>OZ242358.1:0-5180620 GCA_965208835.1 Candidatus Latescibacterota bacterium
GTTACTTTCTCGACATCCCCCGGGTATACACCTTGCCCTGAATGATCTTGTGGATAACTCGCCCGCTTATCACCCGCTCCCGCGCGAATGCCTGCCCGCATTCGTGACATTTCAGGTCGCCGCGTGTGTAGTCACTCACGATCCGTTCAAGGAAGCATTTGACAAGGCCGCCCCGTCCGCCTTTTTGGTACCTGTAGAGCAGCGTCCGGCATCCGGCGCAATGGATTGAAATGGTCCGTCGATCGACCCGCTCTCCGGGTGCCATTGCACTACTCCGGGCGCAGTTCTCCCAGCGACGGCTCGCCAGGGGAGATGAACTCCACCGCAGGGTTTTCGATGCGACCGTATGCGTGCCACACCTTGAACCCGAGCAGCGCCAGCAATTCGGGAGAGGCTTCCCGCAGCACCTCCGGCGACGTGCCCACGGTGAAATTCTCCTGTGGCCGGAACTGCGGACCGCAGAAAGTGGTAAGCAGCGCCAGCCGTTGACCGCCGGTCGCGTTGGCCCCGGTTCCATGCCAGATCCGCGCGTCGATAATCAGGGCCGTACCCGCCGGGCCCTCCGCGGCAACCGCCTCCAAATTGGAAGCCATGTCCGGCTGCCGCCCGAACTGGTGGCTTCCCGGCACGACGCGCGTTCCCCCGTTTCCGGCGGTGAAATCCACGAGCATCCAGAGCACGTTCACCGCTGCTGCCGGTGCGATCATCGGCGGCGCGTCATCCACGTCCGCATCGAACCGCTCGCGTGTGATCGAGCCTACGGGCAATCCCTTCCTTCCCGGACGAGCGGGCGAAGGCATCCACCACTGGTCGGTATGCAGGTCCATCTCCACCCCGCCCGGCTTGGCGATATTGGCGGTAAAGCTCGAAAGCAGGTACTCCTCACCAAGAACATGGCCAATCACCTCCCGCACCCGTTCCTGAAACAACACCTCATGAAACACCCGTCCCTTGTTGATCAACATCCAAAGCCGCTGGTTGACGCCCCCCTGCGCAGCCGTGAAGGCTTCGGGCCGCACCTGGCCGATTTCGTCCCGGAACGATCCCCAGTTCTGATTCGGGCCGCCGTCTTCGTACGCCGCGCCCAGTTGCCTTTCCGCCTCCGCCTGCTCCACCAGCCTTTTCCGCATGGCCGCAACCTGGCCCTGGCTCAACGCGTCCTTCAGCAGACAATACCCGTGCTTCTCAATATTGGACTTCGCCACCTCCAGGTCGCCGGAAACCCGCGGCAATCCATCGACACCCAGGCCCGCCATAAAGACACCTCCGTCATACGTCGATATCAGGTCACATTTTCGGAAACATCCCCTAGCAGTCCGTTGATAAAGTCGCTCTGCAGGCGAGGCTTGGTGTCCCGTCCCGGAAATATGTCACCATTCATCCGCCGATTCATCCCGTCTGGCGGTGTTGCCTTCGCTCGGTGACCGTGAGCAGGTCGCCTTGCTCAGGCGCCTTGCCAGCCGGGCGACTCGGCGGTCGAATTTCGGCAATCTATTTCCGGGACAGAACACTTGCCATTGTGGCCGAAGACAAGGCGCGCGACCGAGTCCCATCCTGCGATTCGGCGAGGGAGCGCAACGCAGTATTTCGACCGCAAGAGCCGGCCGTAGCCCGGATGGGCTTTTTCAACGGGCTGCTATATGCTACACCTGTATACCAGGCAAGTCAACCCCTTCCCTCAACTGCCGGCACCGTGTGATCGAGGCTGCAATCAACAGTTGAAAATCGGTCATGTTTTTCGGTATTTTGATGTGATTCAATCAAAGCGGCGTGCCTGAACTGGCTTCTCTCACCATCCTGGACGGCCCTCACCGCGGCGAGGAATGCATGGAACCGGGAAACCTGAGGACATCCGTGGATAGACAGATTGCCGAATACATGGACAACCACCCGCGTTCAAGGGAGATGTTCAGGCGCGCCCAAGCGTCGCTTCCGGGCGGCAATACGCGCACCGGCGTGCACTTCGACCCGTACCCGGTCTACGCCGACTACGGCGAAGGCGTCCATCTCATCAATCTGGACGGCAACCGCCTTCTTGACTTCGTGAACAACAACACTGCCCTCATCCTGGGCCATGCGCATCCCGAAGTCGTCGCCGCCCTCCAGGAGCGCATAGCCCTCGGCACGGGCTTCTCGCGTCCGCTGGCCCTCGAAGTCGAAATGGCCGAATTTTTGAAGAACCGTGTCGCATCGTTTGAAAAGGTGCGCTTCTGCAGCTCCGGCACCGAAGCTGTCCTGAATGCCATCCGCGCCGCCCGCGCCTTCACCGGCAGGAACAGAATCGCCAAATTCGAAGGGGCGTATCACGGGATGGATGAATACGTCATGGTAAGCCACGTTCCTCCGCTCGACGGGAATCTGGGACCGCCCGACCGGCCCGATTCCGTACCTTCCTCGCGAGGCCTCACCCCCCAGGCGATCCGGAACGTCATCGTCCTCCCGTTCAACGACGCCGACGCCTGTCAAACAATCATCAACGAACACCGGGACGATCTGGCCGCGGTGGTTGTCGATCCGCTTTCCACTGCCGCCGGCTTCACCCTTCCGGCAGATGGTTTTCTTTCGCGCCTTCGCGAAATGACGGAACGCGCCGGCATCCTGCTCATATTCGACGAAATCGTCAGCTTTCGCATCTCCCGCGGCGGGGCCCAGGAAACGTATGGCGTACGCCCTGACCTCACGTGTCTCGGCAAAGTCGTTGCCGGCGGCACCCCCGGCGCCGTGGTCGGCGGCCGCTCCGACGTCCTGGACCTCTACAACCCCACCGGAAGCGCGCCGGAAATCCCTCATTCCGGTACATATAATGCAAACCCCATCGCCATCGTCGCGGGCCTCACGACGCTTCGCCTGCTCACACAGGACGCCTACGGTAAACTGAATGCACTGACAGGGCGCCTCGCCGACAAGCTCGGACGTGTCTTCCGGGATACCGGCCTTCAGGCACGGATCACAACGGCCGGCTCCCTGTTCCGGGTCCACTTTCTGCCGGAACGTCCCCGGAATTACCGCGAAGCCGCGCGCGATAACCAGCTATTGCACCGCTGGCTGTTCTTCGCCCTGCTCAATCGCGGGATCTACTGGAAACTCGGCGGCAATGTCTCACTTCCCATGGAAGACCGGCACGTCGATCAACTGGTCTCGGCCGTCGACGACGCGCTTCGAAGCCGACGTTGAACCGTTTCTGCTCCTTTTCAGATTACGCCATGACAGACCGTCAGACAGTCCAAAAGGAAGACCTGCTAAGGGGCTTTGCCGCCCTCGGCCTTTGTGACGGCGATGCACTTCTCTTTCACAGTTCCCTCAAGAGTTTCGGATACCTCGAGGGTGGCGCGGATACCGTCATCGACGGCGCATTGGACGCCGTGGGCGAGTCAGGTACCGCGGTCGTTCCGACTTTCGTTCAGAAGGTCAACGGCGAGTCCGCAACCTACCGGACGCGGCTGGAAGCGTGGAACATCCGTTCGTCGCCATCTGACGTCGGGCACATCACGGAGGTCTTCCGCCAGCGCCCGGAAGCCGTGCGCAGCGA
Organism: Candidatus Latescibacterota bacterium; assembly: GCA_965208835.1. Classification (GTDB taxonomy): domain Bacteria; phylum Latescibacterota; class UBA2968; order UBA2968; genus JAAXHE01. The sequence goes on from OZ242358.1 coordinate 3,530, forward strand.
CCACTGCTGCGACTCCCTGGCAGCGATCGGGGCCGACGCCGGGTCCGCGATGGACGGACACAGGCACGCCGGGCCACGTTTCAGCCCGTGGGACGAGAAAGCGTTCGGCCATGGCTCGCCATGGGACTGGCTGGTGGAGCGCAACGCCCTGTACCTGCTCATGGGCGTCGGCTTCAACGTCTGTTCCATCTTCCACTACAACCAGGCTCTATGGGTCGAGCGGAATGACGCCAACACCGGCAACCCGCGCATGTGGCCCGTCTTCAACTTCAGCGTCATGGGCGAACGCGTAAAATCCGCCGGCCTCGTCAGTCAGGTTTGCGTGGGGCCCTCAGTCTGGCAGGCTTTCCGCGTCGTTCCCACCCTCGAACACGTCTCCCGCGTCCTCCGGGACGAACCCTCCCTCATCACGCTATCGCCATTGAAGCTCTACGGCGAGTGATTAAGGCTGTCAGCGATCAGCAGTCAGCTTTCAGCATACCAAAAAGGCGGGCGACCACAAGGGTCGCCCCTACAAACACAACGTTGCCGTGGGCTGACCCGCAGCTTCAAGGATCATGCTATCACGCAAATGAGCCCATACGACAAGAGCGCAAAAGCCGGCGGCCTTTGCGCTCCTGTCATCTCGAAACGTCGTCTCGTCCGATCCGTCTCCTACCTCTCTCCCATCGGCGTATAGTCCCGGATATCTTCACCCATATAGATCTGCCGCGGACGCGCGATGCGCTGCTCCGGATCGTGCATCAACTCTTTCCACTGCGCCAGCCAACCCGGCATGCGGCCCACTGCGAACATAACCGTCATCATGTCCGTGGGCAGGCCCATCGCCTGGTAGATGATGCCGGAATAAAAATCCACGTTCGGATACAGACTGCGAGAAATGAAAAACTCTTCTTCCAGCGCGATGCGTTCCAGTTCTACCGCGATGTCGATGAGTGGATTCTTTCCGGTGACTTCGAATACCTCTTCGGCCGTCTTCTTGATAATCGCCGCTCTGGGATCGTAGTTCTTGTAGACCCGGTGCCCGAATCCCTGGAGCAGCACCTCCCGGTTGTACACCCGCTTGATATAGGCGGGGATATTGTCGACCGACCCGATCTCGTTCAACATCCTCAGTACGGCTTCATTCGCGCCCCCGTGCGCAGGCCCGTACAAAGCGCCGGCGGCGCCCGCCGCCGCCGAATACGGGTCTGCACCGCTGCTGCCGACGCCGCGCATGGTGCTCGCGCTGCAGTTCTGTTCGTGGTCGGCGTGCAATATCAGAAGGACTTCCAGCGCCCGTTCCAGCGCGGGGTCGGACTTATATGCGCTCGTACCCTCGAACATCATCTTCAAAAAATTGGCGCAGAATCCCAATGACGGGTCAGGGTCCACAACAGGCAGCCCCTGGCTTTGGCGATACACGGCTGCCGCGGCTACCGGGGCCGTGCCCATAAGCCGTCGGATATGTAGTTCCTGAACATCCTCCGTACCGATCTCTCTCGCATTGTCGTAGAATGTGGACAGAGACCCCAGCACGCCCACCATCATACCCATCGCGTGGGAGCCTCTTCCGAAGCCGCTTACCAGTTCGGTCAACTTCGGCTCGGCTTTGACGTACGCCATCACCGATTCGTTCCAGGCATCGAGCTGTGCCTGCGCAGGCAGTTCGCCGTACAACAGCAGATACGACGTTTCAAGGTAGGTGCTGTGCTGCGCGAGCTGATCGATCGGATATCCACGATATCTGAGGATGCCTTTTTCGCCGTCGATGAACGTCACGGAACTCTGGCAGGATCCGGTATTCAGATACGACGGATCGTATCCGAGAAGCCCGAAATCGTCCTCCGATACCTTAATCTGCTTCAGGTCAGCGGTTCGAATGGCGGCCCCGTATTCGGGGTAAGTACCATAAAGGATGGGTACCTCGTAAGTCTTGCCGGTGCGATTATCCGTAATGGTGAGTGAGTCTTTGTTCATCCAAGCAAATCCTTTCAAGTCGTCTGCCGCTGCCAGTCAGGCCCGAACCGCATAAATTACACTCTCGAGCGGTTTTCCGGTCAGGCCATGGTCACACGTTTGTTGTTGAGTCACCCCGCCGAAAACACGGTCCAGCGCGCGTTCGTAAGAGCGGTTGACGGCATGGCTCCAGATCGCCAGAGTCCCATCCGGACGCAACCGCGTTCTCAGCGTCTGAAGCGCTGAAACGCTGTACGCGCGCCGGTTCTGCGGGCGCACCACCCGGTCGGGACCGTTGTCGATATCCAGCGCAATGCCGTGATAGCTCCGGGGATTTCCCTGTACGTATTCGTAGAAATCGCCGACGACCACCTCCGTGCGCTCATCGTCGAGAACGTCGGCATTGTCCAGAAATTCGCGGTTCCAGTTTACAATTCGGGAGTCGAGTTCCACCACGCACACGGAACGCACGTTTGAATAGGCGAGCGCCTGACGAAGGGAGATTCCCAGTCCCAAACCACCGATAAGCAGGTTGATGTGCCTGCCGGATTTCGATGTTTCCATGACCGTGTCGATCAATGCGCGATTGGACGACGCATTGTAGGTGGCCATTAAGAAAACACCGTTGACGATGAGTTCGAAATGGGAGACCGTGCCGGCGTTAACGGACGCAAGCTGTAATTCACCCGCACGGGTGGACGAACGCTGCACAACCCGCCGATCCATAGCCAGACCTTGATACGCCCGTTGAGCCCCCTTCACTATTAATGCCAAAACAGATGCAGTATTAAGATAATGCAGAATTGAAATTTCACAAGCAGATTTGAACTCGAAGAATGATCCGTGAACAGTCCGGCGAGAAAGTCGCTCTGCAGGCGAGGCATGGTGTCCCGTCCCGGAAACAAGGCGCGCAACCGGGTCCCATCGAGCGATTCGGCGAGGGCGCGCAACGCAGGTTTTCGGCCGCAAGTGCCGGCCGTAGCCCGGATGGGCTTTTTCAACGGCCTGTTAAGGGTGAAATGCCTTGACAATTATGGATGCGCATTTAGATTGCCGATCCGGCAGCGCGCCGTAGGACAGATGCGAGACTCTTCCTGATAATGAAGGTCATCAATGGCTATAACGGATCGTTCCGATTCCTTGCGAATGGCTGATATAGAGTGTGTGAATCCCGGCATTTCGCGCGGTCGATTCCGCTCGGTGCTCTTCGATTTCGACGGTACGCTCTCGCTGATTCGCCAGGGGTGGCGGGAAATCATGGTTCCGATGATGGTCGAAACGCTTGGCGAATGCCGCACTGGCGAAACCGAGGCCCAACTGTCACGGGTTGTGGCTGATTTCGTCGACCGGCTTACCGGCAAACAGACCATCTATCAGATGATTCAGCTCGCAGAAGAAGTGCGAAAACGCGGCGGCCCGCCTCCGGATCCGGTGGCCTACAAACATCGGTATCACGAACGACTCAACCGTCACATCAAAGGCCGCATTCAGGGTCTCCGGTCCGGCGTAGTTGAGGTGGAAGATCTGACAGTGCCCGGGTCGCTGGACCTTCTTCGCAACCTGCGCCGCCGGGAATTAACGCTGTACCTGGCGAGCGGCACGGACGAAGTGTACGTTAAAGAAGAGGCCGACCTTCTGGGGCTGACACCCTTCTTTGAAGACCGTGTCTACGGTGCACTGGACCGATACCAGGACTTCTCCAAAGAAAGAGTAATTCGGGACCTGATTGCCTCGCAGGGTATCGAGGGAGAGGAACTGCTGGGCTTCGGCGATGGATACGTGGAGATTGAAAATGTCAAGGCGGCGGGCGGGATGGCCGTTGGCGTCGCCTCTGATGAGGCTCGACGCCAGGGCGTGAATGCATGGAAGCGCGACCGCCTGATTCAGGCGGGGGCGGATCTCATCATTGCGGACTTTCGGAACCACGAGTGCCTCGTGGACTACCTCCTCGACGCGTAGTGTTCAGAAGCTGTCTTAAAATTCCCAGCGGCCGCCGGCAATCCGGAACGGCCCGTTTTTTCTATGACCCATTCCGATTTGAAAGAGCTGCTGAGCAGGTTTTCAGACCTCGCTATCCTGGTCGTGGGGGACTTTTTCCTGGATCGCTATCTCATGGTCGATCCTGACCTTGCTGAAATCTCCCTGGAGACGGGGCTGGAAGCACGGCAGGTTGTGGATGTCCGAAACCGGCCGGGAGCGGCCGGAACCGTTACCAGCAATCTCAACGCCTTGGGGGTAGGACGCATTCATGCGCTTGGGGCGATCGGCAATGACGGGCAGGGCTACGACTTGAAGGCGGGACTGCACGCGTCCGGCGTGGAGACAGGGCATCTGATGGAGGTTCCGGGCCGCGCAACGCCGACATATACCAAGCCGATTCTCACCACGACCGGGCAGGAGACGGAGCGATTGGATATCAAGAACCGTGCGACACTCCCGCGACAGGTTGAAGACCAGATCCTCACCGCACTGGAGAATCTGCTCGCCGAAGTGCACGGCGTGATCGTGCTTGACCAGGTCCAGGAACGCAACTGCGGCGTAATTTCGGATCGTGTCCGTGAGGGAATCGCGCGCCTCGCTCCCGCGCACCCCAATGTCGTGTTTATGGCGGATTCGCGTTCGCACATCGGCCGATTCAGGAACGTGATTGTCAAGGTCAACCGCGAAGAGGCGTTCGAAGCGGTTTCCCGGTATTCCGGTACGGAAGGGACAATGTCTCTGAGTCGAGCTATTCGATCACTGGTCACGCGAGCGGGACGACCCGTCTATGTTACGCTTGGACCTGATGGGATCCTCTGCGACAACGGCGAGGCAACTCACCGCGTTCCCGGTATCCCGGTGCCCGATCCTATCGATATCGTAGGCGCGGGAGACAGTGTTTCCGCTGGGATCGCCTCTGCGCTTTGCGCGGGCGCCTCGTGTGTCGAAGCCGCACGCGTCGGCGTGCTGGTGTCGTCCATCACCATCCAGCAGATAGGGACAACCGGCACCGCGTCACCCGAACAGGTGCTGCAGCGGTTCGAAGAATCCGGTCAGAACTCCTGAGCAGGGGCCGGGCGCGTCAGAATCCGAATTCGTCGTTGAGCCGCTCTGGGAGCATAGCCCACCACGCGTCGCCAGTCGCGAGGCCCAAGAGGTGGGTGTTGCCGGGCACGTCGTTGGCGCCCAGCCCTCTTTCAACAACGATGGTGTGGGGATCGCACTCCAGGAATTGACCCAGACGCGCTTCGAGGCACTCCGGAGTTCGAAGGATGCAGGCGCCGGTCAGTGCGGCAACCGGCAGGTCGAGCAGGTGGTCGACATTCCAGTGCAGGTTCTTTATTCTGGCGGGCTTGAGATCTCCGTTTCCCAGACCGATGGCTTTGAATCTCCGGAGCATTTCGACCCGGATTCTGTGAGGCCGCTTCCGGCGGCTCCGGGTGGCGTGGCGGACCAGGCGATTGGCCAGCGATGCGGCCCCATTTTTTGACGTCGCCGACCCAACGTAGACATACGCTCCCGCCGGAAGCTCAATGGTCTTTCCGCGCTTGAATCCGCCGAATTGAAGCGCGTTAGGCTCCGCCAGGCGAATCCGCAATATATACGACCCGCCCAGCGATTTACCGCCCAGGACGACGAGAGAGGATACCTCCCGATTCACGTCAGCCGCCATCCGGCGCGATGCCGCGCGCTTTCATCCAATCCATGACGATCTTGTGTCCGCCCGTCTTTGCCTGCTGATATGCGGACTCCCCGGCCGGGTTGACCCAATCCGGATCGGCGCCGCGTTCGAAAAGGACTCTGGCGATGGTCGCGTGGCCGTTTCGACACGCCAGGCCGAACGCGCTGTCCAGCGCCGTCTTCGGCGGTCTCGGAGGATCCCAGCAGGGCAGGGCGCCTGCGTTTTCCGTTACGTTCCCATCCTCATCGAAATACCGATCCACGAGATCTCTTCGTCCGGCGCCCGCGGCCGTCATGAGATTCGATGCCGCGCCCCGGTCGATCAACAGCCGCGCGACGTTCAGACACCGAAAGATGACGGCGTTCCAGATCGGTGTCCCATTCGCAATCACGCCGCAGTCAATATCGATATCAGCCCCGTTATCCAGGAGCAGCTCAGCCAGGTCGACGTCGTCATTGCTCGCCGCCCAGTGCAGCGGCGTCTCCTTCACCGCTTCAATCTGCCCGTGCTGGAAACGCGCGTTCACGTCGGCCCCCGCCTCGATAAGCAGCCTGGCCATCTCCACGCCCTTCGGTTTGTGCCCGGGATAATCCGCGATCGTATGCAGGAGCGTGCGATCGTTGTCTTCCGACCTGAGGTTGGGCAATTCCGGATGCGACTCGATGAGCGTCTTCAGCCCTTCCATATCGCTCTGTTCAACGGCTTCGCGCGCCTGTTCGATCGGCGTCATACTCCTTCCTCCAAAACGTGGTTCAGGGGATCCCTAACCGTTTCCGGTAGACTTCGTCGCTCAGCGCCTTTTGACGCCAATAAGGTTCACGGACGGTCACCATCAGTTCAGCGCGGGTGCCCGTTCCGTCCTCCCATTTCAGGATGCGGCGGGGGTACGCCGTTTCCACCCAGACCGTCGTGTTCCACCGGTCCGTCTCCCAGCGCCATGGTGTGGCTTCGTGGCTCTCGTTAGAAACGGTGATCGTCTCCGGCTTCCCTTTGCTCAACCGCGCGTCCACCAGGGCGTGGGGGCGGTGCCGCGTCCGGAACGACCAGAGGCTGCGCAGAAGCCGGACCGGCCGCGATTCGCCGGCCCGCATGACCGGACCCTTGAGCTCCCGGATCTGAATGAGCAGATGGTCTTCGCTCTGAAAGCCTTCGGGCATGTCCAGACTGTATGTACGGAGGCCTTCGCGTTCAAAATAGCTGTTCAGGGCGCCGCGCAATTTGCCGTCATCCACGCGAATTTCATCGAAAATATGTCCGCACCACTCCTGTGAACTCAGATTCACCTTTATCAGCTCAAACGGGTTTGAACCGTCCAGACCCTCAACGGCGCTGAAAACGGATGTCATTACCGAATAATCATAGATGCCGGTGGTGAACTTCAGTAAGTTGTTCAGTTTGAGAACGTAGACTCTCTCCGGCGGCGGCGTTGGCGACTCCACCTTGATGTAGGTCTTTCGGTTCAGGTCTTCCGTGACGAAAATGAGGACGCCGTAGCCCTCGCGTGACTCTCCGTAACGAGGCTGCGCCACGCGATAGCTGGAGATCTCCGCCTTGCCGTCCGCCCAGTGCGCATAGAAGTCCGTCGTCTCCGCGACGACCGGCGGGACGAATCCAAGCATAGCCAGGACCCCCAGGGCTGTTGCGCAAAATCGGGGCATGTTTCCTTCCTTCCACAGGATGATCGACTGGAATGGAAAGGGCCGCCTCACGTTCGGGCGGCCCGTGTATCCCGCTGCGACGTCAAGTATGGTCTATTTCAGGAACAACATACGTCTTGACGCCGAGAAACCGGCTGCCTGAATCCTGTAGAGATAGATGCCGCTGGACACCTGCCGACCCATTTCATCCTTCCCGTCCCAGGTCGCCGTGAAGGAACCTGCTTCCATATAAAGGTCAACCAGAACACGCACCTCCTGGCCCAGAAGGTTATAGATGGCCAGCCGGACCGGGCCCGCCTCTGGAATCCGGTATCCGATTACGGTGGATGGATTGAACGGGTTCGGTACATTCTGGTCCAGTTTGTATTCGCCGGGCAGTGACGACAGACGGTCGAAATCGACGTTCGTCAACCGGTCGATAGTGCCGTCGAGTCCTATGAGCACCCCCTCCGAAACCCTGAAGTCGCCTGACGAGGCCGCGCCGTCTGTCTTGAAGATAAGCTCGACGAGCTTTCCGTCGCCACTGACGCCATGTCCATCAACTTTAACCGCGCCGAGATCCAGCCTGCCCGGCGTATGGTTTGCGGATACGAACAGCGTTTTCCCTCCTGGACCGGACTTGAGCAGATTTTCATCCAGTTCTCTGGCTTCTAGGAAATCATACTTCGCAGAGTCGTAATGCAGCGAGAACCCGTACCCCTTCAGGTCCTTCGTACGCGCCAGTGAGACGTGGAGTTTCAGGAGCTCATTGTCTGCGCTCGAGTCCTCAACCTTTTCCAGCATAAGCGCGGCAAACGCGTTCCGTCCCCCGGTTATGTTCAAACCACTCGTCAGTTTTCCGCTGGATTTCCCTTCCCCGAAATTCGTTGTCTTCGATGACAGCAGCCGTTCCCTGCCCTCGGCGTCAAGAGGGTCCCCGCGCGACCCACGACCGTTTACCATCTCGTACTTCGAGGGAACGTGTTCCAGCGAAAGCCCGTATCCCTTTAAAGTCCCTTCTTCCGTCGAAGGAATGGGCTTCGGCAGAGAACTCCTGCCCTCATTCAGGACGCTTAACAGCCGCGCCTTCGGATCTGCATTGGCGCGCTTCCCTTCGTCCGTGGTCAGTTCATCGGCAAGGGCCGGACTAAAAAAAACCAGCGCCGTGCAGACGGCCGGGACAAACGTCCGTCTCATATCGTAACTCCTTAAGAACCTGGTTCTCCTGAATCACGATCAATTCCTATCCGAAATCTATTGCATAAATCCGCCACTGTCAACCCCATTGGGCGTCGATAAGCCGGAATCATACGCCTGGGACCAGTCTCACCCACCTGCGAAGAAATCTTCCGTTTCCGGCGGTTCCGTGAGGTGGATGTGAATCGATTGCGTCACAAATCTGTTGTCAACAATTTTGTTGTATAAATTGAATGTGTCACGGAAGCGTTCCACCGATACCTGCAGTTTTGGCCACTTGATCGCGTGAAGGATCTGCACCCGTCGGTCAATCGCCGGAAACCCGAACTTTCAGGGAGCGCATTTCCATAAACGACGGCAACCACAACCTGCAATGCCCTTGTTGAAACCTATTGAATCCCTTATGTTAAATGTGGGAATTCAGACCGACGCTATTGCATCAGGAGAATCGAAACCATGTCCGAATCGAGAAGTCATCCCTCTCGTTGGTCCACCCGGTATTTCGTTGTGGCGGCGGTGTTGTCATTTGCTATCGTCGCCCTGGTCCTGTGGATTGGCCCGCAGCCGATTTCTTCCCAGAGTCCGTTTTCGCTTTCTCCCGATCTGGACGGGACGGAGGGCGATCAGGGCGCCACGTCTCTTGAAGTCTCCGCCGAGGACGTCGTTTCCATACAGGTTTTCGGCGATGACATCCAGGGAGCGAGCGACGTGACGATGGTCTTCGAATACGACGCACGCCAGGTCCTGTTCGATGGATTCGACGTCGGCGGGATCATGACCAATGCCGTGGCGTTTACGGGGGAAGAAACGCATCCGACGTCCGTGGAGATCACCGTCTGGCCGCTTGCGAGCCGTCCCACGCCCAGAGCCGGCCTTTTGGGTACCGCGCGTTTTCGCACGTCTAAGTCGTTTTCCAGCACCACAATCCGTCTGGCCGACGGTGAAATCTCCCTGGGCCGATACCGGGAGGAAACCGCGTCGTTGGACATCGATATTTCCCTGCAGGACAGTTCGGCGGCCCCGTCCCCCGGTCTTGACGTGCATCGTGCCGACTTCGACGGCGACGGTACGGTCGCATTGTCCGACTTTCTACTGTTCGCGAGCAATTACGGGTCACAGCAGGAGGACGATTCCTTTGACGGACGGTTCGACCTGGATGGCGACGGGGCAATCGCGCTCGGTGATTTTCTCGTATTCGCCGCCCAGTTCGGAAAGGAACTCCCGCCGCCCACGCCGCTTGTCGACCCCGCCGAGCGCGACGCCCTGGTGGCGCTCTACAGGTCAACGGGAGGCGATGACTGGACGGAAAAGACAAACTGGCTGACAGACAAACACGTCTCCACGTGGCATGGCGTGATCGCCTTCGACGGTCGCGTATCGGTTGTAAACCTGAGCGAAAACAACCTGACTGGCGAAATCCCGTCTGAACTGGGCAGCCTGTCCAGTCTCAGGCGCCTATACCTTCAGAGGAATGGCCTTTCCGGCCCTATTCCCGCTTCATTTGGAAATCTTGCGATGAATGAAGCGCTCTTTCTGCACCGGAATGCTTTGAGCGGTGAGATACCTGCCGAACTGGGAAACCTGTCCAATCTTAACTGGTTGGCCCTCAATGCCAACCAGTTAAACGGAAACATACCCGCCGAACTGGGCGATCTTTCAGAACTGCAGTGGCTGAATCTGGACGAAAACGAACTCAGCGGCGCGTTGCCCGCCGAATTGGGAAACCTTTCAAGACTGAAGGTCCTTTGGATCTGGAAAAACGCGCTGAGCGGCGAGATTCCCCCCGATTTGGGCAGACTTACCGAAGTGTTATGGCTGGATTTGAGTGAAAACGAACTGACCGGCGCCATACCCGCCGAACTGGGCGAGATGACCAACGTGAATCTCATATGGCTTACCGATAACAAGCTGAACGGCGAAATACCTGAGACGCTCGGCAACCTGCGCCACCTGCAGCGGCTCTACCTGAGTACAAACGAGTTGAGCGGACCCATTCCCCCGGCACTGGCCAACGTCGCCGTCCTGGAAGTTCTGAGGTTGAATAAAAACAAATTGACGGGCGAGATTCCTCCGGAGTTCAGCGCGCTGGACGAACTCACGTGGCTGGAACTCGACGAGAACGAGCTGACCGGCGAGATTCCGGGTGCGCTGGCCGATATGGCCTCCATCGAGGTGCTATGGATCGCCGCCAACAAGCTGACCGGCCCCATACCCTCGGAATTGGGCAAATTGTCCACTCTGGTATGGCTGGATCTTTCCGAAAACATGTTGAGCGGCGAACTGCCTGAGTCCATGGGAAATCTGTCCGACCTCGCGCAGTTGTGGGTTAACGACAATGCGGACATGAAGGGCGCGCTGCCGTTCAGTCTGACCAATCTGAACGGTATGGAAGATCTTCAGTTTCACGCCACCGGGCTGTGCGCGCCGATCGAGGAGGGCTTTCAGTCGTGGCTGACGGGAATCGACCGTACAACCGGAGAGAATTGCGAGGAATCCGCAACCACGCCCGTGGAGATTAAACCGCTGGCAGGGCTTCGTGTATCGAACGGAGGAGTTCAGTTCCTGGTTTTATCGACAACAGAGCAATGCATCCCCCCCCTGATCGGTATTTCCATTGAAGGCGTCACCTACACCACGCATACGTCGAAATGGCAAAGCAAAGAGGACGATTCATGGGTCGACATTGAACGAACGCTACGCGTGGGCCTGTGTCCTTACTCGACAACCACCGCCGGGGAATACCGGATGGTCGCCGAGATTACGATCGACGGTGAAAGGGGAAGCTACGCCAGCGAGAACACGTTTACCGTCAACTGATATCGACGTCTTCAGCGAATTACCGAAATCCTTCCGCAATAGCCAAAAGGGGCCGTGTGATTCACACGGCCCCTTTTCAGATTCGGGTTCTCCCCGATCGGTTACACTATATTTCAATCGGCCCGAAAAGTAGAAATCCATCTGGCGTTTCTACCACCTTGGCGCCAGATGTCACTCCCGTCCCTTTCACGACTCTACCTCCAAAACCCTCCCTATTTAGCCCATCCAGTTTCAGGAAAACACCTGCAGACCTTGTGGAAATCAATTCGAACGCACGCTTTTGCCGAAGTCCATGGAAAAGAGCACGAAATCTGCAAACGCGATCTCGCCATCGCTGTTCAGATCGTAAAGACCGTCGAAGTCCGCGTCATTCCTGTTCAATCCGAAATGCCTGGCAAAAAGGAGAAAGTCGCTGAAATCCACTGAACCGTCCTCGTCGAAGTCGGGCCCGCGCCGATAGATGCCGGCCCCGATGACGTATTCTTCGCCGAGATGCGTATGGAGCAACGCGTAACTTACCTTGAATGAGCCTACCGTATCGCCCAATAACGCTCCGTCTCCATCCTCGTCCCTCGCGGGATCGTCCCACACATACTCGACGTAGCCCCCACCTGCCCGAGCCGCCTTCAGGATCTCCTGCACGATCTTTACGCCGTTGGCGTCTTCAAGCTCGAAGTTGATGAGTCTCCCCTCGCGCTCGGGCTCCGCCCCGTGAAAGACCAGGTACCCGCCGGTTGTAAATACGAACGCATAGATCGAGCCGTGTTTCCAGTGTCCGCCTCCGACTCTGAAGACCTCCTGGATGGTCGTAAGTTTCTCCGGACCGATCCGTTCGAGCGCAATGGAAAAGGCCTTGAGGGCGCTTTCGACAAAGGCCTTCAGGGTCTCCCGGTCCACCACCTCCCCGGCCGTGATGTCCGGGCGGGGTGCGGAGACGGGATCGCCCGCAGGCAGATCCGACAGGTCCTGGTAAAAGCCGCCGACCAGAATATAGTTTTCGTTGGTCGCCTCCGAGAAAAATTGCGTGGCGTATGCGACCTTGGGGTGGCCGCTATCGTCTCCCTCAACGTCGGGATCGTCCCAATGGTAACCGACAAAACCTCCACCGGCAGCCGCCTCCATGAGAAGATTCTTTCCTGTGCTGTCTCTCCTGGCATCGACAATGCGTCGGAGGGTCTTTCCCTCGGCATCGGGCTGATCGGCGTGGAACAGCACGGAGCCCCGGCTGTTGAGGACAATCAGGAATATATCCCCTGACTTCCAGTCCCCTTGGAGACGCATACTGCTCCATACGACGGCCAGTTCGGCGGCGTCAGTGATGTCATCCAGTTGCGTTTTCGCGTATTCCACAAAAGCCCTCAGGGTTGCAGGTTCGTCAATGTCGACGTCGCCGGCCGTTACCGCCGTTTCCTGCGCATTGACGGGACCCGCGTCGGCAAGGATATTGAAGATGCCCGGAAGACACACCAACAAAACGATATATACGATAGATCTCATAAATTCCCCGGATTTCAGGTTGAAATACGCCGTTATCGAAGCAAATCGCGTGGACGGCGTCGGCAGGGCCGTTTCATCACCGCGCGTTTCTCACTAGAAAAATCTAATTTAAAATCGGTTGCTGTCAACCTGCGACCGGCGAAAGGTCCGGCGCAAATCAGTGTGCGTCCAGCCAGTTGGTCCCCGTGCCCATCTCGACGACGATGGGCACCTGCATCGGAATGGCGGTCTTCATCCCGTGTTCCACGATGCCCGGAAGGACATCCGCTTCGTCTTTATGCATATCAAATACCAGTTCGTCGTGCACCTGCAGTAGCATTCGCGATTTCATGCCCCGTTCCAGGATTTCGCGGTGGATGTGGCTCATCGCGAGCTTGATCATATCCGCGGCCGTGCCCTGGATGCGCGAGTTGATGGCGTTTCGCTCTTCGCCCCTTCGGGTGGTCGCGTTGCGGGAGTTGATGTCGCGCAGATAACGGCGTCGGCCGGTCACCGTTTCCACGTAACCGTTTTCCCGGGCGAATTCAATGGTTTCGTCCATGTAGGTCCGGATGCCGGGAAACTGGTCGAAGTATTGGTCGATGAGTTCCGCGGCCTGCGTTCGCGTAATATCCAGGCGATCGGCCAGGCCGAAGGCCGAGATACCGTAGATGATGCCGAAATTGACGGTTTTCGCGTGGCGCCGCATCTCCTCGGTTGCGCCTTCAATGCCGTAGATTTTCTCAGCGGTCGCGGTGTGGATGTCGCCGCCGTGCCGGAAGACTTCCGTCAGGGCCTGATCTCCGCTGATTTCTGCGGCAACGCGGAGTTCGATCTGGGAGTAATCGGCCGCAAGCAGCACGTGGCCTTCGTCACGCGGCACGAAGGCCTTGCGGATCTCCCTGCCCATTTCCGTGCGGATGGGGATATTCTGCATGTTGGGGCCGTGGGACTGCAGCCGGCCCGTGGCGGCAACCGCCGCTTCGTAGTTGGTATGAATCCGGCCCGTGGGTTTGAAGATCGACCCGGGCAACTGGTCGACGTACGTCGATTTCAACTTCGTACACATTCGGTAAAACATCACCTTTTCCACGATCTCGTGCTTATACGCCAGCCGCCGCAGGACCTGCTCCGTTGTCTGGTACTGCTTCGTCCTGGCCGTCCGGCGCGCATTCGGGTCCAGCTTCAGTTTGTCGAAGAGGATGTCGCCAAGCTGCCTTGGTGAGTTGAGATCGAAGTGTTCTCCTGCAAGCTGGAAGATCTGCTCCCTGGCGCGCTCGATTTCGCCGGCTAGCCCTTCCGATAAATCCCGAAGCACTTCGGCTTCACACCGGATGCCTTCGTATTCCATTTCCACAAGGGCGGGAATGAGCGGACATTCCACGTCCCTGAACACGCGCACCTGGCCCATTTCTTCCAGCCTGGACCTCAGGACTTCGCTCAATTGAAGGGTAATGTCCGCATCCTCAGCCGCGTAGGTCGTTACCTGGTCCAGGGGCACCTCCGTCAGGCTCAACTGGTCCTCGCCCTTTTCGCCGATGAGATCGGAAATTGGAATGGGCCGGTATCCGAGAAGCGCTTCGGAGAGATAGTCCATGGTGCGTCGAAGGTCCGGTGTCGCCAGATATGCGGCGAGCATGGTATCGAACAGTGGACCTTCAACTCGAAACCCCTTCCAGCGCAACACGCTGAGATCGAACTTCAGGTGGTGGCCGATCTTTTCGATCTCAGGATTCTCAAGTACCGGACGAAACGTCTCGAGGATCGCAAGGGCTTCGTCCGGGACTTCCGGCAGCGGCACGTAGTATCCGGTGTGTGGCTCAAACGAAAAGGCCAGGCCGATCAATTCGCAGGTCTTGGGATTCAGACCGGTGGTTTCGATGTCGAAACAGAAGGCTTTTTGCCCGCTCAACGCGGAGACGAGCTCCCGGCGGGATGCCTCGGTGTCCACCAGTTTATAGTCATGTTCCATGTCGTCGATGGTGCTGACGTCGCCTCCGACCTCGTCGGTTGCGGCCGTGGGCCCCGCCTTGAACGAGTCGCCGAACAGTCGCTGGCCCAGGGTATTGAACTCGAGCTCGACGAACAACGCCTTCAGTTTCTCTTCGTCCCAGTCGACACGTTTCAGGTCATCGGGCTTGACCTCCAGCACCACGTCGCGCTCTATGGTGACCAGTTTTTTTGAAAGAAGCGCCTGTTCACGGTTTTCTTCAATGCGTTCTTTCTGCTTTCCCTTGAGTTCCTCCACGTGGTCGAGCAGGTCTTCGATGCTTCCATACTTTCCAATCAGTTTCTGCGCCGTCTTTTCGCCGACCCCGGGCACGCCGGGAACGTTGTCCGAACTGTCGCCCATCAGTCCCAGAATGTCGATCACCTGGTCCACGCGTTCGATCTGCCACTTATCCAGAATCTCTTTGACGCCCTGAACCTCCACGTCCCCGGTGCGTCCCGGCTTGCAGACAAAGGTGCTGTCCGAAACCAGCTGTCCGTAGTCCTTGTCGGGCGTAACCATGTAAGTAATGAAGCCGGCCTCTTCCGCCTGTTTGGCAAGGGTTCCGATCACATCGTCGGCTTCCCATCCGGGGACCCTGACAACCGGGAGGCTGAACGCTTCGCACAGGCGGAAGACAAAGGGGAGCGCCGCGCTGAGATCCTCCGGCATGGACTCGCGCTGGGCCTTGTATTCCGGGAACATCTTGTGCCGGTGGGTCGGCTCGGGCGTATCGAAGACAACGCCGATGTGCGATGGGTCCGCGTTGGAGAGTATATCCAGCAGGGTGTTGGTGAGTACGAATACGGTGGAGGTATTCAGGCCGGTGGAGGACATGCGCGGGTTGCGGATCATCGAAAAATGGGCCCGGTAAACCAGCGCCATTCCGTCCAGCAGGTAGAGCTTCCTGTCTGTTTCGCTCATTGCACGCTCCCGACCCCCGCCAGCCCGAATGTAGGAGAACGAGGGTACTCATTATTCTTGCGATAGAGACCTATGCGGCCTACCTTGTCTCGTTAATTGACAACCTCTCTATGTTGTAACCGATCTAAGCGTGGAGGCGTTAAATGGAGCAGTTCGAACGACGCGATTTCCTCAAAAAAGCCTCGGTCGGAGTCGCCGGCGGCGTTGCGGCTCTGGCGGGTTGCAGCCCCGCCTCAAACGAGAAACCAGATGCTCCCGCGGTGCATACGAGAAAGAAATTTGAATGGAAAATGGTAACCACCTGGCCGCCGCATTTCCCCATTCTTGGCGAAGGCGCGGACATGCTCGCTCGATGGATCGATGAGATGTCCGGCGGACAACTGAAAATTACGGTTTACGGCGGCGGCGAATTGATTCCACCGCTCGAAGGTTTCGATGCCGTCAGCCAGGGAACCGTTGAGATGTGCCACGGCGCCGCGTATTACTGGGCCGGAAAAGCGCCGGCCACGCAGTTTTTCGCGGCGGTTCCATTCGGCATGAACGGACAGCAGCTCAACGCCTGGATCTTCGGCGGCGGCGGGCTGGAACTCTGGCAGGAGCTATACGATCCGTTCAATCTGGTCGCGATGCCGGTGGGCAACACCGGCGTCCAGATGGGCGGCTGGTATAACCGCGAAATGAACGGTATCGCCGATTTTCACGGCCTTAAGATGCGGATCCCGGGGCTCGGCGGCAAGGTAATCGCAAAGGCGGGCGGATCCGCCGTGCTTTCAGCCGGAGGCGAAATCTACACCAACCTGGAACGCGGTGTTATCGATGCAACCGAATGGATCGGACCCTACCACGACTATTTGATGGGATTCTTCCGGGCCGCGAAATACTATTATTATCCTGGCTGGCACGAGCCGGGCACCGCTCTGGAGTTGATCGTCAACAAAACCGCTTTCGAAAGACTGCCATCGGAACTTAAGCAGGTTGTCAAGACGGCCGCCGCACGTTCCAACTCATGGATGTTGTCGGAATTCGAAGCCAAGAACAGCGTCTACCTGGAAAAACTCACCAAAGAACACAATGTCGAGTTGCGGAGATTTTCAGATGAGGTCCTCGAGACGCTGCGCGGTTTCTCCGTGGAAGTCGAAAACGAGGTGGCTGAAGCCGATCCGATGAGCAAAAAGGTCTATGCTTCTTTCGACGCGTTTCGGAAGAAAATCGATCCGTGGGCGGCGCTGTCGGAGAAACTGTATTATTCCGCCATCGGCGGATAGCGGCGGTCGCTAACGAAAGATATGATGCCGAATAGGGACGCGTGCAAACCGCGTCCCTTTCCTTTATCGGCATCGTCATGACGCCAGGTACCGCGGCAGCCACGTTGCCACTTCAGGAAAAACGATAACCAGGGTCAGGCCGATGAGCTGAACGACGATAAAGGGTATGATGCCGCGATAGATGTGGCCGGTCTGCACCTCGGGTGGCGCGACGCCTTTCAGATAGAACAGGGAGAATCCGAACGGCGGAGTCAGGAATGACGTCTGCAGGTTCATCGCGATGAGGATGCCCACCCAGAGAAGGTCAACGCCCAGATGGGCGAATATCGGCGCGACGACGGGAACGATAATAAACGTAATCTCGATGAAATCTATGAAAAACCCGGCGATGAATATGACGACCATCACCAGCGCGAGGAAGACATGGGGGCCCGGGTCGGCTTCCACGATGAGTCGCGTGAGGTAAGCGTCCCCTTGAAGTCCCCTGAAGACAAGCCCGAAGGCGGTGGCGCCGACCAGTATGATAAAGACCATGCAGGTGAGATGGGTGGTCTCGGCCATAACGGACTTGAGGGTTTCAAGCGACAGTTTGCGTTTGCACAGTGTAAGGACGGTTGCGCCGAGGGCGCCCACGGCCGCGGCCTCCGTCGGGGAAGCGATACCGGCAAAGATCGAGCCGAGAACGGCCGTTATCAGCAGGCCTGGCAGGAGGAAGGCATGGATGGTCTGTTTGATTCTGACCGCGCCCACGAAGCGGTCCAGGTCCGACCTGGGCATGGCCGGAGCGGAGTCCGGCCTTGTCAGGGCGACAATCACGATCCAGGTCAGATAAAGGCCCACGAGGCACAGGCCGGGAATCACGGCGGCAATGAACATATCGCCAATGGATATATTCAGGATACTCCCCAGAAGCACAAGCACGATGCTGGGTGGAATAATCTGACCCAGCGTGCCCGACGCGGAGATAATTCCGGTTGCCAGTTCGGTGCGGTAGCCGCGTCTGAGCATGGTGGGCAGGCTCAGGAGACCCATCGTGACGACGGTTGCCCCGACAATGCCCGTTGAGGCGCCCAGAAGGGCGCCTACAACGATTACGGAAACGGCAAGGCCGCCACGCAGCTTGCCGAACAACAGGGCCATCGTTTCCAGCAGTTCCTCGGCAAGCCCGGATTTTTCGAGCATAACACCCATATAGACGAACAAGGGGACCGCGATGAGTACGTAATTGGTCATCACACCCCAGATACGCAGAGGCAACAGATTGAAGAAGTCAAGGCCGAACGTGAGATAACCCAGGATGAAGGAAACACCGCCGAGGGTGAACGCGACGGGGAAGCCGAAGAGGAGCAGCACGAACAGGACCCCGAACAGGATGAGCGGCATGGCTTCGATCATGCGTCGGTCCCCTGTTGTTTCGTTTCAGGGTCGATCGCGTGGCTCCCTGCGATTCTGAGCAGCGAGCCAAAGGCCAGTGCCAGGCCCTGCAAGGCCAGCAGAAGAAAGCCGGCCGGAATGGCGGCTTTCAGGATGAACCGCGCGGGCAGTCCACCGGGATCGGGCGAACCTTCCCCGATGGTAAAGGCGTTAATGACGAACGTGTGCGAACACCAGATCGCGACCAGACAGAATGGCAACAGAAAAATCAGGCTTCCCAGGAAGTCCACCCACGCCCTGGTTTTCGCGGAAAAGCGATTGTAGAAGACGTCGACGCGCACGTGCTTTCCATGTTTCAGGGTATACGCAGCGCCTATGAGGAAAATGACGGCGAACAGATGCCATTGCAGTTCCTGCACCGCCACCAGGCTGCTCTTCAGCAGGTAGCGCGTGAACACATCGTAACAGACGACTGCCACGAGCACCGTGGTGAGCCAGGATACGGCAACTCCGATGCGTTCATTCAGTCGATCTGCAAGGCCGACGTAGGCACGAAGGAAATGCAAGGATGGGTTGCTCCGGCAGGGGTTCGGAACAGGGAAGCGGGGCTTCACGGCGAGGCCGCCGGAAAGCTGATTTTGCGGCGTAAATTAAGAACGGGCCCGGTTGTTTGCAAAGAAAAAAGCATTGCCATCACGACATCTTTTCCCTTCTTTTACACGTGGTGAAGGGAAAAAAAAGCTGTCGGAAATGAGTCGTCAGCTGTCAGAAAACAAGCTTTCAGCCGTCAGCCATTAGCTGTCAGCAAAAGGCGGGTAGTCGTAAGACGGAAGAGGGTAGAGGACCACACCCCGCGCCACCACCTGGTGAGACGCAAGACGTGAGACGGGAGAGATTTCCAGCCTTGTAAGGATTCTTCTCGTGCCGGAGGCAGAAAGGAAAAACACACCGGGCAAGGATTTCATCTACCGTCTACCCTCTTACCTCTACCCGCCTCTTTTCTGCCGTCTCACCTCTACCGTCTTCCCGCTAACGTCCCACTGACTTTTAAGGAGCGATGGATTATGCATAAGTCGGGTTTGATAGCCCTGATGGTCGCGATTGTCGTGGTGGCGGCGACGGCTCACGCACAGAACAAGGTCAGAGTGAGTACGGCCTGGCCTGCGGACGGGGCGCGTCCGGGAGATCTGGTGGCGCTGGCCATCGTGGTAGATATCGACGACGGTTTTCACATCAATCCGGATCCGGCCCAGGTAGTGGTCGTTGGCGATTTCGAACCGTATCCGACAGACGTCCGCATTCTCGAGGCTGCCGGGGGGCTGACGCTTGAAGCCGTACGCTTCCCGAAGCCGCACCCGATTCAGGCCGACTACGCCGATGGCGATCTTATGGTGTTCGAGGGCAGAACCGTGTTCTACCTGCCCATAAAGGTGGGCGAAGAGGTAGAACCGGGACCTCAACGGCTCAAACTCGAGGTGGAGTACCAGGCCTGCGATGAGTACACCTGTTTCATACCGAAAACGGTCGTCATGGAGGCGTCCCTGGCGATCGTGGACGCCGGCCAACCCGTAAACAGCCTGAATTCAGCGTTATTCAAAGGATATAGCGAGACTGGCGCCGCCTCCGAGGCGAGCGGTGTGCGCTTCGATCTGTTCGGCTGGACGTTTTCGATCGATACGTCATCCGGAGGCGGGCTGGTTCTGCTCCTGATCGTGGCGGCCTTCGGCGGCGGGCTGCTGAATCTGACGCCTTGCGTGCTTCCGGTGATCCCAATCAAGATTATAGGACTGGCGCAGGCGTCGGACAATCGGACGCGGCGTCTCGTGCTTGGGGGCTCGATGTCGCTGGGTGTGGTCGCTTTCTGGCTGGCACTGGGTATAATGATTGCCGGCATCAGCGGATTTACGGCCACCAATCAGCTGTTTCAGTATCCGGTTTTCACGATCCTCGTCGGCGTAATCATCGCCGCCATGGCGGTCGGCATGTGCGGGCTGTTCTACATCCGGTTGCCGCAGGCGGTTTACCGGTTCAACCCCGGCCAGGACAGCCTCGCGGGGTCATTCGGATTCGGCATTATGACTGCCGTGCTTTCCACGCCCTGCACGGCGCCATTCATGGGTGCGGCCGCCGCGTGGGCGGCCACACAATATCCGGCAACCACGCTGCTGACATTCGCTTCGATCGGCGCCGGGATGGCCGCGCCATACCTGGCGCTGTCGATCTTTCCGGCGCTGGTGGAGCGGATGCCCCGCACGGGCCCGGCCAGCGAGTTGATCAAGCAGGTTATGGGGCTGCTGATGCTGGCGGCGGCGGCCTATTTCGTGGGCGTGGGCCTTAGCGCGCTTGTTGTCACACCACCCGACCCGCCGGGCAAGGAATACTGGTGGGCCGTGATGGCATTCGGCGCCGGCGCCGGTTTCTGGCTGGTCTACGGAACGCTTCGGATCACCGCCCGTACCGGCCGGCGTGCGGTCTTTGGCGTTCTCGGCGCGGCGCTTTTCATTTTCTCCGCGGTAGGCGCCGTCCGGTTTACGGATAAGGGGCCGATCGATTGGATCTACTATACGCCCGCGCGGTTCGAAGAGGCGCTGGAGGAGGACCAGGTAGTGGTGATGGACTTCACCGCGGAGTGGTGCCTGAACTGCAAAGTTCTGGAGCACAACGTGCTGCAAAGTCCGGAAGTCGTGAATTTGCTGGCGGCGCCCGACGTTGCCGCTGTGAAGGTGGATATTACGGGCAACAACCCCGTTGGCAAGGCGAAGCTGAGAGATACCGGCCGGTTGACCATCCCGTTGCTCGTTATCTATGCGTCGGATGGACAGGAGGTGTTCAAAAGCGACTTTTACACGGTCGATCAGGTGCTGGCGGCCGTCAGACAGGCCCGGGGTATGCATGCGAGCGGGCGTGCCGCAGTGCGGGGCGTGCCGTCGTACAAGGAGGTCGAATGACCACGCAGAGTAATCATCTTCTTTCGGATGCGCAGATCCAGCGCTTTATTCTGGATGGCTTCATTACTGTACCGACGGATGCAATCCACGAGACACACGGCAGGATCTACGACGAGATCGAAACCGTTTTCGATAGCGAAGGGAACGTCGGCAACAATATTCTCCCGCGCGTGCCCAGGATTCAGCAGGTGTTCGACCAGCCCGTCGTGCGTGGCGCCCTGACGAGTCTTCTCGGACCCGACTACATCATGAATCCGCATCGGCACTGCCACCTGAATCCACCGGGCAGCAACGGGCAGAGCTGGCACAAGGACTGTTATGTCTTCGACCACAATATCCGTCATCCGCGATTTCAGTGGGTACTGGCTTTCTATTATCCGCAGAATACCACCATAGACATGGGTCCGTCAGGTGTGATTCCGCGCATGCAGAACTACAAGACCATTTCAGACCCCAATCCGGAAGAAACCCGCGAGCCGGGGTACGCCATCTGCGGCGATGCCGGGATCGTGACGCTGATGCATTTTGACTCGTGGCACCGGGCGTCGCCCAACGTGAGCGGCAACAAGAGATATATGCTGAAGTTTCAGTTTACGCGGCTGCGGGAACCGCGGGGTCCCGCATGGAATCACCTGGATGAAGCCTGGACGCCCCCGGAAGACGATGCGAACCCGGCTGTTTCCACGGATGTCTGGAAGTGGATGCGTGGAGAGGCCGTCAACGGGCGTTCGGAAGCGACCGGAAACGTGAAGGAAGAGGGCCTGTTCGACGAGGACGAGCGCGTGCGCATCAATACGGCGTATGCGCTGGCCAGCGACAGAACGTCGATACCGCTTCTCGTCGACGCGATGCGAAGGGAAACGCTGGCGGCCATCGAGGAAACGACGGCAACGACGCCGGACAACGCGCACGGGACCAATCCTACGCCCGGAGCGGCAGCGCGCGCATTGTCAACCATGGGCGCGCCGGCAGTCCACGCTCTGCTGGAAGCGCTGGATGACGATCACTGGTGGGTCCGCGCAATGGCGGCGGACGTGCTCGCCCGGATGGGCCCGGCAGCGCACGCCGCGGTGTTCAGCCTTGTCGAGAAGGTTGGCGACGATCACTGGTGGGTCCGCCGCAATGCGCTGGAAGCGTTGCGCTCCATCGGGGCGGATTCCGTTGAAGTGCTGCCCGCGGTTTTCAGGGCTGTGAAGGACCCCGACTACCGCGTTCGGCGAAACGCGGCGCTGGCGCTTTGCAACCTCGGCGAGGCGGGCGACCCGGCGGTGAATGACCTGATCGACGGTCTCGGGGACGAGAATCGCTATAACCGGTTTTATGCGGGGCTGGCGCTCAGGCGCATCGGCACGCGCAGGGCTCGGAAGGCGTTGATCGACGAGCTGTTTACCGCGCGGTGGTGTGCGGTGACGACGGCCGACGACCAGTATTGAAAGTTATTCAGATAATACCGTGCAGGGGGCCGTTGCGCTCGCCCAGACGATCGACTTTCCGCGTAATTCGGGGGTCTTCAACCAGAGGCGGCGCGTGGTGGGGCTTCAGGCGGGCGTCGATGATCAAGGGACCGTGACAGCCCCAGTGTTTGTTTTCGATGAAACTCCCGACACCGTAGATATCATGCGAAGGATTGGAACGGGTAAACGTAACCCACAGGAAATTGTTCAGCGTGCGCGCCGTGAAGTCAGCGTCGTCCACGAGCAGGATCAACGGAAAGCCCTGAAGCTGCTCCACGGATTCCAGAGCGGCGGTCAGCCTTTGCGCCGTTTCCCCGTCGCCAGGAGAGCTGAAGGGGGGCGCCTCGAACGCGAGGATGCCCGGAAGCCCGACCTTAGGATTCTTCAGATCGTCGGGCAGACGCAGACCGCCGGGAATCTCGACAGGCAGATCCCGCTTTTTTGCGCCCGCCGCGGCAATCACAACCTTCGAACCTTCATTCAGGCCGGTGCCGGAATAGTCCAGGGTATCGATGGTCGTGCGCGTCTGAAAATGCAGGTCCCGGGTCCAGTCCACACGTTCGAGAAGATGGCGGAAGACGTCGGAAATGTCGTGAATGTCCAGTTCCGGATTGTCTTCGCCCGCGACGATCAATAGATACTTGGCAAGCGAGCACGCGCCGAACCCCAGCAGCGCGTTGGCGATGGTGAGGATCTCCTGGGGTTGCCGTTCGCGATAGGGCACGTAGCGCTCACTCCCGATGGCCAGGAGCAGGGGGTGAACGCCGGCGGCGTCCACGGCGTTGATGGCCTTCAGGCCGGGAAGCTCCACGGGGACCATGGGACCCGTCAGTTCGTGAATGAGTTCTCCGAACGCGGTGTCTTCCTGGGGCGGGCGGCCGACGACGGTGAAGGGCCAGACGGCGTCCTTGCGGTGATAGACGGAATCCACGCGCAGAACGGGAAACTCGTGCGCCAGGCTGTAATATCCCAGGTGGTCGCCGAATGGGCCTTCGGGCAGGGTTTCGCCCGGGTTGACTTCCCCCGTGATACAGAAATCGGCTTCGGCGGATATCGTGAAGCCGTTTTTTAGTGTATAGCGGAAGCGGCGGCCGGCCAGCCCTCCCGCGAAAGCGACTTCGGGCAGGCCTTCGGGAAGGGGCATGACCGCCGCGAATGTGTGCGCGGGCGGCCCGCCCACGAAAACGCTCACCCGCAGCGGCTCGCCGCTCTCGATGGCGTTTGTATGGTGGATGCCGATGTCCCGCCGGATCTGGTAATGCAGCCCGACCTCCCGGTCGGGTTCGTATCGGTTGCCCGACATTTGAATGCGATACATCCCGAGGTTGGAACTGAGGATACCGGGATTCAATGGATCTTCGGTGTAGACCTGCGGGAGCAGGATGAACGCGCCGCCGTCCTCCGGCCAGCACTTGATCTGCGGGAGACCGGCGATCGTGGTCGTATGTTTGAGGACGGGACCGGACGGGACCCTTCGCGGCGGGATGTTCAGCGCGATGCTTGCGATGCCCGCGGCTTTCCAGGGCGCTTTCAGATAGGCCGGCGGGTCGGCTTTGATTTCAATCAGACGCCTGACCCACTTCAGCGTGGAGCGGAAGATGAAGCGGGACCGTTCCAGGGTGCCGAACAGGTTTGACACGGCCGGGAAAATACTGCCCTTGACGTTCTCATAAAAAACCGCAGGACCGCGGGCCTGGTAGACGCGGCGGTGGATTTCGGCCATTTCAAGGTCCGGATCGACTTCTTCCATGATACGGACGAGGTGGCCGTTTTTCTCCAGGTCCCGTACGCAGTGTAGCATGCTCCTGTAACGCATCTCTTCCCCGATTGAGTACTATTGCGGTTGAAGACCTGTTGGCGCTGTTTTTAGATATACAATCCGGAAGGCACTGTCAACACAAAGGTGAGGAATGACCGGTGGACATCTCGAAGAGGCAAATCTGTTCGGAGGCTGAATACGGGTTCCGCACGAGCAATCGATATCGGATCCCGACGCGTGACGGGATCGCCCTGGGCGCGACGATAACCCGGCCAATGGCCGAAGGCGCTTTTCCGGCACTGGTGTGGTACGACCCGTACCGGGGGGGATCGGACGGAACCACATCGCCCATGGCACGGTATTTCGCCGAGCGGGGATATGCATTCGTCTACTTGAACGCACGCGGGACGGGAAATTCGGAAGGCGTGAGCAAAGACGAGTATATGGTGGAGGAAACTCGTGACGGCTACGACGCCATCGCATGGCTGTCGGGCCAGCCGTGGTGCAGTGGCCGCGTGGGGATGCTGGGTACGTCCTACAGCGGTTTTACGACCCTGCAGGTTGCGGCCACGGCGCCGCCTGCGCTGAAGGCGATCGCTCCGGCCTATTTTACGGACAGAAGATACACGGATGACTGTCACTACAAGGGCGGATGTCTTCGCGGCTTTTACGATATGTTGACCTACGGCCTGAATATGGTGGCCCGCAACGGGCTGCCCCCGTTCCGGGAAGCCGTGGGCGAACGGTGGAGCGAACTCTGGCAGCAGCGGCTCGAAGAGAACGAGCCCTATCTGCTGAAGTGGATTTCCCATCAGGTGGAGGATGATTATTGGGCCGTGGGGTCGATTTCCGGGCATTACGATCGCATTTCCGCGGCGGCCCTGTTGATTGGCGGCTGGCACGACGGGTACCCCACGCCGCCTTTGCGCGTGTACCGGGAGCTTCGGTCGCCCAGGCGCCTGCTGATGGGACCCTGGTCGCATTCGTACGGGGACCAGTCGCACTGCGGACCCCGAATCGACATCTTCTACGAGTTGCTGCGCTGGTGGGACCGCTGGCTTAAGGAGATGGATAACGGCGTTACGGAAGAACCCCCGGTGCAGATATACCGGCGGGAATACGAAGAACCGGTGACGGATCGCACCATGATAGCCGGCGGATGGCGGATGGCGGAAGACCTTCCGCGGCAGGCGCCGGAGACGTTCTACCTTCACGGCGGCAGCCTGACGGACGGCCCGGCGGCGGAAGAGGGTATGGCTTCGGTAGCATATCTGCCGGCAGCCTGCCGTCACGGCGGGTTGTGGGACGGTGGGACGCCTTTCACGCTGCCGGGAGACCAGCGGGAGGATTCGGCGCGGGCGATCAATTTTGTTTCACCGGCCCTTGCGGAGCCGATGTCGATTCTTGGGACACCAACGTTCAGCCTGAATATCAGCTCCGATGCGGAGGTGATACCGGTGGCCGTCCGGCTATTGGAGATTGCGCCGGACGGGACGAGCGTGCTCGTGACCAAGGGAATATTGAATGCGACCCGGCGGGAGGGAATGGACCGCGTCGTTCCCCTTGTTCCGGGCGAGGTCTCTCTGGCCGCGTTTCATATGGAAGCGACGGCGTGGCAATTCCGGAAGGGTCACCGGATCGGGATCAGCGTCAACGGATCGGATTTTCCGAATGTATGGCCCACGCCTCGATCGGGCCGGATCACGGTTCACTGGGGGCCGGAATTCCCGTCGAAGATCGGATTGCCGGGGTGGAATGGGGGCGCCGATCCTGAGTTCGCCTATTCGCCTTCTCCGCATCCCGCAAGGGCGACCGGGTCCGGCAACGCGCCGTGGCAGGTGGCTCACGACGTGCTGGAAGACCGGTACCGCCTGGTTCTGTTTGGCGGCGAAGGCGAGATGGGGGTGTCGAACCGAACGCCGGCGGAGGCCTGGACCCGTTCGAAAAAGCTGGCAACGGTCGCGTGGCCGGGGTGCGAGGTGCGTTCCGAAGCGACCGGATCGCTGACCAGCAACGCGGATTGTTTTGTGATGAACCTGGGACTGAACGTATATTTGAACGGAGACCTGTACTTCCAGAAGCGGTGGAGCCGGACTGTCAGGAGACTGTTGTTGTAGGAAATTAAGGCCGGAATCCCGGCGTGGCTGCCGGCAACGAAATCGGCTCAAACGGAGACACGTATGCGGTCGGTATTCTACTGGGGCAAGGCCGGGCTCGGATTCGAAAAAAACAATCCTTACGGCCCGTTGCTCGCCCGGGCGATGGCCGGGGTAGGGGTGGAGTTGGAAGCCGGGTACGATGAGGATCTCAGCGAATCGTGGTTGATGGAAAACCGGGGCCGGGTGGACATTTTGCACCTGAACTGGCCCTCTTATATGTATAACGCGGACGATGCCGGTGAGAGCGTCAGAAAGTGCGCAGCGCTTATCGGCCATCTGGCCCGCGCGCGGTCCCTTGGATACCGGGTTGTATGGACCGTCCACAACCTGTATCCTCACGAACGTCCGCATCCGGGCCTGGACCGCCTTGCGCGCCTCGCGATCACGCAGCTTGCGACAGCCCTGATCGTACATTGCGAGTACGGACGCGCGCAAGTGTTGGATCACTTTCACCGGAAACGCGGCATCTTTACGATTCCCCACGGTCATTTCATAGACGCGTACGAAAACAGGGTCTCGCGCGTCGCGGCCAGGAAAGCGTTGGGGATCGCCCCCGACGCGTTCGTGTATCTGTTTTTCGGAAACGTGAAACGCTATAAGGGCGTCGAGCACCTGCTCGAGGCGTTCTCCGGTCTGTCGGGCGAACATCTGAGATTGCTCCTCGCCGCCAAGGTGAACAGCGAATACAGCGCGGACGTGGTCGCCCGGGCGCGCGCCGGCGACCGGAGAATTCTTATGCAATCGGCCGAGTTTTTCCCTGACGAGGAGCTCCAGCTCTTCTTCAACGCGGCAGACGTGATGGTGCTTCCCTTCGTGGACATGCTGACTTCCGGATCGGCGATCACGGCGATGTCTTTCGCGCGGCCGGTCATCGCGCCCGGAATCGGCTGTCTCCCGGAGCTGTTGGACGAAAGCTCCGGAATCATATACGATGCAAAAGACAGGAATGGGCTGGAGCGGGCCATGGCGGAAATCCAGCAGCGTGACATGCCGGCATGCTCGGAAAGCGCGTTTCAGCGAGCGAAGGCGTTGTCCTGGGGGCCGATTGCCGAAAAGACGCTCGAGGCGTATCAATATGGGCCTGAGCGGCCGGTGTAGGATGATTGACACGGGCTTGATCTGGTAACGTGAACTGGCAGTTCGCGGCACGGTCGTCGGGCCGAAAGAAGCGACCGTTCAATATTGAGAAGGATCGGCAATGGCCGAAATGACGTTCGTGATGCTGGGCAGCGGCGCCGTCCGGGACAACCCGGTTCGCGGCGGCCCGGCCCAGATGCTCCGGATCGGAGACGAGGTGTTGATGTTCGACTGCGGGCGGAGCGCCGCCACGAACCTGGCGCGCGCGGGTGTGGGGTGCGAGAAAGTGGACCGGCTGTTTCTGACGCATCTGCACTTCGATCATATTGTGGATGTGCCCTATCTGGTTTTCGCGGGATGGGTAAAGGTACGAAATCGTCGACTGAAAATCTACGGGCCCACGGGCACGCGGGATTTCGTGGAGAGGATTATCAGGCCGCCCTTTGAACAGGACATCAGCAGCCGGCTGAGTCACGGAAAGGACATCCATCCGCTCGATCCCGAGGTGACCGAAGTGGACGGAAGTCACTGTTTTCTGGATCGGGAGGACTACCGGATATCCGCCGTGTTTACCGACCACGGGAATATTCCGACCCTGGCCTACCGCGTGGACGCGGGCGACCGTCGCGTCATCATCACGGGAGACGGCACCCCCGATCAAGACTTTCCGGCGTTCTGCAAAGGCGCGGACCTCCTCGCCATCGAGTGTTCCGGAACGCCGGAATTCCTGGAGACGCAGCCGTGGGGCGCGTGGCATATTACGCCAGCGGACATTGCGGATATCGCGCGGAAGGCGGAAGTGAAACGCGTTATGATCAAACACCTGGTGATTGAAGACATTACGGGAGACCGGTCCTCTCCCTATCAGATGGCGGAACAGATCAGGAGCGGATACGACGGCGAGGTGCTCGTGGCCGAAGACGGGCTGGTTGTAGAGATCTGAATGACGCCTCTGGTCTGACAGCCCGTTGAAAAAGCCCATCCGGGTTGCGGCCGGCCCTTGCGGTCGAAATACTGCGTTGCGCGCCCTCGCCTGCAGAACGACTAATCCAACGGACTGCTAAGAAGCCGTTTTAAAATTCCCAGCGGTCTTCGCGCGGCTGCAAAAGCGCCGGTCAGCGTTGGTCAAACCCACCCAAGAGTGGCGAGGGGCGCGCAGCCACGATACATTGGATATGGGCGGGTTTTCCCGCCTTGACCGCCACTTTTTCGCTCGCGCTCGGGAATTCACCGGTAATTTTAAAACGGCTTCCTAAGAGAACGGCAGATACTGGACGTCGTATACAACCCGGGGAGGGATGGAATGACCATTGTCGACGGCCACGTCCACGTGGGTCTGACCAAGTACGTCGCTGTTGAAGTGCTTCTGGCGCAGATGGAATCGGCCGGAATCGACAAGGCCCTGCTGGTACAGTACGGCGGATGTCACGATAACGCCTATTTGAAAGACTGTATGGACCGCTATCCGGGCCGGTTCGCGTCTCTGGGCGCGGTGGACTACGACGCCGCAGACGCGGGCGACCGGATTCGGCGCGAAGTGGCCGAATTCAGTCTGGCGGGACTGCGGATTCCGGCCTCTGTCGATAACGAGACGGTCTGGGACACTGTTGGCGAACTGGGTATCATGGCCAGCCTGAGCGGAGGCATGGCAGGCATGCTTCGCCCCATTATGGAAGAACGTATCCGGCGGCATCCGCGCGCGATGTTTCGCATCGAACATATGGGTTGGTTCCCCGACGTGGAGAAGACCCCGGATGAGCCGGACTATGAGCGCCTGATGGGTTACGCGAAGTACGAAAACACCGTCTTCATGCTTTCAGGATTCTATGGATTCGGAAAGGGGTTTCCCTACGAGGAGGCAACGCCCTTCATCGAACGGGCGCTGGAGCGGTTCGGCGCCGAGCGGATGCTGTGGGGGAGCGATTTCCCGCCCGTGAGTCTTCATGAAACCTGCGAGATGGCCGTAGACATGCCCCGCCGCTGGACGTTCCTTTCCGACAGCGAACTTGAATGGATCATGGGCCGGACCGCTCTGAGGCTTTTCAGTTTCTAGAAAGCGCGCCGCTGGCGCGAGTGGTGAGGTTCGATAGACATTGAAAGGAGTCTTGATGCGGTATAGCAGCCTTTTTACGCAGACGCTTCGTGAGGCGCCGGCCGACGCGGAGCTGGTCAGCCATCAACTTGCGCTTCGGGCGGGGCTGATCCGGCCGCTGGCCGCGGGCATCTTCAGCGCGCTGCCGTTGGGACTCCGGGTCGCACGGAAGATCGAGGCGATATTCCGGGAGGAGATGGCGGCAATTGACTGCGTGGAACTGCTGATGCCCATCGTGCAGCCGGCTGAGCTCTGGCAGGAAAGCGGGAGATGGAACGAGGTGGGTCCGGAAATGCTCCGGATGCAGGATCGATCCGAGCGGAACATGTGCCTTGCAATGACCCACGAAGAGGCGGTCACGGATCTGGCGAGGCATCTGATCAGGAGCTATCGTCAGGTGCCTATGAGCGTGTTTCAGATTCAGACGAAATTCCGCGACGAGCCCCGGAGCCGGGGCGGTCTGATACGCGTGCGGGAATTTACGATGAAAGACGCGTACAGCTTCGACCTGGATGAAGCCGGCCTGGAATCGGTCTATCAGGATATGTACCGGGCCTATGAGAATATCTTCCGTCGGGCCGGCCTGGCGGATCAGGTGGTTTCGGTGGAGAGCGACACCGGCATGATGGGTGGAACCGGGGCGCACGAATTCATGTATCTGAATCCCGCGGGCGAGGATACATTGCTGATCTGCGACGGATGCGGTTACCGTGCGAACCGGCAGATTGCCGTGTATGAAAGGGAGGAGGCGGTCGGTGAGACACCGGAACCGCTCCGGGAAGTGGCCACGCCGGGATGCACCACCATTGAAGATCTGGCGCAGTTCCTGGACATTCCCGCAAGCCGAACGGCCAAAGCGGTGTTTATGACAGGTTCCGTGCAGGGAGAAGAACGGTTTATCTTCGCGCTTGTTAGGGGAGACCACGAACTCAGCGAAACGAAGTTGTCCAACGCGGTCGGGGCCGTCGATATGCGGCCGGCGACAGAGGATGAAATCCGTGCGATCGGGGCCGAGCCCGGATACGGATCTCCCATCGGCATCGCGGAGGATGCGTTGATCGTTGTGGATGACCTGGTGGCGAAGTCCGGTAACCTGGTATCCGGGGCGAACAGGGTGGACCATCACTGCCTGAACGTAAACGTGGGCAGGGACTTCGAAGCGGACCTGGTCGCCGACCTGGTGGCGGTGGAGGCGGGGATGCCATGCGCTTTATGCTGCGCCTCGCTGCGGTCGGCGCGCGGGGTGGAGGTGGGGAATATATTCAAGCTGGGCACCAGATACAGCGAGAAACTGGGCGCGAACTTCCTGGATGAGAACGGCAAAGCCCGTCCGCTGGTGATGGGTTCCTACGGGATCGGCGTCGGGCGCCTGCTGGCCTGCGTAATCGAGGAACACCACGACGATCAGGGCATCGTCTGGCCGATTTCGGTCGCGCCGTTCCACGTGCATATCGTGGTGCTTTCCGGAAATCGGCCGCGGGGAGAGCTGGAGGCGGCACAGCGGATCTGCCGGGACCTGGAAGCCAAGGGGATCGAAGTGCTGCTGGATGACCGCGACGAGCGGGCGGGCGTAAAGTTCAACGATGCGGACCTGATCGGAATCCCCATCCGGATTACCGTGGGTTCCAGGGGGCTGGCGAAGGGGGAGGTGGAAGTGAAAATGAGAAAAGAGCGGGACAGGAAAGACATCGCGATCGACGCGCTGGTAGGGTACGTGAAAGAAATCGTCCAACAAGGGCAGGCATGAACACTGTTTATATCAAGTTCAAAAGTCGCAGACATCAGGTTAATGGCTATTACGAACTGGCGACCCATGCCACGGTGACAAGCTTACCGGATGGTGTGTACATCGTGCCCGTTCAAGCATTGTCGATTCTGGATGAACAGGATATTTCGTATCGACAGGCCGCGGAAGACGAGGTGGAGAAGTCTCATGCGCAGCCTATCCCCCGGTGGGATAACAACCCACGATAGCCTAAAACGGCCCGTTGTAGATCTGTATGAGTAAGAATCGTTAACCAATCACATTCGAAATCGAACGCAACTATTGACGAAGGCCCTCACGTGAGTATATTAAGACAGGTCTGGCGCGATCAAGTAGCCCCTGAAGTATCGCCCACAGGAGGTACACTTGGCGGCAAGGAATAATATCCATGTCACAGCAAACGGTGGCAAATGGGAAGTAAAGTTAGCGGGCATGGATAAACCTCTCGGTGTTCACCCAACACAAGCCTATGCGATTTCGCACGGAAAAGAACTGGCGAGCGGCTTAGGCACTGAGCTGCGCATTCATCGTACAAATGGTCAATTGGCCGAACGTATAGATTACGAGAATGTGCCCCCTTCTCCCTATGGTTAGTCTACTCCCCAGAATTGCGTCAGACCGCTCCCCTTTTTGTGTGGGACGATTAAATGGATTCAATTTTAAGGTGTGAATTTAAAGATATCATTAGCCGTGACACGGTAGGCGATTTTATAGATAGAGTGAACTCACAAATAATAAGACAGCAACCTTCAACACTATATGTAGAAATTTCCACCGGTGGCGGGCAATTTGAATCTGCTATTTCTCTCTACTACTATTTAATGGGGCAATCTATACAGACCATTACTCATAATTCACAACGGATTTATTCTACTGGCATATTACCTTTCTTAGGTGGCAAAAGACGATTGGCCACGCCCGAAGCAGATTTTGGCATTCACTCGATTTATTATCTAACACCACAGGAAGAACGGCTTGATCAGTTTTGGCTCGAACATCGCCTCAATGGTGTAAAGGAATGTAATCGACGTGTCCTGGATTGTCTCATAAAACATACTGACATTTCTTTATCTGAGGCACAAGAATTCACAACTGCGCAAAACATAGTGCCTATTTCGGCGAAACAAGCCTTATATCGAGGCATTATTCACGAAATTAAAGAACTTGAGGCTTAGAATTATCCCATCATTCTTGGCATCATGTTAACTCGACTTAGGTCATCTGGACATATAGATGTAATCTGAATCAGTTCCGACCGGATGTCCGACGAAAGCCCTGGAGACGCGATCTCCAGGGCTTTTTTTATTCATCGAAAGACCTGAAGCGAACGGCCTGCTCCGTGTTGACGGATTCTGCAATAGCCTCGAAGTAGGCGGCGACGTTGCAGGCGTCCATGCCGTTCACCGAGGGCGTGGCGCCGGTCTGCGCGCAGTGCGCGAATTCGACGAGTTCCTCGTACTGTTCGTCGATCCGGCCGAAGGCCTCCCTATGGCGATTCTCCGGGCCGATCAGGGTGACGGCATTTTCGTCGTGGCTGTCCCACGTGACCCTGGCCTCGCTGCCCGCGAAGGTGATTTCGTATCCCAGATGCGAGACGTACGACGCGCCGATATAGGAAAGTCGTCCGTCCGCGTACCGGCCGATAACGGCGCCCAGGTCCGGAGACTCTCCAGCGCCGTCTCGCTTGGACATGAAGGCGGCGATGCTTTCAGGGGCGCCCATGATGTCCAGAATCAGGTCGATGAAGACAACGGCCATCTGCGCGAAGGGCAGTAGGGGCGCGTTCCTGATGTGGTACCGCCAGTTGTCCGGCGTGAGACCGTACGCGGCGGCGCCCCCGACCGATGCTTCGACCGAGTGCAATGTGCCTATATCCCCTGCATCGAGACGTTTCTTCAGATGGGAAACGGCCGGGTTCCTGCGGAGGTTATGGCCGGCCATATAGGTGAGGTCATGTTTCTCCGCGAGCCGCATCATCTCCACGGCCTGAGCGCGGCTCGTCGTCACTGGCACGTTGACGAAGACGTGTTTGCCGTGGGCCGTACAGATCTTGAAGTCATCGTAATGGCGCGGGTTGGGTGTGGTGATGACGACGCCGTCCACGTCAGGGTCGCCGGCCAGGGCTTCGATAGCTGGCGCCCGCTTTGCGCCGAACTCCCTGGCCGCCTCCTCAGCCCGTTCGGGCACAATGTCATAGACGGATACCAGGACCAGATCCGGATTCTTCTTGACGGCCCGCTGATGGTTTATGGCGTAGTTGCCCAGACCGACGAATCCGAGGTTCATGACCGGTCCCTCAGACAAAAGCGCCTCACGCCGTCCGTTCGATGGTGACGGCGACCTGGATTAGTGAGGAATCGTGAGCGACGGGCGCGGTCATGTTCCCCGTGAGGCCGCACCCCGCGTGCAGATAGCGCGCCATGTGCAGATCCCATGGGCCGTTGATGCCGGATATCGATATGCGGTAGGCTGCGCCCTTCCAGCCCAGGACGATCGTACCGCTGTGGATATCGTAGATCAGCTCCTCCTTGCCGTCCCAGAGGACGATTGGTATGGAGAAAATGACCTGATCGTCGTCCTTGAGGTCTGTGACCCGGTACGTGAGCCGGATGAGTTCGTCCTTGAGGTCGAGTTTGAGGTTCAGCGGGACCGGACCGTCAAGTCTGAATTCGTCCGAGGCAATCACATCCGCGTCGCCTTCCATGATGCGGTAGGCGCCGCCGGCTTCGTTGACAAGAATGCCGAAATACGGCTCAAGCAGCGGATCCGCCTTGTCCGGCTCGGCGATCTGTTCATGGAATGCGTGTTTGACGCCGTCCCGTTTGGCATCGGCAATGGGTTCGATCATCGGGGTATTGCCAAATTTGACCGAAAGCGGCTGGAGCGGGAGGTGGTACCCCCAGTCGTGGTTGCAGAGGGTCAGAGCCAGGCGCGACTTTTCGCCGTGCAGAATCGCGTACCCCGCTTCGGCGTCGACCACGTCTTCCACCGTGGCGGCGGCGACCGGGTCGAACCCCGTCCATTCCTCGTCGATCAGGAGCGCGAGCAGCGCCCAGGCAACGAGACCCGCACCCAGGTCGGTGTTCAGACGGTTGTAGGTCCATTCCAGGCCGGCGACGGCAAAAGGCGACAGATGGTTCGGCGTATGGGAGAATACGCCCCTGTCAGGATTGAAGGACTGGCAGAAGTCGAGAAGCGCGAGGATTCTTTCCCTGGAATTCTCACCCTCGCCTATGTACGAGAGAAGCGCGACCATGGGGTAGACGTACATCTGGTAGATGCTCCGACTGGCAAGAAACGGGAGATGGAATTGTCCGTTGGCCATTTTGAACCACGCGCATATGGTCTCGAGGAGCCGCCGGATCTGACGCCGGTCGTGTTCGGAAGCTCTGTATCCATCTGATTCTCCATTGAGAAGAGCGGCGGCCAGGAAGGTGCCCGTTAGGTAGACGTGCGCAACGGAGTGCCCGTTCACGTCGTCATCTCGGAGAAAACCCCCCGATGTCAACCTCCTGTTGAACGCGGCGATGAATTCCCCGGATCGCTTATTGGCTTTTTCCTCCCGCCCGCCATCCAGGAACAGGTCGCACAGCAGAGACGCGGCTGAGACATGGCAATCGGACAATTTCGCGTCATCCGTATAGGATGCGGTAAATTCGGCTTCCCAGCGTTCCAGGATATCCCTGTCCACGACATCGGAAAGTATGGGAAAAACCATCGCGCCGTACCCCATCACGTATTCCCTGAAACCGGGCGAATTTCTGGCGCCTTCCATGATCTCGGCCGTGCGTTTCATCCACCGGTCCGTCCACTTGAGGTAGACGTCCTCGCCGGAGAGCCGGTAGAGCGACGCGCCGATAACGGACCAGCAGGCCGGCGCGAAGTTCTCCGGCCGATTGCTTTCGTAGGCGTCGTTCAGGACGCCGTTGTCATCCGTCCACCGGACGCCAAGTTCGAATCCCTTCTCGAGGCACGCGGTGATTTCATCTTGCATTGATGGTAACCTCCCGTCGACGCTGCCCGGTCGGTGGGCGGCGCGAATCTTTCAAGAGCGGGTCCCCGCAATTCCGCGACAGCGTCTTACCCCGCAAGCCCGCTGTACCCCCGGTCGACGTCGGGCAGGTCGGTGGCTTTGCCGAGCGCCTCGGCCATTGCGCGCACGTGGAACGGCAGCGCGCCGCAGCAGGATCCGATGAGGCCGATGCCCATATGTGCGGCTTCAGCGGTATACTCTGCCATGGAAAAGCGCGTGACAACGCGGGGCTCAACCTGGGTCCAGAGATTGGCGACGCTCAACGGTCGATTGAAATTCTCTCCGGGTTCGAGTTCGTAACCTGTTGGCTGCACGCACAGAGGCGCCGAAACGGCTTCCCTGACTTCGTACATCAGCGGGCGCATGGTGGACCACGGGCGCATGCAGTTGATGCCGACCACATCGGCACCGGCGTCCACCAGGCGTTTGGCGGCTTCGCCCGGACGGTAACCCTCCCGCGTAAATTCCGCGTCGCGATAGGTCATCGTAACGACGGCGGGAATCCCCGCCTGTTTTACGAAGGGAATGGCCAGGCTGACTTCATCCACGGAATAGAAGGTTTCGACGATGAAGAGGTCCACGCCGGCAGAGGTCTGCTGCGTAACGCGGCGTTCGAAGAATTCACTTGCATTGGTCCTGTCTTCTTCGGTCATGGGGTCCCATTTGGAGCGGCCCGAATAGACGTACGGGCTAAGCGTGCCCGCCACGAACCGGTCCGGTCCGGCTGCTTCCCGTGCGAGTTCCACGGCCTTGCGGTGGAGTTCCTCTTCGCGTTCCATGGGCCGAACGCCCCAGACCATGGCCTGCAGAACTTCGGCGCCCGCACGGGCGAATTCCTTGTGGAGTTCGAGTACGCCTTCGGGGTAGTCGAGTACGCCCATGGGGATTTTGGAGGCGTAGCTGCCAAGGCAACGGCGTTCGAATTCAAGATAATAGCCGCCATCGCAAAGCAGGGGTCCTTCGGCGATCCGGTTGAGAAAGTCGGACGGCATGCACATCTCCTGTATAGAAGCAGGATTGCGTTTCGGAACGGCACAATATAACGGACTGAATCCTACAGCTCCACCGTTTTGAACGCGTCTCCGGAACGTACTCCGTAGGCGTTGCCGGTCTTTTTCAGGTGGAGCCCGGTCTCGCCGAAGCCCAGCGAAGTGCCCGAAGCGAGGCAGAGCGAACTGAGGGCATCGTCCTGGATCGTCACGACGGCCGCGCGTCCCTTCAGGGACAGTCCGTCGAAACGCGCCTCCTCCCGCGAGGGGTTATACAACAGGAGAAAGCGTTCACTCTCCGTGTGGATCCGGAGCGCCAACGTGGCGTCGGACAGCGTTCGGCATTCGATTTCGATCGCGGGAGGGCGGTGCGTGAATGGCGCGTGTACGGCGGCGAATACGGCAACCGGACCGGGACGGATAACCTGGAGGTGGCCGCGGTACGGGAGAACGGCACCGGGCTTCAGGGTACCTCCGTCGGCATGCAGGTCTTCGATCACGTCCTCTTCGGGAGGACATTCGGAGACTGTAACCTCGGTGTCGGAGATTCTCGGGATGATCGTCCGCAAGCCGCCGCGATCCATCGTCCACGTGGCGGTGACGTCGTCAATCGCGCGGGCCGATCGGCCGGAACGCAGGGGTTCGGGGACGTCTGAAGGCACGAGGGCGTCGAGGCCCGCGACCTCCAGATCTCCGGATCGCGCGTGCAGCATCCAGGTGTACGACCTCTTGTCTCCTGAGACGCTGAAGACGTCGGCGATGAGGGGTTCGCCCGAACTTCGCGGCAGCAACGCGATAAGGCGGGCGTTGCCTGGCGGCAGGCCCGCCTCGGCCAGCTTCGGACCCGGGGTCACGCACCACATGAGCGGTTTTCCTCCCTCGCCCTGTTCCGCACATTCCAGGACGGTATTGTGCGATAGCGGACCGCGTTCCCACAGGCGGGCCCACTCCGGATTCCAGTTGTATCCCATTTCCGTCACCATTTCCCGCCCGCACGACCAGAGGACGAAATTGAGATAGTCTTTCTGCTTGTGGGCGGCCGGGATATAGGGACCGTAGTCGATAAAGGCCATGGTCCGCGACGGCTTGTCTTCGCCGTGACGAAGAATCATGAGTCCGATATCGGGCAGGTGGGCGCTCGCAGC
Source organism: Candidatus Latescibacterota bacterium (assembly GCA_965208835.1). Classification (GTDB taxonomy): domain Bacteria; phylum Latescibacterota; class UBA2968; order UBA2968; genus JAAXHE01. Next base: position 41,230 of record OZ242358.1, read on the forward strand.
GGCGTAGGGTTCGCCGTCACTTTCGACCGCGGCATCCGGATCGCGGTAGAAGAGCGAATATTCGGTTCCTCCGTTCAGGTTGCCGCCCCAAACGGTCTTGAGATGTCGCAGCGCCTTCTGATTGTTGTAGACGATATAGGCGATTTCGGAACAAAAGGTGCGCAATGGACTTCCAACGTGCGAATCGTTGATCGCCGGGTTGGTGTCGTCGGGGAAAGCCGCATCCAGAAACCAGGTATAACACTTCTCCAGAAGGGCGCATCGGGGATTGGCGTACACGTCGGTGTCCAGATTGCCACGGATGATTTCCGGGATGCCGATGGTCGTCTGGAGCAGCCCCAGGGTGTAGTCGGCCGTGCATTCGTAAAACGCGCCATCCTGGAAGAACACGCCGGCCTCGGGCTTGAGCATGTCTTCGTACAACGTGACAACGGATCGCAGGATTTCCCGGTCGCTCGCCAGCGCGGCGGAAGCCGCGATGCACCACCACGCGCCTCCGTGGTCCTGAATGGAATAGTGGGAGAGATACGGTGAGAGGTCATCCGAATATTGATATCCCTCGAGCGTCGAGGTTCCCGGGTTGTTGAAGGACTCGACGAAATAGTCCCGTACATATTCGACAAAGGCATCGATGGACCGGCGCTGTTCGTCTTTAAATACGTCTGAGTCGCGGATGAGGTCATACGCGATCAGCACGGTTCGGGCGCACCACGCATCCCTCTGTTTCCAGCCGTCGACTTTTCCGTAATACGGATCGTTCTGATCGTGCCAGACGTTCTTGTTGACCTGGTTCAGCCGGTAGCTCTCGAAGACTTCAGCGAATCGTTCGACCAGAATGGCGGCTTTTTCGGCGTATCGCACGTCGCCTTCGATACCGTAAGCAATTCCGGCGCTCTCCAGGCCGCCAAGGATGTACTTCAGGCGATAAGTGCGGACCACCGCCTGGATATTCCATGTTTCGGAAGTGTCCTCCGGGTCCCAGTCCCACGTCGCCTTGCAGTCCGTGCATTGAAGCGTGTCGCCCTGGTTGATCAGGCTGTAGGCATACCAGGGTCCGCAACCGCAGTCGGGACAGACGACGGTGACGAGCGGCGTCTGGTCACTGATGAAAGACCGCATCCGGTCACGGTCCATCGTCAGATAGTAGCCTGCCTGTGATTTGATCTGACCATAGAGATCCTTGGCCCACGCGTGTCGGTTGATATTTTCCCCGGCGCGCGCAAGGTCGTCGGGTTTGTACATGGTGCACGGAATTCGATGGGTTCTCATATCGTCCCCTTGTCAACCTCAAGCATCCGAGGGCGGCGGCCAGGCTGTCGGCCCAGGGCGCGAAGCCTGAAGTTTCCCCACCACGTCCGGAGGGGCTCCGGCGGATTCTCCAGCTTTCTGCCTTGCGTCTTCTGGATGGAAGTGAGCCGCGCGGCCCCCAGCAGGCCGGGGTGTAGAGAAATCGTGTCGATGCCGCGGGTCATGCGGTTTTCTTTGCCCCAGAGGCCGTCGATTTCGATTTCCGTCTCGCCTCGGTATCGCTGCGGCACGTCGTCTATCCAGATCTTCTGCTTATTTGTTTCCGCATCCCATGCGATTTTGAACCGGTATGCTCGGTCGTTTTCGGGAACGACCGAATTATCAAACGTGTTGAAACCGGGAGTTGGATGGCCGGTTGCAACGGTCATGCGGTCTGTCAGGATTCCCGTCTGGATTTTTCGGAAACACTTGATGGATCCGTCGTACTCGCCAAGCAGGATGCAGGCTTCAGCGGATACGTCCGGCGACTTGACTTCGAATTCCAGTGTGCCCCTGGGAATGACGGGAAAGGTCGTGGTCACGAACCCGTACCGTGTGATGAGTTCAAGCCATCGATTTTGAACGGGTCTGAGCCTGCTCTCGCAGACATTGTCATCCGGTTCTCCGTCCCGTGGCGGCGGGATCGGTTTCCAGTAAAGCGGGTGATCTTCCCCGTCGATCTGGTTGCCGCCTACCGATTGCCTTACGTGCCTGACTCTGATTCGCCGGCCGATACCGACGCCGCCGGTCTGAAGTTCCAGTTTCGCGATATCCCGCACCGGATTGTTGAACGGTACGGTGACGGGTCGTTCGCCGTCCAGAAGAAACACGGCGGTCTGGCTTGAGAAGTCAAAGCCTTCGAACGTGTAGACGTGTTCGTCGGATTCGACGACGTACCATTTGCGCCTGGTGTGATCGTTGAAAGGACAGTTGCCTTGGAACGTGAGTACCCTGCCGGAATCTATCAGTTCCTTTCCGCCCTGGAACAGCAGGCAGCCGTCCCTCCGGATGTGACATACGATGGCCGGGCGGTCCGCACTGTCATAAAGCCGAAGGGTGTAGAGCGTGTGGTACTCGGGCTCGTCAAGCACAACCCGCATGGCCAGTTCAAGCGAGCCGGCCCGGTCGGTGATCTTCTCTTTGAGTTCACGGAAACACTGAACGGGTGTCCTCGACCCGTCCATCTTCAGGTATCCATCCTCGCCGAAAATATAGTCCTGGTTCCCGTGGACGTCGTGCCAGTTGAAGGCCTGATGGATGTCAACCATAACAGCATCTCACGAATTCGGGGGCCTCAGCAACAGCGTGAAATATGTAAAGATATATTGTCGATTTGTATAGATTTTAATCTATTACGACAAGATTTATACCCATATCCGTTGTGTGAATCTGTCGAGATTTTCGTGATGGCGGGTTGATTGTCCTCGAACAGGACATTCCTGGGAGCGGGGGCGTCTCGCCCTCGACGCACCGCCGGCTTGTTTCAATCGTCGCGCCTTCCTTCTTCCTCTCACTCCTCACTTCCCACAGCTGTCTTTGTTCTTGCCTTTACTGACCACTGTTTTTCACTATCCACTGCCTCTGTGCTTTTTGCTTCTCTCTCTCACTTCTCACTCCTCTCCACTCTCTCCTTGTGGATGTCAGTTTCAATACCCATGAATCGAATGGCCCGCCCCGGGGAACCAGATGATATCCACGACAAGGGAAAGCCCCACGCCGGTCGTATACCCCGTCAATATCCCGAGGAAAAAAGGAATATAACGCCTGTACAGCGCCGCCCCGCCGATACGCAGGATTATAAACTTGATGCACCATGCGATAAACACCGAAAAAGTGGAAAAGTGTACATACGAGATGCCGGCGATCGCGAACCCTACCGGATGAAGCGGCCACCAGGGGAAGCGGTATTTGAGGAACGTGAGGATGGACATCGCGGCTGCCCCGATGCCCAGCAATATGGGTCGGATGCTGGTCTCGACCGCCGGGTCCTTCATTTTCGAAAGCGCATTCGCAAAGCCGCTCCGGCTGTATCGCGTGAACGGGAAGTCGTTGAAATTGTAGGCCCCGTGGGTATACCCCAGGTAGAGAGTATAGGCGATGGATGCGACCACCCCCGCGGCAAACGCCAGGAATATTGCGGCCAACACGCGGGGCCGGTCCTCGCGAGGGCAGAGGTCGGCAATTTTCGTGGCGTGAACGACGGAGGGCATGAACAGGCCCTTTCCGAACGAAGTAAGCGCGTTCGAAAAGGCCAGGACAGTGAGGCTCGGCCCGGAGAGATTCCTCGGCCCGATCAGCCGGGTAACAATTTCCTGCTGGCCAATCGGCGTGCAGACAAAGACCAGGCCGACTTCGGCCACGATTCGGGAAACGCCAAGAAAAATGATCAGAGTTGCCAGGACGGACAGACATGCAACGCCAATCCCCATGCCGGCCCGCCAGAACCAGAATATGACGAAGACGGTACTCAGGATGAAACCCAGAACAGCGGTTCGGTATTTCATCATTTCGTCGGCATCGTCCAGAGGCGCGCTTCGGCCAATGGCGATCCTCATCACGGATCTCAGGTGGTGTCGCGCGATCCACAATCCCCAGCCAACCAGTGTGACGAATCCGCCGAGTTGGAGCCATGCAAACTCGCCCGTTGTCGTATAGGTACTGCTGGCGTTAAAGCCGTATCGATTGAGGATGCCGCTGCGCAGGATGAAGAGAACGCAGAAGAACCACAGGCTGAAGAGGACATCGATGTTTGCGAAGTAGGCGAAGGAGATGGTGAACATGTTGATGCGGGTCCAGATACCGGGGAAGTATCGTTCGAAATGCACCCAGGGACCCCAGCGGATATTGGGAATCTGCGGGAATCCGGGTACGAAGTAGTGGATCATGTTCCAGCTGATGATCCCCAGCGCAATGGCGAAGCCGATCCAGAAACGCCTTGGAAAACCGGGCTTCTCGCGGTCGGTGAGATCCAGGACCGGGCGCAGGATCGGGTAACTCAGCCGTTCGCTCTCCACCCATTGGCGTCGAAGTATGACGGAAAGGCTGGTGGAGGCCACAAAGAGGGCCGTGATCAACGCCATCCACGCGGCCAGGGGAATGTACCAGACCTCCCAGGGAATGTCCATGCCGGGCGGGCCGCCTTCGAACAGATGGTCCAGCGCATGGTTGACGTTGCGCGGCGCCAGCCATTGGGGAATGTAGGGATGGAAGAATTCGCCCCACTGGTTTTCGGGCGTTGCGAAATAGTACGGCGCGGCAATTGCGCCCAGGAAATAACCCGTCAGTCCGACCGAAGGGATGGCGCCGCCGACCAGGCCGCCGGCCAGGGTAACCTTGAGTTCGGTGGGCGAGAGCGCATATCTCGCGGCGAGTTTCCTGCAAAGCGGATTGAGAATCAGGGCAAGGGTGAGGTAGGCCATCAGCGACCCCATCGGGAAGTGGCTGAGGGTCATGCGGGAAGCGTGGATGACGTACTCGATGTAGTTGACCCAGACGCACGCCCCGACGGAGACGAGCATGGCCAGAAGGATGGATCGGAGCGTGACGCCCCGGCTGGCGGGAACTGACGCGGACGCGGAATGATGAGCGATGAGAGGATTGGACGTAGGGGGCATGGAGATAGCTATGCGGTGGGTGATTTGTAAAAGCGCACGGGATCTTCCAGGTCCCAGTCGCATTCGACCTTCAGCCGGGCAATGAGCTCGCGCCGGTTGTCCTCCTCCAGACAGGGACGGTTCATGGCCTCACCCATGAGGGCTATGGAGGCGGGCCGTTTGCCGGTATGCCGGGTATGCGGAACATCGGTCTCGTGCCCCTGCCATTCTCTGCCGCCGAAGATGCGGTAGTCGAACATATAGCCGGTCTTGCCTCTCTGTGCGGCGAGTCTGCACCAGCGAAAGGCGCGGGCGACACGCTCGTGTACGGGAATTCCTGCCGGCGTGCCATCCGGAAACAGGAGGACACGACCGAGTTTGGCGAAGTGTACGAATCTGGTATCCGCGTCCAGCCAGTCGACGAGGCTTGTTTCGTCGTCCGCGCCCCACGCGAAGATGTGGCTGATGGATTCCGGCAGACACCGGAGGTCGCGGGACATCTGCAGTTTTCCGGGTTTGTCGGCCGGCATACTCAGGTGCAGAAGGATTTCGGCGTCCGGCTTGAGGGCCCTGATGCGTTCCGTGAGAATATCGACCACGAGCGCGTCCCACTGAAAGGGGCGGAGCGCCCGGCATTTCTCGCAAATACAGTTGCGGCCGATTTCCCGCGCCGGTTCAATGTCGATGCCGTCCACACCCGGCGCGAGGCGTTCGGCGACAATGCGGCCCATCCAGGCGCGAGTCTCGACGTCGTGAGGACAGAGAGCCGTATCCGGTCCCTTGGCACTGGGCTTTAGCAGGTGCGGCGGCACGTCCGGTTCGGCCATTGTGTACTCGGATCCGCCTCCGCTGAATCCGTATATCGCGCGAATGAGCTTGAGACCGACGCTATGGGCATATTCGACCGCTTCATGCCAGGCGTCGTTGAAGCCCCGCGCGTTGGTCCAGAATACCACGAGCCGATTCAGGCCGGACTCGGCGAGGTGGTCTACGTGGGCCCGGTTGACTGAGATGTCCCGGGGGTTATTCGAGTACCCCTTTCGAAAAAAGAGGTTCCATCCGCACTCGAGGGTGCCGCGCAGGTCAAAGCCGCGCTCTAACGAGTTCATATCGGTCATTGCAGTCCGTTGATAGAGTCGCTCTGCAGGCGAGGCCGAAGACAAGGCGCGTGACCGAGTCCCACCCGGCGATTCGGCGAGGGCGCGCAACGCAGTATTTCGACCGCAAGGGCCGGCCGTAGCCCGGATGGGCTTTTTCAACGGGCTGATGGGGTATGCGGTGCCTGCAACATGATAAACGTGAACCGGCGGATGTCAACCTAGAAGCTGTCTCAAAATTCCCAGCGGTCTTCGCACGGCTGCAAAAGCGCAGGTCGGCGTTGGTCAAACCCGCCCGTCTTACGAGATCGAGGCTGCGCCTGCTCGCCTCTCATAGGCGGGTTTTCCCGTCGGCGCTGCGCGCCCCTCGCGCCTCATAACCGCCGTTTTTTCGCTCGCGCTCGGGAACTCACCGGTAATTTTAAAACAACTTCCTTTGAATAAATCGAAATTGATGTACTTGCCAAATGGCGAATTGTGGATTTAATTAGAGTCTTCCAGATTCTGATCTTGCCTATTGTTTCTGATCCCGTCAATCCTGGTCGGTTCTGATCCTGCTCCCGGCTTTTAATCCTGTTAATCGTGTGCGGTTCTGGTTTCAATCCTGCTTAATCCTGGTCGGTTTTGATCTTGCTCTTGGTTTCGAATCCTGCTTAATCGTGTGTGGTTCTGGTTTCAATCCTGCTTAATCCTGGTCGGTTTTGATCTTGCTCCTGGTTTCGAATCCCGTTAACCCCAGTCGCCTTTGATCCTGGCTTCTAATCCTGCTTAATCCTGGTCGGTTTTGATCTTGCTCTTGACTTCAAATCCTGTTAATCGTGCGCGGTTCTGGTTTTAATCCTGCTTAATCCTGGTCGGTTTTGCTCTTGGCTTCTAATGCCGCTTAATCCTGATCGGTTTTGGCTTTTGCCCGGCTCCTGGTTTCGAATCCCGTTAACCCCAGTCGGTTTTGATCCTGGCTTCTAATCCTGCTTAATCCCGGTCGGTTCTGGTTTTAATCCTGCTTAATCCTGGTCGGTTTTGATCCTGTCCATCCATGTAAGTCCGGGTATTTGACAAAGAGACTATGAGTCATCCGGTTGACAAAATCCTGCTGATAACCGTCGACTGCCTCCGGTACGATGCGGTTAGCCGGGTCAATCGCAGGCTGAATACGCCCAAATTCGACCTGTTGACACGGGATTATGCGTTCGCCGAGCGGTTTTTCGTGACGGCCCCGGCCACGCGCACGTCTCATACGTCCATGTTTACCGGGCTATATCCGTTTGAACACGGACTTTGCGGGCAGACGTATCTGAAGATGTTCGCGGGGATTCCGAACCTGTTTCAGCTTTTCTCGGATGCGGGTTATGAAATCCATGGCCGCTCCGAGCGGACGGACGTGTTCCGTTTTCTGGACTACGAGCGTTATATCGGACCTATGGATCCCAATGCGACGGATCAGCATCTCGGTTCGTTGGAAGACTTGCTGCAGTCGGCGTTCGAAGGAGAGGACCGGCCGCGGTTCTGTTTTTTGCATTTCTGGTATACGCATGGCGGCTATGGGGCGAGGGGGATTCCCGGAACGCCGAATCTGAAGGCCTTGATTGACGCCGGACGGGTGCAGGAGGCGCTCCGGTTTTATTACGCGGCGGCGACGCACGTGCAGGAGTTCCTGCTCGTGGAGGTCCTGAAGCGCGTGAATCTCGACGAATGGGCGGTGTTTATCCTGGGCGATCACGGTGAGGGGTTCTGCAAGGAGGGGTTGGCGCACGGGGACCTGTTGCACGAGAATGTGATCCACGTCCCGCTGCTGGTTTCCCTTCCCGGACACGATGGACTGAAATTACCGCGGGGGCCCCTTGCGACGATCGATCTGTTCCCCACTATTGCAAACCTCGCCGGGCTTTCGGTAGACTATAAAGGATATGGCCGTGACTTGCGCGACAACGGGGTTTCTTATCGCGATCGATGGGTGTATTCGGAACTCGACAACCTTTACGGCGTCGGATTCCTGAACGCGGGCAATCTGTGTGCAGACCACGATCGGGTGACGTCACGCATAGCGATGGACGGCGTGGAACTGAAGCGGGACGAGGATGGCCTGCGCATGTGGTCCGTCACGGACGGAAAGGTCTTCTACAGGGAAAGACTTGACGCTGGGGATTATGTGCTGCGTGACGTGTTCAGCGGCGCCGAGATGCCATGCGAAGATCCCGGTCCCTATAGGCATGCCCGAAACGAGATAATGAGCGGATCCAATTACAAGCACCTCCAGGCGCAGGAAACCACGCAGGCCGAAGCCGACATTCTGGCAGCAAGATTGAGAAATCTCGGGTATATCGAATAACACTTCTTACGACAGGTCAAGTCCGAAAAGATCCCGTACAACTGACGTGCGTGAACGATCAAGTATCTTTTCAAACAGGGGACAGGTGTGTATCTTTTAGTGTTGGCACCTGACGAATGGAAGAGGCCTTAATGACCTGCACGTCACGAAAATCGCGTCATTTCCAGACGATTAATGGAAAGGATAAGAAATGCCGATCATGCTTTCGAAGACATACGCCGCTCTGGTCGCCGCGGGGGCACCGGAGGAAGCCGCCAGCGAAGCTGCCGAAGAAATCGCCGATTTCGAGCAGAAGCTTTCAGCTATGCAAAGCGACATCAAGCTGATTAAATGGACGCTTGGCGTTGTCCTGGCGTGCGTCGTTGTTCCGCTGTTTAAATCCCTCCTTCAATGAGCCACTAAATCGATTCCGTCGTGGAATGGTACCCCTTGCCTGGCGAAACCAGAATGACCGCTCAAACCGTCGCCATCGCCGCCCGCGCTCCTCATCCACGCGAAGGCTCGGACATTTCCGTCCTTGCTTTGGCCGCCATCGCCGTCAGGTGGCCGTCGTGCGCCATGCCCTGCTCGAGATGGATTCTGCGTTCGGGGCCGGCGGTTGCGACCATGGTCTCGCCGTAGAGACGGTCGATCCAGAAGCGGGCATGGCCCGAAATGTAATTCTTGAAATCTTCGATTCTATCCTCGGGAAAGCGCTGTGAACAGTTGATGGTAAACATCCGTCTCCGGGGGCTGCCGCCGAAAGCGGCGTGTTTCAGGTTGTGGTTGAAGACGGCGATATCACCGGGCCGGGTTTCCAAAGCGACGCCCGGAAGCAGGTTTTCGCCCTGGACGCCCCAGTTTCGCCCGGATTCCCGGATCTGATCCTGGACGGTCCGGGCGAAGCGATCGTCCAGGATATGGCTTCCGGGGATAACGCGCAGGCAGCCGGTGTTGCGGGTCAGTGGATCGAGGTAGAAGGCGATCTTGACAAAGCGAACGGTCTTGCCCCAGCCGTCGGAATGCCACATGGTATCGCCGGCGTAGTAGTTTCCGTCCGAACCGACGTAGTTGTAGTCGGCGCCGAGCAGATCGACGAGCAGTCCGTTGACGCGGGGATCGTCGAGCAAGGCGCAGAGGCGTTCGTGCTGGTCGATAAACGGCACAATGCAGGACCGCCGCTCTCCGTCGTGCGGCCTTCCGTCGTGACCGCTACCGCGGTCCGCCCAGACCTGCTCGAATGCGTCGATGATGTCGTCAATTACGTCGGCCATCAGCCCGGGCAGGCACAGGAACCCGAACGTGTCGAAAAACGCGAGTTGCTGCCGGGTGAGAAGTTTCGGCATATCGGCACCTCTGTCGGATGTAGATGGAAACGTAACACCGGTTTGGTATATTATAGGAAGTTTTATCGAAACCCCATATAAATGATATTGGATTTTGTACAGCTATCTCTGTTTTGAACCAAAGAGTTGACGAGGAGGCGATATGTCGGTTCGGTTTGCTTTTGTCGGATTTCGTCACGGGCATATTCAAGACCTTTACAAGCGGGCGAACGGGCGCGAAGACGTGGAGGTTGTGGCTGCCTGCGAATCCGACGATCCCGCGCGGGCGGCGGCAGCAGCCGCAGGAGTAAACGTCACGCATTCGGATTCCGAGCGGATGTTGGACGAAGTGGATTGTGACGTGGTGGCAATCGGAGAGTACTTCGCGCGGCGTGGCAGCGCGGCCATTCACGCCTTAAACGAGGGAAAGCACGTCATCGTCGATAAACCATTGTGTACCAGCCTCGACGAACTCGACGAAATCGAACGGATCGCCGGCGAGCGGAATCTGACGGTCGGTTGCATGCTGTCCATGCGGGATCACGGACAGACCATCGGCGCGAGGAACATGATTCGACAGGGTACGATCGGGGAGATCCACGCGATTTCATTCGGCGGACAGCATCCGCTGCTGCTGGGGTCGAGGCCGGGTTGGTATTTTGAAGAGGGCAAGCACGGCGGGACCATTAACGACCTTGCCATCCATGCGATTGACTGCCTTCCGTGGATAACCGGTCTGGAATTCGAGACGGTCAACGCCGCCCGGTGCTGGAACGCCTTTGCGCCGGAGTTTCCGCACTTTCGAGACGGTGCACAGATGATGTTGTCAATGGACAATGGATGCGGCGTCCTTGGAGACGTGTCGTATTTCATGCCAGACAAGGCGGGTTATTCACTGCCGTTTTACTGGCGGTACACGTTCTGGGGGCGGGATGGCGTACTCGAGGCAGGCACGACGCAGGATACGATTCAGGTGGCGTGGAAGGATTCGGAGCGGGTGGAGTCGCGGTCGATTCCTGAAGATCGGTCCGGTGGGTATCTTCAGGCATTCCTGGACGATATCCGGGGCGAGGCCGAGGAAGGCGAACGGAGTACCGAATCGGTGATTCGCGCCGCCAAAACGGTCCTGAAGATTCAGAAGGCGGCGGATGAGAATGCGCACGATGTACATTTGCGCTAGTGGCGTTGCACTGGCCTTCTCACGTAAACGACCTCCATTGAATATTGACTCTTTCTCCGGCATTGTTTAAAGTTTTAAAAATTCGAAACTCGTCGGGCCTTAACCTCAATCGAAAAAAACAGCAACGCGGCGACGCGATCAAACCCTCCGAAACGGGGTGTTATCGACGTATAGAAGGACGATTTTTCCTTTCATGTCCAGTGACCTGGTGTATCCTGGTAATCCGCCGTCTAATCGCCTTTATTTACAATCACATATTCGAATTAACGTCCCCGAAGACTTTCAAATCAAGGTTAATCGTTAACGGGAGCATGTCGTGATGTCCGCACGACAAATATCATGGGTCTGCGGTCTTCTGTTGGTATTGGGATCGGCAGGCCGGGCGACGGCGTCCGGAAAGAGCGCGGGATTCGTGCTGCTTCGGGAGGGAATAGGCGCTCGCGCCGAAGCAATGGGCGGGGCCTATACGGCGGTCGCGCGCGATCAGACGGCGGCAGCGTGGAACCCGGCGGGCATCGGCGCCCTGACGGGCAAGGACTTTCTGGTGACCCATCACAGTTCGTTCCAGGAAATCCAGCAGATCTATGGCGGCTGGGCTTATGGCAATGGCCGCTCCGGCGTCGCTTTGAGCCTGGGTATCTATTCGGTAGGCGGAATTGAAGCCCGGACCGGGCCGTCCGCACAACCTCAGGGTACATTCGGCATCTACGAAATCATCGCAGGGCTCACGTACGCGAAGCGGATCAAGCCGGGTTTTTACGCCGGCGCAACCGTGCGTGCATTGCACGAGTCCATCGGCCCCGAGCAGGCATCGGGATTCAGCGTGGACCTCGGTCTGTTTTACCGTTTCAGGATGAAGGGTCTGACCGCCGGCGCCAGCTATCGGAATCTGGGACGTATGGAGGTGATGGATACGCAGAGGACACCTCTACCCGGGACATTTCGAGCCGGAATCGCCTGGCGGGCAAAGTGGTTGACCGGTTCTCTCGATCTGGGCGCGCCAAGACACGGTTCCGTGGGCGTGCATACCGGCGTGGAACTGCGCGTAAAACGGACGCTGTGTCTGCGTGCCGGGTACCGAACGGGGCACGATATCCGTGACTGGTCGTTCGGATTCGGGATCCAACCGGGCAGTTGGCGGATGGAATATGCCTATGTGCCGGCCGCATTGGGACTCGACGGTTCGCATCGGCTGGAGTTCGGTATCAGGTAGCCGGCATGGAGTCCACGTCAGCGCCGTGACGAGACGGGATGAATCGACGGTCGAATGGTGAGGAATTTTTGGGACAGGGCACTAGAGACCGCATATGGCTGAACGTCCTGTTGTTCGTCCTGACTGCGTACACGACAACCGCCGCGGGCGTGCAGATGGCGGTCGCCATGCACGTGGCGGTTTCACCAGAATCCCTTCCCCGGGACTTGTACTCGACGGAGCTGCTGTGGAATCCGAAATATCTGGTTCTGGGGCTTCCGTTTTCCGGAACCCTGTTATTGATTCTGGGCATCCACGAGATGGGGCACTACCTCACCTCCCGCCGTTGGATGGTGCGCGCGACCTTGCCTTATTTCATTCCCTTTCCGTCATTCATCGGTACCCTGGGTGCTGTAATCAAGATCAGATCCCGCATTCCGAATCGGCGCGCGCTGATGGACATCGGAGCCTCCGGACCGCTCGCCGGTTTCGTAGTTGCCCTGCTTGCCCTGATCGTCGGGTTGCATCTGTCCGAAATCGTGCCCGTCTCAACCTTTGCCGAAGGCGGGATTTCACTCGGCAATTCCATTCTGGGCAGGTGGTTGACGAATCAGATTATCGGAGACCTCCCCGATGGATTTGCGATCTACGATCATCCGATTTTCGTGGCCGGCTGGCTGGGCCTCTTTGTGACCGCACTGAATCTCATGCCGGTGGGACAGTTCGACGGCGGGCATATTGTCTATGCATTCGGAGGGGCGCGCATCCACGCGCTCGTTTCGAAAGCGGCGCTTTTCGTTCTTGGAGGCCTGTGGGCGCTGGGGCCGCCGTATGACTGGCTGTACGTCCAGGATGGCGTCTCAACCTGGCTCGATACCCGGTGGCCGGGATGGCTCATCTGGATACTCATCGCGTTGGTGCTGGGGCGCCGGCATACCCCGACGGGCGACCCCGATCTGGCTCTCGATCCGTTTCGGAAACTGATGGGATATCTTTCTCTCATCATCTTCGTGCTTTGTTTTGTGCCGCGGCCCGTTAGCTTTTCCGTGCCTTAAATTTAGAAGCTGTATTAAAATTCCCGGCGGTCTTCGCGCGGCTGCAAAAGCGCCGGTCGGCGTTGGTCAAATCCACCCGTATAGATAAATATGGGCGGATTTTCCCGCCTTGACCGCCACTTTTTCGCTCGCGCTCGGGAACTCACCGGTAATTTTAATACAGCTTCTTACCCTGGACGCGTTCCGTCTCCCCTGCTCCGGAATTTGGGCCCGACATCTCTCCCCCTGTTGAATCCATCGATCTTCCCCGCTACGGTCAATCCCGAAATGAGCCGGGTCCGGTTTGCCCGTGCCGAATCGTATTTCGTTCGGTACGCCCGGTATCGCAATTCTTCATGCTGCTATGGCAAAGACATCCAAAAGGCGCTCCGGCGCCGCGGGAGCGGAAGGAAAAGCCAGGGGTTCTCGCCGAGTGAAAATGGCCCGCAGACGGCGACGAATGTCATTGCGCCTCTGGACACTGGCATTTGTGCTGGCGTTGGCGGCCGGACTGGCCGGGTGGATGCGGTGGCGCGCGGTCGTAGCCCCGACTTACGAACCGAGTGTCGCGCTGACTCAACCGGAGCAATGGCGGACGCTTCCGGCGGGTCCGTTGGCGTTTGCAGATTCCGTGGCATCACAGGCGCCCGCTGTTCTGAAGGGACTCGGCGTTCCTGAAGGGGTCCTTTCCATCAGGCGGTCGAAGGCGCAGACCGACAGTACCGCCCGCTGGGTGATGACCTCCGACGTACCCGACGGGCTGCCATTAGCGGTCTGCAACCTGCAACTGACCCGGCTTGCCCGGCGTCTGGGCGGCGACGTCGTTGAAGCCGTGGAAGACCGCAACGGCGCCAGGCTGTCGATGTACGTAGGCATGGATGGCGTCCGCACGAATCAGATCATATTGAAACGAAACGCCAGGCTTGTTCGATTGTCGGGCCGGGTCGCCATTATAGTAGTCGATTTCGGAGATCAGAACGAGGCGTTGATTCGCGGATTCTGCGCGTTGAAACAGACGATTACGTTCTCTGTCTTTCCAGGCCGGGAAAAAACCACCTGGATTGCTGAACAGGCAGCCGCAGCCGGGCATGGCGTCATGGTGTATCTGTCGATGGAACCCCTGAGCTATCCTCGCCATGACCCGGGTCCAAACGCGGTGCTCATGGACCACTCACCGAAAAAAATCAGGACGTTGATTCGAATGGCGCGGGCGAACCTGCCTCAGGCAACCGGAATGAACAACCATATGGGATCGCGATTGACGGAGGACCCCACCGCAATCGGCAGAGTATTGAAAGAAATAGACCGCCATGGTCTCTTCTTCGTGGACAGCTTCACCAGTCCGCGCTCAATAGCATGGTCTGTCGCGGAGGTAATGGGAATGCCGGCCGGCCGGAACGCGAAGTTTCTGGATCAAGAGGACACACAGGAGGCGGTCGAAAAATCCGTCGAGGCCCTGGCGGAAATGGCTGGTATAACCGGGACGGTGATTGCCATTGGAAGCGCGAGGCCGGCCACACTCGCGGCGCTCGAACGCGTGCTGCCGAAGCTCGAAAAACGGGGAATCGAATTCGTCAGCGCCAGGAATGCCGTAACAGTCCGTTGATAGAGTTGCTCCGCAGGCCAAGCCGATGAGGCCGAGGACAAGGCGCGCGTTCGGCGCTGGCATTCGCCGCGAGTCCGATCATCGACCCGACCCTGTTCAGAATTCAATACCCGTTGACTTGCACTGAAACGCTTGGTATATTTGGGCTGCGCCAGGGCTGAAAACTGGGACATATCGCACTGCGGCAATCGCGTAACGAAGTCTTCGGTACCTTAACAGCCCGTTGAAAAAGCCCATCCGGGCTACGGCCGGCCATTGCGGTCGAAATACTGCGTTGCGCGCCCTCGCCGAATCGCTAGATGGGACTCGGTTGCGCGCCTTGTCTTCGACCACAATGGCTCGGCCTCGCCTGCAGAGCGACTTGATCAACGGACTGTTATAAACCGAAGACTCGTTTGTTCCGGTTGATGGATCCGGGTTCCTGTTGGCGGAGGTGCGAAATCGGAAACACAGGCTTCCGGTTTGAGGTGCTGGCCACAGACCAGAGCGCACGAGCAGGGGTACTTCATACGCCGCACGGGGTTGTGGAGACCCCGGTTTTTATGCCTGTTGGCACTTGCGGCACCGTTAAGACGCTGGGGCAGCAGGATCTGAGAGATCTGGACGCGAGGATCATCCTGGGCAACGCCTATCATCTGTATCTGAGGCCCGGGGCGGATTTGATCTCCGAAGCGGGCGGCCTCCACGGCTTCATGAACTGGGACCGGGCGATCCTCACCGATAGCGGTGGCTATCAGATCAGCAGCCTGGCGGGCCTGAACAGGATTACGGACGAAGGCGTACTTTTCCAGTCCCATATCGACGGGTCGCGACATCTGTTTACGCCGGAGCGGGTGATCGAGATCGAACGGGCGATCGGCGCCGACGTTATCATGATGTTCGATGAGTGTACGGCCTATCCCTGTGATTATGACTATGCGAGGGTAGCGGGTGAGCGCAGCCTGCGCTGGGGCGCCCGGTGCATGGATGCGTTTTCAGCATCGGGGGGTCTGAGTGCAGCCGGACGCGAACAGGCGTTGTTCGGCATTGTTCAGGGAAGTACCTATTCCGATCTGAGAGAACGGTTTACGGATGAGACGGTGGCGATGGGTTTCTGGGGGTTCGCCATCGGAGGCACCGGAATGGGCGAACCGGGCGCGGACACGTGGAACGCCGTTGAGTCCGTCGTGCAGCGTCTTCCGGAGGCGTCGCCCCGTTACCTGATGGGGCACGGAACCCCGAAGGACCTCGTTCAGGGTGTCAGCCGCGGCATCGACCTGTTCGACTGTGTGTTGCCTACCCGGAACGCCAGGAACGGTACCGCGTTTACCCGATGGGGCAGGATGAACCTGCGCAACGCGAAGTTCGCGCGCGACCTGGCGCCACTCGACGCGGAATGCGCGTGTTACACGTGCAGAAACTATTCGCGGGCCTACCTCCGTCATCTGGTTCGTTCGAAGGAGATTCTGGGCCTGCGGCTGTTGACCCTGCACAGCCTCCACTTCTATCTGTCGTCAATGCGTGAGATGCGAACCGCCATTCTGGACGGGCGGTTCACCTCGTGGAAAGAGAAGTTCCTGAACACGGCCAAGAGTCAGCAATTCGAGAACAGTCAGTGAAGTGATTCTATCGTTCAGTTTATAAGAAGCTGTGTTAAAATTACCGGTGAGTTCCCGAGCGCGAGCGAAAAAGTGGCGGTCAAGGCGGGAAAACTCGCCTATGAGAGGCGAGCAGGCGCAGCCTCGATCTCGTAAGACGGGTGGGTTTGACCAACGCCGACCGGCGCTTTTGCAGCCGCGCGAAGACCGCTGGGAATTTTAAGACGGCTTCTAATACTGACTTTTTCAAGGAGGGTTACCTTTGTTTGGCGTAAGCGAAGCGTTCGCAATGGGCGGCCAGCCGACCGATGGGTCCAGCCCGGGATTTCTTGTGCAGATTTTTCCTTTGTTGTTGATGGTCATCGTCGTCTACCTGTTGATCTTTCGCCCCCAGATCAAAAAACAGAAGGCGCAGCAGGCGATGATCGACAGCCTGAAAAAGGGCAATAAAATCGTAACGTCAGGAGGGCTTCACGGAACGATCGTGGGTATCAAGGACGAGGAGGGTATCCTGGTCGTACAGGTCGCCAAGGAAGTCCGCCTTCAGGTTGCCAGGGGATCGGTCTCCCGGGTTGTGGATGAAGAGTGATCGGGGACCTGACCGGGAATGGCACCGGGGATTCCGGCGGAATCGGGTCCCTGATTGGAGACGGATGTGAAGCTGGTATTCATGGGGACGCCCGACTTCGCTGTGCCGTCCCTGGACCGTCTGGCGGCTTGCGGCCACGAAATCGCCGCGGTCGTGACCCGGCCGGACCGGCCTCGGGGGCGAGGGCGGAAACTGGCGCCGCCTCCCGTGAAGACGGCCGCCCGCCGGTTGGGAATTCCGGTTATGCAGCCGCACTCTCTGGATGCCACGGACTTTCTGGATCGGCTTCGGCGCTTCGACGCGGATCTTTTCGTCGTGGTCGCGTTTGTCATATTGCCGCCTGTTGTGTTGAAGATTCCAAGGTTCGGCTCGGTGAACCTGCATCCCTCCCTGTTGCCGAAGTATCGCGGGGCGGCGCCGATCAACTGGGCGATTATCCGGGGAGAAACCGAAACCGGAATAAGCGTATTCCGTCTGACCACGCGGGTGGACGCGGGGGATCTGCTGTTTCAGCAGGTCGTGGGGATCGGACAGGACGAAACGGCAGGAGAGCTCTCGGATCGGTTACGGACAATGGGGGCCGATGCGCTTGCCGCCGTCGTCGACGGGCTGGAAAGAGACGAGTTGACATCGAAGCCGCAGCCCGACAAGGGGGTCACCCGGGCGCCGCGGCTGGACAAGGAGGACGGCCGGATCGACTGGACCTGCTGCGCGGCGTCGATCCGCAATCTCGTTCGCGGAACCAACCCGTTTCCGGGAGCGTTTACGACCTGGAGAGGCGAATATCTGAAGGTGCATCGGGCAGAGGCCGCCCACGGAGCCGGGCTGCCCGGCGAGGTGATCGTGGCGGACGGGAGGAAGGGATGTGTGATAGCCGCCGGCGAAGGAACCCTCGCGATTGAAGAAGTGCAGCCGGCGGGCAAGGGACGGATGAGCGGCGCCGAACTGGTGCGCGGGTATCGGATTGAAGCCGGCGAGATCTTCGGAGACGCTGCTCGGAACTGCGAATAATTGACGTCACATCGGAAGAACAGGCAGTACATATTCTCGAAGGAGGTGTTGCGTTTATGTTTCCACTCTTCTGGGACCCGACACTGATTCTTGTGATTCCGGGGTTCATCCTGGCGCTGTGGGCGCAGTTCAAGGTCAAGCGTACATTCGCCAGATATGATGAATTCGGTTCCCGAAGCGGTTGGACCGCGGACCAGGTCGCCCGTGATATTCTGCGGAGAGGCCGCGTTTCAGTGAAAGTGGAGAACGTGGGCGGCAAGCTGACCGATCACTACGATCCGCGGGACCATACGCTGCGTCTGTCGGACAGCACATTCGGATCGCGTTCGCTCGCGGCCATCGGCGTGGCGGCGCATGAGGCCGGCCATGCGTTTCAGCACGCGCACGGGTACTTTCCCCTGAGCCTGCGGACGAATATCGTCCCGGTGGCCAATTTCGGCTCCTGGGTGGGTATGCCCCTGTTTTTTATCGGTTTTTTATTTCAATCCGGATTTATGCTTCAACTCGGCATCGTATTCTTTTCCTTCGCCGTCCTGTTCGGGCTCGTCACGCTGCCGGTGGAGTTCAATGCCAGCAGCAGGGCCATTGCCATTCTCCAGGACGGCGGATACCTGACCCGGGAAGAAATCCCCGCGGCCCGAAAGGTATTGAATGCTGCGGCCTGGACCTACGTCGCTTCGGCGCTGGTAGCGGTACTTTCCCTGTTTCGGATGTTGATCCTTTCCGGCTTTCTTGGCGGAAGCGACGAATAGAGTCCGGACTCTGAAACCAGGCGATAGCCTCAACGCCCGGGCTTATGTGAGGAGGGGAGCAATGTATGATGTCGTAACCTTCGGGGAGGCGATGATCCGATTGTCGTCGCCGGAATACCGCCGGCTGGAGAATTCCATTAGTCTGGATGTCGAGATAGGCGGAGGCGAGTACAACGTGGCGGTTGCCTGCGCGCATCTGGGGCTGAATACGGCGTGGGTATCCCGGCTGGTGGACAACTGGACAGGGTGGATCATTCGGAACAAGGGCCGGGAACACGGCGTGGACATGTCCAATATAGACTGGGTGGATTTTGACGGTGTCGGTTTCGAACGGAACGGGTTTTACCACGTCGAACTGGGCGTCGGGCCGCGTGCCAGCGCGGTGACGTACGACCGCGCGAATTCCGCGATTTCAAACATCGAGCCCGGCATGGTGGACTGGAAGTCCATTTTCGAGGGCGCGAAATGGTTTCACGTGAGCGGCATCACGCCTGCACTTTCCGACAGTGCAGCAAATACGACGATTGAAGCCCTGGAGGCGGCCAGCGAGGCCGGGGTAACGACGAGTTACGATTTGAACTTCCGGTCGAAGCTTTGGAGTTCGGAGAGAGCCCAGGAGACCAGCAGCAGGATTGTTCCGCTGGTCAAGGTACTGATTGGCAACGAAGAGGACTTTGAAAAGGTCCTGGGGTTGAAGGCGGAGGGCTCGGAAGACGACTACAGTCAACTGGACCCCGAAAGCTACAAGGACGTGGCGCGGCGGGCGGTCGAACGTTATCCCAATGTGGATTACGTGGGCACGACGCTGCGGGTTGCAAAGACGGGACTGCTGAACGACTGGCGTACGCTCCTGTTCGACGGCGACGCGTTCTACCTGTCTCGAATCTTCGAGGATCTGGAAATGGTCGACCGCGTCGGAGGCGGGGACAGCTTCTCGGCGGGGTTGATATCCAGTCTGATCGAGGGGGTGGATCCCCAGTCGGCGGTTGATTTTGCGGGCGCGTATTCAGCCCTTGCACATACCTTCCTGGGAGACGTAAACTGGGCGACGCGGGCGGAGGCGGAATCCGCCATGAAGGGCGCCGCGGCCAGAATCCGGCGGTAGAGTGCCGCTCGTGATCGCACAGAAAGAGGAGAATACCGTATGCCCGGCGTGCTGGATCGAATCATCGACTGCGGTGTGGTGGCGGTTCTGAGGGCGGACTCACCCACGGAACTGATGGATGTATCCCGGGCGCTTCGGGAAGGCGGCGTGGTTGCCATTGAGGTGACAATGACCGTGCCGGGGGCGCTCAAGGTCATTGAGGAGGCGTCCGCGAAAATGGAGGACACCATCGTGGGCGTCGGATCCGTCCTGGATCCCGAGACGGCGCGCGCGGCCATTCTGGCAGGTGCGGAGTACGTCGTGGGCCCCACGCTGAATCCGGAAGTAATCACGATGGCAAAGCGCTACGGCAAAGTGGTGATGCCCGCCGGGTTCACGCCTACGGAGATTCTTGCCGCATGGCAGGCGGGGGCGGATGTTGTCAAGGTTTTCCCTGCCGGTGTCGGCGGTCCTTCCTATTTCAAGGATGTAAAAGGGCCGCTGCCCCAGGTGCGACTGATGCCGACGGGCGGGGTGGACTCCAGGACGACGCCGGAGTTCATCAAGGCGGGCGCCTGCGCGGTGGGTGCCGGGAGCGCGATGGTGGATAAACGGGCGGTGGCGAAGAAGGACTGGGCCGCGTTAACGGCGACCGCCCGGGCCTTTGTGGATGCCGTGAAACAGGCGCGGGCCGAGATGTGAGCGCACTGGCGGTTGGCGTCGACCTGGGCGGAACCAATACCCGCGCGGGCCTGGTGACGGACGCGGGAGAGATCGTCTCCCGGTTCCGATGTCCCACGCGGCCCGACCTGGGCAGCGATCATGTGATTTCCGGAATCGCGAAGTGCGTCAGGCAGGTGCTTCGGAAAGCGGGCGGAGCGGAAGTGCGCGGCGTGGGCGTCGGTGCGCCGGGTCCGCTAGACCCCTTCAACGGCGTCATTATTTCTTCCGAGAATATGCCTTGCATGCACGGCGTACGGCTGAAAGACCGGCTTGAGGCAGCACTCGAAACGCCGGTGGTCGTGGATAACGATGCGAATCTCGCGGCATTTGGCGAACAATGGCAGGGCGCCGGCAGGAAGGCGCCTCATTTTTTGTGTGTGACGCTGGGCACGGGCGTGGGCGGCGGCTGGGTGTGCAACGGCGAATTGATGCATGGGTTCAACGGCAATGCGGCGGAGGTGGGCCACATCACCATCGACTGGAACGGACCCCGGTGCCCCTGCGGGAATTATGGATGTCTTGAGCTCTACGTCTCCGCTACCGCGATGGTAAGGCGGACCCGTGAGCGGCTGGAAACGGAAGCACCGGAAACCGCGCTGAACGCGAGGGGGCTGACGACGCAGGCCATTTTCGAGGCGGCCGAGGCGGGAGACGCGTTTGCCCGCGCCATGTTCGAAGAAACCGGGACGCTGCTGGGAATCGGGCTTGTGAGTCTGGTGAGCGTAACGAACGTGGAGGTGGTGGCGCTGTGCGGGGGGCTCGCGCGTGCAGGGGAACGGCTGTTTGCGCCTGCCAGAAGGACCTTTCAGGAACGTGGTACGGTCGGGGTCAAGGAAAGGGTGCGGATTGTGGCGGGCATGCTGGGGGACGACGCGGGGATTCTTGGCGCGGCAAGACTGGCGATCGGGGCATGAATCGTGAAGCGCAATGCCTGGAACAGAAAAGTCGGCAATTCCGGCGGTGTGATTTCTGCCGCATTGACGCTCGCGTTCGCGGCGGGAATGGCTATTCTTACAGGGGTCGTCCCGGCGGCTGCTGAAAGTCCGGATTCGACGGCCGTGGACAGTGTCCGGGAGGCCCAGACCCCGCGGGGGGCGATGTTACGGTCGCTGGCGTTGCCGGGATGGGGGCAGTTTTATAACCGCCGGCCCGTAAAGGGAAGCCTGATCGCCGCCGCGCAGGTGGGTTCCACGGTGGCGTTTTTTGTTCGCCGGAACCAGTTGAACAATCGCCCGTCGGTCGATGCATCGCTGGAACGGAATATCTTTCTGTATACGACGATCGGCCTTGTCCTGTTCAGTATGGGCGATGCGTATGTGGATGCGCATCTGGACCAGGTCGACTGGGAGGAGCCGCACGGACACGGTGAGGAAGGCCTGGAATTCCGTATGCGGTTCCGAATCCGATTCTGACGGACGCTACGATGTCTTTGTGTCCACGGAGCCCGGATGATGGATAACCGGTTTCCATTTACCCGAATTGTTCGCGGCCTGCCGGCATCGGTGCCGTTCGTAGGGCCCGAAGCGCTGGAGCGCAGGCGCGGAGAACCCTTCAGGGTGAGGGTAGGGGCCAACGAAAGCGCTTTCGGGATTTCGCCGCTGGCGCGCGAGGCCATGTTCCGTGCGGTCGATCGGTTGAGTTGGTACAACGATCCTGAAAACCACGAGATCCGCAGCGCAATTGCCGGATTCAACGGCGTCCCGTTCGAGAACGTCAGCGTAGGAAGCGGAATCGACGACCTGCTGGGGCTTGTCGTGCGGGTTTTTGTCGAGCCCGGAGAGAGGGTCGTTACATCCCTGGGCGCATACCCGACGTTCAACTACCACGTAAACGGGTTTGGCGGCCTCCTGCACTTCGTGCCTTACCGGAATGACAGAAACGATCTGGAGGGACTGGCCGATGCCGCCGCGGAAACCGATGCCCGGCTGGTGTACCTGTCCAATCCGGACAACCCCACGGGCACCTGGCACCCGGCGGCGAATATCCTGGCATTTGAGAGAACGCTTCCGGATCGGTGCCTGCTGATTCTGGATGAAGCATATTCAGAGTTCGCAACACAGGACGCGCTGCCGGCTATGGCGCCGATCAGGCCGCGCGTCATTCGTATGCGCACGTTTTCCAAGGCGCACGGGATGGCCGGCGCGCGGATCGGATACGCGGTTGCGGACGCGGTCGTTGTGGAGGCCCTGGAGAAGGTACGGCACCACTATGGTGTGAATCGAGTGGCACAGGCCGGAGCACTCGCATCGCTTGGGGATACGGAATTCGTGGCGAACGTGGTCAGGTCGGTTGCGGAAGGACGGACGGATTATGCGCTTCTGGGAGAAAGGCTTGGTTTGCCCACGCTGCCTTCGGCCACGAACTTCGTCGCCTTCGATGCCGGAACGGCGGATCGCGCGAATACGATTCTGGAGACCCTTCAGAGACACGGCGCGTTCGTGCGCAAACCCGCGGCGGCGCCTCTGGACAGGTTTTTCAGGGTGACCGTGGGGACACCGGAGGAGCGGCTGTTGTTCGCCGGGATATTGAGGACGGTCCTGGCAACCCTCTGATAAAGCCCATCTGTTGCGGCGCATGAGTCGGTACCGCGAACTGGCAGTTCGCGGTACATCGCCGTCACAATTCGCTAGATACTATGCAGGTTCTTGATCCCGTAACGCGAATTGGTAATTCGCGGCATCAGCCAATTCGCGGCACCATGCAAACTGCGGAGGCGAATATGGACGAACCGACAACGCTGGATCTGTTTCGACTGAACGGTCGTGTGGCGCTGATTACCGGAGGATCGAAGGGACTGGGAAAGGAAATGGCGCTGGCGCTGGCCGAAGCGGGCGCCGTTACCGTGGTCTGTTCGAGAAACGGAGCGGACTGTGAAGCGGTTGCGGCGGAGATCGCGGCACATGCGGGTCAGGAGAGCCTGGGCCTCGCCGCCGACGTGACCGTGGACGCGGAGGTGATCGGCCTGATGCAGGCGGTCACGGACCGGTTCGGGCGACTGGATGTTCTGGTCAACTGTGCGGGGATCAACATCCGGCATCCGCTGGATCGTTTTCCGGTCGATGAATTCCGGCAGGTCATAGAGACCAACCTGACCGGTTCCTGGCTCTGCTGCAGGGCCGCGGGGCCGATCATGACGTCCCGGAAGAGTGGATCGGTGATCAACGTGGGGTCGACGCTGAGCGCCGTGGGTCTGGCGGAACGCTCGGCATATTGTTCGTCCAAGGCCGGGGTCGCCGGCATGACCCGGGCGCTCGCGCTGGAGTGGGCGCCGTTCGGAGTCCGGTGCAACGCGCTTTGCCCGGGACCCTTTCTGACGGAGATCAACAGGCCGCTTCTGAAGACTCCCGACAAGGTGAAGAGTCTGCTCAGCCAGACGGCGTTCAATCGCTGGGGCGAGATGCGCGAGATCCGTGGCGCCGCGCTGTTTCTGGCCAGCGACGCGTCGACCTACGTGACGGGAACGTCGCTGTTCGTGGACGGAGGATGGACGGCTCGCTGATTCGCGCATGCGGCCGGCAACAGCGATACAGTGAGGTACCGCGAACTGGCAGTTTCCGGCGTTTGTTCAATCACCTTGCATTCAGTCCCCATAGGTTTCCCGGACAGTTCACCGAGACGGAATGTCCAATGGAATGTTTCCCGACGAAGTTTTCACGATGGACGGTCAGCCTGGGCCTGGGGATCACGATGTTGATCGGGGTCCCCATTGCCGGGCAGGGGCCGCCGTTCTACGAGGATAAGATGGCGATGCTGGTCTACGTGGACGCAGGGGGCAGGGAACGGGCGATATCGAGTTCGAAGGACTGGGAAAAGCGGCGGGCCGACATTCTGGCGAATATGGAGAAAGTGATGGGACCCCTTCCCGACCGTTCCAGCCTGCCCGCGCTGGATATGGAGGTTGTGGGGACCGAGGACCTGGGCGACGTGATCAGGAAGAAGGTCTCTTTCGTGTCGGAACCGGACGACCGCGTACCCGCGTACCTGCTTGTCCCGAAGGGCTTGAACGGCAAGGCACCGGCGATGCTGTGCCTGCATCAGACAACGAAAATCGGGAAAGGCGAACCCGCGGGCGTGGGCGGCATCCCGGATCTTCACTATGCGCTGGAACTTGCGCGGAGGGGTTATGTGACGCTGGCGCCGGACTACGTGAATTTCGGAGACTACGAAATCGATCCATATCAAAATGGTTATGCCAGCGCCACGATGAAGGGGATCTGGAACCATATGCGGGCCGTGGACCTGCTACAGTCGCTGCCGGAGGTGGATGCCGGGCGGATCGGATGTATCGGCCATTCCCTGGGCGGACACAATTCCATGTATCTGTCCGCGTTCGATCGGCGGCTGAAGGTCGTGGTGTCCAGTTGCGGGTTCAATTCGTTCTTCAAATATTATGGCGGCGACCTGACCGGCTGGAGCCATCGGGGGTATATGCCCCGCATTTCTGAGCGTTACGGCAAAGACCCGAATCGGATGCCGTTTGATTTCACGGAGGTCGTTGCCACCCTCGCGCCCCGGGGATTCTTCATAAACGCGCCGTTGCGTGATGCCAATTTTGAAGTGTCCGGCGTGAAGGACTGCGTCCGGGCGGCAGCGCCGGTTTACGCGTTACTTGGCGCCTCCGGCCGCCTGATGGCGGTACATCCCGATGCGGAACACGCGTTTCCGCCGGAAATTCGCGAGCAGGCTTATGCGTTTGTCGACGGCGCACTGAGGGCCGGCGGCCTGAAGGAGTGAACCCGATGCCACCTTTGGAATTTACGGCAGGGAGGTGAGAATGGCCGACTTGAAACTGGAAAGGATCGAACGTTGGGCGCCGCATCCTTCTGCCGCGCCGCTGACTGAACAGGATGGAAATACGTTCGCTGCGGCGGCCAATGGAACACGGACGTGCGTGGGCGGCTGGCAGGCGATATTCTCGGGGGTCGAACCGGGTCAGGCGCTCCGGGCGACCTGGGAGGCGGACTACAGATCTCTCGAACATCCCAGGGACACGCTGCGCTGCAAATCCTACTGGGGAGAGATGCCCCCCGACGACGCGACGGTGCCGATACATGAAATACAGGAATGGGACTATCTGCTGCCGGCGGCCGTCGGAACGCAAACGATCCGGTTCTCCCGTACGCTGACCGCGCCCGAAGGTACCAACCGTTTAACGCTGCGGTGTACGTTCCGGTGGGCAACCGCGGGCGAGTCCGAGTGGCATGTGCCCGAGGTTAAGGTTGTCGAGGCCCCGGAGACGCCCACCGCGATAAGGGTTGCGGTGGTAACGGGCAAGGCGGGATCACGGAAGGGACCCTATACCGCGGTTGCCGAAAATATCGACTATTATCTGCCCCTTTGCAAAGCCGCATGCAATTCGGGGCCGGATCTGATCGTCTTGCCGGAAATTGCCCTTCAGTGGGGGATTTCAGGGAGCCCCATCGACCTCGCGGTACCGCTTCCCGGCCCGGAAACGAAGCCGTTTGCGGACCTCGCCCGCCAACACGGGCTGTACCTGCTGCTGGGCCTGATTGAGCGGGACGGCGACGCGGTTCACAATACAGCGGCGCTGATCGGACCGGACGGAGCGGTGGACGGCAGGTATCGAAAGGTACATCTGGCCGTGGGCGGCGAGAGCGAATCCGGGATTCTTCCCGGCGACGGCTTTCCCATGTTCGATACGGTAATCGGGCGGATCGGATGCAATATCTGCATGGACAGCTCGGCAGCGGAATCATCACGGATGGTGGGATTGAGCGGGGCGGATTTCCTCCTGCTGCCGATCATGGGCGATCACCGCGCCAGCAGGTGGAGTCAGGGAGCGCCCATCTTCAGTGAGGACCGCTGGAAGGCCATTATGCGGACCCGCGCGATGGACAACCAGGTCTGCATGGTGGTTGCCCGGAATACGACGCAGGGCAGCTGTATCGTGGACAGAAAAGGCGACATCCTGGCTTGGAACGAGGGAGACGAGGATCACATTTTAGCAACGGTGGATCTGGCGGACGGATTTCGCACCTGGAACGGGGGTTGCTTCCGGGAGGTGAACTGGTTGCAGCGCCGTCCACATCTCTATGAAGCGTACAGTGACGAGTCGAACCAGGGGTCGCTGACAGGCGCGGTGTATTAGAATCTGACCCCGATCGCCCGTATTCTCGACAAGAAACGGCGCATGAAGTCATAAAGCCCGGCGGGAAATCCGCCGGGCTTTTCCTGTATCAGGCCGGCTCCAGGTGTTTGAACAACAGAATGCCTGCGGCGACGGCCACATTGAGAGAATTTACACCTTCTGCCATGGGTATGGAGATGGCCTGGTGGACGTGTTGGCGAAGATCGGCGTCGACACCGAAGGTCTCGTTGCCGAACAGAAATGCGATGCGGCCTTTCCGTTCCATCTCATAGAACGGCTTTCCCTGCAGTTCGGTGGACAGTATACGGACATCCCGCTGCCGCAGGTCTTCGATCAGCGCGTGAAGATCCTCGTTTCGAAAAGCGGGCAGGCGAAAGATGGAACCGCGGGAAGCGCGCACGACCTTGGAATTATAGAGCTCGACGGATCCGTGAGAGAGGAAAATGGCTGCCGCGCCGGCCGCCTCGGCGGTGCGGAAGACCAACCCCAGGTTGTTGGGGTCCCGCAACCGGTCGAAAAGCAGGAGAGGGCCTCCCGCATCCAGCGCCCGTTTCCGGTTCTGCGCTAGGTACCGTACCACGCCAATCACGCCCTCGGGATTCTGATGTTCACCCATATTTCTGATCGCGCGGCGATCCGTCTGCTGGACGGTTATTTCCCGGCGCAGGGCCTCGCGGTGAAACTGCTGCAGGCGACTGTCGGCATCGAGCATCTCCCGGTCGAAGATGAGCTGCACCACCGGCGCGTCTGAAAGGAGCGCCTCTTCCACGAGGCGAATGCCTTCGATAACGAACTGACGTTCGCGCTCTCGCGCCTTGCGATTCCTGATAAGCGCGAGGATCTTGCGGGCGTTTTTTACAGGCATAGGAACTCTGAGAAGCTGTTTTAAAATTCCTGGTGAGTCTCGAGCGCGCGCGAAAATGTGTCGGTCAAGGCGGGCAAATTCGCCTATGAGAGGCGAGCTAGCGCAGCCTCGATCTCGTACGACGGGTGGATTTGACCAACGCAGACCGACGCTTTTGCAGCCGCGCGAAGACCGCTGGGGGTTTTAAGACAGCTTCCGAGACGCCGGACAACCGGCTTCCATTCTTCACGCCGTCTACTGGCGTTCGCCGGAATCGGCCTCGTGTTTTCGTTCGCGTATGGACTCACGCAGCCCCTGAAGTTCGGTCCATATCTCACGTTCGCGGCGTCCGAGTCCGATAAAGTAAATGAGTATCACCGCCCATATAATCGCGTAGGCGGCAGCCATGTAACCGAGGTGTTGCATAGGCATCCTCCGGAATCTCCCGACAGTTCGGGCCGAGGTCTGCTAAGCCCGTGTTTCCGTAACGCGGAAGCAGGCTTTCAAAGATTCAAGCTCTTCCCGGGCGAATTCGAGCGAGACGCGTCTGGCCAGAACAGCGGCCACGAGTACAAGAAACACCGCGGAGCAGAAGACGAACGCGACCAGCATGTCGGGCGGCAGTCCAATTTCCTCCGCCCGTACCACCTCGGGATGCTGGGTGCGCCACAGCCGCGTGGAGTAGTGGATGAGCGGCGCGTCGAGAAAGCCGATGATACCCAGAACCGCCCGGAATCTGGCGCTCTGCAGCGGGTCTTCACTGTAACTCTTCAGCATCATGTAAGCGACGAAAATCAGCCAGAGGACCAGCGTGAGGGTCAACTGAGCGTCCCATACCCACCAGGCCCCCCAGACGGGTTTCGCCCAGATGGGACCGGTAAGGAGCACGAGCGTACAGAAGAGCAGCCCGACCTCCGCGGCGCAGGAAGCCCATATGTCCCACCGCTTTTCCGATCGAACGAGGTACAGGATGCTGAAGACGAAGACAAGAAAAAAGGCGGCATACATCGCGAAAGCCGACGGCACGTGAAAGTAGAAGATTTTCTGGGCAAGACCCATCTGCCTTTCCACGCTCGCGTACACGAGCGCGAGCCAGGGCGCAACCAGCATACCGATCAGCGCCAACACACCCAGGATACGGGACCACAGATACAGTTGTTTCCCCATGTCACTCCTCGATCACATAATCGAACAAGAGTACGCATGCGGCCACGAACAGAAGGGCGAATGCACCGCCGATATGTATCCAGGGGGAAATATCGGATAGAGAATCGCCAGCCAGCACGGCCCGGAACGATTCGACGGCCGCGAGCAGGGCCGGGACCAGGACGGGAAGGGTGAGCATCGGCAGCAGGGCTTCCTGGAGGCGGGTCCTGATCGACATCGCTGCGAAAAGGGTGCCCACGGCCGCGAATCCGAGGGTCCCCAGCAACAGCCCGGGAAGCAGTCGGGGCAGGTGTTGCCAGACGGCGATATTCAGAAAAACAACCATAAGCGGAAGGATCAGGGCTTCCAGAAAGAGCATTGCGCACAGATTCGCCAGCATTTTGCCCAGGTAGATCGCGCCGCGATCGGCGGGAGAAAGCAGAAGGCCCGTCAGGCAGTCGTTTTCACGTTCCGATACGAAGGAGCGCGTCAGGCCCATGAATCCGGCAAACGTTACGGCGATCCAGAAAATGCCGGGCGCGGCGCTTCCAATCGTCTCCGAGTCCGGCGTGAAGGCGAAATTAAAGACCAGAAGCACCAGAAACGCGAAAAAGCACATCGCGCTGAGACGCTCTTTCGTGCGAACCTCGGTCTTGAAGTCTTTCCAGAAAACTGCTGAAACCTGACGGAAGAAGAGGGCCAAAGGCGCTCCCGTTCCCGCGTTGCGCCGTGCATCGGAAATCGACGGATCCCTGTTACGCACTCATTCTGATGCCGGGATTGCGGAAGGATGTAGGGTCAGGGCTTTCTCGTAACGATGTTCCAGGCTCTCGATCGACTGTCCGTCGGTTTCTCCCGCCGCGACAAAACGCCCACGGTTCAGGATCGTGAAACGATCCGCAAGATCCAGACAGCGTTGCAGATCGTGGGTCACCAGGATGACCGTACGGCCCTCCCGCCGAAGCTGGCGCAAACGCTCGCTCAACATGGCGCACGCGGCCGCGTCCAGCCCCGCGAACGGCTCGTCGAGAAGAAGAATCGCGGGCTGGTGCAGCGTGGCCCTGGCAACGGCGAGGCGCTGCTTCATGCCCCTCGAAAACCCGCGGACCCGGTCGTGTTCCCTGCCGGAAAGACCCACCTCCGCCAGCGCCTGACGCACGCGTTCTTTCAGGTCGTCCAGACCGTACAGACGGCCGTAGAAGCGCAGGTTCTCACCTGCGGTCAGGTCTTCGTAGAGAAGGGTCTGGTGCGAGATGAGTCCGATGTCCGCCCGTACGCGCTCCGGCTCTTTGCGTGCGTCCACGCCCCGAATGAATATCCGGCCGTGCGTGGGTCTGGTGAGGGTCGCAACAACCCGCAGGAGGGTCGACTTGCCTGCCCCGTTCGGGCCCAGAAGCGCAAGAGCGCCGCTCGGAATAACGAGGTCGATGCCGTCCAGGGCGGCGATGCGGCCGAACCGTTTTTGCACGTTTTCCAGAACGATGGCCGGAACGGACGAGGCCACAACGACTAACCTTCGCCGTCCAGGACGCGCGTCATTTCGACAAGTTCCGCTTTAAGGGCATTTCGCCGGGTCCGGTATTCTTCCTCCGGGAGGCGCCCCTTCTCGTACCGGTCATCCAAATCCGCGATCTGGTGCATCAGGGCGGTTCTGCGCGCCCGGAGGTCCGGCGCGCCATCGGCAGGCGCTCGCGCGGCGGAATCCGCTTTTCCGGCCGGGCGGAAGAAGATGGCAAGTAGCGCGCATGCGATCGCCAGCCCAATCAGCACCCACCTGATGCCGATATCACTCGACAATGCCGAAAAAGACCACGGCGACGTGTTTATTTCCAGGTCGATCCGGTCGCCCCGGTTGAAACCGGCCCCCGAGAACCTCCGAAAACTGTGTTGATCGACCGTGACTTCACCCCGGTCCTGGAGCGCGCCCGCGGTTACATCCACGTCCGCGGGACGCACAAAGACTTCCACGGACTTCGTGGGATAACTCACGGTCTGCGCCAGACGACCCGAGGCGGGCAGGTCAAAAACAAACGGCAAATGGCTGTGACCCGGGCGAACGGGGTCCGGATTCACGAGGATTTTGCCGTGGGTGTGAAGTCCCTGCGGACCGTCCCTCACTTCCGTCACGCCGTCAGGCAGGAGAACCTCCAGGCCGTGTCCGTGGCCCCCGCCGGTCCTGAACGTGCGGTTGCCACTGTTCTCTACAAACAGGATCTGTTCAACCCGCTTTTCCGCCGCGTCGACGATGATGTGGTGAGAGACAACGGAGAGAGCGGTGTCCGAGCCGGTGGTTTCGTAGACGGCGATTTCATTGGGGCCGTCCGATAGACGCTGGTGGTAATTTACGCCCGCATAGGATGCCAAGAGAAACCAGAGCGCGCCATCGCCTCCAGCGTTCCGGAACGAGAATCGGCCGTGACTATCGGTGGTGTCCTGACCGACGATTTCAGGTTCGGCGGCCTGGCGAACCAGCAATACCACGCAGTCGTTCTGAGGGCTGGAAAGCGTCTCATTGATAACGCGGCCAACAACCAGGCCATTCGCAGGGATGGCGTGCGAAAGACCGATCAGCACAAAGGCGAAGCAGCGGAGACGTATGCTCATGGGTGTGATTCCGCGAGGGCCTTTCCGCATTGAGGACAGAAGCGAGCGCCCTCCGGCGTTGCGCGCCCGCACCGGGCGCAGTTGATCATGTCTTTTTCCTGAGTGCGGCGATTTGCTCTTCGATGCGGTCCTCGATTTTCTGCGTGGGACCGGCGGTTTCCTCGATAGCCCGCATCAGTTCCACGGCCCTGTTCTCGTAGCGTGAGCGGGTTGCGCGATAGTCGTCCTCTTCCACCTTCCCCATGCGATGGTCGAAATCCAGTTCGCGGATGGCGTCAAAGAGGGCTTCCCTTGCCTCAATGAGCTGGTTGCCACCACCGGATCCGGCATCCGTCTCTCCAATCCGGCCCCTCACGGTAAGGAACGGACGGAACAGGAAGATGCAGACAGCCGCGACAATGACGATGCAGACCGCGACGCTCACAGTTCCCGCTCCCTGAGTTCCTTCTCCAGCCTTTGTCTGTACGGATCGCCGGCCTCTGTCTCCGGGACCCTGCCGACCGCGGGAGCGGCCCGTTGACGCGACCAGTTGCGCAACACGGCCCCCAGTACAAAGGCGCCAAGCAGCAGAACCATGATGGGCATGATCCAGGCGGAAAGGTTGAAGCCCGAGGCGGGGGGCGTCACGTAGGCTTCCTGCCCGAATTCCGCAACAAAGCCCGCGATGATGGCTTCCCTGTCCTGACCCGCTTCCAGGGCTTCGGCAATGCGCGCTCTCTTTTGATCCGCCCAGCCGCATTCGCACTCGTCCAGCGGACGTCTGGGACACGTGCCGCAGAGACAGGCGAGGCCCTTTGCCACCTCTCTAACCCGCTCCTGCGACACTTCGGCGGTTACCGAGCCCGCGATCGGGAGAAGCAGGAGCGCAGGGAGGATCAACCTCATCACATGAACGGAGAGCCGGGGAAAGACCGCGCCGGCTGTCTCCCGCGTCCCATCTACAGTTGATTGTTTTATCTTTTTCAGGTTGAATCCCTTCAGGAGTTGGTTTAAAACTTCCAGTGCGTTCCCGAGCGCGTGCGAAAGGGTGTCGGGCAAGGCGGGCGAATTCGCGCAAGAGAGGCGAGCGAGCGCAGCCTCGACCTCTCGATACTGGTGAATTTGGCCAACGCAGCCCGACGCGTTTGCAGCCGCGCGAAGACCGCTGGGAGTTTTCATCCAGCTCCTTAGGATGCGGCAGGGAACCGGACGGTACGTCCGCGCCTGTGACGTTCCCGCCGGTCGGGCAGGATGGCGATCACCGTCCCGAGCGTAAGAACCCATGCGCCTATCCACACCCACATTACGAGGGGATTGACGTAGATCCTGAACATGGCGGCGCCGTCGAGGTCCGGGCCCTCATACAGGACATAGAGGTCTTCGCGCAGGCTGGAGCGCACGGCGACTTCGGTCGTTCGCTGCTGGTCCTTTCGTTTGTAGTAGACGTGCTGTTCCGGCCACATTGTACCCAGACGTTCGTCCCCCTGGTACACGCCCAGTTGGGTCTGTATTACGATGGTGAGCGGATTCCGGGTCTGGGACGAGCCTTCGTACACGAGTCGGTATTTGCCGAGGGTCGCGGATTCTCCATGCTTCAGTCCCGCTTCGATTTCCCGGTTGAAGGCGTTGCCGGTGAAGCCGAAGAAGAGGAGGACGACGCCGAAGTGGACGATGTATCCGCCGTAACGCCGGCGGTTTCGGACGGTGAGCGACCAGAGCGCTTTGAGATACGGCTCCTTTGAACTGCTGCCCCGCGCCTTCGCGCCTCTGTGAAACTCGGATGCAATGGCGCCCGTCACGAAGCCGCAAAGCGTAAATGAGATCAGCGCGTACAGTTCGCGCGCGCCAAGGGCGAATGCCGCGGCGCCGCAGACGAGACCGAAGATGCCCGGCCCGGCGAAGTGCTTTTTCAGGCTGCGCGCCGACGTCTTCCGCCAGGCCAGCAGCGGTCCGACGCCCGTCAACAGAAGAAGGAGCAGACCGATGGGCGTCATAACCGTGCTGAAAAAGGGAGGACCAACGGTGACTTTGGAGCCGGTGACGGCTTCGGATAGTACAGGGAACATCACGCCCCAGAACACCGCAAAAGCGGCGGTGAGGAAAAGCAGATTATTGAGGAGAAATCCGCCTTCCCGGGAGACCGGAGATTCGTATTCGTTTCTGCTCTCGAGCAACGCCCTCCTCCGCCACAGGATGCCCGCGGAGAAGACCACGATTACCGCCAGGAAATAGAGGAATACGTCGCCGATCGGCGACTGGGCGAATGCGTGCACGGAGGAAACCAGGCCGCTGCGGGTCAGGAAAGTGCCGTAGATGCACAGCGTAAAGGTGAGTATGATGAGCGCCATGTTCCAGACTTTGAGCATCCCTTTCTTTTCCTGGATCATGACCGAGTGCAGAAATGCGGTGCCCGTGAGCCAGGGAAGCAGAGCGGCGTTTTCAACCGGGTCCCAACCCCAGTACCCGCCCCATCCCAGGACCACGTAGGCCCAGTTCCCGCCCAGAAGCTGCCCGGTCCCCAGGAAAAACCAGGGCCAGATGGTCCAGCGCCGGGTGGTCCGGATCCACTCCTCGTCCACCTGCCTGCTCAGGAGCGCGGCCATTGCAAACGCATACGGCACGATGAATCCCACGTAACCGAGATACAGCATGGGAGGGTGAATGGCCATGGCCGGATGGACGAGCAGCGGATTCATGCCCTGGCCGTCGGCCGCCGTAAAGCCGAGTTCGAGGAAAGGATTCTCGTAATACCCGATGAGGACGAGGAAGAAGACCTGGGTGAGCGACATCACGACGGTCGCGTAGGAGGCGAGCGGACCCCGGAAACCGCGGGTATTGCGCGTGGCGAAGAAGTTGAAACCGGCCAGAATAAAGGCCCAGAGCAGGAGCGAACCTTCCATGCCCGACCAGACCGCGGTGAACTTATAGGGCATCGGCAGGTCGCGGCTGGAATGGCCGGCCACGTAGTGAAGGTCGAAGCGGTCGGTGAGAAAAAAGGACTCCAGCAGCCCGAAGGCCCCCAGAACCATCAGAAAAGTGGCGGCAACCGCGCGTTCCGTGCTGAGTGTGAGGTTCAGCCTGCCGGTCCGGCCGGCCAGAACGCCGGACACCGCCGCATAGAGGGACGTGACAACCGAGAACCAGATGAGGAAGTTGCCGATTTCAGCCATTGTCGGAGCCGCGGGTCATCGGATAACCCGGCTTTCCTGGGTGGAGATTACTTACTGTAGGATTCCTTGATTTCTTCGTAGGACTGGCCCTCGTATTTCGAGGGGCACTTGGCCAACAGGGTTTCCGCGCGAAAGAGGCCGCTCGCGCCTACCTGGCCTTCCAGGACAACGTCGGCTTCATCCCTGAACGTGTCGGGCACAATGCCCGCATAGATCACGGGTCGCTTCGCCGAAAAGGCCTCGCCCTCAAGGGGCTCCCAGATCTGGAACTCGACAATACGGTCCGGAAGTTTCCGTATCGTGCCGGGTGTGACCTTGCCCGCGAGCTTGATGCGTTTATTCACAAATTCGGTCTCTCGGGCTTGCAGTTCGGAAACGGTGAGGTAGTACATCGCCATTTTCTGCGAACTGGTAACGACCAGCAGAACAAGGCACGCGATAATGACCGCGAATCCCGAGATGAACTTGACTTTTCGAACCGTCATAATCGGAGTTCCAGGAAGGTAATTTGCTTCAGGAAACCCTCACGGCGCCGCACTTATATTGACGTCCGGTCCCGGGTTTTGCGCCGTTTCGGTACGCCGGCACAGTTTGTGGGAGCGAAGCGCGGCCGACAACGAAATATAAAGAAGAACGGCGCATTATCCACATGAAAAAGGCGTTTGCGCGGTTTATCGGCAACCGGGGCGATGGTCCGCGCGGTGACCGGCCGGTTCCACGCATTGGCATCCTGCGGTGAGACTTCGTCGAAAAGCGGGTATGTGACAAGATCCAAACCAAGCTCGATGCGCCAACCGTAGGGGCAGGTTTGAAACCTGCCCCTACTCACCCATGGCCGCGACCGCCGTACGTTTCATCTCTTCATGTCCCGGTCAGTCCCCTTTTTGTGCGCCTTAATCGCAGTTAATCCTGCATATTGCTTATCAATCACGGTCCAAATGGCTTGACAGAAGCCGTTCTGGAACCATATTCGGGACCGTCCTGTACCGACGGGCATTTCCGGGAGCTTTTCATTCCTTTAGAAGCTGTTTTAAAATTCCCAGCGGTCTTCGCGCGGCTGCAAAAGCGCCGTTCAGCGTTGGTCAAACCCACCCAAGAGTGGCGAGGGGCGCGCAGCCACGATACATTGGATATGGGCGGGTTTTCCCGCCTTGACCGCCACTTTTTCGCTCGCGCTCGGGAGCTCACCGGTAATTTTAAAACAGCTTCTTAGATCGGATGAGGGAGGACGACATGGCTGTTCTGGACGCCGAGGCGCTGGATTTCTGGGAGGAGAACGGATACGTTGTGGTGCCCGAGGCTGTGCCGCCGGAAAACTGCCGGGAGGCCGAGGCGGCCGTGTGGGCGTTTCTGGGTATGGACGCCGAAGATGCTGAGACGTGGTACCCGGATCCGCCGAGGCCCGGAATTATGGTGGAGATGTACCAGAACCAGGCGCTGTGGAACAACCGCCAGCACCCCCGGGTGCACGGGGCATTTGCGGATGTCTGGGGGACCGAAAGGCTCTGGGTGAGTTTCGACAGGGCAAGTCTGAATCCCCCGGAGCGTCCTGGATTCAGTTTCAAGGGTCCCTATCTGCACTGGGATATTTCACTGGAGGACCCGTCGCGCTTCATGGTTCAGGGCGTGCTCTATCTGTCCGATACAGCTGCGAACCAGGGCGCGTTCACGTGCATCCCCGGCTTTCACAGGCGGATAGGGGCGTGGCTCGAGACGTTGTCCGACGATGACGACCCCAAACGACGGATGCAGGAGGAATTCGGTCATCAGGCGAAACCGATCGCCGGCAGGGAGGGCGATCTGGTCATCTGGCACAGCCTGTTGCCCCACGGAAGCAGTCCGAATTCGGCCGAACGGCCACGGATCGTGCAATACATCACGATGAGTCCGGCGAAGGATGACGACGATTCGCTTCGGGAGAGCCGGATCGAGGGCTGGCGCGAACGCCTCACGGGATTGGGGAAGAACCAGAGGGAAAAGGAGCATTTGGAGGGTGGAACGGCGCGGTTGACTCCGCTCGGGCGAAAGCTGCTGGGCCTGGATCGCTGGCAGCACGGGCAATGACCACCTAGCGAGACTGGACGAAACGGAGGACGAATAGTCACCAGTTTCCCGGATCGGAGCGATCCATGTTTATTCGCCGCGACGACCGCGAATTCAGGCTGATTGCCAGGCATGACGGCGACTTCTGGCTTGTCGAGGTCTTTGAGATTGTGGACGGTGAGCAGCGCCTTCGTTTCGAGTACAAGCTGAACACGCCACGGGATGAGACCACGGCGCGCGAACGCGCGTGGGAGCTCTTCTCTGCGCGGAATCTCGCGAAGGGCTGAACGATAACAAAAGCGCCATCGCAAAACCACGCACAAACAAAAAAGCGGAGCCGATTCACATGTGAATCGGCTCCGCTTTGCTCTTTCGATTCTGATCACTTCTTTTTGTCGTCATCCACCACTTCGTACTCCGCGTCCACCACGCCGTCATCCTGCTTCTGCTCGCCCGCGGCCTGCCCCGGCTCTCCCGGCGGAGCCCCGGGCTCCGGACCGGACTGCGAGGCCTGCGCATACAGTTCGCTGGCCACCTGGTGCCACTGCTGGGTGAGCGCTTCGGTGGCGGATTTGATTTCGTCCGGGTTCTCGCCCTTGAGCGTTTCCTTTACCCGGTCCACCGCGGCCTGCACCTTGGCCTTGGCGTCTTCGCTGACTTTGTCGCCCATCTCTTCGAGCTGTTTTTCGGTCTGGTAGACCTGCTGGTCCGCCTGGTTGCGGGCTTCTATGCTCTCCCGCCGTTTCTTGTCGTCGGCGGCGTTTTCCTGGGCGTCGTTCACCATCCGGTCGATTTCCGCATCGGAAAGACCCGAGGAGGCCTCAATGCGAATGCTCTGTTCCTTGTTCGTGCCCATGTCTTTGGCGGACACGTTCATGATGCCGTTGGCGTCGATGTCGAAGCTGACCTCGATCTGAGGGGTGCCGCGGGGCGCGGGCGGGATGCCGTCCAGGTGGAACCGGCCGATCGTACGGTTGTCGACCGACATTTCCCGTTCGCCCTGGAGCACATGCACCTCAACCGATGGCTGGCTGTCGGCAGCGGTCGTGAATACCTGGGACTTCTTCGTGGGGATGGTTGTGTTGCGATCGATGAGCTTTGTCATCACGCCGCCCAGCGTCTCGATGCCGAGAGACAGCGGGGTCACATCCAGCAGCACCACGTCCTTGACGTCGCCGGACAGCACACCGGCCTGGATCGCGGCGCCTACCGCGACCACTTCGTCCGGATTTACGCCCCGATTCGGGTCTTTGCCGAAGAGTTCCTTGACCGCCTCCTGGACCTTGGGAATGCGGGTGCTGCCGCCAACCAGAATGACCTCGTTGATCTCCGATGGAGAAAGTCCCGCGTCCTTGATCGCCTGGATACACGGCCTCTTGGTGCGTTCGACCAGGTCTTCCACGAGTTGCTCGAACTTTGCCCTGGACAGGGTCAGGTTCATATGCTTGGGGCCGGACGCATCTGCCGTGACAAAGGGCAGGTTGACATCCGTCTGCAGGGAACTGGATAGCTCGCATTTGGCCTTTTCGGCCGCTTCCTTCAGCCGCTGAAGCGCCATCGGGTCGTTGCGCAGGTCGATGTTGTTCTCCCGCGCGAATTCATCCGCGAGCCAGTCGATAATGCGCTGATCGAAGTCATCGCCGCCAAGGTGGGTGTCCCCATTGGTGGATTTGACCTCGAACACGCCATCGCCCAGTTCCAGGATGGAAATGTCGAACGTTCCGCCGCCCAGGTCGTAGACGGCGATAATTTCGTCGGTTTTCTTGTCGAGGCCGTATGCCAGTGACGCGGCCGTGGGTTCGTTGACGATGCGCTTTACTTCCAGGCCGGCGATCTTCCCCGCGTCCGTGGTGGCCTTCCGCTGTGCGTCGTTAAAATAGGCCGGAACCGTGATGACGGCATCCGTAACGGTCTCGCCGAGATACTCCTCGGCCGTCTGTTTCATTTTCTGAAGGACCATGGCCGAGATCTCGGGAGGCGTATACGTCTTGTCGCCCAGTCTTGCGGTTGCGAGCCCGTTACTCTCCCTCTGCACCTCGTACGGCACTTCTTCAATTTCACTGGGCACTTCCTCGTAACGCCTGCCCATAAAGCGCTTGATGGAGTAGACCGTATTCTGCGGGTTCGTCACGGCCTGTCTTTTTGCCACCTGACCGACGAGACGTTCGTCGTCCTTGGTGAAGGCGATAACCGACGGGGTGGTACGCCCGCCCTCGGTATTGGGAATCACCACGGGATCGCCTCCTTCCATAACCGCCACGCAGGAGTTGGTCGTTCCCAGGTCGATTCCGATAACTTTGCCCATTGTCAGCGTTCCTTTCTATGTGATGCCGGCGTGATTTATGCCGCTTTTTCCTTGCTTTTGGATTTGGCGCCGCTGCCGCTCTTGCCTTTCGAATCCTTTTTCTTGTCTTTAGGCGCGTCTTTTTTCGCTGCCTCCTTGTATCCTTCGCTCCTGTAGTCGGTAATGTAGAAGCCAGACCCCTTGAAGATCAGCCCCGCACCGGCGCCGATGAGCCGCTTCAGCTTGCGTTCGCCGCACTTCGGACACTTGCGAAGCGGCGGCGACGTAATGCTCTGAAAATGCTCGAATTCATGGCTGCACGCTTCGCAAGCGTAGTCATATGTTGGCATAAACCGCTTCCTTATTCTGAATACTTCGGAATGATGATGGGTCCGACGGTGCATTTAAAGCAACATGAGTACCAAAGCGTTGAAAACATACTGAAATGTATGAAAAACAAGCAGATATCGAATCAGGCCTGTATCCTGGACCCACCCGCAATCTGTCTTTTCTGCATAAATCTGCCATTTTGGCATACACAAGAAGGGATGGCTGCAAAGTATGCAGCCATCCTTGTGTCCGCCAAATCTATCAACGATGTCAGCGCCAATT
This sequence comes from Candidatus Latescibacterota bacterium, assembly GCA_965208835.1. Lineage (GTDB taxonomy): Bacteria > Latescibacterota > UBA2968 > UBA2968 > JAAXHE01. The sequence continues at coordinate 80,379 of OZ242358.1, forward strand.
CGTGGGCGACCACAAGGGTCGCCCCTACAAATCGAAATATGGCGCAGCAACCCGGCCACCCGGCCCCTCAGAAGCGGGTAGACGTAAGAGGTAAGAGGGGAGAGATTGCCTGCCTTGTGAGGTTTCTTCTCGTGCCGGAGGCAACGAGGAATAACATACCCGGCGATGATCTCATCTACCGTCTTGCGTCTACCGTCTACCCGCCTCTCTTCTACCGTCTACCCTCTCACCTCTACCCGCCTCTCTTCTACCGTCTTACCTCTTCCCTCTCATGCCTCTTCGGCGTGTACCGCCGCCACAACCGCTTCCGCCGCTTCTTTCAGCTCGCGGGCCACTGTAAATTTCAGATCCGAGTTCTCCAGAATCCGCGCGCCCTCCTCGGCGTTGGTCCCCTGCAGACGCACCACGATTGGCAGGTCTACCGAGAAACTCTCCAGCGCCTGGACCACACCCTCGGCGACCCGGTCGCAACGCACGATTCCGCCGAAAATGTTGATGAGCACGGCCTTGACGCCGGCGTCCGAAAGGAGGATACGGAAGGCGTTTTCGACCCGTTCCACGTTGGCCCCGCCGCCCACGTCCAGAAAATTGGCGGGTGACGATCCCGCATATTTCACAATGTCCATGGTGGCCATGGCCAGACCGGCGCCGTTGACCATGCAGCCGACCTCGCCGTCGAGCTTGATGTAGTTGAGATCGAATCTGGAGGCATCCACTTCCAGAGGGTCTTCCTCGTCGGTGTCGCGGAGTTCCCGAATGTCTCCGTGGCGGAAAAGCGCGTTGTCGTCGAAGTTCATCTTGGCGTCCAGGGCCACCAGGTTGCCGTCCGCGGTGACAACCAGGGGGTTGATCTCTGCCAGGGAACAGTCGGTGCCGACGTAGGCGGCAAAGAGCCGTTCGATGAACCGCACACCCTGCTTGAACGCATCGGATTCCAGGCCGAGGCCGAATGCCAGCCGGCGGGCCTGAAAGGGTTGAAGCCCGACCGCCGGGTCGACGGTTTCCCTCAGGATTTTATCAGGCGTCGCGGCAGCCACTTCCTCGATGTCCATGCCACCCTCACTGGAAGCCATGATGACCAGCCTGGACTGATCCCGGTCCAGCACCACGCCCAGGTAGAGTTCACGGGCGATATCGGTGGCGCTTTCTATCCACACCTGTTTGACGTTCTGCCCTTCAGGGCCTGTCTGAGGCGTGACCAGTTTCCTTCCGATCATGTCCCTGGCGTATCCATGCGCTTCGTCGGGGTTCTGAGCGATCTTGATTCCACCGCCCTTGCCCCGTCCGCCGGCGTGGATCTGTGCCTTGACGACAACGGCGCCGCCGAGTTCGGCTGCCGCGCTTCGGGCCTCGTCGGCCGTTGTGGCCAGACGTCCGTCGGGGACGGGTACGTCATACGACTTGAGGATTTCCTTGGCCTGATATTCATGGATTTTCATGGTGTCTCCTCTTGACGCTTCGCGTCGTGAACGCGGAGCGGGCTTTACTGTATCTCTCTCAGGTCCTCTCCCGTCATGGCTTCCGGTTTGCGAAGCCCCAGCACTCCCAGAAAGGTGGGCGCCACGTCGCAGAGCCGGCCGCTCTTCCGGAGCCTTCCGCGGAATGCCGGATCCACAAGAATCAACGGCACGGGATTGGCCGTATGGGCGGTGTGGGGTTCACGGGTCCTCTGGTGAATCATCTGTTCGGCGTTGCCGTGGTCCGCGGTGACAATGGCGGCGCCGCCGACTTCGGCGGTGGCTGTCAAAATCCGCCCCAGATACCGGTCTACGGTCTCCACGGCATTGACAGCCGCTTCCAGAACACCGGTGTGGCCGACCATATCGGGGTTTGCGAAATTACAGATCGCGGCGTCAAAGCGCCGTGACCGGATCGCGTCGACGAATTTTCGAGTGACGTCCCGCGCGCTCATTTCGGGCTTGTGGTCGTACGTCGGCACGTCCCTGGGAGAAGGGACGAGGATGCGGGTTTCGCCTTCGAAGGGTTCCTCCCGCTGGCCATTGAAGAAATAGGTGACGTGCGCGTATTTCTCGGTTTCCGCGATGCGCAACTGCCGGAGCCCGGCATCGCTCAACGTCTTCCCGCACACGTCCGGCATATCCTGGGCCAGGTCTTCGGGCGAAAACGCGATTCCGTCCACGGGCAGGCCGGCTTCGTAACGCGTGAGGCAGGTATAGTGTACGCCGGGATCGGCGGTCCGTTTGAACCCGTCGAAATCCGGCTGCACGAAGGCGCGTGTGATCTGACGTCCCCGGTCGCCACGGAAATTGAAGCAGATCACGGAGTCGCCGTCTCCGACTGTCGCCGGAGGTCCCTCGCTGGTGCCGGCGATGACGATCGGCTTGACGAACTCGTCGGTCTCGTTTCGATTGTACGCGTCCTGAAGCGCCTGGAGCGGGTCACCCGCGTGCATCCCCCGGCCGAGCGTCATGGCATCGAAAGCCACGTGGACGCGGCCCCAGCGCCGGTCCCGGTCCATGGCGAAGTAGCGGCCGCAAACCGTGGCGATTCTGCCCACACCGGCCGCCTCGCACATTTCCCGGAAGGCGGCCAGAAGACGGAGACCGCTTGTGGGCGGCGTGTCACGCCCGTCGAGCCACGCGTGTACGCAGACCTGGTCGGGATTCAACCGGCGGCCGGCGGCCATTTTCAGCAGCGCGTTGTAGTGGTTGGGCCAGGAATGCACCCCGCCGTCGGACACCAGTCCGATCAGATGGAGGCGGTGATCGGTGCCGGCAACCCGGTCCATCGACGCGAGCAACGCTTCGTTTCGCGAAAAGCCGCCGTCCTTCACCCTGTCGTCGATACGGGTGACGGCCTGCATTACGATACGTCCCGCGCCCAGGTTGAGATGCCCGACTTCGGAATTGCCGATCAATCCATCGGGCAGGCCGACGCTTCGTCCGCAGGTCCGGAGCGTCGTGGACGGGTGCGCCGCGCCAATACGGTCCATCGTGGGCGTATCCGCCAGCGCGACCGCGTTGTGGTCCACGCTTGGAGAAAGGCCCCATCCGTCGAGGATGATCAGGGCGGTAAAACGTCGTTCTGGAGTGGACATTACGGAGTCGGAAAATACGTTTTTGGCCTGTGAAAGGCAAGCCGAAACGGGAATGAAACGGGCCCGTTCAGGAAAGGTTCGGGGGAATGGTTTTCCTGAGAATGCGGTGGAAGGACCTTACGATAGGACGGGCGAAGGTCGTGCTGCGGCCTACGAGCGCGATCGGCCGGGAAAGCCCGGGTTCGGGGAAACGAATCAGACCCGGGTCGGGAATGCCCAGCGCCCTGGCGATGCCCAGCGGCACCAGCCCGTGGCCGAAGCCGCACCGGGCCATCTGCGCGATGCCCGCAAACGATTGCAGGGTCTGTTCGGTCTCGATGCGGATGTTCCATTTGACCGAGAGCGCCCTGATGCGCGGTTCCAGGTGAACCCAGGTCGCGGCATGGGGTTCGATGGTGATTACGGGAAGCGTTGTATCGCGGCGAAGTTTAAAAGGCTCCAGTCCCGAGGGAACCAGGACCATGGGCTCGTCCACGAGAGGCTCCGACTTGACATCCGCGCTGTATTCCCCCCGGTCGGCGCACAGCGCGAGCATGTATTCCCCCGAGCGAACGTGGTCGATGGCAACGGGGCTTCTGTGGGCGTTGATGACGAGTTCCAGCTGCGGGACGGCCTGCGCGACGCCGGCCAGAACGCGTGAACCCCAGGAGGAGAGTATGGACTCGGAGATGCCGATCACAAGGCGGCTGGCCTGAACGGGGGACTCGTCCGCAACTGCTTCCTTCAGGGCGGCCATGAACGGCGCCGTCTTTTCCAGCAACTGGATGCCCGCGGCCGTGAGCCGGACGCGCCTGCCAACGGGTTCGATGAGTTTCCGCCCGAGCGCGCTTTCGAGTGCGTCGATGCGTTTGCTGACGGCCGACTGCGAGATGCGCAGCCGGGTGCCCGCCTTTGTCATGGTGCCGGCTTCGGAAAGCGCGGCCAGGGTTTCGATGTTCTCGATCATATGTCAACGTCCACGGTATGGGGTTCCTGTCATTCGCCCGCCCCGCCAGGCAGCACACCCGCTTTCTATCCAGCTCCAACCTATTCCTTTTGGGAATATAATCTATAACAATGATTCGCTTTTGTATGGTATTGAATTTAGCTAAATTCGATACGCATGTAAAGTGGGAACCCGTTAATTTCAGAAGCCGATGATTCCTTCCGCCGACAACTCCGACAGCCTCATCCACCGGTTCAATTCCCACTTGCGGACTTAAGGACATATAATATATTATTTAAGTATCCCTTTGACTCTGGGAGATGGGATACGGGAGAAGGCAGAAGAAATGCGGGGAGCCGGGAGACGGTAGATGAGATCATTGCCGGGTAGGTTATTCCTCGTTGCCTCCGGCACGAGAAGAAATCTGACAAGGCAGGATGTCTCTCCCGTCTAACGTCTCCCCTCTCACCAGGTGGTGGGGCGGGGTGTGGTCCTCTCCCCTCTCCCGGCTTGCGTCTACCCGCTTCTGGGGGCCGGGGGGAGAGGTCGGAAAAAGGCGGTTAGACGGTAGAGGTGAGCCGGTAGAAGAGATCCTTGCCCGATACTTTATTCCTTCTTGCCTTCGGCACGAGAAGAAGCCTCACAAGGCAGGCAATCTCTCCCGTCTACCGTCTTGCGTCTCACCAGGTGGTGGGGCGGGGTGTGGTCCTCTACCCTCTCCCGTCTTCCGTCTCCCCGCTTTTAAGGAACACGCCGTAGGCAGGGAATTCGGGGAGATGTGGACGTTGACTTTGCGTCTCGTTTTTGATTTTAGCTGATTGCTGACGGCTGATCGCTGACAGCTTCTATAAGGGTTTTTATAATGAGCAACGCCAAGGATCCCTTCGGGCTGCGCGACCGGTTGCCCACGGCCGGCGGCGACTTGTGGATCTATCGTCTGGATCGCCTGGAAGCGGACGGCGTCGGCGCGGTTTCGCGATTGCCCTTCACCATAAAGGTGCTGCTGGAGGCCGCGTTGCGGAATCTGGACGGATATCTCGTGTCCGAAGACGATGCGGCGGGGTTGGCCGGATGGAATGCGGCGGCGCCCACACAGGCTGAGGTCCCTTTTATGCCGGCGCGGGTGGTATTGCAGGACTTTACCGGCGTGCCCTCCCTGGTCGATCTGGCCGCGCTGCGTTCCGCCATGGCGCGGATGGGAAAGGACCCGAGGCGGATCGAGCCGCGGATTCCGGCCGACCTGGTGATCGACCATTCCGTCCAGGTCGACCGTTTCGCCCGCCACGACGCGCTGCGCATCAACGCGGAAATCGAATTCGATCGGAACCGGGAACGGTATGAATTCCTGCGGTGGGGGGCCAATGCATTCGAGAAGTTCAAGGTCGTGCCGCCCGCCACGGGAATCGTACACCAGGTGAACCTGGAATACCTGGCGAAGGGGGTTGTGCGCCAGCGAGGCGTCGCGTTTCCGGACAGCCTGGTGGGAACGGACTCGCATACGACAATGATCAACGGCCTGGGCGTACTGGGTTGGGGCGTTGGCGGGATCGAGGCTGAGGCGGTCATGTTGGGGCAGCCCATCTACATGGCCACGCCCGAGGTGGTTGGCTTCAAGCTGTACGGCAGCCTGCCCGACGGCGCGACCGCGACGGACCTCGCGTTGACGGTCACCCAGATGCTGCGCGCAAAAGGCGTGGTGGGCAAATTCGTCGAGTTCTACGGAACGGGCCTGTCCGGCATCAGCCTCGCCGACCGCGCAACCATCGCCAATATGGCGCCGGAATACGGCGCGACCGTGGGTTTCTTTCCTGTAGACGCGGAAACGCTGCGGTACCTGGAACGAACCGCGAGGTCGACGGAGGAGGTGGACCTTGTGGCGCGGTATACCCGGGCGCAGGGTCTGTTCCGCACGGACGAAACGCCGGAACCGGCCTTCACGGAAACGCTTGAGATGGACCTGGGCGCCGTGGAGCCGAGTCTGGCCGGGCCGAAGAGGCCGCAGGACCGCGTGCCGCTGGACACCATGAAACAGGGTTTCGAGAACGCGTTGGTGTCACCCGTCGGCCACAACGGTTTCGGTGTGGACGAGGCGGGTCGAGACAGGAAACTGACCGTGGCGGCGAACGGTCGGGCCGAGATCGGACACGGCGCGGTGGTGATCGCGGCCATTACCAGTTGCACGAACACGAGCAACCCCTCGGTGATGGTTGGCGCGGGGCTTCTCGCCAGGAAGGCCGTGGAACGAGGCCTGACGGTGCCTTCTTACGTAAAGACGAGCCTGGCGCCGGGGTCGCGCGTGGTCACGGAATATCTGAATGCGGCCGGGCTGACGCCCTACCTGGAACAACTCGGATTCCACACGGTTGGATACGGGTGCACCACCTGCATCGGCAACAGCGGTCCGCTGCCGGGTCCCGTGGTGGCTGCTATTGACGAAGGCGACCTGGTGGCCGCGTCGGTCCTCTCGGGCAACCGGAACTTCGAGGGCCGCGTGAACCCCCACGTAAAGGCCAACTATCTCGCGTCTCCGCCCCTGGTGGTGGCCTACGCCCTCGCCGGCCGGGTCGACGTGGACCTGGCCACCGAACCCCTGGGAGAGGATGCCGATGGAAATCCGGTTACGCTGAGGGACATCTGGCCCACACAGGATGAAATCTCGGACACCATCGCGCACGCGCTGAAGCCGGAGATGTTCGAAACGCAGTACAGCAACGTATTCGACGGCAACGAGACCTGGAACGCCATCGCGGGGCAGGAAGCGGCGCTGTATTCATGGAATGCGGACAGCACCTACGTGCAGGAGCCGCCGTTCTTCACGGATCTGACCGAAGAACCGGCGCCCGTGCGGGAGATTCGCGGCGCGCGGGTGCTGGTGATGCTGGGAGATTCGGTAACGACCGACCACATTTCACCCGCGGGCAGTATTGCGGTGGACAGTCCGGCGGGAAGGTACCTCATCGAAAGCGGCGTGGCGCCGAAGGACTTCAACTCGTACGGGTCCCGGCGGGGCAATCACGAAGTGATGGTGCGCGGTACGTTCGCGAATATACGCATCCGTAATCACCTGGCGCCGGGGACCGAGGGCGGTGTCACCGTCCAACTGCCCGGCGGCGAGCAGATGCCGATCTACGACGCGGCGGTGAGATACGCGCAGGAGGGCGTGTCGCTGGTCGTCCTGGCCGGCAAGGAGTACGGCGCGGGGTCGTCGCGGGACTGGGCGGCCAAAGGGCCGGCGCTTCAGGGGGTGCGGGCCGCGATCGCGGAAAGTTACGAACGGATTCATCGCAGCAATCTGGTGGGCATGGGGGTACTGCCGCTGGAATACAAGCCCGGAGAAAGCGCGGATTCGCTGGGACTCACCGGCAGAGAGGTATTCGATATCGAGGGAATCGGCGACGACCTGCGCCCGCTGCAGGACGCAACCGTGACGGCGACGGCGGAAGACGGCGCCGTCACGACATTTACCGCCACGGTGCGCATCGACACCCCCGTGGAAATCGACTACTATCGGAACGGAGGCATTCTCCACACCGTTCTCAGGAATTTCCTGAAGGAGTCCTGATCCGCGGGCTCGGACCGGAGAAAGACAGGCTCCCAATCCGGCGGATCAAAAAAAGAAACCGGGTCCTTAAGGTCCCCGGCCGTAGTTGAATCCTGATGATCGGTACAACAAAGGTTGACTTCAATAATCGAGTTTCCGGACGCTGGACCGAACGGCCTCCGCGGATGAATGGAACGCATTCTGTTCGTCCGGCGTGAGGCCGATTTCGATGATTTCCTCCACGCCGGAAGCGCCCAGCTTGACCGGGACGCCCATATAAAGATCGCGGACGCCGTACTGGCCGGTTAGCCAGGCGGCGCAGGGAAGGATGCGTTTCTTGTCCCGTACAATGGCCGCGACCATTTCGGCAATGGCGGAAGCGGGCGCGTAGAAGGCGCTGCCCGTTTTAAGGTGTGCGACAATCTCGGCGCCGCCGTTCCGGGTGCGTTCCACCAGCCGTTCGATTACGGATTCGTCGAGCAGTTCGGAAAGCGGAATGCCGGCCACGGACGAGTAGCGGGGCAGTGGCACCATGGAATCGCCGTGGCCCCCCAGCACGAAGGCGGTCACGTCTTCCACGGAAACGTCCAGTTCATCCGCGATAAAATAACGAAAACGCGCAGAATCAAGAATGCCCGCCATGCCAACGACACGAGCGGGCGAGAACTCCGTAACTTTCAGCGCCACGTAAGCCATTGCGTCGAGGGGATTCGTCACCACGATGACAATGGCGTCGGGCGCTGTTTCTTTGACGCGTTCGCAGACCGAACCGACGATATCGGCGTTTGTCGTCAGCAGGTCGTCGCGGGTCATGCCCGGCTTGCGCGCCAACCCTGCGGTAACAACGACGATGTCGGATCCGGACAGGCTTCCGGAATCGCTTGTACCTGCAACCCGGGTATCGAAGCGGTCCACCGGCGCCGCCTCGGCCAGGTCCAGGGCTTTACCCTCTGGAATGCCCTCGGCGACGTCGAGCAGAATCAGTTCGCGGGCGAGCTCCCGTTCGGCGATATGCTGAGCGGCAGTCGCTCCCACGTTGCCGGCGCCAACTACTGAGATCTTCAATACCGGGCTACTCCGCCCTCGCGTAGACGCTGACCTTCTTTCGACGCTTGTTCATGTTCTGGAAGGTCACGATGCCGTCGACCAGGGCAAAAAGCGAATCGTCTTTGGCTCGCTTTACCATGTCTCCCGGATGGATCCGCGTGCCGCGCTGCCGGACGATGATGCTGCCGGCGGTGACATACTGACCGCCGAAGACTTTGACGCCCAGACGCTGTCCGCGGCTGTCGCGGCCGTTCCGGGAACTTCCGACCCCTTTTTTATGGGCCATGCGGATACCCTCCTCTCCTGCCCCGTGCGGGTCGGCGAGAATCCCGACGCCGCGGCAGAAGTGCGATTATGCTGAAATGCCGTCGATCCGGAGTTCCGTAAAGGGCTGACGATGGCCGTTTTTCCGCCGGTAGCCCTTTCGGCGTTTCATTTTGAAGATCGTGATTTTATCGTGCTTACCGTGTCCCAGGACGCTGGCCTCGACGGCGGCCCCGTCCACCTGCGGCCTGCCGATGCTGGTTTCGCCGTCTTTGGATACCAGCAGCACGCGATCCAGGGTGAGTGACGCTCCGGCTTCGGCCTTCAGGCGGGAGACACGAATGCGGTCTCCTTCCTGAACCTTGACCTGTTGACCGGCTATTTCCACAACGGCGTACATGAAAAAACCTCCGCAATTCGAATTGGCGCATCCGGCCGTTTCAGAAGTTGTTTTAAAATTACCGGTGAGTTCCCGAGCGCGAGCGAAAAAGCGGCGGGCAAGGCGGGAAAACCCGCCCATATTTGTCTATACGGGTGGGTTTGACCAACGCCGACCGGCGCTTTTGCAGCCGCGCGAAGACCGCTGGGAATTTTAAGACAGCTTCTCAAGCGTGAAACGGGCCGGAAACGGTAACAAAGACGGCAGGTTTTGTCAAGTTTTAAATTTGTCCGTAATGTCCAGGTTTCGCTTCCGGGAATACATCCGGTACGCGTCAACGGACAGGTCCGGGTCGTGCTCCACGTTCAGCCAGACCCGGGTGGACCTTCGGATCCTCTTGAGACGTTCGCGGCGGTTTTCGAGGATGAAATCTCCCACCGTGGGGTTGACGTGCACGGTAAGTCTTCGTTCCACCGATGCGGCCCTGGACCGCTTGAGCCAACGCTCGATGCGGGCGAGCGTAGACTCCCGGCTGGGCACGCGTCCGCTGCCGTGGCATTCGGGACAGGTCTCGCTGAAGGTGAACATAAGACTCGGGCGTACCCTCTGCCGCGTCATTTCCATGAGGCCGAACTCGCTGATCTCCGAGAAACGGGGCCGGGACCGGTCTCTCCTGACGGCCTGCCTGAATTCGTTTTCGACCTTCTTGCGGTTCTGGGCGATGGCCATGTCGATGAAGTCGATCACGATGATGCCCCCGATATCGCGCAGGCGAAGCTGGCGCGCGATCTCCCTTGCGGCCTCGAGATTGATCTTCAACACGTTTTCTTCCTGGTTCGACCGGCCCACGAATCGGCCGCTGTTCACGTCGATTGCAAACAGCGCCTCGGTATGGTCCAGAACCAGGTATCCGCCGCCCTTCAGCCAGACCTTGCGGTCCGAACACTTCTCGATTTCGCTTTCGACACCGAAGGCGTCGAAGATGGGTGCGCTGTCCCTGTGGTATTCCACGCGTTCACGGAGATGTGGCGAAGTGGATTTGAGGTACGCCAGAATCTTCTTGTATTCCTGCTTGGCGTCCACCACCAGGCGGTCCACCTCGTCGGTAAACAGGTCGCGTATGATACTCGACGTCATGCCCATTTCTTTGTGCAGAATGCTGGCGGGGTCGGCGTTTCCGTACTGTTTCTGGATGCGCGACCATACATTCATCAATTGCTTGAGGTCCCGCATCATCTCCCTGTCGCCCTTGCCGGATGCTTCGGTCCGCACGATGATGCCGTAGCCGTCGGGTCGAATGTCGCGGCCAAGGTCCTTCAGCCTTCGTTTCTCGGGAATGTTCGTGATCTTCCGGGAAACGCCCACCTTCTCCCCGTTGGGCACCAGCACCATGAACCGGCCGGGCAGGGAGGGCACCGCCGTGACCCTGGGGCCCTTGGTGCCAATGGGTTCTTTCTTGACCTGAACAAGGACCTCCTGGCCTTTCTGGATAAGATCCTGTATGGGAATGACCGATTTGCCGTTTACATGGGTTCGCGCGTCGATTTCCTCAAGTGTTTCTTCATTCAGGCCCACCATTGAGCCGGGAGAACCGGGCATGTCGGAGGCGTGGAGAAAAGCGCTTTTTTCAAGGCCGATATCCACAAAGGCGGCCTGCATTCCAGGAAGCACCGCGGAAACGGTTCCCTTGTAGATATCGCCCACCATGCGTTCGTTCTCGGCGCATTCGACGAGAATTTCCACCAGCTTTCCATCTTCCAGAACTGCAATTCTAGATTCGTGCGACCCTACGTTGATTACGATTTCGTTCTTCACTCGTACCTGACCCTTCGTTATTTATAAACATCTTATATTTTAATATGTTACAAAAACGTAACAGAAACGCGTACCCTGGGCAAGGAGATTGTCCCCTGAGCAGCGGCATGCGGGTGCAGTGGGGGCATTCAGCGTGCCGACGGGGAACCCTACTTTTCAACGACCTGTCTCGGGAAGATCGTGATCTCCTCCGCGATCGCGCGGCCGGGAAGCTGGGCGACCATCAGCGCTGCGGCGGCGATGTCTTCGGGCGGGAGCGCGGCCGCCCGTTTCTCGTCGGAGACCGGGTTGGGGCGAAGATCCAGGATGGGCGTGTCGACCTCTCCGGGAAAGATGCAACACGCCCGGATGCCGGTCTCTCGGAACTCCGCGTTGATGGACTGGTTCAGGGCGGCCATGCCGAACTTGGATGCGCAATAGGCAACGCCCGCAATTTTGCCGGACCGCTTGCCGGCCATGGAAGAGATGTTGATGACCAGCCCGTCGCCCTGTTTCTCCATGTGCGGCATGACGGCCCGGAATGCGTTGAAGGCGCCCGTGAGATTGATGTCGACAACGCGGTCCCAGTCCTCGTCGGATATGTCTCTGAGGCCACGCTGCAGGGTGTTGATGCCGGCGTTGTTTACCAGGATATCGATGCGCCCGAACCGCTCGACGGTCTGGTCCGATAGGGCTTTGACAGAGTCCCTGCAGGTGACGTCGGCCGGCACGCAGAGCGTCTCTGCCGCGGCATTGCGCGCTGACCCGGCGGTTTCTTCCAGCACGTCGGCGCGTCGACCGGCGAGGACGCAATTCATGCCTGCATTGCAGAACGCCACGGCGATGGCGCGGCCGATGCCCGTGCCCGCGCCAGTGATAACGGCGGTTTTGACGTGAGTATCCGTCATTGGATGTTTATCTCCGAACGCGATAGAAGATGAAGCCACTGCAGCAGAAACGGGGTCGGAATCGGCTGCGTGTTCCATTGACCGGAGCGAATGCGTGGCGGTTGGTCGGCAACCCGGTATTCTGCGCTTCCCGCCGACAATAATGTAGGCATTCCATGTGGTAATGTCAAATGAGGGCTCCTGAAGAACGGCATTGGCGTTGAACAGGTTGGCGAATTCCATTTGGAAGTGACAATTGTTCCTGGTTTGTATATATTTATTGCCTGACGTCTGGCGCGATTCGCGCATTGCGGGGGACCACCGATGGAAATGATCACGATGGACGAGGCGATTGACCTCGTCCTGCAACATACGTCGCCGATCGACGAAACAAACGCCGGCCTGATGGACGCACTGGGGTGTACTCTTGCGGCCGACGTGCGATCGGATATCGACATGCCGCCGTTCGACAAAGCGACAATGGACGGGTACGCGGTGGTCGGGGAAGACGTCGCGAACGCACAACGGCAACGTCCGGCCGTTCTCGACGTGATCGAAGAGATTCCCGCCGGGTCCGTTCCTCAAAAGAAGGTGGCACCCGGCCAGGCCGCCCGGATTATGACGGGTGCGCCGATGCCCGATGGCGCGGATACGGTCGTGATGGTGGAAGATACCGTCCCGGAGCGGGACGGGGAATGCGTGCGGGTGCTGGCGCCAACGGAGCCGGGTCGCAATGTCGCGCCGCTGGGTGAAGACGTGAGACGCAATCAGGTCGTCCTGGAAGCCGGTACGTGGATCCGCCCACCGGAAATCGGAATCCTGGCGGCGGTGGGCGTGGTGAGCGTGCCGGTGTATCGCCGTCCCGTGGTGGGTGTGGTCGCCACCGGCAGCGAAATCGTGGAGCCCGGAAGCAACCCGGGGGCGGGGCAGATCAGGAACAGCAACGGATATTCGATGATGGCGCAAGCGCTCCGGTCCGGCGCGCAGACGCGGTATCTGGGCATCGTGGAAGATGACGAGGACGCCCTGAAGGCCGTGATTTCCCGCGGCCTGGACGAATGCGACGTGGTCCTTCTTTCCGGGGGGGTTTCGGCCGGAATATACGACCTGGTGCAGGGCGCGATGCGGGATTGCGGCGTGGAGATCCACTTCGATCGAATCCGGATGAAGCCGGGCAAACCCCTTACCTTTGGTGCGCGCGGCAACAAACTCGTGTTCGGGCTGCCTGGGAATCCGGTCTCGGCGGTGGTGGGCCTGGAACTGCTGGTCCGCCCGGCCGTTCGAAAGATGCAGAGGATGTCGGAGATCCACCGGCCGATGGTACGGGGCAGGCTGGCGCAGGAGTTCCGGCAGTCGCCCGGGCGCAAGCAGTTCGTGCCGGCCCGGTCCGGGGAAGTCAACGGATGTTGGGAGAGCAACTGGGTGGGCCACCATGGATCGGCGGACCTGTTTTCGCTATCGCGGGCGAACAGCCTCTTTGTGGTTGAGGCCGAAGTGGACACGCTCGACGCCGGCGCGGAAGTGGACATCGTGCTGCTGGAAGAGTGGTAGCGCGAAGACCGACCTTACTCAATAGGCGATCTGACCGAATTAACTATGGCTAAGGGATCTTTCGGACAATTGGCATGGCGAGTCTGACCCACATCGCCGACGATGGGACCGTAAGGATGGTGGACGTCACCGGGAAAGCCGTGACCGACCGCGTGGCGGTTGCGGGCGGTGAAATCGTCATGGCGCCGGAGACGGCGCGCCTGGTTTCCGGTGGCGCGATGCCCAAGGGAAACGTGCTGGAAACCGCCAGGATCGCCGGGATCATGGCGGCGAAACGGACGTGGGAACTGATACCACTCTGCCATCCGGTCGATCCCACGGGCATCGAACTCATCTTTGAGGTGGGGCAGGATCGAATCGAGGCGGAAGCCAGCGTGCGCGTGACGGGCAAGACCGGCGTGGAAATGGAAGCGCTGACGGCCGTGAGCGCGGCGCTGCTGACCGTCTACGACATGTGCAAGGCCGTGGACAAGGACATGGCGATCCGGAACATCCGCCTCCTGAGAAAAACCGGCGGCCGCAGCGGGGATTACGTTCGAACGTAGGCATTGACCCGGAAATTGCAACCAATCAACCGCCGAGTCGTCCCGTGTCGCCGCGTGGTCATTGAGCTTGTCGAAATGCCCGCGATACGCTATCCTTTCAATGCAATCGACAGTCCTCCGTCGCCAACCCATCGCCTTGTAGGGGCGTCCCCTGTGGGCGCCCGCCTCTGGCGACGGTCCGGACACGACAATGCGCCCATAGCTCAATAGGCAGAGCAGCTGACTCTTAATCAGAAGGTTCGGGGTTCGATTCCCTGTGGGCGCACCAATATTCGACCGTCTCATTCGACGGTCCGACGAAGAAGACAAGACCCCGTCGGGAAAATTCCGCCGGGGTCTTGTCGAATCCGCCGGCTCGTGTTCGACCAGCGACACCACACCGCTGCCAACCGCATTCACAAGGCCCTGCGTTCCCTCGGCCGGGAACTGGTTGTGGAGTTCCGCGCGGCGTAATCGTCTCCAGGTCCCGTTGATGTTGAGATCGTCGACTATTACTCCCCACTAACCAAGGGTGTGGATTATGGTGCTTATTCCAACCAATCGTGTCCCGACTCATCCGGGTGAGATGTTACTGGAGGAATTTCTGAATCCAATGCGTTTGACACAGCGCGAATTGGCTACCGCCATTCATGTTCCCTATCAACGGGTCAACGAACTGGTGAATGGCAGACGCGGTATCACACCCAGCACAGCCCTGCGCCTGGGTAGATATTTCAACGTGTCAGCAGCATTTTGGCTGAATCTCCAGCTACGCTGGGATCTGTATCACGCGACACGGTCCGAGGCAGAGAAACTGAAGGCTATTTCACCACGTGTGTTAGACCTTATGTAGAACCGGCCGGATGACGACAAATGTCGGCTAATAATTCTAACTGCCGACATTTTATATCGACTTACGGCGGAGCTGCCTGGAGGCACTTCTGGTATGACACGCGAAAGGCCGCGCGCCGTCGAACCCGGGTTGATTCGATCCGATAGCATTTCACGATGAACTTGACAGGACTAGTCTGACTAGTTATATTCGTGCTATGGCACTGATCTACTCAACCTACGAAGCAAAAGCGCGGTTTTCGGAAGTCATCCGGCACGTGCGCGAAGGCAGGACCGTCACGGTTTCCTATCGAGGAGAGCCTGTGGCCGAGATCCGCGGGATCCGGCGTCACAAACAGCAGACGATCGAAGAGCGGCTGGACGATCTTCGACGGCGCGGGATCCTTGTGCGATCGGGCGTGTCAAAGCAGGCGCTCCAGCCGGTCGCACGTCGGCCGGGCGCCCTGGCGCGGTTCCTGGCTGAGCGTGACGAATGAGCGCTGCTTACGTCGATACCTCGGTGTTAGCTGCCATCGCCTTCGACGAACCGGGCGCCGTTTCGTTAACCGGACAACTGGCGGGGTCTGATAGCCTGTTGTCGTCCAATCTGCTCGAGGCAGAACTCCGCGCCGTGTTCGCTCGCGAGGGTGTCGAATTTCAGAAACTCATGGTTGCCGGCATCGAGTGGGTCTTGCCTCAAAGATCGCTTGCTCCCGAGTTCTCAAGGATACTTGAGATCGGGTACCTGAGAGGCGCCGATCTATGGCACGTCGCTACCGCGCTCTACTCCGCCCCGGACCCCGGCGAACTCCTGTTCCTCACCCTCGACGACCGACAGGGCGCTGTGGCCGCGGCCCTCGGCTTCGGCACCCCTGACGGACTGTATTCGCAATGATACTTGTGGCTTAAGAAAGCAACTTCCAGCGACGCTAATTTACCTGAACTGGCTTGCAAGAGACAAGCCAGTTCTTTTCTTGCTCGTGTTTTTGTCCTATATTATTTTCGAATTGAAGCGTTAACGCTAATAACAGTCGGGCTTGTTTTCGCAATCGCAATTAAGGCGACGAAATGAAATCCGGGATTTCAGGAACGCGTGAGCCTCACGGGCACACAGTACGATGTCCTGGAGGGTACAGCGCTTTCGTGCCGGCGCCGCTTCCACCGGCAATCACGTGGGGCGGCGATCTGGTCAGTGCGCTCTCCCGCGCCGACCGGGCGATAGGCCGGCTGGCGGGCGAGGGTCGGCAGATACCGAATCCTCATCTGTTCATCAGGTCGTTTCTCCAACGTGAAGCCGTGCTTTCCAGTCGCATCGAAGGCACCCGGACCACCCTGGGCGAACTGCTTGCCGCACAGGCCGGGGCACAGGTAGAGCAAAGTGCTGCGGACCTGAGTGAGGTCGTCAACTACGTCGCCGCGTTGGAATACGGGATCCAGCGCCTTGAATCGCTCCCGCTTTCATTGCGCCTCGTTCGCGAACTGCACGAACGCCTGATGCGCGGAGTGCGTGGCGGCGTGGCTGTGCCTGGCGAGTTTCGACGGAGCCAGAACTGGATCGGCCCGCCCGGATGTACACTTAACGACGCGACGTTCGTACCGCCGCCACCCGATGAGCTGATGGGCTGTCTGGGCGCATGGGAGCGATTCCTCCACGACGAGACGTTTCCGCCTTTGATTCACGCCGCCCTCACCCACTCCCAGTTCGAATCGATCCATCCCTTCGTGGACGGAAACGGACGCGTCGGTCGGTTGATAATCTCGCTGTTGTTCGTCGCCCGTGGCGTTCTCCCGGCGCCGTTATTGTATTTGAGCGCATACTTTGAAGCCACTCGCCCTGAGTACTATGCACACCTGCTTGCCGTGACGCAGGACGGCGCGTGGGAGTCGTGGCTGAACTATTTTCTGGGCGGTGTTGCCGAGCAGGCCGAAGACGCCATCAACAGAATCCGTCAAATCGACGAATTGTTCCACGTCTGGTCCGAACAGCTCGGTAGTACCGGATCGGCGAATCTGGAAAAGGTTCTGGAGCTATTCGTCGAATTCCCGTTCTGGAACGTGCCGATGCTCTCATCACAGCTGGGGGTCGCCTATACCACGGCTCGACGCGCCGTTGACCGGTTGGTATCTGCAGGTATTGTCAGCCCGGTTGGCGATGCAAGGCGAAATCGTGTATATTGTGCGGAAGCTGTGCTCGAAGTGCTTGACGCTGAGGTGTCGTCAACTCCTGGAACGTGAGCAACGGAATTCCAGTATTTCCGCCGTTCTCGACATTAAGCGCGAATGAAGATTGAATTGTCCTTCATCGTGCATTGGCCTCATATTATTAGCGAATCGAGATATTTTCGATAATAAGATGGTTTCTTATTTTCACCTTCGCAAATAACGCGCGGTTATGGCGAGTGGTTTCGATGAGAGTGCATGCCGATGCGCGCACGGCGTAAAGCTGCGGGCGACCGCAGGCAATCTGCACTCTGTCACGGCACAATTGATGAATATCCGGAGCGAGGGCATCCTGCCCTCGAACATCGTGTGACCCATCAATGCCCGAATCAATGGCTAAATGTCTCATTTGGATCCGATTTCATATTGAAGATGAAGGCGCCAGAGCCTCGCGGATTAGTCGTCGAGGGCAGGATGCCCTCGCTCCCGGGAACGCCAACCCGACCGGTCCCAGGTCGGTTTCAGTCTTGGACAGCAGCGATTTCATACTCAACCTGAATTTGCAAGGGCAGCGATGGCAAATCTAAAGCGAATCGAATCGTGTTCTCTCGACCGTATCAAGACAATGAGAGACGTGGTCGCGAGGGAAATCGAGAGCGTTAACGAGAAATTGGCTGCGGAAGAAGAGAAGATCAGCCGCCTGGCCGAGAGTGCGGACACGGTTGCCTTGAAGAAGAAGCACGGACGTTACGAGCTGGACCTGGACGCGGCCGATTCGCGAATCTCGACGTTGAACGAGGAAAAACAGACACTGGAGGACAAAGCCAGGGTCATCGACCAGGCCTTCCAGAAGAAACATCTGATGGACAGGCAGGCCGACACGCTGGGCGGCGTCCGGAACGTCCATCTGAAGGACATCATCATCTTCTTCCTCATCCTGTTTCTGATCTCGATCCTTGTCGTGGACCTGCTCGGCATCGGCGCGAACGGCGGCGGCGCGGCTGCAACGGCGGAAGTCAAAGAGGGGAAGATCAGCAAAATCGTCATACAGAAACAGGGCGCCGGGTACGAGCGCGTGAATATTCACATCGCGGACAACGCCGGATCCGGCGCGCTCGTTTCCGGGCACGTGACCGGAGGAAAACTGACTGGTGTGGACATTGTAGACAGTGGGCAGAAATACAAGAACCCCGTTGTGGAAGTACACCCGCATTTCTCGGTGGGTACGCTCTGGATCTTCTGGATCATCGACGTGGTATGCTGCGCTATTTTCATGGCCAACTTTATCTTCGAACACAGGCTTGCCGCTTCCAAAAGATGGTACTGGAAGAACAACTGGATCGACTTCATCACGTCCATTCCGCTTCCTCCGGTGCAGGTTATCGCGGCCTCCGGCGACCTCGGCGTTGTGCGCCTGGGCCGTCTGCTGCGGGCCGTGCGGATCTTGCGGGCGCTGCGGCTGATGCGTATCGGCCTGTTCTTCTGGCGAGGCATGGACCACCTCAGCACCACGCTGGACGTACGTCTGCTCAAAAGGTCCCTGCTTTACGGCCTCCTGTCCCTCGTGTTCGGCGCCGTCGTTTTCATGTTTCTGGAGCACATGGAGTCGGGCTCAGGATTCTGGCAGAGCCTCTGGTGGAGTTTTACCACGCTCGTCACCGGCGGGTACGCCGACATCCACAACCCCGAAACCGCTTCCGGCAGAATCCTCACGGTTTTTCTGGTGATCACCGGAATGGTTCTGGTGGGCGTCTTTACCGCGACGTTGACGAGCATACTGGTCAAGGAAGAGGAATCCATACAAGCCGAGGAACTCGACGAGCAGACCGCGATCGTCACGAAGATCCGGAAAGATGTCGAGGCGACGAACCAACGCCTGGACCGGCTGGAAGGAAGCGTTCGGGAGATCCGGGACGCCGTCACGGGACGGGAGGAATAGCCGATCCCCGCATCCGGGAAGCACGATCCCTACGCGGCATTCCGCATCGCGAACTACCGGCGATACATCCTGGGCTGGTTCTTCGCCATCGTGGGAAACCAGATCCAGAGCATCGCGATCGGATGGGAGATATACCAGCGGACCGGCCAGGCGCTCTCCCTTGGGCTGGTCGGTCTCGCGCAAGCCGTGCCGACGATCGTCCTCGCCCTGCCTGCAGGCTTCCTCGCGGACAGGTTCGACCGTCGCAGGGTTGTTGTCCTCAGCATGCTGGGCACGACCCTGACGTCGCTCGGACTCCTTGCGCTCTCGCTCGGCGAGGGGCCGATCCTCCTGATGTATGCTCTCCTGGCGCTGGATGCCACCGCCACGTGCCTGGGGCGCCCGGCCAGAACCGCCCTGGTGCCCCTGCTCGTCCCGCGTGACGTCTTCCCGATCGCAGTGACCTGGAACACCAGCCTGATGCAGATGGCGTGGGTGATCGGCCCGGCCCTGGGCGGCTTCGTCGTCATGTACAGCGTTCCCGCC
Source organism: Candidatus Latescibacterota bacterium (assembly GCA_965208835.1). Taxonomy (GTDB): domain Bacteria; phylum Latescibacterota; class UBA2968; order UBA2968; genus JAAXHE01. Next base: position 99,804 of record OZ242358.1, read on the forward strand.
GCCTATGGGCTCAGTGCGGCGAGCACCCTGGTTTTCGTGGTTCTGCTTACGCGGGTGGATTTCCGTTCGGAGCCCGAAAAGCCTGAACCCGCTTCGCTCACCACCCTGCTGGCGGGCATTCGCTACGTCTGGCGCACCCGCCTCATCCTCTCCCTGATGGCCCTGGACATGTTCGCCGTACTGCTGGGCGGCGCCGTCTACCTGCTTCCCATCTATGCGGAGGAGATTCTTCGCGTTGGCCCTCAGGGCTTCGGATGGCTCCGGGCCGCCCCGGGCGTCGGCGCCTTCTGCATGGCGATCCTACTGGTCTACCTGCCGCCAATGCGGCGCGCGGGACGAAATCTCCTGTTTGCGGTGGCCGGATTCGGCGCGGCCACCATCGTCTTCGGCTTCTCTCAATCCTTCTGGCTCTCCCTGGCCATGCTGTTCCTCACCGGCGCGTTCGACAACGTCAGCATGGTCGTCCGTCACACGCTCGTCCAGCTGCTCACCACCAACCGGATGCGCGGCCGCGTACTGGCCGTGAACTACGTCTTCATCGGCGCTTCCAATGAACTGGGCGGTATGGAATCCGGCCTTGTCGCCCACTGGTTCGGACCGGTCGTCTCGGTGGTCAGCGGCGGAATCGGCACCCTCCTCGTGGTTATCGGAACTGCAACCGGTGTTCCCGGCCTTCGCCGCTTCGGCGCGCTCCACGAAGCCAGGCCTGAGGAAGAGGATGCCCGGGAGAAGGGGGAAAACTGAACAACCGGTTCGCATTCTACTCTTCGAGCGCGCGGTTACATCGCATATCACTCCCCCCTTGAGGGGGAGTCGGCAAGCCAAGGGCGCCAGCCCGCAGGCGCGCCGGTGGGGGGTAATCGAGCCAATGAACAGGTTTCGCCTTGTCCGGGAACTGTCATTCTGCCACTGAGCAAATCAAACCCGTGACGTGATGCCGTATATGCAACCGCAGATGGATCGCTATGACGAGAATTTCAATTCCAGGGATCGTGGTACCGGCGCTGCTTGCGCTCGTCACATTCTGCGCATCGCCCTCGCAGGCACAACAGATCCCGCCGGACGAATCGTGGCGCACGCTCGAGACGGAACACTTCCGCGTTACCTACCCTGAGCGACTCGAAGACCTGGCGCGCCGGGCAGCCGATCGCGCGGAGTGGGCCCACCCCCGGCTTTCCGAAAGGTTCATACGCGGACCGAGCGGAATGATCGATATCGTCGTCACCGATCATATCGATGCCGCCAACGGTTACGCGACCCCATTTCCCTCGAACCGCATCGTCCTATACGCACGGCCGCCTGTCGACAGCTTCCTGCTCGGCCACTTCGACGATTGGTTGGAACTTCTGATCGTTCACGAGCTGACGCATATCTTTCACCTCGACCGTCGCGGGCGGTACAGCGTTCGGGGGTTGTTTGGACGGATCCCGGTCCCCGTTTTCGGCTTCCCGGCCATTGCAACGCCGCTGTGGGTCATCGAAGGCATCGCCACCTGGTACGAGTCCGCGCTGACCGGCGAGGGCCGCGTCCTGGGAACCTACCACAAGATGGTGCTTCGAACGGCAGCGCTGGAGGGCCGCTTCGAGTCCATCGGACAGGCGGGGGGATGGTCGCCGCAATGGCCTGGCGGGCTCCGCGCATACGTTTACGGATCTATGTTCTTCGAGCACCTCATGCGCAAATACGGCCGGGACCGCATGTCCGCGTTCGTCGAAGCAGTCGAGGGGCAGTGGATACCCTATCGGCTCGACGCCGCGGGAAGGAGCGCATTCGGCGCGAGCCTGTCGAGCGAGTGGACCGAATGGTCGAAGGCGTGGCGTGATTCGGTTGCGGGGCTCGACGCCCGCCTCTCCAGGTTTGGCGCGATTTCCAAACCCGAAAGGCTGACTAGCGGCGCCCGCTACGCGCTCTACCCGCGGGTGTCTCCCGATGGGTCGACGCTGGTCTACCGTCGATCGGATGGCCGTTCGGATCCCGTACTGGTTTCGACCGGGCTGGACGGCGGCGGCGAAACGACTGTCACGCGGATCCGTGGGGGCAGGTTCGCGTTCACGCCCGGCGGCGACGTCCTCACCGGGCAGTTGGAATTCTCAGGGCGATACCGGCTGTTCAGCGATATCTATCGGGTGTCCCGGGACGGCGCGATGGACCGGTTGACACATGGCGCGCGACTGACTGCGCCGTCGGCCGGACCCGGCGATCGGGCCGTCGCGGTATTGGAAGGAAACGGCGCGACGGGATTGGCTCGAGTCGATACCCGCACGGGGGCCGTCGAGCCGCTGTTGCACCCTGAAGCCGGCGTCCAGTGGGCGTTCCCGGCGGTGTCCCCCAACGGAAAATGGATCGCGGCGACACGTTGGGTTGGCGGGAATCATGACGTCGTCATCCTCGACGCTGAAGGTGGCCTCGTCAGCCATGTCACCGATGACCGTGCGATGGACTTCGCCCCCGCATGGAGCCCCGACGGACGGTGGCTGGTATGGTCGTCCGACCGGACCGGCATCCTCAATGTCTTCGCGGCACGGGTCGACAGTGGGCGGGCCGCGCCTCCGGTTATGCTTACGAACGTTAGAACCGGCGCGGCGTGGCCCAGTGTGGATCCGTCGGGGAAATGGCTCTATTTTTCGGGGTATCACGTGGACGGCTGGGAGATCGAACGCATGCCGTTCAATCCGAATGCCGCGCCGCCCGCGCCACGATATACCGCCGATTCAACGCGCACCGCGGCGGGGATGGCGGCCGCATCGATCGCATCCGAGGCGGATGAGCGGGGCGCACGTGCCGGCGGGCAGGCGCGCGACTATTCGCCGTCGTCCACGCTCCGGCCCCGATACTGGGTGCCGTACGCGACGCTGACCCTCTCCGGCGCCGGAAATGGCACGACGCTCCGGACGAAGGCGCTTGGCACATCCGTCGGGGCGTTTACGTCTGGCGTGGACCTCGTGGGCCGGCACGCCTACAGCGTCGGAACCAGAATCTTTCTGCCGGCAGGAGGATATTCGGGAGGAAGGGGCGCGGGTGTTCTGTCGTATCGGTACGCCGGACTCGGCAACCCCGCGCTGGGCTTATTGATGTCGCAGAACTGGGACGAGGAGCGCGTCAGGGCCGATTCCACGTTCATTCTGGAACGAACCCGCCGCGCAGTCGTGTCGATGAACCTTGCGCGCCCCAGGATATGGAATACGGTTTCATTCACGCTTTCAGGCGGACTGTTGCGGGAGGACCGGGAGGCGCTGGATTCTGAGCTTCAGCCGGCGGACCTGTCGAAATACGACAGTCCCCACAGCACCCTGGGTGAAGTCGCGGCGGATTTCTCAGCCACCACCGCCAGGTCGCACGCGTTTCAGATGGGCAGGGCCGCCGGTGCGACATTCTTCGTTCGCGCGACGCGGCGATTCGACTTGGCCGGTGACTCATTGGACGACCGCTCCGTCGACGCCGTCTCCGGCGCCTTCAGGACCTACGCGAAGCTGCCGGGAGGCGGATTCGCGGCGCCCGTCCTGGCGCTCAGGGCGAGCGCGGGCGCTGCGGGGGGGCCGGACAGCGGGCGGGGGTACTACAAGGTCGGCGGCGTGTCGCGACGCCTGTTTCCCGTGCGTGGCTACGAGAGCACGCAAAGGTCCGGACGGCGCGCCTGGTCGGCGTCGCTGGAGTTACGCCTGCCGGCCGCGCTGGTCAACCGCGCCATCCGAACGCCGCTGCTGCACTTCGACCGCGCCTTTCTCACGCTCTTCGCCGACGCGGGCAACGCCTGGGGGCGGGATTACTCATCGCAGAACACACCCGAGCCGCTCCTGTCCGCCGGCGCCGAGTTCGTCTACGACTTCGGCATCCTCTACGTCCCATTCCGCTTCCGCGCCGGCGCGGGTTACGGGTTCACCAACCCAAAGGGCGCCGTGCCTTACCTCCAGCTCGGTACGTCGTTTTGAGCCGATTGTAGCAAATCAGCGGGCGGTCGCATCGAAGACTGCGCACAAAAAAAGCCCCGGAGATTCATTTCTCGGGGTGTTGTAATTTCGACTTGAGATTGTCAAACACTTGCAGCGTGTCTCAATTGCTGTTCAAGTTCATTCGACGTTAGGCGAACAACCGATCGATCACGTTCACCCCCGCGCTGATGAACCTAGGCTTGGCCATAGAAATCTGTGGATTTTCGAGTCAAATTTCAATCTACCTGCCTCTGCCTTTCAACTAAACACTTGATCGCGCGCGCAAGACGGGTTCTTATTCACCAGTATCTTCTAGCCTTTTGTCAAAATGACATCTTAGACCAATAAGGCTGGCAATTGACGCCACCGATTCTTCATTTGTAACAAACCATTCCCTACGTTTGTTTCTCCCGTTCCGATGGCCGATAGTACGTAGATGTTCCTGAATCTTCCCTTCGATTTCCTTCAAATCATCATTGGATTCCGTTACCCAAACCTGCAGAATCATTACAGGTTCAGGCATGCCGGTACTTTGTTTAACTGCGCGCTTAAAGGCATCCCTTGTTGACATCCCGACTTTCAAATAGGTCCTCGCATCGCAATCTTCGTTCTGTTCAATTACAGGATGGTGCAGATAATGCGGATACGTATACACGTAAATTCCCGGAACTAGCATTTTCGAAATATCCGTCGCCTGCTTTTCAACTTCCTCAACTTCCTCATCTATCGCCTGTACATTGGTCGCCCGAGTTTCACACTGCCCTGCCCTATATTCTAGAACCCTTTGGACTTCCAGAGAAAAATCGTGGCGCTTGACGAAACTTTTCAACGCCCCTGAAGTCTGTTTGGCGAGTGTAGGACTATTGGGCAGTACTCCTTGTTCTATCGCTCGAATGTAAGTCCTGTAAGTTGATACGAATCCAGATGAAGAGACCCCCAAGGATTCTGCGATTTCTTCAGCAGTCTTGCCTTGGTCCGTTAATCGCCACACATCGCCGAGCCGTCTGTTATCGTTAGTTAAGGCATTTCTGATTTCGTTCAAGAACGAATTTTCATCCATCGTATCTTCCTTGAATATCTGTAAAATCTCCGTGACTTTCTCCAAGAGAGCGACACTTTGGCAGTAACCCCACCATCAGTTGTCGGAAGATCGGCGGTTAGCCAAGATGTGACGTCTGTATGGCGAACGTCCTTACTTCTGAACGAGAAGACGTGTGCCCTCCCTTTGATGTCGGGTCTTGTATTGACCTGTACGAGTGGGTCTATGTGTCGATACCACGTTTACGGAAATTTGCGGCGCTCGACCTCTTCCATTCTTCCATTGTCGATTCACCCTATGTTAAGTCTCCAGCGCCGCAATTAGCTCCTGTGTGTCGAAGTTCAAGAGAAACTGCGCGTAAAATGTCTGGAAAAGGTCGCCGATGTAATCAGTTATTTCAACATGATGTTGATCTTCCCCATTAGCTTGCGTTACACCATACTTCCTATTCTTTGTGATCGTGTATAGGAACAGTGTGTGAAAGTACACAGCGGATACGTAACGTTTCTCGGCCACTTCGATAGTTTCCTCATTTTGCAATTTCGATCTATGCGAAAGCCAAACGCTACTATCCATGTTGATATACAAATCGCTTAGAGATTCCTCCGTGACTAGCGGATAGACAACTACGTTGTGATCCATCGAAATCCCATTCTCTTCGAGCTGCTCCCACGTAATGCCATTGTTATGGCTTTCCTTGTAGATCATGTGCAGTTTGGGTAATCCAAGCCGATTATCCGGCTGTTCTCCCTTGTTTTGTTCTTTTGGCGTTTTAGTCGGCTCTGAAATCTTCACCATAAAAATCTGATCCAATGGACCACCGGGACTAGAGAGAGATGCGTGAAGCTTCACGGCATCGCCAACCTTAACTTCCATTGTAGGTTTAATGTTCACCTTGATGGTACCATTGTGCGGACTCGACTTTGTGACGTTCAGGACTGTATCCACTGCCCCAGGCAGGCCGGGTCTATCGCCTCCCTCCTCGTCGTTGGGCGCTAAACCTAGCAGTCCTATGTGTAGTTCGCCGGGGTCGTCTACGCGATCAAAGTACTGGTCCTCAACATCGGTCGAAAAGCTTACCGTTCGTGAGCCACCCATTGGCAAACTGACCATTGGAATCTCTTCTAGGTTACGGGAGTTGACATCAAGACTGAACACGCTTGGATATCTCTGAGGAGAGAATGCGGGGGATTCGTTCGGTTTCTTTTGCCGCATCTTGCGTGCTTTTTCGTTTCTGCGTCCACTACGTTTGTCATGAAGCTTAAAGGATTGGCCAAGTAGCTCCGCTAACTCATTGCGAATAGGGAGATTTCGAGTAATGTTGCGTACTAGATCTTCCGCATCCTTACTCTCGACAGTTATCGACGCTTTACGCCTTTTATGGATATCCTTCAACCGGCCATCCGCCAATAGTTGGGAAAGTCGCTGTCGGAGCTTTCTCGACTCATCTCCATCCTTCAAACGGTCTCGAGATGCCATGAATAGTTCATTTCGGCATTCTGTGCGGACCTCGGTGCAATCTACGTGAACGAGTAGGTAGTCCTTCAGAAGAGGTAATTTGAGTGATCGTGTGATAAATTCCGAGGTATAATGCCCGTGAACCTGTCCGTGCACGGAGAAGAGAATCGACATATTGTTCTTGAAAAACTCTCGCCGAATGGTCTCTCTAGTCTCCTTTACTGGCCGGTCGCCAACGCGCGCTTTAAAGACGTAGCATTTTACCCTAATGCGTCCAATATCCGCGTCCTCTATCTCTTCGGAAAAGCTCTGGTCAACGTATCGACTGTCGTCCTCCTCAAGGCGTCGCTTTAGCCCATAGAGGTGGCGCTGGAGATTACGGTCTTTGGGATAGCGCTCGGGCTTATCGATTGTAAACACCGGCAGCGCTGGATCGAATAGATACTCATTGATGCTCTGGTTCAGATCACGTGAAATAACCGAACGCGACCTACCGGGCAGATCGTACGAGTAGAGCTTGATAACAGTGCCCGTGATAAATCGCCGATCATAAAGCCCGAGGTCGAGGCTCTCGCACGTGAACGAAGGTATCTGATGGTCGACGATGAGGTACTCGTACCAAGTCGCCTTCTTTCTCTTTTCCTCTTCGGCGGTGAGAGGATGTCTACGAACCAACGTGAAGCCAAGTGCTCCACGGCATGCGTCGAAACGCTTGGAGGCGATCAGCTGATAGCGTCGCCGACCGCAAAAAGCGACGGCACCGGCGCCGCCCATATTGTATTTGCCTTGGACAAAGTGAATATCATTCTTGTTGCCGCGCAATAGCGACAGAAACGTGTCCTCGAAATTCTCGGGTGCTTGGCCTTCGCCGTCATCGTAGATGATCAGCGAAGTTTCTCCCCGAGGTCCATCTGCCAGTATTTGCAATTTCTTCGCTTGCTCACGGCGCGCTTTGGCCAAGTCCCAGTTCTTGTGATTGGGAAAGAGCTGCCTTAGAGCATCGTCAATCGACCTTGGTGCCCTGTCTGACCGCGGATCGATACCGTGCTCATGGCATGCACGCATTAGGATAGCGTCGATACCGTTGGTGATCTTTTCTATCAATGCAGGAATCGGCGAAGCTTGCTGATTTTCCACGACGCCAAAGTTGCTTTCGTTTTGGCCATATGGACGCCAATTTACCGGACTATCAAGAAGCGAGTAGCCGTCGAGTGCTTTTTCGACGTCGTTCTCCACCTGTGCCTTGTAGAGTTTCCAAAAAAGGCCTTCAAGGTCCATAAAAGTACCTGATTTCGTAGGTGGACAATCTGCTCGTCTGGAATTACAGATCAGAAAAACTCGAGCCGGTAATCTCTAACCGTACCGTCCGGTGTGAATCAGCGACAGTACGTCGAACCCTTCTCTATCCTGAAACTCTCTTGCAGAACTTGGGCCTCACACCCGTTCGTTTCTCTGTTCATACCACCATCTCAGGCAGTATTAACGACTGATTACCGGTATCTTTGCGATACCGTTCCAAAAGTTCATTTTCGGTGAATTTCGACCTGCCAATCATATTTAGTAGAATTTCCCTCAATGTGACTTTATTGGAATTCAGGATCGCCCTTCTGCTTGGATCCCACATAAGACCTTTGTAGGGAGCCATGTTCAGGTTCCTTGGTAACTTGGCGGCCTGACGCACTGCCGCCGCGAAGGCCATGTCGCTTGTTAAGTTCGCTATGATCCTTAGGAAGATTTCCAATCCAATGGGTCGGAATAAAGCGTTGCCGCCATGGCTTCCGCGATGTGCGCTCACCACCGATTCCGTATTCTTTGCAGCGAAGAACCCATTCAATTCGTCGAATTCTGTCCTTAGCCGAATAAACAGCTCGTTCGCATACTCGAAATACTCGTCCAATTTCGTGCGATCAGGACGTTTATTCTGCAGTTTGGACTTCGTGGTTTTCAGGGTCGTTTTAGTATCGGTAAACAAGATGGTCAAAAGGTCGTACAAGTTGCCGACGGTTGTCAGGCTAGTGGTATTTGAAACTGGCATATTGTTACTTGCCACAAATGCTAACCGGTCTCCACGAAACAAATCGGTCTCTTCAATCAGCCGACGAACACAGATAGCCATCACATCATCCTCGTCCAACGCAATGATGTCGCCTTTAGATACAGGTTTAGCAGTCTTGTTTAGGGTCGTAAAGAGCCTTCTTGTCCGCTCGAGGCCATTCTCCACGTTGTGAGCCACGATGATAACAGAAACTACATCGTAAGAGTCGTGCGCCAGTCCATCTTCGAGGGCTTTCTTGATACCTGCCAGCCGGTGTTGCCCGTCTAGCGCGAAAAGCTTCTCGTCTCCCGTTAGACTCAGAAATCCGACCGAAGCAACAGTTTCGTCAGCCAAGCCTTGGAGCTGATCGCTTTGCGTCATATTCCGAACATACGATAGTGCGTACCAGTTTGGCTGTCCACCGTATGTCGCAATGACAAGAGAATTGAAAAACCGCTCAGGCTGCGTCTTGAGATACTCCGCAATCTGTACACTTCGGCCCCTTTTAAGTTGTCGTTGAATCATCTCGGAAAGCTTCTTACTCATATGTATGTCTTCTGCATAACGGACTCTTGAACTCAATTCTCTTATGTCCATGAGACAGGAGTAGTATACCCAATCACCCATCACACCTCGAAGGGCCGGTAGTACAAGCTCCCGCACTTGTCTCGTTGTCACGGAAATGCCCTCTTCATGAACCTCACGTCTGCCGCAAGATCACCTACGGAAAACGGCGGCATCAGTGAATTAATGAGTTGCTTTTCAATCGTTAATAACTGATCTGAGGAAACGCCTTCATCCACGGGAGCGAAGAAAAACCGCAAGACTTCGCTCCATGTGCCGATCATAGCGGAAATTCCAGGGCGTCGTCTAATTCTGCTTGGATAGAGGTAGTCCTTGTAACGTTCTCTAAGAGGACGCTGCGAATTCCGCCCTGCCACTCCTATGTAGAGGATGTACCCGTGCGGCGGCAGCACTCCGCTTAGTTGACAGACTGCAAAGGCATAAACACCTCGTTTGTCGTTAGGGACTTTCTCTATCTCTGTCGAACCGTAACTGATTGAGTCCCACACTAGGGAACGAGTACCTCGCCCGCTCGCCTTCATTTTCTCAGGAGACAACGTAAACTCAATCTCGTACTTGCGTAATTCTTGAGTCACCTTGTCGGCGAAATCTTTCAAGGGATCGAGTTTCAATCGTTTGTACCCTTGGGATTTACTTGTGACATGCTAGACAGACCTTCGCTTTGCCGTACAGGTCATCAATATCGATTGGTTCAACATCTGGCCGAAGCGGATTCACCTGACGCTTGTTACGCATTTTTTCGAGACGTCTAGAATGTTCGGCCTCGATTTGCGCAATGCGCTCGGGTTTCGCGAGATCGTTGAGCGATTCACCCTGGCTCCACGTGAAGGGCGATCCGTGATCGATGGCGTTCTTTTCGTAGCGCTTGGCTTCCTCAAAGTACTCGGGGTGACGATCCATCAACCGTACCCATTCGATTTTCTGCTGAAAGAAACAGAAGGTGCATCCACTGCGCGTCCGCCACTCGTAATATCTCGGCAGCCCCAGTCCCGCCCCCTCCAAAATCTCTAACACACCGGATTTGTCAATCCCGTCATCCTTTAGCGGGAGCTTCACTACAAGATTGTCGCGTTTTGAGGTGTAGCCTTCCCGGTACTCCTCGTCCGCGCGGATGGCCACGTAGCTATATACCGTAACGCCACTATCTAGGATTGGACGTATCCACCGCTCGAAAGGCCGCAGCTTGAGTTGCCGCGTGCACCAGCGGCTTTGCGCCGACGGTAGAAAATTGTTGTATTGCTTTAGCCAGAAGTCGAAATCGCGATCCGGATTCAGCCGCTCGATCGGCTTACCCAAGAATCCTTCTAGTTTTACCAGAAACTCATAAACTTCCGGTAATTCCTTGCCAGTATCGGTAAAGAAGTAGCCGATGTCAAGTTCGGGATAGTTTTGACGCATGTATACGGCAAGCGCGGCGCTGTCTCGACCACCCGAGAGCCCCAAAACGTGTTTTTCGTTTCCGTTGTTATTCACGTGTTGGATCTCCTCTGACTCGACTGCGGCGAATTTCCGGAATCCAGATATCGAGCACTTAACTCGGCTAGGGCGGCGAGAATTACGTTGTGTCTTTCATGGCCGTTGCCTCTCAATGTTCCGTCTAATCGTTCAATCAACTCTTTTACTGCGGATTGATCCCCGTCGGTAATCTCGAACTCGTTATGGACCAGATTTGGCTGCCCTTCCATACCGACAACGACTGCCATTGCGTGCCTCTTGTCCTTCCGGCCCTTGACGCGAGCGAACGCTTCTGCGCGTATGAACCGCTGGGCTAGAGCGGCAAGCTCGACCGACGCCCGATCGATGTCCGCATCAACCCAATCTCGAGGTGGTTTGTTGACGGCCATGCCTGCCAAACCCTCCACGTCCTCTTCTGTGCCTTCAAACTGCGCTACGCGAACGACAAAGGCCTCAAGGCGATGATCCCCGCCGAGGTCGCGGATGTTCGCCGAACGGTCACGCAACTCTGCCAGCATCGAAGTCGAGTCGTTGGGAACTTGCAACTCCGCAAGCAACATCTCGCGAATCCGATTCAGCATTGTGGGAAATGCTTGGCATAACTCAGTCAAGCCTATTCGAATTCGGTCAGCAATCTTGTCTGTGGCTATCTCTGTTGGTATAACTGAAGAATCATCTAACACCTGCGGTAAATCGTCAAAGATCAGTCGATTCGGGTCGTTGGCCTGCTTCAGAAGCTGTCGTATACGCTTGGCGTTAGACGACAGACGCTGCGTCCGACCGACCCAGGGCGGCAGCTGGTCATAGATCGCCACGAGCCCTCTTGCGACGTCAATCGGTTCCAGGTTCGGCAAGGTGTTCGCTGCATCCAGATCGCGTACGATATCTGCCATATCTGCAAGCAGCCGACGCGAAACCGCTGACAGATCCATCCATCTCACCTGGATGTCAGCCGGGTTTTTAGCTAATACCTCCGCGTCCAGATCTGTAAAATAGGCTTGGAATATCCCCTGTCTGTAGAACGCGAGGACGTCGCGTTTTGAAAGTGCGAATGCCAGGGTTAAAATTGGCAGCAATCCGTCCTTTATGCCGAACGGAGCTTGTCGCCAAAGATCGTAGATCTCCGCAATCGATACTGATCTGTGGGATTCGGCTTCCAGGAACTCTGTCGCAGCCTCCCAAGCAGGGACGAGGTTGCATGGATCATCGCCATGGTCAGGCGGTGTAAAACGCAACCCATCTGGCGTACTCTGGTACAGTCCGCTTGCATTAAGTAGAGAGGCGAACAAGCCGCCTTCTGCGGGAAAATCCTCGATACCCAACCGCGGCCTGCCTTCGTATAGCGCCATCCGACGAAGCAAGGAATTTTGCGCAGCGATTGCGTTACTGGAGGGTCTGATTCGGTTTAATAACTCATTGTTGAGTTTTGGTGCCTTTTTGAATCTTTCGTCTGCGAAATCTGAAACGAGACTGTTTATTTCAGCATGGTCGAGCCGCTTTGACCGAAGTTCCTTTCCCTGCCATAGGGCATTCTCGAAAGCTCGGTCCAGTTCAACTTCGATTTTGCTTTGCAGGTCCGCGATGCTATCCTCAACTTCGCGCCGCCCAACACGGTCCCCCCGAAGCTCGGGCGTATTATCCCGGACATGCTCTAGGGCAAGCAACTCTCGCGCAAGAGTCGTAATTGTCCACGTCGATCGCCGGGGGACGCCCACGATGACATCGCCGTCCTCTCCTCCCTTAACCGTACGTTCCGCAATTCGTTCGACAGTTTCGGGAGATTCGCCCGGTGTGGGTAGCGCGAGAAAGAATGATCCCATTGCGCCGTTACTAATATCACGCGTTTCCGCAACGTCCTCTAGGTCACGCAACGGAACGACAGTTGTGTCGAACCATCGTATCGCACCGGTTTCGTGGTAATGTCGCTTGGCAATCACGGGCTGAAGCCCGGCGAGATCCGAAAGGCGGATGTGGTCAATCCGGTCTATCTCTCCAAACGCATTATCTACGGCCCGCCTGATATCAAAGTCGCTTCCCTCGAAGATGCTGTATCCATTGCTGAATTTTCTGTGGATCACCAGCGAGGAGTCCTTCAGTTTACTCAGCGCCATCTGAATGGCTGTAGTACGTTGGTCACGAAGGGCTAGAACCAAGAGTTCCAGACTCGGCACGAGACCCGATCGTTCTCGGAACAGATCGACCAGGCCGATCGTCTTGAGCAAACGTAACTCAAGTTCATCACCGCCTGACCCGTGACTTCGTTCCAGGGCGTCAATTGCCATCGCCCAGCGGTGACCGTCCGAAGAAGCCATAATGGAAGGTTCCAGGTTCGCCCGAAGGTAGTCCCAAAGCAGCTCCGGCATATACAAATCATGCTCAGTGGCGGTTATCAGGAAGTCCTGAAATCCGAACGGCTCTGTGGAGTTTAAAAAGCCAAAGATGCTACGCTGATTCTGGCCGAAACTCCGCCGTGAGATGGGTCCGAGCAAGCAAGCTACGATTGGGTGCAACGGCCAACATCTTTGCAACACTTCAGACGTTTGCGTGTGATGGCCGAGTGCGGCGGCCTTCTTGAACAGTGGCGTATTCTTTTGAGGCACTTGATCGCTCTCTATCGCCCGTCCCAAGAGCTCTAATTGCTCGTCAGGTCCAACATTAATCGGCAGGTCTATGAATCGACCTTGAACCTTTGCCCACTCGTCCCGCACCTCACGTGAGAGCCGGTTTGCATACTCTTCAAACGCCTGGTGCAGAATCCCCACGACAATCAGCCGATTGTTGCTTCGCGAGGCAATTTCCGCCAATTGTTGGAAAAAGTAGATGTCCGTGTCCTCGTACGCGGCGCCTTCCAGCAACTTCCCCATTTCGTCCAAGAAGACAACAAGCCCGCCAGACGTGCGGGGATTCCGTCGGGCGACCCTTAACAGGACGTCATAGACGGCCTCGTCGCTCCAGGGGCCAGCTGCGCCATTTCGTATAAAGCGGGCACGCTCAATCGCCTCACCGACCACTTGGGCGGGTCTATCACGCCTCCCCACGACGGGCAGGATCCGCCAACCTTTGGCTTGGGGAGGCAAAGCAGTCCAGATCGCCTCGGCTGTTTGAAAACCGAGCATCCGGGCAGTCGAGTTTCTGAGCTCGGCGTCACCATTCAGCACCGCGCTCAGTGCAACCACGAGGCTCGACTTCCCAGAACCATAGGGTCCCGTCCACGTAAATGCGGCCTGTTCGGTTTTCCGGACGTGCTGTGCCATCGTCTCAAGTACGAGAGCGGAGGACTGGGGACAGATGAAACCCGTGAGAGCCGCAGGATCGGAAAGGTCAGTGTCGATTCGGATTGACCTTCGGAAGCGGCGGCTAATCTGGACACGATCAGCCAATACTGTCACGCAACGTCCTCCTCGCGACCTGAACCATTATAATTCACCTTCAAGAGATTCAATTTTTCCTCGGTCGTAAGCTCGCGTTCCCTGATGAGCTGCTTCAACCCGGCAGTCTCTGACCACTGATAGATACCCTCAGTAACGGTCTCGAGCCGTCCTAAGAGGTCGACAAGATCATTTTCAGCCAGAAGAAAGACCCTGCCCGGCGACCCGGGTTCGTGCGACAGAGCTTCGAAGGACAGGGTGTTAGCGGTCTTTGAAATACCAGACCAAAAGTCGGTCACGGCATAGGCGAATACACCTGCACCAAGCGACGGCTTTGGGCCACGCACGAATCTGAAGCCGTCACGTCGGCCAACCTGCTTGATCAGACCAAGTTCCGTAAGGGGCGATTCAAGGGCGTCTTCGTAGCTCGCCCGCCGCGACACTGGTTGTGCGACGTATGTGCGCACAAAGCAAGACACGTCGCGTCTGATTGTAGCCAGGGACGACCGTGCCCACCCTATTTCCTCGGTCAGATTTGCTACTCCGCGGGTTAGCTCATCGCGTTCGAACAAGAGGGCTGGGAAGTGATTAAATGCCCAGAACCACGTCGTTTTATCTTTCCGACCACAAAGGCGCCAATGGATGAACCACGATGTCGCGGGGTTTTCCATATATTTGTCGAGACTTCTCTCACCGAATATCAAGTCGCCGATTTCTGTACATCGGATACGTCGTTCGCCAGTAACCTCTTCGATGACTCCGGAAGCAATGGCCCAATGGCGCATTGAAGCAACCATGTTCTTGCCGACCCCGAATCGCGCGATTGCATCGTCTGCCGTGAATACCGACAGATTGTTCTCGTCTCCTTCGGTCTCCCGAACGGCATCACATGCCTTCTTGAGCCAACCATAACGGAGCGGAAACGTCTCGTGCCCAGACAGTTGCGGTTGGTAGCCTTCTTCGTATAGAGGACCTCGGCCCATCGTCTCTCCTACTGGATGGAACGTCCAGCTTGACAATAGTCACAAAACTGAGTATTGTCAAGGTTGAACTGGCGGCAGGCTCCAGGAGCAACACGAAACAGAAAACAAATTCGGCAGAAATCGGAATAAGCATTTGTTTTTATTTGGGAAGACATCTCGATCGGAAAATCCTTTTCGCCGAACTTAACATGGTCAGACAAGAAACGATCTACGCAGATTATCAAGCCACAACGCCGGTCGATCCCCGGGTGCTGGAGAAAATGGACCCTCATTGGCGCGAATCGTTCGGCAATCCCCACTCTAGCGACCATGTCGTGGGCTGGAGAGCCAACGAAGCCGTACACGAGGCGGGCGAGTCGATCGCGGGGCTGATTGGCGCTGACGTCGATGAAGTGGTTTTCACGTCAGGGGCTACAGAGGCGAACAACCTCGCCCTTCAGGGTCTGGCCCGGCGGGCGCCGGACGGTCGTGATCGCATTCTGGTCAGCGCAATCGAGCACAAGTGTGTTTTGGCGGCGACGAGGGCGTTAGCTCAGAATCAGGGTATCGCTGTCGAGGCGATTCCAGTGGACCACGACGGGTTCGTGGATTTCGATGCATTGCAGAAGCTTGTCGACGAACGCGTCCTTATGGCCTCAGTGATGGCTGTCAACAATGAAGTGGGAACTATTCAGGATATTCCGCAGATTGCCGAAATGCTCGCTTCATACGGGATCCTGTTTCATTGTGACGCGGCTCAGGCGCCGTGCGCGATGGACGTGAGTGAGCTTGCCGCGCACGCCGACCTGATCAGTCTATCGGCACATAAATTTCACGGCCCACAGGGTATAGGAGCATTGTATATCCGGCGCGATCTCAAGGACTCTGTCGAGCCGATGATATATGGGGGCGGACAGCAGGAGGGCCTTCGTTCAGGTACGGTCCCAATGCCGCTTTGCGTTGGGATGGGAGTCGCTGCGGAGATTGTTGCCAGCGACGAATCGAAGGAGGAGCGCACGAGGGTCGCCGACTTGCGGGATTCATTCATTGGCCTGCTCGAAAAAGGGGACTTCACCATCACCGTCAACGGACCAGTCGGACAGAGCCGCCATCCTGGCAACGCCAACATCTGTTTTGAAGGTTGCGATGCGCAAGATATCCTTGGCGTCCTTCAGCCACGACTCGCGGCATCTACCGGCGCGGCATGTACGACTGGCATTCCGGAACCGTCCCACGTGCTCCGCGCGCTCGGGTTGTCGGACGCACAGAGCGAGGCCTCGGTCCGCTTCAGCTTTGGCCGATTCACGACTTACGAAGAAATCGAAACCGCGGCTCGGCTGGTAAGCGAGGCTGTTGCGACCGTTTCCGTCGAAACTACTATATCATAAATAGTATTTATCCACGTTATTTTACTCCGATGCGTAGATCCTGGAACGCCTTGCAGTTTTAGGACTCACGACAAAGAACCCCCGGAGATTCTTCTCTCGGGGGTTCTTTGTCTGGCTCCGACTTTATGTAAAAACCACTCGCTACTTGGTGCGCTGAACCTCAGATCAACTGTGCCGCTCCTTTAGCGCGTCCAGGTCGTCGTATTCGTTTAGGCCCTCACCTGTCTCTGCTTGCCTCATTGCCTCTATGGTCTCCTTTTTGGGAATCCTCACCGGGAAGGGCAAGCCTCCGTGCAGGATGACCTGGACATAGAACAGCGTGATCGCATCGGTTGGGGACAATCCGAGCTTCGAAAATATCGCTTCGGCATGGGTTTTCAATTCAGGTTCAACTCTGGCCCGGATGAATTCCGTCTTGGCCATGGACACCTCCTTCCTTGTCCAAATGTATCACAACCGGGATACAAATTCAACCGGTTCCCGTCGGCTGTCCACTAGACCTATTCTATCCACCGCAGTCCCGCACTCAACCGCAGGAGTCTAACTGTAAAGGGAGACTATGGAAGCCTGGGAGAACCTTCGAAGTGAAGGCAAGTCGTATATTTGGACGGCGTTAAAATTACAAGATTACATGTTTGGGGTGGATCATATCCCACGAGAGGCAATGTTTGGTTTATTCTCCAAACTAGACAAGAACTTCCCAGAAAAAAAACAATGGTGTTTCTATCGAGGACCACTTGAGTTCCAGCATCTGTGGGAAAACCTTTTCCATGATCACATGGAGACAGGATGTAGTCCTTCAGATATTGTTCTCTTGTCTCTTGGGATTGAGATGTGCCTGAAGAGCATTTTCTTGATGGAAGAGAAGTCCAAGCCTAAGCCTGATCATGACCTTTACGGGCACTTTGATGTATTGAAAGAAGAAACCAAGGACGTTCTTAGAGAAAAGTACAAGTTTCTTTTCCTAAAATTAAACAAAGATCTCCGGGAAAATTGGCATCTAGCCGAATCTGACAAGGTAGATGTTATACTCAAAGAACATCGTAATGCCTTCAAAGAATTAAGATATCGCTTTGAGTGGCCACGAGGGACCGGATACAGCATGAATCCAGTATGCATCAGAATGGCGGCTCTTGCCATCGTAGATTACATAACTAATCCATAAACTTGGATTTTTCGTAGAACAGATGATCGTTTTTTGGCACTATACCGTGTAAGCCCCTTTTATTTTAACGCGATGTCTTTTATGAATTTAATGTATCATGTGATGCAACCTGCGTCGCGTCAGGAGTTGCGACGACGGTCTGCCTGTGCCATCCTTTCATTCTGAGCGAATTCGAAGAATCTCCCGTCCGTTCCGCGCAGGAAGTGTACGTGCTGCCTCGCAGGAAACGCCACGTGCAAATCGCTTGCGGTTGATCCCATGCTGCAGTAGATCCTTCGTCGGCCTTGGGGGCACCCTTCGACAGGCTCAGGGCAAGTCCTCTGGATGACAGTTTTGGCGCACGGGGACGGCAACGTGGGCAGACAGGAATGTCCGCCCCACCTTCACACCGGCTTTCTCAGAGTGTGAGCCCGCGAGTGCCGACACCTTTTTTTTACAGACCTGACTGGCAACACAGCCGCTCCCCTCCCCGTGCCGGGGAGGGGCCGGGGGAGGGGTCTGCGATACAGAGTTAGCCTGTATCCGCAGTGCATCCCACAACCAGGAGTTATGACCCAGTTACATCCCGCTCGCCACTTGTCCGGGATTCTTTTTTGTTCCGGGCGGAAGATTACGGTATATTTATCGTTCTCTGATTCGTCAGCCTGACGGCTTCCTCAGCATGGCTGTGTGAGCGCCCGAGTGGCTGACGCGTTTCCGGGATAACTCTGCGGTGGAGGCGGACGTGCTGCCTCTCAGGTTACGCCACGTGCAAGTCACACTGGGTCTATCCGATGTTGCAGTAGATCCTTCGTCGGCCTGGGGGCCTCCTCTGGATGACAGTCTGGGCGTAGGTCGGGGCTCAGTGTTTCGACGATGTTTGTCGCAAAACATGCCATTCTTAACGACGTGGGCAGACAGGAATGTCCGCCCCACCTTCACACCGGCTTCCTCAGAGTGTGGGCGCGCGTGTGACCGATGCGGGGCTGATTGATGACCCTGGAACCCTGGCTATTGGGAGGATTGATTCGAAAATGTCCGATTTGATACCGCTACATGGCGGATTGTCCTCGCCGGTGTGCCGGATGGTTCCGGACGACGAGCGGGACGCTTTTCGCGAGAGTGCATCGAAGCTGATCCGCGTTCCCGTGAGCGACGCCGATCTGTCCACGGTTTACCGTTTCGGAGACGGCGGGTTGAGTCCGCTCACCGGGCCGATGGACTCGGAGACGTATCACAGAGTTCTGGAAGCGTGTGTCATCGACTGCAACGGGAAGCCGTATGCCTGGACCATTCCGCTGGCGCTTCCGGTATCGAGCGACCTGGCAAGTCAACTTGAGGTCGGTCAAACCGTTGCCCTGGTGGATCAGGCCGGACAAATCGTGGGCGCCCTGGACATCAGCGACGTCTACCCCTGGGACAAACTGGCGTATCTCAAGAGCGTCTACCTGACGGAACGGATCGACCATCCCGGCGCGGACATGGTGCTGGAAGGAGATGCCGGCAAGACCCACCTCCTTGGTGGTGAGATCAGGGTACTGCCGCAACCGAAGCATCCCGCGTTCGGTCGCTACATGCACACACCCGCGGAGGTCCGTCGTCTGCTTTCGGAAACCGGCTGGCGGCGCGTGGTGGCGTTTCAGACCCGCAATCCGCTGCACCGGGCTCACGAATACGCCCTGGTCCACGGGCTGGAAACGCTGATCCGGCAGGGGATTGACGCGGGCGCCTGTCTGAACCCTCTGGTGGGAGAGACCAAATCGGACGACGTCAACGCGGAGATCCGCATGCGCACATACGAGGCGCTGATCGAGTCCCGGGGGCTGGGTGACGGAGACAGCGATGCGGAATTGTGGGAACCCAGAGGGGAGGCCGTGCCGGATCGGGTGACTCTCATCGGCCTGGATATCAAGATGTTCTACGCCGGCCCCAAAGAGGCCGTCATGCACGCGATATACCGCCAGAACTTCGGCTTTACCGATATTGTCATCGGGCGCAAGCACGCGGATGCGCCCTACCACGACGGCAGCCCGATCTGGGGAGATTTCGACGCACAGGAGGTGTTCAACCAGCTCAATGGGAACCTCGAGATCCGGCCCCTTAACGTGGGTTTCGCAGCGTTCTACGAGTCCCTCGGGCGGGTGGACCTGATGGAGAACCATCCGGACGAGCAGCCCGTTTTCATCTCCGGTAAACAGGTGCGTGAGATGCTGCTGAAGGGGGAGGCGGTGGATCCGCGGATCATGCGGCCCGGAACCTCACGGATTCTGAGTGAAGCGATGGCGGGACGGTAAGCGTCCGCATCCTCGCTCTCGGTTCGTGGCGGCGTTGTTTCTCAGGGAATGCCCTTGACAACGATGGGCGTATAGGATAAATTGACCCGGCTTTTGGAAGCAGGCAAACCGGTCGTATTTTCAGGCGTTTATTCGTGGGAAGAAGGGGATGCGATGTACGAGTTCCTGTTGAACGAAGATCCGGCGGAGGAAGAAGAGGAGGAAGAGCAGCGTGGGGGTCAGGGCGGCGAATACATAGTCAGAAGCCTGATCAGGGCTCGCACCATCCTGATCTCCGATCCGATCGACCACAAGCTTACAACGCGGGTGATCGCCCAGCTGTTGCTGATGGACAGCGACGATCCCGATAAACCGATCACGATCCTGATCAACTCGCCGGGGGGCAGCGCCGACGATGGCTTCGCCATTTACGATATGATTCGCTTCATCCGGCCGCCGGTGAGAATCGTCAGTGTCGGGTTGTCCGCCAGCGCGGCGACGGTGATTATGCTGGCCGCGGAAAAGGACAGCCGGTTCGCGCTTCCGAACGCACGTATCATGATCCATCAGCCGTCAATGCGGTACATGGGTGTCGCTGAAGACGTAAAGCGTACGGCGGAACAGATTCTCAAGCTCCGGGAGCGCATCAACGAACTGTATGCCCGGGAGACCGGACAACCACTGGACAAAGTGGTTGAAGACACGGACCGGGACTACTGGATGTCCGCCGAGGAGGCGGTGGAATACGGGCTGATCGGCAAGGTTGTCACGCACTTCAATGAACTCGACGCGTAGTGACGCGATCGTTTCGCGATTCGGCAGGGGCACAGAACGTCGTGCCCCTGCTTTGTTTTGAGAACCCCAATGTCCCGAGCCGACCGCTTTTTGAAGGCATGCCGCCGCGAGACGGTTGACGCCACACCGGTGTGGCTGATGCGTCAGGCGGGCAGGTACATGCCCGAATACCGGAGGTTGAAGGAAAAATACGCCTTTCTGGAAATGGTGAAGACGCCGGACATCGCCACCGAAATCACGTTGCAGCCGGTCGATGCGTTTGACGTGGACGCGGCCATTGTCTTTCAGGATATCCTGCCGATTCTGGAGCCGATGGGTCTGAAACTGGAGTACGTCGGGGGTGCGGGCCCCGTGATTCACAACCCCGTTCGAACGGCGGCGGACGTGGAATCCCTCGCCATTCGTCCCGCGGCCGAAGCCATGGATTTCGCCGCGGCGGCCATCCGGCAGGTCCGGCGCGTGCTGGACGGGAAAGTCCCGCTGATAGGGTTCTCCGGGGCGCCGTTTACGCTCGTCTGTTACGCGGTGGAGGGCGGTGGTTCACGCGACTACCGCCATGCCAAGGCACTGATGTACGAACAGCCGGAGACCTGGCGGCGGCTGATGGAGAAAATGTCGGTGGCGGTGGGGGACTATCTCCAGGTCCAGGCGGCGGCCGGCGCACAGGCGCTGCAGTTGTTCGACAGTTGGGCGGGCGCGTTGAGCCCCGCGGACTATGAGGAATACGTACTTCCGCACACACGGCGGTCGATACGGATGGTTTCGGAAACGTGCGACGTACCGGTGATCCATTTCGGTACGGGTACATCCGGTCTGCTGCCGCTGATGAAGCGCGCGGGCGGCGACGTGATCGGAGTGGACTGGCGGATAGATCTCGACGAGGCCTGGAACCGGCTGGGCGTGGACGTGGCAGTGCAGGGGAACCTGGATCCGACGGTGTTGTTTGCGCCCGTGCCGGTGATCGAAAGTCAGACCGCCCGGATCCTGGACAGCGTCCGCGGGCGGCCGGGACACGTCTTCAACCTCGGCCACGGCATCCTGCAGCACACGCCGGTTGAACACGTGTCCGCGCTCGTCGAATTCGTGCACGCTTACGGATAGGTGACCATGGTGAAAAAGGCCGTGTTGATGCTCGCCTACGGCAGTCCGGATTCCCTGGACGACATGGAAGCGTACCTGAACGATATCCGGGGCGGGCGACCGATGTCCCGGGATTTCGTGGAGGAATTCAGGCGCCGGTACGCGCAGATAGGCGGCAGGTCTCCGCTCAACGAGAACACCTTTGAACAGGCGGAATGTGCGGAGCGAGGATTGAGGGCTCGCGGGCATGACGTGCGCGTTTACGTGGGCATGCGGCACTGGTCTCCCCGGATTGCGGACACGGTCCGTCGGATGGCCGGGGACGGCGTTGAGGAGGCGGTTGCCATCGTCATGGCCCCACACTACTCCCGTATGAGCATCGGAAGGTACCGGGAGGAGGTCGATGAATCCGTCAAAGCAGCCGGAAGCCGGATTCAGTTCTCGTTCGTTGACTCCTGGTGGCGGCAACCCGCGTTGCTCGATGCGCAGGAAGCGCACGTTCGCGCCGGGCTGGCGCCGTTCGCCAGGGACGATCGGAACAGGGCAAAGATTGTCTTTACGGCGCACAGCCTCCCGGAACGCCTCCTGAAGATGGGCGATCCCTACGACGACGAGCTGAAGGGCAACGCGAATGCAATAGCGGAACGCATGGGAAACGTGGACTGGATGTTCTCCTATCAGAGCGCCGCTCACACGGGCGAGCCGTGGCTGGGTCCGCAGATCGAAGACGTAATCCCGGACCTGGCCGACAAGGGATATCGGCACGTGCTTGTGGCGCCCATCGGGTTCGTATGCGACCACGTTGAGATCCTGTACGATATCGATATCGGCGTTCAGGAAATCGCGAGGTCGCGGGGGATGAACGTCAGGCGAATCGCGTCCATGAACAGCGACGCCACGTTCATCACAGCGGTGGTGGATGCGGTCGAAGACAAGCTGAATTAAAAACTGCGAAAGACGCGAAGAAACGAAACTACGAGAATACGAAGAACGCGAAAGACGCGAAAAATCCGTGGCTGAAATCAATTGCCTCAAGAGGCCTGAATGCGGGTAGAGGGTAGACGGTAGAAGAAATCCTTGCCCGGTATGTCTTTCCTCATTGCCTTCGGCACGAGAAGAATCGTCACAAGGCAGGTAATCTCTCCCGTCTCCCGGCTTACGTCTACCCGATTCTAAGGGGCAGGGCGGCCGGGGGGAGACGTTCCGAATACGTCCAACGACCTGGTGTATCCTGGTAATCCGCAGTTTAATCGCCTTTTTCAACTTGCAGATATTCGACTTAACGTCTACGAAGACATACGAATCCTGGTAAAAGGTGCCGATATGCACGTGACCATCGCTGGCGGGGGGATTGCCGGACTGGCAACGGCCTTCTATCTGCAGGAGAAGGCGGAAGTGCACGGCATCGAGGTTGCGTATACGCTGGCGGAGGCCACCGGGCGATGGGGCGGGGAGATTCTTACCGAGCGGATCGACGGGTTCACCATCGAAGGTGGGCCCGATTTGCTTTTGACGCGAAAACCGTCGGGTGTCGGGCTCTGCCGGGACCTGGGCCTTGAGGACCGCCTGATTGCGCCGAACGAGAAACGGCGGAAGACCTTCCTGGCGCAGGGGCGAAACCTGGTCCCGTTTCCGGAAGACTTCACGCTGGTGCCGGCAAAATTCATGCCGGTCGCGCGCTCCCCGCTTTTTTCCATTCGCGGCAAGCTGCGGATGGGGATGGAACGGTTCGTCCCGCCGCGCAACACAACGGTCGACGAGAGCCTGGCGTCATTCGTCCGCCGGCGCATGGGTCAGGAGGCCCTGGACAAGATCGGAGGGCCGATGCTGGCGGGCATCCACGGGGCGGACCCGGAGCGGCTGAGCCTGCTGGCCACGTTTCCGCAGTTTGCGGAAATGGAGCGCAAGTACGGCAGCCTGATCAAAGCGGTGCGGGCAAGCCGGAATCAACGCAGGTCCACTGGTGATGCCGGGCAGGCGCCGCCGATGTTCCAGACCCTGATCGGAGGTCTCGGAGAACTCGTTGAAGCGATCGTGGACCGGCTGAAGGGCGATCTGCGCACGAATTGCCCGGTAACGGGTCTGGCGAAGGTCGATCGCGGTTTCGAGGTCACGTTGGGTGGGGACGCACTGAAAACCGACGCCGTCGTGCTGGCCGCGCCCGCGTTCGCGTCGGCCGATCTGCTGGACGGTATCGCGCCGCAACTGTCGGGCCGGCTCCGCCAGATCCGTTACGTGTCGTCGGGAACGGTGTCGCTGGCCTATCGAAGAGCGGGTGTCCTGGCCCAGCACGACCTGGACGGGTTCGGTTTCCTGGTTCCCCGATCGGAGGGCCGCAGGATTACGGGATGCACGTGGGTGTCGTCCAAGCTCGACCACCGGGCGCCGGATGACGGCGTGCTGATCAGGGGATTCGTGGGCAGAGACGAACAGGAAGACGTGGTCGAGATGCCCGACGAGACGCTCGTATGTGCCGTGCAGGAGGATCTTGAACACGTGATGGGGCTGACCGCCGAACCGCTGTTCTCCCGGGTTCATCGCTGGCGGAAGGGCAGGCCGCAGTTCGACGTGGGGCACATGGGCCGTGTTGACGGGCTGGAATCGCTCGCCGAAGAACATCCGGGCCTTTACCTGACCGGCAGCGCCTACCGCGGATCCTCCGTACCCGACTGCGTCAGACAGGCGATTCAAACCGCGGACCGGATTCTGGGGCTATAAAACGCGGCGGGTATCGGAACCGCGGTCCGGAATGCCTCGCGGCAGTAGGGGCGACCCTTGTGGTCGCCTAAAGGCGGTAAGACGGTAGACGTAAGACGTTAGAAGAAGACCTTGCCGGGTATGCTATTCCTCCTCGCCTTCGGCACGAAAAGAAACCTCACAAGGCAGGCAATCTCTCCCCTCTCCCGTCTTCCGTCTCCCCGCTTTTAAGGAACACGCCGTAGGCAGGGAATTTGGGGAAAAGGGGTTTTGATTTTCGCTTTTGATCTTTGCTTCTTGCTGATAGCTGATGGTTGACGTTATTGCAAGAGAAAGGGGGGCGAGAAATTCTCGCCCCCCTTTTGTATTCGGATTTTCAACGGTTCACGCAACCGGCTCCAGGATTTCCTGGCCGCCCATATACGGGCGGAGCACTTCAGGAATCACCGCCGTGCCATCCGGTCGCTGTGTCTGCTCCACAATGGCCGGAATCAGTCGGCTTGTCGCCAGGCCCGACGCGTTGAGTGTGTGCACGAACTCATTCCGGCCGGTCTCGGCGCGTTTGAACCGGATGCGGCCGCGCCGGGCCTGGTAGTCGTGTGCGCTGGAAGCCGAGCTGACTTCCTTGTATTCCGCCATGCTCGGTATCCAGATCTCGATGTCGTACGTTTTTGCCATAGCCGCGCTGGCGTCCTGGGCCGCCAGTTTGGAAACCCGGTGGTGCAGTTCCAGGCCCTGAACCAGGCCTTCGGCCTTTGCGATCAGTTCCTCCAGGGCCCGCTCGGAGTCTTCGGGACGCGTGAACTGGAAGATCTCGACCTTGTTGAACTGGTGCCCCCGGATCATGCCGCGTTCCTGGGCGCGATAACTGCCGGCCTCCCGCCGGTAGCAGGGGGTATACGAAAAGTACTTCCGCGGCAGATCGGTCTCGGGAAGGATTTCGTCCCGATGAAAATTGATCAATGCGGTCTCCGACGTGGGCAACAGAAACCGCGACTCCTTCTCGCTCTCCCACTTGAGATGAAACACGTCGTCAGCGAATTTTGGAAACTGGCCTGCCGTGTAGCCGCACTCATAGGTGAGCAGGTGCGGCGGGAGTACGAATTCATATCCGTCGGCGAGGTGCGCCTCGACAAAATAGTTCAGGAGCGCCCATTCCAGGCGGGCGCCCGCGCCCCGGTAGAGCCAGAAGCCGGCGCCGCCCATCTTCACGCCGCGCTCGTAGTCGATCAGCCCCAGCGAGGTGACAAGGTCGACGTGGTCTTTGGCTCCTTCGGCTAATTCCGGCCTTCCGCCCCATGCCCGGACGACCTCGTTGGCTTCCTTGCCTCCCGCGGGTACGTCGTCCGCGGGGATATTGGGCAATTCCTCGACAAAGCCCCGGATATTGCGTTCAATTTCCGAGAGTTGCGTTTCCAGCGTCCTGATGTTGCCCGAAACCGTCTTCATTTCATTCTGGATATCGGCCGTGTCGTGGCCCGCCTTTTTCATCTGTGGAATCTGCGCGGAGACCTTGTTTCGTCGTTCGCGCAGGCCCCCGATTCTGGCGATGAGGGCCCGGCGTTCCCGGTCCCACTGGAGCAATTCCGTAAAATCCACCGCATCCATGCGCTTCAGCAGCGCCTGCCTGACGCCGTGGGGATCTTCCCGAATCCGGTTCAGATCCAGCATATGGATACCACCTCCATAGGTTGATTGTGCGGAGTTTGTCGAAGTGGCCTGCCGAGGCAAGCCTGCCGAAGGGTCGTCGAAGGGTGTCGAAATGTCCAGGCGCCGGCGTTTCCGCTCCGGCGGGTTGGAACTTTCGCCACCCCGAAACGTCCCCTATTCACTTGCCATTATGGCTTCGCAGATAATGGCGCTGACAACCGTGAATTAAAATCGCCAAGCCCAGCCGTTAACCCGGTTTAGCTGACGGCTGATGGCTGATAGCTGTTTTCAGGACTCTGGCGAATTTCACCTGAATTTTCACACTGTGTGGTGTAATTGAACACATTCTTCTGCTTTGGAACGGGTCCCGCTATCCGGCAGTGCCCGGAAAACGCCCTTAAATGCCTAAAAAATGGAAATTGTGACGTCCATTCTGAATTTCTGGCACGATATTCGCTATATATTTGACACGACTGCAGTGACCGATATCTCTCTGTCACCCCTTTACGTACGAGGCCCTGAAATGGCACTCAAAACAGCACTGAATCCACGCGACCGCCTGGCGTTTTTGGCGCTCTACTATGCGATCAAGGGAAACGAGAAGCGCTCGGAACAGCTGCGGCGCGTGGTACGCCGGCACGATCAGGCCGTGTTGGGCCGCCCGCAGATCGATGGGATGCCCATGGCCTTTTGAGCTGCTGGATTGCGGCTTCATCTGCGCCGGTAATATCGAAAGCGACAGACCATGCGTCACGGTCTGTCGTTTTCTTGTCTCCGGGAACCAGCCTCGTCTATCCGGTTACGCGAGGACTCTTCGTATGTTGTATTTTTCGTTTGGAAGGGTCTGCCGCGTGATCATGTCCGCCAGGAGGCCGGTGCACAGGAACTGAACTCCCAGCACGGACAGAAGAATTCCCAGAAAGAGAAGCGGATGTCGGTGCTGAATCGTCCCTGTACGGAACCACAATGCGGCGATATAGCCGTTTATCGCAACCCCGAGCGCGCTCAGGACGATACCGATTGTGCCGAACAGGTGCAACGGGCGCCCGATGTACCGCCCGAGGTACATGACGGTAAGCAGGTCGAGGAAGCCCTTGAGCAGACGCGTCCACCCGTACTTCGTCACGCCGAAGCGGCGTGGGCGGTGCTGAACGACGATTTCCTCGACACGGTAGCCTTCCATGTGGGCAAGAACGGGGATGTACCGATGGAGTTCCCCGTAAACCTTGATGTCTCGCACCACCTCGCCGCGGAACGCCTTGAGGCCGCAGTTGAAATCGTGGATCGGAATGCCCGAAATCCGGCCGGTGACCCAATTGAAGAACCTGGAAGGGATGGTCTTGCTGAGGGGATCGAAGCGCTTCTTCTTCCATCCTGAAACCAGGTCGACGCCACCCTCGATTTTTTCGATCAGGCGGGGGATTTCCGCCGGATCGTCCTGAAGGTCGGCATCCATGGTGACAATCGTCCGGCCCGCCGCCATGTCGAATCCCGCGACGTACGCCGCGGCTTTGCCGAAGTTGCGGCGGAACTGAATGACCTTGACTTCGTCGTGGACGTCATGGAGTTCCTCCAGAATCCGGATGGAGCCGTCGGAACTGCCGTCGTCAATGAATATCGTCTCGAAACGGCGCCCGGTTGCCGCCATGGTCTCCCGGACCTGTTCCATCAGCGGCCGGAGGCTCTCCTCTTCGTTCAGAAGCGGTATGACGATAGAGACGTCAACGGCGTCCGCGGTCGGGGTCGGGGTCGGGGATTCAGATGGCGGTTCGGTATGCGTATCCATATTCTCTGGTGTTCTGTCCCGCAATTGGATTGCCGAAACTCAGCTATCCCTTCTCATCTTTAACGTCTCGCCGCTTTCCAAGATAGCAAAGCTGGACCGGGTTTTCAAGTCCCGTGTCGCGACACTGCGGATTGGCAGCCATTAAAAAACCGATCCGGACTGCGGCCGGACTGCTGAGCGACTCTATCAACGGACTGTCAGGGGGAAGCGGGATTCCCTGAAATTCACATGTGTTTCAGATCGACGAAGAAGCGTCTTTTGTCCCTGTTGCCGGTCTCGTCCACGACGTTCAGTGTGTGCCATCCCCTTGAGAGTTCCACGGCCTTGACGTGCCGGCCGAGGCTGCTGCCCAGGTAACGGTCATCCAGGTACCAATACAGGACGCGGTTTTTCTCCCTGTGAGCAACCCGCATCGCGATCTTTTGCCGGGCCCCCCCGAAGTCTCTCGGCAACCAGAGCCTGGCGTTCTGTTGCGGGTAGATGATCTTCAGCGGATCGGACCCGGCGCCTGCAGGGCAATCCCGCCTGTGCGGCGGAGCCATACCGGGAACCTGCCCCCGTTCGCGCAGATGCTGCGCGACGTCTGCCGGAAACACAAGCCGGCGTTCAGGACGGCGGTCCCCGGGTTCCCAGCAGAGCGAACACACGCGATGGCCCCCGTCCAGCGTCACCTGAAAGGTCCGGTGATATGGACACCTTCGGATGGGCTTCATATGTATCGGCGCTTCCACGGTAACCGTACGTTCGCAATGCGGGCCATCCCGGAATCCGGTGTCCGTGCACAGCCGAAGCTGCCGCATGCCGGCAACGGGTGCTTCGATCCAGGCGTTTTTGCGATGCTTCGGCAGGCTGTTGAACAGGTCGAACAGTAGAGGTGCGGCCGACCTCGCGCCCGTAAGATCCGCATTCCCCCGACCGCCGAAATTGCCAATCCATACCGCCACCGTCCACTCGGGGCTGACGCCGATCGCCCAGGCGTCCCGCTTCCCGTAGCTGGTTCCCGTCTTCCACGCGATCGGCCACTGGTTCTGGTACTGATGCCAGTAATATTCCACGCCCGGCCGCTTGAGGTCTCGTAGCATGTCGAGCGTCAAATAACAGGCGCCCGGACTGATCAGCGCCGGCCCTTCCGAATCGGGCGTCCCGGCAAGGACCTTGAGTGGACTGAAACGGCCGTCGTTGGCCAGCGCGCGGTAGCATTGCGCCATGTCCCACAGGCTGACTTCCACGCCGCCCAGAATCATCGGCAGACCGTAATCCCCAGGGGACCGGATAAGGGTTTTGAGGCCGGCGGATTTCAGAAAACGGTAGAACGGATCCAACCCGTACGCATCCAGCAAGCGGACCGCAGGCACGTTCAGGGAACGGACCAGCGCCTCCTTTGCCGCCACCAGACCGGAGAAGGTCCCGTCGGCGTTTCCCGGGGAAAAAGCGCCGTAGTGGGTGGGAAGATCCCGGAGCCGCGTCCGGGGCAGCAGAAGGCCCTGGTCGATTCCCAGGGCGAACAGAAACGGTTTGAGCAGAGAGCCGGAGGACCTCGCGGCTGCAACGCCGTCCACCCGGCCCTGGTTCCGGTCGTCGAAGAATCCCTGGGATCCGACGTACGCACGCACTCTACCCGTTCGGGTATCGGCCACCAGGGCCGCTCCGTTCCGGACGCCCAGCCGCCTCATAAAGGCCGCGTGTCGATTGACGAGCTCCGCGCTTTGTCTTTGAATATCCCGATGAAGGGTGGTCGTTATGTACGTATTCCCGTACCGCGACTCCAGTCGCCGCGCCAGATGCGGCGCGTCCATCGGCAACGGCCTGGCGCCGTCCGGGACCTCTTCCAGCCGCGCCAGGCCGAAGGTCTCGGCGTCGATCACCCCTTCGTTGTGCAGCCGGTTCAGAAGCCGATCGCGCCTTAGCCGTAATTTTCCGGGATCGGTCAGTGGCGATATGAGGCCCGGCGCGTTCGGGAGAACCGCCAGCGTGGCCGCCTCCGCCCAGGTCAACCGCTCCGGCGACTTGCCGAAATACCGTTGCGCTGCCGCGCGGTAACCGACAACATTGCCGCCATAAGGCGCGTGGTCCAGATAGAGGTTCAGGATCTCTTTCTTGTCATAATGCAGTTCGATCTTCAACGCCTGGAACATCTCCAGCGCTTTGTTGAGATAGGTCCTTCTCTTGGGCGACGTCATCCGGGCAACCTGCATCGTCAGCGTGCTCGCGCCGCTCACGACCGCCCCCGAACGGGTATTCTGATAGACGGCCCGGAGCAGCGCCAGTGGATCCACGCCGGGATGCCTGTAAAACCGACGGTCCTCGAAAAACAGCACTGCCTGCTCCAGGGTTCGAGGAACTTCTGCGTTCGCCCGGTGGGGGAAACACCACTGTTCGTTGCTATTCAGGAACATCCGCAGGATTCGCCCCCGCTCGTCCAGAACGACCGTACTGTAATCAGGATCGAAAAGGGGGTCCGGCAGGGGAACCGACACGCAGAGTACCGCGAGGAGGAGAAGCAACGCAAGAAGGATCCCCACCCTGGCGCGTCTGCCGCATAACGGAAGGGTCCCGGGACGCCGCCTTCCCCGGGCTTTCGTCCGCCACCGCTTCCGAGACCTATTTACAGCTCCTGCAATCGACCAACGTTTCATTAATCGCTCCGCCCTCGCCGGCGGCCGGGCGCATTCTGATCCGCCGGACGCCCACAAGGGACGCCCCTGCGAATGCGACATCGGCGCATAATCCAGGGAGATCGATTCGTGGATATTTGCTTTTGTAGGGGCGTCCCTTGTGGGCACCCGTATTGCGGCGCAGGTATTGGTGAATTGATGTCGGCAGGCCCTGTCGTCTGCCTGGTTTAGCTGACAGCTGACGGCTGATAGCTAATGGCTGTTTCTGCTGCTTAAGAAGCTGTCTTAAAACCCCCAGCGGTCTTCGCGCGGCTGCAAACGCGTCGGTTTGCGTTGGTCAAATCCACCCGTACAGCCAAATATGGGCGAATTTGCCCGCCTTGACCGACACATTTTCGCTCGCGCTCGGGACTAACCGGGAATTTTAAAACAGCTTCTAAGGTTCTATCTCTGTTTCACCACAACCCGTTTTCCGGCCGCGGTCGCCCGGTAGGATCGATCGTACATGGCTTCGGCAACCGTTGCAGGCAGCCTGAATGACCCTGCCGTAACGGCGCTCAATCGGACGACGAAATCCAGATCCCTTCGACTCTTGAAATCGAAAAACCACATCACCCGGTCGTCGCGGGCGTCCATGTATTCCTCGCGGTTCAGATTCAGGCGCTTCGTCCAACTCGGCGCCGTCCGAGCGGACAGACGCGGGTTGTCGATCTCCCAGCCGGCGGGAAGCACCTGGACCAGCGCCAGCTCTTCGACGTTTCGCGCGACGGCCAGATTGCGCACGCGAAGATGACCCCAGAAGTTCTCGCCCTGAGACAGTTCGGTGGGATCAATCGGCAGCCCATCGTCGTTGAGCCAGCGCACCTTCAGCGCCAGCTTGCTGGAGGTATCTCCCTCGTCGTCGGTAAGCGGTACTCCGTCCCAGTCCAGGGTTGCGAACGCCCTCCTGACGGTCGACGCCGAGTCCAGCGTAACAGCGACTTCCCGGCCAAAGCCCTCTTCGATTTCAACGTGGTAGGCTGACCGATCCGTCTCAAACGGCATCTCCCGTCCATCCGGAAGGCGGATCGTGCCGGCGAGCACGGGCGGGCCATCCTCTCCTCTGTCGAGAGACCGGACGTATTTTCCCAGGGACAGAAGCATAAAGCCTGTGGTCTGGGTGCTGTACCATTTCTGCGACGCGAGCGCGAGGCCCAGATCTTTGGCGACCTCGTCCGCCTCCGACCAGCGTTCGAACATGACCAGCGTATTCAGAATGATCGCCAGATCCCGCATGCCCGAGCCGTAGGTCCCGCCCGATTCGTTGTACACCTCCACCCGCTTTCCGGCCGGGATGAGGATCTGGGCGGCCGTCCGCTCAACGCCCGCCAGGTGATACGCCGCGGCCAGCAGCCACTTCTGGGTGTCGTTCATGTCCTTGATCCCGGTCTCCTTCAGCAGATTCATCGGTCCGATCTGGTATTCGCCGGCCAGCGCCAGGAGAAAGACGCGATAGACCCGTGCCATCAAACCATCCTTAACCGTTAGCGACCGGGATTTTTCGTAGCGCATCCAATTCGCCATCAGGTCCTGCGGCACGTGGTATCCCAGTTTGGCCGCCTCAATCAGAAAGTGGCCCGCGTACAGAGAACCCCAGGTTGAGACGGTGTTGGCGCCGGGCCAGTAGGCGAATCCGCCTGAGCCAAGCTTGAATTTCCTCAATTTGCGGATCGCCGAATTGATGAACATGTCGATCCGGACCGTTGCGTCGCCGGCATACTTCACGCCCTCCAGGAAGGTACTCAGGTACAACAGTGGAAACGCGGTCGAAACCGTTTGCTCGATGCAGCCGTAAGGAAAGCGCACCAGCCGGAGCAGCCTGTGGGTCATTCCGAAGTCCGGGTGGCGGCGCAGAACCACCCTGGCGCGATTGGTACCGGGCAGTCCTTTGTCCGGGACCGTAAAGCGGACACGCTCACCGGGGCGGATTTCCTGTTCCTGTACGGCGTAGGTTCTGGGTGACGATGGCCGCACATTCAAATCGGTCTCATGATCAGCGACGATGTCCGGCGCCGCCGCCGCGACGACCACCCTGGCCTGCCCCACTGCCGAAGCCGCGTTAAGCGTAAACGAGAGTTCCTGCTCCCCCGAGGTTGAGAAATCCAATTCCTGCCGCGCCGGGCCGACAACCGAAACCGGGCCCTCGGCGTGTATCGAAACGACGATCGGTCCGATACTGTCGACCATCGCGAAAACGGTTACCGGAACGGTGATACGGTCCCCCGGGCCAAGCACGCGGGGCAGCGTTGGCATCACCATCAGGTCGGTCTTCACCGGTACCGAGGATTCCGACTTGCCGTATCGTCCGCCGCTGGCGGAAACGGCCATAACGCGCACCGAACCGGTGTAGTCGGGCATTTCGAAATCAACGGTAGCCCGTCCCTGCGCGTCGGTTTCGATCGGACCCTTGAACAGCGATACCGCCTTGAATCGCTTCGCGCGTTCCGGCTCCAGCTGGGAAGCCCTGTACGCGAATCCGCCGCCCACCGCGAAGGTCTTGAAGACGTCTCCCTTGTTGGCGCCGATGACGTGGGAATACACGTCGTGCGTCACCACTCCCAGCCGACGCTTCCTGTAAAACGACTGCCACGCGTCAGGCGTGGCGAACCCGGTGAGCGCCATCAGCCCCTCATCCACCACGGCCAGCGTGAACTGCGCCGGCTCGCCATCGCCCGTTTCGACCACGATCTGAAACCGGGATTCGGGCTTGAGTTCGCCAGGCATTCGGAGGGTAATCTCCTGGCGGGTGTGGGGATCGCTCACATTGAGGGGAACCACGCCGTACATCCGAATCGGTCGGTCGTTCATCGTCTGAGCGTATGGCTGGAGGACCGAGACGCCAACGTATGCGGTGGGCGCCATATCCCGCGTAATGGGTACCGGTACCTGAAACTCTTCCTGGCGACCGTCCGGTTCGTACCATCGCGTCTGCAGAATCCGGCTGTCCTGTTCGACCGAGACCAGAATCGCGCCCTGTCGCGGCGCGGGAAACGTCACCAGCGCGGAATCGCCGGGGGCGTAGGCCTTTCTGTCGGTCTTGAGCGCGAGCATGCCCGCGGATTTCGGATCGGCCTGCGCTTCACCCCACGGATAGGCGCGCATGAAGAACGCGGCGGTATGGCCGGACCCATCCTTCACTTCGATCAGATACTCGCCCCGTTCCTCGGGGGTAAACACCAGCGGTACGGGCGCGGCTTGCGAGAAAAGCGAGCCGCTCTGGATCTGTTCCGTGAACTGGTCCGTCTTGAACTTGAGGCGAAACTGATCGCGCGACTGGTATTCCCACCACCAGTGCGACGTGCTTCTGTAGATTCGGTATTCAAGCGGCAATCCCGGCATCGCTTCACCGTGAGGCGTGACCAGTACAACCGGAATTTCCAGCGAGGACCCAAGGCGGGCATATCCATAGTCCAACCGGGGTTTTCGCACCCCGACGTAGCGCTCGTACGGATCCAGGTCGAGCGTCTCTCGGCTGCGGTTGGGGCGGCCCCCTTTCTCCAGCACCGTGGCTTCGATCCGGACACGAACCCCCGATGGCTCCGTTTCGGATACAGATAGCGGCCAGCGCACCCGCGCGCGGCCCTCCGCGTCGAGTTTGCCCTTGAAGATGCTGGTGCGGCTCGTCTTGTACCTTACGGCTTCGTTGGTGAAGCTGAATCCCGGGTAGTTGGTAAACTGCCGGGCGGCGTGTACGAATTCGACCGCGACCTCGGCATCCAGCCCTGCAGCCGGATTTCCGAAAAGGTAGGTGCTGGCGAGTACCAGTCGAAGTTCATCGTCATCAGGCGTCAAACGCGTCTTTTCGGGCTCGATCCGTACCTTCAACCGGTAAGGGACCACCGTCTCGACCTTCACGGTATGGTCAAACGTCCGGCTTCCCACCTCCAGGCGCGCCCGCCAGTTTCCCGTGGGGTCGTCGGGCTCGGTCCTGAAGCTGAACGCATAGAAGCCGTCCTTGCCCGTTCGGGACGTCCGATCGAGTACAAGCTGGTTTCTGGGGTTGAAGAGTTTCAGCGTAACCGGGTGGTTCTCCGGAAAGGTCTCATCCGAATTGCGCGCGATCAGTGAAAGGTGGATCTCGTCGCCGGGCCGGTACACGCCCCTTTCAGAATATATATACGCCCGGACACCGTCCGGCGGCGCCGATACGCCCCCGGTATCGAAGGTGGAAAGGTCCCAGGCCATTTCGTTGCACTTGATGATGCTCTTCTGGTCGTCTTTTTCCGCTTCAACATAGAAGACGTCCCGCTCTCCGCCGGGGATCGTTACCGCGCCGTGCCTGTCCGTCAGGCCCCGCCCGACCACCTGGTTCTGGAACGTACGCAGCGTGACCGTCACGCCGGACATGGGCGCCGCGTTGTTGAGATCCCGGACGTAAACCAGGTGCCGGCGACGCGCCTTCTTGTACGTCAATCCGATATCGCTTACAATAACGGGCTTGAATACCCGTCCGTGTGTGTTGATGTATCCCGGTGAGTAGGGATGGCTGCGGTAATCCCACAACCCCCGGTTCCACCGCCATTGCTTTCGCGCTTCCTCGGCCTCGCCGGGCGCGCCGTACAGCATGTCGACGTGCTTGAAGCTGAGACTGATCAGAAGCGGTCCTTTCTCTGAGGGATCGAGCAGCGCGTTCAGGTCCAGCTCGTGCTGCAGCCACCGGTTGCGGACCTGGCTGATCTCGAGGACTGTATCGACAAGGCCCACGCCTACGCGGTTGACGGCCCAGGAGCTGAAGTCCCGTCGACGGTCCACGCCGCTCTTCAGACTCTGACTCTGCAGGAACTGGCCCAGGTTCGAGTCGAAAACCTGCTTGATCTGCAACCTCGCCCGATTCACGTTCACCGTCCGGAACCGCACACGCTGGCGTTTGATCGTAGGAAGAATCATCCCGTCTTCGGAGAATCGAATCCGGGGCTTCAGGTCGGGTATCTCGACCGTCTCGGTATGTTCCGAGGCCGTCGCCGCTCCCCATCGGCTGCGAATGCCGGGATGAATGGTGAGCGTATAGTGCCGACCATGCACAAAGTCCCCGCTCACGTGGATTCCCCTGCCCGCCGCGCTGGTCCGGATATCCAACGCCGGCACCACGGCAATCAGCCCGCGGAGGTCCTGGCCGGGGTCCGGGTCGTCGGTCATTTCGATCGCAAGGCCGGGCTCCCGCCCTTCCGCGCGACCTTCGACTTTGACGACTTTCATCTCCGTTACGGGAGCCAGAGTCCTTTTGTTCACGTAGTTCCGCGATATCTCCAACGGCTCCTTATCGAGGTCGAAACGGAGCTCTCGTCTGATTGCTCCCCGTACAATGGGGTCCGAGACAAACGTGAAAGTACTCCCCTCAGCGTCTGCCTTCCAGACAAGGGAGAGCCGCTCCCGGCCCAGAGACAGCCGCCCGGCCTGCCGCACCTGTTCCAGCGAGGTCTTCTCGCTGAACACGACCTGCCCCTTGTACACCACGCGCCGTGGATCCTCTTTCTCGATCAGCTCGAAATCCACGTTCAACGAGACAATCTCCCGGCCGGCTACGTGAAACGCGAACTCGAGCGGTTGCAGGTTCCCGTGCTGAGGGAACAGGGCTGCGAGATCGATGGCGCCCCTGTAGTTCTGCCGGAACGGGAGCGGCGCGTCCGGCCGGAAGAGAAGGGTACGACGGTCCTCCCAGCCGGCGGCGCCGTTGATGTCCGGTACGAACGTGAATACGTCTTTCTCAGGGCTCTTGCCAACCCGGTTTCCGGGCACGACCGGCGACACGAATCGCACGCGTATGTCGTCTCCCGCTCGGATGACATCGGATGTCACGTGGCTGACGAGCCTTGCCGTCTCCGGCGAGTAGGAGATCGACCCGGTTTCGTTCCGTTTCGAAGTACATCCGGCCATCAGAAATCCGATCAGAAACAACCTGCCGGCGCCAATCCGATTGAGAATCATCCCCAGCTCCCCATGGTATATTGTGGAAACACCGGTCTGCACAGCCGGCGACAGGCAATCCGATCCCCGTCAGTAACGATCCATCGTCCGCCATCGACCCGCAAAACCGCTTGACATCACCGGGCCGATCTTTACCTTAACAGCCCGTTGAAAACCGGTCACGCGTCGCGAAACCTCAGGAGATTTTTGATGCAATTCGGCCAGTTCTATCTGCTGGAAACCCCGCCCGGCAAAGACCATACAGAGGTGTACCACGAAGCCTTCGAACAGTTCAAGCTCATGGACGATTTGGGCTGGGACGCCATCTGGCTGGCCGAACACCATTTCGACCACAAGGCGCCGGGGGCGAACTACTATTCGATTACCCCGTCCATCCACACCATGGCCGCGTACGCGTCGGCCATTACGGAACGCATCAAGATCGGTACGGCGGTCATCGTACTGCCGTTCCACAACCCGGTCATCGTCGCTGAAGACTTCGCCACCGTGGATATCATGTCCAGAGGTAGGCTCCTCTTCGGCGTGGGGCGCGGCTATCAGCTCGAGGAGTTCCACAACTGGGGCATCGACCTGGAGGAAAGCCGGGAACGCTTTCAGGAAGAACTGGAGATTATCCTTAAAGCCTGGACGGGCCCCGTGGAGTACGACGGCAAGTTTCACAAGGTGCGGAGGGTCAACGTCATCCCGAAACCGGTACAACAGCCCCACCCGCCGGTTTACGTCGCGGCGGTGAGTCCCTCCACCTACGAGTGGGTCATCAAGAACGGTTACAACGTCCTGACGTCGTTTCTGCATCCCTACGATCAGGTATTCGAGCTCTACGAAGCGTACCACAAGACGGCGGACGCGTGCGGCCTGACTGGAAAGCTGGACTTCCCTCTGGCGAGATTCCTCTACGTATCCGAATCCACAGAGAAAGCCCGCGAAGAGTGCCACGACCAACTCATGTGGTATTTCCGCACCCTGCTTGCGGAGGTGATCGCGCCGCCGCCCGAGATCGCGCCTCCCGGACAGATGGAATTCTACCAGGAACTGAAGGAGAAATTCTCGAACATCAGCTTCGACGAGATCCTGGCCGAACACGCCATCGTGGGCGATCCGGACTTTGTTGCCGACAAAATCGCCTGGATCCAAAAACACACGGGGTTGCAGAACTTCATGGGCTGGACCCGCATCGGAGACCTGCATCCCGACCTGGTCTGCAAGTCCCTGCGGATGTTCTCAGAACACGTCGCGCCCGCGTTCAATTAAACGCACCGCTGAATTGCTTCCTGAAACCCTTCCTATTCCCGCCACGCCGGCTGTGTGACATGCAACAGCAGTGCGCCCTCCGGAACCGTGATCACGGTTGAGGTCCCCTTTTCGATATACCCCAGATCGCCGACTTCGAAACGCACCGGCTCCCTGCCTGCGGCGTGGACTTCCAGTTCGCCTTTCAACAGAAAAAAGACCTCGTTGTAGTCGAAGGTCCATTCCAGCCGGCTGGGTTCGAGGTATTCCGTGAATCCCGCGGCAAGGCAATCGTCCTTCCCAAGTATCGGGTCGGAGACCTGTACCGTTGCGCCAGGCGCGTCGTACAGCTTCATGTCCCGTTGATCCGGTTTGACGATCTGTACCATTAAAATTCTCCTTAATTATCTGGGCACCCACAAGGGGTGTCCCTACCAATGCAAGGCCGGCGCGTTAACGTGGGAGATCGATTCGTGTAAGTATGTTTTCTGTAGGGGGCGTTCGCGAACCGTGCCGCAATGTGGGCACCCACAAGGGGTGCCCCTACCAATGCAACGTCGGCGTGTTAACGTGGGAGATCGATTCGTGGATGTTTGGTTTTGTAGGGGCGTCCCTTGTGGGCGCCCGGCCTCTACCCGATTTTCTCACCTCTACCCTTACCTGGCTCCAGCACCTGCCGTGTCTCAGCCTCCGAGGCAATGGTCTCCCAGTCCCACAGTTGAGGGACATACCCCACGTTTGCCCAGAGTTGCGCCTGGTCCGAATAGTGCGC
Organism: Candidatus Latescibacterota bacterium; assembly: GCA_965208835.1. Taxonomy (GTDB): domain Bacteria; phylum Latescibacterota; class UBA2968; order UBA2968; genus JAAXHE01. The sequence goes on from OZ242358.1 coordinate 138,029, forward strand.
GCTGCCGGGATGTCCGGAGGCCCCCAGCGGCACGATCCACAACGAATTGCTCCAGTCCGACGGATCGTGGATGTACCGGTTTACCGACATCCCGGTCGCAACAAAAGGCTCGCTCGCGTCATACCCGCCGGCCAGCGGAACGTCCCCGTCTCCATGTGTGGGCAGACAGGGCGGATCCAGAAGCCGTGCGCATTCCGGAAAAACCTGCGACAGCGGATGCCTCGGACGGGTCTGGTGGACGCGGCCCCACTTCCACCCGGACATCTCATCGCCCAGCCGTTCCCTGAGGTCTCCGACGGCCCGCCGGAGACTTTCGGCCAGAAGGTCTTCCCAACTGCGGCCGTCCGGCAACATGGATCCGTCGCCCCGCTCGAGACCCAGGATCATCTCCAGAACGATCAGCCGGACGTGCGCTTCCGCTCCCGAGGCCCCCTCCAGCGCCGGGGCCGCCATATCGCCCAGCAGGTGCTCCGCCAGGATTCGCGTTGCGCACAGGCGGGTCTGGGAATAGATCGTCGGCTGCGGAAGGTCCCGGTCCATGCGATAGTCCCACTCGCGCAAGAGCGCGAGGGCCTGCCCGGACTCCACGTCCGGAGCCTTGACCTTCAGTAGCGCCCGTGTGAATATCCGCGCCGGAATCGACGTCCGGTCCGCGTGCATGCACGCCATATCTTCCACGGTGGCCGTGCCCGGTTTCAGGTCCAGAATGTCCGACTGAAGGCGCTTCGCCCTGTATTCCGGACTGAAGTACAGTCCCACGTAGTACGGATATTCGTGCCCGGCCACGCGCTGGTTGCACGTCACCGCGTATCCGGCCCGTGGACGGATCGCCCGGGGCAGGTCGTCGTGAGGTATATACCCCTTCCACTCGTATTTCCCGGTCCAGCCGGGTACCGCCCGCCATCCATTGGCTTCAGTACGAATGGGGATCTTTCCCTCGTGCAAATATCCGAAACCGCCATGGATGTCTACAACCGCGTAGTTGTTCACCCGGTCGGTCCAGTTTCGGAATGCACCGTGCAGTTCCTCCACAGTGGTTGCGAGCATCGCGTCCCTGGCGGCGTCCAGCCACGGCGTGCCCCGAATGAGCCCCGGGTCGCTGATCGCAATGCCGTATCCCGCCTCGGGATTGCCAGCGATGACAGGGCCGTGGTGCGTGATGGTCACTTCGATCTCGACCGGCTCCGCGTTGCGTACCGCGATCGTCTCATGAAGGACTTCAGCCTGTCTCCACGTGTCCACGAATTCGTACTCCCGCCGGCCGGCCCTCTCCCGGAATCGCTCCACGAACAAGTCCTGCGTGTCGGCATTTCCGTAGGTCATTCCCCAACCCACATGCTCGTTGTGACAGAAGTGCAGGATCCCGGGCATCCCGGGTATCGAAGATCCGATGATCGAAAATTCGGGGCAGGAGAGATGGGCCTGATAGTAGACGCTCGGCGTATCCAGGGCCCTGTGGGAATCTCCGCCCATCAGCGGCAATCCGGAGCGGGTACGTTCGCCTGAAATCGCCCAGGCGTTGGAACCGGCGTCCGCCTCCTTCAGCCAGTTGACGTCCTCCAGCGCCTTGCCGAGTTCCTCCAGTCCGTCCACGGCGGGCCCACGATACACCTCCCCGGGTGGTACGGTGAGCAGATGGCCGCCGGGATACCCTTTGATGATGCGCGCTGCCTTCCCGGGGCCGATCCGGAGGGCCAGGCGCGTACGGAAAAGTTTCGGCTCGAACGTCCCCAACAGGGTATTGCGCATCTTGTAGACAGCAATACAGTGCCAATTCTCCCACGGTTCGGGCGACCTGTCCAGAAGTTTGTATTCGACCGGATGCGTCGACGTCGTTTCGATGAATGCGTTCACGCCCGCGGTGTACGCGTCCACCATCGCTCTCGCGGCCGCGCCCGCCGCGTCGTAGTCATGCCTGGCGGTGCGTCCCATTCCGGCCGTACGCAACAGCCGGTCCTGGTCCACGCCGTCGGGGCCGGCGATTTCCGCCCACCGCCCCAGCGCCCGGAACCGGTCGTAGTCCATATGCCAGAGCCGGTCCTGGGCTGTCGCGAAACCCTGCGCGAAGAATACGTCGTGTTCGTTACCGGCCGAAATGTGCGGAATGCCCCACCGGTCCCGATAGATTGTAACCGCGTCGATCAAACCGGGCATGCGCAACGTGGAGGTCACATCCGGCAGCGCGCCCTCAAGGTCGGCTTTCGTGAGTTCTACGGGCATGAATTGTCCTCTTCAGGCGTTCTAATTTGCATTCGCGTCGTCGAGCCAGCGTTGAACCGCCTCCGAGAAACCGTCCGCGTTGTGTTCCGACACCACAGGAAACCGCGATTGCAAGGGTTCCGGGGCGTTTTGGACGACAAATGGAAATCCGCACCACTGCAACATATCCAAGTCATTATAGTCGTTGCCGATGGCAGCGGTGCGGCCGGCGTCCACGCCCAGGCGTTCGCACAGCCTGGCAGCGGACCGGGCCTTGGAAACGTGCTTTGGAAAAATCTCAAACCACGTGGATTGGTGATCCGAAGGCGACGTGGTCCGGATCACCGACAGGTCCTCCAGGGCCTTCGAGAGCGCGTCGTGAGTGCGCCAGGGATCCGTTTCGGTCGGACAGACAACCACAAACTGCGAGGCCCGGCCGTTTCCGGGGCAACCGGGATTCAACGGGCGACAATGTTCCGCGTTGTATTGACGCCTGCGTACAAAATCGGGATTGTTTTCGTTCTGCTCCCAGTACTCGAACGTATGGTTCTCCGGAACGGGCGCGTGGACCATGAAGTCATATCCGCCGTCGATGAGATGCCCGGTAACGCGGCGCACGTCTCCGGCGGAAAGGGAATGGGATTCCACCAGCGTCTGATCCCGAAAATCGAAGACACCTACCCCGGACGAAGTGATCAGAAAATCGATCGGGAATGACTCGCTCAGGACGGTACGGGCCGACATATGCGACCTGCCGGTGACCACGGTCCGCCAGACGTTCTTTCCGCCCAGCTTTTTCAGCGTTTCCAGGCTTCGGACGCTTGCCTTGCGATCGCTCTGCAGCAGTGTGCCGTCAAGATCCGTAAACAGTGCAAGGCCCGATCTTTCTTCATCTGGCGCCAACCCGTGCCTCCATCCACGCGCGGTCGACCCTTCGGCCGCGCTGCTTTGCCTCAATCAGAAAAAACAGCAACGCGGCGACGCGATAAGACCCTCCGAAACGGGGCGTTATCGACGTATAGAAGGACATTTTTTACCTTTACGTCAAGTAACCTGGTGTATCCTGGTAATCTGCAGTTTAATCGCCTTTATCAACTTGCACAAATACGAACTAACGTCACCGAAGACTCACGAATCAAGGTTAAGCATCGGTAAAACGACAGGAATACAACGAAGCCTTCTTCATCCCTCCCCCGTGACGCGGATATGATGCGCCGGGAAATTCCGCGTGAATATAAAAAATCCGGAAGAAAACACATAACCGATTCTCCTCCGGATTGACGATGGCGATACATGAAAAGCTGGTATAACAAAAACGGCGCACTGCCGTGCGCCTTCTCTCTCATTCAAGGCCCCTGACCTGTCTTCGGTTCAGGCGAATCCTGCCGGTCTACCCGTCAATCCCTGGACCGTTTGCGGAAGTACAACACCCGGTGCAGCGCGGTATAGTTGGACAAAAACGCGATGGCCCAGATCGCTATCGTAAGACCGATTTCGCCCACCAGCGCCCCCACCCCAATGGCAATGACCCTTTCTGGCCGCTGCATGAAACCGACCTTGCACTCTTCGCCCAGGCCCTCGACACGCGCGCGGATATAGCTCACCATCAACGAGCCGGCCAGCGCAAAAAACACGGCGGACGTGGTCCAGAGGGAGTCAGACCGGATGAAGCTGACCGCCACGCCAAACCAGATCACGATTTCCGAATACCGGTCTACAGTGGAATCCAGGAGCGCGCCGAACGTGGTTTCGCTCCGCCCCACGCGGGCGACCTGTCCATCCAGAAAATCGAACACACCGGCAAGGAGCACGATTAAGCCGGCCCAACGCAGGTAATCGAAACCGAAAAGCGCCGCCGCAACCAGGTTCAGGAGGAACCCGACCAGTGTTAGCGCATTCGGCCGGAACCGCTTCTTGACAAGGTACTGCGTGGAGGGTTCGAGCAGTTCGGCGACGTCGTCTTTGACTTTCTCGATCACGAGCCGTCACTCTCCAAAGGCCGCGGATTCGCAGTTCTACCGGATTTACAATACCCATCGCGGATTTTTTGAAATATAGAATAATCGCAGGGGGGGAGCAAGGGAAATCTCCCGTCCCGAACGCGCCGCGAATCGACCGATTTCGGCGAGTCGACGCCAGCCGCGCCCCATACCGACGGCACTTTCCCGACGCTTTCCACATGATGTCGTCAGAACTGTGGATACTTGTGGATTAAATCCAATAAATATATAAAAAAACAAATAAATAGTTATCCACACTGGCTGCTGTCCAGGTTTTGAACAACGTGGATAACCTATATTCCGGATGCGAATGCCACACGGACGGCCTGCTTCCCGCCGGGACGTGCAGACGCCGGCTTCGTCGTCCTTATCCCTTGACACACGGCGGCCGGCATGTTATTCTTCGCACGCTGTTCGGCACGATATCCTCATCCTATAACAGTCCGTTGGAAAAGTCGCTCTGCAGGCGAGGGCGAGCCATCGTGGCCGAAGACAAGGCGCGCGACCGAGTCGACTCTGGGGATTCGGCGAGGGAGCGCAACGCGGTAGTTCGGCCGCGAGAGCCGGACGCAGCCCGGATGGGCTTTTTCAACGGGCTGATTAAGGAAAGGTATTCCGCCTTATGCGACTGCTCACTTTTGAATACCAGGGTTCGCAACGCGTCGGCGTCCGGTCAGGAGATTCGGTTGTGGACGTGAGCCGCGTCGATCCGGACCTTCCACCGGATCTCGTGAGTCTGCTCGAAGCGGGGCCGGATGCCCTGGCCGCGGCGGGAGACGCGGCGGAGCGGGGCGAAGGCATCGACGCCGGCGACATCCGTGTTGTCGCGCCTGTCCAGAAGCCGGAGAAGATCCTCTGCATCGGCCTCAACTACGCGGACCACGCGGCCGAGAGCAATATGCCCATTCCGTCGGAGCCGGTGGTGTTTTCCAAGTTCTCTTCCACCATTATCGGTCCCGGCGACGCAATCCGGCTGCCTTCGGTGACGCGGTCTATCGACTATGAAGTGGAATTGGTGGTTGTCATCGGAACGGCGGGAAAAGATATATCGGAATCCGACGCGATGGACCACGTTGCGGGCTATACCGTTGGCCACGACGTGAGCGCGCGCGACTTCCAGCTCGAAAAACCCGGCGGTCAGTGGCTGTTGGGCAAGACCTTTGAGACATTCGCGCCACTGGGGCCGGATGTCGTCACGCCCGACGAGGCCGGCGACCCACACAACCTGGGCATACGATGCATCCTGAACGGCGAGACCGTACAGGACTCGAATACGGCGCAGTTGATTTTCAGGGTCGACCAGCTGATCGCCTACCTGTCCCGGGTCATCACTCTGCAGCCTGGCGACCTGATCTTCACGGGAACGCCGCCGGGAGTCGGAATGGCCCGGGATCCGCAGCTCTGGCTCAAGGCGGGCGACACTGTCGTCTGTGAAGTCGACGGTATCGGCAGGCTAGAGAATCCGGTTGTGTCAGGCTGACCGGCCGGACGTCGAAAATCCGGCTTGATACCGGCAGGTCCGAAAAGCCTCTCCAATCTCCCGTCAGATTTCGTCGTTCCCGCTGTTCCCGGACGCCACCGATTTTGCTCTTGAAGGCGTGATTGTATTTTATAAAGTTCTTAATAAACAAGATTTTATATCTCGTTTCTACACACACAAGTGTGTGTAATCCTCTCTAAAAAAGCGGCAATCAACTGCCAGCGGAACCTCTCCCCCCGACCCCCTCTCCTAAAGGAAAGGGGGAGCGAAACCAGGAATACCTGCCTTACACGGAGACACAAAGAAAAACCAGACAGGTTCATCAAGAACCGGTACAAACGTTAACCCAGACAGAGATCCTTACCTTTAAAGATTCACGACCGCCCGGAGGTGGAGTTGGGGGTTTTTCCGTGCGGTTCCGATCAGCATTGTTGTACGGGAACGACTTAGGGACTTGTAGGCCACCCGATTCCAATTTGCGCCTCTGAGGGGATTCACGGAAAAACCGGCCCCGCGCCGAGTCGCGTGAATGGAAAAAGGGTGTAAGAAAATAAAAAACAATAAGTAATTGGCGAAATTCGCGACAAACAGCCATCTTTCTTCTTTCTAAATCATGTCTCCGGCGGATTCTTTTTCGTCCATTTTCGCACATTAGAAAAGGGACGAAGAAAAAAGCAAGTCGGTGTGAAGTAAAGAGCCTCTAACCACCCGGAAGGTAGTCCCGGGGAGCCGTTGTCCGCCGAAAGGAGACCTGTCAAGAGGCTTTGGTCCAGCCGCGACGGGACGACCTCTAGATAGTCTCTCGCCGCATGATGTATTGCAGATGCCGCATAACGGAGGATGCCAGGATGAATCTCGGAAACATGATCGAAAAAGCGCGCAGGGGGAGGTTCAGCCAGCAGGCGCTGGGTGAAAAAATCGGCGTCTGGGGCACCTATATCGGACAGATAGAAAGCGGTAAGCGCATTCCCTCGGAAGAGCGGTGCATGGACCTGGCGGCCATCCTCGACCTGGACCCCAGGGCTCTATTGATTCAGGCTTACCGCCAGCGCGCCAATACGAAAGAGGCCAGGCGCCTTTTCGACGACATGGCTGGATCGATTGCAGATCCTACCGGCCTCGAGCAGGGCGGCGACTCCGAGGGCGGCCGCCATCCGACCGGCGCCGGGCAGGACGACAATTCTCCGGCCCGGATCGGTCGTGCGGGGGAGCCTCCCTTTACCCGCGGCGTCTATCCCTCCATGTATCGCGGCCGCCTCTGGACCATCCGCCAGTACGCGGGATTTTCCACCCCGGCGGAGACCAACGCCCGGTTTCGCGCTCTGATCGACCGGGGTCAGACCGGCCTGAGCGTGGCGTTTGATCTGCCCACGCAGATGGGTTATGACTCGGACCATCCGAATGCCGAGGGTGAAGTGGGCAGGGTGGGCGTGGCGGTGGACGGCCTGTGGGACCTGGAAACCCTGTTCGACAAGATCCCGCTCGGCCGTATCAGCACCTCCATGACGATCAATGCGACGGCGTGCATCCTGTTCGCCCTTTATGCGGCCCTCGGAATGCGGCGCGGAGTGCCGGCTTCGGTGCTTGCCGGCACGGTCCAGAACGACATTCTCAAGGAATATGTTTCACGTGGAACATATATCTTCCCGATCCGCGACTCGATGCGCCTCGTCGTGGACCTGATGGCCTATTGTCTCCGGGCGGCGCCCAAATGGAATCCCATCAGCGTAAGCGGGTACCACATGAGAGAAGCGGGCGCAACCGCCGGACAGGAGCTTGGCTTCACGCTCGCCCACGCTCTGGCGTACGCCGATGCCGCCCGCGGGGCAGGCCTCGAAATGGAACGGGTTCTGCCGAAATTTTCCTTCTTCTTTGGGGTCCACAACGATTTTCTGGAGGAAATCGCAAAGTTCCGGGCGGCGAGGCGCCTCTGGAGCCGGCTCGTCGAGGAACGCCTGGGCGTAGAGGACCCCCGTTGCCGGCGCCTGAGATTTCACGCCCAGACCGCGGGCTCGACGCTCACTGCTCAACAGCCGTTGAACAACTGCGCGCGGACCACCCTGCAGGCGCTTGCGGCCGTCCTGGGCGGCGCGCAGTCGCTGCATGTCAACGCCTACGATGAAGCGCTCGGTCTGCCGTCGGATACGGGTGCGCAGCTGGCCGTGCGCACCCAGCAGATCCTGGCAAACGAAAGCGGTATCCCCGACACCGTGGATCCGATGGGTGGATCATATGCAGTGGAAGAGATGACCGATAACCTGGAAGAAGAAGCCGTTGCCGTTCTCGAGTCGGTCGACAGGGAGGGTGGGGCGACGCAGGCTGCCGCAAACGGCTTCACTGCGGCCTCCATCGCGGAATCGGCGTACGATGCGCAGAAGAAGATCGAATCGGGCGAGACCGTTGTGGTGGGTGTAAACAGGTATCAGGACACCCCGGAACCGCCGGTTTCGGTGTTCCAGCCCCCGGGGGAGACAGAGTACACACAGAAAGGCGGGCTGGAGAGGGCACGAGGCATGCGGAATTCCGACGCCGCGAACGCCGCAATGGACGTCGTCGAGCGGCGGGCGAGGGGCGAGGGGTCGATCACGGAAGCGGTCGTGGCGGCTTGTTCGGCCGGCGCTACCGTGGGCGAGATATCGGACAGGCTGCGTGCTGTTTTTGGATCCTACCGACCGGGAGGGCAATCGTGAACGCCCGAGAACGCCGCAGAGCCGGAATCATGCACTATCAACGACGCCTCAGGGGCATTGCAGCCTTCGTCATGCCGGTAGTGCTTGCCGTCTGGGCCCCGGCGCCGGCCCAGAGCCAGACCGGTGTAATCACGGGTCAGGTCCTGGACGCCTCATCCGGACGTCCCCTTTCCGATGCCCATGTCACTGTTATGGGGACCGGAATCGTCAAACTCACCAATGTAGCAGGCCGCTTCACGCTTTTCAATGTCCCCGTCGGCGAGCATGTCGTGCGCGCGACCTTTATCGGTTACGGTGAAGCCGAACAGATCGTGACCGTCGGCGCCGGGGAGACACACGACATCGACTTCGAGATGTTCTTAACGGCGATCGCGCTCGACGTGATCGTCGTGACCGGCGTGGGGGCCGAAACTGCCCGGCGCGCCCTCGGTACGTCGGTCGAAGTTCTCACCACCGAAGAAATCGCGCAGGCGCCGGTCCAGTCCGTGGACCAGTTGCTTATGGGCCGCGTCGCGGGCGCGACCGTAAACGCCACCTCCGCGCAACCGGGAACGGGCTCGCTGATCAACTTCCGGGGCATTTCCTCGGTGTTCGGCGCCCAGACCCCAGTCATATACGTGGACGGGGTGCGCGTCGACAATGAACAGGCCACCGCCGCAGGCACTGGAGGCGAGCAGTCCTCCGCGCTCGCCGACCTGCTCACCAGCGATATAGACCGTATTGAGATCACCAGGGGTGGTGCCGCCTCCACTCTGTACGGTTCCGATGCCGCAACCGGGGTGATCCAGATCTTCACCAGGAAAGGCACTCCCGGGGCGCCGCGCATTACGGTCCGCGTAGAACAGGGCATCGAGGTGCCGGAACTCAAGTACATCTTCGACGCCGGTGCGATCTTCCCGGACCGGGTCGAGTCCGGCGAGGTCACGGCCACCTTCCTGGAAGATCAGTACTTCAAGAGCGGTCAGGCCCGGAGCTACTACCTGGGCGTCAGCGGAGGCACAGCGGACGTGACGTTCAATGTCAGCGGCCGCCTCGAGGACCGCACCGGAACCCAGCCCAAGGATGCCAGCACCAACTACAACCTGCGGGGCGGCTTGCAAGCGTCCCTCAGCGAGGATTTCACCCTGGAGTTTTCAGGCAGTTACGTCCACCACAACTTCCAACGGCTCTATAACGGTTCCTCCATCACGAATCCCATTACGACCTTCGAGGTCGGCGACGCCCTCTTCTTCTCGGGAGCCGCCACCCTCCTGGAAGCGTACAACGTCTTCCTGATGCCGGATATCGACGAATGGGTCAACCGGTTCATCTTCTCCGCCGGCGCCCGCTGGAACATCCGCGACGACCTGACCGCCAGGCTGACGGTGGGTAGCGACTACCGGAGCAACCAGCAGCGGATCTTCCAGCCGATCGGATTTACGCCGGGCGAACCCACCGGACAACTCAATCGGCGGGACCGCTCCTTCACCTCAGTGTCGCTCGACGCGGGCGCGACCTACGCGTGGGAGAACTCGGGCGGGAGCATCGGGTCCTCGCTCACCGTCGGCGTGCAAGGCTTCCGCGAGGACGTGAGCATCATCAACGGCAACGGGCTGGGGTTCGCCCTGCCAGGTTCCTTCGACTTCGACGCGGCGGCGGAGATCACCGCCTTCGAGGGCAACGTCGAGGTGTTTAACGGCGGGTTGTATGTCGACGAACAGCTCAGCTTCTGGAACAAGCTCTACCTCGGAGGTGGGTTCCGCATCGACGCCGGCTCCAGCTTCGGAGATAATATCGACACGGAACTCTATCCAAAGGCGACCGGGTCGTACATCTTTTCCGACGACGTCAGCCTGCCTTTCGTGGACGAACTCAAGCTCAGAGCCGCCTACGGGCAAACCGGCCGGTTCCCGGGCGCCTTCCTGAAGGACCGGACCTTCTCGGCCATCTCATTCCGCGGGGAGTCGGCCCCGAGGTTTGCCAATCCGGGCAACGCGGAACTTCGCCCGGAAAAGACGTCCACGATCGAGGCTGGTATCGACGCCGCTCTCTGGTACAACCGGATCGGGATCGACCTGACCGTATACGACGCCCGCACCACCGACGCGCTCTTCCAGGTGCCGCGCCAGCCGGTCACCGGGCAGGGCACCCAGCAGGAGAACGTGGGCCAGATCCTGAACCGCGGGATCGAATTGGGCGCCAACGTCGAGATTCTGAACACCAGGAAGGTGGCCTGGAGCCTGGGTGGAGCATTCCACTACACTCACAATGAAGTCACCGACATGGGCGGCGTGGCGGACTTCGGCGCGGACGGTTCCCAGAAGCGTGTGACCGGCTGCTGGAGGATGGTCGACGGGGAGTGCCGCGGAGGCCCTGTAGGCGCCTGGTGGGTGACTACGCCCGTGGACACCAACGATGACGGCTTGCCAGACGGCTCCGAGCGCCAGTTCACCGGCGGATTCCCGGTTCCGGACAAGAGCGGAAGCTTCAACACCACGATCGCGATCGGAAACATCCTGTCGATCAGCGCTCTGGCCGACTGGGCCGGCGGTCATCAGGTGTTCGACTGGGGTTCGGTCTGGGCTACTTTCAACGGCATATACCGTCGTGAGCTCGTTCGCTGCGGGATGGAAGAAGGCGCCGCCGAGGGCTGCGAGTACGCCTTCCCGATACGGTATGACGAGAACGGCTCCGCGCAGGGCAAGTACAGCCAGAACGCCGCGCGGAGCGCGTTCCTCTACGACGGCGACTTTTTCAAGCTGAGGGAGGTCGCGGTGCGGTACTTGCTGCCGGAGGGCGTTTCCGGCAGCATCAACGCCAGCCGGGCTTCGCTGTTCGCCAGTGGCCGCAACCTGTGGATCTGGTCCCGGAACGAGATCGTCGACGGCGAACTCAACGGGCTTTCCGGCGGCGGACTGCAGCTCGGTGGCGAAACGAGTACGACCCTTTCCCCGAACCGGCGGTTCAACCTCGGCCTGGAGGTGGTCTTCTGACCTTGATTCGTAATTCTTCGGGGACGTTAATTCGAATATATGCTTGTAAATAAAGGCGATTAGAAGGCGGATTACCAGGATACACCAGGTCACTGGACGTGAAGGGAAAGAACGTCCTTCTATACGTCGATAACGCCCCGTTTCGGGGAGTCTTATCGCGTCGCAGGGTTGCTGTTTTTTTCAGATTGAGGCTAACGTCCGGCATGCAACGGAGAACAGACAAAATGATGAACAAGGACATTTCGACCCTGAGACGGGGACGGTCGGCCATGGCCGGGATGCTTCTCGGCGTGCTTGTCGCGGGTGGATGTGACGCCATCAATCCCACCAGGGTGAAGAATCCGACGACAACCTACGAGGACCTGGCGCAGGCCACGAACGCGACCCAGGCGCTCCTGCCCGGGCTGAGGGCGCAGTTCGCCCGGCTGATCAATGCCTACGTCGTCGCCGAAGTCGTGACCGACAACTTTTCGATCCACGGCACTGGGCTCATCCAGACCCTGGACGCCCCCGACGAGATCACCCCGGACATCATGAACTCGACCGGGACCAGCGCCACCGGGGTGTACTGGAACGTGCAGGAGCTACGGGCGCTGGCCGATTTTGTAATCAATGAGATCGCGCCGAACGATGCCGGGGCACCTCCGGAACTGGTGGCGGAAGCGCGCTACTACCGGGGCATGGCTTACCTGACCATGGGTGAGGTCTTCTCCTTCGTGCCGCTCGAGGAGGACGGCGCCCCCCAACCCTCTGACGTTGCGCTTGACCGGGCCGTGAGCGACCTGCAGGCGGCGCTGGGGTTCGGACCGCAGACCAACGCGGCGCTTGCGCGGGCCTATCGTTTGCAGGGTGACAGGGCAGGGGCGGCTGCAGCGGCCAACGCGGTGCTTTCCGCTGACTCGGAGTTTCTTTTCGCACCTCGCTACGACGGGAGTTCGATCACCAACGCGTCTGTGAACTTCCTGGTATTGAGGGCGTTGCAGGAGATGCAGCCGCTGCCCCGGCTGGATTTCCTGGACCCCAAGTACACGGATCGCGAGTCGGCAATACCCATTGCGAAAGCCGAGGAAATGCACCTGATCCTGGCCGAAGTCGCGCTGGCGTCGGGCGACCTCGCGGGGGCGAAGAGCCAGCTGGCCGGCGCCATACGCCTTGCCGGATCCCGCGGCACCGTTTCCTTCGACGATGTCGACGAGCGCCGCAACGCCGACCTGAGCCTGCGTCCGCGCGACTCCGAAATCCTGGTGCGGGCCGATTCCGATAGTCCCTACCGGGCCGGCCTGGTGCTCGACCGGCCGGGCGTCGGGCTCACGATCCCCAACATTTCCGGGACATCTCTCGACGCCGACAGTGTCACGGCGTTGTCGGACGCATCCGATCTGTGGCACGCGCTGTGGCTCGCGCGGCAGGAGATCCTCTTCCTGGAAGGCAGGAGACTCGCCGACCTGGGGATCAGGCTGCCGATGATGCTGCGGGAGATCGACCAGAACCCAAACATCAGCGAAGGCGGACCAGGCACCGTGCCGGTCGTCCCCGGATTCGTCCCGCTGGCGCCGCGCTACGCGATGGATATCTACGCGCCGGTCGAGCTGTACGATGGCGACGGCCCCGAAGCGCGCCTGCTCCAGACGAAGGTGACGATCGGGGTAGACATGAACCGGTTGCTCGTACAAAACAACGCTTCACCCTTCAACTAGCGTTCTGTCCCGTAAATAAGTTGCCTAATTTCGACCGTCGAGTCGCCCGGCTCGCATCCTTCGACAGGCTCAGGAACCAGCGCCTGAACGAGGCGACATGCGTATGGTCGGCGAGCGAAGGGAACGTAGCGAGACGGGATGAAGCGCCGGTCGAATGGTGAGGATTTTTGGGACAGGACACCAGCAACTGAGCGGGAGACGATTCGGGAACGTGGTTTACCGGACTCGCCGGGAAAGTCGGTCTCAGGGATGCCGTCCGCGCCTCGTTTACCGTGCTTCGGTTCGCTGGTATTCGCGCGGCGGCATGTTCGGCCGGCGCCACCGTGGGCGAGATATCGGACAGGCTGCGCGCTTTTTGGGATCCCGCAGACCGGGAGGGCAATCGTGGACGGACAAGTGGACCACGTGGGCATCGCCGTGGAGGAGATTGACCGGACCCTGGCCGTGTATTCGATGCTCGGTTTCGAGAGAATGGACGAAGAGACCGTAGATTCAGAAGGTGTCCGCGTCGTATTTCTGGGCGGCGCCGGCCTGACACGGCTCGAACTTCTCGAACCGCTGCACGAAGGGAGTTCCCTTGCGCGATTCCTTTCCGGGCGGGGGCAGGGCCTGCACCACATCGCGGTCCGGGTGAATGATATCGAAGCGGCCGTCGCAACCTGCGAACAAGAAGGGCTTAGGATCTCCGGATCAATCCGGACGGGCGCACTCGGCAGAAAAGTGGCCTTCGTCCATCCCAAGAGCGCATCGGGCGTCCTGATCGAGCTCGTTCAAGCCGATTGATCACTCCCGACGCGCCGAGATCCTGACAACCACCGTGTTCCTGTGGCGGGAATCGGGCGCCATGGACTCTACGGAAACGTCGGGGCCATCGCGGCCGAATTCCTCTACTTCCCGGAGCGCGCCGGGTCCCTTCAACGCAAGCAATTCGCCATCCTTCTTGAGGAATCCTGACGAAAGGCGCCACAGGACCCGCAGCGAGCCGACGGCGCGCGCGGTTACAATATCGTACCTCCCGCGATGTCGGGCACGCTCGCAGGCGGCCTCGGCCCGCTCCGTCAATACGGACAGCCCGTCGAGACTGAGTTCCCCCGCCAGATGGTTCAGGAATAGACCCTTCATGCGCACCGACTCCAGCAGCACCACCTTCACGTCCGGTCGGGCGATCTTGACCGGTACACCCGGAAAACCCGCTCCCGATCCCAGGTCGAGCAGCGAAATCTTCCCGTGAGGCAGAAAGGGTATCAGCCGCAGACTGTCGATGAAGTGACGCTCTCTGATCCTGTCTCTGTCCCCCCGGGAAACCAGTCGCACCCGTCCGGACCAGGTCCTCAACAGCGCCTCATATCGATCAAAAACCGCGGCCTGCTCGTCCGACAACGGGACTGACAGTGCCTCCGCAGCTGCCAGGAATTCCTGATCGTTCACCGCACCTCCACGCGCATCCGCAAAAGCCGCCAAACCGATGTTTCACGTGGAACATCTAAAGGCGGGCAGACGTGAGCCGGTAGACGGGAGAAAACCACACCCCGCCGCACCACCTGGTGAGACGCAAGACGTGAGACGGTAGAGATTTCCTGCCCTGGGAGGTTTCCTCTCGTGCCGGAGGCAACGAGGAATAACATACCCGGCAATGATCTCATCTACCGTCTACCCTCTCACCTCTACCCGCCTTTCATCTACCGTCTACCCTCTTCCCTCTCCCCGCTTTTCCGCTATTTGCCTATACAAAATGTACTGAAAATTCGGTCCAGGATGTCGTCTGACGTTATCTCGCCGACGATTTCGGCCAATGCGTCTGTTGCTTCCCTCAGTTCAACCGCGACCACTTCTCGCGGCAGCCCGTCGTCCTGCGCCCCCATTGCCCGGCCAAGAGCGTCCTCCGCACGCCGCAACGCCTCCGCGTGTCGCGCGTGCGTCACCACACCGGGATCGGGCTCGGATACGACCATGACGCGTCTGCGGACGAGTTTCCTGAGTTGATCGAGCCCGTCACCCGTCAGGGCCGATGCCGTGAGAACCTGAAAGGCGTGATCACCCGCCCAATCGGCGTGAAGACCCAAATCGTTCTTGTTCTTCACGAGAACCACGTCATCAGGGTCAACGCCGGTGACCATCTCCTCCAGCCCCGCGGCGGCGGGAACGGACGCATCGACGACCAGCAGCACGAGCGCGGCGCGGGCTATCGCCTTCCGTGAGCGCCTGGCGCCTTCTCGCTCGATTGCGTTGCGCGGCTTCGCGATACCGGCCGTGTCGACCAACGTTACGCGAATGCCGTCAAGGGTGATGGACTCTTCTATCGTATCCCGCGTGGTTCCGGAAACCGGCGACACGATCGCCCGGTCTTCTTCCAGCAGCCTGTTGAGCAGGCTCGACTTGCCCGCGTTGGGGGGCCCCGCCAGCGCGACGACGGCGCCATTGCGTATCACTTTACCGTGCCGGTAGGAGGCGATCAGACCCTCGATTTCTTCCGCCGCCCGTTTCAGCGACGGGCGTATGGCGTCGTGCTCGACCTCCGCGTCTTCGTAAAAGTCCAGCCCGGCCTCGAGCAAGGTCAGCGAATCCCTCAGCGCTTCCGCCAGATCCTCGAACCTCGTCCTCAAACCGCCGCGCAGCTGAAAGTATGCGGACTCAAGACCCCGGTCCGCCCCGGCGGTAATCATATCCGCGATCGCTTCCGCCTGGGTGAGGTCGATTCTGCCGTTCAGAAACGCCCTGCGGGTGAATTCCCCCGGCTCAGCCGGGCGGGCGCCCGCTTCCACGAGGGCTTCCATTGCGCGTCGCAGAAGGAGGGGACCTCCGTGGCAGTTGAATTCGACCGTGTCTTCTCCCGTAAACGACCGGGATCCCCTCATCACACAGACCAGGACTTCATCCAGGTCCTGTTCTCCGACGACGAATCTGCCGTAAGTCAGGCGGCGGTCCTCAACGCGGCTTAATTCATGGGATCCACAAAAAAAACCGGAGGCAATTCCTACCGCCTCCGGTCCCGAAAGCCGAACGATGCCTATCGCTGCCTCGCCCTGACCGGTGGCGATTGCGACAATGGTATCGCGGTCCGACGGTCTCATCCGGACAGATCCTTATCGCGTGCCGAGCACGCGTTTCACACGTTCCATGACTTGCTGCTGTATAATTGTGAGCACGTTGAACATGGTCCAGTAGAGCACCAGGCCGGACGACAGGCTCCACATTATCCAGATCATGAAAACAGGCATGATGTAGACCATGAACGCCTGTTTGGGATCTTTCATGGTCATTTTTGACTGTACAAACGTGGAAACGGCCATTAGCAGCGGCAGCAGGTGGATTTCAATACCGCCGATATATATCCGGTCCGGCTGCGACAGATCCGTAATCCAGAGCACGAACTCGGACTGCCGAAGCTCAATCGCGCCCCTGAACACGTTGAACAGCGAAAAGAGAATGGGCATCTGGATGACCATCGGCAGGCAGCCCCCGAGCGGGTTGACGCCCTCCTCCTTGTAGAGCTTCATCATTTCCCGCTGGACCTTCTGTTGGTCGTCCGGGTATTTCTCGCGTAACGCGGCGATCCGGGGCTGAAACTGCTGCATCTTCGCGGCAGCCTCGAGGCTCTTGTGCGTTAACGGAAACACCACGATTTTGATCAGTACGGAAAAGACGATGATGACCAGACCATAGTTCGGGATCAGCGGATGAAGCGCGAGAAATGCCCTGAGATTCAGATTGGTGATGGGCTTGATGATGGGCCGGAAGATGGCGAAACCATACTCCATGAACTCCTCCATCTCCAGTTCCCGGTAATTGCCGGACAGGTCCTGATTCTGCTGCCTCATACGGTCGTAGGAGATCGGTCCGAAATAGACGCCGAAACGCTGTCCCGGATCGACGACTTTCGAGAGGATTTCGACGTCGTACCATTCGGCGATATCGCGCATGTCGCCGGCCAGATCCAGGCCATAGCTGCCTTCCGGGGGAATCATGGCAACCAGAAAGTATTTGTTCCTTATCCCGACCCACGAGATCCGGCCGCCGGGCGGAGGGTCGCCGTCGGGCCCCAGGTCCTCCACATTCCAGGTTTCCACCTCGCCGCCGGCACGCGTGACCACCGACATGTAGAGCGCGTTTTCTTCCGGGTTGTTCTCGGTATCGGCGAGGCTGCCCGACCACCCGACGCCCAGTTTCTCCTGCGGCTGCAATCCGGAAACAGCCACCGCCATGTCCGCACGGTACCGGTTGCCCTGGAATCGGATCCGCTTTTCGATCATGCGGGTTCCCACGTCGCTTCTGAAGATCAGTTCGGCCTGTTCAGCTCCGACCAGCGTAAGTCTGGGTGTGTCAGTTGAAAACTCGTATGCATCCAGCGGCTCACCGGCCAGGGAAAGGCCCAGCGCGTTGCTCCCGGGAGCGATCAGCTCGAGTTGCCCGCCGTCGGGATGTTCGTAGGCCTTCAGCAGCAGCCGGGTCAATACCCCGCCGCGCGTGCTGAACGTAGCGGTAAAGAGGTCGGTTTCGACAATGACGTCCGTGGGAGTGAATTCCCCCGGGGCGGACCGGCTGTCTGTCTGTTCCGTCGCTGCGACGCGCGGTGCCTCCGGCAGAATTTCGGCAGGTGCGGCGGGCTGATCCGGAGGTGGAAGCGGCGGCGTCCGCATTCTTTCGGCCGGGACCGTTTCCGGCGGCGGGACTGGAATTTCCGGTCCCATTATCCACTCCATATAATGGGGATAGAGAATAATGATCAGACCGATCAATATAAATGCGAAGATTGTACGCTTATCCATCCGTCAGACCTGTAATGTCGAGAAGCGGGGGTAAGAAGACAGGAATGTGGCCCATTTGAACCTCATCGCTTACCGTCCTTTCGCCATCTGGACGGACTCATCGGTCGATTCTTGACGATCTGTTTCCGGGTCGGAAAACTGGCGGAGGGCGTGATGAGGGGGCGATACAAATCCGAAGACTGAACGGAGGGCGATTCAACGAGGAAGCAACCCTTACCAGTCCGTTGAAAGAGTCCATCCGGGCAACGGCCGGCCCTTGCGGTCGAAATACTGCGTTGCGCGCCCTCGCCGAATCGCTCGATGGGACTCGGTTGCGCGCCTTGTCTTCGGCCTCGCCTGCAGAGAGACACTATCAACGAACTGCTACGCCGGGGTGGCCGAGCCGTGGAGAAGACCCAGTTTTCCGAACGCAGCAATCAAATCGCTGCGCAGTTCCCGGAACCCTGCAGCGGCCGAACCATCGCCGACGGATATCATGACCATATGACCCGTGCTGCGGTGCGGAGCCATTTCCCTGCAGATAGCACGAATTCGCCGCCGTGCACGATTTCGCGCAACAGCCTTTCCAAACCGTTTGCGCACGGAGATGAAGATGCGATCATCTACGGAATTACATACACGGACGTGCAACCAGCGGCCCCTGAATACCGTTCCGGTCCGTCGAAGATGCTGGACCTCCCTGCGCAGACGGGCGCTTGGCCTGGGCATATCAGTGTCCTGTCCAACAATTATCCAACCATTCGGCCGCCGATTCAGGCAACCTGTTTCTGGGTCAGGACACGAGCTAGAGTGAGACCCGGACGCGGCCCTTGCGGCGGCGCCTGGAAAAGATCTGCCGTCCGCCAGGGGTTCGCATGCGATGGCGAAAACCGTGTTTGTTCTTACGTTTCCGATTGCTGGGTTGAAACGTCCGCTTCATCAGGAAATGTCCCTGCGTTGCGCAATGAATGGCCGTCGTTGTATCTAAATGAATTGTAGGAAGTTATGAATATAGACGGGGAAGGAATCTTTGTCAAGGGATTTCCTCGGCATCCTTACCTCCCTGTAAATGGCTACTATATATTGTACTTATTGGAAGCTATACCCATTATAGAGTATTCCAATACGCTTGAACGACGCTCACAAGATTAGCTGAAAAATCTGCCAAAAAGCGCTTGACTTTTGCAATTCGATTCTTTAGCTTGGCCCCATCCTGATCGCCGAGGCTGTTCCTTCGGCGGCTCCCCCGTATACTATATTCATACTCGATCTCGAATTTTTTGATGCGGCCGGTCAGGCACCGGCAGGACTTTGTATTGTCCGTTTGTGAGGAATTCACATGCAACTCTGCCGTGAATTCCGCCCCCCCAGAATATCTTCTGCAATACTCCCTCCATAGACGATCTTCTGGCTTCTGGCAGGGCTCGGCATACTTCCCCGCCAACTCTCTCAATATATAACAAATCGGGCTTAGCGGCGGCTCGGTTCCATCGCTAACGTATGGGCGGTTTTGTCTCCATGGTTGACAAACGTTCCGGCCTCTGGGACCAGTGTTTGCGGAAGATAGAGGGGAAGATCGAGGCGGATACCTACGGAACATGGTTCGCCCAGACGTCCTCATCGCAGCTTGACGCCAAACTCGCCGTGATCGAAGTGCCAACCTCCTTTTTCGTAGACTGGCTGGAGGAGCATTGGCTTGATTTGATCCGGTCCACAATACAGGAGATCACATCCTGGATGCCGGAGATCAGGTTCTCGGTCAAGAAAAGCGCTCCTGTTTCCGCCGGGGCCCCACTCGATTTCTCGACGACCGACGAACCCGCTCCCGAGCCCCCAAAGGAACCAGCCGTTTCAGGGTCAGTATCAGAACCCGTATTCCCCCTGAATCCCCGATACCGATTTGCCGACTTCGTTGTCGGTGAGAGCAATCAATTCTCATTTACGGCGGCCAAAGCCGTAGCGGAGTCCCCTGGCGCGACATCCTTCAATCCGCTGGTCATCTATAGCGGTGTAGGTCTCGGAAAAACGCACCTCCTGCAGGCAATTGCCGACTATTGCGTACGCAACGGCACGGCCAAACGCGTTGTGTATACCTCCGCGGAGAGGTTCTTTACGGACTATCTGAAGGCTATCCGGAAGCAGGATACCTCAGCATACATCGAGATCTACAGAAACGCGGACATTCTACTGATTGACGATATTCAGTTCTACGTGAAGACCGAAGCATGCCAGCGCGAACTCCTTCATACGTTCAACACATTATATCAACTGAACAAACAGATCGTCCTGAGTTCGGACCGACCGCCGTCAACCCTGAAGGGATTCGAAGACAGGCTTATTTCAAGATTCCAGTGGGGTCTCGTTTCGGATATTGACACGCCGGATCTTGAAACGCGAATGGCGATCATCAATCAGAAGGCCGGCGATCATGGCGTACGCATTCCCCCGGAAGTAGCCCATTTCATGGCTGATCAGATAGATTCCAATATCCGGGAACTGGAAGGCGCCCTCACTCAACTTATTACTTTTTCGGTATATAAACGCTCACCCATCTCCCTCGAAATCGCAAGGGATACCATAAAGAGTCTGGGGCGCGTAAAGACAATTACGTCGCCGGCAATCAGTATCCAGGAGATTCAGAAGCGTACCGCCGGCTACTTCAACATACCGGTGGAAATGTTGACCGGCGCCACGCGCAGGCAGGAAATCGCAACAGCACGGCATATCTGCATGTATCTTTGTCGAAGGCTTACACAGGCGCCCCTCAAGTCAATAGGCACTGAATTTGGAAACCGGGATCATACAACGGTTATACACGCATGCAAGAACATCGCCGCCAAACTATCAACGGATCCCGACTTCCAGGCTCTTGTCAGCCGGATCCAGAACCGGGTTCAGCAGTTCGCTTCCGCCTGACCATGGCCAGGGCTCGTTCCAGGGTCAGCGAGCATCGAACGTCTTGACAACTCTGGCAACGGAATGACTGCCCCTCGACTGCCGGTAGAAAGACCGATTCAGATTCTGAATCGGTCTTTTCTTTGTGTCGCTGCCCCGAAGATATCCACAAAGGATCCTGCGTATCGGCTTTATAGTCTCTTTATTGATTATTCCATGATTACTTAAAAATAACTACTACATGGATCGGGGGAAGGTGGAAAACGTGGATTTTGGCCGTGTTTCCAGTGAAAAACCCGATGGCTGGATTGTAGGAACGGTATGGAAAACATGGGTATATCCGGCGTGTTGTTCACGCTTTCGCAGCACGCGTTCAACCAGCCGTTCCGAATCCACAAATTGCGCTGATAATTTTCCACAGGACCCGGTCCCGCATATTACGGAGTAAATTATCAACATATATAGAGCAAAACCAATTATTTGCGATCGATATTCGGAACATGACTCCGTGCGAAACTGCTCATATTGTTCACAACAGCGAATGTGGACAACTGTGTCCGAATGAAGGATCTCGCGCTTTTCGGAGGACAACCTCTCCGGGCCGCCCCGGGGGACATCTGACCGGTGCCTCGGAGCCACATGGAATCCACCCGGAAATCCGCTCGGTCACCTCCTGTTCGCAAGGGAAACAGCGGCCGATGTCCGGGGGTCTGTACAGTGCCTTTGGTGAGCCTGAAACCAGGATCCTCGCGGCACCGTAACGCGCGTTCGACGGGTGGCGTTCCGAAGGACCTCCAAAAAGACAATAAACATTGACAAATTCGTAAAAAATCAGTATATTACGTCATAGTAACGTGTGGCCGACCAAGCCTTTTTTTTTTTGATGAATTCAATCCCTGAATTTCAACCGGATTCTGGTGGAGCAACGTCGTTGGAGCACGTGTTCCCGGGAGACATAAAATGAAGTTGGTTATTGAGCAGGAAATGCTCATATGGGGCATCAACTCGGTGCTGGATATCGTCCCGTCGAAAACAGCCCTCCCGGTGCTGTCGAATATACTCGTTGGAACCAACGAAAGCGGGAAAGTGTGCCTCACCGCCACGGATCTCGATATTTCCATCATCTGTATGCTTGAGGGATCCGTGGAAACGCAGGGAACGACCACGGTGCCGGCGCGTAAGTTCGCCGAGATCGTGCGGGAATTGCCCGAGGGTCCCGTTGTTCTCACCGAAGCATCGGGGCGCGTGACGATTCAGTGTCAATCAGGCCTGGAAGGATCGTACGGGCTCATGTCGGCGCCATCCGAAGACTTTCCTGAACTACCCGACGAAATCGAGGGCCCGGAGATGGTTTTCGATAACGGAGAAGATGCGACCGAGGGTAGCGGCGAAGGTCCGTTGTTGCGGGACATGATATTGAAGACGTCGTTTGCCGTATCCAGAGATGAAACCAGACCTGTCCTGAACGGCGTGTTCTGGAGAGTTGGGGGCGGCCGGACGACCATGGTCGCCACGGACGGCGCAAGGCTGGTCAGATACTCCAGGACGCTCTCTCGTTCCGGCGAGGAGGAAGTCTCAACCGAAGCAATCGTTCCCACGCGGGCGCTGAACCATCTGGTGAAGCTGGATTCCGCCGGATGCAGCCTGGGCCGGGTACTGTTCGGTCAGAATCACCTCGTGTTCGATCTGCAGGCGGCCAATGGCTCCGAGACGGGCGCAGGGGGCGCCATACGTCTGTTTTCCCGTCTCGTCGAAGGGCCCTATGTAGACTACGAACAGGTGATCCCACAAGACAATGCCACCAGAATGAAGGTGCCCAACGACCAGTTCATGCCTGCCGTCCGACGGGTCTCGATCCTTTCCAGTGCGCAGACGCACCAGGTCCGGCTGGAAATGAACAACGACCGCGTTGTACTCTCGGCCTCGAGCCAGGAGATTGGGGGCGAGGCCCGCGAGGAGCTGGAAGCCGAATACAGCGGGAACGAAATGGTGGTCGGTTACAATTCGAACTATCTCCTCGATATTCTCAGGCGTATCGACTCCGAGCAGGTATTGTTCGAGCTGGACGGGCCTATGGCCGCGGGGATCATCCGCCCGGCAGAGCAGCCGGAAGGTGAAGACTACCTGTGCCTGCTGATGCCGCTGCGGATAAACGACTGATGGGCGAAGGGTTTTGTTCCTTACGGCGCTCAAGCTTGTCAACTATCGAAATTTCGATGCCGTCGACCTTGAGTTTCCGGGCCGGAAGACCGCGGTTTGCGCCGAAAACGGCGCGGGCAAGTCGAACCTTCTGGAAGCCATATACTTCCTTGCCATAGCCAGGTCCGGTCGGGGCTCGAGAGACAGGGACGTCGTCCGGTGGGGGGCGGAATACTTCAGCATTGAGGCGTCCATTGCCTATGAAGACCGCTCGAGGTCGATCCGAATCGCGTTCGATCGACGCGCGGGTAAAAAAAGGGCGCTTCTGGATACAGCCCCACTCCCCCGCCTGTCGAGCCTTGTCGGCACGTTTAACGCCGTTCTGTTCTTCCCGGAAGATGTAGACCTGGTCTTGCGGGATCCCCCCCAGCGTCGCCGTCTCCTGGACATCCTTGTTTCTCAGTGCAAGACCTCCTATCTGTCCGATCTGGATCAATACCGTCGTGTACTGGCCCAGAGAAACTGGCTGCTGAAAGAACGTCAGGGAAAGGCGCCGGATGCCCGCCAACTCGCGCCCTGGGACGTTCAACTGGCTGCGCTCGGGGCGCGGATCATTCGCGACAGGCTGGACGCGCTGGACGCGATGAAGCCCGCAATCGATGAATATTATCGACAGATTTCGACGGGAAAGGAACAGATCGGGTCCGTTTATCGAAGTCCCGTGAAGGCAGACGAACGAGACCGCGGTCAGCAGATTCTGGAGTCCGAACTGAAGCAACGGCGGGCGGACGAAGCGGATCTGGGCTACACGCTGGTCGGCCCGCACAGGGACAACCTGGTTTTCACGCTGGATAGCCGAAGCGCGCACAAATTCGCATCCAAGGGTCAGCTCAAGAGCATTCTGTTGGCCTGGAAGCTCGCGGAGGCCGCGTATCTGGAGTGCCACACCGGCCATTTCCCGGTGCTGCTGATGGACGACGTCTTCGCGGAGTTGGACCGACACCGATCAGAAGCGGCTATGGAGCTGGTCACTTCATTCGGACAGGTGTTCATCACCGCCGCGCGCGAATTCGGAGACAATTTCGAAGATCGAGGATTTCAAGGGGTGACAATATAGCGCGCAAGGCGCCTGTGCAAAGGCGACCCGCGCAATGACACCGCGGCGAGACGGGATGAATCTGCGATCGATTGGTTAGGCATTTTCGGGACGGAACACGACAAATGGGGTCCTTTCAAGAAATCGGTAGCCGGACGCACCGGACCGGCGCAGGCACCGTTACGCTGCGAGAGGCTCTGGGGGAGGCCGTACGCGCGCTGGGCATCGGGAAGAAGCTGCTGGAGCAGCGCGCGTTGATGCTATTGCCGGAATTGATAGACGAACTTACTGGGGGCTTGCCGGACCCAATGGCCCGACCGGCCGAGATTCGCCGGGGCGAACTCGTCATCTGGATCAGACAGGACGCCGTGCGTCACCGGCTGTCGATCGAACGACACCGTATAAAGTCCAGGTTGAACGAGACGCTGGGACGGGAGGTCGTTACTTCCATCCGTTTCGGCAGGTGACGACGGGCACGCGGGCGGCCTCAATGTGAACGTCAGAATCTAGAAGGAGTTGCTATGGCCGAGGATGTTTCGCAGCCGGAATACGGCGCGGATAATATTCAGGTTCTCAAGGGTCTTGAGGCGGTTCGGAAACGCCCCGCGATGTACATCGGGGATACGAGCGCTCAGGGGCTGCACCATCTCATCTGGGAGGTGGTGAGCAACAGTATTGACGAGGCGCTGGAAGGGTATTGCGACCGTATGGACGTCGTCATCAACGCCGATGGAAGCCTTACTGTCGCGGACAACGGCCGGGGTATCCCGGTGGACCTCCACCCCACGGAAAACCGTCCCGCCCTCGAGGTGGTGATGACGGTCCTGCACGCCGGAGGCAAGTTCGACAAGAAGACATATGCCGTATCGGGCGGTTTGCACGGCGTCGGCGTTTCGGTGATGAACGCGCTTTCGACATGGTGCGAGGTAGAGGTCTGTTCGTCGTTGCCCGATAAACGGGGTCGGGTCTATAGACAGAGGTACGAGCGGGGCGTTCCCACGGGCGAGATGGAAGAGGTCGGCCGAAGGGAGGAGCCCGGAACAACCACCACGTTCATGCCGGACAGCGAGGTATTCGAGTCCATCGAATTTCACCTGGAAACCGTCGTCAACCGGATGCGCGAACTGGCGTTTCTGAACAGCGGCCTGAGGATATCGTTAACGGACGCAAGGGTCGGCTTTGAAGAGACGTTCCATTTCGACGGCGGGATCAACGCATTCGTTGCATACCTGGACGAAGGCCGCACACCGCTTCACCCTCCGGTTTACTTCGAGGGTGTCCGCGACGGAACTGGCGTGGAAATCTCCTTTGAATACAACGATTCCTATTCGGAAAACATATACAGTTTCGCGAACAACGTCCACACCAAGGAAGGCGGCACCCACGAAACGGGATTTCGGACGGCGCTCACGCGAACGCTGAACGCATACGGTACCAGGAACAACCTGTTTAAGAGCGAAAAGGTCAGTCTGAGCGGAGAGGACGCGCGCGAGGGGTTGACCGCCGTGATCAGCACCAAGGTACCCGAACCGCAATTCGAGGGACAGACCAAAACGAAACTGGGCAATAGCGAGGTGAAAGGTATTGTCGAATCGCTGGTCGGCGAGAAACTCACGGCATACTTCGAGGAAAACCCCTCGGTGGCGAAGAAGATCCTGCAGAAGGCCATCGAAGCCTCCAGAGCCAGGGAAGCCGCGCGAAAGGCGCGTGAGCTCGTGCGACGCAAGAGTGTGCTCGAAGGCGGAGGGTTGCCGGGGAAGCTTCTGGATTGCACGCTCAACGATAAGGACGAGACGGAAATCTACCTGGTGGAGGGCGATTCCGCGGGTGGATCGGCGGCCCAGGGCCGGGACCGTGCGTTTCAGGCGGTACTGCCGCTGTGGGGAAAGTTGCTGAACGTGGAAAAAGCCCGGATAGACAAGGTATTGAGCAACGAGAAACTGCAGCCCATGATCCTGGCTCTCGGCGCGGGAGTCGGCGACGACTTCGACGTAGAGAAGCTGCGTTACGGCAAGGTGATCATTATGGCCGACGCGGACGTGGACGGGTCTCACATCCGGTCCTTGTTGCTGACCTTCTTCTTCAGATACATGCGTCCCATGATTACCAACGGGAAGGTCTACATCGCACAGCCCCCGCTGTTCCTGATAAAGAAAGGCCGCAAACAGCAATATGCCTTCGACGAGGCCGAACGGGATTCCATCCTCCAGACCATGGGCGAGGAGGCCAACGGCGTCATGGTACAACGTTACAAGGGCCTTGGCGAGATGAACCCTGAACAACTCTGGGAGACCACGCTGAACCCGGAGACCCGCACACTGCTGAACCTTACTCAGATTGACGCAATGGAGGCCGAGCGGGCGTTCACGATGATGATGGGCGACGAAGTCGGACCGCGACGGAAGTACGTGGAAACGCACGCGCTGGAAGCAGACGTGGATGCGAGCGGTCCCGGGTAAACGCGTATGGCGCCTGTTCCTGCAGACCGCCGGGTCGGGCGCCTAAATGACAAATACGGGAGATACGAAGCATGATGAGCGCTCGGCAGCGGATTGTCCCGATGGACATCGGCGATGAACTGAAGAAGTCGATGCTGGACTACTCCATGAGCACGCTGGTGAATCGTGCGTTGCCGGATGTGCGTGACGGACTGAAACCCTCGCAGCGGCGCATCCTCATTGCAATGAACGACCTGAGCCTGGGGCCCACGCGACAACACAGGAAATGCGCCAACATCGCCGGGCATACGTCCGGAAACTACCACCCTCACGGCGAGGAAATCGTCTACCCGACGCTGGTCAACCTGGCGCAGGACTTCAAGCTGCGCTATCCGCTCGTGGACGGGCAGGGTAATTTCGGCTCGATCGACGGGTATCCTCCGGCGGCCATGCGGTATACCGAGGCGAGGATGTCCGGCGCGGGAAGCGAGATGCTGCAGGATCTCGACAAGGACACGGTTGATTTCAACCCGAATTACGACGAGCGGCTTGAAGAACCCGCCGTCCTGCCATCGCGTTTTCCGAACATGCTCTGCAACGGAGCCGTGGGAATCGCCGTGACGATGGCGACGGCGATCCCGCCCCACAACCTCCGCGAAGTGGTCGCCGGACTGGTGGCTTTAATCGACAACCCCGACCTGGAAGTCATGGACCTCATGGAATACATCAAAGGTCCGGACTTCCCCACCGGTGGTGTAATTTACGGGATGAGCGGCGTGCTGGACGCCTACCGTACCGGCCGCGGGTTGATCCGGGTGCGGGCGACCGCCACGGTGGAGTCCTTGAAGAACGGGCGCGAGAACATCGTCATAACTGAAATCCCGTATATGGTAGCCAAGGCCACGCTGCTGGAAAAGATGGCCGACCTGGTTCGGGAGAAGCGGGTCGAAGGGATATCCAATATTCGTGACGAATCCGACCGGAAGGGTATGCGGGTTGTCGTGGAACTGAAGCAGGACGCCTACAGCGAGGTGGTCCTGAACCAGCTGTACAAACATACACAGCTGGAAAGCACGTTCGGCGCCAATATGATTGCGCTGGTGGACCGGCAGCCCAGGCAGCTGAACCTGAAAGAGCTGCTCCAGCACTATATCGATCACCGGCACGACGTGGTGGTACGGCGCACCTCGTTCGAGCTCCAGGTGGCGGAAGACCGCGCGCACATCCTCGAGGGCTTGAGAATCGCGCTGGATGCGATAGAGGAGGTCATTCAAATCGTCAGGGGGGCAGCGGACCCGGATGCCGCCCGGACGGTCCTGATGGAACGGCTGTCCCTGTCCGAAAGGCAGGCACAGGCGGTATTGACGATGACCATACAGCGGCTGACGGGACTCGAACACCGCAAGATCGAAGAAGAATACGAGGCCCTGGTCGAGGAGATCACGCGGCTCAAGTCGATCCTGGACAGCAGGCAGGAGCGAATGGAGCTTGTAAGGTCGGAACTGTCGGAAGTTGAGGCGAAGTACGGGGACGAACGACGGTCCAGCATCGTTCTGTCCGCGTCGGAGTTCAACATCGAAGACCTGATCGCCGACGAGGACATGGTCATCACCATCTCCCATCAGGGATACATCAAACGAATCCCGGTGGACACCTACCGGCAGCAGCGCAGGGGCGGCCGCGGTGTGACGGGGATGCGGACCAAGGAAGAGGATTTCGTGGAACACCTCTTCATCGCCTCCACCCACAGCTACATTCTGTTTCTGACGGATCGGGGTCACTGTCATTGGTTGAAGGTACACGAGATACCCGAAGGCGGTCGTGTTGCCCGAGGGCGTCCGGTGGTCAACCTGATCGAGATCGGAGAGGGTCACAAGGTGGCCGCCATCGTGCCGGTCAGAGCGTTTGAGGACGGGCGTTATCTGATGAAGGTGACGCGCAACGGACTGGTCAAGAAGACAGTCCTGCCGGCGTACAGCCGGCCCCGGCGCGCCGGGATCATCGCGATGAATATCCTCGATGACGACCGGTTGATCGGAGCCGAAGTCACGAACGGATCACAGGAAATCGTGTTGGCAACCCGATACGGTCAGGCGATCCGGTTTCACGAACACGACGTGCGCGATATGGGCCGCGGCACCCGGGGGGTGCGGGGAATTTCCCTCGAAGATGAAGACGAAGTGGTGTGCATGGTGGTGGTACAGGACGTCGACAGCACGCTGCTTACGGTCTCCGCGAAGGGATACGGCAAGCGGACGGGGGTATCGGATTACCGGCTGACACGCCGCGGCGGCAAGGGCGTGATCAACATCAGGACAACCGATCGGAACGGTAAGGTGGTGGCGGTGAGGGGTGTGGAGGACGAGGATGAACTGATGATCGTGACTCTGAACGGCATCCTGATCCGCCAGCCGATCCACGAAATCAGTTCGATTGGAAGGAATACGCAGGGCGTGCGCCTCATCAACCTTGACGAGGAAGACCGGGTGATTGACGTAGCGCGCGTGATTTCCCCGAATAACGGGGATGTATCGGAAGGGATTCCGCCGGAGACCGGCCCCAATGGCGACGTGCAATAGCCGCGGGGGCCGTGTTCCACAATCGCTTTTTCTACAGCGCTTCGATGCGAAGGATCTGCGGCGGCTCGGTGATTACCGATAGCCGATTGATTTGCTGAACCGCCGTACGCATGCTGGCTTCGCGAGCCTCGTGCGTGGTCATGATGAGCGGCACGGTTCCCTGCTCGGTTTCGGACCGGCCGTGCTGGATTACGGTCGCGATGCTGATCTTCTGTTCGGAAAAGATGCGGGCGATCCGGGCGAGTACGCCGGGTTGATCGTATACGGTGAATCGGCAGTAAAAGCTGGTTTCGACCTCTTCGGGAGGGATGGCGTTTGCCCGGGGCAGGTCGGCGAGCGCCGGGCGGCCCACGGTCCGACCCGTCAGTCGGCGTTCGGCCAGGTCCAGCAGATCGGATACAACGGCGCTGGCTGTGGGCATTTGACCTGCGCCCCGACCGTAGAACACCTGAGGTCCCGCGGCATTCCCCACGATCTCCACGGCGTTGAATTCATCCTTGATATTCGCCAGCAGCGCCCCGGAAGGCACCAGTACGGGGTGGACGCGGGCTTCAATCCGGTCTTGCATCGCTTTCGCAATGGCCAGAAGCTTAATGGTATATCCGAGTTCCCTGGCGAAGTCGATATCCAGTGTAGAAACGTGCGAGATGCCCTCTTTAAGGATGTTCGAGGGATCCAGGCTGACGCGGAAGGCGATGCGGCACAGGAGGGCGAGCTTCTGGGCGACGTCCGTGCCGTCGATATCCATTGCAGGATCCGCTTCGGCGAACCCCTTTTCCTGGGCCTCGCCGAGAATGGCTTGAAAGTCTCCGCCATCATCCGCCATCCTGGTAAGGATGTAATTGGTGGTACCGTTGAGAATCCCGTAGATGGACTGAATCCGGTTCGCGGCCAAGCCGTCCGTCAGCGATCGGATGATAGGAATGCCGCCGCATACGCTGGCTTCATAGCCGATGTTTGCGCCATTGCGCGCGGCGGCGCTGAACAGGTCGTTTCCGTGCTCGGCGAGGAGGGCCTTGTTGGCGGTGGCCAGGTCTTTGCCGTTCTCGAGCGCTTTCAGGCAGAGGTCCCTGGCGGGGTCGAGCCCTCCCATCACTTCCACTACGATCTGGATATCCGGATCGTCAATGACCTCGCTGGCCCGGTCGGTGAGGATTTCAACGGGCAGATCACAATCGCGCGATTTGGAGGCGTCGTTCACGGCAATCCGCCTCAAGTCGAACGCGACGCCGCGAATCGAGCTGAAGTAATCCGCACGCTGTCTGAGGATGCGTACGACGCCTGCGCCGACGACGCCCAGGCCGATGAGACCGATACCGATCGGACGGTGGTTGGACATGCTTGAACCCATGCTGCATGAACATGCATTGTAATGTTTAACCGAAGCTCGTTTCCGCCGCGGAATCGAGCCCGGTACCGGTACGAAATCTAGCAGCCCGTTGAAAAAGACCATCCGGGCTGCGGCCGGCCCTTGCGGTCGAATCCTGCGTTGCGCGCCCTCGCCGAATCGCAGGATGGGACTCGGTTGCGCGCCTTGTCTTCGGCCACAATGGCTCGGCCTCGCCTGCAGAGCGACTTTATCAACGGACTGCTAGGCAACGGACCAATATAAGACAAAGGGCAGTCGGAGGCAAGGAGGGACACCCGACGAAGCGCGCGCCGGCGTGGCATTTGCCTGAAAAGGCTTGACAGTATCGGGGGGCTATGTTATCTTTACAATCGCCCGAAATGCAGGAGATCCGGGCGTTTGTTCCAGCGATGCGGGGTAGTAGCTCAGCATTGGTGAGAGTGCAGGCCTGTCAAGCCTGAGGTCGCGGGTTCGAGTCCCGTCTACCCCGCCATTAATCGGTCTCTAAACCGCGTCCCGAATTTTGCGGGACTGCAGATTCCCACCACTTCTCCCCCTGGGGAAGGGTGGTTTTTTGTGTATGTGCTGGTCATGCCCGACTCAACGCAGGGTCGGGCTTTTTGGCGTTGGCGCAGATTTTGGGATCTGTGCCGCTTTTTTCGTCTTTTACCGCCGCCGTCTCCGCGTTCAGAATCGTGACGGAGGACGGCCCATGGGAAACTTGAATGTCGATCAGGCAGATATACGACACGATGGTGAAGTCGCGGCCGTTTGAGGAACTGGCGCGTCTGGTCACCGCCCGAACGCCCGAAATTCCCGTGCGCGGGCTCCCGGGTTCGCTGACTGCGTTCGGCATTGCCTGTGTTGAGGAGTCCACGCCCGGTCCCGTATTGGTCGTGTGCGCTTCGGAGGACCGGGCAGAAGAAGTGCGTGACGATATGGAACGCATACTCGGCGCGGCGCGGGTCGGCATATTCCCGGCCTGGGGTGGGTCCCCATACGACCACCGGTCGCCTCATCTCGACGTGATGGGGCTTCGGCTGGAGTCGCTGGACCAGTTGCGGGGGCAGGGTGACGGGGTTGTGGTAGCGCCCGTGGAGGCTCTGATGAGCCATACCCTGCCGCCCGACCTGTATGATCTGGCAGTGCAGGAGATAAGGGTCGGAGAGGAGATTGCGCCTGGTAGACTGGCGGAACATCTGGTGGATGTCGGCTATGAGCGCGTCACCCTGGTCGGCGGGGTGGGTCAGTTCAGCGTGAGGGGCGGGATTCTGGACGTCTGCTCGTTTGGCAGCACGCATCCGGTCCGGATTGAGTTTTTCGGCGATGAGGTGGAGTCGATTCGAGCGTTCGATCTGGGTACGCAGCGGTCGGTGGCAAAGCGCGAAGACGTGCGGGTGCTGCCGTGCCGCGAGGCAGTCCTGACAGAGACACTGTCGGACGTGTTTGAGGACCATCTGGACGAAGCGGAACGGGAGCTTGGGACGGGCCTTGACGGACTTCGTGAATTGATGGAGAGTCAGGGCGCGTTCGACGGGCTCGAGCATTACCTGGGCGTTCTGTACAGGGACAACACCTGCCTGCTGGACCACGTCTCGGAAGGTTATATCGTCGTGGACGACCCGGCTGCCGTGGAGACGGCCGCGGCTGACGACTGGGCCCGGGTGGAGGTGGCGGCACGGCGCCAGAAGAAGAGACGGGGAGAGCCGGAGCCGCTTCCGGCGGGTTCCGTCGCCAGTCATCCGGAGTCGATCCTGAATCGGGTGGCCGGTATGCGCAGGGTCCTGAACTGGCCTCTGGGCGGACCGTCTGAGGATGGTGTCCACTTTTCCGGCATTGGCGGACGGCGATACGAGGGCCATCTGGAAACGTTGAAGGAGGACTTGAGGAGACATTGGCAGGCGGATTACGAGGTGGTGCTGTTGTGCGAGAGCCAGGGCCAGAAAGCGCGGTTCGAAGAACTGCTCGAAGAAGAGGAGAACCTGATAACGATTTACGTGGGGACTCTGCACAGCGGTTTTACGTATACGTCCCCTACGGCGCGTGTTGCTGTGCTGAACGATCATGAGATTTATACCCTCGCGCGCCGCCGCCGCCGTTACAGGCGATTTAAGGACGCCACGCCAATTCGCAGCATTTCAAGCCTCCGGGCCGGCGATTTCGTGGTACACGTGGACCACGGAATCGGGCGGTACGAAGGAATTGAACATCTCACGGTCGACGGAGTCCGGCAGGACTGTCTGGCGATGTACTATCGAGGCGGGGACCGGGTGTTCGTGCCGGTCGACCAGATGGACCGGGTGCAGAAATACGCGGGACAGGACGGAATCGTTCCGGCGCTGAGCAAGCTGGGTACGGCAGCGTGGGAACGCGTAAAGGAAAAGGCCAAAAAAGAGGTCTTCAAGATGGCAGGCGAGTTGCTGTCCCTCTATGCGGAGCGAAAAGCAACACCGGGAATCGAGTTTTCGGATGACAGCGCATTCCAGAAAGCCCTGGAAGCGTCGTTTCCGTACCAGGAGACGCGGGATCAGCTCCAGACAATCAGCGACGTAAAAAAAGACATGGAACAATCGGCGCCGATGGATCGGCTGGTGTGCGGCGACGTCGGATACGGGAAGACCGAAGTGGCGGTACGGGCGGCGTTCAAGGCGGTGGCCGATGGCAAGCAGGTTGCGGTTCTGGCGCCCACCACCATTCTCGCGCAGCAGCACTATCGCACGTTCAAGGAGCGGTTGGACGGCCTTCCGGTGACGGTCGACGTTTTGAGCCGGTTCCGAACGTCCCGGGAGCTCAGGTTGGCGCTGGACGGTCTCGCCGCCGGACGGGTGGACGTTGCGGTCGGTACACACCGCATGCTTTCGCAGGACGTCAGGTTTCGGGATCTGGGATTGCTCGTGATCGATGAAGAGCACCGGTTCGGTGTGCGCCACAAGGAGCGGCTCAAGCAGATTCGGCGGCAAGTGGATGTGCTGACGTTGACGGCGACACCGATTCCCAGGACGCTTCACATGTCCCTGATGGGCGCCCGGGATATGTCCATCATCCGTACGCCTCCCAAAGACCGGCTGCCAATCACGACCGAAGTCCTGCCGTTCGACGAGGAGCGGGTCGCGGAGGCTGTTCTGCGGGAGGTTGACCGGGGGGGACAGGTGTACTTCGTACACAACAGGGTGCAGTCGATGCCGGCCATCGTGAATTTTCTTGAAGGGCTTGTACCGCAGGTGCGGTTCGGAGTAGCCCATGGCCAGATGCCGGAAAGGCAGCTCGAAAAGGTCATGATGGATTTTCTGGACGCCAGGTACGACTGCCTGATTTCCACGATGATCATCGAATCGGGGTTGGATATCCCCAGCGTGAACACGCTGATTGTGAACCGCGCGGACCGCATGGGACTCGCGCAACTCTACCAGCTTCGCGGCCGCGTGGGCCGTTCCGCGCGGCAGGCGTTCGCGTATCTTCTGATTCCATCGTGGAAGTCCCTGAAAAAGCCGGCCGTGCGTCGCCTGCGCGCCATCGAGGAGTTTGCGGACCTTGGCTCGGGTTTCAATATCTCCATGCGGGACATGGAGATTCGGGGAACCGGCAATCTGCTGGGTGCGCAGCAGCATGGGCACATTACCGCAGTCGGCTTCGAGCTCTATTGCCGGCTGCTGGACGAGGCGATCGCCCAGATCCACGGCAACGAGACCGAGCCCGCGTCGGAGCCGGAGGTGCAGGTGTCCGTATCGGCCTATATTCCTGAAACCTATATATCGGACGAAGATCTCAAGATGCAGTTCTACCAGCGCCTTGGTGACTGCCGGCAGACGGTTGAGGTCCTGGCGCTGGAAGAGGAAATGGCGGATCGGTTCGGTCCGTTACCCGACCCCGCTGCGGCGCTGCTGGATACAATATCCGTACGGATACTGGCGCGCCAGCTTCGCGCGGACACGGTACGCACGGGTCGAACGCTGTCGGTCGTGTTTCCCGGGGATCGAATGCTGACGCGGAAGCAGGTGGAAGCCTGGATTGCGGCTGCGCCCGTCCCACTGCAGTTTTCCCTGGGTGAGCGGGTGCTGATCGAGGCGGAACTGGAGGGCGCAGGCCCCCGGGAACGCCTTGCAAATGCCAAAAAGGTGTTGCAGAGCCTCGTCTGAACGGATATATTCCCGGCCGACGTCCGGAACAGAACATTCGGAACCAGACGACGCCCTGGCAGTCAAATAATAGCGACGGGATGGAGGCACATTCTCCCCGCGAGAGCTGCGGTGGACGAATCTCAAATTCGGAGACGGAACCGTATGAAAAAAGGCCTTTTAACAGGCGCGTGGGGTGCTGTGCCGGCGGCGGTGGCGTTGATCTGCGCGGCGAACGCCGCGGCAAAACCGCAACTGCTGGACCAGATCGTCGCGGTTGTGGACGATCAGATCGTATTGCGTTCAGACGTGATGTCGAGCATGGCGCTGGTTGCCATGCAGCAGGGGCTGAGCCGGGAAGACCTCACGCCGGACAGGGTCAAGGAATTGTTCGAGGTTATTCTGGGAAACATGATCCAGGAAAAACTCCTGCTGGCCAGGGCGGAGCAGGACAGTATCGAGGTGGACCAGGAGGTCATCGAGCGCGCGGTCAGGTCACGCGTCCGGGAACTCAAGACGGAGCATGGCGAAGAGGCGTTTGCCAGCCAGCTTGCCGAAGGCGGGGTAACCGAAAGGGACCTGCGCGAACAGTACCGGCAGGAGTTTCGGAAAGATTTCCTTCGACAGCGGATGTACACGAGCCTCAGCCAGCAGGTCGACGTTTCGTTCAAGGACGTTCAGGATTATAAAGCGCGCTACAAGGACGAGCTGCCGCCGCTGTTGAGCATCAGCCATCTCCTGGTGGCAATAGAAGCGTCCGATGACCGTGCCGAGGAAGTCAGGGCGCAAGCAAACGCGATCATCGACCGCTTGAATGAGGGCGAAGACTTCGCGACCATGGCGCAGCAGTATTCCAGCGACGCGGGAAGCCGGGAGGACGGCGGTGACCTTGGCTATTTCCCGCGGGGACGCATGGTCCCGGCGTTTGAGGAGGCGGCCTTCTCGCTGCAGCCCGGGGAGATCAGCGCGCCGGTGAGGACGAAGTTCGGTTACCACATCATCAAGTTGGAATCGGTGTCAGGGGACCAGGTAAGGGCGCGGCACATTCTCATTCCGCTGCAGCCCTCGGCACGGGACGTGAAGACGGCCTACGACAAAGCGTTGGGTCTGGCGAAAGAGGCTCAGGCGGGAGAGGATTTCGCGGAACTGGCTCGAGAACATTCCGCGCACGAGGAGACCGCGAAGAAGGGCGGGCGGCTTCCCGGTCCGTTCGCGCAGGATAATCTGCCATCCGAATTCGCGGACGTTCTGAAAACCATGCGCATGGGCGAAGTGAGCGCGCCGATACAGACCGAGTACGGATGGCATGTCGTAAAGGTGAATGACGATCAGGACGCCTTGAAGGGAATCATACAACAGGTGCGCCTGCAAGAGCGTTTTGACGAGGTGCTCGCGGAAACGAGGGCGCGTCTCTACGTGGAAGTTCGCCCGTACGATTTGTGATACGGAACCGGGCTTCAGAAGTGCTGCCGCCCGGTCCGTTGGCGCAAAACTCCTCAATCAGGATTCGGCGACGCGCGTCTAATTCGATATGCGGCTCGACTTGTACCTGAAGCGATGTTGTTTGACACGTCGGCGTTCCGAGGCAAAACGCGCCTGCGAGAACGGGATCGTGATGCTGGACGGGCGGCGGGCGAAGCCGGGTCAGGCCGTAAGTCCTGGCAGACGGGTGAGCATTTCCTTTCTGGATCGATACCTGGAGCTGGAGATTCTCAAGCTTCCCGCCGGGAACGTATCCAAGGCGGAGGCCAGAGCTTATTATGAAGTGCTTCGGGACGAAGCACGCGAGGTCACCGACTTTTAGTGATACACATAGACTGAACGTCAAAGCGTCGAGTCCCGCCCTGGGGGGCGGGGCATTTTTTTCGCCTGCCCGGATGCGAGGGCGTGTCGTTTGCCCTTTAACTTTGACCTGTTTATATTGGAGTTATGTTCGGACGAAAAAAAGAAAAAAGCTGGGCGCAACCCTACACCAGGCTTGCGCAGATTTACGATTATGTGATGCGGCACGTGGACTATGTGCAGTGGGCGGACTACATCGAGGCCGTCTTCGCCAGACATAACTTGTCGCCGACACGGGTGCTTGACCTCGCGTGCGGCACGGGCAGCATGGCGTTGGAACTGCGAAAACGGCACTACCGCGTTAACGGCGCGGACGGTTGCCGTGAGATGCTGGACGTGGCCGAGGAAAAGTCCCGCAAAGCGGGGCAGAATATCGAATTCTTCCACAGAAATCTGCTGGACCTGTCGGGTCTGCCGCGGTTCGAAGCGGCGCTGTGCCTGTACGACAGCGTGAATTACCTCATGACCATCGAGGACGTCGCCGTGGCGCTGAGAGGGGTCCACAAGCTCCTGCTGCCGAACGGCATATTCGTCTTCGACGTTTGTACCGAGTCGAACTCGCTCCGATATTTTCGAAAGCTGACGGACAAGGACGGCGGGGACGGGTTCACTTACGTCCGCGAGAGCTTCTACAGGAACGGGATTCAGTTCAATCGATTCAAGATCCGGTTCAAGCAGACGGACGAGTCCGTGGAAGAGGAACATCGCCAGCGTATATATGCACTGTCGGACATATTGACCGCTCTCGAACAGTCACCGTTTTCGCTGGAAGGAACCTACGACGGATTCGGTTTTTGCGGGCCGGACGAAGATTCGGACCGGGTGCATTTCGTACTGCGGAAAGTCGCCGCGGGATGAATCGTCGGTCGAATGGTGAGGAATTTTTTGGGGCAGAACACCAGCTGGAGGTTCTGTGATTGCGCTTCGGCAGGTTGGCGTGGAACAGCAGGGGCGCCGTATCCTGGCAGATGTGGATTTCGAAATCGAACGGGGTGAATTCGCCTTTCTGCTGGGTCCGACCGGGTCTGGCAAGAGTACGATCCTGCAACTGATTCTGTTCGAGAGGCGGCCAACATCCGGTGTGGTTATGGTGGGCGGTTACGACTCGGAGTCGATCCGGGAACGTGATATCCCGGCGTTGCGGCGAAGCGTAAGTATGGTTTCTCAGAACCACCGTCTGCTGCAGGATCGGACAGTCTACGAGAACGTGGCATTTGCCATGGAAGTAACAGGCACGCCACGCTCGGCCGTCAGGCGGCGCACCCACACACTGCTGGCCGACGTTGAGCTGATGCATAGACGTTCCGTCCGTCCCGGCGCGTTATCCGGGGGCGAACAGCAGCAACTGGCGATTGCGCGGGCGCTGGCAAATGAACCGTTTGTCCTTCTGGCGGACGAACCCACGGCCAACCTGGATCCGGAGACGACGGATCTCGTATTGCGCATTCTGGCAGAGGTCCAGTCGCGAGGAACCACGGTACTGGCGGCAACGCATAACGAAGCCCTGGTGTCGGGGCGGCGCCAGCGGGTGCTTCGGCTGGAGGATGGGAGGATCGCGGGCGGGGGCGTGAGCCGGCCGTAGCCCGGATGGACTCTTCCAACGGGCTGTCAGGGGGGAAAATGGCGATTCTGATGGCGTTCAGGGAGGCAATGAGGGGGCTGTGGCGTACGGGGATGGCGGGAGTTGTCTCGGGCGTGACCACAGCAGTGTCGCTGATGGTCCTGGGGATATTTGTGCTTCTGGTCGGGGGCGGGCTTACGGTCTTTGAGTCCTTACAGGCGAGAATAGAGGTGGACGTGTATCTGGACGACGGCCTCAGTCGGACGAGGGCGCTCGAATTGGTGCAGGAGTTAGAAGCGATGGCGGGCGTGGCCGCGGTCCGCTACGTAGACAAAATGGCGGCAGCTGAAGAATTCAGGTCCATGTTCGGCGACGGACTTCTGGATGCCGTATCGCGGAACCCGCTGCCGGCATCTGTACGGGTCGTGTTGCATGCGGGGGAGGGTATGGTGAAAAACGCGCGCGCGGTCGCCGAAGCCGCGGCGAGCAGGAAGGGCGTCGAAAGCGTGGATGCGGGCGAAGCATGGCTGACCTCTCTGGACCGCGCTCGGGAGGCGGTTACCTGGATAGGGCTGTCGCTGGGCGCGGTGCTTTGTCTGGCGTGCACATTTGCCGTTGGCAACACCACCAAGCTTCTGGTACTCGCTCAGCGGGATGCGATTGAGGTGATGCGCATGGTAGGGGCCACGGGCGGGTTCATCCGGCTGACCGTGTTGCTGGGCGGCGCCGTTCTGGGATGCACCGGAGGGGTACTGGCCGTGCTGGCGCTGTGGAGCAGTTCGCAGTGGTGGGCGGGCTGGATTCCCGGAGCGACACGGGTCGCGCCGGTTTATCCCGGATTGATCGGACTGGGGGTTCTGTTGGGCGTTCTGGGAAGCTGGGTATCGTTGAACCGTGTCTTGCGTGCGCTGACGTAGGGTATCGCGATCCGTACAGGTCAGCGTGGAAAAAATCTGAACATGGAAGAGAAGCATATGCGGATCGTCGTTCTGGTACTGATGTTCCTGGCGACGGAGTCGCCGGCGGCAGCGAAGACCGACCTGCAGGAAACGCTGGCTGCGGAGCGGGCCGCGCTCGACAGCCTCAAGGTAAGGCTGGAATCCGACCGCGAGAAACTGAAACAGGCGAAATCGCGGCAGAAAGTGGTTTCTCGGGACCTGGAGCGAAAGGAACGGGACATCGTCCGAATCAGGGGCGAACTGCGCAGACTGACGCGCCGGCAGGGAACACTGGCGAAACGACTCGGCACAGCCCGTCGCGAACTGGTCCGTGTCGACGCGCGAAGGAAGGTGCGTGAGTACGAAATTTCCCGCCGCATGCGGGAGATGTACAAACTCGGCAGGCGGGGTACGCTCCGGATCCTCTTTTCGGCGGGTTCGTTTACCGATGCGTTCAGACGTCTTCGCTATCTTTCCAGGGTTGCGGCGCAGGATCACAGGGACTTTGAAGCGATTCAACACGATCGAAAGCGGATTTCCGGCGTCCTCAGATTGCAGGCAGTACGGCACGAACGCCAGAAGACCCTGCTCAACGTCAAACGAAGAAACGAGGACCGGTTGGCAATTCACGTCAGACGGCGGGAGTCTGAACTGGAGCGCCTCCGGCGGGATTCGGACGCCCGGGCTGAAGCGGTTCGAAAAACGCAGGCGGCCATGGCCGCGTCCAGTGAGCGGATCGGGCAGATTATCCAGGAAACCCGAGACTGGCGCGAGCATACTGCATTGCCGCGATTCGACTTTTCATCCCACCGCGGGAGACTCCCCCGGCCGGCTCCTGGTGGCGTGGTGGTGCACTTCGGTCGACACCAGGATCCTGACCTTAAGACGTGGACGTTCAATCGAGGCATCAATATCGCGGCGCCTGCCGGAGTCGAGGTTCGGGCGGTCGCTCCGGGTACGGTTGCCTTCGTGGACTGGTATCCGGGGTACGGCCAGTTCGTGTTGTTGCGCCATGCGGGCGGGTTTTATACACTCTACGGGCATCTTTCCGAGGTGCACGTGACACTGAAACAGCCGGTGATTCAGGCAGCCGTACTTGGAACGGTGGGAAACACCGGTCGAATAGACGGCGTTCCGCAACTGCACTTTCAGATCATGCGGGGTGAGGAGCCGATAAATCCCGCGTTGTGGCTTGCAAAGAGCCAATAATCATTGCATTGCGATTCACCGGGACAAATGCGGAATCTGACGATGGATTATACGGAAGCCATATCCTTTCTCGAGCCGGATGAACCGTACCTGCTGTCAACCCACGTCAATGCAGACTGTGACGGGATTGGGGGACTCCTGGCGCTCAGGGAGTTGCTGGTTCAGAAAAAAAGGGTCTGCCGGCTCGTTGTCAGCGACGAGACTTTGAATCCTAAGTTTGCTTTTCTACCGGGATTTAAGCATATTGAGTTGTACGGGTCTCTTGGCGATCCGCGGCCTTTCAGCCGTGCGGTATTTGTGGACACGCCGACGCTCGACCAGCAGCGAGTGGGGGGTGTGCGTCGCCTTCTCGCAAAGCACGCCAACACGATGATTATCGATCATCACGTGGCACGCAGGCCGGAGGGCGACGTCCGAATCGTCGACAGCGCGGCCAGTTCCGCCAGCGAGTTGGTTTATCGGCTGCTTCGGGCGGCGCAGACGGAGATCAACCCTGCAACTGCCACCCAGATTTATGCGGGAATTGCTTTCGACACCAAGCTGTTCAGGGTCTCCCATCCGGAACGAGGGCTGAAGGTCTGCGGCGAACTGGTGGATTTCGGCGCGGACCCGGAAGCGATCGCGGATGCGCTGTTCGCTCGGGAGAGTCACGAAACCATGGTGACGCTCGCGGCCGCTTTGGGTACGCTGGAACTCCATTTCGACGGCCGCGTGAATACCATGGTAGTGGACCACGAGACTTACCGAAAGGGCGGCGATCCGGACCTCGTGGTGGATCACGCCATGGCAATAGACAGGGTTCAGGCGGCGATGGTTCTTAAGGAAGAGGCGCAAGGTCGGTTCCGTGTCAGCCTGCGTTCCAGGGGTGCCGTGGACGTGAACCGAATCGCAGTCGCGTTCGGCGGCGGCGGGCATATGCGTGCCTCGGGGTGCAGGATCGAAACGCCCCTTGAAGAGGCGAAACGCCTGTTGTTGGCCGAAGTAGAGAAACAGTTGCAATAGTGCGGGACGATCCGTTTGCGTTGAGGCG
This sequence comes from Candidatus Latescibacterota bacterium, assembly GCA_965208835.1. Lineage (GTDB taxonomy): Bacteria > Latescibacterota > UBA2968 > UBA2968 > JAAXHE01. Next base: position 179,002 of record OZ242358.1, read on the forward strand.
ACCCGCGGCCGGCTGTCTGATGCCCGCCCGGGTGAGGAGGAACGTGGTTCGCCCATGGATTTGATTACGCTCAAGACATGGTCGGCAGGGGAAATCCTTGAAACGGTTGAAGCGGGTCTGTTGATGAAGGCAGACCCGAAACGGTTTTCGGGCGCATTGCAGGGCCGAACGTTGGCGATGCTGTTTCAGAAGCCATCGACGCGGACCCGATGTTCGTTCGAGACGGGAATGAACCAGCTGGGCGGGTACGCCATGAACCTGGATTGGCGCGCCACAAATTTCCAACTGGCGGACCTAAGGGACGAAGCTCAGGTGCTTTCCCGGTATTCGGACGTCATTATGGCCCGGATGTTGAGTCATCGCGACCTGTGCGAACTTGCGGCCGGGGCCGAGGTTCCCGTAATTAACGGGTGCTGCAACCGGTACCATCCCTGCCAGGCGCTTGGCGATCTGATGACCGTCCGGGAGATCCGGGGAAAGCTGGAGGGCGCACACCTGGTCTACGTGGGCATTCGAAACAATGTGTGCAATTCATTGATCGCCGGATGTACCAAAGCCGGCGTGCGAATTACGACGGTGACGCCGGAAGTAAACAAACCCTCCGAAGACGAAGGCCTCACCAATCGGGCACGGAAGACCGGTCTTTTCCAGGAGACCCTTGACCTCGAGGCGGCGGTAGCCGGGGCGGATTTTCTATATACGGATACCTGGATCGACATGGAATTCTTCGAAGACCCTGCTTATGAGGCGGAGAAGAAGCGGCGTGTCGAGGCCTTTGCGCCGTATCAGATAAATATGGATCTGCTGGACAAAACCGGAGCGCTGGTCATGCATTGCCTGCCCGCGCACAAGGGGTACGAGTTGACGGCGGAAGTGATGGCGAGCCCGAGATGCGTGGCGGTGGACCAGGCGGAAAACAGGATGCATGTACAGAAGGCGATTCTGACGCAATTGCTCGGATAATGGCGCCACCCACGTGCGGGACGGGGGTACGGAACGGCGTGGCCGGACTGTTCATAACCTTTGAAGGCATCGACAGGAGCGGAAAAAGCACGCAGGCCAAACGGCTGACAGAACGGCTTCGTGCGGAGGGGCGATCCGTCGTGTTCACCCTGGAGCCGGGTGGGACCGAACTGGGACGGAAGGTCCGCGGTCTCTTGCTGGAGCGTCGTTCGGAAGTGGACCCCTCCGCGGAAATGCTGTTGTTCGCGGCTGATCGGGCTCAGCACGTCAACACGGTGATCCGCCCGGCACTCCTGCAGGGTGAAGTGGTGGTATCGGACCGTTTTTTCGATTCAACGGTCGTCTACCAGGGCTATGGGCGCGGGCTGGACCTGGATCGCATTCGGGCGGTTCAGGAAGTGGCCGCCGGCGGTCTGAGGCCAGACCTGACCGTTTGGATCGACGTGGATCTTGAAACCGTGAAACAGCGATGGAAACCTGAAGATGCCGACAGGCTCGAAGCCGCCGGCGACGCGTTTTTCGGTCGTGTGAGGAACGGGTACCATAGTATCTGGCAGGCGGAGCCGGAACGGATTCTTCGGGTTGACGGGCGGCTCACCGTCGAGAATCTGGCGTGCCGGATCTACAACGAGGTACGCGAAAGGCTGGCAGCTTCGCCCCGGCGGGCCGGTTGATTTCGACGAATCAGGTGGCGTTCACGGCTGCCCGCGATGTCCTCTTTGGAAAATGGTGAGAGATTGGCGGAGCGGAACAGGATCCGCGGCGACGCGGAACGGCGGTACCAGACAATGCGGAGGCGGAAAATGAGCGGACGGAAACACAGACGAATATGGGTTGGCGCGGCACTGATCGTCCTTCTTGGAACCTGTCTGGTCCTGGACTCGCGGCTCGTCAATGGGGAAGACGGGTACGCCACAGTGGAGAAGAGTATAGACGAATACATCGAAACGTTGAAACTGCTGACCACGAGTTACTATAAGCCACTGGCGTCCGACTCGCTCACGACTTCAGCCATCGATGGCATGCTGGACGAACTCGACCCGTATACTCAGATGCTCAACAGACGCGGCCTGGATGACCTTATGATCGATACCCGGGGCAAATTCGGCGGGTTGGGCATCACGATCAGCACCATGAAGAGGAATGGCGTTGAGGTGCCCGTCGTTCTGAGTGTTATTGAGGGTACGCCTGCCGACACTTCCGGGCTTGTGGTCGGCGACCGGATCGTCGCGGTGGACGGAGACCCCACGCTCAACCGGAAACTGGAGGAGGTAGTGGATGTGCTGCGCGGGGAACCTGGCAATCGGGTCGTGATTACGATTGAAAGACCGGGCCGGTCGCAGACGTTTGACCAGGAGATTGTCAGGGCGCGTATTCGTGTGAAGAGCGTGGCGAGCATCGACGGAATCGAAGACGGCATCGGTTACATAGCGATGTCCGGTCTGATCGGCAGCCGGTTCTCGGAATCCACGCCCGATGAGCTGAAAGCCGCCGTCGATGAGCTGAAATCGAAAAATACGAGCGGCATTATCCTGGACTTGCGGGGGAATCCAGGGGGGCTGCTGGCGCAGGCTGTCGCCGTTGCCGACGTATTTCTTGGCCCCGATCTGCTGGTTGTGACGACGCGGGGCCGCGTGGATTCACAAAATAAGGAGTACCGCACTGCGAAATCCTCCATGGTTAAGGATATACCCCTCGTGGTTCTGGTCAACGCCCACAGCGCCAGCGCCTCGGAGATTGTCGCGGGCGCAATTCAGGACTCGGACCGAGGGTTGATCCTGGGCACACCGACGTTCGGCAAGGGATCCGTTCAATCCTTTCAGCAAGTCAGCGATGAAAAGGCGCTGAAGTGGACAACGGCCCTTTACTACACCCCCAGCGGGCGCAGTATCCACAAAAACAGGCGGTTCGGACGGCTGGGCAACCTGGCATTGAATGTCGGGGACTCACAGGTGCCTCTGTATCAGACGCTTGCGACGATTGCGGGGGAAGAGAGCCGGGAGGACGCGATCACGCGGCTTTTCGAACAGTTCGATCTGGAATCCACAAAGCAGGCGGAGCAGCTGTTTGAGATGGAACTGGGGCAGATGGTGGGAATGGCGTTGAGAGAGGACCGTGTCGCCAACGAAGCCTCGGACTCGGCCAGGGTCTTTAGGACTGCCGGCGGGCGCACTGTCTACGGCGGAGGTGGTATCACGCCCGACGTGGTGGTGAAGCCGAAGCGCAGACCGAGACTGATACTCGAAATGTACAGGGCCGGGTTGTTTTTCGACTTTGCCGTAGAATACGCCGCACGGAACGCATTTCCCCGGAACCCGGAGAGCTATGACGTGGGGGAAAAGGAAATCGCCGCGTTCCGGGCATTTCTCGCGGACTCGTCGAGAATTGGAAATTTCAGGCGTTACCGAACGCCGGCTGAAAACGAACTGGAGAATCTGAACCGGGCGCTGGCCGACGCGGGCCTGGACGCGGAAGCGGACCGGGCGTTAGACGTCCTGCGGAACGTTGTTGAATCGGAGCGGGAAACGGAATTCGAAAAGGCGGAACCGTATATCCGGCTGGAGATCGGAAGGGAGCTGGGAAACCGGGTCTGGGGAAAGAAGGGGCGCATTCTGGCCCGGCTGAAAGGCGATGAGCAGTTTCGCGAGGCCGTTCGAATTCTCAGAGACCCGGAACGGTACAGAGAGAGTATGAAGCTGGCGCTTGCCGGCGATGGCGGGCTTTGAATGCGAAACCACGAATCGTGGGCGGAGGTCATGGAAGACGCAAACGGTGAACGGGTCGATCTCTACGAACAGGTGCTTGAACACGCACGTCGCGAAATAGATGCCACGGCCTCCCAGGTCGAGGAGCTGAGACGCGCGCTAGGCTTGCTCGAAGCGCGTGTTGAGGCGGCGAAGGCCGTCTACGAAGCCGCTGCCGCTCGCCTGAATCTGCAGGATGAATCGGACGGCCAGGGTATTTCTGTTTCGGAATCGCTGTCATCCGTTCAGGCGCTTCTCTCAGCTGACGAATCCACGGCGCCTCCGGGCGGCCACCGGAATCACCAGCGGGCCGGGTCGGAGACGCGGCAACAGGACGGGGAGGAGGGCGACACGCCCGGATCCTGGCGGCGATTGCAGATCGGCGGATCCACCCTGGTGTGGAAGAGAGTCAGGAAGCCGAAACGGCGGCAGAGCCGGAGCGGGGGCAGGGCTTCCTGAACATTCGCACAACTGTTACTGACCTTGAAAAACCACGAAGATTGTCCGCGTCCGAGGTAGATGGGCTGTTCCATTACCACATCAGGTCGGGTAATTGACATGGGAATCTGTGCAGAGGAAGAAACGATTCAGGTGACCGACGCGAAAGAGCGAAGCCTCTGTATTGACAGAATGACGCCCGGTGGCGGCCTGTATACCGATGTGCAGCGTACGGTGCATCCCAGGTCCAACAGCCCATGGCGGGTGTCGCCCGAACCCTTCTGGATGCCGCCTCGGGTGATAGACCATCTGGAACGCCTGGGTGCCCATTTGTACGATTTCTATAAGGCCTGCAACCTTCTGTATTCTCAGAGTGTCCGGAAGATCCAGCCGGAGTGGGTGGCGGAATACCTGAACCAGGGGAAGCCGGAAACCGTAATCGGATACGGCCGGATGAACCGTTTCAAACAGCATCTGCCGCTGGTGATCCGGCCGGACCTGATTCCGACGCCCGGAGGAACGATCGCTTCGGAATTGGACTCGGTGCCGGGGGGTATCGGGTTCACTGCAAGCCTGGCGGAGCGGTACGGCCGGTTCGGATTTGATATTGTGGGTGGCGCCGATGGTATGGTGAACGGATTCATTGGGATGGTGCGTTCGGTTGCCGGGATCGGGGAGCCGGTGCTGGGCATTGTGGTTTCAGAGGAATCTTCGGGGTACCGCCCCGAAATGACCTGGCTGGGGGAAGCCCTGGATCAGGCGGGACTGGAAACCTACGTTGTGCGTCCGGAAGAGGTTGTTTTCAGCGAAGCCGGACTGTTCGTGAACGGCGCAGGCGGAAGACGGCAGATCGACGTGCTCTATCGGTTTTTCGAATTGTTCGACCTGAAAAACATTCCGAAGATGGATCTGATCTTGTATGCCATTCGGAAAGGAACGGTTAAAGCAACGCCACCGTTGAAAGCCCAACTGGAAGAGAAAATGCTGATGGCCCTGTTCCACCATCCCCTCTTGCGCTCGTTCTGGCTTCGCGAGCTTGGAGAAGAAGCGGTTGCGTTCCTCAGGCAGACCTTTCCAAAGACGTGGATTCTGGATCCGCGCCCCCTGCCGCCGCACGCCGTTATTCCCGGGTTGAGCGTGGACGGCCGACATTTCGGAGACTGGCAGGAACTCGGCTCCCTGGGACAGAAGCATCGCCGCTTTGTGATTAAGCCGTCCGGTTTCTCGGACCAGGCATGGGGCAGCCGCGGCGTAGCCGTCGGCCACGACATGTCGGAGTCGGACTGGCAGTCCACTATCGAGTCCGCGCTTGCTGACTTTCCCGGGTCGCCCCACATTTTGCAGGAGTTTCACACGGGCTCCCGCTTCTCGGTGGCGTACTACGATTTCGAGACGGATCGCATGATGCGCCTCAAGGGGCGCGTGCGCATCCAGCCCTATTATTTCGTAATCGAGGGCCGGCCTGTCCTGTCGGGCGTGCAGGCCACGGTTTGTCCGCCGGACAAGAAAGTACTGCACGGGATGGTCGATGCGGTGGTGATGCCGGGAGGGGTGGAGGATCGCCAGTGACGTCGCTAGTGGAACGACATATGAGTGAAGACGACAGGTCGGGCCTTTTGCAGGCCGAAGAGAAACTGCGCCGGCTCGAGGAACTCCTCGGGCGGATGGGGAGTGTGGTCGTGGCGTACTCCGGGGGCGTGGACAGCACTTTTCTGGCGGCGGCGGCGCACAGGGTGCTGGGTACGAAGGCGCTTGCGGTGACGGCGGTTTCGGCCAGCTACGCCGCCGGCGAACTCGAGAACGCACGTTCGCTCGCGGACCGGATCGGCATTTCAATGGAAGTGGTGCACACCCGGGAGATGGAGAATCCGGACTACGTAAAGAACGAGCCCGACCGTTGCTACCATTGCAAGACGGCGCTTGCCGACAAGCTGGATGAAGTCATCGAAAAGTATGGGGGACGGTATCGATTTCTGGTTTACGGGGCCATCGCGGACGATGTGGGTGACTTCAGGCCGGGCATGACGGCTGCGCGGGACCGGGGCGTGCGGGCTCCGATGGTGGAGGTAGGCCTGACAAAGGTGGATATTCGCCTGTTGTCCAGAAACTGGGAATTGCCCACCTGGGATCGCCCGGCGTCGGCCTGCCTGTCGTCCCGCATTTCCTATGGTACCCCGGTGACCGCGGAAGCGCTGTCGATGGTTGACCGGGCCGAGGCATATCTCAAGACGCTGGGATTCCGCCTGGTCCGGGTACGGCACCATGACGACATCGCCCGCATTGAAGTTTCACCTGAGGAGATCGGCCGATTTTTCCTGGACGGACTCGTCGACCGGGTCGTGGCGCACCTGAAGGAAATCGGATATCGATACGTCACGCTGGACATGCAGGGATACCGTAGCGGGAGTTTGAACGAGACGTTTCTCGACATTCAGCGCAAGTGAACATCGGCGCTCAGGGTTGACCTCAATTCTAAAAAAGACTACAGTCAAATTGGCCGCGAAAAGCCTGAATGCGGGTAGAGGGTAGAAGGAAGACGGTAGACCAAAAGCGGTGAGACGGGAGCCGGTAGACGGTAGAAGAAATACTCGCCCGCTTTTAATGTTCCTTCTTGCCTCCGGCACGAATGGAAACCTCACAAGGCAGGCAATCTCTACCCTCTCCCGTCTTACGTCTCACCCGGTGGCAGGGCGGCCGGGGGGAGAGGTCTCGAACGCGTCCAGCGACCTGGTGTATCTTGGTAATCCGCCTTCTAATCGCCTTTATTAACTGGCACATATTCGAATTAACGTCCACGAGAATTTACGAATCAAGGTTGAAGGCTCATACGGGATCTGAACAGTGGCACTCCTCGAAATAAAGAAATTCGGCTGCCCGACACTCAGAAGGAGGGCGCGGCGAGTTGAAGCGATTACGGAAGATTTGCGCACCCTCGTGGACGATATGTTCGAGACAATGTACGCTGCGGAGGGGATAGGGCTGGCGGCGCCCCAGGTTGGCGTAAGTCTGTGTGTGGTGGTACTGGACGTCAGCCCCGGCGATCCGGAGGCCGAGGCAACGGTTTTAATCAACCCGGAGCTGAGCCAGGGTGAGGGCGAGGTCGTTGGAGAGGAGGGGTGCCTGAGCCTGCCGGGCGTTGTGGGAGACGTCAAACGCCGGGCGCAGGTCCGGGTCGACGCCCTGGACAGGGACGGAAACGCCTTCAGCGCGGTGATGTCGGATATTTCGGCCCGCGCTGTTCAGCACGAGGTCGACCACCTGAACGGCGTTCTGGTGACGGATCATTTCAGCGCAATCAAACGGAACCTCCTGCGCAGCCAACTCATTGCGCTGAAACGCGAAGGCAGCCGCCAGAGGCGTGGGCTGATCCATGTGGATCCGGTCCCCGCGGACAGTTCGAAAGCCCCCACGTGAACCAGCGCATTGATCTGCATCTGCACTCGACTTGCTCCGACGGGACATCCACGCCCAGGGTAGTCGTTCGCCGGGCCGCGGAAGCCGGACTCAGCGTAATCAGCCTGACGGATCACGACTCGACCGAGGGTGTTGCGGAGGCGCAGGACGAAGGCACCCGGCTGGGTGTCGAAGTGGTGCCGGGAACCGAGCTGAGCGCAAGGAACGACGGCACCGACTTGCATATTCTGGGGTACTTCATCGACCCGGATCACCCGGATCTGATCTCGTGGCTCGACACGTTTCGACAGGCCAGGTTGCAGCGGGCGGAACGAATGGTGGGCAAGCTGAATCGCATGGGGTTGCGCGTGCCCCTCGAGCAGGTTCTGGCCAGGGCGGGACCCGGCGCGATAGGACGACCGCATATTGCCGATGTGATGGTGGAAGAAGGCCTGGTTTATTCGGTCGACGAAGCGTTCCATAAATACCTTGGGTATTCGAAGCCGGCGTATGTTGCCAAATACTCGCAGTCGCCCGCCCGGGCCATCCAGGTGATCAGGGCCGCCGGCGGGCTGGCGTGCCTCGCCCACCCCGGGTTGTATCGGCGGGACGACCTGATTCCGGACATGGTATCCGCCGGGCTGGACGGTATCGAGGTGCGGCACACCAAGCACAATGCCTCGCAGGTTGCCAGATACTCGAATATTGCAGCGGAGAACAACCTCCTGCGCACCGGAGGCTCCGATTGCCATGGCGACGGCAGGGGGAATCCGATAATCGGAACCGTGGATGTGCCGATGTCCTACGTGGAAGCGATGAGGGAACGCCTGAAATCTGGAGGAAACTAGTGTTCTGTCCCGAAAATTCCTCACCATTCGACCGCCGATTCATCCTGTCTCGCTGCGTTCCCCTCGCTCGCCGATCTTCCGCAGGTCGCCTGCGCTCGGGCGTCTTGCGAGCCAGGCGACTCGACGGTCAAATTTAGGCAACTTATTTCCGGGACAGAACACTGGGTTTGCTTTGCGGCGACCCGGGCAGTGCGTTCGCCTGGTGCAAACGTCGCCGGAATCACGACGACTGAGTCTGGATGGTGCAATCCGATGCTGCCGGACAGGGCTTTTTTTGACGAAAACCGGGCCGATCTCTACTTTTCAAACACTCGCGAGGTGCTGTCGCGGGAGGGGATCGATCCGGTTGTTACGATGGAGGTGTTTCCCAACGGGCACGGTACGCTTTGCGGCATGACCGAGGTGCTCGAGAATCTTGCTGAAGTCTTGCCCGTGGATGCGTCCGTCCTGGCGCTGGGCGAGGGTCAGCCCATGTCACGAAAGGAAGTCGTACTCCGTATAAAGGCGCGTTACAGCAGCTTTGGCGTCTATGAGACCGCCTATCTCGGCACGCTTGCCCAGAAGAGCGGCTGGGCGACGGCGGCGCGGGCCTGCGTGGAGGCAGCGGCGGGTACTCCGGTGATCAGCTTCGGCGCACGGCACGTCCATCCGGCGATTTCGGATCAGATGGAATATTCCGCACTGGTCGGCGGGTGTTCCGGTTGCGCCACACCGGCGGGGGCGCGGTTGGCGGGCCACGAGCCCACGGGCACCATGCCTCATGCGCTGATGTTGATCATGGGTGACACGCTGACGGCGGCCCGGGCCTTCGACCGACACATGCCGGAATCGATCCGGCGCATCGTGCTGGTGGATACGTTTATGGACGAGATGGAGGAGAGTGTGCGGTTGGCCCGGAAGATGGGTGGACGGCTGCTGGGCGTGCGCCTGGACACACCCTCTGAGCTGGGCGGCGTGACGCCCGATCTCGTGAGTCGGGTTCGAAGCGGGCTGGATCGCGCGGGGCATCGGGAGGTGAAGATCTACGTGAGCGGCGGAATGACGCCGGAGCGCATCCGGGAGTTCGTGGCGAAAGGTTCCGCGGTGGACGGGTTCGGTGTGGGCAGCGCAATCAGCGGCGCCTCCCCCATCGATTTTACGTCCGATATCAAGGCCGTCGGAAGGCGGTCGGTGGCGAAGCGGGGCCGTAAGCCGGGGTTGACGGAGAATACCAGGCTCAGAAGCGTGCATTGACGAAACAACCCCCCCGCCGGCGGTATCTCCGACATGAGAAGCTGTTCTAAAATTCCTGGTGAGGCCCGAGCGCGCGCGAAGACCGCTGGGGGCTTTGAGACAGCTTCTACAAGGTGTGGAGAAGGAATATGGAGGTCAAGGTCCTGTTTTTTGCGTCGTGCAGGGATCTGGTCGGGACGCCGGAGACGTCTGTTTCGCTGCCCGAGCGGGCCAGCGTCGCCGACCTGCTGGCGCGGTTGGCGGAGGAGCATCCCCGGTTGCAGGAAATGGAAGGCAGCCTGATGGTATCGGTCAACCAGGCGTACGTGGATCGGACCCAACGGCTCAGTGACGGGGACGAGGTGGCGTTTATCCCGCCGGTAAGCGGGGGAGCGGCGACCGACGGCATCGCAGGAGACGGGTCAGGGGAAGGAAGAACCCATGTCCGGTGATCTGTACCGCATTCAGGAAGGACCCATTTTGGCCGACGCGCTGCACGACGCCGTGCTGAGAGATTCGGATGGCGCGGTGGCGACCTTCGCGGGGGTGGTGCGAGACCATTCAATGGGGCGGCGGACCAGCTATCTGGTGTACGATGCCTACAGGGAAATGGCGGAAAAGAAAATGGAGGAGATCGGCCGGGAGGTGAAGGCGAAGTGGGAGGTGGACCGGGTGGGCATGCTGCATCGGGTGGGGCGATTGGAGATCGGAGAGACCAGCGTGCTGATTGCGATATCCGCTCCGCACCGCAAGGCGGCCCTGGAGGCCTGTCATTACGCGATCGACCGGCTGAAGGAAACCGTGCCTATTTGGAAAAAGGAGGTATGGACGGACGGCGAAGAATGGATTGAAGGCGATCCGTCGGCCTCAGGAAACACAGCGGTCAAAGGATAACAGTCAGCGATCGGCAGCAAGCAAAAGGCGAAGACCAACTCACACGAAGACACAAAGCCACAAAGGAAAATGAGATCAGAAAACGAAACTGAGTGGAATGACCTCACAGTCCAAGAGCGGAACCCAGCATTCGCTTTTTCCGCGTTCTCCGCGCCTGCGCCATCTGTCGGGAATCATCCTGTCCCTGTGCGCCGCGTCACTTCTGACGAGTCCACTTGCGATCGATCAGGTTGCCGCCCGGCAGGCGTCGCCGGAGCGTCGAGGGTCATCACAGGCGGACTCGACCGCCGAGCAGGAGCCTCGACAGTATACGTTCCGCGTCATAAACACGTATCCCCACGATCACGGCGCGTTTACCCAGGGGCTTGTCTATGAGGACGGTTTCCTGTACGAGGGAACGGGGCTCTACGGCCGGTCCTCGTTGCGCAAGGTCGTGCTGGAAACCGGCGAAGTCACGCGGATTCAGCCGCTGGAATCCCGTTATTTCGGCGAAGGGATTACGATTTTCGGCAATCGCATCATTCAATTGACCTGGGTGGCGCGGACCGGATTTGTCTACAACAGGGAGACATTCGAACGCCTGCGGTCGTTCACCTATTCATCCGAGGGGTGGGGGATCACGCACGACGGCCGGCGGTTGATCGTGAGCGACGGGACGCCGACGCTGTATTTCAGAGATTCCGACACGTTCGAGGAGGTGGGGCGGGTGGAAGTCCGGGACAATATGGGTCCGGTGACCCGGCTTAATGAACTGGAATACGTAGACGGTGAAATCTACGCCAATGTCTGGGAATCGGACCTGATAGCGAGAATCGATCCGGAGTCCGGCAGGGTGGTGGGCTGGATCGATCTGACGGGATTGATGCCCGGAAGGGAACGACTCGGTGCGGATGCCGCGCTGAACGGAATTGCGTATGACGGGTATGGGAAGCGCCTGTTCGTGACAGGAAAACGATGGCCGAAGCTGTTCGAGATTGAAGTGGTGCCCGGAAAAGAGTGATTCGGAAGGACAAGGCACGGGATCCCGGGGCCCTGCCCGGGGAATTGGAGGCGCGGCGCAAGCCGTGCCTCATTTGTTGTGGCGCCATTTGAGGAGCGTGCCGATGTCCATCAGATACGTGACGTCTGATTTGTCGCGATCCGGGCGATCCCTGAGGGATTCGATCCTCACGGTGGTGGATCGGCAGAGCCCATTGAAGACATTCGCGGGTACTTCGATACGGTTGTGGGTCTTGTAGAAGGCGTGAACGAGTTCCGACCGGGCGGGAATCATGGTCCCCGTGGGCGTGCCTGCGCCGTCGATACGAAATTCCCGGTCATATTCCCAGCCCATGCAATAGTCTCCAGTGCGCGTCTGAAGGAACGTGGCGAAATTGAGGGCCGCGCAGAGGCGGTCCCTTAGTGGATCGGAAAAGGGATGATCGATGGGGAGGACGTCGTACAGCGAGGCGAGGCCGTTCGCGGTGATGGACTGATAGCCGATATGGAAGTTGTGACCCGGCCAGCCGCCTCGTGGCAGTTGCGCGAAGAAGACGCCGCCGCGCGTTCGCCAGATGGCCGTCTCCAGGTAACTTTCTTCTCCGGTGAACGCGTACAGCAGGGATAGAAACCAGAGCGCGAAGGCATCGTAGTTGTTGTTTCCGGTAAAGGGACAGGACGTCGTCCAGTCCGCGGCCCGTCGAACGGCGTTGAGGTATTCCTCCTCTCCGGTAACCCGAAAGCCCTCCGCAAGGGCCAGGCCCGCCCAGCCCGTATCGTAGAAGTTGTCGCGCTGGTTCATCACGCCGCCGGGAACGCCCTTGTACCACCAGCGGAAGGCGCCGTTCTCGTCCTGCTCCGCAAGGAGATAGTCCAGGCCGCCGACGGCCAGCTTCCGGTACTGCTCGTCGCCCAGCGCTTCGTAGCCGTACAGATAACCCAGGATGACGTTCGAAGGCCAGCGGTACGCGGGTTTCTCCGCATCCGGGACCGTACCCCAGCCGCCATCCGGGTTGCGGCACGCTTCACACTCGGCATGCGCCGTCCGGAACGCCGCATCCAGCGTTTCGGCGTCTGTCGCGCCGAAGGCGTAGTTCGCATCGACAATGCGGTCGCGAGGCGCAACCGGAAACCCGTCGGCCAGGCGGCGGCCGGGTACGACCACGTCAAACGATTCGGTGGCGATGGCTGTGAAGTTCTGCGCCCTGGAAATGACCTGCGCCGTGATGAGATATGTTCCCGGCTGATAATCGGTTTCGAGGCCGCAGTCGAACCGGAGAACCGTGTGCCCGTCGTCCAGGTCCCGGTTGACCTCCCCGGATGCGTACCGCGTTGCGCCCAGGGGATCGTTGATCGCGAGCCGGGCCTGGACCGTCTGTTCGTCCATCCCGATCACGTGGAGGTCAATGGAGATCCGCTGGCCGGGAACGAAGCCGAAGCTCTTGTCGGGAATGGAAATGACGAGACAGGGGTCCGGCATCTCGCAGAGTCCTTTTCGCGGGCAGGGAAGTCGTCGCCCCGCAGACGCTTCAACGGGTCCCGGCTATCGTGTTGCAGGGATAACAGGCAGGACGATATGGGACGGATATTGTCTCGAGTGATGGACGGCCTGATGAGCCTGCCGCATTTCGGTCTCGCTACCCAGGGAGCCGCCCGTGTTCAGATTACGGTCGAACCGGGGGAAGTTCGACGACGAAATTTCGAGGCGGACACGATGGCCCTTCTTGAAGACGTTTCCCGTGACACCCAGGTCGATTTCACAGGCGTACACGTTGCCGGGTTCGAGCAAAGACGGGCGGGTAAAGCCCTCTCGAAAACGGGCCCTCAGGATGCCGTCGCAGAGGTTCATGGCGTACCCCGATGGTGACACGTCCACCAGCTTGGCGGTCCAGTCCGTGTCCGTACAGTCTGTCGCGGCGTAGAGGACGACCTTGACGGGACCGGTGACTTCCAGGTCTGTCTCCATTGGGTCGCTGGTATAGCAGAGCACGTCGCTCCGCATTTCCACCGGGCGCTGGTCCTGCGGACCCCAGGGGACGATATGGGGTGAGCAGCAGTTGTTTCCGCCCATGGTCGGCGCCGGGTATCGCGGATCGTAGGTGTAGTGATCGGGGTGTTCCTCGCGCGGCGGATCCGTCGAGAGGCAGCCGTCGCCGAGCAGCGTGTTGGCCCGGCCGGCCGAATGCAGATGCCATTTCTCCCACCGGGTCCGGGCCAGCGGCCACTCGTTTTCGTCCCGCCACCGGTTGACCCCCATGATGAAGAGACTCAGCGGCGGTTCGTCTACCACGCCGTTGTCGATGCCTTTGAGCCAGTAGTCGAACCAGCGCTGTTCGAGGCTTTCCAGATCTACCATGGAAGGCGCCCCGAAGTCCACGTCGCCGGTCTTTGGCGACGCGCTGAGGGCGTGCGGCCACGGACCCACGATGAGTTTGCTTTTCTTCGCTTCTTCCGAGCCGCCATTGTGACGAAGGCCGTTGTAGTTGCTGAAAGTCTGGGCGGCGTAGAGGTCGTACCAGCCGCCCATGTTGAACGCGGGCGCAATCATATCGGCCCAGCGGGTCTCGTCGTTGAATTCCTCCCAGTAATCGTCGTAGGCGTCGTGTTCGACCCAGTCTTTCCAGAAGTCGACGTCGCGGCCAGCGTTTTCGTCCATTTTGTTGACAGGCAGCGCCCGGAAGGCTTCGGTCCAGTTGTGAAACTCGATGGTCTGGCCGGTGCGGGCGTTGGTACGCATGCCCCAGGTGAGCATGACGTTGAGCTGGAATGCGCCGCCGGGGTGGACGAGTCCGGTGTAATAGTCGGCGCAGATGACCCGCGGCGTCATACACTTGAGAAAACGGCTGCCGTACGGCGCGCTGCGCCACTGAACAGCACCGCCGTAGGAACTTCCGGCCATGCCTATCCTGCCGCTGCACCACTCCCGGTTCCCGATCCACTCCTGAGTGTCGTACCCGTCTTCACCTTCACGAAACGCGTAATAGGTGCCTTCGGAGTCCCAGCGTCCGCGGCAGTCCTGAAGAACGCATGCGTATCCGTTATTGGCCAGCCGCCTGGCTTTTTCGACCATCCCGTCGGCGTTATTGCTGTACGGCGTGCGCATCAGGACCGTGGGGAATGTTCCGTGGGCGCGCGGCAGGTAGATGTCCGCCGAGAGGTTGATCCCGTCGCGCATCGGGACCTTTACGTCCAGTTGCATGTCTACGTCGTAGTTGGGCAGCATTGAATTCTCCATACGAAGGGGTTACCAGCTTACATTTCCCTGAATCCTGGATGCCGATCTACAAGCTATACCAGTTCGGAAACAACCGACTGCATCTATTGGCCGGTCGTTCGAGTTTGGTGTCTCCATTCCTGAAGCTTGTTGCGCATCGCTTCGACAAATCGCTGAAATGAGCGGTCCAATCGTGCTGCACGGTTGATGTTCATGTGCTGGACGATGTCTTCAGCGTATTCGATACCCCCAAGTCTGGGTGTCGTACCCGCGTCACGAATGGCTTCAATCAAGCGCTGCTTATATCGTCTTCGATCACATTTCTGATCGGGAGCATCACACCCCATTCCAAATACTGCTTTGAAGGCCGAACCGTCGAGCAAAAGCCAACGCTCGACGTGCGGATCCGGAATGGCATGAATCATGGGTGCAAGTTCTTCTCGGCCAGCGATCTCCCGCATTCGCTCGTTAAGTCCTCGGCAATTGGCGTCTGTCGCGACGACGATCAGATCGGGTCGCGGATCTCCTTGCCGCTCAAGGTCACGCATATAATTGTTGACTTCTGTTATGACTTTCCCGTAGCCACCTACCGCGCTCCGCCAATTCAGATGTACATCGATTCGATATTCGTTGGCGACCCGCCTGATGAGGGCGTCTATGACAAGTTGATGTGCATAGTCCTCGGCAAAAAGCGCGATTTCACGCATCGAAATCGCCCCTTAATATGCGAGTAGAAACTGGGAGTCCGTGTTCATCGTTGGACAGCGCTTGTCCAATATCATCGCGTCGCGCCAGTGGCCCCCACGTTGAAAACGGATCGATATGGGTTTGTCCATTACGCCTGCAGACCGCAAACAGGGAGTCGTCTTCGAGCAAGTCGGGGAGGATCGGTGAGTGAGTCGTAATGATATGTTGAGTCTGGTTCAGGACCTCCTGTGTCTTAAGCAATTCTGCGATTAACTGGATACGGCGGGGGTGAATGCCGTTCTCAGGCTCTTCGAATCCAACCAATGCAGGACGGTCCTCAACGCCTGTCAGGGCAAGGAGTCCGAGCATCCGCAGGGTGCCTTCCGAGAGCACGCGAGCCGGAATTGCGACACCCCCTTCCTTCAGTCTAAGTTCCACCTCGCCGAGATCGCTCACCTCCACTTCAATTCCGTCGATGTTGGGCATCAGCGCGCGTAGAGCTTTTTCGACGCCATTGAATTGCCTGGCATCGGTTGCCTTCATTGTATTCAGAAAGGCAGCGAGTTCTTCGCCCATCAAGCCGATATGTCGTACCTCTTTTACAGGACTCGCAGCCCTCATACGTTCACGAGGTTCGAAGTAAAAGAACAGCCAACTCTCCAACTCCCGCCGCGCCGCCGCCAGGTGCGGATAGTGAGGCGGATAGTGCGGCATCGAAAGAACGCTGTGGTCAAGGTACCGATCGTAATACGTGGGATGCGCCTGTCCCTCCAGGCGCAGATGTATCTTCTGATCCTGGCGTTCGATAAACGGCTTTCGTTTGCGGGTCGGCTGCCCATTAGCGTTCAGTGCAGTCAGGTATTCATCGGCGACGCGCAGAACACCTGATTTTGGCAGCATCTCTATTTCGATGCGGTAACGCAGGTAAGTTTCGCGTACGCGGGCCGGGATCTTGTCCACGGATTTTGGATCGCCTTCGACACCTGGGCGCCGCATTTCCAGAATCTGGCGATTCACCGACTCGACGACTGCGTCAGACAGACAAAGGTCGGCTTCGATCGAGAACGATAATCTTTCCTGTTTGAGCAGACCCTTGATGCCGTTTATTCCGAAGGTGAAGGACTCGAGCGGTTTCCCTCGATAGGGAGGATCGAACGCTTCCTTGACCGTCCGGCTGGTCCCCAGCTTCGACAGCAACTGCAAGGCGTCGAGCAAGTTGCTCTTGCCGGCGGCGTTTGGTCCGAACAGCACGACCAGCTGTGACAGGGACACTTCCACGTCGTCAAGAGACTTATATCCTCGGATCCGTATTCGCTTCAGCATTTCGGATTCTCCAGGGCATCAAATGGAAACGCTCATCACAAGCTTTAATTGAAGATTGTCCTGGCGATGATCGATGACATCAAACCTGTCCAAAATCGTCTTTCCAACCGCTATCACGACAGGATCCACTTGTAACCGGAGCGAGGGCATCCTGCCCTCGAACTTCCCGTCACTTTCTTCAATTCGCGTCGAGGGACTGACGCGTCCATTAAATCCGATAGGGGTTCGCGGAAAACACCGTGTGCGACGAGTTATCCGCCGTCGAGGGCAGGATGCCCTCGCTCCGGGGAACGCCAACCACACCGGTCCCAAATCGGTACTTGTCCTGGACAGCAGTGATACTGTGGCGCGATAGAACGACTAAACCAGCACCGGGCCATTCGTGTCGGACCAGTCCATCCTGATCCGATCCACCTCACCGTCGGGATGGACAATTCGCACGTTCCAGACGTCGCCGCGGCGGGTGATCCTCGACGTGACGCCCGCGCTGACGCCGTCCGTGAAGGGCACGAGGGCGTAGCCTGTACGGAAGGGCAGCGACGTCCGTTTCCTGTAGATGACGACGGGCGCGGGAACGTCCTGCTCGCTGATGGCAAGCCATCCCTGTACCGGATCGTTCCGGCCGCAGACGATGCGGGGCGTCATTCTGACGAGGGGGAGGACTTCCAGGTTTGGCGGATGCATGCGCCCGGTCCGGACGGCGCGGCTCTCCGGATCGATCAACACGCGGTAGGGCATGAAGTGGAAGAGCGCCTCGTAAGTGCGGCGGCCTTCGCCCGTGAGTTCGTCGAAGATGAGAAAGTAATCCGGCTTGACGAACATGACGATCCGGCGGTGAGAGACGGACGCGTCCAACCCGGCATACCCGGCGTCGTACGTGGCGATGGCCACATCGGAGCGCTCGTCGGAGCGCCAGACCGTTTTGTCGCGGGCGGATTCAACCCATTCCGCGACGGTGCGTGCCCCGCGGTTCTGCCCGCAGCCGTCCACCAGGACCGTGTTGTGCGCTTCGGTTGTCTTATAGAACGAGGTCCATGCGTTCGGATAGTACGAGGCGATTCCGGGGTCCACGATGAAGGGCAGACCGTGGGCGTGGAGGTCGAAAGAGAGCATATCTTCGTGCTGGTGGAATCGGCCGTACGGACCTCCTTCGAACAGGAGGTAGCGGGCGTCGCGGTCCCATCCGCTGCGCATCACGAAGTACCCGGAGTCCCGGTGGGCGATGGATGTATATTCCGGCGGGCTGCCTTCTTCTCCCTCGGTGCCGATCCAGGTGGCGGATTCGCTTTCGAGAATGTCGCCCGGTCCCGCGAGCCCGCCGCCGAATTTTCCGTCCAGGCTGCCGGCGTCGGAAACGGAGGGATAGGTGAAATCGGGCCGGTTGACGGAGACGCACCAGTCGTACATGCGCCGGATGCCCGCTTCCAGCTCAGGATCCAGGGACCGGCCGAACTTTCCTGCCACTTTATGTGCATCCAGGAACCAGGATGCGATCGAGATCTGATAACCCGGCGTGAGTTCGTAGGATGCGCCATCCGGAAAGACCTGGATCTCCATGTCGTCGATGAGCCGCTGGCTGGCGGCCTCGTACCAGGCTTCGGCGTCCTTGAATTCGGGAAAGGAGCAGGCCGTGGCGAGCAGAGACCTGCCTTCCGATATGGTTTTGTTGGAGGGCGGGAAGGACTCGAATTTCAGGAGGTAGACGGTATGTTCGTAGATGGATTTGAGCAGGTCCACGATGGTCCTGTCTTCTGTTTCAGGGCAGTCGCAGAGTTCGGTGAACGCGTCGACCAGCGTGTTGAACGCCCGCATGCTCACGATCAGCGAATGCCCCCAGGCCAGGCCGCCCGCGCGGACGCCGAAGGGAACAGGCGTTTTGCGCATCCAGTCGCACAGGATGGACTCGATGCCTTTCGCGTATTTGGGGTCCCGGGTCTTTGCCCAGGCGCGTTCGAGGGCCTTGAAATAGTAGAACGCATGGATGATGATGGACCACTCGATATATCCGTAAGGGTTTGCGTCCCAGTCCACGCCGTCGGGCCAGTGGTGGTCCATGATGTAACCGGCGAGGATACGGTCCGCCTCTTCGATATTTGCATCGGACCCCGGATCGGATGTCGTGTGCCGCCTGTTGTACGTGCTGGAACGGAAATGCGACGCGATCGCGGAAAGCCGGGCTTCGGTGTCGGTTGCCCGCGCCGCGGCTTCGAGCCCCGGATGGTTCAGATCAATGGCAGCGATGAGGGCGTCGTCCGTCATTCGTGGCCCCGTGACGATGCGGCGCTGGACCAGGCGGATATTCCGGACGCGGCTTCCGGGCGGAACGTGGATTTCGCCCGAGGACATATCGCCCCACCCCGCCGTCGGGATTCCGGCGGTATAAAAACACTCCGCGGGGAACCGGAACTCGCGCCAGCCCCGCCAGATGTTGCCGCCGCGGGGGGAGACGATGGCGTTGAACCAATAGCCGTCGTCCTGGCTCATCCCTTCGGTACGATGCCCCGAAGTGAGTGTGCATCGGATCTGGTCGTCCACACCTTCCGGCAGGAAGATTTCGGCGCGGATTTCGTTGGCCAGACCCCAGTCGCCGACATTCACCGGCAGACTGGCGCGTTCACCCTGCTCGGCGGTTGAGAGCGTCCATTCTGAGACAATTGCGTCGTCTTCGAACATGGTCAGGTCCATGTCGCCTCCTTTCGATTAGGGCAATTTACGAAATGGGGAATGGGGGTTCAAGAATCATCGCGCATGCCGTCGAGAGCCGCCTTCCTGTATTGTCGCCGACCGCTTTAGCGCTTGCGGAATATGCGGCCCCTGTATTTCTTATCGAAACCCCCAGCACCACTCGCGAACAGGAAACCACACTGTATTCCAGCAGCAGGCCTTTCGAGAGGACTACCAGAGCAGGGCGCGTGAATCCGTCTAACTAACGGCACCGACTTTACTTCATAAGCTGGCAGGCCGAAGGATACGGTGCATCCTGTTGGGTAATTCGCGCCATGCATAAGGCAGGCCCCGCGCCCAGCGGCGACTTTTGGTTCCTTTTGGTCGCTTCAAAAGGAACACGCCGTAGGCAGGGAATTTGGGGAGATGTGGATTTTGATTTTGACTCTTGTTTTTTCGTCTTTAGCTGAGGGCTGATAGCTGACAGCTGTTTCTGGAGCGCTGATGGGTATTCGTCTCGGAATCTGCGGCACCGGAGCATTTGCGAACTCGTTCATCCCGCTGTTCAAGGCGCATCCGGACGTCGACCACCTGGTGCTGTGCGACCTGGACGCGGAGAAGCTGGCGGAAAAATCATCGCAGTTCGATGTGCCCGACACGTTTCCGTCGCTCGATGCGCTGTGCGTTTCCGACGTCGACGCGATTGCGATCATTACGCAGCACCATCTGCACGGACCGCAGGCGGTCCAGGCGTTGCGAAGCGGCAAGCACGTGTATTCCGCGGTGCCGTCAGCCGTGACGCTGGATGAGATCTCCGAGCTTGTAAAGGCGGTGGAAGAGACCGGGTTGACATACATGATCGGGGAGACGAGCTACTATTACCCGTGTACGATCTATTGCCGGGACCGCTTCAGGAAGGGAGATTTCGGGCATATCGTGTACGGGGAAGCGGAGTATTACCACGACTATTCTCACGGGCTCTATGCGGTGTCGCAGTGGCGTCACGGTGAGGAATGGAAACGGTATTTCGGCTCGCCGCCTCTGCATTATCCCACGCACTCGACCAGCATGATCGTGTCTGTCACCGGGGGGCACGCGACGCACGTGAGCGGAATGGGCTTCGTGGACCGCCACGAGGACAATCTGTATGCGAGCGAAGACAATGTCTGGAAAAATCCGTTCAGCAACCAGACCATGTTGTGCAGGATGTCGGACGGGAGTATGGCGCGGTTCAACGAATTCAGGAGGATCGGACATCCGGGTACGGTGGGGATGAGCCTGTACGGAACGGACGCCGGATACGAGGAGCAGGTGCAAGGACAGGTGTGGATCACCAAGGACCGGAAAACGTGCATGGATCTGACCGCGGAATTGTCCTGTGAAGGCGTTCCGGCCGCTCCGGCCGACGATCCGATGGGCGCGGTTACGGGCGACGACGGCACGCACCAGGGGGTGTCTCCGGTGCATCCCGTGCATCTGCTGCCGAGGGAGTTCATCGGCCTGGGGAACGGGCACAAGGGAGCGCACCAGTTCCTCGTACACGATTTCGTGACGGCGTGTGTGACGGGGGAAACGCCGCCCAACAACGTCTGGCAGGCGGCGCGGTACCTGGTTCCGGGGCTGGTGGCGCACGAGTCCGCGATGAGCGGCGGCGCGCAAAAGGAAGTGCCGGATTTCGGGGACGGGTCCGGAGATTCCTGAGACGAGAGCCGCGGGAGGCAGGATGGGCGCGGGTTTGAATAAGGCACGCGTTCGTTTTTGCCTGGACGCATATTCGGGAGACACGAGATGATTAAGCGAGTATCCGGAGAGGGATGGGCGTTTGTATCCGACGACGTGCCTGACTCTGACATGGAACCTCTGGTCTCACGCGCGCCGGAGGAGCAGCAGATCCGGATTCGGCTGGAGAAACGGAAGCGCGGCAAGGTCGTAACGCTGGCAGAAGGTCTCGTGCTTGTGAAGGGGGATATGAAGGACCTGGCGCGCGCCTTGAGAGCGGCCTGCGGAACGGGAGGGACGATTCGGGGGGAGGCGATCGAGTTGCAGGGAGATTGCCGGCAAAGGGCCCGTGACTGGCTGGTGGAAAACGGCTGGGGGATTCGATGACCAGCCAATGTGCCGATCACTGACTGGTAACAGCGAAATACACATCGAGGAGGATTAACCATGTCCACTGTAGATTGCGACGCGCTGATCCTGGGCGGCGGACACAACGGGCTGGTTGCGGCGTCCTACCTGGCGGATGCGGGAATGGACGTGCTGTTGCTGGAACGCAGGGACCTCCTGGGCGGCGCCTGTGCGACCGAGGAACTCTTTCCGGGCTACCGTTTTTCATCCTGCTCCTATATCTGCCACCTGCTGCAGGACAAGGTGATCGACGAGTTGGCCCTGCGGGAGCACGGGTTCGACGTCTTTCACCTGGACCCTTCCCGGTTTCAGCCCTTCCCCGACGGCTCAGCGCTCCGCCTCTGGGACGACCTGGAACGCAGCCAGGAGGAGCTTGCCCGATTTTCGCGGAAGGACGCGGAGGCCTATCCGGAATGGCTCGCTTTCTGGGAACGGGCAGCAAACATCATCTACCCGTATTTCCTGACGCCGCCGCCTACGCTGGGCCAAATCGCCTCGCGGCTCGAGGGCACGCCCGACGAGGGGTTTCTGGACCGCCTGCTCACGACCAGTATGACCGACCTCGTGACGGAATTTTTCGAGTCCGACGAGGCCCAGGGCGCGTTCATCCAGGCGCAGGACGCGGGCGACCCGGCGGCGCCGGGCAGCGCGTGGTGTTACGCGTACATCAAATGCGGCATGTTCGGCCGGCCGGAGAACGTGGGTATCGTCAAGGGCGGGATGGGCGGAATTGCCAATGCTCTCGCCAGGGCGGCGAGGTCTCGCGATGCGGTTTTGCAGACGGGAGCGGAGGTTCGACAGATCCTGCTGGAAGAGGGACGGGCGTGCGGCGTGACGCTTGTCGACGGGACGGAGATCCGCAGCAGGATTGTGGTTTCCAACGCCGATCCGAAGCGTACGTTTCTGAAGCTGCTGCCGCCCGGGGCGCTGGACGCGCGATTCCTTGCAAAGGCGAATCGTCTGAAGACCAGGACGGCCTACCTTAAATTCCACGCGGCGCTCTCCGGCCTTCCGGACTTCGCGAGGGGCGAATCCGGATTCGATCCGCGCTGGGTGGCTGAAATCAAGATCTGTCCGTCCATCGACTACTTCGTCCGCGCCTGGGACGAGGCCAGGCGTGGGGATCCCGCGACTGAACCCGTCCTGGAAGTGCAGATTCCATCTGTCTACGACGACACGATGGCGCCGCCCGGCCACCACGTCATGTCCGTCTGGGCCCTCTATGCGCCCGTGCGCCCGCGCGACGGCACCTGGGCCGAGAGACGCGAAGAGGTGGGTGAGCGCATGATCGATACACTGTCGACCTATGCGCCGAACCTGCGGGACATTCTGGTGGACTGGTCGCTGTTCAC
Organism: Candidatus Latescibacterota bacterium; assembly: GCA_965208835.1. GTDB lineage: Bacteria > Latescibacterota > UBA2968 > UBA2968 > JAAXHE01. Next base: position 201,839 of record OZ242358.1, read on the forward strand.
ACCTTATGACCTGGAGGAACGGGTGGGCCTCACCGACGGCAATATCCGGCACCTTGACATCGTGCCGGACCAGTTCCTGGCGCAACGCCCCCTCGGCGGTTGGTCGCGCTACACGACCCCTGTCCGGAATCTGTATCTCTGCGGCGCGGGAACGCATCCGGGCGGCGAGGTGACCGGCGCCCCGGGGCACAACGCCGCGAAGGCCATCCTGGAGGATTGGGGATAGCCCGCGGGTAAATCAGGATTCATCGTTTTTCGGGACCGCTCTCCCCGGTCCCTCAGAAGCGGGTAGACGGGAGACGGAAGAGGGTAGAGATTACCTGCCTTGTGAGGGATCTTCTCGTGCCGAAGGCAAGGAGGAAGAACATACCGGGCATGGGCTTCTTCTCCCGTCTCACCTCTACCCTCTACCCACATTCATGTTCTTGGTGGCCAATTTGACCGTTGTTTTTCTCGAATTGAGATTAAGGCTTAGTGCTTACCAATCCATCAACCAGATGGCATGTTGGAGATCAGAAGCGGAGGGTGAATACGGTTTCTTCATCGGGCGTGGATTGAACGCTGATGGCGCCGCGATGCTGGCGCATGATCTGCCGGCAAAGCGATAGCCCGATGCCCGATCCCTCCTGTCTGGTCGTGAAGAAGGGGATGAAGATGCGGTCCTGCACCTCGTCGAGGATGCCAGGGCCGTTATCCTGTACGCGGATGAGAACGCGCCCCCTTCGGTCCAGGGCCGCGTTAAGGTCGATACGTGGCTGATCTCGCCCGGCCAGGGCTTCCGCCGCGTTCCTCACGAGATTGATGAGCGCCTGCTCCACGAGGTTGGGGTCGGCGGTGACTTCCAAGGTCTCGGGTTCGACCCCCGTGCGCAGGGCGATGCCTGCCGATTCGCATTCCGGATTCATGAGGGACGCAACGCGGTCGAAGAGTCCGGCGACGGGACAGATCTGGAAGTCGGGCCGGGGTATCCGCGTGAGCTGGCGGTAGGTGTCCACGAACTGCTGCAGACCGTCGCTACGCGACTGTATCGTCTTGAGCGCGGCGCTCACGTCTGCCGCGGTCTGCGGATCGAGCGGGGACGTGCGACCGGATTCCGGAAAGTGGCCGCGTACCGTGGAGGCCAGGGACGAAATGGGCGTTATCGAATTCATGATTTCGTGGATGAGCACCCGAATGAGTTTCTGCCACGCCTCCATTTCCTGCTCTTCGAGTTCGCTCTGTATGTCCTGCACCGACGCCAGAATGAACGATTCGCCTCGCATTCGAATCTCGGTGGCGTGGATGATGATCTGAAGGAGTTCGTCCTCGTCCTGGACCTTGACCAGGGTCCTGTCGCCCGGTCCCAGCGCGAGAAGCGTTTCGGAAAGGGTCTCGCTGACCGGCTCGAGTTCCCGCACGTTGTGGATGTGGGGTCGGCGAAGCAGGCGCTGGGCAGCGGTATTCATCAGCTCGATGCGTCCGTCTGATCCGTAACACACCAGTCCCACGCCCACGTGCTGGACCACGGTCTGCAGGTATTGGAAGTTCTCCTCTTTTTCCGCGCGAGTCCTCCGGAAGGCGTTCAGCACCTCGTTGAACGCCTCTTTCAGGTCGTCGAAAGCGGATCCGAGTCCGCGGCCGCTGAAGGACTGGGAGAAGTCTTCGTACCGGATGGCCTGAAGGAACCGCGTCAGATCCCGGTTGGTGCGTTCCACGTAGTGGATGAGGGCGTAGGCCTGGTAGAGCGTGATGCCGGCCAGGATGAGGACGGTGGTGTAGTAGCTCGTCTCGAAGAGGACGTACACAAGGGCGCAGATGGTGGCGCACAGAAAGGCCACCCGCACGACGCAGAGCGTCCGGAAGTGTCTATAGACCATATTTTTCCAGCCTGCGGTAGAGTGCGCTGCGCGTGATGCCCAATTCCCGGGCCGTGTGGCTGATGTTTCCCTCGTGCTTCTCGATGGCTTTGCGGATCGCGGTCTTCTCAATACGTTCGAGGTTGAAGTCTTCGCAGTGAATGTGGTCGCCAGAGGTGGATTCCGGCGTGCTGAGCGGAAAGTCCGACGGTTGCAGCGTTCCGTTTTCGTTCATGATCACCGCGCGTTCGATGGCGTGCTGCAGTTCGCGGACGTTTCCGGGCCAGGGATACCCCTTGAGTTTTTCCAGGGTGCGGGGATGCAGGCCGATGCGTGGCTTCTTGTATTTCCTGCAGTACCTGTCCAGGAAGCTGCCGATGAGAAGCGGCATGTCTTCGCGGCGCTCCCTGAGCGGTGGCAGACTGATTTCAACGGTGTTGACGCGATAGAGCAGGTCCTGGCGGAACTCGTTTCGCGCGGCCAGTTCGTGGATGGGCGTATTGGTGGCGCAGACGAGCCGGATATCGATGGGGACGGGCTTGTTGGTGCCCAGGCGAAAAACCGTGCGCTTCTCGAGTACGGTGAGCAGCTTTGCCTGAAGCGGCAGTGAGAGGTTGCCGATCTCATCCAGGAACAGCGTCCCGCCCGAAGCCGTTTCAAACCGCCCCGCGCGGTCTTCCCTGGCGTCTGTAAAGGCGCCTTTTTTGTGTCCGAAAAGCTCGCTTTCGAACAGGGTCTCGGGGACGGCGCCGAGGTCCACGTGGATGAAGACCTGGTCTGCGCGGACGGAATGACGGTGGAGGGCGCGGGCGACCGCGTCTTTGCCCGTCCCGTTGTCGCCCAGGATAAGCACGTTGGCGTCGGTGGCGGCGACCTTCCGGATGGTCTCGAAAACGTCGCGCATCACCGGAGAGACGGCCACGATGCCGGGAAACTGCCTGTCCAGATCGGCGTGGAGCTGCCGCTGGCGGGAGCGCAGCCGGAAGACGTCGAGCCGCGACCGGCGGAGCTTGGCAGCCGAGGACAGCGTGGCCAGCAGCTTCTCGTTCTGCCAGGGCTTCAGGACAAAGTCCGTGGCGCCTTCCCGTATCGCCCGCACGGCCGTATTGACGTCGCCGAACGCCGTGATCAGGACCACCACGGCGGACGGATCCAGCTCCAGGATCCTTCCGAGCCAGTGGAATCCTTCCTTTCCCGACGTGGCGTCCTGCGCGAAGTTCATATCCAGCAGGATCACGTCGTACGCATCGTTCTGCAGCAGTTCGGGAATGCGCTCGGGATCGGCTTCGGTATCCACCCGCCCGGCGTGCTGCTTGAGGAAGAGTTGCGCGGCCAGCAGCACGTCGCGGTCGTCGTCGACGATAAGGATTTTGTCGAATGTCTTCATGGAGGCCTCTGTCGTTCAGGCATGGAAAGGCCGCGGGTACCCGGCTGGCTGGAGCTCAAAGAGGAAGATAGGCCAATCCTGCCAGCAATTGCCCAGTCCTTTGGGACGCATTTTTCGTGCCAATACGCCTCCTGGATCGAATTCACACACAACCATAATGATCACAGAGACTTAGCCTGTCAAGCGGTTCAAGGACCGGCGCCGCCCATGTGTCCACTTTCGCACATCACTGTATCATTAGCGGACACTCAGAGGTTCGCGTTTCCATCGACGCAGCGCTAAATCCCTGTAAATTCTCGCGAAATCCACATGGCACGCCCGTTGCTATTGGTATCTCACGGTCGATGACCGCCATGCGTCCAATGTATCCTTCGCGGAAATCCGGCGTCAGCCTGGGGGCCTGCTCAGCAAGCGGGCACGGCGACCCCTCCTCCGGCCCCTCCCCGGCGCGGAGAGGGGAGCGGACGTGCTGCCTGTCGGGCAGGGGCCAGTGTCAGACGCTCACCCATAACTGGAAGCCGCGGTAGATCCTTTGTCAGCTTGATTGCGTACTCAGCATGCGGGCAGACAGGAATGTCCGCCCCACCCTCAAATCAGGCTTCCGTTCGACAGGCTTTCGGCTTTCTCAGGATGACCGCGGGAAGCATCGTACTCGGCTATCGGCCAGCATGTGATTCAGAGCGGAGCGAAGATCTGACAGATACATTTCGCCAATGGTTATTGCAAGTCGTGTCATTCAGAGCGCAGCGAAGAATCTCCCGTCTTCTCGATTGTCCACGAGGTAGAAACCCGCGTAAGCACATGTGCGCGGACGCTTCGCCAGTCAATGTGAAAGATCCAAACAACAGGGAGCCTGTCGATGTTCTGGAATTACTTCAAGGTGGCATACCGGAATCTGCTGCGGCACCCGCTTTATGCCGCGATTAACGTAGTGGGCCTCGGCATCGCGATATCGTTTTGCCTGCTGGCGTTCCTCTTCGTGCGATACGAGTGGACCTACGACGGGTTTCACGAAAACGCCGATCGGATTTACCGGATCGTAAGGGAGCTAAAGATAAATGACGCGGTTCATTTATCTGACAATACGGAGATTACGTTGGCACCAAGGTTGTCTGAGTCGCATCCGGACATCCGATGCGTGAGATTGGATCCCAGGTGGCGCATGGTTCGCCATGCCGGTCAGACGACCAAGGAAGATTTCCTTCATGCGGACCCAGAGATTCTGGATGTATTCACGTTCGCTCTGATCAAAGGAGATCCGGCCACCGCATTAGCGGATCCGGACTATGTGGTCATTACCGAAACAATGGCCGATAAGTATTTCCCGGGAGAAGAACCAATTGGAAAGACAATCTCGGTTCAAGACGTTGAGGCGGCAGTTTTCGCCGTGGGTGCATCCGGATTGAACGTGATTTCGTTAGGTCCCCAAGCCCAATCTACGGAATCCAAGGACCAATTCTCAGACGCGCGACCGACTCAGGTATTGACGGTAACCGGTGTGATCAGGGACATTCCCAAGAACTCCACCATACGCTTTGACTTTCTTTCCTCATTAAAGCCGGACAATCAAAAACACGGCTTGAACGTCAGTACTGTAAACACTTACATAATGCTCCCCGACTATCTGAGCCCACTGGAAGTCGAACGCCGCTTTGAAGATCTTAAAGTACCAGAAACCAGAAGCCGATATCTGAGTAAGTTGATGCTGCAACCGCTTAGAGAGATTTATTTTGATAGCAGGCGCATGGGACCGCGCCCCGATGGCAATCCTGTCCATTCACATCTTTTGGGAGGGATTGCATTACTCGTGCTGGTCGTGGCGGGAGTCAATTACACGAATCTGTCTGTCGGCCGGTCGTTTTCCCGTGTCCGGGAAGTTGGAATGCGCAAGGTGGCCGGGGGCCTGCGTACGCAACTGGTGAGGCAGTTTCTCGCGGAATCGGTTCTGCTGACATTGCTCGCACTTGCGCTCGGGCTGGCGCTGGCCGAACTGTTTCTACCGGGTTTCAACAGCCTGGTCAGCAGGAAATTCGCATTGTCCGATCTTGGGAACTCAGACTCACTCTTGTTTCTGTTCATCATGGCGCTGGTCGTGGGAGTATTCGCCGGGGGTTACCCTGCATTCTTTATGTCGAGATTCTTTCCTGTCGATGCTTTGAAAGGGCGGTTCAAAGCGGATCGCGTGGGGTACTTCAGTCGTGTACTCGTAGTGTTCCAACTAGCCATCTCTACGGGTTTGGTTACAGGCATGACCATAGCGTCAATACAAATGAGCGCGTGGAAATCAATGCCGCTTGGATTCGAACCCAGCCATGTGGTCGTCAGTCGACTATTGGGGATATCAGAAAGATTGGAGTTGGCTAAAGTCTTCGAGGAATCAATCCGGCCACACCATTCCGTATTGAAAACTACGAGAACATCACACGGCCTTAGCAATTCTATGCGGAACAATACTCAAATAGGCTGGAAAGGGACGACCCTGGAAGGCGTCGAAAGGATCTTCTGTGATTCGCGACTCCTCGAAACAATGGGTATAACGCTGACGGCCGGCCGAAATTTCGAGCGGCAAAGCGATGGGGAGACGTCGGTCATTGTCAACGAATCTCTGGCGAGGAAACTGGGATGGCAAACGCCTCTCGGTGAGACAATCCGGCTTGACGGGAAGGAACTGACGGTCATCGGGGTCGTCCGTGATTTTCATTTCCGGTCCCTTCACCACGCAATTGAACCTGCGGTGCTGAAATTCCAGGCGAGCTCGCCGTCCACCATGCCCAGGCCGGACTTCCGATATCTGCTCATGATTCGAATTCGGCCTGAAAACGTATTCGACACGCTTGATTTCCTGAGAGAGAAGTGGGTTGAAATCGTACCGGATGTTCCGTTTGACCACAACTTCCTGGATGAGGAAATAGACCGTCAGTACCGGGAGGAAGAGAGGTGGTTCAGAATCACGGGTTACGCGACTATGTTCGCCGTCTTCATCGCCTGCCTGGGGGCATTCGGGCTGACGTCACTCACCGTTGCCAGGCGGACCAAGGAAATCGGGATCCGGAAAACCCTTGGCGCGCCAACAACAGGTATCGTCTCCCTGCTGGCCCGGGAATACGTGGTCCTCGTCGGCATCGCCGCCCTGATCGCATGGCCGGCCACCTACGTTACGGCGGAGCGCTGGCTGCGAGACTTCGCGTATCGTGTGGATCCGGGGCTCGGTACGTTTCTGCTTGGAGGCCTGCTCATGCTTTTCATGGTGCTTCTGGCGGTGAGCCTTCAGGTCACCCGTGCAGCCAGGGCGAATCCCGTGGACGCGTTGCGGTATGAGTGATGGCGGGCATAGCGACCCCTCCCCGGCACAGGGAGGAGAGCGGACGTGCTGCCTCTCAGGTATCGATATGTGCAATCCACGCGGGGATGACCCGATGCTGAAGTAGATCCTTCGTCGGCCTGGGGGCACCCTTCGATCTTTCGACAAGCTCAGGGCGAGTACTCAGGGACCGCAGGCTCAGTGCAAGCCCTCAGGATGACAGTTCGGGCGAGCGTGTGATGGTCCGAACGTAGGGGCAGGTTTCAAACTTGCCCATGTCGATGTGTCCGCGGACGCTTTGACTGCCTTGCGGTCTCTCCTTGTTTCCGCAATTCGACAGAAGAATCTTGACGTGGGCAGACAGGAATGTCCGCCCCACCTTCACACCTGCTTCCTCAGCACGATGTTGTCGGCGAAGAATCGACGGACGCATTTCGCGGATGATTTGGCAGCACCAAGTGGAGTCCTACAGTTTCCGTTGCGGCTGGGCATAGCAAAGCCGCGCCAGGGAAAGACACAAGAGGTAGCCCAACGTGATCGCGAACTACCTGAAAGTCGCCATTCGCAACCTGATGAGGAACAAGACGTTTTCGGCCATCAACATCCTGGGTCTTGCGATCGGCATGGCCAGCTGCATGCTCATTCTACTCTACGTTCAGGATGAACTGAGCTATGACCGGCACCATGAAAACGCGGATCGAATCTTCCGGCTCGCTGATGAGGTCCGCGTGAGTGGGAAGACACATCGTGTTGCGGTTACGCCGTTCCAGATGGGTCCGGCTCTCGTGCAGGACTATTCAACAGTTGTCGATGCCGTGAGGTTTTTCAGGGGTATCGGCGAAAAAACACTGGTTGAAACCAGGGAGGAAAATTTCTACGAGCCGGGCGTCATGTTCACGGATTCGAACATCTTTCGGGTCTTTGACTTTCCACTGAGCAACGGAGATCCTCAAACGGCGCTTCGGGAACCCTATTCCATTGTTCTGTCTGCAGCAATGGCTCGGAAATATTTCGGCGACGACGACCCGATGGGGCGGCCCCTCTCGGTGGACCGGAAGTTGTATAAGGTCACCGGCATATTGGAAGAACCCACGTACAACACCCATTTACAGTTCGATTTTCTGGCGACGCCCATAGAAAGTGACGACGACGGCTGGATCGCTCACAGCTATTATACCTATCTGCTCTTGCGGGACGAAAATGCCGCGTTTGAGTTGGAGCAGGCATTGCCCGATTTTGTCGAGCGGCATATTCGCGACAGAGACAAAGCCAGGCGGATTCAGATGAAACCCTTCCTGCAGTCCTTGACCGATATTTATTTGCATTCCAGCCTGGAATTTGAAGCCAGTCCAAACGGGGACATCAGATATGTCTACCTGTTCATTGCAATTGCGCTCTTTGTGTTGCTGCTGGCGTGCATTAATTATACGATCCTTTCGACCGCGAATTGCACGCACCGGTCAAAGGAGGTGGGCCTGCGGAAAGTGGTCGGCGCAAAACGGCAACAGATGATTTTTCAGTTTCTGGGCGACTCGACCCTGATCGCCTCAATTTCCACAATTGTCGCCGTCGTGTTCGTCGAGATTGTGCTACCCACGTTTGGTGCCTTTACTGAACGCAACCTGAATCTTGAATATCTGCGAGGCAGTGGCCTCGTGTTTGGCTTCATTGGCATTGTACTGTTTACAGGGGTACTGTCCGGAAGCTATCCCGCCATGTTTCTCTCCTCCTTTCAGCCGGTTGCCGCACTGAAGGGTCTGGCGCGTGCCGGTTCCAACAAACTGAGTTTGCAAAGGACGCTTGTCGTCGTTCAGTTTGCCATTTCAATCGTACTTTTGATTGGGACGGGTGTGGTTTACGACCAGGCGGGTTTCATACGCAACAAGCGACTTGGATTTCAAAAAGAGCACGTGCTCGTAATGCCCTACGGCGATAGGGATGCCATGGAGGGATATAAGAACGCAGTTTCAGCGTACAGTTCGGTATTGGACGTCTCCGCGTCGTCGACCGTGCCGGGGCGGAAGATCGCAAGTCACTTCTTTCGCCCGGTTATCGAGGGCGGAAGCAGCGATGCGTCGGTATTCAACGTGGTATTTGCGGGTCACGGGTTTATCTCGACGTTTGGATTCGAAGTATCGGAGGGGCGTGCCTTTTCGAAGGAATTCCGTAGCGATCGACTCGGGACATTCATGCTCAATCAGGCGGCGATGCGGAAATTGGGGTGGGCTTCCTGTAAGGACAAGAAACTGGCGCACGTCTTTCCGGAAGGCGGTCGATTCGAGGTGAACGTCCAGGGAAATGTCGTGGGCGTTGTAAAGGACTTTCACTACATGTCTCTGCATCACGAAATCGAACCCCTTGTAATCATGCTCGTGGACAGGGGATGGGTAAACTACCTGTCGATCCGGATCCTACCGGATGACGTTGCCGGCACGCTGGATTTTCTGAAAACCCGTTGGCGCGACGTCGTGCCGGATACGCCGTTTGAATATTCGTTCCTGGACACGTCTTTCGACCAGCTATACCGGACGGAAGCTCGACTTGGGACGCTTCTCGGCGTGTTCTCCATCCTGGCGATTGTCGTGGCGGGCCTCGGACTGTTCGGCCTGGCGTCCATCAGTGTGCAGCAAAGGACCAAGGAAATTGGTATCCGGAAGGCGGTGGGGGCATCCGTTACCAACGTTGTCTTGCTATTGTCCAGGGAGTATGTCGTGCTTGTGGGGATTGCCAATCTGGTCGCCTGGCCGATTGCCTATTATGCAATGAACCGGTGGCTGGAGAATTTCGCGTACCGGGTTGATCCGGCGATTGCCACGTTTATTCTGGGGGGATTGTTGTCGTTGAGCATTGCGCTTCTTACAGTTGGCTACAAGACCTGTAAAGCAGCAGTGGCGAATCCAGTGGACGCGCTGCGGTATGAATGAGGGCGGACGTGCTGCCGCTCAGGTATCGATATGTGCAATCCACGCGGGAATGACCCGATGCTGCTGCAGATCATTCGTCGGCCTGGGGGCACCCTTCGACAAGCTCAGGGCGAGTGCTCAGGGACCGCAGGCTCAGTGCAAGTCCTCTGGATGACAGTTCGGGCGACCGTGTGATGGTCCGACCGTAGGGGCAGGTTTCAAACCTGCCCATGTCGATGTGTCCGCGGATGCCTTGCGATCACGAGTGTCGGCTTCCGCAGAGTGGCAGCAAAGTGGGCAGACAGGAATGTCCGCCCCACCCTCACACCGGCATCCTCAGATTGACAGCCTGTGCCGACATCTGACCGATACATTTCGCCAATGGTTATTGCAAAGAGTGTCATTCTGAGCGTAGCCGAAGAATCTCCCGTCTTCTCGATTGTCCACGAGGTAGAAACCCGCGTAAGCACATGTGCGCGGACGCTTCGCCAGTCGATGTGGAAGATCCAAACAACAGGGAGCCTGTCGATGTTCTGGAATTACCTCAAGGTGGCATATCGGAATCTGCTTCGGCACCCGCTCTATGCCGCGATCAACGTGGTGGGTCTGGGCATAGCGATAGCGTTCTGCGTGCTGGCGTTCCTCTATGTGCGATACGAATGGACCTACGATGGTTTCCATGAGAACGCGGATCGGATTTACAGGGTTTATGTGGAAGATGACCGAGAGCGAAGTATGTCCGGCGCACCGTCCGCATTGGCGCCGGCGATGGGGGAGGCGCATCCGGATGTTCGCATCGCGCGAATTGATTTTGATTGGAAATACCGATTCATTCAACACCGAGGTACGAAGATACCGGAAACGATATACGTTGCAGATCCCGACATATTCGAAGTGTTCTCCTTTCCATTTCTGAAAGGGGACCCGGCGACGGCACTTACGGATCCGCAGAGTGTCGTCATTACCGATAAGATCGCCGAGAAGTATTTCCAGGGTGAGGATCCGATTGGCAAGACACTATCAATCCAGACCGGTGATGGCGCAAATGCCGGCATCCGGGATTTAACGGTTACGGGAATAGTCGAGTCGATCCCAAAGAATTCGAGTATTCGATTCGGATTTCTTACCAGGCTTGTTGTTACAGGCAATGAACCCATACGGTGGAAACACAGATTATTCGGAACCTACCTATTGCTGCCAGACGACGTTAACCCCTCCGAATTCGAGCGGCGGTTGAAAGATCTCGTGTCGAATTGGCCCAAAAGCCCAATATGGGAGAAATTAAAACTGCAGCCGCTTCGAGATATCCATTTCGATGCCATGGGCGTCGAACGTCGTCCGAGGGGCAATCCTGTTTATTCATACATCTTGGCAGGTATCGCAATGCTAGTGCTGGTCATAGCCTCGGTCAATTATACGAATCTTTCGGTGGGCAGGTCATTCTCTCGTTTTCGGGAAGTTGGAATTCGCAAAGTGGCCGGAGGTCTGCGAACCCAACTGGCGATGCAGTTCCTGGCGGAATCCGTACTGCTGACCTTGATCGCGCTCGGTCTTGGACTGGCGCTGGCCGAACTGTTCATGCCCGGCTTCAACAACCTGACCCGAATGGAGTTTTCTCATTCAGATCTGACGGATTCGACCGCTCCCGGTTTTCTGATTGTCCTGTTGCTGGTGGTAGGCATCGTTTCGGGCGGCTATCCCGCTTTTTTCGTGTCGAAATTTCTGCCGATTGACGCGCTTAAAGGGCAGATGAAATTGGAGCGAATGGGCCGCGTTAGACGTATGCTTGTGGTATTCCAGGTTGCGATCTCGGTTTTGTTGGTTGGGTGCACGACTGTCGTCGGCCGGCAACTGAATCTGATGACGACGAAACCGTTAGGTTTTAGCCCAAAGGACGTTGTTGTCGTCCACAATATGCTTGAGATGGAAGAAAGAGGTGTTGCCAGAGCCTACGAGGAGGCAGTGCAATCCTACCATACTGTGTTGTCGACCTCAAGAACAGGACACGCTTTCAGCAACAGGGTCCAGAGCTTTATAGATGTGAAATTAAACGGCACAATATTGAATGAGGTTGAGATCCTCGACGGTGATCTTGGCTTATTGGAAACACTGGGTATACAGATGAAATCGGGTCGAGAATTCGAGAGAGAGGGCGACGCCAGGACGTCGTTACTCGTTAACGAGGCCATGGCCGAAAAGCTGGGATGGCAAACGCCTCTTGGAAAGACGCTACGATTTGGCAGCGGTAACCGGAAATATACCGTGATCGGCGTGGTCCACAATTTCCACTTTCATTCGGTTCATCGTACCGTCAAGCCTGCTGTGGTACGCCTCAATCCACCGACCGTTCGTGAACGAATGCTGATGGTCCGCATCCGACCGGACGACAGGGCGGGAACCGTTCGGTTCATGAAAGAGAAGTGGGAGGAAATGGCGCCCGACGAAGTGTTTTACTCTTCCTTTCTCAGGGACGACATTGACCGCCAATACCGGGAGGAACGTCGGTGGTTCAAAATCGTGGGCTACGCGACGTTCTTCGCGGTATTCATCGCCTGCCTGGGCGCTTTCGGGCTGACGTCGCTCACCGTGGCCAGGCGCACCAAGGAAATCGGGATCCGGAAGATTCTGGGCGCGCGCACGACACGTATCGTCGCCCTGCTGACCCGGGAATACGTGGTCCTCGTCGGTGTCGCCAGTCTGATTGCGTGGCCCGTCACCTTTCTCGTGGGTGAACGCTGGCTGCAGAATTTCGCGTATCGCGTGGATCCTGGGTTAGGGACTTTTCTGCTGGGGAGCGCGCTCATGCTTCTCGTGGTGCTCCTGGCCGTTAGCCTTCAGGTCACCCGGGCGGCGCGCGCGAATCCCGTGGACGCGCTCAGATATGAGTGAGGGACCGGCGCGCCCTCGCCCCGCTCCTCCCTGGTACGGAGAGAGAAGCAGCCGGGCTGCCTCTCAGGTATCGATAAGTGCAATCCACGCGGGAATGACCCGATGCTGCAGCAGATCATTCGTCAGCCTGGGGCACCCTTCGACCCTTCGACACCCTTCGACAAGCTCAGAGCGAGTGCTCAGGGAACAGGCTCGGCTTCTGCGACTCCCCCTCAAGGGGGGAGTGATGCGGAGGTTCAGACGCATGTGCAAATTGCGATAAATAACGTCGACGTGAAGAGGTATGAGCAAAAGTGGGCAGACAGGAATGTCCGCCCCACCCTCAAATCAGGCTTCCGCTCGTCAGGCTTTCGGCTTTCTCAGGACGACAGCGGGAAGCATCGTGCTCGGCTACCGGCCATCATGTCATTCAGAGCGGAGTCAAAGATCGCATATCGACGCGTGGTCATTGCCTGTGCTGAGCCTGTCGAAGCAAGCTTGTCGAAATGCCCGTATTAAGCTTCCCTTCGCGGACGCTTCATAGGCTTGATCGATTCGGTTGCGGCCAGGCATAGCAAAGCAGCGCCAGGTAGATGTGAAAGAACAAAGACTAAGGAGTCAACTGATGTTCTGGAATTACTTCAAGGTGGCATATCGGAATTTGTTACGGCACCCGCTTTATGCCGCGATCAACGTGGTTGGTCTGGGCATCGCTATATCATTCTGCCTGCTTGCCTACCTGTTCGTGCGATACGAGTGGACCTACGATGGCTTTCACGAAAACGCCGATAGGATCTATCGGGTCTACGCGGAATTTGAAGGCAGCATAACTTCAGAAGATACACCACGGGAATTGGGGCCTGCGTTGTCGGAAGCGCTGCCGGACGTCCATTCCGTGAGGATAAATCCCGGATTGCGCATTGTTCATGATCGAGGTCAGACGACGAAGGTAAATATCCTCCAGGCAGATCCATCCATTCTCGACGTCTTCTCCTTTCCCCTAATCAAGGGAGACCCTGCCACCGCACTGGTGGCTCCGAACTACGTGGTGATTACCGAAACCATGGCTGCGAGATATTTCCCAGGACAGGATCCGATCGGAAAGTCGATTTCCGTTCAGGACGTCGAGCCGCTTGTATTGAATTTCGGGGGCGGAGGAGCAGATAAAGGTGACAACCAACGGACTGGTCAAAAAAAGGGTCCTGCCGGCGCACAGCCGGCCCCGGCGCTCACGGATCATCCCGGCGATGTATCCGGGGCAATGGTTTTGTCCTTCTCGATAAATCCACCATCTCCTGACACCAGGCAGGAAGCGCAGGAAAAACGTCCGACACAGGAATTGACGGTAACCGGTGTGATCAGGGACATTCCCAGGAACTCCACCCTTCGCTTTGACTTTCTCTCCGCCTTAAATCCTGCGGCTCAGAAACGGGAATGGAACACCGTGAGCACTTTCGTCTTGCTGCCCAAAAATCTAAGCCCCCTGGAAATGGAGCGCCGGCTTGACGGCCTTTCCATACCGTGGCTGAGGAGCCGGCAGCCGGAAAAGCTGAAGCTGCAGGCGCTAAGAGACATCTACTTTGATTCGGGAGGCATACATACCCAAGTTGGCAGCACCCGCAGAACCAGCCGTCCAGGAAATCCCGCCCACTCGTATATCCTGGCGGGCATTGCGATGCTCGTACTGGTTGTGGCCGCGGTCAATTATACGAATCTCTCAGTGGGCCGTTCGTTCTCCCGTGCCCGGGAAGTTGGAATGCGCAAGGTTGCGGGAGGTCTGCGTACCCAACTTGCCAGGCAGTTTCTCGCGGAAGCGGTCCTGCTGACACTGATCGCATTTGCGCTCGGGCTGGCACTCGCCGAATTGTTCCTGCCGGGTTTCAACAGCCTGGTCAGCAGAAAATTCGCCCTTTCCGATCTGGCGGACTCCGACTCACTTGCATTTCTCTTAGCTATGGCGCTGGCCGTGGGCATTTGCGCAGGAGGTTACCCGGCTTTGTTCATGTCGGGGTTCATTCCGGTCGATGCGTTGAAGGGGCGGTTCAAGGCGGATCGCATGGGGACCTTCAGCCGGGCGCTCGTGGTATTCCAATTGGCCATCTCAACGGCGCTGGTGACCTGCATGACCATCGCGTCCATACAAATGGACAAACTGAAATCGAAACCGCTTGGTTTCGAGCCCGGCCATGTCGTCGTCGTTCGTCTATTCGGGATATTGGGAAGAATGAACCTGGCCAAAGCCTTTGAGGAGGCCGTCCGGCCGTACCACTCCGTCTTGAACACGACGAGAACTGGACACGGTTTCAGCAGCTTAATGCGGAGCAGTTCCAACATCGGTTGGAAGGGGACGACACTTGAAGGCGTTGAGAATATATCCTGTGATACACGCTTCCTCGAGACAATGGGTATAAGGCTACTGGACGGGCGGAATTTCGAACGGGACAGCGATGCGGAGACGTCGGTCATCGTGAATGAAACGCTCGCCAGGACACTAGGATGGGACGCGCCTCTGGGCGAGTCGATTCGGCTAGGATGGGACGCGCCTCTGGGCGAGTCGATTCGGCTTGGCAGGAAGGACATGCAGGTTATCGGCGTCGTCAGCGATTTTCACTTCCGGTCCCTTCACCACACCATTGGTCCCGCGGTGCTGCAATTGCAGGCGACCTCGTCGTCCGGCAGGTCCCTGCCGGACTTCCGGGTCCTGCTGATGATTCGGATTCACCCCGAGAACGTCTTTGACACCCTGGATTTCCTGAGAGAGAAGTGGGACGAAATTGTACCAGGTGTTCCCTTTGACCATAATTTCCTGGATGAGGAAATAGACCGTCAGTACAGGGAGGAAGAGAGGTGGTTCAAAATTGCGGGTTACGCGACCTTCTTCGCCGTGTTTATTGCGTGCATGGGGGCATTCGGGCTGACGTCGCTCACCGTGGCCAGGCGGACCAAGGAAATCGGGATCCGGAAAACCCTTGGCGCGCCAACAACACGTATCGTCTCCATGCTGGCCCGGGAATATGTGATCCTCGTCGGCATTGCCGCTGTGATTGCATGGCCTGCCACCTACCTCGCCGCGGAGCGCTGGCTGCGAGACTTCGCGTATCGCGTGGATCCGGGGCTCGGTATGTTTCTGCTGGGAGGCCTGCTCATGCTTCTCATGGTACTCCTGGCGGTGAGTCTTCAGGTCACCCGGGCAGCCCGGGCGAATCCCGTGGACGCGTTGCGGTATGAGTGATGGCGGCGACCCCTCCTTCAGCCCTTCGGCTCCCACAGTATATTAGTCTAAGCCACCGAGAGACGGATACATTTCGACGAAGGCCTTAGAAAGTCATGTCATTCAGAGCGCAGCGAAGAATCTCCCGTCTACTCGATTGAACGAGCATCGAGCGCCTCAATCAGCCCGTTTGCGCGGACGCTTCCACTGAAGGCAGACAGGAATGTCCGCCCCACCCTCACACCGGCATCCTCAGATTGACAGCCTGTGCCGACATCTGACCGATACATTTCGCCAATGGTTATTGCAAAGAGTGTCATTCTGAGCGTAGCCGAAGAATCTCCCGTCTTCTCGATTGTCCACGAGGTAGAAACCCGCGTAAGCACATGTGCGCGGACGCTTCGCCAGTCGATGTGGAAGATCCAAACAACAGGGAGCCTGTCGATGTTCTGGAATTACCTCAAGGTGGCATATCGGAATCTGCTTCGGCACCCGCTCTATGCCGCGATCAATGTGGTGGGGCTGGGTATCGCGATAGCATTCTGTGTGTTGGCATATCTGTATGCGCGTCACGAGTGGACCTACGACGCGTTTCACGAAAACGCCGATCGGATTTACAGGATCTATGCGGAGAATGACCGGGGACGAAGTATGTCGGGCGCTCCCGCCGCATTGGCGCCACTGTTGGCTGAGGCGCTTCCCGATCTTCGTATCGTGAGAATTAAGAGTCGATACCGCTTCATTCAATACCAAGGTACGACGATAGAGGAAAGGATTCATCTCGTAGATCCCGCTGTTCTCGAAGTATTCTCCTTTCCTCTTCTGAAAGGGGATCGAGCAACCGTGCTGAACGACCCGCACAGTATCGTAATTACGGAGAATATGGCCGAAAAGTATTTCCCGGGTGAAGACCCGATGGGAAAATCGCTTACAATCCAGACTGGTGATGACCCAGATGCCAGCATCCGTGAACTGAGGGTTACCGGGATAGTTGAGTCGGTCCCCAAGAATTCGAGTATTCGCTTTGGGTTTCTTTCCAGGCTTGATCTCTCGGCCACCGATCCCAGAATGAAGCATAGATTGTTTACAACCTACTTATTGCTCCCTGAGAATTCGCGCCCGTCTGAAGTCCAGAGGCGATTGAAGGATCTCGTGTCAACATTGCCCAAGAGTCCAATTTGGAAAGAATTGAAACTGCAACCACTTCGTGATATTCACTTCAATACAAGGGGCGTTGGATTTGGGTCTGCGGCTAATCCTGTCTATTCATACATCCTGGCGTGCATTGCATTGCTTGTGCTCGTGATTGCCGCGGTCAATTATACAAACCTATCCGTAGGCAGGTCATTCTCTCGTGTTCGGGAAGTTGGAATCCGCAAAGCGGCGGGGGGTCTGCGAACGCAACTGGCAATGCAGTCCCTGGCGGAATCTGTACTGCTGACATTGATCTCGCTCGGGCTTGGAATTGCGCTGGCCGAACTGTTCATGCCGGGCTTCAACAGCTTGACCCAAAAGGAGTTTTCACTTTCCGAACTGGCGGATTCGACCGCCCCCGGTTTTCTGATTGTCCTGTTGTTGGTCGTCGGGATCGTATCGGGAGGTTATCCCGCCTTTTTCGTGTCGAAATTCCTGCCGGTTGATGCGCTTAAAGGGCAGATGAAATTGGAACGAACAGGCCGCATTAGACAGGTACTCGTGGTATTCCAGGTTGCGATCTCAATTGTATTGGTTGGGTGCACGACAATAGTAGCCCGGCAGTTGAACCTGATGACGACGAAGCCGTTGGGTTATAATCCGAATCATGTTCTGGTAGTCTTTAATATGCATAAATTGGGTTACGCAGGGTACAAGACCTATCAGCAGATCGCGCGGGCATACCATGCCGTGTTGAAGGCGTCGGGAACAGGGCACGTTTTTAGCAACATGGTTCAGAGCTGGATCGATGTAAAATCAGACGGCACCTTGTTGAAAGACGTCCAGATTTTTGATGGTGAAATTGGCCTACTGCAAACCCTCGGTATACGACTTAAATCGGGTCGGGCCTTTGAGAGAGCGGGTGACGCACGTACGTCTGTTCTCGTAAACGAAGCCCTGGTTGAGAAATTGGGATGGAAAGCGCCTCTGGGTAAGACACTCGGGTTGGGTACCGGTGGCCGTAAATTGACGGTGATAGGCGTGGTTCATAATTTCCACTTTCAATCACTGCATCATCCTGTAAAACCTGCCGTTATGCTTCTTTTTCGTCATCCGAGGTCTTCTCCTCCACGAATGCTGATGCTTCGGATCCGTCCGGACGATAGTGCTGGTACCGTTCGTTTCCTGGAAGAGAAATGGAAGGAAATGGCGCCCGACCATGAGTTTTATTATTCGCGAATACAAGATATGGGCTTTAGGGTTTGGGGTCAAGGCGCAATTGAGGCTGCGATAGTCCGCGTCCAACGGCGCCGGGCGTATCGAAGCGTTTGCCTTCGAATATGTCCTGCACGGTCAACAGCTGGAGCGCAGGATACGCGGCTTGCCCGATACGCACGTCTCCCGCCTTGCCCATCTCCCGCTTGAAGTTCTGTGTTTTGCGCTCTCCAAGCGGTTCCAGAACGATCAGACCGCCCATCATGGCGAGGTCGTTTTCCAGAACGCCATGTAGGGCGCGCAGGTCACGGATACCGACATTCTTGCCGCCCTTCACTTCGATAGCCATGCTCTGGAGATCCGGCTTGCCCGGACAATCGAAATACAACCGCCCATCGATACCGCCGTCCGCCGTCCGCTTGGTGGTCACAAAGCCGTCTACTTCCTCAACCGCCCACTTCTGGAAGTGGTATGTGTCGCGCTCCCACAGATGCCGTGCGCCTTCCAGATTGCGAGGCACGCCTTCAATCGTGAAATCTTCGTTTTCGACCAAAGCCAGCTTGTCACGCAATCGAAGCGCGGCAACTCGCTTGATTGCGTGAATTGCAATATCAATTCCGATCCATCGCCGTTTGTGGATATGAGCTGCCTCAAGCGTTGTAGCGCATCCACAGAACGGATCAAAGACCACATCGCCCTCGTTTGTACTGGCCCTGATGATGCGCTCCAGCAATTGCATGGGCTTTTGAGTCCGGTATCCCAGACGTTCCTTTGCCGATTGATTCAGTATACCTATATCAGACCACCAATCTTCAAGCACAACGCCTTTTTTTTCGTCCAAGTAGTCACGCACCACTAAGTCCGGTCGCTCGGTTTCCCATTTAAGATCAACGTCTTTCGCGGAGCGTATCGGACTACCTGTAATTCCCCGTCCCTGCAACCGGTACAAGCGCCCGTTTTCGTCTTTGTGCTTGTATTTGGCAACCGTCACGGGAGAAAGCGGGCGCATGACGTTCTCGTGATTGAACCTGTATTGCTCTCCGTTAGAATAGAACAGGATGCAATCGTGTTTTTTGCCAAAGTACCGCTTCGGTTGTGGTCTGGTCTTGTAGCACCAGACAATTTCATTTCGGAAATTCGAGTGTCCAAAAATCCCATCCATCATGACCTTGATATAATGGCTTGCGGTGGGATCGCAGTGGAGAAAGACCGATCCAGTCGGCTTGAGGATCGATCTCAAATGAAGCAACCGCTCCACCATGTAAGACAGATACGCCAAAAGCCGGGGATTAGTCTCCCGCAAGGCGTTCATCCACAGCCGCCAGAAAGCCGCTACACTGTCTTCTATGCCCGCTTCGCGCATCAGCACGGGCATGGCGCGGATCGCCCGCTCTCGTTCCTCGTCGAGCGTCCACAGGTCGCAGAAAGCGTCTATCTGATCCGGGAGCGGTCGTCCGGTTTCATCTTTGTAAATCTGATTGTATTCTCGGTTGGAGTTGAAGGGAGGGTCAAGGTAAATCAGGTCTACGCTATTTGACCGCATATATTCCTGCATCACGGTCAGGCAGTCCCCATAATAGAGGCGGTTCATGCGAAACACCCGCGCATGAACGAATCAAAAGCCTGTTCATTCTTCCGGTTGTTATACTTCCAGCAGGTTTCAGCGACATACAGGGGCGTAAAGTGCTTGGAATAGTGATGATGGGAACCATACCATGCCCGCTTCAGCAGACTCCAGACGCCTTCAATCGTATTCGTGTGAACGCCATTGCGGGCATACTCTTTGGCGTGGTCAATGACTTGATGGTGGTACTTCTCGGAAGCCGCGTTATACGCCTTGTAGGCGTCCGTCATCAATACCGAACCATCGGGATCGACCGCGTTCTTGATGAACGCCATAACGCCACGACCGGACAGATCGTCTGCAACCTGCGCGACAACCTTGCCGCCTCGCTCAACAACGCCAATTATCGGGGTCTTTTTCGTTCCGCGTCCGCGTTTGTTCGGGGGGGGGGTACCGTTACCAGAATTACGCTTGTTCCGCTTGCGAGGCTTGCCGCCTACATACGTTTCGTCCGCCTCAACAATGCCCTGCAACAGCAGGAAACCCTGTTTGCTGGCCATCTCGGAACGAATACGCTGCTGGACGTAAAGGGCGGTCTGTTGAGTCAACCCCACGTCCCGCGCCAGCTGTGGGCTTGATACGCTCTTTTTCGCGTTCAGCATGATACCGATAGCCATGAACCATTTTTGCAGGTCGATCTTGGTTTTCTGGAAGATCGTTCCAGACAGGACGTTAAAGCTGGATTTGCAGGAATGACAGTTCCAGCGTCCTATCCGCTCCCCGTCATTCTTGCGCTTACACTCTCCGACTACGCCACACAACGGGCAAAAGGGCTCATCGCCGAACCGTACCCGCTCCAAGAATTCAATGCAGGATTCCTGTGTCGGGTATTTGCGGAAAATCTGGTGAAGGTTCATGTTGTCTCTCCGGTGGGGGTTATGTGTTGTGTCCCTGTTACTTACAATATAACACAATCCGCCCACCTTGTCAAGCCCATATCTTGTATTCGCGTTTCTATTAAAGAAAACCTGGCCAAATCATCGAACTGGGAAAGAGAAGTGTGACAGCCACCATACTTGATATTTATGGATCGGCTTTCAAGATCACACCCAACGAAATTCCGGAAATCGACCTTGCCGATTGAAGTCCTGCCCAGGTTTCAGGATTAACTGCACCCACAACTTTAATACTCAGCCAACCAAAAAGAGAAGAGGATCTCACAAGACAAATCACCATTTATGAAAACGGTGATTAGAGAATTTTCAGACAACAGTTCTATCATGACAAACCCGGAGAGTCTTCAGACACTCCGGGTTTTGATCGCTCCGGCCAATCGTTCGCAAATTTGACTTCAAAATAACTCCACAATTGACCCGGCAGGTCTTCTGGCTCCTCTAGTAATCGAGATAGCCGGCTATTCGGGCGTTTCCGCTCTCGCATCCGGATTTATTGAACCCACCCGGCCTGGTGTGTGTCTTTGTACCGTGAGAGGCTGAATCTGGTGCTCGGTTTGGGCGCAATCGCGCATGGGTCACGCTTTGTTCCCAATGTCATCGCAAAAGGTATGGAGTCGCGCAGGAGTTCAGACAGCCCGGTGGCTATCTTGTGGAGTACGAAAGTGAGGGTTCCATATGAACGGGTTCAAGCACTATTTGATTGCATCGATCACGATTGTCGTTTGTTTGGGCGAAGGTCCGGCCGAAGGATCGACTGCAAAGGACATCTCACGGGTCGATAGCACGTATAAATCAGGGCTGGCCTATCTCGAATCCGGGAAATATGAGAATGCCGAGAGGTGTTTTCAGGCGGCACTGGAGTTCAACTCGAAACATGCGCCTTCTTACGTCGGGTTGGGTCATGTCTATTTGAAGAGAGATGAACTGGGGCTCGCTGAAGAGTCTTTCCGAGAGGCTCTCCGAAAGCGGAAGAACTACCCTCCAGCCCTGAACGGACTGGGTCTCGTGTTCCGCAATACAGAGAAAATGTTGGATTGGGCAATCAAGTATTTTCGAAGTGCGTACCAGGCGGACCGAGGGTACGTGGAAGCGTACTATAACCTGGCCCAAACGTATCATGAGATTGGCAATTCAAAGGCACTGGATACGTATAAGAAACTGGTTAAGATGGTCCCGGATCATTCGGATGCGTGGTTCCAGATTGGGAAAATTTACAAGAATAGAGGCGTGGGTCGGGCTCAAAATTCCCACGAAGCCGAGATAGCATTTCGGAGACAACTGCGAATTGATCGACACCATTCAGGGGCGAAATTACAACTTGGTCAGGTGTTGAAAGAAGCAGGACGCACGGATGAAGCATTTGCGATGTTCAAGGCAGTCGTGGATACGCCCAATGCCTATCAGCGGCGCGCGTTCCTGGAACTGGCGGAGATGTATCAGGGTGCGCGGGACCACGATCTGTTTGATGCGATACTGGATGCTTACCTGGAGGGTCTGCCACTCAGCGAGCAGGCACTATACTACGATCTAAGCCTGGTGGTTGTCAGGGACGAACTGTCCCGCTTCCAGGCGACGCCGGATGAAGAGCGCAAGGCGCAGTCTGAAAATTTCTGGGCGACTCGGGATCCTGCGCCGGTGACGGCGGCCAACGAACGGTGGATAGAGCACTGCCGCCGGGTGGCGTATGCACGGGAGCATTTTAGCGAGTACGAATTCCCCTGGGACGTACGTGGGGAGGTGTATGTACGTTATGGAAGGCCCGATCACATCAGTGCGTCGGAGAACATCCGATTTGAGACGGACCCAAAGGTTCTTGCAGTTAAGGACCGGCTGATGAGCCAGGCTGGCGAAGCCTTGTCTCACCTCCTTCTGAGCCGGCGCATGGTCAGCTTCTATAGGTCGATGAGTGGATCAGTAGAGAAGGGTATGGACGACCGGAAGACACTATCTACAATTCTTGGTTACCCGGTATACCCCGTTCGAGGCGCCTGGGAATACTGGATTTACTCGAAAGTCGATGGTGGCGTGGAAGTGACTTTTGTACAGGAACACGGGCCAGGCCCGGGCCCCTACAAGTACGCAGAGGTGCCGCATGCGGGCTCCGCTATCTGGGTGGACGAGATCACAGGGCGAAACCCCGGCACCACCTTGTTGACTGACGGGCTAATGGATGAAATCCCTGATGCTTGGATCGATACTTCGATAGATACTTCGA
Source organism: Candidatus Latescibacterota bacterium (assembly GCA_965208835.1). GTDB lineage: Bacteria > Latescibacterota > UBA2968 > UBA2968 > JAAXHE01. Next base: position 224,428 of record OZ242358.1, read on the forward strand.
TGTCGACTGACGAGCCAAAGGATGAAATCCTTCATCCTTCGAACGATACTTCGATCAAGTCAAATTTGATATGGCAGCGAATGAACCCCGGTCTGGTGATGCATCGCGTGGCCCACAAGACGCCTGAGAATTACGAGCAGGATTTCGCGACTGCCCCCCTCGATTTCTTCTATGACTCGGCTCGATTCAAGGCAGATGACCGTTCGGTGAAACTGGAGGTGTACTATGGTATTCCCACGCCTGACCTTGACTACAGAGAAGGACCCGACGGAAGGCTGACGGCATACGTGAAGCGGGGGCTGGCGCTGTACGACGAGGCTGACGAGCTGGTATATCGGTCGAGCGAGGATATGGAGCTGTACACGTCGGGACCGATCGATACCACCCAGATCGCATTTGTGCCGGCAATGGACCGTATTACCGCGGCGCCCGGTACCTATCGACTGTCCGTGCAGATTCTGGACGCGTCTTCGGATAAGTCCCAGGTCTACAACCGCGAAGTGGTTCTACATCCATATGGCGATGACTCGCTGAGGGTGAGTGATATCGAGATGGCGTCTTTGATCCGTCCAGGCCATGGCAGCAAATTCACAAAGGGTGAGATCGAGGTGGTACCCAATCCGAGCTTGTTCTATTTCGCGGGGCAGCCGGTGTTTGTCTATTACGAGGTGTACAATCTGAAGAGAGATGAATTCGGTGCGACAAAGTACCGGGTATCGTACGAACTGCATTCGCTGAATAAGGGTAATCTGGCGGTCAGGGTGTTGAAGGCGCTTGGCAGGTTGGTCGGCATCGACAGAAAGGCTGAGGTCGTGACCGTGGAGTACGCGCACGAGGGAGACAAAGCCGATGAGTACGGATACCTGGAACTGGACATGTCGAAAACCGATCCGGGGCATCAGTTGTTGATCGTCAAGGTTTTCGATGAACTTGCAGGTAGCCAGAAGTCCTCGGCGGTTTCGTTTGCAATTCGATAAAACGAGTCCAAAGGCATATTGCTTACTTCGAGAGGCATCGGAATGCAAAGACCGATAGATCGAGGACTGAATTTGCCCTTACGTCTATCAGGCATATAGGTGGACGTTATGCGTTATCCATTCCTGAAGGTGATCTTGATGATGCAAGCCTTGGCATGGCAGCCGACTTTTCTGATCGCTGCCGTACTGACACTACCCATCGCTTCGACGGACGCTCAATCCCGGGAGAACGCCAGCAAAAGTGACTCCCTTTATCAAATGGGAATGCAACTGTCAGAACAAGATTCGTTGGCCGCGGCGGTCGGGCAATTTCAGGCTGTAATAAAGTTGAACAAGAAACACGCCCCCGCGTTCGTGGGATTGGGCCATGTCTATCTGAAACGAGGTAACCTGAAGGATGCCGAGAAAGCCTTTCGAAAGGCTCTACGCAAACAGAAGGACTACCCGCCAGCTCTGAACGGATTGGGTCTGGTATTTCGGAATTCCGACAAAACGCTGGATTGGGCAATTGGATATTTCCGCAGTGCCTATCAGGCTGACCGCAGTTACGTGGAAGCGTACTACAACCTGGCCCAAACGTACCGTGAGATTGGCAATACAAGGGAACTGGACGCGTACAAGAAACTGGTTAAGGTGGACCCGGATCATTCCGATGCATGGTTCCAGATTGGGAGAATTTACAAGAATAGAGGCGTGGGTCGGGCTCAAAATTTCCACGAAGCCGAAATAGCATTTCGGAGACAGCTACGAATTAATCGACACCACTTAGGGGCGAAATTACAACTTGGGCAGGTGTTGAAAGAAGCAGGACGCACGGATGAAGCATTTGCGATGCTCAAGGAAGTCGTGGATACGCCGAATGCCTATCAGCGGCGCGCGTTCCTGGAACTTGCGGAGATGTATCAGCGTGCGCGGAACGACGATCCGTTTGATGCGCAACTGGATGCGTACCTGGAAGGTCTGCCACCCAGCGAGCAGGCACTATACTACGATCTAAGCCTGGTGGTAATCAGGGATGAACTGTCCCGCTTCAAGGCGACGCCAGATGAAGAGCGCAAGGCGCAGTCTGAAAACTTCTGGGCGATTCGGGACCCCGCGCCGGTGACAGCGGCCAACGAAAGGTGGATAGAGCACTGCCGCCGGGTGGCGTATGCACGGGAGAATTTCGGCAAAGTCGTATTTCCGTGGGATGATCGTGGAGACGTGTACGTGCGCTATGGCGAGCCGGATCATACGAGTCGTTCGGATGACATTCGTTTCGAAACGGAGGCCAGAGTCCTGGAGGTAAAGGAACGGCTTGTCAACAGGGCGGGTTTGGGGATTGTCGGCTTAATTAAAAGCAGAGATGTGCAGTTGAATGAATATGGCGTAAGCTTGGATCCACGCGAAAGAGCTGTTAAGCCCCTCGGACCCATTGGTTCAATTCTTAGAGAACTCAGCGAGACAGGGGGCAATCGTACAACCGAATCCGAAAAGGACGGAGCACGGAAGGGTTCGATTGGTGTCGGCGTGTCGCGTAACGTGGTCAGCGCGATGAAGTCGGCTACCGTTTTGGGATGGCCTGTCTATCCCGTCACCGGCAAGATTTGGGAATATTGGATTTATACAAATGTGGGTCCCGGGATCGAGATTACGTTTACGCAACCGTTTTTTCCCGGACCATTCGGCTATGCGGATATGCCACTGGGTATTGGGACTGACAGTGACGTCGTGCGGAATTGGCAACAGATGAACCCGCATGTCGTCATTGACCGGGCTATCGCGTCAACACCTTCAACCTACAGCCCGGATTTTGCGTCAGAACCCATGGAGTTCTACTTCGATTCGGCGCAGTTCAAGGGGCCGGACGGTCGTACGGATATAGAGATCTATTATGGCGTTCCTGTCTCGGAAATGAAATTCCTGGAATCACAAGGTGGAGATCCCGCTGCGTTCCTCAAGCGTGGTGTCGCACTTGTGGACCGGGAACATGGGCAAGTTTATCGAGACGTTGAAGAAATGGCCTATTACTCAAAGGGAGTTTTAGATAGCACTAAAATTGCGTTCGTTCCGGAGCTTGACCGGCTCTCCTTGCCGCCGGGTAAATACCAGATGAGTGTGCAAATCAGAGACGAGTCTTCCCACAAGTCGCAGGTTTACAAACAACAGGTGACGCTCTCATCGTATGAGGGTGAGGGTCTGCGGTTGAGCGACATTCAAATGGCGGCATCTATTCGCCCAAATATTGGAGTCAAATTCGCCAAGCGCGGATTGGAAGTCGTACCCAATCCCAGCCTGGCCTATCTGCCCGGGCAGCCCGTGTTTGTTTTTTACGAGGTGTACAACCTTAAAAAGGATGAATTCGGAGGCACGAAGTATCGAGTATCGTACAAACTCCATTCCACGGAGCAGGGGAATCTGGCCGTCAGGGTGCTGAAAGCACTTGGACGGATGGTCGGAAAACAGGAGAAAGCTCGGACAGTTATTATTGAATATGAGCATGTTGGCAACCAAGCCAACGATTATGTATATCTGGAACTGGATATGTCCAATACGAAGCCCGGAAGGCAGCTGCTGACAGTTACTGTAAAGGATGAGAATTCCAGCCAAACATCGGCCTCTTCTGCGACGTTCACGATCCGATGATGATATGCTTCGAATATATCGATTTAACAGAAGGAATTATACCCAAGTTGGCTATTCACGGTACCGTATTACGTGACTGCGGGATCTGATCACAATCGACCGGACAATTGCTTCGGGCATCGTGCGCGCCTGTTGCGACGGCCGACAGTATCAAAATTCCACGCTGCGGAGTTCATGGGGCTTGTAGTGCCGAACTTGCGAATTATCGATAGGCTCAAACGCCGCACAAGGTTGACTACAATGGCCTTTGTGTTCCTTTGTCTGGGAATCTGTCTCGTCGCGCCGGTCGCCTCTGGGGAGAAGCAGATCGCTGAGGATCTCTTTGAAACGGCGATGGAGCAGGTCGGTCGTGTTTCCGCTAAAAAGAGTATCAAAGCCCTCCAGCGAGTATTGAGGGCGGACCCGGACTTCGCACGAGCCCATTACGAAATCGCGAAGCTGTATATGTCCCTCGACACGTCGATGGATCGCTATGTTGCAATGAAGGCGGTTAATACGGCCATTCGTCTGAACAAAGACAATGTCGCCTACCGTGTATTAAAGGCGGATATTCTGTGGACGCAGGGATTTTGGCACAATGCCGTAGCCGAGTACAAGAATGTCCTGAAACTGGATCCTGAAAACGCGAACGCAGCCTATATGATCGGCCACCATGGCGTCAAGGACTTTCTGAAAAATTACGATATGTCCATGATGAACATGGTATCCGGATTCAGTCGGAGAGAACATACACGTACCAGACATTCGTGGAGAGATTTCGGCATTGAGGAACTGGATGAAGCCGTCACGTATCTGAAGACCTGCATTGAAGCAGATCCCATGTTCAAGGATGCGTATTTCCAGCTCGGGCTTGCCTGCCTGGAGACAAACCGGCCGGTCGAATTGATCCGGGTGGCAAACCTGCTTTTGGAGCGCGTCCCTGATGACAAGGATGCGTTGCTCTTCTGCGGGCTTGGATACCAGAGATTGGGCGAAGAAGCGCTGGCGAATGAGTTCTATTCCCGGGCGCTGCATAGAATGTCGCCGGATGAGCGGGCGATGATGGAATCCGTAGACAGTATTGTGCCGGATGATGGCCGCGCAAAGTTCGAAGGCGTACCCGGCGGGACCGAGGCAGGCCGAGACGAGATTCAACCCTGGGTGGATAGCGTCGAGCGGGTCCGGTTCTGGCGGCGGCAGGATCCGCTGTTCCTGACGGAATTCAATGAACGCCGCACGGAACACTACGGCCGGGTAGCCTATGCAAATCTGAGGTTCAGCCGGCCCTCGAAGGGCATTGCCGGTTGGCGGACGGATATGGGACGAGTCTATATCAAGCTGGGAAGATATCTCCACCGGCGAATGCAGCGGCCGGAAACAGGTTCGGTCATTGCAATAGACAGGCCCAGCACGTTTGGCAGATACCTGCCGGGACGGAGGATAGCCTGGAGGCTGCAAATGCAGAAAGAGACGTGGTTCTACGAGGGATTTCGGGTCGACTTTCAGATATCCGATGGCTTCCACGGCTTCTCTCCGTCTCGTCTGCCTGATCGAACGCGGTATGTCGATCCCTATGGTCCAAGGAAATACAGCGTGCCCCACCAGGTCGCGAGCTTCAGGGACGGGGACAGTCTTCGCGTGGAGCTGGCGTATGCGCTGCCGAGATTCAATCTGGCCGTATCGGATTCGGACAGGAGCATTGGCCTGGAGAATGGTGTCTTTCTCTTCAGTGAGCAATGGGACGAGGTTTATCGGAAGCGTTCGGATCTCAAACTGCGGTGGCCCGAGATATCCCCGAGCGGATTTCCCGCTGCGGACAGCCTGCGAAAGAGCCATCTGGTATTTCAGATCGCATTCGGGCTGTCCCCTGGCGCTTACAATCTGGTGGGTGAGGTGCGGGACCGGAAGCGGGGGTCAATCGGGACCTTCCGGCAGCGCCGCGAGTTCGTGCCGGTGGACGCTTCGCTGTCTATGAGCGATCTGCTGCTGGCGGCGCAGATTGAAACGCGAACGGCGTTTCCGGAGGGGCGGTCGGACCTGGACATTGTGGCAAATCCACTGCGGACCTACCACCGGTCCGAACCCGCGTTCATCTACCTGGAGGTGTATAACCTCGAGCGGGACGAATTCGGCCGTTCGGAGTATCAGATTGCTTATCGAATAGGACAGCCGGCGAGGAAGAAGGTCGATCCGTACCTGTTCCTTGCGCAGCGGTTGCCCGAGGGCGGGAGGCGATTGGAGGTCACGCGTGATATCAGGACTATTGACACAGGCATACGCCGGCCGGAGCGAGTGGCCGAGGAGGAAGATGAGCCGCAAGAGGATTTGCCGGTCACGACGCCAATAGTAGTCCCGGACTATTTCGACGCGCAAAAGAGGGATGAGATCACGTATCGGGCAAGGTTTGTGTTTCCGGATGAGGATAAAATCGCCAGCCGGATCAAGAAGATGGGCAGAAGCAAGGAGGGCGTGGAGACGACGATCACGGCCCGGTACGAGGGCAACCGGGAGGACGACTTCACGTATCTGCAGATCGACCTGACCCACGTGCCTGCCGGCGTACACCGCCTGTCGATTCGCGTCAGGGACATGCATAGTGATCAGGTAGTCTCACGCGATACGTTGTTTCGCGTGATTGATTGAATATCCACATCGTCCCTCGATGTCGAGATACCTGGGTTGCTCGAAGTCCGAGGGCAGGGATGCCCTCGCTCCGGATACTGGTGGATGATGTCGTGATAGAGAGAAGATTGCCTTCGGTCGCCGGGCTCGTGTCGAATTCGGAATGAGTGGAGGATCGCAATATGCCAGCCAAACCATTGACATTGATCGTTCTCTTTCTGTGTTTCCCGGCATGCGGATCAGATTCGCCGGCGTCGTCAGATCCATCCGGCGAGTCTGAGGTGTTCAAAGTCATTGGGACCATGACCACGACCCGGTTTTTTCACACGTCGACGTTGCTGAACGACGGGCGGGTGCTGATCACGGGCGGCTATGAAACGGACCATCCGGGTCATTCGTCCCCTGAGTTCAGGCACGCTACGGCGGAGTTGTTCGATCCGGTTAAGGGGACCTCGGTGGCAACGGGTGATATGTCGCAGTCACGCTCACAGCACAGGGCAATCCCCTTGCTGGATGGTCGGGTCATCATCAAAGGTAACGATCTCTATCCCCCGGACATCTACGACCCGAAATCCGGAAAATTCGCGATCATGGCGGACGCGGCCGAATTCGGACGAAGTGTCGCTACGACGATTCTTTCGACGGGAGACATTTTCGTGTCCGATAAAGGGGGCAACGCGGGCATTCTCGATCAGAATACCTGGGAGTTCACTTCATCTGACAGGATGATCGCCCCCAGAACGAACCATTCGGCCACGCTTCTGCGAGATGGCCGCATTCTCATCGCCGGCGGGATGAATGATGTCGGCATGGTCGAGAGATCCGAAATTTACGATCCCACAACCCATTCCTTTGCAGAAGCTGGCGGTTTGAACGACGAACGATGGGGACACGAGGCATTTCTTCTCCAGGACGGCAGGGTATTGGTCATAGGCGGGCGCCGGGGCATAATCGAAGTGGAAGACGTGCGGAATGTAACGACGGCCGAGATGTTCGATCCGGTAACAGGCGTGTTTGCGCCGTCGGGCGACACGGGACTATCGTCCATCGATTCCGCCTACCTGCTGCCCACCGGAAAGGTGTTCCTTCTGTCTGGCAGAGACGTCGCGATTTACGATCCATCCACAGGCACTGCCAACCGTACGGGACACAGCATCGGCCAGAATCGATTGCTGTACACCATAACGCCTCTCAAAGACGGTCGGATCATGGTTTCGGGAGGCCTGAAGGATCTTCTTTCGACGGATGAAGTGTTGGTGTACAGGCCATAGCGTGTCAATGTTCTGTGCTGCCGGAGGAGGGGGTCGAAAAAAGGCGGTTAGACGGGAGCCGGTAGACGGGAGAAGAGGCCCTTGCCGATTTGTTCCTCCGACTTGCCTGCGGCATGAGAAGAAACCCGTTACGGCGTCCGATCTCTACCCTCTTTCGTCTCCCCTCTCCCCGATTCTCAGGGGCCGGGGGAGGGGTCGCCATCCCCAAAGCGCTTGCACTGCCGGTTGAAACTGCATAACATGCTGGATCGGAACGGGGTACGATGACGAAGGGGAACGATAGCAGACACGACGTTTCGGTTCGTATGAGGTTGATGACATGGTATCATTTCTTGAATCGACCCGTGTGGGATTGTGGCGATTGGCTTTGTTCGCGACCGTGATCATTACGGCGTCTTTCCCTCTTGAGAATCTCGATGCTCAGGTTCGTCAGACCGCGGTATCGGCCTCCAGCGGCGGGCAGACCGCGTGGGCGATCGGGATGGAAACCGGTTCCTCCGCCATCACCGAAATCTGGGTCGAAACCCCGGGAAGCCAGCCTCGCCATCTCGGCACCTTTCCCGGCCCGCCCGGGCGCCTCGAGTGGGTTGCTGGCGGGAAACGGCTTCGCTATCGGGATAGACCCTTACGGGTCCCCCTGCATACGCTTACCATGCTTCCGGAGCGGTCCGTACCGCTGGTACCACCCGGTGTATGGGAGATCTCCATCCGGGACGGGTCGATTGCACGATCGAAAGGTGCTGTCGGTGCGGAACATGGAACGCCGCCGGTTGTGGCGGCCGGAAGCCCGCCGCGACCGGGACCCGCTGCAAAGGCGGTGCTGTGGGGCGTCGCGGCGGTATTCAACGCCTCGGCCCTGGCCTATACGACCGTGCATCGTTGGGAATTCCGATCGGCGGTGAAGCGTTTTCGGAATGCCTCCCGGGCATGGGCGGCCCTGTATCTCAGATTCAAAAAGCATGGGCTCTACGAAGAGCCGGTCCTGTCCTACGCGGAGGCGCTGGCCGCAACCGCCAGGAAGGCCGGTGGAAAGCGAGGCGCCCGCTGGGTCTGCCAGGACCATCTGACCGTCATTGGAGACGCCCTTTTCGCCTATGAACATGCACACGAAAACCAGCGGCCGTCGGATCTGGCGGCGCTCAAGGACTGGATAGAAACCAAAACGCTGACGCCAGCGGACTCTATCGTCATGAAGACGCTGTTTCGCTCGGCGATGGACCCCGATAAGAAGCGCCGGTTCAGCTACACACACGGATACCGTCCTGAAGCGGAGGACGGCGAAGCCGTTGTCACCAGCTTCTTCCACAACGGCTACCTGGTTGAGGCCGTCCGCAGCGGCGCGGGATATCGTACCGTCGACCGGCGCGTGGGCAGGGCGCAGGTCGATTCCCTCCTCAACCTCGGTACGGACCTCACCCCGATCGATCCGCCCAGGGCGATTTCCACCCTGGAAATCCTCGCCGGCGTAGCTCAGGACTACGCCCTCGGGCACAGCAGGCTCGGGTTTGCCTATCTGGAGGCCGAGAAGCTGGAACGCGCCATTAAGTCCTTCGAGCGCGCGATCGAGTGCGAACACACGCTGGCCGAGGCCTACTACGGGCTGGGGCTCACCTTCCGCAAGTGGCCGAGGGGAAATTACGACGCCATACGCTATTTCCAGAAAGCCCTTCAGTACGACCGGGGCCACGTGGAATCCCGGTTCAATATTGCCGATATCCGATATAAACTGGACGAACACGACGTACGGCGGGAAGTCAACAAAGTACTGGCAATTGACCCCCGCTACGCCCCCGCCTATTTGCTGATGGGTAAGTGGGTGGAGGAATTCGAGAAAGACTACGAGAGAGCCGCGTTCTACTACGCGAAATATATGGGTTTGCGGCCCGGCGACCCGGAGGGGCGGAAGCGGCTGGGATCGATCTATCTGAGAACGAAGGACTACGGCCGTATCCTTGAAGTCCTGGAGGATTACGCCTTACAGAATCCGGACGACAACCAGGTCTTGCCCATCCTCGCCCAGGCCTGCATGAAACTGGGGGCCTACGACAGGGCCGCCGCCTTTTTCAGAGACTATCTTGAAAGGGCCGACTCGGCCGAGAAGGGGCACTACAACGATATCCGGCTGGTTGCGCCTAAGGAGACGCTGGCGGCCTTCGAACAGACGCCGCTGGAAGAACGATGGGACTTTGTGAGGAAGTTCTGGGCAGACCAGGACCCTGACCTGACCACGGCGGCGAACGAGCGCCTCCTGGAGCACTATCGGCGGGTGTCGTTCGCCATGCAGAATTTCTCCGATGGCAGGCAGCCGTGGGACCAGCGCGGCGAAGTCTACATCCGTTTCGGCGAACCCGACCACCGCTCCACCTACAAAGAGTTGAACTTCCAGCAGTCCATGGCGGTTCAGCGGGTCAAGGAACGTCTTTCCAGGACGCTCTACGGGGCCGCGCGCCCTCCGCGCCGCGGAATCGGCCTTCGCGGCGCCAGCTCAACATTCGTCGGTCCGGTCTACCCCGTGCGCAGCCTGGGCGGCAGGGGTCGAGGGGGGTCCTACAGACCGGTCACCGCGACGTTCGACGGTTCGATGGTCCCGTGGGAAACATGGACGTACGTCGACGTGGGCAGCGGAATCGAGATTACCTTTACAGACGAGTTCAGCAACGGAAACTACAACTATGCGCCCGAACCGCTGGATGCCCGGATTCCTGCCCGCCGGCTGGCCATGTTCACACGCTACAGCCCCCGCAACATCTACCGCATGGCCGCAGCGGCACAGCCGAACTACTTCGTACGGCCGAAAAACACGCTGCCGATGGAGTTCTATTTCAACTCGGCCGATTTCAGGGGTGAAACGGATTTCCGGACGGCGCTGGAAGTCTACGTGGGGATACCGCGGCACCAGGGGCACTATATGATCGATGACGACCGGACGGAAATAATGGTGGACCGGACCGTGGCGCTGCGGAATCCGACAACCGGCGCTGTCTACAGGAGCGAGGACAAGGTGAATTTCGCGGCGAAAGGGGACGTGACCGCGGAACGGAGCGCGTTCGTTCCGGACCTCGCGCGCATGGACGTGCCCCCCGGGCGCTACCGGATGGAAGTGAAAATAAAGGACAACCTGTCCGTACAGCACGGGCGGTATCGTCAGGACATTGAAATCGAGTCCTATGAACGGGACAGCCTCCAGGTGAGCGACCTGGAACTGGCCTGGCGGATTTCCAGCCGCAAGGACGAGGACAAATTCAACAAGGGCGCGCTGTGGGTCATTCCGATGCCAACGCGGACCTACCGGGTGGGCCAGAATGTATTCGTCTACTACGAAATATACAACCTGATACAGGATGAATTCGGGCAGACGAACTACCAGGTATCCTACACGGTCACGAAGAAGGGCGGCTTCAGCCCCCTGGGTATCATCACCAGCCTCATAAGGTGGAAAAGGGGCAAACGTGAAGAACTTGAAGTGACGTACGAGATGGAGGGTGAGGATACCGAGGAAGTCGAATACGTGGAACTCAAGCTGGAAAACCGCCCCGCGGGCGAGTACTTCCTGAACGTGACCGTCATCGATATGAAAAGCGGTGAAATGGCCCAGAAAAAGGCCAGCTTTATCCTCGCGAAGTAGAATTTTCCCCACCCGTCCAGAGAAGCCGTCTTAAAATTCCCAGCGGTCTTCGCGCGGCTGTAAAAGCGCCGGTCGGCGTTGGTCAAATCCACCGGTATAAACAAATATCGGCGGATTTTTCCGCCTTGACCGCCGCTTTTTCGCTCGCGCTCGGGAACTCACCGGTAATTTTAAAACAGCTTCTGAGCCCGGCTGCCCGCCAGGAGACGGATGATCCCGCAACAACAGCCCGATCCGGTTTGTGTCTGTGGGGAAATACCCGCAACCACCCGACCATCCTATACCCTTTACCCGACGAGGAGACGTGGAGGAGAAAATCTACGCTTTCGGCATGGACGGCTTTATCGTCCCGATGATGAAGCGATTCGCCGCGGAAGGCGCGTTGCCCCACTTCGAACGCATGCTGCGTGAGGGCGCCGTCAATCAGACCCTTCCCTCTTTCCCGGTGTGGACCCCGACCAACTGGGCCACACTCTCGACGGGGGCGCACACGGGCACGCACGGAGTCACGCGCTGGCGGGTGGAAGTTGCGCCGGGACAGCGGATCGACAGTTTCGACGGCCGGGCCAACAACGCCGAGCGAATTTGGAATGCGCTGGAACGGGCGGGCATGAAGAGTGTGGCCGTACACTATCCCGCCGCCCATCCGTCCGGGGTGAAGTCGGGCTATGTTGTAGACGGTTTCGGCCACCCTGGCCATCGCAGCACGGAGTTTGAAGTGGCCTCCTGCCAGGCCTATACCACGGACGCTGCGTTGGCGGAAACCATCGGGATGGACCACGATGGCACGGCGGTGCGGCATGTCCAACGGAGCGTCGAGCCAATTCCGTCGCTAACACGGGCGAAGGAATGGCGCAACATGCCCGGGAGTGCGGCGCCGCCGCTGGAGAGCAGCATTGACGTGGCGGCCAGGCCGGGCGGGGATGTCACAACGTTCAACCTGCTCGCGGTGGACAGCGAGGGACGGGGCTACGACCGGGTGCTGGTGTGCCGGGACCGGAACGGGTCCTGTTGCATCGCAGAGGCCGGCGTGGGAGAATGGAGCGAATGGGCGGTGGAGGACTTTGCCGTCGACGGGAGCAAACGCCCGGCGTCGCTGCGCTTCAAGCTGATGGAACTGGCCGCTGACGGCAGCCGGCTCAAGCTCTATCGCACCCAGGTGACTTTTACCGACGGCTTCACGTTCCCCGATGCGTTGGCCGGCGAACTTCTGGAGCGCTTCGGCCCGTATCAGGAACACGCCTCCATGTTGCCCTATACCTCGGGCATGGCCGATTTCGAAACGGCCCTCGAGGAATGCGAGTACCAGGGGATGTGGTTTGCCGAGGTCGCGCGCTACATGCTTCGGGAGCGGGGCTGTTCGTTTTTTATCTGCCACTGGCATCTGTACGATTACCTCAACCACATCCACCTGGGAGACGTCGACCCCGTGTGCCCCGGGTACGTAGCAGAGCGTGCCGAAAAGTACGTACACTACTTCCGACGGGCCTATCAGGTGGGCGACCGTATCCTGGGACGTTTGTGGGAGGACGCGAACGCGCATACGTACGTGGGCGTGGTGTCCGACCATGGGTGCTCACCCGACGTCCGGGTGGCCAATATCCGGCTGTTCTTGCACGAGCAGGGCTTTCTGGCGCTCAAGCGTGGCGCGGAAGAGGACCTGGCGCGAGATCAGGTGCGCGAGGAGGATATCGACTGGGAGCGCACCCGGGCCTATCTCAAGGATGACAAGGGATTCGATATTTTCATCAACGTCGTGCCGGGGCCTGAGTTCGACCGGATCGAGGCCGAGTTGCTGCTGGCGTTGCGCACGTGGGTCGACGAGGAAGCGGGACGCAATCCGGTGGCTATCGCCCTGCCGCGACGGGACGCGTACATCCTCGGGCAATGGGGAGACCAGTGCGGCGACGTGGTCTTCGCCTGGGACCACGGGTACGTGAGCGGGTACTACGGCCAGTGGCATGGCATTGCGGGCGGGGGCTGCCTAGGCGCGCCAAATGTGTTCGGGGCGCATCACGGGGGTTTTCTGCCGACCATGAGTGAAGTCTCGTCCAGCTTCGGTTCGTGGTTGATGGCAGGGCCGGGGGTGAAGCGCGGATACGAACGGCCGGTGGACAAGCTGGGGTATATCCACGCTGCCGACGTTGTGCCGACGTTGTGCCGGATTCTGGGTGCCGAGCCGCCGCGCCAGGCGCAGGGTGCGGTGGCGGGGGACTTGTTCGAAGGGCATGAAATGGTGCGCGAGCGAATGTCTAACCTTGATTCGTAAGTCTTCGGGGACGTTAATTCGAATATGTGCTTGTAAATAAAGGCGATTAAACGGCGGATTACCAGGATACACCAGGTCACTGGACGTGACGGAAAAAAACGTCCTTCTATACGTCGATATTGCCCCGTTTCGGATGGTTTTATCGCGTCGCCGCGTTGCAGTTTTTTTCGGATTGAGGCTAACCCGGGCGCTTCTTCGTGAATCGAGTCGAAATCGATATGGGAGATGTTGTGATGCATTGGGTAAAGAACCTGCTCATAATCGCATCGTGCATTGTAACGATACAGTGTCCGGTTGAGTCCGCGCACGGGGCATCCTGTGCGGTGAGATCGGCGGATGGCGGGCATCTGGCCCATGTCGTCAGACGTGGCGAAGGAGCGGTATCGCTGTCCGAGATATGGCTCGTCTCCTCGAGAGACGATGGCTCCAGAATGCTGAGCGCCTTTCCCGGCGGTCCCGGAACCCTGCAATTTGCACCTGGCGGGGACGAACTGATCTACCTGGAGCGAAGCCTGCGACGGGAAGCGTGGGGGTCGTACTTTTACGGCGGCCGCACACTGCCGATTACACGCAACCGAATCTGGCGGTTGAGCCTGGACGGCGCCGGAGAGGAGCCGTGGCCGATGCCCGGAGACATGCATCCCCTCGAGTTCGCGCTTTCCCCGGGTGGACGGTTGTTAGCGATTGTCGGGTATCGTGGAAGTGAATTGGCCGGGGTGGACCGCGGTCTCTGGATCGCGAATGACCGGGGCGATATCAGGCTTCTGTTTGCTGGCGACGTAGCGGGGCCCGTCGAGTGGTCAGCCGACGGAGAGTCCGTTTGGTGCCGAATCGAAGACGGAGCAGAGTCGATCCGCGTTTACGTTGACACGGGAGAGGCTGTCCGGAAGGATATCAAAAAAGATATATCCATGATCGAGCAACGAGTTCGCAAGACATTCCCGCATACCCGAACTTCCCAGGCCATGCGCGGAGCCGACGGTGCAGATGCGGCCCTGGGCCTGATCGGAACCGGCCTGGACCTGTACATCCGCGGAAGGAATGCGCTGCACCGGGGAAAGGTAGCCAGAGCGGAGAAGATGTTCGACCAGGCCAGGCGTGCATTCAGGAGACTCTACGATGGCGCCGCGAAGTACGGACTGTCCAGGAAGAGTTGCGAGAGATACATCGAAATATGCGAAGACTGGATCGATGCAGACACCAGGGAGGCCGACAGAAGCAACTGCCGTGAGCGTCTGACGGGGATGCTGCGGTTGATCGAGGGATTCAAGCACGCGCGGAACGGCGCCGCACCCGCGGATCTTGGAGAACTACATCGGTGGGCAACAGCCAGGGTTGTTGCAGAAACGCCCTCCGGGAACACACGGGATGACTACAAAACCATCCTCGGCGTGCTGTTCTCCTGCCCGGTAAACCGGGACTACTCATTTCTCAGCGACTATCTCCATAGACGTGACGGGTTGCCTGGCGCGCCAGCCCTGGCATGTTTTTGGCACCGCGGCGAACGGATCGACGGCGTCGCCGGTCTCGACGGCGGTCACACGAAAATCTCAAAACCCCGCGCGGCACAGGTCGACAGCCTGGCCGCCAGCGGGCGTCGCGCGATGGACCGGGATGATCTGGATCGGGCTCGACTGATCTTTCGCAACGTAGCCCGTCAACGCCCCAGGGACCCCGATGCATACGTCAATCTGGGTCACATACTTCTGAAATTGAGACGATTCGAGGAATCGAAGGACGCCTTTCATCGGGCGCTGACCCTGGGGAGCAAGGCTCTGGCCCACCACGGCCTTGGGATGCTTTACGCGACGTGGCCGATGCAGCGGCACTTCGCGATCCACCATTTCACCGAAGCGTTGGTCAGGGACCGGGATTTTGTGGATGCGCGGTATCAGATGGCCAGAGTGCGTTATGCGATGAAGCAGCGCGACGCCGAACTGGAAGCAAAAAGAGTCCTGAAAATGGACCCGGGCCACGCGGGCGCCTATCTGATGATTGCAGACTATTATCTGAACCTGTCCTGGGAATTCGAGAAGGCCGTCGTATGGTATACGAAGTACCTCGCGATTCGTCCGGAAGACGTGGACGCGCAGCGCCGGCTGGGCGTTGCGTACCTGAAAGTCAGAGATTATTCCAGGATTATGGACCATCTGCTGGACTTCGTCAAAAGGCACCCCGAAGCCATCGAGTTGATGCCCATTATCGCCATTTCCGCCATCGAGCAGGACAAAGCGGATATGGCGATGGCGTTCTTCGAAGACTACATCTCCACACTTGACCCGGAAGTGAAGGGATTGTACGAAGATATCTCGCTTGTCGCCTCCGGTGAGGATCTCCGGGCATCTGATGAGACCCCGGGCCTGGATCGCGAGACGTATCTCAGACGATTCTGGAACGGGAAGGACCCGGACCTGTCCACACCGGTGAATGAACGCCTGCTGGAACACTACCGAAGGGTCTGGCACGCACTGACCGAGTTTTCGGAAAGCAAGCAACCGTGGGACGCGAGAGGCGACGTCTATATCCGATTCGGGGAACCCGATCACCGGTCCCGGTCAGACGACCCCAACTTCAAACAGAGCCTGAAAGTGCAGCGGGTCAAGGAGCGGCTCGCTTACAACATCTACAAGGGCGACGTTCGCGCGCACACGTTTGTCGGACCCGTCTATCCCGTACGCAGCCTCAAGCAGCTCGAAGGCGCCTGGTACGAATTGAGAGAGTTTAAGATAGAGAGCTCGGCCCCATCGGCGTGTGAAATTGCCGGTTCGGCGGACCATGGTACGGAGGCGGGCGATACGGAACTGGATCAGGACAGAGAAAGGGACCATTTCTTCGTGGATGATGATTCCGCGAAGATAGGCATTTTGCCACTGGACGAAAGCCTGGGATTCGGCGACTATCACCCCGTTACCACCGACGAAGACCGGAGCACCGTACCCTGGGAAACGTGGATCTATGCCGATGCGGGTGGCGGAATCGAAATCACCTTTACCGACGAGATTGGTTCCGGGATCTACGACTACGCTCCGGTACCGCCAAACCAGGGGGATATATCGATCAGCCAGACCGCGTCCTTGAGCAGGCACGCGCCCCATTCCGTCTACCGGCGAGCAGCGCGTGTCACGCCCGATTTCTATACGCCACGACATGAAACGCCGCCGCTCGATTTCCACTATTCCCTTGCCGACTTCAGGGGCGATGACGGCCGCAGTCTCCTCGAAATCTACTACGGCGTCCCCATTCTTCCGGCGCATTACGTACCGGAAGAGGATTTCACACGGCAGGTGCTGACGCACCACGCGGCGCTCATTTCGTCGTCTCAAGATACGGTTTACCGTCGAACCGATGAGATGACCTACGAAGCCGCAGGAAACCAGGCGGGAGAAGGCCTGATGGTACCTGACGTGCTGAAACTTGACCTGCCGCCGGGCGCCTACCGACTGGAGGTAAAGTCGCAGGACCGCCTGAGAGGAAGAATGGGCATCTATCAGCAGCAGGTCGAAGTGGATCTTTATGGAGAAGAACGGTTGCAGATCAGTGATCTGGAACTGGCCTGGCAGGTCGGCGTGGAAACGGTGGGCAGTAAGTTTACCAAGGGAGACCTGAAGGTCGTTCCGATGCCTTCGCGCGCGTACAGGAAGGGCCAGAGCGTGTTCGTCTACTACGAAATCTACAACCTGGACAAGGATGCGTTCGGTCAGACGAACTTCAACGTTTCCTATGCCATCACGTCCAGAGACGCTCCCGGGCGGGCGGGAAACATCTCGCGCCTGTTCCGATGGGGATCCGGAAGGCGCGAGGAGCTTGCCGTTACGTACGAACAACTGGGCGCTTCAGCACAGGTCGAGGAATACGTGGAACTCGCGCTGGACGAACAGGCTCCGGGACGATATTCATTGAAGGTATCGATCATCGACAGAAACAGCGGCGAGAGCGTGGGAAAAGACGTGGCTTTTGTGATCTCACCTTAGTAATGTCTGCGGTCCCGGGACGAGAAGTTACGACAAACAGGAAGGGCATCTGATGACCGTCAGGATGATTTCCGCACTGGCAATTGTCTCGAGCCTGACAGGCTGCGGTTCACCCGTACCGACGTCTCCGGAAGCGACGGGCGATCTGTCGGGTTTCGAAGTTGCCGGTCAAATGACGGAAAGGCGGTTCTGGCACGCGTCGGTGTTGTTGCAGGATGGAACTGTCCTAATTACGGGCGGCGCCGCAACTGAAAACCCGGGTCAGGTGTCAAACTCACTTTTTCGTGCCAGCACGGAGGTGTTCGACCCCGTAACGGGGACCTCGAGCCGAAGGGGCAATCTGTCGCTGCCACGAATACTCGACATGGGAATATTGCTGCCGGACGGCCGGGTCCTTCTGGCGGGAGCGGACGAGGCGCCTCTGGAGTTTTTCGATCCGCGGACCGGGCGGTTCACCCCTGAGCCCTATCTTCCGGCATTCGCAAGGATCTGGTCATTCACGTTAATGCCCAATGGCAAGATCCTGACATATTACTCTCTGGGTGTTGCCATCTTTGACACCGCTACGCGTGAATTCACGTCACTCCCCGGGACGGTCGTCATTCGCACGGGGCATACGGCAACTTTGCTGCGGGATGGGCGGGTTCTCATCGTTGGCGGCGTCAATGCCTCGGGCATCGTGAAAGCGTCCGAAATCTACGATCCGTCGTCCAATACGCTTACCCGCACCGGTGAGCTGAGATACGAACGGCAGGATCACAGAGCGATTCTCCTCCAGGACGGCAGCGTGCTGGTTATTGGCGGGACCACCGGGGACGAGGGATCAGAAGAGTCGGTTACCGCCGCCGAGCGATACAACCCCGCAACGGGGACGTTTACATCAGAAGGGGATCCCGGATTTGAAGCGATTCATGCTGCCACGTTACTGCCATCGGGCGAAGTCTTCATTATCGGGGAAAGCGGCGAGGTCATTCTCTACGATCCCGCCACCGGCGCGTTCGGTCCTACCGGAGACAGCATAGGCGAGAATCGCGCGTTTTATACGACAACGCTGCTTCGCGACGGCCGTGTGCTGATCGCTGGAGGCTTGAAGGACCTCCAGGCGACGGACCAGATCCTTATATACAGACCATAGCGTCCTGGCGGGCAGCCAAAAGGCGGTTAGACGGGAGAGGTAACGCCGTCGGCCGGGCGCCCACAAGGGACGCCCCTACAAAGCCCGATCATCCGCAAATTGAACTCTCTGGGTTCCGCACCGACGTTACATCTGTAGGGGCGTCCCTTGTGGGCGCCCGCCTTTCCTCGGTCCGCCAACGAGGCGCCGCCCCATGGCAGACTCCGGACACATTCCAATTTCCCTCCCTCTTCGTCTCTTTCTAGGCGCGTTCCCGGCCATTATGTTCGGATGGTTCGACGTTCCCGCGGCGTCTGAAGAGAGATCCCCTGCTGTCCCGTTCGAGGGACCGGTGAGTACCGACTGGTACGGGGTTTTCTTGACGTGGGATGAAATTTACGGGGACAAATATCTGGACGGCCGCGACGGAGGGTCGTTCGCCTGGGGTCCGTCGGCCTACGTGCAGAGGATGTACCTGAACCTGTATCGGACGTTCAAGGAACCGGTCTGGCTGGACAAACTGGTACAACACATAGATCGCATTCTGATCGCCAGGTCGGACGTGCCGCCGTATGAAGTCTACGATCCGCGATACGTCGACGGATACGGGGGCTGGGGGCAGAACCGGTATAGCCAGTACAGGCCCGAATATACCGAATGGTTTTCCGACGACGGATTGATTGTCAGTCCGATCCTGGCATTCGTGGAGCTGGTCTGGGAGGACCCGTCCTTACACGCGGCGTACAGGTCCAAAGCGGATGAATTCCTGCGCGTTGTTGAAGAGGATGTGATCGCCAAGTGGCACGCGAACTGGGCGCCTGACCCCGGGTGGACGGCGGACGACTCCAGCCGCTTCGGTGAGGACGCGGGATACCACGTATACGAATGGTCGGGGTGGAAGCGCCAGCCGCTGAATATGTTCCTGTCGTTTGCGGATGCGCTGGTTACGCTCCGTCGCCTATCCATGTCGCCGTATTACAAGCCGCGAAGTACGGGTTTCGCACCGTTTTACGCAGACCAGAGCGAGCAGATGTTACGGTACTTTCACGATCAACTGCTGTACGACCCGCAAGCGGAGGCTTATACCTGGAAATACGGTCCCGAAAGCCACTGGCCCGAACTGATGGAGGACGTCGGACATGCCTTTATCGATATCCAGGCGGCGCTGCAGGGGGTCCGAAGCGGTCTGAGTTTCACCCGGAAGGACCTTGAGAGAATGGCCAATACGTTCGTCCGCCACGTCTGGAACGGGAGCCTCGAGGAGCCGTCTTTCAGGTATTACATAGACGGCGAGGCAAGCAAGCTCGACGCGGAACGGGGCTGGAGGGGGTGGGGGTTTCTCTACCTGGCGGGGTACGACTACCGGATCTGGGAATCGATGGCCGCATACTTCGAAAAAGAGATTTCGATTCAGGCGTGGCCGGCTCACGTGGCGGCGACGGCCGCGATGCTGGGCATAGCCACGCAGGCATTCGACGGGTGGCAGCCCGGCGCGCCGTTGCATCTTGAAGTCGCTCGCGATGGACAGGACGTCCAGGTTTCCTGGCGCCGCCCGGAAACCGACGCCGACGGCACGGCGCTTACGGGGCTTAAAGGGTACATCGTGTACCGGGCAACCGCGGCGGAAGGGCCGTTCGCGTCTCTGAACGAGACGCCACTGGACACCACGCGCTACGTGGATCGGGGCGCGGCATCCGGGTCCTTTCACTATCGGATTACCGCCGTGGACTACCGGCGGCCTACGAACGAGGGTCCTCCCTCGGCGACGGCTTCCGTGCTGCAGGGCGAAAGGGATTAGCCCACCGCGTACGTCGGACTGTGATTGTGTCACCGCAAAATTATCTTATATTTGCATAATTTTCAGGTCATATGACCTTGATTATCGCGATATTGAATAACTTCACGCCTCGAACTGCCAGTTTGGGGCATGAATGAGTTTACACCATGGGTTTTCAGTTTCCAGGCCGTTCAGCAAACGAATGAACAGATCTACCGAGTAAGGTTCAACAGTTTGAGGAGGGAATATCGGGATGGAAATACGTGAATCATCGGTGTCCGAATTGGTGTCTGGCGCCGCGCAGGTAGAGACACTTGACAACAAAGAGGAAGGTCGCGCAGGAGATTACGATGTGTCCCGGGCTTTATCCGACCTGCGTTGCTCTCAGAAATTGACGCAGGAGGAACTGGCGGAACGGGCCGGCTGCACACAGAGCAAGATCTCGAGAATCGAAAACAGCAGCAACGATCGGCTCAAACTCGATGACCTGACGATGTACGCCCGCGCTTTCAATATGCAGGTTTCGATTGATTTCACACGGGAATCGTCTTCCGCAGACGCCACCGAACGCCTCGCGCGCCAGATCAGGAACGGCCTTGTCGACGTGGCTGAAAGGGCGCGGCACGAAGGGGCCGCAGACGAAGGCGCGAAGAAGACTTACGAAGCATTCCTGTTTTCGATGCTCGAACTATTCATCGATAACCTGGAGGGGCTTCGCGCGCACCGCAACGACTCGCCGGAATCTGGAGAGACGACGAGGGCGGGCAATGGCAGGCCGATGGGTCCCGCGGGCCAGAAAGAAACATTGAACCGCGAGAGACGGAATAACGGCTCTAGCGGATTCAGGATATACACACCGGTCGACGTCAATGAAGAGAACGGCAGGACCGAATCCCAACGCGAGCAGTGAGGAAGCCGGTGTGAAGGTGGGGTGGACATTCCTGTCTGCCCGCCTCGCCAGCCTTAGCGCGTAGATGTCGCATTCACAGTCCCTCGCTGTGGAGTAAAGAAAATGACAACCAGATTCTTGTTCGCACTATTATTCCTATTGGGCGTCTGGGCCTGCGGTGGGGACTCGGTCACAACGCCGGAGCAGCCGGCCCTTGAACGGGGTCTCCACGAGGTCGGTATCATGACCCAGCCTCGGCTTCAACATTTCGCGACGTTAATGCAGAATGGCAAGGTTCTGATCGGGGGCGGATACGAGGAACCGCTCTCAACCCGTCGCATCAGCGCCGAAATATTCGATCCATTGACAGGGACCTCTTCGCCAACGGGCAATATGACCGTCAGTCGATCCACGGACAAAGGTATCCTGCTTCCCGACGGTCGCATCCTGGTCATGCCCAGATATCATGATTTCCCCGTTGAAATCTACGATCCTCACTCCGCTCGATTCGAAGCCCTGGCGAAAATTCCCTGGTTTCCGCCCATTGCCACTGCAAATTTGCTTCAAAGCGGCAGGATATTTGTGACCACACAGCAGCACACGGCTCTCTTCGACCCCGCTGCCGGCGCCTTTACCTCCGTAGTCGCGATGGAGGAAACACGAAAAAACCATACGTCGACGTTGCTATTGGACGGCCACGTGCTGATCGTCGGCGGGAGCACGGGGAATAACGAGTTGACCGGACGGAATCTGATCTACCATCCCTCGTCAAATGGTTTTACGGAAGCCGGTCGTCTGCAGGTTGACCGCTGGGGCCATACGGCCTTGCTTCTCCATGACGGGAGAGTTCTGATCCTGGGCGGCCATACCGGTTCGGAACAGGCAATCCTTGCCGAGATGTACGACACCGAAACCGACACGTTCTCGCCGGTCGGAGTGGCCGTGATTTCGCCGCTGGCTGCTCTGCTGCTGCCGTCCGGCAGAGTGTTGCTCATCCACGAGCCCAACGGCAATATCGTACTTTACAATCCGGATACGCATGAATTATCTCCTACAGTGTACAGCATAGGACCGTGGCGAAGCGGCGCGACGGTTACGCTCCTTGAAGACAACCGGGTAATGATTGCCGGCGGCTGGAAGTACAGGGACAGCGCGACGCAAAGCGGGCAGGGTCAAGAGCGGGAGATGTCGGACCAGATTCTTATTTTCACGCCTTGAGAATAACCGTGTAACTGATCTGTCATGATGAGGAAACCGCCATGCTGGCGATGGGTCCCCGCGCACAGGTTCGTCTACAATGGCCAAACGCTACCCGTACAATCGCGAAGACGGGAGATTCTTCGCTGCGCTCAGAATGACATGTGCTGTAATGTCCATCAGCGAAATGTGTCGGTGATACGTCGGCGTAGACCGCCACGCAGAGGAAGCCGGTTTGAGGGTGGGCCCGACATTCCTGTCTGCCCGCATCGCAAGGCTCATCGTGTCGATGTCGCACCCCGAGAACCTTGATTTGGGGGAAAGTAGATGACTGCCAGAATCTTGTTTGGACTGTTAATCGCCTCAAGCTTCTGGGCTTGCGGGAGCGACTCGGTGACGACGCCGGAGCAGCCGGACCGCGAGAGGGGACTCCACGAGGTCGGTACTATGAGCCAGCCGCGCTATATGCACGGCGCAACTCTATTGCAAGGTGGAGAGGTCCTGATCGCCGGGGGCAACGCGGCACTACCTCCTGCGGGAGAAGGTGTTTGGGAGTTCGATGGTCTTGTCAGCGCGGAGATTTTCGATCCTGAAACCGGGGTCTCAACGCCAACGGGAGACCTGACCGCCAGTCGATATGACGACCACGGCATATTGCTTCCTGACGGTCGTGCCCTGATCGTATCCGGTGTTCTTAATATCCCCATTGAGATGTACGACCCTCACTCCGGCAGATTCGATTCCGCGGCAAACGCGCCCTGGACAAATGGAGCCAGGACTGCCACCCTGCTGCCCAACGGAGAGGTCTTTTTGACCAGCTCCTTACAAGCGGGTGTCTTCAGCCCCGCTAAAGGTGCGTTTTCCGCCACATTCCGGATGTTTCCTAACCGTGTTGGCCATACGGCGACTCTGTTGAAGGACGGCAGGGTGTTGATCGTTGGAGGTAAACTCTGGGGAGGGGAATGGTTGCTGGGACAGAATCTTATCTATGATCCCTCGTTCGAAGCCTTTTCGGAAGCAGGTAACTTGCAGTTCGACCGCGCACACCATAAGGCGGTGCTTCTTCAGGACGGCAGGGTATTGATCGTCGGCGGCCACACCGATCCTTGGGATCGCGTACAGACGGCCGAGATCTACGATCCCAAAACAGACACCTTCTCTCCCGCCGGAACTTCCGCAATGGATCCGTTGGCCGCCCTGTTGCTGCCGTCCGGCAGGGTATTTTTCATTCACTCAGACAACGGCAATATCTCCTTTTATAATCCGGATACTCAATTATTTTCGCCGCCTACAGGGCACAGTCTAGGTTCGTGGCGAAACGGGGCGACGGTAACGCCCCTCGAAGACGGTCGCGTAGTTATAGCCGGCGGATTGAAATGGCGTGATGACAGTCATTCTCATGAGTCGATATCGGATCAGATTTTCATCTTCACGCCATGAGAGTCACAGGAGTCACTTTTGTCGACCGGATGAAGCCGGTGTGTGGTTGGGGCGGACATTCCTGTCTGCCCGCGTCGCCAGCCCGATCGCAAAGCCGTCTCACTCACTGACCCTTGATGCGGGGGAAGGAAAATGACCGCCAGAATCTTGTTTGCGCTGTTAATCGTCTCGAGCCTCTGGGCTTGCGGGAGCGATTCGGTGACGGCGCCGGCCCTTGAACGGGGTCTCCACGAGGTCGGCAATCTGAGCCAGCCCCGGTATTGGCATGCCGCGACTTTGTTGCAGAACGGCAAGGTCCTGATCGCGGGCGGCCTCGAGGAACTGCCTGTCGTACTCGAGGGGCCGCCTCCTCCGAATACCGACATACCCCAGCCGAAGCGTCTCATCAGCGCGGAAATATTCGACCCTGAAACCGGGACCTCAACGCCAACGGGAGACCTGGCCGCCAGTCGCAGCGAGGACCATGGAATATTGCTTCCCGACGGCCGGGTCCTGATCATACCCGGAAATCCCAATCTGCCCATTGAGAGGTACGATGCTCATTCCGGCAGATTCAACCCTGTGGCAGTTTTGCCTGGGAGAGTTGGGATTCTGACTGCCACTTTGCTTCTCGACGGAAAGGTCTTCCTGACCAGCACGCTATACGCGGGTGTGTTCGACCCAACTACAGGCCCATTCTCCCCCCTATTCAGGATGGAACCTTCCCGAATTGGCCACACGGCCACTTTGTTGAAGGACGGCAGGGTGTTGATCGTTGGAGGACAGAATGTTGGAGGGGACGCAGGGTTGCTGGGACGGAATCTTATCTATGATCCCTCGACCGAAGCCCTTTCGGAAGCAGGTAACTTGCAGTTCGACCGCAGGAATCATAAGGCGGTGCTACTGGAGGACGGGAGGGTCCTGATCATAGGCGGCGCCGCCGCCGGCAGAGGGCCATTCGTGCAGACGGCAGAGATCTACGACCCGGAAGCCAATACCTATTCACCGGCCGGCGTCTCAACGATCGATCCCAGCGCCGCCCTGCTGTTGCCGTCCGGCAACGTGTTTCTTATCCGCTCGTACAACGGCGATATCGTACTGTATGATCCCGTCACGCACGCATTTTCCAATACAGGATACAGCATCAGCCCGCGCAGGTCCTTTGCGACGGCCACGCTCCTTGAAGACGGCCGCGTGATGGTCGCTGGCGGAATCAAGTGGACGGCTGACAATCACGATTGGGAGTCGATTACGGATCAGATTTTCGTTTTCACCCCGTGAGACACACAGGAGTCACTACTGTCAATAGGAAGAAGCCGGTTTGAAGGTGGGGCGGACGTTCCTGGCTGCCGGCATCAACGTGCTGCTGTCGGAATGCAGATTGAGGGAGCAGAGGGCAGGTTTGAAACCTGCCCCTACAATTGATTTATCCGGTCAGATTCTCATCCAGAGGACTTGTCCTGAGCTTGTCGAAGGGTCCCCCAGGCCGACGAAGGACCTACTGCAGCACGGGATCATCTCTGCGCGAATTCCATGTGGCGTTACCTGAGAGGCAGCACATCCGCCTCCTGCGCGGAACGGAAGGGCGACTCTACGACACCGTTCAGAGTCACTCATTGGGCCGCCGCCCTGAACCTGTCGAAGGGCAGGCGACGGCAGATGCGGTGGGGGGATTTCAGTTCAATTTCAATTGAGGGAGAGAATATGACTGCACGAATCTTGTTTGCGTTGTTCGTCGTCACGAGCCTATGGGCTTGCGGAAGCGATTCGGTGACCACGTCGGCGCCGCCGGCCCTTGAACGGGGTCTCCACGAGGTCGGTAATCTGAGCAAGCCCCGGTATTGGCATGCCGCGACATTATTGCAGGATGGGAAGGTCCTGATCGCCGGCGGCTACGCGGAGTTGATTCCCGTACTCGATGCGCCGCCTCCCCCGAATACCGTTATTCCCCGGCCGGAGCGTCATATCAGCGCAGAGTTGTTCGATCCTGTGACCGGGACCACTACCCCTACGGGAGACATGACCGTGAGTCGCAGCGGGGACCACGGAATAATGCTTCCCGACGGTCGAGTCATAATCATCCCCGGATCTGCCCGTCTTCCCATCGAGATGTACGATCCCGAGTCGGGCAGATTCGACTTTGTGGCAAACGTGCCTGGGGATGTGGGGATCCGGACTGCCACGCTACTGCCCAACGGAGAGGTCTTTTTGACCAGCACGGTACACGCGGGTGTGTTTGACCCGGATACAGGTACATTTCCCGCCGTTTTCGCTATGGATCAGCCACGATTCGGTCATACGGCGACTTTATTGAAGGACGGCCGCGTGCTGATCGTTGGGGGGAAGATAGTGGCAAGCGACACCAGGCTGGTCGGCAGAAACCTGATTTACGATTCCTCCTCCGAAGCTTTTTCAGAAGCAGGCGATCTGCAGTTCGACCGACTGAATCACAAAGCGGTGCTTCTTCAGGACGGCGGAGTCCTGATCATGGGCGGTAGCGATGCCGATTTTCGGAAGTCCGTACAGACCGCGGAGATGTACGATCCTGAAACCAACACGTTTTCACCAGTCGGCGTTTCGACAATTGAACCGCTGGCCGCGTGGTTGCTGCCTTCCGGCAGAGTGATGTTCATACGCTCGATTAACGGCGATATCGTACTATACAATCCCGCAACACATGAATTCTCTCGCACGGGACACAGCATAGGGTGGCGGTCGTCGCCTACGGTAACGCTGCTTGCAGACGGCCGCGTGATGATTGCCGGTGGTTCGAAGGATACCGGCAGTGGACACACGTTCGAGGAGGAGATAACGGATCAGATCCTGATCTTCACGCCTTAGAGACGCGCTTAAAGACATCAGGTCTAACCCCGGGGGAAAGAAAATGGCCACCAGAATATTGTTTGCGTTGTTCGTCGTTACGAGCGTATGGGCCTGTGGCGGCGATTCGGTGACCACGTCGGCGCCGCCGGCCCTTGAAAGGGGTCTCCACGAGGTCGGCAATCTGAATCAGCAACGGCATTGGCACGCGGCAACATTGTTGCCGAACGGAAAGGTCCTGATCGCAGGCGGCCTGGCGGAGCCGCCTGAGGAAGTCCAGGACCCGTCGCCGGGCGGTACTGTCATCTGGCGGCCCTCGGGTCCTCTCGCCAGCGCGGAGGTGTTCGATCCTGAAACGGGGGTCTCTACGCCAACCGGAGATTTGACCGTCAGACGTTACAACGACAATGGATTCTTGCTTCCTGACGGTCGCGTCCTGATCATGCCCGGAAATGGAATTCTCCCAATAGAGATGTACGATCCGCATTCCGGCAGATTCGACGCCGTGGCAGGGATGCCGTCCAATGTAGACATCACGACTGCAACGCTGCTACCCAATGGAGAGGTCTTTGTGACCAGCTGGGACCACACGGGTGTCTTCGATCCGGATGCGCGCGCATTTCACTCCATCTTTAAGAGGGAGGAAACTCGAAGACTCCATACAGCGACGCTCTTGAAGGACGGACGCGTGTTGATCGTTGGAGGATTACGTGGCGGGCAATTCGAAGACGGGTTGGTTGGACGGAACGTCCTTTACGATCCCACTTCCAGGGGTGTATCCGAAGCTGGTAATCTGCAGTTCGACCGCATAAACCATAAGGCGGTGCTTCTTCAGGACGGCAGGGTCCTGATCTTAGGCGGTACCACGAATAGACGGTCGTGGGTACAGACGGCCGAGATCTATAATCCTGAAACCAATACCTTTTCGCCGGCTGGGGTTTCTACGATCGACCCGAGCGCCGCCGTGCTGTTGCCGTCCGGCGACGTGCTCCTCATCCGATCGTATAACGGCGATATCGCACTGTATAATCCCGATACGCATGTATTTTCACCTACGGGACACAGCATTGGATGGCGGTCGTTGCCTACGGTAACGCTGCTTGCAGACGGCCGCGTCATGATTGCCGGCGGAGCGAAGGATACCGGCGATGGGCATTCCGTCAAGGAGGAGATTACGGATCAGATTCTCATTTTCACGCCCTGAGTGTTACCGCGTACCCGGTCTGTAGCGCCGAGGAAGCCGGTTTGAGGGTGGGGCGGACATTCCTGTCTGCCGGCATCAACATGCTGCTGTCGGAATGCAGATTGAGGGAGCAGAGGGCAGGTTTGAAACCTGCCCCTACAATTGATTTATCCGGTCAGATTCTCATCCAGAGGACTTGCCCTGAGCTTGTCGAAGGGTCCCCCAGGCCGACGAAGGATCTACTGCAGCATGGGATCAACCCGGTGCGATTTGCCCGTGTCCATATCTGCGAGGCAGCACGTCCTCTTCCTGTGCGGAACGTAAGTGACGGTAGATTCTTCGCTGCGCTCAGAATGACATGATTTGCAATAACCGGGGACGAAATGTATACTTAGTTCGTGAGCTAGAACTGTGATGCAAAGGAGGCCGCCACGAAGGCGATGGGTCCGCGCACAGGTTCGTCTACAATGGCCACATGCTACACGTTCAATCGAGAAGACGGGAGATTCTTCGCTACGCTCAGAATGACATGATTTGCAATAACCGGTGTCGAAATGTATACTTCAATTGCGGGCCCGGACTGTAATTCTGAGGAAGCCGGTGTCTGGTTTACAGAATTGGAGAGGACTGCAAAATGCAACTGAGGTTTGGATGGAAATCCTGGGTGTTGATGGGCATCGCGGTTGTGCTGGCGGGTGTCGCTCTGGGGCAGATGCTCGTGGAGACGCCGGAGCCGCAGAACGCACTGCCCGTGGGCCCGGCCGCACCCGACTTCGCGCTGGACAGCCCGGACGGCTCGGTTATCCGGTTATCCGATAATAAGGACCGTGTTGTCCTGATCAACTTCTGGGCCACCTGGTGCGTACCGTGCCTGTACGAATTGCCGCATATTCAGAAGTTGCACGAACGGTATCGCAATAGGGGCCTGACAGTACTTGCCATCAGCTCCGACTTCGACCGGGCGCGCGTGGAGCCGTTTGTCCGGAAAAACGGCTACACCTTTCCGGTGCTGTTCGCCGATCCCGGCGTTCAATCCGACTACGACGTCCGGAGCATTCCAACCACCTATCTGGTCGACAGGAAAGGCCGCCTCAGATTCGCGCAAACGGGCTACGGACCCGACACGGAAACGGAACTGGACTGGGCGCTCGAACAGCTGTTGGGAAGGTAGACGTAGAAGGGAATTCGTCCGGAGTGCGGTGAGGTAATGGTAAACTGGGCGTGTGCGGGGGAATGAGCGGCAGGGGTCTGCGCGGAACGGCTCAGGTCCAGGAATGCATCGCCACCCGGTTGTCCTCGCAGTCTTCGAAATGAGCGACGAAACCGTGTTCGCCGATATTCCGTTACGGCGTGGCAGGGCGTTCCCATGTCTCGATCGGCCCCGGCACCACAACAAATAACGGGTGCGGAAGGGGCGTGCGCGCCGATTCGAGCCTTCCGAGCGCGTCCGGGTCGCGGCGTTTGAGCTTGGCGGACAGATGGGTTCGTTCGTAACTCAACTGGCCGTCGGTCACTCGAATGGGCGGTAAATCGGAACCCGGCGTCCCAATCAGGTTCCTGTTGAATCGGTAGCCACGCTGACAGGCTTCGACATAAACGCTGTGCAGATAGGTCGCGATCGCGGCGGAAGGATCCGGATGGGCGCGAAACCGCTTGAGTTGCGGGTGATGGCGGTACCCCCGCGTGGCGCCCGCGAGTACCTTCCGGGCGAGCAGCCCCTCGCGCCAGAGGGCAATCAGCCCTTTCGCGTCCAGAAAACGTGGATGCAGAGACCAGAGACGCATCGCAACTGTCTATGAAATCGACCGGTAAGCTGCGACGACGCTTCTACGGCGCAGGCGTGGATGGTGGAAGAATTACCGCCACTGCGTCCGCGGTCTCGTCGACGCGATCGAACAGGTCTACCGCCTGCTGTCTGTTCATCTGGAAGTCGATGGTGACCGTTTCCGTGGGCATGAACGCGCCCTGCGCAAAAACCGACACGCGTTTGTCGTTCACGGGATTCCAGATTTCTACGACCCTGCCTTCGAACTCGCTCCCATAGGCCGCGTACGCCACGTTGCTTCGAGGTCTGTTTCCGCTGGGAACGCCGACTCGGACCCGCTTGCCAAGATACTGAAACGGAGACTGTAATCCGTGCGCCCGGCCGCGAAGATCGGCGATCAGCGGATTTTCGGCGATCGCGGCTTCGAGTCGCGCCTTCCGCGCTTCAATGGTTTCGCTCCCGCCCTGCGTCGCATCCGGCATTTCATCCGCCAGGCGCCCGGCAATGGCGCTGTTCCGGTAGTGATAGACGTCCTTTGCAGTCAACCACCCCAGCGTCGCTTCCCTGGCGAAATCCCTGCTCCAGATCGAGTCCAGGACGGCGTCGTGCGCCACCATTTTGTCTTCGATCCGCATCTGAATGGCGTTCTCGGCGTCGTAGTTGATGGTAACATTGATCGGGGCGATGTACGCGATATATGCCAGGTACGCGCAGCCCGCCGCCAGAACGACCTCGATGACTGTACGGATGTGTGAACTCGACATTTCTTCCCTCCTCTTTCCGACGGTTCTTCGTTAGTTCAGACAACTGTGGTTTTGGCGCCAGCCGTCAAGATGCCTCGCAAGCGATCGTGTCCTGTCCCGAAAATTCCTCACCATTCGACCGCCGATTCATCCTGTCTCGCTACGTTCCCCTCGCTCGCCGACCTTGCGCAGGTCGGTGGCGCCTTGCGAGCCGGGCGACTCGGCGATCGAGTTCAGGCAACTTATTTTCGGGGCAGAACACTAGGGGCAACGGTTTTCATTCGCTTCAGGGCTCCTTTCTCCGACGGGCATCCGTCAGCCATTAACCTTGATTCGTAAGTTTTCGTGGGCGCTAAATCGAATATGTGCAAGTTGATAAAGGCGACAAAACTGCGGATTTCAAGGATACACCAGGTTACTGGACGTGTTCGTGACCTCTCCCCCCGGCCGCCTACCACCTGGTGAGAGGGGAGACGTTAGACGGGAGAGATCGGATGCCGTAAAGGGATTCTTTTTTGCCGCAGGCAAGTCGGAGGAACAAATCGGCAAGGGCTTCTTCTACCGTCTACCGGCTCCCGTCTCCCCGCATTCAGGCCTCTTGTGGCCAATTTGACTGTTGTCTCTTTTCGAATTGAGGTTAATAGATCAGGTAGTCTACTGCCGTACCATTACAACTGTGTTTACTTTCTTCCGGAATACGCCCGTCCCACCTCCGCCACGGCCTCTCGGCCTCCGGAACAGATCATCACCCCTTCATCTATCATCTCCCTGATGTTTTCCTCGTTCGCGCCGTTCAGGAAGAACAGACCGGCGTCCTTGCAGGCCGCCATCACGCGGGCCCGGGCGGCCCGGATTTCAGGCGGGTAGGGCGGATCGTGCCGATCGGCGTGCCCAAACGACATACCCATATCCCCGGGGCCCCATTCGCCGAACGCGAGCCCCTGTACCCTTGCCGTGGCTTCAGCATTGGCCAGCGCGCGTTTGTTCTCGATCTTCACGCCCAGCATCAACTCGCCGCCGGGACTCAGCGGCCACGGGTCGGCCTTCTCCAGGTAATCAGCGGCGGACAGGCCCCAGATCTGCGCGGCCCACCCCTGACCCCCGGCGCCGCGCCGCCCGTCACGGTGCCCCTCCGCCGGTTTCCGGAACGGATACCTGCAACTTTCCACGAAAGCGCGGACTCCCTCCGGGTCTTCGGCATGGCACAGGAGTATCCCGTGTACGCCCCGTGCCAGCGCCTGTTTGAACATCCATGCATTGGCCCGGACCTCCGCTTCGCTCGAACCCTCCACCGGCAGATCGACGATGACGGCGGGCGTCCGGTGCCCGCTGGCCGTGGGACCGCCGTCGACCAGTCCCCGCATGAACTCGCCCAGCCCCGGCATATCGAACGCGCCGTGCTCGATGCTGACGTTGATGTAGTCGGCCCACGTCCCGGCCATGTCACGACCCGTCTCGTACGATAACTCGGAGACGCCGACATAATATATCGGCTGTCCCTGCTCCAGGAGTTCGATGGCCCTGTTGATCCGTTTTGGCAACCTTCACCTCGGATTTGAAAAAACGGACGCGACGTAACGCGTTAAAATAAAGCGGACACCCGGAAATAGCAAAGGTTCATGGAGCCGGCGTTAAGGAGCGCGGATTTGACCGGAACCGACACAGGCGTGGGTGAAATGCAGGAAAAATGTGAACGGAAAGGGTCGCGGGACGCGGGGGATCGATCTTGACTCCGCTCTCACTCACGCTTATTTTCCCCTCCCTTCGTGCCGGACGCCGAAGCGGGGACAACCCGATCTCGTGCTGTACGGCGCCAGGAGCGATTGCTTTCAAACCCCGCTACCGCCTGATAAGCACCGACCACAAGCTGACGGGCTGAAAGTCCCCACGCAGACAAACCCGGAGGGAGAAATAATGCTCGGCGTTGCGATCCAGGGCGCGGGAAACGTCTCCACGGAACACATCAAGGCGTACCTGAACAACCCCCACACCCGATTGGTCGCTATCGGAAGCCGCACGCTCGAGAGCGCCCGGCGAAAAGCGGTGGAACTCGGCGTTGAATGCGACCTTTACGACAACTACGACAGGCTTCTGGAGCATCCGGACGTCGACGTGGTTTCCATCTGTACCCCGCCGGACCTCCACGCCGGGGAAGCCATTGCCGCCGCGCGCGCAGGCAAACACCTGCTGATCGAAAAACCGGTGGCCACGAATCACGAAGAGCTGGACGAGATGCACCGGGCCGTGGAGAGCGCGGGCGTGAAGACGGTAATCGGCTTCGTGCTTCGATGGAATCCCCTCATCATTTCCATGAAAAAGGCTATCGAGAAGGGCTGGATCGGCGTTCCGCTACTTGCTCAGGCCGACTACTGGCACGGCCCCACCAACGCCCGCCCTAAGCAATTCAGCCGCACCGGCTGGAACCCCATGGTCAACGGCGCCATTGTGCACGGCGGCTGCCATGCGCTCGACGCCGCCCGTTACATCCTGGACAACGATACGGTCACCCGGGTAACGGGTATTTCACCGCGCCATCGCACCCGCGAAGACGACTACCGTTCCACGACGGTTGCAACGGTGGAATTCGCAGGGGGCGCCGCCGGTAAATTCTCGGGTTCCACCGCCTTTTTCATGCCCTACGTCTTCAACATCGAGGTCTTCGGCACGGAGGGCGTGATCCGGAACAACCGGTTCTACACCCGCCAGCTTTCCGGCCAGGACGCTTTTGGCAGTTTTCCCACCGTGTTGCCGGACAGCGGCGCGGTTGCCCACCATCCTTTCCAGGAGATGATCGACCACCTTGTCGAGTGCATCCTGGACGACGTTGAATCGCACGACAATCTGGCCGTGGCCGTCAATACGCACGCGGCCTGTTTTGCCGCGGAAGAATCCGCCGCAAACGGTTCCACGCCGATTCAGTTGTGATGAGACTCATTGTCGTCCGGTAAATCTGAAGAGGAGAATCTCACTTCGCGGACCCTAATAAGCAGTTAGAGGGGAGACGGAAGAGGGGAGAGGACCACACCCCGCCTACCACCTGGTGAGAGGGGAGACGTTAGACGGGAGAGATCGGATGCCGTAAAGGGATTCTTTTTTGCCGCAGGCAAGTCGGAGGAACAAATCGGCAAGGGCTTCTTCTACCGTCTACCCTCTTCCCTCTATCCGCATATTGGCGATCTCTCCCCCCGGCGCCCTAGCAGGGAGCTATCAGCCGTCAGCTATCAGCAAAAGACAAAAACCAAATCAGGTATACACAATGGCAGAATGTGTGAGAGTCGCGCTGGCTGGTTGCGGCGGGCTGGGGCGCACCCACGCCAGAAACGTGGAAGCGATGGCGGGTGTGAGACTCGTCGCCGTTTGCGACGTGGTGGGGGAATCCGCGGCTCAGCTTGCCGCGCAACTGGCGTCCGGCCCGCAGCCGTACGCGGACCATCGCGCCATGCTGGCCGCCGAGAAACCTGACGCCGTGCTGGTGGTGACGCCCAACCACACGCACAGCCGCATCGGTACGGACGCGGCGCTGGCGGGCGCCCACGTCTTCTGCGAAAAACCAATGGCGCTGACCGTTGGCGACTGCGATGCGATGATCCGTGCCGCGGAACAGTCAGGCGTTTTCCTGATGATCGGCTATGTCCTCCGTTTTCAGGCCGTATATGTGGAAATGAAACGCCGTGTGGAACGAGGGGACATTGGTGAAATCACGCTGGCGCATACCGTGCGTCTGGGAACCGGCGCGCCGGGGGGCGTTGGCGGATGGCAGACACGAAAGGAAACCTACGGTGGGATGTTTTCGATGTACAGCCACGAACTCGACCAGCTCGCCTGGCTGGCCGGTGAAATCCATGCGGTCAATGCCGTGATGAAATATGGAGAGGATCAGGAGAACGAAGTCGAGGAAAGCATCTTCATCGGCATCGAATTCGCCTCAGGCGCCATCGGCTCACTGAGCAGCAGCCGGGTCTATCCGGCCAACAGCTACGAACTCGGCGTTGCCGGCACAAAGGGCGCGCTTAAACTCAACGCGTCGGGCGGCCCCATCACATTCGCGCGGCACGGCGGGAGTTCAGCCGCCATCGAGGTGCCCGGGAACAACGGCCTGGTGGACGAGCTTGCGCACTTTTTCGACTGCATTCAACGGGGCGAAGCCCCGCGATCGGATGGCAGTGACGGTCGGCGTGTGGTCGCCGTGGCCATGGCGGCCCACGAATCCGCCCGGACGGGGAAGCGCGTGGAAGTTCCGATGTTGACGTGAGGTAGCTTGTTGAACCCGGTTCCCTCTTATCCAGCTGGACGCATGTCCTCCAGAACAAGCTGCACCTGAGTCCGGCCGTTCCAGGTGTTGGCTTCCAGCGCGCAGGCCACGTCCACGCGATCGCCCCGGCGAAGCCGACCGGCCAGATCGCCCTTGCCCCACCAGACAGCGTCGCATATCCGCGGCCTCCACCGCGCCGAGCCGTCCGAACGGCCGTCGGAAGACGCTGTATCCAGATTCAACTTGAGGTGCGCCCCTTTTCCCACCGCCATGGCCCTATCGACCGTGCAGTCCTGTACCATGAAAAGCGGCGCTTCGTTTCCCGATCCGAACGGCGACAGTGCCGACAGCGCCGTGACCGTTTCCAGGGAGATCTCCTCCGGCCGAAGCGCGGCATCCAGCTCGAGCCGGGTTCTGAGGTCTTCGTCCGAAATCCGCTCCGCCGCATCGGCCTCCATCCGGGTCTTGAACGCTTCGAAATTATCCAGCGAGCCGGTAAAGCCGCCTGCATCCGCGTGCCCGCCGTATTCTGTCAATAAATCCGCACAGCGAAAAATCGCTTCCGCCATATTATAGCCCGCACCCGATCGCGCCGAACCCGTGAAGCTGCCATCCCCGCGGACCTCGGAGCATGCGATGCCCGGCCTGCCGTATTGCTCGGCCAGGCGACCGGCAATCAACCCCACCACGCCCAGGTGCCAGCTTTCGCCTTTGGTGACGAGAATCCGGTGCTTGTCCAGCGCCAGGCGTTCCACCTGTTCCCCGGCCTGTTTCACGCCAACAAGCTCAAGCTCTCGCCGCCGCCGGTTGAGCCCGTTCAGCCGCTCCGCCAGGCGGGTGGCCTGACCGGCTTCCGGGGCGCGAAGCAGGTCCAGCGCCAGATCCGCGGATTCCAGTCGCCCGGCGCTGTTGATGCGAGGCCCGAGGAAGAACCCGATCGCCGTCGTATCCACGGGCCGGGTATCGGCGCCCGCGACGGCCTTCAGGGCCTGAAGCCCCGGACGCTGCGTCCGGTCCAGAATCTGCATTCCCCTGCGGGTGAGCAGACGGTTCTCACCCAGCATGGGCGCGATATCCGCCACGGTTCCGAGTGCGACCAGGTCCAGCAGCGAATTGAGATAAGTCCTGCGCTCCGATGCATCGATCAGAGAATCCGAAAGCGCCTGCACCGCTTTGAACGCCACACCTACGGCCGCGAGGCCCTTGAACCCGTAGCCGCAATCCGGGCGGTTGGGGTTGACCACCGCCCAGGCGTCGGGAAGCCGACCGTGAGGCTCGTGATGATCGGTCACCAGAACATCAATGCCCGCCGCGTTTGCCGTCTCAACCGCCTTGAACGAGGAGATGCCGTTGTCCGCGGTCACGATGACGCGCGCGCCCGCTTCGGCCGCCCGCTGTACGCCGGCCGGTTTCATGCCGTATCCGTCCCGGTAGCGGTCCGGCAGGATGGACACGACGTCCGCTCCCACCCTGTCCAGAAAATCCATAAACACGGCCGTGCTTGTCACGCCGTCCACGTCGTAGTCACCGAATACGACGATGCGCTCGCCAGAACGAACCGCTCTCACAATCCGCTCGGTAAGCCGGTCCATGTCCTTCATCGTAAACGGGTCCTGGAGTACTCCGGGAGAATCCTCGATATCGTCGGCCGTCAGACCGCGATTCGCCAGCACCACGTCCACGAGCGGCCCGGACGAACCGTCCGCGCCGGAATCCGAATCCCTGTTGTGCCTGAGCGTCCAGACCGGGTATTTCTGCATTGGAACCTCGTGAACGAGTGGATTGCCCAATGGGGACAACGACTGAAATATAATGACTCAGCACGGCAAACAAAATACAACCAGGAGTCGGCAAAAAAGGAAGACCAGATTCAAAATCCACATCTCCCCAAATTCCCTGCCTTCGGCGTGTTCCTTAAAAGCGGGGAGACGGAAGACGGGAGAGGGGAGAGATTGCATGCCATGTAAGGTCTCTTTTCATTCTGGAG
Source organism: Candidatus Latescibacterota bacterium (assembly GCA_965208835.1). GTDB lineage: Bacteria > Latescibacterota > UBA2968 > UBA2968 > JAAXHE01. Next base: position 260,913 of record OZ242358.1, read on the forward strand.
GCAAGGAGGGAAAACATACGGGGCGAGGATATCTTCTACCGTCTACCCTCTACCTTCTCACCGCCTTTAGAATTGTCGCCGCTGGGCGCGGGGCCTGCCATATGCACCGCGCGAATCGCCTTACCGAGTGCACCAGATTTGCTGCCCTGCATACGCAAGCGAACAACAAGCGCCAGTGGGGGACGGATTAGCGCGCTCTGCTTTGGGAGTGCTCTGAATCGTCGACGCGTATGGAACCAGTATAGACTCCCGAGTGTGAGCGGAAATCAGTGGACCGCGATCGTCTGTCAGCCTAAGCAAGAACGCGTGCGACTTCTCCATTGGTAGCCGCAATATCCGTGCCGTGAAGCGGGCGACCGGCCGATGAGAATGCCTTTCAGGAAAATATAATTCTTGGTGCCTCGGGCGATTTGGGTATATTTGTCACCCTGACGTGCGACTCAGAGTCAACCCGCAATCGAGACGGTTCCCGGTTTGCCAAGAATTCTTCTCGCGGAAGACGGTCCGACGGCCATGGCCCTTGCCGGCGGGCTTTTCGATCTCCGGAACGTCGAGCTGGACGTGGTCACCGACGGGCGCAGCGCCCTGGAGACCCTCGCGGCAAATCCCAGGGCGTACGCACTCGTCATTCTCGCATACGATCTGCCGGAAATCACCGGACCGGATTGCATTCGTTTCATCAGGAAAATGCTCGCCCGTCTACCATTGCTGGTCCTTGTCGAAAACCCGGCTCCGGAGCACCTGGACGAACTCGCCGCGCAAGGCATCTCGGGCGGCCAGATTCTGGAAAAACCGGCGACCCCCGAATCCCTCGCGGAACGGGTCGGAAAAATACTCAGGCTTTAGAACGGCGACGATTTTTGAAACAAATATAACCCTTGAGAATCATATATTCACTTGGAAGCTGTTTTAAAACCCCCAGCGGTCTTCGCGCGGCTGCAAATGCGTCGGTCGGCGTTGGCCAAACCCACCCAAGAGTGGCGAGGGGCGGGCAGCCACGATACATTAAATACTATCGGATTCGGCCGCCTGGACCGACACCTTTTCGCTTGCGCTCGGGAACTCACCGGGGTTTTTAAAACAACTTCGAGGAACGAACGGTTCCTGTCAGCGCAATTTCAAAAGGAGTTTTCATGTCGCGCCACTTTGAAACCGTAAAGGCCTTTCTTCAGGACCTCGAGCTGGTCATTGAAGAAGAAGATTCCGATGAGGAACTGGTCGTCGTCACCGACGAAGACCGGGGGATCCACCGGCTTATCGTCGACTGTGAAGATCCCATTCTCATCCTGGAACAGGCCATCATGCCGATCCCCAGGAGTCCGGGCGACCTCTACAAGCGCTTGCTGGAATTGAACCGGACGCTCATCCACGGCGCCTTCGCCATAGACGAGGAGACGGGAACCGTCCTGTTCCGGGACACCCTTCTTCTGGATACGCTGGACAGGGCGGAAATCGAAGGTGCCGTCAACGCGCTGGGCCTTGCCCTTGGCGAAAACGCCGAAGAACTCTTGAGTTACAGCAGGCAATAGTGAGAACAGGGGTCGGAATCCCCAAGATGCAATCCGTTACGATCCACGATCTCCGGCCTTTGGGTCCCGCATAAGATAGGAGCATACCATGGGAATTTTTCAACGCATTTTTCGCGTCGGTCAGGCCGAAGTTCACGCCGCCATCGACAAATTCGAAGATCCGATTCGCCTCACGGAACAGGGCATCCGGGACCTCAAGAAAGACCTGAGTAACGCGATGACCAGCCTGGCCGAAGTCAAGGGTCATGGCATTCGCCTGCGGAAACAGGCGTCGGACAGCAAGAAGGCCGCGGAGGACTACGAACGCAAGGCCATGGCGCTGCTTCAGAGGGCCCAGAAAGACCAGATCGATGCGGCCGAAGCCGACCGCCTGGCCGGCGAAGCGCTTGCCCGAAAGGAAGAGAACGTAAACCGGTCCGCCACGCTCAGCGAGAACGCACGCAAACAGGAGGAAATGGCCGCTCAGCTGCAGACCCAGGTGGATAAACTCAAGTCCTCCATCGCAGGGTACGAAAACGACCTGGTGACGCTGCGCGCCCGGGCCCGGACGGCCGCTGCAACGAAGAAGATCAACAAGCAACTGGCGAAAGTGGACTCCACCGGCACGCTTGCCATGCTCGAACGCATGAAGGAGCGGGTGGAAGAAGACGAGTCTCTCTCGGAGGCGTACGGTGAGGTGGCCGACGCGTCGAAGAGCGTGGACGAGGAGATCGACGCCGCACTTCAGGAAAAGAATCCGGGCGCGGACAAGCTGGCCGAGCTCAAGAGCAAGATGGGAATTCAGGCGTAAGTGCGGCACTTCGCGGTCCGGAATTCGAAAACGGGCGCGGCAGGGGCGAACCTGTGAACTGGAATCCATTCAAGAAAAAGACCGATGAAGTCGACCCCGTGGTAGACTTCACGCTTTCCGACCTCAAGCCCGGATACGTGGTCGACTATGACCTGAAGACGTGGAAGGTGACCGCGCAGAACCATTACGATTTCGATGGAGACCGCGTGGATGAATGGGAGCTGACTTGCGCCGACGAAGTCATGTACCTGAACCGCGAGGAGGACGACGCGATCTGCTGGACCATCTCGCGCAAGGTCCGTGTTTCTCAAATTGACGGCGACCCCATGGTCCATATCCAGGAACACGAAGACCCGCCCGAAGAGGTGACCTGCAACGGCGTCACCTATTACGCGGAATCCTCCGATGCCGGTGAGTTCTACCGGAACGGGGAGGGGCCCCCGCGGGAACTGATTACCTGGGAGTACCTGGACGATTCCGAACGGAAGACGTTAACGATCGAACAGTGGGGCGAGGACGACTTTGAAGCCGCCATCGGCGAAGTCGTAGAGGAATACCAGTTCACGGACATCCTGCCGACGGAATAGGCGATTTTGGTCGAATAAAACAGGGCGGACGACATAACGTCGCCCGCCCTGTTTCACTTTAGTATATTCCGATCAGACCAGAAACTGCAAACGACTCTCCTGTCCGGCGCGTAGCATCTTGCAGTGATCCTCCAGATTCAGCATATCGATAAGGCTCCGGCCTCTCTCCATCTCCGCAAGGAGTCGCGCCTCTTTCCTCTGCACTTCTTCCGCAACGGGAATGATCTCAGAAATCTCCTCTGAGGATGCCACAATCAGACCGTCGTCGTCTCCGAAGACGATCTCGCCCGGGTGAACCCGCACGCCGCCGCAGGTTACGGGGACCTGTGTCTCGAAGAGCCTGTCCGTCGTGCCGGCAACCGGGTTGACCGACCGGGCGTAATACGGTAGCTGCTGTTTCCGGATCGCTGCCGTATCCCTGCACGGACCGTCGTTCACAATCCCGGCCAGCCCCTTGCGCCGCGCCTCGGTAGGGAACAATTCCCCGGTCAATGCCTTGCGGCTCCCCTGGGAGTCAATCACCAGGACCTCCCCTGGCAAGGCGTCACGAAGGGCGACGATCACGGTCAGAAAGTCCTCGTGGCAGGTCAGCGTATGCGCCCGCCCGATCAGCCTCAAACCCGGCGAGACGGGGCGGATGGCGGGGTCTACGGCCCTGACCGGCTTATCAAGCGCCTTGTAACCATCGCAGACACACGCCGTATCCAGCCGGGAAAGGCGTCGTCTGATTTCGTCGAAGTCCATTGTATGAAACCTTTCAAAAACGAGTAAGAGCGATCAGCTGTCAGCGATCAGCAGTCAGTGACCTCTCCCCCCGGCCCCCTCTCCTAAAGGAAAGGGGGAGACATGCTAAGTCGTGGGTTGACGCCTTCCCATATAAGCTCTCATAGACGCGAGAACGTCATCTCCTTTTTTTCTTAAGGACAAGCCACCGACGAACCCCGGTTCCCTCTTCCTTCAGGAAGGGGGTCAGGGGGTAGGTCTCGTGAGGCTTCCTCTCGTGCAGGAGGCAGAAAGGAAAAACACACCGGGCAAGGATATCATCTACCGTCTACCCTCTTACCTCTACCCGCCTTTTTTCTACCGTCTCACCTCTACCGTCTACCCGATTCTCACCATCCCCATTCACTCTCCCGGTAGTACCTGTCCACCACCGGCGCCAGTTCGGTATTCACCTCCACGTCTTCCAGCCCATCGAACATGCCCTTCCAGAAATGCAGCATGCCCGCCATCGCCTCGTGGTTCAGGAAGACCGTTTCGACTTCCGAAAAGCGAAGCGCCATCGCTCGCTGCTTCAGGTCAGGTTCCGAAATGACCCCTTCCTTCATGGCCAGGTGCCACCCCCATTGTCCCATCGTCGGGATCGAATTGTGGTAGGGCAACACGTGGAACCCCGCCGCCTTCAGGGTCCGGTACACGCACAGAAACGCCCGCCTGGCGTGGAGTGGGCTTGAACTCTGCGTCACGAGTGTCCCGTGCTGCGAGAGATGCCTTTTACACGCCGTGTAGAATTCCTTCGAATACAACCGGGCGAGATCCGGACCCTTCGGATCCGGCAAATCAACAAGAATGACATCGTAGATTCCCGCGTCATCCGCCAGAAACCGGCCGGCGTCCCGGGTGACCACGTCCACGCGTTCATCCTCCAGTGCTCCTTCATTCGCTTCCACGAACACCGCATGCGTCCGCGCGAGCCGGATCATCTCAGGGTCCAGGTCCACCAGCGTGACCCGTTTCACGTCGCCGTATTTCAAGACTTCCCGCAGCGCCAGTCCGTCCCCCCCGCCGAGAATCAGCACCCGCTCCCTGGATGCAGACAGTCCCATAGCGGGATGCACGAGCGGCTCGTGGTACCGTTCCTCGTCGTACGTGCTGAACTGCATTCCGCCGTTCAGGTACAGCCAGTGGTACCCTTTCCACTGCGTCATCACGATCCGCTGGTATGGGGTCTGCGCCTCGAATATCACCCGGTCCCGATACCGGCTCTGCTCGCCGAACCGCACGATGGGCTTCATGAACACGCCCAGCGCAACCAGCCCCACCGCGGTGATCCAGAACGCGGCAATGAGCGCGCCCGGCCTGGCGAGCAGGCTCCGGTATCGCCACAGGAGCGCGGATGCAACCGCAAAGTTCACCGTCCCCAGCGCGATGGGGGTATAGGTCAGCCCCAGCTTCGGCAGCGCGAAAAACGCAAACAGCAAGCCGCCCGCCAGCGCGCCGAAATAGTCCTTCTCCATGACGGAAGCGATATTGGTCCGCAGCTCCTCGTACGCGTCGTTCATCCGCGTTACCAGGGGAATTTCAAGCCCGATCAGAAGTCCGATCGCGCCGGCATAAGCATAAATAATGGCGCCCGCCTCCTGGACGAACGCCGTTCCCCAATAGGCCGCTGCGGCGGATGTCGCGCACAGCGCCGAGAGGATAAATTCAACCGCGATAAACCGGTCCAGCAACCGCTCCGCAAGATGTCGGCTCAGCCGGCTTCCGAGCCCCATCGCAAAGAACATCAGCGACAGTACCAGCGTCCACTGCAACGTCGGGTTTCCGAGCAGGTAGCTGGCCAGCGTGGAGAGCACGAATTCCGCGACGATTCCCGCCAGCCCCGTCGCGAACAGACACGCCTTCAACAGGCGGCCGCTTCCCGATCCTCCCGCCGATGCGGGAGGGGGCGCTCCTTTGCCTCCATTGTCTTCGGGGGCGCTGTCTCTTGCGGCCATACCCTTTTCTTCTGCCCCGCGCTACACCGTTTTGCACGTCAACCCGCCATCCACGACGAGTTCTGCGCCGGTGACGTATTTCGCCTCGTCCGAAGCCAGGTACAGGGCGGCATAAGCCACGTCCCAGGCATCGCCCATCCTGCCCATCGGACACTGGTTGTCGCGAATCTGAATCATCTTCTCCACGTCGCCCTGTGCGTAGAATTCGGCCAGGGATTTCGCCACCATGGGCGTATTCATGAATCCGGGCAGTATGGAGTTGGCGCGGATGTTCTTCCCGGCATACTGCATCGCGATACTCTGAGTGAGCTGATTCACCCCACCCTTGGTTGCGCTGTAGGAAACGTAGGGCACGCCCAGCCAGCGGATCGACGTAATCGAAGAGATATTCACAATCGCGCCTCCGCCCTGGCGTTCCATATGGGGTAGTACATGCTTGCAGGTCAGAAACATGCTTTTGAGATTCACGTCGACCACGCGGTCCCAGGTTTCCTCACTGAGTTCAACGCATCCGCCCACCTGGAGAACGCCGACGTTATTGTGCAGAATATCAATACGGCCATAGGTATCAAGGCACCGTGCGACGAGGGCTTCCACATCTTCGGACCGCGACACATCCGCCTCGTGGGCCGTACAGTCCCCTCCCTCGCCCGCGATGATGTCCCGGGTCTCCTCCGCGGACTCCGGATTGACGTCCACGGCAAGAACGCGGGCGCCTTCCCGCGCGAAGAGAACGGCCGCCGCCTTGCCGTTGCCCCAACCGGGTCCGACAGAACCGGCGCCCGTTACGATTGCGACCTTGTCCTTGAGGCGAGTTCCCATTGCAACGGCTTCCTACAACGCCCATACGATCAGCAGGGACGCAGCCACGTACGAAGACGCTTCGATGAATCCGGCGCCCAGATGCGGTTTCTCGGGATCCGAAATCTCCGCCGCCAGGTTCAGGCCCGGCAGCAGGATCTTGTCAGTAGCAACACGTACCACGAGCAGCAGAACGAGTCCGATAACCACCTCGAGCGCGAAGCCCTGCAGGCTGGTCGCCCAGGAGATAAAGTCTCCGGACACCGCGTGCCGCACCACAATGCCGATGCCCACCAGCGCGCCGGCGAATGCCACGCCGGCAGCGGCGTTGTCCCTTTCGATTTCCGTATGCAGATCGTACGGCGTCGCCCAGTTGTAGACAATGCCCGCCAGCACCAGCGCCGCCTGTCCCAGCACCCAGAACGCCAGTGTTGTACCCAGACCGCCCAGTTCGCCGGACACCGCCCCGAAGATCACCAGACCCGTGGCGATGTACGAGGCGCAGACCACGGCTCCGGTGCCGGCATTCTGGTCCCGCACAATCTCGTCCCGGATCGAAAACTGGTGCAGGATCAGCCGGTCATTGATGATCCGCGATAGATTCATCAGCACGATCGACAGCGGACCGTAGATGAGTACATCGACCAGGTCGACCTCCAACCCGTGCGAGGGTCCGGAAATCACCCCTCCGATGGCCATGACCAGGCCCAGAAAGTACCCCACCATCGCCACCGACAGGGCCGTGTTGTCCTTCTCCACCAGCTCTTCCTTCACGCGGTAGCTTGGCGTGGTCCAGTCATATACGAGCTTGCCAATCCAGAACAACACATACGCGCAGACCAGGTAAATCCCGGTTTCCAGCAAACTGTCCCACATCATTTTCCAAACCTCCCTCTGCTGCGGCTGCCAAAGCCCGACCTGTTGCGGCCGGACCGGTCCCTGACCCGCTGGGAAAAGGACCGCTGCCTGTTTGCAATGGCCTGTCTCCGGCGCTGGTAAAACGCTGGCCTCTGCTTCTTTGTGATCGACCCTTCGGTACCGTATTCACGGTTGCGCCCATAATACGGCCGGCGCCGATCGCGGTTGTTGCGATAGTCGTCGTAGTCATTGCGGTAGATCTGTCCCCCGTAGCCCCCGCCCATCAAACTCCGCATCATCGCGTACTGTCCGTAGAACACCCAGAAACTCCCGCCACCGCCCCAGTGCCCGTAATGCGGGTTCCCCACGTAGTGGTATCCGGGCGGATGGGGGGTTTTGTTCACTCCTTCGTCCGACTTGGCGACCAATGCCATGCCGAGAAAGGCCGCGTACCGCCGATAGACCTCCACCGGAACCTCAATCCATTCGGTTGTGCCCCGCCGCTCTCCCTGGACGACCGTATACCTGTGGTAATAATTCGTAAAAAAAGTGCCGTCTTCCTTCATATCCTCCAGTATGATCATATACGCGGGCGCGTTCGCCAGGCTCTTCTGCATTTCCTTAACGGGGTCTCTGGCGCCGCACCCGGCAATCCAGAGTGCGGCAAACGCAATTACAGGCCATCGCATCTGTGGCATAAGCATCTCCTTCGTTCAACGGGCACGCTTCGACATTTCTTCAAGCTCAGTGCAAGCAGCACATTCAATGCAGGTATGTTCAGCGTAGACCGCGTGCTTGCCTTAACAGTCCGTTGATAAAGTCGCTCTGCAGGCGAGGCCGAGCAACGCAGTATTTCGACCGCAAGGGCCGGCCGTAGCCCGGATGGGCTTTTTCAACGGGCTGTTAATTGTAGAAAGATAGCCCGGCGCCAACGGCATGTCAAGGTGCTTGCCCGTGTACCGTAGGGGTTGCTATATTGTGCCGGGAACACCGCGAGAATGGCAGGATTTCAACTTCCTTCGACCGCTTCACACCGCTTTTCAAGAGGATACCAGACCTTGGCTTTCGCCGTCGACACGTCGCATCAGCCTGACCGGCACCCGCCGATCACGCCTGCTGACGGTTCCATCGCGATCCAGAATCCCCCGTCCATGGTCTGGCGCGCGGACGACAGGGCCGCCACATACATCGTCGAGATCTGTGCGGACTCCGGATTTGAGAGCGAGATTGTCCGGCGCGAGGGGATCGACATGCCGTTCTTCAACCCGTCGGTCGAACTCGACCGCGGAACGTGGTACTGGCGTTACTTCGCGGTGACATCAGAGGGTGAGCGGTCCCTGCCCGGCCCCGTGCGGAGTTTTCACGTCACGCCCGAATCCGTACCGCTTGCAGTGCCCCCGTCGGAGCGCATCCTCGACGCGATGCCGGACCATCCCCGCATCTTTGTAACCCCTGAGACCCTGGAGGAGTTCCGCGACCGCAGGCATGGGCCGGGCCGTGAAGCCTGGCGCCACCTCGAACACCGGGCCGATGCCCTGGTTCAGATCGCCCCGCCCGGGTTGAACCTGCAGTCCGTGCCCGCGAACCTGGACGAACGCCGCGGTCAGGTCTTTCATCTGAGAGACGGCCGCACCACGTTCCCGGCGGACTTTCAGATCGCCGAACTCAAGAGGGGCGCCGATACCGTCAATGCGCTCTCGTTCGCATATCTGATCTCGGGCGACGAAAAGTATGCCGCGGCCGCGCGGCGCTGGATGGCTTTTCTGGCACATTTCCGCGTGGACGCCCACCTCGAGGACCGAGGGCAGCACGATACCGTCGTCTACTGCTACGAGTTCGGCCTCAAGGGGATGGCATTGGCATACGATCGGCTGAACCACCTGCTTGAAACGGAGGAACGCGCAAGTGCCCTTGCGCACATCGAATTCCACTGCGACGCCGCTTACCGATGGCTCAGAGTTGGACTTCAGATCCACCTGAATTATCAGAATTCCCACGGGCAACAGTGCATGCACGCGCTGCTTCCCACGGTCCTGGCCGTGGCTACCGAATCCGCGCGTACGCGGGAGTGGGCCGACTACCTTATCCGCCAGTACGCCAACCGTGTTGCGTGGGGAAGCAGCGACGGCGGGTATACCGAAGGTCAGAAATACGGCCACAAAGTGCAGTTCATTCTTGAGGCCCTGGCCGCACTCAAGACCGCAACGGGTCTGGATGTCTTCCGCGAACCCCGGTGGCAGAATACCGGCTCGTTCTGGTTGTATTGCATGTCCCTCAATTACTGGTGGAACCACTGGGGAGACTGCTATTCCCTGATCGATCCCAATTTCGGCAGCGATGCGGATACGTACGTTTCCGCTTTTCTGGCCGCGATGACCGGGGATCCCACGGTCAAGTGGTGGAGCGATTCACGGGTCTGCAACCCGGTGCATCTCCCGCTCCAGTATCTCTCCGACAGCGGCGTCAGGCCCAGGCCGCCGGTTGATGCCGCGCAGGCCCGCCTGTTCCCCGACGTCGGCCAGCTCGCGGCGTACGACAGGTTCTACGATCACAGAAGCAGCCGCATCTTCTTCAGAAGCAGCCAGTGGGGCGATCACAGCCACGCACACCAGGACCAGAACGGATTCGTCATCCACGCCGGCGGCGAGATACTCTGCTGCGACGCAGGATATTACACCTATTATGGGGACACGTACCACGCCCAATGGACCCGGACGACACAGGCGCATAACTCCATCCTCGTCGACGGCGAAAGCCAGCGCCGGGGCATCGCCCACAAGGGAGAGATAACCGCCTTTTTCAATACGCCAGACGCCTGCTTCTTCACCGGCGACGCTTCCGGCGCGTACGGGGAGTTGCTCGAAAAGTTCCAGCGGCGTGTCCTCTTCATCCGCCCGGACGTCTTTGTCCTCTGCGACGCCCTTGAATCGTCTGAACCGCGGGAATTCTCCTGGACGCTCAACACCTTCGAACGCGCGGATATGGACGAGGTCAGTCAATCCATGACCATCCGTCAGCGGGACCAGCGGCTCCTGGTCCGGCACCTGGCGGACGGTCCCCTGAAATACATACAGAACAACGACCGGCCGTTTCCTTTGAAGACGCGCGACTGGTGCCGGGTTACCGAAGCCTTCCCCCAGCAGTGGAACATCCGGGCCACGACTGAGAAGAGGACCAGCGAGCAAATTCTGGCGGTCCTGCATACGTACAAGGATACGGACGGCCCGAGAGTCGATAATTTCCGCCGCCTGGAGACTGACCGGGCCGATGGCGTCAGTTTTCAGTCCGGGAACCGCTCCGAATGCGTCCTGTTTCGAAACCGGGAGGGCGGTACCATTGAAGGGGCGGGAATAGAATCGGACGGCAGGGTCGTCAACGTCAGCCATATCGGGGACCGGCTCGATCGGTGGCTGCTTCACGGTGGCGCCCGGCTCAGCCTGGATGGTGAGATTATCCTGACCGCCGATGTAGAATGCGACGCTGCGGCAAGCTACAACCGCCATAGCGCCGCCGCGCAGGTCCAGGTCCGGCATCGGACGCCGGTGCGTGTCTCCATCCATCTTCCCCGTGCGCCGGGCTCGGTGTACATCTCTCCGCCGGCGCGTCCGCAGGACGCGAGTCCCATCGATTTCACGTGGCGTGACGGGAGGGTTGAAGTCGACCTGGCGGGCGCGGGCGAGTCCGTCCTGTGGATCGACCCGGCCGCGGACCCGCCGAAGACCCCGGAACCGCTTCACCTGACGCTTCCCGACGGTGACGGCCGGCAGACTGTGGCCCTGCAGACAGCCATCGCGGACAATGGGGATATCATCGCCTTCGAAGAATTCACGCCGTGCGTGCCGGGTGTCTACGAACTCGTCGCTGAAGGCGCGGAATTGCTTATTCAGGACCGTTGGGACCCGGACGTGAGCGTGTACGGGAAAGGCCACGTAAGGGCCTGCCTTAGAGAGGGTACGGAAGTCTTCGTACGCTATCCGCCTGACGGTCGACCGGAACTTCGGGCATTCCTTGTCGAGAGCCACCAGGGCAGACTCATCAACCTGCTCTGCAACGGCGGTTTCGAAGCCGGCATCGTGGATTACCCGCCGCGTTACTGGAACGTGCAGCACTCCCGCACGCACGATCTCAGCTGGCCCGCGTGGAGCGTCGAGGATGCCGCGGAAGGAAACGCGTGCCTCAAATTTACGCGGGACACGGACCCCATGTCGCTCAGGAGCCGTCCGATGCGCCTGCGCAAGGCCGGCCGTTATCATCTGCGATTCAAGGCGCGCGGCACGGCCACCCATGCCCGCGTGTCCGTGTCCGGACAGCAGGGGACCCATCTCGATGTCCCCGTCAGACCCGCCCAGGCGTGGACCGGATACGAGGCGGAGCTGGACGTCCAACCGGGGTACACAACCGTGTCCGTCGCGTTCGATTCAGGAGGAGAACCCGATCAGGTTCTGTGGATGGACGATATGGAATTCGGGCATATTGCGCAGGACTGAACACGAACCGCGGCCGGCGCTGTCGCGGGGCTCTTTCTGTTGTTCGCCCGGGATCCCCGACATCACGCACGGAGGTGCAATTTGAACACGCCAGTACTGTTTGAGATCTGCGTCGGTTCCGCGCAGGGGGCCATCGCCGCTCAGGAAGGCGGGGCCCTCCGGGTGGAGTTGTGCGACAACCTGATCGAAGGCGGCACCACGCCCAGCGCGGGCGCCGTTCATGTTGCCCGCAAGCATATCGACATCGGGCTCAACGTGATCGTCCGGCCGCGAGGAGGCGACTTCTGCTATTCCGACGTCGAGTTCGAAACGATGGCGCGGGACGTCGAAACGGCCGCCGAAGGTGGCGCCGACGGGATCGTGATCGGGATTCTTAATCCGGACGGATCGATCGACGTCGAGCGCACGGGCGCTCTCATCGAACGTATCCGCCCGCTTCCGGTGACGTTCCATCGAGCGTTCGACATGACCGCAGATCCCCTCCGGTCACTGGACGAACTGATTTCGCTGGGCGTGGACAGGGTGCTCACTTCGGGCCAGGAGATTTCGGCGTTGGAAGGGATCGATCTCATCGCGGAGCTGATCGAGAAGGCCGCCGGACGAATCGTGATCATGCCCGGCGGCGGTATTACCGAACGCAACGTCGCGAAAGTCGTGGCCGGCACCGGCGCCCGCGAGATCCACGTCGCCGCGGGCGGCAGCGTTCCCGGCCGGATGACGTTTCGCAACCCGAATGCCTTCATGGGCGGCGAGCTTCGTCCCCCTGAATTTTCACACGATGTCACCGACGCCAACCGCGTCAACGCGTTCATTCAGGCCGTCACTCCGCCCATCACAACCAACCCCGGGTAAGACGTGAGACGGTAGAGGGGGAGAAAACCGGGTAGACGGGAGACGTAAGAAGGTAGAAGATATCCTCGCCGGCTAATTTATCCCTTCTTGCCTCCGGCAGCAAAAGTAGCCTCACAAGGCAGGAAATCTCTACCCTCTACCGTCTTACCTCTCCCTCGATTCATGTATCATAACACTTTATGCCTCAGCGTGCCCCGGGGGCGCGCGTCGGCTGATTCATCAAGGAGACCTCGCCATGCGCATCATCGCGATCGGCTGTGAGTACACCGGAAAAACAACCCTTTTCGACGGCCTGATGCAGTGGGGGCGCGAACGGGGCATCGTCCATCACCTGGACGATCACTTCAGCATTCCCGACTGCCAGATGCTCAAGATGGAAGGCGATCAGCGGATCATGCTGGGTCTGCCGGAAGCCATCAAGGAACGTTACCAGCGGTTCCAGCTCGCCTACCACGTCCGGCTGATCAACAAATATGAACACATTCTGCTGGGCGGGTTTCACATCGAGGAGAATATCTACGGCCCCAGGTACTATTATCCCGCCGTGGGCCGGCTCTCCGAAACGCCGAGAGCCTGGGAAGCGGAAATGCCACGGGACACCATCCTGGTCCATCTCAAAGCCCGCGCCGACGTTATCGAGAGACGCATGGAAGAGGACCGCCATACGTATCACATTGTCCCAAGGGAAGACATCCAGGAAATTCTGGACGAATTCCAGGCGGAATACGGCGCCTGCTGGATCAGGCGCAAGTTTGAAATCGACACGTCCGATCTGACCCCGGACGGCCTCCTCCAGGCCTTTCTGGACGGCTCCGTCCCCTTCCTCAACGACCGCGATATGCTAACCCGCATGAATACGTAAGTGTGAATCGTGTTGGAATCATTATCGCAAACTGGCGACTTCATCGCGTAGAGGTATAAATGTTACCTGATCTACAGAATCTCTCGGACCCCCGCGGCATCGGCATCGACCAGGTGGGCGTCTCAAACGTACGCTATCCCCTGACCCTGCCCCTTCGCGCCGGCGGGGAGTTCAATACGGTTGCGAATCTGTCCATGACCGTGAGTCTGCCGCACTACCTCAAGGGCACCCATATGTCACGCTTTATGATCGCCCTTAACGAGCGCAACCATCAGTTCAGACCCGACACGGTACACCTGGTACTGGAGGAACTTCTCAATCTGCTCGAGGCCGAGGAAGCATTCGTAGATATGGAGTTTCCCATATTCCTTGCACGCAAGGCTCCTGTAACCAGGGAACAGGGACTGATCGACTTCAATTGTGTCTTCCGCAGCATGTCGTCAACTTCAGGCACTGACGACAAGAGTGTAGGCGTCAAGGTGAACGTCACGACACTTTGTCCCTGCAGCAAGGAGATCAGCGAATACGGCGCCCACAACCAGCGATCCGAAATCACAATCGACGTGCGTCCGGCTGGCGACGAATTCGTCTGGTTCGAGGATTTAATCGATATTGCGGAGAAGAACGCCTCGTGCGAACTCTATCCGGTCCTCAAGAGGCCCGACGAAAAGGCGGTGACCGAGCGCGCTTATGACAATCCACGATTCGTCGAGGACATGGTCAGGGACATTGGCACGGACCTGTTAGACCTCTTGCATAACGGCAAAATCCTGTGGTTTTACGTCGCGAGCAGAAATTACGAGAGTATACATAACCACGACGCCTTTGCCAGGATCGAACGGGGTGTACGCGGTCCCCTTCTAAGCCCGAGGGAAGGCGTCGAGGGCGCGGCCCAGATCTGATGGAAGATGAACTGCTCGTTTCCGAAATATCCGCAAGACCGGCAACCTTCGCACTGATCACGGACCGGTTGCGACTTTCCTGATTCCTTGACAGTGCATGGGGGTTTGCGTACTATTGACCGGTGCGCGGTCTGGCCCGGAAGTCGGCTGCAGTTTATCCTGAGGAAATGAGATCCAAGGCCGGATACTTAGTACGTGAACACATCTGGATCTCCCTTTCGTTCCACACTGGCAGCGATGACTATCGACGATGGATTCTGCCGCAAGGTCGAATATCGGATGTTTGCAGGAATTGGAGGAGGCCGTAAAATGAATGATCGAATTGTCATTGATCCGTCAATTCGTCATGGCAAACCGGTTATCAGGCGAACGAGAGTACCTGTACATAGAGTTATCGGGAGTCTCGCGGGTGGATCTGAACCGCACGAGGTCTGCGAGGAATATGCTATCTCGGACGCGGACTTGAGAGCGGCACTCGCCTATGCCGAAGAGTTGATTGAGCGCGAACCGACAATCATTCAGTTCTGACGCCGAACGTGAAGGACTATTCTACATCGGCGGGTCCCAGGATATCCATCTTTGCGGCTGGAGCAAGAACATGGCGGAAACTTCCTTAGAAAAAGATATCCGTGACGAGGTCCACAAGTTGGCTACTTCGCAGCAGGAACTCGTTCTTGAATTCGCACGTTCGTTGGCGAATGACCAGCCGCCTGGCATACCAGGGGAATACCTGCTGAGGTTTGCTGGCGCGATCGACAAGGCTAACCTTGAAGAAATGGCTCAAGCGATTGAAAAGGGTTGCGAACGAGTAGATTATAATGAATGGTAGATATCTGCTGGATACTACGATCGTCATCGCTCTTTTTGCCAATGAACAAAATATCCAGCAGCAACTTGGCGAAGCGAGCGAGGTCTTTATTTCCAACGTTGTTTTAGGCGAGTTGTATTACGGTGCGGAGACGTCCACTCGAGTGATTTCTAACCTGGAACGCATAAATGACTTGGCAGCCACTTCAAACGTCATCGGATGTGATCTGGAAACGGCTCGTCAATATGGGACGATTAAGAATCAGCTTCGTCTTAAGGGACGCCCTATACCTGAAAGTGATATATGGATAGCTGCGCAATCGATTCAGAACCAGTTGACTCTTGTGGCTCGAGATAGTCATTTCGACGAGATAGAGGCTATATCCATAGCAAGTTGGTAGAATTCGATATTCTCGAATCCTGCACAGAAAGGAAGTCATGTGGACCTGAGTCACCAACCGCCGCGCCGTCCCTCCAACGTCTCAATTGCCGGAATCGTCAACCTCGCCCGGATGACGGACAAGGCCCGCGCATACAACAGCCGTACGCTCGGTGAATTCCTGTATGGCGACGATTCGGGTCTGGACAAGATCCTGCTGGAATTTCTGGACGTCTCACACGACGACTTTGCCGATGCCGCCGGGCGCTATGGCGATTCGGATCTCGCACGCTGGATACGTGAGGTTTCCGACCGGACGGACGAGGAGATCGACGCTTTCAATCAGTACCATCTCCAGCGCGAGCCGGACGACGAAGCGGGCAAACAGCGGCTTAAGGACCGCATCGAGAAGTTCGCGCCCGGTCGAACCGACATCGCCACCGTATTCCAGTCCATCGAACTGGACGATTGGGCCAACTTCAGAGACGTGGATCTCTCGCAAAGGGCTCCGCGGTCCCCGTACCGCAGGGACGTCGCGGGGATCTTCGGCCTCGCCCGCATGGCGGACAAAGCCCGCGCGGAACAGGCCGGAACGTCCGGAGAGTACATCTACAACTGCCCGATCGATCAGGCCATTACCGACTTTGCCGGCTTTACGGCGGATGCATTCAAGGAATCCGCATACCTCAATCCGAACGACCTGGAACTCGGGGACTGGGTCCGGGAAAACACCGGCGCACATTCAGGCGACATTTCGCAATTCAACCATCGAATATCCGGAAAAGGTCCGGAGAACATCAAGGAATGCGCGGTCTTCAAGGCGGCGCTGGCGAATGCGGCGCCGAAACGCACCGACATCACCACGTGGTTCGACCTGCTCGACGTGGATGACGAGGTGTCTTTCGGCGTTGTGGATCTCACTCGCCACCCGCCGAAGAGCCCTTATGACGATTCCGTGGGCGGTCTCTTCGGCCTGGCCCGGATGATCGACAAGGGCAGAGCGGCAATCCACGATCTGCTGGGTCAGTACAAATACGCGGAAGATTCCGGCCTGGACAAGAAGATCGCGGAGTTTTTCGGGTTCTCCATGGGCGACTTTACCGATCTCATCAGGGCGGGCCGTACTGACGAAGAGATACTCACGTGGCTCAAAGACAACCATGGCAAATCCAGTTCCGAGATCAGCGACTTCAACCGTGATATCGGCACCATCGAACCCTGGAACGAAAAGCGGCGCACCTGGTTCCGCGGGGTTCTTGCAGGTCTGGATGAATCCCGTACCGATGTGACGACGTATATGGCCCTGATCGTGCTGGACGACACCATCCACTTTGCCCGCCGGAAGACGGCGATTTGAACTGGTGTTCTGTCCCGGAAATAAGTTGCCTGAATTCGACCGCCGAGTCGCCCGGCTCGCAAGGCGCCTGAGCACAGGCGACCTGCGTATGGTCGGCGAGCGAGGGGAACGCAGGGAGACGGGATGAATCGCCGGTCGAATGGTGAGGAATTTTCGGGACAGGACGCTAAATCCCGGCGGCCGAACACAGACGATCTGTTTCCCGGACAAAACTTCACGTCTCAATAGGAGAATCGGCATGTCAAACCAGGAAGTCACGCTGGCCAAATTCACCCGCAGAGAATTCCGGGAAGCCCTCGAAGCCGGTCGGTTCAGTACCGCTATCATACCCACCGGGAGCAATGAACAGCACCTCGAGCACCTGGCCATGGAATACGATATCCGCGCGGCGACCTACGTGGCCACCGAAGCCGCCAGGCGGCTCTATCCCCAGGTTGTCGTGAACGTGCCAATGGCCGTGGGCATTTCTGAACATCACATGATCCATAAAGGGACCGTCACCGCAAAACCCGGAAGCTGGCTGGCAGTACTTTTCGACGCCGTGGAGAGCCTGGTTCGCCACGGCGTCAAGAACGTGCTCATTCTAAACGGACACGGGGGCAACGAAGCCCCTATGATGGGTATCCTCCGGCAGTGGCAGCTCTTCTTTCAGATGACGGCGCCGGACGCCAACGTGCAGTTCCATTCCTACTGGAACCTGAGTCGGGAGATCGCCGAACAGCACTGCACGAGCCGGGTGCCGGGCCACGCAGGCGAATACGAAACCGCCATGGCCATCGTCATCTGCCCGGAGAACATCCGCCACGATGCCATGTCGGACCAGGAGGTCCAGGAGCCGTTGAAGGCTACCGAGGAATTGGGGAAGATTCTGGTTGAAGCCGCGGTCCGGAAAACAGTGGAATACCTCGAGGGAATGATTGAGGCAACTAACCACGAGATACAGCCACACGTCTATTCGAAGGAAATGTACGCCGCGCAGGAGAAGAAATAGACTTCAGGCAGCGCGAACTGCCGGAAAGGATGAACCATGACCGTCCAACGGGCGAGGTACGGCGCGGATGCCGCCGCGGGGCTTGCCGGCACGCTGCCACAGCCCTTTCCGCGCACCATCGGACCCAACGCGATGACCTATCTTCAGGAGGTGGTCGACTCCGGTCTGACGTGCAACATGATCGGGCGATTTGAAGACGCGTTCGCCGAAGAGATGGGCGTGGAACACTGCATTGCCACGCCCGGGTGTACCCCCGCGCTGGCCGTTCTGGCCTGCGCGCTGGACTTCGAACCCGGTGATGAGATCATCGTCAGTTCAGCGACGGATTACGGCACCGTGCAGGGTATTATCAGGGAGAGCTACATCCCTGTTTTCGCGGACACGGACGCCGGTACCATGATCAGCAGCGCGGCCACGATTGAACCCTGTATAACAGACCGCACACGTGCGATTCTGGTTGTGCACATGACCGGTACGATTTGCGATATGGACCCCATTGTCGAACTCGCCGGCAAACACGGTCTCTTTCTCTATGAAGACGTCTGCCAGGCCGTCTTCGGGGAATACAAGGGACGGCTGGCCGGGTCTCTCTCCGATGCGGGCGCCTTCTCCTTCGACTCGGAGAAAACCATGGGTTCGGATGTTGGCGGCTGTGTGGTGACCAACGACGATAACCTGGCCGAACGCATGCGTTTCATCGGCCACAGCCGCGGCGGCCAGATGCTCGAGGGGTTCGGAAGGCAGCACGTCGTGCCCGGGTTCGCCCACCGCATGCCTCAGTGCACGGCTGCGGTCACACTGGCGCAACTCGAGATCATCCGTCCCAACGTGGAGCAGCGCGACCGGATGATCCGCCTGCTCACGGAGAGGCTGGAAGATATCCCGGGCATCACACCACTTCCCATCCCGGATTATATGAACGTCTACTCCTGCTGGATGACCGGGTTCAGCGTCAACCCCGATGCGTTTGTTTGTACACCGGATGATTTCGCGCAACAGGTCGCGGACGCGGGTATCCCTGGCGCGGGCATGGGACGGTATTACCTGTTGCCTCCGGCGCTGCCCTTTCTCACCGAAAAGGTGGAGAAGAAGCTGTATCCCTATTCCAGGCCACCGGCTTCCAGAGAGTACACGTACAGCGGGGATACGTGCCCCAATGCACAGCACTTTCTGGAGTCCTTCGTACGCTGGACGTCATTCTGCGAACGCTATGAACCCGAACACTGTGAACTCGCCGCCCAGATCGTCAGGGAAGTGGCGGATCGAAACCGTTAAAAACGGGTAGACGCAAGACGTGAGAGGGGAGAGATTGCCTGCCTTGTGAGGTTTCCTTTCGCGCCGGAGGCAAGAAGGAATAAAATTCCGGGCACGGATTTCTTCTACCGTCTACCCTCTTCCCTCTACCCGCCTTTGGGGTTTCCAGGAGGTCCGAATGTCAGACACACGATACCGTGAAATCGAAGTCGCCGGCTCGGCGCTGGAGATGGGGCGGCAGATTGGCGAGGCTGCCCGCGAGGAAGTGCGGGGCTTTGCGGATATCGCCCTTGAACGCGTGAACAAGAGCGTCAGCGTCCCGTTGGAAAGGGCGATGGGCGTCGCCCGGGACTGCATCCCGTACGTGGAGCGGTACGCACCCCACATGCTCGACGAGATGCGCGGCACCTCCGAGTCCTCCGGCGTCTCGATGGACGATCTCATGATGCTCCAGGTCCGCAATCAGCTTCAGGCGGAAGCGGATTCGGGCTGCACTTCATTTTCACTTACCGCCCCCGCCGGACACGGCAATATTGTGGGCCAGAACTGGGACAACGACCCCGGGCTCAACCCCTATACCATCGTCCTCACCCGACGTCCGGAAGGAAAGCCCGCTATCCTGAACATAACCCAGGCCGGCATCATCGCCTACATCGGCCTGAACAGCGAGGGTATCGGGCTTTGCCTGAATACCCTGCCCGCGCCCTCCCGCCCCGTGGGTGTGCCGCACTACTTCACGGTCCGCGGCATTTACGAGACGGCCACTATGGAAGACGCCGTGCAGGCGGTGCGAAGGGCGAGGCGCGCCATCCCCGCCAACATCATTCTCTCCACACCGCAGGGGCCCGCGGATCTGGAAGTGACCCTGGAAAACGTACACGTGATCCGGGACGACGGCGTTGGTCTGGTGACCCATACAAACCACTGCGAGCATCCGGAACTGGCGCACAACAACGATGTCTTCCCCGAACTCATCCAGTCGGGCGGCCGAAAAATCCGGATCCAGAAACTCTTCAATGAAATGGAACGTCCCTTTGCAATCGAAAGCCTGAAAGCTGCCCTGAGCGATCACGAAGACCATCCCACCTCCATCTGTCGCCATCCCAACGATCATCCCACGACGGGGTACTGGGCGACCACGTTCTCCGTGATCATCGAAACCGATGCAGGTCGCATGCACGTGAGCAAAAACAACCCCTGCCAGAACCCGTACGAGACCTATTTGCTGAACTGATCGGCACGCGCTCTTGTGCGCGGTCTTTCGGGAGCCGCCCGCATGCCTCTCACGTCCAAACAGATCGCGCACGCGCTCTCGCGAAAGCTCCTGCGCAAGCGGCATACCCGCATCATGATGGACTATTATGCGGAAAAGCTGCCGCGTCTGGAAACGCCTGCGTCCGCCGCGGAGTGGAAGAGCCGAACCGCCAGGATTCGCAGGGACCTCCTGAAGAAAGTCTTCCTGACCGGACTCGATCCGGACGTCAACGATCGCCCGCCGGATGTCCGGTGGCGCGGCGTTCTCAAGGGTAACGGCTACCGCATCCGGAAACTCCATTACGAAGGGTATCCGGGCATGCGGATCCCCGCGCTGCTGTACGAGCCCGAGAACCTGCGAGGAAGGGTACCGGCCGTGCTCAACCCCAACGGCCACCATCGGGGCGGCAAGGCCATGGACTACAAGCAGGTACGGTGTATCAACCTGGCCAAACGCGGCATGCTTGCCCTGAACTTCGAATTCATCGGCATGGGCGAACTTCAGGGCTCTCTCAATCATATGCAGCAGGCCCACATCGACCTGTGCGGCGTCGCGGGTGTCAGCGCCATGTACCTGGCGATGAAACGCGGTCTGGACGTCCTGCTCGCTCACGAACACGCAGACCCCGACAGGGTGGCCATGACCGGTCTCTCGGGCGGCGGATGGCAGACGGCCGTACTCACGGCAATCGATGAACGCATCGGCGTGTCCGTGCCGGTTTCGGGACACTCTCCGATCTGGCACCGGGCAACCAGGCGATGGCAGGACCACGGCGACTTGGAACAGACGCCCGTCGATCTCTGCACCGTGGCGGATTACGACACCCTCACCGCCATGTTTGCGCCCCGTCCGGCGCTGCTCGTACACAGCGTCAATGACAGTATATTTCGCCCGGAATTCATGCGGCCGGCCCTGTATACGCCCGCCCGAAAGGTCTATGAGAGACTCGGCACGTCCGATCACATCGGTTTTTACGCCAATAAAGACCCGGGCACCCACAACTACGAGAAAGACATCCGCGAGCGGCTATATGAATTCCTGAATAAATCCTGGGACCTGGACATCCGCACCGAGGATATTCCGTGCGACGACGAAATACGCACCGAGTGGGAACTCAACGTGGGGCTCCCGCCGGGCAACCCCACGTTCCTCTCGATCGCCGGAAATCTCGCCCGGCGCCTGCCGGAGAAACGATCGTCCGCCGATTCAAGGCAGCAGGACCGAAGGCGCCTTTCGAGGGTGTTGCGCCTGCCGTCCGCTTACGCGGTGGAGTCGCGAACCGCCCTCAAGTCACGGACGCTGGCGGGCGTAAGCATCTCGCACCATCTTCTGAAAATGGACCGCTGGAACGTTCCCGTCACGGAATTCGATCCGCGGGAATCGAGCGACGTCCTGCTAGTCCTCCCGGAAAACGGCCGGGCCGGCGCGGCGAGGGCTGTAAAGAACGCGCTCGAGGCGGGCAAACGCGTTTTCGCAGCCGACCTGCTTGCGTTTGGCGAACAGGTTATCGCGGACGGCGAGTATCACTACCTGTTTATGGAATGCATCGCCGCCGCCGGCGACCGTCCCCTGGGTATCTGTACGGCGCAGTTGCTGGCCCTCCGGCGCTGGATCGAGTCGAGATCCGGCATGCGTTCCATGGACATAAACACCCGGGGCCTTTCCACCGGCATGATTGCCCTGTGCGCGGCAGCCCTGCGGCCCCGCGGCGTCGACGCATTGCGCGCCAACCTTCCCGACACGCTCCGCCGGCTTATCGACTGGAGCGTGGACTACACGCAGGAGCCGGTTTCGTTCTGTTTCGGCCTGCTCGAGCAGTTTGACATCCAGGACCTGGTCCTGCTATCCCACCCGGTTGACATTCTCATTGACGGCCGAGGGCCGATGCGTTGACCCCGCGTATCCCAGCCGGACATCCTGTCTCATCGTCGTTCCCGAAAGGCGCATGAAATGTCCGACGCTTCAACCATGCATCTGAACGCGCGTTACTACCGCGCCCTGCCGATCGACAACCCCGGTTACGAATCGGTCACGTTCGAGCTTCCCGTCCGGCGAACGGCCCTCATCGGCATGCACTGCTGGAATATCGGCTGCCCCGACGGTCCTCCCCTGAACATGGACTACTGCGTGGACCTGGGCTGGCCCGAGGCGACGGCGGAAGGGTACCGGATCATGTGCGAGGTGATGCGCCCGGCCATGGACGCGGCGCGGGCGATCGGCCTTCCCGTGGTACACGTGGAAGCGGACTGGATGGACGAACAATACCCGGACATCCCGTCCAGACGGGACAGGTCGAACGTCTGGAAACCCACCGGCCGCCAGAAGGAAATGCTGGACCGCGCGCATGGCCCCGACTATATGAAGCACTCGCCGCTCGCGAAGATGCGCCGGGCTGCAATCGTGTCTCCCGTCGGCGACGAACCCATGGTCTTTTATACCGACACATTGGACGCATATCTGAAAGCCAATGACATCGATACCCTGGTCTACACGGGATTCGCGGCCGATATGTGCGTTCTGGGTTCCGAAGGAGGCGGACAGGCGATGCTCTCCCGCGGGTACCGATGCATATTGATGCGCGACGGGACGGTGGGCGTGGAACGTCCCGATACCTTTGACGAGCGTCTTGCCACGCGTTACGGCATCCACATTTTCGAGTGGAAGATCGGATACAGCACCACGTTCAACGCGTTCATGGATGCCGTGAACTCAGGTTAGAAAGGGAGATTCAATGGCTGTCAGGATTTGTGACTGGAAACACGGAAAGAAATGGGTCTACTCGATTACATACGACGAAGCCCTGATCGAACTGCACGAGCGCGCGGTGCCGATCCATGAAGCATTCGGAATACCGGGGCACATGGAGGCGGTAGCGGGCCACATTGGCGAAATCCGGCAACTCGGCGCTTCCAGCTACAACGGTTTCAGGCATATGACCGGTGAGGAAATGAAGGAGATGGTCGACCGCGGCTGGGGCGTGGGCAACCATTCGTGGAGCCACGAAGTGATACAGCCGGATATGCTGGACCGGGAGTTGCGGGAGGCGAAGGAGGTGCTGGAGGAGGCCATCGACGGACCGGTCGACCTCTACTGCTCGCCCGGAAACAATACGAATATGGCGGACCACGTACTGGAAGCGTGCCGCGAGTACGGCTACCTGGGCGCGATGAGTCTGACGGATGCGCTCAACCGGCCCGGCGACGAACTCTTCTGGCTGAACCGAACGGCCCTGCATGACCAGTTTTACGAACCTTTTTACAGCGAGTTCGATCCGTACCGGAACATACGCCACGCGCAGGCGGACGGCGGATGGATCATCGACTATTGCCATTGCCCGCTGGATGAGGCGGTCCATCGGAACAAGGACTGCACGGCGGACCAGCTTCGGCGCCGTTTCGATGCCGTTGTCGAGGAAGGCGGAGACGACGTGTGGTGCGCCGGCCCCGAGGAAGCCGTCTTCTACCATCTCACCCGCCGGCATACCACGGTCACAACCCTCGTCGATACGGACGATGAAAAGCGCTATTGTCTGAACCTGTACGGGTTGTCAGACCGGGTGACGTGCCGGGCGCTCACCCTCGACGCGGACGTACCCGCGGCGTGGTGCCGGTATCCCCGGGTCCGCGTCAACAATCAGCCGATGTCCGCCTCCCTCGTCCGCCCGGGCGTTCTGCGCGTGACCGTGGACGTTGAAGACGGGATGGAACTGGCGTATTCGGCGTAGAGTCGAGATCCGGAACCAGCCCTGGTACGGTGAAAAGTGAGATCCTGAGAATGGGCAACTTCGCCGGTCACAACCTTCACCTGGAAACGCCGCGCCTGAGTCTGCGGCCATTCGATGAGCCGGACTTCGATCTGGCCGTTCCCTTTTATCGGGACCCCGATTTCCTGAATGCGATGGAAGCGGACCCGCCCGACGAACCCGTCACGAGCGCGTATCTCAAAGGGGCGGGCAAAGCGATGGCGGAACAGGGATTCCTGTTTGCCATTGTCGAGAAGGCGAGCGGCCGCGCCATCGGCGAAGCGTGTCTTCAGTGGATGAATCTGGATCGTGGAAGAATCGCTGGCGAGAAGGTGATGCGCCTGCCCATCGGGATCTGGGACAAGGACTTGTGGAGTCGGGGGTACGGGAAAGAGGTCGTACGCTGTCTGATGGCGTACGCGTTTGGAGAACTGGGAATCGACCGCTTCTGCCCGATGGACGTGGCAGCGGACAACGCACGTTCTGCTGCATTGTGGCGGTCCCTCGGCCTGACCGTCGCCAGGAAAGTGGATGGCGGGAGGGTGCTGGATTTCGAGATTACCCGCGCGGACTATGAGAGGATGAAATAGGGAGACATCGGAAGCCGTTGCAGAACCTTGTGGTCGCACGCCTTTCCTTTGTGCCTTCGTGCCTTTGTGTCTTTGTGTGAGGAAACTTACGTGCTTGCTCCCACCCCTGCGATCGTGGGTACAACGTATTCGTCCCCTGGATTGACCAGGTACGTGTACCCGCTGGCGAGATCGGTGCCTTCTCTGAGTCCCCTGACGATCGTAATGTCGCCGGTTGAGACCCCGTTTTTCGTTACCGCCGCGATTCTGTAGCTCGTGTCCATCGGCAGATCGTTCATGAAGTGGATCGTGCGCCCGGCGAGGTCTGGGTCCCGCGGCAGAGGCGGATCCAGGTCAACCACATTGTTCGCGGGGTCGGACGCGTCGATCCGCGTCACCTTCCCGCGCCAGGCTGCGCGTTCCGACTTCAGTTCAGCGGCCCCTGATGAGAGCCATGTGCCCCCGACCATTCTCATCAATCGTACCTCATCGCCCACCTGCCGGATCATTCCGAACATCCCGTTGAATCTGATCCCCCCTTCGACCCCGACTTCCATCGTCTCCTCGCAACTGATCAGGATGTCCCGGCGACCGTCGGCCAGTTCCACTGCCACGGCGACGGCCGCGCAGGCATCTCCGTCGTGTCTCACCCCCAGTTCGCTTACCCGAACGATGAACGGGTTGGTATCCCAGGGTTCCAGGACATTGACAAACCGGCTCTGCAACTCCTCGCCCAGCCTGCTCTGGATGAGGTATCGGGGCCGCTGCAGCCTGCGGGGCGAATCTCCCGTGGCCAGCGCGACCTCGTCACAGGGCGTGAGCGCGTGCAGGAGGAGATGGGGTTCCCGGTCTTCAGGAATCCGCCCGCGGATGTCTTCGATCTTCCAGTCGACGGTGTACGGCGTCTGCACCCGCCCGCGAGAGCGGGCCACGTCGTAAAGGTACGTGAAGCCGCTCTGCTTGTGGAAGTCCGCATCTTTGCCGTCCAGCCTGGCGAACGGGACATCCGGGCCCGCGAAGGTGCCGCCTTTCTGCTCGCACAGTTCGAGGCCGGCGGCCAGTGCCGTTTCCGCCGCACCGTGCCAGGACAGACGGTGATTCGTACCGCCCCGGGCGCGGAACACGTCCAGCGCGTAGCTGTTGTCCTCATCCACGTCGACCAGGACAACGGTGCGCCGGTAGGTCTTCAAGCCCTCATAGGCGTCTGGCGCATCCACCTGTATCGCACGCAACGGGGGCTCGTCGGCGAAGCACTCGATCTGCCCGCCCGGACTGTATGCCGAACGGGTATCGCCCACCAGCAGCGTATTGTGACTGATCGTGTTGGCCGTCCACGCGTGCCGCTTCGGCCAAGTGCCCGTATATTCGGGGTAGCCGAGATCCGGAATCATCGCCACGTTTTTCGCCAGCAGTCCCAGGTTGAGGCAATCGTGGTGAGAGTGTCCCTTTCCCTGCCCGTAGTGGATGAAAACGGCGCGACCGTTTTGCGGACTCCCGGTCTGTAACTGCGCCTGTCCGTACCTGCCGAGGTGCTCGCTCGTCAGGTTCTCCGAGCCCTGTTGACCGACTTTCCGAATCTCCCGGATCAGCGCATCCGGGTCCTCCCGGTATATATCGTCATCCAGACGCAGTGTGGACCCGTGAACGGCATGCTCGTACCACGCCAGCGCCGCGAGACGCGTGTCTCCGAACAGCCGGAACGCCCGGACATAGGTCGCGGCGTCACCCTGCCTGCCCCACAAACCCACGGCGCCGCTGTCACCGGTATTGGGCATCATTCCGTCCAGCACGTTCAGCCGGGACTCCACGAGAAAGGCCTGTTTGAGCTTCGGGTAATCCGCGACGAGATTGTGTTTCGTGTACTCCGGATACGTGGACAGAATCTGCGCCAGTTCCCGCATGTGGCGGGTCCAGATGAGCCCGTAGCTGCCGCATTCGCCGCCCATGCCGTCCCTGTCGAGCCCTTCGGTCAACACCCAGGTCACAGGGTCGTTCCGGGCCGAGTGGTCCCCGGGAAACCCCGGGTTAAACAGCCAGTCCAGCCATTGCGGCGTCAAATCCGGGTGGTCCAACGCGATCGCAGCGGTTGCCAGGGAGGAGTGATTCATGCCCGTATTGCCGTTGATCCGCCCATCCTTCACCGATGCGAGCGCCTCCAGCAGAAGATGTTCGTGAATATGTCCGCAGATCGCGTCAATGCTGCTCTTGTCCCCCAGGGCGAATCGTCCGGCTTTGTCCGAGCAGAACGCCACCAGGTCATCGTCGTCCTGAATACCGTCGAAGACGAGGTCATAGCTGCGGGCAAGGACCTGCGCGACGAAGGTCTCCCAGATGCAACCCTCAATGCGGCCTCTACCCGAACCGCCCTGGCTGTGCTGAAATCCCAGTGCGTGCAGCGGCAGGTAGTCCATCTCAGGGTAGACGTCGGCGATCCTGTCCAGCAGCACACCCGCCTTGTGGGCGTAGCGTCGGTCACTGGTGAGCGCGTACGCTTCGGCCAGCGCGGCAACGCCTCGCTGTATCCGGCGCCACACGGCTTCGTAATTGTAGTACGCGATCATATCGTGCCGGTTACCCTGTTCGTCGAACATCCCGTATCCGTCGTCCACGTAGAGTTCGTGCCGGGGATCGGACGGATCGGGATGATCTGCGTTGAATAGCAGCGACCGGTCGCCCGACTCGCGCCTGAACATCCCGTGCGCGTCCAGGGCGGTCCTGTAGAACGCCCCGAAGTCGTTCTTCGGATAGACCTCTTCGCAATGCTCGCACCAGATCTTCCACGGCCTGGCGTCGTCGAATTCCCACCATTCGCGCCCCGATTTCGCCGGCGCCTCCTCCCCGCAGCCAGGGCAGTACGGCTGCTGGCCCTTATAGGTCACGCCCTCATTCGTGTAGACTGTTCGCGGCAGCTCCTGTGCGGTCACCAATTCCCACAATGCTTCGTCCGTACAGCCCACCCACTCGTCGGCTGCCGCAATCGCGCGTTCCTGCTGTTCGCGTGCCCATTCGTGCTTCGTCGCATTGGCCAGCGCATTCGACCGCATCGAAGCGCTCACAAATCGGCTTCGCTCTTTTCCGATTGACATCTCGTTCACCCCTTTCAGGTCGCATGGCAAATTTACATCTACGAGTCCCCCATTTTGCCTAATCATCCTGTCTCCCGCAAGCCGTAAACGCGCCGGTGGAGGTCCGCAGGGTCGAGGCGTCCGTATTGAGTTTACTTGCGGAATGGTTATATTACGTGGGCAAGGGCGATACGGATCGCCGGGACAAGGCTAAATTGTGAGATAGACTTGCGGAGGAGAGTACAATGGAAGAATCTACAGAGGCACACGACGTGGAGAGCAGAGAGGAGATGGGTATCGTCAGCAGGATGATCGGAGCCTTGATCTCACCCGGTCGGACATTCGCCGCCGTTAACGCGCGTGTCGATCACCGGGACTGGTATCTCCCAATGATCGTCATCGTGGTTGTGGGCATGATTTCCGCGTACCAGCTCATGCCCGCCGCGCAGACGGCCGGGATGGAGGCCATGCAGGAGCGGCTCGCGCAGGATGAATCCCTTACGGAAGAACAACGGGCGCTGGCTCTGGAAAACGTGCAGAGGGTGATGGGCCTGGGCGCCGTAGTCCTCCCTTCCATCGGGACTGCCGTGACGATATTCGTCCAGGCGTTGATATTTCTCGCGCTCGCCAATTTCGTCTTCGGCGGCGACGGCACGTACAAGAAGACCCTGGCCGTTGTGAGCTACAGCTCCCTCGTGGTCATCCCTGCCGCCATTGTGACGGTGCTGATTTCCGCGGCATGGGATTCGCCATCGGTACAACCTGGCCTGGGTCTGCTTGTGCCTGAATCCATGGAAGGGAGCTTCGCGGACCACTTCCTAACCATGACTACCGTCTTCGCTGTGTGGAAATACCTGTTGGTTGCCGTGGGTCTGGGGGCTGTTGCGGGGATTCGAACAAAGCTCGCGGGGATGGGCGTCTTCGGACTCTGGATCCTCTACGTCCTCGCCGCCGCCTTCGCACGGTCCGCTGTTTCCGTTTGATGGCCGTGTACGGATATCACAGAGAGCACCCTATAGTTTGCACTATCGCAGAACCGGCACCCGGAGCCGCTCCCTGAGCTTGTCGAAGGGTCGGCGAAGGGTAAAAAAGCATCGAAACGCGGCCAGAAGGTTGAACGGCTCGGAAATACAATGAGCATTCAACCTTCTGGCCGCGTTTTGTTTCTACGCTTACTCACTTACGATCGTCTCGAGATGCTCAATCAGCTGCGGCATGTCGTTTCGGATTATGGATCGCAGGATTTCGAGGTCAACGTCATCGTAGCCGTGAACCAGACGGTTTCGAAGCCCGATAATTTGAGACCAAGGAATCGAAGCGTTTTGCCGGCGAGTATCCTCAGAAACGCGTCTGGCCGCTTCGCCAACAACCTCCACCAATTTCGTAAGCGCCAGCTGCTTTACTCGATCTTCGACAATATCATCCAGTGTTGCCTCACCGAGTAACCCAACGGCCTCTCTTGCGTATATAAGCATATCCACGAGGCTTACACGGTCGTCACGTCTGCTCATAGACCGCCTCCGCTGAGTTGAGTATTTCGTTCCGAAGCAGCCAGTTCGGGTTGCTTACAACCCCCCTGAAGGTGTGAAGGTCGACTTTTCTCCCGTATATTGCCGACAACTCATCCTGCATTGTGATGAACTTCAGTCCCGGCGTCTTGCCTGGCTTGAACTCCACGATCACATCCACATCGCTCTCCGGCGTGAAGTCGTCACGGAGAACCGAGCCGAACAGCGCCAGCCGCTTGATCCCATTCCGTTGGCAGAACGAGGCGATCTCTTCTCTTGAGATGTCGATTTTCGCGTTCATCAGAGTATGCTCACACTAAGCAACGAAGACAATAAACGTACGATTTCCGATACCGTGAATTGTGCGTGTTTTCGCCTCAATCACTCTGTTTTCTGAGAGCGCTAATTCTCAATCATTCGGTGCCGTTATTGTCGTCAGAAATGTCCGACAGGTTCGACATCAACTTTCTAATCATCTCGTTTAACATCCTCTTGAGCACCTCAAGTTCTTGACCCGAGATTTTTTCTTCGTAGTCAAGCGAAGTGGACGAAAACCGCCAGTTGGAGCCACTCGTTCCAACTTCATTCACAATTCGGAAATAAAATTTCAAATCTTGCTTGGCCTGAAATTGATCAAAAGAGATTCCAAAGGATGTCGAGGCGAAGGCGGCGTATTCCGGCCAAGCCGCAATCTCATTATCAGGAATATCCAGGCTTGTTACTCTCGCGTCTGCGCTTCTCAAAGAACAGTCACCATTGAAAACATCGACACTCTCGAACATATCGGTAAACTGCTCACACTTATTTTTGCAATAGAAAAAAAATGGATACAATACCGTGCGCGCGTACTCTCTAGCCCGAATCAACTCACCTGTACCCCTGTTAATCGACTGCTTAAAGAGTGCGATCTCCTTATCGATGTCCTCCGCGTCTTCGATGTCCTCTCCGCGTGCGGCTCGCAGATGGAGATTCAGGGTATATTCGCAGCAACCGGCAACATACGCGATGAATTCAGCCAGGTCTTCGGACTTGTCGGCCTGCTCGAGCGAGTCAATGTATCTGCTTCTCTCGTTAATGGGTACAATTGCCACGGTGTAACCGTGTCGGATCAGAATCATATTCATCAGTAGCCGGGCCATGCGTCCGTTCCCATCGTCGAACGGATGAATTCTGACAAAGCGATAGTGAAACGTGGCTGCGACAACAATGGGATGTTCACCCTGGCTCTCGGCCCTTCTGTACCAGTCGACAAGATCGCTCATCTCCGGCTTTACCTGTTCGGGCGACGTGTAGTAGTATATTTCACCAGTCGAGGTCTCAACATTGTTTGGTTGGGTCTTGTATTGTCCGACGGTTATGAGTCGCCTCGTGGGCCGTCCATCCGGCGTAATTGCGTCAATTTCATAGGGCTCTTTCAATAATACCCTGTGGAGATTTCGGATGAAGACTTCGTTGAGAGCTTCGTTTTGTCTTACTGCATCATCTATCGCCTTTACAGCTTCGTCATGCCCTTCGATGTCCAGATGATCGCGCATCGATTTCCCGTGCGCAGTGAGTCCGTGGAGGATCAGACTTCGCGTCTCTCCGAGGGTGAGGCTGTTGCCTTCTATGGCATTGGAGTGATAGTTCGACTCGATCCGGAGCTTCTGTTCGATCCGCCCCACCACATCCGAAGGCAACGGCCGCAATGCGTCCAGCTCCGCTTTCAGCCGATCTATGTTTTCAATGACATTGCTCATGGTCGGTTTCTGAAGATCAATGACTTGACCCGACGCAGGACTGTTTCAGCGAGAGACAACTATACTGCACTTTGTATCTCGTCCCATGCTCGCGGGCCACGATACCGGCGAATCAGACTCCATAAACTTCGATGCCTTCCTTGAGGGCGTTCTTATAGATCAAGCCGTCATTGTCCTTATGTTTCTCCAGATCTTGCACAGTAGCAACGACAATATCGAAGGGCACGCGCAGGCCCTTAATCTCACGGTAGAGTTTCTGTGCTGTGCGGCGGCGGTGTACACCATCGGGCATGACGACGAGCAGATCAATGTCGCTCTGCTCTCCCGATTCATCCCTGGCCGCCGATCCGAAGAGCACGATTCGCAAGGGGTTTACCCGCTTGACAACCTCACCAACGAGCCTGTCTATTGTCGAATCAGACACCATTGCCTTCTTTCGCGGATGTGCGGGTTGTTCTGTTTCTCAATGTATACACAATGACGGGGAAATCGTCAAGGGGAAGGCGGGTTGTGGAGGCGGTTTCAGCGGCGCAGCCGGAAGCCCTGGGCGGTGAGGAATTCATCCAGTTCGGCGCGGGCGTGAAACTGTCCGGTGCGGCCGGCCATGACTTTTGTCCATCGCTCGTCGCCTTCGTGCATCCCCTGCGAGGCGTAGAACTCGACCATCGTCCTGTCGTATTCCTCCATGGCCAGTCGATGCGTCTCGTCGCACAGGTATCGCTCGCGATGAAGGACCGCGTCCAGAGGCAAGCGCGGTTTGACTTCCGGCGCCTGGTCCGGATACCCGATGCAGAAACCGGCCACGGCTACGACATATGGGGGCAGATCGAGCAACCTGCCCACCGATTTCGGGTTGTTCCGCATCGCGCCGATCATGCAGATGCCCAATCCCAGCGATTCCGCGGCGATCGCCACGTTCTGCATCATCAGCGCCACGTCCACTGTCGCGATCATCAGCGCTTCCGCATAGTCCCCGTCAAACCGCTCCGCCTCGTGCATTTGGTTGGCCATCCTGTCCCGGTGCAGATCCGCGCAGAAGGCCAGAAACGCCGCGCTCTGGTGTATCTGCACCTGATCGGCGCACAGTTCGGCCAGTCGCTTCTTCCGCTTTGGATCGGCCACGTGAATGACGGTGTAGGCCTGCACATTGCTGGACGTGCTCGCCTGCTGCCCGCACCGGATCAGCGTTTCGAGCACACCGTCGGGAAGCGGCCGGTTCCGGAACCTGCGGATACTCTTGTGGGACATTAGAAGATCGATTGTGGGATTTGACATGTTGAAACCCTTTAAAAGCGGGGAGAGGTGAGACGTTAGAGGGTAGAGATTACCTGCCTTGTGAGGTTTCTTTTCGTGCCGGGGGCAAGAAGGAATAAATCATCGGGCAAGGATTTCCTCTATCGGCTTCCCTCTACGTTCTTACCGCCTTTTGCAGACCTCGCCCCCGGCTAATTCGGTAAGGAACTTTAGGCCAAAAACAGAATCAAGATCCACTGCCCCTCAAATTCCCTGCCTGCGGCGTGTTCCTTTTGAAGCGACCAATAGGAACAAAAAAAGCGGGTGGGTTTCGAAACCCACCCACGCTGTACCGCGGCTGAGGCATTGTCTTCCAGTCCGCCCTACTGTACCCCGATCCGCAGACGGTTGACCGCCCGCGCCAGGGCCAACGTCGCCCGCGCCTCGTCGATCTGCTGATCGCGTTTTCGCGTCAGAATTTCCCGCGCGCGTTCTCTGGCGGCTTCGGCTCGGTTTACGTCAATATCCTGCGCGAATTCCGCTGTCTCGGCCAGCACGGTGACGCGGTCACGCTGCACCTCCGCGAATCCGCCGCTGATTGCGACCGATTTCGGTCCCTGTTCTCCTTCGGAAAAGACCAACTCTCCAATGCGCAGCGAGGCCAGCATCGGATGGTGTCCCGCCAGCACGCCGAACCCGCCTTCGGTTCCCGGCGCCCGGAATTGCTCCACTTCGCCGGAGTAGACCGTCTTTTCCGGCGTTACAATTTCAAGCTGAAACGTCGGCATCGCGTTCCTGGTACTAAAGGGTCTTTGCTTTCTCTATGGCCTGCTCGATATTTCCCACGAGGTAGAAGGCCTGTTCGGGCACATCGTCGTACTCCCCTTCGGCCAATCCCTTGAACCCCTTCACCGTGTCTTCGATCTTGACATACTCGCCAGGGACCCCAGTATAGCCTTCCGCCACGTGCATACACTGGGTGAGGAAGGCCTGGATCTTGCGCGCCCGCCCCACCACCAGCCTGTCTTCCTCGGACAGTTCGTCGATTCCCAGAATGGCGATGATCTCCCGCAGGTCGCGATAACGCTGCAGAATCTGCTGCACCCGGCGCGCAACCTCGTAGTGTTCCTCGCCCACCACGCGGGGGTCGAGAATTCGCGAACTGGACGCCAGCGGGTCCACGGCGGGATACATTCCCTGGTCCGCCAGCGCGCGTTCCAGCACGATACGCCCGTCGAGGTGGCTGAATGCCGTCACCACGCCCGGGTCCGTATAGTCGTCCGCGGGCACGTAGATGGCCTGCACCGACGTGATGGATCCGTTTCGGGTGGTCGTGATCCGTTCCTGGAGCGCGCCCATTTCCGTCGCCAGCGTCGGTTGGTAACCCACCGCAGAGGGCATACGGCCCAGTAGCGCGGACACCTCCGCGCCGGCCAGAATGAAACGGAAGATGTTGTCGATGAACAGGAGCACGTCCTGTCCGGCCTCTTCGCGGAAATGTTCCGCAATCGTCAGTCCGGTAAGTGCGATGCGCTGACGGGCGCCGGGCGGCTCGTTCATCTGCCCGAATACCATCGCGGTCCGGTTGATCACGCCCGAGTCCGACAGTTCGTGAAGCAGGTCGTTTCCTTCACGCGTGCGTTCCCCCACGCCGGCGAATACCGAGTATCCCCCGTGACTGCTGGCAACGTTGTTGATGAGTTCCGTCAGAATCACCGTCTTCCCCACCCCGGCGCCGCCGAACAGCCCCAGCTTGCCGCCCCTTGCAAACGGACAGATGAGGTCCATAACCTTGATGCCCGTTTCCAGCATCTGGTCCGACGTGACCTGGTCCGCGTGTGCGGGCGGGTCCCGGTGGATCGGCAGCAGCGGCGTGTCCTCGGGCACCGGCCCCTTCCCGTCGATCGGGTCTCCGATCACGTTGAACAGGCGTCCGAGGGCGTTTTCACCCACCGGCACCTGGATGGGCAGCCCGGTATCCGTCACCTTCGCGCCCCTGGAGAGGCCGTCAGTCGAATCCATTGCGACGCACCGCGCCAGGTGTTCGCCCAGGTGCTGCTGTACCTCCAGCACGAGGCGGCCGCCACCGTTGCGGGGTACATCCAGCGCGCTGTATATGGCCGGCAGTTCCCCCCCGGTGAAATCCACGTCCACCACGACGCCCACGATTTCCTTGATTACGCCTTCGTTCATGAAGAAACCTTTCAAGAGAAGCTATCAGCTAAAGGCGGGAAGACGTGAGACGGAAGAGGGGGAGAAAACCGGGTAGACGGGAGACGTAAGACGGTAGAAGATATCCTTGCCGACGAATTTATCCCTCCTTGCCTCCGGCACGAAAAGAAGCCTCACAAGGCAGGTAATCTCTACCCTCTACCGGCTCCCTTCTCACCTCTACCGTCTAACTTCTACCTTCTCACCCAAGAAAGAAGCTATCAGCGATCAGCCGTCAGCTTGAAGCAAAACCGAAAAACAAACGGCAAAACCCATCAAAACCAAATATCGTAAGACCGTTCGGGTTATGTCTTCCTCTCCCGTCTAACGTCTACCTTCTCACCACGTAAAAGAAGCTGACAGCCGTCAGCGGGCAGCCTAAAGCAAAACCAGGCAACAGAGGATCGACAAGACCACTGCAAACAGCCTGTCGCAAATTGCAACAGTAGCCGTCGCTAAGCGACGGCCTCGGCGCCGCCAATGATATCCATTAACTCCAGCGTGATTGAAGACTGGCGCACCTTGTTCATCTCGCGCGTCAATTCTTCGATCAGGTCTCCGGCATTCTTCGTGGCGTTATCCATCGCCGCCATGCGCGCGGCCTGTTCTCCGGCATTGGACTCCAGGAGTGCGCGCCAGACCTGGAAATTCACGTGTCTCGGAACGAGTGTCTCAAGCAATTGTTCCGGATCGGGCTCAAAGATGTACTCGCCGGCCGCGCTCTCTTCGTCGGTTTCCTCAGGCACAATCGGCAGCAGCCGGTTGATTGCCGGCTCCTGGCGTCCGAGGGAGAGGAACTCGTTGTTGGCGATCCACACCTGGTCCACGTCTCCGGACACAAATCGACCCGTCAGGTCCCGCGCGATGGTAACGGCCTGACCCAGATTCAGATCGCCGAACACGTCGAGGTATTCCCGGCTGATCTCATATCCGCGTTGTCGAAAAAAGTCGCGCCCCTTCCTGCCGATCGCAACCAGTTCGACGTCACCGTGTTCTTCGAGCTCCGATAGCACCCTCCGGCAGATTCCTGCGTTGAACCCGCCGCACAGCCCACGGTCCGCCGTCACCACGGCGACCGCAATCCGACCGGATTCCCCCTGCCGGAACAGGGGATGCCGGTCCGCGTCTATACTTGCGGTCAGCCGTTGAAGAATTCGGTCCAGTTGTTCGGCATAGGGCCGGGCGGCAAGGATCGCGTCCTGGGCCTTGCGCACCCGGGCCGCGGCCACCAGCTGCATGGCGTGGGTGACCTTCTGGATATTCGTGACACCGGTCACCCGGTTTCGGAGTTGACGCAATGTCGCCACCGGCTACTCCTCCGTGCGCCTACGCCGACGCCTGAAAGCCGCGCTTGACACGCTCGATTGCGGCATCGATGACGCCCCGCGCCTCGTCGCTCAATTCTTCGCTGCCCGTAATCTCGTCCACCACATCCTGGTGGTGGTCGCGCATATGGGCAAGAACCTCAGACTCAAATCGTCTCACGTCGTCCGTGGGCAGTTCATCGATGCTCGCACCAACGGTAAGAGACACCACCTGCTCCCCGAGCGACATCGGCGCGTACTGGCCCTGTTTGAGAATCTCGATCAGTTTCTCGCCGCGGTTCAGCAGGTTGCGGGTGGCCGTGTCCAGGTCGGAGGCCCCGAATTGCGCAAAGGCCTGGACCTCGTTGTAGCGCGCGATATCGCCGCTTAAGGTAGCGGAGACCGCCTTCATCGCCCCGGTTTTGGCCGAGCTTACCCTGGAGACGGAAGCGCCCACGTCCATTGCCGGACGGATGCCCGAATAGAACAACTCCGGCTTCAGCAGAATCTGCCCGTCCGTTATGGAAATCACGTTGGTCGGCACGAACGTGGATACGTCCCCTTCGAGGATCTCGATGACGGGCAGCGCCGTGAGAGAGCCACCGCCCTCTTCGTCGCTCAGTTTGCAGGCGCGCTCCAGAAGACGCGAGTGCAGGTAGAATACGTCGCCCGGATAGGCTTCCCGCCCCGGCGGCCGGCGCAGGACCAGGGCCATTTCACGGTATGCCCAGGCCTGCTTGGAGAGGTCGTCGTACACGATCAGCGCGTGTTCGCCCTTGTCGCGGAAGTGCTCGCCCATCGAACAACCGGCATACGGGGCCAGGAACTGAAGCGGCGCCGGATCGCTGGCCGTGGCCGAAACCACGATGGTGTATGGCAGCGCGCCGTTTGCCTCGAGCTCGGCGACGACCTTGGCCACGGATGACGCCTTCTGTCCGATGCCCACATAGATGCACTTGACGCCGCTGTCCTTCTGGTTGATGATGGCGTCCAGACCGATGGCCGTCTTCCCGGTCTGCCGGTCGCCGATGATCAGCTCACGCTGTCCGCGCCCGATGGGCGTTGCGGCGTCCACCACCTTGATTCCGGTCTGCAGCGCCTCTTCCACCGGCTGGCGCTGAATCACCCCGGGCGCAATCCGTTCCACGGGCAATGTCTGCGAGGTCTGAATCGGTCCCTTGCCATCCAGCGGTTCACCCAGAGGCGTAACCACTCGGCCCAGCAATTCGTCGCCCACGGGCACCTCGACGACGCGTCCCGTCCGCCTGACCTGGTCGCCTTCCTTGATTGCCGTGTCGTCCCCGAAGAGAACGCACCCGACATTGTCCTCTTCCAGGTTGAAAGCCATGCCCATGATGTTATCGGGAAACGCCACCAGTTCACTGGCCTGCGCGTTGCCCAGCCCGTGAACGCGCGCCACGCCGTCGCCCACCTGCAGCACGGTCCCGGTTTCGTAAACGTCAATGTCCCGTTCGGCCTCCAGAATCTGCTGTTTGAGAATATCGGAGACTTCATCGGGGCGAATCTGCAAGTTCATCGCCATAAGTGTCTACACCTCGGTTGTCAGCCCGTTGAAAAAATCCATCCGGTCTGCGGCCGCCTCGCCTGCAGAGCAGCTTTCTCAGCGGACTGCTATGATAAACCCGAAACCAGCCTCTGGCGCATCCGGTTCAACTGCGCTTCGAGGGTTGCGTCGAATACGTGGTCGCCCATCCTGGTTACAAAGCCCGCTCTGAGTCCCCGGTCGATCTCGACGTCCAGGCGTACCTGCTTTCCGGACCAGGCCGACAACCGCTGCGCGAGCCTTGCCCGCTGGTCCTGAGAGAGTTCCTGCGCCGACCGTACGTGTGCGGTGATCAGACCCCGTTGCTCGTCCAGGAGCATCAGAAACGCCCGAATAATCCCGTCGAGACCCCGTTCGCGCCGTTTGTCGCACAGCAGCAGCAGGAAATTCAGGGTGAGATCCCCGATCCGGCCGGAAAAAAGCCTCCGGACCGCCGCGCGCTTCTGTTCCGGGTAAATCAGGGGGTCACTGAGAAAGGCGCGCAGGTCTTCCGATTCCCTGATCAGGTTCAGAAGGCCCTCCAGGTCCTCGCGCACCCGGTCCAGCGCGTCCCGCTCTTCGGCCGCCTGGATGAGCGCCCTGGCATAACGCATTGCGACGGGGGTTTCGTTCAAGCTTCGCTCCGGAAATCAGTTTTGTCCATTGTCAGGAGTGCTGTCGATGAATTCGTCGACAAGCTTCCTGTTCCTGGCGTTGTCCAGGTTTTCGTCCAACACCTTGCCGGCGGCTTCGATGGCCAGGCCGGCGGCGTGCGTACGAAGTTCCTGGATCGCCTGCTCCTTCTCCTGCCGAATCGTTCGCCGGGCCTGCTCCAGCATCTGCCGGGCCTCGTCCGAAGCGCGTTGACGCACTTCCTGGGCTGCACGCTCTGCCGCCTCCCGTCCTTCCAAAATGGCCTGTCGCGCCTCGGCCTGGGCCTGCTCCATTGCGCGCCGGTTTTCTTCAGCCGCACTCTGGGCTTCCTCCCGGGCCTTTTCCGCCTGGTTCAGGGAATCCCGAATACCCCTTTCACGCTCGTCCAGCATGGCCAGCAGCGGTTTCCAGGCAACCGCCCTGAGAACAAGCAGCAGCAGGACGAAGGTAACGATGGTCCAGAACATCAGACCGGTATCGACATTCAGCAACATACCCGTTCCTCTGGTTTAGACGTCCTCAACGGTATGCGTACTCAGCCGCCTTTTGTCGCCAGAAGGAAGCAGACCACCTGCCCGAAGAGGGCCACACCCTCTATGAAGGCTGCGGTAATGATCATGGAAGTCCGGATATCGCCGGCTGCTTCGGGCTGCCGTGCGGTGCCCTCCACGGCCATGCCTGCCAGACGTCCGATACCAATTCCGGCGCCGATCGTTACCAGCCCCGCGCCAATGCCGGCGGACAAATAACCGTATGCTTCAGCCGCCACGGATGCCACGTCTGCCACAACACACCTCCTCCGCTAGGAAGTTAAGAAGCTGTCTTAAATTTCCAGCGGTCTTCGCGCGGCTGCAATAGCGCCGGTCGGCGTTGGTCAAATCCACCCGTCTTACGAGATCGAGGCTGCGCTTGCTCGCCTCTCATAGACGGATTCTCCCGCCTTGACCGCCACTTTTTCGCTCGCGCTCGGGAACTCACCGGTAATTTTAAAACAACTTCCAAGGGTTTACGATGAAGCGTTGACAACGATTTCCAACGATCAGTGATCCTGATGCACCGCCATCCCGATGAAGACGGCGGACAACATGGTGAAGATATACGCCTGCACCAATGCCACGAAGATTTCGAGCAGGTAAATCGCCAGCGCGAACAGTACGGACACGGGCGCGACGGCATACGACTTGAACATGAAGATCAGCCCCAGCAACGCCAGGATGATCACGTGTCCGGCAGTCAAATTGGCAAAGAGACGAATGCAGAGGGCGAACGGCTTGGCAACCAGTCCGATGAGTTCGATCGGGATCATCAGAAGCGTGATCGGCAGGGGCAGCCCGTGGGGGACCAATCCCTTGAAATAGCCCAGAAAGCCGTTGTGAAGAATGCCGCCCATCTGAATGACGAGAAAGGCGCAGATCGCCAGCCCGGCGGTTACGCTCACATTACCGGTGGCGGTCGCGCCATAGGGTACGAGGCCCAGCAGATTGCAGGTCAGGATGAAGAAGAATACGGTAAAGAGAAAGGGTAGAAACCGTCCGGCTTCCTTTGCTCCGATGTTGGGAACGGCGACTTCATCCCTGATAAAAACGACGACCGATTCCAGGAGATTCGCAAATCCGGTGGGTACCAGGCCGCGACGCCGGGTCGTCCTGATGAAGACCCACAGGAGAAACCCCGCCGCAATCCACATCATGACCACGTGCCGGGTGATGGACACGTCGACGCCGAACAGCTCGAAACGGGGTATTTCGACATGAAGAAAGGGCAGGTGGAGCTCTGAAGAATCGAGCAGATGCTCCATGATGTAGTCTTTTTTGCCTTCCGCGGCACTTTCCGAAGCCATTGAATCAGACCCTCTCTCGAGTATCCCGCCGAACCGCGGCGCGCTTCACGAAGAATCGGATTTCCAGAATCTGAAAGAGCAGATAGGACAGAAACAGTGAGAAGACCAGACCGTAAACCGACAGCGCCGTGAATTTGATCAGCAGCACCAGCCCGACGCAGACGACCAGCATCCGAACGACCATTCCGCCCAACAGCGCTTTCAGAAAGACCGATTGCGGCCGGTCGAACGACCAGATGGCCGAGAGCCCCCCGGCCAGCGCGTTCAGTGCGCCGATCCCGCACCCGACGGCCGCCGCCCGGACCATGTCAACACCCCAGTTGACGTATAGCGGGTATCCGCCCAGAATTGCCGCCGCGATCAGGACAGCCCCGACCTGTCTTGCAAATCGGAGGAATTCGGTTCTCACGTCTCACCTCCGGACGGCTATTGGCGGTCCTGCTTTTCGCGTTCCTGGAGTCGCATTGCCGTTCTGTACAGGTTCAGGAACCCGACGGCGATTCCCAGAGCCAATCCCGCCAACATCAGGTACGGGGCCGTGCCGAGTTTGCCGTCCAGCCATTTTCCGGCAAAGAGACAGAGAATGAAAGACGCCGCAAACTCGACTCCAAGATTCAGATAAGGGCCTGCTTTACGATAGGCCGACGCCAGACCCTGATGTTTTTTCTCCTCCGCCATCGATCAACGGACTGTTAGGCATCTGTGCTGAAATATCCTCGTACACAGCAAGTATCAAGGATGGTTATGTTCCAATGAGGTTGTCTACCGTCTGCCTGGCCAGTTCCAGAAATCGTGACGGAGCCAGGCCGATATACAGGGTTGCAAGGGACGTCACCACGAGCGCGGTTCGTGCGAGCGCCGGAAACGTCCCCACCGGCTTTTCGTCGGCGGGCTGTCTCATATACATGCTGACGACGACCCCAAGATAGAAATAGACAGAAATCAGGCTGTTGAGCACGCCGATTATGGTGAGCGAGACCAGGCCGGCGTCAATCGCCGCACGGAATATGTAGAACTTCCCGAAGAATCCGGCAGTAGGCGGCAGACCCGCAAGCGAGAGCATAAACAGCGTCATCGTCAGCCCGAGGGCCGGATGTTTGAAACCCAGCCCCGCGTAATCCGTTATGTCGAGGTTCTCTTCGCCCTTCCGCGCAACCAGAATCACGACTGCGAAGGCGCCAATGTTCATAAAGGTATAGGCAAGCAGATAGAACAATGCGGCCGAAATCCCCTTGCCGCTGGCCGCGGTGAGCGCAACCAGCACGTAACCGGCATGGGCGACGCTGGAATAGGCCAGCATTCGCTTGATGCTGCGTTGCCCCAGCGCGCTCAGGTTTCCGACGGTCATGGTCAGCGCGGCCAGGATCCAGAGCACCGCCGTCCACTCTGTCTTCAACGATTCCAGAGATACCATCAGCACGCGCAGGAATGCAACGAAGGCCGCCGCCTTGGGCCCGGCCGAGAGAAAGGCGGTCACCGACGCGGGCGCGCCTTCGTAGACGTCGGGCGCCCACATATGGAACGGAACCGCCGCCACCTTGAACGCGAACCCCACGACCAGCAAGACCATTCCGGCATACAGCATCAGCCCGCCGCCGTCAACGCGCCGCACAATCATTGCGCCTACCTGTTGCAGGCTGGTGGAGCCGGTCGAACCGTAAATCAGGGCAATCCCGTAAAGCAGAAACCCGGTCGCGAAAGCGCCCAGCAAAAGGTATTTCAGAGAGGCTTCATTGGAGAGGGAGCGCGAACTGAGGAATCCAACCAGGATATAGAGCGACAGAGACATCAGCTCCAGCCCCAGGAAGATAACGATCAGGTCCGTCCCCGCGGCCATGAGCATCATGCCCAGGGTGGCCGTCAGCAGCAGGAGATAGTACTCACTTCGGCTGCCCTGTTCCCGCCTGAGGTAACCCGTGGAGACAAAAATGGTCAGCGCCGTGCCAACCGTAAATATGATGTTGGAAAAGAGCGCAAAGTTGTCCAGCGCGAGCATCCCGCCGAAGGCCTGCTCGGACCGCCCCCAGAGTCCCGCGCAGGCGACCGCCGCCAGGCCCGTTCCGACAATGGCCGCGTATGCCGCTGCCTCCCCCCGATTTGCCGGTCGGACAATGTCGATGCACAGGATCAGCAGCGCACTACCCGCGACGATCAGCGAGGGAACGAGTACAATCCAGTTCAGGTCAGGCAACGCAGTGGTCCTCGGTGAAAA
This sequence comes from Candidatus Latescibacterota bacterium, assembly GCA_965208835.1. GTDB lineage: Bacteria > Latescibacterota > UBA2968 > UBA2968 > JAAXHE01. The sequence goes on from OZ242358.1 coordinate 302,961, forward strand.
TTATTAGCGACATTAATTAACGGGGATGCGATAAAAAAGTCAAGCCTAAAGTTCGAAATTGGCGCGCAGGCACGATATTGCGGGATGACACAGCTGTTTTGCGGAACGGAAAACGTATATAACTAACAGTGTTTATGTTACTTATGTAACATTTAGGCTTCCCGGACGTCAGAAGCAGAAGATCATGAATGCGGCCAGAAAGACTGTCACGACCAACACGGCAGTACCCGTCGTCCAGGATCGACCCAGAATGCCCTGGGGACCGTGGTATTGACGGCAGCCGGAAACGGCTGCCGCGACCAGCGCCTTTCCGCCCTCGAGGATCGACCTTCCGGCGGAACCACCCGACCGCGCCATAACCCGGACGATGCCGGGAAGCAGCCGTCGATACACCCAGTCGGTATCCAGGTTTACGGACCGGTGTACCGCCGGATAAATTCCCGTACGCTTCAATACAAGGAAGGCCAGGGCGGAGAAAAACAACAATTGGAACTGCGTAACCAGGTGGTTCGCCGTGTAGGGTTCGTAATTCACTTCGTAGGGCAGAATCCCGTAGAGTAGCTTCGGAATGATGCCTATCAGGACACAAATTGCGGCTGCGGCGCCCATTGCGATGCGCATGTTCAGAGGCGCCTCCCTGCAGCGGATTCCCGAATCTGCGGAGAAGAAGGCAAGGTAGGGGATCCTGATGCCTGTATACAGCATTACGCCCGCCGAAGCGAATAACAACGCCAGCCAGGTCAGGAAGTAGTGTCCATCGGCCACCGCCCCAAGGATAAACGATTTGCTGACAAAGCCGTTGAAGAACGGGACGGCCGAAATCGACGCCGCGCCGACGATGCAGAAAACCGCCGTCAGAGGCATGGACCGGTAAAGCCCGCCAAGTTCCGATGCCCTGGCCGTACCAGTACGAAAAAGCACTGCACCCATCGTCATAAACAGCAAGGCTTTGTAGATGACGTGGGTGGCGGCGTGGGCGGCCGTTCCGTTCAGGGCCATCTGCGTCCCGATCCCGACTCCGACGACCATGAATCCCAGCTGGATGTTCAGGCTATAGGCCAGCACCCGCCTGAGGTCGTTTTCGATGACCGCGTAAAACATGGGAAACACGGTCATCGCGGCGCCAATCGGGATCAGGATTTCCGTACCGGGAAAGCCCCGGGCAAGCGCGTAGACCGCCAGCTTGGTTGTGAAAGCGCTCAGGAACACGGTCCCGGTAACCGTCGCCTCCGGATAGGCGTCAGACAGCCAGTTGTGGAGCAGGGGAAACGCGCATTTGATCCCAAAGGCAATGAAGACGAGCGTCGTGCCCAGACCGTTCAGTCCCAACGCTTCAAATGCGATAGACCCCGTCTCACGCAAATGGATCAGAATGCCCGCCAGCAGAATCATGCCCGAGCAGACCTGCACGATCAGATAGCGCATTCCGGCGGCATAGGCGCGGTTGGTTCGGCGGCTCCAGATCAGGAATACGGAAGAAATCGCCGACAGTTCCCAGAAGACGAACAGGGTAATCAGATCGCCCGCGAAGAGGGCGCCGACGGCGCTGCCCGCATAGAACAGGCCCGCGACGTGCTGCGCATTGTCCTTCACGTGCAGCGCATAGATGACGCCAAGCAGGGCGGCGATATGGAAGATGTAGCCGAAGACAAGGCTGAGGCTGTCGATGCGCACCAGCGTAAGGGAATAGTCGAAGATTCCGATCCTGCAGTATTCCCCCGGGTTGAGCCCGAGCAGATGGGCAAGCCCGGCAACCGGAAGCAGCAGCATATAGGCCGATTGCAGGCGCCCGCGCAGTAACGGTATCAGCAGCGACCCGATAATCAGGATCAACGCCGGCGGCAACTGGTCAATCATAATAGTCTTCCTTGCGTCGGAGAATCACGCGCAACCCTCTGGCTGCCAGCACGAACACCACACAGGCGGCAAACCCGTACCACGCATGAAACCCGATCCACTCCTCAACCTCAAAATGGCCATATTTTTCCAGGAAGAGATCTACCGCCAGCAGCAGGACGCAGACCGCGTAGAACGCCAGGTGGATTTTCTTTGAGTTGCCCGGTTTGTCCGGCCGGCTTTTCTTTTTTTCGTCCATGGTCTCTTCCGTCAGGGATGGGCTATCAGCCCGTTGAAAAAGCCCGTCCTGGCTGCGGCCGGCCCTTGCGGTCGAAATACCGCGTTGCGCTCCCTCGCCGAATCGCAGGATGGGACTCGGTTGCGCGCCTTGTCTTCGGCCACAATGGTTCGGCCTCGCCTGCAGAGCGACTTTATCAACGGACTGCTATGGGCGCCAGAAGCCGGTAGATATCATCGGCGCAGAAGAAGAGCGCCAGACATCCCAGCGCCGTCAGGCACAGGGGGACCACGCAGAACGCCGGGGCTTCCCGGATAGGAGATGGACCGGCGGGCACGGTGGCGGGTGTCGCGAAAAACGCGCGTGCGACGACCGGCATCAGGTACGCGACGTTCAGGAGCGAGCTGACGATCAACACGCCCACGAGGATTGTCCGGTCCGCATCCGCCGCGCCCAGCGCGAGGTACCACTTGCTCCACGAACCGCCGAGCGGGGGCAGGCCGATCACGCTCAGCGATCCCACAAAAAAAGCGAACATGGTAATCGGCATTGTCTTTCCTATGCCCGCCATATCGCTGATTTCCGTCTTGTGTGCGGCCACCATGATAGCGCCGGCGCAGAAGAACAGCGTGATCTTTCCAAAGGCATGCATCGCAATATGCATGGAGCCGCCGATAATTCCCCAGCTATTGGCAATAGCCGCGCCGAGTACAACGTAGGACAACTGGCTGACCGTGGAATAGGCGAGACGCGCCTTGAGATTGTCTTTGGTCAATGCAACCAGGGATGCGATCAGCAGCGTTGCCGCGGCGACGTAGGCAAGCCACAGGCTCGTGCCGGTGTTGGCGAGCAGATCGATGCCGAAGATGTAGACCACAATCTTCATCACCGTAAACACGCCGGCTTTGACGACGGCCACGGCGTGCAGCAGCGCGCTCACGGGCGTCGGCGCAACCATTGCCGCGGGCAGCCAGCGGTGAAAGGGCATCAGCGCCGCCTTGCCGGTCCCGAATGCATATAGCGCCAGCAGTATGCCCACCACGGCCGGGCTCGCTTTACCCGCCAGGATCCCGCCGGGTTCGAATTCCAGGGTGCCCGTCAGATTCCACGTCCACACCACTGCCAGCAGCATCAGCCCGACCGAGGTGCCGAGCAGTATGCCCATATAGATCCTGCCCGACCGGAGCGCTTCCTCCGTCCGATGGTGGGTGACCAGCGGATAGGTCGACAGGGTCAATAGTTCGTAGAAGATGAACAGCGTGAACATATTCCGGGCGAATGCAACGCCAAGGGCGCCCGTAATGGCCACCGCAAAGAAGACGTAAAAGCAGGTCTGGCCGGGTTCGTCATGACCGCGCATGTACCCGATGGAATACAGAGACGTCAGGATCCAGAGCCCCGAGGCGATCAGCCCGAAGAGCATGCCCAGCGGTTCGACTTCAAAGGCAAACGCAAGGCCCGGCATCACCTCGAGAATCTCAATACCCGGTCTCGAACCCGACAGAACCTCCGGAACCAAAGAGAGCACGACGAAAAACAGCGCGCCTCCGGTCGCCAGCGTGGCAGCCTCACGGAGATTGGGCCGTTGTCCGAGAAGACCGATGAGCGGCGCGCCCAGCAGAGGCAGCACAACGGCGAGCAGCGTGGCATTCGAAGCGGTCATGGAGCGATTCCCATCAGCCATCCGGCGGCCTGCCTGGCAACGCCCACGGTGAGGGTCGTCGACATCCCGAAATAGAGGGTGGCCGCAATCAGGATCCACATCGGGATTTGCATCAGCAGCGGCGCCTCGTCCACGCCGGCCGGAACGGGGGGCTTGCGGAAATAGGCGACTTCAACCACGCGCCATACGTAGACGACCGCCAGAAGGGAACCCAGCAGGACCAGAACGGCTACCGGCCACCAGCCCTTTTCCAGGGCAGCCAGAACCAGGTACCACTTGCTGATGAAGCCCACCGTTAGAGGGACGCCGATCAGGCTGAGCCCACCGAGGACAAAGGCGGCCATGGTCAACGGCATGCGCCGTCCGAGCCCGTGCATATCGTCGAGATTTACGGAGCCCACGCGGAGGGCAACACAACCCATGCCCAGAAACAGCGCGCCCTTCATCACGGCGTGATTGAAGAGATGGACGATTCCCGCCGTCAGGCCGTTCAACGACCCCGGCCCGAACCTGACGTCCGGTCCGGCGCCGCTGACCGACACAATACCGACTCCCAGCATCATGTATCCGATCTGAGCGACGCTGGACCAGGCGAGCATGCGCTTGATGTTGGTCTGGAAGATGGCGACCGTGGAGGCCGCGAATACGGCAAGGAGCGAGAGTGGCAACAGAATGGCGTGCAATCCGACCGTATCGAATGCGAATCGGGGTCCGAATATGGTGAAGACGAAACGCAGGAGCACGTAGACGGAGACCTTGGTCGCCGTTGCCGCAAGAAAGGCAGTCACCATGGATGGCGCGTAACAATAGGCGTTGGGCAGCCACATGTGCAATGGAAACAGGGCCAGTTTCAGACAGAGGCCGACGCCGAGAAACGCGAACGCCGCCAGCACTGTCCTGGTGTCCAGAACCGGACCGAGGCGCACCGCGAGGTCCGCCATGTTCAGGGTTCCCGTGGCCATATAAAGGAGGCCCACGCCGATCAGAATGAACGTCGCCCCGACGGTTCCCAATACCAGGTATTGGTAGGCGGCCGTCAGGGCGCGGCGGTCGCCGCCAAGGCTGATCAGTGCATAGGTGGAAAGGGAGGAAATCTCGAGAAAGACGAACAGGTTGAACGCGTCTCCTGTGATGGCGATGCCGAGGAGGCCCGTCAGGCACAGGAGATATGCCGCGTAAAACAGGTAGTGGCGGTCGTGCGGGATTTCACGGGCCGCGCTGTGAGGCGCGTAGACCAGTACAACGGCGCCTATGGACGCCACCAGGAGCAATATGAACGCGTTGACCGCATCGATCCGATACTCGATCCCCCAGGGTGCGCTCCAGCTCCCCATCGCGTATGAGATTGTACCGGCATCCAGGACCCTTATGAGCAGCAGCGCGGCGATCCCCAGCGCCGCCCATGCGACAGCCGTGGTGAAGGCCCAGACCAGCATCCTTCGCCTCAACAACAGGCAGACCGGTGCGGCAATGAGGGGAAGGACGATCTGCAGAGCGGGCAAATGGTCGGACATCAGGGCGCCTCCTCACCCTGACCGTAGATATCCTGCTCTTCTATTGTGCCGTAGGCTTCCTGTATCCGCACCACCAGTGCCAACCCCAACGATGTCGTGGCGATACCGACCACGATCGCCGTGAGAATGAGTACGTGCGGCAGCGGATTCGAGTAGCTCTGCACCCCCTCCGCGATAATCGGCGCGCTACCGCCGGAGACCTTGCCCAGGCTGATGTAGAACAGGAAGACGGACGTCTGAAAGATATTCAGGCCGATCAGTTTCTTGACCAGGTTGCCGCTGGCGATCACCGCGTAGAAACCGATCATCATCAGGACGATGACGATCCAGTAGTTGAATAGACCCGGGAGCGCGGTCATGATCGTGCCCTGCCGGCAAACGCGAAGAAGACTCCGATAATCACCGAAGCCACGGTGATTCCCACGCCCAGTTCGATCAAGAGAATTCCCAGATGCTGACCGCCCACCGGATCAGCACCAAGCACGCCGTAGTCCAGGTAGCGGCCGCCCTTCAATATTCCCGCGACCCCGGTAACGGCATACAGGAGCAGGCCCAGGGCAATGACAATTTCCACGATGCCGGGCCCGACCACCCGCTTTGCCTCGTCCAGGCCGAAAATCAGTGTGTACAGCACGAACCCCGCCGCAAAGATCACACCCGCCTGGAACCCGCCCCCGGGCCCGAAATCGCCGTGAAACTGGACATAAAGCGCAAACAGAAGGATCAGCGGGATGAACAGCTTGGCGATGACCCTGGGTATGATCTGGTGTTTCACCGCTCTTCCTCCCGGTCGCGGCCTGGCCGTGACCCCTTCAGCAGCAGCAACACCCCGACGCCCGCGCAAAAGATCACCGTGGTCTCACCGAGCGTATCGTATCCCCGGTAGCTGGCAAGGACTGAAGTCACAATATTCTCAACGTCGACGCGCTTTGCTGAACCATCGACGTGGGGTACGGAATCCTTGAGAAATTCCGGCGCAATATGGGTATGGACCGGCGCTTCGGCGTCGCCGAACCTCGGCATGTCCAGCGTCCCGTAGATCAGGACCGCCCCCGTCGCCAGGACCACGAGAAGAGGAAGCGGAGACGGTCGGGAAGGCCTCTTCTCCACCCGGGTTGTCAGCAGGAGGGTCCCGAGAAGCAGTACGGTCGAGATGCCCGCTCCCACGGCAGCCTCTGTAAACGCCACGTCGACGGCGTCCATCACGGTAAACAACCCCGCGGAAAGCAGGCTGAAGATCCCGGCCAGGATCACGGAGGCGAGCAGATTGCGGATGAGGACGACGGCGACGGCGGTGGCGACCAGGAACGCCAGCAGAACAGCGTCGATGAGTTCGATCATGGTTGGCGGCTATCCTCGTGGCGGAGAGGCTTCAATCCGGAGGTAAAAGCGGCCTTTGCAACCGCGTGGGTCGATGCCGGGCCGGTCAAAAAGATCAGCAGGAGGATCAGAAACAGCTTGACGGTGACCATGCTGAGGCCGCCCTGCAGCATCAGCCCGACAAGCAAAAGCCCGGCGCCGAACGTATCCGTAATTCCGGCGCCGTGCATGCGGCTGTAAAAATCGGGAAGTCTGATCAGCCCGATACCGCCCACGATGCAGAAGAACGACCCCAGGAGCAGACATGCCCAGCTGGCGACATCGTTGACCATCATCTGGTGGACTCTCCGCTCTCGCCGTCAGCTGAACCAAAACTGCCGTACTGAACAAACTTGAGTACGGCAAATGTTCCGATGAAGTTCAGCAGGACGTAGATCAGCGCCAGGTCGAGAAAATCCGGCCTGCCGGTAAGAAAGCCCAGCACCGCGATCAGGAGAATCATCTTGGTGCCGAACATATTCGCGGCGAGGATACGGTCGTAAACCGTCGGACCCGCGAACGCCCGAATCAGAGCCAGAACCATCGTAATCAGGACCGCCGCCATCGCCGATGCAAACATCAGGACTCTCCCTCCAGTGCCGTGACGCGGCGATCCATCCCGCCGTCCGCGAGTTCCTCCGCGCTTTCGAGCGAGAGCGCGTGGACCAGCACGACATCGTCTTGCACGTCCACCGACACGGTCCCTGGAGTCAGTGTGATCGAGTTGGCGTAGATGACCTTCCCGAGCGCGGTTTTCTGGGTTGCCCGGGTACGAATCAGGGTGGGGCTGACCGGCAGCCGCGGATTCAGTATTCGCAATGCCACGTCGATATTGGACCGGAAGATGGCAAGCAGCAGCCAGGGAACGTACAGGATTGCGCGGCCGGCCAGGTGGATGGGATGCCCCTCGGAATCGACGATACGCATTCGCCGGACGATGCCGACCACCGCCAGACATGAGACGATTCCCAGAACGAGAACCAGCGTTCGTTCGATGGTATAATGGCCCGACCAGAGCAGCCATACACCGAACAACGTAACGCCAAGACTCAGCAGAATTCTCAAACCCGGTTCCCTCCGATTCCGTCCTGTCCCGGCACTGACCCGCCATTCGGAAATCCATCCAGGGACGGAACACCCACCGCGCAACTGCGGACCGCGCCCGATGTCCGGTTCGACCTATCTGATTTGCTCATCTTTGCGAACCGTCGCGAAGAGTTCGTTCAGGCTTTCGATCTGCCGGATGCGCACCTGTTCGATCACGAGCTTTGCGGACAACTCGGTCTTTTTCAGAAACGCGCCCGGGTACAGGCCAATCCAGAACATCAGGACCACCAGGGGCGTCATAATGAACCATTCACGCAGGGACAGGTCCGGCAGATTCCGGTTGCGTTCGTCTTTCACCTCTCCCCACACCACGCGCTGGAACATCCACAGCATGTACACGGCGGCAAGGACGACACCCGACGCGGCTATGATGCCATACACCATGTTTGCCTTAAAGGCTCCGAGAAGGATCAGAAACTCGCCGACAAACCCGTTCAGCCCGGGAAGTCCGATGGAAGAAAGCGTTGTAATCAAAAAGAAGGTGGCGAATACCGGAATGGTTTTGGCCAGTCCGCCATAATCCGCAATCAGCCGCGTATGCCGTCGTTCGTATATCATGCCCACGATCAGAAACAGCGCTCCCGTTGAAAGTCCGTGGTTCACCATCTGGATGATTCCGCCCTGCATACCCTGGGCGTTCATGGCAAAGATGCCCAGGACCACGAAACCCAGGTGGCTCACACTCGAGTACGCCACCAGTTTCTTGATGTCCGTCTGTACCATCGCGACCAGGGCGCCGTACACGATGCCGACCACGGAGAGCGCCATGATGTAAGGCGTGAAGTACAACGCCGCCAGCGGGAACAGCGGCAGACAGAACCGGATCAACCCGTAGGTCCCCATCTTGAGCAGAACCCCCGCCAGGATGACACTGCCCGCCGTTGGCGCCTCCACGTGCGCGTCCGGCAACCAGGTATGAAGCGGGAACAGCGGGACCTTTATGGCGAAACTCAGGAAGAACGCCAGGAAGAGCCAGTGTTGTTGCGGGTGCAGATAGGTCATCTTCTGAAGAACCATGAGATCGAAGGTACCGTACTGCAGACCGAGATAGACAATCGCCACGAGCATCAACAGGCTGCCCGCCAGGGTAAACAGCACGAACTTCACCGCCGCATAGATCCGACGTTCGCCGCCCCAGACGCCGATCAACAGAACCATCGGAATCAGCATGGCCTCCCAGAACACGTAGAAGAGGAACAGGTCAAGGGCGCAGAACACCCCTACCATCCCCGTTTCCAGCAGAAGCATCGAAGCCATGTACTCCCGCACACGGGACGTGATCGACGACCATGAGGCAAGAATCGCCAGGAAGGTGAGCAGCGTGGTCACCAGTACCAGCAACAGGCTGATTCCGTCGATCCCCACGAAATACGAGATGCCGAACTGGCCCACCCATTCTGCCTTTTCCACAAACTGCATCCCGGGAACGCCCGCTCTGAATTCGACGTACAGCAAGACAGACAGCAGCAGGTTCACAAATGCCACGGCCAGAGCGAAAGCGCGGCTGAATCCGTCCCGCCCGCGACCGAACAGCAGGACCAGCACGCCGCCGGTCAACGGTATGAAGATCAGGCTTGTAAGGAGTCCGGGCATGCGTTCGATTCCTAAACCTTGATTCGTAAGATTTCGTAGACGTTAAATCGAATATGTGCTAGTTAATAAAGGCGATTGGAAAGCGGATTACCAGGATACACCAGGTCACTGGACGCGTTCGTGACCTCTCCTCCCAGCAGCCCGACCACCGGGTGAGACGTAAGACGGGAGAGGGTAGAGATTACCAGCCTTGTGAGGATTCTTCTCGTGCCGGAGGCAAGAAGGTACAAAAATAGCGGGCGAGTATTTCTTCTACCGTCTACCGGCTCCCGTCTCACCGCTTTTCGTCTGCCCTCTACCCTCTACCCGCATTCAGACTTTTCGTGGCCAATATGACTGTCGCCTTTTTTCGAATTGAGGTTAATTTTCCGACACATAATAAATCACCGCAACCACGCCAAGCACCATCCAGAGCGCATAGGTAGGCGCGTTACCCGACTGGAAGCGGGTAACGACCCAGCCGCCGCCTTTCACCAGCAGACCCAGCCCGTTCGCGATCCCATCCACCACGATTGCATCGATAACACGCGCCAATACCAGCGAAAGCCGATGAATCGGCCGCACAATGAAGGCGTGGTAAATCTCGTCGACGTACCACTTTCGAGTCAGCAGCCCGTGAACGGAATTGGAGGATTCCGCTCCCAGCCGGCCCGCTCTGTGCATCCGGTATGCAATCCCGATTCCGAGCAGACCCGCAAGGACGGAAATCCCCACCAGCATCCCACCGGACAATCCTCCCGATGCAGTATGACGGGCCGCGCCGGCCGTATCGTTCAGGAATGCATCGATCCAGCCCTGCCCCGGTGGAACGCCCACGAAGCCGACGACGGCCGATCCCAGCGCCAGAACGACCAGCGGGACGGTCATGTTATACGGGGACTCGTGAGCGTGGTCGTACAGCTGCCGGTCCCGGGGCTGTCCATGGAACGTCATCAGGATCAGCCGGAACATATAAAAAGCCGTAAGGACAGCCCCCACGACGCCGAGAGCCCAGATCGCCAGGTTTCCGGAGCGGTACGCACTCACCAGGATTTCGTCCTTGCTCCAGAAGCCGGCCAGCGGCGGAATTCCCGCGATGGCGAGCGCGCCGATCCAGAACGTAACGCCGGTGATCCGCATCTTGCGCAGCAGCCCTCCCATCTTCCGCATATCCAGTTCGTCCTGCATCGCATGCATCACACTGCCCGCCGCCAGAAACATCAGACCCTTGAAGAAAGCGTGCGTGAACAGGTGGAAAATTCCGGCAGTATATGCGCCCACCCCCACGCCAATGAACATGTACCCCAGCTGGCTGACCGTTGAATAGGCAAGCACCCGCTTGATGTCGGTATTCACCAGCGCGATGGTCGCGGCCAGCAACGCCGTGGCGACGCCGACCCAGGCCACTACGGTGCCGGCGGTGGGCGCGAGCATATAAAGCACATTCGAGCGCGCGACCATATAGACCCCCGCCGTGACCATCGTGGCCGCATGGATCAGGGAACTCACGGGCGTGGGACCTTCCATCGCATCGGGCAGCCAGACGTAAAGCGGAAACTGCGCCGACTTCCCGCAGGCGCCCACGAAGAGAAGCAGCGCAATCGCCGTCGCGACCCCCGTAGACAACATCAGAGGCGCCTTTTCGAATACCTCGGTGTACTGCACCGTGCCCAGATAGCTTACCATCAAAAAAATGCCGAGCAGGAAACCGAAGTCCCCGATCCGGTTCACGATGAACGCCTTCTTGCCGGCATCGGAAGCGGACTTCCGCTCGTACCAGAAGCCGATGAGGAGATATGAACACAATCCCACGCCTTCCCACCCCACGAACATCAGCAGATAATTGTTCGCGAGCACCAGAACCAGCATCGAGAAGACAAAAAGGTTCAGGTATGCGAAGAATCTGGCAAACCCCGGGTCGTTGCGCATGTATCCGATAGAATACACATGGATCAGAAACGAGATTGTCGTCACCGTCACGATCATGATCGTTGACAATGCATCGACCTGGAACCCCACCGAGGCTTTGAACGACCCCGCCGCAATCCACGCGTACACGTCTTCATTCAATTCTCCTCCGCCCATCACCCAGAACAGAACGCGCAGTGACAGAATCCAGGAGAGACCGACGGCCGCGGCGCCGATGTATCCGGACGCCTCCCGAAGCCGGTACCCGAACAAACCGTTGACGGCCGCGCCGGCAAGCGGAAAGAGAATGATCAGAATGACTACGGTCAGCATTTTCAATTCCATGCAAATCAACAGACAGGGTAAAACGCAACGCCTACCATTTCAACAGATTCACGTCACCCACGTCCAAAGTCTGCCTGTTCCTGTAGAGCGCAATGATGATCGCCAGTCCGACCGCCACTTCGGCAGCGGACACCGCCATCACGAAAAACACGAATACCTGTCCGGAACCCGAACCCATATAGCGCGCCATCGTCACAAACAGGAGATTGACCGCGTTCAGCATCAGTTCGATGCACATGAAGATCACGATCGCATTGCGACGAATCAGCACGCCCGTCACGCCGATGGCGAACAGCATCGCGCTCAGTATCAGATAATAGGTAACCGGAACTGCCATCTCGATCTCACTGTTATGCGGCCTTCACGAATTCACCGCGAATACAAAAGCCGGACGGGCGTTTGCGCCCTGACGAATCAGGGCGCCTGCCTGGATTGGTTTCCTCCGCTTTCGCGGTCCCCTTTCACCATGACCATCACGCCGATCAGGGCGACCAGCAGAATAAGGGAAACCACCTCGAAAGGAAACAGATACCTGGTATACAGCATTTTGCCGATGGTGTTGATGTTGTCGGTAAACAGCGGCGCGTCGCCCGACGCGGGCGTGCCGACCCAACGCCGTCCTGCCATGAAGCCCAGTTGCGCCACCAGAGCCGCCGCCAGCAGGACAACGGCGACGCGTCGATATTTGCCCGCGACGCGCTCGAGGGTGTCGGAATGCCCCAGGTTCAGAAGCATGATTACGAACAGGAAGAGTACCATGATTGCGCCGGCGTACACGATAATCTGTACCACCGCAAGGAAATACGCATTCAGCAAAACAAAAAGCCCTGCCAGGGCGAAGAACGCAGCCACCAGAGACAGGGCGCTGTAGACCGGATTTCGAAACGCGACGAGGAGTACTGCCGCAACCAGCGCGATTGCGGCAAAAACGAAAAAGAATATTTGCTCCATTATCCCTCCCGCAGGGCGCCGCTTGGAAGCTGTTTTAAAATTACCGGTGAGTTCCCGAGCGCGAGCGAAAAAGTGGCGGTCAAGGCGGGAAAAGCCGCCCATATCCAATGTATCGTGGCTGCGCGCCCCTCGCCACTCTTGGGTGGGTTTGACCAACGCCGACCGGCGCTTTTGCAGCCGCGCGAAGACCGCTGGGAGTTTTAAAACAGCTTCTCAGTGTCACTTAGTACGTTAGTGTCAGATAAAGCCCGGTCAAAAAGACGTTCAGAAGCGCCAGCGGCAGCAGCACCTTCCACCCCAGCCACATCACCTGATCGTACCGGAAGCGCGGAAGGGTCCAGCGTACCCACAGGAACAGGAACATGAAGAATCCGGTCTTGACCAGAAACGCGAGTACTTTGAGCAGGCTGGCGCCAAGCGAGGTACTTCCGGGATCCACCAGCCAGGGCATGTGCCAGCCACCGAAGAACAGCGTGGCGATAACGGCCGACGCCGTAATCATATGGGCATACTCGGCCATGAAGAACATGGCGAACTTCATACTGCTGTACTCGGCGTGATATCCGGCCACCAGTTCCTGTTCGGATTCCGGCAGATCGAACGGCAGCCGGTTGCTCTCGGCGAACGCGGCCGCGGTAAACAGCACGAACCCGAGCGGCTGCGTGAATACGTTCCATCCAGGCAGGAAACCGAACAGCGTCCGTTCCGACTGCTGCCTGACGATTTCATCCAGTTGCAACGTGCCCGCGGCCATCAGCACGCCGATCAGCGACAGCCCGAGCGCCAGTTCGTAGCTGATCATCTGCGCGGACGCCCGCAGCCCGCCCAGGAGGGCATACTTGTTGTTGGACGCCCAACCGCCAAGCACCACGCCGTAGACCCCCAGCGACGCCAGTGCAAGGAGATAGAGGATGCCAATATTCAAGTCCGCGATCTGCAGCCGGATCTCGCGGCCCCACAGGATAATGGAATCACCGAACGGTACGATGGCGAAACCCATGAGTGCGGGAACGAGAATGGCGGGCGGCGCGGCCAGATAGACGAAGCGGTTCACGTGCCGGGGGATTACGTCTTCCTTGAAGAGAAACTTGAGACCGTCGGCAATCGGCTGGAGCAATCCCCACGGCCCCACCCGGTTCGGCCCCAGACGGTTCTGGATATATGCGCTGATCTTCCGCTCCGCCAGTACGAGATAGGCGACCGCGCCCATGAGCCCGCCGAATACCACAACGACCTTTACCGTACTCTCAATCGCGAAATCCATAGGAAGTTGTTTAAAAATTACCGGTGAGTTCCCGAGCGCGAGCGAAAAAGTGGCGGTCCAGGCGGGAAAACCCGGCTATGAGAGGCGAGCAAGCGCAGCCTCGATCTCGTAAGACGGGTGGGTTTGACCAACGCCGACCGGCGCTTTTGCAGCCGCGCGAAGTCCGCTGGGAATTTTAAGACAGCTTCTACGATCTATGTTCCGGCTGCCTCGATCTCAATGAGCGGTCGGCCCTCATCACCGATAACGTCGTAGTCCATCTCTTTGAATGCCGCGACGATATTCGACATGTCGGCCAGGACCTCTTCGACCCCGGTCTGCGTGGCCTCGCCCCCCATCACAAGGTTGACGTCCCGCAGGATCTCCCAGTCGGGCCGCGCGTCGCCCGCTGGCGCCAGGCCCTGTCTTATACGCTGCACCCGTCCGTCGACGTTTGTAAACGTGCCGTCCTTCTCGATAAAGGCCGCACCGGGAAGGACCACGTCCGCCATCGCCGTCCAATCGTGGGTCAGTACATCCTGAACGACCAGGAATTCCAAAGATGAGAGCGCCGCCTGTTCCTCGTCGGACAACGATTCCAGTGGATCACCGCCCACCAGGTAGAGTCCCCGAATCCGCCCTTCGGCCACGCCGCGCCAGATCTCGGAGGTCTCGACTGGAGACAACCCCAGACCCTCGAGAACGGACCGCGCACCGCGTGCGTTCGGAGACTTGTCGGCGTGAATGGTGAATCCGCCCTTGAACACCACGTCGCCTTCGTCGCTGACGCGGTTACGTACCGCGACGGGGCCTCCGGCCAGCCCGCTGCGGAAAAGGCTTCCGAACAGGTAGTGCTCTTCGTTGGTGAGACAGGCCGATGCAATGCCGGCCACGGCATTCTCGCCGTAATCCGTCCGAATGCGTTCGAACCCCGCCCTTGCCGCCTCCAGCGCGGCCTCCCACAATGCCAGTTCCTGTTCCTCGCCTCTTCCCAACATCGGAAACAGAAGGCGGTCGTCGCTGTGGACATATCCCCACCCGTGGCGGCCGTCGTCACACATCCAGTACTCGTTCACGTCCGGATTCTGACGCGGCACGAGCCGGTAGATCCGTTCGTTGTTGTAATCGGCCCTGATGTTGCAGCCCGTGCTGCATCCGGGGCAGATGGTGTCAACCGACTTCAGAAACCATACACGCTGCTTGAAAAGGAACGACTTGTCCAGCAGCGCGCCCACCGGGCAGATATCGACTGTATTGCCGGACAGGCGATTGTCCATCCGCGCCCCCGGGAAGACGTCGATCTCGTTGTGGACGCCCCTGTTGAAATACCCGAGTTCGCCCGTGCCGGAAATCTCGTCGCAGAACCGGATACAGCGGGTACACCGGATGCACCTGTCGGAATACAGCAACACGTGCCGGCCGATGTCTTTCTTGGGCTGTACCAGCTTCTTCTCGTGATACCGGCTCCTGTCGGATCCGTAGGTATAGCTGTAATCCTGCAGTTCGCACTCTCCGGACTGATCGCACACGGGACAGTCCAGCGGATGGTTCACCAGCAGGAACTCCATTACCGCATTCTGGTTTTCCTTGACGACGTCGGACTGCGTATCCACAACCATACCCTCGGCAGGCATGGCGGAGCAGGAAGGTCCAAGGCTGCTTCGGCCGCCCACCTCCATCTCCACAAGGCACATACGGCAGTTTGCCGGCGCGCTCAGCCCCGGGTGGTAGCAATAGTGCGGAACGTATATTCCGTTATCGATCGCCGTCTGGAGTACGTTCTTTCCGGGGACGATCTCGATTTCACTGCCATCTATGGTAAATGTCGGCATAGTTGCTTACCTTCGAACCCGATTGGAGTTTTCCTGGTGAACGGGGCATCGTCCTTACTTAATATGGGCCTCGAATTCGTCGCGGAACGTATGTACGAATCCGTGGATCGGATTTGCAAATGCCCCGCCGAAACCGCATATGGTTGTCAACCTCGAGGGCGGGCACAAAAACGGCCCGACGTTATTGGCGACGTCGAGCAGCGTATCCAGGTCGCCCGGTTTCCCGAGACCGTTTTCGATTCGCCACACGATGTCTCGAGCCCAGGGACATCCCTCGCGGCACGGCGTACACTGACCGCAGGACTCGTGCGCGAAGAAGACCATGAAATTCAACAACGCATCCACCATGCAGGTTGTTTCGTCCATCACGATGATCCCGCCCGTACCGAACATGCCCTGGAAGTCGCCGCCGCCCGGCGCCAGGAAGTTCGACGGGTCCATCACGATATCGATCTGGTCGGGCGTCATCGGAGGTGTTGAGGCCCCGCCCGGAATCACGGCTTTCAGTTCACGTCCGTCGCGTACGCCGCCCGCGAAATCCTCGATGATCTGGCGCATCGTGAACGCGCCGGTTTCCAGTTCGAACATCCCCGGCCTGTTCACGTGCCCGCTGACACAGAATATGAACGTGCCCGGAAACCGTTCGCTGCCGATACCCTTGAACCAGTCCGCGCCCCGGTTCACGATATGGGGAACGTAGGAAAGCGTCTGGACGTTATTCACCGTGGTGGGCCGTTCGAAAACACCCTGCTGGGCGGGAAACGGAGGTTTTGAACGCGGCTCGGCGCGGTTGCCGTTAAGGGACTGGATCAGACCCATTTCCTCGCCGCAGATATATGCGCCGGCCCCGGGGTGGACGTAGACCTCCAGATCGTAGCCGGACCCCAGAATGTCCCGGCCGATGTAACCCGCGGCCCGCGCCTCGGCAATCGCCTGTTCCACGATCGTCCTCGCCTCGAACATTTCGCCGCGGATATAGACGTATGCCACGCTCACCCGCATCGCGTACGACGCGATGATGGTACCTTCAAGCATCTGATGCGGATTCTGCTCCATCAGGTGCCGGTCCTTGAACGTGCCCGGTTCGCTCTCGTCGGCATTGACACAGAGATAGCTGGGCTCTTTGGGCTCTTTCGGCATGAAACCCCATTTTACGCCTGCCGGAAACCACGCGCCTCCCCGTCCCGCCAGCGACGCCTCCCGCACCTCGTCGATCACCTCGTCCTGCGACATTCCAAAGGCCTTCTCAATGGCGCTGTATCCGCCATGGGCCCTGTAGACGTCTATATTCTGGAGGCCTTCGACGCCGAAGCCTTCGGTGATGATCTTGTATTCTTCGGGCATATCCGGTCAACCGTTCTGTTTCACTCGCACCCGTCAAGGAGACGGTCCATCTTCTCCCGCGTCACATCGCGATGCAGTTCCTCGTTGATGAGTACCGCGGGCGCCCCCTCGCAGGCCGCGATGCACTCCACCTTGGCGAGGGTAAACCTCCCGTCCCCGGTGGTTTCGCCCACGTCGATTTTCAGCTTTTCCTTGAGATGCTTCGTGATTTCCCCGGCCCCGCAAAGCGCGCAGGACAGCGTTCCGCACACGTGGATAACGTATTTGCCCACGGGCGCCTTGTGGAACATGGGATAGAAGCTCATCACGCCCGCCGCGTGGGCCGGCGGAATATCCAGAAGGTCCGCGACGTATCTCAGCCCTTCGAGCGAGATGTACCCCCACTCCTTCTGCGCAAGGTGCAGAACCGGAAGGATTGCCGCCTTGCGCCACTCCGGCGGATAGTGCGTGATCAACTCCTCACACTTCTCCCGCGTCTTTTCAGACAGCGCGATCGCCATTTTTGTTGACCCGTGAAAATGATGCCGCGGTGGGGCAACTTACCTGTCCAACTCTCCCGCGATGACGTTTATGCTTCCCAGGATGGCCACGACGTCGGCCACCATATGTCCGTGCGCCAGTTGCGGGAAACACTGGTAATTCATGAACGACGGGGGCCTTACCCGAAGCCTGTAGGCGGCCCCGCTTCCGTCGCTGACAACATAGAAGCCCAATTCCCCGTTGGGACTCTCCGTAGCCACGTAAATCTCTCCGGGGGGCGGTGCGATTCCGTGATCGTCCATCGTTACCTTGAAGTGGTGGATCAGCGATTCCATCCCGGTATACACGTCGTCCTTTTCAGGAAGAATGACCTTGGCGTCGTCGACCTTGACGGCCCCTCCGGGAAGGTTGTTCACCGCCTGTTCGACGATCCGGATGCTCTGGTTCAATTCCTCCATCCGGACGAGGTAGCGGTCGTACACATCTCCCTTTTCGCCAACGGGAACCTCGAAGTCATACTCCTCGTAGCCCAGATAGGGTTCGGCCTTCCGCAAATCGTAGTTCACGCCCGACCCGCGCGCCATCGGCCCCGTCATGTTCCACTCGATGGCGTCTTCGGCCGAAATCACGCCGATTCCCTTGGTACGGTCGATCCAGATCCTGTTTCGGGTCAGCAGCCTGTCCACCTCCCCTGCCGCCCTGGGGAATTGCGCCGTGAAATCCGTTACCAGTTCGTGGAAATTGTCAGGCACGTCCCAGCCCAGACCGCCGACCCGTGTATAACTCGTGGTCAAACGGGTCCCGGTGACGGCCTCGAAGATATCGTAAAGGCGTTCACGTTGTTCGAAGGTGTACAGGAACACCGTCATCGCGCCGATATCCAGCGCGTGCGTGCCCAGCCAGACCATATGGTCCGCGATGCGCGACAGCTCCGAAAGGATGACGCGGATTACCGTGGCGCGCGGCGGGATTTCCAGGCCCATCAGTTCTTCCACCGTCATCGCAAAACCGATGTTATTGCACAACGGCGAAAGGTAGTTCATCCGGTCGGTCACCGTGACCCACTGGTTGTACGTATGGTGTTCACCCAGTTTTTCAAAGCCCGTATGCAGGTAGCCGATGTCCGGAATGCACCTGGAGATGCGCTCGCCTTCCAGTTCGAGCGTGAGCCGAAGCGTACCATGGGTCGCCGGATGCTGGGGTCCGAGATTCAGGACCATGCGTTCCGATGCCAGCGGATCGTCGTCCGGAACATCGTCGCCCTCGAAGGGATTGCCCTCGAACCCGGGATCTTCCGGCGCGATGACGTCCCGTTCTCCGCGGCCGTTTACCGGGTAGTCTTTTCTCAGCGGATGGTATTTGAAATTCACCGGCATCAATATGCGCCGTAAATCCGGATGTCCCTCGAACCGGATGCCAAACATATCGTAGGCTTCACGCTCCGGCCACTCGGCCCCCTTCCACAACCCGCACGCGGACGGGATGCAGCAGGTTTCATCATCCACCTTCGCCCTGAGCCTGAACCGGTGGTTGTGAAGGTGGGAATATAGATGATAGACCACGTTGAACCGGGTGCCCGGATGCGGTCCCGGATACTCGGAATAATCGACCGCCGTCACATCCGACAGACGGTCGTACGCCAGGTCCGGATCGTCCCGCAGAAAGGCCAGCATATCCGATACCCGGTCCGCCTCGCATACGGCCACCCAATCGCCGCGAAAATCCGAAACCTCGAGGACGTCTTCGCCGAACCGTTCCTCCAGCTTCTTCGAAGTCAGGTTTCGGACCTCCGTGTCAGCCACCAGTGTCCCGCTTTTCTTTTCCAGGGCCATGCGTTCGCCCAATCGTCACACGTTAAAAGTCAATTCCTCTGTCGCTTAGTTCCTCAGTCCCAATCCAGGCCGCCCTTCCGCCAAACATACGCGAGCCCGAGAACCAGGACACCGAGGAACACCGCCATTTCCGTAAAAACAAAGCTCCCCTGAGCCAGCAGATCCTTGAAAACGACGGCCCAGGGGTATAGAAAGACGACTTCGATATCGAAGACGATAAACAGCATCGCCACAACGTAAAACTTGACGGAGAACCGCAGCCTGGCGTCGCCCACGGGAGGAACGCCCGACTCGTACGGCGATAATTTAACCGGGTTGGGACGGCGGGGCCCGAACAGATGCGTAATGATCAAACTGACGGCGGCAAACCCGACGGCCACTGCCATCAGAATAACAATCGGAAGATAATCGACCAGCATCGTGCGCCTGGACCTCCCACGTACTCAAGAAGCGGATCCGGAATGGCATTCACTCCGAGGACCGCTTTTCGGCGGTGAAAGTATATCACAAGGAGTACCAAATGTCAAGGCATTCCCATTGTCATTGAAAGCCCTGCTCACCGGGAGATAAATCGGTCGTACGGGGAGCGGTTTCTCCCTCCGTACGACTGGAGAATTCGATCGAATACGACGGGTTGCGGATGGATGAATATCTGTTGACACAGCCTGTAATGTCGCTCATATTTTCGCGACGCACGGTCTCGGCTATGGATACTCCTTTCACGTTCGCAGACGACTGCCAAGGTCGATAACCTTAGAAGCTGTCTTAAAATTCCCAGCGGTCTTTGCGCGCCTGCAAAAGAGCCGGTCGGCGTTGGTCAAACCCGCCCGTATAGACAAATATGGGCGAATTTTCCCGCCTTGACCGCCACTTTTTCGCTCGCGCTCGGGAACTCACCGGTAATTTTAAAACAGCTTCTTACGAGTAACTCGGTATGTTTCGCAGGATTATTTCCATGTTAAATGCGAAGCCCCCGCCGCCTCCTTCGCCGCAGCTGGAAATGCAGCGGGATACGCTGCAGGACCTGCCGGAAATCAGGGTCCCCGAAGGGTATGGCCTGCGAACCTACCGTTCAGGCGACGAAGCCGGCTGGTGCGCGATCATGGAAGGTAACGTTGGGCGGGATTGGACTCCTGAACTATGTCGCGAGAAACTCGTTAACGATCCCCGCTTCCACCCCGAAAACCTCTATTTCGCCACCATCGATTCCCGGCTCGTGGGTTCCGCGTGTGCCTGGAGCCGGGATCTGACCGAGCGAATCGTCGGGGAAGTGCATATGGTTGCCGTACTTGAAGACCAGCGCGGGAAAGGCCTTGGACACCTCGTCAACGCGGCCGTACTCCACCGGCTCAGGGACCTGGGCTATCGCCAGGCCCACCTGCTGACCGACGACTGGCGCATCCCGGCCATCAAGAGCTATCTCACCGCCGGATTCCGGCCCCTGCACACCCACGACGATCACGCCAAACGGTGGTCGGACGTTTTTGCCCGACTCGGAATCGAGACTGGTTGACCGTCGTCATTTTCGTAAAGAGACAGATATGAAAGCAGCTGTACTCCACCGACCGCTGACCCGCGTCTCCGTCGAAGATGTGGACATCTCGTCTCCTCGCGAGGGTGAAGTGCTTCTGGATATCGTCGGCGCCGGGGTCTGCCACAGCGACTATCACTTCGTTGACGGACACGTCGCGCCTCGCGCGCTTCCCTGGGTTATGGGACACGAAGGCGCGGGGGTCGTCCGCGAAGTCGGCCCCGGGGTGACCGGTGTTCGCAATGGCGACAAGATCATTCTCTCGCTCGATGCAATGTGCGGATATTGCCGCAATTGCAGCCATGGCAGCCCGGCGCTCTGCGAAACACATCAGGGCGAAGTACCGAGTCGCATCTCCAGACACGGGAAGGTCTATTTTCACAACAGGCCCACCTATACCGAACAGTCCATCGTATCCGCGGATGCGTGCGTCAGGGTGCCGGACGACACGGACCTCAGGAAAGCGTGCCTGATCAGCTGCGCCGTGATCACGGGTATCGGCGCCGTGGTGAATCGCGCAAAGGTGGAAGCGGGCGCCGCAATGGCCGTATTCGGCTGCGGCGGCGTGGGCCTCAATGTCATCCAGGGCGGCGTCCTCGCATCGGCGGGGAAGATCATCGCTGTGGACAAGGTGCCGTACAAACTGGAACTGGCCGAACAGTTCGGCGCCACCCATTTCGTGAATGCCGACACGGAAGATCCCGTACAGCGGATCGTGGAGATAACCGGCGGCGGCGCGGACTATGCGTTTGAAGTCGTGGGATTTCCGGCGCTGGTCAGACAGGCGTTTGCATCGGTCCGCGCCAGCGGGACCGCGGTCGTGGTGGGGGTGCAGCCAGCCGGGCAGGATATTTCCGTCGACGGCGATGATCTCTTGCGGGACCGCGCCGTGATGGGTTCCTGGCACGGCGCCGCCCGCGCCCGCGTGGATTTCCTCTGGATTCTGGATCTCTATCGACAGGGAAAGGTCAAGCTGGACGAGCTGATATCCCGCTATCGCCCTCTGGATGAGATCAACGAGGCATTCGATGATATGCTCCAGGGAAAGGTCGCGCGGACGGTGCTGGTTTTCGATTGAGGGACGTTTCAGGCGTTAGTTTCGTCCCGAAATGGAGGAGGCGTTTTCACTCTCGGATAGGACTGAACAATGGCATTGAAGAAATCCCAACTCTATTCATCGCTCTGGCAAAGCTGCGACGAGTTACGTGGCGGCATGGACGCGTCTCAGTACAAAGACTACGTCCTGACCCTTTTGTCTATGAAGTATGTCTCTGACAAACACGCCGCCGACCCTAACGCGCTCATCGAAGTTCCTCCAGGGGGCGGCTTTGCGGACATGGTGTCGTTGAGAGGCGACAAGGAAATCGGAGACAAGATAAACAAGATCATCGGAAGGCTCGCAGAATCGAACGACTTGAAGGGCGTCATCGATCAGGCGGACTTCAATGACGAGAGTAAGCTCGGTTCGGGAAAGGAAATGCAGGACCGGCTTTCCAAACTGGTTGCCATATTCGACGGTCTGGACTTTCGGGCCAACCGCGGTGGTGGCGATGATCTGCTCGGCGACGCGTACGAGTACCTGATGATGCATTTCGCTACAGAGTCGGGCAAGAGCAAGGGGCAATTTTACACGCCCGCCGAGGTCTCCCGGATCATGGCGAAAGTGATCGGAATCGGACCGGACACCCGCCAGGACCAGACCATCTACGATCCTACCTGTGGCTCAGGCTCGTTACTGCTCAAGGCCGCGGACGAGGCGCCAAGCGGCATCACTATCTATGGGCAGGAGATGGACAACGCCACCTGGGCACTGGCTCGAATGAATCTGATCCTCCACGGCCACCCGACCGCAGAACTGTGGCGCGGCAACACGCTGGCTTCACCTTATTTCAAGAGTCCTGACGACAGTCTCAAGACGTTCGACTTCGCCGTCGCGAATCCGCCCTTTTCGGCAAAGGCCTGGACCAGTGGCCTCAATCCGGAACACGACGAATACGGTCGGTTTGTATACGGTATACCCCCGGCAAAGAATGGTGACTATGCCTTTCTCTTGCACCTCATTGCGTCGCTAAGGAGCAACGGAAAGGGTGCGATTATTCTCCCGCACGGCGTCTTGTTCCGCGGGAACAAGGAAGCCGATATCCGCCGAAACCTTATCCGGCACGGCTTTATCAAGGGTATCATCGGCCTGCCTGCCAACTTGTTTTATGGCACGGGCATTCCTGCCTGCATACTGGTTATTGATAAGGCGAACGCACACGCTCGCAAGGGAATCTTCATGATCGATGCGAGCAAGGGATTCCTCAAGGATGGCAATAAGAACCGCCTGCGAGCACAGGACATCCACCGGATTGTCGATGTGTTCAACAGGCAGATCGAGACGCCTCGATATTCCCGTATGGTGCCTGTAGCTGAGATTGGCAATCCGTCTAACGACTATAACCTCAACATCCCACGATATATTGATTCGAGTGACCCGGAGGATCTGCACGATCTTTACGCCCACCTGCACGGCGGTATTCCAAACCGGGACCTCGACGCACTTGGCACTTATTGGGAGGTTTTTCCCTCGTTGCGTCAGTCGTTATTTGTAGGCAATGGTCGTCAGGGCTACAGCGACGCCAGGACTGAGACGCAGGACGTGAAGGCCACGATTCTGAACCACGTGGAGTTTAAGACCTATTGTAAACGGGTGTTGGACATTCTGAACAATTGGCGTGAACACCAGGATCCGCGCCTCAAGGGGATTGAAAACGGTACCGACCCACAAAATATCATCCAAGCGTTATCCGAAGACCTGCTTGCTGGGTTCTCCAACCTGCCGTTGATCGACACGTACGACGTATATCAGCGATTGATAGACTATTGGGACGGAGTCATGCAGGACGATGTATATCTCATCACGGAAGATGGTTGGATCAAAGCGGCGAAGCCGCGTGGGATAATTCAAGACAAAGAGAAACGGATTGAAGAGACCCCAGATCTGACCATCAAGCGGACGAAATACAAAATGGATATGATCGCTCCCGCGGTGCTCGTCGCGCGCTACTTCGCTGCCGATCAAGCGAACATCGACGCATTACAAACCGTTGAAGAGGCTGCGACCAGCGAGCTGTCTGAGTTTGTTGAAGAACACACGGGCGAGGATGGGTTGCTGCAGGACGCAACGAATGACAAAGGAAGAGTCACCAAGACCGGGGTGACGATGCGGCTCAGGATAATCCGGGATGAGCCGGATAGCGTCGAAGAACGAGACATTCTGACACGCTTTATGGATCTGACGAAGGAAGAGTCGAAGGCAAGTAAGGATTTAAACGACAGCAAATCCGCGTTGGATTACAAGGTACTAGCCCGGTATCAAACGCTAACCGAGGACGAGATTAAGTCACTTGTGGTCGACGACAAATGGTTTGGAACAATCTACGCCACGATTCTCGAAGAGGTGCAGCGGCTTACCCAGCAGCTTACCGATAGAATAGGGGAACTGGAAAAGCGGTACGCTCGAACGCTTCCTGAGTTGGAGCGGGAGGTCTATAGATACAGCGCGAAGGTCAAGGGCCACCTGAAGAGAATGGGGCTATCACTGTGATAAAAACTGAGGAGCGATGACGTGTCTGCTTCAGATGCCCAAACACTCCCAACCGTCCCGTTCGGACGATATCGGATCAGCCGGCTTATCATGGGCGACAATCCGATCTATGGATATTCACACTTCAATCAGCTGCTCTCGGAACATCAGAAGGAAGCCAATACATCCGATCAGGTGATCGCGACCCTGCGCCGCGCCGAGGCAGTGGGCATCAACGCCTGGCAGAATACTCTGACCGACCGATCTGCCGCCGATCTTCAACGATACCGTGACGAGGGAGGTACAATCCATTACTTCTGTCTCAGCGGCGGTGGAAACTGGTATGACGATCCCTCGCTGATCGACGAAGCCGCCAAACACGGTCCGATTGGTATGGCGCCCCATGGTAGCGGTGTCGCAGGGCGATGTTTGAAGGAGAATCGCCTCGGGCATCTTCAGGATATCCTCAAGCGCATTCGGAACACCGGTGCCATGGTCGGCCTATCGGTTCACAATCCCCGCATCATCGATATTGCCGAAGAAGAAGATTGGGATATCGACTACTACATGACCGCCCTGTACTATCTGGAAGGCGCACGAGAGGAATTCGAACGACAATTCGGTTATCCGCCGCTCGGTGAAATCTACCTCCGCGAACATCGCGACCGAATGTGTCGCATTATAAGACGCACCTCCAAACCCTGCATCGTCTTCAAAGTCCTCGCCGCCGGACGTTCGATTGGTTCCCGGAATCGGATTCGTGAAGAATTCGCGTATGCCCTCGATAACATCAAGGCCAACGACGTCCTTCTGGTCGGGATGTATCAGAAATTCAACGATCAACTGGGCGAAAACGCGGCGATCGTAGCTGAATTGTGTCATGGATAGTCAAGTGTGAGTCAGCGGCAGTTTATCTACAGGCGTTGTTATGCAAAGATTGTGTGCGAGTATATCTGATGAACAATGAACCCGATTCCATGGGCAAACGCCTTGACGTCGGACATAAACAATCGGGGAATTTGCCGGTGGGTTACAAGCGAACTGAACTCGGTCTACTGCCTGACACGTGGGACGCAGTGCTTCTCGGTGACCTGTTCGTTTTCAAGAATGGCTTAAACAAAGCCAAGCGTTTCTTCGGTACCGGGACACCTATCGTCAATTACATGGACGTTTTTGATCGCCCGGGGCTTAGTGCGGACGACCTATCAGGCAAGGTTTACCTCAGTCCTGAAGAGATCAAGAAATATGAGGTGCGGCAGGGAGACGTTTTCTTTACGCGTACTTCCGAGACTATAGAGGATGTTGGTGTTACATCCGTAATGCTCAACGAGCCCCGTGATACCGTGTTCAGTGGTTTTGTTCTTCGCGCCCGGCCGCGCGATGGTCGACTTGACAACAGCTACAAACAGTATTGCTTTGGACCCAGAGCAGTTAGGTCCCAGATCGTATCAAATGCAACATACACAACCCGTGCTCTGACGAATGGTCGATCCCTATCGGCAGTGTGGATCCCAGTTCCACCGAAGCCTGAGCAACGTGCCATCGCCGAGGCATTGTCGGATGTGGATGGTTTGCTTGCGGAGTTGGATGCGCTGATCGCCAAGAAGGGAGCCATCAAGCACGCCGCTATGCAGCAACTCCTCAAAGGCAAGAGCCGTTTGCAGGGGTTCAGCGGGGCGTGGCAGACTAAGCGGTTGGGAGATATGGGACGCTGCCTACGCGGTGTTAGCTACGATCCGACGACAGACTTGTCTAGCTATGATAAAGACAGCACGGTAAGGCTTCTTCGATCGAGCAATATCCAAGATGCTGTCGTGACGCCAACAGATGTCCATTATGTTGAAGCGCGAAAAGTGTCCGAGTCCCAAGTTATGCAACATAATGACATACTCGTCTGTATGGCGAATGGCAGTAAGGAGTTAGTCGGAAAAGCCGGGCTTTTTCGCATCCAAGATGGATATGCCTATACCTTTGGAGCGTTCATGGGATGCTTTCGCATCGAACTAACTATTGCTGATCCGAGGTATGTATTTTATCTCTTCCAGTCATGCGAATTCCGCGACTTTGTTGGCCTAATCTTAGCTGGATCAAGCATCAACAATCTAAAGCCAAGCGATATCGAATCGGCTGAATTCCATATTCCAGACAGAAATGAACAACACGCAATCGCAGGCGTCCTCTCCGACATTGACACCGAGGTCGCCGGCTTGGAAGGACGCAGGGAAAAGGCTTTCCTAATCAAGCGAGCCATGATGGAGCAACTTCTAACCGGGCGGGTGCGGCTGATCGAGGCAGAAGGAACAGAGGATGGCTAGCGTCGAGCAGGAAATCCGTAATTGGCTTCATCAGCAACAGGATTGGATTCAGGAAGCAGTTGAGAAACTGCTAGCGTCAGGTAGTTTGGAGGATAACGACATCCAGGCCATCTCGGATCGTCTTAAGACCCCAGATGGGCAGCAGATAACGACTCACCGCAACTTCGAGGGTATTGGAAATTCCTCCTCATCCACAACCGACGTTCACCTCCTTTCAATTGGTGATATCTGCGGAATCGAAAATCTATGTCCGCATCGTCCCCTTACGTTCGGAACCGGAAATCTCGCCGTGATCTACGGACCCAACGGTTCGGGAAAATCCGGTTACACGCGCATCCTCAATAGAGTGTGCGGGAAACCGCGTGCGAAGGAGATCAAGCCCAACGTATTCGATAGTCGCCCTGCGAATCAGCAGTGTCGGATACGTTACGCAATAGGGGAAGAATACCAATCAGTTATTTGGCGACCGAGCGACATTGCGTTAGAGGACCTAAGAGCTGTCGATATATTTGACGCTGATGCTGCCGCTTTCTACATCAGCGAGGAAAAAGCGGTCTCCTACATGCCTCAGGCGGTAACGATGTTTGAGGCGCTAGCAAGTGTTTGCGACAGGGTCAAAGAGAAACTCCAATTCGAAAAGAGTCGATTGGTCAGCCAGCTGCCTAATCTGCCGCCAGAATATAGGTCGACTCCTCCTGGTAAAACATATACCCAGTTGAAACACGACCTCACCGAGCAACAGATCCAGTGTTTGACCAAATGGGGAGACGATAACGAAGAGAAACTTGGAAAATTGACAGAACGCCTTAGTGCGGACGACCCGGTAAAGCTGGCGAAGATTAAGCGCAGCACGATAAGCCAACTCGAACAATTAGAATCTCAGTTGACGAACGCGGCGGAAGCCACAGGCAAGCAACAGGTGGAGGCCCTTCGGACAGCTCGAGAAAACGCAAGTCAGAAACGCAAGATTGCCGAAGAGGCAACCAACTTAAGTAAGCCAAGCTAGGCGGTATCGGCACCGAAACATGGAACGCTCTATGGGAGGCAGCGCGTGATTATTCGCAAATTGCCTATCCAGGACGAGACTATCCCGTTACAGAGGACGACGCGAGGTGCGTCTTGTGCCATCAGAAATTGGCTCACGAGGCACGGAAACGTCTGCAGGAATTCGAAACTTTTGTCCAGGATGTAGTTGAAACTGAAGCCAAGTCGGCTGAAAACACCTACCGTGAAACGCTGGCAAAACTACCGACCAAATGGGATGACGCGGAGATCCGAACTAGATGTGAAGCTGCCGGGTTGACGGAGGGTTGTTGGATCGACAAGCTTAGATCCTTTTGGGACAGAGTGGACGAAACGTGTAAGGATCTCTTGAACGGTGAAAACGATTCAAGAGCTGTCGCCATAGAACGACCCGATGATCTCTTGTTCGAGATGGCAAAACGTTCCGAATTACTGGAACGGGATGCACTGCAGCTTGATGAGGATGCGGAGAATTTCGATCGAGAACAGGCACGCCAAGACAAGCTGAGTTTAGAGGCTTTGCGTTGGACGGCACAGCAAGCGACTGCAATTCACCTCGAGATCGTTCGACTAAAGAAAATCGAGGATTATGACGAATGGGAACGACTGGCAAACTCACGGAGAATATCCCTAATGGCTGGACGTGTGGCTGAGAGGGTAGTCACGCAGGCGTATGTGGATCGGTTCAATCGAGAACTCAAGCTGTTGGGCGCGTCGCGAATAAAGGTCAAACTAACCAAGACCCAGACGAGAAAAGGGCAAGCACTCCATGGGCTCCGCCTGAAGGGTGTACAACCTACGACAGAGAATGCTCCCGAAGCGGTCCTGAGCGAAGGAGAGCGTCGCGTCGTTTCTCTGGCGGCTTTTTTGGCCGATGTGGCAGAGAAGCCCCATGCGGCGCCATTCATTTTTGATGATCCGATCTCGTCGCTGGACCAAGACTTCGAGGGGCATGTGGCGACTCGTCTTGCGCAACTGGCACAAAGCCGCCAGGTACTCGTGTTCACACACCGGTTGTCTCTCTATGGTGCGATGGAGGATGCCGCAAGAAAGGTTGGTGCAGTTTGGAAAGACAGACACCTTCAGCAGTGCTGTATTGAGTCGTTCTCAGGGTCCGCAGGACACCCGGCGGATGACGCTGTCTGGAATGTCAACACGAGGAAGGGCAACAATATCCTTTTGGAACGCCTCAAAGAGGCCAAGAAGGCCGGCGAAACGGGCGGTTCAAATGCCTACCAGATCCATGCACAGGGGATCTGCACTGATTTTCGCAAGCTTCTGGAGCGGACCGTCGAAGATGACTTATTGAATCAGGTCGTACGGCGGCACAGAAGGAGTGTAACGACGGAAAATAGATTGAATCCACTTGCAAGTATCACACGTGGAGACTGCGAATTTATCGACAATCTGATGACCAAGTATTCCTGCTACGAGCACAGTCAGTCGATGGAAACGCCGGCTTTCATTCCCGATGAGCCGGAACTTCGCGCTGACTTGGAGTCGCTGAAAGCATGGCGCGAAGAATTCAGGAAGCGTCCGCCGGAGTCCGGCATATGAGCAACGTTGGCCGACCTGAGATCCTCGCTCAAGTGTTTCCAATCTTGATGCCCTGCGGGACCACGCGACTGCCGTATTCTGGTTACATTGTAGCGTGTTCTGTTTCTGGCAAGATACGTAAAGGCCCGTCGTAAGAGGTTTCTCCTCTCAACTTAATGGGACACGATCCACGACTTGCGAGTTCATCAACTCAAGCGGTCGATTTTAGCGAAAAGTCACGCAAAAACCCAGATCGTGTTGAATGCTAAGCCGATCGTGACTATAATAGTGCAAATATCGTATCAATGAGATTCGCATTGGGGCGCGGAATTACAGATGATCACCTAATCCTTAGGCCAGATAATTTAAGCCACAGGCGATCTGGAGAATGGTGCACCAGCACATGTTGGGTATTTCGAAGACGACACTCGTTCCAAGCGCCAGGCCCGGGAGTTTGAACCCGATGCCTTGTAGCGGATCGACTCCGCGCTCACCGTCTACTTCGATCCGGAACGGGAAGACCTATCGTCAGAACAGGTGAAGCTGTGGCGACAGGGAATCTGGAATCAGGGTTTCGTCCCTGTGCTATGAAAAGTTCCGCGACATAGGATTGATCTCCAAAACGGCTTCGGCTGTCCGAAACGTATAGAGGATGCGGCGCCTTCTCTTCGGCCAGGTGTGGCCCATCGAATTGTAATCGTTATGGCGGTAACGTTTTTGGAACATGAGATAGAGTCGTTGATACAAGAGCGCAAGCAACTGCCTCAGGATTGGCGTACCCGGATTCGTCTAAAGTCCAAGCGTGGCCACGAAGAACAACACCTTGATATAGCAGGTGATGCGGGGAGCGAGTTTCGTCTGATTTTCAGGCAGAATAAGATCAATCCCCTCGACTTCTCAGTTATTCTGGCCGTTCGAGTACCGGGATCAAACCAACTCTTCCGCCTCCGGCGCTATAATGGCAAAGGCCAAGAACATTCGAACCGCATTGAAGGCGTGAAATTCTATGATTTTCACATTCATGTTGCTACGGAGAGGTATCAGGAACTCGGAACCAGGGAGGATGCGTACGCCGATCCAACCGACCGTTTCGGAGACTATCACGGTGCCCTTCGTTGTCTGATTTCCGATGTGAATCTTGTGGTGCCGCCGGACCTCCAAGTTGACCTTTTCGAGGAGGTGTAAGCAATGTCCTTTGAGACCATAGAGCGAGACTTTCACGAGAAGGTCTCGGCTCAGATTCGGATTGCGGCCGAGGGTATGGAACGCTTCCGCGTGTTTACCCCGTTCATGTTCGACGACGGCGATCATCTGGACATCGTTTTAAGGAAGGACGGTACACGTTGGGTGCTTTCCGATGAAGCGCATACGTATATGCATCTGACATACGACATCGATGAGAAGGATCTCCATGGTGGCACGCGTCAAAAAATCATCTCAAATACACTTTCCATGTTTCAGATCGAGGATCGCGACGGAGAGTTGATACTCGACGTGCCGGAGGAACGTTACGGTGACGCACTGTATTCGTTCGTTCAGGGGCTACTCAAGATATCTGACGTTTCGTACTTAACTCGGGCAAGGGTTAGTTCCACATTTATGGACGATTTTCGTACGGTGATGAGTAATGCCCTACCTGAAGAGCGCAGAGAGTTTGACTGGAGCGATCCTTTAAGGGATCCTCAAGGAAAGTATACGGTTGACTGTCGAGTCAACGGTATGCAGCGGCCCTTGTTCGTTCATGCCCTTGCCAACGACGGCAGGACCCGCGACGCCACGATCTCGCTTCATCAATTCGAACGGTGGGAAATACCGTTTCGTTCACTCGCTATTTTCGAAGATCAGGAGTCCATCAGTCGTAAGGTGTTAGCCCGCTTCAGTGACGTCTGCGAGAAGCAATTCTCCAGCCTCACTGCAAATCAAGAGAGGATAACGCGCTTTCTGAGCGAGAACATATCGGGATAAACCACGATTTAAGTAGACTTGCTTAGATCGCCTTGGCGGAGTTGTGCCGGGACAGGATCCGTTCTGTCAAAAAGGGAGTGATGCTGCAGCTTCTTCCTAGACGGATGAGCCTGATCGAACTGAGTTTTAGATGGCACAACGGGCCAACGTTAGACACACGGAACCGAGTTTCTTCAATTACAGACCTGTGATGCCAAAACACAGATTTCAGGAGGCATTTTGATGGTCAATGCCGTAAATAGCCAGCAAGAGTCAGCGCCAACGATTGTTGAGGACGAACACTTTCCGGGGCTATATCAGAGTGCCGATCGGTCCTCGATCTCGGCACAGCGGCGCTATATTCACTTTCATCGATGGCATTTATTCTGTCTTATCTTTGGGAGCGTTAGTGTCGCCATAGCGACGAAATTTCCAGTTGCCGCCACATGGACCTACGTTCTCCTAGCGATCGTTCTGGCAATTGGCATCTTTCTTACTCTGATATCCCGGGTCCGTCGGGATAATGAAGTTTGGTTTGACTGTCGGGCGATTGCTGAGTCAACAAAGACCGCCACATGGCGATTCATGATGAAGGCTGAACCATTCAAGGATGACAGTACGTCTGAGCAGTCATTTCTTGAGAAACTTCGGCAAATTAGAGGGGCGAGACCTTCCAGCCCGAAGGATTTAGCGCAAAACCTCGATGCAAACGCTCAATCCGTTAGTGGTTTTATGAATGAAATTCGTCGGAAATCCGTGGAAGAACGGCGGAACCTATATCTTGAGTCGCGGCTTCGCGATCAAAAAACCTGGTATTCAAATAAAGCCATCTTCAATTCAAGGAAGGAAAATCGTTGGTCTTGGACAGTTGTTGTGCTACAGATTTCCGCCATTGTTTTTGCGATTATTCAGGCGTGTTTGAGTGGCTTACCATTAAACGTGGTCCCATTGTTGATGACTTGCGCTGCTTCTGCGGTCGCCTGGAGCCATATGAAGCGCTACAGTGAGCTGGCTCAGTCCTATTCGCTCGCCGCCCAGGAACTCGGAGATCAGGAAACAGTCGCGTTGGATATAACGGAAGAGGCTGATTTCCTCGAACTCGTGGAGCAGGTCGAGGAGACTATCTCTCGTGAGCACACTATGTGGTGTGTACGGCGAAATGTAATTTTCGGTCCAACCCACGCGGACGACGAAATGGCGTAAAGTCAGTATTCTGTTCCGAAACTTACTCTTCGATGGACAGAAGTCTTACGTGGCGTTCTTCAGATTCAAGCAATCAAGGATGATTAGGATGACAATCCAACATTGCGATGGAGCCAAATACCTTAACGTCGAATCCTCTACGGCAATCGAACGAAGCCAGGAGTTATACATCGCTGAGACAACCGTTCAACTACCTTGTTTCTTTCCTTCAGTTTCGAGCGTGAAGACAAGCCTATCGCCGGTCAGTTACGCTGACTTTCTGACCGTTACTGGTCATCCACTATTTTTAGCCTCTGCATATGATTTAGCCCATTGTCCTGATGATCAGCGCCCGGGCATGGAAACTGCCCTTAATAGACGTATAGATAGCGGTGCCGTTGTACTTATTGATAGCGGAAACTACGAAAGCTATTGGAAACAAGATTCCGATTGGGGACCGGCTGATTTTCATAAGGTCGTGCAATCCTATCAACACGATCTCTGCTTCTGTTTTGATAACCTGATGCCACCTGACTCTCCGAAATTGATCTCCGACGATGTCGTGGCAGGTGTAACAAGAGATCAGGAGAATGCACAGACAACAGTGCTTCCGATAGTCCATGGCAACGCGGAAGCACTGCCTGATGCGGCGCGATTAACAGCGGAAAAGCTCTACCCTTTATTGTTGGCTGTCGCGGAACGAGATTTGGGTGAGGGAATTCTCGATCGGGTTCGCACCGTACGGAGAATCCGAGTAGCGTTAAACGCATTAGGCTTCTATTGCCCGCTTCACCTGCTTGGAACCGGAAATCCGATTTCAATCATTGCCTATACATTGGCAGGAGCCGATAGTTTTGATGGATTGGAATGGTGTCAGGCGGTCGTTGATCACGAGAATGGCAGGCTCTTACATTTTCAGCAATGGGATTTGATCCGAAACCAAACAGAGTGGGGTCAATCTCCCGTACTACCGTACGTCCAATCTGTCTTAATGCACAATCTGGTTTTTTATCGCGAGTTCATGGTAGGGTTTCAGGAAGCACTGTATACCGGAAGAGTTGAATCGTTCGTACAAAAGTATGTAACTAAGGAACAATTGGATCTACTATTGCCTGCTATCGAAGGAGTTCAATAGCTTGGCGCCGAAAAATTTCACGCTACTTTCTATCGAACAAGCGATCCGCGATGTGTGCAACACATTACAAGAACGCCCGACTGTGTCCTGGAGAAACCACAGCGAAGATGAACTGTGGAGAGAGCTTGTGTCATGTATCCTGGGTAGTCGGGTAAGAGTCAAGGCTGTTAATGCTGCCATCGAACGCATGAGCAGTATGTGTCTGTTGACGCGACCCCATCCACGCGCTTGTTTTAATCAACTTGAACAGGACACTATAACAGCGCTTACGGGAGGTTATCCTTTTTTTCGTGTCCGTGCCAATCAGATTCGGCGGGCGGCAGAACACATATACACTTCCCGAGGGTCAATTCTAAACCTGCTTAATGACTTAGATGACGTTTGTATAGCTCGAAGACTGTTAGTGCGAGAGGTTCCGGGTCTGGGACCGAAACAGGCAAGTCTTTTCCTCCGCAACATATGTTTCGCAAAGTACATTGCGATCTTGGATGTACATATACTGACTTATTTGCGGTGGATAGGCATTACAGACTCATCGCTAAAATCGATTCCGAATCTAGGCCAATACGAAGCGTTGGAAGGCGCCTTTATCGAACATGCTTGTGCATTCGGATACTCGCCTGACCGGTTCGACCTTGCAGTCTGGATTGTAATAAGGGTAGTAAAGGAGGAATCCAAAATTGCGGATCGTGACTCTTGTATCGGGTGGATTTGATTCAACTCTTGTGAGCGTGATGGCGAAAGAGGAGGGAGCAGAGCTGTTTCCGCTTTTTGTTGATTACGGCCAACTTGCCGTGCGCAATGAATGGGCGGCCTGCAAGCGACTTCACTCACAATTCGGTCTACCACCTGTTACGTACATGGATTTGTCTGGGTTTGGTAAGACGATCTCGAGTGGTCTCACAGACTGTAGTTTACGTATTAATGAAGATGCTTTTTTGCCGGGTCGCAATCTCCTATTTGTCTTGGCAGGAGCGGCTCATGCTATTGATGTTCAGGCAAATAGCATCGCGCTCGGACTACTGAATCCCGCGGATCACATTTTTCCAGACCAAACGAAACAGTTTTTGGAAGAATGTGAAAGGATGATCGAGGTTGCGATGGGGAGCCGCATTCTTGTCCTTGCGCCTTTACTCGAGTTGTCAAAGCGAGATGTCTTGCTCTTGGCTAGCAAACGAGGGATCACACAAGCCTATTCGTGTCATGCTGGTGGTGAAGAACCTTGTGGAGTGTGTATCGCATGCATTGAGATATATAATGCGAAAAAAAGGAGGTAATGATGGGTGGCATCGGCAGTGGTAGAGGATTGGACCCAAACGAAATGGAGACACTCGAGCAGCGTGTCAGAAGGTCATTTAGGGATCGTGTCGACGAGCACAAACGCAATGTGTTTATTAGTTTTACGTCGGATGATCTCAGTGAGGTTAACTTGCTTCGTGCTCAGGCGAGGAACCAAGACAGCAACATTAGCTTTAATGATTGGTCACTGAGAAAGCCGTTCGATAGTGAGGCAGCCGACTACATCAGGCGCGGCATCAGGGAACGTATTCGCCAATCCTCTGTGACTGTTGTTTATGTGTCTGAAAACACCGCTGATAGCAGATGGGTCAACTGGGAGATACGAGAGAGCCTTGCAATGGGGAAGGGCATCGTCGCCATGCACAAAGGAAATACACCGCCACGAAGACTTCCTAAGGCGATAACCGAAAACAATATCAGTGTCGTACCATGGAGACAGGATCGTCTTGCAAGTATCATTGAGAGGGAATCCGAGAATCGTTAGAAGCGCAGCTGTAAACATAGCCTCGACATTTTTCAATGGTTATTGCTGGGATCTGTCCGCAAAAAGAATAGATATTGACGTCTCGGGTCAACGATTCACGAAGCCAACAGGCGTATATGGAGATAAAGTGAATTTGAACGAACAAGATTTCTCGCGCCTCCTGGGATTGCTAAGTTGACTTCTTACAATAAGGTACTCGCTGAGGAGGGTCCCAAATGTTGACACGGCTACGCCTGGAGAATTTCAAATCTTGGGAAAATACAGGTGACATAACGTTTAGGCCTATCACTGGCTTTTTCGGTACCAATAGTTCTGGTAAGACCAGCCTTTTTCAAGCTCTGTTACTGATGAAACAAACGATAGATTCCCCAGACCCTGGAATTGTGTTGCACTTCGGTGATGAGAAAACACTAGTCGACTTAGGCGATTTTGAGAGTGTGGTCCACGAGCATGACACAGACCGAAGTATTAGACTGTCGCTGGGCTGGAACTCAGAGATTGATCTGCCATTTCCGGATACGACTAACACTGGGACTCCAACGTCAGGTAACGAAATCGGATTTGATGTTGATCTCGCGGAGGAGAATGTCGGTTCCGGGAAGTCGCCAATACTCAGAAAAATGGCATATAGTGTCCGTGGAAGGCGGTTTGGTTTGGCGCAAGTACTGGGTAGGAAGGAACACGATTTGTTTGTCAGCGGTGCCGGCTTGGATAGGTCTCACCGCGTCAGCGATGACGGTCGGTTAGCTCGTTCGATTAAATTTCACGAGTTTAGATATTGGCTTCCTGAGTTTTTCAAAGACCCGGCTATAATGTATCGTCTCCAATACGCATTGGAGTTGTTCTTAAGGGATCTATTTTATCTTGGACCTCTCCGTGCCTACCCGTCTCGGATCTATGCACGGTCTGGAGCACAACCTCGGGACATGGGCCCGGCAGGTGAATTCGCGGTAGACGCAATCCTATCGTCTCGCGAACGTGGCAGGAAGATTAGTCATCGTCGACGATCTCTAAGTTTCGAGAGATATGTCGCGCAATGGCTTATGCGTCTCGGATTGATATACGACTTTCGCGTAGTGGCATTAACTAAAGGGAGACGCCTGTTCGAGGTAAGGGTCCGAAAGTCACCCAATTCGGCGGAGGTTCTCCTCACGGACATCGGCTTCGGAGTTTCACAGATACTTCCCGTGTTGGTGCTTTGCTTCTATGTCCCACGTAAGTCCAAGATCATCTTGGAGCAGCCAGAGATTCACCTGCATCCCTCTGTGCAGGCGGGACTTGCCGATGTATTCGTCGACGCTTGGAAGCAACGCAATGTGCAAGTATTGTTCGAAAGCCATAGTGAGCATTTACTGCTCAGACTTCAGCGTCGTATCGCCGAGGGAAAAATAAAAAGAGATGATGTTAGCCTCTTTTTCTGTTCGATGGACGACCGAGGTGTCTCGACACTCAGCCAACTCGAAGTAGACGATTTCGGGAACATTTCGAATTGGCCGAGGGATTTCTTTGGTGACCAATTCGGCGAGATTGCTAATATGAATGAGGCTGCGCAGAAGAGGAAGCGAGGTACTGTGTAGGAATGAGCAAGACGGAAATAGTAATGGATACGAATGTAGCTATCGTTGCAAATGGTGAAGCCGAACAGGCATGCGAAGACTGCATTTGTGCATGTATTGCAAGATTACGCCATATTATGGATGAGTGCCGCCTCTTAGTGGACGACAATTACCGGGTCTTTAACGAATATCAGAGACACCTAAGACGCTCTGGACAACCAGGACCCGGCGACGCCTTTTTTAAATGGCTCTGGCTAAACCAGGCTAATAACGAACATTGCAGGATGGTTCCGGTGACGCCTCATGAAGATGATGATTGTGGATTCGAGGAATTCCCTGATGATCCAAATCTAAGCACATTTGACCGATCTGATCGCAAATTTGTCGCAATAGCGTTGGCAAGCGGTACAGAGCCAATGGTTCTAAATGCCACCGATACGGACTGGTGGTCGCACCGGCACGTATTAGGAAGACATGGCGTTGGGTTAGTCTTCATCTGTCCAGAACTGATGATCCGCTGAAATCGAGATATTTGCTAAAGTTCATACCTTGGCAGAAGATAATGAAGATTTCTATTCCGCATATGACCAAGGGTGCCACAGTTGTGAAGAGTTGGTCCGGCAGCCGAATTGTAATACAGATGCACCAAAACTAAGACTCAGAACATTCTCATATGACCTCAGTCGGCCAAAAGGAAATACGCACACAGCGACAGGTGATCGCCTTCTTCCGGTATGCGCTTGGATACAACTATCTCGGTGACTGGCAGGATCGCACCGATAACAGCAATATCGAGAAGGGGCTGCTTACCAATTGGTTGAAGCGAAATGGTCACCGCGATAGGGTAATCAACAAGGTACTGCGTGATCTCGACAAGGCAGGTGCAATCGGCGGCAGTAAGACGCTCTACGATGCAAACCGTGAGGTGTACGGTCTGCTTCGTTACGGCGTGAAGGTACGACCTGACGTCGGCGAACCGAACGTCACTGTCTGGCTGATCGACTGGGTGAATCCGGCAAATAACGACTTCGCGATCGCCGAGGAAGTTACGGTGTCAGATACAAACACCAAGCGACCGGACATCGTACTGTACGTTAACGGACTCGCGCTTGGGGTGCTGGAATTGAAGCGCTCGACGGTATCGGTTGCGGAAGGTATCCGGCAGAACCTCGACAACCAGAAGAAGGAGTTCATCCGGCCGTTTTTTGCCACGGTGCAACTCGTGATGGCTGGAAATGATTCCGAAGGGTTGCGCTACGGCGTGATCGAGACACCCGAGAAATACTGGCTGCGCTGGAAAGAAACGAACGGCATCCCGGCTGCTGGCGACAATCCTTTACTGCGCGAGTTGAGCCAGCTCTGCAGCAAAGAGCGATTACTTGAAATCGTACACGACTTCGTCGTCTTTGACGCAGGCGTAAAGAAGATTTGTCGCCACAACCAATACTTCGGTGTTCGTGCGGCCCAGGAGCGAGTGAAAAGCCGGGAGGGCGGCATCATCTGGCACACGCAAGGCAGCGGCAAGAGCCTGACGATGGTCTGGCTGGCGAAATGGATTCGCGAGAACGTCACCGACTCAAGAGTCCTTCTCATCACGGATCGTACCGAGTTGGATGAGCAAATTGAGGCTGTCTTTAAGGGTGTCAGCGAGGACATCTACCGCACGAAGAGTGGCGCTGATCTCGTGCAGGTGCTAAATAGACCTGACGAATGGCTGATCGGCTCCCTTATCCACAAGTTCGGTGCAACCGAGGACATCAGCGAAAGAGAAATCGAGGACTATGTCGAGGAGATCAAGAAGAATCTACCCGGTGGGTTCCGTGCCAAGGGCGAGATTTTCGTTTTCGTGGACGAATGTCACCGCACCCAGTCCGGGAAACTACACGAGGCAATGAAGGCAATATTGCCGGGCGCGATGCTGGTCGGCTTTACCGGCACGCCGTTACTTAAATCAGACAAACGCCGAAGTATCGAGACCTTTGGTACCTACATCCACACCTACAAGTACGATGAAGCAGTTCGCGACGGCGTGGTACTGGACTTACGTTACGAGGCTCGTGACATCGATCAGAATACCACCTCCCAGGAGAAGATAGACCAGTGGTTCGAAGTCAAGACGCAGGGACTGAACGATGTGGCGAAGGCACAACTGAAGCAGCGCTGGGGCACGATGCGGAAAGTGTTAAGCTCACGGGATCGCCTGGAGAAGATCGTCGCCGACATTCAGATGGACATGGAGATAAACGACCGACTCAAGAGCGGTCATGGCAATGCCCTTCTGATTTCTGGCAGCATCGACTCCGCCTGCCGCTTCTTTGAGATGTTTCAGCAGACAGATCTGGCGGGAAAATGCGCCATCGTCACGTCCTACAAACCGGCGCCAGGAGACATCAAAGGTGAGGAGACCGGCGAAGGACTAACGGAAAAGCTGCGGCGATACAGTATCTATCGAAAGATGCTTGCCGCGCACTTCGACGAGCCGGAAGACACCGCAATGAACAAGGTTGAACGGTTTGAACTCGAGGTAAAGAAGCGATTCGTCAAGGAACCGGGCCAGATGAAGCTGCTGATCGTGGTAGATAAGCTGCTGACCGGTTTCGATGCGCCATCTGCGACATATCTCTACATTGACAAACACATGCAGGACCACGGGCTTTTCCAGGCGATCTGCCGAGTCAATCGCCTCGACGGCGACGACAAAGAATACGGATACATCGTCGACTACAAGGACCTGTTCCGCTCGCTGGAGCAGTCAATTCAGGATTATACCGGAGGAGCCTTCGGCGGGTACGACCAAGCCGATGTGAAGGGGTTGCTCAAAGATAGACTCACGAAAGGTCGGGAACGGCTCGAGGAAACGCGAGAAGCGATCCGGGCGCTGTGCGAACCTGTCGCGCCGCCACGCGACTCTGCGTCATACCGGCGTTTCTTCTGCGGGATCGAAAGTGGCGATATAGAGGAACTCAAGGAAAACGAGCCGCGGCGTATAGCCCTTTATAAGCGGACTGCGGCGCTTTTGCGAGCTTACGCAAACCTGGCCAATGAAATGCAAGAGGCAGGTTATAGTGAAGCCGAAACGCAGCAGATCAGGATAGAGGTTGATCACTACGAAAATGTCCGAAAGGAGGTCAAACTCGCGAGTGGCGACTACATCGACCTGAAGATGTATGAGCCCGCTATGCGCCACCTCCTCGACACATACATCCGCGCTGAGGATAGCGAAAAGCTCTCGACATTTGACGACCTAACACTTGTGCAACTGATTGTCAAGCAAGGTGAAAACGCATTGAATACGTTACCTGAGAGTATCCGCAGCGATCCCGAAGCGGCGGCCGAGACGATAGAAAATAACATGCGTCGTCTGATCATCGACGAGACGCCCGTTAACCCGAAATATTACGGCAGGATGTCTGAGCTGCTGGACGCTCTGATCCTCCAGCGGAAGCAGGAACGTCTAGACTACAAGATGTACCTGGCAAGAATTGTTGAATTGGCCGGAAAAGTGACCAACCCTGAAACCGAGACGTCGTATCCATCGGAAATTGACAGCAACACACTCAGGACACTATTCGACAACCTACAGGGCGCTACAGTTGGACAGGATAGACCGTATGCCGATTCGGCCATAGAACGTTCCAAGGATGAACTGATCGAAAAGGCGGTCGCGGTCGATCACGCCATCCGAAGTGTAAAGAAAGCCGACTGGCGAGGAAACAAGTTTAAGGAACGGGAGGTCCGCAATGCTATCAAGTCTCAACTTGGTGACAACGACGACCTCGTATACCAGATATTCGAGATTGTAAAGGCACAGAGTGAATACTAAGCCGAAATCCTATACCATTGAGATACGTGGGACTGTGGTAGACGTCGTCCTCAAGGACATCAAGAACCTTCATATCGGGGTTTACCCGCCGAACGGCAGGGTGAGGGTGGCAGCTCCGCTCAGTCTCGGTGATGACGCGGTGCGCCTGGCAGTCATTTCTCGCCTCGGTTGGATTGGCCGCCAAAAGGAGAGATTCAAACGGCAGGATCGGCAATCCCAGCGAGAATTCGTGACAGGTGAAAGCCATTATTTCGAGGGCCGACGCTACCGGCTCGATGTAACGGAACAGAGCAGTCCACCTTCGGTTCGTCTACTCAATAATTCTACCCTAGCGTTGTGCGTTCGACCGGGATCCGACCGGCATATTAGAGAGGCCTTGCTGGATCGATGGTACCGACGCAATCTTCGTGATCGCCTTCCAGGAATTATTGCAAAGTGGGAGCCCGAAATGGGCGTGCAGGTCAATGAAGCCCGCATACGAAAGATGAAGACCCGATGGGGAACCTGCAACCCCGCTGCTCGCCGAATTTGGTTGAATCTCGAACTTGCAAAGAAGCCTTCGGCCTGCATTGAATACGTCGTCGTGCACGAGATGGTCCACCTGATTGAGCGTCATCACAACGATCGTTTTCGGAAGATGATGGACAAATTCATGCCACTCTGGCGTTTCCATCAGGATGAACTCAACCGTGCGCCGCTCGCGCATGCAGACTGGCGCTACTAAGTTGGACTTTAGGCTCAGTACCCTTCCTCCCGTGTCCCCCACGTACCGTGTGGCCCCATTTCGGAAATGACGCCTCGCAGGGTTGCGATTGGAAATAATTCCTTTAAATTTTCTATAGGGCATTTTTGTTGATAGAATCTGTATCTTTGTCATTGGCTTCAGTGACATATTTGTTCTCCCGGGTACTGCAGCGCGGGGTTCTTTTAGTTCCAGTTACCCAGGAAGTCCACTCGCGACCTTCTATCTTGAGGCGTCGCGGACGGGCGCTGTCCCGAGACCTCTGAGATTAGTCTGTGAATTCCGTGCGCGTTAAACGTTAGCAGGGAGGACTGATCGTCATGGATCTGGACATCAGTTGGGAGCGGAAGGACGGGGTCCTGATCGCTGTGGTCGCGGGTCGTATCGATGGCAACAATGCCGATGTTCTCCAGGATACTCTGGAGTTTGGAATCGGTCCGGAAGATCGTGCTTTGATTCTGGATTTCGAGCGGGTCACTTTCATCAGCAGCGCGGGCCTTCGCGTTGGTGTGATCATCGCCTGGAAATTCAAGGATCCCGGAAAGCAATTCGGTGTCTGCACCCTCGCCGATCCTGTCCGTGACGTTATCACAGTCAGCGGTTTCGATCAGATTATC
This sequence comes from Candidatus Latescibacterota bacterium, assembly GCA_965208835.1. Taxonomy (GTDB): domain Bacteria; phylum Latescibacterota; class UBA2968; order UBA2968; genus JAAXHE01. The sequence continues at coordinate 344,940 of OZ242358.1, forward strand.
GACATCTTCGAGTCGCAGGCGGAGGCTATAGAAACGTTCAGTTGCAATTGAGTTCTAACCCGCCTGCATTCCATTCACCTGTGAAACGGAAGACCTACCTAACCGAATCGGAGTACCGAGATGAACAGCAATGAAGAAAAAATCGGATCGATGCAGAGCGCGGTGGATATGGAGATCGTTGGGGACAACATTTCGGACATCGCTGAATTCACGGTTGAAAAATACGAATTCAGGATTGACAGCACCCTCTCACCGGAGGCGCGCGAGAAAGCGGTCGCCGCTATTGAGGAAGCTCTGTGGAAGCGGGTTGCGGAGTTGAATTTGTTGCGCAAGCAGTATCTGGCAGGGTTGTTCAGTTTGGCCGACGAGACGCTGGGCGAGATTGTCGATTAGCGGCAACAACGCTTGTTTTGCTCATGTCAGACTGTATCTGAAGCGTTCGGTGAGTCTTGATTTAACCTCATTCGGAAAAAACAGTAACGCGGCGACGCGATCAAATCCTCCGAAACGGGGTGTTATCGACGTATGGAGTGTCGTTTTTTCCTTTCACGTCCAGTGACCTGGTGTATCCTGGTAATCCGCCGTATAATCGCCTTTATTTACAAGCACATATTTGAATTAACGTCCCCGAAGACTTACGAATCAAGGTTAACCTCAGCCGGCAAGATCATGCGGGATATGTGTCAGGGAGGATGAATTCGGAGGTCGGAACCATCGGTTTTTGAATCAAGAGAAGCCCTTTTTAACTTCCGATTTACGGGCAGCACGCGAGTACTCGAGCGGTGTACGCGCGTGCGACCCGCAAAGGATTTTAAAAGGGCTTTTTCGTTTTGTATCTTGATGTACTGCCGGGCTACAGAATCACCTGACTCATCAGAAGACGGAACTGGAGGCGCATCAGATGCCAGCCCCTGAAGGCGAGAGAATCCGCTACGAACGCGACGAGAGATGTCCCTGGCCATTGGCATTCAGCGTGGGCATTCAGGGTCTCGTGATCGTACTGGCGCCGACGGTGTTGATTGTGGCCATCACGGTTCTTGCCGCCGGCCAGGATCAACGCTTCATGTCGTGGGCCGTGTTCGCAGCACTCATCCTTACGGGAGTTGCCACCGCTTTGCAGGCAGCCAGAATCGGCAGGGTGGGCGGCGGCCATCTTCTCATCACGGGCGTAACTCCTAACTTCATCGCCGTCTCGATCCTGGCGCTGGAGGAGGGCGGTCCCGCATTGCTGGCGGGTCTCATGGTCGTCTCCTCGTTTTTCTACGTCGCAGTGGGAGCCTGGCTGCCGATGCTGCGCCGTATCATAACGCCGGTAGTCTCAGGTACCGTGCAGATGCTTATCGCGGCCATGGTCCTGCCTTTCGCCCTCGATCGGCTGAAAGACGTACCGGAGGGCGCATCCGGGGCGGCGGGTCCATGTGTGGCGGCGGTGACCCTGGTCGTTTCGACAATGCTGGTTTTGCGCGCTCCCAGATCCTGGCGGCCGTGGTCTCTTCTTGCGGGAATCGCCGCCGGCTGTGCGGCCGCCGCGCCGTTCGGGCTTTACGATTTCGCGCAATTGAGCGGTTCATCGTGGGTTGGAATCCCGTATAGCGAATTTCCGGTATTCAACCTGACGTTCAACGCAGGTTTCTGGGCATTGCTGCCCATGTTTCTCATTGTGACCCTGGTACAAGCCATCAAGGGCATCAGCGACGGTGTGGTGGCGCAACGTGTGGCGCTGAACAAGCCCCGGGCGACCGATTTCCGATTGATCCAGGGGTCGCTCTATGCCAACGGCGCGGGCATCCTGATGTCCGGAATCGCCGGAACGCCGCCCACGAGCACCTACTCATCGTTCACGACGTCACTCATCAATCTCACGGGAGTGTCCGCCCGCAACGTTGGATATGCAATGGGCGGCCTTCTGGTGATCCTGGCTTTCTTTCCCAAGGTAACGGGTGTCCTGCTCACAATTCCCGGGCCGGTTATGGGAGGCTTTCTTCTGTTCGCCCTCGGCATGTTTTTCGTCGAAGGAATACAGACCCTGTCGCGTGCCGGCCTGGACCTGCAGCACGCCATCGTGGCGGGGCTGGCGTTCTCCATCGGACTCGGTATGCAGCACCGGAATATCCTTGAGGACCTCCTGGGAAGTCCCTGGGGCGCATTGCTCGGCAACGGGATGACCATCGGCACGGCGACGGCGATCGGGCTGACAGCGTTCCTTGAACTGACCAGTCCGCGCCGCCGGCGCCTGGAGGGCCGGCTGGATATATCCGAACTTCCCCGTATCGACGCGTTTCTTAGAGAGATTGCAGACGGGATGGGCTGGGACGCCGCCGCGACCGGGCGGTTGCGCTCCGCGGGCGAGGAGACGCTGGCGAGTCTGCTGGAGCCGGAAAACGAGAATTCTACGGACCGTGTGCCGCGCCTGATCGTCGGTGCCCGCAAAGAGGGTGAAGCCGTGGAACTGGAATTCGTAGCGGTTTCTGACGAAGAAAACCTGGAAGATCGTCTCACTTTTCTCGACGAACAGGCGGAGACACCTGACGAAGGCGAGATATCGTTTCGCATACTGCGGCATTACGCATCGTCGGTCCGGCACCAGAAGTACCACGACATGGACATTGTTACCGTGCGGGTGACCCGGAAGGCAGGTTCTTGAAGAAGTGAATCGGCGTCCGCATGGTCAGGAATTCCCGGGACGGGACACCAGTTGCGCCCGGTATTCCTCGACCAAAGCGGCGGCTCCCGCGCGGATGAACCCCAATTCCGATGTTGCTTCGTAAAACGCAGCTCCCCTGCGGGCCCAGTCGCCCGCGGCGGCGGCGCTCCACGGCATGGTGCCGAAGGCCACACCGTGCTTTTTGCAGCGTTTCAGTACGTCTTCCATCGGACCACGCACCTCGGGGTGATCGAAATCGCCCGGGTGTCCGAATTCGATGGAGGTGTCCCCCGGCCCCACGAAACACATGTCGACCCCTGGCAGGCTCAGAATCTCCTCGGCGTTCCGATAACCCCTGACCGTTTCCAGGTGGACCACCAGTGTGGTTTCCTGGTCCTGTTCGTCCATCCATCCCCGCCAGTCCGCAACCTCCCTGTAGTCGCTGTTTCCCCAGCCCGGCGCCACGGCGCGGGTCCCCGTCGGGGGAAATTTAAGGTAGCTGAGCAATCGCTCGACCTGTTCCCTGGTTTCCGTACGGGGCAGCTGGATTCCCACCACGCCGGCTTCCAGCAGCTTTGAGACTTCCTGGCGTTCCAGCTGGGGCGTCTTGGCGATGACGGGCATGCCGTTGTCGCGGGCCGAGAGAATGGTGTCGGCCAGGTCCTGCAAGTCGAAGAGGCTGTGCTCGTACTCGATGTAGAGGAAATCGAACCCGGCGTGCCGGAACAGCTTGACGAGCGACGGATGGGCGTACGCCTCCAGCGTCGCCCCGATCAACACGTCGCCTCTGTTCAGCCGGGCCTTGAGGTGGCGTCCCGGACCTCCTTCCGGGTACCACGGATTGTCTATTCCCTTACTGCTGTCTGAGAGCGGCGGCATTAAGGTCTCCTATTTTCAAGTCCGCTCATACGCGTATCTTTGAGATCGATATATGGCCTTTGAAACAGGCGTCCATGTCACTTCCGGGTTGCCGCGGCCGGTCGTGGTAGATACCAGTGTACCGAAAAGCGTCACCGGTTCGCACGTACGTCATCAGGTTTGGGCTGGTGTCCACGCGAGCTTGTCTTGTTTCCAGACGGACCCCATCGTGTTCGGGATGCGGCAGATTCACATTGAGAAAACACCCGGCCTCAAGCGTCTCGCTCAGCAGCCTGCCCAGAACCGGTTGAATCCGTTCGGCTGCAAGACGCCAGTCGATCGACCGGTCTTTCGCTCTATAGTGTGACAGGGCAATGGCCTTATATCCGAGAATAGCCGCCTCCCGGGCCGCGGCCACGGTCCCGGAATCGTAGATATCCACTCCGAGATTGCTTCCGTTGTTGATCCCGGAGAGCAGCCAGTCGCCATCGGATGCCAGTTGGCTCAAACCCAGGCGAGTACAGTCGGCAGGCGTGCCCCAGACCCTGAACCGTTCTTCCGTCAGCTTATCGACCCGAACGGGTTTGTCGGTTGTCAAAGTATGTCCGACACCCGACTGCGGTTGTGCAGGTGCGACAACCACGACCTCGCCCCGCCGGGACGCCAGCCGAACCAGCGTGCTGATGCCATCTGCTTCAATGCCGTCGTCGTTCGTAACGATCAGTTTCAACTTGCGCTCCCCGTCAGACCGTCATTGCGAAGTCGCCCGCTTCGCTCGCGATTCGGTCTGGCCCGCCTGGCGCAGCGGTTTCTTCAACAGGCGGCCCCAGTAACTGTCGTACGGGTGGACGACCCGCACCCGTTCTTCGGCCCGGTAGACAGGCCGTCCTTCATTCGCCCATCTGAATATTGACCCTTCGAGATTGTAGACTTCGGTAAAACCCGTCTTCATCAGAAATTCGGCGAGTTCGGAGGAACGGTATCCTACGGAACAGTACACGACGATGCGACGGTTCGCGGGTACGCCCCGGAGAATTCTTATTGCCTCGTCCTTCGAGCTGGCAGCCCTGGCGCCCAGGAGATGGCTGACAGCATATTCCTCCGGTTTTCGTACGTCCAGCAGAATGAGCTCTTCCTGCTTCGGCGACTCGTCGAGCCACGACTGCAGCGTATCGGTCGGGACATGGGCGACCGCGGGAAACCTCGCGCGAATCGTATTGAGCGTGGATGTCCACGACTTCGCACTGTCTTCGGCTTTTTCCTGTGCTATCGAGGAAGCGGGTGAGCAGGCAAGGATGCCGGCAAACATCAACAAGAGCGGGCGAGGTATAAAAGAAGGGCTGAAGAGGAACGCCATGGATTCAGATAAGCGAATGAATCTCGAGGAATTCGCGCATCGCCTCGACGCATTCCGCGGGTTGTTCCAATTGCAGGAGGTGGGTCGTTTCAGGGAGGAAATCGTAGTCGACGGTGACGATATCGCTGAGATCGAGCGTCGGCAGATAGGAAAAAGGCAGAGTGGGATCTGCGCCGATGACCTTCAGTGGGCAACGGAATTTCGGAAAGTCGACGAGCACGGCAAACGTGGCGGCGTAATCGACGATCTGCGCTTCGTATTCCCGGGGACACCGGAGTTCGAAACCTTGCCCGTTCGGGCATCTGCGAAGGGTCGTTCTCGCCACAAGCTCGAAGACGCCCGGCACAACGCGCTGGAAGGTCGGCAGGTAGGGGAGTACGTCCGCGAATTCCTGCCTGGCTTCGAAATGGTTCGCGCGGCGCCGCGTCATTGCGGCAACGCGTTCAGCCGCAGCATCGAATTCTTCGTAACTGGCGCCGTGCTTGCACAGTGGAGGGTCGAACAGAACGCATGCGGAGAATCCGCTGCCTCTGGCGGACGAGAGTAGCGTGATCAGGGCGGAAACCGAATGGAATACGCCTATTCTCGGTTTTTTTTCGAAGTGCCGGTCGATTGCATCGAGAATACGGTCGTGGTCATTGACGAACGTTGGGACACTATGCTCGTGAATGGAACTGACCGTGTTCCAGCCGTGGTTCCTCAGGTCGTAGACAATCAGGTCGAAATCGTCCAGCAGCAATGACCAGAACGGGAAATAGAGATCGATCGCGAGACCGTTGCCATGGCTCAAAACGAGACGTGGACCCTCAGGGTTTCCATGACGCCGCAACGTGATGCGGGTGTCGTCGTCCACGGGGACGTCAATCGTGGCATGCGGCTCGGGGATTTCCCATATCGTTTCCGGGCGCGTGGACAAATGGCACATCTTTCCAGGGAGTTGATTCAACGATGCAGTGGCCGCAGGATCTGACGGCACCGCATTGAATTCCCTTAAATTCAATGTGGCCCCGGACAAGAATCCGGGGCCAGTCGTCAATCAGTGAACGCGCTCCATTTGGGAACCGTCTCACCCGGCATTCAGGCGATCGACCAGTTCCCGGACGCTCTTGACCTCTCCACAATCTTCAAGACTAAATTTAACTTCGAACTCCTGCGCGACCAGTTTCGCGAACGCCACGAGGTCCACGGAGGAAATACCGGCCTCCATGAGGCTGATATTCAGGTCATCCGGCAGCGCGATCGGCTGCCCGTCCACTTCGAGATTTTCCGCGATGAGCGTTCTGAGACGATCTTCGGTTGAAGCCATAGCTGCGACCCTTTCAATTAGGTAATCGGTTTATACGGACAGGTAAGATAGCGATCATCAAATGTCAAGTCAACAGGTTTTGTTGCTGGTTTATCTGGAACGATTGTTCGCTTCAATCCAGTGACGGCGGCGCTGGAACGGATAGGAAGGAAGCGAGATGCGGCGCCGGGATTCGCCCGCGAACAACCCCTTGAACGAAACCGCGTGTCCCGACTCGAAAACACGCGCGACCGCCTCCGTGATGCCGCCGTCATTTGCGTCCGTGTTTTCGTCTGCTGCAAATCGCAGGCTGTCAATCACATCCGGCGCCTCGCCGCCGTTCGAGGTGGTCGGCCAGGCTTGAACGATTTCGGGACCGGGCAATGCTGCCGGGCCGATCCCCACGACAACCTGTACGCCCAGATCGGCCAACGTGTCGATGCAATTTCGGAACGGCACCGGCTCATCGACCTGGCGTTGCCAGTACTCCGCATCCCCGGCCTCGTCTGATGTAATCAACCTCCCGGTGACGTGGCTGATCAGGTCGACCGAAGGCGTTTTGGCCGTGACGTCCAGGGATCCGTTTGCGGCGCGGGCGGCCGAAAACCGCAATCCCTCCTCCAGGCTGAAGACGCCGGCCGCCTGCGCCGCCGCGATTTCTCCGATGTCGGTTCCGACGACCACGTTCGGTCGGATTCCCGCGCTGGACCAGAGTGCCGTAAGCGCGCATTCCAGCGCATAGGCGGCCGGCTGGGCCCACGCGGGATCGTCGAGCAGGCCGTCCGATCCGGCGCGCCCGAACATCACGTCAAGGAGCGAGGCGCCCCGAATTTCGCCAAAGGCCACCTCGCAGCGATCCAGTACCGCACGCACCACGGGCTCCGTTTCGTACAGCGCCAGGACCACGTCGGCACGATGGCGGACATCCCCGGAATACGCGAATGCAACCTTGCCAGCCGCCACCCGGTCCGGCGACCCGGCAGCTTCAGCCACCGTCTTCAGGCCGTCCCGCAGCGACCGCGCATCGCCGAAAACCACGCCCGCCCTGTAGTCCAGATGGCTCCGGCATGTCCCCGCGGTCCAGGCCATATCCGCGAGCACGTCCTGCAGCGCTTCTTCGGAAGCCGTCTCTGCAGCCCTGTCGTCGAGCCAGTCGAGATACCGCCCCGCCAGGTCAATCAGCGCGCCACCCGCCTTCCCGGATAGCGGAAGGAAACGCGTCTTCCGCGGTTGACACACGTTGTTCTCCGGGACCGCCAGGTCCGCGATCGGCTCCGGCAGTGATACGTCGACGAAGCACGCGGCGCCCGCGGGGACGGGATCCGCATCATTGGGTGAAGCGACCTCCGATGCGTAACCTTCCACCACGACATGGGCGTTCGTGCCCGAGACGCCGAAGGCGCTCACCCCTGCTCGCGGCGGTCGATCGGTGTTGGCCGGCCAGTCGGTGTTAGCCGACACCACGCGTACCGGCAGGCTGTCCCAGTCCACGTGCGGGCTTGGTTCGCTGAAATGCAGGTTCCGGGGAATCACACCGCGTTTCATCGCCAGGACGGTTTTGACAAGGCTCGCAACCCCCGCAGCGGGCTCGAGATGGCCGATGTTGGTCTTCACCGAACCCACCAGCAACGGCCGTTCGGCGTCACGTTCCCTGCCGTAGACCGCCGCCGCGGCGTGAAGCTCGATCGGGTCGCCAAGCCCCGATCCGGCTCCGTGCGCCTCCAGATAATCCACCTCCGAAGGGTCGACGTTCCCGCGCGCAAGGGCGGACTCGATGACCCGCTCCTGCGCGGGGCCGTTCGGGACAGTCGGGCCGGCGCTCGCTCCGTTCTGGTTCACCGCCGAACCGCGAATAACGCCCCAGATGCGGTCACCGTCGGCCTCGGCCTGGCCAAGCCGTTTCAGAACGACCATACCACAGCCCTCCGCTCGCACGAATCCGTCCGCGGATGCATCGAATGCCCTGCACCGCCCGCTTGGCGACAACATCCCCAAATCTGCCATTTCTCTCGTCAGTTCAGGCGAAAGAGCGGCGTGGGAGCCTCCAACCAGTGCCATGTCCACTTCTCCCGCCCGCAGGGCAGCGACCGCGTAATGTACCGCAACAAGTGACGACGCACAGTTGAGCTCCACCGGAATTGTGGGGCCCTCCAGTCCCAGTACGAAGGAAAGACGTCCGACGGCCATGCTGGCTGCGGTATTCAGATAGCTGACACCGTAGTCATCGCTGGACATCAGAAGCCGGTATTCGCTGGTGGAAATACCCGCATACACTCCCGTGAGGGTGCCCCGCAACCGGTCCGGATCCATCCCCGCGTCCTCAAGCGCCTGCCAGCTCGTTTCCAGGAGCATCCGCTGACGAGGATCCATCGTGCGCGCCTCGATCGGCGTAATCCGGAAGAACCTCGAGTCGAATTGATCGATCTCATCCACGAATCCGCCCTGTCGGTACGCGGCATACTCGACTGGAAGGTCTTTGGCGAAACCGCCAGAGGCGCCGGAGTCCCCGCGTCCGTCCGTCACCGCGTCTTCGCCCGCTTCGAGGTGGCGCCAGAATGCGTCGAGATCGGGTGCGCCGGGGAACCGGCACGCCATACCCACGATCGCAATGCCGCCTTCCTCCTTTTCCTGTCGCACAACCGGCTGAGGCGCCGGCTCGGGTTCTTCCTCGGCGACCGGTTCACTGCTGACCTCGCCCAGTTCTCCTGCCAGGTGACTCGCGAGACTGGCGATGTCCGGGTAGTCGAATACCACTGTATTGGGTACGACGTACTGGTCGGAGAATGCCCGGTTAAGGCGGTTTCGCAGCTCTACGGCCATAAGCGAGTCCATACCCAGATCGAAAAATCCCACCGAGGGCTCAGGCGCCGCCGGAAGCCTGAGTACCGCCTGCACCTCCTGCTGCAGGAACGACACGAGCAGTTCTTCCGGCGCCGCGGGCGTTCCGCGCAGCCGGGACATCAGGTCCTCGGAAGACGCAGCTGCGTCGGCCTCGTCATCCGTTGTCGCGGAAAGCAGATCATCGAGAAAAGGCGGCCGGTCCTGGACAGCCTCCTCAAACACCGACCAGTCCATCGACATCACCACGGAATTCGTAACGTCCTGACGTACAAGCTGGTCGAACGCCCGCATACCCTGCTGCGGGGTGAACCAGCGCCCGCCGAGCGCCGACCGCTGCCGGTCGATCCGTTCCCGCTGTTCCGCGGCCTCGCCGATTTCCGACCACGCCCCCCAGGCGATGGCCTGGCCGGGGAGTCCCAACGCGCGGCGGTGACCGGCGAGCTGATCCAGAAACGCGTTTGCCGAAGCGTGGTTCGCCTGCCCCGGATTGCCCATGACGCCGACCCGGCTGGAGAACAACACGAACATATCCAGATCGCGGTCCATCGTGGCCCGATGCAGGTGCCATGCGCCGAGGACCTTCGGCCCGAGTACCGTTTCGAAACGGTCCCAGGTCTGGTTGGTCAGTGCGCCGTCGGAGAGTACCCCCACGCTGTGGATCACGCCCCCGAGCGGTGGTAGTGTCGCATCCATCCTCTCCAGCATCTCGTCGATAGCGGCGGCGTCCGTCACGTCCGCCAGTTCTACCTGCACCGTAGCGCCGCCCTCGCGCAGCCTGCGAATCGCTTCCTCGGCCTCGTCATCGGGCGCCCGGCGTCCGTTCAACACGATGGCGCCTGCTCCGCGGTCCGCCAGCCAGGCCGCGACGGCGCATCCGATTCCGCCCAGACCGCCCGTAACAAGATAGGTCCGGTCCTGGCGCAGCGTGCCGTTCTGCACGGGCGGCGTTGTTACGACGATCTTCCCGAGGTGGCGTGCAGCGCGCATGAAGCTCAGGGCGGCTCCGGCCTCGGCGAGCGGCCACCTGCTGTGGGTGATCGCTTCGAGTTCTCCGGACGAAAGGCGAGTCATTACATCCCGGAGGACCCTTCCCACCCATTCGGGGTCGGTCTTTTTCATCACGTCCAGTTCAAGGATGTCGTACGGCACGTCCGGCCGCACCGCCGCCATCTCCTCCTCGCTCAGAATATCCCGCCTGGCCAGTTCCACGAAGCGTCCGCCGCGCCTGAGACAGGACAGACTCGCATCGATGAAGCCTTCTCCCGTAAGGCTGTTCAGTACCACGTCCACACCCGCGCCGTCCGTGGCCTCCAGGATTTCCCGGCCGAAGTTCGTCGTGCGGCTGTCGAAAATGTGTTTCACCCCCAACGATCGGAGATACGCCTGCTTGGGGGCGCTCGCGGTGGCGAAGACCTCCGCTCCCGCGGCCTGCACCAGCTGGATGGCAGCCAGTCCGACGCCGCCCGCCCCCGCGTGAATCAGAACCCGCTCGCCGGCCTCAAGACCGGAAAACTCGAATGACAACGCTGCGGACACGAACGCGCTTGGCACCGTGGCAAGTCCGGAGACCGAGTATCCCGATGGCGCGGGCGCCACCAGTTGCTCGTGCGTGACCATCTGCTGACCGAATGCACCGAAGCCCAATCCGACCACATGGTCGCCCACCGAGACGGTTGATACTTCGGAGCCGACCTCGAGGATGTGGCCGCACATTTCTCTGCCAAGATTGCCCTCTTCGATAAAGCCGAGGGAACGAAAGACATCCCAGAAGTTGAGCCCGGCCGCTTCCACAGCAACGCGAACTTCCCACGGCTCGAGAGATCGTTTGGGCAGCGGGAGGACCTGCGGCCGGTCGAATACGCCGGTCGGATCCGGAGCCAGCACCCAATCCGACGCCTCGGGCAGCGACAGCCGCTCACCTTCGGTCCCGGCCTGAACCAGGCGCGCCACCTGACGGCGGCCGGACCGATACGCGATGTGATTTTCGGAATCCGGATAGAGAAGCTCGTTGGCGAGATCGGGCGCGGGCGCCATCTCGCCCGGGTCCAGATCGATCATCCGCGGCTGGAGATGCGCCGCTTCACGGGCTACGGCCTTGCCGAAGCCCCACAGCGTGGCGCCGACGAGTTCTCCGCCCCGCTCACGTTCCAGTACCTGGGCACCCCGTGTGATCAACCAGACTCCGTTTTCCGGAACGACGTCGGCGTCGGCGATGCCCTGCACGAGCGCGAGCGCGCTCGCTCCCGCCCGCTTCACGTCCTCCGCCAATTCCTGCGTTGTGGCCTGTGCCCCGTGACCGTCCAGTCCCGCGAGATGCACGACGCCGCGCAGCGGCACCTCGTCAGGCAGATCTGCCAGAAGCGCGCGCCAGGACTCGCGACAATCTGTCTCCACGCCAGTGTTGAAGACACCCGTGACGTCGCCCGCGGGTTCCTTGTCGTCCTGCATTTCACTGCCGGCAAGCACGACAGTCTGGTTCCGCGCGGCTAATTCGGCTGCCATTCTCGACGCGGAACCTCCCCGGTCCGCAGCCAGAACCCAGGCGCCGGGAGCCTCGGCCACTTTCGCCGGACCCTGCGCCACGATGACACCCTTGTCAAGCGTCCGGGACGTGTCGGACTCGTCCGCCCCCAGGACTTCCACGCCTTCGAATCCTGCGCCGCCGAGAGCATAGCGCCAGATCGGGGGGCCGGCGAGGGCGTGGTGGGGACGGTAGTCGTCGGCGAACCGCCACCAGCCATCCAGCTGCCCGAAGGTCAGGTCCATCCATCCCAGCCCACTCAGGTTTTCAAGTGCGATCAGGTGCCCTGACGGCGCGAGAAGGTCCCGGCAGTGGGCCAGCGTCTCGCTCAGGTACCGCGTCGCGTGCAGCACGTTGGATGCGATCAGCAGGTCGTAACCGTGGGCGTCGAAGCCCTGCTCAACCGGGTCCTTTTCGATATCCAGCGGACGGTACTCGATGCAGCCGCCGCCGTCGCCGAACCTCGCTTCCGCCTCGGAAAAGAAGCCCGCGGAGATGTCCGTATACATGTAATCGAACTGCCCATCGGGAAGTTCCGGAAGTACGGAAGCGGTCGCCGATCCGGTTCCCGCTCCGACCTCGATGACTCTCAGGCGTCGGCCTTCGGGCAACGCAGCCACCAGCGCTTGGACCGCATCCGCCAGCATCCGGTTCGCAGCGCGTGCGACCGGCGCCTTCAGATACAGATCGGCCGCTGTCGGTTCACCGCTGCTGAACAGAAGTGTCAGCGGATCTTCACGACCGCGAAGCACGTCCGCCAGGGCATTGCCGGAACGCCGGAACAAGCCGGTCTCGATCTGGCCGTCGGGGTGCAGGTCGACCATGCGCGAAGCGAACTCCTCGAGGTCGTCTGGCAGGCCTTCGGGGAGCGGATCACCAGGGCCCACGACCACGGTGAATCCGTCGCCCGCTTCCTTCACGACCCCCGACCTGGCGAGCATCTCGAACAGCCGCCGAAAGAGGCGGCTGTGCTCCGGAAGGATGTCCAATTCGTCCCGCAACACCTCCGGATCGACGGTTTCTCCTGCCTGCCGCCGCCAGCCCAGCTCTTCCAGCGTCGCGAGCGCGCGGGACCGGGACCACCGTTCCAGGTCCGCCAGCAATGCGTCCCTGTCATCGGGATCGACTCCCGCGTCCGTGAGATATCCGGCGAACGTCTGTGAGCCGGCCGCGACGGCCGCCGGGGTCGGGAAGAAGCCCGCGGACGTTATTCCGGCGGGAAGGTCGCACTCGCGCCAGACCACCTCGTACAGGAGGTCCTTGACGCCTTCGACCGCGGCGAGCAGCGCTTCCTGCGTGGCCCGTTTTACCGTGTACCCGCTCAGGCGGCCAAGATGCGCACCGTTCGGGTCGTAAATGTCAATCTCACCGCTCAGCACCTCAGGGGGCTCACCGGCCGCGGCTTCCGCCTCGCTGGATGCTTCGCTGAGTCGCACGTGACAAACCACCCGGTCCGGCAGCGTTCCCGCCAGCCAGAGCCGCTCCCACGCGAACGGCAGATACGTGGCTCCGCCCTCCTTGCCTGCCAGATTGCGCGCCGCGCCCACAACCTGGAAACAGCCGTCCAGCACGAGCGGATGGACATCCAGACCATGACCTGAAAGCGACTCAGGTAGAGACACCTCGCCCAGCGCCTCGCCTGGACGCGACCAGACCCTGCCAAGCGTACGGAAGAACGGCCCGAGGTCGACGCCGGTACTCGCCCTGTGGCGGTAGTAGTCCGCCACGTCCATGGGGGAAAGCGCGCTCTTCACGCTTTCGAGATCGATTCGTCCGCCAGGATCGGGAGCCGGAGCTCCCGGCGCAAGAACGCCCTCCACGTGAACGGTCCAGTCTCCTTCGCCGCCGCTGCTGAAGATCTGGACACCGCGCGGTGAACCCGGTTCGCGGGTATCGAGCCCGACCTGCATCCTCCTGCCCGCGTCACCCTCGCCGTCTTCGTCCTCTTCGAAAACCAGGGCATTGTGCAACTGGAAGTTCTCCACGACCACGGGACCTGCTTCCTCAAGGCGAGACGCGGCACAGGCCATCGCGCCGTAGAGCGCGCCGGGCGCGACGATCCTGCCGAACACCTTGTGATCGTTCAACCAGGCCGGGTCCGACGGAAACACTTCCGTCTCGAAGGTAACCTCTCCACGCGCGGATTCGTGCCGGACGCCAAGCAGCGGATGGCCGGCTCCGCCGGCCCGTCGTCTCGGAGGCTGGATCCAGTGTCTACGGCGCTGAAACGGATAGCTGGGCAGAGAGACCCGTCGGCGGTTCTCCCCTGCGAAGAGCCCGGCGAAGCCAACCGGGAGTCCCGCCTCGTATGCCTCTGCCACTGCCGCTACGAAACCATCGGCATTCCGGGTCTCCTCAGCACCGTCCGAAGGCGGGCGGAGGCTGGACAGCACCACCGGCGCCGGTGTTTCCGGCGATTCAGGCCAGGACGCGGCCGCCAACGGAGCGAGTACAGATCGCGGACCGATCTCCAGCACCACGTCGACGCCCTGATCCGCCAGCGTCTTCACACCCTGGGCAAACGCCACCGCCTCCCGGGCGTGCCTGCGCCAATAAGCGCCGCCTTGGGTCTGCCCCGGTTCTACAGCCTGACCCGTCAGGTTGCTGACAACGGCAAGTGAGGGAGACTGGATCTCCAGGCCGCTGAGAAAGCTCTCCAGTTCGTCAAGAATGGGCTCAACGAGGGCGCTGTGGAACGCCTTGGTCGTGTTCAACCGCCTGACCCTCACGCCTGCCGTGGCGAATCGATTCGAGATCGCCTCGATGCCCGCTGCAGGACCACTGACAACCTGGTGGGTACCGTTGTACCCCGATATGCTCAACCCGGCATCCTGAGAGCTCGCGTTCACGACTTCCTCGACGCGATCGGCTGGCGCAAATACAGCGGCCATGCTTCCCGGTTCCATCTTCGACATCAACGCGCCGCGTACCGCGGCGAACCGCATTCCGTCCTCCAGGCTGAATACGCCCGCCGCCTGCGACGCCGCGAGTTCCCCGATGCTGTGTCCCAGAACGACGTCGGGACGGATACCGACGCTCGACCAGAGCGCCGTCAGCGCGCATTCCAGCGCGTAGAGAGCAGGTTGCTCCCAGGCCGTGTCGCCGAGTTCCCCCTCGCTTCCGACATTTCCGAACATCACATCCAGCAGCGAGGCTCCCCGTTCTTCAAGTATCACCGCCTCGCAGCGGTCCATCACCGCCCTTGCGACGGGCTCCGTCTCGTACAGTCCACGTCCCATGCCTGCCCACTGGCTCCCCTGTCCCGTGTAGGCGAACGCCACCCTGGCGCGAGTCCGCGAGAAGGAGCCCAGGTTTCCCTCCTGGACATCCCTAAGCTGATTGCGCAACGTTTCCACGTCCTTGAAGACGACGCCCGCGCGGTGGTCGAAGTGACTCCGGCCCACGCCCGCAGTCCAGGACATGTCAGCCAGTATCTCACTATCGTCGGAGGAGATTTCGTCAGCGGCTTCCCCCAGCCGCGAAAGGTAACGCCCGGCAAGATCGCACAGCGCACCATCGGATTTTCCCGATAGCGGAAGCAGGCGGACCCGGCGCGGTTGGACTTTCCGTTCAGCGATCGGGAGATCCCCCACCGCTGCCGGAAGTGAGACCGCTACGGGCATCGCGGCACCGGCAGTCCCCGGTTTTCCGGCGGCGGCGTCCGGCGCACGGTATTCCTCCATTACGATATGGGCGTTGGTCCCGGATATGCCGAAGGAGTTAACTCCGGCGAGTCGGGTACTCCCCGGACGGCGCGGCCAGTCCATCATCGACGACGTCACGTGCAGGGGCAGCCGGTCCCAGTCTACGCTCGGATTGGGATCCCGGAAGTGGAGGTGCTTCGGGATCACTCCCCGGTTCAGTACGAGCGCGGTCTTGATCACACCTGCTACGCCAGCGGCCGACTCCAGGTGGCCGATATTGGTCTTCACGGATCCGATGAGGAGCGGCCGGTCGGCCTTTCGTCCACGCCCGTAGACACTCGCCACGGCATCGATCTCGATAGGATCGCCGACGGTGGTTCCCTTCCCGTGCGCCTCGAGGTAATCCACGTCAAGCGGGGAGATGCCGCCCTCGGACAGTGCGGTTTCGATCACTTCTTCGAGCGCTGGCGTGTTCGGCACCGTCAGCCCCGTACTGGCCCCGCCATGGTTAACCGCCGAGCCCCGGATGACCGCCCAGATCCGGTCCCCGTCAGCCTCAGCCTCGCTCAGCCGCTTCAGCACGACGACCCCGCAGCCCTCGCCACGCACATAGCCGTTTGCCGAGGCGTCAAAGGTCTTGCACTGTCCGTCCGGAGACAGCATCATCGCCTCCGCGCGCAATTCGTAGATGCGACCGTTCAGTATTGCCTGCACGCCGCCGGCAATGGCCAGATCGGCTTTGCCCTGTTGCAGGTCCGCCACTGCGTCATTGACCGATACCATGGACGACGCGCACGCGGCGTCGACCGCCTTGGCCGGTCCCCTGAGCCCCAGTACGAATGAGACCCGCCCACTGGCGCCGTTCAGGTTCGTGCCGCTGAGGGCATAGAGACACCCGGCAGCCTCGGCGGGCTTGATTGAGTCCACCACCAGCATTCGGTATTCATCGTTGCTGATCCCGGTGTAGACGCCCGTGCGGGTCTCTCTCAACCCCTCCGGATCGATTCCTGCGTCCTCAAGCGCCTCCCAGCTCGTCTCCAGCATCATTCGCTGTTGCGGGTCCAGAAACTCCGCTTCCACGGGCGAAATCCGGAAAAAGGTGTCGTCGAAAAGGTCGATGTCGTCGACGAATGCGCCGAAACGACAACCCTCGTTCTGCCCTGCGTTTTCGGCGAAGATCTGCCCCCAGCGGCCCGTCCCGGAGCCCGGGACACCCTCACCTACGGCATTCCCGCCGGCTTCGAGCAATCGCCAGAATGAAGCGATGTCCGCCGCGCCGGGGAATCGACACGCCATGCCCACGGTTGCTATCGGCTGCGCGGACCCGGAACTCATGCTCCGGTCGTCCGGGTTCCCCAGGGATTCAATGTGCCCATCTGCTTCCATCATGCACTTCTCCTATTTTGCGGACTTCGCCGAATCCGAACCGGTCATTTGCCGACCCGTGTATTTGCCGATCGGGATTTGCATCGCAGGCGGTGGGATATTCAGTTGCCCGGATTTCGCTCAAGCGTTTCCAGCCAGCGATATCCGTAGATCGGGATGTCGTCTGACGGCGGCGTCACGCCACCCCGGAACATGCTGAACCGTACCACCCGTATACGGTAGCTATAGCCGTGCACTGGCCGGAAGCCCACGATTTCACTTCGAAACGGGGCGCCATTGACAACTCTGCAGTAGATGGAACGATTGTCGTCGCATTGCACCCGGCCCGGCCCGACCACGACGATCTCCTCGTCCGTGCCCGTCGCCTCGTCCTTCGTGACGATTTCATCCAGCACATGGCGGCCATCGCCATATTTGTTTACATTTAAGTGATAGTAAAAACCCGCCTCGTATTCAAAGTTCGTGATGATGTCGTTATATGGAACACCGTTAACCAGCAGGCAGAAGTCATCTGAATTTGAGCACGTAACCCGTGTAGGCCCGATAAGCAATGTCGCCGGAGTGGACGGGGCGCGGGTTTTCTCCATTTGTTCAAGCAGACGATAGGCATATCGGCCTGCATCCTGGGGTGGCTCTCCTCCATTCCAGGGGTCGTATTTTCCAATCCGCAGCCGGTAGGAGTAGCCGGCTTCGAAGGTAAAGCCATCGATTCCGTCGTAAAACAAGTTGCCGTCAACCACCATGCAGGTCTGCTCGCCGACGCCGTAGCATCTGGCAAGGGCCGGCCCCACGGTAACTTCAATGATCTCGATATAACGCGGTCCCACCGCATCTTTGCACGCGAAGGATGCCAGGGTCACAACCACGGGAAGAACAAGCCTTCCGGCTCGCATCGGGACCTCCTTCAACAGGGCACACACCCTGTTGCGTTGTTCCCGGCATTTGAACAGCATCGACTCAACCGGCGGGTGAGCCCTGTCGAACCATCAGGCCGTTTGTACGCCGGCGGGTCAGCTCTGAAGTTGACAAAGCCGTCGCATCCATTGTAACTTTTAATATATAACAAAAATCGGCGTTTGAACAATGGCAGGTGGCAGCCATCCGGAAACACCGGCTCATCCTGCAATCTTCCAATGGACTGATTCCGGCCTTCGGGCGCGGACGTCACACGACGGCCAAGTCCGGCAGGAGTGGTTGGCATGTCATTGGCTGGTCGACGAATTCCAGAAGCGATTGTTGTCCCGATCGGCCATCTTCAGGACCCCGCCCTGATCGTCTAACAGTCCGTTGATAAAGTCGCTCTGCAGGCGAGGCCGAAGACAAGGCGCGCAACCGAGTCCCATCGGGCGATTCGGCGAGGGAGCGCAACGCAGTATTTCGACCGCGAGGGCCGGCCGTAGTCCGGATGGGCTTTCCCAACGGGCTGCCAAGGGGGATAGATGGTGCGCGTGATTCTGTTTTGCTGGCTGGTGCTGGGGTGCGGGACGGTCTGGTCCCAGCCCATTGGCTATATTGAAGGGACGGTCAAAGGGGAAAGTGGCGAGACCCTGCCAGGTGCAAATGTCGTCGTTACGGGCGTGGACGTCGAGGAGCGTACACGGGCTGCCACAGGCGACGAGGGCCGGTTCAGATTTGCCGTTCCGGCGGGGAATTACCGGATCGAGATCACATTCATCGGGTATAAGTTCAGAATTCTCGATGACGTCTCGGTTCGGCAAGGCCAATCCACCAGGCTGGACGTGATCCTCAAGGAGCAGGTTATTTTTCTGGAGAAGAGCGTGGTCTCCGCTTCCCGCCGCAGGGAAAAGATCCTGGACGCTCCCGCCTCCGTCTCCGTGGTCGAGACCGCCGACATCCGCAACAACCCCTCGATGAACGTGGCCGACCACGTAAAGAACCTGCCGTCGGTTGACTTCGCGAAGACCGGACTGGCAAACAGCAGCATCGTGGTGCGCGGCTTCAACAGCGTCTTCACCGGCACCCTGCTCATGATGACGGACAACCGGCTTGCCAGGGTGCCGTCCGTGCGGGTCAACGCCCCGAATTTCATTCCCATTACAAGCGATGACGTGGAACGAATCGAGGTGGTTCTGGGTCCTGGATCGGCGCTCTACGGGCCCAACAGTGCGGACGGTGTGATGCACATCATCACCCATTCGCCCTTTACGTCGCAGGGTACGAGTGCGCACTTCGGATACGGAGAGCGCAACCTGCGTCAGGCCTCGATTCGCCACGCGGGCAAGGTCGGGGACCGGGTGGGCTACAAGGTTTCCGCCCGGTACTATACAGGGACCGAGTGGGAATATGTCGATCCGGAGGAGGTGAGGGCCCGAGAACGCCGGGAGGAGCAGATTGCCTCGGGTCTGAACCTGCCGTCTCTTCCGCTTCGCAACCCCGAAACCAACAATCTCGGGCTGGAAGCGCGTCTGGACTGGCGCGCCTCCGACAACTTCACCGCTATTTTTTCATCGGGACACAACAAGGCGGACCTGGTCGGGCTGACCGGCGTGGGGGCCTCCCAGACGAGAGACTGGCAATATAACTACGCTCAGATGCGCGTGCTGTACGGCGACTGGTTTGTACAGGCCTTCCGCAACTGGACCGATTCCGGAGGGACTTTCCTGCTGCGTACGGGCGATCCCGTGGTCGACAAGTCCTCCCTCACGGTGTTCCAGGCGCAACACGTATCGAAACTGGGTGCCCGCCAGCGGTTCACGTATGGCCTGGATGCACTGTTTACGCGGCCGGATACCGAAGAAACCGTCATGGGCAGGAACGAGGATGACGACGACCTGAACGAGTTCGGGGTCTACCTGCAGAGTGAAACTTCCCTTTCCGCGATGGTTGACCTCGTGCTTGCCCTGCGCTACGACTACCACAGCCGCCTCGTGGACCCCGAGTTCTCGCCCAGGGCCGCGCTGGTTTTGAAGCCGAAGCCGACCCAGACGTGGCGTCTGACGTACAACCGGGCTTTCACCACGCCCACCTCGAACAATCTGTATCTCGATCTGCTGGCCACCAGAGACCCCTTCGGGTTCAGCGGAATCTTCTCGCCGATGTTCACGGCACGCGGTCTGACGTTCGACCCGATCGATCTCTGGACCCAGGGCAACTACCAGGACAACGACTTCGGCTTCACATTCCGGCGGGAAGGCGGACGGCCCCTCTTCCGCTCGCCGTTTGCCCCCATGGCCGGCCTGCCGGCCGATCAGTATCTGCGACTGGACGATCCGGAATTTACCAACGTGATGTGGGGTATCGGCAGGGAGGTGGTGCTCGAACAGCTGCTGCCGACGGTAAAGGAAATGGCCGTCGACATCCTGATCCAACAGGGCATGGGCGCCGAAGAAGCCCGGAATCTCGCAAACGGACTGGCTGAAGCCTTTCCCGGTATCGTTCCCGAGCGATTGGCGGGCCTTCGCAACGTCATGGGCCGGCTGAACATCGCAACGCCGCCGCTGGGCGAAAATCCGGAAGATATCCAACAGCCGTTTTTCTTTCTGGAGTCGGACGGCGCGACTCCGGTGACGGCCTACGACGTCCCGCGCATCCAGTCCGCGATTACCAGGACGATCGAGTTGGGCTACAAGGGCGTCATTGCGGACAGACTCATCGTGGCCGCGGACCTGTATCAGTCCAGGATTGAAAATTACGTGGGTTCGGTTTCGGTGGAAACCCCCAACGTGTTTCTCGAACCGGAGAGTCTGGCCGAGGCTCTGAACCACGGATTCGAAGAGACGCTGTCCGATCCGTCGAACGCCGTGCTCGCCGCCGGTCTCCAGCTGATTGACAACGTGCAGGTGCCGGGGCTCCTGGAGGGCAACCGGAACGGTTCTCCGGTGGATGAACTGACCGCCATCTTCGTGGCCGGTGCCGCGGCGATTCCATACGGAACGGTGTCGCCGGAACAGGCGACCGATCCCTACGCGATGGTGTTGACCTACCGCAACTATGAAGATATCACCATCCGCGGCCTGGACCTGGGCCTGGCCTGGTATCCAACGGCGCAATGGAGACTGACCGGCAACTATTCGTACGTGAGCAAGAACTTCTTCAAGAACCTGAAATACACGCACGTCCCGGGCGTTGGCGATATCACATTGAATTCGCCCCGGCACAAATTCAAGCTGGGGGCGTCGTACGACTTTACCGGATTGGGCCTGTCGGTCGGCAGCGCGCTCCGATTCACCGATTCCTTTCCCATGCAATCGGGGGTGTACGTGGGCGACGTGGATGCCTATACGGTTGTCGACATGTCGCTGAAATACCGGTTGCCCGTTGAGCGGGAAGTGGACCTGCATCTGGACGCGAGCAATCTACTCAATACACGCTATCGTTCATTCATCGGGGCCCCGGAAGTGGGCCGCCTCGTCTTCAGCCAGGTCAGCATGAGGTTCTGATGAAGCCGCAGGATGACAAAAGAGGGGGTGCGGCGACTGCTGCACCCCCTCTTTTGCAAGGCAGAGGTCTGCGAATATGTCTGGCAACGGGACATCGGCGGAGCATTCGAAAGAGACGCGTGACGATGGGGCGTCCGTCCGTAACATGGCCGGATCACTGGACCGGGCGAAGGGGGCGCTGGTGGGGCTGGCGCTGGGGGATGCGCTCGGTACGACGCTCGAATTCTCCGGGCGGGACACCAGGCCGCCGGTTACCGAGATCGTTGGTGGAGGTCCATTCGGCCTGGCCGCCGGGGAATGGACCGACGATACGAGCATGGCCCTGTGCCTCGCCGAGTCGCTGCTGGAACGGGGTCGGCTGGACGTTCACGACCTGACGGTACGGTTCCTCCGGTGGCGCGATGAAGGACACAACTCGGTCACGGGCGTGTGTTTCGATATCGGCAATGCCACTGACGGCGCACTCCGGTCTTTTCGGGAAACCGGCGAGCCGCTGAGCGGCAGCTCCAATCCCCGGACCGCAGGAAACGGTTCGCTGATGCGACTCTCGCCGGTGGCGATCCGCTGGTGGCGCGACCGGTCCAAAGCAACGGCGGCCGCCCGGCTGCAGAGTCGAACCACCCACGGCGCCCCTCAGGCGGTGGAGGCGTGTGCGCTCTTTGTCGAACTGCTGATCGAGGCGATCGCCGGTGCGCCGAAGGAGACCGTCCTGCGCGGCAGGGGCTGGACCGGCGACGCGCTGATCGCCGACGTGGCCGTCGGTTCATGGCGCGCAAAAGAGCGCGACGCCATCTCCTCTTCGGGATACGTCCTGCACACGCTCGAAGCGGCGCTGTGGTGCGTGGACAGGTCGGAGTCCATCGAGGATGCCCTGATTCTGGCCGCCAATCTCGCTGATGACGCCGATACCGTGGCCGCGGTCACGGGACAGCTCGCCGGCGCCCTGTGGGGCATGTCGGGCGCCCCCGCCGCATGGCTCGACAAACTGGCCTGGCGCGACCGCCTGGACGCGCTCGCCGCCGACCTGTTCGAGGCCGCCAACAGCGAGCTGGCCGGTCCCGCGGCGTGAAATGCGATTGCCGGTTTTGCGTTCGCAACGAAAAAAGCCGCGATCCACCTCCTGGTGAACCGCGGCCATCGCCACACCCTCATGCACACATCATCCGGTGGCGGACGCACGGTTCCCGCTGCGCAAAACCACCAGCGCTTAAGGGAAATCGCCACGCTACCGAACAAACACCTCGAATGCCGCCCCATGAATATCCTCACGATCCGGATTCCTTCCGTTCGTCTCTGCGCATCCGGTCCCGCGCTTTCCTTGAGATGCGGTTCCAGACGCCCGTAAGCCCCATCGCCTTCTTCATTTCCTTTAACGTCTCATCTGCGACCACCTGGACGCGCTGCGTTCCCTCGTACAGTACCTTTTCCACGTACCCCGAATCCGCTTCAAAATGCGCCCTTCGCTCCCGGATCGGATCGAGAAACTCGTTCAGCGCCCGGGTGAGCTTTTCCTTCACCTCCACGTCGCCGACCGTCCCCTCGCGGTACCTCGACTTCAGGTCAGCCACTTCCGCCTCGTCCGGATTGAACGCGTCGTGGTAGACGAATACGGGGTTCCCTTCCACCCTGCCGGGTATGTCGGCTCTGACCCGGTTGGGATCGGTAAACATCCCCCGCACCTTCCTCTTCACGGTCTGCGCGTCGTCGGACAGAAAAATCGCATTGTCCAGGCTCTTGCTCATCTTGGCCTGGCCGTCCGTACCCACCAGAACGGGGACCTCGCCGATCAGCGCGTCCGGAATCGGGAAGACCTCTCCGTAATAGCTGTTGAACCGGCGGGCGATTTCTCGGGTGACCTCCACGTGAGCGAGATTGTCCTTTCCCACGGGAACCAGGTGCGCCCTGGGCGTCAAGATATCCGCGGCCTGCAAGATGGGATAACCGACCAGCCCGAACGGGATCGCCTCTTCGTCCAGCCTGGCTGCGCGCGCCATATCCTTGATGCTGGGCAGCCGCGCCACTCTGGGTAGGGTCACCAGCATCTCGAAAAACAGGTTCATTTCGTATACCGCGTGGATGGCGGACTGGAGATAGACGGTCGACCTGGACGGATCGATGCCCACCGCCAGATAGTCCAGCAGCATCTCCCGCACGTTCTCACGCAGGGCGTGGATGTGTTCCTTCTGCGGCCGGGTCGTAAGCATGTGCAGGTCCGCCACCAGGAAAAAGCACTCGTATTCGTCCTGCAGCCGTACCCGGTTCTTCAACGAGCCGACGTAATGTCCCAGGTGCATCTTCCCGGTGGGCCGGTCGCCCGTGAGGATCCGTTTCCGTTCATCCATCTATATTCCCTCCTCGGACGCTGTCTTAAAATTCCCAGCGGTCTTCGCGCGGCTGCAAAAGCGCCGGTCGGCGTTGGTCAAACCCGCCCGTATAGACAAATATGGGCGGATTCTCCCGCCTTGACCGCCACTTTTTCGCTCGCGCTCGGGAACTCACCGGTAATTTTAAGACAGCTAAAAAAAATCCCCGCCGTAGGCCGGCAGGGACGTTGATCTTAAAAAATCCGAATCTCAAATTCAGCACGCAGTCAGCCGGCCGGTACGATTGAAGTCGTACCACCACCAGCTTCCGGAATGTCCGTCGCGCGCGGCCATCTCGTTTTTCCTTTAAACAGGGTTCTCTGGGACCGGTCAACGATATCGAATTCTCAATATCCTGTCAAGCGAATTCTTCTATTTCCGGTCTTTCAACACGCGATGCGCCTGAGAGACGCCTATGTCGCATTCTTCAACGATTCCGCCATTTCGACGGCAAAGTAGGTCAGGATCATATCTGCGCCGGCCCGCTTGATGGACGTAAGCGTTTCGACCATCGCGCGCTCCTTCTCCACCCAGCCGCGCTCCGAAGCCGCAAGGACCATCCCGTATTCGCCGGAAACGTTGTAGGCCGCGATGGGCGTTTCGAAGCTCTGCCTCGCGCTCGCGATGACGTCCAGGTACGGCAGTGCGGGCTTCACCATCACCACGTCGGCCCCTTCCTCGATATCCAGCGCGATCTCCTTCATCGCTTCCCGGATATTGGCAGGATCCATCTGATACGTCTTCTTGTCCTCGGGGACACCCCGCGCCTTTACCGGCTCGGACTTGAGCGCTCCACGGAACGGCCCGTAAAAGCAAGATGCATATTTGGCGGAATAGGCCATGATGCCGACGTTGCTGAACCCCTGGTCGTCCAGCGCCACCCTGATGGCGCCAATCCGTCCGTCCATCATGTCAGACGGGGTGACCCAGTCCACGCCCGCCTCGGCGTGAGAAAGCGACATCTTGCACAGCACCTCGACGCTCTCGTCGTTCGCGACCTCGCCGTCGATCAGCAGGCCGTCGTGTCCGTGCGTGGTATAGGGATCCAGCGCCACGTCCGTCTGCACGCAGAGGTCGGGAAGCGCCGCCTTGAGTGCCCGGACCGCCCTCTGGATCAATCCGTCCTGTGCGTACGCCATTGTTGCGCGCTCGTCCTTTTCCTCCGAATAGCCGAACAGATTGACGCCGCAGATGCCGAGGCCGTACACCGTCTCGCACTCACGCACGAGTTCGTCGACCGAAAACCGGAACTGGCCGGGCATCGAATCGATGGGTTCCCGCACGTTGGCGCCTTCCGTCACGAACATCGGATAGATCAGGTCCCCCACGTTCAGCACGGTTTCCCTCGTCAGCGTCCTTATGGGTTCCGTACGCCTCAACCGCCGGGGCCGGTAGGTCAGTTCCATATTGCCTCTCTAATGCAAAAACCCAAACCGACCGGGATTAAGCAGGATTAGAAACAAAGAGCAGGGACAGAACCAATCAGGATTAAGCAGGATTAAAAGCAAAGAGCAAAATCAAAACCGACCGGGATTAAGCAGGATTAGAATCCAGGAACGAGAAAAGAAAAATACGGCGCGCAATGCCGATCCGCGCATAATCAGAATGTACCCTCCATAGACGCATTGTCAACCCCTTCGTTATTTGGAGACGCGGCAAAGGGCGTCTGCCAGGCGAAGAAAAACCCAGCAAATAATCACGTCCCATTGCCGTGTAGGGGCGTCCCTTGTGGGCGCCCGCATTCCTGCCGCCGTCGCCCGTACGAAAATGGCCTTTTCGCTGAAATGTGACGGCAGTAAATTGGATGCCAGGTGATGGACGACGCCGCAGGCTTTTCTCTCGACTACATTCCAGTAGAACGAGAACGAGCAGGGCAGACAGGAATGTCCGCCCCACCTTCACATAAACGGAGTGGAGCCATAAATGGACCTCGCGAAGTTTGAGGACGATACGATAAACTCGGAACAGCTTCTTGTGGAATCCGAGCACGAAGAGAACGTCGATCTACCCGTTGACGCCGGGGACTGGCGGCGGGTGAACGAAGTTCGCGCTGAGGTGTATCTGCCTCCTGGCGCAAACGGTCTGCTCTGGTGCCGGTTGACGTCGGGCCATCGCACCGAGGGCATGAGCGAAGACGATGGCTATCTGTTCCACGCCATCGTCTCCCCGCGCGGCGGGAACCTCTGGGAGGGCTGGCGGGAATTTCGGTTTCCCGCGGAGTGTTTCTATACGCAGGGGATTCCTTCAGGTTGGAAAGAGACGCGATCGGCAACGCTGACCGGCCCGCAGGGCAGCCGGTTTCGCAACATTCGCCTGGTAGAGAGAGACGTGACGCCCGGTCCGCGTATGACGGATGAAGCCTTCATCGCCACACTGGACCCGGACCACCCCGGCCTGAAAATGCTGAAGGACTTGCCGGACGGATCCCTTCTGACGGAAGTCGCGAGGTATTTCCGGTCCAGCGGCTTCGACCGGGAACTGGTCCCGAGTGAACGGGAGCCGAATGCCGATCCCGATCAGGCCGACCGGGTCCTGGAAGGCAGGGTCCTGGGGCAGGACTGGTCGGCGGCTATCGACTGGGAGGCCAATCCAACGGGCTATATCGAATGGACGCTCGCCATCCACTATCTCCTGTTCCTGAGGCCTGCGATCGACGCGTACTGGGAAACCGGAGACGCAAAATATGCCAAGGGCATCGAGCGATACATCGCGGACTGGATGCGGCGCTGCCCGGTTCCCTACGGCGTTCGCGCCGGAGGATACCCGTGGGGCCATTCGCTGGTGGTGGCCATCCGGCCATTCAGCACACTCGTGGACGTGTTCCGCGTGCTCTGCGCGTGTCCGGAGACCGATGACGCCACGATCATCGACATGCTCAAGTCCATCTACGAGCATCAGGCCTGTCTGCTGCGTTTCCAGTCCTTCCCGCCCTCGAACAAGACCATTGCCGAGGCACGGACCATTGCCGCGCTGGGCTGCGCTTTCCCCGAATTCAGAGACGCCGCAGGCTGGCGGGAAGAAGGCTATCGCCGGCTGCTGGACGACATGCGCGTGCAGGTGATGCCGGACGGGGCGTCGTATGAACTCACGCCCGGTTACCAGATGAGCATTGCCACGTGGTTCCTCGAATCGTTTCAGGTTGCGCGAAAGTTCAACCATCCGCTCGACCCAGAACTGGAGGCGGGCATTCGATCTATGTTCGACTGGTGCGTGGCCATCACCCGCCCGGACTTCACCCGGCCCTCCGTCTCCGACGCCGGAAGCATGGACTCGAAGTATGACGATGCCCTGGCGCACCCGGGGCGCGTACTCGACAACCCGGCCGCGGTGTGGGTGGGCACCGGGGGCCGTGAGGGCGCGCCGCCGGAATATGAATCGATCGGCCTGCGCGACTCGGGCTATTTCATCATGAGGAGCGGCTGGGACCGGGACGCGCGATATCTCTTCTTCGAGGGGGGCCCTTACGGCCGCTGGCACCAGCACGAAGACAAACTCAGCTTTGAAGTCTATGCCTATGGCACGCCCTTTATCGTGGATCCCGGCATCACGTCGTACTACACCAACCCCTGGACCCGGTTCTATACGACCACGCAGGCCCACAATACCGTCCTTGTGGACGGCCGGCCGCAGGCCCGGGGCCGCAATCAGACCATCGAACAGTGGACCCGTTCCGCCCGCGATTCGACATTCTGGCATTCTGATGATGATTCCGACGTCGCCGCGGCGAGTTACGACGCGCCATACGCAGATCTGGATGTGGCGGTCCGGCATCGCCGCGCTGTGATTTTCGTCAAACCGGATTATTTCATGGTCTTCGATGAACTGACGGGCGACGGCAGCCATACGTACGAGGCATTGTTCCACTTCATGCCGTTCCGTCTGCTGACGGATTCTGAAACCGGCGCCGTCCGAACCGGGCGTATGGATGCACCCAACCTGGAGTTGATTCCACTGACCCGGATGACGCCCCGGCTGGTCTGCGGCCAAAACGACCCGGTCCAGGGCTGGCTGGCGGTTAGCGGGCAGGACGTGCCGGCGCCAGTGGCCATATACAGAAGAAGGACGCGGCTCCCGTTCCGGACAGGGTACGTGATATATCCCTTCGGCACGGACCGCGTCACCGCGGGAATCACGACAGAAACCGTACGGCGCGCGAACGTGTGGTCCGTCAACGTCGACCACGCCGACGGAAGGCGGGACCGCGTGCGAATGGACTGGGATGACGAGGCAGGACCGGCGTTATTGCGGTGACGCCTGTCACGTCAACGGTTTCAGAAAGCCGAAAAGGACGGGCACCACACGGTGTACCCGTCCTTTTCGATCTCAGACTATGTGTAAATCCGCGCCCAGTGTGTAAAGGCCTCAATTCTTCAGCGACAGCAGGGCGGATCAGGTCGCGTCGCCCGGCTCAGCCAGATGCGCCTTTCGTGCCTCCTCCACGCGCTCGGGCGGAACGGGTCTGGAAAGCCCCACGCAAAACGCCAGGTACCACATGACGAAGATGCCGAAGGCAAGCATCAACAACTGCCAGACCCACAGAGACGGCAGGCCGAACGGGCCCCATGTCGCAGGCGCATTGGGGTCGCCGAACAGCGTATTGCCGACTACGGCAAAGGGTCCGAAGCCCACGAGGAACCAGACCACGGTGAATAGCCAGGCCCAGGGGACGTGCCGGCGCCGCTCCTGCGAAATACCCGAGACCGCCTGAACGAAGCGGTGATGGCTCACTCTCCGGTCCCGGTCTTTCCCGCCGTCCGGCCGCAGATACGACACAAGAACGGCAACCAGCATGTTGAAGAAAATGCCCCAGCCCGCGCTGTGAATCGTCAGCGGGTACGCGCCCCAGGGCGTGTCGCTGATCGTGGAGGCGATGCGGTCCGGCAGGAACAGCTTCACAAATCCCATGATCACGGGAAGCACCTCGCTGACCGTGCGGTCGGTAAGTGTAACCGCTGCCAGTCCCGCAACCAGCCCCCATACCACGCCCTTCCTGGTGAAGAACCGGAAATAACAGAGCCCCATCAATGCCGGATACATCTGAAACCCGTAGGCCACGGCGAGTCCGCCCAGCATCACGATTGCCTGCGTGGATTTGGCTGCCACAATCAGCGCGGCAAGCGTTACCAGTATCACGAAAATCCGGCCGTACAACTTCTGCGTGCTGTCCGAAGCATCGGGTGAAACGTAACGCCGATAGAGGTCCCGGGTCACCATCCCGCTGAACGTGGACATATAGGCCGCCCCGGTGCTCTGCATGGCCCCCAGCGCACACACGGCAAGCAGTCCGACCAGCCACGGATAGTTGTCCGCCAGCAGGTTGATCAACTGGGGCACCAGTTCCGGCCGGCTCACCTTTTCGAAGACCCCGTTGGCCAGCAGCACGTTACCGCCCAGTCCCTGGAATATAGTAAAGGTAAACAGGATGATTCCGATGATCACCGAGGACGCCACCACCTGCTGCCATCGAAAGGGCTCGCTGGTACGGTTGGAAAACGCCCACATTGAAAAGGCGGGCGAAGACTGGATGCCCATCAGCGCGAACATATAGGTCATACACATCATTCCGGTCCAGACGCCTCCAACCGCTTTCGACCCCTCGGAAACAACCTGAATCGAGCCGGGCAACGCCACGTAATGGGAATGCCCCGCGGGCGTCAGTCCCTTTCCCGAAGCCAGGTCCTGTCGAACAAGATTGCCCACGCCCTCCGTGAAAGCCGTCCATCCACCGGAAAATTGAATCGCGACAATGCCCAGGGCGACGATCCCGAACGCAAGGAGAATGCACTGCGCGCAGTCCACGTAAGCCACAGACCGCAGCCCACCGGCAGCCACATAGATCATCACAATGGCGGACAGCGCGAACATCCCCACTTCCACGCTCAGCAAGTTATCGGAGAGCACGTTGAACAGGAACCCCGAGGCTCGAAGCTGGACACCCAGATACGGCACGCTGAAAAGAAACGCCACGAGTACCGTCAGCAGTCTGATCGTATCGCCGCCGTAGTAGTGGGAATACATCTCGCCGGGCGTGATATGCTGAAACGCCCTCCCGATGAGCCATTGTCGCCTCAGGAAAAGCACGCCGGTAAACGGAATCGTCAGCGCATAGAAGGAAGCGAACGCATAAGGAAGGCCTGCCTCCAGAATGAGACCGGGATGACCCACGAAGGTCCAGCCCGAAAAACTGGTGGCGGTGGCGGCCAGCACGAAAACCCAGATGCCGATGCTGCGGCCGGCCACGAAATAATCCGCGGACGTGCGCGATCGCAGGGCCCCCCGGAACCCCCAGAAAAGACAATAGGCCCAGTACAGGCCCACGAAGATCAGCAACCAGATCAGTTTGGCTTCCAAAACGTCCGTCCCTCCCGTGGAAATGAAGGAAAACGAAGAACAGGCCCGGCAAGGTATGAAGAATAGCCCTGATACGCAACGGTAAATTGCCCAAACGCGACTCGCCGCGGTCCGCTCCGGCAGCCGGCGTCCACGGCCCCGAATCCGATTTTTGATTTGACAAGACGGGGATATTTTCGTATGGAGAGTTGCAGTGTTGAGCCCTTAACAGCCCGTTGGAAAAGCCCATCCGGGCTACAGCCGGCCCTTGCGGTCGAAATACTGCGTTGCGCGCCCTCGCCGAATCGCTGGATGGGACTCGGTTGCGCGCCTTGTCTTCGACCACAATGCCTCCGCCTCGCCTGCAGAGCGACTTTTTCAACGGACTGTTAAAGCGTGTTCACCATACGCTGTCAGGGCTTCAACATCCGACAGAACACCAAGCGTAGGCTCGATCTTCTTCGGTTCAGCGACATGGCTATCACGCGAAAAAGACTCACGCCGGCTATCGTCGGCTTTTTCGTCTCCGCCTGCACCCTCGCGCCGCGTTCAGCGCCGCCGGTCGCTGAATCGGTTTCCGAGCTGACCGACGGATCCGCAGGGGGTGAAGTCTCTGTCTCAATCCAGCGCCGGGAATGGTGGAAATCCTTCGCCGACCCGGCCCTGAACGGGATAATCGAGAACGTGCTGGAATCGAACTTCGACCTGGCGGCCGCGGTCGCCCGGGTCGATCAGGCCAGGGCGCGCGCACGCATCGCCAGGGCGCCCCTGTTCCCGTCGATTCAGCCGACAGCCGGCGTCAACGAATTCGACGCACCCACAAACGCGGGCATCGGAGCGCAGCTGGACGAACTGGGAGTGGGTTCGGGAGGTGGCGGCGTGCCGCGAATCGCCCTCCCCGATCGACTCGGGCTGACGACTTACACGGTCGGTGCGGAATTCGCGTATGAACTGGACTTCTGGGGCCGGAATCGCAACGACGGTCTCGCCGCGGGAGCCGAGCGCCTGGCATCCGAGTCGGACTATCTGACGGCCAGGATGGGCGTTCTGGCCGAAACCGTCCGGACCTACCTTGAAATTGTCAACCTGCGGCGCCAGCAGAGGCTGGCAACGGAAATAGCAGAGGTCTCCCGCCAAAGGGAGTCGCTTGCGGAGTCCCGATACAACCGTGGGCTGACCGACGTGAGCGGCCTCCACAGGGCGCGGCAGGATGCGCGAGGCGCACAGGCCGAATTGCCGCAGATTGTTGCTCTGCTGGCCAACGCGGAGGGGCGGCTCCGGGTGCTTATGGGAGACCACCGCGTGGACCTCGCGCGATTGCTGTCTGATTCTCTGGCCACCGACGGGGCCCTGCAGCCTGTTCCGGCGGGCATTCCGACCCGCCTTCTGGCGCAGCGTCCCGACGTCGTCGCGGCAAAGCAGCGGTTGGAAGCCGCCCGATACCAGGTCGGCGCCCGTCGCGCGGACCTGGCGCCGAGACTGTCTCTTCACGGATCCATCGGGCTGCAGAGTACGGAGTCGAGCGAGTGGTTCAACCCGGAGCAATGGTTCCGCAATCTGAGCATGAACCTGCTCGGACCCGTCTTCCAGGGCTCTCGTCTTCGCGGCAATCTCGCGCTCGCGAAAGCCAGAATGAAAGAAGCCGTCGCGGCCTACGGGAGATCCGTGGTCACCGCTGTCAACGAGGTTGAAGCCGCGCTTGCAGGCCTGGCGGCCAGCCGCAGGCGTCATTCTCTGCTGAGCTCTCAATCGAATGCGGCTCAATCGGAAGAAGAACTGCAGGAGCAACGGTATGTTTCGGGTGTGATTGACTATGTGGCGTTACTGACCGCGATGCAGGTCCGGCTGACGGCGGAATCCTTGCTTGCAGCGTCGGACCGCGACCTGGGTCTGGCCCGACTTGCCCTGCACCGGGCGCTGGGAGGCGCGTGGACCCCCGACGCCCGCCAGGCCTTCGGGCCGGAACCGCCGAGCCAACGCATCTCCCGACCTCCAACGGAGTAGAACGTCATGTCCCGCATATCCAGC
The DNA here is from genome assembly GCA_965208835.1 of Candidatus Latescibacterota bacterium. Taxonomy (GTDB): domain Bacteria; phylum Latescibacterota; class UBA2968; order UBA2968; genus JAAXHE01. The sequence goes on from OZ242358.1 coordinate 376,597, forward strand.
ATCCTGATTTCCGTCGCGATTGTCGTGTTTTCGGTGGGTCTGGCTGCTCTAATGGTTTCACTGGCGCCCGAACCGACGCGGACCGAACAGCCTCCCCAGATTCCGTACGTTCAGACGGGTTGGGTTTTGGCCGGGTCCGGATCCATACCGATTTTCGGGTCCGGTACCGTGCGTCCCGGCGCGGAGGTCGATATCGTTCCTCAGGTGAGCGGCAGGGTGGTCTGGGTGGATCCGGGATTCAAGAGCGGCGGCCGGGTAACGGCCGGGCAACCCATGTTCCGGATCGAAGAGGTCCACTATCAATTCCGGGTGGAGGAAGCGGAAGCCAATCTTGCGGCCAGCCGGGTGGCATTGCTCAGGGAACAGGAACAGGCATCCATTGCCCGCTCCCAGTACGAACTCTACGCGCGGCAGCGGGGGGACGAGGCTTCGCCATCCGATACGAATCCTCTCACGCTGAGAGAGCCCCAGTTGAACGCGGCGAGGGCGGCGCTGAATCGCGACGAAGCCAGGCTTGCCGACGCCAGACTCGCCCTGTCCAGAACCCGGATGACCGCGCCTTTCAACGGCGTGGTGCGCGAGGAATTCGTGGACCGGGGAAAGGTCGTCAGTCCCGGCCAGCCGGTGGGCCGGCTGTTTGCCGCGGACGCGGTGGAAGTGGTCGTACCCCTGACCGACGGCAACGCCGCCCTCATTCCGGACCTGTGGCGACTGAAGGCGGGTGACGGCAATCGAGACGTGGCTGCCCGGGTGGTCGCCCGGTACGGCGACGCGAAATACGAATGGGAAGGCTACGTGGATCGAGCCGAGGCAGCCCTTGACGAGCAATCGCGCACCATCGATGTCATCGTGCGCGTACCGGGTCCGTTTTCCGCGGGCGTCCCGGCGACCGGGAACGTCAACCCAGGTGGTCATCCGCCACTGTTGGTGGGCAAGTTTGTCCAGGTGGAAATCGAGGGCAGGTTCGGGGAGGGCTTTTTCAGGATCCCACGGGCATCGCTGAAGCCCGGTAACGAGGTCTGGATGGTGAAGGGCGGCGCTGTGAATATCGTTCCGGTTCGGGTTTTGCAGCGTTCCAACGATGAGGCGTACGTGACGGGTTCGCTGGAACACGGTCTGGCGGCAATAACCGGCGGGATCCAGTTCGCAACGGACGGAATGCCCGTCCAGACGGAGACTGACGAGTCGCCATGAGTACGAACGACGACATCCACGGCGAACGGCCCGGCCCGATCGCCTACATGGCCGGCAACAGCATTGCCGCCAATCTGTTGATGTGGGCTATCGTCGCCGCGGGGTTGGTTTCGCTGACCGGAATCGATCGGGAAGCGTGGCCCACCACGCCCTTCTACCATATCGAAGTCTCCATGGCCTATCCCGGCGCCACTCCGGAGGAGGTGGAGGAGTCGATCGTTGTCAAGATCGAGGACCGGGTCAGCGGTTTGGACGACGTCAAGGCGGTCAAGTCAGTGGCGGCGCCGGGTATCGCGTCCGTCAGAATTCAAATGAATTCCGGAACGGACATGGCCCGGGCCCTGGACGATATCGAGTCCGCGGTCAATCGCGTACAGTCTTTCCCCGCCGATGCCGATCGTCCCAGTTTCCGGGAGATGGATAACCGCATGAGCTTGATGCGGCTCATCGTCTACGGCGACGTGTCCGAGCGCTCGCTGAAGGAATTGGCGTATCAGATCGAGGATAAACTCACGGCGCTTCCGTCCGTGTCCCAGGTCGAGATCAGTGGTGTTCGGGAATACGAGATCTCCATCGAGGTGCCGCTGCATCAGTTGAGGGCCCTCGGGCTTACTCTCAACGACGTTGCCAATACCATTCGTCGCAGTTCCCTGAATCTCTCTGCCGGCAGTATCGATACCCGGGAGTCCCAGGTGCGGATCCGGACCCTCGGCCAGAACTACGACCAGCAGGATTTCGAAGCAATCGTCCTTCTCAGCAAGAGTGACGGCACGGTATTGCGCGTTGGCGATATCGCCGAAGTCCGCGACGGATTTCAGGAAGCCGACCTGATTGTCCGGCATCAGAACCATCCCGCTGTATTCGTGGAGGTCTTCCGGGCCGATGGCGAACAGGTGATGGACGTCGCGACGAACGTCCGGGAACATTTGAAAAACGAGGTGATCCCGGTGCTGCCGGACGGCGTGGGCGTCACCGTGTGGAATGACGAATCCCAAGTCTATGAGGAACGCGCCGGTCTCCTTATCAAGAACGGCATCCTGGGGCTGTTGCTGGTGTTGATCGCACTCAGCCTGTTTCTCGAAATCCGGCTTGCAATTTGGGTCGCCGTCGGCCTCGCCGTTTCGGGTATAGGCGCGCTGGCCGTCATGAATGCGCTCGACGTGGCGATCAACGAAATCAGCCTGTTTTCCTTCGTACTCGCCATAGGGATCGTCGTCGACGACGCCATCGTCGTCGCCGAGCACATTCGATACGAACGCAGTCGGGGAACCCCCGGTGTTACGGCCGCGATCCGTGGTGTACGTCGGATAAAGGTGCCACTGACCTTCGCGGTCCTCACTTCGGTGGTCGCTTTCGTCCCGCTGCTGTTCATCCCCGGCGGCATCGGTGACGTATGGCGGGCCCTGCCGATCGTCATGATCGCCATGTTATTGGTCTCCCTGGTCGAATCACTGCTGGTGCTGCCCAACCACCTGTCCCATTTGAAGGGTCCGGAATGGGTGCCGACCAGTGCTTTCGACCGGTTCTTCGCACGGATCCAGGGCCGTGTGAACGAGTTGTTGAACCGGTTCGTACAGGGTCCGCTGGACCGGGCGCTGCGGTTCGCGACGGATCAGCCCGCGATCACGATGGGGGGGGCCGTGGGTATGCTCGTGCTCAGCATCTCGCTGTTGCCGGCGGGAATCGTACCCACAACGCTGGCCGCTGACATCGAGGGGGATTTCGCGACGGTCGTCCTGGAGATGCCCGATGGGACGACCGCCCCGAGGACGTACGAAGTGGCGCTGGAACTGGAGGCCGCAGGCCGCAGGGTCATCGAACGACTCTCGCGCGGCCGGCCCGGAGACGCGCCACCGCTGCTGACTGGCGTAACGGTTACCGTCGGTTTGGGATCGAGACTCGAGGGCGGGCTCAATCCGGCCCCCACCCTCAATCCCCAGGCCAACATCGCTACCATCGAGTTCAAACTCCTGAGTGCGCAGCAAAGGCAGATCTCATCCGGAGAGGTCGTGCAGGCATGGCGAGAAGAGGTGGGGGTGCTTCCTTACGTGCGCGGCGTCACCTTCAGCGGCGCGGTCTTTGACCTGGGCAACCCGGTCGAGGCCGTACTGTCGCATCCGGATCCGGATCTCCTTGCGCGGATTGCGAACGCTGTGGTCGACGGTCTCCGAGAAGTGGCAGGCATCCACGACATCCGGTCGGATCACACCCCGGGCATCCCGGAAATGCAGCTGGAGCTGCGGCCGGAGGCGCGGACGCTCGGTCTCACGCTCGATGCGCTGGCCGGGCAGGCGCGCGCCGCGTTCTTCGGCGCAGAGGCGGTTCGGGTGCAACGCGGCCGGGAAGAGGTCCGGGTCTACGTGCGCCTGCCCGAGGATGAGCGGAATTCCATTACCGATATCGAGGGGTACCTGCTCCGTACACCGGGCGGGGCCGAGGTTCCGGTCATGAGTGTGGCCTCCCTGAATCCGGGGGTGTCACCGCCGGCCATTCGGCGGAAGGACGGCCAGCGCGTCGTCACGGTCACCGCGGATGTCGATGCTTCGGAGATTTCCGGCGACGAAGCCAACAACATTCTGGCCAATTCGATCCTCTCGGACCTGACCGCCTTGCACCCGGACCTGACATACAGCTTCGGAGGTGAACAGCAACAGCAACTCGATTCCCTGGATGCGCTGTACCGTGGGTTCGCGGTCGCGCTGATCATGATCTTTGTTCTTCTCGCCATTCCGCTGCGATCCTACACCAAACCGTTTATCATCATGGTCGTGATCCCCTTCGGGTTCATCGGCGTGATCCTGGGCCACTGGGTTCTGGGAGTAGCTCTGAGCGCTGTTTCCTTCTTGGGTATCTTCGGCCTGAGTGGGGTGGTCGTGAACGATTCCCTGGTGATGATCGATTTCATCGATCAGAAACTCGGGGAAGGCGCGTCGGCAAGAACTGCGATTGTGGAGGGCGCCAAAGGACGCTTTCGTCCGATCATGCTCACTTCCGTGACGACGTTCCTCGGCTTCACGCCCCTCATTCTGGAGCGCGCCATCCAGGCCCAGTTCCTGATCCCCTTTGCCGCCTCGCTCGGTTGCGGCATTCTGTTCACCACGGCTATACTCATGATGGTCGTTCCCGCGCTTTACACCATCCAACTGCGTCTGACTGCTTCGTGGGGCCGTTCCGGCGCCGGTACCACGTAGTGCACTTCATGACGCAGGGAGGCGAAAACCGATGGCTGATTCTACCGAGGATCCGACGACTCAACCGCTGACTTTGACTCAAGAACTCATCCTGATGCTTCTCAATGAGGAGACCGGTTACTTCCACCAGGTCCCCGGCTGGGATTTGCACTGCGCTGTTGTCGGCGCCGTGCTTGCGGAACTTTCACTCCGGTCCCGCATTGACACGGACGCGGAGTCCCTGTTCCTCCTCGACCAGACGCCAACGGGCAATTCCACCATCGATCCCATACTGAAAGAAATCGCAAGCGAGTCAAATCAGCAGAATACCCAGTACTGGATCGAGCGGCTGGCTTCCCGTGCAGAGTCGATCGTTGATTCGGTTCTGGACCGCTTGGTAGAAATGAAGATCCTGGAACACCACGACGGCGAGTTCTGGACGTTGGCCCGTACCGACTGGAAGATGGGATTGCACAGCGACGACGATACGGGCACCGCGAATCAGTACATCAGAACGCGGATCAGTCGGGCGATCTTCATGAACGAGATACCCGACCCGAGAGACGTCATAATCATCTGCCTCGTCAATACGTGCGACGTATTTCGGTACATTTTCCAACTCGACGACGAGACGGAGCAGCGCATCGAGTTCATCTGCAAGATGGACGAGATCGGGCGTTCAATATCAGAAGCGGTCTCCCACAATCTCGCTGGCCCGATGCTTCGACGTCCCGTGCTTACCCGGAAGATTCCGAAGGTTTCGCTACGCAAGCTGGTGCTAAACCCACATGTTCTAGACGGGAACGTAAATGCGCTATTTGCGGATCTTGCGCAGGAATACGGCCCGGTGTTTGAGATCCGTCCTCCGTTCGCCAAGCCCATGATCTTCCTTGCGGGACTCGAGGCAAACCGCTGGGTGCATAAGCACGGGCGCATGTACCTGAGAGCCAAGGACTACTTCAGCGACTTCGAGAAGGTCTACGGCGCGTCCGGCCTCTTGCCTTCCCTGGACGGCGCCGATCACTTCCGGCTTCGCAAGTCCTTGTCGCCAGCGTATTCTCGCGGCAGACTGGAAGGGCAGATGGACCAGCTCTACCAGAATGCGCGGAATTACATGGCAAGCTGGAACGTTGGAGACGCCTATACTGCCACGTCCATGTGCCGGCAGATGGTGAACGCCCAACTCTCGCCACTGTTTATTGGTGTCGACAGCCAGGATCTCATGGACGATCTGATGAAATACAAGGAACGGGCGCTCAGCGTTCACATCGCCAGGATGTTGCCAAAATTCACGCTGAACACCCCAGGCATGAGACGCCGGGCGAAAACCCTCGATACGCTGATGGAGCGAATCGAGGGGGTCCATACCCCCGCCCAACGGGCCGAAAGTCCGCGGGATCTCGTGGACGAGTACCTGAGCCTGCACGCGAGTGACCCGCAGTTCCTCCCGGAGTCCAACCTGCGGTTTGCCTTTTCCGCAGCGTTGATCGCCAGCGTGTACCTTGGCGATACGTTCAGCCTGGTCGTTTACGCGATGGCGTCGCAGCCTGCCCTTTGCGAGAAAATCCGAAATGAAGCCGATGCCATGTTCGAGAACGGCGATCCGGATGCCGAGGCCTTCACGCCATCCGCGATTGACGTCACGCATCGCTTCCTCATGGAGTGTATGCGCATGTACCCAATCGTTCCCATGTCCATTCGAAACGTGATGAATACGTGTGTGTTCGAGGGTTACGAACTGCCGTTGGGGGAACGCATCCACATCGCGATGACCGCCGCGCATTACATGAGCGACGTCTTTCCTGACCCGAACACCTTCGACATCGACCGCTACCTGCCGCCGCGACACGAGCATCGCAGCCCCGGGTACGCTCCGTACGGACTGGGCACGCATATGTGTCTCGGCACACGCTGGATGGAATTGCAACTTGCTGTCAACTTGCTGTTGCTGACGCACTATTTCAAGATCGAAATGTCGCCAGCCAACTATAAGCTGCGGTTCAATCCGTTTCCGTCGTTGAAACCTAGCAAGAAGCTGAAGTTCCGGATTACCGAACAGCGACGGGAACTGTTCGACTGACGAAATGGCTCCTTGTGGAGCCAGGGGGAAACACCACAAAATGCGGCTGGGCAAACTATCAAGAGCGCCGGGAGATTCGTACCGGGGATCGGGCGTCGCAAGTCGAGTGCGGCACTTCGACGGCTGGCTCGAACGGGCGGCGACGGAGCCCGGTGACGTGGGCGGGTACGATCACACTGAAACAGTGAAAGACTATTACGACCTTTGCAGCGGGTTCATGGTGTGGGGCTGGGGCGAGTCCCTGCACTTCGCGCCTCTCACGCCTGATGAGAGTGTGGAAGCGTCCATGGTCCGGCATCAGCGGTGGATGATCTCCAAGTTGGAGCTGCAACAGGGTATGACGGTGGTCGACGTCGGTTGTGGAGTCGGCGCCCCCATGCGCCGCGTCGTCCGCGAGGCTGGTGTCAGGGTTGTAGGAATCAACATCAATGAGATCCAGTTGGAAGAAGCGAAAAGGTTGAACGCCGAGGCGGGGCTCGATCACATGGTCGATTTCGAGACGTGCAGCTTCATGGACATGGGCGCCATCGAGGACGACACCTTCGACCGGGGTTATGCCATAGAGTCAACGTGCCATGCGCCGGACAAGCAGCGCGCCTTCGCGGAGATCTTCCGCGTGCTGAAACCCGGTGCCCTGTTCTGGGGCCAGGAAATGTGTCTCACGGACAGGTTCGATCCGAAAGACGAGCGGCACCAGGCCATCAAGCAGGATCTCATGCGCGGCATTGCGCTGAAGGACATCGCGACCTTCGGGGAAGTGAATCGCGCGCTCGGAGCCGCGGGATTCCAAGTCATGGAAGGGATGGACCGAGACGTCCAGAAGGGACCCTCCACGCCTTGGTATCAGCCCATGGAGAGTCGCCATGGGACGTTGGGGAACACCTTGCGCAGGCTTCCGTGGGGCCGCAAGGCGGTCATCGCAGGATTGCAGCTGGCGGAAGTACTGCGGCTCTTTCCGAAGGGCTCCACGGAAGTCGTCCGACTCCTGGACCGGACCGCGGAGGCTTACGTGGCGGGTGGCAAGGCGGGTATCTTCACGCCGTTGTACTGTTTCCTGGCCCGCAAGCCTCTTTAGGCCCGCCAGAAGCGCCTGCACGCAGGACCCTCAGGCCTGGGCTCTCCTGAACCGCCAGCCGTACATGATGCGCCAGTAATAGTTGAAGGAGTAACTTGCCGCGGCATCCTCGAAGTGGCAGTCCGTCCGGGAGATGAATCGTTGCGTGTGAGCCTGTCGGTACACGTCTGACAGGTTCTATTTTTATATCAGCGTCGATGTAGGGGCAACCCTTGTGGTTGCCCTCCCGCCATGCAGACAACAACACGACAGCGAAACGGATAAAGGGTACCTGTGACGGAGAAAACCATGCCGCGGCGTATCGCCATTGTCGGCGGAGGGATTTCAGGACTGGGGGCCGCCTGGGCGCTGCATCATCATCCGGACCGGTTTGATTTTCGCCTGTTCGAGGCCCAGGACCGGATTGGAGGGAATGCGGTAACGGCCGATATGCCGCAGAACGACGGCAGCTCCATTCCCTTCGACATTTCCGTCACGGCCTGTATTCCGTCGGTATATCGGCACGTGATGTTGATGATGGAAACGTTCGGCATCGAACTGATCGATACCCGGTTCAGCTATAGCGTGAAGTACCGCGGCCGTGTCTATGCCCACGATTTCGACTCGGATATCCGGGACCAGCTGCAACTCGAGATTGGGAAGTTTCAACGGGTCTTGAAGCGTCTGCATCGGTTCGGTTGGCTGACCCGTTCCGAGTCAAAGTTTCTGAACGCCCTCAATCCGTTCAACTACATCAGCATGCGGACGGTTCTGAATCTCGGCGGTTTTTCCGCGGACTTCAGGTACAAGGTACTGAAGCCCATGTTTGTCAACTTTCTGATGGCGACGAACGTATTCGACATGCCCGCGGCGCTCTTCGGGAGGTATCTCGAATTTTTCGACATCGAAACCGCCACGCCCATGCAGACGTGGGACCGGGGAACACGACGCATCTATGAGAACCTGTCAGCCGACTTCAGAGAAAGGATATACTTCAACCGTCCTGTCCAAAAGGTGTACCGTCGAACCGAAAATGTGGTGATCGAGGACGAGGACGGGGTAAGGGAGACGTTCGACGAGGTGATCTTCGCGTGCAATGCGAACCAGACACTGATGATGCTGGATAAACCCACATTGCTGGAACGGTACATACTCTCGTCCATACGTTACGAAAGCGAACTCCACAACCACACGATTGTCCACTCCGACGCTTCAGTCCTTCCTGACAATGAAGTGAAACCCCTGACCACGCGAAGCAATCACATCGAACAATACGGCGTCAGACCGGACAATTATGAAATCACGTACATCATGCACAACCAGCAGCCGTGGGCGAAACGGTCTGACAGGCCCTGTCTGGTGACCTACAACCCGATCAGCCGGATCGATGAAAAAAAGATCATCGGAAGGTGGTGGTTCCAGCACATTGTGCACGACGTGCGCCACGTTGCCCTGCTCGTTCCACTGTTCCGCTTCATTCAGGGCAGGAAACGGACCTGGCACTGCGGGGCGCACACGCTGATCAACAGCCAGGAGACATGTTTCGTCAGCGGGCTTGCCGCAGCAACGCAGATCGGCGCGGACTATCCCTTCGAAGATCACGAAGCAAGACGGTCGTTCAACTACTATGGGAGCATCCTGTATGGGTGGGGGTTCAGGAAGGCGAGGGGCTGAAGGCGTCCGACGATATTTGGGAACGGACAATCGCCCGCGCGGCGTCGATCAGGCCTTTGGAGGTTCCGGATAGAACTGCCGGCAATATCGGCGGTAGGTGCCGATGGGGCCGTCTGCCCGACAGAGCCTTGGGGGCGACCGATGCCGTTTCTTTTCCCAGATCACGACGTCCTGCAGCACATCCCGTTTCTGCTGCAAAAGCAGAATGTGATTCATCAGCCGCTGGCGCAGCTTCATGGGTAAGAAACCGAGACCCGTGATGAACCGCCCGGGCTTTCGGAACTCCCGCAGTTGGCTGACCAGGACAAGATCGATGAGGGTGCCATCGATGGGCGTAGGAAGTACCCACAATCTCGCGCGCATATCGATGGTCTTCTCGTGGATTTCGACGAAGGAGTAGCCGAGTCCATGGATGTGGGTAATGGCGGAGATTTCGTACACGAGGTCTATCATACCCAGGATGCCGCGGACGCGTCTGAAGTCGAAGCAACTCTTCAGGTAGGCGCCGTCCACGGTAACCGAACCCACCGGATTCACCTTGTCGTAGCCGTGTACATACCGAAGGTGTCCCAGATCCACTGAGTTTTCGGCCGTTTCCTGGGGATGGCTGCGGAATCGGAGACGTCGGAATCCCAGTTTACTCCACTCGGCGCCGGTGGGCGGCTCACCCGGAAGATCCCAGTGCGCGGGCCTGTTGCCGTTCCCGTACCACGCGAAGACGAGGCCAAAGATCTCTCTGGTTTCGTAGACCTTGAGTTTCGCGGCTCTGGGCGCCGGGGCGTTCGGTGTCGCCACGCATTGGCCGGTTGCATCGAACTCGAATCCGTGAAATGGACAGACCAGGCGTCCGTCGCAAACCCTCCCGCCAACGTCCGGCCCCAGCGATGAGCCCAGGTGGGGGCAAATAGAGTCGGCCACGCAAACACGGCCCTCCTCGTCGCACCAGGCAACGATTTTTTCTCCCATCCAGGTCTTCTCTACCAGCTTCTCTCGCAGAAGGGACTCCCGCGTCTCTACCAGATACCAACCTTCGGGGAACGGGGGCAGATGATCAGCACCGGCCGCGCCCGGTTCTCTGGCCAACCTTTCCTGTGTCTCTGGCGATCCTGTTGAAGCCATGCGAGCCCGATCCTCCTGATCCCGCGCTACTACCACGCCTTCAGCGCATCCCTGAACAGCGCTGCCAGGTCCTCTCTTCCGGCGGGCCTCGGCGACAGCTTGGTCACGCGGTGCTGGGGCAGCGTGCCCTCCACCAACGCCGGCACGTCGGCTTCCGTAAACCCGATCGCGGAAAGTCCGTTGGGCATTTCGAGACGCTTCATCAGCACGACGATGCGGTCGGCGAGGATCCCTCCCGCCTCCGTCTCAGGGTCCTTCACCCCGGAAATGTCCGCGCCCAGCAGTTGCGCGGCCTTGAGATGGCGTTCCGGGCATGCAGGACCGGTAAACCGGAAGGAGGCCGGCGCGTTCAGGAAAACCGACATCCCATGGGGCACGATGGGATGGTCGCTTACCATCCCATCCGGCCGGTAATCCTGCACCATCCCCGAGACGGGATAGGACATCCCGTGAGGGAGATGAACGCCCGCGTTGCCGAAGCCCATCCCAGCCATGCTCGATGCCAGAATCATATTCGACCTCGCCTCGTCATCATCCGGATCCGCAACCGCGCGCACGATGTTTTCCGCGACGAGTTCGATGGCCCGGATCGCCCACATGTCGCTGATGGGATTGGTGCCCTGGTAAGCCGGCCGCAGAATCGGCCGTTCGGGCAATGGCCGCTGGTCGTAAGGAATCGCCGTATAAGACTCCAGCGCGTGGCAGAGCACATCCAGGCCCGTCGAGGCCGCAACAACGGGCGGCATGGTTCGCGTATTCTCAGGATCCACAATGCCCAGCGACGGTTTCAGGCGGCGGTGGGCGATGCCGGTCTTGACGTGTTTTGCGGAAATATCGAATATCGTGACACCCGTGGTCTCGCTGCCGGTTCCGGCGGTCGTCGGAATCGCGATCAGCGGCTTGAGCGCGCCGGGAACCGGCTTGCCGCTGCCGATCGGGGCGTTCACGTACGCGTAGAAATCATCGGGAAAGGTGGAATAGAGATTCGCGGCTTTTGCCGTATCGATGGAGGAACCGCCGCCCACGGCAACGAACGCATCGAAGTTTCCATCCAGCGCAAAGTCGATGGCTTCCTGAAACGAAACGTCCGTGGGTTCGACCCTAACACGGTCATAAAGCGCGTAATCGACCCCCTCGCTCTTGAGGGATTCGACCGCCGTCCGCACAGGCGGCAGGTCCACGAGATTGGGGTCCGTTAACAGCATCACCCGCCTGGCGCCCAGTTCGGACAGATCCATGCCCACTTCCCTTGTCGCGCCCGGTCCGAACCGCAAGTTCGAAGTTCCCATCTCAAACGCGAAATCGGTCTGCATTCGTTCTCCTGTTGCCGGAATAGGTAAGAATCCGGTCAGAAATGACGTGTCGCCTTACATCCCGCCCGACACGGGGGCTTGTAATTTTAAGAAAATGCGCGGGTGGAGGCAAGGATTACGGGGAAAAGACCGGTTCGGGCGAAGCCAAGCGGCATATCGGCAATAGCAGATCGCTAAAGGCGGGCGGTTCGCGATGCTCTCTACAAGAACCCGACATTCGTCGTATTGATATAGCGGTCTGACGTGACGCCCTTTCATTTGTAGGGGCAACCCTTGTGGTTACCCAACCTGAAGCTTTTTTGACTCATCCTTTGTGTATTCGTCTCTTTGTGTGAGCCCGGATTTCTTGCCTTTCTCCCCCTTTCCTTCAGGAGAGGGGGTTGGGGGGAGAGGTCTGGCGCCGTCGTCAGAACCGACGTTTACGCCTGCCCCGCTGCAGGACTTTCTCGCAGGCATGACGACTTTTGTTTATCATGAAGTGTGTACCACCCCAGCACGTCGTTTGTCTCACGCCACCCGCTATTGGAACGATCATCCTGTGTCTCCTGAAGATCCCTCAAGAATACGCAATCTTGGTATCCTCGCACACGTCGATGCCGGCAAGACGACCGTGACTGAGAATCTGCTGTTCCAGAGCGGTGCCATCCGCATGGCCGGAAATGTCGACAAGGGGACAAGCCTCTCCGACACGCTCGACGTGGAGAGGCGGCGAGGGATCTCGGTCCGGGCATCGGCGATGTCATTTGAGTGGGAGGGCGTGAGGATCAACCTGATCGACACGCCGGGTCACGTCGATTTTTCCGCCGAAGTCGAACGGTCTCTTCGGGTGCTGGACTGCGCCGTTCTCGTTCTTTCGGCGGTCGAAGGCATCCAGGCCCAGACCGAGTCGATATGGGCCGCGCTGGAAGCGCTGAACGTACCCGTCATCGTGTTCGTGAACAAACTGGATCGGACCGGCGCGGATACGGCGAGGGTCGTCGATGATCTGAAGCGTCGATTTTCACGCGACGTGATTCTGGTCAATCAGCCGGAGAAGGAAGGCGAACCGGACGCGCGTATGACCGATCTTGACCCGGACGGCCAGACCGCCCTGGCAGAGACCGTCGCCGCGAAGGACGACGCGCTCCTGGAGCGATTTCTGAACGAGGAGCCAATTTCACGAGCAGAGATCGAGAAAGTGATTGCGGCTTGCACGGCCAGGAGAGAACTGTTTCCCATACTCTGCGGTGTGGCCAAGAACATGATTGGAACGGAGGAACTGCTGGGGAAGATCGTGGCCTGGTTCCCCGATGCGAATGTCGATGACTCACGTCCACCCTCCGGCGTGGTGTTCAAGCTCGACCACGATCCGAAACTTGGGCGCATCGCCGGCGTTCGTCTCTTTGCAGGACGACTCCAAAACAGAGATATCATCCGGAATGTTACGGCTGATCGCGACGAGAAGATTACGCAGATCAAGAAATCCTATCTCAATCGATACGAGGACACGGGCGCCCTCTCCGCCGGCGACATCGGTTTCTTCTGCGGGATGCCGGAGGCTAAGATTGGCGACGTCCTGGGCGACCCGGGTCCCATCCCCGGGTCCTGCGAACTCGGAGAGCCGCTGCTGTCGGTACAGGCAATCCCGGAACATGAGGCGGATCACGCTCTGCTGGCCGGGGCGCTGCAACAGTTGTCGAGCGAAGACCCACACCTCAACTTCACGTGGTTCGAGGATGAGCGCGAACTGCAGGTGAAGATCATGGGCCCGGTTCAGGCGGAGATTCTGACCGAGATGCTCGATGCGCGATTTGGCATAAAAGCGCGGTTTAGTGACCCAGCGGTCATTTACAAGGAGACACCTGCTTCGGTCGGCTTCGGCATCGAGCGCTACACGATGCCGAAACCGTGTTGGGCCATCGTGAAATATCGGATCGAACCGGGCGAGCCGGGAAGTGGTGTCGTTTATTCGTCACAGGTCGGCGTCAACGACATCAAGGCACGATATCAGAAAGAGATTGAAAGATCGATCGAGGGCGCGCTCAGGCAGGGAATCAAGGGATGGGAAGTCACGGATCTGAAGATTACCCTGGTGGAGGGGAGCGATCACGTTCTGCACAGCCGTGCGGGCAATTTCAAACTCGCGACGAATATCGCGGTGTTGAAAGGGCTGACCGAGACCGGGTCGATTCTGCTCGAACCGATACTGGCGTTCAAAATCACGGTGGCCGAGACCTACGTTGGCAGGATCACGTCGGACATCATCAACGCGCGCGGCACCTTCGATCCCGTTGAGGCAGACGGAGGTGCGTTATCGGTTACGGGACGATTACCCCTGGCGACTTCGATGGACTATCCCATCCGGCTGAACTCGTTGACGGGCGGAACGGCGAAATTCTCCTTTAAGTACGACGGATATGAGCCGTGCCCGCCGGGCGAGGGCGTCGTGCGGCCCTACAAGGGGATATCGCCGCTGGATCGGGCGAAGTACATCCTGGCGATGCGCGGGGCGGTAACGGAAGCCGTTTGAATCCAATGTCAAGTCACGGCGCCGAACGCAGATCGACGCACGGTATGTGTCAGGGCGACCGGCCGGTCGCCCCTACACAAGCAGGCATCCGCGAATTGAGTTCGCCAGGCCGTATCGACGTCCTATGGGCAGGGTCTGGTCCTCTTTCTTCTTCCTTTTTCCCTCTTCCTTCACGCCAGAAATCCCTTGTCCCGTCTCTCGAAATCGAATATACTCCCGGTCGTCATCCTGGCGTTTCCAACCAGCCGCAACGCGCCCATCTCGTTGGGCTCGGATCTATTGCCCTCGTTCCACGCGCTATTGCGGCGTTCTTTATTCCAGTCGATGCAAAACCCGCCCATCATCACCGTTGAGAACGCGTGCAAGACCTTTGCCGGAGACCGCGGGGAGGTCCAGGCGCTGGACGGCTTCGACATGGCCGTGCGGGAAGGCGAACTGGTGTCGATCGTCGGTCCGAGCGGCTGCGGAAAGAGCACGCTGCTCTGGGCTATGGCGGCGCTCTGGCCGCTCACCGAGGGGAAAATTACGGTAAACGGAAAGCAGGTCGTGGAACCCCGGCGGGAGATCGGCATGGTTTTCCAGACCTCCAATCTGCTGCCATGGCGAAACCTGCTGCAGAATATCCGTTTTCCATTCGAAATCATGAGGGAAGACCACGGGGAATACCGGGAACGTATCGACGACCTGATCGAGATCACGGCCCTGAAAGGCTTCGAACGTCACTATCCGGGCGAACTTTCGGGAGGCATGCAGCAACGGGCGTCCATCGTCCGGGCGCTGGCGTACGACCCGCGGGTCCTGCTGATGGATGAACCGTTCGGCGCCCTGGATGCCTTCACTCGGGACGAAATGAACCTGATGCTCCTCAACATCTGGGAACGGTCCCGCAAGACCATTGTCTTCGTCACCCACCAGATCCCCGAAGCCGTCTATCTCTCCGACCGGGTTTACGTGATGACGCCCCGTCCGGGCAGGAACTCGAAGATCTACGACATCGATCTGCCCCGCCCGCGTCCGCTTTCCGTAACCGCCGAACCCCATTTCTTCGAAATCGTCGCCGAAATCAAACAGACCATCTTTCAGGACGTGCAGAACGATGCCGCATCAAGTTGAACATTGACGCCAGCATGCGACGCTGTGTAGAAGTCGCTAAAAGGCGGGGAGACGGTAGAGGGAAGAGGGTAGATGAAATCCTTGCCCGCTATATCCTTTCTTGTCGCCTCCGGCATGAGAAGAATCCTTACAGGGCGGGCAATCTCTCCCTTCTACCGGCTTACGTCTACCCGCTTTTTGCTTTTGGCTGACAGCTGACCACCGATAGCTGATAGTTCTATCCATGTCCGCTAAAGACGAAAAACAACCCATCAACTGGTCCGCGCTGACGTCCGTCAGCTTCGCCGGCGTGCAGGTTGCGGTAATCGCCGGTGTGGCGGTGGCTGTCGTTGGGGCTTCCGAACTCGTGGTCCGCGCGTGGGACATCCCGTCCTATGTCTTCCCGCTTCCGAGCGAGATCGCATCCGCGCTCTACCGGTCCTTCCCGTTACTCTGGCCCCACCTGCTGGTTACGCTTCAGGAACTGGGTCTGGGATACGCGATCGGCGCCGTCGCGGGTATTCTCCTGGCCGCGCTGATTACGCAGTTTCCCTTTGCGGAAAAGATCGTCACGCCCTATATCCTGATTCTGGTCACCACGCCGATGCTCGCCCTCGTGCCGCTGCTGATCCTCAAATTCGGGTTCGGTCAGACGCCCCGGGTCATCGCGGTCGCACTCGCGGTGGGTCCGATGGTCATGATCAACGCCGCCACAGGTTTCCGCAGGACCGACCTTGCGAAAATCGCTCTGGCCCGCTCATACGGCGCCTCGACGCTTCAGATCTTCTACAAGGTCCGCTTTCCACTCGCGCTGCCCATGATCATCGTCGGACTCATGGTCGGCGGCATTTTCGGACTGCTGACGGCGATCGGCGCCGAGATGGTGGGTGGCGGGTCCGGCCTGGGCAATCGCCTGGTCTATTATTCGTCCCTCGCGCGCATGTCCAGTTTTTTCGCCGTGATCATACTCATTGCGGCGATTGGAATCGGTTTGTACGTCGCTTTTTACCTGATCGGCAAGAAATGGGCGAACTGGGAGAATTAAAAAAGCGGGGAGACGTTAGAGGTGAGACGTGAGAAGAAGCCCCTGCCGACTTGCACTTCCTACTTGCCTTCAGCCTGAGAAGAAACCCTTTACGGCATGCTATCTCTACCCTCTCCCGTCTTACGTCTTCCCGCGGTTTAGGGGGTTGGAGGAGAGGTGACGACGCTTTCGCCAACCGGCAAGATTCAAACCGGAGGAAATGAAATGAAAAAAGACACCCTTACCCGCCGCGAATTTCTGGGGTATTCATCGGCCATGGGCGTCATGCTATGTATTCCCGCCAACCCGCTCAATGCGGCCGAAGCCGACAAAGTCGTCTGGGTCTCTCCCCGCGGAAACCTGGAGGTGATGGACGACTTCAACCTCTGGGTCGCCCACGAAATGGGCTACTTCAAGGAGATGAACCTGGACGTGGTGCTGCAACCCGGTCCCACGGAAGCATTGGCGGTAACCAAACTGGTCGGTCAGAAACAGGCAGATATGGGTTTTCCGTCTCCCGGCGTCCTGCTTTCCAGCATCGACGCGGGGATCCCGGTGGTCCTCGTGTGGGAGATGGTGATGAAACAGGTCTTTGACTTCGCGTTGCCCGAAGACAGTCCGATCACCAAAGTCCAGGACCTGGCTGGAAAGAAGATCGCCGTCGCGTCGGAAGGATGGCGCGTGATCATCGATCCCATCCTCGTGGAAGCCGGACTGGACCCCAAATCTGTCACCTACCTGAATGGCGGCCCTCAGTGGGGGCAGATGGTCGCGCTCGGACGCGCGGACGCGGGGCTTGCATGGCGCGGGCTGGCCGCCCAGTGGAAGGCCCTGGGGATGAAGCTCAAGTTTCTCGTCGGGATGGAGTTCTCAAATCATCCGTCCAACGGTTACGCCATCCACCGCGATGACCTGAAGGACGAAAACCGCGTGGACATCTGGACGCGCTTCTTCAAGGCCAATTGCCTGGCCTACGAATTCACGCGGGCCAATCCGCGTGCGGCCGGCCAGATTACCTACGGCCGTTTTCCGGCCCTGCGCGAGCAGATGGCGCCGCAACTCGCGCTGGATTCCATGCTCGAACTGGGCACCATCTACTTTGACGGCGACCGCATCGGAAAAGGCTACGGGTACAGCGACCTGGAGTCCTGGCAGGCCTATATCGACACCGTCCACAAACTCGGGCAGATTCAGAATCACTACAAGGCGGACGACGTTGTCAGCAACGCCTTCGTCAAGGACGCCAACGATGTTGACAAGGACCGCGCCCGCGCGGAAGGGAAAGCGTACGAGCTGAACGATGACTTTAAGGATCTGAAGATTAATTATCCCGTGTAGGAGAAAGAAGGAAGAAGGATGAAAGGTGGGGAGACGCAAGAGGGTAGACGGGAGAAGAAGTCCTTGCCGATTTGTTCCTCCGGCTCGCTTGCGGCATGAGAAGAAACCTTATACGGCATGCGATCTCTACCCTCTCACGTCTTTCGTCTCCCCGCTCTTGAGGAACACGCCGTAGGCAGGGAATTTGGGGAGATGTGGATTTTGAATTTGGATTGCGCCTTTGGCTGATAACTTATAGCTCCGCACTCACGGGGAACCGTTTTAAAAACGCTTGAAGTGCCTTTTGAGAGGACTTTCAAAGGAGACACTGAAGATGACACACGAGGTTCCACCAATGTACTCCGGTATCAGGATCACCGCAGTGGACACCTTCCTGGTGGAAGGGAACTGCTGTTTCGTGAAGATCAGCACGAACGAGGGGATCACCGGACTCGGCGAGGGTTCGATCAGCGACAACAAGGTGGGTACCATCGCCCAGTGCGTCAAGGACTTCGAAGGCCACCTCATCGGCAGGAATCCAACGGATATCGAACATCTCTGGCAGGGGCTTTTCAGGTGGAACCGGTGGCACGTGGGCGTGCTGTTCACCACCGCTCTGAGCGCAATCGATATCGCCCTGTGGGATATTCTGGGAAAGATCGCGGGTCTGCCCATCTACAAACTTCTCGGAGGCGCCGCGCGGGACCGGGTCCGCATCTACGCCGGCGGCGGGGGAAAAGCGGGCGTGCAGCGCGCCCGGGCCATGGGATGCAATGCCGTCAAGACGGGACCCCCGGTGACCAGGGTCGGCGATCCACTCACGGTGCCCATGCCCTGGGACCTGAAGCGTGCGGTTGCTCAGATCGAGGAAATGCGCATTGAAGGAGGCGATGACTTCGATATCCTCATCGACGCCCACGGCCGGCTGACGCCGACCATGGCCCTGGAGTACTGCAAGGCCGTCGAACCCTACCGACCCTTCTGGGTGGAGGAGCCGATTCAGGTGGAAGGATCCAACGACGCACTCGAGTGGCTGAGCGTCCGCACCACGGTGCCTCTGTGCATGGGCGAACGGAATTTCACCAAGTGGGGCTTCCAGGACATCATCGCCAAACGCCTGGTGAGCTACCTCAATCCGGACATCGTCCATTGCGGCGGCATCTCGGAGTTCAAGAAGATTGCGGCCATGGCGGAGGCGCAGTACATCCAGGTCTCACCACACATCACCTACAGCCGGGTGGGCGTGGCCGCCGAGATCCACATGGGCCTGAACTGCCCGAACAGCGTGATCCAGGAAATGGCTTCCTATGCAGACGACTCCACCAGAGAAAAGACCGACTGGCGGGACGACCTGTTCTACGGGCACCGGTTCCAGGTCGAGGACGGCTTCGTGACGTTGCCGGACACGCCCGGTCTCGGCCTCGAGCTGAACGAGGGGGTCGCCCGGGCGCATCCCTACAAACAGCAACTCCGCGAGGAACTCAGGTACGAGGACGGATCGGTGGAGGACAACTGAAGAGCAAGAAGTCAACCCGCGATTGCTGTCTGTCAGGTATTCATCACGACCGCCGCGTGGCTTTCCGGCCCGCAAACCCCCGCGCTGTTGCGCACCTTGAGCCGCAGTTTGTTCAGGCCTTCGCGCAGCCTCCACTCCAGCGAGGGGGTTGTTTGTTCCCTCCATTCGGCTCTGTCGATTTTCACCAGAAACGCGTCAAAGCAAGGCGTTTCGGTATCCACATCCACGCGCAGGACATCCGGCTCGGTGGTTTCGCTCAAAAAGAGTTCCGTCTGGTTTAGAGGGGGACTGAAATCCTGCCAGCGCCTGGTGTGTTGGGGGTATTCACGTTTGCGGGGGAACACATCGCTGTAGAAACAATAGAAGAGATCGCTCCCCCAGTTGCTGGAGAGTCGCCACGGCAGCGGCCATGGCCGGCTGGCGAAGTCGTTGCGCCGAACCATTTGCAGGTGTCCCTTGAGCATCAGATGCTCGGGTCCTCCGCTCAGGTCGTCAATTGAAAACGCATTGTCGCCCTGGCGATAGGCAACGCGAGCGGCACGGAGCATTTCGAGGTCCGGCAGGCGCCACTGGATGGGATATTCCCAGGTTGCCGGCCCGGGCATGATTTCGGCCAGGCGCCCGCTGATTTCCACCAGACTCAGGGGAATTCCCGTGTTGGGATCGTAAATGTAGTAATCGCGCGTCGCATCCAGGAAAATCCACTTGTCGTATTCGTTGGACCATACTTCCGCCACTTCGTGCCCGTAAGTGTGTTTAGTCGAGATGTTGACCCAGCGGGCTGGAAAGCCCATGGCCAGACAGGCGGCGATCAAGGTCAGGTTACAGTAGAGGCAGTGGCCGTCTCGCCGGCGCATCCGGTAGTCGCCGAGCAGGGTGGGGCGTCCGCTTGCATCCCTTTCGAGTTGAGGCAGATCGAAGTAATTCCATTGGTACGCGTCCAGGCGACCGAGCGGCACTTTGTAGGCCCAGTGCATGAGTTTCAGCTGGGCTTCGAATTCGGTCGCCGCGTCAGAGATCACCGCGTCCAGTTCAAACCGGTGGCGCAGTTCGTTCAGGCGGGCGAAATCTTCGTGGAGGTAGGGCAGGGAAGGGCGGATCACGCGACCGTTTCGGAACCGGTGAAGGTGGTAGCATCTTTTTGGCCGGTGTTTGTGCTCGCTGCACTTCACTTCCACGGAAATACCCTTGAACACCGGCGTCACCAGCGGATTGCGGGCGTGCATGACAATCCTGAACTGCAAGTAGCGTCCGGCCCGTTCGCACCACGTCCTCGAAAAATTCGATACGGACTCGAAAGAGGACCATGTGGCGGCACCTGGCACTGGATTATCGCCCAGACGTGCCTCTATTTCCACCTGGCTTCCCTCGGGCACATCCAACTCCCATCCTACTTCGCACGCTTCTATTTCGAGCAGTTTCCCGATTCCCTTGGGGTCTCCTCCTTTAGCCAGGTCGATCACGGATGAGACAAAGGTGCCCTGCGGTACGCTGCGATCCAGACTGAGACGGATGGCGTACTCCCCGTCGATTTCATCTTTACAGCCCAGGTGCTCAAAGTCCCAGATGCGGCCGCCGTCCCGGCTCTTGGCGCTGCGGTTTGGGTGGCAGAGTCGCGTTTCGGAGCCACGCTTATATTCTCCATCGGCGGCCAACATGATTTCCCAACTGGTCTCCTCCGAATCGGTCCACAGGACGAATTCATTGGTACCCTGCCGCAGGGTTTCCACCGGCACGGGTACCTCGAACCAGTTGTCGAAGTGCGAGCCGCCCCAGTCGCTGGTATAGTATTGGCGAGCGGTTGGGTGGGCAATCTTGCTCGGTGGTCGGATTATGTGGTGACCATTGATGGAGATGTGGAGCGCATGGTCATTGTCGTCCATCTCCCGTCCGTTGAAGATCAGATAGGCAGCTTTGGCGCGAGGATCGTCCAGGACCAGGTCTTTGCGGATCATCACGCCTGCCTGCAATATCTCAAACCACGACCGGTCCTCAGCGCCCTCGGGGCGGCCGATGGCCGGCGCATCGTCTTCGAACAGGAGCATATCATTGAGGACGATCGCCTCTTTCAGCTCGCAGTATTGGAGTTGATCGAACTGGCCCCGCGCTTCGAGCGCAGCGGCATCGAGCGCAAAACAGAAATCGCTCTCCGTCGACATATTTTGATACTCCTCTGACTCGTTCCAGGTCATCTCCACGCCGCGCGCAGCAGGCGGAGCCAGTTTTCGTGCATGACGTCGGCAACGGCGGCCTGCGAGTAACCGCGCCCTTCGAGGATGGCGGGAATCTTCCGCAGGTCGGCGATCGTGTCGAGATCGGACGGGCACTGCTCCTTGCCGAAGCCGCCGTCCAGGTCGGTGCCGATGGCGGCGTGGCGCGAGTTCCCGGTCAGCTGGCAGACATGGTCGATGTGGTCCACCACGGTCTCCAGCGTGATGCCCGTGTTGTCCATGGCGGCCGGGTCCCACAAGGGAGAGATCATCCAGACGTCCATGGCTGTGCCAATGACGCCCCCGCGCTGCGCCAGCGTCTTGATCTGTCGATCGTCGAGCTGGCGGTCGTGGTCGCACAGGGTCCGGCAGCAGTTGTGCGTGGCCACCACGGGACCGCTGAAGACCTCCAGGGCTTCCCAGAATGCCTGCTCGGCCAGGTGGCTCACATCGAGGATGATCCCGGCAGCCTCCAGGGTTTCGAGCATGGGGCGGCCTCTGGCCGTCAGGCCGCCGGGAGCCTGGGTCCCGTGTGAGTAGGCGCTGACCCCGTAGTGACACAGGCTCACGATCCTCAGGCCTTCATCCCACCACTCCGGTACCTGTTTCGGTGTCACAATACCGTCCGCCCCTTCCATGCTGAGGACGAACCCCAGCGGGGTTGTCTGCGGATCGTTATGCCACTCGGCAAGATGGGCGTCGAGTCCGGCGCGATCGCTTATCTGGCGCAAGACACCCCTGGCCTCCATCAGGCGGTAGTAGGCTAACTCGCCCTTGCATCTGGCGTAGGCGATGTCCTGCGTGCGTACCCCGGGAAAGCGCTTGCCCATCGAGGCGAGCCGGGAGTGCACCGTCACGAAGAACAGGCCGATCCCGCCGCGCCGCAGTTCGGCGAAATTCACTGCGTTCAGGCCGCGGCCCTTCTGCGTCATTCCGGCTTCGGCCTCGCGTATTCCGGCGATGGGCCGAAGCAGGTCCCGGTCCCATTCGAGCGCGTTGTGGGCGATATCCAGGTGAGAATCGACGATCAGCATGGAGGTTCTCCCATCGGAAATGTCATAAGGCGATCGATCCTCTTTCACGGCATGATCTGCAAGTATCCGGAGCGAGGGCATCCCTGCCCTCGAACTTCGAGAAACCGACGAATCTCCACATCAATGGCCAATTGCTTCTCTTCCATCCGAAACCACATCTGGAATGACGGCACAAAGATCTCTTATGTTCGCCGTCGAGGGCAGGGATGCCCTCGCTCCCGGGAAAGGCAATCGTGGCCATTTCGCCATTATAATCTGCTCGCCGTCGATCGCGACCTTCTAATGACCTCCCGCGGGTGTGCGGCTTTTGGTTCCTCAGGTCACTTTGTTCTTGGACAGCAGTGCTTGCGGCTGATAGCTGACGGCTTTATTTCCTGTTGACGATGTATCACTTTTCAATTCTCTCAAACAGCGCCTCGACCTCCGCCTCCTTTTCCTCACTGCGTCTGGAGATATAACCCTCTCCGAAGTAGATGACCAGCGCGACCAGGATCTCCACACCCGTGTATATCTCGAACCTGTCCGTGTATTGAATCGCGATGAAGTAGGTGATGACGCCACCGATAAACGACAGGATCGCACCACGCGCCGTCGGGCGCTTCCATATCATCCCGAACATCAACGGGATCGCGATGGGCGACAGGAGGCCGCCGAACAGCTTTACCGTGAGGCCGAACACCTTGTTCATGCCCTGGCTCTGGGAGATCACGATTGCGGTCACCAGAACCGCGAGCCCGAAGATCGCCGTTATCGTCATGCCCGCCCTGAACAGCGCCCTGTCGTCGATCTCGCGCCTGAAGTTCCGCTGGTAGAAGTCTTTGGTGAATACCGCGGCCAACGCGTTGATATCGCTGTCGATCATCGACATCGTCGCGGCAAACATCGAGCATACCAGCAGTCCGATCAGCCCCGGCGCCAGAGCGGAGAGGATCTTCTGGGTTACGAGGATATACGTCTGGTCCAGGTCGAAACCGGCGATTGGCAGAA
The DNA here is from genome assembly GCA_965208835.1 of Candidatus Latescibacterota bacterium. Lineage (GTDB taxonomy): Bacteria > Latescibacterota > UBA2968 > UBA2968 > JAAXHE01. The sequence continues at coordinate 399,890 of OZ242358.1, forward strand.
GTGTCTGAGGATCGAAGTACTCGGGGATCAACAGCGGCGCCGCCCAGGCGGGGACGAAGATGACGATGGGATAGAACAGATAGAGAATCGCCGACAAGAGGGCCGCCTTCTGGGCATCCCTCGGCTTGTCCACCGACACGAATCGCTGCGCCAGACCCCAGGTCCCTCCGTTGTAACTGAAGATGATCACAACCACGTAGACCAGCCAGAAGCTCACACCGATACCGCCCGACGCGTTGAAAAAGCCGGCACGCTCCCGTGGCAGACTGTCCCACATCGCGTTCCAGCCCCCCACCATGTCCAGCGCGATAAACAGCACGGCCAGACTCATGACGAGCTGGACAACGAACTGTACCAGGTCCGTAAGTACCGTCGCCCACAAGCCGCCGATGAACACGTACGCGATGGTGATCAGACCCGAAACGACGATCACGGGAAGCACCGCCCAGCCGGTAACCACGTGAACCACGATCGAGATCGCAAACAGCTTGATGCCCAGGTCGATAAACTTGATGAGGATACCCGACACCGCGATCAGGCCCCTCACGGAATTGCCGTAACGCGCTTCCAGGTATTCCACCGGCGTGAGCACTTTCAGCCTGGACCATCGCGGCGCCCACACGAGGCATCCGATCACCAGCGCCACGAACACCCCGAGCGAAAACAGGGTCCACATGCTGAATCCCGTCACCGCCGCGCGGCCGGCAAATCCCACGAATGCAACCGCGCTGTATCCCGAAACATGGTGCGAGATGGCCGCCATCCACCAGGGCAACCCGTGCCCCGCCACGAAGTACTGTTCCACGTTGGCGGACTTCCGCTTCGCCAGGATTCCTATCCAGGCCATCAAAACCGCGTAGACCGCGATAACGCCATAATCGATTTGTGTGAGCATATAACCTTTCTGTAAAGACATCCTGTTAACAAGCCGTCAGGTATGCGCGGTGATCTCGCCCCCCGGCCTCCTACAACAGAGCCATCAGCCATCAGCCAGAAGCAGAAACCGAATCAGTTGACATCAGCGCAATTATGTGGACGATCGCGAAGGGCGCAGACCTCTCCCCCCAGCCCCCTCTCCCAAGGGAGTGGGGGAGTAGAAGCAGGGGTTGACCCAATGTCTCTTCTTTATCGCAAGTCAGCGATGGGCGGATAGATTCACCATCCGATAGCGTACGACGTTGAGCGAGGGTCCGCGCCGCCGGCGCGCGTCCCAGTTTCCGGATCGACCGTAATGGCGCACACCCGGCTGACTCCGGAGCTCCATTCGTCATTATCGTCGACGATGTGCCCTCGATCTCGCAGATCTTCGCGGACGTGCGGGGCGATGCGGGCTTCGACCGTTACCTCGCCGGGCAATGATCCGTGGGGCCAGAACGAATTCGGAAAGCTGTGGCTGATGACGCGCGGTGCGTCTATCGCTTCCTGAGGTTCCATACCAAACTCGATGATATTGAGGAACACCTGCAGCATCCCCTGGACCTGCGCATCGCCGCCGGGACAACCAAAGGGCATAAACGGCCTGCCATCCTTCAGGACCAGCGCGGGATTCGGGGTGAGGCGCGGACGCTTCCACGGCTGCAGACATGAGGGATGCGCCGGATCGAGCCACGTCTGCGTGCCGCGTCCCGAGACTGGAAAACCCAGGCCCGGCACGACAGGGGTCCAACCGACCACGTCGGACGGGGTCGAAGAAAAGGCGTTGCCCTGTTCGTCCACCACGCAGAGGTAACTGGTGTCGCTTTCCCAATGAGACAGTCGCTCCGGTTGCGGGCGGTCCGGATCCAGCGTCGGGAAGGGACCGTTTTCCCCCCGCTGTTCCGGATGGAACGGCCACGGATCGCCGGCGCGCGGCATGTCGGCCGCGGCACGATCCGGATCAATGGCGTTCCGTCTTCCAGCGGCATAGCGCTCATCAAGTAAACCCGCCAGCGGCACCTGCACGAAATCGGGGTCGCCGAAGTACGCCTCGCGATCGGCAAACACCAGTTTGATCCCCTCGATAATCGCATGGAGATAGTCCGTGGATTCGTGCCCAATTCTCCGCAGGTCAATTCCTTCGAGGATCTTCAGCGCCATGTTCAACGTTGGCCCCTGGCACCAGGGACCGCAGGTATAGACGTCATAGCCCTTGTAGGTGATGTGTGCGGGGGGTTCGACCCGGGCTGAGAATGCCGCAAGATCCTCGTACGTGAGCAGGCCCCCTTCCCGCGCGTAGAATTCGGCAATTTCCCGTGCGATTTCACCCTTGTAGATCAGATCGCGCGCGGCCCTGATTCCCGTTACCCGATCGCCGCGTGCCCCCCGTTCGGCATCGATCATCCGCCGGAAAGTGTTCGCCAGGTCCTTCTGGCAGAAAACTTCCCCGATCTGTGGAATGTGTCCCCCGGGATTGAAAACGGCAGTTGTCGACGGCGCATCTCCCAGTGCTCCGCTGGCGAAGGCGTGGAACTGATCGTCGACCGGGAGTCCGTTCTCGGCGAGGTCCAGCGCGGGCTGAATGACCTGCTCGAAGCTCATGGTGCCGAACCGCGCCAGCGCCGTCAACCACGCATCAGGCGATGCCGGCGTAACGGTTCGCAGGATACCGGGGGGCAGGTCGCCGCCGTGATATTCCTGAAAGGTGTCGATGCTTGCGGCCCGGGGCCAGCGTCCGAGGCCGCTGATGGTTTCAACTGGCGCGCCCGTTCCCGGGCAATAGATAATCGGCGCGACGCCGCCGAAATGAGTGGACCCGGGTTGAAGCACGTTGATGCAGATCCCGGTGGCGACGCCGGCATCGGCAGCATTGCCGCCGTTTTCGAGAATCCGGACCCCGCCCATGGTTGCAAGATAGTGCAGCGACGAGACCACATACCGTTTCCCGCGGACCGAAGGGCGATGACTTCCCGGCATTCTGATTCGTCCTTCCAAGGGGCATTACTCAACAAGGCCCGCGATGGTACGGGGCCGAGTACCTGCGCGCGAGGCCATCGGTCATTCCACGGGCGAAAGATACCTGGACGGAACCCGCCGCGCCGGCATTCGCGACCTGCTCAGAACACGCCCGGGATGAGGGCACGGCGGCTGGGCGGGTAGTCCGTGAAGCGTTCCTGGTACCAGCGGTGATTGCTGCGGGCCCGGGGGACCAGATTGGCGATCGTATAGACGCAGAACGCGAGCCCGCCGGGCGACCACGTGGCGATCGCCCAACCCGTCCATTCCAGAATCTCGCCGAGGTAGTTCGGGCTGGAGACGTACCGGAAGGCGCCGCGGTCCGGGACGACGTAACCTGCGCCTCCCTGTTTCCGCAGGCCGCGCAGGATGCCGTCGCTCTGCACATTCAGAACGATGCCACCGGCGAAAACTGCCGCTCCGATCAGGAAACACGGGTTGGTCAGCCATGAAACAGGGTACTCGCCGAGGTGGGAGACGAACCGGGCATTGACGTAAGCATTCAGCATATTGAAGAAGAACCCCGATCCGGCGACGACAAGCGGCATTCTTCGGCCGGTCCGCATCCGGAACGGGTAGATGAGCGTCCGGTTCAGGTAATGGCCCTGCCACATTGCCAGGAAAACCAGCGACAAGAGGTTGCCCCTCAAGCTCCCTTGCAGATAAACGAACAGGAAGAAGAAGACCGCCGGAGACTCCATGCCGATCCAGCCCGCCCTGCTGGAGACGGCAGGCCCCCAACCGGAGCCCGGAAAGTGGCGGCCGTAAGGCGCCGGTCTCCGAAGCAAATACAGGAAAGTCACGCCGGCCAGGCCGAATATGACCCATACCAGCAGGCGGTAGATGTCCGGCTCAGTCATATCAGCAGTCACGATCGCAGAGATCCAGCCTGTGCGCTGTGATGTTGTTCTCGCTGGCGTCGATCTTTCGAAGTTCGTCCTTCAGCGACGATTCCATTTGAGGCACATTGCGCGCGCAGGTCGCTACGACCGTCGCACCCCAGCCTGCCAGGATCCTCGCGGTTTCGAACCCGAGGGAATTCGGCGACGCCCCGGTTGCGATCACGTGGCGGCCAGTCATATCGACCGGCGTCGCCAACGGTTTACGGCCGCACAGGTGAATCAGATGTTTGGCGAATTTGGAAAGGGCTTGCGGCATGTCCCCATGAAGGTCGAAGTGGCTCTCGCGATTACGTGCGATTATCTACAATCCCACGTAAGTCACTTGATATGATTCGCCACGCGAGTTACTCTGGTGGGACCTCTACGACATAAATATCAAAAGTCGTCTCGGGGTCAGAGAGAAAGGCGATTTTCCTGCCATCGGGCGACCAGGCCGGAAAATACTCCGCATTCTCGCGATTCGTTAAGCGTTTGACATCTGTACCGTCGGCGTTCATTACATAGAGTGGGCCGTCTCCCTCAGCCGAGTAAACCACTTGAGTGCCGTCCGGTGACCATACGGCACCTACCCACAAATCATCCCAGATATCCTGATAGGTGAGGCGAGTAACCTCGCTGCCGTCAGCATTCATCACATACATATCGCCATAGTTTGGACGGGCATTGTCGCGCCTTGACCAGAAGGTAATTCTTGTTCCGTCAGGCGACCACACGGGCAGCATACTTCCTTCGTCATCCGCAGTGAGTTGCGTAACCGTTGCCGACTCGACATCCACCAAGGAAATCACAGCGAACCTGTTCTCATTGGAGTCAGTACCTATAGACGTGAATGCAAGTTGCTTACTGTCGGGCGACCAGACCGGAAGCCAATCGTGGGCATTACTATTCGTCAGCCGTGTGAGATCCGAGCCCTCCGGATTCACCACGTAGATTTCAAAGTTCCCGTCCTGGTTGGACGAAAAGGCGATCCTGGCGCCGTCAGGCGACCAGGAAGGATAAATATCTTCCGCGTCATTATTGGTAAGACGAGTGAGACCTTCACCATTGGCGCCTACCCTATAAATCTCTGAATTCCCATCCCGAACAGAGGAAAAAGCGATGTGCTGACCGTCCGGCGACCAGGTCAGCGTCGTGTACAATTCGGTATCGACTGCAATCGAAGTGGCCAATCTCATTGAATCACCACCATCCGCATTCATCACCCACAATTCCGGATCTTCATGTCCGGATAGATATGCAATTTTCTGGCCGTCCGGCGGTGACCACGTGGGATGTAATTCGATGGTCTCGCTATTCGTCAAACGGGTGAGTTCGGCAACACAAGGTGTACCAAACAACTTCGCGAAGGCCTGAAAGTCGGCCAGATCAATCGAGCCGTTGGCATCCAGATCCATTGCGGCGTTATAACCCGCTTCCCCCTGCCGGGCCCCGAATACAACGGCGAAGTCAAGAAAATCGGCGAAGTCAATCTGCCTGTTGTTGTCGAAGTCACCGGGACAACCGTAAGCCTGGGCTGTGAGAACCAGAACCGTGAACAGGACAACCGACCTGAAGAACATAAATGCCCCCGCAGCAGAAAATCAGATACCTGTCAATCATAGTCTGAATTAGAAATAAAAAAGGTAGTTTGCTTACACAAGTCATTGTATTATATCAGGGTTATCCCAATAACTAAACAACAATGATCTTGGAAGAAACTACATCGGAAGGTCAAGATAAACATCAAGGGGCGTGTTTCGCAAGTGTTTCAGGCCAGCAGTTGGAAGCCGCCTTCGACGGGGGGCTGCCAGGGATCAGGAGGCGTGATGCCAATGGTTGAAAAGTACCGACACGGAACGCCGTGTTGTGTTGATCTTGCGACAACTGATTTGGCTGGGGCGAGGGTGTTCTACGCGGGACTGTTCGGTCGGGAGTATGTGGATGAAGAGTTGGGGCAGGTGGACATCGGTGTCTATTCGATGGCGATGCTGGGCGGATCGGCGGCGGCGGGGATTGACGAATGTCTAAAATAGCAAACGACAATCGTCTGTTAATCCTTCTCGCCAGGGTGATTTCGGCTATCGGGATCTGCAAATAGGCCTCAGGCAGCTCGTCGTAGCCGCGCGAACATTGTAACTCCGTTTCATTGGAGTTAATTTGTGATCCTGCTGAATTGGGATTATATTTGCACGCAGGGTTAGTGTCCTGTCCCAGAAATTCCTCCCCATTCGACCGCCGATTCATCCCGTCTCGCTACGTTCCCCTCGCTCGCCGACCGTACGAAGGTTGGAGGCGCCTTGCGAGCCGGGCGACTCAGCGGCCGAATTCAGGCAACTAATTTCCGGGACAGTACACCAGGCCACCAGGTGATCCGCGTCAGGGTCCTCTGTGAATGGCTCGATTTCGCTGGTTCGACAAGCCGTCTCCCGAGTCCCTGAGCACAACAGCCGGCGGTCGCGGCGGCCGGAAAGGAAGCTGATTTGACAGTACCTCCAGCCAACTGGGAGATACCCGCGCCACTGTCCACTGACAGCGTGAAGGTGGACGACGATGCCGTCATCGTCCTGAGACGCCACGGGAATCCGGCGGGTCCCCGGCTTGTCCTCAGTCACGGGAATGGCCTCGCCATCGACCTCTACTACCCGTTCTGGTCGTTGCTGGCCGCTGGCTTCGACCTGGTGGTCCATGACCTCAGGAACCACGGCTGGAACGAAGTCAGAGCCCTGGAGAACCACCGTTTCGATGCGTTTTCCCGCGACCACGACAGCATCTTCGAAGCGATCGAAAGGCTCTACGGCGCGAAACCCACGGTGGGCGTCTTCCACTCCATTTCTGCCCTGGCCGCCATGCACACGCCTTCGAGAGGCAGTCACTACTCCGCGATGGTACTGTTCGCGCCGCCTCTGTGCAACACGGGCCCGAGATACAGGGAGTTCGAGCTGCGGGCGGTGCGAACGGGTGACATGCTCAGTTGGAGGGCGCCGTGGTTCAGGGCCCGGGAAGAGCTCGCCGAACTTCATACCAACCTCCATTACTTCCAGCACGCTGTGCCGGGCGTCCTGGATCTCGTTGCCAGGACGACCCTCAGGGAGTCCGGGACGGGACAGGGTTTCGAGCTCCGATGCCCTCGCGAGTACGAAGCGCAAATCTGGTATGAAGCCTCTCAACCTGCGGTGTCTGTGGACTTCGGCTCCCTGCGATGTCCCACCATGATCGTCGGGTCAGATCCCGCCCTGGATCCGAATCGTCCGAAGTTCGACTACAGCGCCGCCGCAGGCGTCGACCACGAGTTCGTGCCCGGAACGACACACTTTCTGCAGCTCGAGAAACCGGAGGAGTGCGCGGCGGTGATGCTGGACTTCCTGAGCCGGCAGGGTTTTGTCGAGAGTCCGTGATTGACTGCGGGACACGCGCCGATGTGACGCAAAACGACCATTGCCGAATGATCGGCGGATACGCAGGAGGCGGTGTTCGGTGTAGGTGAGGTGGGCGATGGCGATGCTGGGCGGATCGGCGGCGGCGGCGATTTATGAATCGGGGCCCGGGCAGATTCGTCCGGACGGTACAGCGAAGTGGAACCTCTACCTCTCGGTGGACAATGTCGACGCCGTGGTCGGGCGGGTGGCAGCGAATGGCGGGTCTGTGCTGGCGGGTTCGAGAGACGTCGATCGCGCGGGTCGGGTGGCGGTGATCGCGGATCCGACGGGCTGTGTGACGACGCTGTGGGAGCCCGGTGAGTTCGTGGGATGTGGCGTTATGGCCAAGGCAGGCGCGTTTGCCTGGTCGGAGCATCTGAGTACGGATCGCGCGGCATCGGTACGGTTTTACGAGGAGGTTGTCGGTGTCGAGACCGAGACGGCTGGCGAGGAACATCCGGTGCAGTACTCGACCGTGCTGGTGGGAGACAAGGCGGTCAGCGGGATCATGCAGATGCCGGACCGGATGATCGAAGAAGGGGTCGCGTCCGAGTGGTACGTGTATTTTCAGGTTGCGGATTTTGACGAATCAGCGGGCTATGTGCAGAAGCACGGAGGGCGATTGATGGCTGAGCCGGACGACATTACCGGGTTCGGTCGAATGGTGGTCGCCCGGGACCCGCAAGGCGCCGACTTCTGCATCGTCCAGCCGGAGACGGGGTAGTCAAGCTGCCTGAACGATACAGTGCGTGAGCTCACGCGTTTCCGCCTGTCAGAATCGACACCACCTGTGGGACGGCCTCCTCCACGCATTCATCCACTTTTTCGCCTCTCATGGGTGCAGCGTGCACGCGCAGTTCGATATTCCTGTAGCCTGCGACGCCGTCAAGGGTGCTCGACCACGCGCCGGCTCCCGAAGGCCTGAACCTGGCCTCCAGTTCCTTTTGTGGATACTCCCATCGCAGGTCCATGCCGCGGTAGCGGACACGGTCCCCCTCCTTCACATCGTACATCCTCATTCTGCGGTGTACTCCGAAGTGAATCAACCTGCGATGCACGTTGTCCGGCTGCGGTCCGGCTTCCGCCCATCCTTCGACCAGGTAGTTTCCTGTCAGATGCGACAGCTTGAACCCATCACCATCGCGTTCGATCATTGGCACCCTGCCCGCGGCCGTGATGTAGGCGGTGGGGATGCCTCTCAACTCGAACTCCAGCATATCGTGCAAACTGCACGAACTGGCGCCGCATCAGTCCACGACCCCCATGACAAGCCCGTCGCACTGCGGAACGATTTCCTCCACAAGCTTCTTCGTGCAGACTCGGTAGGGCGATGACTTTTTCCAGGGTCCCACCACATTCGCGTCGTACTCCGCCGCAAGCCGTTCACCGACGCCATTGAGAACGGCCCCCGCTGTACGCTTTCCGGGATCCAGAAGTCCGATCCTGGCGCCGCTCAGACGGGTCAATCGTGATGCGGGTTCGATTCTTGACACGGGTCATCTCCTTTCTGATCTTACCTTTCAGTTGCGGTCGGAATTTTCAGCGAGTAGGAAGAGTCACCGGCCGGATCGTGTTCGAGCGCTCCTGCCCTTGACTCCCGGCGAAATATAGCCAAAGAATGATCCTGTGTCTCGTACGAATTGGCATGATCATCCCCGGACGGGTACCCACGGCGCCGGTCGCCTTCGGGTGGCCGACGTTGCCTAGCGAACCACTGTATTGTCCCATAAATACCTCACCATTCTCCCGACGATTCATCCCGTCTCGCTGAAACGTGGTCATTGAGCTTGTCGAAATGCCCGCGTTTCAATACCAGTCGATGGCCAATCAATATCCCTTCGCCGACCCTTCGACAAGCTCAGGGAGCGGCTCAGGGCTTGCCCGCCGATTCCTGAGCCTGTCGAGGGCGCTGCCCTGCGCCTGTCGCAGATTGCGAGCTAGGCGACTCGGCGGTTGAATTCAGGCAACTTATTTCCAGGACAATACCATTGAGGAGGTCTCAATGTTGACTGACGAACAGGTGGGGCAGTTTCGGAAAGACGGCTATCTCGTCTTCGAATCCCTGATACAGGGCGAGCGATTGGCCTATTACAAGCGGGTGTTTGATGAACTGGTCGCAAAGGGGAGCAAATTAACCGGGCAAACGCCGCACTGGGCGCTGGAACTGGACGAAAGCGGCAACCCCCGGGCGGGTCTGCTGCACAAGGTTCAGGGCGTTTGCGTGGTGGATGCCCGCGTTCTGGAACTGGCGCGCGAACCGGCGATTCTGGACCGCGTGGCCGTATTGACGGGCGAAAATATCGATGTGTTCGGCACCAAGTTTTTTCCGAAGCTACCCAACGGCGGCACGTCAACGAGCTGGCATCAGGACAATTTCTATTTTGGCACCGATACGAATCGCATCATCAGTTGTGGGATATACCTGGAAGATTCAGACGTGGAGAACGGATGTCTGCGCGTGGTGCCCGGCAGCCACCGGATGGGCGAGATTGTCGAGCACCGCAGAAATCCGGGCAGGCATGGCAGCTGGACGGAGGTCGATGAATCGCGGGCTGTGGATCTGGTCGTTCCCGCCGGCACGGTCGTTCTGTTTTCCGCCAATCTCCTGCACGGTGCCTATGATAACCACAGCAATCGCACGCGTTACAGTACGGCCTGGCATTATATGCCGGAGGAACTCAATCCGGATAGGTTTCCAAAGGGAGTGTACGAAGATCGACACGTGGCGCGTACACATTGAGAAGCGTGGCCGACCGATGCGCCGGGAAGAGTCCTATCTGGGTCAGAGCATTTCCGCGATTTCGTCGAGATACTCTTTAAGGGACAATCCGTGGCTTCTTGCCAAAATCGCCAGCGTGTCGATTCTCGTCCGTTCCCCTTTTTCAATCCTTCGCACATGGCGTTCAGAAAGCCCTCGTATATCGGCCTGTATAAGCCCGCACTTCTTGCGGAATTCGGCAACGGCCTCACCAAATCGGAGGTCGTACATCAGTCTTTCCCGATCCTTTTTTTTGCGCCATGTTTCGTCTTTCAGGTAGCGAACAGCATCCAGGTCAATGTGTACATCGGCCTCAGGCCAGTGTATATAACTGCCTTCACTGGAGATGGTAAATGAAGAACGCTGTTGGGATGGAATCCGCTCCAGGGCGGGCATTTCGGCAAAACCCGCTCTGAATAAGGTATGATCACACGCCATGACAAAGAGCTCCTCACCTACGACCTGTGCATCGGCAATGAGTTGATCGGGGCATCCAAGGCTCCAAGCCGTAAGCACACGCTTTGGAACATCCTTCGTCGAATGCACGATAATGTGTCGGCTGCTTTTGAGTTTTGCCTCGTAAAGCATCTGCGGCAAAAACTGAGCGTTGCCGTCTTCGCGGACGAATAGGGTTCGAAGATGGTTCCGCTGATTGGCAGCACGGACAAAATCACTTACCGTTGGAAGATCGGCAACAGAAGTTAATACGAAAATATACCGAGCGTTAACCGCGCTTTCATCCGATCTAAAAACGGTGAAAGTGGGCGGAATGACGTCATAGCTAAATTGATCTTGAGCCCAGACGATCATTTCAGCAGTCCTTGCCATTTTTGGCTCCTTATATCACTTTGGTTTCCCACTCGGCATAAAGGGCGTCTCTATGCTGAAGCACCAGACTCAACAGTTCTCTCAGCTCTTTGCTCGAAGGGCCTGATCCCGAAGGGGGAAACTTCACATTAAAAGCTAGATTCCTGGGTTTGCACGCGCGAAAAAAGACGCGTATCTCCCATTTGTCCGGTTTGCGAGCGTGAAAATGAGGAGGTTCGTGATCTGAGGAATTGAACCATAATTCCAGGCCTGCCAATTGAAAGCATTCCAACCTTCCCAAAAGATGGCTCCTTGCTCTCTACCAGAGAACATATCCAAAACCGGACAAAAAATCAATTATACACTAAATAAACAATGTCCGCCATCTGGCCGCAATGATTCAGTTTGACGGTAGCTGATCGGCTGCCATTATAGTCACTGATTCTCAGGTTATCGTTCAGTCCAGAACCATGCCGCCGCGGATGTTTATGGTCTGGCCGTGCCCGTGTCGCGAAGGCCCGGAGGACGCCACCGCTCGGTGAGCCTCGGCGCGTGCGAGCGTACTGCGATTGAGAGCCGCTCCAGCCCGTCGACTTCGACGTCGACGCTGTCCCCGTCGTTGATGTTGCAGAGGCCTCCGTGGTGCGTGCCGCACGCGATCACGTCGCCGGGCATGAGGGTAATGTACCGGCTGAGCCAGGCGATCTGCTCGGCGATCGGGTACGCCATTGCCGACGTGCTGTAGTCCTGCTGAAGTTCCTCGTTCAGCCACAGGCGCACGCGTACGTCCTGCGGGTTGGCGATCTCGTCTCTGGTCACGAGTGCAGGGCCCATCGGCGCCCAGTCGTCGATCCCTTTGGAGAGGAATGTGGTGCGCCGCGCCTGCAGCCCCCGGCAGGACACGTCGATGAAGTTGACGTACCCGAAGACGTGGTCCATCGCGTCTTTTCCGGACACATGCCGCGCCTGCCTGCCGATCACGTATGCGATCTCCGGCTCCGGCTGATAGGCCACTGCGCCTTCCAGGCTTGGTACCTCAATCGTCGTTCCCGTTCCGACGATGCTCGTCGCGCCCTTGTAGAAGAAATCGAGGGCGCCTCTTGTCGCACCCTCCCGTTCCAGGTAGTTCGAGAACGCGCAGAGCAGGTGGCGCGGCCTCGGCAGCGGCGCCAGAATCCGCACGGAATCCTTGGGTACACCCCTCTCGCTTTCTGCCAACTGCTCGAACCGTGGGCGGTACTCATCGAAGGCTTCGATCACCGCTTCCATGCGCCATTGCGCGGGCTGCTCAGCCAGGCTGCCGAGTGCCGGGCTGAGGTCCACGATCCGGCCATCGAGGAGCAGGCCGGTCCTGCCGTTGTCGTACAGGACGAGCTTCATCCGTTTCCTTCTCCCGCGACGATCTCCTTCGCGGCCTTAATGCTTCCGCCGCGACAATGTCCGGATCGAGACCGGCGAGGGGCTCTCTCCCGTCGTCTCTAACGTCATGAGCTGGATGATATCGTTGCTGGTGACCGCGCCTAAAAACGCCTCCGAATCCCGTTCCACGACGGGTATGATGGAAAGAGAATTTTCTGACATACGCTGCAGCACGTCTTCGACAGGCTCATCAGGCCAGGCCAATGGCGTTTGGCGGCGTACCACAGCGTCGAGCCGGGTCTCGTCCCAGGCGTCCTTGGGCAGGTAGCGGAGCATCTCCAGGGACACGATCCCGACCAGCGCGTCATTATCTGCCACGACGTAGTGGTGCTGGTGCGGAACGATCCACTGCTCCGTGAAATCACGTACTGTGACCGAAGGCGAAGGGTGTCGACGCGAGCGGTTCAGAATGTCATCAATCGTGATGTCTTCCAGCGCGAAGCGGTATATTCCCAACGGAATGTCGTCAAGTTGCGTTGGCAGGTCCGGCCTGCGGCTGGCCCGGCTTACCGCGAAGTTGATCACCCCCGGCATGAACAGGATATAACAGAACATCACCAGCACCAGGAACGAGAAGACCACCTCGTCAATGGTTCCGGAATTCCACATAACCAGCAGCAGCGCGATTTCAGCTACTCCCTTGCCCATCAGCCCGGTGGCTACGGCGTAGGGAACGGCGAGGCGGGACACGTAAGCGCCGATGAATGCACCGGTGAAGTTGCCGAGCAATGGGATCAGCGCCAGCCCCGCCATGGCCCACAGCGGCAGGGTTACGAAGGTAAAGCTGAAGCTCAATCCGGCGGAAGCAAAGAAGAGGGGGACGAAAAACCCCTCGGCCACGCTGCGAATCCCCGGGAGGATCTCCTGCCGCACCTGGTAAGGAAGGTTCGACAGCGACGCCCCGAACAGCAAGGCACCCAGCGAGCCGTGGAGTCCCACTGCCTCCGCGCCGTACACGATCAGCAAGAGCATGCCAAGCAGCAAACCCAGGGAGAGCTGCGGTACCTGGATCACCCGCTGCAAAACCGCCACCAACGGCGGCAGCACCCTCGACGACATGACCCAGGTCACCACCGAAAAACCGGCAACTTTGCCCAGCAGAATCAGCATGCCGACAGGCGAAACCTGGTGGGCGTGTTCGCCGATGCTGAAGCCGATCAGCAGCAGGGCAATCAACTCGGCGATGATCACTACCGTGAAAATTTGCAGTCCAACCGGCTGTTTCAGGTATCCACCGTCCGTCAGCACTTTGGCCACGATGCCCAGGCTGGTCATCGACAGCACGCCGGCCAGCGCCAGCGACTCCGTGAAATTAAGCTTCAGTCCGAAATCGAAAACCAGATCGGTGGTGACCAGCATCGAAACGCCCAGTGACACGGTCACGGACAATACGGCCGCAAGGAAGTAATGACCCTTGAGGGACGACATGAAACTGGAAATATCCACTTCGTCGAGGCCGATGAGGAAGAAGAATACGAACACACCCAGCGTCAGAACCAGCTCGAGGTGCAGCGTAGACTCAATCCACCAGATGCCGGTCAGCTCCAGGACCGGTCCGAGAAACATGCCCGTGGCCGCATAGGCGATGATGGCGTTCAACCGCAGCCTGCGAAAAACGCCCTCGGCCAACTTGGCAACGATGATGAGCATCCCGAGAGTCAACAGGGATTGGTGTAGTTCATGCGTGTGCTCAGCGAATCTGAACAGATCCGCTATATCCTGGAGAGAGAAGCCTGCCGCGGACATCTTGAGGTTCTCCGTAGGTGTCATTTAGGGCGTCATTATTGCGGGCGCTTGAGCTTTTCGACCCCGTGGTATTGACCGTTCGTACCAATTACGGTCAGGAACACGGCGTCGGATCCCTGGTTGTCGCCCGACCCGTATTTGAGCGGCATGCCGTCGGTTTCCTGGTAGTACGATGCCCGGACGTTGAGCACGTTGTTCAACTCCGGGTCACGCAAGAACTCGGCCCCGGTGAACGGAGCCAGGAAGGGTACGCCGGCAATTCGAAGAAAGATAACCGTTAAATTGGCCACAAAAAGCACAAAAGGTATCGGTACCAAACGGCGTGTGCAGTAACGCCGTGACCTTGCGGTAATTTCCGGCGATACACCCTGTAACAGAATCGCTGTTTTTGTGCCTCTTGTGGCAACTCGCCCTGAATCGAAAAATCCGGCAAGCCGACACCGCGGCGAAAAATTCCGAAACGGAGCGGACGTCTGACGATCATTCAGCGGTGTCGTCCTGCACAGCCCATCCCGGATCAGGGTCGCCGGCCATCGCCTTCCGAACGTCGGGGCCGGGCGCCCCTGCCGTGCCCCAGAGGTCAGCCGTTTCCGGCACCCGTCTCCACACCGCGGGTTTGTGCGTTGCTTCGTCTTCGATGAACGCTATGTCGCTCGAGAATTCGTTCACATATCCAGCCGGATCCCTGTAGTAACAGAAGATGTTGTTGCCCGGTCCGTGACGCCCCGGTCCCCAGTCGGGTTCCTGCCCCCGGGCACGCAGGTTGGAGACCCCTTTCATCACGTCGTCCACATTCGCCATCACATACGCAATATGGTTGACCGACGCGTAGTCTGCGCGACTGAAGACAATGACGTGATGTCTCCGGCCGCAACGCAGGAAGGCCAACCGGTCCTCAATCCGGTCCGAGACCCGAAACCCGAGAATATCCGTGTAGAACGCCACGGTCTGCTCGAACCGCGGCGTGTTGAGACCCACGTGGCACAGCCGGCGTGGGGCGACTTTTCCGGTTGACCCGCCGCTCAGGTGTACGTCCACGTCGGCCGACAACTCGATGCAGCGGTTCTCCGGGTCAAGAAACCGCAGCCCGTATCCGCCGCCGGGTTCGTCCAGGTCGTCCGGCTGCGCGACGAGGGGGGTTCCCCGCCGTTCGAGTTCGGCTGCCGCCGCGTCGACTGCTTCGCATCCGTCAAGGCCGAAGGCCAGGTGGTGGAGCCCGGTCCGGCCGGCCGGATGCAGGCTGAGAACGTGGTGCCCGGTTGACGAGGCGCGGAGATATCGTGCGTGTCGGTGTTCTCCTGCCGACTGGAGTCCCCAGTCCTCGAGATAGTATCTGGTGTGGGCCGCGATCGCCGGCGACAACAACCCCACGTGGCGGATGTCCCGAATCTTCATAAGTGGGGTTCTCTTAATGGTCGCCTGGCGGGTTTTCCTCCCGATCTCCTCCGGGTCAACTCGATCTTCAAGTCCCGTCGAATGTAGATTTCGATGAACTCGCGCAGCCACACTTCCTTCGCAAGCGTGAATCGCTCGATCAGTTTCTGCTCGGGTCTGTGAGTGAGATAAACGATTCGCCACAGGTTGAGGGGTCGCAATTCGTCACCATCGACCGAATGCTCAACGTGAAAGAGCGGCTGTCCTTCGCCCGCTCGCAGCAGGATCCCGTCCTGGTCGAGGAGTTCCGATGCCCCGATGAAAGTGGCACTCTGCCGAGCAGGGTTGAGGAATACCTGCTCAAGGACCAATCCGTTCTCCGAGGGCTCAAGCCAGAGGCGCTGCCGCGAGCATCGCACGAAGGATTCGGCGCCGCCGGCCGCCGCCTGCCGGCGCCAATAGCGGGAGCTTTCCTCCGATACGACCGAAGGGATATACAGGTCGGGCCGGAACGCCTTTTTCACCTCCATGTCCCATAACATGGACCGGGTGAACTTGAGCGGCTTGTTCGTGCGGTAATGCCTGGAGAGCGCCAGATTGATGTCCACCGGAGACAACTCGATTCGTGTGTTGTCCGGGTCGGCCCAGGCCCGCTCGAACGCCTCTTCATGCCTCAGTTGGGCGACCGGCTTCGATGCCTGCTTCCTAGGGCTGGCATCTTCCGCTTCGCGTCTCACGACTAACCTTGATTCGTAAGTCTTCGGGGACGTTAATTCGAATATGTGCTTGTAAATAAAGGCGATTAAACGGCGGATTACCAGGATACACCAGGTCACTGGACGTGAAGGGAAAAAACGTCATTCTATACGTCGATATCGCCCCGTTTCGGAGGGTTTTATCGTGTCGCCGCGTTGCTGTTTTTTCGGATTGAGGCTAACTCTCCCGGCTCTTCCCTTGGCCAATCTCCGGGACTTTCACGTGAACGGTTACGATTTCCGTGTCGTGGAACTGCTGGTGGCGAACGGAAGACGCGATGTGCCGCAACAGCCGCAGCGAGACCTCCCGCTCCATCAGTACCTCGTCAGGGGTCTCGGTGAGCAGGGCGATCCTGTTCTGAAGGTTATCCTCGCCGGACGCTGCTACGAACTCGAGGACGGCCCCGTCGGCTTCCTTGCGCGCCTGCAGGAGCAGACGCCGACCCTCGCGTTTCTCGTGGTCCTCATCCTCCCCGATCAGTGTCAGCAACGTCTCCTCGCTGGCGGCGTCGAGACGGTCGACCATTTTCGCACCCCAGCCGCTGCGGGATGCGAACGTATCGAGGAACTCCCTGATCTTCGGAAGCACGGACAGGTCGAGCGCCGTTTCGATCCGGCTGCGGCGCTGCGCCGTCAATTCCAGAAACAGGGTCATGAGGATCGCCATGATACCGCCGGCCGTGATGCCGTTGCTCAGCAGGCCGCCCCCCAGCTCCGCGAGAAGTTCGGGGAACAGGAGGTCGTTCTGGCAGCCCACGCCGACCCAGAAGGCGACACCTGTGATCAGGGCCTTGCGATGGTCGATTCCGCCCTGCACCACCTCCGTCATCCCCCTGACGAAGGTCATTGCCAGCACGACGGTCAGATAAGCGACGACGACCGGGCTGGGTATCGCCAGTATCATGGCAAGGACCTTGGGCAGGAACGCAAGTACGACCAGCACGCCAGCCGCAACGATTCCAACGCGGCGTGCTGCGACGCCCGTCAGCTCGACCGTCGGGACGCTGACTCCGATGGTCTGAGTCGGCACGATTCCCGCGATGCCTGACAGCAGTTTACCGATGCCGTCCGCCGTTACTGCACCCTCCACCGCCCGGTAGTCCACGGCCCGCGGCTGGCGCCACGACACGCGCTGGATGGCGACCGCACCGGTGATCGTCTGGATAGCGCCGATGAGGGAAACGAACGCGAAGGCAGGCAGGAGTTCCACAAAGGCCGGGCCGAGGTCGAGCCCGATTCCCGGCCAGCCGCCCTGGGGCAAACCGATCCACGGAGCCCGGGCAATCAGATCGAAGTCATAGAGCCCCATCGATCCGCCAATAACCGAGCCCGCTATTACCCCGATGAGCGGCGCCCACAGACGCAACGTTGCCCCGGCCTTCAGGGAGATGCCGCCGATGACCAGCCCCGTCGCCACGGCGGTGAGCGGCGCACTGAGCGCCGTCTCGGGCGGCGCGTCGGCCAGGCGACTGAATACGACCGGCAGCACGGTCGCAGGTATCAGCATGTTCACCGTGCCGACGATGGTCGGTGTCAGAAGCCGCCTGAACAGGGCCAACCGCATCGAGATCACGATCGGGACGAGCGACGATGCGACGACCAGGGTGGCGAGAAGCGGCGGACCGCCCTCGTTGAGGGCGCTGACGCAGACCCCTATGAAGGCTCCGGCGGGGCCCATGAAGAGCAGGTATCCTGCTCCGACGCGGCTCAGCCTGACCGCTTGCAGAGCCGTGCAGACGCCACTCACGGCGACTGCGCCGAACACGGCCCAGGACAGGTACGCATCGGTTCCGCCGCTGACCCGGATGATAATCGTGGGGATAAAGATGATGCTGGTTATGCCGAGAACGACGAGCTGGAGGCCGCTGCCCAGAGACACAAGCGCCGGAGGATTCTCGTGGGGTTCGTATTGAACGCTGGAAGCGCTTTGCTCGTCACGGCTGCTCACGAGTCTACCCTGCAGGATTGGGCGGTCCGGAACGGGCTCAGGCAGGCCGCCCCGTCAACCAGTTCCATGGTCGGATGTGAGACTCGGCGAAGATGCCCGCCTGGGCATAGGGACTGCCGGCGACAAAGGCCTGAGCCACCTCGAGCGAGGGCGCTTCGAGTACGAGGACCAGACCGGTGACTGACTCGCCACTCTCGCTGAGCGTCTGCCCGCCGTGATGAACGGACACATCGGGATGTTGGGCATGATCGTGAAGGTACGCGGCGAATGCATCCTGCAATCCGGCCCTTTCCTGTCCCTTTTCCGCCTTGTGAGTTGCGAAGACGACGAAATACATATGGCACCCTCCGTTTGCTGCCGGGATGCTCGCAAGACCACGTCAGTTTGAGGAAACGCGTGCAACCGGCAGTCGATCACTTGAGTTGCGGGAACGTACGGATTCTCCACGTTTCGACACCCGCTTGTCGCAATAGCGTAGGTGACGCCACCGAAACTAGACGAAGTGTCGATAAAGGTGGTTTCGTATTAAATAGTATAATGGAATCGGTACCGATGGCAACCCTGCGAGGCAGCCCGGTATGACACGGCAGGGTACACGGGAGGCCTTTCAGGAAGCCTCAAAATGCGGCATCACAGGCGTTCCTGGAAGGCTGATGGACACCCACTGATTACCTCAATCCATTGATGTCATATCTTGATACAAAATTCCAGATCAGCGCGCTCGTATTGGCGCCGTCGCAGTTGATATCGAACCAGACGTGCCCTCCGTTGACCACCTTGTAATGTTCAACGGAGGTATTTTTGTCTCCATTCGACCAGGAATGGCGTTCAATCGTCGTCGCGCCGTCGGCGATGCGGTTCACCGTGGGAGTTGCGCCGGTATTGTTGAAATCCGTCCAATAATCGAGCACGTCGTCGATTGACTTCAGTCCCGAACCTCCGCCATACGGGACAACAGCGTCTGATGTGCCATGGATATTGATCATGGCGGTGGGGCGCGACGGGCTGCAGTTGTTAAAGGTCTCCACCATCATCGTTCCGGCAACGGAACCGATGGCCGCTATTTTGTTACTGTGGTAGCAGGCGAGCGCATACGTAAAAAACGCGCCATTCGAGTAGCCGCAGGAATAGACTCTTGCCGGGTCGATCCTGTAATTGGCTGAGATCTCACCGATCAGCGCTTCCACGAAGCCGAAGTCATCCGCATCGCTCTTGTTGGTATCCGATTCCAGACCGGCATTCCAGTGCGGGTTTCCATCCAGCAGGGTGCCTTGAGGATAGACCAGAATGAAATTTTCTGAATCCGCCAATGACCGCATATCCGCGAATCTCAGATACCGGGCCGCGTTCTGGCCGAATCCGTGAAAGTTGAACATCAGCGGGACATTTGAAGTCTCATCATAGGAATCCGGCACATAGAGAGTGTATGTTCTGGTTACGCCGTTATGGGAAAGTGTTTGTGTAAACTGACCCGATGAATCAGGCGCATCGAGCGGGATATCATCATTGCCTGAACAGGAAATCAGACCTGTAAGCGTCACGGCAGAAATGAAAAAAAGCCTTGTCATCAAGGCAGTCCCCAGATGCGGTGAGACGGTAGAGGTGAGACGGTAGAAGAAATGCGGGTAGAGGGAAGAGGGTAGACGGTAGAAGAAGCCCTTGCCGATTTGTTCCTACGACTTGCCTGCGGCAAAAAAGAATCCCTTTACGGCATCCGATCTCTCCCGTCTAACGTCTCCCCTCTCACCGAGTGGTGGCGCGGGGTGTGGTCCTCTCCCCTCTTCCGTCTTGCATCTACCCGCTTTTGAGGGGCCGGGGGGAGAGGTCAGGCTGACAGCTGTTTCAATATAGGCCGGGGAAGATCCGATACTTCACGCGCGCCTGATACTCCGCCCACTTATCGGGGCCGTATTTCTCCGCGCAGTAGATGTCGTCATCGTGTTGACGCCAACTGAACATCGCGATGATGAAGGCAAAGTAGGTCCAGACCCAGGGATTCGTGAAGTAGCCGAAAACCAGGGCGATCGACAGGGCGAGGATCCCTTCGCCCATGTAGTTGAAGTGGCGTGCGACACCCCATAGCCCGCTGCACAGGATCTTTCGGTCTCCGGCCTCGATGTACTCGGGTTCGATAAGGCCGAGAAACTTGCGTTCGGGCCATCGCTTGAACGAGTATTTCTGCAGGTTGGCGCCGCGCGAGATACCCCACCCGAACAGGAACAGCGCGCCCGCGCCGATGAGCCAGACATACGTCCACGTCGGCGAGAATCCCGGATCCGGGTAGGCCGCCATACCCCACAACGGAAGGATGAACAGCCATCCGTAGACGACGAGGCAGCCCCAAAGCAACTTGAAGCCGAGCCTTTCATGGATCAGATCGAAGGTATATAGCTGGACGCGCTCGAAAACGCAGTAGTCCAGAATGTAGAACGCGAAGAACGCCGCGTAAAGGAAGACGCCCGGATTGGAATCTTCGCCAAAGAGCTTGTAGTGATAGGCGGCCCCGGACAGGGCGTTGAGTGCCAGCATCGCCCCACCCACGACATACAGATACATCTTCACGTCAATGCGGTTGTTGAAGAACGACAATTCACGGGCCCGCCCGAACCACAGCGCCAGAAGCGGATTCTTTACCTCGCCACGCGGCTGACTGAACACCGCGACGATTGTAAAGATCATGGCGAAGACCGTTCCGCCGGTCACAGAATAGATGGAGGTCCGGTAAAACCAGTCCAGGGGGATGCCGGTGAGTTCGAATGCCCATACGATCAGCGCGATTGCATACACCAGCAGCCCGTTCAGCCGGTAACTGCGGGGCTGACCCGTTTCCGGATTGATAACGTAGCCCGGGACCCGTCTTCCCGGTAATATAAGCTGCGCCAGGAAGAACGCGACGAAGATCGCCAGCGGGGCGAAAAATCCCGCAATTGCTTCCGTGTGGGAAAGCTCGAACAGGTGGCCGATACCAAGCCATTCAATCACGGTCGAATTCCCCTTTCTCCAGTGACTCCGTCATTCACGTTGATCGTCTCTGTCAGCGTGCCATCGCGAGTCGGCGCCGGCCTCGGCAGGCTCGTGATACCGCGATTCATCCCGGCCACCAGGAAGAGGACCGGACATCGTGCGAGACGCTTGAGCGGTTGTCCGAAACTTCATTCAGACGTCCCCTGGGGCGCCGGAAAACCGTGCTGAAGGATGGCCTCGGTCGAGGTCAGCAACGTCTTCCAACCCTGCTCTGCCCGCTCCGTGTACACCGCGAAGGTCGACGGCATCCTGTGGGTGAGCCTCGCCGAGCAACCGCCCGCCCGGGGAGCGATCTCGATCCTCACAATCGATGATCCCTCCCGCTCTGACAGCTCCCTCGTAAACCAGGTGCACTGGATGACCGAGGGGCGCTCCAGGGTCAGGTAGGTGCCCCAATGGCGCATCTCTTCGCCATCACGCATGTCGCTGAACATGAAGGCGCCGCCGGGACGAGGATCGGTCTCGATTCGAACGATGTTTCCCGGAAGGCCGAACTTTAACAGGGCATGGCTCATCCACCTCCGGATGTCCTGAGGGTTGAGCCATGCATCGAAGACTTCGTCCGCCGTTGCATGCCGGAACCGATGCTCCACGCTGACTTCGAACACCTCACTCATTTCGTCATTCCTTCCCCTGGTCTTTCCAGACGGGGAGCGCAGCTTCGAAGGCAGAGATCCGTTCCCGCAGAACGTCGTCGCTGTCGGCCTCTATGGTCTTCTCGAACCGGCTGGCGCGCAACTCGTCCCCGGAATCCGTCCACATCGACGGACCGCTTCAGTCCGGTAGACGGGCGCGGACGTCTCACCAGGATCAGCGGCAACGCGGCTAATGGGAAACGTGGGCTTCCGGATTGCGATCCGCCACCAGATCCAGGGCAATTCCGTGTTCCAACCAGGCCTTGAGCGCGGCGAGGACGAGAGAGAAACCCCCCATGGAGTCCAGTGCCATGGCGACGACCTCCTCCCCGGTCCCCCGGAACCCCGTGTTCGAGATCTCAACGAGGGTCGCTTCCGCGCCACGAGAGGTGAACCGCCACTCGACGGTCGTCGACGGCTCGTCCCATTCGATGAGAATCCTGGAGGGCGTCTCGATGGTCTTGACGTGGACGTCCGCGGAGGCTCCGTACATCTCCCACTCCCACGTAACCCCAGCGCCCGGCGCCAGCCTGCCGCTGCTCCTGGTGAACCAGAATCGGGTGGTGACGGCAGGATCGACGAACGCGTTGAACACTTCGTCGACTGGCCGACGGACCAGCATCTGTGCCTGAACAACAGGATCGATCACATTTGCACCCTACCAGCCCGTTGAAAAAGCCCATCCGGGCTGCGGCCGGCCCTTGCGGTCGAAATACGGCGTTGCGCGCCCTCGCCGAATCGCAGGATGGGACTCGGTTGCGCGCCTTGTCTTCGGCCACAATGGCTCAGCCTCGCCTGCAGAGCGACTTTATCAACGGACTGTTACGGTTGCCAAACAGGGTAGAGCATTAACCGGACTCGCGCAGCGCCTTGATTACAGCCCCGCCGTGCCCGGCAGCCCGGGCACGTTTCCAGACTTTGGTCAGAACTCCGTCCGGGCCGATGATGAACGTCGACCGCGTCATTCCCTCGAAGCGACGGCCGTAGAGGACTTTCTCACCCCAGGCGCCATAGCGGGTGGAGACGGTTGCATCGGCATCCACCAGCAGCGGAAACGGCAGCCGCTGGCTTTCCCGGAAACCCCGGTGCGAATCGGCATCGTCTCTCGAAACGCCGAGCACGACTGCGTCCTCATCCACGATTTCGGCGTGATTATCCCGCAATGAGCAGGCCTGAATCGTACAGCCGGGTGTGTTATCGCGTGGATAGAAATAGAGTACGACCGTCCTGCCCCTGTATCCGGCCAGCGAATGGACGTTGCCGTCCTGATCGGCAAGTTCGAAATCCGGGGCCGCATCCCCTGCCGCCAGCGTGATTGCCATCGTCGTTCCTTTCTCCACTACCGTAGCAGCCCGTTGAAAAAATCCATCCGGTCTGCGGGTGGCCCTTGCGGTCGAAATACTGCGTTGCGCTCCCTCGCCGAATCGCTCGATTCGACTCGGTTACGCGCCTTGTCTTCGGCCACAATGGCGACATATTTCAGGGACGGGACACCATACCTCGCCTGCAGAGCGACTTTATCAACGGACTGCTAACGACGCTGTCGAGAGCGCCAGTTGAGATCAGGCCAGATCGAAGCGATCGAGATTCATCACCTTGTCCCACGCGTTTACAAAGTCGCGTACGAATACGTCCTGCGCATCGTCGCATCCGTAGACTTCCGCGTAGGACCGGAGTTCGGAGTTCGAACCGAAGACGAGGTCCACCCTGGTGCCGGTCCACTTGAGTTCGCCGCTCCCGGCATCGCGTCCCTCGAATACGTCCTGCGAACCATCGGAGGCGTTCCACTCGGTTTCCATGTCGAGCAGATTCACGAAGAAGTCATTGGTCAACGACCCCGGGCGATCGGTGAACACGCCGTGTCCGGATTGCCCGGTGTTGGCATTCAGGACCCGCAAGCCGCCGACGAGCGCCGTCATCTCGGGAGCGGTAAGGGTCAGCATGCCGGCCCGCTCGACCAGCAGGTCCTCCGGTTTGCCTTCCTGCCCCGCCTGGAGGTAGTTGCGGAACCCGTCGGCGGTGGGTTCGAGCACGGCAAACGACTCCGCGTCGGTCCACTCCGGCGTCGCGTCCGTGCGCCCAGGCGAAAATGGGACCTCCACGTCGTGCCCGGCGTTCCTGGCAGCCTGTTCGATGCCCGCGCACCCGGCCAGGACGATCAGGTCGGCGAGAGAGACCCGCGTCCCGCCGCTCTGAGAACTGTTAAATTCCGCCTGGATCCGCTCCAGTGTCTCGAGTGCATCATTGAGGGCTGCCGGGTCGTTCGCCTCCCAGTCCTTTTGCGGGGCGAGGCGGATGCGGGCCCCGTTCGCGCCACCGCGCTTGTCGGTGCCGCGGAACGATGCCGCGGACGCCCATGCGGTGGAGACCAGCTGTGACACGGACAATCCGGAAGCGAGAACCCTTGCTTTGAGGTCGGCGATATCCTGCTCCCCTACCAGGTCGTGGTCCACGTCGGGCACGGGGTCCTGCCACAACAGCGGCTCGGATGGAACCAGGGGTCCGATATACCGGCTTCGGGGGCCCATGTCCCGATGGATCAGCTTGAACCACGCCCTGGCGAAGGCGTCTGCAAATTCCGTCGGGTTTTCCAGGAAGCGCTTTGCGATGGGCGCGTATTCCGGGTCCATTCTCAGTGAGAGGTCCGTCGTGAGCATCATCGGCGCGTGCTTCTTCGACGGATCGTGCGCGTCCGGCACCGTGGCCACGTCTGCCGCGTTCTTCGGCGCATATTGGCATTTGCCCGCCGGGCTCTTCGTCAATTCCCAGTCGTGTGCATGAAGATTCTCGAAGAACTCGTTGTCCCACTTTACCGGGTTGCTTGTCCAGGCGCCTTCCAGCCCGCTGGTGATCGAGTCGCTGCCTTTGCCGCTGCCGTGGCTGCTCTTCCAGCCGAATCCCTGCTCCTCTATCCCGGCCCCTTCCGGTTCGGGGCCGACATGATCCTCAGGTGCGGCGCCGTGCGCCTTGCCGAACGTGTGCCCCCCGGCGATGAGCGCCACGGTCTCCTCGTCATCCATCGCCATGCGTTTGAACGTCTGTCGAATGTATTGCGCCGCGGCGCATGGATCGGGATTGCCGTTCGGCCCCTCCGGGTTCACGTAGATCAGACCCATATGGTCGGCGCCCAGCGGCCCATGGAGCTCGCCGTCGGCGTCGTGGCGTTGATCGTCTAGCCACGTCGTCTCCGCTCCCCAGTCCGTCTCGTCGGCCTCCCAGGCGTCAGGGCGTCCGAAGGCGAATCCGAAGGTCTTGAAGCCCATCGACTCCAAGGCGCAGTCGCCGGCGAAGATGATGAGGTCGGCCCAGGACAGGTTCCGGCCGTACTTCTTCTTGACCGGCCAGAGCAGGCGCCGCGCCTTGTCGAGATTTCCGTTGTCCGGCCAACTGTTGAGAGGGGCGAAGCGCTGGTGGCCGCCGCCGCCGCCGCCCCGGCCGTCGCTGATTCGGTACGTGCCGGCAGCGTGCCAGGTCATACGGATGAAGAGCGGACCGTAGTGGCCGTAATCGGCCGGCCACCAGTCCTGGGAGGTGGTCATCACTTCTTCGATGTCCTTCTTCAGCGCATCGACGTCGATGTTCTTGACCGCCTCGGCGTAGTTGAAATCCCCGCCCATCGGATCGGACGCGGGCGAATCCTGGCGGAGGGGCTTCAGGTTCAACTGATCCGGCCACCAGTCCTGGTTGGATGTCATTTCATTCCTCCTGTGCTGAGATTGGCGCAACCTGTACTAACAGCCCGTTGAAAAAGCCCATCCGGGCTACGGCCGGCCCTTGCGGTCGAAATACTGCGTTGCGCGCCATCGCCGAATCGCTGGATGGGACTCGGTCGTGCGCCTTGTCTTCGGCCACAATGGCTCGGCCTCGCCTGCAGAGCGACTCTATCAACGGACTGCTAACCGTTGCAGGCTTGGTGTATTGTTGGCGTAGACGGATAAAATAAGGCGTTCGCAGGTTCACAGGCAAGCGGAATCTGGCTTACGCAATGGCGGACTGCCCGTTGCCGATATCTCCGCCTGATTTGGGTATACATACTGCATTGATCCTACACTTCGGCCAATGCCTTTGCGAAGTCCGCGCACAGATCCTCGGCTGCCTCGATGCCGCACGCCACACGGACGAGGCCATCGGTTATTCCCAAATCCGACCGATCTACCGGGCTCATGCCGCTGTGCGAGGTGGCGGCCGGACGCGTAATGAGGGTTTCGACGCCTCCGAGACTGGGGGCCGTTACCGGCAACGTCAGCCCGGACAGCAGTTGCCCGGCCGCCGCCACGCCCCCCTCCAATTCAAAGCTCAACACCCCGCCCGCTCCGGCAAACAACCGATGCGCCCGCTCGTATTGCGGGTGGCCCTCCAGCCCCGGATAGTTCACCCGGGCCACCTGCTCCTGGCCGGTTAAAAAGCGCGCCAGAGTCAGACCGTTCTCATTGTGCTGGCGCATTCTGAGCGCCAACGTATTCAGGCCCCGCTGCAGAAGAAAACAGGCGTGTGTATCCAGCGAACCGCCCAGATGATTCAGCTTGTGCCGGATCGCCTCGACGTGTTCGGAGGACCCAAGTATCGTGCCGGCGACCAGGTCGGAGTGACCGTTCAGGTACTTGGTCGCGCTGTGCAGTTCGATGTCGAAACCGATTTCCAGCGGGCGGAAATTGCAGGGTGAGGCAAAGGTATTGTCGATCAGGGAGACCAGCCCGTGTTCGCGGGCGAATTCCACAACGGCCTCGAGATCGGCGACCTCCAGTAGCGGATTGGTCATGGTCTCCACGTAAATCGCCCGGGTCTCCGGACGGAGCTTGTCCGCCCACGTGTCCGGCGTGTTCCCGGCGATAAAGTCGAAATCAATCCCCATGCGCGGCGCATCCTGCGTCACGAAACTGTGCGTGCCCCCGTAGAGACAGTCCTGGATCAGCAGATGATCACCGCTGTTGAGCACGGTAATCAATGCCGTGGTGATCGCGGCCATCCCGGAGCCGGTTACGAGCGCGTCTTCACCGCCGCAGACAGCGGCCAGCTTGGCATGCAGTGCGCGGTGATTGGGTGTGTTGTTCAGGCGGAGATAGCGAATGTCGTTGTAGTCCTGCTCGTCCTGTGAAACAAAGGTCGAACTCTGGAAGATCGGCAGCACCACGGCGCCCTCGATTCGCTCCTCGCCGGCGTGAACGAGACGGGTTTGGATATCCATAGTACTTTTCCTCGGGAAATTACAGCGTGACTTCTGCGCAAAATGGATGCATATATCTTGAATAATACATTAAACATGGATAGACAGGATGAACAGGATACAGAACACCAGCAGGAAGACCCGAAAACTTGGATTATTTCAAATTCAATTACATTGAAGCGACAAGGCGGGCGCCCACAAGGGACGCCCCTACGAATTCAACGCCGGCGCGAAACCCGGATCGTTCAATTCGTAGAATTCTGGTTTTTGTAGGGGCGTCCCTTGTGGGCGCCCCGCAGTCGTACCCGTTCGTCGATATTTAGTATAACTTCGATAATTCGAAAACGCGAGCCGTCACAGGTGAACATTACGAACAGGACGAAGACCCGATAGCCCGATAACCGCCCCGATTCGACGTCCACACTAGCCGACGTGACTCTTCGGCCTGTCCTTCATCGAACCCATTGTACCCTTAAACGCCTTCGGCGCAAAAAGGAAAAACCATGCCCGAAAAAAACCAACTTAAGGCCGGAGCGGCGACGGTTGACATCACGCCGCCGTTGGGGACGCACCTGGCCGGAAGCGGCGCCGGCGAGCACCGGCCGGCCGAGACCGTTCTGGATCCGCTCTCTGCAAGAGCCATTGTCTTCGAAGCCGGCCGGCGGCGTGTGTGCTTGGTGATCCTGGATCTGACGATTGTCACGCAGGACTACACGGACCGGATTCGCGCCGCTATCGCGGAGCGTACGGGCATCCCTCCGGAGGTGATCATGGTCCAGGCCACCCAGACGCACTCCGCGCCGAGCCTGGGCTACTTCATGCTGGATCAGGATTTTCGCCTGGAGACCAGCGAGCAGACGGAGTACCTGCGCGGGGCCGAACGCGCCTACGGCGACCGGGCTGCCCCCGCCGCGGTCGAGGCCGCAGTCGAAGCGGCGGACAGGCTGCAACCCGCACGTATCGGCCTGGGGCGCGGCGTGTTGGGAGACCTGGCGTTCAATCGCCGCGGCATCCGGCGGGACGGAACCGTCATCATGCCCACCCGTCCGGGCCGGGAAGAAAGGCCGTTCGGAAACACGGATATCTGCTATCTCGAAGGACCCATGGACCCGGAAGTCGGCGTGTGCTGCGTCCAGGACCTGGATGAGCGACCGCTGGCATTTCTCCTGCACTACACCTGTCACCCGGTCAATGCGTTCAGTCATCGCGACACCTACCGGGGCGTGTCGGCGGATTGGCCCGGCGCATGGACGCGGGAGATGGAACAGCGTTTCGGCTCCGAAGCGGTGCCGCTTGTCGTCAACGGCTGCTGCGGAAATATCAACCCCAGGCATCCATTCGATTCGGACTACCGGCCTGACCACCGGCGAATGGGGCGCGAACTGGCCCGGATGACCGAACGAATCGTTCACAGCCTGGCGTTTGTCGACGACCCCTCTCCGCTGGCATTCACCGTCGAAAACGTACGGCTTCCGTTCCGCGATATTCCAGCCGGGTGCCTGCGCGAGGTCGAAGCGATCCTGTCCGAGAATCCCCAACCGCCGCGCGGCGCAAACGGACAAGTGGACCCTCAGTGGTTCCGGGCCGCTTCGACCCGCAGCGTCGAACTGTGCCGGGAACGGGACGACGAATTCTCCTATGAAATCCAGGCGTTCCGCATCGGCGACCTGTGTGTTATCGGCCTTCCCGGTGAACCCTTTGTGGAAGGACAACTCGCACTAAAGACGAACTCGGCAGCGCCGTTTCTCTTTCCGGCGCACCTCACGACGCAATACGTTGGCTACCTGCCCACGCGGGAAGCATACAACCGTGGGGGACACGAGGCCAACGAAGACGTGACCTACTGGGCCAAACTCGCGCCGGGCAGCCTCGAAACCGTAGTGGAAAGGGCTCGCGAACTGATAAACGGTCTGTTTGCGTGAGCGACGAATCAGGGACCCTGCCGGACCATTGTGTACTCATTTTGCCAATTGCACATTGCAGACATCTGCCTGGTTTTTCCCGTTCTGTCCGGAATCCTGCAGGAAGATCGAATTATCGACGGCGTACACATTCAATCTGAACAGTGGAGAATGTCCCGTGCAGAAAATCGTCACCAATCTGTGGTTTGACGGCCGGGTGGAGGAAGTGCTCGAACTCTACACGTCGTGTTTCGAAGACGCACGCGTTTCAAACGTTACGCGTTATACCGAAGCCGGCATGGGCAACGCCGGCGATATCATGACTGCCGAATTTGAACTGGCGGGACAGGGGTTCTGCATCATCAACGGCGGTCCCATGTACACACACAGCCCGGCGATGTCGCTGTCCGTAAATTGTGACGATCAGAACGAGGTGGACGCACTATGGGAACGCCTGACAGCCGATGGCGGCGAAGAAGGCCGATGCGGCTGGCTCACCGACCGCTTCGGCGTTTCCTGGCAAATCGTGCCCACCGCGCTGGGAGAAATGATGGCCAGCGACGACACGGCGGCGGTCGAACGCGTCACCGCCGCAATTATGAAGATGAACAAGCTGGATATCGCCGGGATGGAGAAGGCGTTCCGCAATGAGTAAGCATCACGCGCCGATGGACGCCTTCCCCGGCTCGCAGCGGTCGCCGATCCAGTCAAGATTTCAATCGACAACAATGGGGAGGATTTATGACCGAGAGTGACCGCTACGAAGCAGGCCGCAGGGTTCTTTCGTCGATGCTCGGAGAGGCCGCTGCAAAGGACTCCGCCGAAAAGATGCGCAAACTTCATCCGGAGTTCGAGCGGCTCGTGATGGAGCAGGTGATGCATGACCTGTACGGACGGGACGGGCTGGACATCAAAACCCGTCTGCTGTGCACGATCGCGGCCTTGACGGTTCTCGGCAGACCGCAACAACTTGCTGTTCACATTGACCGGGCTCTTGGTTGTGGCTCGACGACGACGGAGATAGAGGAGGTCATGCTGCAGATGAGCGCCTTCGGCGGATTTCCGGCGACTTGGGATGCGCTGACTGTTCTCCAGGGACAGAAACGGGTAGACGGTAGACGGTAGACGGGAGAAAAAAGGCGGGTAGAGGTAAGAAGGTAGACGGTAGATGATATCCTTGCCCGGTGTGTTTTTCCTTTCTGCCTCCGGCACGAGAAGAATCCTTACAAGGCTGGAAATCTCTCCCGTCTCACGTCTTGCGTCTCACCAGGTGGTGGGGCGGCGTGTGGTCCTCTACCGGCTACCGTCTCACCGCTCTTGGTCTACACTATACCCGCATTCAGGCTTTTTGTGGCTAATTTGACTGGTGTCTTTTTTGGAATTGAGGTTAATCCCGGTCGAAAAGATGCGCCTGGGTATTGTTCGCAAGCGCCAATTCGTAGCAAACGGCCTCGCTATCCGTGCGCACCAGCAGATAGGGTGCGGCAAAGGACGGGGGATTCCAGGTTTTGCCCGCGAAGGCTGTCATGCGCGCCAGTTCGACGTGGCGGTCGGGTCGGGCCTCGACCAGTACCACGTCGCCCGATTCGCTCATGATCAGCAGGACATCACCTATCAGGATGAGCTGGCCGTGGCCGTAGCGCCCGCGCTTCCAGCGGCGCTTGCCGTCTTGCGGATCGAGGCAGACCAGCACCCCGTCGTCGAGGCCATAGACAAAACCATCGCGATGGACCATGTTGGCGAATTTTGCCTTGAGTCGAGGGCTTTTCCAGACGATATCGCTTGTTAAGTTGCCGCCGGGCGCGGCGTTTACCTGATACAGCCTGGCGCCAATGCCGTAGCCGGTGGAGGCCAGAACCCGGTTCCCGGGCAAGGGCAGGGGGTTGGCAACGCATTGGACCTGTTCCCAGGGCTGACGCCAGAGGGGAACTCCGCTGTTCGGATCGTGTGCGACGACGCTATGGCTGTTGAAAATCAGAATCTGCTCGCGTCCGGCCAGCGTGACCAGACGCGGCGAGCTGTAGCCGGCCCTGTCCGTGCCCCCGCCCCAGACAAACGCGCCGGTCTGGCGGTGATAGGCAACCAGCGAGCGCTCATCCGGGCCGCCAGCACTGACCACAACGAGCGTGTCGAGGACCAGCGGCGAACAGCTGATGCCCCACACATTGGCCTCAGCCCGGTTGTCGGCGAGGATGTCCCTCGACCAGACTAGCGCCCCGGTGGCCAGATCCAGGCAATTGAGGATGCCTGTAGCGCCCAGGGTGAAGATCCGGTCTCCAGCGATGGCAGGCGTGGCGCGCGGACCGATGCCGGCGACGGCGGACTCGTAGCGAGTCGAGTCGGCGTGTTGCCAGAGCTTGCGGCCCGTTGCCAGGTCGTAGCAGACAACCTGCTCTTCGGGGCCGTGTTGCTCCTGAGTTACGGCCCGGCCTCCGGCAACGGCAAATGAAGACCATGCGGCGCCGACGGGCCGACGCCAGATTTCGCGCGGCGGGCGCCTGGTCCAGTCGCGCTCGAGGTGGACGCCTCGGAGGCGGTTGTCGCGCTCGGGGCCGAGAAATTGCGGCCAATCGCGGGCGTCGAGCGCGGTGGCGTCCCCGCCTTCCGCGACGGCGGCCTCGTCCTCAGCGTTCCAACGCCATTCGAGGACCGGTACGAAGTCGCCGCTCAACCCCTTGATGCGAAAAAACCCGATGCCAAGCGCAATGGCGAAGACGATGCCGCCGAAATAGCGCAGGCGCTGCCTCCAGGCCAGCCGGGACGCAAAGAGCAGCCAGAGCAAAGCAAGGATAACGGCGAGTATAAAGATGCCCATGGTGCGCATGACCTGTTGCTGGCGATGGAGGGATTCGGGCAACCAGATCAGCAGGAGCGCCAGAACAACGATGCCTCCGAGAAAATAGAGAGGCCATAAGCGAGGGCCGGTCGTGGACATGGGTACTATTCGCCTCCGGTGACGGTCTCCAGGCGGACGCAATCACCGCCGGTGACCGAGAGAGTAAGGGGGCCGCTGCGAAACACGCCAATGGACAGGCTATGGTTCAGTCGATGGCGTAGGCTTCGATCTCGACGACCAGATGCGGTTTGAGCAGCGCGGCTACGACAACCAGGGTCGAGGCCGGCAAAATCTCGCCAAACACCTCGTGGTGAGCACGGGTGACGCCATCAGCATGGGCTACATCCGTGATGTACACGACCGTTCGCACCACGTCTTCGAGGCTTGCACCGGTCTCGTCGAGCGCCGTGGCGATGATTCCCAATGCGCTCCGTGCCTGCTCGTAGGCATCGGCACGGTCATGCGGCGGCTGGGCGCAGGTACCGGCGACATGGATATGACGGTCCGCACGCACGGCGCGTGAATAACCAAACTCCGCGCCAAATGGACTGCTGGTCGGTATATGTTTGCGTTTCATGGTTTCCCTTTATCATAAGAAGCTGTCCTAAAATCCCCAGCGGTCTTCGCGCGGCTGCAAAAGCGCCGGTCGGCGTTGGTCAAATCCACCCAAGAGTGGCGAGGGGCGCGCAGCCACGATACATTGGATATGGGCGGATTTTCCCGCCTTGACCGCCACTTTTTCGCTCGCGCTCGGGAACTCACCGGGAATTTTAAAACAGCTTCTAAAGGTTTCTTCGACCGGCGCCCACTCCTCCAACAGGGCCGCCTGACCCTTGCAAACGTCTTCGGCGAATTGCATATTGCCGATATCGTTGCGACACAACCCGGTGCGTACGCGGTGGACCATCAGAAGAAACAGCATCCATGAGTTATGCCCTAGTGTTCACTCCGCGTCGAGGATGTAGCGCGCGAGCGGCGAGATCCGACGGGCGGTTTCGGGCCGCAGGTACTCGCGCTGGTTGGTCTGCTGCGGGTGCTCGCGGGCGATAAAGGCGCAATGCAGGGTGCGGCGAGGGGCGTCGCTGAGGTTACGGTACGAGCTGTGAAAGAGGCTCCCGTTGAAGATAGCGACCGAGCCGGCGCATCCAATCAGTTGTACCTGGTCCGGGTGATCGACCATGCCATCGGTTACGTGGTCGCGTATACCGCCAGGCTTGCGGTGGCTTCCCGGTACACAGCGGGTCGCGCCGTTGACCCGGGTAAAGTCGTCGAGCATCCACATCGAATTGACGACGTGATAGGGCCCGCCGGGCACGATGGGTTGCCCCCAGTCCGCGTGCAGGCCCTGTAAGCCGCTTCCGGGCAGCGGATCGTGTCCGTTGAGCGAGTGCAGCTTGAACGGCCGCCGCAGGACGTGCCAGACCGCCGAGAGAAGTGTCGGCTGCAGGTACACATTGTCGAAGACCGCTCCCTTGTTGACCAGGTCGGCGAGGCGGCGCACGCCCTCCATCTGGGCGACTTCAGCGCCGGCTTTGTCGCCTTCGCTGGTGAAGATCTCGTCGAAAGCACGCCGCAGAGCGGCCAGCCAGTCGGGTGCGATGACGTCTTCAAGAATGACGAAACCGTCGGCATCCAGCGCGTGGCATTGCGGCGGCGTCAGCGGCCCGGGGACAAAACCCCGATTCAACAATTCGCTGTCCATTGTGGATGATCCTCAGAAAAGTGCACGATGCCACGTAGAAGCAGAGTCCTCGGCGTTGGCGATACAGCCCCCTTGTTTACCCTCCCCTCGCACCAGCAACGAGACGTGTCGCTGGCATCGTATCGGGAAAAGGAAAACGTCGTTCTGACGTTTTTCCGGGGGACCTGGTGACGCAGAAGCCGTCGTCAGTTGGCGATCGTACAGGAACATGTCGAAGCGTACGCAGAATGGAACGCGATGTCGATTGCCATCGGCGCAGGACAGCCGCCGGGCGAAATGCGCGAATACGCCGAAAGCAACGGCATCACCTTTCCGCTTCTGGCGGACGAAGACTGGAGCGTCATCAGAAGTTACGGGGTACGCCACTGGTTCGCCCTGGCGATGCACAACGTCGTCTACACCATCGTCCGCCCCGCGACGTTCGTCATCGACAAACTCGGCTTTGCGTTACATGAATGGACCGGCCTGGCGAATCACGGCCTGAGCAACAGCATTGCCCGACCAGCGACGTTTATCATCGACAGACGCGGCGTGATCAGATATACGTACATCGGATCGAGTCAGTTCGATCTGCCCGAACAGCAGGAAATACTCGAACACCTGGAATCGCTGGCGTAGCGATTTAATCAAGGCAGGAGTTCTAGCCCGGCCCCTTAGAATCGAGTAGACGGAAGAGGGGAGAGATTACCTGCCTTGTGAGGCTTCTTTTCGTGCCGAAGGCAAAAAAGTACAAAATAGCGGGCAAGGATTTCTTCTACCGTCTTGCCTCTACCCTCTCACCGCCTTGAACACGTCGCGACGTTCGAATAGCGTGGGTCTGCCAGGAAATCAACCAAGGGTCCATTGTCGGCGGCTTGATCTTCCCGCCAATGATTCAATCCATTCAGGAGACGCTCATGCTTTCGCAAGCACAGTTGGCGCAATATGACCGGGACGGGTACGTGATGGTGTCGGGGCTGATTCCGGAAAAGACAATCGCCGCCGCGGAGGCGGCGATGTGGTCTGTCCTCGGCATGGATCGGGACGATCCGGCTTCGTGGTCTCCTTTACCGGACAATGCCGATGGCGTAACGACGGTGGCCAGCCAGGGGGTGGTTGAACATTTCGGGCTCAAGGACCCTGAGTTGCTGGCGTGTTGTACTCCCGCGTTTTACGACGTGCAGAGCCAGCTTGCCCGCAAGAATGAGGCGGCGTTTCGCTGCCAGAGACCTCAGCCCGAGGCGGTGTGGACGCGCAGCGTATTTCCGGTGTCGGGAAGCTGGAGTCACCACAGCGGGCATGCCGATGGCGTACATCGACCGTTCAGCATCTTTCCCGGATCATTCCGCGTTTCGTCGCTGACGTATCTCGATTCCGGTGTCGCGCAGGGTGGCGGAACGGCAGTCTGGCCGGGTTCGCATCGCACGCTCAGAGATGGGGCGGTGCGGGATCCCGACAGGTTTCGCATGCTGCCGGATTTACAGAACCCAACCCAAAAGTTCGATCTGAGCGCGCCGATCGAGTTAACGCCGTCCCGGGGCGACGTCCTGTTCTTTCATTACCTGCTGGTACACGCCGGGTCGCTCAATACCGGCAGCAAACCGCGTTTCGCAATCCGATGGATGTGTACCTGCGACCCCTGCCGCATCTGGGAAAAGCACGGCAGATGGAATATCTGGATGCCGTGAAACTTGATGTCCTGTCCTACCCCTTCTCTTCCATAAACGCCTCGTACAACGCCAGCGGCTGCGTCATCGATTCGTCGATTTCGGTGACGGCGAACCGCACCTGCACGGTCCGTTCATCCCCAACGCGGAAGTCATCTCCGAACAGCGAGAGGTAGAGCGGATTCTGGTCCCTGAACGGGTCCTTCATGTTCTCGCTCTGGTACCCGCTGATGACCGCGTAACAGTCCTGAGGCCTGGACATCAGTACGCCTGCAACGCCCGTTTCCAGGTTCGCGCTCATGATCACCGGCGATTCGAAAAACCGTTGAGGGTTCCACTGGTAGAGGCCCCAGATCCGGTCCCATCGTCCATCGGTAGACCGGCGCGCGGCGTGCTGGTCCCTCGAGAATACCAGTCCCGTGCCCACGAAAACGTCATTCACTTCAGGCGCGATCCATCGCGCCTGATCGGCCGGAATATCGAACGGACTGCCCTGGACATACACGTACGGCCGCAGGGACAGGTCGAAATAGTTGGAAAGGAACACTTCATAAGCCGGGTACGGCCAGTTCGACTTCACGGTAATGGACAGGTCCACCGCGTTGGGTTCCACAACCTCGTACCTGGCGGTCATCTCCGCTTTGTGATTGTCCGTGGGCGCCCAGTGTACGCCGATCGCATTGCCCTCGGCCGTAATGCTGCGTTCGTTCTCCCGGGCCTGCCCCATGCAGTGATTCTGTGAAAACATGAAGAACAGATTCAGGAGGTCGTACTTCGGATGTACGACCTGCGCGCCCGTCGGCTTGTGCGTCAACTCCTTGATCCCATGCCGGTCCCCGTCCGGCTGGATGTAGCCCGCCATCTGCTCCGTCTCGAAGTGCCAGACGTCCTGTCCGGCATCGTGCCTCAGCGCCATTTCAACGCCTCCCTTCTGAATGACAATCCTGTTTCAGTTGCGCGCCGCCTCATCTGATCTCGATACATCTGGAAAATCCGTACGGATGGACCGGGAGCAGGGGGCCGGGCATCGGCGGCGAATCCCGGACAATCGTCTGCCTGGCAGGCGCCTCGTACCCGGCGATCCAGGCCTTTACCGTCAGTGCATCCAGGTCGTCGCCGGTAAGATCCACCGTTACCGATGACCATCCGCTGTCGTGAATGTTGAAGAGATAGTCGTCACGTTCCCTCGGGCCCACGGGCGGCAGGAACCTGGCCGAGCCGTGGCTGCTTCGGCCCTGCCGGTGGATGCGCTGGGTCACGTACGAATATCTCGAAGGCACACCCTTGTACCGCGACCCGCCGGCGCGCACTTCCACGCCGTCCAGCACTTCCTCCGGTCCGAGCAGGACAACCTGCAGTTCCGGACGCTCGAACCGGTGCCCCACCGCGACGTACCACTGCATCCTGTGGGTCCCTTCGTTGCGTTCATCGCAGGTTGTTTCGGCGGAGAGACCGGGGATCTGCATATCCGGATGCACCGCGGGCCCCACGTCGCCCGTGAGACGACGGTCCCCTGGAAACAGGTATTCACATCCTCCATCGCGCAACCGCGCCATGAACGGCGCGTCCGGTATGGGCGAGACGTCCTCCTGTCCGTCGGCATAGATCTTCAGCAAGCGGACTTCGTTCCCCAGCAAGGTAACGGAACCATCAAGGTCTTGCCAGAAGGGATAGACCTGCCGAATGGTTTCCGGCGCATACCCCAATCCGAGGTCCGCCCGAAGATCCACCGTCTGGGGCTCAACCGATGGATTGCGTAGCAGCAGCCAGGCGTTTCCGTCCGAAGGATGCAGGAAGCCATAGGCCTCGCCGAAGGCCGGATTCCCCAGCACCATCCGCGTTTCCCTGGTGCCCAGTCCGTCGGCGTTGAAACGCATCCAGTCCATCATCGCCTGCAGTTGTTCCGCCCGGTTCTCTCTGAGGCTTTCGGGATTTATCGGCATCGGCATATAGGTGGTGCCGCGGCAGGACGCCAGCACGAGATTGTCCAGCCACGTATGGTCCGGATCGCCGAACGCGTTGGTCAATGCCTGCACGAATTCGTGATTGTCGTACCCGTCGAAGAAGATGGGTGTCTCGGCTTTGCGCATGATCTGATAGTAGACCGTGTCCCGGTGCGTCAGGGCCCGGTCGCGCTGGGTGCGGGACGGCCACGACGCGAATTCGCAATCTCCGGAATGTATCAGCCAGGTGTGGTTCGCCAGGCACAACCACCACGGGCTGGGCCACCACCCGTTCCGTGTCACCAGCCCGGGATTGATCGCCCGCAGCCGGCGGTCGATCCGATTGAACGCGTTGATCGAGGCCTCGCGCATGTGATGTGGCGTGGGTAGACGTTCCTGGAAATCGGGATGGGTGGCGCACTCGTTGTCCCAATCGATCTTCAGATGCACCGTCCCTACGTCCCTCACCAGCCGCTCCCAGCGCTGAGCCACGGCCTCTTCGAAGGACGGTTGCGCCATGACGACAAACGTTCCGCTTCCGTAGGAGCCGGGCCCCTCCCCAACCCGCCAACCCTGTTCCTGAATCCAGTCGGTGTCGAAACCCACCGGACCGTTGTGCGTCACCCACAATGCCAGCGAAAATCCCTTCTGTTTCAAGTCATCCGCAAACGCGATGAGCCGCGAATCCTCCTCATCGTCACCCTTGTGCCTGTAGATGGACTTCCTGTCGAACCAGCCCGCGTCAAACGCGAGCGAGTCCGGCTTCAGGCCCAGTTCCGATACTGCATCCGCATAGGCCTGGTTCATATCGAACGAGTCGAGATACTCCCGGTTGCCCAGATAACGTACCGACCATCCTACGGAGAGATGGAAAATCGGCTTCGACAGCCTGGGGAGACGGATCTGCCACAGATAGTCCATGAACGCGTCTCGCACCTCTTCATGACGCTCTGCCGCGCCGTAGACCGCGGTGTAGCTTTCAATGCGCCGTTCGTCGTCCCACACAGGGTGGTGGAAGAGCTCCAGCCTGTCTCCAGGAACCACAAACCCTACCGGATGCTCGAGCCCGACAAACCAGTCTCCGGCCCACACCGGATACCCGCAGCCCGGTACCGGCGGAGCGTACGAGTTGAGCCCGGTCTGTTCTTCCGCGTCAGGCCCGCCCCGGACGCCGTATCCAACCCGTCGAACCGGCCCCGGAGGACGTTCCTGTAAATCTACCCAGAGCCTGTCCGGGGTGGGCGCGCTCGGACTTTCCGGGGCCTCGAGCGTCAACTGCTTCCTGAACCAGGGATCCTCTCCTTCGATCCAGTACCGAACCCGGGCCCGAATGCCGGTCGTTTCGTGCCGATAGTCGAACGCCACCTCGTCCGTACTGGCCTGCATGCCGGTCTGTACGAAGAGGGCCGCCGGAATCTCCACTTCGCCCAGCCGGATCATGAAGGCCGGAAAGTCGAAGGTGCGGCGGAGACCCGAGCGTCGATTCTCCACCTGGAGACTTTCCCCATCCCATTTGAGGGAAAGGGCGCTGTTTTGAAGAAGAAGATGATCGTTCACGGAGATGTCTCCTCGTAATTTCGATATCCAGGGGAAACCGTGCGGCCTATTCGCGCTTGTCCTTAGCCGTTCCCTGAGCTTGTCGAAGGGCCGGCGTAGGCTGTCGAAGGGAACCGAATCGCGGGCATTTCGACAAGCTCAATGAACGCGATTCGACGACTTCGTTTCGAGCGGCTCGACGTAAACAACGCAAGCAGCACAGGCAACTCGCTCAATGTCGGAATTTCTGTCAGCCGTTGAAATCCCACCACCGCATCAGCCGTCGCCGGTTTCTACAGGCTGCGCGACCGCAGGCTAAGGACAAACCTGAGGACCGGCTTGGCTTCTGCGACTCCCCCTCAAGGGGGGAGTGATGCGGATCTGATGTCAGGTCGACTGGAACAGATGACGCTCGGGCTGGTCATCATCCGACAGACTATACGCTGCATTATCAGTCTCGCTGTTCGTCTTTGTTGCGGTTGCGCGTAGCGAGTCCGCGCGAGGCGACTCACGATCAAATTCGTAGCGTTTCCCCTGCGCCGATCGTCAGTTTCGCCTCGGTATCCGCCCCGATTGCAACTTCGACGTTCAAATGATCGGGGCCCGTGTTCGTCACATAGATCCCGCCGTCCGGCACGGTGTCGGCCCGCAGGCTTCCAACCACGCGCAGCGAGTGCGTCGCGGCCAGAAGGCAGGCGCTCCCGCTGTTGAGCGGTACGTCATACCGTACGGTATCTCCATTCGCAACGACCGTAGCGCCCGCGTAGACCACGATTTCTTCAGACCTGGCCCGAGCGAACCCGCACATTCTGCGGTTGCCGGCGAAGTTGGCGGCCGCGAGGTAGCCGTCGGTAACCAGGCACGCGCTCTGTTCCGGACCTGTCAGGACGTCGAGACGACTGGAAGACGTGTCCTCGTGGGCCTGCTCGGGAATCACCAACGCCGCCAGGGTGCCGGCATCGTCGCCGGCTCGCAGCGACCCTTCATGTTCCTGGTGCGACAGCGTGAGATCATCCGCGATCGCGCGATAGGGCTTGTAATAGTGTCGATTGAGATAAACCGCGTCGCCCGTACCCGAAAACACGATACCCAGCCGGTCGTCGATATTCAGCCAGGCCGGACCGCCCAGGCGATCTTCGATATCGTCCTCTTCGCGATCGCCCAGCCAGCCCCGGTAGTCGGTCGACCCGTCGGGCCGGTAGAGTGTGCGGGCGCCGCGGCAGTTCGGTTCGAGTCGCGGGAAGTGTTCATTGGTAATCCGCAGAAATCCCTGGTCGAGGGACTCCACCGTCAGGTCTTCGAGGGCCGTGAACCGCTCGAATGAAAGGGCCCGTCCATCGGGCAGACTGGCGAACAACACCTCCTG
Organism: Candidatus Latescibacterota bacterium; assembly: GCA_965208835.1. GTDB lineage: Bacteria > Latescibacterota > UBA2968 > UBA2968 > JAAXHE01. The sequence continues at coordinate 439,678 of OZ242358.1, forward strand.
TCGGAGGGACTCCTGGCACCGGTCCATGACCATCGCCGCGGCAAACCCGTCGTCACAGTCGGTCACCCGCACCCGCTTCAGCCGATGGCTGTCCGGCCGCCCCTTCACCACCGGCCTTCCCAGCCAGCTATCGGAGCAGGGTGCGATCGTATAGATCCCCTCCCGGCTCAGCGGCATTGCCATCACGGAATTCCGCCACGAAAATGAAGTCTGCCCCTTCGGGTGCCGGTGGTGGACGAAACCCGCGTGAGGGTATTCTCTGACACCGGCCAGTCGTCGTTCGAGTTCATGTTCCGGGGTGGGCTGCGGCCCCGGCCCGAACATCCGGTGAAACACGTACTGGTGTGCAACCGCGCCGATGGTGACTTCCCGCATGATCATGGGGTCCTGCTGGTCGTGCGCCCGTTCCGCGAAATCCCTGTCGTACATCCGCCCTCCGTTCCCTTCCTGCCGCAGTTCGGCATTCCGGAGCCCTCTGCGCAGAAGCGCGGCGGCGTCCGGGTCGTCAAAGAACACGGCGGCAGCCGAATGCGGGGTCTCGCTTCCGGTGGTAGGCAGATAGTGCCAGTCCATCCCCTGCACGGCCTGGGCGTATCCCGATCCATCGGTCATGGCCTTCAGGTTTTCGTACACCCTGCGCCGGTTCCAGAGCAACTCCGGCGGCAGTTCCCGTCCCCACAGCTTCAAATGCACACCGGCTACCATGAGCGGGCGGACGCCCGACGAGGTGTAGTTGGGATGCACCATTCCGTGGTTTTCCGCCCAGTAATCCGGCAGCGCCGTAAAGGTCTTCCCCGCCAGCGACCCCGCCGTCCTCCCACCGACTGCGCCGTGGTCCTTCGCGTCCTGGGGCGACGCGCACGTGGAATACATCCAACGCCTGCAGGTTGCCTCCCATTCGGCGGCGTTTTCGTGGCGCTCAAGGAACAAGTGACACGACGTCAATCCGTAGGACGTCCAGGCATTCTCTTCCATCTGAGTATCCACGTAGATGCCGCTCTTAGGCGCCATATTGCCGAACCTGTCGGCGTAGTCCGCGTGTACTCGCGCGAGCAGCATCCAGGTCTCGTCGTCAATCCGGTCCCGCAGCAACAGGCTGACACGGCCCATTGCCGAGATTGGTCCGCCGCACTGGCTTTCCCTGAAGAACCCCAACCCGCGTTCGCCCCATTTCGTACCGCAGATTTCGGGCCGACCCATGCCCTCGCTGGGACGTACGCAGTCCGGCGGCCCGGAGTCGTGCGTGAAACACAGGTACCGCAACCCCATGATGGCCATACGCTGCAGGTCGTTCCGGGAGACGCCGACCCCTTTCTCATCGTATTCCGGAGAGATGCTGGCCAGGGCGAAGGTCTCCATGGGCGGCACCGTTTCGCCGCCATACCAGTGACACCCGCCGAAGAAATGCCCGCAGTTCGGCCTGTCCGGCCATTCCTGAAAATACTCGACGCCCACCGGAATCCACTTCTCGATCATCCGCAGGTAGCGCCGGCTGAGTTCATTCTCCTCCACAGGCAGGAAAGGCGTTTTCAATTCCGTTGTGTCTGACATTCGGACCATGTCGAAATCTCCTTGCATCAAGAGAGCTATCGACTAAATGCGGGTAGACGTAAGAGGGAAGAGGGTAGAGATTGCCTGCCTTGTCGGGATTCTGTTCGTGCCGAAGGCAAAAAAGTACATAATAGCGGGCAAGGATTTCTTCTACCGTCTTCCCTCTACCCTCTCACCGCATTTTTGCGACCTCTCTCCCCAGCCCTCTCTCCTACCAGGAGAGAGGGAGAAAAAACCAGGTTTCGCGTGCCGGTCATCGACAGACACTTTGATCAAAAGGAAGTCGCCACCCGGCACATTCGTATGCCCAGGACATCAACCCACCGCCGTTCCCCCTTCCTCACAGGAAGGGGGTTAGGGGGAAGGTCTCAGAAGCGGGTAAACGGAAGACGGAAGAGGGTAGAGGTTGTCTGCCTTGTCGGGATTCTTTTCGTGCCGAAGGCAAAAAAGTACATAATAGCGGGCAAGGATTTCTTCTACCGTCTTCCCTCTACCCTCTCACCGCATTTTTGCGACCTCTCTCCCCAGCCCTCTCTCCTGCCAGGAGAGAGGGAGAAAAAAACAGGTTTCGCGTGCCGGTCATCGACAGACACTTTGATCGAAAGGAAGTCGCCACCCGGCACACTCGTATGCCCAGGACATCAACCCATCGCCGTTCCCCCTTCCTCACAGGAAGGGGGTTAGGGGGAAGGTCTCAGAGGCGGGTAGACGTGAGACGTTAGACGGTAGAAATTACCTGCCCTGTGAGGATTCTTCTCATGCCGCAGGCAAGTCGGAGGAACAAATCGGCAGGGGCTTCTTCTCCCGTCTACCCTCTTCCCTCTACCCGCTTTTTAGCGACCTCTCACCCCGGCTTCCTCAACGAGCCGGCATGAGTCGATGCCTCACGTCCATGATCTCATATCGATTCTCTCCGGTCCAGGACCGGCGCGGGAAATAGACATGGCGGCTCGTCCCGTCCGGAGCAATTTCGAATCCGGGATCGTCTGTCAGTACGAGTACTGTCCGGCTGTCGCTTCGGGTGACGTCCTCCAGACGAAGTCCCAGCGTAAATCCCGCGCCGTCTTTGACCACGACCGTCAGATCCTTCAACCGGTCACCCTCGGGAACATCGCCGTCCACAATCAGCCCGTCGACGGCCGAACCACTTTCCTTTCGCAAAACACCCAGGATCGCGCCTTCGAAGATTCCTTCTCCCGTGAGTCTAAAGTTTCCCTTTTGCAGCAGCGACCCGCCGACCAGGGTCATCCTCTCCACGGCGCCATCCCGCTCGCGCACGAACCCGATCCGACCCTCCAGCACCGCGTCTCCCACAACCATTCGTCTTCCGTCCGGGCTATGGAACAGAAAGTCCGTATGATCACTGCCTTCAATCTTCAACGCCACACCGTCCAAGTCATCGTCCAGTCGCTCCACCGAGTGCAGAAACGGCGCTTCACCGAACGGCTCGAGCACATTCACGAATTCGCTGGAGAGGTCCTTCCCCTCACGGCGGTGGATCAACGCGGGCATGGTATAGTCATCCAGCCGGCCTTCGCTCTCCTCCGCCCGCCTGACCGATGGCATGCTCCCGAATAGCAGATCCCCGTCGATTGCGGAAACCCCGTGAATACGTACCCCGCCCTCCGGTTCGCCCTCGCTGGTAAAGACAACCTTCCACGGCGCGGAGATTCCAGCCCGGAGCACATCCCTCACGTACGCATAGGCGAAATTGTGTCCCTCCGCATATCCGGGTACGGTCTCGCCGCTGGGCAGGACGACCTTCACCCCGGGCGGCAGCAGCGTCTCACCGTAGGGCGATGGATCCAGTTCCGTCTCGATTGATCCGTCGTTATTCGCGTCTCCCACCAGCACGAAGTCGTGCCGCTCTCCACCGTCAACCTGAAACACATCCACCAGGTACGCATCCTGCGCCGAGACGCCGATCATCACCAGCAGACGAGTGTAGTCCCGTACGACCCCCGGATACGCCCGATTACCCTGCGCCGCCACCGCCTGGAACACGCTGTCTCCAGGTACGAACAACAGCAGGTTGCCGTCGGAGGGGTTATTCTCACCGCCGCGCGCCTGATCCTCCCCGTCTACAACGACGGTGCTGTGCGAAAGCGTGCTCGACGCCCACTGCCGCTGGTGGGTCCAGGTATAGCCGATATCGGACAGACGCTCCTGCCCGTGTGCAAACAGGGTGATGCTCAACAGGTCCGCGTGCGCATGTCCGTATGCTCCCGAAAAGTGCAGGTGCGCCTGCATCTGATTCGCGCCCCTGCCGCGCCCCAGCCATGCGTGTCCCGAGGCGCCAAGAAGCCAGGGGCTGGAGCATTCGGTTGGCGCACGATGCTCCCGCGCCCACGTGTCGTGCACTGCAACAACCCGGCCGTTCGGGTATCGCAATAGATCCGGAATCCGCATGGCTCTTTCGAAGAGCGGAAACCGGTCCGACAGAACCAGATTCTCGTATCGCGCGCCGCTTTCCGGATGGACATATCCCTTCGGATCGCTATGTCCTTTCAGCAGGTCCATGACGTCGGCCAGTCCATGCACCGTCTGATTATGGTACGAGACCGCCGTTTCCCGCCACATCCCGTCGACGAAGAACTGCTTCCGGATCAGGTCGCCGATCCACTGCACGGCCTCGTGCACGTACGCCGGCTCGGCGAGGACCCGCCCGGCGGAAATCAGACCCTGAAGGATCGCAGGGTCCATATTGCTCAGCGTAATCGGATACGACCGCACAAAGGAAACGCTGCCGCGAATCAGATCGTCCTCGATTCGCCGGCGCATTGCGTCGTCCACCTGGCCGCTGTCTCGAACGAGATCGTAGGCGAAGATCAGGTTATAGGGTATATCGCCATACGCCCAGTAGTCCCACTTCGCCGCCAGATACGGCGACACCGGAAAGGGAAAGGAGCGATCCCCCTCGAAAATCACCTTCTGGCGGAACGCGGGATCGAACCTGGCGCAATACCCAGGGTAAACCCGGGCGAACCGGTCCAGGATCAGTGCCGCTCTTCGCGCAAACGAAGGATTCCCGGTCAGATAATACAGTTTCCCGAGGTGATTCGCCGCATCGGAGAAATATTCCCGGGCGACGTACCATCCCTTGGCCCGGAAAAAGTGACGGTACTTCGTATCGGGTTCGATATGAGAAAGCGATCCTGGCAGTTGCGCAGGTGGCGGAAACGGCGCCTCCCAGTACGGATACTCCTGGATCTCGCCCCGCGGATTGGTCACCCGCTTCACGCCGTTTTCCGGGTAGACCTCGCTGGGAAACCGCATACCGCAGAACAGGCAGAAGACCCGGTCGGGTTCTTCAATGGACCACGACAGCTGATTCTCCTCGGCGCCTCCCTCGCAATTCGGACAGTCCACAAACCGGAAACCGGAACGGTCCGGAATCAACCGCGCCAGTTCGTCTTCGGACAGCGCCATAACGGACGCAAGGTTTTCCTCCAGACCCGCAACGTGACTCTCGTCGACCTGCGGTCGAAACACCGGCTGCGCGTGAAGCCGATCGGGCATCAACATCAACATCAACAATAGCGCCAGGGCAAGCGCCATACAGACCAACATCATCATAGGGTCCATCACGCTGTGAATACGACGTCCTCGTCCAGTGGAAACACCGGCCGCCGGATCCTTTCATAGGGAAGCGTCTCCAGAGCCAGGGTCGTATATCCGGGACTGACCGCCATCAACGCCGTTCCGGCTATTTCCCGGAGTTCCGGTGCGAGGTATCCATGTTTCACAACCACGATCTCGTGTTCCGTTGGGTTCACGTTTGCCTCTTCAAAGGCCCTCAGGTCCAGAAACGGCATGCGGTCAGCCGTTAAAACCACCGTTACGCCCTCCACCTGGAACACGACGATCCTCGGCGGATTCATCGATACGACCCGGCCGGTCACCTCCAGCGGCGATCCGTTGACCCTGTCGAGGTTTCCGCCCACCGACAGCGTCAGCTCGGCTCCGACACCGGCGTCGAAACAACGCTCGACCGCCCCGACGTCCGCAATCCCGGCGACAACCGCGTCTCCGGCGCCGTTGTCGAGCAGCGTCTTCAGGACGAGGGGGACATCGCCGGCCGCGCCCGCCGTGACATTGTCGCCGGAATCGGAAATGAACACGGGATGCCGGGTCTCCCGCATCGCGCGTTGAACGACGTCTTCCGCCGGCAGCGTTAATACATCCGGAGCGAATTCATGGCGTCGCCGCCAGATTTCCGTCGCCATGCGTTCCGCGTGTTCTCCGGCTGCCTTCCTGTTCTCCGAAACCACGATAGCGGCCACGGACGTAAACGGCGAATCGGTCCACGCGCACCCGATCATGATCGACGCATCCATAATCTCCGGCTGAGTTTCTACCTCCTTGAGTCCTGCATACAGGGACCGGGCGGGCTCCACGCCGGTAGCCGCGTGTTCGCCGGGAAGCAGCATGGGCAGCCTCACGATGGCATTTGCCGGGCGGATGTCTTCATTCACGCAACGAACGAGGTGTCCGATCGCGCGCGCCTGCGTCTCTCGCCGGTCCACGTGAGGCGCAGTCCGCAGTGCGGTGAGCACACTGGTCTTCTCCACCACCTCGGGCGCGAGATTGCCGTGCAGGTCCAGGCTGGCGACGATCGGTATTTCATCGCCAACCGCCTCGCGCACGCGGCATACCAGGTCGCGTTCCCCGTCGCCCAGGCCCTCCACCTCCATCGCGCCGTGCAGATCCAGGTACACGCCGTCCACCGGAGATGCCTGGTGCAGACGTTCCACCATTTCTGCTGCCATGGACTCGTAAGCGTCCATGAGGACCAGCCCGTGCGGCTGTGCCTTTGAGACCAGCGTGGGCGCCCATTCGACGTTGGCCACGGCCCGCCAGGGTCCGTCGGCGAGTATTTCCTCCCCGCGCAGGACGTCAAAATCCTCGATGCCCGCGCGCAACGGGGAGAAGGTGTTCGTTTCATGCCTGATCCCGCAAATCGCCAGCCGCATCTTACTATTTCCCATTCAATGACTCGTGATTGACATTGATTCGTCGTTTCAGGGGGACCTAAAATCGTTAACACATAGAAAAACGAAAGCGAATTGACGTCGAAGTTCCGGGTCGCCTAAGGTCACTGGACGTGTTCGGGATCTTTCCCCCTGGCCCCCTAAGAAGCGGGTAGACGGGAGACGGTAGAGGGGAGAGATTTCCTGCCTTGTGGAGTTTCTTCTCCTGCCAGAGGCAAGAAGAAATAGAGTAGCGGGCAAGGGTTTCTTCTACCGTCTACCCTCTACCCTCTACCCTCACTCAGGCTCTTTGTGGCCAATTCAAAGGTAATCTTTCTTCGAATTGCGCGATGAACACCATCGACTGACTCGACTGAGTCCCTATCCGGACATCAGATGCGCGTCATCTGTGCCGCTTCCATCCCCAGGTCCCGTACTTTCCCGTCTTTCAGAATATTCACATCCACCCTTCGCCCCGCTTCATTGGTGATGTACGCGTCCCCGCCGGGAACGACTTCGATGCGAATATCCCCGTCGCACCGGACCTTCATGACTTCCTTCGCGTAAACTGCCTCGCCGCCCTCGATGGGCGTCGAATACTCGACGCGCCGTCCGGAAACGCGCGTAATGCTTCCAAAAACCGGTACCGGATGCTCAATCTCAGTTGCAAACGCGAATACACTCCGCTCCGCCCCGAAGTTACCTGCGCAGAGATAGTCGTCTACGAGTACACAGACGGTATCTTCGGACGACTCGGTGACCGTTAGAAACTGGTCCGGCGTTTCGTCGTGCGGCTGCTCGGGGCAGATCAGTATGGCGAGCGCGCCAACCTGCGCCCTGGCCCGGTATTCCTTCGCCGTTTCTTCCAGGCTGAGGAACAGATCGTCCGCGACCGCCCTGAAGCTGAAAGGCGGGAAATGGTGACGGTTCACATAGCGGGTCCCGCCCGTCCCCGTGAACACGATCCCTAGTTGATCGTCCACGTTAAGCCAGCCCGGGTCGCGCAGGTCGAACACGACATCGTCGTCGGGGTCTTTGCTCGGAAACCCGGGAAACGTCTCCGTTCCGTCGGGGTGATACAGAATACGCTTGCCGTCGCACGCGCCGCCGACCAGGGGGAAGTCTTCGTTGACCACCCTGATGAATCCCTGGTCCAACCTCTCCACCGTACAATCTCGAAGCGCCACGAGCCGTTCGCTGCACACCATCCGTCCATCCGGAAGCGAGCAGCACAGCACGCGCTGCCGGATCGTGTCCTGGGCCCGGTCGTTTTCCATGAGCGCCGCGAACCCGTCGTCCTTTTGGTTGATCCGCATAACGCGAAGATTCTGGCTTCCCGGCCGGTCCCTCACCGTGACGTTGGCCAGCAGGCTCCAACGGCTGGGCCCTACCGTGTGCACGCCGTCGCGCGTGAACGGCAGCGCCATCACGTAGTTTCGCCAGGACAGGGAATTCTGGCCCTTCGTGTGTCGATGATGCACGAACCCGGAATGAGGGAAAACCCGGACGCCGTTGAACTTCGCCGCAATCTCCGCTTCTGACGCGGGCGCCGGCGCCTCCGCATCCATAATCCGGTGCAGGAGGTAGGGTTTGACGATACCGGCAATCATCTCGGATTCCTTGATTTCCATCGGATCTTCCACCTCATGGCATGTGTCGGCAATTACGGAATCGATCAACCGCCCTCCGTTCCCTTCCTGTTTCTTTTCTCTGAGCGCGAGCGAGACCTCCTCGAAATACCCTGCATCCGGGTCTTTCAGAAACAGATATGCCGATGCGTGCAGCACGTGTTGTTCTCCCAGATAGAGGCGGTCCATCCCCTGTGTCGGCATGGCCGATCCGGTTGCATCCGTCAGCAGCTTGATCGCATCGTAGACCCGCTGCCGGTTCCAGTAGGCCTCCGGAGGTTCGATCCTTCCGTACATCCGGTAGAGCAGTCCCAGGCTGGCCACTGACTGTACCCCCGAAGCGGTGTAGCCCGGGTGAACCATTCCGTGGTTCTCGGCCATGTAGTCCGGCAGCGTGGTGAACGTCTTCCCCGTCAACGCCGCGGCCTTGGACCCCGATTCCAGCGCGCCCTCGTTGAACCGGTCCTGCGGCACCGCGCAGGCCGAAAACATCCATCGACGGGCGCAGGCTTCCCACGCTTCCGCCCGCCCGTGTCCGGACAGAAACAGATAGCATGCCGCCAGGCCGTGCGCCGTCCACGCGTTCTCCTCCATCTGCGTATCGGCGAATACCCCGCTCTTCGGCGCCATCTCTCCGAACCGTTCGAGATAATCCAGGCAGATTCCAGCCAGCATCATCCGCGTTTCCTCGTCCACGTACGGCTGCAACATCAGGGCGGCAGAGGTCATATTCGCAACGGTCCCGCCGCACTGGCTTTCAGGGAAGAACCCCCGGCCCCGTTCCCCCCATTTCGTGCCCCAGGACCTCGGCATTCCCAGCCCCGTGTTCGGCCGCAGACACTCCCCGGGGCCCGTATCGTGCGTGAAACACAGGTATCGTATGGCCTTGATCACAACTTCACGGAGGCTGTCAATTGACAATCCCGTGGTATTCTCGTCGTATTCCGGCGACGTACCCACCGCGGCCAGGGCGTGCAGAGGGACCGCGGTCTCGATACCGTACCAATGGACGCCGCCAAAGAAATGCCCGCAGTTGGGGCGCCCGTCCCAATCGTCAAAATAGCTCAGCGCGGTGGGACACCACTTCTGCGCAATCCGCAGATAGCGCCGGCTCATTGGCGTCTCGAGAGCGGGTATGCAGGCGCCGTCCAGCTCGGTTATCATGTCGGCGGTGACCATGCGTCGATGTCCTTAGACAGAAACTCATGCTTGTTTTTTCGGAATTCTCTGAACCCGCGACCTGATGTCCTGTCGCGAAAATCGTCTCGCCATTCTAAGGCCGATTCATCCATCGGCGAAAAGTCGGTGTTCATTGAGCTTTCCGATACGTGGTCATTGAGCTTGTCGAAATGCCCGTGTTTCGCTAATTGCTGGGCGTATTTACTTGCCTTCGCCGGCCCTTCGACGAGCTCAGGGAGCGGCTCAGGTGCAGGGTTCTTGGCCAATCGAAGGATGCGAGCTAGGGGACTTGAAGGCCGAATTCAGGCGATTGAATTTAGTACAGAATATCAATCCAACATCCGTTCGGCGCGTCTGAAGCAGATTTCTTCCAGCGTTTCCTCATCCACCGGCAAGACCGCACACTTGACCCTGGCCGCAGAGGGATAGGAGAACGGCGCGTGCGTACCGAACACGAGGTGATCACCTCCGCCCTGGTCGATGAAATCCGAAAGTTCGCGCATCTGATTCACGTTTTGGCTCAATGAGTAATGGACTTCCGAGAGGGACAGGTCGAAATACCAGTCGCGGTCCCGGATCTCCCTGCGTTGCCAAACGGGGGAACCCGTAATCCCTCGCGCATTCGGTATCACGATCGTCGCCCCGGTGACCGCGGCAATCAGGTTCGCCGCGCCGTTGAGGTCCAGCATCCGTCCGGGATCCATCCAGTGCTTCTGTCTGACGTCCTCGATCCGATGCGGAATGAACACAGGAAGGCCCCGCTCCCTGCAGGCCGCCACAACCCTGCGGGACTCGGGTCCGTCAACGGCGAATTCGTGATACTGCGGGAAAAGCCGCGCGCCCTTCATGCCCAGGTCCTCGTGGCACCGGCGCAGGTCGCCTTCCCAGTTCCGATCGGCCGCATTGATCGTCGCCATCGGAATCAGTCGATCGGTAAACCCCTGCAGGTCCTCCGCCAGCCGTTCGTTGGCCGGCTGTACGCTGCGGTGTAATATCGCCTCGATTCGGGACACGGCGGCCGTCCCGATACCGGCCCGGTCCAGCCTCCGGATCAGCGTGTCAGGCGTATTGTCCCGCAATGCCCGAAAGGGCCACGAACCCAGCCATGCGTTGAGATCGATGTATTTCATGCCGAAGCCTCCTTCCCCGTCCGGATCGGCGACGCGCCCTGAGCCGCCAGGATCCGTTTCGCGTTGCCCCAGAAAATCATATCTTTTTCCTCGTCCGTCAGCGTTGCGTCGATGACCTTCCCAACGCTGCCGGTCATGGTCCCGTCCGTTCCGAACAGCACCCGGTCCGCGCCCATTTCCGCCACGGCGAGTTCGACCTGTCCATCGTCCAGATTGCTGCCGGCGACGTCGCAGACCAGGTTGGGGGACGTACCCCGCATCGCCCGGATGGTATTCTCCCAGTCGCCGCCGCCGCCGATGTGGGCGTGGATAACCATCGCCTCAGGATACCGCCGATTCATCTCCGCAAAGTGTTGTCCGTTGGAAATCAGCGGTTGAGCATCGAGGAATTCCCTGGCGGTGGGAAGGCCCGCGTGCTCCAGGAGCGGCACCTTGCGCTCGATGATGCGTTCGAGAACCGGATACACCGCCGGATCGTCGATGCGATACTGGTTGTAGAGTTTGAGGCCGATCATCCCCGCGTCCAGGCAACGATCAATCTCGTCCAGGGCGTGCTGATAATGTCCGGGAATGACGAAACACAGTCCCCGGATATGGTCGGGAAACCGCTTCATGGCCCTCAGCACGGCATCGTTCTCCGCTCGAACTTCCTCGATACTGGCAAGCCGCCCGCCCGTAATGGGCGACGAACACCAGTATTCGGTGATGCCCAGCAAATCGCCCGTCCAGATCAACTGCTCGGCGGACGTCACCTCGTCCGCCTCGTTGTCCAGATTCCAGACGTGGGCGTGTACGTCGATCTTGGGCCGGCGGAGCCATCGTTCGATATCCAGACTCATTTCGAATCCTCCGTATGTATGAAAGCGATAAAAGCTATCAGCTAAAAGCGGGTAGACGTAAGACGGGAGAGGGTAGAGAACCACACTCGCCCCACCACCTGGTGAGAAGGAAGACGAAAGAGGGGAGAGATCGAATGCCGTAAAGGGATTCTTTTTATGCCGCAGGCAAGTCGGAGGAACAAATCGGCAAGGGCTTCTTCTCCCGTCTACCCTCTTCCCTCTACCCGCATTTTTTCTCCCGTCTACCCTCTCCCGTCTCACCGCCTTTTGGCGACCTTTCCTCCGTCCCCGCGAAAAAAGTTGCCAGCTATCTATTCCCGATCCCACGGAAACACGAACGTCGGTTGATTCGCATACCGCTTCGTGGTGACCACGAGCCGGCTTCCGCTCCCGGGCGCCAGTCGAACCGTGAAGAACGGACAGTCCAATGTATGGGAGTCGCCGTTGGTCTGAACCTCGGTCACCTGATGCTCGCCATAGGCCCCCGCCTGGACGATCACGGTTCGATGATCCACCGGATTCACGTTCACCAGCGATACCGTGGCCGTCTCGTCCGTCAGCCCTTCCACCAGCGCCCCGACGTCCTCCGGAATTCCCGCCCGCCGCCTCACAGGGTCGAAATACCGCAGGCGGCAATGCAGCGGCTCGCCGTACCGGGGGTTCAATCCACCCAGCATCAACTGGGTCAGACAGCTGTTGATGGCGGGGTTGAATTTCAGCGTATCGTCTGACATCCGGGTATCGGGCGAACCGGCATCCCGGCGCATGCCGTTCACCTTTTCGCGGATGGACGCGAATTCCCTGCGCAGGGCAGCCTCCGCATATCCGTCGTTTTCTCCATCCAGGTATTTCAGCCACGCGTCATCGGGAACGTATTTCAGGTCCTTCCGGTCCATCGACCAGTAGTAGACGTCCAGCGCACCCTGGCTGTAGGGCGATTCCTTGTAGTCGTACCAGCCGTCGTCGCCGTACATGTGCGGGTACATCGTTCTGCCGTCCACCGTGCGGGTATTCGCGTTTACGGCTGCCAGCATCCCGCGCCAGACGTCCACGTATTTCTGTTGTCCCGTCAGCAACAGGGCGTTCCCGAAACCCGCCACCCCGCGGGAAATTGCATTCCTGTTGGACAGTTCGCCCGTCTGGGGGACGACTACCGTGAACCCCCAGCCATAACACCCGCCATACCACTTGCCGTCGCATTCGCCTCCGATTGTGCCTTCCAGTCCGATGTTGCTGGGGAGGATGCCATTGTTCGCGGCCGCCCGCTCCGCCCATGCATCCACGTATTCCAGTACCCATTCCCTGTATTTCCGCTCGCCCTCCACCATAAAGGCGTTGAGGCCGAGCGTCGTGGCCGCCAGATTGATGGGGTGGTCGCCGACCACGTCGGTATAGTCCTCGAAATGCGCCAGCATCTCCTCGAAATTGCGCTCGCCATGCGCCGGGTCGAACCGCCCCTCTATCTCGATCGGGTCTCCCGCCCAGTCCAGCGCCGTCGCCTTCCTCAGCAGGGGCCCCCTGCTTCCGGTAAACAGGCTGCGGATGATCCTGTGCTCCGGATCGTAATTCTTCGCCTGCGGGTCCTCATCCATATAGAAGCCCGCGTAACGGCGCGACCGGTGCCGAAAGCGGTTATCGTACGGATCCGACAGTCCCTGCAAATTGAAGACGGCCAGGCTCTCGCCGTGGTGAAACCAGTCCAGGCTTACCGGGAACTCTTTATATATCATCCCGTCCCGCGCCAGCGGCACCTCCACTGTTTTCGCCTCCGTATACTGCAGCAGGTGCCCCTCCCACCCCAGCTTGTACATCTCCAGAATGCTATCCGGCGCTCCTATCGCGTGCAGAATGGGCCAACCGGTCAGGTTCTCGATCGCGTCGTCCGGGCCGTCGTTGCCGCCCCACCGTGGGACGCACTGAAGATAGCCCCGCGAGTCAAAGTAACGATGGAAGAACTCATTGCACGCCCGTGTCTGCGCCCGGATCAACGCCCTTTCGAGTAACGCCCATTCCGGCGGCGGCATGGGCGCCTCGATCGAAACGGTCAGTGCATTGGGATTGACTTTTGACATTGCCATTCCTTTCGATCGACAACAAACATGGATACAGAGGATAGGCAGGATTAAAGGCGAAATTCGGAAAAGCCGCCGTAAAATAGGGAATCACACTCCCGCATACAACGCAAAAGGACCAGGCCGCGAAGTGTACGTCGCGAGTCTGAAGAACGAAAATCTTGACCGCGAAACAGGGCTTTCCTAATTTATCGCCGCACTCATTTGCATCCGCCAAGGGCTGATATCGCAATTCACCGGAGGTTTCGTGAAAGAACAGATCGAACACTACGAAAACAAGCTGAAGTACGAGATCGATTCGTACGATGTTTTCGAGGCGCTGAAACTCGGAAGGGATATTGTTGTCGTGGACGCGAGGTCTACCGAAGCGTACGCCGAAAGACACATTCCGGGCGCAATAAGCCTGCCCCACCGCACGATGGGCGAGGAGACCACGTCCAGGCTGGACGAAAACACGCTCTATGTGACCTACTGCGACGGCATCGGCTGCAATGCGTCGACCAAAGGCGCGCTCAAATTGGCCAGACTGGGTTTCAGCGTCAAGGAACTCATGGGCGGGTTGGACTGGTGGATCAGGGACGGCTATGCAACCGAGGGTCTCCAGGCCACCGAAGGGAAAGCGCCGGACTGCGGATGCTGACCAGCCGGTCTGGTCGGCAATGGCTTCATCTTCGGGCTCTGCTGTACGAAAAATTTGACTTAAGGGTCCAGCTTATCTATCTTATGAGTCCTATGACACAACTGAACAACATCCAGGTCATTCCGAGGGAACCGAGCGTCAGCCCATCCGGCTCCCAGTGTGTCTATACGGCCCATCGCCACACTCATCATACGGGTTCCGCGACTTTTCGCGCAATCTGCTCGGCGGTGGACTAGATCTGGATCCAAGTGTTGAAAATGAAAGCCCGCTGTCGAGAGACGGCGGGCTTTTTTGATGGCAGCGCCAATACACGGATTCGCCGATGACGGCGAGATCACAGGTCTGGCCTATCTCTGAGGGTAAGGGAAATGGGAAACGATAACGACGCATACGGACGGATGATGTGGGACTACCACCGCGGCATACCCGCCCGGGAAATCGTGGAGCGCGACGACGGGTTTATTTCCGCCGGCAAGTCGCGCGATTATTTCGAGCCCTTCAGCGAATGGCCGCCTCAACAGCAGAAGTCGATGGACTGCGTGTCGGGGCGCGTACTCGATATCGGCTGCGGGCCCGGACGGCACGCCATCCACCTGCAGCAAGAGGGATTCGACGTCCTGGGCATCGATGCCTCGCCCCTGGCCATCAGGGTTGCCCGCGAGCGCGGCTTGAGGAAGGCCGACGTTCTGAGCGTGACGCGGTTATCCTTTCGGCTCGGCGAATTCGACACCCTGCTGATGATGGGCAACAACTTCGGTCTGTTCGGTAACTTGAAACGCGCCCGGTGGTTGTTGAGGAAGATGCGCAATATGACGTCGTCGAACGGGAGAATCATCGCCGAATCCCGGGACCCTTATGCGACCACGAGCAGAGCGCATCTGGATTATCACGAGACCAACCGGAGACGCGGCAGGTTTTCGTGCCAACTCAGAATCCGGATCCGGTACGGACAACACATCGGCAACTGGTTCGAGTATCTCATGGTTTCCCGAAATGAGATGGCGTTCATTCTGGAAGGTACCGGATGGCGGATTTCACGATTTATACCCGAAACGGGAACCGTCTACGTCGCGATTATCGAAAAAGCCTGAATATCAGCAAATCCCATGCAGGAAGGAAATCGTCATGGCCGCGAATCACGAAATTGAAGAAGGCACTGAGGTCCAACTCGACTTCGAAAAGCTGTCCAGGGTTGCGAAAACCGGCCACTCGGTCATTCCCGCGGCCGTGCAGGACGTGGACAGCAAAGCCGTTCTCCTGATCGGCTATGTCAACAAACAGGCGCTCGAACACGCGCTCGAACACCGCGTGGCGACGTTCTGGAGTACGTCGCGAAACGAACTCTGGATCAAGGGCGCGACGTCGGGGGATATGCTAGACCTGATCGACGTGCGCGTCAACTGCGAACAGAACTCGCTGCTCTATATGGTGCGCCTTCGCGGCGAGGGGTCGTGCCATACGAAAGTCGGCGATCGACCGCGTTACGGCTGCTATTACCGCAGCATCGTCAACGGCAAGCTCGAATTCGTGGAACCTGAAACCATACCGGAGTAGCCCATGAACTTTACGCTCGGTCTGCCCAACGGCAGCATGCAGGATCCGCTGTGCGACCTGCTCTCCCGAATCGGTCTAGACGTTCGCCCAACGGGACGAAACGGACAGGTCTCCGTGGACGGCCTCGATCTTTTCAGTCAGGCCGTCTATATGCGTCCCCAGGACATTCCCGCCGCCCTGTTGAAGAGACAGATCGACTGCGGCATCTGCGGACTGGACTGTGTGGTCGAAGCCGAACTGGCGCAAGCGGGCGAATTCGACACCCGGGTCCAGCGGCTTCAGGAGCTGCGCTTCAGCCGCGATACCCGAGACCCCGCCCGCGTCGTCCTGTTCGGCCGCCCCGATAGCCCGCGAATGTCGCAAAATGCGACAGTTACGATCAGTTCCGAATATCCCGCGATCACCCGCGACCGATATCCGAATGCGGACGTTGACTTTTCACACGGCAGCACGGAAATCAAGGTGGCGATGAAGCTCTTCGACTACGGCGTAGGCGTCACGATTACGGGCATCAGTCTGCGCGAAAACGGTCTCGAGATCGCCGATGAGTTCATGGTGTCACCCATCGTCGTGATCGCGCGCAACCGAATTCCCGAATTCGTCGCCCTGGGAGACCTGATGGCCGGCGCGCTGGAGGCCGAAAACCAGCAACTCATCAAACTGAATGTCGACAACCTTCAGAGAATTGCGGTCCTGGAGGCGCTGCCCGCCCGTCGCGCCCCCACGCTCAGCCGGTTATCGGACTGCGCCAGCGCTATCGAGGCCGTGGTGCCCAGATCGCAGACGGCCGGCCTTCTGATACGCCTCCGGACCCTGGGCGCGACGGACATTGTCGTGCAAGACATCAATGCCATTGTGGGATAGCGGTGGCTGGTCCTTCGGGCTGAGCAGGGGATGCCGCGAGAGCGTGGCGGGAACGTGTAGCGGCGGGATGGTAGGGGTTGATAGCGGGAAAGTAGGGACACGCGAAGCGTCGTGAGGATCCGCGACTACGTCGGCGGGACGATCGCCCCGCTCCACAGCCGGTCGAGGAAATCCCGCCAGGGCAGGATCAGAATACCGTCCGCGGTCCGGCGGGGACTCGCCTCCCGCGAAACGACGAGAAACAGGGCTACGTTGAACTCTTCTTTGAATGCGCGAATCCCCTTCAGGTGCCTGTCCTGGATCCGGGACGTGGACTTGACCTCGAGTGCGACGTCGCCAAAGATGAAGTCGACTTCGCGGCCTGACGTCGTACGCCAATAGGATATCGGGAAAAATGTCCCGGAATAGCTGGAATACGCGGACAATTCCATGAATATGAAATGTTCGAAAGCGCGTCCGAACAGCTCCGAACCCGGCTGGACATGCCCACGTCCTGTCAGGTGCGCCACCACGCCAATATCGAAGAAATAGAACCGGGGCGCGCTGACTACGCGGCGCTTGGCGCGTCTGCGAAACGCCGGTACGAAGCTCCCGATCAGAGTATCTTCCAGGATCTGGAAATAGCCCTTCGCGGTGGGCGCGCTCACACCGCATTCCGCGGCGATCGTGTTGTAATTGATCAACTCGCCGTTCGACAGCGCAGCCACCTCGAGGAACCGGCTGAACGCGGGGATATTCCGCGTCAACGCTTCGGCCGCGATTTCCTCCCGAAGGTAATCGCCGACATAGGCCTGAATCAACCGGCGCGGCCGGGCGCTCCGGTAATGCCGGGGCAGCAGACCGGCATTCAGTGCCTTTTCGAGCGAAAATTCCGGGATCTCGGCAGCAACAAATGGATGCAGCTGATATCGGACCGCCCGTCCGCCGAGCAGATTGCCGCCGCCGCGTTTCAACTTCCTCGCGCTCGAACCACACAAGAGAAAACGCAGCCCCCTGTTTTCCCCGAGCCAGTGCACCTCATTCAGTAGGTCGGGAATCCTCTGCACTTCGTCGATCACAATGGGATCGTCCTGCGAGTCGCCGTCCAATCCTGCAGCGAGACATTCCTCGCGAATCAACTCGGGGCGGTCGACCAGCGCACGATACACGTCTGCCAGCAGGAGGTCGTAACGCCTTGCCCGGGGAAACAACGAACGGATGAGCGTGCTCTTGCCGGTCTGCCGCGGCCCCCACAGGAAGCACGTCTGTTCTCCCGTCAAATCTAAATTTAATATTCGATTATACATGAATATCTAAAATAGATATTTGGATATTCAATGTCAATCCGAATTTTCGATATCGTGTCCGGAGCGGCTCTGTCAGGTTCTACCGTACCGGAAACTGTTACGCCAGGATATGAATGAAGCCACCGGCAACACAATCGCACGGACACCTTGCAGCCCGGAAGCACATTCAACCTGACCGCGGGGTTTACCTCAACCTGGACCTGGACGCCGCCGCAGGCGATCTGTCTGTCTCCCCGCTCGGCCTCCTTCCCATAGATCCGACCCCATCGTCCTGAATCTCCGCAGGGTCACTGAAGGTGAGTCACAGGAATAAGGCATATAGACAATAGCACGAACAGCATTCCCGCCTCGTCAGTCGATTCCACTACCCCTCCGACTCCGTAACCGCGGTCTTGCGCTGCGGCGGCCCGAGCGGCTAACTTCACTTGGGTCTCTTCGTCTTCCGCCGTGAAGGCCCTGCCCGCCTCCTTCTCCGCCAGAAAAACCGCACCCACTCCCTCGTCTCGATGGCAGATCGGCGTCACCAGACGCGTCAGTTTCGGACTCACCGGCATTGCCGGATGAGATTCGGACAGACCAAGGCGCCGTACGCGACAGTGCGTATCTCCACGCCTCAGCGGTTCGTCTATGAAGGCGAAGTATCCAAACAGGGCCTCGTCTTACCTGCCGTTGAACCGGCACTTGCGAGTCCCATCTGGACTGGGCAATGGGATCGTCATGAAAAACTCATATATTGTATCTTAAATCTAAGTAAAAAATCACAAATAAATCCGAAAATTTCATTATTATTGTGTACACTTACTTCGGTCCAGGAACGGACGGTCACTGAGGCATACGGGTGGAAAAATGGCGCATTGTGCGAATGATCGACCATAACCGCACACAATATTCCGTGTTCGTCCGCCGGGCCCTGAATCCTGCCGATCAAGCTATTATTCGTACCTCATATCGAAAAAAATGTAGCCAGTGACAAATACAGGACGATTCGACAATCATTCGTTATTGACCTGATCGGCACAACCAGAGCATTCTTTATTTATGCGTTCGACACGTAATCCACAGCTCACTCGATAGTGAAAGCCACGCGACGCATCTGAATTGACTTCATTCAGGATTACTCGAATACGGCCTCAGGGCGACTCACGAGGGGACAGGAAAGACCGTTCATTGCACGTGATGGGAGCGGTCGAAAGGCGGCCTTGCCGTTGGGCGTCAGCCGCCTGAAGGGCAACGGCGTGCCGGCAGAGGTGGCAACCGAGTTGCCGGTATTGCCCTGCCGCTCCCACGCTTACCCCGGCTGATTCCTAAGGGCTGCCTTGATGAATTCGTTGGTTAAAAATCCGGCTTTTCATTTGCTGTTTGGGCTGTTTCTCGTCTCGCCCGCGACCGCCGACGATGCCAGCGAGAGCCGATGGCCCTCGGCCGAGCGCCCGCTGGGCAGGTCTGAAGCGGCGGCCCGCAAGGCGGTGATGCAGTTCGTACAGCAACATCTCCGCACCCCGCCCGCGTCCGTGCGTGCGCACCCCGCGGCCGCAGATTTTCCGGGCTCCGTCCCGGCTGATGCCCCGCGCATCACGCGCACCGTCACCATTCACGCCACCGAACCTGTTGGGCACGCCACGAGTCCATATTCGGAGCCGCATGAGTCTCGCTGGCATTCCACCGGCCTCTACGCCGCGCCGGGCGAACTTGTCAAGGTGACTGTGCCGGCCGCGGTCGCAAGTGCCGGGCGATTCCACGTGCGCGTGGGCGTCCACAAAGGGGATATCTCGGTCCGCGAAGAATGGACGCGCATGCCCGTGATCAGCCGCCGCTTCCGGGTCGTCTCGGTCACAACCCTGGTCGCCAATGCGTTCGGTGGCCTGATCTACATCGAAGTTCCGCATAGAGCCGACCTCGGAGAAATCGCCGTCACGATCGAAGGCGCCGTGGCCGCGCCCCTGTTCGTGCTGGGAGAGACGGACCCCGCACAATGGCGCAACGCAATCCGCCATGCACCCGGTCCGTGGGCGGAGATCGCGGGGAGAAACATGATCGTCACCACGCCTTCATCTGAAGTACGCGGTCTGGACGACCCGGCAACTGTGGCGGAGACCTGGGACCGCATACTCGACCTGAACGCGGATCTGGCCGCCTGGCCATCGCCCGCGCGCTTGAGACGGGAGCGGTTCGTCGTGGACCGGCAGCTCCCGCGGGGCTATATGCTTTCCGGCTATCCCATCAGTGCGCATATGGATCAATCGGCCCACCTCGTCGATGCGCCGCACATTTCCACAGGCAAGTACGATCGGACACAGAGCAATTGGGGTTTCTTCCACGAGGTGGGCCACAACCACCAGAGTGCTGACTGGACGTTTAGAGGCACGGTCGAAGTGACCGTCAACCTGTTCACACTGTACGTTTACGAGTACCTGTGCGGAATCCCGGTCACCGAAAGCTACTACGGCTGGGCCGATGTGCGATCGCGGGAGATGATCGCGCGTTACGACTACGAAAACCCGGACTTCGAGCAGTGGAAACGAGCGCCGGCATTCGCCCTGTTCACGTACATCCAGCTGCAGCAGGAGTTCGGCTGGGACGCCTTCCGGCAGGTGTTCGCCACGTACCGCGCCCTGCCGGACGCCGAGCGCCCGAAGAGCGACGACGAGAAGCGCGACCAGTGGCTGGTCCGGTTCTCCCGGCAGGTTGGCCGCAACCTCGGGCCGTTTTTCGAAGGGTGGGGCGTCCCAACGTCGCAGGCCGCACGGGCCTCGATCGCGAACCTCCCCGTGTGGCTGCCGCCCGGTTCTCCTTCCAAACTGGAGATCATCTCCGGCGATGGACAGCAGGGCCCGTCCGGGAAGGCACTGCCGCGGCCCCTGGTGGTGGAAGTGCGCGATCAGTACGGCAATCTCATGCCGGATGCGGTCGTCACCTTCACGGTGACGGCCGGCGACGGCAGGCTCAGCGGCCGTTTCAAGGTCGAACACGTGAAAACCGATACCAACGGAAGGGCCGAAACGCCGCTGACTCTGGGTCCCCATCCGGGTCGAAACATCGTCATCGTGACCCTTGGCGATCGGGAAATGGGGACAATTACCGCCGAGGGCGTGGGCGCAGGCGTGACGGAACTGGATGGAGACTATCGCACCTGGCATCTGCCGGCGCAGGCGACGGCGCGTCTGGGAAAGGGCGCCATGGGGGAAGGCGATCGTGCGGTGGCCCTTTCGCCGGACGGCCGCACACTGGCCGTTGCCAGCCACGTTGGCGTGTGGGTGTACGAAACGGGTACATTCCGGCCTCGGGCGCTGCTGCCCACGAGGCTTCCGGTATTCTCGGTGGCGATTTCGTCCAGAGGCGTCCTTGCGGCCGGAACGCAACATGGCGGGGTTTTTTTGCGGTCTGTGGCAACGGGCTCGCGAGTCGGGACACTCAGGCATTCGGGATACGTCACCTCTGTCGTTTTTTCGCCGGATGGAACTCGCCTGGCTTCCGGGTCGTGGGACCATACCATCAAGATATGGGACGTCGAGTCGAGGCGCGAGTTGAGCGAATGGGAAGTGCAGCAGACGAACGAAATTCATTCCTTCATCTCGGTGGACTTCTCCCCGGACGGGAGGCTGCTGGCCTCCGGGTTTCAGGACGGCACCGTCGGACTCTGGGATGTGGCCGCACAGGCGGAAGTGGGCACTCTGAAAGGGCACACGGACCGGGTCACTTCGGTGTCGTTTTCCCCCAACGGCGCGCTGGTGGCATCGGGTTCGGGCGACCGTACCGTCAGGCTATGGGACGTGGGAGGACAGACCGAGGTCGCCGTAATGAGAGGGCACGCGGGTCCGGTACACTCCGTGTCGTATTCTCCTGCCGGCGACGTTTTGGCCTCGGGGTCGTGGGACCGTACGGTCCGGCTGTGGGACGTTTCGACTGGAGACCTGATCTCAACCTTCGATAAACACAAGGGCGCGGTTCGTTCGGTTTCGTTTTCCTCCGACGGCGCCACCCTCGTCTCCGGGTCGGCGGACGGCATGGTACTGCTGCGAGACCTGAAGACGGGCAATGCAGCCGGTCTCTCCGGTCACGAACCCTTGAACTCGATGACGCTCTCCAGTGATGGGGTTACTCTGGCTATGAGCTATCGGGACGGCACGATCAGGCTGTGGGATGCGGTCACGATGGCGAGGATTGCCACGCTGCAGGGGCATAGTTCCTGGGTCACTTCCGTTTCGTTTTCCTCCGACGGCGCCCTCCTGGCTTCCGGGTCGTGGGACAACAACGTGAAGTTATGGGACGTCGGATCTCGAGACCTGATCGGTACTCTGGAAGGGCATAGTTCCTGGGTGGCTTCCGTTTCGTTTTCCTCCGACGGCGCCCTCCTGGCGTCCGGGTCATCGGATAAAACCGTGAGGTTATGGGACGTGAGATCGCGAGTGCAGGTCGGTACACTTGAAGGGCACACAGATGCGGTATACGGGGTGTCCTTTTCCCCGGACGGTGCGGTCCTCGCTTCGGCGGGCAGTGGAGACAAGACGGTGAAGCTGTGGGACGTGCGCACGAGAAATCTGATCGAAACCCTGGAAGGACATCAGTCCCCGGTCGATGTCGTGTCGTTCTCGCCCGATGGAGGGATACTCGCTTCCGGTTCGCGCCGCACCCTCAAGCTGTGGGACACGGGTACCTGGGAACCGATCGGCGACATGGAAGGGGGCAGGGCCGCGGCTTTGTCGTTCTACCGCGACGGGACGATACTGGCTTCCAGTTCATCAGGCGCAGTCCGGCTGCGGGACGTCGCTTCAAGACGGATCCTCGCCAATCTGTACGGACACACCGGCCACGTCCATTCTGTGGCGTTTTCAGATGACGGCCACGTCCTGGCCTCGGGCGCATCGGATGGTACCGTGCTACTGTGGGATGTTTCCCGGTATATCGCGCCATCCGTCCCCAATCCGGACTTCGACGGCGACGGGACCGTGGGCTTTTCCGACTTTCTGCAATTCGCGGAACATTACGGACTACGTAATTTCGACGACGCATTTGACGCTCGATTCGATCTGGACGGAAACGGAACCATCGGGTTCAGCGACTTCCTGATCCTGGCGGAAAGCTTCGGCAAGAGCTCGAACTGATCGTTGAACGTGACAACCAACCGCCTTTGGCTGTTGTCGAATTTCCGCGCAGGAAATGACGGTGGGCGGGTCGGCGGCGAAGCCGGACGTCTGGCGGTTGCGCAGAAACGTCTCCACTGCGACAGGCATCGGCAGTGCTTTTGCCGTGCAACGGGGGCTGCACTGGTCGCTGACCGGACCAGAGTGTTTTTATCGAAATTGATAAATGGGAGGATTCGCTATGAATCCCGTATTTCGCCTGTTGTTGATTGCAGTTGTTAGCCTATTCGTGTTAACAGGTGCAGTTCTCGTCGTGTCCGGCGAAGACGGGGTTTCGTCTCTTGCCCTGATTGCCGGCGGTGGGTCGGCTACCGGCGGGGATGGCGACTCCGTCGAGGGTACGTTGCCCGGACGCGGCGCGAAAATCGCGTTGGGCAACAATGCGAATGCGGTCTTGTCGCTTGACCTGATCGCCGACGGCGGGGCGGGCAACCGGGTGGATGACGGCCTGACCACAGGCGCAGTGGCGGGGCGCGGCACGAAGATCGCCCTGGAAGTCTTCGCCACGGGGGTCACGACGACTCTGCGCGGCGTCATCCTCAGATTCGACTTCGATGCCTCTCTCGTGTCTTTCGTCAAAGCCGAAAACAGCGCATTTTCCTTTTCGCTGCCCGAGGGATCCGTCGGCGCAGCCCTCGCAGCCACTGCGCCCGCGACATTGGCGTCCTCGGGATTCCTGGCGCGCGCGGAGTTCGAGACGGTCGCGGATGTGTCTGGTCGGGTGTTTTCCATCGGCATCGAGTCCGTCACCCTCGCCGAAAGTTCGACGTCCAGCGACGTACTCAGGACAAGCAGTGAGATCTCGTTCAACTCAGCGCCGTCCCCCGACTTCGACGGCGACGGGACCGTCGGCTTTTCGGACTTCCTGACTTTCGCGGGCGCGTTCGGGTCGAGTCAGGGCGATGAGAAGTACAATGCCGCACAGGATTTGAATTCCGATGGTTCTGTCGACTTTACGGATTTTCTCATCTTTGCCGGCGCCTTCGGTAGTCAGGTCCCGCCCTCCGGCGGCGGTGGGACGCCTTCCGACGGCGGAGAGACTGTGACCATTGCGGATGCCAATCTGCGTGCTGTGATCGCAGATAGCCTGGGCAAGCCGCCGGATGCGCCGATTTCCCGTTCCGAGATGGCGACCTTGAAACGTATTGATGCGCCCAATATGGGGATTCGTAACCTCAGAGGTCTCGAATTTGCCACCGGTTTGCGGGGCCTGAACCTCGGTCGAGTGCGGGCGGAAGGAGGGGGGAAGTGGGTCAACAGCAACGATATATCCGACCTCTCGCCCCTCTCCGGCTTGACAAACCTGGCATATCTGGATCTCTATAAAAACAGCATCTCGGATATATCCGACCTCTCCGGCTTGACCGGCTTGACAGACCTGTTCCTTAACGAGAACAGCATCTCGAATCTATCCGCGCTATCCACTTTGACCAACCTGGCGAGGCTGGGACTCAGCCAGAATAGGATCTCGGATATATCCGCGTTATCCAACTTGACCGGACTTTTCTATCTGGATCTTTTCGAAAACAGCATCTCGAATCTATCCGGGCTATCCACCTTGACCAACCTGACCTGGCTGTATCTGGATTACAACAGTATCTCTGATATTTCTCCGTTGTCCACCTTGACCAACCTGACACGGCTGGGTCTCGAAAACAACAGTATCTCGAGTGTTTCCGCACTGTCCAACTTGACCGACCTCGTGAATCTGGTTCTCTGGAACAACAGCATTTCAGACATCTCCGCACTGTCCAACTTGACCGGCATCAAATACCTGTACCTCAACCAGAACAATATCTCTGGTATATCTGCGTTGTCCAACTTGACCAACCTGGAAATCCTGGGCCTGGAAGACAACCGCATCTCGGATGTTTCGCCATTGGTGGCAAACACGGGTCTGGGTACCGGAGATATAGTAAATTTGAAGAGCAATCCCTTGAGCAATACATCGCGAAACACGCACATTCCAACCCTTCAGCGCCGAGGCGTCAAAGTAGAATTCGATGGCGGCACGTCCAACCTGGGCGCTTGCCGCGTCGGGCTGGTCGTACAGCCCAACCAGAGCTGTACCGTCAGCGGCGGGTCGCTTACAAATGTCGGCAGCGGATGTGTCAACTATTCACCGTTCGGCACCGGTAGGATTTGCAGTGCGAGTTTCAACCTGAACGGTTTGCAGGGCACACGTGTCGGTAGTGATTTTCGAATCACTGCTGTGCCTTAATCCCGCCGCACAAAAGGAGAACGTCCGGATGAAAAAGAACCGATCGTGTGATCTCGCGCTCTTGTTGTTCGTGTTTCTATTCACGCAGGATAGCTTGGCTCAGACAACCCTGGTAGGGCATTTGGATTCTGGCAACTCAATGGTGTTTTCGTCTGCTGGAAATGTCTTATCTACCGGGTCGTTGGATGGCGAATATCTAACGTGGCATCTCCCGGATGGCGCAATCATGCGTATTGGTAAAGGAGCCATCGGTCGTGGGGATCGAGCGGTGGCCTTCTCGACCGACGGCACACAGTTGGCAGTGGCCAGTGGGATCGGAATCTGGCTTTACGATGTCCGGACTGGCACCGAAGTCGCCCTGCTTGGTGGAGGGAGTGTAACTTCGGTCTCGTATTCACCCGATGGAACGCTCCTGGCTTCCGGGGCAAGGGACCACACGGTGAAGCTGTGGGACGTGGCCACAGGTGCGAATGTCGCCACGCTCGAGGGCCATACCGATGGAGTCAGAGCGGTGGCGTTTTCGCCCGATGGAAGAACGCTCGCGTCGGGTGCAGGGGATCCGACAATTCACTTTCCAGCGGACAATTCGATCAGGCTATGGGACGTGCCAATGAAGACGCATTTCGCCACGCTCGAAGGCCATGAGGGGATGGTGGCTTCCGTGGCGTTTTCGCCCGATGGAAAAATGCTCGTTTCAGGATCTAATGATGAGACGGTGAAGTTGTGGGACGTGGCGTCGAGGACGAATGTCGCGACGCTTAAGGACCATTCCGACGGGGTCGCTTCGGTGGCGTTCTCGCCTGATGGAAAGACGATCGCCTCTGGTGGTAGATTATTCGATGAGACGGTGAAGTTGTGGGACGTGGCGTCGAAGACGAATATCGCCACGTTCGAAGACCATTCCGACGGGGTTGCTTCGGTAACGTTCTCGCCCGATGGAATTCACCTCGCAGTCGGGGTAGGAGATGCGTTTTTCCCCGTGTTTTTTCCAGAGCCAAGTGAGAATACGGTGAAGCTTTGGGACGTGGCCAGCGGTGAACAGACCACCGCCCTCGAAGGTAAGACGGAGACGGTTTATTCGGTGGCGTTTTCGCCCCCCGACGGGAAAATGATCGCGGCCGGAGCGCGGCTTTTCAGTGATTACACGGTCCGGCTGTGGGACACCGCCAGTGGAAAACAGACAGCCGCTTTCGAAGGGCATACCCAGGCGGTCAATACGGTGGCGTTCTTGTCCGATGGAACCCGTTTGGCTTCCGTGTCCGGCACTACGATTCAGCTGTGGGACGCGGCCGGCGGAGACCGGATCACCTCCCTCGAAGGCTCTCTGCTTTCCCCCGATGGAACCCTTCGGGCTACGCTGGCATGGGATAGCGCGATTCAGGATGGCGTGATTCAGCTGTGGGACGTGTCCAGCGGAGATCAGATCGCATCTCTTGAAGGCCATCAGGGAAATGTCGTGTTGGCGTTTTCGCCCGATGGAAAAATGGTAGCGACTGTGGCAGGTGAGTGGAGTAAATATAAGGTGCGGCTGTGGAACGTGGTTGGCGGTGAACCGATTGCCACGCTCGAAGGGTATGAGGATGGAGTCACTTCGTTGGCATTTTCGCCAAATGGAAGCGTGCTCGCGACCGGATCGTGGGAATTCGGTGATCACACGGTACGGCTGTGGGGCGTGCCCGGGGGTGAGCCGATCACTACGCTCGAAGGACATGATGGGGGTGTCAATTCCATGGCGTTTTCACCCGATGGAGCAGTACTCGTGTCTGGATCAAGCGATGAGAGTATCAAGTTGTGGGACGTCGCCGGTAGTGAACTGATCGCCACGCTTGATGGGCATGATGGAGGTGTCAATTCAGTGGCGTTCTCGCCCGATGGAAAAGTGCTTGCGTCCGGGTCAGGGGATGAGACGATCAAGTTATGGGACATAGCGGGCACAGAACCGATTGCCACACTCAGAGGGCATTGGAGGGCGGTTTATTCAGTGGCGTTTTCGGACTATGGAACCCGACTGGCTTCAGGGTCGGCTGATGGCACGATTCTGCTTTGGGACATGTCACCATATATCTCAATACAACCTCCGATTCCGTCTGGACCTCCGACGCCCGACTTCGATGGCGACGGGATCGTCGGTTTCGGCGACTTTCTGCTGTTTGCCGCCGCATTCGGGCGAAGTCAAGGCGATGCAGGGTACGATGCGCAGTACGACCTGGACGGCAACGGCGCGATCGGGTTTAGCGATTTTCTGGTCTTTGCCGGCGCATTCGGCAAGAGTGCCTCGTGAACCGTTGGCTCCTGCGTTTCCGTCGCACAAGATGGCTGTAAGACGTTCATTCAGTTTCGTGATTACCGCCATGAGACGACGTTTATTTCATCCATTCCTGTTTGTGCTCGGCTTTGCTGTCTTTCCGCTGTCGTCTGCACATGCGTCTTCCCAGCCGACTGACAGCCTTCATATTTGCGCCTTCGACGACTACGAACCGTGGCGGCGCGATCAATCCCGGCCGGCGGCCAAGCGGCCGGCGAATCTGAACGTGGGCGAATCCCGCACGGTGCGAATGATCTACTTCCTGCCGAACGACTGGCCGTACCGCGCGGAAGTGGTCGATTCGATGAAGGCGGTAGTCGTGCAGAGTCAGACCTTCTATCGAGAGCAGATGAAGGCGCACGGCTACGGCGATTGGACCTTCGGCATAGAGACCGATGCCCAGGGCGAGCCGCTGGTACATCGCGTGGATGGACAACACCCGTTCAGCCACTACGACAACACCCTCGGCAACGCGGTGGTTACTGAGCTTGAACAGTCGTTCGACCTGGATGCCAACATCTATTTCATCGTCCTCGGCACCGATGCGCTTCGTCAGGGTAACGGTCAACCTGCCGGAGGCGTCGGACGGCGAAGGACGAAAAACGGCGGCGCCTTGGTCGTGCCGGACAGATTCAGTTTCTTTACGATAGCACATGAATTGGGACATACCTTCGGGCTGTACCATGATTTCCGGGACAACCGGTACATCATGTCGTATGGCGGAGACGCACGCGGAACTCTGTCTGCGTGCGCTGCGGAATTCCTGTCCGCGCATGCGTATTTCAATACCACAGTCCCGATTGCAGAAGGGGAGCCGCCCAGGGTTGAAATCATCTCGTCCACGAGATATGAACCCGGCTCGACAAGTGTCCGGGTCCAACTCCGGATCGGCGACTCGGAGGGACTTCATCAGGTGGGAATGATCGGTACATCAAGGTGGTGTCGTGGACTGACCGGCGAAAGTGATGCAGTCGTTGAGTACGACTATGACGGCAGCTATGGGCAACGGGGCTATACGCGACTTTCGGATCAGGCCAAGCATCACCTTCTCGTCGTCGCTGTCGATACCGACGGGAACATAAGCGAGAACTGGTTTTCGCTCGTGGAGATTTCGCCGTATGAGATCGACAGGGTAAGAGGACCGCTGGATATCATCACTTCGGTGGCGTTTTCGCCCGATGGAGCCCTCCTCGCCTACGGGTCTAAATCCAAACCCCCTCGTTCTGATGCCACGGTCGTGCTGTGGGACGTAGAGACACGCGAAGATATCGTCAAAATGGATGCGACGTCGGTTCCGAAGGTGGCGTTTTCCCGGGATGGGACGCTCGCCTTCGAGGCTGGGGATAGGGTCGCACTTTGGGACGTGGCCACTCGACAAGGGATCGCCACCCTCAAGGCGTATTCTTCGGTGGCATTTTCCCGCGATGGTACCCTGCTCGCGACCAGGGGGTGGTGGCAAGATCCTCCGCATTCGATCAAGCTGTGGGACGTTGCGAGCCGAACGCTGCGTGTCACCCTGGAAGGACACACGGATCAGATCAACGCGTTGGCCTTTTCGCCCGATGGGGCCCTGCTCGCCTCCGGGTCAGGGAATGGTAGGTTAGGAGATGATGGGGTCAGGCTCTGGGACGTGGCGAGCAGGAAGGAGATCGCCGCCATCGAGGTTACGGGGGACGGGGTCTGGTCCGTGGCGTTTTCGCCCGATGGAACCATCCTCGCCTGGGGGTCATCACGTGGCGGGGTCACGCTGTGGGACGTGGCGAACCGAAAGGAGATCGCCTTCGTTGGGAACGGCGGACCTCCCGTGGCGTTTTCCCCGGCCGGGGCTACCCTGTTCTTCGGTTCGGGAGGGGGCGCGATCACGCTGTGGGACGTGGGGAGCCGGGAAGAGATCATCACCCTGGCAGGTGAGTCTCCTGATGTCCATTCAATCTCGATATCGCCGGATGGAACCATGCTCGCAGCCGGGTCGTGGTGGGCCGGCACGATCACCCTCTGGGATGTGTCGGAGTGGACGGGACCCCGTCCCTTTGCGCTGGAGATCGTCTCCGGCGACGGCCAGCAGGGTGCGCCAGGCGTCGCCCTGCCCCATCCCCTGTTAGTGGAAGTTCGGGACCAGTACGGCAATCCCCTGCCGGATGCGGACGTCACCTTCACGGTGACCGCCGGGGAGGGCCAGCTCAGCGGCCGGTTCACGGTGGAGCACGCCACCACCGATGCCGACGGCCGGGCCGAGTTGATCCTGACTCTAGGGCCTCAGCCGGGACCGAACATCGTGGGCCTTTCTCTCGGGGGGCGCGAGTTGGCGGCGTTTACCGCACATGGGGTGGGAGGGGCCGTGGTGGAGATGGAGGGCAATTACCAGAGCTGGCATCTGCCCAGGTTCGCAACGGCGCGACTGGGCAAAGGCGCGATGGGGCAAGGCGACCGGGCCGTGGCCCTTTCGGCGGACGGGCGCTGTCTGGCCGTGGCCAGCGGCATCGGCGTGTGGCTGTACGAGGCGGCCACGTCCCGGGCCCTGGCGCTGCTGCCGACGGAGAGGGCGGTGCATTCGGTGGCGTTCTCCCACGGCGGCACCCTGGCGGCTGGGCTCGACAACGGCCGGGTCGACCTGTGGAAGGTGGAGACCGGGGAACGGATCACGACCTTCAGGCACGGGGACTGGGGCGGGGTCACGGTGGTGTTCTCAACGGACGGCACGAAACTGGCTTCGGGATCGGGACATCAAACCATCAAGCTTTGGGAAATTGAGACGATGCGTGAGTTGGGCGCCTGGGAGGTACAGCGGGGGAGCGACAACTATTGGGATATCTCGGTGGATTTTTCCCCTGATGGGACCAGACTGGCGTCGGGGTTTCAGGATGGCACGGTCCGGCTGTGGGACGTGGCGACCCGGACGAAGGCAGCAACTCTGGAGGGGCACACGGACCGGGTTGCCTCCGTGTCGTTCTCACCGGATGGCTCGCTTCTGGCGTCGGCAGGCGGAGGACGGGATGATCGCACGGTCAAGTTGTGGGATATGGGTACCCATACCGAGGTCGCCACACTGAGGGGGCATACCGATCGCCTGCAATCGGTGGCTTTCTCCGGGCCACACGGCGACACCCTTGCTTCGGGATCGTCGGACCGTACGGTCCGGCTGTGGGACGTGACTGAACACGAAGAGGTGGCAATCCTGAAGGAACAGGGCGCCGGGATTCGTTCGGTGGCCTTCTCCCGCGAAGGGGCCACCCTCGTCTCCGCCGCTGCAGACGGCACGGTGCTGCTGAGGGACGTGGAGACCGGCAACGCCGCCGGTCTTTCCGGTCACGGGTCCTTGTCCTCGATGGCGCTTTCTGCCGATGGCGTTACTCTGGCTATAGCGTCTGCCGATGGCACGATCGGGCTGTGGGACGCAGCCCGGAAGGCAAGGATTGCCACTCTTGAAGGACATACGTCCGGGGTCATCTCCGTTTCATTTTCCTCCGACGGCGCCACACTGGCTTCCGGTTCGTGGGACCGCACGGTCAGGTTATGGGACGTGAAGACCCGGGAACCGGCGGGAACGCTGAAAGGGCACACAAGTTGGGTCAATGCGGTGTCGTTTTCGCCGGACGGCGCCATTCTGGCTTCGGCTGGAGGGCGGGATGATGCCACGGTAAGACTCTGGGACGTCAGGACTCTCGCGCATGTCGGCAGCCTTGAAGGGCATAAGAGTGATGTAATCTCGGTGTCATTCTCCTACAACGGCGTCCGGCTGGCATCTGGCGGCGGTTACGAAGACAAGACGGTCAGGCTATGGAACGTAGTCACGCGTGAACTGATCGGCGTCCTGGAAGGGCATACGGGTTCGGTCGGCGCCGTGGTGTTTTCACCCAACGACGGTCTACTGGCCTCGGGATCTCAAGACGGTATCACGTTATGGGATACGGGTACGCGGCAACGGAGGTCCTCTCTGAACAACCGGCGTTCTGTCAATTCATTGGCGTTTTCGGCGGACGGGACAACGCTTGCTGCAGGGTCCTGGGGCGGCGCAACATTGTGGGACGTGGAGACACGGGAACAGATTGTCTACCTGGAGGGTCACACGCGATCGGTCCATTCGGCGGAGTTTTCAGCTGACGGCGACGTCCTGGCCACCGGCGCATCGGATGGCACGTTGTTGCTGTGGGATCTGCAGCGTCTCCATTCCCTTCCCGGCACATTCAAGTCCGTCACCCCACAACAACAGCAGGGACGCGCGGGAACCCTTTTAGCCGAGCCCTTTGTCATAGTGGTGCTTGACCTGAATGGGGTTCCGCTGTCCGGGGTCACGGTTACTTTCAATGTCACGGCCGGCGGCGGGACGCTGTCCATTACCAAAGCCACCACGGATGAGAATGGCCGCGCTGCCACGACTCTGACTCTTGGACGCCAACCCGGGACGAACAGGGTTGTGGCAACTGTATCCGATCTTCAACCGGTGACGTTCACCGCCATTGGCAGACCTCACGCCGACTTCGATGGCGACGGGACCGTGGGCTTCGCCGATTTTCTCCAATTTGCGGCGCAATTCGGGACGAGTCAGCGAGACGAGGGGTATGACGTGCGATTCGACCTGGACGGCAACGGCACGATCGGGTTCAGTGATTTCCTCATCTTTGCCGGTGCGTTTGGTAAGAGTACTGGGTCCAGTTGAGGATCTGAGGGGCCTGGGTTTAGCCTGAATTCTCCACGCCGGCCAGTCGAAAAAGCGAAAGAACGGCAGAGAAATGGTGCCATTATAATGCTACGAATTTGCTTTTTCTCCGATCACAGCCTCCGCTCAATGTACCGTCAGATTGCGAAATTAATTCGCCTTCAATCCGCCAGGCAGACGAGATTCTACGTCGCCAGGAAATCACGAATCAAGGTCCATTCAAAGGGTATGCAAATGAACATCAGGATAGATTTCCTCATTAAGTCCTGTCTGGCGATGCTCTGTTTCATCGTAGTCGGGTCAGCGTCTTCCCATCCACCTGAGAACGTGCATTACCTTGAGCCATTCGATTACGAACAGTGGCGGCGCGATCACCCACTTCCCGCGGCAAAGCGTTCGGACGACCTTAACGTGGGCGAACCACGCACGGTGCGGATGATCTACTTTTTGCCCAACGACCGTTCCTTTCGGCAAGAGGTGGTCGGTTCGATGAAGACGGAGATCAAGCGGGTGCAGACCTTCTATGCCGAGCAGATGGAGGCGCACGGGTACGGCGCCAGGACCTTCCGGGTCGAATCCGATTCCGACGGCCAACCGCTGGTGCATCAGGTGGATGGGCAACACCCCGATAGCCATTATTACAGGAATACGTTATCGCTTGTCGATGGCGAGCTTGCACCAACATTCGACTTGGCAACGAATGTGTACGTCATCGTAGTCGATAACAGTTCGGGGAAAATTGGCGTCAGCCCTCACGAAGAGCCGTGGTCGATAGGGAGGGCACGACGGGTCGGGAAAGTCGGCGGGGCCGTGTACATAACCGGCGAATTCCGGAGCACCCACGTAGCTCTCATTGGACACGAAATTGGACACGCGTTCGGTCTCCTGCACGATAACAGCAATTTTGATTACGTCATGTCCCAGGGACCGGGACAGACTCGGCTTTCTGCGTGCCACGCTGAATTCCTCGCTGTGCATCCCTATTTCAATGCCGCTATCCCGATTGAACAGGCGTCCCCACCCACCATCACAGTTACATCGCCCCTGAAGTATCCTCCAGGATCTACCAAGGTCCCTATCCGAGTTGAAGTCGGAGATTCAGACGGGGTCCATCAAGTGTCGCTACTCTACACATCGTGGGATTTATACGCTTGTGTTGGAGTGAAGGGCGAAGAAAATGCCGTCGTAGAATTCGACTTCAGCGGCAGCACCTATGCTCGCGTTACCAATAGTCTCCATGAGGACCCAACGCAACCGTTGACGATCATTGCAGTTGATACCAGGGGAAACACAGGACACCACCGGTTCCAGCTTGTGAGGGATTCCCCTGAACAGATCGCCACACTTGAAGGGCATACGCGTGCAGCCAACTCAGTGGCGTTCTCCCCTGACGGCGCTACCCTGGCTTCCGTATCGGACGACGGCACGCTCAAGCTGTGGGACGTGGCCACGCGAACCGGGGTCGCCACACTGGAAGGACATACGGGTGCGGTGAACTCAGTGGCGTTCTCCCCCGACGGCGCCACCCTGGCTTCCGGATCGGACGGCGGCACGCTCAAGCTGTGGGACGTGGCCACGCGAACCGGGGTCGCCACACTGGAAGGACATACGGGTGCGGTGAACTCAGTGGCGTTCTCCCCCGACGGCGCCACCCTGGCTTCCGGATCGGACGACGGCACGCTCAAGCTGTGGGACGTGGCCGCAATACAGGAAAAACACACCCTCACAGGACATGCGGCTTCCGTCAGTTCCGTGGCGTTTTCGTCGGATGGGAACACGCTGGCCTCCGCGTCCGGGGATGGAACGGTGCGGTTGTGGGACGTGGCCTCGCGTACCGAGGTTGTGACGCTTGAAGGGGATACCCGCGGGATGACGTCGATCGCGTTTTCGCCTGACGGTACGATGCTGGCTGCTGGCTCCAGGGGTAGCACGATCATGCTGTGGGACGTGGCCTCGCGGGTTCGAATTGCCAACCTCGAGTATCAATGCGGTGGGTGGCAATCGGTTGCGTTTTCTCCCGGCGGTGCGATTCTGGCCGGCGCTGCGGGTAATTCAGCGGTTTATCTTTGGGACGTGAGAGCTCGGGAACGGATCGCAACGCTGACCGGACAAACGGGTTCCGTGTTAGAGGCGGTCTTTTCCTCTGATGGCGCCACCCTGGCCGCCGGCTCGCGGGACAACACCGTCAACCTTTGGGACACATCCCTGTGGACGCGTCCCCGTCCCTTTGCGCTGGAGATCGTCTCCGGCGACAGGCAACAAGGCACGCCAGGATTGGCGCTTGCCCAGCCGCTGGTTGTGCTGGTCAAGGATCAGCACGGCAATCCTCTTTCCAATGCGTCGGTGACGTTCATTGTCACGGGTGGCGATGGCAGGCTCAGCGGCCGGTACACGTCGCAGCGCGCAGTCAGCGATGCAAGCGGCCTGGCTGCAATTGCGCTCACGCTGGGCCCGCGTCCCGGAACATACACCGTGGGGGTATTCGTCGGCAGCGTGGAAGACGCAAGTTTTCAGGCCGAAGGCGTGGAGACCGGGGTCACCTCACTTGTGGGAAACTACGTGGGGTGGTATCTGCCGGAAGGCGCCGCCGCGCGCCTGGGCAGAGGAACCATGGGATCGAGTGACCGTGCGGTATCCCTAACACCGGATGGACGTACGCTGGCGGTCGCCTCCTCCATCGGCGTATGGCTGTACGAGGCGGAGACGTCCCGGGCACTGGCGCTGCTGTCTACGACGAGACCGGCCCATTCGGTCTCTTTCTCCCCCGACGGAACCCTGGCTGCGGGGCTGGCCGATGGGAGTGTCGAGTTGTGGGGCGTGGAATCGGGCGCACGGATCGCCACGCTGAGGCATTCGGATCGGGGCCGGGTCACGGTGGTCTTCTCTCCGGACGGAACGAGACTGGCTTCCGGTTCGGACGACGGTACGCTCAAGCTGTGGGACGTGTCTGCGCGTACCGGGGTGGCCACACTCGAAGGACATACGGGTGCGGTGAACTCAGTGGCGTTCTCCCCTGACGGCGTCACCCTGGCTTCCGGTTCGGACGACGGTACGCTCAAGCTGTGGGACATGGCCACCCAAGCCGAGGTCGCTACCCTAAGAGGACATACGAAGGGAGTCTCATCGATGGCGTATTCGCCCAAGGGAGACCGCCTTGCGTCCGCAGGCCGCTACGGAGATGGCACAGTGATTCTGTGGGATGTCACGGCGCAATCGCAGGTCGCCACGCTGGACCCCCCTGGTGTACGGTATGCCCAGTCGGTGGTGTTTTCCCCAGATGGGGCCGTCCTGTTTACGGGGTTGGGGGTGGGGGGTAGCGGTGCGATTCTCGTCTGGGATGTGGAAACAGGGAGTCAGATTGGCTTGATTGGAGGACATGAGCATGTGAGGGGCGGTGTCAACTCGATGGCGGTTTCACCGGACGGCGCCACTCTCGCCTCCGCCTCCTCACAAGGGATATTGCTGCGGGATCTGGAGACGGAAAGTTCCGTCACGCTCTACGGGCATGTGCAAATCAACGCGATTGCGCTCTCCAACGACGGCAACATCCTCGCCACGGCATTGGCAAACAGCCAGGTCGATCTTTGGAACACATCAACCAGGTCGAGGATCGCCACGCTCTCGTGGAATGCCAGCTTGGGCACGCCGCATAGTTTTTGGTCTGTTGCGATTTCCCCCGACGGCGGTACCCTGGCTGCCGGGTCGCTTTACCGGCTCCATCTGTGGGACCTTGAGACGCGAAGGGAGATTGCCACGCTCAAGAAGCATCCTGGTTGGATCCCATCGGTGGCGTTTTCGCGGGACGGTGCGCTGTTGGCGACTGGGGGTGGGCATATACCTGATGGGGGGCAGGATCGAACGATCAGGTTGTGGGACGTGATCTCGCGGACCGAGGTCGGTATGCTGGAAGGACACACGAATGATGTGATGTCCCTGTCGTTTTCGCCAAATGGGAGTACGCTGGCCAGCGGCAGTCGTGACAATACGGCGCGGTTGTGGGACGTGGCCTCGCGAACGGAGATTGCCACGCTGGCCGGACACGGGTCCGCTGTGCGTGCGGTGTCGTTTTCGCCGGGCGGCTCTACTCTTGCATCCGGGGCAGAGGACCACACGATCAAGCTGTGGGAAGTGGGGACCCGGTCCCTTATCGGTACGATGGATAATCGGGGTTCTGTCTATTCGGTGGCGTTCTCACCTGATGGGGAGACCTTCGTTTCGGGGTCAAGGGGTTCGGTCCGGTTGTGGGACGTGGAAACCCGGAACCAGATCACCACCCTGGACGGACATTCGAGTGAGGTCCATTCCGTCGCGTTCTCGCCGGATGGAAGAACCCTGATCAGCGGCAGCGACGACGGCACGATGCTGCTGTGGGACGTCGCGCAGTACCTCACACCTTCAATAGCCAATCCGGACTTCGACGGCGACGGGACCGTGGGCTTCGGAGATTTCGTGCAGTTTGCCGGAAAGTTCGGATCGAAAAGAGGGGATGCCGGGTACGAGGTGCGCTTCGATCTGGACGGCAACGGCGCGATCGGGTTCAGTGATTTTCTCATCTTCGCCGGCGCTTTCGGCAAGCGCTTGAACTGATCGTTGAACTTAACAACCGACAGCCTGTGGCAGTTAGTGGATTTTCCGCGCTCGGATTCGGAATCACACCCTGGACAGTTCCGGACCTCCTGGCTGATCCCTCCCGGCGTTTATTCAACCCGCTATACCGCCCTGTAGAACAGCCTGAGCGTATTGTCGCCACCGAACAGAATATCCAGAAGCGCCTGTATATCCGGGTCAACCTCGTCCGTACCTCCGGACTGCCGGATCAGGTTCAGGTATCGCTCCTTGTTCACGATGAGCGTCAGGTCGGCGCCGTCCACAGAGTACTGGCATTGGATGGTATATCCATCCTCGGCGACAATCGTAAGCACGTCGCCCTGAACCGACCAGACGCCGGAACTTCCGGAATTATCTTCGAAGGTCCCGTCCGCGTTGAACCGCAGCACCGACAACCCGGTATGCCGGAACCCTGCTTCCATCTCGTTCCGGAATCCATCCACCATCCGCTGCGCGGACGCCAGATTCCAGCCCTGCCCCAGCAGGTAATCCCGCAGGTTGGCCGCCGCGGTCGAAGCGAAATCGGTGCCCCTGTACGTCCACGAGCCGACAAGGTCGCGGACCGGTTCCGTGGGTTTGTCTTCACCGCAGGATATCGCAAGACCGAACAACACCGCCAGGCCGAAAACCGACCGCCGGCTCATCAGGACGCCCTCCGTCTTTGTCGCCACCTGAGCTTCGCGCATCCATCAGTCAGGCGCGAGCGTATTCCCATGGGTCATCTGGCCCTGTAGAAGAGTCTCAGGGAGTCGCCGTCGCCGAACAGGATATCGAGAAGCGCCAGCGAATCCGTGTCGAGCTCGGCCGCGCCCTCCGTCTGCCTGATAATGTTAAGATATCGTTCCTTGGTCAGGATGAGCGTCAGGTCTTCGCCGTCTATAAAGTACTGGCACTGAATGGTAAACCCGTCTTCCTCCACCATCGTGAGTACGTCGCCCAGGACCGACCACACGCCCGAATTGCCTGAATTATCTTCGTAGGTCCGGTCCTCATTGAATCGCACGATTTCCAGGCCGGTCTCGCGGAAGCCTCTATCCATCTCGTTCCTGAATTCTGCGACGAACTGCTGCGCGGCCGCTGCGTCCACCCCCTGACTCAGCAGGTAATCCTGCAGGTTGGTCGCCGCGGTCGAACTGAAATCGGTTCCCTGGTACGTCCATGATCCCACCAGATCTTGACCCGGCGCCGTTGGTTTGTCGTCACCACACGATATCGCAAATACCGCAATGACCGCCAGAGCGAAAACCGTCAGCCTGTTCATCGTTATGCCCTCCCTCCGTTGAATGGTAGATTCGTTGTTGTTTCAGGGTAAGTCGCTGACGCGCCGAGGGAAACGTTTCTGTATGTCCGACTGGATCAGAAGAGCGAGAACTCGATCTCCTTGGCCGTGATGAACTCCAGCAGCACCGGAACCCCCTCCTCCGTCTTCCTGATTCCCCGCTCGATTGCCGGGACGATATCGTCGGGCGATTCGACGCGCTCTCCGTAGCCTCCAAACGCTTTGGCCATGTCCGCGTAGTGCCCGGAAATATCCGTGCTGCGGTATTTTTCCGTGGACACCGGCATTATCGGCAACTCGATTGCCATGCTGAAATTGTTGAAGAGTACCGACAGGATCGGGATCCGCTCCCGTACGGCCGTCTCGAAGTCCATTCCCGTAAAGCCGATGGCGGCATCGCCCCACACGTTGATACACAGCTTTTCCGGGCAGGCGAGCTTGGCGCCCATCGCCAGGCCAAGCCCGTAACCGAGCTGTGTGGTTTTGCCCCAGCCGATGTAGGAAAGCGGCGTATGGGATTCCCAGAAGGGTGAGAGTTGATCACGGGGGCTGCCGGCGTCGTGGGTGATGATCGTATTGGGCACGTCCACGGTTTGCATCAGGTCCCGGATCACCCGATACGGTGAGAGGGGCGCCTCGTTCAGCGTCAGCTTGGGCATCCACTGAGACAGCCATTCGCGCTTCACAGACGCAATTTCCTTCGCTACAGGATCCGCACGACCCCGCGTCTGTCCGTCCAGGCGCGCACGAACCTCCTCCGCCAGGGCCTCCAGGGTGAGATTCGCATCGCCCACCAGGGCGTGTTCGACTTCCACGTCCTTGTTGATATCCCCCGGGTCCAGCGTGGCGTGGATCACGCGCTTCCCCTCGGGCATGGCTACCCCGAAATTGGTGCGCGTAAAACTGCATCCGATCCCGAAGATTAGGTCCGCCTTCTGAAGAAAGTGGTGCACGGTTCCGGGAATGGACCTGCCGCCGGAACCCAGGGACAGTCTGTGGTTTTCCGGAAAAGCGCTTTTCCCGCCCAGGCTCGTGGTGACCGGCGCTTCGAGGAGTTCCGCCAGGTCCCGCAGGGCATCCCAGGCCTCGGCATAGTGCACGCCCTGTCCGGCGTAGATAACGGGTCGCTCGGCTTCCAGGAGCACGATTGCCGCCTTCTCGACCTCGCGCGGGTCCGGACCGGTTTTCAACGATGGCACGGGACGGTAGTCGAAAGGACCGGCAATCTCCTCGTCGAACACGTCGCCCGGAAACTCCACCAGCACCGGGCGCGGGCGTCCGTTGCGCACCTGCGTAAATGCCCGCCGCATCACTTCAGGCACAGTTTCCGAGAGGATAACCTGCTCGGAGTGCTTGGTGACGTGCCGGTAATTCAGCGCCGAGTTGAAATTCGGCTGCACATTGGTCAGCGTTCTATTATATCCCAGCGGCAGCACCAGGATGGGCGCCGAATCCCCGTACGCCTGCGCGACGCCGCCAAAAGCATTCTCCGACCCGGGGCCGCTCTGCATGCAGAAGACACCGATCTGCCTGCCCGACGTCATGCGGCTCAGCGCGTCGGCCATATGCAGGCCGATACGTTCCTGCCGGACGAGAATGGGCCGGATGTCCACCTTCGCCGCGGCCTCGATGAGAGGATTTACAGGATAGGCGAACAGGTACTCCACGCCCTCCGCCTTCATGATTTGGGCTACCACATCTGATACGTTCATGAATATCTCCTCACTGTTACGTTTTTTACGATAGAACCTGCACCGTTTATTCTCTATTGCTTAGAATCGGATAGAGGGAAAAAGGAAGAAGGAAGAACGAAAAAGGAAGAGATCGCCTGCGTTGTAATGTTCCAACTCAGGCCGGAGGCAAAAAGGAGGACCCTGTAGGGCAAGGATTTCTTCTACCGTCTACCGTCTCACGTCTTCCCGCTCTTCCGGAAACGAGTATTATCGAATCTCTCCCCGAAACGCGTGAGCGCCATCCTCCCATTCCCCTCCGACCGGCCGCTGTTGGCCGCCGCCCGTGACGCCCCGCTCGCGTCCGTCCTTTTCGGGGTCCACGTAGGTCGCGAACCAGTCTTCCAACATTCCACTCATCTCCGCAACCCGCGATGCATGAAGGGCTTCACCAATCCGATTCTCGCGTTCATCCGGATCGTTCACCAGGTCGAAGAGTTCGCTCGGCCCGTCCGGGTACCGGTGGATATATTTCCATTCCGCGGTCCGGACCATTCTGGTGGGGCCGTATTCGTCGTAAATTATCACGGAATCCCGACCGGAGTTCCCGGAGCCAAGCAACGCGGGCAGGAAACTCTCGCCCGGCAGATTCCGTCCTACGGGAAGCGGCAGGTCCAGGTACTCAAGCAGCGTGGGCATGAAGTCATACGCGCTCACCATCGCGGGCTGCACGAGTCCTGCGGGGATTCGTCCCGGCTGGCTCATCACGGCCGGCACTTTGACGGAATTCTCGTACATGTTGAGGGGGCGCGTGCCGTTCCCCTTGCCCCAGAACCCGTGGTGACCGCAACTGAACCCGTTGTCGCTGACAAAGACCACCAGCGTCTGTTCGCGAATTCCGTGCGCTTCGAGCCTGTCCAGAATCCGCCCCACGTCCGCGTCCATCGCGGTCACCGCGGCGAAATACCCCTTCAGCATTTCCCGGTTGCCCAGGCATTGGTCCGTCAACCCGATGGCCCAGGGATGCCGGGCTTCCTGCGGGCAGGAATCGAACGCGCAATCGTCGTACGAATCCACGACCTCCTGCGGATGGCCTGTCCACGGGCTGTGCGGCGCCGTATAGTGCACGCTGAGGTAGAACGGGTCTTCATCGTTCGCGTGCCGGTCGATGAATGCCAGGGCGTCGTCCGTAATGACGTTGGTCACGTATCCCGGCGCATCGATCAGCCTGCCGTCGCGTACCATTGGCGCATCGTTGTATTTGCCGCCGCCCCGCTGGTGTACGAACCAGTGTGCGAACCCGTGCTGCGGTATCCGGCTGTTGCCGAGGTGCCATTTGCCGCTGATTCCGCACGTCCATCCGTGTTCCGCCAGCACATCTGTGTAGGTGACCTCTTCCGCCAGGTAGGATGCAGCGTCCTCCCCCACGTTTCCGCCGCTGATCCAATCGTGCACGCCGTGCTGCGAGGCGATGCGCCCGGTAAGAAACGTCGCGCGGCTGGGGGAACAGACGGGTGTGGCCACGAAGAAATTCTCGAACCGCACGCCAGCATTCGCGATCCGGTCTATATTGGGGGTACGGATCTCCGGATTTCCGTAGCATCCCGCCGCCCAGACCCCCTGGTCGTCCGTAAGAATAAACACGACGTTCGATCTGCCGGAAGCCACGATCCGCTCCCTCTTTTCAAAGACTCCAGCCCGCCGGGGCATCGCTTGAAATGCCGCAATTCATACGG
This sequence comes from Candidatus Latescibacterota bacterium, assembly GCA_965208835.1. Classification (GTDB taxonomy): domain Bacteria; phylum Latescibacterota; class UBA2968; order UBA2968; genus JAAXHE01. The sequence goes on from OZ242358.1 coordinate 481,008, forward strand.
AATATTCGATTCCGCAATCTAATGAGACTGCCCGGAAAAATCAACGCGAATGCCCTGCGACCCCCGCGTCATTTGTCCTTGCCTTCCATCGGTTAAGGGCGGTATTCTACAAAAGCGGGGAGACGGGAGTCGCGGTTGACGGAAGGTGTTCCGACCGCCGCCGAAGGCAGGGCGCCCACAAGGGACGCCCCTACGAACCATTGACAAGGCCGGGAATCTACGTCGTAACGGTCGATGATCCTGTCGAGACTGAAGCACATGTATAAGCTGGGGAAATCGCCATGGATATCACATGTCTTAACCACTGCATGACGGACGAACAGCGGGAACATTTCGATCAGCAGGGCTTTCTGATCGTCGAAGATGCGCTGGATTCGGGAATGCTGGAAAGGCTCCTGGACGCCGGTGACCGCGTGGATGCGCGTGAACGGAAAACACAGGGCGTCGGAGCCGGTCAAATCATGAACAAATTTCGAAGCATCGTCGAAGATGCCGCGTTCCTGGATCTGCTGGACCTGCCAAAGACGTTTCCCCTAATCTGGGACATCCTGGGCTGGAACGTCCAGCACTACATTTCCCACCTGGTCTATTACCCGCCGGAGCACCCGGACAGGGCAGATTCGAAAACGGGCGGTTGGCATCAGGACGGCGGCCGTCCCGTACCCGAGATGGAGCGCCCGCATCCCCGGCTGTCCCTGAAAGTCGCGTTCTGGCTGACTGACACGAGCGCACCGGACCGGGGCGGAATTCGCATTGTTCCGGGCAGCCACAAGCGCGACATCCCACCGGAACGCTGGCCTGAAGGCGGAAACGGGTCGCCCGGAGCGTCGGGGTTCGAAGACATGGTACAGGTCAGGGTAAAGGCCGGAACAGCGGTCCTCTTCGACAGGCGTCTGTGGCATTCGCGGGGGTTCAATACCTCCGATATCACGCGAAAAGTGTTGTTTCTGGGTTACAGCTACCGCTGGCTCAGAGGGTTGGACTACAACCTGATTCCGGACGAAATCCTTGAGGGATGCGATCCGATTCGACGCCAGCTTCTGGGAGACGGGGTGGACGTCAAGGGATGGTGGCAGCCGACGGATGCCGACGTGCCGCTCAAGGGATGGCTACTGGAGCACAAGGGCGAGTCCTACGTGGAAAAGATCGGACAGAAGCAATGGGAACGGGAAAAATGGGCTGTGTCCTGATTCCCGACCCGCATTTCAGGGAGGAAGAGCAATGGACCAGGAATCCATGAGCCACGAAGAGAATTACTGCTTCGACGTTGGAGGTTACCTCGTTGTCAGGGGTGTCCTCGGAAGGGGCGAGGTTGCCGCCCTGAATTCGGCGATCGATACCAGCGGGAGGAATGAGGGCATGCTGGGTTGGCCGCATCCGTTGCGCGAGCCCTTTCGCGACCTTCTCGTCCACCCGCACCTCGTTTGGTACCTGAACCAGATTGTCGGGCAGGGCTTCCGCCTGGAAACCGAACCGGAGCTGCTTTGCGACGACACCTGCGAAACGAATGCGCCCCTTCAGGGTGGCAACGAACCGCGCGATCCAACCCGGGCGTACTACTACCAGAACGGACGCCGCTTCAGTGAAACGGTCCGGGCGGTGTGGGCCCTTGCGGACGCGGAAGCGGGCGCGGGCGGCTTTGTCATGGTGCCCTGCTCTCACAAATCCAATGTGGAGACCCCGGACGACGTGCTTACCGGCAATGACGATATGGGTGTCACGCTGCAGCCCGCGCTGGAGGCGGGCGACCTGCTTCTGGTCGCAGGCGCCCTGCTGCAGGGCATGCGACCATGGAAGGGGGCAGGACCGCAGCGCCTTCTGTCGTATGACTTCGCGGGCCGGGGCGCCATCCGCTGTGCGGGGACAGGTCCGAAAACCAGAGAAGCCCCCACGCCTGAATGGATGTCCGCCATTTCACCCGAGCAGAGGGCATCGATCTGGCGGCCCGGCTACCGGAGCACGTCGCCGCCGCCAACGGTCCGCACGGACGGAAAGACGGCGCGCCTCGACGAATCCCGGGAAATCTACCATCCGTCCATCTATATCAGAAATCCCGATTCCCGCATCGACGAGAAGGAGTTCTATTTCTGGGACCTCTGCGGTCATCTCGTCCTCCGGAACGTGATGGACGAAGCGTGGCTGGAACAGGCCAACGCCGCAATCGACCGGTTCGACGACAGGATCGAGGTGGGCGGCGAGCTCTCCCGCGGATCGAAGGCGCTGGCCGGAACCGGCCGGCCGCTGCTGCCCAACCTGCTGCGCCTTCCGGAACCCTATTGCAATCCCTTCCGGCGCATGGTCGCGCACCCCGTTGTGGAGCACCGTCTCAACTGGATGGGCGCCAGTGGCGTACGGTTTGGCGACGCCACCGCCTTCTGTTCCGTGAAGGGCGGTTCCGGCCACTCCCTGCACGATGCGAACGAACCGCTCAATCCCGGGCGCGGCTATGTCTACCAGAACGGCCGCAGCTATTGCGAGGCCGTGACGGTGAGTTGGCAGCTGCGGGACGTGCCCGCGGGACTGGGCGGATTCGCATGCGTGCCCGGAAGCCATAAAGCCCAGTACCGCGTGCCGCCGGGGGTGCGGTCGTGCGACGACGACATGGGGCTGGTCGTGCAGCCCGAAATGAAGGCCGGCGACGTGCTCTTCTTTATGGACGGGGGTCAGACGCACGGCGCCCTGGCGTGGAAGAACGAGATCGCCCGCCGTGCGATCCTGATCAAATATTCCTCCCGCAACTTCAACCGCAGCGGCGGCGAGATGGTGCACCCGGAGAACCGGTGGGGTGAGCTCGTTGACGAGATGACCGACGCGCAGTTGGCGGTCATGCGCGGACCGGACCGGGATGTCTTCAACCAGAACGTCCCCCGGCTGGAAGTCAGCGACGGGCAGGTTTCGGTGTCGTACGAGCGGGGCGGCGCCCTGTACAGCAAGGATGCCCCAACCGGGCCGCTCGCCTCGAAAGACAGCAGCACATCCAAACAGCGTTAGCAGCCCGTTGAAGAAGCCCATCCGGGCCGGGACACCAAGCCTCGTCTTCAGAGCGACTCTTCCAACGGACTGTTAGGGGAACTGATGCCGACAGACGTCACCACCATATTCTTCGATGGCTACGAGACGCTGTTCGCTGGCGCTATGGACAAACTGCATGCGATGTGCGGCCGCATCGTCCGTGAGCAGAAACTCGGCATGTCCGCAATGGATTTCTTCAACACGTGGGACCTGTCGTTTTTTCCGCTCCTCAGGGGCGAGACGTTTTACACGATGCGGCAGGCGCATCTCATCAGCCTCGAGCTGACGCTTGAGAAACTGGACAAACGCGTCTCCTTCGAACATTACGTCGACGGCCTGTTCGAGGTTTTCGCCGACGCGCCTCTCTACGAAGATGTCAAGCCCGCGGTGGCCGGGCTCGAGTCCTTTCGGACAGGCGTGATATCCAACGCGGACGAGGACCATCTGAACATCGCGCTCCGGAAAAACAACCTGTCATTTCCGGTGGTCGTCAGCTCGGAATCCGCCCGCGCGTACAAACCGGCGCCGGAGATCTTCCATGAAGGCCTGCGCCTGATCGGCAGCCGCCCGGATGAGACCCTCTACGTGGGGGATTCCCAGGACGACGACATCGTCGGCGCGCGGCGGGCGGGCATCAGGGTCGCCTGGCTGAACCGCAAGGGCGAGACGCTCAAGCCGAACGTCCCGCAGCCGGACTACGAGATATCCAGCCTCCGGGAGGTTGCCGGACTGGCGTCATAGTTCAAGTCCTCCCGCAACCGATTCCGGACTCTTCCGGTACCGGACCAGCCGTCGACCGAACAAAAAATAGCCCGCAACGCATCTCCTGAGGAGGTGCATCGCAGGCTGAGAGGTATCGATACCTGGAGGCGCGCTATTTGTTCGGTTGCGGGGTGTACCTCAGGTAGGGTTTGATGGTTGTAAACCCCTTGGGGAATTTCTCGGTCGCCTCATCGTCAGTCACTGCCGGAACAATGATGCAGTCCTCGCCGTCCTCCCAGTTGACGGGCGTTGCCACCTGGTGGTAGGCCGTCAACTGCAGCGAATCGATCACCCGCAGGATCTCGGCGAAATTCCGCCCGGTAGAAGCCGGATAGGTCAATGTCAGCTTGACCTTCTTGTCCGGCCCGATCACGAACACGGACCTGACCGTGGCCTTGTCGTCCTCGTTCGGGTGAATCATATCGTACATGCTGGCCACCGATTTGTCCGGGTCCGCAATCAGCGGGAAGTTCATCGTGGTATTCTGGGTCTCGTTGATGTCGCTGACCCAGCCGTGATGAGAGTCCAGCGGGTCCACGCTCACCCCGATTACCTTTACATTCCGCTTTTCAAACTCCGCCTTCAACTTGGCAACCGCGCCCAGTTCGGTGGTACAGACCGGCGTATAATCGGCGGGATGAGAGAACAGGATACCCCAGCCGTCTCCAAGCCATTCGTGAAAGCGGACCGTGCCCTCGGTCGTCTCGGCCGTAAAATCGGGTGCGTCGTCCCCCAGTCGCAACGGCATAGCAGACCTCCTTATATTTGTGAAACTTCGGGACGCTCCGGTTTACCGGGCGTTTTCGGGTAACCGAAACCCTTCCAACGCTTTTGCGAATACTGAGACCGGTACCGGACAGGATAATAAAGAAAGGAACTGGAATATCGATGTCAAGGGATTTATCGAAAACAGGCGCATCATTTGTCTGGCAGTGTTCGGACGGCGCCGATGCCTGAAGTAAAGAAAGAGGCCGCCATGCAATCCCATGCGCGCCTGGTTGTGATCGGCGCCGGCATCGTTGGCTGCAGCGCGGTCTACCATCTTACGCGAATGGGCTGGAAGGACATTGCGGTCCTGGACCAGGGGCCGCTGTTCGATACCGGCGGCTCGACGTCCCACGCGCCGGGGCTGGTCTTCCAGACCAACTTTTCAAAGATGATGACCGGCCTGTCGGGAAAGACCGTTTCGTTGTACAACTCCCTGGACCTGGACGGGGATCCCTGTTTTTATCCTGTCGGGAGCTTCGAAGTCGCTTACACCCCCGAACGCTTGGTAGACCTGAAACGCAAACTGGGCGCCGCCAGATCCTGGGAGCTGGAAGCCCATCTCATGTCGCCTGAAGAGGCCGGATCCAGGCTCCCTCTGCTCGATGCGGATCGGATTCATGGCGCGTACTATGTTCCCTCCGACGGCATCGCCAAAGCCGTACGCGCCTGCGAGGCAATGGCGCGCGCGTCGGAACCCGGCGCCGCGTTTCACGGTAAAACCACAGTCACCGGTATCGAGGTCGCCAACGGCACGGTGAGGGGGGTAAATACCGACCGGGGCCGCATTGCCGCGGACCACGTGTTGATCTGCGCGGGAATCTGGGGCCCTCGCATCGGCCGCATGGCGGGCATTTCCATTCCGCTCACCCCTGTGCAGCATCTCTACGCCCTCACCGCGCCGCTGCCGGAACTGGCGGGAGAAACCCGCGAAGTCGTCCATCCCATCCTGCGCCACCAGGACTCCGCCATGTATTTCCGGCAGCATGGCGACCGGTATGGCATCGGGTCCTACAGACACGAGCCGCTTCTGGTGCGTCCGGACGACCTGGTCAGCCCGGATGAAGCCAGGCTTTCACCCTCCATCATGGAGTTCACCCCGGAGCACTTCGCGGCGGCTCGCGAAGCGGCGGACGAACTCCTTCCCGCCCTCCGGAACGCTATGTTCGACTACCGGATCAACGGTCTCTTCTCCTTCACGCCGGATGGGCTGCCCCTTCTCGGAGAGTCCGTTGACGTTCGCGGTCTCTGGGTTGCGGAGGCCGTGTGGATCACGCATGGCGGCGGCGTCGGGCAGGCCGTTGCGGAATGGATGGATTCCGGCGCGTCCGAAATCGATCTGGGTGACGCCGACCTGAACCGCTTCGGTCCGCACGTCCACACCCGGGAATATGTCGAAGCCCGGGGGGCGCAGCAGTACCGCGAGGTGTATGATATCATCCACCCGCTGGAACAGATGGACCATCCGCGCGGCCTGCGTGTGAGCCCGTTTCATCCGCGGCTTGAGAAACTCGACGCGGTGTTCTTCGAAAACGCCGGATGGGAGCGCCCGCAGTGGTTTGGCGCCAATGGCGTCCTGGTGGACGTGGAAGACGACCTGCCATCGCGCGCCGGGTGGGAGGCGCGGTACTGGTCTCCCATCCAGGGTGCGGAACACCGGGCCACGAGGCGCGGCGCGGGGCTGTGCGACATCACCCCGTTCACGAAGATCGAAATCGCCGGCGCGGGCGCCATGGATTTTCTGCAGCGCATCGCCGCCAACCGGATCGACCGGCCGGTTGGAACGGTGATCTATACGGCGCTGCTCAACGCGAGGGGCGGCATTGTCGCCGACCTGACCGTCACCCGCGTGGCCGCGGACCGGTTCCTGGTTCTCACCGGCGCCGCGTCGGGGATTCGGGATCTGGCGTGGATTTTCCGCCACGCCCGGGATGAACGCGCCGTTCACGTCGCGGACGTGACCTCCGCCCGTTGCGGCGTGGGCCTCTGGGGGCCCGAAGCCCGAAGGATTCTCCAGCGGGTCTGCGGTGACGATCTGACGAACCGAGCGTTCCCCTATTTTTCAGCGCGGGAGATCCGGATCGGCGCCGTTCCCGCCCTCGCGCTGCGGCTGTCCTACGTGGGAGAACTGGGTTGGGAGCTCTACGCCCCGGCTGAATTCGGGCTCCGCCTGTGGGACACGCTCTGGGAGGCCGGCGGCGACCACGGGCTCGTCGCGCTGGGCGGCGGGGCATTCGACTCGCTCCGCCTTGAAAAGGGATACCGGCTGTGGGGCGCGGATATCCACACGGAGTACAACCCGTATGAAGCCGGCCTCGGATGGGCGGTCAGACTCGATAAGGGCGACTTCACGGGGCGGGACGCCCTGCTGAGAATCCGGGAAGAGGGAATCCAACGGAAGCTCTGCTGCCTTACCCTGGACGATCCGGAAGCGGTTGTGATGGGCAAGGAACCCATACTGGACGGCAGCCGCGTTCTCGGGTACGTCACCAGCGCCAATCACGGTTACACCGTCGGCCGATTCATCGCCTATGGCTACCTGCCGCTGGAATACGCGCAGCCTGGCACATCCGTGGAAATCGAATACTTCGGCGAACGCAATCCGGCCACGGTCTCGCGCGAACCGCTCTACGACCCCCGCGGGGTGAAAATGAAATCGTGACGGGCTAAACCGGGTGTGCGGGAATAAGGGTACCCGCGAGGGGTGCACGGCGTTACCGAGGCGGGGATCTGTTGTGCCATCGACAGAGAACCCAGGGCACCCACAAGGGGTGCCCCTACGACGTCGTGGTCGGTCGTGGGGGATTGCGTTGGAGAGGTACAGACGAATTCGGGGAACACGTCGAATGGAATCTTGTACGTTGAATTGAGGACATATGTTGCGATGTCTGACCACCTGGGTGGGATTGTTCCAGGTGTAAGGGCGCCCCTTGTGGGCGCTCTTACGTTTTGCCATTGCCGCGCAGTGAAACGCGTTTTCAAAAAAGACAGACCCCCTGGGGAAACTGAATCTCCCAGGGGGTCACATGTGTGTTGTCCGGAAATTCGTTCTAATTCTCCTCGCGATCTTCTTTATTAACGATTATACAACCAGCAATCATATCGTGAAGGGTCTGCTTTCGTTCAGTAAACGCCGCCATAACATAACCAATATAGGCAGTCATTCTGGAGATCATCTTTGCAAAATGACGACCGGAAGCTCGCGCAAACGAAATACGGTTTCCCTTGAGATCGGTAACTACAATGCCGAGAGCCAACTTGCCTAACGTGGCTTGTAGACTGGAAGATTCCATTATGGCATAGTATAGCCAATCAATGGAGAGATAGCAGATCAGGAAGCCGATCATCACAGTAACAAAAAATGCATCTCCTGCGAGAAATGCACCCGCCGTACGCGTACCGAAGTCATAGAACCAGGCGCCCAAAGCAGCATATATTCCAGCAAATGTCCCGGTAATCAACACGTCAACAATAGCTGCTGCAAAACGCTTCCAGAATCTTGCAAGGGTCATCTTTCGCCTCCTGCGGTATCTAACCTTGATTTGTAAGTCTTCGGGAACGATAATTCGAATATGTGCTTGTAAATAAAGGCGATTAAACGGCGGATTACCAGGATACACCAGGTCACTGGACGTCAAGGGAAAAGACGTCATTCCATACGTCGATATTGCCCCGTTTAGGAGGGTTTTATCGCGTCGCCGCGTTGCAGTTTTTTTCGGATTGAGGATGATGCCACCTCAAACCACGGTTACCGTGAGTTTAGACAACAAGGTATCTTCGTTTGTTTCAAGATCAAAACAGCTCCGACACCTGCTGAACCAGGTACCGTCCCGTTCCACGGATCCGACGGAATGGAAATCCGCAGGATTGACGTCTTAGCGGGGACGTCGACGTCATCAGTCCTTGGGAACCGCAGTGACCTGGAGAGAAACCAGGGCACCCACAAGGGGTGCCCCTACACCATCACGGTCGGTCGTGGATGAATGAGGAGGAGAGGTACAGGCGAATTGGGGGAACATTCTGCACCGATTGAAATCCGCTGGATTGACAACAAATGTTGCGATGTCTAACCACCTGCGCGGAATTGTACGAATTGTAAGGGGCGCCCCTTGTGGGTGCCCGCCTGTCTTTTGCCTCGCTTGAGAGCTTGACATCGCCCGATAAAGTAATTACTATAATTACATAACGTCCTTCATAGTTTAAATCCAACCAGAGGTCAGCAATATGGCAATCCGGGATGTCAAACTTATCGCTATTGGCAACTCCAGGGGTATTCGGCTACCGAAAGCTGTGCTGCAGAAATACGGATGGGGAGACTCGCTCGTAATGGAAGAGACCGAACGAGGGATTTTGCTTTATGGGAAAGAACGTAACAAGCTGTCCTGGAAGGAAACATACCGCGAGATGGCCGCTGAGAATGAAGACTGGAGCGACCTCGATGCGACGATCTCCGATGGTCTGGACTGATGTCCACATTTCCCCGCCGATACACGATATATTTGGCCGACCTCAATCCCACCGTCGGTGGAGAAATCCGAAAGGTTCGCCCGGTTGTGGTCGTCAGTCAGGATGAGATGAACAGGTTTCTGGATACGGTAGTCGTCTGTCCTCTTACCTCGTCGCTCCATCCTCATTGGCGGGCTCGAATGCAGGTCGAATGTGCAGGCCGAGAGGCTGAGATTGCTGTGGACCAGATTCGCACCATTAGCAAACAGAGACTTAAGCAACGAATTGACAATCTGTTCGCCGACGAAGCGGCGCAACTCCGCCGCCTCATCACCGAGATGTACGGGGAATAGCGACAATCATGGGAAGCTGTGGATTCAACTGGAGCAGTCAACACAGTCGCTCGAACTGAGATTGGGGTTCTCCTGCGATATAAGGGCTCGTGTATACCGCAGCGAATCTGACGTAAGAAAATCGGCATGGTCGATTCGTCGACTGGTCTGGCCGGTCCTCATTGATCGAGGATCGGCTTTTATGTGGTTCTCCTGCACAGACCGCCTTGATTTTAGGATGAACATAGACTATATTGGACTATATCTGTCGAGAGGAGATAAAATGACCATAGAATATGGCAAGCCAGGCCGGGTCTGGACGGTCGCGGAGGCCAAGGCGCGCCTGTCGGAAGTCCTCCGCCTTTCCGTAGACGAAGGCCCGCAGCGCATCGGTGTGCGAAGGGGGTACGTTGTGGTGCCGGAGCACGTATGGAAGGCTCAATCGTCACCGCGCAAGCCGCTCGGCCAGTGGTTGATCGACAACATGCCGCGCGGCGCGAATCTCGACATTCCTTCCGATCGAATGTCCCGGCGGGAGATCCCGTTCGCCGACGGAGGCGCAGTGTGAACGGGTTTCTCCTGGATACCAACGTTGTCTCGGAACTGACCAGGGCCGAGCCGGACGGGAACGTTATGGCATTCCTGGCTGCGCATCATGATCTGTGGCTGTCCGCCATCGTGGCGCATGAACTGGAATTCGGATTGCAGTTATTGCCTCACGGTCAGCGGCGTGACCTGTTGAGCGCCGCGCTGTCGGGGATCTTCACCGAATACGAGGACCGTGTCCTTCCTGTCGACAAGGAAGTGGCAGAGTGGGCCGCTGTCTTTCGATCGCAGGCGCATCGAGACGGACGGATGCTGGATCTTGGGGATGCACTCATCGCCGGGACCGCCCGGGCCCACGATCTGTCGGTTGCAACCAAAAACATCGCCGACTTCATCGGCCTGGACGTCCGCGTCATCAATCCCTGGGAACGGCGGTGAACAAGAAATAAACCAGGGCACCCACAAGGGGTGCCCCTACACCTTCACGGTCGGTCGTGGATGAATGAGGAGGAGAGGTACAGGCGAATTGGGGGAACATTCCGCACCGATTATCATCCGATGATTTGATAACATATGTTGTAAATCCCAACCACCTGCGCGGAATTCTTCCAATTGTAGGGGTACCCCGTGTGGGTGCCCGCCTCCCCCGACATCCGTAAAATTACCTGGGAATACACGTTGGTAGGGGCACCCCTTGTGGGTGCCCGCGTGTCTCGACATCCGCATAATTGCCTGGGACAATACATCCGTAGGGGCGGCCGTTGTGGGCGCCCTGCCTTTTTTTGTGCCAACGAATCCTTGACATCATGCAGTAAAGTAACTATATGAATTCTGTAGCCGAAAGAATTCAGCAGGGGTCCGCAGAAGTTGCGGGCTAATCCAGTGTATGGAGGAAATATGATTCGACCAACCGATGTCGAACCGCGAAGCGGCCACCGAATCTGGCTTCGTTTCTCGGACGGCGCCGCCGGAGAAATCGACCTGTCTGAACTCGCCGGCCGTGGTGTATTCGAGTCCTGGAACAGCCGAACCTTCTTTGAGAATGTGCAAATAACGAAGAACGGGGGTGTCGCCTGGGGTAAGGATGTCGAACTGTGTCCGGATGCTCTTTATTTAAAGCTTACCGGCAAATCCGTAGAGGATGTAATGCCGGATGTAAAGGCTCTGCTGGAAGATGCCTGAGCTCTGCCGCTTCTACGGAATTATCATACGAATATACTTCGACGATCACGCACCTCCTCACTTCCACGCAACCTATGGCCAAGAGGAGGCGGTCGTCGGCATTGATAGTTTGACCGTTTTGCAGGGGCGTCTACCGCGTCGGGCTATTGGGCTGGTTGTGGAGTGGGCGTCACTTTATCAGGACGAGCTACGGCAAGCCTGGATTCGGGCGAAGCGCCTCGAATCGCCGGGAAAGATCGCACCTCTGGACTGATCTGGCGCTACCTTTTCTACACATTTGCCACGATCTTTGTACGTCCGATTTTCGGCAGCTCTGACTTTGCGGCTTCCGCGGGGTTTGCTGACAGGACTGCACGGCGGATTCTGGTTGTCTTGTGCGAAGGGGATGTGGACTTGACCCGATTTGGTGGAGCGAGCGCGATGAGGTACGCATTGAGCTTGCCGCATAACTGTCGGAGCTATTTTTCTCATACCAGGCAATTGCCAACCGGAAGCCTTCAATTCGTCCCCTACTCCACGCACGTGTACTATATTATCCCGACGATTTACTCAATACGTTGAGTATTTTTTCTCAATGCATTGAGTAATCCGTCATTTTGGCGTTTGCGAGGCGGAGACCTGTTGTGCCATCGGCATAGAAACGAGGGCACCCACAAGGGGTGCCCCTACACCATCACGGTCGGTCGTGGATGAATGAGGAGGAGAGGTACAGGCGAATTCGGGGAACATGCCACACAGATTATCATCCGATGAATTGAGAACGAATGTTTCAATTTCTGACCACCTGCGCGAAATTATCCCGGTCGTAGGGGCGCCCCTTGTGGGCGCCCGCCTGCCTTGACATCCACATAATCGCCTGGGATGTGCATTTGTAGGGGCGTACCTTGTGGGTGCCCTGTCTTACCCAGAAACTGGTGAAAATCCTACATGTCGGCACGTTGCTTGCAACACCGAAAACAGGTCCACGAGATGATTGGATTTGCAGGAACGCCCCATGTAGCCGCCACAGCGAAAACCTGGTCAAACCCGAGGGTCGCCCTTTCACGGGAGAATCGTGTACGATCCGGAAATCCACCATCGCCGGTCGATGAGACTGAAGGGATACGACTATTCACAGGCAGGGGCGTACCTTGTAACTGTTGTCGCACAGGGCCGGATGACGCTGTTTGGCGACGTGGTTAAAGGTCGGATGCAGTTGAACCCGGCCGGAGAAATGGTCCAACGAATATGGATTGAAATGCCTACTCGATTCCCACCAATCGTTATCGACACATTTGTCGTCATGCCAAACCACTTACATGGAATCATCATTCTGGCAGGTGTGGACCTTGCGGGCACCCCAAATACCAACGAATGTTCGGACGTCGATATAAAAACCAGGGGAACAACATGGGTCGCCCCTACAGAGGATGGTCGCACAAGACTGGGGAATGTGGTCGGCGTATTTAAATCACTGACAACGTTGGGATATACGCGTGGCGTGCGCGATATGAACTGGCCGCCGTTCCACCGACGGTTGTGGCAGCGGAACTTCTACGAACATATCGTTCGGACCGACGCGTCATTACAGAAATATCGCAAGTATATTGTCGACAATCCCGTACAATGGCCATTTGACCGGGAGAACCCGAGGGCCGCAAGTCCCATGTTGCATTCGCCATAATCATCGATATTCCGGCTATCGCCTCAATACGCGCAACCAGGGCACCCACAAGGGGCGCCCCTACACGGTACGGGGTATACAATTTTCGACCAGATCGGATGAACGAATGAAATTGTAGGGGCGTCCCTCGTGGGCGCCCGTCCTTCCAGGATGCAAACGTCGCCACCACGAAAACCAGGGCACCCACAAGGGGTGCCCCTACACGGAACGTGTAATACAATTACCAACCGGATCGTATGGATGATTGAAATTGCAGGGGCGTCCCTTGCGGGCGCACGGTCTTCCGATTATCTTTTTTGAAAAACGGAGAAATTTCGATGCCCGAATCGATATTGGAAAGACTGAATGAGGGGGTGGTGCTGGGGGACGGGGGGTACCTGCTCGCCCTGGAGAACCGGGGCTACGTTCAGGCCGGGCCGTTCACGCCGGAAGTGACGATTGAGAATCCCAACGCGCTTCTGGCCCTGCACGAGGAATTCGTGCACGCCGGCGCGGAGGTGCTGCAGGTACTCACGTTCTACGCCAGCGAAAACAAGCTGGCGCAGACCGGCTACGCGGGGAGGCTGGAAGAGATCAACCGCGCGGCCGTCAGGATCGCCCGCGAGGCCGCGGCCGGCAAGGCCTTGGTGGCCGGAAATATCTGTCTCACGTGGAAGTACCCCGAATCCGAGGACGAATGCCGGCGGCTGTTTGACACCCAACTCGGCTACCAGATGGCCGAAGGCGTCGACTTCATCATCGGCGAGACGTTCCTCCACGTGGGCGAGGCTCTCATCGCCCTCGAATGTGCCCGAAAAACCGGCCTGCCCGCGGTGATCACAATGGCATTCGAAGGCCCCGAGACGCGGGACGGAAAAACTCCGGGTGAGGCCGCGCGCATGCTGGAGGGCGCGGGCGCCGACGTCGTGGGCGCAAACTGCTGGCAGGATCCCACTTTCATGCTCCCCGCCATCGAGCAGATGCGAGAGGCGGTAACCTGCCACGTGGCCGCCCAGCCGGTCGCCTATCGATGCACGCCCGAAGTGCCCTTCTTCACCGGCCAGCCGGGCTTTCCGGACAAGCTCGATTCGTTCAAGATCAGCCGCTACGAAATGGGCGATTTCGCCCGCAAAGCCTTGGACCTCGGCGTGAATTTTATCGGCGGTTGCTGCGGCTGCGAGGGTTCGCACGTCCGCCAGATGGCGCGCGCAATCGGCAAGATGCCCGCTGAAGAGCGCGAATGGGACGCGGACTACGGGAAACCCCAGTCGGCGACAGAAGCGTACAGAGATATCCGGGAGCAGTCCGGCGCCGCTCCCGGGGGATAATCCGGGCGCATTGCTACGACCGGGTCAAGCCCGGCCGATTCAACGGGCCCGCCACTCCCAGCAGGTCACCCTGTATCCCCTTCCCTTCAGCGCGACGGCCCCTACAAAGCCGTTCCCGGGCGCCAGTGCGCGCATGAACCATTCGGACGGCGCCACCGGATTGTCGTCGATGCGCAGCATCGCCGCGGGCGCTCCCGGAGTCAGGGAGACTTCGAATCCGTCCAGCGGGCAGGCCAGTCCCGCTCCCAACGCCTTGATATACGCTTCCTTTCGGGTCCAGCAGTTGAAGAACGCCTCGTAGTGGACCTCCCCTGGCAGCGCCTGGATCGCGGCGACTTCACCCGGTGCAAAATAGCGCCCCGCCAGCCGCAGGTGCTCCTTCACCTGACGGATGCGTTCCACGTCCACACCGATTTCCCTCGCTTTGATCACCGCGAGTAGACCCAGTTCGCCGGAGTGGGAGAGGTTGAAGCGCAGCCGGTCGCCATCCGAACCCTTTTTCAAGTAAGGTTTGCCCCGCCATCCATAGCCGAACTCCAGCCGCCGGGGGGCGAGCCCGACGTACAGCCCCAGGATGCTCCTGAGCGACGCACGGCCGACAATAAAACGCGCCCGGTGTCTGTCAAAGACAAACCGGGCGGCGCGGGCGGTTTCGTCTTCGGAAAGCACGCCCCGCATTTCCTGGACCTCTGCAGCCGGCCGGTCCAGATTCATGCGCCAGACCTGAATCTCATCGTGCGACGCCACCGGACACCCGGGCGGCCGGCGCCAGATATCGGATGTCGATCGGTTGAGCCGGGTCATGGTGTTGTACCGCCGTTCAACCGCTGCACAATCGCCTCCACGTCGTAGACGCATCCCCCCCAGGTTCCGCCGCCCACGTTCTGAAGGGCCGCCCAAAGCCGGGTGTCGTCGGGCAGGTCCGCGTCTGGCGCCAGATCGGACCGCGAGGGCCGGTCCTCCAGAATGCGGCGACCCTCTTCGGGACCAAAACGGGTCTCGCCCACACCAACAAAGTGGATGCTGCCGGAAAGCTCCTTCCGGTCGATTACAATCTCCACGACGTCACCGTCCACCAGCTTGCCGATCGGGCCCCCGGCCAGCGCCTCCGGTCCGATATGACCGATGCAGGCTCCGGTAGAAAACCCCGAAAAACGCGCGTCCGTGAGAACGGCGACGTGTTTCCCGAAGTCCAGGTACTTCAACGCGGTGGTGATTTGTGCGATCTCCTCCATCCCGGCGCCCATCGGGCCGCGGCCGATCAACACCATGACGTCTCCCGGCTTTACGCCCTTCGGACCGGAGTCCTTCAGCGCGGCGGCAGCCGCCCTCTCGGTGGTGAACACTTTGACCGGGCCGGTTATCCGGTAGATGCCATCTTCGTCGACAACCGTCGGGTCGATTGCCGTACTTTTCACCACGGACCCTTCCGGCGCGATATTTCCTGTGGGGAAACAGACGGTGCTGGTCAGCCCCCTCGCACGCGCGCGGCCCGGGTCCATGATCACGTTGTCAGGGTCGACTCCGTCCTGATCGCGCAGCGCCTGCCTGAACCTGACTCGCCGTTCGGATCCCTCCCACCAGTCCAGGTTTTCGCCCAGCGTTCCTCCGGATATCGTAAGAGCGCCCGTTTCCAGCAGCCCCAGTTTCCGCAGGTGCAGCATGACTTCCGGAACGCCGCCCGCCAGAAACGCCCGGACCGTGGGGTGGAACTCCGGACCGTTGGGCAAGACGTCGACCAGCCGCGGTACCTGCCGGTTCACGTGGCTCCAGTCGGCAACGGTAGGCCGGGAGCGCCCGGCCGCATAAGCGACAGCCGGAATGTGCAGGAGCAGGTTTGTGGATCCGCCGAACGCGGCATGCGTGACCATCGCATTTTGAAGAGCGGCATCGGTTATCACGTCGGCCGTGGTGTGTCCGGCGGCCTGCATCGCGAACACCGCACGGGCGGAACGGAGCGCCATATCCAGCCAGACCGCCTCACCCGAAGGCGCAAGGGCTGTATGGGTGAGCGCAAATCCCAGAGCTTCGGCCACCACCTGTGAAGTGGCCGCGGTACCCAGAAACTGGCAACCGCCCCCGGGCGTTGCACAGGCCCGGCAGCCCAGATCCTGCACATCCGAAAGCGACATCTCTCCGTGCGCCAGCCTGACGCCGACCGACTGGATCTTGCCGGCGTCCTCCCCGTCTTCCGGCGGAAGCGTCACACCGCCCGGAACGATCGCGGTGGGCAGCGAATGCATCGCTGCCAGCGCGATCATCATCGCCGGCAATCCCTTGTCGCAGGTTGCAACGCCAATCACGCCTTTCCGCGTGGGAAGCGATCGGACCAGGCGCCGGAGCACGGTCGCCGCGTCATTGCGATAAGCCAGGCTGTCCATCATCCCCGTCGTGCCCTGCGTACGTCCGTCGCAGGGGTCGGAGCAGTACCCCGCAAAGGGTATACCGCCCAGGCGGTGAATCTCCAGGGCGGCCTCCCGCATCAGCAACCCGACTTCCCAGTGTCCGGTGTGGTATCCGAGCGCGACGGGTCGTCCGTCCGGTTCGCGGATTCCCCCCATCGTACTCAGGATCAGGACCTCGGGCCGGCCCAGTTCCGCAGGATCCCATCCCATGCCCGCATTCTGGCTATAACCGAAGATATCCCCGCTGGGTGACTCAACCACCAGCTCTTCGGTCAGGGAAATCAGCCGGCCTTCGGGTCCCGGCGCGCGCGTTCGGACCTCAAAGACCGATTCGTCTCCCGACTGCAGTACTGATTGCGGGGATGGATTGCTTACGTCAGGCATGAAAACTCCTCAATTCAGCGCAGACGCCTTGTTGCGTACCGCTCGTCGTTCATTCCAGGCCCATTGCTTTCAGATTCCGGAGACTGATGCCAAGGCTCTCGAACGGGTCCCCCTGGCACGTGTCCTGCTCCACGATGTACCACCGGGTGCCGGCCGCCGTACACGCATCCAGAATGGCCGGCCAGTTCAGGTTGCCCTCGCCCACCTCTGCGTAGAGCTGCTCCCGGCCGCGCATGGCCATGTCTTTCACGTGAACCAGGTCCGCCCGGCCGGCGGCCTTCCGAATCCACGCGGCGGGGTCCCCGCCTCCGTGCTGTATCCAGTAGGTGTCGATTTCGAGCTGGAAGGTCTCGGGGTCGCTTTCTTCGAACAGGATCTGCAGCCCCGTTCGATCGCCGAATCGCTCCAGTTCGAAACTGTGATTGTGATACCCGAACGTGAGTCCGGCCGCCGCGAGTTTTCGCGCGACACCGGATGCCTCGCGGGCAAACCGCCTGTAACCTTCACCGCCGTCTTCGCGATAACTCTGGGGAAGCCCGCCGATTGCCGGGTATCTGCACCCCCACAACAGGTGTTCGTCGATCACAGCCTGGGTTTCATCCCTCATGCGTTCGTAACTGGTGTGGGTGGCACAGATCTCGAGGCCCTCGCCATCCGCCAGGTCTTTGAGTTCCCGGGGGCTGATGTCTCCGAATGCCGACACCTGCATGGCGTCGTATCCCAGCGCCTTCACCTTCTTCAGACTGACCGCGACGTCCGCGGGTGTCTGTGTGAATTCGCGCACCGTATACATCTGCGCAGCCAATACCGTACCGGCCATCTTCCGCTCCTTTCCACAATCGCCAAGGCATCACTTATTTGCTCGATTTCAAGTACAAAATACCACAGGATCGAGGATCTTCCAAGCCAAGATTTCCTGCCGGGAATCTTGCGTCCTTCCGCGATAGCAGGAACGATTTTTAACTGGTATTTTTCCGAAACCACTGTATTTTTAGACCGAAGTTTCCGCTCCCCGCTACCTCCCCCGTATTGCACCATCCTCCCGTTTCAATCGAACCCGCCTCCCTCGCAGAGGAGCCCGTTTATGTCCGCATTGCAGCACGCGACGTCGCAACAGGAGCGCCGCAACCGCACGCTGCTGGACGGTTCGCGATATCTGTCCGACGCCGTTTCGTCGGAAGTTCTCCCAATACACATCGACATCCGCCAGACAAAAACGTTGACGGAAGCGCAGGTCAACCACTTCACCGCCCTGCAGATCGAGGGCGCTCGCACGGCCGTGCGTTCCCTGGCGTCCCTGGCCGAAATCGGCGAGGCCGACCACCTGGGCGGCGGCATCGGCCTGATTCCGCCATTGCTGCTCACCCTCGCGGTTGTCGACTTCGAGCGAATCGAATACACCATTGAACACGCCCACACCAGCGTCGGGTATTTCGCCGCGCTTTCCGCCGTCGGATTTGTGGATCCCGACCACGTCGTTACCGACTTTCGCCGCGGTCTGGATCTTCCCGGCCACGTTTCCTGGCTGCCGGGAGGCACGCAGATGAACGGCGGACGCTTGGGCGTGATGATTCCCGTTGCGGTTGGCAACGCGCTGGGCAAACGCGGCACGTACGGCGACGGATGCTGGGTTGTCGCCCATTGCGGAGACGCCGGATGGATCTCGGGCCAGGCGTTGAACGGCTTCAACGCTGCACACGTTCACGGCGCGCCCATCACGTTTGTAATGGACCGGAACGGCATCCAGCTTTCCGGCAGCACCAGAAGCATTCTGGACAAGGACCCGCGGTCCATCATCGGCGCAATGGGGGTCGAGATTCTCGAAATCCCCACGCTTCTGGATCCCGCCGGCCTTTTTAGCGCGTACCGCGAGGCGTACGGATTGGCGCAGGAAGGCCGTCCCAGTCTGATTTATCCGGTCGGCTACCGATCGGGGAACGGAAAACGGATCGACCTGTCGCATTTCGGCAGATATCACGGTATTCTCGAAGAAGTCGAAGCATTCGCCGGACGGCACGACGTTCCTCTGGATCGGGAGATCTGGGTTCCCGGATCGCTGATGAGCTATAGAGACGTGGAACCCATGCTGGAGTGTCTCTTTCTCGTGAACGACCTCCCCGGTGGCGCCGGCCACCACGACGGGAGCATGAAGGATCGAGACGCGGCGGACGTACTCGCCAATCCCATGTTCAGGTCCACGCCCGGCCAGGCGGAAGCGCTGGAGGATCTGAAGTCGCGGCCGTCCCGGAGGGTCACGACCCGCGCGCGGCCGTCCCCGGGAAGCCCCAATCTGATATTGCCCGACGGTACGGTGAAGCGTGTCGCATTACCGGGACCGGGTGAGATGAAGAGCGCGCGCGACGGCTCGGAAGCCGGTTACGCGCTGGTGGCCGAGACCTTTCCGGAACAGGTCTTCGTGGTCAGCTGCGACCTGGACGCTTCCACCAAGCTGGCGAAGGCGCGGAGTCACCTGGCTGAAAACCACCAGTTCGAGATCAGCATCGAAGAGCAGGCGGCCACGCTCATCGCCAACGGCCTGGCCACCAGTACCCCGAACCCGCAGCTGAACGTGGTGTCCACCTTCGCGGCCTTCTTCGAAGGCATCGCCCGCGAAGGCTTCGACATGTGGCAGTACCAGCGCAACCTCACGGGCGTAAACGAGGGTCTGAACGTTACGTTCCATCTCTCCCACGTTGGCGCGTGCACGGGCCGGGACCATTTCTCCGGATGGGGACTGGACTGGATCAACGTGGGGCTCAGCTACCTTCCGTACCTGCACCGATTCTATGCCCCGGCCGACGCGCGGTCCGCCTTTCTTGCCGTGATCGACCTGGCCGCCAGTTACGGCGGGCATATCATCGGTATTCCCCGCGACAACCTGCCCGTCCTCGAAAAACAGGACGGCTCCGGCCCGCTCTGGTCAGCGGATGAGGGATGGCAGCCCGTCACACCCCTGCGGTCCTTTGCCGGGGCCCGTCGCGCGATCCTTGCATTTGGCGCGCCGGCCTTCCTGGCGGCGGAAGCCGCTGACATCCTGAACGAGCGGGGCGAAGCCGCGGACGTGCACGTCGTCAACGGACTGCCCCTGCCGGCCGGGCGCCTGGAATCGTTGGTTTCACGGTATACGGGGGGAGTCGTCACCGTCGAAGACGGAAAGATCGGCACGCCCGACACCGGATTCAGGGGTTTTGCGGGCCTGGTGGCCACCGCGGCATCGTCCTCGGGCATTGCCCATGCGCACGTGGGCCTCACAGATCCGAAAATCGCCCCTTCCGACGGGCATATGGAGACCTGGGCGCACTTCGGCATCACCACCGGCGCGCTGGTCGATGCGGTTGATCGTCTGTAGCGGGTTTATGTTCGGATGAATCGCGGAGGTCGGGGAAGGGGCCAACGAGAGGCAGGCGGGACAGACGGCGCCATCAGGCGCACGTTACATCGGTAGGCGGAAAGAGGCTTCTTTCGCGTGTGTCTTTGTGTGAAACAAGGAATCCGCAACACGCGTCAGCTTGTCGGTACGACCCGGTTTCCGGACAACAACACTTCCGGCGTCAGAAAATCCTGTAGCTCAAGCCCATATTGAAGCTTTGCCTTGACTTTTCGCCCCTGGCGACGCGAAAGGACTCGGAAAGCGTCATGTTGATTTTGTTTTCGATGTAGAAGCTGAGCGCAAACGCGATATCCGAGATGATCTCTGCTTGTCGATCCTCGCGCTTCCTTGCACGGATCGTCTTCAGTGTCGTGAAGCGGATCCTGTTCGTCACCTCGTAGATGAAATCCGTATTCCAGCGCAGGTTGTAGTCGCTCCCGAAGGTCTTGGAAAACGGCGTATCGTAGTGGAAGTCGGTGTTGATCTGCGTACTCCAGCTGATCGGGTGGGAATATCGAAAGTTAATCAGCAGGCCGGGCGGCGGGCGGTCCGTATCTTCATAGGGATTCAACACCTGAAACTGTACGCCGGTGGTGATGTCCCATCCGTAGAATCTCTTGCTGATCTGCTCCTGTGTCAACACTTCCTGTATCCGCACGAGGCCGAATCCGATCTCTTCTCCCAGGACCTTGCGGGACTTCCTGATCTCGGCCAGCATGTCTTCGAACCAGTAGTTCTCGTACCGGTCACCGTGCTGTTCCTTGTATTCCCTTTCCCTGTCTATTATATGCGCCAGTTCTATCATGGTCTCTTTGGAGAAATGCTCGCCGATGATGCCCTCCTCCAGGAAGAATTCCTCGATTCTCCCGGCCTTCCGA
Organism: Candidatus Latescibacterota bacterium; assembly: GCA_965208835.1. Classification (GTDB taxonomy): domain Bacteria; phylum Latescibacterota; class UBA2968; order UBA2968; genus JAAXHE01. The sequence goes on from OZ242358.1 coordinate 502,060, forward strand.
AGCGCGGTGGCGTCGATAAACCGACCGTGTCCGAAGCCGAGCGTCATCTCGATGTTGGGACGGTCGTATCCGGAATCCAGGTCCGAGTCCGTGCCCCACGAATAGAACAAGCTGCCCTCGTTCCGGTGGTACTTCTTGAGATTCGTCCTCATGGTGGTCAGGGCGTCGCGCTCGTTTTTCTTTGTGATGATATTCTTCCTGATCGAACCCCGGCCGGTTGCGTCCACGGAATAAGCATACGGCAGCGACTCGTAGAACTTCTTGTATACGACGGTCACGTTGCCATTCTGTACAACGGTTTCGTCACCTTCCGTGACATAGTTGAAGCTGAGCGCGTCCACCCGCAGGTTGTGCGCCCGGCTGACCGGCACCACGTAGTCCGTAATCGATACGTTTTGCGCCGTCGCTGCAGAAGCCGTCAGCAGGCAGAGCGCCGCCGTCCGGACAAGCGCTACCCGGAGGAGAATTTGTACGTATCCCGCCACTGCGCACGGCCAGCCCGCCGGCGCCAGTCTGTGCAGATACGGGTATCTTGCATTATAACCTCGTGCCGGACCGCAGCCGGGATCCGCCGGCCGACCCCTATTTGCTTTTTGCAACTGCTCCCGCCTCGCTCCCATTTTTGCTGTCATTTCTCTTCCCCCCTGTCTTCGTGTAAGGCATCGGCCTTCGATGAATCGGGTGGCTCCATCAAGAACGCTATATCGTCGTAGTCCGCCTTTACGAGTGTTCTTGTGTTGTCCGAATCCGTCAGCACGGCAACGGCGCCGACGAGTCGCGGATCACTACCGAAAACACGTTTGTAGTCTTCGTATGCGTTGACCTCTTCCCATATCCATTTGCCTGCATTTTTGCTTCCCGATTGCAGGACGATCACTTTGGTGTTTTCATGTTGCGGGCTCTCCGTCTCGGTACCTGCAGGCAGCGTCGCGCTCCACACGTACTTGAGTGTCTTGGGAATGAATAATCGACCCTTGAATACCAGCCTTACCGCCGCCGCACTATCGTTCTTCTTCTTTATTGATTCATCCCCACCTTCGGGAAGCTTGTGCACACGCCAGCGCCACCTGAACTTCTTGAAGACACGGAGGTTGATATTTCTGCCTTTTATTTTCGCAGCACGACCCGCATTGGTGGACCTGCCCACGGTCTCCGCTCTCAGAAAATGATCGCCGTTCTCAGCCTGAATCGTGTAATACAGGTCCTCTTTCTTCTTTGTTTTCTTGTGGCGCCAGCCCACCCTTCCTTCCCAATTTCCGGGAAATCGCCCGAGCTGCTCGGGGTATTCGAATGTCTCCAGAACGAGGATGGAATCCCCTGAAGGCGTATGGAACTCCGGGGGCGGATCACCCGCATACGCCGACGATCCGATCAGGACCCCGATGATGATTTTCTGGAATCGTCTCATAGGAGATTGGGTCAGTTCAACTTCACGGAACGCCGTGGGAACGGAAAACCGGCAGGGGAATCGACGTTGATCCGGACCACCCGGTTGTAACCCACCGCGTATTCTGAAAATATAGGAAATAGACTCTTCATGGTGTACAAAAAAGCCCGAAACCACAGCCTTCGGCCCGCCTCGTGGAACAGACATAAAGATACCGCCACGGAACCCATTCCCGTGGCGGTGACGATACCTCTCTTCACCACAAAGTATCCACTTCTGTGCTACGCGCCAAATTCCCGTGCGAATCGGATAAAATCGTTGAACCCGATGCGTCCGTCTCCGTCGAGGTCAAATCGGGTTTCAAAATCCACGTCCCCGGCCTCGGAACCAAAGGCCTTTGCAAACAACAGAAAATCGGCAAAGTCCACCTGGCCGCTGCTGTCGAAGTCCGCGGGCCGTTGCCGGATGCTGACGCTCAAGGCGGGCAGTATGCCCTCACCGTAGTTCCAGCCCGTCCCCCAGTCCACATTCCTCGTTTCCGCATCGACAAGACCGACGTGATACCAGAGATCGTTACTGTTGTGGGACTGATGCACCTCCATCACGATTCCGTTGCCCAGTGCGACGTTGGGAGCAAGGCCCCTGTCGAATTCCATCGCCTCGCCCCAATCGACGATCTTTCGTTCCACGTCCAGAACGCCCACGTTAAACCATAGCCGCAGCCCGCCGATCGACTCATGCATCTCCACCACCACGCCGTCGTCCATATCCACGGAGGGCGTCTGGCCGCCGTCGTATACCTGCGCATCACCCCACGCAATAGACTTCGACGTGGTATCCACGGTACCCACATTGTACCATAGACGTTCGTCCTCTTCGGACTGGTGGACTTCCACGACCATCCCGTCAGACAGCGCCACCGACGGGAACCGCCCCCCATCGAACTTCCCCGAAACGCCCCAGACAATCGAATAGGCCGCGGTATCCACGATGCCCACGTGATACCAGAGATTCGTCCCGACATGCGACTGGTGAACTTCCACAACCACCCGGCCGTCCAGCGCCACCATCGGGTACTGGCCCCCGTCGAACTTTCTACCCCCGCCCCACCGGATCGACTTCGTCACCGCGTCGACCTTGCCAACCTTGTACCACAGGTTCGTTCCCTGGTGGGACTGGTGTACCTCCACGGCAATTCCGCCGTCCACGGCAACGGACGGGAACCGTCCGTCGTCGTGCGCCCCCACTTCTCCCCAGTCGACCGTGCGGGTTGCCGCGTCGATCACGCCGACGCGGTACCGCAATTCCGCCTCTTCTTCCTCCTGGTGCATCTCCACGACCACGTCGGCTGCCGGAATCGAAATCCCCCAAAGGCACGCGCACAGAAAGATCGTGAATCGAACGATTTGCATAACGTCACATTTCGGGAAATAGAGAACCGGGTGACGATCGGCAGTTCCGTAAGATTTGCCTTACCGCGGCCGGATGGAAATCGGGTGCCTATTTCAGGCACAACCCTCCGTCCACTTTCAAAATCGTCCCGGTAATGTAATCCGCGGCGTCGGAACACAGAAACGTGGCCGCTTTCCCAAGGTCCTCGATGGTGGCCAGCCTTCCCCATGGCATGCCTCTTGCCGCCTCCCTGATCTGCTCGTCCGTGGCGAATTGCCGTTCTCCCGGCGTGTCGGTGTAACCGGGTTCGATCACGTTTGCACGGATGCGATGGGGTGCGAGTTCGGCCGCGATGGTGCGGCACATCTGGTTGATGCCGGCCTTGGCCGAATTGTACGGCATGGACGTCGGCATCGGTACGTGCGCCAGCACGGAACTGATGAACAGGATGCTGCCGCCACCGCCCTGGTCCACCATCTGCCGGGCGCCTGCCTGCGCGGCGTGGAAGCTGCCCCACATACAGACCTCCCAAGTCCGCCGCACAGCCTGTATGGAGAGATCCAGAAAGGGTTCACGCTTGCTGTAATAGGCATTGGCCACGACGATATCGAGCCTGCCAAAACGGTTTACCGTTGCTTCGACCATCCGGTCCACGGCGCCCCGGTCCGAAACATCGGCCTGTACGACCAGCGCCTCGCGACCCACTGCACGGACCTCGTTCGCAACGTCCTCCGCGTCGTCAGGATGCGAATGGTAATTAACCGCAATATCGGCGCCCGCACGGGCCATCTCTACGGCACATCCACGTCCGATGCCCCTGGAAGACCCGGTTATCAGCGCCGCCTTGCCTGTCATATCAACCATAAGGACCCTTCCTCTTCAATATAGCCGGCGTAGACTAACGGGACCGACCGCTATTCCCCGCCGGAACCGCCGGATGCTCGCATTCGCGCGTGAACAGGGTCGCCTTCCGCGATTTCCGATGTCCGCTTTTCGCGCTGGTCCTGCGCTTTATGCCTTCGGGTTTCCCGATGTGTTTCGCGGTATCGGTCCGGAATGACCAGTTCGTCGCCGAGGTCGGGCGCATCCGGGGTCACCTTCCAGAATTTGGGCAGGAATTTCTCCCATCGGGCGATAATGTCGCTCGCGCGTCGGCTGTTGGTGTTTTCGAGGTGTCGTCCGATCATCTTCTTCAGCAGGCCGACGTCGTCAGCCTGGTTGATACGATGGATGCGCACGAGTTGCGGGTTGTATCTGCTTTCAAACGATCCCTCTTCGTCCAGCACATACGCGACTCCGCCCGTCATTCCGGCGCCGAAATTCCGCCCGGTGCCGCCCAGCACAATCACCACGCCGTCGGTCATGTACTCGCATCCGTGGTCTCCCACACCCTCTACCACCGCACGACCGCCGCTGTTGCGCACGCAGAATCTCTCGCCGGCAACGCCCGCCGCGTAGAGTACGCCTCCGGTGGCGCCGTACATGACGGTGTTTCCGACGATGGCATTCCTGTGGCTCGGAAATCCGGCGTTACCCGGCGGTCGCACAATGAGTTCTCCACCGTGCATGCCCTTGCCGACGTAGTCATTTGCCTCGCCGGTAAGGACCAGCCGCAACCCGCGTATGCAGAATGCCCCGAAGCTCTGTCCCGCGCTGCCCCGAAACCGGCACTCGATGGTACTGTCGAGGCCGCCGTCTCCATAATGAAACGCGATCTCTCCGGCCAGCTTGGCGCCAACCGCCCGACGCGTATTCTGAATATCGTAACTCAGTGTAATCGAGCTGTCTTCCTTGATGGCATCCATTGCGTCCTGAAGCAGCAGGTCGTCAATCGATGCATCGGGCCGGTCGTTGCGTTCGCGGGTATGCAGCCGCGGACGGGTGCCGGCCGAGTCCGGATCGGCCAGCAGACCGCCCAGGTCGATACCCCGCCACCGATGTTTCTTCGGATCGACGCTGGATTCCAGAATTTCCGGGCGGCCGATCAGGCTCTCAATCGACCGATACCCCAGTCCCGCGATGACTTCACGGACCTCTCCGGCGAGATTGGTAAAATAGCGAACGACGTTCTCGGGGGAGCCATTGAATTTCCCGCGCAATTCGGGCTTCTGCGTGGCCACGCCGACCGGACAGGTATTCAGGTGGCATTGCCGTGCCATCACGCAACCCATTGCCACCAGCGCCGCCGTGCCGAATCCGTACTCCTCTGCACCGAGAGCTGCCGCGACAACCACGTCCCTGGCGGTTTTCAGACCGCCGTCCACGCGAAGCACAACCCGTCCGCGCAGGTCGTTCATCACCAGCGTCTGCTGCACCTCGGCCAGGCCCAACTCCCAGGGCCCGCCCGAATGTTTGATGGCGCCCAGGGGCGAGGCGCCGGTACCGCCGTCGTGCCCGCTGATGTGGACCACGTCCGCGTAGCCTTTGACGACCCCCGCCGCGATGGTACCGATTCCTGCCACCGAGACCAGCTTGACGCACACCTTTGCCCGGGGATTCACGCGTTTCAGGTCATAAATGAGTTGTGCGATGTCTTCGATACTGTAAATGTCGTGATGTGGCGGCGGCGAAATCAGCGTTACCCCCGGAACGGAATGCCGGATCAACGCGATCTCCGCGGAAACCTTGTGCCCCGGCAGCTGCCCGCCCTCGCCCGGTTTGGAACCCTGTGCCATCTTGATCTCCAGTTCCTTTGCCGAAGCCAGGTACTCGGGCGTGACACCAAACCTTCCGGAGGCCACCTGCTTGATGGCGCTGTTGGGCCGGTCTCCGTTGGGCAGGCGCCGATACCGGGCGGGGTCTTCGCCGCCCTCCCCGCTGTTGCTCTTGGCGCCAAGCCGGTTCAACGCAATCGCCAGCGTTTCGTGTGCCTCGCGCGAGAGCGCACCGTGCGACATCGCGGAGGACACAAAGCGTCGACAGATGGCTTCAGTCGGCTCGACCTCCTCTATGGGGACAGAAGGCCCTTTCTGAAACGTCATGAGATCACGCAGCGAGGCCGCCGGACGCCCCTCGACCAGCCGGGAATAGGCCGTAAAGTCGTCGTAATTCCCGGAGTTGGCCACATTTCGGATGGCCTTGAAGACCGGGGGATTGAAGGCATGGAACTCGCCGTCCCGCCGGAACCGGTAGATTCCAGCGTCCGTCATCGCGGGTGACTCTTCGGGCTGGAACGCCAGCCGGTGCCGGTCGGCCGCGTCGTCGGCAATTTCGGCAAGTCCGATCCCGCCAACCTGGGATACCGTACCGGAGAAATACCGGTCCACCACGTCCGGATGCAGACCGACCGCGTCGAAAATCTGAGCGCCGCAGTAGCTGCTCAGGGTGGATATTCCCATTTTACAGATCACCTTCAGGATACCCGCTTCCAGCGCGCGCCGGTAATTGTCCAGCGCTTTTGCGTAGGTGATTTCGCCTTCCAGGTCGCCGGTCCGGATCAGTTCATACAGACCTTCGTAGACCAGATATGGATTTACGGCGCTGGCGCCGTACCCAATCAGCGCGGCGATGTGGTGAACTTCCCTTGGCTCCCCTGACTCCACAATCAGGCTCGCCTGCATCCGCTTCCCTTCCCGGATCAGATGATGATGTACAGCGCCCACGGCCAGCAGCATGGGGATGGGGGCGTGATTCGAGTCCACGCCACGGTCACTCAGAACCAACAGGGCCCTGCCCGACTCGACTGCGCGCGACGCCTGGAGACACATCCTGTCCAGGGCCGTTCGCAGACCTTCGACCCCCTCCGACGGATTGAACAGCGCCGGCAGTTTTTCAGATTCAAATCCCGGCAGACCGGAGCTGGAAAGCCGCCGAAATTCAGAATCCAGCAGGACCGGGGAAGGGATTCGGATCAGCCGCGCGTTGGCCGCCTTTTCCCTGAAGATATTCCTCCGGCGACCCAGCAATACATCCAGCGACATCACCAGTTCTTCCCGCAACGGATCGATTGGCGGATTTGTGACCTGCGCGAATCGCTGCGTAAGGAAGTTGTATAGGAGCTGTGGCCGTTCCGACAACATCGCAAGGGGGGTATCGTCACCCATGGATCCCACGGGTTCCTTGCCGTCGTTCGCCATAGGTACCAGGACATATTCAATTTCGTCGGCGGTGTATCCGAATGCCACCTGCCTCCTTGCCAGGTCCGTCCGTTCTCCAACCGGCATGGGCTCGTTACGGGCTTCCGACTGATCCAAAAAAGCCAGATTGTCCCTGACCCACCGCCTGTAGGGTCGGCGGGCCGCAAAATGAGATTTGATCTCGTCGTTTTTCAACAACACGCCCCTGCCCGTGTCTACCGCGATCATCTGGCCCGGCCCCAGGCGGCCCTTCTCCACGACCTGGCGGTCGTCGATCTCCAGCATCCCGACCTCCGAACCCATAACGATCAGACCGCTATCCGTGATTTTGTAACGAGCCGGCCGCAACCCGTTCCGATCCAAAGAGGCGCCCACGACCGTACCGTCGCTGAACGCGACCGCGGCGGGTCCGTCCCAGGGTTCCATCAGACAGTCGTTATATTCATAAAAGCCACGCAGATCCTTTGGCATGTCGGGTATTTCCCGATACGCCTCGGGAATCAGCATCATCATCGCGTGCATCGGATTCCGTCCGGCCACCACGAGCGCTTCGAAGACGTTGTCGAGCATCGCGGAATCACTTCGGGTCGCGTCGACAATGGGCTTGATTCGATCCAGGTACCGCCCCCAGCCCCTGGATTTGAGCTCCGCTTCGCGCGCACGCATCCAGTTCACATTACCCCGAAGCGTGTTGATCTCGCCGTTGTGGGCGAGGTATCGAAGCGGCTGCGCCAGAAACCAGTCCGGCAGCGTATTTGTGCTGTATCGCTGGTGAAAGACCGCCAGCGCGGTATCGAAGTCAGGATTCTGCAGGTCCCGGTAAAACCGCGCAAGCTGCGGCGCCACCATCATTCCTTTATAGACGATGGTCCGGTTGGACAGCGAGCAGATATAACATCCCTCTATTCCGTGCCGCCGCACGGACCGCTCCACCTGACGTCGAACCAGGTAAAGCGCACGCTCGAACTCCGCATCGGACATCCGTTGGCCCCGGGCGATCAGCACTTGCTGAATGTCGGGCATCAGTTCCGCGGCCCGGTCGCCCAGGACCGTCCGGTCTACCGGTACCGTTCGCCAGCCGATAAGTACAAGCCCGTAATGGTCCGTTGCTTCGTCGACGATGATCCGGTACCGGTCGTTCGTCACCTTGTCCTGCGACAGGAACAGCATGCCGATGGCCAGATCCTCGGCGCGCAGCCCGCCGTATCCCAGTCTCTCCGCCTCCCTCACGATCAACCGTCCGGGAATCTGTGTGAGCACACCGGCCCCGTCGCCGGTTTTCGCATCCGCGTCCATCGCGCCCCGATGGGTCAGATTGGCCAGCCCGAGCACCGCATGGCGCATGATTTCGCTGTTACGGTTGCCCCGGATATCCGCGACAAAGCCCACGCCGCAGGCATCGTGCTCGAATTCGGGCCGGTACAGCCCGGTTTTGGTGGTTGCTTGCATTAACGCCTTCGTCCTTCCGTGTCAAATTCGTTTTGGGTCAAATACTGCTTCTGCTCCCCATATACTTTAGGAGAGGGTGTTGGTGTAGAGGTTCCTAAAAGGCGGTGAGCGGGTAGACGGTAGACGGTAGAAAAAATGCGGGGAGACGGAAGAGGTGAGACGGTAGAAGAGATCCTTGCCATGTATGTTTTCCCTCCTTGCCTCCGGCACGAGAAGAAACCTCGCAAGGCAGGCAATCTCTCCCGTTTTGCGTCTCCCCTCTCCCCGTCTTCAGGTTGTTCCAAATTCAAAATGCCAGGATCGGCAGGATCCTGGCATTTTCTCCACGTCGTATGAACGAGCGAAGAGTTCGAAACGCCCTACTCGAAAGCCTTCGCATTGATTTCGATATATTCCTTCCACTCATCAGGTGTATCGTCTTCTTCAAAAATCGCCTCGACCGGGCACTCGGGTTCGCAGGCCCCGCAATCGATGCACTCATCCGGGTGGATGTAGAGCATCTGGCGTTGCTCGTCCTCCGGCAGATTGGTTGCATCGGGCTCGTAAATGCAGTCGACCGGGCAGACTTCCACGCATGCCCTGTCCATTACGTCGATGCATGGCTCGGCGATAATGTACGTCATTCTGTTCACCCCTTTCCTTGTGTCTGTCTATACATCCTTCATCTTAGAACATTGACTTCGTGAAATCAAAGCCGACTGAATACAGACGGATATGGCAAACCATCACGAAGTCCACGTCACTGCCACCCGATCCCGCGTCAATCTCATTCGAAATATAGAACTTTCTTTCCTTTTGTCAAGGCACAAAAAGCTAAGAATCCCCTTTGATATTCCGCAGCAGATCAGAGGCGCTTTTCCGGCTGTCCGAACGAATTCTGACGGTGAATCGCTGTCCGGGATCCGGATCGCGAGCGATGGAAATCGCGTCGCCATCGTATAGTCTGCCAATCACGCGGTCCAGGTCCGCCCGAACGGCCGCGAGCGTCTCTTCCGAATTGGGGGCCAGCAGCCGGTCGTTCAATGCGATCAGGACTTCATCCGTCCTGAATCTCGCGGCGCCTGCCAATATGGAGTTCCCTTCGAGCTTGCGGCACGCCTTCAATGCAAAGACAAGCGCCATCCGCAGCCGGTCCGCGAAATTTCCGCCGGACGGCTGCTTGCGGTCGTACAGGAGACCTGCCTTCCCGTCAGTGCGGTCGATACTGTAGTTCGCCTCGTGCCCGACCAGCAGGGTGACCGGTCCCCGATGCACGTGGCTGTAGTCCGCGACATCAACGAGCACTTCGTCCGTGGTCTCCGGAATCCAGGTGTTGAAGACCCGGAACCAGGTGTCCGGAGCCACGTCCTGCCCGCTCTCGAGGTAAAACTTGATCTGAATTCGATACGCGTTCATAGATCAGCCACGCGAAGACCGCTGGGGATTTTAAAACAGCTTCTCAATTGCTGACGACGTTCATCCGCCCGTAGCAGGCGTACGCGGCTTCGATAAAGAGCTGCGTCTCCTCGATGAACCGGTGCGCCAGGTCTTCGCCGTAGGACTCGACGTTTCGCCTCTGGGCATGGAAGAGATAGTTGGCGAACTTGCCGCGGGTTACCGGGTTGTCGTGCAACAGGCCCGAATCGACGATCCTGGTGCGAAACTCCGACACGATCGTATCGGGATCTTCCGGGACATCCAGGAACTGGGTCTTGACAAGGGCCTTGGCGGCGTGAACCATCGCGCTGTACGCCTGTTTATAGGCCGTTTCGTATTGGCCGTTTTCCAGCAGCACCTGGGCCTCGAAGGCCTCGCGCTCGCAACCGGACAGTTCGAACTGAACGAGCGGCACCACCTCTCCGGCGCACTCGCCCTTCCCCATGTCCCCTGTGGTGAACACCCGGCTGTCTCCCCAGTCCATATAATAGGAGGAGTCGATCTCATAGGGAGGCACGTCGGTCAGGTCGTCCAGCATGCGTTTCACCTTCACTTTGCCGATACGCCGGATATACTCCTGAAAGCTCTCGTCTCCGGACCGACCCTGAATGTAGCTCTCGCTGATCCGGGCGACGACGTCGGGGATCCGTTTGGACGGGACCGCCCCCATCGCCAGTCCGAAGGACGCGGCGTTACCGGTCCACTGGCCGCCGAGTACCACCTGAAAGTGCGGCACCGTGTAACCGCCCACCTTGCGGCTGATCCCATAGAATCCCAGGTCGGCCACGTGATGCTGCCCGCAGGAGTTGAAGCAGCCGCTGATCTTGATGCGCAGCCCTTCCACCGCGGCGTCCATATCCAGCCCCTTTTCGGCCAGGCGCGATCGCATTTCCGCGGCCAGACCGCGGGACGACGCGATGCCGAGTTTGCAGGTATCCGTTCCGGGGCATGCCGTCACGTCCGCAATCGTCCCGGCGCCGGGTTCATTCAGTCCGATCTCCGCGAGCGCGTTGTAGAGTTCGGGGAGGTCCGCCTCGCTCACCCAGCGCAGTACGATATTCTGTTCCACCGTGGCGCGGATGGTGTCGTTCACGAAACGTCTTGAAATATCGGCGAGGGCCCGGGTCTGGTTGGACGTGAGGTCGCCGAGCGGCAGCGTGACCGTAACCACCGCGTAGCCGTCCTGGCGCTGCCGGTATACGTTGGTACGCGCCCATTCTTCGAAGCCGTCGGCGGCTGCGGCGCCGTTCAGGGGCTGTGCGATCTTCAGCGGCTTCTCATCATAGGCATGGAGATCCGAAAGGAACGCCGTCCACTCGGGGTCGTCGGGCATCACCTTCCGTTCCTCGTCCACCAGGCGCTTGAACTCTTCCAGGCCCAATTTCGCGATCAGAAACTTCAGCCGCGCACGGGCCCGGTTCCGCTTTTCGCCGAGCCGGGCGAACACGCGTGAGATCGCCTGCGACACCGGAAGAAGCTCCTCTTCGGGCAGGAATTCCTCAAGCAACTTTGCCTGGTGCGGTACAGCGCCCAACCCGCCGCCAACGAAGAATCTGAACCCGCGTTCCTCCCTGCCGTCCACGGTCCTCGTAACCGCAATAGCGCCGATGTCGTGCATACTGGCAAGTCCGCAGGCCTCGTGTTCGCATCCGGAGAAGGCAATTTTGAACTTCCGGCCGAAGTCCTGCGCGTCCTGGTGCCCCAGCAGGAATTTTGAGCATGCCCGGGCATAGGGCGTTACGTCGAATGTCTCCGTCCTGCACACGCCCGAGAGAGGGCAGGCCGTCACGTTCCGCACCGTATTGCCGCAGGCTTCACGGGTTGTGATGCCTACAGACGCCAGGCGATACATCAGATCCGGCGTATCGTCGATATGCACGTAATGCAGCTGGACGTCCTGGCGCGTGGTAATATGCAGGATGCAGTCCGAATATTCCTCCGCGAGATCGCCCAGCACATCAAGTTGATCCGCGGTCAGGCCCCCGAACGGGATCTTGATCCGCTGCATCCCGGGCGCGTCCCACACCGTATCCGGCCCCTTCACCAGGTCGCCGCTCGGAAAATCCAGAGCCTGCGTATTGCTGCCGTCGAACCGTTTGCCGTTATCGTAACGCTGCCCGTAGACACCCCGGCGCAGGCGGGTCTCGGCGAAAACGGTATCTTCAATCTTGCCCTGCTTCCGCAGCTCGATCTGGGTGGCGAATATATCCACTTCCCGGCCCATTTCGTCGGGTATGCGATCCGCGAGAACTTCCTTCCAGGTTTTGGATTCAGACATGGAAATGCCTCCTGGTTCGCGATTGCGAGGACAACGGCATCAATCAGGCGGGTAATCTATCGAACTCACCCGGTGAAGTCAACGAAATTATCCGGAACAGGCAGCCGTTCCCATCGGGCAGAACGGGGCCCGGATCTATTCTTAAGTTTTTCGATCAACAATATAATAAATAATAGAAAGAAAGGGCAGGTCGTCAACAAAAAGCGAGAGACGATCGTCTCTCGCTTCCCGGATTGACGCCCTCCCCCGCCGTGGACTGCAGGATACGACGTATGAGACCGAATGTGCCAAGTGCGGTCTATCCCCCGATCTGGTACATTTCCACCTTGGAGAATGAGGGCATTTCCGCGGTCTCGGCCGTCCTTGATTCGGAATACCGGTCCTCCCGGCGCTCCCATATTTCCGAGATCGTCGCCAGAAGATCGTCGTTGCTCGCCCCGTCGCGCATGGGGTCTCTAAGATCTACGCCCGTGCCGGAAAACAGGCAGGTATACACTTTCCCGTCGGTGGACAGCCTTGCCCGTGTGCAGTCCCCGCAGAACGGCTGGGTAACGGAGGCGATCACGCCTATTTCCCCGCTTCCGTCGAGATATCGGTACCGCCGCGCGACCTCGCCCGGGTAGTTCGGCGCAACGGCCGTCACCGGCATTTCCTCATGGATTCGCTGAACGATTTCCGCCGCGGGAACCACCTGATCCAGGCGCCAGCCGTTGCGGTTGCCAACGTCCATATACTCGATAAACCGGACGATATGCCCCGTTCCGTGAAAATGCCTGGCGAGATCCACGACGGTATGGTCGTTCACCCCTCGTTGAACCACCGCGTTGATCTTGAGCGGGGTAAACCCCTCCGCTTCCGCCGCACGGATTCCATCAAGCACCTGAGAGACCGGGTACCCTCTCCCGTTCAACAGTTCGAATACGTCCTCGTCCAGGGAATCCAGGCTGACGGTTATCCTGTGCAGCCCTGCATCCCTGAGTTCCCCGACCGTCCGCGGCAGCAGATAGCCGTTGGTCGTGAGCGTGAGGTCTTCGACGCCGTCGATCGCCGCCAGGCGCCTGATCAGCGCCGCGAGTTCCCGCCGAAGAAGGGGCTCCCCGCCCGTGATCCGGACCTTACGCACCCCCAGACCCACGAAAAGCCGCGTCAGCCGCTCGATTTCCTCGAACGTCAATATCTCCGCTCTGGGCAGGAACGTGTAGTTCTCTCCGAAGACCTCGGCCGGCATACAGTACGGACACCGGAAATTGCACCGGTCCGTAACCGAAATCCGGAGATCCCTGAGCGGTCTGCCCAATCTGTCTGTCGCCGCGTCCGTCATTACAATAGCCGTTTCCTAGTAGGATTCCGCGCGCGTGACCGCTGTTTCAAACTGCTTCTTGTCGACAATCGCCCCGCGCAGCCGCGCCTCGTACAAGAATGCGCCGTTCAAGTTGGCGCCCCGCAAATCCGTTCCCCTGAAATCCGTCGCGCCCACCACCGCCGCTTCGAGGTCGGCATTCCTGAAACTCGTCGGCCGCCCCGAGGGATTCGGAAACGACGCTTGCACCACGCCCAGGCGCGCGCGCTTCAGACTCGCGTCCGTGAAATTGGCGCCGCCGAGTACCGCGCCCGACAGAAACGCATCGTCCATCACCGCGCCGGCAAGGTTTGCGCCCAGCAGGTCGGCGGCGACCAGATATACCCCGTTCATTTTGGCTCCACTGAGGTCGGCGCCCTTCATGCTCGCGTTGTGAAACCTGGTTTCCACGAGTCTCGCATCTTTGAACGTGGCGTTGTCCAGTTTCGCCGCTGTGAAATCCACGCCGGAGAGATCCTCTCCACTGAAGTCCATCCCCGAGAGATCCTCTCCCGCCAGGTTCCCGGACGATTTCGCCCTGGCGATCAACGCTTCCCTGTCGACAAACGCGGCGCTCATCCGTTATCCCTTTTTGAAATCGGCAACATTTGGTGGAAATATAACAAACTTGCCATGGCGGTCAACCTGTATCCCCTGAGTTTGAAACCCGCGCCATCCACTCCCGGTCAATCCACCACAATCGTCTCCTTGCGGTCCGGTCCCACGGACACCATGGCAATGGGCGTGCGGCTCAACTCCTGAATTCTGTCCAGGTACCGCCGGGCGTTATCAGGAAGTTCCTCCATCCGCCTCGCATCGCTGGTGGGGGTCCGCCAACCCGCCATCGTTTCGTACACGGGCTCACATTCCGCCAGCACCTTCACGTCGCTCGGGAAGTGTTCCAGCTGCTTTCCACGACATGTATAGTGTGTGCAGATCCGGATCTCCTCCAGGGGATCCAGTATGTCCAGCCGGGTCACCGCGATACCCGACAGACCGTTCACCCGCGCGGCGAACCTGAGAATCACGGCATCCAGCCAGCCACATCGCCTGGGCCGGCCCGTGGTCGCCCCGTACTCGTGTCCGATTTCCCGGATCCGGTCTCCCATGGCGCCGGTAAGTTCGGTTGGAAAGGGTCCGTTACCCACTCGCGTCGTATACGCTTTCACCACCCCCACGACCTCGGAAATCCGGGTGGGTCCGATACCCGCGCCGGTACACGCGCCGCCCGCCGTCGTATTCGAAGACGTCACAAAAGGATACGTCCCGTGATCGATATCCAGCAACGTGCCCTGGGAGCCCTCGAACAGGACGTCCTTGCCCGAGTCGATCATTTCGTTCAGGTACACGGAGGTATCGGTAACGAATGGCGCCAGGCGTTCGCCGAACGCCGTATAGGCCTCGATGATCGGCGTTGCGTCCAGCCCATCCTGGCCGTACACGCTTTCGAGTATCTCGTTTTTCTGCCGGACGTTCTCCCGCACTTTGGCAGGAAGCGCGTCCGCGTCGAACAGGTCTCCCACGCGAATGCCGGACGAGCGGTTGACTTTGTCCTGGTAGCATGGGCCGATGCCCCTCAGCGTGGTCCCGATCGCGCCTTCTCCGTCCCTTTCCTCGCTGGCCTCTTCGACGCGTTTGTGATACGGCATGACCAGGTGGGTATTCGGACTGACAAACAGCCGGTTCGCGATGGAGACGCCCTTCGACTCCAGTTCCTCCACCTCGAGGAACAGCGCCTCGGGGTCCATTACCACACCGTTGCCTATCACGCAGGTCTTATCGGGATGCACGATCCCGGCGGGAATGAGATGAAACACGAACTCCAGATCGCCGGCCTTGATGGTGTGCCCGGCGTTGGCGCCTCCCTGGAAACGCACCACGACGTCCGAGTCCGCCGTCATAAAGTCCACCACCTTGGCCTTGCCTTCATCTCCCCACTGGGCCCCGAGCACTACGCGCACGGACATGATCTATCTCCTCAAAAAATGCGGTTAGACGCAAGACGGAAGAGGGTAGAGGACCACACCCCGCCCCGCAACCTGGTGAGACGTAAGACGTGAGACGGGAGAGATCGCATGCCGTAAAGGGTTTCTTCTCATGCCGGAGGCAAGTCGGAGGAACAAATCGGCAAGGATTTCTTCTCCCGTCTACCCTCTACCGTCTCCCCGCTCTTAAAATTTCGCCTGCCTCACCCACAGGAATTCCGGCGCCCCGGCGATTCGCTTCAGAACGTCGTCCGGCGCGGGCGAATCCAGACTGATCATCATGATGGCCTGCCCCCCGCGGCTGTCCCGCCCCAGCGCCATATCCGCGATATTGAGCTCCTCCTCGGCCAGGAGCGACCCGATCCAGCCGACCACGCCCGGAACGTCCCGGTTGCAGCAGATCAGCACGTCCCCTTCCAGTTTGGCCTTCACTTCAAACCGGTCGACACGCACGACGCGCGCGTCGCTGCTGCCGAATACGGTGGCCGATATCGAAGTCCTTCCCACCGTCGTTTCGTAGTCTACCGTCATCAGGTTCGTGTAGTCTTTATGGGCGCTGCTCCGCGTCTCGTCGATCTTGACGCCGCGCTTCTGTGCGAAAAGAGGGGCGTTCACGTACGTCACGAGTTCATCCGTCAGATTCGTAATGGCCCCTTTCAACACCGCTGCCGTCATCGGCGAAGTTGCGTATTTCAGGATATCGCCGTGGTACTCGATGGCGATTCGCCGGAGACTGCCGTGGCTCAACTGAGCCTGCAACGCGCCCACCTTCTCGGCCAACAGGAGATACGGACGGACGTCCTCGTAAAGGGACGGATCCACCGACGGCATATTGACGGCCCGATGGGCCGGCCGTTCCTTCAGAACCTCCCAGACGTCCTGTGCGATCTGACGCGCCACGCGCTCCTGCGCCTCCGCGGTTGAAGCGGCCAGATGGGGTGTGCAGATCACCTCCCGACGCCGCAGGAGCGGGTAATCCCTGGGCGGGGGTTCCTCCTCGTAAACGTCGAGCGCGGCTCCGGCCACCCTTCCATCCTCGATCGCATTCAGAAGCGCAGCCTCGTCGACCAGGCCTCCCCTCGCACAGTTGAGAATGCGAACGCCGGGTTTGCATTTCTCCAGTGACGCCGCGGAAATCAGGTGCCGCGTGTTCTCCATCAGCGGCGTATGCAGCGTGATATAATCCGCCGCCGCGTAGATTGCTTCCAGGGACGTCAGCTTCACCTGGTATCTGGCAGCCATCTCTTCAGAAAGGAAGGGATCGTGGCCCAGGGCCGTCATCCCCAGAGCCCGGGCCAGGCGGGCGACATGCTGTCCCACCCGCCCCACGCCGATTATCCCCAGTACCTTACCATCCAACTCCACGCCCGTATAGGACTTTCGCTCCCACGCCCCGCGTTTCAGAGAGGCGGTCGCCTGCGGAATGTTGCGGCTGAGCGCAAGCAGCATCCCCACGGTATGTTCGGCCGTGGCAATGGTATTCCCGCCAGGCGAATGCACCACCACCACGCCCCGTTCAGTGGCGGCGCCAATATCAATGTTGTCCACGCCGACTCCCGCGCGTCCGATTACGCGGAGCCGGTGCGCCGCGGCCAGAATCTCCCGCGTTACATGCGTTTCGCTTCGGATGATCATCCCGTCGTAGGCGCCGATTTCACGTGCCAGTGCCTCCGGCGAGAGGCCCGTCCGGACGTCCACGTCGACATCCGGCGCCTCCGCGAACACGCTTTGCCAGCCGCGAGACAACGTATCTGCGATCAATACCCGCTTCATAGTTATCAAACAAGCTGTCAGCTGTCAGCTCTCAGCCGTCAGCGTAAACCAAAAGGCCAAACAGGCAACGTGCGCCCCGATTGCATATCCGGAGGGGCCGCCCTTGCGGCTGCCCGGGTCAATACGCAAGGTAAACAGGCTGTCAGCTCTCAGCCGTCAGCGCGCACTGCGCGGCCTCGACACCGGCCCCGACTTCAAATTCCCAACCGGTCTCCCGAAGACCGGCTTCAAACGCCCCGACAGCCTCCAGGATTTCGGCATCGTCCACGTGCCCCAGGTTGGAAACCCGCACCATGCGGCCTCTGTAATCGCCCAGACCGCCGCCGACCACCACGCCGCATTCGCGCCGCATATGTTCCATCAACGCGAGGCCGTCCACACTCTCGGGCAGGACGATCGCGGTCAGCGCGTTTGAAGGCCGCCGCGCGAAACAGGTCAGTCCCAACGCGGCTGCGGACCGACGCACCGCCAGCGCGTGCCGCGCATGCCGCGCCCAGACGTTCCGGATGCCCTCCTCGCGGAACATCTGCAGCGCCGCCCGAAGCCCCGCCAGCAGCGTAACCGGCAGGGTGGCCGGCGCCCGACCCTGGACCATTGCCGTCCTGTAATGTTCAAGGTCCCAGTAGTACTTCGGAAGCCGGCTCCGCCGGTGCGCTTTCCAGACCCGCGGCCCCACCGCCGCGATTCCCATACCCGGAGGCAGCATCAGTCCCTTCTGGGACGCCGTCACCGCCAGGTCCACGTTCCACGCCTCCGGAGGCAGCGGATGAGCCGCCACGCTTGAGATGCCGTCCACGACGAGCAGCGCGCCCGTCCCCCTGACGATCTCGCCAATCGAGGCGATGTCGTGCAATACGCCGGTGGACGTCTCGCTGTGTGTGGCAAACACGACTCGTAAACCGGGGTCGTCCCGAAGCGCTTCGGCCACGACCTGCGGATCCACCGCCTCACCCCAGGGGAATTCGCTTTCGACGACCTCGACCCCGTAAGCCCGGCAGAGGTCCGTCCATCGCGCGCCGAACTGCCCTGCCTGCACGACCAGGGCCCGGTCGCCGGCGCAAAGGGAATTGGCGACCGCAGCCTCCATCACGCCCGTACCCGAGCATGAGAGCAGAAACACGTCGTAGGCAGTCGGAAAGACCTCCTGAAGCCCTTCGACCGCATTTCGAAGCAGCGCGGGAAATTCCGGGCCGCGGTGGTAGACCGGAGTACCGGCCATCGCAGCCTGGACCTTTTCGGGAATGGGTGTCGGACCGGGTGTAAAAAGCCGTTGCCGCCTCAGCCCGTCGGGCGAACCGTGTTTTTCCTCACCAACGGGGTTATTCTTCGATGACATGCCGGATCCAACTCCAGACATCCTGCCTGCCCAGACCCGAAACCGCGGAAAACGGTACGAGATCGAACTCCCCCACCCGGGAAAGCAGGTCCCGCGTCCGGTCCAGCCGGGACTTCTGCCGGCTCCCCGGAAGCTTGTCAGCCTTGGTGGCAACCACGAGAAACGGCCGGTCGAACTGCATGAGCCAGTCGGCCATTTCCACGTCGCGGGCCGTCGGATCGTGCCGGGCATCCATGAGATGCAATATGCCGCGCAATGACGTCCTTGTATCCAGATAACCGTTGATCAGTTCGGCCCACTGCCGGCGTTCCTGCTGCCCCCGCTTTGCGTAGCCATACCCGGGCAGGTCCACGAAATGCAGCGCCCCGTTCACGCAGTAGTAGTTCAGCGTTCGGGTCTTGCCCGGCGTCTTGCTGGTGCCCGCGAGTTGTCTTCGGTTCAACAGCCGGTTGAGAAGCGAGGATTTCCCCACGTTCGAACGGCCGGCAAACGCGATTTCCGGCAGGCCTTCCATTGGAAGACGATCCGGATCGGCGACACTCGTAACAAAACTGGCGGAACGGATCTGCATGACGGGCAACCGGGATCGTGCTCATTGCCGGACACATAGAAAACCGGGGCAATGGACCCCGGTTCCGAGGGCTACTAAAAAATGGATGAAGCCGAAATAATTCTATGCGCTCTTTTTCTCTTCGATGTGAAGCCGTGGCCTGGATTTGCCGGCCACCATCTCTTTCGTAACCACAACCGGCTTGCGTGCCGGATTGGAGGGGAGGTCGTACATCAGATCGATCATGATGTCCTCCAGAACGGATCGCAACCCCCTGGCGCCCGTACCCTTCTGGACGGTTCGCTTTACCACCTCGTTCAGGGCCGCGTCCTCGAATTCGAGATCGGCGCCATCCATCTCGAACAGTTTCTGATACTGCTTGGTAATCGCATTCTTCGGCTCGGTCAGAATCTTGAACAATGCCTCCTCATCGAGATCGCTGAGAGAACACGTTATGGGCAGCCTGCCGACCAGTTCGGGAATCAGGCCGTACCTGATGAGGTCCTCCGGCTCCACATCTGCAAAGAACGCGCCCGCGTTCCGTTTTTCCTCGGGACCGTCCTTCGCGCCGAAGCCGATGGTCTTTTCGCCGATCCGGTTGCTGATGATTTCTTCCAGGCCGTCGAATGCTCCGCCGCAAATGAACAGGATATTCCTCGTATTCACCTGGATCAGGGGCTGCTCGGGATGTTTCCGTCCGCCCTTCGGCGGTATGCTGGCGACGGTGCCCTCGAGGATCTTCAACAGGGCCTGCTGCACGCCTTCCCCGGATACGTCGCGTGTAATCGACGGGTTGGCCGCCTTCCTGGAGATCTTGTCGACTTCGTCCAGATAGAGAATGCCCATTTCCGCCTGCGCGACGTCGTAGTCGGCCGCCTGCAAAAGGCGGACGAGGATATTCTCAACGTCTTCGCCTACATATCCGGCTTCGGTGAGAATTGTCGCGTCCGCGATGGAGAAAGGAACGTCCAGGATGCGCGCGAGCGTCTGCGCCAGCAGGGTCTTCCCTGTACCCGTGGGCCCGACGAGCAGTATATTGCTCTTCTCGAGTTCGACGTCGTCCGTAATGACGCGGGAGCGGATCCGCTTGTAGTGGTTGTAAACCGCGACGGAAAGCGTGCGCTTGGCCGCCTCCTGGCCGATCACGTAGTCGTCCAGCCGGGTCTTGATCGTTGCGGGTTTGGGAAGCTTCTGCCGTGACGAAACCGGCTTTTGCCTGGCGTCCTCCTGCAGCACTTCGTTGCACAGTTTGACGCAGTCGCTGCAAATGTGCACCGAAGTCCCAGTGATGATCTTTTCGACCTGGTCGTTGCCCTTGTCGCAAAAAGAGCACCGTACATCGGCTCGGGAAGTTCGCCGTTTCATAAGTCACCCATGATTTCGCGACCGTTGATACAGGACGACATCGTTGACGCCAGGGTGGGGCTTACTCATCGTCCTCGATCACGAGGCCTTCTTCCTTGCTTGGCGCCAGTACCTCATCGATCACCCCGTACTCCAGGGCCTCGTCGGCGGACATGAAGAAATCCCGATCGGCATCCTTGGCAACCCGCTCGATCGGCTGCCCGGTCTGCTCCGCCAGAATCTCGTTGAGCCTGTCCCGCCACTGGAGGATTTCCCTGGCATGGCGTTCCACGTCTGAAGCCTGACCGCCGGCTCCGCCCATGGGCTGATGCACGAGGATCCGGGAATTCGGGAGGGCGCGCCGCTGCCCCTTTGTGCCACCGGCAAGGAGCACGGCGGCGATACTGAATGCCTGGCCGACGCAAACGGTTTCGACTTCGTTGGGCACGTACTGCATGGTATCGTAAATGGCCAGTCCGGCCGTAATACTGCCCCCTGGCGAATTGATGTACAACCGAATGGTCTTGTCCGGCGATTCCGAACTGCAGAACAGCATCTGGGCAATCACCAGGTTTGCAATGGTATCGTTGATCGGAAACCCGATGAAGATAATATTGTCCCTTAAGAGACGGGAGAAGATGTCGTAGGACCGTTCGCCCAGCCCCGTCTTCTCCAATACCATGGGTACAAGTGCCATAAGCGTCTAATCTCCCTCCCTCTTCGGTCCTGAATCCGTAACGCGGGCCGTCCTATTTTGCGTCGACTTCTTCGATTTCGGCATGTTCGATCAGAAAATCGAACGTCTTTTCCGTCAGCAGGTTGGACTCGATTCTTTCGATCTGGTCCGAACGTTTGAGTATCTGTCGGAGTTGTTCGCGTTCCGTGTTGTATCGACGCGACATGACGTCGAGTTGGCTGTCCATCTCCGCCTCTTCCACTTCCAGTTCTTCCTGCTTCTGGATCGCCTCCATTAATATATGACGCTTCAAGCCGCGAATGGTGCCCTCGCGGCTTTCCTGGCGAATCGCGTCTTCATCGATGTCCTGTTCGCGTCCTTCGTGTTCTTTCTTCTGATTCTCCACCAACGTGTCCAGCGCACTTTCAACCATGGTCTCAGGAAGGTCGAACGCGTTTTTTCGAATCAATTCGTCTACGATGTGGCCCTCGAGATAGCGCCGGGAGGCGAAATCGGCCTGCGCTTGGAGATCGGTCCGGATCTGAGCCGTGAGTTCGTCCAGCGACTCGAACTGACCCTGATCTTTGGCGAATTCGTCGTCCAGTTCCGGCAGCGTGCGTTCCCGAACCTCTCTTGCCGAAAACATCATGCGGATCTCACGTCCATCCTGGTGTTGGGAACCCTCGTTTTGGGCTTCGTTTTCGTCTTCACCCGTATGCGTCAGCACAATCCGCCGGGTTTCGCCCGCGGAAATGCCCACAAGCTGATTGTCGAGGTCGTGGTTGGCGTTCCTCCCGCCGATATGAAAAGGGCGTTCTTCCTGTTTGCGGCCGATAATCGGCAACCCGCTCTCATCCAGTTCCTGAAGATCGGCAACCACAACATCGCCCAACTCGGCGGGCCTGTCGACTTCCTGCTCCGTGGCGTTCTGTTCCTGGACGCGCTGGAGTTGTTCCTCTACGTCGGCGTCCGTGACTTTAAATACGGGTCGGGTGGTTTTCAGGCCCCGGTAATCCTGTGCGACGATTTCCGGCTTGACGTCCACCGAAGCCGTAAATTTCAGCGGCTGCCCCTCTTCGTAGTTCACGTCTTCGATCGTGGCTTCCGAAATCGGAGTCAATCCCTCCGATCTGCTTGCATCCCGGTAGCATTCCTGCATCACCTCTTGCAGGACCTCGCCCTGGATCGCCTTGCCGAACCGTTTTTTGACCAGGCTCACAGGTATCTTTCCCTTGCGAAAACCCGGCAAATTCAACGATTTACTGTAATTCTTGTATGCGGTCTCGAATCGCCGGCGCACGTCCGCGCCAGGGACCTCGACCTCAAACGTCCTGCGCCACGCGTCCGACTCTGAAACGGTCACTTTCATAACGTCCGGCATCCTTCCGACGCTTCCGCATCTTCTTTTCAGATTTCAGGACGATCCAATCGCAAATGATAAGTAAACGCAGCGGTTTTGTCAATTCGTTTGCCGCAGACGCAAGGGGTTTCGTCCGAGGGACGCGAATTACCCGATCCCGACTGCTGCAGCGGGAGATGCACCTTCTCTCGCACCATTCAAGGCGACGCTGGCACGAAAAAAAATCCGGACACGACTCCTGCCCGGATCTGATCAACGTCTGTGGGCGGTACCTCAGGAGGCCACCGGCTCCTGTGCGTCCGGCGCCGCAATGATCTTTCGAATGGTGTCCTTCTCGGAGCCGCAGCAGCCACTGCCATTTTCGTTTCCGTTGATGACCGGCAGCTCGAGTTCGCCGTCTTCGGTCTCCCGGACCCGCAGCGTGTGTTCCGTCCCGGGCAGCGGCATGTCGCGGTTGCCCGCGTAAATGGAGTGCCGACCCCTGGTCTTGAACCACTCGGCCGTTGTAGCGGTCATATGCATATTTTCTATAATCTGACGCCAGCCGACGCCCGTGTTGTAAGCGCAGAAGGAGATTTCGCCCTCCTGGGTCCCGTACGGAATTACGCACATTTCAGTTCGGCGGAAATCGTAGGTCCACAGATCCTGGAACCACATTCCGCCTACCCACATAATGCGCCACTGCCTGTCTTCCGGTCTGGGACCGCCGCTGATGGAACCCCCCACCCTGCGGTCGAGAATCCGCGCGAGGTCCTGAATGCCGAACCCGGCCGGCGCTTTCTTCGGGTTGAAGTTCCGGAGCAGCGACATGCCCACCTGCAGCTTGATCCATCCGGGGTCGCGCGCGGTGTCCGTCATCACCTCGATGTCCTTCATAAACTGTTCCTGGTTGAAGAACTCGGTGATGGTCGCCCACTTCCCCGTTTTCTCGTTTACGACGATGTGGGCGGCGGAACCACAGTTGGGGTGGCAGGAGCAGGTCTGACCCCCGAACTCAACGTCCTCCCCGCGCAGATGGTCTGCCAGCGTGGTAAACAGCGTCCCCGCTCCCAGCGGGTACCAGTCCCGGTGGGCGTCGATCTTCCCGTTGGACCACGTCTGAAGATCGTGTGCGAGGTGGGATATGGTGTAGCGCTGCCGGTGCCGCATTTCGTCG
The DNA here is from genome assembly GCA_965208835.1 of Candidatus Latescibacterota bacterium. Lineage (GTDB taxonomy): Bacteria > Latescibacterota > UBA2968 > UBA2968 > JAAXHE01. The sequence continues at coordinate 525,577 of OZ242358.1, forward strand.
GAGATGTCTTCGTCGCGTCCGGTAAACGACACGGGCTGGAAGGATATCGAACCGACCTTGTCGCTGTTGTCGATGCAGAACTGGAGTATCGGCCCTACCTGATCGTTATTGATGGTATTCAATACGGTTGTGACGGGCGTGATATCGATACCGGCGCGGGACAGATTCTCAATTGCCAGCAGCTTGGCGTCGAACAGATTGGAAATCTGCCGATGCTGGTTGGCCGCATTGGTTACGCCGTCGAACTGCAGGTACGCCATGTCGAAACCGGCCGCCTTCGCCTCGAACGCGAAATCCGGCTCTTTGGCGAAGCGCACCCCGTTGGTTGCGGCCTGCACGCACCAATAGCCGACCTCCTTGGCATACCGGCACGCATCGAGAAAATGAGGCGAAATCGTGGGCTCTCCGCCCGAAAACTGTACCGACATCTGCCGGCGCGGTTTGAAGGAAATCGATGCGTCCAGGATCCGCTTCACGTCATCAAGGGTGAGTTCGTGGACGTACCCCACCTGGTTCGCGTCCATGAAACAGGGATTGCACATCATATTGCAGCGGTTGGTGAGGTCGATCGTCAGCACGGCCCCCCTGCCGTACTTGATGCTGGACGTCCCGTGCCGGTGCACGTGCTCGTCTCCCCATGTGCGGTAATCGCGTCCGGGGAAACGGCCCTCAATCAGGCGCGTAAATTCCGGATCGATAGAGAGCACGTCTTCATAGGTGCCGTGGACCGAGCAGGTCTTCCGCATGATGATACACCCGTTTTCCTCGAGGATCTCCGCCTTGATCTCTCCGGGATTCCCGTGTACCAGTTCCGCGACGTCCCGGGTACCTTCGATGATGGCGGTCCGGACCTCCTTCACGCAATCGGGACACAGCGAATCGGTTTCGCGCGGAAAACCGAGTGTCGGCATGGATCGCTGATAACTCTTCAGCAGCGGCGCCGACGCCCATGCAGGCTGGAACGGCTGACCCTCGGGGAGCCTGGTATTCACGCTCTGGAAGACATTCCAGGCGACGTTGGCAGCCCCCGAAACGACGCGGTCACGAAAACTCATCTCGTGGTCCCTTCAAAATGGTCCAAACAATTCAGATTCAACATTTTGTCACGATGTACTCACGTCCGAATGATGAAATAGTTCGATTATTCACGGCGCATAGCAAAAGGAATATAAACAAAAACTACTTGCCGTCAAGCGCTTCGTGTTCAGTTGTTACACTCGTTGCCGCATAATTCGTCTCATATTTTCTCCGAAGATTCCCTTGCGCTGGCGCGCCGTGATCGCCGCTCCCAGCACCTTGCCCACCCCGGCCTCCATCGACACATCCGTCGCAAACAGCACGCGGCCCGCCCCCAACTGGCGCACGGCCATCTCGATGAATCCGTCGTCGTTCAGGCTTCCGCTGGTATCCACGTATACATTCGGGACATCCCGCAGTGTCTTGATCGCCCACTCCCAGTCTCCCACGATCGGATGCCCCTCTATTATGGTAACTTCGGGATAGAGTCGCGCCAGCCGCGCAAAGTCGCCGCTGTCCGAGCGGTATGTCTGCCACGGTCTGCCGGACACGGGCGTCTGCTTTCCGCCGTGGTGCAGAATCGGCACGCGCAGTTCGATGCACCGCTCCACGATCGGCAACACCATGGGGTCCCAGCACCTGCATTGGTTGTAGAGCTTCACGCCCATCATACCGTGCTTCAGAACACACCGGTCAATTTCATCTCTCGCTTCATGCTGGAACCGGGGATCCAGAAATGCATATCCCAGAATGCGTCCGGGAAATCGCCGCATGGCGTAGATGACGCTGTCGTTCACCTCCCGCATTCCGTCCGGCCGGGGGTTGTCCAATCCCTGAATCGGTATCGAACAGCAGAGCTGATCTATCTTCAGTCGATCCGCCGCTTCGATCACCATCCGGTCGTCGGTCCATTTGCCCCGCCAGCCCACGGATGCGAGATTACCGGCGACGTGCATGTGCGCATCGATCCGCATGCCTGCCGCTCCTTTTAGGAAGACCCTGCCGCAAGACCTTGACGCCCCGATTGCCAATCCCTATTATGGCTCACCCGGAACGGATTTACAAGCAGTTTCGACGCGTTTTCAGATTCAATAGGGTCAGATCACGGATGCCCGGGGAAGGCGATCCCGGAACAACCCCACACGGGCGCGGAACGGCTGCCGGCAATGCGCTACCGCGATTTATTACAGGAGAAATCCCATGCGCCGGTTTACCCGAAAACCTTATCTGACAGGGTCCGAAGCCGTCGAGCGCGGCCAGGTTCGCGGCACGATCGAACTCGGCGAGACGCTCGTCATCGAAACGCCCGGCGGCGCCGACGGCGATCTGAAGCCGGGGGTCATCCCCGAAACCACCACGCCGCGGGGCTCGCGCCAGGGGGGTCCGTTTCTCATCGAGGGTGTTGTTCCCGGCGACTGGGTTTCCATCGAAGTCATCGATATCGAAGTGGGTCCCTATGGGTACTACAACAACGGCGGACCGTTTCGAGGCAGCCTGCGTTCGGTCGCTCCTGTAAAAGACGGCTTCCTGCACTTCCCTCCGGACTTCGTGGTCCCGGTCCGACCGATGATCGGCGTTATGCAACTGGCGCCCGTCTCCGAGGACACGGGTCCCTGGAACCATGGCGGCAACATGGACTTCAATTCCATCTGTCCGGGCAGTATCGTGCATATCCGCGCCCAACGATACGGCGGCCACTTCTACGTGGGCGACGTCCACGCCCGCATGGGCGACGGCGAACTCACCGGCACCGGCGTGGAAATCGACTCCGCGCTCACGCTGCGATTCGATCGCTCGCCGGGTTTTCCCGCCGGCGGGCCGGTCGTGGAAACCGGCGACGAGATCCTGACCAGCGGAATGGGCGCAAACTGGGAAGAAGCGCTGAAAATCGCCTGGACGGACATGGTCGGTCTCATCGCAGACCGTTACGATACCACCGTGGAACACGCGAATCTGATTGTGGGTACGATAGGCGACGCGAGGCCGGGGTACGCGGCGGGCCAGCTGAATACCCGGGGTTTCAGAAGAGAAAACGCGTACGTCACCTGTCAGATCGGCATCACGAAAGACTTGAAGAGAACCGGTCGACCCTTCCAGCCGTAACAGGAGTCCATTTTATGTTCCATCACGACGAATTCCCCGATAAACTCGTTCATATCTCCGATGCCTCGTTCTTCGAAGCCCTTGACCCCGGCCGTCACGGACTTGAAGAGGTCCGGAACGATGCGGATTCGAGACGCTACGATGAGGCATTCGGCGCGTGGTGGCGGCATTTTCTCTCCCGGAGCCATCCGGTTAACCCCTTTGCGCGTTCGGATGAGCAACTCAGGTCCAGGGTTGTGGCCAACCGCGATCTGGCCGACACAATCGTCAAGGGGGGGCGGCGGCAGTTCGGACAGGTCGAAATCGACTTCGCCGGTCCGGTCGCGTTCAACGCCTGGTTCGGCGACCAGTCCAAATACGGCTTCCATTACCTCGGCTGGATGGATTGCCTGACCAGGGCCGCCCTGGACACGCGGGATGAGCGGTACATCGCAGCCTACCTCGAAATCTTCCGGCAGTGGTACGCCGCCAGACACGAAATCAGAGGCGCTCGCCGGATGCATCCGGTCTTCTACGAACTGGGTCTCTCCGTAAGAAGCCACAGGTTCGTGAACTTCCTATCCGCCGTGAAACTTCTGGAAATGGGACACCTGCTCTCCCCGGACCACATCCGCCAGCTATTCAAGTCGTTCCTGGGTGCGGCCCGGTGGCTGACGCTAGAACAGAACGCCACGGGATACCGCGAGGGCAACTGGCAGGTGCACGGCATCTCGGGCATGATCCTGATCGGGTTCCTTCTGCCCGAATTCCGCGAGTCCGGCGACTTCCGTGCCGTCGGCGCGCACTACCTCGAGCAACATATGGAGAAGGACTACCACGCGGACGGCGGTCACAGCGAGCGCTGCTATTCGTACGGAAGCGGATGCCTGCGCCACCTGGAAGAAGCCACCCTTCTGGCAGAAGCGAACCCGGACCTTCAGCCGCCGGCGACGCTCGATTGGCGGGAGCGCACCTCGAATGCCTACGCCTGGTTCCTCAAGATGGCGGGTCCCGGAGGCGAGATGCCCGGCATCAACGACGGCAGCTTTCTGGACGGGACGGGACTCCTGAAACAGGCGTGTGACTTCACAGGAGACGGGACGTATCTCTGGCCCGTCCGCCACAAGCTGGACGCAATTGTCCCGGAGCCGGCGAAACCCGGTTTCGAGAGCCTTCGCCTGGAAACCAGCGAGTTCTGCGTGATGCGCTCGGGCTGGGAACCTGAAGACGCGTTCATGCTCATCAACCACGGGCAGTGGCCCGGCGGCCACAGCCACATGGGCATTCTGGACATCAATCTCTACGCCTTCGGTGTGCCCCTGGCCGCCGAAGTCTCCCGCTTCGGTCCCTACGACGCCCCGTGGGATATGTACTTTCGCTCCGAACAGGCGCACAACCACGTCGTCATCGAAGGAGCACCGTCAGCCCGTCCTGATATCCGCGGCGAGCAGATTCAATTCGGCAGCACCGCATCCTGCGACTTCTTCTCCGGCCGGCACCGCGCGTACGAAGCCAGTGCAGGAGTCATTATCGAACGCCGGATCCTGTTCTTCAAACCGTGGGGCTTCCTCGTCTCCGATGCCGTCGGGTGCTCGCATCGCCGGAGAAGCGCGCTGTGGTACCTGCACAGCGTCTTTCCATTCGTCAAGCACGATACTGTGGCCGCGGCCGAAGGTGACCGCAGGGGCCTCCTCGTTGCCCCCGCGAATACCAGGCAGCTCAAATACGCATTCAGCGGGATCGATTACCTGGAGGAAATGGTCAGGGAAATCCCCGTATACTCCGGTCACCCGCCAGCCGCCCAGTGGCCGGACCGGTATTTCATCGCGCTGCGAGGCTGGGGGGTTGAGGAGCCTGTCGTCCCGTTCGACGTCCTCCTGCTGCCGTATCGGGGCGCTCGTCCCGATGCGAGCGTGACGACGCTCGAGTGTCGGATTGACGGCCGCGCCGAATCCCCGGTTCTGCCCCGCGCGCTCGAAATTACCGCGGAAGACCATCGCTTTCTCGTGATTCACGGCGCTCCGGGTATCTCCGTGGCCGCCAATGACATTTCCTTTTCGGGACACACCGCCGCCATCGAATACACGAACGACCGTCCGTCGAAAGCCCTGGTTCAGCGCGGCAGCCACCTGACCGTAGACGGGCGGAACATCGCCGTCTCCAACCAACCGACACAGGAAATCGAACTCTGACTCGGGTCAGATCTACCCCCTAAAGGCGGTGAGACGTAAGACGTAAGCCGGTAGAAGATATCTTTGCCCGATGTTTATTCCTTCTTGCCTCCGGCACGAAATGATTCCTCACGAGGCAGGTGATCTCTCCCCTCTCCCGTCTTCCGTCTCCCCGCATTGAAGGAACACGCCGTAGGCAGGGAATTTGGGGAGAAGTGATTCTGATTTGGGTTTTCGCCTTTGACTGATGACTGACGTCTGACCGCTGACAGCTCTATCTTGTAAGGACCACCAGATGCCGCAACCACGAATGATGTTCTACCACGACGGACGCCATCCCCTCATCTATATGTACGAGCCCCCCATGCAAAAGGAGGAATTCGAAGCCGGCGTGGATGAACTGGCGGGCACGCCCGTGGACGCCATCATGTTCTGTCTGGGCGACGGCCGCACCTTCCTTCACGACACGAAAGTCGGCGAGATCTGGGGCCATAACGTGAATGATTGGCCCCACCTCATCTTCGACAGGGCAAACCGGAACGCCATGCGGCTCATCCGGGAAGGCCACGATCCCCTGCGCCTCATCTGCGACCGGGCCCACGAAAAGGACCTGCTCTTCTACCCCACCCTTCTGGTGCAGCAGGGCCGCGGAGGCCGCGACGAGGACGTCCGGTGCTCCGACTTCCGGTTTGAAAATACCCACCTGGAAATCGGCGCACGGGGAGACCTCGACCCGGAGTTTCCCGGGCTGACCTGCCTCGACTTCACGCACTCCGAGGTCAGGGAAGAACGGTTCGCCATTGTCGAGGAAACGCTGAACGTCTATCCGGTCGACGGCTTCGAGTTGCAACTCAACTACACGCCGTATTATTTCCACCCTGACGCGGTCGAAGATGGCAGTAAGGTCATGACTGAATGGATCGCCCGGATCCATCGCGCCGTCAGGAACAGCGGCCGCGAGCGCGAACTCGCCGTACGGATTCCGGCCAGTATCGAGGGGTGCCTGCAGGTGGGGTTGGACGTTCGGGAATGGCTGCGGCTGGGAATCGTCGACGTCCTGATCGGGCAGACATTCTCTACCCCTGAACTGCTCGACTCGACGGTCGACTTCGGCGGGCTCGTTGACGCGGCCGAAGGCACCGGGTGCCGGGTCCACGCCGCGCTGGACAGCCACGTGGACTCCGACCGCCTGGCCGAAGCCACCATCGAAATGATCCGGGGAGCGGCCTGCAACTACTGGGCGCAGGGGGTTGACGGCCTCTACATGGCCCACTGGTTTGGCAACTGGCCCTACCAGGCGTCATTCTATGAGAAGCTGCGGGAACTGCCCCACGCGGACGTGATGGCCCCGAAGGACAAGCACTACTACGTTCCCACCGAGACCGGGCGGTACCCCAGGCCCGTCACCGAACCCGGCGTTGCCATGGGCCTCCCCGCGGCGCTGACCCCGGAAGAACCGGCCCGCGTTTCAATCAGGGTCAGTGATGACCTCCCCCGCTGGGATGAAACCGGACGGGTGCACGACATTCTGCTTCGCGTGCGGATTATGAATGCCACGGAACGGGACCGGTTTCGTTTCCGCTTGAACGGCAAGGAACTTCCGGACGCGCAATTGCGCAGGATCAACGAGATGTACCGCATGAGCGCCCCGCGATACCGGACCGGCTGCGGATACTGGTTCGTATTCCGGCCGGACCGCGCAAACTGGCCGCGCCAGGGCCGGAACGAACTGGAGGTCGGCCTGCTCGAACGGGACCCGGACGTCACACCGGACGTCTACGTCCGCGACCTGGAGCTGGAGATCAGGTACCTCATGGGGAGGAGCTTTCACCGGATGGACGATCCGGATCTGGGAAAGTCCGAACCTACCGGGGAGTAATCGCACCGGGAGAGACATCACCTGGCCTGAGGGGATACGTTCACGATGAGAAAACAACGCACGATCTACTTCAACGACGCCCGCCACTACTATCTCTTCGTCTTCGAACCGCCGATGCGGCTGGAAGACGCCCGGGTGCCCGTGGACGAAGTCGCCGGCACGGCAGTGGACACCTTCGTCTATGGCGTCTCCCGTGCCGACGGTCTCTTCTATCCCTCTAGGATCGGCCTGATGTTCGGTGACGATCTTCGACCGTTCCAGCATGTCCACGAGTGGCGCGCCTGGGAGAATATGCAGAGTCTCATCGCGCGCGGCCTCGACCCGCTGACCGTCCTGGTCGACCGCGCCCACGAGAAGGGAATGGACTTCATCGCCAGCCTGCGGATGGGCGCCTACGGCGGCATGGCCGCGGAACACGCGCTCCACACCGGAGGGCGGGGTTTCGTGCACCCTGAAGTGCGCGACCATCAAAGGGCGATACTGGAAGAACTCGCCACGAGGTACGCCGTCGAAGGCGTGGAACTGGACTTCGCGGCCTCTCCCGGCGGAAGTCCCTTCTGGCTGAGGGAGGAAGACGTGTCGGAATACACCCCGGTGATGACGGAGTTTGTAAGAGAGACCGCCGAAATCGTCCGGAATCGTCCGGGAGCCCCTGCCCTGATCGGCGCGCGAGTCTACCCCACCGAAGAGTTGAACCTGAAGACCGGGCTGGACGTGCGGACCTGGGTTCGGGAAGGGTTGGTCGACTTCGTGGTCCCGATGCTCTATGTCGACTTCGTACTGGATGCCAATATGCCTGTTGACTGGCTCGTGGATGCAGCCCACGAAAGCGATATCTCCGTCTACGGCATGCTTCAGCCTTACCGCAGCGACGAGAGCCGTCGGTTCGATACGGCGGGCAACGCGACCACCTCCATGATGCGGGCGGCCGCCGCGAATTTCCTGGAACTGGACGTCGACGGCCTGTACACCTGGTTTCTTCCCTGGCCCGTTGACGAGTCCGGCCGTAGCCTCCTCACGCAACTGGGCGATGCGGACCTCATACGGGAAGCCGACAAACACTATTTCCTGCGCCGCCGGTGCGACGCGGCATCCGAATACGACTACGGCGCCTTTCTCCCGCTTGAGATTGCCTCAGCCGACCCGGGGAGAGTTCATCAGATCCCTTTCTCCATCGCCGACGAACCAGAAAATGACCGCATACGGCACATTGGCCTCAGAATCGGTGTGAGCAATCTCGTCTCGGCGGACAGACTCGAGATCCGGCTGAACGGCGCCCGTCTGGACAGCGGGTCATGTCGTCGCTCACCGATCCGGTCCCGGGATCCGTACGCGGGACAGCTGCTGGAATTCGATCTGGAAGACGTGCGACCCCGGAAGGGCCGCAATGTACTCGAAATATCCTTGCACGAAAGGCCTCCCGGATTCGAAGGAGGGATCGTGGTCGAAGACGTGGATATCTTCGTCGAATACGGGACGTTTCCGACACCCAACCTGGATTCGTAAGTTTTCGCGGAAGTAAATTCGAATATGTGCCAGTTAATAAAGGCGATTAGAAGGCGGATTACCAGGATACACCAGGTCATTGGACGTCAACGGAAAAAATGCCCTTCCGGATGACGATTACGCCCCGTTTGGGAAGGACTTATCACGACGCCCCGTCGCTGTTTTTTTCGAATTGGGGCTAATCAGGGGTCGATCGAATTGCCCGAGGGGAGGTGACGTGGCGCTCAGGCTGCTTCCAATCCTGGCTTCTACCCCGGATATCGCGGCAAGGGAACGGATCGCCCGTCAATCATCCACAAGCAGCCCACCGGCCCGCAGCACCCGCCAGAAGGCGTAGTCCGCGGCGTTTACGATTGTATTCTCGAGGCTCCGCACCACCAGTTCTCCTTCCCCCGAATGCCCGCCGGCGATATGCGCCACGGTTTCCGGAAGCCCCACGCTCAGGCATATGTGAACGCCGTAGGCCGGATGCCTTATTGAAGGGTATCCGGCGGCGCCCGGCGCCCGCTTCCAGCGCGCCTGGTTCCTTGGATCGAATTCCCAGGGCTTGCCGACGTCGTGACAAAGGGCGCCGGCAACGAGAATGTCCCGGTCAACCTTCAGATCCGGAAACATCGACACCAGTTCATCGGCCATTCCCATTGCCAGGCGGGTCACGCCGCGGATGTGGTCGGTCTGCGTCCCTTTCCTGAGGGGCGGCGTATCCGGATTCCCTGATGGCCGGATATCGGCGATCGCCTCGAAGCTACTGTTCGCAAGCGCCGTCGCCCACGCCTCGATGACCTTGTCCCGCAGTGCGGCGTCGACGATTTCTCCGGCCTCCGGCAACTCGGCGCGGACCCTTTCGCGCAACGAATCGGTAACGGCCATTGTATCTCCCTTCAGTCAGAAATTCTTATGCCCGTGCACTGCGGTTTTACAGGGCGTCAATAGCGAATGACCACTTCCACGTCCGTAAGGACGAGGTCGCACGCGATTTGCGGATTCCGTTCCACCAGTCCGACCTCGACGGTATGCCTCCCCTGGGCGATGTCGTCAGGTCGCAGTGGAAAGCAGAGCCATGCCGCGCGGCTCACGTCGGAAATACGGCGGATGCCGGGCGGAGTCTGGAAGGCCCCGCCCGGAGGATTGGTGTTGTCCATAACGCAGTAACTGAATTCGGGTGCTTCCATTTCACGCCCGTCCCAGCATACCCGTACGCGATCGCCAACCACCCAATGGTCCAGGCGGACACGGAGTTCGATGTGGTCCGGTCTGTCCTTTTCGAAGTCGTCGGCAATATCGAGGGTGATGGCCGGCATTTCGCCCGTCATCGTCTTCTTGAGGGCAACCGGCACCTCGCCCAGGATCCGGTCGATGCGGTAGGCGCCGCGCCAGGGTCCTTCCTTCTGGATAAACCGATGGGTGGCCGCGTAGATCTTGTCCGTGCGGCGGAGCGTTTCGGGCGAGGCGATCTGCGAGAGCAATTCCCGCTTCATGTCCCGGTTGGCGTGCCAGTTGAACACGTAAATTCCGTCGGCGCCGGCGCGATGGTAGCGGGAGGCAATCGCCCGGGTGCGCATCCGATCCTTGATTTCAAGCGCTTCCGGGCCCACGAACGGGTCCGGCAATCCGCTGTCGAATCCCGCGTAGACGGCGATCCCCCTGTCCCGGCACATCTCCACAAACGCGGCCACCTCCAGGGACGCGTCGGTTACGGCGCCTCCTCCCAGAATCAGGATGTCCACCAGCCCCTCTTCGATCCACACCGGAATATCGTAGCCGATGCGGCGGCACATCTCCTCCGAGCCCGCCACGCGCGCCGCCAGATAGAACGGCCGGCCGCGCCGCTTTGCGACGTCGTTCGTCAACTGCCGGACCCGGCGCTGGAGGTCGGTAAGCACGTATCGCAGCCGGTATGCCTCGTCTTCGGGAAGGTGGAACGCATGCCGCTGCCAGTCCAGTTCCACGCCGTCCCAGTCGTACCGCGTTACGACCTCCTCGATATGGGTATACCGGTGCTCGCGGACTTCGGGGACCGCCATATTCCACGAAAGCGCGAACCACTCAGACGTCCGGTCGCCCAGCACCCACTCCGGGTGTTCCACCCGCATTCTGGTCAACTCACTGTGGTGGAGCCCCGGGAGGTCTTCCAGCTGCGCTCCGTCGAAATGGTTGTCGTTCATGCGCACCGATGCGTAGACGGCCAGGCCCAGGGCGCGGCCGTGTTCGATCAGCGAGACATGCGGGTCCTCGCCGCGCTCGAGCATCAGTCGGATGTTTTCGGTGTGGGTATACGCCGAGACGTTCTCGTACCGGCGTCCGTGGACGTCCCCCAGCATTTCAAGCGCGGAATCCGGCCAGCGGGCGGCGTGCTCGCCGATGCACCAGAACAACGCCCCCACCTGCGTATCCTCGATCGGCGCGCAGGTCTTCTCGAGAAACGCGTTCATTGACTGAGGCACCTCGGAATAACCGTGCGGCGCCCCGTCCCAGTTGTAGATGATCCCGTAGTCAAAGGGTCCGGACATGGGTTCCTCCCGTCGGCGTGATGGGCTCGTTCGAATTACTGTTTGAAATCAGCTGCTGCGAATCTATTTTACGGGCGGTTAGAGTCGATTTTCAGGAGCTTTCCACGTACATCCCGTCGGGTTTCCCGACACTGCTTCCTATGAAATCCTCATTCTGCACCAACGCATTCGGCAACGACCAGGCCGATCAGGAAAAAGCCATCCCCTACCTGGCTGAACTGGGTTATGACGGCATCGAGCTCTGGCAGCAGTACCTCTGCAACGCGGACCTGGGTTGGGTCCGCTCGATCGCAGACGGACACGATCTCGAGATCGTGCAGATCTGCCCCTACTTCGATTTCACCACCAGCCAGGACACCTGGGACCAAAGCATCCGGGATGCCGAAACCTTTATCGAATACGCGGTCGAGCTCGACTGTCCCTTAATCCGCACCTACACCGGCAACGTGGGGAGCGCGGACGCCACCGTCGCGCAATGGGACGCCTGCGTCCGGGGCCTGCGGAGAATCTGCGAAATGGGCGCCGCGTACAATATCGTCTTCCCGCTGGAAACGCACCAGGTCATTCACCATGGCCCCAACCTGACGGATACCAGCCCGAGTACGCTGAAGCTGCTCGACGACGTCGGTATGGAAAACCTTACGGTCAATCTGCAGACGCCTCTCGTCGGCGAAACCGTCTTCCAAACCGTCGACCAACTCGGAAAACACGTTGTGCACCTGCACGCCCACAACTGGGTGGGCAACTGGCCAAAACTCACGTTTCTGGACGCCGGCGACGTGGATTTCACAGCGTTCATCCGGCGTCTGCAACACAAGGGCTTCGACGGCTATATATCGATCGAACACGGCAGCCATCATCCGCCGTACGAGACGGCCGCACATGAAATCGCATACCTGAAGCAACTCATCGATGGATAACAGGGTGGGCACAGGGCAGCGAATTGGCTCCGAAACGCGGGCATTTCGACAAGCTCAATGAACGCGTTTCGGTCGCGCTTGAAATGACCGGCCAACCGATCATCATGCCGGCAGGTCTCCCGAATATGCAGTACGAAACAGATAAGGTCGAATCGACGATCGGAGTTCGCCATGCTGCAGCGGAGAATATCCCTGAAAAACCTGAAGAAGCCCAAACCGCTTTATCCCGACACCGTTCTCGTGGAACAGGGGCGTGCCGCGTCTGCCATCGTACGCCCGTCGGACGACCGGTACGGCGTCGTTGCGGAGACGATCCGGAGGAAAGTCCGTGACGTTTCGGGCGCCGATCTGCCCATACTGGACCACGGCGCCGCCGCGAAGACACCCCGGAGGCACCTCATCCTTCTGGGCAACCTGAACAACAACAAGGCGGCCTTCCGGCTCTACGGCTACAGCTATACGCCGGCGGACGACCACTTTCCCGGCGCCGGCGGCCACCTTCTCCACACGATTCACGATCCCTGGGGCAACGGCAGAAACGCCGTCGGCCTCTTCGGCAGCGATTTGTCAGGTGTCGAAACCGCCGCCGGCCTGCTGCTCGAGCGCTTCGGTTCGGGATCGACCCTTGCCCTCGGTCCCATGTTCGATGTCAAGTATGGACCGAATGCGCGCAGCGACGCCGGAATCCCCGAAGAACCGGACCTGGACGCCGAGATGGCGGAAGCCGAAGAAGACCTCGCGCGTGGCTCCCATACCGGTCTGTGGAGCAGGATCGGTCAGCGGGGCCTGCTCTACGGGCTCACCGGAAACGACGTCTACGCCGAAATCTACAAGCGACTGGTCTTCCGGATGTACGACCACGTCCTGTCCGACCCGGATAACTACGGCAGCGTATGGGGTTTCGACGCGGACTTCGCGCTGCAGTACGTCATGCCCGGGTGGGACCTGGTGGAAGAGAGCCCTGCGATCTCCGACGAGGACCGTCTGCGCATCACCCGTATCCTGTTTGAATTCATCGCGGATTGCGTGTCTCACGTGGGTGACGTCGAGAACGATCGCGTCCGCCACAACCACGCGACGTACGCCGCGCTGGGCCTCCACTATGCCGGCGCCTATTTCAGGAAATACTACAGGGCCACGCAGGCCTATCGTTGGCTGGCCCTGTCGGAGAAATGCTTCAGGGTGCAGGTCAACGCGTTCAAGCCGTACGAGGACTGCGGACACTATCATTGGCGCACCCATTTCCACGCGATGCGCTACACGCTCAGCACGGGCGACATGACGTTCTTCGATACGGGAAATGCGCAGCGGGCCGGCGACTACGCCATCCTGACAACGGACAACCTGGGCTGCGTCGTGCCCAATGGAGACACGGCCTCGCCGTTCGGCTCGTGGACGGAAGTGCCCTATCTGCGCGCCATGGTCTGCGTGACGGGAGACGGCCGCTACCAGTGGATGCTCGACAAGAAGAAAGCCATGTCGCCGCGGTCCCACCCGTACGAACACAGCCGCGACGTGGAACCGGTTGAGCCGTCGGACCTGGAGGGGGCGCAGGTCTATCCTGTAGATCCGAAGTATTACGATTCAACAAACGGCGGCGACCACCTGCCTCTGGACAGGACCTTCGACAAGGTTGTCTTCAGGGACGGGTTTGCACCCGAGAATCAGTATCTGTTTCTCGACGGCCTGTCCAACGGCGGCCACAAGCATTACGACGGCAACTCGATCTGCCGCCTCACCCAGAACAGCCGCATCTGGCTGGCAGACTGCGACTACATCAAATCGCTGCCCAAATTCCACAACGGCGTCCTCATCTTCAAAGACGGACAGTCTGCAGAAATCCCTCCTTTCGTGGAACTCGAGCGGTTTTCCGCCAACCGGGATACCGGTTTCTCCCAGACGACCCTAGGCTCGTACAGCGGCGTGGACTGGCGCCGCAACATCCTCTGGAACCGGGGCGCTTTCTTCCTGGTCATCGACGAGATGGAAGCCCTGGAAGAAGCGGAATACAGTTTCCGCGCCGTCTGGCAGACGCTGGGCGACGTACAGCTCCGCAAAGGCGGCCTGGCCGTGGAACAGAACGGCGAGCGATTCTTCATCCACGGTCTGCCTGGGCCCGGACTCAGGCTCGAGGACGACCCGGTTACCGGCAAGAACTGGGAACGATACGAACACGCCGAGCCGATCGTGCGTATCCTCCAGCAGATTGCCAACGTGCGCCTCAGGAAAGGGGAGGCCTATCGGTTTTTCAACCTGCTTTATTGCGGCCCTTTGAAGCTCGGAATGTCGCAGGTCGCGGAGAACGCCGTGCGCATCGACGGTGGTCCGGAAACCGTTTTCGCGGGCGTCGGGCAGACACGGGCGGCGACGGCTCTGCCTTCGGGCCCCCGGGTCGCGGCCGCGCAGTTTCAGATATCTCCGCTTGCTCTTGCCATTGTCGACGGAACGGAAGTGTCATGGGGAGATACGGTGTTCATGAGCGATCGTCCTGTGTCCCTCGAATACGACCTGTCGTCGGCGCGGGGCGTCGTCGTCTCCTCAGGTCCGACCGAGATCAAACTGTCCGCGGGAAGCAGTACGGAGGTCGAAGTGGACGGCCGGCCGGTCGCCGCCGACGTCTCCGGCGGCGCCGTCACGTTCCCTGTGCCCGGGGGCAGGCACGAAATTGCACTGATTCCTCCTGCCCTCGCGGGAATCCGTCGCGCCGCTGCCGGAAAACCCACAACAGTCTTCGTGCCACGCTTCCGGACCCCGCGCGGGATGGGCCGAATTCCGGACCTTTCCTCGCTCTGGTCTCACCGGGAGGACAACGCCCTGCTTTCCCTGCAGGCCGCGGATCTGGACGGCGACGGCAGGGATGAAGTCATCGCCGGCGGCCGCACCAGGGCCATCCACGCATACAAGGAAGGAAGCCCGCTCTGGCAGTATCCCACGGGCGGCGCCGTGAGGTCCGTCTGTGCCGCGGACCTTGAAAACGACGGACGGCCGGAGATTGTCGCCGGTTCGGAAGACGAACGCGTATATGTCCTCAACGCCACGGGTGATCTTGAGTGGGACTTCAAAATCCCCTTCTACTTCCAGGAACCTGTCGTGCGCTCCGTCTTTACCGGCGATATCGACGGCGACGGACGGCTCGAGGTCATCGCCGCCGTGGAATCCTGGCGCTACTACGCCTTCAGCCACGACGGGAAGGAACTCTGGCACCAGATGACCGTCCGCCCCTCCTCCACAGGCTGCGCCGCGGACCTGGACGGCGACGGCCGGGACGAGGTCATCGCCGGAACGGACTACCACCGCTGGCACTGCATCGACGGGAACGGCGACGTCAGGTGGTCCTATCATCCCGCCACCGGGCCCCGCGCCAACAGCGCCGCGGCCGGCGACGTCGACGGAGACGGGCTGAAGGAAGTCGCCTTCGCCGGCGCCGACACCCACATCCACCTCCTCAGCGCGGAGGGGGTCCTGCTCTCGCGATTCAATACCGGTGACGAAGTTACTCGCGTCCTGATGACCGATATGGACGGTGACGGCGTGGATGAAATCGTCGCCTCTTCCATGAGCTTCAACGTCTACGTCGTCAAGGGCGACGGCAAGACGCTCTACTGGCGAACCGACCTCGGCGAAGTCGTCCGCTGCATCGCCGCCGCCGACTTCGACGGCGACGGAAAACCGGAAGTCGCCGCGGGCGTCGAGGATGGAACCGTGTACCTGCTTTCCAATGCGGACGGACGTCCCGTCGGCCGGTTTCAGGCCGGCGGACCCATCCTTGACATCGTCCCCGCGGACGTCGACGGTAACGGCATTCCCGAAATCGTTGCCTGTTCGGAGGACGGCTTTCTGCACGTCATCAGTAGTATCGCGAAGTAAGCTCAGTTTTAAGTTCACGTCCCGCCGTTCATCCCCACACTAAAGGAAATTACCATGAAGATCACCGACGTCGACATCATCCCGATCTACCCGAAAATCGCGGCACGGAATGCCGACCAGAAGACCCGTTTCATCAACCTGAACCGCCGTACCATTTTCAAGATTACGACGGACAACGGCATCGTCGGGTACGGCGATGCGCGCTGTGAGGCGCCCGACAGGTCCACCGTCGAACACGTTATCGGGCGCGATCCCTTCGACTACATCAACGCCAATTTGAACTCGGGGGTGATGGGGGCGCTGTACGACGTCATGGGCAAGCATCTCGATATTCCTGCGTACAAACTCATGGGCCAGAGGATACGTGACAGGGTGCCCGTGGCGGCGTGGACCCGGCCCGCGTCGCCGGAAGACCTGGCCAAAGACGTCCAGCGGGCCGTCGGCGAAGGATACATGATCTTCAAGATCCACACCTGTGCGCATTACGACGTCATTGAACAGACACGGGCCGTGGAGGAGGTGGCGCCGCCGGGATTCAAGATGCACTACGACTTCAATCACAACCGGCCGCTTGCCGCCGTCCTTCGAATCCTGAAGGTACTGGAAGACTCGCCCGTGGTGGGGATGATCGAGGACCCCCTCGTTCTTTCCGACGTGGAAGGGTGGCGCCTGCTGCGGCAGAAGACCAGCTTCCCGCTCCTCATGCACGTGCCGCAGCTCGGCGGCGGGCAGGAAATCATCAGGGGCTGCGCCGACGCCTACATGATCGGCGAAGGCGGGATCGGCCCCACCCTCGTGCGCGGTTTTGCCGCGGCCCTTGCCAATGTCTCCTCGGTCATCCAGCTTACCGGCGGTACGCTGACCAAGGCGATGGCCCTGCACATGGGCGCCGTAATACCAAATGTCGCCCATTGCACGAACCTGGACGACCAGTACGACCAGGACGTTGTCAAACAGCGGATCGAGGTGGCGGCGGGTTCGTCTCCCATACCGGAGGGTCCCGGCCTGGGCGTCGAGGTCGACGAAGACGCGCTGGCCGAATGCGCGGCCAACGAACCCACGGTTATCCCGGCCACAATCGGCATCCTGCACCTGCCCGGCGGGAACAGACTCTACACGAAAGGGTTTCCAAACGTGCCCCGGGTCACGGGATTTCCCGAAGGCAATACCCGGGGCATACGCCTGGAGGTGTGGGAGGACGACGGCACGGAAGCGTTTCGGGAGACCCTGGAGCGCATTGAACAGGATGGTCCGTTCATGGAGAAATAGTCGTGCAGTCCCCGCCCGCCCGAGGGTTGGGGCTGAATCGCAGGAACAGGAGTTGCCATGCCGCTTCTCAACGTCGAACGCGCGCGCGAAAACGTGCGGCGCTACACCTGGGCGCAGGCCATCGTCGAAGCCTGGAAGAAAGAGGTTGACTATATCGTCAGCCAGGACCGGGATTTCGTCGAGGCGATGATATCCGAACTCACGCTCTGGCCGGAGTACGGCCAGAACTGTCCCGTCTGCGTGGACCGTCTCTCGTCCATGGGCGAGACCGGTATCTACGATTGGGACCCGGCCGATCCGGATCGGCTCGTCTGCAAATACTGCGGAACGGAGTACCCCAACGCCGATTATCCGGAGACCGGCAGCGTTACCGCGCCCCGAATGAACCAGACATTCACCTTCTATCTTACCGAGGCGGAACGCGCGCACCCCGAAGACAGATCGGGTGAACACGCGTTCAAATGGGTCAGATGGCCCGTGCATACAAGCTGGACCGGGGTCATCCGCGCGAAGAAGGGCCGCTGGTGCTTCGAGAAGATATCTCCTCTCGCCAAGCTGTACGCACTCACAGGCGACGTCCGGTACGCGCAGATGAGCGCGTGGATCATGGACTGTATGGCGCGGCGGTATTCCAACTGGTTGTTTCACTCCTACGATGGGACCGTTGCGGACTGTCCGCCGGCAGAGGCCGCGGCATCCATGGGAAAATATCCTCCCGCGGGCCGATTCCCTGTGGAAACCATCATCTCCGCCTTTGAGGGCCGACACCGGGTGGGTGACCACGCCGTACTCAACAACGGCTTCTGGGGCGCCGGACGCTTCGGGTGCAGCGGGTCCGACGGGTGGTACCTACTTGCGATCGTGCAGGCCTACGAACTGATCAGGAGCGCCCGGCAAGCGGACGGTTCACCGGTCATCACGCCGGATATGGACCGGCGCATCGTGGACGACCTCATCCTGGCGGGCTGTGCAGACACCGAAAACTGGAATGACATCAACAACAAGTGCGGTCCCGGTCGCGCGCTCAGCGCCGCGGTGGGTATTCTCTTCGGCAAGCCGGAAAGCGTGCGCCGCGCTGTGGAGGGGTTCGAATTGCTGATGGACGACGCCTTCCATTTCGACGGCTTCTGCACGGAGTCGCCGAGTTATTCGGCCATGCACCTCAACCAGTTGCGAGAGATTCCGGAACTGCTCGACGGGTACTCCGACCCCGAGGGGTACGAACCGGGGACTGGCGCCGCCATGAAGAACCTGGATCCATTCCGGCACTTCGACCGCTACCGTCTGGCGCTGGAAAGCATGGTCCGCATGCTGGACCCGAACCTGCAGGAACCGGTTATCGGAGACTCCAGGGAAGGGCGGAGCATCGAACCCGTCTACGCCGAGACTCTCGCCGCCCATTACGGCAGCCGCTACGCCGG
The DNA here is from genome assembly GCA_965208835.1 of Candidatus Latescibacterota bacterium. Lineage (GTDB taxonomy): Bacteria > Latescibacterota > UBA2968 > UBA2968 > JAAXHE01. The sequence goes on from OZ242358.1 coordinate 544,219, forward strand.
TCTGGTGGAAGACTCACAGGGGGCGCCGTTGGCGGAGAAAGGGGAGGAATACGCCCTCTGGCATCGGGACCCCGATCTGAGAGCGGACGACGAGACCGGCCTGCCGCACCGTACGGAATGGTTTCCCGGCTGGCACGTTGGCGTTCTGCGAGCGGGAAATCCGCGGGGGCATACCGCTTTTTATCTGAACGGCTACGCGTACGGCGGCCATCGCCACCGGGATACCCTGGGCATCATCTATATCGCCCATGGCCGGGAGATGGCGGCCGACAGGGGATATATCTGGGACGACCCCAGAAACGCGTGGACCGGCAGCACGCTTGCTCACAACATCGTCACCGTGGACGGCCGTAGTCAGGCCGGCGACAACAAGCCCGCCGCGCTGGAACTGTTCGGAACGGGCGCAGGCGTTGAAGTCGTGCAGGCGTCCGCCGCACCATACGAACAGTGCGATCTGTACCGGCGCACCTGCGTGCTGGTCCAGGTCCCCGGTGATCAGACCTATGTCGTCGACCTGTTCCGGACCGCAGGGGGCGCCCTTCACCAGTACGGCTTTCACAGCAACGGCCGCCTCACGGGTATTTTCGGCGCCGCCCCGGAACCCGACGACGATCAAATCGAATGGCTGTCCAATATCCGCGCGGCCCAACCCCGGGGTCCGTTCACCGCAACCTGGGACAACAACGGCGTGGGAATTGAACTCACCCTGCTCAACCCCGTCCATCGCCTGCTGCTCGTGGACGCGCCGGGCTGGCGCTCGGACCTGGGGGAGGAACTCAACGCCCCGCCCGTGCAGCAGGTCCTGGCGGAACGCCGCGGCGATACAGACCTGAAGAGCGGATTTGCCGCGGTCATTTCACCATACACGGATCGTTCGCCCGTCCTCTCGTCCAGACTCGTGCTGGACGATGCGGACACGGGCGCGATGGCGGTCGCCGTCTGTCGTCAGGGATGTACGGACTACGTCTACTCCGCGCCGGACGGCGGCGTCCACGACATCGGTCCGCTGTCCGTATCGGGCCGGTTCGCCTTTGCGTCCGTCGATGACGACGGCCGTCTGCTGCGCGCGTGTCTGCTTTGCGGCACCGAACTCCGCTGCAACGGGCACGCGCTGACCATCGACCGGGCGGCGGTCTCCCTGGATGTCGCCCGCGTCACCGATCGTACCTACCACCTGCGGAACGCCGTCACCGATCCCGATACCCTTCCGGGCACCAATCTTCTGTGCGGCGATACCGGGTACGAAATCGAGGACGCCACCGAAGAATCCATCACGGTTCGGGATTACCCCGCCACAGAATGCGACACCGTCACGTTGCTGAAGTGCGTGGTGTACACATGTGACGACTGACGTCAGCGCGGTGACCTCTCTCCCTGGCTCCTCAGAAGTGGCGAGAGGTGAGACGGGAGAGGGGAGAGATAACCTGCCTTGTAAGGTCTCTACTCGTGCCGGAGGCAAGAAGGAAGAAAATACCCGGCAAGGGCTTCTTCTACCGTCTACCCTCTTACCTCTACCCGCCTTTATTGCAGATTCACAAAACCCGATAACGCCCGCTTCTGTCCGGCCATGTCCAGAATCCTGCGGATGATCAGGCTCTCCTTCCTGTCGATGCCGGGTTCTCCGGATTCGAACAGGTCCAGCACGGCATCCGCGGTATTCAGAAAGATGCGGCCGGAGTCGACCTGGAAGTACCGCGTCGCTTTGGCGGTGGTCACCGAAGCGGCAAAGGGTGTACTCGACCCGGCATATACGTTCACCACCGCGGTACGTCCTCCCGTGTAATCCAGCAGCAGTTGTGACTGTCTTCCCGACCCCCGGCGCATGACCCGGCGCACGCCCGGTCCCAAACAGCTGACGGCCAGTTCAAGGGGATGGATCGCGTATTCTCCGAATGACCTGCCGCCGCCCCAGGTGACCATGTGCCGGACCTGGCTGTGCCCGACGGCTTCCACGTAGCCCTGCACTTCGGTATAGCGCAGCGCTGAGCTTGTCTGCATGGGCACCCGATGCCTGTCGGCGAGCGCGAAGATCCGTCTGGCCGTGCGCAGGTCCGGGGCAAAGGTTTTGTCCACGTACGTGGGTTTTCCGAAAAGAAATACCTGTTCGCACAGCTCGAGGTGCGTCTCCGGGGTGGAAGGCGCCAGTACCATGAAACAGTCCACCGCCTCGTTCAACCCGTCCGCGTTGGAGAACCAGGCAACGCCGTTCGCCTCGGCCCACTTCCTGCCGACTCTCGGACGCAACCCCGTGCACCCCGCCACCACGAAACCCCTATGCTTCAGTTCGTTCCGGAGCAGTTTCAGGTAGACGTTGGCGTGGAAGTTCTCCAGATTGTCATCCACAAACCCGATCCGTTTCTCTCCACCTGTCATTCTTCCGACCTCCCGTCTACGGCCACTCGGGCGCATCCGCAACGCGCACGATGCCGCCGTTCTCGATGGACTGGTGCCAGGCGTCCAGCACGGCCGTGGCGCGCCACCCGTCCAGCGCCGTCACAAAGGGCGCGCGATCCTCGATGACGGCGTCGACAAAGCTGTTCACGCACGACGGAAACGCCCCTACCCACTTGTCGAACACCCGGTAGTTCAGCAACGACCGCGGCCACTTGAATTTCTCCTCCGTACTCATTTCGATCGCCTCGGCCTTCCGGTCCAGATTAACGTGGCCCCTCTCTCCGATCACCTGCATGAAGGAATCCGGCATCGACGGATGGGTATTGGGGTAGATCCAGGCCGACTCGAACGTGGCGACGGACCCGCCGTCGAACTTCACGAGCCCCTGCATCATGTCGTACGCATCGATTCCCCTGGCCGCCAGCACCTCTTTGATCCCGTAGCCGTGGACCTCGACGGGACTCTGATCGAACCACCAGCATATCAGGTCGATATCGTGCGCCGACAGGAACCAGGCCGGCGAAGACTTCGCGGACCATGGCAACATCTCGGTCGGCACGGATATGGGGTTGTTCTTGCGCGCGTAGCCCATCAGCGGCCTGCCGATTTCCCCGTCACGGATCATGTTCCACGTGGCATTGTACGGCGCCAGCCACCGGTGATTGTACGAGACTTGTAGCTTCAGTCCTGTGCGTTTCACGGCATCCACGATCTCGGTGGCTTCTTCGAGGTCGGTTGTCATCGGCTTCTCGACGTGTACGTGACAACCCGCCTCCAGGCATGCGATGACCGGGTCCCGGTGCGCCCAGTCAGGCGTGGCGATATAGACGATGTCCAGCGTCTCATTCTCCAGCATCTCGTGATAGTTCCCATACCCGGCGGAAACCGAAAACTCGTCCTGCGCCCTGCCCAGCTTTTCCGCGTCCAGCGTACAGAATGCCGCCAGCTCAACCAGCGGGTTCCGGTGCAGGACCTGCGTCACGCTGTTGCCCATAATGCCAAGGCCGATCACACCTGCGCGCTGCTTCATATGCTTCCCTCCTTAACTCTCAATCCTGTCCATCCAGGTTTACCCCGGTTCCCTAATTGAACGAGCTGATCAAAACGCCTCAAATACCATCGGCCGTACCACACACGCGTCCCCCGGACCCAGATCGTAGATCAACGGCAGGTCGTCCGGCGCGCCGGGCCACGGAATCGGATCGCGCAGCACGAACCTGTGCCCGCCTTCCTCGCGCGGTATCACCCGCTCGATGGTGTGGAGCCGTTCTTTATAGGCCAGTCGTGCGCCTTTCAGGTAGTGGCATCCCGAGTCTTCGGTATCCTCCCATTCCCGGTGAATCCACGTCCTGGTGAGCAAGCCGTCCTCCGTCTCCGCTTCCACAACGAAACGTCCGATGTGCAGTCGCTCCGCGTCCAGCGAACACTGCCATCCGTCGCCCGACGCTTCGACCGACTTGATGGGGAAGTTGCATCCGTGTGGCGGGTTCGACACCATCAGCGTCTCGCCCGCGGGAGGCGCTTCGCCGGTCTCAGATGTCACCGTCACCCGGCAGTCTTCGGCGTCGATTCCCGCAATTCGTCCTCGCCACGTGCCGGTACCCTCCACCTCCACGCCATCGGACTTCAACCGCCTTCCCGCCAGGCATGCCCACAAAGGGCGGCCGTTCGCGTCCAGTGTCAACACACCGAACCCCCCGTCCAGCTCAAGTCCTTCATCAAAGACCGACACGCCCTCGTCCGCCAGGGCACCGAGCAGATAGCATTTTCCACCCTGCCAGGAAATCTCGAGTCCGATCGCATCTTCGCCTTTGAGCACGTCCAGGCGCCTGACGCCCGTCAATTGAGGGTGGCTCCGATAGGCTTCGCAGACAACGGCGAACAGGCTGTTCAGGGCGTCCTGCCGGCGGCCTGCCCGATTTCGCAGGAGGACGTAGTCCAGGTGTTCGGCCGCGCCCGGCTTGTTGGGCGGCCTGCCGTGGGCCGTGATGATTTCCTGCGCGACGCCCCCCGGGACGATTATGCGCAGTCCCATCTCCTCATCCCGCCAATCGGCCTGGAACTCGCCCGCCGGCCGCCCGCGCTTCACGTCATAAAGGTAGGAAAAGCCGCTTCCCCGGTACGAGTGATAACTGCGTTTGCCGTCTGTCCCCGGCAGCCCCGGCAGGCTGGCGTGCCGTTCCAGTTCGGGATCGTCGTACAGCTTCCGGAACGGAACCGCCGGCCCCGCCAGCGTGCCGCCCTCCTGCGCTTGAAACGCCACACCCCGGGTTGAAAACGCTCCGTTGAACCCGTGGAATGAATAGTCGTGCGCCCAGCCGCCCCTGACGTGGAAGAGGTCCACCAGGACCTGCAGGTCGGGCGCCAGTTCCAGCAGCGTCACCCCCCGGCGATACACGTCCGCATCCAGGTAGGCCCGTGGCGCGGAAAGCTCCACGTGCTGCACGTGCGGGGCGGTCCCGAAGCGTTCCAGCCGGCCCTCGTCGGCCGTGTCCTGCCTGCTCTCGTTCACCACCACGGTGACGTGGCTGGCGGTATTCTTCTCCCAGGCCGGCGGGTCCGGATGTTCGGCGGCGTGGGTGGGATAGCCCGTATCGGGCACGACCCGTTTGTTGCCCGCGATGACCTCCAGGTTCAACCGGTCCCGATGCGCGTGGCCGGCGTTGGCGTGCCCGTACTGAAGCACCGCCGCCAGCTGGTTCTCCGCTCTGCCGCTGCGCAGGATCACAAATCCCGTTCCGCCGAGATTATCGCTCGTTTCCGGCCACTTCGGCAGGTCGCCCGCGGCACGCTCCAGTTCGGCTTTAGTCAGCGGTACTTCGAACAGGTCATCGTAACTCCTGAACCCGCTTTCACCGGTCCCGCCCTCGTTCAGAAGCGCGCGTGCGTACTCCGGCCATCCGTAACCCCGGTAAAATCGCTGAAGCGATGAATTGTCCAGCAATGGATAGGTCACCCCGGAGCCCGTATCCGCGATTGACGGCATCATTCCGCCCCAACACGCAAGCCGCCGGGACCAGCTGCCCAGCGAACGCACGTGTTGCCCGGGCAGCCGGCGCTTGCCCAGCCGTTTCAGTACCAGGTCCGTATCCAGCATATATCGCGTCCAGCAGCCCGCCGAATAGCCGATCGCCACCTCGAATGAGACCCCGTCACGAAAGAGGAAATTGTCCAGCGCGTGGTCCCATCCCTCCACGCCGTACGCCCAGACTTCCGTGGTCGGCCCGCATCCCGTGAATGTCTCAAGTTTCTCGATCGCCCAATCCGTAAATGCGTCGTCGTCGATGACCACCAGCGCCTTTACCGCGGAGGCCTGGTGAAGTCCGTAGTTGCCCCGGATCTTTCCCTCCCAGATATCCCGCACCGACTGCCGCACCATGTTGTCTTCCACGTGCCGGATCAACGCTTCGGGTTCCTTTTTCAGAAATTCATGGATTTCAGTCTCGGACTGCAATGCCGGATACAGATTGTCGTACGCTTCGGCGTAGAGCCCGATGTTGAACGACTCCTGAACGGCGTAGAGAAAACGCCCTGTATATCCGACCTGATAATTCAGGCCGTACCAGGACTGGGAGGCGTGGTCCATGGTCGGAAAGAGTGCGGCCATCCTGTCCAGCAGGATCGCGCCCTTCCGGCCGTACCGCGCGTCTCCGGTGATCAGATACGCGCGCCCGAGGTCCTGAAGCGCCGGGATCAACCGGTGCCAGAGGCTGAAACAGTAATGCGCCACAAACCAGAACCGGGACCGCCCGTCCCCGGGGTCCCATCCCTTCCCGTCGTCCGGGTAATCGCCGGTAAGCAGCGTGCGGTCCCCCGTCCGGTAATACGCCATGAAGTCGTTCGAGGGGTACTCCTCGCCGCCCACGGCGCACCTGATTTTCCAGGGACGATTGAAAATATCCACCTGCCAGGGGCCGCCCGGCGCCTGAAATACCGCCTCTCTGTGGACCGGACACCCGTCGAAAGACGGCAGGAACCCGCGGTAGATGTCCGCCGGGGGCGGCAGATCGCGAACATAGGCGTCATCCAGCTTCGCCCAGACCTCCGCCCTGCCGACAATTTCATCGGCGATCTTCCTCGCGGCCGGATACCGCGCCACGTGGTCCTTCATCCTGCGGACGTCGTCGTCCGTATGCAGCGTGCGTCCGGTCTTCATTCCAACATTCCTCTCGGTTCCGTCGAAGTCAACGTAAAATTCCTTGGCAGCAAAGTACAAAGGAAGGGGCCAAAACGAAAAAAAGAAAAAGACCCGGCCGAATGCGGCCGAGTCGATTGCAATGGGGCTTTGCATATGCCACTCTGTGGTGCAAGACACGGATGCCTGAGCAAGCCGCGGCACCTACGTAATATGACGTAATGCATTGTCTTGCATGTTCAGCAGGGTTCCGGCGTCGGTTGGAAAAACAACGTCGAGACTTAAGTCGCGGGTACGTGAAGTTGCTCTGGCAGTGATCACAAGGCGGGAAAATGCCGCGGGTATTGTGTTGGAGGGACTGTTTGAGGCGACCGCGGCGGAACCGACGGATCGGCTGCGGACGCTCGTTGGAACCGAAAGATCCATGTCAGAAAGCGTCCGTCATTCAGACGATCTGTACGATTGTCCTGATCGCAGCTTCGTCTTCGTATCGGCCCTTACAGGAGCAAATCCGGCAAGGGTCGCGATCAATGCGCCGGTGATCCAATTTCTCATGCTTGACCCCCTCTACTGCAGCGTCCGGCCGAAATGATCCGCCACTGCATCGCCGGCTTTCTTCACGGCGTCGGGATCGTCATAGAAATCGAACTGCGTGACGTTTTTCAGCCAAAGCTCAGCGATGTTGCGTCCCATGCGTCGGGCGTATTCCCGGGCCCCTTGCGGAATGGCAGCAGCTTCAGAGTGCACAAGAAACGTGGGTTTTGCAAGTTCGTCTGCCGTTTGGATCGCATCATACGTTAGCCAGCCTTCCCAGGACGCGACATTGAATCTGTTATCGTATTCCGGGATTAAACCGCGATCCTCTTCGGTATAATACGGCACTTGATACATCACGGCTTTTTCGTTGGTTGTGCTGGCTGCTTCCAGAATGACAGGTTTCGCAGCTTGCTCCGCCTCGCGGCTGGCCTGGACAAGACGGTTCATTCCTTCGTCACCGCCATAAACCGCCTTGACGATTGGTGCATTGTGCAGCCATGGCGCCACAAGAGCCAGTGATTTTAAATGGCCATTGGCATGAGCCGCATCGCTCATGTACCCGGAAGAGGCGCAAATCCCCAATCCGCCGATCCGCTCGTTATCCACCTCGGGCCGAGTGGCCAGGTAGTTTACGGCAGCGTTAATGTCTGCGGTTTTGCGCTGGGGGTCTTCCAGATACCGGATCGTGTCCTGCGATTCGCCCCATCCCCGAAAGTCGAAGGTCAGAGCCGCATAGCCTCTTTGGGCCATTGCCGCCGCATATGTCCCTGCCATTTGTTCCTTGACTGTCGTCCAGGCACCTGTGACGACCACGCCGGGCAACTTCTGACCATCCGAATAATCACCGGGCAGGTACAGGTCGCCTACGAGAGTTTGACCCTCGCTCAGAAACGTGACGCGCTTCACTGTCGCAGTCTCCGAGTGGGCGTGACTGAATTGAGCGCCTGCAATGAGAGCAAGCGCGATGAGAAGTCTCCCCATGGAATCGGCTCCTTTTTCTAGGGATTCTCGTTGGCTATTGTTGCTTTTATTTCGTTCAATCTTATCAATATGAAAATCACTCTATATTCCCTTATTGATACCAGACCCGAATCGTCCATAAAAGTTGTATTTCCAATACCCAAGTCACTATATTATCGTAACATTACTCACCGTAACACAATGACAAAGGAGGAAAATTCCGGGGCGGTTCAAGATAAACATCGCCGGCTGTCTTTCGCAAGTCTTTCCTGTAAACCGAAAGAGGCCATCTCTGACGGGGGCGTGTTCTGAATGGGCTCTTCGCCAACACGTTGATCGTCCCGAGATGTTCCTCAGTCGGCTGGAAGCCTTGCATCAACCCTACCATAACCTTGTCACAATCGCTTCGAATGATTGGTATAATGTGTTCAGGGATTTGATGGTATCGAGTGGATTTCTGAACAATATCCGTGAGTTCTTTGGCGACATGAAATGAAGCGTTTGCTGCTTCGCGAGATCGGCGATCGCTATACATCAGGCAGCGTTCGCAGATCACGGATTCAACCCATTCCCGCCATGAAAATCCTCATCACCGGCGCCACGGGCGTCGTCGGCAGCAGGCTGGTACCCGCGCTCGAGGGCGATCACGAGTTGCGTCTGTTGAGCCGGCGTGATTTCCCGGACGATTCCCGCTGGCGCCGGGTGGACGTGACGGATATCGAACAGGTCTGCGATGCCGCGGAAGGGATGGACGTGGCCATCCATCTGGCCATCGCCACCGGAAGGGAGGGGGACTACGAAGAGGACGCCTTCAACAGTGAGCGGATGGATATCAACGTCAAGGGAACCTATAACCTCTTCGAAGCCGCACGACGTCATCGGCTTAAGCGTGTGATCTACACCAGCAGCCTGACCGTGGTCTGGGGCTATCCATCGCCGCAATGGGTCGAAGGCGACGCGCCCGCGAAACCCGTCGGGACCTACGCCCTTACCAAGTACATGGGCGAAAAAATCGCTGAACACTACGCAGAAATGCACGGCATCTCCACACTCTGTCTGCGCATCCCCAAACCGTTAGATATCGACGATCCAAAACTCGCGAAATCATCGATTCTGCCCCAGTGGCTCGCCTTCCCCGATCTCATCAGCGCCTACAAACTCGCCCTGACCGCACCCGACATCGGTTTCGAAATTGTCACCCTTGTCGGTGAAAGCAGCAGGCGCCGGTGGGACCTCTCCAGGGCCGAGACAGTCCTCGATTACCGCCCCCGATACCGGCTCGAGGACATGGGTTACCTCCTCCGCGAAGAACCCGCCACCTACAACCGCCCCAATATCGCCACCCCTCCCTGAAGGCGGCCAACCCGTCCGTTGTCCCCGGCTCTGTTACAACTTGCCGTCGATACGTTTTTCTTCGTAAGTTACGTGCCGTGGTCACGCGTTTTTTGTGCCTGGCAGCGTTGACTTGTCAGCCTGCGATGACGTTACGCTATTGTGTCCAATTTTAGGGGATTATATACTTGACACACACGATTGAATTGTGTATATTAGGGGTGTAACGAGAACGGAACGCACTCCAACCCCACGAGGCGGCAATGAAGTCAGAAAAGAACAAAACGAAATACGGACCCGAAAACCCGCACCCAAGCGTTTTTCAGTTCTTTACGCGCTTTCCCGATGAGGATTCCGCAAGGGAATACCTGATTAACGCGCGTTGGCCGGACGGCGTTATTTGCGTTCACTGTGGCCATGATGAGGTCTGGAAAATCCGGCAGGGCAAGCTGTTTACCTGTAAGTGTTGCCGCAAACAGTTCACGGTGCGCCTACGAACGGTCATGGAAGATTCGCCGATTGCGCTTCGCAAGTGGCTGTTCGCCATGTATCTGTTTGAAGTCTACCCCAAAGGTATTTCCGCCACAAGTCTTCAGAAGCATTTGGGCGTGATGTACAAAACCGCATGGCATATGCTGCACCGCCTGCGCCGTGGTCACGAGTATAACGGTATCGTCCTTGACGGCGAGATCGAAGCCGATGAAACGTACCTTGGCGGCAAGGAAAAGAACAAGCACGAGGCGGACAAGCTGAAAGCCGGACGTGGTACCGTCGGAAAGCAGGCCGTTCTGGGAATTCGGGAGCGCGGCGGTCAAGTCGTTACCATGCCGGTAGAGAAAACGGACGAGGAATCGCTTGCGGGCAATGTTCGGGCGGTCACGGCGGAAGGATCGCTTGTCTATACGGACGAAAACACAGCGTATACTTCCCTTGCGAAAACGCACCGGCACGATACGGTTTCTCACAGTTCCGGAGAATACGCCCGCGGCGACGTTCACGTGAACGGCATCGAGTCTATTTGGTCGCTCGTGAAGCGTGCATACGTTGGCGTGTATCATCATTGGGCGCCAAAGAACAGCCATCGGTACGTGCAGGAAATCGCGGCACGGCAGGCATTGCGGAAGATTCCGGCTTTCGACTTCAGCGACGGGCGAGGCTTGTCGCGCGTGCGGTTGCTGATGGCTGGTATTTCTGGCAAGCGGTTGACCTATGCGGAGTTGACGTCATGAACAAACACGAATCTGCACTTGCGGCGAAACTTCGGACAATGCCCGTTGACCTCGTTCCTGCGGGCATCACAACCTTTGCGGATCTATTCTGTGGCATTGGCGGTTTCCATTATGCGGGCGAGGCGTTAGGGTTGCGCTGTGTTTTCGCCTGCGATATAGACCCCGATGTGCGGGAGCAGTATAAGCAGAATTTCGGGTTGACTCCCAAAGGGGACATTAAACAGCTGCAGGAAAACGACATTGCGAATCACGACCTTCTGTTTGCCGGTTTTCCGTGCCAGCCCTTTTCGATCATCGGAAACATGAAAGCCCGTTCGGACGCCCGCGGAACGCTCATGGACGAAATCATCCGCGTGTTAGGGCTGAAAGCCCCACGTGCTTTTGTTCTCGAAAACGTCCGCCAGCTGTCCACGATACAGGACGGCGAGGTCATGGACTTCCTACTTGAGAAATTGAAGTCTGTGGGATATTTCGCGGACTGGAAGGTCTTGAACGCTCTGGACTTCGACCTTCCCCAAAAGCGGGAGCGTACAATAATCGTTGGCTTCAGCGACGAAGCCACGCTCAAGCTGTTCAGCTGGCCAAAGGCAAAGAAGCTGAAAAAGACCCTTGACGACATTCTCGAAATCGATCCCGATGAAAAGTATTTCGTGAGCGACCGCATCAAGAAAAAGCGGCAAGAGGAACACACACCCGCCGTCACGCCGTCGATCTGGCACGAGAACAAGGCGGGCAACATCTCAAGCCATCCCTTTTCGTGTGCGCTCCGCGCGAACGCTTCGCACAATTACCTGCTCGTGAACGGCGAGCGGCGATTGACTCCACGGGAGCAGTTGCGGCTGCAAGGGTTTCCTGAACGCTTTTCGGTCGTGGCGAACGATAGCCAAATCCGCAAACAAACGGGAAACGCAATTCCCGTTCCAATGGCACGGGCGACCATCCGGGAGGTCTTGCATGCCGCAGCCCAAAGTGCGAACGAAGTACCAGAAGCACGAGCCGTATCCGCTTAACGACCCCACCCACAACGTCATACACGGACTCTGCAAGCGTTTCGTCCACCGTCTCGCGGTTGGCCATGCCGATCTTGGCGGGAATGACTTCTCCCGCATCTTTGCGGAGGCCATCGGCGGAGACCAATTCGCCCAGGCTGTCGGCGTGGCTGATGTTGCCTGGAACGGCTGTGCCTGGTCTGTCAAGACCGTTAAGGCAGCGTATCCGTTCCAAACGACCAGCATACGCCTGATTAGCGGACGGAACAGCCCGACCTACTCCCACGGCATTGAGAACCCGCTGGAGGACCCGCAAAAGACCGGAGAGGCCGTTCTGGAGATATACAACGCGCGCATTGATGAAGCCCGTGAGCAACATGACGATATTCGCCTTGTGGTCATGATCCGCAACTGGGAAGCGTTGGAATTCGTTCTCTTTGAGCGCCCGCTCGTGCCGGTTGTCGTGAACGAATACCAGTGGGCCGTGAACGAGCGAAACAACCTGATAGGCTACGTGACCGATCCCCAAGTCAAGGCGTTCACGTGGCAACCGCACGGCAGTCAATTCACAGTGCATGAACCGGTTCCGCACGCTACGGCTGAATTCCGACTCCGCAAAGAACCGTCCATGTTGACTATGGCGGATGTTTTGGGATTCGTGAAATTCAAGCCAAGTTGGATTGATATTCTTTAGTGTGTGTCAAGTGTATAATCCCCCAATTTTAATCCGGTGCATTTGCCAGAATACAACCGGTGTTGACACCGACATCACGGAGTCGAACATGGAATCTCTGCCTTTGCTTTCCGGTCACACGATGCCGGTGGTGGGCCACGGCACCTATCCGCTGAAGGGCGAACAGTGCAAGCGGGTGATCAAACAGGCTCTCGAGCTTGGTTACACCCACTTCGATACGGCCTGGATCTACGAGAACCAGCGCGAGATCGGCGAAGCGTTACAGGAGGCCGGCGTCGACCGGTCTGAGCTGTTCATCACGACAAAAGTCGGTCAGGACTACCTGCAGTACGACGTTGCCATCAATCAGGCGGAGGAGAATCTTCAATATCTCCAGATGGATTACGTGGACCTGCTCCTGGTACACTGGCCGCCCCCTGACGTGCCCATGGAAGAGACCATCGGCGCGTTCAACGCAATCTTCGACGCGGGCAAGGCCAGAAGCATTGGCGTCAGCAATTTTTCCGTTGAGCAGATGCGGGAGGCGTTTTCCGTTTCAAAAGCGCCGATCAGCGTGAACCAGATCAAGTACCATCCGGGTTATGAGCAACGCGACGTGCTCCAGTGGTGCCTGGAACACGACGTCGTTGTCACCGCCTACTCGCCGCTGGGCAAGAAGAACATCCTCGAGGATCTCGTCCTGACGACCATCGCCGGCAGCCACAACAGGACGTCCGCGCACGTCGCGCTCAGATGGCTGGTACAAAAAGGGATGAACGTCATCCCGAAAGCCAGTTCGGAACAACACCTCCGCGCCAATCTGGATGTCTTCGACTGGGCGCTGTCCGAAGCCGAGATGGATGCCATCGACCGGATGGCGTTGTAAGAAAACCGCCCAATCGTCCGAAAGGCGCCGTGCGGCACGTACTCTTCCGAAATTTCGTATGTTAAATCCCATTAGACAACGGGTTAAGAATGAGCTATGACGCGATCGTGATCGGCGGGGGAATCGTCGGGATGTCCACCGCCTGGCATCTCGTCCACGCCGGCGCGAGGACACTGCTCGTGGACCGCAAGGACACGGGTCGCGCCACGGATGCCGGTGCGGGCATTCTGTCTCCCGCCACCAACACGCGGGACCCGGACCCCTGGCAGCGTCTGGCCTCCCTTGCCGTCGAATACTATCCGGGTCTGATCGAGAATCTCGAGGCCGAACAGCCGGGGGAAACCGGCTTCGCCGTATGCGGCATGATGATCGTCGCGGTTTCCGATGACGAACTGGAACCGTTCGACATCGCCCGCCGGCACATTTTCGACCGCCGTAATCGCCGGGGAAACCCCTCCGTGGAGGAACTCGGCGAGATAACGTCCGAGGAAGCCCGCAACCGGTTTCCGGCGCTTGCCGACGTGCAGGGCGCCATTTACTACCGTAACGCGGCCCGTGTCGACGGCCGGCTGTTGACGGGCGCGCTTCGCCGCGCCGCGGAAGCCCGCGGGCTCACCGTCAGGGAAACGGGTGTTGAAGGCCTGAGCATGGAAAACGACGCGGTCACCGGCGTCGTCACGGATGCGGGGGCCATTTCGGCTGGCGACGTCGTCATCGCAGGCGGCGCGTGGTCGCACGCGTTCGGCCTTCAGCTGGGCGTCCAGATCCAGGTGGAGCCGCAGCGCGGTCAGATCATCCATCTGGGATTGCCTCCTGCCGCCGATACGGCGTCCTGGACAATCGTCAGCGCCGTTCGCGGCCACTATATGGTGCCCTGGCCGGACAACCGGGTGGTGGTGGGCGCCACGCGGGAAACCGGATCGGGTTTTGACGCCCGTACTACCGTCGCCGGCGTGCGGGAGGTGATCGGCGAGGCGCTGCGGGTGGCGCCCGGGCTGGCCGCGGCGGAGATTCGCGAAATCCGGGTCGGTCTGCGGCCGTACACTCAGGATCTCCTGCCCGTGCTGGGTCCGGTTCCCGGCAGGAAAAACGTCTGGCTGGCAACCGGGCATGGGCCCACGGGCCTTCAACTGGGGCCTTACAGCGGCAAGCTCATCGCCGACCTCATCAGGGGTAATGACCTGCCAATAGAACTGGACGCCTATCGGATCACACGGTTCTAATAAGGATTTGTCGTTTTTCGGGGACGTTAATTCGTATATGTGCAAGTTGATATAGGCGATTAAACTGCGGATTACCAGGATACACCAGGGCACTTGACGTGAACCGAAAAAACGTCCTCTTGGACGACTTTTACGCCTCGCTTCGGGAGTTTTGTCGCGGCACTGCTTTGCTGTTTTTTTCGGATTGAGGCTGATCCCGAAGTGCGAGGCGCCCCCGGTGACCGGGACCCGCTACCGGCGTGACAGGACAGGGAAACTTCGATGTCCGACAGTGACTACAAATGCCTGGTCGTGAGCCAGGAGAATGACGGCTATATCCGCAAGGTAGTACGCCGATCCGTCGATACGCTTCCCGAAGGCGACGTGCTGATCAGGGTGCACTACTCCTCGCTGAACTACAAGGATGCGCTGTCGGCCACCGGACACCCGGGCGTCACCCGGCGCTATCCGCATACGCCGGGCATAGACGCGGCAGGCGTTGTAGAGGAGAGCTCCGACGGACGTTTTACCCCTGGCGATGAAGTCATCGTCACAAGCTACGATCTCGGCGCCAACACGCCGGGCGGATACGGCCAATACATCCGCGTGCCTGCCGGATGGGTCCTACCGCTTCCCCATGGCCTTACCCTTCGCGAGTCGATGGTCTACGGCACGGCCGGATTTACCGCCGCCATGTCGCTCCACAGGCTGGAACGCCACGGCGTTGCTCCCGGCAGCGGCGAGATACTCGTCACCGGCGCTACGGGGGGCGTCGGCAGCCTGGCCGTCGCCATCCTCTCCCGCGTGGGCTACACCGTTGTCGCGGCCACCGGCAAGCCGGACCGGGAGCGCTTCCTGCTCGGCCTCGGGGCGAACGCGGTCGTGCATCGAAACGCGGTTGACGATGAAGGCAGGCGTCCGCTGCTGGCGGAACGCTGGGCCGGTGTTGTGGATACCGTCGGAGGCAATATCCTGGCAACCGCCCTCAAGTCGACAGGGAGCAGGGGACTCGTCACGTGCTGCGGCCTCGTCGCTTCCGCGGACCTGAACTTGAGCGTGTACCCGTTCATTCTTCGGGGCGTCAGCCTGCAGGGGATCGACTCCGCCGAATGTCCCATGCCGGAAAGGGAGTACCTGTGGGAGAAAATCGCCGGCCCCTGGAAGATCGATGCAACGGACGACCTGGTAACCGAACGTACGCTCGAAACCCTCGAACCTGAGTTCCAGCGCATCCTGCAGGGCAACCAGACGGGCAGGGTTGTGGTCGACCTGACTGAGAAGCTGTCTTAAAATTCCCTGCGGTCTTCGCACGGCTGCAAAAGCGTCGGTCGGCGTTGGTCAAATCCACCCTTATAGACAAATATGGGCGAATTTTCCCGCCTAGACCGCCACTTTTTCGCTCGTGCTCGGGAACTCACAGGTAATTTTAACACAGCTTCTGAGAAATGAACCGCGTCAGAATCGGTGTCATCGGACTGGGACGCTTCGGCGTCCAGCACGCCTGCGTCCTCGCTCAGCTGCCGCACGCAAAGAACAGGCAGTCCATCTATAGACAGGGAGCAAATTGAATGACGATGTCCAGCGATACGTACCTCATCGGAGTCGGCGGTGAAGACGTCACGCCGCCGGTCGGGATCTATCTGGCCGGGTTCGCCGCCCGCACGGAACCCTCCACAGCCGTCTACCATCCTCTGAAAGCCAACGCCATCGCGATAGACGACGGCAACGATCCGCTCATCATCGCAAGCGCTGAGATCCTGGGTTTCTACGAACACACCGAAGAGGTCCGGTCCCGCATCTCGGCACTGACCGGTGTCGTCCCTGCCAACATCGTCCTGAGCGGATCGCATACCCACTGCGGCCCGTGCATCCGGGAAGTGGACCGGCATCGCCACGGCGACCTTGATGAAGACTATATCGAGCGACTCCTGGACAGCGTCACCCGTTGCGCGAAAACCGCGTGGGAGACCCGGTCGCCGGCCCGTCTTCGGTTCGGGCGTGGGCACTGCGATATCGCCGTATCCCGCCGTAAATCCGACGGGAAGGGCGGCGTGGAGTGGAAACCCGGTCCCGGCGCGCCCCACGACCACGAGGTGCCGGTGCTGGCCGTCGAATCTCCCGAGGGCGACCTTCGCAGCGTCATTTTCAGCTATGCGTGCCATCCCACCAGCCGGAGCGGCACGCTCATCGGCGGCGACTACGTCTGTTACGCGTATGACCACGTGGAGGCCATGCACCCCGGCGTCACCGCTTTCTTTCTACAGGGCTGCGCCGGAGACCAGAAGACGCGACCGGTCGACCCCGCCGAGGACCGTTTCATACAGAGAAACATCCAGGAAATCCGCGACATCGGCGTTCTGCTGGGGGAATCCGTGGTCCGGGTACTCGCCTCGGGCGGGCTCGATCAGGTAACCGGTCCGATTTCCGTCAGACAGGACATAATCGGACTGGAAACCGAAGCGATTGACATGGACCTCGTAAGAGCGGGACTGAAGGCCGACCAGGGGTACGTTCAGGCGTGGGCTCGACATCTGTCTGAATGCGTTGAGAATGACATACCCGTTGTCACCAATATTCCCTTTGAAATTCAGACCGTGCGTTTCGGAAACGCCCTGGCGCTGGTCACGCTCGCGGGGGAAATGACGGTGGAGCACGGCCTGCGGCTGAAACGGGAACTGGGTCCGCGCGTAGACAACGTAATGGTCCTGGCGTACACCAACGACATCGTCGGCTACGTTCCCGTCAGGCGTCAGATCCCCGAGGGCGGCTACGAAGTGTGGGCCAGCCAGCAGTACTGGAAACGGACGGGACCATACGTGGCCGAAACCGAAGACCGGATCCACACCGCCGTAAGCCGGTCCCTCGGCATCTCCTAATCCTGCATCCGTGACTCGGCAGCCATGACTGACGCGTTGCCCGAAATCGCCCTGGTCCAGATGGACGTGAAGCCGGCGCGGCCGGACCTGAACGTCAAGACCATGCTGCATTACATCGACAATGCCAGGGCGGCCGGCGCGGAACTGATCGTCTTTTCGGAACTCTGCATTTCCGGCTACATTCTGGGCGACCTGTGGGAGGTGGACGCGCTGGTCGAGGATTTCGCGGCGTACAGCGAGACGATCCGCGAGGCCAGCCAGGACATTACCGTACTCTTCGGGAACGTGGCGGTGGATCGCGCGCAGATCGGCGAAGACGGCCGGTTACGGAAGTATAATGCCGTCCATGTCTGCGCCGACGGCGGCTACGTGGCGCGGGAAAACGTCCCGGCAGGACTTCCCGCGGGCGTTCAACCCAAGACGCTGCATCCGAACTACCGGTTCTTCGACGACGACCGCCATTTCTACTCGCTTCGCAAACAGGCCGATGCCCGCGGGAAATCCGTCTACGACTGGACCGTGCCGTTCGAGGTCCGCCTGAGGGATGGACGGACGTTCCGGTTCGGCGTGCAACTCTGCGAAGATATCTGGTGCCGGGACTACAGCTATAGGGAAGAGATTCTGGATACGCTGCGCGTCTTCCACGACCGGGGGGCGCAGGCGCTGTTCAATCTGTCCTCGTCCCCATGGACGTGGCAGAAGAACGCAAAGCGAAACCGGGTCGTCACGGATATTCTGCGGCGTTCTCCCATCCCTGTCTTCTACGTCAATCAGGTTGGCGCGCAGAACAACGGAAAGAACATCATCGTCTTCGATGGCGATACGACGGTCTATTCCCCTGACGGCGAAATCCTGCGCCGGGCGAGCCCCTGGCGGGAGCAGATGGTGCTTAGCCGCGGCGGAGACCCGCCCGCCGCTTCCCAGGACGAAATGGCCGCGATCTACGATGCCATCCTGACCGGACTGCGGCATCTGGACGATATCCGCGAGAGGGAGAACCGGTTTCTGGTTGGCGTCAGCGGAGGCATCGACTCGAGCGTCGCGGTATCCATGCTCGCGCAGGCGTTCGGAGCCGAGCGGGTGTTCGCGGTGAATATGCCCACGCGGTTCAACGCGTCCATTACGCAGAAAAACGCGCGGCAGGTCTGCCGGACGCTCGAGGTGGATTACCTGAGTTGCCCGATCCAGGACCTGTACGAGTACCTGTCCGATAAAATCAAAGGCGTGAGCTTTTCCAGCACGACGGGCGTCTATACCCGCCTTGTTGACGAGAACCTTCAGGCGCGCATCCGTGGTGCGGATATTCTGGCCGGACTGGCCGCCAGATTCGGGCTGGTCTTCACAAACAACGGCAACAAGACCGAGACGGCGCTGGGCTACGCCACGCTCTACGGGGACGTGAACGGCGCCGTGGCCCCGATCGCGGACCTCTATAAGGTCCAGGTGCTGCAACTGGCACGGTTCCTGAACGAAGAGGTGTTCGGCAGGGAGGTCATTCCGGATAACCTGATCAGCGGCGAGACGGTGCCCAGCGCGGAACTTTCCGAGGCGCAGGACGTAACCCGGGGCCTTGGCGACCCTATCAAATACGGTTACCACGATGCCATGCTTCGCCAGATCATCGAATACCGGAAAGACCCGGTGGATTTTCTGCAATGGTTCGTGAACGGAATTCTGCTGGACGAGATCGGGTGGAGTGACAGGGAGAAATTCCGCGCGTGGTTTCCCGACGTAAACAGCTGGATTGAAGACCTGGAGTGGATCGCACGGCAGGTGCGGATCAACTTCTTCAAGCGCGTCCAGGCGCCGCCGATCATCGTGCTCAGCAAACGCGCGTTCGGGTTTGATCTGCGCGAAAGCCAGTTGCCGGCGTATGAGACCCGGCGCTACGGGGAATTGAAAGCGCTGGCGCTTTCCATGGAGATATCTTAGAGGCGGTGAGACGGTAGACGTAAGAGGTTAGAGATCACCCGCCTCGTTGGGTTTCAATTCATGCCGGAGGCATAGGGGAGAAGAAAATCGGCAAAGATCTCTTCTCCCGTCTCCCCTCTCCCGTCTACCCACTTTTAGGCTTTTCGCCGCCCGTCTCCCGGCTTACGTCTTCCCGGATCAATGCTTTATCGCATCAGCAGTCGACGTTGGTTATTTCGAAATGACATCCATACAGACCGCGATATCAGGAATCAAAGCGACCGTGGGCGTGTCGGCCCGGCACCTGGAATCCGGCAGGGAGATTCGACACAACGCGGACGACGTGTTTTTCACCGCGAGTACGCTGAAGGTCCCCGTACTCGTGGAACTCTACCGGCAGGTGGACCTCGGCATTATCGACCTGAACCGGCGCGTCGAGCTCACCGACAGCCTTCGCGTGCCCGGCTCGGGCATCCTCAAGGAAATGACAGCGGGTATCAACCCCACGGTGCATGATCTGGCCATGCTGATGATTATCATCAGCGACAACACCGCGACGGATATTCTCTACGATCTGGTTGGCAGCGACAATCTCGACAACACGATGCGGGAACTCGGACTCCATCAGACCCGCATCCCGATGACGGTCAGGCAACTGCTCTTCAGCGTCGTCGGTCTCGACCCGGAGAATGCCGACCACACCTGCGACCTCTGCGCCCAGCGGCTGTTCAATGAGGAATACGTCTACGCCGGAGCGGGTTACGATCCCGACCGGTCCGACGTTTCCTCTCCGGCCGATATGTGCAGACTCCTCGAACTGCTTTATTCGGGTGATATCCTGTCGTCCGCGTCCCGCAAGGGCGCACTGGACATCCTGAAGCGCCAGCAACTCAGGACCGTGATCCCGTACGCGCTGCCCGTAGGGACCACGGTTGCTCACAAGACGGGTTTCTATCTGGGCGTGCGCGCAGACGCGGGCATCGTCTATTCGCCCACCGGCCCGTATACCATCGCCATCATGGCCAAACACGTCACGTGCCGTGACCGGATGGCATTCGACCTCAGCCTCGCGGCGCTTTCGCGAGCCGTCTACGACGCGCTGGTCGAATAAAAGCCTGATGGGACTACGGAGGAGAGACGCGAATTGGAAAAGGCCGTTGAAACCAATCTCGACGCACTCCGGAACTCGCGATATCCGGGACGGGGCATCGTCATCGGCCGGACGCCCGACGCCAGACACTTCGTCCAGGTCTACTGGATCATGGGCAGGAGTGCCGGGAGCCGGAACCGGGTCTTCGTCGCCGATAACGAGACGGTCAGGACCCGGGCATTCGACGAGTCCGTGCTGGAAAGCCCGAGCCTCGTCGTCTATCGTCCGATCCGAGTCCTGAACGCCTGTCACATCGTTTCCAACGGCGACCATACGGACACCATTTGCGACGCGATAAAGGACGGCGGCTCCTTCGAATCGGCCCTGAACACGCGCACATTCGAACCCGATCCTCCCATCTTCACGCCGCGTATCGCCGGCATCGTGGACCTGGACGATTCCGGGGCCGCCTACAGGATCGGCATTCTGAAAGCCCTTGCCGGGAACGGCGAATCCGCGTCCAGACAGTACTTCAGCTACGAAACGGCCGTACCCGGAATCGGCCATTGCATCACGACATACACGGACGACGGAGATCCCCCGCCGGCATTCTTCGGCGAACCGTATGCCGTCGAGCTGCATGACGGAATCGAAACGACCCGCGATTTTTACTGGAATCTGCTTGACGAAGCGAACCGGGTATCCCTGCTCGTCAAGTTTATCGATGTGGCGTCGGGAGACACCAACCTCAGAATCGTCAACAAGCATCGCAAGCGGAAATGCTGAATACCCTCAAACAATTCTGGCCCGCGATCGTCTGCGCCATCGTCGCCCTGGTGTTCTGGGACACGCCCTACGTCAAACCGTTCCGGGTCTTCATGGTGCTCATCCACGAAATGGGCCACGCGGCGGCCACCCTGGCGACGGGAGGCGAAGTCCTTGAAGTCCGCATCAACTGGGACGAATCCGGCCACGCGCAGAGCCGGGGTGGTATCTTTCCGATCATCGCCTCTGCGGGATACGTGGGATCTGCTTTTCTTGGCGCTTTTTTCATCTACGTCAGTTCCTGGCCGCTGCTGCAGCGGATTCTGCTTGCCGGAATCGGCTTCCTCTCTATAGGGATGGCGGTGCGTTATACCCCGTTCGGCAGCATCGATTTCCTGTTTGGACTCGCGAGCGGCTTCATGCTTCTGGTGCCCGCGGTCCTGCTCCCCAGAGTTGCGCGGTGGGTGGCCACGTGGGTCGGCGTGATGCTCTGTCTCTATAGCCTCTACGACTTCCGGACCGACCTCTGGCAATATGCCGAACGCACCGACGCCGGCATTCTCGCCCGGCACTGGGATGCGCCGGTCCTGGCCTATCCGATCGCCCTGGTCTGGGCGCTGATCTCCATCTACGCGATGTATCGATCCATGAAGTCGGTCGTGCGGAGGGGCCGGATCCGGGACGCGCGCGACAACGCGGTTTCCGAGGGCGAGGTATGAGCTGAGGTCTCCCTGGCCCGCGGCGCGTGCGAAAGACCTGCCGGAAGGTCGCGCCGGTTCGGTTCATCACAATACTCGAGGTTGCCCGAAATGCATACCAGTCAGGTACTTTCCGCCCGGGATTTCGAATATCGGCAACGGGACGGGTACGGTTTTCAGCGCGTGCCCTTCGAATCCTTCTGTCCCGATTACAATGAGTCGGACCGCACGGGCATCGTCTCCCCGTTTCTGGAAGACGGCATCATCCACACCTCGCATGCGATTCTGGCTCTGACCACGGCCTTTTACGACGCATGGCGCGCCCGGACGGACGACTTCTTCATCTATCCCCATCACTTCGCCATTCTCGACATTTCGGCGGAAGGGGTCAATTCGGGAAGCGGACGCCTTCGCCTGGACAGGGATCGTCTGGGGTGGCCGTGGGGCAACCTGGACGTGTGGCCGGACTCCCAGTGGGTTCCGTCCGACGGCAGCGTGTACGGTGCGCTCAAGAGCGCTTTCGATCTCCATATCAACCGCCTGTTCTGGCCCGAGTCGTTTGTCCCCGGCGAAGGTGAAGACAAGCTGCCCGAGTACGCGCTCAAGATCATGCGGACCCGCCTCAAAGCGGTGTTCTATTACCGAACGATCGAGCCCAATATCGAGATTCGCGGCAATTCGAATGCGGATCAGGTCGCGAAGCAAAGCGTATGGCGGCTTTCTCAACTCGAGGGTCTGTCGGCGGAGCATCTGCCCGTGTCGGACGATGAGAATGAATCACGAACCGGCCATTTTTGCGTGGAACGGTATCGCAGGGTCAACCCGGAGCAGTTTCTGGAAGACGTGGGCGTCTGCTTCGCAGGTCGTGGGTAAGAGGCGCCCGGACAGAAGAGACGAATTGATTTACGAGGTGCCCGATGCGAGACACACGAGGCTCACATCGGCGACCGGGGAGCGACGGTCCCGACCATCCCGTGCGCGTGGGTCTGATCGGCGCCGGGAAATTCGGAACGATGTTTCTGGCCCAGGCCCGCCGGATTCCAGGTCTTCATGTACTGGGTGTGGCCGATCTTTCCATTGATCGTGCGCGTGACGCGCTTGCGCGCGCAGAGTGGCCCCCTTCCCAATTCGCCGCAACGGACTTCGACAACGCACTCAAGTCCGGAGGCACTCACGTCACGGACGACGCCGATTCTCTCGTCGGCGCCGGGGGCCTGGACGTTCTGGTCGAAGCCACAGGCAATCCGCTCGCCGGCATCCGCTATGCCCTGAACGCCATCCGGGAAGGCCGCCACCTGGTCATGGTCAACGTCGAAGCCGACGTTCTCGCGGGTCCCGTACTGGCGCAGCGGGCAAAGACCGCCGGCCTCGTCTACTCGCTTGCCTATGGCGACCAGCCCGCCCTGATCTGCGAACTCGTGGACTGGGCGCGTACCAACGGATTCGAAGTGGTCTGCGCGGGAAAGGGTACGAAACACCGGCCCGTGTATCACGCATCCACGCCCGATACGGTGTGGGACCACTACGGAATCGATGCGGAAACAGCGTCGCGCGGCGGGATGAACCCGAGAATGTTCAATTCCTTTCTGGACGGCACGAAATCGGCCATTGAGATGGCCGCCGTCTCGAACGCCACGGGACTCGAACCGCAGCCGGAGGGTCTGAACTTCCCGCCCTGCGGCTTCGACCGGCTCCCGGACGTCTGCCGGCCCCGGGACGAGGGCGGCGGGCTCTCTCATAAGGGAACGGTCGAGGTCGTCTCCTGCGTGTATCCGGACGGCTCGCCCGTGGACCGGCACCTGCGATGGGGCGTGTACGTCACCATTGAAGGGTCGGGAGACTATATCCGGCGCTGTTTCACGGAATACGGGCTGCCCACGGACGCTACCGGACGGTACACCGCCGTCTACCGCCCCTATCACCTTGTGGGCATGGAACTTGCCACCAGCGTGATGCGTGCCGGGACTCACGGCGAAGCGACCGGCACTCCACGTGCGTTTGTCGCGGACGTCGCCGCCACCGCCAAGCGGGACCTCGCCGCGGGGGAGACCCTCGATGGAGAGGGCGGGTACCGTGTTTACGGGAAACTCATGCCGGCTGCAAGTGCTGTCAGGGACGGAATCCTGCCTGTCGGCCTGGCTCACCAACTCAGGCTGAAACGCCGAATTGCCGCCGGCCGGCAGATCCATAGGACCGACGTGGAACTCGACGAAGACAGCGACGTTCTCCGCATCCGAAAAGAAATGGAACGAACGCTTTCGGATGTGGCGTGATGCCGTTGCCGATTTTCGGACATTCGGGAAGTCGATTTTGCGTCGCATAACGAGGAGACACCGCCAATGCACGCATCTCAGGATCTCGGCAACGGGTTCCGCCACCACGGCGTCGCGACAGACATCGCCAACAGCCGCGGGCTCGTCGCCACCGTGGACGGGCAGGGCCGGAACGTGGTCCTGTTCTGGTTGTACGATCGCAGGGGCTGCTACGGCCTTCTGCTGATCGACGCGGAGACCGGCGCCAGCGAACAGTTCCCCCTTCCTTTTCCTCCGGGCGATGACTTCAACGCGTGTCCGTTTTCGTCAATTCTCACCAGCGGCAACCTTTTCTGCACCCATTTTCACAGCCACTTCCTGGCCTTCGACGCCGTCGAACGGGCGTTTACGGTCTGCCACGAGACCGTGCCGCAGATGGCCATGGGCATGACCGAAGACGATGACGGCCGCATCTGGGCGGCTACCCACCCGGATAGCGGCGTTACGTGTTACGATCCCCGTACCGATGCCTTCAGGGACTACGGCCACGTCTACAAGCAGAACTGGCGGCAATATCCGCGTTCGGTTGCGGCCGACGATGCGGGATGGATCTATTTCGGTATCGGCAGCACTGCCAGCCAGATTATCTGCCTGGAGCCGAACTCGGGGGCCGTGGAGCCCGTGTTGTCAGACGACGAACGCGTCCACGGTAGCGGCCACGTCTATCGCGACCTCAACGGGAAGGTCTACGGACATAGCGGGGACAACGCCACAGGCTGGCTCGAACTCTACAAAGGCGCGCGAAGGCCGGTCGGGACGACCGAGCGACAGAACGAAAAACCGGTCGTAACAGGCAGCCAGGGACTCTTCCACCGGAACTTCCCGGACGGAAAACGCATCGTGGCCTGCGATCTGGAGGCGCGTACGCTATCGGTTGAAGATCCCGATTCCGATGAAATCCATGAAGTCGATTTCGATTACACGACCGAAGGCGCCCACGTGATGGGCCTCGCCGCGGCGCCCGACGAAACCATCTGCGGGGGCACCACGTTTCCCGCTCGTTTCTTCTGCTACAATCCCGATTCGGACAGCTGGATCAACCGTCCCAACCTTGGCCAGTGGAACACGGTCGCCAGGCAGACGGACCGTTTTTTTGCCGGCGGTTATACCGGGGGTTTTCTTCTGGAATGGGATCCCGCCGGCACGTGGGTGCCTACGAAAAAGGAAAACCCCGGTTCCAATCCGCGTTTCCTGACCGAATGCAAACCCGCCATCAACCGGCCGCATACGCTGCTTGCCCATCCCGATGGGAAGACGGTCATCCTGGCGGGCACGCCGGACTACGGCCGCACGGGCGGCGGAATGCTGTTCTGGGACCGGGAAACCGGGTCGCGCGAACTGCTCGAACACACCGATATTCTCCCCGATCACAGCACGATGAGCCTGGTCGCCCTTACGGACGGCAACCTCCTGGGCGGCTCCACCACCAATCCGGGAACCGGCGGCGAGCAAAAGGCGGAAGAAGCCGAACTCTACCTGATGGAACTGGAAACCCGGCGGGTCCTGTGGCGTGAGGCCGTTTTCCCCGGCGCGCAATCGTACACGGATCTCTGTTTCGCTCGGGACGGACTCGTCTATGGGGTTGTAGACCAGGAACGATTCTTTGCGTTCGATCCCGATTCCAGGGAGGTCATTCGTAGCGAACGTACGACGGAGTGCTACGGGCTGACGGCCAGACAGCAGGGCCCACGCGTCTTCGTGACCACGCCGGCAGGCAGCGTCTACATGCTCTTCGTCAGGGGAATCGTCCGCGTCAACCCGTCAGACCACAGCCTCACCATACTGGCCGCGTCTCCGGTACCTGTCAGTTTCGGAGGGGATTGGCTGAACGGACGCATCTACTTCGGAAGCGGCTCCCACGTCTACAGCTACGGGGATTGCGAGTAGGTGAGGAAGGCTAGAATTCGTACTCCCGATCCCTGATCCGAAATCCAAGAAGCGACGCGCGTCCCTCCTGGTCGATCTGCACGAGCGCGGCGAAATCCCCGGGATGCTTCCGGATATCTTCGATGATCCGCTCGCGTTTCCGCTCCGGAACGTCGCAGTAGGAGATACCGAAGTCCACGAATTCCTGCCATATAGACGCCCACGCGACGGCTTCGTCCTTTCCCAGGGCTCCAAACGGTTTTTCCTCGTGTCCGGTCGCCACCGAATCCGCCTTCCACTCGCCCGTCGACTTCTTCCGCAGCAGTACGTGAATGGGCATATGACGGCGGGCCGCTTTGCCACGGATCAATGCGTTCCCCGCCGATAGCTCTTGCGGCTTTTCCCTGGATGTTTTTTGGACGGTCCACGTGGAATCCAACTGCATGCTCAGCGAAACGTAGACCGTTTCTCCCCTCTTTTGACGGACCTTGAGCCGCGCGACGTCATAGTCCAATAGGATACCCGACCCTCGCATCACATCCCGAAGATTCGTTACCTTCGCGGAGAGCCATATCTTTCTTCCCGACTCTTCCCGGCCCAGGGGCAACGCGGCCAGGATGCCGATCTGCACGAGCAGCGCGGCGGCAAACCAGACGTATCTTTTAGCCATTTTCCGCGCCCCCCTGTTTGAGATGCCGCTCGAACCGGATCCCTCCCAGAATCACCCCGATACCACAGACGATGAAGACGAATGACTTGAGAAGCAGATTGGTATCCCACTGAATAAAGTTCTGAAAGATGACCCATGCCAGAAGCAGCAGACCCGTCCAGAAGGATATCCTGCGATGGACCTTGACTGCCGTATAGAGCAGGCTGATCCCGATTGCGGCGACGGCCAGGTGAGCTGCGAGAGTAAATCCGACGGGCTGCATCGTCAACGTGCCACAAGCCAGCAGGACGCCGGCAAGAAGGACCGCTTTCGAGCGGTGTCTCAGGTCGCTCCTCTCAGGAGGCTTCCGAATCACCGATATCCAGACCACAACGGCGGCCACACAAACCAGCCCGAACGGTACTGTCCACAAAAACCCGGTCGACTGCCACGGGCGTTCTATAAGTTCCGTCGCGACTTCCCGAAACGACATCATGTAAGCCAGCAGCAGAGTCCCGGCCATTCCGACAGTTCTTGCAATGACCCCCATGAGCCGTGCCGGTTCGGTCCTTTCCAGCCGGAGACCCAGGCCGTAGAGCAGCGCGGCGATTACCGAAACTGCCAGAACGGCCGGCCAGGCTTCGCCGCTGTCGATGGCCGCGCAAACCGGAATTGCCGCCCCTGCCGTCAGGATAATACCGGCGAACGCCGAATTGCTGTAACGCTTCAGAAACGGAAGACCCGCGGCCCCGATCACCAGAGGATACCAGCAGAATGAGTGCGGGTTCCCCTCGGCATGGCCGACGAACCAGACAAGGCTTGTGACGCACGTCAGTAACATGCAGGGCCCGCTCATCGTCGCATAGGCGATGACCCCCGTACCGAGCGCCCAGATCCCGAATGCCCCGTACGGGTCTCCATGCAGATTGAACATCTGCGCGATCAATACGACGTTTGCGCCAAAGACCAGCCCGCCCAGCACGACGAGGGCCTCCCCCAGTTTTTTTCGGGTCCCGGATATCTTCCAAAGGTAGAACCCCGCGACCTCGAATGCGAGCAGCGTACTGAACAGGAGCGCCATTCTCAGGGGCACGGGGATCTCTTCCCATCTTGACGCCACGAAGCTGATCGCGCCGCCGCCGATCAGACAGGCGCCGATCAGATAGAGGGCCTGGACGACCAGGCCGCCGGATTTCTGCGTCTCTTCGTTCAGCCGATATCGGTTTGAAATCGCGGCAGACTGATCGGAATCGACAACGCCTTCGTTCACCCAATCGTCGAGTTCCCGTCGAAGGGTCGTCCTGAAGGCCGGGGACACGCGCTCGCTGCCCGAATCTCTATCACCCATCGCTGCCCTTTCCTTTGCAATTGCCTTTTGTGATTTGGCGCTGGAAGACACGAAAAAGTGCGAGGGCATGAACATGAGCCCGTCGAAAGAACCCAAGCTTGCTCAGGTGACTCGGAACCACGAGTACCCAACGAAAAATCCTGTCCAAAAACGGGTATGAGTCACTACGAAAGTCGCGAAAATACGCGAAACGCATGGCTGGCAAAATCGTCTACAGTCATTGGCGAAACGAGTCGGTCCTGCCATTCCGAAGACTTTCATCCCGAGGAGGCCGACAGGCGTTCGATGTGTCCGCGCACAAGTCCATCTACAAACGGCATGTAGTACACGTATAATCGAGAATACGGGAGATTCTTCGCTGCGCTGTGGTCGACGTGCCTTGCGATGACTATTCGAGAAACGCTGTACCGACATCTTTGCGTATACGGTCATCCTGAGGAAGCCAGCGCGCTCAGAATGACATGATTTTCGATCGTAGTGCACGTGGCTTCCAGCTGTCATCCAGAGGACTTGCCCTGAGCTTGTCGAAGGGTGCCCCCCCGGCCGACGAAGGATCTACTGCAGCATCGGATCATTCTCGTGCGATTTGCACCCGTCGATACCTGAGAGGCAGCACGTCCGCCTGCAGCGCGGGACGGAAGCGGCAAAAAGTCTTTCGACTCCGCTCAGAATGAAATGCGTTACAACAAACCCGAACCGATGACAACCTGGTTTTCGTTATCCGGGTCAGGCCCGTGCAAAATCGCCAATTGAAGCCGCTCTTCGAACCTCATCTATGAGAATTTCACGGTTCTTGGACAGCAGTGCCCTGCGAAAAAACAAATCGGCGGTATTGAGTCAAACCGCCGAAACGCCGGGTGCATTTATTTTACTAATGATGGAAGGCTGAAACGACCGGCTCAGGCCGTAACCTTGACAATGTCATACAGGAATTCAGGCGCAAAATCCGCTTCATTATCCCACGTTAACGTATGGAAGTCAGGGTGGATTCGAAATCTCCTGAAATACTCCCTGTTCTTCAGCGGCGCAAAAACCGGGCCCCACAATTCATCCTTCAAATCTACTTCCCCTTCCACGCCATCGTTGAATCTGATCCAGATCGTATAATCGCCTGCATAACGGGCTTCAAGTACACGGGGTATCATTTTTTCACTCCAGTCCAGGAAACCGACTGATCTCCGGCATAGTTATATTTTACAGAATGTTACAGAAAAATGCAACGGCATAATCGCTTCCGTTTGAGATAGGGGCGGCAGTGGCATTCAATGATCCTTACCTTCGTAGATCCACATCGGCTCCGTTTTGCCTGCCCTGGTGAAACCACACTTTTCGTAGAAATCGATCGCCCTTCCATCGGCAATCAGCACGTGCTGGTGGAAGCCTTTGTATATAGCCTTCAATCTCTTCATTAATTCCGATCCAATTCCGATGCCCTGATATTCGGGATCCACCAGCAGGTGCGGATAATAGACAACGAGATGCCCGTCCGAAATGGCATTGCCCAGCCCGACAAGACGGGCGCCATCCCACGCCGTCAGCAGAGCGTGGGAGTTCGTCAACGCATCGCGAAGCTCGTTCGGCTTGTTCGCGGACGACCATTCGACGGCCGAGTAGAGCCTTAAAAGGTCATCGAGCGGAATGTCCCGGGTTTCGCTGTAGGTTATCGAAGCATTGCGCATAACTTCGTTCCGCTTTCGCGGTCGACAGATCAGGCTCCTGGATTCCAGCGCATCATGTCGTCCATCTGGTCGACCCGGTCCCGTACGAATTCCGCGACGCCGTCGCGCAGGCCCGGGTTGTCGAGGCGGCCGGACATCCAGACGGCGATCTTCAGGCGGTCTGCGATCAGGAAGGAGGTCAGCATTCGCTCGTGGCCGGAATCGAGGGGTCGGACATCCCTGTATCCGTGAAGAAAGGCGGCTCGCAGCGCGGGGAAATCCTTCCGGCTGACCAGAGGGCCGAGGGTAGCACCCATATCGCCGAGGTAGTAGCCCCATCCGCAGTCGTCAAAGTCCAGCGCGCGCGCTTCGCCCTTCAGGAATACGTAGTTCATCTGGTGCAGATCGCCGTGTATCAGACCGAAGACGGACGGGGCCTCTCCCAACCGCTCCACTGCGCGGCGCGTGATTGATTCTGCCCGATCAACGATGGCCTTTCTTGCGGGATCGAGTACCGCTTTCGCATGGGCGATCGTTCCTCCAATTACACCGCCGAGCAGCGCTTCAGCGTCCCAGCGGATTCGCGTGAATCCGGCGGGCGGCACAAACCTCTCAGAGTGGCGTTGCAGCCTGCCCATAAGGCGGCCGACCATTTCCAGATGTCGCCCGGTCAGGTCGTGCTGGCTGACAAAGCGTCCCTTCACCCACCGAAACAGCGCGCAGACTCTCGGTTTCGGGATCCCCGGCGCCGAGGCGACCGTCAGCAGATTTCCTTCCCGATCCGCGACCGGTGCGGGCACAACGAGGTCCGTCTCCCGGGCAATCGCATCCAGCCACATCAGCTCCGACCTGATGAGCGCCAGATCCCTGTGCCCCGGCCGGTTGACGCGCAGGACGTATCGGCAGCCCCCGGCCCGAACCAGGAACGTGGCGTTGTGCCGGTGTTGTATTGGCCGAAGCGTAAAATCACCCAGGTCGTAGGCCGCAAGCGCCTCGAGCGCGAGGCGACGAAGGCGGCGAAGCTGTCCTCGATACGTCAGTTCCTCGAATGGTTTCAGTTATTCGGATTCCCTCCTGCCTCGTAAGAAGACCTCCAGGCTGTCCGTGCTTACAGGTTGGACCCATCATCGCAATGTGCGCAATAAGCCTCAATGCGAAAAAAACAGCAACGCGGCAACGCGATAAAACCCTCCGAAACGGGGCAATATCGACGTATAGAATGACGTTTTTCCCTTCACGTCCGGTGACCTGGTGTATCCTGGTAATCCGCCGTTTAATCGCCTTTATTTACAAGCACAATTTTGAATTAACGTCCCCGAAGACTTACGAATCAAGGTTAGCCCGGCAAATTTCAGCGTGGTTTACCATTTATTCGCATTTCAGCGAAGCGACCGGTTCTGCAGTAGCTGCCTTCAATGCGTGATAACCTACCGTTGCCGTGGCTAAGAGCAACACAGCGCAGCCGCCCCAAAAAAACGGCTCCACACCGAGATCGACGCGAAATGCAAATCGTTGAAGCCAATTCGACGCAAGATAATATGCAAGCGGCCAGGCAACCGCATTGGCAATGACCACCCATTTTAAGGTTGCTTTGGCGAGCAGCACCACGATAGACACGACAGATGCTCCCAAGACCTTTCTGATGCCGATTTCTCTCGTCCGCTGCTCTGCAGTAAACGAGGCAAGGCCCAGCAGCCCCAGACAGGCGACAAAGATCGCGAGAAGCGCTCCGATTCCGAACATCTGTCCATGCCGGACCTCTTTTCGATATAGCGAATCGATCCGTTCATCGAGAAAGTGATAATTGAAAGGTCGATCCGGCACAAATCGCCTCCAGGTTGCCTTGAGAAAACTCATGGTTTCGATTAGCGCTTCCGTTCGAATCTTCAGTGACAGAAACCTTAATCTGGCAGCGGATACCGTTAAGACAACCGGCTCCATTCGGTGCCGCAAATCCAGATGAAAGTCTTCGATCACGCCAATGACTCGTCCTTGCGACTGATGTCCCTTTCCCCTCAATGCTTCACCGATGGGATCCTCCCATCCCAACATTCCGGCTGTTGTTTCCGTCAGGATATAACTTATCTCAGAGTTTCCACGCCAGCTCAAGGCGTCTCTATCTGAAAACGACCTGCCAGATACAAGCTTTAAATCGAAAAATCGAATAAAGTCCAGATCTACATCAAACATCCGAACTTCAATCTCTCTGTCGTTATCTGTCGTCAGAGTCGGAGCATAACTTCCGCTTCGAAGTCCGCCGGGGATTCCACGCGAGGCTGTCGCCATCAAGACATTGGGATGTTTAAGAAATTCCTCCTTAACGATCTCGTATTTGTTCGACAGGGCGCTCTTTTCAGCTTTCATCAGTTGGGTATTGTCGAAAACAGGCATAACCAGCACGTGCTCATTATCGAAACCCAGGTCTTTTTTGTTTATGAATTCCAATTGCCGATACGCGACGAACGCACAGATTATCAACAGTGTGGCAATCGCAAACTGTAAAACAACGAGCGATTTTCTACACCAGACGGCACTCGAGCCGGTCTTCGATATTCCACGTAGAGCGGCCGCCGGTTGAAAGCCCGACATGAAGAAAGCAGCATAGCTGCCAGAAAGAAGCCCTGCAAAAAGGGCAATTCCAATCAGCCAGATTGGCGCCGTCGAATTCGTGATCAGACCCAGTAATAATCCTCCACCAACGAACATCGTGAAGTAGGGCAATAACAGCGCTGCAATTGACAGTGCAAGCAACATGGCCAGGCCGGACAGAAAAACGGACTCGCCGAGTAACTGCGTAATCAGTTGATGACGCTTTGCCCCCATTGCCTTTCGCATTCCGGCTTCTCGAAGGCGGTTTGTGGCGCGTGCTGTGGCGAGATTCATAAAATTGATACATGCGATGATGAGAACAAAGGCACCTATGGAAATCAATAGATACAGATCTTGTATATCGCCCCTTCCGCCCCGACGGTATCCATAGTCGAGACCGGAGTAGAGGTGAATGCGGTTTAGCGGCTGAAGATGATAGAGATTCTCGGTGCCTTTATGTTCGCCCCTGCCCGGCCCCAGATGCATAGCGAGCAAATCGGGCAATTTGCGCTCAGTTGCCGACGCGGAGACACCTTTTGCAAGCCGTACGTACGTGTGAGCAGGGGTCGTGATTCCGTGTTTCTTCCAATCGTCCCAGAGTTGCTCCCTGCGAATGTAATCTGTCGGAGTTGCTGTTATGAAATCAAACCTGAAATGAGAATTGGAGGGCATGTCCGCCAGAACTCCGGTGATTTTCAGGTCCACCCTCCCGAAATACAGGCGTTCTGCCGTAATGACCTTCCCAATCGGATTCTCAATTCCGAAGTATTTCTGCGCCATCTCCTGTGTGAGTACAACCGATGACGGTTCTGAAAGAACGGATTCAGGGTCGCCGAGTAGAACTTCGATACCGAAGAATTCCAGGATGTTCTTGTCCGCGAGACAGAACTTCTGTTTGAATCCCGTGTCACCGGAACTCACCCAGCTGGAAACCGCCCAGAATCGCGTTGCATCTTCCACATCTCCGAAGTCTTCGCGCAGGGCCGAGGCAAGCGCACTTTTCTGACCTGTTGACCATTGAATGCGTCCACTCGGCCACCGTGTCTCCCTGAGAATTCTGTAGATCCGGTCGGAATGGGGTCGAAACCGATCATAGCTCAATTCAGATTGTACATAGAGTACGATCATCAGCGCAGGGGCCATACCAAGGGCCAATCCTGAAAGGACGATAAACGTATAGCCCTTGTGCCTCAGCAGGTTTCGGAGAGCAACGACAAGATAGTTCTTGAACATGTCGGCGTGAACGAGGTCGAGCAGGCCAGGAATGTCAATACATGATACACTTGACCGGACGCAGGGGCCGGAGCGCCAGTTCTTGCCTCGCCTGTTCGATCGTCTTCGGGAAGTAACAAATGACGCAGTGCTCCGGAACGTCTCGATGCCTGATCGTTTTCGACGGCTCGATGACGGCTTCCCGTTCCCCGTCGAACTCCAGAATCGGGTATGTTTTCGGCAATTTGGGCGCCGCTCCTGAATTTGGGGTTTTCAATTCCCTTATGGATCTCGACGTCACTCGCTCAGGCGCTTCAGGATAGCTCTGGCGACCTGATCTGCCAGGCGCCTGGAGCCCTCTTTTGTGAAGTGAACGTCTTGCGGTAGCTGGATTTCCTTCAGTCGCGGCAGGGCGAAGGCATAGAGATCGTTAATCGTAATGCCAGGCTGATTCATGATCTCCTTCGCGACGGCGTTATAGTTCGCCGCGTCTCCCTTCTGCCGACCGTTGGCCCCCGCCGGCACGGGTGTCGTCGTCGCCCAGATCAGCTTCGCTCCCGTCGTCTTCAGCCTCGACACCAGCTTGTCCAGATTCTGCTTATATTGATCGACAGACGTGAAATGTCTACCCTTTTCCGCGTCGGTGAGTCTACCCTCGTCATCGACAAATTTCAGGTCATGCAGGCCCCAATTGAAGTGGATGACATCCCACTTCCGAGTGCCCAGCCATACTTCCAGCTCCGCGAGCCCGCGGCTCGTCGGACCGCAGTTCCGAGATGGACGGTGGACGTTCGCCTTACCTCCGAGCCGTTCTCGAGTCGGAATCGTATATCCCATCGAAATCGAGTCACCGATCAGGAGCACGGCCGGCAGGTTGGGCTCGCCGGTTATCTCTACAAATGAAGCCTGGCGTAGGGCAGGGTTCGTATCTTGCATAGAGCGCTCCTTAGATTGAATCAGATTCGAGATTACGGCTTGAGGACGTCCGTTATAGTGGCGAATCCTCGGGTCCCTGAATCGGGCAACCGCGTGATGTCCCCAGGTGCCCAGCCCAACCGCACCTTTCGGATTCGCTTCGAGCGTCAACCGGTTGACGAGCTTCCCGTTTACGTAGGTCGTGACGGAATGTCCCCGCACAGCCAGAACAAGATCGAATTCCCGACCTCCCTCAAGGACCAGATTGACAACGTCGAGTTTGGCGACGCCGCGTTTACCGCGCTCGTAGGTGCTGATCGCCAGCGCCTTCCAGCCACCGAGGTAATCGACCATATACTCCCGGCTCTCGTCGGTAATGCCGAAGCGGATCTGCACGTTGGCGCCCTCTACCCACATAACCTGGACCTTGAACTCATAGTGTGACCATGTACTGTCTCCCTGCACGAGTCTGGTTGCGCCATCCTTTCCGGCCGCTTGCGCGATTATGGTGTCTCCCTCCCGGGACCATACCGCTTCGTTGCCCGGCTTCCAGCCCTCCAGACCCTCGCCGTGAAGCATCGACTCCCACTTTATTTTGCCCTTCATGCCGCCAATCCTGGCGCGTCCGTAATCGTTTTCCGAATTTAGCCCCTCATTCGCAAATGCGGGTGTCATCGCGGATTGAAGAATAAGGATGAAAGAGAGTACTGCGGATGCCGTCATCGATTTTCCTCCGTACGAATAACGGTTCGTTGCCGAAATCGAACACGTCCCGATGGTCCGGCCGAAATGGCAGGTTTTAAACCTGCCCCTACATTCCCATGCCAACGGAGGTCGTGCGACAAGGGCCCCGTCGCGATTCCCTATTCACAGGTCCTCCATCCACTCGAGGACGAACGGTTCGCCTTCGAGATATTTCCGGCAGGCGCCTTCAACGAAACGGGGCAGTGTCGAGAAATCTTCTTCAGGACTCTCCGTACGCCAGGATAGGAGTCGAATGCAGGACTCGATATGGAAACTTTCGATTATTCGCAGATGGTTATCTGGCAGATTGTGCTGCCGTTCGTACCCGTTCAGAAAAGCCTGGCATAGCGCCGGTCTCATCGGATTTACGGCGAAGCACCAACCAACGTCTGCCAGTAAATGCCCGAACCGACACCAGTCGAAATCAATGGGACGGATCTCGCCCAGATGTACGATGCAATTGCCGCATGAGAAATCGCCGTGAAGCAGTCCCCGGGATTTCGGTGATCCGTTCATTTTCGCTAGGTCCTCGATAATCTGGCGCACCGTCAGTTCCAGAACCGGGAAATCATCGGTGGCGATCCGTCCGTCCTCCGCGGCCGGACGCAGGCGGTTCAGGTCGAGTTGCAGGTCTTCATGTTCGCTCCCGGGACGAAAGAAGCCTTCGGGAAGGGTCCACTGACTGCCGTGCCGGTGGATTTTGCCGAGGACCGTTCCGACGTTGTAAAGTGTTTCCGCCGGCAGGTCAACGAACACCTCGTCCCCGTAGTTGTCCCAGACCAACTCGCCGCCAATCCAGCGAAGAAGGGTCACAAGAAGGGACTGATTGCCATCGGACGGGACGTCTGTGATGAGATCGCCTGACAGATTGCGGACGGGTTTCTGTATGACCATATCGGTGTCGCGGTCCATGGCTTCGAGCCAGAGAAGGTGGGACCGGATTGCTGTTCGATAATCATGGATGTCTCCGTCTACCCTGGCATAATACACGGTGACGAGCCAACTCCCGGATGCGCCGTCCGCACGGAACTTGACCATGCGGTAACCGGAAAAGCCTATATGGCCCACTTGCTTGCGCTCGTGAATGCGGACTTCCCCGATATCGTAGTATTCCAGGGCTCGATCGGCGGCTTGCAGATAGTGCTGAAGATGCTCACTCATTGGATTGGGAACTCAATCGACGCTTGAATTACTCCCCCCTTGAGGGGGAGTCGCAGAAGCTGAGCCGGTCCCTGAGCTTGCGGCCCCTGAGCCTGTCGAAGGGTCAAAAGGCTGTTGAATAGCGGGCATTTCGACAAGCTCAATGACCACGCGTTATTCAGTTCATTGGACGTAATGAAGCCGCTGTCAGGAGACCCTTAACCTGCCCTGAGCCGTTGTCCTGAGCATTCCTGAAGCAATTCAATACCCTACCGCCTGCGTCCCACCAGGAGCGTATTGGGCGGGTCCTGCCACGTGCATTCGGCAACGAACCCGGCCTCACGCATCGCGTCGAGTTCTTCTTCGACGGGGAAGTACGTGTCTTCGGAGGACCACTCTTCGAAGTGCTCGCGGGCCCGCTGTTCGTCGATGCCGCGCGAAACGAGGTGAGCCGTCCAGATTCGGTAGCACCGCTCCCTTGCCTCGGGGTCTGCGGTCATCGTCACGTCGGCGGTCACGAACACCCCTCCGGGGCGGAGCGCACGGAAAATATGCTTGTACAGGGTACGCTTGCGTTGCATCGCCGGAATATGGTGCAGGGCCAGGCAGGCGGCCACCGCGTCGCACGCGGGGAGCGGCGCCTCGAATGAACATTCGCGGAAACGCACCCGGGCACCGAAACGCACCAGCCGGGTGCGGGCCCGATCCAGCATCTCCGGATCGACGTCGATGGCTTCCACGGCGCCCACGCTTTCGTGCTCGAGCATCGCTTCGGCGAGGGCGCCCGTTCCGGTGCCGAGGTCCAGCACCAGGGCGGGTCGGATCGCGGCGACCTTGCAGGCAATTCTCTTCAGGCCTTCCTCGTAGCCCGGGATGAACTGGCGGATGGCTTCGTCGTAGGCATCAATCTCAAGACGAAGGTGGCTGCGGACGGAATGACTCACTTGCGTTTCCCGATCCGGGGTTATGCGTCAACATCATGCAAACGGGTCGACGGCTCAGGTATCAGCCTTCAATATAACACACTCTCGTGGACAGCTCAGATCGCTCGTCAAGGAAGCCGTCCGATTCAATCACACAAGATGGAACTCGACTTTCATTCCGTCCGGATCGTAGCAGAAAATCGCTGTCCCACCAAAGTCGTCATTTGTAATGCCCCCATCTTCCATTTCTATGTCCTCTGCTCGAAGCCGTTTTTCGATGGCCTGTAATTCCTCTTCTGTCTCGACCCCAAAGGCAAAATGGTCAAGGCCGATTCGATTTCGATCGAACACATTGTCTGTGACGTGATAGTCTCTTGGCGTACCAATGACAAACAGGAAGTGTTTTCCGCCGGGGTCGTCCGAAGGGACGAATTCCGTATAATTCTCCGCCTGTTCCCTGATCTGCCAATCGGAAATTTTACTGTAAAAATCCGTCGATTTCTTGACATCACTCACCGTTAAAACAATGTGGTGGATACATTGCTTCATAAGCCTATCACCATTGGTGTTTAAGGAACCACGGATTTCGAGCATACAGCGTCGTAAAACGGCTTGATCCGAATAATGCCATGGAGCAAGCCTGATGGGGAAGGCAACGGTTATGTGTAGCGTTTCACCAGTCTGTTGATACAAGCTTGGCCGCGGAGCCTGAACCCTTAGTCTGTCTGCATTGCGTGTGCTGTTTGCACTGTTGAAGTGTGGGAATTTCCTGGCGGTTCTCGTAGTACACCCGTAGAATATTGCAGTGTCGATCAGCCTGCGAATATCCCCGCTTCAATCGCCTTTACCGCCGCTTGATTCACATAGCTCTGGTCGTGAAATCGAACGGCGTATTCAATCGGTGTCACCTCCCTATATTCACGTACGGCTTCATCGGGTGTTGACTTAAGGCCCTTTCGGAGGGACGCTCGATGGGACGGGTCCGCTCCCCTTTCGAGGAGCACGACAGCCATTCTGTCCTCCTTCCGGCCTTTCTTGACGACACAGTTGAACAGCGGCGTGTGCCCCCCAAAGCCGTCGACATCGATGTCGGCAACGGCGTTCGCGTCCGCGCCGTTATCGATAACCCAATCGAAAATTTCATCCTCGTCAAATTCGATAGCCATGTGCAGGAGTGTTGTGCCATCCAGCGGTGTACCGTGGAGACCGGTGTCGTCGCCCACGCGGAAGTCGGAAGGATAGATATCGTCATACTGATATCTGCGGGAAATAAGGCCGGGATCCCCGTCCAGATGACGCTCCAGCAAATCGATCCGCCCAAAATGGAAGGCCATAGCGGGGGTGTCCGGAAATTCCACGCCACTTTCGGCCAGAATTCTCAGACACTCATGTTTTCCGGCCGGGCTGCGGCTGTAGGTCTCAAGAACCATCGCAGCCGGCGCGGAAAAATCCCCGTCTTCGTCGCAAAGTTCGCCGCCGAGATCAAGAACCATCTGCAGTCCCCTGCTATTCAGGGTTTCACAGGCTCCCATCGCGACCCCGCGCTCTACCTTTGCGCCTTTCTTTACCAGCGCGCGAACCGTATCGGCATTTCCCTGCAGGATGGCTCGCCCGAAAGCGTGTTGGATCTCCGGACTACCCAGGTCGGCCAGCATCTCTACAATCTCGGTCTTGCCCAATTCAGCAGCAAAGCCCATCGCAGCGCCCCAGTGTGAACCCCGTCCCCGAGCCCCTTCTGTCAGGAGTTCGGGGTGCTTCACGACCAGATCACGTACGGATTTCAGGTCGTCGCGAGACACAGCTGCGCACAGTCTGGCCGCAATCTGCATTCTGGGCCAGCTTGGGTATCGATACGATCGCGCGAGTACGAGTTGGGCGTCGGCCAGCCTGGCGCTTTCTGCGGAAACGTCTCGTGGATGCAGACTCTCAAATGCGGAAATCGCCTCAGGATCGCCCGTCCGAAAGGCGTCCAGAAGCGATTTAGCCTGCTTCCTGAGGTTCTCGATGTTGGGTCTAACGGGAAGACTTCGACGGCGGGGCATAGCAGCCTCCTCTCGCAGAGTCGCCCGGCGTCCGCAATATCGGGCAGAAAGAAGGTGCTATTGGAATTTCAAAATCTGGTGAGGAGGGTGGGCTGAGCCCTTTCCGCGGACCGGAGGCTCCCTGTCGAGCACGACAGCTATGATAATCATAACCGGGCTCCATGGCAAGCCGACTCTCTGAGTATCTCCATCAGGGAGTCCGAACGAACGCTGTTCCGGCGGTTTCGTGATAATCCAGGTCACGCGGGCGTTCTATCTGTTGCTGCCTTCCGGCGCCGGGAAATCAGGTGAGGACGATGCGGAGCTGCTTTCCCAGGGCCCGCGCAGCGCGGTCCATGGTACGCAACGTTACGGAGGAATTCGAGGAGTCGAGCAGACGGTCCAGCGCCGAACGGCTTGTCTGCATGCGCCTGGCCATCGCCGACTTGGACAGTTTGTTCTCCTCCATAAATTGACTCAACTGATACGCAATTACCCGTTTCGTTGCTGTGGCTTCCGCTTCACCGAGAAGGCCCTCTTCGGTGAGGAAATCGTCAAAGTTGCTGCCGGAATGTTTTTTCATCTTGCCTCCCATAGCTTCCTTAGTCTGCTGCGTGCCCTACTTCTCCACGACGAAGTGAACGTGGTTCGTCGCATCTCTGAACTGCGGCGATTCCGAAGTTTCAGCCGCGAATTCCAGGACATTTTTGTATGCCTCTGGTTCGTTCGTCCTCAGCGCCTCGAGAAGCGGCGCCATGCCTTCCAAAAAGCCCTCAGCGCCGGCATAGCTTACAATTCGCAGCCCTGCATCCAGGAGTTCTTCGCGGGCGATCTCCGGGTTGGACCAGTGACATTCGGTGAAATTGGGACGCTCATGACCTTCGAAGGTTGTCTCACCGAGCAAGCTTCGAAGAAAGGCGGGATCGATGAAGCGTTTCGGGAACCCGGTTATACCGCTTCGGAGCATGCCCCACGAATTGAGGAAGGCGACAATCCCCCTGCCGCCGGGCCTCAATATGCGGAACATCTCGCTCAAAGCCCGTGATCGATCGTCCCTTTCGATGAGATGATATAGAGGACCGAGAAGCAGGGCGGCATCGAAAGATTCGTCCTCGAAGACGCCCAGATCAAGTGCATCTCCCTGAAAAAACCGATCGGCGGGTGTTCCTTCCGATGCAAAAGCCCTCTCTGCTCTCTCCAGCAGCTTCTCCGAGAGGTCGCACAGCGTCATCCGGTACCCGCGCCTGGCGAGTTCGATGGCGTAACGACCCGGTCCGCAACCGATGTCACAAATCGCGCCGTTCGAGGGAAAGTATCTCTCAATCAGGCGCAGGGTGGACGCGAATTCGATTCTCGGAAGCCCGGCATCCAGCCGTTCCCACTCGCGTTCTGGCGCCGAGTCGTAGAAAGTTCTGACTTGCTTTCTCATTCATCCGATGATTTCAGAATACGGCTTCACTGACTCCAAATCACGAAAGCGATCTGGCGAAGGGGCCTTCAGAGGCAATCTTTCCCTGCCTCGGCTGGTGCATTTCTTCTACCGAACAATGACTGGTAGATAAAATGCCGGTGGGGAACGTCGCGGCTCTCAAACTGCTCGAACAGAGCACGATCATCGTACGGAACGTGCCGCATTTTCAATTCGTAACTCCCGGAATCACATTCCACAATGACGAAACGGGCGATCGGTTCGGAATGGCAGCCAAGAGAACCGGGATTCACGTATCTGGCCTTCCCGATCAAGTCTGACGGCCAATGATCGTGGCCATAGAATACGAGATCGGACTCGATGTCCGCAAAGAGTCTGTCCAGGTCGGCAGGACGTGGCTCCCGGACGACGGACGCGAAATCATCCCGGGACGCTGTGAGTGCGTAATGAAGGAACGATATTCGAACACCTTCGAATACGCCTTCAATCAGGTGGGGCCACTGTCTTATTGAATTGCGATATTCTGGTTCAAGGCTGGAATGTACCCACTTCTGGTGTTCCAAATCACCGTCGCTCATCCACGTCGGCGTCGGTTCCGGAAGTCCGTCCGCAAACCAGGAATCATGATTCCCGCGGATGAGTTTCATGCCGGGCGTGCGCAACATCAGTTCGAGGCATTCTGCCGGAAATGGTCCAATGCTTATTGCATCGCCCGTATGATATACCGCATCGACGCCCTCACGTCGAATTGTCCTCAGGGCAGCCTGAAGCGCAGGCAGATTGCCGTGCACGTCTGTCATTACAGCGATCTTCATATTCCGTCCAGTGCCGTTTTTAGTCAAGCGACTGGCAATTCTCAATCCCGTATCTTGCCATTGAGGCCGCGATCCGTGAGCCTAACCTTGATTCGT
This sequence comes from Candidatus Latescibacterota bacterium, assembly GCA_965208835.1. Classification (GTDB taxonomy): domain Bacteria; phylum Latescibacterota; class UBA2968; order UBA2968; genus JAAXHE01. The sequence continues at coordinate 585,613 of OZ242358.1, forward strand.
AAGTCTTCGGTGACGTTAATTCGAATATGTGCTTGTAAATAAAGGCGATTAGACAGCGGATTACCAGGATACACCGGGTCATTGGCCGTGAAGGAAAAAAATGTCCTTCTATACGTCGAAAACGCCCCGTTTCGGAGGGTTTTATCGCGTCGCCGCGTTGCTGTTTTTTTCGGATTGAGGCTAAGCCTCGAGATCATCGACGTGCGTTATTTTTCAACGACGAAGTGAACGTGGTTCGTTGCATCTCTGAACTGGGGCAACTCCGACGTTTCAGCCGCGAACTCCAGGACGTTTTCGAATGCCTCCGGTTCATCCTTCCTGAGTGACTCGAACAGCGGCGCCATGCCTCCCAGGAATCCCTGCGCACCCGCATAGCTGATGATTCGCAGCCCCGCATCCTGAAGTTCCTCGTTGGCGATATCGGGGTTGGACCAGTGACATTCGGTGAATCCGGAGAGTTCATGGTCTTCAAATGCCTGTTCGCCGAGCATGCTCCGCAGAAAAGCGGGATTTCGGAAACGCTTCGGGAAATCGACGACACCACTTCTGAGCAGCCCCCACGAATTGAGAAAGGCTATTATTGCCCTGCCGCCCGGTTTCAGTATGCGGACCATCTCACGCAAGGCCTTTGATCGATCATCCCTCTTGATCAGGTGGTACAGAGGACCGAGAAGCAGTACGGCATCGAACGATTCGTCGCGAAAACATGCAAGGTCGCGTGCATCACCCTTAATAAAGCGTTCCGCGCTGATTCCTTCCGATGTAAACGCTTGTTTTGCTCTCTCCAGCAGTTTTCCGGAAAGGTCGAACAGCGTCACCCGGTACCCGCGTCTGGCGAGTTCGATGGCGTAACGACCCGGTCCGCACCCGATGTCGCAAACGTCCCCGTTTTCGGGAAAGTATTTCTCAATCAGGCGCAGGGTGGCTGCGAACTCGACTCGCGAAAGCCCGGTATCCAGCCGTTCCCACTCGCGTTCAGGCGCCGCGTCGTAATAGTTCCTGACGTGCTTGCTCATTCAGGGTTCAATACAACAAAACGGTTCCTGTCTGCAAGAACCGCGAATGCGAATTGGCGACCGGGCGCATGCGTCGAAACCTGCGTTATGGTATCACAGGCTGCCTGGCCGGGAGCAGGTCTGAGCGGATGTTCAAGCGCTCAAGGACTGGGCGACTGCTGCTGGGTTTTCGGAAGCGATCTTGAGAAGGGCACGGGCGGGACCCCTGGGACGGCGGCGCCCCTGCTCCCAATTTTGCAGAGTAGAGACGCTGACACCAATCATCAGCGCGAACTCAGATTGGGATTGATTCAGTCTCTTTCGGATCAACCTGATATCTGCCGGATCCATCTGCGTCGTGCGCCCTGGCTCCAACGCTCCTCGCTTGATCTCTCCGGCCTGTTTGACGCTGGCCGCCAGTCGGGCAAAGTCGTGCTCATTCATGCCAGATACTCCTTTACGAGTCTACCAAGCTGCCTGCACTGTTGAGGAGTGAGATCCTCCTGTCGGCTCTTGCGATACACCCACAACATATAAATGACTTCGGCCGGCCCATCCCAATAGTAAATCACCCGGAGACCACCCTGTTTGCCAGCGTGCGGCAATTTCCATCTAAGCTTTCGCAATCCACCACTGCGTTGAATGACCTCTCCTGACTCCGGGCGGAACAGGAGCGCCAGTTGCATCTTGCGGTAGCCGTCGTCGGGCACCAGAGTGACGATCTCCTTTGTGAAGATTGGCGTTTCAACAAAGATCATGATAATGATAGTATACGCCAATGGCGTATAAAATGCAAGGTCTTTACTCAAGCAGCACGACTAATTTCGCTATGTCCGAACCGCGAATACGTACATCGGTTTGTGGACGTCGTTGGCGTGACTACGGTAGGGTCTCAGAGGAAGTTGCGCAGCTCCAGCAGATTCCCGATCTCCGCAAATGGCTGGATCTCGCCGGGATCCCTGTCTTTCCGATTCACCCAGATTCCCCTGATTCCGGCCTCTTGCGCGCCGCCGATGTCTCTTCGGATATTGTCTCCTACCATCAGTATCTGCTCAGGTCCGGCATCAGCAAGTCGAAGCGCGTTCTCAAAGAAAAATGGATGGGGTTTGGCGAATCCGATGTCAGCCGAGACAAGCACGTCGTCGAAAAAATCCGTCAGACCGCTGGTCTCGAGTTTCAGTCGCTGCAGATCGGATGCGCCGTTTGTGGCCAGAACCAATCGAACCGCTCCTTCAAGTTCATCCAGTATCTCGGCTGTCTCCGGAAAACACTCGAACAGTCCCGTCCGGGTCTCGACAAATTCGTCAGCAAGGATCCGGGCCAGCCGTTCGTCATCGACACCCAGATCTTTCAGAGCCCGTGACCACGACTCGAACCGGTACGTTGGAGCCCACTCCCGCAGCCAGACGAGGTTCTCATCCTCCCCGGCGAACCCGGCCCACAGGCCCTCCCAGGAACTGATCCCGACCCGGCGGCAGTAGTCGATTACCGGCGTTGAACGCCAGAGTTCGCCGGCCTGCTCCAGGACCCTGTCCCGGAGTTCAGGCGGATGGACGCCGGCGGCAGCGTTCGCGCGTTGTCCGGTCTGTTCGAGCGCCTTGATCGCAATCGGTTTTTCGAGAATGAGGGTTTCGTCAAGGTCGAATAGAATCGCTTGAACCGCAGTTCGGACCATTAGTTTTCTCGATTTCCACCATCTTGAATGATGTCCGGCCGATTGCAAACTTGAATCAGCCCGCAGGTTGACGCTGCGCGGCTTCCCATAGTGCCGGCACGTCCTGGGCACTTTCGATTTCGGGGAAATACCGTGCCATGTTGTCAGCGCAGATCGATTGGACCATGTCGGCGACGTAGGACGGATCGACGAGAGACTCGATTCGTTCGTGCCAGGTACTGCGGTTCTGATGTCCGCTTCCCGCGTCGAGCGTGTCCACGGGTATCTGCAGGAAGTCTGCCAGTCGCCGATGCGAACAGGCCAGTTCGTGGGTCCTGATCACCAGCCGCCGGTCCGGCGGGATTGAATGGCACCTGTCCACGTGCCCGTTCCATGTATGAAGGAAGGCCTCAGCCGAATCCAGCCCTCTCTCCGCAAGGGCGCGATCGTGACGCGAGTGGGGATATCGTTCCGGTTTGGTCCACCAGGGGAGGAAGTCCAGGATTTCAGAGGGCATCTCGCGGCTGACGAGGTGCCCGACGGCCGATTGAAGCCACGAATAACAGTCGCGAATGAGAACGATGAACTTCGCGGCAGGGAAGACGTCCAGCAAGTGGCCGATGATGAACTGGTTCGCCCACGAGACATCGTATTCCAGGTTGAGCCGGTCATCGCGCTCGACGAGAAACTCTCGAAATGCGAGGGCTGAGACTTCGCCTCGGGATTCTCCGAGTATCATATCAAGCAACTCCGGTCGCTCTGGTTCGTGTGCCGCGCGGTAATTCGCTGAAAGCAGACCGACGAGAGATGCCGTACCGGACTTCGCCTGCCCGACGCAGAAGGCCTTGACCCGAACTGGCCTGTGATTAACGGTCATGGAATTCCCGAGAGTGCTTGTATCGGTAACGATGTTGTCCTCGAATATCGTACATCGAAACCAAATGTCGCGCCGAATTTCCCAAGTCACGATTCAAGCGGTGGAAGGTCAATTGGGGTCAGCACGCCGAAAAAGCCATACTTGATTCCAGAAGGATCTCCTTTGCCGGGTGGAAAGTACTCCTCTATCAGTTCCAGGAGCCGACGGTTGAATTCGGCCGCCTGCCGTTCCGAAAGTCGAGCGCGGTTATGGTTGACGGAGCTTTGAAATCTCGGCCCGAATATGCCGTCCGCACTCTCCCGAAACGCCTGGTTGAACTGGCAGGCCACTTCTGAAGATACCGCCTCAGTGGATTCGGCATCATTGTCGCCTGGGTCCGGGAATCGGATTCTGGCTGCCGCCGGGAGACAACGCCAGGCCCTCGGGTCGCCACCGTTCTGCTGAAGATGTACGATATCTGATTCCGCAAGTCGCTCCAGGTGGCGGAGGATGCGGGAATCAGTCACACCCAACGTCGACGAAATCTCCGCCACGGTCTTCCCTTCCCCGAGAGTTTCCAGGATGCGCCGGCGAAGGGGGTCAGCGAGCAAACGGACTCGTTCGTCATCGACGACAAGCAGAGATTCCCTTCCGGTTTCAACCGTGAATGTCAATTCGATCCAACCCACCATCCGGATCCTCCATCGGAATGTCGTTGCCGTTGTGGTACTCCAGCTGAGGATTAACTCCACGACAATGGCGCGAGATCATCTGCGACCGACCCCTAATAGTGGAGGCAGGTCCGCCAACGAAGTAATCTCGTAATCAGCCTGTATCCAGGAGTCGTTTCTCCGGCCTTCGCGATTCAACCACACGGTAGGCGCTCCGGCATGTCTCGCTCCCGCAACGTCGTTTTCCAGAGAATCTCCCACGTGCAGAAGCTGCTCCAGCTGACAGCCCGCACGTCGCGCGGTGATCTGAAAGATCCGTGGATCGGGCTTCTCAAAACGCACATCCTGGGAGTATACAACAAAGGCGAATCGTCCTTCAAGTCCGCATTGTTCGGGGTAGCTGTTCCCGTTTGACAGAAGTCCGATCTTGAAATGCGGCGATAGAATGTCGAGAGCCGGCGCCACGTCCGGATACAACTCGATGTCTTCAAAACGGTGCTTCCGATATACCTCATTCAAATCAATTGCCAGGCTGCTGTCGTGACAGCCAACCCGCTCGAGCGTCCTCTCAAATGCAATCCGTCGGATCTCCGAGAGATTCCAGACCTTGCCCCGCAGTTCCTCGGCAATCTGATCGCGAATGCCAATCATTTCGTCTACGGTGAGACGCGATGCGTGTTCTGTAGGCGCCATTCTGCGCAATTCCACCAATGCGTGTTTCAGTGAATGTCTCATGACCTTATGAAAGTCCCACAGGGTCATGTCCCCATCGAATGAAATCGCTGAAATGCGCAAGGTTTGCGCCTCCTGATATCTTATCTACGCCGCATCTCCGCTGGCGCCGCGCAACGCACCCATCTTCGCCATCCTGGCAATCAACGCGGTTCCGACCGCCGAGGCTGAACTCAGTATCGTCACGGCGCCGACGGTTACAACGCCCCACAACCAGAGCGGAAGGGCGGGATTCACCGTCCCTACCAGAAAGGGAAGTACGCCTACCAGTAAGCCACTCGCGGCTCCCCACGCACCGACTCGCGATAGCGTCAACGCATCGAGCCTGCGCCGGCTCTCCGCGATTCTGACCACCGCGGAAAAGACCGCCCCGCAAAGAAAGCCCGGGTACGACCCGATCGCCACCCACATTTCATCCATGGAACCGCCTGGGTCCACGATGATCCCTGTCAGCACGCCAACGGGCGACCATACCACGGCCCAGCCCACGGCTACGAGGACGACAACGACGATGCGTCTGAAGTACACATTCATCGGCTAACTCTCCGTTTGCGCTTGTTCGTTTTTCGCGATTACTTCTGTCATTCTCGAGTCTGGCGTCGCGTGTTGAAGCGGTTCCGGCAGCTTCTGAATGCCTAAATATCCACTTGGTAGTTCAACGCGGCTTCGTCCCCCGTCATTCCGCGGAATCCCCAATTGCCGGCAGGAGTCTCGAACAGGGTGATCTCCACGTCAATCGTCGCAATACCCAAATTCTCCTCAATTCGGTCGAACAAAAGGCGGATGAGCTTCTTCCTGGCTTCGGCTGACCGTCCTTCCATCAGAGAAATCTCAATTACCGTGTACGCATCCGTACGGCCATCGGGATAGAAAAAGTCCTCAGGATCCATTGGAATGAAGCGATGAGCGCGCTTGTCACCCGGAAATGACAGGGCGTCAACCATACATTCGTTGATCACATCAGATAACTTCGCCTTGATTGGATCCAGATGGTTTCTCAGTCCGTAGACTCGAATCACGCGGTACCTCCGTCCGAGTGAATGTATCAGCGAATCCGTCAGGCTTCGCTTTCACCCGGAATCAACTCGCCGGCTGTCTGGTGCCGGATCGTTCCAACACAACCGGCAGATTCCTGCTTTCTTGACTGCTCTCGTCGAGTCGAGACAATTTACTTGGGAGCTTTTTCGTGTTCCTATGCGTTTTTTTGGTCCCGAATTTCGGTATCGTCGGACCTGTGTGACAATCGGGTGCAGGTTAATCGATATACCAATATTCATGATCGTATCGACCTGTAATGATCGTATTCCCAATATATAAAAAATGCCCCAAAGGGGGCATCATCTTGTTTCGAATTCGACTGACGGAATCTTACGTTCGAAGGAAGTCTTCCGTCGTTACTCCGGCTTGTTTTAGAATCGAGGCTAATGTACCCTCCGGCAGATCTCCAGAGTGATTGGGAATCGTCGTTCGACGTCGAGTGACGGGATTCCACCAAATCTCATGACTGCCTCGTGCGTGTCGGTCAAATGTGAATCCCAACCGCCTCAATCTTCGGATTAACTGTCTATATGTGAAACCCGCGAGCCGGCCCATCAAACACCTACGGGAATATCCAACTCCACGACGTCCATATTTATCGCATGCAAACCATCCGGCAGCGGGTCGCCATGTTCCCTGCAGGATTCGACAAGCTTCCTGGCAACATCTTGAGCGATTTCAACCGTCTCGGCCACTGTTCGTCCCTGCGCCACAAGTCCGTCGAAATCTTCGGAGGTAGCCAGGAATTGACCGTTTTCTACTCGCCTGATTTGAAGACGAAGCCGGTATTCCACTGACATTTTCTGCTCCTGTTGGATGCGATGTACCCGATAAGATAGACTCTACGTTCTGTAATATTTCAGGTTTGAGGGGTTTTGGGCAGGGCCCCTGTGTATGTCTTCAAGCGGACCGAAGGTGGCTACGATGTGAGAAGCCCGATATTGCGCCAATCGTAAAGCAATGTTCTCCATTCGATCCCCTAAACAATCAGCGCGGTGGCTTTTTCCTTGAGCGCGGGCAGGAGTTCGTCCGCCGCTCGTTCGAGCGCGGCGAATGCCTCATTCACGTCTTCCAGGTCCCCTACGCGCGCCATGTCTTCCAGCCTCAGCGCCGCCTCCACGGTAGAATTGGCTAGAAACACGGCCGCCGAGCCCTTCAGCGTGTGCGCCGCGCGCCGCAGCAGGGTGCTGTCGCCGTGGCCGATCGCCCGTTTCATTTCTTCAATGTGCCTGGCGTATTCGGTAACAAAAAGCCCGGCAAGTTCAGCCAGAATCGCCTCGTTGCCGCCAACCTGCTCCAGCGCACCCTGCCAGTCCAGCGTGCCGTCGTTGGCGACGGGTTCCGCCGGCGGTGCATCGTCCGATGGGACGTTGTTCTCCACGATATCGTAGAGGTCTCCCGCACGGATGGGTTTGGGGAGATAATCGTCCATCCCCTCTTCCAGACACCGTTCTCTGTCGCCCTGCATCACGTGGGCCGTCATCGCCGCAATTCGAACGTGCTCGCCCGACGACCGTTCGCCTTCCCTGATAATCCGCGTTGCCTCCAGCCCGTCCATCTCCGGCATCTGGATATCCATGAGGATCAGATCGAACGTCTCGTTCTCCAGCGCAGCGAGTGCTTCCTTGCCGTTGTTGACGGCCGTAACCTGATGGCCGCGCGGCTCGAGCAGGTCCACAATCACTTTCCGGTTGACCAGGCCGTCCTCGGCCAACAGGACGCGACGCCTGTCGGCGGGCGGTACCGGTTCCAGGATTCTCGGGACGTCCACGGTTTCGACAACGCTTACCTCCAGGGCTTCCAGCGCGGCATCGAGCAGATCGGACTGCTTGACCGGCTTCGTCAGACTTCGGGCAAGCCCCAACGCGTCACATCGCACGGCGTCGTGGGTTCTTCCAGCCGAAGAAAGAATCAGTATCGGTACATCCTTCGCCGCGGGATCTTCCCGAAGGCGCTCCGCCAGCGCGAATCCGTCCATATCCGGCATCACCGCGTCCAGAAGAAACAGATTAAACGGCTGATTCGCTTTGCCGGCCCTCCGAAGCGTGTCGAGCGCCGCCGGACCCGAGTCCGCGACCTCGATATCCATGCCCCAGGTTCCCAGCATCTCCTCAAATATGAACCGGTTTGTACGGTTGTTGTCCACCACCAGCGCGCGAAGGCCCACCAGGGTCTGCAGGTCGGCCGCGGACCGTTTCGCCAACGGGGGTTGCGCCTCGAAGACTGCCGTAAAATAAAACGAACTCCCCTTGTCCGGTTCGCTTTCCACCCACATCCGTCCGCCCATCATCGCGGCGAGCTGCGATGAAATCGCCAGGCCCAGCCCCGTGCCGCCGAACCTCCTTGAAGTGGAAGAGTCGACCTGGCTGAACGAGTCGAAAATCAATCGCTGATCTTCGGGCGCGATGCCGATGCCCGTGTCGCGCACAAAAAACCTCAGACTGACGGTGTCTTCCTCACGGGCGTCCACTTTCACATCGACCAGCACGTCGCCGTTCGCGGTAAACTTGATGGCATTGTCCACCAGGTTGATCACGATCTGCCTAAGACGGCCGGGGTCGCCGACGAGCCGGTCCGGAACGTCGGGTGCGATATGGCACGCCAACTCCAGTCCCTTTTGCGTTGCTTTGACCGCGAGCGTCTGCACGGTATCCCCAAGCGTATCCCGGAGGTCGAAGCCGATCGACTCCAGATCCAGCCGGTTCACCTCCAGCTTGGAAAAATCGAGGATATCGTTCAGCAGCGCCAGCAGCGCCTCGGAAGACTGCCTCGTCAACTTGAGATACTCGCGCTGCTGGGGCGTCAGGTCCGTGTTGCCCAGCAACTCCGTCATCCCCATGATGCCGTTCATCGGCGTGCGGATCTCGTGGCTCATATTGGCCAGAAATTCGCTTTTTGCGCGATTCGCCTTCTCCGCGGTGTCTTTTGCCGTCTGCAGCTCCGCGCCCGAACGCTCCAGGGCGACGGTGCTCGTCTTCAGCGCTTCGTTGGCTTCGCGCTCGGCGGCTGCCGTATTCTCGAGTTGCCGGTTCTTTTCCTGAAGCTGAATCTCAGCGCGCTTGCGCAGCGTGATATCCCGAACCGTGCCGATCATATGTACGGACTGCCCCGCCCTGTCGCCGAAAATGCGGCCCTTGTTGCCGAGCCATCGAATCTTCCCGTTCGGCCAGACCACCCGGTGCTCCACTTCAAAGCCCACCCCTTCCTTGATCGTGCGCCGCACCGAGCCGCGGACCATCTCCCGGTCTTCGGGATGCACGAGTTCGTAGAACGCCTCGCGCGTGCCTTCGAATTCCTCCGGTTTCAGGCCGAACAGCGGCGCTACCAGGTCCGACCATACGAGTTCTCCGGTGAGCAGATTGGAGTCCCAACTGCCCATATGGGCGGCTTCCATTGCCAGCTTCAGACGGGCTTCACTTTCCCGCAACGCCTCCTCCGAACGCTTCCGTTCGGAGTCCAGATAAGCGAGCGAGCGGGCGTACCACCAGATCAGGATATTCAGTGCGACGATCACCCCCAGAGAGAACAGCGACATCCCAGACTCGAACCCCAATATCACTTCTCCATGAGGCCAGAGCCAGCCCAGCGCCAGTGGAATCAGGAAAGCGGCAGGCAACAGCCGGCGCGCCATTGACCCTCCGGCCGTCGAACTGACGATTGTGGTGGTCGGTTCAAGGTCTGGCCGGGACAGAAACACACCGATGCACAACAGCCCGAAAGTGAGCGTTGTTACGGCGCTCATCTGGAGATCCCAGGTCACTTCTCTCGGGGAAAGCGCCAGGTAAAAGTGTCCGACCGCATAACCGCACGATACGATCGATGCAATAGACAGACACGTCTGCGCCGGCCAGGCGTTCCCGCGCACCCTGAAATGCCAGAGAAACAGCGCCAGGCCGATCAGCGCGAAGTTACACGCTTCATTGCGCAGCATATGCCCGGCACCCGCGCCGAAACCGATAAACACGGGTCCCGCGCCAATCAGCTCCAGAATCCCGAAGACCACGACGACCGCGGCGATTGCCTTCCCCAGGAACTGCCTGCGCGCGGAAGACCCGCCGCTACGCAGCAGCCACAGCGCCACGCCGGTGAGTACGAACATGCCAGCCGTCAACAAAGACATCCATTCGGCCACGGGCGCGCTGACCAGCCATCCGGAGAATACCAGGATGGACAGCATGACGACGATCAGATTGGCGGTCTGCGCGGCAATCGCGGCGATTCGCACCAGACGCGGGTCTGCGTAATCGTCCATTTCAGTGCTTCCTGTCGTTTTGTCCCGGAGACAGTTCGTCGAATGGGAACAAATCCAGGGGACGGGACACTACGGAAACAATCCTCTCAGGAGTTTCGCCTGGGTCACGCGGTGTATTCCTTCTATCAGCGCTGCGGTGCGTAGATCCAATCCATCGCGTTCGGACCGTTGAGTGGTCCGCTGGAACGCGTTGAGCAGAATCTGCCTGAGTCGATCGTTGATCTCCTCCAGCGTCCACATATAATTCTGCGTGTCCTGTACCCACTCGAAATAGGAAACCGTAACCCCTCCGGCATTGCCGAGTACATCAGGCAGAATGAACACGCCTCTTTCCTGCAGGATCTCATCCGCTTCCAGGGTTGTGGGTCCATTGGCGCCCTCGGCCAGGATTCTGCACGAGATCCTCTCCGCGTTGTCGGCGCTGATCTGATTCTGTATCGCGGCGGGAACGAGTACGTCGCAGGGCAATTCCAGCAATTCCCGGTTGCTCACGGCGTCCCCGCCCTTATATCCTTCCAGAACCCGGTTATCATCCACGTGACGCAGCAGCGAATCCACGCTCAGACCATCGGGATTGTAAATGCCGGTGGTCACGTCGCTTACGCCCACAACCCGGACGCCGCAGGCCTCGAGGAATCTCGCCGCGCTGCTTCCCACGTTTCCGAATCCCTGGACGACGGCGGTCGCGCCGCTCAAATCCATACCAAGATGTCTGGCCGCTTCTTCAACCAGATACACCAACCCCCGTCCCGTCGCTTCGCGGCGGCCTTCGGAGCCGCCAAGCACAACCGGCTTGCCGGTCACGACCGCGGGCACTGTATGACCCATCTGATGGCTGTACGTGTCCATCATCCACGCCATCACGTTTTCGTCCGTGCCCATGTCCGGCGCGGGGATGTCCTTCTGCGGTCCGATAACGTCGATGATCTCAGACGTATACCGGCGCGTCAGGCGCTGCAGTTCGCGACGGGAGAGCACGGTTGGATCAATGCGCACGCCGCCCTTGGCGCCGCCGAACGGGAGGTCCATCAGGGCGCACTTCCAGGTCATCCACATGGCCAGGGCGGTAACCTCGCCCAGGTTCACGTCGTGATGGTAGCGGACGCCGCCTTTCGTGGGCCCCATCGTCAACAGATGTTGAATCCGATAGCCGGCAACCGTCTCCACGTATCTGTGCTCGTCCCGCCGGAACGGAAAGGTGACCACGTGGGTGCGCTGTGGAAACAGCAGCCGCTGCCGGATGTTATCGTCCAGCCCCATCAGGTGGGCGGCCTTCAGGAACTGCTGCTGTGCCAGGCGGAACATCGGCGATTCCCACTCGGCGTGCTGCGCCCGGCTGCGTTCCACGGCGTATCGGATCGACCTCACCAGAAGCGGGCTGTCCAGCTGGGATTTTACCAGATAGTCCTGCGCTCCCGCCTCAACCGCCCGTGCGGCCAGTTTGATGTCCTCCACGCCGGAGAGGATGACAACGGTCAGGTCCGGATACGCGGCGCGCACACGCAGGTATGTTTCGAGTTCCTCGCTGTCCGGCAGTACCAGGTCCAGCAGCAACAATTCGTATCCGTCCGCCGCAAGCCGATTGAGCCCTTCCGCGAGCGTACCCGCCGAATCCACCTCGAATTCGGGGCCCTCGGATTTGGCAAGCAGTTCCTGAATCAGACGGCTGTGAAGCGGATTGTCCTCAATCAACAGCGTTTTCAGCTGTGTGCCTGGCATAGTCCCATCGTCTGCGACTGGCGCGATTCAAGATGTGAGGGTGTACATCGGATATTTAGTCCTATTGCCGATACGAGTCAAGTCCAACGCGCTGCAAGAGGCGCATTTATGCGATTTGTTGCGGTATTTCCCGTCGAAACGGCAAGGGATGTTTCAATGCCCTCCTTGATTTCATCACGAAACCGATCCCAAGGATTTAGAAGCTGTCTTAAGATTCCCAGCGGTCTTCGCGCGGCTGCAAAAGCGCCGGTCGGCGTTGGTCAAACCCACCCGTATAGACAAATAGGGGCGGGTTTTCCCGCCTTGACCGCTACTTTTTCGCTCGCGCTCGGGAACTCACCGGAAATTTTAAGACAACTTCTTAGACGAATAGACCGGTTTCGGGTTGCACGTTATCCTTCACCGGCGCTCGCTCCTCAGGTCAAGCCAGTCCAGCTCATCCGGCGTCAGCCGGATTTCCATCGCCTCACGGTTCAGGCGGCTTTCCTCGACCGACCTGCAGCCCGACACGGTAAAGACGTTCTGGGGCTGGTTGAAGAGGTACGCCAGCGCGATCTGCGCCACGGTCTTTCCGCGATCGCCGGCAAGTTCCGTCGCGCGTTCCAGCCGGTTGAAGTTCTCTTCGTACCCGTAAACCTGCGCGCAGCCAACCGTCAGTGTATTTGCCGTCTGGTTGATGTTCTCGCGCGTCAGGAGACCGGAGAAGAATCCCTGCGCCAGGCTGGACCAGGAAAACACAGGCATCTGCGACTCCCGGTACCAGGCTCGTTCCCCGGCTGCGCGGGGGCCGGAGATACTCAGGCAGCCCTCCCAGATCTCATTCATCCGCACGGCCAGACTGAAATTCGGACTGCTGGCCACAAACGGCCTCAGGCCGCGTTTCTCCGCATACAGGTTTGCTTCCCGGATTCGATTCACCGTCCAGTTGGACCCGCCGAACGCGCGGATGCGCCCTTCGGACATGTGCTCGTTCAGTGCCTCCACGAGCGGCCCCACCGGCACCCCCGGATCGTCCCGGTGAAGCAGGTAGAGGTCGATATAATCCGTTCTGAGCCGCGCCAGGGAGTCGAAGAGGTCCGAAGCGATGTCGAAAACCGTCACCCGGCGGTCCCGGTCCGCATTGGGATGCCCGCCTTTACTCAGAATGAACACATCGCTGCGGTTGTTTCGCCGGTCCATCCAGGCGCCCAGCGCACGCTCCGACTCTCCGTTTCCATAAACGGGCGCGGTATCGAAACTGTTGCAGCCAAGCGCCCTGATCCCGTCGAGGAAATCGATGCTCGCCTCGAGATCGTCCGTCGAGACCATCAGCGTACCTTGAACCAGCCTCGAGACCGGTTTGTCAATGCCCTCGACCCGGCCGTATTTCATAGGGACTCCATATTAAATATGATATATAGGATATGCTATATATAGTATAAATCGCAGTGTTGAAAGGAAGCTATCAGATAAAGGCGGGCGCCCACAAGGGACGCCCCTACAAATTCATCTTCGGCGCGGCACGCAGGACGTTCAGTTCGTGGAATATTGGTATTGTAGGGGTGTGCCTTGTGGGCGCCCGTCCCCGGACATAGATGCGGGCCGCCGATGGCAAGTCCCATTATCCGCACCACGACGAGGGCACCACAAGGGTTGCCCCTACGAATTCAACGTCGACGCGAAACCTAGGACGTTCAATTTCGTAGAAATCTGGTTTTGTAGGGGCGCCCCTTGTGGGCGCCCGTCCCCCGGACATAGATGCGGGCCGCCGATGGCAAGTCCCGCAATCCGCATCGCGACGAGATTACACACAAGGGACGCCTGTACGAATTCAACAACGATGCGGAAGGCAGATGCCTGCGATTCGTGGATGCGTGGTCTTGTAGGGGCGTCCCTTGTGGACGCCCAGTCTCCCCGAAATCATTCCATCGGAAATTTCAGCCCGATCCGGTCGCGGATCGTGTCCATCGTCCCCATGATGTCAACGGTCTCATCCAGCGGGATCTCCTCGCTTTCCAGTTTCCCTTCGCGCAGGTAACGGCCGACCGCTTCCGCCTGGCAGTTGTACCCGTTCCCGTCGTACTTGCGCTCGACCGGCGTCTCCTTGCCGTCTCGCACCAGAGTCGCGGTCGTTCCGCGCCAGTACGGCGGATGAATGCGGATTACCCCCTTGGTACCCATAATGTGAGCCCAGTGAGACGTGCCGCACTGAATGGACGTGAACAGCATGGCCATCTCTCCCGCGTCGTATCCGAGCATCATCCCCGCCTGCTCGTCCACCTCCAGTTCTCCGATATGCCCCATACTCATCACCCGGGACGGCACGCGGCGGTACACCATCGACGCGAACGAGAGCGAATAGATGCCGACGTCCATGAGCGCCCCGCCGCCCAGGGCAGGGTCATAGAGGCGGGACTTCGTCGTGCCGGGACTGGATCCGAACCCGAAGTCCGCCGAAACCATGCGCACCTCGCCGATCTGGCCGTCTTGAAGCCATTGCCTCACCTGATACATGATGGGCAGGAAGCGCGTCCACATGGCCTCCATCAGAAAGAGCCCTTCCTCCCGGGCAGCCGCGACGATGTCCGCGGCTTCAGAACAATTGATCGCGAACGGCTTCTCGCACAGTACCGGTTTGCCCGCTCGCAGACAGAGGATACTGTTCTCTCTGTGGAGAGAATGCGGCGTTGCAACGTAGATGACGTCCACGTCCGGATCGTTCGCCAGGGCCTCGTAGCTGGGGTGCCGCCTGGAAATACCAAATTCGTCTCCGAACGCATCGGCAGCCTGCTGCGTCCGCGAACCTACTGCGACCGGTTCCGCGTCCGGAACCGCACTCAGGCCCTTCACGAACGACCGCGCAATGGCCCCCGTGCTCAGGATACCCCATCGGATGCTCTCGCCCATCTCCTTTTCCTCCCTGTTATTCCCATATCCAACGCGACCTTGCGATCTGTCCCGGCGGAACGACGGCACCGACTACGCGCCCGTGCCGCGGGATGTTCCGCCATCGCCCGCGGTCAACACGCGGGGCGACAGCGCCTCGAGCCGCGAGAGCGGCTCCTCCAGGCTGCGAATCGCCTGCACCCAGAAGTCCGACTTTTCGAGGTCGCTGCCGAGGCTGCGTTTCGCCACGTTCTCGGCGGTGTCACTGCCGGTTAACCGAAGGAAGCTTTCATACCGGGGCAGGAAGTCCGGCCCCTCCTTCCGGAACATGGCATAGAGCCCCCGGCTCAACAGATAGCCGAAGGTGTACGGAAAATTGTAAAACGTGACTCCCGTTATGTAGAAATGCAGCTTGGATGCCCAGAACCAGGGGTCTTCTTCCCCCTCCTGAAGCACGTCGCCGAGTACGCCGCGCTGCTTCTCCGTCATCAGCGCCTTCAACTGAGAAACGCTCAACTCACCGTTGCCGCGTTCCTCGTAAAGCGCCTTTTCAAACTCGAAACGGACCGGAATGTCCAGAAGATAGGTACCCCCGTGGCCCACCTCCGAATCGAGGACCACCGCTTTCTGCAGGTCGCCCACGTCCGGGTTCGAAAGGACCCCGTCGGCCAGGATCATCTCGGCGAACGTGGAGGCGGACTCCGCCAGCGTCATCGGGTAATGTCTCGCAAACGGCCGCAGATCGCGCATCACGTGGCTGTGAAACGCGTGGCCCGCCTCGTGCGCGAGCGTCAAGGCGTCGCCCATGGTGCGGTTGTACGTCATGAATATCCGTGACTCGGAGATCATCGGGGATCCTGTGCAAAAGCCGCCGGGTCGTTTTCCCGCACGCGGCTCATAGTCAATCCATCGCCTGTCGTACATATCCTGCGTAAACCTTCCCAGCGCAGGATAAGCCGTGGCGAACGCACTCTGCACCAGGGATTTCCCCTCATCCCAATCCATGGGCGACACATCGGGAAAGGGCAGCGGGGCGCCAAGATCGTACCAGGCCACCTTTTCCTGGCCCATCGCCTTCGATCTGAAACGCTGGATACGGCGCCCCACATCGATTTCGGAGAATATCGCGTCGAACATCGCGTCCAGCGTCTTCCGCGAAATAGCGGACTGGAACAGGGCCACCTCGAGAAAATGCGGGACCTCGCGGTAGCGATTCATCGTCAGCCGTGTGCCGGATATCGCGTTCAGCGCGGCCGCCGCTACGTCTTCAACGCTTTCCCATGCCGCGTTGCCCCCCTCGAACGCGGCCCGCCGTACCCGCCGGTCCGGATTTTCCATCAACGACCGCCGCTGGGAGATGGGCACCTTTTCCTCCCGGCCGTCGGGAAACCGCATATCGAATTCCAGCTTCCCGGACAGGGTATCGTAAAGCCGGCCCCACGCCGAGATGCCGTCCACCCTCAGGTCGGCTGCGAGCGCCTCGCGCGCCGAGTCCATGGTATAGCGGGCCTCGCGGCGCATGCGACCCAGGAGATAACCGGCGTCCGAAAGCGACTCCCGGCGTGTGAGCGCCTCGAAGTTGCCGTCGGACGCCGTCTTCAATCCCCGCAGCAGTTCCGTCTGAAGCTTGGTGGCTTCTGCGTATTGCAGCGTCAACGCGGCCTCTTCCTTCAAATAGGCCTCGTTTCGCGCGTCGGCTGCCGTCAGGCATCCCACGTAGGAGGCCACGTGTCGCAGACGCGTGAACAGGTCCTCGCTGCGGAGGAGGAGATCCTCCCAGGTCTCGACATTACCCTCGTCCAGCGGCTCCAGAGCCCTCGCCAACTCCAGCAAATCCCGCGTATCCGTCTCCAGGGCGTTCTTGAACTTCACCATCTCCGGCCCGTTGAACGTCGGGAAGTAGCTTTTCAGATCCCAGTCCATTCCTGCTTCGGCAACAGTCTCCACCATACGTTTTTCCCTCAAGAAGTAAGTTCCAAACCAAGAATCCTTGCCGTGGTTCCCCCCATGATCATCCTCTGGTCGTCCGCGCTCAAGAATGCGCAGTATTTCTCAATCCACCGCCTCGACTGCCTGTACGTACAGAACCGGTTCTGAAACGGCATATCCGTTCCCCAGTTCAGGTGTTCCGCGCCCACATTGGCGACCATGGCTTCCATCACCGGCCACACCTCACGGTACGGAAAGTCGAACCAGTCTCCGATTCGGACGGGGAAGCAGACCTCCAGATTGCAGTTCGGGTTCTCGAACGGCAGCCAGATCTCCCCCGGCATCGGCAGGAACTTTCCGTCCGAAACGAATGCGCGCCAGGGGAAACCGTGCGTCAGATTCACGACGACATCAGGATAGCGTTCCATCCAGCGGACCAGGACCTTCTGTTCGTCCAGGTAGCCCTGACGTGCCCCTTCGGGCGTCATCCGCCGCCTCACGTCGCCCGGTCCGGATCCCAGCGTAAAGAAAACCGGCACGCCCAGCGACGTCGCCGCATCCCAGAACGGCCGGCAGGATGCCGCGTCCCACGGCTCGGTGGCGCCGAGGTACGCCGGCCGCGCGTTGAACTTGATCGCGTGGAGCCCGTGTACCCGTATCGCTGTGTCGAGTTCCTCGATCACCGCATCCGTCTCGGTACGGATGCGCCACTCGTCAACAGGGGCCATGGACCGGAGCCGGTCCGGGTACTGACGCACGCACTCGGCCAGGAATTCGCTGTTGCGGGTCAACATCGGGTTCGTGTGGATGAGCGCCATGTCGACGTACGCGTAGTCCATTTCCGCGATCAGGCTGTGCGGCGTAAATTCCAGGTTCCGCAGGTTCGGTGGATAAAATTGCTTGGTATAGTCCTCCCCGTCGATCGTCCAGACCACCCGCCCCTTCTCTTTGTCCACGCGGAAGTTCGCGTCGGGCAGGTCGCTCCAGGACTCGTAATCCGTGGGGATCAACCCGTCCGACGTCGCCGGCGCCCGGTCCCGCACGCGCCAGGCCGGCTGGTGGTGGAGGCCCTGGGCCTCCTGGACCCACTTCAGGTGTTCCTCGCTGTTTTCGAACCCGGCCGGATCGTCACCCGGCTCGAAGCAATAGGCGTGGGAGTCGAAGATCATCGAATGAAACCCTCGTGTTATGCTGCGACCTGTTCGGGCATCAATGCGTCCTCTCCGAAGATCATTGAGAAGGACGATTTGCGACTGGACCGGGTCCGCGCGTCGATATAGCAGACGCTGAATGCCCGCCTGGGAATATCGACCCGGTTCAGACCCGAGCGGTGCAGGAGCCAGTTGTGCAGTATCACAACCTCGCCCGGCTCCATCGTCAGGTCCACGATCCTGTCTTCGGGACAGAATTCCCGCTCCTGCTCGTCGGTAATGGTGTGTCCCTTCTCGCTCAGAATCCCCAGTTGATGCGACCCCGGCACCACCTGCACGCATCCGTTTTCAGTTGTGGCCGGGTCCAGCGCCGTCCAGACCGTGACCAGCGGGTCCCGGTCCACGTACCACGAACTCCCGCCGTCCTGGTGCCAGGGCAGGTCGGAGCCCTGTTGTGCCGGTTTGTTCATGAACATCGCCCTGAAACAGGCCACAGACGCGTGTGCGCCGTAGATGTACCCGCAGATTTCCCTGAAAACCGGCTTCTTCATATACGCCAGAAACAATGCATCGAACTCCAGTCCCTGAATCTTCCGATACCCCAGACTGGCGCCCTGATGGCCGATTCCGCCGCCCTTCACCTGGTCATACCGATCGGTGTTCGAATCCAGCTGCATCGTCAGCCGTCCATAGTCCAGTGGCGCCCGGCCCAGCATGACTTCGTCGATACGCTGCTGCAAATTCGCGAGTTCCTCCCGGCCGGACTGTCTCCCGATTTTCAGGAAACCGTCCCGGTGGTAATCGCTCCACTGGTCCTGTGAAATGATCCGTTGCATGAGGTATTCCCCCGGTAGAGATTGAAAAAATGCGCGGTTACCCTCGGTTGATTCCGCGTGAGTTCCTGACGTCACGACACGGTTGCCAGGCGGTCCCGTACGACCTGCTTCTGAATCTTGCCGACCGATGTCCTGGGCAACGCATCCACGAACTCGATCGTGTCCGGGACCTTGAACGCCGCGAGCCGCCGGGCGCAATAAGCCCGTATTCCTTCCTCGTTCAGATCCGCGCCCGGTACAGGCACAACCGCCGCGACGACCCGTTCGTCCCGAATCTCATCGGGCACGCCCACCACGCAGACATCCGCGACGCCTTCGCATTCCTGGATCACGCCCTCTACTTCGATACTGGAGATATTTTCTCCCGCCCGCCTGATCAGGTCCTTGCCGCGGTCCATAAAATACAGAAATCCGTCTCCATCCGCCCGTACCGTATCCCCGGAATACAGCCAGGTCCCGTCCGAATGGCTTCGCAGGGTTTCGGCCGTTGCGGCGGGGTTCTTAAGGTACCCCAGCATGATCGTCCGTCCCGGGATCCCCTTCACGATCACCTCGCCAGGCGTGCCCGCACCCACCTCCTGATCCTGTTCGTCAACCACCTTCACTTCGTATCCCGGCACCGGTTTTCCCATTGCCTCAAGGTTGCGTTCGCCCGTCAACGGACTCATCACGGGGAGCCCGCACGTCTCCGTCATTCCCCATAGCTGCTGCAGCGGCGCCCTGAACCGTCGATGCCAGGTCGCATACTGCGCAGCGGTCAGATTCTGGGCGAACGTGATGTTGCGGATCCCGTGCGCCGCGTCGGTGTTTCGCTCCGGCTGGTTCAGCAGCATCCGCAGCAATGCACCGAACACGGCGGCCATGGTGCAACCGTATTCAACGGCCTGCTCGAAGAACCGGCTCGCGCTGAAACGGGCCATCACCGCCACACTCGCACCGGTTACCACGGACGGCCACAACGCGTGGCATTGCGCCCCGGCGTGAAAGAGCGGGAGCGTCACCAGGTGCCGGTCGTCACGTCGCAGGCCGGAACCCGCGGCGAACACTTCAGCGCCGTAGACGAAACATGCATCGGTCAGCATCACGCCCTTCGGCCGCGAGGTGGTGCCGGACGTATAGAGGAGTTGCACCACACGGTCCGCCCCTCCGTGCCCGTTCGGCGGTTCGGCCTTCTGCCCGGACAGCGCTGCTTCGTAGACCGGGTATCCGTCTGGCAACGATTCTCCGGTATCGCATACCACCGTGAGGATTTCCGAATCCGCCGCAACCCCGTTTGTCACCTTCAGGCATTCCGCTTCCGTAAATATCGCCTTGCTTTCCGAATGGGCGACCAGATACGCCAGTTCGTCCGTTGTAGAGGCCGGATTCGTGGGCATCGCCGTCGCCCCCAGGTAAGACGAGGCAAGGATCAGCTGTGCGTAGGCCGGATGGTTGGACAGGTGCAGATTGAAGACGTCTCCACGGCGAATTCCCAGTTCCCGCAACAGATTGGCCGCCTGATGTACGCTCTTCAGGAACGCGGCGTAAGACCACCGGAAGACCTGCCCGTCTCCCCGTTCGTACACCATCCACTCACGGTCCGGATGTTTCCCGGCGAAACCTGCGAAATCGCGGTAGAGCGTCCGGTCCGGCGCAATTTCGATCATCGGTCTTTCTTTCGCGCAATGAACGCCTCCAGGTTCGCGCGGGCCTCGTCCGTTCCGAAACAGGCCTCGAACGCTTTCGAGGCCGCGGCGTCCCACCTTGCGTCGCGAGCGGATGATATCCGGTTCAGCAGCGCCCGGGTCTCTCTCAACGCCGCCGGGGGAAACGACGCAAGACGCAGCGCGAATGTCCTGACCCGGTCTTTCAACGCGTCGTCGGCGACACACTCGTGCACCAGGCCGATTGCCTTCGCTTCGCCGCCGGTCAACGTTTCGCAGCCCATCGCGATCCACCTCGCGGCCGCGCCGCCAACCACGTCGACCAACCGGCCCAATCCCCAGGGCGGCGTCCATCCCAGTTCCACTTCCGGCATCCCCAGCCGTGCCGACTCCGATGCGATCCGGAAGTCATGGTACACCGCCAGCCCCACCCCGCCGCCAAGGACGTGGCCGTGCAGCATCGCGACGGTGGGTTGGGGGATGTCGTCGAGTAGCGCGAAGGCATCGGCATGCACCCGTTCCGCCTCCGTGGCGCGCTCCGGTGTCAACGGCGCCAGCTCTTTCAGGTCGCTGCCGGCGCAAAACGCCCGGCCCGCGCCACAGGTGACCACAACCCGCACGTCTTCATTGCCGCGAATCCCTTCGAGGCGGGCGCCGTACGCGCGCACGCTTTCGAGATCCATCGCATTCAACACCTCGGGCCGGTTCAACGTCAGCCAGGCGATTCCGTCTTCAATCGTCAGGTCGATCATTGCAATCTACGCGTGTTTTTTGGGATAGTCGTACGATACCATCATTCCGAGACCGGCCGTTACGCTCATCCAGGAATCAACATCCAGATCCACGCAATAGACGGCGCAGGTTGGCATATAAACTGTGGAATCCGATGCAAGGTACCCGGCCAGATCCGAGAAGCCCGGATTGTGGCCCACGATGATCACTTCGCCGCAGGCGTCCGGGATCTTCCGTACGACGGCAATCAGGTCATACAGGCTCGCCTCGTAGATCGTCATTTCCTCGACGATCTTTCCGGCAGGGAAGTCCAATGCCTTCGCGATCTCGCGGGCTGTCTTGACGGCACGTTTTGCGGGACTGGAGACGATCATGTCGGGCTTCGCGCCGCCTTTTTTCAATCGCGCGCCCATAAACGGCGCGTCCCGCTTGCCGCGCTTGTTCAACGGGCGATCGAAATCGCCGAGCGCCGGATCGCTCCAACTGGACTTCGCGTGTCGAATCACATATAGCCGCTTCATACGCTAACGCCTCCAAAACCAGGAGAGAGGAGTGAGGAGTGAGGAGAGAGGAGTGAGGAGTGAGGAGAGAGGAGTGAGGAGTGAGGAGAGAGGAGTGAGTAGAGAGGAGTGAGGAGTGAGTAACGATAAGGAGCGGATCGGGAAACGCGAATGGAAAGAGGAGTGAGTGGCCTTTGCCTCTCCTTCTCTTTTCTCACTACTCTTCACTCACTCCTCGACAATTGCCTTCTCTCTCTTCTCACTACTCTTCACTCACTCCTCGACAATTGCCTTCTCTCTTTTCTCACTACTCTTCACTCACTCCTCGACAATTGCCTTCTCTCTTTTCTCACTACTCTTCACTCACTCCTTGACTTCTTTCCCCTGTTCCTGCGACGCATCGTCGTTAACATCCGACTCACTTCGTCCAGCAGCGAGCGTAGTGTCTGGGTTTCCTTCGTTGGGAACCAACCCAGATCTTCGCATAGTGTCAGCAAGGTTTCCGTCTCGGCTAGGGACCCCTGAGCGATTGCCAGAAAATTCGCTTTGTCCTTCGCAGTCTCCCGCGTCCAACCTTCCGCGATGTTCGCTGGAATCGAGACTACCGAGCGCGTGATCTGAGAGCGCATTCCGTATGTCTCTTCCTGAGGTAGCCGTGGCGTCAGACGATACACTTCACGTGCTGCCTTCATCGCCTTCCGCCACAGAATCGTCTCTCGATAGTGCATGCTCAACTCCTTCCCCCTCCTGCCTCGACTTTCCCCCTATCTTTTCTCACTTCTCTCCGCTCTCTCCTCGACTATTGCCTTTTCTCTCTTTCCTCACTTCTCTTCACTCTCTCCTCGACTATTGCCTTTTCTCTCTTTTCTCACTTCTCTTCACTCTCTCCTCGACTACTGCCTTCTCTCTCTTCTCACTACTCTCCACTCTCTCCTCGACTATTGCCTTCTCTCTCTTCTCACTACTCTCCACTCTCTCCTCGACTTTCGCCTTCTCTCTTTTCTCACTTCTCTTCACTCTCTCCTCGACTTTCGCCTTCTCTCTTTTCTCACTGCTCTCCACTCTCTCCTCGACTTTCGCCTTCTCTCTCTTCTCACTACTCTCCACTCTCTCCTCGACTACTGCCTTCTCTCTCTTCTCACTACTCTTCACTCTTTCCTCTGCTTTTCTCCGGGTCGCCTGCGGGTCCGGCCGCATCCCAGATCAGACGCGGGCCGCCGGCAAGCCCCCGAATATGCCCGTTCTCCCTTTCCCGCGGGTATCCCAGACAATGGGAAACATAGGTTACGCCTTCAATCTCGCGAAACCGGTTGCGATGCTGATGGCCGTAAATATGAATGGTCGATCCAAGTCGGCGAATCTGCGCATCCAGGCCCCGGCAACCCGCCACACGGCTGAAGTTGAACGCCGGATGGGGATCTCCGGGCGATTTTCCCCACCGCAGCGGCGCGGGTATGCCGAATATCAGTTCCCTTCTCGGCAGGAAGTGGCTGAACGAGATCACCGGCGCTTCGTACGTCCCTGATACGTTCCTCTCATTCGCGCCGAGGAAAAACTCCGCGGGCGGCCGCGCGGTTTCGGGCCACCTGACGAAGTGGTCATCGCTCCACATTGACAGGGTCTCGTCTTCGCCCGCCTTGGGCGTGAACAAGCTGTCGGGACCCTCCTCGGGTTTCAGATACCACGAAAAGAGAGGGACAATCCATACGCTCTTCCGGTTTCCGACCCTGCCGGGACGCGTCCTGACGTCGATTCGATCGCAAAGGGAAAGCACCTGGTCGAATTTGCCCAGAGAGCCGCGCGGCAGCCCCTCTCTCCGAACCCACAACTCATGGTTTCCCGGCACAAAAAACACGTCTGCGAACCTGGAGCGTACACTGGCCAGCGTCCTCTCCAGCCGGTCCATCCGGTCGCTCACGTCGCCGGCCAGAATCAACACGTCCCGCTGGAAGTCGGACTCCGACAGCGAATTCATCCAGGCCTGATTCAGCGCGGAGTCCACGTGGACATCCGACAGCGCGAAGATGCGCGCCGTATCTTTTTCGTTTTTGCTCATGTCCTGTCAATCGGTCCGCGCAAAGAAAACGGTCCCCGCCCACCGGCGCCGGCGGGTTCTACGGCGAAATTGGCGACCTTACTGCCTCGTCACCCGGCATACCGACCGGGACGCGGCGTCACAGTACCAGAACGCCCCGTTCCACATCGTCATCCCGTGCGGCTCGGGGTACTCCGTCGGAATATCGATTTTTTCCAGAATCGATCCATCCGCGGTATTCAAGCGGTAGATCGCGCGGTGATCGGTCTCGACGCACCAGAGGTCCCGGCCCTCCCAGGCGATACCGTGCGGACGGTCCCCTGGCGCGGGGATCGCATGTACCACGTTGAAGCCGTTCTCCAGTTTCACCTGGTATATCGTTGCCGAGGGTGGCACCGCCATCCAGAGGCATCCATCGCGCATCTCCAGTCCGTGGGCGCCCGTTGCCACGGCGCCGGGCGTGTCGAACCGTTCCAGGGTCACGCCCGTTTCACGATCCACGCGGAGAATTTTACTGTCATACGTGGAGGCCAGCCAGAGTTCTGAACCCACAGCCGTAATCCCGCTCCCCCGGTCCGACGCCGTATCCAGCGTTTGCAGGGTTTCACCGGTGAATGAAACCAGAGCTGCCTGGTTCGATTTCTGGTCCAGAAACCAGATTCCGTCCGCCGTGGCCTGCATGCCGTTCGGCTGCGGCCCCGGCGCGTTGAATTCGTGCGTGATTTCAATCATTCGAATGCTCCCGGTTACACGGATTCCCGCGAATTCGACCGGTTGCCGGCCGGATTACGCCACCCTTGTTTGCGACATATTCATCAGTCCGATGATGCTGCCGGGGTGCTCGTCGCGGGTGCTGAATCCGGGTGAATCGCCGCGCTTGCGGTAACGTGCGGTGCGTATGTACGGCGGCATCATTTCAGGATATCGGAAAGACGAAGGTTCCCGCTTCAGCTTTTCGATCGCGTTCAATGCGCCTTCCCGTATGAGCGCGCGGGACCGCGCCGGCGCGAGATTGACCGCGCTCAGCTTGGCGCGGCTGTAGGCGTCCGCGTCCAGGTCTTCAAGCCCGTCGGGAAGCAGCCCGCGTTTCACGCCAACGGTGACCACGCCGGGTGTGAGCGCCTCGGCCTCGGCGGCGAAGGCTTCCTCTCCCGCCGCGAAAATCGCCGGCACCCCGAGTTCCATCGCGCACAGCACCAGTTGCCCGTATTCTCCAATGGAAATCCCGTTGATCGCATAGTCCACGCAAGCGAAACTCCCCGTGTGGGTCAGATGCGACCACGGCGTTCCGGCCTTCGCGTGCTGCCCCACGTATGCCACCCCGTGGTAAGACCCGTCCAGGCTCCAGGGCCAGATCGGCGCCGCGTGGCCACGCATCAGTTGCGCGCGCTCGTCCAAGAGTTCCGGATCCATGGCGCCGTGCCCGTGCCCGTCGACCACCAGGATCTCTTCCGCGCCGCCTTCGCTGAACCCGTCCACCGCGGCGTTGACTTCCAGCGTCAGCAGCCTCTTCGCCTTATCGTAATACATCGCGCCCGGAACGCACCAGTCCTCGAAATTCAGAATGCCGGCCACGCCTTCCAGGTCCGTCATCATCATCAGCTTCATCGTCCATCTCCCGTCATTAAACGATCTTCGGCTCGTGAGTCTATGACTCGCGCCCGACCCAGAGGTCGTTGAAGCCCGTCACGGGCCCGTCGTCGTTCGGGCCGCTGGCCAGGTCCAGTCCACCGAACAGGTACACCGAGTCATCCAGGGCTGCCATGCCCGGCACGCGCCGGACGCCCGGATGAGCCGCGGACTCCGAATAGTCCTTCGAGCCGTCGTGCGCCTGCAGGCAGGTCCAGTCGCCAGTGCCAAGATTCAGGCGCCAGAGATCGTTCATTTGCGGTCCGTTCACTTCCTCCGGCATGAAGGTTTCCCGGGGCCCGAACCCGCCGAAAACATACCATTGGTCCCCGATCCTTGCCGAACCCTGGCCGTACCTGGCTGAAGGCCGGTTCACCGCCCCGAAGTCATTTTCCGCGAGGCAGGTCCATCCGCGCGTGGCCGGATCGAAGCACCACAGGTCGTTATAGAACTGCGGATCCCGATCCTGCGTGTCTCTCCCCGCCCAGACATATATCCGGTCCTCCCAGGCTGTCATCGACATGACGTACCGTTTCGGCGGGACAGCCGCGCCTTCCGCCGGTTCGATCCGGTCCCAGGTCCCGGTCCGGGTATCATAGATCCAGAGTTGTCTGCTCAGCACCGCGGTTTCGACGGTCGGGGGAAGCGGCGCCCGGTGGCCCCAACCGCCAAAGAGATAGATCCTGGCACCGATAACGGCCGTGCCGAACCCGCCCATCGTCGCCGGTCGACCGCACCCGGCAAAATCGGGATGTTCCAGCAACACGCCGTCATCCGGCTCCAGCAGCGTCCAGCGCCCATCCACGGGTTCGTACATCCACAGATCGTTCAGAAGCGTGAACTTCCAGCCCTCGCTCAGGATCGACAACCCGCCAAACAGGTAGAACCGGTCGTCTATTTCAACCCACGCGGGCAGCATGCGAGCGCACGGTCTTTCTGCCGGGACGTCGAACCCGGCAGCGCCGTCGTTCGCTTCCAGCAGGTTCCATGCCTCGAGCGACGGATCGTACACCCACAGGTCGTTCAATGCGCCCAGCGTGGACTTGTTTCCCTGTCCGGAGGAGGCGCCGTATCGGAGGGTACCGCCGCCGAACATATAGATGCGTCCTCGGTAGGGCAGCAGCGCTCCCGGCGCCTCTCTTGCACAGGGCACGTCGGCGCCTGTCGAGTCGACTTCGGGATGGCAGAGGCGCCAGTTGAATCGGGGCGTCATTTGACTCTCACACAGCCTTTCGCCGCATATCCAGTCGCGCGTTCAGGGAAGAACAGGCAGGACCAGGCGCGAAGGATATTCCCTGGAATGATGTACCTCCTGTATCGCCGCCACGAGTTCCGTTTCCGCCAGGTCGTTCCCGCCCGTGTTGTGATTCCTGTCGTGGTTCGGAAAATCGCTGCTGGTGATTTCGAGGCGTATCCTGTGGCCCGCGAGAAACCTGCAGGCCGTCGGCGTCATGCGGATGCGGTATTCGGTCACCGCTTCCGGCGTGATGAAGTCCTCCTCGTCCAGCGAATGGCGGTGGCGCGCGCGGACCATTCCGTATGCGACGTCCATTGCCGGACCGCCGGGATCTTCATCCACGAGACGGACGAAAAAATCGGTATCCGCCGCCGAAGTCGCCGCGTAGAGAACGACTTCGGGATAGCCCACGGTCTCCACGTCGGTCTCCAGAATCGGCGTGCGGAAAATCAGGATATCCGGGCGATAATCGAGCCGCCTTCTGTCCGACGGTTCGGTGAAAAGGGCGGTTGACCAGAGCGTGGGTACGGGGTCGTTCGGATCGTACACGTACGAATCAGGGCTCTCGCCGGCGGGTTGGGCGTCCAGCAGACGGCCGGACCCCGCGGGCAGGTGCGCATCGCCGTCGCTGTCCAGAAAGTAGACCGCCCGCTTCGTTCCTTCCGGCGGCCAGGTCGACGCGGACTTCCAGGCGCCGGACCCCATCACGAAGTACCGCACGGCCGGATCCCGGTCCACCCCGTTGTCATCGCCCTTGAGCCAGCGGTCGAACCAGCGGATCATCGCATCCTGAAGGTTCAATTTGGCCGCCGGCCCGAAATCGACGGGCCCCTGTTTCCGGCCGCCCAGGTTGTTGTGGTTCCACGGTCCGATCACGAGCCGGGTCTGCGTCCTTGCGTTTTCCGTCCGTCCGTGTTTCTGCATCAGCCCGAGATGGGCCATCGTGCCCCCGCAATGGTCGTACCAGCCGCTGAAATCCAGGTTCGGAACCTCCACGTCGCGGTGGATTTCGTCGAATTTCCAGCACCGGCGGTTCGGGTGCCGCAACCAGTCCTCGACGTAACCGGCGAGTCCCTCGGGCAGGTAGCGCGGCAGATCCAGCCACGGCATGAAATACAGCCATCGCATACGCTCAACGTCTTCCCATATTTCCACCGCGTCGTCCCTGTGGTGGGGACCCGGAGCGCCCTCCCTCCGCCGTATATCGGGCGCCATGGTTCCCATCCACCACTTGACGCGACGCGCGGGTCGAAAGGACCCCCACCAGTCCACTTCCGTATTCTCGAGCGGAATCGACCAGGCGCACATCGCGACCAGGTGCGGCGGCCGCAACCGGGCCAGCATCCACTGCATCCAGGCGTTGTAGGAACCGCCGAACGTGCCGACCTTCCCGTTGCAATACGGCTGCCGCGCCAGCCACTCGACGCTTTCGTATCCGTCCTGCGCATCGGGCGTTCCGCTCTCGACCGTATACGGGATATACGTTCCTTCAGAAGCATAGCGACCGCGTGAATCCTGGGTGACCACGGCGTATCCGGACCGCACCACCCGCTGGAATCCGCCGTTCGGCTTTCCGTACGGGGTGCGCATCAACAGTCCGGGATACCGCCCGGTTCCCGCCGGCCGGAACACGTTCGCGCGCAACACCACGCCGTCGGACATCGGTACGGCGACGTCATTGTCCACGACGATCTCCGGTGCGTCCTCTTTCCCACTCATGCCGTTCCTTCCGACAGCCCGGCTGTTGCCGAAACGCGGCTTTCAGATTCGCTTGATTATATTTCGAAATCCGTTCACGGCGTCCAGGAATCCCGTAGCGCCCGGCAGCGGCCACAGGCAGAAGACCCCGTCGAAACTTCGACACCTGAGATTGGAGAGAATCTCCACGAGTTCCGCGTTGCCTTCGCCGGAAATCGCCGGCGCCCCGCTTTCCGCGACGACGTCCCTGAAGTCGACGTGCCTGACGGACCGCCGGATCGGGCCTTTATAGAGTCCCATATAGAACGGGCTTCCGCCCGATACCGCCACGGCGGCCGGATCGTATGCCATGTTTACTCTGTCCGACCGGATCTCTCTCAATCCTTCCGCGATATCCGACGGGTTCACTCCGGCGGGATTTCCCACGAGTACGTTGACTCCGTTGTCATCGGCGACCCGGGCGAGCCGTTCAAGCGAATCGTCCAGGTCCACCCGCTCGACGTCGTCTGCCAGATGGACGTGAAGGTACCCTGCATCGAGACCCGCTGCAATTGTACAAGCCTCCGCCAGAGCGCCGGAAGACGCGAACGGCGTGCGCAATACCACGACTTCGAGGTCCCGATCTTCCATGCGAACACGAAGGTCGTCGACATCGACCAGGTGATTCCTGTGCAGTTCGACCGATGAAACCCCCGCCTTTGCGACCAGGTCCAGCGCTTTTCCGGTATCTGCACCCACCGCCCACAGCGGCGTGCTCAGACTGAAATCCTCTTCCTCCAGCACGGACTTCAGGGGTTCCCCGGATGCGGCCGGCGCGCCGCGCCGGATCGCGGGAGGGCCGGCGGAGGATCTCGCGATTTTCTCCCTGTATCCCACGCAGTCCGCGCAATGCGGATTTTCGTCCAGCGCAAAGCCGGGGTCGTGCGACATCTCGCGCCGCATAATGGCCGCACCCCTGGGAGCGTCGATCAGGCGGCAAACCGCCGGCCCGATCGTATCCACCTCCATGGCGCCCTCCGCCCTGAACAGCCGATCGAACTTCAACACGCCCCCGCGATGCCCGCCCGGACAGCGGCGAATCGTCATCGCGCGGACCTCGCCGTTTTCGCCCACATATTTCATATCCAATTCACGGAGATAGGGCAGGTCCAGTTCCGCCTCCACCGTGTGCAGCAGCGTCATCGTATCCAGGTCGCATCCGATGTGAAGCACCTTTCCGCCGAGGGTGATCAGGCGGCCATAGGGCGTCTCCGGCCCGTCCGGCACAGCGCTTTCTTCGTGATCGGAGAGGATCTCCTCCGCCCTCGCACCGTACCCGGCCACCGGATGATACGGATGCCGGCTGCGCAGCACGCCCGGCCGCAATCGGAACGTTTCGCTGATGACGCCCATGTCCGAAGGGATCGTGTCCGGATCGAACGTGCGTCCGTCGCGGGCCGGATGGGTGGGCATCATCAGGGTTCCCTCGGGACCCACGGCTTCGATGAGTGCGTCGATCACCGCGTTAGCGCCGCCCGATACGGGTCCCAGGCTGCTCAGTGACGAATGGACCACTACAATCGCGCCGGGCTGCAATCCCAGCGCCAACAACCCCTCTTCGATTTCGCGTTGAGTCAACATCACAGCTGTCCAGGAAAATTTGGTAACGATGATTCCGGACAGGCAAGCCCTTTTGTGTTTTTGTGCCTTTTGTGGTAATTGCCTTTTGGCGGCCCTGTACCTACCGCCATTCGATCAGCGCCTTCGCGTACGCGCGCCCTACCAGCCTGGATCCTTCTCGCAGATACGGAATATGGTGTCCGGACAGGATGCAATCCACGTGCAGCGTGGAAAGCCGTTTCAGGGTCCTTATGTACGTGGGTTTGTCGAACTCTTCGCCCCCCTGCCAGCCCAGTTCCGGCTGGTAGTAGGTATTTCCGCAGAACAACACGTCGCCAGCCAGCCAGATGGTCTTGCCGGCGTGTTCGAGTTTGTAGATGACACATCCGTTGGTGTGGCCCGGCGCGTGGATGACCTCGAACCGGAATCCGCAGGCGTCGATCGTGTCGCCGTCCTCAACCACTCGGTCCACCTTGCAGGCCGGCAGACGGAACCCCGCGGCGTACGGAATCGTACGCGCGTCCGAGTTCTCGATCCCTTCCGCGTCGCCGGGCCCGGCGATCACGAAGGCGCCGCGTTCCCGAATCGCCGCCGCGTTGCCGATATGATCGTAGTGGCTGTGGGTCAGAAACAGGTAATCCACCTTGTCCAGCGAGATCCCCCACAGGGCCAGCTGTGCTTCGGCCCGGTTCAGGTCGCCGGGTACCGACCCCGAGTCGACCATGATCGTTCCTCCCCGGCTGTGCAGCACGTAGAAATTAGGGTGTTGGGCGTAGGCAAACCCGTCCGCGAGATAGATATTCGGCAGAATCTGCATTCTGGTCTCCGTAGGCGCTGTGACCCTAAACGTCGGAAGTGCCCGTATATCCTGGAGGAATAAGCCCCCGTTGATGGTCTCTGCAGTGCTCCAGGAAACTGCGGTCCCTCAACAGGAAACCGGGATCTTCCACGATGCACCGGGTGCCGGCGTCAATCAGTTTCCTTGCGTTCATAATCGTGATTTTCGCGTCGCCGATCCTGCCGTACGTCACAAGATCCAGCCTCTGCATTTCGGGCTCCATCAGACTGTAGTCCCTGGGCACGTTCGGCGTATGCACCTTCTGAACGTGGACATGGATCCGGCCCCGCTCGTCCGCCACCTCCAGCCGGGAGGGCTCGTCCATAAGCGCATAGGGCGCGTGACCGTATTCCTCACACGCGTGCATCATCGTGCAGCTGGTCCATCCCGTTCCCAGAAACATGTAATGAGCGTCGATTTCGCCCAGCTTTCCCCAGGCCGTATCCCGTCCGCACGGCGTGAAACAGCGGACCGCGCCGTCCGCGAGGTATTCAGCATGGCGCCCGATCGCACACATCGGATTGCTGGAATCCAGGCATCTGACGGCATATGGATGGTGCCGGAAGACTTCCGTGATGCGACCCATCCTGGAGGGCGAGCGTCGCACGTCGAATGCCGGACTTCCGCTGTTGAGCGCATACTCGCAGTGCCACCCGTTGAAATGACACGTATGCACCGCAATCGTGCCCCGGGGCCCTACCGCCTCGAGAAACGCGTCGATCACGGTTTCCGCGCCGCCCTCCACGTAACCCATACTGCTCAGGGAATTGTGGAAAAACACCGCGTCGCCGGGATTCACCACCAGGTTCCGCAGGCCTTCGATGATGTCGTTTTTCCTGACGACGGTCTTTCCTTCCGGTGACCAGGGTTTCTTTGCCATCCGGGGAGTCTCCCTTTAAATGAGCGATGCCTGTTCCAATAGTTGAGCCGGTCGCCGCCGCGTCCTTTTGCCAGTCAGCCGCGGTACCGGGCGAGAGACGGATGGTCCAGGACGGACGCGAGCCACGTCCATCCCTCTTTACATCGACTGTAGGTCTCAAACGGGATGAAGTCGAAGTCCAGGTACAGGTTGATCGCGCGAGCGCTGGTGGTCTGGGTGGTCAGGTAGGCGCGATCGTGGAAGTCCGCGATCCGCCGAAGCGATGCCGCCAGAAGCGGCCTGGCGAGTCCCCGGCCCTGATACTCCGGCCGGATGGCGATCCAGTGGATGCGGCCGTAGTCCTTTCCGTTGAACGCGTCGTTGTACCAGGCCGTGCTCGTGCCGATCACCCGACCGTCCGGGGTTTCGAGATAGAGGCACCGTTCCTCCATTCTGTCCCGGCCAGCACCGAACTCGCGTTCGAAGCCGGCGAGCGCCCCGTTCATCGAATCGAACGAAGCCACGGCGACCTCGATTTCCGCCCAGAGGTGGTCTTCTCCGGCCCGGTAGTAGCGGAGGCGGTACCCTGCGGGAAGCGGATATACGGGTAGGTCCGTGAGGTCTTCCCTGACCATCACCACCGGAATGTATTCCTGCTTCTTCTCCCAGATTGCTTCGATTCTCACAATCCCTGCCTCCGTGTCGCATTGTCGGGGGGCAACCCTCGCGCTGCGCTCAGTCGCGCTTGATTATGGCCGTTCCGGCCTCGGTGAGCGTATATGCCGGGCCCTCGCCGAGCACCGTCCCCCATCTTTCGCGACCCTGGTGCTCCAGTGCAAGCGTGATCCTGCCTCCGGGCGGGCCGCCCACGATGTAGATGCTGTCAGGACGCTGCGGAAGCAATGGTCCGTGGATCGGACCGGGGGCTTCCTCCAAGGGAGGCGCCAGAACCAGCTGCGGCGCTCCGCCCGGGACTGCGTACCAGAAGGAGATCATCGAACCTTGCGCCCGTTGTCCCGCAACGCAGTCCGCGCCGAAAGGCAGAATCGCCCACAGGACGTCGAGCGACGTCTCGCCGGCCATCTCGAACCGGAAACGAAGGTCCACCTGATCCATCGCCTCCAGGTCTTCCGGCGGGATGTCGTAGCCGGACAGGTACTCTCTCCAATAGGGGTCGACCGGTTGCGGAACCCGTTCGAATGTCGCTGCCCGCGACGACGCCTGAAAGAGCCGGCAGGCCTGCTCTGGTGGCGTCTGCAGCCGGAGCGATCCGTCCGCGTGGATCCGGGTTTCGACTTCGTGTCCGACGTGGAAGTGGGCTTCCACCGGGCGGGTCTCAGGGCCGGAGAAGCGGACGCGATCCAGCACGAATACGACGTGGCGGTCCCTTGCGTGCAATACGGTCCGCTCGAAGGCGGACAGGCCGGACACTTCCCGGTACGCGCGCTCCGCCCGGCAACGCGCGGCCGAATACACGTCGTTCTCGCCCCGATACACACCCGTAATCTCGCCACCGGTGTCGGGTTCGACCGACTGTCCCCGGCCGTCGAAGGTGAGCGTATTCTTGAGCGCGGTGTCGAACCTGAAATATCCTGACGGCCGGAAGAAATAGTGACCGTTTACAAAGTACGTAAACGCCGCGCGGTCTTTGTAATGGGCGTGCTTGTTCTGTGTAATGGTCTGTATGGGAAGCCCCGAATCCAGCCCCGCCTGCGCCAGAGGTCCGCCGGGAACGGTACACTCGAAGCTGAGTACGGATGCGCCCTCGTCAAACCCCGTGCGGGAGAAAAACTGGCCCATCGACGGGAAAGCGGCGGCGGCCGCCAATCCGTCCGGAGGTTCCGCTTCAACGCCGGGATCGTACCACAGGAAGCTCCAGCCGTAATCGTGATAATCCTTCAGGAACGAGCGGGCGGATTCCCGTTCCGCCTGCCACTGCGCCAGGCCGTCGTTGAACTCGGCCGCGAGTTTGTACAGTTGAAAAGCCACAACCCCGCCGGTCTCCCCGTGGTACCGGCCGCTGGGTGTCGAATCGTCAAGAAATACGTAGCTTCCGTCGGGAAGCAGGTGGTACGCGCGCCAGCACGCCAGCGCCCTCAGCCAGGGAATATCAAACGCACTCTCCCCGAAGACCCGCTTCCTGCCCTCCAGGTAGAACAGCATCGGTCCCAGCGCGTAATTCAGAGGGGCCACGCCCTCGTTCCATGCCCCGTCTTCTCCCTGGATGGAGATGATTCGCTCAACCTCCCGTTCCACCGTGGATAACCAGGCCTCGGCTTCGGGCGCGTACGGTAACAGGGCCAGACAGCCGACGCCGGCGCCGAAGACCGGCACCCAGCAGTCGTGGTAATGGTATCGCCGGCTCCAGCCGGCCTTGCCGGTATCCATGTGCCGGACCATGCGTCCGGTCTCGACCCGCAATACCTCGACCGCGCGCTGTACCAGCGGTTCCGGCAGGACCCGCCCGAACAGGTCCACGCCATAGGCAAGCGCCATGACGTGAAAGGCCACCAGGTAGGACGCCCTGACCTGTTCGTCGCGTGCGCTTTCGACCTCGACCCATCGCGCCAGCCAGCGTTCGGCCAGTCCGCTCCACCTCCCGTCTCCGGTAACGTGCCAGGCGATGCCGCAGTTCACCACCAGAGAAAAACAGATCTCGAGGAGATCGCTGTACGCGGGCTCCTCCAGGTCCCAGAGCGTTTCCGGCGGATCGACAGGCAACCGGCCGTTCAGGTCTTCGGCCATTGCCCTGAAGAACCGCTCGTGCGTCGAAGCGCTGCGATTGCGCAGTTCATCCAGTTCGCGGTCAGACAGAATCAACCGCGGCGCCTCGGGATCGACCATCGGAGGAATCCATTTCAGGATCAGGCATGAAATCGAACGGTCCGGCTTCGCAAAGCCCTTCAACCCAAGTCTAAACCATACCGGGAGGGATTGCAAGCCCCTTTGACCGAGGAGCGGATGGCGGCGCCGTGGCGCCCGTCCGTGTCCGACGACCCCGCGGACGGGTTTCCACCGTTTCAACGCGCCGCGCGTTCCGAAACGCCCGTTGCACGTTCAGACGACAAGGACGCCGTTCGGAATTTCATCAAAAAATCATCGATCTCCATCAAAAAATCAGCATATATTCGAATTTATACTCGGCTTGGCGATGCTCCGGACTGTATATTTCTAGAATTTCAAAATTAAATCTGAAAAACTGTGATTTTCCACTTGACATTCGAATATCAGTAGTTAGATTGGCCAATGGAAGGGACTTTTGTCGGATATTTTATCGTTGATTTCCTTAGCGCTTGATGTATGAGTTGTCCCTGACAATTCAGTTGATATGTCAATTTGGAGGTAGTATGGCGGTCAAGTTGCATTCGACTCACCTGAACACCCGCCAATCTACCGGAGTCTATGCCGGCGAGAATCACTTTAAGTACAATAAAAACAATTTCTTAATTACCCCCCCCCCCCCCCCTGAAATTTAAGGAAGACCGTAAGGGAACCAGCAAGAGAGATTACCATCGGACCGGTGAAGCCGTCAGTTTTCACGGCTTCTTTGTTTTGTACGATCGAGAATTGCCACTCGCCTCGCGGGTGGTTTTTTTATTGCGCGCGATGGTCGACGGAAATATGAACCAACCATATCTGGAGGTCTGCGATGCGGCTTAACCTGACTGTTTATACCGGCACCCTTTTAGCAATCTTCGGCCGGTTGCGTCGTATTCCGGCGGGCCCGGGCCATCGGCGCATTTTGCTGACCGTACTCTTGCTGGCGTCCGCCGTGGCGCCGGCTCACGGCTCAAATATACCCACAAACCTCGTCGCGACGCTCGGGGCGGGCGGGGTCTCGCTGAGCTGGAGTGCGCCAACCGGTAACGCGTCGACTGTTACGGGCTACCAGGTTCTTCGCCGGCACCTCGGAACCGACGCAGCCGGTGTTTTCAATGAAATTGGAACGACGGGCGCCCGCCAGACAACGTACACGGACGCAAGCGTCGTGGGTGGAGCGTCGTACGTGTATCGGGTGAAGGCCCGTCGCGGGGACAAGCTGAGCGGCTTTTCGAACTTTACACGGATCGAGGTGCCGCCGGAGCCGTCGAAGCCGTCAGGGCTGAGGGCGGCCGCCGGTCACCAGTCAGTGACGCTGTCGTGGAATAACCCGAACAACGGCACGATTACGGGTTACGAGTATCGCTACCGGACGGGCGGTGCCTGGTCGGAATGGACGGCCATCGATCCGAGCGACTCGAAGACGACCAGCCACCGTGTGACGGGTCTGGTCAATGGGCAGTCGTATACGTTTGAAGTGCGCGCGCAGAACCCGGCGGGACCTGGCACCTCGGCCAGCGTCTCGATGAGGCCTATAGGGTTTGCGCCGACGAATCTCACAGTCGCGATCGTCGCCGGTTCGGTGACGCTATCGTGGGGGGTGCCGGCGGCCGATGCCGAATTCGTTACCGGCTATCAGGTGCTGCGCCGGCGGCCTGAAGTCGACGGGGCCGGGGTTTTTCATGCGATAGCCACAACGGGCGGCAGCGAGACGACGTACGTGGACGGCGGCGTGGAAGGAGGAGAGAAATACGCCTATCGGGTGAAGGCGTTGCGCGGTACGGATTTGAGTCTGTGGACGAAGCCGGTGAATATCGTTGCGCCGTCGGTTCCTTCGGCGCCGGGCAACCTGAGCGCGGCGGTGGGTGACGGGTCGGTGACGCTGTCGTGGGACGATCCTGACGACGACGAAATTACGGGGTATCAGGTCCGCTATACGACAACCGGGACGCGCCTGCCGGAGTGGAACAATGTCCCGGGCAGCGATGCAAACACGACCAGCCATACGGTGAACCGGCTGACGAACTGTACGGAGTATACGTTCGAGGTGCGGGCGAGAGCGGGGGACATCACAGGCGCATCGTCGAGCGTGACTAGGAAGCCGGGTGCGGCTCCGTCTCAGGTGACGGGCGTGTCGGTGACGGGCCGGGGCGATGGGACGGTGTCGTTGAGCTGGAACGGCCTCAACGACGCGACGGTGACGGGATACAGGATCACGTACAGCGGTGCGACGAGCGGTACGATAGACGTAGCGGGCCGTACGACGACGACGCACGACGTGACGGGTCTGACCAATTGCAGCGAGTATACGTTCGAAGTGAGCGCAACGAACAGTTGTGGCGTGGGTCCTTCGTCGAGCAGTGTGACGGGAACGCCGGGCGTGGCGCCGTCTCAGGTGACGGGCGTGTCGGTGACGGACACGGGAGACGGGACGGTGTCGTTGAGCTGGGATGGTTCTGCCGACGCGACGGTGACGGGATACAAGATCACGTACAGCGGTGCGACGAGCGGCACGATAGACGTAGCAGGCGGAGCGACGACCAGCCACCGCGTGACGGATCTGACCAACTGCAGCGAATATACGTTCGAAGTACTTGCGGTCAACTGCGTCGGGGGTGGTTCTCCTTCGTCGAGCGTGACTGGGACGCCGAGCGCGGCGCCGTATCGGGCAAAGCGTGTGTCGGTGACGGGCACGGGCGACGGGACGGTGTCGTTGAGGTGGGAACTTTCTGCCGACGCGACGGTGACGGGCTATAGGATCACGTACAGCGGTGCGACGAGCGGCACGATAGACTTAGCGGGCCGCACGACGAAGTGGCATGACGTGACGGGTCTGACCAACTGCAGCGAGTATACGTTCAAGGTGCTTACGGTCAACTGCAAGGGTTATGGTGAACCGTCTGTCGGCGTGACGGGAACGCCTGGTGTGGCGCCGGCTCAGGTGACGGGCGTGTCTGTGACGGGCACGGGCGACGGGACGGTGTCGTTGAGCTGGGATGGTTCTGCCGACGCGACGGTGACGGGATACAAGATCACGTACAGCGGTGCGACGAGCGGCACGATAGACGTAGCAGGCGGAGCGACGACCAGCCACCGCGTGACGGATCTGACCAACTGCAGCGAATATACGTTCGAAGTACTTGCGGTCAACTGCGTCGGGGGTGGTTCTCCTTCGTCGAGCGTGACTGGGACGCCGAGCGCGGCGCCGTATCGGGCAAAGCGTGTGTCGGTGACGGGCACGGGCGACGGGACGGTGTCGTTGAGGTGGGAACTTTCTGCCGACGCGACGGTGACGGGCTATAGGATCACGTACAGCGGTGCGACGAGCGGCACGATAGACTTAGCGGGCCGCACGACGAAGTGGCATGACGTGACGGGTCTGACCAACTGCAGCGAGTATACGTTCAAGGTGCTTACGGTCAACTGCAAGGGTTATGGTGAACCGTCTGTCGGCGTGACGGGAACGCCTGGTGTGGCGCCGGCTCAGGTGACGGGCGTGTCTGTGACGGGCACGGGCGACGGGACGGTGTCGTTGAGCTGGGACAGTTCTGACGACGCGATGGTGACGGGATATGAGATCACGTACAGCGGTGCGACGAGCGGCACGATAGACGTAGCGGGCCGCACGACGACGACGCAGGACGTGACGGGTCTGACCAATTGCAGCGAGTATACGTTCGAAGTGAGCGCGAGGAACAGCTGTGACGCGGGTCCTTCGTCGAGCAGTGTGACGGGAACGCCGGGCGTGGCGCCGTCTCAGGTGACGGGCGTGTCGGTGACGGGTACGGGCGACGGCACGGTGACGTTAAGCTGGGACAGTTCTGACGACGCGTCCGTCACGGGATATCAGATCTTGTATAGCGGCGCCACGAGCGACACGATAGACGTCGGTTCTGACGCGACGAGTCATGCGGTGGCAGGATTGACCAACTGTGAGGATTATACGTTCGAGGTGCTTGCGATCAACTGCAAGGCGGATGGCGCACCTTCGTCGAGCGTGACGGGTACTCCGGGCGCGGCGCCGGCTCAGGTGACCGGCGTGACGGTGACGGGTACGGCCGACGGGACGGTGTCGTTGAGCTGGGACAGTTCTGACGACGCGACGGTGACGGGGTATAAGATCTCATACAGCGGTGCGGCGAGCGGCACGATCGTTGTAGCGGGCGGCGCGACGACGACGCAGGACGTGACGGGCCTGACCAACTGTGAGGAATATACGTTCGAGGTGCTTGCGGTCAACTGCATGGGTGATGGCGCTGCTTCGTCGAGCGTGACGGCGCGTTTGGGCAATGCGCCGGGTGCGGTGACGGGTTTGAGCGGGTCAGAAGGGGACGACGGGGAGGTGACGTTGTCGTGGACGAATCCGAGTGGTGCGACGAAGAATGAGATCCGCTATGCGCCCAAGGGCACGACCCTGCCGACGACGTGGACGGAAATCGACGCTGCGACGAGCTACGAGGTAACGGGTCTGACGAACTGCACGGAGTATACGTTCGAGGTGCGCGCGAAGAACGGATGCGGTAACGGCGGTGCGGCCAGCGATGACGCGAGGCCGGGAAGCGCGCCGGGTGCGGTGACGGGTCTGAGCGGTTCGGAAGGGGACGACGGGCAGGTGACATTGTCGTGGACGAATCCGAGTGGTGCGACGAAGAATGAGATCCGCTATGCGCCCAAGGGCACGACCCTGCCGACGACGTGGACGGAAATCGACGCTGCGACGAGCTACGAGGTAACGGGTCTGACGAACTGCACGGAGTATACGTTCGAGGTGCGCGCGAAGAACGGATGCGGTAACGGCGGTGCGGCCAGCGATGACGCGAGGCCGGGAAGCGCGCCGGGTGCGGTGACGGGTCTGAGCGGTTCGGAAGGGGACGACGGGCAGGTGACATTGTCGTGGACGAATCCGAGCGGAACGATCACGAACAACCAGATCCGTTATGCGAAAGCGGGTACTTCGTTGCCGTCGACGTGGACGAGTATAGGCGTCAAGACGAGCCACACGGTGGAGGATCTGGACAACTGTGATGAATATACATTCGAGGTGCGTGCGGTCAACTGTGACGGGAATGGCGGCGCGGACAGCGGTGACGCCACGCCGTCAAGCGGATCAGCGCCGGGTTCTGTGACGGGCCTGGAAGCGACGAAGGGCAACGGGCAGGTGACATTATCGTGGACGAATCCGAGCGGAACGATCACGAACAACCAGATCCGTTATGCGAAAGCGGGTACTTCGTTGCCGTCGACGTGGACGAGTATAGGCGTCAAGACGAGCCACACGGTGGAGGATCTGGACAACTGTGATGAATATACATTCGAGGTGCGCGCGGTCAACTGTGACGGGAATGGCGGCGCGGACAGCGGTGACGCCACGCCGTCAAGCGGATCAGCGCCGGGTTCTGTGACGGATCTGGAAGCGACGAAGGGCAACGGGCAGGTGACATTGTCGTGGGCGAATCCGAGCGGTACGATCACGAACAACCAGATCCGTTATGCGAAAGCGGGTACTTCGTTGCCGTCGACGTGGACGAGTATAGGCGTCAAGACGAGCCACACGGTGGAGGATCTGGACAACTGTGATGAATATACATTCGAGGTGCGCGCGGTCAACTGTGACGGGAATGGCGGCGCGGACAGCGGTGACGCCACGCCGTCAAGCGGATCAGCGCCGGGTGCGGTGACGGGTCTGAGCGGTTCGGAAGGGGACGACGGGCAGGTGACATTGTCGTGGACGAATCCGAGCGGAACGATCACGAACAATCAGATCCGTTTTGCGAAAGCGGGTACTTCGTTGCCGTCGACGTGGACGAGTATAGGCGTCAAGACGAGCCACACGGTGGAGGATCTGGACAACTGTGATGAATATACATTCGAGGTGCGTGCGGTCAACTGTGACGGGAATGGCGGCGCGGACAGCGACAAGGCGACGCCGTCGAGCGGGTCGCCGCCGGGTGCGGTAACGAACCTGACCGCAACGGCTGGTAACACTCAGGTGGAGTTGTCGTGGACGAATCCGAGCGGCACGATAACGCACGTCCATTTCCGATATGCACCCAAGGGAACGACCCGTTGGTCGTCTTGGGCTAGAACCGACGCCGCGACGAGACACACTGTAACGGGTTTGACCAATTGCACTGAGTATACGTTCGAGGTGTGTGCGGTCAACTGCGACGGGCCCGGCGCCGCGGACAGCGATGACGCGAGGCCGGGTAGTGCCCCAGGCGCGGTGACGGGACTGAGCGCGACGAAGGGCAACGGTCAGGTGGCCTTGTCGTGGACGAATCCAAGCGGTGCGACGAAGAACGTGATCCGTTATGCACCCAAGGGGACGGACGATTGGTCGTCGACGGAATTTGACGCAGCGACGAATCGTACGGTTGGGGAGTTGGCGAACTGTACGGAGTATACGTTCGAGGTGCGCGCGAAGAACGGTTGCGGTACCGGCGGAGCGGACAGTGAGAACGCGACCCCTGTAGGTGTGCCTGGAGAGGTGGACGACCTGAAAGCGGCGAAGGGTGACGAGCAGGTGACGCTGTCGTGGAGTGCGCCGTCGGGGTCGTGCGGGATAACCGGATACGAGATTAGCGTTGGTGACAGGACGCTTACCACGACGGGTACGAGTATTACGGTGGATGAGCTGACGAACTGCACCGAGTATACGTTTTCGGTGCTTGCAAAGACGATGATTTCAAGCGGCGCATCGAAAAGCGTGACGCAGACGCCTGTACCCGTGCCAGGACAGGTAACGAATCTTAGCAAGGCAGAGAATGACGGCAAAGTAACACTTTCGTGGGGCGCGCCGTCTGGGTCGTGCGGGATAACAGGCTATGAGATTAGCAACGGGGATAACACGTATACCACGACTGGGACGAGTTTCTTTGTATCGGGATTGACCAACTGCACCGAATATACGTTTTCGGTGCTTGCAAAGACGATGATTTCAAGGGGCGCATCCAAAAGCGTCACGGCTACACCCGGCGT
The DNA here is from genome assembly GCA_965208835.1 of Candidatus Latescibacterota bacterium. Classification (GTDB taxonomy): domain Bacteria; phylum Latescibacterota; class UBA2968; order UBA2968; genus JAAXHE01. Next base: position 626,879 of record OZ242358.1, read on the forward strand.
AAGGCCCTCTAAGGTTACCGGCGCGTCGGTGACGTCTGTAGGTGACGGGTCGGTGACGCTGGGCTGGGACCAACATAGCGACGCCACCGTCAGAAGCTATAGGATCTCCTACCTTGTGGGCCTCATGGTCGACTCGAGTATCGCAAACGGTCGTACCACGACGAGTTACAGAGTGACAGGGTTGAGCAATTGCGTTCAGCACAATTTTCAGGTACATGCGAGAAACTGCAAAGGCTTGGGTGGCGGGTCGGATGCGTTATCGGGCACACCGGGCGTGAAGCCCGCCGCACCCACCGGACTACAGGTCACATCGGAGGGTGATGGGTCGGTATCGTTGAGTTGGACCCAACATAGCGACACCACCGTCCGCGGGTATAGGATCATTTACGGCACCAGCGGCGCGTCGAGTGATACTGTAACCGTAACCGGCCGCGGCACGACCAGCCGCTCAGTGTCGGGATTGACCAACTGCAGCCTGTATACGTTCAAGGCGCTTGCGTACAACTGCAAAGGGGATGGAACGTCGTCGGGCGGCGTGACGGCTACGCCACATGCGCCGATTTCCGTATCGTCCATTTCGAATAGGGTGGGGACGAAAGGCAAGGCTGTTTCAGGGTTCAGGGTAGGGGTGAGCGGCGGGTGTCCCCCGTACACCTATTCTCTTTCGTCCGACCCTTCGTCAGGGTCCAATCTCTCTATTTCGAGCGGCAGAATTTCCGGCACACCAACCGCAACGGGGAGTTTCACGATTGACGTGGAAGTAGAGGACGGATTGGACAATTCCGGATCATCGTCGTTCACGTTTACTGTGGCGGATCCAGTCGTTATTGCCAGCATTTCGGATAAAACAGAAAGTGTGTCCGTGCCGTTCTCGGAACAGGTTTCGGTGTCCGGTGGACGTACGGCTTACAGTTATTCCGTTTCAGTTACGCCAACACTGCCGCAAGGATCGACGCTTACGATATCAAACAGCGGGCTGATTGAAGGGGAGATTACCGGCGCCGATACCTATTCCGTTACCGTCACCGTGAGCGACGCCGACAGCCGGACCGATACCGAAGAGTTCGACGTAACCGTCGGACTACCTGGCGATTTCAACGGCAATGGCAGGCGCGATGCAGCCGACGCAGAAATGCTCAACAAGAAATCCGGCCTGAGATCGTCGGATGCGGGGTATGACCGGAGGATGGACCTGAACGGAGACGGGGTCATCAATTTCGCGGATCTCGTCATTCTAAGTGGATATATACAAAAGGACGCGTCGTCGCAGAGCGATAGTGAGTCGAATGATGAATCCGAATGATCGACTGGGCCGACGGGTTCGATCATGGTGACAGTTTCACCATGATTCGACTCGCTCGTGGTAGACATAATTCATCGCCAAGGCCATTTGGATTCTCTGTTACTTTGGCATGGATTCAACTGATCGCAGCATTCACGACGTCACCGCAGCGGTGACACCAGACGGGGAGGTATCTATGAGTAACCGCATTATTTCAATAGCTTGTTCGGCGTCTGTTTTTATGGGTACGGCCTTCGCGGGAGAGATGACCACGGGCCTCGACGTCGGCGGAGGACTCAACGCTTCTGCAAAACTGACGCTGGAACGTGTGGACGATCGGGCCGCCGAGAAGGGAACTCTAAGAGTGCGCGTCTCTTTGTCTCAGGTCACGAACGTCAAGGGTTACGGCTTTTTGCTGCTATATGACCCGGCGAAGTGTGAGTTTGTAGAAGCCACGAAACTTGCGGACAATTTGCTGAAATCGGATGCCGGCGGGAAGCCGGTGTTCATGGCCTCAATCCCCACACCGGGCAAATTGGAAATCGGCGCGCTAAACGTCGACGATAAGGGCGTAAGCGGCAAGGGCGGCCTGGTGGATCTCGTCTTCAGGTTGAGCGAAACAACGTCGTCATCGGATTTTCATGTCTCTGAGAGCGTGCTGGTGGGTCTGGACGGTGCGGTCGAACCGTTAACGCACGTCGAGATCGGCGACCTCAGGCCGCTCCCCGATGCCTACGGTCTGGATCGGAACGCGCCGAATCCGTTCAATCCGTCCACGGTCATAGGTTTTCAGCTTCCCGAGGCCGGCAGGGTACGGCTGGTGATCTACAATCTGCTCGGCCAGCAAGTTCGTGAACTTGTAAACGAAAAAATGGAGGCAGGTTACTTCACGGCGACGTGGGATGGGACGGATGCACTGGGCCGGCGGGTTGCGAGTGGGGTCTATCTCTATCGGATACAGGCAGGGAACTTTTCGGCGGTACAGCGCATGTTGTTGCTGAAATAGCCCGGTAGCAGCCATAACCTTCTGACAGGTGCGCCGGAGCGCATTCTTCGTCGCTCGGCAGGCGTTTTGACGATCCACAAACGTGTTGGAACATCGCCACAAAGGTGAGGTTTTCATTGATATACGAGAATGTTTGGATGAACCGGCACGGAAACGAGGCTGGAGGGCACATCGATGAGATGGAGGCGAGCCGCCTCTAAACAGAGAAAGAACAGCGTATTAGCGGTAGAGTCTAGACCTCCAATTGAGAACCACGAAAGACCCCTCCCTGAACCGGAGGGGTCTTTCGCATGGCCGTCGGGAAACCTGACATCCGGAAAACTGAAATAAAACACCTCTTTTTTCGCTTGACAAGATCCGATAGTTGGTGTTATCATTGCTAATAGTATGCTGTAGATCGGTACCTGCTGCACAGGAGGTTATCAAAACGGCGTCTCAAGGGCTTTCTCTGTGGGAGGGGCACCGTCTTGCCGTATCTGTAATTATCGGCCCCCTGGGATTCGCGGACGCCCGTTCCAGTTGCCGCCGGACGGGCAATCGAAGTAACGTCGGGAACTTGCCGGGGAGTCGGTGACAGGTTGGCCAAAGTACTGCAAACGGACCGGGTTTTGCGAGAATGCCGGCGGCACGCTTACGGCCTGATCCATCACTCAAGGAGGGCAGTCTATGGGCACATGGAGGTATACGGCTGTTGCCGGGCTTCTGGTGGCGCTTCTCGCCCCGGATTCCGGCGCGCGGGAGTTCGACCGGATCGGCGGGCGGTTGCTGTTGGGCTACAACCTGCCCGTTTTGGGGCTTCGGAACAACTGGTACACCCAGGCAGTGCGTTGGGGCGGCAGCGTGGTTTACAACCGGAATGCCAACAACGCGCTCGAGTTCGAATATCACCGTTTACAATACAAAGACGGCAAGATTGAGAATCAGACGTTCACCTGGAACGAAGACTCGAAGGATTATGCAAGCCCACGCTCGGATGCCAGTATGCGGATCAACAGCGTGCTGTGCAACATGATTTTCCGACTCGGTGACAAGTCGCGGCTTTTCACTAACCAGGCGACTTCGCCCTACGTGGTAGCCGGCGGCGGATTTCACAGCTACAGCAATCGCGTGAGCGGCCTGATCTATCCCGGGCAGAAGGGCATCCCTGTCGCGGGCTCCGACCAGAACAGGCTGGATCCAGGCGTGGTTCTCGAACCGGTGGTGGAGAGCCGGTGGGCGCTGGGGGCCCATTTCGGGTTCGGCGTCGAGAGGTTCATGACCAACAACATTTCACTGGATTTCCGGGCTCAGCACAATTTCCTGGTAGGGACGCTCGGTCCGCGGGAGGCCTGGGGAATCAAGGGTGTGATGCCACTCCTGCAGATGCTGGACCTCGAGGTGGCCGTCAAATTCTACGAATCCGGAAGGAAGTAGAGCGCCTTGAACGCCCGGGAAAGGAGGAGTCGTATTCCGAATCGGGAGCGAAAGGCGATTTGTTAAACCATACAAACGGAGGTTCTGCAATGAAGAAGTGCGTTTTGTTTTTCGGGATTCTTTCCCTCTGCACGGCGCTGGCGTTCAGCGGTAGCGCCTTTGCCGGAACGACGGGAAAGATCGTTGGAAGGGTCCTGGACAATCAGGGTGAACCGCTGCCCGGCGCCAACGTGGTCGTCGAGGGCCTGAACATCGGATCGACAGCCGATGCGGAGGGATTCTACGTGATTCTCCGCGCCGATCCGGGGCTGTATACGCTCAAGGCGTCTCTGATCGGTTACCAGGCCGAGTCGCAGACGGACGTGCGCGTGCAGGCGGACGTGACCACGGAGGTCGATTTCAGGCTCCAGGAGGCCGTACTCGAACTCGGTGAATTGGTTGTCAAGGCGGAACGTCCCCTGCTGGAAGTCGATAAGACTTCCAGTAAGTACATCGTGGGCGCCGATGAGATCGAGCAGCTTCCCATCGTGCGCACCACCAGCGAATTGATCACGCTGCAGCCGGGTGTGCACCTCGACGGCTCCGACCGCATGCGGGGCAGCAACCGGCCCGGAGAATGGCGGAGCCGCACGGGCGGGGACGTGGCCTATTACGTGGACGGCGTGAAAATCGTGAACAGCGACGGCGCCGGGTCTCACAACTGGAAGGCCATCAACCGGTCGATTGTCCAGGAAATATCCGTGGTTACGGGCGGGATGAACGCCGAATACGGCAACGCCCAGGCAGGCGTCATCAGCATCATCACGAAGGACGGGAGCCAGAACTTCCACGGATGGGCGGAGTATCGCAGGACGCCCCCGGGGCAGAAGCACTGGGGCGCGAACGTCTACGAAAGCCCGTCGCACCTCGACAAGATGAGATGGGGCGAGGGCGAATGGGAGAACGAGCGGGACCCGGAAACGGGACGTCTCACCCACCAGCGCTCGGCCTACGATGAGATCACCGGCCACGAGGTGGAGGGGAATGTCTCGGGTCCGCTTTCCAGGAGCGCTTCGTTCATCGTTTCGGGCAAGACGGCACGGAATGCGCCCATCTATCCCTCGGGGACGGAGAGGGGCTATTATGACGACATAGGACGGTTTGTCCCTTCTCTGAATAACTACCAGGGATCATACAGCGTCACCGTCCGCGCGTCCGAAAACGTAAAGATGAAGGTCGGCGGTCTGTTCGAGTACAATAAGAAGTTTATCGGAACCGAACGTGACTCATGGCGGAACGAGCGGAACGCGGGTACCTCCAGCGGCGTCATCCGCGGCTCAGGCAAGAACATATTCCTGCCGGTTGACTGGAGCGCGGCGGGCAAGATGAGCACGACCCACAATATGCAATACGTGGCCATCACCCATTCTCTCTCACCCAGGACGTTCTACGACCTGCGGATATCGCGCTATTCAACCGTCGACGACACCAGCGAAATCGCGGCGAGAACGTCGGACGTGCGTACGGATGCGGACGGATGGTTCGCCGTGGACCGGGAGGTCCGGCATTACCAGGTTGCGGACCGGAAGCGGTACCAGGTCAAGCTGGATCTGGCCAGCCAGATCACGAAGGGGCATTTCGTGAAGGCCGGATTCGAATTCATCAAGTACAGCATGTTTCTTACACGCTATACCGGAGAGAGCGCACAGGCCAGGCGGCTGGAGTTCGCGGGCGCGCAGGGCGTGATCGGAGACCCTGTCAAGCCCCAGCACCTTGCCATTTACGCGCAGGACAAGATGGAGTTCGAAGGCATGGTAATCAATGCCGGCCTGCGCCTGGACCTGTTCGATCCGGTATCCAAGTTCCCTGCATCGGGCGCTTACGCGTTCTCGCCCATGTACAACTCGCCGCTGAGGTTTCAGAATGCGCCCCACCGCGAACCGGTGGTGTTCAAGAACCTGAGCCCGCGGGTGGGGGTATCGCATCCGATCACGGCGCGGTCGGCCATGCACTATTTCGCGGGTCTGTTCCTGGCCTATCCCGACATCTATTACCTGTTTAACGGGGACTGGCGGACGTCCGGTCCGGACCAGGACTGGAACGGGAACGGCGTGATCGACCCTGGTGAACAGTATAACGCGATGCGGCCGTCATACCCGATCCGCAGCGGGCAGGGCACCACCGAAATCCGACCCGAGAAGACCGTTTCGATGGAGGTGGGCGTCGACTGGAACTTCGTGCAGGACTACACGGGCGCGATCGCGCTGTACTATAAGAGCGCGAAGGACCAGTACCATTACCATTCCGACGTCCGCTTCTTCGCCCCGCACAGACCGGGCTTCGTGCATCCCTACGCCCGGGTCCTGCACAACAACGGTTTCGAAGAGCAGCGGGGTCTGGAATTTTCCCTTCGGAAGCCGCTCAGCCACAACTTCGCCATCAACCTTGCGTACAACATGACCTGGGCCCAGGCCGGATGGGGCAACTTCGACGCCTGGTTCAACTTCCTGTATCCGGACTCCCTCTACATCGCCAGCGGGAGATACTGGTACGAGTACAGGGTGGAGAACGGCGTTGAGGTGCCGGTACCCCTCACCGTAGAGCAGATCCGGGAGATCGGGGCCACCGCCAACAGATATATCCGGAACAACGACCGGCGGGACGGCAATCCCGGAGGCAGGGGATACGAGCAGACCCGTATGACGGCCCGGGAGTACGGGCTCATCGGTCTGGACGACTTCGAACTGGACCACATCCACGTCTGGGCCAGGGGTTATCAGACCGGCCTGAACGCCGACGGCGGCAACATCCGCAACCAGGGCAGTGTGCAGTTCCTCTACCTCACGCCGGGGGACTACGGACCCGATTTCAAGGTGTTCGGAAGCAAGTTCCTTGCCAACTGGCGGGTCAACCTGCTCTGGCGCATGCAGAACACGGGTTCGTTCTGGTACACGCCGCCGAATTCCGGCCGCGAACGGAGGCTGCGTCCCATCCGCACCTGGACCGACGTCGCCATCGAGAAGCGCTTTCCGTTCGGTCATGGCCGCGGCGACGTCAGCCTCTTCCTGGAGGTGCGGAACCTGTTCAACCAGAAGGACGACAGTTCATTCAATACCACTGACTGGACCAACTGGGGCCTGCTGACGGCCCGTCCGGACAACTCTCACTTCCTCCTGTACGGGGATACGGCCGACCGGAGCTTCTACAGCCATCCCCGGCGCACGGAAATGGGTCTGAGAATACAGTTCTGATCCATTCCGGAATTGAGTCTTCGAATGGGCGGGGGGGACCCAGAGGGTTACCCGGGTCCCCCCGCCACGCGATTCTTTCATTGACGATCTATAAACGCTAAGGAGGATATGATGCGTTCGAACCGTATAAACACCGTCCTGAAAGGGTGCGGTGGATGGGCGTTCGCAGCAGTCCTGGCGATATGCTGGTCCGGGCAGGTCTGGGGCCAGGCGAATCACCCGGGATCCGCCGGCAGAGCCGCCCTGGAACGCGGGATGCTGTACACCTCCGTGACCACTCTGGGCACGCAGGGAGGCTCCATCGGCGCGGCGCTCTCGCGGGCCTCCAGCATGGTGTACCCGGCCACGGTGGGCGGGGACATCATCACGGGCCAGGGCTGGGCGAGCCAGTTGCCCTTCTTCCGCGTCGACTGCAACAGCGAAGGGCGGATCGAGAGCACGTCGCACGGGGAGGGCATTGGCTTGGCCTTGCGCCTTCCATCCAGTTTCCAGGGCTCGAGAGCCTACGACAATTTCTCCAAGAACGGGTACTACGTGGTATTGACCGGCCCGCGGTCGGACATGCTGGACGAGATCGTGCCCATGGTGGGCGACCCTGCCATGGATGAGGAACTGCGGTACCTGGGCGGGGAGATCAGGACGCAGCCCTCCTCCGCCGAGAATCCGGGCCTGGACTGGCGTAAAGGCGCGCCGTGGTACTATGCGCCCACGTGGAGCGAGAACCTCGCGCAGATTCTGGAGAATGCGCCGCTGAACAGGTCCCCCGTGAGGATCAGCAACTGGTCGTGGGGGGAATACGCGACTCCGGGGCCTCCGGCCGCGCCGTCATCCCGTTCCGACGAGTGGCCCGAAGAGATTATCGTGACAAAGTGGACCACGCTTGCCGGCGTTACCTTTACGCGGCGCACGATGGCCTGGAGCTATCCGGCGTGGGACGACTTCATCATCACCGAGATCGAATTCGAAAACACGGGCGACAGCGACGGAGACGGCGAGAGGGACCTGCCCGCGGAAAGCCTGGATGGCGTATTCGTTCCCATCATCGGCGCCTGGATGATCTCTGACTCGGGGCTGTCCCACTACAACCGGTCGGACAGTTGGCACTGGTACAACGTGGGCGGCCTCGACGACTGGATCGTCTATACCGAAAACGCCGGTTATTCCGGCCCGGCCAAGGGGCTGAAGATGATCGTTGACTGGGACGGCGACAGTCCGGAGTTCCCGTGGGACGATACCGGCGATCCCGTCAACAAGCTGATTATTTCGCCCTCCTGCGATACGGGCCGCAAGGACGGCGAATTCACCTCCTACCAGTATATGGGCTTCGGTCCGCTGGCGTATGAGGACGGCGGGGACTGGGGATTCAATACCAGGGACGCGGGGAAGTATATCCAGCCCCAGGGCGACCAGCCCCACGCCGTGCGCTTCTGGCGGATCGAAAGTACCACGGTGTCCGAAGACCCGCGGCCCGGCGCGCACGACCGGCAGACCATGTTCAATATGATCGCGGATGCCGGGTATCAGGCGAATCCCGGCGAGATCGGCGTGTTCTACAGCGCCCAGACCTTCGGGCCGTATTCGCTTGGCCCCGGCGAAAAGGCCAAGCTGGTGGTGGCCTGGGTGGGTGGCTCGGGCGCCGGCGAGAGCGACCTCTACACCTGGACGCGGTCGCACCTGTACGACTTCGAGGGCCTGAAGAAGGGCGAGGAATGGATGGTGGAGTTCTTCAATCGCGCGAAGTGGGCCTATGATAACGAATACGACGTCCCCGATTCGCCGCCGGACGTGTACGTGGACGTATCAAACAGCCCCGACGCGCAGAACCTGCTCACGTGGAACTCGGCGGACGGCGCGATGAATCCGGATTACATCGGCGCGGAGGCGCAAGACGTGGCCGGTTACCGCATCTACCGCTCCGAGTGGAACCCGGACGGGCCCTGGACGAGGATTGGCGAGGTTCCGGCCGGGACGCATACATATACGGACGTAGAGTCGGTAGCCGGATTCAACTACTGGTATTCGGTAAGGCCGTTCGCCAACGGCCACGAGGACTGGGTAGGCCGCGTGGGCACCATGGCCACGCTTCCCGCCCTGGTGCAGGCGCAGGTGAAGGCCGGCCTGGAAGGCGGCCAGTGGGCCAGGTCCCAGCGTAAACCGCCGTTCTTCAGCCCGAAGCAGCCCGCGGTTGGCGAAACCGAGGCGTTGGGCCGGGAGGTGTTCGTGGTGCCCAATCCGTTCCGGGTTGGCGACGCGAATCTGCAATACCCGGGCAAACCGCAGATCCGGTTCGTGAACGTGCCGAGCAAGGCCTGGATCTACGTGTTCAACAGCGCGGGCGACATGGTCGGAAAGATCCTTCACGACGACCGCACGGATGCGCCCAACGATCCGAACGTCTGGCTGGGCGAAGCGCAGTGGGACCAGCTGGCGATGTCGCTGGGCACCGGGTCGATCTCTGCAGGCGTCTACTTCTTCGTGGTGGAATCTCTCGTTTCCGAAAGTATGGGGAAGAAGCGGATAGGAAAGTTCATGGTCATCCGATAGCCGGCGTGAGGCAATCCCGGGAAGGAGCGATAAGCTTATGAAGCGGATATTATGCGTGACACTGATGACCGTTCTCGCGGCCGGCGCAATGGGGAACTCGCCGGCGGAAGCGCGGGACGTGCCCGAAATCCTCAAGTCCGAGGATTTCCGGAAGCTGGGACTGGCGTCGTTTCCATGGATGAAGGTGACCCAGTCCCCGCGCGCGGCCGCCATGGGAGATGCGTTTACGGCCGTGTCGAACGACATCAACGCGATCTTTTCGAACCCGGCCGGCCTGGTCCACCTGGAGCGGTTCGGGTACCAGTTGACCCACACCAGGTGGCTGGTCGACACAGGGTTCTACAGCGGTGCCTTTGCCTACAGGACGGGCTGGGGTGTTCTGGGCGCCAGCGTTTTGAACTACGACGTGGGCGATATGCCGGTACGGACCATTTTCAACCCGGAGGGCACGGGAGAGATGATCAAGGGCGGCGGGACCTCCGTCGGCCTGGCCTATGCGTTTCACGCGACCGACAAGCTGGGTCTGGGCGTCCGGGTGGTGTATATTTCGGAGACCCTGCACGTGGACAACATGACCTCCCTGGTTCTGGACGCCGGAACCCACTTCTACACGGGTTTCCGGAGTTCCCGAATCGCCCTGGCCATGCGGAATTTCGGGCCGGATACCAAGGTGCTGGCGGAGGACCAGAAGTTCCTGATGCCGATGAATTTCGATATCGGCGTGGCCATGGAGCTCTTCGGTCAGATGGACGAGCCGAATTACCTGACCGTCTCTTTCGCCAGTTCCTATCAGGTCGACTACGAACAGCGGTGGCAGATCGGCAGTGAGCTCTGGCTTTCCAGTGCGGTGGCCCTGCGCGCCGGTTACAAGTTCAACCACGACCTTGAAACTTACAGCTTCGGCGCGGGCTTCAAGGGCGACTGGGGCGACCGGACGGTGCTGGTGGATGTCGCCTATACCAACGTCGGCGAGTTGCTGGATGCACCGATTCGGTTCAGCATTGGGGGCGCATTTTAGGTTCGTTTGCCGGGCGGTTCTTGTTGCGGGCCGCTCGACGTAAAAAGCGCTAACGGCGGCGCAATGTGTCTCCGGCCGGGTCGGCGGGAAGGGGCATTGGCCGCCGTTTTGTTATCGGTGCACGGATCGCTAAGTGAAAGGATCCGGCATCAGCAGTCAAGAGCCGGGGGAGACGTCCCCGGTGCGAGGTGGTCCATGCGTGCCATCGGACGTTGCTGTGTTTGTCTGATCTGCTGGGGCGTTCTGGCTTGCGGCGGAGCGGACGAACCGCTCACCAGTCCCGTAGAGGAGTTCGATCCGAACCAGGATCGACCCCTTCCGGTGGGTCTGGTGCGGCTCTTCCGGGGTGTGGAAATGGTTCGGGTGCCCGCCGGCCATTTCACCATGGGCATGGAAAGAGGACCGGCGGACCAGCAGCCCGCGCGGCAGGTATACCTGAGCGCCTTCTACATTGACAGGTATGAAGTGACCAATGCGCAGTATTTCCAGTTCTGGGCCGCGCCGGACGGCGGCAACCGCGAAAGGTATACCCCGGCCAGCCATGGATCCACTAACGGTATCGGTGACTGGCCCGCCCGGGTGGAGACCAGGCCGGATTTCCCGGCCGTGGGGATCAACTGGTTCGACGCGGCCGCCTACTGCGCCTGGCGCGGGGCCAGGCTGCCCACCGAAGCGGAATGGGAGAAGACGGCGCGCGGCGACGAAGCGAGGGAACCCTACCCCTGGAACAAGGGGCTGAACGGTTCCCGGGCGAATTACAGGGACGGCGACGACGGATACGACAATACCCTGGCGCCGGTGGGGAACTACCCGGAGGGCGTCAGTTTTTACGGGGCAATGGACCTGGTGGGAAACGTGTGGGAGTGGTGCGCGGACTACTACGACGCCGAGCATTACAAAGTGGCGGTAACCATCGGCCCCACGGGACCGGAGCAGGGTAAATTCCGCGTACTTCGGGGCGGCTCCTGGCGGACCGCCGCAGGACAGGATCCGAACAAGCTCAGCATCACCTATCGCAGCTGGTCGGATCCCGCGGGAGCAACGGACGGATGGGGCGTCCGCTGCGCGAGGGACGTAAACTGAGCATGCGCCGGTGCAAGCGGTGGCTGGTTGCCTGGTATGGACTCCTGGTGAGCGCCGGGTGCAGCGGAGAGTCCCTCCTCGATGAACTGCCCGAGGGGGTCTTCCTGGACCGCACGCCGGCCGGTACCGTGGACACGATGCTGGTCGTAGACGCCGGCGATTTTCTGATGGGTACGAATCAGGGTTTCGACCCTGAAGGCCCTGCACACGTCGTCTATCTCAGCGCGTTTTATATTGACAAATACGAGGTGACCAACGCTCAGTTCCGTGCGTACGCGCGCGCGACGGGGGCTTCATTGCCGGCCGAAGCGGGGAATCCGCTATTTTCGAGAGACCGCCAGCCGGTCGTGGGGGCGACGTGGACGGAAGCGGACGCCTACTGCGGGTGGCGGGGCGGACGCCTGCCCACGGAGGCGCAGTGGGAAAAGGCCGCTCGGGGAACGGACGGACGGACCTATCCGTGGGGTGAAGCAGCGCCCGGCGCGGACTACGCAGTCATGGATCTGGGCGGGACGTGCGGCCGCACAAACTGGGCGAATCCTTCCGCCGGTCCCGTGCCGGGGGAGTTCTGTCATACCCTGCCGGTGGGTTCCAGGCCCAGGGGCGCGAGCCCTTACGGGTTGCTGGACATGGCAGGCAACGCGTGGGAGTGGTGCAACGACTGGTACGACGACACGTACTACGGTCGCAGTCCACGGGAAGATCCATCCGGCCCTGCGACCGGGACGTTTCGCGTTGTAAGAGGCAGTTCATGGCACCACCTTCCCCATTACCTTAAAACCTCCGCCCGGTTCAGATTCTATCCCGACCAGAAGGGCAATTTCATCGGATTTCGCTGTGTGCGGGACGTACTGCAATAGCCTGTGCGCCGGCACGCTGCGCCGCGCACTGCGGCAGGGGTTGCTGGCGGTCTGCGTTTCGTCAGCGCAACCTCTGGCGGCGAGCGTAGCCGGGTTCGCGCTCGAGGATAGCGTGGCTGCCCGTCTGCGCGACGTAACCGGTCTGGCCGCGCGGGAGTCGACGGGATTCGGGGCTGGAGGGACGACCCGCGCATATCCAACGTTCGCCGAAGCCGCCAGATCCGTGGCCCGGAGACGAACCGGGAATGCACAGAGTTGGAGTCTCACCCAGGCGGAGATCGGTCTCGCGGTTGTACGCCTGCGCGAAGCCCTGGCCGCCGCTCCGGATTTCGCGGCGGCGCACTACCTGCTGGGCCTGGTGGAAGCGCGCCGGCGAAGGTACGGGGACGCGCTGGCAGCCTATCGCCGGGCCGCACCTGCAGGGCTACCCTTTTCGGGCGATCCGATGAAGGCGCTGTTTTTAGGTGCGGTCGCCCGCTGCCAGGCCGCCGCGCAGCAGGTCGCGACGGGCACCCAGTTTCTGGACAGGGGAAAGGTCGACGAGGCGGGAGCGGCATATGCAGAGGCCGTCGCGCTGATGCCGGACTACGCCGAGGCGCACGCGAATCTGGGCCTTGTCCATATGCTCCGCGGAGACCTGGACGGGGCCGTTTCCCGGCAGGTGGAGGCCATCCGGCTGGATCCGGACCTCGCAGAGGCGCATTACAATCTGGGCAATGTATATTCCCGGCAGGGACGGTACGGGGAGGCGGTGACATCGTACAGGGAGGCCATCCGGCTGAAACCGGATAGCGCGCCGCCTGATTCGATCGTGTCGGTTGTCGATGCGAATCAGGGAGCGTACACCCGGTCGGTGGCCGGATACCAGCACGCGATGCGTTACGCGGGCCTGGCCAACGCGTATTTCAATCTCGGCGACCACACGGCGGCGATCGAGTCCTATACGCGCGCCATCGGCCTCGCGCCGGATTTTGCCGACGGACATTACAATCTGGGCGTTATTCACGAACGGACGGGCGACGTGGAGCGCGCCATCCACCACTGGCGGGCGTATCTGAGGCTTGCCCGGCGGGATTCCGCGCAGCAGGCCTGGGTCGCGGACGCCAGGACCAGGCTCGCCCGGTTGGAAGCGTCTCGAAAAGAGTGAAACGCACAAGGACCATATTCGCGGTTCTCGCGTTCTCAATGTGCATGGAGGGAAACGGCCTCGCGCAAGGGGTGATTTTCAAGGATGTGACCCGTTCCTCCGGGATCGTGTTCAGGCACGACAACGGGGGTTCCGGCAGCGAGTTGATGCCGGAATCGATGGGATCCGGATGCGCGTTCTGGGACTTTGACGGCGATGGGGATTCGGATATTCTCCTGATCAGCTGCGCCACGTTGCGCGAGCGCGGGTCCGAGCCGCCATCCACGATGGCGCTCTACCGGAATGACGGAAGCGGTCGTTTCTCCGACGTGACCGCGCAGGCGGGGCTCAAGCATCCCATGTTCGGGATGGGCTGCGCGACCGGAGACTACGACAACGACGGGGACAGCGACCTGTACGTGGCCGGCCTGGGCGCGAACCGGCTCTTTCGGAATCGGGGCGACGGACGGTTTGAGGACGTCACGGCGCAGGCGGGGGTGGGTGACTCCACGTGGAGCGTGTGCGCGGTCTGGCTGGACTACGACCGGGATGGGGACCTGGACCTGTTTGTGGGCAATTACCTGCGATGGTCGGCGGAACGGGATTCCTGGCTGTCAGCGCGTTCGGGGGCGCGTTCGTATGCGCCTCAGTTGTACGATCCGATTTACTCACGGCTGTACAGGAATGACGGAGTCCGGTTTTCGGACGTTACGAAAGCGTCGGGCATCGGCGGAAAGCCGGGCAAGGGCATGTCCGCCGTCTCCCTCGATTACAATGGCGACGGATGGCCCGACATCCTGATGTCCAACGATACGATGCCGGATTATCTGTTCCGCAACAACGGGGACGGCACGTTTACCGAGGATGGCCTTTTGGCGGGCGTGGCGTACAGCGCCGCCGGAGAGGCGAAGTCGGGGATGGGGGTCGGCGCCGGAGACGTCCGCAACGCCGGCAGGGAGGACGTGGCCATCGGGAACTTCACCTACGAGATGATTTCCCTGTTTGAGAACCGGGACGGGGCATTCTTCACGGACCGGACCCTGCCTTCCGGCGTGGGGCAGCCGAGTGCGCCGTTCGTCACCTTCGGAGTTTTCTTTTTCGATTTCGATCTGGACGGGCGCCTGGACCTCTTCGCGGCAAACGGACACGTGGACAACCGGATACGCCGGGTCAAATCCCACCTCAGCTACGCTCAGCGCCCGTTATTATACAGGAACAGGGGCGATGGCAGCTTCGAGGAGATGGGTGCGGCAAGCGGACTCGTCGATCGCCTGGTCGGGCGCGGGGCGGCGTACGCGGACTATGACGGCGACGGCGACCTGGACGTGCTGGTTTCCGCCAACAACGGTCGTCCCGCGCTCTATCGCAACGAAGGCGGGAACCGGAACCGCTGTCTGAGGGTGAAACTGATTGGTGGCATCGCGACCGCCGGCGAGGACGTCCGCCAGCCGGACGGTGAGCCGCGCTGGTCCAACCGGGACGGAATTGGCGCGACCGTGCGCGTGCGGTCAGCGGACGTGGTGCAAACGCGCTTCGTGAGGTCGGGATCGAGCTATTGTTCGCAGAGTGAGCAAGTATTGACATTCGGTCTGGCAGGGGCCGGGGCGGCCGATTCGGTTGAGGTGGCCTGGCCATCGGGCCGGATTGAACGGATCAGCGACGTTGCTGCCGGGCAGACCGTGACCGTTCGGGAGGGACGGGGAATTGTTGCCGGAACGCCGCTGAGAAACAATCCGGCGGCGGATTGAGACAAGGGGGCACACCATGGACACCGGACGTCGATTTCAGCCTGTCCACCTTCAGCGATACTGTATTGTCGTTCTGATGCTGGGACTGAGCGTATCGTCGACAGCGGGGACGTCTTCGACACGGGATTCCATTCAAGCCGTCGGCGAACGGCAGCTGGACAGCCGCCAACTCGACGCGGCCCTGGACACATTTTCAGGACTTGCCGAAGCGTTTCCGGACGACGCGCATATACTGACCCGTCTGGGCCGCGTACAGTTGAAGGCTGAAGACTTCAAGGCGGCAAAGAAGTCCTACGAGGCGGCGCTGAAACTGGATGAAGATTATGCGGCGGCGCACGCCGGCCTGGCACTTGTGTACGCTGAGATGCCGGCAAAGGGGATAAGCGCCTTTCACAACCTCCGCCGGGCGGTTGGCGCGGCAAAGAAGGCCATCGAACTGGATCCCGAACAGGCCGACGCCTACCGGGCCCTCGGAGAGGCGCACGAACGATTCAAGGAGGACCACGAGAAGGCGCTTGGATATTTCGACACGTACCTGTCGATGGAGCCTGACGACCCCGACGGCCTCTATTACTTCGGACTGGCATGCATACAGGCGGAATCCTACGACAGAATCACTCGACATATCGTCCCGTTTGTGGAAGCCCTCGACGAAGACACCCGCTTGCTTGCTATCGCTGCCCAGGGCCTCATCCACGAGGAAAAATACAATGAGGCGCTGGACTATTTTCAGCGTTTCCTGGGAACCATCGAACCGCATGAACGCGAGTTTTACGAAGACGTCGCGAACGTGGCTTCTACGGAAGAACTCCGGGAGATCCAGGCGCTGACGGACTCGACGGCGCGTCAGATCTACCTGGAGCGGTTCTGGCTGCGGCGAGACCCCGATATGATGACCCGCGTCAATGAGCGCATCATCGAGCATTACCGGCGGGTCTGGTACGCCCGCGCCTTTTTTGCCGATAAGGTATCGCCCTGGGACAAGAGGGGGGAAGTCTATATCCGATACGGCAAGCCGGACTACCGTTCGCGGTCCTATCAGCGCGATCTATCCGTTACCCCCGACGTCGACGCCGTCCGCATGCGCATGGCGGCGAGTCTCTACGGCGCCGAAGCTTCCTTTATGACGTTTACCGGACCGGTGTTTCCGATAAGGGCGTTTCGCCATCCCATTACCCAGCGTACCCAGGACGCACTCCACGGATTCGGTTCGGCCGATCAGCGCGACGCCAGTTTTCTGGAAGACGGTTTTACTTCCAATACCGATGCAGCGGATGAAGAGGAGTTCCAGGAACGCGACCTGGAAGGAACCCCACTGCCAACGCCGCT
Source organism: Candidatus Latescibacterota bacterium (assembly GCA_965208835.1). Classification (GTDB taxonomy): domain Bacteria; phylum Latescibacterota; class UBA2968; order UBA2968; genus JAAXHE01. The sequence goes on from OZ242358.1 coordinate 643,518, forward strand.
TACGCGAAGCGACTACGACGACCAGGACGGCGCCAGGTTCGAAGAATTCGGAAATCAGCTCGCCCGGATGAAATTCGGGGACTACATACCCGTAACGATCCACACCGATATGGCCACCGTTCCCTGGGAGACCTGGATCTACACGCAGATCCATGGGGGTATCGAGATCGTGTTTACCGATGAAAACAAGAGCGGTCAGTTCAATTTCGCCCCAATTCCCCCAGTGACTGGTCTCAATAACCAGCTTGTGAACATTACCCGCCTGGTCAGATACGCCCCCGAGATCATCTACCAGAACGCCGCGCACGAGACCCCCGACTACTACCGGCCGGGAATCCAGGGACCGGCGCTCAATTTCTATTATGACCTGGCCAACTTCCAGGGATCCGACGGCCGGACCAACGTTGAAGTATACTATGGCATTCCACCCGAACAGGTCCGGATTGCCGAGCAGGCGGATTCGGCGCAGGTCAGCGTGCAGTGCGCCATGGCCCTGGCCGACGCGGCGCACACGACGATCTATCGCGATACCCGGGAGTTCCACTACGAGGGACGGGCGGACTTCGACAGGGTCAGAGGGGCGTTTCTTCCGGAAATGCTCAAGACCCCGGTGCCGCCGGGCAAATACGAACTCCAGGTCCAGATCAAGGATCTGGCTTCCGGACATACCGGACTCTACAAGCAGGCGGTCGAAGTGCCCGATTACGGTGTTGAAAAGCTCAAGATCAGCGACATCCTTCTGGCTTCGGAAATCTCCGACGCGAATTCGGCGGGAAAATTCAGAAAGGGCGAAATCCGGGTGGTGCCGATGCCCACCAGAAATTACAGAGAGGCGCAGAAGGTATATGCCTATTACGAGATATACAACCTGAAGAAGAACCGGTTCGGACAGACCGACTACGAGGTGGAATACCTGGTCCGTACGGTCGTGGGGCGGTCGGAAGGCGTGGTGGGCGCCATCACTTCCCTTTTCAAGCGCAGGAAGACACAGGTGTCGGTATCGTACGAACACTCCGGAACGGCGACTACAGAACAACAGTACTTTGAAATCGACCTGGAGAAATCGAAACCGGGCGTACAGGTTCTGGAGGTGAAGATCAAGGACCGGGTCAGCGGCAAGAGCGACACCCGCGAGATTCAGTTCCGCTACGGAATCTGACTTGCACGCCGCTGCCAACGCCCATCGCGGCATGGACGCAAGCAGGGCGCAGTACGCTGCGCCCTGCTTGCTTCTGTGGACCATTTGGAATCGACTCTGGCGGGAGGCGAACGGGAAATGTCTGAACTTCGTGCGGGACTGATCGGATGCGGAGCGATCGGCGGCGTGCATAGCGAAGCAGTGGCGGGGCTGGACGGCATACGCATGGCGGCGTTCTGCGACGTGGTTGAGCAGAAGGCGCGCGACTTGTGTACTCGCTACGGAGGCGATTATGCCACCGACGACGCCGGCCGCGTCCTCGCGGATCACTCGCTGGACACGGTCTACATCTGCACACACCACGACACCCATGCTGATTACTGTATCCGGGCGGCGGAAGCGGGAAAGAACGTATTGGTGGAAAAGCCGCTCGCGCTCACCGTCGAAGACTGCCGGAAGATCGGCGACGCGGTCGAGCGTGAGGGGATTCAACTCTTTACGGCCTTCAAGATGCGTTACTATCCGATGGTACAAAAGGCCCGGGAACTGATTCCCGAGCCGCTGATGGTGGTGATGCAGATGATGGACAACCGATGGGGGGATACCTGGGCCAACGATCCCGTACTGGGGGGCGGCAACGTCTATAGCCAGGGGTGCCATTCGTGCGACCTCCTCAGATATGTGGCCGGCTCGGACCCGAAGGAAGTCTACGCGGCGGGCGGGAACTACTATCAGCCAAACGGCAGGCTTGACAATCTGACCGCTACGTTCAGGTTTGAAAACGGCACGGCCGGCTGCTGGATTCAGGGAGACGCCAATCAGCCGGCGATGACGAGCAAGCTCTTCATGGAGATTTTTTCCGAAAACCGGTCCGTACTTCTGACCGACCGGTTCTGCACGCTGACGTATACGGAGACCGGGAAGGAACCGGTGGTCTATCGCGGCGAAGAGGGAGGATTCGTGGAGGAGAACCGGCTGTTTATCGAGGCATTGAGAACCGGCGCGCCCATGGCCGCGGACCACGTGGACGGGCTGATGGCCACACTCATGATGATCCAGGCAGCGCGGAGCATCGAAAGCGGCAGGCCGGAGCCCGTCGCATCGCTCGCAAGGGTTTGAAGCGTCCGGGAGTTTTCCTGGCAGCATCACTGTAATCAATCTTCACGAGGTATAGACATGAAGGAACACAGACATCCGCATCCGCACAAAGACCCGAGACAGCCCAGGGACGGGGCCGGTCCGCAAACCAACCCCCCTGTCTTCGCCTGGCTTCCGGTGGATTCCGCCTCGTGCTATCGCCTGCAGGTGGCGCGTGACCCGGGTTTTGAGAACATCTGCCTGGACAAGGGCGATCTGCAGGAACCGGTGTACCTGCCTGAACGGGCGTTTGAGCCCGGGGAGTATTTCTGGCGGTGGTCCGCGGATCATGGCGCGACGTCGGAGGATTTTTCGTTTGAGATCCGGCCTGAGGCCACAGTTGTGGAAGTGCCCCCGGCTGGCGAATGGCTGAAGGGATTCCCGTCGGAACATCCGCGGATCTACGTCCGACCGGAGGAGGTGCCGGCGCTTCGGTCCGCCTCCGCCGGCGATGCATCACGGGCGTGGGAGGGCTTGCGAGACAGCGCCGAGGCCGTGTTGGCCCAACCGCACGAGATCGAAGAGCCGCCCTTTCTCCCTGACCGCAGCGAAAACTATCAGAAGTATCATGAGACGTGGGCGCCGATCATGTGGGAATCCCGGCGCTTCGTCAAGGGCGCGGAGACCCTGGCGCTGGCCTACATGGTGGGCGGGGAGGATCGATTCGCACGCGCCGCCTGCCAACGGATGGCGTCCATATCCCGCTGGGACCCGGAGGGATCGAGTCACCTTGCCCACAACGACGAAGCCCACATGTCGGTAATCTGGAACGGCTCGAACGCGTGCGACTGGGTATGGGACCGTTTTACGGACGAAGAACGCGATGCCGTCGTGGCGCAGTTCCGGGAGCGGGGACAGATAACGTTCGACTATATGCACAACAGGGGGTCGTACGGGGTGACGCGGTTCGACTCGCATGCCGGCCGCGAGATCGTGTTCCTTGCGCACATCGCGCTGGTGTTTCACGATCACATTCCCGAAGCGCAGTCGTGGCTGGAGTGGCTGAGGCCGGTGCTGTGCGGTATCTGGCCGATCTGGTCGGGTGACGATGGGGCATGGGCGGAAGGACCCTCTTATGGGCTGGCCTACGTTACAATCATGACCATGTTCGCCTCGGCGCTGAAGCGGGGTATCGGCGTGGATCTGTACCGGAGACCCTTCTGGAAGAACCACGCCCGGTGGCGCCAGTACTGTCTGCCGCCATACGCGGAGTGGATGGGATTCGGCGACCATACGGAGCGGTGGGCAGGCACCTGGAGGTCCAATGCGGACCTGGTGGATCTGATCGGGCGCGAGACGGATACCGACGACTTCGCGGAATACGTGGAAGCCTTCCGCGCCGAGGCAGAGCAGATGCAGACACCGCAGGAGCGGCGAAGCTCGGGCGTGATGTCGCAACTCTTCCTGGCGCAACCCGAAAGAGCGCGTCCGGAGACCGGCGCGGCGGAGTCGATATTTCGCGTGTTCCCGGCCGCCGGATGGGCCGCGGTACGGACGAACCTGAACGATGCCGCACGGGACGTGGCGCTGATCTTTCGCTCTTCTCCGCTCGGCGCCATCAGCCATTCTCACGCGAACAACAACGATTTCATTCTGCACGCAGGCGGCAAGGTGATGGCGATGCCCAGCGGCTACTACATCGGATACGGTTCGGACCACCACACGCACTGGGTATGGCACACCAAGTCGCACAACTGCGTGACGCTTTCGGATGCCTCCCAGATCATGCGGTCGCACGACTCCCTCGGGAGAATCGAAAATGCATTCGAGGACGAGCGGATCGTCTATTTCGCAGGCAACGCGGACGCCAGCTACAGCGACCGCGCGGAACGGTGCCGGCGGCACGTTTTCTTCCTGAAGGCGCAGAGCTGTTTCGTGATGATCGACGAGTTCGTCGCTGTTCCGGGCATCGATTCGGCGCTGCAGTGGAATATCCACTCCTGGAACCGTTTTTCGGTGGACGAGGTGAGAAGGACCTTCCTGCTGGAACGTGAAGGGAGTTCCCTCGAAGGGCATTTCATGTACCACAACAACGCGTTCTTCACCCTGAGCGAGGGATGGGACCCCCCGCCGATGCGGGCCGGCAGGGACGAAACGCAATGGGGCCAGCAGTACCACCTGCGGTTTACGACCTCCGGCCTGGTAAGCCGGCGCAACCTGGGCGTTGTATTGTGCCCGGGACACGCGTCGCTGGATCGGTCAGGCGTCCGGACCGAGCGATCGGGCGAAACGGAGGTGGCGCGGATCGGCGACGACCTTGCGATGGTGGGCGGTCGGGACGGTGTGGCGTATGAAAGCCATCGCTCTGACGGACTGGCGCTGCTTGTGGTCGAGGGTCTCACGTACGAACTTCGGGATGAGGGCGTGTCCTCACGACGCTGAATCCAGGCTGTCCTGGAGCAAGGCTTGACTCGTATTGTCGTTTGTCCCACTCTCCCCGGCGCCCCATAAGCAGGGAGACGTGAGACGGTAGAGGGCAGAGGATCCCACCTCCACCACCTGGTGAGACGTAAGCCGGGAGAGGGTAGAGATCGCATGCCGTGTAAGGATTCTTCTCATGCCGCAGGCGAGTCTGTGGGACATATTGGCAAGGGCTTCTTCTACCGTCTTACGTCTTGCGTCTACCCGATTCTCTCACCTCTACCCTCTACCCGCATTCAGGCTCTTTTCGTCCAATTTAACTGTTGTTCTTTTTCAAATTGAGGCTCACGAGGAGATGGCCGTGAAGAACGAACCGGTAGGCCTGAAGGTGGACGCGCTGAAAGACATGTGTCTGGAAACGCCACTGGTCGTCAACGGCGAGCCACAGGCGAAGGTCGTCATCGGCGGCGAGGTGGCGCACGCCAGGCAGGCAGACAGAATCGTGGAGCGTGTCGAGGCGGCGACGGGGGCGCGGTTGGAGGTGGTCCGGGCAGCAGACGCGGCGGCCGGGGCGCTGCTGGAGGGGCACGTGGTGGCGCTTGGGAATATGGCCGACAACGCCTTCATCCGGTGGCTCTATTACCAGTGGTGGGCGGTGGAAGACCGCTGCTATCCCGGAAGGGGCGGGTACGCGCTGCGGACGCTGCACAACCCTCTGGGGAACCGGTGCAACGTGGTGCTGCTGGGGGCCAGCGACGACTCGGGGCTGGAGCGGGTGACCTCGCGGTTTGCGGCGTCTGTGCCGGATGGAAAGACATTCAGCGTGGGGTGGACGATGGAAATCCGGCTCGGCCCCGGGTTCGACGCTTTTTCCCGTCCGCCGGAGGGGTGGCTGCAGGAGCGGAGAGAGGACTTCATCGCGCGGGCGACCGCGCCTCACGCTTCCGAGGCGGGAGCCGGGTTCCAGTTGATCTCGGAGGCTGGCGCGTACGGGTTGATGTATCACCGGACCGGACACGAGGCGTATGCAACCGCCGTTCTGGAAATCGCAAAAGCCCATCTGATGATGGGCGAGTTCGGCGTGATGGCGCACTTCCACGTCTGGTGGCTGGCAGCGGTATGGGACCTGATCGAGGAGAGTCCCGCGTTCTCGGACGAGGACCGGCTGAAGATCACGCAATACCTGCTGTGGATCATGGATTCCGAGGAGGGCGCGTATACCCGATTCTTCCGCGAGGGCGTCGGGCACCGGATGGTCCGCCAGAACCACCAGACGCTGGTGGCGCTGGCGGCGTGGTTTGGGGGAAGATACTTCTCGACCCACTACGGTTTTGAGGAGGGTAAGGAATGGATGGCCGCGTCTGCCGACGTGTTCAAGGGTCAGGCGGAGTCGTTCAAACCGGTCGAGGATGCCAATGCCTACCAGTGGATGACGCTGGACCACATATTGACCTATACGCTGGCGAGTGGGGATACGACCTATATCGAGAACGGAAACTGCAAACGGTCTCTGGACCAGGCGGTGCTGTATTGCAACAACCGGGGAGCGCTGCCCGCGTTCGGAGATACGGGCGCGCCGATGGATGGATACCCCACGAATTTCCTGGCCAAGGCGGGTCATGTACTTCAGGACGGGCGTGCGGTGTTTCTGTTGGGCAAACGGTTCGACAGGCCCTCGGACTACTTTCGGCCCCAGCCGCCGGGCGAGCGGTACGAGGCGGTGAGAGATCCCTTGCTCGTGATGAGTTTCGAGAAGTACTTCGACGACGGGCTGCCTCCCGAGGTCCCGGAAGCGATGGCCGGGGTGCCGGTGCTCGAGGTCGCCGGCGGTTTCTACGATCTCGCCGAAGATCCCGGGGCGAGGCCGCGCGAAGTGAAGCCGTTGAACCTGCCGAAAGAAGAGGCGTTCGATACGGTCTGTTTCCGGGAGGGCTTCGGCCGGGACGACCAGTACCTGATGCTGCACGGGATCTATTACGGCAACCACAGCCACGAAGACGGGAATACCATACCGGAATTCTCGGCCAACGACCGGATTTTCCTGGTGGACGCGTCGTATACGGAGGGTCCGACGCTGAAGCACCACAACGGCGTGACGGCGGTGCGGGACGGGGAGGCGTGGGACGTACCCGCCCTTTGCCGGCTGGATGGCGTGGCGGACCTGGGCCGCGTGGGCATGAGCCGGACGTCCGCGGATGGCGATTGGGGCGCTCTGTGGGTCCGGAATATCGTTTGGCAAAGGGGCCGATATTTCGTGGTGGTGGACGAGGTCGAAGCGACGAAGCCGGGCGCGTTCGCGCTGCAGTGTCACTGGCGGACGTTGGGGACACCCGCATTGAAGGACGGAATGCTCGAGGTGATTCAGCAGGACCCCGAGACAGGGCGCGAAGACCGGTTTGTTCTGCAGAGTGTGGGCGGAGGCCGGATGTCGCTGGAGCGGGACTGGGAGAATTTCGGCCACTGGTGGGACGCATATCCCTATGCGGATGACTATGTGAATATTCTGCGAGAGTCAGCCAGCAGGGAGATGGAGGCGGGAGACCGGCACACGTTTATCAACCTGTTCTATGCCTCCAATACGCGGAAGCCCGTGGACGACCGGATGCGCCGCGTGGGGGAATCGGCAGTGGCGGTCGAAGGATCGCAAGGCCGTATGCTGGTGGGGACCGGGGGCGGGACAGGCGCGTTCGAAGTCGGATCGATTTCCGGCCGGGCCGAAATCTATGCGGCCGGCGACGGGTGGTTTGCGCTGTGCAACGGCACATCGCTGTGTTCGGAAGGCGCGGTTTTCGAAAGCGAACACCCCGTTTCAATCGAGTTCGATCTGGAACGTGGCGAAGGCGTGGTTATAACACCGCGCCCCGCTGAGATCACGCTGAACAGGGAGCGGCTACACGTTGCGGCCGGGCGGCAGGAAGTGAAAACGCATAAGCCCGGAGCAGGCGTGTTTTCGATGGTCGGGACTGCAGACCTGCCGGCGTACGGGGCAGATTTTCGAGCGCCCGCACCGGCGGCGTCCGTGCCCGGCCTGTCCCGGATCTGGACGTATGACGCCGGTTCGGGCGTGCGCTGCACCGCCGCGAACGCGGATGGGGTGGTCCTGGGGACGGAAGACGGGCGGGTCCTGGCGCTGGACGAATACGGAAAGCCGGCCTGGTCATTCCAGGCGGAAGGGAGCGTGCTTTCTGCGGGTCCGATAGAATTGGACGGCCAGCGTTGTGTGATTGCGGGCGCCGACGACCGGCGTCTCTATCTGCTGGAGGAAGGCGGAGAGGTACGGTGGTCTCGCGCGTTTGAGATATTCAGGGGCACGTGGGACCGGTACGCGCGAAACTCCGCGGTGGAGTTCGTGACGGCGGCGGACCTGCGCGGTTGCGGCAGGCCGGACATCCTGGCGGCGGTCTCGGACCGGCAGCTCCACTGTATTGACGCGACCGGCGACGAGCGTTGGAGTTTTATGATCTACGGCATTTTCGCGCCGCTACGCGTCGCGGATATTAACGGGGACGGGAGGCAGGAGGTGATCGGCGGTCCGGGCCGGATTACATGCGGGGGGACCTGTTATGTGCTGGATGCCGACGGCGCGGAGGTCGCGAGCAACGGGCTGGACGGTTGGGCGTCGATGATGCCCGCGTGCGACGTCTGGGTAAAGGGGGACGAGCACCTCATCGCGTGCGGGACGAACCGGTCGCATGTTTTCGGGTTGAAACTGGACGGCAATCGACTGGAGACGCTCTGGAAGCAGCGGGTGGGAGAGGAAGTCAACTCGGTCTGTGCCGCGGACGTGGACGGAGACAGCAGACCGGAGGTCCTGGTCGGGTCGGACTGTTTCTATATTTACCTGTTGGACGAACATGGTAAGGAAAGATGGCGGCGTAACCTTGGTGCACCCGTACAACAGGTGATGGTGGCCGGACTGGACGGGGGCGCGAAGATCGCCGCGGGGTGTGAGGACGGATCCGTGTGGGTGCTGGACACGGATGGACGGACCCTCGGCCTTCACCGTGCAGAGTCTGAGATACACACCCTGACGACGCATGAAGAAAGCCGTCTGCTGATCGGATGTTCGGACGGGACGCTGTCACTGCTGGGCGTTTGAGGACGGCTCGATCGTCGCGGCCCTTACTTCGTGACAGCGATGGACGACCGGAGAATGGGGACGGTCGGCTCTGGATTTGAGGGGGTGTACAGGGAGCCGGAGACATGCTGCGATATTTCTCTTTGGTCCTGTTCCTGGCTTTTGGGATGGAAACCCCTGCCACTGCCGTTCCTGACGATCCTTCCAGGAGCGATCTAATTAGGGAAGACGTGCTCTTTTCGGCGGCGGGTGAAGCGCTCAACCAGGTCGCTTCCGGGAGGTTCGATCTGGTCCCACGCGAGCCGGGAACAGTGGTTCGCACTCTGGGAACGGATTTCGCGCTGACGCTTGATCGGGACCTGATGCCGGGAATCTACCGGCTGAGCGTTCTCTGTCTGGCCCCGACGACGTCAACCGATTCATTCTGGCTGGAGGTGAACGGAGAGCGGCAACCGCAACCGATCGTGTTGCCCAAGGGCGAGTACACGGAGGTGCATCGGGGCTTTCGACTGGACGTTTCGGGAAGAACATCCATTCGACTCGTGCTGCGGGAACGGCCCGGTGTGAGCGTTGCCCGCATGAAACTGACGCATCTGACGGTTCATTTTGATGACGCTTCGGTCATCCGGCCAGCGCTGACCGGAGAGCGCCCGCGGCTTTTTCTCACGCGGTGGGACATCGAGCGGTTGCGCGACGCACAGCGCAGTAACGCCGGCCAGCGGCTCTATCGGCGGCAGGGGATGTTGCGGGGCACGCCGCCTCCCCGCACGGGTCCGCCGAAGCGCGCGGGGTGGACGTGGCGTATGGAGAACCAGGCGATCCCTTGCCTGCTCGCCAATTCCCCCGATGCGACCGAGCGTTTCGAGGCCATCCGGCGCCACATTCTCACAATCTGCACATACGACAAGTGGCTCCCTGACGGCTGGTCGCATGCTACACCGGATCTGGATCTTGACGCGGCCTATATGATCCATGGGACCGCCGTCGCGTACGATTGGCTCTACAACTGGTTTACGGAGGAGGAAAGACGGATCATCCGGGAGAAGCTGACGTACCAGGCGCGGCTCATGTTCGAGGCGTCCTTTATGGAGCGAATGTATTGGGCGCGTACCGTCCAGCAGAACCACTACTGGTTCGACAATTACGCCATCGGCGTGGCCGGCGCGGCGCTTTACGGCGAGGTGCCCGAGGCCGAGGCGTGGATGGCCTGGAGCTGGGACCGCCTACAGGGGACGCTGAAGACCTTCGCCCAGGACGGGGGGTTCCACGAGGGGCCTGCGTACTGGAACTTCTCCATGGGGTCGCTGTTTCGATGGATCGACCTCTATGAACATACAACGGGACAGACGATCGCTTACGCAGACACATGGCTGAGGAAGACCGGCTATTTCCCGATTCATTACGTGTATCCCGATCTGCGTTCGGGCGCGGCAATCGAAGATACGTTTCGACCGGGGGTTGTACCTGCGCTGGAAACGCTGCTCTGGCTGGCAGGGCGCAATGGCGACGCCCGGCTCTTTCGTATTGCCGAGTTGATTCACGCAGACAGGCAGAATACCCACTGGTGGACGTTGAAGGCGCTGGCCGGGGATACGAGGGCGTCGGCCGGAACGCTGGACGAGCTGATGCCCAAGCTGGCTTATTACCGGGACGTGGAAGCATACTTTGCACGGACATCGTGGCGGACGGACGCAACGATGTTCGCACTTGGGGCGCGTCCGCTCGGGGGTCACACACTGGCAAGACTGATCGAGGCGTATCCCTGGATCGGCGGCGTAGGGCACAACCACCCCGCGCAGAACAGCTTTGTGCTGTACGGCAGCGGGAAGGAGCTGTTGATCGATCCAGGCTATACGTTGAAAAAGCTGACGGCGAACCACAACACGGTCCTGGTGGACGGGCAGGGGCAGTACGGCGACGGAGAGCGGTGGCCGCGCTGGTATCCCGGGTGGTCGTACATCGGGTACGCCTCCACCGAGTTCCCGTATGTGCGTGGGGAGGCCGCATCGGCGTACCCTCCCGAACTGGGTCTGAAGCGGTTCACACGTCAGATGTTGATGCTGGACGACAAACGTGTAATGTTTGCGGACCATCTGGAGGCAGACCGACCGCGGCGTTTCACGTGGCTGCTACATTTCGACGAAGACGCGGACGTGCTGTCGTCGGGACAGGGCCGGTTTGCGGCGACTTACGAAGGCGCGTCGCTGCGAATCGATATTCTGACGCCGGACGGCATGGCCTCGCAATTTGAACGTTACGAACCGACGTGGAACAATATTGCGCGTCCCGGCTATCACCCCAGAGTCGGCCGGCTGCAGTTGACCGCCGGTCCGGTAACGGCCACGCCGATTGTGGCCGTGCTGGGCCTCGACCCCTCGGGGACGCGTCCGGCGCTGGAAATCACACCTCGCGTCCTGCTCGTTACGTTTTCCGACAGTACCCGGGTAGGGTTCAATCGAACGGCGGAGGTGGTGGCCGTGGATGGGCTCGAGACCGACGGGCGCGCCGTGGTGATTACCCCTGTTGGAACCGGGGGACGCAGGGCCAGGGTCCTGGACGTGCTCCGGTACCGCGACGGGTCCGGTCGGCTCCGCGACTTCCCGGACGGAGAGGGCGAATTCGTCCTGTTGAACGGTGCCTGGCTGCCGACGTTCCCGGAGGCGCCTGTCACGTTGAGCGCTGACTTCGACGGGAACGGTACGGTGGGTTTCAGCGACTTCCTGGCGTTCGCACACGTGTTTGGGTCCCACGCCGGAACCGCGGGCTGGGACGCCCGGTTCGACCTGAACGGCGACGGCGAAGTCGGGTTTCGGGATTTCCTGATTCTCGCGGCCCAATTCGGCAGGCGCAAACCCGGGAATTAACCTTGATTCGTACGTCTTACGGGACGTTAATTCGAATATGTGCTTGTATATAAAGGCGATTAGACGGCGGATTTCCAGGATACACCAGGTCACTGGACGTGACGGGAAAAAACGTCCTTCTATACGTCGATAACGCCCCGTCTTGGAGAGTTTTATCGCGTCGCCGCGTTGCTGTTTTTTTCGGATTGAGGTTAACTGTCGTGCTCCGCGGTACAACGACCCGTGTGGTACGGTGCGGGAGTTTCGGCGAACTGTTTCTGGTGCATACACTCATGACTTTATTCTCAGGTGCAGGAGGTGAACAGACTTGGTTGAACTGGTAATTTTCGTATGTGCCGTTATCTTCGTTTCCGCGACCTGTTCTCTCGCGGAGGCTGTTCTCTACGCCGTTCCGGTGAGCTACGTCGAAAGCCTTGCGCAGAAGGGTACTGTATCGGGCCGTATCCTGAAAGACCTGCGGATGCGCAACGTCGACCGTCCCATCTCGGCCATCCTCTCGCTGAATACAATCGCGAACACGGGCGGCGCGTTCCTGGCAGGCGCGGCGTTCATAAAAGTCTACGGCGCGGAGTGGGAACACTATTTTACGATATTTATTACACTCTCGGTCCTGCTCCTGTCGGAGGTTATTCCCAAGACCGTCGGCGTGGTCTACAGCCGGTACCTGGCCAGCCTGATCGCGATACCGCTTCGAATTCTGGTCCTGGCAATGTACCCGTTTGTCGAGACATGCCGTCTTGTGACCCGGGCATTCTCGAAGGGTCGATCGTCCCAGGAGGTTTCCGAAGACGAAATCGCCTCACTGGCGCGGATGGGGAGGGAAGCCGGCGCGATCGAGCCACACGAAGCCCGCGTGATGCAGAACATCCTATCGCTCAAACGCAAGACCGCAAGGGATGTCATGACCCCGCGGACGGTCGTGTTCGCGTTGAGCGCCGATCTGAACGTGGAGCAGGCGCAAAAGGAGGCCGGGACCTGGCAGCACAGCCGGGTCCCCGTCTACGAGAATGAATTCGAGGACGTGATCGGCGTCGTGATGCGGCGCGATGCGTTCAACGCCCTCACGGACGGTCGTGGGCAGACCCCAATTTCGGAACTGATGGGTCCCGTTCACTTCGTCGCAGAGACGGTCTCGCTGGACCGGGTTCTGGAGATGTTTCTGGAGCGGCGGCAGCACCTCTTTGCGGTCATCGACGAATACGGCGGGCTGGCCGGGATCCTGACGCTGGAAGATGTGCTCGAAGAGATTCTGGGCAGGGAGATTGTGGATGAGTCCGATACGGTTACGGACATGCGTGAACTGGCGCGGCGCCGGCGCCGTCAGGTCTCGGAAGGGGAATAGCAAGTCCGTCGATCGTGCCGCAAACTGTCAGTTTGCGGTACCGAATCAAGCACCCTCAGGTAGCCACGCCGTAGCGCGAATTGTCAATTCGCGGCAAATGATGATGCGTAACCGCTGCGCACTGGGACGATTCCCGAGGAATTGAGTGACGGCACTGCAGACAGAGCTGTTCGACCACACCGATACGTCGACGCGACCCTTATCGTATGAAGAATTGCTCTGCGACATCGTGCGTTTCGACGATTTTCACAGTGAAACGGCGGTCCTGGAATTTCCTGATCCGGACTTCGACATTCCGGTCTATGTGAATGAGTTCTGGACATCCAGACAGAGGGCGGCCCACTCGCTCCACGAGGTATCGTACCGCGCGTGTTTCAAGCCCCAGTTGCCGCGGTTCTTCATAGAGAGACTGACCAGTCCGGGCGAAGCGGTCTACGATCCCTTCCTGGGGCGGGGCACGACCGTCATCGAAGCCGCATTGCTGGGGCGCACGCCCGTCGGGACGGACGTCAATCCATTAAGCGAAATACTCGTGTCCCCGAGGCTCGATCCACCTCCCCTTGCGGCAGTTTCCAAACGCCTGAGCGAACTGCCTCTCGACGGCGACTACGAAACGCGGGACGACCTGCTTGCGTTTTATCATCCGAACACGCTGCGCCAGATTACCAACCTTCGGAACTTCCTGATCGGAAAACAGGAAGACGGCGGTCTGGATGCGGTTGACCGGTGGATCAGGATGGTGGCGACCAACCGGCTGACGGGGCATTCACCCGGTTTCTTTTCGGTTTACACGTTGCCCCCAAACCAAGCTGTCACGGTAAGCCGGCAGCGTGACATCAACCAGCGTCGCAAGCAAACCCCTCCTGAACGGGAGGTTCGGGAATCGATTCTGAAGAAGTCGCGGTCGCTCCTTGGCAAACTTCAAGAAGATGACATTGGCAAACTGCGCGCGTCCTCGAAGAAAGCCTTGCTCATCACTGGATCTTCGGACGCCACGCCCGAAATCCAGAGCGATTCGGTCAGCCTCGTCGTCACCTCGCCGCCGTTTCTGGACGTGGTGGATTACCAGACAGACAACTGGCTGCGGTGCTGGTTCAACGGCATCGACCCGCGGACCGTAGACATATGGCACTTTAAGAAGCCGTTGGAATGGCAGGCGGCCATGACGAGCGTATTCGTTGAACTCAGGCGAGTGCTTGAACATGGGGGATATGTCGCGTTTGAGGTCGGGGAAGTCCGCAGTGGGAAGATCCTCCTGGAATCGCTTGTTGTCCCGGCTGCGGCGCAGGCAGGGCTCGAACCGCTCATGGTCCTGGTAAACGACCAGATCTTCACCAAGACTTCAAACTGCTGGGGCGTGGATAACCTGAAAAAGGGAACCAATACCAACAGGATCGTACTGTTGAGAAAACCCTGAGGTCTGGCATCTGTCGCGAAAAGCAGGAGAGGAGATATAATGACCCACTGACACCATTTTCCGCACCAATTCAAGGCACGCCCTTTCGAGCTGCGAACGGATTGGAATATCGCCATTGTGTATACGACACGACTTCATTCAGCCGTATTGACACTAACCTGCCGGGGTAAGGATCGCACACTATGATATCAGCAAAGAACATTGCATTTGTCGCCACTTTCGCGTTGCTGGTTTTCGTTACATTCGTCGCCGCGGGTTCAGACGTGCATGCCGGTCGAACGACGCCGCAGGGGAACACAGCCAATTCCGATGGCCAGGACTCTGCGTTTCTGCCGGACTTCGACGGTAACGGGACGGTCGACTTCAGCGATTTTACGCAGTTTGCGTCAAAATTCGGACGAAGTGAAGGCGATGACGGGTACGATGCCCGGTTCGATCTGAATGGCGACGGGGAAATCGGGTTCTCGGACTTTGTGGTCTTTTCGCAACACTACGGGAAGGACCTTTCCTTCGGGATGCTCCTGCCCTGGGATCTTTCCAGAATCGTGCCGATCGACTCGGTCCGATCCACACCTGTAGGCACACGTGTCTTCATGCGGACCGAATTCGCCAACGGCAAACTCGCCGACCTGGAAATGAAGTTTATCCAGGTCGTGGACGACTTCCTGCCACCCATGCCGGTCTATATGGTGGAAGCCTCCGATTCCGTGCTGGTCGCCCTGGGAGGCATCGCCAAGGGCATGAGCGGTTCCCCGATTTTTTCGCCGCAGGGCGCCTGGGGCGCGATCGCCTACGGCTTCATCGCGCAGGACAACCCGCCCTACTACTTTTTCGCCACGCCCATCGAATGGGTTATCGGCGAACGGGGAACCGTACCATTGGCCAAACGCGCGGCCACGTGGGGCGATAACAGCATCGTGCCCCTGGATATCCCACTCTTGAGTACCGGCCTCAACCGTGTCCAGTTGGCGCCGGAAGGGCGTTCGTCTCCTCTCAGCAACGCCGTCCCCGCCGGTCTGACCACGCAGCGCCAGACCAGCTTCGCGCCGGGCCGGCCGCTGGCGGTTGGTGTACTGCTTGGCGAACTGACACTCGGCGCTATCGGGACCATCTCCTTCGTCGATGGCGACCGGATCTATGGTTTCGGACATTCCATGGATGACGCCGGCCCGGTTTCGCTGCCTATCATCGAGGCCGTGGTGTTGGGAGAAATTTCCAATCTGTCGGCGCCGTACAAGTTCGCAACGCTGAACCCGACGGTACGCGGCACGCTCACCGAGGACCGTATTCCCGCGGTCCGGGGCATACTGGGCGCAGAACCGGAGCTGGTTCCGATCAGAAGCGTGTATACGTTTCCTTCGGGCGCAGAGGTAGAGCTCCTGCATACGATGCCCACGGTTGGCGTGAGCCCGGATATGTCAGTCGATCTCGTGGCTGGAGCGTTCTTCAGACCCCTTGCCAATCGTGTCGAGCTGGACCCGGACCACAGTATCCGCGTTACGGCGGATGTTTCCTTTGACGTTACTGACTCCACGCTCTCACGTACGCGACTCTACGCCTCGCCCGAAGGCAGGCTCGGCTCGTTGATCCGGTACGCGTTATCCAATATTTCCTCCGCGCTCTTCGATCTGATGACGAGGGACGACTACGCATTGCAGGTGACCGATGCCGGGGTACATGTGGAAGTGATTGCGGAACCCCGTTTCGCCACCGTCTTTGATGTGTCCGCGGACACGGTGGCCAGCCCCGGGGACACGCTGGACGTTACCGCATTGTTACGGGTGGGACGCCGGATTGATCGGGAGGTCGAATTGTCGCTCGGCGTTCCTGAATCGTTTCCGCCGGGCGTGTACAGTCTCGTCCTGGGTTCGGCCGCAGAGCTGGCGGCGGGTGGCGGACCCGGCTTCGGCCGTTTCCCGCGTGACGAGACGCTCGAGGAAGCTTTTGAGAGGGTAAACGGCGAGGACAAAAACGTCGTTTTGGAAGCCTTTCTGACGTTCGATATGCCCTTCGGACCGCCGGATGGTCAGGGACGCCCGCCCGGCCAGGGAGGCGGCCCGCGGCCGTCAACCTCGGTCCGGAAGGAAGTCGATCTGGTCATCGAGGGCTTGAAGGGCCTGTCCTTAAAGGTCGTTGCGCCGGCGGAGGAGTGACATGCAGGACGTTGCCATGCCAGACCACGACGTCGGGATCGGGATCATCGGAGGCGGGAAAGCAGGGCGGAATTTCGCCCTGGCTATTCGATCCTGCGCGGGCGCCGAGGTGCGGATGTTCTGCACGCGGAGCGAGGACTCGGCCCGGACGGCTGCGGAATTCTGCGGGGTTGCGGGATGGACTGCCGACTATCCCGCGATGTTACAGGATCCGGATATCCATGCTGTAATCGTGGCCACCCCCGACGAATTCCACTGCGAGCACACCGTTCTGGCCGCCCGTGCGAAAAAACACGTGCTGTGTGAGAAGCCGATGTGCCGGTCTCCCGAAGAGGCGGACCTGATGATCCGGGAAGCAAGGGAGAACGGCGTGATACTCATGGTCGGGTTCACGGAGCGGTACAGCCACCCGTGTATGGAGGCCAGGAGACGGATCGATGCCGGAGAGATCGGCACGCCCAGGATGATGCTCGCGAGGAGATGCCATCCGCTTTCCGTGCTGAGAGGCAGGGCATGGGTGAACGACGTTGAGACCGGCGGGGTCCTGAACTACGCCGGACCGCACAATATCGATCTGGTCTGCTGGCTGATGGGCGGGCCTCCCGAGCGCGTGTACGCCGAGATGGGGCAGCTCATCCTGAAAGACCAGGACTTCACCGATTGTGCCGTAATGACGTTCAGGTTCCCCAACGGGTCCATCGCGACGCTCTACGAGACCTTCGCGTACCCGGGCGCGTATCCCCATGGTGTGGACCGGAATATCGAGATTCTGGGAGAGCGGGGCGTCCTGCACGTGGACTTCATGTCCCAGCCCCTGAAGGTATATACCGATGCCGGTTACGAGGTGGCCGATTCGGTGACGTGGCCGATGGGGGAACGCGGAATCCAGGGAACACTTCTGGCCGAGGTCGAGCATTTTATCGCGTGCGTGCGTGAGGGAAGAACGCCGCTGACAACGGGTGAAGACGGCAAACTGGCCATGAGAATCGCGCTTTCGGCGAGAGAAGCGGCCAAGACCGGCAAGGCAATACCCATTCATGACACGTAAGTGACCCTTGGGACATCGCCGAAATACGCTCGGAGGTGACACCTATGTTGTCTATCGATCCGAAGGCGCCGGTCCCGCGACCGGGAAGATCCATCTGGTACACGGTGGATGCGATTCGGCGTGCGCGGGAGAACATCCGTACCCGGGCGTGGGCCGCGAAGGAGTGGGCGCAAATCAGCGCGGTGGCGGAGAACTGGGTCCTGGTGTCCGACGAGGAGATACACGCGCTGGTTCCGGACCGGGGGTCGATCTTCTGCAGCGGGCGCAACGGAAGTCCCTGCTGCAAGGCGGCCTGGCGGTGCGACGTGTCACAGCCCGGGCGGGCTTTTTGTGGGGAGTGCGGGCGCGAATATCCGGAGAACGAGAAGGGGTCTCCGTTTCGCGACGAAGGACATGGTTTCTATTACGAGGGGAAGTGGTTCGCGCCGGTGCCCGTGTGGAACAGCTTTATCGTTAGTATGCTCAGCACCTATTCGTACGGGTCGGGCGGCCCCACGGACAACGCGCTACTGAATCTGGCCCTCGCCTACGCGATTACCGGCGAGACCCGGTTCGGTGAAAAGGCGCTGTTGATTTACGATGCGCTGGCCACATTGGCCCCCACAACAATGGGACCATTGGACATTCCCGAAGGTCAGGAGCGGGAGATGGGCCGCATGCACGCGGAGACATGCCACGTCAACCGGCAACGATTTGTGGACATGCAGGCATACGACCTGATTTCCGGGCTTCCGGCGATGGACGAGATTTCGCCCACGCGCGGGGGTGCGCGCGTCAACATCAGAGAAAATATCGCCCACGGCATGCTGGAAGACTACGTGATGACGGAGGGCGGCGGGTACAATCTGCGCGGCGGCAATCTCACGCATTTTCAGAATCACGAACTGGACGGATTCCGGGCGATGCTTTCCATCGGCCTGGCGACGGACAGATCCGATTTCATCACGTGGGCGGGCAGCGCGTCCCGGGCTTTTCTGGACAATGTGGTCGGCCGGGACGGGGGGTACTACGAGAACTCCGAGATGTACGCGTATTTTTCCGGTACGCTGATGCAGGACGTGGCGGAATTGCTGTACCACTACGACCCGCGGAAGTACTCCCCGGCAGAAGATTACCCTGAGGCGGAAACGCTGGTTGGTCTGAGCAACGCCTTCGATCATCCCCGCCTCGTCCGGTTGTGCCTGGAATACCCGGAGCTGACGCGGGCGTGCGGGCGCATCCCCTCCTATGGGAATACGAACGCGCTCCCGGGTTACCGGCCGCCTTCGGAACGGCAGGTGATGGGTTCGCAATGGTCTCTGCTGGAGCGGCTCTACATTCGGAGTGACGACGCGGGAACGAGGCGTCGGGCGAAAGAACTGATGCTGGACCTGTCGGACGGCGCGGCGGAAAACGTCCGCAACGGCACGTGGGCGCTGTTCAATTCGGAAACTGGGCCTGCCGGAGAAGACCGGGCGGGTCCACAGACCGCCTCTTCGTTCGCCGGCCACAAGGGCGTGGTGGTCCTGCGAAGCGGGACGGGCGACCGGTCGCGGGCGCTGATTGTGCGCGGGGGCGCAAATCTGCTTTCGCAGGACGACCAGTTGGCCGTTTTTCTGTACGATAAGGGCAGGACAGTCATCGAAGACGTGGGTTACGCGCTGGCCGGTTCACACGTGCATAAGGGATGGGGGATGCGGGCGATCTCCCACGCCATGGTGACTGTGGACGAAGACATCCCCACGTCTCAGGGCTACGAATTCGTGCCGAGCGCGGACCTGGTCGCCTTCGAGGACCTGGGCGACGTGAAGGTCGCGGAATACTCGGCGCCGCTGTCGCGGATTCACCAGGGCGCGACCGAGTACCGTCGAGTTCTGGTCTTCTGCGACGTCGACGAGGACACGTCGTACACCCTGGATCTGTTCCTGGTGGCAGGTGGTCGGATCCACGACTACGCGATGAACGGGCCCAGGTTTTTCGACGAGGACTCGGGGTCTTATTCGCTGGAAGGCGTGTCGCCCGAGGAACGTGCGGGGGTCTGGACACTGGCGGCACTGGGGACGGCGGACGGTTCCGAAGAGGCAAACGCGCCAGGAAAGAGCTGGGGGGAACGGATCGGGCCGAATGACCGCATTCAGGGTGTGGCCGCGCCGGACGGAAGCCCGCTGCCATACGGATGGCTGCCGCCTCCCGGAAACGGGTACGCGTTCATTCACGACGTAAGAACCGCCACGCTGGACCGGGACGCATACGCTCACTGGCGGTTCGGAGATGTGCGGGACACCCAATACGGTGTGTGGTTTCCCGCCGACCCCTCGGCGACCCTGGTCGCTGCGAAGGGTCCCGATCTGCGAGGTGACCAGCAGATCCGTCGTCTGATCGTCCGTAGGGTAGGCGAGGATCTGAAGAGTATGTTCGTCAGTGTGTTTGAAGCCTTTTCGGGTTCGCGCAACGTGACAGGCGTAAGGGTGCTTGCGCGCGAGGAGGAAACCGGAAGCGCCGCGGTGCGCGTGGAGCTGGCGGACGGCCGGGTGGACACGCATTTGTTTTCGAGGCGCGGCCGGATGGAAGTCCGGGGTGGGGATGGGGTGCCGATCGCGCTCGACGGTCGGTTCGGCGTCGTTCGTGAACGAAATGGGGTGGCGGCGCTTCACCTTGTGGAAGGGACGCGCCTGCGGCATGGTGGCACCGAAGCGAGGCTCTCTCGGTCAGGTTTCGACGCACGGATCGTGGAACTGGACGCCGACGCGGAATCCGTGACGATCGACCGGTGTCTCCCTGACACAATGTCGCTGGAGGGACGCCTCTGCCGGGTGAAATCGGGCGAAACCGAATCGCCGTACTCTCACAGCTCCGCATACCGGGTTGTCGCCGCGGAGGACGGGAAAAACGCCTGCCTCCTCCTGCAGCACGGCGATCCCCGGCTTGCGAGAGGGACGATTGCCTCCGTCGAGCCCCCGGACATTCTGTTCTGCGACGTACCGCTCGCTTTTGCCTGGGGTTTCAACAACAGCGGTGACAAGGGCGAATACAGGGGAAAGTTGCTGCGTACGGAGGACGGCTCCTTCGCGTCCCGGATCGTCGAACTGTTAGCGTTCAAGAAGGTCCGGCTGGAGTCTGTGGCAGGGCTTCGGGCGGGCAGCCGGTTCGAAATCCTGGACTTTAAACCGGGCGATCGGATTTCGATTCCGAATTCCGGCGGCGAATGCCCGGCGCGGCGAGGTTGAAGACCGTTCGAGAACCCGGTGCAAAGTGCCGCCGCGGGGTTGGGTTACGCGGCCCGGAGTTCCGACAAGTAGACCCTTTTCCCTTGAACTTTCACGATAATTCCATATTATGCGCGTGATGATTTTACGCCCGCGGACAGCGGCGGGTCGGCAGCCCGCAGGGTCGATAGGTCAGGGTGAAGGCCACCGCCGTTTCGGCCCGAATCAACAGGGAGAACGTCATGCAACTGGCTCAGCCGGATTCATATACTGAAGCGGCGTCAGGCCCGGAACGACGCGGCGTAACCGTGCGGGCGGTCGCAATCGGGCTTGGCGTAGCCCTGTTCATTCAAGGCTGGGGTATTTTTTCCAGCAGGGTGATCCGGTCGTCCGGCGTGACGGCCGGATTTCTTTCACCGGCACTCTTTATCGGGATCCTCCTCGTCCTGTTCATTCTGAATCCCTTCCTGAAGCGGGTCGTCCGGTCCGCGGGGTTGAGCCTCGCGGAAGTGCTGACGATATTCGCGATGGGGCTGATGGGCGGCGCGCCCATCGCGTTATTGTATGCCTTTATCACCATTCCGTACTACCTGGCCACTCCGGAAAACCAGTGGGGCGCCCTTCTTCACCCGCACCTGCCGTCGTGGGTCGCGCCTCTCGACGTAGACGGTGCCGTTACGCTTCTGTTCAACGGCCTGCCTGGAGGTCAGGGCGCGATTCCATGGGGGGCGTGGGTTATTCCCATGTTCTGGTGGGTGCTTCTGTTCGGCGTTCTGGCCTTCGCCGCGGCTTCGCTCTCGGTGATACTCCGGAAACAATGGGTGGAACACGAGCGGTTGCGATACCCGGTCCTGGAGCCCATCGTGGAGATGGCTTCCGGCTCCGAAACCGGCGGCTTGTGGCCGCAATTCGCCCGCGGAAAGCTGTTCTGGTTCGGCGCGGGGTTCGCGTTCGTCTTCATTTTCTGGAACGCGCTGCCCTGGATCTCACCCGCCTTTCCCGAGATGCCGGTCCGGGGGCGGGTGTACGCCTTCTTCGGGCGGGATATGCCGCCGATGTTCAGCTATATCGATCCGTTTACGTTCGCGTTTTCATATTTCGCGAATCTGGACGTTCTGTTCAGCGTATGGTTCTTCTTCGCGGTGTTTGTGCTGGAATTCGGCATCTTCAACAGGCTGGGCTACAGTATCGGCGGACGCGGCGACAGGTACGGTTCCTATGACGCAGCATCGAGCTGGCAGGGCCTTGGCGCGTTCTGCGTCTTCGTGTTGTTCGGTCTGTGGATGGCCAGGCGCCACCTGAAAGACGTGGTGATGAAGGCCTGGCGGTCGGACGCTTCCGTGGACGATTCGCGTGAGATGTTGTCGTATCGCACGGCGGTCGTCGGCATTCTGGTGGGGTTCGTGTTCACGGTCGTTTGGCTGAATCGGGCGGGCATGGACCTGCAGATGGCCATTCCGCTGGTGGCGATGCTGTTTATCCTCTACATCGGCGTTGCGCGGATTATTGCCGAATCGGGCCTCCTGTATGTGCAGGGGCCGATGACGGCACAGAGCTTTTCGGTCTATCTGCTGGGGGCCAAAGCCGTGTCGCCGTCCAGCCTCACCACGCTCCTGTTTTCGTATCCGATCCACGCGAATTCGACCTCCCAGATGTCGCACGTGGCCAAGGTGGGAGAACAGGTCCGGGATCGCGGAAGGCGCCTGTTCTGGGCCGTGGGCCTGTCGTTCCTGGCGACGACCCTGGTTGTGATCATCGGGACGCTCTTTCTCGGCTACACGCGCGGCGCCGAGAATTTCGGACATGGCTTCATCTGCGGGGGGGTTCACAATTTTCCGGATACCGTGAGCAAGATCAAGGAGCCGTTCGACGTCGACTGGAACCGGATCATGTTCTTTGGTATCGGCGCCGCTGTTATGGTCGTGCTCACGTTCCTCCGCTACCGGTTTCCCTGGTGGCCGATCCACCCGGTGGGGTTCGCCATCATGGGTACGGACCTGGTACGGAATTTTGCGCTGACGTTGTTCCTGGCATGGTCGTGCAAGACGGTTATCCTGCGGGTTGGCGGAAATTCGCTGTTTCGGCAGGCGCAGCCGTTCTTCCTCGGGCTGCTTGTGGGGCACGTTCTGGGGATAACGGGGGCATTCCTCGTGGATATGTTCATGTTCCCTGGAGCCGGGCACAGCATCCACCCGTGGATCGAATAGTCCCACGCGTAAGGACCAACGATGATTGACGGTATCAAGCGAGCGCTTCTCGTTCTGTTGACGCTTGGCGTCCTCGCACTCGTGGTGGTATTTGACCCCGAGAATGTGTCCGACGTGATGAGGGATGCGCTTGATATCCGGCAGTCGCCGCCGCCTGAGCAGGTTCGGGGGGACCTTTCAGCAGCGGATCGGGCGGTACGGCGAATTGTGGATGAGATTGCGGAAGACGACGTTCGTTCTCACGTGTCTGCATTGACCCGGATGCCGTCCCGCGTGGTGGGATACGACGGCGAACGGCATGCGCGGGACTACATCAGATCGCAATTCGAGGCGCTGGGTCTGGAGCGGGTAGGCACGGAGGCTTTCGACGTGACCGTGCCGGTGGACCGGGGCGGCGTTCTGAAGGTGACGGCCACCGGCGAGGAGATTCCCATTTACGGCCTCTGGCCGAATGACGTCCGGACGCCGACGCTCCGGGCCGGAGGCGTCGAGGGGCCTCTGATCTACGGACGGCGCGGGGAATTTTCGGATTTCAACGGGTCGGTCGTGGACGGAAGCGTCGTTTTGATGGACTTCGGTTGCGGACAGAATTACCTGAATGCAATGACTCTCGGCGCGAAGGCGATTCTGTTCTTCGACGACGGGAACGTGACCCGCGGGGAGGCAGAGGACAAGTTTCTGGAGGTGCCCGTAAATGTGCCCCGGTTCTGGGTGAGCCGGGACGATGCGCATCGCCTTCTGGAGGAAGTTGAGCGTGGAGACGTCATGGTCCGTCTCACGTCCAGGATGGACTGGAAGACGGTGAAGTCGGCCAATGTCTTGGGATATCTGCCTGGTTCGGAGGAGCGCATTCCGGGAGGCACGGGCGCCAGGTGGAAGGACAGGCTGATTGTGGTAGGCGCCTACTATGACGCCATGTCCGTGGTGCCCGCGCTGGCCCCGGGAGCCGAGAGCGCCTCGGGAGCAGCCGCTCTGCTCGAAGTTATCCGTTCGCTGAAGCGGCACGGTTCCAGGTACTCCTTCCTCTTTCTGGCGACGTCGGCGCACTTCGAGGGGCTGACGGGAATCAACGACTTCCTCTTCCGCCATTCCCGCCGAAGCGATTATTTCCGGGACCGGATTCCCGACGGCGACCGGATCGATTTCAGCCTGTTCGTCGGGCTGGATCTGTCCAGCCGCAGCAGGCAGGTGGGCGGATTTGCGATGGGGACCTTCTACAACGCCCGCAAGGGGACGGACGAATACCTGAAAAACCTGCTGACGCCGTATTCGCACCGGTTCCGCGAGTACGCCAGAGCGCTTTTTCCCGATGAAGAGCGCTACGTGGACGTGATTGCCCCGGCCAAGCGGCCCTGGACGTCATATATGCCGGTCCCGCTGGCCCTGGAGAGCGAGGCCGCGGTATTCGTCGGTCAGGAGGCGATGACCCTGGTGACCCTGTACGACGGTCGCGTCCGTACCGACACGCCACTCGATCTTCCCGAGGCCATGGCCTTCGGCCGCCTGACCGACCAGGTGCGGTCGGTGGCCGCGATGATGATCAGGGCGGGTAACGATCCGGGCTTCTTCCGCGAGACCCAGCTTCGGCTCATGGACCGCGGGCACCGCCTGTCCGGGCGGATTCTCTGGTTCGACCGGGACGTGGACTTCGCGATTCCCAGGGTGCCGGTTCCGGGAGCGCTGGTGACTTACAAGCAGCCGGGCCCGGGTAGCCTGGCCGGCGTAAGGACGCTGATGGTCACACAGACAACCCAGGGCCCGATTTACGAAGGGCCGGCGTCAAGAGGTGCGTTGTACGGTTCCAGGGAAAGGGTCGCACAGACCGGCCGGTTTGAATTCGACATCGTCAGAAACCGCTTTTCGAATCAGGTTCTGGCTTACGAGCTCGACGCCGAGGGACGGATTGTCTCGGCGCCGGACATGGGCATCGATGGCGCCGGTTCTGATGGAAAAAACGGGAAGTATCCCCTGGTTCAGGGATACGGGTGGTGGGACAACGAAATGATGGGCGTGCTGTTCAGGTGCCGGTCGCTGAGCCTTTTCGAGATCGTGGATTCGAGCTATCTGTCCGTGCTGGACCATATGAAGGTACTCGGACGGGATAACAGCGAGCCGATAGAATACGGATTTCGGTACGTGGCCAACCAGGGCCGGAAGGAGGGAAAGGTCACCCAGGCGTCGGTCGCATTCGCGCCGCCCGGTGAACGGATCAAGATCCTGATGAGCAGCGGGCTCTTCGGAATCAAGTACCTGCTCATCAACGCGCCTGAAGACCTGTTGACCGATCCCGTTGCGCCGGAACAGGTGAACGCTCAGACGGTGAAACGGTCCATGGGAGCCGGGTACGTCCCTGACGGGAATACGATTACCATGCCTTCATACCGCGCGGCACGGGATATGTGGATCGTGGATGACGTCCGGATGAAGCAACTGGCCCGGTACGGCGTGGAAAACCAGAGGCTTTCCCGGCTTCACGACCGCGCGCGCGCGTCTTTGCTTGAGGCGAACAGCCACCTGGAAAACCGCCGGTACGACCGGTTCATTGCGTCGGCGAGGGAGGGCTGGGGGCTCGAGGCGCGCGGGTACCCCGAGGTGAAGGAGACGGCCAACGACACGGTCCGCGGGGTTATCTTCTATTTTGTCCTGCTGCTGCCGTTCTCGTTCTTCTGCGAGCGGCTGTTCTTCGGGTTTCCCGACGTCCACCGACGGATCATCGGATTCGCCGCGATTCTCATCGCCATGTTCCTGGCCCTGCGGTGGGTGCATCCAGCGTTTCAGCTGTCCAGTTCTCCGTACATCATCTTTCTCGCATTTGTAATCCTGTGTCTGGGCGGCGTGGCAATGGTGATCGTGGTGTCCAGGTTCGCCGACCAGGTCAGACGTCTGAAACAGTCCGCAACGGGTGTGTACGAAGAGGACGTGGGACGGATCTCGGCGATGGTCGTGGCGTTTACGCTGGGGGTTTCGAATCTGCGAAAGCGACCGCTGCGGAGCGGGCTCACGGCGGTTACGCTGACCCTGCTGACCTTCACGGTGCTTTCGTTTACGTCGGTTCAGACGTACTTGCGTTTCTACAAGCTGCCGAGGGACAACCGGCCGCCCTACCAGGGAGCGCTGGTAAGAGACCGGAACTGGAGGGGAATGCAGCCCTCTGCGCTGACGTATATCCAGAGTCATTTCGGCGGTTTCGCCCGGGTAGCGCCCCGGGCGTTTTACATTTCCGAAAAGAGAGGCGAGCGGGCGTATATTGACTTTGAGGAACCCGAGAGCGGCCGGCGGAGCTTCGCGAACGGGTTGCTGGGCGTGACGGCGGTGGAACCCGAGGTGCTGGGTATGGACCGGCTGCTGACGGCAGGCCGCTGGTTCCGGGAGGGGGAACGGCACGCGGTCATCCTTCCGGGCGAATTGGCGGACCTCGTCGGGATCACCGGTGCGGACGTGGAAGCCGGCCGGGCGCGGGTGCGTATGTTGGGGGTGGAGCTGGCCGTCGTCGGCATTCTGGATTCCCGGGCCGTGGACAGGCTCGCGGATATGGATGACGAACGCCCGACGCCCATCGACACGACGATGGAGACCGCGGGAACGAGCGACTGGCGCAACCTGAGCCAGGACCCCAGGTTGATGGGAGCGGAGCCAATCGAGGCGTTCATTCACCTGGACACCAGCAATACGGCGCTGCTGCCGTACGAATTCGTCATCGAAACTGGAGGCACCCTCAGGTCGATCGCGATCACCGGTTTCAAAGACGCTCAGGGTAACCCCAGCCAAAACGTCCGCGGGCAGATCGAAGACTTCATGTCGCGGGTTGCGCTGACGATGTTTGTCGGGATCGACGACGAAGTGACGGTATACAGCTCCATCGGCACCACTTCGCTTTCCGGCATCGCGAATCTCTTCATCCCGCTGGTGATCGCCTCGCTCATCGTCCTGAATACGATGATGGGCGCCGTGTACGAAAGATACCGCGAAATCGGTGTTTACTCGGCGGTGGGGCTGGCGCCCAGCCACATTTCCGCGCTCTTTCTGGCCGAAGCGGCCGTGTTCGCCACGCTGGGAGCGGCGTTCGGCTACCTGATCGGCCAGGCGGTGGCGATGTTCCTGTACGAGCAGGGGGCGCTGGGCGGGCTGTCATTGAACTACTCGTCCCTTTCGGCGGTTTCTTCCACGCTGCTGGTAATGCTTGCCGTGTTCCTGTCCACCCTTTATCCGGCCAGGAAGGCCGAACAGATGTCGGTGCCGGACGTGACGCGGCGATGGCAGTTTCCGAATCCGGAGGGGGACGACTGGACGTTCGACTTTCCGTTTACCCTGGCGGGATCGGAAGCCCTGGGGATGTACACCTATCTCTTTCGGTGTTTCGAGTCTTTCGGCGAGGGTTCCCTGGGACGGTTCGTTTCGCGAGACGTGCGTTTCGGGTCCGATCCACTGCCGGCCGGCACGGGGTACGGGATCGCGCTGCGGATGTGGCTGGCGCCATACGATCTGGGCATCAGCCAGGACGTCCTGATGAATGCGGTTCCCACTGGAGAACACGATATCTACCGCATTGAGGTCCGTATCCGTCGTCTGAGCGGAGACGTGAACTCGTGGCAACGGGTGAACAGGGGCTTTCTGAACGACCTTCGCAAGCTCTTCCTGGTTTGGAAGACAATGCCTCCGGAAACGAAGACGGACTATGCGCGGCAGGGCGAGGCGGAACTGAAGACGTCGCCTGTCCGGGAAGTCGCGTCCTGAACGGGCCAACTGAGAATGAGGAAGATGCGGTATGGCGAGTCCTGCCGGGCAACGCGAAGCCAAGCTAGCCGGCGCGAAATTGGCGATACGCGGGGTTTCGGCGCGCGCCCTGAGCGCAGGCCTGGGAATTGCCGCACTGCACAATTTCTGGAGCCTGCACTCGCTCTATATCATCCGGGGATCATGGCTGAACCGGACCCATTTCCCCATGGGCGTGTTCGTCACATTCCTGATCCTCGTCCTGGCGACTCCGGTCCTTCGTCGCTTCGTTCCCAGATTGGCGCTGTCCGGCCCTGAACTCCTGGTGGCGCTGTGTGCGGGCCTGGCGGGGGGTATGGTGCCGACATTCGGTCTGTCCACGACCTGGATCGGCATGCTGGCCATCCCGCATTATCTCGCCACGCCGGAGAATCAGTGGGGAGAGTACCTCCTGCCCCACGTGCCCGGATGGATGGTGCCGTCCAACGCGCAGGGAGCCATGAGATGGCTCTTCGAGGGTCTTCCCCCCGGTGAAGGGATTCCCTGGGGCGAATGGGCCGTTCCCCTCTTCTGGTGGACGGCGCTGTTGGGCGGGATGGCGCTGGTTTCGTTCTGTACGGTTGCGGTGCTACACCGGCAGTGGTCCGGGCACGAACGGCTGGCTTATCCCATTCCCTCGGTGGCCGCGGACATGGCGGAGGGCGCGGCAGGCAGAGGCGAATGGGCGGGGCTGTTGCGGAACCGGATGTTCATCGCGGGATTGTCGGTCGCGCTGGCGATCAAGGTCTGGAACCTGGTGCCCGCGTTCGTACACGGATTCCCGATGATCCGTTTGTTTCACCAGCAGTTGTGGGTGTACTTCACGCAGTACTCGATGGTCCACGTGAGCCTGAATTTCTATACCATCGGGTTCGCGTACATGACCGGCCTGGACCTGCTGCTGAGTATCTGGCTGTTTCATCTGTTCTACATTCTGGAGATCGCGGCGTTCGCCAGGATTGGACTGGGTGTTGCGGGATTCTCCGGGGGAGACGTGTCGTGGCAGGGCGGCGGCGCGATGATGTGTTACGTGGGCCTGGCGCTGTGGACGGCCCGGGGGCACCTCGGGCGGGTGGTTCGCCGCGCGCTGGGTCGAGCGGACGGAGCAGAGGACGCCGGGGAGCTGATGAGGTACCGATGGGCGGTGTGGGGGCTGGTTCTGGGAATGGCTTTTGTCATCTGCTGGTTGCGGATGGCCGGTATGGGACTGCTCCTGTCCGCGGCGTTGACCGTGCTGCTGTTCCTCAGTTACCTGGGTCTCACGCGGATCGTGGCGCAGACAGGTCTGCTCTACGTCAACTTGCCGCAGAGCGCCCAGGGGCTTATTCTGGGCACCGCGGGCGCGGCGTCCATTCCGGCGCCGGGGCTGACGGCCATGGCGTTTACCAATGTCTTCGCCAATGATCACATGGGGTTGTTCATGCCAGCCTTTGCGCAGATTGCAAAGCTGGCCGAACGGGTGGAGCGCCACCGAAGGCGGCTGGGGTGGGTGGTGGGGCTGGGCCTGTTGACGAGCATCGCGACGTCCGTGGCTCTTACACTTTATTGGGGATATTCCGGCGGGGCGTACAATTTCGGCAGTATCGCGCTCTTCCGGAGAACGGTCCCGAGCGTGAACGGATACGTGAGCCACATGCGCAGCCCGGACCCCGTTCACGCGGCGTCGTTCATCCTCTTCGCGGCCGGCGCCGCGGGAATGGCCCTGCTGGCGTTCCTGCGATACCGATTCAACTGGTGGCCGGTGCACCCGGCCGGGCTGGCGGTGGGCTACACCGGCATGACAAGGCACGCGGCCTTCAGCATCTTCGCCGCATGGGTTTGCAAGTTTATCGTGATCAAGACGGGCGGCATGCTGCTTTACCGGAGGACCGTGCCGTTCTTTATCGGGACCATCGTCGGATACGCGTTGGCCGTTCCCCTGGGTTACGTGCTGGACGTGATCTTTTTCCCGGGTCAGGGGCACGGAGTTCACGCGTATTGACTTAGAAGCTCCATATGTAACGAAGGGAGTGATCCGATGCGTATTCCACCGGTGTACACGGAACTGAAGGACCTGAATCTCGATACTGAACTGGTCCGGAACGGCCGGCCGAACGCAACGATCGTGGTTCCGGAAGGCGGACGATATGCCGGGGCCGCGAATCGCGTTCAGGCAGCGATTCAGGCACGTACCGGGGTGCTTGTACCCGTTGACGATGACTTGTCCGCGGCCGGCGCCGTGCCCATCTCGCGGCATCTGATCGTGCTGGGCAACCGGTCCAGCAATCGAACGATAGAATCGCTATATAACCAATACTACACGCTGCTGGACCTGCGCTATCCGGGCCCGGGCGGGTACGAGGTCCGGTCGCTCCACAATCCGTTCGGCAACGGGCACAATGTAATCTTCGTGGGCGCCAGCGACGCGGAGGGTGTGGAAGCGGCCGCCGACACGCTGGCGGGGAAGGTGTCGGAAGCGAAGGCCGGGGAAGACGGGTTTTCGCTGGGGCGCCTGATGGAGATCGAGCTGGGGCGGGGGATCCGGGTCCCCGATGACATCCGGGAATTCGAGACATGGGAGGCGTCCGCCGGTTACGGTTCGGTGGGGTATTTCGGATGGAACAGTATCAGCAAGCGAATGGCGATGTACTACATGACCGGAGACGCCTTCCACGCCCGGGAAGCCATCCGCCTGGCCTTCCCGGACGACCTGGCGATGGCGGAGATTACGGAAATCGACGGAGAGCGGATCGAGAACAAGGACGAGCCGCTGAGCGGACCCTACCACTATAACGCGCACATGATGATCCTGTACTGGGATCTGATAGAAGAAAGCCCGGTATTCACCGATGAAGAGCGATTGCGTGTGACGAACGCGTTCGCCGCACAGTTCGGCCACGCGCAGGACCAGGGCGCCAGGCGGCGCGTGGTGGAGAACGTGCGTAGCGGTACGAGTGGATTCGCAGATCCCCCGCACAGCGTGGGTTCGCGGCACGGGCAGTGGTCCGCGATTTCGTTATACTGTCTGGGCCGTTACTTTAACAACCACTACCCGAGCGTGCTGTGGGAGCAATCCATGGAGGCGGCCAGGTGGCATTTCGCATCGCTGCATCACCACGCCCTGGTGGACGGGGAACACGACAATCTGTTCTGGTACAATACGGGAATGGCGCCTGTTCTGAGCTATATGCTGCTCACCGGCGACCGTAAACCCATTGAAAACGGCGTAATGGCCAACCTGCTTCGCGGGCAGGAGATCCTCGCCTCGGGGCGCGAATCCGATTGGGCCCTGAATTCCGCGTCCATCGGATTTCTCAACAAGGCCGCCTATCTGACGGGTGACGGCCGCTACCGCGAGTACCTGCGCCGGACCGGGATGGACCTGAACATCTTCCGGCTGGGGCAGTCCTTCTGGCCGGAAGACGATATCGAGCCCCGCCTGCCCACGGATCTTGTGAACCGGTGGTCCATCCATCCCATCCCCGAGCCGCTGTGGCAGGAGCGTCACAGCGGACTGCCGCTGGACGAGTCGTATCTGTTCGGCAGTTTTCGCAGCGAGGCGGATTCAACCGGCGATTTCATTCTGATGAAGGGGATGAACGGCGCGTCCCGAAACGCGTATCACACCTTTGTCGTCCTGGAACTCCGGCTGGATGGAGAGACGTTGCTGGAAGGCTACCTGAACCAGGTGTTGACGCGTTCCGAAGGGATGGTGGAGCCGGTGGTGGCGATGGATTCCGCGCTGAAGTACCGGGACGTGGTCGGGGGAACCGCCGTGGTCGCGGCAGAGGTTCCGAGGGCGGCGTTCTGCAGCTGGCGCAGGACGCTTGCGCAGCGCGTCGGCCGGTACGCGCTGTTTGTCGACCGTCTGACGTTCCGGGCGGACAGCGAGGAACTGGAGGTGGAGTTCCTGTGGCAGGGGAAGGGCGCGTGGGAGGCACTGCCGGATGGCGGCGCCGCGCGTATCCGGGATAACGCCCGGATCTGCATGTCGGATCCGCTAGAGACGGACGTTGAGGACAGCCAGGCCAGCATGCTGTGGCGGGGGGCCGTGCAGAAGGGAAGTGGGGGATGCTGGTTTTCGCTGCTGGCGGGCGACGGGACGGTGTGCGCGCGGTTGGCTGAAAACGCGGCCGCATTGGCGCTCCCGGAGGCCGCCGTGGCCGCCGTGGGAGATTACGAGGGACTGAACGGCGATCTGGTGGTGCTGGCCGGAAGCCATCTGCACGGCGTCAATCTGACAGGCGTGGCAATGGGCGCGTCGCTGTTCCGCGCGAGTGCGCCGGTTCAGGTCGACTGGGACTTTCACGTTGGCGCGCTGGAAGTGGTCGCGGCTGAAGAGACCGAGATTTGGCTGACCGTTTCCGATCCGGACGGGGTGCGCGTCGGCGGAAGCGTCCCGGAGTACGGGGGAGATGGAACGGATCCGGGTTCGGCGACCATCCGAATCCCCGCGGGGAGGCATTCAATTACCGGCGCGGCGCCCGATGCGGCCGCGCTTGAAAGGGTGACGGCGCGGCTCTCGGGCCTTCTGGAGCAGGGCCGGGATGCCAGACGGCGATCCGCGGCCGCGTCATCGCCCGTCTTGCCGGAGGTGCCGTCTGCAACTTCGGTTTTCGCATCGCGGGTGGGCGGCGCCATAGTAGACCTGGTCGCGGTCGACTCGGGCGGACAGACGCTGATCTGTGCGGCCGAAGACCGGAATATCCACGTGTTGTCGCAGGGGGGCGAGAAACTCCGGACCATGCCGACCGACGGTCCTATCCGTCTCCTCCACTGGTGGGAGGAGCACAACCTGCTTCTGGCGGGATGTGAGGACGAGAAGGTCATCGCGTTCGATCCGGATTCCGGCGACCGGAGATGGGTCTTCGTCTCGGAGGAAGACCCCGCCGTGTTCAGGGCCGCTAAACCCTACTGGTTCAAGACGGCGCCGGGACACGCGGGTGTTCATGGACTCCATTCGGGTGTTTTTCTGGATGGCAGAAGCCAGGCATTCGTGGGCAGCGCCTGCACGCTCGAGATTCTGGATGAAAACGGGAACCTGGTGAAACGGCTTCCGGTATTCTGGGGGCCGGGTTCGCGGTTCGCCCTGATCGACGGACCCGAAGGCAGCATCGACCTGCTGATCGCGAGGCAGCCCACGGACTCCCACGCGATGGCCGTCGTGAACAACCGCGAACTGGATCCGAAGCAGCGCGCCTTCCACGACGTGCCGGACGGACATACGAGTATCGGCGGGTGGGCGTGCATGAGCCGGAAGCACATCTTTTACGGCGACCTGGACGGGGACGGCAGGAAAGAAGTCGTCAGCGAGATCAACGGGACGTGGAACCGGGTAACGGTCTGGTCTCGGGACGGGCGCGCCCTGCACAACGTTCACCTGGGGCCGGGGCAGCGCATTCCGGCGAACAACGTCCGGGACTTCGACGTGATCGACCTGGATGGCGACGGAAGAAAGGAGCTTCTCGCGGCGCTTTCGGGCGGGCTGATCCTGGCCCTCGACCACCAATGCGAAAGGATCTGGTCGAAGCGATTGCCGTCCCCGCCGACGGTGATGGCGGCTCTGGGGGTGGAGGGCGGCGCCAGGGTGGCGGCCGGCTGCGAAGACGGGACACTGGTCGTCCTGGACGGCGACGGACGGGTTGTCCTTTCGGGGAGATTGACCGGGAGGCCGACCTGCATCGTGGCGGTGGACGGAACGGTTGTACTGGCGACGGACCGGGGGGAGATCAGCCGGTGGCGGGCGGATGACGGCCGATGAGCCGGACCTTTGGCAGGAGGAACTATGAAATCGGACCAGGAGTCGGTCGGACTTAAAGTCGACGAATTGAAGGACATGCACCTGGAGACGTTACTGGCGGCCGACGGCCGACCCGGAGTGAAGATCGTCATCGGGGACAGCCCCGCCCACCGGCGTCTGGCTGTGCGAATCGTCGAACGGATTGAGGCCACCACAGGCGCCCGTTTGCCGGTCGTCCGCGCCGACGATGCGTCAGCCGCCAGGGGACTGTTCGACACACACGTGGTCGCACTGGGAAACATGGCGGACAACCCCTTCGTCCGCTGGCTGTATTACCAGTGGTGGGCGATCGAAGATCTCTGTTATCCAGGTGAGGGAGGGTATACGCTGCGGACGCTGCACAACCTGCTGGGAAACGGAAGGAACGCGGTCCTGTTGGGAGCCAGCGACGAAGCCGGTCTGGACCGCGCGGCTTCGCGGTTTCTGGAGCGAGTCGGCACGGGCGCGAGGCCGCGTTTCGGATGGCTGATGGACGTCGAGCCCGGCACGGCCTTCGATTCGCTCCAGCAGCCGCCTGACGGCTGGCTGGACGAGCGACGCGAGGACTACATCCGGCAGGTCAGCCAGCCGCATGCGTCCAAGGCCGGGGCGGGGCACGGGATGGTTACCGAGGCGGGAAGGCAGGGGTTCGCGTATCATCGGACGGGATATGAGGTCCATGCCAGAGCATTACGCGAAGCGGTGGATGCGCACCTGAAGATGGGGGAGCACGGCGTGATGGCGCATTTCAACGTGTGGTGGCTGGCGGTGATCTGGGACCTGATCGAGGAGAGTCCGGTTTTCTCCGATGCGGACCGCCTGCGGATCACGCGCTATCTGCTGTGGCTGATGGACTCGAACGAAGGCGCATACAACAGGTTTTTCCGTGAGGGCGTTGGTCACAGGATGGTGAGACAGAACCACCAGACGCTGGTGGGCCTGTCGTCGTGGTTCGCGGGTCGATACTTCGCCACTCACTATGGCATGCCTGAGGCAGCGGAATGGCAGGCGGCGTCCGCGGACCTGTTCAAGGGACAGGCGGCATCGTTCAAGCCCACAGAGGATGCGAATGCCTACCAGTGGACGACGCTGGATCATCTTCTGACCTATACGCTCGCAAGCGGGGAC
This sequence comes from Candidatus Latescibacterota bacterium, assembly GCA_965208835.1. Lineage (GTDB taxonomy): Bacteria > Latescibacterota > UBA2968 > UBA2968 > JAAXHE01. Next base: position 678,086 of record OZ242358.1, read on the forward strand.
ATGACGTACGTGGACAACGGAAACTGCCTCCGGTCGCTGGACCAGGCGGTGTTGTACTGCAACAACCGCGGCGCGATGCCGCCGTTCGGCGACTCCGGTGGATGCCAGGTGCCGCCGCCTGCCAGTTTCCTGGCCAAGGCGGGGCACGTGCTGGGGGACGGACGCGCGGAGTTCCTCATTCGCTCACATTCGGACCGGGTGTCGCTCATCCATGGATTCGAGAAATATTGCGGCGACGGACTGGCGCCCGAAGCGCCCTCGGATATGTCCGGCGTGCGGGTGCTGGAGGTCGCGAAGGGCTTCTACGAATTCGCCACCGAGCCGAAAGCCCGTCCCTCCGAGGTAAAGCGTTTAAACCTGCCTCGTGACGAGGCCTTCGACACCCTGTGTTTTCGCGAGGGGTTCGACCGGGAGGATCAGTACCTGATGATCCACGGGATATCATACGGTAACCACGGGCACGACGACGGAAACACCATCGTGGAGTTTTCGGCGAACGACCGGGTGTTCCTGGTGGATGCCTCGTACACGGAGGGGCCCACCCTGAAACATCACAACGGCGTGACGGCGGTCCGGAACGGAGAGCCCTGGGAGGTACCTGCACTGTGCGGGCTCGATGGATTGGCGGACCTGGACCGGACGGGCATGAGCCGGACCTCGATGGCTGGGGCGTGGGGAGCGCGATGTACAAGGAACGTGGTCTGGATCAAGGGGCGTTTCTTCGTGGTCATCGACGAGATCGAGGCCACGGAGGCCGGGACGTTCGCGCTGGAATGCAACTGGCGGTCGCTGGGAACGCCGACGCTGGATCGAGATCGGCTGGAGACCGTGCAGCGCGACCCGGACAGCGGGCGGGAGGACCGGTTTGTCCTGGAAGGCGCCGGCGGAGACCGGGTGACGATGGAACGGGACTGGGAGGCCTTCGGGCACTGGTGGAAGGACTATCCGTATTCCGACGATTACGTCAATATTCTGCGTCAGTCCGTCAGCCGCGAGATGGCGGCGGGCGACCGGCACACGTTCATCAATCTGTTCTACGCGACAAACGATGCGAAACCGCTGGACGTGCACATGCGGCGCGTCGGGGAGAACGCGGTCCTCGTGGAGGGATCGGAAGGGCGGATGTTGATCGGGACAGGCGGCGCGGACGGCACGTTTGCGGTTGGCCCGATTTCGGGAAGTGCGGACGTGTACGCGATCGGAGAGGGGTGGTTCGCCCTGCTCGGAGGCACGTTGTTGCGGGGAGACGCAACGCTTTTCGAGAGCGACGCGCGGGTGACGGTCGAGTTGGACCTGGCGTCCGGCGAAGGCGTGCCGACTGCGCTGTGGAGACTTCCTGAATGGCGTCCCGATGGTGGATCTGCTATCCGGAAGGAGTCGGCGCCGCCCCTGCGTGCTCTTTGGTCGCGTGACTTCGGGTCCGCGGTCCGATGCGCGGCGCGCAGGGGAGAGGGCGTGGTTGCGGGGACGCAGGACGGGCGCGTGGTGGCGCTGTCTCCCGATGGAGAAACCGATTGGACGTTTCAGGCCGGGGACGCGGTGCTTTCGGTGTGTGCGGCGGGGCGGAACGGCGACGAGAGCGGTCCGGTGGCAGTCGGCACCAATGACCGATGTCTCTACTATCTGGATGGCGAAGGCGCCGTGCAGTGGTCGCACAGGTTCGAGATCTTTCGGGGAGGGTGGGCATGGTATACCCGCAATTCTTCCGTCGAGCTTGTCAAGGCCGCGGACCTTCGAGGCACGGGTCGGCCGGATATCCTGGCGGCGGTCACCGACCGGCAGCTCCATTGTTTCGACGCTGACGGCAACAAGCGCTGGAATTTCTTCATCTACGGGATCTTCGACCCGTTCTGCCTGGCCGACGTGGACGGCGACGGGCTGCCCGAGGTGATCGGCGGACCCGGGAGGATATCCTGCGGGGGTACCTGCTATGTGCTGGATGCGGACGGAAATGAGATCGCACAAAACGGGCTGGACGGATGGCCGTCGATGCTACCGGGGTGCGATGTGTATCTGTACGGGAGCGGCGACAATCTGATCGCGTGCGGAACGACCCGGTCGAAGGTACACGCGCTGAGACTCGACGGTCAGAAGCTGGCGCACCTTTGGACCCGGGACGTGGGCGAAGAGGTGCACGCGGTCGCCGCGGTGGATCTGGATGGCGACGGGAAGCCCGAGGTGGCGGCCGGTTCGGACTGTTACTACCTCTACCTGTTCGACGAAAACGGGACCGAGCGATGGCGGCGCAACCTGGAGGCCCCGGTGCGGCGGCTGTTTGCCTCCGACGTGAATCAGGATGGCGCGCCGGAGATCGTCGCCGGGTGTGAAGACGGGAGCGTCTGGATCCTGGACGGAGACGGACGGACCCTCGGCCTTCACCGTACCGAGGCAAAGATTCACGCCCTGACGCCGCACGAGGACGGCCGCCTTCTGCTTGGATCTTCGGACGGGACGTTGTCGATGCTGGGTCTGTGATCACGTAGACCGCGCGGCAGTTGTCCCTGGTAGCGGTCGCCGTGAATTCGAAATCGCCCCGCTCCGGAGCACTCTACAGGAGATTACCATGTCGAAAATGCTGCGTGTCGGGTTGGTCGGATGCGGCGGGCAGAGCCGCCTCAATCTCGCTCCGGCTTTCTCCCGGACAGACTCCGCCCGGCTGGTTTCGTGCGCTGACGTGGATGAAGTCAGGGCGCGACAGGTGGCCGACGCGTTCGGAATCGATGCGGTACACGATTCCGCGGAGGAAGTCACGGAATGCGTCGACGTGGACGCGGTGGTCGTGGCCGTCCCTCACCGCTTCCTCAAGGACGTGGCCCTGTCGGCCATCGACGCCGGGAAGCACGTCTTTATCGAGAAGCCCATGGGTCTCAATGCGGCGGAAGGCGCCGAGGTGGTGGATGCCGCGGAAAGCCGGGGTGTGGTGGCCATGGTCGGCTATTGCATGCGCTATTCTCTCAGCAGGATGTTCATCAAGTCCCTGCTTGATCGAGGCGCTGTCGGAGACGTCAGCTTCGTGGCGGCCGGAAAGGGCGGCGGTCCATTGGGAGGGTGGCTCGGTGGACCATACGCGGAAGGCGGCGGTCAGCTCCTCTTTCTGGGCTCCCACCTGACCGACCAGGTACTCTGGATGACGGGCGACGAGGCCGAGTCGGTTTCGGGAATCGTGAGATGGAACGCGGGAGGGACGGACGAGACGTCTGCCTATACCGTGCGGCTCAAGGGAGGCGCCGTGGCGACGTTTTCCGTCTCCCAGGCATCCGGCGTCGGGTACGACTTCGTCGACGTGTACGGAACCCGCGGGCGGGTTCGTGGCGACTGGAAGGGCGACGTCGTGACCGTGGAGAGCCGGGTGATCCCTGAATACGCGCATCCCACCGTCCTGCGCATTCCCGGCGACAATCTCGAAGAGATGTGCTACCGGGAACTGGCCGCGTTCGTCGAGGCCGCAAACTCCGGAGTACGTGCTCCCGTCCCGGTATCGGACGGTCTTCGCGTGCTCCGAATCCTCGACGCCGTCGTCACATCGTCCAATTCGGAGAGCTGGATCGAGTTGTAGCCGCAGGGCGGGGGCAAGACCTCGCCCTCCGGCCCCTCAGACAAAGCTGTCAGCCAGAGGCGAAAGGCATGTGGAAAGACCACGCGGTGATCCGATTGAATCCGGACGGAGAACCGGTTGAACTCCCCGCCCGCTCTCAGATCGTGACCGAGAGCTGGAACCGTGTGGTTGCCGTGCCCCATATCGTGTATATGCCGGAAGAAGACCGCGTGCTGATGTTGGCGGGCTGCGATTATCCGGGCAGTCCCTGGGTACACTACGCCATAGTCCTGTCCAGCGGCGACAGGGGCGCTACATGGAGCGCCCCCACGTACGTACATACCGACGCGCAGGGCAACCCCGCCTGCGGGCTCGGCCACGCGCTGACCTATCTGGGTGAGGGCAGGGTGATGATGTATTCCTGCCATCCGCCTTCGCGATGGTTCAGCTCGGATTTTGGAGAGACGTGGGGCGACACGGTGCCCGTGGAGCCGGCGCCGGGCGGGAGGACGTGGATGGCCTGGGACCCGGTTCTGGTGGACAGAGATCCCGGGACCGGCAGGGTGACGCGTCTGATGGAAACGGGCTATTGGGGCGATTCCGTGACCATGGACTCGCAGGCCTACGTCAGATTCAGCACGGACGGGGGACGAACATGGACCGGCGCGCATCACGTACCGGAGTTCGCAGGCGTCAACGAGGTCTGCCCTGTTCGGGCGACGAACGGCGACATCGTTGCAACCTGCCGGACGGATCCTCCTGAGGCCTATAAGGGCCTTCAATTCGATCACTACGAGGGTTTCGGGATTTCCATCTCACGAGATAACGGTTATACGTGGAGTGAAGTCGACCAACTCTTCGACTGGGGGCGCCACCACGCCAGCACGGTGCTTCTGCCATGTGGCGCCATTGCAGTAACGTACGTGGTTCGTCTTGGCTACTCCGACACCGGTGAAGGATTTCCCCGGTTCGGTATCGAGGCGGTCGTGAGCCGCGACAACGGGCGCACGTGGGACCTGGACCGCCGTTACATCCTCGCCGCATGGACGGGAAACAGGAAGGGTTCGCCGTCGCCCGAAGGCAAGCTGCGCTCCGGCGGCTGGCATGCGAGCCCCCACACGACGTCCTCACTTGTGCTCCCGGACGGGTCCATACTGACGGCGTACGGGACGGGTTACCGCCAGCGCGACGATGCCTTTGGACCCGGACTTTACGGCCCGCGAGACGTGGGTCTGGTCGAATGGAAAATCGAGACGGAATAGGGACTGCGCGCGGTCGTCTCCCTGGGGGAGCGAGCCGCCACCCTGCAAGCCTTAATCGAGACCGCCGAACAGGCGTTCGTCACAGCGAAAGGGGCGGGTATGATTACCGATCAACAGGTCGAATTCTTCCAGACGTTCGGCTTTCTTCCGCTGCGAGAAGCGTTCAGTGCGGATGAAATGACCGCCATCGGAGACACGTTCGACGACATGTTGGCGAAAGACCGGGAGGGTCGGCCGTTTCCAGGCGAGACGAGGCAGGCGCTCTACGGAATCGCGGAACGAAACCCGCTGCTGGCGGACCTGGCCCAGGACGACCGCATCTATTCAACCGTGGAACGCCTGCTGGGGCCGGGATTTCACTGGCTCTGCTCCGAGGGCAATCTGTACGTGGGTGAAACGGAATGGCATCCCGATGGCAGCCGGCTGAACTTTCCGCCGATGAAGGTCTCGCTCTATCTGGATACCCTCACAAGAGCCACGGGCTGCCTGCGGGTGATCCCCGGATCTCACCGCCTGCCGTTACACGAGGCGCTGAGGCCTATTGAAAAACTGGGCGTGCCCGGCACGGACGTACCGTGCCACTTTCTGGAGTCCAATCCGGGCGACGTTCTGTTCCTGAACATGAACATCTGGCACGCGGCCTATGGCGGCGCGGTGGGACGACGCCACCTTGCGGTGAATTTCGTTCCTGAGGCCACGGAGCCTGAGCACGTCGAGTTGATGAAAACGAACCACCGCACCCTGATCAATCTCATGGAGCGGTTTCAGTACAGCCAGCCGGGCCGGGCTTTCACCGACGATTTTCTGAACAGCGAAAGGCCGCGTATCCGCCGCATGGCCTCGAAGTGGGTGGAACTCGGCCTGCAATAGTGTTCTTTCACGGCAGCTGATCGCCGGATGGTGACACGTTTCCGGGACTGGACACGGAAGATCGTGTCGAATTTGGGAGGCATCGGAATGCGCAAACGGATCCGCATTTCCGAAAGGGACGGGTTCAATAGAAGGAATTTCCCGTGCGCGGTAGCGGTGGACTTCAAGCCCGGCGAGTTCGCCGATGAATGCCAAGCACGCATAGTAGACGCTGGCGGGGAACCACGACCCATGCAGGTGGACGCGCTGGAGACCTGGGAAGACGGCAGCGTGAAAGCCGCGGAGGTCTCGTTTCCTGCGCGCCTTCCCCCCGGAGGGGAGGAGGTCCTCGCGTTCGAATACGGAGAGGGGACGCCACCTCCTCCGAGGCAGCAGAACCCCATCAAGGTTCGCGATCGCAAAGACCCGATCGAGGTGCAGCAGGGGCCGGTGATTTACCAGGTCCGGAAGTGGCGTTTCAACTTCGTGGAGAACGTGATTTTCGACGGCAGGGCGTTTCACGGACCGGGAGCGCCCGGGCCGGCGCTCCTGCGCAAGGACGGCAGGATCCTGTTTCCGTCGGGGGAGGTCCGGATCGATGTTGAAACACGGGGTCCCCGGTCGGCCCGCCTGCGAGTGGACGGGAACTACGGCGGTGGATACGAGTTTGTCGCGTATCTGACCTTTTATTCCGGGGTTTCCTGGTTCCGTGCGGAACACGAGGTCGTGTCGGGCGATGTGTCGCAGATTGCGACAGTAGTCGTCGAAAACACCTTCAGCCTGCCGGATGGGCCCCTGGTTTCGGCGTTCGGAGCACGTCAACGGGCCGACGGCGAGGGCACGAGTTGGGCCGTGGTTACGGACAATGCGGCGACCGTGGACGTCGCGGCCGTCGGCGCGTGGTCGGGGACAGGCTCGGTGCGCTACGAAGTCGAAGCCAACGGGCGCTTCCGTACGGTTTTTCCATCTCCCGGCGAGCCCGGCGTCTTCTACGTACACTACCTGACGACCCCGCCGATGGACCACCACCATACGCCGGCGGCGGCGATGGCGACGGACCTGGAGTGCCGGGTATTGTAGAGTCAGAGGCAGGCGAGACCGTGAACAAGACGACGTACCGCGTGGGGATCATCGGCTGCGGGCGCATGGCCAGTACGATGGACGACGAGAAGCGCCGGCAGCCGGGCCGAGTACCCCAGCCCGGTGTCCTGGCGGGCGCCTACGGGCAGGTGGAAAGAACCCGGGTCGTGGCCGCGGCGGATATCCACGAGGAGAAACTGGCGGATTTTTCCGCCCGCTGGGGCGTACGTAGCCTCTATACCGACTATCGCGAAATGCTGGCGGCGGAAGCGCTGGACATCGTCAGCGTGGCGACGCATGCGCATCTGCACGCAGAGATGACGGTGGCGGCCGCCGAAGCGGGCGTGAAAGCAGTCCTGTCCGAGAAGGCGATGGCAACCAGCCTGCCGGAAGCGGACCGCATGATCGAAGCCTGCCGCGAGGCGGGAACCACGCTGGCGATCCTCTATCACAACAGGTGGGATCCGCTGATGGTCCGCGTGAAAGAACTGATCGCCGAGGGCACGATCGGGGAGCTGATCAGCATCGCGGGCAATATGGGCCCCGAACTGGTGCACGAGGCGACCCACATGTTCGACCTGATGCGGTTCTGGTCGGGCGGCGAGGCGGAGTGGGTGTTCGGCCAACTTGACGGCGCGCGGGAGCCCCACGAAGACCCGGGAGGCAGCGGATACATTCAGTTCCATAACGGAATGCACGCCTTCGTAAACGCCGTTGAAGGTTGTCCTGTGGGATTCGAATTCGACCTGGTGGGCACGAATGGGAGGATCCGGATCGGTTACCACGTCGACGAACTCTGGACCTTGTCGGAAGACGTCTATGAGGGACGTGCCCTGATCGGGCGGAAGATACCCCAGAATATTGAAGCCAGGAGCGGGGTCGTAAAGGCGATCGAGGAACTGGTAACGTGTATCGATGAGGGAAAGACGCCTTCCTGCACTGGCGAGGACGGTCGCAGGGCGCTGGAGATCGCGCTGGCATTCCACATATCCCACCGCGAGGGTGGGTCGAAAGTCACATTGCCGCTGCAGGATACCTCTTTGACGGTTACGAACCCGAAGTATTATAGTTGAGAACAAGCAGCTGTCAGCCGTCAGCCATCAGCCTGAATCGAGACCTCTCTCCCCGGCCCCTCTCCTGAAGGAAAGGGGGAGGAAACCAGCCACCAGCCGTCAGCGATCAGCATTTCAGCCTGAATAAAAGAACCCCGAACAGTTCACGTCTGTGACGACTGCTCGTTCAAATTTATGTCATCTGCTTGACATCGGGTCGTAGTATACATACATTGTATGTATGGAGAGAATCCGGTTTGGATGGGACGTTCGAAAGGAACGAGCGAACTACAGGAAACATCGGGTCTCGTTCGAAGAGGCGAGGACGGCCTTTTACGATGAAAACGCGGTTCAATTCTTCGATCCCGACCATTCAGAAGATGAAGACCGGTTCCTGCTGCTGGGTATGAGCTTTAAACTGCGTGTGCTTGTTGTCTGCCATTGTTTTCGAGAGAGTGAAACGATCGTACGCATCATCTCCGCTCGAAAGGCCAATAAGACCGAAGAACTTGACTACTGGAGGAGACGCTCATGAGAGACCACTACGATTTTTCAGAGATGAAGGGGCGCAAGAATCCCTACATCAAGCACCTGAAGCAGCCAGTTACCATGCGGCTCGATCGGGACACGGTCACCTATTTCAAGGATATGGCGGCGGAAGCGGGCATTCCGTACCAGACCTTGATCAATCTCTACCTTCGCGATTGCGCGGTCCATAAACGAAAGCTGCAGATGGAGTGGGCTACGTAGCGGCACGTGTTTGAAAAGAAGCTATCAGCCATCAACAAAAGCGGGTAGACGCAAGCCGGTAGACGGGAGAAGAGATCTTTGCCGGTCCTTTCCTCCTTTACGCCTCCGGCATAAACTGAAACCCAACGAGGCGAGTCATCTCTAACCTCTTACGTCTTACGTCTCACCGCCTTTAGACGACCCCTCCCCCAAGCCCTCTCTTCGGTGGGGAAAGGGGAAGCAAAGCCAGTGGATTCCCGAATTCGCATCGTGGTCGTGTCTGAAAGGATGCACGAGAGGAGTAACAGCATGATTGGGATATTCGTCATTGTTGGCGTGGTTCTGCTGCTTATGGCGGCATCGCAGACCCTGGCAGCCGAAAACCCGTCGATCGACGAGACGCCGGGCAAACCCGGCGAGTGGGGCTTTCGCCCCGCCGACGGCAGCGTCTCTCAGGTGACGCCTCCGGGGTTTTCATGGCGGCCGCAGAAAGACGCCGCGAGCTACGAACTTCAGTGCGCTGCAGACAGTGCCTTCGCGGATGTGGATTACGAGGCGACAAGCATCACTTTCAACGTCCACTGTCCGCCTCGTACGTTCTCGCCCGGCCGCTGGTATTGGCGATTCCGTTATAACGATCAGTCGGGTGCTGCTTCCGACTGGAGCGTCGTGCGCATGTTTACCGTTGCAGCAGATGCAAACCCGTTGCCGCTGCCCTCTCGCGATGACCTGCTCGCGCGCATTCCAACCGGCCATCCGCGCCTATTCGTGCGGCCGGAGCAGATTCCGGAATATCGGCGACGTGCGAAGTCCGACCTCTCGGTCCATTATGGAAAACTCGTGGCCGCGTCCGAGAAGCTGCTCGAGAATCCGCCGCCCACTGAAGAGCCGCCCCTCTATCCGGAAGGGACGGTCCGGCTCAGCGAGGAGTGGCGGGCGATCTGGTGGCCGAACCGGGAGTATACGATCGCGGCCCTGAACGGCGCGGCCACCCTGGCATTTACCCGGCTGCTCGGCGGTCGCGAGGAGTACGGGCAACTCGCCAGGAAGATTCTGATGGCCTGCGCCGAATGGGACCCGAAAGGGGCGACGGGCTTCAGGTATAACGACGAAGCCGGGATGCCCTACGCGTATTATTTCTCCCGTACCTACAGCTATCTCCACAATATGCTGACGGAGGACGAGCGCGAAACCTGTCGCCGCGTGATGAGAATCCGGGGGAAAGAAATGAACGCGCATCTGAATCCTCGCTTCCTCTGGCGTCCGTACGGGAGCCACGATACCCGGTCGTGGCATTTTCTGGGTGAGGTGGGCATCGCGTTTCTGGATGAGATCCCAGAGGCCGCGGACTGGGTGTGGTTCGCGGCGAACGTGTTCGCCAACACGTACCCCGTGTGGAGCGATGACGACGGTGGCTGGCACCAGGGCATGGGCTACTGGCGAAGCTACATCCAGCGGTTCACCTGGTGGGCGGACATTATGCGCGAGGCAATGGGTATCGACGCCTTCGACAAGCCCTATTTCTCGCAGGTCGGCTACTATCCGATGTATCTGCAGCCACCTGGTACGCGAGGCGGAGGCTTCGGCGACCTGACGGCTCACCTCGAGTCCGGCCAGAACCGCGGCGTGATGGCGCTGTTTGCCGCCCAGGCCCGAAATCCGTACTGGCAGTGGTACGTGGACGCGCACGGCGGATCGCCCTCCGAGCCGGGTTATATCGGCTTCGTCCGGGGCGCGCTTCCGGAGGTTAAAGCGAAGCGGCCGGTCGACCTGCCCACGTCCCGCTGTTTTCGGGGGACGGGCCAGGCCGTACTCAATGCGAATCTGGAGGACGCGCGGAACAACTTGGAGGTGATCTTCAAGAGCAGTCCTCTCGGGTCCCACAGCCACGGGTACGAAGCCCAGAATTCCTTTTTGCTCTACGCATTCGGAGAGCGGCTGCTGATCCGAACCGGACGGCGCGACATCCACGGCAGCGAGCACCACAGACAGTGGATGCACCACACGAAATCGGTAAATTGCGTCACCGTCAATGGGGAAGGGCAGCTGCCGAACGCCAGCGATGCCCAGGGGGAAATCCTTGATTTCCACACTTCAGAGCATCTCGACTACGTTTCCGGAGAGGCGTCGCGCGCGTACGCGGGCAGACTGGAACGGTTTACCCGCCGCATCCTGTTCCTGAAACCGGAAGCGGTCCTCATCTTCGATACCCTGCGCGCGCCCGAATCCGCCCAATTCGAATGGCGGTTGCACGCGCCCGTGGAGATGGACGTCCGGAACCAGCGGGACATCCGGGTTGTCAACGAAGCAGCGGCCTGCCGGGTGTCGTTCCTGTGGCCCGGCGGCCTGTCGCTGAGCCAGACCGACCGGTTCGAGCCGCCGCCCCGGCCTCGCATAAAGCTGATAGAGTATCACCTGACGGCGATTCCGTCCTCGCCTGCCCGGGACCAGACGTTCGTGACGCTTCTCAGGCCGCATCGGGTGGGGAAGTCGCCGGCCGGAGAAGCGCAGTTCGAGGAGATTGACGGCGGGTACGCGTTCACCGTACCCCTTGCTAGAGGCCGCGCCGTCGTGCTCCTGCAGCCTTCCGGCGGAAGCGTCCTGACGGGCGCGGGCATCCGGACCGACGGCGAGGTCGGCGCCGTTGCATTCGACGAGCGGGGAGAAGTGATGCAGACGCTTGTTGCCGGGGGTACTCTCATCGAAGCCCGATGATCACAATCGTCGTAAATGGAAGGTGCCAATGCATTTCGAATCTTGACCATTCTCAATGAGTGACACCGATGCCGCTGAACCTGTATCCGGACATCTATGGGTCCGGATCTGTACCACAGGATTGGGTACCCAACCGGGGAGGTACCTTAAAATATCCGGTACGCAACCGTGCAGTGTTACGTGAATTACGGCGATTGCGCCGCAGCAGATGGAGAAAGGTCATCAGGCAGGGTAATCGCGGGGAAGCTCATTACTTTGAACACGAATCCGGAAACGTCGCGGGAGTCAAATTCTATTCGAGGACGACATCGCCATGAAAAAGAACTATCCGTTTCGAATTGACCTTTCGGATACGTGTCGTGACATCGGCGTGATTCAACGGTTGGAACACTTCGCACTGCTGAATTTGGGCATGGTGCAGTCATTAGGCGCCGGGATTCTGGGTGGAACAGAGGCGATTCAACGCTTCTACCATGCGGACAACTGTCTCTACGTGCGCAAGCATCTGAAAAACAGACACGCCAACGCGATCATGGGCCACGGGATACAATTACCCGATCTATTCGACAGCTTACCGGCGGAGGAAGCGCAACGCGAGTTCCTACACGAACTTGAGACCATGCGATCTCTGTGTTTAAAGCTTCTGGAGAACGTCAGATCGCCAGACTTTGCCGGTCCCGCGCAAGCATAGGAAATTCACCGGATGTCCGTCTGACGAAGAATCAGATACGTTCACAATTTTGTTCGGACCTCCACAAGACAGGACGCACGGGGACATTTTAGAGGTGAAGACAATGGCCGAAACAGGAGGACGAAGCGCGCGCAGGCGTCGGCAGGAGTCGTACGACATCGAGATCGTGAACAGAGAGATCCCGACGCTGAAGGATCTTCATCTCGAGACCGACCTGTCCGGAGATGTGCTGGTGGTGCCTCCCGACGGCGATTCCGGTGCCGAAATCGGCCGTAGAATCGCCGAGGCACTGGGAAGCGCTGCCGAAGTCAAGTCCGGTTCGGAGGTCGGCGGCGGGGACTGGAACAACGCACACATCGTCGCGGCGGGAAACGTCTTCAACAACACGGCGATCCTGCGCCTGGGGATGAATTTCTACGCGTGGACGGACGAGTACTACCCCGGCGGGGACGGGTACGAGGTGAGAACGGTCCACAATCCCTTCGGGACCGGCCGGAACGTGGTCCAGCTGGGAGGAAGTACGCCTGAAGGCGTGACGCGGGCGGTGGACGAATTCCTCTCGATCGTGGAGCGGGAGGGGCCGCGCATCGGTCGGATCAACCGGCCGGTGTCCCGGCAGAACCCGGAATCCCCGCCCACGGACGCCGAAGCACGGAAGATCATCGACACGGTCAACGAGCAGGTCGCGCTATCGGGAAGCCAGGGACCGCTGCGCCGCATGGTGGACCACGCCATGCTCTATTATCTGTCGGGCGACGAGGTCTGGGGTCGAATTTTCAGGGAGGAATTCCTGTTCTTCATCGATCTCGCCCACGAGGCGGGCGACTGGTGCCTGTCGCAGGGGACGCATCTCTACTTCTGGATATACCGCATGCTGACTGCATGGGACGTGATGGAGGAAGGGGAGGCGCTGAACGACGACGACCGGCTGAAGATGACGAACGCGATCTACAACATCATCCGGTGGACGTCCGAGCTCACGCATTTCAGGTTCAAGTCTGTGGACGACGTGGTCCAGAACCAGAACCACCAGAGCTTCGCCGCGCTGAGTCTGGTCATTGGAGCAAGGTATTTCAAGAAGTATTACGGGCTGACGGATTTCGATGAAAAGCTGCCTTTGGCGCACCGGACCCTGGAACTGCACGCCAGGTCGTACAAGCCGAACGACAACGCGGGGACGGGCTACGTGTGGATTACGCCGGGGCACCTGATCAAGTACGGGCTGATGACGGACGATCTCTCGTACCTCGAAGACGGTCATCTGGCGCGGCTGCTGGACAGCGCGGTGCTAACCATCGACAGCCGGGGCGACGACTGCACGTACGGCGACGTCGGTGCGTACAGGGCATCCCGGGCCAGCCGCCCGAGCGGGCTGCAGGCCGCGTCGATAGGCGCATGGTTCTACAACGACGGGCGTTACCGGTGGCTCTACAACTGGATGGAGCAGGGCCAGCAGTGGCGGGACTCCTTCCAGCGCCAGAGGAACTGGGGGATCGGCGGATGGGAGGTGTACGACGGATTTTTCTTCAGGGACATCGCGCCCGTCGAACCGGCGGAACTGCTGGGGGTACGCGCGTCGATGCTGGACGGGGCGGCGCACGACTTTGCCCGGGATCGGGCGCGGAAGACGGGTCAGTACCACGGAGACCCCCTGGTGGAATCGGACGTCCCCCTCGCGGAGGCGTTCGACAAGCTGGCGTTCCGGCGAAGCTTCGACAGGCGCAGCGAGTACCTGTTGATCGACGGGCCTACAGGCTTCTCCCATTCCCAGGAGGACGGGAACTCGATCATCCGCCTCTGCTGGAACGACCGCATCTGGCTGGCGGACCTGGACTACATCCGCCGGTTGGCGAGATACCACAACACGGTGGTAATCGTGAAGGACGGGACGTGTTATCCCAAGCCGTCGCAGGTGGCGCTCAGGGCGATTGGAGATTTCGAAGACTGGGGGTACAGCCAGACGGTATCGCCGGGGGATAACGGCACGGACTGGGCACGAAGTATCTTCTGGAGGAAGGGTGCGTATTTCCTGGTAATCGACTCGGTGGACGCGCGGGAGGGCGGTGATTATCTCCTGGACGCCATCTGGAGGGTACTCGGACAGGTGGACGCGTCAGAGAGCGCATTGCGCATCGAACAGGACGGCGAGCGGCTTCACATCGTGAACGCGGACGGCTCCGAAAAGTCACTGACGGACCGCGAGGCCGACTTTGCGCCGGACTGGGAGGCCAACTGGAAGAATTACGAGCACGCGGACGGGACCGTACGGATGTGGCACCAGAAGATACGGCTCTCCATGGAAGCGGGTGACCGGACTGCTTTCGTGAACTTGCTGTATCCGTCCAATGACGGATCGCCGCAGGCGTTCGACGTGGAGCGCGTGGGTCCGTCCGCCGCCGTGGTCCGCGACCGGCGGTCGGGAGAGGCCGTGATGGCCGGCGTCGGCGCGCCGGATTATGGCGGACTGGACGTGGACGGAAAGTTGTTCCGGATCGACAGCGACGGATTTGCACTCGTGGAGGGAACACAACTGGCGTGGGAAACGCCGCTATTCAGGAGTTGGGCGCCCGTTTCGGTGGAGATGGACCTCGCGCGGGGGAAGGGGATTGTCGAAACCCGGACAGAGACCCGCGTTGGCATCCGTGCGGAGGAGGTCCGTCTGAACGGAGAGCGGATTTCGGCGGGAGGCGAGGGCAAACTGGTCTGGTTTACGCTGGCGGCCGGCCGGCACGACCTGGAGATCCTGCCCCGCGCGTCCGGGACGTTTGACCGATTGCTGCGGGAGGCGACGTCATACCGGCCCGGTCCTGTATCCATCAATCCGGGACCTGTGGTCGGAAGCGGTATCGAACCCCTGTGGAGGTACGATGCCGGATCGGGCGTGACCGCCGTGGACTCCGATGTATCGGCCGGGACGCTTTTGGGAACCGCCAATGGAGACGTCAGCCTGCTCGGACCGGACGGCACGAGGAATTGGTCGTTCCCGGCGCAGGGCGAAGTCCGCGCCGTGCACCTCGCGGATATTGACGGGGACGGCGCGCCGGAAGCTGTTGTCGGCACGCGCGACTGCCGGCTGTACGTTCTGGGCGCCGGCGGCGAGGTGCGCTGGGAGCACGAGTTTCCGCCCGGCAGCGGGATGCGCCCGCAGCGGTTGACGACCGTGTCATCGGCCGACCTGGACGGCGACGGCAGGAAGCAGGTTCTGGCCGGGGCCGAAGGATGGCTGCTGCACGTTTTCGAAGCGGACGGATCGCTGAAATGGCAGACCGAGACCCACTATCACTGTATCACCGGATGCCTGGCCGTGGACCTGGACGGGGACGGAAGGGACGAGCTGCTGGTGGGCACCGAGTATTATACCATCAATTGTCTGAATCCCGACGGTACGGCGCGGTGGCGGCGGAGTACGGGATGCGTCTCGCCGACGATCCTCGCCGCCGACCTGGATGACGACGGGGTGATCGAGGTCGTGTACGGGGACTGGCGGGCGGTGAACGCGGCGACGAGCGGCGAACTGTTCGGTCAGACCGGCCTGGGAGGCAGCGGAAAATTGAAGGCGCCGGGCGCGTTGTCGTGGCGCGTGAATATGGGCGGCGAGGTGGAGGACATCGCCGTTGCGGACGTGAATGGCGACGGCAGACCCGATGTGGTCGCGGGCAGCGACGTGGGGCAGCTGGCCTGCGTCGCGGGCGATGGAGAGGTCATCTGGCGCCGGGAC
This sequence comes from Candidatus Latescibacterota bacterium, assembly GCA_965208835.1. Classification (GTDB taxonomy): domain Bacteria; phylum Latescibacterota; class UBA2968; order UBA2968; genus JAAXHE01. The sequence continues at coordinate 693,717 of OZ242358.1, forward strand.
CTGGAGGATAAAATCACGTGGCTGACCACGTTCCGGGACAATGGATCCGTGAAGATCCTGGCAGGATTCGATACGGGCGAGATCCGGACCCTTGATGCCGGCGGGGTGCTGATCGCAAGGGACAGCGTCGAAGGGGAAATCAAACATCTTCGCTCCCTCGGCGACCGGGTCGTATGCGCCACCTCGGCGGGGACGGTGATGGCCTTCCGGCCGGTCGATCGGGAAACAATCTTGTGAGACTTCATTTATGGCCGGTCTGAGTGAGGAGCAGCTTTCCGATTATCTGAACGACGGTTACCTGTTGCTGGAGGACGTGCTGACGCCGGAGGACCTGCAGCCGCTGATCGACGACATCGCCGAGGGGATCGATCGCAAGGCGCGGGAGGCCCGCTCCAATGGCAAGCTGTCCGATCCGTTCGAAAACGCGCCCTTCGACCGGAGACTGGCGCGTCTGCGGGACACGATGGACGATGCGTCGGAAATCGAGAAGGCGGTGACGGGAAAGCGCCTCAAGACCGCGGGGATGTTTGCCGTGATCACGCACCCGGCGATTCTGGACATCGTGGAGTCCGTCATCGGCCCGGAGATCCTGGCCCATCCCCAGTTCAACTGCCAGGCGAAGATGCCCAACGAAGCCCGGTCGCAGATCCCGTGGCACCAGGACCTGGGGTTCCTGCATCCCGAAGCGGAAGCCACGTTCATGGTGAACTTCTGGATTCCGCTGGTGGACGTTTCGGTGGAAAATGGATGCCTGGAGGTGATTCCGGGCAGTCACCGCGCCGGTCTGATGCCGCATGGTGAGGTGGCGGGCTATCCGAACGAGGGGATCCGGAAAGGGTGGGTTCCGGATGGCGTGCCCGTCGCCTGTCCGGTGCGAAAGGGCGGTGTGGTGGTGTTCCAGCACAAGATGGCGCACCGGTCCTTTCCCAACCGGACGGACCGCATCCGCTGGAGCCTGGATATTCGTTACTCGGACCCGTCAATGCCGACGGGACGGGACGAGGTACCGGGATTCCTGGCACGGAGCGACGCGCACCGCGGGCGGGTGGCGAAATCACACCTGGATTGGCTGAAACTGATGCGAGGCGTAGATGAGCGACTGCACGAGTAGGATCCCGCGCACCGCTAGCAGCAACGACGGGAACGCCCCCGGGCCCGTTACGCGGGAACCGGATAATCGGGCTTTCCATAAAAATAATTGTGAAATACCTGCCAGAAGGACTCGCCTTTGCAGCGGATCGTGCGGTCGTCGACCCGCTCGACGCCTTCCCGCACGGAGAGTCGATCGGGTTCGGGATGCGTCATCTCCATCACCAAAGGACTTTCTGCGATGAGCGGTTCGATGTCTTCTGCGACCGCAACGGCCTCCTGAACGCGAGTCTTGATCAGGGCGCGGGCATCTGCCGGCGCCATGTGCAAGGCACACAATTCTCCCAGGCCTTCCTTTACGGGGGCCGTGACGATGCCGCTGACCCATCGTTCGGATTCGGTACATGCGTGCCGGTCGCCGGATGTGAAGACCCAGGGAATGCCCAGATGGCCACACAGGTACGCCGCCATTTCCATCTCGCCGACTTCGGCGCCGTTGACGCGACAGACCATATCGCGGCTCATCGAATGTGCAAGGCATCCGTTGGGCGTTCCGGTCATTGCGTGCATGCCCACCTGGATCAACGCGTCGTATCCGGGCGACAGGCCGGGCAACCAGCAAGGACGCTTGACACCCTTTACCAGCTTCACGCCAGAGACCAATTCTTCTGACAGGATCGTGCGCCCCGCCCCATGCGCGTCATTGATGGTCACTTTTTCGACACCTGCGGCAAACAAGCCTTCAGCCGCGGCATTGACTTCGCCCGTCAACAGGCGCTGCATCTCGGCGCGGTCATACACGCCTTTGGACGTTGTCGCGTCGTCCCGGTGCCTCGGGTCCCAATCGTCGACGCCGGCCACGCCTTCCAAATCGGTCATCATATAGACGGATTTCACGGTCATGGGATTCTCCTGTTTTCAGGGTATTTCCGAGACGTGTTGCGCATGTCGCGATGTGGTTGTCAGCCTCCCGCGTTCGCCAGTGCTTCATCGACCCTCTCAGTCCACGGGTCCGCGACGCGCGCTTCGTACCTGCCGTCGTTGAAATAGGCGGACTTGGGCATGTTACGGTCCTCCAGCACGGCCTGGCGGTATGTCCTCTTGAGGCGCGGCCTGAGTTTCCGCAGATCTCCCGCCCTTTGTCTGGCCGCGGGTCCCTGCTGCAGGCCAAGGAGTTCATCGGCTCCGTGCCAGCCGCGGATGAGGGTCGCGGGAAAGGCAAACCAGCGGCGGATGTAGTCGATCCTGAGACGGACGAGAGGGTCGCGCGTGGCCTTGTACGCGCGGTCCAGCGCGGCTTCGAGGGCGTCCGCGTCGTCGGAATCGTAACAGGGTACCTGGTCGCGCAGCCCGCGCAGACCCTGAAACCACCGGCCCTCCCGCGGTCGGCGCCAGATGGCTTCGAGGAGGTCGTAAAAAGCGCGGACCTCCCCCGCGGCACCGCGGAACAGCCGAGAAAAGAACTCATCGAGGAGCTTTTCCGGGTCCTGGCCGGCGTCCCACCAGAGTTTGGATGCCAGCCAGATCTGCGGACCGGCCGCCGGCCAGTGGGGATAGGCTTCGGCATAGAAGCCCTTGACGCCCGCGCTGTGCTGGAACTTGATGTCGTCGGCCATCAGGCCCGGAAAGTAGCGCGGCAGCACCCAGCCCAGGCCGTAGTAATCGTACTTGCAGACGTGGTCGCACTGCTCGAGCCAGGAGAGGATGAATTCACGGTCCTTGTCCCGATATTCAGGGTCCAGGTGCTGTGCGGTATCCTGCGTCAGATAAATAGCGGCGTTGGGCTCGAGGCGTGCGATGCGTCTGGGCGGCTCCTCCACGTTATGGTAGGCCAGACATCCCACGAATTTACCGGGATGGGATTCCTGCAGCGCGCGTGCGACCGCGTTGAAGTAGGTGAACCACCGGTCGGAGTAGATCGGGCGGTCCCGGAATTTCAGATCCGGAATGTCGAGGGCGCGGCAGTTGTTGCAAAGGCAGAAGTTCCCGTTATCATTCATCCCCAGCGAGAAGCAGTGCGCCTCGGGGTACTCGTCGAAGTAGGCGCGCGTGGCCTTTATGGTGACGTCGACGACTTCGGGGTTGCTCGTGCAGGGCTGGCCGAAAAGGCCGTTGCTTACGGCGTCGCTTTCGGGTATCAACCGTGCACCGTCGATAAGCGCGTAGTACTCAGGATGGGTCTTTCCGTATTCGGCAACGGGGAAAATCTTGTACAGGGCGTGGTGGAAGCCGGCATAGGGCAGTTCGTGCCTCCGGCTGGAGACGCGGTTTCGGCGTTCCCAACGATGTCCTTCCAGCCCGGCGATTCCGCTGAAGACGCGGAAGAGGAAGTCAGGAGTATGCGTCTCGTTTACCGGTGCGATTCTAAGGGTGGTTTGCATCGGGATGTCTTCGAAGAGTTCCCCGGGCATGAACCAGCGAACGTCGAGATGGTCTTCCAGCAGGCCGAAGACGCCGTAGGCCGTGCCGCTGTCGCTGCCGCCGAGGATGAAGAGATCCCTGCCGGCAGTGTGGATGCGGTAACCCTCGACGCCTGCGTTTCCGGCGTCCAGGTTCAGCGACCGGGCGTACGCGGTGGCCCCGACGTGTATTGCCGTTCTGCCGCGGGGCGCCGGATTGCCGCCGTCCGTGCCCATCGGGGGCGCCATGCCCGTCATCTTTTCAAGCGCTGTTTGCAGTTCCGAGGCGGCGTCGCGGAGGATATCTCCGGCGCCATCCGGGACGACGATGGCGGTACGGGGTTGACCCCGGTCGGCCAGGGTGAGCGTTCTGTATTGGCGCATATCAGTGTCCCCCCTGCTGAGGTGGAGTGGCTTTCTCCGGGTGCGGAAAACGCGGCGCCAGGCGCCGGCTGATTTCCGGATAGATGGCGATGAAGTGGTCCCGCATGGTCGGAAACTGGAAATCCTCGGCGGTTTCGAACCCGGTTTCCAGGTCCTGTTTTCGGGGCATATGGCAGTCGATGCAGTTGGACTGCATCGCGTCACCCAGTTCGGCGGACATACCGCAAGCGTGGGTCTCGTGGCACGCCGCGCAACGCCGGGAGAACAGGGACAGGTTCCCACGCTCGAGGGCGTGCGGGTTGTGGCAGGTGATGCAGGTCATCGCCGAACTCTGCTGGAAACACTTCGACTTGGTCAGCCGCGGCAGCTGGTTGGTGCTGTGGACCCCTATCCTGTTCAGCTCTTCGTGGGGGTCCAGTTTGAGAAAATCACTGAGGGACTCCCCGGGCCGGAAGGAGAAAGGCCGCTGGCTCGGCACGCCGACACCGGAGTGGCATTGCGCGCAGAGATCGATCAGCCGCGGCGGATCGAGTCCGCCCGGGTGCAGGATGTGCGGCGTGTCCTTCGCGTCGGGATTTGCGCGTTGATAGGCCGCGTGTTCCGCTCCGGGGCCGTGGCAGCGCTCGCAGGAGACGCCAAGAACGAAGTGTTCCTTGTTGTATGCGTTACTGGTATAGGATTCGGATTCGAACCAGGTGGCGTGGCACTCCAGGCATCGGGGGACGACGCCGCGTGAGAAGTTCACTTCGCCGTCGGGATAACCCGGGCTGTTGATCCACCGCTGCTGCTGCGTGAAATACGAGATCGGAAGCTGATAAAGGAAATCGCCCTGCCAGAAGAGATAGGTCTGGCCGATTTTCCCGGAGCCGGTGACAATGTCGATGCGCTCCGTCCGCCGGTAGCTGCCTTCTCCTCTTCCAATGATGGCCGTCTGATAGTATCCGTCACGATCAGAGGTGATTTCGAAGCGGAGATTGGCGTTCCGGGTCCGGACGATTGCCTGGTCGGGAGAGAAGCTGCCGGGAATCGATTCGGGATCTGGAAAGCGTGAGGTGAGATGGTGGGCCGTGCGCCGGTACTCTTCGAACCGGTCCCGGTGACAATCCGCGCAGGCCTGCGCGCCGGTGTATCCCGCTGAACGGGTCTCGCCGTCCGCATTCCCGGCGTCCGCAAAAAGAAGAGGACCGCCCAGCGCCAGGCCCGCCGAAAGGCCGAGAACGACCGATCTGAAGACAACCCTTGCCATAGCAGTCCGTTGATAAAGTCGCTCTGCAGGCGAGGCCGAGTCATTGTGGCCGAAGACAAGGCGCGCGACCGAATCGAATCCGTGGATTCGAGGAGGGAGCGCAACGCCGTAATTCGGTCATAAGGGCCGGACGCAGCCCGGATGGGCTTTATTAACGGGCTGACTACCTTGCCATTTCAGTTGGAAGGTGGGAGGGTTTCTCAAAGCATACCCCTGCCGCGTGTGGTTGTCAATCGAAAACTAGAAAGGCGACGCCATGTCGATAGTACGATTCGCGATTGTGGGGGCAGGAAACATCGCGGAGCTAAGGGGCAAGGCGTTGCCGGACACCGTTCCCGCGAAAATCTGCGGCGTGGCCACCGGTGTTAAACTCGCGATGGCGATTGTACTCGTTGCGTTGAGTTGGTTCCTGGCTCCCATTGGATTGAGCGCCCAGGGACAAGACGGGTTCTATCTGCGCGGCGATTTCGGGGATTCGGACGCGTTGACGATTCGAGGGAGCATCGAGGGCGTCGATCAGCGGACGCGTTGTGACAGGGCGTTGTATCCGGATCCGGCCGCCGTCCCGCGCGATCCTGCCTGCTCTGAAACTGCGTCCGGAGCGTACGCGACAATGGCGTTTGACCGGGGCGCGGAAACCATGACCAGCGCAACCTCCCTTGCATTGGGGTACTCCCACGGCTGGCTCCGGCTGGAAGCCGAACTGAACAACACCGTGTTGGGTGCAACCTCGGCGCCGATGGTGGACGCGGGCCGGCTGGCGCCGGAGAGGGTACGTGAGTGGAGTGCTGTCGAAGAACCCCAGGCCAGGGTTTCTGGTTTCAACATTACAGACCTGTTTTTGAATGTGCTTCTCGACTACAACAATTCTTCGCGCTTCACGCCATTTGTTGGCGTTGGAGGCGGCGTGTCGAATGTCATTCTCGTTTTCAAGGGACTGCGGGTCCGCCGAACGCTCGCTGACGGATTCGCGCCGGAAGGCGGCGTCGATCCTGGCGCAGAAGTCGCCATTCCTGCATGGCAGACGCGGGCCGCGGGCACGGCCGATTCCGCGTGGCTACGACTGGCTGAATCGACGATCGGGACGAATCTGATCGGCGGTGTGGCGTACGAAGCGAACGAGCGATTCGGCATTGCGCTGCGGGGGCGTTACGCGCGTTACGGGGATGTCCGGAAACCTGGAAAATGGGACCAGGTGCGAAGTCACGCGCCGGTGCTTGCAAACGGGAACACGCCCGCAACGTTCGACCTGGTGCTCAGTGATATCGTCTTCTATGCGGTCACCATCTCGTTCGCGTACGACCTCTAACCATGTTTCGTTAATTTTCGTGGACATTAGATCGAATTTGTGCAAGCCAAAAAAGGCGATTGAACTGCGGATTGCCAGGATACTCCAGGGTACTGGACGTGTTCGTGACCTCTCCTCTCATCCCCTCGGAAGCGGGTAGACGGGAGACGGTAGACGGGAGAGATTTCCTGCCCTGTGGAGTCTCTTCTCCTGCCGGAGGCAAGAAGGAATAAAGGATCGGGCAAGGGTTTCTTCTACCGTCTTCCCTCTACCCTCTACCCGCATTGAAGCTCTTTGTGGTCAATTTGGTTGTTGTATTCTTTCGAATTGAGGCGAACAGGCCGGCATTCCCGGTAGATAATATGGACGAACACGCTCCGATTTCGCGTCCGGAGTGAAGAATCGGTTCGAAGGTCGATAGACCAGCGTCCATAACCGGAAGGATAGGACGTTTATCCAAAGCGCAGTTAAAAAACGGCGAGGGAAAACCCCATGTCGAAAATACGTATCGCGGTTGTGGGCGCCGGGAACATGGCACGGGTCCGTGGCCAGGCGTTTCTGGATACGGGGCGGGCGGAAATCTGCGGCGTTGCCGCCCGTCGAAGGGAGACCGCCGAATGCTGTGCGGCGGAGCTGGGGTGCGCGGTTTTTGGCGATGATTATCGGAAATTGGCCGGCACCCGCCCGGACGCCGTCCTGATCGAAGTACCGCATCGCGTTCAGGACGAGGCGACGATGTGGGCGCTGGATGCCGGCTACGACCTCCTCATCGGCGGCTGTCTCGCGTCGTCTCTGGAGAACGGAAAACGGATTGTGGAGATGACAAACCGGTCAGAGCGGATCGTGGAGGCGGGGTTTCAGCGCCGGTACGACCCGGCGTGGGAAGAGATCAGGCGCCTGGTGGCGGGAGGAGAACTGGGGCCGCCGGTGATGGCCGTGACCAGGGCACTGTGGAATCCGGACCCGGATGCCTGGTACTACGATCAGGAGGCCAGCGGGGGCATGCCGCTGACCCACATGAGCTACTGTTATCTGAATGCGGTCCGCTGGATTCTCGGCAGGCCGACCACCGTTTCGGCGATGGCCAACCGGAAGCGGAATACGGCGCCCGGCCACGTTGCCGAGGAGACGTGCGGGGCGCTGATCGGATTCGAAAACGGGGCTTTCGCTTCGGCTACGGCCAGCTATATCGGCCCGGACGGGATGTCCGACCCGCAGCCGCGATTCATTTGTGCCAACGGCGGAATTCAGACGAATGCCGAGAGCCCGCCCGGCAAGGACGCCATTACCGTGTATTGGGAAGGTCGCTCCGAAGTCCGGAGCTTTGAGGCGGAACCGTCGTCTATGTTGAGGCAGGCACACGCGTTTCTGGATGCCATGGAACGTCGGCGCGAAGCCCTGAATCCTCCCGAGGATGCCCTGCTGGACGTTGAGATCGCCGAAGCCATTTCCATCTCTGCACAGGAAGACCGTACCGTTTCGTTGGGGGGAATCAGATCCGGAGGTTGGGAATGACAGTGATGGAATTCTGGCCGGGTCAAGTTTCGGGAGATGTGAAAGATGCTTTGTCGTCTGTTCGTCGCGATGCTATTCATCACCTTGCAAACGTACGCGGAGGAGGTCCACGTCATGAAAACCGGAGTCAGTACGAGTACTGCCGAGCCGACCGGGTTTGTTTCCGTTAACGGAACGGTCGTCATTCAGGCGGAGGCCGCCGGGATCGATCCCGGTCGTGCAGAGATCGTAACGCAGATTTCGTTTTCCAGCGAGAAGGGCGTTTCGCTCAAGGCCGGTGTGGCCGCCAACGTGGGCTCGCACGGCGCCGGACCGGACCTGGTTTTCAAAGTGCGGGCGTCCCGGGCCGGGAGGTACGTGATTCGTACGCACGCGGCCACGGACGCGAGGGGCAGCGAGGCAATGCGAAAGGCAAAAAGCAAGTTTGACTCGTTGCACCTCAAGATCGCCGTCGGCGATGCACGCCCGACAAGACGCGTGGTATTCGTGCCCTGGAGCCGTTCGGAGAGCTGTACACAGACGACCGGAAAGTTTGAATTCAACGGACAGGAACAGGAGATCCGGATCTGGCTGCCGGAGGGCGTGCGTCTGGACCACCTCGAAGTCGGCCCGTACAGGCCGCCGGAAGTCCCGGCAGCCGCGACCGACTACCGGCCGATGGTGGCTCCGCCGGCATCCCGACCACGCATCTGGGTGAACGAGCAGTCGCTGCCGAAGGTTCGGGCGAATCTTACGAAGGGCGAAAACGCGCCCCTGTGGGCAGAGGTCAGGGCAGCGGCGGCCGAACCCTGCGCGTTTGGAGCTGAACCGGATACGGAAGTCGCCTATGACGCCAAACTCGAAAAAGTCGCCGTCGCCAGGGCTTTCGTTTACCTGATGAACGGCGAAGAGACGCCCGGCCGGGAAGCGGTGGCGCTGATCCGCGACTATCTCGCCGCGGTCGAATTCGGAAACCTGCTCGATATTACCAGGGAAATCGGTCGCGCCATCTACTCTGCCGCGCTCGTCTACGACTGGTGCTACGATTTGATGACACGCGATGACAGGGACAGCATCCGCGGCAATCTCATGCGTCTTGCCGACGATATGGAGATCGGCTGGCCGCCGTTCAAGCAAATCATCGTCAACGGCCATGGCAACGAGGCGCAGGTCAACCGCGATCTGCTCTGCATGGCCATTGCCATCTACGACGAGGACCCGGTACCGTATCGATACTGCGCCTACCGCCTGCTGGAAGAACTGGTTCCAATGCGCCGGTTCGAATACCGGTCCCCGCGCCACAACCAGGGCGTGAGTTACGGGCCGTACCGGTTCGGGTGGGATATGCACGCCGCCTGGCTGTTTTACCGTATGACCGGCGAGCGGGTCTTCGACGACAACATCGCGGACGTCTGCAAGTTCTGGCTTTACATGCGCATGCCGAACGGAGAGACCCTGCGGGACGGCGACGGATTCTCCGACGGAAGCCCCGCAAGTCTCGGAGCTACCGCACTGCTGAGTTACGCGTACAGCAGCGATCCGGTCATCAAACGCGACTTCGAGCGACAGGGCGGGCTGCCGGCCGACCCGATCCTGGTGCTGCTGCTGAACGACCCCGACTTGAAGGCAGCCGAGGATTTCTCTTCATTGCCGCTCACCCTGGATTTTGGACCGATCCTCGGTTCGATGGTCGCCCGGACCGGATGGAATATGGGCGTGGGCGTGTCCGACGTGGTCGTGGAAATGAAGGGCGGGGGGTATCACTTCGGCAATCACCAGCACGCCGACGCGGGGAGTTTCCAGATCTACTACCGCGGGCTGCAGGCGGCCGACCTGGGGCAGTACCATTTCTACGGAACGCCCTACGACTTCAACTTCTGTAAACGTTCGATTTCGCACAGCATGATGCTGGCGGTCGATCCTGAGGAGCAATTTATCCGCAATACGGTCAACGACGGAGGCGCGCGCTTCATTCAATCCTGCCCGACCACACCGGACCAGGCGCTTTCTGATCCGACATTCGCCAATGGGGACGTCCTCTCAGCCGACTTCGGACCGTCTCCACAGCGGCCGTTCTACAGTGCCTTCTCGGTCAACCTGACGTCGGCTTACAGCAGGAAGATCGTGGACTACGTGCGCACCTTCTGCTTCCTGAACCTCGATAACGAGCAGACTCCCGCGGCGCTGATCGTCCTGGACAACATGACCACCGCCAGACCGGAGTTCAGGAAATACTGGCAGGTCAACACCCTCAACCCGCCCGAAACGACGGACGATGGCGTTATCCTGAGAAACAGCGACGCTGACGGGAGCGGCAAGGTCGTTCTCAGGATGCTGCGACCGGGGTCGGATGAGCGGGACCTGCAGGTCAGGAGCGGCGATGAAGCCTACAGCGTGTTCGGACAGTTCTTCACACCACCAAAACCGGACCGTCCTGAAGCGAACGGCCATCGCGTGATGTTCTCACCCGCGAAAGAGCGGAGCAACGATGTGTTTCTGACGGTGATGACGATGTGTGACGAACAGGAGGAGCAGCTGCCGGTCGACTTCGTTGAACTCCCGGAAGCCTTCGTTGTCACGCTGGCGGACCGGGTGGTGGTCTTGAGCCGGACAGGCAAGCTGCTGGAGCAGACGCTGCAGGTGGAGGTCGCGGACGGCGAAAGCCGACAACTGCTGTTGACCGGCCTGGCGCCTGGCGACTGGAGTATCCGCGACAGGGACGGTATTGTCCGGTACAGCGCCCGGGTCGACGCGCACAGGAATACCGCTTTTTTCGTGGTTCCCGGGGGGAAATATACCGTTCAACCCAGAGCCATCTCCGGCGCGGGGGAGTTCCAGGCCTCACAGGATTTCATGCCCGCCGTCAGATAGTTGGCAGGATGAGAACAAGCTTGATTGGATTGCTTTACGCTGGTTTGCGGGCGTGAACGAGGTACATCGGCGTGAAGATCCCGAGCCGGCCGGCTTCGACCATGGCTTCCGCGCAGAGCTCCAGGGTGTCCGCTACGCGTACCGATCCCTGCGGCGCCATGCGGATCGCCTCGAGCGCCTTGAGGGAATTCGTAGTGACCCAGCGCCCGACCCTCGATCTGCGGAAGCCGGTCAGAGAGAGACCGGAACCGATCAGAGGTTGATACCAGGGGATGGACGGACCATTCTGGATCGAAAGATCCCGGGCTTCCAATACCTCAAAGCCAACAGTTCGAAGCGCTTGATCGACCGCGTGGGTGTCGTCGATCACGAACAGACTGCCTCCCAGCTGAATGTCGGCCTTGATCCTGAGATGGTGGGGATCGTTGGCGTCGAAGCGATCGGTCATACAGTATTCGTACGCAGCGAAGCACGCGCCCGGCTTCAGCAGACGATGTACCTCGCTGTAGATGCTGACTTTGTCCGGCGCACAGCAAGATGCCTCGATGGAGTAGGCCGCATCGAACGACTCGTCCGGAGCGTCCACATGCAGGAAGTCGCAGTGCAGGAACTCGGTCAAATGCGCCAGGCCCGCTTCTTCGGAAAGTCTCCGGGCACGTTCGAGTTGGTAGGCATTGCTGTTTATGCCGACGACTCTGGCGCCGGAAAAGCGGGCGATTTCCAATAACGGCCCTCCGACGCCGCAACCCAGATCGGCAACGACCATCCCGGTTTCGAGTTCGAGTACCTGCGCCACGTAGCGTTCGTGGCGAGCAAGCGATTCCTTGAAGCTCTCTCCGAGGACGCGCGGGGCGAAGTGAAAGGACCTGCCCCATCCAAACTCAAAGAAGTCCGTTACCACGTCATAGTAGAGATTGTTGACCTTCCACTCGGCAGGTTTCTCCTCCTCCGGTGGAACCTGGCCGGCCATTTTGAAGCTATGTTCGTATTCGCTTATGGTCGAAGCGATATCGGCATCGCTGTCTTTATGCCTGAGGCTTTTTGAGAGCTTGACTGACATCGAAACGTCCTCCGACAGGTTTGCTTTTCAGGTACCGCCCCATTTACAGCAACCTGCGAGCCGGGTCGGCTTCCATTTCGAAATGTATGGGAAAAGCACGGCGCCCGCCATAGTACACATTAAATCGGCGCGCGTTGGAAACGGGAGGCGCCGATCAGTCCAGCCGTTTGTATCTTTCACATCCTCAATCGTTCGTTTCTTCCTCTCCCGGCGGGGAATCGTGTAGCGGAAACCGTGTCTTGAACGCAGGTGTGGCGCGGAACGCCACGTCTCCCGAGTGCGGGTCAGCGGATAAGAAGCACGCGGCGATGCCGCGCTCCGCGGCCCATGAGATCCCCTCCTTTCTACCCATGACGAACAGCGCCGTCGAGAGTACGTCCGCGACGAATGCGTTTTCGTGCCAGACGGCGACCGACCCGGTTCGGTCGACCGGCCGGCCGTTGCGCGGGTCGACGATGTGGCCGATGCGGCGTCCGTCCGCCGTGTCCGGGTCCTGCTCGGATCCGCTGCTCGTGGCGATTGAGCCGGCGGCGAGAGTTAACTCGAGAACCGCCTTTTGGCGCTGCGCCGGATGTGCAAGGCCGACTGACCACGGGCCATCGGACGATTCACCGGACACGGCCACCTGCCCGCCGAAATCGATGAACCATGCGCCGCGCCGGTCGCGCTCGGCCTCTCGGACCCGATCCAGCGCCTCGCCCTTGCCGAATCCGCCCGCGTCCAGAATGACCGCTGCGCGCCGCGTGACGGCGCACGACTCTGCATCGAGTACGAGCTTGTCGAAGCCGGAAGCGGCCAGCGCCGCCAGCGCCTCGCCGGCATCCGGTTCCCTGCCTTCTCCGCGCAGATCCCACGCCTTGATGAGATTGCCTACGGCCGGATCGAACGCGCCGTCCGTGGCCGCATGCCACTGCGCAATGCGGGAGAAGAGTCCGCAGATGGCGGCCGGAACAGGCAGCGGTGTTCCCACTGGCTGTCCATTCACGGCGCTGAGGACGCTGTCGTCCCGCCAGGTGCTGAGTTCAGCTTCGGTGACCTCGATGACGCGGACCATACGTTCCAGCTTCGCCAGACCGGTCTGACGATCCACGGTCTCAACCACGAAGGTGGCGTACGTGCCCATGAGGAACACGGCGCGCTCGATGCGGACTGGATACGTCCCACCCGTGTCGCGCGCGGAAGCCGACCCCGTTGCGAAGGCCGCGGCTCCCAACCACAGGACCCACGGTACCGCGCGACGCACCGCGAGCCGGTTCAGGGTGAGCGTCCTCATGTTCTAGGCATTCGCGAGGCGGTGGCATTCGCCCTGCGGGGAGTGATCCGCCAGCCGTTGACGAGATGGACGCCGTAGCCGATAACGAAAACTGCGCTGGCCGCGACGTGGATCCAGATGAAGAGAGTGATGAGCGCCGGCGTGGTCGCGACCTGGATCAGATAGCCGCTGAGGGCCATCACCGTGAAGCTCAGAAGCGAGGTCCATCCGGACCGTCGGTTTGCCGGCTTTCGTGAACGTAGCTTCCGGAACGAGTGCGAGCGGAACAACATGCCGAAGAAAGCGACGAACAGCGGCGCCGCGAGGATGTGAACCGACAGTGTCGAAGATTGCCACGGATGGTTGACGACGGCGAACGGGTCATCGGTCGTCATCGCGTACTTCATGTAAAAGTAGACGATCCCGGTTCCCGTGACAATGACGTGGAAAGTATTGAAACCCCAGCGTTCCCACCAGGTCATTGCCCTTCCCTCCCAGGCTCGCGTCCCTCCAGCACCATGTCGAGGGCCAGCACGCGGCGCACGGCGGCGTTGACGGCGTGCGCGGTCAGCGTCGCCCCCGCGATGGGTCGGATCGCACGGTGGAGAGCGACGTCGTCAACGAGCGGTTTCCCGTAGTACTGCCCTTTCCATCGCTCGGAGGGGATGTACTCGGGGGGCTCGAGAAATGCGGTCACGTCGATGCGCCGCACCCGCCCGTCCGATTCGAGCGAGATGAGCAGGCTCTCGCGCTTGGTCCGCACCACGTGCGTGTCGGCGTACGCCCTGCCGACGACGACGCCATCGCGCCGCGCCACGTAGCGGGCGTAGATGCGGGTCCGCACGTCCTCGCGCGCCAGCTCGGCTATCCGTTCCACCTGCTCGAACGTCAGGTAGACGCGATCCCCGGTGATTGTCGCGCCTGCGAAGACCGCGTTCAGCGCTTCCTGGCGCGACACGACACCGGACTGTTCGGAAGCCGCGCCGCCTGCGAGCACGAGCCAGGTGACCAGAACGCTCGCAACGCGCCTGTGCGCCGCCCGCCCAGCGGTCGACTTCTGCACCATGATCGGCCTTCTCCCAGTGTCATGTCCGGAAAATAAGTTGCCAAAATTCGCCCGTCGAGTCAACCGTCCAGCAAGGCGACTGAACGCAGACGACCTGCGCAGGGTCGGCCCAACGCCGTGAGACGGGATGAATCGGCGGGCGAATGGAGAGGAATCAACGGGACAGGACTAGAACGCGTACCCGACGTTGACGTTGAACTGGTTGACGCCGCTGTCGGCGGGGTTGTTTACCCACATGTGGTCGACCTTGACGACGACGCCCGGTGTTGGCTTCAGATCGAGTCCGAACGTCGTGTACGTATTGTCCTTGGAGGCGCTCCGTGTGAATCCGGTCGCGACGGCCGCGTGTGTGTCGACCTTCTCGTAGCGGATGTAGGGAGTGAGTGCCACGTCGCCGGTCCCCGACGCCTGCGACAGCAGGTCATAGCCGATCTGCACGTAGCCGCCCTGCAGCTTCTTGCCTACGCCGCTTGATCCGGTAAGTTCGAGTACATGGTTCAGCTGGGGTGTGTCCTCTATCTGCGCCTGTGCGAAGAGACCCCGGAGGTCGAAGCCGCGCATCTGGACCTGCGCGTGGACGTCGAAGATGTTCGTACGGACGCCATAATTCCTGCCGTCGACCACGATGTCTCCCTGTCCGGAATTTCCGGTGTAGAAGCTGGCACCGAGGAACACGCCTGGAGTCGGCGTGAAATCGAGGCGACCCGTCAATGCGAAATCGTTCGCCTTGGCCTTCCCACCTTTCTGCCGGCCGCCTCGAACGCCGCTCGACGAGAAGGCGGAACCGTTGAAGCCATTGACGACGTAGGCGCGGAAGGCGAACTTGTCGTACGCGCCGTAGACGCCGCCACCGTTTTCCCGCCAGGTCGACGGGATGATCTTGTTCTCGGTCACCGGTCGTTCGGCTCCGAGGAAGACAGTCGGCTCGTGGAACTCGTTGACCAGTCCCATCGGGACCAGCAGCATGCCGGCCCGAACGCCGACATTCTCGTTTGCGAGGAAGTCGACGTACGCGAACTCGACGAAAATCTCCTTGGCGTGCTCGACCTCGATCTCCGAATTGAACAGGAACCGGTCGTTGAACCGGTAGCCGGCGTACAGGATCGCCCGCAGGTAGTCGAACTGGTCGGTCTTGTCCGAGGCGTAGTTCTCATAGAGCGCTTCGCCGTACCCGGCGATCGATACGCCCGATTTGATCTTGTAGGTCGCGGCCGCCGACGGCGCCAGCCCAAGCGCGCGGACCTGGTCGAGCGTCATCTCGTACTCGGGCTCGCCGCTGCGCAGCCGCTCGAGCTCCTCGGCGAGCAACTCGATCCGACGCTCGAGTTCCTTGATGTCGACCTCATCCACCCTGGTATCCTGCTCCTCCGCCTCGTCCCTGGCCATCTCGCCCTCTGTGCTCGTTACATCACTGTCCGTTCCGGAGGCTGCGCCGTCCTGTGCTGCTGCGGTTTCGAGAGTGAACACGAGGAAGCCGGGAAACAGCATCAGCAGGATGAACTTCCATGACGCGGCGGTGCCTGATCTAATTCGATCTCTTTTCATGCTTCTTTACTCCCTTCGTTTGATACCTGTGAATCGTTGTGCCGCACCCGATTGGGCAATACGCTGTTTACTTCAAGCCGCCCTGAGATTCGACGTCAAAGGGTGCGAATGTGGGCATCGGGAAGCTTTCCGGCTCAGAAAAAGCGCTCCTGCCCAACGTCCGTTATTTCGAATAGAGCTCGACGATTAGCTGTTCTTCAACCGTCGTTGGTATTTCATCTCGCATTGGATATTCCAAAAGCGTCCCACTCAAGTTTACTTTATCCACCGAAAGCCACGATTGGCCTGCATCACCGGCGCGGCTGAGTGCATCGTGAACGAGTTGCATCTGACGGCTTCCGGCGCGGATCTGCACGGTATCGCCAGGCGCAACCTGGAATGACGGAATATTCACGATTCGCCCGTTGACAACGATGTGGCGATGATTCACGAGTTGCCGTGCCGATCGTCGTGTTGGCGCAAAGCCCAGACGGAATATCAGGTTGTCCAGACGACATTCGAGCGTCTGCAACAGCAACGCTCCGGTCACGCCCTTTCTGCCGGCGGCTTTTTGATAGTACCCTCGAAACTGTTTCTCCAGTACGCCGTAGATACGCTTTGTCTTTTGTTTTTCGCGCAGCTGGAGTGCGTATTCCGATGGTTTACGACCCATTCTCTGTCCGTGCATGCCAGGCGGATAGTCTCGCTTCTCGAATGCGCAGTTTTTCTTGTCGCACAGTTTGATTCCTTCCCGGCGGCACAGCTTGCAGATCGGGCCGGTGTACCTCGCCATTCGATGTCTCCCTGTTTTTTGTATTGGCCGTGAAGTCATTCAAGGGGGGCGGCACGACCACCGTCGAAGCAATCCCGCTCCGCGTACCTGATCTGTTAATCGGAATCGGATGATTACTCTGTTTGAAACAAATAGGTTATATTATAAACGTTAATTTGTATAGTCAATAATTTGTTTTAGATATAAAACAACCGAATCGACTTGTCAAGGTTTTTTTAAAAAATCCCCGTTCAACACGCTAATCTTGGTCTTAAGTCAGCTAGAATCACTGTTCGTCGAGTACTGTTCCTTCGGCCTCAGACCCTGTTCGATCTGTTTTCGGCGGCCAGTTACCAACGCCGTGCCGACCCGGCCCGTGAGGAGAATCGACACCTCCTGGTGGGGTGGGAACATAGGATCCAGGCAATAGACGTTGCGTTGAATCTGTGCTATACTGTCACGGTGGGTGGAACTGTGATCAGGATACCGATTGACATCATAAGGGATTTTAATCATGGTTGGATCAGGGTAGAAAATAGCAGGTCGGTCGCGCAAGTTTTCAATCTGTATGGGCATCAGAACACTGGCGGCACAAACAACGCAACGAGCCGCCTGAATGCATCGTCAGGTCAAAATTTCGGGATAAATGCATGATGACAGGAGCGTATGAATGAAATCGACTCTACGGCAGGAATATGATGAAAAGGGTTTCTGCATCGCGCACGGGGCTGTCGACGCAGGTCTTGCGGCCGAGACGGTTGAGCATGTGCAGTGGCTCGTCAAGAGGCATCCCGACACGCGGCCCGAGAAATTGCACCACAGCCTCCTTGTGGACGATCCCTTTATGCACCGCGTGGTCTGCGACGACCGGCTGCTGGATATCGCGGCACAGTTCATCGGACCCAACCTGGCGATGTTCGGCGCGCACTATATCGCCAAGAAGCCCGAGACCGGACAGGCCGTACGTTGGCACCAGGACGGATCCTACTGGCCGCTGGAGCCAATGGAGGTGACGACGCTGTGGGTCGCCGGCACGGACTCCACCGTGGAAAACGGGTGCATGCGGGTACTGCCGGGGTCACACACCCGGCGTTTGCTCAAACGCTCGGAGATGGTCGAGCTGGATACCGATAAGTACGTACTCGGCATCGGGATGCGCCCCGATCAGATCGATGAAGCCGACGCCGTGGACGTGGAACTCAAGGCGGGAGATATTTCCATCCACCACCCCAATATCATCCACGGCTCCAACTACAATACGTCGGACCACTGGCGCGTGGGACTCACCCTTCGCTACATTCCCACCAGCACCCGCGTGACACGGAAAACACAGCGGTCCATCCTGTGCTGCGGGGAGGTGGTCCCCGAGGTCGGAAACCACTATGTGCCGCGGCCGAAATACGTCGTAGGAAAACACATGCAATTCGCCGGATGCGAGGCCTGGGCGTAGTCCGCCGTTCCCGGGATCGACGACATCGTTGCCCTTGATGGGTAGGCGGGGGTAGCCAGACGCTGGAATTCGTTAACCATCTGTTTGACGAGTCGTAGCCAAGAAGAGGAGGAAACGTCATGGCTGGTCAAGGTTCGGGCGGCAACGTCCTTGCAGCTTTGTGCAGTCTGGTAATTCCAGGCCTGGGTCAGTTGCTTCAGGGACGATTCCTGATAGCGCTCATCCAGTTTTGCCTGGCCGCCGTACTGTGGGTCTTCCTGTTAGGGTGGTTGATTCACCTTTGGTCGATTCTGGACGCGGCCCGGTGGAAGCCGTCAGAAAGTCCACCTCCTGCGAGCGGCACGGGTTGAAT
This sequence comes from Candidatus Latescibacterota bacterium, assembly GCA_965208835.1. Taxonomy (GTDB): domain Bacteria; phylum Latescibacterota; class UBA2968; order UBA2968; genus JAAXHE01. Next base: position 711,964 of record OZ242358.1, read on the forward strand.
GCCCGCGGTTCGCCGGGCGGCCTGTGATCGTGGCGCTGGTCGATGTGGTCGCCAACAGCAACCAAAGATTGTAGCGTTCGCGAAAAAGGCCAGGGACGATGCGGGCGGGGGGCCCGTGGGTGGGGGGTACTGCGGGGTGCCCCTTGTTTCGTTTAGGAGTGTTGACGTCGTCGTACGACCTGGAAGAACTGGCGTTGGATGCCCTGTATCAGAGAATTGAGAGGTCACCTTCTACTCGAGGGCAGGGATGCCCTCGAACCGCACAGTCGTAGATCACGTCGTGATGGAGGGCGGGATGGGGGCGGTCGGGGTACGCGAAGGGCCGTCTCTTATTAATATTCGGTTTTCGAATCAAACAGAAGGGGTGAACCATGGCATTCTCACCTGCGATTCATGAAACGGATCTTGGGCTGGGGGTCTGTATTTCGGCGCCTGCGGGGGATTCCTACCAGAATGCGGCCGGCAGTCTGAAGGCGGTCCTCGAGGATACCATTTCGGGGCGCGTGGACGTGCTGCCGGACGATAAACTGGATGCAGACGGCCGGCACGTGATCGCGCTGGGGAACATGATGGACAGCGCGTTCCTGCGAACCCTCTACTTCCGGGCTTACGACCTGACCGACCGCGTGTGGCCGGGTCCCGGCGGGCGGGTGGTGCGCACAATGCCCCATTCGTTGGCAGAAGTGGGGCACGTTGTGGTGGCGGGCGCGAGCAGCGCGGAGGACATTGGCGATGCGGCCGGGGCGCTGGGTCGTTCGATAGCGGAAGGTGGACCGATACTGCCGTTCCAATATCAGGTAGATCCGGGCACATGGTCCGATCTGTACGTGGAGCCGGCGAATGAGTTGCTGGCCAAGAGCAACCGGGACATCGAGCAGGAATCCATCGGCGGAGGATCGGGTGACTGGACCTATATGATGGTTATCGCCGATATCGGGATGCTCGCGGTGCAGACGGGAAACGACAGGTTGATGTCGATGTTCTGCCATCAGATCCGCCACTTCGCCCGCACGCGCTGGTTCGAGCGGACGCTGGAGGACCCCACGTTGATCCACGGGTTCATCCGCGTGCTTCTGCTGCCGTTCACGATTCTTGAAAACCATCCCTCGCTTCCCGCCGAACAGCGGGAGGAGACGCTCGAAACGCTGCTGGGACTCTTCAGGTCCGCGGAGGGTGCAGGCAATGCCGGACTGTTGAGTTGCGTGGGCGTGGACCGGGTGCGCCAGAACCATCAGACCCGTTCCGCGCTCGATCTGTTTTACGGAGGCCGGTATTTCCACCAGGTACACGGGCTCGCAGAGGGGTTGGCGTGGATGAAGCTGGCGGAGGTCTTCTTTGCGCCGCAGATGGGATCGAACAAGCCGGTGTGCGACTCGTGGGGCCATCAATGGGGGGCCTCTCTGTTCAACACGGCTGACTACGCGCTGGCGGCAGGGAAGATGGAATACTTTTCGAGCCCGCCCTACCTGGAGGGCGTGGACCGTGCGCTCATGGCACACAGCAACCTGGAACGAGGACCCGAACAATACTGCCGTATGGCCGCGGCGGTAACGGGCAATGACGAATACCTGCAGCTTTGTGAATCCATTGACGAAGGCGCGGCGGCGGAACGGACCATTCGAGGCGCCGAGGAGCCCCTGCGGACCTGGGTGACCGGGCGACGGGCGGCGGTGCCGGAACGGTTGGGCCGGGTCGGCGTGGCCCCCCTGTCGCGATTGTTCTACGATTCTCTCGAAGAATACACCACGTTTGCGCCGGTGAACGGCATCTATCTGAGGAATCTGCCCTACGAACAGACGTTCGACAAGGTGTTCTTCCGTTCCGGATGGACGGACCAGGACGACTATCTTCTGCTGGACGGGATCTCGGGGGGCTCGCACTCCTATCAGGACGGCAACTGCATCGTGCGTTACACCAGCCGCGGCGCCTCCTGGTTCAGGTTTGCCGGAGGCCACCAGCCAGCGACGGTCCGGGACTACACGGGCGTGAGCGTATCCGTAGACGGCGCCGGCCCGGGGTGCGAGTCCAGGTACGCGGCCCTGCGGTACCTGCACGAAGGGCAGAACCTTGCCGCGGCAGGCACGTCGATGACCTATCCTGAGCAGGGCGACTGGTACCGGCATATCGTGTACAGCCGTGACGGGTGGTTTCTGGTGATCGACGAGGTGTGGCCCGTGGTGGCGGGAGAGTTTCTCGTGGAGTGTCGGTGGCACGTTCTGGGCGACGCGACCCTGACAGACGGCCGGTTGCAGTCGGTTCAGGGCGACGCGCAACTGAACATGCGCCACGCGGGGAGCGGGCGCCAGGAACTGGCGGCATCGGACTACTGGTGCGCGGAAGACCATTCGCGGTGGGTCCAGCGTTCCCTGGCGGCGCTCCGGCCTGGAACGGGGACCCGGATGGCGACGCTGTTCTGGACCGACCCGCTGGGTGATGGCAGGCATTTCAGTCTGGTCGAGGAGAAGAACGGTTATCTCGTCGAAGGGGGCCGCGAGCCCGTCACGGTTGCACTTACGGAGACCGCTGAAACCCCGGAGGTTTCTGCATCCGTCGCAACGCTGCCCACGGCCGGTCGGGTTGCGGATGGGTCGGATTCCGCGCCATTTCAGATTGCCGGCGGCAAAGCGAAGCCCGTCTGGCGAACCCGGTGTGCGGATGCCGTGACGGCGCTGGATATCGGAACGGACAAATGGTTCGGCGGCGACGGCGGCGGGCTGACAGCGTTTAATTCTAACGGCGATCAACTGTGGAAACGCGAGATCGACGGCGGCGTCTGCGCCATTGCGGCCATGGACGATGGCGGCGCTGCCGCGGGCGGCGGCGGGGAAACCGTACACCGGCTGGATGCATCGGGAGAAACCCTCTGGTCCTATCGGATCGAATGGCAGCCGATGAACTGGGACAGCTGGTCCAGGAAGAACTGCGTGGTTTTGAGCCTCGCGTCGGGCGACATCGACGGCGACGGACGGGAGGAGATTCTGGCGGGGTGCGCCGACCGTCACGTATACGCATTCGACCACGGGGGCAGCCTGCTCTGGCGTTCCCCCTGCCAGTGGGGACCGCCGGTGTGTCTGGATACCGCGCGGCTGACAGATGGGCCGGAGCGGGAGACGCTCGCCGGCCTGGCGGACCCGGCCATTCACGGGCACACGCTGGTTTTCGGGAAGGACGGGACGCTCTGGAAGCCCCTTAGGAGGCCGGACATCGTCAGCTGGTCGATTCCCTCCTGGTCGCGCTGCCTGCGCGTAGCGGACCTGAACGGGGACGGCCGGGACGAAGTGATCAGCGGGGTGGATACCAATCACCGTCAGTTGATCGTCTACGGGCGGGACGGCGAGGTGATCTGGGACGCGGACGCGGGCGGCGCCGTGCTCGCCGCGGAGGTCCGGGACGGACGCCTGTATGCCGGGGCGTCCAACGGTTTCGTGCAGTGCTTCGACGCCGCCGGCAGCCGCCTGTGGCGGCGGCTTCTCGTAGAGCCCGTGGCCGGCCTGGCGCCGGCTGGAGATGGAGGATGCCTGGCGGCACTGAGAGGCGGGCGCGTGGTGTACCTCGACGGCTCCGGAGAGATCCGGACGACTGACGCCGGGGAGTCTGAAGCGACGGTTACAGACTGGACATCCGGCTGGCCGGAAGGGGGACTGCTGGTGGGCCGAAAGGATGGCGCGCTCGAACTCTTCCGGTAGACTCAATTCCAGAAAAAGCAACGCCGCGCCGCCGGGAATCCATCCGAAACGGGTCGAAATGGTCGTCCGGAAGGATGTATCTTCCGTTCACGTCAAGTCACCTGAAGTTTCCTGGCAATCCGACGTCAAATCGCCTCTATCCGCTTGCCTGTATTCGACTTTGCGTCCCGGAAGAAGTGACGAATCAATGCTGTCAGACTCGACCTCCTATTGCTGGTCCAACACAATCACACCGCAACCGATACGCGCGCCGGCATTGCCCGAGGGTTGTGAGACGAAATCATCCGCGCCCGCATGGACGACGATCGCCTTGCCGATGACATCAATCGTTGAGCCGGTATCGATCTCCCAGAGATTCGTCGTTAATTCGATTCCGCCTGCGCCCTGGTCATTGACACTCGCATTGCCAATGTCGCCGAGGTGGAATTCACCTTCGCCCCATTTGCCGTGCGCAACGCCCGTGGGATTCCAATGCCCCCCGGCCGATGTCCCGTCCTGCGCACTGCAATCGCCCTTTGCGTGGATATGGACGGCGTGTTCGCCCGGGGACGCATTCGCCAGCGAAACCACCAGTTGGATGTTTTCGCCAAATTGTGTGAAAGTCGCTTTTCCGGACAATCCGCTGTCATTCGTCTCGCCGATTATCGCGGTCGCAACCGCGGCAGGCGTTGGATCGAAAACCACAAGTGCGCCGTTCTTGACAGTCAATACCGTCGGGTTGTAGACCCCGTCGCCAACGTTATCGAAAGAAAACGGACCCAAAACCGTGTCGAAATTCCGAATATTGCGCAACGCATCCCGAATATCTTCGGATTCCGGAGTCTCAGATCCCGATGCAGAGCGGGCATCTGAAATTGCTTGCGTCAAGATATAAACACTGGCGTAGGATTGTGCGGCAATCACATTGGGTTCAACCCCGTATCTTGACGTATAATTCTCGACGAAGGCGCGATTACCAGGTGTATCGGCCATGCTGCTCCAGGCCGTAAACGCAATAACACCCTCGGCAGCGACGCCTGCACGCTTTATGCCGTCTGACGTCAGCACCGAAGACGTGATAAAGGGAACCTCGGCAGGAATACCGACTTGCCGTCCCTGAATCAGAATATCAGCCATGTCTACAGCTTGAGAAGAAATAAAGACGGCATCCGGATTCAACGCTCTTATCCGAGTCAGTTGCGCGGAAACATCGGCATCGGCGGTCTGGAAAGTCTCTGTCGTCACAATGTCAACGCCGCCTTCCGTGAGCGCGTTCCGAATGACCTCGTCGCTGCTTCGGGAAAAAACATCCGCGTCATCGAATATCGTCGCCACCTGCTTGTAGCCGAGCGCCTCCCGCGTCTTCTCGATGCCGCCGGGCACGTACCGATCTACGGTGAGACTCGCGCGAAAGAGAAAGTCCCCCATCTCACTGATACCTCGTGCGGCAGAAGTCGGACCGAGTGCCACAACACGGTTTTCTTGCGCGATGGGAAAGGCCGCCACGGCCTGACTTGAAGTACGAGGACCGAGAATGGCGAGGACGCCATCTCGATGAATCAGCTTCTTAAAAGCCTCAACGGCACCATCTATCGTGCTGCGGCTATCTTCAATGATGAACTCGAATCTCGGCTCACCGTGCGCGTTATTGATCTCTTCAAGAGCCATTTCAGACGCGTTTCTCATTGGCGGACGGGGCGAACTGAACACACCGCTCAGATGCGGAACAAGACCGATGGCAATCACACCTATCCTGGATGATCGCGCCACCCGCGCCTTTCCGCCAACGGGCAACGCGACCAATGTCCTGTAACCATCATTGACCGGGATGCTGGACCAGTGGCCCGTCACGGCGCCATCCTGAGACGCGCGCGCTTGAAAATAACCCGTCGCCGGACTGGATATCTCCACTGTAACGCGCCCCTTGGCATCGGTCGTTCCCGACCACCGATAATCCGGCTTCCGCCCGGCAATGGAACGCGCAAATTCGACCATCACATGTGCCGCGGGCGCGCCATCTCGCGACACAGACGCCTCCACCAGTGCCCCAGATGCACGACCATCGCCCGCTGCCGCCACCTTGCTCAGCGCGCGGCCAATCCGGTCATCCGACCCGGAAGACTCCAAAACGCGTTCGCGGCCGCAACTCCATGCAAGACCTGCGGCAAGAGCGACCATCATGACACTGCGAATCCTGTGCGACATAACGACTCCTTATCTATGGACCTGAAGAACGGTTTGAGGTGGTTTCTATGCCCGGGTCATTGTATTTTGATTGCACAAAATCACCGTAACGCGATGAAATAGACGGATACACCCGTGAAAGTACAAGATAACGGTCACAGGGCTGCGATCGCAAGTCTTTCAGGCAATCGGGAAGAAACCGCGTTCGACTCAGGCGCGCCGATCACGACGACACGTTTGCATCCGCGGCCGCGCGCAGAAAGGATTGCGATATGATCTTCCGCAAACCTGTTCACGCGACGGATCTCACTGCCGGCGTCTGTATTTCGTCGCCCGGTGACGAGCCGTATCAGGCCGCTGCGAAGCGCCTTCAGGCGGCCCTGCACGGTGTGCTTTCGGAAAGCGTTGAAATCCTGCCGGACGCGCGGCTCGATTCGGGCGGGCGTCACGTAATCGCGTTGGGGAACATGATGGACAGCGCGTTCCTGAAGACGCTGTATTTCCGGGCATTCGATCTGACGGACCGGGTCTGGCCGGGCCCCGGCGGGTGGGCGATCCGTACCGCGCCGCACTCCCTGGACGACGCGGGGCACGTGGTGGTCGTGGGCGTGAGCGGCGCGGAGGACGTTACCGGGGCGGCGGATGCCCTCGGCAACACCATCGCCGAGGCGGGTATCACGCTTCCGTTCCAGTACCGCGTGCAGCCGGGGAGGTGGTCGGATCTGTATCTGAGGCCGGCGCGGGAGCGGCTGGAGGCCGGCGACACCCACCTGGAGCGGGAATATACGAGCGGGGCGGGCGACTGGACCTATATGCGCGCGATCGGGGACATCGGGATGCTGGCGGTCCGGACCGGGCAGGAGGCGTTGATGGAGATGTTCTGCCGGCAGGTCTGCCAATTTGCGCGTACGCGGTGGTTTGAGCGCCATCTGCCGGACCCTCCGCAGATTCACGGGTTCCTGAGGACCATGCTGCTTCCGTTCACGATTCTGGAAAACCATCCGTCCATCCCTGCAGAAATGCGAGAGGAAACCCTGGACGCCCTCCTGGCGCTGTACCGATCGGGGGAAGGGGCCGGGAACAACGGATTTCTGAGCCACGTCGGAGTGAAAAGGGTTCGGCAGAACCACCAGACCCGGTCGGCGCTGGACCTCTTTTACGGGGGACGGTATTTCCACCAGGTGCATGGGTTGGCCGAAGGCAGGGCGTGGATGAAGCTTGCGGAGGTCTTTTTTGCGCCGCAGATGACGTCCAACAAGCCCGTGTGCGACTCGTGGGGCCATCAGTGGGCCGCTTCATTGTTCAATACCGCGGATTTTGCGCTGGCGTCGGGGCGGTTGGATTACGTTTCGAGCAAGCCGTTCCTGGAGGGCGTGGACAGGGCGCTGATTGCGCACAGCAACCTGGAACGAGGCCCGCAGCAGTACTTTCTGATGGCCGCGACGGCCACGGGGAACGATGAATACCTGCACCCCTGCGGCGTCTCGGATGAGGATGCCCTGGCCGAACGAACCATAAAGGGACCGGAGGAACCGCTTCGGGCGTGGGTGACGGGGCGCCGGGCGCTGTCGCCGGAGAGGCTGGGACGGGTGGGTGTGGCGCCGCTCTCGCGGCTGTTCTATGATTCGCTCGAGGGTTCCAGCGGGTTTGCGCCCGAGGGCGTGTATCTGCGCGACGTGCCGTTCGAGCAGGCATTCGATAAGGTATTCTTCCGGTCCGGCTGGTCGGATGACGACGACTATCTGCTGTTGGATGGCATCTCGGGCGGGTCTCATTCGTATCAGGACGGCAACTGTATTGTGCGGTATACGGCGCGGGGACGGAACTGGTTCGGAGATCGCGTGGGTCCGGCCTCGGTGCGTGACCACAACGGAGTGAACATCGCAGTGGACGGGGCGGGCCCCGGACGCGAGTCCCGATACGCCGCCTTGAAATACGTGGAGGAGGGTGAAGCGTTTTCGGTGGCGGGCACTTCGATGCGATATCCCGGTCAGGGCGACTGGTATCGCCATATCGTATACGGCAGAGCGGGGTGGTTTCTCGTGGTGGACGAAATTTGGGCGCAGGCGGCGGGAGAGTTCCTGGTTGAGGGCCGCTGGCACGTGCTTGGAGTGGCAACGCTGTCGGATGGGTTCCTGCGCTCGGTCCAGGGGAATGCGATACTGAATATGCGGCACGCTGGAAGCGCTTCGCAGGATCTGGTGCGGGTGACTTCGGCCCTGGAAAAGGGCGGTATGCGATGGATCCAGCGCTCGTTGAGGACGCTTCAGCCGGGCGAAGGCGTGAGGTACGCGACCCTTTTCTGGAGTGACGATCAGGAGCAGGCCCGGTCGTACACGCTGGAACCGGAGGGGTCGGGCTATCGCATCGAGGGGCAGGGCAGGACGGAGACGGTTTCGTTCGCGGCGGAAAGCGAGGGCCCGAACCTGGAAGCCGATGCAGCCGTACTCCCAACGGCAGGCAGCATCGTCGAAACAACGGATCCGCGGCCGTTTGGCATCGCAAAGGGCGACGCGACGCCGGTGTGGCGCGGCGCATGCGGCGGAGCGGTGGCGTCGGTCGATGCGTGGGAGGGGGGCTGCTTCGCAGGCGACGACAGAGGAGGCATCACAGCGTTCGACCTGAACGGCGGTATACGATGGACCCATTCGATATCGGGAGGCGTCCGGACGGTGCTGGCCCTTGCCGACGGCGGGGTCGTGGCCGGCGGGGAGGCGGAAGCCGTACACCGGCTGGACGGATCGGGCCGTGAGGTATGGTCCTGTCAACTCGAGTGGCAGCCGATGAACTGGGACTACTGGACGTGGCTGAACTGCAAGGTGCTGAGCCTGGCGGCCGGCGATATTGACGGCGACGGGAAAGACGAGATTCTGGCCGGATGCGCGGACCGCCACGTCTACGCGTTTAACGAGGATGGCTCGCTGCTGTGGCGCTCCGCCTGCCAGTGGGGTCCGCCCACGTGCTTGGCGGTGGCGCGGCTGCGGCAAGGGGACCGACGTCAGGTGCTGGCGGGGATGGCGGACCCGTCGATTCACGGATGCGTCCGGGTATTCGAATCAGACGGGGCGTGTGAGCAGACGCTGTCGCGGCCGGATATCATGAGCTGGTCGATTCCGTCGTGGTCGAAGTGCCTCGACGTGGCGGACGTAGACGGGGATGGATGGGAGGAAGTACTCAGTGGCGTGGATACCAACCACCGTCAGTTGATCGTGTATCGCAGGGATGGGAAGGTGTTGTGGGATGCGGACGTCGGTGGTGCTGTCGTGTCGGTCAACGCCAGTGAGGGTCGGGTGTACGCGGGGGCATCCAACGGATTTGCGCAGTGTTTCGCGGCGGACGGCACACGCCTGTGGAGCCGGTTTCTGGACGAACCGGTGGTCGGGCTGGCCCCGCGTGGAGATGGTGGGTCTCTGGCGGCCCTGGGAGGCGGAACGGTCGTCGGTCTGGACGGATCCGGAGCGGTCCGTACGACGCACACCGGGAATCCGGACGCAACGGCGGCTGACTGGGCATCCGCGTGGCCGGACGGCGGCCTGCTGGTGGGACGGAACGATGGCGCGCTGGAATGCTACCGGTAGGCGATGAGCACGCCCGTCCACACATGTGAATTCACCCTCTGTGGTATCAAAGTCTTACACGGAGAAAGGATTGCGATATGATCTTCCGCAAACCTGTTCACCAGACGGATCTCGCTGCCGGCGTCTGTATTTCGGCGCCCGATTCCGAGCCGTATCAGGCAGCGGCGAAGCGTCTTCAATCCGCCCTGAAGGATGTGCTTTCGGACGGCGCGGAGATCCTGCCCGACGTGCGTCTCGACGCGGGCGGACGCCACGTGATCGCGCTGGGTAACATGATGGACAGCGCGTTTGTGAGGACGATGTACTTCCGCGCATACGATCTGACGGACCGGATCTGGCCCGGCCCCGACGGCTGGGTAATCCGCACGGCACCGGATTCTCTGGAAGACGCGGGGCACGTGATCGTTGTGGGCGTAAGCCAGGCGGATGACGTCGCAGATGCGGCAGGAGCGCTTTCCCGTACGATCCGGGCGTCGGGTGCGGAACTTCCATTTCAGTACCACGTGAATCTGGGGAGATGGGCCGACCTGTACCTGAAGCCTGCACAGGAGCGGCTGAACCAGGGCGACGAGGCTTTGGAGCGGGAGTTTACGAGCGGACCGGGGGACTGGACCTACATGTGGGCCATTTCCGAAATCGGGATGCTGGCGGTGCAGACCGGCCTGGAGGAACTCATCCCGATGTTCTGCCGGCAGGTCCGCAACTTCGCGCGCACGCGGTGGTTCGAACGCCACCTGCCCGATCCGCCGCAGATTCACGGGTTCCTGAGGACCATGCTGCTGCCGTTCACCGTTCTCGAGAATCATCCGGGCCTTCCCGGAGACCAGCGGGAGGAGACGCTTGAAGCATTCCTGGGGCTGTACCGGTCCACGGAAGGCGCCGGTAATGCCGGATTCCTCAACCACGTGGGTGTGGACCGGGTGCGGCAGAACCATCAGACCATGTCCGGTCTCGATCTGTTTTATGGTGGCCGGTATTTCCACCAGGTGCACGGGTTGGCTGAAGGGCGGGCATGGATGAAACTGGCGGAGGTGTTCTTCGCGCCGCAGATGACGTCGAACAAGCCCGTGTGCGATTCGTGGGGGCATCAGTGGTCGTTTTCGCTCTTCAATACCGCCGACTATGCATTGGCTTCCGGTAAGACGGATTACTTTACCAGCAAACCCTATCTGGAGGGCGTGGACCGGGCGCTGGTCGCACACAGCAATCTCGAAGGCGGGCCGCAACAGTACATGTTGATGGCCGCGGCGGTGACGGGAAACGACGAATACCTGCAGCTTTGCGGAACGTCGGACGAGGGCGGCCTGGCCGGGAAGGCTGTTCGTACGAACGTGGAGCCGTTCCGGACCTGGGTGACAGGACGAGGCGCCGCCACGCCGGAGCGGATGGGCCGTGTGGGCGTGGCTCCGCTTTCAAGGTTGTTCTACGATTCTCTGGAGGACATCGGTGGATTCGCGCCGGCGGGTGTTTACCTGCGTGACGTGCCTTTCGAACAGACGTTCGACAAGGTCTACTTCCGTTCCGGATGGACGGATGACGACGACTATCTGCTTCTTTGCGGTATCTCGGGAGGCTCCCATTCGTATCAGGACGGAAACTGTATCGTCCGGTACACCGGACGCGGAAAGAACTGGTTCGGGGGTCGCGTGGGTCCGGCATCGATCCGGGACCACAACGGGGTGAGCGTCGCGGTTGACGGCGCGGGGCCCGGCTGTGAGTCCCGGTATGCGGCCCTGCGATACGTCTCGGAGGGAGACCGACTCTCCGCCGCGGGGACGTCGATGGGGTATCCCGGCCAGGCGGACTGGAATCGCCATATCGTGAACAGCCGGGACGGTTGGTTTCTGGTCATCGACGAAGTCCGGGCGAAGGCCGAAGGCGAGTACCTGATCGAGTGTCGCTGGCACGTGTATGGGGACGTGGAATCCTCCAACGGGGTGCTTCGAGCAATCCAGGAAGATGCCCGGCTGGAGATGCGGCATTCGGGTAGCGGCGCCCGGGAACTTGCACCGGTGACATCGGCTCTGGCAGAAGGTGGAACGCGGTGGGTGCAGCGCTCGCTGAAGTCCCTCAAGCCCGATGAAGGGGTGAGATTCGCCACGCTGTTCTGGAGCGACGAAGGGACGCGGCAAAGGACGTTTGCGATGTCTGCCGAAGCGTCCGGCTATCGGGTTGAAGGCGAGGGGACGGTCGCCACGGTCTCCCTTTCAGCCGGGTGCGACGAAGTCAGGATCGGCGAAGACGCGGCGGTCCTTCCCACGTGGGGCGCCGCCCTGGACGGCTCCGATGCGGGACCGTTCGTCGCCGAGAAAGGTGGAGCGAAGCCGGCCTGGCGAGGATCGTGCGGCGCACCGGTTACGGCGATGGACGCGTGGGACGGGGGCTGCTTCGCGGGCGACGATGACGGCGGCGTTACGGCGTTCGACCGAAACGGTGAAAGGCGATGGACCCATCGTCTGTCAGGACGCGTACGAACGGTTCTCGCCCTTGCCGACGGCGGGGTGGTCGCCGGCGGGGATGGCGAAGCCGTGCGCCGGCTGGACGCATCGGGACAGGAGGTGCGGACGCATCAACTCGAGTGGCAGCCGATGAACTGGGACTACTGGACGTGGCTGAACTGCAAAGTCCTGAGCCTGGCGTCCGGAGATATCGACGGCGACGGCAGAGACGAGATCCTGGCCGGCTGCGCCGACCGTCACGTTTACGCGTTCGATGAGGGCGGCGCGCTGTTGTGGCGTTCCGCCTGCCAGTGGGGTCCGCCTACCTGCCTCGCGGTGGCGCGGCTGCGTGACGGGGACGGCCTTCACGTGCTCGTGGGGATGGCGGACCCGTCGATTCACGGGTGCGTCCGTGTGTTCGATGCCAGGGGCGCGTGCGTGAAGACGCTCTCGCGGCCCGATATCATGAGCTGGTCAATCCCCTCGTGGTCGAAGTGTCTTAGCGCGGCGGACCTGAACGGAGATGGCGTCGACGAAGTGCTCAGCGGCGTCGATACGAATCACAGACAGTTGATCGTCTATGGCGGGGACGGCACGTGTTGTGGGATGCGGACGCGGGCGGCGCCGTGCTGTCAGTGGCCTATGCTGAAGGGCGCATATTCGCGGGCGCCTCGAACGGTTACGTACAGTGTTTCGAAACAGGTGGCGATAGGCTGTGGCATGGTTTTCTGGCAGCGCCGGTGTTCGGCCTGTCGCCGGGAGAGGGAGGCGGTTGCCTGGTGGCGCTTGGAGATGGAAGGACGGTGGGCCTGGACGGCAGCGGCGAGATTGGCTGGTCGAGTGGTGGGAATGCGATAACCGCGGCGGCTGCGCGTCCGGAGGGCGGGATACTTGTAGGCAGGTTGGACGGAACGGTGGAGTGTTTCGCGTAGGGTGAGATCGAACAAGGGGGAGGTAACGGCAATGCAAATCGAACGTCCGCGTCCGCTGGAACCGGAAACGCCTCTTCGCGGGCCGAATGGCGTCCTGGTGGCGGCGCCCCGGTCCGGACATGGCCGGACGGCGGCCCGGCGCATCCACCGGGCGTTGCGGGATATTAACGCTCACGCCGAGCTTCTGGAGGACCCGCCCGGCGACGCGCTGACGGCGGCTGACCGCCCGGTGATCGTGGTCGGCAACCTGGCGGACAGCCGGTGCGTGCGCGAACTCTACTTCCGGTTCCTTTGCGCGACGGACCTGTGGTATCCGGGCCCGGGGGGATTCGAACTTCGGACGCTCTGCGACCCTTTCGGAACCGGCTGCAACCTCATCCACGCGGGGTACAGCGACGCCGCGGGCGCCGCGTCGGTCACGGACGCGTTTAGTTCGCGCCTGGACGATCCGATTCCCCATTCTGCGGTGCTGGACGTCACGCGGCTGCCGCTGTCGTCACGCGAAGCGGCGCAAGTCCGGGCGGAGCCGCTTCTTCCTGCCGCGTGGCAAATCGCGAATACGATGCAGGGAGACCTGAAGGGATATCTCTACTATCTGACGGGAGACCCCGAACTCGGAGAGGAATACCGCCGGGCGTGGGAAGCGGTTGTCGAAAGCGGATACGTGAAGTCGGAGAAAATCGTCCAGGCACACCTCTACAGCCTCAGCCGCCTGCAGCCCTGGCGGCTGGTTGAGCACATGGACCTCTTCAGCGAGGAGGAACGGCTTGCCATCACCCGGTTCATCTACGGCTGGGCCGAAAGCGCCGAAGGATGGCATCATGTAGGGCGCTGTCCCCGGGTGGTGAGCATGCACGTCCCCAGGCAGAACCACGAACTCATCCCGGCCCTGGCGTTGGCCTGTGCGGCCGCCTATTTCCGGACGCATTTCCCCGAACTGACCGGTCCGGAGCAGTGGGAGGAGGTCGCCCGGCGGGCATACGCGCCGTACGGGCCGTCCTGGAAGCCGTTGTGCGACGGTCTCTGCCACGGCTGGTGGATGTCGCAACCGGTGATGGTGGAATACGGGCTCAACGACCCCTCGCACGGGTACTTCGAGCAGGGAGGCGCCAGACAGGCCGCGGATGCGGCGTTGGCCGTGGTGAACAACGAGGGATGGCTTCCTTCGGCCGGAGACAGCGATCTGAACCGCCAGTTTCCCGGGCCCAGCCTGCGGACGGCAGCAGCCTATTTCGACGACGGGCGGTACCGGTTCGTCCACGACCTCGCGCCGCCCGAACGCCGCCTGGTGAACCTGACGTCGCTGCCGCGAGCGTTCGACGCGGGTACGGCTCCGAAAGTGCCGGACGATCGGGTGGGGGTGACTGTCGTTCCGGTGGACCCGCTCCTTTATCACGCGTGGGAACGGGACCCCCAGGGCGCGCCGGGCGTTGTGACCACGCCCCCGTCGGTCCCGATCGAACGGTGTTTCGACAAGCTCTCGGTGCGTACGGGATGGGAGCTCGATGACGACTTTCTCCTGATCGACGGTCTGGGCGGAGGAAGCCATTCGTACGACGACGCGGGCGGCATTCTGGACTACGCGCGTCTGGGTCTCTCGCTGATCGTTCAGGAGGACAGCTTCGTCCACTCCGCGCCCGAGCACATGTCGGCCGTCACGGTCGTCCGGGACGGGGAGTCCGGCGAGATACCGGGATTCGCGATATTGGAGGCGAACGAGACGGATCCAGACGGAAAAGTGTACCTGCGGATCCGGTTGAAGGACTACGCGGGCGCGGACTGGGTGCGCGAGGTCCACCTGCTTCCGGCGAGCTGCGTGGTATTCAACGATACCGTCATCGCGAACCAGGCGGGGGACTATGCCGTCGAGGCCCGTTTCCGATCCCCCGCCCGGCTGGACCTGGACGGCTGCGAGGCGCGTTGCGAGAGGCGCAGCCCGTCCGCCGGCGACGTGACGTTTCGGATCGAGAACCCTTGTGCGGCCGTTTCGGCGGCGGTCGTTGAAGAGCCCGTCCATCTGCGTTACAAGGATCCCCGGGATCAGGAACTGTGGAAGGAGCGCTACCATACGGACGACGTCGTATTATCGACGTTTGTGGCGCGCCGCGCCGTACGACTGGAACCCGGCGAGGGCGTTCGCCTGACACACGTCGCGCAGGTGTGCGGGCCGGGAGAATCCGCGGTAAACCTTCGCGAGTGGGGCGACGACATCAGCTTTATACAGGGCGAAACATCGCGGCGTCTCGACGTGCTCCCTGTGCGACCGCCCGCACCGAGGCAATTCTCCGTTGAAGGCCGTCCCGGGGGGGCGGATGCCAACCGCGCGTTTGACGCCGGCGAACGAATCCGCGCGATGCGCCCGCTTGGCGATGAATCTCTGGTTGTGGGCTCCGAGAGCGGCGCGGTATCATTCCTCGATCCGGATCGGCGGCCGGTCTGGTCCGTGGATCTGGACGGTCCCGTGTACGATATCGGCGCGGCGGAGGGCGAGGCGACGGTCCTGGCGGTTGGTCACGGCGCGAGCGGGCTGACCGGCCTGGACATCCGGGGACGTTGGATCTGGCAGACGGACATCGAGCGGGAACCCTGTCCGTGGCCCTGGTGGGAACTGCCAACACCGGCCCCCGTACAGGTGGAAGGCGGGATGTTCAAGGGGGAAGCCTTCTTTGCCGTTGGCTGCGGCGACATCCAGATCCGGGGTTTCGACGGTGCGGGGCAGGAAAGTTGGCGCCAGCGTTATAACGAGGGGGTGCCCGGCCGTATACGGATGGCCGACGTGAACGGGTGTGGCGAACCGGAAATCGTGGTCGGGGGCGAGGTGCTCAGCGATACGTCGAAATGCCGCATTCTGGACCCGCGCGGGGATTTTCAGGCTCACCTGGACGTGGAGGGCTGGACCAGCATCCTGACGGCGCTTGCATTTGACGAAACCGGCGGCCGGCATTTCCTGGGCTGCGGCGCGAACCGCGGCCGTAACATGCACGTGTTCGAACTGGATGCGGGCGGGGAATGGGAAAGGCGCTGGGTGAAGCGGCTGGGCGGGCGGGTCACCGGCATCCGGTTCCTCGGGTCCGACCAAAACGTGATCACGGGTACGAGCCAGGGATTCCTGCTCTGTTACGACCTGGACGGGAACCGAATCTGGCGCCGGCTTTTCGAAAAGGGCATCCGCCACCTGGCGCCGTTTGGAGACGAAACGCTTGTGATCGACGATCAGGGACAGCTCAGCGCGGTCACCGCACCCGGAGACGTCCGGACGCTGAGCCGGTTGCCGGGACCATGCGCGATCGCGGAACCCTCCGGTACTGCAACCCTGATGGCATGCGGCAGCGAAGTGTGGCGAGTTGAACCGTAGGATCGGGCAAAACCATGTAGTCGCTCCCGGGAAAGCCAACCACACCGGTCCCAGGTCGGTTTCTGTCATGGACAGGTGTGATCTCAAAACGAACACCAAAACAGTTGTCATGCCCCGTATGGGGCACCCAAAGTGATGAAAATCGTTGCATTGTCAGGCTGACGTGCAACATTTCGGTTTTTGGCCTCTTGTGGCAATTGATCTCAGCCACGGATTTCGTATTTGGTTTTCAGTTTTCAGTCGCTTCGTCTTTTCGTTTTCTGGTTTATTCGCGTTCATTCGCGTTATTCGTAGTTTGGTATTTGGTCGTTTCGTCTTGCGTCTTTTCGCCGTTTCGTTTTTCGTAATCTCGTAATCTCGTAATCTCGTAATCTCGTAATCTCGTAATCTCGTAATCTCGTAATCTCGTAGTCTCGTAGTCTCGTAGTCTCGTTTCTTCGCAGTTTATCGTGTTATTTTCCAAGCAGCATCCGCAAAGACACGGAGGAGCCCATGGACGACTATGAGCGATATCATTTCGACGTGAACGGATTCATTGTTGTCGAGAATATCCTGACAGCCGACGAAGTGGCGGCTCTGAACGAGGCGATCGACAACAACCCGGACCAGGTCCACATCCGGAAGGACGAGCTGCGGTTGTCCGGCGCCGCCAAACAGCATGGGGGAAAGGCCGCGCCCCTGTTGAAGGGTTCCCACGGTCGGGGAGATATCTTGAATATCCTGAACTGGCCCAAACCCTGGTGCCAGCCCTTCCGTGACCTGTTGACCCAGCCGCGGACAATGCGCTACATGCTGGAACTGATCGGCGACGGATTCCGCTACGGAAACGCAAACGGAATCAGCATGACGGCGGGCGCGGAGGGGTTCCTGTTTCACGGTGGAGGTACGCCGAGGGGTCCGTATTATTCCGAGTTCCAGGACGGACGGATGTGGAACGGGCTGATGACGGTCTGCTATCAGCTTGCGGATGTCAACCCGGGGGACGGCGGATTCGCCTGCATTCCGGGCAGCCACCGGGCGAACTATCCCTGCCCGAAAGGTGTTCGGCGGCTGGATGTCCACCCGGAGTGGTTCAGGCATCTCCCGATGAAGGCAGGCTCGGCGTTGATCTTCACCGAGGCGCTCACCCACGGTACGCTTCCCTGGACGGCGTCGCACGAACGGAGAACCCTGCTCTACAGGTACGGCGCGGGAGATATGGTGTTCGGGTCAGGGCCGGCTATCCACCCGGACGGATACGAGTCGTTCAAGGATGAATTGACGCCGTTGCAGCGCGCGTTGATGGAACCCCCCTATGCCAGCAGGCGGCCCAGCCTCGTGCCGCTGATCGACGAAGAGGAAGCATGCCAGGCGCGTGCGTCCGGAGGTCACGCCTGAGTCGCGCCGCGGAAATCGTCTGGAGAAGGAAATGCTGCTTGCGTCCGAAACAGCCCTCGTGTCCATGGATCTGGTCGTTTTAACAGTGACCCTCGCCGTACCCTGCCTGGGCGCAGTGTTCTACCTCTTGCCGGATGGCGACGACTCGGGCTCGGGTGGGCGCGGGTCTCCCTGGCAAAGTATCGATCGCGCGAATGCCGGCGCGAGGCCGGGTGACAGCGTTGTCTTTCTGCCGGGGGTCTACCAGGGCACGATCGCGCCGGAGTCCTCCGGAACACCGGATGCGCCCATCCGATTCCGGTCGGAGGCGAGGCACGCGGCGGTGCTTGCAGGTGGCGGAGAGAGTCGGTTGGCCGTGGACCTTCAGCGGAAGCGGGACATCAGCATTGAAGACTTTCGATTTGCGCCGGGCGATGGGCGGTGGATGCGTGCCGATGAATGCCGCCGCCTTTCCGTAACGGGTTGCTATATGGAGAAAGCCGGCGACGCAACCCCGTTCGTGCTGACCGGGTGCACGCACGTGCGCCTTCTCGACAACGTATTCCGGAAGGACCGCGTCGGCGGCAATATGTGCCAGGTCGTCGAGTGCACGTACGTGCTGATCGAGGGAAACGCGTTCGCGCGGGTCGGGCACTGCCCGCTGCAGATTTCAATGACGAATAATCTGGTGGTACGGTCGAATTGCTTTCACAACCCGTGGGGGCGCAACTATGAATTCTGGGCGTCGGGAAGGGCCCTGGTGGAAGGGAATATCGTTACCGAGGCACTCGACAGCGCGCATTCGGCCGACAGCCGGGCGAAAAACCTGGTGATCGACGGTATCATCCGCTTCAACCGGGTCTACGGAAACCGGCATACGCCGCTCAACTCATCGAGTTACGTGCCAGTCAACTACCACGTGCGCGATCCGTTCCGCTTCGTCAATTCCAGGGTGTACCACAATACGATCGCGGACAATCTCGGGTACGGGTGGGAACTTACCGGGATCAACGTAAGCTCGAATGTGTTTGTAAACAATATCTTCTTCCGGAATGACAAGTACGGGGGCGGCGTCCAGATAGTGAGGGGCGCGGACATAGCAGGCGACAACCTGTTTCTGAACAACGTGTTCCGCGGCACGGAGGCCGGTCGGCGCGTGGTGCGGTACGGAGACCGGTTCCTGACGGTGGATGAAGCCAACCGGAACTCGGTGGTCCGGGGACACTGGCGGGAATTTGAGGATAATCTCGACGTGGACCCGGGCTTCACGGATCCGGCAAACCGCGATTTTCGCCTGCGACCGGACAGTCCGTGCATCGATGCGGGACGGGCGCTGACGCGGACGAGACGTGCCGGGCGGGGTCTAGAGGTCCCCGTCGACGACGGCAGATACTTCTACGACGGGTTCGACATCGAAGGTGAGAAGGGAGACCGGGTATCCATAGGGTCGGGAGACCGGATTGCCCGAATCGAGAAAGTCCAGCTCAACTATTACCAGCCCGACGTGCTCGTTCTGGACAGGGAGATGGAGTGGGAGGCCGGTGATCCGGTAAGCCTGCCCTGGTCGGGAGCGGCGCCGGATATCGGCGCCTGCCAGCGTGGACCGGGGAGTCCAGGGAGCATGATCGCGAAGGTCGAGCCGGTAAGGGCAAGACCCGGGGATGAAGTCAGGTTTCACGTCGAGCCGGCGGGAAAGGACATCGCTTCTGTCCGGTGGGACTTTGGCGACGGCGTCACGATGGAGGCGGGCGACGCCGTTCACGTGTATTCGGAGCCCGGTCATTATCCGTCTCGTGTCAGGCTGGAGTACGCGGATGGCGATGCGGAGGTAGACGTGGCGTTTGTTAAAGTGGAACTGCCGGTTGATCGGGCCGCGCCGATGCTCGCGGTCGATTTCGAAGAAGAGACGACGCTGGATTGGGGCTACCTGTTCAAGATCTACCGGGGAAACCGGCTGACAGGACACGAATTTGTTACCGGTGGTTTCGGGGGAAGCAGGTGCGTTCGGCTTTTCGCAGAGACCGACGGATCCGATCTGGGCTGCAGTCTCGCTCCCGGGGAATGGGATATCGACGCCTATCCGCTCATCCGGTTTGCCTATCGGATACCCGAGGGGGTTCCGGTGGGGCTGTGGCTCCAACCGTTTCCGGCGGAAGCCTACGGGGAAGGGGTTGTGATTGCGGGAGGTACGTCGTCGCGCGATT
Organism: Candidatus Latescibacterota bacterium; assembly: GCA_965208835.1. Classification (GTDB taxonomy): domain Bacteria; phylum Latescibacterota; class UBA2968; order UBA2968; genus JAAXHE01. The sequence goes on from OZ242358.1 coordinate 731,676, forward strand.
GCGGTCCATACCCGGACACGGACACATGCGCGTTACTGGATGACGGCCAATGGCACGTTGCGGAACTGGATGCGCGGACGATTCGCGAACGCATCGAGGAAGTCCGTCATTTGCGGCGCTTCCGGTTCTATACGCACGGGAACGCAAGAGAAGGACAGCACTTCTGGTTCGACGAGTTCGCGATTCTGCCAGCTGAAGGATGAGGTCCTGCTGAGAGACACGGAAAAAGGCGGATATGGATCGATCCGGGGCGAAATCCCTTTCGGTTTCACGGTCAGCAAGAATGAGGGAAGGGATCACCCTCAGGTCGGTGGTTATCGGTGTGCTGGCCGTGGTCGCGATCAACCTCTGGGTGACCTACGCGGAGACAGTCGTACGCTCTTCCCGGCTAAACCTGAGTTTCTTTCAACTGACGCTGCTGAGCATTTTCATCGCCCTTGTTGGCGGGGTGAACCCGCTGCTCCGGCGGGTCCGCCCCTGCGCCGTTCTGTCGCCTTCCGAGCTGTTGGCGGTGGCGGCGATCGGGATGGTGGGCTCGGTGGTGCCCACGTCCGGGGTCACCGGGTTCCTGGTGGGGGTGATCGGCAGCCCGATCTACTTCGCAACGCCGGAGAACGGGTGGGCGGAATACTACCACCCGCACCTGAAGGCGTGGATGGTCCCGTCCGACAGGGTTGCGCTGCGGGCGTTTTTCGAAGGCGGCGCGGTCGGGGTTGACGCCTGGAAAGCGTGGCTGGCGCCGTTTGCTTGGTGGGGCAGCCTGGTCGCGGCGCTCCTGGTGGGATCGGCCTGTGCGATGGTCATTCTGCGGAGGCAGTGGGCGGAACACGAAAAGCTGGTCTATCCCCTGGCCGCGGTGCCGATCGAAATGGCGGAAGGCGCGTCGTCCCGAAGTACGCTTCCGGATTTCATGAGGGGTCGGCTCTTCTGGTTCGGGGCGGCATTGGCGTTCCTGCTTTTCGCCTGGCACGCGACCTCCTGGTTCTTCCACGGGATGCCCGGCATCCGGTTCTTTCCTCACGCGGGCTACTTCCGCTTCACGCGCTACTCTCCCGGCGTCTATATCCAGCCCCTGCAGTTCTACACCATCGGGTTCGCGTATTTCGCCAACCTGCAGGTGTTGTTCAGCATCTGGTTCTTTTTCCTGGTACACGTGGTGGAAGGCGGCATCTTCAACCGCCTGGGGTACCAGATCGAACGGTCCACCGATACCTTCAGCGCGGATCCGCCCACCGAGGCGTGGCAGTGCTTCGGCGCGCTGGCCTGCCTGGTCGCCTGGCGGCTGTGGGTGGCCCGCACCCACCTGCGGGACGTCGTCCGCAAGGCGCTTCGGGCCGACCACCCGCTGGACGACGGCCGCGAGGTCCTGTCGTACCGGGCATCGGTCCTGGGCCTGCTGCTGAGCGCGATATATGCGCTGTTCTGGCTCCAGCGGTCCGGTATGGACGTGATCTCGGCGTCGATGTTCCTGTTTGCTCTCGGCATCATCTATATCGGACTGGCCCGGGTCGTGTCAGAGGCCGGTGTGGCGTACGCGCAGGGCACGGTGACGCCGCAGGCTTTCGTGATGGACCTGCGGGGTACCTACGGACTCTCCGGCGCCTGCCTCACGTCCATCGCGCTTTCCTACGCACTGATCGACTATATGCGGGGACTCTTTACACCCGGTCTGGCGCAGGCGGTGCGACTGGCGGACCGGATCCGCGGAAACCGGCGCCTCCTGCTGTTGTGCGTAACCGTGGGCGTGTTCGCGGGGCTCGTCTCATCGATCTGGTTTACGCTTCATCTGGGCCATACGCACGGCGCCTACAACTTCTCCCGGCTGTTCTTCAACGGGAATCCCAAGGCGGTCTTCTCCACCACCCTGGGACAGATGCGTACGCCGGGCGCGCCCGAGTTGAGCCGGGTGTTGTTCTTCGGGATCGGTGCGGGTCTGATGGCGGTGCTCACGTTCCTGCGGTACCGTTTTTCCTGGTGGCCGATCCACCCCATCGGACTGGCCGTGGCCGCCGCGGACAATGTGTACAGCCTGGCGATGCCGGTATTCATGGCGTGGGCTGCAAAAGCAGTTGTCATGCGCGTTGGCGGGGTCGCCCTCTACCGCCGGTCCAAGCCGCTGTTCCTGGGTCTGCTGGTGGGATACACGGCGGGCGTCGTGCTCGCGTTTACGGTCGACGCCATCTGGTTTCCCGGGCAGGGGCACCAGGTGCACTGGTGGTAGCTGGAATGATCGAGCGACTTCCGCTGATTGTGCCTGCGCCGAGGTCTGGTCGGCAGGCAGGCCCCTCAGAAGTGGGTAGCCGGGAGACGTAAGACGGTAGAAGAAAGGCGGGTAGAGGTGAGAAAATCGGGTAGACGCAAGACGTAAGACGGTAGATGAAATCCTTGCCAGATGAGATATTCCTCCTTGCCTTTGGCACGATAGGAATCCTCACAAGGCAGGTAATCTCTCCCGTCTCCCGTCTCCCCTCTCACCAGGTGGTGGGCTGTGGTGTGGTCTTCTACCCTCTACCGGCTCCCGTCTCACCGCTTTTGGTATACCCTCTACCCGCATTCAGGCTCATTGTGGCCAATTTGACTGTTGTCTTTTTTAATTTGAGGCTGATTGACGATATCCATGGAATCATCGCAGACACATACCGGGGAGCCACTGACAGAAGCCCCTCGGGATTTGCGAAGCGGAGTCACGCCGAGGTCCGTCGGGATCGGTCTGCTGATGGTGGTCTTCGTCAATTTCTGGATCCTCTACTCACTGTACCTGATCCGGGCTTCCTGGCTGCAGGTAACGCATTTCCCCATGGGGCTGTTCGTACCCTTCATGCTTCTGGCGCTGTTTGTCAATCCCGCGCTCAGGGCGCTCGGGCGCGGCAGGGGCCTGTCCCGGTCGGAGATTCTGGTGGTGGCCGCGATGGGGTTGACCGGTGCGATGGTACCGGGCTTCAGTCTGATGACCACGCTACTGGGAACCATCTCGGTCCCGTACTACCTGGCCACCCCGGAGAACCAGTGGAGCGCCTTCTTCCATATCCACATGCCGGACTGGATCGCACCGTCGAACCGCGGCGGCACCATGAGGATGCTGTTCGAAGGCCTCCCGTCGAAGGATGCTCCGATCCCCCTGGGCGCCTGGGCCGGGCCGCTGAGCTGGTGGATGGCCCTCGTGGGCGCTTTCGCCTTTGCTTCGATGTGCCTGATGGTAATTCTGCGCCGGCAGTGGGTGGAGTACGAACGCCTGGTGTACCCGCTCGCGCAGGTGGCCGCGGACATGGCCGGCGATGTGCGGGACGGAGGCCTGTTTCCGGGATTCATGCGGACCCGTGCGTTCAAGTTCGGATTCGGGGCCGCCACCCTGGTGATGACCTGGAACATGATGTCGCATTTCGCGCCGGGGTTTCCCGAGATTCCGCTCGGCATCCCGTCGCGATGGACCACGTTCTTCAAGGGATTTCCACCGCTCCACACGACCATCAATTTCTACACGATCGGATTCGCGTATCTGGCCAACCTGGACGTGCTCTTCAGCATCTGGTTCTTCCACTTCATGGCGATGTGGGAGGTCTTCGCGTTCGGGCGCCTTGGGGTGGGCGGAATCTCGGGCGGGGCGGCCGTGTCGTGGCAGAGTATCGGCGCGCTGTGTACGCTGGTGGTGTGGGGGCTGTGGACCGCCCGGAAGCACCTGCGCCAGGTCCTCAGAGGGGCGCTCCGTCCGTCCGGCGACGATGCTGAGGAGATCCTGTCCTACCGGACGGCCGTGTCCGGCGCGGCGCTGAGCCTGATCTTCATCGTTGCGTGGTTTTATAATTCGGGCATGGGTCTGCTTCTTTCAACGGTGCTGGTTCTGTTGTTTTTCATTACCTACCTGGGCATCGCGCGGGTGGTGGCGCAGTCCGGCCTGCTGTACGTCAGCTCGCCCATGTTCCCGCAGACCGCCATCCTGCGCACCGTCGGCCCGGCCGCGATTCCCGGCCGCGCGATGACCGCGCTGGCCTTTACCTTCGCCCTGCGAAACGACGGCCGGGGGCTCTTCATGCCCGCTCTGGCGCACGTGGCGAAGATCGGCGACCTGATCGGCGGAAACCGGCGGAGGCTGGGCCTTGCCATCGCGCTGGGCCTGGTCGGGGCCGTGGCGACGTCGGTCGGCCTGACGCTCTACTGGGGATATACGATCGGCGCGTACAATTTCGGGAGCATTGCCCTGCTCCGGCGGACGGTGCCCACCTTCAACTCATTCGTGAGCATGATGTCCAGCCCGGACCCGGTGAAGCCTGAAGTTTTCGGGTATTTCGGGGCCGGCGGCATCGCGATGCTCGCGCTCACGTTTCTGCGTTACCGAGTACCTTGGTGGCCGCTGCACCCGCTGGGCCTGGCCGTTACCTGGTCGGGAATGACGGTGCATTCGGTGCTTTCGGTGTTTCTCGCCTGGTCGGTAAAGGCGATCGTGCTGAAGGCGGGCGGCGTTTTTCTCTACCGGCGTTCCATTCCCTTTTTCCTGGGACTGATGGTCGGATATGCGCTGAACGTCGGGGTATCGTTCGTGCTGGACATCACCTGGTTCGGCGGTGAGGGGCACGGTGTACATGCGTATTGAAAGACAGGAGAAGCGTAACATGCAGATGGGTCGATGGCTTTCGGTGGGCTGGTTATTCGTTTACGCGCTTGCCGCCTGCGGCGGGTCCGACGATGGATCGCCCGGTGAGAAGACGACGCTCAGAATCGCCTGGATGGGCCCGCAACGGGAAGCGTTCCGGGCGTGGAAGGAGGGATTCGAAGCGGAACATCCGGGCGTGCGGATCGAGCAGAGGTTCATCCCGTACGATCAGGGTCCAACGGTCTACAATACCATGATACAGGGAGGAACGCTTCCGGACCTCGGGTATCTTTTCATGGGGATGATTTCGGAGTACGCGGAGCGCGGGGTGCTGGAGCCGCTGGACGACTACATGTCGGCTGACGAACGCAACGCGTGGATTTCCACGGCTCTGAGCGCGGGCGAATACAGGGGAAAGACGTACGGGGTACCGCTGTGGGGCGCCAACCGGGTCCTCTACGCGCGCAGGGACTGGATGGAAGAGGAAGGGATAAGCGGACACCCCGAAACGTGGGAGGCGGTCCGGGACCTGGCAATCAAGCTGAACAGCCCGCCCGAACGCTACGGGATCTGTGTGGGAGCGGGAAGGCCGAAACACCTGATGCAGGAACAGATCGCGATGATGTGGGGCTTCGGCGCCGACTTCTTCGACGGCGACGGCAGGCTTGCCATCAACAGCGCCGAGGCGGTGGCGTACGTGACGTTTCTCACGGATCTGCACCTCGTGGACAGGGCCATGCCGCCGGGCATCCTGAATCTGAACGCGAATGATTGCTATGCAGTCATGGACGCGGGAAAGGCGGGTCTGACGTTCAGCGGGCCGTGGCAGTACGGACGGTGCCTGGATGCCGGAGTCGCGTGCGAGCCTCTGATGACGCCGGCGGGACGCGACCGGAAGATGCTGCTGATTCTGGATATTTTCTCCGTGTTCTCCACGTCGAAGCAGAAGGACCTGGCGTATGACTTCATCCGCTTTACGCAGCGGCCGGAAAATCGGGAGTTGATGGACGTGGAGAACGGGGGCGTGCCGGTGACCGGGACGGTGTCAGAGCACGCGTACTACAGGACGGTGCCGATCCGCAATTACCTGGCGCAGGCGGACCTGATCAAACTGACGCCAAAGCACCCGGAATGGACGAAGATCCAGGACGGCTGGGGAGAGGCGATTCAGATGGTTCTGGCGGGTACGGCGTCTCCGCGTGAGGCGCTGGACAAGGTTTATTCGCGTCTGATGCGAGAACTGGAAGACCCGACGCTGCCCGGAGAGGATTGAGGAGGCCGCATGGAGCGGGAGAAACGACGGCTGGCCTACCTCTACGTTGCCCCCGCGGCGGTGTGGTTGTTTCTGTTTATGGGGTATCCCATTCTGGACGTGATGGAGACGAGTCTCTATCACACGTCCTACAAGGGAGAGACGTTTGCCGGGTTAGGGAATTACCTCGGACTCCTGCAGGACGATCTCTTTCTGCTTGTGCTGAAGAACACGGCCTTGTGGACGGCCCTGGCGGTTGCGATGAACGTGGGATTGGGTCTGGGCGTGGCGCTGTTGTTGAGCCGGGGGTCGGTTTTGAGCGAATGGGTCCGGGGCATGCTGATCCTGGCCTGGGCCATGCCGCTTGTGGTGGCGGCGATCACCTGGAAGTGGATGTACAACGGCGAGTACGGGCACCTGAATTCGCTTCTGCTGGGCCTGCAACTCATCGATGCGCCGGTTCAGTGGCTGACGGACGCTTCAACGGCCTTTGCCGGTGCGCTGGTTGCCCGGTTGTGGACGGCCCTGCCTTTCACGACGTTCGCATTCCTGTCGGCGCTGCAGTCGATCCCCGGCGATCTGTACGAGGCTTCCACGATCGACGGGGCTACGAAATTTCGACAATTCCGCCACATCACCCTGCCGCTCCTGCGTCCGGTTACGCTGGCGGTTCTGCTGGTCAGCGTGATCTGGTCCTTCAACAGCTTTGTCTTCATCTACGTTATTACGGCGGGAGGCCCGGCAAACCAGACCCAGATTATGGTCACGGAGATCTACAGGCGCGCGTTCGGCTATTTCAACTTCGGCCAGGCCGGCGCCCTCACCGTTCTGGCGTTCTTCCTGCTGCTTGGAATCAGTCTTCTTCAATGGCGGGTGTTCTACAGGCGGGAGGTATAGTGGTGGGACCGTTCCGCGTGCGGCCAGCCGAAGTATTGCGGGCGCTTCTGATAGCGGGCGTCGCCGCCTTCGCGCTGTTTCCGTTTCTGGTGGTTGCGGGGACCTCCCTGAAGACGCTGGGCGAAGTGTTCCAATCGCCGGCGACGCTGGTGCCCAAGCTGTTTGCGTGGCAGAATTACGTGGATATCTTCGTCCGGATTCCAATGACCCGCCATCTGGCGAACAGTATGATTATCGCCACGGCAACCACGGTTCTGAATATTGCCGTTGCGACTCCGGCGGCCTACGCGATGGCGCGCATCAGGTTCCGCGGGCGCGGAGTGTTCGGTCTGGGCATCCTCGTGATGCAGATGTTTTCCCCCGTAATCGTTCTGATTCCGCTGTTCAAGGTGATGAAGGTGTTCCATCTTCTGGACACCTACAGCGGCCTGATTCTGGTGAATACCGCCGTTACCCTGCCGTTTTCAATCTGGATACTGGCGGGGTTCTTCAGGCACATTCCGGAAGAGCTGGAAGATGCCGCGATGATCGACGGCCTTTCCAGGACGGGCATGCTGTTCAGGATCGCCCTGCCGCTTACCGGGCCCGGGCTGGCGACGACCGCGATCTTTGCGTTCGTGACCGCCTGGAACGAGTTCATCTTCGCGCTGGTGCTGGTTTCCCGGAGGGAAATGCAGCCGATCACGATGGCGCTCTATTCGTGGGAAAAGAACAACGTGGTGGAATGGAACCTGCTGATGGCGACCGCGGTGGTAGCGACGGTTCCCACCGTGCTGCTGTTTCTGCTGGTCAGGAAACGGTTGACATCGGGTCTGATGTCGGGAGCGGTGAAGTCCTGAGCGCGTTCAGGCCCCGCGTCCGTTTTTTATTCGGGTGTATCCCGGAGCAGCGCGGCTTCGGTCTCCCGGTCGAAGAAGTGGACGTAGGAGAGGTCGAATGCGAGCCGGACCTCCTCGTCCACCGAGGGGACGGGATCCGCGGTCACCCTGGCCACGCAGGAGGCGCGTCCGACGGTCAGGTAGAGCAAGGTCTCATGGCCCATCGGTTCGACGAGGTCGACATTCGCGGAGACGTTTTCTGATTCCCCGGGCCCGCGGGCTGAAGACGCGTAGTGGATGTGCTCGGGGCGGATTCCAAGGATGACGCGGCGGCCGATGTGCCCTGTCAGGCTGTCCCGGTGCCGGTCCGGTATCGGGAGGCGGAGGCCGTCTCGCCGGAACGCCAGGCCGGCATCCCGGACGAGTTCGCCCTCGAGGAAATTCATTGCCGGGCTGCCAATAAAGCCGGCGACGAACCGGTTCGCGGGTCTCCGGTACAGGTGGACCGGGGCTCCAACCTGCTGGATCCGTCCGTCTTGCATGACGACGAGGCGGTCGCCCATGGTCATCGCTTCGACCTGGTCGTGGGTGACGTAAATCATGGTCGCGTTGAGCCGTGCATGCAGCTTGCTGAGTTCCGTTCGCATCTGAACCCGTAGTCTGGCGTCCAGGTTGGACAGGGGCTCGTCGAATAGGAAGACCTTCGGCTTCCGAACGATAGCACGGCCAAGGGCTACCCGCTGACGCTGTCCGCCTGAGAGTTCCTTCGGCTTTCGGTGCAGCAGGTCCCGGATTCCCAGGATGTCCGCCGCCTCGCGCACCCGGTCGTCGATCTCCTCTCTGGGATATTTTCGCAGTTTCAGCCCGAAGGCCATGTTCCGGTAGGCGTCCATGTGGGGGTACAGGGCGTAGTTCTGAAAGACCATCGCGATGTTCCTGTCCTTGGGCGGAAGGTCGTTCGCCAGGCGTCCGTCAATGAAGATTTCGCCCCCGTCCGCCTCCTCCAGGCCCGCAATCAGCCGGAGCGTGGTCGATTTTCCGCATCCGGACGGCCCCACCAGCACGACAAATTCGCCGTCCTCGACGCGAAGGCTGAAGTCGTCTACAGCGACGGTGTTCCCGTTGTAGATCTTTCTGGCGTTTTTGAGGACTACGGTTGCCATCCCGACCCTTCCGAGGCGTGTGCCGCGATCGACCGGGTAAAGTAAGCACATTCTATCGCAATAACAAGCTCCCCGGGCTTCCTGCCGGCCTGGATCTCGCCGATGGTCCGGCCCTTCTGGCAGGCACGGACCGGGGTGTGATCACCGCATTGAGTCGGACATGATGCGTGTCATTTCGAAATCAGGATGGGCAGGAGCCTGTGCACTGACCGCCTCAATGGCGGTTTCATGGAGTTCGGTTTTCGGGGGTGAGCCTGTGAACATCAGGGATCTGCTGGGAGACCGGGGGATCAGCGGGGCGTTGCTAGAGGCCGAACGCACGCATCCCTACCTCTTCTTCTCTGCCGAAGACGTGCCGCGTCTGCGCGAAATGGCCGGGCGGGAACCGTACCGGACGTGTGCCGAGGGGATTGTCCGGGCGGCCAGGCTGACGTTGAGAAACCCGATTCCCAAAGAACCGCCCGCCGGAGCGTCCCACAGCCGTTTACCCGATGGCAGTTACGACGAGTCGTTTCTGAAGGCGACCTACGATTTTCTGTCCTATGCGTACGCGATGCAATACTACGGCCCGTTGTACGCGTTCGCGTACCTGCTGACGGAGGAGGAGGTCTTCGCCAGGCGCGCCAAGGCGTGGGCGCTGGCGTACGCGGGCTGGGAGAACTGGGGTCCGGCGGCCGATCCGTGGGATATGGAAGCGGCCATGATTCTGTCGGGAGCGGTGATCGTCTACGATTGGATTCCCGGTCGATTCTCCCGGGAGGAACGCGAACGTCTGCTTGCGGGACTGCGCGAGAAGGGGCGGAGACTGTGCGAGAAGGATGCGTACTGGCTGACGCAGGACCCGGCGGCACGGCGCGGGTCGCTTGCGAATAACCACAGGTGGCGGAGCATACCGCTTGAGGGACTGGCGGGGCTGGGGCTGCTCTACGAGGTCGAAGAGGCGCGGGACTGGCTGGATATGGGGTTGGTGCTCACGCGGGACTACCTCCTGCCGGCGGCCTATGGCAGAGACGGAGAGCGGATGGAGGGACGCGGCTGGCTGGGGGTCTGCCTGAGTGACGGGGGCCGGTTTATGGAGGCGCTGGCCCGAAACGGAGGGCCGGACCTGTTCGATACCGGGCCGTTGCGCCGGCTGTCGCACTTTCTGATTTTCGGGATGGAGATGTACAGCTCACGGGGGCACTATAACGATCGGGCGGGCCTTCTGGCGCACGCCGGCAGACTGCGGGATCCTGCGCTTCAGTGGCTGGCCCTGGAGCACGGTCTGGGACCCGATTTGAAGGGATACCCGGCGTACTGGTATAACCGGGATAATGCCCTTTACCAGCCTGAAACCCCTTATACGGTTTCCCTGCGGTGGGATGCCGGGACCGGCCGGATGCAGATCGAAGTGAATGGCGTCCCGCGGGACCGGCAGGATATTGAACGGGTGGAAGGGATCGACATGGTCACGCTTCGGGTTGAGGGCGATCGGGTCGAGATCGGTTCTCTTGAGGTCCTTGACGCCGCCGGGGGTGTCGTGGAATGCCTGGCCGGACCGGTCGCGCTGACGGAAGAACGGGGGGAGACGGCCCTCGGATTCGCCAGCTTGCGCGCCGGCGAGATCCGGGCTTCACTGCGTAAGTACCGATCGGACACCGGGCAGGCAATGCTGATGCTGATGTCCGGAGGGCGGCGTGTAAGGGGCATCGCATTTACAGGTGAACACGAAATCGCCAAGGCAGTTGAGGAGATGGACGGAACGTATACGCTGGGAGTTGCGGCGGCGAAGGGGCTCTATTTCCACGGGCCCTGGGAGTTCCTGTTCTACGACGAGAGCCTGCCGCCGGCGGCTCCGAAGAATGACGTGACCGGGTTTCACTTCCGGGACCTTGGGCTGGTTAAGTTATACGACACGCTTCACGCGGAAGGGGTTAACGTCACGTTCACGTCCGGACCGGAAGTGAGTAAGGAACAGGGAGACAAGAATGCGTTTACGCTCACCGCGTTCGGGGAGCGTCTGTTGTCGCCGCCGCGGACACCGAAGACGGGCGAAGCGGCGCTGACGCAGGCGCAGTACGATCTGACGGCCTGGTACCAGGGCACACCGGGGCGAAACACGATTCTGGTGGATGGACGGGGACAGCCGACGGTGCACGAGGAAAGCCCTGTGCCGCGCGAGTACGAATCGCAATGGCTGGGACCGGAGGACGTTGCGAAGAGTGGACGGATCGAGGAGACCTATTTCTCAAGGGACTACGATTACGTAAGGGGGGAGGCGGCGCACGCGTACCGACCCCTGCTGGATACCTATCGCCGCCATCTGATGTTTTTAAAGCCGCAGGGCGACCCGGACCTGCGGTACCTGGTGCTGTTCGATGAGATCGAAACCGCCGGAAAGCGGCCCAGATCGATCGAATGGCGGCTGCTGAGCCCGTACGGCGAGGTGACAGTCGCCGGCGAAACGTCCAGAATCGAGGGACGCGCGGCATGGATGCACATCAGACATTTCTCGCCTGAGCCGTCCACCGTCAGGATCGATTCCACGCCCGCCCCACGGGATGCGGATCGGCAGCCCTATCTGCGGTTTCCGACGCCGGGGCCGGTGAAGAGGGTGCACTACCTTCACCTGCTTCAGCCGCTGCGTTCCGCTGAGGCTGAACCGGTTTCAGCGACGCGGGTGATGGCGCACGGTGGGATCGGCGTCCGGGTAAGCGCACCGGATGTGACCGCTCTGGCGGTCTTCAGAACGGGAGATGAAAACGTCACCGCGGGCGGGCTGACCACGGACGCCCTCGCCAGTCTGGTGCGATGGGGACCGGACGGCGGCGGGTCGGTAGTCGTCCACGGCGGGACGTTTGCCGAGCTTGCCGGGAGACGCGTCTTCAGTTCCGAGGATGCGATGAGCGTTCTGGTCGAGCTACCGGTTGAGTAAGCAATGGAGAGAATTCGTGCGGCGGGCGTATCCGGGCGACGACGTCTGGTTCGGACCGGTGGTTATCGGAAAGGGATTAGCGGCAGGAAGCGAGAGCGGGTTCGAGACCCGAGGGGGCCAGGAAGGAATGCGCGATGGCAGGAGATCGGATTGATACGCTGAAGGAGATGCATCTGACCACGGACCTCAGCGAAGGGGCGGAGATCGTGGCGCCGGTAGAGCCGGAATGGGCGCGTCTCGGTCGGCGGCTGCGTGAGATGATCCGCGCGCATGCGGGCGTGGACCTGCCGATCGTGGATCCTGAAAGCCTGGCGCCCCTGCCGGATGGCCGGCACCGCGTGCTGCTGGGCAACGCGATGGTCAACGGCTCCATCATGGCGCTTTACCGGCGGCAATACGCGTTCCTGGACGACTGGTATCCAGGCGGGGACGGGTATGCGGTCCGGACGGTGCATAATCCGGAAAATTGCGGCTATAACGCGTTGCTGGTGGGCGGCAGCACGCTGGAGGGCGCGGCCAATGCGGTCGAGGCGCTGGAAGGCGTACTGGAAGAGACCGGGGGGCGGCTGAGATATACCAATCGGTCGCGGTCCGAGGTCCACGAGACATTGCTGCCGGAGATGACGCCGGAGGCGTTCCGGGAGTGGGTGGCGGCAATGTACCGGGACAATCTCAGTTACTATCCCGTAGAGCAGGGCACCTTCCTGGGTCTGACCCACCACCTGACCCACGATCCCGGCTGCGCGCGGATGTTCCGGGATGCGCTCTTCTACTACGAGGACCTGGTGAGGAATCGCTATGACGGGAACTGGCTGTTCGAGCATATGTTGTTCATCTATTCCTGGGCGTGGCGGCTGTTCCTTGTCTGGGACCTGATCGAGGAGAGCGATGCGTTTACCGACGCGGAACGCCTTCGAATCACCAATGTGTTATGGGGGCTCGCAAACTACGTGGCCCGCACACGCTATTTCAAGGCCGAAACGCCGCCGCCGCTGGAGATCCGGCAGAACCACTGGACGTTCGCGGGGCTGAGCGGGTCGTTCTGCGCGGGTTATTTCGAATCCTACTACGGGATCACGCGATTCGAGAAGCAGGTCCGGTTCTCAAAGGCGGTTTTCGACGGCCAGGCGAACAGCTACAAGCCGAACGACGATGCGGGCGGAGGCTGGTGGGGCTACTGCTGGCTGGCGCCGTATCACCAGGTGATCTACGATTTGAAGCGCGACGATTTTCGCTTCCTGGAGAACGGCCAGCTCCGGACGATTGCCGACTACGGCATACAGGTGACGGACAATCTCGGCGTTCCGGTGAGCTTCGGCGACATGTGGTCCTATATCGAGCAGGGGCGGTACGCCGTGGCGCTCAAGAACAAGACGATATCGCTCGAGCTCGCGATGGCCCTATGCACAGCAGCCTGGTACTATGAGGACGGGAGCTACCTCTGGGCGCTGGACTGGATGGGCGGCGCTCCGTATCCCGGCTGCTATTACCGTGCGCTGCCGAAGCGGGCGCCCGATCGGCTGGCAGGAGTCACCGTGGCGCCGTTCAACCGTTCGCTTTACGAGTGGGTGGAGCGGCACGCGCGCGGCGGCGCGAACGTGCCGATCGAGGAAGCGTTCGACAAGCTGGTAATGCGCGGAGGATTCGACAGCGATGACGAATACCTCCTGTTGGACGGGACGTCAACCTTCGCCCACGGACACGAGGACGGAAACTCGATCGGGCGGCTCACGTGGAAGGGGCGGATGTGGCTGGCGGATCTGGATTATATCTGGAAACGGCCCCGGCACCACTCGTCTGTCGTGTCCATCTGTGACGGTGAAACCGTGGAGATGCCGCCCCTGGTGGCGTTGACATGGGCGGAGGCGTCCGGAGAGACCGCCTTCACGCGTACGGTCGTGCCGGAATACAACGGACTGGACTGGACACGGGATATCTTCTGGGTGAGGGGCGGGTTCTTTCTGATCGCGGACTCGCTGAGGCTGCTCAAGGACACGGATTACGATCTGAAGTGCCTGTGGCGGACGCTTGGCGAGGTCCGTCAGGAAGACCGAGAACTGAGGGTGGGACAGGAGGGCGTGTATTTCCGGCTCCTGAATGCGGATGATTCGGAAAAGTCGCTTCTGACGGAGGAAGCCCGCGTTGCGGGAACCGACCCCTACGAATCCTATGCGTTTGCCGACGGTCCGATCCGGATCTTCAGCCAGCACAAGGCGCTCCACGGGCGGCCCGGACACGTTGAACGGTATTTCAACCTGATGGTGGCGGGGTCGGAAGCGGAGATCGATGCGTGGCGGATCGAGCGCATCGGAGAGGGCAGGGTCAGGGTGGCGCACCCGGACGGTCCGACCGTATTCGGCGTTGACGGCGGGGAAACGCGAATAGGCGGGCTCAGGGTCGCCGCCGCCGCTTTCGCGTTGACCGAATCGAACCTGATACTGCTTGACGCGACGGGTCTGTGGGCGAATGGCGCGGTGTTTGAAAGCGACATGCCGGTGCACATCGTACTGTATCCGGGCGAGAGAGCGGGTGAAGTCCGCGCAAGCAAGGAGACCCGGGTTCGGACCGAAGGGATCTGTTTTGGCGGGGAGGTGGAACCAGAGGCGGACAAACTCACGGCCGGAACCCATCGGATCAGCCTGGAACCCGGTCTTGAGGACGTCCTGCGCGAGGCCGTCCGGTCCGGGACGCCGTACGAGCATCGCAGAGCGCCGGGAATACACGGTTTCGTGCCGAAAGATACGTCCCTCAGGCGTTTGTGGGAGGCGCAGGTCCGGGGACCGGTCCGATGCGCCGATGCGAAGGCTGACTCGATTGCGGTTGGGACGGGCAGCGGGCAGGTACTCGTGCTGGACCCCGACGGGCGGATTCGCTGGACGCGCGAGACCCGCGCCGAAGTGCGCGCCGTGCATCTTGCGGATTTGAAGGAAGGACGGCTTCTGGCCGGTGGCAGGGACCGCGCGCTGACGCTGTTCGATTCCGGAGGCGGGGTCTGCTGGAAGCGCCGGTTTTCGGAGTCGCACGGGGTGGATCAGAATGTGAACGCGGTGACGACGGCAGATCTGACCGGTGACGGAAATCCGGTGATCCTGACAGCCACGGACGGGTGGCTGGTGTGGGCGCTGACGTCGGACGGAGAGGAAGTTTGGCAGCGGCAGATCGAACACCACGCCGCGCGGTCGATGGTCGTCAGCGACGTGGAGGGAGACGGCAGGCAGGAAGTCCTGGTGGGCGCTGAATATTACACGTCGAATCTGCTGGAGGCCGACGGGAGGATCCGGTGGACGGTAAACGGGGGCCCCTGTTTCTCGGCGCTGGCCCTCGCGGACCTGAATGGCGACGGCGTGAAGGAATCGGTCTACGGCGCCATGGACGGAAACGTCTACACGGTGGATTCGACTTCGGGAGAGGTCCTCTGGACGGCCAACCTGGGAGACGATGTCCGGCACGGCGTGGCGGTTCCCGAAAGAGGGTTTGCCGCAGGGAGCGAAAGCGGGCACGTGGCGCTGTTGAGCAGTACGGGGAAGAAGCGCTGGCGCCGGGACCTCGACGGCGGGGTGACCGGTCTGATTCTTCTCAAGGACGACAAAGCGGAGACGATAGTCGCCGGGACCTCCGAGGGGTGGGTTGTGTTTCTTTCTCTCGACGGAGAGGTCGTGGGCAGCCACCGCATGGAAGCCGGCGTGACCGTGTTGACCCGCCTTGCGCTGCCCGGATTGTCCGGTCTGCTGGTAGGGACGCACGGCGGCGGCGTGAGTGCCGTCAGTCCCGGTCCGGCGCCTTTCGATTTGCGCATCAATCCCTGATCTCATAAATTGGGAGAACCTTGAACCGCCGTCCAATCGGCATGGCGTGGCGCCTTCCATACACCCTATTCCGGAGAACGATCCAATGAAATTCGCACTCGTCCTGTCTCCTCTCGACGAAGAACGGATGGCCCTCGCCCGCCAGATCGGCGTGACCGACCTGGTGACGACACTTCCCAACGGCGGGCCGATCTGGGACTTTGACGCCATCGTACATCACAAACAACGCATCGCCGACGCGGGCCTCACGTGGTCCGTGGTGGAGTCCGTACCGATCTCGAACCGCATCACGCTGGGTCTGGATGGCCGGGACGAGGATCTCGACGCGTACTGCCAGACCATCCGCAACCTGGGTGCGGCCGGTATCGGGATCATGTGCTGGAACTGGATGGCGGTGTTCAACTGGATGCGTACCTCGTTCACCACGCGCGGCCGGGGAGATGCGTTTGTGAGCAGCTACGATGACACGCTGATGCAGGACGCGCCCCCTACGCAATACGGGGAAGTAAGCGAAGTACGGCTCTGGGAAACCCTGGAGTACTTTCTCGAGCGGGTCATTCCCGTGGCCGAAGAGGCCGGCGTCAAGCAGGCGCTTCATCCGGACGATCCGCCCCTCTCGCCCGTCCGGGGAATCGGCCGCATCATCACCAGCGTGGACGCATTCCAGCGCGTCATCGACATTGTACCCAGCGAATACAACGGCATAACCTTCTGCCAGGGCAACTTCGCCGCAATGGGCGCGGACGTGCCTGCAGCCATCCGCCGGTTTGGGAACAGGATCCATTTTTCCCACTTCCGCGACGTGAGAGGAACCGTACCCAGTTTCGAGGAAACCTTCCACGACGAGGGCGACACGGACATGGCCGAGTGCATCCGGGCGTACCGGGACATCGGTTTCACCGGACCCATACGGCCGGACCACGTCCCGGTGCTTTCCGGCGAAGCCAACGACCCGCCGGGCTACACCCTGATGGGAAGGCTCTACGCTGTCGGCTACATGAAAGGGCTGCTGGACGGAACGGCCTGAAGCCCGTTCACGAATCTCTCTTGTTCAGAAACAGGTACTTACATGGATGTACAGGATCGACAGGATAAAAGCCGAAAACCCGGAAAAATGCCCCGGATATTTGTCGCTGGACGTCAAGTGAATTTACATCCATTTGTACGACCTCAATACCCCGTTTTCGCACCGTCACCTTCTGTGCCTTTTGTGCATTTTGTGGTAAATTAGCGGTTGTCTTTTTTCGAATTGAGGCAATCACCTGCTCAGTTGCCGAAGAGTTCCGGTCCGGTAAACTGACTTCAGGGCCACTTGCGGCGGCAAAGACGGAAATCCATGCGCGAAATCAGAATAGGCGCCGCCCAGTTCGAAGCGCGGGATGCCGACAAACCCTACAACCTTTCCCGCATCGACGCCCTTACGAGGCGGGCCGTCGACGCGGGCGCCGAAATCGTTTCCTTCCACGAGTGCTGCATTCCTGGCTACACCTTTCTGCAGACCCTCCCGCGTTCCCGAATCGCCGAACTGGCCGAGCCCGTACCGGGCGGTCCATCCACGAATCGCCTTATCGACATCGCAAGGGAATACAACGTCGCCGTCTTGGCCGGCCTTGTGGAAACGGAACGCGATGCACTCTACAACACCTATGTCGCCGTGGGTCCGGATGGCTACGTCGCAAAGCATCGCAAGCTGCACGCCTTCATCAGCAAGTTCATCGACTCCGGCGACGCGTTCACCGTTTTCGAACTCTGCGGCTGCCGAATGGGCATCCTGATCTGCTACGACAACAACCTGCCTGAAAACGTGCGCCTGACAGCCATGACGGGCGCGGAAGTCATCTTCATGCCGCACGTCACCTGCGGGCTGCCCTCCGCCATGCCCGGCCGGGGTGTCATCGACCGCGCCCTCTGGGAGAACCGTGATCGCGACCCGGTATCGCTCCGGCAGGAATTCAACGGACCGAAGGGACGGGGCTGGCTCATGCGCTGGCTTCCGGCGCGCGCCTACGAAAACGGCGTCTACGCCGTTTATACGAATCCCATTGGCGTCGATCACGATACCGTCAAAAACGGCAATGCGATGATCCTGGACCCGTTCGGCGAAATCCTGGTCGAGTCGGAGGCGCTGGAGGACGACGTCGTGGTGGGGTTGCTCACGCCCGATAAGATACCGGTCTCCTCCGGGTACCGCTATCTGCGCGCGCGCCGCCCCGACCTGTACGGCAAACTGGCGGAACCCCTACCGCCGGACATGCAGGGAGGCACGAATCCGGGCTGGAAACTGAAGGAACCGGAATAGACACGGATGGAACGGATCGAGGGTATAATAGCAGGAGCAAGGGAAATTCCCCTCGATTATGCGTATAAGCGAATAATCCTACCAACTCGCATTGTAGGGGCGTCCTTCACGGGCGCCCGTCCTCCGGCGGCGAACTCCACTGAAAGGGAAATATGGCGCAGAGTTCCGCAATTCGAGCGGAGTCCGAATCCCAAACGGCACTGAAGACCGACGCGGTGACGCTTCGCGCGGTCGGCATCGGCCTGCTGCTCGTGCTCGTCGTCAATTTCTGGATTTCAACCACCGAATACGTCATCCACGCCTCGCGGATGCAGCTCTCCTTTTTTCCCCTCGCCCTCTTTGCCGCCTTCCTCGTGCTGGTCATCGTCAACGGCTTCGTCCGCCGCCTCCGTCCGCACAGCGCCCTGCAGTCGTCCGAACTGCTCGCCATCCTGGCGATGGGGTTCGTGGGCGCCGTGGTGCCCACCTCGGGCATAACCGGCTTTCTCCTCGGCATTCTTTCGGGGGTCTACTATTTCGCCACGCCCGAGAACCAGTGGGCCAACTATCTCCATCCCAATATTCCGGGATGGGCCGTACCCTCGAACGAAAACCATGCGATGACCTGGTTTTACGAGGGGCTGCCCGAGGGGCAGCAAGCGCCGTACCAGGCCTGGATTGCGCCTTTGATCAGCTGGATCTTTTTTCTGCTGGCCCTATGCACGCTCCTGTTCTGTATTTCGGTAATCCTCCGCAAGCAGTGGGTGCGGAACGAGCGCCTGGTCTTTCCGCTGGCTTCCGTGGGGGCTACGCTCACGCGCGGGAGCCGCGGCGGTTTCCTTCCGGATGCCCTGCGCGGCGGCCTCTTCTGGGGCGGCTTCGGCGTGGGATTCGGCGCCATTTCCTGGAATATCCTCAACTATTTCTGGCCGGTCGTGCCCAAGATCCCCTTGCAGGGCAAGTGGGTCGTCTTTGCAAAAGGCTTTCCGCGCGTCAACACCCGCATCAACTTTCTGACTGCGGGATTCGCGTACTTCGCCAACCTGAATATCCTGTTCTCGATCTGGGTCTTCTTTGTACTCTTTTTCTGGTTCGAAAACGGCATCATCAACCGCATCGGATACGTGATCCCGCGCAAGCCGCTCAACTTCTCTGCCGAAACCGAGGTCACGGCGTGGCAGGGTTTTGGCGCGCTGACCGTGCTGGTGCTGTGGAACCTCTGGACCGCCCGCACCCATATCAAAGCCGTCTTTGCCAGGGCATTCGGGAAGGGAGACGCGGATGACGCCGGCGAACTGCTCTCGTACCGGTTTGCCGTGTTCGGACTCATCGGCAGCCTCGTCTTCGTCTGCGCCTTCTTCTCCCAACTGGGCATGCAGGGTAAACTCGTCGCACTGCTCGTGCCCGCCCTGATCGTCAACTACCTCTCCATCGCCCGAATCGTCTGCGAGACGGGCCTGGCCTATATGCGTACTACGTTGACCGAACAGTACGCCGCCCTGTACACGATCGGCACCAGCGCGCTCTCGCCCTCGAGCATGTCCGGCGTCAGCCTCACGTACAGCCTCGTCTGCCAGGGGAAGGGGACCTTTATGTCGCCCTTCATGCACGTGGTCCGACTCGCGGACCTCATCCGCCGGAACCGGCGGCGGCTTGTGCCCGCCCTGGCCCTGGTCGTGGTCGTGGGCCTCGCGGCAGACTTCGCTCTCACCATCTTCCTGGGTTATCGGACCGGCGCTTTCAATTTCAACGCCTGGCCCTTCTCCAGCGCCGGACGCTTCGCGTACGATCTCACCGTTACCCAGATGAGAAGCCCCTTCGATACCAGTTGGGAGCGGCTGGCCGTGTTCTGTGTGGGCGCCGCCGCGATGTCACTGCTGACCTTTCTGCACTACCGGCTGCCTTGGTGGCCGTTTCACCCCATCGCATTTCCCATTGCCTTCTCATGGAACACCCAGCTCACGTTTTTTTCGATCTTCGTCGTCTGGGCGATCAAGGCCATACTGCTCAAGGTTGGCGGCGTCAATCTCTACAGAAAATGGCAGCCCGCCTTCCTGGGGCTTCTGACCGGATACGTCCTGGCCATCACACTATCCTTCCTCGTGGACGCCGTCTGGTTCCCCGGCCAGGGTCACGGCGTACACAACTACTAGGCACGATGGATGGCGGACATCCTTCCGCCACAAAACAAAGGGCCGACGATATTCCCGTCGGCCCTTCCTGTTTGCCCGATTCTCCGGCGATGCTCAGGGCATCACCCGAAATACCGCTGAACTTGCCGCCTTGCTCGCCGCCTGCTGGTCCTCCACGATCACCCTGAATGCCCATGGTCCCGGCGTGGACCCCTCCATATCCAGTGTGAGATAATGCGGCTGCCAATCCCTCGTTTCTCTGTACGAGTTGGTCACGGCCGTTGTCCACTCTGGAATGACCACGTCCTTTTCCTTCCACTTCTCCGGAAGCAGGCGGGTCTGGTATGTGATCCGGTAACTGGTGGCACCGAACTCATCCCGCTTCAGATTGTAGACCTCGAAGTAGAACGACATGCTGGCGTCCCGCTGGCACTGCTTCAACGGGTTGGGCAACACCATAAACCTGTCCCGGCCGAACGGTCGATCGTCCTGTTCGACCACCCGCTGAGCCAGGAGCAGGTCGCTGATTGCCAGTCTGTCCCGGCCGTACCGCCTGATCTGCAACGAATCGCGAAGGGTCCCCAGGCTGTGTTTGTTCAGGTCTTCCGTTTCGACCGCCAGGTGGTACTTCCCCGGATCCATTGAAAGGCGCTCGCCCCAGAAGAGGTATCCATCCCGCACGGCATTGCCTTCGATCCACGGCATTCTGTGAATGGGTGAAATGGTCTTCCTGACTTCCTGCCATCCTTCGTCAAACAGGAACAGACCCTGCCTGAGATCCACAGCCTGAATTCCCGAGCTGACCTCGCGATGCGCGACGTGTTCGCCGGAAAGCGCATAGTACAGCTCCACCCGGGTCTTGCCGTCCTCGCCGCGAAACCTCGCGATCTCGAAGGGCGCGTCGTACCGTTTCAGCCAGTACGGGTCGCTGTAGTACTCGGGAACCCGCTTCACGAGGTCCTTGTATTTGCTCCGTACCGATCCCCGAATCGAAACTTGCAGCACGTCCCAGTTGTTTTCACCCAGGCGTTCGAACGTTATGCTGAACCCCGGATAGCTCCACGTCTCGCGGAGCAGCACGTAATTCATCCGGTCCAGATAGATGTTTCGTGCGCCCGGTTGTCCATACCTTATGTATACCTGGCCGCGGTCCGTCTCCCAGCCCTCCACGCCGCGGTCCGGATCGGCAAACCTCAGATTGGCATACGCCACCCGCCTGCAGTGTTCCAGCATCCGCTCGTTTCCCGGTGTCAGGAACAAGGGGTCCCGGCCTGTCCAGAACCGGCGCAGGGTCTCTTCGTCCGGAAGTTCACCCCCGTCCCTCAACGCCTCCCGGTCCGTCAAAACCACCACCGACCTGATGAACTGCCGTTCCAGTCCGGACATCAGTTCCAGGCCTTCCGAATAGGCGGCGAAGGCCTTGTCCAGATTGTCACGGTTCTGGTAACCCAGCCCGGTGAAGAAATAAGCATCCCAGTCTTCCGGATGACGATCCGCATAATCTTCAAACAGCGCCACGAGCCGATCCGCCATATGGCCTTCAAGGTAGACCTGCCCCAGCAGAATCCGGGCAGGACGATGTTCCGGGTCCACTTCCAGCACATGGGTCAGATAGCCGATCGCCTGCTCCCGCATTGCCATGCCGTAATTCCCGTAATTGAACCTTCGTTTCCGCTCAGGGCCCGATTTCAGGGTTTCCCGTTCCAGATTGTACATCATTTCACGGGCGGCGTATCTTCCGGCCTGATAGAGGGCGTCGGCGTCATTCGGCGAAAGCGCGATCGCCTTGCGGATCTGCTCGTAAAATTCATCCCTCGAACCCGACTGCCAGAAAATCTCCGCGTACGTCTTGACGTAGGCGGCGTTCTCCGGTTCGCGCTTCATCGCCCTGTGCACCCACTGCCTCGCGAACCGTCTGGACAACACCGTGCCGCGGCTCAGATAGTGCCTGGCCAGCGCGTGCATCGCCCTTCCCGATGGATCGTACCGGACCGCCCGCTCCATCAGCGACACCCGCTTCATGTGCGACAGCGAGGTATCCGCCGCGGAGGCCAGCAGGGCCGCCACTTTGTACGCGTCCCGCTTTGCGGCCGCCGATGGGCTGGAGACGCAGAGGATGATCGTAAACAGCAGGGCGAGTCGCAACATCAGGATTTCCAATTGATCGGGCGACGAGAGTCAACCGTCAAAGCGCCGGATTCCAGCGCGAGCGGCAGCCGGTTCAGGGAAGTCCTCAGCGGATTCCGTGTCATATTGTAGACCCGCCGGAGGAGTGAATGGTTCCCTTGGCAAGAACGTTGTAACGTCGACAGAAGGGCGGGTTCTTCGCCGGTTACCACCTGACGCGAAAACGTGTTGTGGATTCGGTCTCGGTGCCGGACAGCAAGTCCTCGACGACCACCCGGAACGTGCGCAGACCCGGCGACGTCCCGTCCATGTCCACCCGCAGATACCGGGGTTCCCAGTCGCGGACGCCCCGGTACGTGTAGGACACCGCCGTCGTCCACTCAGGCTCCGGGTCCTCCAGCCGCCGCTTCTCCGGGAGCACCTGCGTCTGATAGCCAATCCTGTAATGCGTAGCGCCGAAGGTGTCGCGCGCCAGGTTGTACACCTCGAAATAAAACCACGCGCTTCCATCGCGCGAGCACTCATGCAATGGGTTGGGCAGCACGATATACCTGCCGCGTTCCACCGGCCATTCATCGCGTTCCACGATCCGGCGCGCCATCAGCAGGCTGCTGATCTCCAGCGAATCGGGGTTGAACCGCCTCGCCTCCAACGGTTCCCTGAACGTCCCCACCTTCTTGCTCGGCTGGTCCTCCGCCTCCCCGGCCAGGTAATAATCCCCGGGCTCAAGCGTCAACTGCTCGCTCGCAATCAGGTATCCGCGTTTGGTCGAGGCGTAATACAGCCAGGGCATCCGCCGCACGCGGCCGACCTCCCGCCGGAGCGTATCCCAGACCGTGTCGAACAGGAACAGCGCCTGGACCACGTCCACCTCCCGGACACCGGGACCAACCTCCTTATGCGTGACCTGATCACCGGAAAGCGCATAGTACACTTCCACGCTCGTCTTTCCGCCGTCGCGCCGGAACTGCGCGATCTGATACGGCACGCTGTACTGATAGGGATAGCGGTAGTAATCCGGGACCAACGCCACCAGTTCGCTGAAGTTCAGTGTCTGCCCACCCAGCTTCGACTCGCCGAACCGCCACGAGTCCCAGGAATTCGTATTCAGGAATGAAACCTCGAACCCGTCGTACGTCCATGTATCCTTTCGAGGGTGGAATTCGAATATTCCCCCGGACGGCCGCCGGTTCCGCCGCCTCATCTCCGCTTCTTCCTCAATGGTCTTTGTCAGGCCCAGATCGATGTCCGCGGGCGTCATGTGCCGAGCCACAGGGTCGCCGTATCGGATATAGGCCTGTCCCCGGTCGGTCTCCCATCCGGCGTACCCGTTGATGGGGTCGCCGAAACGCAGATTCGCGAAAGCCACGCGCCTGCACTGCTCCAGCATCCGCTCGTTGATCTCGCTCAGATACAACGGGTCCTTCCCGAACCAGAATTTCCGGATCTCTTCCACGTCCGGCGGTGGTTCCTCGTTCTTCGACGATTTCTTGTCACGCATCAGAAAGACCGATTGCATGAAGCGGCGTTGCCGGTCGGATAAACGCGCCAGACCGTCCACGTAGGCGCGGTAGGCGGCTTCGGGGTCGTCCCTTTGCTGATAGCCGAGTCCCATGAAGAAGTAGGCGTCGGCACGGCCCGGATTGCGTTCGATATCGTCCTGAAACAGGGAAATAAGCGCATTCGGCTTTCGCGCCATATAGTATGCCAGCCCGAGATGCACGCGGGACGGCCAGTGGTCGGCGTCCAGCCACAGGGCGCGGTCCAGGTATTCAATCCCCGCGTCCACGTCCATATCCGCGTACCCGCGCTGCGCGAACGTGCGCCCGGTCGTCACGTCACCGTCCCCTGCCACCCGCATCGCGTCCCCTACGTCCTCACGCGTGAAGAACGTCATTTCCCACGACCAGACCACGAACCGTCCCGCCCAATAGTACGCGCGCACGTTCCTGGGGTCCAGCGCGATGGCCTCCCGCGCTTTCTTGTACGAGGCGGACCTCGGTCCGGTGCGCCAGAGCAGCTCCGCGAAGGTCGCCGTGTATTCCCCGTTTTCGGGTTCACGCCCCATCGCCCGCTTGAGGAGCGACCGCGCCTGCTGCCGCGAATACGTCGTGCCTTTTTCCAGTCGCAATCGCGCGAGCGCATGGAGGGCGCGTCCCGTGCGGTCGAGCTTTATCGCCTCCTTCAGGAGGTCCCTGCGTCCGTCCAACCCCAGCGAGGTGTCGGCGGATGCCTGAATCAGGGAGTCAACCTTCGCGGGGACGGCACGCGCGGCCTGCGCCGGGGTCGTCAACAACAGCAGGCAATTCAGGATCAATGCAATCATTCGGATCTCCGAAAACCCGGCGGGATTTTCTGTTATGCTTCTCCGATAACCACAATCTGCTACGGCGCCTGAACGGTCTCGCGGGAGCGACTGTACCGTTCGACCGCCTCCATATCCAGCTCGCATCCCAGCCCCGGCGCCATGGGGACCGGCGTGAATCCGTCGGCGAATTCTCTCGACTCGCGGATCAGGCTGTGCTTTCTCACCCAGCTTCCGACGATGTCCGACGCCATCGTGCAGTTAGGCACCACGGCCACCGCGTGTACGTAGGAGGCTTCCAGGATTCCAAGGTCCACTCCGGAACCGTGCCAGCAGCGCATCCCGGCGGCCTCTGCGACGGCGGCGCTTTTCACGAAGCCCATCATGCTCCCTCCCAGATTCACGCAGTCCACCACGCCGGCCTTCACCGCGCGGATGACGTCCGACCCGCTTCCGAGGTGCATCGCAATCGGGATGCTGGTGGCCTCGTAAATTGCAGCGTAGCCGTCCAGGTCCGACTTCGGAATCGGGTCTTCGAACACTTCCACATTGCCCAGGGCCTCGAGTTCACGGGCGAGTTCAATCGTCTGCGCCGCCGTACGAAACCGCTCGTTGGGGTCCACCGTGACCTTGAATTCCGGGCCGGCCACGTCCCGGATGGCCCGCAGCCGTTCCACCATCGGTTCCTCGATCTTGCACTTGATCTTGATGCCCTTGAAACCGTGCTCGAGCGCCCGCGCGACGGTCCGCTTTCCGTCTTCTGGCGTCTGGGAGCCCATCCAGTAGTCCGCGCGCACCCGGTCGCGCACCGCACCACCCATGAGCGCGTGAACGGGAAGCCCGCGCGCACGGCCTATAAGGTCGAAAACCGCCGTCTCCAGGGCGTGATACGCGGGACCCGTTCCCACGTTCAGCATCGTCTCCGTACCGTCGCTTCGAGGCTCGTAAATATTCTGCAGCGTTACCGCCTCGGGGTCCCTGCCAAGCACCAGGGCGGCGCCCGCACGCACGTCCTCGACGGGCACGCCACGGCCGGACTCGCCCAGCCCGTAATGCTCGGTATCCGTGTTGATCCGGAGAATATGCTTGGGTACCACGTCCCATCCGACTTCCGGTACCCATTCGGGGCTGTTCACGCGACCCGGACGACTCGGCACCACCACGGTCCACAGATCCATCGACGTCATTTTCATCGTACGCTCCTCGGTTTCTGGTTTTCAACGAAAAGCATTTGACAATCGTACTGCTAT
Organism: Candidatus Latescibacterota bacterium; assembly: GCA_965208835.1. Lineage (GTDB taxonomy): Bacteria > Latescibacterota > UBA2968 > UBA2968 > JAAXHE01. The sequence goes on from OZ242358.1 coordinate 757,206, forward strand.
ACTGTATATTGATAGTAATACACTAATACACACAGGAGAATTCTCAGTGCTGATCGCGATCGATCACCACAGCGGCGTGCCGGTCTACCGGCAGTTGATGGACCAGATCAAGTTTCATATCGCCAGCGGCCTGTTGAAGCCTGGAGAAAAGCTGCCGGCCACACGCACGCTCTCCGCACAACTTGGCGTCAACCCGATGACAGTGAGCAAGGCCTACGGGTATCTGGAGGCCGAGGGCATGGTGGAGCGGCGGCGCGGACGTCCGTTGACCGTGAGTTACCTGGAGCCGGAAATGGTCGAAGTCCACAAGCTCAACCGGCTCCGGCAGAGCCTCGCGCCCGTCGCGGCCATCGCTAGACAGCTTGGCATCGAAAAGTCCCGGGCCCTGGAAATCTTCGGCCGGATGATAGACGACGCCGGGAATCAGGAGGAGCCATAATATGGAATTCGCACTCGAAGTCAAGAATCTCACCAAGTCCTTCGGTGACGTCACCGCATTGGACAACGTGAGTGTGTCCGTTCCGAAGCCGGCTGTCGTGGGTCTCATCGGCAGAAACGGAAGCGGGAAGACCACCCTTCTCCGCCACGTCATCGGACTCTACCTGCCGACCAGCGGACAATGCACCACCCTCGGATGCTCCAGCGACAAGCTCGGCCCGAACGAACTCTCGCGGATCGGGGTTGTGCACCAGGAGAACCGGTTCCTGGAATGGATGAAGGTGGAGCAGCATCTGCGCTATGTGTCCACCTTCTACAGGCACTGGGACCGTGACCTCGAGGAACGCCTGCTGGACGAACTGGAACTGGAATCCGATGCCCGGGTCGGGACCCTCTCACCGGGGAATGCCCAGAAACTGGGCATCATCCTGGCCGTCTGCCACCGGCCCGACCTGCTGATCCTGGACGAGCCCGTCAGCGGCCTGGACCCCATCACGCGCGAACAGTTCCTGAAATTCCTCCTCGAACTCCTTCAGCAGGACGCAAATACGATCGTCATTTCGTCACACGTCCTGCACGACATCGAAAAGGTCATCGACCGCGTGATCTGTCTCGACCGGGGACGGATCAGGGCGGACGCCTCTCTGGACGATCTCCAGGAACGCTTCGCCGAATGGCGGGTCACCGCTAGGGACGGCAGGCTCCCCATCGGATTCGAAGAGAACTTCGTCATATCCCATGAGGGAGACAGCCGCCAGGCCCGCCTGCTCGTGAACGGCGCTTCCGACAACCTGGACGCGTTCAAGGCGAAATACGGCGTGGACGTGTCCAGCAGCCCGCTGAACCTGGAGCAGATGTTCCCGCTCCTGCTTGAGGAAACCCCGTGATCGGAATCTACGCGCTGTACCGTTTGCTCTGGCGTCGGGCGATTCTTGCATTCTACGTGATATTTGCCGGGCTGATTGTGGGGTTGCTCTGGGCCGCGGGCACGCGACTCCCCGCCCTGTCAGAACCGGGACGCCTCATTCTGGTCACGATGGCCCTACCATCGATCGCCGGAGTCTTTGTCGGCCAGAGTGTGGGCGAGATCCAGCACACGCCGCTTTCCTGGTCGCTTCCCCGCCTTCACAGGCTGCTCTTTTCATCGGTATGTATCACGGGAATCGGGCTCGCCGCCCTGACAACCTGGGCTTACCATTGGATGGGTGGCCTCGCCCCCGCAATCCCGATTCTTGCCTCGGTCTTCCTGTGGTACAGCCTGGCAATTGCTATCGGGACCTACGAATTCGTCGATGCCCGATCGCTCCGGTACCGCAGTTCAGTTGTCACCTATATTACGATTCTCATTACTATATTCGGCGTCCTCTCGATCAATCGAATCACCGATTATTACACAGCCCAACCGGTCCTTTGTACGCTTGTTACGCTGCTTGTCGCGATACTCTACCTGAAACGCACACTCGCTGTCGGAGTCACCAGAGACAAATCGCTCGTCTCGATGCCGGTGTTCCATCGGTACACGTTCGGACCTCGTCAGACGGCGCGGATGACCGCACGGCGAGACTCCAGGCGGAAATGGAATCGCGCGGCTCCGCTCACCGGCCTGAACAGCTGGATCCGGGCCGCTGAATATGAGAATTACGGTATCGCACGGGCGGGATGGCTGGGCAGCGCGTTCCTGTACTCAACTGTCATTCTGTCTATCGTGGCGGTCCTTATTCAGTTATTCGGCCAGGCAGAAGCCGTTATCGTTCCAATCACCCTGGGTCTTTGGATGCTGCAACTGTCTTTGTACGTGAAAACCGGATGGCTCTATCCTCTTTCGAGACTTGAACTGGCGAGGCTCACGTACTGGTGTAGCCTTCTACATAACGCTCTACATTGCGGGATCATGTTATTGACGTTTCTTCTGCTGGATGGCCTGACCGGAATCTTCGCCGGGCTGGACCTCGCGCGTCCGGTCCTGCTGATGTTCATCTGCAATCCGGTAATTCAATGGGTCCGCTTTCGGAACGAACAGTTCAAAGTTTCTTCATATGTAATTCTGGCGGTTTTTATAATCGGCTATTCGATATTGATTACGATATGGCTCGAATTGGGCCCCAACATCCCTTTCGTCTACGAGGCCGCTGCGGCTGTAGGTCTCATCCTCCTGTCCCAAGCCCTCTTCCGTTACAAAGTGAACAGGTATTTCAGGAGGGGCGATCTCGTCTGATCCGCGTTATTGCGCTTTATTAAAGGAGACCATTACATGGGATTTGACGCGCTGTTCCGATTGCTCTCCTGGCGATCAGGCGTCTTTTTGGCGCTTTATTTAATATTCACTGTATGTTTCGTGTTGTTCTTTTATGCAGATGAGCGTTTTCCGGGAACGCCAAGACCAGGTCGGCTTAACTTTTTTGCCCTGTTCATTTCAGCATTTGTGGGCAGTTTTCTGGGTGGAGTTGTAGCAGGTATCCGACGATGTTGGTTTTCGTGGACGCTTCCTAACCTTGGCAGGCGAATTCTCACCCCGCTGTTATTGTCGGCTATCATCACCGCCTTTCTTGTTGCTTGGCTTTACAAACGGCTCGGTGGCTCGGCACCTTGGCTCCCGGTTATTACGTTTGATCTCCTCTGGTTCAGTCTAGGTTTTGTTCACGGCTGGTACTTTTGGGGGATGTTCGGCACGCTCAAAAGCAATGTCCTCCAAACGTCGGTCTTCCACATTCGACCGTTCGGATTTATGATCCTCACTCTATCTGTACTCGTTTTTGCGAGTTTCGCGATCAACCGAATTGCTGACTTTTCCAGTTCCCAGCCAGTTTACTGTGTCATCCTGTCGATGCTGGCTGCTTGGCTATTACTGCGACACGTCCTTGGCCACCACGCTGCGAAGTTGATTGCGCTCTTCCCCGCACGTGACGTCAATGGATTCACCGGGGGTCTCACCGTCGCGGCTCCCATGACGTTGAATAGAATGTCCGTTCGGAAATCGCAGGAAAGGCGTCCGTTTACTGGTATTTTCAACATGATTCGAGCCGGCGAATATGAAAACCTCGGTATGGTGCGAGGAGGCTGGCCGGTCATTGCCGTCGGACTATCGGTTGTTGCTGTGCTGTGTGTGGTCATTCTGGCATACTACAAGGGATTCGAAAGGGGATCTCACGAAGCCGGGGTTCAGTTTGTCCACCACGCGATATTCGATCCTGCTTCCAAGAAGAATATGACCGTACTCGTATCGATTTTTCCAGCGATGATTGTCTCATTCCATTCCTTACTCGGAACGACGTTCCTCAAGGGTAATCTGCTTTATCCGCTTACCCGAATCCAGATTGCAAAAATCGCGTTCTGGGGCAGCTTATTTCACAACGCTGTTTTCTGTGTAATCCTGCTACTCACCTCTTGTCTTGCAGGAAGTCTAGCGTGGTTTTTCGCGGAATATGAATCTCCATACAAGCTTGTCCCCGAAATTATCCGGCCTCTTACACTGATGTTTGCCTTCAGCCCGTTCCTTTCGTGGATTCGCCTGCGATTTGGTCTGAGTCTGATGTCGTTTTGGGGAGGAGTTTTCCCCTTTACGTTTGGCGTTGGGATCCTGGGCATCTTGTGGCTTGAAACAGGTACTGGCATATCCAGTATCTATGAGATCCTCGGATGCACGGCTCTCATCCTCCTCTCCCAATGCCTCTTTCGTTACAAAGTGAACAGGTATTTCAAGACTGGCGATCTCGTCTGATCTTTCGTGTCCTGGCGGGATTGACTGATTGGCCGCCTAAGGCAGCGCCTCGAATTCACTCCAGACCGCGCCTGCCTTTCCCTCCTCGAGGCTGGTGGCCGGCAGGAGGAAGAACAGCGCCTCGATCCGCTCCCCGGCCTTCATCCACCTGTCCAGGTTGCCCAGCAGGAAGCATCCGACCTCGCCCAGGGCGAACCCGGCGGCGCGCGCCCCCTCCCCGGCCGCGCTCAGGAACAACGCCTCTCCATTCTTCCCGACGATCCCTCCCCAGTTCCAATTGCCGCCGCTGGTCCAGTGGGGCGCCGCAAGCGTAGAGACTGACGCTTCGGTTGCGTTATAAAAGGTCGCGGTGCCGGGTGACGCGGCGAACGCGGGCCAGACGCCGAAGCCCAGATCCCCGTCGGCGCCGACCCCAAGATCGTCGCGGCAGGTCACGCGAATGGCCAGAACGTCCGCGCCGGGCGCGAGCAGGTATTCCCACGCGATGGACTGTCCGCGGGCGTGCTCCTGTGCGATACGGCAGTGGACGCGCACCCCGCGCCAGACCAGGCCCTGGCGACCCTTCCTTTCGATCACCCGGTACCGGAACCGCTCCTTGTAGAGCGTATCCTCGAGCCGGTCGTATTCGGGCGAAACGCCGCCGTACCACGGATTCATCCAGGCACGGGGTTCAGCGTCGGGGTACGGACAGTTGAGATACTCCCTGCCGTCGCGCCTGAGAGAAATCACGGTTCCCATGAAAGGAGGCGCGACTTTCACGGTCAATATCCCGTTGTCGACCGCAATGATGCGGCCCTTTTCCTGTCGCGATACCGAAACCGCCCGCGCGTTGGCGGGCAGGACCAGCGCCTTCTCCGAAAACCGGTAGACCGCCTCCTCGGTCTCGAAACGAACACTGATGTCCTCGACGCCCGGCCGGACCCGCGCCGTGGAGCGAAAGGCCACCTTCCGGACAACCGGATCGGCTTCACGGAGCGCCGAAACATCGACGGCCTTAACGTCTGGGCGCAGACCGTCGGATGCCTCCAGTATGAGTTTGCCGTCGAGCTTGTGTCTTCCCACGTGATTGAGGCGCAGCGTCGCTTCCACGGGATCTCCCGCCACGACCAGCGGGCGCGGCTCCATACCGCACGCGATCGGCCTTCGCGTGGACGCTGCGGACGTTTCGACCTCCGGAACGCTGCCGAACAGGGTCCGCCACCAGGCCCGGACCGTCTGCCAGTTCCCGTCTCCGACAATGGCGTTGACAGGGTCGAGCGATTGAGACTCTCCCGGCTTCACGCGGACGGCTCGCGTTCGAAGACTGCCCCACGGGCCGGGGCTCACCCGCTCGGCCCGGTCCCACAGAATGCCGGTGATACAGCCATCGTCTTTCTCCACGCAGAACCATCCTTCGGGCCAGGCCGACGCTTCTTCCGAAAGCCTGAGGTCGTCCAGGTCCCGTCCTCCCGAACCGAACGCCTGCCGGGACACCCCTGGCTTCCCCGGCACGACCAGGGACGCGGTGCGGCCCATTCGCATCCACCAGCTTTGCGACACCGAAAGGTCCAGCGGCAGGGAACTTCCGTTGATTACGGTATCCAGCACCCTGACCAGCGGGCCCTGTCCAACCAGGACGCTTCTTTCCAGCAACACGCCCGGTCGAGTCACTGAAGGCGTGTGCAGGCGGAGTACGACCCCGGCGCCGTCCCGCTCGACCCGCGCCTCGGCCTTCTCCTGAAACAGATCGCCACCGGCAAAGGGCGGGCCGAGGCCCGGGGCCTGCAGCTTCAGCCGGCGGGACCTCAGCGCCCGGAGCGAGTGAAAGATGTATATCTCGCCGCTGCGCAAATCGGCGTTGACCATCAGTCCGCCGCCGCACAGCAGGGCGTTCCGCTCTCCGACACATCCCGACACGCCGCCCGGCTCAACGGCCAGCAGGTCGAGGCGCCTGGTCTTGACAGGAATTCCCTCGCTGTCCACCACCGCGGTGGTCTGGACGTCAATCGCAACAGGCCCTGCCCGCGGGGCCGTTACCGGCACCGTCAGCTCGGCCCCGCCCTTCGGATCGAGCGTAACCTCCCGCTCGCCGGCGTTGACATCCACGCCGCCCACGGGCATGACCCGGAGTTTCGCAGTACACGCCTCGTCCAGGTTGGAACGCAGGGTCAGCGTGGCTTGCTCCGGCTTGCCCGGCGGTAGGATGGAGCGGGGGGCATCGACCGAAACGTCCACGGCCTGGCGTACATCGATCCCCGCCGCGAGTTCGATCCCCACCCCGTCGATCACCAGGTCGGTCCGTAGAACCGCCGCTTTGGGTTCGCGCGACTTCTCCTGGATGTTGGGATCGATGACGAACGTGCCCTCGATTTCGGTGGTGTCCGCGACGTCCATCGCCTCGCGTTTTTCGACCTTGATCCCGAGATCGCCCGAGGCGGCGAGAAAGACGCGCGTCGGGTGCGGCTTCTTGTTGACGATACGCCAGCGGACAGCGTGGGGGACGCCCGAAACCAACTTCTCGTCGGGAAGGCTGCACGACACCGTCAGGTCGTTGTTCTCGAGCTCAATGATCCCCCAGCTCTGGCGGTCGAACACCAGCCTGAGCAGATCGCCGTCCGGGGCGCGCCAGAGGTATTCGTAAACCTTCACCCTGCCCCGCGTCATCACGTCCTCTTCGGCCTTGAGTTCGCGCACCTGGGTTTCGTACCAATCGTGCCTGGCAAAGAACGCGGCGGCGAGCGGGTGCCGGCGGGCGGCGGGCGTAAAATTCTCCATGTGCACGGACGAGTCCGGCCGCCACATGAAGCCCATCTTCTTGTACAGGGGAACCGCCTGCAGGTTCCCCGGCCACGTGTACAGGTCGACCCGCTGATAGCCCGTCTCGTACGCGCGTTCCAAAGCGCCCCACAGCGCCGATTTTCCGTGCTTCTTCCCGTGGTAATTCGGGTGGCAGTTGAGGTGCGGAATGAACGCCTGCGCCTTCTGTCCCGGCGTGGCTCTTATCGTGCACAGGCTGATAATGCGCTCTTCATTCTCCGTGACGATCGCCCCCAGCAGATTGCTCTCCCGGATTTTTCGCTCCTGCTCCTCGGCCGTGGTCTGCCATCCGCCGCCGCCCGGCCAGCCCACGTCCGCTTCCATCTCGAGCGTGGCGAGCTTCCGGGCGTCGCCTTCCCGCCAATCCTCGACGAGATTTCTGGTTTTGTGCAGCAAAGGCCCCTCCAACCCAATCAGATTTGAATATTATTGAATATAACTTCCGAAAAACACATGCGACGGAGTTCAACAGGCAGTCTGGCCGGTATACAGGTCCTTCACGGTAACGATGAGCTTGTGGAAACCGGCGGGGGCGTTTGTCGCGTCGATCTGCAGAAAGGTGAAGTCATTCTTCTGATTTCCCCGGTATTGCGCCGTGACCGTCGTCTCGGTGCCGTCTCGCGTGCGGGGGGTATCCTCGATCTCTTCGGAGATCCTGTTTCGTTCCGGCAGGATGTATTTGACGCGATAACTCACGGTTTCTTCAGCTTCATCCCGCCAGAGGTCTTCCATGCTCTCGATGATCGCTTCCTCCACGATGGTCTGGATTTCCACCGCGGCGCCCGCGCCCGGGGCATCGGTGGCAGCGAACCGCTCAGGCCGGATTTCCTCGCGTTCCGGCCGGGTCAGCCGGTAGGAAATCCGGTTTTTGGTCCCGCCGAACCGGTCTTTTTTCAGATTGTATATCTCCAGGTAGATAAACACCGGCTCGGACCTGCCGTAGGTATGTATGGGATTCGGCGTGACGCGAAGGTCCTCGCGACCCTCGGGAAACGCCGTTTTTGGCTGGATCCCGGACGCCAGCAGCAGATCGCTCATGGCCAGTGACGAATCCGCTGCGTCAAATGTCCGGTATTCGCGAAACGTACCGATAGAACCAGTGCCGCGGTCCCGGACCTCGACGACGAGCCGGTGCTGTCGAGGAGCGACCCGCAAAGTCCGATAGGACGCGACGTGGCTGCGCCGCAGGCTGTCGCTCTTTGAATCAACCGCCTCGTCGAAAACCGGCCATTGCATTGCGACGTCCATTTTCCTTCGGTAGACCTGGTCCCATTGTTCGTCGAACAGAAACACGCCATCCTCGAGATCCACAAATCCGTTCGGTTCGGATAAACGGACCCTATCCTTTGGAATCGCGTAGGCGAATTCAACGCGAATACTGTCGCGCTCCTGAAAGGCCGCGACCTGGTGGGGCATCTGATATTTCTTTTCGCGATACGGATCGATATATCGCTGCGGCGTGTCTCGATATATATGCCTGGCAGGAGGCACATGGAGTTCCTGTAGCGTTCTTTGCTTCCGCCGTGCGTAGTGATCTCCCAGATCCGGTCTCCATTGTGTGATGTAATACCTATCCCTATCGTCTATTACTTCCAAACTCACAGTCTGTTGTCTCGTACTCCGCCCCGGTGGGTCCGTCCCCAACGCAAACCGCCATCCGTCCAACCGGTCGTCGCTCGCGAAAGAGATACTGAAGTCCTCATAGAGCCACGTGTTTTTCCAACCCGTGGAACCTCGGTAGATACGCCGTTTAAGATGGGGACCAAACTTGATGAATGCCTTGCCCTGATCGGTCTGCCATCCGGCAATTTCCTTGAAGGGTCGGCTGAACCTGTGGTTGGCGTATGCAACCCTGCCGCAATGCTCCATCTTTCTCTCGTTGAACGCCGTCAGAAACAGCGGATCATGGCTGCGCCAGAAACGGCCACGTCCGCCGTTCGTTCGATCCTCGACGCCGGTGTCACCGTACCGAACCGCCCGCGCCATCCGTGTCCGTTCCTCTTCCGAAGCGACCATCTCCACCGACTCCATTCGGGACCGCTCCTCAGCGGTCATTCGCTCAAGCGCTCGCTTGTAGTAGCTGTGCGCGACGTCCATTTCACCCAATATCTGATAACCCAGGCCACAGAACAGAAGCGCGTCCTTGTCCTCCGGCGCCCGATCCAGAAGACGCTTGAAGAGCAGGATCATCGCTTCCGGGTGCCCGATCTCAACGTGAAGGAGACCGAGCAGGTTATACGTGCCTCGAAACCCTGGGTTCGCGTCAATTCCGCGTTGAAAGTGGGCCTTTGCCTGATCGAGATCCCGCGCGGCAAGATGGTTCCATTTGTCGCTATCGATGTAGGACAGATACTCCTGCACCGCGAAATATCCTGCCCAGTATGCCGCCTCCGCGGTCTCCGGCTCAGCGTGCAGCAGTTTTTCATAGTGACGCACGGCATGCCACCAGAACCCCTGCCTGCTGAGCAGTTCGCCCAACGTCAAATGATAGTCTTTATTCTCCGGGTCGAGGCGCATGGCCTCATCAAGCGCTTTGCGGGCGCTCTGGCGGGTGAGCGGCGTGTTCAATTCCATATAAAGCTTTGCGATCTCATAGAGCGCGGGCGCGAATTTCCAGTTTAGCTTCAAGACCTGCTCGAACGCCCTGATACTCGCCTCTGGAGGCACTTTGCCGACCTGCGCCAGCGCCTCGCGATACAGCGAATCCCGTCGCGCGTCGTTTGGACCGGCGCGCACGTCGGCTGTCGCGAGAAGCACCACTGCCATGACGACCAGACCGGACATCAGCCTGACCGGCCGACGGGATGTGGCAGAACTCAAAACGCCCATTTGTAATACCATCCAGTGACATGCAGCGCCATCAGGCGCGTGCGTACGGCCGCTGTCTCCGTCACTTCAACACGAACCCGGCATCCTTGGTCACGGTCTCACCACTGTTCAAATCCGTGACGGCCACCTGCAGCACCTGCCGTCCCTCGCTATGCTGCCCGAGCTGCAACGCGACGTATTCCACCTCAGTGGAGTCAGTACCGACCTGCTCGGATGCCACCTCGACCTCCACCTGCCGGTTTCCCCGCAGCCTCACAAGCCGTGCGATATTGCTGACGTTGGAATTCCCCTTTTCGCCCACGGTATAGGCGACGCGATATCTTGTCCGTCCGAACGTATCCTTCGTCAGATTATAGATTTCGTAATATACATTGACGCTGTGGCCCTTTCCGTACGTCCGGGTCGGCATTGGCACAACGTGCAGGTCTCCCTTGCTGAACTTGCCGACCGCGTTGTCCTCAGTGATCCGCCAGGCCAGTTCCAGATCGCTCATCCGGAGACCGGTCTCAGGGTAGGCTTCTACCTGGATCATCTGGCGGTACCGCCCGCGCCTGCCGGTGCGTTTGTCCCTGGCCTCCACTTCCATCCTGTAGTGGCCCGGCGGAACGTCCAGCCGAACCAGGTCCGGAACAAATGCGCCTTCCTGCTGGGTCACGTCTCCGTGGCGCCGGAACAGTACGTCCCCACTCTCGCGGTAAACCTGACCTGTTTCCTTGTTCAATACGGCGACTGTCCTTTCGACGTCCAGGAACGTCGCGTCCTCAGCCTCCAGGTACTGCGCTGCCTGATGTGGAATCCCTGCATAGATTTCCAGTGCGGATGCCGTGTCAGCCTGCCCTCGGAAATCCGCCAGATCGTAGTAGAACTCCAGGGGATCTTCGTTCGCTGGCGGCTGGTAGTAGTCGGGGTATCGCGCCGCCGTTCGCATGCTCACGTTCCGGGGACTCAACCGGTTGAACGCGGCCAGCTTTCGGATGTCAATATCCACGTCGACCGGTGGCGGTGCGAAATCAAAGTTCCCGTTCAACATCTCATCCGTAAACGTCACCTCCATGCCGCCCCCCACGCCGTTGTTTACGTAGACCCAGCTTTCCCACGGGACCGTCGAGGTATCCATTTCATTGGCAAGCACGGGCCTGTAGGCGGGCGCCGTGAAGCCATCAAGGTCTTGCGGTCCTCGGATACTGCGAACCGGAAAAGCAACCAGGATGTCTCCCCAGTTCGCAACCTCCGCCGCACCGTGGATCTGCATTGCAAGCGCCTCCTTAACCCTGTGTACATCCACGCTCTGCTGGAAATCCTTCCAGTCCGATCTCGATCGATGGTCCGGCTCTCCGAATCTCACGTATACCTCTCCCCGCGTATCCCAGGGCTGCTGCGATTTGGAAAAATGCCGTCGCGCGAACGACACGCGCCGGTAATGCTCCAGCCGCCGCTCGTTCGCCGCAGTTGTCAGATCCGGGTCCCGGTCTCCCCAGAACCGGGTCAGAGACGCGTCTTTATCCGGCGCCTGGGCAAAAGCCTTGTATTCATCAGCAGAAGCAAGGAGGCGGATATCCTCATACAGCATCCGTTCTGCCGGTTCACAGGCTTCGAAATATCTCTCGAACGCGACCTCCGCCAGGTCCAGGGAATCCAGTTCCATGTAGGCGTACGCGAGTACGGGCAACAGCCTGATCGCGTCGGGATGGTTCAGCATCTGCGTGCGCATCAGGTCCACAACGCGAGCGTGGTCGCCGGCTTTACCAAGCGCTCCGGCCAGGAGCAGAGTGACGTCCAGATCTTCGGGCCGGAGAGAGAGGTATTGTTCGTAGTGCTCCGCCGCGCGCAGATGATCTTCCTTGAATGTCCCGTACCATTCACCGAGCAGCCGGTGCGCAGGTGCAAACGTTGCATCCATTTGGAGGAGCTTTTCCGCTTCGCGCTTTACATCGTGTTCCCCCAATGCGTACCTCGCCTCGGCGATATGATAACGCGCTTCCAGGTAGTGCCGGTCGTATTGCAGTGCCTTCTTGAAGTAGTCGATCGCCGTGTACAGGCCCTTGGGTTTTTCTCGCCACACCAACCCGAGTCCGTTGTACGCCGGAGCGTATTTGTGCTGCCTACTCCGCGCATCCCCAAATGCCCGTTCGGCGGCTTTCAAATCCCCATCCTTCAAATACACGTGGCCCAAACCCACGTGCGAAGGCGCATGTTTCCTGTCGATCTCGATTGCCGCGCGGAATCTTGACGCTGCCGCGTCCAGGCTGTCGCTGTCGAGCAGGTTCATACCCTCGCTGTAGAGGTTCTTAACCAACGCCCGATCCTCAGTGGACATCGTCGTCGCTCCGGCCTCCGCATTGAAGAACGTCACCGCGGCAATCGCCAGAACATTCATAACCGCTCCTGGTCTCATTTTGGACCTCCACGAGATAAACAGTTCTTGCGGTAATCTGGAGCTGTTTCAGGTGCTCCTATTCCAATACCAGTTCCACCGACCGCTCACGCTCGGTGCCCGCGTGGATATCGCGGACCTTTACCTTCAGCAGAAACTCGCCAGAGCCGGCTTTGTTCAGGTCCAGCGCCAGTGACTCCCTTGTATCCGGCGTGTCGCCGATGCGCTCGACCGTGACGGTCGTGGCGGGCTTTTCGCCGCTGCCGAAGATTCTGAGCAGCCGCCGGATGCCCTGCCGTTTCAGCCGGGTCAACCCGTAGGAGACCTCGAACGACGTCGTGCCGCGTTCGTCCGGCGTCAGATTGTAAAGCTCGAAATAGATGTACACGGGATCCCTGCGAGAGAACCTGAGCGAGGGATTCGGTACGGCCTGGATTCCTCGAAGATTGAACCCGTGGGATCCCTCGACGTCGGCCCGGATCACGTGCGCCGGCACGACGCTGCTCATATCCAGTTCGGTCTCCGAGAATTCAGGTATTCGCATGTCCTGCTTCCAGCCGCCAAGGAGGTTGTCCCGTGAGGGTCTGAGGAAAAACGCCGCGTGCCCTGAATCGGGGTCGGCGGAAAACCGGAGTACGCCGAAGCTCCGGTCTTCGTAGCGCGACCGTTCGACATGGGATTTACGCACGTAGCCGGTCAGGTTCTCGTACCGGTTCCACTGCATGTCATGCAGCGCAAGGCCGTATTGGTAGACCGCAGCCGTATCGGGCAATTGACGAAAGTCCTTCTTCAATTCCTTGAATGGCATTCCGTAATAAAGCTCAATGTCGCCCCTGCCGCGTTCGCCCTTGAAATACGCCAGGTAGGACTCGTAATCGAGGTCATCCACGTCGTCTTCCCAGGTATGGCGGTCTGTCTGGAGCGCCGTCTCCACGGACCGGCGCACTTCGCGCCTGAGTTTCTCATTCTCCCACCGAAGGCGTCGTCCATAGTTTCCCGAACCGGACAGGGACTCCACAAGACGCCAGTTGGAACCCATACTGCTGGGTGTTGCGGCGAAATTGAATAACATCTTGTCAAATGCATCCGTCTTCCAGTAGTGCCAGACTTCGGCCATGGAGAACTTCTGCGTATCTGACGGTCGGCCGTGACGAATGTATATCAGACCCGGATCGTTGAACCTGTCGTTCAATTCGACCGTAGTCGGGTACGGGATGTCATCGCCCTGGTCCGGATCGTAGAACCAGGTCCGAAATCCATCGTAAATGTAGTACCGTTCGGCATACAAAATCCGCCGGTAGTGCTCCCCCAGCCGCACGTTGGGAGACACGGCAGGGGTGGGGTCCCTGCTCGCCCAGAACTTCCGGAAGAACTCCCGATAGGCCTCCGGCGTTTCGAGTTTGGAAAACGCATCCATTTCCTCTACGGTTACGATGTATTTCACGTCTTCGTACATCAGTTGCGCGTCCAGAGAGTCCCGGATGTTTTCAACCGCCTTGCTGTAATGCCGCTCTCCGGTCTCGAAGGCCTCGCTTCCGTAAGCGATGCGCGCCAGTGAAAGATAGGCCGGTATTACGCTCAAAGAAGGATCAGACGAAAGCCATGACCGCAGAACCGTATCCGCGCGCGCCGACTGCCCGGCGAGCCGCAGGGCCTCGCCCTCGAAGTAACGCGCGTATTCGGTACCATGTCTGCGTAACCACTTCAGCGCGTCGTTCGGATCCGTATTGTCCAGGAAATACAGGTACAGACGCCGCAGCCCGCGCCGGTGTATGAATTCATCCGGCTTGATCCGGACCTGATTTTCGCCCAGCCGAATCGCCTTTACGAACGCCTTGTCATAACGTTTGAGTACTGCAAACTGATAGAGCACGTCACGGTAATGCGGCGCTTTGTTAACGAGTTGGCTGAATATCCGTTCCGATCGCCTCCAGTCCAGCCAGCGCGGGACCGTCCCCTTGTGTTTGCCGGATTCCCGGTAGGCGATAGCCCGCCGGTAGAGCGCCTCCAGATTGCCCGGATCGCGCGTCAGGATCTGCCCCGACCACTTCTTGAGGTCGCTCCAATCCTCCGCCTGCATCGCCGCGTCGCTGAGCGCTTTTAACGCCGCTGGAGACCCTGGCGACCGCTTCAGCGCCTTCTTCAGGAAATATTCCGCGTCTTCCCGGGCGCCCTGCCCCATATAAGCCCTTCCCAACCCCACAAAGGAAGGCGCGTACCCGTCGTTTTCGGAGATGGCATCTTCGAATCGCTGCTTCGCTTCGGCGAAATTGCCGGCGGCCAGCAGACCGACTCCCTGGTTGAATGCGGCCGGTCCCCTGGGGTCGGTTACCAGCGCAGCGGGCGGCGCAGTGCGTCTGGTGACACCTCGCCGGGAAGATCCCGGTTCGCGCATTGCCGGCACAGGCAGCGCACCGCGTTGCGCCCAGTATCCCTCAAATCCCGTTGTCCGCTGGAAAGCCGCGGTCCGCTTCCGTGGCGCGGCCTTCAGGCGCTCCAGCAGCATGCCGCTGTCGACGAGATGGACCACCTGGACGCCTTCCATGTCCCGAATCGCCACGGGCTCCGCTCGATCCAGCAACAGCCGTTCGGGGCGCGGCACCATCGTGGAAGGAAAGACCACCATCCCGCGCGCGGGCGGGTCATCCGTGGTGGACCCCGGCGGCGCGTGTACCCCGGTGGGATCCGATACCCAAACCACGGTTATCGCACCGGATATGCCCCCTCCATGGGCTTCATCGAGTCCCTCAACCGCGGCAGCGACGGCCTCGGCGCTGTGAACGGAAACATCCGCCTTTACATCCGCCGCCTCGTCCAGTGCGTTCTCGTCCGGCATGGCCTCCTTCGTGAAACCGGAGAACGCGGGAACGTACACCACGCGAATGGTATCGGCGTCCCAGACGTCCGCCGCCAGCTGTCCCCGGGTGCGATTCACGATCAGGATGTTGGGCGTCGCCGAAGCCGGCATGAACAGGCGCACAGGGTCGCTCCACAGCCCGGACAGGTCCTCATCCTGCGCAACGCGGTTCATAAAGCCCATCAGATTCAGGCTCACACGCGCGTCAATGCGGCGCATCCGGATGTCGGCCAGCAGCAATCGGGTCTCGTCGGCGCCGACCGAGCCCGCCTCCAACGCAAGATTCATCGCGTCGACGTCCCGCTTGAGCTCCAAGAGCGACTTGCGGTTCTGGATTCGCAGGTCCTTGAGCATCTCCCGGAAGTCGCCCGGGGTGGACGGTGTCTCCGGCACGGATCCCACCGTTGAAACAGGCCGTCTTCCGTCCCACTTCAGATGGATGCTGTCCGCCGGTCCCTGCGCTCCCTGAACCTGCACTTCCACCGTATCCCCGCGGGCTGAATGCACAAATGCCAATAAAGCAAAGCCCAGGACGACTGAAATCATATGTCGCATAGCCGCTATCTCCACTGTTGCTCCAGTTCGGCTTCCATATCCAGGATTGATGCCCGGATCTGCGCCAGTTCTTTACGCACCGGCGCAGATTCCCCATTCCCCGCCGGCACGTCCGTTTCATACACCTCCATTCCCCAGACCGCAAGCATCAGCACCGCTGCTACCGCCGCCGGCGCGAGTACGCCGCGGGGAACCCTCTCGATGAGGTCTTGCAGGCGCCAACGGACGCGCCCCGGCCGGGCTTCCAACCGTTCCGACAGACCATCCCAGAAGCCGGCTGGCGCCGTCTCGTTCGCGACGGACGCATTGAAATGGCTCCGGACCGCGTCCTCGCTTCGCCGCAGCCGCTCGAATGCAGCCGCGCAGTCCCCGCACCGAGCAAGGTGAACACGCATGGCCTCTTCCCGGTCCGGCGACAAATCGCCGTCCAGATAGCCATGCATCAGCTTCTTCGTTTCACGACATTCCAGATTCGGCATGTTTTCTGCCCTCTTTCGTTGCGGTCAATCCAGCAGACCATGTCTCTCGATCTCTTTCTGCAGTTTTTCCCGCGCACGGTGCAGCCGGGATTTGACCGTGCCTTCAGGGATGTTCAGGATTATAGCGATTTCGCTGCCGGCAAGTTCCTGCAGATAGGACAACACCACAACCTCGTGGAGCTTTCCCGGCAGCCGGTCGATTATCGCCCTCAGGCGGACCTTCACGTCTTGTCTTGCGAACCGGGTGTCCGGCGATTCTGTCGCGGCCGAAGCCTGGCCGCCGAACCAGGCGGGCGGCGTCAGGCGCTCAAACAAACGTCGTCGCCGTCGCCTGCGCACGTTCAGGGCGGTCCGAACCGCAATACGGTACATCCATGCCTGAAACGGAACCTTCCCCGAAAACGAACCCAGCCCGCGGTAAGCGCGTACAAATGCATCCTGGGCCGCTTCCTCCGCCTCCTCACGGTTGCCCAGGATTGAAAGCGCAACCCGGAAGACGAAGTCCTGGTGCGGTTCGATCAACCTCCGGAACGCTTCCTGATTTCCCGAGAGACACTGCTGAATCAGGAACCGTTCCGTGGGCATGCGGGACTCCGGCGTATTGGCGCGCTGAGGAATCGGTATCGTAAACTGCCTTTTAAGATCGACGGATAACACTTCATTACCCAAAAACGTAGTGTTCTGACCCGGAAACGGGTTGACTGAAATCGGCGGTATATCGGCGAGGAATTATTGCGACACGACTCCGGACACGCGATGTGTTCCCTGTCTCACATCCTGCAAGACACGCCTTCCGTCTAAACGGTTCATTATAAATTCGCCAGATCACTGGAAAAAGCAACAGTTATTGCCAGAAAAAAAAGAATGGATGTGCCAATCCTGGGCGTCACGCGCCCGCCCGCTGCTCGCCGCAGAATAATCCCTTGACGCGTATATGCCATGTCCGTACTTTTTCGATTGTTGAGGCGCAAGAAAGCGAACACGCCCTGCCCCTGCTCACCATCTATACGGAGACTTGTGCTATGCCGGACCCGAAATACCTCCTCGACGACGCAAAAATGCAGGAATTCATCGCCAACGGGTTTATAACGATCAAGGTGAACCTCCCGCCCGAGTTCCACGAGGAAATCTACAGAAAGACCGACGAAGTCTTCATCAAGGAAGGCAACCCGGGCAACAACGTCCTTCCCCGCATTCCCGAAATCCAGACGGTCTTCGACCAGCCCGAAGTCCACGGCGCCTTTTCGTCCATCCTGGGTCACGACCATGCCATGCACATCCACCGCCACTGTCATTTCAACAAGCCCAACGGCCCGGGCGGAGGATGGCACAAGGACAGCTATTGGGGGTACTACAAGCTGCGTTATCACCGCAACCGGTGGGCGATGGCCTTCTACTATCCCCAGGACGTGGAACTGATTAACGGTCCGACGGGGGTCATACCCCACACGCATTGCTACATGGACCGCCTCGAAGATCCGGACGACGCCGGAGTTTCCGTGTGCGGCGAAGCCGGAACGATCGCAATCGTCCACTTCGACATCTGGCATCGGGCTATGCCCAACCTAGTGGACAAGACACGGTATATGATGAAGTTCCAGTTCACGCGCATGTCCGAGCCCACGCAGCCTGATTGGTACCACACCGACGAGGCATGGAGCAACTCGCACGTGGGCGAAAGGCACCCGTTTGTCTGGAACAGCATCTGGGAGTGGTCGCGCGGTTCGAACGCCAACGGACACGCCGGCAACGTGGAGGCGCTTACCCGGACGCTTCACGACGGCGACGAACATGCCCGGCTAAACGCGGCTTACGAACTGGCCGCAACCGGTGAGCCGGCTGTCGGTCCGCTCTGTCGGGCCCTTCAGTCTGAGGACGACGGCGTAAAACTCAACGCCGCCTACGCGCTGGGCGCGATTGGAGAGCCCGCCGTGCCCGACCTGGAGGCATCGCTCGGTCATGACGATGAGAAAGTGCGCGGCCATGCCGTCTTCGCGCTGGGCGACGCGGGCTCGGCGGCAGTCGAGGCGGTATCCGCGATCGCGCATACGCTGAACGATCCGTCGGAATGGGTCCGTCACCACGCGGCCGAAGCCCTAGGTACCATCGCCGGCAATCCGGACGTGTCCGTGACCGCATTGGCGAACGCGCTGAAAGACGACGACGACCAGGTCCGTTACACCGCGGCGTATGCCCTGGCGCGATTCGGAACGGACGGCGAGTCCGCCATCCCTGCCCTGCGTGACGCCCTGGAAGACGAGAACCGCTACGCCTCCGGTCACGCTGCGGTTGCGCTCCAGTATATCGGCACGTCCGATGCGCTCAACATCCTCCTGGACCATCTCAACACCGCCCGGTGGTGTCCGATAACGACGCGGGAAGATCTGTACTAGATATGATCCCAGTCGGGAAATCATATACGCGTTGCGAGGCTGCCTTTCTCGAATGGAGACTTGAATCCGTTAGACGCAAGACGGGAGAGGGGAGAGATTGTCTGCCTTGTTAGGCTTCTTCTCGTGCCGGAGACAAGGGAAAATAACATAACGGGCAAGGATTTCTTCTACCGTCTAACGTCTCCCGTCTACCCACTTACCGGGTGGTGTGTACGCGAGGTGTTTATGCCAACATCGTTGTGCAAGCTGCTCACCTGTCTCGGCGTACTGATTCTCCTTTCGGCCTGCGGCGGGGAGGAAAAGCCCGCCGCCCCTGCGCCGGAGCCGACGCCTGCCGAGACCACGGATAGCACCCCCCGGCAGCCCAGGCCCCTGCTGTCGGACAGCACGTTTGGCGCCGACTCGAACCCCACGGGCAATCCCATCGGTGGGGGTGAAGGATACGACCGACTGGTCGACGAGTACGACTATTTCGTCAACAACCGGGCGGAACTGCTGGATGCGCTCAAGCAGGCGACCCAGGGCAAGGTGGTCTATCTGGCGGACACCGCCAGGGTGGACCTTACGGGCGACCAGAAAATCGAGATTGGCGCCGGTGTGACGCTGGCCAGCGGACGTGGCAAGCCCGATACCGAGGGCGGCCTGGTCTACTCGAAGGAACTGGAGACGATTCCACTCTTTGTCGCCACCGGTCCCGGCGTGCGCGTTACCGGACTCCGGCTGGAGGGCCCGGACACGATGAGACGCACGGAGCAAATGAGGCAGCTCAGTGCGGAAGGACGGTATTACAGCATCCCCAACTCCCGGGGCATCGAGACCTCCGAATCCCGACTTGAAGTGGACAACTGCGAGCTCTTTGGCTGGAGTCACGGCGCGATTTTCCTGAGGGCCAATTCCACGGACAACCACATTCACCACAACTATTTTCACCACAACCAGCGCCACGGTCTGGGCTACGGCGTGGTCATGGACCGGTCGGAAGCGCTGATCGAGGCCAACCTGTTCGACTGGTGCCGGCACCACATCGCCGGTACGGGCAGGCCCGGCACGAGCTACGAGGCCCGCTACAACCTCGTCCTGGAAAACGCCAACAGCCACAGCTTCGACATGCACGGCGGCAGGGACCGGGGCGACGGTACGGACATCGCCGGGACGGTCATTACCATCCATCACAACACGTTTCTGGCCATCGATGTGGCGGCCGTCGTCATCCGGGGCGTTCCCGAGGAATACTGCGACATCTACAACAACTGGTTCATCCACTTTGTGCCGAGCGTCGCCGTCAAACAGACCAACGCCAAGGGCAACGTCCGGCACTATTCGAACCAGTACACCAACGATCGGGTCGTCAAGGACTGAGAAGAATGCGATGGACGATCTGTTGATGAGATACGCGATGGTGAGCGGATCGATCTTTTCCACGGGATGAGGCCCGATTTGCCAACATCCATCTGCAAGCGGCTTGCCTGTCTCGCGGCGCTGTTTTTTATCGCGTCCTGCGGCGGCAAGGAAACGCCCCCGGCGCCCGAACCGCAGCCAACCGAACCGACGGGCGGGCGGGACCTGAGCAACCGCGCGCTGCTTTCCGACGACAAGTTCGGGGCCGACTCTAACCCCACCGGCAATCCGATCGGCGGCGGCGAGGGATACGATCAACTGGTTGAGGAGTACGATTTCTTCGTCACCAACCGGGCGGAGTTGCTGGATGCGCTCAAGCAGGCGACGGGGGGGCAGGTGGTCTACGTGGCGGATACCGCGAGGGTGGACCTGACCGGGGATACGGACATCGAGATCCGTGCGGGCGTCACGCTGGCCAGCGGCCGGGGCAAGCCCGATTCCGACGGCGGCCTCATTTTTTCTGAACTGCTGGATACGGCGCCGTTGTTTGTCTCCGTCGGTCCCGACGTTCGGCTTACCGGCCTCAGGCTGGAGGGACCGGACTCGATGAGACGCACCGAACAGATGACGCAGCTCCTGAGGGAAGGGCGGTTCTACAGCATACCCAACTCCAGGGCCATCGAGACCTTCCAACCGAGGCTGGAAGTGGACAACTGCGAACTCTGGGGCTGGAGTCACGGCGCGATTTTCCTCCGGAGGAATTCCACGGACAACCACATCCACCACAACTATATCCACCACAATCAGCGCCACGGCCTCGGCTACGGCGTGGTGATGGACAATTCCGAAGCGCTCATCGAAGCCAACCTGTTCGACTGGTGCCGGCACCACATCGCGGGCACGGGCAGGCCGAACACCAGCTACGAAGCCAGATACAACATGGTTCTGGAGAACGCCAACAGCCACAGCTTCGATATGCACGGCGGCAGAGACCGCGAAGACGGAACGCACATTGCCGGAAACCTCATTCTCATCCACCACAACACGTTTCTAGCCGTCGACGTGGAAGCGGTGGTCATCCGGGGCATACCACAGGATATATGCGAAGTCTACAACAATTGGTTTATCCACTGGCTCCCGGCTACGGCCATCAAACAGGTCTACGCTACGGGAAATATGAGAAACTACTCAAACCAGTACACGCATACCCGGGTCGTGAAGGACTGAGCGACGAAGAATGCACACCGTCTGGCGTCCAGAAGAGCGCTTTCCCTGATCCCGTCGCACATCGGCGGGATTCTTGCGAATCTTTCAGAAACACAACGCCAGGGAAGTTTCCATATTCGAGGAGAGGAGTCCGGCGAATGTCGAAATGCTGGAAGGTCTACCTGGCCGGCGAAATCCACAGCGACTGGCGGGACCGGATCGCAAGCGCGGCGGCGGAAAGGGAGCTTCCGGTTTCCTTCACGGCTCCGGTGACCGACCACGCCGCCAGCGACAACTGCGGCGTGGATATCCTGGGTCCGGAGGAGTCCTCGTTCTGGAAGGACCACAAGGGCGCGAAGATCAATGCCATCCGGACCCGGACGCTCATTGGCGACGCCGACGTCGTGGTCGTGCGTTTCGGAGACAAGTACCGGCAGTGGAACGCGGCGTTCGACGCCGGGTTCGCCGCTGCCCTGGGCAAGCCGATAATTGTGATACACGACGCAGGCATCGCCCACGCGCTCAAGGAAGTCGACTCGGCGGCCCTGGCGGTGGCGGAGACGCCCGAACAGGTGGCGGACGTACTCGGTTACGTTGTCCATGGGACCTGAAAGTCGCATTCCGAAATCCCATTCTTCCCGACGCCCCTCGTGCCGGCGTGCAAAAAACACCTTGAAAGATGAACAAAGATGCACTATATTTAGGTGCTGTCTTTCCCCTTTATTTCCCCACAGTTAGGTTCCTTTTAGGCCCCATTCCGACCTGATTCCGCGTCAGGTTCGTCTGTCTCCCCGGTTGTACATTCGCCGCGCGGGGTCGCATCATCCAGCGATCCCGAAAAGGTGGGTTATGCCCGAAACAAATCCGACGATTCAGAGTCCAGGTCAGCTCTCGCTCTCCATCAACGGAAAACCCGCGACCACCCGTCGATCCTCCGGCAGGAACACCAACGGCGCGTCGCCCGAACACGGGTACGACGAGTCCAAGGTCAAAACGCTCAGCTCGCTGGAACACATACGGCTCCGCACAGGCATGTACATCGGCCGGCTGGGCGACGGTTCCAATCCGGACGACGGCATCTACGTCCTGCTCAAGGAAGTCATCGACAACGCCGTAGACGAATTCATCATGGGTTATGGTAAAAAGATTGACGTCAGCATCGAAGACAACCGGGTCCGTGTCCGGGACTACGGCCGCGGCATTCCGCTGGGCAAGGTCATCGACTGCGTTTCCATCATCAATACCGGCGCGAAGTACAACGACGACGTCTTCCAGTTCAGCGTGGGCCTCAACGGCGTCGGCACCAAGGCCGTCAATGCCCTCTCTTCCGATTTCAGGGCGGTCGCCTACAGGGAGGGAGAATTCTTCGAAGCCCGCTTCGAGCGCGGCCGGTTGAAGAAGAAGCTGAAGGGACGGAAACCCGGGGAACCCGACGGCTCCTATTTCGAGTTTCTTCCCGATGTTCAGATCTTCGGCGATGACTTCGCGTTCAACTTCGATTACGTCCGGCAGCGGCTGTGGAATTACGCATGCCTGAACAGTGGACTTTCGCTGGTCTTCAACAAGGAACGATTTGTATCCAGGAACGGATTGCTGGACTTCCTCACACGCGAAGTCGGCGAGACCGCCCTCTATGAGCCATTGTATCACAAGTCCCAATACCTGGAGTTCGCGTTTAGCCACACGGCCAGCTTTGGGGAGACGTATTTCTCTTTCGTCAACGGCCAACACACCAGCGACGGCGGGGCCCACCAGAGCGCCTTTCGCGAGGGCATCCTCAAGGGTGTGAATGAATTCTACAAGAAGAACTACAACGGCATCGACGTGCGGGAGAGCATCTCCGGCGCCGTTGCCGTCAAGCTCAAGGCGCCTGTCTTCGAGTCGCAGACCAAGAACAAGCTTGGGAATACGGATATTCGGGGGTGGATTGTCACGGAGGTCAAGAGCGCCGTGGTCGACCTCCTTCACAAGAACCAGACCGCGGCCGGGCGCCTGTCCGAGAAGATCGCCCAGAACGAAAAGTTGAGAAAGGAACTCAACGCCGTAAAGAAAGAAGCCAAGGAAGCCGCCCGGAAGATCGCAATCAAGATTCCGCACTTTAAAGACTGCAAGTTCCACCTGGGCCAGAAGAAGCATGGCGAAGACTCAACCATCTTCATCACCGAGGGCCCGTCCGCGGCGGGGTCCATGGTCGCTGCGCGCGACGTCCTCACCCAGGCGATATTCGGCCTGAAGGGCGTTCCATTGAACGTATTCGGCAAGAACAAGGCCGCGGTGTACAAGAACGAGGAATTGTACAACCTCATGATGGCGCTGGGTATCGAAGACAGCATCGAAAACCTGCGTTTTAACAAAATCGTCATTGCCACCGATGCCGACCACGATGGTTACCATATCCGGTACCTGCTCCTCACGTATTTCCTGAACTACTTCGAGGAACTGGTGCTGGCCGGCCATCTCTATATCCTCGAAACCCCGCTGTTCCGCGTCCGGAACAGCAAGGTCACGCGCTACTGTTACAACAACCGGGAGCGCGACAGCGCCGTTGCGGAGGTCAAAAACCCGGAAATCACCCGCTTCAAGGGGCTTGGGGAAATCTCGCCGAAAGAATTCGGTCAATTCATCGGCGACGACATGCGTCTGGTCAAAGTCAATATCCGCTCCATATCCGAAATCGCCAACACGCTCAGCTTCTACATGGGCAAGAACACCCCCGAACGCAGGGACTACATCGTCGAAAACCTGATCTGAGAAGCTGTTTTAAAATTCCCGGTGAGTCCCGAGCGCGAGCGAAAATGTGTCGGTTATGAGGCGCGAGGGGCGCGCAGCGCCGACGGGCAAAGGCGCCTAAGAGAGGCGAGCAAGCGCAGCCTCGACCTCTCGATACGGGTGCTTTTGACCAACGCAGACCGACGGGTTTGCAGCCGCGCGAAGACCGCTGAGGGTTTTAAGACAGCTTCCGAACACCGGGTCAACCCCAATGCAGGGGTCAGGAGAAAACCGTGTTTCCGTCTTTTCCTGGCCCCTGAGTTCTTACGCGGCAAAGAGGAGAAACCGTGGCGTTCGTAGACACCCTTTACGAAAAATACTACCTCGAATTTGCGTCCTATTCCATCAAGAACCGGGCGATACCCAGTATCGACGACGGTTTCAAGCCGGTTCAGCGGCGCATCCTGCACGCCCTCCACGAGATGGACGACGGCAAGTACCACAAGGTTGCCAACGTCGTGGGCCAGACCATGAGGTACCATCCCCATGGGGATCTCTCAATCTTCGGCGCCCTCGTCAACCTGGCGAACAAGGAGCTGTTCATCGACAGGCAGGGCAACTTCGGCAACATCTTCACGGGCGACGAGGCCTCCGCGGCGCGCTATATCGAATGCCGGCTCACGCCTTTGGCCAGAGAGGTCCTGTTCAACCCTGAGACGACCGAATTTGAAGATTCGTACGACGGCCGCAACCGTGAGCCACTCGCCTTTCCTGCGAAGATCCCGGTCCTGCTCGCCATAGGCTCCGAGGGCATCGCCGCGGGCATGACCACCCGGATTCTCCCGCACAACCTGATCGAACTGCTCGAGGCGCAGATCGCCTGCCTGCAGGACAGGCCCTTCCGCCTCCATCCCGACTTTCCCACGGGCGGGATGGTGGATGTCTCTCAATATGACGACGGCAACGGAAAGGTTCTGGCCAGGGCAAGGCTGGATACAAAGGATCCGAAACGCATCATCGTGCGTGAACTGCCATTCGGTACGACAACCGAGACCCTCATCGCCTCCATCGAAGACGCATCCAAAAAAGGCAAACTCAAAATCTCGGGTATCAGCGACTATACGACCGATCAGGTGGAAATTGAAATCCAGCTCGCCCGCGGCGTGCATACCAGGGATACCGTCGACGCCCTGTATGCGTTTACGGACTGCGAGACGTCAATTGCGGCGAATCTGCTGGTCATACGCGAGAACCGGCCGCAGATCACCACCGTGACCGATGTGATCCGATACAATACGGACCGCCTGGTCGAGCTGCTCAGGACCGAACTCAAACTCGAAGAGCGACGGTTGACCGCGCGCCATCACGCGAAGACGCTCGAACAGATCTTCATCGAAAACCGGATTTACAAGAGCATCGAGGAGGAGACCACCTCCGAGGATGTGTACCGTGCGGTATTCGAAGGGCTCGAACACTTCAAGGAGAGCATCAGGGCGGAAGTCTCCCATGAGGACGTGGATAACCTGCTCAAGATCCCCATCAGGCGCATCTCGCTCTACGATATCAACAAGGTCCAGGAAGAAATGCAGGAAATCCGCAGGCGCCTCAGGGAGGTCCGCGCCAACCTGCGCGGCATCCAGGCCTACGCCATTGCATTTCTCGAGGGAGTCATTGAGAAATACCGCGTCGATCACCCCCGGAAGACCGAGGTCGCAAGCATCCAGAGAGTCGACGTCCGGGAAGCCGCCCAGCGAAATCTTAAGCTGCGCTACGACAAGAATACCGGTTACCTGGGCCACCAGGTCAACGGCGTCGCCCTTTTCGATGTGTCTGCGTACGACCGTGTTCTGGTGATCCGCAAGTCCGGAATGTACTCCGTGGTGGACGTCCCTGAAAAACTCTTCGTGGACAAGGGCATGCTTTTCTGCGGTTTCGTGGTGGAAGACCGCGTCTACAACGTCTTCTACAAAGAGAACAGGACCGGATATCTCTACATCAAACGGTGCAGGATCGACAAGTTCATCCTGAACCGGGGGTACGAACTGGCGCCCGAAGGCTGCCGCATACTGAAACTCACCACGGATTCCAGCCGCACGGTCCGGGCTTTCTTCAAACCCAAACCGCGGGTGAGAATCACCGAAGAGGATTTCACAATCGACGAGTATCCCGTTCGCGGCAACAAGGCCCGGGGAATCCGCCTGGCCAACCGCGAAGTCCGGAGCGTGAAGTTTGTCTGATCGCGCCCGCGGGCACCAATCGGGATGAGGCGACACGGCCGGAATAGCCTCTGTTTACGTATCCGGGCATCACTATAGAAGAATACCCCCAAATGTTCCAGAAACCTCTTGCCGACCTTCTGGACCTGTCCGGACAGGTCGCCATCGTCACCGGCGCAAGCCGGGGCATCGGAAAATGCATCGCCGAGGTGTTCCATCAGGCGGGCGCCCGCCTCACGCTGGTTGCGCGAAACGCGGGTCCATTGGAAGCGGTCGCCGATGCGCTGTCTGCCGGGGAAGACGTACTCCCCGCGCCGGCCGACGTTGCGGACGAGGCCCAGGTCAACGCGTTCGTGCAAAGGACCGTGGACGAATTCGGCCGCGTCGACGTCCTGGTCAACAATGCCGGGGTGTCGAGCCCGGGACCCTATACGGGCGTGGATCACGCCGAGTGGCAGCGGGTGATCGGCGCCAATCTCACCGGCGCGTATCTCTGCTGCCTGGCGGCGGCCCCTTACCTGGAAAAACAAAAAAGCGGCCGCATCATCAATATCTCATCCATAAGCGGCCAGACGGGCGGGGTCGCCGGCGGCGTCCACTATGGCAGCTCGAAGGCCGGAATGATCGGGATGACAAAGACCCTCTCCCGCGACCTGGCTGCCAGCAACGTCACGGTCAACGCAATTACTCCGGGCGTCATCGAAACCAGCATGCAAATCCCTCCGGATACCCGAAGCCGCATCAACGAACTCATTCCTCTGGGTTACGTGGGCCAGCCCGAGGAAATCGCCTACGCCGCCCTTTTCCTGGCGTCGCGGATGGGCGCGTATATCACCGGCGCCACGATCGACGTGAACGGGGGGATTTTGAAGCGGTGAGAAAACCGGGTAGGCGTAAGCCGGGAGAGGGTAGAGAACCACACCCCAGCCCACCACCTGGTGAGAAGGAAGACGGGAGAGGGGAGAGATTGGACGCCGTAAAGGGTTTTTTTCATGCCGCAGGCAAGTCGGGGCAACAGATCGGCAAGGGCGTCTTCTCCCGTCTCACCTCTACCGGCTCCCCGCATTTCTTCTACCCTCTTCCCTCTCACCGCCTCTAACCGACCTCTCCCCCCGGCCCCCTCTCCTGAAGGAAAGGGGGAGAAGAATCAGGAAGACCCGGCTCACACGGAGACACGAAGACACAAAGAAAGGCAAGGAAGAACGAAAACCGAACAGGAGATGAATATGGATGCTCGACAAGCCCGATGGAAACCCGGTCCGGAGACGATTAAGTCTCTGCTCTCGCTGATCAAGTCCGATCCCGAAGAAGTACGGTGGACGGATATCGGCTGGGAGACCGACCTCTGGGCGGCCCGCCGCCGCGCGGCCGCGGTGCGGAGACCGCTGTTTATCTGGGCGATGAACGGCAACCCGCTCGGCTGCGTCTGAAACAACGGCATCGCGGGCCGTGAGTCCGTCTTCTCCCATCCGAAAATTATCCGGATCCTGAACGAATCCTACATTCCCGTTGCGGACAACTGCAGCTATACCCAGACGCAGAAAGACGCCAAGGGCGAGTTCTTCCGCCTCGTGGCCGAACAGGGCCATTACGGTGGAGTCACCGAACCCACGGCCACCCGGCAGGGCCTGTACGCGTGTACCTCGGACGGCGAGCTGCTGGGGTCCATCAACACGCGGGATGCAGCCCCGCTCCTGGAAGTACTCGAGCAAAGCCTGGAACGGTGGCGGAAACGCCCGGATGCCGGCGATTCGACCGACATTCCCGAATCCTATCCCGTCGATCCCATGCTCGGTTGGTCCTATCCCGAAAACGGCCTTGTACTGAAAGTCACGGTTCGCGACCTTCCGCGAAACTCCGGCGGCGTCGACCCCCGGCACAACATCGACTTCGCGTGGTTTACCGAAGAGGAGGCCCTGTCACTCGTGCCTGAAAATGCCGGGCACGGTCAGACCTTTCGCGCGCCGGATTTTTTCACGAGGCGTCTGGCCCTGAATCAATTCATCGATACGGCCCGCGGTCAATCGCACGGATGGAAGGATGAAGACCTGAAAGACGGAGAGATCAGCCTGACGGTCGAATCTTTCCAATCCGACCTCGTCCGGCTCCGCATGGAGGGCCGCATCCACCTGGAAGGGGAACCCAATTTCGAATCCAATCCCCACAGCGGCCTGACGGTTGACAAGCCTCGCGGATTGAAACTGGATCTGTATGGGCGGCTCGCGTACGATCCGATTCGGCGAAAATTCAAGGCTTTCGATGCCGTCGCGACCGGTGACCGCTGGGGCTGCACCACCTACAACGTTCGCTTCGACGACCCAGGCCCCGCGCCCATCGGCTTCGCCTTCGAACTCGCGTCTGACGATCTCATCGAACGCACCCCTCCCGCATCAATCCGGCGGAATTATTTCGAATAACGATGCCGTTGGGGATTTAGAAAAAGAATCGGATTGTTGCTGCAACCAGTCGTTACCGGTAAACCAAAGGCGCCTCGGCGAAGAGCCGAGGCGCTTTTAACGTCCATATATACTGCTTTACCCGCGAATCATTCATCAAGCGCGGCTGAGCGGAGCGAAGCCACACAATTGGGGTGCAGGTCGCGTCGCTGCGTCCTTGACACCGGCGGCCACTGAGGTTTTATATGGTATGTCGTCCGGTACGACCGACTTCACAACCAATGAAGGAGCGTTTCAGTGAACGTCCCGCCGAAAGACGGTATTCGCGTCCCTGTCGAAGACCTGCGACACCTCGTATGCGCGATCTACGAGGCCGTACCTCTGCCACGGGACCACGCCCGATTGATCGCCGACCTGCTGGTCGACACCGAATTGCGCGGCGTGGTCAGCCACGGCGTTTTGCAGGTGGAGCGATACGTCCGCTCATTCCAGGATGGACGCGCGAATCCTGATCCGGCCATCCGGGTCCTGCACGAAGGCCCGGCGACCGCCGCGCTCAACGGAGACGGCGGCCTGGGGATGATCGTCGCGACCCGGGCGATGCAGTTGGCCATTGCCAAAGCCAAAGAACTCGGCGTTGGCGCGGTCACCACTGTCTATCACGACCATCTGGGAAGTTCGGGGAAGTACGTGCGGATGGCCCTCAAGGAGGACCTCGTCGGCATCAGCCTCTCCGGCCGGAACGCCGCGCCGTCTTACAATCGCGCCGACAGCATCCGCGGCTCGATCCAGGGCAGCCCGCCGCTGGCCTTCGGGATGCCGTCGGGCCCCGGTCGGCCCAACTTCCTGCTCGATTATGCCAGCCATTTCGTGGTGGAAGACGAAGACATCCGCAGGAATCCGGCGGTATTTATGAAGGCCATCGGCATGTCTCACGTGGCCAACATCCTCTCGGGGACCCTGGGGGGTCAGATGTTGCCCGAATTCGACCGGAGATCCACAAAGTTCCAGGGCGCCGATCAGTCCGGATTTCACATGGCCCTGGACGTGAGCCGCTTTACCTCTCCCGGCGCGTTCAGTGCGGACATGGACTACCTGATGGACGAGACCGCGAAGATGGAGCCGCTGCCCGGACTTTCGGATGCGGGTCTGCCGGGGCAGAGGGCCTGGAAGAAGGAGGCCGATTATCGGCAGAACGGCATTCCCATCAGTGCGAAAGCAGTAACGTCGCTCGAGGGTCTCTCCCAAGAGTTCGATCTCAAGGTACCCTGGACGTAGGATCCCGGCACAACCGGGCGATACGGGACGGGATTTCGTTTTCTAACGGAACCAGTCGTAGTTCAGCCCTAGTGAACGGTCTTCAAGAGGAAGCTCCACGCGCTCTCCGCCTCGCGCCGAGGAAAGCTTCAACGCAATCTCCACTTCCAGGGCCACGGCAATCCGCCGTCCCGAGTTCTTCGGTTCCTCCAGCCGACCTTCCATGCAGTCGATCACGTCGTTCAGCGAGTAGACAGCGCCGTACGGATGCACGAACTGCGGCTCCGGCCACGGCATTTCCACGCGAATATTGCCGGTCGTCTCCAGCTGCTGGCTCAGCCGCCATCGACGGCCCGCCCTGAACTCGATCTCACCCGTACTCCCCTCCAGCCGGACCCCCGGCGCTCCCGCCCGAAAGTGTACGACCGTCTGGTCTGCCGTGACCATGATTCCCTGGCCCCTGAATTCGTCGCTTCCTCCAGGTCCCGCGAACTCGTCGGTGCCCGCTCCACGACGGGGAAGGTCTCCGATTCCTGAGACCCAGGCAGGGGCGCTATCCAGGAAATACGACCAGTTCTGATGTTGCGCGAACGGCGAGTTCGCCTCGATCGACAGGATCTCCCCGATGGCACCGCTTTGCACCAGTTCTCTGGCTTTTCCGAAAGAGGGGTGGGTCGTCGAGATCGCGCCGCAATTGAGGGGGACGCCCGCATCCGCGCAGGTTGAAACCATGCGGTCCGCCTCCTCGAGCGTGTGGCACATCGGCTTGTCGGTAACGATGCCGCGTGCGCCGCATTGTACCGCGAGACACGTCAGGTCGGCGCGACCCTTTGTATTCGTGGCAATGGCCACGATGTCCGGGCGCTCGGCGCGCAGCATCGCTTCGGCATCCTCGTAAGTCGCCTCGATCCCGTAGCGTTCGGTGAACGCCGCGAGTCGCTTCGGGTCCCGGTCGGCCGCAGACGCCAGCTCCACCTCGGGTCGGCTGTGCAGCGCCTCGGCATAGGACGTCGGATTTCCTTCGGTGCCCGGATGGTCGTGGTGATAGAACCGGCGATGGACGTCCAGTTCGGGCGTCGGGCGGTGCACGTCGTCGATTTCGAAGAGGTCCGGGATACGCTCCGCCAGATCGTAGAGCATGCCCATCCATCCCAGGCCGATCACTCCGGCTCGATATTTGGCCATGGTATCTCCTATCGCTGTGGTACTCAAACGGGCTGGCAACTTTCGGCATAAACCACAATCAGCTACAATCGAACATCAACTCACACGAAGACACAAAGACACAGAGTAAAACAGAGATCAACGGTCGGTTAAATCAGCTATCAGCCGTCTGCTTAAATCAAGAATTAAAAGCCGAACAGCAAAGCCCAAGCAGCGTAAATGTCAACGCTGTTGTTGCTTTCGCAGGGTGCCCATGGTTCGCCCGCCCGGTGGATTGCCAATTTTCGATTGCCTAAGCCAGAGCGGTAACGCTATCCGCATTTCGCTCTATCTGATTAAAGCCTGTCGCTATCTCACGCGATATCTCTGGAGAGCACGATCAGAGCAGGGCGCGTTGTTCCGTCCGGCACCGAACTAATTCATCTTCCGTGGCTGGCAGGCCAACGTATCGGGTGAGTCCTATGTGGGTATTCGCGCCATGCATAAGGCAGGCCCCGCGCCCAGCGGCGACTTTTGGTTCCTTTTGGTCGTTTCAAAAGGAACACGCCGTAGGCAGGGAATTTTGGGAAAAGGGGATTATTGGTTTTGTTTTTGACCTTTGCTATCAGCCGTCCGCCGTCAGCAAAACCGTCAAAACCTGCACCTGTTATGCGTTTGTAGGGGCAACACTTGTGGCTGCACGCCTCGTCGTGTTTACGGTTTTCCCTTTGTGGCCCTTTGCGCCTTCGTGTCTCCGTGTGAGGATTCTCTGTCCCGACATCCTCGTCAGAAGATGCTGGTGTTCCTGTCGCGTATCCTGTATGGTATACACTTCTGCGAGACGGGATAAATCGGCGGTCGAGTGGTGAGGAATTGTTGGGACAGGACACTACATCCGACTCGAGGGACCCGGAAGGATTCAATCCACACGCCAGGAGTCACCAATATGCGCAAAAGCAAACTGCTTGCGAAAATACGCGATGGCAGGCCGGCCCGGATCTGCGGACTCGGTCACTTCATACCTGCGTACATCCGAATGGCTGCAGACGCGGGCTACGACTGTATCTGGCTGGACGGGGAGCATCGCTGTTTCACCGACCGGGAAATCCAGTCCATGCTCGCCTACTTCCACCTGTTCGACATCGACTGCATGTTCCGACCTCCCACCACGGAGCGGACCAGGCTGTATCGTTACCTGGAAGACGGCGCTACAGGCCTCATGATACCCCACGTCTCGACGCCTGAGAAGGCGGGGATGCTGGTTGACGCCGTCAAGTTTCCGCCGGTTGGCGACCGCGGCCAGGACGCGGCCGGGCTCGATGCCGACTTCTATATGTCAGGCGGGGAAACATACGTGGACGATGCCAACCGCGAGACCTTCCTCGTCGTTCAGATCGAAACGCCCCTGGCCCTGGAAAACCTGGACGCGATCGTATCCGTCGAGGGCGTCGACGGCCTGTTCATCGGACCGGGCGACCTCGCTTTGAGGATCGACCGGCTGAAACCGGGATACACACTTGACGAAGCTATCAGGAAGGTGGCGGCCGTCGCGGGCGAACGGGAGCTGGCGTGGGGCTGTCCGGCGGCCTCCGTGGAGCACGTTCAGGAGCTGCACGACATGGGCGCGAGGTTGATCGCGTACGGCAGCGAGTTTTTTGCGCTGACACAGATGCTTGAAGCGTGTTCGCACGACCTCGACCGGGCCTACGGCGACGACGACTGAAATGCGCGGCTGCTAACTCAGTTCCCCTCGAACCGGGCCAGCAGTTCGGCCGCCCTTTCCCGCATCGCCGGATCGTTGTGCCGCGCGATGATGCGCTGGAGCGCGGAGACGGCGGTCTCGTCTCCCGCCTCGGCCAGGTCGAAAGCCATCCGGTCCCGCCTGTCGTGGTAACTGTTGTCGTATTCCACGACATCCAGTTCGTGATTCTCCCAGTAATACTTCAGCGATTCGTCTCGCCAGCCTCGATAGATCTTCTCCCAGGTGTTCGGCTGGCTGTGGGGAAGGATGCTGCCCGGCGCGATGGGATCGCTGGTCCTCTGATATCGCGCGTCGATGGACATGCGGAGACGGTCGGAGCGGTTCGGCAGGCCCTTGTGGACGAGCATGCTGTGGAAGAAGAGGACGTCGCCCTGCTCGAACGGACTGTTGACCCAGGCGCCTTCCAGGGGATCGGTAATCTCAATACCGCCTGCGCCGAGGGCCGGCTTGAAGTCGTACACGCCGTGGCGATGGGAACCGGCGGCGACCTGCAGACCGCCCATCTCCGCAGGCAGTTCGCTTAGCGGTATCCACGCGGTGTACGTTTCCGCTGTCCCTTGGATGGGGATGAAGTCCTGGTGGGCGGGGGTCGTATACGCCTCCCGCTGAGGAAAGATGGTCCTCGCGATAATCCGCGGATGTGGCAGAATCGGCTCGCCGGCCATACACTCGAGGAGCCTGACGACGTTCGGGTGATGCTGGAGTTCGTGAAAGGCCTCTATCGCGTACATATCTGCGTAGACGTCCATGTAGGCCGCCTCCGGCTCCACGCAGAAACCGTTGAGATCCGCGATGCCATCCTCCGGCGGCGTGTCCGCCCTGGCCCATCCGGCTTCGCGGGCGGTCTTGAGGAACGCGAGCCGCAGTGCCTCCAGGATCTCTCCCGGCAAGAGGCTGCGGATGTAGAGGTATCCGTCCTCATGCATACCCTGTCGCAGAAGAGATCCGTCTCCCGCGATGTCAGTGGAATCCTTGAAAGGCTTCAAAACCAGTCCTCCCTGTCAGGTGCGTCTGAGATGCGTCGTGTACGATCACGCCAGATGGGGGAAGAAGAAACGCTGCGCGGTGCCCCATAGAATGGCGTCTTTCTCGGCGGGGCTGAGGAAGCTCGCGTGGTCCCGGATCAGGGCGACGGAAGCAGGAAAATCGGTCATCGGGTCCTCCATCTCAATGGGTCCGCCGCTGTCGGACTCCCACATGCAGCGATGGGCGCCGTACGCTTCGACCACCCGCCGGATCAGCGGCAGCACGTCCAGGTAGGGTGCGCGGCGCGAACACAGCGCCTGGAGCGGACCGATCTTGACCATCACTTTCTTGTGCCTGGCAAATCGGAGCAGCGCTTCCAGGTCTTGCTCGCTGTAGTCTGCCTCCCGGATGCCCACGTGGCAAACGTGGTCGAGAATGACCGGCGTATCCGGGAATCGGGTGCACAGCCCGTCCAGATCGGGCAGCAGATCGACCTGCATGTTGAAGCTGAGGGCGAGTTCGTGTTCGGCTCCGACCGCGAACATTTTCTCGAATACCGGATGATCCAGCGCGGAGGGCGGCTCGCGAAAGGCGAAACATCCCTGTTGCGCGAGTTCGAGCATGGTCCTGTCCGGCTCGGGATCCTCCAGGCTGATCATGCCCGTGCCCGCGTACGTCTCCGGATCGTCGGCGATGAGGTCGAGGATGTAGCTGTGGTCGTAGTCGTACCAGATCATCTGGACGAGGTTGATGCGCACGTTGCCCACCGACCGGCTGTAGCTGAAGTACTCGTCCGGCGTGAAGGTGGGATGCCAGAGGTCTTCTACTTTGACCCTTGGGGACAGCGGGTAGCGCGCAAAGTCATCGGTCCAGACGTGGATGTGCGCGTCGACAATCCGACGGGAGGATGACTGTTCCGCCATAGATACGCTCCCTTTTTTGATTCTGGGCGGGCCTCGAAAAATCCGCCGTCCCTGTCATTCTTCTCCGCCAGTTTTGCGTCTTCAGGTCGGATTGTATATATTAGTCCGAACCTGCAGATCACCGATCCTCTTAACCGGAAATCGATATGACAAGAGAAGGAACCGACGCCGTCTGGCAGCCCGATATGCTGGACCGGTATCCGATGAATCCCAACGTGATGGTGCGGGACCTGGACGAGGAACGGCTGGACCTTCTCCTCACTTACGTGGCGGAAACGGGCCGCAGCGAATCCCTTTCCGCGTTCATATCGGGAGTTGTGGATCGTCACCCGAAGTATCTGCGTGTGAAAGAACTCTTCGAAACCTTCGAGGCATACAGGCGCATCGGCCAGGCCATCTACGAACAGTGGCGCGAGGGAAACGTGGAGACGATCTACGACCTGGCCTGCGGCCACGGTCTGCTGGGCATTCTGCTGGCCTGGCGGTTCCCTGCGCTTCGCGTTGTCTGCGTGGACCGGGAACGCCGGCCGGCCTTCGACCACTACCTGGAGATCGTGCGCGAACAGGCAGTGCCGATGGAGAACGTCGAGTACATCGAATCCGACTTCAATGACGTGGAACTGGGCCCAAGGTCCTACGTCATCTGCATCCACGCCTGCAACGAAGGCACCCGGGATGCCCTGGATATGGCCGGCGCGGCGAACGCGTGTTTCGCGGCCATGCCCTGCTGCATCCGGGACCGGCTCTACCTGCGCCGCATCAACCACCTCGACGACGACAAACGATACACGGCGGCGGTAGGCGTTATTGCAGGCCGGTACGGGGCCTACAAGATCACCGCGATCGACGAGCGCATCACCAACCGCAACCTCATCATCCTCGGCGCGCCCGCGCCGTCATCCTGATCCGTGAAACGCAACGCCGCCCCTAAGAAGCTGTCTTAAAACACCCAGCGGTCTTCGCGCGGCTGCAAAAGCGTCGGTCTGCGTTGGTCATATCCACCCGTCTTACGAGATCGAGGCTGCGCTTGCTCGCCTCTCATAGTCGAATCTGCCCGTCTTGACCGACACATTTTCGCTCGCACTCGGGACTCACCAGGAATTTTAAAACAGCTTCTAACTGCCGGACCGTCCAGTCCTCCGCGCAGCATCGATATTTCCCCGACGTCGTCTCTCACCACCGGTAGTCCATCTCTCCGGCCTCGAAGGCCGCGGCCGACGCCATCATTGTCTCCAGGTCTCCCCTGGGCCGGAATCCGATCAGCGATTTCGCTTTCGTGATGTCGTGGTCGTACATCCAGCGCACCGGTAACGTCACCTCCAGGGGTTCCCGTCCCCTGACTTCCCCGAGCAGCCGGGCGCCCTCGGGATACGTGAACGGGGCCGGGGCGCCGCCGTTGAAGGACTCGCCAACCGCATCCGGAGACCGCAGCGCGCACACGATGCAATGTGCGATATCCCGCGCGTCGTTCGGCTGGTAGTACCAGGGCCGCCCCGCCTCGTCACGCGTGGCGCACGGTTGATCGGGATCTTCGGCCCGCGCCTCGACTTCGTGCCACAATTCGGTTCCGTCGGCCATATACATCTCCGTACGCGGCCCCACCTGTCCTGCTTTCAGGATCGAGCAGACCCGTCCGGTCGTGAACTGATCGAAAATCGCGCTTCCGGACAGCACGTGGCTGGGCCGTACGATGGAAATCCGCAGCCCGGTCTCGCGGGACGTTCGTTCGGCCATCAGTTCCCCGATGTATTTGGAGAGGGAATACTCGTTATCCGGCCGCTTGGGATGCAGTTCATCCACCGGATGGTAGGCGCAGGCGATGTTCTCGCCGTTATTCGGAAATACGCCGGACGAGCTCACGTACACGTAGCGCTCCAGACTGTCCGCGAACTGCCCGCACGCCCGAGATACCTCCAGGTTGATCTGCGTGTTGATCTCGAAGTGCGGTCCCACCAGGTTGGCCGTGTGGATCACGGCATCCGCCCCCGAAACCACCCCCTTGGTGAACTCTCCGTCCGTCAGGTCCCCTTCCACGAGTTCCACGTCCAGGCCGTCCAAACGGCTCAGAAAGGGATCGCCCGTCAATACGGAACCCCGGACCTCCAGGTTCAGGTCCAGAAGCTGCCTTACCAGCCGGCAGCCCACCTGACCCGCGGCGCCGGTAACCAGTACTTTCATGGCTGACCTCCTGATCGATATGCGGGAAGGCAGAAAATCCCTCTTCCGTCGCAAGGGACGGACGAACGACTCCAATATATCCCCCGCAATCAGGAATCGCAACCCCTGCGCCAACACACGGGTATTCCTGATTATCCTCCCCCTATCCCCCGGGAGAAGGGGTCGAGGTATAGGTCGCCTAAATGCGGTAAGAGGGTAGAGGGAAGACGGTAGAAGAAATCCTTGCCCGATATTTTTTCCCTCCTTGCCTCAGGCACGAGAAGAGACCACACAAGGCAGGTAATCTCTCCCGTCTCACCTCTCCCCACATTTGAGGGGCCGGGGCGAGAGTTCCCGCGGATGATTGAGATCGCATGTCCCGACGCGCTCCCTTTGTTCTAATGGAAAGTGTCTGTCCGATTTGCTAAATTGGCTGGACGTAACGTGCGGATCTTCGCGATTTCGAAACCGCAGCGCGAATCCAATATGCCCCTGCCGTTCGTCCTGGCAGCCCATGCCCTTCCCGGAGCGCAGACCATGTCCACCGCACAACGCTTCCGCCCCGCGCACATGCATGCCGTCTCCCGCAATCTGCTGATGGCTTCAGGCGCGCCCCGCCACGTTGCGGACGTCGTTTCCGAAATTCTGGTCGGTGCCAACCTGTGTGGCCACGATTCCCATGGCGTGCTACGTATACCGACGTATCTAAACGGTATCGAAGGGGGCTCCATTGTGCCGGCGGCGGAACCCGAGGTTGTCCAACGGGGCGGGAATACGATGATTGTGGACGGCCACAACGGGATGGGCATCTACACCGCGCGAAAGGCCATCGACCTGGCCATTGACAAAGCCGCGGGATCGGGCGTTTGCTGCATCAGTTTCAGACGCATCGGCCACTTCGGCCGGCTCGGCGAGTACGCGGAGGTCGCCGCTCGCGCCGGATGCATCGCCATCATCACCATCGGCGTGGGGACGGTGGACGCCGTCGCGCCATACGGCGCGGCCCGCGGTCCGCTGGGCACCAATCCGATCGCGGTGGGCGTACCGACAGGCGACGCCACCCCGTTCATCCTGGACATCGCCACGAGCGTCGTTGCCGAGGGCAAACTACAGGTCGCCCGCGCCGAAGGGTCGTCAATTCCGGGAGGATACATCCTGGACAAACACGGGAAATCCAGTACGGACCCCCAGGACTTTTACGACGGCGGATATCTCCTGCCATTCGGGGCCCACAAGGGCTCCGGTCTCCTGCTGCTGACCTGCCTGTTGAGCGGGCTGTCGGGTGTTCCGGAAGTGGAAGAGGGTACACTTTCAGGCGCATTCATGCAGGTGATACGCGTCGACGCCTTCACCCCGCTCGAGCCCTACCAGCGGGGTATCCGCGCCTTCCTGGACATGATCAAAGCCATCCCCCCGGCACCCGGCTTCGATGAGGTTCTCGTGCCCGGGGACTTCGAACACCGCACCCGCGTGCAACGCCTGCGAGACGGATTCGACGTTCCAGGCCCCATTATCGAGGCGTTAAAGGATCGCGCGGACCGGCTGAACGTCTCCGTGTCGGAAGACAACGTTGAACCGGGAGATGAGGAAAGGTATATAGGGCGGTGAGACGGGAGAGGTGAGACGTTAGAAGAAATCCTTGCCCGGTATTTTATTCCTCCTTGCCTCCGGCATGAGAAGAAACCTCACAAGGCAGGCAATCTCTCCCATCTCCCGGCTTGCGTCTACCCGCTATTGATGGTCCGGGGGGAGAGGTCCCGTGTGCACCGACGTTGCATCTGTAGGGGCGTCCCTTGTGGGCGCCCGCCTCTCCGGTGTTCCTCTCACCTAAATAAAAACGGGGGCGATCAGTCTCGCCCCCGTTTCTCTTTCGCTTTTCTTCTCCGCGCCTATACGTGCGGCCCGCGTTCCCTGATGATCCGTAACGCCAGGTCCGGATCGACCTGCACAATCATCTCCGGTTCGATCTTGCAATGGCCCGGAAGGTCGAACCCCGCCACCGCGCTCCTGGCGTGCCATCCCGACAGCGACGCGTCCATCCCGTCCTCCCCGAACCGCGAACCCGGACCTCCGAACACGTCGTGAAAGACTGTGCTGTACCCGTCCACGACCTGGGGTGACTTGGAAAAGGATCCGCCGCCGGCGGAATTCACCATCCCTATGCATTTTACGCAATACCACACGTCATTCAGCGTGCCGTACGGGTCCAGCGCCCAATGCAGCGTCACGACGTGGGAAATGCCCGCCTCTCTGCCCGCCTCGAAACCGGCTTCCACGTCCGCGTCGTCGTTGGTGACCGCGCCGACCCCACCGCCTGTGCCCGATGTAAACACCAGACCGGAAGGTGTAAACGTGGCCATGCAGATCCGCCTTCCCTGAGGCGCCGGACACGCGTCCTCCCTCGATCCCAGATCGATCCCCAGTTCCTCCAGACGGTCGTAAACGTCAAAATCCCGATGCCACGAACTGTGCAGCTCTGCCATTTGCTTTCCTCCGTGTGAGTTGGCGTTTTTCAATTAGGTCCCTTCAAAATAAGGTCTGTATGCGCGATGTCAAGCCCCGATAAAGCCAGGCGTCGCGGAATCCGGTCCCTCTTCGCGTTCCCGTTACCAGATGGTGGCGGCGATATAGCGCTCGCCGTCGGGTTCGTCGTCATAATAATATGCGGATACGACCCTGCCGTCCGGCCGCTGCACCGCGCGTGGATACCCGACGTCGTGATCACCGCCGTCATCCCTCAGGATAACGGGCTCGGACCACGTCGCTCCCTCGTCTTCGCTCAATACTGCCCGCAGCCCCGAGGGCGCGTCGCGATATCCGTATACCAGGCACAGGCGCCCGTCAGCCAGCAGCATCATCGCGGGCGGATTGCCTCCGGTCCCGGTTTCGGCGACCGGCCGGTTGACGTAACGCCAGCTCGCCGCGTTGTCGTCCGAACAGTAAAGGTCGATCCAGTTGCCCTCCCTGCTTCCGCCGCCTCCCCTGCACCGCACGGACACCAGGATGCGCCCTCCGGGAAGCCGGACGCTGGCGGGCATGATTGCGAAGCCCGCGGGCTCCTCTCCGATCCACGACAGAAAGTGGAATGTCCTCCCGCCGTCCACCGTGCGCGCACAGAACACCCTTCCCTCGCGCCCGTTGGACTTGGCCGACGTGAGGAATAACGTGCAGGTGTCGTTTCCCTCAGTCAGGTAGTCGGTCCGCGCCGCGATTCCCGGCAGCCCGAACATGGGCAGACCGAACGGTCCGTCCCATGACCGGCACCTGTCGGTCGACGTGTAGAACCACGACCGCGCGCCCGCCGCGAGTCCCGTCCGGGCGCACATGAGGGCGGAATCCGGGTGGCTGAAGTCGATCCCGCTCGGGTGTCCCGTCGGCAGCGCAACCGCCATTTCAATCTCCAGCGAGCGGTTCACATGCTCGTTCGCCGATACCCCCTTGCCTTCCGGAGAGGCGATCGGTACCGGTTCAACCGTCCAGGTCCCGCCTCCGTCGAGGCTGCGGGCCTGCATCGTCTCGAACGGCCGGTCACGGTCTCGCCGGTGAAATCCCCCGTCCGATTTGTGATACCCCAGCGTGAAGCCCACCACGATCTCGTCTCCCCACGACCAGATCCCGTAGTTCGCCGGCCACCCGGCGTATCGCCCCTGTTCCCTGTAGATGACAACGTGTTCCATTCCTAATCCTCCCAACGTCTGAATTTTGCGCCGCGCCAACCGGTTTCTGACGCTTCCCGTCAAATCATCCGTCTGGCGACCACGGTTATCGCCCATAACGGGACTTCACAACACCAGCCCGCGCAAATCCGCCTTGTGCGCCGTGTCGGGCGGCATTATTCTATACCGGCCATGGCATCTGGATTTCCACGCCCTTGGCAGCCCGTTGAAAAAGCCCATCCGGGCTACGGCCGGCCCTTGCGGTCGAAATACTGCGTTGCGCTCCCTCGCCGAATCGCAGGATGGGACTCGGTCGCGCGCCTTGTCTTCGGCCTCGCCTGCAGAGCGACTTAATCAACGGACTGTAAGCGTCCGGACCCAATAAGAGAGAAAGGACTCTTCGATGGATACACTGCAACTCGCGGCGCCCTCTAATGCCTTTTTCCTGTTCAACGGCAGGGACCTCAGCAACTGGACCGCCCGGGACGGCGGCGATCCCGGCTGGACCGTGGAAGACGGTGTCCTTCAGGTCGCGCCCCGGACGGGTGACATCATCCACACCGAGCCGCTGACCGATTTCTATCTTCACCTGGAATTCCGTTGTCCCGACATGCCCGAAGCCACGGGACAGGCCAAAGGCAACAGCGGGGTGTTTTTGCAAGCCCTCTACGAGATTCAGGTCCTGGATTCCTCCCACGTCAACATTCCGGGCACCGGCGACTGCGGCGCTTTTTACCTTGAGTCCGCCCCACTCGTGAACGCCTGCAGACCCGCCATGGAGTGGCAGACGTACGATATCTGCTTCCGGGCGCCCCGCCTTGACGAGTCCGGCGACGTGTCCGAACACGCCCGCGCCACCGTTCTCCAGAACGGCATCGTGATTCAGAACAACGTGCAGATATCAGGCCCCACAGGATCCGCCTCCGGAATGACGGTCGGAACCTCCGGGCCGCTGCGCCTGCAGGACCACGGAGACCGCGTCGCCTACCGCAACATCTGGGCCGTTCCGCTTCCGTCAAAGGGATCCGATACGTACGAACCGCAATAACATTCGCGACGGGAGAAAAGCAAACCGGCAGATTAGACTTTCGGATACTGTCCCGAGAACGCATCACTATTCTGCTGCCGATTTATCCCGACCAGATGCGCCGGTGTAGGTGGAGTCTTGCGAAACGTGGTCATTGAGCTTGTCGAAATGCCCGCGTTTCGATACCCCCTTGAACAGGCCGGGTCTGCTTACTTACCTTCGCCGACCCTTCGACAAGCTCAGGGAGCGGCTCAGATCTGAGAAACGATCCCATGACCGACACGATCGACCTCGCCAGCCTTGACACAGACGCCGACCTCCTCAGGTTCGCTCTGAACGGAAGCTGCGTCGACGGCCCGTCATTCGAGACCTGGAGGCGGGCGCGATCATTCATCGCATCCGAGATCCATCGCCCGGGAACCGTGCTGGATATCGGCTGCGCCAACGGTTTCCTCCTGCGGTGCCTCCAGGAATGGTCCGATCACGCGCTCACGCCGTTCGGTATCGACTCCAGCGCGGGCAGGGCTCGGGATATCGCCAGGTTCTTTCCCTCGCAGGGAGACCATTTCGCCCGTCTTCCCGCGGAGCGGTTGGGCGAAATCGACGCTCAGGGTCTTCCCGGAAAGTACGATTTCATCTATTGGGCCGTCTGGGACAATTACGCATTCGATTGTCAGGACCGGATCGATCTGCTTACACACGCTTACGATAGCGTGAAAGACGACGGACGGCTGATTCTGGGTTTCTACGACCGCGAGCCCGAGATAATCGAAAACAAAATCGCCCGGATTCAGGACATCAATCTCGGGCACGCGGTCCGCGTGGCGAATCCCGACGGGCCGCAGGTACTTCTCAGGATATCAAGATAGCAGAGGCTGGAAGAGAGGAGCAGATCCGACAGGACGAAATTCGGCTCACACAAAGACACAATGACACAAAGACGCAAAGGAAAACCTGGAACAGCAAAAGGCGGGCAACCACAAGGGTTGCCCCTACAAATGCAAAACAGGCGCAGAAAAGCCGGTGACCGGCCGGTCGCCCCTGCCACGAATCGACATCGCCTGGTCATTTCGCTAACCGCGGGTCGCGGAGGGGTCCTCTTCCGTCTTACCTCTCCCGTCTACCCTTGTTTCATTCATCTCTTGATGACGTCCTCGAACTCCTGGAACATCTCGATGCTGATCCCGTCCGGATCCAGTGCATACATGGCGCGGGCAACCACCACGCCGTCGCGGTCCACGTCAGTGGGCGGATTGATGGACCCGAACCCCGCCTCTGTAAGTTGTGCGTACATCGCGTCCACGTCGTCCACTTCGAACGCCACGTGCGATGCGCCCAGGTACCTGTTTTCCTGGGGTCGCGCCTCAACCTCCGGATGGACGTATTGAACGAGTTCAAGTATAAACTCGTTCACGGGATGCCGAAGAATCGCAATATTCAGATGGACCTTGTCGTAACCCAGAATCGTATCGTACGCAGGCAGGTCCCTGCGCTCGGATATCCGCACCAGTTCCATCCCGAGCAGGTCCCGGTAGAACGAAACCGAACGATCCAGGTCCGAGACGGTAAATCCATGGTGGTGCCCCATTACAATGCCCATGTCTCTTCACTCCCTGAAAGCCGACGGCGGTGAGGATGAAATTGAATCACCTGCCGAAAAGGCGCCATCGATTGCTGTTCGTACGAAAATCGTACCGATATTTACCTCTCTATGTCATACGAAGTTATAGAGACCGCTTTAGTCAATATATAGCCGGGAGTGATAAAATGCCGACATTTTTCGCGCCTCTCGGACGTGCATTTTCGTAGCGTGTTCATTGAGCTTGCCTGCATTGCGTGTGCTGAGCCGGTCGAAGCGAGTCTGTCGAAATGTCGAAATGCCCGCGCTACACTATCCTGTCGTTGCCGCTCGGCGACCCTTCGACCCCGACGTTCTTCCGTGGATTCAGGGAACCCGCGGCCCTTAACCGTCGTATATAAGGCATCAGTCACGGTGACCCGTCGACTGTTCGGAATGCAACCCGGCAGACGCCGGGC
Source organism: Candidatus Latescibacterota bacterium (assembly GCA_965208835.1). GTDB lineage: Bacteria > Latescibacterota > UBA2968 > UBA2968 > JAAXHE01. Next base: position 800,438 of record OZ242358.1, read on the forward strand.
CGTCCGGCGCGAATATCTGCTGACCCTTTCGTCTCCAATGAGGGGGACCGGAGCAGCGGCCATGCGTCCATTCCGAAACCCGTCCAGGCAAGGCGCGCGTCCATCATCGGGCCGCCGCCGGCCTGGTCCTATTTCATTCCGTTTCAAAGGAGTTGTTCCATGCGCATCCGAAACACGCTTTCTCTCGCAACCCTTTCGTTCTTTCTGATAGCCGGATCCAGCCTTGCGGGCGCCGTGGAGGTGCCGGGCGATGGCGATCCTGCCCTGTATGTCGTGAAGGTACACGCCGACTGGTGCGGCTCCTGCACGGCGCTGATTCCCGTCCTCGATGAGGTCCGGACCTCTCTTGCGGACAAGCCCGTCCTCTTTCTCGAGCTCGACGTGACCGACGCGAAGCGCACCTCCCAGTCCCGCCTGCTGGCCGCCGCGCTCGGATTCGAGGAGCCGTTCAAGGCCAACAACAAGACGGGCCTGGTCCTGCTCATCGATCCGGCGAAGAAGTCGGTCGTGGAAACCCTGACGCGTAAGAATCCCGCGGACGAGATGACTGGCAAGATCAAGGGGCACATCGCCGCGAGCTGCACGACGACCGAGTGACGGCCTGCACCCGGGGTCGCGCGCCTTGTCTCAGGCCTCGCCTGCAGAGCAACTTTTCCAACGGACTGTTGAGGTTTCGTTCTGATCCTCACATTCAGACGTCAGACCGATTTACGCACCCTGGAACCGCGCGTCTCCGTCGAAGAGGAACCGTACGATGATCATTAAGAATATCACGGCAACCAGCGTCAGCATCCCCTATGCCGCGCCCGTCGGGCCGTACGTCGGTCGCGGCGCCGGAGGCGGCACGCTCGGCGGAACCGGGCTCATCGTCAGGATCGAAAGCGACTCCGGTCTCGTGGGATGGGGCGAGGGCACCGGTGGCTTCGACACCGATCCGAACGGCGTCCTCTCAGGCGCCCACGTTTCCGACATCGAAAAGGCAATCGGCCTGATGGATAGTGCAGGCATCCCGAGGGGCCCGATGTCCGGGGTCGAAATGGCGCTCTGGGACCTCCTCGGAAAGCACGCGGGGCTGCCCCTCTGCCGCCTTATGGGGGGCATCGTTCGTACGGAGGTCGACTTCACGGCGTGCATGGGCCTGAAGGAACCCGAACAGTCGGCCGCCACGGCCCGCGAATACATCGACCGGTGGGGGTTCCGCGTCATCAAGACGAAAGCCGGCAACGACCCCGCGCAGGACCTGGCCATTGCCGAAGCGGCCTGTAGGGAGATCGGGGACGAAGCCGCATTCCGGCCCGACGCGAACGGCGGATATCCCCCTGGAGAGACGCTGGAGATTATGAAGAAAATGGCGGACCTGGGCGTCAGGCACTTTGAAGACCCGTGCGACACGGAACACGTGGAAACGCTCGCACGGGTGAGGGCCGAAGTGGGCACTCACATCCTCGTGAACGGCGGCGTGGCCCTGCCCGGCAGCATCAGGCCCTTTCTCGAGGCAGGATGCGCCGATTCTCTAATGCCCGATACCCCGGCCGCAGGCGCGATCCTTCGCGTCAGGAAAATCGCTGACGCGGCGGAGCCGTGGGATGTCCCGTGCCTGATGCACTGTTCGCACGACCTGGGCCTCAAGACCGCCGCGATTACCCATATCGCCGCCGCCACGCCCAACTTCTCGGGGCCCAACGACACGTGCTACCACGGGTTGGTCGACGACGTTCTCGCCGAACCGTTCAGGTTCGAAAACGGACAGTTGAAGGTTCCCCTCGGGCCCGGTCTCGGCGTGGAAGTCGACGAATCCAAGGTCGAGAAGTACCGGGTCTGATCCTCATGCGGTCCGAAATCCGTCTCGCGCCGGGGCAGGACACGGCCGCATATATCACCTTGGATTCCAATCCGAACTGAGGGGTGAGGCATGGACGCCGTCCGCGTCGACGACCGCGACTGGTCCAGGCTCACGCTGGGCGATCGCATCCGGCAGATCGAACTCGACGGATACGTGGTCCTGCCGGATCTGCTTGCGCCAGGACACGTTGCCGAGCTCAAGGCGGAGACCGCCAGGCTCGAGACCCGCGCGGTGGACTACAGCGTACACCAGCAGGTCTGTCCGAACCTGCAGTTCACCGGCGGTCCCATCACCGAACTCATCGCACATCCCCCCACCCTCGTCTTCCTGAACGAACTCTTCGGCGGCGCGACCATCTTCATGTCATGCACGTACGCCCGCTCCGAGCCCGGCCATCCCGGCATCAGTCTGCATACCGACGGCCAGCCCTACGGTTCCCGGATCTTCGGCTACGGCGGCAGCGTACCGTTCATGGTGAGGGTACTCTATTACCTGGACGACCTCACGCGGGATGTCTCGCCGTTCCGCGTGATACCCCGTTCCCATCTGTCCATGCACGCGGACGCCAACCCGTACAAACGCTACGAGGACCATCCCGAACAGGTCATGGTCCCCGTTGAATCCGGCGGCGCCGTTCTGATCAACCACAAGGTCTTTCACGGGAACTTCCCGAACACCGGCGCCCACGCACGTGAAATGCTCGCCATCGCGTACCGCCCCGCCTGGGCGGGGCCCATCGACGAAGTCCCCGCGTGGGACGAGGCCGATCTCTCCGCCCTGCCCGATTCCGTACGCCCCCTGTTCGCGGATCCCAACACCCGCCACTGGGACTTCCACGGCGGCAACAAGCCGGCCAATATGGCCAGCGAAGCACCGGGACTCAACCCCAGCCGGTGGGACCGCCGATAAGGACGACCAGCGGCCTGACGGAAGCGATCCTCAACCGCACTTCACGTCAGCGAGTTCCACTCCGCTCCCAGCGCATCGAACTGCCCGTAGAACGCCTCCAGTACAGGGTCTGCGAGAGGTCCTTTCGTCGTCAGCGCCAGGTTATTCCGTGCGTGATCCGGATTCGTGGTCCCCACGATAGCCGTGTCGACAGCCTCCTGTGAGAGCGTAAAACGAAGCGATAACTCGATGGGATCCTTCGGGGCCCCATCCGGGATCTCGAGTTGCTGCGCCCGCTCCCAGTACGCATCGGCGTAACCGTACGGCGACGCGGACTTACCGATCGCTCCGTTGGCGATCGGCCTTTTGACGATCACGCCCATCCCCGCCTCCTGCGCCTCCGGCAATACGTCGGCGCGTCCTTTCTGGTCCACCAGGTTGAACGACGTTTGCAACGTGTCGAATACCCCCATCCGGATGGCCACAAGCGCGTCTTCGCCGTCGCCGCTGTACCCCACGTATCGCGTCTTGCCCGTTTCCTTCGCCCGCATCACCGCGTCCACCGCCTCGCCCGTCCTGAGTACGTCGGCCGAACACGTGTGAAGCTGGACCAGGTCCACGCAGTCCGTCCTCAGCCGTTTCAGCGACCGGTCGATGCTCTCATCGATCACCTCACCCGACCAGGGCTCCCCGGTTGCGTCGCCGATTACCTGGCCGCACTTCGTTGCCAGAACGTACTCGTTCCGGCGAGATCCGATGTGCCGGCCGATCAGTTCCTCGCTGTTGCGATAGCTGGCCGCCGTGTCAATCAACGTGATCCCGTCGTCCAGCACGCGGTTCAGCAGTCTGCCAACCCGGTTCGGGTCCACGTCTTCAAGTCCGATCCTGGCGCCGCCGAACCCAAGGCGGGTCACCTCCATGTCCGTCCTGCCAAGCGTGCGCGTTTCCATTGTGATACCTCCGATAAAGGCGTGAGACGTAAGAGGGTAGAGGACCGCACCCCGCCCCACCACCTGGTGAGAAGGTAGACGGTAGAGGGTAGAGGACCACACCCCGCGCCACCACCTGGTGAGACGCAAGACGTGAGACGGGAGAGATTTCCCGCCTTGTAAGGATTCTTCTCGTGCCGGAGGCAGAAAGGAAAAACACACCGGGCAAGGATATCATCTACCGTCTACCCTCTTACCTCTACCCGTCTTTTTTCTCCCGTCTTACGTCTCCCGTCTCCCCGCATTCCGGGTTTCGGGAAGATAAGGTCACGGACGGGATATTGCAAGAGGTTACCCCTTGATCCCGTTTTGGGTTGACAGAAAAACCCGCCTGGCTTAGGTTTGAATGACGCGATACGGAACGAACCCGCGAGAGAATGGACAGTTATTTTTGGGTAAGGACACCAGGAGAGATACCGATGGAACAGACCCGTGAGCGGGTGGCCTTCGACAACTACGTCGACGACGGCGGCTACACCGCGGACCTCTACGAATACCACGAAATCGACGAAGGAATCGAAAACCTGGATGCCGCAACCGATGCTGACGTGGATTTCTTTCATCGGAACGGCTATCTGGCCGTAAGAAAAGCCTTCAGCAGCGCCGAAGTCGACGGCATGCTGAATGGCCTCATGGATCTCATCAAGGGGAAGAATCCGGAATTCAAGGGCGTTCAATTCGAGTCAAGCTACAAGGACACCCTGCATGGGCTTTCGGACGACGAACGGTGGGACGCCGTTCGCAAGCTCCAGTATTTCATGGGTTACGACCACCGCCTGACCGCGGTGGCCGAACACCCGAAAATTCTTGACGTCATGGGGCGGATCATCGGCGAGGAACCGGCGCTCTATTCCCACCAGGCCATCCTCAAACCGCCGCTGGTCGGACGTGAGAAACCCTGGCACCAGGACCACGCCTATTTCAATCTGCCCATGGGTACGCAGATTGTCAGCATGTGGATATCCCTGGATCACGCCACGCCCGAAAACGGATGCATGAGGGTGATACCCGGTACGCATCTGCGGGGTCCCGTGGTCCATTTCAAGCGCCGCGACTGGCAGTTGTGCGATACGCACGTGGTCAGGGACCGCGTCGTGGCGGTCCCGCTCGAACCCGGCGGCTGCCTCATCTGGTCCGGGCTGATTCATCACGGCACCCCTGCCAACACCACGCCACAGCGGCGCCGCGCCCTTCAATTCCACTATTTCCCCGCGCGGGTGAAAGAAACCACATCACAGGATCGCCTGGCCGTATTCGGCAGCGAGGGCAAGGACGTCACCTGCTGACGCAATCCAAAGTTTTCGCGCCGAATAGAAAAAGCCCCGGTGAATTTTCCTCCGGGGCCTTTTTCGCCTTAGTCGAAATATGGACTCCAAACTCCACATTCTGATCCGAATCCTTCTCGGCGGCATGGCGCTCTACATCTTTTACGGCGCTGTCCTTTTCTTCGCGCAGCGCCGCTTCATCTTTCCTCGCCACCTGGTCCGGACGCCGCCACCCCCTTCGGATGCATCCGGAATGGAACGCATCTGGCTGGAAACGCGCGCCGGTCGAACGGAAACCTGGCTTCTTCCGCCCGAAAACGACCCGGGCCCCGCTCCGGCGGTTATCGTCGCCCATGGCAACGCCGAACTTATCGACCACTGGGTTGGCGAAATGGGGGCGCTCAGGCGTCTGGGATTCGCCGTCCTTCTCGTCGAATACCCCGGCTACGGACGGTCCGAGGGCTCGCCGACGCAGGGCAGCGTCACCGAAGCCTTCGTGGCCGCGTACGACATGCTGGCGTCCCGGGAAGACGTAGACCCGGACCGGATCGTATTCCTGGGCCGCTCCCTCGGCGGTGGCGTGGTGTGCGCGCTCGCGGCCGAACGACCGCCCGCCGCGCTGGTGCTGATTTCCACCTTCAAGAGCGTCAATGCCATGGCCGCGGAGAAATTCTTCGTCCCCCCATTCTTCGCGCGCGACCCTTTCAACAATCTGAAGACACTGAGAAACTATCCCGGGCCTGTACTCATCGCGCACGGAACAAGGGATTCACTGATCCCGTTCAGCCACGGCGTCGCGCTTCAAAAGGCGGCCAGACGCGTCCGTCTCATCACCTACGATGCCGGGCACAACAACTGTCCTCCCGACTGGCCGACCTTCTGGGAGGAGGTCGAACGATTTCTGCGCGAGGAGGGAGTCGTTCAGTAACAGTCCGTTGATAGAGTCGCTCTGCAGGCGAGAGCCGGTCTTCAGCCCCGCGGTAATTCCACGCTGGTCCCCGGTTCCAGATCCATCGAAACGGCGCGGAACTGGAATCCGTATCGCTCCACCACGTCCCCGTGCGTGTCACCTTTAACGTCAAGCAGTAACACCGTCGCGCCCTCCAGGTTCGCACTGGCGCTGACTTCGTACGCGCCGTTATCGCGCAGTCCGAACCGCACCGTGCGCCGCGCGCGTTCCCACGCGTCGATCCGGGCCGCGGTCCACCAGGGCATTCCCTTGTCCCTGGTGTACCCGACGATTTCCCTGAGCCCGCCTCGAACGGCCGGATCCCCGACGTGGGCGGGGTGAAAGAGAAAATGCGCGATACCGTGGTGATCGAACGCCCGGTCCGCGAAGCAGTGCGCCAGGCGGGTGGAACACCGCTTGTGGATATCCTGCACGGTCAGGTTCACTTCCAGCACGTCGATCGGCGGACCGCCGGGCGCTTCGTCGTCAATCGGAAACCAGGGGTGGCACCCGCCGAAGGGGAAGCCGTTGGTATAGGGCGTATTCGGCCCGCGGCTCTGCTCCAGGGTGATGCCCAGGCGTTCGCACCATCGGAAGAACTCCAGCCGGCCCTGCCAGCGCAGCGTATGGTTCTTGTTCGTGGTGACCGGCCGTCCCGCCGCTTCCGTAACCGTCTTCAACTGACCCGCCAACTCTTTATATCCCCATTTCAGATGTGCGGTGTCCGGCTTCTGGTCGTCAGACGCCGTCTGCCAGGTCTGGGCGTCGTAGTGAAGGGCCACTTCCGAGCCGTAGTCCTGGATGGCGCGGTAGAACGCCGGCAGGTAGTGTCCCGCCATGTTGCACCACGTCGTACGGATGTCCACCTCTTGCGTCAGACGGAGCAAAGACCATCCCAGCGCTTCGTCTCCGCCGTCCGAGTCGTGCGACATATGCGCGACGGCGGGCAGATTGTCGGGCCAGTACCACAGGACGGGAAGGGCGACGCCGCACTCCCGGCACGCGTAAAGAACCGCCTTGATGATCAATTCCCGGAACTCGTCAGCTATAGGCTCCAGGAAGACGAGGTTTTCCTCCTCGCCGGGCACGGGCGACCTGTCGCGGTCCAGATCCAGCGCCAGCCCCTGGATCACGTCGATCCGGGTGGGACCGGTCGCAGGGGGAATGGGGTGCCCCTGCTGGATCTGCACGATGGACCGGACCACGTCCGGGCCCACGGCGATTGCCAGGCCATTCCCGGCGCGGTGCTCCACCACCCCGTCGCTGGCGCCGATCACGCGCGCGAGCGCCGTACCGTCCGCGGCCTTGATGCGCCGCCCGCCGAAACAGTGCAGACTGCTGTTAAACCCGGAGGTGACCGGGTGGTCCTTCGCCGCCGCCTGCACGTATCCGTCCGCCATCTCTCCCCTGTCCGCCGCGCCGAACACGTCGTCGAGCCCCGACATGCCTCCCAGGCCGATCAGCGCGCCACCCGACTTCACGAATTCCGCAAGCAGGGTCCGCTCCGACTTTGCCAGCGGCATATGCCATGGCAGCAGTACCACGCGACTGCCATCCAGGCCGGGCAGGGGACGTTCGACCTCGTCATAGGGAATCCCGGCGTGCGCGAGAATCTCCCGGATGTAGATCCCGCCGTGATACCGCGATCCGTCCGGCGCCGTCTGCCCATCCGGGTCCGTTATAACGCACAATGGAAGACTCATCGGTAGTCTCCTGGTTTGAAAACGGGTCGCCCGACCTATCGGCCCCGACGACCCGTAACGTTACAGAAGGTATTAAGAAACGGTTTCCTGCCGCCATCCTCGATCCCTATCCGGGACCGGACATCATTGTTCCGCCATTTCCTTCAACCGGTTCAGCTGACTGTCGCTGCCCAGTGCGATGAGCACGTTGTCCTGATGAATCGTGACGCCCGAAAGCCCGGCCGAGGCTGCGGGGTCAACCCGGGGCTTCCCGTCCGGTCCCTGGATGCCCACGACAATCGCACCGGTCTGCTGACCGATATCCGTATCTTTCAATTGCTTGCCGACCAGTGGCGACCCCTCGTCTACGTGAAACTGCTCCAGCCGCATCGCCGCATCGCCCTTCCCCACGACGACGTCCAGAAAGTCCACGATCGACGGACGCAGAAGCACCGACGCGATCCGCCGCCCCGCAAGCTGGTAGGGCGACATCACCCGGTCGGCGCCTGCCGTCATCAGCTTTCCGATGGTCCGCTCCTCCGCCGCCCGCGCGACAATCGTCAAATCGGGATTCGCCTGCCTCGCTGAAAGGACTACGAACACATTGAGTGCGTCCTCCCTGAGCACGGCAATCAGACCCTTTGCACGATGGATGCCGGCTTCGACCAGCACCTCATCGTCCTCCGCGCGGCCCTCGACGAACAGGACCGATTCGTCCCGGCCCAGTTCAGAGCGCGCGGGATCCTTGTCCACGATGACGAAGGGCATACCCGCCCGCTTCAGTTCCTGCGCCACCTCCTTGCCGACCACCCCGCCGCCACAGATGATGTAGTGATCTTTCAGGTTTGAGATCATACGTTTCATTCTGCGCCCCCGCATCGCATGGACAATCTGACCTTCGAAAACGAAGCTGATAAACGTCGTCACCGAATACCCGACGGCGATAAAACTGAACATCAGAAGCAGGACCGTGAATCGCTGACCCGTCGGCGACAGCGGATGCACCTCTGCGTAGCCGACCGTCGTAATCGTGATCACCGTCATGTAAAGACCTTCCCAGAACTTCCAACCCTCGATCCATACGTAGCCCAGCGTGCCGCCCAGTACCAGCAGAATCGGGACCATGAGCGCAAACGCAAAGCGAACGAACAGCGACATCCGGAAACTCCGGAAAGGAAACCGCCAACCGGGAGCCGGTGAAGGCGGGCCCGACAGGGCGCAGGACAACCCCGCGCGCTACGCGGGCGGCGGAGCGGTACGGCCATCGCTGAGAGAAACGACGACCGACTTACAGGATTACGAGGAACTCATTCAGTTACCCACGTCCGCGTTGGCCACCAGAACCGGCTCCGCGAGCCCGTAGGCGTTGTTCCGGACCCGTGTCTTTCCGTCGGACCGTACCGACAGTTCGTCCGGTCGCTGGTAGAGCCAGTTGTGGTGGACATCGACGCCTTCTTCAGGTACGCCCCGTATGACGACGGCGGTCTTGGGACAGCGGAATGTGTTGTGATGCACGTTCATCCAGGTGCCCGCGACGTCAGTCCCGTCCTTCCGGTCCCTGCCGCCGTGCATATCAAAACAGTGGCTGAGCGACTCGCCGATTTCCACGTTGTGCCTCGCCTCATATCCGCTGCCCGATCTGCCCGTTCCCGCCAGTGAGTGCCGGTTGTAGTCGAACTGGTTGTATTCGATCAGCGAGAAAGCCTCGTCGTGACTCACGCCGTATCCCAGGCCGTTGTACTGGTTGTGATGGATGAAATTGTGGTGTACATGATGACCGTCTCCGGCGCTGAGGTAGACCGCCGCGTGGCTCCAGCCCGCAACCTCGCAATTGTCCACCTCCAGCCCCGGTTGTCTGGTGGTGATCCCATTGGATGTAGGGAATTTATAATAATACTCGTGCCCCCTGCCTTCGCGGAACGACCGGTTGTGGTGTTCCAGGCACCGTTTGGGATTGGGTCCCTTGATACGCAATCCGGAGACCCGCACGTTCGGCCCCGTCACATGGATCAGGGGATTTGTATCGAATGTGTCGCTCAGGATCATCCCGCCGTCCGAACCGTCAGCGCCGCGGTCGCTGGCCAGGGTGACGCCTTCGGGGATTTCCAGCACGAGGGACTCGATATACACGCGTTCGGTGCAGTCGATTTCCGCCGCGCCGTCTATGTAGACCACGTCTCCCGATTTCGCCTGCGCCAGCGCCTCGAGGAGGTCGTCCAGCGTGGAGACGGTGTCCGCCGGTGCGGATACCGCGCATTTATATCCCTCGCCGCCGCCGATGGGGCCGCGTGCGTCTGCCCGTGCGCCGCAGGATTCGCCTTCGATTTCGGTCCAGGTCTGTCCCAGCGGTTCCATTTCGCTACCGAACATCGCCATCCTCCTTTTTATGTCGGCTACTCACTCAGGGAAACCACGTATCCCCTCTTGTTATCTACGACGTTCAACAGCGGTTCGCCGTCCCGGAACCGCTGTATGTTTTCCAGAATCAGGCCGATCCGTCGATCCTCGATCCGGTCCGAGATTGCCGCAACGTGCGGGGTGATCATCACATTCTCCATCGCCCACAGCGGATGCCCTTCCTGTAACGGCTCTTCCTCGAAGACGTCCAGACCGGCGCCCGCGATTTCTCCGTTCCCCAGCGCCCGGGTGAGCGCGGCCAGGTCCACCACCTTTCCCCGGCCGATGTTGATGAATATCGCACTCGGTTTCATCGCCTCCAACGCCGCGGCATCGATCATCCGGTCGGTCTCGCCGGTATGCGGGGCGCAGATGACGAAGAAATCCACCTCACCCAGCATCTCGTGCAATTCGTGTATGCCGTAGATACGTTCCACGTAGTCGGGACGTCCCTTTGGGGCCGGATCCAGGGCGAGTACGCGCATCCCGAATGCATGGCCCCGTTCGGCAACCGCCAGCCCGATGCCGCCCAGACCCAGCACGCCGAGGGTTGTGCCCGCCACGTGGATTACCGGTACGCTTTTATTCTCCCATCGACCCTCCAGCTGGCTCCGGAAATATGCCGGAATGCCCCTGGCCATGGATAGCAGCAACGCAAACACGTGCTCTGCAATGACGTCGCTGTAAATCCCGCGCAGGTTGGTGACGGTTACGTCGCTGTCTCTCAACTCAGGGAAATAGTAACCGTCGAGGCCCGCGCTCGTCGCCTGTATCCACCGCAGCTTCTTTCCGGCCGCCAGCAGCGCGGGCGTCATGCGGCCGTAATATGCGTCCGCGTCGGTGATCAGGTCCAGCGAAGCGGCCTCGGAGTCCGCTTCGTACGCCTCCACGCCCAGTTCCCTGACCCGTGCCATCCATTCCGGCTTGAACGCCGGCCAGAATACCATTTTTACGGCCATCTCAGAGCTCCTCCACCGGAGTGTATTCACCCCTGTCGTCAATCGTGATGTAGGCCCAAACCTGCTCAGGGTCGTGCGGCCACGCCACCAGCCAGCCTTCGTCGGCCGCTCGCTTCAACACCTGCTGCCGCACCTTGAACGTCTTCCTGGGATACAGGTCGAACGCCATGATGTAGACCGGGTGCATGTGATGTCGCGTCGGGACCAGGTCCCCAATGAAGCAGACGGCCTCGCCGCCCGATTGTACGAGTACCGACTGGTGAGCCTTCGTGTGCCCCGGCGTGAGAAAGACGTGAACGCCGCCGCAGACCTCCGTGTCGCCCTCCACCAGCTCCAGCACACCCGCGCGTTCCAGCGGCAACAGGTCCGACTCGGCGTTGTATCCGTGAACGGTCTGCCGGTCCGCGCCAACGGCATCTACCCATTCCTGTCGTTGCACGATGTACCGGGCGTTCGGAAATGCGGGCACATATCCTTCGTCCGTCTGAACCGTCGTCCCGCCCGCGTGGTCCATGTGAAGGTGGGTGAGTACCACCCGGTCCACCGCCTCCGGCGCAACGCCCGCATCGGCCAGCGCGTCGACCACGCCCCGAGAAGGGTCCACACCATAAATATCCCTGTGTTTCCCGGACAGCTTCTCGGCGCCGACGCCGGTTTCAACCAGAACCGTCTCCGCAGGTGTCTCCACCATCAGGCAGTTCAGGCCGAGTTGAATCCGGTTCCGCTCGTCGGGCGGGATCTTCTTTTCCCAGATCGACCGGGGGACCACGCCGAACATCGTGCCCCCGTCCAGACTGAACCGCCCCGCGTCCAGCGAGGTTAAGCGGATGTCCCCGACGACCCTCGAATCGCCTTTTCGATTGGATTCGCTCACCCGGCTCCGGCGGTGAAGAGACTGCGTTACGATTGCGTTTCCTGCCCATTCTCAAGTGCAAGCGTGCGGGTTCGCACCGCAGTCATTATGTATGCATCGTTCGCTGGATGTCAAGCGCAAAAACAGCGCCGGTTTGCACATCCGGCGTTGCAGAAGACCGGCGCGGACTACCCGTCAATCCGGCCGTCAGCGGACCAACCAACTATTCCTGACTTGCGATCGCGGGTTTTTCCGGATTACGGCGCTGGATGCGAACATAGCGCGTCGTCAATTGGCGAATCTACATTGCCGTAGCGATGGGCGGTTCGGTCCACAATTGATCGGAATTAGCGCAGGATGGTGTCTTCCCACGCAGGCAACCGATCTGTTGGTGCGACGCGGATTTCTGGGGATTTAATTTAGGATTCGCGTCCGGGCGTCACTATTATTGTAGGAGCAGGGATTGATACACGGATCTCTGGCTGTGTGCCCGGACTGATCCCTCTGACGTGGAGAGCTTATGGACGTTGCAGACGGCATTTTTGTCAAGCGAGTCTTGTCGGGCGACAAAGACGCTCTTGAACCGCTTGTTGAACGTTACAAAGGGATGGTGTACGCCCAGGTTGTGGGAAGGACGGGAAATTTCGACGCTTCGGAGGACATCGTCCAGGCGACTTTCGTAGATGCATACAGGAATCTTGGATCGTTGAAGGACCCAGCGAAGTTTCGTGCGTGGGTTCGGGGAATCGCTATGAATCATTCAAATGAATGGATTCGAAAACGCAAGACGAACTTACCTATTGGTAATTTGGACGATACGAAGGAAGCCTCTCTTCACAACGAAGTCCTGCCGGATGCGTTCGTTCGCCTGCCGACTTCGCCGGACAGTGAATACGAAATGGAGGAGATGCGTAACCAGATCTTTGGGGCCGTCGAACGGCTTCCGGAGAAGTATCGAGAGGTGGTGCTTCTGCACTACATGGAGGGGTTGAAGTACAGGGAAATCGCCGAGATGCTGGAAGTTCCCGAAAGCACGGTGCTTGGCAGGCTTCAAGTGGGCCGCGACCAGCTTCGTGAAGACCTGATGCCTATTGTCGAGGAGACATTGAAGGAGCACCAACCGACGTCCGAACTGACGAAGAAGGTAATGGCCGCACTGCCGCCAATGCTCCTGTTGACACCGGATTCGATCTGGGCAAGTGCAAAGCGGTTCTTTTCGCGAAGTCCATACTGGCGAACAGGCGGTATTCTGGCGGCGGCGGTCGTTGGAACGGGGATTTACTATTCCGGATTCGTCGCCATTGTCCAGTGGGAAAACGGTTCGGATTCGTCACCGAAGCCGGGTGCGACCACCGCTGAGATGACAATTGAATTAGAAAAAGACGACGTGTCTATCCCCGTCGACCGCCCCAAACAGGCCGAAGTTTCCCTTCAACAAAACGCAAAGAAGGTTAACGCAAATGGGCAGAAGGATAGTGCCGACACCACGGGATCCAAGGAGCAGCGCAAGGCTTCGACAAAAGATCCTGCCAGGCCGACGCTGACCCTATCCCATTCTCCAACGGACTCCGTGGTTACGATCAATTACACCATTCCGGAGTCTGGCTCGAAAGATTCCGTTCACGTTGAACTCATAGTATACAATTTCTCGGGTGACATATCCGCAGTTCCCGTAAACACGAAGCAGGCTGTGGGGGCATATACGGTTCTACTTGAGAAACGGCACCTTTCGGACGGGCTATATTATGTTTCACTCAAGCTGAATCGGTCCAGCACACATACTGCAATTCGGCAACTGAATCTTTTGTGGGAAGGCAGAAATTAGAGGGAGGTCCGTATGTTGAATTCCAGTACAAAAATGGCGGATGGTAGGTGTCAGGTCAGGAATTTCGTCCTTCCGATTCTGGTCGCAATATTGCAGATTTCGCAAGCTTCGGCCGAACCGCCGACGCATACTCGCGAAGAAATAAAGCGGTTTACCGACGCGACATCGCAGCTCGTTATGGCAGAAGGAACGGAGGATCGCTGGAATGGAATACTGGCACTGGAAAAATTCCGCGGGGAGTTTCCAAAGACTTTCTTAAGGGGGGATGCCGCGGAAGCGTTGTTCCGTTCGTACGGCGATGTGGTGGACGATCCCGAATTCCTGATTCGATTGGCTGAGGAAGCAATCGCGCTGCTTCCGAATCGTAATGGTCTTTATAAGCAGGTGGTACAGACTTTCGTTGACAAGGGGATATTTCCTGATCGGACTCTGGAATACGCGCAAAAATCACTGGAACTGGCCGAAAAAATGCAGGCAAATGCTGGCGAATATTACCAGCGAGAGGTCATCGAAAGGCTCGGACTCTTGAGCCGTGCTTTTCAGTTGGCGAACCGGCCGGAGCGGGCACTGGAAGTAATGCGACGCAGTTTGAAGCAGGCGGAAAACCTCTCTGTAACGGCCTTCCCGGATCAAGCAACACGTCAGAAAAGGATTGACGGGATCGGTCTGGATTTGCTAAGGCTTTACATCGATCAGCGCCGATGGAATCCTGCGTATGAACTGGCATGTAACCTTCTGAAGAAATCGGTGACCCGCGAACCCGTCTACGAACTCTGGAGCAGAGCGTATGTCGGGAAGTTCGGTTCTGCGGAGGGGATTATTAATGCTTACGCCGATTTGAAGGCCGAGATTGAAGAATCGCGCAAAGCCCGCCTGATCGAAGAGCGAGTGAAGCGTCCCGCGCCGGCTTTCGCCTTAAAGACATTGAAGGATGAACCGGTGAGCCTGGACGGGCTGAAAGGGAAGGTTGTGTTGATCAATTTCTGGGCGAACTGGTGCGGACCATGCCTGGACGAATTGCCTCAACTCGAAGCTCTGTCGCGTACCTATAAACAGGAGTCGATCAAGTTTCTGGCCGTCAATCTGGATACGCAGGACGAAGAGAAGCGTAAATACATGGTGTCAGGTGCAAAGGCGCGGTTGGCGCCCAGTCTGACCTATTTGATGGGCAATGAGGAAGTGAGGCGTGAATTCGGTTTCGATAGTATACCGTACACGTGTATTGTAGATCAAGACGGGTACATCCGTTACGAAAAAACCGGCCTGAGCAGCGATTTCAATGCAACTGTCAAAGATCAGCTGACGTGGGTGATGGGACTATCTGAGGCTGAATGACGGAGGTTCGCTTGGGCTGGGAACCGTGACAGTATAAAGCGCAGTAAAAAGCGGATTCCGTTTCTGATATATCGTCGACATTTACGCTCCTGAGAGTCGGGCCTCGGGAGCGTTGCTTGTTTTCGGCCGTTGTCACGTGACGTTGCACTGTCAAGTGGCCCTACTTATATTGAAATTAGTCGAACTGATGTTTCTGCGGGCGATTAATTGACCCGGTAAGGTATCTCAGATGAAGCTGCAGCCGCGCTCGGTCTGGAATCTGAACCTGATATTCAAGAAGCATACGAAACCACACCCGTCCAAAATCGTCTTTTCCAATCGCTATCAACACATGATCCACCTGTAACCGGAGCGAGGGCATCCTGCCCTCGCTCCCGGAAACGCCAGCCACGCCCGTCCGAATTCGATTCCTACCTTGGACAGCCGTGGCCAATGGAAGGTGGAATGGTAAAATTGGGCGCGATTCCATGTTTTGAAAGGTTGTGAAGATTCGGCTATCTCTTGAAGACTAAACTGTGGTCACCAGAATCGCCCTATGGGAAGGTGCGGTATGGAATCCTGGAGAATAATGGCCTGGTTGATCGTCATTGGCTCTGTGATTATGGTCGTGACGATTCTGGTTATTCCACCCATTGCCTGGTGGTTTTACAGAAAATATCCCGCCTATCCTGATCAGAAGTATCGGACATTCTGGCCGAGGTTCTGGGCTGGTATTACTGATGCCCTGGTGCTTTCGCCATTGGCTCTGATTGCACAATACATCTTGACACTCGATGATTCATTCTGGGATACGGCACGTTGGCTGTATGTAGTGGTTTTTATCTTGAATTACACGCATGCGTGGGTCTATTCAGTTTATGTGCATGGTCGATTCGGGCAAACTGTGGGGAAGATGTCTACACGCGTTCGAGTTGTCGATGTCAAGACGGAAGGACCGATTACGTTCAGACATGCCTTGCTTCGAGACAGTGTTCCAATACTCATCTCGGTTTTTTTGCTCCTCTATGAGTCTTACCGACTGATAGCGGGACTGCCTGTCAGTGAGCCTATAGCCAGAATCAGTTCTGATTCGAGTTTAACCACTTCAGGTCAGATGTGGATTGCTCTTATCGTGCAGGTTTGGTGGTTCGCTGAAATCGTCACCATGCTCACGAACGATAAGCGTCGAGCGATCCACGATTTTATCGCCGGTACGGTTGTGATACGTACGAATATTGAAGCGGAAGAGGGAGATTGAACGGGTGGGATTCGGCGGCAAGGATTACACAATGCAGGAAGAACATCAATGAGCAGGGTTCGCACCTATACTGATTCGGGTTCGACGTTTCCTGTGCACGTCTTTCTGATCGCAGGCGCGCTCATGGTGGGTACTGTTGCCGGGTGCGGATGGACTGGTGCTCTGGATGAAATACCGGATGAAGAGCGCATTCCGGAAAAGCCACTGCGATATGTTGGGAAAGTGGCGCTTGAATTGCGAGAAAGCGTCGAGCTCGTGTTTGATCGGCACATGCCTGAGATTGGGGATGTTGAGTGGATGGGTATTTCACCTGAGGGCACCTTGATGGTCACCGACCGTGAAAGCCATCAGGCGCACGAAATCAGCTACCGGGATTTAAAGTACATTCGCTCATTCGGGCGCACAGGCAGAGGTCCAGGGGAGCATTTGTCGGCTGACAATATGACGATGGATCCTGAGGGCAGGGTCTATCTCCTTGATGGGGTTCAAGGGCAGATCCTCCGGTATGATCGCAAGGGCCGTTTCCTGGATCGGACCCAATCTATCGGGGTATCGAAGATTCACGCCGGTCGCAATGATGGGGTGTTTTTTCTACGTGTAAACTCAAGTCTTATCATGGAATTGCAGCGCCGGGACCCGGCGACGTGGGCAGTCTTGAGCCGTACACCGCTTTCCGATCCGAAACAGAGTTACGTGTCGTTTCGGATGAGACATCTCGCAAAGTTGTGCTATAACGCTTCGTTGCAGGTGTTTTATTATCTGGGCCCGAACGACTACATGATCAAAGAGATCGATGCGGTAACAGGTGAGATTTCGGCAAGATTCGGCCGGCGCCCGAAAGAATTCGTTGCGGTGCCCGATCTCTACCACCATATCGGGCGTGGAACCTTTGACGAATTGAGACCATTGGACATTACCACTGTAGGATCTATGACATTGGTTGAGGATCGATATCTGTTCGTCTCATACGACCACCCGGAAACTCTAACGAGGGAATGGGTCGTCTATTTGATAAGTCCGTCCGGGACGTTTGATGTGTTCGATCTGGATGACGTTACGAGTGGACGCCTTCGGCGATTCAGCGGCCACGGCGGTGTAACGACGATGGGAGCAATCACCTCCGCAAAAGAGTCCATATATATCTGGAGACCACCTCGTAGAGAAGTTGCGGACAAATCCATCGGCACAATAGAAAAATACGAGGTAGTGCTGGACCTGAATTAAGCAGGGTCGCCGGGACACAGAGGCATTTCGCCAAGGTTCATTTCATTCATCTTCCAGGCTGTCAGCACCCGATTTCCGCGCCGAAGAGTCTATGCGAATCAAAATTGCCATCGCTACTATTCTCGGTCGCGCGCCGACATTGCGGCAAGCCTCCTGAAGGCCGTGGGTTGCGACCGAAGGGATTCTCGAGGACGGCGGCAAGGTACAATCAATGAATGGAGAACGCCAATGAGCAGGGTTCGCACGTATATTAATTTGAGCTCGATATTTCCTGTTCGCGTCTTTTGGATCGCTGGCGCGGTCATTGTGGGTATTATTGCAGGATGCAGAGGGGATCGGGTCTTGGAAGGGGTATCGGATGACGAGCGCATTCCCGAGAAGCAACTGCGATATGCTGGGAAAGTGGCGCTTGAATTGCAAGAAACCCTCGAGCTTGGGTTTGATCAGGACATGCCCGGGATCGGGCTTGTTCGTTGGATGGGTATTTCACCTGAGGGCACCTTGTTGGTTACAGACTTTGAAAGCCATCGGGCGCACGAAATCAACTACCGGGACAACAGGTACATTCGCTCATTCGGGCGTACAGGCAGAGGTCTAGGGGAGCATTTGTCGGCTGAAAATATGACGATAGATCCTGAGGGCAGGGTCTATCTCCTGGATCCGGCTCGAGGGCAGGTCCTCCGGTTTGATCGCATGGGCCAATTTCTGGATCAGGCCAAATCTACCGGTGCATCGAAGATCCATGCCGGTCGCACAGGAGAGATATTTACTCTACGTGTAAACTCGAGTCTTATCATGGAATTGCAGCGCCAGGACCAGGCGACGTGGGGCGTTTTAAGCAGTACACCGCTTTCCATTCGAAAGCAGAGTATTGTGTCGTTTCGGTATAGAAGTGCGGCGCAGTTGTGCTATAATGCTTCGCTGCAGGTGTATTATTATCTTGGCCCGAATGACTACATGATCAAAGAGATCGACGCGGGAACAGGTGAGATTACGGCGAAATTCGGTCGGCGCCCGAATGGATTCGTTGCGTTGCCCGATCGCTACCACGATATCGGGCGTGGAACCCTAGACGATTTGGAACAACTGGATTTTTCCCGTGTAGGATCGATGACATTAATCAGGGATCAATATCTATTGGTTTCATACGACCATCCAGGATCTCGAAGGTGGGAATGGGTCATGTATATGATAAATCCGTCCGGGTCGCTTGATGTGTTTGATCTGGATGACGTTACGAGTGGACTCTTTCAGCCGTTCAGCCACGACGGTGTGGATATGGGAGCCATCACGGCCGCGCAAGAATTCCTATATATTTGGAGACCACCTCGTAGGCGAGTTGCCGACAGATCCAGCGGTACCATTGAAAAATACGCGGTTATGTTGCACCGGAACTGAGAAAGGTCGCTGGGACAACCAGGGATTTCGCGGTGGTTGATTTCAATCATCCTCCAAGCTGTCAGCGGGCGACCCGCGGGCCGATGTGTCTATACGAATCGAAACTGGCATCGCTGCTATTCTCGGTCGCACGCCGACATTGTGGCAAGCCTCCTGAAGGCTGTGGGGTTGCAACCGAAGGGTCCGTCGAGGCCCGCGGCAAGGAACACTCAATAAAGGGAGAACGCCAATGAGTATGGATCGTGTGTACACTTATTTGAGCTCGATATTTCCTGTGCGCATCTCTCTGATCGCTGGCGCGCTCATCGTGGCGACTATTGCCGGGTGCGGAGGGGAACGCGTTTTGGAAGGGGTATCGGATGACGAGCGCATTCCCGAGAAGCCACTGCGATATGCAGGGAAAGTGGCGCTTGAATTGCAAGAAACCTTCGAGTTTGGGTTTGATCAGGACACGCCTGTGATCGGGCGTGTTGATTGGATGGGTATTTCACCTGAGGGCACTTTGATGGTTACCGACTTTGAAAGCGATCAGGCGCACGAAATCAACTACCGGGACAATATGTACATTCGCTCATTCGGGCGCGCAGGCAGAGGTCCAGGGGAGCATTGGTCGGCTGAAAGCATGTCGATAGATCCTGAGGGCAGGGTATACCTCCTTGATGGGGTTCAAGGGCAGATTCACCGGTATGATCGCAAGGGCCGGTTTTTGGATCGGACCGAATCTATCGGCATATCGAAGATTTATTCCGGTCGCCAGGGAGAGATATTTTCACTACGCGTAAACCCAACAAGCCTCATCATGGAACTACAGCGCCGTGACCCGGCGACGTGGGGCGTCTTAAGCAACACGCCGCTTTCCAATCCGAATCAGAGTTTCGTGTCGATTCGGATGAGGAAATTCGCGAGGTTGTGCTATAATGCTTCACTGCAGGTGTTTTATTATCTGGGCCCGAATGAATACATGGTCAAAGAGATCGATGCGGCAACAGGTGAGATTACGGCGAAATTCGGCCGGCGCCCGAATGGATTCGTTGCGTTGCCCGATCGCTACCGCGATATCGGGCGCGGAACTTATGAGGATTTGCAAGAAGTGAGAATTACCCTTGCAGCATCTATGACATTGGTTGAGGATCGATATTTGTTTGTCTCCTACGACCACCCGGAATCTCCAATGAGGGAATGGGTCGTCTATATGGTTAATTCGTCCGGGTCGTTTGATGTGTTCGATTTGGATGAAGTATCGAGTCTACGGCTACAGCTAATCGGCGGTCACGGCCGTGTGCCGATGGGCGCCATCACCGCGGCGCAAGAATCCATATATATTTGGAGACCGCCTCGCCATAACGAAGTTGCGGAGAATTCCAACGGAACGTTAGAAAAATACGCGGTTGTGTTGGACCGGAACTAAGAAGGGTCGCCGGGACACAGAGGCATTTCGCGAAGGTTCATTTCGTTCATCCTCCAGTCTGTCAGCAACCGATTCCCGGGCCGAAGTGTCTACACGAATCGAAACTGGCATAGCTGCTATTTTCGGTCGCGCGCCGACATCGCGGCGAGCCTCTTGAAGGCCGTGGGTTCGGGGCCGTGTTTTAGATGTTTCAGTATTACCTGGCTGCATTCCTCCGGACTCATCTTCTCGGTATCTACCTGGAGGTCATAGATTCCGGGTCTGTGCACTTCGCGATCCCATCGATGCACGCTGTAAGGCGGAGGCGTGTCATCGGGAATTCGCTGCTCCTTGAGCCACGTGTTGCGCCGCCGTTCCCATACGATTTCAACAGGACAACGCACGCCGACGAACAGAACCGGCAGACCTTCCATTCGCCGGGCGCATTCGTAAAGGAGTCCCTGAGGAACATCGTAGTCGTCATGGTGGCCGACGTCGACAACGACGTTTACACCCAGACTACTGTGTACCGCAATCGACTCATACATCGCTGCATACATTGTTGGCACCAGGGCTTCGACATTCTCTCTTCGTACGAACGGTTTTGCTTCCATTTTCTCAATCCCGGCCGGCCGCAGCCCGATGCCCGGACGATACTGTTCCGGTGTAATGCGTATGTAACGATCTGCACCCAGATTCATCCATAATTCATCCGACGCTTCCTGGATCGCAGTGGCAATGCTCGACTTCCCGGATCGCGGAGCGCCGTTCAGAATGACGATCTGTCCCAACCGTGTTTCCTGTGCCATCATCTATCGTGCCTCAACAGTCGTAATCATGCCTTAAACAGCTATTGATCGCCGAGTCCGCCACATCCAAGGACGCCCGTAAAATAACTCGCGAAAAACCGTCGCGCGCTCTTCAACGGTGATCTCATATCCTCCTCACGACTTCCACAACGCCTTCAGCCGGGCGCATGCGGACGGTATCGCCGGTCCGGATGGTCGCCAGCGGGTCAGGCTCGAGTTCGTGCATCAACGCCACGTTCGCCAGCACCGCGCCCTGCACCATCACCGGATTGGTACGACCGAAGATGAACCCCGCCGGGCAGGTTTCCCTCTCAACCATGTCCAGCATCATCCACGACGTGGCCACGCCCCCTTTGGACGTGCGGAACACGACGATTTTTCCGGAGATCGACTGCCCGTATAGCGGATGGGACTCACGGCTGATCACGCCCCGGTACCGGTCATAGTCATACCGCGCGCTGAAGCCCTCGTCGCATACCAGCGCGACCCCTTCCGCGTTGGGTCCGACACCCGGATGCCCGCGAAGAATAGTAGTCTCAAGCATTGTTGATTACTCGCTACCCAACGGCGAAGCGTCGGAAGGAAAGTTTCCGTCTCCACCCCCTCTTTACCCGACTCTTCCTGTCACCGCCGCATCGATACACGTTTCCACCGGCCGGAATATCGGGTTGTATCCATATCCGGAAATAATATTCGCCAGCTTCGCCGAATTCGTTACCAGCGTGCGGTAATGAAAACGCTCTTGCAGGACTCGGGCGTTCATAATATAGAAACAGACCCCCGCAAGGATCCTCCCTCCCGCGTTTTCCACGATATCCGTATGTCCCATCCGGTCAGCCAGCGCTTTGATCTGATAATTCGTGGTCAGATACAGCGTTGTGTCGGGATGCACGCGCCGACCCCTCAGCAGTTCCGCGATCGACTGAAGTTCGAAGAGCGAAAGTTGCGGCGTGCCGCACACGACGAGGTCGACCGCATCTTTCTCAGGCTGGAAGGAATCATACGCCGCCCGCAGCGTTCCCTGCGATATCACGATCGTCTCCTCCGGCTCTGGACCTCCATAAGCCTCTTCGGCCGTTCGGGCCTCGGGCGTCACCCCCACCATATGAAACATCGCCAGCGACCCGTAACTGGCCAGCGCCGCGCCGAGGTGCTTCAGGTCGTCGGTCGACGGCCTTTCCTGAATGCCCTCGAATACCGGAACACGCCAGTAGTCGTCCACCCGCCGCCCCACAACGCAGCCGAGCGCGCCCCAATCGCTGTTCGACTTCGGTGGGTCCTCAACCATCACGCGAACGGTGCCCCGCCGCTTTTCAGGAAGGTGAAACCCGTAGCGCGGCACCCGGCCCGTAAGGCCCGACCACACGGCCGCGGGCCCGGCCTCGAAGTTCGATCTTGCGCCGGCAACGGAGTTCGCAAAGATCACCGTGCCCGTATCGCCCCAGCCCAGATGCTCGCCGAATCGCGGCGGGTCCACGGTCTGATAGTTGATGCAGGTGTTGCACGGCAGCGCACCCATCGCCGTCAGTGCGTTCACGATACGGCGTTCCCTGTTTACGGTATCCTCGTCCTGCCCAACGTCCCGCCACATGGCGAAATCCACGCTCCGGGGATTGGTCGTCACCGGGACCCGGAAACGCGCGCCCGCGGCGGCGGTTTCTTCCAGATAACGCAACCCCGGTTCCGCCAGCGCTTCGATGTCCGCCATCGCGTGTGCCGTTTGGACCGGCACGAAGTCCTCCGCGCGGAAGAACGTCCCCACCTCCATCTGCCGAGCAAGCGCTTCGCGGGCGGCAGGTCCCATCTCTCCTGCCAGCATCGCCTTCTCTTCACACGTCAACTTCATGGGCGTCCCCGAAAACTCTCGAGCATACTATGAATTGAAACTGCGACTGGCCCGGTTACAGCTCTACCCCAAAGTGGCATTCCGTACCCCGGTCGCCGAGATGTGAAGTCCAGTGACTGGGCGAAACCTGCCTTTCCTCCCTCTCTCCCGCGGGAGAGAGGGCCGGGGAGAGAGGTCGCCTAAAAGCGGTGAGAAGGTAGAGGGAAGCCGGTAGAAGAAGCCCTTGCCCGATTGATAATTTTTCGTTGCCTCCGGCACGAAGAGAAACCTCACAAGGCAGGAAATCTCTCCCCTCTCCCGTCTAACGTCTACCCGATTTTGATTGTTTCTTCCTATCCGATAGTCTTCACCATATCGATCAGGTCGCAGGTCTCGCCGGAGTCCATCAATACCCAGTCCGGACGGCGGCCGGATTCCACGTAGCCGACTTTCCGGTAGACGTGGACCGCGGAGACATTGGCGGACCACACGGTGAGATACAGCCTGCGCGCGCCGAGCTTCCGGGACTCGTCTTCCAGGATCTGCATAAGGCGAGTGCCTATTCCACGGCCACGCGCTCGTGCCACCAGGGCAAGTCCGATTGTACAATAGTCGTGCCCGCTTCTTGTTGTGAATCCTTCGCCAACCAGAACGCCGTCCTGCTCCACGAGGAGATAACTCGACTGCTTCTGTCTAAGCCCGACCAGGGCCTGTGAGAGTTCGCGGCCCCCGGAGGCGGCGTCGAGTTCAAGGCGCCTGCACATGACGTTCTCGCGCGTAAGCGTCAGGTGCATGTCGATGAAGGCGTCCAGGTCGCTCCAGCGAGGATACCGGAAACGCGTCTCGGTTCCTTCAATCGAAAAGGATTCGATGACGTGACCTTCTTGCATAACAGAAACCCTGAATTCTGAAGTTCGAATCTCCGCGACAGGAATTCCCGATCAAAATAACCCGGCGCACGGACTGGCGCAAGCCCGGTGGGACCGAGTACCCCGTCCCGGACATATCTTGCAATTCATTCCGTCTGGCCCGGTTGTAAAGCCAAAGCTTGTGGAAGCGCCCGTGATTCGCTACGCGTGACGTCGAATAACCGCCCCTCCAACGGCCCCTTTTCGTTAGGATTGGGGGCCCGGTGCAGACGTCTCGCACTCAGTAAACGACGATGGTATCTAACGCGATGCCACTCAGGAGCACGACCAGAGCAGAGCGCGCTATTCCGTCCAGTACCGGCGTTCGCTGTTCTTCCGTGGCTGACAGGGCGGAAGTTCTAGTGCGAACCGTGGGTGTATTCGCGCTATGCATAACGCAGGCTCCGCGCCCAGCGGCGACTTTTGGTTCCTTTTGGTCGCTTCAAAAGGAACACGCCGTAGGCAGGGAAATTGGGGAGATGTGGATCTTGAATTTGGTTTTAATCTTTGGTTCCTTGACGAACCTCTCGGCGCAGGGCCAGGGTGAGAGGTCTTGCTTTTAGCCGACTGCCAATGGCTTCTCGCTCAAGGTTGTCTTTGCTACTTCTGATCGGCCGAATTTCGGCCATCTGTTTACGGGAGAGAACACAGCCTGAAAGTTCCTTTTTGCGCTTGACGCGTGCGTATTGCGGTGTTAAAATGCATCCCTCCGACCCCTGAAGTACCACCCGTGGAAGACTGAAATACGAAAGCCGGCGTTGAGGGGCCGGGCGTGCTGAACACTTACGGCTGAAAGCTGATCATCGGCCTGGACGGGCTTCATTTACGGACGGGTAAAGGGAGCAGACTTATGAAGACGTATCGTGTTGCGATTGTCGGTTTGGGGCGAATGGGCAGTACGATCGACGAGGAAGTGGTGGGCTATCCATCCATCACGCTGCCGTATTCGGTGGCGGCGTCGTGCAAGGCGAGCGAGCGCCTGAAACTCGTGGCGGGGTCGGACCTCGTGGAGGAAAAGCGGCGCGCATTCGGTGAAAAGTGGGGGGTGGCGGCGTTGTACGAGGATTATCTCGAGATGATCGAAGTGGAACGGCCAGATATGGTCGCGGTGTGCACGAAAGGGGTCCTGCACGCCGAGATGGGGGTGGCGGTCGCCCGGGCGGGCGTGCCCATGCTCTACCTGGAGAAGGCAATGGCGTGTTCGATGGCCGAAGCCGACGCGGTCCGGGATGCCTGCCGGGAACACGGGACCGTGTTCAATACCGGCGTCCTGCGGCGGTTCGACAACCGCTACCACGCGGCGAGGGCGCTGATCGCGCAGGGGGAAATCGGCAAGGTCAGTGTGGCGGTGCATTTTTCCCGTTCGAATCTTCTGCACGGACACGTCCATTCGATAGACACGCTTTCGTATCTGCTGGGAGATCCGAAGATCGCGCGGGTGCGGGGAGAGCTGCTTCCGGAAGACCTGGCGATGGAGAACAACCGCCTGGATGAAGATCCGGTTTCGAGGTATCACCTGGAATTCGAAGACGGCGCGGAAGCGTGGACCATTCCCGCCGGTCATTGGGAGTTCGAGGTTGTGGGGAGCGAGGGGGCGATTCGGTCGCGGAACAACGGTGTAGGCTGGGAATTGCGCAAGGTGGAACCCGGGAGGGGAGTTCGTCCGTCCGTGGAAGCTGCCGCATTTCCGGAGGTGGAACCGCGGAGCGCCGTGGTCGAGTGCCTGGAGGACCTGGTGGCCGCCCACGAATCGGGAGCGCCCTCGCTGGGCAACGTGGAGGTCACGCATCACGTCACGGAGGCCTGTTTCGCCGTGGCCGAGAGCCATCGCCGGAACGGCGCACGGGTGGCGCCATCCGAAGTAGACCGGGATCTGTACATCTTTCACGTGTGACAGGCGCGTCTGGCGCCGACACCGCTTCCATAAACGAGGTTTTATGAAGATTGCACCATTGATATCGCCCGACGAATTCGTGGGGCTTGAAGGGATTACGCATCTGTGTACGGGAGGAGAAAGTCCGTGGCTGAAGGCGCAGGAGTCGGTCTATGCGGAGTTCGCGCGCCTGAAGAGCGGGGGATACGACGGGCGGGACGTGATCTACACGATCGGGAACAGGTGCCGCGGCCGCATGGGTGACTTGTGGGGCGTGCCCGCAAAGCGCATTGCGTTCGTGCCGTCAGCGGCCGAGGGCATCAACTGGCTGGCGAGGGGGCTGGACTGGCGTGACGGGGATAACGTGGTGACCACGAACCTGGAGTTCCCGTCGGTGGCTTACGCGTGGAAGCAGCTGGACCGGCTGGGTGTGGAGGTCCGGTTGGTTCCGCACCGCGACTGGTTCGTCCACGAAGCGGACCTGCTGGCTGCCGTGGATTCGCGCACGCGGGTGCTGGCCGTGAGCCAGGTGAGTTTCTACACGGGGCAGAACCTGGACGTGGCGCGGCTTTCCGAGGGGACGCGTGGAAGAGGTGTGCTGCTGGCGGTAGACGCCACCCATGCCACCGGCGTGGTGCGGGTCGATGCCGCGCTGGCGGATATGACGGTGAGCAGCAGCTACAAATGGCTGCTGGCAACGCACGGCGTCGCTCCGTGCTACGTGAGCGAGCACGCGGAGTCCCAGATTGGGACGACGTGTTTCGGCTGGCGGAACCTGGCAGTTTGGCCGGCCCAGCGCGCCGAGTGCCATCCCGACGTGGATGAAAAACCGATGCCGGACCGGATGGAGCCCGGGAATCCGGCGATGATGGTGGTCATGCACCTGGACAAGGCGCTGGAGGTCCTGCTGGGCGTTGGAATGGACCGGATCGACACGCATGCGCGCGATCTGTCGGAGCAGGTGAGCGCGGGCCTGGACCGGCTCGGATACACGGTGATCAGCCCCAGGGAACGCGTAGCACGATCGGGAAACACCTGCTTTGCGGTAGACGACGCAAAGGGGCTCGAAACGGCTCTCGCGGCGCATAATGTGCTGTGCTGGGGGGAATACGGCCGGCTGCGGGTGTCCACGCATCTGTACAACGGCAGCGCGGACGTCGACAGGCTTTTGGAAGTCCTGGCGCAGGTTTAATTCGCGAACGGGCCGGGACGGACTGTTAATCGAGGAGATCGGCGGGATGATGAAACTGGGCTGTATGTCGCTGAGCTACAAGGACCGGTTTGCGGACGGCAAGATGGACCTGGAGGGGTTTATCGACCGGGCGCATGAGTTGAGGCTGGATGGCATCGATATCCATACGGGGGCGTTCGCCTCCAAGGAACCGGCGTACCTGCGGAATATCAGGATGCGGTGTTTGAAGCGCGGGTTGGCGATCTCCTATATCGGGGTGAGCAACGATTTCGGCAGGCCGGAGCCGGAGCTTGCCGGCGCGGTTTCCGAGGTCAGGGAGTGGGTGGACGCAGCGGCCTTCATGGGGGTCCCGATGGTGCGGATATTCGCGGCGTGGGTGCGCGGCGGCGCGACGGAGGAGGAGGTGTGGGCGCGGATGATGCCGTGTATGCGGGAGGTCGCCGCCTATGGCGAAGAGAAGGGCGTGGTGCTGGGCCTGCACAACCACAACCACGGGTGCGTGACGCGAACGGGAAAGGATGTGCGCCGCATCATCGAAACCGTGAACAACGCCTATCTGTCCCATATCCTGGACACCGGTCAGTACGTCGGGTCGCCCGGCGCCAGCGGCGCGAACGGCAGGGAGGACCCCGCGCTGGATTTCTATGGAAGCATCGCGGAAACGGCGCCTCTGGCCGTACACGTGCGCGCGAAGATCTACCGGATTCAGACCGGCGAGGAGGCCTGGCTGGACTATCCCAGGATTTTTGAAATTTTGAGAAGCGTGGACTTTAATGGTTGGGTTTCCGTGGTCTACGAAGGTCAGGCGGTGGAGGCGGAGGACACGGCGGTCCCCAAAGCCGTGGATTATCTGAGGCGGTTTGTTCCTGGCGGATGAGACGGCCGGGATGACCGAACCACCGGCAGCCCGCCGGTTTCGCCGGGGTACCGGTAATTATGGCTCAGGCGCGTCTTGACGATCACCGGAACCGTTCTGGAGAACCCGATTCCGCGGGGAGCGGTATCACCGCGCGGTCGGTGGTTCTGGGTTTGTTGACGGCTGCCGCCTCGGCCTATTACGGCATCGCCGGATCGATGGTTCTGCACGTCGGGTCGCTGGTCAAGTCCAATTTCCCTGTATCGCTGATACTGGTATTTGTAATCTGGGTGGTCATCAACATGGTGATCGCCCGGGTCGCGCCCGGGAGCGTGCTTTCCCGCACGGAGATGATGGTTATCTTCGCCATGGCCTGGATCGCGGGGATGATGCCCGGAGTGGGGTGGACGGGGTATATGACGGGCGCGCTGCCCGCGCCGCATTTCTTCGCAACCCCCGAGAATCGATGGGCCGACCTGTTCCTTGACGAGCTGCCGCACTGGGCGTTCCCCGAGCCCGTGCCGGAAATCGTGGACCGGTTCTATTTCGGGTTGCGCAAGGGGGAGTCAGTCCCCTGGTCCGGGTGGCTGGCGCCGGTGGGCTGGTGGCTGGCAGGCAGCCTCGCCATGGTAGGCGTGGCTTTTTTCGTTACGACGATTTTTCATCGACAGTGGGCCGACGCCGAGCGGCTGACCTATCCGCTGGTCAGTTTTCCCTCTGATCTGACCGACGGGATCGGACCCGGCCGCGCCATTCCGAGGCTCTTCCGGTCGCCGTTGTTCTGGCTGGGTTTTGCCTGGACGGCCGGCATCATCTGCTGGAACATCATCACGTTCTGGTACCCCCAGGTGCCGCGCGTCACGCTGTTCGACTCGGTGAACACCAAGTGGATGGTGGTGGCCCACAACTTTCCCCGCGTCTACTATCGGGTTTTACCGCTCGTGATCGGTCTGGGTTATCTGTGTCGCCTGGACCTGCTGTTCAGTTTCTGGTTCATGGGCCTGCTGGCGGTGGTGAAGGTGGGCGTGATGAACCGGACCGGGTTCACCGTGGGCATGGCGGGGCAACCCTCGACCGGCAACGAGATCGTCAATCTGGAGAGCCACGGGGCAATGACGGTCCTGGTGGTGTGGTCCCTGTGGATGGCCAGGCGTCACCTCGCGTACGTCTGGAAGAAGGCCTGGGAAGGCGGCGGGGAGGGGGAGGGTCCGGTTACCTACCGGACCGCGGTTGCGGGGCTGCTGGTCTGCGCGAGTTTCGTCTGTGGTTTCTTCATGGCCGTGGGCCTCTCGTTCAGCCTTGCCCTGGGTCAGATGACGTTGATGTTCATTGCGTATTTCACGGTGGCGAAATACATGGCGGCGACGGGCTTCGGATATCTGGTCCCAGTGGGCGGCAAGGGCGGATGGTGGCTCAAGTCCATCACGGGCACGGCCACGATGGATACCCGGAACCTGGTTGGATTGGGGCTCCTGAACAGCAGCGTCTTCTTCGGAGGAGGCCGGCTGCAGACGATTCAGATGCTTCCCCATCATCTGAAGGCGATGGACCATCTGAAGTCCCGCCGGGGATGGGTCGGCGGCACGGTCTTTGTCGGATTCGTGGTCAGCTTTCTGGTCTGCGTTGGCTTCATTGTCTTTTACTGCTATACGGAGTCCGCACTCTTTTTGAGATCGTGGACCTTGTGGGAGGGGCCGCACGGCATATTCAACGGTCTGGCGACGTCCATCGGAGAAACGGATCGAACCGTTTTCGACCCGCAGAAGCTGGGGATCTGGCTTATCGGCGCTGGAGAGGCGGGTCTGCTCGCGCTGCTGCGGACGTGGTTTCCGTGGTGGCCGCTGCACCCGCTCGGCCTGGCGTTCCAGTATACGACGGGACCCCGGTATTACGTGCTGAGCATCATGCTGGTATGGGCGGCCAAGCTGCTGATCGTGCACTATGGTGGGCCTCGGATGTACGAGAAGGCCAAGCCGTTCTTCTACGGGACCGTCATCGGGTATTGCGTTGGCATCGGCATCGCACAGGTTGTCGACCTGATCTGGTTTCCCGGCCAGGGACACGGGTTTCATAATTATTGAAATACAAACACCCTATGCGAATTGAAATCGATATTTACCACTTGACTTCCCAGATCGTATCCCTTACATTCCTGCCTGCCAAAAAATGATAATGAGTTATCAATATCACATCAAGGGTTGTGCTCTCCCTTGAATCACCGTCAACTCGCGGCAACTGCAGGCGGTTGGGCGTGCTCGTCTAATGCCACTGACGATCACCAGGGCTTGGATCAGGTGTGCGCTCTGAGAGCCAGGCGACTGAAGACCGTCGAGCCGATCCGGCATCAAGCGGCCAAAGGAGGCATACATATGAGCAACAGACTCACCAGCCAACGCAACGCCATCGTGAGGGTTATTCGCGACGCCCCCGGTCCACTTCGCCCCATGGGAATCCTCGACCTGGCGTCCCCCATCGTGCCGACGCTGGGCATTGCAACGGTTTATCGGCAACTCAGGCGCCTGCAAGACTCCGGTGAAGTGCGTGCCGTGGAAATGGGCGTCAATGATGTGCGCTACGAGCCGACCGACCGGGGCCATCATCACCATTTTCTCTGTCGTGAGTGCGACGAAGCGTTCGACATCCCCGGGTGCCCGGAGGGTATCGCGAACCTGGCCCCGCCGGGCTTCGAGCTCGAAGAGCACGAGATCACGCTCTACGGACAATGCCGCGATTGCAGCGCGGGGAATTGAAACACGTTTGAACAGTGTGGCAGGGTTGAAGTCGCGGCGAAGGGAACCGTTGAGGTGGTGACCGCAGGCAGCTTTCCTCGACTACTTATTGATAATGAGCACTCATTATCATAACATCACGCGCATTTGCGCACACTACAGGAGGAGAAATGCAAAAGTTCCGGAAGATTTCGTTGCTGCTGAATGCCTCAAGGGTCCGATCCATTCCCCTTTCCGCGGCCGTGATCCTCAGCGCCCTGTGCAGTCCCGTCTGGGCCGAGAAAGAAGCAGTCAAGACTGGCGCGGTCGTCTCCGCCGAACCTGACACGGGCTATTCCTCGCAGGAAACGAGTGTGTACGCACTGCCTGAGTTGGTCGTCTCCGCCGAACCCGATACGGGCTATTCCTCCACGCACAGCGGCACGGCTCTCGGGATTCCCATTCCGCTGGAAGACACACCGCAATCCGTCCTGACCATCAAGAGACAGGTACTCGAAGATCAGCAGGCCACCACCCTTTGGGACGGCCTGAAAAATGTGAGCGGCGTTTTCAGTCGCGGTACGAATTCGGCAGTCTCCGAAGATTTCGTCATTCGCGGCTTCCGGTTGGATCCCAGGCGCAACTACTACCACAATGGAGTGCCGTACTACAATCGGTTTGCCGCTGAGCCGGGCAATCTCGAACGGGTGGAGGTGCTCAAAGGCCCGGCCTCCATCCTCTATGGCGCGATTGAGCCGGGGGGGATTATTAACACCATTACCCCCCAGCCGTCTACAATCTCCACGCGCCAGATGTACCTGAGCGCGGGCAGCTACGGCCACATGAGCCCCCGATTTTCGGCGTCCGGTCCGCTCGACCGCGAGGGCAGGGTGCTTTACAGGCTGTACGGCTCTAGATTGACAACGGAGAGTTTTCGCGATTTCGTTGAGCAGGATCGCTGGTACGTCAACCCTTCCGTCTATTGGGGCTGGTCTCAATCGACAACGCTGGAACTGAATTTTGAGTTATTGCGCGACGAAAGAACGGCCGATGCCGGCATCGTCGCGATCCTCGATCAGCCTGCGTCGGTACCCATCGATCGCTTCTACGGAGACCCGCTCTACAACAAGGAGACCATGAGCAACGGCGCTGTCACCCTGCGCGCTACCCGGCACTGGACGCGCAGCCTGAAGCACACGTCGGCCCTCAGCCACTACAAGACCAACTGGGATCGCGAGCAAATGTCGGTTGAAGCCACGCGGGGCGGCGTCGTTGGCTTGCCCGGTGGCGCAGGACATCCGGACAGCGACACCAACCTGCTTAATCGCGCTATTTACGACAACGAGATCTTCTATCGCGAGACGACGATGCGTCACGACCTGAGCTACAAACAGGAGCGGGGCGCTCTGCGGCATACGCTGTTGTTGGGCGTGGCACTCTCCTTCTACAAAGAGCGTGAAGTGCTCGGCGATCGTGTCCATCGCGAGGGCACGCCGGAAGCAGCGGATGCCGATGCGCTTAAAATCGACATCTACGATCCGGAGCCGTACTACGGGCTGACCATACCCCAGGATTTCGCCCTCTTCCGCAACCGCGAGCGCGAAGAGACCAGTTGGGGCATGTATCTGCAAGACCTGGTGGAACTCGGCGACCAATGGGTTCTGCTGGGGGGGTTGCGCTATGACGGGGTCGACTTCGACGAACGCACGAATCAGCGCGGCAGCTACAGAACCCACGGCCGCAGTAACGGGAGTTTGAGCCCACGCCTTGGCGTCGTCTACAAGCCAGGTGGTGGTTTCTCCCTCTACTCCAGTTACAGCCGCTCTTTCAGACCGAAGTCGGGCGAGAAGATCCTCAATGAACCGGAGGACGGCGCCACACAGATAACTCCCGATATGGTCGGACCGGTCGACCCCGAGCTGGCAACGCAATTTGAGGTGGGAGGGCGATGGACCGATGCCGACAACCGCTTGAGCGCGACCCTGGCGCTTTACGATCTGGCGCGCACCAATGTCGTCGAAACCAATCCCCGCAACCGCATTTACCGAGTTCAGATCGGGCGCCAGCGCAGCCGGGGCGTCGATCTCGACCTGACCGCGCAGCCGATCCCCCAACTGCGCGCTATCGCCAGCTACGCGTATGTGGACGCGCGCGTCGAAAGGGACGCTGACCGCCCCGCGTGGGAGGACAACCAACTCGACAATACTCCCGAACACAGCGCCAGTGTGTGGTGCAACTACCGCCATACAGTTGGCCTTGCTGTGGGTCTGGGCGTAATCTATACGGGAGAGCGTCAGGGCAATCTGGACAATGACTTCATCCTCGACGACTACGTGCGGGTCGATGCCACCGTCACCTACCGGCTGCAGACCCTGAGAGTGGATCTGAGCGTCAAGAATTTCACCGATGTGGGGTACTACCAGAACGCCTGGCGTCGTGACCGGATCATGCCGGGAACGCCCAGGAACTATCTGCTGTCACTCGGCTATAGCCTGTGAATGGGTCCATTGAGGAGACAAGATCGATGAAGGAGAGCACGGACAGGGGCCGCCGGCAAGTGAAGGGACGCTACAAGAAAGGGGTTCGCCGTTGGCATGCCTGGACCTCCATCTTCGCACTGGTCTTCACAATTCTCGTGTGCGTGACCGCGATACTGCTGGAGCATCTCAGTGGCTGGGGCCTGGGCAGCGTCGGAGTGCCCAGCCGGTGGTTTCCCGGCTACCAGACCACCGCCAGTCGCCTGGGACAGATCAAGTGCGCCCTTCTGACCGGCGATGAGGAGGTGTACATCGGGACGCGCAAAGGGTTGCTTCACCTGAGTGGGAGCGAATACCGCAGCGTTCCGGAACTGGAGGGCCTTGACATCTTCAACATCGACCAACAGGGAGAGCGCATCCTGGTCGGCACGCGGGAAAGCACCTGGCTCTTTGAGGCGGAGCGGTGGAAGCGCATCTCCGACTTCAGGGGGGCAGCAACCTTTGCCGAAGATGGTCGCATCGTCCACATCCAGGGCAGCAACGGTCTCTTCGTTACAGGGGATCTGGGCGCGACGTGGACGGAGCTGGCCGCCGCGAACGCAACCATGGCGGAAACCCCCCTTCCCGAGGTCGTCAGCTTCAGCAAGTTGGTTCTGGACCTGCACACCGGCAAAGCCCTCTTCGGCCCAGAGGGTGAGTGGATCTATGTGGACGCGCTGAGCATCGCCGTCCTGGCGTTGGCGATAACGGGCTTCATCATCCGCCCCGCCTATGTGAAGTTGCGCACGTACCGGCGTAAATCCAGGGTGGAACAAGCATGATCCTTAGCGTCATCCACCCGGGCGCATTCCCAAACACAGGGTGGCTGGGGATCGTCCACCGCCTGCGGTTCCATTCCGTAGAGCGTTCGCCAGACACCTGGGGCGATGTTGCGCTGATCAATTGGCAGACCGACCGATCATCTTTCGCAATCGCATTCAATCATTGCTGAGAATCCAACAGGTGGCGCCCGAGACCAACGCCACACGCCCTGCCGCTCAAACATGAAGCCGCCTGTAATCGCGTCACACCTGGTGGACTTGACCAATCCTCAATTCGGCCGCAGAGGAATCAATGGCTGAAATTCAAGACTTGAAAGAACCTATTCCAGTAACAATTATCAGCGGCTTCCTGGGCGCGGGCAAGACCACCCTGCTCAACCATATTCTCAAGGCCGACCACGGGTTGCGCGTGGCGGTATTGGTCAACGATTTTGGAGAGATTAACATTGACGCCGCGTTAGTCTCCGGCGTCTCCGGGGAATCAACCATCAATCTGTCCAACGGTTGTATCTGTTGCTCGATTCGCAATGACCTGCTTGAGGCAGTGGTTCAATTGATTCAACGCCCGGACCCGCCGGAGTATATCGTCGTTGAAACAAGCGGCGTATCCGACCCCGTGGCGGTTTCATTGACCTTTATGGCTACCGAATTGCAGTCTCGGACGCGAGTGGACAGTGTGCTGACCGTGGTTGATGCCGAGCAGATTTATCAGGTGAATGAAAAGCATCGTCGGCTCGCGGTAGACCAGATCGCCATGGCAGATATTCTGGTACTGAACAAGCTTGACCTGGTCAATGATGAAAAGCGGGAGGAATTGGCAGACTTTGTCAGAGATCTCGTTCCGGGAGCGCGAATCCTCCAGGCTACATATGGAAAGGTTCCGCTCGATCTGGTACTCGGCGTCGGGAAATACGACCTCCAGCGCTTTTCGGGGAAATCGGGTTTGGATGTTCACGTTCATGCTGACGGCGAGGCGCATGAACACGACAATGGTGACGTGAATCATCACGAACACCATGCCGACCATACGATTGTTTTCAACACGTGGCGCTATACGACTGACCGACCTCTGTCACGTGGGGCCGTGCGTAATGCGATGAAAAACCTGCCTGCGACTATCTATCGCGCCAAAGGGTTTGTTTACCTCAACGATATTCCCGGCCGCAAGGGAATCGTCCACGTTGCCGGCCAACGGGCGCGTCTGATCATGGGTGAGCCGTGGGGCGACGAGAAACCGGAAACACAGTTGGTTTTTATCGGTGAGGCAGGTGGAATCGACGATTGCGAATTGCAATCGCGCTTTGATGCGTGCCAGACGGAAAAGGATACCCGCCAGGATACAACGCCTGATGAGGTTTTTGAATTGCTTCGGGGGCTTGGGATTACAGCGAAATAAACCGTGTATGGGAAGACCGACAACCCATTCACAGGTTCCAATCGAATCTAAGAAGCCGTTTTAAAATTACCGGTGAGTTCCCGAGCGTGAGCGAAAAAGTGGCGGTCAAGGCGGGAAAACCCGCCTATGAGAGGCGAGCAAGCGCAGCCTCGATCTCGTAAGACGGGTGGGTTTGACCAACGCTGACCGGCGCCTTTGCAGCCGCGCGAAGACCGCTGGGAATTTTGAACGGCTTCTAAGCTCCAGCAGTCAATTTCCAGTGGGGCGGCGCCCCAATAACCGCTCCACGCTCCGTTTCCACGTCCCGCTCATCGAACCGGACGTGAGATTTCCCGCATCCGGCTCTCGGACCTGGAGGTCTCAGGTTCATACCAGCCTCACGGTTCTCGCTCCTTTGACGTTGCCCTTGAACCTGAACCACTTCCCTCCACCGGCGTTACCCGGCTTCAACGTTCCTACGGGCCTCTCCGCCATCTCACACACCCCGGCCTGACCCTCGCGGAATGCCGGTTGGTGTCTCCACACCACCGCCCGGGACCTCCTGTGTTCTGTCGGATCTCCCTGTGTATGCATGCCGTCGCCATTACCCAGGCCGGACCAATGGATGCACGCGTTGCTGTCTTTTTGCCAACCACGGCTGCATTCCCCGATCGAAAGAAGAGTCGGCTCCCGAATTCCCTTCTTCGCGGCCTGCTGTAGCGTTCACGACGCGTTACGGCCTGCGTACTCGCGAGGCGCGTTGCGTCCTGACCTTGTGAAATACCTCCTCACGGTTCAGGGAGTTAGACGCCGTCTGCCGTAAGACACCCAACCGTCGGGCAATCCGTGCCTTCGGAACACCGCCTTCACGCAAATGCTTGATTTGCATGGCCGTCTCCCGTAATATTATGAATACGAGCCCTTCTGTGCTTTTTGGGATATCGTCGTATGGATACCCCTGGTATAGGCACACGCAGGGCTTCGCTTCGTATTGCTGCGATCTCTCCCCCCGGCCCCCTCGGAAGAAGCGATCAGCTATTGGCCGTCAGCCTAAAGCGGTCCAGCTCGTGCCGGAGGCAAGGAAGAATAACATACCGGGCAAGGATCTATTCTCCCGTCTCCCGGCTACCCGCCTTCACGAGAGAAGTCAATGGAGTGGGGTCGTTTGGGAGTGGTGAGATTCTATTTAACGGACGTCTAAACGCAACCGGGAGGTTGATATCAGATGAAGGTCTTGTACCTGAACGTACCAGGTATGCTCCAGCCATGGTACGACGATTTGAGAACGGCGGTTGGTGAAGTGCATGCCGTTTGCCTGTACGATCCCGCGAAACCCATGGCCGGGCAGTTCGATGGTGTGGACGTGGTGGTGGACCAGGGTGGTTCGGCAGGCACGCGGGCTCTTATCGACGCCGCGCTGGCTGCCCGCGTGAGGCTGTGGCAGGTGCTTGGAACCGGGGTGGACCACGTGGACGTGGCGTATTTCCTCGAAAAAGGCCTGATGCTTGCCAATACGCCCGGCCCGTTCAGCGCGGTGGCGCTGGCGGAGCACGCGATGTTTCTGATGCTTTATTTCGCGAAACAGTTCGACGAGCACGTGCGGAACCTCCGGGCGAAGGTGTTCTACTTTCCGGTGAGCGAGGAGCTGGAGGGGAAGACGCTCGGGCTTGTCGGGCTGGGCGCGAGCGGACAGGCGCTGGCGGCGAGGGCGAAAGCCATGGGAATGCGGGTAGCGGCCGTAGACGCTGTGGACGTCCCCCGGGAACGGCTGGATGAACTGGGGGTGGAAGTGTTTGCCGCGCCGTCGGAACTGGAATCGGTGCTCACGCAGGCCGATTACGTGTCACTGCACGTGCCGCTGACGTCGAAAACGCGTCACATAATCGACAGACAGGCGCTGGCGGCGATGAAGCCAACGGCGGTGCTGATCAACGTGGCGAGAGGGGAGATCGCGGAAGAGGCCGCGCTCGTCGAGGCGCTGCAGAACGGGGGGATCAGGGGCGCCGGGCTGGATGTGTACGCCGAAGAGCCGCTGCCCGCGGACCATCCGTTTCAGCAGCTGCCGAACGTCGTCGCCACGCCCCATACCGCGGGACAGACGTATGGCACATCCAGGAGGCGCGGGGAGGCCTGCGCGGAGAACGTGGAGCGGATCGCGAATGGGCTGGAGCCGTTGTACAGGATTACGGACGTAGGGTGAGGTCGGCGACGGGATGTTGACTCCGGTCCGCGACCTTACTTACAGCCGCTCGTACCGCTAATCATGGACTTGACCCGTTCTGTGGATGTGCCACAACGTTGGAGGCGGCGCACAGGCTGAAGCGTCGTTGGATAGGCATTGATATTGCGATCCATGCCATTAAGCGGGTTGCCGCCCTTCGGTTGCTTGACAAACTGGGACTTGTCGAGGGTGAAGACTATGCAATCGAAGGCGTTCCTCGTAATCTTGAGGGGTGTAGGGATCGGTGGCGACGGGATAAGTATCACTTTCAGAAGTGGGCGGTTGAACAGGTGGACGGTTTTGTGACGACAAGGCGTACGGGGGACGGCGGCATAGATGGCCGCTTGTATTCCGATTGTCCGGGAAAGCCAGACCTGCAATGCATGACTATCGAAGTTAAGGGTGGCGAAAATCCGAACATTACCGTTATGCGGGCTTTGCTCGGGGTCGTGGAAAACGGTCGCGCTATGCTCGGCGGGCTGATTCTTCTGGAACCGATAGGTACGATTAAAGAGCGGAATTTCCGGAGGTTCATGGCCCAGGATGGCGAAGTGAAAATCGGCAATGTCGTTTATCCGAAACTGCAAATGTTGAGCACTCATGAGATCCTGGAGGGGAAACGCTTCGACACGCCTGGGGCGGTCGGTCGCGGGCTAAAACAACCACAACTCCGATTATAGGGAGCGAAGCAATGAACGCGGATCAAATCAAGCAAATTATCGAATCCAATTTCCCCGAAATACGGTCAAAACGCCTCAAATATGGATGGTCCTTTTTCTACAAAGAGATTGTAATCGGTCCAAACCCCTCTCGCATCGCTCGTGTCGAACAGAAGAGCTCAAATCGAAAAGTAGACTTCAAGCCTTCTATTACCGCCCGAAGGAAAGAAGACGAGACAATCAGGGAAGAGATAACCGACCAAGAGAGCCAGATTTGCGAAATAATAAGACGAGAAATAGATCTTTATCTGGAGTATTATGCGAACCCGTAAGCCCATAACTACTGATTCCGAATTTTAATTTAGGCCCCCCTTTACAAGAACTCTTTTGTCCGCTCTCCCAGGTCGCCTCCCGCCACCCTCAGAGGATCGCATACCTCGCCGACTTCCGTATATGGGAGCACCCGGTGGTGCTGCGGCCCGAAGCCGTTCTTTTTGAACTCCGCTCCAATGGCCTCGCCAGCCGGGTTGTCTTCCGTTTAGCCCTGCGACACCGCCGAACGCATCACCGCTCCGATTCGCCATCTGCACCGACGCGCCGTCTTCCGCTTCTCGTTCCAGAACGGGAGTATCACGTCCAATGTGTTAATCCGGTTCGCCGCCTCCCCCCGGAGTCGACCCCGAAGGAAGCCAGCCCCAGGATTCTACGAGCATCGCGTCTACGCAACACCTCGGGTCATGTACCGACGCAATACTGCACATTTGCGCAGTTTCATGCAATGTGTTATATTAAATGAGTGTTCGTGGCGGGAGCGAGAGATGTCGGAAAAGGAACACAACGACATCAAGGAAGCGGCAAGCATGTCGTTATCGGCGAATGCGACGGATCTGGCATCGATGCGGGCGATAGTTGAGCCCATCACCGAATTGACACAAATCGTCGACCCTGATTCATCCGTGACGGGTACAATCTCCCGCGCCGGGATCATCACGCACGCCATTCGACAGGTTGGTCATCTGGTTCAAACACCGGCAGGACGGCGGTTGTTGACCGTAAGTGCAGGAATAGAAACCGACACAGAGACGTAGTTACACCTAAAGGAGGAATCCAACGTGGTGCAAGAACCTGGAAACGGCCATGGACCCGTCGGGCCGACGGGGATCGTAAAGGAATTGACCATTTTCATCAATGCTCGGTCGGCGCTTTGGGACAAGCCGACCATTAGCTTTGCGCAAGTGGTCGAACAGTGGAATAAGCTCGATCCGGATCGACGCGTGATAGGTGATCTTCCGGGCATCGACTGGACGGCGAAGGACGGAACGAAGGGGATTTTCTATCCGTCCGATAAACCAATGGACGTGGTTGATGAACTGTCGTTCACGATTGACGACTCGTACCTAGCGTAGGGAAGACTGTGTCAGAACATGAGTCACGGGCACGTTATGAAGCGGAGCGGCGCGAATGGAAAATCGAGCGTCGAGACTTAGAAATAGGTGCATTAGGAGTACCATGTTTTATCGCACCGAATGTCGCAGGTGAGTGTCACATCTGGGTAGGGACTGCATCTGACTCAGACCAACTCGAAGCGAACCATGAATGGCAGCAAGGTGCTTTACATACAGCAGATATACGAGGTCTTTCCGACGGAAGATTGTTCGACCGATCTGGAACGGAGTTAAAAAAAGGCGTGATTGGGCGTTTTCATTCCAGCCTTGTTCTATCGATCAAGATAAAAGGTCGAGAATATGAGAATGCATGGGAAGCACTAAACAACTACGTCAAACGGATATACGCGCTGTTCCTTGGCGGATCCGCATTGAGCGGGGAATCGGCGCCACGCCCTTATACATTCGATGTGCTTGGTGACCATCTGCCGGAAGCAGTCGAGTGGAGGGCTCTGGTAGCTCAAGAGCGTGTTGCGATTGTCGGACTTGGCGGTGTCGGCGCGTGGATAGCAGACTTTGTTGTCAAGGCCGATCCTCGTGAGGTTCATGGTTGGGACTACGACTGCATAGAACCCAAAAACATACTTCGCATGCCAGGTGGACTCGATCCGAACGTCTGGATCGGTAGACCAAAGGCCGAGTGGTTCAAAGAGACCTACTCCCTCATCCATACGAACGTGCACGGCCACAATGTAAAGGTACTCCCTGAAAATGTGCAGGAGGTCATTGAAAAAGCGACTTTCGCTTTTTTGGCCGTGGACGACGCTGATGACCGGATGATGGTGTGTGACACGCTGGCCAATGCGGCAATCCCGTTCATCGTGGCAGGACTCTCACCAGTGCGTAAGGACAAGAGAGTCAAGGTTTCCATGCGGATAGTAACCGCCCATGTCGGCGTGTCCTCTTGGAGAGAGGCTATCCCTCAAGTTGGCCAGGCGGGACAGGACGACTACGGCAGCCTTGACTTGCCCGACGTCTACTCAATTGCTGCGGGTTGGGCGATTCAGTCGTGGCGAAAGATGCGCGGCCAATTCTGGCAGGAGAAAAGGGAAGAGTGCCTAGTCTATCGTGCTCGTGAGCAGTCTCTCATAGTGAGAGAGGTCTAAAGTGTGCTTTTGGAGATGGAGAAAGGAGGGGAAACGTGATTCTCATCCTAACTATGGTATTAGGAACCGAGAATCAATGGAAATGAAGCCAGTGTTTGTTGAAACAATCCCACAAATACCCGAAATGGAAGAGGGGACACTTTACGTCAGCATGAGGTTCGCCGTCCTTTCCCACTTTTGTCCATGCGGGTGTGGTCGTTTGGTCGACGTGACGCTGAATCCTGCGACGCGTAGCCTGACCTACGATGGTGAGTATCTGACTTTAGAACCTTCAATCGGGGTCAAGTTCCCCTGTAGAAGCCATTACTCAATTATTCGGAATGCGATCATGTGGTACCCGCCCATCTCGGAACCGCAACTCAGATGGTACAAACGTGTTTGGAATAGATGGAGGTAGTCAAGAGAAATGTCACTCTCTTTTTCCGGCAGATTTAGTCAGGACTCCGCCGCTCTCACTGTCTGTCCTCTCAGCATCTTGATTCGACAGGAAATCCATGTCACTGAATGAAAACTTGCGAAAAGCCAGGCGGCAAAAGAACGACGAGTTCTACACACAGCTTTCCGACATCGAGAACGAGCTGCGCCACTACACCGGACACTTCCGGGGCAAGGTCGTGTACTGCAATTGCGACGATCCCCGCGTCTCCAGCTTCTTTCATTACTTCTCGTACAACTTCGAGCACCTGGGCCTCAAGAAGCTTATCACCGCGTGCTACAGGAACCAGGAACGCGACCTGTTCAGCCGTCACGATTCGGAGCGGGCGATATGGCTAGAATACAAGGGGAACCCGAAGGGCGGCAGGGTGCCCGATGTTGGGGATATTGGAATCCGTGAGTTTGAAGGGGACGGGGATTTCCGTAGCGCGGAATGCATCGAGCTTCTGAAGCAGGCGGACGTCGTGGTGACCAATCCGCCGTTTTCGCTTTTTCGCGAGTACGTCGCACAGCTCATGGACCACGCCAAGACGTTCCTGATTATTGGAAATGTTAATGCTATCACCTACAAGGAGATATTCCCATTGATTAAGGATAACAGGATGTGGCTTGGCCCGAGTATCACGAGTGGGGATCGGGAGTTCGGGGTTCCCGATCATTACCCGCTTACTGCCGCGACGCACAGAATTGACGAGAACGGCAATAGGTTTGTTAGGGTCAAGGGAGTCAGATGGTTCACCAATCTAGACCACTCGAAGCGCCACGAGGACTTGATCCTCTACAAGCGGTACTCGCCGGAGGAATACCCGGCCTACGACAATTACAATGCGATCAACGTGGACAAGACCGCCGACATCCCGATGGATTGGGACGGCGCAATGGGGGTGCCGGTCACGTTTCTAGACAAGTATAACCCGGAGCAGTTCGAAGTCCTGGGGATAACAGACAGGGACAACAACTCCGGTCTGAAAACGAAAGAATATACCTTGGCAGATGTGCCCAACCCCGGCGATCTGAATAGAAGGGGCGTTACGAGAGTTGGGGGCAAGCGTAAACCCACTTATGTTCGCCTTCTGATTAAGAGAGTGGTGCCCCAATGAAAATTGATCTGAACGAAATCACAGTCCGCGACCTTGTGGACGAATACCATGACGACGGCGATGGCGGGGTGCGCGGCTATGGCGGCAAGCTCGACATCCGCCCGCCTTTTCAGCGCGAGTTCGTTTATAAGGACAAGCAGCGCGATGCGGTGATCGAGACGATCAACAAAGGCTTCCCGCTCAATGTGATGTATTGGGCCTTGCGCCAAGACGAAACGTATGAGGTTATCGACGGCCAGCAGCGCACGATCTCAGCCGCGCAGTATGTGATGGGCGACTTCTCCCTTGACGGGCGGTACTTCCACAACCTGCAAGACGACGAGCAGGAGCGGATTCTCAATTATGGGTTGCAGGTTTATATCTGCGAAGGGAACGCCAGCGAAAAGCTGGCCTGGTTCAGGATCATCAATATCGCGGGCGAAAGGCTGACCGACCAAGAGTTGAGAAACGCGGTCTATGCTGGAACGTGGGTGTCCGACGCGAAACGGCATTTCAGCAGGCCGAGGAGTCCGGCTTATTCAGTCGGAAACAAGTATGTGAAGGGCTCGCCGATCCGACAAGATTATCTTGAAGCCGCGATCCAATGGATCAGGGACGACGGCCAGACGGTCGAGGAGTACATGGCCGCGCATCAGCACGACATGACCGCTACCGCCTTGTGGAGTCACTTCCAGTC
The DNA here is from genome assembly GCA_965208835.1 of Candidatus Latescibacterota bacterium. Lineage (GTDB taxonomy): Bacteria > Latescibacterota > UBA2968 > UBA2968 > JAAXHE01. Next base: position 843,155 of record OZ242358.1, read on the forward strand.
GGTAATCAACCGGGTAGAAGCGGTCTTTCCGAACTACCGCACGCCAATGAAAGGAGTGGATTGGGGCGGGCTTTACGGGCAACTCAAAGACGAGAGCTTGGACCCCGTAGCGCTTGAGGCCAAAGTTGCCCGACTGATGCTGGACGACGATGTAACAAAGAACGCGGGCATCTACCCGTATCTGCTCACCGGCGAGGAGAGGCATCTCAATATCCGCGCCTTCTCCAACGCCATGAAGCAGAAGGCGTTTGAAATGCAAAACGGCATCTGCAAGTCATGCGGGGTGGCGTTTGAGATATCGGATATGGAGGCCGACCACATCAAACCTTGGTCGGAGGGAGAGCAAGACTGACGAACAGAACTGTCAGATGCTGTGCAAGCCGTGTAATCGCAGAAAGTCCAACAAATGAGCACGTTCGGATCTTGCCGGAGCGCAAGTGATTACCGGGCTAGAGCGCGTTCCAGACTGGTGCATTTTACCTTTACTTTTGTGACAAGGTCAAGTATATTTATTGGGAATATATCTTGGATTTTCTCTTATAGGCAAAGAACGGCGCTCTCCAATTGCGCTAAAACATAATTGGAAGTGGGGTTCGGTGGAACTGACGGGATTCGAACCCGCAACCTTACGCCTCCCAAGCGCACGCTCTACCAATTGAGCTACAGCCCCATTGCTTTCTTTGCAGTCCCGAAGGGTGTTTAGGCCACCCTTCGGGATCTTTATTTATCTGCTTCTCCCTCCATCTCTGGAATAAAACCAGGTGGTTCCAACTTGATTAATTCATCGGCCGATAACGAGTATTGACCATAGCCGTGTTTAACAAGAACGCCTTCTCGTACTAAACGCCTTAGGAACGTCCCTGAATATTGAGGCTTAAACTCAGAAGGTTCAATGCCATTTGCTATTGCGTATTCACGAAATCCCGCAGGAGTTATGGGTCTGCCGCCGTTAATTATCGCAGGACCAACAAGAAGTCGAAGTTTGGTTGCTAGACCTCGTGAAGGCTTTTTCTCGGGTTTGGCAGCCTCCAAAGGGGCGTCACCATAGCTTTTTGGGTTTTTCCGCACAACCGGGACCATTAAAGAAGAGAATTCTTGTCCATACATTCCTTTGACAAGTGAATGGATTATCCTTTCCATTAGTACGGCTTCCTTTAACCGACTTCCACGGATCTTAAATTCAAATTCCACGTTACCTGAAGAAATTGCGATTTTAATATCAGGGGAATCTTCCATGTCCGTCTCCGATGGTTTTGATTGTCCGTCTATGTCCGTCCAAAAATACAAAAACAACAATCCAGGCGCAAGTCTTTTTTGATGCTGTCCGTGGTTTCACCAAAATCCCGCGTCCAAGTTACAAGATTTCCGGAGGGTTATTGTAAAAGCCCTGTATCCGACCATCCCTTCGCACACCTCACGCGTCGTATCCGGGCGTTCCGCCGTCCAATCCCGAAAGCTCGACCGGAACCCCGTGCGGCACCGCACCGAAGGGGACGCCAGTCCCGAGCCCTCCTCGAGTCTCCAGCCACCGCATTTGCTTCCTTCTTACTTTGATTCCAAACATCCCTCACCCCCCGGACAAAAACCATCGCCCCGGGCGGTACGCCGGGTCACGATTCTCTTATGACGAGCCTGGATCGTGAACTATGATCATGTTGCCCCGGTGCACTTGCCCTGAGCGTGTCGAAGGGTGGCGAAGAGAGGTGAAACGCTGGCACTCGGACAAAGGCGTACCGAGGACCTCGCAGTAAACGACACATCGAGGCCGTATGTTGCGGCGGATGCTGGGTGATGATTGTCCGACGCAGGGCACCCTGGGAGGGGGTTTTTGTCGCGAAGGCAGGGTTGACACCGTGAGGCGCAGCTCTCGGCAGGTTTGGGAGACGAGTTATAATCTATTCCCATTTGGAATATAATCTATTTCGACTATTCGCTTTTGTATTGAATTGGATTTGGCTTAATTGAGTCCGGCTGTTCTGCGGTATTGCACGAATTGCGAAGTTGCCGCACCTGGTCGAAGAGTATCTGAACGTGGGCATTTCGACAAGCTCAATGGCCACGCATTGAGACCGTTTCTTCGACAGGATAGGCACAGGCAGAGACCGAATCTCGACGTACACAACGCATTGAAGGCTTTTTGAACTCTTCGGGACCTTGGTCTGATTCTACGTGACAATTCCCATGAAGAGTTCACTAAGACAATTCTCTTCAACGTTAGATGAATCGTACACCGAGCGTGTCATGAAGTCATTCAGTGTGCTTCGCATGCAGTTGTCTGAAAACGTGGCCAGCAGGATGATCGTATTCTGAGGTCGAACATGATTGAGAGGCTTTCATGACTGAGGACGACTGCCTGCCCGCGGGGCTTATTGGGTTTGACACTCGTGGGTTTTTCGAGGAAACTGCGAGTCTCACCGTCGATTTGGCTGAAGGAATTCGCAAATCGAACGTGACGTTGCTTTGGCTCGTTATTCTTTCTCATAATATGCTCCAGAGTGCAATGGCAAATGTGCTGCGTGGAAGCGCCAATATTGGTGCCCTGGACGAAAAATCGCAAAAGGATCAGATCAGATGGTTGAATGAAATCCGCGCCGGAAATGACACTGCTGAACCGGAAAGGCTGCCTCATCTCGCTGACTTTAAGACCCTCCTAAAACGTGTTCGAGATAGGCAAAGCCTATGCCCACCATTGCAATTGAATCAGCAACAGTTAAAGGATCTGGATTCACTGAACAAATTCAGGAACGACTTCATTCACTTTATCGACTCCATCTGGACCGTGCATGTTGACGATCTTCGACAACCCATCCTCGCTGCCCTTCAAGTCACTGGTGAAATCATACAACATCCTGAATGCAGGCGCTGGACATGGGATGAGTGCTTTCGAGATCGGGTCAACGGGTATTTGATGAAGATAAGGAACCACGTTGATAGTATGGATGAGTGCTAATCTGTGAGGAAAGTGAATTGAACCGTGAAATAGAACTGGATCGGAAAGACGTATGGCCCGCGGGGCGTGAGCCCACGGCGCTGGGTGAACTGGCCCGGATGGAGATTGCGAAGCACATCTGGGACAGCCGCCAGAGTTCCAAGCTGACCGGATTCGAGTACGCAAAGCGCCGGGGAACGCGAAATATGATGGATCCCTCCCGCCCTCATCTGGATCGGCCGCGGGGACGTACGCGCGTCTCCGCGTTCTGGACCCGTGAGGCGCTGGTGGTTTCGGCGGCATGCGAAGGTCGGACAGATGGTGAAGACCGCATTGTCGTGGCGATGGTGACTGCGGGAGACCGGCTTCTGCAGTTGGAGTGTCTTTCAGATGGGACCGTCCGGTTACCCGACGGCGCGGCGCGGGCGGAATTCGATACGGATCAGGCAGACAACGGCTGGTCGGCGCGTCTGACGGTGCCCTGGGGCCTGCTCGGCATTCGTCCCCGGCCCGGGCTGCAGATTCCCCTGAACGTCGCCCGGTTTACGGATTGGACGGATACCCCGCCTCCCGCGATGTTACCCGACGGATTCGTGGTCAACGGTCTCTCGCGCATCCGGCCCGGTCTGGAAGTGAGTACGCTGAGCCGGGCGGTACGGTATCCGATCGTCGGCGATCCGCTTCGGGCCGAAAGATTGGGCCGCCTGGTGTTGAGTCCGCGATTGAAGATCGAGAACCTGAGCCTTCGCGACGAGGGTCTGGCACGGAAAGAAGTGGTGATGAATCTGCGACCTGCGGGCCGGCGGCCTGAATTGCTGGACGTACGCGTCGCGCTTTCGGATCCCTGCGGACGCGAGACCGTTTTCGTGGACCAGGCACGGGGCGAGGGCGAAACGCGGATTCGGTTGGACTGCCTGTTCGGTGCGTTCAGGGGCTTCCTGTATCCATACCGGCTCGCGGTCTCGGTTTCCGATCCAGACACCGGCGCGATGCTGGCGGAAGCGCAATGCGAGTTCATCCCGCCCCGGCGGATCCGCCTGGACCCGCTGCGCCTGGGCAACGATCAGCGTGGACGCTGCCGATTCCGGATGGCCGGGAACGGTCTCTGGGGCACGCGGTGGCAGGCGTCCCTGGTGAACGACGCGGGCGAGACGCTGGACAGGGGCAGGGTCGTTGCGGATTCGGACGAGACGGACTTTGATATATGTATCGGTGAAGTGCCAAGGGGACGTTACAGGCTGCGCCTCGTGCCCGTCGGAATGGGCGCGACGGCCGGTATCGAATGCCCCTGCAACGTCATGGGTACCAGTCCGCACCCACGCGTTCTGCTGCGCCGCGGGAACGTCGATCGGCTGAGGGCGCAGGCAAAGGAAGGGGGCCTGAAGCCGCACTATGACGCGATGAAGGCGCAGGTGGACGAGGTGCTTCGGCGCGGGACAATTAAGGAGTGCAGCCTCACGCCCGATGCGACGGAGATCCGCGAGATCGCAATCGACGACCTGCTCGCCGGGAACGACCTGCTGATGCAGGGTCACGCGGAGGATACGCTGTTTCAGCGGGACCCTCACCAGATGATGGCTGCGTCGCTGGTCTATCTGATCGAGGGAGACGACCGGTACGGGCTGCTCGCCCGAAAGATGGTCCGGATACTCGTGGAGCACGTGCTCTGGGGAGACCCGAGGGTGTACGGTGCGGACCCTGACCTGATGTGGAAGGCGATGTACTGCGCGCTGGCGATGGACTGGCTGGGCGACCTGATCCCGACGGATGAACGCAGGGTACTCAACGATCGGCTGATCGAGAACGGGCTGCTGGTGTACCTGTGGGCCATGGAAAACGACCAGGCCTACTGGAAGGGGAGGATTGCAAATCTGACGCCGATTTCGGACAGCGTGGCGACCGTGCTGGCGCTATGCCTCCGGGATGAAGCGTTGGACGCGGAAGCCGTTCTCAGGATTGCCCGGGAAGACATCGGAACGCCGATGCGCGCGTTTCCGCCCGATGGGTCCTGGCCGGAATCCGTCAACTACTGGGCGGTGTTCCTGCGCGGGGTCATACTGCACGGCGCGGCGATGGAGTCCGCAACGGGCGCGGACGACGGCGTATTTTCATTGCCGGGCATGCGCGACGCGGGCTATTTCCCCATCTATTTTACCCCGCGCGGTGTTCCGGCGGGGTTCAACGACGGCATGAACACCGGGGCGGCACCTTTTCTGCATCTGCTGGCGCGCCGGTATGACGAACCCATTTTCTCGCTCTACGCCGACGCGTACGGCGGCGCGGGCGAAAACAGGCGTTCCGACTGGAATACGATAATCTGGCGTTCCCCCGGGATTCCCTATCAGCACCAGGCGCCGCGCACCGACGTGGGCGACAGGCCGACGCCGGCGTTGTTGAGTTCCATAATGACGGGTTTGAAGCGCCTGCGGGTCTACGAGGAGATCCGGTGGGCCGCGCTCGCCTCGGAATGGCCCGATCCGGAGCTGTACGTGTCGTTCAAGAGCGGATACGCCGCTTCCGGTTTCGGACATACGAGCCGGGACCTGAACGCGATCCAGGTGGTGGCCGGAGGAGAACCGCTGATCCGGCGCAGCCACGACTACAGTACGCCGCCGGAGGGATACAGCACCACGCTGGTGGACGGCAAGCCGCAGGGGCCGGGAACGGGGACGTTTCTGTATTGGGAGGAGGCGCCCCGGCATCTGGCGATCGCGGCGGAAGCGGACGGATCGTTCGGAGAGGATGTCGGGCGGGCACGGCGCCACGTCGTCATGGTCGACGGGCGGTACCTGGTGGTAATGGACGAAGTAAGTAGTGACCGGCCGGTCCGGGTGACGTTCATGGCGCATACGGCCGGAGAAGTCGCCAACGCGGATCGGGGTTGCGAAATCAGGGGAATCAAGACAAGACTGTCTCTGGCGTTTTCGGGAACGGATGTGACGCTGGACCGCGTCGCGTCTCCGGACTGCGTGATGACGCAGCTCACCGACGGGGCGCTGCACGCCACCACTGATGTGACTCGTGAAGTTGAATTGCTGACGGTCATCTGGCCGGATACGCGTGAAGCAGGGGCGCCCGCGTGCCGATGGGACGGTGAACGTCTGGAAGTCCGTCGGCCGGACGGAGCGAAGGACGAATTAATATTCGGACGCGAGAATTCCGAACTGCGATTTCTGCGCGTCGATGGATGATGAAATCCGAGGCCCGTTTCGCGCCCGGTTATTCAATCATGGGAAGGAGAGGACAGCAAATGGCGACAGCCAGAATCACGTGGACAAAGATCGACGAAGCGCCCGCGCTGGCCACCAGCGCGCTGCTGCCGGTTGTTCAGGCGTACACACGGGGGTCCGGCATCGAAGTCGAACTCAGCGACATCTCTCTTGCGGGCCGGATCATCGCCAACTTCCCCGACAAACTGACCGAAGCGCAGCGGATTCCGGACTGCCTGGGTGAACTCGGCGTCCTGTCCCGGAAACCCGAGGCAAATATCCTCAAACTGCCCAACATCAGCGCGACGGTCCCGCAGCTGAAAGCGGCCATCGAGGAACTCCAGGGCAAGGGATACGACATACCGGACTATCCTGACGAGCCGCAAACCGACGCTGAGAGAGATCTGCAGGCCCGATTCGCCGTGATCCTTGGGTCAGCCGTCAATCCCGTCCTGCGCGAGGGCAACTCCGACCGGCGGGCCGCCGCTTCGGTAAAGGCATTCTTCCGGAGAAATCCGCACAGGATGATGCGGCCGTGGCCGGAGTCGGGGTCCAGGGCGCGTGTCGCCCACATGACGGCCGGGGACTTCTTCGAGAGCGAGAAATCGACCACCGTGAGCTCAGCGGTCCGGGTCCGGATCGAGTTCGCGGCCGCCGACGGTCGGGTCACCGTGCTCAAGGACGGGGTACCTCTCGAAGCCGGCGAGGTGGTCGATACCGCTGCGATGAACGTGAAAGCCCTCAGACGGTTCTTTGCCGAGCAGATGGACGACGCGAAGCGGGATGGAGCGCTGCTGTCGCTGCATCTCAAGGCCACGATGATGAAAGTCTCCGATCCGATTATGTTCGGTCACTGCGTCTCCGTCTATTATCGGGAAGCGCTGGAAAAACACGCCGGTACGCTGGAGGCGATCGGGGCCGACGTGAACTACGGCCTGGCCGATGTCCTGTCGCGGCTCGACCGCCTTCCCGACGGTAAACGGGCGGAGATCGAGGCCGATATCGCCGCCGTTTATGACAGTCGCCCCGGCCTGGCGATGGTCGATTCCGACCGCGGCATCACGAATCTTCACATGCCGAACGACGTTATCATCGATGCCTCGATGCCCAATGTGGTTCGGGACGGCGGGAAGATGTGGAACCGTAACGGCGAGCTGCAGGATACGATCGCCATGGTACCGGACCGGTGCTACGCGACCATGTATAAAGAGATTCTGGAAGACGCGAAGGCGCGCGGACAGTTCGATCCCGCCACGATGGGCAGCGTGTCCAACGTGGGTCTGATGGCGCAGAAGGCGGAGGAATACGGGTCGCACGACAAGACCTTCGAAGCCCCCGAGGACGGTGAGATCCGCGTTGTGAACGCGTCCGGAAACGTGATGCTCGACCAGTCGGTTGAAACCGGAGATGTCTTCCGGATGTGCCAGACGAAAGACGCCGCGATCAGGGACTGGGTCGGGCTGGCCGTGAGGCGGGCGAGGGTCTCCGGAACACCGGTCGTGTTCTGGCTCAACCGTCAACGGGCGCACGATGTCGAGATAATCGGGAAGCTGAACGCCTGCCTGTCCGAACACGACACCGCGGGCCTGGACGTCCGCGTGATGAAGCCACGGGACGCAATGCGGTTTTCGCTGGAGCGGATACGCAGGGGGGAGGATACGATCGCGGCGACGGGCAACGTGCTTCGCGACTATCTCACGGATCTGTTTCCAATACTCGAACTCGGGACCAGCGCGAGGATGCTGTCGATTGTCAGGTTGATGAACGGTGGTGGGCTCTTCGAGACCGGGGCGGGCGGATCGGCGCCCAAACACGTCCAGCAGTTCCTGCGGGAGGGGCACCTGAGGTGGGACTCGCTGGGAGAATACTGCGCCCTGGTGCCTTCGTTTCGCCTGATCGCGGAGACCGCGGGAAACGCGAAGGCCACGGTATTCGCGGACACGCTGGACCGGGCCATTACGAAATACCTGGAGCACTCGCGGTCGCCCTCCCGAAAGGTGAACGAGATCGACAACCGGGGCAGCACCTTCTATCTCGCGATGTACTGGGCCCAGGCCCTGGCGGCACAGGAAAGCGACGCGGAGCTGAAAGCCAGGTTCGGGAACGTTGCGGGAAAACTCGAGGAGAATGAGGATCGGATAAGCGCGGAGCTGCTGGCCGCCCAGGGTGAGCCGGTGGAACTTGGCGGCTATTACGCACCCGATCCGGGCCTGACCGCCGGCGCAGTGCGTCCCAGCCGGACACTCAACGCCATTATAGACGCCGTGTAAACTGCGATCTGAGCGGCCTGCGCTGGCTGAGGAGGGCGGGATCGGCCGGTTCCGGCGCGGCCGCGCCGTTTTTTCCTTCGTACACCTTGGCGGCGCTCACCGCTTCCTGGAAGGCAGCCAGCGGCTGGTCGGCGCCAGGGTACCGGTCGGCGTGCGTGGACCCGTTTTCCAGCTTGAGTACGCCGCGCGGGCAAACGGCGGAGCAGATGCCGCATCCCACACATGAAGCACGAACGATGTTCTCGCCGCGCTGTGCGTACGCCCGGACGTCGATGCCCATTTCACAGTAGGTGGAGCAGTTGCCGCAGGACATGCACTGGCCGCCGTTGGTGGTGATCCGGAAGCGGGAGAAGAAACGCTGGAAGATGCCCAGGATCGCGGCCATCGGGCAGCCGAAGCGGCACCAGACCCGGCTGCCCATCAGCGGATAGAAACCCACGCCGATGACGCCGGAAAACAGGGCGCCGATGTAGAATCCGTACGCGCTGGCAAGCGGTCCCGACAGGCGGCCGAAGACGCGCCCTTCGGTGGCGGAGTTGATCCAGAGCGCGATTGTGGTTACGGTGATGAAGATGAGGACCGAGTAGATGATGCCCCGTTCAATTCTCCATGAGCGGGTCGTCTTGCTCGAGAGCTGGCGGAAGGGATCGCCCAGCGTCTCGGCGAGGCCGCCGCACCCGCATACCCAGGAGCAGTACCAGCGTTTTCCGTAAAAGTAGGTGAGCACGGGCGTGGCGATGAATGTCGCGACGGCGCCCCAGAAGACCATAAAGACGCCGAGCGCGCCGGGATGGCCGGTCAGGCTGCCCACGGTTGAGGGAAAAAGGTAGTCGTATTTGAGCGGCCAGAAATAGGTGAAATAGAATTCGGGCTGGTTGAAGCTCTTGAGCATCTGAGGAATGAGAAAAGCGAAGCCGAGCTGGAAGAACATCACGGAAGCTGTGCGGATGATCTGGTAGCGGTTGTGGCGGTACTTCATGAACATGCGGACGCCGAACACGAGGATGGCGAGCGTGTAGAGGAAGCCGTAGAAGAACCATCGGTCCGCCGGACCCCCGGCGAGCGCCAGGGATAGAGGATCCACCAGGCGGACGCCGCGTTCCAGGTATTCGGGAAACCAGTAGAGCACGACGTAAAATCCGGTGATGACAATGCCCAGGGCCCATCCGATGAGCCCCAGATGGGTCGTGCTGCCGAACATGATACCGTCGTGCTTAATGCCCGGGACGGTGTTCCTGTAGGCGAACCAGAAATACGCGGCCGATCCCAGCACGATCAGGCCGAAGCTGAGCAGGATGCCGGCCCAGGTACCGGAAAGCGGACCGAGCAGGGTGACGATGAGGGCCAGGAAGCCGAGCGAGATGGCCGCAATCGAGAGCCTTTCGGGCCAGGATGCAGGCGGCGCCGGCTGCTCGGGCGGTTCCTCGAAGCCAAGCGTTTCCTCGTCGAAGTCGTAGTTTAGGGTGGCGGTATCGATCATGACAGTTGCTCCCTGAGGGCGGGTACGATTTCGGATTCGTGCTGGTCGAAGAACTCGGGGTCGAAGTTCGCCTCCGCCAGGTGGTCCAGCACGAAGTCGACCGGGCGCTGTTCCGAAATCCAGCGTTCGCAGACTTCGTGGCGGTAGCGGATACCCATGAGGTTGATGCCGATCACGTCCGGTTCGGTGTGTACGATACGTACGGACTGGCGCTGCGCGGGGTGTTGCCAGTAGAGGTTCTTTTCGCCCGGCACATTGAGATTGACGCGGCCGTAGACCTGGTATTCCAGGTCCAGGAACTTGGCGGAGTTGAACCAGATGCCCGGGTCATAGGTACAGTCTTCGCCCGCGATGACGTCCCCCGCGACCGCACCCTGTTTCTTGCCGGTGTACCAGACCTGCTGCAACAGATTCCGCTCACCACCCGTGACGATTTCTGCGCAGTCGCCCGCGGCATAGACATCCGGAACGCTGGTCTGAAAACTGTGGTCGACCAGGATCCCCCTGCCGGTTTCGATATCGGAATCCCTTACGAGGTCTATATTTGGAGACACGCCGGCGGTCAGGCCCACAAACTGGCATTCCAAAGTCTCGCCGTCTTCCGTCACAACACCGCATGCCCTGCCGTTCCCGTCGTCCAGAATTTCTTTCAGGCTGGTCCGGAGTCTCAGACCAAGCCCCTGTTCCCGGATGATCTCGTTGATCATGCCGGACTCTTCCATCGGGAGGATGTTGTTCCAGTAAGACGGTTCGCGCACGAGAAAGGTGACGTGAATGTTGCGCGAATGCAGCATTTCGGCCAGTTCGATGCCGATGAGGCCGCCCCCTACAATGACGGCGTGTCGCGTGTGCTGCGCGTTGTCGTACAGGGTGCGGAGGTCCTGCAGGGAATAGAGGCCCTGAACGCCTTTGAGGTCTTGTCCCGGCCATCCGAACTTGTTGGATTTCGAGCCGGTGGCGATGAGCAGTTTGTCGAAATGAAAGTCTCCGCCGCGGTGGAGCGAAAGGCATTTGGCGGAAGCGTCGATCCGGGTGACCCAGTCACGGCGCAGATCCAGCCGGTTGACGGACCAGAAGTCGTCTTCGAAGGGCTTGGTGCCGTTATAGGTCATATGGCCCATGAAGACGTACATCAGGGCCGGCCGCGAATAGTGGAATCTGGATTCGCCGGAAATAAGGGTGATGCGCCAGTCCGGCTGTTTTCGCCGCAGCCGGATCGCAGCGGTAACACCGGTGACGCCATTGCCGATTATGGCGACGTGCACGGATGCGCCTCCTTGATTTCCCCCTGACCGACGAGGACGGATTTCGCTGATTCCGTCTGACTATCGGGGATCCCAACGTTCGGTCTGACGATCGGGCGCCGGGGATCGAACGGAAATTAACCAATGCCGCCGGAAAGTCAAGGACGTATAACCCTTCGGTCACGACGGTCGCCCTGCGTACCCCACTGACGAACCTGGCCGGGCGAGGGTTCCATAAAACCTTGAGCCGGACGGTCACCCCTGCAGCAACGGCGGTCGTCCGCGAATTGATATCGCCAGGCCGTATCGTCAATGTGAATCAGCTTTTTCCCCGGCAAGATCGTACACCCTGAAGGCGCCCCAGCGTACGATCGACGTGGATACCTCCTGCGGCTTGAGACCGTGGCGCTTCTGCATCAGACTGCGCCTCGCCCGCGCGTCTCCGGGATGGAGCGTGATGGTATCGATCCCTTTGTCCGGAAAGTTGGCGAAGGAGAACGCGTCCGACCCTCCGTGCGTCATCGGTTCGCCGTCGATCAGCAGACGAACCGCTCCGTTTCGCATATCCCATTCAACCCGGAACGTGTACACCCTGTCGTTCACGGCTTCGACGGTCTGATCGAATTCAGTGATGCCTTCGGCGGTGCAGATGATTATCTTGCCCCCGAGCAAACCGAACTGGATATTTCCGTATTTGATGATGCCCTGGTTTTCCTCCAGGATGAGGCAGGACTCCAGCTCCGCGTCGGACGGCTTCATTTCGAATTCCACGGCGCCTGCCTGAAGCGGCGGGATGCGGACCTTGACATATCCGTATCTTGTGGTCGTCTCGAGCCACCGGTAATCCACGGGGCGCATGAGCGTCTCGCAGACGTTGTCGTCCGGCATGCCGTCCGGCGGAGGAGCGACCGGCTCCCAGTGCAGGGGAAAGGTCTCCCTGCATGAGATGAATTCATCCCTGCGCTCGGCATACTCCTTCAGCCGGATGAGGCTGCCGGTTTCAACGGTCTCCGTGGCCAGTTCGATCGTGCGTATTTCGTCGATGTCCTGCCCGATGCATCCGGAAATCTCGACGGGGTCGCTATTGTCGAGGGTGAACTTGAATGTGCCCGTTTCGAGATCGAATCCCGAAAGGGTCAGGCAATGTTCGTCGGACGGCACGACATAGGGTGGGCGAATGGCCGGATCGGTGTAGGGTTTGCCGTAGTGAAAGGTCAGGGACTCTCCGGCGTCGACGGTTCCCCGTTCTCCGTTAAGCTGGATTCGACCGTCGGCGTCAATCCGGCAATCCAGCGCAATCCGGTTGTCCGCGCCGTAGAAGAGGATGTGGTAGCATTTTCCGAGGGCCACCCGGAGTTTCAGCGCGATCGCATCCTCCGTGCGCCGGATGGGGTTTTCGATTCGCCGGGAACAGCGCGCGCGGCCGCGTGAACCGTCGATCGTGAGGTAGCCGTCCTCTCCGAAGACGTAGACGCTTCCATCACCGCGGTCGTGCCAGCGGAAGTCCTGTGAGGCAACCAGCATGTATCCGTTTCCTGGTCCGTGGATAATCGAGGGTTATCTCGCTTAGCGAAAATAGGTGGATGTGGCGGGCCGATCAAGCAGGATTGTTCCGTCGCCGCGACACAATGAGGAGGAACGGACGTGAGCAAGGGCAGCTTGTTCTATCCGGCGGAGTTGATTGAAAAAGCGAAGCGCAACGCGGAGAACCACGCGTGGGCGAAGCGGGCAAGGGACAGAATCGTCGAGGCGGCTCAGCCGTGGGTGGCGTTTTCCGACGACGAGCTGTGGGACCTGATGTTCGGCAGTACCATCAGGAGATCATGGATGGTCTGGTCGAACGGACACTGCCCGGCGTGCGGGGAGGGCGTGCCCATGTACAACTGGCGTATCCAGGCGCTGCGCCTCCCCTGGAAGCTTCGATGCCCGCACTGCGAAGAGCTGTTTCCCAAGAACGACTTCCACGCGTTTTACCGCTCCGGTCTGGATGAAAACGGGGTGTTTCAGCACCGCCTTGCCAACCGTTCGCTGTTGTTCAATGCGGAGCATCCCGATCCTGCGGATCCATTGCACCTGTTCGGGGTGGACGACGGCGAGGGGTACCGCGAAGGAGAGAATACATGGTGGTTCGTTGGGACGTACCTGGTATACGGACAATGGAAGCAGATCGTACACGGAGGGATCAAGGCGCTGGCGGCGGCCTACGCGGCAACAGGAGAGCCCGAATTCGCCCACAAGGCGGGCGTGCTGCTCGACCGGGTGGCGGACCTGTACACGACGTTCAATTTCAAAGACCAGGCGATGATGTACGAAGGTCCCGCCCACGCCGGGTACGTTTCCACCTGGCACGATGCGTGCGAGGAAGCGAGGGAACTCGCGCAGGCTTACGATCAGGTACGGGACGCGTTGGGAGAGGATGAGGCGCTGGCGGAATTTCTGAGCGGTAAGGCCGCGCAGTACGGCATTGAGGGGAGCAAGGCGTCGCCGGCGGACGTAACGCGGCATATCGAGGAGGGTATCCTCCGGGATACGGTCGTAAATCACGATCGGATCCGGTCCAACTATCCCCGCAAGGAAATCGCGTTGATCACAATTCACTCGGTCCTCGACTGGGAGGGAAACCGGGAGAAGGTGTATGGATTGATCGCCGAGATGATGGAACGCGCCACGGCGGTCGACGGCGTGACGGGGGAAAAGGGCCTCGCGGGCTACTGTTCGGGGGTGATACAGAGCCTGGCGCAGTTCCTGGCGCGGTTCAGCAGGGTCGACCCCGGTTTTCTGGGCGACATGCTGGCAAGGCACCCGAAGCTCCGGCAGACCTATCGGTTTCACATCGATACGTGGTGTCTGCAACAATACTATCCCCAGGCGGGCGACACGGGCGCCTACGCGGGGAAGGTGGAAAACTACGTGGGGGTCGCCTTTTCCCGGGATTCCGGTCTGGAGCCGTCGATGTACGCTTTTCTGTGGCATCTGTACCGGGAAACGGGCGATGCGGCCTACGTCCAGGCTTTATTCCAGGCCAACGGAAGTACGGTTGACGGGTTGCCGCACGACCTGTTTTCGGAAGATCCGGAAGCATTTCAGACCGGGGTGCAGGCAGTCATCGACGCCCGCGGGACGGAGATCGAGCAGGCCGGCGCCAACAAGACGGAGTGGCGTCTGGCCGTCCTGCGTTCGGGCCGGGGCGACGGCCGCCGCGCAGCGTGGCTCGACTACGACTCGGGCGGACCTCACGGACACGCCGACGGGATGAACCTCGGACTCTTCGCAATGGGTCTGGATCTGATGCCGGACTTCGGATATCCGCCGGTACATTTCGGAGGGTGGAGCGGGCCGAAGTTTCACTGGTACGTGAGTACCGCCGGTCACAACACCGTGGTTGTAGACGGAAAGGACCAGGAGCGTCCTTCGGACGGCGAGTCCACGTTGTGGGCGGACGGCGAGGGGTTTCGGGCGATCCGGGCGAACGGTTCAGCCCTGTACGGGATACCGCGCTATGAACGGACCGTGGTAATGGTGGACACATCGGACAACAGCAGCTACCTTCTGGACGTATTCCGCGTTGCAGGCGGACGAGACCACGCGAAGTTCATGCACAGTCATTTCGGGAAGATTTCAACACGGGGGCTCGCGCTGGTTCCGGCCGCCGATTATGGGTACGAAACGCAGATGCGCAGTTTTATGAGTGATGAACAACCGGCGCCTGGATGGCACGCGGACTGGAAGGTGGAGGACCGGTACGGATATCTGGACGCAAACCGCGATATCCATCTTCGGTATACCGACCTGACCCAAGGCGCGCAGGCCTGTACTGCCGAGGCGTGGGTTGCGCTGCGGGGGTTTGGAGGCAATGAGACGGACTGGATCCCGCGGTTGATGGTGCGGCGCGAGTCGGATACGGGTCCGCTGGCTTCCACGTTCGTGGGTGTAATCGAACCCTATGAGGATAAGCCGGCCATCTCCGGAATACGACGTCTTTCTGTGGAACGCGAAGACGGGCGGGTACCTTCGGATTCGGACGTTGCCGTGGAAATCGAACTCGCCGATGGTCGCCGGGACGTGATCCTGGCGATGGACGCGGAAGACACGGGGCGGGAAGGCAGGTGGATGCTCCAGGAGGACACGAACATCCGGACCGACGGCGAACTGTGTATGGTTCGACAGGGGCCCGACGGCGAATTATTGTCCGTCGCGATGTGCAACGGCAAGACCGCGCACGTCGGCGGTACCGCACTCGATCTGGTCGAAACGGCAGACTACGTGGAGGTCAGGTATGGCTCTGGCGTACCGGCCATCGTCGCCGGAAACGGGATTCCGGCATAACAGTTCGTCACAGATAACGCCGATAGGAGGAGCCGAAAGAACATGAACCGGGAACCGGAATACGGCGTCGTCATTGCCACCGACGTCATGGTGCCCATGCGCGACGGGGTGCGGCTGGCGACGGACGTCTACCGTCCCGCCGTCGACGGAGAACCCGCGCCCGGCAGATATCCCGCGATTCTGGGGCGGACGTCCTATGACAAGAGCAGTCCTCAGATGTGGGTGGAGCCCGTCGGGATGTATTTCGCCCGGAGGGGATACGTGGCGGTGATCCAGGATCTGAGGGGCCGGCACCGGTCCGAGGGCACGGGTCAGTACTTCCACACCGCCAATCCCGGCGAGGGCAGGGACGGATACGACACGGTGTCCTGGATTGCGGATCAGTCCTGGTCCAACGGGAGGGTGGGCACGGTGGGAAGTTCGCACGGCGCTATCGTTCAGGCCGTGATGGCGCTGTACCGGCCGCCGAATCTCGCGGCGATGTGGCAAGACGTGGGGCCGACCAACATGTACGCGCATTGCTCGCGCGAGGGCGGCGCGATGGCGCTGCACATGTTCGGCGCCATGTTTCTGCACGGGCACGATGCGCAGGAGATCGGGGACGACCCCGCCGCGGCGCAGGCGTTCGTGGAGGCCATGGAGCGGATGAGGGAACTGGTCCATGCCACGCCGTTCAAGCCGGGGGACACGCCCCTGGCCCTGGTGCCCAATCTCGAACGGGTGCTGTTCGACTACTACCATCGCGGCGAGTACGACGAATTCTGGCAGCAGGACTGCTGCGACCAGGAGCGCTATTTCGACCGGCACGGCGACATTCCTTCGGTCTTCAGCGGGGGCTGGTACGATCCGTTCGCGGGGGCCACGACGAACTATTTCGCGGCGATGTCGAAACAGAACCGGACGCCTCAGCGGCTGCTGATGGGTCCGTGGAACCACGGCGGCATACGTGGAGAGGGCGATTCGTTCGCCGGCGACGTGGATTTCGGACCCGACTCGGCGTGGGGCGACGACGTGTACAACCGGGAGCGCCTGCGCTGGTTCGACCGCTGGTTGAAGGGTATCCGCACCGACGTGGAAGATGATCCACCGGTTCGTATCTTCGTGATGGGAGGGGGCGATGGCCGGCGCAACGGAGCCGGCCGTCTCAACCACGGCGGTTCTTGGCGTTCCGAGCAGGAATGGCCGCTTGCCCGCACCCGGTACACGCCGTACTATTTTCACGGCGGCGGCGGCCTCAGCCCGGAATCCCCAGCGAAGGACGGCCCGCCGGCCGGATACGCTCACGATCCGGAACACCCGGTGCCCACCATTGCCGGAAACGTGACCGGCTTCTACGAAATGGTGCCGCCGGGAGATGGGATGGTGGAGCGGTACACGCCTCCGAGGGCCCGGATGCGCAGCATCGTGCTGGACGGAGCGGCCCACCAGAAGGAGGCGCCCGGCATCGTCGGCGCCCGGCCGCCGTACCGGACGCTCGCGTCCCGGGAGGACGTGCTCGTCTTTCAGACGGAGCCGCTGGTCGAGGACATCGAGGTCACCGGTCCGCTATCCGTGAATCTCTGGATCTCTTCAACCGCGGCAGACACGGACTTCACGGCCAAGCTGATCGACGTCTACCCGTCCAGCGAAGACTATCCGGGTGGATATCACATGAATCTGGTGGATTCCATTATCCGCACGCGCTATCGGAACGGGTGGGAGAAGCCCGAGATGATGAACCCCGGCGAGGTGTATTCCGTCAGGATCGATCTGACGCCAACCAGCAATCTGTTCGTACGCGGCCACCGGATCCGCGTGGACGTCTCCAGCAGCAATTTCCCTCGTTTCGACGTGAATCCGAATACAGGCGAACCCATGGGACGGCATACGCACTCCGTTGTTGCCCGAAATACAGTTTACATGGACCTCGCGCGGCCATCTCACATTGTTCTGCCTATTGTTCCGCCGGCGGATGAAGATTGAGCGTTTTCGAAAAGAAGATAATTTATCTAATGTAAAAATCGCAATTTCTCGACCAACGCCCGGCATCCGGCCGTCAGACCCTTCAGCCGGAACCATGGGTGGGTCGGAAACGGGTAAGCTGACAGTTGAGAGCCGAAGGCTGAAAGCTTTCTGTATCAAGGAGAATAAAATGGCGGCAAGCGAACCGACGGTACAGAGACTGTTCGATTTGAGTGGAAAGGTGGCGCTGGTGACCGGAGGTACGGGGTTCCTTGGGACGGCGTTCGCCACTGCGCTGGCCGAGGCGGGGGCCAGGGTCGTCATCAGCAGCAGGGAGCGCAGCCGCGCCGAGGCGGCGGTCGCGAAGTTGCCCGGCGACGCCGCGCACGTGGGTGTGCGGCTGGACCATATGGATGGGGGGTCCATCGAGGCCGGTTTTGTCGATGCGGTGGAAGCAGCCGGACAGATCGACGTTCTGGTCAACAACGGGAACGAGGGCGTGCTGAACGACTGGACGGACGTGACCCACGAGCAGTTCGCGTGGCAGCAGGGGAACGTGGCCGGATATTTCACGCTTGCCCGGCTGGTGCGCAATGACGCCGTGGAACGCGGCGCGCCCGCGAGCGTTGTCATGCTGGGTTCCATGTACGGACAGGTGGCGTCCTATCCGGATGCGTACGCGGGGGTGTGTCCGGCCAGCCCCGCGGCATATCACGCGCTGAAAGGCGGTATCATCCACGTGACGCGCCACCTGGCGGTCTACTGGGCGGCGGATCGGGTGAGGGTGAACTGTCTGAGCCCGGGGCCCTTTCCCAACATGAGCACGGCACCCACCGAAATGGTGGACCGGCTGTGTACGAAGAGTCCGATGGGACGTATGGGAGAGCCGCACGAACTGAAGGGGGCGATCGTGTTTCTCGCCAGCGATGCAAGCAGCTACATGACCGGGCAGAATATGACCATTGACGGTGGATGGACCGCGTGGTAGAAGGGCGATCCACGGCGCGTGGCGCGTCATCTTCGCGGTGACCCTGACCTATCGGGAGGACAGGAGATGGGTGCAAAGGAAGAATTGCATGCGACACATTCGGTTGCGCGTTCGATGGCCGTGTATGAACGCGCCCAGGCGGTGATACCGGGCGTGACGCAGTTGCTCAGCCGCCGTCCCACGCAGGCGGCGCTGGGCGTGAGCCCGGTTTATGCCGCGAGGGCCAAGGGTTGCCGGATATGGGACGTCGACGGCAACGAGTACGTCGACTGGATGAGTGGTGTGGGTCCGATCATATTGGGATACGCCGATGAGGTCGTCGACGCGGCCGTCAGGCAGCAGATCGAAAGAGGCGGTATCTGCAGCATTGTTCACGAAAGCGCCGTGGAACTGGCGGAAGAACTGGTCCGCCTGATTCCCTCGGCGGAGATGGTGCGTTACGCGAAGGGCGGAGGCGAGGCCTGTACCGTGGCGGTACGGATTGCGCGGGGGGTGACGGGGAAGGACCGGGTGCTGTTTTGCGGTTACCACGGATGGCACGACTGGTACCTGGCCGCGAATCTGGGAGAGGAGCGGCTCGACGGTCACCTCAGGCCGGGAATCGAGCCGATCGGCGTGCCGGGAGTGCTGGAAGGAACGACGATACCGTTCGAGTACGGCGATCTGCAGATGCTGGAGGATCTGCTCAAGGCGAACCGGAACGAAGTGGCCTGCATCATTATGGAGCCGATGCGCACGGAGTTGCCGCCACCGGGATATCTGGAGGGGGTGCGCGCGCTGGCGACGAAGTATGGCGTGGTACTTATTTTCGACGAAGTGTCCTGCGGTTTCCGGATTTCGCTGGGCGGTGTACAGGAGTACACGGGCGTGGTGCCCGATGTGTCCGTATTCGCGAAAGCGATCTCGAACGGGTATCCGATGGCTGCCGTTGTTGGCAAACGGGAGGTGATGGCGCCGGTTTCGCGTATGTTCATTTCGAGCGCCTACTGGGACGACCCGATCGGAACCGTAGCCGCGTTGACCACAGTCAGGGAACTGGAACGGCGGGACGCCGTGAGCCATTTCGAACGGATCGGGGCGTCGTTCAAGGAGAGGATCAACCGGGCGGCGGGGGATGTGGGTGTGGACGCCGAATGCGTGGGGGTTGCGGCCCATCCGGGCATCCGCTTTCACGTTGACGACCCTGAGACCGCCAGAAAGGTGACCACGCTCTTCATTCAGGAGAACGCGAAACGCGGCCTGATCCTGTCAACCGGCTTCTTTTTCAACTGCGCGCACGACGATGCGGCGCTGAACCACACCGAGGCGGCGGTGAGGGAAAGTTTCGCGGTGATCAGGGATGGACTGGAGAACCGGCGGCTGGATGCGTTGCTGCATTGCGAGATGCGCGAGGACCTGTTCAGACGCCTGGTGAGATGACGTCCGCACGGACGTCCCGCGGCAACTTGCGCGGTGAAGATCTTCCGCTTTATTCCGCCAGGGAAATGTCCACGGAGGGGCGCAGTTCGGCGCAGGTTGCCAGCGAATCGTGAACCTCGTGGGCCAGGAACCGGTCGAAGATGCCATCGTCGAGGGCTTCGCCGTTGTCGATGGCGACGTATGCCTGTTGGGTGAGGTTGTAGTCGAAACGCGGCGCCCACTTTCTGGCGCCCAGGCGGGCGGTGGTGGAACAGTTGTCGATCATGTGCGAGACGCCCTTGAAATGCATATAGGGGTTGAGGGAGTCTACGCATTCGATGACGGATTCGTTGCAGATCTCGGAATAGGTGTGGCCCTTTTCCGCCAGAATGTCCACCTGGGCGATCATGGTGGCGCAGTAGACCCCGGCGGTGAAGGCGTTGATGGGAATCTCGTCTTCCACGCGCCGGTCGCGGACCTCTTTGCCGACCTCCCACATCCGGGTGCCGTCGATCTCGCCGATGGGGAATCCTCTCTTGTGGGCGGCGTAGACGCTGCGGATCTCGTTTCCGTTGGCCACGTCGTCGTAGATTTCGAGGAGGATTTCCTGTGCGGGCCGGTAGGCCGCGCAGTAGGCCCTTCGGAATTCGGCCTTGCCGCTATCGTCCAGGTCTTCGTAGAGGCGCAGGATGCCGTGGTGGGAAATACACCTGGAGATGGGGCCCGTAATGGATTCGCAGGAGTGGTCGAAGGCGTCTTCCTCTGTCAAACCCTGGGAAACGTACCGGCGGTAGAGGCTTTCGACGATCCCGTGAACGGCGCCGAGCAGGATGCCGCGCTCGCCGTAGATGTCCGACAGGTATTCCTTGTCCAGCGTGGTCTGAAACGTGAAGGGCGCCCCGAGGGCGATGGACCAGCCCAGGGCGTAGTCGGTGGCCCTGTCGTCGATATCCTGCTGTATGGCGATGCTCGCGTTGATGCCCGCGCCGTTGACTTCCCGGCCCTGTTCGTAGAGGCGCCGAACCGACGGGCCCATGCCTTTGGGGCACACGGCGATGACGTTGACGTTCGGCGGAAACGGGGCACCCACGGTTTTCAGGTAACCTAGCAGGAACCCGTGTGAAAGGCCAAGGGTGGCGCCGGGTTTGAGGGCATCGAAGATGCGTTCGTGGTTCTCGGCCTGCGCGGCGTCGGAGATGAGCAGCAGGACCAGGTCGGATTCGGAGATAACCGAGTACATTTCGCCGAGCGTTCCGTTTTCTTCTGTAAAACCGGCCGCCCGGGCTTCGTCCATGGAACCCGATCCCTCTCTCAAGCCCACTTTGACGGTAATCGAGCTGGCCTGAAGGGATTCCTTGAGGTTCAGCGCCTGCGCGGGACCCTGAGAGCCCCAGCCGATGACGCCGATCTGGCGGATGCCTTCGAGGGCCTGGGGCAGCTTTTCGAAAAGGTCCCGACCGCCGCGGACGATGTATTCCTCCGTTCCGGAAAGCCTGATCTTCTCAACGTCGAAAACTCGGGTGAACAACTCCAACGCCATCTCCTGCTCCTTTTCTGGGTAACTCCGGGATTGCACTCTTTCACGACAAAGACCGGGCGAATATAAATAGAAACAGGAGTTGCGTAAAGGGTAAATTTGGAAAAGAGCCGGTTCCGCAATACCGGAGCATGGGCGTTAATCAGTGCTTCGGTCGGTGACGGGACGATTCTGAGGTCGCCCCCTTCATTGTTTCAGATGGGTGCTCCGCGTGGATCTGTTGTCGTTATCACGCCCATTCGTTGGCAAACCTCCTTAGAAGCTGTCGTAAAATTCCCAGCGGTCTTCGCGCGCCTGCAAAAGAGCCGGTCGGCGTTGGCCAAACCCGCCCGTATCCAATGTATCGAGGCTGCGCGCCCCTCGCCTCTCTTAGGCGGGTTTTCCCGCCTTGACCGCCACTTTTTCGCTCGCGCTCGGGAACTCACCGGTAATTTTAAAACAGCTTCTTAGCAGTAACCTTCACAGATCTCGATCCGGTGTTCGAATTGATGTTCTCGCGGACGAAATATCATTTATCAAATCACCGCGACTGCCGCAAGTGTGTGCAAAATACAGCTAAAAAATAGCTATTTAAAGATTATATATTATATAATTTTCATTTGACAAATAGCCGATATTTCATTATTATACTTTGTATAATGTTCTGCCGGCCAAAAGGGGGATGGATTGATGCGTACCAAGAGGACGATGACACTCAACCTCACAGACGCTGAGATGGGGGTGCTGGAGGCGCTGAGCGAGAAGAAGGACTTAAGCAAGACAGCACTTTTGCGTCAGGCGCTGCGTATATATCAGTTGATTGAAGCAAGGCTTGAGTGTGGCGAAAAGCTGTTCTTCGAGGATGAACAAACCGAAAAGAAGGCCGAGGTCATGTTGGTATGACAGTACCGGTTTCGGTTGTCCATCTCTTGAACGTGTCGACGGGTGAATCAGAAGCAGCCAAACTCACGCACGCCATTACGGAACAACACCTTGCAGATTGGGAGGGCGAGTGGCTGCCGGCGTTGTTCATCGCGATACAGCGCCTAAAACGTGACGGGATCGCGAGGCGGCATTGGCCGCAAAGCCGCCATTGGAATTGGCGGAACAAGGTAAACGCGCTTCAGGGATTGCTGGCCAATCCGGGATTCGCCATTGTCTGTGATGGGCTGACGCAGGGCATGATGATTGTTGACACGGCGACGCGCAGATGCGGGATTGATGGCCAGAAAGGACAACATCTCGTGTACGTAAAGTACGTAGAGAACGCGCCCTGGAACCGCCCCGAGTTGTTCACCCCGCCACGATACCGTGGCGTAGGTAGTATTCTCATCAGGGCTGCTGTAGCACTGAGCGAGGAGCTGGAGTTCCGTGGGCGCATCGGGCTCCATTCGCTGCCACAGGCGAATAGCTTTTATGCCAATACCTGTGGCATGACCGATCTTGGGACCGATCCCAAACAGGAGAATCTGCGTTACTACGAGATGACGCCTGAACAGGCCAGGGCTTTCGTCACGAGGGGGAAGAGGCCATGAAAGTAAGAATCAGTAAGGAGTGGTGCATGTGGATGGCAAAGCTGGAGGGCGACAGCGAAATCGGAGCCGGTCACTTGGCGATTGATCCGGCGTTTGACGATGAGACTGCCCCGTCACTCGATCGAGAAGGCGAACCGAACATCGCCTTCGGACGTTTAATCAACCTTATGCGCAGACAGCGAAGGATCAGCCTTGAGCAGCTTGCCGCAGACGCGGATGTGACTCCAACCGAACTTGCCGGAATTGAAAGCGACATGCACTATAGACCTGCGCTTCGTACGACCTATCAGCTTGCCAACTTCTTCCATATGCCACGAACCGGTTTCCTGGAGTTGGCTGGATTAACCGATCAGAAGAATGCACGGCTGGCAGAAGGTGCAGTTCGCTATGCAGTCCCTGCGGAGTCGACAGCGGAACTAACTCCTGAAGAGACCGCGGATCTGGAAGCGTTTGTTGCTGTTCTCAGCAAGCAGAAGTAGCGGGAACGAGCCAAGTGTGGCGAGAAGTCGCATAATTGCTGCAAAGACGGCCGATGATATTGACATGTGTGTCGAGCGTGATTTACTGTGTACGCTCCCGCTCTTTCAGATGGATGCTTCCGTTCATGCTCCGCAGCTTGACTACGACGTCGCTGCCGCTGCCGATGACTCCCTTAACGCGTTTCCTGCCTTTGCGCTCTGCGGCCACGGGAAAATCGCATCGGACGCGTCCATTGTTCGTTTTGGCGTCGATCCGGCCTGAAAAATCTGAACCAAGCGTCATTTTTACGGCGCCGTTGTTGGTCCTGGCGGTCG
The DNA here is from genome assembly GCA_965208835.1 of Candidatus Latescibacterota bacterium. Taxonomy (GTDB): domain Bacteria; phylum Latescibacterota; class UBA2968; order UBA2968; genus JAAXHE01. Next base: position 866,785 of record OZ242358.1, read on the forward strand.
CCGAAGCCGCGCATTGGTCCACGTCCAGGTCAATCGATCCATTGGTGGTATGAAAGGTCGCCGCGTTGACGAGTCGTCCGATTTCCGCCCTGATCTTCCCGTTGACGGTTTGTGCTTTGAAGGGACCGGTATCGCCCTCCATTGCCACGACGCCGTTTACGCTTTCGGCGTCGATCGCGCCGTCGATTCCCTGAACGCTGATCTTGCCGTTCACGGTGTGTGGACGCACAGCCATGGCACGCGGCGTTTCGATTTCGTAGTGAACAGCGAGATTCACGCCGCCGGGCGGACTGGGATGCTCGGCGAAGACGCGGAGAACATCGCCCGCCTGCTCGGCGCGCACCTCGACTTCGCGGTCGAACGCATCCCTTAAGGCGCGTTGTCCGTGAACTGATTTCCAGGCACGGACGACGATCTTGTCGCCATCGGCGCTTTTGATCGAGATCGAGCCGTTGACGGTCCTGGCGTCGATCGTCGCAATGCCGGCCGCATCGAACGTCCATTCCTGCTGTTTCCCTGCCCGGCGTCGTCCCGCGCCCCTTTCCCATGCATCGGATGTATCGGCGATGGAGGAAGTCGCCTGATTGACTGCCTCGTTCACCATCTTCCCGATGTCCTGCCAGCGGACCGAGTCCATCGCTTTGGCTACCTCGTTCTCGATCTCTTTTCCGACTTCGCTGAAGACCTCCGTGAATCTGTCGTAGGGCCTTTTGCCCTTCTCACGCCGGCCCTCCTCGGATTCAGTTTCCTCGTCCGGGCCGGATGGCTCGTCGAGCGCACGCAATAACAATTCGGCCTCTTCGGGGTTGATCTTCCCTTCGGAGAGCATTTTGAGAATTTCCAGTCTTTCCGTACTCATCGCTATTTCCTCCCAAGTTGCTTGATCAGTTCGGCTGCTTCCGTTGCTGAAATCTCACCATTGTCGAGCTGCTTCAGGATATCGCCGCGCTTCTCCGCCCGATCGTCCACCGGGGTCGGCTCCGCCCCCACATCGTAGCCAAGCTCGGCGATGACCGCATTCAGGCGGTTGCGAACCGTGGGATAGGAAATGCCCAGTTCGCGTTCCATTTCCTTGATATTGCCCCGGTTTTTGACGAAAATCTCGATAAAGTCGAGGCTTTGCTGTTGCAGACGACAAAAGGGGCACGTCGAATACTGGCTTTCGATTCTCGTGTGGCAGGCGTGACACTGTAATCCCGATATCGTCAGTTCGCCGCCGCACGTCGGACATCCTTCCAGTACTTTCCGCACGGTTGAGTTACTCCTTTATGAGTTAGCGCCGCTGATGTGAGCAGCGCGATCAGGCGCTGGGGCCGTGTAGTTCATCGAACGCGCTTGCGCCCGTTGGGGGCCCGGGGTATCTTGGACTCCTGCGTACCGCATGCACGAGGGAGACCGGACGAACGCCCTCCGTTCCCACACGAGGGTCTGGCCACGCGAACCCTTGCTGAGCAATTGAATGGCTACGGAAAAAGGATACCATGATAAAATTAAATTGTCAACATATAATTACAAATTTATTGATAAATACGTAATAAAAATTAACAATTATAAAATATAAATGAAATATTTAATCTGCGCGTTTTGATTTGCGACGCATCTTGACCCGTGACTCACCAAGGGGCGGAAGGGTGAAACCATCGGGCGATCTTGAATACGCGATGTTCTCGCGGCAGGAGATGGACCGGCGGTATGCCCGCGCGCGTGAGGAGATGGACCGGCGCGGAATGGACGCGCTGTTCGTCACCGGCGAGGAGAACTTTCAGTATTTCGCCGGCACGGCGGCGAGCGCCGCTCTCCACGCGTCTCTGACCCGGCCGTCGGTCTTCATCCTGCCTCTGGAGGGAGAGCCGATCGTTGTCACGCAGGGCCGGGACAACCTGGCGCTGGGTTCCTACGTGACCGATGTGCGCGGGTACACCGACCTGTTCGGGTTTCCACATACCGTCGCGATCCAGGCGCTTCGTGACGCGGGGGCGGCCGCGGGGTCCGTGGGCGTGGAGTTGGGGCTGGAACAGCGCTTGGGAATCCCTGCAGGCGCGTATCAGGACCTGACTTCGGCCTTGCCTGACGTCGCTTTCGTGGACGCCGCAGAAGTCATCGTGAAGTTGCGGATGGTAAAGTCGAGCGAAGAAACCGCGTATATCCGTCAGGCGGGAGAAGTGACGGCAAGAGCCCGCCAGAGGCTGTTCGGGATGCTTCGACCGGGCATGACGGAACGTGAGACCGCGCGCCTTTTGCGGCGGCTGATTCTGGAAGAGCGCGGCGACGGGACGTCGTTCGTCATGCTGCTCCTGGGAGTCCCGGGATCGCGGAACCCGTTCGCTTACGACAGGCCGCTGGAAGCAGGCCAGGTTGTGGGTGTGGATACCGGCGCCCGCGTGGGCATGTATACGATCGACTATACGCGGTGGGGTGTCCTGGGCACCGCGACGGATGCGCTGAGACGCTTGTATGACGCGCTTCTGGAGTTGAACCGAAGGATGGCCGCGGCTCTGGGTCCCGGGGTGCCGTGTTCCGAGATCTATCACGTCGGGAACGACGCGATCGACAAAACCTGTTCGCGGATGGAAGGGCTGGAGCGATTCGGACCTTCCCGTATGGGACACGGGCAGGGCATGCTGATTACCGAACCGCCGAGCATTCATCCTGATGATGAGACGCCACTGGCGCCGGGGATGGTCCTCAGCGCCGAGCCCGGATTGGCCGCGGAAGGCGTTCAGATGCTATGGGAGGATGTCTTCGTGATCACGGACAACGGAAGCGTGCAGATCACCGCAGAGAGCGATAAACTTCACGAGGTTCTGTATTGAACGGCCGTTGTCTGTTGATATTCCTGACGCGATGGCTTAGAATCTGGCTAACAGCTAACAGCTAACACCCAAAGGCGGGACCTCTCCCCCCGGCCCCCTCTCCTAAAGGAAAGGGGGAGAAAAGTCAGAAAAGCGGCCTCACACGAAGACACAAAGAAAAGCAGTCAACGTTCAACAAGAGCCGGTACGAACGCGAATCCCAGCCGGGATCCTTGCCTTAAAGACTCACGACCGTCCGGTGGTGGAGCGGGGGGTTTTCCCACGCTATTCCGTTCAGCACCATCGCGACGTGTGTCCCATTGCGGTCGCAGGACGCAGTCGCCAGTCTATGCCACTGAGGGAATTCGTGGAAAAACCGGCCCCCCGCCGAGGGGCGCCGTTCTTTTTGGCCCTTTTTCTTTGGCGAGAAAGAAAAAGGGCATAAAAAATTAAAAAACAATATGTTGTAAAGAAAACACTAGGTGGTAAAGGTGAAAAAGCCTGTTATTATATGTCCCAGGCGACATCAGATTTAGGTGCGGATTTTGCGTCACATTAATAAATAAAAGGACTGAATTAATGCCAGATGCCGCGTGGGCAAGCGTGATCGAAGACGATCGCAGGATCCGAATCGAAACCGCCGAACTCGAAGCCGCGATTCCGAAGCGAAACCCGAAGCAATGGATGACGGGGATCGAAAAGGGATCGTTCGTCGACAGGAAGACCGGCTTCCGGGAGGCGGGCGACGGCCTGATGGTTGTCGACTGGCTGATGGAGGCGGGCAGCGACGAATCGTACAGCGGTAGCGTGATTGCGGATGACGGACACGGTGTGGGGCGATACCGCTGGCATGAGAACGAGCCTGACCCCGGGAGCAGGGAATACGCCATCCTGTCGCACGGAAGCAGTCATCGGAAGCGAATGATCGAGGGTCCGCAGCTCTGCCACAGGATGAAGCCCGTGCAGCCGGATGTGACTCGCGGGAAGGACTTTATCGCCGTGAGGACCCGGTACCGTTTCGAGTACTCGGCGCCGGGCCGAAACACGGGGTCCTGGTGGACGCAGTTGATCGTGTTTCCCAAAGGCGAGCGGTATTTCGTGTTGATGGACAGGATCGACAGCGTGAACGACTCTCCGGAGATGTTTCTCAGGAACGACACACCGGGCTGCGTCCGGCATAGAAGGGGCGATACGTTCAGCGAAATCTATCTCAGCTATCTGAGCGGACCCCATGGCCTGCGCATACCGTCGAGTGAATTCTTCGAACCATTCCCGCCGGACCGGAAGTATGGATATCGCCGCGACCTGAACAGAACGCCCGAACATTTCATCCGGGCGTACCGCCTGCGGGATCCTGAAACGGGCGCCGACGGTCCCTGGCTCGGCGGCATTACGCTCGATCCCTCCGTCGTCTACGAGGCCTGGTGCAGCCAGCGGCCGGGAGATATCATCGTGATGATCCTTGAAATGCATGGCTTGCCCGTAAAAGCCGGCGATACGTTCAGCGCGGCGCACATCGTGGGCTACTTTGACAGCATCGATGAAATGCACGCGGTGTACCATCGCTACAGGGGGCACAGGAAGCTGGCGGTCGACGCATCGGGCTGGGCGCTGAGTTAACCTCTCTTGTTCAAAACCCCAAACTTACATGGATGGACAGGATAGGCAGGATAAATGCAAAAAACGACCAGGATTAACAGGATTAAAAGCCAGGAGCAGGATCAGAACCGATCAGGATTGACGGGATTAGAGACCGAGAGCAGTATCAAGAACGACCGGGATAAACAGAAATAGAAATAAGGAGCACGATCATTACCTGATCCGGAAAAAAGGCCAGGAACAGGACACGTGCTCACTTATCCGGACCAAAGCGATGAGTCATCAGCTCTGTTAACCGCGCAACATCACAATGAAGCATCAGATTCCGCATTTCAACAGATGACGTCGCAAAGGACTTCGCCGGGATTATCGAAATAAAACCGGCTATACGGAAAATCGCGGCTGCGTCGAATCTCTATCCGGGAGAAACCGATATGAGCAACGTGGTGAAGGGCCCCGACTGGGTTTGCGTGACGGAGAAGGCGGAATGGCAGGCGCGCGACTCGCAGGGGGAGATGGTGTGGGACGGTCATATGTGGATTTTTGGGGGCTGGTTCACCCCGCAGACGCCCAATCCGCGCGACGTCTGGAAGTCGTCCGACGGGGTGAACTGGACCCGAACCGTGGAGGTTGCGCCGTGGGAACACGGCGACCTGCCGGCAACCATGCCGTTCAGGGGCCGGATATGGCTGATGGGGGGACGGAAACTGCCCGGTGCGGAGAATACGAACACGGTATGGTCGTCGTCCGACGGCGCCGAGTGGGTTCTGGAAACGGATGATCCGGGGTGGTGCCCCAGGGTATCGCCGTCGTTCGTCGTGTTCAGGGACAGGATGTGGATCATGGGCGGGACCGAGAATTTCTATCAGGACGATGACACGAACCTCAAGAACGACGTCTGGTCCACCGCCGACGGCAGGAACTGGAGATGCGACGTCGAGCATGCGGCATGGTCGAAACGGACGCACGCCCAGGCCGTGGTTTTCAGGAACAAAATCTGGATCATGGGCGGCGGCGCATGGCAGCCGGAAACCATCCCGCTAAACGATGTATGGTGCTCTGAAGACGGCGCGAACTGGACGCAGGTAACTTCCGAGGCGCCCTGGAAGAAACGCATGTGGTTTTCCCTCGTCGTCTACCGGGACCATATGTGGGTCCTGGGTGGATGGTCCCGCAAGGACGGCGACTTCGGCGACGTGTGGTACTCGAAGGACGGCGCGAACTGGACGGAACTCAAATCGGACGTGATCTGGACAAATCGCCACGAGCATTCGGCCTATGTCTTCAAGGACAGGATCTGGCTGGCCGGCGGGCATGCCCGGCCCTTGAACAGCGAAGTCTGGTCCCTGGAGCTCCCGCCGGATTGGCAGGGGTGAACAGAAAACAGCAGCGCCGCCGACACTCGGGCGGCAGGCGATTTCGTTCCCGGGAGGAATCTCAAGATGAAAATCAAGTCCATCCGCGCGGTGAACGTGAACTTTCCCGAAACGTACGGACGCGCGAAGCCCGGCGCCGAGCAATACAAGACGGCGCGCCGCCCGTCGTGGGCCGCTCAGGGGCCCGTTGCCAACCCCATGACGCGCTATCCGCGATACGCCGCGTTCCGTCCGTCCTGGTTGCCGGGATGGGGCGGCTTCGGCTGTGTCGTCGAAGGCGAAGACGGCACCCTGGGTTTCGCCACGGCCAGCCACGGGCGTCCCGTTGCGGCCATCATCGACGACTTTCTCGGGCCCCGACTGGTGGGCGAGAGTTGCCTGGCAACCGAAAAGTGCTACGACATGATGGTGCGGATGGGGGCCCCATACGGAGCGACCGGCCTGCATGCGTACGCGGTGAGCGCCATCGACCTCGCGCTGTGGGATCTGAAGGGCAAACTGCTGGACAGGCCGGTATACGAACTTCTGGGCGGACCGGCGCGCGACGAGATGTTCTGCTACGCCACGGGGGGCGACGCCGACTGGTACCTCGAACTGGGCTTTGAGGCCATCAAACTGCCGTGCCCGTACGGTCCGGCGGACGGGCTGGAAGGTCTCAAGAAAAACGTGGATCTCGTGGCCGGCACGCGGGATCTCGCGGGCGACAACGTGGAACTGATGCTCGACTGCTGGATGGCGTTCGACGTGGAATACGCCGTTCGCCTTGCGGAGGAACTGCGCCCGAGCAAGCTCAAGTGGATGGAGGAAATGCTACGCTCGGAGGATCTCGACGCCCATGCCGAATTGCGCCGCCGGCTTCCCTGGGCAACCCTGGCCACCGGCGAACACTGGTACACGACCGTTCCGTTCCAGCGCGCGGCAAGCCGGCACCTCCTGGACATTTTCCAGCCGGACATCAACTGGGTGGGCGGGATGACCGCGGTCGTCAAGATCTGCGCAATTGCCGAGGCGGCCGGCATATCGGTCATTCCCCACGGCGGTGGCAATACGCCATACGGACAGCACGTTTGTTACGCGATGCCGGCAATCCCGTGGACAGAATGTTACATCGCCAGCCCACCTGGCGTTGACCCGGACGAGGCCGCGCGGCCCCCCGGTGTTGCCTCACCCCGGAGCGGCCGAATGAAGCCTCTGGACGGGCCGGGGTTCGGGGTGGAAATCACGGAAGCGCAGGTGTCGCCGTTTCAGTATTAGAAGCTGTTTTAAAATTACCGGTGCACTGGCAGGGGTAATGCAAAGGCGCGAGCGCCGCCGCACGGCTGGCGGCGACGTGGCAATCGGGAGGAATTCAAAATGAAAATCAAGTCCATCCGCGCCGTAAATGTAGACTTTCCCGAGACGTACGGACACGCGAGGGCCGACGCTGTGAAATACAAGACGGCCCGCCGTCCGGCGTGGAAATCGCAGGGCCCTGTTGCCAACCCGATGACGCGGTATCCGCGTTACGCCGCGTTCCGTCCGTCCTGGTCGCCGCGATGGGGCGGCTTCGGCTGTGTCGTCGAAGGCGAAGACGGCACCCTGGGTTTCGCCACGGCCAGCCACGGGCGTCCCGTTGCGGCCATCATCGACGACTTTCTCGGACCGCGTCTCGAGGGCGAGAGTTGCCTGGCAACCGAAAAGTGCTACGACATGATGGTGCGGATGGGGGCCCCATACGGAGCGACCGGCCTGCATGCGTACGCAGTGAGCGCCATCGACCTCGCGCTGTGGGATCTGAAGGGCAAACTGCTGGACAGGCCGGTATACGAACTTCTGGGCGGGCCGGCGCGCGACGAGATGTTCTGCTACGCCACGGGCGGCGACGCCGACTGGTACCTCGAACTGGGCTTTGAGGCCATCAAACTGCCGTGCCCGTACGGTCCGGCGGACGGGCTGGAAGGTCTCAAGAAAAACGTGGATCTCGTGGCCGGCACGCGGGATCTCGCGGGCGACAACGTGGAACTGATGCTCGACTGCTGGATGGCGTTCGACGTGGAATATGCCGTTCGTCTTGCCGAGGAGCTGAGGCCGAGCAAACTCAAGTGGATGGAGGAAATGCTACGCTCGGAGGATCTCGACGCCCATGCCGAATTGCGCCGCCGGCTTCCCTGGGCTACGCTGGCCACCGGCGAACACTGGTACACAACCGTGCCTTTCCAGCACGCGGCCAGTCGGCACCTGCTGGACATCTTCCAGCCGGACATCAACTGGGTGGGCGGGATGACCGCGGTGGTCAAAATCTGTGCAATCGCCGAAGCGGCCGGCATATCGGTCATTCCACACGGGGGCGGCAATACGCCATACGGACAGCACGTGTGTTATGCAATGCCGGCGATTCCATGGACCGAGTGCTCCGTGATCAGTCCACCGGGCGTCGATCCGGAGGAAGCCGCCCGGCCGCCCGGCGCTTCCGTGCCCAGGGGCGGACGAATGAAGCCCGTGGAAGGACCGGGATTCGGTGTGGAAGTCACGGAAGCGCAGGTGTCGCCGTTTCAATATTAGACCATGGGGAAGGTTGCGTGACTGCAACGGGCATCGTCGACAGCACCGTCGGCCGGACGTCAGATTTGACGTTTCCCATCCTTAAGAAGCTGTGTTAAAATAACCGGTGAGTTCCCGATGAAGATAACGGCTTGCATCCTTGTGGTCGGGCTGGTAATCGGCAACACGATCGGCAATCCCTCGCCTGCGGCGGCGGGCAATGCCGTTGACAGAGCAACCGCGAAGTGCTGGCGGTCGGCAAGTGGGCACTGTGTCTCGCGGCTGACGCTCCAGGCCGCAAGGGCTTTCGATGCGAGATCCGATTGGGAACTGGAAATACGTGCCGGCGCGTTTGCCGCCGGCGCGGCGGCGCTGGCCCTTGCGGGCAATGCCGGGGATGCCAGGACAAACTTCGATCTGGCGGTGGCGGCGGCCAGGACCGTAAAGAGCGGATATGCGCGTGCGCGCGCGTTGCGAAACGTCGCGTCCGTGCAGGCTGAAGCCGGAGACGTGGAATCCGCGCGCGAGACGGCCCTGTCGATCGGAGACGCTCAGGGCCGGACCGATGCGCTGGTTGGCGTAGCGTCCGCATCGGCCAGGAAAGGGGACCTTGGGTCCGCCCTGGAGAGTTTCCGGATTGCCGTCGCGACTGCCCGCTCGAATGGAACCGGCGATCGTCGCACGAGAAGTCTGAACATGGTCGCCCTGGCCCAGGCGGCGGTCGGATACACGGCTTCCGCCCGGAGTACAGCCAGGTCAATTGAAGATATTCAGGGTCGAATCGATGCGCTGGTCGGCGTGGCGTCGACGCTGGCGCGGCAGGGCAAGCGCGAGGACGCGAGGAGATTCTTCGATTTGGCAGTTGAGGATGCCGGTACCATCAACGACGGATATCGAAGGGCAATCGCGCTCGGAAAGGTCGCCTGGGCACAGGCGGAAGCGGGAGAAGAAGCGGACGCCCGTAAGACGCTGGACAGAGCCCTGCAGGCCGGCGGGCAGGAGATGGACATCTACAGCGCCGGCGCGACGATTGCTTCGCTGGCCGACGTCGACCCTTACGTTTTGATTCAGATCGCCGGGGCACAGATGAAGGTCGATGACCTGAATGGCGCCCGGAAGACCCTGGACCGGGCCTGGCAGTCCGTCAGCGAGGATGCGTCGCCGTCGCAGGTGAAATGGTTATTCAACATCGCGTCGGCACAGAACGCGGCCGGGGACGCAGAGGGCGCGAGGCGGACCATTGATACGGCCAGGAAACGCCTCATGTCGGCCGGGGATGACGAACTCGCTCAGAAACTCGTCAACCATATCGCGGCGGACCAGCTCGAGACGCTGCTCGAAATCGCCGTTTCGAAAAACCCCGGCGATATCGAGGGAAAGAGAATTCTGGTCTATCACGTGGCGATGCGCCAGGCGCAGACGGGCGAGACCCGTCGCAGCCTTCACCATGCGGGGATGATCGACCGGGTATCGAGGCGGGATGCCGTATTGATGGAGATCGCAAACGCCCAGGCCCGTGCCGTGCGATTCACGGCGGCAACCGAAACCGCCGTGTCAATCAGAGATTCGAACAAGAGGATCAGAGCGCTTGCTGAGATTGCGCGGGCGCAGGCCCAATCGGGCGACCTCTCCGGTTCCCGAAGGACGCTCGGAACCGCGACGGTGGAAACGACCGGATCGGGTGCGGCGGGGATCACCGCGTGGACCTTTACGGACCTTGCCAGGGCGCAGGTTGCGGCGCGTCAGACGGGTGAAGCGAAAAAGACCCTGCGGGCTGCCCTCTTGAAGCTCAAGTCCGCTTCCAACCTTGCCCGCGCCACCTGGCTCCCAGCAATACAGGAGGTGATCCTGAAGATAGAGTAGAAAACGACGGGAGGACGGAGATCCCGTCGTAACGCGAACCGCTGGATTGCGCGACGTAGACAGAGACGCCTGGCAGCAATAGCGCATTTTTTTACGGCGAACCGCCAGTTCGCGGTACGGGGGTGTGTGGCAGTTTACGGTACGGACGGATTGGCCGCGCCGCGATACGACTCCGGTTTGGTCGCGCGAGATGGTATTTCACGGCCTGTTGCACAATAAAAAAACGGACGCCGACACGTCGGCGTCCGTTTGTACGTACGAAATCTCCGTTTACCTTATCGTTTCGTCACATTCGCCGCCTGGAGCCCCTTGGGACCCTCGACGATATCGAATTCGACCTCATCACCCTCGGCCAGAGACTTGAAACCCTCAGCCTGGATTGCCGAAAAATGCACGAACACGTCTTCTCCGCCGTCCTGCTCGATGAAACCAAAGCCCTTGGCGTCGTTGAACCACTTCACTCGACCGTCAGCCACTGCTAATTCACCACCTTTCTACCTTGAACTGAATGTGCAGGCAATTAAAAAAGGCAAGGACCGAAAATTCTGATCCTTGCCGCATCGTTTTTTTCGACTGCACAGGAGACAGAAACAACGTCCTTCTATTTACAACGTCACAATCAAAGTTAATACCTTCCAGTTCGAATGTCAACTCATTTTTTCGCATTTTGCTGATTATTCGATTGCCAGCTTATTCCGTCCCGGCAACAGGTTAACTGGATTCGGCCGATCAGAAGCAGCAAAAACAGCTATCAGTTCTCAGCCGTCAGCTAACATACCCCCCATCCCCCCGTCAGCCACCGGGTGAGACGGGAGAGGGGAGAGGGGAGAGATTGCCTGCCCTGTCAGGTTTCTTCTCGTGCCGGAGGCGAGGAGGAATAACATACCAGGCAAGGATTTCTTCTACCGTCTTACGTCTACCGTCTCACCGTCTCTGGAAAATGCGCAAGGGAATGGGGGACGTTAAGGGGTTGGGGGAAATTGTCTAAGATGAAGTTGCGATTCACCCGCGTGCCGGCCTGGACGAATCAACCAGGTGGATTCCAGTGAATCAGTGCGTCGAGTTGGACAGATGCAGGCCGGTCACGCCGCCGACAATCAACGCGATGGAGAGCAGCTTGACCGCGGTGACCGGCTCTTTGAAGTACCAGAAACCGATGACGCTGATGATAGCCGTTCCCAGGCCGGCCCATACAGCGTATGCAATACTGACCGGGATCTGTTTAAGCGCCATCGTAAGGCCCGCCAGGGAGGCCAGATAAAAAACGGCGACCCCGATAGAGGGCAACAGACGGGCGAATCCATCCGAGAGTTTCATGCACGTCGTCCCTGCCACCTCAAGAACGATGGCGAGAAAAAGATAGAACCAGCTGGCCATTGACAGGTCTCCTTCAGTGCTCAGTCTCGAAAATATCTCACCATTCGGCCGCTGCCTCATCCTGTCTCGCTGCGTTGCTTGTGCTGAGCTTGTCGAAGTGCCCTCGCTCGCCGACCTTGTCCAGGTCGCCTGCGTTCAGACGCTGGTTCCTGAGCCTGTCGAAGGATGCGAGCCGGGCGACTCGGCGGCCGAATTCAGCCAACCTATTTCCGCGACAGAACACCTGGGCTGGTGGTTGAGGTTGACTTTCCCGGGGTACGTTGGCATTTTAGCCACGTTCTGCGGGCGAGGCAAACGCAATTGAGCGGGTTTATTCAACGGAAGGGGCAATTGAATGGCATTACCGATCATTATGCACGTGAATTATTGTGAACAGGGACAGACGATCCCGGAGATGTGCCGGAAGGCAGTGGGCTGGGGGTACGACGGGATCGAGTTCCGCCGTCATCGCAGGGGTGAAGAGGAGACGCCGGAACAATACCTGGATACGATCGCCTCGGCCGCGGAAGCCTCCGGGTTGAAGCACGTGCTGTTCGGTGGCCCCGGGGTGGAACTGACGCAGGAAGACGCCGCCATCCGCAGGGCGCAGGTTGAGGAGGGGATCCGGTTCTATCGACTCGCTGGCGAACGGCTGAATCTCACGGTCTGCAATATCATGGCCGGGACGCTGCGAAGTTCGAACCCCAATGCGGGGTCGGCCCATCATCTGCACGGGTCCGGCGCCGCGTCGGCGCATCATTACACGTGGGCGGCCGAGGGGTTCAGGGAGCTCGGCGCGGTCGCCGAGGAGATTGGATTCAGGCTCGCCTTCGAGATCCACATGGGCTATGTTCACGACCTGCCGGCGCCCACGATGAAACTTCTGGATATGATCGGCTCCCCGTTCGTGGGGGCGAACCTGGACTATGGGAACATGGTGTATTTCCCGGCCTGTCCTTCAATCGGCGAGACTGTTTCCGCACTGGGAGAGAAGCTGTTCATGGTGCATCTGAAAAACTCGATGCCCGCCGGAGACGGAAGAAACGCCGTGGGATTGGGCGACGGGATTATCAACCACCGGGAGTATCTGCTGGCGCTGATGCGTGCCGGATTCAGCGGTCCCTTGTGTATCGAAGCCCCGAGGGCGGGCGACCGGGAGTGGTTCGCGCAGCAGGATATCGCATATCTGAGGTCGGTATTGAAAGATTTGGCGTGGGAGTAACGGCGGTGTCCGGTTGTGCGTTCCGGCCGATCGGGAATTTGAATATCGTTTGCTTACTTCAGCACCAGGCATGACGCACCCAGGACGCCTGCGTCGTTGCCCAGTTCGGCGGGCAGGATCCGGGTGTGATCGAACATCCCTTCAAGGGTGTATTCCCGCGCCGCGGCGTCGATGGGGTCGAGAAGAACGCGTCCGGCCGCGGAGATTCCGCCGCCGATGGCGATTACGTCAGGGCTGATCACATTAATAACGTTGGCAATGGCAATGCCGAGATAACGTGCAACGCGGGCAACGGCTTCACAGGCGAGGCCGTCGCCGTTTTTCGCGGCCGTGCAGATGGTTTCCGGTGAGAGGGGTTCCGTGTCCGAGAGAGAAGTGGACACCGCTTCCGGCAGGCGGCCGCGAACGTAGCGGACCATCGCGGGGCCGGCGGTGAAGGCTTCCAGGCATCCCTTCTTTCCGCATCCGCAGACCGGGCCGTCGGGGTCCATGCACATGTGCCCGATTTCCCCCGCCGCGAAGGAGGCGCCGTGGTGAATGCCGCCGCCCAGTACGAGTCCCCCGCCAATGCCCGTCCCAAGGGTGATGAGAAAGAGGGACTCGCATCCCCGCCCCGCGCCCAGGCGGGCTTCCCCGATCGCGGCGACGCTGGCGTCGTTGTCGATTTCAACGGGCAGCCGGATCCTTTCCTCGAGGATCCGCTTGAAAGGGACGTGGCGCCAGTGGAGGTTCGGGGCGATGATGACGTCGCCCTCCGACGTCGTGACGCCTGGCACGCCGATACCGACGCCCGCGATGTCATCGTTCGACAGGCCCTGTCCATCGCGGAGGGATCCGAATAGCGCCGCAATCCGGTCCGCCACGCCGTGTTCACCACTCTCCACGTCCGTAGGACAGCGGTCTTTGGCTTCGATTCGACCGTCGGCCGCGATAAGCGCGCCTTTGATGCTGCCGCCGCCGAGATCGATGCCGACCGCATGTTGAGGTTGACCGGCCAATGTGAGTCCTTCCGGCTGGCGCCTGTCCACGACCCCGTCCGTATCAGAAAGAACGAGGGAAATGGGTCGTCGCTGCGCGGGCAGGATCGGAGACGCGGATCAGGCGTTCTCGGCGATCCAGTTCAGGTAAGGCGGGAAACCCTGGTGGATGGGAAGCGCGATGATCTCCGGCACCTCGTAACTGTGCAGTTCGTTCGCACGGTCGATCAGCGCGTCGAGGCTGGCCAGTGACGTTTTGAGGACCATCAGGTATTCGGCATCGTCTTCGATGGCGTCCTGCCAGCGGTATATGGACCGGACCTGTCCAGTGATATTGGCGCACGCGGCCAGGCGTTCTTCAACCAGCGTGCGGCCGATCCGGGCAGCTTCCGCTTCGCTCGGGGCGGTGACGAAAACGACGTAATTCCTTACCTCAGACATGGAATGAACTCCGAAAGTGGAAGCCCGTACAATAAGCTTTGCGACACGGTCTGCGGGCAGGCTCCAAATTGGATCCGGCACCATGCCGCCGGGACAGTTCCGTCAATTCGCACCGCTGAAGATATGCAGAAGGATGGGAAAGTCAAGGCGAGAATGGGCTTGAATTGACGTCAGGAAAGCAGGCTTCGCCGGCGGCTCTCTGCGCGAATTTGAGGTATTCAGACGAAATGGAATCGGTACGAACTGACCGCTGTGACGGTCTCGATCCGCAGCGTCTGATGCGGGTCCGCGAGGTGCTTGAACGCCACGTCCGGGCGAAAAGTACGCCAGGTGCTGTTGGCCTCGCGGTGCGAGGCACGGGTGAGGTTGCGTGCTGGACGGCGGGGCGGCACACGTACGAGCCGGACTCACCGAGAGTGTGTGAGGACGACCTGTACGATCTCGCGTCGCTGACCAAGGTGGTCGTGACAACGTCGATCTGTATGGTGCTTGAACCTCATCTGAACCTGGATGAGCGGGTGGACAAGCACCTGCCGGCGTTCCAGGGGGACGGTAAAGATGGCGTGACGATCAGGCATCTTCTGGCTCATTGCGCGGGACTGCCTGCCCACCAGCGTTTTTTTGAGACTTTCACGGGCAGGGACGCGGTACTCTCGGCGGCGTGCGGAACGCCTCTCGCGTACCCCCCGGGGACCAGGACGATTTATAGCGATCTCAGTTTTCTGTTGCTTGGCGCGGCCGTCGAGCGCGCGGGCGGGGCGCCGCTGGAGGTACTTGCCCGGCGGTACGTCCTGGGTCCTGTCGGGATGGCAGAGACGATGTATCTGCCATCCCGAGAGCTGGTGGGCAGGATTCCGCCAACGGAATTTCAGGCCGAGCAGCGCAGGGGGCTGATTCATGGCCAGGTGCACGATGGAAACGCCTGGGCGATGGGCGGGGTGGCGCCGCACGCGGGACTCTTCGGGACCGCGGCTGACCTTGGGCGTTTCCTGGAGGTGATCCTGAATGGAGGGAAAGTCGCGGGAACCCGCGTGTTTTCCGAAGCTGCGATCCGCCGGTTCACGTCGCGGGCCGGATTGGCGCCCGGCAGTACCCGCGCGCTCGGCTGGGATACGGTATCGACGGTGGGGAGTTCAGCGGGCCGGCATTTTTCCGTCCGGTCGTTCGGGCATACCGGATTTACGGGGACTTCCGTCTGGGTGGATCCCGAACGAGGCGTGGGCGTGGTACTTCTGACGAATCGGGTGCATCCTACCCGCGAGAACGAGGGGATTCGGAGATTGCGCCCCGAGTTTCACGATGCGGTGATGGAAGCGGTTATATAGTAAACGCGGGAGCCCGGGTCGGTATCGACTGGCGGAAAAATGGTCCGTAAGTCTCGAACCGGGACGCTATTGCACCACCTGGTTGAGGTAATCCAGGTCCAGTTCGGGGTACGCAGGGTAGCGTTCAAGCAGGTGCGCCACCGCCTCGCGGGCTTCCTCGAGCGCCGCCGGGCGGGTCCTGAAACGCGCCTTGCTCGGCTTTCCGGTGAGTGCGCCTTTCTTGATGCGGACTGGCCGCGTGTTGGAAAGCACAAGGCGCAATATAGCGGCGATCTTCCCCATATCTTCCGCTCCCATACCCAGCGTCGTAAGGGCGGGTGTGCCGAGCCGAAGGCCGCTCGTATACCAGACGCCGTTCGTATCGAAGGGCAGGGCATTGCGGTTGAGGGTGATCCGGGCGGCACGAAGGGCGGCTTCCGCCTGTCTTCCGGTCAGGCCGAGTGGCGTCACGTCGATGAGTACCATGTGGTTGTCCGTGCCGCCTGTGAGTACGCCGAGCCCTTCCGCGACGCAGGCTTCGGCCAGGTCTGCGGCGTTCTCCACAATGCGGCGCGCGTAGTTCTTGAATGTATCCGCTCCGGCCTCCTGAAAGGCGACGGCCTTGGCCGCGATCGCGTGCGGCAACGGACCGCCCAGCACCATCGGGCACCCCCGGTCCACGTGTTCGGCGTATTCTTCCTTGCAGAGAACCATGCCGCCCCGCGGGCCTCTGAGGGTCTTGTGTGTCGTGGTCGTCACAACGTCGGCGTGGGCAACGGGATCGTAGTCGCCGGTGAAGACCTTGCCCGCCACCAGACCGGCAAAGTGCGCCATGTCCGCCATGAAGACCGCGCCGACCTCATCCGCGATTTCCCTGAAGACCCGAAAGTTGATCTTTCGGGTGTACGCGCTGTACCCGGCCAGCAGAATCAGGGGTCTGAACGCCTTGGCCTGGCTGCGGATCCGTTCGTAATCGATGAGTTTTGTCTCCGGGTCCACACCGTAGGTTTCTACGTGGAACATCTTGGCAGAGACGTTTTGCCGGTATCCGTGGGTGAGGTGGCCGCCAGAGTAGTAATCGAGACCCAATAATTTCTGGTTGCCCAGCGCGGTTCTCAGTTCCCGCCAGTCGTCTTCGGAAAGGGCCGAGGGATCAGTGTGTCCCGTTCGTTCCATGAACGGCGCCTGAATGCGAGCGGAAAGGATGGCCCAGAACGCCACTAGGTTTGCGTCGGCGCCGGAATGAGGCTGTACGTAGGCATGGTCCGCCCCGAAGAGGTCTCGGGCCAGGGAAGCGGCGTGTTTTTCTACGGTGTCGACGTTGTCGCAGCCGGCGTAGAAGCGACGTTCGGGCACGCCTTCGGCATACTTGTCGGTGAAGAGATTGCCCTGCGCGAGCTGTACGGCCAGCGAGCAGTAGTTCTCGCTGGCGATCATCTTCAGGTTGCCGCGCTGGTCCTCGAGTTCGGAAACGATGGATGCCGCCACCTGGGGCGAGACTGCGTTGATCTGTTCGAGTGACGCGAGGCAGGCCACAAACCCGGGATCCGCGGGATTGCCATTGGCGGCGGATTCGGAAAGATACCTGGCAAGCGGCGATGTCGAGCGTTTCATATCGGCTGTAGGTGTTGCCTGAACCATTCTCTATCTCCCACACACGGTTGATGGACCGTCCACGTCCGGCGGCGACCGGACACAATAAAACCCGGGCGGGAAAACAGTACGGCAAGCCCGGGGACTGACTCGTTTTCAGACTCGGCTTTCTCCAGTTGACGGTGGTTTGCGGCGTCTATCCGCCCCACCGTCGCATGGTGCCGCGCGGCACATCAATATATCGGACTTCCGGTGTCCGGTCAACCCATTTCTGGCAGAGTCACGAGGTAGGAGACGGTCCCGCAGGTTGTCGTGCCACAACGACTCTCAGGGGCCGGCGGGATTTGCAAATCCGCATGCATTGCCCGCTGAATCCGCTCCGAAAATTTCCACTTGCAAACGTCGTGCGGCCGGACTATATTTGCCCTCCAGATGGGAATCTATTCTATACGAAATCGAATTTCCCGGATTTCCGGCTCCCCGGCTGCTGTCATTCAGCTCCCCTGACGGGGAGTTTTTTTTGTGAGAAAGGGTGCTCGATGGACAGCCTGTTCCACGTGGTCGAGGCGCAGCAGTTCAATCGGGAATTGCTGACGGAGATTTTCGCGGTGACCAAGGAGATGGAGGAAGTGGTGAGCGTCTACGGGTCCAGCATTCTCAACCGCCGGATCATGGCCACGCTGTTTTACGAACCCAGTACCCGCACCCGGCTGTCTTTCGAGTCGGCCATGATTCGTCTGGGGGGCAGCGTCGTAACGACGGAGTCAGCGCGGGAGTTTTCCTCGGCGGCGAAGGGTGAGACCCTCGAGGACACCATCCGGATTGTGGAAGGATACGCGGACGTGATCGTGCTTCGGCACTACGAAGGGGGATCCGCGAAGCGGGCGGCAGAGGTGGCGTCTGTGCCGGTCCTTAACGCCGGCGACGGTCCCGGCCAGCATCCCACACAGGCCTTGCTGGACGTCTATACCATCCAGAAGGAGATCGGCCGGCTGGACGGGATTTCAGTAGCGATGGTGGGAGACCTCGCCAACGGCCGAACGGTGCGTTCGCTGGCGTACCTGCTCACCCGGTACAAAGACGTCAAGCTGTATTTCGTCGCGCCCGAACTGGTACGGATGAAGGCCGACATCAAGGAATACCTGAGCCGCAACGGGGTGTACTTCGAGGAACGGGAAGACTTGATCGAGGTCGTGCGGGAGGTCGACGTGGTGTATCAGACGCGGATCCAGAGGGAACGGTTCGGCGACCGCACGGTGGACTACGAAGCGGCCCGGGGGCGATACATCATCGATACGAAGGTGATGGAGGCACTCTCCGATAATGGCCGCGTGATGCACCCCCTGCCACGCGTGGACGAGATCGACCCCGTTGTGGACACGGACCCCCGTGCGGCCTATTTCCGGCAGGCGCACAACGGCCTGTACATTCGAATGGCGCTGCTGAAGATGGTGTTGGCCGCGTGATGGTTTGCAGCTAACTCCGCGTCGCGATCAAGGCGGCGAGAGGTTTCTGCGCCAGGAAGTTGTCCCAGAAGGCCGCCTCCGGCTCGGCGGGGTCGAGGGAGGCGTCGATCCAGCGGAAGTCGGTGAATCCGCTGTCTCGCATCGCCCGCTCATAGGTGGCGGGCGCCAGGTGGAAATTGTCGAACTCGAACACCTGGCCGTCTGGGTTGGTGATGCGATAGCGGATGATGTCGCCTTCCAGTAACGGATAGCGGCAGGTCCTTTCCAGGCCGTACTTCGACAGCGACTGACCCGGCTGAGGGGGCTCGCGTACGTTGTGGTTGAACCCAACCAGCATCCCGTCCGGAGGCAGGGCGCGGAAACAGGCGCGGCAGAAGGACGCCAGTTCGTCAGCCGTCCGTGCGTAGTTGAACAGATAGATGGCCGTAACGATATCCACCGGCGCTTCCGGTTCGTACAGGGCGGCGTCCTGGCAAACGAACCGGCAGCCGATCGGGTCCGCCCGCTCCTCGGCCTCGGCCAGCGCGATCATCTCCGGCGAGACGTCGACCCCAGTTACCGAGGACGCGCCGGCACGCTTGAACTGACGCGCATAGATCCCCTCCCCGCAGGCCAGGTCCAGCACGGTCTTCCCGCGCAGATCGCCCAATAGTTGGTACACCGTATAACGCTCGATGGCGTGACGGAACGGGAGAAGCTTCGATCGCGGTATTGCTCGGCGATGTCGTCATAAGGCTTCCGAGATGTCATGGAAATGACCCTACTGAAACGGCCCAATGTCCGGCATGGTCAACACCCCGGGCGCGGGGATGAGTCCCAGGCGACGCGCGAGCGTGAAGATCGGTTGAAGTCTGCGCATTGTATGGACGTATGCGGACGCGGCGACGGACTCACCGCTGCGGACAATGCCGTGTTCCAGGAGATATTCCCAGGTGGATTTCGCCCTGGGAAAGACCCTGAACCGGAGTTCGGCATCCGGCGATAACTGTGCCGCCTCGCGAACGTGTTTCATCGCTGTCTGAAAACCCCCTAGTGCGTCCACCAGCCCCAGCTTTCTGGCGTCCTCTCCGGTCCAGATCCGGCCTCTGGCGATGTCGAGCACCTGCTCCTTCGGCAGCGAACGCCCCTCGGCCACCTTGTCGGTAAAGTCCTCGTACACCGTGTCCAGCCAGTTCTGAAACAATGTCCACTCTTCGTCGGAGAAGTCTTTGGTGCCCGTCCACATCGTGGAATGTGCGCTCGTGTGGACTTCATCCCACGAGATCCCGGTTTTCTCCCACAGCCCCGACGTGAGCATCTTGCCCGCCACCACGCCTATCGAACCGGTAATCGTCCCCGGCTGCGCTACGATTTTGTCAGCGGCCATGGCCACGAAGTACCCGCCGGAGCCCGCCACGTCGCCCATGGATACGACCACCGGTTTGCCGGCTTCGCGGGCACGGACGGTCTCGCGCCATATCGCGTCCGAGGCCACGTAGGATCCGCCGGGACTGTCCACACGGAAGAGGATCGCTTCGACCTCGTCGTCCCGGGCCGCATTCCGGAAGGCCCTGGCGACCGTATCCGATCCCATCGTGGTCTCGCCGGAGGCGGGGTCGAAATCGCTCTTGCCACGCGTCACGCTGCCGACACCGTAGATCAGCGCCACTGTCTCGGCCTGTTCGTGGTCGTCCTCTAGCCGGTTCAGGTATTTTCGCAGCGTCAGAAACTTCGCGCCGGCGTCGACCTGTTCCTTCACGCGCTCGTAAACCTCGTCCCGGTATGCCAGACCGTCAATCAGTCCGGCCTCGAGCGCATCTTTCGCGAAGAACGGACCCCGATCGAAGAGGTCGCGGACAGCCTCCGGCAATAGGCCGCGCTTGTCCCCGATTCCCCGGACCAGCTGATCGAATTGCGAGTCCATCACCGCCTGCGTCGCTTCTTTGTGGGCGGGCGTGTACTGGCGTTCGGTGTAGACATTTTTCGCGCTCTTGTACTCATCCCGATGGTCCATACGGGGGACGATACCCAGCTTTTCCAGCATTCCGCTGATGAATGGGGTCTCTGCGATCAGACCGGTCAGCCCGACGACGCCGGAAGGCTGAAGATAAATCTCGTCGAACGCGGACGCGAGATAATAGGCGCCGTTGCCCGGACCGAACTCGCCGAATGTCTCGGCGTAGGCGACCGCCGGTTTGCCGCTCTCACCGAAGGCGTGGACGGCGTCTCGCACCTCCTGCAGCCGGGCGAGACCCATACCGCTGTTCCCGGCCCTTGCCAGAAGCGCCACGACGCGCTCGTCCGACGCGGCCCGGTGGAGGCCTTCCACCAGATCGCGCACGGTTACCGCATCGGGGAACAGGATTTCGGCGATCGGATTACCCGGTACGTACTCGGGAAGATTCCGTTCCAGGTTTATTTCCAGGATCGTGAATCGCGGGACCTCTTCACCTTGCCTGTAGATCAGCGCGACGGCGACTGCCGCAAGTACGATGACGAACAGTGTGGCCACGCCGCCGATAATGGCAAAGACCTTGATTGCGATCCGCTTCATGGCAGACCTCCATCGGAAAGGTACGGAAGAAAGCACGGACGCATTTAAACCGACGTCCAGGTTCTCGATATCGGAAAAGACTGTTATCCCATTCAAAGAGAAAACCGGAAACCGCCGCCTGCGACGATGAACTATCCATCGCCCAGGCCGACACTTCCGGCTGCGCGGATCCGGGGTTTCCGTGAGAGATGAGAGACCGGATCAGGCGCCTGCTCGCAGTTCCACCTCCCAGCCCGGGAACACCAGGACGGCCGGATGGCAGGTTAACGCTCGTGCCAGTACCTTGGCGCGCTCAACGCCAAGCCGGATTCGTCCGTTTTCGATGGCCGAAATTGTCGGCTGAGGGATTCCGGTGCGCCTGGCAAGTTCATTCTGGCTGAGTTTCTGAAGTTCGCGGATTGTGCGGACCGATTCTCCTACGGAGACAGCCGCGCGCTTCTTCGCATTGCGGTGATTTCCCATCTCGTTATCTCCCGTACTCACTGTCCGCGTATGGCCCTTACACGGATTTCCCGTTTCTTGACTCTGTAGACAACGCGCCATCCGCCGTCCAGCCAGGACTGTCGCCGGCCCTTCTTCTTTCCCGGACGCGATTCGTCACGAAAACCCTCAATGCCTCTGACGCCTTCCGGGCCCGATAGGAATACCACGTCCTTCCAGGTCTCGTAGCGTTTTAGGGCCTTCGCGGGGATCGAATCGACCTGCCTGCCGACCCTGCGATGTTCGACGACGGTCCACATATTAAATAATATATAGTCTAAAAATAATATAAAAACAAAAAATCGGTGAGACGTAAGACGGGAGAGGGGAGAGATTGCCTGCCTTGTGAGGTTTCTTCTCAAGCCGGGTGCAAGGAGGAATCAAACATCGGGCAGGGACTTCCTCTACCGGCTTCCCTCTACCGTCTGCCTGGTGGCTTCTTTTTTGCCATTTTCTGTTGACAAAGGACGATGGTACCGTGCATGTTTATTGTTGAATCGGGAAGTGCGGTTTTCGACGTTGAGGTCCAAATGGGCGATGTACTCAAGGTGGAGCATATCGAGGCCGAGCCGGGGCAGCGGCGGGACGGCTATCTCAAGGTCGGAGAGATGCAGGATAACTCCCCGTCACGCCTTCCCATGGTGCTGGTGAACGGTGCGGAGCCGGGACCGACGCTGTACCTGCAGGCCGCAAGCGACGGAGACGAACTGAACGGAATCGCCGTGATCAGACGCGTGTTGAAACGGCTGGACCCCGCGGTTCTGAAGGGCAGGTTGATTGCGACCCTGATCGTCAACTTCCACGCCTTTCACGCGGGGGAGTCGCTGAATCCCGTTGACGGAAAGAAGATGAACCGGTGCTTTCCAGGTCGCAAGGAGGGCACGTCGAGCGAGCGTGTGGCGTATAGACTCTTCCATCGTGCCGTGAAACAGGCGGACTATTGTATCGATCTGCACCAGGGCGGCGTCCGGCCCATGATCGACGAAGTCCGCGTGAGGGTGGACCGGCGGAAACGCATCCATCGGGCGTGTATGGAAATGGCCCGTATTTTTGGCATTGGGTACATTCTGGACTGCCGGGGTCCGGAAGGTCAGCTGGCGCGCGCCGCGCCGGATGAAGGGATTCCAACGATCGATCCGGAGCTGGGAGGCTGTCTCGGTTGGGATGAAGACAGCATAAAGAAGGGCGTGACGGGGGTGGAGAATATTCTGAAGTACTACGGATTTATCGAGGGCCGCCCGCAAACTCCGCGTCGTCAGATCGTTGTGGACGGCTTCCTGTCGCTCCTGGCCGCCCGCGGCGGCTTTCTGGATTACCGGGCCGCACTATACGATCATCTGCAGAAGGGCGACCCCGTAGCGGACGTGACCGATCCTTTCGGCAGGGTTCTCGAGACCGTTTACGCCCCTCAGGATTCCATATTCTGGGCGAGGTCGCTGCGGCCGATGGTCGCCACCGGCGAAGCACTGGCCATGCTCGGGAAGAATATACGCTACGTGTAAACAGAAGTCGCGGTGTTGCAGGGTGATTATCCGCGGGCGGATCTTACGGCGTCGATGCGTTCGCGAACGACGGGGCGGATGTACACCTCCTCCAGCGATAGCTGTGCGAATTCCCGCGTGAAAATCTCATTTCGTGTTCTTACCTCAGCGCTTCGGTTCAGGATAAAGCGTCGCTTGCCTTTCACCATGCACAGGCCGCCGTTGCCGCCTTCGAGATTCGCGTACGTGACGGGGATGTCCATGCGCTCGGCGAGGGCTTCGAATTCCTGCAATAGCTGGGTATCGGTCATAACGGTCAGGAAACAAGCTTTAAGCCGTCAGCCATTAGCCGTCCGCTAAACCGGTTAGCGATACGGACGCGCGACGCCAATCAGTTGGAAATATAAACAACAAGGTACGGATATACAACGGTACTGTAATGAACTCGAAGTACCCTTCGGAGATGACTCGAATGGGACCTCAGATGGACGTTGAGCGAATGGAGAGCGATTACCGAGGCGTATGGTACTGTTGCGGAACCGGTCCGGAAGCCGTACAGGTGCATCTGTATGACAACAATCGAACTTCATACGTTTACTGGCCCGAAAGCCTTCGGCAGGGCATACGGGGCTATGCTCGACAACGACCCTCATGCCGAAGGAAGCGTTGACCGCACGATCATGTCGGGCATGATCAGGCTTTGCAGCAAAACCGTGGCGTACCTTTACGAGGATTTCACGGACCTGGCGACAGGTTATGTTGAAAGTTCCCGACCGGTCCTGGAAGCATTGCTCGCGCAGGCTGAATTACCCACTGGCGATCAGGAGCGGCAGGTTACCCGGATCGCTGAACTCACTCGAGGACTGGATCACGAAGATGCGCCTGGCAAGTTGGCCGATCTGAAGTTCGGTGGAACCGAAGAGGAGATCATTGCGAGGGGCACGGACTGGTGTACCGACGTGGCGCGCGTGGGGTGCACGTTGTATCAGGTTGCCGGCTTCCCCAGCCGAATTGTGAATCTCTTCAATCTCAATGCTGCCTACAGCTGACACGTGATCGTCGAAGTCCATCGACTGGGAACGTGGGGCGCCGTCGACACGAATTCGGGGATCGTCTATCGGAAGGACGACGGCCGGCCGGCAACGACGTGGGACCTGATGAACGACGCTGAATTGGTTATGCGGCACGAGGGTCCTGAAGGCCGGCATATGCGGCCGTCCCAGTTTACATCAGCCGGAATCGCCAACTACAATGTGTGTGATTCGGACACCTATGACTATACCGTAAGCGGATTGAACGATTACTATCGCGCAATCCTGACCATGGCAAAAAGGGGCTGGCCTGGCGGGCTTCGATGGCTGCATGGCGAGGCCGATTAGAATGAAAAACGAAAACCCTCCTCGCTGTATCATCTTCGATCTGTCTGAAGTTTTCATCGCCGGGCTTCCCGGAGTCGAGAAGCGTATCTCGACAGCGCTCTCCATTCCCGAAGAAGGTCTGCTGGAGTGCTTTGGGGGAGAACCGGTGATGCAGGTCCTGAGAGGGGAGATATCGGAGGATTCCTATCTGGGCGGGATTCTGGAGCGAACGGGCTGGGACCTGGGTCTGGCGCCGCTCAAACGCATGCTCAGGGACAACTTCCACGTCCGGATCGATGGTTCTCTCGATATTCTTCGCGAAGTTGAGAAAACACATCGTGTTGCCTTGCTGTCGGACCACGTGCGGGAATGGGTTCGATACATCAGGTCGATCCATCCGTTTCTGGGCATATTCGACGATCGGTTCTACTCGTTCGAGCTGGGCAAGACCAAGTCCGACCCGACGGTCTTCCCGGTAGTACTCCGTTCGCTGGGGTACCAACCGCAGGAGTGTCTGTTTATCGACGATCGAATCCGGAACGTGAGGAGTGCGGAATCGATCGGCCTGCCGTCCATTCACTTTCGAAACGCGGGGCAGTTGAGGGCCGATCTGAGAAGACGACGGGTACTGCCCTGACGTCGCAAGACCCGAACAGACACGACGCATGACGTCGCGTACAACGGGACCCCGAAATGGCGGCCGCTCCGGAATCAGGCCGCAATCAGGCGAACCACCGGGTCCATGTGAAAAAGGGACAGAACAGTGATCGAGATATTGTCTCACGACCGTGCCGAGGACCTGATTTCCAATACCGCCGCGTACCTGGAAACGCGCGAGAGCGAACACAATCTTCCGCTCGGCCTCATGTACGGGCTTGCCGGAAATCCGCAGCGCTACGGCGTCGAGCCGCCCGTGATGCTGAGTGTCATGGATCGGGGCCGGGCCGTCGGAATGGCAATCCTGACGCAGGGAAGAAAACTCATCCTCAGCAGATTCGAAGCGAAGACCGAGGATGCGGTGATTCCATTGGTACGCCATCTGCGAATGAATGAGGTCCCCATACCCGGTGTCGTCGGGCCGGAGGATGAAGCCCGCGTCTTTTCCGATCGCTGGGCCGAAGCCGTGCCCGGCGGTTCAGCCACTCTGACCATGCGAATGCGCGCCTTCGAAATCAGGGAGGTCGCCGACGTGCCGCTTTCCGGAGGGGTAATGCGCCTGGCGTCAATGGATGATCACGCGCTGACGGCGCGGTGGACTTCGGAATTCTCGGAGCAGATCGGCGAGCCAATGGATCCGGACGCGGCAGCCGGCGCCGCCGAGCGGTACATTCAAACTGAACAGCTGTACATCTGGGACCGCGGCGGCCCTGTTTCCATGGCGAAGACTTCGCGTGCGACCAGAAACGGTATCACCATCAATGGCGTGTATACGCCTGCTGAGCATCGCAATAAAGGATACGCGACGTCCTGCGTGTGGTCGCTGACGAAGAAGCTGCTCTCGGACGACTATTCGTTCTGCAGCCTGTTTACGGATCAGCTGAATCCCACGTCCAACAGCATCTATCAGAATATCGGCTACAGGCCGGTGGGGGATGCGTTGACCTATGATTTCGTGTATTTCGATCAGGGTGAACCCAACGTATCCCCTTGATGAGTTAATGAACCGGATGCACGGTGGAATTGAAACGGAACTCGAACGCGAATCCTGAGGACGGAGTCTGCCATGAAGTACGATCTGCTTATCAAGGGAGGGACGCTGGTCGATCCCGCGCAAGGCCTCAGCGGCGAGCGGGACGTGGGGTTCGCGGCGGGACGGGTGGCCGCTGTAGGCGAATGTCTCGATAAGGACGACGGACGCGAGGTGATCGACGCGGCGGGTTGCGTGGTTACGCCCGGGTTGATCGATCTTCACGTTCATGTATTCGCCGGCGTCAGTCACTATGGCATCGAACCCGATCCCACGTGCCTGGCTCGAGGAGCGACGACGGTGGTCGATGCGGGGTCCGCGGGCGCCGATACCTTTCCGGGTTTCCGGAAATACGTGATCGACGTGAGCGAGACCCGGATACTGGCCCAGATGAATATCTCCTCGCAGGGCATGCTCACCGAAGAGATCGGCGAGTTCGAGATTCCCGAATACGCGGACGTGGACAAGGCGTGCCGTATGATCGAGCGGCACCGGGACGTCGTCCTCGGCGTAAAGGTCAGGCTGACGAGGAATACAATCGTCAGCGAACGGTCCGGAATGCTCCCTCTTTACAGGGCAAGAGAGGCGGCGGACGCGGCCGGGTTGCCGATTATGGTGCATCCGCAGGACGCGTGGTGCGAATCGATAGACGATATTCTGAACGTCATGAACGGCGGAGATATTCTAACGCATTGTTATCACGACTATCCCTGTGGGATTCTCAATGGCGAGGGACGGATCCGGGATTCGGTGCTGGAGGCGATTGAACGGGGTGTCGTGTTCGACGTGGGTCACGGCGCCGGGTCGTTTTCTTGGCAGATCGTCGAGAAGGCGCTGTCGCAGGACGTGCTTCCGACGACGATTTCATCGGACCTGCACATTTACAATGTCAACGGTCCCGTTTACGACCTGGCCTCCGTGGTGACGAAATTTCTGCACCTGGGTCTGTCGATTGAAGAATCGATCTCGCGCGTGACGTCCGTGCCTTCTGCGATAATCGGCATGGAGGGCGAGGTGGGGACGCTGTCCCCAGGCGCGTTCGGGGATGCGGTTGTGTTTGAGCTGCGGGAAGGGGACTTTCGTTTCGAAGACTCGAGGGGGGAGGTCCGGACGGGTAAGCGGAATCTGGTTCCCATGACTGTCGTCAAGGGCGGCCGGGTCTATACGCGCCGTCACACAGGTGACAGTTGACTCGAAATTGAGGGATGCATATGTCGTCGCCAATCAAGCCCGAGCATACGTACGATCTGGTTGACGTATCGGACGTGGAGATTGCGGGAGACGGTTCCGCCGTTGTTTTCGTGCGTCAGGAGATCAACAGGAAGACGATGAAGCGGGAGTCCCGAATCGTGATGCAATCGCTTGCGGGCGGTACAGCCGTCGATGTGACGGAGGGTCCGCGGGACGGGGCGCCAAGGCTATCGGCAGACGGGAAGACGCTGGCCTTCTTACGTTCAGGAGAGGACGACAGGAGGCAGGTCTGGGTGATGCAGGTCGGTGGCAACGGCGCGAGCCAGTTGACGACGCTTCCGGACGGTGTGAAGGACTTGGCGTGGTCACCCGATGGAATGGAATTCGTCGTTGTCTCACGGGTGGACCCGGATCGCGCTCCCGACGATCACGATGAAGACACGATGCCGAGGACACGGGTCGCTCGTCGCGTGCGATACCGTGATGACGGCGACGGCTGGAGGGGTGATGCCTTTACGCAGTTGTTCCTGGTGGATGCCGCGACCGGCACGGCGGAACAGATAACGGACGGGGAGGGAAATCACGGGGCGCCGGTGTGGTCTCCGGATGGAGGCCGAATTGCGTTCGTGACCGACTGCATAGAGGCGCGTGACTTTGTTCTGGGTTTCGAGGTGCATGTATTGGAGTTGGCCACCCGGACATCGTGTTGCTGGTCGGCGGGACTGAGTCGTGCGGAATCCGTAGGTTGGTCACCGGAAGGCAAACGCCTGGCAGTTGCAGGCTCTCACGACCCGGACGTGTGGGATTCGAGGCAGTCGTGGCTGTACGTACTGGATGAGACCGGGAAGCCGGTGTGCGTGGCGGGTGGTGAATATACCGTGGTACAACCTCTTGCGTCACGGTGCTGGACGACGGGCGGCGGGATATTGTTCATCGGTGACAGGAATGGCGAGTCGTTCCTGTGCGAGGTGTATTGCAGTGGGTCCGCCGGGCGGACGCAGGTTCTGGACGGCGGCGGGCGGGAGTTCACCGGCCTGTCGGTTGACCGCGGCGGCGCGAAGGCGGCTGTGGTGACGTCGTCACCGGACTGTCCGTGCGACGTGGCGGTGCTGGAAGTGGCTGCGAAGCGGCAGCGGGCGGTAACGGCCGTAAACGCCGGGTTTTTGGAGGCCCATCCGGCTGGACGCATGGAGAAGCTCGTGTTCAAGCGAAAAGGCGAGGCGATTGAGGCGCGGGTGCTGTTTCCCTGCGATTTCACTGAGGCGAGGTCCTATCCGCTGGTGCTGGATATCCACGGTGGGCCTCACGGGCGATTTTCGGACTCTTACGACGTCACCCATCAGATTCTGGCAGGCGCGGGGTATATCGTTCTCGCTGTGAATCCAAGGGGATCCTCGTCATACGGACCGGGATTTCTGAAGGCGGTGCTGGCGGACTGGGGCGGGGAAGATTTCCTGGATCTGATGGCGGGTGTCGACCTGCTTTGCGAACGGTCCTACGTGGATTCGGATCGTCTGGGGGTCCACGGATACAGCTACGGCGGCTTTATGAGCAGCTGGATTATCGGTCACGACCACCGTTTCAAGGCGGCGGTGATCGGCGCGCCGTGCATCAACTTGCACAGTATGTACGGAACGTCGGATGTCGGGGTTTCGTTCGGCGAGAATCAGTGGCGTGGTTCGGTGTTGGAGAACGTGGAAGCGCTGGTGAGACGGTCGCCGCTGACCTATGCGCCGGAGGTGCGTACTCCGGTGTTGCTGATGCACGGCGAGGAAGACTACCGATGTCCGATTGAGCAGGCCGAGCAGTTCTTCGTCGCGCTGAAGCGGCAGGGGAAGACCGCGGAGTTTGTGCGCTTTCCAAAGTCGTCCCACGGCTTCAGGAGGAGCGGCCACCCGGCGCTGCACGTGGAATACCTGGACAGAATGGTGTCGTGGCTGGAGCAGTACGTGTAGTCGAACCGCCCACCGATATTGCGACTTGAGGTCATGACCGTGAATCAGAAATCTCAAAGTGTGCAGTTTTCGGCGCGCGCCGCGGATTACGACCGCCTTCAGCCGGTTCGCATCGAGATGTATGAATTCTACCACGGCCTGGCCCTGGACTTCGTTCCGTTCGATACCGGGACTGAATTCCGAGTGCTCGATCTCGGTTGTGGGACGGGCGCTTTCATCGAACGCATCCTGGACAGGTACGCGAAAGCGACCTGTATCGCGGTCGACTTTTCAGGCGAGATGATCGAGATTGCGGCCCGGAAGCTGAACGCGCATTCGGACAGGGTGGAATTCCAGCAGTATGATCTCAGCGAAGGCATGCCCGAGGGTCTGGGGTCCTTTCAACTGGTCAATTCGTTTTCGACGATACATCACCTGACAGACGAGAACAAGGTCCGCGTATTCAGGCAGATTCACGACGTGCTGGATCCGGGTGGATGGTTTTTCTTCATCGATGCGATGTCCGCGCACTTTGACGACGACGTTTTTCAACTGGGTCGAAAGCGGCACGGGAAGCGACAGAAGGAGAGATTCGAAAGTGCGGGGATAGGTTTCGAGGAAGCCAATCGGGTGGACGGGATCGTCGACGAGACTGAAGAGGGCAGCCCTGAGAGAGACAGAATATCTCCCTTAGCTGCCCAGATTGAATGGCTGGAAGAGGCGGGTTTCAGATCGGTGGATCACATCTGGCACTTCTGGATGGAACATTTCATCATCTGCCGAAAGTGAATGCCCGCGCCGGTCGTCTGCACTCAGTGTACGTGCCATTCCGACAGCAGCGCCATCAGGGAAATCCCGATGATGATGAGTGCGAATTTGACCACCCTGTCGGAATCCCTCACGGGCATGGGAACGTCGTCGTCCCCGGCCGGCGCGCTCAATACGTATTTCGCCAGGCGCATTTCCCTCATCGACATCTCCGCGTCGATGATTTCAACCGCTGCCACGTAGATGAACGTCCCGGCGACCTCAGACCGGCAGGAGATTTACGATCCGGGATGGCGCAAATCAGATGTAAATCCAGTTCGATTTCCACGCAATTTAGGATTATCGCAGCGCGGTGGCCAAGCATTTGTTTCTGGACAGAGAGAAGAGGTGTCGCGATGACCATCAGAAGATACCCGGGAAAGGCCGTTGGCCGGAGCGAGTCCGTGGAACACGACGGCATCGTTTATACAGCCGTCATCGCGTCCGATCTTTCGGCGGATTTCAGGGACCAGACCAGGCAGGCGTTTGAACAGCTCGATGCAAACCTGACGGAGGCCGGAACCGACAGAACACGGCTGCTGTCCGCGACAGTCTACATTACGGACATGTCCAAGAAGCCCATCCTCAACGAGGTCTGGGACGACTGGATCGGGCCCGATCACTGGCCGCAGCGCGCCTGCGTGGAAGTCGGGCTGGAGGGAGACACGCTTGTAGAGATTGTCGCGATTGCCGCGAAACAGGTAAGTGCCCAGGAACCGGAAGATGAGTGAAGACAGCGTCATAGATAAAACGAAAACGCCCGCCACGATCGAATCGTTACAAAGGGACCTCCGGGCACTTGGCCTCAAACCCGGCATGGTTGTCCTGGTACATTCATCCTTGAGCGCGATGGGATGGGTGTGCGGGGGAGCCGTCGCGGTTATTGCCGCTCTTCAGGGCGTTCTGGGATCTTCCGGAACGCTCGTGATACCCGCCCACTCGTCCGGCCTTTCCGAGCCGGGCAAGTGGGAAAACCCTCCCGTCCCCGAGTCCTGGTGGCCGGTCATTCGGGAGAACATGCCGGCCTACGATGAGGCGCTTACGCCGACCAGTCATATGGGCGTCATCGCCGAGACATTCCGTAAGCAGAGAGGCGTTCTCCGCAGTTCTCACCCGCAACTCTCATTTTGCGCGCGTGGCCCTCAGGCATCCCGAATCGTGGACGATCATTCACTGGAATTCGGCCTGGGCGAGGGTTCGCCGCTCGCGAGAGTCTACGACCTGAACGGTTCTGTCCTTCTGCTCGGCGCGAGCCACGGATCCAATACGTCCATGCATCTGGCGGAATACCGGGCGAATTTTCCGACCCGGAAGGTTGTGCGGGAGGGCGCTCCGATCTATGCATCGGGATCACGGCGATGGGAGACCTTTGAGGAAGTCGAACCGGACAGTTCCGATTTCGATCGTATCGGTGAGGACTTTCTGAAGTCGGATGCGGGCAAAGTCGTGAGCCGGGGCAAGGTTGGTCTCGCGGATTGCCAACTCATGCCTCAGCGCGACGTCGTGGATTTCACAGTCGCCTGGCTCGAGGAGAACAGAAAGAAATGAAAGAGACAAAACGAGACGTGGGCCTCGAGACTCTGGAGGGGCTCCGAGAACTCAGGCGGGGCAAGTGTTGCCGTGTGATCAATGTGGGGGAACTCAACCGGATCAGAAAGGAAGCCGGTCTGCGGAACAATGACAAATCGGAGTCTGTTGAGGGGATGTGAATTACATCTGCACATTCTCGGTGCGTACCATACGGAAGACCTCCTGGAACTCGGAAGGGATTGTTACAAGGAGGTTAACTGGGATGAATTCGATTTCATCAATACCTATCGACAAGCGTATGGTACTGACCCCCGGCCGATTGCACTGTTCCATGACGCAGTGAAGGGCTGCAGGAACGGATTCGACAGATTGAATCGAGCCTATACGTTCGACGAACGGGACGGGGGCGACTTTGGCCGCTTTGAGGCCAAACAGCTGCTGTTTCTATGCGTCTGGAGCCACTGGCGAAAAAAGGGACGCGATAAGCCCCTGATCCAAAGGATGCTCGCCAGACACCGAACCGAATCGCTGGATTACGTCGAATACAGATGTGGCAGTGGTTTGGATGGATTTCTACACTGGCACGGACTGTGCGCTGGCGTCTTGAAAGAGGCCTGTCGCGACGGTCTTACTGCACGCTATATCGTGAGTGTTTCGCGGGATGCGCCTCTCGAAACCTATGCCCTTGCACAAAGGCTTTTCGACCAGAACCCTGAGCTGGTACCGATAATCGTGGGAATCGATTTTGCCGGTCGTGAAGAATACCATGCGCCAAAACACATGCGTCCATTGTTCTCACAGGTACGTGAAGATAACAGAAGGGATCCGGGTCGCGCTCTCGATATTGTCTATCACGTGGGTGAGTCCTTTTTCGACAAATCTCTGGAAAGTGCAGTGCGCTGGTGCCACGAAGTCGCCGAGATGGGTGCCAGGAGAATCGGACACGCCATTGCATTGGGTCTCGATCCGGAGATCGCGGTTGCGCGGCGGACGAGAGCTCATAATCGGGAAATGGTTAGCGAGCGCCTCGATCAGATCGCGTACGATCTTCGGCACGCGCAAGGGTTGAGCGACTATGGAATTGATGTAGATGAGCGCGCGCTGATCACCGAAAGGAACGCGTTGAAAAAACAGCCGCACGAGGAAGCGGTCGAACGGCCGTATGACCGAAGAAGATTGAACGAGGTACGTCGACGGCAGGAATTCGTGCTGGATCGATTGATCCAACTTCGCACAGTGATAGAGTGTTGTCCAACTTCCAATCTGAGGATAGGTGGCGTGCCGGCGCCGATGCATCACCCCATTCATCGGTTTCTGGATTCCGGAGTGGACCTCGTAATCTGCTCGGACGATCCCGGAAACTTCGGGTCCACCCTTTCGGAAGAAGTGGATTGGGTATTGACCCACACCGGCATGACTGAAGATGCGCTGGAAAGACGCCTGGGTGATCCTCGACGATTCCGATTGGGACAATCAAGACCTCACAATACAGGTCGATTGTAGAAGGTGTGTTACTCTTGATCGCGGACAGAAATCTACAGGCACTTCCAGTCGTGGCGTAGGGAGACGTCGCCCCGTTGGCACTGGATGCGTAGGATAGTTGTGCGTCGTTGGTTCAGATGGAGGTGTGGTGTCCAGGCGAATCTGTCGCCGAATGAGCGATCAACCTGACGTCGGTTGAACGGAAAGCGGCCGATGTAGAGTACACAGGAAGAGACGGGAACTATGTGGCCATCATTGCGCGAGTTTCTTCGTGTTCCCCGGGAACTTACTGGCAAGAACGTGCGCATTGCCGTCATTGACGGAGAATTCCCACACCATCCCGATATCAGCACCAATGACCGGCGAACGACCTACCTGGTGCCGGGCATGTCGGAACCGGACGCGCAGCCCGAGGTGTTCGAGGCGGAACCGGGACCATGGAAGGGCGGGTGGCATGCGCTCTGTGCCGCGGCCGCCGCCGGGGGCTCGGGCGCCGAATCGGGAGGGCTTTACACTGGCGTGGCGCCCGAAGCGGATCTGTTTCTTATGGCAAGGTATCCACGCGAGAAGGGCTGGTCGGAGGAAGAAGCGCAGATCAGAGCGCTGGAATGGGTCGGCGCCAACTGGCGAAAGTATGAAATACGTGGTGTGATGTCAGCGAAGAAGAGTCTGATAGGTTCATCTCTTCTTCCCTGGCAGACCGACCGGCGCCGGATCCTGTGTGAAGGTCTGGTCGACCACGGGCTGTTCGTGGTGTCCAGCTCCGGAAATCGACCGGACGAGACGACCGCGGTTGCCGAAACCTCCGCCCCGTCAGTCCTGACCGTGGGAGGCGTCGCAATACCGCCGGATGGGGACCTGAATCGAACCAGGAGTTATCCAGGGTGCCGGGGAACGACGTTCGAAGGGAAATGGGTCCCGGAAATACTGGCGCCGGCACAGAACGTCGTGCTTCCCCACAGAAACGACGAGGAGATTGAAACCCACTACTATGGAGAGATGGACACATTGCCGGCCCGCCATGCCCGTACAAACGGGACGTCTTTCTCCGGCCCTGCTCTGCTCGGGGCGGCGGCCTGTGTGTGGCAGGCGCATCCGGACTGGGCTGCCGGTGAAATGAAATCAGCCCTCGTTTCGTCAGCGCTCAAGAATCGGGAGTGGACAGACCTCCGTGCAGGCCTGGTTTCGGTCAGCGACGCCGTGGATGGAGGCGTACCCATGGCTGAGCCGACGCCTGCGAAGCGTCCTATACGGATCTGGTCTTCTTTGCGTAGGGAGTCAGTGGAAGGCAGACTGGTTCGATTGAAAACCAGCAATCCCAACGAAATCAGGGATGCAATCCTCTCGTTTATCGGCGATGATTTTCCGCAACGGGCCGCACGTGCAGTACGTGAGCATACCAGGCACCCTGACGCCGGCGTTCGCGCCGCGTCCCTGTGTGCGCTTGCCGGCAAACCTCCATCCTTCGCAGATTCGGGCTATATTATCCACGCGCTTCGCGATGTTTCCCCTGTCGTCCGAATGGCCGGCGTATACCTGTTGACGCAGCGTTCGGATCTCTGGTCCAAATGTCGTGAATCCCTCGCCGATTGCTTCGACGATCTGAGCCTGGACGTCCGAATTGAGTCCCTTCATCTCGCCAGGAAGATGGCGTACCCGGATTTCGCGGAGAAGATTGCCACTGGTCTCGAGGAAGACGCACGGCTGGGATGCATCGCGAATTTCGCGGCGAGGAGGGATGCGCTGGAGGCGATTACCGGACAGCAATTGCCTGCGCGCCCCCCATATAAATTCGGGCAACCCTCGCAGGGGGATGCTCGGAGGGTTGCCCGGGTCGAACTGGCTTTGCGATGGATGGATTGGCTCAGAGTGAACTGGACTGTGCTGCGGAATTGAACAAAGAGAGGCGTTACTCGATCACCACCAGCACGGCCTCACCCTTGAGGAGGTCGCTGACGAGGGTTATATGCGTACCGTCCGCGCTCAATCTGACCGTAAAGTCCTTGTCTTTTTTCAGCTTCCCTGTGCGGCCGATCAACTCCTTCAGTTTCTGACCGCGTTCCAGGGTGGGGCCTTCGCCGACGGAGAATAGCGTGACTTTCAGGTCGTCGTGACCGGGTTTCTGGACCAGCTTGTATCCCTTGCGGAAGAAGCGGCGGCCCGTTTCCAGGAATCCGTCCGCCTTCAGACGGTCTTCCGTACCCACGACCACGCGCACCATGTTCTTGGCCTCATCGAGTCTCTTCTGAGTCCTCTCGATATCCTCGTTGGCCGCGGCCAGGTCCTGCGACAACTTCATGGTGACGTCTCTCTGATGGCGCAGGGCGACAGTGAGGCTGTCCGATTCGCCGATGAGCCGATCGATTTCCGCTTCGTCAGCCTTCTTTTCGTCCTCTAGCTGGGCGATTGCTTTCTGCAGCTCTTCGTTCTTGAGCCGGCGTTTCGTGGCAAGAGCCCGGTATTTTTTCACTTCCTTCTGGAGTTGCTGGTTTTTCTCCTGAAGGAGCATCTCGAACTTGGTGAGGCTGTCGAGCTGGGTCTTCAGGGTGACGAGTTCGGCCTGAGCGCCGCCCATTTCGGTTTCGAGCGAGTCGATACTGGCCTCTTTCTGCGCGATTACCCGTTTCTGTCTCTCCACTTCGCTTTCCCCGCAGGCGGTCAGGCCGATGCAGAGGAGCAGGGCGAGGGAAAGACCCGATAGAAGCCTGTTCATCCGAAGATCTCCCATATTGGGGTTGACGGTAGGGTCCCCAGGGCGTCCCGCCGGGAACCGTTTTTTATCGCTTGCTGAACGATGCGTATTACACGCCCCCGGCTCCCACTCGGCCCGGAAGCTGTCCCCGCGGGCAGGATTTGTACGCCTCGCCGGGGTTCCACCTTATACATAATGAATTCCGCTGCTTTCTGCAAGGTACATCCAAACAAAAAGACGTGAGTTGATGTAC
This sequence comes from Candidatus Latescibacterota bacterium, assembly GCA_965208835.1. GTDB lineage: Bacteria > Latescibacterota > UBA2968 > UBA2968 > JAAXHE01. The sequence goes on from OZ242358.1 coordinate 902,722, forward strand.
GCACGGGTAATCGGACTGTCTGACGGAACAACACTATTGAACTCGCTTGCTTCCGCATGTAAATTCACACGTGACGACAAGACAAAGATGTCAGGAGTGTTTTTAGCGAAGATTCTGAAAAAGACAAATTCGAACATGATCGACTTCGACAAAATGCCTTATTTGTTCTCAACCTTATGCCGCATATTGCTTTTTCAGACCCAACGAGGACCTGCGCAATGATCCTGTCAGGAAAGATGATCCACGAGCGAATCGGAAAAGACATCGTCATAGAGCCGTTCGATCGGGCCAGGCTCAATCCGAACAGCTACAATCTCTCGCTCGCGGATGAACTGGTCGTCTATGAAGACGGCGTTCTGGATATGAAGAGGAAGAATACCACGCGGTCTATTCAGATTCCCGTCGACGGGTTCGAGTTGCAACCCCGGACGCTCTATCTCGGCCGAACGGCGGAATTCACCAGAACGGAGAGTTTCGTCCCCATGCTCGAGGGGCGCTCATCCGTTGGCAGACTGGGGCTGTTTGTGCACGTCACCGCGGGTTTCGGCGACGTGGGTTTCGCCGGATACTGGACGCTTGAGATGTTTTGCATTCAACCGGTCCGGATCTATCCGAACGTGGAAATCTGCCAGATTTACTATCATACCCTGGGTGGCGATTTCGAAACCTATAATAGTGCGAAATATCAGAACAACAGGGGCATTCAGCCAAGTCGCATGTATCTGGACTTCACTTGAAAAATCCCAGGAAGCCAGACGCGTCTGGAAATGGGTCCGCTGGGGGACTCGATGTGTGCCGCACGTGGTCCTTCGAGTCCGGTTTCCAATGGTTCGCGGATTGAACTCTAACGCCAACATACGGGCATTCCTCGCCGGCAAGTCATCTTTTTTCGAGACGGAAATCCGGTGGTCGGACGGAACGCTCCCTCTGCGCGTGCGCTATTACCGTTCCAATGAACTCCCGCCGGACCGGTATGTAACGTCCGTTCGATGTCTCGTTTTCCAGGACGAATCCGTTCTCGTTCTTCGCAATCGCGAGGGGTATCACATTTTGCCGGGAGGACGCCGTGAAGAGGGGGAAAGCTTCGAGCAGACGCTTCGTCGCGAAGTTGCGGAGGAGACGGGCTGGACGATTCGAGCTGTCACGCGACTGGGATTCATCCACCTGGAACATAAAGGGCCGAAACCTGCCGGATACCGGTTCCCTCACCCTCACTTTTTTCAGATCGTCTACACGGCCTGCGCTTCCGAGTATATGCCGGATTCAAAGGGTGATGACGACTATGAGGAGTCGGCGGCACTTGTCCTGATGGGCCAACTTGCCTGCCTCGGTATATCCGAAGCCGAATTGGAATTTGTACGGTTTGCGAGGGAAGGTACGTGATCATGTTCAGGATCGGCGTTTTCGGAATCGTCACCGATGAAGAAGACCGTGTGCTGCTTTGTCACCGGCGCGACTACGACCTGTGGAACCTGCCCGGGGGCGGCGTCGAGCCGGGCGAGAGTCCCTGGGATGCGCTCGTGCGGGAGATAGGGGAGGAGACGGGGCTGGAAGCGGCGCCCGTGCATCTCTCCGGCGTTTACAGCAAACCGGAAAGTAACGAGGTTGTGTTTTCGTTTTTCTGCCGGATAACCGGAGGCGCGGTCCGTCTCACGGACGAGGCGGACCGGATCGAGTACTTCTCTCCGGACCGGTTTCCCCGGAACACCGTACCGAAGCAGGTGGAGCGTATCCGGGACTTTTTTTCGGACAGGACGGGAACGCACTACAAGGTCCAGGGTGGCCCGTCAGCGATCGAATTGCTCAATGAAGGTAAATTATAGGAGATCCACCCGTCGCCCTACAACGCGGCGGGCCTCATCGGTCGACGTTGAGATGTCAGACTTTCTGATCATAGGCGTTGCGATTATCCTCACGGAGCGGGATGGTTTTCTATTCGAACTCCAGAGAGAGGCGAAATGGAAGCGCGGACAGGATGGGATTATCGAGATTGGCATGAGTTGCATCGGCGGCACGGTTGAGAATGGTGAGTCCCTCGAGGACGCACTGCGGAGAGAAGCGACGGAAGAAATCGGCTGCAGAGTCGCATTCGGCAGTTCTGCGAAACCCTTTTCGTTGGACCCGGCCGGAAACGTGTCGCCGCTTCCGCCGGGTGCCGTTCCGGATGGCGTGCAGTTCCTGTGGGAAGGGGACGATCCGGGTTTTGTCCCGGGCGCCGTGGTTGCTGTGTACTCAGGCCGCGCTACCGGGCGGGCGGAGCCGGGCGACCTCTCGGGCATCGTGACGTTGAAAACCGATCTATTCTACGAACTCGCCACGGAATCGTTCACCGTCGAGAGCCTGGAGGGGAGGGGCGGAATCCTCCAGAAGCGCGTCCGAATTCCACGTTCCGCCCGCGTGAAGCCGGTAGGAACGGCCGCCAGGCTTCTGGAACTGCGGAGACGGCATCCTGAGTTGCTGAATCGGATTCTTCCCGGGTCCTGATTGGAGACCATCCGATCTCCCGTTTCAACGTATTTTGCATTTTGTACGATTCGGAACGACGCACAGAAGGGGCTTCCCCGGGGTCCAATCCATGAACGAAATACACGAAGTCAACCGCCGGCGATGGGACGAAATGGCAGAGGATTGGGAGGAACGTCTGAATCGCGACGGCCTCTGGCGCCGGTGTCAACGGGAACCCGGGTTGGCATTCGAAGGCGGGGCGCTCGAGACGATCCGGGAGATGATCGGGACGTTTGGCGGTAAGCGGGTCTGTGTGATCGGCAGCGGAGACAACCTGGCGGCCTATGCGCTTGCGAGCCTGGGCGCCAGGGTAACGTCAACGGACATCTCCGGGGAGCGGCTGAGACTGGCCGCGGTCCGGGCGGATGCGCTGGGCCTGTCGATAGAATTCGTTCGTTCTGATGCCGCTCGCCTCGATTCGCTGTCCGATTCGAGCTTTGATCTCGTCTGTTCGACGAACGGCTTTTTCGTGTGGATCGCCGATCTCTACGGCGTATTCTCGGAGGTCGCACGTATCCTGAAATCGGGAGGCGCATACGTCTTCTACGACGTTCATCCCTTCACCCGCCCGTGGAAGGAACAGGTCGCACCAGTAGAATTGACGAAAACCTATTGGGATTCCGGCCCCTTTCACGGGTCCGAAGAGGATTCGTACGAGCACCACTGGACCCTCGCCGACCTGCTCAATCCACTGGCGCAGGCCGGATTGGTGTTGATAAGAGTCATCGAGAGTCGGGCTCGGGACTCCGCATACTGGCAGGGAGGCAATGGGGCGGCCGGTACGGACGATGCACTGCTGGACTGGCGCGTGAATCCGCGTGCCGGTCTTCCTGCGTGGTTGACCGTCGCCGCATCGGCGCCTTGAGGAAAGCATATCCGGAACGCGAGCCGATCAAGCTTCCGAAATTCCGTGGCTGATTGTCATCCATAAGAGAAAGGATTTCATCACATGAAGTCCCATCTGGTGTTTCTTCACACAACTCCCGTGTTGATCGATACCTTCGATCGGCTTGTAGCGGAAGCCGATACGGAATTGCCAGTCAGACACATTGTGGAAGAGGGATTCCTGACCGAAGCCCGCGAGAAGGGGATCAGCCAGGACCTGGATGGACGTATTCAGGGCCGTATCGACGCCGCAATCGAAGAAGGGGCGCGCGTGGTACTCTGCACATGTTCTACAATTGGCGCGAGTGCGGAAAGCGCGAATGACTCAACGGACGGCGTCGTCGTTCGGGTCGATCGCCCGATGGCGGAGAAAGCTGTGGAAATCGGTTCACGAATCATTGTTGCCGCGGCACTCGAGAGTACGCTCGCGCCAACTCGAAATCTGATTCTTGAAGTCGCAAGTACGCGCAAGAAACGCATTGATCTCATCGAGGTTCTATGTGACAACGCGTGGAGCAGGCTCGAGGAGGGCGACAACGAGGGATATTTCAGTGAAATCGCCAGCAAGCTGAAGGAGCGTGCGTCCGAAGGAGACGTCATCGTACTTGCGCAGGCCTCGATGGCGGGAGCCGCAATACTGTGCCCGGAAATCTCGATTCCGATCCTCAGCAGCCCGGATATTGGATTTCAACATGCGTTGGAACTTTGGAAACAAGAACGAAGGGATTGAAGTCGCCAACCAGCCAAGCGACTCGCTGAAAGGCGGGCGCCCACAAGGGGCGCCCCTGCGCCGAAAAATACCTCGTGTGAGACGAGTGGGCGACAAATCTGGTGACTTGCTGAATGGACGCTTATGAATCAACCGTACGGGATGTTCTGGTCGATCCGGTCGAATCTATCGTTCGGATCGATGAAGGCTGGACGAATGTCGTATTGGAGGCAAACGGGAAGTGGGTATTTCGATTCGTGAGGGACCGTTCGAATACGCAGCTTGCCGTTGAGCAGGCATTTCTACCCCAATTCAAGGAACATTCCCCACTTCCGATCCCCGAAATACGGTACTCGGGCGCCGATTTCATCGCCTACGAAAAGATTGAGGGCGTCAAGTTCTCCGAATCTGTCTTCCGGAGTCTGGGCAGGCGTGAGAGGACCTCACACGCAGCGGCCCTTGGCGACTTTCTGTCGTGTCTCCACGCCTTTTTGTTTGAACACCGGGATCTCAAGCCCGCGCCGTTCGGTGGCTGCGATTTCTGGGAGGAGTTGTGGCCGGCCGCCGCGCCGCATCTGCGGTCCGATCTCCGGAAGCAAGCCGAAGGCTACTTTCGTCTAGCGCTGTCGAGAATTGCGTCCGCGGCGTACCCAACGGTCGTTACCCATTCGGATTTTGGAACCAGCAACGTCCTGATCGACGTGGCGGGATCGAAGCTGACCGGTGTCATCGATTTCGGCGACATCAGCCTGAGAGATCCCGCGGCTGATTTCGCGGCATTCTACCGAAGGTTCGGGAAGCGGTTCGCCGAGGATATGGTCCAGGCCTATCGGCTACCGCTTGGCGAGGATTTCTGGACGAGGGTGGATTTCCATTCGAAGCGAAAGCTCTTCTTCGTCCTCTTCTTTGCTCTGAATCACGGCTTCGAGGAGCACGTTGCCGGTCTCGTCAGCGCGATAGAAACCCAGTTTGGAAAGTGATGGGTTCAATTTTTCTATGGACTTCCGATAATTCCATTCAACAGGTGAAGAGATGAGGGCTGGCGCGTTTGATCTCGACGAGATCCGGTGCATCGTCTTCGATTTTGGTCGTACGCTGTCATCGGACCCCTATTTCAAGGTATCCCCGCCGGGATGTTCCGGGTGGCATCGAATCATCCAAGAGCATGTATTCGCCAAACGGCATATCTGCCGGATGTGGATGACGAATGTTCTGAGGCTGGGAGATATAGCGGCCATTGTCTCCGATCATGCGGATTTGGATACTTCTGCCGTTTTGAAGACGATGGAGTTGGGATGCAGAGACCTTGACTTCAACGAGGCCGTCCTGAATTTCGCGCTGACGCAGAGAAGCCAGGGAAGAAGAACGGCGATTGTAACTGCCAATATGGATGTCTTCTCGGACGTCGTCGTTCCTTATCATGGATTGGGCGAGAAATTCGACGTTATTGTCAATTCTTCCGACTACGGCGAGCTTGACAAGCGCGTACTCTGGCCCATTGCATTTAAGGCGCTTGGAGACGATATACACTATGGAAATAGTCTCCTGATAGAAGATGGCAGCAGGGAACCGGAGTTATTCAGAGAACGTGGCGGTTTTGCCTATCAATACACCGATGACAAGAGCTTTGCCACGTGGTTGGACGAGGATGTGCTCAGAATCGAAAGGTGAGATTTCGATATGCTGTCGGAAGTTATCGAAACAGAACGGTTGAGACTCAGACCATACGGCCTCGACGACGTTGAAGACGTCCTGTTGTACGCGTCCGATCCGGAGTGGGCGCGTTATCTAGGCCCGGTTCCCCAACCCTATACGAGAGCCGACGCGGAGGGATTTCTGGCAAGCCAACTGTCGCAGGACCGTACGAAACGCGCGTCCTGGGCGATTGAATACGCCGGATCCGCCGTCGGCGGCGTCAATATCGGATTCGACGCCGAGAATCGCGTCGGCACAATCGGCTATAGCATTGCCAGGCGCCTTTGGGGGAAGGGGTTGGCCACGGAAGCGGCCGGCGCCGTTATCGACGCATCGTTTGCCGCGTGTCCCGAGCTGAATCGCATTCAGGCGACGACCGACGAGCGGAACCTCGGCTCCCTCCGGATCATGGAGAAGCTTGGCATGGTCCGCGAGGGCTTCCTGCGCCAGCACCAATACGTGCGAGGGGAATTCCGGAACACGGTGTGGTGTGGACTGTTGCGATGCGAATGGGTGGCACTCAAGCATAAGTGAGGGAGATTGTGGGAATCAGCCTTAGAAGAGCGTCTATTGCAGATGCGGAGACAATTCACAAGCTTCAAGTCGAGTCTTTTTTGCCGCTCCTCCGCAAATACCAAGATTACGAAACGAACCCGGCTAGCGACAGTGTTGAGCGTATAATCGCCAGATTGAAACAGCCCCAAACGAGTTTCTTTATCGTCGTGCTCGATGTCGTGCCGATCGGTGCGATCAGAGTAATATTCGATGACCGGGTCAAGAGTGCGAGAATCAGCCCGATGTTTATTGTCCCAAGACATCAGGGAAAGGGCTATGGCCAAGAAGCTATTGAACTTATCGAAGGTGCCGTTCAGGCCGAGCACTGGGAACTCGAAACCATCCTGCAGGAAAATGGCAACTGTTATTTTTACGAGAAAAACGGCTATCGGAGAACTGGAATTCCTCGCGAGGTTAATTCCAAAATGACCATTGTTTCTTACGAAAAATCAACAGGAGGAAGTAGGACCAATGAGTGACCGTAACGTGTATGTAGAGAAACGCAAAGCAAGAGACCCTGAATTCGCGAAATGGGAACAGATGCGGACTACGAACAGCACGCCCGATTGAGTTACGCGGAGGGAGTACGCTTAATGAGCGAACAGGTGGGAAAAACCCTTGATGGAAAGGGCGCGGTGATCACCGGCGCCGGTCGCGGCATCGGCCGGGCGATCGCGCTTGGCTACGCGCGGGCGGGCGCGTCGGTCTGCTGCGCGGCGAGGACCGAAAGCGAGATCCAGGAAACCGTGGGGGAGGTCCGGGCGGAAGGCGGGACCGCGGTCGCGTTCCAGGCCGACGTCAGGCAACAGGAGACGGTCCAGGCGCTTTTTGAATTTGCGGAAGCGGAACTCTCCGGAATTGACATTGCCGTCCTAAATGCGGGCGTGAACCTTGACCGGGGACCCGTCGAGGGCGGCGACCCCGCGGCCTGGGAGGAGACGATTCGCACGAATCTGCTTGGCGCATACTATTGCGCCAGGTCGGCGATTCCGGCCATGAAGCGGCGGGGCGGCGGAAAGATCATCACCATCGGCTCCGGAATGGGCCACAGGGGAATCGCGGAGAGTTCGGCCTACAGCTGCTCGAAAGCCGGTCTCTGGATGTTGACGCGCGTACTCGCGCAGGAACTCCGTGAGCACAACATCAGCGTAAACGAACTCATCCCTGGACCGGTACGAACGGATATCGTCTCGAAACTCCACTTCGAAGGCGAGTGGTTCAAATCGCCTGAAGACGTCGTGCCGATGGCGCTCTTTCTGGCGACGCAGCCCGAAATCGGCCCCACCGCGCAGAGTTACAGTCTCATGCGGCGGGATACGTGAGTGGATGGAATCATCGAGGCTGAATCGGACGGAAGGATTCACAGAGATTGCAACGAATGGAAACACGACTGGCCAGCATGGAGGATATTCGGGCTCTATCCGACGATAAACCTGACGTCTCCCGCGCTCAGATCGACGCACTTCTGCAGAAACATGGTTTTAGTGCGTCCGGGTCCATTCAGCGCCTGGACGGCAATTTTACAAATCTGACGCTCGACGTGGAGACCCGGTCCCAGGGACGGATTTTCCTGAAGATCCAGTTCCGGCAGTCCCGTGGCTTCAGTCTGAAGACCGAGTACATCGCCACGCGGGCGCTGCAGGTCGTCGATGGCGTTCCCGTGTCCCGATCCCTGTTGTTCGACGGCGACGGGGAACCGCTTCCTTTCGAATGTCTCCTGATTCCCTGCGAACCGGGTGAGCCGGGCATCGGCTTTTACCGGGGTGCGTCCCGATCGATGCGACTGCGGCTGGGCGCCCTCCTTGGCGAGACCCTGGCGCGCGTGCACAGTCTGAATAGTCCGGAAGTGCTCCGGACGGAGAGTACGAGAGACCTGGCATCGTGGAATCCCACCGTCCGGGACGCCTTGTTTGGCGACGCGGCGTTGGTTTCTTCGATTGAGGCGACGCTGCCTGAGCTTTGGGACGGGTTGCTGGCCGTCCTGGACCCCGCGCCTGAGGTGAGGTTAACCGGCCGTAACGTCTTTTTGTGGGGCGAACCGGGACTGCACAACGTGCTCGTGGAGAACGGTGGTTCGTTGCGGATCGCCAATGTCCACGACTTCCAGTCGGCGGGCTGGGGAACCCCACTGCGGGACCTGCAACAGGTTGAAGGCGAAACCCTGGCAAGGCCGGACTCGGATTGCTATGAACCCGGATACGTTGAGGCATTTCGATCTTCCTACCTGGCCGCAATAGGGAAACCGCTCGAGCCGCTATCACCCGATGAGGAAAAGCTGCTGGAGATTGTAAAGAATATCCGCGTGATACGGTTTTTCTGGGACTGCGGCCGCCTCCTTCACCCCAGGACGCCTGACTTCCTCGGCGCCGCAGTATCTGGCCTGGAGAGTCTCCACGACTCAATTGCCGTGCGGTAAGGCCGTCGCGGCCGTAGTGACTTCCGAACGGGCGATTCTGATCGTGGCCTGCCGCTGAATCGGCTTTGTCTGAGAACGCTGTTGACAAGGCTCAAAATAACGGTGCGTTAATTGGAAAGAAACGAAGTATGTCCGCATTAAGGATCGGCCTTGCGTCCGTCCCGGTCGAAGCAAATGAGTCTTCGCGAAATTTAGAAACGGTCGAGCACGTGCTCGAAGAAAACGCGAATGACGATATAGACCTATTCGTGTTCGGAGAAGCGGTCCTGACCGGATTGGAAGCACAGAACGCCAGGGCCGGTGGTATTGCGGATGCGTCCGAAGTATCACGGCGGGTCAACCGGCTGACGAAGGACTTTTCAACCGCGGTATGCGCAGGCTTTGTAGAATTGGAAGCCGGCAGATTTTATCTGACACACTGCCTGTCGTCCGAGGGCGCACTTTACGGCGTTCAACGCAAGGTCTTTGCCGGAAACCCCGCCCGTACGCATATATTCTCGTCCGGGAAGGAGATTCGCCCGATTCCGTTTCGTGGCCACCAGGTGGTCATCCTCGCCTGTGCGGACTGGATGCTGCCTGAAACGGTGTTGTCGGCGGGGCAGCATGAGCCTGACCTAATGTTGGCCCCGACGGATCAGTATTCCTGGACGCCACACAATCGGTCCGTGCTGCACAAGGCAGGACAATCCGCGTCTTTCTGGTTACAGGCTCCGCTGGTTGCCGCCTTTAATTCCGCAGCGGGATCGTCAGATGAAGAGACCGAGGTCTTCGCCTGTCTCGCGTATGACTCCAGCGGCGATGAAATGGTCAAGGCGTCGAAGAACGTCGGAGAAAGTTCAGTTCACACGATCGACGTGGAACTCCGGAAAGCCCATCGGAAATGGGGTGAGTTTGAAGAGCGAAAAAGATATATTGAGTCATCCCGGGTTCCACGAAAGGGAACAGGAGATTAGACAAGGTGCGGATTATCCATCGGCATCTTCGGCGAGTGCAATGTGCAAAATGCGGACAACCCTCAGAGTCAATCTCTTGCTCCAGGTCCTGGAGATACCGACGTGACGAGCAGGACGCTTGATGCGGTCAAACTGTTGGTACTCGACGGTGAGATTAGAGTGTCTGCTCATGAATACGATGAAATCGCGGAGGACGGGATTAAAGTACGTGAAATTATCGAAGGATTGGAAAACGCGATTGTCGTTGAAGATTATCCGCAATACGGCAAGGGTCCCTGCGTTCTTGTATTGCAGCGTGACAGCGAAGGCCAACCAATACATGTTGTGTGGGGAATTCCAAAGGGAGGCACTTCGCCTGCCGTCGTGGTGACGGCATATCGTCCCGGCGCACAGGATTGGGACGAAAGATTCATTGAGAGGAGACCATGACTGATATGACGACCAAAAAATCGGTTCGCGTCAGAGAATATGCTGCCGAGGTCGAGGTGGAGTTGATCGATGGTGACGCGGGGTGGCCTCCGTATCTTTCGGTGAAGGACGCGGATAAGCTGGATGGTGTTCGCGAGGCTCTGGAGAGTGGCGATCTGGAGCGCGCATCACAACTCGCGCGGGTGTTCCGCCTGACGCCAATTGAGGCGTGAAGCCAAACCATCATCGACGAGACTGACGTCCCGCAGATCCGCGCTGTCCGAACGATTCGGCGTTTCTCCGGCGGTCTTCATATAGGTATGACCTGCGTCGACGGGAAGGAGAATCCGCATGGGACGATTCGACGCGTATGACCCCATTGCCGGCCTCTACAACAGGCATTGGGGTTATTTTGCAGACAGGATATATCCGGTTCTGGATCGCCTGGTGCTGCGTGACCTTCCGTCCGGCTGTGCCGTTCTGGATCTCTGCTGTGGTACCGGCCAACTAGCGGCCGTGCTGTCCGAAAAGGGATACGCCGTTACGGGCGTGGATGGCTCCGAAGGGATGATCGAGATCGCCAGGAGAAACGCGCCGTGCGTGGAATTCCTCGTCCAGGACGCCCGTGAGCTCTCCCTGTACCGCCATTTTGCGGCGGTGTTTTCGACCTTTGACAGCCTGAACCACGTGATGAGCCTGGATGAACTGGAGCAGGTGTTTCGAAACGTCCATGCCGTCCTCGAAGCCGGCAGTTGTTTTGAATTCGACCTCAATATGGAAGAGGGCTACCTGCAGCGCTGGCGCGGCAGCTTCGGAATCGTCGAGGATGATCTCGTGTGCGTGGCGCGATCGTCGAAGGATGAGGAAGAGAGGATCGGCAGGATGGACCTGACTGTGTTCGAGTCTAAGGGGTCTAGCTGGAAGCGGAAAGATGTTGCGCTGCTGCAACGCTGGTATTCGGAAAGCGACATCAGGAAACGACTCCGAAGCGCGGGTTTCGAGCGGATCCGGACGTTCGCTTCCAAGGACGGCGTCCTGGAGAGTGCGCCGGACACCACCGGCAGGATGTTCGTCGTGGCGAGGAAGTCGTAGGATCGACGCATAGAAGAGTCGCGGGAGTGTCGCAAATTGCGACACTCCCGCGACTGTTTTAACGCAAATGTCAACAACGTCGTTGTGTCCGGTGCAGCTTGGCAATGGCGCTGCAGAATGCGCTGGTCAACCGGTGAAGGGGCGGGTCGTACTGAACGCCGGGCTGAGAGGGGAGAAGCCCGCGTTCAGTGTGAAGTCGAGGCCGGATGTCCTCGGTCGACAGTTTCGCGGACTCTCAGCCCGGATGCCGTATGCGTTTCAGTCCTTGTCAATGTTGTACTTCTTGAGTTTACGGTGCAGAGTCGCCCGGTGGATGCCCAGCGCGTGCGCGGCGCGCGTGATGTTGTCGCCGGCGGCTTCGAGGGCCACGTACAGGGCCTGCCTTTCGACCTCCTTGAGTGAGAGGACCGGCGTCGAAACGGCGGAGTCTTGTCCGGATGCAATTGCCGGCGACAGTTGAGGCGGCAGATTGCCGGCCTGGATTACAGTTTCCGTTTCCAGAAGCACGGCGCGTTCGATGGCGTTTTCCAGTTCGCGAACGTTACCCGGCCATTCATACTGCAGCAACAGGCGCATGGCTGCGGTGGAGATGCCTCTGATGTTCTTGTTCAGCCGTTCGGTGTACTTCCCGATAAAGTGTTCGGCAAGCAGGGGAATATCCTCCTGCCGCTCTCGGAGTGACGGAATCGAGATCGGAAAGGCTGCGACTCGATAGAACAGGTCTTCACGGAAATCGCCCTTCCGTACCGCGCTCTCCAGGTCTTTGTTGGTGGCCGTTATCACCCGGATGTCGACGGATATCGGGGCTTTCCCTCCTATCCGCTGGATTTCCCGTTCCTGCAGCACACGCAGTAGTGTCCCCTGCAGGGCATAAGGGAGGTCGCCAATTTCGTCTATTAGAATTGTACCCCGGTTTGCACGTTCGAATGCGCCGACTCTCCGCGTTGTTGCGCCCGTGAAGGCTCCTTTTTCGTGTCCGAAAAGCTCGCTCGCGATAAGTGTCTCGGGTATGGTCGCGCAATCGAGTGCCACGAACGGACCTTCTCTTCGCGAACTGTTAAAGTGAAACGACCTTGAAACAAGCTCTTTGCCGGTGCCGCTCTCGCCTCGGATCAGCACCGTAATATCGCTCTCCGCGGCCTGTTTCATCAGTGCGTACACACGTTGCATGCCTCTGCTCGTGCCGACCATTCCCGCAAAGGAAGAGGTCGTTTCCAATTCGGTGCGCAGACGCTGGACCTCCGCCTTCATCTGCTCGGCGTCGATCTCCCTTGACACGTCGCGATAAAGCGTAAGGCTACCGATAACGTCTCCTTGTCCATCGCTTACCGGTGCGGTTGAGCGATAAAACAGACGTCGCTTCTGCAACCCGCCCGCCCCGGTTGTTTCCACAACGTCTCCGCCATCGGATAGGAACCTGCCCTCAATGTGGCCCAGGTCAGGTTCCCGGAACCGTTCCGCGAATCTCGCCGCAAGATCACCCGGCGGGAGTGTTTCCAGATCGGTCTCATCCAGACCGAGCAGATTCAGGTACATCTCGTTGGCAAATGCCAATCGCCCTGTGACGTCGTGCATGGCAATGGCATCGCCGGTTGCGTTCAACAAGGCTCTCAGCCTTCCATGGCTGACAGTGAGTTGGCGTCTCTGTTCCACCAACTCCTGTTCGACGTTCCACTTTCCGACCAACGAGAGGGTAATCTGTTGTATTTCCTCGTGCGTAAAGGGCTTTCGTATATAGAGCAGTTTGTGTAGCAACTCCATGTCGGAGACGATTTCGGGCAGCGATCTGTCGGTGTAAGCAGTCATAATCACGATTTCGATGTCGCGGTCGAACTCCCTCACTCTGCGGACCGTTTCTATGCCATCGATGCCAGGCGGCATTCGAATATCGATATACGCCACTGCGATCGGACTGTTCGATTCCCTACCTCCCCTTATAATCTCGCAGGCTTCCTCCCCGTTGTTTGCGTGCAGCAACTCGAACTCCGGGAGATAGTCTCCCTCCTGTTCACGCACGAACGCAGCCGTCAGTTCGTCATCCGGTGTGATCGCGATGCCGGAACAGAGCATTTCCGTAAAGTCGTCGTGGATTTCGGGCTGATCATCCACGATGAGAACGCGATTGTTTCCTTGATTTAAGGTTTCCATCGACCACCTTCGAATCGGTCCGGCCGGCAGTATGCCTGTGAATGGTGCATTCATGTGTCTTCCTGCCCTTCACCGTATATAGCATTATTTATGCCAATTATCATCTAAACCGACTAGGTCATTGAATATTAGTGGTTTAGGGCACATGCGAACATGGTGGCGGGTTCTACGTATGTTGCATTCTGCGCCGCCCCGGAATTACGGCGTGGTTGCGCGGAAATTGGACGGCCGATTTACAAATTACTGTTTATATGTAGCTTTCGAGACAGTCCCGTCGAAAATATAGTAAAAGTGTTGCAAGACGCGACCGTAGTCGCTTTTTGCAACGCCATTTTCAGTTCTTCCTGATGGAAATCATCGTGCCGACTGGCTGGCTTGTGCGGACGAAGGGCCGGAATCGAAAACGCGCGCTTGAGACACATTGTCATTCGCTCTCCGCGTCTACCCGAGAGGCTACCGCGGGAAGCGGCCACGTAACGCGCATTGTTGTTCCCATTCCTGAGCCCTCACTTATCGGTTCAATTCTTCCCCCCGAAGCTATGACGAAGTTAGCCGCGGAATGGAGGCCGAGCCCGCTTCCGGATTTTTTTGTCGTAAAGCCGGGAGTAAAGAGTACCCGCGTGTCTTTGTTCTGAATGCCGATGCCGTTATCGATAACTTCCAGGACGAGATGCTCACTCACGTTTTTGGCCACAACGCGGATATGGGGCGATTCGAGGAGTCCGTGCAGCGTAGCGAGTTCGTCGATGGCTTCAATCGAATTCTTAACCAGATTGACCAGCATTTGGTGAAACTGACTCTCCCGGACGCGAATCTGCCGGGGTGCGTTCTTGCACTCAACATCGGCCCTGATTCCCCTGTTGTTGAGGGTGTCCCTCAATACGCGCAACGCCCCCGAGAGTGCATCGTAGAGGTCGATATCCTTGCGATCCATGTTGGACGGGTCGAGGGTCCTCTGAGTGCGAATGACATCCGCAATGCGATTGGCGCGATCCCTGACGCGGACGACAGTATTCATCAATTCGTCATTTCTCCGGCCGAAGTCTTCAGCAAGCTTGATGATAAATGGCATCACCTTTCGTCCCTGAGGGTCGTTTGCGATATAGTCGATCCAGTTGTTCTGATGCGCGCCGATTGCATTGGCAAGTGCCAACAGGCGACGACCGGCCTGATCCTTCGTCAACTTGCGGCGGACGGTCTCAATTCCCGTAGTGACACTGTTCATCGCGTTGCCAATGTTGTGAAGAATAGTGTCGACCATCTCCAACCGCCCCTGGTCGAACGCTCGCGACAAGGCCTCTTCCGCGAGTACTCGCTCGGTAACATCGCGGAATATAACAACGCCGCCCCTGATTTCCCCCGACCCGTCGAGGAGGGGTCTTCCGCTCATTCTGATGTAGACGCCGTCCTGCTTATTCTCGTTCCTTATGAATACGTCCTTCTCATCTGCGGATTCGCCGTGCCGAATGGCTCGCATCAGCGGCATGTCTTCCAATTTCATAGGCGTTTTCCGATCAGGAAAGTACACACCATGTCTCGCAGCGCAGTCGTCCGGAAACCCGTCGTTTATGTCCACACCGACGATTTGCCGTGCCCCTGGATTCACATAGAGAAACTTCCCGCCGGTGTCCGCAACGATGATGCCGTCGCTGATGCTATTGAGAATCGTCTCCATCAAATTGGCCTGTTCCTGCAGTTCGGCGACCGTACGTTCTAACTTGGCTTCCGCTTGCTTCAACTTCGTGACGTCCCGTATAACCGCCACAGCACCCTTTGGTAACCCCGCCTTATCGCGCAATGGTCTGGCGTTGACACTCACCTGGACACCATCGGGCTTCTGGGGGTTACGGATCAAAAACTCGGTTTCTTCTGTCGGCTGACCTCTGAGGGCAAGCATCAGCGGATTCAGGTCGTCGCTGAGGACGGTCTCACCGTCGGGTTGAAAGACACCGTACCTTTCCGGCCATCTGGTGATGTCCTTTTCCAGGGGATGGCTGCCGCCAATGCGCGGACCGCTTGAATTGTGAAACAGAATCGCCCCGTCTTCGTCAACGGCCACCACGCCCTCGCTCATACTGTTAAAGACGGTCTCCATCAGCTCAGCATGACATTTCGATTCTTCGATGGATTGTTCCAGACGAACACGCGTTTCTCGATGCCTGCGTTCCCTTTCGTGCAGGCACGTGGCGGTTTGGATGATCAGGTGGAGCTGGCAAGCGTCGACGGGCTTGAAAACGTAGCCGTAGGGATTCGTTGCCTGCGACCGTTCGAAGATGTCTCCCTCGGCCACTTCGGTCAGGTACACGACCGGTACGCCAGGACTGCGGCGAAGTTGGTCGCCGAGTTCCGGGCCCGTAAGGCCTTCACGGATGTCAAGATCAACCAGGGCAAGGTCGGGACGCAATTCCAGTGCGACCCGTACGGCGTCGCCTGCGTCGGAAACCAGGGTGGCAACGGCGTAACCCATTTTCGTCAGGAGCGCTTCCAATTGCGCTGCAATCGGCTCTTCGTCAACTATAATCATGATCTTCCTGCCTGAATTCGCCATTTCTCTCGCTTTCTACGTGTACATTTCTTGCGAAGTATCGGAAGTTTGGCACATCATGAGTCAATCAGCAAAGAAAGAAGCCGGAATACGTCCGCTCCTTCGGGCGACCGATGTCAAATTGCAGATTGAGACACTTCACTGTGCAGAGCGTTCAGACTCCGGGAGAAATCCCTTGTGGGTCTTTGCATCTCCGATACCGAAGCTGAGAGGCAGGACATATGGTAGCTTGTGGACTGGATGTGTCCGGTGAGCGGTTCACTTTTCGTGCAGGTCGACCCGGTATCCGTTTCCAGGTTCTGTTTGGATTCGGCTCGCATGTTTCATCAAGCCTGGATAGTGGCTGAACACCGTTGTGTCGTGTTCACTCCGCCCGCGGACTCTCCCACGCCACCCGTATCCCCCGCTTCCTGAATTCGACAATGTGCGTTTGTATGGACTCCTTTGACAGGGGATTCCCCCGAACGATCAGCCTCGTCAGGTTCTCGAGCCCGGCAAGGTGCGACAGGTCGGTCACGCGGTTATGTGCGAGGTCGAGGGTCTCCAGGTTGTTCAGCGCCGCCAACGGCTGAACGTCGCTGATGGCGTTATTGTCGAGGTAAAGGTGTTCGAGATCAGGCAACTCCGAAATGGGCGATACGTCGGTTATGCCGTTGTGCCCAAGATGCAGCCTCTCCATATGGATTAGACCGGAAAGCGCGTTCAGATCGCTGATTGCGTTCCTTTCCACGTAGAGACGCTTCAGATTCGACAATCCCGCCAGAGCCGCGAAATCGCTGACTCCGTTTCTGTCCAGATCCAGTTCCTTCAGATTTTTGAGCGCTGACAATGGCGTCAGTTCACTGATTCCGTTGCTGTCGAGACCCAGCACGGTGAGGTTCGCCAAATCCGACAGGGGCGCGATGTCACTGATGCCGTTGCCATCGAGATCCAGCTCCTTCAGGTTCTTCAATCCGGACAGCGGCCTCAGGTCGGAAATGCCATTGCCTTCGAGACGGAGCCCCGTCAGATTGGTCAGTCCCGCCAGGGGTATCAGATCCGAGATCCCGTTGTTGTCAAGATCCAGCTCCTTCAGTTCATTCAGTCCGGATAGCGGTGCGATGTGACTAATGCCATTGCCTTCAAGACGTAGCCTCTTCAGATTCGCCAGCCCGGAAAGCGGAGATACGTCATCGATGCCGTTGTCGGCAAGATACAGCCTTTCGAGGTTTATCAGCCCCGAGAGAGGGGTAATGTCACTGATGCGATTGCCTTCAAGGCGAAGCCTCTTCAGATTTGCCATCCTCGATAGGGGAGAAAGATCGGTGATGTCGTTTGCATCGAGATTCAGCGACACCAGGTTCCTGGCGTGCTCCAGTCCGTCGAGACTCGCGATGCTGTCATTCCGCGCCGTCAGACGCGACAGTCCCGCCAGATCGGTCGTGGAGATGGATTCGTCGACCGCCTTGTTTATAGAATCACGGATAACCGCTCGCAATCGGTCGTCAGGAATCAACGATTTCGGGGATTCGGGCGCCTGTGGTCCCGCGGCTTCCCGCGGACCGGCGCAATTGAGTAAGCCAAGGACGGCCATCAACACGAACACTCTGCAGAGCATGTTGTTCCTCAACGATCAGACTCCGACTTTTATACGCGTGATTTTCTGCCGGCAGACGTAACAATCAGCCTGCTGCAGTCACGTCATACAACAAGCGTCCGAAACACAATTCGCGTTCGGGGTCAACGTCGACCGCGGCGACATCCGCCGACATCTGCGCATCGCTCTCACATCAGTAAGTCCCCGCAACCTATGATGCAGAAAGCAACGGAAAGTTGACGTGGGATTGACTGCTTTTTCGGCAGGTAACGGGCAGCGGCAGGACGGCGCCGGACGCCAGAACCGTCATGAGGGAAGGGCCCCCGGCATATGGCCGCCCTTGCAGGGGGTCAAGCCCGGTTTGACCGCCGCCCGTTGCAAATCCGGCGTGCTTGATGTCCATGACAATGATGTGAGCCGATTTGGTCTACACCGATTTTTCGTTATCGTGACGAGCAGAAAGAGGGCTCACAGCGTCGTACAGACGCACTCGCCATTCGCCCAGGCGTAAGCAGCGAACGGCTGATCCTGCACCCGCCGGTGAGGACGCTCGTCATCGAGACTGTCAGATCCGGAAATCGGGGGCGGCAGGACAGCACCGGCGCCGAAGGAGGTTTGTTTGGGGGCGCCGGCATTGGCTGACCTTGCGGATCGTCACGTCAGAATCCGGTTTGACCGCCCCGTCGCCGCGGGATTCGGCGCCCCTCAAAGCGGAACAACATGGATAATGCCTCGTCTATGTTTCTTCGACGGCGCGCTTTTCCTCTTCCAGCGTCTTGATCATTCGCCGGGCGATCTCGATAGCGGTATCCACGGTTGCCTGTTCGTGCCACGTGTTGTCAGACCTGGCGGCCCCGCAAATCGCCATCCCGGCAAAAAACTCCAGTTTCGTAAGTTCCATTGTGCACTCCTTGGATTTCATCTGGAAACACCATTCTAAAACTGAACCATGTATATCCCACTAGAATCGCCGCATACACCAGTTGAACCCCGGGCAGCGATCCCGAGAGGCGCCTCCTGCCAGCTGCCTTCACGCATTGGATTTGCGGGGTACCGGAACCGCCTTCGTCAGATTTCCCGATGCGGTCCGGCACTGACGGCCAGATAGCCTTCGATCTCAGCAACGCGCTTGAGCAGATGATCCACTTTGGATGAAAGGGACATCAGATAGCTCAATGCGACCAATGTCGCAACGAGACACACTATCGAAACGACCAGAACTAGCACGAGCATTCGAACTCCCGTCTGACGTTTTAGGGTATCAATTCACGGCCGGAAATGCAGCGGCGCACGGCAACGAGCATCGCGATTGACGTCGCCGTTTTCCCTCCACACACGGGAGTGTCCGGCTCCAGGTCGGCGAGGCTGACCAAAGGCACGGCAATCGGCCTCGAAAGCGAGCCGGCTCACTGTTCAGGTATCCCCGTTGTTTTTCAAACAAACGAATAAGATATGGATAATCCGTCGAATTAACTTTGAATTTTTGGTCGTTTTTGTTGATTTTTTAATGATTTTCGGGCGATTTCGCGTCGCTCGGAACAAACAGACGCGACAACGACGATTATTCCGCCCTGGGATTGAAACGTCGATCAGAAAGTCATCTGGATTGGGATGGTCGAATCCGGAGGGTATGAGTACGGGTCGTACCGGGAGCTGTCAGGCAGAGACATGGAAGACTGTGGAGGCGAGGGCCCTGGTTGAATCGCGGCAGCCGGTGAATCAATGCAACGACGAACAGGGAATCATTGGGGAACCGACGCCGCAAAAAAGGGAGAGGCGGCTGTGCTGCCTGCCACGTTGGGGCGAATGGTGGAGCGGACACCCTTGCCTGCTCAATTCCAATCGTATCGACAGGAAGACCCGAATCTGCCTCGACAATCCGAATTGTAGGGGCAGGTTTCAAACCTGCCCGATGCTCCATCTATCTGCATTCCGACAGGAGAACCATGACGTGGGCAGACAGGAATGTCCGCCCCACCCTCACGTCTGGTTCCTCAAGGGCTCGGCAAGTCGCTACGCGCGGTGGGTTGAATTGGTGTTGTCGGGCAGAAAAAGCGTGCCGACGGCAGCCGAAAGCCGCTGTACCGGTCACTCCTCACCGAAGATCCGGAATGCCCCGGCTGAAGAGCACTTCCGTTCCAGGCTTGGCCGCAAACGAGCCACCCGCCGCCTGCGCCGTTTCTTCCGCGGTGAGGTCCGACAGGAATCCGCGTACCTGGCCCGATTTCAGATCGCGCAGGATGGCCATAGGGTTATTGCTGGTGCCGTCCAGAATTGCCTCTCCGGTGGGTCCCGACAGTGTGATGCTGGCCAAGGCGTCGGCCCAAGCCGACCGTGTCGGGAGCGTGAAGGCGAAGCCACCGGCACCATCGCTGTGCGCCACCTCCGGCATCGCAAAGCTAAGGTCGAACAGCCTGCGGCCGTCGGCCGCGCGGCCCGTGATGCGCCACTCGCCGGCCGAGTCCGGGAGCATCGGGGTCGCATCGACTACGAAGGCCGGTTCCAGGAAGGGCACGGTGTCGGTACCGACGCCGCCCCACAGGAGGATGGATTGAGTCGGGAGGGCCGCAGCCGGTGGCGCGCCCTCGTCAAGCAGGCGGAAACGCAGAGCGTTGGCGAAGTGGTAGGAGCTGATCCACCGGGGCTGGCAATAGGACATCAGATCCATGTTGGACGGATGCATCAGCTTCCCGCCGTTTCCGAAGTCGTATCCCCAGGCCCCGACGGATCCGTCGGAATAGGGATAGGACGGATCGCCCGCAACACCACACGGCGCATGGCCCAGACTCATGTTATGTCCGAGTTCGTGGGCGATGGCGTCGGCACGTGGTACCACGAAGCTGGATCGTCCAGGTCGGAAGGCCACGCCCGACAAAAGGCCACTCGGATTCGGCATCATACCCATGTAGTGTCCAGTGCCGCCCTCCAGAGCCCGGATGGCCCGGGTCTGCCTGAGAAGGTCGAACCCGTTGTCGTTCGAGCTCAACACGGGATCGTGGGCCGTTACGGCCACCTCTTCCACCGGCAACAGCGAGTGCATATCCGCGAGCATCTCATGGTCGTCCGGATCCGCTGCCATCGCCTTCACCAAGTCCACGATCGTCGAATCGTGGGTCTCGGTCCGGACGAACGGAACTAGCGTCAGGTCGAAGAGCGGCATGGCCTTGACCTCGACCTCTAGACGGCCTTCCTCCGGAATCCGCCTGGCCACGCCGAGCGCCGAATCCAGCGTCCCTTCCGGGTCGATCTCGATGACCATCTCAAGCCCCGGCTGTACCACCGCGCCCGGAATCTCCGCGTTCGCCGACTTCGCCAGGTCGCCCTCCTGCACCTTCGTCGGGATGGGAGTTGATTGGCCCGGTATCTCCACCACATGCGTTTCCCATCCGTCCCGGTAGAAGCGCGCCGTGACCGGCGGAATGCCCGCATCCGTGCTCTCCTGTGCGGTGAGGAACACCCGCAACAGCGCCTTCTCGCGTGCAACCAGGGGGGCGGGGAACACGCGCGACTGTACGGCTTGGGTCAGGTACGCTGCGGACTCGGTGCAGCGGGCGATCCACCTCTTGTTGATGCCTTCGAGCCACGCTTGGAATACGGGGTCAGCGGGTACACACAGTCCAGTGCCCCCGGCAAGTAGCGTCTCGAGGCGGGCCAGCGCGGTCAACTCGGTCGGCAAGGCGCCATTCATCCCGGAGTTGCCAGCCACGTGAAACTTCCACAGCATCGACATCCTGCCCAACTCGGGCGGGATCGGGCCTGACAGGTCGTTGGAAGTCAGATTCAGGTCCGACATCATGGTGAGGTTCCCGAACTCAGGGGGAATCGTGCCCGAAAGAGCGTTCGACGCGAGATTCAGGTCCGACATCATGGTGAGGTTCCCGAACTCAGAGGGAATCGTGCCAGAGAGATCGTTTCCACCGAGATTCAGCCACTCCAGGCTTTCCAGGTCGCCTAGCTCAGTGGGGATTGCGCCCGACAGACTGTTCCCACTGAGGTCCAACTCCACCAGACTCTCCAAGTCGCCTAGCTCGGGTGGGATCGTGCCCGAATGAGTGTTCCACCTCAGATTCATGCGCCGAAGGCCAATCAGGTCGCCTAGCTCAGTGGGGATTGCGCCCGACAGACTGTTCCCACTGAGGTCCAACTCCATCAGACTCTCCAGGTCGCCTAGTTTAGGCGGGATCGTGCCCGATAGGGTGTTCCACCTCAGATTCATGCGCCGAAGGCCAATCAGGTCGCCTAGCTCAGGGGGGATTGCGCCTGACAGACTGTTCCCACCGAGGTCCAACTCCATCAGGCTCTCCAAGTCGCCTACCTCGGGCGGGATCGGGCCAGAGAAATCGTTTTCGCCGAGCCTCAGCGACTCCAGGCTGTCCAACCCACCCAGCTCGGGTGGGATTGCGCCCGACAGACTGTTCCCACTGAGGTCCAACTCCATCAGACTCTCCAAGTCGCCTATCTCGGGCAAGATCGGGCCAGACAGATCGTTCCCATCGAGGTCCAGCCGCTTCAGGCTCCCCAGATAGCCCAACTCGATCGGGATCGCGCCAGTCAGGCTGTTGCTCCCAAGCACCAGCCCGGAGACGTTCCCATTGGCATCAAGCTCCACTCCGTGCCATTCCTTGATCGGGGCACTCGTCAGCCAGTTCCGGCCTTCTGTCCAGTTGTGCCCATTCGTCGATTTGTAGAACTGCGTGAGCATGTCGCGCTGGGAAAGGGGCGTGCACTCCGCGCCCGTCCCCTGGTGCGACGGGATGTCGTTAAGCCACGTTTGGAAGGACTTCTCCGCCGGGGCACACAACCCGGTTTCCGCGTAGTTGAACTCGCGCAGAGGAATCCTGGTCAGCGACAGCGGCAGACGGCCGGCAAGGGCGTTGTCGCCGATGCGAAGCACGGTCATCACGCCAAGATCGCTCAGGCCTGACGGGAGCTCGCCGCTCAGTCCGTTGCCGACGAGATCGACTCTCTTCACCCGGCCGGTGGAATCGACGGCGACCCCGTGCCATTTGCCGAGGTCGTCATCGTCCAGCCAGCCGTCGGATCTGGTCCAGCCAGTGCCGCCGGTGGCGTCGTACAACGCACGGAGCGCGACGGCATCGGCGGCGTTGCAGAGGTCTTCGGGCCCGACATCGTGCCCCCCCCTAACTTCATTCGTCGAGCTACGGCGGCGGTCGATTCCTTGGAGCCACGCCGCGAAGGCAGGTGTTCCGGGCACGCAAAGGCGGTCGTTCCCGGCAAAGCCCTGTTTGGTTCCGGTCAAGCTGAGCCAGCCGAGCTGCTCAAGCTGTAGCATACTGGCCGGAAGCGGGCCTGACAGATCGTTGGCCGGCAGCCACAGACTTGTCAGGCCGGTGAGGTTGCCGAGCTCCGGGGGAATCGGGCCCGTGAGTTGGTTCTGGCCCAAAGAGAGGTCGCGCAGACCGGTGAGGTTGCCGAGCTCCGGGGGAATCGAGCCCGTGAAATTGTTGCCCTCCACGTGTAAATATTCCAAGTTGGCGAGGTTGCCGAGTTCCGGCGGGATGGTCCCGGTGAGGTTGGTGTATTGAAGGCTCAGGCTCGTCAGGTTGGTGAGATTGCCGAGTTCCGGCGGAATCGGGCCACCAAGAGGCCCGCCGCAGTGGTTCAGGCCCAAGGACTTCAGCTTGGTGAGTTTGCCGAGTTCCGGCGGGATGGTCCCGCTGAGGTCAAGTCTCCCAAGATACAGGTACTCCAAGTTGGCCAGGTTGCCGAGTTCCGGGGGAATCGGGCTTGACAGACGAAAGTTGTGGCCGAGGTCCAGCCGCGTCAGATTGGCGAGGTTGCCGAGTTCCGGGGGAATCGGACCCGTGAGATTGTTTAAGTACAAGTTCAGCGACGTGAGGTTAGGCAGGTTGCCGAGCCAGGTCGGGATCGGACCACTGAGAGCGTTCCAGGACAGATCGAGCTCCCTCAGGTTGGAAAGGTCACCCAGCTGAAGTGGAAGCTCTCCCCGCAGGCCTTGCGCAAGCTGATCCTTGTCATAGTCCCATCTGCCACGAAGGACCAGGCGCGCAACGCGTCCTGACGCATCGGTGTACACGCCGTACCACTCCCCTAAGGGGGCGTCGGTGAGCCAGTTGGTGTTGTCCGGCCAGTTCGGCCCGTCCGTCGCGTTGTACAGCGCCACCAATACGTCCCGGTCTTCGGATGCAGGTGGCGGGGGCGGCGCAACCTCGCACGTGGTCGCGAAAACCCCGGCAAAGACCAAAAAATCAGACAGATCGATGGCGCCGCTACCGTCCATGTCCATTGCGGCCTCGTAATTGGCATCCCCTGAACGCGTACCAAACGCCCCCGCAAAGGCCAGGAAATCGGCCAGATTCACCTTCCCGTCCCCGTTGAAATCACCGGGGCATTGTGAGGATGGCGCGGAAGCGGCGTGTGTTTTCAGAATGCCCACATCTCGGTTCCAGGTCACTGCGACTAACGCCAGTGCCACGCAACTGCACAGAATCAGGATCCTCCACATAGCTGCCTCCCAGTTTTCGTCATTTGAACTGTGACATCCTTAACGTGCTGGTGCGATGCTTCCAGATTATTGGAGTTCCGGGATACCCCTGCTGAAGATCACTTCCACACCCGGCTTGGCCGCAAACGAGCCACCCGCCGCCTGCGCCGTTTCTTCCGCGGTAAGGTCCGACAGGAATCCGCGTACCTGGCCCGATTTCAGATCGCGCAGGATGGCCATCGGACGGTCCGTGCTCCCGTCCAGCGTGGCCGAACCGCCGGGACCTGAAAGCGTGATGCTCGCCAGGCTGCCGGCCCACTCGGGCTGCAACGGCAGGGCGAACACGAAGCTGGTCTCTTCGCCCTCGGCGTCTGCAGTGACCGGCATATCGAACGCGTATGAGAAGGCGGGCATCCCGTCAACGGTCTCCCCTTCGATTGTGTACTCTCCGCCCGCGGGAGGAAGCGAACGCATCGCGTCAACGACGAAGGCGGGATCGAGATATGGGGCGCCGTCCTTGTTCAGTCCGCCCCATACAAGGAGAGCGGGCACGGGATCGGCCTGTGTGGCAAGCTTAGCCGCAGTGGAGGTTTCGCTTGCGAGGCGGTGATTGAGCGATTTGTTGAAATGGTAGTCGCTGATCCAATGGGGGTCCCTGCAGTAGGACATGAGGTCGTATGCGGTTGGCGGCACCAGGGCAGTCCGGTCAAAGTCGTACCCCCAGGATCCAATGCGTGCGGTAGCGGAGGGAAACAACGGATCGGGACCCAGAGCGTCGCCACAGGGCGCGTGTCCAAGCCCCAGGTTGTGTCCCAATTCGTGGGCCATGTAATAGGGGCGAGCCAGTGACACGCTGGCGCGACCTGGCGTATGCGCTACGCCTCCCGGCCAGAGACGCCTGGTATTCCCGACCGTATGCAACTGCAAAGTGAACAGGCCCATCCAATGTCCTGAACCGCCTTCGAGGAGGCGCATCGCCTCGACCTGGGCCAATAGCTTGTGGGGATTCGGGTCTTCTGCGAGCACCGGTGCGTGTGCGGTTATGTCCAGGTCTCCGATTGCCAAGAGCGTTCGAACGTCACTGAGCGACTCGTGACCGTGCGGGTCCGACGCCATTTGGTCAATCAGCCTCACAACCGAGGAATCTTCTCCCTGCCCCAGAAGTGGCACGAGCGTGAGGTCGAAGCGCGGCACGCTACGCACATCGATGTCCAGCATACCCGAATCGGGAATCCGCCGCGTCACGCCCAGCGTCGGATCGAGCATCCCGTTCGGATCCACCTCGATAACCATTTGCAATCCCGGCCCGATAACTTCCCCTGGTATCTCGACGTTGGCAGAACGTGAAAGATCGTCCTCAACGACGTTCGCGGGCAACCGCCCGTTGCCCGCGTCGACGGTAACGGCATGCCGTTCGGAGCCGTTCACATAGAACGTGGCCTTGACCGCCGGTATCGTCACATTCCTGTCCTGCGGCCCGGTCACGAAGACGCGCAGCAACGCTTTCTCGCCTGCAAGCAGCGGCACGGGATCGCTCCACGACTGCACCGCCTGGGTCAGGTACACTGAGTGGCCGGCCAGGCACGGCGTAAGACGACGATTCGATATGCCGGCGAACCAATCGTCGAAACGCGGTTCCGCAGGCAGGCACAGGCTCGTGTTTCCCGCCAGCAGGCGCTCGAGCTGGCCGAGCGCGGTGATGCCCGCGGGCACGGGGCCAGACAACCCGGGGTTCTCGGCGACGATCAGCGACTTGAGACCCGTCAGCCGCGAGTATTCTGGCGGAATCGGACCCGACAGCTCATTCGACCTCACGTCGAGCACCTGCAGCTTGGTAGCGCGCCCCAGTCGCGGCGGCAGGGGTCCTGTGATCCGGTTGTCGGACAGATTCAAATGGATCAGGTTCTGCGCATTTGAGCCCAGGTCCGGAGGAATCGGTCCTGTCAACTCGTTTTTCGACAGACTCATGTGCTCGAGACGTTCCAGGGTGCCAAAATGCGGCGGAATACGGCCGGACAACCGGTTGTCGGAAGCATCCAGGTGACGCAGCGAACGACACTCTCCGAGTTCCCATGGAATCTCGCCTTCGAGCCGGTTGTTGGAGATGTTGAGAGATTCCAAGCGGGGCAGCCCCCTGGCGAGGGCAGGCGGGATCGGACCCGATAAGCGGTTCACGTCCAAATGCAGATTCACAAGGTTTTCCAGATTGCCGAGCCCTTCGGGGATTGGGCCTCCGAGGCGATTTTGCGAGAGGATGAGCGATTGCAGTTGCAACAGATCCCCCAGAACCGGCGGAATCGGACCAGAGAGCTCATTACTCGAGAGGTCCAAAGACTCAAGTTTGCGGAGTCTGCCGAGTTCGACGGGAATCGCCCCGCCGAGTTGATTCACCGAAAGGTCGAGTACTCGCAGATCTTCCGAGGCGCCCAGTTCTAATGGAATCCGGTTGTGAAGCCGGTTGTTGCGGAGCTGAAGCGTCATTAGTGCGGACAACTGCCCGAGTTCCACAGGAACAGTGCCTGACAGGCGGTTATCGGCCAAGTGCAGCGCCACGACCCGTCCTGAGGCGTCGGTCTCCACGCCGTGCCAATCTCCCAGCGGCGCGTCGGTCAGCCAACCCTCACTTTTGGTCCAATTCCCGCCATCCGTGCTGCCGTAGACGGTCTCAAGGATCTCCCGGTCCGTGAGGGGGGGACACGGAACACCCGTTCCGGTAACGTGTGCAATGCCGCTCAGCCACGACCGGTAGCCTGGATCGTCCGCCACGCACAGGGAGGTACCGCCGTATTCGAGGACTTCCATTGACGTATTGGCCAGCAACAGGGGCAATCTACCCCTCAGCGCGTTGTGCCCGATCCTGAGTTCGGTCAGGCTGGTGATCTGCCCGAGGACTTCCGGAAGCCGTCCCGACAGCCCGTTGCCGGTCAGGTCGAGGGCGGAGACCCTCCCGTCCGAACCGGTCGAGACGCCGTGCCATCGGTTCAGGTCCTCATCTCTCGGCCATCCGACGGAACGCGTCCAGCCGGGACCATTGGCGACTGCGTACAACGCTGCCAATGCACGCTTGTCGACCTCGTCGCAGAACAGGATATCCACCGGGTAATTGCCACGACCGCGGGCTTCCACGTCCTGCAGCCATCTCTTGAACTCGGCCGTTGCCGGCAGGCATACGCCTTCAGTTCTTCGGCAACCCAGTGAGTTCAGCTTGTCCAATTTTAGAAAGCTGCGCGGTATAGAGCCGGTAAGCGGGTTCCCATCCAGGCTGAGGCGAGTCAGGTTGACGAGGTTGCCGAGCTCCGGCGGTACACGGCCCGTCAGGAGATTGGAGCCAAGCCCCAATGCCTCCAACTTCATGAGGTTGCCGAGCTCCGGCGGAATCGGCCCCGTCAACTCATTGATACCCAGAAACAGGATTCTAAGTTGCTTACATTCGGCCAGCCGCGACGGAATTCGGCCCGTCAACTGATTGGTATGCAGCGACAGCCACCGCAACTCGTCGAGGTTCCCCAGTTCGGGCGGAATCGGCCCCGTTAGATTGTTAAGGGAGAGGGACAGACTCCGAAGGTTGGTGAGGCTGCCCAGTCGCGCCGGGATCGCACCGTCGAGCTCGTTCAAATATAAGCTCAGTTCCGTTAGCTCGGTGAGCTTGCCCAACTCCGGCGGTATGACGCCTTCCAATTGGTTGCGGTCGAGACGCAGAACTGTGAGCCTGGAAAGTCTGCCCAATTCCGGCGGAATTTGACCCGTCAACTGATTGCCATACAGAAACAGGTTTTTCAGCGCGGCAAGGTTGCCCAGCTCCGGCGGTATTGTACCCTGCAGCAGGTTGCCACCGAGCGACAGGGACATCAAACTTGCAAGTCGGCCGAGTTCCGGTGGGATCGGCCCCGTCAGGCTGTTGTTAAAGAGGACGAGCCTCTCCAAGTTCGTGAGATCCCCTAGCTCAGGTGGCATCGGTCCCAGGAGGCCATTGCCGGGGAATTGTCCTCGTTCTTCGTCCCAGACGCCGCGCAAATCAAGCACGATCACTCGCCCTGACGCGTCCGTTTCCACCCCGAACCAATCCCCAAGCGGCGCGCCGGTCAGCCAGTTGGTGTTGTCGATCCAGTTCGGTCCGTCGGTCGCATTGTACAGCGCAACCAGCGCCGCGCGGTCCTCGCTGACCGAACCGCGAGGGCGGTCTTCGCAGTTGGTCCCGAATACCCCTGCAAAGGCCAGGAAATCTGACAGATCAATGGCCCCGCTGCCGTTCAGGTCCAGACGCGTGTTGTAGTTGGCGTCTCCTGACCTGGCGCCGAAGCCGCCGGCAAAGGCCAGGAAGTCCGCGAGGTTGACCTTCCCGTCCCCATTGAAATCACCGGGACAGTTCGCGGACTGCGCAGACGCGGCAGGCGGTTTTATAACGCTGATGTCTCCGGTCCACGTTGCAACGACAAGAGCCAATGTCGCGAAAATGCCTATAACCAGAACGCTCCGCATTTCTTCCTCCTATGACTCGTCACTGAAACATTGCTCACTCCTCACCGAAGATCTGGGATACCCCGGCTGAAGAGCACTTCCGTTCCAGGCTTGGCCGCGAAGGCGCCTTCCGCCGCCTGTGCCGCTTCCTCCGCGGTAAGGTCCGACAGGAAGCCGCGTACCTGGCCCGATTTCAGATCGCGCAGGATGGCCATCGGACGGTCCGTGCTCCCGTCCAGCGTGGCTGAGCCACCGGGACCGGACAGTGTGATGCTCGCCAGGCTGCCGGCCCACTCGGGCTGCATAGGCAGGGTGAATACGAAGCTGGTTTCTTTGCCCTCGGCGTCTGCAGTGACCGGCATATCGAACGCGTATGAGAAGACGGGCGTCCCATCAGCGGTCGCTCCCTCCACGGTATACTCCCCGCCTGCTGACGGCAGCGACGGCGAGGACTCAACGACGAAGGTGGGATCCAGATACGGGACCCCGTCCTTGTCCCGTCCGCCCCAAAGCAGGAGAGTTGGAACAGGATCGATCCGTGTTGCCAGTTTTGCCGCCGCGTCGACGCCCTCGACCAGACGGTGGCGGAGCGCCTTGTTGAAGTGGTAGTCGCTGATCCAGTAATCGCCACTCAGGCAGTACGACATGATTTCAGGCGTGCTTGGCATCACAAGCGCCTTCTCCACCAAGTCGTATCCCCACGCTCCCGTATTTCCGAGTTCATAAGGAAACCAGGGGTCGACATCGTCCGGATTGCCACAGGGGGCGTGTTGTAGCCCGAGGTTGTGTCCGAGTTCGTGCGCCATGATCGAGGCATCAAGGATTGACACGCTGGTCGGCCGGCCCAAGTCCGCCACTCCCGGCGGGAGCACGTAGTACCAGTTAGAGCCACCGATCCTCGGCGGCGATTCCATTGCGCCCATCCAGTATCCCGTGCCACCCTCCATGAGGCGAATTGCATTGGTTTGTCCAAGCAGCCGGTGCGGGTCACGGAAGGACGTGGTAACAGGCTCGTGCGCCGCGACAGCCAACTCTGAAATCGGAAGCATCCGACGCATGTCGGCGAGCAACTCGTGACCGACGGGGTCCTCCGCCATCGCCCGGACGGACTCACCAATGGACAAGTCCGGTTCGGTCTCGTGGAGAAGCGGGACAAGCGTCAGGTGCAAGGGTGGGACGGCCCGCACGTCTGCAGCCATGCGGCCTTCCGCGGGAATCCGCTTCGTCACGCCGAGCGACGGATCCAGGGCACCTGCCGGGTCGACTTCGATCACCATCTCCATGCCGGGAGAGATGATCCTGGCTGGTATCTCGGCGTTGGCCGATAACGCTAGATCGCTCTCGGTCACTTTTATCGGAATGGAGCGGGAACCGGGGTCAATGCGTACAATGTGCCGCTCGGCGCCGTCCACATAGAAGGTGGCTCGTACGTCGGGCATTGTGACCGTGCCGCTACCGGGCGCTGTCACGAAGACCCGCAGCAGTGCGGGCTCGCCAGCCAGCAGCGGAACGGGATCGTCCCAGGATTGTACGGTCTGGGTCAGATATACCGCGGCGCCCCCTTCGCAGCGGACCAGACGCCGTTCGGGTATGGCGCCGAACCATGCATCGAAACCGGCGTCCGCGGGCCGGCAAAGTCCCGTGCTTCCCGTCATCAACAGCTCCAGGCGTCCAAGCGCCGTGATGGCAGAAGGCAGCGGTCCCGTCAGATCAGGGTTGTCCGCGAGAACCAGCGATTTCAGCAGCGTGAGGTTGCCGAATTCAGGCGGTACCGGCCCGGAAAGGGAGTTGGACCGCAGATCGAGTTTCACCAGCTTGCCGGCGCGGCCCAGTTCGGCGGGCAACCGCCCGGTCAACCGGTTGTCACCGAGAACCAGTTCGGCGAGGTTCGCAAGTGCGCCCAGCCTGGAAGGAATCGGACCCGAGAGTTGGTTTTCGGCCAGATTCACCCAGGCCAGTTTGGCGACGCGGCCGATCTCCTCCGGAATTCCGCCGCTGAGTTGATTCGACTTGAGGGACAATCGCTCCAGCCGGTTAAGATTGCCAAATTCCGGCGGGATAGATCCCGAGAGTTGGTTATCGGCCAGATTCAATCTGGCCAGGTTGGAGAGACGGCCGATCTCCTCCGGAATTCCCCCGCTGAGTTGATTCGACTTGAGGGACAATCGCTCCAAACGGTTCAGAGACCCAATATTTGGCGGGATAGATCCCGAGAGTTGGTTATCGGCCAGACTCAGTATGACCAGGTTGGCAAGACGGCCGATCTCATCCGGAATCCCGCCACTGAAGTGATTCCAACCGAGTTCGAGCTGCTCCAGACGGCCCAGCGCGCCAACCTTTTGCGGAATCGGGCCGGATAGGTTGTTCGAGGCCAGATCCAACACGCGCAACTCGGACAGCTGACCTATTTCCTGCGGAATCGCATCCGAAAGCTTATTGCCGTGCAGGTTCAGGTCTGTCAGTTTCGACAACGCGCCGACTTCTGCCGGAATCGGCCCCGTTAGCGTGTTGTTGTTAAGTTTCAGTGAGCGTAGCTCGGAAAGCCGACCTATTTCCTGAGGGATCGCATCCGAAAGCCGGTTGCTGCCGAGGCGAAGGTGGATCAGGGCAGACAACGCGCCGATTTCGGACGGAATCGACCCGGACAAACCGTTGTTCGCCAAGTTAAGTCCTATGACCCGTCCTTCTGCATCGGCTTCTACGCCGTGCCACTGCGCCAGCGGGGCATCGGTCATCCAGCGTGTACTCTCGCGCCAGTTCGGACCGTCCGTTCCACGGTACAACCACTCGAGCGCCTCGCGTTCGGTGAGTGGCGGACACTGCACGCCCGTTCCCCGGTGGCGTGGGATGCCGTTCAGCCACCGGCGGAAGCCGGCGTCGTCCGCCACGCAAAGGGCCGTCCCGGCGTAGTCGAACTGCTCCAACCGCAGGTCTGCAAGTGACAGGGGCACACGGCCGCTCAGCACGTTCCCCCCAATCCTCAATTCCGTCAGGCCAGCGAGCAGCCCCATCGCGTCCGGAAGGTGGCCCGTCAGCCCGTTGTCCGTCAGATCGATTCCAGAGACTCGTCCGTTCGAATCGGTCGTCACGCCGTGCCACCGGTCAAAATCATCGTCTTCGAGCCAGCCGTCGGAACGCGTCCACCGCTCGCCGATGGTGGCTGCGTAAAGGCGTTTCAGGGCCTGTACATCGATTTCATTGCACCACGGGATATCCACGGCGCGTTGGACTCCGCCACGGGCCTCCACCTGCCGCGCCCATGCCCTGAACGCGTCCGTGGCCGGCATGCATACGCCGCGAGTCTGTCGGCAGCCGAGGGTGATTAGACTGTTCAGTCCGGCAATGGTGTGGGGAAGTGAACCCGACAGTTGACTACCGCTAATCGTAAGTTCCACCAATCGGCGAAGATTCCCGAGTTCCGGCGGAACCGGGCCAGTCAATCGATTGCCGCCCAAGTCAAGCCGCTCCAACCGAACCAGGTTTCCGAGCTCCGGTGGGACCGGGCCGGTCAGTTGATTCCGACCCAGGTCCAGGCGATGCAACTCGGCAAGGTTGCCCAACTCGGGCGGGATCGGGCCCGTGAGTTGACTGCCACCCAGCGTCAGGACTTGCAACCCGGCAAGGCTCCCCAGCCAAGTCGGGATCCGGCCCGTTAGCGTATTGCCGTGGAGATCCAAACTGGTTAGTTGCTTTCGGTCGGCCAACCAGGGCGGAATCGGGCCCGTCAGCTCGTTGTTGCGCAGCGAAAGGACATTCAGCTCGGAAAGGCTGCCCAGTTCGGACGGAATCGGGCCCGTCAACTCGTTGCTGTCGAGGTCCAGTATTTCCAACTCGGCAAGGTTGCCCAGTTCGGACGGAATCGGCCCTGTCAGGTTGTTCCATCTTAAATCCAGATCCCTAAGTTTCGTGAGGCGGCCCAGTTCGGAAGGGATCTGACGCCTTAACTGGTTGTGGCCTAGGTCCAGACGTTGCAACTCGGTAAGGTTACCCATTTCCGACGGAATTGGCCCCGTGAGTCGATTGTACAGGAGGCTAAGCCGCCTGAGGTTCCTGAGATTCCCGAGTTCCGCGGGTATCCAGCCCGTGAGGTCGTTGTTTGTGATGAAGAGCGACTCCAGTCTGTCCAGTTTGCCCAGTTGCGGCGGAATGGGTCCTTGCAGGCCATGGGGCACCCACCGTTGCTTTTCTTCACTAAAGGTTCCGGAAAAATACACCCCCACAACCCGCCCTGAAGCGTCCGTCTCCACCCCATACCATTCCCCCAGCGGCGCATCGGTCAGCCAGTTGGTGTTGTCAATCCAGTTCGGTCCGTCGGTCGCATTGTACAACGCCACCAGCGCCGCGCGGTCGCCGCTGACCGAACCGCGAGGGCGGTCCTCGCACGAGGTCCCGAATACGCCAGCGAACGCCAGAAAATCCGACAGATCGATCGCGCCGCTACCGTCCAGATCCAAACGCGAGTTGAAATTGGCATCCCCCGACCTTGCGCCAAAACCGCCGGCAAAGGCGAGGAAGTCCGCGAGGTTCACCTTCCCGTCCCCGTTGAAGTCGCCGGGGCACGTCGCGGACTGCGCAGACACGGATTGCGGCTTTATTACGCCGATATCAACTGTCCACGTCGCGGCGACAACGGCCAATGTCGCGAAAATGCATATAACCAGGATCCTTCCCATGGCAGTCTCCAATTGCTCGTTAACGGTACGTTGACTTGAGAGAGCGCTGACGTCCGAGCGAGCGCCCGCTACGAATTGAGTAGCCGCCGGATGTATTGGCGGGAGCAGTAAAGAGTTGACATCTATTTCGCCGGCCCTTCGACTGGCTCAGGGACCGGCTCAGATTGAATTCGTACGATGAAAGCGTTTCGAGGACAGCGGTTTCACGAGCGGTCGTCCGTCGAAGGGACACGCGACAGCGCCGTAGTTGGATTGATCCGATGTAGGGCGTACTGGGGTGTATACCTTCGCGAATCTCGAAGGTGCGGATCGACGGACGATGCGAAGAATGGGAATAGAAAGGAGTGCGGCTTGTTAACGGAGGATAGTCAATCGACCAAGCCGGTGATTCATGATTGCCCGACGGGGATGCCAGGCTGAAGGCTGTCTCTGGCGGTGGAATCCTGAATCGCAATAATGGCCCGCTGCTGCTTTGGTCGGTGGCGTCCCGTGACGACATTCTGGCTCGAATCTTCGGACGATATCGCTTGAGGATTATTCTGCGACGCTATGGGAAACGAATGTGTTGCAATTTGCGTCAGTACGGATGACATGATAGCGATTTTTTCTTGGATTATCACTGAAATATTGACCAATTTCGATGATTTATTGGTGAATTATCGTGTTTTTCGCCAGACGAGAGACGGATTTGCAGCAGCGATTCGAAATACATCTGGTTGATTTCGATAACGATCAGGGAGTCAGCGGGGAACCGACGCCAGGGGATGGAAGGGCGGTTGTGCTGCCTGAAGGGCTGTGTGAATGACAGACGCGCACGTACATTTGTAGGATGCAGGTGGCCGTTGTGCTGCCTCTAAGGTATCGCCAGATGCACATCTCTCGGGGATGATCCAATGCTGCAGTAGATCCTTCGTCGGCCCTGGGGGCCTCCTCAGGATGACAGTGGGGGACACGGGGGCCTAATCGAGGAAGGGTGTGCGAGAGGGGGCGGAGGTGCTGCGTCTCAGGTATCGACACGTGCAAGTCGTGGAGAGATCATCTCATGCTGCAGTAGATCCTTCGTCGGCCTGGAGGCCTCCTCAGGATGACAGTATTGGCGACGAGGCGCAATCGAGGCGGGCAGACAGGAATGTCCGCCCCACCTTCACGATACGTCGCACTGGGTCTGCGTCATACTACAATGCGCCCTTACGACCCGCTGGATTTCCCGAAATTCGCGGCGAACGTCAGAAAGTCCTGGAAATCCACGTCGCCGTCACCGTCGAGGTCTCCTAGCAGACCACTTTGTCCCGGTGTGCTTTCCGTTGTCATTTCAGAAGTCCAACGGACACTGCCGTCTTCCGCCAGGGTTTCCGCGGCGCCGTTTCCGTTGTCATCCACAAACGCTCTGAACTTCCCTGCCGAAATCGCCAGCGTGCCGTTGCCGTCGGGATCCGCGCTGAGCGTTCCGATCGGCAGACCTGACTCACTGAGGGTAAACAGGAAGCCGTTGCCGTTTGCATCGGCGCCCAGGGCGGAAGCGGGGTTCCCGTTCCCGTTAAAAACCGTCATCGCCGCATCTCCGGATTCGCCGAAGAAAAACCCGGCAACAGCCCCCGACCCGCCGCTGACGTTCAGAAATCCATTGCCCTGGTCCGTTTCGTCTGCGCCCAGGACCGCGACGACCCGATCAGTCGAGTTCAGGACGCTAAACAAGCCACCTCCGGAATCGCCTGAGCCGGCCAGTACACGGTACTTTCCCTTACTATCGCGGATGGCCAGCACGCCGTCCCCTGCCTCGTCGAAACCCAGGAACGCGACAACGTTACCCGCTTCATTTACAATCTGCAACCTGCCGATCTTCAGGACTTCGTCAGCAGCCAGGGCCGTTTTGCTCAACCCGCCGTCCCCGGACTCAGGGGAGAATGTCCACTTCGAAACGACGTCCGCCGAAGCCCTGTCCGGGAATGACCCCGGAACCGGTACCAATGCGGGTCCTAACTCTTTTAACCATTTCGACGCAGTACTCAATGCAGGTGAAGTACTGAATAGAAACAAAAGGAGCAAGCCGATGATCGCGCGTTTCTGCCAATGCAATCGACGTTCCAGATTATCCATTCTCCGTACGTCTGCCCGGTACACAACTGTACCTCCTTACGGTTATGTTGTTTACGTGCATCTTCAATAACGAACTCGAGAGTTCTCTCGCGCTTCGGAAGTCTTCGTCGCTGCGCGTTGATGCTGTTTCTTTCGAACTGACGATGCCACGTGGCGATGTCACACGCTTGCATGGTTGCGGTCTAAAAGGGTATCGTCCAATCAGCATGACTACAATAAGGAATTTTGGTTGGGATAGTTCTGAAATTTCGGTATATTTCGATGATTTATTGATGAATATTGCTGCAATTTGCGCCATCGTTGCCGCGTCCGTGCGACGTTGGCTGGATTTCACTTCAGTCTCTTCAGGTGGCGCACATCCAGTCAATCGGGATGCGTCCTGAGGGCACGGGAGGAGAGAAGCATGCAACTCGCTGAGAAGCTTCAGACAGAGAACAGAAAGCTGCGGGATCGCCTTTCACGATTGAGCCAGGCGAGTCAGCGCATTAACGAAAGCCTTGATTTTGAAACGGTACTGCAGGGTGTGGTGGACAGCGCCAGGTCCGTGACGGACGCCAGTTACTGCGTGGCTACGCTACATGACGACGAAGGACAGGTACAGGAATTTCTCGTCTCAGGAATGCCGTCCCACTGGGTCGGACAAATGCAGAGCTTCCCGGCGTCGCCGCCGCTGCACGAGTACCTCCGCGGAATTGAGGAGCCCCTGCGTTTGCGAGACTTATACAGCCACGTCGGGGCGCTCGGCCTCCCCATCGTCCGGGCTCCCGGGTCGACTGCCGAAACCATTTCGTTTATGTCCGCGCCAATCCGACACCGTGGTGAGAGCGTCGGCCATTTCTTCCTGGCGGGAAAGGCGAGCGGTCCGGAGTTTACCGATGAAGACGAAGAGACGCTGGTCATGTTTGCTTCCCAGGCCGCTCTGGTTATTGCCAACGCCCGGCGCTACCGGGACCAGCAACGGGCCATGGCCGACCGCGAAGCCGTCGTCAATACCGCCCCGGTGGGTGTGGTTGTCTTTGACGCAATCAGCGGAGAGCCGGTGTCTTTCAATCGTGAGGCGGTAAGGCTCGTGGAAGGCTTGCTGAATGGTGAGCCTGGATTGGAGAATCTTCTGGAAGTTGTGACGATCCGCCGCGCCGACGGGCGTCAGGTATCCCTGAAGGAACTGTCCATTGCCCAGGCAATGAGCGA
Organism: Candidatus Latescibacterota bacterium; assembly: GCA_965208835.1. Taxonomy (GTDB): domain Bacteria; phylum Latescibacterota; class UBA2968; order UBA2968; genus JAAXHE01. The sequence continues at coordinate 939,094 of OZ242358.1, forward strand.
AGGCGAGACGGTACGTGCCGAGGAGGTCGTTTTCGAGGTGCCGGACGGACGAAGCGTTAAGGCGCTCATGAACGCCACACCCATTCGCGCTGACGACGGACGGGTGACGTCATTTGTCGTGACCCTTCAGGACATGGCGCCTTTGGATGAACTGGAGTTGATGCGGGCTGAATTCCTTGCCAAGATCAGCCACGATCTGCGTGCGCCGCTGGCCGCCATCAAGGGTTCCGCTGAGACCGCACTGGGCGACACGTTCCCGTTCCGGCAGGCCGAGATGGTCCAGTTCTTGCGGATAATCAGCGAGCAGGCCGACCAGATGGGCGTTCTGATCAACGATTTATTGGACGTGACGCGGATCGAGACGGGGACCCTGGTCGTCAGCCCGGTACCTGTACTGGTTACCGGACTGCTGGACCAGGCCCGGAATACGTTTCTGAATGGATGGAACCGCGACAATGTTCACGTCGACATGGCCTCCGGCCTCCCGCCCGTATTGGCAGATCCGGGTCGGATCGTGCAGGTTGTGGTAAACCTGTTGACGAATGCAGCGCGGAATTCACCCGAAGGGTCTCCGATTCGGGTAAGTGCCATGCAGGAGGGCGATAATGTGTCGGTCAGTGTCATCGACCAGGGTCGGGGTTTGTCTCCTGAACAGATGGCGCACCTCTTTCGCAAGTCGCCTCGTCACGATCGGGACGAGGTCTCCAGGGAAGATCCGAGGTCCGGCTGGGGCCTCTCCATATGCCGGGGTATCGTCGAAGCCCACGGCGGCCGCATCTTTGCCGAGAGCGAGGGGCCCGACAAGGGAACCCGGTTCAGATTCACCATACCGATTGCCGAGGGCGTCGAAAAACCCGTCGGTAGAGGTACCGTTCCGTCCGTCGCAGGCGCACGAATCCCGGGAAATCCACCGGCCAAAATCCTCGTCGTGGACGATGACCCGCAAACGCTGCGCAGCGTCCGAGAAGCCCTGTCGAACGCCGGTTACGTTCCGGTCGTTACCGGAGATGCGAACGAGGCGATTGCCCTGTTCAAAGAACACAGTCCCCAACTGGCCCTGCTGGACCTCGTGCTCCCGGGCAGCGACGGGGTCGAGTTGATGCGTGGCATCGTCGAAAAGGCAGACGTGCCGGTTATTTTCCTTTCCGCCTATGGGCACGAAGACGCCATTGCACGGGCCCTGGACAGCGGTGCTGCCGATTATCTCGTCAAGCCGTTCTCACCTACGGAACTGGCGGCCAGGATCAGGGCCGCCATTCGTAAGCACACGGTCCCTCGTTTGGTCGTGCCATCGGAGCCGTTTCTGCGTGGGAAGCTGAAGGTCGACTACGCTCGACGAAGGGTGACGATTTCCGGGACGCCCGTGGATCTGACAAGAATTGAGTATTTCGTTCTCCAGGAACTTGCGGTGAACGCCGGTCGGACGGTCTTCTACGAAGACATTCTGGGACGTATCTGGGCCAGGCGGGGCACCGACGACAGGCGGCCACTCCACGCCGCGGTCAAAAACATCCGGCGAAAGCTGGGTGACGATGCGAAGAACCCCAAATGGATTTTTAACGAACCGCGGGTCGGTTATCGCCTTGGAAAGACAGAATAGCGATGCCCGCCGTCGGCCAGGCGGAAGCGGATCCGGAACGACCCGGCAGCCTGGGTGCGGCAATTCAGAAGTCCCGGAAAAGGGAGAGCCCGAAGCGATAGTCTCCGCCCCTGCCCCTTGTGACGGACTCTCCATTGGCGGCGCTCCGTCCCGAAAGGCGATATTCGCCGAGCAGCTCCAGCCGCAGATTCCTTGCGAGAAAACCCGGGGACCGGTCCGGACCTTCCACCACGTTGAGTCGCAGGCCGCCGCCCAGGCGGTGTAATCCCATGTCGTTCACGTCCAGTTCGACAAAGGGCTCCATCCCGCCCCTGCCTTTCTGGGTCCTCAGTCCGTAACCCAGGGCCGCACGCGTGCGGCCGGGACGCCAGTCCAGCGCCTCGCGTCCGCCCGCGGCGCTGCGGTAAGCCATCGTCCTTTCACCTTTCCACAGTGCCTCGACGCCGCTGCCGGCATTCTCTCCCCACGCCGGCGACAGCGACAGCGTCAGTCCCCTGTTATCGGATCCCGGGTCCAGACCAAGCGCCAGGCTCAGGCCGCGTTCTCTGAAGTCCCGGTCCTGATGCGCCGCCAGCCAGCGAGAACGGATCTCCACGTCCAGGCCGATGCGGCGATTTGCAATGGAGAGCGCCCCGGCCAGTTCGGCACCCAAGCCCGTGTCGACGTCGCCGCCGTCAAGGCGTGCGCCCAGCGCCAGACTCAGATCCATCCGCGTGTCTGGCGTTACGGACCATCCGGTGCTGCCGTTGACCATCATGCGAACGCGTCGGGCGTCACCTGCGGTTGCCCGCAGCCCGGCCAGGGCCTCGGAGCTGGTGCTCACCGCGAAGGCGTCCGCCGTCAACGCCAGGTCGACCTTCCTCACCCGCATCAGGTCCATCCTCCCGCCGAGCGCGGCGGACCGGCTGCTGATGTCCGTAACGATCGTACTGCTGCCCGTCCCCGCCAGCGGGCCGCCGTAGCCGCTGTTGAGTTCGGCGTCGCCCCTGCCGAAGCCCAGCATACCCCACAGGCCCAGCTTCCCGGTGGGGGACCAATGGAGGTAGGGACGCAGGCTGGTCAGTCGCGTGTGCCATTCGCCCGTACTCGCACCGGCATTGTCGAAGTCCTGCGTGCCATCGCTGTACGAGGCCGCCACACCCAGGGCGAACCTGTTTCCCCAGCGGTAATCGGCCCCGACGTACGCCGCCGTGACACCGCCGCCCATGCGGTTATTCGATCCGGAGTCACCGGTATACCGGCTGCCGGTTCCTCGACCCCATAGCGTCCATCCACTCCATCCGGTTCCGGGACGGTCCATTGCGATCTGAAAGGAACTCCGCGTCAGAATACTCCGCCCGGAGGGCGCCCTCAGTGTGGGTTGAACGGCGTCCGGATCGGACGTTATCGCGGACAGCCCAGCCTGCGCTGCTGTTCCGGTCGCTGAACTGGAAGCCGGAACGTCCAGCGGTATGCCAAACATTCGTGCGGCAACGTGCGCCCACTCCATGGCATTGAACGCCTGCCCGAGGACAAGCCTGCTGCCATCGATTGTGGCTCGCAGCGCCCGTGACGTGGCTTCGAAGTGGCCGGTGATCGCATCCACGGCCTGGCTCAGCACCGTCCTGCCGAATGCCGCCAGCGAAAGCTCCAGCACGCGGGCGCGGTTGGACTGAAGATTTTCCACTATGACGGCGAAGGAGAGTGTCGCGCTCAGGCCAGACGGATCGCGAGCCGTCACCGTAACGCGGGCGGTCGAGACCGCTACGGGCGAGAGGGCGATCACTCTGTCCGCCAAGCTGACGTTTACAATGCCGTTATCCGACGACGCTTCGTAGGTCAGCGGGTCCCCGTCCGGGTCTGTGAACAGACCCGTCAGGTCGACCCGTCCGTTGGTGCCCATCGTCAGCACCTGGTCCGGGATGGTTCCCGTCACCGATGGTCCCAGATTCACTCCTGTTATCAAGATTCTCACCGTGGCTTCATCGCTTCTGGCGCCTCGGCTGTCTTCAACCCGATAGGTGAAACGGTCTTCGGCCACCCTGCTTCCGTCGTGGATGTAGATGAAAGTCCCGTTCTCAAACAGCGTGAGTGACCCGTAATTGGGCGCCTCGACGAGGATTGCAGTCAACGTGCTCCAGTCGTCTTCAGCGTCCACGTCGTTGGCCAGTACGCTGATGTGTCCATCATCGGTTTCGGTTGCCGAAACACTGTTCGCCAGCGGCGCAATCTTCGCGCCCGCCTCCGGTTCCGGTATATCGAAATCTTCGGGTGGCGTCGCGGACGGATTTCGCGTAACATCACGGGTGTCGCCGTTCCATAAGGACGTTGCCCTGCGGCCCCGGAAAACCGTTACGACGTCGTCCACCGCCACCGGCGCTGTGTTGACCCGCGTTCGACCGGTTCCGGAAGCCGACCAGGCGCCCGCACCCTCCGCATTCTTCGCCCTGACTTGCACCTCGTAATCTGCGCCGGACTCCAGCCCCCGGATCGCCGCCATGGTCTTCGTGCCCGTGAACGGGTGGGACGTCCAGTCCGCAGCGCCCTGCTTGCGGTACTGAACGTCGTAGTCGCTGATGGCCGGGCCGGTGTTCGCCGGCGGCCGCCAGTCCAACCGAAGGCTTTCCAGCGAGGCACCGGTGACCCTCGGCGCCGAGGGTGCGGCAGGCGGCTCGGCCGCGTCGGTGACGTTGATGGTCACCTCGATGACGCTGCTGCCCTCTCTTCCGTCATTGACGGTCACCGTAACCACGTAGGACAGGGGTCCCGCTTCGTAGTCCAGGGAAGCACCCTTGGAAACCGATATCTGACCGGTATCCGAATCGATGGCGAAGGCATCCGACCCTGACAGGGTATAGCTCAGGACATCACCGTTCGGATCCGTTGCCGCGACCGGTTCCCCGACCGTTCCGCCGGCGGGGGTATTCTCAGCCACTGCGCGCGTGGTTGCGGCGCCGGCGTCGAAGCCAGGCGGCTCGTTGTGGCCGTCGTCTATGATCGTGCCCGTTACGGGGTCGCCCACCGTCACCCCGGAGGGCGCGCGGGAGACTCGCAGACTGACGGTGAAGGTCTCGTTTCCTTCAATGGCGTCGTCCTCCTTCGTCTCCACGGTGAACGTGTGCGCTTCGCCCGCCGTGCCGCTGAACCTGAGCGGGGATACGTTGGCCGTATAGTCGACGCCTGCCGTCGCTGTCCCGTCGCTGAAAACGGGCGTCAGCGTCAGACCGCCCTGGACCGGCCGGTTCAGCGTTACCTTGAAGGTCATCCCGTCGCCTTCAGATGCGTTCGCGTCTCCGCTCGCCACCGTTGGGCTGCCTCCGACGGTCCCGCCGTCGTCGTCTATGATCGTGCCGGTTACGGGATTGCCCACCGTCACCCCGGACGGCGCATCGGACACCCGCAGACTGACGGTGAAGGTCTCGTTTTCTTCAACGGCCTCGTCCTCCTTCGTCTCCGCGGTGAACGTGTGCGTTTCACCCGCCGTGCCGACGAAGGTGAGCGGCGCCGTGTTGGCCGTATAGTCGATTCCCGACGTCGCGGTCCCGTCGCTGAAAACGGGCGTCAGCGTCAGACCGCCCTGAACCGGCCGTTTCAGCGTTATCTTAAAGGTCACCCCGTCGCCTTCAGATGCCTCCGCGTCCCCGATCGTAACCGTGAGCTTGCCTCTGACGGTCCCTCCGTCGTTGTCTCTAAGCGTGCCGGTCGCGGTGTCCGTTGTCACGCCGGAGGTCGACGTCCCGGAGATGCCAAGGCTTACCGTAAACGTCTCGTCATTCTCAACAACCTCGTCGTCTGTGGCAGCCACCGTGAACGTGTGCTTTTCACCCACCGTCCCGGTGAAGCGAATGGGCGCAGCGTTTGCCGTGTAGTCCACGCCTTCGACTGCCGTCCCGTCGCGGAAGCCGGGGGTGACAGTGAGACCGCCCGATACCGCCCGGTTCAACTTTATTGTGAAGGTCAGTACCTCCCCCTCGACCGCGCTGGCGCTCGAGACCGTCACCGTCACCGTCTCTCCAGGCGCGGAAGGGCCCAGGGTCGAGGCGCGACCGCTGTCCGACCACTCGCCGGCGCCTTCCACGTTTCTTGCCAGCACCTGAACCTCGTAGGTGGAAGCCGCCTTCAGGCCGGTGAGGGTTGTGCCGGCGCCCGCGCCGTCAAACGCATGGTCTCGCCATTCCGTAGTGCCCGCTTCTCTGTACCGAACGTCGTAATCCGTGACGGGCGCACCGTTGTCGGCAGGCGGATTCCAACTGACGACCAGCGACACTCTTGGGTCGCTCGCTGACCGGGCGACCGAAGGCGTGCCCGGCGCGTTCGGCGGCGACGCGTCGGTCACGTTGACCGTAACGTGAAGTATGCCCGTGTGACCATGCCCGTCGTCCACAGTGACCGTCAGGTCGCCGTACGAGTTTCTCGTCTCGAAGTCCAGCGGTTCCCTTGTCCTCAGCTGGCCGGTGGCCGGATCCAGGGCGAAAGCGGGTGCGTCCGACCCGCCAAGTGAATATGAGAGCGGGTCGTCTTCGGCGTCCGTCGCCAGAAAGGGCCCGCCTATGTCCGTGTGCGGCGGCGTGTTCTCGACCACGAAGCGGATGGCTGTATCGCCCTCGTCGAAAACCGGCGGCGCGTCGTTATCCAGGATGGTCACCGTCGCCGTACGCTGGCTCACCGAGACTTTGCGGGTCACTTCCCTGGCGACCGAGGGCTCGCCCAGCTCCACCTGGAAGCTTTCCAGGTCCTCGTGTTCGTCGTCGTCGAGGATGGTGATTTCGATCATAGTCTCAGTCTGTCCGGCTGCAAGAGTGACGGTACCCGAGCTGGGTTTATGCTCGTGTTTCGTGCCGCTCTCCGCGACGGATAGCTTCGAAGCGGACGTCGAGCTCGAGCTGCTCCACGGCACTTCGACCGTACCGCCCACGGACTCGGTGATCCTGACCGGGAGTTCCACAATCAGACCCTCCTCCACCGGGTCTTCAGGTTCGTGAACGGAGACGTAGACGGTACCACCGCCGTTGTTTCCCTGGGGGTTCCGCCTGTTGACGTTCGCCAGCACCGAGAACTGGCTTGCCGCTTCATTGCCGTTGCCCGCAACGTCAATAGCTGCGTTCGCGGCCACGTCCGCGGTCACGGTTCCGGTGGCTGCCGGCGTGATGGTGGCTGTGTAAGTGTCGCTAGATCCGGAGAACCCCGTGACCGACCCGTTCCCCGCCGTGACGTCTCCCTGTTCGAACCCCGTAACCGGCTCGGAGAAGGTGATCGTTGTTACGAACGGGCCGTTCTGCGTAGTGGCCGGACCGCTGATGCTGACAGTCGGCGCGTCGAGGTCCGCCTGCACGGAGAACTGGCTCGCCGCTGCATTGCCTTTGTCATCAGAATCAACGGCCACGTTCGCGGCCACGTCCGCCGTCACCGTACCGCTCGCCGCAGGCGTAATCGAGGCCGTGTAACTGGAGCCTGAACCGGAAAATGCGGTCACCGCTCCGTTGCCGACCGATATCTCGGGCCGCTCGAACCCGGTGACGTCCTCCGAGAAGGTGATCGTTGCGTCAAATGGACCTTTCTGCACATCAGTCGGGCCGCTGATGCTGACGGTCGGCACGCCTTCGTCGTCGATGACGGTTCCGGTGGCCGTATTCGTCGCCGTCACCGGCAACGTCGTCCCCGAGACGCTCAGGCTCACCGTGAACGTCTCGTTCGCCTCGTCGTCCTCATCCTCGGTCGTCGACACGTTAAAACTATGCGTTTCCCCCGCCGTCCCGGCAAAGCTGAGCGCGGCCGTGTTTTCCGTGTAATCCGTGCCCTTCGTGGCCGTGCCGCCGTCGAAGCCGGGGGTCACGCTGAAGCCGCCCGTCACCGCCTTGTCCGCAGCCACGGTAAACGATATTTCGTCCCCCTCCGAGGCCGAAGCATCAGCAATCGTCAGGATCGCGGTGTCGTCGTTGCTGATCGTCCCCGTCGCTGTATCGGTTGCCGTCACCGTTTCCGTCGTGCCGGAGACGGTAAGGCCGACGGTGAACGATACGTCAGCTTCCACCACGTCGTCTTCGGCTGTCGCAACGGTAAAGCTCCGTGACTCCTCCGCCGTCCCGCTGAAGCTGAGCGCGTTCGTATTTTCTGTATAGTCCGTTCCCTTTGTCGCCGTTCCGTCGGTGAAGCTCGGCGTGACCGTCAGACCGCCGGAGACCGCGTGGTCCAGTGTCACGGTGAAGGTGATCCCGTCTCCCTCTTCGGCCGATGCATCCGCGATCGTCAGAATCGGAAAGTCGTCGTTGGTGATGGTGCCGGTGGCCGTATCGGTCGCCGTTACCGTCTCAGTCGTGCCGGAGACAGTCAGGCTGACGGTAAACGTCTCGTCGACTTCCACCGCCGCGTCCTCGGTCGTGGCTACGGTGAAGGTCTTCGACTCATCCGCCGAACCGGTGAAGCTGAGCGCAGCGGTGTTTTCCGTGTAGTCCGTACCCTTCGTCGCCGTGACGTCCGTGAAGCTCGGGGACACCGTAAAACCGCCGGAAACGGCCTGATCCAGCGTCACGGTGAACGTGATTCCGTTCCCCTCTTCGGCCGATACGTCCGCGATCGTCAGTGCCGGCGCGTCGTCGTTGTTGATCGTTCCCGTCGCCGTGTCGGTTGCCGTGACCGTTTCCGTTGTCCCCGAGACGGTGAGGCTGACGGTGAACGTCTCGTTGGGCTCGTCGTCGTCGTCGTCGGTCGTCGCCACAATGAAGGTTTTGTTCTCGCCCGCCGTGCCGGCAAAGGTGAGCGCCGATGTGTTGGCCGTGTAGTCCGTGCCCTTCGTCGCCGTGCCGTCGGTGAAGCTCGGGGTTACGGTGAAGCCGCCGGAGACCGCGTGGTCCAGCGTCACCGTGAAGGTAATCGCGTTCCCTTCTTCAGCCGACGTGTCCGCAATCGTTACCGCCGGATAGTCGTCGTTGGTAATCGTCCCCTCCGCCGTATCGGTCGCCTGGACGGTGCCCCTCGCTCCTGAAACGCTCAGGCTCACCGTGAACGTCTCGTCCGACTCGATGTCCGTGTCCTCGGTTGTGGAAACGGTGAAGGTCTGCGTCTCGCCCGCCGTGCCGGTGAAGCTGACCGCCGAGGTGTTGGCCGTGTAATCCGTACCCTTGGTGGCGGTGCCGCCGGCGTAACTCGGGGTCACGCTGAAGCCGCTCGCCACCGCATTGTCCACCTCCAGGGTGAACTCGATCTCGTCACCCTCGGCCGCGCTCGTGTCCGCGATCGTTACAATCGCGGTGTCATCGTCGTTGATCGTCCCCGTGGCGGGGCCGCTGGCCGACAAGGCGGAAGGCACCGGCGGAAGAGGCCCGTCCCCGGGCAGGGGACCGATGGAGTAGGCGATGTTGAAGGTCTCCGCCCCTTCGACGACCTCGTCCTGGTGGATGGCGACCCAGTTCCTGTCGAGTGACCGTTTTTCTCCGGCGTTGCCGGTGAAGTTGAGAGACACCAGGTTCGCGCCGAAGTCGGTCGTGGAAAAGTTGTTCCCGTCCGGGTCAATCGTGGCGGTGCCGGCAGACGCTCTCAGGTACAGCCGGAAGCCGCCCTGCACCGCCCTGTTCAGCGTCGCACTCGCTGCCACCTCGGTGTAGAGGTTGCCGTTTACCGTATAGCTGTAGCCCGAACCGCCCTCAGTGCCGGATACGGCCGCGACCGTCACGGTCGCATTGTCGTCGTTGGTGATCGTTCCCTCTGCCGTATCGGTTGCCGTGACGGTTTGGGTGGTCCCGGAGACGCTGAGGCTGACGGTGAAGGTCTCGTCGTGTTCCACGACCGCGTCCTCGGTCGTCGTCACGGAGAAGGTTTTGTTCTCGCCCGCCGTGCCGGCAAAGGTGAGCGCCGATGTGTTGGCCGTGTAGTCCGTGCCCTTTACCGCGGTACCGCCGGCGAAGCCCGGCGTCACCGTCAGACCGCCGGAAACCGCTCTGTCCAGCGTTACCGTGAAGGTGATCCCGTCCCCTTCCTCGGCTGATGCGTCGGCGATCGTCACCGCCGGAAAGTCGTCGTTGGTGATCGTCCCCTCCGCCGTGTCGGACGCGCTGACGGTACCCTGCGCCCCTGAGACGCTCAGGCTGACCGTGAACGTCTCGTCCGACTCGATGTCCGTGTCCTCGGTGGTGGATACGGTAAAGGTCTGGGTCTCGCTCGCCGTTCCCGTGAAGCTGACCGCAGATGTGTTGGCCGTGTAGTCCGTGCCCTTCACGGCCGTACCGCCGCTGAAGCTCGGGGTTACGCTGAAGCCGGACGCCACCGCCTTGTCCACCGACACCGTGAACTCGATTCCGTCTCCCTCGGAGGCTGACGCGTCCGCGATGGTCACGGTTGCGGTGTCGTCGTCGTTGATCGTCCCGGTGGCCGGTCCGCTGGCCGTCAAGCCGGAAGGCACCTGCGGGAGGACGGGCCCGTCCCCGGGCAGGGGACCGATGGAGTAGGCGATGTTGAAGGTCTCCGCCCCTTCGACGACCTCGTCCTGGTGGATGGCGACCCAGTTCCTGTCGAGTGACCGTTTTTCTCCGGCGTTGCCGGTGAAGTTGAGAGACACCAGGTTCGCGCCGAAGTCGGTCGTGGAAAAGTTGTTCCCGTCCGGGTCAATCGTGGCGGTGCCGGCAGACGCTCTCAGGTACAGCCGGAAGCCGCCCTGCACCGCCCTGTTCAGCGTCGCACTCGCTGCCACCTCGGTGTAGAGGTTGCCGTTTACCGTATAGCTGTAGCCCGAACCGCCCTCAGTGCCGGATACGGCCGCGACCGTCACGGTCGCATTGTCGTCGTTGGTGATCGTTCCCTCTGCCGTATCGGTTGCCGTGACGGTTTGGGTGGTCCCGGAGACGCTGAGGCTGACGGTGAAGGTCTCGTCGTGTTCCACGACCGCGTCCTCGGTCGTCGTCACGGAGAAGGTTTTGTTCTCGCCCGCCGTGCCGGCAAAGGTGAGCGCCGATGTGTTGGCCGTGTAGTCCGTGCCCTTTACCGCGGTACCGCCGGCGAAGCCCGGCGTCACCGTCAGACCGCCGGAAACCGCTCTGTCCAGCGTTACCGTGAAGGTGATCCCGTCCCCTTCCTCGGCTGATGCGTCGGCGATCGTCACCGCCGGAAAGTCGTCGTTGGTGATCGTCCCCTCCGCCGTGTCGGACGCGCTGACGGTACCCTGCGCCCCTGAGACGCTCAGGCTGACCGTGAACGTCTCGTCCGACTCGATGTCTGTGTCCTCGGTGGTGGATACGGTAAAGGTCTGGGTCTCGCTCGCCGTTCCCGTGAAGCTGACCGCAGATGTGTTGGCCGTGTAGTCCGTGCCCTTCACGGCCGTACCGCCGCTGAAGCTCGGGGTTACGCTGAAGCCGGACGCCACCGCCTTGTCCACCGACACCGTGAACTCGATTCCGTCTCCCTCGGAGGCTGACGCGTCCGCGATCGTAACCGTCGCGGTGTCATCGTCGTTGATCGTGCCGGTGGCGGGCCCGCTGGCCGTCAAGCCGGAAGGCACCTGCGGGAGGACGGGCCCGTCCCCGGGCAGGGGACCGATGGAGTAGGCGATGTTGAAGGTCTCCGCCCCTTCGACGACCTCGTCCTGGTGGATGGCGACCCAGTTCCTGTCGAGTGACCGTTTTTCTCCGGCGTTGCCGGTGAAGTTGAGAGACACCAGGTTCGCGCCGAAGTCGGTCGTGGAAAAGTTGTTCCCGTCCGGGTCAATCGTGGCGGTGCCGGCAGACGCTCTCAGGTACAGCCGGAAGCCGCCCTGCACCGCCCTGTTCAGCGTCGCACTCGCTGCCACCTCGGTGTAGAGGTTGCCGTTTACCGTATAGCTGTAGCCCGAACCGCCCTCAGTGCCGGATACGGCCGCGACCGTCACGGTCGCATTGTCGTCGTTGGTGATCGTTCCCTCTGCCGTATCGGTTGCCGTGACGGTTTGGGTGGTCCCGGAGACGCTGAGGCTGACGGTGAAGGTCTCGTCGTGTTCCACGACCGCGTCCTCGGTCGTCGTCACGGAGAAGGTTTTGTTCTCGCCCGCCGTGCCGGCAAAGGTGAGCGCCGATGTGTTGGCCGTGTAGTCCGTGCCCTTTACCGCGGTACCGCCGGCGAAGCCCGGCGTCACCGTCAGACCGCCGGAAACCGCTCTGTCCAGCGTTACCGTGAAGGTGATCCCGTCCCCTTCCTCGGCTGATGCGTCGGCGATCGTCACCGCCGGAAAGTCGTCGTTGGTGATCGTCCCCTCCGCCGTATCGGTCGCCTGGACGGTGCCCCTCGCCCCTGAGACGCTCAGGCTGACCGTGAACGTCTCGTCCGACTCGATGTCCTGGTCCTCGGTGGTGGCCACGGTGAGGGTCTGCGTCTCTCCCGCGGTGCCGGTGAAGCTGATCGCAGCCGTGTTCTCCGTGTAGTCCGTGCTCTTCGTAGCCGTGCCGCCGGCGAAGCCCGGGGTCACGCTGAAGCCGCTTGCCACCGCCTTGTCCACTGCCACGGTGAACTCGATCGCGTCACCCTCGGAGGCTGACGCGTCCGCGATGGTCACGGTTGCGGTGTCGTCGTCGTTGATCGTCCCGGTGGCCGGTCCGCTGGCCGTCAAGCCGGAAGGCACCTGCGGGAGGACGGGCCCGTCCCCGGGCAGGGGACCGATGGAGTAGGCGATGTTGAAGGTCTCCGCCCCTTCGACGACCTCGTCCTGGTGGATGGCGACCCAGTTCCTGTCGAGTGACCGTTTTTCTCCGGCGTTGCCGGTGAAGTTGAGAGACACCAGGTTCGCGCCGAAGTCGGTCGTGGAAAAGTTGTTCCCGTCCGGGTCAATCGTGGCGGTGCCGGCAGACGCTCTCAGGTACAGCCGGAAGCCGCCCTGCACCGCCCTGTTCAGCGTCGCACTCGCTGCCACCTCGGTGTAGAGGTTGCCGTTTACCGTATAGCTGTAGCCCGAACCGCCCTCAGTGCCGGATACGGCCGCGACCGTCACGGTCGCATTGTCGTCGTTGGTGATCGTTCCCTCTGCCGTATCGGTTGCCGTGACGGTTTGGGTGGTCCCGGAGACGCTGAGGCTGACGGTGAAGGTCTCGTCGTGTTCCACGACCGCGTCCTCGGTCGTCGTCACGGAGAAGGTTTTGTTCTCGCCCGCCGTGCCGGCAAAGGTGAGCGCCGATGTGTTGGCCGTGTAGTCCGTGCCCTTTACCGCGGTACCGCCGGCGAAGCCCGGCGTCACCGTCAGACCGCCGGAAACCGCTCTGTCCAGCGTTACCGTGAAGGTGATCCCGTCCCCTTCCGCCGCGCTCGCGTTTGCGATCGTCACCGCAGGATTGCTCGATTGCCCTGCGACCGGCCCGACGAAGAACGCCGCTACAACCAGGCAGGCCGTGGCTGCCACAGCGGCGGTCGCAGTCAAGCCGTTGAGCGTGCTGAAAATCCTGCAGTAAGTAAATTGGGACAATCGCGTGAGGTTTGTTGAATGCGGGACCCGCATCGGCCGGCTCCTTCTGGTGATGGATGATTGCCGTCCGCAAGGGCGCGGACAGTTTCAGTCGCCATCACATATTGCAGAAGCCGTGCCAACGTAGAGGATTATTCATAAGTATCTATATTTAAAATGCTTATGTACATAGTTGCCATGAGGGCCTTTTGTTTGAAGATGTCTCGAAACGAAACGGCGAAGCGCTTGCCGCATAATCCAAGTTATAATTAAGATACATAATTACAATGAGTTATGTTAAACTTGCATTGATCCGTCTCAATTTGAAACACGAGTCTCAATTTGAGACGGAAGCGCGCCTCACAATGTACACAACGAACACGAAATCTGACCAGGGCGGTCGTTCGCCGGCCTGCTCGCACGGGCCCGGGAAAACCGCCCAGGTAACGTCGCTCCCGAAGAGCCCCGAACAGAAACGGCCGAGGCCGGAATGACCGTGGCTGCATTTGCAGACGATGGCAAGAGAAGACTATATCGGATTCCGACCTCGATGATCCAGTGGGCTGGAAACCCGACCCTGATGGTGTTTTCGCCATCAGGATGCGAGGAGGCCAATAAGAACGAACTGCCACCGGCTACGAGGGCATATATCAAATAAAATATGTTACCTTGACAATCGTCGAACCCGTGGGGCAGATGTCCCGGATCCTGTTTGCGAACGACGTTGATTCGGCCGGGACGCACGGGGTTGAGCGTCCCGTTATCGGAAACAGATCGCCCCGGCTGCGTTTTATGCGAACCGGGGCGGATTATCCGTTGCGTACTGTCGTCCGGTGGCAACGGCGTTTCGGTTAACATATCTTTTTTAATATGGTTCCGAAGCGGTCCTTGTGCGTGTCGGATTTGCCGGACTCAGTCTGCCAACGACACGGGTAAGCGCCTTGCACGAATCCGATAATGCGACGATCGGGCTCAGAAGTTCCGGAACAGCGTGAGCCCGACGCGATAGTCGGGAGTACCGACACCAGCCCGGGAAGCTGTACTGCCGAAATTATGTCCGGGCGGGCGAAATTCACCGAGCAACTCCAACTGCAGGTCCCTGGTCAGAGCACCGGCAGACCCGTTGGAAGCGCCTGGGACGTTGACGCGCAGACCGCCTCCGAAGCGGTGTAATCCCAGGTCTTCCACGTCCAGTTCGACAAAGGGCTCCAGCCGCCCGCGGCCTCCCCATGGATCCAGTCCGTAGCCCAGGGTTGCGCGGGTCCGTTTGGGACGCCAGTCCAAACCCTCCTGTCCGTTGCTTTCGTTGCGGTATGCCATCATCCTCTCGCCATTCCACAGCGACTCGACGCCTCTGGCAGCATTCTCTCCCCACGCCGGCGTCAGTGCCAAATTCAATCCCTTCCTGTCAGCGCCCGGGTCCAGTCGCAGCGCCAGGCTGAGTCCGCCTTCTCTGAAGTCCCGGTCCCGGTGCGCGGCCAGCCAGTGTGAGCGTACCTCCACGTCGAGGCCGATGCGTCGATTTGAAAGCGAGAGCGCCCCGGACAGTTCGGCGCCAAGGCCCGCTTCGACGTCGCCGCCGTCCACGCGGGCGCCCAGCGCCAGGCTCAAATCCATCCGCGAGTCCGGCGTAACGAGCCAACCCGTGCTCCCGTTGACCATCATGCGAACGCGCCGGGCGTCGCCGGTGGTAGCCCGCAATCCCGCCACGGCCTCGGATACGGTAGTCACGGCGAAGGCGTCCGCCGTCAACGCCAGGTCGACGTTACCCACCCGCGTCAGGTCCATTCGCCCGCCGAGCGCCGCGGACCGGCTGCTGATGTCCGTCTCGACCGTACTGCTGCCCGTCCCTACCAGTGGGCCGCCGTAGCCGCTGTTCAGTTCTGCGTCGCCCCTGCCGAAGCCCAGCATCCCCCACAGGCCCAGCTTCCCGGTTGGGGACCAGTGCAGGTAGGGACGCAGGCTGGCCAGTCGCGTTTGCCATTTGCCCGTACTCTCGCCGGCGTTGTCGAAGTCCTGCAGGCCGTCGCTGTACGAGGCGGCCACACCCAAGGTGAGTTTCGAACTCCAGTGGTAGTCCGCCCCGACGTACGCCGCCGTGACCCTGCCATCCATGCGATTGTCCGATTGGGCGTCGCCTGCATACCTGCTGCCGGCGCCCCGGCCCCAGAGCGTCCATCCGTTTTCAGCGGAACCGGTCCGGTCCATCGCCATACGGAATGAGCTTCGGGTCAGTATGCTCCGCCCGGAGGGTGCCTTCAACGTGGGTCGGGCGGCGTCCGGATCCGACGTCACCCCAGGCAGACCGGCCGGCGCCGCCGTTGCGATAGCGGACCTGGAAGCGTGTGCATCCAGCGGGATGCCGAACAGACGAGCGGCAACGTGTACCCATTCCATGGCATTGAACGCCTGTCCGAGGACGAGCCTGCCGCCATCCAGCGTGGCTCGAAGGGCCCGGGACGTGGATTCGAAGCGCCCGGCGATCGCATCCACGGCCTGGCTCACCACCGTCCGGCCGAGGGCCGCCAGGGACAGCTCGAGTGTGCGGGCGCGGTTGGTCTGGGCGTTCTCCACCGCGACGGCGAAGGACAGTTTTGCGCTCAGGCCATAGGGGTCGCGAGCTGTCACCGTAACGCGTGCAGTCGACACGGCCACGGGCGTGAGGGTGATCACTCCGTCCACGAGGCTGAGCTTGATGATGCCGTTATCCGACGACGCTTCGTAGGCAAGCGGATCCCCGTCCGGGTCTGTGAACAGACCCGTCAGGTCGACCCTTCCGTTCGCGCCCATCGTCAGCACCTGGTCCGGGATGGTTCCCGTCACCGAGGGCCCGAGGTTCACGCCAGTTATCAGAATGGTCACCGTGGCCTCATCGCTGCCGGCGCCCCTGCTGTCCATCACGCGATAGGTGAAGCGGTCTTCGGCGGCCCTGCTGCCGTCGTGCGTATAGACGAAGGTCCCGTTCTCATACAGCTTCAGTGTACCGTGTAGGGGCGCCTCGACGAGAATTGCCGTGAGCAGACTCCAGTCGTCTTCGGCGTCCACGTCGTTGGCGAGTACACTGATGTGCCCGTCATCGGTTTCGGTTGCCGAACTGCTGTTCGCCAGCGGCGCAATCTTCGCGCCCGCCTCCGGTTCCGGTATGTCGAAATCTTCGGGTGGCGTCGCAGACGGATTTCGCGTAACATCACGGGTGTCGCCGGTCGATAAGGACGTTGCCCTGCGTCCCCGGAAAACCGTTACGACGTCGTCCACCGCCACCGGCGCGGTGTTGACCCGGGTTCGACCGCTGCCAGGCTCCGACCAGGCGCCCGCGCCCTCCGCGTTCTTTGCCCTGACTTGCACCTCGTAATTCGCGCCGGGTTCCAGTCCCTGGATCTCCGACGTGTTCTTCGTGCCCGTGAACGCGTGGTACGTCCAGTTTGCAGCATCCTGCTTTCGGTACTGTACGTCATAGTCGCTCACCGCCGGACCCGTGTTCTCGGGAGCCCGCCAGTGTACCTGAACGCTCGACAGGGAGGCGCCGGTGACTCTCGGCGCCCCGGGCGCGGCAGGGGGCTCGGCCACGTCGGTGATGCTGATGGCGACCTCGATGATGTCATTGCCGTCTCTTCCGTCATTGACCGTCACCGTAACCGCGTAGGAGAGGGGGCCCGCCTCGTAGTCTAGCGAGGCCCCTTCAGAAACCGTTATCTGTCCGGTTTCCGTATCGATGGCGAAGGCATCCGACCCCGACAGGGTATAGCTCAGTGTATCACCGTTCGCGTCCGTTGCCGAGACCGGTTCGCCGACCGGGCCGCCGGCGGGGGTATTCTCGGCTACTGCGCGCGTGGTCGCGTGGCCGGCGTCGTCGAAGTCCGGCGATTCGTTCCGGCCGTCGTCGTCGATGATCGTGCCGGTTACGGGCTTGCCTGCCGTCACCCCGGACGGCGCGTCGGACACCTGCAGACTGACGGTGAAGGTCTCGTTTTCTTCAACGGCGTCGTCCTCCGTCGTCGCCACGGTGAACGTGTGCGCTTCCCCCGCCACGCCGGTGAAGGTGAGCGGCGCCGTATCGGCCGTGTAGTCGATTCCCGACGTCGCGGTCCCGTCGCTGAAAACAGGAGTCAGCGTCAGACCACCCTGCACCGCCCGGTTCAGCGTCACCCTGAAGGTCATCCCGTCGCCTTCAGGTGCGTTCGCGTCTTTGCTCGCCACCGTGGGGTTGCCTCCGACGGTCCCGCCGTCGTCGTCTATAATCGTGCCGGTTACGGGATTGCCCACCGTCACCCCGGACGGCGCATCGGACACCCGCAGACTGACGGTGAAGGTCTCGTTTTCTTCAACGGCCTCGTCCTCCTTCGTCGCCACGGTGAACGTGTGCGCTTCCCTCGCCGTGCCGGCAAAGGTGAGCGGCGCCGTGTTGGCCGTATAGTCGATACCCGCTGTCGCGGTCCCGTCCTTGAATACAGGCGTGACAGTCAAGCCGCCTTGAACCGCCTGGTTCAGCGTTACCCTGAAGGTCAGCCCATCGCCTTCAGACGCTTTCCTGCTCCCGGTTGATACGGTCCCAGTGTCGTCGTCTGTAATCGTGCCGGTCGCAGCGCCCGCTGTCAATCCGGACGCCGAGGTGCCGGAGATGTCCAGGCGTACCGTGAACTTCTCGTTGTACTCGACAATCTCATCCTGGATCGTCGTCACATCAAACGTGTGTCTCTCGCCCTTCGTCCCTTCGAAACGCATGCCCGTTGCGTTCGCGGTGTAGTCCGTTCCCCGAGTGGCCGTACGGTCGTTGAATCGGGGCGAGACCTTCGCAGTGTAGCCCGTTCCCCGTGTTGCCGTCCCGTCGCTGAAGCGGGGTGTAACCGTCAGCCCGCCCTGTACCGCCCGGTTCAGGGTCACCGCAAAGGTCAATGCCGCGCCCTCCGTAGCGCCTGCGCTTAAAGTCGTCACCGTCTCCCTTGGTACGGAAGGGTCGAGGGTCGAGCCGCGACCGCTGTCCGACCACTCGCCGGCGCCTTCGGCGTTTTTCGCCCGCACCTGAACTTCGAAGGTGGAGGCCCACTTCAGGGTGGTGAGGGTGGCGCCAACGCCCGCGCCCTCAAACGCATGTTCTCTCCATGCCGTTGTGCCCGCTTCTCTGTACCGCACGTCGTAATCGGTGACCGGCGCGCCGTTATCGGCAGGCGGATTCCAAATGACGTCCAGCGAACTCTCGGGATCGGTCGATGAACGGACCACGGTCGGCGCGCGGGGCGCGTCCGGCGGCGAAGTGTCGGTCACGTGGACGGTGAGGGACAAGACGTCCGTATGACTGTGCCCGTCGTCCACGGTTACCGTCAGCCCGTCGTACGAGTTTCTTGTCTCGAAGTCCAGTGGTTCCCTTGTCCTCAGCTGGCCGGTGGCCGGATCCAGCGTGAAAACAGGTGCGTCCGCCCCGGCAAGTGTATATGAAAGCGGGTCGTCTTCAGCGTCCGTCGCCAGGAAGGGCCCGCCGATGGCCGTACCCGGCGGCGTGTTCTCGACGACGGAGCGGGTGGCCGTATCGCCCTCGTCGAAAACCGGCGGCGCGTCGTTGTCCAATATGGTCACCGTGGCGGTCCTTTGGCTCACTGACACCTTGCGGGTCACTTCGCTGGCTACCGTGGGCTTGCCAAGCGCAATCTGGAATCTCTCCAGGTCCTCGTGTTCTTCGTCGTCAAGGATGATGATCTCGATGGTTGTCTCCGTCTGTCCGGCCGCAAGAGTGGCGGTGCCTGAGCTGGGCTCATGCTCGTGTTTAGACTCGCTTTCCGCGACGGATAGCTTTGACCCGAGCGCCGCACCCAAGGTGTACCAAGGCACCCGGACCGTGCCCTCGACGGACTCGGTAATCCTGACAGGGAGTTCCACGATCAGACCCTCTTCCACCGGGTCTTCAGGTTCATGCACGGAGACGTAGACGGTACCGCCGTCGTAATTCCCGGGGGCGATCCGTGAGCCGTCGTCGTCGGTGATGGTGCCGGTGGCGTTGCCGGCGCTCACCCCGGATGGAGCATCGGACACCGCCAGACTCAATGTGAACGTCTCGTCCTCCTCCTCCGCCTCATCCTCGATGGTCGACACCGTGAAAGTACGCGCCTCGTCCGCGGCGCCGATGAAACTGAGCGACGACGTATTCTCCGTGTAGTCGACGCCTGCCGTCGCGGTCACGTCGCCGAAGAGCGGCGTCACCGTGAGGCCCCCCTGAACCGCTCTTGCCAGCCTCACCGTGAACGAAAGCGCCTCGCCCTCGATGGCTGTCGCGTCCGACAAGGTCAGGGTCGGTGCGGAAACGCCGCCGGCATCGTCGTCCGTGATCGTCCCCGTCGCCGTGCCGGTGCCCGTTACCTTCGCCGTCGTGCCCGAGACTGCCAGGCTTACTGCAAATGTCTCTGCCGCTTCCACAACCTCGTCCTCGATCGTCTGTACCGTGAACGTCTGTTCTTCGCCCGCTTTGCCAGTGAAACTGAGCGGGGTCGTGTCCGGCGTATAGTCTTCGTCCACACTGGCCGTGCCGGCTGCGAAGACCGGCGTTACCGTCAACCCGCCGGGCACCGCATTGCCCAGCTTCACCATGAACGAAAGCGCCTCGCCCTCGGCGGCCGTTGCGTCGGACACGGTCACTTCGCTCGACGCGGTCACCGTGATTCTGAACGTCGTGTCGTCAAGCTGTCCGTTGACATTGGCCGCTTTGATATCCACGGTGTAGGTCTGCACTGTGGCGTCCGCCGACACGGTGCCCCCAACTTTCCTCGACGTATACGACAACCCTGAAGGCAGACCCCCTACTGTCACCGTCGGCAGGTTGTCTTCGAATGGCGTCACGGGATCGGCATTGCCAAAAGCCCTTTTAGCGCCTCCCGGCGACTCGCCGACGCCGGTGTTTATCACCGGGATCCCGAAAGAGGTGATCGTCTCACCCTGAGCATACGTCTTGTCTCCGGGCTTTATGATTTGCAGCACCGGTTTCGAAGCGTCCAGACTCACAGTCACAGTAAACTGGTCCGCCGCGGTATTGCCGCTGCCCACGGCATCTCTGGCAGCGTTCGCGGCCACGTCCACCGTCACCAATCCGGTTGCAGCGGGCGTGATTGTGGCGCCGTAGCTGTCTCCTGAACCGGAAAAAGCCGACACGGTCCCTTTGCCCACTTTCACGTCCCCCTGCCCAAACTGGACCACAGACTCCGAGAATGTGATGCTCACGTTAAATGCGCCGGTCTGCGTCGCAGCAGGGCCCGTGATGCTGACGGACGGACGATCCACGTCCACCTGAACGGAGAATCGGGTTGCTGCCGTGTTGCCGTTTCCCGCCGCATCCCTGGCCACTCGCGCCGCGACGTCCGCCGTTACCGCTCCGGTGGCGGCCGGCGTGATGGTGGCGGTGTATCTGTTGCCCGAACCGGAGAAAGCCGTCACGGACCCGTTGCCGACTGTAACATCCCCTTGTTCGAATCCGGTGATGTCCTCCGAGAAGCTGATCGTTGCGTCGAACGGACCGTTCTGAGCATCACTCGGCCCCGCGATGCCGACCGATGGCGCTTCCAGGTCAGCCCGCACCGAAAATTGGACCGCCGCCTCGTTGCCGTTGCCCGCGGCGCCAGCGGCAACGTCTGCCGGCACATCCACAGTCACCGTGCCGGTGGCTGCCGGCGTGATGGTTGCGGTATAGCTGCCTCCCGAACCGGTGAGAGCCGTCACGGACCCGTTGCCGACTGTCACATCGCCCTGCAAGAACCCGTTGACGGATTCCGAGAAGGTGATCCTCACGTCAAATGCACCGTTCTGAGCATCCGCCGGGCCTGCAATGGTGACAGCCACTGCCTCTGTCACCGTGATCGTAAAGGTCCCCGTCACGGCTGCGTTAACGCCGTCGCTGGCCGAAACCGTGACGGTGTAGTCCTGCGCGGTTGCGTCGGCGGAGATCGTGCCCTGCAACAGGGCGTCCGTGTAGGACAAGCCCGACGGCAGGCCCGATACCGTCAGGGTCACCTCGTCACCGTCGACGTCGGTCACCTTGAAATCGATCGCGGTGATCGTCTCCCCCTGCTCGTACGTCTTGTCGCCCGGCAACGTTATCTCCGGAAGCCTGTTCGCAGGCGGCGTGCCGGCCGCCGCTGTGACCGTGATCACGAAAGAAGCCGTCACCGCCGCGTTCACGCCGTCACTGGCCGAAACCGTGACGGTGTAGTCCTGCGCGGTTGCGTCGGCGGAGACCGTGCCCTGCAACAGGGCGTCCGTGTAGGACAGTCCGGAGGCCAGGCCCGACACGGTTGTGGTCACCTCGTCACCGTCGACGTCGGTCACCTTGAAGTCGATCGCGGTGATCGTCTCCCCTTGCTCGTACGTCTTGTCACCCGGCACCGTGATCTCCGGAGGGCTGTTCGGCGGCGCCGTGGTCACGGGCTCGGTCACGGTGATCGTGAAGAACCCCGTGACTGCGGCGTTCACGCCGTCACTGGCGGAGACCGTGACCGTGTAATCCTGCGCCGCCGCATCGGCGGACACCGTGCCTTGCAGGAGCGAGTTCGTGTAGGACAACCCGGAAGGCAGCCCCGACACGGTTGTGGTCACCTCGTCACCGTCAACGTCGGTGACCTTGAAGTCGATCGCAGCGATGGTCTCGCCCTGCTCGTAGGTCTTGTTTCCCGGTACCGAGATCTCCGGAGGGCTGTTCGCCGGCGGCGTGGTCGCGGGCTCGGTCACGGTGATGGTGAAGGACCCGGTGACTGCCGCGTTCACGCCGTCATTGGCCGAGACCGTGACGGTGTAGTCCTGGGCCGTTGCGCCGGCGGAGACCGTGCCCTGCACCAGGGAGTTCGTGTAGGACAGCCCGGATGGCAGCCCGGACACCGTTGTGGTCACCTCGTCACCGTCTTCATCGGTCACCTTGAAGTCGATCGCGGTGATCGTCTCTCCCTGCTCGTACGTCTTGTCGCCCGGCACCGTGATCACCGGAGGCCTGTTCGCAGGCGGCGTGCTGGCCGACGCTGTGACCGTGATGGTGAAGGACCCGGTGACTGCCGCGTTCACGCCGTCATTGGCCGAAACCGCGACGGTGTAGTCCTGCGCGGTTGCGCTGGAGGAGACCGTGCCCTGCACCAGTGAGTTCGTGTAGGCCAGCCCGGAGGGCAGCCCGGACACCGTTGTGGTCACCTCGTCACCGTCTTCATCGGTGACCTTGAAGTCGATCGCGGTGATCGTCTCTCCCTGCTCGTACGTCTTGTCGCCCGGCACCGTGATCACCGGAGGCCTGTTCGCAGGCGGCGTGCTGGCCGACGCTGTGACCGTGATGGTGAAGGACCCGGTGACTGCCGCGTTCACGCCGTCGTCGGCGGAGACCGTGACGGTGTAGTCCTGGGCCGCCGCGCTGGCGGACACGGTACCCTGCACGATGCCGCTGGTGTAAGACAACCCGGACGGCAGGCCAGACATTGTCAGCCTCACCGGGTCGCCGTCCGCGTCGCTCACAGTGGGCCAGAAAGCCTTGATCGTCTCTCCCCGCTCATACGTCTTGTCGCCCGGGACCGAGATCTGCGGCGGACTGTTCGCCGGCGGCGTGGTCGCGGGCTCGGTCACGGTGATGGTGAAGGACCCCGTCACGGCGGCGTTCACGCCGTCATTGGCCGAAACGGTGACGGTGTAGTCCTGGGCGGTTGCGCTGGCGGAGACCGTGCCCTGCAGGAGAGAGTTCGTGTAGGACAGCCCGGATGGCAGCCCCGACACGGTTGTGGTGACCTCGTCACCGTCAACGTCGGTGACCTTGAAGTCGATCGCGGTGATCGTCTGGCCCTGCTCGTACGTCTTGTCGCCCGGCACGGTTATCTCCGGCGCCGAGTTCGGCACCGTAACCGTGATGGTGAAGGTCCCCGTCACGGCGGCGTTCACGCCGTCGTCGGCGGAGACCGTGACGGTGTAGTCCTGCGCCGCCGCGCTGGCGGAGACCGTGCCCTGCACCAGGGAGTTCGTGTAGGACAGCCCGGATGTTGTGGTGACCTCGTCACCGTCTTCATCGGTCACCTTGAAGTCGATCGCGGTGATCGTCTGGCCCTGTTCGTACGTCTTGTCGCCCGGCACCGAAATCTGCGGAGGGCTATTCGCCGGCGGCGTGGTCGCGGGCTCGGTCACGGTGATGGTGAAGGACCCGGTGACTGCCGCGTTCACGCCGTCATTGGCCGAGACCGTGACGGTGTAATCCTGCGCCGTCGCGCTGACGGAGACCGTGCCCTGCACCCGGGAATTCGTGTAGGACAGTCCTGAGGGCAACCCGGACACCGTTGTGGTCACCTCGTCACCGTCAACGTCGGTGACCTTGAAGTCGATCGCGGTGATCGTCTGGCCCTGCTCGTACGTCTTGTCGCCCGGCACGATTATCTCCGGCGCCGAGTTCGGCACCGTAACCGTGATGGTGAAGGACCCCGTTACGGCCGCGTTCACGCCGTCATCGGCGGAGACCGTGACGGTGTAGTCCTGCGCCGTCGCGCTGACGGAGACCGTGCCCTGCACCAGGGAGTTCGTGTAGGACAGTCCTGAGGGCAACCCGGACACCGTTGTGGTCACCTCGTCACCGTCAACGTCGGTGACCTTGAAATCGATCGCAGTGATGGTCTCTCCCTGCTCGTACGTCTTGTCGCCCGGCACCGAGATCTGCGGAGGGCTGTTCGCCGGCGGCGTGGTCGCGGGCTCGGTCACGGTGATGGTGAAGGACCCCGTCACGGCGGCGTTCACGCCGTCATTGGCCGAAACCGAGACGGTGTAGTCCTGCGCCGTCGCGCTGACGGAGACCGTGCCCTGCACCAGTGAGTTCGTGTAGGACAGCCCGGAGGGCAGCCCGGACACCGTTGTGGTGACCTCGTCACCGTCTTCATCGGTGACCTTGAAATCGATCGCGGTGATCGTCTGGCCCTGCTCGTACGTCTTATTGCCCGGCACCGAAATCTGCGGAGGGCTGTTCGCCGGCGGCGTGGTCGCGGGCTCGGTCACGGTGATGGTGAAGGACCCCGTGACCGTCGCGTTCACCCCGTCGCTGGCCGAGACCGTGACGGTGTAGTCCTGCGCGGTTGCGCTGACGGAGACCGTGCCCTGCACTAGGGAGTTCGTGTAGGACAGCCCGGAGGGCAGCCCGGACACCGTTGTGGTGACCTCGTCACCGTCGAGGTCGGTGACCTTGAAGTCGATCGCGGTGATCGTCTCACCCTGCTCATACGTCTGGTTGCCCGGGATGGTTATCTCCGGCGCCGAGTTGGGCACCGTCACCGTGATGGTGAAGGTCCCAGTGACTGCGGCGTTCACGCCGTCATTGGCCGAAACCGAGACGGTGTAGTCCTGCGCCGTTGCGCTGGCGGAGACCGTGCCCTGCAGGAGGGAGTTCGTGTAGGACAAACCCGACGGCAGGCCCGACACCGTTGTGGTCACCTCGTCACCGTCGAGGTCGGTGACCTTGAAGTCGATCGCGGTGATCGTCTGGCCCTGTTCGTATGTCTTGTCGCCCGGGACCGAGATCTCCGGCGGACTGTTCGCGGCCGCGCTGGTGGGAAGCGTCAACAGCATGACAGCTCCGAACAGGCACGCCAACACCCTGGCCCTGGAACGGCAAACCCGGGAGCGCTTCCGTATTGTTAACTGGTCTGAAAATTCCAAGAGACTTGCTGAACATCCAACGTGCATCGGCCCACTCCGTTTGGCAATGGATGATTGCAGCCCGCGAGGGCCGGCGGATTTATCGTTCCGTCATCGCAAGCACAAGCCGTGCCAAAGCCGTCGGATATTCTCAAGTCTCTTTAAACAAGGAACTTATGAACATTTCTTCGCAGAGCAGCCAGGAGTCGATATCGTTTCAAAATGGAACGAAGGCGCAGCGATTACGCCAGTCGTAGTCCGCACAAGATAAATAAATACAGTTAGTTATACAGAAATCCATCTGGCCCCACACAAATCGAAACACGAGTCTCAATTTGAGACAAACAACAACCGGAAGAATGAACCCTGACAGAAAGCAGGACAACCAGACCGGTCACTCGAGTGCGTGCCCGGCCGGCCCGGGAACGTGAACATGATATCGCCTCCCTGTTCTCGCGAGTTGCGATCCCCACGGCACGGAGTTTCAGGTCCAAAAGCGTGGCTTTTCTTGTAACAGGTGAATACACAATGCTGTCTTCTCAGTTCAGGCCCATCGAGACGGGATTCGCCAGGTCCCTGACGAACGACCCGGCGCCGATCCAGAACGTATATATTAAATAAGTTATGTCTATTCGAAAAACGAGAAAAAGGGATCAAAATGACATATTGTTTATAGTATGTATATGAATCGACCATCAATCCGGCGGCGCACATGATTGACAGCACCTGATTCTCTTCAAGATAAAGCCCGGTGCAATCTCTGATTGCACCGGGCTTTATCTTGAAGAGAATGGCCGGACGACGCTTACATCCTCTCCCTTTCGGAATCGAGCCGGATCAGGTCAGGTCGGTGGTCCGGTTGCCTGAAGGAAGATCCACAGGACTCTCCATTTATGTTCCCTGCAGGGAGGAAATCGTTGTCCTTTTCGGACTACGATTCGATCCTTGCAGGGGCATAGGCCAAAGGCCCGGTAGGTCCCGGCGGTCTGACAGGTTTGTCCGGTTTTTGGCATCTCTATGTTCTTAATTCTGTACTGGTTCAACCACGGTCAATCAGGTTGTATTTCTTCAATTTCCGGTATAGCGTTGCGCGACCGAGACCGAGGGCTCGCGCCGCTTCGGTTACGTTGTTGTCCGACGCCTCGAGGGCGTTGACCAGCGCCTGCCGCTCGACTTCCGCCAGAGGGAGGACTGACGCCGGCGCCGCGCCGCCCTTTCCGGAATCTACAATTGGCGAGAGTTGCGGCGGCAGGTTATTCACCTGCAGAACGTCGGTTGTCTCCAGCAATACGGCGCGCTCGATGGCGTTCTCGAGTTCGCGAACGTTGCCCGGCCAATTGTACTGCAACAACAGGCGCAGCGCGGCAGTGGAAATACCACTGATGGATTTACCGTTGCTTTTCGTGTGCTTTTCGAGGAAGTGTTTCGCCAATAACGGGATATCTTCGCGGCGCTCCCGCAGCGGGGGAATCGCGATCGGGAAGACGGAAACGCGATAGAACAGGTCTTCCCGGAACCTGCCTGTCTTAACCGCATCCTCCAGGTCCTTGTTGGTGGCAGCGACCAGCCGGATGTCTACAGGGATCGGAGTCGTTGTTCCGACGCGCTGTATCTCCCGCTCCTGCAGGACGCGCAGCAATTTGGCCTGCAGGGCCAGGTCCATGTCTCCGATCTCGTCGAGGAAGACCGTTCCCCCCATCGCTCGTTCAAAGACACCGATCCTCCGCCTCGTCGCCCCGGTAAAGGCGCCCTCTTCGTGTCCGAACAATTCACTTTCGATAAGGGCCTCCGGAATGGCGGCACAATTGACGGCCTGGAACGCCCCCCCTTTCCTCAAGCTGTTGAAGTGAAAGGACTTGGCGACGAGTTCCTTACCGGTTCCGCTTTCGCCCTGAATAAGCACGGTGATATCGCTCTCGGCAGCCTGCTTCACCAGCGCGTATACCTGCTGCATCGGAGGGCTGGAGCCGACCATGCCTGAGAAGGAATACGTCGTCTTGAGTTCGGTGCGCAAACGAAGGACTTCGGCCTTCATTCGCTCCACCTGGATCTCTCTGGACACGTCGCGGTAAACGTAAAGATCGCCGATGATGTCCCCCTCGACGTCACTCACCGGGGCCACGGACCGATAGAACAGGCGCTCGCTGGGCAAGTTGCCCGACTTGGCCCTTTCCACGATCTTACCCTTGCTTCCGAAGATGAACCTCCCCTCCATATCAGTCAGATCGGGTTCGCGGAATCTCTCATCGAACCGCTCGCTGAAGGCTTGTGGAGACATCTTCCTCAATTCGCTCTTCGTGACGTCCAGGACCCTTTCGTACCGGCGATTGGCGAACACCAGGTTTCCGGTGACGTCGTACATGGCCAGGGCGTCACCGGTTGAATCGAGCACAGCTTCGAGGCGGTCATGACTGGTGGTCAGCTGCCGTCGTTTTTGCTCCAATTCCTGTTCTACATTCCACTTTCCGACCAGTGAAAGCGTTATCTGCTGGATTTCCTCGCGGGCAAAGGGCTTTCGGATATAGAGAACCTTATGGAGCAACTCCATATCCTCGATAATTTCCACCAGCGTCTTGTCCGTGTAGGCCGTCATGATGACAACCTCAAGGTCGCGGTCGACTTTTCTTACGCGGCGGATCGTCTGGATCCCGTCAATCCCCGGCGGCATTCTGATGTCCACGAATGCGACGGCAATCGGTCGGCCGGCATCCTTCTCCGCCTCAACAACCTCACAGGCCTCCTCACCGCTGTTCACGTGCAGAAGCTCGAATTCAGGAAGAAACGACTCGTTCTTTTGCTGCGTGAACGCTGACGCCAGCTCATCCGTAACGGTTTCCACGAATCGGGGTTTCAACATTTCCGCAAAGTCGTCGTGAATTTCCTTCTGGTCATCCACAATCAACACGCGACGATTCCTGAGATTACTGAAATCCATCGAATACCTCTGTAATTATCGTCCTGCGTTGCGTATCGTTCGGCCGCGGCAGCAGTTCCTGGTTACGGCGGCGACGCAACGTCTGCCGTGGTGTCCCATCACACGTGACTACCGGCGGTGACTCAAGAAAGCGAATCTCCCTCATCAGCCTCTGACTTGGGCATCAACGAGGAGAGCCGCAGCTTGACACGCATTGTGGTACCCTTGCCGTTACCGGCACTTATCGGGTTAATCTGCCCGCCGGAACCGATTATGAAATTCGCGATGGAGTGAAGACCCAGCCCGCTCCCCACCTCTTTCGTCGTGTATCCTGCCGCGAAGATGATCTTCAGTCGCTTTTCTTCTATGCCGATGCCGTTGTCAATCACATCGATGACAAGGTAATCGTCCTGAATGTAGGACCGGATATGAATGCGGGGTTTCGCCTGGAGTCCGCCCGTTCTCTCGAGTTCGTCGATGGCTTCAATGGCGTTCTTGACGAGATTGACCAGCATCTGATGAAACTTGCTCTCCTGGATTCGAATCTCGTCCGGCGCATTCCCGCAGTCGACTTCGACCTGAACGCTTCTCTTATTGAGTGAGTCCTGTAGCAACGTGGTGGCGTCCGAGATGGCCTTGAGAAGGTCGACGTCTTTGCGCGCGAGGGCTCCCGTATCGAGTGCGCGTTGGGTTCGGATGATATCGACGATATGCGCAGCACGGCTTTCTACACGTCCGACCGTCTGAACGAGCTGTTCATTCTGCGTGGCAAAGTCCCGGGCGAGGCCGAGAATGAACGGGAACACCTTCTGACCCTGCGGGTCTGATTTCAAATAAGAGATCCAGTCGTCCCGATGTTCCTCTATCGCCGCCGCAAGCGCAGATATGCGATGAACGAGCTCGTTTCCCGACAACTCCCCTTGAATCGTCCCCAGACCTGTGGCGACGCTATTGATGGCGTTTCCGATGTTGTGGAGGATCGTATCCACAATTTCCAGCCTTCCCTGCGCGAACGCCTGAGAAAGGGCTTCTTCCGCGAGTATGCGCTCGGTGACGTCCCTGAATACGATCACGCCGCCCTTGGCGATACCCGACTCGTCGTGAAGGGGTCTCCCGCTGACGCTGATGTAGACGCCTTCCGGCACGCTCGGATTGCGGATGAACATCTCCACCTCATCGCATGGTTCGCCCTGGATGGCGCGGACGAGCGGAAGTTCGTCCATCGGATAGGGAGTCTCCCTGTCGGAAAAGAAAATACCGTACTGGTCCGTCCATTGATCGGGGGCCGTTTCCGTCATGCCGATTCCGACCATCCGCTCCGCACTTGGATTGAAGATCGTGAAGTTCCCGTTTTCGTCGGCCACGACCACGCCGTCGCTGATGCTGTTGAATATCGTTTCCATCGCCTGGGTCTGCGTCCGCAGATTTTCGGCCGTTTTCTGGAGATCGCTCTCCGCCGTCTTCAGCCTGGTTACATCCCGCAAGGTAATCACGCCGCCCCTGATCCTGTGTGAATCGTCCCGCAGGGGTCTCCCGTTTACGCTGATGTATACACCGTCCGGCCTTTCCCTGTTGCGGACGAACAGTTCGACGTTGTCCGTTGACTCGCCCTGAACCGCGCGGGTGAGCGGTAGCTTTTCCGTTGGAAACAGCGTTTCCGAGTCCGGATGGAAGAGGCCATATATGTGGGACCGTCTCGAAAAGTCGGCGTCCGGAATCTGCAATCCGAGGATGTTTCTCGCGCCCGGACTGAAAATCAGGTAGTCTCCCGCCTCGTCGACGACGATGACACCGTCGCTGATGCTGTTGAAGACCGTTTCCATGAGATGGGTCTGCTCCTGAAGGTCGCGGACGGTTGTCTTCAGCTTCGACTCGGTCGACTTCTGAACGGTGACGTCCCGCAGTACGATGACGCCGCCCTCGATCTCGCCGGAATCGTCCTGAAGCGGGCGGCCGCTTACGCTGATGTATACACCGTCCGGTCTTTCCTGATTGCGGATGAACAACTCGACGTCATCGGTTACTTCGCCATGCATGGCGCGGACGAGCGGAAGTTCGTCGGATGGAACGGGTGTTTTCTGATCCGGATAGAACGTTCCGTATTCCTTTGACCATTGATCGGTCGGGCTATCCGTCGGTCCCATGCCCACGATTTCTCTCGCGCTGGGATTGACGAAGAGGAACTCTCCTTCCTTGCCTGTCACCACGATACCGTCGCTGACGCTTCTGAAAACCGTTTCCATGAGCAGGGCCTGCCTCTTCAGCTCGCTGATGGTTTCCAACAGTTTTGCTTCCTGCTCTTTGTGCCTTGTTATGTCGCTGAAAACGACCACAGCAGCTTTGACTTTTCCACCGGTACCGTTGGCGCCCCGTATAAACCGTCCCCTGGCGCTGACGTAGGTACCTCCCGGCTTTTTATCGTTGCGCACGAAGTATTCGAGATCGTCCGTATTTTCTCCCTTCAGAGCGCGTACAAGGGGCAGTTGTTCAGTTGGAACGGGAGTTTCCATATCGAGATAAAACGCGCCGTATGTGTCGGACCATTCATCGGGCGTTGCATCCATCTGACCCTTGCCGAGAATGCGCTCCGCACTGGGGTTGAACAGGAGCAGTTTACCCTCCGCATCGGCGACCACCACGCCCTCATCCATATTGTCGAAGACGGTTTTCATGAGCTGGCTCCGGTCGTGCAGTTCGGAGACCGTCTGTTCCAGACGGGCTTCGGTTTCAGTGATCTGTTCCAGGGCGCTCTCCAGTTGTTGCCGCTCGCTTTCGAGCTGTTCGTTGTTGGCCAGGAGGTGGTCATACAGACGTTGGCTGGAAAATTCGTGGCCCCACGCTATGATTGAAACGAAGACAAACCCGACGAGGAACCTGATAACTTGCTCGGTTTCGTAGGCGAACGTGCCGGCCAGCCCCGGCGCCAGCAACAACACGGCCGCTACCAGAGAGAAGAAACCTGTCAGAATTCCGCCTTCGCGTCTGCCAAGGAAAAAGAAAAACAGCAAGGGCATCAGGATGTGAAAATAGAGGAAGTTATGTGTGAAAGCGGAAAGCCAAAGCAGCCCGATCCCGACTCCCAACAGGACGACGCGATAGGATTTTCGAGCTTCCGCGCCCAGCAGGAGTCCGGCCAGGCCGCCAGCCACGAGCAACGTTATGACACTGTGGGTCCACATCGCCAGTAACTCACCGCTCAGGTAGTTGCGAACTGTATAGCCGACAAGGACCATCAAACCGACCGTGCAGGCGACAACGAAAACCTGTTTCCTGTGTCGGGCTTGCGCGTTCCTGGAATCCATTTTCAACTTCCTCCGCGGTCCGGCTTGCGCGGGACCATAGTCCTGTTTCCTGAATCTCCCGCCAGTTGGCAAACTGTCTCCGGGACAGCACCCCGGATCTCATGAAACCGGTATTTCCGGTCGATCCCCATCCAGCGGGTTTCACGACGGCTTGGTTGGAGACTTCCACGAGTCGTTCAATTGCAAGGTGATAACTTAACGATTCTTTGTCGAATTATTGTTGAATTATTGAACCTTTCTGATGATTTATTGATGAATTTTGGCCGAATCTGCACCGCCGGGGCCCAAACCTGCGAAATACAGGTTGAAACAGCCTCAGGAGATCGACGGCTTCGCCAATACAAGGTGAAGAGGCAGGAGTGCGGGAGCACGGGGTGGAGCGCACGTAACTGACCGGCGGAATCAAGAAAGATGACAGGCTGCCTGGCGGCCTTTCCATATCGCACGACGGGTGCGGTGGATCAAGGGTCCTGCTGAATGGAGGTGAGGACAGGTGGGTGGGATAAGACGATGAGGGTCCCGTGACGGTGCGCCGGCGTATGCCGCCGGATCAAGCTACGGACGTTGTCCGATTCCTTGAATAAACACCCACAGAACTCTCCATCCATGTTCTCTGCATGGTGGAAAGCGTTGTCCCTTTTCAAGGATGACTCGATCCTTGCAGGGGCATAGGCCGAACGCTCTGTAAATCCCCGTTGTCTGGCAGATTTGTCCGGTTTTTGACATCCTTAACAAGCAAAAGGGAACGGCAGGTCAACGGTTGATTTTGAGGTGGCCTTCATAAACGCGGTTGCCCTACCGCGTGGATTGATGTATCGCAGCGGCCTGGTAGCGATATGATTCCGTGTACCGGAGTTAAAGTCCCGGCGTAGCCTGCTTGTCGCCGATTCGACTGGACGGTACTGTCATAGACTCCTTCTGACCATTCATGCAGGTCCAGCGTCCGCTCGACGGAGTCAACATTGGTTTCGGTGTAACCGACCTTTCTTGCTGCTTTTAGGGCAAGACCGCGCCCTTCCCGACTATACCTGGCACTGCTGGCCGAAATCTACAATTCCTCCCCCGGCCCCTCCGCCCAATCTTCGTACTTTGATCGCTTTGTCTTATGCCTGTCACATATCCGGTTCTCAGGTCCGGTACTCTTAAACATCCTCCCGCAGCTCAGGCACTTTCGCATCTTGCGTTTGCCGCCGTCAATGAAATCTCTGCCGCGCCAGGTCGGACGGTTCATAGCGAGGGTTCCTGAAAAAAGCTGACGATGTGTTGACGCGGCAATCGGCTCGTTCAGCGCTCGGTTTTACGTGCTTGTCAAGGCTACGCCAATTTAACGATTCTTTGTTGAATCAGTGTTGAAATCTTGGACGTTTTTGATGATTTATCGATGAATTCTTGGGTATTTTACCAAAGTCAGGCTCCCAATCCGCGAGCTGCACGTTGATTTGGCGGGGGGCGTCTTGCATCATCGACGATTCAGGCAGAACGGAAGGGAATACGGGGAATGGAAGTCCCGCATGCAACTGACCGACGGAATTCCGGCAGGGTACAGACCGTTTGGAGGCAATTCTGCAATCGGACGACGGGCGGGCTCACTGTACCCATAGAGCGCTGACGCACTGATCGCCAACGACTGTGCGAAGGCGGAGGGACGCCCACGCGGTCACGCGGCTGCATCGCATCGCCGTGGACCGCGCTCGCTGAAGAGCTGGCGATGACTTCAGGCTGGCGCTGGAAGGACTTAAAGATGAAAGGGGCGGGATAAGACGATGAGGGTTGTGTAAAGGCGGGACAGACGTTTATGTCTGTCCCGCATTAATGCGCTTCCTGACATTCTGGACGATACTGACGGAGCGTGTCATTCTGTATTCTCCTCATTTCGTGGCAGCCCGTTTTTGATTTTTCTTCCCTCTTCCATATCCCCGTCTCTTCGGTTACTCTTCCTTCTACCTCTTCCTCTTTCCCTCCATCCCTACCACCGGAAACGACTCCGTGAATTTCTGAAACTCCATCCACGCATGGTCCGCCGCGTACCCGTTCGGAACCGCATCGGTCTTTTCGCAACGTTTGTAGACCACGCGGACGTGAAGCGAGACCGGTTCGTCTATCTCTAGTCCGCACGTCTCCCACGCGAAATCCCACGCCGGGTTGCTCTGCCCCGGCAGCAGGGATTGCCCCGCGCCCGAAGGCGAGATGAAGAACCGGAAGCCTGGATAATCGTCAGCCATAATCTGGAACATCATCCCGCGGATCATCCCGAAATAGAACGGATAATCGAAGGTACGACCGGAATCCGAGTGGCTGAAGTTTCTCCGCCCGTCAAGTGACGCCGTGGCCGGCTCCTGTCCCCAGGGTTCCCGTTCGGCCGCGTCCAGACCGGTCGGGAAAACCATCGCGCCCTGCCCGTGGACCGGATTGAAGTAGTGCGTCCACAGGCCCCTTTCGATAAAGTGAATGCCCTTTTCCGCCGGCGAGTTTACGTAACAGCACCAGCTGAATGACGCGCGATCCTGCGGCCGGTGCCCGGAGCGGGCGGTCGCCGTCATCTCATAGTCGATGTAGTGCGGCGCGACGAGGCGATAGATCCCCCGCGTTTCCACATAGTTGCTCGCCTCGCCCGCTTCCTTGTACAACTCGACCGACGATTCGCCTAACCGCCGAACCGAAGGCCGGGTACCCCTGTGGTGACCGAAAAGTAGAATCCCGTTGCCCTGAGACACGGCCGTATGCCTGTCTTTGATGGATGTCAGAAACCAGACGCCGCTGTGCTCGTGTCGTCCCGCGCCGTGGTCCGTATCGTCCCCCACAACCGCCCGCAGCTCACCGGCTGATATGAAGTGACAATGTTCGCTCACGTCGTTCTCCTTGTTGGCGAAGGAAGGAAGAAGGAAGAGGAAAAGGCGGTTAAAGCGAGGCGCCGAATTTTTAAAATCGCTATTGCGCCTTTCGTTTCTGGATTACTCTCCCGTCTTACCGCTCAAAATTGGCGCCCTGGCAGAACCCTAAAACTCAAACGACACCGGGGCTCGCATACCTCTGTTCAGCGACCGCCAGGGCATGGTCCCTCTCGGACAGGGGTTTCCGCAGGCTAAGCATCGTGGTTTTCGTGTCACCGATCTTATCGGGCTCTCCGTCGGGGAGTTCTTCGGCGAACACGGACACGCTCGGCGCAAGGATATCCAAAAGCATGCTTGCAATAAGAAGAGGCGCGGTTGATTTCATGGAATCTCCGAGGTTGAGTCTGGCATTAATGTGCCAAATGGAGGAAGATTATCGTGCTCCTTAGCAGTTCCGAAGTACGTGCTCGCTGATCCCTGGAGACGATGACGGTCTCAATATCGTCAAATGTTATTTCAAGTTTTTGCCGGCGTCCAAATGAGTTCTTTCCGCCGACAAGGGATTGAATCACGATTCTATCGGCATACCTGTCGACGATCCTTCCAGCTGCCCTTCGTCCTGCGCCGCCGGAAGTGTAGTCGACGTGAACAAACAACCCTTCCTCAAGCATCGAAGGATTCAGGTCCCAACGCGACATTTGGACGATGCTGCTTTCGTTCCACTTTTGCCACCGCTCCATGGCCTGCGGGGAATTGGCAGATGCGAGTGTGTCGATCTCAGCGGCCGCAATCTTCGCCGTCTCAGTCTGCTCGGTCCCGGATTCGACCCAAATGCCATCCGGCGCTACCTCCAGGACCTTTCCGAATGACGCCCTCTTGAGACCCCGCCACGTATAGGCCGCGTGCACATACGATCCGGATGCAAGCTTAGTCAGGTCGAGATCTTTGCGGGACATGACGGTGATCTTCTCCGCGGCCAGCCGGGCATTCAGCCACGATTCGAATGAAAGCCGGTTTTCCGCGACGGCCAGAATGTCAATTTCGCCGAACGCTATTTTTCGCGTTTTCGATGGCGCGGCCTCGGATTCGATAGTGATACCGTCCGGTTCGATTTGCACAATTCGGCCCCACGCGGACGCTTCGATTCCTTCCGCCTTGTAAGCGGCGTATGCGTACAAACCCATCTTGAGCGTCGTGGGGTCCACTTCTCCGCGCGACATTACCATTACACCCTTAACCTCGGGCTTCTGTGCGGCGTGCGAGACGGGCAGAGCGGCAATGCTCGTCAGGATGGCTGAGATCATTGTCGGGGCAGTTAACTTCATAGATCCACCTCGTTGAAATAACGTCCGTTCAGTCCGTCTCTACCAGGGTACAAAGAACGAGGGTCAATGGAAGAGGAAAACGCGGTTCTGTCGAGGCGCAGGACGCGGGAGTTCTCTCTCACTCCTTTCGTTCTGGACTTCCCCCGCGTCCTGCATCCCACGTCTTGCCGCCTTTCGCTTTTTTAGTGACTCGCCTCCGTCTCCCCGGCAGACGCTAAAAGTTGAACGACAGCGCGGCTCGAAGTCCTTTATCCCTTGTGGGCGCGATGCTCAGATTGATCCGCGAAGGAGAAACTTCGACCCATTTTTCATTAATTGTCCTGGCGCCGGCCAGGGTGCCTGAGACTGTCGCGAGAGGCACCACCAGTACGGCGTAGAAGAATCGGTCGGCGCGATCCCTCTCTCCAACTTCCCCTCTTCGATCGTCGTCAAATACATCATATGGATATATCAGAAGTGCAGCGCCAAGTCCGGCAATAGCCCCTATGGCCATGCCCTTGATCGTGTTTCGATGACGACCCATGCTGACTTCCAGATCTTTGACTAAAGCACGGGGGACCCGTTCGGTACCGCGTTCGGACAGGATCTCAAGCGTGTCCTGGACGGAGCCTGCGAACCGTCCGATCATCCATTCCGGCGATATCGATGGCGCCTTCAGCCGGACCCTGGGACCCTGCAGTTCACGCATGGACTCTCTGGCTGTCCGCCAACGATTCATGTCGTCGCGTTTGCGGGTTACAATGAGTCGTTCGATTTCGTCTGAGCGGATCGTCCATGGGACTCCGGATCTCCTGTCGGGTTTGATTGCGATATGATTCGTGCCTTTGCGCACGATCACTCCCGTAGCTGAGCGGTCGATCCCGGTGGACCGGTAATCGACGTGTGCGTGCCATCCGATTCTCAGCTCTTCGAAATCGAGTTTTTCACCGGACAACACCGTCATCGAGGTCGCTTGTACCTGCAACATCTCACGCCTGGCCATTCGCCACAGTTCGATCGCTCCAGGGTTGTCGGAGACGGCGAGAACGGAAATATCGTCAAACGCGACCTCCCACCCCGTCCCTCCACCCGCCGCGATGACGACACGTTCCGAATCGCAGGAGAAAATCCGGCCCATCGCCGCACTTTCGGCTTCATTCAAATTGAATACCACGTACGCATACAATCCGGGCGCCAGCTTATTCAAATCAAGTTCCGTGCCGGGCATTACCGTAACCGCCTTCGCATGGAGTCTCTGAATGGCCGCTTCCGCAGCCGAATCCGGGGCCGCTTGAACAACGGACGGGATAATCGCACTAAACACCATTGTCGCGGTAAGGACGAGTGCGGCAAACTTCACGATCTTCCTCCAGTGTCTTTCGGGAAACGAACCGATGTACCGATCAATGAATTCTTACGATGCTTACCCGTGGTGCAATGACGCTGTCGTCTCCACTCGTTCGAGACCATCTTTCTCCTTCGGCGTCCTGAACCGGATCGTGCGTGACCCCAGAAGGAGCAGAAGCAGGCCGAACAGCATCCAGAAGATCTTCCGGATCCGCCGGACGATGCCCACGGCCAGTCCGGTCCCCGGTTCCAGTCCCATCAGATGGAAGAGAAACACGTGTCCGCCTTCGAAGACCCCCATGCCGTAGGGGACAAATCCGAAAACCACATTGATCACCATCATCAGCGAGTGGAACAGGTAAACCGAAACCAGCGGCATCGGCTCGCCCAGGACATGCAGGATCACGTAGATCTCCAGCGTTCCGAGGCCCCATGTCATCAGGTGCATCCCCAGCAGGCCCGCCAGACGCCACCCGTTCAGCCGGTAGAACGCAGCCAGATTCCGATCGATTTCCCCCACCCGGTCGCGGTAGCGCGCCACAAACGTGATCCGCATTCTAACCAGCAGGTTCACAAGCCCCGTGAAGGGATTGCGTCGCTGTCTCACGACGGCCAGGACGACGCCGACGATCGCGATTGTCAGTGCGGCAAATAGCGCCCAACGGATTTCCTCCGGAAATACGTAGCGGTGAAGGCCCGCCAGAACGCCGCCCAGAACGAAGAGAACACCGCTGACCATCTCGCCCGTCTTGGTGAGCACGAGAGACGACACCCCGGCGGTCACGCCCATTCTCTCACGCAGCATCATGACCTTGGCGACTTCCTTGCTGATCTGCGATGCCGGCATCACGTTGCCCAGGGCTTCGCCGACCAGTTTCACCCAGAGCAACGGTCTCATTCGAGGCCTTTCGGTCCCGCTGTTAAAACTCTCTCTCCAGGCGCAGACGTTGTTAATATAGGCCGCCAGGGTAATTCCAATAATTGGGACATAACCCCAGCCCATCATCACCACGTGCTGCCACACCGCCGGTTCACCGAGCTGGTGAAGCAGCACGCCGAGGCATGCCAGGCCCAGCAGCCAGAGCAGTATATAGGCTTCCTGTTTCATCGCGTACTCCTCGGATACCGATCCGTTAGATGACAACCCTCTTTGCCGCCGTGATCACCGGAATTCCCCGTATCGCGCAAAGGGCGACGGTCAGGTAGGTGGCCGCGAGCGCGACCGTCTCCACTCCCGATTCCAGCCCGGGCGCCAGGCTGGACGAGTGTTGTGCCGCGTTCAGGATAAACAACGCGACAAACGCGATGACCTTCGCAACGCCGTACGTCGCCCTGCTTGTGCGGGAGGCGACCAGGCCGTGACCGATGCGCGACCGCATCATCGTAGTCTCTCCAAATGCGGTCTGGCCCTGCGAGAGCGCGCAACTCCGAATGGCGTCCGTCACGAATCCCCTGCTGAGTACGACCAGGGGCACCCAGAGGGGGACCAGATGCAGCCACGCGAACACCACCCACCACACGTTCTCCGCAATCCGGTCCCC
Source organism: Candidatus Latescibacterota bacterium (assembly GCA_965208835.1). Classification (GTDB taxonomy): domain Bacteria; phylum Latescibacterota; class UBA2968; order UBA2968; genus JAAXHE01. The sequence goes on from OZ242358.1 coordinate 976,920, forward strand.
CACGATGTCGAGCAGGCCGCCCACATTGCTTTCGCATCCCAGCCGGCGCGCGGCGTACCCATCCAACCAGTCCATCAACAGAGCCCCGAACGCCAGGGGAACCGCAATCCAGGCGAGCACGGTATCTCCGGTGACCGCAAAGGCCGCCGCCAGAAACAGGCAGACGACCCGGAAGACGGTAATCAGGTTTGCAACATGGCGTTGAAGGGTGGCTGCGAACGTCGATGTTTGTGTTGACATCACCTCCTCCTTTCCTGCAGCACACTCTCCGCAAACCCCGTGCCACAACCAATTGGGCCCAACAACGAGCCGATATCAGGGAAATCCGACTCCAAAAACGGATGACAGGTGCCATCCGAAACTTGCACCTGCAATACGCGGGTTGCATGCAAAACGCCGCTGGAAGAAAAAAACCGGAGACACGAGATGTGTCTCCGGACGGAGATCGCCAAAAGGCGGTGAGACGGTAGAAAAAATGCGGGTAGAGGGAAGAGGGTAGACGGGAGAAGAAGCCCTTGCCGGTTTGTTCCTCCGACTTGCCTGCGGCAAAAAAGAATTCCTTTACGGCATCCGATCTCTCCCCTCTCCCGTCTCACGTCTTCCCGGTTTTTCAAGGAACGCGCCGTAGGCAGGGAATTTGGGGAGAGGTGGATTTTGAATCTGGTTTCCGCTTGTTGCTGAGAGCTATCTGTATATCTCTGGATCGATCCCGAGTTCCCTGACTTTCTGCTGCAGCGCCTGGCGTTTCATGCCGATTGCCGGCGCGGTTCGACTCATATTGCCCTTGTGGTGTTCCAGCGCCGACCGGATGAAAGCGGCTTCGAAGGCCTGCACGGACTCCTGTTTTGCGACCTGAAACAATACGCCTTTGCGCCAGCCGGTGGCTCCGGCGCCCCGGGATTCCGCACCGTCCGCCCGGATTTCCTCTGGAAGCAGGTCTCCGCTCAGCACCGAACCTTCGGCGAAGATGACCGCACGCTCGACGGCGTGCATCAGTTCGCGAATATTGCCGGGCCAGGCGTAGGCCGCCAGATTTTTCATCGTATCGACCGGAACCTCCGTAACGGCTTTCCCGTGCGTTCGATTGCAGGAATCCAGATAGTGCCGGACAAGCAGGGGGATATCCTCGCGGCGGTCGCGCAGCGGGGGGAGGAAGATATCCACCACTTTCAGGCGGTAGTAAAGGTCCTCCCGGAATCTCCCCCGCGAGATCTCGTCGGGAAGGTCCCGATTGGTGGCGCTGATCATCCGTACGTCCACCGCCACCGTTTCCGAGCCGCCAAGCCGTTCGAATCTCTGCTCCTGGAGCACGCGCAACAGCTTCGCCTGGGTTTCGAGATGCATGTCCCCGATTTCATCCAGAAAGAGCGTTCCGCCGTCCGCGAGCTCGAATTTGCCCTGCCGCCTTGACGCAGCGCCGGTAAATGCGCCTTTCTCATGTCCGAACAGTTCGCTTTCGATCAACTCGGTGGGCAGAGCTGCGGCATTCACCGCGACAAACGGGCGGTCTTTTCGCCCGCCCTGTTCGTGAATCGCCCGCGCCACGAGTTCTTTGCCCGTCCCGCTTTCGCCGTTAATCAGCACGGCGGCGTCGGTCCCGGCCACCTTGCCGATCATGTCGCAGACACGATCCATGGCGAGGCTGCGGCCAATCAACGATCCGAAACCGGAGTGTCGACGGATCTCGTCGCGAAGCGTTTCATTCTCCCGCCGCAAACGAACGGTCTCGAGCACATTCTGCACGAGGCATCGAAGTTCATCCACGTCGTAAGGCTTGCTCACGTAGTCGTACGCGCCTGCCTTCATCGCATCCACGGCAATGCGCTCCGATCCGTACGCCGTCATCATGATGACCGGCGGCGGGTTTCCCTGTTCGGCCAACTGCTTCACCAGCGTCAGGCCATCCACTCTGGGCATCTGGATATCGCAGATCACCAGATCCGGACCGCCGCGCGCGATTTCCTCAAGCGCTGCCGTTCCGTCTTCCGCTTCGACAACCTCGCATGACAGCGCCGCGAGCGCCCGCTTCAGACCTAGCCTCGCGGCCGGTTCATCGTCAACAACCAGAATCTTATGCCGCATCGTCCACTCCAGGAATTTGAACCTCGAACACCGCCCCGGCCTGCTCTCCATTCACAACTGTAATCAACCCTCCCATGCGTTCCACGTCCCGTTTGACGGTAGCAAGCCCCAGGCCCGTCCCCGAAGCCTTTGTGGTATAGAACGGTTCAAAGACGTGCGAGAGTGCTTCCCGTGAAATCCCCGGGCCGGTATCCGAAACCCACACCGAGACGCTCCCGTTCGAGCGCCCCGCCCTCACCGTAAGCCGCCGGTCCGCCGTCTGTTCCGAGTCATCCATCGCCTGGATTCCGTTCAGGATCAGATTGAAAAACACCTCTTTCAAATCTTCAGGATCTCCGGAAACCACCAGGCCGCCGACAACCTCGGACCGTATTTGCACATTACGCCGTTCCGCCTCGTGCGAAAGGATCAGGACGACGTCGTCGAGTACAACCTTGATGTCCACGGGCTCGAGTGTATCCCCGTGTTTCGGCTGTGCAAACCTGAGGAGCCGGTCCACCACGCGGCCCAGCCGGTCGATTTCGTTCAACACGACTGTCAGATCGCCGGCCTTGTCCGGGTCGTTCTCCAGGTCTTCCCGAAGTACGGTGGTAATTGCCTTCATCGAGCTCAATGGGTTCTTCACCTCGTGAGCGATGCTCGCCGAAAGCAGTCCCAGCGCCGAGAGCCGCTCCGCCTCGTACATGCGCCGTTCCAGCTGCAGCCGCCGCTCCACGAGGCGTGTATTCTCCACCGCAAGCGCAACCTGATTGCACAGGGTGCCGAGCAGTTCCCATTCCTCCGATGAATACGGCACACTGCGTTTTTTCTCTCCGAGGCAGAGGAACCCGGCGAGCTTTTCCTCCTGCAACACGGGTATGCACAGACGGACGCCCTGTCCCTCGAGTACCGCGGCGAGCACGGGACGATGCAACTCGCCCACGTCCAGTGCCCGCCGATGGACCAACATCCAATCCGCAACCTGCCGAACCTGCTCATGTTTCCCTTTACTTCGACTGAACGGCGCCGCTGGCGGATCGAACCCGGTCAGTCCGCTTCCCGAGATTACCTTCACGTCATCGACGTGCCCGTCCTCGCTGTCGAACAACACCAGTGAAACGACGTGCACCTTGAGCACGGTACCCACGGCGTCCACAACTGCCTTCAACCGGCTCTCCAGCGCATCCGGCACGTTCAGCGTCTGGCTCAGCGTCCTCAGTAGATGCTGGTACTGGTACCGTGCTTTAAAGAACAGCCGGTTGATTGCCCCCTGCAATCGATTCTTGACCGGCTGAAAGAGAAAGATCAGCAGCGAGATCAGCACCGCTTCAACGACTTCCACCCGGAACCCGCCGCCCAGGCGCCCGAGCTCTTCGGCGACGCGCCGGATCACAAGCAGATAGACGGTGAGGACGATACCGGTCAGCGCGGAATAGAGCAACGCGGGATTCACCACGATCCGGAAAAAGCTGTACCGATAGATGTAGTAGCCCAGAATGTAGGCCGGCGCGATGGGCGACAGAAACAGCACCAGGTCGAGCGCCGGTCCGGCGAGAGGCAGGTTGATTCCCCCCAGGGGATATGCGATGCATGCCAGAATGGCGATACCGGTCAGCGCGACCGCCGTGAGCCGGTAGAAGGACCGCTGAACTTCCGTAGTCAATTGCCTGGCAAAACTGCGGCATAGCAAGGCCGCGCACAGAAGCGCGGCAATGGCGTATACGCTGAAGGCCACTCGCTTCAGCGGTACTTCCCACAGTCCTATTGCGAATACGATCAAGCCGGGGACGACCGCGACCGGGACGAGATTGCGCCGAAGACCATCAACGATCCGGTTCTTTTGTTCATCCGCTGAAATCAGGACCGTCGCCAGCAAGGCTGAGGGTAGGAAGCACGTTCCGAAGCGTGCGACCTGGGACGCATAGGCCGCCGCGAGAGCGCCCGGCGCCGCCTGTTCTATCAGGATCCGCACCGCATCGCCCGTATACCACAGGGCACCCGCAAAAATCAACAGCAGCAGCGGAACCGGCGTGCCCCTGCGCTTGATGGCGGATACGAAGATACCCCAGAGCAGCCCGGCGGCGATGGCTCCGCCGACCAGCCAGATCGTGTCATATAGGGAGAGATTGATCATTGTTGGAATTGCAAGCAACTCGGCGAGGGGCCCGGGTGAGAGGCCGCCATAAAGCGGTTAGACGGTAGAGGGTAGACGGTAGAAGAAATCCTCGCCCGTTATGTAATTCCCTCTTGCCTCCGGCACGAGCAGAGACCTCACAAGGCAAGCTATCTCTCCCATCTATCGTCTCCCGTCTCCCCGCTTTTATGGAAATTAGCCAAATCCCCCGTTGATTTCAACTCAATCCGTCGGCAGCCAACGCGTCCGGTCTGCCGGACAGGCGCCCGCAAACCCGGGAAGTTGCGGGGGAATCAACTCCCGGTCGACCGGTAGTGGCGGACTCCAAAGCTCCAGACGCGCAGGGCGACGAGCAGGAAGGCCAACCCCGCCATAGGGGACATCCACTGCATCCATGTGGTGGACCCAAGGGGATCGGCACGGCCCAGTATTGCGAGGGCGGGAAAGTAGGAGATCCCGGCCAGAGGAACGACGTAGGTGAAGAAGCGACGGAACCACACGGGGTAGATCACCAAGGGGTACTGGGCGGTCTCCGTGCCGCCGTTGGTAAGGACGTTGGCGATTTCCAGGCCTTCCGTGGTCCAGAAGGCGAGCGTGGCCTGCAGGATGAACAGGCCCACGAAGAGGCCGACGCCGCCAAGAATTGTGCCCGCTGCGAGGGCGACCGTGGCGGCAGACCAGGTTACCTCCAGCGCGTACTGCGCCCAGAGGAACACGGCAAAACCCTGGAGGAACCGTCCTATACGCAGGAGGTGGAGCTCCTGGCCGGCCAGTTGCAGTACGGTACTCCGAGGGCGCAGCAACAGCCGGTCGAAATCACCGCTTCTCACCCACCTCCCAAAAGTGTCGAAACCCCGGGCTGTACTTTCGGCAAGGGCGAAGGCAATATTGACTATGCCGTAGAGCAGAGCCACTTCGGGAAGGGTCCAGCCCCGGATGCTTCCGAAATGATCGAACAGCACCCAGAGCGCGGCGAAATCCAGACCGGTCATCAGAAAGTACCCTGCGGCCAGCATCACGAACGAGGCCTGGTATTGCATCTGGCCACGAACGGAGACCGTGATGTAGTGCAAATACAGTCGGAGGGCATTGCGCATCGCATTATCCTCCCTGGATGACGAGCCGTCGTGTACCCCGGGCGAGCAGTAGGCGTCCCAGCGTGATCAGAACCAGAGTCCAGGCTATCTGGTGTACAAAAACCGGAACGATATCCGACGGAGAAATGTGACCCATATAGAGGCGGAATGGGACATCGACAAGGCCGCGGAACGGCAGTATGTTCAGGACCGTCTGCGCCCAGTCCGGAAAAAACGGGAGTGGGACGTACATGCCGGAGAAGATCGCGACTGCGGCTACCATCAGCGTGGAGATGCCTTGTCCCGAGATGGTCCAGAGCAAGGAGATGTTGAGCAGGTTTGCTATCGAGGCACCGAGCACAAGAGCCCCGAGAGTTGATAGGGCCCATGCGCCGGCAGATGACCATGAGGCCGGAGGCTGAAGGCCGAAGAAAAGCCCGGCGATGACGAACATCGGAACTGCCCGCAGCAGCGTCGGGGCGGTTCGCCTGGCAAGGTCCCGACAGAACCAGAAGGCGTACAGGTCCAGGGGCCGGACGAGTTCGTAGGCCACCTCGCCCGACCGGATCATCTCCCTCATTTCCCGGTCGATAATCCAGGGCAGCATGCCCAGAAGCGCCTGGCCGAGCCAGACGTAGGTGATTACCTCGGTCAGGCTCATCGGCTGCTGGGCCGTGGTGGAGTTGTAGAATGCTGCAAAGAACATCATGCGGATCAGGCCCCAGAATACCTGGGTGCCCAGTCCCGCAAGGGCCGCCACCCGGTATTGCAGCATCATCCGGAAACGGGCGCCGATCACGGCGGTGTAGGCTTTCACACCTTCTCCTTTTCGTACATGCGGGCGATGATTTCTTCGATGGGCGGGCTTTCGACGTAGAGATCCCGGACAGGGTGCCGGGCCACGATACGACCGATGAGAGTTGCCGCAGATACCTGCTCCGGATCGAAGCTGAGGTGAATCCGGTGTCCAACCCGACTGATAACTTCGGCGTCCGGGTCGTGGACGGTTTCGGTACCGTCGACGAGGTCCAAGGTGAGCCGCCGTTCCCGGGTGACGCGTTCCGTCATGTCCTTGAGTGTACCGTCGGAGAGGATCCGTCCCTGGCCGATGACCATGACGCGCGTACAAAGGGCTTCGATATCGTCCATGTCGTGCGTTGTGAGGATGACGGTAACGCCGCGTTCCCTGTTGAGGCGTTTGACGAAGTCCCGGACGCCTAGTTTGGAGACGGCGTCCAGACCGATGGTGGGCTCGTCCAGGAAGAGGAGCGGCGGCGAATGGAGCAGGGCCGCGGCCAGGTCGCAGCGCATGCGCTGGCCCAGCGAAAGCTGACGAACGGGGACGTCAATCAGCGAGTCCAGGTTTAGCAGTGCTACGAGTTCGTCACGCGTGCGGTTGTACTCTGACTGCGGGACCCGGTAGATGTCGCGGAGCAGATCGAGAGATTCGATGACAGGCAGGTCCCACCACAGTTGGGTGCGCTGTCCGAAGACGACGCCGATCTCGCGAACGTGGGCGATGCGTTCCTTCCATGGTACCCGTCCCAGGATCTCGCAGCGGCCCGAATCGGGCACCAGGATGCCCGAAAGGACCTTGACAGTAGTGGACTTGCCCGCGCCGTTCGGGCCGATGTAACCGACGAGTTCACCCGGCTGAATGGCAAACGAGATTTCGCCCAGTGCGGTTACCGAGCGATGGCGGCGGTGGATTACGCTCCGGACCGCCCCCCATGTACCAGGTTTGCGTTCGGCGATGTGGAAGGTCTTCACGAGGTTTTCAGCGATTATCTGGTGCATTGTCCATCTCCTCCGTGGCCGGCGGACGGGGCAGGCGCCGAAGACAAACAAAAAACCCGTTATCGAGATAACCTCGACAACGGGCATTAGCGGACAACCGGGCCTGACCTTGGAAAGGCCGCCGTATGTTCAGCCTCCAGGGCACTTCGGTTTTTTCCTGGAGGCACAGGTTGACAATTTCATGTTAAGTATTTTCAAGGACTTATAGGTGAACTCACTTATGTTTCGGAAATCTGATCAAGTCGATTGGGAACACTTGGGAAATATACCACATCTCGAAATCGGGGTCAAGACCAATCCTGTCCTGAAGTAGGAAGCCCTTACGACCTCCCGATCGTCAGATACCCATCCGAAGTGGTCCGCGAACCCACGTCGAGACCTGTCTGCGAGCGATGTACGGATGCGGTCGCGGCCACCCGAAATTCGCTCTAAATGCCGATACAGAAAACACTTGCGCGCATAATTCAGGCGTGTTATTTTTGTCGGCAACTAGATTAATAGAGTCTGTCGGAGGCTTTACGGAGCCGTCGCCATTTCGCCCGTTTCCAGTCCTGAAAAACAAAAAAGAGAACGACAGTGAAAGCCCGTCGTTGAATGGATATACGATGAACTACCATGCGTACATCACCGTTTCCAGCGAAGACAGGATTCTGAAGTGCCGGATGGATCCTGATACTGGAGACCTCGACTTCGAATACAGCATCCACGCAGAAGGCGGGCCGGGACCGCTTGCCGTCGACCCACGTCAGAAGTTCCTGTATCTGAGCAGACGCGGAGCGCGCGAGATCTCAGCTTACTCGCTCGATGCAGGCACAGGCGGCGTTACCCTGCTGGGCTCGGTTTCCGTGGATGCCGACGCGTGTTATCTGAGTGTGGATCGAAAGGGACGCTTTCTGCTCTCCGCTTCCTATGGCGGAGGGATGGCGTATGTACACGCCATCCGACAAGACGGGACATTGAGCGAATCGCCCGTCGACTCGACCGTTACGTTGCCGAAAGCCCATTTCATTCTGACGGACCCGTCGAACAGTCTTGCATTTTTGCCGCACGTGGGAGAATCCAACACCATTATAGGATTCCGTTTCGACGAGGATGCGGGCACGCTCCGTGAGGTCTCACGGACGTCCCACGAACCCGATGTGGGTCCCCGGCACCTGGCGTTCCATCCCGATCTGGATGTGGTTTATGCATCCAATGAACAGGGCAGCAGCGTAACCGCATATTCACTAGACGCCTCATCAGGGGTACTTGAACCTGTGCAGACACTGTCCACCCTGCCTGAAGGCTTCGGCGGTGAAAACACATGCGCGCAGATCCACATCCACCCGTCGGGCAGCTTTCTTTATGTTTCCAACCGGGGCCACGACAGCATTGCGTGTTTTGCGGTTGACGGGACGGGCCGTCTCACGGGTATCGGCATTCAGCGCACGGAACCGGTGCCCAGAGCATTCGGGATCGACCCCACGGGTAATTTTCTCTATGCGGGCGGCCAGGAGTCCGGCAGACTGGCATCATACCGGATTGATGAACACAGCGGCCGGTTGTGTCCGCTAAGGACTTATTCCGTGGGTAAACAGTCCATGTGGGTCCTTATTCTGGCACTGCGGGCTTGATAAACGACTGTAGCTATTCGGGATTCTCTACGGCGGTCTCGACATCGCAATCCGGCAGGTTTCCGGCGTTCACGATGGCCGATTCCCTGCGCCCGTTGGCACAGAAAATGGCGATTCCGTTCCGGAAAAACGAAAACGCAGTCTAAATGCCTTATTTCCCGTCAATAACGACCCTTAACCTATTGACAAAGTCGGGTTTGTGACGTAATATATGGTATGATATATTACTCACGATAACAAGATGTTGCGACGGCTGGCCGTGTCCTGTTCGATTTCACGAATATTGCCATGTCTCTTCCGGTGTGTGGTGCTGGTTTTACTGGCGGCGTGCGCGACTCCAAGCCGGAGGACCGCTCCCCCGTCAGTGGTCGTTAACGAGGATTTCGATCCGCAACGACTCGACGACGACGACTTCCTGCTGAAACCGCCTGCCGGGGCAGAGACAGCTCAGGTCGATCAGACTGACGCGCCCGTTCCAACTTTCGTTAACGTAGACGGATTTCGCGTGCAGATTGCGGTGGTATCCAGTCCGGACCGCGCCGCGACCGTCAAGGACGAGGCGGCAGCAATATTGGGCGCTCCAGTACATATCTACCGTGATCCGGACACGGGTCTGTATAAAATACAGGCCGGAAACGGGCGTGCCGCGGCAGAGGTCGAAGCGCTGCTCCGGCGGGCCAAGAGCCAGGGGTACCCTGAAGCATTTATTGTGCGAACCCGGATCGAACTCCCTCGCGCCGCGGTTTACGGGCCGGAACCGGTGGTCGGATTCCGCGTTCAGGTTTTTGCGGCGTCGAACCGCGCCGCGGCTGAGAGCGAGATGGCCAACGTCCGGGACACCCTGGGACAGGACGACATTTATATAGAATCCGAGCCTCCGTACTTCAAGGTGCGGATTGGAAACTTCCGTACGCGGGAAGCCGCGGAAGGGTTCACGGAAAGGCTGCAGACTTACGGATACGATACACCCTTTGTAGTCCGGACACACATAGAAACAACCACAGAACAGACAACCGACAACTGAACGCGTACGGGGATGACCGCGAGCGGTCATGTTGTGGTGGCCGCCGCGAATGCAGGCCTGCTTTGCGCGACCGGTCCGCTACTCGTTCATCGGAGTCTCCGGTGGCCGTGTTTATGGATCGACTTTTCCAGAATGTCCAGATGAGAGTACGTTCGCTGAACCATGGCGTTGCGCATTGCAGCCTTATCCTGGCGTTGCTGCTTTCGGGATGTTCGACCACGAAGCAGGTTTCAACGTTTCCCGAAGCGGAAGCGCCGGCGCAAGCCGCCGGGCCCACGGCGACCGTCGCGGATTCCCCGGCGGTCAGAACAGCACGTCCTCGTACGGACCACGAACGACTTCAGCGAGCCCTGGACACACTTGACGAGGTTCGCCGGAACAGCGCGGCGATATCCGTGGAACGCGTATGTATTCTGCTCACCGATTCCACGGTCACAGGATCACTGACGCAGGTGCGCCACCTCGAACTGCTCAGGGCGACGTTAAAACGCTATCGGGATGTGCTGCCGCCGTCCGCGCTCGTGCGGCCGAATTCCGTACTGGGGCGGCTGATTGACGCGATTCCCGACAGCCTCGTTCCTCACTTGCGCGATGATGTTCATTACAAAGATCTCTATGTGCGCAAACTGGCAGGTTCCGCCGACATTCCGGTGGACTACAACGCCGAGGTCGTCAAGACTATCCGTTATTTCCAGACGACCGCCCGGAAGGCCTTCAAGGCCTGGCTTTCCCGTTCAACTCTCTATGAACCGATGATTCGCAGTTCTCTGCGTGAAGCGGGTTTGCCCGAGGATCTCGTCTATAAGGCAATGATCGAAAGCGGCTATAACCCGAGAGCCTATTCGCGGGCCAGAGCCGCCGGTATCTGGCAGTTTGTGAAAGGCACGGCGCGGCTTTACGGTCTCAAAAACAACGGCTGGATCGACGAACGCCGCGACCCCGACAAGTCCACGCGGGCGGCAATCAGGCATATTCAGCACCTTTACGGGTTGTTCGGAGATTGGCGCCTTGTCATTGCGGCATATAACTGCGGGCAGGGTCGCCTGGATCGTATTATCAGGCGTTCGGGCACGAACGATTTCTGGAAGTTGAAGGGCCTTCCACGCGAAACACGCAGGCACGTGCCGCGGTTTATGGCGGCCCTGATTATCTCCAGAGACCCGGAGTGGTTCGGTTTTCATGACGTCGTCTACCAGGTTCCACCAGAGTACGATGTGGTACCTGTATCGGAGTACGTCCACCTTCGGGTGGCCGCCGAATGCGCGGGAACGACTTACGCGCGAATGCGCAGTCTCAATCCCGAGCTCCGTTCAGGTTACACGCCGCCTTCGTCGCGCGGACCCTATGAACTTAGAATTCCCGCGGGTACCGCCGGCAGGTTCAAGGAAAACTATGCCCGCATTCCACCCGACCGGAAAGCGCGAATGGCCGAACATCGAGTGCGCCGGGGAGAAACCCCCGGCGGCATCGCGCGTGACTGGGGCGTTCCAACTCGCACGGTGCTCGAGGCCAACAACATTAGGAATCCAAGACGTCTGCGCGTGGGCACGCTGTTGAAGATCCCGATCTTTCCGAATAGCAAATCCAGGCGTACGGCAAGAAACCGTGCGCGCGTGACGGCGCCAGAACCGGACACCCACGGGAAAGTCTCGTACCGTGTAAGGAAGGGGGACACGCTGTGGGGAATCGGACGCAGGTATGGCGTCACTCCACGTCAGATCCGGGCGTGGAACAACGTCGGGAAGCATATTACGCCAGGAGACCGTCTGGTAATATGGAGAAGTGACGCTCCTCAGGTTGCCCTGGCCAATCCTTCGGACCTGCATCGCGGAGATTTCTATATCGTGCGGCAGGGAGATACGCTCTGGGACATTGCCCGCAGTTTTCGCATCCGCGTCAACGACCTCAAGAAATGGAACCGTATCCGGAAGCCCGCAAGGCTCAGGGTGGGCGCACGGCTCCTGATACGACCATCCGGACTTCGGTCGGTGGACTGAGTCAACCTCAAGGATTAAAGGGAGGATTCGCACACGCCTCATCAGTCGCTTGTGAAAGTCGTTCGAAATCTTCTGCTCATCGCCCTGGCGTTGCTCATTCAGACTTCATGGGCGCATTCGGTCCGAATTCTGGATATCGGGCCGGACCTTGTGATCATCGTACTGGTTTACCTGGGCATCTGCGGCGGACAGATTGAAGGCACGCTTTACGGATTCGCATCCGGCTTCCTGCTCGACATCTACAGCCCCGATACAATGGGAGTGAATGCGCTTGCAAACAGCGTGGTCGGGTTTTCCGTCGGACACTTCCGGGCGGGCGTCAGTGTCGAAGATTTCCGGGTGCAGGCTTTGCTGCTGTTCCTGGCAGTTGTCTTACACGATCTGATCTATTTTTTGTTCGCCAACATTCTCTCGAATCCAGATGCGATAGTGGGATTGATCTTCAGGTTCGGGTTCGGGACGGCATTATACACTGCAGTCGTTGGAGTCGGCATTTCGCTGGTATTGTCCATTCGCTTCAACAAAGGGATTTACCTCGATGCACGACGACTTTATGGATAACGGTTTTCGGAAGACCCGAACGCGATGGATGATGTCGGTGGTGATCTGCCTGTTCGCCATTCTATTCGTCGGGATATTTCGGCTGCAGATCACAGACAGCGAACGCTACCGCATCCAATCCAAGAAGAATACGATGCAGGTCGTGCCCATCGATGCAGGCCGCGGCCTGATACGGGATCGTAACGGCGTGGTTCTCGTAGACAATCGTCCCTCGTACACCATCTCCGTGCTTCCTCAGCGACTGCGTCGAAACACCGATCTGACGGTTCGCGGCCACGTAGTCAACAGGCTCAGTCAGGTTGCGGGTCTGCCGGTTCAACACATCAACCGAAGACTCACGGACCGAAACCGTCGATTCCACGAGCCGGTAAGGATTTTGCGAGACGTTGGATTCAATATCGTGTCTGTCGTGGAAGAAGAGCGCCACGATCTGCCTGGCGTGGAGATACAATTCGAATCACGGCGGGGATATCTGAGCTACAATGGCGGCCTTCCCCTGGCGCCCCATATCATCGGGTATGTCGGCCTGATGGATGCGAAGACCTATGAGCGCAAGCGTGAGATGGGTTACCGACTCGACGACCAGATCGGCAAGCGGGGCGTTGAACGCATGTGCGAGTCGGCGTTGAGGGGCCGGGAGGGCATGAGATTCATCGAGGTCGACGCCTTCGGCAGGGAAGTTGGCAGCTTTCCCGACAAGACAACCCGGCCCGTACGTGGCAACGACATCCTCCTGACCCTGGACTGGCGGCTGCAGCAGGCAGCGGAACTTGCGTTTACCGATTCGCTGAGAGGCAGCCTGGTGGCAATGGATCCGAACAACGGAGAGATCCTTGCCATGGTCAGCAAACCCGGCTTTCATCCGCGGTCAATCCGTAACCTTAGCCAATGGCGGACCCTGCAGGCCGACACGTCAAATCCCCTTCTGAACCGCAGCATACGGGGCGAATACCCGCCCGCGTCGGTATTCAAGATGATTGCGGCGATTGCCGGCCTGGAAACGGGCCTGATCGATTCGGAAACGGCGCGTTTCCGACCGTGCAGGGGCAAAATGCGATTCGGTGACAGGTTCTTCCGCTGCCACAACGCCTCAGGGTGTGGCCGGCTGTCGCTGCGAGGAGCGCTCGTCCGGTCCTGCGACGTTTATTTCTACCAGTTGGGACGCAAGGTTGGCATTGCCAACTGGAGTCGCTACACCAGAATGCTCGGATTCGGTCAACCCACGGGGATCGACATCGCTGCCGGAGGCGACGGCGAGGCCGCGGGCCTGGTGACCGACCGTTCGTACTATAAGGAACGTTACGGACACTGGGCGGAAGGCTACATGTTGAATCTGACAATAGGACAGGGCGAGACATCTGTAACCCCTGTCCAGATTGCCCGTTATATCAGTGCGCTGGCCGTCGGAAAATTGCCCCGGCCCCACGTCCTTAAGGATACGGCGCGCGAGTCCACGCCGGTTCAGATTTCCGCGCAGACCCTGAAGACCATTCGAAGTATCATGCTGGACGTCGTCGAGGATCCGTACGGTACCGGAAAACGCGCAAGGGTGGAAGGCGTGCGTGTGGCCGGAAAAACGGGCACCGCACAGAATCCCCACGGTGAGGACCACGCGTGGTTCACCGCCTTTGCGCCTGCGCACTACCCTGAAATCGTCGTGGCGGTTGTGGTCGAAAACGCGGGTCACGGAGGCGCGGTTGCCGCCCCGATCGCGGGAAAGGTTCTGGATGCGTATTTTGAGCTGGCACGGCCGAAAAAGAAGGCTGACACCATTGTGGCCGCACGCGTCGATGCCGAAACTGCTCCGGAAGAGAAGGACGCCGCGTCCGCACCGCCGGGCAACCCGGCCCCGGGCGTGGTCTTGCGATAAGCCGGGTCCGATGGGTCAATTCAAGCCCGGAATCCCATTCCCCAACTGACGTTTCGCAGGAATCTTCACGTGGTCCTTACGCGCATCTTCAAACAGGATTTCGACCTTCCGCTGCTGCTTGCAGTCGTTCTTGCCACACTGTTCGGAATCGGTGCGATTTACAGCGCCACCTACAACTGGGAGTACGGCACCGCCGGTAGCATCTACGAAAGGCAGATCATCTGGAGTGCGATTGCCGTAGTCGCGTTTCTGCTCACCCTGTTCGTCCCGCCCAAATTTTATTACGCCTTTGCGTATATTCTCTACGGCGTTTCAATCTGTCTTCTGGTGCTGGTTCTGCTGTTCGGAGATAGTCGCTGGTTCGATCTGGGGCCGTTACATATGCAACCGTCCGAACTGGCCAAGATCGCAACCATTCTTGCCCTGGCAAGATACCTCTCCACGCGCAATCTGGATCTGGACAGGCCTCGCTCACTTGTCACGTCCTTTTTTCTGGTCTTGCTTCCGGCAGTTCTGGTGTTCAGACAGCCCGATCTGGGCACCGCGCTGGTCTTCATTTCGGTACTCCTGCCTATGTTATACTGGGCCGGGATGAGACCTGTTGTGCTGTTTTTCCTGATTTCACCCTTCTTGAGCGTCATCTGCGCCTTCCATTACGTGGCGCTCGTTGTCCTGGTTTTGGCGATTGCCGCGGTCATTTTTCTGGTCCGGCCGCGTCGATTGATGACTGCCGCCATTGTCGTGGTCAATCTCGTGGTCGCGGTCGGTGCACCGTATCTCTGGGAGCACAAGCTGCACGACTACCAGCGCAGGCGGATTCTGACCTTTTTGAACCCGGACATGGACAAACTCGGCGCGGGCTACCAGGTCATGCAATCCAAAGTGGCAATTGGCTCGGGCGGTTTCAACGGTAAAGGATACTTGCAGGGTACGCAGACAAAACTCTCCTTCCTTCCGGAACAACATACCGACTTTGTGTTTTCCGTAATCGGTGAGGAGTTTGGTTTCGTGGGCGCAATGCTCGTACTCGCCCTGTTTTTGCTGATCATCTGGCGTGCCATCCATATCGCCGGCCTTGTAAAGAGCCGGTTTTCGAGTCTGGTAGCCATTGGCCTGGCGACCGTGGTGACCTTTCACGTTTTTGTCAATATAGGGATGACCGTGGGCGTGGTACCGGTTACCGGCCTTCCGCTGCCGTATTTCAGCTACGGAGGTTCGCAACTCGTGGTCAATCTGATACTCGCCGGCTTGCTGCTCAACATCTATGCCTACAGGCACGAATACTATTAGTACGCACCGTCCTTATTCCGTTACGCAAAGAAAGAGGCGACCGGACGGTCGCCTCTTTCTTTGCGTTCTCGCGTGCGCGAAATCATGTGCCCGCGTGCCGAAATGCAGGGCGCTGAACGGGCCGCCGTGAGTAGCGTAATCAGGATTTCTGGGATACCCAGGCGCGCCGTTCTCCAAGAAATGCGCCGATTTCAGAGATCAACTCGTCAGAGGGGTTCACCGTCAGCGACCGGGAACGAATTATCTTCGTTTCCCCTTCGCGCAGTTCAAGGTGCAAATAAACCGTACACCCGCCCCTGTGACCTTCAAGCATCGCTTTCAGGTGTTCAAGCGGTTCCGATTTCAGCATCTCCGACGTAAGCTTGACGTTCAGCGCGTCCGCAAGCGTTTCCCTCGCGTGCTCCATCGCCAGGACCTTCTCTACTCGCAGCGATTGTCGACCATTCCGCCCGGAGAGCCTGCCCTGGATCACCACCATTGCGTCTGTTACAAACGAAGCCCTGACCTTCTCGAACGTGTCGGGAAACACAACGAGGTCCATGGCGCCTTCCAGATCCTCGATCGTGCCGAACGCCATTGGACGCCCGTTTCGGTCAGTATGCGACCTGGTTTCGGAAATCAGCCCTCCGAGTTTCACTTCCGCTCCCTCCGGGAGGGCGCCGACGTCCTGAGACGTACGGATTCCCAGCGCAGCCAGATCCGCCCGGAATCTTTCCAGCGGATGACCGGAGAGATAAAACCCGAGCATTTCCTTTTCGTGCGCAAGCCTTTCACGCTCCGTCCACTCCGGCTCCTCGGGAAGGACGTGGTTTTTGATGACCGCCGACTGGTCTGCAAGGCCTTCCATGTCGAACAGCGAAATCTGACGTCGCTGCCGGGTCGCCTGTGCGGACTGACCCGCGTCGAGTGCCCGGTCGAGCCCTTGTAGAAGCTGCGCACGATGCCCCTTCAGACGATCCATAGCTCCTGCGCGAATCAGGCTCTCGATAGCCCTGCGGTTCACCGCGCGCAAATCCACGCGCTCACAGAACTCGAACAGGGAATTGAACGGTCCGTCGGTCTCCCGCGCGCTGACAATGGCCTCTACCGCGCCGCGACCCACGTTTCGTACGGCCGCCATTCCCATCAGAATCGCCGTTTCTGAAGCCACGAAGTCCACGTAAGAGGTATTCAAGTCAGGGGGCAGGACCTCCAGTTTCATTCGCCGGCACTCTTCAATCAGGACCACCATGCGCTCGATGTTGCCGATTTCACCGTTGAGGCTGGCGGCCATGTATTCCTGGGGATAATTCGCCTTGAGGTAGGCGTTCCGGTATGCGACAACCGCATACGCCGCCGCGTGTGCTTTGGGGAAAGCATAGCCGGCGAATACTTCTATATCTGCGAAGATCTTTCGGGCGAGATTCAGATCCACGCCGTGGGCCTTGCACCCCACGATAAACGCGTCCTTCTGACGGGCCATTTCTTCGGGCTTTTTCTTGCCAATGGCGTCTCGAAGGATGTCGGCCTGGCCGAGGCTGAATCCCGCCAGAACCTGAACAATCTGCATCACCTGCTCCTGGTACACCATGATCCCGTATGTATCCTTCAGGATGGGCTCCATCCCGGGATGGTCGTAGACCACCTCTTCTTCTCCGTGTTTGCGTGCGACAAAGTTCGGAATGTACTGCATCGGTCCCGGTCGATAGAGGGCGTTCATCGCTATGATGTCCTCGATGCGGTCGGGCTTCAGTTGCATCAGGTATTCCCGCATTCCCGGACTCTCGAACTGGAATACGCCCACAGTTTCGCCGCGTCCGAAGAGTTCCAGCGTTTTCTTGTCGTCTTCAGGAATTCTTGTCAGGTCAAATGCCGGATCCTCTTTCTTAATCAGATCCACAGTCTCGTCGGCAAGCGAAAGCTCCTTGAGGCCCAGGAAGTCCATCTTCAAAAGGCCGATATCCTCACAAGTCGGCCCGTCGAACTGGGTTGTCAACTTGCCGTCCTTCGGTGCTTTGTACAAGGGTACGAAATTCGTCAACTCATCCGGTGCGATAATGACCGCGGCCGCGTGAACGGACGCGTGGCGGGCCAAACCCTCAAGCCCCCGCGCATGTCGGATCAACTGCGCTTCCGGGCCATCGCCCTCGGCCATTTTCTTCAACTCCGGCACCTGTTGAATTGCCGTGTCGAGCGTCATCTTCAAGTCGTTGGGCACAAGATTCGCAATCCGGTCGACCTCGCCGAATGACATATCGTGCACGCGGCCTACGTCCCGGATTACCGCCTTCGCCTTCAGTGTGCCGAACGTGATGATCTGACACACATTGCGCTCGCCGTACTTCTCAGATACGTACCTGATGACCTGATCTCGCTTCTTGTCCGAAAAATCGATGTCGATGTCGGGCAGGCTCACGCGTTCGGGGTTAAGGAATCTCTCAAACAGCAGATTGTACTTTATCGGGTCCAGGTCGGTTATCCGCAGCGCATACGCCACCAGGCTCCCGGCGCAGGATCCACGTCCCGGACCTACCGAGATTCCGTGCTCCTTCGCGTAGTTGACGTAATCCCACACGATGAGGAAATATCCCGCAAGTCCCTTGCTTACAATCAGGTCAAGTTCAAATTCCAGCCGTTTGTGCAAGTCCTGCGAGATTGAATCGAATCGTTTCTCCAGCCCCTCCCGTGCGAGATGTTTGAGGTATTCGTCGGCCGACTCAAATCCCCCCGGCAATGGAAACTCAGGCGCAAGGTAGTCTCCGAACGTGAGTTCCAAGTTGCTCTTTTCGGCTATCTCCAGCGTCTTCTCCAAAGCTTGGGGAATGTCCGAAAAAAGCGTGTGCATCTCGTCCGCGGATTTGAAATAGACGTCTTCCGGATAACACATTCTGCCAGGATCGTTCAGGGTTTTACCGGTCTGTAGAGCCACGAGAACGGCGTGAGCTTCGTGATCGTCGGCGCCTAGAAAATGGGAGTCGTTCGTCGCCACGAGCGGCACGCCCATTTCACCGTGAATCCTTATGAGGCCGTCGTTGATTCTTGGTTCTCTTTCGATGCCGTGCCGCTGGATTTCCAGGTAGTAGTCTTTACCGAAAATGTCGAGATACTCTTCCACGGCGGCCATCGCGACTTTCACGCCCTCGCGCTCGATCAGATGCGGCACCTCGCCGCTCACGCATCCCGATAGACAGACCAGCCCCTCGGAGTGTTTTCGTAACAGTTCCTTGTCGATTCTGGGATGGTAATAAAACCCTTCCATGTAGCCGGCCGAGACGAGCTTTACCAGGTTCTTATACCCGCGCGTGTCTTTCGCAAGCAGCACAAGATGGTTCGCTCCACTGGGCACGCCGCGCGAGGGTTTCCTTTCGAACCGGCTTTCGATGGCGCAATAGACCTCGCATCCGATTATGGGCTTAACGCCCACCTCTTTCATCGACCTGTAAAAATCCACGGCGCCGAAGAGATTCCCGTGGTCCGTAATGGCTGCAGCGGGCATCCCCCACTCGGCGGCCCTTGCGGCAAGGCTGTCAATCTTGCAGGTGCCGTCCAGCAGGCTGTACATACTGTGGCTATGGAGATGCACGAATTCGGCCATCGTGAGTTTCTCCGAATGTGCCGGATTGGAAAGGTATTGTCGGGGAGAAGAGGGCTGTCTGGAATGCGGGGCCGTGCCGGGGGAGGGGGAAAACCGTTGCGTCAGTCGTGGCGAGCACGGATATCCCGGCGATGTAATAATCTTACTTCCGGTCGAACCAAAAGTCAAGCGACAGATTGACAGGTTTGCTTCACTGAGACTCGCCGGAACAATCAGCTGGAATCACGGCCGTGGCGTTTTCACCCTGCGTACTGAACGGACTGTCACCAGCCGCGACACGTCGTCGCCGTTTGAGGGAAATCACCCGCAGCGCCGCGTCCGGATCTGCCCGGTGTTCGGGGTGTTTTGGCGGGCAAATGGCGTTTTTCAATTGGACTTCCCACGCCATTGCGTTACTTTAACGAGGTTGTGACGACACCCGCCCCTTAATCCGGTTTCCACACGATGTCCGACATTCTTGAAGTCCATCCAATCCGGCGGCGCGTCGACGTCGACGTGTCAGTGCCGGGATCCAAGTCCTACACCAACCGGGCGCTGCTGATCGCGGCACTTGCCGACGGGCGGAGTCGCCTTCCGGGCGCACTCGAAAGCGACGACACCCGATATATGGCCCGCGCGCTTTCAGCCCTGGGCGTCCGTATTCGGATTGAAGGCGAGAGCATCCTCATTGTCGACGGCGCGGGGGGACGCGTTCCCGTACCGAGCGCCGAACTCTTCGTGGGCAACTCTGGCACTGCCGCCCGGTTTCTTACCGGTTATGTCTCGCTGGGAAATGGCACCTTTACGCTGGACGGCGCTCCCCGCATGAGAGAGCGGCCGATCCAGGACCTGATCGACGGCCTGCGACCCCTGGGGGTTTGCGCGCGGAGCCTGGCGGGAAACGGGTGTCCGCCGGTCGTTGTCGACGGAGCCGGTCTCGAGGGAGGCCTGACGCAGATGCCGGGAGACCGTAGCAGCCAGTATCTTTCCGCCCTTCTCATGGTTTCGCCGTACGCGCGAAAGGACGTCGAGATCCGCGTTACCGGCAACCTGGTCTCCAGGCCCTACATCGACATGACCTTACATATTATGCGCGACTTTGGTGTGAATGTCGACACCTGCGACGCCGACATCTTCCACGTGAAAGCGGGACAGCGCTACACACCCGCGGAGTATCCCATCGAGCCGGACGCCTCCAACGCTTCGTACTTCTTTGCCGCCGCGGCGCTTACGGGCGGTCGGATCAAGGTGCGCAACCTCTCCCGGGCGTCCGCACAGGGCGACGTGGCATTCGTGGACGTTCTGGGCAGAATGGGCTGCGCCGTCAGTAACAGGCGGGACGGCATCGAAGTCCACGGCCCGGAACGGCTTTCCGGCATCGATGTGGACATGAACGCAATGCCTGACGTGGTTCAGACCCTCTGCGCGCTCGCTCCATTTGCAACCGGGCCGGTAACGGTGCGCAACATCGCCAATCTGCGCATCAAGGAGACCGACCGCATCGCTGCTGTCGCGGCCGAACTGAACAAACTGGGGGTTCGTTCGGACGCCCGGCCTGACTCACTGACAGTTTATCCCTCTGCGCAAATTCGTCCGGCCGAACTCGACACGTACGAGGATCACCGCATGGCCATGAGCATGGCGCTGATCGGCCTTAAAGCGCCGGGCATCGCGATACGGAATCCGACCTGCGTCGATAAGTCCTTCCCGTCGTACTTTCAATGCCTCGACGCGTTGCGGAGATAGATGCGACGCAAGGCCCGGACCGCGTCGCTATCGTCGCCGCCTTTCTGTCGAGCGCGCTTTTTTCCCTCGGCGGACACGGTCTCGTTCGAGGATCCTCTTCTTGATTTCCTGAAACCGCCGGGAATCTGACGTCAAGCCGGCCTTGGCGGGCAGTTCCCCAATCTGAGCCCGCACATTCTCAACACGCTCCCTGCTGGGAGGGTGCGTGGAAAACATAACCTCCAGCCTACCTGGCTCGTTCTCCCGCAAGGCCACCAGCTTCTGGAAAAACGTAGCAGTCCCTCTCGGATCGATCCCTGACGCGTAAGTAGCATCCACGGCAAACCGGTCGGCTTCCCGTTCGGCGTCGCGCCCGTACTTCAATTGCCCCATACCCTTCCAGAGAGCGGCGATCTGCCTGAGCGCATGCCGCCGCACCGACGCGTTCTCTCCGCCCAGAGTCGCGTCCAGAATCACCGCCGCGCCAAACTCCCTGCTGATGGCTCTGGCGCCGTGTTTCCTATCCACATGACCGATTTCGTGTGCGATGACCGCTGCCAGCTCCGATTCGTTTTCCGCTGTTGTAATTAGCCCACGGTTGACGTACAGCCAGCCGCCCGGAAGCGCGAAAGCGTTTACTTCGTCAGTATCCACGACCTTGAAAAAGTACTTCAGACCGGAACGACGCGAGTACCGCGCGAGCATCTGGCCGAGGCTGTTGATGTACGCCGTTACGGCAGGGTCGTTGTAGAGCGTGAGATCACGTTCGATCACCCGTGCCGTTTCGCGGCCGATCTGGACTTCCTCCTCGGTGGTCAATATGTTGAACCGGCCAATCGTCGCGCACGACGCCATCGATCCGACCAGGCAGACCGTAATCAACCGACGCAGGCAAGTCATCCCTGACATCACGAGTGCGGCCTTTCACTGAGTGTCGATTTGCAGCGTTCCCCGACTTCCGTCCACGGTCGCCCGGAGGCCGATCGGCAGCACGCGCCGTCCCTCGCCGTGCCCATAAGGCAGTCCCTGGAAAACCGGTACGGCAACGGACGATGAAAAACCGCGCAGGACGTCGTCCACGGTACCCTCCTCTTCCCGTTCCGGCTCGCAACCCTCGAATCTTCCGAACACCACGCCGGCCACGCGATCGAACACGCCCGCCATTCGGAGCTGCGTCAACAGGCGGTCGACCCGGTAGGGGGCTTCGTTCACGTCTTCCAGAAAGAGAAGTGCACCACTCGTATCCGGCATATATCCGGTACCCATGAGCGAGGCGATCACCGAGAGGCAGCCGCCCAGCAGCTTCCCTTCCGCGAATCGTCCCCTCATTGCGGCGACACCGACCATCTCCTCGAACCGCCCGCACATGAGCGCATTCCAGAGAGACGTTTCCGTTGCCTCCGGCATTCCTGATGCCGCAACGTCACCGCAAAGTGTCACGCCGGAATAGCTCACCAAACCGGTGCGGCCGTAAATCCCCAACTGAATCGCGGTCGTATCGCTGAAACCCACCAGGGGCTTCGGGCATTTCCGGATTCCCTCGTAGTCCAGAAGCCCAAGTACCCGCGCTGCCCCGAATCCTCCGCGGGTCACAAAGACGGCCCGGACCTCCGGGTCGGCGAACATGACGTTCAGGTCCTTCGCACGGTCCGGATCCTGTCCCGCGAGGTACCGGTCCCGGTCGTAGACCGCCGATCCGACCCTCACCCGGAAGCCCCTGTTCCGGAGATACGAGAGGCCCGGACGCAATCGCTCCCGTTCGAATGATCCGGAAGGCGACACG
Organism: Candidatus Latescibacterota bacterium; assembly: GCA_965208835.1. Lineage (GTDB taxonomy): Bacteria > Latescibacterota > UBA2968 > UBA2968 > JAAXHE01. The sequence goes on from OZ242358.1 coordinate 999,404, forward strand.
ATTCCGATGAGGTCGCCAGGTTGTATATACGGCGGAACAACCAAACAAACGCTCCCAAATTTAAATCAAGCGACTCCTGGTGTACTGTCCAGGAAACAAGCTGCCTAAATTCGACTCGACGGTCGAATGGTGAGGAATTTTTGGGACAGGACACTCGTGGGCGAAGAAACGTCAGGACGCGATTGAGTTCAATATCCCATTGGCGAAATCAGTCAGCGTGTCGTCACGTGCGCCCATAATCACCACCCTGTCCCCGGGCCGCGCTTCTTCGGTGAACCGGCGCGCGATTTCTGCTCGCCCGTTGTAGAACGCCGCCTCGACACCCTGCCCCGAAATGGCTTCGACCAGGTCCCGAGACGAAATGTCGCGTACCGCGGTTCCGCCCGCGTAGAAAATTTCCGGCATGGCAAGCACGTCGCGACTTTCCAGTCCCTCCGCAAATGCGGCGATCAGTCCGTCCCTGAGGAACCGTGTGGGCTCAAATCCGGTTGGCTGGAACATCACCAGCAACCGTCCGGGCTGTTCTCTCAGCGTTGATAGCGTGGCTGCAATCTTGTCAGGATTGTGCGCGAAGTCGTCGATCACCGTCACGCCGCACGCGGTACCCAGCACCTGCAGGCGCCGCCGGATACCCGCGAAAGTCGCCAGCGCGGCGGCCGATTGCCGGACGGGAACGCCTAACGCCCAGCAGGCGGCCACGGCCGCGACGGCGTTCGAAACATTGTGCCTGCCCGGCACCTTGAGGCGAAACCCGGTCCCGCCGACTTCAAACGCCACGCCATCCGCCATCGGCCGGACATCTTCGGCGCGGACCTGCGCGCGGCAATTCTCCACGCCGAATCCGATACCCTCCACGTCGAGTTCCGCGGTTAGCTCGCAGTCCGTGTTGATGACGGCCCCCCGGCGGGCCTTTAGTACAAATTCCCGGAACATCTCACGCAGTTCCTCAAGCGGCTTGTGGTCCAGCGAAATATTGGTCAGAACCGAAATTGAAGGCTCGTACAAGACAATCGTGCCGTCGCTCTCATCCGCCTCGATCACCTGCAGACCGGGGTCGCCGCAGATGGCGTTACCCGTCGGAGTCGGCGAGTCGTTCAGGAGCGAACCCCCAAGAATCGCTGTTGGGTTTCGGCCCGCCTGCTGCAGGATGTGACCGATCATGCCCGCAACCGTTGTCTTTCCACTCGTACCGCCAACGGCCACGCCCTCCACCCGGTTGAATAGTTCGGCCAGCACCTCCGCGCGCTTTCGCACCGGGATCGCCCGCCGCAACGCGGCGCGAACGTCGGGGACGTGTTCCTCCACCGCGGCTGACACGATCATTTCGTCCACGGAATCGTCAACGCCCGACCCATCCTGGGGAAACAACACGATGCCATGGGCGCGGAGCATCTCGAAGAGTTCCGCACTCTTGCCGTGATCCCGGCGCCGGTCGGACCCGCGCACCGCATGCCCGTGGTGGCGCAGCACCTGCGCCAGCGCGCTCATTCCACTTCCCCCGATACCGCAGAAAAAAAACGTCTTGATGGCCGCCACTTCCTCTCCTTTCGCCGTTCAGCCGAAACGCGATGTGACTCCATACTAAAGACCTACGCAGGGATTGTCAAGTGTACCGGAAAATCGACGGGAATCCGATACTCGAAGATCGACCGTCGCCTTGCGCGGCGGTAGCGGCGGCACAAGGGCGTCCGCTGGGCGGAGGAGGCCATGAGTCCGTTTCCGGACGGTTTTCGCGGGGCTTCTGTCATTGACACACCGCCGGGTGTACAGTATATTTGCACCTCTGGTCTTCAAGCACGTCTCGTATTACAACCTCCTATTATACAAGGAGTTCGACATGGGCGGCGTGTTTCGTCACGTGCTAACCGACGCGGATCGCGGCCACTGGGTCGAGTCCGGATGCGTGGATGAGGAAACCCTTTCCCTGGGTACCGGATATGGGTGGAGGGTAGAAAAGAAAACCCTTCACGGCGGGCTGCAGGCGGGCATCGACCTCGTTGAAGTGGACAACGGCGCCTTCTCATTCACGATTGTGCCGACTCGCGGCATGGGCATCTGGAAGGGCGCCTACCGGGAAATTCCTCTCGGCTGGGAATCCCCCGTTCGGGACCTGGTTCACCCGGCACACGTCGACGCCAACGACCGGGGGGGCCTGGGCTGGCTGAAAGGCTTCAATGAGTGGATCGTTCGCTGCGGCATGGAAAGCAACGGCGCGCCGACGAACGACGTGGTCATCGACAACAACGGCAACGAAGCCACGGTATTCCTTCCACTACATGGAAAAATCGCAAACATCCCCGCACGTCAGGTCGAGGTTCGCATCGACCTGTCCCCGCCGCATCGCATCACCGTGGTTGGCGTTGTGGACGAAGCCATGATGTTCGGTCCCGCGCTGCGGTTGACCACGCGTATTTCCACGGTTCCAGGGGCCAACACCTTTACCATTTCAGACCGGATCACCAATCTCAACAACAAGCCCGCCGAAATGCAGATGTTGTACCACTGCAATTACGGCCCCCCGCTGCTGGAAGAGGGCAGCACCCTGGTGGCGCCGGTGAGATCCGTATCCCCGAGAGACGTCACGGCGCAGAAGGGGGCCGCCGCATATAGCAGGTTCGGGGCGCCGGAGTCCGGCTTTGTCGAACAGGTCTACTTTTACGAACTGGCGGGAAAGCGGGGCAGCGGACAGACGGCGGTCTTGCTCAAAAACGCCAAAGGAGACCTGGGTTCCAGTCTGCACTGTTCGCTCAACCAGTTGCCCTGCTTTACACTCTGGAAAAATACCGCGGCAACCGATGACGGATACGTCACCGGCCTGGAACCCGCCACCAACTATCCGAATCCGAAGCCTTTCGAACGCGAACAGGGACGGGTAATCAGGCTCGACGCCGGCGAGACCCGCCGGATGGACCTTACCGTTGCTGTCCATGACGGCAGAAAGAAGGTCCGGAACGTCGAGCGGTCCATCAAGCAGATTCAGAAGAACGTAAAAGCCAGAGTTTCCACAACGCCCATCAAGAGGATTTCCGGGGCGAAGTAGCGCCGCTGCGCGCTCCGCACGCCTGTGTCTTTCCGGGGTCCTTCATTTTGTTTCCCCGGCAGCTAACCGGAAATCGCGTGACGGATATTGCGAAAGGACAACAATCGTGAGTTCCACACCATCCTTCCAGGAACTCATTCTGCGCCTTGAACGATTCTGGGCGGATCACGGGTGTATCATCTGGCAACCGCTCAGCGAAAAGGTCGGCGCGGGTACATGGAACCCGAGCACCGCGCTTCGCGTGCTGGGGCCGGAGCCCTGGAACGTGGCCTACGTTGAACCCAGTTTTCGACCCGACGACGGACGATTCGGGGAGAACCCGAACCGGATGCAGATGCACACGCAGTACCAGGTTGTACTGAAGCCTGAGCCAGGCAACCCCCAGGAACTCTACCTGGATAGTCTGGAAGCATTGGGACTGAGCCGGAGGCGCCATGACATTCGCTTCGTGGAGGACAACTGGGAATCGCCCGGGCTTGGCGCGTGGGGCCTGGGCTGGGAGGTCTGGCTCGACGGCCTGGAAATCACACAGTTCACCTATTTCCAACAGGCCGGAGGCCTGCAGCTCGACCCGGTGCCCGTGGAGATCACCTACGGCATGGAGCGGATCGCCATGTATGTACAGGACGTGCGTGAAGTCTGGCAACTCCGCTGGAACGAGCAGGTCTCCTATGGCGACATTCTAAGGCAGCAGGAAGTGGAGTATTGCAATTACGAGTTTCACCACGCCGACGTCGGGCGACTGCAGTCCATGTTCGATCTCTTCTATGAGGAAGCGAGAGCCGCGATAGGCCGCGGACTGGTCATTCCCGCCTATGACTACGTATTGCGTTGCTCTCACACCTTCAACCTGCTGGACACCCGCGGCGCCATAGGCGTAACCGAGCGTGCGCGGTACTTCGCCCGCATCCGCGACCTCGCGAGGCAGGTCGCCGAAGGATTTCTGGAACAGCGTGAAGCGTCAGGCCACCCCCTGATCAGAAAACCCGGGGAGGCCGGCGCCCCGAAGGCCGGTGGGGATACCTGGTCACCGGAGCGCGCCGACCTGCTTCTGGAGATCGGATCCGAAGAGCTCCCGCCTAATGACGTGCGGTCCGGCATCGAGCAACTCGAGAGGTTCCTTCCCGAGCTTCTGCGGGAGCAGAGACTTGGCTACGACAAAATCGAAATAACGGGCACGCCCAGACGGCTTGTGGCCAGCGTCAGGAATCTCGAGGGACGCCAGCCGGATCAGGAACGCGAGGTACGCGGTCCGGCCGTCAGGGCGGCTTACGGCGACGACGGACAGCCGACACGGGCGTTGGAAGGGTTCTGTCGCGGTCAAGGTATCTCTACAGGTTCGGTGGAACACAGGAAAGACGAGAAGGGCGTTGAATATGTCTATGCCCGGCGCCACGAGCCCGGTCTCGCAACGACGGAAGTCCTGACCGAACTCCTTCCCGGGCTGATCTCCGGATTGAAGTTCCCGAAGACGATGCGCTGGGACTCCGGCGGTTTCGACTATCCCCGACCTCTTCGCTGGATTGTCGCACTTTTCGGAAACCGGGTTATTCCGTTTTCCCTCGCACGGATCCGGGGCGGACGAACCAGCTATGGTCTGAGGCCCGAGGGCGATCCGCCCGTCAAGCTGGCGTCCTCCGACGCCTATTGCCCGCAAATGGAAGAACTCGGCCTGATCGTCGACCGCAATCGGCGAAAGGAAGCGATCCGGAATCAGGTCTGCGAACGGGCGCGTGAAGTAGGGGGCAGCGTACAGGAAGATCCCGAACTGCTTGACGAAGTTACCGACCTGGTCGAAGCGCCCTTCGCGCTGCGCGGTGGTTTCGACGAAGCTCATCTCGAACTGCCCGAGGAGGTCCTGGTTACCGTACTCAGGAAGTACCAGCGCTACTTCCCCGTGGTACACCCCGAATCAGGCCGGCTGCTGCCCTGGTTTGTGGCCGTGTCCAACGGCCGGCAGGCCGATCCGGGGCCTGTCGTTCGAGGGAACGAGAATGTCGTGCGCGCCAGATTTGCGGATGCCGCCTTCTTCTACAGGGAAGACGGTCGAAAGGCCCTGGAGAACCACCTGCCGCGTCTGGATACGCTCACCTTCCAGGACGATCTGGGCTCCGTGAGGGACAAGAGCGCGCGAATCGAGCAACTGCTCCCGGCCATCGGACCCGATCTTGGCCTGTCGGAAGGAGATATGATCACGGCCAAGCGGGCGGCACGGCTATGCAAAGCCGATCTGGCCACCGGTATGGTCGTGGAAATGACGTCCCTTCAGGGCGTGATGGGCCGGTACTACGCCCTGTTGTCCGGGGAGACCGACGCGGTGGCGACAGCCATCCAGGAACACTATCTTCCCCGGTTCCCCGGCGATATGCTGCCTTCAAGCGAATCCGGATCCGCAGTCTCCATCGCCGACCGGCTGGACAGCCTGGCCGGCCTGTTCTGCGCCGGAGTCAAGCCCCGGTCGACCGCCGACCCCTATGGGTTGCGTCGGGACGCGCTGGGCCTTTTGGCGCTGCTTATAGGCAATCGCAGACACTTTTCCCTGAAGAAGGGCCTGGAGGCCGCGGCTGCCGGGCTTCCTGTCCGGGTGCATACCGATCGATTGAACGACGCGCATGCGTTCATCCTGCGGCGCCTGGGCGTACAGCTGAAAGAGGAGGGTTTTCGTCACGACGTTGTCGAGGCCGCGCTCGGGGGCGGATGCGATGACCCCTTCGGGCTCCGGACCATTGTGGATGGCCTCGATCAGATGGTCCGTTCGGAAGGCTGGACCGAGACCCTGCATGCATACGCGCGCTGTAAGCGGATTGTGCGTGATCTGGATGAACCCTGTCCGCTGAACCCGGAGGCGGATCCGGATCCTTCCTCGCGCGCCCTGCACCTGAAATGGGAAGGAGCCCGACGTGTGATGGACCGATCGAATGACAGGATCGGTACCCTTGAAATCGTGCTGACAGATCTTCGCGGCCCGATCAACCGCTTCTTCGAGGAAGTCCTGGTGATGGATAAGGATCCGGTGCTTCGACAGGCGCGCCTGGCTCTGGTTCAGCGCATCGCCTCTCTCGCCGACGGCATCGCGGACCTGAGCAGACTGGAGGGCTTTTAAGAAGCTGTCTTAAAATTCCCAGCGGTCTTCGCGCGGCTGCAAAAGCGCCGGTCAGCGTTGGTCAAACCCACCCGTCTTACCAGATCGAGGCTGCGCTTGCTCGCCTCTCATAGGTGGATTTTCCCGCCTTGAACGTCACTTTTTCGCTCGCGCTCTGGAACTCACCGGTAATTTTAAAACAGCTTCTAAAGCGGCAGGGAGCGGCACGAACCTCATTGATCACCCGCGGTGCCGCCTGCGTATGCCAACTCGTTCCTTTCATCCCTATGCGTATAATCACGGGCAAACTGAAGGGCCGGATCATTCCGTTTGACGTCAGGAAACACGGCGACGCCCGCGTAACGCCGGCAAGGATCAAGGAGGCCGCGTTTAACATTCTGGGCGCCAGGCTTGATCATATTCATTTCCTCGACCTGTTTTCCTGTTCGGGTCAGATCGGGCTGGAAGCGTACAGTCGTGGCGCCCGGGTGCTTCTGAACGAACCGGATCGTCGCAGGCACGGCTTTATTTCAAGGCTGCTGAAGGACTGGGGGGGGGAAAGACAGGTTCGCCTCACGAATCAGCCCGTGGAACGACTCCTGCCGCTGCTGGAGTCGGAACAACAGGCATTTGACGTAATATATGCGGATCCGCCGTACCATCTGATGCATGACGACGTCCCGTTCGCCCTTGCCATGCCCACCCGCCTGGGCGGATCGGTCCTCCTTGCTCCTTCCGCCCATATCCTCATTCAACATGCCGCAGACCTCGAGATGCCCGTCACTTCCCGGCACCTTTCGCTATGCGTTCGGAAGACCTACGGGGGCACTTCGTTATCGATCTACCGTAACGTGTGCGGAGGAGAGTGAGCTCCTGACGTTTTTCAACTTGCCTTTGTACGATGTTGCCTGTATTCTTTGAATTGTCCAACTCTATCAGCCCGTTGAAAAAGCCCATCCGGGCTACGGCCGGCCCTTGCGGTCGAAATACTGCGTTGCGCTCCCTCGCCGAATCCAGGGATGGGACTCAGTCGCGCGCCTTGTCTTCGGCCACAATGGCAATCTATTTCCGGGTCGGGACACCATACCTCGCCTGCAGAGCGACTTTATCAACGGACTGCTTTTCAGAAAGGAGCCGAACAGATGGATACCATGCACGAATCCATCGAATTCCGCCCGCGGGGCAGAACACTTGCCATGGGCGGTATTCCCTGGCTGCCAAGGATTACAGACAAGGCCCGGGCGATGCTGCGGAACAACATCGGCGACTACGTCTACCCCTGACCGGCCGACCAGAAGTTCCTGGAGGAACTCGGCTTGCCGGCAGAGGAATTCACGCAAATCGTGTCCGAATGCAAACTGGACGCGGAAGTCATTGAACGCGTGCGTCCTTTTTACGAGAAGGCCCGCAGGGGAACTTAGAATACCGCTGCCGCCACGCAACGCGTGGCGGCAGCGGACATTCTTCTCTGAATCACGACGCTAACGCCTTCCGCCCTCCGGAAGCGCTTTCTTGGCAAGCGCGCGGACCTCTCCGGTTCCCATCTGCAGCAATCCGTCGATCCCGATTACATCCGCCGCGAAGAGCTGCGGACACTCCTGCGCCGCCAGGTCATATGCTTCCAGGACGTCGTAATTTACCCCCCGGTACCGGTAGAGTTGTCCCAAGCTCTCCAGCTGTCCGCTTCGTCTCAGGGAGTTCGTTACGCCCATCTTGAAATAATACAACTGTCGATCTCTCCTGTCGCCCCACCTCAACGTATCCGGCTCGGGGATGTACGCCATCGACCTTTCCAGTTCCTCCTGGAAGGCATTGATCCGGGCGTCGACCATCTCCAGCAAACCCCGAAGGACTTCCCTTCGCGCGTCCTCCGTTTCATCCTGTAGCATATCCTGCAGAACCAGCGCAGCCTTCCCGTAGAATACGTAGCGGTCGCGCTTCCCGTCTCCGAACAGATCCATTTCAATGGCTTCGGCTTTGCGTACCAGCGCTTCCAGGTCCAGGTGGTCATCGCCCACGCCGGCGTAGTCATCGTCGGCGCGCGCCAACTGAATCCCCACGAGCAATGCCCGTTCTACAATCTGCATCATGTCTTCAGCAGGATCAAACAACCTCAGTTTCCGGGTGCTTTCGTCATCCGTCCTAATCGCTCCCGGGCCGTGCGCAAAGCCACGATTGACCAGTACCTGCTCTGCATCTATCCCCAGGCGGTCCAGCAATTCGCGAAGCGCACCGCCCAATACCGGATGGCTTGCGGCGGGCAGGAATTCCGTGCGGCCTTCGACCACCAGGTCCGCCATGTCTGCGGCCAGTGCATCGTCTCCTTCCGAAACCTCTCTGCTTTGTGTCCCGCGTTCACGCGTCAGTGTGAAGATAACCGCGAGCATTAAAAGGACAACGACAGCGATGTAGACCATCTTCGATGTTCTCCCTCTTATTGTTCAACCTGACCGTCTGACGACTCCTGGCAGGAGCATTGATGCGTTGACAAGAGTCGGTTAGAGTGGAGACGTGAGACAGTAGAGGGCCGCACCGTTCCCCGTAAGTCTTTCGCGCTTTGCCTCTTCCAGGATCTCCCGACTCGCGTCTTCGCTCTTCCATTTCCTGACGTGATCCTACGCGCGGAACAGTTCCCCCATTCGCCTTCCCAGGAACCGTCCGGCCAGAAAGAGGCTGAACATGAGAAGCAGCATGCCCAGCATTCCCATTGCGCTGGCGATATATGGACCGTCCGCAATCCTGCCCATTAACGCGTAGATGGCCTTGGTAATGGGGAAATATTGTGCCTTCAGAGCAAGTATCAGGCTGTCGCTGACTTCCAGCATGGCAAAGGAAAAGCAGAGAATGGCGCCGGCGAACAGATTGGCGAGGATGAGCGGAAAGGTAATCTGCAGGGTGGCGCGCAGGGGCGAAGCACCCATATTCCTGGCCGCTTCTTCAAGGGAGACGCTCGTCTGCTGGAATCCGGCGTAGGCCGATCTGACCATATATGGCAGCCGCCTCACCGCGTACGCGATCACCAGCAGGGGGACGGGATTGTGCCTCGCGTCCAGAAAGGTGCCGGAATACCCGGCCAGATATCCGAAAGCCAGTACCGGGCCCGGCAGGGCCAGGGGCAGCATAGCGACCGCATCCAGCGCGCCTCTGAACGGGACCCGGGTGCGGGCAAGCAGATAGGCAATGGATATGCCAAGTACCACGTCGCAAACCGTACTTAAAGAACTCAGCATCAGGCTCATTGTTATGCTGGGGCCCGCGATCGGATGCCGATAGACGAGCGGGTAGTACTTGCCCGTGACTTCCTGCGGCCAGATCGCCATGAACCAACGCTCGGAGATCGATGTCAGGAATACGCTCAAGTGAGGGATCAGCGCGATGGCTGTCAGTGAAATCATAACCGAATAGATAAACGCGGTCATCCCTGGCGACGCCCGGCGGGTAGCGGATCCGACGTGTCCCCGCGCGACCGTTTCATACCGCCGTTTACCCAGCATCAGCTTGGACAGGTAGAAAAACAACACGGTGAGCAATAGCAGAAAGACCACGAGCGCATACGCCATGGGATTTTCGTTGATATCTGAAATTGCATTGAAAATCTCGACCATCACCACCTGGCGATAGTTGAAAATCAGTGGAGTTCCCAGGTCCGTAAACGCCCAGATGAAGACGATGATCGCACCCGCGAAATAACCCGGCAACATCAGCGGAAAGGTTACGCTTCGAAACAGCCTGAATCCGCGGGCCCCCATATTGCGGGCGGCCTCTTCGAGGCTGGGGTCGATATTCGACAGCGCCGCTGCCACGTTAAGGAACATAATGGGATAGAGGTGCAACACCTGCAGAATGACCACGCCGGTAAACCCGCCGCCGAACCAATCGATCGGTTGGTCGACGATTCCCAACTCCAGCAGCAGAAGGTTAATGGATCCGAAGCGGGCGAACATCTGTTTCATCCCGATGGCGCCCACGAATGGCGGGAGGACCATGGGTACCAGGATCAGACCGTTGAGGACGTTCTTGCCCTTGAAGTCATACCGTACCAGCAGGAACGCGATGGGCAGGCTCAGGAGCGTCGTTGCGATCGTGGTGAACATGCCAAGGCGGAAGCTGTTCAGAATCATCTCTTTGTAGACCGGATTGCTTGCCATCAGCTCGAAGAATACGAGCGAGATTTCGCCGTTCACCCACAGTGCACGCACAACGGCGTACCAGAGCGGATAGAACAGAAAAAAGACAAAAAAGGCAGACAATCCCGCCAGAAAGAGGATCCTGGACCAGGTCAGGTCGTAACGATCAAGCAGAGTCTTCACCATCGTCCCGTAGTATGGAAATCGCGTCCCGGGCGAACCGGATACGCACGCGGTCGCCCCCAATGGCTTTCTGAGTCACCGGATTACTGTCCACGAGTTTCACCTGTGTTCCGTCCGGAAGGTCCACAACATACTGTTCCATCTCGCCCAGGTATATCGCGTTCCGGACCGTCCCCGTTACGACATGGTCGGCCTCGCCCGGCGTGCCCGCGACGAATTCCATGGCTTCGGGGCGAATGGCGCACAATACGCGGTCGTCTTTCCGGATGCCGTCGTAGCCCGGGCGGCCGTACAGAATCCCAACCGGCGTCTCCACCCCGATTCTCTCGTCCAGCGCGATGACCTTGCCCGAAATCAGGTTAATTTCACCGATGAAGTCCGCGACAAACCGGTTGGCCGGCTGCGTATACAAGGTCCTGGGGGAACCGGACTGCACGACCCGCCCCGCCCGCATCACGGCGACGCGGCTGGCCATCGCCAGCGCCTCTTTCTGGTCGTGCGTGACATAGATCATGGTGATCCCGAGGCTTCGGTGCAGGGCCTGGATCTGTTCCCGCATCTCCAGCCGCAGTCTGGCGTCGAGATTGGAGAGCGGTTCATCCAGCAACACCACATCGGGTTCGATCACCAGGGCCCGAGCGAGCGCCACCCGCTGCTGCTGTCCGCCTGACAGCTGGTTGGGAGACCGGTCCCGGTAGGCTTCCATTCTCACCATCTGCAATGCCCGCCGGACACGATCAGTGCGGTTGCCGTGCGCTATGTCGCGCATCGAAAGGCCGTACTCCACGTTCTGCCAGACGGTCATATGGGGCCATAGCGCGTAGTTCTGGAAGACCATTCCCGTGTTCCGCTTTTCGGGCGGTACTTCGGTAACGTCCCGGTCGTCAAAAAACACGCGGCCTCGTTCCGGCCTGTAGAACCCGGCGACCGTTCTCAACAACGTGGTCTTGCCGCATCCGGACGGTCCGAGCAGAAAGAAGAATTCGCCGTTCTCGATTTCGAGATCGACGGATTCTACCGCGACGACACTGCCGAATCGTTTTGTAACATCCTTCAGACGAACGCGAACCATGTAACGACCTCATGTCCCTTGGATGCTGTTTTTAGCCTCAATTCGAAGAAAGACGACAGTTAAATTGGCCACAAAGAGCCTGAATGCGGGGAGACGGTAGAGGTGAGACGGGAGAAGAAGCCATGCCCGGTATGTTCTTTCTCCTCGCCTTCGGCACGATAAGAATCCTCACAAGGCAGGTAATCTCTACCCTCTCCCGTCTTACGTCTCACCCGGTGGTCAGGCGGCCTGGGGGAGAGGTCCCGTTCACGTTCAGCGACCTGACATGTATCCTAGAAATTTTTCGTCTTATCGCCTTTATTAACAATCATATAATTGAATTAACATTCACGAGAAATCACGAATCAGATTTGGTTACCGTCGAAACCACGGAAGTGATATTTTCGCGAGGTAGATCACCATGGCGCCTGCAAGGCCCAACGGGAACAGGAATGTCAGCCTGTCCAGAAGACGCGTTCGAAACGGAGGCTGCACAGACCCGTATTTGTTCCGCGCGAATTCCGTCCAGGACGCCAGGGTCCTGTTGCGCAGCTCTGCATCCCGCCAACGGGCGCCCAGGCGGCCGCAGGCTTCTTCGCTGACGGGTACTCTCGAGAGGCGTCGAACACGTTCAGGTGTTACGCCTTTTGCAATCGCCGTTTTCCAGGCGTCTTGAAGCTGCTGGTGTGAATCGATCACCATGACGCCGATCAGATCGTTTAACACGCGCCATCGGGTTGACGCCTTTTCGGAGTCATAGACGAGCTCCGATTTCCACTCGAACGGGTTCAACGAAACGGCGGCCTGATCGCGGAACCGCCGATAGAGGTCGGGCAATACCGTAAACCGGTTCAGCGCGGTTTCCACGGGGCCGCCCGTCGCGCCTCTTTTCAGAAACCAGAGTTTCTGGCCTGAATCCGACATGACGAAATCGACGAAACTCCGTGCCGCCTGCAGGTTGGATGCGCCTTTCAGGATGGCCACCCCGTCAGGATTGACGATGGTCAGGTTGTCGGGCATCGTGAATCCGATATAGTCTCCTCCAACCCGGCCGACCTGGGCCCAGGCGTAAAAGTCAATGGACAGACCGTAGGCCACCTCGCCGGCCGCGACGTCCTTGGGCGCCTGGGAGCCGCCTGAGGTGAAATCGCGGACATTGGCCCCCATTGTCGTGATGACCTCCCAGCCCCGCTCCCAGCCATATGCCTGCAGGATCAACTCATAGGCCATGTGCACGCTTCCGCTGCTTCTGGGATCTCCCGACCCAACCCACGAATACAACACCGGATCTCCCAGGTCAGCCCACGTCCGTGGGACCGGCAGATTCACGAGGTCGAGGACGGCCCTGTTGTACACGATTCCGAAACCGGCCAGGGTGGCGCCGTACCAGCGATAGTCCGGATCGTACAGCGGTATGCCTCCGATTTTTGGTGGCAATCGATCCAGCACGGCCTCTGGCAGGCGATGAGCCGAACAGAGGCCCATATCGGCGATTTCCATAAACGGGTCCATGCCTCCGCCGAAAAAGACATCGATACCAATCCCGCCCGGCGCGCGGCGGAATTCCGATTTGATATATCTCAGAATCGAGCTGGTGCCGCCCCCGACGTCAAGCCATTCCAGGACGACCTCCCTGCCGGTCAGGCTGGAATAGTGGGACCTGAAAGCCGCCTCAAACTCATTCTGTACGCCGTCCGGATGCGGTGAGATCAGGACCAGCCGATCTGTCGCGGCCGGTGTTGCGGCGGGAATGAGCGTACAGAAGCAGAACAACGGTAGAATGCGGATCTTCACGGCTGGTTGACTCGCCTTGATTCAGGTGTTAACTTCGCGCGCGCGGCGTCGGCCGGAATGGTACCGAAGCTACCCCACCGTGTCAATTTCTTTCCATGGTCATCGGGATTTGCGAGCAAAAAAAACGCCGCAATCCGTAGGAAGTTGATTTAAAATTACCGGCGAGTTCCCGAGCGCGAGCGAAAAAGTGGCGGTCAAGGCGGGAAAACCCGCCCATATTTGTCTATACGGGTGGATTTGACCAACGCCGACCGGCGCTTTTGCAGCCGCGCGAAGACCGCTGGGAATTTTAAGACAGCTTCTAAGATTGAGACGTATACGTCGGGCAATGAGACGGACGATTCAAGGACCGATGTCCTCCACGCTTCCGATCCTGTTGCCGGAAGGATCAGCAAACCAGATCTTTCCCAGCCGGTCCACAGTCAGCCGCCCCACTCCCGATACCGCAACGGGAAGTTCAAGAATCCTGATGCTGGAAGCCTCCGGATCGAATCTGGCGAAATACCTGGACTGATCGGCCGCGTACCAGATTCGCCCGTTAAGGTCAACGGACAGCGAGGATGGATCCGGGCCTACTTCGGGCAGGATGTAACTCGCGAAATTCCCCGTCGCCAGAAGGTCCCACATGTGCAATTGGTACGAATTCGCGGCAAACCAGATCTGATCTCCGTCATCCAACACGAACTGCTTTATCGTCAGATCCTGGATGGGTATCTCGATCTCCGCAATCTCTTTTGTTTCCGGATTCATCCGACCGAACTTTCCGACGGCGCGTTCCGAAAACACGAGAATGCCTTCGCTATCGATCAGTATCTCGTCCAGACCAGCGGATGGCGTGAACACGGGATACTCTTCGAACGTGCCGCGATCGGGATCGAGCCGGCCGATCTGGTTGCCGGATTCCTGTGTGAACCAGAGATAACCCTTGCGGTCGAAAACCAGGCCGCTGGGCCGGCTTCCCGGGGTAGGAACGGAATACATCCTGACTTCCTCGGAAATCGGGTCGAGCCGGCCAATCGCATTCGCAACAATATCCGTAAACCAGACGACCCCGCGGCCGTCAACGGCAAGACGGGCCGGTTGACCACCGGGGGTCGGCAACGGATATTCGACAAATGTCCCGGTTGAGGGATCGAAACGACCGATCTGGTTTGCACCCGTTTCTGCGAACCAGACGCGGCCAAGAACGTCGACCACGATATCCCGGGGCTGGCTTCCAAGTGTTGGTACGGAAAAGACATCGACGGAACCGACAGCGACATCCTCATCTACGTGAGAGTGCATCACCGAAACGTGGGCTCTGTCGTAAAGGCGCGCGAAGATCAGAAAATCCTGCAGATCAACGGCGCCGTCTCCGTTGAGGTCAAACTGCGTGTCTCCGGTTCCGAATGCCTGCGCCAGGAGGACGAAATCCCCGAAATCGATCACGTCGTTGCCGTCGAAATCGATATCCGGAGTGGTCTGCGCCAATACCGTCGATATCAGGATACAGACCCCAAACAACCAGACCGGTATTTTGGAATGTATACGCATCTGTCCTTCGCAACGGGAAAACCGCAGAATGTGTGCATTGAATGACGCCCGGTTCAACCGCGCTGAATTTCCGTTCGGGCGAGGTCAAAGATTCCCCTGGCGGCTTCCAGGCGCAAGCCCGGTTCGGCGTTCGTCAGAAAGGTGCGAAGCGTCTTCAACTGCTTCAGGTCGCCGGACTGCGCCAATCCCCTCAAAGCCGCCGCCTGCAGGCTCGCTTCTTCGTTCTGTGCAAGTATGTCGTTCAATGCTTCAGTCGCCTCTTTCAGCCCGAACTTCCCAAGTGCATCAATTATGGATTCCCTGATTTCCAGCGACGTGTCCTGATGAAAGGCCCGGACAAGTGCTTCAATCGACTCGGCCGTGCTGATTTTACCCAGAGCCTGCACAACCGCCAGCCGAACGGAAAACTCCCTGTTTTGGGAAAACGCGTCCCTTAATGCAGGGATCCGTCGTTCATCAGCGATGATACCCAGGATCTCCGCGGCACGCCTTCGAAACGGACGGTGCGTACTCTTCAGGTCTTTTTCCAGTTCCTCCGAAATGTCGAACCCGTGACCGAGCCTGGCCAGGGACCACGCCGCGCTGAGCCGAAGCGGTTGATTTTCGGGCCCGTAAAAGGCCGACCGCAGGAGTTCCACCGCCGTTGAATCCTGAATCCACCCCAATCCGTCCACAGCCAGCAACCGGTTCATCGGGTGTCCTTCTTCGAGCAACTGCTCTTTGAGGTACACTCCGATCGTCCTGGCGGACAGTCCTCCCAGCGCTTCCAGGCAGCGGATTCGCAGGGAATGTTGCCACGTTGTCTGTATCGCTACCGTTTCAAGATGGTCGATCGCCTCGGAGGTTCCAAATTCTTCCAGAGCCTCAACCATGACCAGCGAGGTGGAAAGCTGACTGGTTTTCAACAGGGTGTCGGCAATGGCGGGCAGACTCTGCAGATCCGCCAGCCTGGCGAGCGCCAATGCCGCGGAAGATCTGACAACAGGGTCCGGATCCTCTCCAAACGCCCGCCTGAGCACTGGGACAGCTGACGCGTTCCCCAGTTGACCGAATGCGGCGGCGGCCTTGGAACGAACCATGCTCATCCGGCCATTCCCGAGTGTTTCCGCCAACCAGGGACTCATCGTCTCCGGATTCAGACGTTCCAGCGCAGCCGCAACCTCCACTTTCACGAAAGCGCTCCCGGTATTCTCGAAAACGCCCCTGAGTGCGTCGACGGCGCCGGGACCATTGTGTCTTCCAAGCGCTTCGACCGCACGCAGAACCACGATTTCGTCGGGATGGCCCAACAGGGTCAGGAATGCCGATTGAACATTCGCGCCATCCAACCCGCCCAGAACCGTTACAGCCTCCGCAACCAGGGCGCCGTCCAGCTCGCCGTCCTGAACGAGACCCAGCACCGTGTTCAGCGCGTCTTTTTTGGCAAGATCCATTTCCTGACGACTGACGCCGCAACTCCAGGCCCCGACGCAGAACAAAATGAACCAGGTATACCGCCAGACCGCCCGCGTCCGCGGACGTTTTGAGTTACGCATCCCTATTCGGCTCCCACCACACAGCGAAACCCGACGTCCGACCGTCGATCATCGGGTTCTGCCCAACCTGCCCCAGTGCATTTCGCCCGCTTTTCGTCATCGAGCCACGAGCCACCGTATATTGCACGGAGTTCCCTGTTGTTTCCATACCATCCGTCCACCCACTCCCAGACATTGCCCACCATGTCCTTAACGCCATAGACGTTGGGCTCCCCCCGGGCCACTTCCTCGGCCCCGGCGTACCAGGCATGACCGGTCCGGGCCCGGGTAGGATCGTAGCGCTTGCCGTAGGAATAGATGTTGCCCGTATCACCCAGACATGCCGTAACCCATTCCTCCGACGTAGGCAGTCTCCTGCCGAGAGAGCCGCAGTATTCCTGCGCCTGTTCGTGCGTTATTCCGGTGGCCGGCATTCGAAGACCGTTGGAGAATTCATCCGGGTTGTAAGTCGGGTCGAACGCACGATACGCCGCGACGCTGACTTCGTGCGGATCGATGTAAAAGGTCTTGAAAGCGGAGGTCTCGATTTTAACCATGCCTTCGACCTTGCTGGCAAAAGCCTCCGCTCTTCGCGCCGCCTCTGCCGCCCGAGCCTGTTCTTCGGCAAGTTCGGCCTCCCGGGCCGTCTTTGCCTTTGCGTCGACTTTGGCCTTCCGGGCTGCTTCCGCGGCTTTGACCGCGGCCTTCCGCCGGGCGGCTTCCCTGCGGACCCGCGCCTGAATTCTGCGTCGCGCCTCCGCCTCCGCCCTGGCCAGGCGAGCCCGGTCGGCTTCCGTTAGCGAGCGGGCGCATCGAAAGCCATAGTTCAGCGACTTCAGATCGATTTTCGCCCGCCTCGCGGAACCGCACCGCGTCAACCTGGGACCGTCGGTCCATGATCCGCCGTACACCTTTTGCATCCCGCCTTCGCCGCCGCCGTCATCAACCCACTCCCACACGTTTCCGGACATGTCGTACAGTCCTGCCCTGTTTTTTTCGTAGTTCATCACTGCCTTGGGGCCGTCGGTCCAGTTTTTTCGGCCGACCCGCGCGTGGTTTGGGTCGTAGTTGTTTCCATACGCGTAGGCCGTCCCCTCCAGTCCGCCGCACGCACCGACCCATTCTTCGGACGTTGGCAACCGCTTGCCCTGGGCTTCGCAGTACGCTCTCGCCTGTGTGAATGTGATTGCGGTGGCAGGCATCCTGGCATCATCGAAATAGGTGTACGCCGGATGATAGTCCGGGTCGAACGCCTTCATCTGTTCGACTGTCACTTCATGCCTGCTCATGTAGTAACGATCCTGGCCGGTCTGTACCAGAACCATTTCATCCCCGGGGGGCTGGGCAGGAACCGCCGCCGGAGTGAATGCGACCAGAACCGCGATCCATAATCGTTGCACCTCAAAATTCCCCGAGCAATTCCTGGCGTTCTTCACCTTCGCCCAGAATCAGGCTGATATCCCACTCGTACTGGCCGTTGGCCGGCACGACCCCGCACGCTTTCAGTCCCCACGCGGTATCCAGGCGGTCGACCTGCGACGTGGAGGGCTCCAGCGCCGCGTGGTGGAGGTTGTTCCATCCCCCCTCGTTTATCCATAAGCCCAGGTGGGGGAGCTTTTTGGCGGGAAACAGAAAACCGATAAACTCCCCGTTCGGGTAGACCAGCGCACAGCGGCCCTGCTCCAGACGCGTGGAGAAAATCTTCTCGGCTTCCTTCGTACGGCTGGACCGGATTGAAGATCGGTTATAGGCCTTGTCGAGCGTAACGTCCGTAACCTTGGGCCAGGTGTGTCTTGTCATCGGCGGTCCCAGGCGGTCGTCCGTACTCATGTAGGAAACCACGTCCGTTCCGGAAGGCATCAGGATGCGCGCGCGAGTTTCCACTTTAAACAGCGGGTGGAACGCGTACACGAACGGCATTTCGAACGGACTTTCATTCCGAACGATGTAAGAAAACCGGACATACGGCTTTTCACCGCGCGCCAACGTTTCAAAGCGGATGTCCCGCTGAAACACATATGGAAGCCGCACACCTTTCACCCACATCTGCAGGCGTCCCTGTTTGACTTCGTACTGCCACGGCAACGTCCAGACCTCTCCGTGGTCCGGAACCGCTACCCCTTCCCAGGGAAAGGCGGGATACGGACAGTCCTCGACCGTGGGAAAACACTCGTCCGCGCCATCACGTTCGTAATTCTCAAACCTGTCCGCGTAGGTTCGCCTCCGGTGAGGAATATTGGTACGTGAAAGAAACTCCCGCCCGGTTGCCTTATTTACAAGGGAGATTATCTTGCCGCCCAATTCGGGCGCGACAACGATCGAGAAATTATCGGTGTCCAGCTTGATTCCCGGTATTTCCGGCGCCAGTTCCAACTCTTCCAGTTTGAATTTATCCATGGATCCGTATCCTGTTCTTCGGAAAAAGGACCGAACGGCCGGACGTAACGCCCGCGATCGTCCTTTGCAGCCGCGCTAAGACCGCTGGGAATTTTAAGACAGCTTCTCACGGACGTCGGTCGGGAATTCTCTGTTGAACGATACGGCCAATTTTCGTGACGCCCAGCAGATCGAAATATTCCCGATCGTCGTTTCCTGGGCGGAATGATACGTATTCGAGCATCCGTGCGAGTACGCTGTTCTGTTTGGCTACTTCCTCCGGGATGGGAATATTGAGACGCCCCATCACGTTTTTCAATCGCACCTTTCCCTTACGTATCCACCCGCCGTCGAATGTAATGTCGAGGGATCCCTGCGCCGTACGTATCACCGGGACCGAATGCTCGGCCAGTTTCAAATCCCGCAGCGAGGTCCGGTAAACCGCGATCTTGTAGGCATTGGGGCTTCCATGGTCGTCGTAACCGTCCGGATAAAGCGGTTCCTCGGCCACGATCTCTCCGAGATTGGCATAGAGTTCCTCGGTCCCCAGCGCGGCGGCCTCAAAACTGTAAAGCGACGTGCGGCTCTCGACGTCGAAGAATTCCGCCCGTACATTCAGATGCATACCCTCGAACGGAGACGACCAGCTGAAGCCGTCGAAATCGCCGATCGTGTGGTTACGCTTTATATAGTAATGCGCGGCGCACACCACATCCACGTCGGCTGACTGGTCGATCACCTCTCCCAGACGCAATCCTTTCCAGTTGCCCAGATGTCTGACCACGTATCCCCTGGCCTGCAGCGCCGCACGGATGGCTTCGTATAAGCGGAGTTCGTACCTGCGCGGCATCCGAAACGGGTCTCCCTGCAACTGGCGCGAGAATCCCAGTACAACGCGACCCGCGTATTGGAGTCCGGGATCGGGGTTCCGGTCCGACGCCAAAACCATGAGCCCGATCCGTTTAGGGCGATATCTCGCAAACGCCTCCTCTGCAGAATTCGTCCCTTCGGCGAACGACTCTTTTTTTATGCTCGCACCTTCGCACGGAATCGCGCCGACCCACAACAACCCGCACAAAAGCAGTACGCGCATTAACGTGTCCCGTATCAGTCGTCGCATTTCAACCCTTCCAGCAATTCGAGGGTCGCGGATTTGATCATACGTTCACAGGCCGACGTAATCATCAACGTCCCGTAATATCGGAATGCGTGGTCAACTTCGTATCCCCCCTCAGGAAACGCCTTCGCCGTTGGCACATATCCTATGCATCCGTTGCTGTACGCCAGAGTGAACGTCTTTCTAAATGGTGACCCGTGATCCAGCTCCAGTTGATAATCCACGAACATTTCGCCCGGATACGCCACCAGCGCGACCTCTCCAATTCTCATCACCTGAATCTCGAACGCCTCAGGCAGCGGCCGGCGGTTTCGAGCCGCACGCAGGTAATCTTCCGCCCATCTGATCTGACCACGGTACTGGCAGATCAGATATTCCGTGGCTTCGGGGTCCTGCTCTGCCTCCCTCACCCGCGCTTTCTGGTCCTCAAGGGCGCGTTCCGCCTCATCCACGGAAGGGATTCTCGTCGGAAGAAAGATGACCTGGCGCGCCACCCCCAGCCCGTTCGACTGCAACGGCTCCGCGTGCCGGGCGGCGTTCACCGCAGCCCCTCCCAGCAGTTCACCCTGCCGAATGGTTGTCCGCAAGGCGCCGTCCATCGGGGTGCAGTTGATGTCGCCGCAGCAGCCCTGCGCAAACATCGGCAGCGCACCGTCGAGTTCTCGCCGGATCGTCCGCGCCGCATATCCGGGGAATTCCGCGCTGAACGCCAGACCCCGCAGATTCACGGGGTGGGCCGCCGTCATATACAGAAGCCCGAGCGGGGAACCTGACCGGGCGTCGACGCGCATGACGTCCACCCAGGGGGCTTCGGCGCCGTCCGGGTTGTGGCCGATCGTCATCCGTCCGTTACGGCGGGCGCGACGGTTTTGGGCGATCCTGACGGGAGCCCGGCCGACCCGGAGCGAAACCGGCTCCAGCCGGTCCGCCGCCATCCGGACGGCGCCGGCGACCTGCCGGCAAAGCACGTCCTCGTATGCGACGTCGCGCGATCCCATGCTGCGAAACGACATCACGGTGGGACCGGAATGGGAGTGCGATCCGTTCAGCAGCAGACCATCGCCCGGCACGTCCGCAGCGCGTTCGACCAGTCCCCGTATCCGATGAACCAGGTCCGGCGCGAATGAAACTAGATCCGACGTTACGATTGCCAGACGCGTCCGACCGTCGTCCAATACCAGCGCGCGTGCGAACAGGTCGTCGTCAACCGTTTCGGCCGGTCCCTTCCGGTTTCCGAATCCGCAAAGGGAAATGCCGATTGGCGGGGTAATATTGACCTCGGCAACGCCGGCCTTCAGTTCGCCCATCAACGGGATCTCCCAGCCCGCTCGCGCAGACCGCTGAACCACTAGAATTGCCCGTTCCGGGACTCGTACTTGGTGGGCTTGCCCAGCGTCGGGCCTCCATTCATCACCCAGGCGGCCACCCATTCCATCATCTCCCCGGACGTGACCCGGGGCAGGCCCATGAGATCGAACAGCTCACTCGCATTGCCCAGCAGGGCCGTCTGGCTCTCTTCGCCCTCAAAAACAGGTGTCCGCCCCATCAATACGCCCAGCTTCAATGCGACGTCGCGGATTCCCAGCTGATCGGACCCGGTCATATTGAGAACCCGGGCGGGGCTCTCGCACAGAGGAAAGCTCCGGGCAAGATACGCGTTTGCGTCTCCCTGCCAGATCTGGTTTACGTATCCCATGGTCAGGTCGATGGGTTGTCCGGTCCAGACCCGCTGGGCAATATCAAGAAATACGCCGTACCGCAACTCCGTCGCGTAGAACAACCGGATAATCGCGAGCGGAGTACCGTTCCGTTCCGCGTAGTAGGCCGCCAGTCGCTCGCCTCCCAGGCGGGACTGCGCGTATTCTCCGATCGGATCCAGAGTCGACGACTCCACCGAGCCGCCCGAATTCGGTGGAACAAACCGGTAGACGTTTCCCGACGAGACGTAAACAACCCGGGCATCCGGAAACCGCTGCATCACCTTGCCGGGAAGCAGCGCGTTCATGGCCCACGTCAGGGGTTCATTCCCGGTTGAACCGAATTTGTGCCCTGCCAGCAGGACAATGTGGCCGACCTCCGGCAGGCCGCGCAACGCATCGTCGTCGATCAGGTCGCACCGCACGGTCCGTATGCCCCTGGCTTCAAGGTATTCCCGATCACCCGGACTGGAGAACCGCGAGACCCCGATGACGCCCCGGGCGCCGGAACGCACCAGGAGCTCGCCCAGCGTCAACCCCATTTTGCCGGCGATGCCCAGTATCATCACCTCGCCGTCGATTCTGGATACCGCATCCGTGACCTCGGGAACCGGTTCGGTCATCCGATCGACCAGGTCGGTTTCGGTCTCTATAGGATCAATGGTAAACTTCGACATCTCCGCTCCCTTGATTGGTGGACCCATTACGCACCGCGTTCGGCAGACGGGTTGACCATTGTGGCCGATCTGTGCCAGGTGACGCCGATGCTTCCGGCCGGTGGAGGCCGTAACGTCCAAGTACCGGGTACGAAGTGCCTTGCTTTTGCGACCGGAATTCCATAAGCATATATTTTAAATTAGCGCACTTAGATATTAAAGTTACTAAATTCATGAGTACTGGACAACAATATAAAATGTAAGTTCTTCTTACACAAACGAAAATTCGAGCGCATACGCCCCCGCAGCCAAAGGATTTGACTTTACTTAAGTGGAAACCTAGGTTTAGGAACTCACGCATCGGTTCCTGAAGTACCAGAACGAACCGACATCCGGAGCGGCAAGTAGAAAGGTTCGCCTTTTCTAACAGGAATTGTCCCTGACCATGAAGTTTTTCGCGCAACTCTACAGCATTCTCGAGGGCAAACGCCTGCTCATCGCCCTCACCGTCGCCTGCGGGCTCCTCTTTGCCGCCGCGAACCTCCTGCCGCCGTTACTGATCAGAGAACTCATCCGATGGTTGACTGAGGGTGCACACGGCGCCGACCTGATTCGAATCAGTCTGCTGCTGGTCGGGGTCTACCTGTTTCGGGGCGTAACCCGGTACGGTTACGGTTACTTTTCCCATATTGCCGCCTATCGCGTGATGCACGACCTGATGGTGAGGATCTATCGACACCTTCAGAGCCTGCCCCATCGCTTTTTCAACAAACAGCGGACCGGCAACCTCATTTCCCGTTCGATCAACGACGTTGAAGCCCTGGAGGACTTTGTCGCTCACGGCATCCCGGAGACGGCGCTGGCCGCGATCATTCCCGTCTCGATGATTGTCGTTCTGTTCACGCTGAACCCGGAACTCGCACTCATTACGCTGATCCCGATTCCGCTGACCACCCTGCTGATTTACCGTTACGTCTCAAAGGTACGCGCACTCTGGAGCGCCGTGCGCGCGCATCTGGCCGATCTCATCGCCCTGGTCCAGGACAGCTTCTCCGGCATCCCGGTAATCAAGTCCTTCGTACAGGAAACCCGGCGCGTCCGCCTGATCGAAGCCCGGAGCCGGAGGTTCAGAGACAGCAGCGTAACCGCCAACCGCGTTTCCCTTCTTCCAGCCGGAATCATTGAGGCCGCGGGCGGCATCGGCATCGTTCTGGTCATCTGGAGTGGCGGCAATATGGCGCTGGAAGGCGTCATTTCAGTTGCGGACCTTTTTGTTTTCATCGTCTACATGGGCCACATCTACCAGCCTTTTCTTCAACTCGCCTCGTTCAACGACATCCTGCAGAAGGCCGTGGCCAGCACGGACCGTGTTTTCGAACTCCTGGCCGTCGAGTCGGACATTGTTGACGCCCCCGATGCCATTACGCCGAAAGCCATGAATCCGGACGTCAGGTTCCGAGACGTCACGTTCGGTTACGATCCCGAAAACCCTGTGCTCCACGGGGTCGAATTCGACGCCGAGGCCGGAGAAATCATCGCCCTTGTCGGCCCCACCGGGGCTGGCAAAACCACCGTCGCCAGTCTGATTCCTCGCTTTTACGATCCTCAGCAGGGTGGGGTCTTCATTGGCGGGCACGACGTACGCGCCCTTCGGCTGGTCTATCTGCGCTCGCAGATCGCAACCGTGTTCCAGGATGTTTTTCTCTTCCACGCCACGGTTCGCGAGAACCTGCTCGTCGGCCGTCCCGATGCGACGGACGGTGAGGTCATGGAAGCCGCCCGTGCCGCGAACGCGGAGGACTTCATCCTGGATCTGCCCGAAGGCTACGACACGCTGGTCGGAGAACGGGGCATCCGGCTTTCCGGCGGCCAGAAGCAGCGGCTGTCCATCGCACGAGCGGTGTTGAAAGACGCCCCGATCCTGATTCTGGACGAAGCCACCTCGTCCGTGGACGCGGAAACGGAGATCCTCATCCAGGAAGCCATCGCGCGCCTTACACGCCATCGCACAACGGTTGTGATCGCGCACCGGCTGTCCACCGTACGCAATGCCGACAAGATTCTCGTTTGCGATGGCGGACGTATTGTCGAATCAGGCGCTCACGGGAACCTGATGGTTCAGGATGGTCTCTATGCCCGCATGGTGCGTACCCAGGAGATTTCGCGCGGCTGGCGCATCCCGCAGGCCCGCGAAAACGCCGCCGACTAAACCAAAGGGGCGATCCATCGGATCGCCCCTTTGGCTGCCGCGCTTAATCTGGCGCCGTGCGCCGCTGCCTGCCGGTTCACGTTCACTTCTCCCACACCGTCACGTCGACGTATGCCGTTCGCGCTCTGTTCCGGGCGACGCGACGTCCGTACGTGACGGAAGGGCGGAATCCTGCCTGTGAAAGCGCCGCTTCTTTCGGTTCGAATCCCGCGTCGCAATAGGCCAGGTACCGATCCGCTTCCGGGAGCGACAGCGTGCCCAACAGGTCGTGTGAGCGGTACCAGAAATGGGGATGACAATACACGTCCACGACACAGCTTCGCGGCCATAGACTGTCGAATGACCACATTGCCAGGCCCGCCACGGCCGTGGTTTCCCGCTGCCGCAGCACCATCACCCGTGCGCTTTTGCCGTCCGTTCTGCGCGTAGACGCGTCCCGAATGAACGGCAGGAGCGGGCCTTCGGTAGACTGCCGACCGAAGATCCGCATACCGGCACACCGCGTCACACCGGGAAAACCTCCTGCGAACAGCGCCGTCGACGCAGGCCAGTCCCGCCAGTCCAGTGCGGCCACCTCCGCCGGTCCTCTCGCGAAATAGCCCGTTTCGAATGCATCCCTTGAAGTCGAGTAGTAATCCATATAGCCACTGTGAGGTTCCAGGCCTTCAAATCCGTGCGCCCGGTATATGTGATAGGGATGTGAGTCGTAACCCGTTCCGAGGTAGAGCGCCTGTCCGCCCCGCCGTCTGAAATGATCCATCATCACGCGCATCAGTTCCATCGCCGCTCGCTTCCGCCGGTCCTCCGGCTTTGTGAACACGTGCCCGAATATGCCCACCCCTCGCGTTTCGACCGTGCTCATATTGGCAAAGGGAATCCCGCCTCGATGCAGAATATAAAAGTACGCCTCGACGTCCAGACGTTCTCGAAGCACCATCGTGTTTCCCCAGCGCCAGGTCTCCCCCTTGTGCTCCAGAAGCGCCTCGATCCGTTCCGCCCAATCCGGGTCCGGCCCTTTCACAACTCCGACTTCCACTCGTTCGCCTGACTTCAGCGTAATCGTGTCAACCGGTTCGTACATGGCATTCCTCATTCCCGAAACCGGATACGGAAACCCCGCCGGCCCGCCCGGTCTCACGTTTCCGCAGAGACACTATTTCGCCCACTCGGGTACGCCCGTGAGCTCAATTCCCAAAGCAGACCCGCCCAGCAGATAGATGGCGCCGGCGACGATGGCGACCCCCGTCAGATTCAGAATCAGCCCCACGCGGACCATATCCGTCATCCGGACGCGGTCCGTTCCGAACACGATCGCGTTCGGCGGCGTGGCGACGGGCAGCATGAACGCAAATGAACAGGAGAGCGTGGCCGGAACCATCAGGAGAAGCGGATTCACCTGTATCGCGACACCCAACGCCGCCAGGATGGGCAGGAACATCTCTGCCGTGGCTGTATTCGACGTCAATTCGGTCAGAAACGTAATCATCAGGCAGAGGATGGCCACCAGAAGCAGGGGATGTACCGCACTGAGACCTGAGAGGCGATGCCCGAACCACATGGACAAACCCGATTCGATAAACCCTGTCGCCAGGGCGAACCCTCCGCCGAAAAGCAGTATGATATGCCAGGGCAGCTTCGCCACGGTCTGCCGGTCCAGTATCTTCCTCGCGGACGGGCCGCGCGCCGGGATCAGAAAAAGCAGGAGCGCCATTCCCATTGCGACCGAGCCGTCATTCAAGAACGCTCCGCCGGGAAACAGCCCCGACCACCCCGGGATCACCGAATCGCCAATCCGGATCTCGTTCCGGAAGAGCCAGAGAAACGCCAGCAGAACGAAATCCGCCAGAACCACCGCCTCCTCGTACGAGAGGCGCCCCAGCGCTCTGTACTGATCCCGAAGAACGCTCTGGTCAAAGGTTTTCTCGTGCCGGCCGCCAGCGTGGAAGAAACTCAACAGCAGCCATGCCACAACCAGAAACAGCATGGAAATGGGGAATGCAAACAGCAACCAGCTTGCGAACGAGATCTCCGGCGCGTCAGGGAAGTGAATGTTCAGAATCCGGGCGAACGAGAGATTCGGCGGCGTGCCCACAAGCGTTGCCACGCCACCGATGGAAGCGCCGTACGCCACACCCAGAAACAAACCGGTAGCAAGTCTGTCATGCGCCGTTCCTTCCTCCAGCTTCATCACCACCGCCAATACGATCGGCACCATCATCATCGTGGTGGCCGTATTGGAGATCCACATCGACAAAAACGCGGTTGAAACCATGAATCCCAGCAGAATCCAGCGCGGGCGAACGCCGCACCACAGGAGTACGCGCAATGCGATCCGCCGGTGCAGATTCCAGCGCTGCATGGCCAGGGCCACCATAAAGCCGCCAATAAAGAGAAAGATGACGTGGTTGAAATAGATGGGCGCGACTTTCCTGCCGTCCATAATCCCCAACAGCGGGAACAGCACGACCGGGAGCAGCGCGGTTGCCGCGAGCGGCACCGCTTCCGTCATCCACCACACGGCCATCAGCAGAGCCACGGCTGCCGTCCTGGTCACGGCCGGCCGGCCGGGCTCCAGATCGAAGAACAGGAGAAGTGCCAGCGCCAGAACGGGACCCGCGAACAGACCGATTCTCTGCATGCTCGTGCCGGATGTTTTCCTCTTGTCCATATCTGAGCCCCCGACGGACGGCGATTCGCCAACCGCCTAATATATGCACGGCCCGATTGCTGAAAAGCGTAAAATGCCCGTTGACATCCTGATGGGCATATCCTACATTGCACTCTGCTCGAAATTGTCCTGGCACGGCCCGGTGTCGCAACTTTCCATTGCGTCCGCCGGGATTCCGAGAGAACGGAGTCAGTGAATGAAAGACGGCAAATTCGGTTTCGGCATCATCGGCTGCGGCGTTATCGCGCCCACCCATCGCCTGGCGATCGATGCCTGCGACGAGGCCGAACTGGTGGCTGTCTGCGATACCGACGAGAAACAGATCCGGTCATTCCTCGCCGGTATGGATGGCGGTGCGGCCGGCGTTCGCACGTATTCAGATTACAGAGAGCTTGTTCGGGACCCACAGGTCGACATCGTCAGCGTCTGCACGCCCTCCGGCCTTCACTGCGAAGGCGTGACCGCGGCCGCGAGGGCCGGCAAGCACGTGCTGTGCGAGAAGCCCCTTGAGATCGACGCCGGCCGGATGACTGAAATGACGGCGGCATGTCGCGATGCGGGGGTAAAACTCGGCTGCGTCTTCCAGAGCCGCACCAGTCCGGACATGATAAGAGCCCGCCAGGCCATTCAGGACGGCATGTTGGGCCGGATGGTTCTGGCAGACGCCTATCTCAAGGACTACCGCTCCCAGGCCTATTACCGGAGCGCGGGCTGGCGCGGCACCTGGGCGCTGGACGGCGGCGGCGCCCTCATGAACCAGGGCGTACACGGCGTGGACCTTCTCCTGTGGCTTATGGGCAGTCCCGTCGTCTCCGTGTTCGCTCGCGCCGAACACAAGGTGCGCGAAATCGAAGTCGAAGACACGGCCGTGGCCAATCTGAAATTCAAAAACGGCGCGTACGGCGCGCTTATCGGCACCACTTCCTGCAACCCGGGCGAAGCCCGTCGCATCGAACTGCACGGAGACCGAGGTACCATCACGGTCAGCGGCAGTTCGATAACTCGTTGGGCAAACACCATCGAAGATGACGGCCGCGCCGAAGACAGCGAACCACCGAGAGAAATCGAGATTGAAGGCGCGGTGGCCGACCCCAGCGACATCGGAAGTTCGGGGCACGTATTCCTGGTCGATGACCTTGTCCGGGCAATCGGAGAAGACGGTGAACCTTACGTTACCGGCGAGTCCGCTCGTGGCGCGGTCGATCTCATTCTGGCGATCTACGAGTCCGCGCGTTCCGGCCGGGAAGTCGAAGTGCGGCACACAGGCTGACCCCATGCGGCGACTGCACGGTGTGCCGCTCTCCAACACATAATCAGGGACAATGAGAAAATGGCGAAAAACAACAAACTCGGCTGGGGCATCATCGGCGCCGGCATGATCGCAGGCCATTTCCGGTCCGGCATCGAAGCCTGCCCCGACGCGGAACTGGTTGCCGTATGCAATTACAACGAGGAGAAGGGAAGGAAATTCGCCGCTGAGTCCGGTGGGATCAGATATTACAAGAACTATCAGGACCTCGTCGCGGATCCCGAAGTGCACATCGCGGGCATCTGTACACCGTCAGGCATGCACGCTGACAATGTGATTGCGGCCGCCCGGGCGGGCGTACACTCCCTGTGTGAGAAGCCGCTGGACGTCACACGTGAGAAAATGAGCCTGATGATCAACACCTGCCGCGATGCCGGCGTCAAGCTCGGCTGTATTTTTCAGAGTCGAACCAGCGATGAAGCCATAAAAGTTCGAAACGCCATCAAGGACGGAGAACTCGGCAAACTGGTGCTGGCAGATGCCCTGATGAAGAATTACCGCTCTCAGGCGTACTACAACAGCGCCGGCTGGCGCGGTACGTGGAAGGACGATGGCGGCGGCGCGCTGATGAACCAGGGGGTACACGGGGTGGACCTTCTGCTGTGGCTGATCGATGACGACGTCGAATCCGTGTTCGCGCGCGCGGAACACAAGGTGCGCGACATCGAAGTGGAAGACACCGCCGTCGCCACGATCAAATACCGGAGCGGTGCCTTCGGGACGCTCATCGGCACCACGTCCTGCAACCCGGGAGAGGCGTCTCGTATCGAACTCCACGGCAATTGCGGGACCATCACCATGAGCGGCACCCAGATCACGCGCTGGGCGACCACGACCGAGGAAGACGGACGCGCTGCCGACGCGTTTCCCCCGAGGCAGATCGCCGCGGCAGGCAACGTGGGCGCCGCCAGCGCGGTCGCGCCCGGCCATGGCTTTCTTGTAAACGATATTACCCGCGCCGTACTGGAAGACCGCGATCCCCACATCCCGGGCGAGTCCGCGCGGAAGTCCGTGGACCTGATCCTGGCCATCTACGAATCCGCCCGGACCGGACGGGAGATTGTCATGGACGCGTGGTAGTCTCCGGATCGGGCGCGAACGTGTCGGGACAGCAAAAAAGGAACAGCCGGTTGCGAAACCAGAAACCCGCTGTTCCTTTTGATTTTTACGATGTCCTGCGTATTCAGGCGCCGCCGTTTTTCAAATTCACGACCTTTCCATGCTCTGCGGAGGCGTAAATCGCTTCCACGACCTCTACGGCCTTCAGCCCATCGTTGCCCGAAATCCCGGGAGGTCTCCCATGCAGAATGGCGTCGACCGTCTCGCTCAGATACACCCGGCCGGAAACACCGCCGTAACCGTCTGCCGCTTCGGAAGCGATCTTCAACGTCGTCCGGGGTCCGTCTGGAAAGTCGGGATCGTCGCTGACCACAAAGACTTCGTCGGCGGTTCCCCCCCACGCCGGGCTCCACGACACCGTGCCCAGGCTGCCTCGAAGGCCAATGAAGAGATCCCTGCCGGCGGGATAGGCTTTCGGTACGGAATAACTGATATCCAGCGTGGCTGTGGCGCCGCTTCTGAATCTTACGATACCGAAGCTGTTGTCTTCAATATCCAGCCGGTGTTGCAGGTGGCTCACCATGCCTGTCGCCTGCCGAACCTCGTCCTTCAGGAACCACCGGAACAGATCGATCCAGTGCGTACCCAGATTGTGCATCGGGCCGCCGCCCGCGATCGCCTTCTGGTTCAGCCAGGGTGATATCCCGTCATCCAGATATCGCAGGGGCGAACCCGCCGCGCACCGGCCCTCGAGCGCGACAATCTGCCCCAGTATGCCGCGATCAACAAGCTCCTTGATCTTTCTGGATGCCGGATGCGCGCGCCAGCAGTAGGGCGAGGACAATGTCACACCCGCCGATTCAGTGGCCGCGATCATGCGCCGGATACCCTCGGACGTATCCGCCATCGGCTTCTCCACAATCACATGCTTACCGGAGGACGCGGCCCGTTCCACCGCGTCCGGGCACTCCGCGTGCGGCAGCAGGATCACCACCAGGCCGATATCCTCCCGCGCGAGAAGCGTATTGTAGTCCTCATACCCATCGATCCCGGTCTGCCGGCACACCCGCTCCAGATACGCCGGGTCCGCTTCCGCGACGGCGCGCACCTCCGACCTGGCGATGGCATCGAAATGTGGAAGATAATCCAGCGAATGAAGGTGATGAAATCCGACTATCCCAACCCCGAGCCTGTTCATCGAATCGCATTCTCCTTTAGAAGCTGTTTTAAAATTTCCAGCGGTCTTCGCGCGGCTGCAAAAGCGCCGGTCGGCGTTGGTCAAATCCACCCGTCCTATGAGATCGAGGCTGCGCTTGCTCGCCTCTCATAGGCGGATTTTCCCGTCGGCGCTGCACGCCCCTCGCGCCTCATAACCGCCACTTTTTCGCTCGCGCTCGGGAACTCACCGGTAATTTTAAAACAACTTCTTACGGCCGGACGCGAATACCTGTCCTCGGTATCCGGCTGTGTGCATTCAGCCGCACCAATCGACGATGGCGCGTGCGAGGACTTCCGCACCGGCTGCCAGACTTTGAACGGGGATCTGTTCCTGGCTTGAGTGCGCCACGCCCAGCGTTCCCGCGCCGATCACCACGGCGGGGACGCCGATCAGATTGGAATAGAACCACGCATCGCAGGACGCCGGCATCGCCGCCACCTCGGCGGCTTGTCCGCTTGCAAGGCAAGCCTGTTCCAATGTCCTGACGATGGGATGATCCACGGGTACCTCGTTGCAGTCGTGACGGTACATGAACTCCATATCGAAATGGTCCGGGAGCCAGTCTCCTCCCTCGGCCTTCAGCGCTTCCTCCATCTCGCGCATCACATCTTCTTTGTTCCTGTTCGGCAGGAATCCGAGAACGCCCTTGAACGTCGCCTTTCTCGGAGCCATCGCGGGCCAGTCACCGGCCTCCAGCGTTCCGAACGTAATGGGCATCGGGTTGTCATATGAATCGTAAAGCGGGTGTCCTTTGGATTCAGCCAACAGTCTCCCGTGATATCTTTCCAGAATCTCGATGGCGCGTATGGCCTCCTTCAGCGCGCTCACCGTGCGTCCGGCCTGTCCGCTGTGGCCCGCCCGCCCGTAAACATCCACCGTAAACCATACCGCGCCGCGTATCGACGGGAGGATCTTCAGTTCGGAGGGCTCCAGAACCAGGGCCACGTCGGCCCGGTCGTTTCCACGTACGAACGCGAGCGTTCCGTTGCCGCCGCACTCCTCCTCGACCACAAGGTGCCCGATCAGGTCTCCCTTAAGTTCCACGCCCATCTCTCTCAGGGCGGCGAGCGCAAGGTACAACATGGCCGCCTGACCCTTGCAATCGCACGCTCCACGGCCGAATACGACCCCGTCTTCCACGCGCCCGTCGAACGGACGGTCCTGGTCCGATGAGGCGGGAACGACGTCCAGGTGGGTATTCACGATCAACGAACGTCCGCCGCCGACTCCCTTTTTGATCACCCTCAGATTCGGTCGATCCGCATAACTGAGATCCGGAAGCCTGAACGAATAGTCGGGATCCTCCTGAATCGTGTCCGCAATGGGCACAAGTTCACGTTCGTCGACCACCTCCTGCATCCGGGCGTGCAACACGCGAATCGCCTGACCTTCATTTCCGCGCACGGACGGGATGCGGATCAGATCGCAAAGCAGCGCTACCGCATCTTCCTTGTGAGACTCGACTGCGGACTTCAATAACCGGTTATCCAAGAGCGCACTCCCGGGATCCGGCGCGTGTGATTCCGGATCCTCAGCTACAGGTACTGCATGACCGTCCGGGTCATCCGGCGAGTTCTTCCAGGGCACGGTCGAGGATGTCGATGCCCAGTCCCGCTTCCTCCTCGGAAATAACCAGCGGCGGAGCGATCCGTACGACATTTCCGTATAATCCGACCTTGCCGAGCAGAAGACCGTACTCCCCGGCCCTCAGAAGCAGATTCGACGTCAGTTCCGGCGCGGGTGTCTTGTCCTCGGGGTCCAGTACGAACTCGAGACCGATCACGAGGCCCTGCCCGCGTACGTCGCCCAGCACCGGGTACTTCGCCTTCATTGCCTGAAACCGTGCTATCATATAGGCGCCAACGCGTCGCGAGTTTTCCGGCAACCGCTCGTCTTCCATTGCGTCCAGTACAGCGTGGGACGCGGCGCTGGCCAGCGGATTTCCGCCGCAGGTGCTGGACATTTCGCCGGTTCCCATGCATTCGAAAATCCGACTTTCGCCGGCAAGCGCGGAAGCCGGCATTCCGCTGCCGATACCCTTGCCAAGACAGACCATATTCGGCTGCAGGTGCTCCCAATCCAGCGCGAACAGCTTTCCGGTCCGCCCGAACGACGACTGCACTTCGTCCAGAATGAAGACCAGTCCGCGCTTCCTCGCCCACGCTTCGAGACCCTTCAGCCAGCCTGCTGGCGGGAAAATGAAACCCGCGCCTCCCTGGTAGGGTTCGGTGATCACGGCGCCCAGGTCGCCCGTGGACGTCGAATCGATAATCCTGTCCAGGTTTTCGAGACAGCGCTGCGCGCATTCTTCTTCGGTTTCGCTCCTGTAGAAGTCCCGATAGAAATAGGGAAACGGCGCCAGAATTCCGCCTGGCAACTGAGGTCCGAACGCGCGCCTGGTATTCTTGCTTCCTGCCACGCTCATCGGTCCGTAAGTGCGACCGTGGAATCCCCCGTAAAACGAGAGCACCTCGTGCTTGCCCGTGAACCGTTTTGCAATGCGGATCGCCGCCTCCGTGGCCTCGGCGCCCGTTGTCAGCAGGAACGTCTGATCGATATTGTCAGGCAGCAGATCGGTCAGGCGCTTTGACAGCGTAACCCGCTCCGGCGTGGGGAAGGAGTAACAGTTCATCAGCCTCCCGGCCTGTTCCCGGATACGCTCCACGTGGCGCGGGTGCGAGTGGCCGAGATTCGTCACCAGCACACCGGAGGTAAAATCCAGAAACCGGTTGCCGTCCACGTCCCACACCCAGACCCCCTCACCATGGTCCCACACCACCGGCACCTGATCGGCCATACAAGGCGGCTCGTATTCCCTGGAAACCTCGAGCAGTTCGGCGGAACCGGGTCCCGGTATCTTGCGTTTCTCCAATGTCATCGAGTTCGCCACCTGCGCCATTTCAGATCTCCCGACAGGTTGATGTTCAAGCGAGTTCCTTGTTGATCAGGAACCGTGGCGGACGCCCTTCTATGAATCGCACAAAGTCCTCCATCACCTTTTCGCGCATGCTCCAGTTCGCCTCTTCCGAATACCACGCCAGATGGGGCGCCAGGAGCGCATTCTCCAGGTTGAACAGATCCATCTCCGGATCGGGCGGCTCCTGTTCGTACACGTCGACGGCCGCGCCGGCGATCCAGCCGTCCCTCAAGGCACGCGCAAGGGCATCCGCGTCGACCAGACCGCCGCGCGCCGTATTTACGAGATAGGCGTGGGATTTCATCGCCCGGAGTTCTCTTTCGCCGATGAGATGATACGATTCCTCGTCGAGCGATGCGTGAACCGTAATCATATCCGCTTCATTCAGTACCGTGTCCAGATCCACCGTCCGAACACCCAGCTCCTCCTGGCGTTCTTCGGACAAGTACGGATCGCAGACCAGGATATCCACCTCAAAACCGGCCAGCTTCTGAAGCGTCAGGCTCCCGATGCGTCCGCAACCGATAATGCCCACGGTCTTTCCCTTGACGGAATAGACCGGATAGACCTCGGTGAAATCCCAGATCCCGTTCCGGCTCGACGCCTCCAGAATCTTCCTTCCCACATTCAACTTCCGCCAGCCGGACAACATCAGCGTAATGGCGTGTTCCGCCACCTCATCCGAACAGTAGTCCGGCTCGTAGGCGACGCGAATTCCCTTCTTCGTCGCGGCGCTCACGTCCACGTTGTCGTATCCGACGCCGTGCCTCAAAATCAGCTTGCACCTTTCCAGCTGATCGATCACGCCCGCGGTCATCTTGACCATATTTACGAGAATCATATCCGCGTCGACGATCTTTTCGACCAGCTCTGACTCCGGCATGAACTTGAGCTGATGATATTCGAAGGTGACGTGCCCGTACTTACCGAGTTCCTCCTCTTCCCATTTCAGGTCGGGCTCGATATAGTCGGTCACGACAATCTTGATCGGTTCCATAAAAAGCTCCCGGTAGAATAGAAAATCCTAGCAGCCCGTTGAAAGAGTCCATCTGGTCTGCGGCCGGCCATTGCGGTCGAAATTCTGCGTTGCGCTCCCTCGCCGAATCGCAGGATGGGACTCGGTTGCGCGCCTTGTCTTCGGCCACAATACCCCGGCCTCTGCAGAGCGACTTTATCAACGGACTGCTCGTTCACCCGCTGAGAGGCAGCGCCACGGGGTCGCCCGATCTTGCGGATTCGTAAATCGCCAGAATGACTTCGATCGCCCGCTTCGATTCCGGACCGTCGATTGTCGGCTCACCGCCTTCGTTCAGAATACGAACCATCTCGGTTATCTGCGCCTTGTGTCCCTCCGTTCCGAAAGTTTTCGAATCCGATGCCGCCCTGGCCACGTCCGTCGTGTCCGCCGCCGTCTCCTCCACGCTCTCGCCGTCGACGTCCCATTTCGTTATCTGGTCGGCTTCCACAACAATCGTCCCCCGGTCTCCTGAAAACTCCATCCGTGCCGGCAACCCGGGATACGCCGCGGAAGACGCTTCGATCACACCCAACGCTCCGTTTTCGTATTCCAGTGTGGCGACCACGGTATCTTCCACTTCGATGTCGTGGATCAACGTGCCCATCCTCGCATAGACGCGTTTTACGGGTCCCATAATCCACTGGAGCAGGTCCACCGTGTGGCTGCCCTGCGTCATCAGCGCCCCGCCGCCCTCCATCGCCCAGTTGCCACGCCAGTCGTCCGCATCGTAGTAATCCTGGGGTCGGAACCACTTGATATAGGCGTCAGCAAGCACCATTCTACCGAGAGCGCCGGCCTGGACGGCGTCACGCACCCTGTTGACAGCCTGTCCATACCGCAACTGGAACACCCCCATCAGCTTCACCCCCGCGTCCCCGGCGGCCCGGATGATGCGGTCCATATTCCGTATGGATACATCCAGAGGCTTTTCGACGATCAGGTGCTTTCCCGCCTCCGCCGCGTCCGTCACGATTGGAATCCGGACACCGCTGGGCGTGCAGATGCAAACCACATCCACTTCCTGACGGCGCAGGATGGCTTCGTGATCGGTAAACCAGGGCACGCCGTGCGCCTCTCCGGTGGTTCTGGCGCGTGTTTCGCTTCGACTGTAAACGGCGACCAGTTCCGCCCCGTCGGATTCCTGCACCGCGCCGATGTGATAATCCGCGACCACGCCGCATCCGATTATTGCAAAACCGATGGTCCGATGGCCCATAGACGAATCCTCCAGGAACTTATTCCAAACTGTTGTGAGATTCCCGCGGCGCTGTCGCCGGCCCGAAGGCGATGCGTCGCCACCGGTTCATCCAGGCTTGCCCGAATTCCTTTGGCGGTGTATCTTTTTCCGACTTTCCGCTACCTGCCATACCGGAACGCATCTCCGGAAAATGACAAAATCAACCTGCTTTGCGAGACACGCTGTCAACTAAGAAGCTGTTTTAAAAATACCGGCGAGTTCCCGAGCGCGAGCGAAAATGTGGCGGCCAAGGCGGGTGAAGCCGCCCATATCCAAAGATACGGGTGGCTTCACCCGCCTTGGCCGGCGCTTTTGCAGCCGCGCGAAGACCGCTGGGAGTTTTAAAACAGCTTCTATGGAGGTCATGACCAGATGGATTACGTACATCCTGAACTCCTGGCCGGCAAGGTCGTCTGGGTCACGGCTTCAGCTCGCGGCCTTGGCCGTGCGATCGCGGAACGTCTTTCACGTTGCGGGGCTTCCATTGCTGTTCATGCGAGATCCGACCGGACGGCGGCCGAATTCAATGAATCACCTTCCACGACTCACGCGGCGCGCGAAATCGCGGAAACGGGCAACGCGGTGATCACCGTATTTGCTGACGTATCGGATCCCGAACAGGTCAAAGCGGCGGTCGAACACATCGAAACCGAACTCGGACCGATCGACATTCTGGTCAACAACGCCGGGGGCGACATCGCCGCGGCGGGCGGCAAACCGAAACCCAACGACACTCTGGGTATCCCGCTGGATGACGTTGAAGCCGTGTTCAAGAGGAATTTTGACACAACCATGCACTGCTGCCGCGCTGTCGTTCCGGGCATGATTCAACGCGGAGAAGGCAGAATCGTAAACATCGGCTCGGTGGACAGCTTTACCGGAGAGCCCGGGGGAGGCCCCGTTTACGCCACGGCCAAAGCGGCACAGACCCAATATACCCGCTGTCTGGCAGCCCAACTCCGACAACACAACATCACCGTGAATATGGTGGCGCCAGGCGACTCTCCGAGCGGCCGTTTTCTTGCCACGGGTCAGGCCGACCCGGAGTTTATGGACGCAATGAACCGGCCCACGTTGATCCGTTACGCGTATCCCGACGAGATCGCGCGGGCCGTGCAGTTCTTCGTCTCGCCCCTCGCAAGCTTTGTCAGCGGACAGATCCTGCGTGTGGACGGCGGAGCGCAGCTTTCGCCCGCGTAGATTGGTACCGGGCAGAATAGAACACCCCACCTATCGGATCCTGTCCAGTTCCGCCCGGTATTCCTCCGGTGTATCGATGTCCCTCAATACGCCCTCGTCCGCCACCTCCACCTCCAGCGTGTCGTCCGGGTTTCCCCGCATTACGGGTTTCAGCCCGTCCTCTCCGGTCAGAGACCGGATCTCCGAGAGATAACGACCCAGATCCACCAGGGCCGGATGCCCTCGTTTGCCACGGTAAATCGGAACGACGATACCTTTATTGCCCTTCCGATACGCCGCAGCCACCTTCCTGACCACGCTCGCGCGGACGTTCGGTTGATCCCCCAGGGCGATCAGCGCGGCATCGGCTGACTTCTCCAGGGCGGCAAGCCCGGACAGGACACTCGTAAACATCCCGTTGCGATAATCGCGATTCAGGTGAAACAACACCGGTCGCTCCGCGAGACTGTCCCGCACGGAATCGGCACGGTGACCCAGTACGACCAGGATACCGTCCAGATCGGCTTCCAGCAGCGTATCGACCACGGTTTGGAGTACCGTCTTTTCGCCAAAGGGCAATAACTGTTTGGGAGACCCCATACGAGTCGACATCCCGGCTGCCGGCACAAGCGCACAGATGCGTTTTTTCATTTGGATGCCAAGTATAATAAAAAAAAGCCGGTGATACCACAACTTCTGAACCGCGACTGCAAATGCCTGCGCATGCGGCTGATCCGCGTTTAAAAACAAACACTTAATCGTCAACGGTCAAGGCATTTCAATGGAAGGGGGACAATGTGAGTGCACCGGCGGCGGCAACGCGGGGGAAGGACAGCGACAGCGACGCTAGATTATTCATAAAAAATTAAAAAACAGTAAATTAAACCAATCCCTTTGCGCTTTGACTTGACTTTTTCCCATTAAATAGTACATTACATTTCTTTAAAATATCGAGGGGGTCGATTTTCGCGCAGTGTCAGCTTCCGGAGAAGCCATTTCAGGTGCTCTGTGAAACGTGTGAAACGCGTCCCGCCACACGGATCTCCACCCGGGTTTTGAACGGTGAGAAACAGGTCACTTACCGTTGCGAAGTCTGCGAAGCGTTGCCTGAACCCGGTTCGAAACCCCGCCTGGAGCGCCCGTGCGAGCGTTGCGGAGAGAATGAGGGACGGATCAAACTCACCCGCCTCGCGGAACGTTATCGAACCGTAACGTATCTGTGTGAAACCTGTGCGACGCGCAGGTAGCACGACGGCGTCAGCGGGTTCTCCGGCCTCACGGGCGAGTGTAGACATAGTTTCGATAACGGGTACCCGGAAACGGAATCACGCCCGTTCTCGTGCGCGGGCGACACCCGCTTCCTGCGCGCTTCAGCAACCGGACAGCCTGCATGATGGATACAAGCACATTCCTGAATCCTCCGGCGCCATACCGGATCCTGCCTTCCTGGGCGTGGAACAGCACGATCGAGGAGGGCGAGATCGTGCGCCAGATCCGGGAGATGAGCGAAAAGGGTCTTGGGGGTTTCTGCCTCTCCTCGGGTCCGGGGCTGAGAATTCCGTACCTCTCCAGAATCTGGTTCGATCGAGTCCGGCTTGCGGTCGAAACCGCCAGGGAGTGCGGACTTCAGGTCTGGCTGCACGACGAATTCCCGCACCCGCATGGCCTAAGCGGCGGGCAGGTATCGTTGGGCCATCCCCAGTATAGGGGCCAGCACCTTACTTTCGATGAAATCACGGTTCAGGGCGGCCAGCAGGTGGACATGGAATTGCCGTGGGGCACCGTTTTGCGAGCCCTCGCCGTGCCGCTCAAGCGGGACCGGTGTCTGTGGGAGAGTGTTGAGGACATCGGTGATTATATTGGCGCGAACCAGCGCCATGAGATTTACCGGGAACACGATGTCGATGGGGAGTACCACAACAAGAGATTTCTGGCCCGCCATCTCACCCATCGCCTTTTCTGGAAGGCGCCGCCCGGACGCTGGAGAGTGCTTGTCTTCATCCAGAGGGAAAGCGATGCGGAAGAACCCCATGGAATCCACTTCGATCCGTTCAACGCCGACGCCGTCGCCTGTTATCTCGAGACCACCCACGGAAGGTACGCCAGCGGGTTGGCAGACGGTTTCGGCGGCGCGATCCAGGGCATTCTGACCACGGAGGCGTTTTCCATTCCGGGCAGATGGCCCTGGTCTCCGACTTTGCCCGGGGTATTCCGGGAGCGCAACCAGTATGACCTGCTCAACTGTCTCCCTGCGCTGATGACCTATTTCGGTCCGAATACGGCCCGGATCCGGTACGATTACTTCCAGACCCTGAGTGAGATGCTCAGGGACAATTACCATAAGGCATTCGAGACGTGGTGCGCGAAACACAACGTGCTGCACGCGTCCGACGTGACGGTATTCAGGAACGCCCACAGGCGCAACGTCCACATTCCAGGTACCTGCGGAGGCGGCGAAAAGATTGGCGGATTCAGAGATCGGGACGCGAACGCCGCCGCTTACCGCCGCAACCCCAGATTTTCAGTATCCGTCCACGACGGTGGCCGCGCGTTCAACACGTGTTTTCAGGATACGGGGTGGTCGCTGACGCTCCAGGATATGAAGTGGACGATCGACCGGATGGGCGCACTTGGCGCCAATCTGTTTCATGCGCAGGGATTGTCCTACACCCTCGACGGGCTGCGCAAGCACCACTGCCCTCCCTCCATATTCCACCAGAACCCCTACTGGAAACACTTCCGGCTTCTGGCGGACTACACGGGCCGTCTCTCATACGCCCTCAGCCAGGGTCGCCGAAGGCCCAATCTGGCCCTGCTGGATCCGGTGACGAGCCTTTGGGCGCACCTCGGCAGCCCGGGTCTCGGATGGCAGTATATCGGTTACGATGAGGATGAAGCCAAGCTCACCCAGCGGCTCGCGACGGATTGGGCATATCTCATCGAGTCCCTTTGCCAGATGCAGAGGGATTTCGACACCGTGGATCCTGAAGTCCTGGCGGCTGCGCGGGTCACCGGTAATCGGCTGCAGACAGAGGAAGGCAGCTACGATGTACTCATCCTGCCGCCCATTGCAAACCTGGAGCGAGACGCGTTTGAATGCATCCGGCAGTTTATCAACGCCGGCGGCAAAGTCATCTGTCTCGGCCTGCTTCCGATCGAAGATATCCAGGAAGGCCCCTCGGTCGTGGAGGCGTTCTCCCGCCTGACCGACATGGAACCCGGCCGAATGAGGCGCGACTATAGCGGCCACGAGCTGGGCGTACATCTCATCCAGAGAGGAGACCTCTATTTCATCCGTACGGGCGGATCCGTCGAAAAAAACCGCGGTGCGCGAATGCTGTCGGATTTGCTGCACCGAATTCTTCCTCCCGACGTGATCGTGGAGACCGACAAGAAGAACGGTTCGGCGATCATGGCGCAAAGAAGAGAAACGCCGAACGGAGATCTGTTTTTCTTTGCGAATACCGACCGAAACGCCTTTACGTCCCGGGTCACGGTACAGGTGCCGTCTCATCGGCGAAAGGTGGAACGGTGGGACCTCGAGACCGGCCGGCGATCTCCGATGGCGGCGGAGCGGGACGCCGATCGGATACAGTTCAACCTCAATTTCGATCGCCTGCAATCCCACCTTATTGTCGTGTCGGAAGACAAACCCCAGCCGCTGACGGAGTCGGAAACGCCAGCCGTCTTGCGTCCCGACGCCAATGGCGCGTGGAAAGTCGATGCGGAAGAGGACAACTGTCTTCGAATGGACAGGTTCCAGATGCAACTCGATCCACAGAACAAGGGAATCGAGCAGGGCTGGCACAAGCCCGGCTACAGGGACAACCGCTGGACGTCCATAACGCCCAAACCCGTTATCGATCAGATCGGTGATCTGCCGTCCCTTTCCGGCCTGCCTTTCACGTTCAACAGCGGCGGCGAGGGAGAGACTGCGGGTCCGGACATCAGGTTTCCGCTGGTCTGCTGGTTCAGAACGGCATTCTCAGCCGACGTCGTGCCGTCCAAGCTCTCCCTTGTGATGGACCGCAGCGCCATTCTGGGGAACTACCAGATCTACCTGAACGGCGTCCGCCTGCCCGGAAAGGCCTTCCGTCCGACGTTTCGTTATGACCATAACAACGTTACCTGCGCGGTTGTACGCCGCGTGAACACCGGCAGGAACGTCCTCGCGATCCGCGTGGAGCTCGACAATCTCGATCAGGGCCTGGTCGATGCCTTCTATCTCTTCGGGAAGTTCGGCGTAAGGCGCTGGCTCAACCACTATCTGCGAATGGTCGCGCCGGTCGACCGGGGTTTCCCGGGCGAACTCGATGAACAGAAAATGCCCTATTATGCGGGCACGGTTGTATATACGAAGGATATGACGTTTGCCGAGCCTCCCGAGTCCGAGCAGTTCGTCTTCTCGCTCGAGGAGGAACTGAAGGACGTTACCGATATTGTCGAGGTGACCATCAATGGCCGCTCCCTGGGGACGAGAGCATGGGCGCCGTACAAGTGGACGGCCAGGTCCGAATGGCTCAAAACCGGGAAAAACCGTATTGTCGTCCGGATGACCAACACGCTTTCCAGGTTGCTCACCGGATGTGAGTTTGAAAGCCGCACCCATTCCCTGAAACCCGTCGAGCTGTAGGTGACTCGCCGCAGGCGGCGCGGATCGACTACGTAAACAGGGTAACCGGATGAGCCGTTTGGCCCGATCTCCAGGGTCGGATATACCGGATTGCGAAAAGACAGAGCGGCCTCAATTAGAGGTCGCTTTTGTGTTGAAATCACGAGCGGAAATCGCCAATCCCGACGGAGTACCTTTCAAACGGAGACGAATATGAAAAAAGGATGGATCGCGGCAGGCGTGATGGCAGCGCTTCAGGGATTTCTCTTGCTGGCGGCAGGGCTCATCTTCGCGGCCCTGTTCCTCATCAAGATCCTCTGGGCGTGGACGATTCCCGATCTCTTTCCCGGCGCGGTGGAACAGGGACTCATCGCGGGTGAAATTTCGTGGTTTGCATCCCTGAAGCTGGCCCTGTTCCTCGGCATCCTGTCGGCGATTGTCGGTAACAGAAGCGTGTCCACGTCGTACTCCAGCTCCAGATAGAAAAAGCCCTGCGTTTTCAGACGATTGTCTTCTGGAGACAGGAAAGTCAATTGAACTTCGACGACAGCACCTACTTCAAGGCATACGATCACAATTATCGTGTCGCGTATGAAGAAGGCCTGGCGTTCCTTGGTGAAGGTGGATCGCAGGGGGTACTTCGGCGTCTGGAGGGAATGCTCCGAAAAGTCACGCACTCGCCGCCGGAAACCCGGATACTGGACGTGGGATGCGGGGACGGCACTGTCGGACTCTTTCTGGTCGGACTGGGATATCGATACCTGGGTATCGACATCTCGGAGGCAGCCATCGTACGCGCAAGACAGCGGTGTGCGGAAGCCGGTGCAGGCGCGAAATTCGAGGTTGCGAATGCGCTGGTTCCGGATACCTTGCCGGCACACGGGTTCGACATCGTCCTGGACTGCTTTTGCTTCAATATGCTGGTTGTCGACGCGCACAGGAAAGACTACCTTGGAAACGTGAGACGGGCCATGCGGGACGGAGGATATTTCATCCTGTTCGGTTCGCATGACACGAACGCCTGCGAGGGTCCGGTGGATTCGTTCGCAGGGTTCTGCAGGAAGACGGGCGCCAATACGTCCGGCGTCCCTCTCCAGAAGCGCCAGGGAGACCGTTGGGTGGCCGTGAATGGCAAGATTGTATTCCTGATAGGCCGCTCACAGAGTTTGAAGGGATATCGCGAGGAAGTGACCGCGGCGGGTTTCAGGATCCTGTACCGTACGACCTATCGTCGTGACCGCCGTGACGCGGGATTCCTGATGCGGAAGGAAATGGATGCGCCTGAATCGTAAAGGAAGCATTATGCCGACTCTCCCGCGTGGAGACGTCGTACAATCCGGCGCTCACGACGCCTTGCCACGAAAGACGGACTACAACGGCAAGTTTGTTACCCTGTCGCCGGTCAGCCCGAAAGCCGACGCCGGGGAACTCTTCGAGGGCTCCCACGGGTCCGAAATGTATGAGCAGATATGGACTTACATGGGTTACGGCCCATTTGACAACGTGCAAGCCATGCGAGCGTGGCTCGAGGATTGGGTGGGGTCGAACGATCCGCTCTTCTTTACCGTCCACCATCGTGAGTCTGGCCGGCGGGTCGGGATGGCGAGTTTCCTGAACATCGCTTCGGATATGAGACGCCTGGAGCTGGGCCACATCTGGTATTCGCCGGATTCTCAGCAGTCGAACGTCAATACCGAGGCTGTGTACCTGATGCTTTGCGAGGCCTTCGACACGCTCAAATACCGGCGGGTCGAATGGAAATGCGATTCGCTGAACGAGCGATCCCGATTGGCGGCCCTGCGTCTAGGCTTCCGGTTCGACGGGATTTTCAGACAACACATGATCATTAAGGGACGAAACCGGGACACAGCCTGGTACGCGCTCATGGACAGCGAGTGGCCCGAGGCCAGGAAGAACATGCGGAAGTGGTTGTATCAGAACCCGGGTGGGCGGTTGTCACTGAGGAAACTCAATGGTGCTGAGCCCGTAGTCTGACCAGCGGTTTGAATCGTTCTGCCCCCTCGGAATATCCGACGCCAGACCTGCGCTCAGTGATAGACATTTTCGCTACAAACCATACCTGGAGGTATGCGACCTATGACGCCGTGGAAGATCAATCTGGACGACGTGCCTGAAGAACATCAGAAGTGGTCGTGGAGCACTGGAAACTACGAACGCTATCGTCGCCATGTCTCGGTTGCTCTGGGAAACTCCCCGGAAACGCCACATCCGTTCGACGTTGAACTGACGCGCCTGCCCCCGGGCGCGCGCCCGTGTCCCGTGCATTCGCACGACCGGATGTGGGAGTTCTTCATCGTCGTATCGGGCCGCGCCGTGGTGGACCGCGAAGGGGAATCCACCGAAGCCGTCGCCGGAGACTGCTTCATGCAGCCGGCCTGCACACGGCACC
This sequence comes from Candidatus Latescibacterota bacterium, assembly GCA_965208835.1. Lineage (GTDB taxonomy): Bacteria > Latescibacterota > UBA2968 > UBA2968 > JAAXHE01. The sequence continues at coordinate 1,043,411 of OZ242358.1, forward strand.
GGATCCGGAACGCCAGCGACACCGAAGACCTGGTCTTCTACGTGATCGCCAACGACCCCGGCGTTCCCATTGTGAGCCGCAAATACGAGGTCTGATCGGGGCCAGCGAAGCGCACAGCCCGCCCGCCCGCCGTAGTCATCCAACGCGAACGCTCGTACCCGCGGGTTCCCCGTTGACGCCATGCCGGGCGAACTTCCGGTGCCTGTCATCGGATCGCCGAATCACCTCCACCGACAGTCACGTATTGATATACTCAACGCGCTTGGGGAGTCAATTTGGGGTTCTCGATCTCCGCAGGTGAGATCTTTGGACTGTCTTGCTCGCTGGTCTGGGCGGTGAACAGCCTGATGGTCCGCACGCAGTCGCAGGCCATCCCGCCGGCGATGATGAACGGCATCCGGTGCGCCGTGGCCACGGTCTTCTTCTGGGCGATGCTTCCGTTCGAACCGCCGCTTTCCAGCTATTCACTGGTAACCGGAACAGAATGGGCGCTTCTGGTGGGCGGCCTGCTGATCGGGATGGCCGTTGGCGAAACGATGTACCTCGCGGCGATCAAGGAGATCGGCGTATCCCGCGCGATGGCGATGTCGGGGACCTTCCCGCTGTCCACGTTTTTCTTCGAGTGGGCCCTGCTGCAGAATCCGTTCAGCCGGCGCTTCTTCCTGGGAATCTGCCTCGTGGCCGTGGGGGTCATCTTTCTTTCAAGCCGGTCTCGACAGCCTGCCCGTGAGCGGCCCGACCGGCTCGTGCTTGGCACCTTTCTCGCGCTGTTCGCCTGCCTGCTTTGGGGCCTGAGTACGGTAATGCTCAAACCGGCGATCGCAAATATGACGTCGGTACAGGCCAACAGCGTCCGCGTGCCGCTCACGGCCGCCGTTCTCTTTCTCGCCCGCGCATGGGCGGGACCGGTGATGCGCATCCGGGATATCGACAGGCGGGCGCTGTTTATTGTCGCCGCGAGCGGGATTGTGGGCGTGGGCGGCGGATCGTTGCTGTATGTGATGGCGATCGCCCGGATCGGCCCCGCGAAGATGGCCACGCTTGCGTCTGTGTCTCCGGTCCTGGGGATGTTGATGTCGGTGTTCTTGCTCAAGGAGAAGCTGACGCTGCCGCTGCTGGCGGGCGTGATACTCTGTGTGAGCGGCGTGTGGATGGTACTGTGACGAGAGTGGACTATCGAGACCACACACACTCGTGTGTGTAGGCCGTGTGTCTATGGTTCGTCGGTTGGGGTTCAGTTCAGTACCCGGGCTGCGGCAGATGGACCGGGAAAACACTGGGCGAGCTAGTGCCCTGTCCCTAAAATTCCTCACCATTCAACCGCCGATTCATCCCGCCTCGCTACGTTGCTTGTGCTGAGCCTGTCGAAGTGCCCTCGCTCGTCGACCTTTCGCAGGTCGCCTGCGCTCCGTCACTGGTTCCTGAGCCTGTCGAAGGATGCGAGCCGGGCGACTCGTCAGTCCAATATTGGCAACTTATTTCAGGGACAGAACACCTGTGATTCGAGAAATCCTGGATGACCTGTTCGGCAGGGAACTGCTCGACGCCCACGCGGATGAATGGGGAATTGCAGATCATTGCGGACATCCGTCCGCGGTGGGTTATGCGACCACGATTACGCAGGAGACGATTCGGGCGGCCGTCGATTTGAATGTGGACCTCATCGTCACGCACCACGACGCCTGGGATTTCATGTTCGAGCAGCGGGACGAGGTCCAAACCCTGTTGAAGGAAAACGGTCTCACGCACGTGTGGGCGCACCTCCCTCTGGATCTTGCGGATTTCGGGACCTCTGCAACGCTGCTGTCGGAGCTGGGTTGTTCTCAGGTGGCGGTATTGCCTCATGCGGAAGCGAGAGTGGGCGAATTCTCCGAGCCTGGCAGCCTGGCTACGGTGCAAGCGAGCCTCACATCACTGTTGTCCGAAGCGCCGTGCAGAGTGCACGACGCCGGCCGACCTGTGCTGAGGGTGGCAGCGGCAACCGGTGCGGGAATCTATACCACGCTTGTAAGAGATGCGCTGAGTTACGATATCGACCTCTACATCACCGGGGAGACGAATCTCTACCTGCTGGAGTACGCGAAATATAAAGACGTCAACGTATTGGTGTATTCGCACAACTATACCGAACTGCCCGGTGTACGCGCCTTCGCGGATAGAATCGCCGGCGCGCTCAGTCTCGATATGAAGGGACATCTCGGGGATTCACACTGGTAGCGGCACGTGCTTCGAGTGGACAACGGAATTCCGTTCGAATAATTGTCCTGGCCCCTTGTGTCTTAATTCGACGGGCGGTATATTTTCAGGGGCATTCAGACGTCTGACAATTGAGAAGACCAAAATCGGAGACTTCGCAATGGCGGATCGAGAACGAAACACGATAGATCTGCAAAGGGTTGTTTCACGTGATCCTGAAATTCACAGTGGAGATCTCGTATTCGCCGGCACTCGGGTTCCGGTAGACAGCCTTGTGTGTTATCTCAAAGGGGGGTATTCGATCGAGGAGTATCTCAAGGAATTTCCTTCGGTGCAGCGATGGCAGATCGAATCGTATCTCGAACTCTCCACTGAGGGATTGGATCACTTGAGGATGCAGAATGCGGGTGCTTCTCGATGAGGATATTCCCGTAGGCTTACGGCTCTACTTTCGTTCGGAAGTAGAGGTCGAAACAGTGGAGTACCGGGGCTGGAAGGGACTGAAAAACGGCGAATTGCTTCGTGTAGCTCAACGACATTTCGATGTTCTGGTTACGATGGACGACAACTTACCGCATCAACAGCCCGTTCGACAATTCGACCTGGCGGTGGCGGTCTTGCGTGCATCCAGTGAAGCGCTTGACGACCTGATTGCGGTCGTACCGGAACTCGAACGATTGCTTCCAAGAATTCGACCAGGTCAGGCAGTGCGGATCTTTCCCGTGAGGTAGATTCGCTATTGTGCCGGCCCGCTAACCGCGGAGTCATCCGTGCGATGCTCGTTTCGTGCGCTCTTTCTCTTCCGCTGGGATGGATAGCAGGTAGCTCGTGGCTCCTCGCCCCAATTTCAGATTCCTACCTCGCACAGCCCCTGCCGACAAGATTCGGAGCACCTCGAATGGCAGGCATTCCCCGTAAACCGATTCTTACTTCGGAAGAAGCAGCGTTATTCGATCGTGACCTGCCTGAAGTCGTAGAATGGGAGTCCTTCTACGCAGAGGGTACGCGGACGCCGCCGTTTCTAAGGAACGTCCCGGACGAGAATCTGGTCGGATTCGTAGAGAAGGGGCGCCTCGAGTCCGGAAGCGCAATCGATCTGGGATGCGGGATCGGTCGGAACGCGATCTATCTGGCGAAAACAGGCTTCCGGGTTGACGCCATCGATCTGTCGCGGACCGCGATCAGTCGAGGTCGTCTGTTTGCAGAGGAAGGGCGGGTTCGCGTCAATTTCGTCATCGGGTCGGTCTTTGACGTGCCATTGCGTGAAAACCGCTACGACGTTGCGTACGACTCCGGTCTGTTCCATCATTTACCGCCGCATCGAAGGCCAACCTATCTCGACCTGGTTCGAAGGGCGCTGAAGCCGGATGGATTCTTCGGCATGACCTGTTTCGACGCGACTGGCGGGCAACCTGTGGAAGACCGGGAAATATACGAACGTGGAAAGATGCCGCCGGGCATCGGCTACTCTGAAGATCGATTGAGAGGCATTTTGCAGCGCTTTTTCGAGATCGTCGAGCTTCGGCCGATGAAGGTCTGTCCCGAGGACGCCGAAGTACTCGGCATGCCGGGTCTTTGGACCGTTCTGATGAAGCCGAACAGATCCGCCTCACTGTAGCGCAGTTTGTAATTTACGACAGCGTCTGTGAGAAACGGTTTGGCTGCGACTACGGTAAATTGCTATCTTTAGCTTGATTCTGTGGATTCGCGAAAACACCTTTCTTCCGACGCGGACAAGACCAAGACTACTGTAAAGCACTGCTAATGAGCGATTTGTGCCGTTTATTCCCATCAGTCCTGCGACAGGCCAGACTGAACCACCTTACATTGTTTGATTGCAGAATGCAGTTCGTTTCGTTTTGGCATTCTTGTCCTGTGTCTCAGCGAATCTGAAGAGATCCCGAGTTTGGAGGTCCCAATGGAAGGCATTTACGTCAGTCGCGACTCGGAAATCATGAGTGGGGCACTGTGTTTCAAGGGAACCCGGGTACCCGTACAAAACCTATTTGACTACCTTGAGGGAGCCTCTTCCCTCAATGACTTTCTGGATGACTTTCCCTCCGTTTCCCGAGAGGCGGCCGTAGCTGTGCTCGAGACCGCTAAAGCACGCCTCTTCGCCGATGCGTCTACTTCTTGATGAATCTGTTCCCCGTCCCGTCAGACGATTCCTGCCCGGCCATACCGTACTGACAGTAGTTGAGATGGGATGGGGCGGCGTCACGAACGGTGAGGTACTCCAGCTCGCTGCATCGGAATTTGACGCTTTCATCACGGTCGACAAGAGTCTTCGGTACCAACGGAACCTGTCCGGCCTTCCCATCGCGGTTGTGGTCCTGCATGCTCATTCAAACGAACTTCAGGTCCTGATACCGCTCCTGCCCAGGCTTGAAGAAGTCCTTGCTTCGCTGCAACCACGTTCCTTCGTTCAAGTCGGGGCATGACAAGCCGCTTCCTTCGACGTCTTTTTCTCTCGATGTTCCACGATGCTTAGACAAAACTCGCAGTGACGTCAGCTATTGCGAAAGGGAGCGATTACGACCTCTGACGCAATGCGTACAATGTCGGCGTGTAACTTTCCTATTCTTCATGCCTCGGAAAATAGACAATGAGACCTGCAATCACAACCCGCCGTGCGGTTAAGGCGGACGTCCCGGCGCTCATCGACCTGGCGCAGCGGTCCTGGCTTTCCGGAAACTGCGAACTGGCGCCGATTCAGGCTGTGCGGGATTGGATCGAAGCTGATTCCGAGAGCGAGAGGTTTTCGGATATCTGGCCGAAGGTCACGGTCGCGGAGCAGGGATCCCGAATTCTCGGCCTGACGAGCACCGACGGCCGGGATGTCGCCGATCTGTGGGTCCATTCCTCCTTTCAAAGGCAAGGGATCGGGAGTTTGCTGTTGCAGGTGGCCGAGGAGGAGATTCAGCGCGCCGGCCATCACACCGCCCGGCTGTGTTATACGGAATACAACGTCGCGGCGCCCCGCTTCTACCACGCCCACGGGTACACGGAGGCAGGCCGGTCTCCGGAAACGCTTCCTTGCGGGATTGTGCGCGACGTCATTGTGATGGAGAAAAAGCTGAAGAACTGAGGAATGCCAGGGCGATGTGCGACCCGACAGCCGAGGAGGGTGCGATCCGTGAGAGTCAAGGCGATCGACTTCGTGATTTCCCACGTGACCGATACGAGGGAGGCGGTTCGTTTCTATCGCGAAGTGTTGGGGCTGGATCAGGATTTCATCGACGACGGGGTGATCAACGGTGACGGAAGCCGGGACACTTGGACGGAATTCGACACGCGTCCAGTCAGCCTGGCGCTGGTGCGCTGGGACGCTGAGGCGGGACGACCGGGGATCGCGCTTGCGGTGGACGACGTGGACGAGGCCGTGGAGGAGCTGCGCGGGAAGGGCGTCGAAATCGTGATGGAGCCCGCCGATAGCGGTTGCTGCCGCATGGCATGGATCAAGGACCCGTGGGGGAACCTGTTCTGTATCCATCGGCGAGACGACGGTACCGCGGGTTAGTTATTGTGCGCAAGAACAGGAAGAACCAAGTAGGGGAATGGAAAAGATGGCGAATCGAAAGTTGCAGAATCGGACCGCAGCACGTAATGGCGACGCATCTCTACGAGTAGGCGATGTCACGACGCTGGGCGACGAGATCACCCGCGGACTGGGCGAGATCACGCTCGTGCATCCGCCGGGTACGACACCCATCACGCCGGCCAGCATGATTTCCGTTGAGGCGATAGCCGGCCATGGAGATCTGCTCGAGGGAGTCGGCATCGACTGGGGAAGCGGTGGAGGATGCCTGTCCGTGATGGCCGCGCGGACGTCCGGGGTAACCCGCGTTGTCGGGCTTGAAATCGACGAAACCAACGTGTCCGTCGCCCGGAGGAACGCCAGGTTGAACGGCGTCGAAGAGAAGGTAGAGTTCCTGCGGTCGGACTCATATTCGCCGTTCGCGGATGGCGACAGGCGTACTCTCGAATCGCTCAAAGGCCGCGCGGATTTCCTGATCGCCAACCCGATTTCGAGCGAAGATGATGACGGATTCGGATATAGACGGACGGTCCTGGGGGGCGCCAGGGAGTTTCTGCGCGACGGCGGCCGGGTCTTCCTGAGCATTTCGTATCAATACGGCAGACGGAGGATTGCGGGGCTGGAACGCGACGTCCCCGGGTTTTTCCACGAGGGAATCCTGGCCAGAAGCGCGTGCGTTCCATTCGATCTCCGGCGATCCGATCTTCTGAACTGTCTGAAGGTGTACGCGAGAGAGGAATCAAGGGGAGGACTGGGATACGAATTCTGCAATCCTTTACGACGCGCTCAGGCCATGGATGCGCGTGATTCCCTTGCGTTCTACGAAAGGACCGGCAGGAGCCCCCTGTCGCAATGGCAGACGCATCTCTTCCGGTACCTTCCACATCGCCTTTGATTCCTATGTGACAGGGAATCCGCCAATGGAACCGATCGTCACGCCGATGACGCCGGCCGACTGGGAAACCGTGCGTCGGATTCTCCAGGACGGCATCGCCACAGGACACGCTTCCTTCGACACGGAAGTCCCCGATTGGGACGCCTGGGACAGAAGCCATCTTGAGGCATGCCGGCTTGTCGCCCGGGTAGAGGGACAGATTGCAGGTTGGGCCGCCCTGAGTCCGGTCTCCACCCGGTGCGCCCAATCGGGAGTCGCAGAAGTCAGCGTATACGTCGGATCCGGGTTCAGGGGACGAGGGGTCGGCACGGCCCTGATGACGGAACTCGTCGACGCGTCTGAACGCGAGGGAATCTGGACCCTACAGGGCGGGGTGTTTCCGGAGAACGCCGCCAGTATTGCACTCCAGAAGGCGTTCGGGTTCCGGGAGGTCGGCAGGCAAGTGCGACTGGGGAAGCTGAACGGTGTCTGGCGGGACGTCGTACTGATGGAACGGCGCAGCAGAATTGTGGGGAAATAGTGGCAATTAGGGTACCTGGGAGACGGAGCAGCGTCGCCCGGATGCCAAACACAACCCGGAGCACGCGGGGAGCACATATTGGGACGCGGGATCATCCTGACTCCGCGTCCGATTTGTGTACGGCGACGAATTTGTCGATCTGGCGGAAGATTCTGTGCATGGTGGCAACGTCCCGACGATCCATGGAGATGCGGCCGAAGAGACGCCGGATGGAACGGGGGAAGGCCTTGGGCATGTAGTCGGCGGGAAAGCCCAGCTTGTCCAGCGCGGAATCGAGATGGGCGTAGAGCGACTCCATCTCTTCAAAGGTAGGCAGGTCCAGTTCCGGTTGCTCGCCTGGATCCGCCGCCGCGCGGTAGAGTTCATAGCCGAAGATGAGGACGGCCTGCGAGAGGTTCAGCGAGGGGTATCGGTGTGCGGTGGGGATATTGGCGATCAGGCTGCACAGGCCCAGTTCGTTATTGGTCAGGCCGTTCTCCTCCCGACCGAAAACGAGGGCGGCTTCCTTGTCCCGGGGCAGGGAGACCAGCTTCTCCGCCACGTGCCGCGGTCCGTACATGACGTCGAAGTGCTCCCGTTTCCGGTGGGTCGTCCCCACCGAGAGTACCGTGCCGGACAGGGCTTCTTCAAGCGATTTGCAAACGGTTGCGCCGTAGAGTACCTCGCCGGAGCCGTGAGCCATCTTTCGGGCATCTCCGCACGTATGGTCGGGTGGGTCCACAAGGTAGAGCCTCGAAAGTCCCATGTTCTTCATGGCGCGCGCCACCGACCCGATGTTGCCGGGCTCCTTGGTGCCCGCCAGGACAACGCGGATGCGGTTCAGCGCTTCCGGTGCGGTGGTATGTTGCCGCATCTGTTGCTCCTTGTCTGGTCTCGGTCGGGCACTGTCCCTGGAAGCCCGATCCGAAAGCCGTCTCCGGATACCCGGCGCGCCGCCCGCCCCGCCGACCCGCTATTGACTCAACAGTCGTTTCCACCCATGGGGAACCGTATTGGTTTCGAGCAGCGTCTGCACCGCCTGCCGCTGCGCGGTCTCCAGGCTGTCTTCCCGGGCTTTCCAGTAGGCGGCGCCGCGCCGGGTGGCATCCGGACGCATCGAAAAGGGGTCCCGATTGACCAGGGAGTCGTGGAGTACGGGGTTCAGGGAATAGCTGCCGATGCGCGTGGTCTGTTCGGCCAGGGCGCCGGAGTCGGTCGTAATGCGCACGGTTTGAAGAACGGGCAGCCAGTAGCGGTCGTAGTACAGCGCGTTTTGCTGATAGGTGCGCAGTTCCTTGACGCCGAGCGGTTTTCGGCCCCTTTTGTTCAGGCGCAGGTCGTAGCCCACCAGGGAGAAGTCGTTTGCGGAAATCCAGATGGCCCCTTCCAGACCGGGGCGTCTTTTTTTGCGGGGTTCGACTTGAATCTTGTGTACCGCCACGTCGCCCATCTGTACGGTACTGACCAGACGATAGCGATAATCCCTCCTGGCGTCGGACTCCAGCGGCAGAGGACCCAAGTTGAAATCGTGTCCGTTGAGGCGGCCGCTCCGGATATTGACGATGACGCCGGGGTGCATGCCGAATTGCTGCGCCGGTGCGTGGCGCGACCGGTACGCCGTGATGTCCTGGGCGATCTGGCCGGGATTCCGATAATATCCACGACCGTCGAATTCGATCTGCGCCAGGACGTGAGCGCCTGGCCGGTCATCGGCGTACAGGGTCTGCGTCCCGCCTAATACGAACTGATATGACCTGAGATCCCTGTAACGCGTGTGGAAGACGTTTTCTCGTGGTTCCCGACCGATTCCTTCGAGAACGTCTTCCAGGGAAGGGCGCGGCATGCCCGCGACGGATTTGAAGGTTAATGGAGACGGGGAGAGCAGGATGTCCGGACGTCGATCCGCGACGTCGGGCACGATGATCTCGCGCGATACGGTCCGGTAACCCACATACGAGACCCGGATGCGAATGGGGCCGGCAGGAAGGTCGGAAACCGCGAAGCGTCCATAGAGGTCGGTAAGGTCCCCGCGCCTGAGTTCCGGCAGGATAACTGTGGCGTACGGCAATGGCGCGCGCGATGCACTGTCCCGTACCGTGCCGCTAAGGGTCGCCGGGTTCGAGGGCGCGGGAACGAGGTGCAGCGCGAAGATGCCGGCGATTATCTTAAAAAAAGGCCGCACGGACATCTGCCATCGCCTGGATGAGACGGTTGATATGAACCTCGCTGTGGTTGGCCATGAGCGTGAGCCGGAGGCGGCTCTCGCCATCGGGAACGGTTGGCGGCCGGATGCCGCTGAGGTAGATGCCCTCCTCAAAGAGATGGTTCGAAATCGCCATGGTACGCGCCGCGTCGCCGATAAGGACCGGAACAATCTGGGATTGCGAGTCCATGATATCGAAGCCCAGGTCATTCAGGGCGTTTTGGACCGTATGGACGTTACGCCAGAGGTCTTCCCGAAGGTCAGGACGTGTTTCGATTAGCTCCAGGGCAGCCGTGGCTGCCGCGCAGGCGTCGGGCGGCAGGGCCGAGGTGTAGATGAAGGCCTGCGCCCGATTGATCAGCAGGTCGACGAGTTCCGCGTTTCCGGCGACGAATCCGCCGTACGCGCCGAGGGCCTTGCTGCCGGAGGTCGTCAGAATGTCGATGCCTTGCGTGATGCCGAAGTGTTCGTGTGTGCCCCGGCCGGAAGCACCCAGGACCCCGGTCCCGTGGGCGTCGTCAACCATCAGGATGGCGTTGTGCCGGTCCGCTGCATCCGCGAGGTCGGGGAGGGGCGCAAGGTCTCCGTCCATGCTGAACAGCCCGTCGGTGACGATCAGCCGTCGCCGGTACTCGCGTTCGGTCAGGAGCAGATGATCCAGATGGTCCACGTCCCGGTGGCGATAGACGAAGGTCTTCGCCCGGGACAGCCGACACGCGTCGATGATGCTGCGATGGTTCAGGCGGTCGCTGAAAATCGCATCGGCCTCGCCGACAAGCGCGCTCACAGCGCCCAGGTTCGCCATATAGCCCGTGGGAAAGCAGAGTCCGGATTCGGTTCCCAGGAAACGGGCGATCCTGTGTTCCAGTGTCCGATGCGGTTCCATGTTTCCTGAAATCAGCCGGGATGCCGCCGCGCTCGACCCATACGCACGGAGTGCGGCGAACGCGCTCTCTCTGAGGACAGGGTGGTTTGCTAGCCCGAGGTAGTTGTTGGAACAGAAGAGGAGACGCTCTCTGCCGTCTATGCAAACTCTGGGATCCTGCGCACCTCCCACGAGATGGAGGCTGCGATAGAGCCCGCGGGACTTGAGATTGTCCAGCTCCGTGGAAAGATGAGGAAGCATTGGAAGGAGACCGTTTCAAAGGGGTTGAAGACAAGCGAAAGGTGGACGGAAATTATGGAAATCACGCTGGCTTGTCAAGCGAGGGGGAGGCCATGGTACCGGTTTGACAAAAGGGTCCGTTCGTTTATATTCTAACGTATTTTTGAGGTTGGGTTCAACCATACCGGTTGGCGGGACTCACTGCTTGCGGCCAACCGGTTTTTCTTTGATCCAGCCTGAATCCTTTAATTGCCGCCGGCGACGTTCCGGCGGGCGGGTTCGGAGGACGCGGCACGATGACCGAGGCGCGACAGGGCACGGACTGGAGATGGATGGTGTTGTTTCCGGCGGTCTCGGGCCTTGTCCTTGGCGCGGCATTTCCACCCCTGCCGTTTGGTTTTCTGTCTTACGTCGCGCTGATTCCGCTTCTGCTTTCGGCGGAACGGCTGCGCGGCAGGGCGGCTTTTAGCGCCGGGTTCGTCCAGGGGATATTTTTCTACGGTACGACACTCTATTGGATCGGATCGATCACGCCGCCCGGCATGGCCGGGGCGGCGATTTACATGTCCCTGTTCCGCGGTCTGTTCCTGTGGACGTTCGCCCGCGCAGTCAGGCGGTACGGTATTGCGGGGATGTGGAGCGCGCCCTTCCTGTGGGTCGCGTTCGAGTATTTCAACTCACTGGGAGACATGGGTTTTCCCTGGGTGGTTCTGGGAAACTCGCAGACGGCCTATCTGTGGCTGATCCAGTACGCGGAAGTGACGGGCGTGTACGGGGTGTCGTTCTGGATTGTGCTTGTCAATCTGAGCATAATGATGCTCTGGAGGAACCGGTCGCGCCGACGGGTGTGGGCAGCCGCGTTGGCCGTGCTTTTCGCGGGACCGGCGGCGAACGGGTATCTGGCGCTGAAGGACGATCCGGACGAACAGGCCGTGGCGGTGGGCCTGGTCCAGCCGGATATGCCGCCGGTGGCCAAGGAATACCGGGGATTCGACTACAATTTCGGCAAACTGAAGCCGATGACCGCGGAGGCGGCAGGGCAGGGTGCGAAGCTTGTAGTGTGGCCGGAAACGGCGGTCGGCTATCTGAAAGGGGAACTGTACCGGCACCATCGCGAGCGGGTGCAGGCGATGGTGGACTCGCTCGGGATTTACTTGTACACGGGCGCATACAGACTGGAAGCTGGCGACCCGGTGAAGGTGTTCAACTCGTCTTTTCTGTTCGTGCCCGAAAAAGGGATCTCCGGATACTACGACAAGACCCGCCTGGTGCCGTTCGGCGAACGGGCGCCGTTCCCGGAGATACTTCCTTTCTTGCGAAAGATCCGGTTCACCGGCGGCGGATTCGTGGGGGGCAACTGGGATTCCGGTGAGACCCGTACCGTCTTCGACGGCCCCGACGTCCGATTCTCCGCGTTGATCTGTTACGATTCGGTCTTTCCGGGATTCGCAAGGTCATTTGTGGACCTGGGCGCTGAATTCCTGGTGATCATCACCAACGATGGCTGGTTCGGCCGGACCTCCGGACCCTATCAGCATGCCGAGGCCGCGGTGTTTCGCGCCATCGAGAACCGGCGTGACGTGGTACGCTGCGCGAACACGGGCGTTTCCACGTTCATCGACGCCTATGGACGGAAATCGGGCACGACGGGAATCTTCCATCCGGCGGTATTGACGCAGGGGGTGACTCCGCGAACCGCGAAGACGTTCTATACGAAGCACGGAGACCTGTTCGCGCAACTCTGCATGGTACTGGGCGCGATTCTGGTTTTGATGGCCTTCCGAGGCTACGCTGTGGATGCAGAGCATTCCATTCTGCCCCCCGGCACAGACACGCCTTCCGAGAGCGCGCCTGTACCGGCTCCGGCGGCCGACGACAGACCGATGCCTTTTCTGGACCATCTGGAGGAACTCCGCTGGCGTCTGCTGAAGGGGCTGGCGGCCCTGGTTGTCGGCGCCGTGATCTGCGGGATTTTTGGCGACACGATTCTGGGATGGCTGGTGTTGCCGGTCAGGGAAGCGACCCCGGTCATGAAGCTGTTGGGCGTGGCGCCGGTTGAGCCGCCGGTCAAGCTGATATATTTGAAACCGATGGGGATGTTTCTCGTTAAACTTCAGATTGCCCTTGTCGGCGGCGCGGTGCTGGCGCTGCCGGTTCTCCTGTATCAACTGTGGATCTTCGTGGCGCCCGGACTGTTGACAACCGAGCGGCGGTACGTATCTTTCATTGTCTTTTCGTCGTCGATATGTTTCGTCCTGGGAGGCGCCATCGCATACCTGAGCGTGGTGCCGCTGTCGTTTCGATTCCTGATTCTGATCGGCGAAGGAACCGGCGTCGACCCCCAGTTCGACATCGGCTTCTACATCGGTTTCGTGTTGCGCCTGCTGGTTGCCTTCGGCGTCGTTTTCGAACTGCCGGTCGCGGCGTTCTTTTTGAGCCGGATCGGCCTGCTGACCGCGCAGCGGATGCGCCGGGGACGGCGGTACGCAGTGGTGATCGGCTTTGTTCTGGCGGCGCTGCTCACGCCTCCGGATCCGATCTCACAGTTGATGATGGCGCTGCCGCTGGTGCTGCTCTACGAATTCAGCATCTGGGTCGCGCGGGTCGCCGGCAGATGAGCCGCACGTTCGGCCGCTGCCGTCGAAGTCCCGCTGTACGGGCTTGGTAAGAAGCGTCAGTCTGGATTGATAAAGGGTTCTTTTTATATGAGCATAACGGTTGCGGTCGGGGTTCTGGCGCTGTGTTTCGCGGTGCTATCCAAATGCGCGTCCTGGTTTGTGGACGGTGCGGTCGGGATTGCCGAGTACCTGAATGTGCCGAAGATGCTGATCGGCATCGTGCTGGTGAGCCTGGCAACGACCTCACCCGAGCTGGCCGTTTCCGTGCTCGCCGCGCTCGAGGGCCATCCCGAGATGGCGCTGGGCAATGCCATCGGGTCGGTGATCGTTGACGACGGTGTTGCGCTGGCGCTGGGCGTTCTCGTGGCCGGGTCGCCGATCCTCATCAATCCCTATCTGCTGTGGACGACAGGGATCTTCCTGATTGTCGTGGATCTGGCCGCGTACGCGATGGCGTTCGACGGAACGCTGGATCGGATCGAGGGCGGCGTTCTGCTGCTCCTCTTCGTGGCATACACGGTCTTTACCTATGTGACGCGCCGCCGCTCCTCCCAGGCCGAAGGGAACCGGATGGAGGAGCTCAAGGAGATCGAGGCTTCCATTGAGGGGCGAGGTCTCGGGACATTGATGCTCTGGTTTTGCATCGGGCTGGTCGGGGTGCTGATATCCAGTCATTTTATCGTGGAATCCGCCGTGGTCATCGCCGAGGCATTGGACGTCAGCGAAGCGGTGATTGCGCTCACGGTGATCGCCATCGGCACGTCGCTGCCGGAGATCGCCACCGGGGTGACGGCCGCCAGGAGAGGACACGGCGAGATCGTGGTCGGTAATATCCTGGGTGCGGATATCCTGAACATCTGCTGGATCGCCGGCGCATCCGCGGTGGTGAATCCACTCGTGGTGACGCAGAAAGTAATCCACTTTTCGTTTCCGGCGATGCTGGTGATCGTTTTTGCGATGCTCATCATGATGCGCACAGGCTACCGTATGACTCGAATCGAGGGATTCGTCTTGCTTGCGATATACGGGGCGTACCTGGCATTAACGGGGTTTTTGTTCTTATAGGGGACCACTATGGGCGGGATATTCGTGACGGGCGGGGCGGGGTTCATCGGCGCCACCTTCATTCGGTACTGGCTGTCCAGATACCCGGACGACAGCGTTATCAACTACGATCTGCTCACCTATGCCGGAAATCCGGAAAACCTGGCCGACGTGGCCGAGATCTATCCCGGCAGGTATGAATTCGTCCAGGGCGATATCGGCGACTATGGGCTGACACGGGATCTTCTCGAGCAGCACAGGCCGGACACCATTGTGAACTTTGCCGCCGAGTCGCACAACAGCCGCGCGGTTGTCAATCCCGGCGTCTTCTTCGAAACCAATGTGCTGGGTACCCAACGCCTCCTGCAGGCGGCTCACGACGCCGGTGTGCCCAGGTTCCACCACATTTCCACCTGCGAGGTCTACGGGGACCTGCCACTGGATTCGGAAGCGAGCTTTTCAGAGACCGACCCGTATCAGCCGCGTACGCCGTACAACGCATCGAAGGCGGCGGCCGATCTGGCTGTCAGGGCGTACCACCTCACGTTCGGATTGCCGGTTACGATTTCCAATTGCGCGAACAACTACGGGCCTTATCAGTTCCCGGAAAAAGTAGTCCCGCTGTTCGTCACACAGCTGCTTGACGGAAAGAAGATGACGCTCTACAAGAGCAGCCGGAACAAGCGGGAGTGGCTGCACGTGGAGGACCACTGCCGTGCGATCGACCTGATCCTGAAACGGGGAAAGATCGGGGAAACGTACAACGTCGGGAGCGGCGTTGAGGTGGACGTCGAGACGATCGCGGACACCATACTGGATGTACTGGGGTTGGACGGATCTCACAAAGTCTACGTTCCGGACCGCCCCGGACACGACCGCAGATACCTTCTCGACTCGAAAAAGCTGCGTACGCAGCTCGGATGGCGTCCGGAAATTTCATTCGAGCGGGGTTTCAAGGAGACGGTACTCTGGTACACCGATAACCGGGCCTGGTGGGAACCTCTGCTGAAACGTCTGGACGTGGACGAAGAAGGCTGGAGGCAGGCGACGTCCCGGAAGTCGTGATCTGCGTCTTGCGATCTTGCCCTCGAAAGGAAACTGAATGCCGTTCCGGTTCCAGAGATTGGGAATTCCCGACCTTATTCTGGTTGAACCCCGGGTCTTTGAGGACAGTCGCGGTTTTCTGATGGAGTCATACAAGAAGTCGGATTTCGAGGCCAACGGGATTCACGCCGAGTTCGTACAGGATATCCATTCCCATTCGGTAAAGGGCGTTCTGAGGGGAATGCATTATCAACTGCATCCGAAGGCGCAGGCCAAGCTGGTGCGGGTTGTCAAGGGCGAGGTGTTCGACGTTGCCGTGGATATCCGAAGGAATGCGCCCACTTTCGGAAAGTGGGAGGGGGTTGTGCTGTCGGAAGGGAATTTCAGGATGTTCTATGTTCCGGAGGGTTTCGCTCACGGGTTCTGCGCGCTGAGCGACGAGGCGGAATTCGTCTACAAGGTCACGGCGGAGTTTGCGCCGGACCTCGACCGGGGCGTCCTGTGGAACGATCCGGCCATCGGCATCGACTGGCCGGTTTCCGATCCGATACTGTCAGGGAAGGACCTCGAACTCCCCGCACTGGCCGACGCCGAGAATAACTTCGACTATGAACCCGGTGCGGGAGTATGAGACAGAAGCGAGATCGAACTGATTCGGCGGGGGTGACGCAGGTACCAAACGCGCAAGTGGAAACGCAGGATCCGGTCTGATATTACCCTAGCGGGCCGCTGCCGCCGAAGAGGTCTTCGCCTTCTTCGGCGGTTTCTTCTTTGTTCGAGATGCCCCAGATCAGGCCGTGGGGGTCCAGCTCGTTCAGCGGGGGACTGTCGTAATCCGGCTGCAGATCGCCGCCGCAGATGGGGCAGCAGTCGTAGGAGGGATGATACAGGACGCCGTTGTTGCAGGTCTTGCAGGACTTCACCATCGTATCCAGCTTCTCGCCGCAGCGCACGCAGTGCTGGAAGTATCCGTCGTAGGGCGTGTTCTTCCCGCAAGACGAGCAGTTCACGACGTCGTGCAGTCCCAGCTTTTCCGCGGGAGGCTGCTCGAGAGATATCGCCTGCCGGTCCGGAACGGAGACGTATTCGGCACGGAAAGTCTGGAATTTCTCGCGGATCTGGCTGGTTTGAACGCCCAGGTATTTTTCCGAAATCGTGATCGTGAAAACCAGGTTCGGCGAGATTCCCAGGAAGTGGATGAGGTCGCGCGTGTTCCAGTCCCGCTGCTCGACGATCGTGGCCTCGTGCGTTTCACACAGGCTCAGAAAGTCCTGGATTTTTTTCCGGTTTTCACGCCGCCGGCTGTTGTCTTCCCGTTCAAATTCGTACAGCGTGCCGAAGTCGATGCGGATCATCTCCCGATCACCTCTTTGAGAAAGCGGCCCGTGTGGGACGCGGGCGCCGCGGCAATACGCTCCGGGGGACCCTCGGAAATGATCCGGCCGCCGGAATCGCCGCCGTCCGGACCGAGGTCGACAATCCAGTCCGCCCTTTTCACCACATCCAGGTTGTGTTCGATCACAATGACGGAGTTGCCCTTATCCACCAGCCGGTCAAGCACCGCAATGAGCGACCGGATGTCCTCAAAGTGCAGCCCGGTTGTCGGTTCGTCCAGAATATACATGGTTTTTCCGGTTGCCACACGGGAAAGTTCAGCGGCCAGCTTTATGCGCTGGGCCTCGCCTCCGGAGAGGGCGGTTGCCGATTGGCCCAGCCGGATGTATCCCAGGCCGACCTCCGCAAGCGTCTTCAGTTTCCGGCTTGCGCCCGGTATATCCCTGAAGAAAGTGAGCGCCCTTTCCGCGGTCATGTTCAGAACGTCGGCGATCGAACAGCCCTTGTAGCGGATTTCCAGGGTCTCCCTGTTGTACCGGCTTCCGCCGCAGGCGTCGCAGGTCACATAGACGTCGGGAAGGAAGTGCATTTCGATCCGCCGAAGGCCGTCGCCCTGGCAGGGCTCGCAGCGCCCGCCCTTCAGATTAAAGCTGAAACGGCCCGGCGTATAGCCGCGAACCCTTGATTCCGGCAGCTGCGCGTAGAGATCGCGGATGTCAGAGAAGAGGTCGGTATAGGTGGCGGGATTCGATCTGGGTGTGCGGCCGATCGGCGCCTGATCGATTCGAATGATCTTGTCGATCAGGGAAAGGCCCTCGATACCGTCGTGTGCGAGAGGTGTGGCCGAAGCGTTGTGCAGCCTGCTCGCCAGCGCCGCATAGAGTGTCCCGTTGATCAGGGTGCTCTTGCCTGATCCGGACACGCCTGTGACGCAGACGAGTACGCCCAGCGGGAGGGAAACGTCAATGGACTTGAGATTGTGCCCTCGAGCGCCCTTCAATACGATCCTGCCGGTGGGTTTCCGTCTGTCGGGCGGCGGGGGAATGGTCTTCCGCCCGGAGAGATACGCACCCGTGACGCACTCGCCTGCGGCCATTATTTCCCGGGCTGTGCCCTCGGCCATGAGTTCGCCGCCCCGCTCGCCCGCTCCCGGACCGAGGTCGATCAGACGATCCGCGGCCAGCATGGTTTCCCGGTCGTGTTCCACCACCAGAACGGTATTGCCGTGGTCGCGGAGCATTTCGAGCGTATGGATCAGCTTGCGGTTGTCCCGGGGGTGCAGCCCGACACTGGGTTCGTCCAGAACGTACAGCACGCCGGACAGGCGGGCGCCGATTTGCGTGGCCATGCGGATCCGCTGTGTTTCGCCGCCTGAGAGCGAGGCAACACTTCGTTCAAGGGCGAGATAGCCCACGCCCACCTCGTTCAGGAAGACAAGCCGATTGCGGATCTCGCGAAGAATGGGGTCAACGACGTCCCTGGGTCCAAGCCTCCCCTCAAGGAGATCCATGAAATCGATTGCTTCGTCGACGCTCATGGCCGACACCTGCGCGATGTTCCTGCCTTCGATTCTGACCGCCAGGGCCTCCGTTCGCAGGCGGGCGCCTCCGCAGTCGGAACAGTCGACGGTTCGGACGTACGGCTCCTGCCTGGATCCTGCGTCATCCGGCCCGGCATCCGCAAGCCGTTTTTTCAGGTAAGGGATTACACCGTCGAAGCCGAGAGAACGATCGCCCCACAGGATGGCCTCCCTCGCCTTGGGCGGCAGGGACGCGAAAGGCGCAGCGAGATCGAAGCGAAAGCGGCCCGCAAGGCGCTCGAGCAGATCGAGCCTCGCACGGCCCTTGGGGACGCCCCAGGGCGCAATCGCGCCTTCGGCAATAGAGCGGCGCGCGTCCGGGACCACGCGGTCAGGGTCGATATCGGCCCTCACCCCCATTCCATTACACGCCGGGCAGGCACCGTGCGGACTGTTGAACGAGAACAGGCGGGGAGCCAGTTCCACAAAACCGATGTCGCAGGTTCTGCAGATCAACCGGGTGGAAAAGTGCAACTCGCGGCCTTCGAGGACATCCAGAGCGACCATTCCGCCGGAAAGGGAAAGGGCGGTCTCCAGCGAGTCGGCGAGGCGCCGTTCGATTTTCGGTCGGACGATCAGACGGTCCACAACGGCGTCGATGGTGTGCGATTGCGTCGGATCCAGACGTATCTCTTCGTCCAGGGCGCGTTCGTTTCCGTCAATTCGCACACGCACATAACCGTCGCGCCGCAGACGATCCAGCTCCTGATCGAAACGACCCTTACGGTTTCGAATCCTGGGCGCCAGAATCCGCAGGCGCGCGCCGTCCGGCAGCGCCATCGCGGTGTCGACTATCTCGCCCACGGTCTGGGAGGCAACGGGATTGCCGCAATTCGGGCAATGCGGCAGCCCGGCGCGCGCGAAGAGGATTCTGAGATGGTCGTGGACTTCCGTCAGGGTGCCGACCGTCGACCTGGAATTACCGGATGCGCGGCGCTGTTGAATCGCCACGGCGGGAGAGAGTCCGTCGATGCTGTCCACGTCCGGTCTCTCCATCACCTCCAGGAACCGCCGCGCGTGGGCTGACATTGCCTCGACGTACCTGCGCTGTCCTTCGGCGTAGATCGTGTCGAACGCAAGCGAGGTTTTTCCTGAGCCGGACGGCCCGGTGATGACCACGAAACGGTTCTTGGGTATGTCGAGATCGAGATCCCGGAGGTTGTGCTGGCGGGCGCCCCGTATTCGGATCGCATCGTTGGCAATTGGCATGCAGGACCGGGGAGGCAAAACCCCGATCGGATGACCGGGGCTCCGGATGGCGCGGCAGAGCGGACTCGAACCCCCAACGGTCTGGTCCGAAGCCGAATGCCGGGCAGTTGCCGCGAGAATGTTGTCCAAATATACGTCGCGCGGGCCGCGTCGCAAGCCCAAAAATCGCCACTTGACATTGCCTGAGAAAATCCGAAAATTATGGGCTGGTGTGCAAGATCGGAAGATCCCATGGGCGCCATTAACCTTAATTCGACAAAAACAGCAACTCGGCGTCCTGAGAAGACCTTCCGAAACGGGCCGAAAAGGGCGTCCAAACGGACATCTCTTCCGTTCACGTCCAGTGACGTGAAGTATCCCGGCATTCCGACGTCAAATCGCCTTAATTAACGTGCTTGTATTCGATTCAACTTCCCCGAAAAACGACGAATCCTGGTTAATGGGGGGTGTTAAGTGGGAGACCTTTCGGCAGCGTTATTCGAAGCTGCGCAGCGGGTGATTCCAGGCGGGGTGAACAGCCCTGCGCGGGCGTTTGGCCCGGTGGGGGGCCAGCCGCTTTTTATCACGCGGGGACGCGGTTCGAAGGTCTACGATGCAAACGGGCGAGAATATATAGACTACGTCTGCTCGTGGGGTCCATTGATTCTCGGCCACGCGCCGGAGGTCGTGGTTGAGGCGCTCAAGGGGGTCTGCGAGCATGGTACGAGTTTCGGCGCACCCACGGAAATTGAAGTCGAAATGGCACGGCTGGTCACCGACCTCGTGCCAGGCGTGGAAATGGTGCGTATGGTGAACTCGGGCACGGAGGCCACGATGTCCGCGGTGCGCCTGGCCAGGGGGTATACCGGACGGGAGAAGGTCATCAAGTTCGAAGGCTGCTGGCACGGGCACGCGGACAGCTTTTTGATTCAGGCGGGGTCGTCTGCGCTGACCACGGGCGTGCCCAGCAGCCCGGGCGTGACCGCCGGAACGGCCTCCGGTACGGTCACCGCGACCTACAACGACCTTGACGCGGTCAGGCGGATCGTGGCGGAGAATCCGGACGAGATCGCGGCGGTCATCGTAGAGCCGGTGGCTGGAAACATGGGTGTGATTCCCCCGGCGGAGGGGTTCCTGCAAGGGCTGCGCGAGCTCACCCATGATAACGGTATCGTGGTGATTTTCGACGAGGTCATTACGGGTTTCCGGGTTCATCCTGGCGGCGCCCAGGGGTTATACGGGATTACGCCCGATCTGACCACGCTCGGAAAGATTATCGGCGGTGGCCTGCCCGTGGGTGCGTTCGGGGGCCGGCGGGAGATCATGTCGCACATTTCACCGCTGGGCAAGGGGGTATCGCAGGCAGGGACGCTATCGGGTAATCCTCTTGCGATGACGGCCGGCTTTGAGACGCTGATGCAACTCCGCGAACCGGGCGCCTACGAGTCGCTCGAGGCAAAATCCGCCGCACTGGAAGCCGGTTTCCGGGAAAACCTGAAGTCGCTCGGGCTGCCCTTCTGCCTGAACCGGGTTGGGTCGATGATGACGCTGTTCTTTACGGACCGCGCCGTGACACGATACGAAGCCGCCGTGGCTTGCGACCAGGACGCCTTCGCGCGTTACTTCCGTCTGATGCTGGAACAGGGTGTGTACCTGGCGCCCTCTCAATTCGAAGCCACATTTGTCTCGCTGGCGCATTCTGATGAGGATATCGACCGAACGGTAAGCGCGCAACTCACGGCCCTGAAACAATGCGTGGATTGAAGTTGATTCTCATGTTGTCGCTCGGATTGACGGGATGCGGCGGCGACAATGATCATTTTACGCGGCTCCGGTCCGGAACGCCGCGGGAACGCGAGGATGCGGCGGCGTATCTGGGCGCGCACCGCGTGCCCGGGGCGGTACCCCATTTGCGCCAGGCGCTGAGAGACACGGTTCCTGAAGTGCGGGCCAAGGCCGTCTGGGCGCTGGGGATGTTGGGGGCCGGCGAAGCGCTTCCCGATCTGGTGCCGTTCCTCAGAGACAGCAGCCGACGGTTACGCCAGCAGGCCGCCGTCGCAATCATGCATATCGAACAGCCCGAGGCCATTGCCGTTCTGGAGTTCGCGATGCGGACGGAACGAGATCCGTGGGTCAGGAGCGATCTGGCAAGGGCTGTAGAGCACCTCAAGCAATTCGTGGGTGAATCGGATATCGCGGAGGGCGCGTTTCGGTAGGCGTCTACTGAGCGTGACGAAGGACATCGAACCGCGCAGAACCGTATCGTTGGATGAATGGTGGGATTTTTCGGGGACAGAAGCTAATTCAGGGGTATTGCAATTATGTACAAGTGGATTAAAACTCGCATTCTCGTGGCATGCATGGCCGGCGCCTTGCCTATCGGCTGGTCTATGCCCACCGGGGCATCGGACTGGACCCACTGGCGCGGGCCGACGCAGACCGGCGCGTCTCCGGAAACCGGTCTGATTTCCAGCTGGTCTCCGGACGGAGAGGGCATGGCCTGGCGGTCGGAGTTCATCGGCCGTTCCACGCCGGTGATTGTAAACGGGCGGGTCTACGTAATCGGAAGAACCGGGGAGGGAGTATCCCGGCAGGAACACGTCGCCTGTTTTGACGCGGAGACCGGACGGCTGGTGTGGGAGCGCAAGTTCAATGTGTGGCATTCCACCATAACGTTCAACCGCCTGGGCTGGGCGAATCTGGGCGCCGACGCGGAAACCGGCTATGTGTACGCGCACCTGGTGAACGGTCTGCTCCTGTGTTTCGACGGTGACGGCAGGATCCTGTGGACCAGGTCGTTGACCGAGGAATTCAACAGGTTTTCGGGCTATGGAGGCAGGCTTCATACCCCCGTGGTCGACGGTGACCTGGTGGTCATCAGCATGGGAAACCGGGGCTGGGCGGACCGCCCGCCCTCCCACCGGTACATGGCCTTCGACAAGCGGACTGGAGAGACTGTTTGGATGTCGCGACCGGGCGGGGGCGGGCAGGCCGATCTGACCGTATATTCCACGCCGATCGCGGCGACTGTCGACGGCCGTAGGCTGTTGATCGCGGGGAACGGAAACGGAGGGATTTTCGCCTTCAAGGCCTCGACGGGCGAGGTCGTATGGGGTTTCCCCTTAAGCAAACGGGGTATCAACACCTCTCCGGTTGCGGCTGACAATCGCGTTTACGCGACCCACAGCGAAGAGAACCTGGACAATACCACGATGGGCCGGGTCGTTTGCCTCGATGCGGGTACCGGAAAAGAAATCTGGCGCCAAGACGGGATCGCGGCAGGGTATGCTTCTCCCGCCCTGCACGCGGGGCGTTTGTACGTCATCGACAATTCGGCCAACGTTCACTGCCTGGACGCGGAGTCCGGTAGGAAGTACTGGGAGCAGAATATCGGTACGGTAGGCAAGGGCTCTCCTACGTGGGCGGATGGCAAACTATACGTCACGGAAGTCAACGGCGGATTCCGGATCCTCAACGTGAATGACGCGGGTGCGAACGTTCTGGACGAGGAAAAGGTCCTGATGCCCGGCGGGAGGCCCGCTGAAATCTACGGTTCGGTCGCCATCGCATACGGCCGGGTCTACTTCGCAACCGAAGCGGGATTGTTCTGCCTGGGAGACCGGGAATCTGCGTTCACGCCAAAGTCCACGCCTTATGCAGGGCCCCCGCGTACACCGTCCCGCGCCGAACCTGCCGCGCTACTGGTCTCGCCGGCCGAGAAGACAATGACATCGGACGAGACGCTGACGCTGAGCGCCCGGGCGTACGACACGCAGGGACGGTTGATTGGAGAGGTCGACGCGGAGTGGGCCCTCGACCGACTGATGGGAAAGATAGAGAACGGCCGGTTCACGCCGGCGAATCCCGGACAGGCCGGGTGGGTGATTGCCACCTCCGGTGCATTGACCGCGCGGTCATGGGTGCGGGTGGTCCCCTCACTACCGTGGACGGAGGACTTCGAAGGGATCCCTGCGGGTGGAAATCCGCGCCACTGGGTGTGGGGCGGCAGAGGATTCAGGGTCGACGAACAGGATGGCAACAGGGTCCTGGTTAAGCCACCAGCGGCGCGCGGACTGGACAGGTCCAATCTGTATATCGGACCACCTCATTTGAAAGGATACACAGTCCAGGCCGATCTGATGGGGGGCAGGCGCAGACGGTGGCTGCCGGACATGGGCCTGATCGCTCACCGATACCTCCTGGATCTACAGGGCGCATACCAGCGGCTGGAAGTCCGGTCGTGGTCCTCGGATCTGCGGATGGTGCAGCGCGTCCCCTTCGAATGGGAACCAGATGTGTGGTATACCATGAAGATGAGGGTGGACGTCGAGGCCGGTCGGGCCGTTGTCCGGGGTAAAGTCTGGAAGCGCGGCGACGCGGAGCCCGACGCCTGGACGATCGAGGCGGAGGACCCGCTGCCTATACGGGAAGGGAGCCCCGGGATTTACGGGTACTCGCCGGCGAATATCTACTATGACAACGTAAGCGTGTACTGAACGGGCTTTGGTTCGGATGGGCTTGTTCAATGTGCAACCAATACGAACAAAGATACCTGGAGAAGAATACAACTATGAAATCAGGATGGATATACAGCGTCGTCGTCATCATGTTCTGGGCGGTTTCCGGCGTGTGCGCCCAGGAAACCTCGATGTGGGGATTCACGCCCTCACGAAACCTGGTGTCCGACGAGACAGATCTGCCAGCGGACTGGGATCCGGCAACGGGCAGGAATATCAAGTGGAAGGCCGCCCTCGGCTCCCAGTCCTACGCCGGTCCGGTACTGCTGGGCGGGAAGGTGTTTATGGGGACGAACAACCGCGCCGAACGAAATCCCGATATCCGGGGAGACCGTGGCGTGATAATGGCGTTCCGGGAAACCGACGGGAAGTTCCTGTGGCAGTCGGCCCATCCGAAGCTGCCCGCCGGAAGGGTGAACGACTGGCCTTTGCAGGGAATCTGCTCCGCGCCGTTTGTCCAGGACGAACGGCTGTACTACGTTTCCAACCAGGGCCGCGTCGTCTGTGCGGATACCGAGGGTTTTCTGGATTCGGAGAACGACGGGCCGTACCAGGGTGAGGACGTGACCGGTGAAATCGGCGTGGATATCGTCTGGGAATTCGACATGATGAATGAGCTGGACGTGTTCCCTCACAATCTGGCCACGTGTTCTCCCGTGGGAGCGGACGGCCTGCTGTTCGTGATTACCAGCAACGGCGTGGATGAGGGCCACGTTGCCATCCCTTCTCCCCTCGCGCCCAGTTTCATTGCACTCAGCCTGAAGACCGGGAAACTCGCCTGGGAAAAGGCTTATCCCGGCACGAATATCCTGCACGGGCAGTGGTCCAACCCGGCCTACGGAACGATCAACGGCCAACCCCAGGTCATCCTTCCGGGCGGGGACGGCTGGGTCTATGCCGTGGCACCGAAAACGGGTGAATTGATCTGGAAGTTCGACTGCAATCCGAAGGACTCCGTGTGGGAGCTGGGCGGACGGGGTACCCGAAACGCGATTATCGCCACGCCCGTGATCTACGAAAACAAGGTCTTTATCGGGGTGGGGCAGGACCCCGAACACGGCGAAGGGGTGGGTCATCTGTGGGCGATTGACGCTACCGGAACGGGCGACGTTACGGACACCCATGCCGTCTGGCACCTGGGAGGCAGGGATTTCAACCGGACGATGTCAACGGTCGCCATCCACGACGGGCTTCTGTATGCGGCAGACCTGAGCGGATTCGTGTATTGCCTGGATCTGAAGACAGGGAAGCCGCACTGGACCTACGACGCCTATGCCGCCATCTGGGGCTCACCGTTCGTCGCCGACGGAAAGGTTTACATTGGCGACGAGGACGGTGACGTGATGATCTTCAAGGCATCGTCGAAGCTTGAGAAGATCAACGAAGTCAATATGGGCAGCGCGGTATACACAACACCCGTTGCGAGAGACGGGGTGCTGTACATCGGGACCCGGAACACGCTGTACGCAATAGCCGAATAACGGCCTGCGGTGAGACGGGCGCGCCCGTCCGAAGTATTGATTTCCGGACTTGCGCGTGGAGATGGAAGAATCGCCTCGCCCCGCAGTCGTCATTCGACCCTCGAGGCTGGAATGCTGCTGGAAAAGAAGGTGATTCTGGTAACCGGAGGCGCCTCGGGCATCGGCCGCGCGGCGTCGTTCTGTTGTGCGCGGGCCGGCGCCCTCGTGGCCGTGGCGGACTGCGACCGGGACGGCGTTTCAGCGACCGTAGGTGAAATCGAGGGGTCCGGGGGTGAAGCCCGCGGTTTCGCGGTGGACGTACGGGAGGAGGCCGGCGTCCGGGCGATGGTGGAGGACGTGGTCCACGCGTTCGGACGTATCGATGGTCTGATTCACTCTGCGGGGATTCTCGAAGGAGCGCTGGTCCCTGTCGACCTGTTCGAAGCGGATACATGGGATCGCGTATTGGACGTGAATCTGAAAGGCAGTTTCCTGCTGTGCAAACACGTGGCGCCGGTTCTGGAGCGGTCTGGCGGAGGGGCGCTGGTTCTGGTGTCATCCGGCGCCGGGGTCCGGGGAAGCAGTTCGTCCGCGGCCTACGGTTCGAGCAAGGGGGGCGTACACGGCCTCTCTCTGGTGCTCGCGCAGCAGCTGGCTTCCAGGGGCATCCGGGTGAATGCGCTGTGTCCGGGAAGCCTCGAAACACCGCTGAAAATGGAAGTTTTAAAGAAGCAGGCGGAACTGGAGGGGCGGTGCCTGCAGGAAATGAGAGCCGGGCTGGGTAAGCCCGAGGGTGTGGGAAGGGTGCTCGCGTTTCTGGTCTCTGACGATGCGGACTACGTAAGGGGTACCGTTTTTACGAGATGACCTGCGCTAACAGCCCGTTCCCGGACGCGCGGTCGTCGGGACGGTCCGGACCTTTGTGCCGGCCGGCGGGTCCTTTTGCCTGCGGTGACGAAATCGACAAACGGGGAAAGCGAGGTAACGAATGCAGCGCACGATGAAAATCGCACTGATCGGCGCGGGGATGTTTGGCGGCGACGTACACGCGAGGGCATTCGCGGATCTGCAGCGGATGGGAATTAGCGGAAACCTCGGACGGGTGGGGCTGGACCGGTGGGCGCGGGACCTGGCGGATATACAGTTCGACCTGGTGGCCGTGGCCACGCGGTCTCAGGCGTCGGCGGAACGGGCGCGCGGGAACTTCAAGGCGTCCACCGGGCGCGAGCCGAGAGCCTATTGGGGAGAAAAACCCTGGGAGGACGTGTTGCGCGACGTTCCCGATCTGGACGTCATGGCCGTGGTCACGCCGGATCACCTGCATACGGAGGTGACGCTGGCCGCGTTGCGAAACGGTACGCACGTGGTCATGGAAAAACCGATGTGTCTTTCGATCGAGGAGGCGGACGAAATCATTGAACTGGCCGACGCAAAGGGACTGGTGGTCTGCGTGGATATGCACAAGCGGTACGATCCCGACCATCTGCGCGTCCAGAACGATCTCTCCACACGGATCGGAGAGCCGCTCTATGGACAGGCCGTGCTCGAAGAGCCGCTTGAAGTGTCCACGAGTACGTTCAAGTGGGCGGAACAGAGCGACCCGTTCAGCTACGTCGGTCCACACTGGACGGACCTGATTTACAGCTATTTCAGGAGCAAACCGGTCGCGCTTTCCGCTGTCGGCCAGAAGAAGCGGCTGGTTCGCGAAGGCATTGATGCCTACGACGCGGTTCAGGTGCGCGTGGAGTTCGAGAACGGCATGAGCATCTATTTCCATAATAACTGGATCACGCCCGACGACTTCGAGGGCCCCGTGAATCAGGGTCACGAAATTGTGGGTACCGACGGCAAGGTGGAGTCCGACCAGCAGTACCGGGGTCTGCGATTCTGGTACAACGGGGGCGGCAGCCGAACCGTGAACAATCACATGACGCGCGACGTCAGACGTCCGGACGGGTCGGAGGCGTATATCGGATACGGCGTGGATAGCATCACGGTGGGCCTTGTTGCCGCCTGCCGGATCAAGTTTCAGGGGGAGACGCGGGAGGACGTGGACGGGATCTATCCGACCGCGGCGGACGGGCGGATCACGGTTGCGATCGTCGACGCGGCCAGGCGGGTGAGGGACCTGAACTTCAAGTATCTGCAGGAGGGCAAGGGGACGCCGGTGACGGCCCGATTCGGGGATGACGGCATCACCCTCATCGATCCCTGCCGGATTGACGAGGGACCGGAAGCGGTCTTTCAGCGTATTTACAAAAAGCCGATATAGTGTCCTGTCCCAAAAATCCCTCACCATTCGACCGCCGACTCATCCCGTCTCGCTACGTTCCCCTCGCTCGCCGACCTTGCGCAGGTCGGAGGCGCCTTGCGAGACGGGCGACTCGGCGGTCGAATTCAGGCAACTTATTTCCGGGACAGAACAATAGCGGCGGAGCGAATCGGGTCGTGAGACGCCGCGCCGGCGGGTTCGGACGGCAAATTGCGGTCCGACGCTTTTATTCAGGAGAATGCGATGGGCAGGGAGTTCGATATCACACCCCGTGAGGTTCCCCGCGTAGACACGAAATACAGGCGAATCGTCTCCAGATTGCCCCATCCGGAGTCGGTTCCCGTACTCGAGGCGTTGCGGACTTACGAACCGACTTCGATGCGAGGGCAGCCGCCCGTCGTGTGGGATCGGGCGGAGGACGTCCGTGTCTACGACATGTACGGGAATATGTGGCTGGATTGGAGTTCCGGGGTGCTGGTGACCAACGCGGGCCACGGGATGCCGGAGGTCAGGAAGGCGATCCTGGATCAGGTCAACAACGGACTTCTGCACAGTTACGTGTTCCCCAACGCCGCGAGGGCACAGCTCGCCGAGTTTCTGATTCGGCTGGCGCCGGACGGGCTGGACAAGGTGTTTCTGCTGACAACGGGTTCGGAAGCGACCGAGAACGCAATCAAGTTGGCGCGCACCTGGGGAATCGCGCAGGGCGGGAGCCGCAAGATCGGGATCGTGGGATTTGAACGGGGGTTCCATGGGCGAACGCTTGGGGCGCAGCAGGCCGGCGGCATGCCGGGGCAGAAGGATTGGGTTGTAAACGAGGATCCCGCCATCGTACAGGCTGCCTTTCCAGACGGGTACTGGACAGGGAATACCGATTTCGACCACTTCTGCACGACCCTGAATGAAAAGGGCATGAATGCCGACGACGTCGCAGGGGTGATTGTGGAGACCTATCAAGGCGTGGGCCCGGACTTTCTGCCTGTCGAATACGCGCAGGCCCTGGCCGAATGGTGTCGGGCGCACGGGGCTCTGCTGATCTTCGACGAAGTCCAGGCGGGGTTCGGAAGAACCGGAACCATGTGGGGTTTCGAGCACTACGGCATCACTCCGGACCTGATCACGTTCGGTAAAGGCGTGAGCAGCTCCCTCCCGCTTTCGGGCGTGATCGGCCGGACGGAAGTGATGGATCAATATCCTCCCGGATCCATGACCAGCACACATACAGGCAATCCGGTCTGCGCGGCAGCGGCGCTGGCCAGCCTGAAGAAAATCGTGGGGGACGACCTGGCGGCCAATGCCGCCCGGATGGAGCCGGCGATGATGGAAGGATTGCGCGCGATTCAGGCACGTCATCCGCAGGTGATCGGCAATTGCACTGGCAGGGGACTGGTCGCGGGGCTGCAGATGGTCAGGCCGGGTCTGAAGGAGCCGGATCCGGACCTGGCGTTCGACGTGGTCGAACGCTGCTTTCACAAGGGACTGCTGTTTTTCGCGCCGGTGGGGTCCTGGGGGCAGACCGTAAAGATCTCGCCGCCCCTGACCATTACCGCGGAAGCCGTGGTCGACGGACTGGCGGTACTTGGCGAGGCCGTGGACCAGGCGGCCGGAATCTGAACGGAAGCCGGACCCGTCGGGGCAAAACGGTATGAATCAGGAGAAAAGGCGGGCGGTGGGGATCGTCGCTCGCTTTTCGTCTGTACGGAGGAACGACAATGGACTTGTACGAGAAATACCGGATGACCCGCGTCATCAACGCCTGTGGGAAAATGACGCATCTGGCAGGGGCGGTCGTATTGCCGGAGGTGGTTGAAGAGGTGACGCACGCGATGGGTTGCTTCTACGACCTGGATGAACTCCAGGAACGCGCGGGAGAGGTAATCGTACGCGCCACGGGCGCACAGTGGGGGTGCGTGACCTCCTGTACTGCGGCCGGCATCACGTTGGGTGTGGCTGCGTCCATGACCGGAAACGACCTCGGCAGGGTCGGGCAGCTTCCGGACACAACCGGGATGGCCAGCGAGGTCGTGATTCAGAAGGGCCACGCGGTGAACTTCGGCGCCCCCGTAACGCAGATGATCCGACTGGCCGGCGCCTCAGCCGTGGAGGTTGGAACGGTGCACGGTTCGACCGAAGAACAGATGAGGCACGCCATTGGAGACCGGACGGCGGCGGTTCTTTTCGTGGTGTCGCACCACACTGTCCGGTACGGCGCCCTGCCTCTGACGAGGGTGGTCGGGATCGCGCACGAACACGGCGTCCCCGTGATCGTGGACGGGGCGGCGCAATCGTTCGTTATCAGAAAAATCCTGGACGCGGGCGCGGACCTTGTCGTC
Source organism: Candidatus Latescibacterota bacterium (assembly GCA_965208835.1). Lineage (GTDB taxonomy): Bacteria > Latescibacterota > UBA2968 > UBA2968 > JAAXHE01. The sequence continues at coordinate 1,073,237 of OZ242358.1, forward strand.
TGCAGCGGCCACAAGTATCTTTCAGGAACCACGGCCGGCGTGGTCTGCGGCCGGGAGGATCTGGTGCGGGCGGTGAACCTGCAGAACCGGGGCATCGGACGGCCGATGAAGGTGGGAAAGGAGGGGATCGTCGGCGCGATGGCGGCGCTGGGGTACCGGATGCGTCTGGACGTGGCGGGCTGGGAGGCGGAGCAGAACCGGAAGATGAACCGGGTGATGGCGCGCCTTGAAGGGGTTGACGGCGTCGAACTCGGCGTGGATCCCGATCCCAACGGGAATCCGTTCAGTCGCGCGCGGGTGACCGTGGATGCGGAGAAGACGGGATTGAGCGCCGCCGTGATCAACCTCGCGATGATGGAGGGAGATCCATCCATCCGTCTACGCGCGCACCATACCGACGAGGGATACTTCACCGTGGATGCGATGGAGATGACGGACGAAGAGGTGGAACTGACGTGCGACCGGCTGGTGGGCCTGCTCTCGGCTTCGCCTGCCGAAAAAGCGATGCTGAGAGATCGCTACGGCGAGGAGGGCGAAGTGTCCTCTCGGTGGTCGTGGCTGCGTTGAAACGGCAACCCGTTCACCTGGTACAGGCAGCCAAACCTTTGGCGCGTTCCGGCTGGCAGACCCGCGCGGATAACTACAGTTTCTCGACCCGGATGTTGCGGTATTTCGCGCCGGTGCGCTGGACTTCCAGCCAGATGGAGACCGGAAACACAGGTATGTAGGGATGACTCAGCTGCACGTTTCCGGAGCTGACCGTAAAGTCCGCCCCGTCCACGGTGCAGACCACGTCGTACCACATTCCGGTCTGAACCTGAAACTCCGCTGCGGCCTCACGATTCCACGGTCCGTATATTCCGGATGGATCGATGTACTTGCGGCCGCTGTCGATCTGAATCGTATGCGGCGCGTCGTCATCCATCGCCACCAGCATATTGTCGCCTTCAGCGTCCACGAAGCCCACGATCTTGCCGTCACTGCTTGATCGCTCGACGAGCAACACCTGGTAACGGAGTCGAAACGGACTGTCGACAACCCGCTCCGAAACGAGGAAGTGAATGCGCTTCGACGTGGGACAGACAATCGCGCTATCCTGGACGGTCCACTGATCGGAAAGCGGCCGCCACCCCTCCAGCGTTTCCCCGTCGAAGAGATTCCCGCTGTCGCCCTCAACTTTCTTCCGCTGTTCCTCCACCACACCCGTTCTCGTCAGCAGAAGCGCGATCAGGACGACGTTGGCCAGGAGGCTGGCAACCGTCACCGCTTTTCTGTTCATGGATGCGAGTCTCCCTTCGGTTTCCGTGCAAAAAGTGAGCCGCCACCGAACATCCGGGCGATGTCATTTCGGATGTCCTGTTCGGTCAGCGGCCAGCCTGCGACTCCCAACGCCTCGTACTTCCCGACGAATACCGGAGCGATGGCTCTGATGGAATGGGTCCATTTGTAGAGCAGCTGGTCCAGGACCCGGGCGTCTGAGTGTTGAGGCACGAAGCCGGATCCCAGCAGTTCAAGGCGTTCGGCCGTGATTTCCCGGATAATGCTGGGGTTGTTCAGGAACCACCAGCAGCCGAACGGCGTGATGTTGGGGAATTTCCTGGCGGCAACGCAGAGTTCATGCTGGTTTTCGCGGGAAAGCAGCGTGACGAGGAAGTTCACGTCGGGCCATTCGCGGGCGATGTTCTCGAGAAAGGTCACATCCCATTCTCCAACGCCGTCGCCCCCGTCCCGCAGCAGGGGGTTGACCCCGCGTCTGACGCCCACCATCATGGCTGTCGGAATTCCGTGTTCCCGGGCCGTGGGGTAGACCGCGGCGCCCAGCAGCTTCGCAACGGCGGATTCGGAAGGATAGGCGAAGTCGGGCGGGAGGGAGATGGCCAGATAGCGGGCATTCATTCGCGCGATCCAGTCGTCGAGGTAACGTCGAAGTTCTGCAATCGTCCTGGACGAAAGATCGCTGTCCACGGTATAACCGAGCTCCCTTAAATTCGCCACCGGTGCGGGCCACCCGGCCAGCGCGCTGTCCAGCCGGAGGGCGGCTTCAAACCGGGGATCCCGCTCGAAGCCCTTCCTCCAGACGGGTCCCTCCTGGTCGTCCAGGGGATCATTGGTCATATAGACGCGGGAGACGCCGGACTTGCGGAAGATGAGATCAACGTAGTCTTCCGGGTTTGTCTCCGAGAACAGGGCACGGAATTCGGACAGGGTGTCCGCCCGGGGGTTCAGGCCCAGCGACGACATCACCGTGACCACGCCCAGTTGGGCTTCAGAGAGCGGGCTGCCGTTTCCCGCGAAGAGGGCGCGCCAGACGATATCGGCCTGCCGGGGTTTCGGCAGTGCGTTGAACTGTGCGACGGTAGTTCCGGGGGGAAGCTGGCGGCAGGTTTCGACCTTGAGGTAGTGGTAGGTAAGCAGTTCGTCAGGCCCCATCAGGCAGAGCGGACCCATCTGTGCCGGATAGAGGTGGGTATGGATATCGACGATCGGCTGGTTTTCGAATGCGCGCGATACCGCTTCGCTGACGGAGAAAGCGGCAGGGGGTGGCATGAAGTCTCCTCGATCGAAAGAGCCGTAAACCGGGTCCTGTAAGAACCGGGGCATTCGCGCAAAACCGTTTTGCAAAGGCGTCAGGAAAACTACTTTCAGGCAGTTTGTATAAGATATCCCTTTTTCTTGTTCACCACGTTCATGAGGGGTTCTTCAGCCAGGTAGCGCCGGAGGTTTTCCTTGAAGATTCGAAGGATATTTCCACGTCCCTCTGGAGAGTACCCGGCTGAGTGGGGAGCGAACACGACGTTGGGCATGTCCCACAACGGGCTGGAATCCGGCAGCGGTTCCTCTTCGAAGACGTCGAGGCCCGCCCCGGCGATACGTTTCTCCAGGAGAGCCCGGACCAGATCGGTTTCGTTGACGATGGGCCCGCGTGCGATATTCACCAGAAAGGCCGAATCTTTCATCCGGTCGAAGCAGGTCTCGTCGATAAGTGAGTTCGTGTCTTCGGTCTGAGGCAGCGCCACAATGACGTAGTCTGCATCGGCGATGGCATGCAACAGCTCATCCGCCATGAACAGGCGTCTAACGCCGGTTGGCGGCGTTGTGACCTGGGCGTCTACAGCGGTCACCATGAGCCCGAGGGCGTTGAGCCGGGCGGCGATGCTGCGTCCGATGGAACCCAAACCGAGCACACAAGCCGTTTTTCCATGGATCTGAGTGACCGTGTCAGTATGCCGGTCCCAGATGCGGTCCTTTCTGTCGCGTTCGTAGCGCATGAGCCCACGGGCGTGGGCGAGCATGAATGCCAGGGCCTGTTCCGCCATCGCGGCGTCGAAGGCACCCGCGGTGTTCGTGATGACCACGTCGCTCTCGACCATCTCGGGATACAGCATGGTCTCGAATCCCACGCCGATACTCTGTACCCATCGAAGTTTTCCGGCTCTGAGAAAGGGCGCTCGGGGCAGTCGTCCGTAGACGACTTCCGCGTCGGGAATCTCCCGCAGCAATTCCTCGTCGGAACGCGCGGCGATCGCTTTCACTCGCGGAGAAAGCGATTCGAGTTGTTCCCGCCATTCGGTCCATGGACCGGCCATCATGACGACTTTAACGGTTGACATTGCAATCCCTCATGAAGCGCGGATCAAATAAACGCCGGAATGGCGACAGCACGTTCAGGCGCGGGAACTGGACCGCCGGCCGGCCGCGCCGGCAGGTCGCTTCCGCGATCCTGGTGTTCTGTCCCGAAAATAAGTTGCCAAAATTCGACCGCCGAGTCGCCCGGCTCGCAAGGCGCCGGAGCGCAGGCGACCTGCGTAAGGTCGGCGAGCGAGGGGAACGTAGCGAGACGGGATGAATCGGCGGTCGAATGGTGAGGAATTTTTGGGACAGGACACTACAGGGCAGTAGTATATTCCTTTAGCCGGCGCAAGTCAAGAAGCGACAAGTGTTGGTACGCCTCGCCCGGTGACAACAGGAAACGAGCCGGATTTCCGGTCAGACCGCGGCCTGAGCAGCTTACTTGCGCCTTTGGGAAAGCGGGGCGGTCATCGCAAATCGGAATTCGGCCTTGAATTGCGCAAAATATCGGAAATTTTTTCGCTCATTCATTGCCATTTGCGGCGATTTTACTATATTAGTAACAGAATTGCAGTATTTCAGCCTACCCGGCGCGCTTTTCCCCATGGGCTCTCGTTTCCGAAACGCGCCAGGTACAACCTCCCCTGGAATCTCTTAGCGGTCAAGAGACACCCGATGACATCCTGTCACACCGCAATAGGAGAAACTGCCTATGGTGATTAGGGAGGAGTCGTTTGTACGCCCTTCTGTCACGATAACGATCGGGATCCGGTAGTCACAGGGTCCGGGTATTGACGGACAACACCAGGTTCAGTCCATATGGGTCGTCATGAGCCGATTCACCGCAAACGCCGCAGCTGCCGGCGGCCGCTTTCACGGCGAATCAAACCCATCACCAGCCCGATCGCGAAACCCGAAACATAAGGAATTGCGCTATGAAGTCCAGTTTCAGTTTCAAAATGACGAAGTTCGTATTGTGGCCCGTCGTGTTTGCAATGTCCATCCTTCATTTGACGACCGGTGTCTCGGTGTCGCAGGAAACCGAGGGGACGGCCGAATCCGATTCCTCGGAAATCATACTTGACGAGATCGTCGAACTGGAAGAGCTGGTCGTGATCGGCTCTCGCAGACCGCGCTCCGCGACGAAATCGGTCGTGCCCATCGACGTCGTCACCAGCGAGGATTTCGTCAAGCAGGGCGGCACGGATATGACCGACCTGTTGCGAAATGTGATTCCGTCCTACAACGTCAACTCACAGCCCATCAGCGACGCTGGCACGGTCGTCCGGCCGCCGAACCTGCGAGGCCTTGCGCCGGACCACGCACTGGTGCTCGTCAACGGCAAGCGCCGGCACCGGGCGGCGGTGATTCACTGGCTGGGCAACGGCGTCGCAGACGGCGCGCAGGGCCCCGACCTCACCGCCATCCCCGCCATCGCCCTGAAACGTGTGGAGGTCCTCCGCGACGGCGCCTCGGCGCAATATGGATCCGATGCGATCGCGGGCGTGCTGGACTTCCGCCTGAAAGACAGCCACGAAGGAATGGCCGCGGACGTGAAGGTGGGGAGCTTTCAGGATGGGGAAGGAAAGTTCCTGGGCGACGGCGAGATGTTCACGGCCGCGTTCAATATTGGTCTGGGCAACGAGAACACCTGGGCCAACCTCAGCCTGGAATATGGAAATACCGGCGAAACAATCCGCTCGGTGCAGCGCAATGACGCCGCGGGGCTGATTTCGGCGGGCAATACCGAGGTGGCGAATCCCGCCCAGATCTGGGGTCAGCCATTCGTTCGCGACGACCTGAAAATCTTCGCCAACTACGGCGCCACCCTTGGCGAAACCGTCGATTTCTACGGCCACGCGAATTATGCCGATAAGGAAACGGAGGGCGGGTTCTATTTCCGGAATCCACATACCCGCAGCGGCGTGTTCAAGGGGCCGCTGATTGACCTGGACGGGGACGGTGAGGCCGAGACGCCATCCCTGCTGGTCGGCGACCTGGACGGCGTGGGTCAGGGCGGTGAATGCGTGCCGGTTCCCATCATTAACAACAGACCGGAACAGAACGCATGGCTCCAGGTTCGGGACGATCCCAATTGCTTTTCCTTCCTGAAGATGTTTCCGGGGGGATTCACGCCGCGATTTGGCGCGTTTACAACGGATGAATCCATCCTGATGGGCATCAAGGGCACCGGTATCGGGGGGCAAGCGCTCGGATCGTGGGACCTGAGCATGTCTTACGGGCGTCACGAGGCGGACTACTTCATCTTCAATACCGTGAACGCATCCATGGGTCCCGCAACGCCCACGTATTTCGATCCGGGTTCCTACGTCCAGTCGGACGTCGCCGTAGATTTGGGTGTGACCTATCCAGTGAACCCGCAGGTCTTCCTTGCGGCGGGCGTGGAGTACCGGAAAGAAACGTTTGAGATCGTCGAGGGCCAGATCGAGTCCTATATTATCGGCCAGCCGCTGGCCAGCCAGGGATTTCAACCGGCGACGAACGGCTTTTCCGGCTTCAGCAAAGTGGCCGCCGGCAGGTGGTCGAGACCGAACATAGCGGTTTACGCGGAAGGGGACATTCAGCCCTCGGACCGAGCGTCATTTTCCCTTGCTCTGCGCCAGGAGCGTTTCGACGAATTGAAAACGTTGTCGAATACGCCGCCGCTGACATCCGAGAAGTACAATTCCAGCAACTACAAGGCTGCTTTCAACATAGGCTTAACCGAGAACGCCAGGGTTCGCGGCAGTTACAGCACAGGCTTCAGGGCGCCCACGCCCGGCCAGCAGAGCGCCTTCAACATCACCACCGAGTTCAACTTCGAGAAGAACGACCTGGTGAACAACGGAACGGTCCCCTCCACAAGCCGGGCGGCCGCGTTGAAGGGTGCCAAGCCTCTGGTGCCCGAGAAGTCCAAAAACCTCTCGCTGGGTGTCGTCCTGGATATGGGCAATGCAAGCATGACCGTCGATTACTTTGACATCAGGGTGAACGACCGCCTGACGGTTTCGCAGGACTTTGCACTTACTGATTCTGAGAGGGAGCAACTCATCAGGGAGGGCCTCACCAGCGCGGCAGGCCTGCAGGAATTCCGCTTCTTCACCAACGACTTTAACTCCAAGACCCAGGGGATCGACGTGGTGTTTTCGGCACCGGTGGGTCTGGGCGTGATGAACATCGCATACAACTACACCGGTACGAAGGTTACGGAACACAATCCGGAAATTCTGGACGACCTTCGGCTCAGGGAACTGGAGGAGAATCTTCCCAAACAGCGCGGGAACCTGACCATCACCCAGACGCTCACGAGCCGATGGGACGTGCTGGGCCGCATCAGCTATTTCGGCGAGTGGTACGACTCCGAAGACGATCAGGTCTACAGCGGCAAGGTCCTGATCGACGCCGAGACCAGTGTATCGTTCGACGACTACAGGTCGAAGGTTGCGATCGGCGCGCAGAACATCTTCAATACCTATCCCGACGAACACGAGAAGGCCAGGGACAGGACGGGCAACAAGTACAGCCAGTTCAGCCCGTTCGGATTCGGCGGCGCGTTCTGGTACGCGAAATACAGCTTCCATTATTAGAGCGGGGATGAGTCTGACGCGGGCGGGACCGCCGCGTCGATTCACTCTGAAACGAAACACAAGAAAACGCAACGGCAGGATGTATTGCCGTTGCGTTTTTTTTCTAATGGGAGACGGCGTGTCAGCCCGTCGGAGGCGAATCCGGTGTATCGGCGTCGTACACGACCGGGCAACAGTCCGTGTTGTGAATGAACTGGGCGAGGGTGCCTTCCGACGGGGCAACGGGGCACGAGTTTTCCGTGCGCATGTGGATGGCGAAACTCCGCCGGGGCGCGCCGGAACGGTTGGGACGGCTTCCGTGGAAGGTGAGGCAGTGGTGGAACGAAATGCCCCCCGGCGGAAGGATCGCTTCCTCTTCACGCCACGTTTCGCCTCGAGGCAGGGTGATCTGCTCGCGCTGAATCTCGATATCGTCGAAGTAAAAATCGCCCTGGTTGAGCAGTCCCCATCTGTGCGAACCCTTCACGAAGGCCATGGGGCCGGTGTCAGCGCTCACGTTGGAAACGGCGACCCACGCGGTGAACAGCTCGCTGCCCTCCTTCCAGGTCTTCCAATACTGCCGGTCCTGGTGCCATCCTACGCTGACGCCGGACCCGGATTCCGTTCTTACGGGCGGCTTGGAAAGGAGCTGGACCCACCAGACCTGTACCCTACTCGCGCCGGTGACTTCCGCTGCAAGCCGTCCGATAGCGGGATGGCTGACAAGCTCCATAATGGCGTGGTTGGCAAGCTGGGGCATTTCGACCTTGCCCAGCTTGTTCGGGTCGTCGCCGGGGTTCCAATAGGAGGGTTGCGGGGGAATACCTGTCTCGTATCGACCAGCCAGCACGTCATCCATGCCATCCATGCAGCGTTGCACGAGTTCTGCGGGAATCACGGGTTGCGGGTGGATGACGTAGCCGTCGCTCAGGTAATCTTCGTGGCGTGCCATGGCGTGTTCCTCTCGTCCATCCCGGATCTCACCAGGCCGCGGCATAGCCGTCCCGGCGCGGGTCCGACCCGCCGATGAGCGTGTTGGTTTCCGGGTGGATGGTGATCGCCTGCGCACTGCCGGGACCGCCCCAGTCGCCCAGGATCCGGAGGTCGTGGCCGAGCCGGGCTAGGCCTTCACGGACGTCTTCGGAAAACCTTCCCTCGAGCTGAAGGACGTCTTCGCAGGTATGCGGGACCGTGGACTCCATCGGGTTCTGCAGGCTGCGCCATCGCGGCGCCTCAACGGCTTCCTGCGGGGTCATGCCGAAATCCAGAATATGGGTGATGAGCTGAAGATTGGTCTGTACCTGGGTGTCCGCGCCCGGCGTGCCGCAGACGAGTACGGCCTTGTTGCCCCGGGTGACGATGACCGGGTTCATGGTATGGCGTACCCGTTTCCCGGGCATGAGGCAGTTAGGATGGTCCTCTTCCAGGTGCCAGTACGTCATCCGGTTGTTGAGAAGGATACCCGTATTTCCGGCGATCAGGCCGGCGCCGAACCCGGACTGGATGGACTGCAGCACGCAGACGGCGTTTCCCCACCGGTCGGCCGTGCAGAAGCACGTGGTGTCCTCGTGGGACCCGGGCAGCCCGGCAGGGACGTCGGTTGCCGCGCGGTGAAGGTCGATTCGCCGCGCTTGCCGTGCGGCGTACGATTTGGAAAGCAGGCCCCTGAGCGGGATGTCCAGCCAGTCCGGGTCGGCAACAAAGGCTTCTCTGTCGGAGAACGCGAGCTTCTTGGCCTCCACCATCAGATGGATACACTCGGCCGTATTGCAGCCAAGGGACTGCAGATCGAAGCGCTCGACGATATTCAGCTCCTGGAGAAGGATGTGGCCGCTGGAGTTGGGCGGTGTTTCGTACACCGTGTGGCCCCTGTAGGTGGTGTGAATGGGATCTGTCCACCGGGCGTGGTGGTCCGCCAGGTCTTCTATGGTAAGCAGGCCGTCTCTGGAACGGCTGAATGCGACGATGGCCTCCGCGATGTCGCCCTCGTACAGGGCCGACCGGCCTTCCGCGGCGATTCGGCGCAGCGTAGCGCCCAGGTCGCTCTGGCGAAGGACGTCGCCGGGACCGAGGGGCTGGCCGTCATTTGTAAACACGTTGCGGGTGAACGGGTCGGAGGCAAAGTTCGCGGTCCAGCCGGAAAGGCTTCCAGACAATTGGTGACTGACGGGAAACCCGTCTTCGCAGAGTGAGACAGCGGGTTCGAGGACCCGTTCGAGACTGAGCAGGCCGTGGCGTTCGTGGGCGATCAGCCAGCCGTCCACCAGGCCGGGGATGGAGACGCTCAGAATACCCCGCATGGGAATACCGCCGCGTTCCATATAGAATTCCCGTGTGGCCGCCCGCGGTGCGGCGCCGGTGGCGTTGACGGCCGAGACTGCGCCCGTATCGGACCGGTAGATGAGCAGAAAGCCGTCGCCGCCTGCGCCCGATGCGGCTGGTTCGACAACGCCCAGCGCTGCGGCCGTCGCAACGGCGGCGTCGATGGCGTTTCCGCCTGCCATCAACGTGGTGATGCCGGCCTGGGATGCCAGAGGGTGGCCGGAAGCGACGAGCCCGTTCCTTCCCATCACGGATGGGCGAAAGGCAGGATGGCCGATACCATGTGGAGATTGCATTGTGTTCTCCGGACGAAGCTGTTTTGATATTACCGGTGAGTTCCCGAGCGCGAGCGAAAAGCGGCGGTTATGAGGCGCGAGGGGCGCGCAGCGCCGACGGGAGAATTCGCCTATGAGAGGCGAGCAAGCGCAGCCTCGATCTCGTAAGACGGGTGGGTTTGACCAACGCCGACCGGCGCCTTTGCAGCCGTGCGAAGACCGCTGGGAATTTTAAGACAGCCTCCAAGTCGATGGTTGATATCCGACCGGTTCAACAGCCAGTTGGATCCGACGAAGGAAGCGTGAATCAGGTTTTGGTACGGAACATCCCGGAGTAGGGTACGGGATCGAGGAATATACCGCCGCTTTCCCGGTAGTAGTCCTCGTCCAGGACAAATGCGCCCGATCCGGGCGTGAGCCATGGCGCGTCCGGGATGGGGTACGCGGCAATCAGGTCGGCCCAGTTTCCGTAGTTCTCCGGCCCGTTGGATTCGATCAGACCGCCCCGGATACCCGGGAATGCCGGCAGGCGGGCCGCGACGTTCTTGTTCCACTCCACCAGGAGGGGAATGCACCCGTTGTCGGCCACGAAACACGGTACGCCGGCTTCCGCCGCGGCGCGCACCATCCCGAAGGCGAGCGAAAGGGTCTTGCCGGCGGGCTTGATGGCGACGGCCCCATACCCCTGGCTTGCCCGTGTGCCCACGTCCTCCACCGTCTGTACGCTCTCGTCTGCCGCAAACCTGGCCGGCAGGTCGCCCACGTCGAATTCATCGGGATTCCGAAAGGGCTCTTCGATGAGGACGATGTGTTCGTGTATTCCGGTCTTGAGCGCGTGGTCCAGCAGGCGAGTCAGGGTTTCTTTTTTCGCGTAACGTGCGTTCGCGTCCAGATAGTAGAGGATTTTTCCCGAATCCGTCATCGGCGTACTGTATTGCGAGCCAACACGATGGATGCGGTCCAGCCACTCGATGTCCTTCCGGACCATGTCAGCTTCGGCGCCGGGTTGGCCGATCTTGATCTTCAGGATGTAGACACCCGTGTCCAAGATGGCCCGCAGTTCATCGACGGGCATCCCATAGCCTGCGGCAGGGGCAAGGCCGAGATGGGACTGGCGGTCCGCAAGAAACGGTCGGTACGCAACGGGAATGAGGTTGTCGAACGTGGCGATCCCGTTACGCTTCGCATGAAGCATCCACGCGGCGTTGTCCAGGGCGACCAGGGCGATCAGAGAAAACGTGAGTCGCAGACCGCGGTTCCGGGTGACGGTCCTGCCGTAGTCGTGTACGTGCGGCAGGAGTTCCGACAACATCGCGGGCGGGTCCGGGAACTCCCGGTCCACCGCCTGCTGAATCGCGAATTCCAGGAGCGCGGCCATGAGCAAATTGCCGCCGACTTCGGTCTGGTTTGAAAACACGTCGGGATCGGACCAGAGTACGGCGGTGCCGCCCACGCCCACAGCTTCGGTACCGTCTTCGTCTGTAAGGCGCACGATCAGATTCCACTTTTCGTGGAAGGCGGCGCCCTTGAACGCGAACGGCCTCGCGAAGGGTTGACGCTGCATTTCGAGATCGGCGCGGACGATTCGCATGCTCGCGCTACTCCCAGCGGGTAAGGTCAAAGAGGACGCCGAGGAAGGCGCCTTTTTCGTTGAGGAGTCCGCGGTATGCCGCGTCGGCCTGCGAGGCCGGGAGGACATGGGTAAGCAGAGGGGCGACTTTCAGGCGTTCGCGGGCGATATAGTCCAGCATGAGTTCGTCGGGGTCCGGATCTCCGAATTGCGACGCGTCGGGCTGCCTGGAACCGTGCGCGCCAATAACGGACACGCCGGTGCGGTGAAGGTCGAAATACAGGTCGATCTCGGCGCTGCCGCGCGGGCTGCCCAGAAGGACAACCTGTCCCATCTGTGACGCGGTTCGGATCGCCGGCGGGGCCACTTCCGGGTTGCCCGTAGCCTCGACGACGATCTGGCAGCCCTCTCCGTTCGTGATGGCGTTGACGCGGTCCTCCAGATCCTCCGCTTCCGGATTGACGCAGGCGTCGATGCCGCAGGTTCTTGAAATGGCGAGCCGTTCCGGAACCGCGTCTATGCCGATGACCAGGCGGGCGCCTGAGAGAATCATCAGCTGCGCGGCGAGATTGCCGACCAGGCCCTGACCGAAAACGGCGACGGTGTGGCCGAGCCGGACGTTTGAAAGGCGGACCGCGGTGAGCGCGATCCTTGCGATAACCGCAAACGGCGCGTGTTGAAGCGACACATCCTCAGGCAGTCTCAACAGAGACCGGTCGGCGGGCACGAGGGCATGCGAGGCGTGCTTGCCCCTTACGTACACCGGATCGCCTTCACGCACGGCGTCCACGTCCCGCCCCGTGAGGAGTACGCGGCCCACCGATGCATAACCGGGGTCGAAAGGAAAACTGGCATAGCCGAAGTCCTCCCGCGTAAAGCCCACGTGTGTCTGCGTAAACATCGCCAGTTCGGTGCCGGGGCTGATCAGGCCGTACAGGTTTTCGACAAGGACCTCGCCGGGTCCAGGCGTGTCCTGGATTTCGACGTCGACGGTTTCGACCTTCATTCTTTCCGTAAACACAAGCTGTCTGGCCTTCATGATACGATCCTTCGCGACGGATGGCCGCGCAATGCGCGTGTCAATGTCCGAGCCCTATTCCCGTCAGGCCGGATGTATCCACCGTGCCGTCAGTAATATTGAAGACCGATGGATAGCGGTCCGCCCAGTCGCCGTTGGCGCCCGGGCAGTATTGCCGTGCGTTGCCCTCGATGGCCGTCACCGCGGGCACCCGCGCGGCAAGGCCGGCGGAGTGCAGAAACGCGGCCCCCGGGCAGGTGAGGTCCTGCACGCAGAGGAACATGCCGTATTTCTCAGCCGCGGCGCCCATGAGCAGGGCCTGTGACTGACCCTTGCAGGTCTTGAGCGCGACGCCGGAATAGCCCAGATCACGGGCGAGCAAAAGGCTCTCGAAATCCTCCAGGGACTCGTCGATCACCACGGGTCGGATTCCCGCGGCTTCGTGCATCCTGTTCTCCGGGTTCGCACGCAGGTTGCGGGCCGTAGGCTGTTCGATGTAGGCCACGCGCTCGAAGGCGCCGCCGCTCTTTTCCCGGATTTGCGCGAGAAAGTCCAGCAGGTAGCCCACGTCGCGGCATTGTTCGTTGAAGTCGAGCGAATAGGCCCAGTCCGAAACGCCGCGTTCGGCCTGTGTCTGAGCAGTGACGGCGTGAATGCCGCATACGCGGTCCACGTCCCATGCCAGATCATCTCCGTTGAGTTTGACTTTGAGGTGGGTCAGGCCGTCAGCGCGGATCCACTCCGGCAGCGTTTCGGGCAGGCTGTCGTCGAGCCGTTGATCGATGTCCGCGTCTGAGAGTGGATCGAGGGCGCCAACCAGATGGTAGAGCGGCATCCGGGGTTTGGGTTCGCGCAGGGTGTAACGGTCCAGGTGTTCGCCTTTGAAGTCATCGTTCAGATATCTGGCGAGATCGTGGTTCATCCATTCCGCAGAGAGACCGTCGTACGCGTTGATCCGGTTGACCTTGCCGTAGGCATCGTGCAGCGCGGCGTCGATCGGACTTGCGGTGACCAATGTACAGAGTTTCGGTATGGGTTCCGCCAGGTTCAGTTCCGCGCCGGTTTCCTCCGCGAGATCGAGAAACAGGGCTTCCAGTTCGGCCATGATGTCGATCGGATGCCCACGGTCTCGGTAGGTGCGAGTGCAGGCGACCATGCGTTCGCCGAGACTGACCATCGCCTGCATGGACTCATCGAAGCCGACGGTCCGGGAGGGAAAGGACCAGGCATTCCCGAGGGGCATGGAGCCGAACCCGGATGCCCGCCCGCCGGCGCCGTTTTCGACGTCGACGGTTACGTTCATCAGTTTGCAGTGCGTCGTGACCACACCGCCGAACTTGAGCGGGGTGCGGTAGGGGTATGCCTCGAAGTCGAGTTCGACGTTACGGATGCGGATGTCAGAAGGTCCGGGCATAAGCGCTCCGTTGATCGGCATGTGTTAAAGTCGTTGTGCCATTGCTGTCGTGTGGACTCCTATCCGCCCATGTGACGTTGCACGCCCGCCTTGAGAGCGGCATCGATGCGGGTGACGCTCTCCTCCAGGTGGGCGCGGGTCTGGCGGTCCAGGCCCTTGTCGACAAGGGCGTTCCGGATGGCGGTTGCCAGGGTCGCCAAATCGGCGCGGGCCAGAGAGGTGGCGTCGGCCGGGGCGTCGCGGACCGGCTTCACGACCAGGGCCACGACGTGGTCCAGGTGCAGGCGCTGAAGGTTTCTCCGGAAGCTGTTGATGTCGACAGGGGTTTCCAGCTCCGTCCAGATGGCTTCCCGCAAGCCGTCGAAGAGTTCCGGCATGTCGAATGTGTCTTCGCCCGCCCAGAGTTCCATGTCCTGCAGCCGGCCAAGCAGCAGCGGATGATACAGCGCGCTGAGGGGACCGCGTTGGATGTTCAGTATCCGGCTGTGGATCGGATAATCAAGCCGCTGCATGCGCCAGATCGCGCCGGTGAAGCCCCAGAGGCGTTCGGGGGCGAGTTTACGCATCAGTCCGGGGGGAAAGTCAAAGGCATCCGGACCGAATATGTGCGTCTTGAGGAATCCGAACGCCTCCCGTTGCCTGGCTGCCTTGACCGGTTCGAATGGAAGCCGGTTTCCGGGGTCGCCCACGTGGTCGCGCCGGTGATGGATGCCGCCGATGTATTTCGTTACGTTGCGCGCAGCCAGAAAGTACTCCGTGAGTCCCTGGCCGAACACCCTCCGCAGCTTCTGGTAGCGCTTGCCCGGAACCTCGAACTCGCCCTCCATCTTTCGCCAGAGTTCTTTTGCAAGGCCAATGCGATTCCGGTGGTAGGCCAGCGGATCGGCGCCCAGGTCCCAGGTGTTGACCCACGGATCGATGCCGCGGGGCGCGCCAAAGGCGTCTTCATCCGTACCGTAGGCGACCCTGGGGTCGGCGACCTTTGCGGCGATCTTGTCCAGTTCCTTCCGTTCCGCCTCCGGGCTGTCCGCGTCGATGGTCTTGTACGCGTACTCGATCGCCCAGAGGTCGTAGGGGCCCAGTGTGGTGGGAAAGTAGTGGCCCTGTGCTTCTCCCTCGGGCGCGATATTTGCAGGCAGGTAATCCATTACCGAACTGGACACGTCCTTGACCGCCTCCTTGTCCTGGAGGCGGTGGGTGGGATGCAGGGTGCTGGCGCGGAAGTTGTGGCGCAGTCCCAGGGTGTGCCCCATTTCGTGCGCGGCGATCATGGTCAGATAGTCGTTGATGAATTTCTGGCCGCCCTCGCCGGCCGGGTCGATTTGTCCCCGCGCAGCCAGCAGATTTCCGGTAAATGCGGCCTGGTGGGCAGCGCCCTCCGCGTAGTCGCAGAAGCCCCGCGAATAGTCCCTCGCCCGTTCCTGCTCTGGAAACGGGCCGCCGGCTTCGGACAAGGGACCCGCGAATTCCTCGTATTCCCGGAACAGCGACCGCGGAAAATCGGCGCTGAAACGAATGCTCGCGTGGAACAGCTCGCCGGTGAGCGGATTGGCGCGTGAAGGCCCCTGGGCGTATACCCTTCGTGGATTCACAAACCAGCGGACCATGTTGTAGCTCGCATCGGCGGCATCCCAATCCGCGTCGTCCGGTTGCTGCTTTACGACGATCGCGTCCTTGAAGCCGATACGCTCGAAGGCTTCATTCCACATCAGCAAGCCCTTCCGGAGGGCCTTCCTGTACTTCACGGGTACTGTCTTCTCCAGCCAGAAGACGATTGGCTCTTTGGGTTTCGAGAGCCGTGCCCGGGGGTTCTCCTTCTCCAGGTGCCACCGCTCCACGTAACGTGTGTAAGGCGTCTCTTTCTCTACTGTATTGTAATCCTGGTACATGGTGAGGAAGTGGCCCACCCGGTCGTCCCCCAGCCGGGGTCGATAGCTCGTCCGGGGCAGGGTCGAAAGGCTGAAGTGATAGACGTGCTGAAAGCTGCGGGGGTCGGGGAAGGTGTACGCCTGGAATTCGGGGTTGGACGTGTTGAAGTGCAGGACGACTTCGATCTCGGTGTTCAGCGGAAAGGACTTCACCCTTCCGAAGTAGCTGTTCTTGCTGTCAAAGCGGTACTTTACCTTGCGGTCTCTGAACGCGGCCGCCACCATTGCCAGGTCCTGCAGGAAGAAGCCGTTTGCATCCACGAGGATGCTTTTCCTTTCGGGGTGAGGCTTGCTGTCCACGATTTTCGCGACGCTGAGGATGGAATTGGTGACGCTGCGCTCCAACGCGCCCGCGATCGGGGCGTTTTTATCCGCCCGGAAGTAGACGTTCTTATGAAGGAACTGCACGTTCTTTCCAACGCGTTTGAGAACGAAGGGAAAGCCGTAGTTCATAAAGCTGGGAATCAGGGCCGTCGCGTCGAAGAAATAACCGTCGGCCGCCTCGCGGGTGACGGCGCAAAGAAAGAGCCTGTCGAACTGCCTGGGCCTGATTTCCATGTAGACTTTGGCTTCGTCGTCTTTCCGGTAAAACGTAAATAGGCCCGGGACGACCTCGAAGTCCTTCGTGACTTCCTCGAAGGTCTTCTTTTTCTTCTTCTTGTCCTTCTTGGCGGTCGTGTCCGCTTTGGCCTCTTTGACCTTGACCTTCGCGGTGTCCGCCGCCGAGGTATCGGGTTTGGTTTCTTCCGCCTGCACAGTTACGGACAATATGGAGAGGATGAAGAAATGGGTGAACAAAACGATCAGCGGTCGCATCCTGTCCTCCTGACAGGTTCAAGTGGTTCCGGGTTCCCGATATGGGGGCGACTGACCGATTGCCGGCGCTGAAGAACGCATGCGCGCACGGCGATATTTCCTCAACGTGGTTTTCGGGCCTGATAAAACCTGAGAATATCCTTCTCTTACTCGGGCCGGGTCGACCACAGCCTCAGCAGAACCCGCGCGCCAAGGCCCGTTATACATCCCGCGGCGGCTGCGGCAAAAACCACCCATCCGCCCTCCAGCAATACGAGCAATACGGCGCTGATGCCGAGCGCCAGCCCCCAGAAGAGCCCGGCTCCGAGACTCCAGTCCAGCAGCACCGACACCAGGCCCACCCCCATAGCCGCCGGGATGGCGGCGACAAACCCGATAATCACCCCGTCGAATGGGCCCCAGTAGACTCCGGCCCCGGCGCCGAGGCCCAGCACCATGCCAATACCCGTGCTGATGTCGCTGCTCATGCCCACGATCAACCCCATCGCCAGCCCCCATCCGAGACCCAATCCCATCGCGTGGAGCCAGTCCGACTCTCCCACCATGGCGTGCGAAAACGGGCCCATCAGGAGAAACGCCATCGCGAACACAAACGCACCGTGGATGATTTGCCGCAACACCGCTGCTCCTGTTCCCAATCGTTCGTTTCTTTCGCGCTATTGCTCCGCTCAGCCGCTCTTGAAACTGCAAGACGCTTCTTAGAGCTGCGGAAGCGCCTGCATCACTCCCCCCCTCGAGGGGGAGTCGCAGAAGCCGAGCCTGGCCCCTAAGCCTTGTCCTGAGCTTGTCGAAGGCGCTGCCGTGAGCCTGCGGTCCGTGAACTTGTCGAAGGTTCGACGGGGCCGGCGAAGGCTGATGCGGTGGGGGGTTGTCAATCCTTTCAGAGAACCTCGAAGGGAATGCCGTAATTCATCGGTCGTCGCTGGAGGATGTCACCGGTTCGACCAACTGGTCCATCGACACGTCAAGCGCGCCTGAGAGTCTGCGAAAAACCTCGAGCGTTCCGGACTTGTGCCCGTTCTCGATCTGTGACAGGTACCCCCTTGAAACACCGACCGACCGGGCCAGCGAGGCCAGCGTCAACCCGCGGTATTTGCGCCACACGCGCAAGGGCGATCCACCATCCAGTATACCCCGTACAACTTCGCCGGGAACCGTTTCGCCCGCGGCGTCGTCCGTCCAGGCTCTGTCGATGGTCGCGGAATCTTCCGCATCTTCGAGCGCGGCGGCCATACGGCGGTACGCCTCGATCGGAATAACCGCGTATTCGGGCGCCCCGTCCCTGACAATGATCTGCACGT
This sequence comes from Candidatus Latescibacterota bacterium, assembly GCA_965208835.1. Taxonomy (GTDB): domain Bacteria; phylum Latescibacterota; class UBA2968; order UBA2968; genus JAAXHE01. The sequence goes on from OZ242358.1 coordinate 1,091,017, forward strand.
CCTGTTCATTCATCGGTATATCTGTCCCCTCGTGTCGATTTTCGCGACCAGCAGCACCCTTTGCTCGTCGTTGATCGAGTAAATCACGCGCCAGCCACCCAACCTCAGCCGAAAGTCCCTGTCTCGACCCTGAATCTGTGTGGCGTTTGGATGTCTGCCATACGGTTCTGCCGCAATCGCGTCGATCCTGGTACAGATACGCCGGGCGGTGCTGCGCGGCATGCCAAAGAGCCGGCGTGCGGCCTGCCTCTGGTAGCGGACTTCGTACATTAACTAAACTTACCCAAAGATCTCTATTTGTCAACAATATTCATTCAGAATGTTTTCTATTGGCGAACAAAAAAGCACATATAATAAAGAGGATGAATCGTCGAAATCCGCTTTTGAAACCCCGTCTGAAGAATCTGTCTTCTGAACTGTTACGTCGATATGGGGCATTATCGGACAGACCAGCAACAAACCGGCCCTAAGTTACGTTTCCGCCAGAGACCTCGGATGTTTTAATCTGACTCGGCACGTCCTTGACAGGTCGCGCAACGGGGACCTGGATTTCAGAGGCAATTCATGTAGATGATTGGATTATCCTGTCTCCCGAAGAACTCTGTCAATGGCGGCGCGTACAATTTTCTCAGACTTACCGGACACAAAGGCGTCTGTGGGCTCGTATCCCCCCTCGTCAAAGGAAGTTTCCATGGTGATGTACCCCGTCCCCAGGTCTCCATATCCAGCCACGGCGACAAAGGCGTCCGGGCGGCTCGCCTGCGCGTGCAACTGGTATTCGATAAAGATCTCGCCCGGCAGATTGACCACCGCCACCCGGTCGTTGAGATGCATGCAGGTAAAGGGAATGGGACGCTCGCGGCGGCGCACATACGTCAGCATGAGGGCGTTCTTGCTGTGAATCTTGGTCCCTTTTCCTGCCGACGCAATCTTCGCCAGCAGGTCCTCCTCGTCCAGGTCCTCCCGAGGCGGCAGCCGCACGGGCTCCACGGTCCAGCCAACGTGTTCCAGGGGCTGAAGCGTACTGGCCTGCTCGGCTTGCAGCATGGTCGTGTGGATGCGCCCGGTGAACAATTCGCGGTTGTCGGCCACGCCGTCGTTGTACTTACCCGCGGTGACGTTGCCCGCGCAACCTGTGAAGTAGATGTGCGGAATTCCACTTTCCTCCGTGCGGCGGTTGCGGGCTAGGCCGACGAATTCAGGCGTCACCAGCCCCGTGCCATCCATGCTGGTTGGATGTGTGGCATAGTAGTGAACGAGGGCAAGCGGCTTATCCTGATTGTAATAGCCGATCGTCTTGAGTATGGGGTCGATGACGCCTTCGGGCGCGGCCCGCACCTCCGGGTCGGGCGTCTTGGTCCAGCGCACGTGGGCCACCTTGCCGTCCGGTCCCATCACTCGCCTGTTGGAGGCGATCCGGTCGACCCTGGCTTCGCCTGTTGAGATATGCGTGCAGGGCTGCAGTCTGTTCATGGCTTCGCCTGCTGCCTCTGCCGCCTGCGTGCGGACGCTTTCTGCCCAGCCTCCGGCCATGATGACATCCGGATGGCCGTGGGCGTCGAGAACGTCCTGGGCATCGCGGTCGGGCCAGGGGGTGTCGTGCGCATGGGTGCAATGCACGGCCACCCGATCGGCAACTGTTCCCACGGCCGCGGCGATTTCTTCGCGCCAGCGGTCGTAATCGCCGTTGCTCAGTTCGGCCCAGTCCAGCGCGCACAGGACCATGGGCGATTGGTCGTCCTGTACGATCACCAGCCCGAGGGCTGCCAGCGGGTCCAATATGCCTTTGGCTGGCGGATACCATCCCGCGCAGAGCGGATGCCCGAGCGGCGGCGTCACGTCGGATTGAAAGGTGGCAAGTCGGATCATGGCGTCTCCAATTTGAACTGCCCCGAATGACGCACCTGCCGGATCGACGCAATTCGGGGACCCTGAATTTCAGATTTAACCTGCGATGGGATGGCAAATTACGGCGGGGATGATACCCTGTCAACCCGAAACAGCGGATCGTGATCCAGGCAGGCACGGGAACACTAAACAAGACTTACATGGATGGACAGGATATAGGCGGACAAACCAACAACAAAATCCAGAACACGGCAATCCTGCTCGCGCGGTAGGATCGGGCTTCGAATCAGTCTGGAAACGTCCCGCTACGCCTTGACAACGAGTGCGAAAGATACTATACTGATGTGCAGTAACATTTCAACTCTTGAGGGGAGTCTTCATGTCCCGCAATAGCGCCATCGAGTGGACCAACGGCACCTGGAATCCGGTTACCGGATGCACAAAGGTCAGCGCCGGTTGCGACAATTGCTATGCAGAACGGCTTTCCGAGCGTTTTCGCGGGGTCAAAGGGCATCCGTTCGAGCCGGGTTTCGATCTGACCCTTCGACCCGCGCGCCTGGAACAACCGCTACATTGGCGTCGTTCCCAGCTCATCTTTGTCAACTCAATGAGCGATCTGTTCCACAAGGAGATTCCCGCGGAGTACATCCATCGCGTCTTCGACACCATGGAACGTGCCGACTGGCACGTCTACCAGGTGCTCACCAAGCGCAGTTCTCTGATGCGCCGTTTTGTCCGAGAGCGCTACCCGGTCGGGGATGCACCATCACATATCTGGCTCGGCGTCTCCATCGAGAACGAAGCTGCACTTGCGCGGCTGAGGCATCTCAAAGAGACCAACGCATCGGTCCGGTTCGTCTCATTCGAACCACTTCTCGGTTCGGTGGGTACGGTAAATCTGGAAAACATCCACTGGGTAATTGCGGGTGGGGAGAGCGGCCCGGGAGCTCGTCCGGTTGAGCCGGATTGGGTACGTGAATTGCGGGATCAGTGCGAGATCCAACACGTGGCCTTCTTCTTCAAGCAGTGGGGCGGGCGTACTCCAAAATCAAACGGCAATACGCTGGATGGGCGGCAGTGGATGGAGTATCCGGAGATCAAGCGCGGGAGGCAGAGAACAAATAGCCACTTAACCGCAAGGGCAAAACGTGCCCACTAAGAGCAGGCTACGATGACAGACTCGAGCTTTTTCGATGTGAGTACAGGACAGTCGCAAGTGAAGGCCGATATTGTAGCGAAATATTTCGACGCTTGGACAAGGGTAATGATTGCTACCCAGAACAGGTTGCGTGGTTCCGAAAACAGGATTGCATACATTGACCTTTTCGCTGGGAGGGGAAGATACTCTGACGGGACAATTTCAACTCCGCTAATGGTCGTAAGAAAGGCGATTCAGGACGATGTATTGCGTCGTCGATTGGTTACGATATTCAACGACAAAGACGAAGACAATTCGGATTCACTAAAGCAGGCAATTAACCATCTGCCTGGCGGAACCTGTCAATAAGAATGAGACAACTCTTGCGTGAGTTTAGTGTAGCAAATGGTGCCATTCGACGGTGTTCTTGGGTTGGTTAATCCAGACTTCGTTGGGAACGTGTGGTGGTTTCGGTTTGCCTCTGACAAATCGTTCAGGGTGGTTGTGATAAGCCTGGTCGAGCACGTGTTGTCTTGCGGCTTGCAGCTGTTGTGTCATCGGTATGTGTCAAGTAAAGTGAGACACGTTTCCCGGAAAATCAGGGAAGTTTTTCCTGATCTGCGTCGTAAGATTTGGGCTTGTTAATCCAGACGGCTTTTGGCAAGGGCGGCGGTTTGGGCCGTCCTCTTACAAAGCGTTCCGGATGGGCCGCGAAAGCGTTGAGTAGGGTCTGCTGGCGGGCTTGCTGAACATAGGAGGCCTGCCCATAGTGTACCTGGGCGGGCGTCATCAAGCCCAAGCCTGTGTGATGATGCTGAAAATTGTACCACGAAAAGAAGGGGCGTGCCCAGGCTCTGGCATCTTCCAAAGCGCCAAAGCGATCCGGATAATCCGGCCGATATTTCATCGTTTTGTATTGTGCCTCGGAATAGGGATTGTCATTGGACACGTGGGGCCTTGCGTGAGATTTGGTCACGCCCAGGTCCGACAGCAACAGCGCGAGGCTTTTGGCGATCATCGCAGCGCCGCGGTCTGAATGAATGGTCAATTGCTGGGGATCCACCTCCTGATTTCGGCAACTCTGCTGGATCAATTCCTTAGCCAAGGCAGCCGATTCTCGCCGGGCGACCATCCAGCCCACGACATATCGGCTGAAGATGTCGAGCAGGACATACAGATAGAAGTAGGTCCATTTGACCGGTCCCCTCAGCTTGGTGATATCCCAACTCCACAGTTGGTTGGGGCCCACTGCCAGCAGTTCCGGCTTTTTGTAGGTGGGATGGGAAAGCTGGTTGCGCCGTTCACGCACTTGGTCGTGAGCCTCGAGGATACGATACATCGAACGCCAGGAGCACAGATACGTGCCTTCGTCCAGCAGTTGTGCCCATATTTGGCGGGGTGCGGCATCCTGGAAGCGCTCGCTGTTGAGCACGTTCAGAATGTGTGCGCGCTCCTGCTGCTTTGGCAATACCACCTTATAGGCTTTTGCCTTTGGGGTGGGGGGTCTGACCTACAAGGTTTTTTGGCTAATATTGTTCAACAGACTTCTCCTAATTTTTCATAACCTTTTTATTTTCAGCATATTGCATAACTGCGTATATGACCATATTTCGCCACTTTGTTACGTTCCACCCTGCGATGAAGGAATCTAACCCTTTCGTGTTTGTCATTTGGTGAATTCTGGTGGAGATTTTACGTGGTTCTTCATGTTGTTTGAAGACTTCGTAATGACAGCGATGCCTAAAACCCCTGGAACCTGCTTGAAATTGCTGATCATCTAAAACCACGACGACCTCCTATTGGTACGGGTGATTCAGCATGAGCCTGGAGTGGTGCCGTCAACACCACTCCGGGCATTTTTTGTTTCTTGAAATGTAACGAAACAGATCCTTAGTTTCAAGGGCCGTTTAAAATTCGGCTGTCTGTACTTGACGTTTCTTAATTCTACTCGTATATTATCACACACAGGGTAAACTGAAATAGAAGATACACCAAGTTGCTAAAGTTTCACAAAACCGCCCTTAGTCCCAGATGGGATTAAGGGCGGTTTTTCTATTTATGTCTCCCTGTAATCTATATAACTCTTTATTAATAAAGGAGTTGTCCGACCGGTAGCGATACGTTATATTAGTAACCTTAATTAATATGGCCGCCCGCTACCACGGCTTAGATTCACGCAGGGATGAGCGAGAAATGGATCTCTTGAAACTCATGAGCCGATTTTCTACACAACAGGAGTGTATCGCCTATTTGGAGAAGGTGCGTTTCAAAGGTGAGCCCTACTGTCCGCTCTGTGGCACTGTGGGTGAGTGTGCCCGGAAGAAAGAGAATAAGTTAGTCGGTAGGTGGAATTGTTATGCTTGTGGAAGTTCCTTTAATGTCTTGTCGAAGACGATGTTTCAGAAGACACGTATTCCGTTGCCCAAGTGGTTTGCGGCCATTGTGTTGATGCTGAACGCGAAAAAGTCAATATCCTCGTACCAACTTGGCCGAGATATCGGAGTCTTACCGATGACAGCGTTCCGGATGCAGCGGAAGATCCGGCAACAGATGCAGACCAGCGAGGGCTCACAACTATTAAAGGGTATCGTTGAAGTCGACGAAACGCATGTCGGCGGTGGGCCTCGCGGACACAGACGTTGGCGGGAGCGGTGGGAGAGTACGAAGGTGCCGGTATTAGGGTTTGTGGAACGAGCCGGTAGAGTTGTAATGGTGATAATAGACTACCCGAATGCCGATAATATCGTCCCTCTCGTGAATCAGCAAGTAAAGGCGAATTCCCGATTAATGACAGATCAGGCTTATCACTACAGGCAGGTTAAGGAGTCTTTGAAACATGAATCTGTAAATCACGGTATTACCTATGTTCGAGGTGAGGTCCACACCAATACGATCGAGGGTGTCTGGTCCTTATTGAAACGGGCGTTTAACGGAACTCATCACCACTACTCGAAGAAATGGATGCCATTGTATCTGGCCGAGGCGGCCTATAAGTACAATGTACGGAAGATCAAGGACACCTGGGGTCAATTTATGAGAAAGGTGTTTCGGTATCTACTGCACTGGCCGGGATATACGTAATATCTCACTTAGGGGATTAGCGGATTCTTTGACTGACACACCACGACGACTTGGGTGGGGAACTGGGATATGTTCAATTTCAAACCGATTACAGACTCTATGTACAACCCCACCCAGGGCAATAACGGGGCGTCCATCAAGTTCGTGTATTGTAATCTCTTGGAAAGATTCGCAAACGTGTTCAAATATGATGGTTTGGCTTTTGTCGGTTTCTGGCAATAGATGAAAGGCTTGTGTGATGTATACGTCGGCACGGTCCATTTCCGCACATTTCAATGCCTCATCTAGAACTTTATTAAAACGTGAGAAAATATCGTATCCGCATTCTAATAGCAGGTCTTTTTTCTGAAGTACGTTTCTTGCGCTGTTCCAGTGATACCCGATTAATATGGGACCGGTTGTGCTATTCGAGATCTTCTGAATTGGTGAAACATAGTCTCCGTCTAAGCCGACTTCTGTCAATGTCTTGTATCCGAACCCTGGAATACTGAATGCTCTCCGACGCGCAATAATCTCCTTCCGCGACAATTGCATAATGCAATCCTCCCCGCTTAGGTCCTGCGTTATTTGGTGACTGGTAGCGGGGTAAATTTAAATTACATCATGTATTTTGTCAATAGGTTGAATCATGTGTTGTTGACTTGGGTCGGTGTATTTTTTATATTCGTAATTGCTACCAATCAGGCAGCCCCGAAGGTCGGGTAGCTTGCCGAATACAATAGCCGACTCAAAGGGATGGGGTCGCTCCCTGTCCTCGGTGAATAAGCAAGACCTTCCCGCTTTCCTGCGTGATTGGTAGCACTGCCCGGCACCCATTTATGGGTGAAACAGTGCTACCATTTTTCTGTACACAGGGGAGAGGATTGTTATGTTTTGGCTTAGACGAAATCGGACATTTAAATTAGAGGCGTCAGCGACAGAATTAGCTTTATCTAATTTTTTAACTATTTACGATTTGCTCAGTATTCTTGATAAATCAACAGCTCGGGCAGTGGCGAAACGTATTAGACAACAAGCGGTAATGATAGATTCGATTGTTTTGAAAGCGAACCAAGAGTGTATAACCAAGACTGGGATTGAAACTATACGAAGGTTGTTATTGGAGGCATGTAAGTAGTAACAAGGTAGATTATTTGATAGGAAAAGGGAGCGTAAAAAACAACCTTGTCTTTTAATTTCTTAATACTTACATTATAAAAGTTTTATAGGTCAGACCCCCCACCGCCCCAAAAGCAAAAGCCTATAAGGTAGTATTACCGCTGCTTTAGCGTGCGTGCCGGCAACCGTGTGTCGCTGGAGAGACGGGGTTGCGGGTTGTGTACCTTTGCCCGGTGTCGGTAAAGGCTGGCTCGCGGCACGCAAAGGACCTGACAGGCACGCACAACGCCGACCATTGTCGCCAACACATTGGCTGCCTGTCTCATGTGTCTTCGGCCCTCTCGCTGTTGTCGTTGTTCAACCCAAGCAGGTCTGAAAGTTTTTTTTGCACCTCAATGATCGCTTCGGCCTGCTCCAGCTTTTTCGAAAGACGCGCATTCTCAACCCGCAACCGAGCCAACTGTTTCTGTGACGGATCTGCAGCGGGACGACCTCGCTTCTTCGTCTCCAGTTGCCCCTGGTCGCGCTGCATCCGCCACTTGCTCACATAGGACGAATACAATCCCTCGCGACGCAAGACCGCTCCGATCTCGCCGGGCCTTGTACACGCGTCGACCTGCTTGAGGATACGCAACTTGTATTGCTTCGTGAACCGACGACGCTTAGCCTTCACCACTACCTCCGCATCGGGAACCTGCTCGCACAGTCCCGAAACATCCGTCTCCACAACCGCATCCTGCTTCCCGTTTCGACCAGGCGTTGCTACCGATACATCCCTCATCGTCTGGCGCTCCTTTGCCCTCTCAATTGTTGCTTAATTTAAAAAGGGAATATGTCTCATTAATATAGGCACAGAGGGATCCCGTGATGCACGGAATCGGGTGTGAGCAAGCCCAAGCCGCTGTGACGGTGTTGGGTGTTGTACCAGGGAAAGAAGCCCTGGAAGTAGGTACGCGCTTCCTCCGGACCGGTGAAGCGCCCGGGGTATGACGGCGCGTATTTGAGTGTTTTGAATTGGCTTTCGGAATAGGGGTTGTCGTCCGATACACGAGGTCTGCTGTAGCTGGCCAGGATGTCGAGGTCGATCAGCATTTGCGAAAACGTCTTCGCCTTCATCGGTCCGCCGCGATCCTGGTGCAACGTCAGTTGTCCGGGTTGAATGCCCTGCTTCGTGGAGGCGTTGGTAATCAGGCGCTTGGCCAGCGTGGCGCTCTCCCTTTTGGCGACCATCCAGGCCACCACGTATCGCGAGAACAGATCCAGCACGACGTAGAGGGGATAGGACACCCATTTTCGGGGTCCCGGCAACCTTGTGATGTCCCACGTCCAGACCTGGTTGGGCGCACTGGCCACCAACCGGGGTGGTTCGAGACGTGGATGACGGCGCTGGTCGCGGCGCTCGCGCACTTCCTGGGCATCGTGAAGCAGCCGGTACATGGTGCGGGTCGAGCAGACATACCGTCCTTCCTCCAGCAGCACGGCATACACGGCTGCCGGTGCCCGGTCCACGAAGCGATCCTCGTGCAGGATGTCCAAGACCCGGAGACGCTCCTGTGGAGAAAGTGCACGGGGCGAAGACCGTCGCGACCGACCCGGACACGTTGGATGTGGCTTGCGATGACGGTATACAGAGGCTCGCGCCACACCCAATGCCCGGCATGCTGAAGCCAACCCGACACTCGGGGCGAGATGTTCGGCCGCACGTATCATACGTCGTCGTCGGCCGGCGGGCGGTTCAGGGGGATGCCCAGGATCTCGGAGGCTTTTTTTTGGATCTCGAGGATGGTCTGCGCCTGTTCCAGTCGTCGCCGCAGCCGGGCGTTTTCCTTGCGCAGCTGCTCGTTCTCGACGGCGACCTCGTCACGACGCCGCCCCTTGGGTCCCCGCGGCTTGGATAGTGCCTTGAGCGTCCCCTCACGACGCGCACGACGCCACTGGGTCAACTGCGAGGAATACAACCCCTCGCGACGCAGCAGCGCTCCGACTTCACCAGGGGCCCGGCACGCGTCCGCTTCTTCCAGGATGCGAAGCTTGTACCCGGCGGTGAACCGGCGACGCTTCGCACGCGCCGGCACCTCCGGATCCGGCCTCGTGGTTGTGGAGGTCCCGCGCGGGACCTCCACAACCAGAGTCCCCTTGCTGCCGTTGTCTCCAACATCGATTCTTGACCTCATCTCGTCCTCTCCTCTCCGCCCATTGTACGACATTAAACTCGGAGGGGGAGTTGTCTCACTCTATATTGGCACGTAGGGTGGCGTCGAGACACTCACTTACCCACCTCAGATCGAGACTCAAGAGGTCGGGGAAGAGATCGTTAGTATGTTCGAGCAGATGAGTCTGATTCCCACGCTGTTTTTTGTTGACCCGTGGGGATACAAGGGGCTTTCGCTTCGGTTGGTGAATTCGGTGCTAAAGGACTGGGGCTGTGATTGTATTTTTTTCTTCAACTACAACCGAATCAATATGGGCCTGAATAACGAAGCGGTGCGGGAACATATGGATGCGTTATTTGGCGAAGAGAGAGCCGAAATCTTACGAGCGAGGCTTGACCAGCTAAGCCCGCGAGATCGTGAGTTGACCATTGTTGAGGAACTCTGCCAGGCAATTAGAGAATCAGGCCCGGGATTTGTGCTGCCGTTCAGGTTCAAGGACGATCACGGAACTCGAACAAGCCATCATCTGATCTTTGTCAGCAAGCACTCAAGGGGATACAAGATCATGAAGGAAATCATGGCTAAAGAGTCGTCTGACAGGCAACAAGGCGTCGCGACGTTCGAATACAATCCCGCTGATCTCCGACAACCGTTTTTGTTTGGATACGCACGTCCGCTTGACGACCTCGGTGACATGCTTCTAAAAGAATTCTCAGAAAAGACATTGAAAATGAAAGAGATATACGAACAGCATAACTTAAACACGCCCTACACTGCGAAGAACTATAAACAGGTATTGTTACAGTTGGAGCAAGAGAGGAAGATCGTCGCTGCCAAACATAGAAAAAATACGTTTGGCGATAACGTCGTCGTTACTTTTCCTCACCAATGACGGAAAACTCTGAACGGTGCGAGAGACAGTGAGGCACCCATCGCCGCCTTCACGACCCAAACCCATATCGGCGTTGTCCTAAGTTTCTACAGTTTTGGCAAGCGTAGACGATAGGAGGAAAATGATGTTTGACATTGATGCGTTGCTCCAAAAAAACCCTTCTGCAAGAAGGGTTTTCGAGAAAAACCAGGCATTGCTATCGAAATGTCCACCAGCAAAAAAAGCGAAATTCCGACTTGGGGATCCGTACTCGGCTAGACGTCCGGTTGACGATATCCCTGTCAGCCAACCCAGGCCAAAGGCGACGTATTTCGGAAACTGAAGTCCCTTGAGGGAACTACATAAAAGAAGCCGGGGCTGCCATAGCGCCGGCTGTCTTATTGGGGGTCTCACCGTCTATAGATCGAGGATGTGCTACGCTTCTAAAGCTTCTCGAATCGCTTTCTCCAAGCTTGGGCGAACTCTGTCCATGCTCCGACGGGCGGAGTCCTCTGCCATCTGCAGGATTTCCGCAAGCTCTTCGCCCGAAGGTTCAGGCGGAGTCACTTTATCACGCTTGGGACGCTTTGCCTCACGTTTTCGCGCCGTCTTCGACAGATGTGATGTCAGCGCCATAGGGTGTCCTCCTATGTGAAGTTTCTATGGTCGGTTGAAAATGTGTGTCACTTTATATAGACAAGTAGAGTTATGGCTAAGGCCGCCATGAACGTGGTTGATGCCGGTAATTGATACCGGCGATCTTTTCTTCTTGGTCCTGCCAATAGTCGTGTACGAAAGCGACGATATGCACGGCATCCTCGACGACAATGTGGAGATGATTCTCGTAATACTTCGCGCGGGGGTATGTACGCCACCTGACGATTGGCCCCGGCATTGACCACATGTTTTTATCACTGCGGAATACGTGGAGTTGGTCCGATGTCTCAAGCAGAATCCCAAAGTATGCCAGACCGGCCTTAATTACGTCGGCTTCTCTTATGAGCGGAACTGAACCAACAGAACCGAACGGAGATTCTCGGCGCGGTTGTTCGGCGTGATTCTTCGCCACTATGCCCGGGGGACTCGACGTACTGTCGGAAACCAGCAGCGCTTGAGGGGTCTCGGTTTCTGGCTCCGTGACGTTGTTCTGTACATACCGCATTATAGTCATTTCATTGCCGTGGATGCCGCAGATCTTGTCTCCCGCGCCCCAACTCAATCCCGTCACGCTTCCAGTCTGAAGTATCTCGGATTCATCGATTTCGCGAACGAATTCCCGCCGGAGACGCCCCGATCCGGTAGGATCGCGTTGCCAACGGAAGGCCAGCAGACACGATTCTCCAACCAGAGACGTGCTGTAGACACTGGCAAACACCCAGTCCGCATACGAAGAGTGTCGGCCCGTTAACTGGTTAACGCTGCCGTTTCTGTGGTTTGATTGTGGAAAGTACAGATTTCCACTGTTCGGAATATCATCGCGGGACCGGGGGTCGAATTCGAAGAGCCCGTCGTCGCCAGCGGAAAGGGCGATTCCCCAGCGTGCCGCCGACGCCGAGAATGCTTGGGCGTCCCAATGCTTCTTCGGTCTGGAACTGACTGGATAGCGCCGGTTATTTCTGTGTGCTGCGGCGGACCAGAATCCGTCATAGGTCACGAGATACAGGATATTGCTGAAGATCTCGGTATCTGTCGGAAGCTCCTTGACCGGATTGTCCTGTTCGCCATAAAGGGCTTCATTCAGTAATTCCGGAGTGATGACCGGAGTTTCCGCCCTGAGTCCCGCGAAATTCGCATTAAGAACCTTGCGATATCCGGGATCATCGAACACTGCGAGTACGTCAGGATGGTACAGCGAGTGTCCTCGCAACCAGGCCGCCTGGACTTCGAGAGACCGACCGGCTTTTGGATATGCCAACTCGATCAGACTCTCCCAGTCGTACACGGAAAGGCGGCCATCATAATGCCAGAGATACAGGCGGCCACGATAGATCTGCACATCCCAGAAATCCCCAGGAATCGAAAGCACTAAAGGTTGCATCGCTTCCCTCCGGATATCTTCGTGATGTGGTGTTTCTCCAGGAGCCCTTGTGCGACCCAGACCTGAAGTACAGCGATAGGCGGACGATCCTTGGGTCGTCTCCGATAGTCCGCTGGATAGCCGTGCCAAATGGGCGTGGAACTGCCGTCAACAAACTTTCCGAAGAATAGTGATTCTCTGTAAACATTGATGCCGACAGTCCTGAGGCGACGACCACCAGACTCGGCCGCCCAGCAAGTCTGAGCTGGACTGCGCGCTGTTGGTAACGCAGCCTCAAATAAGGCTACTTCGTCATCGACCGGAATCGTCCACATGCAGCTCTCACGTGTCGGAAGTTTGCGGTGCTTTGGATGGATGAAATATCTGACATCTTTGCGGATACATATCGTATCACCAGGTTTCATGGTAAGCGATTCTGCCTTTCGTCAATTTCTTCGTCGGTTCAACGACCGTTGAATTTCACATTCATGACTGAAGGGTTGGGTAGTTATCTCGATCGAGAGGTTTTTTTGTTCCTACTTGAAATACGGTGAGTGTCTTTCGTAGTTGACCATGTCCGTCGTGCAGGGTGTTTCCCTCGATATTCCAGGCCGCAAGCGCTACATTGTATTACCGCAGCCCCTCCGCCAATCCTCGAAGTCGAGTTGGTTGCGAAGGAAGAGTTCGTATTGTTCGCCGTCGTCAGTGCTTGGATGGATGATTCCGTCCTCGCCATCGGTATCCAGGAATGCTTCCAATTCTCCTGGGTTAAGTACCGGAATTTTCATCACTGAGCGCCATCGTGCACGTGCTTCGTCGTAGACTTCGCCCCTGCGCAATTTCACGCTAAGATTGAGCACCTATATACTTGATTACCCGCGTGGTTTAAACGTAGGTGTTAGGGAACTAAGGGACAAGATTCATTTACTCAGTTTAAACTAAAAAACACAGCCCAGGGATATCCCTGGGCTTGTCTAATGAAAAATAGAGAAATAAATTTATTGTTTATGCAGATTTAACCCTACGAGACAATTTATCTATATATGTACCCAAATGTGTGTTTAGAGATGAAAGTTCTTCAGAAATTTGTTTTAGGCACAAGAACATTTTTTCTTCAAGAGGGAGGGAACCTACACTCAACAATTCCTGAAAAAATATATCAATTTGGTGATCAGGAATCACAATTGCCAATTCCCTTTGTTGAGCAGACTCAGATTTGTGTTCCAAGGTACCAGAACACAAAATTACCAAATCACGATTTGGTCCCAAAGCCAGCCGTACTTTTTGAAGGTTGGTCACCTGAAAGGATACGTGCGATACATCAAGCAATTGCAGAGTGTCGGCGTCATAGTCATCAGAAATAATAGACATTACTAGCTTCCTTATATTCAGATAGGAAGTTCAGCTTGATCAGCGGCTGGTTCGTATTTAATTACTTTAACAATACCGTGTTGCGGATTTCCTCCTCTCCGAGTCTTACCAATTATACGAACTATGGCCCTTAATTGATCTCCATTCCCACACTTAATCTCCCTATTTTTTATCTTTTCTCTAAACTCTTCATCAAGAATACGGAGTTGGTAACTCTGGCCTCGGTGTTGTATTCTCCAAGTATATTGATCTCTAAAAGCAGGACTAATCACCTCCATACCCCACATAAATTCATTCTTCGATTTATTAATATCAGGAATATCCTTAATGTATTGATAATGTGTAATATCGCTTTTTTCAAATTTACAAGCAAATTGACCATTATCTGCTTTATTTATTTTAATTGAAGAGATATTTTCAGACTCAGTAATCTTAATAAAATCTTCAATATCAGTTCTTATTTTTTCATTTTCAAATATATCTTTTACCGCTGCTTCTGTTGTTATTATCTCATCCTTAATATGAAATCTTGCATTACCTTCCGTATCTCGTGAAATTTTAGTTGGTTTTCGTGATCGCAATTCTGATAAAAGATTAAAAATTCCCTTGACTCTTTGTTGTGTTAAGTTATCGCGAACCAAATCTAATGCATTAACAGTCTTACTAGAAACTGCTTCTATTATTTCTGCACTATGGGACAATAATGATCCTCCATATTCTACAAAGTTAATCAATAAATCAATTTCTAAACTACCTGGTCTAAATGCCTCAACTTCTAATTTGATCTTAATTTGTCTATTTGACACCACACCCACAGTTTCTTGTATGATTGTATTCAATTTCATAAAAGCAGTTGCCACACAAAACACTTCTACAGAAGTGTTTTGTTTATTTTGTAATTCAAAAGCTATATTAAATCTCTTTTCCATCAAACACTTTCCCAATAATTATCTTGCCAAAATCTATGTGTGGTCAATACCTACACCGACATTTTACAACACGCAAGAAGAAAAATCAAGCCTTTTCATTACTATTCGACTGCAAAAACAACCACCCCACCTTTCCCCCGTGTTCCTTACAATTCGGAAACTGATCTCCCTTTACAATCTTAGCTATATATCGACACGCACACCGAAAACCAAATACTCGATAATAACCGGTCACTTTACAAACTTCTCGTGAGAGTGGCATAAAAAACCTCACAATCGGCTAATCACCTCACGCAAATCTGGCAAGTTTTTATACACGTATATTCCAACACCAAGTATGAAAATGCAAACAAATAGTCGAAATATCCATATCAAAATCTTGGAAATTTTAGAATCTGTCGTCCATTGATCCCGGCTCATATTTAATTCCCTTGTCGCTCTATTGGGACACCCGTATATTAAAAATACGGGAACCTTGAATGGAACAGTCATTCAAGATCCGTTCCCAATGATCACTGTTCGATCCGGGGAACCACTAACTTAAATCCTGCACGCTGTCACTCGTGAGGATAAAAGTTCGAGCCGTATCCGCCCAGGGTGCCAGCCCTGGGCTTTTTACTTGCCTTTTACTGGTTGAATAGCGAGTTTAAACTCGGGAGCGAGGCACCTAAGTTATTACCTTCCTTCTTATATTCTGAAGAACCCATGTTCAACCGAATATTCCGCGGAAAAGAAGATTGGTAATAAGGACGTCCATGCCTCGCTCCAAACACAATATACTAAAACCAAGAGAGGAGTCAACCTATGTTAGCACTACACCATATCCACAGAATTATTCGGGCTGGGCGAGCAAGACAAGCCCAGTCAGGAGCGTCAAGAATCGCTTTTCCTCTTCTTCTGATCCATCACTATGTAGTGGAAGCTGACCCATATGATTTCTTAACTGGTCGGCAATCTGAACTTTAGTTGCCGCATCTAAAACCTGAATAATGGAAATAACACCAAAATAGGACGCCGAAGCTATTTCCTCAACCGTGTAGATCTCTTCTGAATTTTCCATAACCCCTCCAAAAAGATTTAACCCAAGTTCCCGTTAGGGTCTTGGGTTATTTTTATCGGCAGCCCCGAAACCGCCAGGTTCGAGGCTGCCTGTCCGAAACGCCCCCTGGTGAGTGGCACCAGGTATTTAAAAGGTAGGTATTAAGAAATTAAAAGACAAGGTTGTTTTTATAATCATTAACTTGCGAAAGCGCCACCTATCAATTAAGTTAGGTGGCGCTTTTATGGGGACGCTGGCAGGTGCCAGGGCAGCCGGACTTAGGATCTACTGCTGAGGGTTCGAGTCCCTACGTCTCCACATTATTAATATACCATATCGATTTAATCACTACAAGCTAATTTTTATACTATGAAATTCTCAATAGTCCCACTTACGCCAAAAATCACCAGACTTTTTGTATATAAAGAGAGTTAAGCCCAATCTGTAACAAATACGTTCCGCCTCCTCTTGGGCTTCCCGTTTAGTACGATATATGCTTATAGGAGCCACCTTTCCAGCGATTATATTTTCCCAGCGCCTATACTCTTGCGAATAACGCACTGACACACCTTGATTATCCAACATATTTGTCTCCCTTTTGTTTTTACTATTCATAATGATGACAGTGTACGCACACAATCAAAGGTTCACTCTTGTATTCACGGCCAGACCAATCTTTTGTTTTACCTACAATTTCGTACTTCCGATAGCGGTCTACCATAGGACCGACCAGTACTACTTTTCCACTATTCATAGGAATAGTGTTCCAGGGGATATTTTCCTCACCGTCCACTAAAATAGTCCACTCTTTAATTCGTGGGCGTCGGCTCCACGTAATGACTGCTTTAAGATGTGGACTTTCCCTTTCACTTTCCCAGCCCAAGCGGACCAGTATTGGGGGACCAGGAGTTTTGAATTCAGGGGTCACCACAGTATCGGCTTTTGCTGACGAATAGAACGGTAAGCCCGCCCCTTGATATACTGCATTAATCTCAATGATATATTCAATTCCAGCTAATAAAGGTTCAATTTTGAACGAGGTTGCGTTTCGCGACACATCGAAATACATAGTAAATTCATCTATTTTTGCTTTCAACGCTTTAGGGACAGGGTGGGGACTGTGAGTAATTTTATATTGTTTTAATATTCGTCCGGCAACAGCAGGTCTGTCGGGTGGTTCCCAGATCAATCTAACGTTACTAGGAGATACGGAATCTATCTGTGTGTTCCTTGGCGAAGGGTGGTTACGTTCTTTTTCACATTCGCCAGACCACGGTTGTCCAAATCGTTTAGCGAATTCTATGAAATCGTTAAAATCGTACTCAGTACCAAAATCCCGGGAGAATAAAATAAAGTCAGCAAAATCGACCTTTCGATCATCATTCAAATCCCAACAAATTGCAGAATTGTTGGCCTCACCTGAACTAATCAGTAAGAGGCAAGCCAAGACCCCCAACATATCCGTCCCCCTGTGGCCCTTGCAGAGCCAAAATGAAAAACGGACCCTTCCCAGACGACAGGAAAGATCCGTTTTGTGTTAAGGCTTACCGACATCCCCTCCTGTCGCCCTTGCAGAGCGATGCATCTTCAGCTAACTAAAAGGTGTCGGGCCTTGCAAGCATCACAGGAGGGTGAGCCGTGCCTATTCCCTGGGAGTTCAGGTATTATATTCAGCACGAAACCCGACATAAATCGGTCCCTCCGGATACTTGCGCTGAACAAGTTACAGAAACAAACTTGACAACGCAACCAAAATTAAGTATGGTTTTTGAAATACAAGGTTTGCAAGACCTTAGAGATTAATATAATTGAAAGCACACAAAAGGCGTGCGCTTTCAATTATACCATTCCATTTCTCAGGAGGGAGAAATGAAACGACAGGATATTATTAAACGTCGGAGGCAATTCAAGATTCGGGGATTCGGATACAAGACATTGACAGAAGTCGGGTTAGACGGAGACTATGTTTCACCGATACAAAAAATCTCGAATAGCGCCACCGGTCCCATATTAATCGGGAAACATTGGAACAGTGCCAAAAACGCACTACAGAAAAAAGACCTGCTGTTAGAATTCGGGTACGATGTCTTCTCACGTTTTAATAAAGTTCTGGATGCGGCATTGAAATGTGCGGATATGAACCGTGCAGACGTATACATCACACAAGCCTTTCATCTACTACCTGGAACCGATAAAGGCCAATCCATCAAACCTAAACATATTTATCAATCTTTTCGAGAAATCACAATACATGAACTTGACGGACGTCCCGTTATTGCAATGGGTGGTACTGCACAAAAGGCTTGTAATCGCTTCAGTATTGAATATATTCCAGTTCCCCACCCGAGTCATCGTACAATGTCGATAGAAAACCGTGTTATCGCATTACGAAATGCATTATATAAATCTCGGCAAATATCATAGATACCGAAATACTTTTCTTGTAAAGTAACTCCAAACACCATTAATTTCTCCCGAAAAGATTCGTCTTCCCTCTCCCCCAGGAAGGCGAATCTTTTTTATTGACTTTTATAGCTTTCTTGTCTACAATCCCCAAACACCCTAAACCGTGGAGGTAACTTATGTTTTCATTGTTCAAGTGGTATTGTTGCCGATACATGCTCAGGGTAGTTTGCGTTGATTGCAGTTACGGAGATTGCAAAGCCACAATTTTCCATGTCTGTCAGGACAAGAAATACAGACCCAACCGGCCAGGCATGGGATGCGAAAAGGAGGCGTGTCTCAACGCTCGCAGAAAACACGGTATTCCTAAGACCTTACATAAAATCTACTCATAACAAAAGCCCGGAACAGTTGTTCCGGGCATTATTTCTTAAAAGGAGGATTTTCAATGTCTAAAGAAAATTGGTCTATAGAAGACTTAGTATTTGGAACTCATGACATGTTTATTGCGCTACTAGAGATTCTTGAGGAACCTGTAAAAACTGATTTTCGTCTGCGTGTGCTTGCTCGGGCTCAGCGCCTACGTCATAGTGCAGATTTTGAAGTACGGTTAGAACATAGGCAATCTTTGATTCATACGGCTGAGCTACTTGAAGACTTTTCGGAATACTTACTGCGTCGTGAGAGCTCATAATAATTCTCCCTATAATAAGATATATCTTTCAACTCCCATTCCGTTCAAACACTACAACAATAAGAACTGTCTCCAAACTGTTATTCAGCATCTGTTGAATCTCGCTTATATCCTCACCAGCACTCCGCATATTTTCTATAAAATAGACACCTGTCATCATAAGGTTTAATTTTGAATCCGAAACCTCAAAAGACCACACAAACTTATTCCCGCTGGGCTGCGTCATCGTCAACTTGTTATTCTCTGTTGTCCAGGTTCCCTTGTCTCCAACATTATCCTCCCAACTCCCATCTTCTCGAAACTCCACACTACGCAAATTGTCAAAAAATCCCAACGCAATATCGGTCCCGCCAAAGATCGCCTCGAATCCCGGAAATCTAGTTTCAGATAGAACCCACTTCCCAACAAGAGGGTCTACAGGTTCAACGGCTTTATCTTTACAACCGATCAGCAACAAGACAATAATCAATAGTGTGTGTCTCATCACTCAACCCCCTTTTTTGTGCCACAATACACGGAATTCTCCGCCCAATCTTCATATTTAGTGCTGATACGTGATCGTGGGCTGTGGGTTCTACAAATACGATTCCACGGCCCTTCCGATTTAAACATTTCACCACACTTGAGACAGCGACGTTTTTTCCGTGTCGAAGCATCCCCCCTGCACAGATCGTTATAGTGAGGAACACTTTTGGAACTTTGATTATTTCTTCTCATCTGTTGTCTTATCTCTTTTCTTTTTCGTCTTTGGAGCACTATTCGCCGCAAATGGTCGACGCTGTTTTAAGATCGCTCGACCAACCTCTTCCGGCGTGAGATCGGTTTTGAATACTTCGTCCTTTTTCTTCATGCTATCAGCTCCTGGTATTGGAGTCGTTGACCTCGCATCCCCTGGGCTATCGTCTTCATGAATCCGTAAACGCCCAGGGGTCGCGCATTGTGTCGGGCTGTGAACTCCCTCACGTATAGCCAAAGGTGTTTCGGACTCATTACGTGATACGTTCCCATATACCCGCGCTTGAACAGGCTCCAGAAGTTTTCTAACGAATTGGTATGGACATCCCCCTTAACATACTGCTTTGCGCTGTGTTTGACAAATTCGTGATAATAGACTCCTGTTAGCATCTTATATGCGTTATGCTCATCGCTGTAAACCTGCATATCCCTGTAGACCCATTCGTAAACTGGTTCGCACAAAGTATCATGACTCATATCGTCTAAGACCTGTGTCCTGATTTTCTTCGTACCTCTTTCATAGACACCGATCACAGGGACTTTCTCAGCCCATCCCCTCTTGAATTTCTGGCCACTGACCCGATGTTTATTCGATTTCTTACCACCCACAAAGGTTTCGTCTACCTCAACTGTGCCCAAGAATTTCCGCTTTAGGTCCAAACACGCGTGTCGTATTCGATGCCCTAAGTACCAAGCCGTTTTCTGTGTTATGTCCAGGTCTTTTGCCAACTGTGTCGAGGAAATCCCCTTGGGTCGAGATATTAAATATATGGCAAAAACCCACTTACGAAAAGACAAATGAGACCGGTGTAGCAGATTACCTGTCCTTACCGAAAAGTCCATCCGGCAACTGCGACATCTATACGGTAACGGCTTCCGAGTTGGTCGCGCCTGAATATCCTTGCTCCCGCAACCTGGGCAACAAACACCTTCCGGCCAAAGTAACTTTTCAAACCAAGCCTCCGCTGAAGCCTCGTCCGGGAACATCTCGTGCAATTTGAATATCGAAATTTCTTTTGACACGGGAACCTCCTTTCGATATTATGTAGTAGAAAGGGCTTCGTCTGCAAGGAGGCTCGTCATGCCAAAACCACGACGAAGAAAAATAAGAAAACGTATTATTAAAATAATCCGAATTGGACCAACAACTATAACAATACGAGTTCCATTTATACGCCGATAGTACCTATTTTGACGAAGCCCTTTCCACTACTTTATAGGGCGTGGCACGACTTATTACTGGCCCTAATAATATATATTAAGGAGTTCCAAAAGACAAGTTATTTTTTCGAGGAGGCAAAATGTCTAATCTTAATAACAGCGATACCTTAAATATTCCTAATTGTTTTTCATTTATTGAAACACATGGTCATCCACTTACACAACGGGCTGCTCATAAATTTAAAAACCATTTAAATACAAATATCGTTTCTATTCAATTTTGGTGGTATGATGCAAAAACAGTATCAGATAGAGCTATTTGTATTCGTGGCGCACTCCGTAGAATTGTTAAAAATAATAGAGAAAAGGGGAGATGCAGTAACCAATTTAAGGCATTGTATCAAATCAAATATCAGTAAACGAAAAATCTCATAAGGAATAAAATGCCCAACTATTACGTAAACCCAAACCCTCAACCAAATGGGGATCAAGAAGTACATAAATACGGATGTTCTTGGTTACAATTAGTTCGAAATCCTATATTTCTTGGTAATTGGGACAGTTGTTTTCCAGCCGTTAAGGAAGCAATATATCAAGGATATAATGCAAATGGTTGCGCTCATTGTTCGCGCCCCTGCCATACTCGATAAGCTCTTTCCCACTCACTTTCATTATCATATATTGTTATAATCCTACCATCCTCTAAGTCGATTCGGCTTAATATCTTTTTGTGACCACAACAACTAGCAATAGTAAAGACCCCACCTGCGTTGAGTGCCGCCACTATCTGATGTATGCAACGGTCAATGCATTGAACACGACCTTTAAGTGGCATACATACCTGATTCCTATAAGTCTTCTTCCCACCAGGTAAATCGCAAAATTCACAACCTCCTGACATAAATAGACTCCCCTACCTTCCCATAACCCCTTTATTTACAACAGTTAAGCCAATTTTTATGGGATAAAAATACCTAAACCGTTGTAAATAAAGGGTTTATGGGCGGGTAATTAAGTATATGGGTGCCTAAGATTGACAGAATCATCGCCGCTGCTCGAGGCATGGAATCTTTGGACAGCGTAGATTATGCTGTTACCCTCGTAGAAATAGAACCGTCCCGGGCCACGCGGCTCCCAATCTGGCGCCACCATTGACTTCTTGCGGTCGTCAAAGCCGACGTAACGAATACGGCGCAACAGGGTCTGGTGAAAACGGAGTTCATAGTATCCCGCATAATTATTCTTGGATACTAATTCTCCGCGGGTCCATTCCTCGTCACGAGCTATATGATCTTCCGCGTCAGTGATTCTTATCGTAAACTCAGGAAATGTTGTGTGGTAGTAGCTCGCATTTACGCCGAAACCGGGAATTGGTGACCAGTAATCCGGTTCACTCAAATACCGTTGTATTCTTTCGAGCGGTGGTATATCCAAGCCGAAGCGCTCCCGCCACATTCGTTCAATCTCGTGGGCTTGCGTAGCTTCATCTACAGGAGTGTTTGTGTCGCAAACGCGCGAATATATGTGGTGAGCGCGGATTTTTCCAAAACGTTGTGTAAGATAGTAGGGCTTATGGGGAGCATCCTCAATTACCAAAACATCCAGTAGTTCATCCCCAAATTCGATTTCTTTCAGGTAAAATTCAGGGACCCTCGATTGAAAGAACTTTCTCGCGTTGTCGCGGAATAGACCCGCTATGTCTGCCTGTGTTCTTCGGCTTGGATCTTCGTTTATCGGATGGACAGAATAGTCGCTGTCGTCAATCCCATAAATCAAGAATCTATCACCATCGTGGTTGGCGTTCGCAAGGCACAGGACATCGTGAACAAGATCAGCTTTGTTTTCATGATGTTCACGTTTGAAGTCCCAATATGTACCCTCGGCTCTTCGACTTATGAGGGTTGAGATGGTCGTGTGAAACCCGCCCTCGATAGTCATTTGACCTCTAAGCGCTGGGAGTTGGCCCGCCGTTTACCGCTGTTATGTGGCGGTTCAGACGGGGACAACCGGTTTTTCGCGCCGTAGCGGCGCCGTCTACGTACGACGATTAGTATGGTATTCTCAGTTGGCGATTGACTGGCTAAGGCGTCGAAGAAACAGACAGGTATCGGTTCTAAGCGGACGATCCATCCACAGCTCCGAATGTCTCATAAAAGCATCCGCCTTAATTCATCATCACAGTCGATTTCGGTAGCATTCAACGTCAGGATGAAACCCACCTGCTCTTTCCAGCCCATCTCTCCGCTAAATTCATTTCACTTGAGTTGGACTCGGAATTGCCTATCTAATTCGCATACAAAGGAGCCTATCGATGCCCTGCGAAATTCCAATTCTTGTTGAAGAAACTGACATAGATCAAATCTCAAGATCACCGATATATGAAATCATCCAGCACATATTTGGCTCAATTATTGCGATTGCACCGGAGAAGACTAACGAGATACTCGGCCTGATATTTGGGCACGATGTGAAGTTTAGCTTGGAGAACAGGGAAAGATTCGATTTCGCCGTAAAACTATCTGAAAGCAAGATCAGTGTGTCCCTGCAGGGACTCGAATTTTTGTGGGCTACAAGCTATGCCTACTATGTCATTTATCAAACCGCTGCACTACCGGAAAACCAAAGTAAGGGAGTTCTTTCCCTCTTAGACCATCCAGAGACGTGTACTGCCGCGAAGCTTCTGCAGTGGGCTGTGGATCGAGAAACTTCCAAAGTAGCAAACATACCGTGGCCATCGGACTGTCCCAAACCTCAGCGTTCTGCTGAGTCATCGGGTCTCAGCAATTCGAACGCGACTTGGGTCGCGCAGGAGATGTTTTTGTGTGCTGTTGGATGGATCCTTCACCACGAGCTTGCCCACATAAGGCTTGGGCATCGAGATATCCCGTTGGATTCACTGAAGGAGGAAACCGAGGCTGACAAACTAGCTACCGAGACGCTCGTTCAAGGTATCACAGACAAAGATCATCTTTTTAAACGCGGTCTCGGGATCACGAATGCACTATTGGCACTCTGTTGCCTTGATATGGAAACAAGGGACGTGCAGTGGTCCAATATTCCTCGCAGCCATCCAAATGTGGCAGAAAGGTTGTTTAGAGCGTTGGGTCATCAAGCTCTTGCCAATCAGTCCGATGTCTATACCTTTGCTGTATATATCCTTAAGCTACACTTCGATCATCTCGGCATTGAGATTCATCCACGAGATTACGCTGACGTGAAGTGCTGTCTAAGTGACTACTGCTATGAATTGCAGGAGTGGCAAAGACGGTCGAAATAGGTCATGACCGAAGAGCCCTATCATTCGATCAAGCCACGAATCACACGGACGACATTCTTTTGCAACGGCCCTTGTCGTCGACTTCCGCAAGACGGTTGGCCGCTGCCCCTCTTCAAACCGCCGTTTCAGAAAGTCGCGATTCAAGCAGTCGTCCCGCAGCGCTGGCAACTGGAGTCGGACCCGGAGCCGACTTCTGCTAGCCTGAATAATTCATGAACTGTGTAAGATTGGGTGAAAAAGGTCGTAACGTGTGTTTTCGGCGAGGGTCATTTTGCAGGTTGCGCTTTAGCCGTCAATGGGTACTAGGCAGCCAAGTGCTCCATAAGGACGTGACCAACTGAGCGGATCGTACCAGTAGACAGGTCTAAGGCAATCTCTGCTAGACCATTACATTCGCACTGGAGCTCTATCTCCGAGCGTATCCAGTTTCTGAGTCGTTCAGGTTGGTCGAGATTTTCCAATAGCAATGAAGGGAAGTTTATTTTCTCGACGCTTGTTGGCTGGGCTTCAAGTCTGGCCACGGCTAACTCACGAACTTGCTCGTCATTTGCAAAACGTACAGCCAATGCGCGCGAGCACGAGCGTGGAAACTCCCAAATATCTCCTCGGAGCGTCTCCATCAATGAACCCGCCTTAGTCAGGAATTCATCTGACGGGGCATTAGCGGCCAAGACAAAAAAACGTGCGGGAAGCAGTAGACTAGACATCTCAACCCGTTGCCGCAAATGTTCCCATCCAAGCGAATTCGGCCAACCTGAGCCAAGCGCGACTACGAGTGCACTCTTATTGCTCGGCTGGAATAGGAATGACTCAAGTGTAGTGTACGTTTCACTATCGTTGGCGAATTGTTCGGCGAGTATTTCTGCCGCAAGAATACCTGGAGCCGTTTGCATCCAACTTCCAATATGAAAACCACGTACAAGATTGAGGCACAAATCACGTAGTCGTCGCGTGCCTCGCCACTTGCTAGCACATAGCTGTAGCAATTGTGTGGGCGGCCCTTCCTGATCACTACTTATTAGCCGATCGATAATATAGTCCGACAATCCTCGATCCTCTGTAAATGCGGCCATCTCAGTTGGGAACCCGTCAGGCACCCAATCTACTTGCTCCCAGAACGCCTCGCCAAACGTATTAGATACCCGATCCCAATGGCGGGTCAAGTGTTTGGCTAGCTGATGGTTCGCCGTGGTCCCCCTACGATAGGTCAAGTCCCTTAAGTCGCGTTCCGCCCACACAGCCAGAACAATGTCAAGTCGGTCAAGTTCAAGCAAGGCGGAAAATGCCGCTTGGCGGCGGGATTGGAAATCCCGGCCAGTTACGCGCAGACCTTCTCGCAACTCCTTAAGTTTCGTGGATGGCACAGTGCCGCGCTGTTTCAAAGATCTCGCATATCCAATTGCAGCCGCCGTCTTCACATTCACATCCATATCTTCATCGAATTGAGAAAGCAAAACATGCGCTACTTCATCTTCTGAACCTAGTCGTGAAAGTCTGTCAACTATTTTCAATCTAAGGCGTGCAGGGAACGAGCTGCAAAGTTCAAGTATCTTACGTCTTGTCTTTATATCCGAACCATAGACCCTTGCAACGGCGTTTAAAGCGCCACCAAGGCGGTGCAGTTGATCAGCCGCAATTTCGCGTACTGTTGCATTGCTAGGAAAGTGTTGGATTAGAGTGCTTATTCCCCAACGTGACGCGTCGGAGTGTATCACGCCAGACAGTTTTTCCATTGCCGATTGTATCACGTCCTCGTCTAACTCATTCACTCCAAGCTTGATCAATCCATTCAGGACGTGTGGGACTTTGATTGCGGGAGCCGTCTCCAAAATCTCCAACAAGCGCACTTTGCACCGTTCGTTATCGTACAGAATCTCTGGCAAGAGGTCTGGTGCATCTTTGGCTTTATCGCTATTGGCGAATTTCGTCAAGGCATCAGCAGCTTCTTCGTCCTCCATTCCCCATCCTTTCAATAACCAATGCGCCTGGTGTTCTGTTATGATATCAGTTCCGGCCTTGGCTTTGAGCAAAAGCCGTTTTGCACGCGTTGAGCGCGAGACAAGACAAAGTTGATATTCCCAAATTAACCCGTCGAAATTCCTTTCGATCCAGTCATCCACGGCTGGTGACAGATACCTATGACCAGCGAATGCCTCTATCAGAGGTTCGCAATTTGTATACAACTCAGATATATTGGCCGAGACGTTTTCCTCTTTGAATTGAAGTGCGAGCAACTCCGCGACTTCGTCGTCTTGTGGAAATCCTTCCACGAGTAGCATTACAGCATCTCTCGTATCGAATACTGTCTCGCGCGTATAGAGCCTGCTCAAGACACTCCTTATCGCTTCCTTCTTGAGTTCTTGATCGTGGGGCCACCCCGCGGCGAGTGCGCGGGTCCGATCTCTTTTCCAGTACCAAGAACTCGTACTCCGTGGTTTAGAAAGATTCATCAATATTGCACGATCCCTAATATCATGCTCATTACGTTTTACTCGGTGGATGCATGCGACACTCTGTAAGGCGCTGTCGGTCGACAATCGGGCATCTGATAATATCGCTTTAAGCCGAGAGTCTGACCCCCAACCTAGGCAAAGCGCGTGCAGGGCGCGCGCCTGCAGGTATGATTCTGCAGGCGTCAAAAGGAGCACAAACAGATGTTTTCGGACAATTTGATCTCCACCGAAAACTTCAGCAAGGGATTCAGCAGCTGCTCGTCCGTTCCAGACTTCCTCGTCAAATAATCCTCTCCAGAGTATTGACTGTGTTTTGTTACACTTGGGCCAACTTGCGATGCCCTTATAGAATCCCTCGCGATTGTAGTAGCGAAGGGGATACCAGCGTCGAATCCTGGATTCTACAATTGACCGTAACAAATCAGATTGAAGCCCATCAAGTGCGAAATCAAGAAGCCGTTCACGGGTGCGTTCGTGGACACCAGTCTCGATAGTCTGCATCGTCTTTTCTGCTAATCTGCCAGCAATACCCGCTGAACAATTCAGATCGCTAAAGGCAACTTCGGCCAAGAAGCTTTGCCGGAGCAGCGCCATTTCATCCGGGAGTTCCATGTCTTCAACGATTCTGACAATGGCATCAACCTCCCCCGCACGAGTATTCAAATAACACAGACACAAAAACACATCGTGCCACTGAGGATTCGTAAAGCGTTTCCTTACGATTTTTTTTTGCTGTACAAGTGGCAGATTCGACAGGTGTTTCGCGGCGAGGAATTCCTGAAGTGAACGGTGAAGGAAACCGAACTCCGTTGGGGATTTTTCAACTAGAATACCTATTGTTTCCGCACCAATACCGAGGAGTTCGTCTGCGATTTCCAGTGCTTCTCCATCATCCTTATGTAGGTGTTTGGCGAAGAATTCTCGAAGCGTATTCTGGGCTACCGTTTTTTCGAGGTTATTGACGTCGCTACTAGGCGAATCCTGGGATTCCCAAGCTAGCCTAGCGAGTGCTCGTTCACGATTTGCATCGCTCAATCGGCCAATGGTCGAGGCACGAGCGTAAGCGGCTTTTTCGCGTCGCCGAGGCTGTTCTTCTAACAGCAGACCGGTCAATTTGTCGTATGCTTTAAATCGACTACGTGGAAGCTGTATACCTTGAATAACGAGAGCAATAAGGCCATTTAGCATTAATGGGACCTGCGCTAGGCGGGCAAGTCGGGTATCGCGGTGAAAGTCCCTGATGTGTTCAGTGGCTTCTGCTTTCGCGCTCGCTTGCCTCATCGCGATGGCTTCGCCGTCTTCATTCTGAGGAGCAAAGGAATTCGACCGATGAATGTACTGTCAGAATCGGTTTTAAATTAGACAGAAACGACGGTATAAAAATGGACACTTCCGTGAAGAATGCGATGTAAGCAGCAAAGAAGCCCTGCCTGTGCTTATAGTAGGGAGATCGGCATAGAGATATCCCAAAAAGCACAGGAGGGCTCGTACCTATGATATTAAGGGAGATGTCCATGCAAATCAAGCATTTGAGTGAAGACGGTGTTCCGAAGGCGCGTATCGCCCGGCAGTTGGGCGTCTCGCGTCAGACGGTGTATAACCACCTGAACCGTGAGGAGGTGTTCCCCAAGGTCAGGGCGCAGCGTGCCTCGAAGCTGGATGCGTATAAAGACGCGATCCGGATGCGTCTGGAGCAGTTCGATTTGCCGGGCACGGTGGTGTTACAGGAACTGCGTTTGCAAGGCTATACCGGCGGGATCACGATCCTGCGTGAGTTCATGCGCCCGCTGAAGGCGTCGTTGGTCCGTCGAGTGACCGAGCGCTTTGAGACGACGCCCGGGCGCCAGGCACAGATGGACTGGGGCGAGTGCGGCACGGTGCAAGTCGGTGATGACCGCAAGAAGCTGTATGTGTTTGTGCTGGTGTTGGGCTATTCCCGGATGCTTTATGCCCAGTTTACGACCTCGTGCCGGCTGCTGGTGTTGCTGGGGTGCATGAAGGAAGCCTTCTCGATCCTGGGGATCCCTCGCGAAGTGTTGGTCGACAATATGAAGCAGGCCGTGGATACGCACGACGTGGTCACGGGCAAGGTGACGTGGAACCGGTCTTTTTTGGACTTTGCGGCGCATCACGGGTTCCTGCCGGTGGCGTGTCCACCCTACTGGCCCAGAGTCAAAGGCAAGGTGGAGCGTGGCGTAGGCTACCTCAAGGCGTCCTTTTTGGAAGGACGCGCCTTCACCGACCTCCAGGACCTGAATGGCCAGCTGCAAGCCTGGCTGGATGGGGTCGCCAACACCCGAGTACACGGTACCACGAAGGCGCGTCCCGTGGACCGCTTTTCCCAGGAGCAAGCCCATTTGCGTCCGCTGAGGGGCGTGCCTGCCTTCGACACCCGTCCTGTGGTGTTGCGTCGCGTGCCTACGGATTGCCATATCCACTTCAAGGGCGTGCGCTACAGCGTCGATCCCGTCGCAGTGGGCAAGACCGTAAGCGTACGGCCCGATGGCGAAGACGCCGGGGATGCCTTTGCGGTGTATCTGGATGCATCACAGGTGGCTCGGCACCGCATCAGAGTTGCCGGTAGCGATCCCGTGATGTTGCCTGAACACCAGGAAAAAATCCAACGCCTCACCCGTGGCCAGGCCCGGCCCACCGCGCGTGGTGCAAGGCGTAACCCACACTATGTGCAGGCGCCGGTATCTGCTCCAAAAAGCCCGGCACCCCTTCTGGAATGGATGCCCCCTGAGGTCCAGGTCCGCCCCCTTGCAGCGTATGAACACCTCTTGCAGGAGGTGGTGTCATGAGTGCCGCCGTAAGCTACGAACGGGTGCGGGAACACCTGGGTGCCCTTTCCCTGGACGCCGCCCTATCCGCTTTGGATACCGTCCTCGAAGACGGGAACAAGCAAGACCGCACACCCGTCGAGATCGTCGACGACCTGCTCACACGCGAACGCGACGAGCGCTTCCAGAGACGCATCCGCACCAACCTGCGCCTGTCGGGCATTGCCACGCCCAAGACCCTCGAGGCCTTCGACTTTGACGCTCAGACACAGGTCCCGAAGAAAACCATCGATGAACTGGCCTGTCTGCGCTTCCTGCACCACGGTGAGAATGTCCTGTTCTTAGGCCCTCCCGGCGTGGGGAAGTCCCACCTGGCCGTGGGCCTGGCACTCAAAGCCCTCGAAGCCGGACATCGCGTCTACTTCATTACCCTGCACGACCTCGTCGCAAAATCCCGTATCGCCAAAAAGCGCGACCGACTCCATATCTTCCAAAACACGCTCACACGTCCCGACCTGCTCCTCCTCGACGAAGTCGGCTACCTTCCCATTGAACAGCACGACGCCACCTTCCTCTTTGAGGTCGTCTCCAAACGCTACGACAAGGGCAAACCCATCATCCTCACTTCCAACAAGTCCTATGCCGCATGGGGCGACTTCTTCCCCGATCCCGTCCTGGCCACCGCCCTGCTGGATCGACTCCTCCATCATGCCACCACCATCTCCATCCGCGGAGACAGCTACCGCCTGCGACACCGCACAAAAGCAGGACTGTCTACACACTCGCAGCAACACACCTGAAAAAAGGACCTGCTCATGCCACCCTGACCCACTCTCCATCCTGTCTATTGTGTCCAAATTTAAACCGGTGCTTTTGTCAAAAACAAAACCGGTGTTGACAGTACCATTGCTCGGTTAAGATTCGCTGCTGCGGGAGGGTTAAGCCTGCGAGGGTAGCCACATTCCATCGATCACCAAGTCTACCAATTCGGGCGAATCCCAGTGGGCGACTGGTGGCAACGGCAGGTACATTCCGCATCCGTACGAAGTTTTCGAGAAGCGAAAGTGCGGTTCTAGCGGCTGTCTCATCACTCCATTCATCGAGTCCATCGACAAAAAGAAGGAGTCGCGAATCCTGAATTGCTTGTTCGACCAAATGTATCAGTTCTTCTCTAACGCCTAACTTTGCAAACCAAGCCTTCAAGACATCAAGAAGCGAACACTTTGTTTCGGACTCGCAGACCATCCGCGTCCACATGGCAAACGGTACCCACACAGGCAAGAACTGCCCCCAACGTCGCGCAAATGACTCATAACGAGGCTCGACACTAAGAAGATCAAGTAATAGACAACGCAGCAGTGTGCTTTTGCCCATCCCGGGGTCTCCGACCAAAACCGATTGGTTGGAGTCCGATAGCCACTCAATAGCGGAACGGCGCACCTGGCGTATGACATCGTGTGTTCTACGGGATGACGAAAAATCGTCGGTTGACGTTTGAGAGCGCGCACGTGTGTTCTCAAGGGCATCAAACTGATTGTTCCCGGATCGGGAGATTTGCGGCCCATCCAAGGTCTGTTGAGACTGATGAACCAGTTGCTCCTCAAGAATGTCCGGCGGAACAAATCGTTGAATTAAGGAAATTGGCTCAAGGTTGGAGTTGGGAGAAACTGCAAAAGACGGAAGACCCGGATCGGTGATTTCGAAATGGTGTGTATAGCAGTCTCGAAGTAGTTGGCGCAGTCGTATGACTTGCTCGGGACGTAAGTGATGTCCGGACAGTTTGTTTAGGGCTTCTTCACCACAGAATGCCCGTACCCATTCACGCCCGAAAAAATCATCCACCAAATTAGGATGGTCTTTCAGTTGATTTGAAATCTGTGTGATCCCTAGCGGAAGGAATCGGATTTCGTGCTCACGAAGGCGATCACTTTGAGTCTCGATAATTGACGCAAGTTTAGCATCTTCCGTATTGATCGTAACAGCAAGTACAAACTCGTCTGTCTTTGGTGCCCACGAGCCGTTCAGAAAAGCGTTTACTGCTGCCTCGATTGAGTTCGCGTTAAACGATTGGCGTTGTTTACACTGCCAAACCGAATATTTCGAGGATCCCAATTTTCGGACGTAGATGTCTATGCCCTCTTGCCGCTGTCCCTTAATTCCAAATTCTCGGCATCTTTCCACGTCACCGGAACACTGTGCAAGACGACAACACAACTTCTGAAACGCCTCCCAATGCAGTTCATTCAGCGGTAGGATTTGAAGGCGGGTCTCAACAGGGGGCGGTTGGTGTGACTCACAAGGGACCCACACGCTTGTCAATGTCTTGGTCTCTGCCATCGAAGTGATCCACGGATATCGTAGTTTGTGAAACCGCCGCGCAGGAATTGATCACCACCACAAAGGTTGGTCGCTACTTGGATTATCCGATCTAACATTATTAAGTTTGTTGATTCGTCTTTCCGCTAATTTAGCGGTACATCGCAATCGCAAGTAATGGAAGCGGCGCAGGTAGACTTGCGTGTAATCTCATATCTCTGTTCCACCGAGATTCGTATAATAATCCATTCCGTTGCTACAGATATGTACATTGATTTACGACGGCAGCGCCATAGGATTCGTGGATTCTCCGTCTGTCTATTAGATGCCTTTCCAATTTATCTATGAGCCCCATTAGTTCATTGACTTTGACGATGATGCGGTGTTGCTCTGCGAGAGGAGGCAGTGCGACGAGTAGGCTGGCAAGAGATTTCGAGTTCAGAGTTCTTCCTTTAATTGCTGCCTTGGACGATCCGATGGAAGAAAACAACGGCATGAACTGAAACAGGTAGTTTCCCGTATCACTAATGATCGGATACAAGGCGACAATAGCCTCGTTGTGGTAGGCGTCAACACCGAGTTTAGTGATTTTCCCAATGGTTAACTTGAAGCTCATTAGGATTGTACCACGAGATACCGGTGTGCCCTACGTGCCAATATAGAGTGAGACAACTCCCCCTCCGAGTTTAATGTCGTACAATGGGCGGAGAGGAGAGGAGAGGACGAGATGAGGTCAAGAATCGATGTTGGAGACAACGGCAGCAAGGGGACTCTGGTTGTGGAGGTCCCGCGCGGGACCTCCACAACCACGAGGCCGGATCCGGAGGTGCCGGCGCGTGCGAAGCGTCGCCGGTTCACCGCCGGGTACAAGCTTCGCATCCTGGAAGAAGCGGACGCGTGCCGGGCCCCTGGTGAAGTCGGAGCGCTGCTGCGTCGCGAGGGGTTGTATTCCTCGCAGTTGACCCAGTGGCGTCGTGCGCGTCGTGAGGGGACGCTCAAGGCACTATCCAAGCCGCGGGGACCCAAGGGGCGGCGTCGTGACGAGGTCGCCGTCGAGAACGAGCAGCTGCGCAAGGAAAACGCCCGGCTGCGGCGACGACTGGAACAGGCGCAGACCATCCTCGAGATCCAAAAAAAAGCCTCCGAGATCCTGGGCATCCCCCTGAACCGCCCGCCGGCCGACGACGACGTATGATACGTGCGGCCGAACATCTCGCCCCGAGTGTCGGGTTGGCTTCAGCATGCCGGGCATTGGGTGTGGCGCGAGCCTCTGTATACCGTCATCGCAAGCCACATCCAACGTGTCCGGGTCGGTCGCGACGGTCTTCGCCCCGTGCACTTTCTCCACAGGAGCGTCTCCGGGTCTTGGACATCCTGCACGAGGATCGCTTCGTGGACCGGGCACCGGCAGCCGTGTATGCCGTGCTGCTGGAGGAAGGACGGTATGTCTGCTCGACCCGCACCATGTACCGGCTGCTTCACGATGCCCAGGAAGTGCGCGAGCGCCGCGACCAGCGCCGTCATCCACGTCTCGAACCACCCCGGTTGGTGGCCAGTGCGCCCAACCAGGTCTGGACGTGGGACATCACAAGGTTGCCGGGACCCCGAAAATGGGTGTCCTATCCCCTCTACGTCGTGCTGGATCTGTTCTCGCGATACGTGGTGGCCTGGATGGTCGCCAAAAGGGAGAGCGCCACGCTGGCCAAGCGCCTGATTACCAACGCCTCCACGAAGCAGGGCATTCAACCCGGACAACTGACGTTGCACCAGGATCGCGGCGGACCGATGAAGGCGAAGACGTTTTCGCAAATGCTGATCGACCTCGACATCCTGGCCAGCTACAGCAGACCTCGTGTATCGGACGACAACCCCTATTCCGAAAGCCAATTCAAAACACTCAAATACGCGCCGTCATACCCCGGGCGCTTCACCGGTCCGGAGGAAGCGCGTACCTACTTCCAGGGCTTCTTTCCCTGGTACAACACCCAACACCGTCACAGCGGCTTGGGCTTGCTCACACCCGATTCCGTGCATCACGGGATGACACAACAGCTGCAAGCCGCAAGACAACACGTGCTCGACCAGGCTTATCACAACCACCCTGAACGATTTGTCAGAGGCAAACCGAAACCACCACACGTTCCCAACGAAGTCTGGATTAACCAACCCAAGAACACCGTCGAATGGCACCATTTGCTACACTAAACTCACGCAAGAGTTGTCTCATTCTTATTGACAGGTTCCGTGCAACCGAAAACCTCCGAAGTCGCCTTAGTGGAAATTCGCTTCCTGGTTTCATAGACCACACCAAAGTGATCCATGTCCGCTATACTCACCCAAGGATGGCCGCTTTCATCAGACCAATAGCTTCCATCTTTTGTTGGAGGTGTCTTGCCCATTGTGAAGTGTGCAATCCGTCCGAGCCTGACCCAAATCCATGAACTCGGAATTACCCAAGGAAGGTCCTGTTCGTCGATAGGCCGCAGTCTTCTCCTCAGTTTGGCGGCCAACTGAGATCTTTCGAGGAGATTCGTAGCCGGTTCCTCCTGCGCATCCTGCGGCACTAGACGTCCCCGCACCCCAAGCTGAAGCACGGCTTCTCGTAGTGGAGCCAAGTCAGCAGGAGTCGTAAACAGCTCTTCCATACACTTGGCAACGCGCGTCCAAGCATTCCTCACCTGTTCGGTCGAATTGGCATTGCGAAGCTTATGGAGGGCCGAGTCCCGGGCCCCTGATCGAAGTTCCTCTCTTTTTCTTCGTGCATCCTCCAAAGGGTCAATAAGCCCCATCAACTCATCGACCTTGGCGACGATACGGTGTTGCTCACTTAATGGTGGGATCGATACCGGAATCAACGCGACTTTTTTGCCTGCCACTTCCTTAAATGTTGTACCAGAAGCTTGTGCGTCGATACCAGGACCTGCATATTTGAGAAACAGGTACAGATATTCCGACATTGCTGGGATAAAGGGCACGCAGGACTTAAAGCCCTGATTGGTGCTTAGTGGATTGGCTGCGATACCAACGTGCCCGATAGGCGCGCGACTCGAAAACAGCACCGAACCCCGCGGTAGCATCTGTGCGGATGATTTCCTGAGCCCCTCTGCGGAAATATCCCGCCTGCCTCGTTCGATATAACGAGAGGTCTGCCGCCGCATATCCGCTGGAGTTAGCCATGGTATGTCCTCACCATCACTCCAGTACCTCGGCTCACCACTCTTGGGCGTACCTCCTCCGACGATACTTCCAACATCACCCAGACGTAGCCATCGCCAAGTCTTGGGTATTTTATATGGAGGTTGTTCAACTGGCACTCCAAGAGGGTAACGGGGCTTGGGAATAGTCTCTTCTGCAAGAAGCCGTTCCTTGCCTTCCTTTAGTTTGGCAGTGAATTTTTCCGGAGGTATCTCTTGGCAATTTTGCGCTACGAGTCGTCCCCGCACTGCAAGCTCAAGTACAACTTCACGCAGTCGGTCCACGCCACCCGGCGCCTCCGCAATCGTATCAAAGAACTTAATGAACTCCCCGGATGTCATGTTGTCCGCTCCAACGCTTCAGCCAAAGCCGCCTTTAGCTGTTCACGTATGTCTGCCGCCGCCGCCCGTTCCTTTTCGTACAATGCCAGTAACTCATCCGGGTCGCCATGACCG
The DNA here is from genome assembly GCA_965208835.1 of Candidatus Latescibacterota bacterium. GTDB lineage: Bacteria > Latescibacterota > UBA2968 > UBA2968 > JAAXHE01. Next base: position 1,126,034 of record OZ242358.1, read on the forward strand.
GCATCCGGCGTGTTGGGATTGGCGATGTCCAGGTTGAAGTTACGATCGAGAATGTCGTTTATGCCGACTTTCCACGCGAACTCATTCTCAATCCGATTGCCCCACCACGCCTTCTCTGGCACAAATTCCTCGATTCTCATTGGCTTGGTCTTCGAGTAGGACTTGTAGCCTTCGGGGTAGGGATGCTCGTAGTACCAGACCTCGGTCGTAGGTCGACCCTTTTGGAAAAACAGCACATTGGTCTTGATCGACGTGTACGGCGCAAAAACGCCATTGGGCAAGCGGACGATCGTATGAAGTTCGCATTCCGTGAGGAGGCGTTCCTTCAGACGGGTTTTCACCCCCTCACCAAACAGTGTGCCGTCAGGAAGAACCACAGCCGCTCGGCCACCGGGTTTGAGCATTTCGATTATAAGCAACAAGAAGAGATCTGCGGTTTCGCGGGTCCGGAATTGACGCGGGAAGTTCTGTTCAATGCCATCCTCCTCCATGCCTCCGAACGGCGGATTTGTGAGTACAACGGCCACCCGATCCCGCATGCTGATGTCGTGCAGCGGACGGGCAAGAGTGTTGTCATGGCGTATTCCCGTCGGGACATCAATGCCGTGCACGATCATATTGGTCGTACACAGCAAGTACGGGAGTGGCTTTTTCTCGACGCCGTGAATGCTGGCCTGCAGTCGTTCTTCTTGTTCTGGCGTCTTAACGTCGTGTTGGCGTACATGCTTAATTGCACATGCCAAAAAACCACCCGTTCCACAGGCGGGGTCGAGAATGGATTCTCCTAGGCGAGGGTCCAACATGTCCACCGCAAATTGGGTTACCGCACGCGGAGTGTAGTATTCGCCGGCGTTGCCGGCACTCTGCAGATCTTTGAGGAGTTGCTCGTAGATGTTCCCAAACAGGTGACGATTCGAGGCGTCGTTGAAGTTGATAGTTTCTTCAATCCTATTGATTACCTGCCTCAGTAGGGTGCCGGACTTCATGTATTGATAAGCGTCCTCGAAGACATTTCGGACGAGACGCCGGCGTCGCAGACGCTTCTCATCTTGCGGGTTATCCAGGTCTATTTCCATACCTTTGAGAGCGGGAAAGAGGGTGTTGTTTACGAATGCAAGCAACTTCTCGCCGGTTTCGCCCTCCGGATCACTAGCCCAGGCGCTCCAGCGCAGATCATCGGCACGACGTATTTCGCCTTCTTCTCTCCAGGTTACGTCGACCAGGGGTGAGAAAAAGCCCTCTTCCACCACCTCCAGTTCCTGTTCCTTGTCGTTCCAAATCTTCAGGAACAATAGCCAGACGAGTTGCCCTATGCGCTGAGCATCGCCATCCACGCCGACGTCCTTGCGCATCGTGTCCTGGATGGATTTAATCGTTGTCGATAGAGACACGGCTGCGAACCTCACTTTTTCGATTTCAATTTGTAGATGACCTGACCTGCTCCTGTCCTATGCGGCGGTATTGTAGAGGGCCTTTTCCAGAAGCGTCACAGCCTTTACATATTCGTCTTTCCCGCCAAAGCGATTGATCAATTCAATCGGCGTGCCAAGTTCTGATAGTGGCTTCACTCTAAGGACGCCAAGGTCTTCGACCGGGGTCAGACCCTCATCCGCGTACTTATCCAGCAAGGCGTCTAGTACGGCCCGCGCTTGGGAACCGTAAACAGTGAATACGTCACTCTTCCTCACTTTCTCGGCCCGCTCGCGACGGGTGAGAGGGGGCCGGCCATAGACGACGTAGCAGATGAGATCGAATACATCGAGTTCCCTGCTGACTTGCGCTCGCAACTCCTCTAACAGCAGCCCCTGCTCGCGCAGTTCGCTGATAACCGCGGCCTTGCGGTCGGCCTCCGACCAGCGCCTCAGGAAGTCGTCCAGGGTCGCGTACTCTGCCTGGACCGTACGCTTTGTGTAGTCGGTCAGAGATTCTGTGATCAGTCTTCCACTTCGATCGAGGTATTGAACGCGTTCTGCGATGACTTTTACTTCTACACCACTGACAACGTATTTCGTCGCTCCGGCCGTTGAAGGATCCTCTTCCTCCGTTGACTCAACGCCGTCCTCTCCGGAATCTGTCGCAGAGGAATGGCCGCTGGCAGGGTCGTATATAACGATCGGCTCTCCGTCAAAATCAGGGTCGGCGAACAATTCAGTGGCTTTCTTGAAGTCCATTATGCTGAACCAGAGCTTGCCTCCGTCCTCATGGATGCGGGTGCCGCGTCCGACGGTCTGCTTGAATTCGATCATCGACTCGATACGCTGATCGAGCACGATCAACTTGCAGGTCTTAACGTCCAGGCCCGTTGTCAAGAGCTTTGAGGTCGTGGCAATAACCGGATAGCGTCGCTCGGGATGAATAAAGTCGTCGAGTGCAAGTTTGCCCTCGTCACTGTCGCCCGTAATGCGAACAACGAACTTCGACGTGTTTTCAGATTCCTCTGGAATCCGTCTGCCCACTTCATTGACCAACGCCGACCGCATCCTTTCGGCATGGTCGATATTCTCACAAAATACAATGGTCTTGCCGTATGGGTCGGTTTTCGCCAGGTGCTCTGCGACTTTTCCGGCAACACGCTTGGTGCGTTCGTTCAAGACAAGAATCCTGTCCATGTCGCGCTGGTTGTAGATCCTATCTTCAATCTCCTGCCCGAGGTCGTCAGTCATGCCCGCTGCGGGCCGCCATCCCAGCAGGTCCTTGTCCAGGTCTACCCGGACGACTTTGAATGGTGCGAGGTAACCGTCGTCAATACCTTGCTTGAGGCTGTAGGTATAGACCGCGTCTCCGAAATATGTCAGCGTACTGACGTCGGTGGTTTCCTTGGGTGTTGCGGTGAGGCCTAGCTGGATTGCCGGCTCGAAATAGTCGAGGATTTCCCTCCATGCGCTGGCTTCGCGTGCGCTGCCACGATGACACTCGTCGATGACAACGAGGTCGAAGAATTCCCGGCTGAACTGACGGTAGACGTTTTTTTCTTCTTCGTTTCCACTTACCGCCTGGTACAGCGCCACATAGACCTCGTAGCTTGGGTCCATATTGCGGTGCCGCACCTTTGTCATCACCGGACCGAACGGTTTGAAGTCGTTGGTTATGGCGTGGTCAGCGAGAAAATTGCGATCCACAAGGAACAGCGCCCGCTTTACCTTGCCCGCATTCCACAATCTCCACATGATCTGAAAGACATTATACGTCTTGCCAGAGCCGGTGGCCATAACCAGCAACACGCGGCGCTGTCCCTTAATGATGGCTTCCATGGCGCGTTGTATGGCGACGCGTTGGTAGTATCTGGGACTCTTTCCGTCTGTATCGACATAATAGGGCTGAAGCGCCAGTTTGCCTGAGTCAGCATCCAGATTTCGCCAGGCCCTATATCGTTGCCACAATTCCTCCGGGGTGGGAAATTCGTCGAGTCCGATCTTCCTTTCTACCGGGTTCGAGTTTCCTGTGCGGTCATGAAACAGAAATCCGTCGCCGTTTGACGAGAACGCGAACGGCACGTCAAGGGCCTCCGCATAGCCCAGGGCCTGCTGCATTCCCGCTCCCACAGCGTGGTTGTTGTCCTTCGCTTCGACCACAGCTAGCGGGAAGTTATTGTCGTATTGCAGCAGATAGTCGGCGCGCTTTTTCTTACCACGTACTCCTACATTGCCCCTTACGTTTACCCGGCCGGCGGTAAAGCCGTATTCCCGCCGGATCTGACGCGTGTTCCACTTTGCCTTCGAAATAGCAGGTGTGATGAAGGCGTCACAGATTTCGGCTTCGTTCATGTTTTTCTTGTTCATACAGTGTCTTCTCTTGGCGGCGTTAAAACCGTCTAAAAATACAAAAAAAGCGTTGCATAACCACGATGTCATCCGGCTCGAAGCGGTCGACGAATGCGCTGGACTGTGTGCTGACCAGCACCTGGGCATGTCGGCTTACGGAACGAAACAGGGAGGCGATCACGTCCGCCGCGCACGGGTACAGTCCGATTTCCGTTTTACGCTTGGTCTGTACGAAAATATCAAACTTGGCCGCGCGGCCTGTCTTTACCCGTTGGATTTATTCAACTCGCTCCAGAACCCGCACCTCAGCCTGCAATCGTTCGCCCAGTCGGTCTCGTTCCAACTCCAGTTCGTAACGGGATTGAAGATTGAGCCAGAATTGACCGGTGGTCCCGAAAAAACGCGCCAGGCGCAGCGCGGTGTCCGGAGTTACGGCGCGTTTTCCATGCACGATCTCGTTAATTCGGCGAGGCGGAACAGAAATGTCTTTCGCAAGTCGATATTGACTGATTCCCAGAGGGTTCAGGAATTCTTCGAGCAGGATTTCTCCCGGATGAATCGGTGGCATTGTGGCGGCAGGCATAAATACCTCCTAATGGTAATCGACGATCTCGACATGAGCTGCGCGACCCGCCTTCCAATCGAAGCAAATGCGCCATTGCTCATTTATTCGGATACTGTATTGTCCCATGCGATCTCCGGAGAGTCTCTCCAGCATGTTGCCCGGAGGCGAACGCAAGTCTTGCAATGAAGCGGCTGCGTCCAACAGAATGAGCTTCTTCAGGGCGGAGCGCGCTAACACTGCTGAGAATCTCCGCGTCCGCTCGCGACGGAAGACCCGCTCAGTATCCTTGTCACGGAAAGATTCTATCATTCTGTCGAACTATGGATAATAACGCATTGCGTTAATAATGTCAAGTCCGACCGCATGCCGGATGGGATGAAACTCGTGCGATTTGCCACGAATGGGTATTGAAGCAACCAGGAGGGAATCGACTTACTCGTTTTTCAATGCGGGGTATGCCTGCCTACTCGAAGATCAACGAGCTCAAACACCTACCGCCTGCCGAACCGGACTTCGCGGGGTCGGGTTGGTCGTGAGACGCATCTTTAAAGACTCCCTGTGCCTACGATACTTGAACTTTGCCCGTGATTCGCAAATGTTTCCGATATGGCCGGCAGGAAAACTGTCAATCGCCGGCGAAAGGTTCACCTTCCGACGCAGGTTGCCGACATGCAAATGGAATCCTGCCAAATGTTGAGCGAACGAATCGCGAGCCTGCTCGAACCTCGCCCGGAGGTTCTTGAGGCTTACCTGTACGGTTCTCACGCGCAGAGCCGGGCACAGCCCCACAGCGACATTGACGTCGCCGTTTACATCGATGAATCTGTCGCTGAAGAGGGCGCGTTCGGGTATCGGGCGCAGCTTATCACGGAGCTCATGGCCGGCCTCCATAGCAACGACATCAATCTCCTGATTCTCAACCAGGCCCCACCGGCTCTGTACTACCAGGTGCTGCGCGACGGCATACGTGTCCTGTCCCGTGATGTGGCTGAGACAGCGACGCGGGAAGGGTACGCGGTTTCCCGATACTGCGACTTCGCTGCCCATCTTGCGAAAATGGATGAGGCGTGTCGTTTGGGCGCCTTGCGAGAATAGTCGAGCGCAATTCCCTTCCTGAGATACTCTGTTCGATCCTCCTGCAGAATTCGAACCCTCAATCCGTCCCTTCGTCGACGCTGTCCTTTTCCCAGATTTCTCCGAGGGCGTATTCCTCAACCCATGAGTCGAGTTCTTCGGCCTGGGGTCTCTCAAACTCCGTCGCTTCCTGATTTCGTTGCACAACCACGATATCGTCCGCCTCGAAGGTGTCGACGAATGCGCTGGACTGCGTGCTGACGAGTACCTGGGCATGCTCGCTTACGGAACGAAACAGGGTGGCAATCACGTCGACCGCGCAGGGGTCCAGTCCAAGCTCCGGTTCGTCCACCACAATCAGGGTCGGCAGTTTCTCCGCAGGTTGCAACAAAAGCGAAATCAGACAGATGGCGCGCAGGGTGCCGTCCGAAAGCTGGTGAGGGCCGAAGACGAGATCCGACTCGCGATGCCGCCAGTTGAGGATGATGTCTCTTGTATCGGCGGGCTCCAGATCGAAGTCATCGAAGAACGGCGCCACCTGACGGATGGTGGTGACAATGCGCCGGTAATCGGTTTCACTGGTGGACTTCAGCGCGTAGAGCATCGCAGCCAGGTTGCCCGCGTCGGGCTTGAGCCAGCGGTTATCCCCCATGTAACCGTATTGTCGGACTCTTGACGTCGGCGATGTATCGTGAAAGTGATAGACGCGGCAACGATTCAACAATGCCCGGAGCGTTCTCGCCGTGGGCTCCCCTCGTTCCGCCAAATCCCCAATCTTCGTTTCCAGATGCCCGACGCCCAGCTCTACTGTCTTGGGGCTGGGATAGCCTTCCTGATGGAACGCAACCGTTTCTTCCGCGAAAATGAGAGAGTCGCCCGCGGCGTGGAATAGTCTCATATGGTAGGTGTCCATTCCGTTCTCCACCTCGAACACCATTCTCGCTTCCAGCTGTGGGGTCACTCTCGGGCCGAAGTGCAGATTTCCGGTGGCCCGACCCGTGGCGCCGATGTGCTGCTGGAGGCGTACGGCCATCAGCTCATTCACCAGCTTGAAAAAGGCGATGAGATTGCTCTTGCCGGCTCCGTTGGCGCCGATGAGGACGTTGAGCGGTCTGAGTTCCAACCCCATCTCTTTAATGGACCGGAACCCCTTGATCTCCACATTTTTCAGCGTTGTCATCGCAATTCCCTCATTTACCAGGCTGTCGAAGACATCTGGCAGAATGCAATTCTCGTGAATCCTTTATCGCTCTGAAGTCGTACTTACCCTGAACACCGCATTGGGAGTTAGGTTTACACAGTGTGGTTCCGGCAGAGTTAAACACCAGGTAGCTTTGGAGGTGACGCGGAAATCGACCCTACGATCGCCCATAGACTATGTACACACTATTAGGTCTAATCCGCTCGCTCGAGGACCCGCACTTCGGCCTGCAATCGTTCTCCGAGGCGGTCTCTTTCCAACTCCAGTTCGAAGCGAGATTGAAGATTGAGCCAGAATTGACCTGTGGTCCCGAAAAAACGCGCCAGGCGCAGCGCGGTGTCCGGCGTAACGGCGCGTTTCCCATGCACAATCTCATTAATTCGACGAGGCGGCACAGAGATGTCTTTCGCAAGTCGATATTGGCTTATTCCCAGAGGATTCAGGAATTCCTCAAGCAGAACTTCACCGGGATGAATCGGTGGCATCGTGGCGGCAGGCATGAACACCTCCTAATGATAGTCGACTATTTCGACGTTGGCAGGGCGCCCCGCCTTCCAATCGAAACAAATGCGCCATTGCTCATTAATGCGGATACTGTATTGACCCATTCGATTTCCGACAAGCCTCTCCAGCATGTTGCCTGGCGGCGACCGCAAGTCTTGTATTGAAGCGGCTGCGTCCAACAGAATGAGCTTCCTCAGCGCGGAGCGCGCTAACGCTCCGGAGAATCTCCGCGTCCGCTCGCGACGGAAAACTCGCTCAGTATCCCTGTCACGGAATGATTCTATCATTCTATCGAACTATCGATAATAACGCATTGCGTTAATAAAGTCAAGCCCTACTGCATGGCAAATTGGACGAGACCCGTGCAACTTGCCAGTAATGGGTATTGAAGAAACCTGGAGGGAATCGACCTACCTGAATTTCAAACCGGGTATGCCGACCTTCTCAACGATCAACCGCTCTTAAAACACGTACCGCATACCGATCTGGACTTCGCGGGGGTCGCCGAGGCCGGACTGGACGGTGCCGTCGAAGTTGAACAGCAAGCCCGCGCTGGAGGGGTCGCGGTAGTTGTCCGTGTTGAGCAGGTTGAAGATCTCCACGATGGCTTCCAGAGTGCCGTTGCCCACGGGAATGGGACGCGTGAGGCGTACGTCCCAGGAGAAGAATCCGTGGTCCTTGCGCAGGGTGTTGCGCTGGACGATGCTGCCGTCCGCGCAGATGCGATCGGACGCGGGCCCCCACGGATTTGTCGAATGCTTTGTAGAAGCCCGGTTATTGCCGCCGCAGGCAGCTGAGACCGGCTGTGGTGAATAGAGGCTCACGCGATTGTTCATATAGATGTCGCCGGGCAGAACGGCGAGCGCCCAGGCATTGAAGCGGTGTCGCTGGTCGCGGTCGGACCAGCCCCACTCCCGATCCAGCCGGGTCGGATCGACGTAGCGGAACGTGAAGGGGTCGCGTTCGTTGTCGTCGTCGGACCTGTCCCAGGACATCGTATAGTTCGCCTGGAACTGCAGGTCGTCGTTTACCATCTGCCGCAGCCCCAGACTCAGGCCGCGGTATCGCGACCGCGCAGTACTTTCGACAACGGTGAGGTTGCCGATGCCATTGCCTCCCTCCGGCCCGAGACCGGTTGACCATGGAGATCCGAATACGGCGTCGTTGCGGTTGACGAAACGCGTGAGATTGTCGGTACGGGCGTAGGTAAAGTCGATGGATCCCACAAGACCGGCCGCTTGAAACTCGTGCTCGATACCCGCGTTCAGGCTGATGGTCCGCGGATTTTCGAAGCGCTCATCAAAGACATAAATGGCGGGCTGAAAGGGGTCGCCTTTGGGCGATGGCAGCAACTCTCCGTATGTCGGCGGCGGCCCCAGGACCGGCGTCAACTCGCTCGACCGGTAGAGGGATTGCCCTCGCGAGCCATTTGTGGAGCGGGTGCTGGCCAGATTCAGTCCGGGTATGCGGGCGTAATAGATCCCCGCGCTGGCGCGCAGGAGTGTCCTGTTGTCGCCGTGCGTGTCAAAAGCCAGTCCGATTCTCGGCTGGATCATGTCGAGGTCGGAGGGAATCCTGCCGTTGGACGGGAACCTTTGTGCTCCCTCGTCGTTGGTCAACGTCTTGCCGATGAAATCGGCGAAGAAGACCCGGGAAGGATCGGTAATCGGGTCCGGCTGGATCTGCGCCTCCCAGCGCAGTCCATAGTTGACCGTCAGTCTGCCGGAAGCCTGCCAGCTGTCCTGTACGAACAGCGCCAATTCGTGCTGCGGGATGCTCTGTGTTCCCGCTTCCTCCACGGACAGCCCGCCCACGCCGGCCTGTTCCAGGTAGAACAGCACCGGTCCCGTAATCCTCGCGCCATCGGGGCATTGTCCGTCGATACTGAAATTGCCGTTGGAGCACTCGACGTAGCGATTGCCCTTTTCGACGAAGTTGAGAAACCCGTCCACCGAGTTGAAGATGTACCGTCCGTTGGCGAAGCCGATGAAGGTCTGCACGGATTCGACGCGGTTCCACTCGACGCCGGCCTTGAACAGGTGGCCGCCCCTGGCAAAGGAGATATTGTTGAGCAGCTGGACGCGGGAGTCGTAGTACTCCACCGGGATGAAGAAGGGCATCCCGAAGCGATACCCGTATTCAAAGTCCATGGCGGTATCGGGGAAGGGGCGCCCCGTATAGGGGTTAATCGGACCCTCGTAGGGACGCGGACGGTCCTCGCGTGAGACCTGGAACCGGAATTCATTGATGGTGCTCGGCGACAGAAGCGATACCAGGCTGCCGTTGAAGGCGTGCGACCAGTCTTTCTCAATCGCATTGGCGCTGCGCGCCCAGGAGTCCACGTCGAAGGTGCCGTTTTCCTGTTCGGACCATGTGTAGTTGTATTTAAAGGTGGCGGAGTGGTCCCTCGACAGGCGAAGGTCTACCTTGGCCAGAAAGGCGCGGGCGTCGTTTGTACGATCGATCGGACCATAGTCGCCATTCAATGCCCCTTCGAAACCCGTGTCCATAAAGGCTCGCAGCCCGGGGTCCATGCGTGCCGCGTCGCTCTGCCGGGTGTCTCTCAACACCTGCTGGTCGTACGCCGCGAAGAAGAACGCCTTATCCCGCTTCAGGGGACCGCCGAGCGTGAACCCGAACTGTCCCTGCCTGAAGCTGGGCCTGCGTTCCGTGCCGTTGTGCCTCGCGATTTCGGAGAGCGCGTCGTGCTTGCCGAAGAAGTGCGCCGATCCGCTGAGCGTGTTCGTGCCCGATTTGGTGATGACATTGACGAAGCCGCCGCTGGAGCGACCGAACTCCGCGTTGGCGCCCTGGGGGACGACGACGATTTCCGCGACGGCGTCCAGATTGAAGGTGAAGGCCGGGCGCTGCCCCCCGCGCTGCTCGCCGAAAAACGGGTTGTTGAAATCCGCGCCGTCCACCGAGATGTTGTTGTGGATGCCGCGCTGCCCGCCGATCGTGAGTTCGTCTCCATCGGGACCCTGGACGATGCTCACGCCGGGGGTCAGGAGCGTGAGGTTGAGGAAGTTGCGCCCGTTGTTGGGAAGGTCCTGTACGGCTTCCTCAGGAAGACGGGTGGCTGTCTCGGTCCGCGTAACGTCCACGGCCGGCCTTCTGGCCACGACGACGAACTCCTCCATTTCAATAATCATCTTGATGACCAGATCAACGGTCTCTCCTACCCGGACCTGCACTCCGGTTTGTCGGGCTTCTGACCATCCCTCCGCGCGTACCGTCACGTCGTAGAACCCGAGAGGCAGCAGGGTGGCGGTGAACAGGCCCGCTTCGGATGACGCCAGGACACGCCGGTAATTGGTACCGGCTTCCCTTAGGATGACGGTGGCGCCTTCGATGGGACTGTTGAACTGATCGCATACGAAACCCCGGATCACCCCCGTTGTGGCCTGGGACTGGGCTCCCGCCGTGCCGCTTACCAGGGCAATTAACAGCAGTACGAGGGATAGCGTGCGACCGGGGGTTTGTCGTTTGCGTGGGGTCATATCAGTAGATCAGGCGTTGGCTGTTGTGTGAGGTTAAGAAGCACTTCGTCAATTGCCAGGCACAGAAACCGGTGAATATTGTGTCGACCACGCTACCTGGTCTTCTGTTGAAAGCAACCGCGTGCTCTCCGGGAGAGAACGGGCAGATGCGGAGGACGGGACGCGCTAAACGCACGGGTCCTATCACATTCATTCGGCATTTGGGGTTTTATCCTCTCCATCCTGTGTATACATGTAAAATTTCGCATTTTGAATTTGGTTAGACAATAAAAAAAGCGACTTATCGTCGCCCTTGATTATTCCAATCCCCTCACATGTGCTTCTCTTACGCCGCCGAGCCCGGCCGTCGTAATTCGACGCGCCCGTGTTCGAGCAGCGTGACCACCCTGGCCTCCGAACACTGCATCCGCTCTGCAATTTCAGTTATGGTTTTGCCCTCGTCCTGATAAAGGCGTACCACCTCCGTTCTGTCGATCCCCGGCACGTATCCCTTGTTTCCTTTAAACCCGGCGTGTTTTGTGACCTGTATATCTCCAGTAACCTCCACCTGACAGGCCAGGCGCAAATTACCCTTCAGCAGCAGAAAGCGCAGGTTTTCCCTTGCGCCCTTCACGGTGAGTCCGTCCTGCGGGACAACCTCGACCGTGCAGGTCCCACACAGCCCGTTGCCTTCGCAATTCATGAAGCGGGTGATTCCGTTGTACAGACCGATATCGTTATCGATTGCCAGTTGCCGGAGGTTGGTGTGCGGTTTGCACTCGATCGTTTTGTCCCAGTTCGTGAACGTAACCTTGCAGACCTTCTTGCGCTCCGGCAGACTTCCAACAAATGTGGACATTGGAACCCTTAAAGAAGCTGTCAGCTTTCAGCCGTCAGCTATCAGCAAAAAGCTCAGAGGCGATGATATCTTGAATCGACGTCCGCGCTCTTTAATTGCGGTTGTAGGACCGACCCTTGTGGTCAACCGTGCCTTCCCGTCTCCCCACGTGCTTCTACCTTCTCACGGCCTACAAGGTATCGTTTTTCGCCTTTGTACACAAGCGGAAAACGGCGTCGCGGGCAATCCCGTCGAAAACCGTCTGAAATGTGCGCAAACCGATCGAATTTGGTATATTAGGGTACTTCTGAAGGGCAGGCCCCTTCGACGAACGCCGCTATCGGAAACAGCGAGGATGCGCAAACCCCATGGACGAAAAAGAAACGAAGTCGACTCCATCCGGCGAGACGGCCGTGCGCCAGGCCGTTACCTCCCATCCAAGGCTGTTCGAAAACAACCGGTACGTCTATCCGGTACTCTCGCGGCGCTCCGGCGGCATCTCCGTCGGCATCAATCTGAATCCCGACAAGATCTGCAACTTCGACTGCATCTACTGCCAGGTGGACCGCACGGTCCCGCCCGCGCTGCGCGATGTGGACGAAGACCGGATCATCCGCGAACTCACTGCACTGCTTGACGACGCACTTTCCGGCGGCCTCTTTCAACACCCGTCCTTCCGGAGTATTCCAGACCAGCTGAAACGGATCAACGACATCGCATTCTCCGGCGACGGCGAGCCGACAACCTATCCCAGGTTCCGGGAAATCGTGGAAAAAACCGCCGACGTCAAACGTGAATTCGACCTGCCGGAGGTTAAAATCACCGCAATCACCAACTGTACACGCTTCCATGTCCCGGCGGTTCTGGACGCATTTGAAGTCATGCACAAGAATAACGGCGAAGTCTGGGCCAAGCTGGAAGCGGGCACGGCCGAATACTACCACCTGGTAGAACGTACGAAGATTTCTTTCCAGCGGATCGTGGACAATCTGAATCTGGCCGCGCGACGGTGGCCCCTTGTGATCCAGAGCCTGTTCATGCGCGTTCACGGCCAGCCGCCCCCCGACAACGAAATCCTCGCCTTCTGCAACGTCCTGTCCGACCTCCTGGTACAGGGTGGGCAGCTCAAAAACATCCAGATCTACACGGTTGCCCGAGAACCCGCCGAATCGTACGTCACCGCCCTGAGCGACGCCGAAGTCAACCGCATCGCCCAGACCACGCGCGAAAACCTGCCCGGCATCCCCGTCGAGTCCTACTACGGCGCCTGAATCGCAGAATCTTACATGGATGGACAGGATAAACGGGATTGAAGAGGCATGATTCTGGTCCTGTCAATCTGACGTATATGAGTTTTCTGCGCTTCCGCACTCACGTCGCCAAGCTGCGCCCAGGCGACCGAATCGTGCTTGGGAGTTCGGCAGGCCGACGATGGACCTCTTGCCAGCGTCGCTCAATTCCTGATCCCGAGTCGATGTCCCTGGCCTTCCAGAAATCACATCCTCGCCCGGGGGCCCAGTCCACGGTCGGGCGCGAGCTCCTGAGCCGCTCCCTGAGCCTGTCGAAGGGTCGGCGAGGGTGTTCCCTCTGGTTACCGACATTGGAGGTAAAGACATGAAAGCCCGTTTGCAGAGTTGGGGCAATGATCTTGTCCTGCGTATTCCCCTGCCACTTGCCAGCCAGATTGGACTTAAGCCAGATACACCGGTCGAGCTATCGCTGCGCGGCAGGAAGCTGGTCATCGAACCAGCGAGCGCGTCCGACTTGAATCTGGACGACCTGCTGGCTCGTGTGACCAAGGACAACATGCACGGTGAGGTGGGTACCGGACCTCCTGCTGGCCGCGAAGTCTGGTGAGACCCGTCGAGCAGGTGCCATAGCGCCACGATGCGATCTGGCGAAAGGATGACCCTCGGTATGAAGGCCCGAATCGAATTTCGGCCTTGACATTCTTTCGCTAATTACACATATTAAGTGTGCACTTTAAGGAGGTATCATGAAGGCGACAATACTGGACCTGAGACGACGCATGAAAGACGTCTTGCTCGCACTCGATCGCAGCGAGACCGTCACCATCTACTATCGAGGCAAGGAGAAGGCGATCCTGTCGCCCAGCCTGAAGCGCACGAAAAAATCAGTAGAGGACCATTCAGCCTTTGGGATGTGGCGGGACAGGAAAGATATGACGGACGTGGACGCTTACGTTCGCAATCTGAGAAAAGGCCGGCTGGATGATCTTTGATACCGATGTTCTGATCTGGGTCTTCAGGGGCCATGCAGGGGCAGCGCAGCTTGTAGAAGGGCAAGATGAACGTCGGATATCGCTCGTTACGTACGCGGAACTGATCCAGGGTGCGCGGAACAGGCAGGAATTGAGGGAAATCAAGTACTTCCTCAAAGATCACGCCTTTCAGACCTTGCCGTTCACTGAAAACATCGGACACAGAGCATCCGTGTATATGGAAGAGTATACCCTCAAGACCACGCTTTCTCTGGCGGATGCCCTCATCGCGGCAACGGCCGTCGAACATCACCTGACACTCTGCACCGCTAACAAGAAACACTACGGCGCAGTGAACGAACTCGATTTGAGAGCCTTTCAGCCGCGACCGGATAGTTGATCAGGCTCCGCATAGTCTATAGGGAATCCGATGGAATCGGGATTGCCCCGAGACTTTGCAGACCCCAAAGCAGTCAAGATCCACAAAAAGCCCAACGGCGACGCTCGAGCCGTTGGGCTTTTGGCATTGTTCCACCTGACGAACACCTCAAAACAGGCCTACCCGAACACATTCCTCCAATAGTGCAGCTGAACGTCGCGGAGTCTTCCGGGCTGTCAATCTTGGGGTTGCGGCGTACCGGGATGGCGGCGCGAAATACCAGTTCGCGCTACGGTCGAACCGCGGATAACGCGGAAACCGCGACAGGCTTCCTGTCTACGGCCAGACCTGCGGGAAGTGTTTTCCCTCCATCAGCGCCCCGTCCTCGACCTCCACGAAGGGTTTCATCACGTGCTGTCCTGAGGCCACGAAGCGCGTCTCGTGGGTCATGTAATGGATGGCAATGGCGCGACGGGGGCGGCTGCTGGTGTTTGCGTGCGACCCGTGCCAGGTCAGCGCGTGGTGGTAGTGTACCTCGCCCTTTTTCACGGGACACCGGACGATTTCCACGCGGTGTCCGTTCCACTCCCCGGGCATGTCCTCGTAGTTCTTGACCGACCGGATGAAGTCGATCTGGTTTCCCCACTTGTGGGAACCGGGGACCATACTCATACATCCGTTCGACTCGCCCACGTCGTCCAGCGCCACCCAGGCGCTCACCTCCGTCATCGGTGCAAGAATCGGCCACAGCGGCGCATCCTGGTGCCACATGGTGACGCCGCCCCGCTCCGCTGGCTTGTACTGGATCTGATCGTGCCAGACGCGCAATCGAGCAGCGCCAGTCAGCTGCGCCACATCCTCAACGACCCTGCGCATACCTGTGAGTTCGCGAAACGGATCGCTCGCGGCCCAGATATTGACAATCTGCCAGACGGGCGTTTCCGGATTCTGGTTCAGGTTTCGCAGATGAACGGGCTGCGGAACGTCCGACCGGTCGCGGTCCTCAATCACACGGTCCAGTTCGCGTCGCAGCGTTTCCACCTGCCCGTCGTCCAGCAGGCGCCCGCCGTTCAGGAATCCTCTTTCGTGAAACCTGGTGATTTGTGTTTCGGTCAGCATGGGGCCAACGCACCTTCAGGGTGGGAAATCGTGTGAGTCCAGGTTACGGCGAACCTGCCAGGATCGGATGAACAGGGTGTTCCCAGGGCCCGCCCGCCGCCATCTCTTCTCCGGCCCCTGCCGCTTCCGTTCCGCCGGTAAAACGCACGTAGTCGGGTATGTAGATGATCGCGAACGCCCGCCGCGGCCTGTCCGTCAGGTTGGCGCCCGCGTGATGAAAGTTGCAGCCGTGATGAAAGGTCACCCCGCCCGCGGCCATCTCCATCGCGACGGGCTCGGCCACCTCGTGCCCCTTCTCCGCCATCTTCTCCACGATGCTTTCACCTGCCACCCCGAGCGCGATCGGTTCCTGCGGGCCCAGCTTGTGCGAGCCGGGAACAAAGTGAAGGCACCCGTTTTCAACAGTCACGTCGTCCACCGCCACCCATGCCGAAAGCGCGCCGTCCGGCTCCATGGGCCAGTAGGGCATGTCCTGGTGCCAGTTGGTCGCGCGGCTGCCGGACCCGCCGGGTTTGACCATGGCGTGGTCGTGATAGATCCGCACGTGGCGGCACGCAGAGAGGCGCCGCGCGGTTTCGGCCAGGGCATGGTTGAACGAATAGGCTTTCACTTCCGTAAAATCCGTCCAGAGGTTCACCATCTGGTTGAAGACCTTCTCGTACGCTTCGGACCTCCGTCCGCCGTCCGGTGCGCCGAGAATCCGCTCCCTGTTGGTCTCGATGGCCCGGTCGACGGCATCTCGGAGAGCGGCAATCTCGTCTCTCGAAAAGAACTCCGGATACCTTATGTATCCGTTTTCTTGATAGAATGCCATGTCGTCCGGCGTTGCGGGGCTTTGTTTTTCCTCAATGGACATTGTCGTTTCCCTGATTCACATGCCGTGTGCATCCACGTACCGAAAAAACCGCCGGTAATCGATGCACCAAAATACACAACGCGGGCATAAGTACCAACGGAATTCTTCGGAATGTCAAGCTACGTGAGCCTCAGTACTCCCGGCCGGTTTTTCAATACGCGATTCGATGTTTGTCCCGGACGAGCAACCGGTAACCCACGTAGATCAACAAGATCGGAACGGCAAGCTTGATCGCGAACCAGATCAACCCCAGCGCGATTCCGATGAGTCCGCCCAGCATAATCAGAGCCACGAATCCGCCGAAAGCCAACAAACAGAAACCAAGAAATTTGGCCATTGAATTTTCCTCAGAAGAAAGCTGTCAGCTAAATGCGGGAAGACGTAAGCCGGGAGACGGGAGAAGGAATCATTGCCGATCTGCTCATCCTCTATGCCTGCGGCGAAAGTTGAAACCCATCGAATCGGGTCATCTCTTACGTCTCACCTCTTGCCTCTAACCGCTTTTTCAACTCCCGCAACTGTGCGTCGATCCGTTCCCTACGGGCCATTTTCTCCAGGCATTCGTCCTCGTCCGGGTTGCCGCCGGTGATTTCCTCGTAAACCTCGGCAGCGGCTTCTTCGTGGTCAACCCGCCGGCAGAGTTCGTCGAACCGTTCAAACGCTTCGTTGCGAATCCGGATGGGGGATCCTGCGGCTGAAACCTGCGCTCGCGCCGCGCGGCTTCTGGCGACGAGGGTCCTCTGCCGCGCCCTGGCATCGTTGAGACGGACCTTCAAGCGCGCGCATTGCCCCTTGAGCTGTTCAGATACCCTCCCGGCCTCGGCCATGGCCTTCTCAATCTCATCGGCTTCCGCATCCACCTCGGTCTTTCGCTCAAGCGCCAGACGGGCGAGGTCGTCGTTCCCCTGTGAGACGGCGCGTTCGGCGGTCCGGTCCCAGGCCGCCGCGTCCGCTCTCCGCGCCTTAAGTCTTCGTTCGAGAAGCCGCTGGCCGGCCATGGCATCCGCCACGGCGGCAGTGGCGTCGTTCACCGCGTTCTCCATCTCCGTCATCATGAGACGCGACATCTTCTCCGGGTCCTCCATCCGGTTCAGCAGATCGTCCACGTCCGCCCGAATAATGTTCGCGATTCTCGACAATGTCCCTGTGGCCATGCCGGTCTCCTTTCAATGGTTGGTGAGGTGTTTCCTCCCGGGAATGTCCTTTGCCGCGCTGCCTATGGACAATACAAATGTCGTGCCAAGAATCCCGTTTATGATTAAATGATTGGTTTATAATAATTTATTAAAAAACGATAAAAGAAACCGTCCGGGATATTGGCGTGATACGCCATCCCGAACGGCCGAATGCACCTATACAGAAAAAGGAAGAAGGAAAAAGGAAAGAACACTTTCCCGTATTATGCCCTCGATGCCGGACTTTCGCTCATGGGTAAACAGGAATGGATCACGAAAGAGGGCGCGAAACCGGTGCGGTGCGGCGGGGGACCGCTCCCATCTATCTTCTTTTGTCTACTCACGTTTTGACGTCAGGATGCCGCAGGGGCTCCCGCCAAGGACCTCGCCCCGTGCGACGGCTTGCCACCGGAACGGCGGGCCTGAATCAGTTCAGATACGACGCTGATGGCGATTTCCTCCGGGGAATCCGCGCCAATGTCCAGTCCAATGGGCGCGTGTATCTCATCAAGACGCTCCCTGCTGATTCCCTTCGCCTCCAGTTCCTTCCACATCAACGCGATCTTGCGCCTGCTGCCGATCATGCCAATGTAGGCGGCGTCGGTCCGGACCGCCTGCTCCACAACCGGCTTGTCGTGCTGGTGTCCTCTGGTCACCGCGACAATATAGGACAGGTCATCGATTACCAGGTGTTCGAATGCCGTTTCCATCTCCAGCGTGAGCGTCTCATCCGCCATGGGAAAGCGCTCCCTGTTGGCGAACATGGGACGGTCGTCGATAACGACGATTCGAAAACCCACGGTGACAGCAATACGGGCGATGGCGAACGAAACGTGCCCGCCGCCGAACAGGTAGAGCGTGGGCTCCGGGCAGATCGACTCCATGAAGACCTTCAGCGGGGTGGCGGATTCGTCCACGTCCAGCGATACGACCTCGAGCAGGTCCTCCGGAATCGTATCCATTTCAGCCACTTCGCCCAGGACCACGGTGTCGGCCTCCGGCGATCCCAGCGAACCCACGACGGTCCCGTCGGCGCGCACCAGCAGCTTGGCGCTCCATTTCGAGGGATCCCCTCCGGACACGAGCGTGGCCAGCACTGCGGACTCCCGGGCCCTGCGGACCTCTGCCACGGTCTCGAGTACCGTCTCGGACCGGCCCCTGTACAGCGGCTCCGTGAAGATCTCGACGTTACCGCCGCAATTCAACCCGTTTTCGCCGGCGTGTTCCTCGGTCAATATAAAACGCTGAAGCGTGGGTACGCCCGTCTCCATCACGTCGCGGGCTTCAGCCCATACATCCGCCTCGAGGCAGCCGCCGCCAACCGTACCCACGATCTCGCCATCGGGACGCACCAGCATCTTGGCCTTCTTGCTCATCGGCAAGGATCCCTTGCTGGAGACAATCGTCGACAGCGCCGCATTCTCTCCCGACGAAATCATGTCCAGGGCTTCTGAGAATACGTCCTTCATCGGAACCACCTCCTTAAAGACCGCTTCTCAATTCCGGATGCCGGATTGGGACTCCGTGCAATTGTGCATCGAAAGCATTATCGCCAGACCGAACGCAACGTTTTCGCCAGCTGTACGAGACTCTCCAGATTGTGCGCGGCCATGAAATGATCCAGATACGGTAAGGCCGTTTTCATGCCAAGGCAAAGCGGCTGGTAACCAGGGCTGCCCAAGAGGGGGTTCAGCCACATCAGTTTATGAACGCGCCGCCGCAGCCGCTCCATCTCCCGCCGCATGAGGTCCGCGTCTCCGCGGTCCCAACCGTCGCTGACAATGATCATGACGGTTTTGGCTTTCAACATCTCACGGGCAAACCGGTCGTTGAACTCCCGCAGGCAGCCGCCGATATCGGTCCCGCCGGCCCAATCGTGAACCGTGTCCGCCACCTCCCGGAGCGACTCCTCCACGCTCTTGTTCTTCAGCAGCCTGGAGATGGGGGTCATCCGCGTGGAGAATACCCCAACCTCCACGTCGCGGATTTCCCGCTTCAGCGCGTAGATGAGCTGAATCAGAAACTGGCTGTAGCAGTCCATCGATCCGCTGACGTCGCACAGCAGCATCAGCTTCGTTTTCTTGATCCGCCGCCGGCGCCTGGCAAGGGCCACGCCGTCCCGTCCGTAAAGCGCGTTCCTCCGCCAGGTCCTCCTGAAGTCGATCTCCACGCCCCGCTTCTGCGGCTCCCTCCGTCTGCTGCGTCGGTTGGCGATGATGTCGACGATCTGTGCGATGACCTGCCTGGCCTTTTCGATTTCCTTGTCGCTCATGGCGGCCAGGTCCTTGCGCATCAACGCTTCGTCGGGGCTGTACCCGATCTCGTCGGAGTCTCCCTCGCCGTCCGTGTCTTCCTCTTCCTCTGTCGCGGTTTCGACCGGTTCGTCGAGTTGGTCCGACACTTCCAGGTTCTGGTCGTCCGCTTCTTCGTCGGCGACCTCCATATCAAGGGTCCGGACGGGGGCACTCCAGAATGCATGAAATACCCGGTCGAATGTCTCCAGATCGTCGAAACGGGAAACCAGCGTGGCGCGCGCGGCGGCGTAGAAATCCCCGCGCCGGCCGATATCGATGAATCTGAAACTCTGGCAGAAGTCGATCAGATTGCCGGAGTTCACATCCACGCCCGCCCTGTGCAACGCGCGCGAAAAGGCCACCACCCGGCCCATCATGCTCCCGTCTTCAACCCGTACCGGATTCATTCCGTCCAACCCATGGAAAGGTCTCTAGGTCCGACTTGTCGTCAATTTTTCAAACGCATTGCCCGATCCTTAAGCGCCCGCGCCTTTTCGATAATCTGCGGCAGGCCATCTTCCTGGAGTTTCTCGATGTCCTCCTTGTACTTCAGCACGCAGCCGAGTGTGGCGTTAACGGTATCGGAATCGAGTTCGTCGATTTCCATCTGCATCAGCGCAAGCGCCCAATCGATGGTCTCCGCAATGCCCGGCCGCTTGTAGAAATCGCGTGTGCGCATCAGTTGCATGAACCCGCAGACCTGCTGCGCCAGCCCCGTCTGAATGCGGGGAACCCGCGAGGCGACGATTTCCATCTCTTTCTTGAACGTGGGATAGTCGATCCACAGGTAGAGGCAGCGCCGTTTGAGCGCATCGTGCAACTCGCGCGTACGGTTGGAGGTGAGCACGACGAACGGCACTTTCTGGGCGGTGATCGTGCCGATTTCGGGAATGGTAATCTGGAAATCCGACAATACTTCCAGCAGAAAGGCTTCGAACTCTTCGTCGGACCGGTCCACCTCGTCGATCAACAGTACCGGCGGGTTGCTTCCGCTGCCCTGGATGGCCCGGAGAAGCGGCCGTTTCAAAAGAAAATCCTCGCTGAAGATGCTGCGGCCGATCTCCTGCTTTTCTATGCCCCGGGCCTCTTCCAGGCGCATCTCCAGCATCTGCCTCGGGTAATTCCATTCGTACAGGGCCGTATTAGCGTCCAGCCCTTCGTAACACTGCAACCGGATCAGATCCGTTTCCAGGATCTGCGCCATGACCTTGGCGACTTCTGTCTTGCCTACGCCCGGCTCACCCTCCAGAAATATCGGTTTTCCCAGCGCCACGGCCAGATAGACCGTTGTGGCCAGCGTCCGATCCGCGATATATCCCTCCCCACCAAACCGCGCCTCGACTTCCTCTATTGACTTTAACATCCGACCCGTATCTCCCCTTTCACAGAAGCTGCCCAAGGGCCGACCATTTTAACGGTCGCTATCCGCGTATCGCGCCAGCCATGCGCGAAGCGCCTCGACCGTGCTACGAAATGCAAGTTCGGACCAGGGAATCCGCCCCGGAGGGTACGTCCGCACCTCCAGCGTCTCGTAATTCCCCTTCAGTTCGCCTCCGACCACGACGCCCGTGTACACGACCAGGACCGCAGTCACGTTCGGGTAGGAATAGACGCCGAGCAGGTCTTCGATTTCGACTTCCAGCCCCACCTCTTCCATTGCTTCCCGGGCCGCCGCGGCTTCCACCTGTTCGCCCCGATCGACGTATCCGCCGGGAAAGACCCACTTTCCAATCCCGGGTTCGATGCCCCGCTTCAGGAGCACGACCTCATCTTCCAGCGTCACAATCACGCCGGCCGCCACTTTGGGGTCCAGGTAAACCACGAACCCACAGGCCGGACAGACGGGGCGGCTATGGCCTTCGACCGGTTTCAGCACCAGCGCCGCGCTGCATCGTTCGCAGAAGCGGACGCCGCCCGGGTGATGCGCGTTGTGATCGCTCGCCACAGAGAAGAAACCCTCCGGGAGAATGGGCCCGATCGTCTAAATATACGGGATTGGAACCGCTTCACAAGCCTTTTTCACTTCCTGGAGGGCGTAAAAAAAACCGCAGCCTTTACCAGGCATGCGGTTCCGAACTCGGACCTGCTCGGACAAGGATCGCCGCCGTCATGGAGATGCCGATCCTCCCGCCGCGCGGGCCCACTCTCATGATCCGTTATTCCTCTTCGCCGATATTCTCCTTCTGGTGCCGCACAATCCGCCCCTGCACCAGATAGACCGCGTTTTCGGCGATATTGGACGCGTGGTCGCCCATTCGCTCCAGGTGCCGGGAAACCAGAATCAGATGAATCGCACGATCGATGGCGTCCGTTTCCGCGCGATAATGGAGATACGTGAGCAACTCCCTGAAAATCTGGTCCCGCAAGCCGTCCACCACGTCGTCTCGCCGGCGCACGTCGTTCGCCAGGTCCACGTTTCGGTTTACAAACGCGTCGAGCGCATCCTTGACCATGCCCCGGACGAGTTCCGCCATCCTGGGTATATCGATAAGCGGTTTCAGCGGGGAGGTTCGGTTGAGTACAAAGGCGCGTTGCGCGATATTCACCGACTGATCGTTGATCCTCTCGAGGTCGTAGTTGATCTTCATGACAGTCGCGATCAAGCGCAGATCCCCGGCCACGGGCTGGGTCACCGCCAGCAGCTTCAGTAAATCCTCCTCAATTGTCACTTCCCATTCATCGATTGTCTTCCCGCCGGAAATCACGGCGCCCGCCAGATCATTGTCTCTATCCACCAGACTCTTGACGGCGTGTGCAATGGACTCTTCGACGGCCCCGCCCATCTTCAGCAGCTCGCTCTTCAGATGCTCCAGCCTCTGATCAAGTGTCCGTTCCATAAGGCATCCTATCTGATGATTTCCCCTCGAAATTTCCGTACGGTGTTTCCACTAACCGAACCTGCCCGTCACATAATCCTCGGTCTGCTTCAGCCTGGGATTCGTGAACATCTCTTCGGTCCGCGAGTGTTCCACGAGCGTTCCCAGGTAGAAGAAAGCCGTCCAGTCCGAAATACGGGAAGCCTGCTGGAGGTTGTGGGTTACAATCGCAATGGTATACTGTTTCTTCAGCTCTTCGATCGTCTCCTCAATTCGTCCGGTCGCGATGGGGTCGAGCGCCGAACAGGGTTCATCCATCAGTATCACGGAAGGCTCCACGGCGATCGCCCGCGCGATGCAAAGCCGCTGCTGCTGCCCTCCGGAGAGTCCGAGCGCCGACTCTTCGAGGCGATCCTTGACCTCGTCCCAGAGCGCCGCCGCTCGGAGGCTTCGCTCTGCCACCTCGTCCAGAACGGGCCGCCGATTCTCTCCCGCGATTCGCAATCCGTACACCACGTTTTCGTAGATCGACTTGGGGAAGGGATTCGACTTCTGAAACACCATCCCCACCAGCCGTCGAAGTGAAATCACATCGAAGCCGTGGGCGTAAATGTCCTCACCTTCGATCCGAACCGCGCCTTCAATCCTCACTGTTTCGATCAGGTCGTTTAACCGGTTCATACATCGCAGCAGCGTCGACTTACCGCAACCCGACGGCCCGATAAACGCGGTGACGTTATGTCGAGGCACCGTCAGGCTGACATCGTGCAATGCCTGGGCTTCACTGTAGTACAGGCTCAGAGACTCGACTTCGACAACCGGATTCTCAATTTCCGAGTTATCCCGCGCCGTTGTTTCCGCGTCCATCCTTGTTGACTCCTGGTTGAATGATCCTCTCGAAAACCGTCCGGATGATGCATCTCGATGGTTCGTTCGAGAGGGAAAGTCGTTACAGACCGATCTTCTGGTATCGTTTGCGCAAACGGGACCGGACCTGGATCGCGGTCAGGTTCAGTGCGAGTACGATGAACATCAGAAGCAGGGTTGTGGTATAGACCATCGGACGGGCCGCCTCCACGTTGGGCGACTGGAAGCCGACGTCAAAGATGTGGAAACCCAGGTGCATGAACTTACGCTCCAGGTGGAAAAAAGGCCAGGCGCCATCCACGGGCAGCGTAGGCGCAAGCTTGACCACGCCCGTAATCATCAACGGCGCCACTTCCCCCGCGCCCCTGGCCACCACGAGAACGATACCCGTCAAAATGCCCGGCAGCGCCGCGGGAAGGACCACCCGCCAGATGGTCTGAAACTGGGTGGCGCCCAGCGCAAGCGAGCCCTCCCGTACATCTCCGGGAACGGACGCCAGGGCCTCCTCCGAAGCCACAATCATTACCGGTACGGTCAGAAGAGCCAGGGTCAGCGACGCCCAGAGGATCCCGCCGGTGCCGAACGTGGGGGCGGGCAACGCCTCCGGAAAGAAAAGCCGGTCCAGGTTGCCGCCGACTCCGTATACGAAGAATCCCAGACCGAACATTCCGAAGACAATCGAAGGCACTCCCGCGAGGTTGTTCACTGCGATCCGGATCGCCCGAACAAGCGGACCCTGGCGGGCATATTCCCGCAGGTAAAGTGCCGCCATCACCCCGAACGGCACGGCCGCCAAACTCATCAGAATGACCATCATTACGGTACCGAAGATCGCGGGGAACACGCCGCCTTCGGTGTTGGATTCGCGAGGTTCGGCAGACAGGAATTCCCAGACCCGATCCAGGTACACACCCGTCTTGCCCAAGGCGCTCAGACTGTTCGGCCGATACGCGCGTACGACGTCCGCAACCGCCACCCGTCGTATCTCCCCGCCCGCCAGCCGGACATCCAGCTGCGGGACTTCGCTTTCGGTCCTCAGTCGGTTCAGCTCGGCTGCGAGAGATTCGTACCGCTTCCAGTATTTGCGGTTTTTCGCGTCGAGTTGAGATACCTGTTCCTGCCGCGTGTCCGGAGCCAGTTCAAGCCTTTTCTTTTCAAGGCGAAGCCGCTCGATACGCCGGCTGAGTTCCGATATGGCGTTGTGCTCGATGTCGCGGACCTGATCCAGAAGGGCGTTCGTTTGCAGCAACTGCTTCTGAAACGCCGCCCAGCCGGCCGAACCGCCTCCGGCCACCTTGTCTTCGCCCTCGTACACGCTGTCAAGAAAGCCGAACAGTTGTCCCCATTCCCGCCGCTCGAATATTACCGCGTCAACAGGCAGTGTTCGTTCCAGTATCCGTGACTCGTCGACCCACCTGAAGTCAACGCCGTACGCGTCCCGGTTCGCCACCTTCAATTGGACCCGGTATTCCCCGTCGCGGTCGGGGATCTCCTGCCGGTCCCAGATCTGCCCCATCACGAGGGCGCCGCCGTTGAGACGAAGCGCCGTCAGTTCGGAAGGCCAGAAATAACCCAGTCCGTTATATACGACCAGGCCGATCAATCCCACGATCATCAGGACGCAGAAGGCGAGCGCGCCGCCCGTCAGCCAGATATACGCCTGCCCTGACTTCCAGAAACCGTTCATCAATTCACTCCAGACCCGCTTTGCGGGCAATCCGGGCGCGGAACCTATATCCTGCTGTACCGTTCGCGGAGCCGTTGCCGCACGATTTCCGCTAGGGTGTTGACGACGAACGTCACTGCCGCAAGCAGTACGCCGGTCAGAAAGAGTATACGGTAGAGGGTGCCCTCATGCGGCGCCTCGGGAATTTCCACGGCAATGTTGGCCGACATGGTGCGCATCCCGTTGAAGATGCTCCAGTCCATAATGGGGGTATTTCCGGTGGCCATGAGGACAATCATCGTTTCGCCGACCGCCCGTCCGAAGCCAATCATCGTGGCGGAAAAAATGCCCGGGCTGGCCGTGGGGAGTACCACGCGAACGGCCGTCTGCCACGGCGTTGCGCCCAGTGCCAGGGATCCGGCCCTCAGGTGCGAAGGTACGCTTGTCAGCGCGTCTTCACAGATTGTATAGATGATGGGGATCACGGCAAAACCCATCGCGAAACCTACAACCAGGCAGTTCCGCTGGTCATAGCGGGTATCTGCGGAATCCGCCAGCCAGCGCTGGAAATCGCCTCCCCAGAGCGCGCCCTCCATCCAGGGCCCGAGCACCAGAGCCAGCCAGATACCCAGGAGAGACACCAACACGTAGAACACCTCAGGTCCCGGCAGCCGGTTCTTCAGCTGGCCGGGCAGCCTGGACCAGATCCAGGAAGCGGAGATTATCGTCAGCGCCACAGTCGGCAACAGCAACAGGACCCCCACTACCTGGCGATCCAGCAATGGCGCCAGCCAGAGACCACCCAGAAACCCGAGAATCACGCTTGGCAGCGACGCCATTAACTCCACCGTGGGTTTGACCACGTTTCGCACTCGCGGATGGGCGAACTCGGACGTATAGATGGCGGCGAGTACCGCCAGTGGCAGTGCGAAAAACATCGCGTAAAATGTCCCCTTCGCCGTGCCGTACGCCAGAGGGATTATACTCAATTTGGGCTCGAACTCGTCGGTACCTCCGGTGGACTGCCAGACAAACTCGGGTTCGGTATATCCCTCGTACCAGACCTTGCCGAACAACGTCTTGAACGTTACTTCGGGATGCGGATTGGACAACCGATAGTGGTTCAACCGTCCGTCGCCGTCCAGGCACAGGAACCCGTCGGCCTTGGGTGCAAACGTCAATCCGGTTACGTTCGATCCACTCGCCACGCTGAAGAACGTCTGTGCGGACGTCATGTGATGCAGCATCACGTGTCCGCCGGCGCTGCCCGTCAGAAACTGTTTGTCGCGCGCGGATGGCGCGATGGCGCTCACCGCCGCGCGATGCGAACGAAAGGCGTGGATCTTGCGAAATGACGCGAAGACACTGCTGTCGGGACCGCGTACCGGAAACCATGCGCTGACCTGACCGCCGGCGTCGCCCACAACCACCGATACGTCGCCAAGTACAAACGCGAGGGCCGTAATCGCCCGGTCCGAAGCACGAAAACGCTGTACGAGGGGCGGCGGCGCCTTGAGGTCCGTTATGTCCCAGCAATAAACTTCTCCGCGATCCGTGCCGGCCAGAAGAAGCCGACCGTTTCCGTCCACCAGCACGGCTGTTGGCCTGCCGTCGAGCTCAGCCGTCAGGTCGTAAGCATACGTCTCGAGTTTCCCTCCGCCCAGCAGGGTCCTCTTTTGCGCCATCCCCACCACCAGCAGCCGTTCCGACGCCGTGATCCCCGCCGCGGTCGACCGACGCTCCCCGTCGTTTCGATATGCAACCCGGGTGACGGGTTCACCTTCCGGGTCCAGCGCCACGTTAACCTGAATGTCCAACTCTGGCGTGACAAAACGTCTGCCTTCCGGGTAAGTCACACGGTAGTTGACCTTAACCGCGACAACGCGACCGTCCGACATACCCAGGCCGAGGTATCCGTCCGTCAGCGATGGGCACACCGACACCACGCGGCGATCCTGAAAGATGTCGCCGCGTTCCCGACGAATGGTCTCACCCGTTGCCAGACGGATGAAATCGATCCCTTCCGGCCGCACCAGATACGCAACTTCGCGATATGGATCGGCGCCTGCTTCCAGCGGGCTTTGATCCTGACTGCCGTCCACGGTGTGGCTGCTCACGATCGTAGCAGGCGCCGGCGAGAGGAAGAGCGGATAGGCTTCCCGCAACACAAATGCCAGTATGCCCAGCACAACCAGGATCACGCCCACACCACCCACGGCGATCATCCATCGGCCAACACGGTCCATTGTACGGGCCGCTTGCGTAATGCCCGGCAGGGTTCCGGACTTCTCTGCTTTTGTGTCATTCGGTTGCGCCATTCGCCAAACCCTGAATTGACCCTTCGAGAACGAAGGAGCCGTTCACCCGCACACTACATGCCGTCCGCTTCGAGCTTCGCCAGTTCTTCTTCTGCGACTTCAAATGGTACCGGCATGTAACCATCCTTGATTGCGACTTCCTGACCCTCTTTCGAAAAAATGTACCTGCAGAACTCTCGCACCATTGGGTCGAGCGGCCTGCCAGGTGCCTTGTTAATGTAGATAAACAAAAACCGGCCGAGCGGATAGGTGCCGTCGAGGACATTCTCCATGCTGGCGTCACTGTATCCATCCGAGGGATCATCCGCGAGAGGTACCACACGCACGTCCGACGTCCTGTATCCGATTCCGCTGTAACCGATTCCGAACCGGTCTTCCGCGACTCCCTGCACGACGGAAGCCGATCCGGGCTGTTCCTTGACCTCATCCTTGAAATCGCCCTTGGAAAGGGCGTTCTTCTTGAAGAAACCATACGTGCCGGACGCAGAATTCCGACCGTACATGCTGATCAGCGCCATTGCGTGATCGCCGGTCCAACCCGCTTCACTCCAACGTTGTATGTCGTCCGGATGCCCTCGTCGGCGTGTCTTCGAAAAAATCGCATCCACCTGCTGCAGTGTCAATCCTCTAACGGGATTGTCCTTGTTGACGAAGACCGCCAGGGCATCGAGCGCAGTCCGCAACGGCGTGGGCGGGTACCCGAACGCCTGCTCGAACTTGTCCACCTCCGTGGCCTTCATCGCGCGTGACATCGGCCCGAACTGCGCAGTGCCTTCGATCAGCGCGGGCGGCGCCGTACTGGACCCCTTGCCTTCAATCTGGACGTTCACGGCCGGATAGTACTTGCGAAAGCCCTCAAGCCACAGCGCCATCAGGTTGTTCATGGTATCCGATCCGATGCTGCTGGCGCTACCCGAAATTCCTCGCACTTTCGTGTAAGCCGGAATTCGCGGATCGACCTCAAGCGTCTGTGCCTGGGCCGGAACCACGGTGACAATCAGCGAAATTACAACGACAATAGTACGCATCATCCCTTCTGTGCCTCCCGATTATGCAGGTTCTTCGTCGGATTGAATACGAACGATCGATTTATATGGCGAATGTTACAATCTCTCTTCAACAACGCAGGAAATCGCAAAACACCGGCAGAGGCGCATCGAACAATGGTCATAACGAACGGGCGGAACAGGCATGAAGGGGTTCATGTGCTATTAGAATCTGTAGCACACCGTCATCCGGGGAATCACTTCGGTATCTGCGTCCGAGGACCGGTTTATCGTCGCCACCACATTGGGCATGATGTGGATGTTCCTGGCAGGCACGACGTCGACTCCGCCAATAATCATGTACTCCTCGTCCTGCTCCGTGCTCCGGTTTGGATCGAAAAAGTCCAGGCGCCCGAATACATCGACCCCGGGTTTCACGTTGACGGCGCCGAAGGCGGAGACGCCTCGAATCTGTAAGTCGTCGCCTGCCAGCGCTTTTCTATTATTTCGGACGAATCCCTCTAAACCGAAACGGATGTTCTCGACGGACGTACCCAGCATCCCGGCTAATGTGACGCGGTCTTTTCCTCCGGGTTTGCCTTCCCAGTCGAAGTAGACCGTGGCTTCAACGATGTCCGCGGGTTTCAGATGAAGCAGGGAGTACACTTTCTTTCCGTTGTCCGCCTCCGGACGCTGGCCGCTGCCGTTTCCGAACATCAGATGGGCGTTCACTCTGCCTGCACCGTCCAACTTGCCCTTGAATCCAACTCCGATGTCCGCGGAAGAACCGATCTTGCGCTTGTCCATGATTGTCTTTTCGATTGATCGGTAACCCCATATTCGCTCGGAAACATTCCAGGTGGGCGTGCCGAACAGCCCCATATATACCGTCCGTCCGTTTGAACGGTATCGCAAATAACCGTGTTTCACGAACGGCCTCATCTTGTCCTCGCCGCCAAATCCCGCATCGTTTGCTTCGTAGCGCACCCGTCCGGACCAGCGGTCATTCCATTTGAGGTCGTAGGTCAGATAGATCCTTCGGAATTTGAAACCGTTTTCGTTCTTGTCCGTTCCGGCGACAACGAAATAATAATCGCCGAAGGCAACCCCTTTAATTTTGCCTTCGGCGCCCTCCAAAGACCCGAAAAGACCCAGACTCAACAACGCGGCGATTCCCAGGACAATCACCTTCATCGGCATAGCTCCTCCCCGTATTGGCGGCTAATCGGCCCGGACTTCCTTCCAGGCGGTACTTGCGTTTTCCCAGATTTCTCGCACCGACGCGGCGACTCGACTGCCAGGGCTGGAGCGCGGTTCCGTCGACGTCGGGATAATTAAATTTGAATGTATCAATTCAGGTTGGTCCAAATATGCGGCCCTTCAGTTACGAAATGGTCACTCTTGTGTTACAAAATGGTTACGATGTCGGGTCCTGGCGTCCCGCGGTGGAACCGCGCTGCGTTTCTGCGCCGGTTCATCCCATCTGGCGCCGTTGCGGAGGGATATCACTTCAGCGCGCCGTCGGTCTTTCTTGTCTTTTGCATCGGTTCAACGTATTCTTATACCAACAACTTATGCTCGATTTGGGATTGGCGTACGCCACCTTTCTCCGTCAACGGGGCGGTAGAGCGGGTGAAAGCGGAATCGTCGTTGGGCTTCACGAATTGAAACAGCTGTCCGGAGCGTACATCCCGGGCGAGCTCTGATGGATAACCAGGTATGAAAAGCAAGGTATGTACACTGCGTCTGCCGGCATCGGTCAATCCACGCAGCGTATGGAACGAGGCCGTCGGCTCCCATTCCTGCGAACCGATGGACGACACAGTGCACGTCCAGACCTTTTTCGACACCTTCGACTGGCGCCTCTTCAACAGGAACCTGGTACTGTTACATGAAAACGACCGTTACCTTCTCTACAGCCTGCCGGACCGTGAAACCGTCGCATCGCTCAGCCTGCCGCGCGGAACCGGACCGGTATACAGCACGGATTTTCCCGAGGGACCACTGAAGGAAATCCTTCGGGCGCATTTGAGCGTACGGGCGCTCTTGCCACTCGCGCGCGCAAGAACCCGCAGGCAGACCGTGCGCGTTCTGAACCGGAACGAAAAAACCGTTGTTGTCGCAAGGCTCGAACAGGCCAGGGTGGCGGACGCCGCGCGTAACGGACAACCGCTCAATACGGTGGCGCTGCGGCCGGTCCGTGGATATGAGAAACATCTGCGACGGCTGAACCGGTCCCTGCGTGACGCCGGCGCGGAACCCCAGACCGAAGACCTGTTCCACGCAGCCACGCGGGCGGCCGGCAGGAAACCGGGAGACTATACCTCGAAACTTACTATCGTGCTGGAGCCCGACCTGAACGGCGCAGAGGCCGCGAGGCGGATTCTGGGGCACCTATTAAGGACGATCAGGCGCAACGAAGCGGGCATTAAGGAGGACATCGATACCGAATTCCTTCACGATTTCAGGGTGGGCATCCGGCGTACCCGATCGGCGCTCAGCCAGATCAAATCCGTTCTTCCGGAAGTCCCCCTCGGCCGCTTCCGCAAGGACTTTACATATCTAGGAAAACTCACCAACCGCCTTCGCGATCTGGACGTCGCCCTTCTCAAACAGGAGACGTACCGGTCTCTTCTGCCTGGATATCTGCGCTCACGGCTGGATCCGCTATTCGAATCCCTGCGGGCGGAACGTACGGAAGAACATCGTCGGCTGGTCGCCGCCCTGGACGGCGCCCGGTACCGGAAAATCGCCGCGGACTGGGAGGCGTTTCTGAAAGGCCGGCGGGAGTCCGTTTCGCCGGACAATGCGGAAGCACCTGCGAAAGGGCTGGCGCAGAGGTTTATTGGCAAGAGATACGGTCGCGTGATCGAACTGGGAGCCGCGATTGATGCGTCCACGCCGGACGCCGACCTGCACCGGCTTCGGATCGAGTGCAAGAAACTGCGATACCTCCTCGAGTTTTTCTCGTCGCTTTTTCCTGCTGAAGAGATCCGCATGATTGTCGACCACCTCAAGAGCCTGCAGGACAACCTGGGCGACTTTAACGACGCTTCCGTTCAACAGGCCGACCTGAAAAAATACCTGCGTGCGTTGCCCTCGGAAAAAACTCATCCGGAAACCTTCGCCGCCATCGGCGGGCTCATCGGCTGCCTTTACCGCGAGCAGCAAAACGTCCGAGCGGCGTTTTCGAAGACCTTCGCGGAGTTCAACCGGGCGGAGGTTGCCGCCACGTTCCGACGCCTGTTCGCCTGACGGGAGAAAGCCAACCTGGATTCGTCGTTTTTTGGTGACACAAAACCGTATATACGCCAGTATATAAACACGATTTGACTTCGGATTACCAGGATACTTCAGGTCACTGGACGCGAACTGCAAAAACGTCGTTTCGGACGACCTTTATGCCCCGTTTCGGGAGTCTTCGTCGCGTCACCGCGTTGCTGTCTTTTTTGAATTGGGGCTGATTTCATGGCAACAGTCGCCCTTTACAACATCAAGGGCGGGGTGGGGAAGACCGCTGCGGCGGTAAACCTGGCCTACCTCGCCGCGCGCGATGGCGCACAGACCATTCTGTTTGATCTGGATCCCCAGGGATCGGCGGCGTTCTACTTTCGCATCAAACCCTCAAGAAAACTCCCCGGGCGAAAATTTCTTCGCGGGGGGCGAAGGATAGAGAAACGCATACGCGGTACCGACTACGAAAACCTGGACCTGCTTCCGTCAAACCTGTCGTTCAGAAACCTGGACACGACGCTGAGTAAGCTCAAGGGCTCCCCAAAGCGGCTCCGTCGTATACTGAAACCCTATCGCAAGACATACGACTTCATCTTTCTCGACTGTCCCCCGGGCATCGGCCTGGTGTCGGAAAACATGCTCTTTGCATCCGACATCGTGCTGGTGCCCTGTATTCCAACCACGTTATCCATGCGTACCTATGACCAGCTGGTGCGGTTCTTCGGATCCAAAGGCCGGGACGTCTCCCGGATCTACCCGTTCTTCGCCATGGTCGAAAAACGGAAACGAATGCACAGCGAACATCTGGCTGCCGGGAGGGAACGGGAACACCGATTTCTGGATACGCAGATTCCCTACGCATCGGAAGTCGAAAAAATGGGCATCCGCCGGGAACCGGTTCCATGTTTCGCTCCGGGCTCGCCTGCCGCGAACGCGTATCAGGATCTCTGGCTTGAACTGAAGGCGATCGTGCAGAGCTGCTGAAAGGCGCCTGCGAAATTCGTCAAACCCCCGAGCAACAATGACTTGCAAGCGCGATTCCGATTGACTGAGGCATTGTGTTGGCTTATCTTGGCGCTTTCCGGATGTCCATGGCGTAGCTCAACCACGAGAATCGCAGTATGAAACTGGACGATCCAAAACTGTATACCAACCGGGAAATTTCCTGGCTTCGTTTTAATGAACGAGTGCTCGAGGAAGCCCGGGACCCGAGGAATCCTCTGCTGGAGAGGGTGAAATTCCTCGCCATCGTGGCAAACAACCTGGACGAGTTCTTCGAGATCCGCGTTGCAGGATTGCTGCAGCAGATGGAAGCCGGGGTTCCCGATGCCGGTCCCGACGGGCTGTTGCCCGAAGAGCTGTACGAAGCCGTTTCCACTGAAGCCCACCGGATGGTCGGTGAACAATATGCCTGCTGGAACGACGAGCTGTTGCCCGCGCTGAAAGAGGCCGATGTGCATATCCGTTCGTTGCAGGAACTCAATGCCGCTGAACAGGAATTCATCCGGGACTACTGGCTGGATGAACTGCATCCGGTCATCACGCCCCTCACCGTCAACCCGGCCCATCCTTTTCCACGCGTGGTGAACAAGTCGCTTTGCCTGGCCGTATCGCTCAAGGACAGCGAGGGCGACACCCTGTTCGGGGTCGTTACGGTTCCGCGCGTGCTGCCCCGTCTCATCCGTCTGCCCAGAGAAGACGAGGTCCGGCGCGTGGATTACGTGTTTCTGGCGGACCTCGTACGCGCGCACATCCCCGAGCTTTACCGCGGTTATGAGATACTGGGCACTGCCGCGTTTCGTATCACGCGCAACAGCGACCTCTACCTCGATGAAGAAGAAGCCGACGACCTTCTCCTGGCCATCGAAGATGAACTCAAACGCAGACGCAAGGGCGATACGGTACGGCTGGAAATCGACGCGGCGGCGCCTAAACAGATCGAACGGAGGCTGCGGGCGATTTATCATCTTCGCGAAAAACAGGTCTACCGCGTCAACGGACCGGTCAATCTCAATCGCCTGATGATGCTCTATGCGGCCACGAGACGTCCGGACCTGAAGGATGCGCCGTACCATCCGGCGGAATACCCCTTCGCCGAAGATCTCGACCAGCTCTTCGCCGAGATCCGGCAACGGGACATCCTGCTGCACCATCCATACGACTCGTTTTATCCGGTCGTTCAGTTTATTCAGTCCGCCGCGCGGGACCCGGACGTATTGGCCATTAAACAGACTCTTTATCGTACGACCGAAGACTCTCCCATTATGGATGCGCTGCTCAAAGCTGCGGAGGCGGGCAAAGAGGTTACCGTAATTGTGGAACTCAAGGCCCGGTTCGACGAGGCTTCCAATATCCGATGGGCTCGGCAGCTGCAGGATGCCGGCGTATACGTCGCGTACGGCGTGGTCGGCCTAAAAACGCACTGCAAGCTCTCCATGCTGGTCCGTCGTGAGTCGGATGGTCTTCGCCGGTACGCCCACATCGGTACGGGCAACTACAACGCTACGACGGCGCGGATATATACGGATCTGGGTCTGATGACTGCCAGGGAAGACATCACCAGCGACGTGGCCGAGGTATTCAACCTGCTCACCACCCAATCTGAACGACCTGAAGTCAGGAAGCTGCTTGTCGCGCCATTCAATATGATGGATTCCATTCTGGCCAAAATCGATCGGGAGATTGAACACGCCAGGGCCGGACGACCCGCCCGCATCGTCTGCAAAATGAACTCGCTTCAGGATGCAAGGGTCGCGCGAGCGCTCTACAAGGCTTCCCAGAATGGCGTTGACGTCGACCTGATCGTCCGTGGGATTTGCTGTATTCGTCCCGGCATTCCCGGTATCAGCGATCGCATTCGCGTAAGAAGCATCGTCGGGCGTTATCTCGAGCACAGCCGCATTTACATGTTCGAAAACGGATCCAAGCCCGAGATATATACCGGGAGCGCGGACTGGATGCCTCGCAATCTCCGGCGACGTGTGGAAATCCTCTGCCCCATCGAAGATCCGGTACTCATCCGGAAGATTCAGTCCTGGATTCTCTCCCCGTGCCTGGCGGATAATATCAAAGCGCGTGAAGTTCTGCCGGACGGCGACCATCGCCGCGTGGAAACCACGAACGGACGGACACCCATTTCGTCACAGGAGATTCTGATGGGGCTGGCCAGAGGAGAACAGTTCGAGATTCCGGACTTCTTCGCCGCCAACGGGCCGGCCCAAACCTCCGCTTGATACAAAAAAAGACGGGGGACGCTTTTGCGATCCCCCGTCTTCATTTCGTTCGCTCTGTTAAGAAGCTGTCTTAAAATCCCCAGCGGTCTTCGCGCGGCTGCAAAAGCGCCGGTCGGCGTTGGTCAAATCCACCCGTATAGGCAAATAGGGGCGGATTTTCCCGCCTTGACCGCCAATTTTTCGCTCGCGCTCGGGAACTCACCGGTAATTTTAAAACAGCTTCTAAGCAATCGGCAATGTGAAGCCGAACGTCGAGCCCGAACCGAGTACGCTCTTTGCGTAAACCCGTTCTCCGTGGGATTCGATGATATGACGGACGATCGAGAGCCCCAGACCGGTTCCACCCAGACTCCTCGAACGTCCCTTTTCCACACGGTAAAACCGTTCGAACACGCGCGGCAGCGAATCCGAAGGAATTCCGATACCGTTATCCACGACCTCCAGCACCACAACTCCGGCCGGCCTTGAAACAGAGTCCGCGCGGTCGGCTTCCGCCGCAAGAACAAACCCCGGCGTGTTGTCCGAGCCCGCGACATCCTCGTCCTTGCCGAACCGCCTGACAGCAACCCGCACCCTTCCGCCCCGCGGTGTATATTTCACCGCATTGTCCAGCAGGTTTACCACAGCCTGCTCAATCAACCTCGGGTCGCCTCGAACCGACAGTTCATCCGGAATCGCCACCAAAACCGCAATGCCCTTGTCGGCGGCCTGTTGTCGGATTGAGTCGTACGCCCGGTCTACCGCCCGCCGGATTGCGAAGTCCTGCATTTCAACCGTCAGACGGTCGGACTGCAGCCGTGAGAGGTCCAGCAGGTCTTCCAGCAGCAGCAGTAGCCGGTCTGAATGCGCGAGTATGGTCTGCACAAATCGATCGGCGCTGGCGCGGTCTTCAAGCGCGCCGTCGGCCAGCGTATCCGCGCACCCTTTGATGGCCGTCAGCGGGGTACGTATTTCATGGGATACATTGGCCACGAAATCCTTGCGCGCACGCTCCAGCCGATGCAATTCCGTCGTGTCGTAGAAAACCGCCACCACACCCATTCCCGCGCCCTCCCTGCGAACCGGTCCGACGTGTACGTCGAAGTGTCGTTCGGGCATACCTGAGGTCGTCATCGGATGCGTCAGGGCCTCTCCGGTTTTCAGGGTATGTTCGATCGCCTCCTGGACCCCTACGTCGCGGATCATTTCCACCGGGGGTCGGCCTGCCGTGGTGGAAGTCACGCCGAAGAAGCGCTCGAAGGTGCGGTTGGTCAGCAGAACCCGGCCGTCGCGTCCCGTAACAAGGATCCCCGCGGTAATGTCCGCGAGGATCGTCTCAAGTCGCGATTTTTCTCCGAGGATGTCCGCGATCCGGTCCCGGATCTGCTGCCGCGTTGAATCCAGTGCCCTTGCGAGATCCCTGATTTCTCGCGGCGAGGCGTCGGACGGAACCCTTTCATCGAAGTCGCCCGCCCCTATGGAGCGCGCGACCCCGGTCAGTTTCCGCAATGGCCGCGACACCGATCGGGAGACACTATAGGTCAGCAGCAGCGCCAGGGCCAGCCCCAGCAAAGTGGCCAGCAGGATTTCGTGAACCGTACGGTTTACGTACAGATGCACGGTTACCGTGGCAATAGCGATCACCGCCGCACAGAGCAGCATCAGCCGCCAATGCAGTCGCATCTCACGCGCTTTCCTCCGGCGAACCCGTTGTATTCGTCAAGGAACCACTCGGCCTGTTTGGTCATAAAGACGCCGATCTCCTCGCCCTTGAAGCCGAATGATATCATTAGCCTTCCAAAATACATGTCCGTAATGAGGACTTCCATGTTGATCGTCTGGTCGTCGATCCACGCGGCCGAGGCCTGGCACTCGTATTCGACGCCTGGGATCGAGCCAATCTGCTCGCCGAAGTAGTTGCGTTGCGGGAACCTGCCGGACAGCATGCGCCCGATACCGAACCGCAGCACGTTGTCGCCCTGACCGTTGGTGTACTCCCACGTGCCCCGGTCGTCTTCGAAGGACAGGCGCATGCGGGTGATCCCCATCGGGTTGTCCTCCAAAACATACCAGGTTCCGTGGACGTCCGAGGCCGCCGCCGAGTCGCGTCCTCCTGGGACCGGCAGGACTTCCAGCCGGGTGATTGTATCGGAGAGTTCCGCATGTGCGTCGGGATCCTCCGGAAGCGGCGCGTCCGAAAGGTGGGGAAGGAGTTCCTCGCGCACCACGGTGGAAATGCCGCTGCCGGACGGCGCGCCCTGCGTGTCGGAGATGCACGCGAACAGAAACGCCCGGTCTGGAAAACAAACCGCGATCTGACTACCCATCCCGCGGAACGAGAATCCGTTCTCATTCTCACGCCAGATCTGATACCCGTATCCGCAATTGCCTCGGATGGCGTTGTCGATCTGTCTGGCGGTCGCGGCTCTCACGTACTCCTCGGGCAGGACCCTTTCGTCGCCCCACGTGCCTCCGTTCATACATGCCAGCGCGACTCTGGCCAGATCGCGAAGCGTGCAGATGACACCCGACCCGCCCCACGACACGCCCTCGGGCGTACGGATGCACCACGCATCGGCAGAGAAACCGATCCGATCCAGGAAACGCGGTCGCATATAGTCCAGAAAGGGCATGCCTGAAAGCCGTTCGACCACGGCCGTTAGCACCACGGTTGCCGCCGTGTCGTAAGAAAAGATCGTTCCGGGAGGATGAGAGGGGGGTCGGTTGAAGAAGGTCCATACCCAGTCAGGATCGTCGCGTGTATAGGTAGTTCGCGAATGGGGGGTCGACATCGTCAGGAGATCCCGGACAGTCGAGGCTGAAAGCCACGGATGAAGGTCTTCGGGCACTTTGTCCGGAAAGTAGTCCGCGACCCGATCATCGAGGGCGAGCATGCCTTCGTCGATCATCAGTCCGACAGCCAGCGCCACGAAGCTCTTGCTGACGGAATACATACGGTGCTTGCGCTCAGCCGTCCACGGGGCCCAGTAACCCTCAGCCGCGATTTTGTTGTGAAGCGCAAGCAGGAACCCGTGCATGCAAATGCGCTCAGAATCGACCCGCTTGAGGAAATTCAGGACCGCCCGTGAGGGTATCCCCAGGCTCTCAGATGAAGGCGCCAATGTAAACATCCCAATCCCCCAGAAGCTGTCTTAAAATTCCCAGCGGTCTTCGCGCGGCTGCAAAAGCGCCGGTCGGCGTTGGTCAAACCCACCCGTCTTACGAGATCGAGGCTGCGCTTGCTCGCCTCTCATAGGCGGGTTCTCCCGCCTTGACCGCCACTTCTTCGCTCGCGCTCGGGAGCTCACCGGTAATTTTAAAACAGCTTCTCAGTGTTCTTCCATGAATCGGTAACCTACGCCTCGAACCGTCTCCACCATTTCGCTGGCGCCGCCCAGCTTCTCCCGAAGTCGCCGGATATGCGTATCCACGGTCCGGCCGTAACCGGCGTAATCGTAACCCCAGACGGTGTTCAGCAGTTCTTCGCGGGACTGCACGCGCCCCCTGCGCTCTGCCAGCGTAGCCAACAGACTGAATTCGGTGGATGTCAACGCCAGTACGTCGCCGTCCACGGTTACCCTGTGGGCGGCTTTGTCGATGGAAAGAGGACCGAATGTCATCGCGTCCGCATCCGACTCTTCCCCTACTGAATCCCGCCCTTCCGCCAGCCGCCTCAGGATGGCCTGGATGCGCAGCGTCAGTTCACGGACGGAAAACGGTTTTACGACATAGTCGTCCGCTCCCAGCTCCAGCCCGACGACACGGTCGACTTCCTCGGCGCGCGCGGTCAGCATGAGAATGGGCAGGTCCCGGGTTTCTGCATCCTGCTTCAGCATCCTGCAGACTTCCAGCCCGTCCATGCCCGGCAGCATGACGTCCAGTACGACCAGATCGGGAAGCTCGTTCCGGATCAATTCGAGCGCCGCCTCGCCTGAATCGACGGCAGCCACGGTAAAGCCCGCCTTCTCAAGGTTGTACGAGACGATCTCCTGAATATCGACTTCGTCTTCAACCACCAGAATGTTGCCTGTCATGGATGCCCTCGCATGAGCAACAGTCCCGTCGCCTGCCGGGTATCTGGACGTCAACGCCTCTCCAGTTTCCAATATACAAAAAGGAACAAGACGGGCAATGCTCCAGTGGCCAGTATTGAGCTACCGGCCGAAATAAACCCCGTTTGCCCACCACGCAGGATATCAACGAGACAGGAGGACACTCCGAATGATGCGGCGAATGGGTGTATTCATGCTCCCGGGAAAGGAATCTATACGGGAGAAAAGGAAATCTCGCCCGGCCAGGGGTCACAGCGCCCCAATCGGACGGACACCGTGTCTCCGGGCGCCACGTCAGCGGAAGCCCTGATATCCGTCTGAAACGCAAAATCCAGCACTTCAACGCGTAGAGTCCGCTCGCGCTTATCCAGCACCACGGCTTCAAACACTCCTCCTACGCGATCCTGCAGATAACGGAACAGCCAGTACCGCTCCCGCTGCCGCTCGATGCGGATCAGGTTGCGCATCCGTTCTTCAGATTCGAAAACCACACGCTGGATGCGTTCATTGTCATAAGGAAGAGGCTGATCCAGCAGATACGCCCCCACCTGACGTTGAACGGCCAGGTCCGTGTACCGGCGCAACGGCGAAGTGGCCTGGCAATACGCATCCACACCCAGTCCGCCGTGCGGTTCCGGCGTCAGGCTTATCGACGCCCGCCGCATTCGGCGCAGCACCCTGTACCGGCGTAGTACCTCGTTCTCCGCGTCGCTGAAATCCGCCGGTTCCGGCGCCGCCTGAACACGGTACACCACCGGAATATCCCGGTCCCGGCAGAACCTCGCCATCGCCGTGTTGGCCATTACCATCATCTCGCTCACGAGGAGGTTTGCAGGGGACCTGCCGTCCTGCAACGATACCTGGACATCCCCGTTATCCGTTATCCGGATCCGCCGATTCGGGTGTTCCACGTCTATTGCGCCGTTTTGCAGGCGCTCTATGCAGTGCCACTCGGCTACCGTTTGCAGTTCCGAAAGATCACCGTGCAGTGCATGGGACGGATCCGCCAGAATTCCGTCCGCGGCTTCATACGATAGCTTTTCACGGCATCGTACGACCGACGGGACGATTTCAACGCATTTGACCGACCCATCCGTGGAAACGTCGAAAAGCTGACTGAGAGCCAGCCGCGGCGCGCCCGGACGCAGACTGCCCAGATCGCTCGACACCGTCTCAGGAAACATGGGAATCTTCCGGTCCGGGAAGTAGAGGCTCGACACCCTCGAGGCCGCTTCGCGGTCCGCTTCCGAATCCAGGGGTACCAGCCCTGCAACGTCGGTGATGTGTACGCCAACCT
This sequence comes from Candidatus Latescibacterota bacterium, assembly GCA_965208835.1. GTDB lineage: Bacteria > Latescibacterota > UBA2968 > UBA2968 > JAAXHE01. Next base: position 1,165,948 of record OZ242358.1, read on the forward strand.
GCCTGGTTCCGTCGGGTCGCATCAAAACCGACACGCCGTCGTCCATGTCGGTCGTTGCCGCGTCGTCGACCGCGTAAACCGCGAGGTTCGTGAAATCCCTGCGCCGTCCGTCGTCCAGCAGCGGAGACAAACGCAAACCGTCCAACGCCTCGATGACAACCTCCGGAAAATCGACCGGCACGTCGGCGCGGATCAAATCCAGGTGTTCATCCGGACCCCAAACGCCGTCGCGGACAAGCCGATTGAAAACAGTGTGCGGGGCCACCCGCGCGCCCGCCATCCGTTCCACCCAGTCCGCGTGGACACTCCTCTCATGGCGTAAGACGTAATCCTTGAGCCGATCGACCCATCCTTCGACCGACTCCGTCGGTTCCTCCCTGCATTCGTGCAGCCAGCGCCGAAATCGGGCCCTTTCCTCGACACGCGCTGCCTGACGGACCACAGCGGCCTGTCGAGCCCGGACCTCTTCCTCGCTCAAAGCGCGGTACCCGTCCCCCCGCCTTTCCGCCTCGAAATAGAGGTTCTGCTCGAGATGTACCAGCAGCGCGGCCCGCTGATGGGCCGTAACATTTCCGCTGAAAAAGAGATCCGCCAATTCATCCACGGTCCAGGCATCCGCGTCATCACGAAGCAGTTCCCATGTATCCTCGAGATCTATGCCTGTGCTCTGCTCCTCCGCGCGCGCCATCCATTCGGCCGCGCCGGTCCAGTCATCGGCGGTTTCACCTGTGCGGAGCAGCACGTTCTCGACCGGCGTGGTCATTGTTTCCTTCCGGGCTGTCGCGAAACGCAGTTTTCCGCCACGCGAAGACAGGCACACCCCCGCCATCAACCGGTTGCGGTATCGAAAAAAGGCAATCTCGTTTTCCATGACATCCATATCAGTGTCCGGTCCCGAGAATATCCGACTATTCTCCCGCCCAGTTATCCGGTCTCGCTGAAACGCGGTCATTGAGCTTGTCGAAATGCCCGCGTTCCATTATCCGTACGGGTCCATTAAGCAATCCTGCGCCGAACCTTCGACAAGCTCAGGGGGCGGCTCTGCGTATCCGGCGCGCAACGGACTATTGTTGCGGCTTTCTGGCGACCACGTCGATTTCCACCAGGATTTCCGGCAGGACGGACTGCACCGTGGTCCTGGCCGGCCGGACACCCGTAAAGAACTCCGAATACACCCCATTGAAGGCGGCGAAATCGCCGATATCCGCCAGGTGGCACGTCGACTTGACCACGTCTTCCATGGTGCAACCGGCCTCGCGCAGGACCTTCCGGATATGCTCCAGCGTCGTGCGCGTCTGTGTCTCTATGTCATCCCCGATCACCTCGCCCGTGGCCAGATCCAGCGACGCATGCCCGCTCACGTAGACCCAGCCATCCGCTTCCACCGCCGCCGAATACGCCCCGGTATCCACCTGTTTGTCGGGGTGTTTGATCTCCCGTTTTCCCATGGTTCCGCCTCCCCTGGTAGAGTATCCCTTGATTGTATTGACGCGTCAATATAGCGAATTCCCATGTATCTATCCAGCCGGATCTGCGTATCGGAATATTGCCCCGATGCGCCTTGCGTTTCGCCGACGAGGGCTTTATCTTTCCAGAATCTGCGGTGTCCGGAAGGACTCCTTCGCGTCTTGCGACTTCCGGGCGCCTTGCGAGCCGGGCGAAGGCCGCTGGGAATTTTAAAACAGCTTCTGAGGAGAAACGCCACGTGGCTACCGTTGCAGATCAGACCTCCGAAGCCATACTCGACGTGCGCCTGGCCGAGTCCCGTCACGTACACACGCCATGGACACTGGCTTCCTATTCTTCCCTGAAGGCCTGGAAAACCCGCGCCGCGCAGATTCGCCGCCACATCCTCGTTGTCGCGGGTCTATATCCGCTGCCTGAGAAGAGCCCCCTCAATGCGCACATTTTCGGTCGTGTGGAACGCGGGGGCTATTCCGTGGAGAAAGTCTTCTTCGAGTCGTTGCCGGGGTTCCTGGTGTGCGGTAACCTGTACCGTCCGGCTGACGATGGACCCCACCCGGGGATCGCCTGCCCGCACGGCCACTGCCGCCACGGCCGCCTTGAGAACGACGACGCGTCCTTTGCTTCCATACCGGGCCGATGCATCAATCTGGCTCGACAGGGCCACGTTGTTTTTTCATACGACATGGCGGGGTACAACGACAGCAGCCAGATCGAGCATCGGGAGTTCGGCGGACGCAGGGAAGACCTGTGGGGAATCGGCGTCCTGGGGCTGCAGCTTTGGAACAGCATCCGCGTTATCGACTTTCTGCAGGCGCTGCCAGATGTGGACCCGGGCCGGATCGGCTGCACGGGCGCTTCGGGCGGCGGCACCCAGACGTTCCTGCTGGCGGCTGTGGACAACAGGGTCGGGGTGGCGGCCCCGGTCAATATGATTTCGGCCCATATGCAAGGCGGATGCAACTGCGAAAACCAGGGCCATCTCCGCCTGGATATCAACAACGTCGAGATCGCGGCCGCCATGGCGCCGCGCCCTCTCTTCCTGGTTTCCGCCTCGGGCGACTGGACGTGCAACACGCCCGAGCTGGAATACCCTGCAATACGGGAAATCTACAGATTGTACGACGCCGCGGACAGCGTCGCGACCGCACAGGTCGATGCCGGGCACAACTATAACCGCGAGAGTCGCGAATTCGTCTACCGATGGTTCGGCCGGTGGTTGCTGGGCAGGGACGAGCCATTCCAGGAAACTCCCTTCACCGTCGAACCCGATGAGGGACTGCTGGTTTTCCATGACCGGAAGCCGCCCGCCGGCGCGCTGGATTCAGACGGACTCACGAGATCGTTGATCGCCCGGTCCGAGTCGCGCCTTAATGACACCCTGCCCGACACCGCTGCCTCCCTTCGCAGGTTCAAGGAGCGGATGGCGCCGGCGCTCCGGCATGCTGTCGCGGCCCGATACCCGAAGTCGCCGCATTCCAGGGATTTGGGGCGAACAAGAAGCAGGAGACATATCGTCCAGCGGCTCCTTCTCGGCAGGCCCGATTTCGGCGACCGCGTTCCGGCGCGGCTGTTTCTGCCGCGATACGGACAGGAGAAGTCGCAGGGCACACTGCTGGTACACCCCTGCGGCACCGACGCCCTCTCCGACCCCGAGAGCGGCAGGCCCGGCCCTGCCGTCAACGACCTGCTCCGAAGGGGCCAGCGGGTTCTGACCATCAGCCCGTTCCTGGTTGGCGCATCGTCCTCAAACACCGGTCTCCGGGACACCGAGGTGCCGCATTTCCATACCTACAACGCCAGCGACGCATCCTGTAGAATACAGGACATCCTCACGGCCCTGGCCTATCTCCAGCGCCGCGAAGACGTGACCGTCTGCCATCTGGCGGGCATGGGCGAGGCCGGACTTTGGTGCCTGTTCGCACGGGCTCTCGCGCCTGACATCGGGCGCACGATCGTCGACGGACACCGTTTCCAAGCCGGCGACGACGCGCATTGGGCCGAACACCTCTTCATCCCTGCAGTCCGCGCCGCGGGCGACCTTCGCACGGCCGCCGCGCTTATCGCCCCTTCACCGCTCTATGTTCACAATGCCGGCAACGACTTCCCCGCGGACGATTTCCATTCGTGTTACCGCGCCGCCGACGCCTGCCCGGAACTGCGGATCTCTTCGCGCCGTGTCAACCGGACCGCGTTGCACGATTGGCTTACGAATCCCCCACTCCCTTAGCAGCCCGTTGAAAAAGCCCATCCGGGCTGCAGCCGGCCCTTGCGGTCGAAATACTACGTTGCGCTCGCTCGCCGAATCACAGGATGGGACTCGGTCGCGCGCCTTGTCTTCGACCACAATGGCTCGGCCTCACCTGCAGAGCGACTTTATCAACGGACTGTTAACCTGGACGCCTGAATGAAGATCGCCCACATTTCCGACTTCCATCTCCGCCACCATCTTCCGGGCACCTCCACCATATCCCGGCGCCTAAGCCGGCACATGCCGGAGCTGATAACGCAGGCGGTGGGCCGCATTCGCGGGGAATCCCCCGACCTCGTCGTCGTTACCGGCGACCTGGCCGACCACCCGTTTTACGGGATGCACGACGAGGAGCTTATCGCCCTCGCCGAAAAAGATCTCCGCCTGATCCGGGAATACTTTGCGTCTCTGACATGTCCCGTCGCCTGGCTCTACGGCAACCACGACCATCCGGAGTCCTTCCACCGTGTTTACGGCGACCTTCCGGCGGATTTCCACGTTGCCGGGCATCGCGTTCTGCTGTTTTTCGACGATGAAGTGGAAAGCAACTTTCCCCAGCGCATGGGGAAGCAGCGCGAACGCTTTCTCGCCGCGATGAACGACGACGACCCGTCGCCGCAGGTCCACCTTCAGCACTACCTCGTCGCGCCGGAGCGCGAGGGCGGCTATCCCCACGCCTACAGGGAAGCCGGCAGCCTCAAGGCGGCCCTTCTGGCCGACAGCCGGGTGCGCCTGGTACTCAGCGGTCACTATCACAAAGGGGACAGCCTGTTCAGGGAAGGCCACGTTCACTTCGCCAATGCGCCTGCGTTCGGGGAGCCGCCGCATCCGTTTCGCATCTACGACCTGAGCGGGACAGGCATCGATCAACACGAATTTGAACTGCGTTCGACGGAAGGGCGAAGACGCAGGGCGGTCTTTCTGGATCGCGACGGCACCCTCAGCCCCGCTCCCGCCTACCGCACGGGTCCGGACGCCTTCAGCCTTCTGCCGGGCGCAGCGGAAGCACTTGCGAAGTTGAAGCGCGCCGGATACGCCCTGGTCGTTGTCTCGAACCAGACCGCCGTCGGACAGGGGTACGTCACCACCGAAACCGTCGGTGCCGTGAACGACCGCATGGCCGCGCTGCTTGGACCTTCCGGCGTGGAACTGGACGGGGTCTACTGCCGCTATGGCGGTCCGAACGCCGTCCTGCCGGAACATCGAAACGTCCCGGCGGAAACCAAGCCCAGCCCCGCGATGCTGCATGCCGCAGCCGAAGACCTCAATCTGGACCTTTCCTCGTCCTTCATGGTCGGCGACCGGAAGACCGACGTGGACGCCGGGCGCAACGCCGAATGCCGCGCGTCGATCCTGGTGAAGACGGGTTCCGGTCCGGAAGCGCTGGCCAAGATGCCTCCCGGACACGCGGATTTCGTCGCCGGCGATCTCGCCGCCGCCGTGGACTGGATTATGGAGAACGGATGATGGCCCTACCCTCTCTTCGATCGGTTCTGATGATCCTGATTCCGGTGGCACTCGTCGCCTCGCTTGTCGGTTTTATGCTCGACGGGTATTCGCGGGAACTGGACCGCCTTCTCGGCACGGTGCCGGATGCCCCTGCAACGTCCGGCCTCCCTTCCATTCTGGACAGGGTCGCCGACTCGCTTTCGACCGCGGACCTTGCCCGGCTGCTTGCCGATCAACTGGCGCCTCCGGATGGCCCGGATCCTGCAGGCGGGATCAAGCGCGCCTGCTACGCCTTCCTGATCGCCCGCAAATACAAAAAAGAAAGCCTGCAGGCTTTCTTTTTCGACCGGACGCCCTTCGCCGTGACACGCAATATTTCGGTGCCAGGTTTTGCGCGCGCCGCACGAGCCTATTTCGGCGTATCTCCTGAGCAGCTGACGACGGGAGAAGCCATCCTGCTGTTCCATCTCGCCCGCTTTCCCGATGCGCCGGCGCCGGTGACCGACCCGGAACGCGCCATCGAGCTCCGGAACCGTCTGCTGCTGGAACTCATGGACGGCAAGTTGATCACGACCGCGCAGTACCGCGCTGAATCCATCCGCCCCCTCACTCTGGCCGGCAGCCATCCGGCCGTGTGGTGACAGACCGTTCGCCCGAGCGGACGGTGCGCGTCCACGGCGTCACCACGGGACTGGACACCAGATAATACGGGCCTCTATCCGAGTATCTCCACCTGCCGGGAGGGAGAAGCAGGCTGAGTACGCGACAGAGGCCCGCGTCCTGGTTCATGGAAAGTTTATCCGATTACTGATCAAGAGTCAAGACCCTGCGTTGGATATCCGGGGTTTCTTATATCTTCGGTCGCAGCCATGCACTCAGGATTGAGATGAGGTACTATCGTACCAACTCAATACGGACCACGTTTTTTACGTTCGCGCACCTGTCGTCCGTTTCGGGAATGAACAGTCGTATAGGTCCACCGAGTCTTTCCGGTAACGGATGTTCGCCGATGCGGTAAACGAGGATGCCGTTTTCGACTGCGGAAGCGAGGGAGACCCGGGCAAAGAATCCGTCGTCGGCCGAATGAAAAACGGCCTGACTCGCCCCGTCGCCCACGGCCGCGTCTCTCAGAAGTTCGGCGACGGAAACCGCGGATCCTCGGCGACCGGGAATGATGCGGCCTACGTCCTCGATCTGCTCGGAAACACTTCGCAGGTCCGCGTACGTGAAGACTATGGGTCCGGGTAGACATCCGTCAACTGTCAGCAATGGCGCACCGGCGTCACTGTGCAGCCCCGATACCGTCTGGTCGATGTAGTCCTGCGCGATATCGACCAGACGCGCGTCGTAGCCTACCGTTGGCGTGACGTGGACTTCCGTATTGGCGTGGTCGTCGTGAAACCTCTCCACGCGCTGCCGGAGACGACGGAGCAGCTGTTTGTCCTCGCGAAACAGGAACGGCAGGACCGCGATCCGCTTCATTCCGCGCTGCACGCAGGCCGCCAGCGCGTCTTCGATCGAGGGACGGCCATCCAGAACGCCCGCCTCAGCCGCAATTCCCCGGTGCGTAAGCGCATCCACAACCTGTATCAGGCAGTTGTCATCCGCGCGCGGCGCGACCAGTATCGTGGCCTGGGTCATCGTTCATCTCCGTATGTCGGCGCTTTTCGTAGTTAATGTTCCCGTGGACTCCGTATTGTCGCTCAATCTTCGCGCTTTGTCGGGTGCCGGTTTTTCATGATGCCAGTCTTCGACGACCTCCCAATCATCATTCGTATTGTACTGCTGATCTCCTCGGCCCTGATTCTCGTTGTCGGCGCCGGTCTGTTCTGGCGAATGGTGAAAACCCTGATCGGAAAGAAAGACCGCCGCTGACACACCTGCCGCGACGTCCTTCCCGATCTCAGCCGAAGTCATATAGAGCTGCGACAGGCTTCCTCGAACTCATTAGTCCGCATTCGGTAACGTCGTCACCACTCAAGTGAGTCACGATGAACACACACAAGTGTGTGTGGACATGTCAATTCACTTATTTTTCGATAGTTCCTTACATTTCCACGTCGCGGCACTGGAAGTTTACTCGGTTTTGTTCGAAGCCTGTTCCAGCTCGCTCCGGGCATAGTAGAGCGCCAGGACTTCGAGAGCGTTGATGAGGTATACGTCGCGCGCGTGGCTGTCCAGGGTCTCGGCCATCTGTTTCGCGAGCGCGGGGATTTCGGCTTCCATGTCGGCCTTCATTTCGTCCCAGCCGGACAGGCGACCGTGTTTTTCGCGGCATGACTCCCGGGCGGCCTGGTAGATGGCCCTGGCCAGTCTGCGCGGGTCTCCGTCGAGGTGGATCTGGGATTCGTTCATTGTGTTTATGTGTTTACGCAGAATGTAAGGGCAGGTTTCAAACCTGCCCCTTCTGTTTTCTATGTTCCGCCCGACCCGACCGGCTCGAAGAGGACCGTATCGCCGACGACGTAGTCCGCGATCTGAACCCATGCCCCGGTCGCCAGATTCTGAAGTCGGTCGCCGTCGCCTCTGTTGGGGTCGACGTGGACCGTCGTGCGCACGGGGCCGGGCGGCCAGGAGCGCTCGTTACTCGCGTTGGAGATCACCGCCCAGTCGTCGTTTGCGCCGGTCTGGATCCGCGTGCCGTTGAGGTTGCCCGATTTCGCCAGGATATGATAGCCGAAGTCGATTCTGCCGCCTTCGGCCGCGACCACCTTCGCGCGACCTAGGATCGAGGTGACGTCCAGCGTCAGGCGAAGCATCGGGTCGCCAAAGGGCTCAACGGCTTCGACGCGGTAGCTGTGGGCGCGTTCGTCGGGATTGACGGCAACGCGGTCCCCGGCGGCAACGCCCTCCAGGCCCTCCACGTCGATTGTACAGGCGTCCCGGTCCAGAGCGACGATGCGGCCAATCTGCCGCGCCCGATCGACTGAAACCGGGGTGACTGAGTCGCGGAACGCGGAAGCGCCCACGGTCGATATCCGCCCGTCGACCACGGCAGCGAGTGCGCCGTGCAACGTGACGCCGTCTTCGAAGCGCGTGGCGTCGCTCGGTCCCGCGACGGGCGACCAGTAAATGGCGATTTGCCTGCCCTGTGCCGTGTTCAGCCTGACGCCGACGGCAGATGGAGACTGCGCGGAAACGGCGACCGCTTCGGCAAGCGTCGGTTCGGCGATTCGGGGCTCGAATACAAGATCGACGCAGGTGGTGTCTTCCTGCGGCGTCCGCCGCCAGAGGACGGGATGATACAGGTAGTTGGACTCTTCGGGGGTCCCCATGGCCTGCGCCGCGCGGGCCGTGAAAAGGCGGGTTCCGGGAGAGACGTTGATCTGATGGAGATCCAGCTGGACGGCGGGTTCGGCCTGCGAACGCCATCCGCCGCTGAAGGCGTCGGGCGCCTGGCCGGTCGAGACGTCGTCCATGTACGCCAGAGCGGTATGGTCCGGGTGAGGAAGGTCGTCCGTCTGCGCGCGTTTGACCCGGGGACCGGCGACGGTTCCGGTTTGCGGCTGAAGTCCCGCGTTGTCTGACCGAAATTCGCCTTCCAGCCCCCGGCAGGTGCGCCAGTGTTCCGCGCCTCCCGTGATCCGCGAAAGATCGATGAGTACGACGCCCTCGCCGTCGGTCTCAACAAGGGCGATGAGGCGGCGGAACGTAACCCCGAGCTTGCGCCAGCCTCGCGACTCCTCGTGCGTCCATCGATGCGCCTCGACGTCCAGTACCTGCAGCCCGTCGACAAACAGGCTGCGCACCAGGCGCCCCCGGCCGGCCGTTTGGGGTTCGCCCGCGGGCAGGTCGGACCAGACGGTGTTATGGGTTGCCCAGTGGGACTCCCACGGGGACATGCTCGCCCAGGACTGGGGGTATCCCAGGTCGGTCAGGAAGGGACGCTCGAACGCGAACAACTGCACGTCCAGAAGGTCCCGGTGGCGGTGGTGGAGGGTATCCCCGTACACGATGCCGGCCGCGGCGCGTTCGGGCGCTTCGGGCGTACGGAGGACCGCGATGCCGACACCGTCGTGGACCGTTGGACCGAGAGCCCGGTGCCGCCTGTTCTCTGCAGCCGACCGGATTTCCCGCACGAGCGGATCATTCGTAAATGCAACGGCACGTTCAAGAAGACTCGGATCCATCGGCGGGTGGAAGAGGTCGTCGTCCAGACGGATGGTGCCCTCTCCCTTGAATCCCGCGGAACCCGGCGCGGACCCGTCCCCGAACTGGAAATACGATTTTCCGCACATCGTGATTTCGTGCAGCGCGCGGGGCACGTGCGCCGCGCGGCGATCCTCGAAGAGCGAGGGGAAGTCAGACTCGGGGTAGGCCTCCGGCTGCCGGTCGCGCAGATGACGAAGGTGGTGCTCCAGGTCGAACAAGCCGTCGCTGTGTATGGAGTTATAACCTCCCGTAGCCTCCTGTGGCGTGCCGTCCGGGAAGAAGTCGTTGGTGGTGAAGACCCGCAGCGTGTCCGGCCCCTCGTCGTAGACCCAATCCATCACGTCCCGCGCATCGGGTCGGTCCAGGCAGCGCAGCACGATGAGCGCGCCCTGGCTTTCTCTCGGAAGGTTGCTGGACGCGCCCCGGTCAAGTGTGACCTGGAGCAGCGCGGCCAGCATCTCTTCCGTGAGTTGACAGGCGTCTTCCGGGGTCTGAACGGAGAGACCCATGGACTGCGCCCGTTCGACGAGTTCGCGATCTTCGCGCATCAACGGCCAGACCGTATCGTAGGCCAGCGCGAGGCTCTCGATCAGATACGGGGTGTCGATGCTGTAACGGATGCTGCCCTTGGCCCGCAGCGCCTGCACAGGGTCGGGTTCGTCCGCCCAGTCCGGCTGGCCCCAGTCCCAGGGTTCTTCCACGCCTTTCGAGGGACCGTATCGGAACTGGGGCACGGAGGCCACGTATAGCTCTTCCACTGCATAACGCAGCAATATCAGTCCGAGTTGCCGCGCGCGCGCTTCATCGAACCCGCCGGCGCGGAGGGCGTTCGTCATCGTGTCAATTCCGGAATTACAGCTTCGGCATTGGTCCCGGTGATAGGTGGCGGCGAAGAGGTAGATGTGGCCTTCGGCGTCGAAAAAGCCGAACCCGTCATCCGGATATTCGCCCGACAAATAGTCTTCGTTCGCCAGGTCGTTGCTCGGATAGACCGAACCGCAGTTGGGGCATTCGGACTTGAAATCACACGGCAGGTGGCTGCGCACCCAAGGATAGAAACCGCTGTATTTGAAGATCGCCGTCCCGCAATTCGGACAACCCTGGTGGCAGTTGGCGAAGTGGGCCTTGGGCAGTTCCGCGCCGGGGAGCTGTGCCCAAAGGATCTCGTCCGTTTGGGAGGACCACCACTCGACGGTCCTGTCGTCGAGACGTTCCGATACGGGTTCGTCCTGCAGCGTCTGGCGGGTCTTTGTCGGCTTGTAATTGCTCTCCAAAGGCCAGCGGCGTGGCCACCGCGCGCCGTTGTAGGTGTGCGGCCGGCGCAGGTCGTCCAGGGTGCTCACACGGATGGTCGTTTTCGCTGCCCCGCCTCCTTGTGTGGCGCGCAGGGTGTAGTCCCCTGCCTGCCGGGGCGATCGCAGATAGTGGTAGAGCGCGCCATCCCGTTCGGACCACCTCGTGGCGATCGTCTCGAAAGGATCGGCGGACAGTGTGACGCCGTCGCCGGCCGCCTGAACGGGCAGGCGGAAGCTGCGTCCCGGGAGGATGACCCTGGGGCGCCAGGGTATCGCTGGATCTGACATGGCGAAGTTCCTCGGTAAAGATTAACTGGGGTCTGGGCGAGAACGAATCCGGCTTCTCGGTCACACCGCCATTTTGGCCCTGACAGCGGCATGGCAGCGGTAGTTGATCAGCCGGAAGTCGTCGTAGACGAAGTCGTCGATGGTCTTCTGGCCACGGTCCTCAATGTGAAGTCGTGGTAGCGGAAACGGGTCGCGGGACAGTTGCTCCATGACCGCGTCCAGGTGATTCATATAGATGTGCGCATCGGCCAGCGTGTGGATGAATTCGCCGGGTTCGAGGCCGGTGACTCCGGCGACCATGTGCAGCAGGAGTGAGTAGGAGGCGATGTTAAGCGGGACCCCGAGAAACATGTCGCAGGACCGCTGGTACATCAGGAGGGACAGTCTGCCTTCCGCAACGTTGAACTGGAAGAAGGAATGGCAGGGAGGAAGGGCGACGTCCCCGGGCGCGACTTCCGCGGCATTCCAGGCATTCACGATCATGCGCCTGGAGTCCGGGTTGCTGCGGATCAGATCAATCGCTTCCCGCAACTGGTCGACGTTCCTCTCTGCTCCACGCCAGTGCCGCCACTGCACACCGTAGATGCGGCCCATCGAGCCGCTGTTGTCGCGCTGACCGAGTCTCTTGAGGTAGTCCTCGTAGTTGCCGTCCCAGAGTCTGTTGTAGGGATAGATCTTCTTGAGGTCATTGATGTTGTCGGATCCCGAAATAAACCAGAGAAGCTCCGAGAGCATGGATTTCCACACGAGTTTTTTCGTCGTGACAGCGGGGAATCCGTCTCTCATATCGTACCGAGCCTGGAGGCCGAAACAGGAGATCGTTCCGACGCCGGTCCTGTCCTCTTTTCTGACGCCGTGATCCAGAATATATCGTAGTTGATCGAGGTATTGTTTCATTATATTTCAGTCTGAATAGCCTTCGGCTGGCTGAAGTCGCCAAAAAGCGGTGAGACGGGAGCCGGAAGAGGGGAGAGATTGCCTGCCCTGTGAGGTTTCAGTTCAGACCGCAGGCATAGAGAAAGAGCAGATCGGGCAAGGATTTCCTCTACCGTCTACCGTCTTACGTCTTCCGCCTTTCATAGACGCACAGGGTGAATTCGGCGCGTTCTTCTTCCTTTACCAGTCGCCATTCGCTCTCGTCGAATTCAGGGAAGCAGGTGTCGCCGTCGTAGTCGCCCCTGATCCGCGAGAGATACATTCGATCCGTGTGGGGAATGGACTGCCGGTATATCTCGGCGCCGCCCGCGCTGAACACGGGTTTCCCGTAGGACCTTGCTTTTTTGAGCGCCGCTTCGAAAGTGCGGCAGACGTCGACGCCGGGAGTCTCCGGAAATGTACGGCTGACGATGACGTGGGGGCGGTTCGGCAGGGGCCTGCAGCCGATGGATTCAAAGGTCTTGCGGCCCATGATGAGTACGCCGCCGGTGGTGATTTTTTTGAAATGCCCGAGATCCTCGGAGACGTGCCATGGCATGGAATTGCCTTTACCGATCACCCCGTTGTCGGCTATGGCGGCGATGAGAGTCATGGGGGCCCCGGCGCGGCGATATCCAGCAGTCGCGGGGCAGCCTTCGACCGTCCGATGAGGTCGTGATCGAGCGCGTCGGTTATTTCAACGTCAGTGAATTCGCCGACCCGCGCTTCTCCTGAAACGAAGACCTCGCCATCGATCTCGGGAGCGTCCATTCGCGTTCGGCCGATATAGTCGCAGGAAGAATCGTCCGAGGGACGATCAATCAGCACGCGAAGGCTCCGGCCTACGTATCCGGCGGTGATATCGGAGGATATGACAGCCTGGAGGCTGAGGATTCGGTCAAGCCGATCCCGTTTTTCGTCTTCCGGCACGTCGTCCTCGAGGAGACCCGCACGAGTGCCTTCCTCGTGCGAGTAGAGGAAGCCGACCAGCCGGTTGAAGCGGATTTCCTCGATGAAATCAAGAAGCTCCTGTACGTGTTCCTCTCTCTCGCCGGGAAACCCGGCGATCACGGAGGAACGCAGGGCCAGGCCGGGCACCCTTTCCCGTAGTCTTCGGATCAGCGCCCGCGTGTTTTCCACCGTGGCGCCGCGATTCATCGCCTTGAGCATGGTATTGGAAGCATGCTGGATGGGCATATCCACGTACGCGCACAGCTTTTCCTCCCGCGCCAGGAGGTCGATCAGATCGTCGCGCCAGCCGGTGGGGTACGTGTAGAGCAGGCGGATCCATTCGAGCCCATCGATCCGCACGAGTTCGCGCAGGAGGTCGACCAGCCGCGGACGGCCGTAGAGGTCTGCGCCGTAACGCATGGTATCCTGGGCGATAAGCGCGATCTCTTTCACGCCGGCGGCGGCCATGCGCCATGCTTCTGCGACCAGGACCTCGATGGTCTCGCTGCGGTTGGCGCCCCGGATTCCGGGAATGGCGCAGAATGCGCACGTCCGGTCGCAGCCGTCGGAGATGCGCAGGTAGGCCCAGTGATTGGGGGTGAGCAGGTGACGTGCGCCCTCGTCGCGGTAGACACGAGGTCTGGAGATGCCGAGCAGCCGGTCGCAGTGGGAGACGATCTCGCTTTCGCCGGCTAGACCGACGACCAGGTCCGCCTCGGGGATTTCCGCTTCGAGTTCGTCCCGATAGCGTTCGGCCAGGCATCCGGTGAGAATCAGGCCCTTGCAGTTCCCGGATTCCTTGTAGTCAGCGGCCTCGAGGGCAGTGGAGATCGACTCCTCCTTGGCCGGTTCGATGAATCCGCACGTGTTTACAACGATGATGTCCGCGTTATCGGGATCTTCGGCCACCACGTAATCGTTGCATTCCAGCAGCCGGTGCATACGTTCCGAGTCGACGGTATTCTTCGGACATCCGAGCGTTATAAGGTTTACTGAGGGCATTGGGAATTCCCCGGCACGACAGGTGGCGGGCGGACGCCATCGCTTCTGAGCGAAATGGCCGAAGGACCTGAAGAAAAAATGGTCGATGCGCTTAATTTTGTCAAGCGGAAGATGGGTGGAGAACCCGAAGGCGCGTATGAGAAATTTGATCATTCAATGGATTCCCTGCGGCTGGTTCGTACTGCTGGCAGGAGTCCTGCCTCTGGCTGCGCAGTCGTCGGAAGTGGACATTGAGCTGGTCCGTATTGACAGCGGCGAGGCGTCGGTCAGCCCCTATTGGGGTTACAACGCGCCAAAGCTGGTGTTTGACGGCGACCACTATTACACGCTCGGCAGATGGGGGCCGCGCCAGGATACCGCCACGGGGATCGTCTATCGCAGCGGCGAAGCCGGTTGGGAAATCTTCTTCGAGTGGGGTGGGCTACACCATCAGCCGGGGATGGTCTTGCTGGACTCAAGACGGCGCCTCGTACTCATCCACGCGCGTCGCGACTCCGGACCCCGGATTCTGCATCAGCGCAAACGCGGAAGCCCGCACGGATTTGAGGAACTGACTTTGCCGAAAGGGCTGGATCGCGCGGGCTATATCGGGGCGGGCATGGATGGCGATCGGCTTGTCCTCGGATATATCGGCAGGCCGGGGTCCTATTCGTTTCAGGTCGCGTGGGTCGACCTGGAGTCCGGTTTCTGGGCAGGGCCGTTCGTCCTGGCGCGGGAGCAGCGTTCGAAGGAACCGTGGACGACGTGGCTGTACCCGCTGATCGTCCCGGACGGCGAGGGTTTCCATCTCGTCGTAAGCAACAACGCATATCGCAGTCCTTATTACAACCGAATCAACTATCTGTATGTGCCATATGGAGACCCGGCGTCAGCCATCGCAGAGGTGGTCGCAGACGTCGATCCATTCAAGCAAAACCTGGCCTTCGCCCAGGCGATCCGGCGGGCGGCCGACGGCGCATTGTTAGTCTCGGCCACGCGCCGATCCGGCAAGGGGAGGAACCGGCTGATCGTCTTTCGGCGGGATCCCGATGTGCGCCGGTGGAAGACGGTATTCACTGGAAGCGCGGGAGTCGCAGCGATCTTCGAAAGTCCACACGAGCAAGGGCGTATGTGGATGTCCAGCACCGCGGGAAACGCCCTCCGCTTGTACCGCGGCGAAGATGATGGCCGAAGATGGCGCGCGGTCGTCCTGGAAGGCTTCGAGGATTTCGGACTGAGGAACACTTTCTTCCTCTATGGAATCTCACCTGCCAGCGGAAGCCTGATACCCGATGAGCCATGCGCGGTGTTCAGCAGCGGAACGCTTCCGGAAGTTGACCTCTGGTTCGTTCGAATCCGTACCTCTGAACGGCATCTGAGGTGACCGGCTGCGAGGTATTCCGGGTGCGAGGGAACGCGACGCAACCCGCGAAATGTCCGCCCGCATCCGTGGAAATGCGGGGCTCCTGGCAGGGATTCCGGGAATTTGAAAGGGGTCAGGAACAGGGTTCTTTCTTGACAAGCGGCGTCTGACTGGTATATTTGTTCTGGCTATGAAGCGCCTCTCCGCGGCGTCTTGCCTTTTTTAGGACGGCAGGCGGGAACGTGGGCGCGGATTGACATCAGCTTCACCATGACAGAGCAAGTTCAATTGGGATATACCGGAGGCACTGGTAATGGCTGCAAGATGCGACATTTGCGGGAAGGGGCCGATGGTCGGCAACCACGTCAGTCACGCCAACAATAAAAAGAGACGGCGGTTCAATCCAAATCTCAGACGTGTGCGTGCGACGGTTAACGGCACAACCAGAAGGATCAAGGTCTGCACGAAGTGCATTAAGCTCGGCCTTGTGATGAAAGCCGCATGACGCAGCACTGAGGTCGTCAGATCCTCTCTCACGGATCCCCCGGGCAAAGGGTCGGAGAATCCCGGGAGCGGATTCCAAGCCGAAAAAACTCACCTTTTGTTTCCAGGTGGGTTTTTTTATTTTTATCGACGGCGCGGGCTCCTGGCGCCAACCCTGCGTGCGTTGTACGGCAATCGGACCGGATATTACCGACGGGAAAGCGCTCTGTATGGATTACTTTCGCGGCAAACGCTATCTGAATACGCTGCAGGACTGGGAAAGGGACGGGACGGCGGCGGGTACGCCGGAAGACTATCTGCCCCGGATGCGGGCTTTGTTGCACCGGACGGGAAATCCACAGAAAGACTTTCCGTCGGTCATCGTGGGCGGTACCAACGGCAAGGGGACGGTCGCGAGCGTCCTGGCCGCCCTGCTTCAGACATGCGGCCGCCGGACCGGTATCTACTCCTCCCCCCACCTGCATACCATCCGCGAACGCATCCGGATCGACGGCCGGATCCTCGATAAGGATGACTGGGCGCAAAGGATTTCCGACCTCTACGACCGAACGCGCGGATTTGAAGCGGAGGGGTACGGTTGCTTCACAAAGTTCGAGGCGTTGACGGCGCTGGCGACGTCTATGTTCGCAGATGCCGGCGTCGACATCGGCGTATTCGAGGTGGGCCTTGGCGGCCGTTACGACGCGACCAATGCCTGGGATGCCGGCGTGGCCGTCCTGACGCAAATCGATCTCGACCATACCGAAATTCTGGGCGATACGGTGGAGGCGATCGCGCTGGACAAGCTCGAAATCGCCCGTGCCGGCAGGCCGCTCTTCACCCCGGCCACACAGAAACCCGAAGTGCTCGCGCTATTGCGTCGCGAGTGTCGTGAGCGGGGCGTTGATCTTCGCGTTGTCGGCGGCGAAACGGACGGGGATTGGCGTTGGGAAGCGCGGGAACTCCCGCTTCCGGCGATGCCGGACCGGGGGTCGGTATTCCGGAAGAACGCCCGGCTGGCGATCGCGGTCGGGCGCCACCTTATGGGGAAGGACCTTACAGATGCCCGGATCGTGGATGCCCTGACCGGACTCGAACTGCCGGGAAGGTTCGAGGCGGCGCGAGGAACGCCCCCGATCGTGCTGGACGGCGCACACAACCCTTCCGGCGCGGCGGCCCTCGCGGGCGATTTGGGCAGGATGTCGAAGAGGTGGACGTTTGTGGTGGGGGTAAACTCGGGTCACGACGCCGGGGGGATACTCGAGGCGATCCAGCCGCTGGCGGAGAAGCTGGTTTTGACGAGGTCTGATCACCCCAAAGCCCTGGCCGTCGACAAGCTCCGCCAATGCCTGCCCGCGGGGCTTTCCGCCTGTTGCGCGCCGGACGTCGTGGAAGCGCTGGGGCGTGCGGGGTTGCGGGAGGGAAATCCCGTCTGTATCATGGGATCCCTGCATCTCGTCGGCAGGGCGCGCGAAGCGCTGGGGCTGCCATGTGAGCGGGACGGATTCGGGGAAGACCTGCACCGCGAGAGTCTGGCGTGCCTCGCGAAAGCCTGCGCAAACCTGGACCTTCCGATTGAACCGGCATCGGATGACGGAAATCTGTTCCGTATCCGGCCGCCAGGACGCGGGCCGGTCTACTTTCTGCGCAACAGGCATCCGTTCAACGACTACGTGGCGGCCCGCCTTGCGGAAGACAAGGCATATCAGTACGAGCTGTTTACGGTGGCCGGGCTTCCGGTTCCGGAAACGATGGTGGCATTCAATCCATTTGCGGATGAGCGGTTTTCGCGCTACCGGACCCATGCGTCCGTCGACGCGGTCATCGAGGAGGTTGAACTCCGGTTCACCTATCCCGTAGTCGTAAAGCGGAACAAGGGGTCGCTTGCCCAGGGTGTTTTCCTGGAGGGAGACCGGTTTGCGCTGGAGAAACGCCTGCGAACGCTATTCGAACACAGCGGTTTTCTCGACAATTTGATCCTGGTTCAGGAGCACATCAGCGGGCCGGAGTATCGGATCGTTGCCGCCCGGGATGAATTGCTGCTGGCATACGAGAAAGTCAATGCATCGCCGTGCGGCGACCTGAACCCGCTGCACGGGTCAACCGGATTCGCAAAGCGGGTGGATGCACCTGAAACGCTGGAAGGGCTGTCTCGGGTCACGGCGGGCGTATCGGGTGTGATCGAACTGGGGTTCTTTGCAATCGATGTGATTCGGTCCCCGGCAGGGTTCCAGGTGATCGAAATCAACCCGAACCCGATGTGTTACTTCTATAATCTGCATAACGGGCGATCGGATTTCGTCGGCATCTACGAAAAGCTGATTCGAGAGCATCTGCAGATCTCGAAACCGACGCCGGCGTAGCCGTCCGTTGACCAGGCCGCTCCGCGGTATTTCGACCGCAAGGGCCGGCTGCGGCCCGGATGGCATTTTCAACGGGCTGGCAGGACGCGAACCGGAGCGAATGAAGAATCGTCGCACACGGAAACTACGGATTGGAAACGACATGGCGCTCACCGCCGCACAACTCGAACAGTACCGCAACGAGGGCTATGCCGTCGGCGGAAGGATTCTCGATGACGACGAACTTGCAAGGCTTCGCGCCGCACTGGATTCCATTATCGATCGTCTTCCTCCTGACCGCAGGCCCGAGAACATGCCGTCGCTTCATTACGGGAACGGGTACCTGCGCGATCTCTTCCTGAGCGACCGTCTCATCGACGTGGCGGAGCAGCTTGTGGGTCCGGACGTCGCGCTGTTCACGTCCTACGTCATCAGCAAACGTCCGGACGACGGCCTGGCCGTGGACTGGCATCAGGATGCCGCGTTTTTTCCTGTCGCGCCGATGGATACGTTCACCCTCTGGCTGGCCGTGGACGACTCCGACGTGGATAACGGCTGCATGCGGGTGCTTCCCGGTACCCACCGGCAGCAGTCAGTGCTCTTGCACAAGGTGGATCTCGACTCCGGTACGACGCTCCCGATGTCGCTGGAAGACCTCGACCTCTCCGAAGCCAGAGACGTGCAGCTGTGCGCGGGTGAGTATTCCGTTCACGATCCCTGGATTCTGCATGGGTCCAATCCGAACAAGTCATCCCGGCGGCGCTGCGGTATAACATTGAAATACATCTCGACCCACGCCGAAATCGACCGCACGTTCGTGTCTCCGTCCGGGTTCGACTGGGACGGGCTCCGTCTCTACCTTGCTCGCGGGAATCCCGGCCGCCACAGCTATGTAAACTGATTCTTCGTGTCCTTCCATGAAGTCTGCGAGATGATAGACAAGATATGACGGCAAGCGCTCATCGTTTTGTCCTGCTGACCGACCTCCATCTTTCGGACAACCCGGATACGGCGGCACACCAGGCGCTTCAGTGGGCCGTCGACCGTGTGAACATGGAGAGACCCGACTTCCTGGCCGTGGCCGGAGACGTCACGACCTTTTCAACGGGCGTTTCGGCCGAACGCTGCCTGCAAGCGCTGGACCGGGTCGAAGTCCCGGTGCTCTTCACCCCGGGCAACGCTGAACGGCGGGGCGGGCACGCGATGCCGGTGTTTGAAACTCTGGCGGCCCCCGATCGCCGGGTGGACGCGTTCGGCGACCTGCGGGTTCTCCTGCCCGATACGTCTACCGGGACCCTTCCTTCCGACGAGCGCTCGTGGCTGGTCCGGAGCATCGGGTCCAGTCGCGGGGAGCGGCGGTTGGTCATCACCCACTATCCGCTGGACAGGATGGACGGAGAGAGCCGGACGTGGCTGACGCGCTGGCTCTGTGAAAACCGCGTCGAGCTTCTCGTTGCGGGACACAGCCATTTCCACCGGACCCGGCGCGAAAACGGCGTCGTCGAGGCCGTGGTCCGCGGACTGGATCCGGACAAGGCCATCGGCGATCTACCCGGAATCAGTCTCTTCGAGAGCGGGCAAAAGGGGGCATGGACGGAGACATTCATCCCCTGGTCGCCGGCGATCCGGCTGCTGCCGTCGGACCTCCCGAACGACATGCAGCCGGTGGGCTGGTCGATACAGGGCGACCCGGTGACGGCAGCCCGGGAGACCCTCGGTTCCGGCCTGCACTGCCTCGAAATCCGGCCCGCGGATTTGGATTTTTCCCGGCAGGCGCTTTCCGCGGCGCTTGGCGACGTCCGGGATCAGGGACCGCTGTATCTGTCCTATCATCTGCCCGACCTGCGTTGGAATTCAGGGGCCGGACGCGTCGACGGTGTGGATGCGGTCCGGGCGCACCTGGATTGCGCGATGGAAGCGGGCGCGGACAGCCTGACGGTCCACGTTCCCCGGGCGACCGCCCGCGAAATGGAGCGCGTTCGGGAGCATCGACCGGAAGCGACAGGATGTTTTCTTGCCTTCGCCAGGACATTCGGAAGCCTGTTCAGGCAGGCGGTCCGCGAGGGTGTGGGGATCGCGATCGAGAATATTCACAATCCCGACAATACGCCTGTGGACTCGCCGGATCGGGAATTCGCCACGCGGATCGACGAGTACCTGAGATGGATCGACGTGGTTGCGGCGGAGATGGCTGACTTGCCCGGAGCAAGGGTGGGCGCGTTGCTGGACGTGGGTCATGCGCGGAACAACGGGGGCGATCTGGATAATCTGCAACCGCTCGGCGACTGGTACGCCAGACTCGGGAGGCGAATCCTGGGATATCACATCCACCAGGTGGAAACGGATCCCGGGTCGGGCCTCCTTTCCAATCATCACGAAATTACGGATCTGTTCGGCAGCCGGATTTCCTTTGCCGGTTTCCTGTGGGCGTGGTCCACGCACCAGATCACCCGCGGTCCGCTCTTCGTGGAGGTCCGCGACGCCGAGGGCCGGGTGAAGACGGTCCGACGATTCCAGCGCCTGTTTGAGAACGCATGCAGGATCCGGGAAGCAGCGGACCTGCCCGGGAGAACCACCTGCACAGTCTCGGGAGCTAACCTTGATTCATAAGTTTTCGTGGACGTTAATTCGGATATGTGCGAGTTAATAAAGGCGATTAGACGGCGGATTACCAGGATACACCAGGTCACTGGACGTAAACTGAAAAAACGTCCTTTTGGTCGACCTCTACGCCCCATTTCAGGGGTTTTTGTGGCGTCGCCGCGTTGCTGTTTTGTTTCGAATTGGGGCTAACGATGATTCCTGAATTTGAAGTGAAGGGATCTCCTTTTCAACGCGGGGAACAGATCGGCCGCCGGTTCATGGCGGAGATACGGGGAAGTCTCGCCCGTTTCTCCGTGATCAGGGAAGTGCGGACTCGACAGGCCGCCCTGATGGAGGCGATGCGTGGACACCTTCAGAAGGAGTTTCCGGAGATCATCGAAGAGATTCGCGGCATTGCAAGAGGTGCGGAGATATCCGACGAGGAAGCGTTCTACAAAAATACCTATAACGCCGTCGGTCCCGCGATGGCCGACGATCTCGGCTGCAGCAGCGTGGCATTCGCCACAAGCGACGTTGGGCCCATCCTCGGCAAGACCGACGACGGGAGATTTCGACCCGATTCGAATCGTCTGGGGGGATTGACGATTCTGACGATACGACCGGAGGCGGGGTACGACGTTCTGTGCATCAACCAGATCGGGACGGTGTGGACCGAGTGTGGCGTGAACGAGGCGGGGCTATGCATGGGGACGAACTCCGGACATCCCACGATGAAAGGGCAGGACGGATCCGGCGTGCCCCAGCACATCGCCCCCCGCCTTGTATTGCAACGGTGCGCGAACGTGAAGGAGTCGGTCGATTTCCTGAGGCAGACAAGACTGACCGGCAAGGGCATCAACATCGTGCTGGCCGATGCCGAGGGAAACGCGGCCGCTACGGAAAACGCCTGCGACATGAATGGCGTGCGGGGTCCGGAGCACGGGGTCGTATTCTCCACGAACCACTACTACAGCGAAGAAATGCAGGCCGTGGGCTGGAAGTGGGATCCGGAGTTCATCAGTACGCGGTATTTTCAGAATTCGATGAACCGGATCGCTCACCTTTACGGGAGATTCGGAGGCGGAGAAAAATCGCTCACGCTGCGGGAAATGCGGGAAGTTCTGATGGATGAACACAATCCGGGCGGTCTTTGCCAGCGTCCGCGCAATAACGAAAACAACATGATCACGAATTTCGGCGTGATCCTGGCGTGCCGGAATCGCGAAATGTGGCTAAACGAAGGGCTCCCTTCTCTAGACAGGTTCACGCGATATGCGCTGGGTTGAATCCGCAGACGGACCCGTCAGGAGATAGCGAATACCGTATGTCTCAACGTTCATCGTCCCCGCTGGCCGTTGTGACCGGCGCCGCGAGCGGCATCGGAAAGGCCACGGTGGCGCGCTTCGTCGAAGCGGGTTTCTTCGTTGCGGCTCTGGACCGTTCGCGGGACGGGCTGGACCGGCTGAAGCAAACGACAATCGGCCCGCACGTCCACGCGTTCCCCTGCGACATGGCCGAGGTGGGGACCCTCACACCGCTTGCCGGGCGCATCGTTGCGAAGTTCGGGCCGCCGCGGGCGCTGGTGAATAACGCGGGCGTGTGCCTGTACGCGGATATCACCGAAACGACTGACGAGATGTGGGAAACCTCGCTGAACACCAATCTCGTCGGCGCATCGGCGCTCATCCGCGGGTTCGTACCCGGTATGAAGGGCGTGGAGGGGGCGGCGATCGTAAACGTGGCTTCGCGCAACGCCCTGTCGAGCAGCCCGCGCGCGGCGACCTATGACGCCGCAAAGGCGGCGCTGCTGGCGCTCACGCGCACGCTGGCCGTGGAACTGGGCGGCGATGACATCCGCGTGAACGCGGTGCTGCCGGGGTTTGTCGACACGCCGATTCACGGGGACCTGCTTGAAGACCGGGTTTTCGTGGAGAACTACCTCAGGCTGATACCGCTCAACCGGATTGGCAGCCCCGCGGACATCGCCAACATCATCTTCTTCCTGGCGTCGGACGCGGCCGCGTTCGTCACCGGTCAGGGCATCGTGGCGGACGGAGGGCAGATGTCCGGCCAGAACTACGTCAAGGTGTTCGGAGAACGGGAGTCATTCCGGGCTCGCCAGGAACCGGAAACATAGACTGGATACCGGAAATGGTGTTTTTCACAGGAGGTGGGAGGTGACGATACAGATTCGCGGAAGGGTGATCGATGAGGGTTCGCAACAGGGCCTGACCGGGGTTTCGGTTTCGAACGGAGAGCAGATCGTACAGACGGATGGAGACGGTCTGTACGAACTCACCGTGGAAAGCAGCACGCAGCGTTTCGTGTTTATCACGGTTCCGGACGGGTTTTCCGCGCAGGACGGGTACTACCATTCCACGTTGGACTGGTCGGAAGCGCAAGACGGAGTGAACTTCCGACTTTCGCCGTCTCCAGACCGGGCCCGATCGTCGTTCACGCTCGCGCAGATTACCGATACGCACATTGTCACGGAAGATGATACGCACACCTCCGGTCCCGTGCTTGCGCAAGCGCTGCGCCAGATCGAACAGGAGGCGAAGCCCGACCTGATTTTCGCCAGCGGAGACCTTACGGATTGGGGGACGATTGACCAGTTGACCGCCTTTCGCGACGCCGTCCGGACGATTTCGACGGCGGTTTTTCCACTGTTCGGCGGACACGACGGAAACCAGGAGCGGATGGGAGGTATTTCCATTGATGAGTTCCTTGAGTTGAAAGCCACGCCGAACAATCCGAAATTGGCGGAGATCGGCAGAGAGTTCGCCGGTATCCCGGCTACGCTGCACTTCGAGGCGTTTCTCGGTCCAACGTATTACAGTCTGGATTGGGGCGGACGCCATTTTGCATTTTTCCCGAATGAAGACTCGTACTACCCTCCGGAGGCCCTTGAGCGCAAGGCGCAGTGGCTCAGGGCGGACCTGGCGCTGCAACCTGCGGACCGCGAAATCGTCGTCGTGGTACATACGCCGCCGCCCGAATCATTTCTGCGCGAATTGAGCAGGTACAATGTCCGCCTCGTCCTTCACGGACACTGGCACTCAAGCAGAGTTTCCTCATACGGCGACATGGTGGTGGCCGCCGCGCCGCCGGTCTGTTTCGGTGGAATCGACACCTCTCCCCGGGGTTACCGCGTGGTGCAGTTCAGCGATCAGGGCGCGGCCCTGGGCCTTCGAGTGCTCCAGGCCGCCGGCACCGCGGCGGAATCCGGTGAGAGTTCCCCGCGAGACATCGGATTCGACGGGGGATCGCTCCGCCTGCGATGGGAGAGGGAGGTTCCGGGCGGGATTCACCGGGCGGCGCCGGTCTCGTCCGGAGAACGCGTGTTTCTCAGCCTGCGCGACGAAGGCTGGCCGATACAGGCCGGCGTCTGCTGCCTCGATGCCGCCAGCGGGGAGACGGTCTGGCACACCGTGACGGATGCGGCGGTAAAGAACAGCGTGGCTGTCGACGGCGGCGCCTGCGCCGCGGTGTCGGTTAACGGCCGCGTACATCTGTTGGACGCGGAATCCGGCGGCTCGACGTGGGAAGCTGACCTGCCTGATTATCCCCATCGCTGGGTCTATACCTCTCCGGTGATCG
Source organism: Candidatus Latescibacterota bacterium (assembly GCA_965208835.1). Classification (GTDB taxonomy): domain Bacteria; phylum Latescibacterota; class UBA2968; order UBA2968; genus JAAXHE01. The sequence continues at coordinate 1,190,065 of OZ242358.1, forward strand.
CGGATGGAACGGTCTACGCGGGCGCCAAGGTTGGCTACGCGGCTTTCGATCTGGCCACCGGGCGCCGGCTATGGCATTCGGTGAACGAAGACGGTGACAACTGGGCGTGCTACGCCGGCCCGCAGGTCTCCGATGACCTGCTTATCCTTCTGGTTCAGCGACGGGGGCTTGTGGCGCTGGACCGCGCGACGGGAGACGTCGTCTGGGAACGTCCGGCGGGTGTCGAATTCCCCTACGCCAGGCCGGTTCTGTCGGGAGACCTGATCGTAAGCGGGGGCGGCTCGGCCGACCTTCACCACTACTCAGGCGAGCCCTCGCTTCTCATCGCCGTCGAAAGGGACTCGGGAGGGGTCGTCTGGAAAAGGCCGATTCTACCCTCCAGGTATCCCACGGGGCTGCTCGTCCACGGCGAACGGATCTTCGCGACCACGCCGGACGGCGAAGCCCTTTGTTTCGGCCTGGACGACGGGGCATTGCACTGGCGGTTCCGGACGGGAGACGACCTGCTGGATATGGTTCCCTATCGCCGGGGAGTGCGGTCCATACTGGCGGCGCCGGTGATGTTCGAAGGTTGCCTGATCGTCTGCGGGTGCGACGGGTTGCTGTACGTGCTGGATCCGGCGACGGGTGCATGTCTGGGAAGCGCTGCGTTCGGCTCACCGATGACGGCGCCGCCATGCGCGGTGGCGGGCGGGCTGGTTGTTGGAACCAATGACGGGCGGGTCTTCTGTTATGGGTCGAACGGGACGGGCGTCTGACGAGGGCAGAGCCCAACCGCCATCGTTCCCGGAATTAACCTTGATTCGTAAGTCTTCGTGGACGTTAATTCGAATATGTGGATGTAAATAAAGGCGATTAGAAGGCGGATTACCAGGATACACCAGGTCACTGGACGTGAAGGAAAAAGACGTCCTTCTTTACGTCGACAACGCCCCGTTTCGGAGGGTTTTATCGCGTCGCCGCGTTGCTGTTTTTTTCGGATTGAGGTCAAGTATGGATAGACCGGCGTTACATGCAGGCGCGGCACGGCGGGTGATCACACCGCCGGTGGGCGTGTCGATGTCGGGGTGGAACCCGCGGGCTTCGGGGAATATCAGGTCGCGGTACGTGCGGGACGACCTCTACGCGAAGGCGCTGGTGCTGTCCGCCGGTGAACGGGCGTGGGCCCTGGTTGCCGTGGATCTGTCCGGAGTGGATGCGGTTGCGACGGAGGAGATCCGTCACGGCGCTGCGGAGCGGACCGGACTGAGTCCCGACACGATCATGGTCTGTGCGACGCACACCCATTCGGGACCGGCTTTCTGCCCCGTGGCCACCGCGTACAGCCCTGAAGATATGGCCCGCCTGACAATAAGGGGCGACGGATCGGCGCCTGCCGCGATGGGCGAGTTAACGACGGTATCGTCGTCTGCCAGCTGGGTGGGCGAGACGGACGCGGATTGGAAATCGCGGTTTGTCGCGCAGGCCGTGGAGGCGGTGGAGGAGGCGCACGGCGCGCGGCGTCCGGCTTCGGTGGGGTTCGGTGAGGCCCGGGTTGCCGGCGTGGCCAGTTCGAGGCGCGTGCTGATGTCCGACGGAAGTTGGGGAGACCCGAGGCGTGACCCCGTCGAGGGCGTCCGCGTGGTTTCGCGCACGAATATCGACCCGCTGGTGCGAGTATTCGCGGTGAGAGAGAAGGGGACGGAAGCGCCGCTGGCGGCCGTGATCAATTACGGTACCCATCCGTGGATTTTCTGCGGATCGGGGATTTCCGCCGAGATCGCGGGCGCGGCGTCCGACCGGGTGGCAAAGACGTTGGGACGGGACGGGGGCGAACCGCCGGTTGTTCTGTATACGTCCGGCCCCGAGGGCGACGCGACGCCAATTTGGAATGTCGATATCGACGCGGTATGGAAGACCCGACCCGGTGAGGACACCGAAGCAAGTCTCGCAAGAAGGGAGCGCGGATTCGACCGTGAACTGGCGCGCCTGGGCGGTCGTGTGGCGGACGGGGCGCTGACGGCCGTCCGCGGGATCGTTGGCTGGGACGGGGCCCCGGAACTCCGGGCCCGCCGGAAGGAGGTCGCACTGCCATTTAAAGAGGGCTACCGTCACGTGGATGACGTCATTCTGGCCGACTGGCAGCGGGACGCGCCTGAATGTCATCACCTTACAGAAGTGCAGGCGCTCCGGGTCGGCGAAGGGATCTTTCTGGGGCTCCCGGGAGAACCGTTTGTGTCCCTCGGCACGGAAATCCGGGCTCGATCCGGATCCCGCCGGATGCTGATCGCCGCGCTCGCGAACGAGTTCGGCGCCGTCAGCTACATCGCCGAAAGAGAAGCCTTCGAACAGGGAGGGTACGAGACCGCGTTCACTCCGTTGGGGCCGGGGAGTGGCGAAGCGCTGGTGGACGGCGCAGTCTCGTTGTTGAACGCGGCGTGACTCCCCGTCTACAAAACGCGTTCGCGCTGCGCGGCGGCGTCAAGCCCGGATACGATACGGAGGTGTACAGTCTTGGACTGGGATTGAAGGTAAAACCGTGCAGGGCAAGGTGGTTCGTGTAGATTTCGCTTACAGCGACGGCAACGATTTCGAACCCCCGCTTCGGTTCAGCCTGAGCGGGTCGTTCTGACCGGCGCCTGACATCGTCTCATCCTCTTTAATCAATTCACAAGAAAAACCCCGGTTTTGCCGGGGTTTTTCTTATACGTGTTCAATTGCCTTGCGTCGAAAGCCATCCTGAGTTCGCCCTCGGTCCGCCAGCGTTCGGACGGTGATCAGGGCAGCCGCCGTGATGCGTGAAAGTTGCGACTGTTCGAATGGCGGCGGCTAAGGCCGTTGGCCTGCGTCCGTGGCAGTCAGGGATGATCACGTCTGGCGTACTGCCCGGTTCAAATCGACACAAAACGCTAAATTTCATCAAAAAATCATCATATAGATGCTCGAATTCAATGATAGTTCAACGATTTGTCGTTATCTTAAGAATGCCGGGGCACGAAAAGATCGAATCGCGACTTATGAGAAAAAAAGAATTCCTGAAGCGCATTGCACGTATACCGCCTCCACGAATGTCGGCTGTTGTTCTCCGCTGCAGGCACACAAATCAACCGGAGTGCGTAACGGAAGGATGTTCAAAGACCGCGTCTTCAATTGGCATCACCGGTAGACTACAATTAAGTGAAGGTTCGATCCGACGCTAGAGTACGAGATCTCTGAAGGGGGAAAACCATCCGTAGTCACCTTCGTGAACCCGCAGATATCGAAAGGAGAACCGTTATAATGAGATTTCGAACACCGCACGCTTCGGCAACCATGATTGCCGTTGCCGGCCTGCTCGTGCTGGCCTGCGTCTGTACCAATGCGGCTCCCGCCCTCGCAGCGTGTCCGCTTCCTCCCGGCGTTACGCCTCCTGATAACCCCGGTGTGACGGCGCGACAGGTCGTAGACGGCAGCGCGAGCCTGGAGGAATTCGCGCTGGCCGCGAGAGATTTCTACAGGAGCGAGTCCCGGGGCCAAGCGACACTTGAACGAGCGGCATACCTCGGATGTCTCACCAGGCAGGACGATGGAGTCTGGCGTTCCGGTTCCACGTATATCGTGAGCCTGACGCCCGACGGAAGGGTGTTCATTCACGCTAAGGAGATGGCATTATCGGGCAGGTTGCTTAACCCCTTGGTTTATGGAGCGATCCTTTCTGGCTTGGGCGTATCCTCAGCCGATCTGGCCAACATGGCCTCACCGGACCCTGCTACCGCCGCCCGGGCATTTGGAGCTGTGATGGGCGTGTTGATGCAAGAGCCGGACGGCCCATTCGATGCGACCACACCTGTTCCTGGCCTGCGACCCGGCATACCAGGCGCCTCAGGCCATGCAAGCGTCTACTTCTCACTCAATTTCAAGAGCCCGATCGTGATACTCGCCGGTTTCGATCTCAATGAAACTCACGTGACTGAAGAAGACATCGATTTCGGCGACCCGTCCGTTACCGCCGAGGACGTGGTGGACCGCGGGACTTTGAAGGCCTTCGTCACGGAGGCGATGAATTACTTTCGCGCAGCCTACGAATCTGGAGGAATAAGTGCTATCTCGAAGGTCAGGACAGCCTTTCGGGATCCGAATGGGCCCTGGAGACACGGTTCGGTGTATCTCTACATCCTGGATCGCACCAGCAACACAATTCTGCTTCACGGCGCGTTTCCTAATAGATTCGAGCTACAGCCTCTGGTAGCGACTGTTCGCGATGTCGTGAGCGGACATCTCGTTCTGCCGCAGGTAATCGAAGCGGCGGCCGGCAGCAGGGAAGGCGGCTTCGTGGAGTATTACTTTGACGACCCCAATGACGAAACCGACAGAGCCGACATCCCGAAGGTGGGATACGCACGCGAGTTCACCGGTGAAATCCAACGGCCGGACGGAAGCGTTGTCCCAACTCACTATGTTATTGGGTCAGGTTTCTACGGACGCGCTGCCGATGCTGCGACCGGTCCCGGCACGGTCGTGGAGGCCGCGGTGCTGGGCAACGCCGTCGAGGGGCTGGACGTGGCGTTTTCCCGCGCTATTGCCGGTCGCCAGTCCGACTACGCCTGGAGTGCCGTCACCGATGCTGCCGGCCTTTTCACCCTGACGATCACCAGCAAGCATGGCGTGAGCGGTTACTATCGTGCCCGGGCCACCAAACCCGACGGCGAGGTCGTGGGCCGCTGGAGCAGCATTCCCCTTAATGTCGATCAACGGCAGGTGTTGGAACTGACGTTGGGCGGCGGCGCTCGAGTTGTGCGGGTCCAGCCGCTGGCGGCATCCAGTCCTGAGGCAGCAGCCAAACCGGCGTTCTCGGCCGAGGCCGTGCCGGAGGCCAGCGGTCTGTCGCCCAATTCACCCAACCCGTTCAACAGCGCCACGCTGATCACGTACCATTTGTCGAGCCCGGGGCCGGTGACGCTGGTGATCTTCAACGTGCTGGGTCAGCCCGTAAGGACGCTGGTGGACGAGACCCGCGGGGCGGGCACGTATCATGTCAGGTGGGACGCGCGCGACGACGGCGGCGGCGGCGCGTTGCTGTCGACCGGGGTGTATATCGCCCGCCTGAACTATCCCGGCGGTGTATCGACGCAACGGCTTCTCTACCTCAAGTAACGCGAGAGCAAATTTAAAACTGCTTCTCAGAAAGAGGACAACCGTCCCACGTCACCCTGGTGAACCCGTTTTTCCTGGAAGGAGAATCGCTGAGATGAAGATTCGAACATTGTTCACGTCGGCATCCATGATTCCTGTTGTCGGGCTGCTCGCGCTGGCCAGCGTGCTTTCCACCGCACACCATGCAGAGGCGCAGGATCCTTGCCCGCTTCCTCCCGGTGTGACTGCCCCGCCGGACCCGGCTGTGACGGCGCAACAGGTGGAAGAAGGCAGCGCCAGCCTGACCGAATTCGGACTGTCCACGAGAGACGCGTTCAGGAATCGCAGCCATGCGGAAGCGGTAACGAGCTTCGGGCAAATATCCTACTTCGGATGTCTCGTCAGGCGGGAGAACGGGCCGTGGCGCTCCGGTTCCACTTACGTCGTGATGTTGACGCCCAACGGCAGGGTGTTACTTCACTCGAAGGAAATGGCATTATCGGGCGGGCTGCTCAATCCCGCCATTTACGGAGCAATCCTCGCTTCGTTGGGCGTGTCCCTGTCGGATCTTGCCAATCTGGCGTCCCCGGATCCTGCTACCGCCGCCCAGGCGTTCGGCGCGGTCATGGCAGTTTTGTCGCAGGAACCGGACGGCGTATTCGATGCGACCATCTCGATTCCGGGACGAACGCCAGGCATTCCGGGCGCCTCCGGCCATGCCAGCGCCTATGTCTCGGGCAGTGTACGGCAGCCGTTCATCCTGCTCACCGGATTCGATCTCCAACGAATTCACCTGGCGCAGGAAGAGATCGACTACGGAGACCCGGCCGTTACGGCCATGGACGTGATGGACCGCGAATCCCTGAAGGCTTTCGTCAACGAAGCAGGACGGTACTGTATCGGACTCCAGGGGAGAGACGATATTGACAGAGCCAAGATTGCTCTGCGGGATCCCAACGGGCCCTGGAGACACGGTTCGGTGTACCTCTACGTCCTGGACCTTGTTTCGAACATCATCCTGATTCACGGCGCGTTTCCGGACAGATTCGAGCTTAGACCCCTGACACCGACCGTCAAGGACGTCGTTACCGGAGAGTTCGTTCTGCCGCAGGTCCTCGAAGCAGCGAGGAGCAACCCGGAAGGCGGCTTCGTAGAGTATTACTTCGACGATCCCAATGACGACTCCGACAGCGCGGATATCCCAAAGGTCGGCTACGCCCGACAGTTCACAACTGAACTCGATATTGGCGGACGGGTCATACCTCTCAATTTCATCATCGGATCGGGTTTTTATGGGCGTGCGGCCGATGTCGTGACGGGTCCCAGTACGGTCGTGGAGGCCACGGTGCTGGGTGATGCTGTGGAGGGGCTGGACGTTGAATTTTCCCGCGCTATCGCCGGTCGCCGGCCCGACTACGCCTGGAGTACCGTCACCGATGCTGCCGGCCTTCTAACGTTGACAATCTCCAGCCCGGATGGTGTGAGCGGTTACTACCGGGCCCGTGCCACGAACGCCGATGGCGACGTTATGGGCCGGTGGAGCAGCATTCCGCTCAATGTCAATCAACGGCAGGTTCTGGAATTGACACTGGGCGGCGGTGCGAGGGTCGTTCGTGTGCAACAGCTGGCTACAGACGCGCCGGTGGCTGCCGCCAAGCCTTCGTTCGCGGCAGAGGCCGTGCCGGTGGCCAGCGGACTTTCGCCAAATTCGCCGAACCCGTTCAACAGCGCCACGCTGATCACGTACCACCTGGCCAGCCCGGGTCCGGCAAAGCTGGTGATCTACAATGTGCTGGGCCAGCCCGTACGGACGCTGGTGGATGAGGCCGGTGGGGCGGGCACCTATCATGTGAGGTGGGACGCGCGCGACGACGGCGGCGCGTTGCTGTCGACGGGGGTGTATATCGCACGGCTGAGCTATCCCGGTGGGGTGCATACACAGCGACTGCTGTACCTGAAATAGCGTCGAACGGTTGGATAGATTGCCTTATCCCGGAGAACCCGTTTGGAATTGCCCCATTCAGCCTTTAGTTCGAGGCGTGCGGGGATTTCAGACGGGTTCTTTTTTCGTGGCGGACACTCACTGAAAAAGCCTGATAACCAACAGGACCTGCTTGACCACGGTTTCCTTTGCGTGCGCTGAACACGGATGCTGTCGTGCGACCGCATTGCGAATTTCCAGATTGGGGTGCCGGATCCAGGAACTTCCGGCGGTCAGTTTGGCAACATCGGTACAATTCAGGAAGTATCGTAGACGGTATTTTTCGATTGCATGACGGATGGAATGGTCTTAACATGCGCGTCTGCAAGATTCGGTCCGTAGCGACAGTCTCATTTCTCAGAGCGAGGACAACCAGCCGCATTCACGCTAGAGAGCTTGTCTTTACGTGAGGGAGAACCGTCATGACGAAAGTTCGAACACTGTTCACTTCGGCATCCATTATTCCTGTTGTCAGCCTGTTGGTACTGGCCGCCGTCTCTGCCCAGGCGCCTCCCGCCCTGGCATATTGTCCACCCCCACCCGGCGTGACTACCCCCGAGGAACCGAGCGTGACGGCGCAGCAGGTGGAAGACGGAAGCGCAAGCCTGAAGGACTTCGCGCTGGCCTCGAGGGAACGATTTGTTATGCAGATCCAGACGGCTGAGAATCTGGGACAAGTGGTATACTATGGATGTCTCTTCCGGCAAGAGGGGAGCTTTTGGCATTCCGGTTCCACCTACCTCGTGATTCTGAGGGCCGATGGCAGTATTCTGATTCACGCGAAGAACATGGCATTGGCGAGCAGACGACTCAACCCCCTTGTCTATGCAGAGATCCTTTCTTCGTTGGGATTACCCTCAACCGTTCTGGGCAACCTGGCATCTCCCGATTCTGCTGTTGCCGCCCAGGCTAGTGCCGATGTCTTTGATATGTTGTCGCAAGGACCGGATGCCGCATTCGATGCGACCACCCCTATACCAGGCCTGCGACCCGGCATACCGGGTGCCTCCGGCTATGCCGCCGCATATTGGTCGGACTTCTTTAGAGGCCCGCTTGTGATGGTAGCCGGTTTCGAACTCGATGATACTCACCTGATTGAAGAAGAGATCGATCACATTACACCGGCCGTTTCCGCCAGGGACGTGGTGGATCGAGAAACCCTGAAGGCCTTCGTCACGGAGGCCGGGGAGTACTGTCTCGAACTTAGGAAAACCGGCAATTTCCCCGGTGGGATAGCCAGGATCGCCCTGCGGGATCCGAACGGGCCCTGGAGACACGGTTCCGTGTACCTCTATGTCTTGGATACGACCAGCAACATAATCCAGATACACGCTGCGTTTCCGAACAGATACGAGCTTCGACCTCTGATAGCCACCGTCCGGGACGCGGTTACCGGAAAACTCATACTTCCGCAGGTCATCGAAGCGGCGAAGAGTGACCCGGAGGGCGGCTTCGTGGAGTATTACTTTGACGATCCCAATGACGACACCGACAGTGCCGATATCCCCAAGGTGGGATACGCACGCGAGTTCAAGACGAAAACCGAGTTAGGTGGAAGGGTAGTCCCATACAACTTCATTATCGGGTCGGGTTTTTATGGGCGCGCGCCCGAAGTCGCGACGGGTCCCAGAACGGTCGTGGAGGCCACGGTGCTGGGCGATGCGGTGGAAGGGCTGGACGTCGAGTTTTCCCGCGCCATCGCCGGCCGCGTTTCCAACTACGCGTGGAGTGCCGTCACCGATGCTGCAGGCCTTCTGTCGCTGACCATCTCCGGCGCGGATGGCGTGAGCGGTTACTATCGAGCCCGCGCCACGAACGTGGATGGTGAGGTCGTCGGTCAGTGGAGCAGCATTCCTCTGAACGAAGGCCACCGACAGACCCTGGAACTAACGCTGGGCGGGGGCGCGAGGGTCGTACGGGTCACGTCGCTGGATGCGGCAGAGCCGGTGGCTGCCGCCAAGCCGGTTTTCGAAGCTGAGACTGTGCCGGAAGCCAGCGGTCTTTCACCTAATTCGCCCAATCCATTCAACAGCGCCACCGTGATCACCTACCACCTGTCCAGCGCGGGCCCGGTGCAACTGGTGATCTACAATGTGCTGGGTCAGCCCGTACGGACGCTCATGGACGAGTCCAGCGCGGCGGGCACTTATAAGGTCAGGTGGGACGCACGTGACGAGTTTGGCGTCTCTCTGTCGACGGGAGTCTATATCGCACGCCTGAGCTATCCCGGTGGTGCGCAGACTCAGCGGCTGCTGTACCTCAAATAGCGCCAGAAGGTCAGGCGGGAAACCCTCTCCTTAGAACCCGTCCGGAAACACCCGATAGGCCTTGATTTCAAGGCCATAGGGGTTCTCAGACGGGTTCTATTCGAATCAACCGAAGACCTGCTCCGGTCCAGAATACGACATAAGTAACAGGCAATCAACACGTTAAAGAAATCGTGGCCCGACGAGAAGGCAATAATAACAAGGCGATCGTCGGCGGTTTTTTTATTTGCATGCCGGGCAGAATTCCTTTAACATGCCAACTTGGGCGCACGGTCCGAAGCGTTTACCCGATATCTCAAAAAGAGGACAACCAGTAGTTGCCACGTCAGTGAGCGATTTTTCTCGAGAGGGAGATCCGTTATGAAGAAAGCTCGAACACCGTTAATATCGGCATCCATAATTCCTGTTGTCAGCCTCTTGGCGCTCGTCGCCGTCTTTGCCAACGCGGGTTCCTCCGTTGCTCAGGATCGGGGAGAATGCGTACTCCCTGAAGGCGTGACCCCTCCGGCGGACCCAAGCGTGACCGCGCAACAGGTGGAAGACGGAAGCGCTACCTTGAAAGAATTCGGGTTGGAAGCAAGAAATCGATTCAGTCAAGGGGCAGGTTCTCGTGAACTGCAACTGTACGTCGGTTGCGTCCTGCGGCAAGAGGGGAGCCATTTGAACTCCGGTTCCACATATCTTGTGCAATTGACGCCTGATGGAAGGGTGTTTATTCACGCGAAAAATATGGCGCTGTCGGGAAGGTTGCTCAATCGCCTGATTTATGGAACTATTCTTCGAGCATTGGAAATCGATTTGGCTGGATTGCAGGACGATCCTGCCGCGTTAACGGCTGCCTTCATTGAGGCTGCAGGCAGGGATGGCGGCGAGTTCAACATGCCTGCTATCCCAGGGGCTTCAGGCTATGCCGCTGTCTACTTTTCGAGAAATTTCAGACTCCCTATTGTGTTGCTTGCCGGATTCGACCTCAACGAGTCCCACCTGGTCGAAGAGGAAATCGACTATGGTATTCCCGCCGTTACTGCAAGTGAAGTGGTGGACAGGTAAACTCTAAAAGCCTTTGTTACCCAGGCAGGGGAGGCTTTTCTCAATCAGCAGAAGGGAGGCGACCTGTCCGCGACCTCGAAGGCCAGAGTGGCCTTGAGAGACCCGAATGGGCCCTGGAGACACGGTTCCGTATACCTCTATGTCCTGGATCTAACAAGCAACATCATCCTGTTCCACGGCGCGTTTCCTGACCTGTACGAACTGCGGCCTCTGATAGCGACCGTCCGGGACGTGGTTACCGGAGAGCTTGTTTTGCCGCAGGTCATCGAGGCGGCGAAAAGCAGCCCGGATGGCGGCTTCGTGGAGTATTACTTTGACGATCCCACTGACGACACGGACAGCGCAGATATCCCCAAAGTGGGTTATGCCCGTCAGTTTACCGGTCAACGCGAGAGAGAAGACGGGACTGTACTTCCTATAAATTTCATCGTCGGGTCAGGATTTTACGGACGCGCGCCCGATGTTGTCGCAACGGGTCCCAGTACGGTCGTTGAGGCCACGGTACTGGGGGACGCGGTGGAGGGACTGGACGTCGAGTTTTCCCGCGCCATCGCCGGACGTCAGTCCGAGTACGCGTGGAGCGCCGTCACCGATGCTGCCGGCATTCTGTCGCTGACCATCTCCAGTGCGGATGGGGTGAGCGGTTACTATCGTGCCCGGGCCACCAATGCCGATGGCGAGGTCGTGGGCCGGTGGAGCAGTATACCTCTGACCGAAGGCCGCCGCCAGGCCCTGGAACTGACGCTGGGCGGGGGCGCGAAGGTCGTACGGGTCGCGTCGCTGTCTGCGGCGGAGCTGGTGGCTGCCGCCAAGCCGGTTTTCGAAGCTGAGACTGTGCCGGAAGCCAGCGGTCTTTCACCTAATTCGCCCAATCCATTCAACAGCGCCACCGTGATCGCCTACCACCTGTCCAGCGAGGGTCCGGTGCAACTGGTGATCTATAATGTGCTGGGTCAGCCCGTACGGACGCTGGTGGATGAGACCCGCGGGGCGGGCAGGTATCAAGTCAAGTGGGACGCGCGCGACGACGGTGGCGCGTTGCTGTCAACCGGAGTGTATATTGCCCGCCTGAGCTATCCTGGCGGCGTGCAGACGCAACGGCTGCTCTACCTGAAATAGCGCCAGTCATCGAAGCAGAACGTGATAGTTTGAGAACCCGTTTGGAAACGCCCCATATAGCCTTGAGTACGAGGCTTGCGGTGTTTACGGACGGGTTCTTCCTTTTGGGGTGTGAAGGCGGACGATCGTACCGAAAACCTTTAGTTGCGGCAACGGGTCAAGGGCCGCCAGGCGGTCATGCCGTCCCGATCGTGGACAAAGACGCAAAGACGCAAGGGATCGTGACATTTTCGTTGCATAAAGAGTCGAACCCACTTAATTTACACATTCGTGCGATTCGGTCCCAGGCGACAGCCTCATATCACAGAGAGGGTAGGCAGCCGCAGATACGCTACTGAGCCCGGCTCTCCAGGAGGGAGAACCGTCATGAAGGAAATTCGAACATCGTCCACTTCGGCATCCATAATTCCTGTTGTCGGCCTGCTGATGCTGGCCGGCGTCTTTTTCGATCCGGGTCCCGCCGCGGCACAGGGGCTGGGAGATTGCGTACTCCCTGAAGGCGCGAATCCACCCACTGAACCGCATACGACGGCGCAGGACGTTGAGAACGGCAGCGCAACCCTGAAGGACTTCGCGCTGGCCGCGAGAGATCAGTTCAAGGTGGGATCTCCAACTCCGGAAGAAGCGTTCTACTTCGGATGTCTCGTCAGGCAGGAGGGGAGCCATTGGCGTTCCGGTTCCACCTACATCGTGTCAATGCTGGCCGACGGAAGGGTGTTCGTTCACGCAAAGGATATGGCACTGTCGGGCAGGCTGCTCAACCCTGTAATATACGGAACGATCCTCGCCGCGCTGGGCGTATCTCCAGGCGATCTGGCCAATTTGGCTTCTCCGGATCCCGCTGTCGCCGCCCAGGCTTTCGGCGCCGTCATGGGCACATTGATGCAGGAACCGGATGGCGCATTCGATGCGACCGCCCCGATTCCAGGTCTGTCGCCCGGTATACCGGGCGCCTCCGGCTATGCCGCCGTATATTTATCGGGCAATTTCGCGCTTCCGGTTGTAATGCTCGTCGGATTTGACATCAATGAAACTCACTTGGCTAAAGAAGACATCGATTACGGCGCCCCTGCCGTCGCCGCCGAGGACGTGGTGGACCGGGAATCCCTGAAGGCCTTCGTCACGCAAGCGGGAGAATTCATCCTCGAACTCCAGAAGACCGGCGATCTGGCCGCTTCCTCGAAACTCAGGATCGCCCTGCGGGACGCGGACGGACCCTGGAGACACGGTTCCGTTTACCTTTACGTCCTGGACCTTACCAGCAACATCATCCTGTTCCACGGCGCGTTTCCGGACAGATTCGAGCTGCGGCCTCTTGTCGCGACCGTCAAGGACGCGGTTACCGGTCAGCTCGTTCTGCCGCAGGTCATCGAGGCGGCGAAGAGCAGCCCGGAAGGCGGCTTCGTGGAGTATTATTTCGACGATCCCACCGACGACACGGACAGTGCCGATATTCCCAAGGTGGGCTACGCCCGCGAGTACCACGGGGAATTTGACACAGGCCAACGCATACTCAGACTCAACTTCATTGTCGGTTCAGGATTCTACGGGCGCCCGGCCGATGTCGGGACAGGTCCCAGCACGGTCGTGGATGCTACGGTGCTGGGCGACGCGGTGGAGGGGCTGGACGTAGACTTTTCTCGCGCCATCGCCGGGCGCCAGTCCGAATACGCGTGGAGTGCGGTCACCGATGCTGCCGGCCTGTTCACCCTGACGATCTCGGGTGAAAATGACGTGACCGGTTACTACCGGGCCCGGGCCACGAACGCCGACGGAGAGGTCGTGGCCCGGTGGAGCAGCATACCTCTGAATGAGGGCAGGCGCCAGGTTCTCGAACTGACGCTGGGCGGAGGTGCGAGGGTCGTACGGGTCCGAGAGCTGACTACCGCCGAGCCGGTGGCTGCTGCCAAACCGGTTTTCGAAGCCGAGACCGTGCCGGAAGCCAGTGGTCTGTCGCCGAATTCGCCCAACCCGTTCAACAGCGCCACCGTGATCACTTACCGTATTTCCAGCGCGGGTCCCGTGAAACTGGTGATCTACAATGTCCTGGGTCAGCCTGTACGGACGCTGGTGGATGAGTCCCGCGGGGCGGGCAGCTATCAGGTCAGGTGGGATGCGAAAGACGACGGTGGCGCGACGCTGTCGACCGGGGTGTATATCGCCCACCTGAGCTATCCCGGCGGTGCGCAGAACCAGCGACTGCTGTATCTCAAATAATGTCCTGTCCCAAAAATATCTCACCATTCGGTCGCCGATTCATCCCGTCTCGCTGCGTTGCCTTCGCTCGCCGACCTTACGCAGGTCGGTGGCGCCTTGCGAGCCGGGCGACTCGACGGCCGAATTCAGGCAACCTATTTCTGGGACAGAACAGTAGCGCCACACGGTAAGGCAGGAAGGGTTTTTCTGAGAACCCGTCCGGAAACACCCGAATAGCGTTGAACACGAGGGTTGCGGGTTCTTCGGGCGGGTTCTCTTCGATTCAACCGAATACCTCCGTCGGCTCAGGACACTAGGTAGGACGTATTCAACACGCAGAAGAAAGCCCCGCCCGAATTGAAGGCATTGATTGCAAACTGATCGCAGAAAGTCTTTTTAATTTGCATAACCGGTGAATTTTAATTAATATCCCCGTTCGTATGATCGGTCCCGGGCGGTGGGCCGATGTTTCAGAGAGAAGAAAATCAGCCGTGGTCGCCGTTGCGGCCTTGTCTTTAACGGGAGGGAGAACTGATATGATAAAGTTTCGAACACTGTTCGCGCAGGCAAACGTGAATCCGGTTGTCGGTCTGCTCGTTCTGGCCGTCGTCTTGTCATTCGTACGTCCGGCCGTGGCAGTTTGTCCGCTTCCCCCGGGCGTGACGGCCCCCGACGACCCCGCTGTGACCGCGCAGCAGGTGGTAGACGGCAGCGCCACCCTCAAGGAGTTTTCTCTGGCAGTAAGAGAGCGGTCCAGAGAATACGCCAAGGGGGCCGCGGCCACGGAACAAGCCGTATATATCGGATGCATCATAAGGCTGGACGATGGGATCTGGCGTTCGGGTTCCACCTACATCGTGAGCCTGACGCCTGACGGCAGGATATACATTCACGCGAAGGACATGTCGTTGACGGGCAGGTTGCTAAACCCGGTGGTTTATGGAGCGATCCTTTCAGCGCTGGGCGTATCCCTATCTGATCTGGCGAATCTGGCGTCTCCCGATCCTGCGACTGCCGCACAGGCTTTCGGCGCTGTCATGGGCACATTGGCGCAGGAACCTGACGGCGCGTTCGATGCGACCGGTCCTGTTCCGGGTCTATCGCCAGGTATACCGGGCGCTTCGGGCCATGCCGCCGTCTATATCGAGCCCAATGTAGGGGGGGCTCCGATTGTAATGCTCATGGGTTTCGATCTCAATGAATCTCACCTGGTCCCATTAGCGATGAAGTCATCGATTACGGCGACCCGGCCGTCACTGCCAGGGACGTGGTGGATCGCGAATCCCTGAAGGCCTTTGTTACCCAGGCTGGAAATTACTTTCTTGAACTTCAGAATTCCGGGGATTTCGCCGCTATTGCGAAAGCCAGGATCGCCTTGCGGGATCCGAACGGCCCGTGGAGACACGGTTCCGTGTACCTCTACGTTCTGGATCTTGTCAGCAACATCATCATATTTCACGCGGCGTTCCCTGACAGATACGAGTATCGTCCTCTGATACCGACCGTCACCGACGCCGTGACAGGCGAGTTCATCCTGCCGCAGGTCATCGAGGCGGCGAAGGGCAGCCCTGATGGCGGCTTCGTGGAGTATTACTTCGACGATCCCACCGACGACACCGACAGCGCCGATATCCCCAAGGTGGGATACGCCCGTGAGTTTGCCGCTGAAATTCGGCGGCCGGACGGAAGCACAATCCCGGCCGACTTCATCGTCGGTTCGGGCTTCTACGGGCGCGCGGGCGAGGTTGCCACGACGGATCCCAGCACGGTCGTGGAGGCCACCGTGCAGGGTGACGCGGTAGAGGGGTTGGACGTGGCATTTTCCCGCGCCATTGCCGGGCGCGGGTCCGATTATGCCTGGAGCGCCGTCACCGATCCTGCCGGCCTGTTCTCCCTGACCATCTCCAGCGCGGATGGCGTGAGTGGTTACTTTCGGGCCCGGGCCACCAACGCCGATGGCGAGGTCGTGGGCCGTTGGAGCAGCATACCCCTGAATGAAGGCCGCCGCCAGGTTCTGGAACTGACGTTGGGCGGCAACGCACGGGTCGTAGGTGTCGAAGCCCTGGCCTCATCCAGGTCTGAGGCCGCCGCCAAGCCGGCGTTTGCGGTCGAGGCCGTGCCGGAAGCCAGCGGTCTGGCGCCCAATTCGCCGAACCCATTCAACAGCGCCACGCTGATCACCTACCATCTGTCCGGCGCGGGTCCTGTGAAGCTGGTGATCTACAATGTGTTGGGCCAGCCCGTACGGACGCTTGTGGATGAGTCCCGTGCGGCGGGCACGTATAAGGTCAAATGGGATGCGCGCGACGAGGGTGGCGCGTTACTGTCGACAGGTGTGTATATCGCCCATCTGAGCTATCCCGGCGGTGTGCAGTCGCAACGGCTGCTGTACCTCAAGTAGCACCAGAGGGAAGGCAGCAAGCGATATCCTGAGAACCCGTTCGGAATCACCCCGTGAGCCATGCGCCCTGGGCTTGCACGGATTTCGAACGGGTTCTTTTTGCGTTGGGCCCGGTATCTTCTGACTCCCCGGCTTGACCGTCTGTGTTCCATTTCGAAACCCGCGAGTACGGGTTTGAGCTTGACTTCCGGCCGTTGGGTCGTAATATTGGCCTTGCGGATGAGGGCTCCGGCCTGCGGGTTTTTTCACGTCGCTGCGGGTTCCCTGGCTGGTTCTACACCATTCCGAAGGTCTGGCAGATTCAGGTTACAAGCGTGCGAGGCGATGACGGAGGAATCAGCAAACATATAGATTCTGCACCGAAATCGGTTGGTTGTTCTCCACAGATTTTCGTCGAATGCACGCAGTACGGACGGCAGCCTCAGGGGGCTGCCGTTTCTGTTCAGGTACGCATTGTCCGACGGGTCTGATTCCTGAAATTGCCTTAGGTATTCGAGGAGATTTCATTGGGCGAACCCGTGGTATTGCTTCGTGAAGGACCGTTGAAATTCCACGTGTTCAGGGGAAGCTCCGTCGAGATGGGCCGGGCTCATGGTTCTCTTGACCCGGAGTTTCTCCGATCGCGGCTGGACGAATGGCTGACGTGGCCTCACGATTTCGATCACCCGTATTTTCGGAAGAACATGGCGTTCATGCGGCGCGAGTTTCCGGATTTCATCGAACGCATGGAAGCTTACGGCGCGGCGGCGGGTATCGACAACTTCGATCACACCTACTATCTGCACATGGTCGACACCGGCCGAGAGCAAGAAGCATGTTCCGCGTTCGGAATCCTGCTGAGCGACGATGGGCCGGCCCTGCTGCGAACCTACGACCCTTCTGATTCCACCGGGACGAGCTACTTTGTCAGGGATCGCTTCGTGGCGGCGTTTCCGGATTGCCGCCCGCACGGATACCTCGGCATGGGCGGGCATCACTTCTGTGTCGTACATACCTCAGTCAACGACGCCGGCCTGCTTACGGGATGGGCTTCGGGGGCGCCGAAATTCCATTGGCCCGACAACCCGGAACACGTCAATCTCTTTCAGATCACCGGACTCGTGCCACAGCATTGCGGTGACTGCGAGGACGTGAGGCGGTTTCTCAACGAATACCGGATTTCCGGGCTGAAAGGGCTGACCGGCACGTCCGTGGACGCCAGGGGTAACATACTCGGTATCGAACTGGAATCTGAGAATATCGCATTTCGCGAACCCGAAAATGACATGGTACTGGAGGTGAACCACTGGCAGCATCCCGACCTCCAGCGCCTGGCACGGAAGAGAAAACCGGAATTCTGGACGAGCCCCTATTACTACAATTCACAGAACCGCGTGCAGTACGTGGAATACCACCGGGACAGGTTCCTGCGGATGTCCACACTCGAAGAGCTGATTGACTTTACGTTCGACGTGCACGCTCCCGGTCGAATCCTGCAGATGCCGGACGCCAACATTGCCAACTGGATGACCTCGCATGCGATCTATATGACTGCCGCCGACCGGAGAATGCGGGTACACCCGTATCCGCTTGATAAAGACAGATACACCGAAGTCGCATATCTCGGTTGACCACGGACCGGACAGCGCGCGCCTACCGTTCGATGCCTTTGTCGGGCGGCGTATGCTCGAGCCCAGTCCGATCTTCACCAGAGAGATTCTGTATCTGGGCCTTGGCGGCGCCATTGCGGCGTCATTGGCGGTGATGCGTGCGCGGTTCGTGTGGTGGCCCCTGCATCCTGTCGCGCTTCCCGTCAGCACGATTGCCTATACGGATTGCCTCTTTATCAATGTCTTTCTGGCCTGGGGAGCAAAGAGCCTGGTGTTGCGGTTTGGTGGCGCCCGGTCCACCCGGCCGTTTTTCATGGGAATCACACTGGGTGAGGCTGTTTGTACCGGGCTCTGGATTGCCGTGGACTACTTTACGGGGACGGTCTCCAATGCTTTCTTTCCATAAGCGTAGCTGAGGCCGGGTGTACGATACGGAGGGAAGATATGAAGTCGGATAGAACAGAGGAAACGGGCGGCGGAGTACCGGCTGTCGAGTTGAATCAGACCTGGGATATGGGACGGCTGGTCGACCTCACCTGTGATTACTTCAACGGGATGCCGGTCGACATGACGGGAACCCTGCCTTCGTTTCGGATGCGGGAACTTGACGAAGAGATGGAAGCTCTTTGCAGGGGCCGTGAGTACCGCAGCTACACGCAGGAAGTCCGGATGTGCGTGCAGGCCGGCAACTACCTGGAAACCGGAGCGCACCTCTATCCGGAAATGGAATCGGTTGCCGACGTCGGCCTGGAACGGCTGTTCTTGTCCGCGGTGGTGTTGCATATCCCCAGAGGCAAGGATGAAAAAGTGACCGCCGCTGACCTGGGCATTGCTCTTGGAGAACTTGGAGAGAAGATCCATCCGGGGGACGCGATTCTGGTCGCCACGGGTTACAACCGGTTCGGCAGCAGTGACGTTCGCTGCGAACTGACGCCACATTTCAGCTACGACGCGATCGACTGGGCGGTGAGTCGGAAACCTTCGATCCTGGCATCGGACATGGCGAGTTGGCACGATGGGGAGGAAGAACCGAGTTTCTGGCCCATGCTGATGAGGTCCGGCGTTCTGGTGATCGGATCGCTGATGAACGTGTCGGCGATAACCGTTCACCGCATCCGGTTGATCGCCCTTCCGATGAAAATTCGAGGCGCATGCGCGGCGCCCTGCCGGCTGATCGCCGTTCTCCCTTCGTGCGGCGGACGGGCAGGGTAGATACGAGGATGCCCGCGGCGGCAACGAAACATACTGACCAGAGGAGGTCACGATGAAGATCAAGAGGATATCGACCCATCGGCTGCGAGAATGTGAAATCAGCATGGAGAAGTGGACGCACTTCACGAAGTGGAAGGCAAGCGAGGAATGGATCGAAGACGAAGTCTTCGGTAAAAAGTGGATCTCTCCGACGTGCGTGTGCTACAACCCGACCGACGGCCTCGTCTACGTGGGGCTGACCGCCCTCGACAGGGATATCTTCTACACGTTCGACCCCGCGACGGATACGTGGTCGTCACTGAACTATCCCGGGGAACGGGACCGGTACGGGAGCAAGATCCACCAGGGCCTGGAGGTGGACGATGAGGGGCGCGTGTACGCGGGGGTGGCCACGCTGGGAGACGCCGATATCTGGCCGAAAGCCTCGGGTGGTCCGATCTTCCGATACGATCCCCGGAGCGGGGAGTACGAGTTCCTGTGCATCCCGATCGAGCATGACTACGTTCAGGGATTCGTCATGGACCGCCGACGGGGCATCATCTACGGCGATACGTTTCCCGGGCGAAAGATGTTTCGATACGATGTCGGAAGCGACAGCGCGCGCGTGCTGACCATGCTGGGCGACGTATCCACCGAGCATCTTGCGCTGGACGCGGACGGAGGCGCCTGGCACACGTACGAACTCATGCAATGGGCCGGGCGCTACCCACTGCTGCGATACGATCCCGACCGGGACGAGATCGACTTCACCAACGTCGATCTGCCGGACGTTTCACCTGGAATTAAAGGATCGAATCAGATGGATTCGTCGTTACTGACGGAGGACGGGACGATGTACATCGGCACGACCGCCGGGGCGCTCGTACAGGTGGATCACCGGGGTCCAGGGGTGAACGCGACGTATCTGGGAAAACCCTACGTCGCGCCGCGCATGAAGGGACTGATCGAGGGTCCCGACGGCCTGATCTACGGGGTGAGCGGGGGAGACTACGATACGCATTTCTTCACGTATGACCGTCGAACGGGATTGTACAACAACCTGGGGCCGATTCGGGATACGCAGGACGGGACGCGGTGCTGGCTGGCGCACCATATGTGCATGGTGGACGCGAAGACATTCATCGTGGCCGAATCGGACAACCACTTCCGCGCGAGCTTCCTGTTCAAAGTGGAGCTGGCTTAGCCGCCGGAAAGACCAATCGCAGGCCTGTTCCCGGATTGAACTCCGCGCGGATTGATCGGGTTGGTGAGAAGCGGATGGCACTGATTGCAATAGGCGGATTCCCGGGCGCCGGGAAGACGACGATATGCCGGAGACTTTCCAGTGAGTTAAATCTGCCTTGCCTGAGTTCAGATACCATCGGCAGGACGATCGAGGACTCGTCCGGAATCAAGAGCGGCCGCATTGAAGCGTACCGGGTGGCGTACGATGTGCTTTTCCGCCTTTGCGAGGAGTTCATCCGGACGTCCGCCAGCGTAATTCTCGACCTGACCCTGGGGTGGGATTTCCAGTGGCGGAAACTGAACGGCATTCTCGAACGGCATCCACAGACTCTATTCCTGCCCGTCGTACTACAATGCTCACGCGAGTTGTGCCTGGAGCGGCTCGAGGCGCGTCACAGGGCGATGCCGGAGGCGTACGCCGCTCCGTCTTACTTCAGGAATGAGCGGAAGGTCCACGATATCTGGGAATACCTTAGGGAACTGGATCGTCCGGAGGTTTGCTTCGTCGATGCCAGCGGAGACGAGGATCAGGTGTATGAGAAAGTAAAACAGTATGTTACAGGCGCGTTTCCGAAGGCTGAAACTTAAAGCAAACAGAATCTGTCCATCAATAGTACCACAACGACGGAAATGGCACATACAGGATACTGCGCCAGGAATTGCGATTTCGCACGCCAGACTGATGAATTATGGCAAATTAAAACCCCGTGGTCCCAAAAAGGGCCACGGGATCGAAAGTTATTCGGCTGTAAGTGATTGTTATTTTATGAGCCTGAGTCGCTTCAGGTCCGCTTCCGACCACCCTATGCTTTCGAGAATGCCCCTCAGGATTTTTGGACCGAACGTCTTCCCGGGATGATAGTGAATCACGATTCGGGCTCCATCCTTATAGAATGGCCTTGTGCCGCTTCTTCTTTTTTCTTCTGCCCATCCATCCGTCCTTAGCGCACGAATGAGCTTCTCGACCGAAATTCCCCTTATCTGACTCCAGGCATGTCTGCCATAGTGGGCCATGTCAACCCGGTCCATTCGTTGGGCGTGGAGCTGGAAGGTTCTCCGATACTTGTGAAGCCCATTTCCAGGTCTTCAACCTTCTCAATTATCAAATCCGGGCCAACGGGCAATGCCTCCCCGTGTTTTTTCAATGAATCCAGATAGGCCCTGATTCCATCCTTCGTTCGCCGAAGCGCTGTCTGCCTCGTTGGCCCGTCAATGTGAAGGCCAGGCAGTGCCGGCGCCGTGACATAGTATTGATCTTCGTCCGGTTCTACGATAACGCGGACGCGAATCTTGTACCGTGCCTGCATTTTTCATGGTCCTTTGCCAGTGGGTCTGCTCTTCTTCCCCGGGAGCGTCTGCTACTGGACTTCGCGTCTTGTCGGCACGCCTTGTCGGATCGACGATGAGGGCCGGTGTGTGCGGATAATTACGAAAACTCAGGTAGAATCCGCGACGTGAAATCGGAATTGGTACTCCGCGGGCAGACTGAATGCGCTTGTAATATATACAGCAGATTGTCGAATTGTCAATGCGCTTTTGGCGCACAAGCCGCGTAAATCGCCCCCAACAGTCTCTCGTTCTGTCGGAACTTTGGTACGTGCAAGAATTCACTTGCCGTTTTGCGTGAATCGGTAAGACGTGGTCGCAATTACCGAGTCCAGTCCCACCATAGCCTATCGAATTCCAGACGTCTGGCCTCTGACTCTCCAGGGTGGAAGACGTCCGGATTTGAAAGAGATGCCGACTTGCTGAGGAAATGTCCTGATGCTCCCCGATCCTTCCCTCTACATCTCCGATCTGGATGGCACACTTCTGGATAGAGAAACGACTCTGTCCCGATACAGCAAGGATACGCTCAACGCGCTGATGGATCAGGGTCTGCTATTCACCGTGGCCAGCGCACGCAGTGTCGCCTCCATGCGCCACGTGCTGGCTGGCCTGCGCCTTTGTTTGCCGGTCGTTGAAGTCAACGGCGCCTTCGTCTCCGATCTGGCTGGCGGTCGGCACTATGTGGTCCACGAACTGCACCGCGATATTCTGCCCGGATTGTGGCAGCAAATCACCGACGCGGGCTACCTGCCCTTCATCTCCACGTACGACGGAACGGCAGATCGTTGTTACTACCGCGATGTCACCAATGACGGCATGGCATGGTACGTGAGAAACAGGAAGCTTAACCAGGACCCGCGAATGCACTATCTGCACGACCTGGAGCGCGGCCTGGAAGAGCAGGTGGTCAGTCTGAGGGTCATTGGAACGGGACGGGAAATGGAGGAACCTGCATTGGTCGCGTACTTCAGTTCTCGACTGCAAAGAGAATCTTGTAAAGCACTGGCACGAACAGCAAGGTGATCACAGTGGCAAACAGCAAGCCCACCATGATAGCCACCGCCATCGGCTCCCACATCAACCCACCGCCCAGATAGAGGGGGACAAGGCCCAACGTCGTCGTACACGTGGTCAGCAGGATGGGGCGAAAACGCTGCTGAGCCGCGGAGACGATCGCCTCAATTGACGCCTCTTCAGACCGGTCCAGTTCGATCTGTATGCGGTCTATGAGCACGATCGCGTTGTTTATGACGATACCGGCCAGCGAGATCAATCCGAGAAAGGCAAAAAAACCAAAGAACGAGCGAAAGATAAGCAATCCGGCAATGACTCCGATTAGACCAAGAGGAATGGTGCTCAGCACGATAAAGGTCTTGCGGAAGGAATTGAACTGTACGATCAACAGCGCCAGAATGATAAAGCCGGATAGAGGCAGTTTGGCGACCACCGCGCTCATGGCCTCGCTGCTTTGTTCCGACTCGCCGCCCAACTCGTAGCGATAGCTCTGCTTCCACGATTTGCTGTCTTCTTCGAGCCACGGGAAGAGTACGTCGGTGATATCCTGCGCCGTAAAACCGCTCTTAGCGTCGCAGGTCACGGTCAGGGTGCGGTACAGGTCGCGCCGTTTGATCTTGGCGAGTTGCCACACAGGCACGATCTGGGCCACCTGTCCGAGCGGCACGTTATCGCCGGAACTCTGGGCGTAGATGTTAATGCTCTCCAGTTGGCGCACATCCACATCCTGGCTGCTTTCGTTGAGCAGGATTACGGGGAGACTCTGATCGCCTTCGCGGAATGCTCCCGTATTGAACCCCGTGAGCGCGGTCTGCAACGAAAGGGCGATATCCTGGTTGGTCAGGCCGGCGTTCCGGGTCCTGGACTGGTCAATGTCAACGACGACTTTCTTGATCTTTGGTCCCCAATCGTCGCCGATATTCTGCGTGCTTGAGATCTCATTGAGTTTTTGCTTGATGCGCTCGGCGAGGCCGAACAGCTCGTTTGGATCCGGCCCTGTAATTCGCACGGCCACGTCACTGCCGCCTCCGCCTCCCGCCAACCGCGAAACTCGTATTTTGGCATCCGGAAAGGAGCGGAAGCTAAAGGCATCCAGACGGTCAATGACCCACTGGTTGTCGTCGCCCGAACTGGTATTGAGCAACATATGGGCGTACCCCGAGTTGGCTTCGCCCGACTGATAACCCTGATCGTATGAGGGCGGCCCCTCGCTGACAAAGGTCGCCCAATCCGTTACCCCGCGTTGGCGGTTTTTGCTCACCAAGAGGCTATCCGAAATATACGACTCGAGCTGTTCCACCCGGGCAGTCGTCGTCTCAATCTTGGTGCCCAGGGGCAAATTCAGATTTACCGTCAATAAGTTGCGCTCGCTGTCGGGGAAGAAGATGAACGGCAATAAACCAAAGCCGAAGAGCGACAATACAAACAGACCGGCGATGATCCCCATAAATGAATAGGGGCGACCAAGGGCCTTGAGGAGCAGCTCTTTATACTGGCTGTTGAGACGATCGATAAAAGTGCTTTTCTCGGATTGGGATGCTTGCCGTTTCACCCGGATGAAAAACACCGCCAACAAAGTGACCATGGTTAGGGAGAGTACCCAGGAAGAAAGCAGGGCTATGGTAATCACACTGAAAAGCGGCCCCATCATCTCGCCCATGATGGAAGCGGCCAAAAAGAAGGACAAGAACGCGGCTGAAGTGGTCAGCGAAGAGACCAAAAGCGGTACGGCCAGTTCCCGAGCCGATTCAATGGCAGCCTCTTCGGCGTCGGTGCCCCTTTCCATCTTGACCATGATGGCTTCGGACACCACGATGGCATTATCCACCAGCATGCCCAGCGCCATGATCAACGCCGCCAGCGACACCTGATTGAGACCGATATCGAGTATCCCCATGACGAAAAGGGTCGCGACAATGGTCATGGGAATGAGGCTGGCTACCACCAGGCCAGTGCGCAGTCCCAAAAAGATCAGCATGGACAACAGCACAATGGCGACGCTCTGCAGAAGATTGTTGGTGAAATCGGCGACCGATTTCTCTACCTCAAAGTCCTGGGAAGCCACTCTATTGAGGGTTATGCCCAGAGGCAGCCGCGCTTGGTGGAGGGCGGCCAGTTGGTCGATCTCCTCACCCAACTTGATGATGTTGGCCCCTTCGCTGAGCGCCACCGAGAGCGACAACCCCGGCTGACCGTTGATCTTGAACAGGCGTTGCCGGGGCGTCTCGTAGGTTCGCACGATGCGAGTTACATCGCCAAGGTACACGCTCCCGTCCTTGCCCACTGAAATCAACGTCCTCCCCAGTTCGTCCAGGTCGGCGTAACTGCCGGTCGGTTCGAGCACCAGGCGTTCATCCTCCAGGCTGACCTCGCCGCCGGAAAAAACGATGTTGGTGCTGGCAATGCTGTTCTTGATTTTTTGCGCCGAGAGACCCAAATCGGCCAGCCGGGCGTCGTTGAATTTCAGGTAGATCCGTTCTTTCTGAATGCCGCTAATCTTGACCCCGGCAGCGTCTGGCAGCTTTATCAGGTCGTCTCTCAGGTCCTTTGCGTAGGACTCCAGTTCAGCAAAGGTGAAACCATCCCCGGTCAGACCGATCACGATGCCGTACACCACCCCGACCCCATCGTCCTTGACCTCGGGTCCACGGATGCCTTCGGGCAGGTCCGGGCGGATGGTCTCAATCTTGCGGCGCAGACGGTCCCATACGGCCTGCAGTTCTTCCGGATGTACTTCCTGTTTGAGTGCTACCGAAACGACTGACAGCCCCGTCCGCGATTCACTCGTGACGGTATTCAGCTCGGGCAATTCTTGCGCGGCTTCTTCGATCCTGCTGGTGATCAGGGCTTCGACTCGCTCGGGACCTGCACCGGGAAATCCAGTCACAACCGACGCGACTCGGACGGTATAAGGGGGCATACTGTCGCGTGGCATCGTCTGATAGCCGGCGATGCCCAGCAGCGCAACGACGAGCAATACCACGATGGTGGCGCGGTTGTTTTCCAGGGCAATTCGGGCCAGGTTCATAGCAAATTCCGTTCAGGACGGTTCCGTCTCATTGTTGCAAGAGGCGCACCTTCATACCGTTCAACAGCGATCTGAGGCCAGCGGTCGCGACCAGCTCCCGGTCGGAGAGGCCGTGTTCCACGACAAAACCGTCTGCCAGCAAACTGCCGACACGAATTGGCCGACGGCGAACCGTCCCCACGCCATTTTCGACACCGTCTATGACAAATACATATTGGCCGTTGGCGTCTTCGCCAACCGCTTTAACGGGCACCACGAGCGGGTCCTCCGACGGCTCGCCTGCGCCGAAGCTGAATTCCACATCACCGGCCATGCCGGGCCGGATGGACCGGGACGGCGCGTCGAGTTGAACAATGACCGGATATGTACTGGAGGCACCGAGCGCGTATGCAATCTCGCGGACCCGGGCCGAAAAATCCACTCCCGGCAGTGCTGAAAAACGTACGCGCGCGTGCTGTCCGGTCCGGATCTGGGCGATATAACCCTCGGGGACCCCTACCTCCATTTCAATATCCTCGCCGGCGCTCAATTCCACCAGGGGCGCGCCAGCCTGGATTACTTCGTTGACCGCGCTGTGTACCACGGTGACGATGCCGGCGATAGGGGCATATATCTCATTGTATCTTAGCTGGCGCGCCTGCAAATCCAGACTCTTTTGCGCCGATTCGTAACTGGAAGTGGCCGAGGCAAATCCGTTTTTGGCCTGCTCGTACTCGGCGAGGGAAACATTGTCGGCCTGGTAGAGTTGACGCACGCGTATTAGCCTGGATTGAGCATTGGCCTTTTGCACGCTGGCGCTTTCAAGCGCAGCCCTTGCCCGCTGATGCGCGAGAACCGCATCCCGGTTATCGAGCATGGCAATGCGCTGCCCCGCCTTGACCTGGTCGCCCACCTTAACGCCTAGCGATTCGATGAGACCACCGGTTCTGAAGCTGAGCCTGGCTTCTATGCCGGCTTTGGCTGTGCCGGCAAATCGCTGGCTCTGGACGGCGCTGGCGGGTCGGACTTCGGCGTATTTTACCGGGCGAACGGGTTCGGCAACCTGTGGTTCGTCGCCGCAGCCGGTCCACATGCCCGTCGCTAAGAGAAGGGCCCACGCAGCTCTTCCTATTCCGGGACAGAACACCGGTTTTCGCTTTGACATGAACCCTCGCTTCATTGTGAACGCTTCCTTACGGAGAAGAAGGTCTCCAGGCGCCCGATAAAGGCTTCCCGCTCCTCTGAAGTCATGAACATGGTGTAGCCTCCAATGCTGTTTTCCAGCTGCAGATAGCTGACCAGGTATTCGTAAACGGCCGCGGCTTCGGCCTGACGGGCCGAAAGGGCGACGCGCTGGGCATCCACAAGTTGGGCGATCTCCAGTTGCCCATTTTGATAGGCGTTCTGAACCAGGTCATAGTTCTTCCCGGCGCTCTCAGCCGCCACGCCGGCAAAGTGAATATTCGTGCGCCTGGATACCAGGTTCGTCATCCGCACCCGGACGGCCTGCGAGAGCTGCTGGCGCAAACTTTCCTCCTGAAGGCGGAGTTGCTGCTGCTGTATCTCGGTCTTGTCGATGTCGATCTTACGCTTATTGCCCTGAAAGAGGGGATAGGTGAAGTTAAGGGCCAGGTTCCAGGTGCCTCTGGCAGGATCGGCGGAGGCCGTCGGCATTCCCTTGCCGCCCCGCCAGAAAGTGTAGTCGGCCTGTCCGCGCAAGGCCACGGAAGGCAGGTAGTACAGCCGGCGATTCATCTGCTGCTGGCGTTCGGCAGCTTTCATATTGGCCGCCAGCTGTTTGAGCGAAGGCATGTTCTGCAGAGCCTCTTCGACGAGAAAGTCGGTGAGGATTTCCACGTCGCCTGCCCGGTCGATCAGCGGACCGATGCGGGCCGGGTCGAAGCGGTCGAAGAGTGCGTCAGAGAGCCGGGCGTCCTCCACCTCGAACTCCTCGCCGATATCCGTCCGGTTGAGCAATCGGTTGAGTTGTACTCTGGCCAGATAGACGTTGTTGAACGCCTCAATTGACGCTTGGGTGGCCCTGGCCACTTCACTCTCCCAACGGTATACATCGGCGACGCCGGCATAGCCGACCGAATTTCTGGTTCGGGCAATCTTAAGATTGCGGCGAGAGACCTCGAGGTTTTCATCCTGGATGCGCGCCCCGGTCTTGGCCAGAAGGATATCGAAATAGGATGTGGCAAGATTCAGCACCACGTCGAGCGCGACCAGATCGGCGCGATGTCGGACGGCTTCGGCCAGGTAACGCTGTATTTCGACGTTGGCGAAGGCCGGTTCCGAAAATATCACCTGCTGTACAGTCCCCGTTCCCGTTATAGTCCGCTCCGGCTGTTGACCACGAGCCGCTTCGGCGACGTCGGGATCGATCTGCAAGATCGTGGTCGAGGCGTCTACGGTGGGAAGGAGGGGTGATCTGGCTCGGCGGATGTCCTGATCGGCCAAATCAACGCTGCGTTTTTCGAGACGCAGGTCGAGGTTGGTCTTCAAACCCTCCGCGATGACTTCCCTCAGGCTTAAACGTCGATCGGCCGCGGGTTCGTCGACCTGAAGGAAGCGGGCGGAAAACAGCGTTTCAAAGGGGAGGTCGAGACCGATTCGTCGGACCGTTGCCGCATTCAGTACCCATTGATCGTCGAGATTGCGCCGTACCGGCATCGCCGCAAGATCCTCTCCCAGCACCACTGCCTCGACAATCAGGGCCAGACTGCGGATGATCAGATCCTGGCCGTTCTCGTTGCCGATGCACGCCATCATCCCCGCATCCACAAAAGACCGGCTCAGGGCAAAGGATGGCAGTTTGCGATCGACAAGGAATGCCGCCAACCGGGAGACTTCATCGGGCGTCCTGTCCAGGACCATCGCCAGGTAGACGGAGTCGACTGCGTCGCTCAGCGTCGGCAGGCCCTCTTCTGAACTCCAGAAAACCAATTCCAACTCAGCCCCGTAGGCGGTTACCAGATGTCCTAAAAAACTCTCCAGTCCCGGCCTGTCTCTCAGGGATCCGCTGGCGATGACGGCCAGATGTCGAAACGGATGGATGCGTCTGAACGCCTCCAGATCTTTTCGGAGCGGATGTGTGCTGAGGACATAGGTGAAATTGCCTATGCCGGAGATGCCGGGCTCCACGAGAGGAATCTGTTGCATTTCGGCGTCCAGTATCCCAACGGCAATCGTTGGCTTCTGAAAGTCTCCGTGGGCGGTCAGAATCCCTGCGCTTGCGGGCCCGACCGCGATAATCATATCGACCGCCGTGTCATTGACCAACGAAAGATAGTCTGCGAGCTCAGCCGAAAAGTGGATGTGCTCGGAGAGAAAGTAGACTGACTTTTCGGTCCCCAGTACTTTATGTATTTCCTCCTTCAAGTAAACGAGCTTGTTCCCGGTGCCGATGGCGGGCGCCGAAAAATCAAGTAGCAAGCCTATATGGAGGTCGCGTTTGTCGATCTGAGCCTGGGCCGGACATGACGGCCACATCAGCACAAGAATGACAATGACCGCTATAGCAATTCGTAGCATCGGGAGACTCACTCAAACCGCTGGAAAGAGACAGAATAAACCGCAAATAACCGGTGTTCGGTCGCCGGGTAACGCTTGTGGGCTGCTCAAGATCGCTGCCGGCTACAGGAACGGAAGTTTTCCGGACGCAGACGGGCGGGGCAATCGCAGAGTCATCGCCCGCCTACTCGACGATATTCATCCAGGTTCGGGCGTCGAAGCCTTAACCGTCAGATCCGCTGGCGCGACTGTGCATGCTTAGTCTTGGGGGAGCACGATGGGTATACGACGGAGTTTTCGACATGAAACTAAAGATAGCCGGTTCTGTCAATCGAATTTCCTTTCTTGAAATGCATTTTACCTGCGAGGTGCCCCAGGATGCGCAGCAGATGAAGTTCCGAGGTCCCCGACGGGGGACGTTTCTGTTTGCCGTTAGGACCGTTAAGGGTTATTTTTATAATGACTTATTCAACGCAACGTCGTTCATTAACGCGATGGGAGAGCGTCTGGGGTGACGTTCCACGAAGCGTTACTTCTGGGAATTGTGCAGGGACTGTCCGAATTCCTGCCGGTGAGCAGTTCCGGGCATCTCGTGCTGGGGCAGGCGCTGCTGGGAATGCAGTCCGGAGACCTGGTTTTCGAGGTGATTGTCCACTTCGGCACATTGCTCGCAGTGCTCACGGTACTTGGGGACCGGATAAGAGCACTGGCAGCCGGCTGCGTCCGGCGGGACCCCGCGTCCTGGCGCTTGGTGCTGCTGTTGTCTGTCGGCACCATACCGGCCGGCGCCGTCGGGTTTTTTTTCGAGGACTACCTCGCGCTGGCGTTTCAAAGCCCCGCCGCGGCGGCCGGTTGCCTCGGGGCAACGGGCGCGGTCCTCTGGAGTACACGTTACGTTACGCGCAGCCGCGAAGAAATCGGGGTCGGCGATGCATTGATCATCGGGTTCGCGCAGGCGTTTGCGATACTGCCCGGGATTTCGCGCTCGGGCCTTACCATCTGTGCCGGGCTATGGAGAGGCATCGACGGCCGGGAAGCGGCGTCTTTTTCCTTCCTGCTTTCGATCCCCGTGATCCTCGGCGCGACCGTGTTGAAGGCGGACGGCCTCATCGCCGATCCGCCCGAATGGAACGTCGCCGGTCCACTGCTCATCGGTCTGATTGCCGCATTCATTTCGGGCGTGATTGCAATCCGGTGGCTGTTCGCCCTGTTGCAGGGCGGCCGGTTGGACCGGTTTTCGTACTATTGCTGGGCGATTGGTTTTACGGCGTTGACGGTATTTTGCCTGGGTAACTGAAGGGACTCTCTATGCGAATGGCGATAGGTCTTGTTGTCCTGATCGTATTGGCCGGGTGCGGGAGAAATCCGAAAGGATTGCAGGCCGAAGAACTGTCGAACATGCTGTCGATAACGAACCTGTCCGCGCAACCGGTGTACAATCAGGCTGCGCCGCCGCTGATTGTCGCGGTGCGGATCGACGCGGACGTGGTGCACGTTGGGGACGTGCCGATCGAAGAGCCGTTTGTGCTGACGTGGCGGCTGGTGGACGATCAGAACGATACCGTGGGGCAGACGTCGAGACGACTCGAGGGAAATATGGAGCCGGGCGACGTCAGGCGCGTGGCGTTGACCGTGGAGTTCGAGGCCCGGGAAAGTGTCGCAGGACTCAGGAACGTGGCGACGTTTGATCCCGTATCCGGTTAGCAGTCCGTTGAGAAAGTCGCTCTGCAGGCGAGGCATGGTGTCCCGTCCCGGAAAAATGTCACCATTCATCCGCCGATTCATCCCGTCTGGCGGCGTTGCCTTCGCTCGGCGACCACGGACAGGTCTCCTTGCTCAGGCGCCTTGCCAGCCGGCCGACTCGGCGGTCGAATTTCGGCAATCTATTTCCGGGACAGAACACTTGCCATTGTGGTTGAAGACAAGGCGCGTGAACGAGTCCCATCCGTCGATTCGGCGAGGGAGCGCAACGCAGTATTTCGTCCGCCAGGGCCGGCCGCAGCCCGGATGGACTTTTTCAACGGGCTGTTAGGCCAGAATTGCCTTGATTGCGGGTTCCGGATGTGGTATTTTCCGATCCGTCCTTACACACAATGATTCCGACTCCGGCGACGTTGCCGGGTTTTTTTCGCCTGGAACTGAACGAATGGAACTCTACATCATCCGGCACGGGCAGTCTGCGAATAATGCGACGGCGGACGTCGGTCAGCGTGTCTGCGACCCGCCGCTCACGGAAATCGGCGAAGCGCAGGCCGAACGGCTGGCCCGCTACCTGGCCTCGGCCGGAGAAGGGGTTGAGGAAATCCACGTCGCCGGGATGCAGCAGAATTGCGGCGGTTTTGTCTTCGACCGGATATTTTCGAGCCCGATGCTGCGGGCGATACAGACATCGGCGCCGGTAGGAAAGGCGCTGGGGGTCCGCCCCGAAATCTGGATCGATATTCACGAAGAGGGCGGCATCTGGCTGGATGAGGGGGACGGCAGGGGAGAGGTGGGATATCCCGGTCTCACGGCGAGTGAAATCAACTCGCGGTTCCCGGAGTTCGATGTACCCGAAGCGGTCACGGACCAGGGCTGGTGGAACCGGCCGCCGGAGATAAAGGAGGAGTGGCAGGCGCGGGCGAGGACGGTGGCATCCGTAATCCACGATCAATTTGCCGGTACCGAGGAACGGATAGCGCTGGTTTGCCACGGCGGATTCGCCAACGACCTGCTCCACGCCGTTTTTGCGGGTATGCCGGACGCCGTTTATTTCCAAAGCCCCAACACGGCCATCAGCCGCCTGGATTTCGATGGCGAGGGCCGGGTGCAGATGCGGTATCTGGCTCGCGTGGCTCATCTTACGCCGGAACTAACTACGTGAGAGATCGGGCCACGAAACGCAGAACGTAAATCATCCACTATTCATTAACGTCGAGGTGTCTGAATATGGCAACATCCGAAGTGATTCTTTCCGGATTTGCGGATGAGGGTCCGGTGAGCAAACGGGCCGAAGAGCAACTGACAATGATGTCCGCGCTCGGCCTATCCTATTACACGATCCGGTTCATCGATCTCGGCAACGGCGTGAAGAACGTCATGGAGCTTTCAGACGAAGAAGTACAACGGCTTCAGGACCTGCACGGCGCGTTTCAGGTCGGCGTGTCGAGCGTGGGATCTCCCCTCGGTAAGGTCAAGCTCGTCGACGAGGACGACGGCACACAGAACCGGTACGTCCCGTTTGAATCCTATCTGAAAAACGATGTTCAGCGGGCTATCGACCTGGCTCACGCCTTCGATACCAAACTGCTGCGGGGGTTCAGCTATTACCATCCACACGGGCAGGATCCATGGCCGTACCTGGACCAGGCCGCGGATCAACTCGGACAGATTGTCGAGAAATGCGCTTCTGCAGGCGTGGTTTACGGTATGGAGGTGGAGGCCGACCTGGTTGGCGGGGACGGGGACACGTTGATCGCATTGTATGAAAAAGTCAACAGTCCCAATGTCTGCATCATTCCGGACGTGGGAAACATGGAATCCAGCGGTCACAGTCCGGACAGCGCATACGAGCACTACGTCAAGATGAAGCCCGGCGTGGGGTGGATACACATCAAGGGTTTCAACAATCCGTCGAACCAGGGTATGCTGGATGCGGCCGGGGAGCGGGGATTGACCCGGTTCATCCCGGTGGACCGGGGCGATTCGGGCCACGAGCAGGTGCTGCGGGATTTCCGGACGCTGGTGCCTGAGATTCACGAGCGCCTGTCTCCGCTGGGTGTGCCGGGCGTATTCGTGGACCTGGAGCCGCACGTGAAGGGCGGCGGCCAGTTCGGCGGCGTCAGCGGCGTGGACGGGTTCGGCGTGGCATTTCGAAGTCTCTGCCGCCTTCTGGATTACCTGGAATTCGACTATCGTCTGACGGGCTACGAAGATATCTCAAATCCCGCGTCGTAAGTCGTCGCGGGCCGACAACGCCAGGGGTGCGTGTCTCGCGTCCCTGGCCTTTTTGCTTTTCAGACCGAGGTCTCAGTGGCAGCATCCTCCCTTCCGCCGGAATCCAACAGGGTCACCTTTGCCAGGAGTCTGGGTTGCTTCGACGCATCGATGATCGGCATCGGCGCGATGATCGGCGCGGGGATCTTCGTTCTGACCGGGATTGCCGCCGGCGAGGCGGGGCCGGCTTCAATTCTGGCATTTGCGCTGAACGGCCTCGTGACGCTGATGACGGCGTTCTGCTACGCCGAGCTCGCCTCTGCGATTCCCGAGGCCGGCGGCGGATATTCGTTCGTCAAGAAGGCGTTTCCCGGTCCGGTGGGGTTTCTGTCCGGATGGATGCTCTGGTTCGCCTACACGGTGGCGTGCAGCCTCTATGCGCTGGGCTTTGCAGGCTACTTCTGGGAGTTTTTCCACAAGTACCTGCCGGACGTCAGCTATACGATCCAGGCGACGACGGGGGTTCAGCCGTCTGTTGCGCTCGTAACGGTGATCGTAAGCTGCGTCTTTGTCTGGCTGAACGTGCGCGGCACGGAGGTCACGGGCAAGGCGGAGAACGTGATCACCATGTCCAAGATTCTCGTGCTTCTGGTTTTCGTCTGGTTCGGACTGGCACATATCTTCGCGACGCCCGAACAGGCGGCGAAGAGCTTCTCCCCGTTCTTCCCAAAAGGACTGGGGGGCGTGCTGGTGGCCATGGGACTGACGTTTATCGCTTTTGAAGGGTACGATCTCATCGCGACGGTCGCAGAAGAAATCAAGCAGCCCGAGATCAATATTCCCAAGGCCACGTTCATTTCTCTTGGCGTGACCGTGGTCGTCTATCTGCTGATCGTCTTTGTGTCGTTGGCCGCGGTCCAACCGGAAGGCAGCACGTCGTGGGAATTTCTGGGCCGGTACCAGGAAACGGCGATTGTGAAGGCGGCAGACAGCTTCATGCCGGCGTTCGGCGTGGCAACCATCGTTTTCGGCGGGTTGCTCTCCACCATGTCCGCGCTGAACGCGACCGTGCTGGCCTCCAGCCGCGTGGCCTTTTCCATGGGCAGGGACCGGTGGCTGCCGGTGGGCATGGCCGCGATTCATTCCGACAGGCGGACCCCGCACATCGCTATTCTGGTCACCGGCGCGATTCTGACGGGCATCGCGCTGCTCTTGCCCATCCACGTGGTCGGGTCGGCGGCGAGCCTGATGTTCCTGCTCACGTTTACCCTGGTAAATCTGTCGCTGCTCGTCCTGCGGCGCCGGATGCCGGAAATCGAGCGCAGGTACAAAGTGCCACTCTTCCCGTGGCTGCCGCTGATTGGCGCGGCTTCGAATATGCTATTGGCGGTTTACCAGTTTCGTTTCGATCCAATGGCCTGGTACGTCGCGCTGGGATGGATTGCGGTGGGATTCTTCGCGTATACCATCCATTTCCGGAAGGAATCGGGCGAGGCCGAGCCCCACGTGCTGGACGCGCTGCCCCTCGAGACCGCCCGCGCACCCTACAGGGTCCTGGTACCCGTGGCCAATCCCGGTACGATCGAATCGCTGCTGGATATCTCCATACCCATCGCAAAAGCGAGGAGCGGCGACCTGATCGTCAATACCACCGTGGAGGTGCCAATCCAGCTACCCATCCAGGAAGGGATGAAGTACATCAACCACCGGATGCCGCTGCTGCGAACCGCGCAGGCCTATGCGCAGAAGCAGAATTTCCGCATGGTTTCGGACATCCGCGTGGCGCACCGCGTGGACGAAGGCATTCTGTCGGCGGTATCCGACGAACACGCGGACCTGCTGGTGATCGGATGGAAGGGATTTACGACCACGCGAGAGCGGATTTTTGGCGAAGTACTCGACAGGGTGGTGAACCGGGCAACCGCGGACGTGGCGGTTGTCAAGTTGCAGGACCAGGCCCGGTTCAATCGCATTCTGCTGCCAACGGCCGGCGGACCCCATACGCGGTTCGCCGTTGAGCTGCTGGAGCCGATCGTCGCGGCCTACGGCTCGCGCGTAACAGCCTGCTCCGTGATACCCGAAGATGCGGACGCGGAGCGGGAGAGCGAGGCCATGGGATGGATCGACCAGACGCTGAAAAACGCAAACCTGGGCGACGTGGAATGCCGCGCGATCCGATCTCGGTCCGTACCCGCGGGAATCGTCAGGGCGGGAGCGGAATTCGATCTGATCGTGATGGGCTCGGCCGATACAGGCCTCTTCCAGCAACTCCTGTTCGGTGAGGTGCCCGACCGGGTTGGGCGATTCGCCAAAACTTCAGTGATGCTGGTCAAACAGCGCGAGGGCCGTGGCAAGGCGTGGCTGCGGCGATTGATGAGTTGAAACCGGTTCGATCACGAGGAGGCATTATGTTGAACGGTGGCGCAATCACCCTTGACATCACGCCGCCGCTGGGAACGCTGATTCCGGGCCTGTTTCACGAACGCAGGGCGGAGGGGATCCACGATCCGCTGAACGTGCGCAGTTTTGTCCTGGAGCGTGACGGTACGGGCATCGCGATCTCCGTCTGCGATCTCGTCGGCGTGTCGCGGACATACCTGGACGCGGCAAAGGCGCGAATTGCCGGGACCACCGGTCTGGCTCCGGAACGGGTGATGATCTGCTGTACCCACACCCACTCCGGCGCCCAGACGGGAGATGACGCATATACGGCATTCCTGGTGGAACGGATTGCCGATTCCGTGCGCATCGCCTGGGACGGACGCGACGCGGTGGGTGCAGGCTGGGGGCGCGCGGAAGAGGGCCGGCCGGTGTTCAACCGGCGGTTTCATATGGCAGACGGCACGGTGCGGACCAACCCCGGTACCGGCAATCCCGACGTGGTGCGGGCCGCGGGCCCCGTTGACCCGGACGTGGGTGTGCTCTGTATTCAGAAAACGGATGGCGCAACCGTGGGACTGTTGTGCAACTACGCGTTGCACTACGTGGGCGGGGGTGACCACGAGCGGGAGATCTCGGCAGACTATTTCGGATATTTTTCGAGTCTCATTCAGCGCATGCGAGGCCAACGGTTTACGGCGGCGCTTTCGAACGGCGCTTCGGGCGACATCAACAACCACGACGTGATCGGAGGCAGCCGAAGCGCGAACGACCGGCACCAGCATTCGGAACGCGTCGCCGCGCTGGTGGCTGCCCAGGCCTTCTGGGCATGGAACGGGATGGATTTCGCCCGTGACCTGCCTCTCGGCGCTGAAATGGTGGAAGTGGCGCTTCAGCGCAAGGCCGGCCCTTCTCCGGCCGATATCACCCGGGCCAGGGAAATCGACCAAGAGGGTCGAGGGACCATGGCGGAGCGGGCGTTCGCCCGGCGGATTCTGCGCCGCATGGCGGAAGTGCCGGAAGCGTCGCGAACGTGGGTGCAGGCGCTTCGAATCGGAAACCTGGCCCTCGTGGGCGTGCCGGGAGAACTGCTGGTAAGACTCGGGCTGGAAATCAAGCGTCGGTCTCCGTTCGGTCAGACGATGGTCCTGGAACTGGCAAACGACAGTGTGGGTTATCTGCCGGACGAACAGGCCTATAGAGAAGGCGGTTACGAACCCGAAGCGGCCCTCTTCACGCCGGGATCGGGCGAACAGATCGTGGAAGCAGCCGTTAACCTGCTGGACAGGTTGCATGCATCGTAGATCCCGGCCCAATTGGGTTTTTCAAAAAAACAGCTTCCAAGGAGGAAAAATGGCGGACAAAGTTCGAATTGGCATCATCGGCGCCGGCGGCATTTTCCGGAGCCGTCATTTCCCCGGGCTGGCGAAGATCGGGGATGCGGAGGTGGTTGCCATCTGCAACCGGAGCGAGGCAAGCGCGGGCGCAATCGCGCGCGAATTCGGCCTGTCGCCGAGACTGATGTCGGATCCGTACGCGTTGATCGGGAGCGAGGACGTGGACGCGGTGATGATCGGTACGTGGCCGTACCGCCACTGCGAATACGTGCTGGCGTCCCTTGATGCGGGAAAGCACGTCTTCGTGCAGGCGAGGATGGCGATGAACCTTCGCGAGGCAAAGGCCATGTACGCCAGGGCGCAGGAGACGGGCCTCGTCACGCAGATCTGCCCGTCGCCGATGGCGATGAAGGGCGACTGGTTCATCCAGCGGCTGATCCGGGAGGGATACCTGGGAGACATCTACCATGTCTATACCCGGTCGTTCAGCGGCGACAGCTGTGACCCCGACAATCCGCTTCACTGGCGGCAGATTGACCGGTATTCGGGTTTGAACGCGCTGAACATGGGCATCCTGGTGGAAATCGTGCAACGCTGGGCAGGCCAGATGAAGACGATTTCGGCGCACGCGGAGACGTTCATCAGGACGCGGCCGCTGGATAACGGTCAGGGTAAGGGACCGGTGGAACGCCCCGATTCGGTACACATCATGGGTCAGATGGAGAACGGCGCGCAGGCCGCATTTTTGTTTTCCTCCGTGGCGAGGTTCGGCATGGATCCGCAGGTGGAACTCTACGGCAGCGAGGGGACCCTGGTCTACAAGCTGGACAGCGATACCATTCTGGGCGGGCGAGTCGGAGACGTCGGATTGTCCGAAATCTCCATTCCGGACGGCGAGGCGCGCGAGTGGACCGTGGAACAGGATTTCGTGAGCGCGATTCAGGGCGGGCCTCCGGGAGATACCACCTTCAAAGCCGGCCTTAAGTACATGGCGTTTACGGAGGCAGTCTTCCGATCCGTGGAACGCGGTAGCGTTGTGCGTCTGCCCCTGGTGGATTGAACGTATCAGCCGAAAGGACCGTTGTCGTGTCAGCTGAATATCGAGTCGCCGTGGTCGGTACAGGATACATCGGCCTGGAGCACATCAAGGCGATCGCGGCCCATCCGCGTGCGAGGTTGCGCGCGATCTGCGGATCGGCGCGCAGCGCCGGTCGATTGGAGGAGTTGAAGGCCGAATACGGCGCCGATCGCGTGACGGCGGATTACGGGGGGGTTGTCGTGGACGAGGCGGTTGACGTGGTGTACCTCTGCACGCCCAACCGGCTGCACGCCGACGAGGCCGTTGCCGCGCTGGAGGCCGGCAAGCACGTGTTCTGCGAGAAGCCGATGGCGACCACGTTGCAGGACTGCCGCCGCATGGTTGCCGCGGTAGAAGGATCGGGCCGTCAGTTGATGGTGGGCCACGGCGCGCGTTTCAGGCAATTGCACCGGGCCGTGAAGGACCTGTTCGATTCGGGCAAGCTCGGCGAGGCCTGTTTCTGCGAATCGGATTACGTCCATTCGCTGGGGCCGTTTCTCGCGGGCACGGGTCACCAATGGTGGCGGCACCGGGAGGAGGGTCAGTTCGCGGTGATCGGCGGGGCGTGCCATCCGCTGGACCTGATGCGCTGGATCGTGGGGGAGATGGAGGAGGTTTCGGCCTACGGCGTTACGAAGGTCCTGCACGACGTGGACTGGCACGATACGGTGATCGCTTCGCTGAAGTTCAGGAACGGCGCGGTGGGAAAGTGCCTGGTGTCCGTTGGCGCACCGCGGCCCTATTCGATGACGTTCAATCTCTATGGCACCGAGGGCACGGTAGAAGAGAACCGGCTCTATCTGAGAGAGTTCGGAGAAATTGAGGAGTTTGCGGAGATCCCGTTTCCGGTGCTGGGCGAGGTACACGCCTGTGCCGAGGAACTGTCGCATTTCCTGCACTGCCTGGACACGGGCGAATCGCCGATGATCGACGTAAAGGACGGCGCGCGGACGATGGCGGCGTGTTTCGCGGTCGCTGAGTCGATCGAAACCGGCACGCCTGTCAGTGTGGTAACGGAATTCTGAAGGGGTTTCAGTGTGTCATTGAAGGGTTTCAAGGATGGGTGACGTACGGCTCGTGGCGTTCGATCTGGATGGTACGCTGCTCGACGACCGGGGCCGGATGTCAAACGAGTCTGTGGAGGCGCTTCGGCGACTGGCGCTCTCCGGCATCGCGATGGCATCGATCAGCGGCCGAAACGTGGGGAAGAGTCTGGCGCCGTTTTCGCCCGATCTGAGACCGGCGCTGCACGTGGGAAGTTATAATGGCGCGATGGTGCTGGGAACGGGCGCGGATGACGAACGGCCGTTGTTGCACGAACAACGATTGCCGGAGGATGGCTTTCCCGGTGTGCTGGACTTCATCGGCGACAGCCGGTTGAATTTCATCTATTGCCGGTGCGAGGCCGACGCTCCCGGTCTCAACGAGGCCTATCTTACGGACGATGAGACCCGGTGGATCCGATATCTCGTGCGGATGACCGGCGTGAGAATCGTGGTGAAGCCGGATCTGTTGGCCGGGGCGCGGGATTTCGTGCCGCCGCCGAAGATGATTGTGCTGCCCGGTCCTGAGCGACGGGAAGCGGTGTTCCAGGACATGCGTGCGGCGTTCGGGGGGCAATTCTATCTCGCCCGCACGGGTGACGACCGGATCGAGATCATGCATCCCGAGGTGAACAAGGCGGTCGCGTTGCGTGAAATCTGCGATGCGTGCGGCGTCGCTCCTTCACAGTCGCTTGCGATTGGAGACGGGGACAACGATCTGCCGATGCTGAAGGCGGCGGGCATCGGCGTGCTGATGGGAAACGCGGACCGTCTGACCAGGGATTCAGCCGCCGAGGGGGGCGTGCGGATGTGCGGGTCGCTGGAGCATGAAGGGTTCTCGAAGACCGTGGCGAGTGTTCTGTCCTGGAAATAGGTTGCCGAAATTCGGTGGCTGAGTCGCACGGCTGGCAAGGCGCCTGAGCGAGGTGACCTGGGCAAGGTCAGCGAGCGAAGGCAACGAAGCAAGACGGGATGAATCAGCCGAAGAATGGTGACATATTTCCGGGACGGGACACCATGTACGTGTCGGACGGCTAGCGTTTCATTCCGATCGGTTCTCGGAATCACCGTCGATACGCGCCCGAAGGTCCACGCTG
This sequence comes from Candidatus Latescibacterota bacterium, assembly GCA_965208835.1. Lineage (GTDB taxonomy): Bacteria > Latescibacterota > UBA2968 > UBA2968 > JAAXHE01. The sequence goes on from OZ242358.1 coordinate 1,229,910, forward strand.
CTGGACAGAATGTGCTCCTCCATGGCCCGCTGCGCGGCTTCGGCGTCGCGTTTCCGGATGGCTCGCACGATTTTTACGTGTTCTTCCACCGACATCCGGGCCCGCACCTCCGCCGTATGGGTTGCGGATTCCTCCAGGCTGGCCCCGATCCACTCCTGAAGGTAGTTACGTATCATTACAAGGAGGTTGCGGAGGATCGAATTCTGGGTTGCCCGGGCAATGGCCAGATGGAACTGCACGTCGAACTCAAGGAATTCGCCGGGCCGGTTCAGAGATGCCTCGATTCCACGGATCGTTCGGTCGAATTCCCGGAGGTCGGCTTCCGTGGCGCGCCCGGCGGCAAGGAATGCATTACGTGATTCCAGCATAAGCCGCGTTTCCACGAGGTCCGTGACTTCCTTCGGATCCAGCAGCAGGCCCCAGCTCAGGGATTTCTCCAGGTATCGGCCAGTATTGTCGCTGACGAACGTACCCTCACCCACCCGGGGTTCCAGGATGCCCATCACGGAGAGTGTGCGGAGGGCTTCCCTGAGGGAGGTCCTGCCGACCCCGAACTGTTTGCACAGGCTTCGTTCCGGCGGCAGCCGATCGCCCGGTTTCAGCACGTCCCGGGAGATCAGGTCGATGATCTGGCCGACGATTTCGTCGCTCAGCGACGTGCGCCTGACGGGCGTCATCTGCTCGAGTGCCGGGGCCTTCGGTTTTCGAGTCACGATATCTCAAACCTTTCTTCTTGATGCGCGAATCGCCCGTTCGTCACGCCCGTAAGATTTCGCTTTACAATGACTTCTTTTTAGGTTACCCTTAAATGCAGAATTGGTCTGACCATCATCATAACAGTAAAAGAATAGACGGGGTTCCCCGCTGTCAAGGGAAAACTTGCCGGAGGATGGCACAATGGGCCAAACCGTCGATATCGGAACGCGCATCGAACTGGTGCCCATGGATCCGCATTTTCATGAAATCACGATCGGCCTCTACCGGCAGGAGTACGACGGGGCTCCCGTGTATTGCGTACATACGTACAGCGGAAGAGCAGGAGCCGACCAACGGATCGCATTCGTCTCCAACGCGATGGTGGTTCTGGGCGGAATGGCGCAGACACCCGACGGGCTGCTTCGATTTCCGTGCGGAGAAGCCCACGAACTGGCCTGCCGGCGGGTCTTCCTCGAGGCGTGCAAGCTGGATTCCGGCGGCGAGCTGAAAGCCCGTCCACTGACGATTGTCGACAGGAAGTCCGGATTGAACATCACGGTGTCCCGTGCGGGCAGCGGCGAGTACCGCGTCGAAGCCGCAGGGGAGGGAAAGGACGGCGCGCGGAGAATCGCGGCAATCGCGGGCGGGTTGGCCAAGCTCGGAGAAATGCAGTCTCGAAGCCCGGATACGGTCGCATTTTCGTGCGGACACTACCACGACGCTGTTGTGGGACTGCTTCTGGTTCGGGCCCCGAACGTCCGGGCAGCGGTTCGCGAACAGGAGACGTCGGGTGCCCGCGGTGTCCTGGCTGCGCCCAGCCAGCAGCGGTAGTGCCGGCGCGTAAACGATCTATAACAGCCCGTTGAAAAAGCCCATCCGGGCTACGGCCGGCCCTTGCGGTCGAAATACTGCGTTGCGCGCTCTCGCCGAATCGCAGGATGGGACTCGGTTGCGCGCCTTGTCTTCGGCCACAATGGCTCGGCCTCGCCTGCAGAGCGACTTTGTCAACGGACTGTCAAACAGGAGAGTGAGAATATGGCGACTCAACCGGTGGGTCCGATGACCGGCCGCGAGCGCGTTCTGGCGGCGCTGAACCGGGAGCCGGTGGACCGTACGCCCGTGTGCAATCCGACGTCGGTGGCGACGGTGGAGTTGATGGATCTGGTGGACGCGCCCTTTCCGCAGGCGAACCGCGACCCGGAACTGATGGCCCGCCTTGCCGCAACGGGGCATACGGAGCTGGGGTTCGATTCGGTCATGCCGGTGTTCACGATTATACAGGAGTCGTCCGCATTGGGCTGCAAGATCCAGTGGGAGCAGAAAGACAACTGGCCCACCGTAAGGATGCGCGAGCCCATCTGGGAAGACGTGGACGACATTCAGATTCCACCTGACCTGCTCACGCACCAGGATACGAAGTGCGTGCTGGATGCGATCCGGATTCTGAAGAAGGAATACGGAGATGACGTGGCCGTTATCGGCAAGACAATGGGCCCATGGTCGCTGGGATATCACTGCTTCGGCGTGGAGCCCTTTCTGCTCATGTCTCTGGACGACCCGGACAAGACCAAGGAATGTCTTGACAGAATGAAAGACGTGACCGTGGACTTTGGAGTGGCGCAGATCGAGGCGGGCGCGGATGCGCTCACGGTGCCCGATCACGCGACGGGCGACCTGGTGAGCGGGGAATACTACAAGCGGTATCTGCGCGACCTGCATATCGAGTTCGTGGAGCGGATCCCGATTCCGCTGATTCTGCACATCTGCGGGCGGACGGTGGACCGGATGGAGTACATCGCGCAGACGGGAATGTCCGCATTCCATTACGACTCGAAAAACGAGCCGGGCGAATCCATGGCGGCGGTGAAGGAGCGGATCTCGCTGGTGGGCAACATCAATAATCCGGAGACGCTGTTTTCAAAAGGGCCGGAGGCGGTCCGCCAGGAGGTCTTCAGGAACCTGGACGCAGGCGTGCATCTCGTCGGTCCGGAGTGCGCGATACCGCTGCAGACGTCAATCGAGAACCTGAAGGAGATTCCCGGAGCAGTCCGGGACTGGCACCGGGAGATGCAGGCGGGATAAGGGGGCAGGTGAGAAATGGCGGAAATCACCGACATCGTAAACGAATTCATCCGCGACGAAATCGAGGAGTTCCTCGAGCGGGAAGACGAACGGGAGCGGGCGATCGCCACGTTCGCCGAGGTTACTCCCGATATGCAGGCGATTGCCGCGGCCCTGATCGACGGCGACCATCACGAAGTGGACGCGTTGACCAAAGCCGCTCTGGATGCCGGCACCGGTGCGCTGGAGGTGATGGACGACGGATTGATCGCGGGAATGGGCATTGTGGGGATCAAATTCCGCGAGAACTTCATCTTCGTTCCGGAAGTGCTGGCCTGCGCACGTGCGATGAAGGCCGGTATGGCCTATATCGAACCCATTCTGTCCGCGTCGGGCATCGAGCCGATCGGAACGGTAATCATGGGAACTGTAAAAGGCGACCTGCACGACATCGGAAAGAACCTCTGCATCATGATGCTTCGCGGCGCGGGGTTTGTCGTTCACGATCTGGGGGTGGACACGTCGGAGGACGAATTCATGGATGCCGTGGAGGAACACGGCGCACCGCTGCTGGGGATGTCGGCGCTGCTGACGACCACAATGCCCAATATGGGCAAGACGATCGAGGCCTTCATCGACGCGGATCTGCGTGAAGACGTGAAGATCATGGTGGGGGGCGCGCCCGTTACGCAGGAATTCGCCGACGATATGGGCGCGGACGGGTACGGCAAAGACGCGATGGCGTGCGTGACCCTGGCCAAAGACCTGCTCGACGAGATGAAGGCAGAGACCAACCTGAATGTGTGAGCCTAACCTCGATTCGTACGGTTTCGTGGACGTTAAATCGAATTCATGCAAATTGATAGCGGCGATTAAACTGCGGATTACCAGGATACACCAGGGCACTGGACGTGAACGGAAACAATGTCCCTCCGGACGACCTTTTCGCCCCGTTTCGGTAGGCTTCGTCGCGTTACCGCGTTGCCGTTTTTTTCGAATTGAGGCTTACCGTGCAGAAGATTGACAAAGAGGAATATCAGAAGCGTCTGGACAGGATCACGGAACTGTTCGCCGGAATGATCGCCCATGCCGATGAACTTTCAACCGTCCGGTGCCCCTACAAGAACCGTTTCGACGAGTGTACCGCCAGGTTCGGCTGCAGAAATCAGCGGAGGCCGCGTCCGGGCGGAACGCTGCTGATGTGCGGTGGAGACGACAAGCTGGACTACCGCGGCGCGTGGGAAACGGAGACAGAACTTGGCGCATTCGTCGGGAGCGACGAATAGTACGCATGGGTACCATATCTCACGACGGAAAGCGGAGGGCCCTGACAGCCGGAAAGACGGTTTTCGACTATGCGGATGAGCTGGCGGTCCAGGTGCCCACTTCCTGCGGACGCACCGGACACTGTCACGAGTGCGTGGTTGAAATCGGGTGCGGGATGGAAGCATTGCGGCCACGGAACGACGTGGAGTCGTTCCTGCGGGAGAATTACCGTCTGGCTTGTCTGGCGGTGGTTGAAAACGACGAAGCCGATATCGAGTTCTCGCCGTTGAGGCGCAAGCCCAAGATTCTCTCACATTCCCTGGAAAGACCGCTGGATCCGGACCCCCTGGTCACGCGCCTGGGGGACGTTGTTTATTATGACGGCGTCGCCGTCGACAGGTATCGCGGTCACCTTTACGGAATCGCGGTCGATCTGGGCACGACGACGGTGGTCATGGACCTGGTGGATCTGGCCACGGGCGAGAGCGTCCACGTGAGTTCGTTCGAGAACCCGCAGCGTTTCGGCGGCAGCGACGTGATGAATCGCATTTCCTACGACGGGGAGTTTCACGGCGAACTTCAGAAGGCGGCCGTAAACGCGATCAATCACGAAATCCTGGAACTGGGAAGACGATTCGGGTTTGTCCGCCAGGAGATCTACGAGATCGTCGTGGCGGGAAACTCCACGATGCGGGACATCTTCTTCAAGCTGGACGTTCAGAGCATCGGCCAGAGACCGTACAAATCCCGCGTGGAGCACGCCTGTCTGGAGGGCGAACGGGAGACGACTTCCCTGCTGGAGGGTTCCAGGCGGCTGGGGCTGCGCGTCAATCCCAGGGCGAGGGTCTACGGGATGCCGCTGATCGCCAGCCATGTGGGGGCCGATACCGCGGCGGACCTCGTGGCGACGGACCTGACGTCTCAGGATGGCGTGGTGATGCTGGTGGACGTGGGGACCAATACCGAGGTGGTGGTGCGAAGCCCCGACCGGCTGCTCACCGCCTCCTGCCCGGCGGGGCCCGCGTTCGAGGGCGGGCTGGTCCGGTACGGGATGCCCGGACATGAAGGCGCTATCGAGTCGATCCGTCTCGAAAACGGCGGGTTCCAATACCGGACCATCGGAAACGTCGAGCCGGAGGGAATGTGCGGGTCCGGGTTGATCGATCTGCTGGCGGAACTCCGGCGGCACGATCTCATGGCGCCCAAAGGGATGTTTGCCGACCGGTCCTTTGAAATCCCGGTTGTCCCGGATTACGGGATCACGCTGTCCCGCGAAGACGCCAGCAACCTTGCCCAGGCCAAGGCCGCGAATTTCTGCGGACAGTTCATCCTGATGCGACACCTCGGGGTTGGGCCTGAAGATATCGACACGCTATACCTTGCCGGAGGTTTCGCGAATTACGTGAACGTCCGGAACGCGGTCGAGATCGGATTTCTGGCGCCGGTCGAAGAAGAACGCGTGGTTAAGACGGGAAATGCGGCGGTCCAGGGGGCGCGGGAGGTCCTGCTGTCGCGCGGGAAACGGGCGTCCGTCGAGGCGCTGGTGAAAGAGATCGAACACGTCGAACTCGAAACGACTCCGGACTTCTTCGAGGTGTTCGTGGAAGGCTGCCAGTTCAAGCCGATGCCCTTTTCAAAAGCCGGGTAGACGCAAGACGTAAGACGGGAGAAGAAATCCTCGCCGGGTATGTTATACCTTCTTGCCTCCGGCATGAGAGGAAGCCTTTCAAGGCAGGTCATCTCTACCCTCTTCCGTCTCCCGTCTTACCGCTTCTAAGGGGCCGTGTGGCAAGGTCCCCCGCAAAAACACGAGTGAGTTCGCATGGCGGCAACTTTAGGAAAGTCAGATCCAGCCGGCGTCGATGGGCAGAGACAGTCCCTGCGCCATTTGCTCGAGGAAACGGACGCGTTCGTCGTCTGCGTGGAACTGGTCAATTCCCGGGGCGTGATCACCGAACGCCGCGGGCGACGCGTCCTCGACCTCGCGCGGGCGCTGGCCGACCACCCCGGCGTACACGCACTGAGCATCACGGACAATCCCGGCGGGAACGCCACAAACAGCCCGGACGCGATGGGAATGGACCTGCTGGGCCGGGGCAAGGAAGTCATCATTCACCTGTCGTGCAAGGACTGGAACCGGAATGCGCTGCTCAGCCGGGGCTGGGAGCTGGCAAGCGAAGGATTCGAAAACGTGCTTGCGCTCTCCGGCGACTACCCCGCAACCGGATATCACGGGCAGGCGGGCGCCGTGTTCGATACGGATTCGGTCGGCCTCCTGAAGATGCTCTCAGAGATGAATTCAGGCATGCGGCTCGAAGGCGTCAGAGGCGATCAGGTCCTGAAGCCTACACGTTTCTTCCTCGGCGCGGTGGTAAACAACCACAAGCGATACGAACGCGAGGTGATGCCGCAGTACTTCAAGCTGGAAAAAAAGATCCGGAACGGCGCGGAGTTCATCATCAACCAGATCGGGTACGACACCCGCAAGCAGCACGAACTGTTGAAGTACATGGCCCGTTGCGGCCTCCGCACACCGGCGATTGCAAACGTGTACGTGCTGAGCCCCGCCTCGGCCAGGTTCTTCCACGGAGGAAATATCCCCGGCGTGATCGTAACCGACGAGTTGCTTGAACTCACGGCGAAGCACGCCCGCTCCCGCGACAAGGGCAAGGCTTTCTTTCTGGAGTTCGCCGCGAAGCAGTGCGCAATAGCCCGGGGGTTGGGGTACCGCGGGGTGTACCTTGGGGGGCACCTGAAGTTCGAGGACTATGCGCGGATCCTGGACATCTGCGGCGGCTACGGAGACGCGGACTGGAAAGACTTCGCTTCCGAGATTTGCTTCCAGCAGCCGGAAGAGTTCTTCTTTTTTGAACCAGACAGGGAAACGGGGCTGAGTTCGGACGAGGTCAACCGCGCGTATCGTCATTCGAAGCAACCCGAGGTGTTGCGGGCGGCCAGAAGCCGCGTATCCACGGCCTACAAGATCAACCGCTTCGTGCACGAACAGGTCTTCGAGAAGGATCGTCCGGCCTTTCGCATCGGCAGAAGGTTCTTCGAGGCCGTCGACCGCGCCGGAAGCAGGGTGCGCAGGGCTTTGCACGGCGCCGAGCAGGCGGTGAAGATTCCGTGCTTCGATTGCCGGGACTGCGGCGATTGTTCGCTTCCGGATATCGCGTTCCTCTGTCCCGAGTCGCAGTGCGTCAAGAATCAGCGAAACGGCCCCTGCGGCGGGACCCGCCGGGGACTGTGCGAAGTGGGGGACAAGGAATGTATCTGGTCGCTGGCCTACGAACGCCTCAAGGCGTACGGCGAGGAAGAGACGATGCTGGACGGGCCGGTGGTCTTCAGAAACGGCGCCCTCAAAGGCACCAGCGCCTGGGCGAACGCGTTTCTGGACCGGGACCACCACGCGCGCAAGGAGTGAGGGGAATACAATGAAACTGGATGGACGGGACGGCGAGTTTATCGTCATCGGTGAAAACATCCACACGACACGGATTGTCCTGAGAAAGGGACGACTCGTCGTGAAGAACCCCGATGGGTTGGAGGCGGTCCGCTATTACGACACCCGCAAGAAGCGGCGCTTCCTGACGATTCCCGACGATTTCAAGCGGACGCAGGACTATGAAGAAGGGCGCGTCAAGTACGTCAAGATCGCGGTGCAGGCGGCGATGTCCGGCCTCGCGCCACAGGCGGAAGACGGGCAGGCGTACCTGCACCGGATGATTCAGCGCCAGGTGGAAGCGGGAGCGGACTACCTGGATCTGAACGTGGACGAGGTCTCACTGCGACTGGACGAACAGAAGAAGGCCATGCGATGGCTGGTGGGCGCCGTTCAGGAGGTAAGCCCCGTTCCGATATCCGTTGACTCCTCCAATGTGGAGACCATTGGAGAAGGACTCGGGGCCTGCAACGGCGGGACTGGACGGCCGCTGCTGAACTCGGCCTCGCTGGAACGCCTGGAGGCGCTGGACCTGGCCTTGAGGTTCAACGCCAGGGTTGTCGTGACGGCCGCCGGCGAGAGCGGAATGCCCCAGGACGCGGAGGAGCGGGTCGAGAACGCGTCGCGGATGGTGGACGCGGCGCTGTCGAGAGGGATCGCGATCGAGGATATTTTCGTGGATGCCCTGGTCTTTCCGATATCGGTGGACGGCGGTTTCGGCAACCATTGCTTCGAGGCCATTCGCAGGCTTCGAGCGGGATTCGGCCCAGGGATTCACGTCACGGGCGGATTCAGCAACGTTTCGTTCGGGCTGCCGTGCCGGCGCCTGATCAACGACGTGTTCACGATTCTGGCCGTCGAGGCCGGAGCCGACAGCGGGATCGTCGACCCGGTCACCAGCAGCCCGCAGCGTATATTCACCCTGGACCGGGATACGGAACCGTACCGGCTCGCGGAAGACATGCTTCTGGGCAGGGATCGCATGTGCAAGGCCTTTCTGCGTGCGTATCGGAAGGGTGCGCTGGACGCTTACCGTTAACCTTGATTCGTAAGTTTTCGCGGACGTTAATTCGAATAAGTGCAAGTTAATAAAGGCGATTAGAAGGCTGATTACCGGGATAAACCAGGTCACTGGACGTGAACGGAAGAAATGCCCTTCCGGACGACGTTTGCTCCCCGTTTCGGAGGGCTTTATCACGACGCCCGGTCGCTGTTTTTTCGAATTGGGGTTAATTCATTGAGGAGGAATCGGGGAGGAGATGAAGACATTTCTCGATCGGATGGAAGACGCCCGGCCTATGGTTTACGACGGGGGATTCGGTTCGGAGTTGTTCAAGGGGCGCATCGAACTGACGAACAGCGCGCTCGCGAATGAACTGCATCCCGCTGCAGTGGTCGATATCCATGCCGCCTATATTGAAGCGGGGACCGACGTCATCGGCACGAACACATTCGTGGCTTCGCCACTGCACCTGGAAATGGCTGGGAAAGCCGCGAACGACGCCGGAAAGATTGCCAGGCTGGCTGTGGAACACGCGAAAACGGCGGTCGAAGTGAGCGAAAGGGAGGTCTATATCGCGGGGTCCGTCGGACCGTCTCCCGGGGCTATCGAGTCGGACGCGGGCGATACCGACTTCGGCATCGCGGACGTGAAGGTAAGGGATGCGCACGAGCAGGTCATCCACGCGCTCGCGCAGGCCGGGGTGGACCTGATCTGCATCGAGACCATGTTTTCCGCAAAGGAGGCCGCCATTGCGGCTGACGTGGCCCGGAAGACCGGATTGCCCGTCGCGATCAACCTCACGTGCAAGTACACGAAGGACCGGAAAACCGGCGAGGTGATCTACCGGACGGACTGGGGGCATTCGCCGGGCGATCTTCTGGATTTCCTCGGTTCCGGCGAGTTTTCGGACGGTGACAATCTGCTGGAGCACGTAGGGATCGTCGGGATGAATTGCGGAGCGGAGACCCGGCGGGTGGAACATACGGGGATGGCTTACGCGATCAACGGAATCCGGCAGTTCAGAGACGCAATGGTGTCGCGGGGCGTCGAGGGGATCGGGCTGATGGCCTATCCCAACGCGGGGCTTCCGCAGCTGGAGCGAAAGACTGGACGGACGACGTATTCTCAGACCGCCGCGGACATGGTGCAGTCCGTGCCCGAGTTGATTGACAGCGGCGCCGCCATCATCGGAGGCTGTTGCGGGACCGGACCGTCGCACATTCGGGCGTTCCACGGCGTGATGAACGGGGGTCAGGGAAAGACAGGGAGCGGCGGCAGGGGTCCCGGCATACACATCCGGCAAGACGATGGGAACGGCCGCGGGAAGAAGGGGTGAACGGTGGCCGAATACCAGGTGTTGTACTGGAAGGACATTCCCGCGCAGGTGCGGGTCTTCGACGGAAAGCGTCGCGTCGCCCGGCAGATGCCCCCGGAATTCCAGGAGGCGATAGACCGGCGGGCGATGGCGGAGGGCCTGGCCGGAACGGACGCGTACCTGGCGCACTGGCACTGGAGCGAGCGGCGGGATCGTCCGGGCGACCCGCAGGCGGTCCTGCTGGCCGTTTCAGAAGAGCTTGAACGGACTTACGACGATCAGGGCGGTGAGGTATAAAGGAACAACCCCAGGGTTGGCATTAAAAGAAGGGAGCCGGATTTTCCGGCTCCCTTTTTTGTCTTCGACAGTGCGCGACAACGCCCTACAACACCCCTGCCCCCTGAACAGGAGACGCGACGGTGAGTCTTTCCTGGATCCCGCGCGGCCGGTAGTACCGCGCCCGCATGGCTTCGATGATTCCCTTGACGCCTCCTGACTCCACGAGGACCATCATGCTGCCTCCCAGGCCGGCGCCGGAAATCTGCGCGCCCACCGCTCCCGCATCAATTGCAAGGTCGACCATCTCGTCGATTTCGGGGATGCTGCAGTTGTAGTCGCCCGGCTGGAGGTGCAGGTCATTCGTCGGGTCGAATCGGGGCGCGTCCAGGTCGATGCGGTCGCCGTCGTGGGAGACGTTCATCAGTTGCCCGTACAGGTCCACGCGGTTCCTGTTGAGTACGTCCTTGAGATTTCTGCTTCGCGCGGATTCGGCGATGCCGTAGGCGATGACCATGCGAATCTCGTAGCCGCCGGCCGGTTCATCGTGGGTGGCGAACTGCTGTTTGAGAAATGCTTCCTGGTCCGGTAGCTGGCGCAGGAGCTCACGCCGGTCGATCCGTTCCGGCAGGGATTGTATCAGCGCGTAGATCTCTGGTTGGTCGAGACATTCGATAACGTCGCCGAGGTGGAACTTTTTCTCGATATCCAGATCCTTCCTGGACGCCACTACGCACCGGATCGCATCGGAGTGGTGCGTTTCGAGATAGCTTCGGAGATAGACCTCTCCGATTTCATACGTCGCCGTCTTTTCGTTGAATTTCTGCCCCGCGCCGCCGGTTTTGTTCGCCTGTATGCCGGAGTCGAAGATGATGATCTGGTATCCGTCAGGGAACGGAAGATAGGCGTCGATCATCAATTCCGGGAGCGTCTTCATGTGGGTGATTCTTCCGAGTTGCCCGCACTTGATCGCAGCGTGGTCGCCGAATCCACCGCGCGTTCCCACGTACCACTCCGCGGTGCCCGCGTACCTCACGAACTGCCCGTCGTCCAGGTCGATATCGTTGATGCAAGTCATGATTTCGGTGGTCGCGACGATGACCGCGGACGAAGAGCTCAGTCCGCCCATGTCGGGAAGGCTGCTGCCCATCACCCCGTCAAAGCCCCTGAGTTGACTTTCGGGATAGCGGGTATGGAGGTAGGCCGGCGGCGCCTGAAGCTTGGTCACCCAGTCTTCGTTCACGCCCGCCGACTTGCGTTCGTCGGTCTTTTGCTGCGTCCATTCCAGCCACTCGGCGTCAGAACGGATTGGCGCGTCCGGACAAATATCGCACATGTGGAAGCTGCGGGTTCCGTAGACGGGATCCAGATTGCGCACTTCCACGCGGTCGTCGTCTCTGCGGGAGAAACAGATGAGAATCTCTTTGTCGAGGGAGATGGGGTTGATGAAGGCGCCGCGGTGGTCGGCGTGCATGCCCACCGTGTTCAGCCTGCCCGGCGCCCTGACGAAACTGACGTCCCTCTCGCCGAAGGCCTCGCTGAATCGCATGGCGGTTTCCAGGAGCGCGTCGAGACGCTCTTCAATCAGGCTTTCATTGCTGCCGTAGATGGACTCCAGCCGCGAGATCAGTTCACGGCTGCGACTCCGAATCGCCTGGATCCAATGATGCGTGTTCTTCTGGCCAATCATCCAGTCGTCCTCTCAAGGGGGGAGCAATTGGCTCGTCAAACGGGTATTGGCGTTCGCTTCCACCCATCGGGCTGCGGCTGAGCACATCGAAATCCCGCCAAAGGAACTCAAAAAGAAAAAGACAACGCCTCCGTTGAAATCGAGAAGCGTTGTCGTTTCTTGCCCGGCAGAGACAGCATACTAGAGCTTGTCCGGATCGAAGATGCCTTTCTGCGTGTCCACGACCCGCTCGGATCTGGTTTTGAACATCGTGCCAGCCGGATAGTAGCCGGCCTTGACGTAGGCGAGGCCGTAGGAGATGCACATTGGCCCCAGCAATGTTCCGGGATCCGTTAGGGAGTCACAGGCCAGCTGCGTCCTGTCGCCGAGAACGACGCCCATTTTGGATCCCCCCAGGTCGTACCATTTGTCATTAATCTCGACCTTCAGGTTGACGCGCTTGTCGCGTTCACGGACGCCCTGGATAATACCCAGATTCGCGGCCGTGGCCTGGTTGCCGAAGTGGGTGGCGTACCCGCAGAGGCTGTCGCCAAGATACGAGGGATGGGGGAAGTTGGCCTCGTCGAGCATGAGGACGTTCTTGAGTTCTCCCCGGATGGCATTGTCACCGTGTTTCTTGTGGCCGCCCAGAACGATATTGCCCCGGAGATAGGCGCCCTGCCGGATGTCGTTATTCGGGCCGATAATTGTGGGACCCTTGACGCCCGCTGTCGGCTCGATTACGGCGCCGGAGCCGACGTAGATGTCCCCGCCGTCGAGGTAAATCACGGCGCCGACCACCCTTGCGCCATTCGCGACGTATAGCGTATGGCCCTCGCCGTCGAGGGAACCGTGTACGAAGAGCGGTTCGCACACGCCCCCGGGCTCGACCAGCACCGTGTAGCTCCCGACGCCCGTCAGGCCGGTGCGTTCTTCCACGCCCTCAGCCGAACCGATTTTTTCGGCCAGCCAGTCCCTGGCGTATTTTTCGATGCCGTCTTTGCCGATGAGATCCACGACCGACCTTGCGCCGTCGACCAGGGCGCGATGCTCGAACGGGTATCTTTCGAGGTCGAAGAAGTTGGAAGGTCTCAACTCGGCCGGGACCTCTTCCGCCGCCAGTTCGGTAACGATGACCGGATTGTCCTTCGTGCCGGTTCCGTTAATGGCCATTGCCTATTCCTTTCTGCATTCCGCGATTTTCTCGAGGGTTTGATCGTGCAGGTCCTGTGTCCGGCTCACCAGAACGTCGAAGACGGTCTCGTAATCTTCCGTGGGCTTCGCCACTTCGTTTCCGTTGAAATCGGAGACGATCAGGCCGGCCTGTTCGGCAATTGCAATACCTGAGAAGACGTCGACGTAGGGCTGCTGTCTGGCAAAATAGACGTCGATCTGCCCCGCCGCGGCCTCTGCAAAAGCGTACGGGCCGCCATTGGGATGGAGCATCTTGAACGCATCGATGACGGGTCTGTATTCATCGATGAGCGGCATGAGGAACTTGGCCGGTTTGAGGAGGTATGATTCCACACACGCGTCACCCACGTCGGAGGCGGGTTCTCCGTGCCGTTCCTTTCGATAGCTCTCGTTCAGTCGCTCCACGCCGGTCAACGCGTTGCCGTCCAGCCTGGCCATGAACGCGCCGTTGCCGTTGGCGAAGGCAAGGTCTCTGTTGAAGACGTCGCCGGTGATGGACGTCAGGTGATTGAAGTTGGCATCGAAGAGCGCCAGGGAACTGTACTGCATGAACGGCAGCCCTCTCTTGTACAGCCAGCTGCCGTCGAAGGGATCCGAAACGCCATAAATCTTGCTGCCTTCCTTGCCGCCGGTGAGATCCACCATACCGGCTTCCTCGGAAAGCAGCACGACCGGATGCGTGCTCTCTTTGAGTCTCCCGATATAGGCCCCTTCCGCGGCTTCGTCTACACCGAAAATCTCGGCGTCCCAATCCTTGTAGTCGCCCTCCCGGGTCCGGATGACCACGGAACCGCTGGCATCGCCCTGCAGATCGTGAAGAATATCCAGGGTCTCCGCCACGATGGCCAGGCCCAGCGCCGTGAGGTCGTCTACATTATCGGATCTACTGAAGTTGCTGATTCTATTTTCGAAAACCTGATCGTCACCCATTCGTGAACCCTTCGGCGTAAAGTGTTTAAATTTAGGTTTTTACGAGACAAATTGGACTCGTATAAGTACTGGATCGAACAGTCAATGAGTATACCATATTCCACCGGGTATGTCAAGCCAAAACATATTGCGGAACGGTTGCGCGGGTGTTATCGTTAGTCGAAAGCAAAACCTTAAGAGCGGGAAGACGTGAGAGGGGAGAGGGTAGAGATCGCATGCCGAAAAGGGGTTCTCTTTATGTCGCAGGCAAGACGGAGGAACATATCGGCAAGGGCATCTTCTCCCGGCTCACCTCTACCGTCTACCCGCATTTCTTCTACCGTCTCACGTCTCGCATCTCACTGCATCGCGTAAAGGACACGGGAATGGGAGACTTTATGGTTGTCGGGAGATTCTAAACGGAAAAGGAGTAACAATGGTTCTTCGCGGGAAGATTGTAGGCACGGAAACACCCGTGTCGGTATCTATTGAAGACGGACTGATCGCGGGCATCGAAGACGAGGGACCCGCGGAATTCGGAGGCGACGACGTGTGGATTTCGCCCGGGATATTCGACGTCCAGGTCAATGGCGCCGGCGGGATCAACTACAGTTCCGGAGACCTGACGGTGGAGCGCGTGCTCCAGGCCAGCGAGTGGCCGTACCGGGCGGGAACCGCGCTGTTCTGTCCCACGGTCACGACCTCTCCGGCGGAGCAGGCGATTGCGGGATTGCGGACGCTGGCCCGGGCGTGCGAGCAGTCGGCTGCCGCGAAAGCGTCATTCGTCGGTTTCCACGTGGAAGGGCCGTACATCGCGTCCGAAGACGGGCCGAGGGGGGCGCATCCCCTCGAACATACGCGGGACCCGGACTGGGACGAGTTCCGCCGCTACCAGGACGCCGCGGGCGGCCGGATCAGAATTCTGACCCTCGCGCCCGAACGGGAGGGATCGCTGGCCTTTATCGAGAAGGCCGCGGAGGCCGGTGTCATCGTGGCTCTGGGGCATACGGGCGCCAGCCGTGCGCGGATACGTGAAGCCGTGGCGGCCGGAGCGCAGATGTCCACGCACCTGGGCAACGGGGCGCACGCGGAGATTCCGCGCCACGACAATTATATTTGGGAGCAGCTTGCCGCGGACGAACTCTGGGCGGGAATCATCCCGGACGGGCACCATCTTCCGCCGCCCGTGCTGAAGAGCTTCTGCAGGGCCAAGCAGAAAGCGCGCCTGTGTCTGGTCAGCGACGTGTCGTCCATCGCGGGGCTGCCGCCGGGCATCTACGGCCGGAGCTACGGAACCGACGCGGTGGAGATCCACGAGAACGGGAAGATTTCCCTGGCGGGCACGCCGTATCTGGCCGGCGCATCCCTCTTTTTGGATTACGGGATTCCCAATACGGTGGCGTATACGGATGCCGCGCTGTCCGACGCGGTGGAGATGGCGTCCATCAACCCCGCGCGGCTGCTGGGCGTAGATGACCGACTGGGACGCGTGGAACCCGGGATGGAGGCCAGCCTCACGTTGTTCCGATGGACGGATGGAGAACGCGCGCTTTTCGTCGAGGCGACGATTGTCCGGGGTGAGATTGTCCACAAGGCGTGACATCTCCAATTGAGGATTCGGGGGTTAGAACAATGGAACGGATCCAGGGTGTCGTGGAGCGGATCACGTTTCAGAATGAGGAGAGCGGCTACACGGTTGCCAGGTTTCAGCCCGAGGGCCGGGGAGAGCCGGTGACCGTGGTTGGCAATACGCTCTCGCTGACAGCGGGCGAGTGTGTGGCCGTGAAAGGCGAATGGACAACCCACGCGAAGTTCGGCCGCCAGTTCAAGATCGAGTCTTACGAAAAAGTACATCCTTCCACGGTTGAAGGGATGCGAAAGTACCTGGGCTCCGGGCTGATCAAGGGAATCGGACCGGTCATGGCCGGACGGATCGTGGACCATTTCGGCGCGAAAACCCTGGAGGTGATCGAGAAGGCTTCGAAGCGGCTGATTGAGGTGGAAGGGCTGGGCAGGAAGCGTGCGGGGATGATCGAGGATGCCTGGAAGGAACAGCGCGAAATTCACAATGTAATGGTGTTCCTGCAGTCGCACGACGTGGGGACGGGTCATGCCGTAAAGATCTGGAAGCAATACGGTCAGGATGCGATTTCACTGATCCAGGAGAATCCCTACCGGTTGTCGGCCGACGTGTGGGGAATCGGGTTCACAAGCGCCGACCGGATCGCACAGAAAATGGGCGTTGAGACCCACTCCGATCAACGGATCATGGCGGGAATCAGATACGTGCTGGATACGGCCGCGGAAAAAGAAGGGCACGTGTACCTGCCAAGGGAGGAACTGTCGACGGTCTGCGCCGAGACGCTGGACGTATCGCCGGATCTGGTCGCCCCGTGCATCGACGGGTTACAGGTAGCCGAGGAAGTCGTCGTGGAGGAGGACCGCATCTACGTTCCGCCGCTCTACTTTGCCGAAAAGGGCGTTGCGACGCGCGTACATGGGTTTTCCAGCATAGAGCGGATTGAAACAGGCGATATCGGCCGGGAGATCGCGGCCATCGAGAAAAGGAACGGCGTCCGGTTTGCCGCGCGGCAGAAGGTCGCCCTGGAGAAAGCCCTCGCACACAGCCTGCTGGTGCTTACGGGTGGACCGGGCACGGGCAAGACCACGACCATCAGGGGATTGATTGCCCTCTTCGAAGCGCGGGGCAAGGTGGTCGCGCTGGCGGCGCCAACGGGACGGGCGGCGAAACGCATGGCCGAAGCCACGGCGCGGGAAGCAAGTACCATCCACAGGCTGCTGAAGTTCAGTCCGGGAGAGTATAAATTCGAGAAGGACTTCAACAATCAGCTGTCCGTGGACGCGGTGATCGTGGACGAGGTCTCGATGATGGACGTGGGATTGATGAACAGCCTGCTGCAGGCGGTGCCGCTGAGCGCGTCACTGGTGCTCGTGGGCGACGTGGACCAGTTGCCTTCGGTAGGACCGGGGAACATCCTGAAAGATATCATCGGATCCGGAAAGGCCGAGACGGTCGCGCTCAACGAAATCTTCCGGCAGGCACGGGAGAGCCGGATCGTGACGAACGCGCACAGCATTCTGGCCGGTGAAATTCCGGAGGTGGACAACAGCCGGAAATCGGATTTCTTCTTTTCGGAGGTGGACGACCCGGAGGAGGTGGTCGACACCGTCTGCGGACTCTGCCGGAACAGGCTGCCCCGCGCCTACGGAGTTGACGCGATTGACGATATCCAGGTCCTGGCGCCCATGTACCGGGGCGAGACCGGCGCGATCAATCTGAATCAGGTGCTCCAGGAGCGGCTCAATCCGGGCGGCCGGGAACTCCTTCGCGGCGGCGTACGCTTCCGAGAGGGAGACAAGGTGATGCAGGTGCGCAACAACTACGACAAGGACGTGTTCAACGGGGATATCGGGCGCGTGGCGACGATCGATATGACGAATCACGCGCTGGCGGTGAGGTATCCCGAGCGGATCGTGGGGTACGACTTCACGGAGCTGGACGAGATCGTGCTGGCCTACGCCACGAGCGTCCACAAGAGCCAGGGATCGGAGTATCCGGTTGTGGTGCTGCCCCTGACCACCCAGCACTACATGATGCTGCAGAGAAACCTGCTCTACACCGCCGTCACCAGAGCGAAGAACCTCGTTGTCATCGTCGGCACGCGCAAGGCCCTGGCCATCGCTATCAAGAACAATCGGGTTGCCGACCGGTACACCTCGCTGCCCCAACGCATCCGGGCGGGGCAGAGCGACGAGGCACACAAATCTTAATGAACATTCCGCACGCGCCGCTCTGCGCTTTCGTCACGCAGGGCGAATCGATCAGAGACCCGGTTGAGGCACACCGAGCACCGGGTTCTTCGAACGCACAAATTGCCTGAAGATGTACGTAACTCGCAATTACCTCGGCTTCTTCAGTCGGCTGAACACTCATTAACACGGCAGATGAGGACACCCGCAAGGGACGCCTCGTCAGTCGACGCTCCTTCCCGTTAAACTCCGCAAATTCCCGCCTTCCCGGCGCCATCCCGCACGCCCCAGTCCAGGTTTTACGACCCTGTCTCGCACTGCCTCGATCTCCAACTACCTGTAACAGACTATTCAGCAGTTCCAAGGCGATAGCCGACGTTGCGTTCGCTGAAGATATACGTTGGGGCTTTTGCGTCGTCGCCCAGCTTGCGGCGGATGTTTTTAACCGTGGCGTGGACGGGTCGCCTGTCGTCGGAACGACGCCGGGTCCAGACACGATTCAACAGGTCCTTATGGAGAACGGTCCGGCCGGCATTGACGGAGAGTTCTTCGATTAACAGATACTCGATTCTGGTCAGCACCAACGCCCGTTCGCCAATGGTCACCCGCCGTCGGGCGTAATCGACCTGCAGCGCTCCCATCACAAATGGTTCTGATGGTACGTCCTTTCGAAGCGGTGTCCGCTTGCGCAGGGTCGCCCGGATTCTGGCCGTAAGTTCCGACGGCGAGAAGGGTTTGACAATGTAGTCGGTGGCGCCGCTGTCGAAGGCTCGGACAACGGCGTCTTCGTGCCCGTATGCCGAAAGGATAATTACAGGTATGTCAACTTTTCTTACGATGTCCTGCATCAACTGAATGCCGTCGCTGCCGGGCAGCACAAGGTCCATCAACACGAGTTCGGGACTGTGTTGGTCCACAAAGAGCAGCGCTTCGGCAGGGTCACCGGTAACGACCGGTACGAAACCGGCACGCGACAGGGCTTCCCGTACCCTGCGCAGCGTCAGCGGATCATCGTCCACCACAAGTACTGTATTGTTATTATCTGCCGATATTCGTGCATCAGCCGTGTCCGCAACTGGCAAGCGGCTGGACACCCTTCCTACATCCTCTGCGATCGGGATGGTGAAATTAAACCGGGATCCGGTCTCCAACCCGTCACTCTCTGCCCATATCCGGCCTCCGTGGGCCTCAACAATACCCTTGCAGATGGAAAGACCCCAGCTGGCTCCTGCTTCGTATCCAGGTACGGGGTCGCTGTCGCGCCGGGGGAATCTGCGAAAGAGGTGCGGCAGGTTTTCCGGAGACACGCCCTTTCCTTTGTCGATCACGCTAATCGCGACGTTGTCGTCTTCCTGAACCGCGGTAACTCGAATCGGAGAGTCCTGCGGTGAATTTCGTGCGGCGTTCGTCAGCAGATTCACTACAACCTGCACGACACGCCCGGCGTCCGCCATGATGAGGGAAAGGCCGGGGGCCAGTTCAATGTGAATATTGTCTCTGTCCCATCCACTCAGAAAGGTGTTCCGGGCCTGATCCAGCAGTTCGGTGACAACCGTCGGAATGGGATTCACAATCAGTGTCCCGGTCTCGATGCGCGCCACGTCCAGCAGATCGTTTATCAGGACGTTCATCTGGTCTGCCTGCGTGTCTATGATGCGCAGGAACTGAACCATCTCCGCTTGGCGAGCAGGCACGGTGTCGGTCAGCGCCGTAGTCGTGGAACCCTTGATGGCGGCAAGCGGCGCCCGCAGTTCGTGGCTGACCATGGCCAGGAACTCCGCACGCATCCGCTCCATATCCTCCAGTTGCGTCGTGTCCTGTACAGTAACGACAAAGGATTCGACGCTGCCGTCATCCGAGCGAATGGGGGTTGCGTTCACGATGGCGGTCAGGCTCCTGCCGTCCGGGACGCTTACGACGATCTCCTCGGCGCGCACGATCTCGCCCGCGCTCAACGTCTCGATCAGCGGGAGTTTCTGCATTGACACTTCCCTTCCATCGGCTCGCTGGACGGTCAGGGCTCTAAGAATCTCGTCGCGGGATAGACTTTCGATCGCAAAGAAGTCCCTGATCCTGGCGGCCTCCCGGTTTATTGATTCAATCTTTCCGGTCGCGGCATCGAAGACCACGACGGCGACGGGAGACGTGTTGATCACGGCTTCCAGATCGGCTTTGGCTTTCTGCTCGTCGCGGTGCCGGCGTGCATTAGCGATGACCAACGCCGCCTGCGACGCGAACATCACCAGTGTATCTTCGTCTTCCTGAGTGAATGACGCCCCACCCTCCTTCTCGGCGAGATAGATGACGCCCACGGATTCCCCTCTGTGACGTACCGGCGCCGCCAGAAAGGTCAGGACATCGCCGACCGGTATGGGCGGACGGAATTCGGGAAGGCCCATCTCCCGGGTGTGGCTGTGAAAATCGCGCAGCCGCAGCGGCTCTCTGATTTTCTGCATCGCCGCGAAGAATCTCAGACCGTCCGGCATATTCCAGAACTGCCTGCTCTGTTCGGGTGTCATTCCCGACGCGACGCAATCCCGTGCCCGGCCCGTTACGTCAGTGAGCGTCATCACGCCGTATTTTGAGTGCGTCAGCACCCGCGCGCTGTCCAGGACCCCTTGCAACACCGTTTCGAAATCAAGACTCTCGTTGATGTGGAGGCTCGCCTCGCTCAATAGCGACAGGCGCTCCCGCAACGTCCTGATCTCTGCGTCAAGTTTTTCTGTGAGATTCATTATCCTCTCCTCTCTTACAGACAAAAGCTTACCTGCAGACTCCCGATCGATGTCGAAAAGCGGAGGCACCGTTTCCAACCCTCAGATGTACTGGTATATGCCATTGTCGCGAAATGCCACAGGAATCATCAAAAAATCGTTTAAAACGACCCAAAATCATCTCCAATTCATTTTTATTTTCGTTAATTTATGTTGATAAACGATAAAGTGAAATCTTGAACCAGACAAGTGTGGAATATCCTGACGCAGTATCGCCCAATTGGCTTGGCTGGTACGGTTGCGCGACCGCCTTTCCAATTCAGAAGCAGTATTGTAGACGGATCAGATTCCCGGCGACACGGCAGAACGACACTGGATCAATGTCAGAATTCTGCTCAATACCTGTTGCGACGCAAAGATCACCGGATCTCCGTATTCGACGAAACATCCGAGACGGTGATGTCTTTAGCCCAAAGGAGGATGCTCCCGTGTTATCAATAAAGAACGCCTCGTTAATCGCCGTTCTATGTCTGTTGATTACTTCAGGAATCGCGACGGCCGGTCCGAACGCGGACGCGGTTCTGTCGCTCGACCTGATCGCCGATGGCGGTGCGGGCAATCAGAGGGACGACGGCGCGACGACCGGTGTTGTTTCGGGACAGGGCACAACCGTTGCAGCCGAAGTCTTCGCCAGAGGTGTGAGGACTTCGCTTAGGGGTATAATCATCAAGTTCAACTTTGATGCTTCGCTAATTGCCTTTATCGGAGCAGAAAACAGTGCGTTTGCACTTTCGGTTCCGGAAGCGTCCGTCGGCGTGAACCTCGCCGCCACGTCGCCGGTGACATTACCGCCTTCCGGATTCCTGGCGCGTGCCGAGTTTGAAACGGTCGCTGACGTAACGGGCCGAGAGTTCTCCATTGGCATAGAAACGGTTACGCTTGCAGAAAACGTGACGTCGCAGGACGAACTCAAGACAACAGCTACGATTATGTTCAATTCCACGCCGTCTCCGGACTTCGACGGTGACGGCACGGTAGGATTCTCAGACTTTGTGCTTTTCGCACGCAATTTCGGAACACAGGTCGGAGACGCAACATATGATGCGCGATTCGACCTGGATGTCGACGGCTCAGTTGGTTTTTCAGACTTTGTTGTATTCGCCCGCCAATTTGGACAGTTCGTGGTTCGCGACAACCAACAGCCCGTGACCGTTGGCGCCATTGCCGCGCAGACCCTGACGGCGGGTGGTGATGACGCGACCGTGGATCTGTCGGACAGCTTCAGTGATCCCGACGATGACCCATTGAAGTATTCGGCGAGTTCCAGTGATACCTCGGTGGCGGCGGTGTTGGTTACAGACAACATGCTGACGATTGCGCCGAAGGAGGCCGGGAGCGCAACGGTGACCGTCACGGCGACCGACCCCGGTGGCTCGAGTGTCGAGCAGACGATTGATGTGACCGTGAGGGAATCCGGAGGCGGTGGCGCGAGCCAGAGGTGTACGGCGGGGCTGATGTTGAGACCGGGGGACAGTTGCCAGGGGTCCGGTTACAGCTTTCGCAACGAGGCGGGCGTTCTCATCGGACAGGGCAGCGTAGGTGGCATCTCGATAGACAATGCCCGATTCGGGGGCGGCAGCGTGCGATTAAACCAGCTGCACCTGACCAAAAGCGGCAATGTCTGGACGATTGTCAGCCTGCCATGAATCGAATCTACTGACGTTACCGCTATGGTCATCGCGGGTGCAGAGCATGTAAAACAAAAGGCGCCGTCCCTGGCTTCCGTTGAGCTAGCGATCCCACGATGAGGCAATCACCGGACATATGCGTTTCTGCAAGTATGCCGATGCGTATGGCACATCGGGCCGAAGCAGGATGATGGTAACTGACATCGCCATTGCTATGAGGTAATCAGGCAGATAGACCTATTGGCGAGGCGTTAGGGGGACAAAATGGCTTCAGGAAAATCAATGTTGCACGTGATCGCCGCTTTGTTGTCGGTCTTTGTGCTTCACGTTGCTGTGGATTCGAATGCAGATGATAATCGCACAACGAGGCATGCTGTCACGGTAAATGCCAATGGCGACGATTCCGCGTCCATTCCGGATTTCGACGGCGACGGGACGGTTGGGTTCGGCGACTTCGTGAAGTTTGCTGCGAAGTGGGGCCTGGGTCAGGGCGATGATGGATATGACGCGCAGTACGATCTGAACGGTGACGGGAGCATCGGGTTCGTGGACCTCCTGATCTTCGCGGAGAACTTCGGCAAAGAGGCGCCGTCTCCAGTCGTCACGATTCCCGACCCCAACCTCCGCGCTGCAATCGAGAATGCCCTGGGTAAAACCGGCGGTTCGCCGATCACACAGGCTGAAATGGGGACATTGGGCCGTCTCGATGCCAATGATTCGGACATCTCCAACCTGACAGGGCTGGAGTTCGCTACTAACTTGAAATACCTGGGTCTTTCCAGCTGGGAATTTGACGACCTCCCTGACAACAACATCATGGACATCTCGGCGCTGGCGGGCTTGACCAGACTGCAAGTGCTAGCGCTTGGTGGCAACAACATCTCGGACATCTCGGCGCTGGCAAACCTGACCGACCTGGAAAGTCTGGACCTTCAATCCAATAGCATTTCGGACATCTCCGCACTGTCAGATTTGACCAAGCTACGGTGGCTGAAGCTCGGCTACAACAACCTCACGCTGTTGGACCGCAACCTTAGTCCGACCCCTGAGAACAGCGGCATCACGGATATATCGGCGCTTTCGGGCTTGACCAACCTGAATAAGCTGGAGCTTCAGTACAACAACATTGCGGACGTTTCGGCACTCTCGGGCTTGACCAACCTGAACTACCTCATTCTTCAAGTCAACCCAATTGAGGACATCTCGGTGCTTTCGGGCCTGACCAACCTGGAAAGTCTGGTCTTTGGGGCCAACGACATTATGGAAATCTCGGCGCTTTCGGGCATGACCCGATTGCGGTGGCTTGTACTTGAATCAAACAGCATTGTGGATCTGTCACCTTTGGCAGGCTTGAAACGCCTTAGATCTCTGGATCTGAACCGCAACGAGATCACGGATCTGTCACCGCTATCCGGATTGACCGCATTGAACGACCTGATACTGTGGACGAACAACATTGGAGACATCTCACCATTGTCAGGATTAACCAACTTGGAAAGGCTGAATCTTTCATCCAACAACATTGAGGACATTTCCGCACTTTCCGGCTTGATCAACCTGACGCTGTTGAACCTTGATCACAACAGGATCACGGACATTTCGCCGCTAAGGGGCTTGACCAACCTGACAGAGCTAGGACTTCAGTGGAACCTCCTCCTGAACGACTCTTCCCTCAACGATCATATTCCTGCCCTCAAGAGCCGCGGGGTTAAGGTAAACTTTACCCCGTTGAACAAAGGCGACTTCGACATCGAACTCGTCTTTCTCGACCCCTTCAGAGAAGATCAGAAGGATGTACTCCGGCTCGTAGCCCGGCGCTGGATGGCGGTTATTGCCGAGGACGTTCCAGACTATGTATTCGCCGAGGGCTGGACGGGGAGGTGTGGCGATCGTTCGTATGAAATCACTGCCGGGGAACGCATAGACGACCTTCGGATCTACATGACCACGTTCGACGTCGACGACAACCCTAATGCAGTTGGGTGGGGTGGGCCCAGTCTGTTGCGTGAACAGACCCATCGGCCTGTCCTTGGATGTATGGGATTCGACCTGGAACGGGCGAATTTGCTGATTACAGGGCTGCACGAGGTCGGACACGTCCTGGGATTCGGCACCGTCTGGAACGATCTCGGTCTTATTCAGGATCTTTCTCTTGACGATCCGAATGCAGACACCCACTTCAGCGGCCCGATGGCGGTCGCGGCGTTTAACGACGCGGGGGGAAGGGACTACAAGGGCGCGAAGGTGCCCGTGGAGAAGATGGATGGGGCGCACTGGAGGGGTGGTGCATTTGCTCTTGGCGAACTCATGCTGCCCTGGGGCGGCGGTGCGCTCAGCGCGATCACGGTGCAGTCCCTGGGCGATCTTGGCTACGGCGTGGACGTCTCGCAAGCTGATCCGTATACCCTGTCCGTCGCCACTTCAGCGCCAAAGATTGCTGTGACAACGCCGGCTGTTCCTGGCTTTGCCGAGGACGTCTTCCGGCCTGGTATCTATACGCAGCCTGGTGATGGCCCCCCCTGGCAAGGAAGGACTACAGATGGTCTGCCTTCCATTGTAGGAGACAACAGACAGGCGCGGCTCGAAAGCGCTGAACGGATGTGGGCAGGCGGCATCAAATCTGATTTCGCGGAAAACCGCCATGTTTGGCACACAGGTTCGCGCTCCCTCTTGGAGGCGAAGTTTAAGTGCGGCGCCGGGCTAATGAATGAACCGATCTACGTAATTGACAATCAAGGCCGTATCGTCCGCACCTTAAGCCGCTAAGACCGGGGGACAGTTGCCAGGGGTCCAGTTACAGCTTTCGCAACGAAGCTGGAACCCAATCGGACAGGGCAACGCAGGTGGCATCTCGATAGTCAATGCGTGGTTCCGCGGGGGCAGCGTGGGATTGAACCAATTTCACCTATCCGGGGGCGGCAACGTCTGGGCGATCGTCAGCCTGCCTCGCAGGTATGGTGACTTGGGTCGTGGATTGATGACGCGTTGCGGATGCACCTCTCAACGGCACACAAGGAGACGATGATGACAGACTTAGATTTCACAAAAAACAGCTGGACGCCCACGGGTCTGGTTGTTGTGCTCGTGTTTTTATTGTTTTCTGCCTGTGTAAGTATCGATGCCGATTTCTTCATTCGTATCACCAGTCTGAAAGCCGCATGGGGATCGGAGGACGGAATATTGTTGCCGGCGGAGTTTCTGGTGCCAAGTAGTGCGAAAGCAAAGAACTGTCAGGAAAGCATCGATCAGTTGAGCCCTGTTTTGCACAGATACTTCAATAAGCCGGAAGTGAAGTATTGTGGAACGCTGACCAGTCGAACCATTACCGATGAAAACGGCAACGAGACGAAGGAATATACATTGAAGAAGGACGAGTACATATCCGAACACCAGATGTCACCTGGTTCGGGAGAGAGATCCTACGGCGTTATGGCCGTTAGTGCTGTGGTGCCTTTTACCCTCGTAGTCCCAAATCTGGAGTTGTTCTCGTTCACGGCCGAGACGAGCGATAGCCTGGTGATATTGAGAATTTACGTAAATAAAGCACTGCATCAGAACCTGGCGAACGAAGTTCAGGAATTCAGCAACACAAGGATAAGTGTGAACGACGGAGATGCTCTGCTTCCGCACCTTGGCAGATTCAACATTGACCTTGACAATGATTCCAACGCCGAATGCCGGATAGAATTCGAAGGCCGGAAGAACGTTCTCAAGCCATCTGAGAAAGAACGATACCGGCTGAATTACACGAACGACGAAGTCTATGGAAAAGATGGCTTTCGTGCCCTTGCAATTGGCGGTTGCCTGTTTTAACAGCGAAGGATATGGCCAGGAGTCCGTTGGAGTACCATTGGGTGATTCTTCCCAATCCTCGCACAAGGCGGACGCCGAGCAGGGTGGATGCCGGCGGGATGAAAGTCACCCTGTGTTTTGCCGTGGCCGCGGGCTCACCTGGACCGGCGCCAGATGCTCGCTCCGAAAGGCCGGCACGGACGCGCGCTTTGACCTGGACGGCAACGGCACGGTGGATATCGCCGATTTCTTCAAGTTTGTGGATGCGTTTGGCACGTAGATCCGAAACAGTTTGACGGCAATTGGCACGATGCCATTCCTAGAACGGGAGGAAAGGATGAATCGTCTTACGAGGCAGACGGGGCGCTTTGCGCCAAAGTCCGGGTTGCCGGCTCTGCTGGGAATCAGCCTGTTCATCATGTACTTCGCCTATGCCTGCGGCAAGGACAACGGTACCGGGTCGGGTTCATATCAGTGTGAGGTCACGTTGACGCTGGTACCGTCGCGGATAGGAAACCTCAGCTCCCCGTCGGGAAGAGGACAGGGCACCGGCACCGGCGCGACGCAACAGGAAGCGCTCTCGGCCGCCTACCGGGCCGCGTGTGCGCAGCTCAATCTCAGCAGCGACCTGAGGCGCCAGTGTGAGTCGTGACAGAACTTCGGGGTAGCGTTAACGTCCGGCGGGGTGACGCTCGTCAGCGCGGTGGAACGGTCTCAGCAGTGCTCGGGCTCGACGTCGAATTAGCCGTGATTCGTCCATCGAGGGCAACGGCACGGTGGATTTCGCTGATGTCTTCAGATTCGTGGATGCATTCGGCGCGTAGATCCGAGGCTGGTTGTTTGGCACCGGTATCATGCCAATCCTAAAGAGGGAGGAAAGGATGGATCGTCTTGCGACGCCGATGGGGCGGATTACGTCAGTTGCAAGACCGAATTTACCAACGGCACCAGCCATACGATAAGTCACAGACGGTGAACCGAAGGAAACGGGCACGGGAGGTTATCGATGCATGTCAAGATTCGACAGGTAGTGATCATTATTCGCAGGATTGCCGGTTTGTTGGCCACTCGCACTAAACAACCGACGCCGGTTATGGCGAAGCCAAGGCAGGTAATTGAATATTCCGTTTGATAAGGTTGAATTGGCCAGTGAAGGAGGGTACAAATGTCGGCATCCTCGAAAGGCATTATGTGGGTTGCAGCCCTATCGCTGCTGACGTTTGTATTTCACGCGGCAGTGGATTCCACTACGGAGGAAAATGGATCAGGGGCACAGGCTGTCACAGTCAGTTCCGATGACGACGATACCGCGTCCATTCCGGACTTCGACGGCGACGGGACGATCGGCTTCGGCGATTTTCTCATCTTCGCGGGCGCGTTCGGATCGAGCCAGGGTGACGAGAAGTACGACGCCACGTACGATCTAAATGAAGATCGCTCCATCGGGTTCTTGGACTTCCTGATCTTTGCGGAAAACTTCGGCAAGACGGCGCAATCGGCTGGAACCGGTGGCTCTGGTAGGGAGATCGGGGAAAATCAGGGCTTGATCGTTCAGTCGTTTTCGGTCACCGACAGCACGCTGACGGCGGGGCAGGCGTTCACGATGAGGGCGACCGTGCATAACCAGGGGGAAAATGCAGTTTCCATGAGCCTACGTCTGTACCGCTCTACCGACGCCACAATCGACGAAGCCGACGTGCGTATCTATAGCCTCGGCTTAGGAAACACCCTGAAGAGTTCAGCAACCGAGACGATTTCGCTTGATTGGAACGCGCCATCGTATGCGGGCACGTACTATTACGGGGTCTGCGACGGTGCATATGCTGATTTCCACAACTGCTCCACCGGCGCACGTGTGACGGTCGAGGGCAGCGACGGCGGCACTCCGGATATTGTCGTCCACGCTCCTACGGCCAGCCCGAAGAACGTGACGCCCGGGGGTCGGTTCCGTTTCCGGGCGAAGGTCGAAAACACAGGGACCGGTCCGGCCGCGTTGACGTGGAAGCGCTTCTACCGCTCGGACGACGCAGTCATCGACACCACCGACCTACAACTTAGCGCAGGTTCTCTCTTTCCCATGAAGCGTTTCGATGTCGGGGCGAGTTTCTCATACAGCTACTACTGGTATACTCCGTTCGAGGTCGGTACGTACTTTTACGGTCTCTGCGTCGATCCTACAATCGGCGAGGCCAATACGGATAACAACTGCTCCATCGGCGTACCCGTAAATGTAGGCGGCGGCGAGGGGGGCAGCCCCGACCTGATCGTTATAGATCCCTTGATCCTCGATCACAGGCCGTCGAGGGGGGAGTTTCGGCTGTCGGCAACAGTGCGAAACATAGGGACCGGCGTATCCGAGCGGACCACGGTGCGCTACTACCGTTCGGACGACGCGACCATCGAGTCGACGGATACACCAGTCCGCAACCGTGCCGTAGGTCTCCTCTCTGTGGAGGGTATTCATTCATCGCCCCCCGTTTCTCATCCGAATGAATCAGCCGATATCCTGACCGCTCCGACGATTCCGGGTACGTTCTACTATGGCGCCTGCGTCGATCCCGTTTCCGGAGAGAGCGATACGAACAATAACTGCTCAAGAGCGGTTCCAATAAACGTGGGTGTGCCTGACCTTGCCATTGGATTGACCTTGACGAGTACTAGCATCCCTTCGGTGGGTCAGCCGTTCACGCTGACGGCGATGGTGAGAAACCAGGGACCTGAAGAAGCCGCCCCAACGACGCTTCGTTATTACCGTTCGGAAGACGCAAACATCGATGCCGCTGATACGCCAGTCGGTACCACCGCCGTTAACGGTCTTACGGGTTTCAACGGACTGGTCAGCGGCCCCGGAAGCCGCCTCGCCCCTTCCGGCACAAGCCGGCAGACAGTCGGCTTGAATGCACCCTCCAGTCCGGGCACTTACTATTACGGTGCCTGCGTCGATGCCGTCGCCGCTGAAACCAATGCGGATAACAACTGCTCCGATGGCGTATTCGTCAGTGTCGTCCCCTCCGGGGAGGACCCGTTCAATATCGAACTCGTCTTCGTAAGTGATTTTACCGAAGCTCGCAAGGATCTGATGCGGCAGGCGGCCAGACGATGGGAGACCATCATAACCGAGGGCCTGCCGGACGTGAACTTCTCGTCCAATCCACATCGCATCGATATCGGAGGAAGGATGGTTGTCGTTGACGATACCGTGGACGACCTGCGTATCTTTATGCAACGCGACGAAATAGGTAACTTGATAGTGGGATCAGGGGGGCCGCGATTTGTCCGGTCGGGCGATCCGACCGGCCTGCCTGCCACAGGCCTCGTAACGATAGCTCCAAGCTTTCTTGACCGCCTGCAGCAGTGGGAGCCCCTCTGGATTGAGGAGCGTCGCCTTCGAGACACGACGGTCCACGAGATCGCGCATGTTCTGGGGTTCGGGCCGCTTTGGGGCGAGTTTGGCCTTCGCCGTGAATTAACGGGGGACGCGTATTTCAGTGGTCCTTTGGCCATTCAAGCGTTCAACGCCGCAGGCGGCGAGAGCTACAGCGGAAACAAAATCCCCATAGTCGGCTCATCAGGCGGTTGTGGTGCAGGTGGTCATTGGAGGTCGGATGTGTTCGGAGGCGTATATCGCCGCTTCGAAACCGAGATAATGGAACCGTTCATTGAAAGGCAGCACGCGCTCAGTGCGATCACCATCCAGTCTCTCGCCGACCTCGGGTACGTCGTCGACGTCAGCCGGGCTGACTCGTACCGGCTGCCCACCTCGGTAAGTACCGCCGGGGCGCCCATTGCAAGCGCGAAGCCGGTCGCTGGCTACGACTTCGGCCTGGAAGCCCACGGGCCAATCTACGTCGGCGATGAGCACGGGAACATCATCCGCGCCTTAGGCGAATAATTCAACATGCACCCGCGGCCAGGAATTAATCGGTGCACCTGAAAGAGTAACGGCCCCGATATCTCCATGCACGGCGGAAAGTAGGGACATCGTGGACACGGTCGGCGAATGACCGGTGTCAATTCCGGCCTTCGACAATGACCTGTCTATTGGCCTGGGCGACTTGCTGATCTTCGCCGACAGCATTGTTAAAGATAAATCGTGAATGAAATCTGCATCGCTACCGTGAGTCTAGAAGCAGTCGTGTACACGAGGAGCGACAGGGCGCGTCTAAATGTGATTCCTGACACGGGCGTGACTCTGTGAAGGTAGATTCGTCTGTCCAATTCGACTGCTTTACGCGAACGAGAGATAATGGACGCATTCCTGCAAGGTAATTCTCGCGGGGGAATCTGAAGTTACTTCGGCACGCGCCAGGTAAGTCAAATTACAGCCAATTGCAGGAGAGCTCGTCTATGGAAATCCCGGTTGTAAATTTCAAGGGTCGAACAGCAATTGTCCTGGTATTGGCTATATACGGTTTCGACCTGACAAACAACTCGAATTTGGCTCACGCCGCGCCTGCACAGCCTGAAACACCAACGCTCTTCGTTGATTACGATGACCGTGTGCTGGACAGCTACATCGGCGCCAGCGCTGAACTGACCGCTACCACGAATTCCGTTTCCGGCGCCGCGCGGTACGAGTGGGATATTCTGGACAAAACCGTTATGACCACGAGACCGTCGGTAACCAGGGGGGTTTCAGTATTCGGTTCTTCAACCACAGCATCGGTAAAGGTTCGGGCCGTCGATAGTGAGGGGAGCGCTGGTCCGTGGAGCAATACATCGTCACGCAGCATCTATTCGTCCGCGCCCCGGCCGAAGACGCCAGCCGTGAGTTTCAACAAAGAAGGCAATACAATTGCAATTTCAGGTTATAAGTACACGAATGCCACGGAATACAGCATCAAGATCACCAATCCTCGCGGAGGCTCAACGAGAGAGACGGTAACGGAAACGGAGTACGCCTATGCCGTTTCATTGTCCGATCCCTCAGGTACCTGGAGGGTCTCCGTACAAGCCAGGACGGCCACACACCGCACCGCTTTCTCACGAAGCGCGATTCTGGCCGTAAATGTGCCGGAACGGCCGGTGGAACTTGCGGCAGAAGCCGGCAACGGGCAGGTGACGCTCACCTGGAAAGACCCGAATGACGAGAGAATTACCAAATACCAGGTGACAGTGGACTTTGGAGAGTGGAGAGACATTGAGGACAGCCACGCGTCGACAACCTCCCACACGGTTGAGCAGCTTACCAACGGTACGGAGTATCGTTTTCAGATCCGTGCGGTGAGTGACGGCGGCGCGAGCGAAGCGTCGGACACCGTATCGGCAACCCCGGTAGCCCTGCCCAAGCCTACCGGACTGGAAGCAGCATCCGACGACGGGCAGGTGACGCTCACGTGGGATGGCCCGGGAAATGCGAACATTGTGCACTATCAGTTGCGGGTGGACCGTGGGGAGTGGTCGAGGATGGAGGGCAGTCATGCAGGCACGACCAGCCACACGGTGAGGAATCTAAGGAACGGCACGGAATATCGTTTTCAGATCCGAGCAGTCAGCGTGGATGGTGTGGGAGAGGCGTCGGATCCGGTCACGGCGTTTCCCGGTTCCGCTCCTGAGTTAAGGGCATCCACGGAATCGCCCTTGACCGAAGCGACCCTCGCGGGAAGCGTGGTCAAGCTCATACTGAACGGGCGAACGTTTGAGCGATGGAACAGCGTCAGAAACAACGTCACAGTATCCGGCATCGACGGTGTGTCGTTCAGATCTACAACGGACGTGGAGCGCGTGAGCGATACGGAGGTGGCGGTAAAGCTGAGCTTCAGCGGCAATATCGATTCCGATACCACGCTGGTGTTCACCGCAGGCGCGGGTGCGATATCGGGCTACAACGGTCCGGCTCTCACAGCGCGGATATCGGTTGCCGCGGTAACAGAGACCTTAGTCGCGTCAACCGCGCAACCGTTGACGGAGGCAACACTGAACGGAAGCGTGGTGACGTTGACGCTGGGCAGCGGCACGTTTGAGCGATGGAATGACGTCAGAAATAACCTGAGGGTCTCGGGTATCGACGGTGTGAGTTTCAGGTCTTCGACGGACGTGGAGCGCGTGAGCGATACGGAGGTGACAGTCAAGCTGAGCTTCAGCGGCAATATCGATTCCGATACCACGCTGGTCTTCACCGTAGGCGCGGGTGCGATATCGGGCTACAACGGTTCCGCCCTGACGGCAGAGATCTCGGTCACAGCCGACCACGAAGCGACCCCCGACTTCGACGGAGACGGGACGGTTGGCTTTCGGGACTTTTTGCTGTTTGCCAGTGTTTTCGGCACAAGCCGGGGCGATACCGAATACAGCGCGCGGTTCGATCTGGATGGAGACGATGCCGTCGGTTTCAGCGATTTTCTGATCTTCGCCGGGAGTTTCGGCAAAGACGTCACCTCATCCGGCGGTGACAATGGGGGAGATGGCGGCAGCGGCCAGGCGTGCAACGTAGGGATGACTCTTGGTCCGGGAGAGGGATGCCAGGGCTCCGGATACAGTTTCCGGAACGACGCGGGCGTTCTTATCGGACAGGGTAACGTGGGTGGAATTTCGATAGAAAACGCCCGGTTCAGCGGCGGCAGTGTACGATTGAACCAGCTGCACCTGACCAGGAGCGGCAATGTCTGGACAATCGTGAGCCTGCCGTGACCATGGGGATCACGTCGTTTCCGGCACGACCGGAAGAATAATGCGGATTGTCGCTCGTGAAGTCCAGTGGACTGCCAGTGCCATTTGTCGCGGCGACGCAATAGAGATGGGATCTGCCGCATTACCATGGGCTTCCTTCCGATCCGTACCGTTCACAGATCAACCCTAACCTCCCCCTTGAACGCGGCGACCGATTCCCACCGCTGGACCACGCCGTTTCCATCGTTTTCGAACACGGCAAGTACCAGGTCCACGTTCGCTTTTCCATCCAGGCTGACGCACACCGACGTGCCGTCGGGCGTTGACGCGGTTGCAATCCACGACTCGTCCCGGGCGCGGGTATATTCGGCGGCTTCGTCGTGGCCCACCCCCCGGATAGCGAATCGTTCCGTCCGCTGCGCCACCAGCGACAACCACCGGTCGATCTCCTCCAGAGTCAGCACGCCGAACTTCTGCTCGTGGGTCGTGATCTCCGAGAAGAACCCGCTGTCCAGCGCCAGGCGGACCGAGCCGCCCGCCCGTTCCGCGGCCTTGTCCATATCATTGGTCGGATTGTCTCCTGCCCAGGTCGTACAGCCCGTCAGCACGTCGGGCTCCACGAGGTGGCGCGGGAGCATGGCGCCGATGTTGTACATCTCCGGGTCTTCGGGGACATAGTCATAGAACAGGCTGTTGAGACCGTACGGCCACCAGTTGGGGAACAGCCGCTCCCACTTCACCTGTCCCAGGTGGTAGGTCGAATAGACGAAGGTCCGCCCCCTGGCCTTCAGGTAGGGAAGGACGCGCACGCCCACCTCGCCCCAGTGAAATGCGGCGCGGCGCGGCGGCTTCAGGCCCCTTTCATCGTACCAGTGGTCCACCCGCTGGAAGATTTCCTTCAGTTCAGCGTCGCTGTACTCGCCGATGCCGAAATCGAACGGGATCAGCCGGTAATAGTCGAAGGCATGCGCGTCCCAGTCCACCTGACCGGCCTTGTATCGGCCGCGCATGAACGGCACCACTTCGTCCGGAACGAGGTTCAGGAAGCAGGAGATCATCGGCCGGTAACCGTGCCGGTTCATCACCTCCGTATAGCGGAAATCGTGGCGGCCCCTGCCGTCGTCCACCCGGATGGTCACGAAGGGTGGCATCATCTGCGCGACGAATGGCTTGCGCGCCGCCCAGACGATGGCGCGCCAGAAGAACGCGTCCAGCCCCATCGCGTGGCCAAGAAACTCCTGGTGCCAGATGCGGGGCGAACAGGCAAATTGCACCGCCCGGCCGCTGCCGCATGCCCCGGCCAGCACGGCTGGAAACTGGTCCGGCTCGTAGGCCGTCCCCGGCACATTGTGGCGTGAGAAGATGAGCTGATCCTTGCCCATCGCAGCCTGCGCCAGCTCTACGACGTGCCGCCCCACGCGCTTGATTTGCGCAATGGTCACGGGTCGCTTCAGCCGGACCATGCTGCCCGCCTGCTGCGTCCAGTTGATGAAGTGGTCTTCGCCCCCGATACGCAGCAGGTCCGAAGCCATCGGGATCCGGTCAACCTCCAGCCCGAACAGCCGAAGCAGCGGCGGTTTGTACAGCCGCAGTTCGCCGTCGAAATTGACCAGGCCCATACCAGTTTCTTCCACGCCCGCGGTGAGCAGTTCCGTTTCCTCGTA
This sequence comes from Candidatus Latescibacterota bacterium, assembly GCA_965208835.1. GTDB lineage: Bacteria > Latescibacterota > UBA2968 > UBA2968 > JAAXHE01. Next base: position 1,263,979 of record OZ242358.1, read on the forward strand.
CGATAGGGATTCGCCCAGGCGCGCCTGTGCGATAACCGTCGCCGCCGAGCCTTCGAGCAGTCCGGTAGTCAGGGGCCCTGTGGCCAGGTCGTGAATTCTGAAAGGAAACCCGAAATGCTGTAAGGCAACCAGTACTGTCTGATCCACGATGCTCGTATCCGTGTAGCTTCCCCTGCTGTCCACGAGTACCAGCAGGGCCCGGTTCCCCGCGCTCTCACGCCGGGGGCGCTGCACCATTTCTCGTGGTGAGAATCGCATTGGATGTCCCCTGTTTGAAATATGCCATTCGGTTTGCCCTGATCGGCCGACCGGCCATTCCGGGCTTTGCGAAGAAGCCGTGGACGTGCCGCCACTCAGGTTTCGCCAAATGGAAGTCGCGCGGCGATGATCCTATGCTGCAGTAGATCCTTCGTCGGCCCTGGGGCCTCCTCTGGATGACAGTGGGAGGCAACATGCTTGACTATCGGCCGGCATGTCATTCAGAGCGGAGCGAAGAATCTCCCGTCTTCGCGACTGTATGTGTAGCATATGGTCTTCGTAGACGAACCTGTGCGCGGAGACAGCGACCGCATCGAAGCGGGCAGACAGGAATGTACGCCCCACTAGACGCCAGCGTCAATCTGATTCCAAAGTCAGAACCCGGTTGATATCCGTCTCCGCGATTCGGCCGGGGCGGAGGATTCGTGGATGCCGGACGGAGACGTCGACGAGGGTGGAGGGACGCGGATCAGGCGCCGTGCCGCCGTCCAGGATCAGGTCGACGCGGTCGCCAAGGACATTGGCGGCATCCTGCGCGCTTCGGGCGGGGGGCCTGCCCGACAGGTTGGCGCTGGTGCTGGTTATGGGGCCGCCGACATGGCGCACCAATGCGTTGGCGATCGTCGCGTCGGACATGCGGAGGGCTATTGTGGGGGTGGATCCGAGCAGGTGCTCAGGAAGGCCGGGCGAGGCGGCGAATACGAGCGTGAGGGGTCCGGGCCAGAATGCTTCCATAAGGGTTTCCGCGGCAAAAGGGACCTCTGCAGCAAGCGCTTCCAGGTCCTGCCTTCTCTGGATGAGCAGAATAAGCCCCTTTTCCGCCTCACGGCCCTTCAGCGCGAAGATACGGTTGAAGGCGGAAGGGTTGAAGGGATCGGCACCCAGACCGTATACGGTCTCTGTGGGGTAGACAATGACGCCTCCCGATTGTATCCGGTCAGCCGCCTGAGCGATTCCGGACTCATCGGCCGCAATGAAGGATGCCGGTTTCACCGCCCGCCGCCGCTTCCCGGCCAGAATCGGACCGACGGCGGTCTCTTTTCGTACGCCGCGACAAAGGCAAGGAAATCCCCGAATCCAACCGTTCCGTTGCCGTCGAGGTCAAAGCGCATATCTGCGGAACCAAAGGCCTGTGCGAAGAGGATGAAGTCGGCAAAGTCGACGGCGCCGTCACTATTGAAGTCGGCTGCGCCGTCGGATGGGACTTCGGGAGGAGGCGGATCCGTCTCAGGCTCTTGCTGGTATTCGGCGGGATATTCGACGGTGAGTTCCAGGATACGATGATTGTTCGTATCGGCAATGTAGACCCTGCCGTCCGGACCGATTGCGACGCCTGATGGACCATTGAGCGAAGTCTCGGTTGCGGCGCCCCCGGGTTGATCGAATCCGGCGACACCCGTGCCCGCCACCGTCTGGATAATGCCCAGGTTCAGGTTGATAACACGCACCCGATGGTTTCCGGTATCCGCAATATACAGATTCCCTTTGTTATCAACTGCAACATCGTCCGGGCTGCTCAGCACGGTTCTGGCGGCGGGTCCCCCGTCACGTGCATAACCCGACTCACCGGTTCCCGCGACGGTGGAAATCGTCCCGTCGGTATCCACCATGCGGATGCGATGGTTACCGGTGTCGGCGATGTACACTCGGCCATGTTCGTCTGCAGCCACGCCCCGGGGTCCGTTCAGCGCTGCCAGAGTGGCCGGGCCTCCGTCGCCTGAGAATCCCTCTTCAAAGCTTCCCGCAACGGTGGTGATTATGCCGGTGCTATCCAGCTTTCTGACTCGATGATTGAAGCGCTCGGCGATCCAGACGTTGCCCATCGAATCCGCGGCTACCCCCATGGGACCGGAGAGGTTCGCGTTGACGCCTGGGCGTCCGTCGCCGCCATAGCCGGGGATGTCCTTGCCGGCAAAGGAGAGGATATTACCGGTTTGGACATTGATCCGGCGCACGATATGTGCGCTTTGTTCGGCGATGATGAGATCTCCATCGGGCGTCAGTGCGAGGCCGCGGGGACCACCGAGGCTGGCGTCAGCGGCAGGCCCGCCGGTGCCGGTCGCAAATCCGATACCATTTCCGGCGATCGTTTGAATGGCGCCATCACTTCCAACCCTTCGGACCCTGTGGTTTCCCGTATCGGATATGTAAAACGTGCCCGACGCATCGACAGCGACGTTTCTCGGTGTGTTCAAGAATGCATCGGTCGCGGGGCCCCCGTCGCCCCCAAAACTCCCCTGTTCCCCGACCGTGCCGGCAACGGTGCGGAGATCCGTGTTGCGGGCACCGATTGGCGGCAGCAGGTTGATAGTGATCCTTTCGGGAGGAAGTCCTTCCAATCGCGCAAATGCGACGACGTCACCTGGCGTTGTCCCTGCCTGAAAGCGGATCGTCGCCAGTCCGTCCCGTACGGCAACCGAGTTGCCGCCGACGAAAACACCGTCACCGGACTCGACGCCGAATATCAGGAGCCGGTTGTTGATTAGCAGGGCTTCGCCCCGGGCGTCCAGGAACCGAGCGATAATTTCGATCTGGGCCTCCCCGTTGGCCGCCAGCGCGCCTGCCGCCGCTTCCAGCGCAATCCGATCGGGTGGGGGCGGCGTGGCTTCGGTCAGGTCCAGCACCGTGTTCGCAGCGATGTTGTACATTCGCTGAGCGATGCCCGAAGGCCATCGAACCGTGAGTGTGTCGACTCTTTCGGCGTCGCCAAGGCCGAATGCCGCGGTAAGGGCGTCTTGCGACAGATAGGATGCGCCGCCCGTGATTTCACGAATCGCCCGGCGTCCTTCGAAGGCAATTTCGAATCGGGTGCCGATGGCGTCGGAACTGCTTTTCGTGCCGCGCGGGCGAATGGCCAGCCAGTTACCGTTGGACTCCTGATTCTGGAAAAGATAGTCACCGCTGTCTTGCACGGCCACGAAGATGTCCAGTCCGCCGTCGCCGTTGAAGTCCGCCAGCGCTACACCCCGGCTGTTGGCACCGCCGGCGACGCGGAAAGAATCGGCAACGTCTATAAACGTCTCGCCGTCGTTACGGAAGAGGTTGTTCTTCTGTCCTGCGTTGGACACGTAGAGATCCAGGTCGCTGTCGTTGTCGAAATCGCCCCAGACGGCGCCCCTGCTGCGTGCCGTGTCCGGGCCCGTCACATTGAAGCTCGCGCTGGATTCCAGGAACTGACCGCTGGAATTGACATAAAGACGGTTGCCTTCTTCGTAGTATGACACGTAGAGATCCAGGTCTCCGTCGTTATCGAAGTCTCCCCAACTTGCACCGAAACTGGGGCCGCCCAACCCCGCTTCCTCCACGCCGGCCTCGGACGTGACATCCACAAAACTGCCCCCATCGTTTCGGAATAGCCTGTTGGGCCCGCTGTTGGCGAGAAAGAGGTCCGGATCGCCGTCGCTGTCATAGTCCGCCCAGGCGGGCTGTAGACTGCTGTTGGCGTCGGCGAGACCGGTCTCCGCGGCGGCTTCCACAAAGCCGGCGCCTTCATTGCGATAGAAACGGTTCTCGCCGAAGTTGACCACGTAAAGGTCGGGGTCGCCGTCCCGGTCTACGTCCGCCCACGCAGCCCCGTATCCGTCTCCGCCGTCGTCCACCCCGGCTTCAGCAGCGACATCGGTGAAGTGGTTGCCGTCGTTTCGGTACAGCCGGTTCGGCTGTCCGTAGTTGGTGACGTAGAGGTCCAAGTCACCGTCGCCGTCATAGTCTGCCCAGGCAGCTGCGCTCCCGTCGCCGTCGTCCGCGCCGGCCACGCCGGCAGGAGCGGAAAGCTCGATAAACCGGCTACCCTCGTTCCGGTAGAGCAGATTGGACTGCAGGCTGCGTACCAAATAGAGATCGGGGTCGCCGTCGCTGTCGTAATCCGCCCACGCGGCGCCGAACCCCGTACCCAGGTCCGCCATGCCCAGATCCTCCGCCGCATCGACGAATCCGCCGGGTTTGGAGGGCCGGCCCACGCCCTGGACGCGGATGGCTTTCTCAGGATCATCGGGATCGTTGCTGAAGAGCGTGAGTACCGCACGCTGGATCCCCTCCTGCGCAGGACGGAAGACAACGTCCACGGTCCGTCTCTGACTCGACGGAATGCGCAGGGTGTCGCCGAGACCAATGGAGAACTGCTCGGTGTCCGACAGCTCGGAACGGTAAACGGTGAGTACGCCGGCGCCCAGATTCGCCACGCGTAACACGAATACCCGATCGTGACCGATGAACGTCCGATCGAATTCGATGCTTTCGGGAAACACGCCAATGTCGGGCGCCGCGCCGGTCCCCGAGAGTGTGACGGTGAGGGTTGGATGCCAGGGGTCATTGGCACTGATCGTAAGCCGTCCTGCAACGACGCCCTCTGATCGGGGGCTGAACCTGACTCGGATTTCAGACTGTTCGTACGGATCGATTTCGACCGGGAAATCGTCGAGCAGTATGAACGCGGCCTGGTCGGTCGTGGCGTCGTCCAGCGTGAGCGTTCTCGCGCCGAGATTCTCAATGGTAATCGTACGGGTTTCCTGATCGCCGACGACGACCGGCTGAAACTCGATACTGGTGGTCGTCGTACGGAGGACGGGCGAGCGGAAGGCAGGGTCGATCAGTTTTCGGATGAGACTGTTGCCCGTATCGGCGATGATGAGATCGCCGTCCGGGGCAAGCCCCACGCGAGTGGGTTCGCGGAGTTCGGCGAGCGGAGCGGCCCCCCCCTCACCGGCGTTTCCGGCGATGCCCGTCCCTGCGAGGGTGACGATGACTCCTGAATTGGGGTCCACGGCACGAACACGGTTGTTGCCGGTATCTGATATATACAGGGTTCCGTCGTCGCCGACGGCCACGCCGCCTGGCAGATTGAGCCGGGCGCCGGTGGCCGGGCCGCCGTCGCCCGAGAATCCGCCGCCACCGCCGAAAACGGGACCGCGGCCGGCCACGGTGGTGATGATGCCCGTCTCCGCGTCTACGAGGCGGATGCGATAATTGTTGAAGTCCGCGATAAAGACGTTGCCTTCCCCGTCCACGGCGACGTCTTCAACGGTCATGCCTGCCGCAGCCGCGGGTCCGTCATCGCCGCCGAAAGAGAATTCTCCACTACCCGCAAGCGTGTTGATGACGCCGGTGGCGGCGTCGATTCTGCGCACGCGATTGTTTCCCTGTCCCTGTCCATCCAGCCCGTCGGCGATATAAAGCCCACCACGGGGGCCCACTGCCAGGGCGACGATTTCACCGAGTACCGCAGAGAGCGCCGGGCCTCCATCACCGTCGAAACCGAACTCTCCATTGCCGGCGATGGTGGTGATTATCCCCGTGGCGGCGTCGATGCGCCGGATGCGCCGGTTGCCCGTATCGCCGACATATACGTTGCCGGCCTCGTCGACTGCAACGCCCTGGGGCCTGTCCAGACGGGCTTCGCTGGCGGGTCCGCCGTCGCCCGCGAAACCGGATTCTCCGGTTCCGGCTGCGGTCGTGACCAGTCCAGTGACCGCATCCACCCTGCGGATGCGATGGGTTCCCGTATCGGCGATATAGACGTGGCCGTCGGCGTCTGTGGCGGCGCCCAGGGGGAGACTGAGTGCGAGATCGGTTGCGGGGATATTCTCACCTTCCCGGTCCCCGCCGCCCGCAATGGTGACAAGGGTACCCCGGCGTTGGGCGAAAGATGCTTCAGCCAGCGCGAGCAGTACACCAAGGATGAACAGCGTTCTGTGGTTATTTCGAATGAGGTGCATAGATTGGTATCGGGCGACGCCGTGTTGTGTTTCGCACGACTGGCCGCCGGGTTCAACGCCCTTCGAAGAGGTTCCGGCCCTTTACGAGGGCTTCGATCTTTCGGTCGGCAACGTTGCGTTGCAGCATCCAGAAGCCGCAATCGGGATGGACGCATGCGATTCGATCCGCCCCGAGGTGGCGGGCTGCGGCTTCGATGTCGGATGCGATTTCGTCAGGTGTCTCAACGATGTTTGATTTGATGTCGATTACACCGACTCCAATCCTTACGGAACCGGGAAGATCCTTCAGGCATGCAGCCTGTTCGATGCCCCAGCGTTTGAATTCGAGGACCAGATGGTCCGCCCTCAACGCTGCGAGATACGGAACCAGTTCCTGCCAGGTGCCGTGCTGAACGGTCTGGCCGCCGTAGTTCCCAAAGCAGACGTGTACGGCTTTTTCTCCTGTGACCTCGTCGAGTACGGCGTTCAACGCACGGGCGGCCCAGGCGGCTTCTTCGGGGTGTCCGGGGATATTGGCTTCGTCGATCTGTATCACGTCCGCGTCGATGTCGGCAACCTGCCTGGCGAAGAGTTCCCCCAGCGCCGTGGCCGCGGCCTCGGGATTTCCATAGTGGCGATCCAAAAGGACTTTGCTGAGCATGTGCGGACCGGTGAGGGTGAATTTGAGCTTCGACCGGGTCAGAGGCCGGACCATCCGGTAGTCTCCGGGCAGATTGAGCGTGCCTTCGTCAAGCTCTCGCTCGATCAGGCCCGCGGGATCCGCGCGATAGGTGAGGCCCGCATCCGCGCGAAACGCATTCAGGTCCTCACGTCCGAATCGGGTCGTTATACCGCCCAGTCTTCGCGAGAAATAGTCAATCATGCCGTTGGTTTCAGGATGATTGACGTCGAACCGGTAGAGTTCGCCGTCCGTGACAACGTCTATTCCCGCGTCTTCCTGGGTCTTGAACACGACCCGTATGGCGTCGATCAGTGTCTGTCGGGAGGGAGAATCTCGCAGCCAGTCCGGTACGGGATAGCTGCCGACGAGGGTGGTGAGGATACGGTGGGGCATGGGCGAGTTTTTCGCGGGAAATCCCGGCTTGCTGCTGGTGGGTTCACTGTTCGCGTTGTTTCCGCGGTCTCAACTCCTGTCGAATCATATCCAGCCGGGTACGGTTTGCCGGGTCGGGACTTCGCAGGGCTTCCATCACGAATGCGACCAGGATGCTCAGGAGCAAGCTCAGGCCGGCGGCAGTGCCAACCATCAGCGTGCGCCGCGGACGGCTTCGGAAGTCGGGTGGCACTGCCGGGTCCAAAACCACGACCAGGGAGGTTTCCTTTTTTTCTTCAAAGCTGCTTTTTTCGTATTCCTGAAGTACGAACTGGTAGATCAGATTTCGAATCTCCATCTCGCGCATCAATCGCAGCGCCTGAAGTCCCAGGTCCGGGATCTTATCCATCGGGAGCATGATGCCGGGCATTTCGGAAACTCTGCGGCCGCCGGTGTCGGGATCGGATCCCGTAAGGATGCCCTCCAGCGCCTCTCTTGCGCCCTCGATTTCGATATCCAGTTGCCTGACCCTGCTGTTGTCCGGATTCATCTGAAGGGCGGCGATTTCGCGGCGGATCAACATCTCGCCAAGCGTTGAGGTGATAAGGGAGGAGTAGGCGTCTATTTGCGCTTTGGTCTGGCTCTCGATGTCGATGGCCGAATGTTCCTTCTGAAACGCGTTGTAGGCGTGTTCGGCTTCCATCATACTGCGTTCGGCCTGCGCCAGGCGCTTTTCCAGATAGCTACGGAGGTCGCGCGCCTGTTGTTCACGCCGGTGCCTCAGCGCAGAATCGAGTTCTTCAACGAATGCATTGGTAATCTCCGCGGCCGCTTCCGGTGTCTCCGCCTCGTAGGATACGGTCAGGAATTGTTCGCGCGAGAGTTCCACTTCCAGCCGGTCGTCGACCATCTGGTGGAGTTCCTCGCGGGTTTCGGCGTCGTATGCTTCCTGAAGATTGAAACGGCGGATGATGGCTTCGGCTACGCGCTGGCTTTTGAGGATGGGCACGAATTCCGTAGCCGAAACGACGTTTTCCCCGATGCCCAGCATCCCCACCGGCAGTTTTTCGAGAATGGCGGAGATCCCCAGCGTTCCCTGGCTCTCGCTGGGCGGAAAGAGAACGGCGCTTGCGCGGTAGACCGGGGTGATGATCAGACTGAGGCCCGCCGTAACTACGGTTACTGTGATACAGGAGACGAGTATCAATCGTCGCCTGCGGACGAGGACGGCCAGATGATCGAGGAAGTTCTTTTCGGGTTCCATTATCCTTGATTCGTGTATTTTCGTGGAGGTTTAATCGATAATATGCAAATTGACAAAGGCGATTGAACTGCGGATTGCCAGGATACACCAGGTCGCTGGAAGTGAACAGGACCTCTCCACCCGGCCCGTCAGAAGCGGGTAGACGGGAGACGGAAGAGGGTAGAGATTACCTGCCTTGTGAGGATTCTTATCGTGCCGAAGGCAAGCAGGAAGAACATACCGGGCCTGGCTTCTTCTCCCGTCTCACCTCTACCGTCTACCCGCATTCAAGCTATTTGTTGCCGATTTAACCGTAGTCAATTTTTGAATTGGGGTTAACGGCTGATGCTCCGTACCGCAATGACCAGAGCGGCCACCTGTGAAAGTACCACCAGCGTCTCGCGGAAGAGTCGCCAGCCGTGCACGGGTTTCCTGCCCATGACGAAAATCGTGTCTCCGGGATTGACGTGCTGGACCCTGGTGGCTTTCGTCCAGTTACCGGTGCTGCCCTGTATCACGTATATTTCGCCTCTTTCGGCCTGTTCGTTCAACCCGCCCGCCCTGCTGATGTAGTCCTGAACGCCGAGATCCGGTTCGTAGGGAACGGCGCCTGGGGTGATGACGTATCCGTTGACCGCAACCGATGGTACGAGCTTAGGGATCCTCACAATATCCCCTTCTCTGAGCAGGATGTTCTGCGAATCGTCCCTTTTCTCGAAGAGAGCGGCAAAGTCGACCGGCAGGCGTCCCGACATCTGCTGCTTCTGCATAGCAATATAGGTCCGCTGGGCGTCGGTCAGGCTGATGGGGCCAACACTCTGGAGCTGCTTCGGTCCGGTCACCCCTTTAGGAAACTCGACTCGGCGGACCACGATGGATTGGGCGAGAGAGGCTTTGGACGTGAATCCGCCGGCTTTCTTGATCAGTTTCTTGAGCGTCATCCCGTCACTTATGAAATAGGTTCCGGGGAAGTAGACCTCGCCCTCGATGGTGACCCGCCTCTCCTTTACGGCCACGTGGAGCTTGTCTCCCGCGCGTAGAGGCAGGTTCGCATCGGCGTCGCCGGCCAATGCCTGAGAAAGCCGGATGGCGTTTCGCTCTTCGCGTCCTTCCGCAAAAAAGGTACGGAGCAGTTCAGCGCTGGCGGTCGATGCATCGCCGTGCAATCCCCCGGCCAGTGCGATCAGATCGGAAACACGGTCGCCGGAGACGAATTCGTAGCTGCCGGGCTTATAGACCGCGCCCGATATGCGCGCGGAGTCGGTAAGCGCGGGCACAAAGATCTGGTCACCATCGAGCAGGAAGGGGTTGTGGGCGATATCGCCCGAAAGCCGCCACAGGGCGAGGTCCGCGCTTCGTTCCGTATCCATCGGCTTGCCGAGTTCGGAGAGCCGCTGAATCCGGATATTCCGGTTTGAAGCCCTGCCGTCTGGAGGTTTGAGCAGCCCGCCAGCCTGGCTGATGAGTTCGGAAACCTGCTCGGTTCCCTCCACCATGTAGGTGCCGGGATGGGCGACCTGCCCCACGACGTTGACGGGGAAACTGCGCAGCCGTGTGAGAGAGATCTGAATGTCGAGCCGGTTCAGGCGGTCGCTGACCACTTCCTGAATCCTGCTTCGGCTCTCTCCGAGGTTGAGACCGGCCAGCTGGATGGCGCCGACGTACGGAATGACCAGCTTGCCTTCCGCATTGACAAGAACCGGGTAGGTCACCGGCTCTTCACCGGCTTCGATATGGATGCTGAAGGTATCGCCGGGACCGACAATGTATCGTTCGGATCGGATAATGGCGTCGTATGCAATTTTTCCGATCCACTTCACGTCCAGGCCCTGCATCTCGTCCGGTTGAAGCGTTGCGCCGACCGGTTTGCGATCTGACCTCCTGCGGCCGAGTTCCCTCTTGGGACCGGATTGCGCGAACAGCATCACGGGTTCAGAAACGAGCCCGCAGGTAAGCACGATCGCAATCAGCCGCACGGCGAGAGACGGCTTGCGATAGGAGAAAACCCCTGTCATTCTGTGGTTACCCCGTCCCGATCGACACGCAGGACGTCGGTGTCGACCTGTATGTCCTGTCGCTCCCAGGCATTTTTCATGGCGCTTGCTATACTCGCAGCGTCATCGGTTGCAAAGGCCAGCAACGACGGTCCGGCGCCGCTCAGGCATGCGCCCATGGCACCTGCTTCTTCCGCTGCCTCGAGTACGTGGCCGATTCCCGGCACGAGCGATGCCCGGTAGGGCTGGTGGAGGCGGTCCCTCATCGCGGATCTCAGAGCGGGCAGGTCTCCGCTCATCAGCGCTGCCGTAACCAGGCATGCGCGTCCCACGTTGAACACCGCGTCCCGGTGCGGCACCTGTTCCGGAAGGACCGCTCGTGCGGCTTCCGTTTTAAGTTCAAAGCGGGGAACCGCGACGACCGCGCGAAGTTCCCGCGGCGGCAGGGCACGGATTGTTTCGACCCGACCGTTTTCGCAGGAGCAAATGACGAGGCCGCCCAGAAGACAGGGCGCGACGTTATCGGGATGACCCTCCAGTTCCGCGGCGAGATCGAGCAGGGCGCGTTCCGACATGAACTCGCCCAAAAGCAGGTTGGCCGCGTAGACCCCGGCCGCGATGGCGGTGGAACTGCTGCCCAGCCCGCGGGAGAGCGGCACGCCATTGTGCATCTCCACATCCAGCCCGGGCAGGGTTCGGCCCGCGCGCCGCGCGGCCGCGTCGGCCGATCGGAAGAACAGGTTGGATTCGTCCAACGGGAGTTTCCCGACGCCTTTCCCGGTAATGCACATCCGCCTGCGCCGGTCATTGGATACGGTTCGAATGACGACCCGGTTGTAGATGGTCAGAGCAAGGCCGAGCGCGTCGAATCCGGGACCCAGGTTGGACGTGGAGCCGGGCGCTCTCAGGCGGATTTCCATTCCGTCCCCCTGAGAAGCTCCGCACAGACCAGATCCGCCAGCAGGAGTCCGCGGCGGGTGAGCCGGACACGCCCGTCGCCGCGTTCCAAAAGGTGATCGGGAATGAAGGTGTTCCGTCCGCCTTCTGGGCCTAACAGCCTCTCGGGTATGCCGCTGGTGCGGCGGAGACCGAGCATTACCTGTTCCATGCGCCTTTCGCGTGAGGAGATTGCCTCTTCCTCTTCAACGGCGGTACCCGAAGATTCCACACTCCTTATATACGCCATGAGCGGGCGGATGTTCCAGGTCCGGCGGTCATTGACGAAGGAATGGGCGGAAAGCCCTATGCCAAGATACGCGCGCCTTTCCCAGCAGGCGATATTGTGACGGCAGGCAAAACCGGGCTGTGCGAAGTTTGAGACCTCGTACTGGACGTAGCCGGCCTCGCTCAGCTTTTCCTGTGCGTTTTCGTACATTTCCGCCTGAGCTTCTTCGGGAGGAAGCGGCAAGCGGCCTTTCTTCAATCTGCGGCCGAATGCGGTGACCGGCTCGATGGTCAGCCCGTAAACGGAGACGTGTTCGGGAGAAAGGTCTATGGCCCGGTCCAAAGTTTCGCGCCACACGGATACCGTTTGTCGAGGCGCGGAGAACATCAGGTCGATATTGAGGTTGCTGAAGCCGGCCCGGCGCGCGGCGCCGACCGCCGCCTCGGCTTCGGCGGGCGAGTGCCGCCTGCCCAGCGCCCTGAGCGTGGAACTGTCCAGCGCCTGTACGCCCAGGCTGAGGCGGTTGATGCCCATAGCAGCCATCTCTGCAAACCGCGATCGGTCCTCGGGATTGGCTTCGGCGGAGATCTCTGCATCGTGCGCGAACGTGGAAAGCGTCCGTGCCGTATCCAGAATCCGGTTCAGCGAGTCCGGCGGAATCTCGGAAGGCGTGCCGCCGCCCAAATAGACCGTCTGGAGTACAGTGGTGGCGCCCATCTGCGGGAGCCGGGTCCGGAACTCTCGGATGACTGCCGCCATGTACCGGTCCGCCAGGTGCGTCTTGCCGACGTCGAAAGCGAAGTCGCAGTAGGGACACCTGGATTTACAGAACGGAATGTGAACGTAGAGACTGGACATAAGGCAACCGGAAGCTGCACGAGCAGCCATCAGCTCTCAGCCGTCAGCCAAAACCCGGTTTACGATACGGTCAAGCGACGCAAATCAACGATATCCGCGCAACTTCGAAGGGCAACCACAAGGGTAGCCCCTACAAATGCAACTGAGGCGCGGGGTGGTATCAATAAGACAGTGTCCAGATCCAGCGCCTTCAACCTGAGCCGCCCCCTGAGCCTGTCGAAGGGTCGGCGAAAGTCGTAATGGAATGCCAAACAGATTACGAAACTCGGGCATTTCGACAAGCTCAATGACCACGATTCGATAGGCCGCTTTGGACTGTTCAACACGAAGCGTGCAAACGACGCAGCGAGAATTGATGAATCGGCCGAAAAATGGTGACCTGTAACCGGCACCGAACACAAGAACGGATGGAACCGTGAGACGTTGTCATTTAACAATCCGTCCGATACGGCTCCACCGTGCGCGGCTGAAGCCATGAATCAGGTTATAGACGGCAATTTTGGGAATCGAAAGGATGTTCTCGAACGCCGGAGCCCCGGAGTCCGGCGCCCACGACCAGTAGATGATGTTCGCCTGCGCCCGGACACGCCTTTTATCCAGAAAGCCCCAACTGCGGCTGTCTTCACTGTTGTCACGGTTGTCTCCCATGACGAAATAGTGGCCTTCGGGAACCCTCGAGAGTTGCATGTTGTCGCGAGCCCCGCCGGGTGTCGAAACCGGCAGGATGACCGGGTCCACGTATTTGGAAAGCGGTGGATCCACGGTGCGTTTTCCATCGACGTAGAGGATCTTGTCCCGGATTTCGACTTCCTGTCCGGGCCCCGCCACCACGCGCTTTATAAAGTCCCTTTCCGGATTCTTAGGATACTCGAAAATGACGATATCCCCGGGTTCGGGATTCCTGAAACCCGGGAGCCGCACGCCTGTGAAGGGAATCCTGGCGCCGTAGACGATCTTGTTTGCCAGCAGAAAGTCGCCTATCAGCAGCGTGTTTTCCATGGAACCCGTGGGAATGCTGAAGGCCTGGACGACAAAGGTTCGCAGAAAAAGCGCCAGGGCGACGGCCACCAGAATGGCTTCGAGATATTCTCTGGCCACGGACTTCTTCCCCTTTCGGGTCCTTCCCTTCCGCGCCTTCCTGACAGGGGCCTTTTTCCGGGTTCTCGTGCGTCGTGCAGGTTTGACCATTTGTCTGGTCTTTCGGCTCGGTGGCCGTGGGTTTCTTCTACATTTCCATACGCAGGACGGCGAGGAATGCCTCCTGTGGAATCTCGATGTTTCCCACCTGCTTCATCCTTCGTTTCCCTTCCCGCTGTCTTTCCAGCAGCTTGCGCTTTCTGGTCACGTCTCCACCGTAACACTTCGCCGTGACGTTTTTCCGGAAGGGGCGCACGGATGTTCTCGAGATGATCTTTCTGCCGATGGCGGCCTGGATGACAACCTCGAACATCTGTCGCGGAATGAGTTCCTTGAGTTTGGAACAGATTGCCCGTCCCCACTCGTATGCTTTGTCGCGATGCACAACGGCGGACAGAGCGTCGACGGGGTCTTCATTGATGAGCAGGTCGAGCTTCACCAGGTCGGCGGCCCGGTGTTCCTTGTATTCGTAGTCGAAAGAGGCGTACCCTCGACTGACGGATTTCAGGCGGTCGTAAAAGTCGAGTACGATTTCGGAAAGGGGGAGTTCGTAACGCAGCAGGGCGCGTGTCGGATCCACGAACTCGGTGGTAATATAGATTCCCCTGCGGTCCTGGGCAACCTGCATGGCCGCGCCGATGTATTCAGCCGGAACCAGAATCTGTGCGTTGAGTAAGGGTTCCGCTATTTCTTCGATCTGAACGGCCGGCGGCATTTCGGCGGGATTGTGCACGACTTCGACGTCCCCGTTGGTGAGCAGCACTTCATACTCCACGTTGGGAACCGTTGTGATGATGTCCATGTCGAATTCCCGGGCGAGGCGCTCCTGTACGATCTCCATGTGAAGCAGGCCCAGGAAGCCGCAGCGGAAGCCGAACCCCAGTGCCGTAGACGTCTCAGGCTCGAAACGGAGCGACGCATCGTTCAGGCGCAATTTCTCCAGGGCGGTTCGGAGTTCGGTATAGTCTTCCGCGTCGACCGGATAGACGCCGGAAAAGACCATGGGCTTGACTTCCTGGTACCCTGGCAAGGGTTCCCCGGCGGGGTGGCTGCACCCGGTAACGGTGTCTCCCATGTGGAGTTCTTCCAGATCCTTCACGCCCGCGATGAGATAGCCGACTTCTCCGGCATGCAGCGCACCGGTCTTGACGCGCTTGAGTTGAAGCACACCAATTTCCTCGGCTTCGAACTCTCGCCCCGTTGAGAAAAACCGAATGGGCATGCCGGTCTGCAGACTGCCCTGGAATACGCGGACCGAGGCGACAGCCCCGCGGTACCGGTCGAAGATCGAGTCGAATATCAGGGCCTGGAGTTCCGCATCCGGATCGCCCTTCGGCGGTGGAATCAGGTCGATGATCGCCTGCAGCACGCCCTCGACGCCAACGCCCTCTTTGGCGCTTATCTTGTGGATTTCGGACTCTTCGACACCCAGGAGGTCGTGGATCTGCAGGACCACCCGGTCCACGTCAACGTTGGGCAGATCGATCTTGTTGATAACCGGGATGATCTCGAGGTCCTGATCCAGCGCGAGCAGCACGTTGCTGATCGTCTGCGCCTCCACGCCCTGCGCGGCGTCTACCAGGAGGAGCGCGCCTTCGCAGGCAGCCAGGCTTCGGGAAACCTCGTAAGAAAAATCGACGTGTCCAGGTGTGTCGATGAGGTTGAGGGTGTATCTCCGACCGTCGGGACGCACGTACTCCATCCGGACGGCGTGCGACTTGATGGTAATGCCGCGTTCTCTTTCCAGGTCCATATCGTCCAGAACCTGGTCCACCATCTCATTCTGAGAAAGGGTCGAGGTCGTTTCCAGGAGGCGGTCAGCCAGGGTCGACTTGCCGTGGTCGATGTGGGCGATGATGCAGAAGTTTCTGATATTCCGGGTATTCATACACGGGAAACGCTGTAACTGACGTCCCATCCCTGGAGCCGGCGCCTGCGACCTGAGCCGCTCCCTGAGCTTGTCGAAGGGTCGGCGAAGGGTGTTGAAGAGGGCCTCACAGGTTACGAAACGCGGGCATTTCGACAAGCTCAATGAACGCGTTTCTGCGAGGTCTGCCCAATGCAGCGAGGCGGGACGAAACGGCGGAAGTGGGCGGTATATTTCTGTGTCGGGACATTATTTACAACTTCAAAAAATTCAACCGTCTACACACGCATTGTATAGAAGGCTAGAATATACTCTGTTAGGGGATTGAAGTCAACCGCTGAAGGGGAAATGCCAAGGTTCCTACAGCCCGGACGACAGGTTTTCGACGATGGGACGGAAGATCGGACGGGGCCTGGGAGGATCGAGGGACGTTATCAGGCACCGGCTCTTGGGCGCAAAGGGGTTGACACTGCTGGAAACCCGGCGGTATATTTCGGAATGTTGAGAAAAACTGCAACGGACAACGAGAGGAAGCAGCATCTATGCAAAAGCTTCGGATTGCGGTGATCGGCGTGGGGGTGGATCCGGGTTCCCGGGCGCGCCAGTATCTCGGTACAATCGTCCGGTTGTCGGATCATTACGAACTGGTCGGAATCTGCGACCGTGACGAACGCGCACTGGCCGAAGCGTCAGCCGGCACTTCAACGGCCTGTTTTCGGGACATCGGGTCTCTCTTCGCTTCGGCCAGACCCGAAGTGGTGCTGAGTATGACGCCCAAGGACTCGCACGGCGTGATCGCGATGACGTCCGCGAGGCGAGGCGCGCATGTTATTACCGAGATTCCGGTTGGGCTCACCCGAAGGTACGCGAAGGCCGTTGCGCGGACATGCGAAGAACACGGCGTGCTGTGGGAGGTGGCGGAGCAGGTGTGGCTGTGGCCGCGGGAGCGACTGAAGAAGAAGATTATCGAGGCCGGCCTGCTGGGCGATCTGACGCATTCGCGCTTGTGGTACCTGACCGGACAATATCATGGGTTCAACGGAGTCCGCACGTTGCTGGGCCGAGAGGGGAAGCGGGTGCTGGGCTATTGCGGAGAAGTGCCGGCGCTGCCGTACGCAGCCTACGGCGGGGAGCCGGAGACCACGGTGATGTGGGACCACGCGGTGGTCGAGTTCGAGGGCGGTATCGTCTGCCTCTTCGAAAAGCCGCCGCGCGCCTTCCCTTCCCCGGCGCAGGGTTTCCCCACCGGCTGGCACGTTGAAGGGACCCGTGGATACCTGGACCAGAGTCAGCTCGTGCTGTACAACGAGAAAACGCCGCGGGCATACGCTCTGCTGGAGCGTAACGTGGAAGTCGGCGGAGAATCGGTACTGGACGTCGCGCACGTGGAGACGGATCCGCCGGTCGTGTGGGAGAATCCGTACAGGAAGTGGCGAATCGGCTCGGCCGATGACGTCGCCAAGGCGAGCATACTCGTCAGCTTTCACAATGCGATTACCACTGGCGGCCGGCCGCAGTACGGGCATGAAAACGCGCTGAAAGACTGGGAAATCTGCCTTGCCGTGCGGGAAAGCGCAAGGAGGGGAAATACGTGGGTCGACCTGCCCCTGGGCGAACCTACGGAGCTGGAGAGAAAAATCGAGGAGGAGTTCGTGCTGCGATACGGTCACGACCCGATTGAAGAGCCCGAAAAGCTGCTGGACGCGAACTTCACCCGTTCGGCCACCCTGTGGCCCTTCGCGCACTGGCTGTGAGAGAGGAAATCCACGTGAAAATCGACTCCGCGGAAATACGATATGTCGAACTGCCGCTGATTTCACCGTGGCGGACCGCATACGGCGAGGATGCGTCGATACACTCCGTGATGGTCAAACTGTGCGGCGACGGGGTGGAAGCGTGGGGCGAGGCGGCGCCGTTCTACGCCCCCACCTATTCGCCCGAATCGGCGCGGTCCGTCTATGAGACTGCCCGGGAGTTTTTTCTGCCGAGAATCGTAGGTCGGACGCTGGATACCGCAGAGGAAGTCGCCGAACGAATATCGATCTTCAAGGGGAATCCGTTCTCCAAAGCCGCGGTGGAAACGGCCTGGTGGGCGCTCGACAGCAAATTGAGAGGGGTCCCGCTCTGGCGCGCGCTGGGGGCGGATGAGCCGGTGGTGCGTTGCGGAGCCGACTTCGGGGTCCAGGATACGATAGACGAGCTTCTCGCGCTGATCCAGGGCGCCGTGGACGCGGGCTTTCCGCGGATCAAGCTGAAGGTGAAACACGCATGGGATATCGAGATGCTGGATGCCGTGAGGTCTGCCTTTCCCGATCCCGTGATTCACGTGGACTGCAACTCCGGCTACGACCTTAAGGCGGATTTTGATACGCTGGCGGCTTTCGACCGGTTCAACCTGGCGATGATCGAACAGCCCCTGGACCATACGGATCTCGTCGACCACGCCGAGTTGCAGCGTCGCATCGAGACGCCGGTGTGCCTGGATGAATCGGTCACGCGCCCCCGCGACTTCGAGTTGGCGTTGAAA
Organism: Candidatus Latescibacterota bacterium; assembly: GCA_965208835.1. GTDB lineage: Bacteria > Latescibacterota > UBA2968 > UBA2968 > JAAXHE01. The sequence continues at coordinate 1,281,775 of OZ242358.1, forward strand.
ATCGACGCGTGCCGCGTGATCAACGTAAAGCCGGGACGCGTGGGCGGGCTGGACAACGCGGTGCGAATTCACAATATGGCGCGAGACGCGGGGATGCCGGCGTGGGTTGGCGGGATGCTGGAAAGCGGGGTGGGTGCGGGTATCTGCGCTGCGTTGGGAACTCTGCCGGGATTCACCTATCCTGCGGACGTGTTTCCGTCTTCCAAATTCTACGCTGAAGATATTACGGATCGATCGGTCGAACAGGACGAAAACTGCAATGTTGTACTGGACGAAACGCCCGGAGTGGGATTCGATCCGGTTCAGGAACGCCTGGATGCGGTGACAGCGATGCGGGAGGTGATTGAATAAGGGGACGTCTCGACCGCGCTCAGAATGACGGGAGAGCCGATTCTCGAACCCGTCGGTAACCGTCAATGGTCCCCGTCGCAGGCTGAAAATGCGTCGGGTTTCCTGTTTCAGAAAAGCCGCGCCAGCAGGTCGTCCGCGAGGGTCTCCATGGCCGGGGCAGTGCCCACGCCGCCCAGAGAGGAGTTGGCCGCCCAGGTTTCGTATCCGCCCTCCTCGGAAAGGGCTCTGTCGGTACAGATGTAGCCGATGTAACCGTTGGCGAGACTTACGACAAACACCGGACTGGCGGACGCCCGGGTCTTGATTCCCAGGCCGGACTCGACGAAGACCTCGCCCGGAAGCGCAACGATGGCGGCGTCGCCGAGCCTGAATGCCTGCACCTGAGCGCTCATTCTGGATGGCAGCTTCGCCAGGCGTTGACATTCCATCGCGTAGATGTCCACTATAGACCGCGGGATGGGTTGGCCCACAACCCAGCTGAAGGGGCCTTTTTCGTATTCCGGTGGATCGTCGGGCGACGCAAGGATTATTTCGGCCACTTCCAGGTCTTCGGGCGTGATCGTTCTGGGCGAGAAATCGAATGAACCGGTAGTGGCCGCGAGATCCAGACTATCCTGCATATCCATCAGCTGGATTTCGGTGAGCATGTGGCCGGCCAGGACGTTGGCCATTTTCTTCGCGTGCGCATGACCGCTGTCCTTCCACCTGCGGCGACCGCTGAAGTCGATGTTGTTGATCTGGCCGGACGCGGCATTCCACAGCAGGGGGACGCATTCACCGCCCAGATAACGGCGCATCTGCCTGAAGAAGTGTCCGAAGTAATCCGCCGAGATGCCACCTCCGGCGCCGATGTAATGTAGGGAGTAGCTGGCAATGGCCGACATTGGATCGCCGTTCAGGTCCTCGACGTAGGCCATTGCGAGTTCCGGGTCAGTGGGGCCCGAGGGTTCGATCAGGTCCGGGTTGCCCACCCCGGGGTTCATCCGCACGGTCCCGTCCTTCATCCGCCAGCGGCGGTTGAACGCGATACGGTCTTCCTCCACGCTTGCGAAGCCGATTCGCGCGGGGCGCAGGCGGCGGCACGCGAGTTCTGCGGCGTCCGCGATCTTGAGGTGGAGCCATTCGATGTAGTCCGAATCGCCGTCCGTACCCAGCAAGTCCGCGATGCCGCCCCCACTGTGTGTGTGGGTCGCATTGATCATCGTGTTTTCGATCGGGATGCCGCACCGCTGCGCCACGCGCTGCCTTGCGCGGTCCGCGATATTCCGCGGCATGGCGATGAGATCGCAGGTGATGAAGGCGACGCGGGTATGGCCGTTGTCCAGGACGAGGGCTTTGGCCAGGAGTTCGTCCTGGACGTCATCGGCGTATCCCGGCCGATGCCCCCCGGGAATGGTCACGCCCAGCCAGGGGGTGATGTTGGCCGTGGCAGCGCCTGCCTGTAAAGCGCCCATTGGAGTTCTCCTGTTGTGGCGGGTTTACTCGATACTCAGAAACTCGCCGCCCCGGCGCGCGGATTCTTCCGCCATGATGCATGCTCTGGCAACGGCCAGCACGTCGGAGGTGGAGATGAAGTTCTCCTCGCCGTCGGAGAACGCGTCTACCATCGTTTCCACAAAGCTGCTGTTGCGTTCAGGTGGGAACTCGGGTTCGTACGCGCCCTTGCCATCGGCAACGATGAGCAGGCTGTCTGACGCATACGCCCGGAGGTGGGCCGATCCCTTCGTGCCCATGATGATGAAGCGCGTGTCGCCGAATGACGGAGAGTCTTCGGGAGTCAGCCAATCCGCGGTGAGAAGTGCGCAGGCTCCGGTACTCAACTGAAATGACGCCTGAATGTGGTCCATCTCAAGCTTTTGCGGGCCGTGCGTATGCCTCTTGCATGTGCCGAGCGCATGCACGCCCACGCATTCGGCGCCCGTGAGCCAGCGGACCTGGTCCACGCCGTGGCACGCGACGTCGCTGAAGGTGCCCGTATAGATCTGCGGATCGAAATACCAGTCGGGAGCCCAGGGGCCGAGTTTGTGGGGATGGGTGGAGATCAGACTGACGATCTCTCCGAGTTCTCCTGCCAGAATGGCTTCCCTCAGCGCGATGAAAGGCGGGTAACTGCGGGAGGTATAGAACATTGTCAGGCGGACGTTGTGACGCTGGACTGCGGTTCGGATACGATCCCAATCGTCCAGAGAACGGCAGAGCGGTTTGTCCAGGAACACATGGGCGCCCGCCGCGGCGCAGGCTTCGATCATGTCCACCTTCTCGTGGTGGCCCACGCCTTCCATGACCACGTCGGCGCGGGTCCCTTCCAGCATGTCCGTCAACGTGGGATAGCGGGGGACGTCGACGTCGCGCGTGTACTGTTCGTACAGGGCGTCGTCGGGTTCCACGATGCCGACGAGTTCCGCGTTGGAGGCGTTGACCGCGGACCTGAACATGCTGCCGATGTGTCCGTAATGGACACCCATAACACCAATTTTCATTTTCTGACTCCTACCCCGAATAACGTCTCACCCTTTCCCGGTCCAACTCAATCCCCAGTCCCGGAGTGGTGGGTATGGAAAGCAGGCCGGCGTCGTCGAGCTGGAAGGGTTCGGTGAGGATGTCTTCTATGTAGGGCGACGGGGTGATGTATTCCACCCAGCGGGCCGTAGGATGAGCGGCGGCCAGGTGGAGGTCCGCCGCCAGGCCTACCGCGGTGTTCCATCCGTGGGTGACCAGCAGCACGTTGTGATTGCATGCGTGCCAGAGGATGCGGCGGGTCTCCGAAAGGCCGCCGACTTTCGTGGCGTCCGGCTGAACGATATCGAAGGCGCCGCGCGCAATCCAGGAAATGAAGCTTTGTCGACGGGTCAGGACCTCGCCCCCGGCAATGGGGACTGGGGCGTTTTGACGCAGGGCGATGAATCCCTCGAGATCGTCCGGCGGCAGGGCTTCCTCGAACCAGACCACGTCGTAGCCGGCCAGCATCCGCGCGGTTTCGAGCGCCCATTTATACCCGTGCGGCCAGAACTGATCGCTGCCGCCCGCGTCGACCATCAGTTCGACATCCGGTCCCACCGTGTCTCGAGCGAGCTTGACGAGACGTTCGTCTGTGCGCATGTCCTCGCGGCCGAAGGGTCCCCAGCCGAGCTTGAGCGCGCGAAAACCCCGGGAAACGGCCGACTCCAGAGTCTGTTTGAAAGCAGCGTCGTCTGCCTCGAAGAGGAGGGAGCCATAGGGCTTGATCCTGTGTCGGTAATATCCACCCAGAAGGCGACCCACGGGTTGTCCGCTGGCTTTGCCCAGGAGGTCCCACAATGCGATGTCGATGCCCGAAATGGCGTGCGTGACCGAGCCGCCCCGGCCCTGCCAGAAGGTCGACTGGTGGAGTTTTTCGGAGACGCGTTCCGGTTCGATGGCCGATTCACCGATAAAGTGGGGTTTCAGAAGATCCAGCGCGGCGTCCACCAGGGCCCTGCTGGTGGCCACGCTTCCCAGCCCGGTCAGGCCGCTGTCCGTATGCACTTCCAACAGCGTGTGCAGGTTTTCCGACGGCGGCGTTTCGGCTGCCCAGCCGGATTTCGGCGTTGCTCCCATGAGAGCGATTGTCTGGATACCGGTAATTTTCATGACGTCCAATGGGTATTGGTAACTACCGACCATCTCGAGACGGACGACGGGGTCATCGGGTGGGGTACCGGAGCGACATCGGAGAAACATAACTCCGGCGTCTGTTTCGATCCTGGCGAATGGTGCGACACCCAATATATGGAATCCGTCAGTTTGCTTCAACAGGAAATCGAGGTTGACTGGCGTATATCGATCTGCCAAAATGGCAGTTCCCTGGTATTCGCGTGGTCCATTCGAAATCGAGTTCCTTTGTCGACCGGCTTGATATATCGTAACATGATAAATTCCAATGTGATAGACGCGGCACACTCTTTAAGGTACGAATGTTGCATGCTCTATGGACCTATAACGGGTTACCGAAATCTGGCCGTCGAGTAGCAGCAAACGAGGCTGCCAGCAAAAAGAGGGTAGACGTAAGCCGGTAGACGGGAGAGCACCACACCCCGCCCCACCACCGGGTGAGACGAAAGACGGGAGAGGGGAGAGATTTCCTGCCTTGTGAGGATTCTTTTCGTGTCGAAGACAAGAAGGAAAAACATACCGGGCAAGGATTTCTTCTCCCATCTCACCTCTACCGGCTCCCCGCATTTCTCCTACCGTCTACCCTCTTCCCTCTCACCGCTTTTGGGAGACCTCTCCCCCCAACCCCCTCTCCTAAAGGAAAGGGGGAGGAAAAACAGGGGTTGACCTGACGCAGTACTTCGTCAATGGAATCTCTGAAACATGGAAGGAGCGAATCGGATGTCGGACGAGAAAACGTCAGAAAGCATCGAAGTCATCGACCGAACCCACGTCCCGGGCGAAGTGCCTGTATTGAGAAGCAAAGAAGTCGTCATCTTTCCCTATATGTTGTCACCATTGCTGATTGAAAGCGAACAGGCGATCCGTGCCGTGGACACGGCCGTAAACGGCGGACACCGGGTTGTTGCATTATTCGGGCAGAAACCCGGTCCGGAACAGGGGAATTCCGAACCCGACGACGAGGCCGGCGACGCGGAAAGTGAAATTCAGGCCGAGGACCTGTATCAGGTTGGCACGGCGGTGCAGGTGGTCCGGATGCAGCGAACGCCGGACAACAAGCTGCAGGTTCTTGTGAACGGGATTACCCGCGTGGGTCTTGAGGAACTGATTCAGACCATGCCCTATCCACTGGCGCGGGTCAGGGTGCTGGAGGGTTGGGCGGAAAAAACCAATGAGCTGGAAGCGCTCTCCCGGAACGTGCTGGGTCTGTTCAAGAAGGCGATGGATCTGGTGCCCAATGTGCCCAAAGAACTGATGGCTGCGCTGGATTCTCTGAGCGAACAGGAACAGAAGGCGGATTTTATCGCGTCCCAGTTCAACATCAGGTTCGAGGAACGCCAGGAAGTCTTGTCCGAACTCAACCTGCGCCTGAGGTTCGAGCTGATTCACAAGTTTCTTACGCGGGAAGTCGAAATCCTGGAGCTGCGGCAGAAAATCGAGAGCGATGCGGCCGGGTCCATGGATGAGGCGCAGCGTGAGTATTTCCTCCGTCAACAACTCAAGGCCATCCGTGAGGAACTTGGGGAAGGCGGAGACGAAGTCGAAGAAATGGAGGAGTTGTCCTCAAAGGTCGAGGCCGCGGGCATGCCGGACGAGGCTCGAAAGGCCGCCGATCGAGAGCTTTCGCGGATGGAGAAGATGCCCGGCGAATCCGCCGAATATACGGTGTCTCGAACGTATCTCGACTGGCTGGTGGAGCTGCCATGGAGCAAAGCGAGCGAAGATCGTATCGACGTGGACCGGGCGCAGAAGATTTTGGACGATGACCACTACGGGATCGAAAAGCCGAAGGATCGGATCCTGGAATATCTGGCGGTGCGAGGGCTGAAAAACGACATGCGGGGGCCGATTCTGTGCCTGGTGGGTCCTCCGGGCACGGGAAAGACGTCGCTGGGGCGATCCGTGGCGCGTGCGCTGGACCGTACATTTGTCCGGATATCGCTGGGCGGCGTACGGGACGAATCGGAAGTCAGGGGCCACAGGCGGACCTACGTGGGCGCGCTTCCCGGCCGGATCATTCAGGGATTGCGCCGGGCGGGCACGAACAACCCGGTGTTCATGCTGGACGAGATCGACAAGCTGGGCGCCGATTTCCGGGGCGACCCGTCCGCGGCGCTGCTGGAGGTACTGGATCCCGAACAGAATTGCCGATTCGAAGACCACTATCTGGACGTACCGTTCGATCTTTCACAGGTGATGTTCATTGCCACGGCGAACACGCTGCATACGATTCCGCACGCGCTGCTGGACCGGATGGAAATCCTTGAACTTCCGGGTTACACGGAGCAGGAAAAGCTGCAGATCGCCCGCAGCTATCTGGTGCCCAGGCAGCTTGAGGAGCACGGATTGACGGCCAGGCGGCTGGAGATCGACAACGGGGCGCTGACGGGTCTGATCCGGTACTATACCTCCGAGGCGGGGTTGCGCAACCTGGAGCGGGCGGTCGGGACGTTGTGCCGCAAGGTGGCGCGCCGGTTCGCCCAGGGTCGTAAACGAAAGATGATGGTGAAGACCGGCCATTTGCAGGAATACCTGGGACCCCGCCAGTTTCAGCACGAAATCGCCGAGGACAACGATGAAGTGGGCGTTGCGGCGGGCCTTGCGGTGACGTCCGCGGGCGGGGACGTTATGTTTGTCGAGGCAACATTGATGCCCGGCGGCGGGAATCTGAATCTGACCGGACAAGCCGGGGACGTGATGCAGGAATCCGTCCAGGCCGCGATGACCTACGTGCGCTCAAGATGGGAGAGCCTGGGGTTGACGGAAAAGTTCAACGAGGCAAGGGACGTACACATTCACGCGCCTGCGGGAGCCGTGCCCAAGGACGGTCCGTCCGCGGGAATCACGATGGCGGCTGTACTGGCGTCAGTTTTCACGGGACGGCCGGTCCGAAAGGACGTGGCGATGACCGGAGAGATCACCCTTCGCGGCAAGGTGCTGCCGGTCGGCGGCATACGCGACAAGGTGCTGGCGGCCCACCGGGCGGGCATCCGGACCGTGATCCTGCCCGAAAAGAACCGGAAGGACCTTGAGGAAGTGCCGGATACCGTTCGCAAGGACGTGAAGCTGGTGTTCGCCGACCACATGGACAAGGTGCTGGACACGGCGCTGGTCAAAAAGAGAAGGACGCCGTCCAAGCGCCACTCCGGAACCACAGGCAGCAGGCCGTCCGTCCGCACCGGCAACCGCCGCCGACCGGCCGTAACGGCGGGCTCGGGAGAGTGAGGGTCGGTGCAGAATACACGACGAGAAGTCATGAGAAAACGGAAGGGTCGAAGCGCAAGATAGCGGCTTCGACCCTTGTCATTTCGGACAATTGTCATTTTAGCGTTGAGGGCCGGATCTCTTGACGTCCCGGCACGATTGATGGGATCTCCGGCGTGGAAACGCGAAAGTCCAGGAGCTGATGATGCGGACGACGTGTCAATGTGCTGAATTGGACAAACCGTCACGTTTGTTCCTCTTCTGCCGCAATGTACCTTCAGGGAATTTCGGCCTTTACGTGACCGGTACCGGTATCCCGGTGGTCCACGATGGGTCGTGGTGGCGTACCGAACGAACTGGACGCGGGCTTGCTTGCGCCAGCACTTCGTCGGAATTGTGACAGACCGTCCATGCTGATCGTGGCCCTGCCGCCGGTTGCTTCATAGAAATTGTACCACAAGTCAAACTCGTCTTCACCCGCGTAGCTGAACAAGGATGCGTCCCCGCTCAGGTTCTCCAGCACCCATCGGGTCGCCGGGTACTCTTCAGTGATCAGAAGAATAACGGCTGCTCGGAAATCCTTCTGTGCCTGCGAATAGTCGGGAACACGCGGGCCTATCTTGGCAATGATGTCCTCGATTGTATATGTCCTTACTTGACTCGCGGAGAAAGACCTGAAATCCCAAGAAACCCAGTTTTCGTTTATGTCGGAAAGCGGCCCCCAGTCCTCAGCAACCGGCTTGGCGTCCTCCGCAACCCAGAGGTCAGGAACTTCAACCGGTGGTATGAATCCCGCCAGGTACAATTCGATAGGACTAAGGAGTTTGTTGTAGACCCCTACGGGATTGAACTTACTAGAGCTGCGGTACCGCCCGTTCCCATGATCGACCAAGCCGGCAATGTCAAAACCCCCAAGAACGCCGTTGGCGCTGCTGAAGCCCCAATGCACGGTATATGGTCGAGGTACAATGTCAAGGAAGTTTGCCCAGCGGTGAGTTAATTCGTGCAGAAGCGGCCCCTCAATAAGATTGGTATACAGACGCTCGGAATCCCAAAGGCCCCGGCTGAACTCCGTGACTACACCGTGGGAGAGAAATACCACACCCTGCAGTTTCCTGGAAGATCCCCAATCTCCATTGGAAAAAGACTCCAGGCCGATCCCTTGCACATCGTTTCTTACACGACTGTAAAAGGCTCCTACGAAAGCTCCGGAATCAAGCTGATCTATACGCAAGCTGGGGATGAACACCAGAAAATCAAACTCATCGTTGAAATACCTGAAGAATCGCGCAGCATACTCGCGCAGTGGAAGACCACCTGCGGCAAGGTCCTCTTTTACAGGTAAGACAAATACGTTGTCATTATAGATCTCCGGATCAACAAAGGCGACGACCGGGGAGGGCGCCTCCTTGCCGAAGTTCTGCGCGAAGATCACAAAGTCTGAAAACCCGATTTCCCCATCACCGTTCAGATCATACGTGCCGTCGTACGTTTCGTCGCCCTGGCGCGCTCCGAACACGCCCGCGAAGATCAGAAAGTCGCCAAACCCGATCGTCCCGTCGCCGTCGAAGTCGAGAATAGTCGCGGTATCGTCGTCGTTGGCGTTGACGGAGATCGCAGATGCTGTCGCGCCACCATAGTCTGAACTGACGCCGATAGCGGCGACGAATATGGATGCCAATAGCGCGAGGGCGGCAGTACATATCGCGACCTTTAAGTAAGTCATTGTGCGAACCCTCCTGTTCGCGATTCCAGGATTTCTACACGGCTAGAGTCATCGATGCCGCGGGAACGGTGCGACGCGACTCAACATTCCGGCTGGTCGGAGATTCTGGGTCCCGTAGAGTTTCTTTGGTTCTGTAATGGAACGAAATGCGGAATCGGCGTTCTAAATCGGCTGTTTGTCGAATCGTGCAGAGTTTGTTTCGAGCAACACGATAAAGATGCGTGATACGGGTGATGTCGAAAGCTCGGCAGAACGACGTCGATGCGGGGCGCGGACATTCACCGGCTGATCGTCCGTACGATGCGCCCCTGCTGATCTACTACGTAGATGGGTTCATCCATCAGCCCGGCGCCGCATTTAAGCTCATGCTCTGCCACGGCTGGCACGCCGGGATGCCCCGTCGCGTAGCCATCGCTGAACTCGATGCCAATGCCCCACACCCGTTCAGCGCCTTCCAGCAGACTGGTCCGGTCGTCTGCGGGATCCAAGAGCGGTCTCGCCTGGATTGAACCCTGGACGTCCGGAACGGCGTGCGTTGCGACGGCGGTCTTCGCGCCTGAAGGCACCAACGGCAGGGTAAATGGGTAAGCCTGGGAGACATCCACGCTGTAGCCGAGATCGGCCATGGACTGCACCGTGATCGCGCTGAGCGCCCTTCCCCCGCCAGGCGTCATGAGTTCAAGTTGGGATTCCGGCCCAAAAGACCCGAACACAGAACCCCTCCAGTGCGACCCATCCATCTTCGCCACAGGCACCTTCGCACCCGTGTAAGCCCGCCCGCCCGCGTCGTCGAAGGCCGCAACTGCCAGCCGGCCGTTGAAGTGCGTGTCGGCATTCGGGTCGTCCCAGGACAGGTTCTGACGGAAGCCGGTCTGGGCCCAGACCGGCCCGCCGAACCCCACAACGTGCCCGATCTCGTGAAGCCCTGAAATCAGCGAAATGGCGAAGCGCAAGCCGAACGCCATGCAGCCCACGACAGGCAGATGGGTCTCCTCGCGCAAGAGATGTGGCCGACCCCACGCACCGAAGTATTGCTCGCGAGGAATGCTGGTTATGTAAATACGCAGGTCGTCTATCCGCTCCCCGGAAGGGATCGCGTAGGAATGATCGCCGCACTGACCCGACAAGCCCTGTGTAAATGTATAGTCCGGCAGATCCTCTGTTATCACCGACATCCACCGCCGTGCCGCGAATCGGAGCACATTCTTCCGGGTCTCATCGAACTGGTTGGTGAGGAACACGAGCTCGATGTTGAACTCTCTCTCTCGCAACGGGGTCGGGTCGAAGAGTACTGTAACGCCTCGAGCCCGAAGGGCGGGAATATGATCGTTGATGGAGGTGAAGCTCAGGGGGTTTTCCCAAAGGGTCAGCTCTGTCAGTTTGGTCAATCCGGAAAGCGCCGTGAGGTCTGAAATGTTTGTTCCGGAAAGATACAACCTTTTCAAGTCGGTCAATCCGGAAAGCGCCGAGAGTTCCGTGATGTTGGTCAGGAAAAGGTCCAGCTCTGTCAGTTTGGTCAATCCGGAAAGCGCCGAGAGTTCCGTAATGTTGGTTATGGAAAGATCTAACCATGTCAGTTTGGTCAAACCGGAGAGCGCCGAGAGATCCGTGATGTTGGTTGCGGAAAGGTCTAACCACGTCAGGTTGGTCAAATCCCCAATCGGCGAGAGGACCGTGATGTTGGTTTGGTAAAGGTCCAGCTCTGTCAGTTTGGTCAAGCCGGAAAGCGCCGTGAGGTCCGTGACGTTGGTTACAGAAAGGTCCAGCCACTTCAGGTTGGTCAAACCCCCAAGCGCCGTGAGGTCCGAAGCGTTGGTTCCGGAAAGGTCCAGCCACGTCAGGTTGGTCAAGCCGGAGAGTGCCGTGAGGTCCGAAATATTGTTGTCGTTAAGGGCCAATTGTCTCAGGTTGGCCAGGCCCTCAAGTGCCAGGAGGTCGGTGATATTGTTGTACCAAAGATACAGCCGTGTCAGACTGGTCAAGCCAGCAAGTGCCGAGAGGTCAGAGATGTTCGTTCGGAAAAGGTTCAATGATCTCAGGTTGGTCAAGCCCGTAAGCGCCGAGAAGTCTGTGATGTTGTTGTTCGATAGATCAAGACTCGTCAGGTTCGTGGCAGACTCCAGGCCAGACAAATCGTTAATGCCCGCGTCTCTTGCCTGCAGGTGATAAAGAGTTTTCATTTCGGCCAGGGTGATCGTCGCGCCTCTCGCCTTGTTCAAGGCCGCCTCAATCGCCGCGCGGAGGTTGACGTCGGGGATGACGACGGCCGGGGAGGGTGCGTCCTTTCCGAAGTTCTGTGCGAAGATCACAAAGTCGGAAAACCCGATCTCCCCATCGCCGTTCAAATCGTACGTGGCGTCGTACTTCTCGTCCCCCTGGCTCGCTCCGAACACGCCCGCGAAGATCAGAAAGTCGCCAAACCCGATCGTCCCGTCGCCGTCGAAGTCGGGAATAGTCGCGGTATCCTCGCCGCTTTCGTCGACGGAGATCGAGTGTGCTGTTACCGCACCACCGACTGAATCAGCGCCGATTGCGGCGTAGCACACGACTGCCAGCAGCACGAGCGTGGCAATACCCATTACGCATTTCCAGACAGTCATGATTCCATCCCCCTCTCGTGAGTCGGAGATTTCGATACGGCCAAAGTCTACGATGCTGCCTGAATGGAGAGACGCGGCGCTCTACTCTGCCGGGTCAGGCATGTTGTTACTGTAAGGTTTATTCGTTTGGTCATTGTTTGATTGTAGCCGTTATTGCGCACGGGAATCTTGCGAATCCATGCATCGGTAGTTACGGGGTCCTTCAGGATGCCCTGGACATCCGGGACTCCGTGCGACCTGTATACGAATAAGCCATAATATAGTAACCAGATACATGATAATATAGTGATATATAGATATTTTTTATGATAAATACGTGCCATCTATCCAATGCAGCATTTTTAATCGGCTCCGGAGGGGTCCGGCACCGCATCGCGGGCTGCCGACGCATACATCGGAAAAAAGACCCAATTGAGATGGGAAGGCGTGGGTACGGGTGATGGAGAATGGCCGGCAGAACGACCTGGAGGCGGGCAGACAGGAAAGTCTGCCCCACCCTCGGACCGGCTTCCTGAGAGAGTCTGCGCAGATCTGAGGGGACCACTTCGCGGATGATTCTGCGACGCATCGTGGAAGTAAACAGCTGCGGCCAAATGTAGCGAAGCCGCGATTTCGCAGTCGCTGGAAACGGCGTTCAGAAAAACAAGAAGGGTCGAAGCGCGCTTGTGCGGCTTCGACCCTTGAATCTGCCACCTACATCGGATGTATTTGGAAGCCTGCAGATGACCTGTCGTCCCTATTCGGTTCCAGACTCCTCTGCTGCGGTTGCGTTCAGCGCACGGATGCGGGCGATAATGGCTTCGACGGTCTCCTTTACTGCCGATAGCAGCGCATCGCGGTCTTCGATGACCACATGCGCGTCTGCATAGCGGTACCGCACAGCGTACCGGGTCAGCCACGCCAGCTTCTCACCGGCCGGCGTGTGGATTTCATTGGGATGCTGTCGCACGATTGCGGCAAGCTTCGCAAGATCATGCGTGTTACGATAGTCGGCGTCGAGCGCCGAAATCCACCCTTTCAGCGCGTTTTCCATCGCCTGCTGTGCGGTAAACCCGATCAGTTCCTGAGAAGACCGGGAGTCTTCCACAAGGACTACCAGATCTCCGAGACTCCGCCGGGCATTGGCGACACGTTGTCGTATATCGGGCCAGTTGGACGGTTCCGGGTTGTCGTAGTCTACCTTGTCGCCATTCCCGTCAAAACCGTCGCGGACGGCCTGACCCGCCACGTGGTTTCGCGCCCGGCGACCGTCGTGGAAGGCTTTCTCGCCCAGGTGGACCAGATCGACGCCGATCAAGTCGCCATACAGTTCCTCCGCCTTGCGGTGGGCTGCCACGCTCGTGTCTTGATACCCCTGCCGATCCGTGGAGTCAGCGTCGGTGATGATGAGCAGGTCGATGTCCGACTGCGGGCTGTAGTCGCCACGGGCGCGCGATCCGAACAGGATGACCCGGTCCGCGTGGACCGCTTCGCTGACAGCCAGGGCGACGGCGCAGGCCTTCGGGTCGGGCGCGTTGCGTGTCGGGAGCTTTGGCGTCGTGTTCGTAGACATTCCGGTTCACACGGATGTTTTTCGTTCGTCTGGTTGCCGATCGGAGCCAGGGATTTGACTGAGGCCCCGGCTCAGCCCGTCCAGGGCCCGCTGATGGCCAGGGTGATCCCGGGCGATTGAATGTTGGCGTAGAGCGTGCGGCCGTCGGGCGAGAACGTGGCGCCGGCGAACTCGGACTCGTTGAAGGCGTTGCGGCCGAGCTTGTAGAGCCGCCCCTCCGGCGTGACGCCTACCAGATGGTTGTCCCCTCCGCCGTCCTCGCAGAGTACGAGGTCGCCCCAGGGCGCCACCGTGAGGTTGTCGCAGTTCTCCACCAGATTGCCGTCGTTGGGCTCGATGAACAGTTCAAGGGTTCCCGGCGCGGCGGTTTCGTCGGGTGTCCCCTCGTTGGGGCTCGGCTCGTAGCGCCACACCTGCCCTTTCTTCTTCTCGCCGCCGCTGGTGCATGCGAAGTAGACGGCCTCCCGGCCGTACCACATGCCCTCGCCGCGGGAGAAGCGGGCGGCGCCCTTGTCGAAGCCCTGGTCGCGCAGGTCATTTTCCGGTGACTCCACGTCCTCCATATCGACCCAGGCCGCGGCCAGACGGTCCCCGGGAGCGACGGTCTGCGACCCGTGGTTGTCCGTGTCCAGGCTCGGCTGGTCGCGGGCCATGAGCGCCTGCAGCCTGCCACCGGCCGCGAGACGTCCGGGCTCGTCGGGCAGGTAGCGGTAGATGAGACCGTCGCCGGCGTCTTCGGTCTGATAGACGATGCCCGTCGCCGGATGGACGGCCACGGCCTCGTGGTTGAAGCGGCCCATCGCCTTCAGGGCAACGGGTTCCGCCGGCCCCGTATCCGGTCCTGCCGGGACCTCGAAGTTGTACCCGTGGTCCTGTTCGTGGTCGTCGTCGGCGCGCTGGGTCGTTTCCTCGCAGGTGATCCAGCTCCCCCAGGGGGTGAGGCCGCCGGCGCAGTTGCGCACGGTGCCTGCCAGGCTGAGGTAATGTTTCTCCAACTCATCGTTGGGGCCGAGTACGAAGGTCGTCGTCCCCCCCTGGGGCGGGTCGCCGTGGCCCCAGTCGTAGAATCGTTCCCGCGGTACTTTGCGGAGACGCTCGTTCTCATCGCCAAAGGCGCCGACCTTGCGGGCCCCGGCACTGAGTTCGTGGTTGCAGACCAGCAGGGTCCGTCCCTCCGCGCCGGGAAAGGCGGCCATGGCGTCGGGCAGGCCCGGCACCCGCAGGCCATCGTCCATCTCGTCGCCGGTGCGGGAGATCACACGGTAGGTAAAGCCCTTGGGCAGGTCGATGATCCCGCCCGGGTCCGGCAGCATGGGGCCGTAGCCCACGGCGATCCCCTCCCCAAGGGCCTCGCCCAAGACCACGTAGCTCTGCAACCCCTGGAATCCAATGCTGACCGCGGCCGCCGACTTCAGAAACTGTCTTCTGGTGACTGGCATCTGCTCGTTCCTCCCTCAATAATGAATATACATAGATGGCGGCCTCCCCGCCGACGCTGAGGCCGTGGGACCTTATTGCTCGGTCTCCGTTTTCTTGTTTTCCCCGGTTCCCTGATCAATGCTCGTCTGCTCTTCGAGCCGTCGTTTCTCTGCTTTGCGTCTGTCCAGTTCCAGGATGGCATTCCGGTATTTCCCGCTGGATTTCCGGGCGTAGGCTTCCTGTAGAGCGGCGCGCGCCTGGTCGAAGCGGTCCGAATACATGCAGCTCAGTCCAAGGTTGTAATACGCCTTATGGACTTCGGGAGAATTGGAGTAGGTCTCCGCCGCCTCCTGAAAGACGTCGACCGCGGAATCCCAGTTATCCATCTGAACCAATCTGAAACCGCGTTCCAACTCCGGCATTTCCTTGTCGGTTTCAAACGATACATATACGCGTTCGGTATATGGCACGATCATCTGTTCCAGGGCCCGCACGATATCCGCCCGGCATGCCGCGAAGAGCCGCCTGCGATCCGCATTGTCGATACTTGCCTTTGCCGGAGTCTTCCCCGAGGTTCTTATGGTCTCGCGCCTGGAAAAATTCCTGCTGGCCAATATCTCTGATGTGCGCAGATCCACAACTCGCAGTTGGACTTCTACTCGCGCGGTACCCCTGCGTTTGAATTCCCGCCCGGTGGTTCCTTTTTCTGTCTTTCTGTTTTTCTTCCTGACGTCTTCGTTGATTTCCTCTTCGTCGTAGTCGTAGGCCAGCAGGCCGCCCGAGATGAGGACGACGTTCCCATTATCGTTTTCCCGGCTGCGTCCGGCTTTCAGGTTTTCATAGTCGAGGAGTTTAAATCGATCGGACTGTGCGAGGGCCTGCGACATCTCGGCGGCGAATCGTCGGATCCAGGTGTCTCGAGATTCCACGCCTTGAAGATATTTCCCGAAATCGTCCAGTTTCGATACGAACCCGCTCCCCGCGCCCTTGATTTCACCAATTGCGATCCTGTCATAATCGCCCAGGTTGATTTCGGCTGGACGGGTGACGAGAATGGAGACGCTCCTGCTGGCACAACCTGAAATCCATCCCGTGGCGACAAGGGCTGACAGTACGATGAGATTGCGAGTGCACATTCTGCTCATCGTGCTTTACTCCGATAGTCTGGACGATTCGTTGTGCCGGCGATCGGCCGCAGGTACGGGTTCCAAAACAAGAAAGGTCGAAGCGCTCTTCAGCAGCCTCGACCCTCGTTTCCTGCGATGTATCATATACGTTTCGCTATTTCGGGCTGGATTTCTTCATACTCGGGGAAGCGGCCTTCCTTGAGTTTGGAGAACGCGAGTTCGCCGTCGATGGTGACTTCAAAACGTCCGCCGCCGGCGGGAATCAGCGTGAAGCTATCGATGTCCTGCTTGAATTCTCTCAGCAGCCTGTCCGTCAAACTGACGGTCTCGTCTTCGTAGCCTCAAGCCGCGCAGTATTCGATGTCGATTCTGGGCATGTGGCGCCTCCTTGACGCGTGCGGATGAAAGAGAAGAAAGTCGAGGAGAGAGTGGAGAGAAGTGAGAAAAGAGTGGAGAGAAGTGAGAAAAGAGAGGGTCGAGGGCCTCTCGCTTCTCTACCCTACCGCGGCTCCCGATCTGCATTTCCTCACTCCTCACTCCTCTTTTCTCTCTCCTGGCTCTTCACTCCTCCCTCCTCACTCCTCGCTTCCTAATATATCCCGTACAGCCATGATTGTCAATGTCAAGCCCGTGGTCTGGGTTCAATTGGGGAATCCGCTTGACCGTCGACGTGGAGTGGGTTAGATTGCAGCGGCATTCGAAGCGGTTGTCGGCAAGGCACGAAGGGAGAACTGCAATGTCCACGCAGCAGGCGTACGAGGACCTCATCGGTCATTGGAAGGAACTCCAGTTGCTGGAGTCCTGCGCGGCCGTGCTGGGTTGGGACGAACGCACGTATATGCCCCGCGGCGGCGCGGCGCACCGTGCCGAACAGCACGCCCTGCTGGCCGGGATGGCGCACGAGCGGGCGACGGCGCCCGTGGTGGGAGAATTGCTGTCGCGCATCGAGAAGGGTGATGAGCACTTCCAGCCGGACTCGGCGCCTGCGGTGAACGTACGGGAAATCCGGCGAGAATACGACCGACGGACCAAGTTGCCGCAGTCCCTGGTGGTGGCGCTCGCGAAGGCCACAACGTTGGCGGAACAGGCCTGGCAGGAGGCGCGGGAGAAATCGACGTTCGAGGTGTTCCGTCCGCATCTCAAAGAGGTGGTAGGGCTCACCCGGGAGATGGCGGCGGCGCTAAGGACCGAAGGTTCGGCATACGATGCGCTCCTGGACCGGTTTGAACCTGGAGAAACCTCGAAGAATCTCAAGAGGGTGTTTGGGGCGCTACGGGACGAACTGGCCCCGCTGGTCGCGGCGATTGTGGATTCGGGAAGGGCGCCCGACGCATCGATCCTTACCCGCGACTATCCCGTGACCGAACAGGCGTCTTTCGGCGTCGCCGCGGCGACGGCCATGGGTTTCGACTTCGAGCGCGGGCGGCTGGATGAGACCGTGCACCCATTCTGTTCGGGGATCGGCCCCGGAGACACGAGAATAACCACCCGGTACGACCGCAACCAGTTTGCGCAGGCTTTCTTCGGTACGCTCCACGAGGCGGGTCACGGCATGTATGACCAGGGACTGGATGACGCGCATTCGGGAACGCCGATGGCAGACGCGGTGTCTCTGGGAATTCACGAGTCCCAGTCCCGGATGTGGGAGAATTTCGTGGGGCGCGGCCGGGCGTTCTGGACGCACTTTTTTCCGAAAGCGCGGGATGTGTTTCCCGCGGCTCTGACGGACGTATCGCCGGATGCGTTCTATTTCGCGGTAAACGATGTGCGGCCCTCGTTCATCCGGGTGGAGGCGGACGAGGCCACGTACAATTTGCACATTTTGCTGCGATTCGCGCTGGAGGAGGCGCTGGTGGAGGGCGATCTGACGGTAGCGGACGTCCCCGGCGCGTGGAACGAGCGGTTCGAGAAGGATTTCGGCTTGAATCCGCCGGATGACGCGCACGGGTGTCTTCAGGACGTGCACTGGAGTGCAGGGTTGATCGGATATTTTCCTACCTATACGCTTGGAAATCTCTACGCCGCTCAGTTTTTCGAAGCGGCCCGCACGGATCTTGGCGATCTCGACGGGCAGTTCGCCAAAGGAATGTTCGGCCCGCTGCTGGGTTGGCTGAGGGACAGGATCCATCGGCACGGAATGCGCTATCGGGCGACGGAACTGGTGGAGGTGGTTTCAGGGGAACCCCTGGGTCACAGGGCATTGATGACGCATCTGAAGGCCAAATTCGGACCGCTTTATGGGGTTTGATCCTTCGGACATCCGGCCGGTGATTCTGGATGCGGACCCGGGCGTGGACGACGCCCTGGCCATCATGCTGGCGCTGGGCTCCCCCGAACTGCAGGTGCTTGGCATCTGCACCGTGAGCGGCAACGTGCCGCTGGATATCGGAACCGGGAACGCGCTGAAGGTGCTGGCTTTGCTGGGTCGCGACGAGGTTCCTGTTTACCCCGGCGCTGAAGGTCCGCTCCGGAAGGAAGCCGTTTTCGCCACCGAGGTACACGGACCCGGAGGACTGGGGGATTCCGGATTGCCGCTGCCAGGCCGCTCGCCTGCGGGTGACGCGGTCTCGTTTATGATCGAGACCCTTTTGGCGCGGCCACGGGAGGTGACGTTGATCGCCGTCGGGCCGCTGACCAACCTGGCCCTGGCGGAAGCGCGGGCGCCCGGGGTGTTGAAGAAAGCCCGGGAGGTGTGTGTGATGGGCGGCGCCGTCGACGAGCCCGGTAACGTTACGCCGTTGGCGGAGTTCAATTTCTTCGCCGATCCCGACGCCGCCAGACAGGTCCTTCGTTCCGGTGCAGACGTTACACTGGCGCCTCTGGACGTGACCCATCGGGTGGCATTGGAAGCATCGCATCTTGCACAATTTCCCGCGTCGCCCGCAGGTGTCTTCGTAAGAGAAGCGGTGCGGCCCGCCATGGATCTCATCAGGCGGGTTCAGAATCGACATCGTTTTTTTCTGCACGATCCGTTGGCGGTGGGGCTGGCGATCGATCCGTCAGTTTTTGGATTCGAGACCGTATTCGCGGACGTGGAGACAGAGGGTGTTCTCACCGCGGGACAGGTTGTGGCGGACCGGCGGTCGTTCACGAAGGTCGGGAACCGCAAGGGACTGCCTGTGAACTGCGCGATGGACGTGGATGCCGGTCGATTCCTGGCGTTATTCCTGTCCCGGATTTTACCTTCAGCCGTATAGCAGCCCGTTGAAAAAGTCCATCCGGGCTACGGCCGGCCCTTGCGGTCGAAATACTGCGTTGCGCTCCCTCGCCGAATCGAGGGATGGGACTCGGTCGCGCGCCTTGTCTTCGACCACAATGGCTCGGCCTCGCCTGCAGAGCGACTTTCTCAACGGACTGATAGCGGAAGGGTTTCCTGGGTTGAAAGCAATCATCATCGGCGCGGGGCGAGGAATGCGATTAATGCCGCATACGAAAGACGCTCCGAAATGTCTTGCGGTGGTGAAGGGCCGGCGCATTCTGGATTGGGGCCTGGACGCATTGCGTTCGGCCGGCTTGCACGATATCGTCTTCGTCGGCGGCTACCGCATCGAGCAGGTGCAGATCGGGTATCCCGGCCTTACGTATTGTCACAACGCGGACTGGCCGAATAACAACATCCTGATGTCCCTGATGCACGCTGAATTCCATATGGACGAAGGCTTCGTCTGCGCCTATTCGGATATTCTCTACAGACCTGAGATTGTCTCGAATCTGATGCGCAGTACGCACGAGATCACGCTCGTCTGCGATACGGCCTGGCGGACGCGATATCAGAAACGGACCGAGCATCCTGAGTACGACGCCGAGAAAGTGGCCAGCGTGGGCAACCGGGTGGTAGCGATCGGAAGAAACCTGCCCGGCGAAATCGCACACGGCGAGTATACGGGCATTGCCCGTTTCGGACGAGACGGAACCGTGCAGTTGCGGGAAGCCTATCACCGGGCAAAGACGTTGTACAACGGCCGGTCTTTTCAATCGGCCGCCACCTTTCAGAAAGCGTATCTGATCGACTTGTATCAGGAGATGCTTGACGCCGAGGTCCCGATCCATCTGATGGAGACGGACGGAGGGTACATGGAAATCGACACGAATCAGGATTTCCGGATCGCGCGGGAGGAATGGTAGCATGGGAAGCAACCGGATTCTATTCCCCGCCGGGGTCGTCGGAAGCATGCCTCGGTCACAGTTCGTGCGGGACCTGCTGGATCCCGGAAAAGCGCCTGATGATCCCGACGAGTTATCCGTCCGGATGGATGCCGCCGTGGACTACGTTCTGGCGTTGCAGGAAGCCGCCGGCCTGGACATCGTCTCCGACGGGGAATACCGCCGCCGGTCCTATATCGGCATTATCGCCGATGTCGCGGACGGGTTCGCGCGCGAACGGAAGGGTGGACGCTGGTGGCACACGGTGGTGGAACCCGTCGAAGCGAAACGGACGGGTCTTGCCGCGGCCGAGGCGAAATATTTGAAGGCCCGGACCGGGAAAGCCATCAAGGTGTGCCTGCCTTCCCCCTATCTGCTTGGCCAGCGGATGTGGCATCCGCAACGTTCGATCGACGCGTATCCCACGCGCGAAGCGTTTATGCGCGCACTGGTGCCCATTCTGCGGGGCGAACTGCTGTTGCTGCGGGACGCGGGCGCCGACGTGGTCCAGTTCGACGACCCGCACCTCTGTCTGTTTGTGGATCCCGATGTTCGCGGGAGCTACGAGAACCCGGACCGGGAGGTGGACCTCTCCGTGGATCTCCTGAACGAGATTGTGGACGGCGTTGACGGGTTGGCCGTGGCCGTGCACCTGTGCCGGAGAAACAAGGGCCGCGCCGGCTGGGTCGGTCAGGGAGGATACGGACCGATTCTGTCCGCTCTGCTGCGTTTGAACGTGGATCAGTACGTGATGGAATTCGCCGTCCCCGCCGCGGGTGATATGGACGTATTGGAGCAGATCCCGCAAGACCGGCAGGTGGGACTTGGGTGCGTGGACTGCAGGTCTCCCAGGATCGATGCCGTGGGTGAAATTATGCATCGGGTGGAAAACGCTTTGGAATTCCTGCGCCCGGAACAGATCGTACTGAATCCCGATTGCGGCTTTGCGCCGGGCAACGCGGCGGAAATCCCCGTTGAGGAGGCCTACGCGAAGCTGCGCAACGAGGCGGGCGCCGCGCGACAACTGAGGGAGAAATACGGATAGGCGGAAATCGCTGTCGCGTCAGGGATTTTTCCGGAGCTGGAGGTACGATTCGTATCGCCGGCGGGAGACTTCGTCGCGGTCCACTGCATCCTTGACGATGCAGCCCGGTTCGCTGCCGTGGGTACAGTTCCGAAAACGGCAATGTCCGGGCAGGTTCCGGAATTCCGGAAAGAGCCCGGGGATTTCTTCCGTATCTATCTCCCACAGGTGGAATTCACGTATGCCCGGCAGATCGCCGACCATGCCTCCGGCGTCGAGTTCGACGAGTTCCGTGTGGGTGGTCGTGTGACGGCCTTCCCCGGTGGTTTCGCTGACTTCGCTCGTCCGCAACTCGAGGCCCGGCTGCAGCCAGTTGAGCAGGCTGGATTTACCCACCCCCGACGGCCCCATGAAAAGCGAAATCCGGTTCCTCAGGAGGTTGAGGAACGCTTGCCTGCCTCTATCGGAAACGATGCTCGTGAACACAACCGGGTATCCGATTTGCTCGTAGACCGAAGCCGTCGTCTCGAACGCGGCGAGGCAGGGCAGGTCCAGTTTGTTGAAACAGATGGCGGCCGGGATCTCCCACCATTCCGCAACGGCCAGCATCCGGTCAAGCATATTCCAGTCCGGCGGCGGTTCGTCCACCGAGAAGACCGGCATGAGTTGATCGATGTTGGCTGCCAGGATCTGTTCTTTCCCTGAACTACCCGATGCTCTTCTGGATATCTTGTTGCGCCTGGGCAGAACTTCACGGATAAGACCGGTATTCCCTTCGCCGGTATCGATCCGTACCCGGTCACCAATTGCAACGGGGTCCACGACCCGCGTGCGGCGGACGGCCTGTACCCGGTTTCGCCGCGAACCGGGCGCCGCTTCGGGGTATTGAAGCTGTTTTCTCAATTTGCTCGAAACGGCACAGTCGACCACCCGGTTTCCAACGGCGACGTAGTAGTGCCTGCGGTGTTCCCGGATGACAATGCCTTCTATGTGTTCCATAACGGGTCCGGCAAGCTGAAAGTGTTCCGATCCACATTGTTCCGTCGGGCGTTGTCGACTTTCCAACGTGCTGTAAAAAGAAGGTTTATGGTAGATATCAGCCAACGGGCAACGGGCTGCGGGGCACGGAAAATACGGAGCCGAAATTTCTTTGTCAAGAAAAACGACTACATAGCGCATATTCCGATTCGCGCCCGTCGGGAGCCCGGTGAATCGGGTTGACTTTGTACGGCCATTTGTATATTCTTCCAGAGGCGGGAAGAGGTGAGACGGAAGCCGGGAGAAGAAATCCTTGCCGATCTGTTCCTCCTCTATGCCTCCGGCAAAATTTGAAACCCTACGAGGCAGGTCGTCTCTAACCTCTTACGTCTCCCGTCTCCCCGCATTTTTTCTTCTCTCTACCCGCGTTCAGGCTTTTTGTGGCCAATTTGGCGCTTATCTTTTTTCGAATTGAGATTTTATCGTGGAACAGGATCTGTCACCGATTTTCAAGCGCTGGATCTTCGATCCACAGAAGACCTGTGCCAGAAAGATCGTGGGAATCGACGGACGGGAGAAGCTTCAGGTCCGTTTCGAGCTGGGCCTTTTGCAGATGGAGATGACCGGTCGACCCGACGGCAAGTCCCCCAAAGGATATGGCTCGGCCCTTGATGCGTACCTCGATCGTCTGGAGGCGCACCGCCGACAACACGGTTCAGATGAAGGTTTCCGGCTGGATGAACAGGCATGCAATGTGTTGTGGACGGAGGGAGTACAATTCTATCAGCGGTACGTCTGCCTGATGCATCTGGGCGACTATGAAGGGGTTTTGAGGGACACCACGCACAATCTGGCGTTGCTTGATCTGGTGAGGACATTTTCCGGAGATGAAGAGATCAAGTGTGAGTTTGAGCGTTCACGGACGTGCGTTCTCATGGTACACACCAGATCCAAGGGTGAAATCTGTCTGCTGAATGGAGATTCCGAGGGTGCACTGGAGGTGGTGCGGGAGGGTATCGAGGAAATCCGGAGCTTTCTGATCGAGTCGGGAGACCCGGACTCGCTCGAATGCAGTGATGAACTTCGTACGCTGGAAGAATGGGAGGATGAGATTCAGCGGAAATACCCCGCCTGCGCCAGGGAGAACCTTCTGGATCAGATTCAGACGGCGGTCGCAATGGAGCGTTACGAACAGGCTGCGATCTTGAGAAACCGTCTTCGCGGACTCAACTAAGAAGCTGTTTTAAAATTCCCAGCGGTCTTCGCACGGCTGCAAAAGCGCCGGTCGGCGTTGGTCAAACCCACCCGTATAAACAAATATGGGCGGATTTTCCCGCCTTGACCGCCACTTTTTCGCTCGCGCTCTGGAACTCACCGGTAATTTTAAAAACAGCTTCTGAATTCGTTTCCGACAGCCGAACAGGATGTCCACGCGGGGCTGCGGCGCCGTGCGGACGACAAAACAGCATATTCCGAATCTGAGCAGCGATGCGTTTTCAGATCCGGTTTTTTTGTTTGTGGAGGCGGTGCCGTTCCTGATTTTTTCGTGTCGAATGACGGCGGCTGAAGTGAGGGGGCATGGGTCCTGAGTTCATGATCGCACGCAGGCATTTCCGGTCATTGCGCGCCCGGAGGCGGATCTCGTTTACGATTGGTATCGCCGCGGTCGGCGTGGCATTGGGTGTGTCGTCGCTGGTGATTGTGATGTCCGTCATGAACGGGTACACCAATATGATTCGCGAGCGTCTGCTTGGCGTGAACGCGCATTTGACCGTGCGAAAGTCCTATCGCAAGCCCATTTCGGACTACGGGCCGGTGATCCGCACTTTGGAAGACCACCCTGAGGTGCTTGCGGTGTCTCCCTTTATTCATGCGGAGGGGTTTGTCTTCCGGAAGCCGGCCGCGGCGGGTGTGGTGAAGTCGGGTGTTCTTGTGCGAGGTGTCGACCCGGGGGCCTTTGTCCGTACCAGCGACGTGGGTACTTACATCCGGGACGGGACAATAGATCTCGGTCCACGCGAGCAAAAGGGTTCGCGGGCGGTACACGGCATCCTGTTGGGCCAGGTTCTGGCACAAAGACTTGATGCAGGCCCCGGGGACGATGTGTACCTGGGCCTGGTACCGAAGAACATCCTCGGCGGCCGTGGACGCCGCTGGCAGCGTTACCGGGTGACCGGGGTCTTCAACACCGGTTATTTCGAGTTCGATTCCCGTCTTGTCTATGTCTCGCTCGACGCCGCGAGGCGGGACCTGGGCTGGCAGGACGCCGTAACCGGTATCCGAATGCGATTGCGGGACCCGATGGCAGCCGACCGGTTGGGCGCGACGTTCAGACAGCTCCTGCGTGAGACGTATCCCGGTCTATTTGCCTCTTCGTGGACGCGGAACTTCGGGAGTTTCTACGTATTGATCCAGTTGCAGAAATGGACGTTCTTCCTGATTCTGAGCCTTATCGTGGTTGTGGCGGGGTTTAACATCATCAGTATTCTCACGATGATTGTCACCGATCGTCGCCGGGAAATCGGCATCCTCAAGGCAATGGGAATGATCCCGGGGCGAATCGGACGGATCTTTACGCTGGAAGGCCTGGTCGTCGGCGTGACGGGAATCGCAATCGGGAATCTGCTTGGGTTCTCCGTCTGCTGGATTCAGAAGCAATTCGAAGTGATCCGGGTTCCGGGAGAGGTCTACTACGTCAGTGCGTTGCCGGTGGAGATGCGCCCGGAGGATTTCGGGCTTGTGTCCCTGTGCGCCATTCTGATCTGTTACCTTTTCAGCCTGTATCCGTCCCGGGATGCGGCAGCCCTGGATCCGGTGGATGCGATCCGCTATGAGTGATCGCCGTCGCGCGCAGGCTCCCGGGTACCGGACGTGGCGGGTGGGCCGCACGGTCCCTGGCGATGGCATCGGTCCCGGGCAGGAGATCGGCGATGTATGAGTTCCTGATTGCACGACGGTATCTTCGCTCGATGCGGCGCCGGAAACGGGTCTCGTTCACGGTGGTGGTGGCGGCGGGGGGCGTGGGTCTGGGCGTCGCGGCGTTGGTGATCGTGTTATCGGTGTCGAACGGATTCTCGACGCTGGTATGGGACCGGTTGCTGGGAGTAAACGCACATGCGACGTTGAGGAAGGAGGCAGGGCAGCGGATCGAAGACCCCGGGAAACTCCTGAACGCACTGTCCGCCCTTCCGCAGGTTACTGCCGTTTCTCCGTTTGTGGCTTCGGAAGGCGCCCTGTTGCACCGGTCCTTCGACGACGAGGTATATAGCGCGGGTGTGATGGTGCGGGGCGTAACGCCGGACGGATTGGAGGCGGTAAGCGATCTGGCGGACTATATCTGGGGAGGCGCGCTGGACCTCGGTCCCCGGGAAACGGAAGGACGCGGACGGGTATACGGTATCGTAATCGGACGCTATCTCGCCGATCAACTGGGTGTGCGGGTAGGATCCGAAGTGCATCTATGGATCCTGCCGCATGAGATTTTCGCCGCGCAGACCCGGTTCCGGCGTTATGTGGTCACCGGCATCTTCAATTCGGGCAACCCTGAGTTCGATAGCGGTCTGGCCTATGTCTCGCTTGCTGCAGCCCGACGGGACCTGGGTTGGGAGAACCACATTACAGGCGTCCGCCTCCGTTTCGGCGATGCGTATCGGGCGCAGGAAATCAGTGCGGCTGTCGAGGAATCGGTCAGAAGGCTGGATCCGGCGCTTGCCGCGCATCCCTGGATGCGGGACCACGGCAATCTGTATTTTTCGATTCACCTGGAGAAGTGGGCGAGTTTTCTGGGTATCGGGCTGATCGTTGTGGTGGCCGGCTTCAACATCGTCAGCGTGCTGACCATGAATGTGGCCGAAAGGCGCCGGGAGATTGGCATTCTGAAGACCCTTGGGGTGCCGCCGCGACGGATTGGACGGATATTTACCTGGCAGGGTCTGGCTGTGGGGCTGTCCGGCGTGTTGTTTGGAAATCTGGTGGGTTTTGCCCTGTGCTGGGCGCAGCAGCGGTACGAACTTCTGAAGATTCCGGGAGATGTCCTGATCACGCAGGCGTTGCCCGTGGAGATGCAGGCGTCTGATTTTCTGGCGATCTCGGCCTCCGCCGCCCTGATCTGCTATCTGTTTACGCTGTTCCCCGCCAGAGACGCCGCTGCGCTGGACCCCGTTGAGGCAATCAGAGTGTAGTCCGGGCAAACGTCCGGGACCGACGCTGACGGTAGAGCGAAAACGGAGCCCGAAAGGGTATAATGGACCCCGATCCCTTCAAATCGTATCCGCACGGCGACCCCAGGCGTCCACCTTCGAGGGTGTTCCTGGTGCTGCTGGCCGTTGCCGTTGCGATTGCAGTCACTTTGTTCGCCGCCCTCATTGTCTATCTGCGCGAGGTCTGGACCGCCCAGCCGCTGGGCTAGCAGTCCGTTGATAAAGTCGCTGCTTGAAGTTAAATGCGAAAAGGCCCGGACAGCCGTCCGGGCTTTTTAATTTCCTCATAGACGGGAACGCCATTCAGTACGTGGCGCGTCCGCCGCTGACGTCGTAGCACTGACCCGTTGTAAAGGTGGCTTCGTCGGAGGCCAGAAAGTGTACCAATGCGGCGACCTCGCCGGGTTTGCCGAGGCGGCCCATCGGTATTTTGGACGTGAGAACGGCGGCCCGTTCCGGATCCAGGCTCAGGGTCATTTCGGTTTCGATGAGTGCGGGCGCGACGCAATTGACCCTTATATTGTCGTCGAGCACCTCCTTTGCCAGTGCTTTCGTGAAACAGATGACACCGGCTTTGGAGACAGAGTAGGCGGCCATGTTGGCGTTTCCCTCCTTGCCCGAGATCGAGGCGATGGAGACGATCGCACCCCTCTTGCGCTTCGCCATGTGAGGGACGACGGCGCGTGAACAGAGGAAGACTCCCTTGAGGTTGGTGCCTATCACCCTGTCCCAGTCTGCTTCGCTCAGGTCCCTCACCGGCGCCTCCGGACCCACAACGCCGGCATTATTGACCAGGATATCGATCTGACCGAGGCGGCCCAGAACGGTGTTCACCATGCGGGTCACATCCTCGCTTCCGGATACATCCGCTTTCAGGGCGAGGCTTATGGTGGAAGACGGGACGGTCGGCGGATCGAGGTCCGCGATGGCGACGGTCGCGCCCGCGGTCGCCAGGCGGTCCGCGATGGCGGACCCGATGCCCCTGGCTGCGCCGGTGACGAGGGCAACCCGGCCGGTGAGGTCCATGAACGTCTCTGTCATGGTTGTTCTCTCAATCGTTTACGTCTAACTTCGGAAAGAGGTGAGCCGATAGAGGAAAAGCTTGAAATCGGGAAGACGGGAGCCGTGAGCCGTGAGAAGACGTCCTTGCCCCACCGGTTCTTCGTTTATGTCACCGACAAGAAGTGAGACCACAAGGGGCAGGAAGTCTCTTGCGTCTCCCCTCTCCCTTCTCACCTCACTTAGATTCAGTTCAGTCCATGTATTCGATGAGTTTCCGGTTCGCCCTCGAGAAAGCATAGTCTTCCAGACTCTCAGGCGAGACCCATCTCACGTCAGAGCAGTTGCGCGCGCGCGCCTCTCCGCCCGAATAGTCGCACTGAAAGGCGTGCATGGTCACGCTGAAATGGGTAAATGCGTGTTTGACGGTTCTGAACCGGTTCCGAACGGCCGCGTCGACGCCGGCTGCCTCGCGCACGGCGCGAATACAGGTGTCACTCAACGACTCTTCGTCCGCCTGACGTGCCGAGGGGAACTCCCAGAGCCCGCCGAGAAGTCCGTTTTCAGGCCGCCGGGCAATCAGGACGCAGTCTTTCCGGGATACGATTCCAACGCCCAGGATGTAATGAGGACGCGGTTTCTTTCGTGCTTTGACCGGGAGCGACTCCGCGATGCCGGCGCGAAAAGCGGCGCAATGTCCGTTTACGGGGCAGGAACCACAGCGGGGCGCTCGCGGTCGGCAGACCGTCGCGCCAAGTTCCATTATCGCCTGGTTGTGCTCGCCGGCGTCGCCGCTGTGCAGCAGGTTGTCCGCCAGTTTCTGGAGATTCGCTCTGGTGCGGGTTTGGCCCACGTCGTCCTGAATTCCGAAGAGACGGCACAGTACGCGGACGACGTTGCCATCGAGTACGGCATAGTCCCGGTCGTAGGCAATGCTCAGGACCGCGGCCGTTGTGTAGGGGCCAAATCCGGGCAGTGAGGCGAGTTCGTCATAAACATCCGGCACGGCGCCGTCATGCCTGTCCACGATGTACTGGGCTGTCCTGTGGAGATTTCGGGCCCGGGTATAGTATCCAAGGCCCTCCCAGGCCTTGAGAACCCGGTCCCGCGGCGTACTTGCGAGAGCGTGAACGGTCGGAAAATCTCTCAGGAAACGCGTGTAGTAGGGAATAACGGTCTCGACCTGTGTCTGCTGCAGCATGAACTCGGAGAGCAGGACGTGGTATGGATCGGTCGTATCTCGCCACGGAAGATCCCGCTTCTCCCGTCGATACCAGGCGAGCAGACCTCGTTTTATCGCCGCACGTTTGGATGGTTTGATCGCCATGTCTTCTGTTGGTGAACCTCACGTCGCCGCACCGGGACGGTCTTCTTTCCGGCGACGTTTCTCTTCGGCAATATCGCTGGCGTGACCCTTGACGACGTCCGGCGGGCTGCTTCTGATCAAATGCTGCAAAGCCAGCAGGAACAACAGGATATCTTCGCCATATCCCAGGTGGGGGAACAACGCTTCCGGCAACAGGTCCACCGGCGAAATCCCGTAGAGAATGACCAGGTAGACCAGCAGTTTGCTGTACCACGGTACGCGCGGGTCTTTCATCAGACGCCAGGACAGTCTGATATATTGGGGCAGGCGAAAGAGAATGGAGATGAGGCCGCGCATGGCAGTAGCGGTCGGGGTCAGATGGACGCAATACACGTTTTCCTGTCTAACCCCTGCCAAGATAGGATCTGACCCTGGGGTGACTCAGCACGTCCGGATTGATGATGTGCGCGGGTTCCCGACCCTCCAGGGCGTCGGTGACCTGGCCGTAGGTCCTGTGGTCCAGGCGCACCGCCGAAGCGTCGGTCATGCCGGCGTTGTGATTGGTACAGATGATACGCGGATGCCCCTTGTGGATGGCGCGGGGGCCGTCCACCGGGTCGTCTACAACGTAGTACCAGAGTCGTTCTTCGACAATGGCGCGGTTGACGGCAACGTCGTCCACCAGAGTTCCCCTCGAGGGGTTGATCAGGGAAGCGTGGGGCGGCATGGCGCAGAGCAGATCGTAGGTGACAATGGCGTCCGCGCCGGATACGTGCAGGGAGACGGTGTCGCATTCCCTGAACAGGTCGATTGGATCGCCGACCGGCTCCGCCCCGTACTGCGACGCGAGTTCGGCGATGTCTGGGCGGACGTCGTAGACGAGCAGGCGCCCCCTGTCGCCCAGAAGCGGTTTCGCGCGTTCGGCGACGGCCTGGCCGATGCGCCCGAATCCGTAAAGGCCAAGCGTGGTTTCCGCGGCTTCGTAGGTTCTGATGAGAGAGAAGTCGCCGCTGTGGGAGAGCTGGTTCAGGGTGTAGACGCGCTTCAGCGTCGCCATCCACTGGGCAATGGTGTATTCGGCCACCGTGACCAGGTGTTCCGGGGCGATGGTGACGATCACGCCGTGTCGTGTGGCCGCATCGAGGTTGACTTTCTCGTAACCGACGCCCCACCGGGAGATGATTCGCAGGTCCGTTGCGGCTTCGTAGAAGCTCTCGTGAATATGCGAGGAACTCGCGATAACGCCAACCACGCCGTCGGCATCGTCTTCAGTCAGTTCGCCCGAATAGTAATCCACGTTTGCAAACCTGGCCAGTCCATCCATCCCCTGCCGGCGGCTGTCCGAGTCGAATTCGGGGTTCCGCATGTTGGCGGACAACAGGATTCTCTTTTGCATGCATTCCCTCGTTTTAAGACAGCTTCTTAATGGTGTTACGCGTTCTGCCGATTCACGATTTCCTGTACGATTTCCCGCAGGACGCTGCGCTGGACCTTTCCCGTGGAAGTCATCGGCAGGCGGTCCGGATCGAACGGTATGGTCTTGAAGGGTGCTTCAAAGGGACTCAGGTTCGCCACGGCCCCCGCTCGTCCCGCGTCGAGTATACGCCTGGCTGCTTCCACCTGCATTTCGGGCGCCATCCCGTTGCGGAAGACCAGCGCGGCGCAAACGTCCTGTCCCCAGCGTTTGTCCTCCAGGCCCGTGACGTAGGCCGCGGCGAGATCGGGAAAGGCTTCCACGAGGGCGTTTTCAACCGCTATAGGCGAGATGTTCACGCCGCCCTTGATAACGATCTCCTTCTTTCGGCTGTGTACGACGTAGTAATTCCGGCCGCCGATGGTGCGCCGGAGCCCGATATCGCCGGTGTGAAACCAGCCGTTCCGGAAGACTTCCTCCGTGGCTCCGGGCTGGTTGAGGTAGCCGCCGGATACGACCGGCCCGCGAACCAGAATTTCACCCGCTTCGCCGGGCGGCGGATCGCCATCGAGGCGGATATTGTTGTTGTCCAGTTCGACGCCCGCGGCGTTCTGCTCCAGAGCCACCCTGTATTCGTCATCGGGCAGGTCGGGCGGAACGCCTGTCACCCGCAGGCTGACTTCGGTGGTGCCGTAGCCCTGGATCAGGCGTATCCCGAAGCGATCGTGAAAACGGACGGCGGCGCCCGCGGGAACGGGCGCGCTGCCGATCATGATCTTTTGCAGTGCGGAAATGTCGTGTCCGGCCGCGTCGAACGCGTCGGCGTCGGCAAGAAGGTCTCGCATGATCGTCGGGACGATGCTGCTTGAAGTGGCTTTCTCTTCTGCGATCACAGGCCAGAAATTCGAGGCGCTGTAGCGGGAGTTGAGAATGAGCGTTCCACCGGCCATGAACAGCGCTATCGAGAACACGGTTGAATTCACGTGATGCAGCGGCAGGACCAGGCTCAGGCGTTCGTTTCCGTCGAAACGCAGCCACCGGCCGATGCCATCCGCATTGCTTGCGATGCTCTGCCTTGTGAGCAGGACGCCCTTGGGCTTGCCGGTTGTTCCGGATGTGTAGAGGATGATCCCCGTGGTCTGTTCCCCGATGACGTCGCCGCTCCATTCCGGTTCGAGGTCGGTGGACCGATCAACGTCGCCCGACAGCAGGCCGTCCGTGGCCGCAATCGGGATCTCCGGCGCGACCTTCCGCTCTGAATCCAGGTCGTCAGGGAGGACGCACAGCAATTTGACGTTCGAGTCTTCGAGTTTGTATCGTTTGCGTTCCGGCGTGTCGCGCCTGAGATCCAGCGGGACCGCGGTCGCGCCAAGGCGGAAGAGTGCCTGGGTGATCAGGAGGACTTCGGGACAATTGGGCATGGCCAGGGATACCCGGTCTCCGGGGCCGATGCCATAGTCAACGTGAAGCCGGTCCGTAAGCGCGGCCGTTTGCCGGCTAAGGTCTCCGTACGTGATAATCGACCGTTCTTGCCGGTCCAGGTCGCGGAAGATGATGGCCGCGTGATTTTCACCACGCGATGCCCTATGCCGAAGAAGGTGCGTGAAGTTCTTCCAGGGAAAGCGATAGACGTGAGGGCGGCCATTTTTATTACATGTGAAGATCCGTGGGTCCATAGTGATTGAACTGTCGGTCATCGCAACCGTATGAGGCGTCTGGAAGCTTGATCAGGTCCCGAGGGTTTCGCATCGGGCCCTGTGGAGAAGATGGTGGTCGGCCAGGACGATCGCGATCATGGATTCGACCATCGGCACCGCGCGGGGGAGGACGCAGGGATCGTGGCGGCCTCGGCCCGATAACGTGGCGGGTTTACCGTGAATATCTACGGTCTCCTGAGTCCTGAGGATGGTTGCGGTCGGTTTGAATGCGGCACGAATCACGATGTTCTCGCCGTTGGAGATCCCGCCCTGAATACCGCCCGACCGGTTGGTGCGCGTGCGTATCCTTTCTCCGTCATTGTAGAACGGATCGTTGTGGCTGGAACCGGTGAGTTTCGTGCCTGCGAAACCTGATCCGATTTCGAATCCCTTGCAGGCCGGCAGAGAAAGGATGGCTTTACCCAGGTTGGCTTCCAGTTTGTCGAATACGGGTTCCCCGAGGCCAGGCGGCACGTTGCGCGCTACGGCTTCCACGACGCCTCCGAGGGAGTCGCCGTCTTTGCGGGCCTGTTCGATCTGTTCGATCATTTGGTCGGCGATCCTGGAATCGGGGCAGCGGACGATGTTGGATTCGATCTGGTCACGCGTAACCACATCGGGATCGATGTCTGCCTCCAGACCGCGAACGCGTTTGACAAAGGCAAGGACCTCAACTCCCAGCGTTTGATACAGGATTTTTCGCGCAATCGCCCCCGCAGCCACGCGGCCGATTGTCTCTCTTGCACTGGCCCGCCCGCCGCCTTTCCAGTCGCGAACTCCGTATTTTGCCTGGTAGGTGTAGTCGGCGTGGGAGGGGCGGTATTTTACCCTCATTTCCTCGTAGTCTCTGGATCGGGCGTCCCGGTTCCGCACAATCAGTGAGATCGGCGTGCCTAGGGTCCTTCCTTCGAAGACACCAGACAGGATTTCGACCCGGTCTTCTTCCTTTCGCTGGGTGGTAATCCTGCTCTGGCCGGGTCTGCGCCGGTCTAGTTCGGTCTGGATCTCCGCCGACGTTATTTCGAGATTGGGCGGGCAGCCGTCAATTACGACGCCCACGCCGCCGCCGTGAGACTCGCCCCAGGTGGTGATGCGAAAGAGGTGACCGAATGTGTTGCCCATGCGACGTTCGCTCCTGGCTGAATTCCTCCGGATTTCCGTCTCGCGCAGCCGTCGTCCCGCCCCGCCGGAAACGGCCTCAATTTACCGAATCCACAAATCAGGGTCAAGCAAAAGTCTGTGTGTGAGAACGATTTTGGCGCAGGGACAGACGTGGCGCAAGCCCCCGACCCGCGACATCTTGACAGGGTCGGGACGCGGGCCTATCTTGTGCTCGCCGGGTGTTCTGTCCGGGAAGCAGATCGCCTGAATTGCCGGGCGGATGTGACGTCTTTCGGGGACGGAACACCGTTCTTCACCGGAGGTCTGCATGGAGGAAAACAACTCGGGTATTCTGGAAGAAATGACGATCGACCAGGTCCGGGGGCTGAAGCCGGACGTTGCCGTGATTCCGATCGGGTCAACGGAACCGCACGGCCCCGCGCTGCCATACGGTACGGACAGCTATCGCGCGGAGGCGATCGCCTACGGCGCCACGCGGGCGGCGAACAGCCTGGGCGGAAGCGTGGTTTGCCTGCCCACCGTCCGGGTCAGCCTGAACAACAACTTTCGCGCCTTTCCTTTCGCCTGCCGCATGCGCGTGTCAACGTTTATGGCCATGCTGGAGGACCTGGTAAACATGTGCGAGGCGGATGGTATCGGGAAGGTGGTATTCGTCAACGCACACGGAGGCAATCCGGACGTGATCCGGGCGGCAATGCGAGATCTGGCCGCCGAAGACGGCGCATTCGTCTGCATGATACAGGCGTCTTCCTGTGCGTCGCGGGAAGCGCGTCAGGTCTGCGAGAAGCCCAGCGACCACGCGGGCGAGGAGGAGACGTCTCAAATGCTCTATCTGCGTCCCGACCTCGTCAATGAAGCGAAGATCGGCGACAATCCGCGGATCCAGCCGTCGCTGGAGGTCCTGACGGAGTTCCAGGTGGATTTCGTCAGGCCCTGGCATCTTTACATGCCGGCGTCCGCCGGCGGAGACGCAACCCGTGCATCCCGGGAGAAGGGCAGGATCGTAATCGATTCAAGCATTGAGGGTACGGGCAGGTTTCTGGTCGAACTGTCCAGAGCAGACAGGAATAGCGATTTTCCGTACGCGTAGGCGCCGGACTCCCTGTAAGCGTCCCTCCGGCCTGTACGCCGTGTGCAGAGCAGCGTCGTTCTGCACGGGTACCTTCTGTGCCTTTTGTGGCCAATTTGACTGTTGTCTTTTTTCTAATTGAGGTTAATACCAGAGGAGATCATGGTAAAATACAGTGACCTGGGGGTAAAGCCCTTCATCAACGCCAGCGGAACGATCACGACCCTCGGCGGAAGTCTGATGCCGGCCGAAGTGCTGGATGCCATGCAGGCGGCGGCGGGAGCGTTCGTCGATCTTCCGGAACTGAACGAACAGGCGGGCCGGTACCTGGCAGGAAAGATCGGCGTCGAGTCGGCGTTCGTGTCGTGCGGCGCGGCAAGCGGCATGCAGCTGTGCGCGGCAGCCTGCCTGACGGGTACGGACGAGAAGAGGGCACGGGCATTGCCGCATACCGAAGGCTGGCGGAACGAGTTCGTGGTCAGTCTCGTGGACTCCCATACCTATATTCATCAGGGGATCGAGGTCTGCGGCGGCAGGCTGGTGCGGGTGGGCAGCAGGACCGAGGTGGCGGTCGGGGACATCCTGGGCGGGATCACGGAGCGGACGGCGGCCGTGGTCCACTTCCTGGGTACGCAGAGTAGGGCGCAGCTCGAAGAGGTGGTTGCCGGGGCCGACCGGATGGGAGTCCCGGTGGTGGTAGACGCAGCGGCGCAGCTTCCGCCCAGGACAAATCTCACGGAGGTTGCGGGCATCGGCGCGAGCCTTGTTGTATTCAGCGGCGGCAAGGGTCTTCGGGGCCCCCAGTGTACGGGTCTGGTCCTGGGAAAGGGCGATTACGTGGACGCGGTCCGGTTGAATGCGAGTCCGTTCAGCGCCGTGGGCCGCGGCATGAAGGTGGGCAAGGAAGAGATCCTCGGGCTGCTGGCGGCGGTGGACCTGTTTCTGGAAGGGAGCGACGAGGAGGACCGGACAACCTGGTATCGACAGGCGAAGCGTGTGGTTGAACTCGTGGCGGAGGTACCCGGCGCCACAACGTATGTATTGGGCGAGGGCCAGCAGGCTTCTCCCGATTTCGCACCCAGGGCGTACGTTGATCTGGATGAAAGTGAAACCCTCCGGGTGATACGGGCGATGCGGGAAGGGGAGCCGCCGGTAGTGGTCCGTTCAAGCGGGAGTGGAATCGTGGTGGATCCGATGACGCTGACGCCCGGCGATGAGGAGATCGTCGGCCGTCGATTAAAGGAGGAGCTTGGCCGATGATCGATGCCCATCTGCATATTGGACATATGGGCAGGAGTATCGAGAATACGATCGGGCATATCGACGGTATCGGGGCGGAGAAGGCTGTATTCCTTCCAATCGAGACGGCCGACGGGGAGTACGAGTGGCTCACCGAAACGGTGGCCCAGGCTCATGAGCGGTACCCGGACAGGGTCATTCCCTTCTGCCACGTGGATGTGACTCGCGACGACGCGGTTGCGGAACTCGAACGACGCGCGGCAACGGGAGTGTTCAGGGGATACGGGGAACAGAAACAGCACCTGCCGTTGAACCATCCCGGTCTGGAGCGCGTGCTGGCCTTCTGCAACGAGATGCGCTGGCCCGTTACGTGGCATTTCCAGGAGGGGAGTCGGGGTTACAACCAGGGAATCGCGCATTTGGAAACGCTCGTGCGCAAGTTCCGTGACATCAGGTTCATTGGGCACGCGCAGTCCTGGTGGTCCAATATCAGCGCTGAGGTGCCGCCGCCGGAGGAGACACTATACCCGACTGGGCCGGTGGTTCCGGGCGGACTGGCGGACCGACTGCTGTCCGATTACGAGAATGTATACGCGGACCTTTCAGCGGGGTCGGGACTGGGGGCCATCACCCGGGACGAGGCGTTCGGCAGGGACTTTCTGAAGCGCCACCGGCGGAAACTGCTGTTCGCCACGGATTGCCCGTGTGTGGATGGGCGGGGAACCGACTATCCGCCGGGATGTTTTGCGGCGAAGAGTCTGCCTCTCCTGAGACGGATGGTGGACGATCCCGAGGCATTGGAGGACATTCTGCACCGGAACGCGGTGCGCGTGATTGGGCTGGAAGGGAATTGAACAACAGAAGCCCGATGTCTTTCGCATCAACAGAAGGTCATTTCCCAGATATGCAATTGGTAGGAAAAACCCTTGTGGTTGGCTTGATTTTGGCTGATTGCTGTTCGCACTCGAATTGTTAAACGGTTGACTAACGCGTTGCCTGTCGCGAACACTACCAGAGCAGAGCGCGTGGTTCCGTTCTGCGCCGGAGACCGGTTGTAATCCGATGCTGGTAGGGCAAAGAATCGTGTGCGTCCGGTGAGGCGATTCGCGCTGTGCCTGTGGCAGGCCCGGCGCCCAGCGGCGACAATTCTAAAGGCGGTGAGAAGGTAGAGGGAAGCCGGTAGAGGAAGTCCTTGCCCGATATTTTAATCTTTCTTGCCTCTGGCACGAGAAGAAACCTCGCAAGGCAGGCAATCTCTACCCTCTCCCGTCTTCCGTCTCCCCGCTCTTAAGGAACTCGCCGAAGGCAGGGAATTTGGGGAGAGGTTTTGTGTTTGGAGTAAGTCATCCCTTCATTCTCTATAATTCGCCTTTCGTTTCTGTGTAAATTGACATCGCGGGAGTGTAAGGTTCGGGATGTCCATTTCAATTAAAGATGCTGCCTTGAACGTCCTGAATATGAGAGCGCGGATGCCCTTCCGATATGGGATCGCGTCTCTCGTCGCCGTGCCCCATCTGTTCGTCCGGGTGACCGCGGAGATCGACGGACGCCGCGAGGTGGGACTCGCCGCGGATGGGCTCCCGCCCAAGTGGTTTACGAAGAACCCCGAGGCGTCATTCGAAGACGACCTCGAGGAAATGCTGACGGTCATCCGGCAGGCGTGCCGGCTGGCTCTGGCGGCGGGCCCGGCGGAGTCCGTCTATGGTCTCTGGCGGGAAACCTACAACGGTCAGAAGGAATGGGCTGCAGCCACACCGTACCCGCCATTGCTGTGGGGTTTCGGCGTGAGCCTGGTCGAGCGCGCTCTAATCGACGCGTTTTGCCGGAACACCGGGGCAAGGTTCGAAAGTGCATTACGTGAAAATGCTTTCGGCATTCGGCTGGGAGAGATTTGCCGCGAACTTGGCGGGGAGGAACCCCGGGCGTTGCTGCCCGAAAGAGCGAGCAGGTCGATTGTGGCGCGCCATACCGTGGGGTTGACCGACCCCCTGACAGACGCGGACATCCCGACGGACGAACGCGTGGACGACGGCCTTCCGCAATCTCTCGAAGCCAGTATAAAGACGTACGGTCTGTCGCATTTGAAAATCAAGCTGTGCGGCGATTCGGACCAGGACGCGGAACGGCTGAAGGACATCGCCACATTGATGGAACGACATTCCGGAACTGACTACGCGTTTACGCTGGACGGTAACGAGCAATATACCGAAATCGACCCGTTCCGCGCGTTGTGGGATTCGATTGCGTCGGACCCGTCGCTCGACGCGTTCATGCGACGGCTGCTGTTTGTCGAGCAGCCGCTGAGGCGGGATGTTGCCCTGGGCGCGGCAGCGGGTCGGGCGATGCGCGACTGGCCAGGCCGTCCGCCGATGATTATCGACGAGTCCGACGGGACGCTGACCAGCGCGGCGGAAGCGCTGGAACTGGGATACGCGGGAACCAGCCACAAGAATTGCAAGGGGATCTTCAAGGGCGTCGCCAGCGCCTGCCTCATCGCGGACAGACGGAAGAAGGACCCCGGCCGGAGATTCGTTCTGAGCAGCGAGGACCTGGGGAACGTCGGCCCCGTCGCGCTGCTGCAGGATCTGGCGGTGGCCGCGTGCCTGGGCGTGGGTCATACCGAGCGCAACGGTCATCACTATTTCACGGGGTTGAGCATGTATCCCCCGGACATACAGGAGCAGGTCCTCCGGAATCACGGCGGGCTCTACCGCCGTCACGACGCCGGGTTTCCGACGCTGGACGTTCGGGGCGGCCGGCTGGATATCGGCAGCGTCGTCGCTGCGCCATTCGGTTACGGGTTCGAGCTGGACACCACGCGCTTTACCCCGCTGGAAGACTGGTCGGCGGGATCTCTGGATCTTTGAGGATCTTCTGGTGAAATGTGTCGCTTGTTCCTCCGGCCGCCGCGGGATGAAGCGCGTTCAGCAACCCGGGTTGCAGTGAAGAAGATTCCAGGTTTCTCGGGAGGCAGGTTTGGGACAGATCGACTGGAATGCGGTCCGGGACGAGGTGACGGGATACCTTCAGGATCTGATCCGCCTGGACACGACCAATCCACCGGGAAACGAGATACTCGCCGCGAAGTACCTCGCCGGCGTGTTGCGGCGCGAAGGGTTCGATCCCCGGGTGACCGAATCGAAGCCGGGGCGGGGAAACGTGACGGCCCGGCTTTCCGCTGGTGGCGAACCGCTGGTGTTGCTGGGGCATACGGACGTGGTCGCGGTGGAACCCGACCGGTGGCGTCATCCGCCGTTCGGGGGACAGGTGCGCGACGGGTACGTCTGGGGCCGCGGCGCGCTGGATATGAAAAACATGGTCGCGGCGGAGTTGATGGTGTTTCTGTTGTTGAAGCGGCAACGGATCGATCTGAAGCGTGACGTGATATTCGCGGCCACGGCGGATGAAGAGGCGGGCAAGGGAGACCACGGTGTCGGCTGGCTGCTGGACAACCATCCG
Source organism: Candidatus Latescibacterota bacterium (assembly GCA_965208835.1). Classification (GTDB taxonomy): domain Bacteria; phylum Latescibacterota; class UBA2968; order UBA2968; genus JAAXHE01. Next base: position 1,320,033 of record OZ242358.1, read on the forward strand.
GAGCAGGTCGACGCGCCGTTTGTGCTGACGGAGGGCGGCGGCGCGGAATTCCGGGTGGGCGATGCCCGGTTCTATACCTGCCAGACCGGACAGAAGGGTATCTGCAGATTCCGAATGGCGGCCGGCGGTCAGCCCGGACACGGCTCCAGGCCGCACCGGGAAAACGCGGTGGTGAGGTTGTCGGAAGCGGTCGCCGCCCTGGGGCAGGCCGAGTTGCCTATGCATCCCTCGGAGACGGTCCGGGCGTATCTCGAGAGGATCGCCGAAACCCAGGATGCCCGCACCGCGGACAGGCTGCGTCGTGTCCTGGAGCCCGCACACAGCGAGGCGGCGCTCGAATCGCTTCCGCTGGCGCCTGAATTCGTGTCGAACCTGCGGGCTTCGCTGCGAAATACCGCTTCCGTGACCATGCTGGATGCCGGACAGAAGATCAACGTGATTCCCGCCGAGGCCACAGCGTGGGTCGACGGCAGACTGGCGCCCGGACAGACAGAAGCAAGTTTCTTCGAAGAGATCCGACCGCTCATCGGAGACGACGTCCGTATCGAAGTAGACCAGTACAGCCCCCCTCTGGAGGCCGGGATCGACTCGCCGTTGTACCGGACAATCGTGGAGGTGATGGCGGATCACGATCCGGGGGCGCACGTCGTGCCGTCGCAATCCACGGGGGGAACGGATGCCAAACACATCTGTCCGCGAAGGCCGTCGACGCAGGTGTACGGGTTCATGCCCTATCGGGGAGCCCCCGGAGAAGAGGAGTGGCAGCTGATTCACGGGCACGACGAACGCACATCCGTAGAGAATCTGGCTCTCGCCACCCGGGTGCTATTCGATATCGTCTGTCGCTTCTGCGGCTAATACTCGTCGAAGCCCGTTTCGGCGGAAACCGATCGGAGGGATTCAGATGCGGGTGCTGGTCACGGACTTTGCGTGGGCCGACCTCAGTGTGGAACAGGGCGTCCTGGAGGGGATCGGGGTCGAACTTGTGCCCGCGCCGGATGGCAACGAAGAGACGCTGGCGCGGCTTGCCGTCGGCGCAAGCGGCATCATGACCTGCTGGGCCCAGACCACGCGATGGGTCATCGAGGCCGCGCTGCCGGATCTGAAGGTGGTCACGCGATACGGCGTGGGGTTGGACAATATAGATGTGGCCTGCGCAACCGCCCGGAAGATTCCCGTGGCGTACGTGCCGGACTATTGTATGTCGGACGTGGCGGAACACGCGATGGCGCTGTTGCTGGCGCTGTCTAGGAAGGTGGCGGGTTTTGACCGCTCGGTTCGGGGGGATGTATGGGATATACAGGCCTGCCTGCCCCTGAATCGCCTGACCGGGCAAACGCTTGGGCTAATCGGTTTCGGCCGTATCGCACGGGAGGTCGCGGTCCGCGCAGCGCCGTTCGGACTTCGCGTTCTGACAACGGCGCCGTCGCTGCCGCCGGGCACCACGGCGCCAGGCGGCGTCGAGGTCGTAACGCTGGATGTCTTGCTGGACACGTCGGACTACGTTTCGGTCCACTGTCCCTCCACGGATGCGACGCGGGGACTTATCGACACGAATGCCCTTCGCAGGATGAAACCCACGGCCTGCCTGATCAATACGTCGCGAGGCGATATCGTGGACGAGACCGCGCTGGCCGATGCGCTGGATGCGGGCGAGATCGCGGGGGCCGCCCTGGATGTCCGTGTCGAGGAGCCGCCGGGCGAGGGTGACCGGCTTATCGGGATGCCCCAGGTGATCCATACGCCCCATGCGGCGTTTTATTCGGCGGAGTCCCTGATCGAACTCCGGGAACGCGCCGCTATGGAGACCCGCAGGGTGCTGCAGGGAGAAGAACCCGAAAACCTGGTGAATCCGGAATACCGGCGGGCGGGAGGGTGACGTGATGTCCGAAAGACCCAATATACTGGTACTTATGTGCGACCAGCTGCGGCGCGACGCCCTGTCGATTCACGGCGACGTGAACCTGAAGACGCCGCATATCGACGGACTTGCGACGCGGGGCGTCAGATTCTCGAACGCCTGTTCGACCTATCCGATCTGCGTGCCGTTCCGATTCACGTTCATGACGGGAGAGTACGCTCACAGCCGGAAGGTCCCCGGTATCGAGTACCGGATGTCACCCACGGAATACACGTTGGCCGATGCGTTCAACGAGGCGGGGTACGAAACGGTATACGTGGGAAAGTGGCACCTGGACGGCGGTCACGGAAGAATGGGCTCCGCGCTCGAGTGCGGGCGTACGCCGGTGCCCCGGGCGTACCAGGGCCGGTGGGAGAAGTGGTTCGGATTCGAACTCAGAAACGCGCCCTTCGACACGTACTATTTCGAGGACGACGACCCGACGCCGCGGCCCGTTGAAGGCTATCAGACCGACGGATTGTACGATATCGGAATGAACTACCTTGCATCGGAGCGGGATTCGACGAGGCCCTTCTGTATGGTCATTTCGGTCGAGCCGCCGCACGACCCGTTCGAAGCGCCGCCCGATATTCAGGCGGCATGGGAAGCCCGGGAGATTGAACTGCCACCCAATTTCGAGGCGTCCGACGCGGCGCGTTCCGAGGCATTTTTGCTGGATCGCAAGCGCTATTACGCGATGGTGGAGAATCTGGATGGCAACGTCAAGCGGATGATGGACTTTCTGGAGGCGCAGGGCCTGGCGGAGAATACCGTTGTGATGTTTGTCTCGGACCACGGCGAACTGGGCGGCAGCCACGGTCTGAAAGGGAAGCAGTGGCCGTACGAGGAGTCCGTGGGCATTCCCGCGATAATCTTCGACCCCCGTTTTTCAGGTCGTGCGGGTGCCGCCATCGAGGATCCGATCTGCACGGAGGATTTTTTCCCGACGCTGCTGGGTCTGGCAGGGTTGACCCCCGGCGAACATCTGCCGGGCACGGACCTGTCTCCTCTGATTCGCGGAGAGATTGACTCGCTGGATCGGGAAGGCGTACTGCTGGAGTTTGTGGCGGAACTCCGAAAGGGAATGGCGTTCAACAGGTGGGTGTGGCGCGGGTTTCGCAGCAGGCGGTACAAGTATATCGTCCGTGGAGACAAAATGGGCGCGGGCGCGTGGCAGTTCTTCGATCTTGAAGCCGATCCGTACGAGCGGAGGAACCTGATCGATCACCCCGACTTCCAGGATGAAATCGCCCGGCACCACAGGCTTCTCAGGGAACGGCTGCTCGAGACCGGCGACCACTTTGTATTGCTGCCGGCGTTCGGTTGCGAGGGCGTGAACATGTGGCAATAGTGTTTGGAACCGAAACCCCGGTTTGTCCGGCTGGATGAATTAATCGTCCTGGAACCAGGCGCGAAAGGTGGGCTCGTATGGGGGTTGGGCCACGCCCTTCTCGGTGACGATGGCCGTGACCAGCCGTGCGGGCGTGACGTCGAAGGCCGGATTGTAGACATTGACGCCTCCCGGCGCGGTCTGTCTGCCCATGCCGCGGGTGACTTCTTCCGGTTTGCGTTCTTCGATGGGAATTTCCTCGCCGCGGGGCAGGGACATGTCGATGGTGGAGAGCGGGGCGGCGACGTAGAGGGGCACGTCGTGCTCCCGTGCCAGAATGGCCAGTCCGTAGGTGCCGATCTTGTTGGCCACATCGCCGTTGGCGGCAATGCGGTCGGCGCCTACGATGACGCTGTCGATGTTCTTCTGACGCAGGACCGACGCCGCCATACTGTCGCAGATCACCGTGACGTCGACGCCGCTCTGACGGAGTTCCCACGCCGTGAGCCGCGAACCCTGCAGCAGGGGGCGGGTTTCATCGGCAAAAACCGCGACCTGTTTTCCGGCTTCAACCGCCGCGTAGATCACGGCCAGCGCCGTGCCGTAATCCGCGGTGGCCAGGGCGCCCGCGTTGCAGTGGGTGAGTACGGTGGCGCTGTGATTGAGCAGTTCTGCGCCGTTCTTTCCTATCTGCCTGCAGACCTTCCTGTCTTCCTCGAATATCTCCTGCGCTTCCTCCAGCAGCCGGTCCCGGATCTGAATGGGATGTTGATCGGCGACTTCGCTGAGCCGCCTGCCCATCCGGTCCAGCGCCCAGAAGAGATTCACGGCGGTGGGTCGGGTGCGAGCCAGTCTCTCAATTGCCTTCCTTGTCCCTGATACGACATCAGACCCGGCGTTCAGGGCCTCCCGCGCGCCGATGACAACACCGTACGCCGCGGCCACGCCGATCGCCGGAGCGCCCCGGACCCTGAGGCTTTCGATGGCTTCGGCAACGGTTTCCACGTCTCCGCAGTCGATCCGGACGTATCGTTCGGGCAGAACGGTCTGATCGATCAGACGGAGGGTATCATCTACCCAGGCGATGGTTGGAACAGGCATCGGTCGTAGTGAGTAGCGAGGAGCGAGGTAAGAGGAGTGAGGAGTGAGAAGCGAGGAGTGAGGAAAGAGGAGTGAGGAGTGAGAGAAACCCACTTCTCTCCACTCTCTCCTCGCCTCTCTCTCTTTTCTCACTTCTCTCCACTCTCTCCTCGCCTTTCTTCACTCTCTCCTCTATTCTGTTACCGCGACGCAAGGTCGTCAGGAAAGTTCCGCGGGACGTTCAACGGAGGATGCTTCGGCGAGTGAGGGGTCTTCTTCGATCTGTTCCGATGGGGCGTCGCCCCACAGGCGTTCGAGGCGATAGAACGCCCGCGCCCTGGGCTGGAAGATGTGCACGACCACGTCGATGTAGTCAAACAGAACCCAGGTACGCGATTCCTGTCCCTCGATATGCCACGGACGGTAGCCCGCCGCTTTCGTGCCTTCCTGAAGCGCGTCCGCCAGGGCTTTGACGTGCACGCCCGAATTGCCGGTACAGATGATAAAATAGTCGGCGACATCGGAGACCGTGCGCAAATCGATCAGAAGAAGGTCTTCGCCCTTTCGGGACTGAAGGCATTCGATGCAGAGGTCCAGCATTTCACGTATCTGATTGGACAATTCGGTTCCGTTCCGTGACAGGACGACTGCTGTTGCGTTCGCGGCTATCGTCGCGGCCGGTCCGGGGGCAAGATACCCAGGCGTTCGTAATCCCTGCCTATAATGACCGCAACCTGCTCGATGCGATACGGGTCATGTACGATTTGTTGAATGTGCGTCCGAAGTCCCATCGCACCGGCCACCGTGCGGGCGTTTTCAAGCTTGCCGGCCCGGTCGATCACGATGGTTTCGGGATAGTTGAAGCTATCGGCATTTTTCCACGACATGACGTCGAAACCCGCTTCCCGCAGGTAACGCCCAACCTTTTCCGCGACCCCGGCAACGCCGCATCCGTTGAGTACTTCGATCCGGATCGCCTGAATCGTATCCGGCATGGTATTCGAGGAAAGTTCCCGTTTCGGCACGGGGAGAGATTCCGGGATCGGTACGGCGAGAGATTCCGGCTTCGGCGCGGCGAAGGGTTCAGGATCTGATATGGCTGAAGGGGGTTCCGACGGCAGCCGTCGATGGATGTCGAAGACGGCAAACCCTGCAAAGGTCAACGCCCCCACAGCAAGCAGGATGATCTTCCGTGACATCTGCTATCAGTCCGTTGATAAAGTCGCTCTGCAGGCGAGTCCGAGCAACGCAGTATTTCGACCGCAAGGGCCGGCCGCAGCCCGGATGGACTTTTGCAACGGGCTGCTGTGCCCCAAAAACGGAACGGGACACCGCCCGGCACGCCCGGACGCATGTCCCGTAAGAAAGAGTGACCCGGAGACGATTTTCAATGCCGAAATCGGCTGCCGGATCGATAATAGGGCGAATTGCTCAATTGGATTTCAATCTGGATGTTTTCCCTGGGCTGGTAGAACATGCCCACGTAGGGAATGACGAGCCTCGTGTTGTTACTGTTACCCAGCCCCGATCCGAAGGTGAAGCTGCCCTGGAGAACGTGTTCGAGGCCGACCTGCGCCTCGAACAGGAGGGGCTTCTTTGTATTCGCGCGGTAACTGATGGTATTCAGATAGTACTGGCTTGCGCCGCCGAAGGCGCCGGAGCGGAAGTTGAATCCGACCGTGTTCCTGAACGAAAGCCTGTCTGAGTCGAACAGACCCTTGAACTTCTCACCGAGTCCAAGAGGTTTGGGCGAAAAATCGATTGTTTTCAGTGCGGGAAGTTTCGCCGGCTGAGGTTGGAGTAGCGGTTCAGCAGACGCCGAAGAGACTGCGAAAAACGAAATGGCCAGCATAATCACAAGCATTTTCATCTGGTCTTCCTCCTGCATTCCCGGCATGTTACGCCGCATTCAATAAACGTGACAAAGAATACGATAATAAAAATGGCTTGTCAAGGGCTATTGGCTTCAATCGCCATACTACCTGTTGGACGTTTGAGACGTGAAAAGCGTTCCATAAAGCCTCTGGCGTTGTTGCCGCGCGGCTGGCAGGCTCTGATTCTCGGGTGCCGCTTTGGTCCTTATACACCAAACATTGTCGTATGGACTCCCGTTCAAACGTCCCCGGACGGACATCTACGCCTCCTCCATAAGTTCCACAAACCGATCGAAGAGGTATTCGGCGTCGTGCGGACCCGCGGATGCTTCGGGGTGGTATTGTACGCAGAAGATGGGCAGGCGCTTGTGCCGCAACCCTTCCAGAGTGTTGTCATTCAGGTTGATGTGGGTGACTTCCACCTCGTGGTGGTCCAGCGAATCCGCGTCCACGGCGAAACCGTGGTTCTGGGACGTTATTTCCACTTTGCCCGTATCCAGTTCCCGGACCGGCTGGTTGGCGCCGCGATGGCCGAATTTCAGTTTGTACGTCCGTCCGCCGAGCGCCAGACCCAGCAACTGATGGCCGAGGCAGATGCCAAAGGTCGGTCTGACACGCATAAGTGTACGGATGTTCTCCACCGCATAAGTAAGCGGCTCGGGGTCGCCCGGCCCGTTTGACAGGAAGACCCCGTCCGGGTCGATTTCCAGCAGCTGATCCGCCGGCGAGTCGGCCGGAAATACGGTGACGTCACAGCCGCGGCTGACGAGGTATCGCAGGATATTCCGCTTGACGCCGAAATCGTAGACGGCCACGCGGAATCGGGGGTCTTTCCGGAGCGCTTCCGTCCGCCCGTTCTCATAATCGAACAGGCCTTCGGTCCAGCGGTAGGGTTCGCTGCAACTGGCCGCGCGGGCAAGGTCCCGTCCCACCATACCCGGCGAATTTCTGGCCTTTTCAACCAGGCTGTTCCGGTCCTGATCCAGGGTGGACAGGACACTCTTCATCGCGCCTTCGGTGCGGATGCGCCGGGTCAGCGCCCGGGTGTCGATCCCCTGTATGCCCAGGATGTCATTGCGTTTCAGGTAGTCGCCGAGTGATTCGCAAGAACGCCAGTTGCTGGGCAGTTCGCAATATTCCCTGACCACGAAACCCTCCACCTGGGGCCCGGCGGACTCCACGTCGTCAGGATTGACGCCGTAGTTTCCAATGAGGGGATAGGTCATGGCGACGATCTGACCCTTGTAGGACGGGTCAGTCAGGATTTCCTGGTACCCGGTGATGCTGGTATTGAATACGGCCTCGCCCACGCATTCACCGGGCGCGCCGAAGGACTCTCCCTCGTAGCAGGTTCCGTCTTCCAGGGCAAGTATTGCTTTCATGGATGTGGGTCGCTCCTCGGGAGTGCCGGCACTCAGGTTTGTTTAACAGTCCGTTGAAAACGTCGCTCTGAAGGCGAGGTATGGTGTCCCGTCCCGGAAATATGTCACCATTCATCCGCCGATTCATCCCGTCTGGCGGCGTTGCCTTCGCTCGGTGACCTTTCGCAGGTCGCCTTGCTCAGACGCCTTGCCAGCCAGGCGACTCGGCGTCCGAATTTCGGCAATCTATTTCCGGGTCGGAACACGTGCCATTGTGGGCGAAGACAAGGCGCGCAACCGAGTCCCATCCTTCGATTCGGCGAGGGCGCGCAACGCAGTATTTCGACCGCAAGGGCCGGCCGTAGTGCGGATGGACTTTTTCAACGGGCTGTCAATGGTCTCCGGTTCGCCGCCTCGCATTGGGCGCCTCAGGCCGTTTGATTTCCGTCGTCGTCCGGGTCGTGGGTCACGCGTCCTCCGAGAATCGTGAGGACTGCCCTGCCGATCAGCGTGTGCCCATGAAACGGCGTGTTCCGGGACCTGGAGCGGAACGCACGGGCGTCGACGGTCCAGCTGAGCGATGGATCGATGACCGAGACATCTCCCGGCGCACCTGCAGACAGGGTGCCGCCGTCAATACCCAGGATCCGTGCGGGCGCCGCGGTAAGCATCCGTATTACGTCGGATGCGCAAAGGATGCCGGGTTCGACAAGATGGGTGAAAAAGGTCCCCACGGCGGTTTCCAGCCCCAGGATTCCGTTGGGCGCTTCGGGGAAACGCTGGAGTTTTTCCGAAACCGTGTGCGGCGCGTGGTCTGTGGCAAGTACATCGATGGTGCCGTCGGCGAGTCCCTCGAGCAAAGCGTCGCGATCGTCGGCCGAACGCAGCGGCGGGCTCATCTTGCCCTGCGTTCCGTAGACGGGCACGTCTTCGTCCGTCAGTGCGATGTGGTGCGGCGTGGCTTCGCATGTAACTTCCAGGTCCTCCGACTTGGCGCGGCGCACGAGATCCACGGCTCGCCGGACGCTGATATGGAGAATGTGAAGGCGACCGCCAACCGAGCGCACCAGGTCGATGTCCCGCTCAACCATGGCCGCCTCGCCTTCAGCAGGCATACCACGTATGTCCAGTTCGCGCGACACGGCGCCTTCGTGCATGTGCCCGCCCCTCGTGAGCGCGAAAACCTCCGAGTGCGGGCAGACGGGAAACCCGTGCCGTTCCGACAGGCGCATGAGATCGCGCATGACGGCGTCGGATTCAATCGGCAGTCCATCGTCGGAGAATCCGACGGCGCCGGCGTCCAGAAGGGCGTCGATATTGGTGAGTTGCTCCCCGTCCATCCCTTTTGTCGCGCATGCAATCGGATAGACGCGCGCATCCGCATGCCGGGCCTTGTCCAGGATGTATTCGACAGTTTCGGGCGAATCGATCGGAGGGTCGGTGTTTGGCAGGCAGGCGACCGTGGTGAATCCGCCTGAAGCCGCGGCCCGGCACCCGGTTTCCACGGTTTCCTTCTCGGGGAACCCGGGGTCCCGCAGGTGGACGTGCATGTCGATGAGTCCGGGGACGACCAGCATTCCGGTGACGTCGATGACTCGAGCGCCGGCAGGGGGTTCGATTCCTGCAGCAATACGGTCGATGAGTCCGTCGCGGATAAGAAGGTCCGCGGACGCGTCGACCGCGTTGGCGGGATCGATGATTCTTCCGTTCTTGAGAAGAATTGACGTGGCTGGGACCATTAGACAACGGGGGTGCGACGGTGAGGAATTTTGAATGCAAAGTTACCGGCGGGGGCTGTTTCTGTCAAGCGGATTCCTCTTAAGAAAGGTGTATTGGCGTCACGCGGCTTGCTGTTTCGCAGGACGGTGCGTATCTTTCCCGGAAACGACGTCGAAAACGAATGGAGGCCTCCCATGTTTTCCGTATTTCTGACTGCGTCGGTATTGATTGCGGTGCTGCTGGGTCCCGCATCGGCCATGGCTTCAACGGAGAAAGGTCCAATGCCGCCTTTTCGTACGTTGCCCGTACCTGAAGATTTGGAGATTTCATCAGAAGAGGATCGGGCATACCTGGAGAACGTGCTGAAGAGCATCTTCCCGGACGGAACCGGAGGATTGACGGACGAGCAGAAAGGGATCGCGATTTTGCGTTACGCGTCGTCTGCTCTCGAACTGAAGAACAACGGCGGGTCCGCCACGAAGATCATAAAGGAGGGCTATGCGATCTGCGGCGGGCTCTCGCACGTGCACCGGGTCCTCTGCCGGATGGTGGGGCTGCCTTCCCGGTACATCGGCGCGTTCAATCTCCGTCCGATCATGGGCAGCCACGCCATCAGCGAGGTGTACTACGACGGGAAATGGCATCTGCTGGACCCCACGTTCGGTCTGTTCTTCTATTCGAGAGAGAATTATGACGGCACGGGAGAAATCGCGTCCTTCCACGATCTCGTGATGGCGGCGGACCGTTGGACGGCCCTCAAGGTGGTCGAACGGCCGTGGATCGGACGGTACGACGATACGGTCCGGTCCCACGGGGTTACGGCCGTGGAGGCGGATTACCTGAAGGACAGGTACAAGACGCCGATCCTGGATCTCTACCGGAAATACCTCGCGGAGACATTTCCGATCGCCTACGGACACAACGACCCGGTGTCCTATCCCGTCGACGCGGACCTGGAAACACAGGAAGAGATGTGGATCGGCGAAGCGGACGGGAGTAACGGCGACGTCCTGAGATTGGTGACGAACGGATCCGCTTACGTGGGCGGCCACTACCTGGGTGGGTCGTATCCGCCCGGCTTCCATACATGGTCGGTCAGAACCCCGGGGCCGTGTCGTATACAGATCGAATATTTCAGTACGCACGACAACCCGCCCGTACTCAAGCTGTCTCCGCTGAAGTCGGCGCGAATTGTCTCGGTGCGCAAGGAGGACAAAAAGGTCGTCCTCGACCTTCAGGCAATCGGGCCGGAGGTTATTGTGTCTGTCTATTGCCCTGAAGGCACGTTTGCCGTGGATGCGATCAGGGCGGCGCGCATCCGCTGAACAAGCGCGTCCGCGGATCCGCGACAGGACCTCACAGGCGAGCCCCTTCCACAATGGAGCCAGATAATGACCCGGATTCTGCGTGAGGAACATCCCCGGCTGTACCGTCCGGCCGACGATCCGTTGTACAGGTTCAACCCGCCGGAGGATGAGGCCCGAAAACGTATTCTGGGAAACATCCTCGCGGACTGCGAGGAATACCGTTCTCAGCGTCCGTGGAAACGCATCCCCGAACGGCCGGACAGCCCGCACCCGTACCACCAGCTGTACCTCACCTTCTATACGGGGATGCACGCAACCGCGCTCATGGAGAACTATGCATTCGCGTGGAAGCTGACCGGTGAGCCGCGCTGGCTGAAACGCGCCAGAGACTGGATGCGGGCGGCGTCTGAGTGGGAGCACAGCGACCGCGTGGAGGAGCATTTCTATACCGCAAATCGCTATATGCAGGCGTTTGCGCTCTCGCTGGACCTGCTGGACGATGTGTTGCCGGACGGCGAAAAAGTACGGGCGACGGCGTGCCTCGTTCGGTTGATGGAGCGCTGGTGGCCCGACGTGGAGAGGTCCAGGCATTCGTCCGACGGACGGCACCACGCCGTGGTCGACAACGGGCACTTCGGCGCGGCGGCCCTGCATCTGCTTGGAAAGCATCCCGATGCGGAAGCGTGGGTGGCGGCCGTTGTCGACCGGTTTCGTGCCGGGGTGATGCCCAATGGCTGCGGGCGGGACGGCGAGCCCGGAGACGGCGCCTCGTTCTGGCCGTGGGAGAACCTGTGGATGCTTCACTTCGCCGACGCGCTGCGAAATGTAACCGGCGAGGATCTCTACAGAGAGTTCCCGAAGCGCCTGGAACGGCCCCTGAAGTGGTTCCGTTACCACCTGGCGCCCCCGGAGGTGATCGAAGACAGGGTCTATTATCCGCAGAATTCGAACGTGATTACGGGCAGTCAGCTCAATGCGTGTTCGGTGACCCTGCTTCGCCTGGCTCAGGAGGCGGGAGACGGGGAGATGCGTGACGTGGCGCTCGGCGATCCGAGATTGGGGAGGCTTTACAGATTCGGAATGGGCGTGAAGGGCACCAGTGCCGAGTGCATGGTCTCGTACGGTCCGTATGCGTATTGCTATTGCGATCCGGCGTTCCATCCGTCCCGTCGCAGGCAGGAACTGCCGCTTTCCAGGACGTTTATGCGGGCGCACTATGGCGAGGCGGGGATCCTTAGAAGCGGATGGGACAGGGATGCGGTCGTCTGCAGCGTGACCGGATACAAGGGCGGGGGCGCTCACGGGTATCTGAACCTGCACGCACAGTGGTCCGGTTATCCGGTCCTGAAGTCGATCTCCGCGGAAGAGGCGCAGCCGGTGGCCTGCGGGAGTCTTCCCTTCGTGGGCGGCCAGAACGAGATCGTTGCGTTTCTGAAGCGGCTGGACAGGCAGGAGCGGTTCGACCGGTTGCGCGTCCAGTCCGTTCGAACGGACCAGGAATACTGGCTGCTGAAGGGAGCCTGGCCAATCCTGGTGACGGCCTTGAGACGCCGTCGCCGCGGGGTGAAGTTGACGCGAAGACGGAGCGAGGGTTTTGCGCGATTGAATGGTCGGGACTGTCTGCAGTACGAACGCGGACCTTTCTTCAATCCCAGGGCCGGCGAATTGAAGATGCGTTTCCGGCTGAATGGCGAGCCAGGTAAAGACGGGCCAGGGGTTCTGTTCAATACGGGAATCGGCGTGGGGCGCGTGATGGGAAGCCGGGTGAACAATTACTCGCTGGCGATAATGGAAGGAAACGCGCTCACGTTCGTCGTACAGAGCCAGCGAAATACGTCGGTTGAGATGACGTCGCCCGTGAAGATCGAAACCGGCACGTGGCACGACGCGGCCATCCGTTGGGGCGGGTTCAACCGCCGGGGGGACAGTCCGTTCATCGAGATCGAAGTCGACGGCAGCAGGAACCGGTTCGACGATCCCGCGGTTTTCGGAGAACTGGGCGTGGATTCGCAGAACCTCGAATCGCGCGACGAGCCCAGGACGTTCTACATCAAGTCGAATACGGTGCTCGCCTTCGGCGGCGCGGTCCAGATGCCCGGGACAGGGTTGAAATGCGATCTCGCCATGCTGGACCTGAAGTGCCCCGGGCGCCGGCGACTGAAGGTGGATTTCGAGACGGACATGGGGCCCGAAACGGGAAGCGCTGCGTTTGGTTGGAAATTGAACCCGGTGGACCTGCGGGACGTGCGGTCAGACCTGGCGCAGTTCGGTGCGGGCGAGCGGACCGTCGACGTAATGCCGCTTTTCGGCGAGGGCGCCTGTTGCGAGCAGGAGGAGGTCCCCTTCGCACCCGCCGGACTGGCGGCGGGAAGCCTGAAGAGCTTCGTCCCGGGCGGACGGGACCCCAGCACGCGCACGCGTCTTTGGACACCCGGGGACGTCCTGGTCTTCGCGTTCCTGGATCACAGCCTTAACGCGCAGGTGACAGCAGACGAGAATGGATTCGTGTTCGGGGCGGGCAACGATCGCTACGCGTTCGACGTCAATGGAACGGGCGAGGATATCCTCACCATGATTTAAGGGAGCATGTAGGGATTTCAGCGGCCACTCGCCGACCCTTCGGCAATCCTTCGGCATTTCGACAAGCTCAATGCAGGCGGGCTCAGGACAACGGCTCAGGGAGCGGCTCGGGGCGCCCCACGGGGGCTTGCGGCGAAACACTTTGGCCGCGGGCTAAATGACGTTCGTTGAGCAATTCGATGCGTGGTCATTGAGCTTGTCGAAATGCCCGCGATTGTAAATGTGGTGAACGTCGCTTGGAATCCCTTCCAGGTTGGTTTTTTGTCTTGTAGGGGCGTCCCTTGTGGGCGCCCGGTTTTCGCGGGCGACATCATTTTCACGATACTTGAACATGCATCCCAATTCTCCCAATTGTTACATTTCAATTGACCTGGAGGTCGGAAAGAACGACGGCCGCATCCGTGCTTTCGCTGCGGTTCGCACGGACACCGATCGGTCCATGATCTTCCAGACGGGGAAAATGACAACGGCGTTGGCGGAACTCGACGATTTCGCCAAAGGCGCGGATTTCCTGCTCGGCCATAACCTGATTGCCTTCGATCTGCCGCATCTCGCAGCGGCGAATTCGAACCTGCGGCTGTTGAAACTGCCTGCCGTCGATACACTGAAACTGAACCCTCTCGCCTTTCCTCGCAATCCCTATCACCACCTCGTGAAGCACTACCAGGACCCTCAACTCAGACAAGGGCGCTTAAACGACCCGGAACTCGACGCGCGCCTCGCCCTGGATGTTTTTCGCGACCAGCGCAGGGCATTGGAGACGGTCATTCGGGACACCCCGGACCTTCCCCTGGCGTGGCACTGGCTCACGTCGACCGCGGGTGACGGTTCAGGCATCGACGCGTTTTCCGGAAATGAAGCGACCGGTCTCGACGCATTGTTCTCCGCGCTGCGACGGAATCAACGGCCTTCGGACGCCGAGGCAAGCGCAGCCATAGGCAGCCTCTTGAATGGCAACGCCTGTCAGAACAGCGGCCAGGTTGTCATTCAAAATCCCAAAGAGTTCGGCTGGCCTCTTGCTTACGCCATCGCCTGGCTGTCGGTCGCCGGGGGCAATTCGGTGATGCCGCCGTGGGTACGGCATCAGTTCCCGGATGCCGGTAAGCTCGTTCGCCGGTTGCGGGACAGGCCGTGCGGCGAGTCGGACTGCGAATGGTGCAATGAGCGGCACGACCCGCGTAAGGAACTGAAGCGATGGTTCGGATTCGACGACTTTCGACCGGAACCAGCCGACAAAGACGGTCGCCCGATGCAGCAGAACATCTGCGAAGCTGCAATGGCGGGCGATCACGTTCTGGGCATCCTTCCAACCGGAACCGGAAAGTCACTTTGTTACCAAATTCCCGCTCTGTCTCGCTATGACAAGATTGGCGCGCTGACCGTGGTGATTTCGCCGCTCGTCGCACTCATGGCTGACCAGGTTGCCGGGCTGGAAGCAAGGGGAATATCCTCCTGTGTGGCCATCAACGGACTGCTATCGATGCCCGAACGCGCCGATGCGCTGGACCGGGTGCGTCTCGGGGACGCCGGGATGGTACTCGTTTCGCCCGAGCAACTCCGCAGTCACTCCTTCCGTCGTGTCCTGGACCAACGCGAAATCGGCGCGTGGGTGCTGGACGAAGCCCATTGCCTCTCGCGATGGGGCCACGATTTCCGTCCCGATTACCGCTATATAGGACGGTTCATCCGTGAGAAGGCGGGAGAGGAGCCGATCCCCCCGGTGATATGCCTGACGGCGACCGCAAAGCCCGACGTCGTCGCCGACATCAGACAGCATTTTCAGGACGAGTTACAGATCGAGTTAAGCGTGTTCGACGGCGGGGCCCAGCGTACGAATCTGGAATTCGTGGTCGTGAAGACGACCGAACCGGAGAAATTCGCGCACATCCATCAGATACTGATGGCGGACCTGCCGCCGGATACCCCCGGGGGCGCCATCGTCTATTGCGCAACGCGACGCCAGACGGAAGAGGCGGCGCAGTTCCTCCAAATGAAGGACGTTGCCGCGGAATACTTTCACGCGGGGCTGCAGCCTGAGACCAAGAAGAGCGTGCAGCAGCGATTCATCGAGGGCGAGTTGCGGGTGATTACGGCCACCAATGCCTTCGGCATGGGCATCGACAAACCGGACGTGCGCCTGGTGATTCACGCGGACATTCCCGGTTCGCTGGAGAACTACATGCAGGAGGCCGGCCGCGCGGGGCGGGACCGAAAGACCGCGCGATGCGTACTCCTTTACACGCCGGAGGACGTGGAACGGCAGTTCGGCATGTCGGCATATTCGCGGCTCACAAGGCGGGAGATCCACGGTGTCCTGAGGGCACTCCGAAATCTGGACCGCAAGAAACGGCTTGGCGGTGAGGTTGTTGCTACAACAGGTGAGATCCTTGGTGAAGACCACGAAAATGCCTTCGAACGGGACTCCGCCACGGACGATACACGTGTACGAACCGCCGTCTCCTGGCTGGAAGAAACGGTATTGTTGTCCCGGGAGGAAAACCGGGTACAGGTATTCCCATCGTCTCTGCGAGTCAACACAGTGAAGGAGGCAAGTGCCAAGTTCCAGAGGCGAAGGATTGCAGAGGGATATCGACGGCAGTTGCTGAGAATCGTCGAAGCACTCATCGATGCGGATCCCGACGAGGGTATCTCTACGGACGAACTGATGGGCGTGTCCGGGTTGAGTCCCGAAGGCGTACGTCGCGCCATGTACGATCTCGAGCAGCTCGGTATCGCCAGCAATGATACTGCACTTACTGCCTTTGTTCATGCTGGCGTGGCGCGAAACTCACGGAAGCGCTTTGATGAAGCGGTGGAGCTGGAGAATGGTTTGATCGCGCAGATGCGGGAGACCGCACCTGATATGAGCAAGGGAGACAAGTGGCCACTCTTTTTGCGCCTTGCCTCTCAGAAGCTGCGAGACGAGGATGTGGCCGATCCCCTTCCCGAGAGACTGTGGCGCATCTTGCGCAGTATCGCCAATGACGGCCGCGGTGAAGGCGGTGACGCGGGCAGTCTGGGTATACGACGGCGAGACCCCGATACCGTGAACCTCGAACTGCGACGCGAGTGGACGAGCCTCGCAGAACTCGCGTCGCGCCGGCGTGCAGGGGCGAAACTCCTGCTCGATCACCTGCTGTCCTGCCTGCCCCCCAACGCTCGCGGCACGGACCTGCTCGCCGAGACGACCCTCGGCAAGCTGCTCGCCGCGATCACGTCGGATATCGTCCTGAAGAGCAGGAATCCGGAAAAACTGCTGGATCGCGCCCTTTTGTGGCTCCACGAGCAGGAGGTCATACGACTCCACAAGGGCCTCGCGGTCTTCCGTCAGGCGATGACGATCAAATTGACGGATGAGAAGCGAGGCTTTGCCAAGTCAGACTTCGAACCGTTGAGGCTTCACTATAAGGGCCAGGCGCTGCAGATCCACGTCATGGCCGAATTCGCACAACGCGGGTTCGACAATATGGCTGACGCGTTGCGACTGGCACTTGACTATTTCAGTCTCACACAGGAAGCTTTCCTCAGCCGATGGTTGCCGGAAAGGGGCAAGGAAATCGAGCGGGAGACCACGCCCGAATCCTGGCGGGCAATCGTCGAAAGCCTCAATAATCCCGTGCAGCAGCGCATCGTCGCGGACGATCGGGAACAGGTGAACGTACTCGTGCTGGCCGGGCCGGGGTCCGGAAAGACCCGCGTACTGGTGCATCGCATCGCCTACCTTGTCCGCGCACGTCGCGAGAATCCCCGCGGAATTCTGGCGCTGGCCTACAACAGGCACGCGGCGGTCGAGATTCGGAAACGCCTGAAGGAGTTGATCGGAGACGATGCCCGGGGTGTGACCGTCCAAACCTGCCACGCGTTGGCGATGCGACTCGTCGGTGTGAGTTTTCAGGATAGGGAACGGCGGCCGCTGGACGACGACGCGTTCCGTGAGGTGTTGCGCCAGGCGGTGGCTCTACTGCGCGGTGAGGGTCTGGAGCCGGAAGACGCGGGCGATCAGCGGGAACGGCTGCTCAGGGGCTTCCGCTGGATCCTGGTAGACGAGTATCAGGACATTGGTGAGGAACAGTACGCACTGATATCGGCCCTCGCCGGAAGGACTCTGCAGGATGAGGACCGAAAACTCACACTCTTCGCCGTGGGCGACGACGATCAGAACATCTATGCCTTCAACGGCGCTTCGGTAGAGTTCATCCGTCGCTTCGAAGCGGATTACGGGCCGAGACCCAGCTACCTCATCGATAATTACCGTTCTACCGGCAACATCATCACAGTGGCCAACGACCTGATCGAACCCGCTCGACAAAGGTTGAAAACCGGACACCCGATCCGCATCGACCGCGCGCGAGCGAAGAAGCCGCCTGGCGGCGAATGGGCTGGCCTGGATTCCGTCGCACGTGGAAGAGTTCAAGTACTGCCTTCGATTCCTGATCCGATTTCGCAGGCGCAGGTCGCCATGAAAGAGTTTCAGCGCCTCGCAGATTTATCGCCGAATTGGGATTGGTCCGCGTGTGCGGTGATCGCACGCGAGTGGAAATACCTGGACCCGGTGCGCGCGTTCTGTGAAGTGAATGGTATCCCGGCGCAGATGGCGAATGAGGGGATACCCGGTTTCTGGCACCTGCGGGAAACCCGCGCGTTTGTCGAATGGCTGCGCGGCAGGGACGCCCGCCTTGTGGATGCATCGGGCCTGACTGAGTGGGTGGGAGCTCAGCCGAAGGGGACATGGACCGAACTTCTGCGGCAGGCACTCGACGAGCACGCCCTGGAAGCCGGAAACGGCGAAGTGCCGGTGGACCACTTCATCGAGTGGTTGGCAGAGTGGGGGCGGGATGTACGCCGCCGCCAGCGCGGGCTCTTATTGTCGACGGCGCACCGCGCCAAGGGTCTGGAGTTCGATCACATCGTGGTACTCGACGGTGGCTGGGACAAGAGGAACGGTGGCGAAGACGACGACGCGCCACGCAGGCTCTACTACGTGGCGATGACACGCGCTAAACAGACGCTCGCGCTTGTTCACTTTCAGGGATCCCGACACGGAGGTCGTCCCGTACGGTCGGACACCGTTAGCGAACCAGCACCACCAGCGTACCTGGAGCCGCTCCACCCGGCGCCCTATAGATTTCCCGATAACGGCGCAATTCTGCACCGCAAGACTAGTGCTGTCGCGGAAAACTCCAGCGAACTCAGCCGCCAATATCGGCGGCCGACACTGAGTGAGGTCAACTTAGGCTTTGCCGGTCGGCGCCACGCAGGACATCTCGTGCATCGCGCAATTGCTGACCTGTCAACCGGCGATCCGCTCGAGACGAGGATTGACGAATACGGGCGATGGGAATTGCTGGACAGGTCGGGTACGGTGGTGGGACGCCTTGCCGAGGCGTTTGAACCTCCGCCGGACATGCAGTGCAAGACCGCCACGGTCTACGCGGTCGTGGCGTGGAGCCGCGAAGCATCGGAACCTGGGTTCCGTGAACATGCAAAATGCGATACCTGGGAGGTTGTGGTACCGGAACTGGTGTTCGAACCTGAGAGCGGGTAGGCCTGCGATGATGGGCGACAGGGTGGCAGATGTTATGGCGTCAGGCAGGTAAATCTCATGGAAACCGGTTATCAAGGTCTCCATAGATGATTTCGCGCAGATCCTGCCACGAGCAGGATTCCAACGGATCGGACGAACGCGGATTGCCCGTACTTAAATCAGGAAGCCGGTATTGAGTTCGAGGCTTCGGTCCGGCGAGTACCTCTCTCAGTCCTTCCTCGACCACCGCGCGCAATGTACGCCCCGACTTCCTCGCGTACTGTTTTGCTCTCGCCAGCAGTTCGTCTTGAATATCAATCGTTGTTTTCATGATTCCCATATAATACGATACAGTCGAGCAATAGAAGCAAGTATTCGGTCGAAACCGCATGTCGCCACTGTCACATATTGTCCTAGGTAGAACAGGCGCACCCTCCGCGGGGCGCGATCTCGCGGATTCGGTTACTCATCAATCAAGCCTCGCATAAGTAGACTTTCAAATCTACCGTCGTCCGCTCCGCTCTCAAGGGCTTGTCCGATCGCTGTCTCACTAAAAAGCGGTCCTTCTACATCGAACGGTTCGATAACGGTTCCAAGCTCGTCACGTCGCACGTTGAAAATGCCGATCTCCTCCTGGCTGATCGACTCTCGCTTTGCCTTCAATATTGCATCTACGAACAACGGTGAATGCGTGGTGACAACAAGCTGCCTTTGGTTTGCAGCGGTCTCGTTTGGAGTCGTAAGTGACAGCAGCAACTGTGCGATCAGTTCGAGTCTTCGAGGGTGAACGCCATTCTCGGGTTCCTCCAGTGCGACCAGCGCGCCACCCCAGGGATTCACCGCAATCGCGCATAACGCGAGTACCCGAAGTGTACCTTCCGAAAGCACGCGTGACGAGTAATCGATGCCAGATTGCCTTATTGACAAATTGAGTGTGCCACTTTGTTCGTCGAGCCAAACGCTCAGATTTTCCACGCTTGGAATGACCGACCTCAATGCACGCGATACGGCGTCGAAATACTTGGGTTGCTGGGCCTTGAGTTTATACAGAAAGGGCGCGACATACTCGCCATGGATGCCGATATCTATGACGTCGGCAGGCGGGACCTCGTTGCGCATGGACATCCGCGGCTCGAAGTAGTAAGTCCGCCAATTGAGCAACTCCGCCCGTACCTGATCGAGCCATGGAAATCCATCTCCGCTCAGGCTCTGATCCGATAGGATTGTGTGATTCAATCCCGTTGGCTCGTTGCGCCTCTTCGCTATTCCCTTGCGTCGTATGCGAAACTGGTTGCCTTTCCTCTCAATGATTGGATTACCTTTCGCTTTCCCATTCATTGTTAGTTGTGCAAGAAACTCGTCGGATATGCTCAGTTGCCCCGAATTGAAATCGATTTCGGGTTCGACGCGATACCTGTACCGTCCCCGAACAGTCTGAAGCTCCGCATCCAGCGAGAAGGAGGCGGCGCCCTGTCGAAGTATGGCCTGTAATCCCTTCGAAGCGAAGGAAAACGCCTCGAAAGCATGGCCACGTATCGGGAAACGACCGCCAAGTGCATCGAACAAGGTTCGGGAATTTCCTATCCATGAAAGTGCCTGGATCGCGTCTATAAGATTACTCTTACCAGCCCCATTCGGACCGAACAGCACAGCCAAGCGGGGCAACTCGATCGTCACCTCGCCAAGCGATTTGAAGTTTCTGGCTGTTAGTCGGGATAGCATGGTGGCCTCATGTCTCGGCAGTTCTGGACGTGATCAATCGTCCACTTCTTTCCGCTGAATCCAAATTGAAACATATAACTCGTTGAAGTTCTCCGACCTTACGATCGCAGGTAGGCACCACCCAAGTACGATTCCCGTTGCAATTCGCTGTTCAGGTACCCAAGGTGGCTACTGCTCGTTTGCCGGTGCCGCGGCATACGAGATCGCCGCATGGATAGCTTCGCGTGAAACCGAAGGGTAACTCTTCGATATCTCATCGGGATCCACGGTGATGTGGTCGCGCCAATCCATGGTGTTTCTCCCTGACGTTTCTCCTGCGTGCTGGGAGTCGCCCTTGGCGAACTTTGTCGTGCCACACAAATATCCTGCCAACCGCTTCACCATTCCCTGAAAACGCAGGCGTGTGCATTCTTTTGTAGTATCGGACGATCCGACGGTTCCCTCAATCCGCGGGGACCATGTCGGGGGCCTTGCGCGCGAAGGTGTCGATGGGCGGGAGGTTGCGGTCGGGGCCGAGTTCGAGCTGGCGGGGGCCGACCAGGATCTCCAGGTTGTCCCGCATTTCGGCCATCTCGAGGTAGGCGGTGGAGGCTTCGACTTCGCCCAGGTCCAGGGTGTTCTTAATCCAGAGCACCCGTGCGTCCTCCGGCTCGATGAGTCCAATGGACTCGAGCCCGATCTGCAGAACCTCCTCGTCCGTGGGAAAATGCATGGGGATGGAGGCGGCCGGGGGGTGCTGCCCGGTAATGGCGTTGATGTTCATCGCATGATAGTCGATTTTCTCAATCAGCCGGTCCGTGGTGAATTCGGCCATGCCGACGCCTACGGCATTGCCGTGGGTCTTTTCCGTGAGGTCCCGGACGAAGATCCGCAGCACGTTGGGCGTCTCTCCGTCCATCGCGCGGCGTTCGTTGCGCTTGCGTCCGACCACGTTGGTATCGATGCCGGAGCCGCTGATGTCTTTACCCATCTCGTCGATGATCAGCAGGTCCACCTCGTCGAACGGCAGCCGGGGGCACCAGGCCTTGGCTTTGACCAGTAGTTCCTTTTCCGCGCTTTCGAAATCCCGCGCGGGCACCGCGGCAATCTGCGCGGTTTCATCGTAGCCGTTTTCCAGCAGGGCGACGCCGAACGTAATCGGCATCTTTTCCCGCACCGTCTTACCCACTATGCGCACGATCTTGTCGAACGAATGATGAATAATGGCGCGGTGGTAGATCGTCGCGCCCTTGTGCTTGCCGAGGCCAATGAGCATCATCTTCATCAGGCCGCTCTCGATCTCACCCACGAAGCCCGTGTGGGGCTTTACGCGGTTGACGACGACCACGTGGTCGGCCTCGGAGGCGTATTTGTCGAAATAGACGGGCATGCCGAAATCGGTGACGCCGATTTCGATCACGTCCATCGAGGATCTGACGGGGGCGCCGACCGCCGCTTCGGTGATGCCGTATTCGGCGAGAATTCCGGCCTGACCCTCGGCGGTGCCGCCGCCGTGGCTGCCCATGGCTGGAACGATAAAGGGCCGGGCGCCCAGCGCGACCATTTCTTCGACAATTGTCGCGATGACCGTGTCCAGGTTGGCGATACCTCTGGATCCGGCGGCGATCGCAACCGTGTGACCGGGCTTGATTGTCTCGCCGGGATTGAGATTCCGGATCTCGCGCCGGGTGGCGCCGGGAATGTCGTCGACGCGCGGCGCGTCGAAGCGCTGGCGGATCCGAAACATGTGGGGGTATTGCATGATAGGCCTCCGGTCGAAGAAGACGATCGTGAGAATTCGGGTCTTGCATCAAGAGCCGTGCGAATGATGTTCGGATGCGAAGGACTATCACATGGCGGCTTCGTAGAGCGCGATGATGTCCTTAAGTGTGGTGTGGCGCGGGTTGATCTGGATATTTCCGCTCTTCATCGCGTCTTCCGCCAGCACGGAAATACCTTCAGGCGGAACGCCCACTTCGGTGAGCGTGTCGGGAATGCCCACGTCGGCAGCCAGGGATTGCACCGCCTCCACGGCAACGTCGGCGGCTTCCACGTGGGACAGGCCTTCGATATTCTCACCCAGCGCGACGGCGATGTCGGCGAATCGCTCCGGGCACGCGACTTTGTTGAAGTCCATCACCCGTGTGAGCAGGATGGCGTTGGCGACGCCGTGAGGGACCCCGTAATGGCCGCCCACGGCGTGTGACATCGCGTGCACGTTGCCAAGGCGCGTCTGAGAGAAGGCGATGCCCGCCATATTGCTCGCAAGCAGCATCTGTTCGGTGGCTTCGTAATTGTGGTTGCTTGAAGCGGCCTGCCGCAGGTTCCGTGCAGTCAGCCGTATGGCGTGCAGCGCCAGGCCGTCGGCTATCGGGTTGGAGGCGCGTGCGACGTAGGATTCCACCGCGTGGGTGAGCGCGTCCATTCCGGTAGCGGCGGCGATGGGCATGGGCAGGGTGACGGCTACATTGGCATCCAGAATGCCCACGTCTGGAATGACGTGCGGACCGCCCACCGCGGCCTTGAAATGGTTGTCGTCCGTGACGACGGCGAAAGGGGTGACTTCGCTGGCGGTGCCGTAGGTGGTGGGCACGCACAACAGGAAGGGCACCCGTTTCCGGTCCTGCAGGAGACCGAAGTGGTCTTCGATTCGGCCCCCGTTTTCGGCCAGAACTCCGGCGCACTTGGCGGTGTCCATCGAAGAGCCGCCGCCGATGGCCAGGAGCCAGTCACAACCTGCTGATTCGTAAAGATCGAAACAGGCCTGCACGACGTGGGCCGGAGGGTTTTCTTCCACGCCGTCGTAAACCGCAAACGGGATCTCTGCGGCCTCGAGGACGCCCGTGGCCTGCTGGGCCACACCGGCCTTGACGAGTCCCTTATCGGTAACGACGAGGGCCTTTTTTTCTGTTCGTTCCGAGAGAATCCCAGGGATTTCCGAAACGCTCCCGCGGCCGGCGAAAAGACGCGTGGGGGAATGGAAGGTGAAGCCGTTTTGGTCCGTCACGTCAAGTACTCCCAAATGTGCGATGGAACCCGGAACTGCCGTGTCTAATTTAGGCGTTACGCCAATTGCGGACAAGCAGATTCAGCAGTCAGGAAAGGCATAAAGGCGGGGAGACGTAAGAAGGTAGACGGTAGAAGAAATCCTTGCCCGGTATGTTATCGCTTCTGGCCTCCGGCACGAGAAGAAACTTTACAAGGCAGGCAATCTCTCCCCTCTCCCCTCTTCCCTCTCACCGCATCAAGGAAAACGGCAAGGAACCAGGGGACGTCAGGGCGTGGTTGGGTTTCAGGGCCAGGAAACTGATCCAGGTCAAAAGATCTTGCCTATTTCATCCCGGTCGAACTCGGGAAGGTCGCGATCTGTATCGTTAATGCGGAGCTTGAGTCCGAATTCGGATGGTTCCGCACGCGCGACAATTTCGCAGGGGATGCCCGCGGCTCGGATGGCGTCGCGGACCCGGTCGGCGTTTTCCGTCGCCACGCCGATCAACAGCGCGCCCGATGAGATGACGCCCAGCGGATCGAGCTGGAACGCATCGCAGAGCAGGCGCGTTTCTTCCGAGGCGAAAAGCGCATCCGCTTCCACGGAGAGCCCGCAGTCCGAAGCGGCGGCCAGTTCCCGTAGCGCCGTGGCAACGCCGCCCTCCGTGGGATCGTGCATCGCGTGCACCGGCGCGGTTTCGCAGGCGATGCGCGCCTCCTCGAGAATACTGATCCCCGGAGTATGCAGGTATTCGCGTGCTGTTTTCAGGAGGGCGGCATCGAAGCCCCGGTCGCGCAGTTCGGCTTCCTTTTCCCTCGCCAGAATGGCCGTGGCTTCGATCCCCAGCCCCCTGGTCAGCAGAATACGGTCGCCGGCCTGCAGGCCGCTGGACCGGACGAGGCGCTCCCGGGAGACTTCGCCCAGCATCTGGCCCACGACGATCGGCCGATCCAGACCCGCGGTGATTTCGGTGTGGCCGCCGCACAGAGAGACACCGATTTTAACCGCGGCGCGTTGGAGCGAGTCGAAGATGGTTCGAACCAGCGTTTCGCTCGTCCGGCCTTCGGGCAGGAGGAGGGTGGCCAGGAACCAGCGGGGAACGGCCCCCATCGTCGCGATATCGTTGGCGTTGACGTGGACCGCGTAGTGGCCGATTTCGTCCGTGGCAAAGGTGATCGGGTCGGTCTTCACGACCAGGCAGGTGCCGCCAAAGTCAATAACGGCGGCGTCCTCGCCCACCTGCGGCCCGACCAGGATGCGCTCGTCTTCGGCGGTACATTCGCGCAGCAGGCCGGAGAGCATGTCCAGCGGAAGTTTTCCGGGTGGCAGGAAGGCACACATAGCCGTGACTTGAATGGGATGACAGGATACAGGGGCGCTCGATCCTTCGGAAATTACGATAGGCCAATTGCGGGGGGATGTCAACCACTTTGGGCGTTCATGTCGCGATCCGAAGTCGGTCGGATCACAGGCACATGAAACGGAAAAAACTATTCCGTGTGTCCAGTAAACGTGGTCCAGCCCCGCATCGGGTTCAGGATTCAAACCAGGATCGAAGTTCGGACGTCCGGGGATCGTTGCAGAGGGGCGTCGAGAGGATTCGTCGCAGTTGCTCCAGGCGCGCCTCGGGGTTCCGCCACCTGTCCAGCAGCGGATGCCGGGGATCGGGCAGGGCATCGAGGAGAGACTGCGCAGCCAGGAGGTGAAAGACGAAATGGTGCCCGTCCAGCAGGACCGCAATCTGCTCGGGTGGCTCCTCGCGGTAATTCGAAGCAAGCGCGGCATATCGCCCGGTCAGAGCAGGCGTCAGCACGCTGACGGTCCCTCCGTCCGTCCGCCCGGCGCCGTGGGAGGTTGTGTATTGTGTGAGCCGGCGTTCGGGCCAGTCCCAGCCGATCTTGGAGAATTCGATGAAACGGAGCGATCGCGTGGCCGGGTTGATGACGATGTTGCGGGCGTGGTAGTCGGTTGGACCGGGTAGCGGCACTGCCTGGTCGAGGAATAGGAGAAGCCCGGTGAGCCGATCTGTCATTGCAGGCAAACGCTTTCGACTCACGGATCGAGAAAGCCGGTCGGCGAGGCGCGGCAGGCCACCGACGAGACCTCGGGTTGTTCGCCGCCACGTCCGGCGCAGATCCTGCGGGTAACACCCCGGAAAGGTACGCGGGGCGAAATCGTCGCCATGATCGTGAAACGTGGATTGAATTCGGGCAAAGCCATCGACGACCAGACGGCCGTAGGCTCCCGCAGCCCCCTCTTGGCAGACGTCGTCGAGCGTGCGGTCGCCGCACCACTCGAAAAAGACCAGGTCGTGGTCACTGTCGGCAGCGTAAAGCCTCGGCACAGGCGCCCCGGAAAGGCGTGCGTGCGCGAGCTGTTCAACGGCCAGCAGGTCGTGAGGTTCTCCGCGTGCGAGGGGAGCGAAAGCGTGTTGTTTGGCAACGAGGAATGAACCGTCGACGAGGGCGACTATCCAGACGTTAGGGTGACCGGGGATGGGTCGGACATCTTCAACCGGGGACCCGCTGCCAGGGGTGGTGGGAGCGATCCGCCGGATGGCCTCGATCGTCGGTTCGGAGGAAGGTGCGCGCATGGATCGTGGACGTGGCACTACTTCTCATGCATCTGCCGCTTTCGCAGCGTGAGGAATTCAGGGGCTTCTCGAATGCAGGAAACCAGGACGCCGAGGGAGCGCCTGAATGCGTTGAATCCGGTCCGGCGGATCTCGGCGGCGGCATCTCCCACGGTGTCGTAGCCGTCGTCCGTGGAGCCGAGACGCTCCCAGTTCCTGAAGAGCCGGCCCCACTCGCTTTCCAGAACATCCCGCATTCGTTTTCGGGCCAGAAACGGATACCAGAAGGTGTCGTGGTAGAGGACGCTGGCCAGGTAGGACCACGGCGCAAGGAAGGTCTTGAGAGACCACTCGACAGGCTTCTTGAGTGGTCCCCAATAGATCTTGTGCTGCATTCGGGATGCGAATGTCATTTTGCGGAAGGGACCCGCGAATTGCCAGTTTTCTTCGGCCGCGGAGGCATCACCCAAAATCCGGATCCCGCGCGGGTCGCCGCAACCCAGGCCCATGTCGTGGGCGAGCCGGATGTGTTTGATGGATAGCGGATCCATCCCCATCATCCTGGCGGCAACCGCATCGATGGCGACCTGGTCGGCGCTCGCAAGGATGACGTTTTTGGTATAGGGTATCATGCATCGGGGACCGGGCCCGTCTCCGGCGAAAGTCCCGTCCATCACCGCGAATACGCCGGGATGGATTTCCTTCTGAATCATCAGCAGATCCACGAGGGTCTCGTGGATAACCGGATGTGTCCAGTGGCGTCGTTCGTTGAGCAGGCCGCCGAAGGCATTTTTCATTGCTCCGGTTGTGGTGGTAAAGACGTGCGTCTTTACAGTGGGCAGGTGGACGATGTTTTCCCCGATCAGTCGGCGGGGAATATGGAAACCGTCGGGGTAGACCTGGTTCAGGCACAGGAACCGGTCCGCGAGATTGCCCACCGCATCGCGTATGTGGATCCACTCCTCGCCTTCGTAGAGGTGGATGTTCCGCAGGCCGTGGGCGTTGACAACGTTGACCTGCTTGTTCTCCCGCTCACCCAGCCGGGCGTCGATGACGACCGTTCGGTTGTGGCAGGCGTGGATCAGGTCTTTGCGATAGCCGTCCCTTGCCATCGCGCGGATTACGCCTTCGAGTTGCCACGGGGTCGTGGAACTGCCCGGATAGAAAAAGTGCCATGAAATATTGACCTTGAGGGCGGTGTCGAGCTTCCTGTCCAGGACGTCCTGGTACCCCGCCAGGTTCAATAGCCTGTGATAGTCTCTCAAGACCGTTTCAGGTCTGGTTTTCAGAACGGCTACCTTGCTCTGCATAATGAGCGCTTTCGAGCGTTGCCGACCTGGGGATCGGCGCGGTAACGGTAGAAGGATACGGATTACTTGAAATAGAGCAGGGTAAAGACGGCAAGAAACCAGAGGCCGCCGTTGATCATCAGCGACGGGTCGCCCAGAATGGTTGAGGATGGATTACCGCCCTGGTTCTTGGCATAGACCAGATAGAGATAGCGCAGAAGCCCGTAGATCACGAAGGGAATGGTGAGATTGAGATGCGGCGTTCCGAGTTTCTGTGCGACGTCGGGTGACATGGTGTAGAGCGCGTACGAGACGAGAGCGCCGGCCGTGACGACGGCGATCATCTGGTCCAGGAACCGCGGCGTGTACTCATCCAGAATGCGCCGGTGTTCAGCCGCGCCGGCTTCCAGGAGGATCAGTTCCTGCCGGCGTTTGACGAAACCCATGAAGAGCGCCAGCAACACGGTGCAGAGGATGAGCCACGAGGAAATCTCCACGTTGATGACCAGTGCGCCCGCGATGGCTCGCAGCAGGTATCCGGAGGCGATGATCATCACGTCCAGGATGACAACGTGCTTCAAATGGAGCGAATAGGCGACGTTCATCAGCCCGTAGGCCAGCAGAACCCATCCGAGGGGGATGCTCAGCAGAAAAGCCAGCGGAAGCACGCAGAGGGCGATAACGATGGAGGCGGTCGTCGCTGCGCCAGGGCTCAACTGGCCCGAGGCTATCGGCCGGTTGCGCTTCTCGGGGTGACGGCGATCGGATTCGACGTCTCGAATGTCGTTCAGGAGGTAGACCGCGCTCGACATGAGGCAGAAGAGAGCGAACGCGCCGCCACTGCGCAAAAGGTAGCGCCCTTCGAGCAGGTGTGCTGAAAAGACCAGCGGGGCCAGAACGAACACGCTCTTTATCCACTGGTTGGGACGGAGGGATCGGAGAAGAGGACGCATAAAGAATACGAGACTGCGAAAAGACGAGAATACGAAAAGACGAGAATACGAAAAGACGAGAATACGAAAAGACGAAATGGCGAAACTACGAAATGGCGAAACTACGAAAAGACGAAAGGCGAAAGACGAAAGACGAAACTGCGAATGACGCGAATGACGCGAATAAACGAAAGACGAGACTACGAGACTGCGAATAGACGAGACTACGAAAAGACGAAAGACGAAAGACGAAACTGCGAATGAACGAAACTGCGAATGAACGAGACTACGAAAAGTCAGTGGCTGAAATCAAATCCTTGGGAAGGGGCGCGAAAACGGGGATCGATCTGCTGCAGATTCGATCCCCGATCGGTACCAGGGCTACACGATTCAGATTGTCAGGCCGAAGTAGATCCGGTTCTTGTCAATCTCGCGGCCCAGTATGGTATCGCGGGTGGGAAAGGCGATCTGGAAATAACCATAAAGGGGGATTCGGTAGTGTGTGAACATCTGCATGCGGAGTTCGAAGCCCCAGTCGGTCAGAAAAGCGGAGCGCTTGAACCTGTCTTCAGAGTCGAGCCAGACGCGGAGGCTCTCGAAATTCCCGGCGGCGCCGGTTTCCACAAAGAGAGTCCCGTAGATTTTGTCGAAATGGAAGGGCGGCAGTTCCCTGGCAGCATGCCTGAATATTGGAAACGTGAGGCTGGCTCTCGCGAGCACGGCTTTTCCGCCGGATGTGGAGAAATACGGATACCCTCTGAGCGTGCCGAGTCCGCCCAGGTAATACCTCAGGGGATAGTAGAACACGCCCTCTGCGGAACTGGTGTTCTCCTGGACGTCCTTTATGGGCTTGTCCTTGTAGGCGAGGAATCCCTGCAGCGCCAGTGTGGCTCTTCCGGGCAAACCGATGAATTCATTCCAGGACACGATGTACTCGTTGATGCCCAGCTTGGTCGGGTCCGACATGTAGGTCGGGGCGGCAACGCCGTCCTGATTCAGCTGAGACCTGAAAAGCGAGTCGGTAACAGAGGCGTTGATACGCCGGTACCTCAGGGTGATCGCCCTGCCCCGGGACGGATTTACGAACATGTCCTTTGCGGGCAGGAAATTGAAATAACGCCAGCCGACCGTGAGATCGTTGCTCTTGAAGAAGCTGAGGTCACGATACAGAAAATCATCGAAGACGACCTCATCTTCGCCCAGGCCTGGAATCTGGTCGGTTATGTCGGTGACGACGCCCTGTCTGTTCTGGACCAGTCTCGTGCTGTCCAGTATGACCTGTTTCGTGTGGGTGCTCTCCTTGTACCGCCTGTGGCCCCAGGTCATCGAAAGCACCTGACGCCTGCCGATGCTGGCTTCAACGCCCACCACAAAATCGCTGAAGATGTTCTTGTACTTGTCTTCCTGGGTGAGGGAGAGGTTGGTGAAACTGGTCACACCGGGCACCAGCCGGAGTGTGTCGTCGATCACGATCTGCAATGTGCCAGAGGTGGTGTCCCTTCGGGAATCCACAATGCCTCGATCTATCTGGCTGTTGATGGTCTGTTGACTGGCGCCAATAAAGAACCTGGGCGCGTACGTCCGGTCTTCGGTATGAACCGCCGGCAGGCCCTTCGTGTAGAACGTGGAAAAGTTCGAGTTCAGATCCACGCCTTTTTTCAGATTCTTGCCAACGGTAAAGCCAGCGTAGATATTGTCGCTACCCAGGAGGTCTCCCCAGGCGGCTTCGGCGCCCGCGCTCAGCTGGTCCAGGCCGAAGCGATTGCCGATAAAGGTCGGTCCCAGTACCAGGATGGGCACGACGCCGATGGAGGCCAGTCGAGGAGCGTACCGGCCGGTATTGAACAGGTCCCCGACTTTCTTGCCGTTGTAGATGCTGCTGTAGTCCCGCACCAGGGAATCGGCCGCAGCGGCCGCAGCGGCGTCGGACTTCCGGATGCGGTAGATGTTGTAATTCGCGGCGTGGTAACCCGAATAGAGGATTTCGTCGCCATCGGGAGAAATCGAGGGCGAGAAGGCGCCTCCGATGACGTTCGTGAGTTGTTCCTGCCTCCCCGACGCCAGGTCAAGGGTGTAGATGTTGAAGATGCCGGTCCGGTCCGAGGCATACACAATGCCTTCGCCGCCGGGCAGCCAGACCGCATCGCGTTCATCGGCCCGTGTATTGATGATCACTTCGAAGCCCGCGTTGTTGGCGTAGGCCAGACTGTCGGGAAACGCGACCATGCTGTCCCTCTGTGCGGCCTCGGCCAGCGCGAGACTGTCTGCCTCAGCCTGGGCGCTGTCCACCTCGGTCTCGGATTTCTTCCTTTGGGCGATGCGTTCGGCCAGCTCCTCCTTCTCGGTCTTCTTCGTGTCGGTCTTCTTTGGCCTCGGCGTGGCATCCGTATTGATTAGGGCAATATCCCGGTCTTTCCCTCGAAAAATGCCGAACAGAAGTCTACTGCCGTCCTCCGTCCACCTGGGCGTGTAATATTGCGTTCCGTTGTTGTTGTTTGTCAGATAGCGGATGTCCGTGCCGTCGATGTTCACGATGCCCAGGTTGGACGTCCCGTCCCGGTTGCCCACGAACGCGATTTCCCTGCCGTCCGGAGACACGGCAGGGTCTCTTCCTCGCAGCCCGACGGTGACCCTGCGTTCCTTGCGGGAGGTGAGATCGTATATGAAGATGTCCCAGTTGCCCCCGACGGATTTGCTGTATACCAGGCTGTTGCCATCGGGTGTCCAGGAGAAGGGCAGGTTGACGTATTTCCCGTACTTCCGGCTTCTCGCCACCTTTGTCAATCTTCGTGTGGCCAGGTCCATCACGAGCATTTCCATGATCGCGTAGTCGCTGCCCTCGTTGCTGATGAACGCCATTTTCGTGCCGTCGGGCGAGTAGGTGGGAAAGTGCTCCACGTCGCCCCGGTCGGAAAGCAGTTCGCCCTCACGCTCTCCGGCAGCGCGGATGGAGTCCGCAAGGGCGCCGTATTTGCGATCGAGATGCGCGGTCCATTCGTCATAAAGATCGGGCGCCGAGATACCCGTGCTCTTCTTGACGGCGGATTTGAAGTTGACGATCGGCCGGTGGCGGGACATGGCTCGCACGGAATCCGGACCGTAGGTGTCGGCCAGGTAGTTCAGAAATGCATAGCCCTGGTTGTAGACCTGTTCAGACTTGAAGCCGTCTTTGCCGAAGACGTTCATGTCGGTATATGAAAGCAGGTCGTCTTCGAGCGCGGCCATCCGCAGGATCATATCCCGGTGGGTGTCCCAGAGGTCACCTCCGTACTCCTCGGCTTCGAATTGTGCGATACCTTCGGCGTACCAGTTCGGCATCGCCGAGTGGTAGAGCGGCAGAAAGAAGCCGAAGTCCGGGTTCTGGTTGGAGCGGCTGCTGCCGAGAAGGCCGAATACGAAGGGCATGCTGTTGTGGGAGGCCTTGAGCGTGATGTGGTGGGTGAGTTCGTGGGTAAAAACGTCGCGCACCCAGTCGTGGGTGCCTCGCGAGTCCCAGTTGAGGGGCGTGGAACCGAACGAGATGAGATTTCCAAGGTAGAAGGAGAAGGCATTTCCCAGAATGTCAATATCGGAAACGACCACGTGAATCGGGGCGTAGCGTTCTATGGAACCCGGGTAATGGCGGGATATCTTCTCGAAAGTGTCGTCCGCAATCTCAGCGATACGACGGGCGGTATTCTCCGCTTCGGCATAGTAGATGGCGAAGTACTTCGTGCGGATTGCCCGTGCGCCCGGCACGTGCAGGCCTAGCAGGGAAGGGAAGAAATGACGCTCGTGCCGCTCCCATGTATAATCGGGCATGGTGCGGTTCAACGGCACATCGGCAATGTCCACTGTGGGGCCGTGTTTGAATTTTCTGGGAAACTGCTGGGCGTCGGAAGGGGACGGCGCGCCGGACGAAATGGCGATTAGTACAGCGCCGAAGAGGCTGATGGACAGGATCGTGGATCGGTTCACGTGCTTCTCCTGGACTTCGGGTGTTGGATTGGGCGGCTGCCGGGCGCTTGTACGACGCGCATGGGGACAGGTCGACAATCCCGTCTGGCCCGCACCGGCCGCGGTTCGGCTATAAAAGTATACAATTAGACTTGCGAAGACAACGAACAGTTCCAATTTCACGCCGATGGGAGGTGCTGCCGTGTCCGCAGTATACAGGCGACGCTGTGGTTTGCGTCGATTTCGAGCAGTTCAGGCACGATTTTCGTGCAAGCGTCTTCCCGTTCGGGGCAGCGCGGATGAAACGGGCAGCCTGGAGGGACGTTGGCCGGGCTTGGGACGTCGCCCGTGAGTACCGTGCGTTGCTTCCTGACACGCGGGTCCGGCTCGGGAACGGCCGATAGCAGGGCACGGGTATAAGGGTGCTGGGGATCGCTGCAGAGGGTGCGGCTTTCCGCGATTTCCACGATACGTCCGAGGTACATCACCGCGATGCGGTTGGAGATATGTTTGACAACGCTCAGGTCGTGCGCGACGAAGAGGAAGGTAAGGCCGAACCGGCTCTGAAGATCCTGAAGAAGATTGATGATCTGCGCCTGGATCGACACGTCCAATGCCGAAACGGGTTCGTCCGCAACGATGAATTCCGGATTCACGGCCAGCGCCCGCGAAATGCCGATACGCTGGCGCTGCCCCCCGCTGAATTCGTGGGGATACCGGCGGGCATAGTCCGGCCGGAGACCCACGGTTTCCAGGAGTTCCGCCACGCGTTCCCGCGTGTCGCTGCCGTCCGTGAGCTTGTGGATTTTCAGTGCTTCGGCCAGCATGCCCCCCACTGTCATGCGGGGGTTCAGCGAACTGTAGGGGTCCTGGAAGATGATCTGCATGCGGCGTCGAACGGCCCGGAGTTCAGAGCGCTTCAGGTCGAAGACGTCGGTGCCGTTGAACAGAACGCGGCCCGCCGTAGCCTCGATCAGCCTGAGGATGCTCCTCCCCGCGGTTGTCTTGCCGCACCCGGACTCCCCCACGAGACCCAGGGTTTCTCCCCGGTGCAGGGTGAAAGAGACTCCGTCCACGGCTCTTACGTAGCCGACGGTCCGGGAGAATACCCCGCGGGTGATTGGGAAGTGTTTCTTCAGCCCATGGACTTCGAGCAGTGGTCTGGACATGTCAATCCGATCGCGTCACGGGAGATGGGTAATCTTCGACCATCCAGCAGGCGACGAAGCGTCCGCCCGAGGTCGGTTCGAGGCGCGGCTCGTCCGCTTCACATACATCCTCCGCCAATGAACACCGGGGCGCGAACCGGCATCCGGCGGGAAAACGGGTCGCATCGGGCACGGTCCCCGGAATTACGGACAGCCGGCCTTTCTCTTCATTGAGCGTGGGTATGGACTCCAGCAATCCTCTGGTGTAGGGGTGCTGCGGGTTGGCGAATATCTCATCCACCGTTCCGGTTTCCACGATCTTTCCGGCATACATGACCGCCACGCGGTCTGCGACCTCCGCAATAACGCCAAGATCGTGGGTAATCATCAGGACGGCCATTCCCAGTTCCCTCTGAAGCCGGTCCAGAAGTTCAAGTATCTGGGCTTGAATGGTCACATCCAGCGCCGTCGTCGGTTCGTCGGCGATGAGGAGTTCCGGATTGCAGCACAGGGCCATTGCGATCATCACCCGCTGGCGCATGCCGCCGGAAAGCTGGTGAGGATACTCGTTTGCCCGCTGTTCAGGATCCGGAATGCCGACCAGATTGAGCATGTCAACCGTTATGGCCCGGGCGGCGTCCCTGCCGAGACCCTGGTGGAGCATAACGGCTTCGTCAATCTGGTCTCCGCAGGTGAATACGGGATTAAGGCTGGTCATCGGCTCCTGGAAAATCATCGCGATGTCGTTGCCCCGCACACCCTGAAGGGCCGCTTCGTCCAGGCTCAGCAGATTGCGTCCGTTGAACCGGATCTCTCCTGAGACGATCTCCCCCGGCGGTTCGGGTACCAGTCGCATTACGGACAGAGACGTGACGCTCTTGCCGCAACCGGACTCTCCCACCAGACCCAGAGTTTCGCCCTTCTTGAGGGTGAAGGAGACCCCGTCCACGGCCCTGGCGACCCCGCCGTCCGTATGGAAGAACGTCTTCAGATCTCTGACAGTTAGCAGTGGTTCCGACATAGATCCACCATCTGTTGAAAATGCAACCGTCACGGATACCGTGCGAACCTCAAGCTCCATGCTGGAGAACGGCGTCCCGATGATTTCCTGACCGCCACCTGCGGGTCAGAACAGCGGTGGATTCAAATTCAGCCAGTCTTCCAGCAGGAAATCCACGCGTCCGATGAGGAGGGAGATTCGCGCCATGACGGTATAACCGAATGAAGCGCCGAACGAAACCATCAGGAAATAGATGCCGACCCTGGAGATGCCGCCCACGACCCCCTTATGTTCGACGGAAAAATAAAAGTAAATGAGTACGCTCACAACGCCGATCAGGATGATCGCCGGATCCAGAACGGCCCATCCGAAGCCCGCCGACGCCTGTGAAAACGGGAGGATCGTGGGTTCGATCTGCTCGATAATGAAGGAGGCGACGCGCCGGGGGATGGCCAGCCCCGCGCCGAGTCCCACGAAGAAGGCAAATGAAATACGGCTGAGCCACACCGCTTTGCCGACAAAGCGGGTCATCAGAAAAAGACCGAGGCAGGCCGGAACGATCACCAACCACTTGACGCCCGTGTCCGGCGGCGGACGGAACAGAGGGTTGAAGACGTCCAGCAGGATGCTCTGGTACCAGACCAGAGCGAGTTCGTACGCGGCGACAACGCCCACGTAGAGATGCTCGGCCAGCTTGAAGAGCGGATTGTCCCTGTAGAGAAAGCTGTACAGGGCGAGCGTGATCCCTGCGGCGAGGATGATGCCGAATCCCGACCAGCTTGCCTCCAGGCTGCCAGAGGCAAGGAGATAGACATTCACCGCCGCAAAAAGCAGAAGGAAGATCGGGAAGACGATGTGTTCTCTTTGCATACCGGTATCCTCTTACGTCCGTGAGGCGCTGCGGTGCAGAAAGTAGACCGCGTTGCCCAGCAGGATAAACCCGATGATGACGATGTGTGCGACGGATTGCGGACGCATACCGCTGACCGCGAGGCCTCTCTTGCCCACCAGCGCTTCGTATTCCGCGGCGCCCGCAAGCCCGCCGATGAGGCCGTTGAGCTGCCGGGACTGAAGGAAGGGGAAGAAATCCGGCGCCATCACCGCGGTACAACCGGCGCCGAGTGGAAATCGGTATCGTTCCTGCCCATAAGCGATCCATTCGTCCACGCCGGGGTACCCGGCCGCCAGGTCGATCACGTAATCGAAATCCTTCAACGAGCGCAGATTGCGGGTGAGAGGCATTTCAGCCGTGTCGACGCCCCGGATGTCTTCCGGAAACGCGGCGTGCAGATCCTGACCCATGTTCAGGATCAGGATCGGACCTCCCGCCTTGAATCCGAGAAACGCATAGTCCGTCCCGTTTGTCCGTCCGTATTCCCCTGCCGCCGTATCGAACGCCTGCATGGCAAGTCCCACTGCTTCGGTGATGAGGGTCACGCCCACCACCCGGATGTTCCGGCTGAAGCAATGGCGCAGAATGGCCAGAGCCATGGGCTGGAGCTCCGGCTGCGAACTGGGACCGTAGTCGAAGGAGATGAGTACGACGGCATCAGGTTTTCCGGCCAGGCTCTCTACCGTGTCGTAAACCGCGCGTACGTTGGGCGTGGCCTTGATTGGCAGCTGGAAGCCGATGAGGAGAGGAATACATACGGCCAGAAAGACGGCAATGTACACGATGCGGCGGTCGATGTTCAGGAGGCGCTCGATCATTGTCCTTCCTCCCCGAGATAGGAACGTTCGATGCCGAAGATGATCCGAAGTGCCGTGGCGATTGCGCCGAGGCTCACGCCCAGCAGGATGCCCCGGCGAGCGGCGAGGTTTGGCGTGGCCATCAGCCACTGGGAAATGGCGGGCAGGTGTTCGGAGATGAGTGCGCCGATGGGCACCCGGCCCAGCATGACGAGCAGAGCGGCAACAAGAAGAACGACCGCCTCGACCGAACGGGCCCGAAACGTGCGGTAGGCGGCGGAAGCGATAAAGAAGGCGAGCAGAGAGAACATCGTGGCGCCGCCGGCCACATGAATGTGGGTATACATCCAGTTCAGATCCAGACCGTCTCCCTCAGCGAGCGGCTGAAGGGGCCCCCGGCCGTTGTTGTAGACGGCAAGCAGGATGGTAACGATGAAGCCGACGTACACGACGGCGCTGAAGGCCCATCCGGCCTGCTTGCGCCTGATCCGGTGCCAGTGCATCTGCAACAGGCTGTGGATGCCAAGGAAAAGGGCGAACGCGGCGATGATCCTGTACCAGGTGGAGGTTGTAATCTCGACCGGCTGCGCAACCGGAACATAGTAGGTGAATATGCCGATGACGCCCGCTGCGAAAGCCACGAGTAGCGGCAGGGTGCGTTGCAGGAAATACATTCGATTTTCTCCCAGTGTTCTGTCGCAGAAATTGGTTGCCTGAATTCGGCGGCCGAATGGTGAGAAATTTATGGGACAGGACACTACAGTCTTGAACTGTTATGCCATGTTCACGCTGTCAACTCAGAATCGGCCAGAAGCCGATGCCGGCCAGTAAAGAACCCAGCACCAGCATAAGGATGAGGATTCCCTTCCCCAGGTCCTGTCCCTTCAGGCTTCCCAGCAGTTTGGGATCTCTGGACAGATAGGCGCTGGCGGCGTAGAGTTCCTCTCCCATCAGGGTATAGTCGCAGGTTGTGATAAAGAACGGAAGCTGTGTGTAGGCGTCGGTCGCGGCGATCTGGATAGCGCCGGTTGTGGAGCCGGTCTCCGCCAGGAGCAGGGATTCGGCGTAAAAATACCCCATCAGAAGATTGGCTGCCGGTCTTTCCCGCACCATCAGTCCCTCGAGCGCGGCCGCGTAGCTGAACTGGTCCGCGGCCGCCAGAAAGACGTTGTCCGGGTTGAACGCATCGGGTCTTCCGGCTTCGATGCAGGATTCTTTGACCACTTCCTGGCTCACGGACATCACAATCGGATCCCGATTTCCAACCTTGAGCTGAGTGTCGTATTCGGCGGTTCTCTTCGCCACCTGGCCGAGTATATTCACGGCGGCAATGGTGGAAGGGCTGCCCATGTCCTGGAGACCGTGCACGAACAGCACCGGTTTGCCCATTTCGGTTGCCCGGCCCAGGGCTTCGTCCAGAGCGTCCAGGCCTGCCAGCCGCCGGATATAAAGATTCTTTCGCCGGGCAAGGCGGATATAGACGAGGATCAGAATGGAGAACAGCGCGGCCAGCAGAAAATTGTTGCTTTTGGTCCAGTTGAAGTAGTTGCCGCGGGCCCGGGCTTCCACAACCGTGTGGCCTGCGCCGTGGACGCCGAGGCGAACGAAATAGGGTCGGTCGTTCTCGAGCCGGATCCGGTTCCGTCCGTCGGGATCGAGGTAGGAATCGATGTGTACGAAGTGATGATTGCGGTTCTCCTCCCCACTGCCGAACGTGGCAGACTCGTCGGCCATCGTCGGAGCCGTACTGGGCTCCAGTTCGGCGACCTGATGAAATGGCCCGTCCGGACGTTCGGAAATGCCGATGCGATATCGCGCGCTGTCAGGCAGGTCATCCATCCGGCGCCATGTCAGCGTGATGCTGTGCCCCTGGTCGTTGGGCGTGTCGAATGCCCGGACGTCGGTGGGCGCCGAACCGCCGGCGGCCGGCGCGGCAGCGATGGCAAGGGCGAAACTGAGGAATAGATGCGCCATTGCGTGTCTCCTGGCGGTTTTAATCAGGCGCGCCTGGACGCTCCAAATCATCATGCCTCGATCCTTTCGGCGTTTGCGCGGGGTATCACGGCCTGTTGTCCGTTCTCGAATTGAACTTCAAGGACACGTACCTGGATTTCCGACTCGACGGCCGCCAGTTCGGACGGCAGGGCGGTGACGACACCGGTCTTTCCGAAGAAGGGCGCCCGTATCGTTCGGATTGGATCTCCGATGGACAGGCCGTCCCGGGCGACGGTTTCCTCGGCGGCGGCTGAATTCTCCGTGTCCGGAACGATGATTTCGGGGCGAAGCACGCCGGCCCGGATCTGGGTTGCGCCAGAGATCGAGGCCTCGTCGCCGTTTCTCTCGTTCAGGATATCGAAAGTTTTGGTTGCCATGGCGATGTCGCCGAATCCTTCGGTAATCACGACGGTGAGGCCGATTTCCTCCGTGCCCGTAATGGCCACACCCAGGTCATACCCGAGAAGGCTACGCAGATCATGGTCGCGGATGCCCCCGCCAATGAGGCCGGCTGCGCCGATCTCACACGCTTTCCGGATGAGATCCAGTGTGACCAGGCCGCCGGCGATGCAGATCCTGCCGGCACAGGAGGCGTCGATCCGGTCTGCCGGTAGCTGCTCATCGGGTGTGGCGGCAAGTGTCCGGATCGCACCCCAGCTTTCCCCGCCAATGCCGAAAATCCCCTGAAGAAACGCGCCGACGGTTTCAACTGTGACGCCTTCGCCGGGAATGGTTTCCACAACGGTGCCGTCCACGTACGCCCTGACCTGGACAGGTCGGGGCGGCCCTCGCAGAATGACCTGGCCGGTAACGGGCGATACGCTCTCCACGGTGCCCGTGACCGGCGATTCCACCGTGGTTTTGAACCAGCTGATGAACGGCCGGGTCTCTGCGACAGGTTCCCCCGACTCGACCGCCTCACCCTCATTCTTGAGCATGAAGGCCGGCAGTTCGTCCGGTGTGACACCAAGCCTGTTGACCAGGTTCAGGGTGGTCACGTCGCCGGGCAGTTCGGTCCGGGCCACCACCCGATCGCGCTGCACGGATTCGCCTTCCGAAACCAATACCTCTCCGGTGAGCGGCAGTTGGCGTCGCTTCCGAACGGTCGCGCTGCGGGTGACTCGCAGGCCGGGTGTGTATGTATGTGCCATCAGTTCAGGTTTTCGAAGCCGGCGCGCCGCAAAGCCTGCCGTCGCGATCGTCGGCCGGTGATGGTCTCACACCTTCATTTTCGGATCCAGGGCGTCTCGCAGGCCGTCGCCCAGCAGGTTGTAAAGGGTCACGGTGATAAATATGGCGAAACCGGGTACGATAACCAGCCACCAGGCCGCCGTATTGTTCCGGGCGCCCGCGAGTATCGCGCCCCAGGTGATGGCCTCCGCGGGCACGCCGATGCCGAGAAAGCTCAATCCGGATTCGGCCAGAATGGCGCCCGCCACCCCGAAGGCCGCCGGGATGAGTACGGGCGCGATCGCGTTTGGCAGAATGTGGATGAACATGATACGGCCGCTGGAATATCCGAGACTCTTGGCCGCGGAAACGAAGTCGTAGCTCCTGACCTGCAGAAACTGCGATCTCGTGAGCCTGGCGATACCCACCCAGCCGGTAAAGCCGAGGATGATCATCACGAAGAAGAGGCTGGGTGGAAAGAATGCGGCCACCGTGATGATCAGAAAGAGGGTGGGTATGGCCGCCCAGAGTTCGAACAGACGCGAAAGAACCAGGTCGGTCCAGCCCCCGAAATAACCCGCCAGCGCGCCGAGAGCGACGCCGATGATCATCGAGATCGCCACCGAGACCAGTCCGATGGTCAGTGCGTATCGCGAACCGTGGATCAGCCCGGAAAGAACGTCCCGGCCCAGCCGATCCGTTCCCAGAATATGTGCTGTGCCGGGCGGCTGGTACTTGTCCCCCAGGTTGACGTCGCTGGGACCGTAGGGAACGGGCGGAAATATTGCGGATTCCGACCTCAGGCGTTTGAAGTTTTTCCTTCTTCTGAGCGGCTCCGGCCAGTCGGCCAGTCCGAGATGAACGGCGTACTGGCGGAAGGCGGGGAAATAGGTCTTGCCCCTGTACTTCATATAGTAGGGTTTGTTGCCCGCGAGAAAATCCGCGAACACCGCCGTGAACGCGAGAACGCCGATCGCCGCCAGGCTTATGAGGGCCGGCCGGTTCTTTTTGAACTGCCGCCAGACCAGTTTGGAGTAGGTCTGACCCTCCTGGACAGGTTCGGATTCGGGCGTCGGGACGTCAGGTTCGTTGAGATCGCGCGTTGTCGCGTCGGACATGGATTTAACCCTGAAGACGGGAAAACTCGATGCGCGGGTCCACGACTTTCAGGAGGATGTCCGCGAGAAGAATTCCCAGCAACGAGAGGAACGAACCGATGGTCAGAATGGCCATTACCATGGGATAGTCGCGCACGAGTACGGATTGAACGCCAAGATATCCCAACCCCGGAATGGTGAAGATGGTCTCGATAAAGACCGAGCCGGCGATGATGGCCGGAAGCAGATTCGCCAGTATGGTCACAATGGGAATAAGTGAGTTGCGGAAGACGTGCTTCAGAATCACGACTTTTTCCGGAAGGCCCTTTGCGCGGGCCGTGCGGACGTAGTCCAGCCTGAGGTTCTCCAGCATGCTGGTTCGCATGAATCGGGAGAGACCCGCGAAGCTGGCGTAGCTCGAGGCCAGGACCGGCATGGCCATGTGATGGGCGTGGTCCGTCAACAGTCGCCAGAATCCCCACTCGGAAGACGCGTCCAGAGACTGAATGCCGGAGGCCGGAAACCAGTAGAAGAACTCCTTGTTGCAGAAAAATACGATGAGCAGCATGCCCACCCAGAACGAAGGCATGGACCAGAGGATAAAGGTCCCCGTGGTCAGCGTGCGATCGGTCCGGGTATCCTGTTTCACGGCCAGCCAGATGCCGAGCGGCAGTCCGATGACGTAGGCGACGATCAGACTGATGATGTTGATTTCAATGGTGATGGGCACACGCGCGAGGATATGCGAGATGACCGGCTGCTGATCCTTGAAAGAACGGCCGAAATTGAGCGTAACGAAGCGCCGGTCGAAGCAATGGAAGAGGAGCAGGCCGGCGCCGGTATACTCGTAGTTTTCCTCGAGTTTGACGGTCTTGCTCTCCCAGAAAGAGGAAAGGACGAGCGCCTGCGCCTCGTCCGGATGATATTTTTCGAAACTGCTAAGGAATCGGGCTTTTCGCGCCTCGTTTTCCAGCGCGGCCAATTCGCTTCTTTCCATGGGTTCCAGGGTCGAGAGAAAGTCGTCAACGCGCCGGCCCATGCGTTCGTAGCTGTTGAGCGGCTCAACGTGAAGAACCAGGCTCGATAACCAGTTGAGGTATTGGAGGTGTAGCGGCCTGTCCAGGCCGAGCTGACGGCGAAGGTCCTGGCGCGTTTTTTCGAAATCGGACTGCCGTTCCGTCGAGATGCCCTCCTCGCCTGCCATGCCGCCGAGAAAGAAGTCGACGGGGTCGCCCGGAGCGAGATGCATGACCAGGAAGGAAATCAGCGTGATGCCGATCATCGTCGGGATCATCAGCAGGCTGCGCTGCAGGATGTACTGGATCATCTGCGTTCAGGCCTTTCTGTGCCGTCGTCTGTTCATCGGGGGTCGCAACAGGGTCCGGTCGTCTCCCCGGCCTATTGGTACAACCGGTTGGAGGCGCCTACCCACCACTCCTGCGTGTCCGCGCCAACGGCATACCAGTTGTCACCCGCAAAACGCCTGCTGTAGGAAATGGCGTTGCGGGATTTCCAGAGAAACGTATAGGGTTGCTCATTATACAGGATTTCCTGGAAACGCCGGTAGAGCTGTATTCTCTTGTCCATATCGAACTCCCTCCGGTAGGTTTCCAGGATGCGGTCGACTTCGTCGTTCTTGAAGCCGATGTAATTCGACCCCTGTCCCTCTGCCTGCGAGGAGTGCCAGATCTGATAGGAATCCGGCGGTGTGCGCAGGCTGCCGGTCCAACCCAGGGTACAGGCTGCGAAGTCCTTTTTTCGTACGACCCGATCCAGAAAAATGGTCCAGTCCAGTTCGCGCACGTCGCAGACGACACCGATGTCCTGCAGTTCATATTGCAACGCCAGGGCGATGTCCTTGCGGAGCTGGTTCCCGGAGTTGACAAGGAATTCGAATTTGAACGGGAGTTTCTCGCCGTCGACGACCTTGTCCAGGATGCCGTCGTTGTCGCTGTCGGACCAGCCGGCCTCCTCCAGAAGGGTAAGCGCTCGGTCGGGGTCGTAGGAATGGGGTTCGAGGCTGTGGTTGTATTCGGGCCGGAATTTGTGGATGGGGCTCTCAACGGTTTCCGCGAGGCCGAACATGAGGTTAAGGACCATGCTCTCACGGTCGGTGAGGTACGTCATGGCCTTTCGCACGCGCCGGTCGCGAAAGATGGGGTGCGCGTTGTTCCAGCCGATGTACACGTAGCCCGATGAATAGATCACGCTCTTCTTGAATCGCTCGACAAAATCCGGAGACCAGCTTTTGTCCTTGAACTGCAGCGGTCTGAGGCCGAAGTAGTCGATGTTTCCGTTTGTGAGCTCGATAAACGCGGCCTCCTGGTCATTCACGATTTTGAAGACGATCTTCTCCACGTATCCCTTGGGCATGAGATCGGTCCGTTCCCCTCCCCAGTAGTTGGGATTGCGGGTAAGGATCACTTT
This sequence comes from Candidatus Latescibacterota bacterium, assembly GCA_965208835.1. Classification (GTDB taxonomy): domain Bacteria; phylum Latescibacterota; class UBA2968; order UBA2968; genus JAAXHE01. Next base: position 1,362,653 of record OZ242358.1, read on the forward strand.
CTGGCCCGTGACCACGTCTTCGTCCCAGTCTTTCACGAGATAGGGGCCGGAGCCCAGCATTTTCCGATGGTATCCGGTGTTGAATTTCTCCGCGAATTGCTGCACGCGCTCCGCGTGCGGGCCGCTCTCCCAGGATCCGTCGATGAGGCTGCGGATGTCGACCGGTTCCAGCAGCCCGTCGGGGTCGTAGAAGTGTTTGGGAAGGATCTCCATAGCACCCAGGGAGATGTTGTTCCTGAAATAGGGTTCCCGACAGACGAAACTGATTCTGTGTTTGCCCTCCTGCTTGACGTCGCTGATGGCTGCGTAGTAGTTCCGCAGCGAGGCAGCCAGGACTTTCGGGTTCTTGATGACCTTGATGCTGAAGAGTACGTCGTCCGCCGAGAGCGGCCTGCCGTCGGCGAAACGGACGTCGTCGCGCAGGTCGAAGGTGTAGGTGAGCTTGTCTTCGGACACCGAGGGAGGTCCCTTCGCTACCAACCCTCTGAGACTGTAGGGTGATTCGTTCTCGATGTCGAGCAGCGACTCGAAGATATACTGGTGTACCGTGGAAGCGCCCGAGTCGTTGGATACGTACGGATTGAAGTTCTCCGGGTCGGACAGGAAGTGGTAAACCATCCAGTCTCCGTATTCCGGCTGGGTATCGCCGGTATACATGGCGGGTACCCGTTCCGTTCCGTCCAGCACGATCGCGGGAGCTTCCCTCGTATCCATAAGCGTGCGTTGAACCTTCTGCCAGGGTGTGTCGTCATCGCATGCCGCTGAAAAAAGGCAAAACAGCCCCAGGATTACCAATCCGCGCGCGTTTGCCATCTGATGCCTCCCTGTTGCACTTAGTGTCGAGGATAAAGGTCCAATGCCTGGTTCCAGTCGGCAACCTGCTCGACCGCGTCCCCATCGGAAAACGGAAGCGGCCGTCCGCGCCCGTCGAGAATCAAACCGGCCGCGCCGCCTCTCACGGTACGGCGAATCGACTGGCCCGCCCCCGCCCCTGCGTCCCAGCCCGATTCGGGATGCAGGCTGACGTCGACCTCCTGGTCGGGGCCCGCGTGGAACAGATGGATGGATCCGACTTTCAGTTCGCCGGACTCTGTGCCGTCCGGAAGCGCAATTTCGTACGTGGCGCAGACTTCGCCCGGTTTTCCCTGCCCGGAAGGCGCAATGCAGGTGCCCAGATCGACCAGGCAGTCCCGTTCGAAGACTTCGGCGGCGGCCTGTTCATTGACGCTTGTCAGGACGCCCAGGTGGGGCATCATGAATATGCTGTCAACGGCCAGCCTCGTGAAACCCTGTGGCTGGAAGGCGTCGATGAGCATGGCGGCCGACTGCGCGCGCCGGGGCGCGTGGGAAAGTACGCCTCCGCTGCCCACGAGCAGGTCCAGGTCCGGCATGTGAATCAGGCTTTCGCCCGCGGCGGTCTGATCGAAAGCGTCGGAAAGGGTGCGTTCCGTCTGCACGCCTTTAAGGCCTACGGCCAGGGCCCGGTGCTGCTCGAACGCCAGGCGCAATGCCTCGCGGGCGATGGCCTGCTCGAGCTGCAGCTCCTCAAGCGTCTGGGGCACGGTGGTCGGACGGATCATCTTGTTCTTGACGCGGTCTCTGAGGTCGGCCTCTTCGATTTCAAATGGGACCCAGCGCATCACGTTCGGCAGGCCTGCTTCCGCCAGAACGTTCGAGATGCTGTACGACATACCCAGATTGGCGCTCACGGTACGATTGAATCGATCCCCGAACACGCTGAAGACATCGGTGGTCGCCCCGCCGATGTCCACACCCACGACGTTGATGTCGCGACGCCGGGCCACGGTCTGAATGAGCAGGCCGACCGCGCCGGGCGTTGGCATAATGGGGGCACCCGTCCATTCCATCAGCTTACGGTATCCGGGCGCCTGCGCCATCACATGTTCAAGGAAGAGGTCGTGGATCACCTGCCGCGCCGGTCCCAGGTTCTCGCGTTCGAGTTGAGGGCGGATATTGTCGGTGGTTTTCAGCGCGGTTTTTTCGCCCAGGACCTGTTGAACGTCCTCACGTGCGTCGGTGTTTCCGGCGTAGATCACCGGAAGCCGGAATCCGGCGCCGAACCTCGGTCTGGGGTCCGCCGCGGCGATGAATTCCGCCAGTTCCACCACGTGGCTCACGGTACCGCCGTCCGTTCCACCTGACAGGAGCACCATGTCGGGACGCAAGTGGCGGATGCGCTCGATCTTCTGGTGGGGCAGGCGACCGTCGTTGGAAGCGAGGACGTCCATGACAATGGCGCCGGCGCCCAGGGCAGTACGCTGGGCGCTTTCGCCGGTCATCGCCTGGACAACGCCGCCTACCATCATCTGAAGGCCGCCTCCGGCGCTGCTTGTGGACACATAAATGTCAACGCCCCGGCCGTCTGCCGCGGGCGTAATAATGCGTTCGCCATCAAGGATGACGCGCCCGGAGAGTTCCTCGACTTCCTGGATGGCGTTGAGCACGCCCCGGGTAACGTCTTCAAACGGAGCTTCGACCGTGGTTGGCGCCTCGCCGCGACAGGTCTGCCGGTAGCATTCCTCTTCTTTCTCGATAAGAATGGCCTTGGTGGTCGTGCTGCCGCAGTCCGTTGCGATGATGACGTCCGGTCTATCCATTCAGTCGGTTTTCCGTCTCCACAAGTGTATCGATCAGTGCCTGGACACTCTGCCGTTTCTCCAGAAAACGCACGAATCGACCGTATTCCGCGCCTGAGAAGATAAGGGTGACGAAGGGAGAAAGAAAAGTCAAAAACTGACTGCCTATAAAGTTGAACGGCCGGCCTGCTTCCAGCACCATCAACGCCGGTGTGGTCATTTGCCGGCGAACCACGAATTCCGCCAACTTGGCAGCCAGAGCACGTTCTTCCTCCGTGATTCGGCTCTCCGGAGGGTTGACGGCGAAAGCGTGTTCGCACCAGGTCCTAAGACGCTGCATCCGCGAGGCGGGTCTGGACATACTCGATGATTTCCTCCCGATTGTCTCGAAGGCGCAGGAAACAGCCTCGAAACGGATCGAGCCGGTGAGGATGGGCGAACGGGCTGAGAAAAACGCCATCCGTGACAACGGCATGCCGGCGAATCCGGTTCCACGGAATTGTCCGCCGCGCGCCAAGGTGCGCTATCACGACATGCTTCTCCAGGAGTGCGTATCGTGTGGGGAGAAAGTAACGGGACATGGATGCCGTGAGGAGCGCTGCCGAAAGAAAACCGTACGCCGGCATGCTGAATTCAATGGCGATCAGTACCGATAGCCCCAGAATGACCACGATGAGCAGGCCCGTCTTGGCCGGCGGTTCTTCCAGGAGGGGATGGACCGACCAGCGGAGTTCAGATGCCGATTCGTGCGTCGTCGGTTTGTCCATGCTTTCCGTGAGTCGGCAAGGAGACGGCCAGGCTGATTCTTCTAAATTGAAGTTATATAATGCGGCGGACGACGCGGGGTTGGCGCTTGCCGCCTCCGAGGTTCCAGGATTCCGTGCCGTACTTGGTTTCAGCGAGATGTTCGGCGCAGGCGGTTTCCTCGCGAGACAACGTCGATTCGGTCAGGGTGATGTCGAGGGTCTCTTCAAAACCGTCACGCAGGGCGTGCGCCACGGTGTGGAAGTCTGCCGGGCGGCCCGCTTCCGAAAGGGAGACGGTGTGCCGATCCAGTTCACGACGAAAGCGTTCCTTCAGGAGCTGACGGCGGTCCGGCATGAGATCGATGAGATGCTTGTGTTCCGGGCCCAGAAGAAGCGAGCCGTGTTGAAGCAGCACGCCGCCCAGGCGTCGCTGGGCGCTGCCTATGATTTTCCTGTCTGCGATCGTTACCTCGTATTGCGTAGTACTTGAAAAACAGGGTGAAGTGAGACCCTCTCCACGGGGAGACGAAGCGGGATTGCGTCGCGGCTCGAATCGGGCGGCCACGCCGAGGAGTTGCAGGCTTGCAACCAGGCAGGCGCTGATCTTTCGGTAGGACTCCTGAATGGAGCCGCCCAGCAGCGGGTCGTCGGTGCGGCAGGTGACGCTGTATGTGAGTTCGTTCCAGTGGAGGACGGCGCGCCCGCCGCTGGGCCGGCGGACAAGCTGAATGCCACGCTCCCGGCATCGATCCGCGTCGACTTCGCGAGCGATCCGCTGGGCATAGCCGAAAGAGACGGCGGGGGGCGTCCAGCTGAACGTCCGGACCGTGGGCGGCGCGGTATCCTCCTCAACGCCCCGCACGATGGCTTCGTCCACGGCCATATTGAAAAAGGCGTTTCCCGACCCGGTGTTCAGGAAACGCCACGGACGCGATCCGGTCTTCCGCATGAATCACGAGACTCCAAGCTTTTGCAACGCCTCTTTCGCCGCCATCTGTTGCGCTTCTTTCTTGCTGCGTCCCTTTCCGAAGCCCATTCGTTCGCCGCCGATCAACACTTCGACGCTGAACGTCTTGTGGTGGTCCGGCCCCTCTTCCGAACTGACCAGGTAACGGGGGTGTCCCCGGCCTACGCCCTGCGTATGCTCGAGGAGGACGCTCTTGAAATTGAGGTAGCTGTTGTTGGCGACAATAGCCTCGATGTTGCTCATGAGGTGGCGCTGTACGAATGCGTCCGCGGCCTTGAGACCGCCGTCGAGATAAACCGCGCCGAGAATAGCCTCGAAGGCATCTCCGATGATCGATGTCCGGTCTCTTCCTCCCGCCAGATCCTCTTCTCTGCTGAGCAGGATGTGGTGACCGAGTCCGATCTCGTGGCCTCGCTGCGCGAGAATGACTTTGCTGACGAGTACTGACTTGATTTGAGTGAGGTCGCCCTCACGTTTGTTCCGGAATTTCCGATAAAGGTTCTCCGTGACCAGCAGGTCCAGTACGGCGTCACCGAGAAACTCGAGCCGCTCGTTCGATGCAATGCTCCCTTCGTCAGCGGCGTAGGCGTAGGAGCGGTGTTTGATCGCCTGGACCAGGAGGTCGGGATCCGAAAAACAGTAGCCGAGTTTTTCCTGGAGGCTTTCCGGGGTATACGCTTCCCGGTCGCGCCCGAGCCATCGTGCAACCGCACGTCGAATTCTGACAAGTCCGATAAGCTTCACCCTGCGGGAATGGAGGTTGTACTCGGCCGTGAAACAAACTGACAAGCCGTCTGCATTCCGCCGTGACGGTGGCGTCCGACGTCCGCCCGGCGAGTCTGCAGGCTTGTGCGCCATTCGGACCGGCTCTGCGTCCGACAGCACGCCAACAAACTTACGATGTCGTCACAGCCGGGGAAGTCGGGAACTAACAGCCCGTTGAAAAAGACCATCCGGGCTGCGGCCGGCCCTTGCGGTCGAAATACTGCGTTGCGCGCCTTGTCTTCGGCCGCGATGGCAATCTATTTCCGGGTCGGGACACCATACCTCGCCTGCTGAGCGACTTTATCAACGGACTGCTATCGGCCGTTGTACTCACGCATTGCGAGTACCGCGTTGTGTCCGCCGAATCCGAAGGAGTTGTTCAAGGCCACGCTGACGGGCATTTCCCGTGCCGTGTTGGGCACGTAGTCCAGGTCGCACTCCGGGTCCGGATGTTCGTAGTTGATGGTGGGTGGTACCCGGCCGTGATGGATGGCCAGGAGGCAGGCGATGCTTTCGATTGCGCCGGAGGCGCCCAGCAGATGGCCCGTCATGGACTTCGTGGAACTGACCGCGACCTCTCTCGCATGATTCCCCAGGACGGACTTAATGGCGGCGGTTTCGGTCCGGTCGCCGATCGGTGTGGAGGTTCCGTGGGCATTGATGTAGTTTACGTCCTCCGGGTTCAGCCCTGCCTGGTTCAGGGCGATCCTCATCGCCCGGGCGCCGCCCTCGCCGCCCGGGGCCATGTCGGTGACGTGGTACGCGTCGGCGGTAAAACCCGCACCGGCAATCTCGGCGTATATCCGAGCGCCCCGCCGCCGTGCGTGCTGCAGTTCTTCGAGTATGAGCGCCCCGCAGCCCTCGCCAAGTACGAATCCGTCGCGCTCAAGGTCGAAGGGGCGGCTGGCACCCTGCGGATCCTCGTTGCGCGTGGAAAGCGCCTTCATCGAAGCGAAACCCCCAAGCGACATCGCGCTGACGGCCGCTTCGGCGCCACCGGTGACCATGACGTCGGCTTCGTTGTGCCTGATCTCTCTGAAGGCGCATCCTATCGCATGCGCGGCGGAGGAACAGGCGGAAACGGTGGTATAGTTCGGCCCTCTGGCGCCGAGCAGGATGGAAACCTGCCCCGACGTCATGTCGGGAATCATCATGGGGATGAAGAATGGGCTGATCCTCCGTGCGCCCTTCTCAAGGAGGACGGTGTGTTGATCTTCGAAGGTCCAGATACCGCCGATGCCCGAGCCGAAAATCACGCCCATCCGGTCGGGGTTCCCCGCATCCACGTCCAGATCTGCGTCAGTGACAGCCATCTGCGCGCAACAGATGGCATATTGGGTGCACAGATCGTTGCGCCTCGCCATCCTGCGGTCGAGACCGAACCGCTCTGCGTCGAAATCCTTCAATTCGGCTCCGAACGTAACCCGGAATCCCGTCGTATCGAATCGGCGGATGTGATCGACGCCGCTTTCCCCGTTGAGCAGCGCCTCCCAACAGGTATCGGTGTTCAATCCGTTCGGCGCGAGGACGCCGAGGCCCGTCACTACGACCCTTCGGTTTCCATTCAAGGGCACCTTCTCCCGCGTATCGGTGTTTGCATCGGCGCAGTGTTGCGACGGTATCGAATTCTCCGCGCCAGGTTCACGATCCGGACGCCGACGCGCTGACCGTGACGCCAACTGCCCGGCAGGCTATTCACTCAGGCGCTGCTTGAGATAATCCGTGACGTCGCTTACGGTCTCCAGCTTCTCGGCGTCTTCATCGGGAACTTCCATGTCGAATTCCTCTTCGAAGGCCATCACCAGTTCGACCGTGTCGAGAGAATCCGCACCAAGATCATCTATGAAATGGGCTTGCGGGGTTACGCTGTCGGCATCCACGCCCAACTGGTCAACGATGAGATCGACGACTTTTTGCTGAATATCTTCAGCCATGGCTACTATCTCCCTTTCTTATTGCGAACCGCGAGTCACGGAGTACAGCCCGGCGCAACGCTCCTTTCACGCCTGTCGCCAGACGGTTCACGATTGACTTACATAACCATCCCTCCGTCCACAACCAGGACCTGCCCGGTGATATAGGCAGCGTCGCCGGAGGCCAGAAACGCGACCGCCGCCGCTATATCATCGGGACTTCCCGGCGTGCCCAGGGGAACCTGTTCAAGAATCTTCTCTTTGAGTCCTTCCGGGAGTTTTTCCGTCATTTCGGTGGGGATATATCCGGGCGCGACCACATTGGCGGTGATCTTCCTGCTCGCCAGCTCTTTGGCGGCGGTCTTTGTGAGGCCGATAAGCCCGGATTTCGCCGCCGTGTACCCTGCCTGTCCGGGGTTTCCCATCAACCCCGTAACGGATGAGATATTGATGATCCGTCCGGACCGCGCCCGCATCATCGGTCTTACGGCGGCCTGCATACACAGAAATGCGCCCTTGAGATTGACGTCGAGGACGGCGTCCCAGTCTCCCGGTTTCAGTCGCATCAGCAAACCGTCGCGGGCAATTCCTGCATTGTTGACCAGAATATCCAGCCCGCCCCAGCGGTCCAGGACGGTCTTGAAAAGCTCGCTGACGTCGGTGGCGTTTGAAACGTCCGCCTGAAGCGCAAGCGCGCTCCCGCCGCGGCTCTCGATGGCCTCAGCCACCGCCTGTGCACGGTCGAGGCTCCGGCTGGCGCACACCGCCACCCTGGCGCCTTCTTCGGCCAGCCGGTTGGCGATGGCCGCGCCGATGCCGCGGGATCCGCCCGTGACAATCGCGGTCTTGTTTTTAAGGCGATTCATACCGTAAGACTATCCAGGTCCTTTAGAGTTCCTGCAGACGACACGGCGACGCTCCTGTCGATGCGTCGCATCAGGGCGTTCAACGTGTTTCCCGGTCCGGCTTCGATCGCACGGTCGACGCCTTCCGAAACGAGCCGCGCCATTGAATCCGTCCATCGGACCGGAGAGACAATCTGTCTGATCAGAAGGTCCTTGAGCAGGTCCGGATCGGTCGTGGGTTCCGCCGTCGTGTTCGGCACCACCGGGATGCGCGCCGGCGAGAACGGAACATTTGCAAGGGCGCCTTCAAGGGTGCCGAGGGCGGACTGCATCAGGCCCGAGTGAAAGGCGCCGCTGACCTGGAGTTCCACAACCCTCCTGGCGCCCTCGTCGGATGCGCTGCCCATGGCCCGCTTCACTGCGGTCGGTTCGCCCGAAATGACGACCTGACCGGGGCAGTTGAAGTTTGCGGGCACGACCACGACGCCGGGCCCCAGCGATTCGCAAATATCCACGACCGCATTGTCGTTCAGGCCTATAATGGCAGCCATTGTACCGGGGTGCATTTTCCCCGCGGCGTGCATGGCCCGTCCCCGGATGCCCACGATCCGGACACCGTCTTCCAGGGACATCACACCGGCGGCGACCAGCGCCGCCAGTTCGCCCACGCTGTGTCCGGCGACGTAATCCGGATGGATGCCCCTGTCTTTCAGGATTTTAAATACCGAGATGCTGTGCGCGAAGATGGCCGGCTGCGTGATGGCCGTCTGCTTCAGGGATTCTTCCGGGCCGTCGAAACAGAAGGTCTTCAACCCGGTCTCGGAGATGCGGTCGGTCAGATTGAATACGTACTGTGCGATCGGTGAGGCGCTGTAAAGATCGCTGGCCATCCCCACGTATTGCGCGCCTTGGCCGGGGAACAAGAAGGCTAAGGACATAAGGGTCCAGGAACGTATTCGAAGATGATATCCGGCCATCCACTCCGGAATAAGAAGCTGTCTTGAAATTCCCAGCGGTCTTCGCACGGCTGCAAAAGCGCCGGTCGGCGTTGGTCAAACCGACCCGTATAGACAAATATGGGCCGATTCTCCCGCCTTGACCGCCACTTTTTCGCTCGTGCTCGGGAACTCACCGGTAATTTCAAAACAGCTTCCAAGGGCATCAGTACGCCCATTTCAGCAGGGCGCTTCCCCAGGTATAGCCGGCCCCGGCGCTTGACACGACAATGTAGTCGCCCCGCTTAACACGTTCCTGTTCGACTGCTTCGGAAAGTGCGATTGGGATTGTGCCGCAGGTCGTGTTCGCGTATTTGTCGATGTTGACCAGTACGCGTTCCGGCGCCAGCTTCATTCGGCGGGCGGTCGCGTCGATGATGCGTTTATTCGCCTGGTGCGGTACCAGCAGGGCGATATCGTCGCCGCTGAGTCCGTTTCGTTCCAGGAGTTCCGCGGATACCGCGGCCATGCTGCTGCTGGCGAATTTGAGCACGCGAGGCCCGTCCTGGTGAACGTAGTGCATTTTCTTGTCAACGGTTTCGTGGCTTGCGGGATGCAGACTGCCGCCGGCCGGTTGGCACAGATACTGGCCGCCGGATCCGTCCACGTTCAGGATGAAGTCCTGGATGCCGGCGCCGGTCTCGTCGGGTTCCAGGAGGACAGCCCCCGCACCGTCCCCGAACAAAACACAGGTCTCCCGGTTGGTGTAGTCGACTACGGAACTCATTTTATCGGAGCCGATGACCACCACTCTCCTGTGCGCTCCGCTTTCGACAAACTGTCCGCCTACGACCAGGGCGTACAGGAACCCGCAGCATGCCGCGGAGAGGTCGAACCCCCACGCGTTCCCGGCCCCCACCTCGTGCTGCACCAGGCACGCGGTGGCGGGATACACCATATCCGGCGTTACGGTTGCAACGATAATCAGGTCGATTTCACTGGCGTCAAGGCCCTTTTGTTCCAGCAGGGACTCCATTGCCCCGGTGGCCATGTGCGAGGCGCCGAGGCCGTCATCGAGGATGCGGCGTTCTGCAATACCCGTTCGTGTTCGAATCCAATCATCCGAGGTATCCACCATCTGTTCCAGGTCGGCATTCGTCAGCCGGCGTTCGGGGAGAAAGCGGGAGACACCGGTGACGGAAGCTTTGACTCTCTTATTCATAGGCAAGGACTGAGATTCAGGGAAAGACGAATGGGCAACGCCGCCGGGTCCGGCAATCAGACGCTATCACCTTCGGTTACTTCGCGGCCGTTGTATTGTCCGCAGGTGGCGCAGACCCGGTGAGGCCTGTGCGGCTGGCCGCAGACGAGACAATTGGAGAAAGCCGGTCTCAAGAGCTTCCAGTGGGTCCGTCGCTTGCCGGTTCTGGAATTGGAACTCCTGCGTTTGGGGTGTGCCATTTTGAAATGCTCCTTCAGGATTGGTCTACAGAAGCCGCCTTAAAATTCCCAGCGGTCTTCGCGCGGCTGCAAAAGCGCCGGTCGGCGTTGGTCAAACCCACCCGTATAGATAAATATGGGTGGGTTTTCCCGCCTTGACCGCCACTTTTTCGCTCGCGCTCGGGAACTCACCGGTAATTTTAAGACTGCTTCTTAAGCGCCCGCAGGGCTTCCCAGCGGGGGTCGATCTGAGTTGACGAACAGTTGCACTGCGTCAGGTTGAGGTTCTCACCGCAAATTGAGCAAAGCCCCTCGCAGGACGTCTTGCACAGGGGATTCAACGGCATTTCCAGCAGTATGTAGTCCTTGATTTCTTCGCCGAGGTCGACTTTGTCTCCGGATTCGTCCAGCCAGATCATCGTTTCGTCTTCATCATCTTCCATGGATTCCGGACGGTTTTTCTGGAAGACGAATTTGAAATCGGAGGAGAGGGAGAACGAAACGGGTTCCAGGCATCGCACGCACTCGAACCGAAGGTCGGCATTCGTCCGGCCGCTTGCAGATATGGATTCGCCTATCTTGACGAACTTGATACGCGTCTTGATGGGACCCACGAATTGCAGATCTTCATCCTGGATGTGCAACTCTTCGGGAGTTTCCTCCCAGTCCAGACTGGCCGTGCCCTCTTCGAGTTCATTGAGCGCGACGATCATTGAATTGTGTCCGTTCTAAGTGCTATCTCCGAAAAAGAAGGCGATTTCATCTTCCGCGGTTTCGGGCGAGTCCGACGCGTGTACGGCGTTGCGCTGTACGGTTGTGCCGAATTCTCTGCGAATGGTGCCTTCAGCGGCTTTCGCCGAATCGGTTACACCTATGATTTTCCGCAGGATCGACACCGCGTCATCCCGCTCGAGCGCCGCCGGTACGACGGGACCCGAGGACATGAAGTCGATCAGGCCAGGAAAAAAAGGTTGTCCCTCATGTACTGCGTAGAACCGGGTGGCCTCCTCACGCGTGAACCGCGTCATTCTCATCTGTTGGATCTTGAACCCCTTGTCTTCCACACGTTTCAGGATGTCGCCGACGGCATTCCGGGAAACCGCGTCCGGTTTGATAATCAACAATGTGCGTTCCGGCATCGACACCCGCGCTTTCCGTCCGGATAATAAAGGGCAAGATGGCGTATCACGCTGAAGATGAAGAAGATAGATTTTCTCCGGGGATTTGTCAATATCAAACTTCGTTTTTCAGCTATCAGCCATCAGCGGTCAGCGGTCACTAAAAACCGGTGAGAGGGGAGACGTTAGACGGTAGAGATGACCTGCCTTGTATGGTTTATTCTCGTGTCGGAGGCAAGAAGGAAACACTTACCGGGCGTTGATTTCTTCTTCCGTCTAACCTCTAACGTCTCCCTGCCTTTTAGGTTTTCTTCAGCAGCGTTCTCAGATGGTATCCCGCCGCCGCGGCGAGTGCCGCGACAACGCCACCGATCAGCGCCGTGAGCACGACCAGCATGGTTGGATTGGAGAGTCCGGCGATACCGGCGATCTTCGCGGTGAGCACGCCGCCGGATTTCAGATGGATATAACCGGCTGAAGCCAGCCATAGAATGCCCGCGCCGCTGAAGCCCGCGCCCAGTGCTTTCCACGCGCTGGGCGCCTTCCAGAAACCCGCCGCGAATCCCGCGACGCCGATTCCCCACCACGGCAGCGTCAGGCCGGCAATCAGGCCGAATACAAGGACGTATAGAGCGGTTGAGATCATATAGAGAAAGCTATCATCAAAAAACCGGGGAGACGTTAGACGGGAGAGGGGAGGAGAAAAAGCCTAAAAACGGGTAGACGGGAGACGTAAGACGTGAGAGATTGCCTGCCCTGTCAGGTTTCTTTTCGTTCCGGAGGCAAGGAGGGAAGACATACCGGGCGAGGATATCTTCTACCGTCTAACCTCTACCTTCTCCCCGCATTTCTTCTACCCTCTACCGTCTTACGGTTTTGTGACCAGCGTCAACCGTTCCTCGATACGCCCCTGGCCGTCTTTCGGCGTTTTCATAAACAGCAGCTCGTCGAGTTCGCCTCTTACCCATCTGTCGACGAAGTCGTCGTAGTGACGGCTGCCCGGGTTGCCGGATTGTCCGCCCGGATAGATTCCCCACGCCCGCACGTCAGGTCCCATCGCAACGACCATACGCCAGCAAGGGCCGTGGCCCCCGCGAGTCGCATTGACGATGTCGCGGCCGCCGCCGACGAACAGATCCATTCGCGAGAATTCAGGGATCCTCAACAAATGCCTGATTTCCGCGCCCCTGCGACCCCATTTCCATGTCTCGCCGATTGGACCCAGCCTGATGTTCAAATCTCTGCACGTTGACGCAAACGTACTGCGGGTTAGGTCGGCCAGCGTCTCCACAGGTTCCGTCCGAGTGTCGTCGAACCATCTTGCTTCGGGCTCATCGAGAATCATCCTAACCGTTCGATCCGCGGAAGGGCGTTGCAATCCTGGGCCTGATCCGCTGAATTCATCGTCCCATACTGCCCGGTAGAGTTTTCCCCACCAGGTTTGAAAAATGGTGGGGGCAATCTCGCCTGCATTCGCGAAATAGTCCCAGTCCCGGAGCGTACGGTAGACGGCCGCCTGATCGGGACTGAGTGACTGTCGATCGATACACGCCAGCAGGACGGGCAGGACGGCTTCGGCGCGGAGGTGCTTCGTATCGAGCTGCAGGTTCCTGAAGTCCTCGGGCGTAATGTCCTTCATTTCGGCCAGGCGTTCGTTGATTCGGCGTGCTCGCGTCGGCGAGGAGTAGACGTCTGCCAGCCAATAGGGATAGGTTGGGTCCGCCGGCCGCTGATTGGCGGAACTGACGAAGCCGCGAGCCGGATTCCTGACGTGGGGCTTGTGGGCGTGCGGTATCCAGTCCTGCCAGTCGTGGAGAGGGTCCGAGCCGTCAGCGGTGAAGGCGCCCTGGCCCTCCCACCTTGCCGGGAACCGGCCGTTGTGCCAGACTGCGATATTCCCTTCAACGTCGGCGTAGGCGAAGTTCTGCCCGGGAGCGGTGAGATACGGGAGCGCCTCGACGAAATCGTCGTAGCCGCGCGCGGCATTGAGCCGGTGGCAGGCCAGCCACTCGTTCCCGCCGTCATGAGCCGTCCACCGGAATGCATGACGTACCGGAACCCGCGAGTCGGACGGCCTGTAGCTGGAATCCCATACGATCGGTCCGTGATGGGTGTAGCGCACGGTGTCGAGAAATGTCGCGGCGCCTCGCACCCTGATCTCTTCGACCAGCGTTTCCACGGCGCGCCACCTGTCGCCGTGCCGGTATTCCCGGAGCGTGTCGTCCTTGAAGGTGATCTCGTACCAGTCCGTCACGTCCGTTCCAGCGTTCGTGAACCCCCACGCGATATGCCGATTGAATCCGATAACCACGCCCGGTCCGCCCGGCAACGACACGCCGTAGACGTTGACGGACGGATTCACGAGTTGAATCTCGTACCAAAGTGAAGGCAGGGAAAGGCCCAGGTGAGGGTCATTCGCCAATATGGGATGCCCGCTGGCGGTCCTGGTTCCGGAGACCGCCCAGTTGTTGCTTCCGATTCCTTCGCCGCTTCCCGTGCCGATCGACCCCCGGATAAGCGGCGTATCCGGCCGTATGACTTTCCTGGGCTCGAATTCCCATGGGGTTCCCACCGGAATCACCGTATCGTTTCCGGCGGATGGGTGCGAGAACAGATCCCGTACAACCTCCTCGCCGAACCGGTCGAGCGTGTTGTTCATCCTGAGTTCCGCGTTCCCGCCGCGCAGTATCCACGCCATCGACTTGATCAGAATGGCGCATTTCAATGGCGTCCAGGGCTCGGGGGCGTAACCCAGCAGTTTGTACTCAATGGGGTAGTCCCTCGCGCGAAGGCTGCCGATGTATGCATTGACGCCTTCTGTGTACGCGGAGACGGAAAGCCGGGTTTCCGGCTCGGCCATTATGTCCTTGAGCGTATTCCGTGCGCCGTATACCAGGCCGACCCGCCGCTGGTACCGGTCGCGTTCCAGAACGCCGGGCCCCAGAATTTCGGCAAGCCGCCCTGAAGCGGCCGTGGTTTGAAACTCCATCTGCCAGAGGCGGTCCCTTGCGGTAATGTACCCTTGGGCCAAGTACAGGTCCCGGTCGTTCTGCGCGAAGATGTGAGGCACCCTGCGTTCGTCATAGAGTACCGTTACGGGTTCGAGAAGTCCCGCGAGGCGCAATTCGCCTTCAGCTGGCGGGTCCTGCGTCTCGGCGTTCTGCCAGAAACCGTGGAATGGACTCAGGAATCTCCCCGCGGCCGGAAATCCACCCATTCGGGTATCGAGAGCCAGGACGACGACTACGGTCACGGCTGCGGAAGCGATGAATTTGATAAAAGGCATAAGGCTGAAAATCGGTAAGACGTGAGACGTGAGCCGGGAGAGGACCACACCCCAACCCACCAGACGTAAGCCGGGAGAGGGGAGAGATTGCCTGCCTTTTGAGGTTACTTCCCGTGCCGGAGGCAAGGAGAGAATACAAACGGGGCGAGGATATCTTCTACCGTCTCACCTCTACCGTCTCACCTCTACCGTCTACCCGCATTTCTTCTACCGCCTACCTTCTTCCCTCTCACCGCCTCTTGGCGACCGGCCGGTCGCCCGCAATCCATGACGCAAAAATCGGCTCACACAAAGGCACGAAGACACAAAGGGAAAGGCAGCTCTCAGCTGTCAGCGAAGATCAAAAACGAAATCCAAATTCAAAATCCCCTTTTCCCCAAATTCCCTGCCTACGGCGTGTTCCTTTTGAAGCGACCAAAAGGAACCAAAAGTCGCCGCTGGGCGCGGGGCCTGCCTTATGCATGGCGCGAATTACCCTACAGGATGCACTTGATCCTCTGGCCTGCCAACCCCGGAGGATAACGTAAATCGGTGCGGGACGGAATAACGCGCCCTGCTCTGGAAGTACTCGCGAGAGAATTCACGCTCGATAACCGAATATCTGTTTGAGTGCGAGACCTCTCCCCCTGGCACCCTCGCGGGAGCTATCAGCCGTCAGCGATCAGCTTGAACCGGTCAGCGATACGGATCGGCGATATCAATCGGCGATTACCACGCCTGTGTTGGAATTGTAAGGGCGACCGGCCGGTCGTCCGCCGGTCGGAAATTTACTTCGCGCATGTTGATCGCTCACCCTGATCGTCCGTCCTGAACCGGGATCCCCTTCGCCTCAGCGAATGCCGTAACTGCCTCGATGATCTGTGGTTTGACGGTCTGATTGTCGTTATAGCTCATTGCGCTGAAGTCGATCTTTATGTTTCTGCCCTTGGCGAGTCGGAATTCAAGTTTCATCATCTGAACATCAATTTCTGAGATCGATTCCCAGGGAACTCTCCGACCTCTGTATAAACTCCTATCAATTGCCAGATTTGCATCGGAAACGGTGATTATGTATTTGTTTATGCGGTGCAAGAGACCCATAAAGGGCAGGGTGATTAGTCCCAACACGAGTTGAAGAGCGCCCAGAAACGGATTATCCCCTATGTTCGCGATTCCGAGGAAGATCAATATCACGGCATACGTAACCCACATTATCCGAAACAAACGTGTCACCGGTACAGTAAGGTCAAACGTCCGCTCTTCCATGGATTCGTCCTCCTTCTTTGTACGAACAGTGGCGCATTGATCACGTACGTCCAGACGTAACACGATGCCGGCCCGCTGGATGACCAGAGCTCAGGCTGGCTCAGCCCGGTCACATCGGCTGCAATCTACAGTCTAATATAAGCCCGCAGGTTACAAAGGGAGAACCAAAGATTCAGCGGCTGCCGGGCTCAAATGGCCCGTGTTTGACGAGTTGTCTTTCTCTGGCATCTCTTCGTGCCTATATTGTGGGACCGTAAGGCGATGCCCAGGAACAGACCACGAACTTTATGAAAAGACACCCATGAAATTTCGGTTCTACATTCTGGATGTCTTCACCCGGACGGCATTCGGGGGAAACCAGCTGGCAGTTGTGCCCGATGCGAGGGGTCTCAGCGCGGATGGCATGCAGAAGGTCGCCCGCGAGTTCAATTTTTCCGAAACCACGTTTGTATTTCCGCCTGCTGACGATTCTGCGACTGCCCGCGTGCGAATCTTCACGCCTGCGGCCGAGGTGGACTTTGCGGGTCATCCCACGGTCGGAACGGCATGCGCCATTCGCTATAGCGGACATACGGATTCGGATTGCGTAATTCTCGAAGAGAATGTCGGCCGGATTCCCGTGAGGATCTCAGATCAGGACGGCGTATTGTATGGCACCCTGACCAGCGATGCGCCGCTGGATTACGTGGCGGAAGGACCCTCGACTGCATCCCTTGCGGAAGTCCTTTCCCTGGACAGGGACGACGTCCTTGACGGGTTCTTCGCGAGCGTGGGACTGAACTTCTGTTTCGCGCATCTGGTGTCTAGAGAGGCCGTGGACCGAGCATCCGTGGACAAGCAGGCGTGGGTCAGAACGCTTTCCGATGCACGGTCGTCGGATATATTCTTCTTCGCCGGCGAACTGGAATCCGGAGCGGAGATTTACGCGAGGATGTCGGCGCCCTCATATGGCATTGACGAAGACCCGGCCACGGGTAGCGCCGTCGCCGCGCTTGTCGGCGTCGCGGGACTCAGAAGCGGCGTCCGATCCGGTGTATTGGAACTGTCGGTGACGCAGGGCGTGAAGATCGGCCGCGCAAGCAGGCTGGACGCGGCTGCGCGTATGCGGAACGGAGACGTGGTGTCGGTCGACGTGGGGGGACCCGCCGTCTTGACCGCCACAGGTGAGATCGAGGTCGGCGACGACTGGCTTCAGGACGAGGGGTGACAGAGAAATGCGTCTGCTAATCATCGACGGCTGGACCCTGGAAGGTAACCGGACTCATGCGCATGCCGGGGTGGAGGAGCAAGCGCATGTCTTCGAGTCGCTCGTTCGGGAAAGCCAGCCCGATGCGGAAGTTCGGATTGTCCACACGTATGGCGACGTCGGACCGTTAGACCTGGACTTCGGCAGGTACGATGGCGCGGTCTGGACCGGCGGGGGCGGCAACATCTACGAAGACAATCCATTCAACAGGCGTCAGCTGGCGTTGGGCGAGCGGGTACTCGCGGATGTACCCCACGTCTGGGGAAGCTGCTGGGGGTTTCAGGTCATTACGACCCTTTGCGGCGGGGAGGTGGCGCCGGCGCGCCGTCCGGAAATCGGTATCGCAAAAGACATCACGGTACGATCGCTGGACTCTTCCAAGACCCTGTATCGCGGCAAGCCGCACACATTCGATGCGCCGGCCCATCACTTCGACGAGACCGCCCGGCTGCCTCGGGAATTCGAGATTGTCGCAGAAAATGCGACAACGCTGCAGGCCGTCGTATCAAAAAACCGGCGCATCACCTGCACGCAATACCATCCCGAACTGCCCTACGACTACATCGGAAAGCTGATGCGGCACTGGGCGCCGAATTACGCGTCGATGTTCGCGGAGGATGACTTCCGGAATCTGCTGGCGAGGTTGAAGAAGAAAGAGAGCGAAGAAAAGAGCTTCAGGAAGATCGAGTTCAGAAACTGGTTGGAAGTCGTGAGGCGAGGCGGGTAGGACATTTGAAGTGGAAACCTGAAAGTGACCTCTCACGCGGCCCTTCAAAAGCGGGTAGACGTAAGCCGCTAGACGGGAGAGATTGTCTGCCTCGTGAGGTTTCTTCTCGTGCCGGAGGCGAGATGGAATAGCATACCGGGCAAGGATTTCATCTACCCTCTTCCCTCTCACCGCCTTTTGGCGACCGGCCGGTCGCCCGCCTGTCACGCAGACCTCTCCCCCCAGCCCCCTATCCTTCGAGGAGAGGGGGAAGTAAGCCAGGAGTCACCTTGCCTATACCGTGACCCATCACCGTTTCCCCTTCAGTCTGGAATGGGGTCGGTCCGGTCACCCTGAACGGCCGTCCCGTATAGGAATCCCATTCGCCTCCGCGAACTCGTTCAGCGCCGCGATGATCTGGGGCTTTACAATCTGGTTGTCAGTATAGCTCAAATTAAAGTTCCAGTTCACATTTTTCCCCTCCTTGAGCGCTATATCCAATTTCAACAGTTGTATTTCTATATCAGAAATAGACGCCCAGGGAATTCTTCGTGGCTTGACTAAAGCTCTTTGCAGCGTCAGGTGCGAATCGTCAAACGCAATCACATATCGGTTCATGCGCGGCATAAGAACAACGGAGAGCATGAAAAACACACCAAAGGCTATCTGTAAGACGCCCAGTACATCGTCACCCCTCTCAAAGCTGAAGACACCACTGGCAACCTGAATCGCGCCAAAACCGCTCTAACCCGCTAATAATAAGCGGGATACGGGAGCGGAGAGATCGAAGGTTTGTTCTTTCATGGACGTGATTTCCCCTATGTGTCGGTTTGTCGGTCGACGTTATTCTCTTCAAGGTTACTTTGGAAATAAGGGCGGTGAGGTGCATGAAGTCAACGACGAATTTAAGTAACCTACGTTGAGAGATCTGGACGAGTGTCGAGTGCTCCATTCAAATGGACACAATGAAAACACGGTATAACGCGGTTTTCAAAATAGGGCCAAAAAGGAGAGGACAATGAAAGACTCAATCAGGTTTCCGAAGGGTTGGGACGAGGACCGTGTCCGACGCCTTCTGGACCATTACGAATCACAGACAGAAGACGAAGGAGTGGCGGAAGATGAAGCCGTATTGAAAGACGAGAGCCAAACGCTGATGGCAATACCCAAGGCTCTGGTTCCTTCGGTACGAGCGCTTCTCTCCGAACACGCAGAGTGAATTCGCTGCCTTTCGTTTTCACTTGATCTACATACACGCGAAGACGTGGGACAATATTCGCCTGATCTTGTTCAATTCCACGAGAGAGTTAGGCGTCCAGCGGCGTCATGCGATTCAGTTTTTCCAAGGCAATCTGAAATTCACGCCCTCCTCTTTAAACTCCTGCCGACCAATCCCATCCTCCGGTACGATACCAGATCCGCCCTTTCCGCACCACGCTTTCGGATTTCAGATTATTGATACCAGGCCCACGTGTGCTGGTGTCTTACAAACGACCGTTGGAGTGGCCACGGCTGCCCGTCCCGTGCCCAACCTCGAGTGTTGGGGACCAGTGTCGTTTGCAGATTTCCCTTGACTCCAAGCGGATCTTGGCTTTCCTTCCTTATCTGGTAAACGAACACCGGTGGTATGGTTTACAGTTGCCATTGGTTATTGCGATTCAGCGATTTTATGACGTCCCGTTCACTCGACCTCGCTGCGCGATGACGGAAGAACAATGACCGAGATTCTTCCGGAATCCTGCGCCTGACTTATGAGGTAGGGGAAACGGGTTTTTTGTCCACGTCGGGATGATATGCAGTCCATTGCAGAGTATCTCAGCGGCAAGACGCTGTTTGTAACCGGCGCGACGGGGTTTCTGGCGAAGGGATTCGTGGAGAAGATCCTGTTTTCCGCGCCCGAGGTGGCGCGGATCTATCTCCTGATTCGGCCGCGGTCGCGTTCCAACGGCCAGCTTGTCTCCGACGCGGAACGTCTGGAGACCGAAATCCTTCAGTCCCGCGCGTTCGAAAGGCTGCGTGAGAGGTGGGGTGGGGCGTTTTCCGCCGTGATGGCGGATAAGCTCGTCGCGGTCGCCGGCGATCTGACCGAAGACGGGCTGGGGATTGCCGCCGATCAGCGCGAGCGTCTTGTCGAGGAAGTCGATTTTGTCGTCAATTTCGCCGGGACGGTTGTATTCGACGAGCCCATCGACAGCGCCCTCGAGCAGAATGCAATGGGGGCCGCCCGCGTCGTCACCTTCGCGAAGGCCTGCCGGAAAGCCGCGCTCGTTCATGTATCAACCGCGTACGTGAGCGGAAAGCGCACCGGCCGGATACCCGAAGCGCCGTTTCCCCAGGACCGGAGCGTTTCGGACCTCATCAACGGAAGCGCCGCCGGCTTCGACCTGCAGGGCGAGATCGACGCCATCCGGGCTTTCACCCTGGAAGTCGAGGAGGCATCCAGAAAGCCCGACCTCGAAGCGGCGTTCCTGAAGCAACTCCGGCGGCAGGACCGTGGAAAACGCGTTACCGACTACCGGAAGGCCCACCAGGTTGAAGCCCTTCGCCAGTGCTGGATCCGGAAGCAGCTGGTGGACGAAGGGATGCGGCGTGCGAGGCGCCACGGCTGGAACGACAGCTACACGCTCACCAAGGCGATGGGTGAGCAGCTGATCGCAAAGTCTCGGGGAAACCTTCCAACGGCCATCGTCCGGCCGTCAATCGTGGAGAGCAGCCTCGAGGACCCGGTACCCGGCTGGGTGGAGGATTTGAAAGTCGCCGACCCGCTGATCGTCCACTACGGCAAGGGCCGTCTGTCGAATTTTCCGATCGATCCCGGAATTGTACTGGATATCATACCCGTCGACGTCCTGAACAACGCCGTTGCGGCGGTTCTTCCGCAAGTACACGGGTCGGAGGAGATGAAGGTCTACCATGTGGCCTCGGGCTCGCAGAATCCGGTTCTGGCGAGTGAAATGGTCGATCTTGTTTACGGGTATTTCAAATCTTCGCCCATGCAGGACCGAAGCGGGCGACCCATCGACGTCAGGCCCTGGCAGTTCATCAGCCAGCGTCGGTTCAATTGTCTGGTCGCACTGAAATACAAGCTTCCGCTTGGCCTGTTGAAAGCGGCCGTGGACTATCTGCCCGCACAATGGGTTTCCCGTTACAGGCGCCGGGTAACCGGCATGGAGGCCGTTCTGGTGCGGCTTGAGTCCCTGGTCGATACCTATTGTGGGTACACCCACCTCGATTGCGAGTTCGAAACGGAGAATACGCGCCGGCTGTACCTGGCGCTGAATCCCGAAGATCAGAAGGTGTTCAACTTCGACGTGACGCGCATCAACTGGCCGGAGTACATCCAGGAGATCCACATCCCGGGATTGAAACACCATGTATTGAAAGAGGGGGACGGGGCGGTTTCCGTGGTGGCCGCCGAAGCTGACGGGCCGCACAATTGAGGTTTGGGGTTCAGGACCGCCATCACTCGTGAGTTTACCCGACGGGGATGCGAACGGGGCGAACCCGAACCAGGCATAGGCGGTCTTTCAGCCTCTTTCACGACAGGCGATTTATGGATCGAAACAAGAAAATCCCCATGCACCAGCTGCTGTTGCGGGATCCGGACGGACTGCATGCAGCATATGATCAGGCTGCCTCGGAGTTGATCGAAGCGGTCCGGCCCGAAGGCTATTTCGAGGGCTGGACGGCGGGAGAGCTGACGTGGCCGTCCGGCGGCGCGGATCAGATCGGCCTGGGA
This sequence comes from Candidatus Latescibacterota bacterium, assembly GCA_965208835.1. GTDB lineage: Bacteria > Latescibacterota > UBA2968 > UBA2968 > JAAXHE01. The sequence goes on from OZ242358.1 coordinate 1,384,201, forward strand.
GGCCTGCTTAAGCGTTCGCGAATCGTGGAGGCGATCTATAATGGCGTTCCCGCACTGCGGGAGCGGCGTCTGAAGGAGGCGCACGACCACTTCGTCGAATTGACGCCGGCCTACCACGAGGGGAACCGGATCTATTTGCGGTTGCGGGATGAGTTCGTCGGCAGCGGCGCCGGAACGGGCCTGGATTTCCTGAAGCTATACCAGTCGCTGTACGTTGAGGCGCTTGCAAAAGGAGATGATTTCTCGCCCGACCTGGCCGAAACAACATTGGCACAGGCCGGGATTTCACGGGTACCGCTGTCCCACGCCAGAGCCGTTGCGGAAGCGCTGCCGAGTGTGGCGACGGACGATTCGCGCTGGCAGGTCGAATACGCCTGCGCGGTGAACGGCGAAACATGGAATGGATCCCTCCGGGAACTTCTGCAAGACGTGGCGCAGCGGACGTTGCACCTGATTGCCGCCGGAGAGCTTCTGGCCACGCGCTACAACACGTACAATAACCTGGGCTGGTTCGGCAGTTCGGTGTGGAAGGTGGTCGCGGATGCCGATGTGCGGCTGTACCAGATGGAGGTTTCGGATCCGTCGCGCCTGGCGGCCCTGAAGACGGACGTTGATCTGGGCAGGAGCATGCTCGTGGAGTTTCTCGCGGCACACCGGGAGAATCCCGCCAGGCTGAGGCCGGAGAACTACTGGTACGGGCAGCCGTACAGCTATCTCACGCGGGACATGATCGACCTGAGCGTCCGGATCGTGGACGGTGTGAATTCTGCGGTACGAGAACGGGAGGGGCATTCGGAATTGGCGCTCCCTCCGCTGCTGGCCGGTGCCCATACGGGTCGATTCCTGGAATATGCTCACGTCGGCGTAACGGAGGAACTGACGTCCTTCCAGCGCAAAATCCGGATGTTGCGGTGGGCGAGGCGCTGCTGGCGGGTCGGGCGGCGCCGGAAACGCATCGCGGAGGAGGACCTCACGCCGTCAATGCGGCATGAGCGCGCGTGGGAGGTCTGGCTGGACTGGTCCCGCGACACGATGAATGCCTTCGGCATCCGGCTGGAAGTGACCATAGCACCCATGTTCCGGACGCTTGTCAGAGAGATGGACCTTTCCGCCGGTGGCCAGAGGATCCTGTTTCTGCCTTCCCACCAGAGCATGCTGGAACACTTCGTTGTGTTTTCGGTTTTCAATGACCCGTTGTTTCTGGACGCGATGGGGTGGGAACGTTCCCGTCCGGTAGTTCAACTTGCCCGGACGGGACTTGCGAAGTCGACGTCGGTGAAGATCGGATCGCGCGAGATCAGCATCTTCGGCATGTCACCGGACAAATTCGACAGGATGTTCGAGACCGTGGACGGCTTTATCACCAGGGACAGCGTCGATATCTCATCCCATACGATTCCACGCATCCTGCAGGAGATGGAACGCCGTCCCGGTGTGATCTATCCGATGGGAACAACGGCTTCGTTCGACGTACAGCTGTTCCCGCTCCAGCACGCGCTGTTCGCGAAGCTCCCCCAGGACGTGGTGATGATTCCCATCGTCTTTCGGGGCAGCCACGCGCTATGGCCGAAGTGCCCGGCGCGCAATCTGAATATCAATCCGGGTGTGATCGAGGCGGTGATCCTGCCCCCTATGCCGGGCGAGACCACGTTGCTGCCCCGACGCCGGTCGCTGCGAATCCAGCTGGAAGCCGCCAATCTGCTTCAGGCGGTGCATGTTTCCAATTTGCTGAATCCGGAGCCGTCCCGGTGATGCGTCGGGACGTCCCCAACAGCCGTCATTGAATTTCGCTGTCGAATACATGTGGTCCGGCCGCTTGCGGTCGTCTGGAGTCCGTTATGCCTGACTGGGGAGCAGCAACGGTTGCCGTAGCGGTTGTCCTGGTGTTTGCGCACCTGTCGAACCGGAGGCGATCCGGAAACGAACCGGATGATTTCTTCGATCATTCGGAAGGAGAACGGTTCCCCCACAAGTGGGGGTACACGGATACGCGCTTCGAGTTTGTAGACGATCGGACGGTGAAGGTAACCGGGAGCAGGTACCCGATTTCGGGGTATCGGATGCCGTTTCTGCTGGACTTTGTGGAGGACGTGTTGGGGATTACAATCCGACGGGAAGACTCGTACGCGGAACGCGAGGACGTCGATGCGCCCGAGCCGAATCTCGACGCCGCGTTCGGCAACGCGCTGAAAGAACGGTTTGGAGACGGGCAGGTTTCATTCGATTCCAAAACCAGGCTCGTGCACAGCCACGGGCAGCTGAGCGTTGAAGAAGTGTACCGGGTGATGTACGGGGATTCACTGTCCAGGCTGGTCGATCTGGTGTTCTATCCGGAGGAAGAGGCCGATGTAAAGGCCATGATCGACCTGGCTAACGAGCACGACGTCTGCCTGGTGCCCTACGGCGGAGGGACGAATGTGAGCGGGGCGCTGGCGTGTCCGCCCGACGAGCGGCGCACGATTGTGTCCGTGGATATGCGGCGGATGGACCGGGTTCTCTGGATCGACGAGGGGAATCTGCAGGCGTGCGTCGAAGCGGGCATTTCCGGAAAGTCGCTGGAGCGGGTATTGGGGGAGCGGGGGTATACGTCGGGGCACGATCCCGACAGCGTGGAACTCTCCACGATGGGCGGGTGGATCTCAACCAACGCGAGCGGGATGAAGAAGAACCGTTACGGTAATATAGAGGATATTGTACTCGAGGCGACGCTGGTAACGCCCACCGGGGAGATTGCGACCCGCGTGGTGACGCCGAGGAATTCCACGGGCGTTCAGCCCAGGGGCCTGCTGTTCGGCAGCGAAGGCAATTTCGGTATTATCACTACGGCGGTGATCAAGATTCATCCGATCCCGGAGGCGCGCAGGTACGGAGCACTTGTGTTTCCGGCATTCGAGAAGGGCGTCGCGTACCTGAAGGCGCTACGGCAGACCGGGATGCTGCCCGCGAGCATCCGCCTGGTCAACAATAATGAGTTCCGGTTCGGCCAGGCCCTGAAACCGGCGCCGAAATTCCTGAAGGGCGTCAAGGAACGGCTTCAGAAGTTCGTCCTGTTGAAGGTGCTGGGTTTCGATCCGATGAAGATGGCGGCATGCACCATCGTGATGGAGGGCACGAACGACGAGGTCGGCCAGCAGGAACGCACGATCTTCAGCCTGGCGAAGGAGTACGGCGCCAAGAGCGCGGGCGCGAGCAACGGCAAGCGAGGATACTCGCTTACGTTCGGCATCGCCTATATACGAGACTTTCTGAACCAGTACGGCATTCTGGGCGAAACCTTTGAGACGTCGGTGCCGTGGGACCGGATTCACCAGGTGTGCGATGCGGTTTCCGGCGAACTGGTCGCCCAGGCCGGCAGACACGACGTCCCGGGCAAGCCCTATCTGTCGTACAGGGTAACGCAGACCTATCATACCGGCGTCTGTATCTATTTCACCATGGGCATCTACGGCAAGGGCCTGGAACAGCCCGGCCGGACGTTTCACGCGATCGAACACCAGCTGCGGCAGGTTATCCTGGACAACGGGGGGTCGCTGTCGCACCACCACGGCGTTGGCAAGGTGAGAAGGGATTTCCTCCCGCAGATCCAGACCGATAACAGCATGCAGGTTATGCGCCAGGCGAAAAACGCGATGGATCCGAACAACATCTTCGGGATCCGGAATGGCGTGTTTGGCAATTCGGGCTAATCTGTTGTTCTCGCGACGTACGGGCGACGCATGCGTCGCCCGTACGTCTGTAGATCGGGTTTCCTAATGTTCAACGGAAAGATCGTCGCGATAACCGGCGCTTCATCGGGCCTTGGGGCAACACTGGCGCTGGCGTTCGCGGATGCGGGCGCGGACGTTGCGCTGTTCGCCCTGGACGAGGGGGTACAGGATACCGCGGAAGCGTGTCGAGAGCGGGGCAGCCGCGCCATTACGGCCACGGGCGACGTGGGAAAACCCGATGACTGCGAGGCATGGATCGACGCGGCGGTTTCCGAGTTCGGGGCCGTGGACTACCTGGTAGCCTGCGCAGGGATCAGCATGTGGGCGCGGTTTGACGAGGTGGAGGACGTGGCGATTTTCCGCAAGTTGATGGAAACGAACTACCTGGGCATTGTACACTGCGTGTATTATGCGCTCCCCCATCTGAAGGCGCGTGACGGGATGGTGGTGGCGATTTCTTCCATCCAGGGAAAGATCGGCGTACCCCTGCATACAGGGTACGTGGCGTCCAAGCACGCGGTGCAGGGATTCTTCGAGTCTCTGCGGACGGAGTTGCTGGACACCGGCGTGGACGTGCTGACGGTACTGCCCCACTGGCTGCGGGGCACGAATCTGCGCAAAGCGGCCTTCGGCAGGGACGGCGGTTCTCTTGGCGGGTCCAGCCGCAAGCACAGCAAAGAGTCCATTTCTCTGGACGACGCGAGCGAGGCCATCATCGAAGCGATGAAGAAACGAAAACGCGAGTTGATCATTCCGTTCAAGCTCCGATTCCTGCCCTGGCTGCATCTGATCAATCCTAAAATTGTCGAATACCTGGTCACGCGCGGGGTGTCGAAGCAGGAGAAGGGGGAGTAGCGGGTATGGCCGGCGGACCGGAGGCAGAAGCGCGGGGAAGGATTCAGAAGAAGACGCCGTCCAGGTCCACGTGTTGTTCAATGAGGCCGGGCAGGCATCCGGTGTCTCCGGCGTCCACGTCCACGCCGGGATCGTAGGGCACGGTGCCCAGGGAGCGGACGCCGGACAGTCGGGAAATCACTTCCGGGCTGGTGCGGGCGGCACGCGGATCTCCGGTGCCGGTGGTGTTGTAGACGACGCCGATGACCTCCTGATTGCGTCTGTCCGCCGCTTCGAGCGTCAGCATCGTGTGGTTGATCGTGCCCAGCGCGGCGCGGGCGACCACCAGCAGCGGCAGGTCCAGGCGGCGGGCAAGGTCCGCGACCAGGAAGTCGTCCCGGATGGGTACCAGCAGGCCGCCCACACCCTCCACCAGGACGATATCGTGAAGGCGTGTCAAGCGGCTGTAGGCATCGTCGATGGGTTCCAGCGGAATCTGGCGGCCTTCCAGTTCGGCCGCTACGTTGGGCGACAACGGCGCTTCGAGGCGGACGGGATTGACGAGTTCGAGAGCATCGGTGACGCCGGCTGCCTCTGACAGAAGCCGCGCGTCGGCCGTTCCGCCCGAGGAGACGGGCTTGAAGACGCCCACGTCGACGCCGCGTCCCCGCAATAATGCCGCGATCCCGGCGGTAACGGTTGTTTTGCCCGCGCCGGTGTCCGTGGCGGTAACGAAGACTCCCCTGAATCTCATAGTGGTTAGTTTTCCGTCAAGTCGGACGAGTCCGGCCGGGAATGTCGTGATTACGCATCAGGCCGCCGTCAGGCGACCTTTCAACAATGGCGCGCGGGCGGGACCCGGCTGCGGTTACGCCTGATTCGTCACGACGCTGATGGACTCGTAGACGATGTCCAGCAGCTTTTCGAGTTCGCGGTCGGAAATGGACAGCGGCGGCATGAGGACAATGGTGTCGCCCAGAGGCCGAATGAGAAGACCCCGTTTTCGGGCTTCGCCGCAGACGCGGGCGCCGGTCCTGTCTTCGGGGGGATACGGTCGGCCGCCGGATCTGTCGGCAATCAGTTCGACTCCGGAGATGAAGCCGCACTGGCGAACGTCTTTTACGTGGGCCAGGGTCCTGAAGCGTCCGAGTCCTTGCGTGAGAAGATTGATTTTCGGGCGCAGTGACGCCAGAACGTTATGGGTTTCGAAGTGCCGGATGGCGGCCAGCGCCGCCGCGCATCCGAGCGGATTGCCGGTGTACGTGTGGCCGTGAAAAAACGTCCGGCCTTCGTTGTCTTCGCCCAGAAAGGCATCGAAGATTTCACCGGTGGTGAGTGTGGCGGCTACGGGCAGGTAACCTCCCGTGATGCCCTTGCCCAGGCAGAGAATATCCGGCGCGACGTCTTCTTTCTCACATGCGAACATGGTGCCGGTGCGGCCGAAGCCGGTGGCGATTTCATCGGCGATGAGCAGGACGTCGTGGTCCCTGCAGAGGTCGGCGATGCCCTTAAGATAGCCTTCCGGATGAACCAGAATCCCGCCCGCGCCCTGGATGAGCGGCTCGACGATGAAGGCGGCGATGCGGTGGGCCTCCCGTTTGAGGATATCCTCGACCGCGCGCAGACTGCCTCGGTCGCGTTCATTTCGGCGGGCACCGTGCGTGCGGCGAAATTCATGGGGCGACGGGGCGGTCAGCGACGGAAAGAGGAGCGGGCCGTACGCCTCGTGGAAGAGGCTGATGTTTCCCACGCTCATCGCGCCGATGGTGTCGCCGTGATAGCTCTTCTCAAGGCTGAGAAAACTCGTCTTCTCCTGTTTCGGATCCGGCTTCTGACGCCAGTACTGGAAGGCGATTTTGAGGGCGATTTCCACGGCGCACGCGCCGGTGTCCGAGTAGAACACGTGGTCGAGTCCCCGGGGTGTGATTTCCACGAGTTTTTCGGCCAGCCGGATCGCGGGTATGTTTGAAAGACCCAACAGGGTGCTGTGCGCGACCTGATCCAGTTGTCCGCGAACGGCGTCGTCGATTTCCTTGACGCGGTGACCGTGTACGTTGCACCACATCGAGGAGTAGCCGTCGAGGTACCGGTTGCCGTCGATATCCTCCAGATAGACGCCGTCGGCGCGCGCGATGATAATGGGATCCTCGCCCGCGTAGGTGAGCATCTGCGTGAACGGGTGCCACACCAGACGGCGGTCCAGGTCTTTGAGGCGGGCCTTGTCTTCCGGGGACATAATAGCGCGAATGGAAAGGTGGGAAGGTATGCAGCGGGTGAATCTGTATTCCGGACGTTTGCCAGTGGCTCCGGGCGTCGGATTGCCGCCGTAACTATCTCAATGGCAACATGCGCCGGGGACCTGCACGGTCGGCTCCCGTGGCAGTGCGCCGGGGTTCTCCTCCGATCCGAATTCCCCTGTGTGCGGTTATTGCCTGCTTGCGCCGATGCTTTCGAGGATGTCGACGGGCATTTTGCAAACCATGGTGTACGCGGGGTCGTAGACGTTGCCCACGTCGTATTCCACCGCCTGGCCCATGAGGATGTGAATCGATCGGGTATCCAGGCCGTAGTCTTCCTGGAGCAAACGGATCAGCTCGGTGGTGGCGTGCTGCGTTGCCTGGTCCAGAGGGCGGGCGTTGCCCACCGCCATCACGTGGGTCTCGTTGATCGCACGCGGCCAGTTGATGGTTTTTCCCTTCAACAGGCGCAGCGTGAAGGTGACGTCGAAGGAGATTTCGATGCCGGTGCCCGCGATTTCACCGTCGCCCTGCACGGCGTGGCCGTCGCCGATATGGAACAGTCCGCCTTCGACGAAAACGGGGAAATACACGGTTACGCCCTGGACGAATTCCCTGTAGTCCATGTTGCCGCCGTGTGTATCGGATGTGGCGGTGGAGATCGCCTGGCCGCGGGGCGGCGCCACCCCGAAGCAGCCGACCATGGGTTTCAGGGGAATCCGGAGCCTGCCGATGGGGAGGTGATCGAAGCCGACGGGCGTGGCCGTGTTGTTTTCGAAGTCGATTTCCCAATCCAGGAGGCGGTCGAGGTTGTCGTCGAATTCCGGCGTGTACCCGAAATCCAGCACGTTGGCGGCCACAACGCCCGACGTGTACCCGATCTTGCGGTTGGGCGCCAGTTTGTCGAAGGTTACGGCCAGCGTATCGCCCGGTTCGGCCCCCTCCAGGTAGAAAGGTCCGGTCTGGGGATTGCCGGCAGGTGTAATAGGCTTGCCCGTGGCGTCGCTTCCGCCGGCATCCACGGTGGTGGTTGTGATGGTGTCGCCGCTGGCGACGCTAAGCACCGGGTCATGCGCGCCAATGGCCGTGTGGTAGGTTTTGGGGTCGAAGTGATGGTGAGCCATGGATACTCCTCTTATAGAAAGTGCGGGAGCGACTGCCGGGCGGTCGGATGAAGGGAGGCCTCCCCGAATGACGCCCTGCGCCGGCGGACTGGTTACTGTTGCACCGCAATCATACGGATGTTTGAAGGCGCCCGCCACGTGGATACCCACGTGAGGCCCCGGTCCTGGCTGCGGTAAAGACAGTCGTCTGCGACCGACCAGGCGCGGCCGTCGGGCGTAAAGCCGATGTGAAAGGTGTCGATGTTGCCCGTTGTGGTTCCAGGGAAGCCGTCTGAGACGTGTGACCAGGAAAGGCCGGCGTCATCGGTCCGGTAGAGCTGTCCCTTCGCATCGCCGTGGGGCCCGGTGCTGACCGACGCGAGCAGGCAGTCCGGTTCATCCGGGTGAACGGCGATGGCCCGGCCGTAATAGTATGGAAAACCGTCTGAGCGGTGTTGCCAGGACTCGCCCCTGTCGTTGCTGAGATACACGGCGCGTGCCGTGTTCGCGTAGACCCGGTCATCTTCCCGGGGCGAGGTGGCCACCTGGTGGACGTCCATGTGCAGCTCCGGGGTAACGGGTTCCCAGTTGCGGCCGTGGTCGGGCGACCGCATGATGCTGCCCACGTGGATGTCGGCGTACACCCAGCCGTCCCGTGTGCGCGCCATGCTCCGGACGGCCGCGGGTCCACCCCAGGGGGTGTACCAATCCGCGCGGCATTCCAGCGCGTCGAAAGACTCCAGGCACTCGGTCTCGCCGTCCGTCACGGCATAGACGTGGGGGGCCTCCACGCCGACGAGGAAGCGCAGCGGATCTTCATCCAGGATGAGAAGGCACTCAATGGGTTCCTCGATTCCCGTGCCGAGGGTTCTGGCGCCATTACGCGAAAGGACCGCGACTGCCCCGCCCTGCAGTGCGGCGAGGCGGATGGATCCCCCTTCCGCAATCGCCTGGACTTCACCGTCTTCGAGGACGTTTCGCGGTGAGGTCGGGTCGCCATTCAGGGCGTATACCGTGTCTCGGGTCGCAATAAGCATATCGACTCCTCTCAAAGACAACAGTCAAATTGGCCACAAAGAGCCTGAATGCGGGTAGAGGCGAGAAAATCCGGTAGACGCAAGACGTAAGACGGTAGATGAAATCCTTGCCAGATGAGATATTCCTCATTGCCTTTGGCACGAGAAGAATCGTCACAAGGCAGGTAATTTCTCCCGTCTACCGTCTCCCCTCTCACCCGGTGGTGCGGTGTGGTGTGGTCCTCTACCCTCTCCCGTCTTACGTCTCACCCGGTGGTAGGGCGGCCGAGGGGACAGGGTTAGAAGTAGCGAATATTCAGGCCGCCGTCCGCCAACGGGAGATCGACCGCACGGTGTTCGGCGGCGGCGCGGTTCCATGCCAGGCAGAGTTCCAGCACGTTTCGCGCGTGTTGCGGCGTGACGTCAAGCGGATGGCCCTCACGGACGCTGCGGACAAAACGTCCCACCGCGGCGTCGATCGTGTCGTTCTGCGCGCGGTAGAAAACGCGCGGAGCGCCCCCGTCGTCCTTGTGCCAGACGATGCCTTCCATGACATCCAGATGCGCCCGGGCGATACCCTCGGTGCCCACGACTTCCATTTCCCAGGCCGGGGCGCCGCAATTGACGTTGAAGATGATGTCCATGGACCCCATACGGCCGTCTTCGAACCGGACGGTGCCCTTGCCGGAATCCATCCAGATGCTGTGCGGCGTGGCCAGGTTGTCGTACTCCGCAAAGGCGCGGACCGCGGGTGAATCGATGAGCCAGAGCAGCAGGTCCGCGGCGTAGACGCCCAGCGAAAGCCCAATGCCGCCCTGGCCGGGGCCGAATTCACCGCTTCCGTCAAAAACCGTTCCCGGGCCGAAACAGCCGTGCTGAATCCACGCCCTGGACGTGATGACGCGTCCGACCGCCCCGTTTTGCACCCGGGTTCCCATCGCGCGGATGGCGCCGTCTTCCCGTCCGGGCAGCAGGGCGGACAGCAGTACGTCGTTGCGGCGGGATGCGTCGATCATCAGGTCGGCGCCCGCCAGGCTCATACACATGGGCTTGCTGATAAATGCGTGAGCGCCCGCGTCCATCGCGCCGGCCGCCTGCTGCGGTTTCTGGTCATCCGGACATGTGATGAAGACGAGGTCGAGGGACTCGGCGTGGACCATCTCCGGCACCGCGGCGTATGCCCGGATGCCGTGTTGGACGCCGAATGCCTCCCTGGACTGCATGCCGAGTCTGCCGAGGGTTTCGTCGCTCTGATCCAGATGTGCGTACGCCGCCAGTTCGATGTCCGGGTTACGTGTCGCGGACCGGGCAAACGCATTGGAATAGTACGATCCGATGCCGCACACGCCCGCTTTCAGCGCCATGGTTTCAGTTCCCACGTGACTGGTGACGAACGAAATGGGCCCGCGGGATCGTCGCTCCGAAAATCCGGTATCCGGCGCGCCCCGGCATGCTGTTCACGGGTGGATATTTATGGCAATATCAGTGTCATTGTCAAGCGCAATCGTTCGCGGAGCCGGTTTGGACGGGGTGCCGGTTGGGGCTGGAGTGTCGCGTCGATTGACGCGCAGATTGACGGACATACGTCCAAAGCGAATGGAAGTTGTTTTAAAATTCCTGGTGAGTTCCCGAGCGCGGGCGAAAAAGTGGCGGTCAAGGCGGGAAAATCCGCCTATGAGAGGCGAGCAAGCGCAGCCTCGATCTCGTAGGACGGGTGGGTTTGACCAACGCCGACCGGCGCTTTTGCAGCCGCGCGAAGACCGCCGGGGATTTTAAGACAGCTTCTTAGATCGGGAGGCTGAATGAACGACGGTGAAACCGGGATTCGGCTGGAGGTGGCGGGTGAGGCGTCGTCGCCGACGGGTCAATCGTCAGACATCCGGGATATCGACAATAGCCTCGCCGCAATCCACGAACTGTTCGCGGATGAAGCGTCGCTGCAGGCGGACACCCTTGCGCGGTACGGGCGGGCCTGGACGCGCAGCCATCTGCAGGATGGCGATCTCCGACGGACGCTGGACCTCGCGAATCGCGCACGCGCCGAGTTTGCTGCGCTCGTAACGGTCGGCATCGGGGGGTCCGATCTGAGCGCGAGGGTCTTTCACGACGTGCTCAATCCCGCTTACCACAACCTCCTGCCGGCGGACGGGCGGGGCGGAGCGCCGGAAGTCTATTTCACGGGGGATACGTTCGACCCGCGCCGGCTGGGCGAACTGCTGGACATGCTGACCCGGCGCGGGATGCTGGGCCGGACTCTGTTCAACGTAATCAGCAAATCCGGGCGCACGGGCGAGACCATCGGTGCGTTGATGGTGGTGCGGGACCGGCTTTCACGTCAGGCTGTGAAGGACTGGAATAGCCACATTGTAGCTACAACCGGTCCGTACGGCGGGAACCCGCTGTTTGAAATGCACCGGAAGCGTCCGTTCTTCGGTGAGTCGCTGCTGCCGGTGCCGGAGGGCGTGGGAGGCAGGTTTTCGGCATTTTCACCCGTGGGGACGTTCTTTCTGGCGATGACAGCCGGAACGGGGATGTCCCCCGGTTCACGTGTACGGGGGATGCTCGAGGGGGTGCGGTGGGCGGAGGCGCGCTGGCGCCTGCCCTGGCCGGACGAGCGAAACATCGCCTGCCGCCTCGCCAGGTGGCTGCATCTCCATGAACGGTACGGCCGGAAACAGGCGCTGGTTTTCTACAATTACGCGGACAACCGGCGTCCGGGAGACTGGTTCCAGCAGCTATACGACGAGTCGCTGCAGGAGAGGGGAGGCGGCCTCCACGTCGTTCCTGCCGTTGGACCGGCGGGAAACCATTCCGTCCTGAACGGAATCGTCGCCGGACGTGCGGACAGGGTGGTTCTTTTCGTACACTGGGAGGACCTGGGCCGGGACCTGCGGATTCCGGACGGTACGGAGATCGGGGGCGAGATGGCGGCGTTCGGCGGGCTGCGTATGAGCGGGGCGCAGTCGGCTTCGTACCTTGGCACCGCCCGGGACTTTTCCGCGCGCGGGATTCCGAACGCGACGCTGCATGTGGCCAGGCGGGACGAGAGGCACCTTGGCGCATTGATGCGGGTACTGATGGATACCGTTGCGGTGAAGGGAAGACTGCAAGGCCAGCACGTGAACGACGCGGGGGAGGCGGACCCGGCCGCCGATCTCACCTACTCACAGGACGGGGTAGAGGGCTACAAAGAGCGAACGCGCGATCTGGCGGCTCAGATAAAATCGGAACGCTGACCAGGCGACGTGGCGCGTAGCTGGATGAATCGGCGACCCGATGGCGAGGTATTTTCGGGAAAGAACACTTCCTGTTGTGCCGCCCTTTTGTTGTGATTATCTTGACCGCCGCCGCGGTTTTTCCATAGGTGAAAAGGAGCATAACGATGGCTGTTGAAATTGGCGGTTTAAGGGTAAGCGAGGTCCTGTACAATTTGGTCAGAGACGAGATCGCACCGGGTACGGATGTCCACCCGGATGCATTCTGGACTGCGCTCGGAGAGATCGTCCAGGACCTGGGCGCCCGGAACCGGGAGTTGCTGGAAGATCGGGACCGCATTCAGAAGAAGATGGACCGGTGGTACCTGGAGAGGAAGGGACGGCCGATAGACCGGGCGGAGTACCGGAACTTTCTGGCCGAAATCGGCTACCTGGCGCCGGAGGGAGACCACTTTGAGCTGACCACCGCCCGCGTGGACCCCGAAATCGCAACGGTGGCCGGCCCCCAGCTGGTGGTCCCCGTGGACAATGCCAGGTATGCGCTCAATGCGGCCAACGCGCGCTGGGGCAGTCTTTACGACGCCCTTTACGGAACGAACGTCATTCCGGAGGAACCCGGCGCCGAAAGGGAAGAGGCCTACAATCCGGTCCGCGGCGCGAAGGTGATCGACGCGGCCGAGGCGTTTCTGGACGACGTTGCGGGTCTGGCATCCGGCCGATACTCGGAGGTCACGCGCTTTGCGGTTGAGGAAGAGGACGGCGTCGGCCGACTCATTGCGACGCTTCGGGTCGGCGGCGAGGTCGGCCTGGCGGACCCCGATCAGTTCCGCGGATATCGGAGAGATGAGGGCGAACTCTCCGCGGTATTGCTGGTGAACAACGGTCTTCACATCGAAATCCGAATCGACCGCGGTCATCCGGTGGGCGCCGCGCATCCGGCGGGGGTCAAGGACGTTCTTCTGGAGGCGGCGGTGACGACCATCCAGGATTGCGAGGATTCGGTGTCTGCCGTTGACGCCGAAGACAAGGCACGGGTATACGGGAACTGGAACGGCATTATGCGCGGCACGCTGGAGACGACCTTCGAAAAGGGCGGCCGGCCGATGACGCGGCGGCTGAGTCCGGACCGGGAGTTTACGGCGCCGGATGGAGGGAAACTCAACCTGCCGGGACGCAGCCTCCTGCTGGTACGGAACGTCGGCATCCATATGTACACCGATAGCGTTACAACCAGCGACGGTGCGGAAATCCCGGAGGGTTTCCTGGATGCAATGGTGACCGCGCTTGCGGCCAAACACGATCTGATTCGACACGGGGAATTCGTCAACAGCGCATCGGGCAGCATCTACGTCGTGAAACCCAAGCTGCACGGCCCCGCGGAGGTCGCTGCCACGATCGACCTGTTCGAACGGGTGGAAGCGGCGCTGGGTCTGGAGCGGAATACGATCAAGGTCGGCATTATGGACGAAGAGCGACGGACCACGGTGAATCTGAAGGCGGCGATCCGGGAGGCCAGGGATCGGGTTGTGTTCATCAATACGGGTTTTCTGGACCGTACCGGAGACGAGATTCATACGAGCATGGAGGCCGGTCCGATGCATCCGAAGGCGGACATCAGGGCGCAACCCTGGCTCGCGGCGTACGAGGACTGGAACGTGGACGTGGGGGTGGAGACCGGTTTCAGCGGTCGGGGTCAGATCGGGAAAGGGATGTGGACCATGCCGGACGAGATGCGGGATATGGTGGAGACCAAAATCGGACATCCGGAAGCCGGCGCGAGTACGGCATGGGTACCGTCCCCCACGGCGGCGGTTCTGCACGCCATGCACTATCACCGGGTGGACGTGGCGGCAAGGCAGGCGGAGCTTGCCAGGCGGGAACGGGCGAGCCTGGACGAAATCCTGACGCCGCCGATGTTGGACCGGGACCTGACGGAGGACGAGATCCAGCGGGAGCTGGACAACAATGCCCAGGGTATTCTGGGATACGTCGTGCGGTGGGTGGACCAGGGCGTGGGTTGCTCGAAGGTGCCCGATATCAACAACGTGGGACTGATGGAAGACCGGGCAACGCTGCGGATTTCCAGCCAGCACATCGCCAACTGGCTGCATCACGGAATCGTGAGCCAGGCACAGGTGCGTTCCACATTCGAAAAGATGGCGGTATTGGTGGACGAGCAGAACAGCGGAGACCCGGATTATCGGAATATGGCGCCGCACTTCGCGAATAGCGTCGCGTTCCAGGCCGCGCTGGAGCTGGTTTTCGAGGGCGTGGCGGAACCGAACGGCTACACCGAACGGGTGCTGCACCAGCGGCGGCGGGAAGTGAAAAAACGGGTAGACGCAAGACGTGAGACGTGAGAGTACGACACCCCACCCCACCACCTGGTGAGAAGGAAGACGGGAGAGGGGAGAGATTGCCTGCCTTGTCAGGATTCTTTTCATGCATAAGGCAAGGAGGGAAGACATATCAGGTAAAGGCTTCTTCTTCCGTCTCACCTCTACCGTCTCCCCGCATTTCTTCTACCGTCTAACGTCTCACCGCTTCATGTTGTTCATTGACTTTTACCCAGCGAGTATTAACTTTTGATATTGGATTCCTGATACCTTGTCAAATTGCGACATTCGAGAAGGAGGAGGCAGGAGATGCAGGCCCCAAGCGAGTTGAAATCCGTAGGGCAGCGGGTGGCCAGGCTGAACGGGCCGGATATCGTGACGGGCCGGATTCAGTACGCCGACGATATCCAGCTACCCGGTATGCTGTACGGCCGCATTCTGCGCAGCCCGCACGGCCACGCGCGCATTCGGAAAATCGATACCTCCAGAGCCAAAAAGCTGCCCGGGGTGGTGGACGTGGTGTGCGGCCTGGACGTGCCCGACCTGTCAATTTTCGAGTGCAAAGAGGTCTGCTACCAGGGTCAGAAGGTGGCGGCGGTGGCTGCCGTGGATCCGGATATCGCAGAGGACGCGCTCGCATTGATCGAGGTGGATTATGATGTACTGCCCGCGGTCGTGGATCCCGTGCACGCCATGGAACCCGACGCTCCCGAGGCCGTGCTGGGGGCGCCGACGGAGGACGTAAAGGCTCCGGATGGACGCAGATTGCGGAACGTGACGGCCTACAACGTCCTGGAGGAGGGGGACGTTGAGCGGGGCTTCGCGGACGCAGACGCAGTCGTCGAGGCGGAATATCAGGTTCCGTTCTTCAACCAGACTTACATGGAGCCGAACGCCGCCACGGCGCGCCTGGAGGCGGACGGAAGGCTTACGGTTTGGGCAGCGGGGCAGGGCACGTTCACCAAACGCGAAGGTCTCGCGGAAGCATTGAACATCCCCGAGGGGCGCATACGCGTGATCATGACTGAAACCGGAGGCAGCTTCGGGGGAAAGAATCGCATAAATATCGAAGCGCACACCGCACTGCTGGCCATGCGAACGGGCCGCCCCGTGAGGCTGACGATAAACCGCGGGGAGGATTTTCGCGACAGCCGCCCGGGCCCGGGTTGCTGGGTGCGGTTGAAAACAGGCGCGCGCAAGGACGGGACCGTAACGGCCGTAGAGGGGCGAATTGTGTGGGACGGCGGCGTGATGGGCAGCGGAGGCGCCGCGAACCGTCTGCTGGGACCCTACAGGATTCCGAATTTCAGGCTGGAAGGCATGGCCGTGCGAACGAACAAACCGGGCCCGGGCGCGTATCGGGCGCCCGGTGGACCGCAGACGGCGCTTGCCAGGGAGTCCAACCTGGACATGGTGGCCCACAAGCTGGGGATCGACCCGCTGGAGTTCCGCTTGAAGAACGGGCTCGGCAAGGGCGATCAGCCGCTCATACAGCACGACTGGCTGAAAGACACCATACGAAAAACCGCGGAGACCGCGGGATGGGGCCGTCGCGAACTGAAACCCAACCAGGGCATGGGAATCGCGGTGGGGGATTGGCACAACGCATCCGGGCCGACCAACGCGTTCGTTACGATGTCTGCGGATGGATCGGTGGCCCTCGTGACCGGACAGGTCGACATTACAGGTCTGCATACGGTGATGGCACAGGTTGTGGCCGAGGAAATGGGGGTACCCGTCGAGATGGTGACGGTCCGGCTGGGAGATACGGACACGGTCCCCTACGCGTCATTGAGCGCCGGAAGCAAAGCGGCCTATTCCGCCGGCACCGCCGCGCGGGAGGCTGGACGCGAGGCGAGAGAGCAGTTGTTGCGCCTGGCAGCCGAAAGGCTCGAGGCCGCCGTGGACGACCTGGTCATCACGAACCAGAGGGTGCATATCGTGGGTTCGCCTGACCACGCCATCGGCCTTGGCGAACTGGCCGCCGAAGCGATCGAGTCCAGCGGCGCCGTCAACGGCCGGTGCGTGCTGAGCAGCGTTCCCACCTACCCCTCCTATTCGGTTAACGTCGCCACCGTCGAGGTGGACTCCGGTACGGGGCAGGTGCGGCTCCTCGATCTCGTGGCCGGGCAGGACGTGGGCCGAGCGCTCAATCCCCTGCTCGTGGAGGGTCAGATGCAGGGCGGCGCCATACAATCCATCGGTTTCGGACTCATGGAGGGATACCGGTACGACGAGAAGGGTCGGATGCTGAATCCCAATCTGCTGGACTACGCGATCCCGACCGCGCTGGACGTGCCGAACATCCAGACGGTTATGGTCGAGGACCCCTGCGAACACGGACCCTATGGAGGCAAGGGCGTGGGTGAACCGCCCATCATTCCCGGTGGCGCCGCGGTTGCAAACGCGATCTACGACGCGGTTGGCGCCAGGGTCCGTGAGCTGCCCATGACACCGGAGCGCGTGGTGGCGGCGTTGCAGGAAGCCGGCAAAGGAGGTTGAAGTTGTGAATCGCTTCGAATATTTCGCGCCTGAAACGGTTCGGGAGGCTGCGGAGGTGCTGCAGGCCCATCCCGGTGCGAGGGTGCTGGCCGGGGGGACCGACCTGCTCGTGCAGATGAAGGAACGGGCGCGGACCCCCGATACGCTGGTGGACGTCAGGAGGATTCCGGGCGTGGACGAGCTCCGTTTCGACCGGAAGACCGGGCTGACGATCGGGGCGGCCGTGACCATGCGTCAGGTGGAACTCATGCCGGCCGCGCAGTTGCACTACACCGGACTCGCCGAGGGCGCCCGCGTGGTGGGTTCCTTTCAGATCAGGAATCTCGCCACGATCGTGGGAAATATCTGCAATGCGGCGCCTTCCGCGGATGCGGCGCCGGGGTTGATCGTGCATGGCGCGAAGGTGAAAATCGCCGGACCGAAAGGACGTCGGACGATGCTCGTGGAAAAATTCATGGCCGGCCCCGGCCGGACCACACTTGGCACGGGCGAGTTCGTGGTTGGCATTCACGTTCCTGTTCCGCCTCCTCGAACCGGATCCGCCTATGTTCGACATACGCCCCGTGGCGCCATGGATATCGCGATGGTGGGTGTGGGCACGGCCGTGACGCTGGCGCCTCGTACTCGCGACTGCCAGGAGGCGCGCATTGTGCTGGGCGCGGTGGCGCCCACGCCGCTTCGGGCGAAGGCCGCCGAGCGAATGCTGAAGGGACAGCGCCTGACCGGGGAGCTGATCGAGAGGGCGGCAGAGACAGCGGCCGAGGAAGCCCGGCCGATCAGCGACGTTCGGGGCTCCGCGGACTTCAGGCGCGAGATGGTGCGCGTGCTGACGGGGCGGATGGTGAACTCGGCGTTCGGGAACGCGCAGGAACGGTCGGGCGACAAAAGGAGGGCGGCGTGAACCACCAGATCGAATTGAACGTCAACAATACCATTTATGACCTTTCCCTGGAGCCGCGCAAGACCCTGCTGGCGGTCCTGAGGGATCGCCTCGGACTGACCGGCACCAAAGAGGGGTGCTCGACCGGCGACTGCGGCGCATGTACGGTGCTGCTCGACGGCGAGCCCGTCACGTCCTGCCTGGTGCTTGCCGTTGCCGCCGAGGGGCGCGAAGTGACGACGGTGGAGGGCGTCGCGGACGTTGACGCCCTGCATCCCGTCCAGGAGGCGATGGTAAATATGGGTGGGCTGCAGTGCGGTTTCTGCACGCCCGGGTTCATCGTCTCGTCCTACGGGCTTCTACAGAAGAATGCCGCGCCTTCGGAGGAGGATATCCGGCGCGCGCTGGCCGGCAATCTTTGTCGCTGCACGGGGTACACCAAGATCGTGGAGGCCGTGCAGGAGGCCGCGAAGCGAATGGCCGGCAGGAAGGGCGGGAAACGGGCAGCTGCGTAAACGGACGGATCATCCACGACGATTCAGTTTCCGCCGAGCACGCCGTGTCGAATGACGCGGCGTTGTTCGATTTTGGGCGGAGAACGGAGTGCGCGACATCTCCGAAAGATATCCAGTTCCCCGAAGGAAAAAAGCGTTCGAATCGGCTATCTCAGGCTGAATCGCAACAGGAGGGTTGGAGGGTCTATGGCGAGGTTCAAGGCGGGAATCATCGGATGCGGGGGCAGGGGCCGCGGGCATGCGCAGGGGTATGCCGCATCACCCGAAGTCGAAATCGTGGCGTGCGCGGATCCGATGGAGGAGGCAAGGACGAACCTGGCGGAGCAGTTCGACGTTTCGCGGACGTACGGGGACTACCGGGAGATGCTGGCAAGGGAAAGCCTCGATTTCGTCAGCGTGTGTACCTGGATCGGGATGCATCGGGAGATGGTCGTGGCGGCGGCCGAGAGCGGCGCACGGGCGATTCACGCGGAGAAGCCGATGGCCCCCACGTGGGGCGATGCAAAAGCAATGTACCGGGCGTGCGTCGACCGCGACGTTACCGTAACATTCTGTCACCAGAGGCGATTCGAGGAATCTTTCAGGAAGGCAAGATCCCTCGTTCGTGAGGGAGCGATCGGCCGGCTGGTGCGGGTGGAAGGCGCGTGCCCCAATCTGCTCGACTGGGGCACGCACTGGTTCGATATGTTTTTCTTCTACAATGAAGACGCGCCCGCCGAGTGGGTACTCGGGCAGATTGACGCGTCGGAGAAGCGGGAGATCTTCGGTGTTGAGGTGGAGGCGGGCGGTATTTCGTGGGTTCGCTGGCGGAACGGGCTGGAAGGATTGCTCGCAACCGGCGACGCGGCCCTGAAGGGCGCAGCGAACCGGCTGATCGGCACGGACGGAATCATCGAGGTGATTGGCGGCCGCGACGGACCGCCGATCCGGATCATGCGCTCCGGCTCGGACTGGGAAGTCCCGGAGCTGCCGGGACCCCAGGTGAATCCAACCGTACTCTCGGTGCTGGATCTCATCGATTGCGTCAAGACGGGGCGCGAACCGGTGTTGAGCGGCCGGAAAGCGTTGCAGGCCACGGAACTGATCTTTGCGACCTATGAGTCCAGCCGTCGCCGAGGGAAGGTGGACCTGCCCCTGGATGTCGACGACTCGGCGCTGTTGACAATGCTGAAAGACGGGACGATCGGACCTGATTGAAGCTTCTATCCCATTGGGAGTCGGTTCGGCTATCGGGGTCTGATTCAGCCTGGTCGCCGCGATCAATCCGCCTATGTTCATCTCGCTCGCCGTCCAAAGGTTAGCATGGCGGAACGCGGCCGGTACACGGTTCGTTTCATGCCCGGTATCTGCAAGGATTCCATGCGAATTGAACACCATCGTCTGGCGGAGACGGCTTATCTCCGCGAGACTTCCAATGCTTAACCTCAATTCGACAAAAGACAAAAGTCAAATTGGCCACAAAAAGCCTGAATGCGGGTAGAGGGTAGAGGGAAGACGGTAGATGAAATGCGGGGAGACGGTAGAGGTGAGACGGGAGAAGAAACCACGCCAGGTATGTTCATCCTCCTTGCCTTCGGCACGAGAAGAACCCTTACAAGGCAGGTAATCTCTACCCTCTCCCGTCTTACGTCTCACCCGGTGGTCGGGCGGCCGGGGGGAGGGGTTCCGAACACGTCCAGAGACCCGGTGTATCCTGGTAATCCGCCTTCTAATCGCCCTTATTAAATGGCACATATTCGAATTAACGTCCACGAAGACTTACGAATCAAGGTTAACTCGTGCAGCCCGTCATCGAACGGAGGTCATGTGCAAAGCGTTCAGGGATTCGGCGGTTTCTTCTTTCGGGCAAAGGACCCGGAAGGACTTGCGAAGTGGTATCACGAACACCTGGGCATCAATCCCGCTCCGACGAACATGGAGATGGCGCCCTGGGTGACCGGTTCCGGGGTCACGGTTTTCTCACCCTTCGATGCCGATACGGACTATTTTGCAGCGGACAAGACCTTCATGCTGAATTTCCGCGTGGCCGATCTGGACGCGATGATCACGCAGCTGAAGTCAGCGGATATCGAGGTCAGTCACGAAAGCGAAATGGAGGACATCGGCCGTTTCGCCCGCATCCACGACCCCGAAGGAAACGCGATCGAACTCTGGGAACCCGCGTCGTAGGATTCGTACTTGTGCTAGCGAACGAGACGGGATAACGCGGGTCGATATCAGGCTGATAATCGACATTACACGTTCATTTATCGAGCGCAGGTAGCGCAACAACGTCGACGTGCAGCAAAAAGCCCTGGACATTGCCCGGGCTTCGCCGTTCCGATCAACTTCATTTCGCAGTAGCGTCATTCAGGGACGATCCGAAACCGGGTAAAGGGTCAGTCTTCCCCTTCTCCCCGCGCCTTCATCGGCAACGATCAGCGTGCCGTCCGCGGCGAAGGCAATGCCTTCGACCTGACGATGCCACTTTGCAGGAAACTTCCTGACGGCAATCACCTTCCCGCCAGGCGTCACTTCCGCGATAGCCGCCTGGCGGGCTGCTACGACGAAATAATTCCCGGACACCGGATGTCGCTCGATTCCTGACGGCTGGAATTTCTTTCCTTTGATGTGTCGCGAGAAATCTTTAACCGTAATCACGGTCTGTCCATCTCTAACGAGCTGTCTATCGTCGATCGACCATCGACATAGCGCCAACTGCCCTTCCATGTCCAGACTGCGGGCCTCCTTGCAGATCAGTATGAGGTGCCGCTGCGTATGGTCGTACGCCAGTCCCTCGATTTCACAATCTCTGCCCACCCCCGTCGTATAGACATTGAAGAGAACGGACTCACCGGCATTTCCCTCCCGGCACTGGAACAGCCGCCCGTTGCTAGTGACAAGAAAAACCCCGTCGTCGGTTGCTGCAATGCCCTCGAAATCACCGGCGGCCGGGTAATTCGTGTCCGAAAGCTGAAATGCCTTTACGATTGATCCGTTCCGATAGTCAATCTCGAAGATGATCGCTCTTTCGTCGTTGTGTGCAAGAAGACGGTTGTCTCCCGTCATCGCCAGGCCGGAGATCTCATCGAGTGCCGTGGGCAGCTTCCAGTGCGTTGCGGTTTTTGGCTTAAGCACATATCTCTCGAGAGACATCCTCCTCTTTGATTCCGCCGCCTTGTCCGCCAGAGGGCTGACGCCTGAAATACCCGGGCTTGAATTGAGCGATTCTCCAATGCCTTCCGCGGATGCAAATTCGCCGAATCCCGTCAACAGCATGCAGAGGAGAATACCGGGGCCAAGATAGTTAAGCTGAAATTTGGCTTTGATGTTTTTCATATACGATTGCGACGTTTCGCAGGGGCCGCGATTTGGCAATTCGCGCTACCTGATCGCGATCTGATTCAGTGGTTACAGGCTCTGGTTTGCCTCATCTTCCATTAATTCCACGTCCTTTATCTGTTTTTTCCCTCTCTTGCCCAAGTCCCTGATAAGTGCGGAAAGGTCGACGGATTGACTTGAAGTAACCTCGTACACAACGACGACGGTCCCATCTTCATTCTCGACTACCTCGGACAAATTCCACTTGATCGCGCTGTAATCAAGGATAGGGGCTGCTACCTTTTGCGCCGCATTGACGTTCGTAGCGTGTACGGCAATTCGGGATTCACGGGTTTCTCCACCGGCCGTGTCCCCGGTCGCGGAGGAACCCGCCGGCTTTGTGGGTGAGACGATTCTCCAGCCGGAAAGGACTGGAGGACGTGCTGCATAGTTGGTCTTCCACACGCTCAGTGTAATGGTTACGAAAGCCAACGATGCGATGTAAGCGACTGTTGTGAGCTGGGTGCCGGCGGCCAGCCCGATTCCTATAACCATAAACATGTAAACGGCATCCATCGTTTCCTTGAGCGATATCCGGAAACTGACGGCGGCCACGATGCCGGCCAGGCTGAACGCGAGCGCGAGGCTGCCCTTGACCAGGAAGACAACCAGTGAGATGGCGACGGGCATCACGAGCAGCGTGTGCGCAAAGGATTGGCTGTATTTCTTGAGTGGCCGCGTCCAGGCATAAACCCATGTGATCGGGAGCGTCACCGCGAAGGCAAGTACCAGAGCGACCACCACAGGAATTGTGTGCGCGGGATCGAGCAGGCGGTTGACGCCTTCCTTGATGTTTCCCAGTGGAATCGCTGAATCGGCGCCGGAACCGAGCGATTTCCCCACGAATATGCGTTCACGCTCCTGGGCGACGTAATAGAGGATTTCAGGGAAAATGTGAAAAACCGTATTCAGAATCACTATCCAGACAATATAGTAAATGACCAGCCGTACGATGATGTTGTTAGGCACAGCATACTCCTTCACTGGCAAGTCGGATATGCGACACAGAGATCAACACATACAATCAAAATACAGAAAGAACAGCAAGGAGACAATATACGCTGTTCTCACTGGATGTTTACCGATAAAATCGAATGGCATCTGGGTTAAATTACGGTTCGGTGCGGGTTGCTAGAACATGAAACCGCTACGCAGATAGACTCCCGTCAAATCATCGCCTTTTACGAAGGCCGCGCTCAACGTGTGCCTGCGCTGGAGGAACGAGAGCCAGATTCCACCCCCGATACCGGTGTGCCATTTGTCCGCGCTTGCAGGATCTTCCTCAAAAAACACCCGCCCGGCATCGGCGATGCCGAAAAGCCCCAGCTCTCCCGCCACGAACAGTTCAATTTGCGTGAGAACCAGCCGAAGCTCGGAGTTTCCATACAGCGCGGTATCTCCGGCGAACCGGTTTTTCTGGAATCCTCGCAGATTGCCTCCGGAAATTCCTGAGCCGACAACGCCGGTCCCGCCGAGAAAGGCGCTTTCAAAAAACGGATAGGATCCCCAGACCTTCCTGGCGCCGCCTCTCAGTGCGAGTGTAGGATGGGTCGCAACAGGTGCAGTCAGGTAAGTGCTGGCCTCTCCTCTAATACTGCCAAATGAGGAGTCGACGCTCCAGAATTCGGGGTAGATCGCGCCACCAACCCTGATCCTGACCCCGCGAATGGGATACCCCGGGTTGTCTCGCGTGTCGAACGTGACTTCGCCCTGCGCGCCGATCTGGCCGAAGGCGCCCATACCGTACAGCTCGTCATCGAGCGAGCCAATCAGCGTTCCCTTATTGGAACCGGATGGTGTGTTGGAATACTTGATGACCGGTCCGAACTGGATGTTCAGCCTCGACCGGAGCGAAGCCAGTGTGAAACCGGACATTTCTCCCCTGTAGTCCGCGCCTCGATACTCAAGCGCCGGTGCGAAATCGAGCGAATATCGCGTCGCCTTATAAAATGAAGAGGGTCGTCGAATTTCAGTCTTGTTGCCGAGGCCGTGGAACCGCAGCGACCGGATTCCTGAGAAATCGAACTGGACGTTGGCATCAAAGTCGCGCAAGGGTTTGCGAAAGTGGCCGGTATAGGAAAAGAAGGGTCTGAGACTCTCGAAACCGTCCACCCCCGCCACCCCGGCCATATAGGTGTGTTGTGAAGCGAAAGGGTCTTTCCGAAAGCCGAAATACTGCCGGCTATGGAGCGCGCCCACGTACACGGTCAGGTCAGGATCAATCATGAATATTGGCAGATTACCCGTCCGCTTGCCCCAATCCAGCGCGTACCTTGCATTCGGCGTATGGGTTCCGTGAGGCCGTTTGTAAGAGCGGTCGTCGATCTCCGCTCCCCGGCCCGCAACGAACCGGTTCTTCCCGCGTGAATCGTAAAACCAGGTTTTCGAGGCGCCGGCACGGGATGAATTCGAGAGCGTGTCGTCCCCGCCGCCGCCGTTGATGCGGACGACAATCCGCGCCTTTGTTCCAGTGACCTCCGCGCGGTCATCTCCTCCACGAAGGTGTATTCGGACTTCCCGGGTTTCTTCGTGGCGGAACCTGCGCAGGAAATAAGGCGCCTTCCTTTCTCCGCTACCGCCTTCCATCAGACCGATACGTACTTCGAGATCGCCACCCGGCGTGTGTTCGCACTGGATGTACTCGTCCTGATCGGTCGCCTTGATTCCGACCTCGCGGTTTATCAACCGATAGTACCTGTTGGCGAAATCAGGCAGTGCGTCCCGCCTCGACTTGAGCGCCCGGGTGAGGGATTCGCCTGCCATCGCGTAATACGGCGGCGGCAGCCTCCGCACGGCGTTTTCGATGACCGCGTCGGGCAGCTCCCTGCGAAATGCCGATACGACCGAATCCCATGCGGCCCTATCGAGTTCGGCCAGGAATTCGCGATCTATTTCCCATCCGGTCATCGTCAGGCCGATCAGATTGGGATACGTCTCCTTGAACTTGATCTGGATCGGGAAACGCCTCCGCGCGATTGTCATGGCGGCCCCTTCGAAGTGGATGAAGGCCTGGTCCCGGTCCTCCGGAATCGGAAGCCAGGTGTAACAGTCTCCATCGGGAAACCGCGCCCATCTCCACTGTCCGTAGTGGCGGTCTTTGTCGTTGACGAGGAAATCCATCAGTCTCGCTTTCAGGAAAGCACGGGCATCCACGCGGTCGCAGGGGCTTTTTTCCAGGTGTTTCATCAGTTTGTCCGTACCACTGACCTTCCTGGAGCCCGCGAACCCAGGCGCGTCGTCCTTACCTTCTGACGGGTGCTCCTGCAACATACCTATGAGGCCTGCAAAGCGGCCGCGGTAATCTTTCAATCTCGGATCATCCGGAATGACGACGAGTGTATGCCTGGAATGCAGGATCCCGGTGGCCTCCATCAGCGGATCGACCACGAGCGCTCCCGTTGGCAGCATCGCACAGATCAGATCGTGAAGGACGTCTCCCACGACCGTATTCGCGATTTCGTCGGGCACCCTTCTGGTCGCATCCTTATCCAGCGAGCGAACGGTGTACCTGCGCCCGTCCCGTCCCGTAAAGTGCAGTGAGATGGATTGTCCGAATCCGCCCGTGCGAAGCGGTGTCAGGCCTCCCCCCACGCTGTCGAGGTCGAGAACCGCAATCTCGATAGGGGTATTCCATAGGTCCCGGTAATTATCACCGTAGAACCAGCGTTTGAATCCGTCTGCGCGGAATCTTTCACCTGGGATCACCGTATGGCTTTTCGCGTCGGGCGGGGGCACGGAACGGTGAATCCTGGACCCCGGCGCCTGTGATTCCTTCTGAGATGCGGATGCTGCCGGAATGGAAAGGGCGAACACGAGCAGCAGAAAGAGTGGGTTCCGCCTGGAAAGTACCATTGCTTTCCTTTGTGTTTCAGGGTGGTTCAGGCAGCATGAAACTGTCCGAAGGTTGTCTTGGCAGCCGTGCAATTGCGGACATTAGTGATCCTGCATGTTAGAACCCAAATCCGATTGCCGCATTGATCTTGATGTCCTTTTCCTGCGTACTTACAATATCAATGCGAATGGGTCCCAGGAGCGATGTATTGACATAGCCCCCGACACCGAAACCGTGGATGGGGGTGAAATCCTCCTCCGAACTTGAGCTCATATCATAGAGTCCGCCCTGATAGAAAATTCCGATGCCACTGCGCGGGAGGGATTCCCAAAATTTGACATGTCTCCACACGGACAGGCCTACCGATGCGAACCTGGGAACCCTCAATTCATCCCGTTTGAGTCCGACGACCGGCAACGCCGCGCTGCTGAAATGCCCCGCACCGCCCAACGGGAAGAATTCAAATACCGGTGCATCCTGTGTAACGTAGCCTCCATGGGACGAGAGGCCCACGCTCCATCGGGACTGTGGACTGACGAAGAACGCAAGTTGGGTTTGAATCTGCTTGTGGGAAAACGTCCGGTGGATCCACTTTGCGCGGGTCTGAAAGTAGACGCCCTTCGTTGGCACCATCGAGTCGTCTCGCGTGTCAATCCCCGCGGATAACCACAATCCGGGCAGGAATTCGGATGCATCGCCTATCGAACGAGTGGCATAGCGGACTCGGGCGTGTTCCACCTGGTATCCTGCCTGGAAACCACCCCAGCTGTGAAACAATCTCTGTAATCCAAGTCGGGAGCGAAAACGTCTTTCCTCATATCCGCCCTCTCGCTGCCGATTTCGAAAATACAAACGGTCCTGGTCCCATGCCTGGACCTCCCCGAGCAGGCCGAGACGCCCGGTGGTCCGGAAAATCATGACCATTTCGGCGAAGTTCAAATTTCCCAGCAGGCCGCGAAGGTGGAGTTCCGATATGCGGCCAAGTGTACTCAGATGCGCAATCTCGCCGAGCACCGAAACCCGGTAATCGTTGTTGTAATGAATCCCCACTTTCAACTCGCTGGGGGGGTTTTCCAGCACGTGAAAGACCAATTCGGTCTGTCCTTCATGATAGGTAACGTGGAAATCGACGGTCTGAAACAATCCGGTCGCGTGCAACCGGCCGCACTCACGTTCCAGCTCCTGAAAGGAAATTGGCTTATTGACGAATTTCTCCAGCCGCACCTTGAACAGGGTCTCTGAATAGCGCTTTACGCCTTCTATCCGAACCCTGTCGACCACGACGTCCGGCGGTATATCCGCCCACGTATTGACATCGAACTCAACGGGCAATCTGGACGTTCTCGGTTTGCCGACGCGTTTTGGTACTCCAAGTGTCCGCAATGCGTTTCGTATCGCATCCATTTGTTCTTCGGCTGCTGTTTCGCCAATTGGAATCAGGGTATACGAACGGTTGAAGTCGCCGCCGTCGAAGTTATCCAGTTTGGGCAATATCAACACGTGGGAGCGTTTTCGGTTCTCGATTTTTCTTTCTTCGATTCGAAAACTGACCGCCTGATCGATGACGTCGATTATATCCTGAATTTCCTCCTTCAGAGTACGCAGGGGCGTGGCGCAATCCACGGCAATGACAAAATCGGCGCCGGCTTCCAATGCGACGTCCACGGGCAGATTATTGACGATGCCGCCATCCACGAGATGGGTATGTTCCGTACTCAGCGGCGCAAATACCCCTGGAACCGAAATACTGGCCCTGATCGCAGCACCGAGAGAGCCATTGTGGATCACGACCTGTTCTCCGGACAGAATGTCGGTTGCGATTGCGCGGAAGGGCGTGGGAAGTCGATCGAAGTCGTTGCGCGCCCTGTAGGTTGCGCCAAGCGTGAGTTGATTGAGGAATTGATGTATCTTCTGTCCGGCGAAGATTCCATAAGGCAATTTCAGTTTCAGCTCTTCCAGGTGTAATGCAAGCATCTGACGGTCGGCCATCGCTTTGCGGTTCATGTTCGACAGGCGGCGGTCCGGGCTGTTGCTGGTGATCTCCCACCAGTCGGTTTCCAGGATCACCCGCTGGAGATCGTCAACGGAATATCCCGCGGCGTACAGCCCCCCGACCAGGGCGCCATAACTTACGCCAACAATCATATCTATAGGTACGCCTTCGCGTTCCAGTACGCGCAGCACGCCGATATGCGCGCCTCCCCGCGCGCCGCCTCCACTGAGTACAAGCGCAACCTTCGGCCTCTGTTCCGCAAACGAGGGTTGTGCGCCGAACACGGGAAGCGCGCAACACAGAAATATCAGGCTTCGGAAAAACGGACCCCTGGTCTTCCCGTATTCAGTATTGTGTAATTTACCTGCCGTCATACAGTTCCATAGCAGTAGATGGTTTCAGCCGCCATATAGTCTACACGTGACGATACCGATCCAGACGGTCCGCCGGGCCGTTGCAGGACACGCACTCACAGATTGTGGGTTGCCCACCGGTCGGTTGCGTTCGTATCCTGAATTCAGCGCTTCGAACCCGGTCAGTTGGGACGCAGCCGGACTGGGAACACAGTTGGCAGGCCTGTCCAACGGTTCGGATTCTGCGCACTGTCGTGCGACCTTGCGAGTGTGTGGAACCAGGTCAGATTGAACGACAGGCTGGACACTCATCAAAAGCGCTTGCATTTGGACGAAACGGAGTGCGATATATTTAACACCAATAGAATCATACAAAAACGTCCATGATGTCAAGTATGAAGGCTTGTCCTCCCGTACAAAACTTGGCCTGGACTCCACTTTTTTGCGATTTTTCGCCGATTGATTCGATTTTTCGACTTGCAAAGCACTCTTGTTTGTGACTGATTCACAGGTCGCCTGTCCGGCACGTTGAATCGGTCCCGCCATTCGCCAAAGCCGACATTTGCCTCAATCCCAAATAAACAGCAACGCGGCAACGCGATAAAACCCTC
This sequence comes from Candidatus Latescibacterota bacterium, assembly GCA_965208835.1. Lineage (GTDB taxonomy): Bacteria > Latescibacterota > UBA2968 > UBA2968 > JAAXHE01. Next base: position 1,412,695 of record OZ242358.1, read on the forward strand.
CGAAACGGGGCAATATCGACGTATAGAAGGACGTTTTTTCCTTCACGTCCAGTGACCTGGTGTATCCTGGTAATCCGCCGTTTAATCGCCTTTGTTTACCCGAATTCAAAAAATACTGCAACCGGGCGTCGTGATAAAATCCTCCTAAACAGGGTGTTAACGTCGTATGGAAGGACATCATTTCAGTTGACGTCCAGCAACCTGGTGTATCCTGGTAATCTGCAGTTTAATCGCCTTTATCAACTTGCACATATACGAACTAACGTCACCGAAAAACGACGAATCCTGGTTAACAAGCACATATTCGAATTAACGTCCCCGAAGACTTACGAATCAAGGTTAGTCGCAAGGAGCCAAGTCATGGTCAATCTGGCGCTATTCAGCAACGGCAGCAGGCCGCACGTGAGCAGCATCGCGTACAACCACCATGCATCCAGGATCAACGATGGAGTCAGGCCCGGCAACGAAGCCTCCACGAGCGACACGGCCTGGGCCTCGGCAACGGAGCGACTGCCGCATTGGGCGGCGGTTGTGTTTCCCGGGGCTGCCCGGATTGAGCGGGTTGAGATTTACTGGGGGAGGGGGCGTATGCCCGAGTCCTCCCGATTGGTCGTGGTTCAGGGCTGGGCTGAAGGCGCCTGGATTTCCATCGCGACTGCGCGGATTCCAGAGCCGGAGCCAAAGACCGTGTTGTCATTCGACCCCGTGCAGGTGGAGGCCGTACGCATATGGCAGAACGACGATGGAGGCACGGAGTCGACGCCGGGCCGCATGCATGTGGCGCAGCTTGAGGCATACGGCGGCTTCATGGCAGGTGAGCCGGTGGATTATCTGAAGATCCGGGATGCGCTCCGAGAGGAATGGGAGGACAATTTTCATGAGGCAAGGAGGGAGATCACCCGGGAGGTGTTGGATCGAATCGAACGGTCGCCCGTCGAGCGTCCGGGGGTCGGGCCGGTGGGCGCGGAAGAAATCGCCCGGGCACGGCGGAACCGGGTTGCGACGGCGTGGGGCAGGGCGCAGGCGGAGAAAATCCTGAAGGACGCGTCGTGGTGGCTCGACAAGGACGATGAGTTTATCTACCGGATGATACCCACGCAGAATCCTCGCGCGATCTCGCCCAGCTACGAGCGGGGCTGTCCAATCCACGGAGGCGGACGCAAATGCATGCGGACGAACACCTCGCTGGAGTACCGCTGGCAGTGCGTAATCGGAGGAGAGTGGTGGTACAACGGGGCGGTTGTACACAATCCGGCTACGGGTGAGCCGGTGGAGGTGTGGGATGACGATGACGGCTGGATCGCGCCCGAGGGTTTCGCCAACCCGGGGACAATTTATCACTTCAATTCAGCGTGGCGATACTACGTTTTATCGAAGCTGTTCTTTCATCCCTACGAGATGACGATCGCTTCCCAGGATGCCTATGCCGGCGGCACGGCTGTGCTTCAGCTGTCACGCGCCTTCGCAATCACCGGCGATGACCGGTATGCGCATATAGCCGGTGTCATGCTGAATCGGCTGGCGGAGGTCTACCGGTTCTACAATGGCACGGTTGACGAACAACGTCCGCTCACGCGCGGCTACCTGGTGCAGGTGAGCTGGGAAGAGATGCCGATATACAACTGTATGACGGCATACGGCCTGGTAATGGACTCGATGCTGAAGGACGACGCACTCCTGGAGTTCTTCAAGTCGAAAGGCGATTGCGACTACAACCGCGACGGGTGTGTGGATTTCGAGGATATCCGTTACAATATCCGGCATAATCTGTTCGGCTACATGTACGAGTGGCTTCACCGGGCCATGGCGATTCAGACGGGGGACTACATTATCCGTGAGGGCATGGTACTCTGGGCGCTGGGCGAAGTGCTCGGCAACGAGGAAATGGTCGATGAGGCCATCGAAAGCCGGTACGGACTGGCCGTAAATCTGACCAACAATACATTCAGGGACGGCAAATGGTGGTACGATGCACCCGGTTACTCGGTGAGTTCGATTACGCGGACGATTCTGGATCGCCTGTTCTCGATGAAGGGCACGGACCGGCTACGGGATTCCCGCCTTCGAATCCGGGAGTCCATAGAGTTCGCCCGTGACATCTACTGCGACGGCAGGATTCCCACAATCGGCGATACCGGCGGCGGCGACTTGAGGATCAAGGTGCTGGATCCGCTGGCCAATTGCGATGTTGAAGAACTGGCATATGTCCACACGGGGGACGACGAATATCGGAACCGTCTGCTCGCGATGTCGGAAGGGGACGTGGACGGGATCAGACAGCGGTACGCCGATGCCAACCTGCTGTTTCATGCGGAGCCGATTCGAGGGACAACCGGGCCGTACGTGCCGCGTACGACAATCTTTCACGATTCGGGAATCGCGATCCTGAGAACGGGACACGATATCGCGACGAGGAAGCACCTCGTATTGAATTACGGGAAGGGCAGCAGCGGGCACGGACACCGGGACAAGCTGTCGATCAACCTGATCACCTTCGGGTACGATCTCGCGTGCGACCTGGGGTATCCGACGACCTTTACCCACGACAAGGTGGACGGCTGGGAAAAGCATACCGCCAGCCATGCTACCGTCTGCATCGACGGGCGGGCTCAGGAGATCGCCACGGGCAGCCTTTGGTTCATCGGCCGTACGCCGGGAATGCAGGCCGTCTGCGCAACGGGAGATCGGGCGTATCCCGCATGCGCCGAGGTTTACGAACGGACGCTCGTGATGGTGGATGCGCCCGGCTCTGACGCCTATGTCGTGGACGTGTTCCGTGTTGGTGGGGGATCCACGCACGACTATTTGTTCCGGAGTCTGAGCGGGGATGACGGTGAGAATCTCAGCCTGGAATTCCCGCCGGGCACTGCGACCGTGCGTCAGATGCGAGGTACCGCCGCGGGCGAAGACGTTGCATTCGGGTCATCACCGGGCCTGGGATACATCAAGGACGTAAGCCGGACAGCGTGCGATCGCGAATGGTCTGCGACGTGGCGTGCGGGGGACGAGGAGAATACGGGTATCCGGCTGACGATGATCGGGCAGTCCGGAAGCGAGATTGTAAACGGCAAGGGAGAAGGATTCGGGTTTTTCGGTCAGAGTCCCTGGGACGCCACTGTGGCGGTCAGACAATCGGGCGGCGGCGAGTCGATTTTCATGGGCGTGCTGGAGCCGTTCCAGGGGGACCCGTTCGTCAGGTCGGTGGAAGCGTTGGACGTCTCCGGCGGCATCGGCGCGAAGATCCGCCTCGATGGACGAGTCGATTACGTGTTGCGCAGGTTGGAAAAGGATGCGGTCTGCACCGCGGAGGTCGACGGGGCGCCCGTGGTTTTCGACGCGGAGGTGGCGAGGATCAGCGTGTACGTGTCGGGCCGGCGCGACCTGCAGATCGTTCAGGGTACCCGGTTGCGATCTGGCGAGGAAGTCCTCGAAGGCGCAGACTTGCCGTCCGGCCGGGTGGAAGCCGTCGATCCGGACCGCCGGTCCGTCATTGTGACCCTGGATTCCGGTAACGGGATTGCGAAGGGGGATGTGATCGTCTTCAGGAATCCGGCCTTCACCTGTAATTCCAGCTACGAAGTCGTCGCCGCTGAAGCGATGGACGGGAACCGGGCCAGGTTGGGATTGCACATGTCGTTCAATCTTTCGGAGGGCGTGGTGCAATCCATGAACCGGGCGAGAGGCCTGTTTGCGACGGACACGTGTATGACTAAGCTTAGAGCATGTCCGGGGCTATTTGACGGAAAGACGGTCCGCTCGGAGGGAAGGGCCGTCGGTGCGATCGAGACGGCGGGTCCCGATATCCTGAAGGAGGAAGAGCGTTGGTTCGCGACAAGGTTGGCAGACGGAGCGTCGGCGACCGGAACGATGACTTATTTCCGGTTCAACGATCCACGCTCGGTTTCCGGCCTGAACGTGGGAGACCGGTTTATGGTATGCGATCTGAATGAGGGCGATCGGTTCGAGGTCATGCGATCGGCTTACAGGACCATCACGTAGATATCGACTCCGACAAAAAAATGGCCATTACCAGAGGCCCCAAGGTAGTGGCATATGCGGGCTGAGGATCGACTGAACGATTTTCAGGTGCCGCTTAAGGTTGGCTACCTCTGGTGCCTGGGCAATGGCTTGCTAAAAAAGATAGACCGGCGAGAATGGGATGTCAACGAGAATAATTACGCGAGGGGTCGGGTGTTCGTAGATGTTGGTCGTCATGGTTCCGGATTCCTGAAGCCCTGATGAGACTGCCCAGGTTTCGGGTTGCGGCCTCGGGGTCGGCCTGGCAGCAGACGGCCGATATGACGGCAATGCCGTGGGCCCCTGACCTCACCACGTCTGCCGCGTTGCCCGCGCCGATGCCGCCGATGGCAATCACGGGCGCCCGGACGGCGCGGGCGAAATCAGCCAGCACTTCGAGCCCCTGCGCGACGCCCGCGTCGCTCTTGGAGCCGGTTGGAAAGATGGGTCCGAAACCCACGTAATCCGCGCCGTCGCTGATGCCCTGCCGCGCTTCATCCAGGTTCCCGGCGGATACGCCGATGACCCGCCCCGCGCCAAGGAGATTTCTGGCCAGCGCAACCGGGAAGTCGTCCTGGCCCAGGTGAACGCCGTCGGCCTCAGCGGCGAGGGCCACGTCGACTCTGTCGTTGACGATGAGGGGGACACCCGACTCAGCGCAGATGTCGCACATCGCCCGGGCGGTCTCGATCATCCCGCGGGTATCTCCGCTTTTCTGGCGGTACTGCACGGCGTCCGCGCCGCCGGCGACGGCCATCCGCGCCAGGTCGGCGTGGGTGTGGCGGGACTGCAGAACGGTGTCGGTGAGAACGTGGAGGGCGCCGATTTTCTTCATGGTTCGCGGTCGAGGTAGAAGAAGTGATGAGTGGGGCCGGGTCCTCGGCCGATGGAAAGGCCGTGGCGAATGGCTTCAATGACGTATATCTTCGCGTTTTCGACCGCAGATGCGAGGCGCTGGCCCCTGGCGAGGTTTGCCGTGATCGCTGCAGACAGGGTGCAACCCGTGCCGTGCGGACTCGCGCCCGGAAGTCGTGCCCTGGAAAAGACGGTCTCGCCGGATGCGTCGTACAGCACATCTACCGCATCGTCGGAATCAGAGAGATGACCGCCTTTAACCAGCACGGCCTGGCAGCCTGATTCGAAGATGATGCGTGCCGCCTTCTTCGCGCTGTCCACAGTCTCGACGGGAATACCTGCCAGCGATTGAGCCTCGCGCAGGTTGGGGGTAACGAGCGCGGCCAGGGGCAGCAGGCGCTCTTTGACGCTCACAACCGCTTCAGGTTCAAGCAGTTCGACGCCGCTGGAGGAGATCATCACGGGGTCGACGACGAGGTTCGGCGCGCCGTGTTCGGCGAGTTTCTCGGCGACGGCGTTGACTACCGGCTTGGAAGACAGCATCCCGGTTTTTACCGCGGAGACGTCGAAGTCATCGAAAATCACGTCGATCTGCGATCCGATGAAATCCACCGGCAGCTCGAAGGATTCCCTGACCTCCGTCGTGTTCTGCGCGGTCACAGCCGTGATTACCGTGAGGCCGTAGGCGCCGTTGGCGTGAAAGGACTTGAGGTCAGCCTGGATGCCGGCGCCGCCGCCGGAGTCGGATCCGGCAATGGTGAGAACCTGTTTCATGAGAGTTGCGGATGACGCGGGCCGGACGTGGACGCCCACGCCTCGAGATAGTCCCTCACGGCGGAACTGACGTGCCTTTCGGCGAGAATCCCCGACATGACGGCAATGCCCGCGGCGCCGTTCATTTTGCAGGCGGAAACCCGCCCGGGTATGATGCCGCCCAGCGCGTAGACGGGAAGGGAAGAGCAATCTGTGACGCGGCGAAGGGCCCGGGGTCCCACGCCCGGACCGTATCCGGGTTTGGAACCCGGGCTGTATATGGGGCTGAACGTAACGAAATCCGCGCCTTCGGCCTTCCCGCATTCCGTTCTGTTGTGGGTTGAACGGCCAATGAGCAGGTGGCATCCGTATTGTCGCCGAACGCTCCATGCATCCGGCCCTGATGACGGGAGGTGGACGCCGGCGGCGCCGACATCCCGCGCGAGCCCGGCATGGGTGTTTACGAGCAAACGCGCTTCGTAGTTCGAGGTTCGCCTCTGGAGACGCGCCGCGAGACGACGCAGCTCTCGCATTTCGAGATGTTTTTCACGCAACTGAACGAGGCGGACACCGGCGTCCAGCGCCTCCGCGAGGACGTCTTCCAGTTTACGGGGCGCACACGTCGCGCGGTCCGCGATCAGATAAAGGGGCGGCAGGTCCGGTACATCCCGAGGCTCACTCATGGGTGACCGCGCCCTCCGTGGGCGTGGAAGCCGTGGCATACAGCTTCTTCGGGATGCGTCCGGCCTCGTACGCCAGCCGGCCCGCGCGAACGGCCTGACCCATGGCTTCGGCCATGAGTACGGGACGGCGGGCGCCTGACACGGCTGTATTCAGCATCACGCCGTGGCATCCGAGCTCCATCGCCACCGCGGCGTCGGAAGCGGTTCCCACCCCCGCGTCGACGATCACGGGGACGTCGACAGTGTCGAGGATGATGCGTAGATTGTAGGGGTTGCGAATGCCCATCCCCGAGCCGATGGGCGCACCGAGCGGCATCACCGCGGCGCAACCCGCGTCTTCCAGCTTCCTGCAGGTAACGGGGTCGTCGTTGCAGTAAGGCAACACCGTAAATCCGTCCCGAATCAGTTCGTCGGTCGCCTCCAGCAGCCCCGCGACGTCGGGGAAGAGGGTGTCCTCGTCTCCGATCACCTCCAGTTTGATCAGGTCGGTTTCCAGGGCTTCGCGCGCGAGCCTGGCCGTAAGCACGGCGTCCCGTGCGGTAAAACATCCGGCGGTGTTCGGCAACAGTGCATATTTCTCCCGGTCGATCAGATCGATCAGGCTTTCGCCGGAAGGGTCCTCCAGATTGATTCGCCGGATACCGACGGTAACGATTTCCGCGCCGCTCGCACGGATCGCGTCCAGCATGACCTGCAGGTTGGGATACCGCGCGGTCCCGATAATGAGCCGGGAACCGTAGGTCGTGCCGGCAATGGTCAGGCCATCAGACATTTTGTCCCTCTTGCGACAACAGTTCGCTATCACGGTCCGCCGGAGTCAGGCGGACGCCCGCCGTGAGCAGGACACTATCCGCCCTGGACCGCGGCGATGATGTCCACCCTGTCTCCGCTGCCGAGTCGCGTTGAACACCACTTCGCTCTGACGACGATTTCGGCATTGACCGCAACCGCGATGCCCTTTCGGTCAGGGTCGTGGGCAAGATCGATCAGCAGGTCCCGGATGGAGATGCCGCTCTCGACGTTTTTGTTTTCTCCGTTCAAAGTGATCTGCATCGCGTCAGGACTCAGGCGGCGAAGCGGTCGATGCCGAAAGGCCGGATATCTTCGGGCGTGTTGCCGGTCAGCACCAGTTCCGCGATGGCGTCCGCGGTGACGGGCGCCAGCAGGATCCCCTTGCGGTAATGTCCCGTGGCCATAATGAGGCCGTGAATGGGAGTCTTGCCCAGGATGGGCGCATCGTCCCTGCTGCCCGGGCGAAGACCTGCGGCGGTTTCGATGATCGGCAGGTCGTAGATTCCCGGTACCACCTCCCAGGCGGCGCGCAGGAGTTCGAAGATACCGCCCGCCGTCAGGCTGTCGTCGAAACCCATTTCTTCAGAAGTCGCTCCCAGCACCAGATGTCCGCCGTACTTCGGACACAGGTAGGCAACCGCCGATGACGCGGCCCGGTTGTACCATACGATGGTTTTCAGCGTGCAGTCCTGAGTCATCTGCAGGCGAAGGATCTGGCCGCGGACGGGGCGGACCGGTGGCATGGCGGGACCGGGCAGACCCGGAATGAGACGCGACCAGCATCCCGCGGCGAGTATGATTGTGGCCGCACGGTACGATTTGTCTCCGGCTGCAATGCCGCGGACCCGTTCATGTGCGACGTCGATGCCTTCGACCGGTGTGGATTCCACAAGGGATCCGCCGGCCTTGACAAAGGCTCCCCGCAGGGCTCTGACCATCAGGCGATTGTCCACCTGGTGGTCTCCCGGGCACCAGACCGCCGCGCCGACCTGGGGCGAGAGCTGAGGCTCCCGCTCCCGCGCCCGTGCGCCGCTCATCCATTCCACGGGCAGGCCGAGGTCCCTCTGGTAGTCATAGCGGAAACGTAGATATTCGATATCGTCGCGGGTGACACCCACCAGAAGGACGCCGTCGGGGCGATAACCCACGGACAGGCCGCTTTCGGATTCGAGTTCCCCGACGAACTCCGGGAACCTCTCCAGACTCTTGAGGCCAAGCTTCAGCAGTGCTTCCTCTTCGTGGCGCACCTCCGCTAGCGGCGTGAGCATCCCGGCGGAAGCGTGGCTGGCAGCCTGGCCCGCACGATCCCGATCGAAGATCAGGACGTCCCGCCCAGCCCTGGCAAGTCGCCAGCCGATGCCGAGTCCGATAATGCCGGCGCCGACGATAATGATCCGGTCCGATGGCAACTGAAACGGTCCTAAGAAGCTGTCTTAAAACTCCCGGCGGTCTTCGCACGGCTGCAAAAGCGCCGGTCGGCGTTGGTCAAACCCGCCCGTCTTACGAGATCGAGGCTGCGCTTGCTCGCCTCTCATAGGCCGGTTTTCCGCCTTGACCGCCACTTTTTCGCTCGCGCTCGGGAACTCACCGGTAATTTTAAAACAGCTTCCAAAAAAGCCGCCGCCTTCGATCAGGTCGAAAAGCGGCCGGGGTGCGGTTCCTGGACTCCCTGCGCCGGCATAATCCGGATCAGGTTCAAAGGGTATGTTCTCAGCTCGGCAGGCGAGCACCCCTGCGTTGTAATGGAAACAAGATAGTCGTACTGCCGGCCTCCGTCAAGCGAATCCGCTTGACATCGATGGGCGATTGATTATTAAAGGCGGTGAAAAGGCAGAAGAGAGGAGTGAGGAGTGAGGAGTGAGAAGACTGAGTCCTCTGAATCTGAAAATCGCCGAATTGTGACTTCAGATCGCTGCTGTCCAAAAACGGAAAAAGATCAACTGCGAAAAACGCGAAATGGCGAAAAAATAGTATTAAAGCAACAACAAAATTACGAAAGTCGCGGAATTACGCGAAATATACGTATCAAAAAAACGTCCACGGCCGATGGCAAAACGAGTCGGTCCTACCTTCGCGAAGACTCTCCTGCAGCATCGGATCATCGCCGTGCGATTTGCGCCTTGTCGTATTTTCGTATTCTCGCGCCTTTCTTCCTTCTTCCTTCTTTAAGGGGGTAATGTGACGGATCTAAAGTTCAAGGTTCAGGCCGGGCCTCACCGGCGAGTCAACTGTCCGGTCTCCGTATTCGTGAAGAGGCCGGGCACGATGCAACACGTCGTCGACCTTCTTGATCGACCGGGGACGAATGTCAGACTTCTGGGTCCGGGCGGCGCCATCCCATGTCAGGTGCATCGTGAGGAGGACGGCGTTCGGGTAAGCTGGATTGTAGACGATCTGGAGGCGGGTGAGACGGCGGACTACGGTTTGGAGGATGGAGAGCACGCGGCGTCCGGCGGCGGGGTTGAACTGTCGGAAGCCGACAGCAGGATTCAGGTGCGGATCGACGGCAACTGCTTTACGAACTATTGCTACGGGAAAGACCTCGTGCGCCCACACCTGTACCCGGTAATCGGTCCGTACGGCGATGGAATCACGCGACCGCTGATCGATGAGGGAGAGGGAGACCATCACCATCACCGGTCCATCTGGATTTCGCATGGCCACGTAAACGGATGGAACAACTGGGGCGAAGGCGAGGGCCACGCGTGGACCCGGCATCAGCGTTTCGACGACCTCGAAAGCGGACCGGTCTACGGCCGGGTCGTATCCATCAGCAACTGGGAGGGCGCGGACGACTGGCGGGGAGAGCACGGATCGAACGTGATCTGCGAGGAACGGGCTGCGTGGACGTTCTACCGTACGGGGTCGGACGTGCGGATCTTCGAGCTGCACGTCACGCTGACAGCACCGAAGATCGACGTGCTCTTCGGCGACACGAAGGAAGGCGGCCTGGCATCGATTCGTGTTGCCGAATCCATGGAAGTCAGGTCCGGCCAGGGCGGTAAAATCGAAAACGCAATCGGGGGCGTCAACGAGGACGAAACGTGGGGCAAACGGGCGGCCTGGTGCCACTATACCGGGCCGGTGAACGGCAACCGCGTGGGCGTGGCCATCATGGACCATCCCGACAGCTTCAGGCATCCCACGTACTGGCACGTGCGCAACTACGGCCTGATGACGGCCAATCCCTTCGGACATTCGCATTTTTACGCCGACCCGCAACGGCGCGGGAACCACGTACTGCCGCCAGGCGAGTCCCTGACCGGCCGCTACAGGTTCTACGTACACAAGGGAGACGCGTCAGAGGGTGAGATCGCGGAGCGCTATCATGACTTCGCGCATCCGCCGATCGTGGAGGTCGGTTAGTCAGTATGCGAACGGCGCCAACGCGTCGAAGGAAGTGTGTTCTCAGATGGTCGATTCGGTCGAGCGACCCCATATCGTCTTCATCACCACGGACCAGCAGCGGGGCGACTGCACCGGAATCGACGGTCACCCGACTCTCGAAACGCCCCATCTGGACCAGCTCGCCAACGAGGGCGTGTATTTTCCCAGGGCGTATTCGCCATGTCCGGTATGTGTGCCCGCGCGCATGGTGATGATGACGGGGCAGTCTCCCTTCTATTCAGGGTATTTCACCAATTCGAGCAGGGCGCTCGGAACCACCGACACCCTGCCCCGGATTCTGGGCCGACTCGGGTATCAGACACAGCTGATCGGCAAGGCGCATTTCAGTCCCCAGCGGGCGAGGCTGGGGTTCGACAATACGATCATCAACGAGTCGGGCCGGTACCGCGAGGGCGACGATTATCACCGGTGGTTAAAAAAAACGCCTTACGCGGGTCTCGAGAGGGCAACGAGTATCGGGAATAACGACGTGTTCTCGCGGAGATCGGTGGTTCCCGAGACCCATCACGTGAACACCTGGACGGCGAACGAATGTGTTGAATTCCTGGACAGGCGGGATCCCACCTGTCCGTTTTTTCTGTGGATGTCATTCAGCCGGCCGCATTCGCAGTACGATCCCCCGGCGCCGTACGACACGTGGTACGATCCGGATGACGTGCCGCCGCCCATCGCCGCGCCCGGCGACGATTTCCTGCCGCCTGAACTGCAGGAAGCGCCGCTGCGTTACGATTGGGACCGCATGTCCCCCGCGAGGATCGCCCGTGCACGAGGGCATTACCTCGGACAGATTACCCATATCGACCATCAGATCGGACGGTTTTTCGCCGCGCTTCGCTGGAAGGGATTGTGGGACAATACGCTGGTGATTTTTACATCGGACCATGGGGATATGATGGGGGACTTCGGACTCTTCTTCAAGTCCCACTTTTTCGAAGGTTCAGGTCGGGTTCCGCTGATTTTGCGGCCGCCGAGAAGCTGGGAGGGGACGGTTCCCGCATTGAGATACGAGAAGCCGGTGTCGCTTATCGACATATTGCCCACACTCGTCTCGGCGGCTGGCGGCCGCGTCCCCGAGCAGGCGGACGGGTTGTCGCTACTGCCGGCGCTGGATGGAGACGATCCGGTCGGCGGCCGGATTTTCCACGGTGAAATCGGTGCGGAAGCGCGCCGCCACCATTGCATGACAGACGGGCGGTACAAGTATATGTGGTTCCGTCTCGGCGGCCGGGAGTACTTGTTCGATCTTGAGGTCGATCCGAACGAAGTGAACAACCTTGCAGGGGATGAGGCCGTGATTGCCGTCTGGAGAAACCGGTTGATCGAACTTCTCGATTCGCGCGGCGATTCCGCGGTGAAAGACGGCGCGCTGGTCGATACGCCATTTAAATCCACTGGTGAAGCGGAGTTGCGGGCGGCGGACCCGTTCGGGCGAAGGCCGCATTAGCGTGCAATGGCGTGAAAACGAGCGTTTCCGGTCGCTGCATGCATCCGCGCCGGGGTTTGATTGAGACGTGAAACGGGGGTCTGGTCTCTTTGGCTGAATCTCTCGAAGTGCGGCTGTGCGAATTGATGATCGAGCGGGGATGGACCCTTTCGGTCGCAGAGACCACGACGGGCGGGTTGATCAGTTCCCGCATTGTGAGCGTGCCGGGCAGTTCTGCTTTTTTCGATCGCGGACTGGTGCCTTACAGTGCCGGAGCCAAGATCCAGGCGCTTGGGTTAACGGAGTCTCTGCTGAAGCGCTGTGGCGCCGTGAGTGTGGAAGTGGCCTCAGCCATGGCTGAAGCCGTGGGCAGGACAAGCCATTCTACGCTGGGTCTGGCGGAAACGGGCATCGCGGGGCCGATTCGCGGAAGGTCGCCAAAGCCGTTGGGGACGGCGTATATCGCGCTTTGGACGCCGGAGGGTGTCCGATGTGAACGCTTTGTGTTCGGAGGCGACCGAAATGCGATTCGCGAACGGATTGCGGAGCAGGCCCTGGCAACGGTGGTTGCGTATTTGGAAGATGCCGCTTGACACCGGCTGTTCATTGACATACATTGAAACCTCGACCTGAAGAAGGTCTACTAAACTCAAGCTGGAGGTCGCATGGCAAAAGAGGAAAAGGTCTCACTCGAAGGAACCGTCGCGGATACGCTTCCGGACGGGCAGTACATGGTGGAAGTGGAGGGTGGTCATCAGATTCTGGGATATACGTCGGGAAAGATGCGGCGTTTCAATATTCGGGTACTGGTGGGCGATCGGGTGACCATCGAGACCTCGCCTTACGATCTCAATCGCGGACGCATCGTGTGGCTGCACCGGCTGCCCCCGCCGGAAGATGCGGGCGGAAAGCGCAGAACGGGTGGCAACCGCCCCAGGCGCCGGCGCTAGTCGGTCGGTCATTATTTGTTGTAAACAAAAGAAGTTACAATCCACACGGACTTCTGTGCGAAAGGCATGCGCTTACCGCGTTATGCTGGGTGAGTATCTACAGATCTTCACGTGCTCGGGCCGAATCTGAATATCGATCGGCCTGTTTGTTTCTCCCCGCACCCACGTCGCCTTCCCCCGAGTCAGGCCAAAACCCGCCCAATCTTACGTGAGAACGAGTTTACGAAACTACGAAAAACCGGGAATGCCTCACTCGCCTGTTCGCACTCTCGCCTTTTCGTCTACTCGTTTCCTCGTATTCTCGTCTATTCGTATTCTCGTCTTCTCGCCTGCGTTCGCCATGGAAAATGGAAGGTGTACAATAGAGACTTCGGACTATGCCCGATTCCTGTCTGAACTAGAGGATCAGAGTGTCGATCTGATCTTGACCGACCCTCCATATACCATAAGCCGCAAGACTGGATTCAAGCACGTTGGGCCCAGGAGTGTCGAGCGGTTCGCCGTGGGCATGGATTTTGGTGCATGGGACCACGCCAGGATCGACCTGGACGTTTTGGCCGAACAGGCATTGCGTGTACTCCGACGAGGTGGAACAGCGATCATTTTTTACGACTTGTGGAAGATGAGCTATCTGGCTGACAGCATGAATAATGCCGGCTTCAAGCAATTGCGTTTCATCGAGTGGGTTAAGAAAAATCCCGTTCCGCTCAATAGCAAACGCAACTACCTCACAAACAGCAGAGAGATTGCTGTATCGGGTGTCAGGTCGGGCAAACCAACCTTCCATAGTGAATACGACAACGGGATATACTCTTTTCCCATACCGAACAATGGAAAAAGACGTCATCCAACTCAAAAGCCAATGTCGTTGTTCAGAGAATTGATTGAGAAACACAGCAACCACGGCGACTTGGTGGTCGATCCATTTCTTGGATCGGGGACCACCGCGATAGCTGCATTGAGCCTTTCACGATGTTTCAGCGGGTGCGATATCGACAGCAACTACGTTGAAATAGCGAAAGAACGAGTCAATGAGGCTGAACAGGACTTCTGACGAATCGAAGTTGACCGTGCCGAGGAAACGCGATGACGAAAAAGAGGAATCTAGCGAAGCGCAAGACAGATCCCCCGTCCGCTGGATCGTCGCCGGAAGCAGTCGACGGATCGCCTGAAAACGTAAAGCGTGCTCCACTGACCTCGCGTCAAAGAGTACCTGGCGGGCGGAAGTACCTCGATCGGAGTCGATAGAGAACACAGGCAGAAAGACCAATATCCACTCTGGCTCGACCATCACTATTTAAGAGGCCAGGGTGCCATTGCCGCGCTAAGTGAAGCGACAATACGTTGCCGCCGTGTGGTGTGTTTTGCTACTTGAAAGTTTTCGTCGCAAGCGCTGCGATGGAATAGTGTCGCCTGCCAGACGCCAAAGGGAGAAGAGCTGATTTCCGCGATAACTGGCCGCACGACACCTGTCTCGAACGTACCCCCAATCGAAGCTCCGCCATAGGTGTAAGATTGGCAATACGCACGCTTAAGTGCGTTTGATTATTGCCATGTATCTGCAATTTAAAGGAGCCGCCCAATACCCATTTGGACGGCTCCTTCGTCTTTCTCGTTTGATTTACGCTGCAAGACCTCAACTCAAAATGCGTGCATTCCTATTCTCGCTGTCTATGCACGGATGACACGAAAACCCCCCACCGCATCAGCCGTCGCCGGTCCCTTCCACAGGCTTAAGGACAGCGCCTTCGACCTTTCCACTAGCTGAGGGTACCGGCTCGGCTTCTGCGACTCCCCCTCAAGGGGGGAGTGATGCGGGTGTTCTGAATGCCCCTGACTTACCAACTGCTTTTATCCCTTGATCACGGCACCTGAGCCCCCACCGTCTCCACGTAGACGGAAAACAGCGATTGGGAGCAGGTCATGAACAGCCTGTTCTTTTTGGCGCCGCCGAAGCATAGGTTTGCGCAGGAGGCGGGCAGGTGGATCTTGCCGATTAGAGTACCGTCCGGCGCGAAGCAGTGCACGCCGTCGTAGCCGTCTCCCGCCCAGCATGCCCCCGCCCACAGGTTGCCGTCCTCGTCGGTGCGCATCCCGTCCGCCGACGCGGGATCCATGTCGGTGAAGACGCGTCCATTTGCAAGGCGGTCGCCTTCCACGTCGAAAACCCGGATGTGGGCGGGGTACTGGGGCCCGTCCGACCGCCCGGTATCGACGATGTATAACTTCGACTCGTCCGGGCTGAAGCAAAGGCCGTTCGGCCGCCGGAAGTCTCCCGCGACAACGGTCGCTTCACCGGTGTCCGGATCGAGACGGTACACGTTGGTGTCGTTCTCGAATTCGGCCCGGTGTCCTTCATAGTTCATCAGGATGCCGTAACCGGGGTCGGTGAACCAGATCGACCCATCGGTCTTGACCACGACGTCGTTCGGCGCATTCAGCGGCCTGCCCTCGAAGCGATCCATCAGGACCGTGATCGAACCGTAGTATTCCGTCCGCGTGACGCGCCGAGCGTCGTGTTCGCACGATATCAGACGGCCCTGGCGATCGCGCGTATTCCCGTTTGTGTTATTCGATGGTTTGCGAAAGACCGAGACGTCTCCTGTCTCTTCTTCCCACTTGAGGATGCGGTTGTTGGGAATATCGCTGAACAGCAGGTAACGGCCGTCTCCAAACCACACCGGGCCTTCCAGCCACCGGCCGCCCGTCCAGAGCATTTCGATGGCTGCGTTCCCGAGTTTGTACTTTGCAAAGCGCTCGTCGAGCACCTCGATGCGGCTGTCCGGATATCTCACAATGTCCATAATTCCGTTCCCGTCCCTTCAATTGTTCCGAACTTATCGGAGATCTGACGAATGCACGTAATATACCAGAAGACACACGGTCTGACGACAGGTTGTGCGACGCATAAGGTGTGAACTGACTTACTACGCGCGATCCCGACTTCCGCGTAATCCACAGGAAATACGCTACGGCAAATTGTATCTTCGCGGCAGTCTTGTCAATGGATTTGCGGGCAGCCGGAACGTGTCTGCCATCGCCGTTACGGTCAGAGCTCGAAAAATCCGCCACACCTTGACAACTATTCAGACGCCCTTTATATTGAAAATTAGCAGCGGTGAAGGCTCCGGTTAAGGCGGTCATCAGTCAACTCGGAGCGCGTTGACTGCGTTCCCACGGAAGATGTGAATCGATTGCGGTAACGAGTCAAGATGTGGAAAGCCAGGCCGTAAGATCATCCAAATGACAAGACGTCGTTATATTCGGGGATTGAATCTGGCGACCGTCCTCGTCTGTCTGTTTTCTCCCGATCCGGCCAGGTGTGGGGAAGCGGGCGCGTCACGTCCGATGTACCAGGTGGCCAGCCGGCAGGAAATACTGGATGCGATGCGGCAGGTCGGCGATTACGACCCGACGGCGACGACGAACGGCGCGCGTTTCCAGTGGGAGGTGATTTTCAATCTCGCGCACCGGGCGTGGGAACGGGACCCGCGGGGTGCGCCGCTGTTTATCGGCTCGGAAGACTGGTTTCAGGCGTTTATGGAGAAAACCGGTCGCGCGGAAGATGAGATGCCATTGTACGCGCGGTTGGCCTATGAATATAAACAGCATATGGACGTGGAATACAGAATGGATCGAGTGATCCGGAGGGTAGACGAAGGGCCGGCGCCTCGATTGGCATTGAATGTCCGCATCTGGTGGGAAGACCGGACGGACAAGGCAGATCGTTACTCATACCGGGATACGCTGTCGACGCCCACCCTCAAGATTACGATTCGTCGGTTGATTTCATACCGGCTGCTGGATTTCGGAGACTGGTTCGTCTGCGATAAAATCAGGGGGCTCAGTGGACGTCCGACGTCAGGACTGCTGGGGTTCATCTTCCGGATTATCGGCGACGGACGCATAGTACACTCCCGGATGGCAGTTTCATCCGACGGCCTTCAGATTGTCCGCGGGACGTCCAGGAAGGGCTTCATGGGAATGACAACCACCGCTACCGTCTATCCGGATGGAGAGATGATCAAGGATCTGCCGGATGGCCGGTCCGATCTGAAGGAGCTCAAGAATCGTATCAAGCAGACGCTGAAAGTTGAATACGTGGAATTTCCCGCCGGCAGATTGCGGAAACCGGAAATTCCGTTCGAACAATCAAAAAGCCCGCCTATGGAGGATCCGCATGACCGAACGTGAAGGAGACGCGAGATATACGATGGGGCGCAGCAAGGGAGAGGAGGAGCGGTTGATGCACCAGTCGCAGCTGTACGACGCGATCACCCGTCGTTTTCTGCATGAAGCGGGCGTTGGCAGCGGGATGCGGGTTCTCGATATCGGCTGCGGTCCCGGCGACGTCTCCCTGACGGCGGCTGAATTGGTGGGTCCCGAAGGGGCAGTCGTGGGCGTGGACGTCAATCCGGCCATCATCGACACCGCTCGGGAGCGGGCTCGCACCGCTGGATTCTCCAACGTCGAATTCAGGGTTGGCGACGCCCGGACGTTGGACGTGGGAAATGACTTCGACGTGCTGATGGGCAGGCTGGTGCTGATGTATATGGGCGACCCTGCCGAAGCGCTCAGGCAGCTGACAACCCGGCTTCGCCCGGGCGGAATCGTGGCGTTCCAGGAGGCCGATTTCAGCTACTATCGCAAGCTACCCGATACGCCTGTGGCGAATGATCTGATCGAATGGGCCATCTCGGTTTTCGAACGATCAGGCGCCCACACCGAGATGGGGTTCAACCTTTTCGGTGGGTTTGTAGACGCGGGACTGCCCGAGCCGGAAATGGATCTCGCGGCGCCGGTTGGCGGGCCGGAGTACTGGACGGGGTACCGGTTCGTGGTGGAAGCATTTCGCAGCATGGTTCCGCTCATCGAAGAGTTCGGGCTGGCAACGGCAGAAGAGGTGGATCTGGAAACGCTGGCAGACAGGCTCCGAAACGAAGTGGTGTCGACCAAACGCGCGTTCATGCTCCCGCCCCACGTAACCGCGTGGGCGGTGCTCCCGGAATGAGCGATACCCGGCGGATGTGTGATTGTCGGCGTTTTATGCGGTGTTTCCGTCACCTTTCAGAACGTCCGGCCGCGCGGATGCCCTCTCTTTCGTCTACCCACTTCAGAATCACACCTCCGGCTACGAACAATACGGCCACAATCGATATGCCGACGCGCTGGGACTGGAACGCCCGGGTGAGTTCGCCGAGGACAAGGGGTCCGAGAAAAGCCGTGGCCTTGCCCGAAAAGGCGAATAGGCCGAAAAACTCGTTTTCCTTCTTCCGTGGGACGAATCGGCCCAGGAGCGACCGGCTGGCCGATTGGTTGGGCCCCGCGAAAAATCCCGCCATGATGCCGGAGATCCAGAAGACGGCCTTGCTTTGGGTGAATATGGCCATCACCGTCGCGACGGTGAGAAACACGAGGCTGATCTGAATGGTGCGTTTGCCGCCCAACCGGTCATCGAGAAAGCCCAGCGCGAATGCCCCGACGCCGGCGGCAACGTTCAGGACGATTCCGAAGACCATGATTTCGGTGAAATTGAAACCGAACGTCCCCGCCGCGTAGATTCCGCCGAAAGAGAAGATCGTAATGAGCCCGTCGTTGTAAAAGAGGCGGGCAATAAGCAATTTGATAATTTCCCGATACTGCCTGGCTTCCCTGAACGTAAGGACGAGCTGGCGATACGAGGACGACAGAACCCCGCGCAACTGTGATGCGCGGGTTTTTTTTTGTTTAACCCAGAGGAAAATCGGGACGCTGAAGACCGCAAACCACGCGGCGACCAGCAGGTTGGTCGCGCGAATGTGCGCGCCCGCTTCCTTCGTGAAACCGAACCAGGGCGTTTCCGCGCTGACAAAGCCGACCATGGCAACGGCCATTGCCAGGAGACCGCCGATATAGCCCAGGCCCCAACCGTACCCCGATACTCGCCCGATGTATTTCCGGGGCGCGATGTCCGGAAGAAAGGCATTGTAGAAGACGTTGCCCATTTCAAAGGCAAAATTCGCTACCGCGAACCAGAGCAGCGCCTTCAGGACCTGGCCCGGCAGTGCCGTGTATAGGCCTGTGGTGGCAACAACTGCAATAATGGTGGAGACGAGGAGAAAACCCTTACGGAACCCGCCTCTGTCCGCTACGGCACCAGCAAGCGGCGAGACCAGCGCCACGGCGATGGCCGAAAAGGTGACGCCTCTGGACCAGAGTGTGGTACCGGCAATTTCGTTTGGCGCGAGGGATTTTACAAAGTAAGTGGAGTAGATGAAGGTGACCACAAGGGTCGTGAAGGCGGAGTTGGCGAAGTCGTACATTGCCCAGGAAGCAATGGTTTTCTTGTCAATCCTGTTCAAGAGCGAAGATCCCTTAGAAAAACGCGGGGGCGACCATAAGGGCCGCCCCTGTAAATGTAACGCGGATACGGATGTCGTTGAATCGATACAGGCGCAGTTGGCGGTTTCGGCCGGGTAGCGGCGTGTTGTCTGATTTCTTTTGTCTGCCGTTTCTTAAAAATCTGCCGTCAGTCCGACCGAAACGAGGCGGCCGATCTCGGGAGCTCCGACGAATTCGCGGTGTTTCTGGTTGAACATGTTGGAAGCGTTCACGACGAGCGCGACGGTTCCCTCAGTAATCATGGACGGCAGTTCGTACCTGACGTTGGTGTCGAAGACGAGGGCAGACTTGACGTCGCCGATGTAAACACCGGAGTTCATTGGAAATCCGCTGCGTCCTCGGAGACGGAATCCGACCCTGACCCCGCGATCCTGCATATTGGCCGTTGCCCCCAGGGTGAACTTGTTACGAGGCGCGTTCAGCGCGATATCCGCAATGCCGGCCAGATTTTTGAATAGATCCTTGTTGACGTGGGAGTAGCTGCCCGAGAAGGACCAGGTTTCGTCGGCGTAATAGGCAACGCTGACGTCGAAGCCGTAGAAATCCACGTCGCCGAAGTTACGATAGGCCAACATGACGGCGTGGGGATCTGAAGCTTGCAGGGGTGAAACGGTGCCGAAGGGAATAAACGCGGCGCCGTTGTTATCTGTGCCGGCCACGAAGAGACGGGTGATCTCGTCAACGGGTGTGTTGTTTCCGTTGCCGCCCTGTTCCGGCATATCGAGGACGCCGAGCGCTGCGGCCAGAAGCGCCGCTGAGGGGTCCTGCAGGGCTTGCGCGACTGCGGCGGAAAGCGAGGCCGAGAGCGCGGCGGGATCCAGGAATACGTTAGGCGTTTCCACCCGCAGCGGCGCCACGAAGTCGTGGGTGCGGGTACGGTACACGTCGGCCGACAGGGCGAAGCGATTCCCGAAGATACCCTTGTAACCCAGTTCATAGGTTTCGGTGATCGTCGGCCGGATTTTGTCAATGTTACGTATCGTGGAAGCGCCCAGGTCCGGAACCGGATCGAAGGCCGCGGTTGATGGATTCAGAACCATCAGTGTGTTCTGGAGGCCGGGGAGGGTCTGCGGTATGATATTCTGAAAGCCAGCCGCCAGCGCCTCCACCTGCGCGGCAGCCAGGGCGGGAATCTGTTCCGCCGGTACCCCGGCGGCCGTGAGTTGCCCGGTTATCAAAGCGGTTGCAAGTTGCTTCAGCGAAGGAAGGGCCGCGGCCATAACCGCGCTTCGACCGACTCCCCACATGACGTTGCTGAACCTCGCGTCGTTCATCCTGATGTGTTGTGTGGGCGACATGCCGACCACCTGGGCGAACGGCGACCGGAAAGTGGGAACGCCGCCGGCGTCGCGGCTCCATGTGAATCCATTCTCGTTGCCCTGTGCGCGAACGTCGAAACTGGGGCTGAATCCCAGAACCGGCTGAAAGCCGCGACCCGTGCCGAAGGCGTCTCTGGCCTGGACAAGGTCCAGAAAGAAGTTGCTTGTGGACGGCGTGCTGAACGCCCGGTTGTACGTAAGCCGGAAGGTCTGCAGAGGGTCGGGTTTGACCACAACAGCGCCACGGGGAGAGAAGATGCGTTCGTCAACGTGGTTGTGGTCGTCCAACCGGGCCGCCCCCAACAGGGTAACTTGCTCGTTCAGGTTGATCTCGCCCTGCACGTAGGCGCCGAATTCGTCGATGTCGTCTCGGGTTTCATTGGAACCCGTAATCGTCCCGTCTGTATTGGGACGCGTAAACAGGCCGTCCACCCCGTAGGTAATCCTGCCGCGGTCCGCCACACTCAGGCTGTGCTGGGCCTGCAGGACCGTAAAGGATGACGTGTCCACGATGGGGTCATTCGTCCGGAGGAGCTTGGTATCCCCCGCGTCGCTGGCATTGTGAAAGGCCTGAATGAAAACGTCCTTGAAGAGTACGCGGCCCTGCACGAAGTAATTCGCCCACCCGTCGGCCTGGCCCGCGCCGATACCCGTCATTTCAATGCTGTTGATGCGGGCGAAGCCCGTTGAAAAAATGCCTGTGAAGTCCTCGGTCGGGCGGACGTCGAGGCGCAATTCTCCGCTGATTCGACTCGTGTCATAGTCCCTGGGATTCCGGCCGCGCAGCCGCACTTCCTCCGGGTCTTCGTGTTCCCAGTCGGTTCCGGAAAAGTACTGTCCGGAGAGTTTGACGCCTACGATGTCCGACGTCGCGGCGTGCCGAAAGGAGACTTTCCTCATATCGCGTTCTCCGCCCATGACGCTGACAGACGTGCCCTCGGAGCCGAAGGGCGACCGGGTAACGATGTGCATAACGCCGTTCGCACTGTTGGGACCGTAAAGCGCTGACCCGGGGCCAAGGACGACCTCGACGCGGTCGATGTCGTGGTTTGTAACGGGAATGAAGTGATGAGCGTTGAATCGCAGGGAAGGAACACGGGAAATCCTGTTGTCCACCAGGGTAAGCAGCGTTCCGGAGAAGACGTTGTTAAAGCCGCGCGCCACGGTATTGGCCTGAAACAGGCCGGTCTGGGCGTTGTCCACGCCAGCAAGCCCCACGATGTAGTCCGCGGCACTCAATCCGCGTTGAGTCTGAATCTCTTCGTTCCCTACAACCGCTACAGACGCCGGCGCGTCAAGGACCTTCTCCCGCCGGCGTGACGCGGAGACGACGATCTGGTCGCCATAAAGAACCTCGACGTCCAGAATGAAGTCGAGGTTGATCTCGCCGCCTCCGGATATCCTGACGTTGCTTCGGGTTACAGTCTCGTATCCGACAAAGGATGCGGAGACCCGGTAGGCGCCGTCCGGAAGATTCGCGGCCACGTACATTCCGTTCTCGTCGGTGGACACGTTCATGGGAGCGGACAGTGGGGATCCCTGGACAATGACGTTGGCGCCGAACAGAGGGTCGCCCTCGTCGCTGGTGATCTGTCCCTTTATGGAACCCGCTCCCTGGGCGAAAGCGGATGTGACGAAGCACAGAAGCAGGGCGAGTACCGTTCTTGCGGATGGCATAAACTAACTCCTTACGTTTAACTTTCAGATTTACAGCTTGTGTATGGAGGATGAAAGTTTATGGGGATACACTGGGGATTCGGGGATCGCCCGGGCAGAAGGAGGGAGTCCGCGGTCGCTCGTTTTCTCCAAAAAAATCGTCCGTCACCCGGTTAAGTCAGCCGGGCGTCACGCGGTCGCCGCCGTCTGGCGTGCGGGCGAGTTCCGCCCTGACCGCAACCGCCAGCGGTTCGGCAGAAGCAAGATATCTGCGCTTACTCGAGAAGACGCCACCGCCGATCTGTTCGCCGGGCAGCCTCGGTATCAACTGAAAGTGAAGATGGGAGAGCGGTCCGGAACACATGGTAACCTGATAGACTTTGTCGCAGGCGGTTACCGTTTTCAGCGCGCGGGTCAGTCTAAGCATGACCGACATCAACTCCGTACCCAACTCGTCCGATAGCCCGGCGATGTCCGGAACGTGCGGTTTGGCAATCAGGATCGTGTGACCCAGGCCGCGCGGGTATTGCTCGAGGACCGCAAAACACCGCTCGTTTTCGAACAACAGTGCGCCGTCAGGGTTCGACGCTGCCTCTCTCTCCGCAATCGAGTGACAGGTATGGCAAATCCCCTGCTGGACAAGCCGCTTCCATCCGCGCCCGCGCTCTGCGCGTTCGCGCAATTCGTGCTCCGTGGCCGGCCGCACACAACCCTGTAGTCGAACGAAATTGGCAGCCGCCGGTTTATGGTTTCGCATGGACGCTCATGTATCGATTATAGCTGCACTTATTTTTCTTAATATAAGGGATTTATCTTTTTTCGCCCGAACAAATCGGAATTTTTGCAATCAGCCCGTGGGATAATGCCTGAAGTTTCGATTCGTCCAGGTCTGTGATGCAGAAGATCGAGATACAGACAACGCGTCTTGCAGCCCGTTGAAAAAGCCCATCCGGGCTACGGCCGGCCCTTGCGGTCGAAATACTGCGTTGCGCGCCCTCGCCGAATCGCGGGACGGGACACCATACCTCGCCTGCAGAGCGACTTTTCCAACGGACTGCTAGGGAACCGCGATTCTTCCCAGGTATTCACGGAGCTTGGGCGGAACGTGCTTCCGAATCAGACTCTTTTCCATCGCCCAGGCCGTTTCGGGGTCGAGCTTCTTCTCGAAATGAACGGACTTTCCTTCGTAACGGCCGACGGGTTCCCCGTCGCGATAGAGGATTCTGTTCCCGGGAGTCGCAGGTATACGTTTGCCTGGGGTAACGACCCCGACCAGATTGACGGGATCGCAGGCGCTGACGGATACGAGTTCGCCCTGTTTCCTTTCCCGCTTCAATGACCGGATGACGGTAATTGCCTGGGGGAGCGCGTACTGTTCTCCCCATCTCTCCACGAATCGGCCTCCCCGAACCTCGCCGCGGTCTTCCATCCTCCTCAATACCCTTACCAGTTCACGCCAGGGCGGGATGCCACTCTCCCTCGCCAGTACCCGTCTGAACACAACCCCGTACCGTTTCAGCAGGATCCTGGCGCATTGTTCGATATCGGCCTGTTCTTCGTCTTCGGTTTCGATCAGGGACCACCGGCCTGCCTGTTCCATGCCGAAGACCGGCCCTCGATTCCGCCGGGACCGGACCTTGAATTTTTCCGGAATCAGAAGCGCACGTAATCCGGCGAAACTGTCGCAGGTCAGCATTCCTGCAGCCACAAGTTCGGCGATGCCGCTCTCGATCTCGCTTTTGAGCATTTTGGAGCGGGAAAGGATATCGTGGTAAAACAGCGCGCCGCCAGTTTCCAGACATTCGAGTACTCTTTGCGCGGATGGGGTAAGGACCGGCGCGCAGGCGTCCGAAGGCCGAAACGGCCAGGCCGCGAAAGTTGTCCGGTTGACCAGGGTGATCGGCGTCGTGCGGATCGGTGTGTTTCCAGCCCTGACGCTCTGTGTCCTGAGATAACGGCCCCACATGGTTTTTCCGGACAGGCAGAAGCTGTCCAGCCAGATATGGTCGTAGTCCTTTATGCGCGAAGGCAGGACGTCGCTCTCCCACGCAATGGCGGGACACGAGAATCCGTCAAGCTGATCCAGAACCTCATTGAGCGCCTCGGGACCTTCCTTCCGTGTACCCTCCGTCAGGCTGTGCCAGCGGAGCAGGAACCGCATATAGTCGGACGAGGAAATGGGCTTGATCGCTCGCCGCAGCTTTTCGAGCGTATATCTGTGGATGCGCGCGAGCAGGCGCCGTTCGCACCATTCGGTTTCCGCATCGGAAGGCAGGTCCGGAGAGAAGTGGCCTCTGATCGCGAAGCCTTCGGATTCCAATGCGTAGAGCGCCTGGTCGACTCTGTTCCTGGAAAGGCTCATATCCGCTGCGATACCGGACGCGGTCGAGGGACCCAGCAGCTCGATTCTTCCTCTGATCACGTCAGTGAGGACCTGTTCCGGATCCTCCGACGGGAATTCGCGGAAGGAGTCCGGAACCGCCGTCTCGACGCTACCGACGGCCCCTGCGTAGAGGACCTCGAACTGGGGGACTCGTTCGACGGCAATCCAGAGTTTCGGACCGTCCTTCGGCTCGACGGGCGCCGCCTGGCCTGATTCGACCAGCGACGCCAGCAGCGGGCGCCATGTCCCTTCGCCGCTTTCCGTCACTTCCGTGTCGGTCAGGAAGCCATGCATCACCAGAACGTCGTACAACTCGTCGGCGTCCGTTACCGCGGGCCAGGCCTCCGCCTGCACTGCCTCAATCGCGCCCTTCTCGAGCTTGCCCAGCTTTCTGGCGTCTTCAGGTTCGAGCCGTCTGCGTGTTCTGACGGCCTGTACCCGACGCTCCTCCAGGGGCGCGTCATCCAGAAACGCATAGGGTCGCGCGTTGAGGATGCCTTCAGACATTGGAGAGGGTTCGCGCAGGTCGCGGGCAGACACGTCAATTTCACCGCTGTGAATCCGCTGGAGAAGACGTTCGAGGGCATCAATGTCCATCGCCTCGTGGAGGCAGTCGTGAATGGTCTGGTACACAAGCGGATGGTCGGGCACCTCTCGGTCGCCAGGGATGTTTTCGAGGCAGGCGAGCTGATCTGGAAATACCAGAGCGAGCAGGTCTTCGGCATCGGATCGCTGAATCTGAGGCGGCACCCTCTCTCCGCCCCGTCGCCGGAGTACGGCCAGAGCGGTACAGGCGTTCCATCGCCATCGCGCCTGAAACATCGGCGCATCAAGCAGGGCCTGAACGAGAACCTCGCGAACCGTCCGGTCGTTAAGGTAATCAACCACTTCTTTGAGAGGAAAACTGTGCGTTGGACCCAGGGAAAGTACAAGGCTCTCTTCGTTGGCAGCCGCCTGGAGTTCGAAGTTGAACTTGCGGCAGAACCGTTTTCGCAAAGCGAGTCCCCACGCTCGGTTCAACCGGCTTCCGAAGACTGAATGAATGACAAGGTGCTGGTCTCCCACTTCGTCAAAGAATCGTTCGAGGACAATGTGGCTCCGGGATGGGACCAGGTCCAGAGATGCTTTCGTGGCAGCCAGGTAGTCCACCACCTGATCGGCTGCTGCTGCGCTCGTGCCGACGTCGTCCGTCAGCCACGTGACGGCGTCCCGCTTCCATTCTACCGACCCGTTGCCATCGAGTTCGTCCAGGTTAATCCGCCTGGACACTTCCTCGCGGACGCGGGAGACCGCTGTTGACAGCTCCGCGGACCGGCCCGGGGCTTCTCCGATCCAGAACGGCATCGTCGGCGGCAATCCGTCGGCATCCTCGACCCGCACCTTTCCGGTTTCCACTTTGAGGATCCGCCACGACGCGGTGCCCAGCTGGAAGATGTCTCCCGGCAGGCTCTCGACGGCGAAATCCTCGTGGACGGAGCCGATCTGGACGCCCGACGGTTCGAGGCGCACGTCGTAGTCGAATTGGTCGGGAATGGTCCCTCCGGAGACGGTCGCGTTGAGACGCGCGCCCTTCCGGGCCTTCAACGTGCGCGTAACCGGGTTGAAGTGCAGGTAGGACCGCCGCGTGCCACGCCGGAATGTAAATCCTTCGACCAGCATCTGTATGACGCCGTTGAACTCTTCTCTTCTCAAATCCTTATAGATAAACGACTTGCGGACGACGTCGTAGAGCGCGTCCGCCGTGACTTCGTCGCAGGCGACTTCCGCCACGATCTGCTGGGCAAGCACGTCCAGCGGTTTTTCCGGAAAGGGAAGGGTGTCCAGTTCGCCGCGGCGGACGCTGTCGAGCAGCGCCACCGCTTCCACGAGTTCGTCTTTGGTGAGCGGAAACAGCTTCCCTCTCGGTGTACCTTCGAGCGTGTGACCGGACCGGCCCACGCGCTGAAGCAGCGCGGCGATGGACTTGGGAGAACCGATCTGTATTACCAGGTCGATGGATCCCACGTCGATGCCCAGTTCCAGAGATCCCGTGGCTACCAGCGCCCTGAGGGCCCCCGCTTTCAGCCTTGTCTCCGCCTCCTGGCGTTTCTCGCGTGACATGCTCCCGTGGTGCGCCGAGACGACTTCGGGGCCCAGGCGCTCGGACAGATGATGCGACAGGCGTTCGGTCATCGCGCGCGTAGGTACGAAGATCAGGGTGGTCTGGTGTTCGTTGACGGCGTGTTCGAGCGACTGATGGATCTCTTCCCAGACTTCGTTGGCCATGACTGCCGTGAGCGGAGACTCGGGCAGTTCGATCCGGAGTTCCAGTTCGCGTCGGTGCCCGATATTCAGAATCTCGCAGGATTCCGCGCCTCCGGTGAGAAAATGCGCCATCCGATCGATGGGTTTCTGTGTGGCGGAGATGCCGATCCGGTGCAGCGGGCTCCGGGTCAGCCGCGCAAGCCGTTCCATGGAAATCGACAGGTGGGCGCCGCGTTTGTTTCCGGCAACCGCGTGGATTTCATCCACGATCAGGGTGCCGGCGTTGCTCAGCATTTCCCTGCCGCCGTTGCTCGTGAGGAGAAGGTAGAGGGATTCCGGCGTGGTCACCAGGATGTGAGGGGGCGTCCTGACCATCTTTGTTCGCTCGGTGCCCGGCGTGTCGCCCGTTCGGACCATCGCGCGTATGTCCGCATCGGGGCAGCCGTTTTCTTTCAGAAGCGCCTTGATGCCCTTGAGCGGAAGCTGCAGATTGCGATGGATATCGTTGCTCAGCGCCTTCAGTGGCGATACGTAGACGACCTGGGTCCGGTCCTCCAGGGTACCGTTGAGACGCCGCTCGAACAGGTCGTTCAGGACCGCCAGAAACGCGGCGAGCGTTTTCCCGGATCCGGTGGGCGCTGACAGGAGCACGTTCCGCCTGTTCGCGATTTCAGGCCAGGCCAGAGACTGAATATGGGACGGGCCGCTGAAATTCTGATCAAACCACTGCCGGACAACGGGATGGAAGGCATCCAGAGGCATGAGGTTTCCTCATACGGTGTCTGTAGAAGCGGGTGTCAGCCGGGTTTGGCTGCCGCCTACCCATTTCCGTACCCGAATATAATGATCAGCCACGTCAAATGCAAGGTGCCGGAATCAGAATTCGAATTTTTCGCGTGGACGATATACGGACCATTCATCATTCTCTCAAGGCGGTCTGAATTCGTCCCAGCGGGTGATCGAATCCACCCATTCTTCCCGTACCGCCATCGGACGATCGAGCGAACGATCGAAGTATATCGCGCTCATGCCCAGCGACCTCGGCCCCAGGACGTCGTTGCGAAGATTGTCTCCGATGTACAGGACGTCGCCGGCCCGGTCGTCCGTGAGACTGGCCTGACGAAGCGCCTCGCGATAGATTTCGGCGCCGGGTTTCCTGAATCCAATCGCCGCGCTGTCGATGACGAACTCGAAATGCTGCAGCAGTCCGTGGTCCGCCAGCAGCTGCTCCGGCCATCCGGGCAGGTAGAAATTCGAGACGACGCCCATTCGAACTCTGCCACGCCACGCCGCCAGCATCGCCTCGACCCCGGGCGTTGGCCGGACCTGCTTCGGATAAGACCTCTCGAATTCTTCGATCATCTTCCGTACGAGCCGATGAACGGGCTTTCCTCCGGTCTCCCCCGTAGCCGCGAGTACATCCGTCAGGCGGTCCGTTAACAACACCTCCCTCGAGCCGCTGCTGGCCAGCCGGTTTTTCCGCCAGCGCGAATACGCATTCACGAAGTCGCGCGTTGTGGCGAAGTATCCTTCCCGGACCGGTAGATCCAGAATGGAGCTCAAACCGGACTCGTCTCCGGTTTCATCGAAGTCGTCCAGGAGCGTGTTAAAGCAATCGAAAAAGATCCACCTGGGTGGGTGTTCGGGCATGGAGTCGACGAAGGTATTGGCAGGGTGTCAGTCACCTCGTCCGGAATTCTCGAGCGTCCAATTCAGGACGGTGTCCAGACCGGCGAGATGCGCGGCCGTTCGCTGCGCCATCGGCCATTCCGTTGGCGTCTCGAAGATGAGTACGTGGTCGGCATGGTGGTGGAATACGTAAGGGACGATCCCGCCGGTGCCCCAGGACGGGGCGACTCTGTAGACGCCCCGGGAGATGGGGATGTCGTTCTCATCGTCCTCTCCGTCCGGATCGATGGCGCCGATCCCTTCGACCTCCCGGACGATATGCGAACCGGCCCAGTCTTCACCGCGCCGGCCCTCGTACATGTAGAATCCTGTGGCCTCCCAGTCCTCGTGAAAATCCACGTACAGGTCGAACCGCTTTCCTTTCAATATCCGTCTGGCAATCTCGCCCTCCGGAACGTGGGACTCCGAGAACGAGCGGTTGATATCATCACCGTCCCGGTTTTCCCTCCTGTTGTGGACGTATCCCCATGGATTGACGCAGGGCAGAACGAGAAACGTAAAGGACCGGAGCAGGTCGGCCGGATTCCGCTCGAGAAAGGCGAGGACCGCTTCCGGTCCGGCCGGTTCGTCGCCATGGACGCCGCCTGAAAGAAGCACACGTTTCCTGCCGCCCGGGGTGCCGCCCAACTGGATACAATAGATGGGATAACCGTCCACCAATCCGGCCGTCTCCATCTCCATATCCGCCAGGTCCAGTGCCTCCAGCCGCCGGGTCAATCTGTCGAAGTCGTGTCCGGCCATCTCTCCAACTTCCGTGTTTGCTTGCGCGGCTTCGCTATGCTCAGCCGCGACCAAATAGGTGGAAATGAACGGGCGAGTACATTTGATGGTTCAATCACTCCCCCCTTGAGGGGGAGTCGCAGAAGCCGAGCCGGTCCCCTGATCCCTGTCCTGAGCTTGTCGAAGGGGCCGGCGACGGCTGATGCGGAGGGGGGATTTCAATGCGTTACCGGACACCGGCAGCCTGATTTGAGATCTTCCCATTTTGCGTTGGAGTCTTACAAGTAAGGTCTAAAATGTTCAGATAAGTGTCCGATATCGATCCAATGCCCTTTGTTTTATCGTCCCAATGAGATGCTTCGACACCATCTTAAAGGCACTATCCAGTCCCCAGGCATATCGAGTGTCCACAATTGCTTCACCGGATGGTTCAATCTCCCGACGAATTGGCATCTTAATACAATTGGCAAGCTCGACCAATTCATGAATTCCGTCTCTGTCGGAGATAAGGATCGGCGCGCAACATTCGATGGTTCTGCCCAGCATCAGCGTCGCTAACCGCGACGAATCCGAAGGAAGCTCTTCCCACACATTCCAGATGATCGGTTTGCAATTTGCCTGTTTAGCTCGATCTATAATATGAAAACACTCAGCTGCATTTAAAATACGATCCTTTGCCACAATCCCGACGTAAACTGATCCATGAGTTGTTTCCAGAGCACGTCCTGGTGCATCCACAGCAACCCATCCTGACCGACTACGGACTGCAGGATGTTCGTCGAACAAACCCACACGGATAGGCTGTCTTGCATTCGTATTTGGGGGTTTCTTCGGTTTTGGTCTCGACAGGTTATCGGCTTTCGGAACACGTTCCCAATCCAATTCTCCTTCAAGCTGTCCCATATCGAGGTCGACTACGTAGACATTCCCCGGCTCGGAACATTGCGACAACGGCTGCGAGTCATTAGTACCGGCTCGCCGCGCTGTGAGTTCATTACCATCGGGTGAAAAACCAAATGGATGAGTCCCGGACTGCTTCTGCATACTGTCGTGAAGCGTACAGAGGGAGAATACGCGATTTTCTACCGCCCTCAGGCGAAGGATTGATGACCATTTGATGTCAATGACATTGTCGTAGCTCGGATTTATCCATATACGGGCGCCACTTTGTGCGAGAAAGCGAGGCAACAGACCCAAATATTGGTCGTGGCAAATCGTGGCGCCAGCCCTCACACCGCTCAAGTCGAAGGTTGGTAGCGCATTTTCCGGTTGCCAATCAAGCCGCTCAAATGCGACGGCCTCTTCTGTGGAATGTTTCGTGTAAAATCGTGAAGCTGTTCCGTCTGGGTCTATGCGAACAAGCACCTGCCAGGTGCGGCCAGTAGAGTCGACATTATTATCGGCTGCGCCGACCAGCAATGGCGCAGCCAGGGCCACGGCGAGTTTCTTCAGTTGGTTGATACGTTTGGAATCGGTCGCGCTAATATATCCTTCCGGAAAGAGAACAAAGTCTACGTTCTCGCCAGCGAAGGACGCGTGGGTGGGTATGACGGGTTTCTGGGCATTGTCTCCGAGAGGTACGATTCCGAGTAGCGTCTTATGGTCTACCTGAGGAAACACGAGCGCCGCTCGCAGTACAGAAGTCTTTCCAGCAGCGGATTTATGCCTTTTGATCGTCGTTTGGCTTGTTCTTAGGGGCTTCCGCGTTGAACTGCGATTGCCGATAGAATCGGAGAATCGCTGCCGGTCGATTGTGCTGTCCGGGTCGAGCGAGCACCAGACTATATCGCGGGAGTGCAGTCTGACTGTTGGCTGAAGTCCCTTTGTCGACGGTAAGAGATCGCGTAGCGCGTCATACCAGGCACGCTGTTCGTCGCGGAATGGGGGATCATTGTCCTTCGCATCGTGTTGCTCACAGTGGGAGATCCATTGCTTTCCGGAAAAACCCAGTGCCAGGTCGTCCGGGTACGCGTGGAGGGTCAGCTTTCGAGGCATCGTAAAGTGTTGTCGTTCATCAAATTCCAGGATGAAGCCGGGGTCCGGTACCCAAAAGTCGCAAGCGGCCAGAGTTTCGGATCTCACGAAATCATCCATGGCAAAGCCACGGTATTTCTTTAGAATTGCTGCGAGTTCCCGCAGTGTCGAGTAGATCGGTGTTCCGGCGTATGAGGAGAGATGAGTTGGCCAGACAAACTTATAGTCCGCGACGCATTCTCCATAGATTCGTTCTAGAAGCTCGCGAACGCGGACCTTACAGTCAGGACAATGCTCGTAGTGATGTTCATGCTGAATCACGGTCTTCTTCTTCTTGGGTCGACCAGCATGAAACGTGGATGGCGAGTGGCGATATTTACCTCCGCAATCGCACTCGACAATTTTGAAGCCACGTTTCCTCAGAAAGCCATTGGACTCACCGCCGCCAGAGAATTCGTACGAAGGAAGAAGCCGATCCGTTGCTATCTTGTGAGCCAATGCGACCGTGTACTTGGGTGGGTAATGACAGCCGTCCTTAACCAGGCAGTAATGCCGCCCCTTCCTGCGCGGCGGAACACCCTCAAGCCTGATGCGACAAATTGCTTTGTGCAGGTGCTCGCTTTTGATGCAAGACGGTATCACCGTTTTTCTCTCCCGAATAATTCATGGAAAAACGAAGCTTTCATACTCAAGTCATTGTATTATATTATAGTTACGCAATTTTCATGTGAAAGATACAGTCGCATTGGCCGTGACGCAAACATCCAACGAACCCTTCACAGGGTGGAGCGGACATTCCTGTCTGCTCACGTACATATAACCGATTGCCCGGACGCAGTGGCAAGTCGCAAGCCTGCCATGGTCGCTCTATGGCGCCTTCCGGCAGATGGACAGCGAGACGGGCAGACAGGAATGTCCGCTCCACCTTCAGACACACTTTCCTATCGGCTGGACTGACCAATTGGTCAGCCGTCTCTGGCCTCGGAGAACGGAGGCATGTCATGTGCTTCGTTGTAAACCTCCACTTACGTATCACGATTCTTGAGTCGCGTATCGTATCGCGTGGTGGTCGTAATCGCTCGTGATGGGCACGGGTTTCCCTTCCAGAAACGCCCATCTCCCCACGTCGCACGCGGATGCGCGGACGAATCCGTTGATGTAGGATCGCCGGGGATTATGTGTCGTATTGGGCGACGAGCCGTGGATCGTGTATGACGTGAACATAAGCACGTCGCCCGGTTTGGCCTCGCAGGGAACGGCAGCGGAGACGTCAACCTGCGCTTCAACGCTTCCCTTCGCGTACCGTTTCACTCTCAAGTCGCCCAGTTTGTGGCTCGCGGGAACGACGTGCAGACACCCGTTGGCGACGTTCGACTCGTCTACCACAACGATGGTCTGTACGTAATTGTTGACTTGATCGCGAAACGCGGGTGTGGGGCGTACGTCCTGGTGCCACGGAAACTCGATCTTCCCGCCCGGCATCTTGAAGTTGATCTGGTTGATATACTGCTTCAACGTCGTCCCGATCAGCGGCGCCAGGAGTGCCGGGAATCTGGGACTGTTTCGGATTTCTTCGAACGCCGGATGGATCAGCGCGGGCCACTGGACTTTGCGTAGATATCGAACCGCGTCGGGTCCGGCCATCGGCCCTGGAGTCTGCAGGTGAATATGTACGTCATTCCGCCTGCCATTGAGGACTTCCTCCGGCAGATCCGTCCGCGAAGCCAGCTCCAGGATATAGTCGTAACCTTCGCGCAAACGCACGATTTCGTCCCGCCCGAATACCCCGCGCGCCACGTGGTATCCCTGTTCCCTGAAGGCTTCGACGTCTTTCTGGCTGAGCGTCTTCATAGCGTTTCGTCTTTTGCGCTCCGAGCTACATCTTCGCACGAATTTATGCCGTCATCTCTCGGATCTGTTCGTCGGTCGGATATGCTGTCCGTACGTCGTCGAAGCAGTTGCCACGGAAAAACACGTACCCGTTTCGTGTAGAAGCTTCGCTGCAAGGTGTAACCTTGATTCACAATTCTTCGGGGATCTGAATGTCAAATGTATACAGAAGAACAAATGCGAATTGACGTCAAAGGTCCCGGATATTTGTGGTCACTGGACGTGAAGGGAAGTTTTATCCATTTGTACGACCTCAATACCCCGTTTTCGCACCGTCACCTTCTGTGCCTTTTGTGCTTGTTGTGGTAGATTAGCGGTTGTCTTTTTTCGAATTATGGCTAGTCCAGTTCCGGCAGGTTCGACTGGTCGATGAGAACCCTGATCGAGCGCGGACGACGCGCAACCCGTGAGATGAAGCCCTGCTCTTCCAATCGCTTGAGCATGCTGTTCACGGACGGCGCCGTAACGCCGAAGTAGCGCTGGATATCGGCCTGGGCGGGCGGAATGCCATTTATCTTGGTGTAGTAGTGAATGAAGGCCAGATATTGACCTTGTCGATAGGTATAGGAGGTGTCAACGATGGCATCGTAGAATGCGTCAATATCGAACTCAGCCAGGTATTTATTGACATTATCGATGGGGTAGTACTCGGGGTCGAATTTACCCCCAATCCAGTCGACCATCGAGGAATGTTCCGGATGATCGGCGTCCGCCAGGGCCTCGAGAAATTCCGCATATCCCTCGACTCCGCCCACATCTTCCGGCGGACAGGATCGCTCGCCCGCCAGAACGACGGTTTTGAATTGCTCGTCTTCAGATTCTTCGATTGCTTCGACTTTCACCTGATGCTCCCAACTGTCACCGAAATCGTATTCGTAGAGAAATTCGACCCCGACGAAGGGCGCCACCTGCTCCAGCGTGAACATTTCTTCTTCCTGCACGTCTTCACCCAAATCGTCGAATTCCGGGTCGTACATCCCGTAGCGGGTGTCGCCTATTTGAAACTCGTGGAGGTGGGAGTTGGTCCACCCCATCGCGATCTGAAGGTACAGGTGGAGGTCGTCCAGAGACCTCTGCCCGTCAACGAGGACGCGTCTCCAGATAGGCGGCTCGATGTTCAGCATGGTGATCTTGAGTTGGTAGATCATGCACACGCTCCTTGTCAAGCGAGTTCATTTTTGCTTGATGGCCACCAGAAGACCTGTTTGTTTCCGGATGTGTATAGCGCCCCTGCTGGCGATCTCCCGTTCCGCGATTTTCCCCAATTCCCGTAATTCCCTGGCACTGAGCCGGTTGAACGACTTGAAATAGGCGACCAGTGGTCCGGACTCCGTAATTCGGAGAGCGTCTTCGTACTTTCGTAAACGTGCGTTGGAGAACCATTCGTCAAGCTCCTTGCGGCCGCTTTCGAGACTGAACCAGTCGGAACTCTCCTCTTTGTCCGGAAATGCATTCGGATTCACCCTGCGCCCGAGTTCGGTGATGCTTCTCTTGTCGCCCCTGCCATTTGCGGCCGCGTAAAGACGGCCACCCGGTTTCAATACCCGACGAATTTCAGCAAATGCTCTTTTGCGGTCGGGCACGTGATACAGCATGTGATTCGCGATAACGACGTCGAATTCACGGTCGCCGAAAGGGATTGCCTGGACGTCGCACACGACGAAGTCGAACGTTGCTTCGATCCCGGACAGACCCTCTCTCGCGGCCATGACCATTCCAGGCGAGAAGTCGGACAGCGTCACCCGCCAATGCGCAGGTATCCTTTCCGCATTGTGGGTCCAGAGATAGGCCGGTCCGCAGCCGACCTCCAGGATCCTCCCGCCTGAATGCGACTTAAGTTGATCGAAGACCCACGGGTGCCAGCCGCGCTTGTTCGTGCTGAATCGTGCGTGGAGTTCGAACCTCGCATTGAGGTTGGCCGTGTCTCCATACTGTTCGAGACGGAGACGGTCCCGGTCGGAGTGTCGTGAGGACGTCTGCATGGTGTGTACACCCGACTTGGCTCGAATGCCGGCGGGCGATTCGCGTTAGAGCGGTTGTTCACCGGCGGCGCGTAATCCCATCTATTTCTCCGCGCCGTATCGCCTGAGCAAAGCGCCGATGTCTGTGATCTTCGTGTCGAGGCGGGCGTATTCTTTGTGGCCCTGCGGATTCTCGCTCCAGGTCAGGGGCGTCGCCCACGTCGCGCCCGCCAGATTCGGGTCCGCGCCCGCTTCCAGCATGAACCTGGCGAGCCCGGGCCACTCGAAGCGAACCGCCATTGCGAGCGGCGTGGATTGCCTCTCTCCGCCCAGCACGTCCAGCTCCGCACCACGGTCTATCAGCTTCTCCGCGAACACGATCCGGTCCTGCTCGGTGACGTGCCAGGTGATTTCCGCGGTCCAGTGAAGGGGTGTGAGACCGCCCTTCCTGTCGCGCGCATTCGGATCGAACCCATGATCCAGAAGGCGTTCGAAGCAGGCGTAGAAGTGTTCGGGCCGGGCCTTTCCCGGGTTGCGCGGACATCGGAGGCGCCACATCCGCATGGCCAGACACAACACGTCGTGCATTTCGCCCTCGGAAAAGCCCGGATTCTGTGAGAGACACAGTGCCACGAGATCCGGATGACCGCCGTGGACGGCGCCTTTCAGAACGTCCTTCGCACACGATGGATCGGAGTTTACGAGTGCGGCATCGACGGCGATGTTGTCGCTGTTCGAGGCGTAGAATCCAGGCGCGACACCGTCGTCGAACCCGGGAAATGCGCCGTGCCGCAACAGCAGTTTTTCCATGGCGACGTTCCCGTTCGCGATCGCCCAGTTCAACGCGTTGCCGGACGCGTCCATCACGGTATGCGCCGATGCTCCGTTCTCAAGGAGCAGCGTTGCCAACTCCAGATCGTCGTTGAGCGCCGCCGCGTGTAACGGGGCGCCTCGCTCGGCCACGGGGTATCCTTCGTACTTGTCGTAAGGCGTGTCCGGATCCGCGCCACGTTCCAGCAGGAGGCGCACGACCTCAAGGTGTCCCCTGTCGGCGGCAATGGAGATCGGATACGCGTCCATGCCGGGGTAATTCCGGGCCCAGTCATTCACGGCGTCGGGATCGCCATCCAGAATCCTCCGCGCGCCAAGGACGTCGCCGATGGCGCAGGCAACCCACAGGTCGTATTCCGCGCCGTGTCCCAACAGGATGCCCCCGATGACCGGCCAGAGCGGGCTCGGTTGCGGGTCCCACCCGCGTTTTGGCCGGGGACCGAGCGCAAGGTGGATTGGCTTCTTCTCTCGAGCGTTCGTTCGATTCGGATCGGCGCCGCGATACAGGAGTTCCTGAGTCACGTCGACATGATGATTCTCCACCGCGACGTGAAGCGCCGTATCGCCGCTTCTGTTTACACCGTGTATCCCCGCAGGGTCCGCATCGAGCAGTTCATTCAAGCGTTCAAGATCGCCTCTGACCGCGGCCAGGCATAATTCGACTCCGGTCTCTGTCTCTCCGGACTGCCGCAACCGCCAGGCTTCCATTGCTTCCTCCACGTCGGTATGCCCTTGGTGGCGGGCCATATCGATTGCCGACACGCGCTCCCGGTAGGTTATCCGCGTGGGGCTGGCGCCGGCAGCCAGGAGCAGCCTGACCACCTCCAGGTGGCCCTCACGCGCAGCGTAGTGAATGGCCTGATAACCCTGTACCCCGTCCCGGCGAGCGAGATCGGGTTTCCGCTTCAGGATGGCCTGTACCGATTCCACGTCGCCCCGACGCGCCGCCTTGCAGATTTCGGCGACACCGGCGATCTCGTCATCCCGGGCCGGTCCATTCCTGCGAGACTCTCTCTTTGCCATCGCCAGTAATCCCTTTGTCGTCCTGTTCGCTTCCAGGCGCCGTGCTCGCCGTATCGCGCGAATTACCTTTCAGTTCGAAGAAAAACGGGGTGTCTGCCTGAACTATTCGGAATCGAGGCCGTTACTTCAGACGGACCGTGATCCGGGAACCGTGTTCTTCCAGAGTCGCTCTGTCGAAACGCGCCGAGAGACCATTGCCGGAAACTTCGACCGTCGTTTTGTCTGTCCTGGTAACCAGTTTGTCGTAACCGACGACCTGAAGCCTTCGTATGCCACTCGAGGTAGGATGAGAACCTGCGGCTTCCGTCAATGCGCTGACACCATCCCCGATTGAATACATCATCTCGAATCGCCCACTGCTTCCGGCGAGTGCGATGTATCTCGTGTGGAGGACGCCGCCATCGACAATTGTCACGTTGGTGGGGTCCATCCCCGTCACTCGCAGCGGCCGTTTGACTGGCGCTATGACCGTCAGGCTGTTCGCCGTCCGGGAATCGAATGCCTCTCTCTGTCTGACTCGCCGTTCACGCAGGGTCTTTGTATCATATTCAGCGCCGGCTTCGAAATCATCGATTTCGGATTCGGTGAATTCGACGGTCGCGCTCGACCCCGCCGCATCGTCGAGAGCGCGTGCAAGATGATGATCCAGTGACTGAAAATCATCTTTCTCCAGATTACTCTTCCAGTCGGGAGCAAACGTGTCAAGCAAAACCGCGAGTGCATGTCCGATCTTGTAAGCGCGGCCCCTGACGTCATCCGCAGGAAAGCCTTTTTCAGGCAGATCGACGTTTGTTCTTCCGACTGCACGAGCCTCCACGTATGCGGCCAAGCCTTCCAGAAGTTCCTCCCGTTTTTCGTACGAGGAGAATCCTGCATCCATCATGCTGAATCGATCTTTACGAGCCTCGAGGGCCCGGCGCGTCCAGGAAGATTTCTCCTGCCGATCGTCCGTAGCCAGCGCTCGGCGAAGCGATTCGGTCTCGATACGCCGGAGTTGCAATAACGCTCTTTCGGTCATGGGGTAAAGAAACAGCGTGCGGATGTCTGGTGCCCATGCGGGATGATGCTGAGACTGAAAAACGTGAAACGCCTCGTGAATGGCCATCGAGGCAATATCCACGGGCGTTTGACGTGGAATCGCAGCGTCTGTCAGCAGGCTCGCAACCGGCGCACCATCAAGGTCGATTGTACTATTCCCCACCACCGCAGGATGTCTTCCATTGAACAAGAGCGCGGGATAACCACATGCGTTGACTTCCGCAAAACCTTCCGGCACGCCGGGATAGCGAAAGAGATAGGTGTTTCTACCGTCATAGTAGGCAACGGGGACCGAAAGAGGATCAAAATTAGGCCATAGCTCTCGTT
This sequence comes from Candidatus Latescibacterota bacterium, assembly GCA_965208835.1. GTDB lineage: Bacteria > Latescibacterota > UBA2968 > UBA2968 > JAAXHE01. The sequence goes on from OZ242358.1 coordinate 1,451,012, forward strand.
TCGCAGCCAGGTGCGCGATCTCTCTGGACAATTCTGCCGCTCGCGACAGCTCTTCGGGTTCTGGCGCCATAAGAGATGGACGGGACAATTGAATACGACCCTTCCTGAATGATGCTTAAATCAGATCCGAGGTCTCCACCAGTTTCCACGTATCTCCCCGGTCCGGGGACATCATCAGCGAGCGGCGGCTGTCCGGGTGGTCATTCCGGTAAAACCAGTACGTCGAAAAGTAGTCGTACGAGAGGAACAGCCGCCCGATACGGTCAATGGTGAGGCGGTGGTAGAAGACGCTGTATTCGGAGAACGGTGGCACGACGAGGACACGGGGTTCCTGCCATGCGCCGCCCTGGGGGCGCTGCTGATGGGCGAGCGTCGCATAGTTGCCGGCCGGGAAGAAGCTTGTGCCGTTCCACCAGAGTCTGAAGGCCGAATGCAGCGTGTCTTCCGGGTCGCAAACGAAGCCGATGTAGGTCTGCCGCGCGTCCGGCCAGGCTTCCCGGGGTTCCGACCAGCCGGCGTCAGCCGTGTTCGAGCCCAGCGATCGGGCGTACGGAAAAGGGCATCCGTGGGTGCCGGACAGCGCATGCAGATAGCCCTGCCCGTCCATGGTGATGCTGGGAGAGTTGTGGATATCGTTCGCGGGGGGTCCGTAGCCGACCAGCGCGGGCGCGCCCATCTCCCGCGTTTCCCTGTCGATTGTGGCGACGTACGTCGGCACACCGGGAACGTCTTCGTCCGGGTCGGTCGCTTCGGCCCAGATGACGTGTACCTTGCCTTCCCTCGAGACCACCGAAGCCGGAATCCCGGAGTGCTGGGAGAGACCGATGCACCGATCGGAGACGAGAATCGGTTCGCCCAGCGACAGCCCGTGAGATGTCTTCTCGGGCAGAAAAACCTCCAGGTCATTGACTTTCCGCCAGAAAAGGCGTACATCTTCCCCGGTAAGGGAGTAGCGGAGGATGGGTGGCGGGCCGTCACTGGAATTATGGCCGGTGAACCATTCGATATCGAACGTCCGCGGACAATCCTCCCTGCCGGGGATCGCGCACGCGGAAAACGAGTGGCCCTGGTCCGCGGAATACAGCAGGTTGGGTTGACCGTTGACATTGACCACATTATATAGTAGATTCTCGCCATCGAAGGCAATCTTGGTGGACGCGGTCCCAAGCACCCCGTTCTCCATGCCCCGGACGGCATTCCGGAAGTCGGTCTCGGTCCAGCGACCGTCCCGCAATGCGCTGATCCCTCTTTCGGTACGAACGAATGGCCGGTTGTCGAGATCGAAATAGACCTGGTTCTCTACCGGACAGTCGGGCACGAAACCGAATTGTGCGTTCTCATGTTCGTAGGGCTTAAGAACCAGGGGCAGGCGGATGGGTTGTCGAACAGGCGAACTTCCGGTCCTGAGCGTTAACGTGGAATACGTGGATACTTCGGGGTAGGTTTCGGACGTGGCCCTCAGCCGGCACGTAAAGGGTTCATCTTCGCCTGTGGAATCGGGCATCTGGTAATGGGCAGTGACGTGCGCGCGCTCCATCGCGCCAAGATTGACGGTGTCCGCGGAGAGTTTCACGGGAAGGGCGGCCGCCCCATCGCATTCGGGCGTCAGACGCACGGTCTGCGGGCTGTTGGAACTGTTCCTCACCTGGAAGTCGATCGCACCGGACGCTCCTGGGCGGACGTTCAGGTTTCGGTTGTAGGGTGTGAGCAACCAGCGACAGGCGTGGAGGGGGAAGAAAGTCTCCAGGTGCGGGGTCCAGTAGGACATATTCGCGTGCGGGTCGTCGTCTGTCCAGCGCGTGCCGCCGTCGATGTGTATAACGGCTTGCTGGGCGGGCAGGTGGAGGCGCCAGGGCGTGGGACGGTGAGCGCGTGCCGGGAACGTATGCGTGACGCGTCCGCTCCGAACCCTAAGGGTATCTACGGTGCTGCCGGAAGCATCGAATACGGACAGCGCTTTCACAGAACGGGGCAGGTCTTCGATCTCCACGGCGAACGCATCGCGGGGAGGAAGAAAGCAGACGTCGCCGGAATGCTCCGGCGCGAGCAGGACGATGGGTTCCTCGTGTCTGGCGTCCTTGTGCCCTCGGGAAGTCTCGATGAGGTAATGCCTGCAGTTGGTGCGGAAAGCCCAGACGATTTCCTCGCCGTACCTGTCATTGGAAATCGTGATGTTGAGCTTGTAGATACCTTTGTGGTTGACAAGCGTCGACAACCGTGTATGTTGAAGTGGACCGATGCCATTGCATGGGCCGGTGTCGGGGAGCGTCACCTCCTGTACGACCTTTCGGTCGGGCGTTACCAACAGCGCGCGCAGGTCCGTGCGGCGGTTGTGGACGTTGCGGTCGCGTTTCTGCAGGTCAATGGCAAGCTCGCCGGGTGTGGCCAGAAAATACGCGCCTCCGGTGCCGCCTGTACCCCATCGAATCGTCGAATCCATGGTCGTCGCCTCCGGTTTGCTGTCGATGTCCAGTACGTGTACAAGTATAAGGTTGGGTGGCGCTAATTAAAACGAAAATAAGCCGGGGGCGGGGTCTGCGGAACTGCTTTTCTTCGGGTCGCGTCCGGTGCGTTTCGCCTTGGTACCGCGAGACACGAAGCTGGAATTTTGGAACGAAGACGCGAATTATGAAGTCGAAAGGCTAATGAAGAGACCATGCCTCGACGTCGTTTCGACTTGGGGGTTATGTATTCACAACCTTCACGTAACCGGCCCGTAACATTGAGGACATACATTATAAAGTTGATGGTTTATTGTCGCGGTTTGTTTCATATACCGTGAGGGGGGGCAAGATGAAGTTCGTGCTGCATCGGTTTGAAGGATCCATCCTGTCGACTCTGGCCGCCCAGCGGGATAAACGCAAGCGTTTTCAGCTGCTTCTTGCGGATCAGCGGACCGGCGTCCAGGTGGAAAAACGGGACAAGGACCCGGAGGCGGACCTGAAGCGGCGGTACGGACAGGTTCTCGGCCTTTCCTTCGCGCTTTCCGTCGCGTTGCATGCCGGAATCGCCGTTCTGTATCCAACCCTGGATATTCAGGCCACAACTTCGAAAGCGGAACAGATTATCATTCATGTCGAGGACCTTCCCGAGACCCGGCAGATCACACGTCCGCCACCGCCGCCCCGTCCGGCCATTCCCATCGAAACCGAAGACGAGAACATCCCGGACGACATGACGATCGAGACCACCGATCTCGAACTGGAAGACGTGCCGCTGGATCTGCCGCCGCCTCCGACGGCAGAAAGCGAAGCCGTTCTTATCGAAGAGGAGGAAATCCTGGAGGTGTGGAAGGTGGAGCAGAAGCCGAGGTTGATCAGGCGGGCGCTTCCGGTGTATCCCCAGTTTGCGCTTCGGGCCGGCCTGCAAGGATCCGTGATGCTGAAAGTGCTTCTTGGCCGGCACGGCAAGGCGGAACAGATCCAGGTGTTGAAGGGCGAGGAGATCTTCCGGGCATCGGCCAAAGATGCCGTGAGCAAGTTTCTGTTCGAGCCGGCCCGTCAAAGTGACCGGCCCGTTAAAGTGTGGCTGGTGATCCCGATCCATTTCAAGCTGCAGGACTGAGTCTGCGCGAAATCCGAATCATTGCAATATGGCGGAAAATCCGTTACATTCATTTAATTGAGTGTGGCATCCCGAGACGGTGTTTCAGTCATTCGTGGACGGCCAGGACCTGAAATTCACAATTGCAAACGTAACCCATGGGGTCAGCCTTGTTTACCAAGATTCGCAGTCTGTTCGTTTTCTCGCTCGTCGCTGCCGTGAGCTGGGGCTGCGCTGCAGATGGTCTGCCCGAAAAGATCGAGATCGGCGTCGCACTCCCGCTGACCGGTCCGCAGATCTTATACGGCGCGCCGGCGTGGGAAGGCATCCAGTTCGCCCTTGAAGAAATCAACGGTTCATCTATACTCGGGGGCTCGAGCATCGAGTTCATCAGGGAGGATTCCCGAGGCACGGTTGATGCCGCCACGAAAGCGTTCAATAAACTCATCAAAGAGGACGGTGTGTCCGTCATCCTGGGTCCCGGTATCTCCACCGTGGCGAAGGAAGTGTTTCCGATCGCTCAACAGAGCGGGGTTCTGGCCTTAAGTCCGACGTCGACCGCCGTCGGCCTGAGCGCGATCGGCGACTATATCTTCCGCACAGGTCTCAACGTTGGCACGCTCGCTCCAGGCGCCGTCAAGGGTACTAAGGAGAAACTGAGGTATCGAAGCGTGGCGATTATGGTCGATTCGACCGACGTGTATTCCCTCAGCCTGGACGAGGAATTGCGCAACGCCCTGGCCGAGAACGATGTCCGGATTCTGACACGGGAGACTTTTGCAACGGGCGACACCTCGTTTGACGACCAGCTGAGCAGAATAATGGCTTTGAAGCCACATGCCGTGTTTGTCTCGTGTCTGGCGGCGGAGATGATTCAAGTACTGGTCAACGCCCGTGAGGCTGGCATCCCTTCAACGATTCCTGTGATCATACCTGAACTGTCCCTGGCCGAAGTCAAGAAAGCGGGCGACGCCGCCGAAGGCGCGATTTCCGTATTGAGTTGGGCAAGCAACGCTTCCACTCCCGGGAACCAGGCCTTCGTCGAAAATTACATCGCCAGGTACGGCTATGAACCGCATCCATGGGGCGCGATTTCTTACGTCTCGCTGCTTGTTCTCGCCGAAGCAATAGCGGAAACCGGATCGATGAACGCGAGTGCGATCAAACGCGCGATGATCAATACCCGGGAGGTCGATACGATTCTGGGGCGTTTCTCGTTCAATCCCGATGGCGACGCGGTTTACAATCCCATTGTGCTGAAGGTGCGGAACGGTGCCTTTGAAGTCTTCAAGTAAGCCAATCTATGGCCCCGGCTGAGAAGCTGTCTTAAAATTCCCAGCGGTCTTCGCACGGCTGCAAAAGCGCCGGTCGGCGTTGGTCAAACCCACCCATCTTACGAGATCGAGGCTGCGCTTGCTCGCCTCTCATAGCCGGATTTTCCCGCCTTGACCGCCGCATTTTCGCTCGCGCTCGGGAACTCACCGGTAATTTTAAAACAGCTTCTGAGATCTTGGGCACTCAGGTCCTTTTTTCCGGATATCCTTAAAAACCCGCTTAATTTGAGACTCGTACATGCGAAGGGCCCCGGTATATCCGGGGCCCTTTTCGTGACGCCTCCCTGGACCGGGGCATCTTGCCCACGCTGCGCCACTTCCGGTCCTGCCACATTACGGCGCTGACGTCAATTGATTGGGTCTTTGATTCAAGCTGACTGCTTACAGCTGATAGCCGACAGCTTGTTTTCCAGAAACGCGTACCCGATTTCGCGGTGCGCGCCGGCGAAGCCGTGGCCTTCTTCGTGCAGGACCTGGCGGAAGCTTTCCCTGGCGCCATATAGCGAAAAGACGCGCGTGACGGATTCACCCATGCGTTCCAGAACCGGGCGCGTGAGACGGGTTTCCTCCAGGCTGTACTGAAAGTCGTTGAGCGCCGTGATGTGCATGATGGCGCGGGGCGCGGCCAGGGCCAGGTATTCGTGGAGTTCGATCGGGAAAGGTTTGCCGGTCTGACAGTACGGCCTCAGTAAGGGGCGCCCCACCCACCAGCCGGTGCGCGCACTGTTGAACGGGTTTTTGGAAAACCGGGCGGGCCAGTCGCCGCAACTTGCCACGCCGGCAGAGATGCGCGGTTCAAGCGCCATCGCATGAATGGTGATCCCGCCCCCCTGCGAATGGCCGATGGATCCGATGCGTCCATCGTCCGCCTCGGGAATGGTTTCGAGCAGATCGACCGCGCGGCTGAGGTCCCACAGGTCCTTGCCGCGGACGGACCATTCGGGGAATTTTTCATAGAAGGGCGCGGTGTCGAAGTCGCGCAGCCCCTCGTACTTCCGTTCGTTGGCGCTTAACAGGTCGTACGCCAGCGTGACGAAGCCACGACGGACCAGATGAAGCGCGTACGCGCGGTCCCGGCCCTTCTCGGACGGATCGTTGCCGATAACCTGCTCTCTCCCGTACGGCGTGGTGGGGTGGATGCAGAGTACGGCCGGCGCTGTACCGTTGAGTCCCGCGGGGATGAGCGCGTCGGCGACAATCCGTTCATCCGGCGCCACGTTGTACGCGATGCTTCGCTTGACGTGGTCGCCGTGATCGGTCTCCGAGACGATCTCAGCGTCCAGCGGAGGGACTTCCGTGGGACCTCGACCCAGGGTCTGACGGAAGATGGCCCGAAGCGCCTCCGCCTTCGTTTCCCATTCTTCCACGGTGTCGATTCTACCGATATGCGACGCCCCGCCGCCCATCGTGAGGCCGTCTCCGCCTCTTCGGATTTCCAGCAGATCGTCGAATGAGATGTCGGTCATGTTTGTCTCCGTTTGCGTGAGCATGCGCGATGGGGAATTATGCAACATGGTTGAACAGGATAGACAGGATGAAAGGTACCCGGCGGGTGTATGCCTGCGCATCGTTGCCTGCAATATAAACAATCGACTGTCAGGCAAAAAGCAGCTATCAGTCGTCAGCCAGAAGCGGGTAGACGTAAGCCGGTAGACGGTAGAGATTACCTGCCTTGTGAGATGTATTTTCATGCCGGAGGCAAGTAGGAATGAAATATCGGGCAAGGATCTCTTCTGCCTTCGTCCCTCTACCCTCTCACCGCCTCTTGGCGACCTCTCTCCCCGGCCCTCTCTCCTAAAGGAATGAGTGAGAAAGGCTGGATGTAATCTTGACGGTCTGTTATATATACTATGATTGATTGGAGATTGCCATCCCGCCACGGTTGCAAGCCCCATACATCATCCCATCACCATTCCCCCTTCCGTTAGGTACGGAGGTTAGGCGGTAGGTCCCGCGGTCGCGGGGGATCCAGATTCGGATCGCGTCCGCGCTGTCGTGGCGGAACCGACGCGCGAGGATGCACAACCGATGCCTCCATCTCAATGAAACCATGGGGGCGGGTACTGGCCTGGCGGCAAACGAAGCCACCACGGCAAGCTCAGGGAGCGGCTCATGTGGCGGGTGTCGGTTTCTGTACCCGTATAGCGGTAGCCGGGCGAATGAGATGGTGAACGGAAGGAGGTAGGTTGGTGCTGCAGGTGAACGATCTACGCGTTTCCTACGGCGCTGTAACCGTGCTGGACGGTATTTCATTCAGCCTGCACGGCGGCGAGGCGGTTGCGGTGGTGGGCGCAAACGGAAGCGGCAAGACCACGCTGATGAAATGCCTTGTCGGTGAAATCACGGATTACGCAGGCGGGGTCGCCCTGGACAGGTTCGTTACGTCAGTCTGCATGCCCCAGGAGAGCCCCGTGGACTTCGACGGTTCTGCGATGGAGCGCGCGCTTTCGTTCGACGCGGAGCTGGTGCGGGTATACAGGGGGATTCAGGCCGGACGCCACGAATTCTATCAGGACTACTACGAGTCGGGCGGATTCGTGCAGGAAGACAGAATTCGGGCCTATGCCGCGAATTTCGGCGTGGAACTCGAGCAGCGTTACAGGAGTATGTCACGCGGGCAGCAGCGGAAAGTCGACATCGCCGGGGTGCTGGCCATGGACGCGGACCTGATGTTGTTCGACGAACCGCTGAACTATCTGGACATCAGGGGCATTACGGCGTTCGAGGAGGCCATCGGTTTCGCAAAACGCCGTGGAAGGGCCGTATTGATCGTGAGTCACGACAGGGAGCTGATCGACAACGTCGCCGATCGGACAATTCACCTGGAACGGGGAAGCATGTTCTCGGTCCAGGGCGGCTATTCCACTGCGCTGGAACACAAGGAGCGGGACTTTCACGACCGGTTGGAACGAGCCAGGGCGCTCGGGAAGAAGATCTCCAGCCTCCAGGAGGCCATGCGCCGGCGCATGGCATGGGGGGAGAGCCGTGAGAACGAGACCAGGGATTCGTCGAGCCGTCGTCTGGCCGCGAAGGTGACGAAGGGCGGGAAGGTGATGGAACGTCGCCTGGAGCGACACAGAGCCGCATTGGAGGAGGAGAAGCCCTGGATCGAAAAGAAGATCAGGTTGAATTTCCCGCCCTACGAGGTGGACCGGCGGCTCGTGGCGAGGATGGAGTCGGTGGGCAAGCGGTTGGGCGGCAACCCGGTGCTCGAGGCGCTGGATCTTGTGGTGGAGACCAGAGACCGGATCGCACTGTTGGGGCCTAACGGGGCCGGAAAGACAACGCTTCTGAATGTGATGACGGGGAAGCTGCCGCCCGATTCCGGCGCAGTCTACTTCAATTCAAATGTGAGGGTCGGGTATCTGACGCAGGGTCTGGCCGGATTTTACGACCGGGAGATTTTCCTCGACAATTTCGTTGATGACGACTACAGGGAAAGCGAGGTGCGTCAGTACCTCGGCGCGGCCAGACTGAAGGCCGAAAAGGTGGTCCGGCCGGTCCGAACGCTGAGTTACGGCGAGCGGATGCGCGGCGCCATCGTGAAGATGATCCTGAAACAGATGGAGTTTCTGGTGCTGGACGAGCCTACGACCCACCTGGACATCGAGTCCGTGGAGGTGCTGGAGGGTCTGCTGGAGTCGTTTCCCGGAGGCTTTGCGGTTGTCAGCCATGACCGGCGATTGATTACCCGCGTCGCGGATGAGATTTTTAGTTTAGAGGAAGGTCGCATGGAAAGGTTGTAGAGGTTGGTGTGCAGACACCTATTGAGAACCGGTTTTCCAGAGATAGATCGGTCTGCCCGTTATGTCAATATAACCACATTTCCGATCTCCCATTACCGGCGCAACGCCGTTGTTGAACGGCCAGCAGGTGTTGAATTGGGGTTCGGCAATGTAGTCGCCCTTTCGATTGATGTATCCCCATTTGCCGTCGTCCATGACGGCGGCGATGCCTCCGGAAAAGTGCTCGACCTGTTCGTAACGAGGCGGCACCGCAAACGCGCCGGATTTGTCGATAAAACCGAATCGTTCCCCGATTCGTGCGCCCGCGAGTCCTTCACTGAAGGGGTGGGCTTCGTCGAATTTGAGGGGAATGACGAACTTCCCGGTTTCGTCGATATATCCCTGCTTGTCGCCAATACCCACGCGTCCAAGACCCTCGACAAAACCCTGGGCCCTCTCGAATTGGGGCGGGATGATCATTTCCCCACTTTTGTCGATGTAGCCGAACTTGCCGTCTTTTTTCGCGGCATACGGCGCAGTGAATTCAAAGGGCGTATGAGACACGGCGGGTTCTCCTTTTTGCGGCTGTTTTGACGTTGGGTCAGGAATGGCTGCAGACGATATGGCATCTTCGTCGGACGTGTACTGGAATTCGGTGAGGGTCTTTTCGAGTTGAATCCTAACCTTGCGTTTGGCTCTGAGTATGCGCATCGTCAGCGCCTTGTATGAAAGGCCGTGGATTTTTTGCAGATCCGCATAGGGAATCTCGTCCAGATAGCGGGATTTGAGCAGGTCGCGTTCCATTGCGGGAAGTCTGTCAATCGCGGAAATGGTTCTACCGATCGTCTCATCTCGAATCAGCCGTGCTTCAGCCGAATGTTCGATCGCGGGTTCTTCAAGGGTGAGGGGCCGTGTACCGGGCTGTCTGTGGCGCAGCCGGTTCTGGCATTCGTTGCGGGCGATTTGACGCAGCCACGCTTCGAAACGCTCGGGTCGTCTCAGTGAAGCCAGGTTCTGATACGCCTTGAGGAAGACGTCCTGAACGACTTCCCGGGCATCTTCGGGATTTCTCATCCAATAGAGCGATTGGGAGTAAACAGACGCCTGGTGCTTCCGAATCAGCTGCTCGAGCGCTCGCGAATCACCCGTCAGAATCTGTTGGACCAGGTGCGCGTCATTGTTCATGATGAGTCCTCTTTATAGATTAAGACACTCGAACGGGTTGTTTTCCTCGCTCATTTTGCTGGAAATATAACGAAATACCCGATAAGAGTTCATACCAGGCCAGCGCATCCCCGATCGATTCAGACGAAACCATCCAAAGGGCGATTGGCTAACCATTGCGGATTTGAATGAAAGTCATCTATTCACCGAACCACAGCCGCCACGCGCCGCGCTATCAGTTCATCGGTGGCGGGCTGAGACCGAATCCGGAAGTCCCGGCGCGGGCGGAGGCGATTCTTGGCGCGATTCGAGGCACACACGACGTGCTGCCGCCGAGAGCATTCTCGATGGACGCCATCCGGGCCGTGCACGACCCGGGATATCTGCGCTTCCTGGAGTGCGTCCACGCTGCGTGGGTGGATCGGGGCGGAGGCGGCGAAACCGGGCTGATCCCAGACACGTTCGCGACGCGCGCATCAACCCGCGTGCCCCGCGATCCGGTGCATCAGACAGGTCACTACGGCTTCGAGACGCAGACACCGATACTCGAGCACACCTTCGTGGCGGCGCGCGAGGCCACGTACTGCGCGCTGACCGGCGCGGCGATGCTGCTGGAGGGAGAACCGTCGGTTTACGCGCTCTGCCGGCCGCCCGGGCATCACGCGGCGGGCGACCTGTACGGCGGCTACTGTTACCTGAACCATGCGGCGGCCGCGGCAAAATACCTCAGTGCTGCCGGTCGCGTGGCCGTGCTGGACGTGGACTATCACCACGGGAACGGGACGCAGTCGATCTTCTACGGGTCGGATGCGGTTCTTTTCGTTTCCATCCACGCGGACCCGGATTCTGAGTATCCGTATTTCAGCGGATACGCGGATGAGTCCGGTAAGGGCACAGGGCACGGGCTGAACGTGAATCTGCCGCTTGCCATCGGCACGGGCGAAACCCGGTACCTGGAGACACTGGAACGGGTGCTGATCGAGGTGGACCGGTTCGCCCCCGCGTTTCTGGTGGTTTCTCTGGGCGTGGACATCTGCCGGGAAGACCCGCTTGGCAAGTTCGATCTGCAGGTCTCTACATTCGAGACAATCGGACGTCGAATCGCGCGGGCGGACCTTCCGACGCTTCTGGTGCAGGAGGGCGGGTACGACCTGGACAGTATTGGCGCGTGTGTGCAGAATGTGCTTGATGCATTTGGGCGTTAGGCGTTTATTGTCCGTCCGGACATTCAGGTGTCGTCGGGTTGTTGACGTCCGCGTTGGCTGGTGAAAGGAATGAGACATGATTCTCGCTGAAATGACGTCCCCGGAGATCGACGCCCTGCCGCGGGATATCGTGGTACTGATGCCCGTGGCCTCGTGCGAACAGCACAGCCTGCATCTGCCCGTGTTTACCGACAGTCTGATCGGCGGCGAGGTCGCCAGGCGGGTGCACAAACGCTGCCCGGATGACGTCCTCGTGCTGCCGGTGCAGTGGCTGGGATACTCCCAGCATCACATTCGCTATCCCGGCACGGTGAGCGCCGTTTCCGAGACGCACCTTCTACTGATGATGGATATCGTGGCATCGATGGTGGGGCACGGCTTCCGGAAGATTCTGATACAGAACAGCCACGGCGGCAACGGCGCGAATGTCTCCGTGCTGCTGCAGCGGTTGATGGAACGGTATCCGGACGACGACGTGGAGTTCTACTCACGCTGGGCGTGGGCATCCGGCGACGCGCTGGACAGGATACGCCGCCTGGGCTCCGGAGGGTCCGGGCACGCCGGCGAAACGGAGACGTCGATGATCCTGGCGATCCGTCCTGAACTCGTACGCACGGACAGCCTGGACGCCGATGGCGAACGCGACGGGATGCGGGTGCCGGGCGTGGCTTCCTACTACCGGTTCGATCAGCGTACGCGGCACGGCGGCGTTGGCGATCCCACGGTCGCGAGCGCCGAGAACGGCGAGCGTCTGCTGGACGCTTCCGCTGATGAGGTGGCCGGACACGTTAGACAGATTCGCGCCCTGAAGCCATTCGGTTAACAGTCCGTTGAATCGGCGTCGAGTTCCGTCACGGAGGATGCTGCCGCTGGCTTTTTGTTGATGGTAGGGCGCTCGCGCCAATGACCGATGCACACGATCATCCGACATCATACGACGCAGGAACACCGGAGGAGACGGGATGCGCAGAAACAGACTGAGTGAGTTATTGAAGGCGGACAAACCCAGCCTGGGGACCCACGTACACAGTCCCTGGCCGACGGTAATGGAGCTGGTGGGGCTTACCGGAATGTACGACTACGTGGAATACGTGTCGGAATACGCGCCGTACGACCTGCATACGTTTGAGAACCTTGCCAGGGCGATCGAGCTCTACGATATGTCGTCCATGATCAAGGTGGAGCAGGAACCCAGATCGCACCTGGCGTCGCGGGCGATCGGCGCGGGCATCCAGAATGTGCTGTTCGCCGACGTGCGGAACGTCTCCGACGCCCGCGAGTGCGTGAACGCGGTGCGCGCCGAGACACCGAAGACAGGCGGCCAGCACGGGGCGAGCATGCGCCGGAACATGGGGTTCGGGATGGCCGGCGGCCTGCCGGAGTTCGTCGAAGCCATGGAAGATGTCGTCATTGCCGTCATGATCGAAAAAGCGCCGGCGGTGGAGAATCTGGAGGCGATCCTGGCCGTGGGCGGCCTGGACATGGTACAGTTCGGCCCCGGAGACTTCTCTATGAGTATCGGCCATCCGGGCGAATACGGAAACGAGAAAGTAAAAGAGGCGGAGAAATTCGTCGTCGAAACGTCGTTGAAAATGGGCGTCGCGCCGCGGGCAGAGATCAGTACGCCGGACCAGGCGAAGCGCTATCTGGATATGGGCGTGAAACACTTCTGCATCGGTACGGATGTCAGCATTCTGATGGACTGGTTCCGGACCCGGGGCGAGGAAATGCGGCGTGTGCTGGAAGGCGCATGAAGTTGCCGACGGATCCCGGGCGACAACATCAGGCAGTACGGGTTCAACAGGTCTGCAGCGGGTGTGACGCGGGCCGGAGGGAGGCGAATTTTTCATGGTGACGGAATCAACCGATAACGGCAGGTCGGATCCCCACGGTCTCTGGGATACGGGCGATCCCCGCATGCACGTGGGTACGCAGCGGTTCGACACAACGGACGAGCACCTGGGGTTTCTCGCGCGCCACGGCGTGAACAGTATGGCCGCCAACGATATCACCTTCCACCGGGACCGGGGCTGGGATGCCGAGGAACTCGCGGCGAAACGCGAGAAGTGCGCGGGTTACGGCGTGGACCTGGAAATGGTGGCGCTGCCGCTCCATCAGTTCAACGAAGACGGCGGGTCGGTGCCCAACTATATGCTCGGGAATTGGAAAAAGGGAGAGAAGGAGATCGAACGGGTTTGCAGGATGGTGCGGGCCACGGGCGAGGCCGGCATTCCTGCCATCAAGTATTTCCTGTGCGAGATGGAGAACCAGCGAACGGAGAGTGTGCCGCCGGGCCGCGGCGGCGTCCGGTATTCCACCTGGGACCTCTCGAAGGCCGACGCCGAAACACCGCGATACGACGAGCCCGTCACCGCCGAAGAGAACTGGGAACGGGTGACCTTCTTCCTGGAGCGGGTGATTCCCGTCGCGGAGGAATGCAAGGTCCGCATGGCGTGCCACCCCTGCGACCCGTGGCTGCCGCCGGGGTACAAGGGCGTGGACCGCGTCCTGGGCGGGGCGGAGGGGTTCAAGCGGTTTATCGAAATCTGTCCCAGTCCCTATCACGGCCTGAATCTCTGCCTGGGCTGCATGGCCGAGAGCGTGGAGGATCCCGCCACGGAGGTGCCGGATATCATCCGCTATTTCGGGGAACGGAAGAAGATCCACCTGATCCACTATAGGAATATCTTCGGCGGCCGCAACAAGTTCCAGGAAGTCTGGCCCGACGAAGGCGACATGAATATGTACACGCTGATGCAGGCGCTGAAAGACGTCGGATATCCGCACATGGTGGTGCCGGACCACGCCCCCGGCCACAGCGCGCCGGGAAGCTTCGAGCAGGCGTTTGCCTTCCAGTTCGGTTATATCAAGGCGATGATGCAGGCGGTGCTTTCCACCGCGTGAACGCTAACGTATTGTATCGGCGAATCCAGCCGCGAACTCCGAAACTCCCTTCCAAAACGAACGTCGGGAAGACGGTCGTCGTTCCCCGAAAACCGGGCGGCTAACAGTCCGTTGATAAAGTCGCTCTGCAGGCGAGGTCGAAGACAAGGCGCGCAACCGAGTCCCATCCTGCGATTCGGCGAGGGCGCGCAACGCAGTATTTCGACCGCAAGGGCCGGCCGTAGCCCGGATGGGCTTTTTCAACGGGCTTCTAAGGAGTCGTGATGAAGTTTGATACGAGCCTGTTCGATCGTGCACTCAAGAAACGAAAAGAGAAGCGAAGCCGCGAGAGAAAGGATTGCCTGGATACGGTAACGGCGTCCCTCATCCGTGTCCGGAGTCAATACGACATCCGCGAGGCGTACATAACGGGTTCGCTTATTGTTGAGCATCGATGGACTGAGACGTCCGACGTCGATGTGGCTGTTGGTGGATGTTCCGGATCAGTCCTCGACGTCATGAAAGCGCTGGAAGATACCACCGGAAAGGTTGTGGATGTCATCGATCTGGACACGCATCCACATCCGGACACGGTCAGGGACAGGGGATTGACTGTATATAATTGAAGCCGGGATGTGGCGGAATTCCTGGGCCGGATAACGCCATAGCCGGCGGCGTTCAGCGACACGTGCGCACTGGCGGCAGTCAAGAGTAATCGGGGAAAGGTTACATGGAGGACGCGGCCAAACTGTTTTCCCTCGAAGGGCGCGTCGCGCTGGTGACGGGCGCGGGGAGGGGGATCGGGCAGGGCATCGCGAAGGGCCTCGCGGCCCACGGCGCCAGGTGCGTATGCGCGGCCAGGACTCGCCCCCAACTGGACGAAACGGTGGCGGCGATACGGGCGGCGGGAGGCGACGCGTTGGCCGTGGAAATGGATGTGGCCGATCTGGACGCCGTCAGACGGGGGGTGGAAACGACCCTTGCTCAATATGGACAACTCGACATTCTGGTGAACAATGCGGGGATGAATATCCGGGAACCGCTGCAGGAGGTTGCGGAGGCGCATTACGACCGGATCATGGACGTGAATCTAAAGGGTCTCTTTTTTCTGTCCCAAATGGCCGCCAAAGACATGATCCCGCGCAAGCAGGGCAAGATCATCAATATCGGCTCCCTGACCACCGGAATCGCCCTGCACGGCGTGTCGGTCTATACGTCAACCAAGGGCGCCGTCGGTCAGTTGACGAAGGCGCAGGCCCTGGAACTCGGCCCGCACAATATCCAGGTGAACGCGATCTGCCCCGGTTTCATTCTGACGCCACTCACGGAAGAGTTATGGTCCGATCCGACAATGCGGGCCTGGGGCGAAGGCCGGACACCCGCGGGGCGCCTGGGCAACCCGGAAGACCTGGTGGGAACCGCCGTGTTCCTGGCATCCGCGGCTTCCGACTTCGTAACCGGCCAGCACATCTACGTGGACGGCGGGTTCATGGCCGGCGAGAAGTGGCCGCTGCCGCCGAAGGCGAGTCAATAGGGCGCATTTCGATGGATGCCGACAGACTCGAACGACAGATCGACTTTATCGTCGAAATCGACAAACTCAAGCACGTGCTCCGGCGGACGTACCTGGTCGACGGGAAACGCCGGGAGAACAGTGCGGAGCATTCGTGGCATCTCGCCGCGATGGCCGTACTGCTTGTGGAATACGCGCGGGAAGAACTCGATCTCGCGCGGGTTGTGAAAATGCTGCTGCTTCACGACGTCGTTGAGATCGACGCCGGAGATACATTTGCCTACGACGAGGCGGCCCACGCCGACAAGAACGAGCGGGAGCGGCTGGCCGCCGAGCGAATTTTCAACCTGCTTCCCGACGACTTGGCCGGGGAGGTGTTCGCGTTGTGGGAGGAATTCGAGGAGGGTGAGACTCCCGAGGCGAAATACGCGGAAGCGCTCGACCGGTTTCAGCCGATCCTGCTGAACTACGGATCAGGTGGGATCGCGTGGCAGGAGCACGGGATCAGTTCGGAGCAGGTGATTGCGCGAAATCGACATATCGAAGCGGGAGCGCCTGTTCTGTGGACGTACGTCCGTGGATTGATCGACCGCGCTGTGAGCAGTGGGCGTCTGGCGTCTGGAGCGTGATCGAGGGGCAGAAAGCAGCCCGTTAAACCGCCGGACCTGGCGGGACAGAACTGACAGGAGGATCGGGTTATGGCACAACAGCATGGGGAATCGATGTGGTTTTATGTGGGAGGGGCCGGTATTTCGGTCTACCGTCTGGACCTTTCCACCGGGGCCCTGGCGCACCGGAGTACGGTCTCGGAGGTGAAGAATCCTTCATTCCAGGCCATCCATCCGTCGAATCGGTTCCTTTACTCTGTCGCGGAAGTCGATGATGGCGGGGCGTTGCACGCGTTCGCGGTCGATCCGGCCACGGGTGCCCTGCGTTCGCTGAACCATCAGTCATGTATGGGCGCCGGTCCCTGCCACGTGAGCGTGGACGCAACCGGTCGGGTGGTGCTGGTGGCCAATTATTCCAGCGGCGGCGTGGCGGCGCTGCCCATTTTGGACGACGGCAGTCTGGGCGAGGCCACTTCCGTTTTTCAGCATGAGGGTTCCAGCGTGAATCCGGGCAGACAGCAGGGGCCGCATGCGCATTCCATAACCATCGATCCGGGCAATCGATTCGCTGTCTCAGCGGACCTTGGAATCGACAAAGTGCTCGTCTACCGGCTGGATGCGGAGAAGCAGACGATAGCGCCCAACGATCCCCCTGGGGTGGATGTTCAGGCGGGCGCCGGACCCAGGCACTTCGCGTTTCATTCCAACCGGAAAAGCGCATACCTGATCAATGAGCTGGACAATACGGCCGTGACGTACGCGTACGATGAAGATCGAGGGGTCCTGGAGACGGTCCAGGTAATCTCCACGTTGCCCCCGGACTTCACCGATACCAGCTATTGTGCGGATATCCACGTGTCGCCGGACGGGCGCTTCGTGTACGGCTCGAACCGGGGGCACGACAGTATCGTCATATTTGAAGTCGATTCAGGCACAGGGAAGCTATCGGTCGTGGACTACGAGTCGACCCGTGGCGAGTTTCCGCGTAATTTCGCGCTGGATCCCTCCGGACGGTTTCTGTTTGCCGCCAATCAGAATACAGACAACATCGTCGCGTATCGAATCGACGGACAGACGGGAAGACTTGCCGCGACCGGCCATCAGGTGGAGACCCCTCAGCCGGTCTGCATCACCATGATCCACGCGGCATAAGTCCGACGCAAATCACGTACGCGCGGAAACCGCCCCGATCCCGATCGCCAGGCGTCCTCTTCAATGGCGTCTGGCAGGCTGCTTCGCCGGTTTTCGCTCACGGGACAACAGAAGGCGCCCGCAGTGCCGATCGTAAGAACGCGGCGGCGGGCTTTTTTTCTGAGAAGCGACGGCCGGCCATGAACATCGGCACGCTGCTGACGAAATCCGCGCGCACGTATCCTCAGAATCTGGCCGTGGCGTGCGGTCCCGGGCGGTGGACCTACGCCCTGTTCAACGAGCGCGTGAACCGGCTGGCGCACGCATTTGGCAGGCTGGGCGTCCGCCGCGGCGACCACGTCGCCATACTGATGCAGAATCTCCCGGAAATGCTTGAATCCATGTTCGCGTGTTTCAAGGTCGGCGCTGCGGCCGTGCCGATCAATTTCCGCCTGCATCCCAATGAATACGCGTTTGTCATCGACCATTCGGAATCTGAACTGGTTATCATCTCTTCCGAATTCAATGCGCCGGTCTCGCAGATCAGGGAGCGCCTGCCCCGCGTTCGGAACGTCGTCACCATCGCGGATGCACACGAGGGAATACTGGACTATGAGACGTTGATTCGCGCCGAGAGCGCCGGGTTTGACGATGCGGGCGTAGATCCCGACGACGTGGCGTGGGTGTTCTACACGTCCGGAACCACGGCTCAGCCAAAGGGGGCGCTCCTGACGCACCGCAATCTGCTGGCGATGACGATGAACTTCTATTCGGACATCTGCCAGGGTTTCGGTCCGGATGACGTGGCACTGCACGCGGCGCCGCTGTCCCACGGGAGCGGCCTGTACGCCCTGCCCAACGTCGGCAAGGCCGCGGCCAACGTCATTCCGGAGACTGTTTCGTTTGACGTCGAGAACGTCCTGGAGGCGATCGAAAGGTATCGTGTAACGAACATGTTCGCGGCGCCGACGATGGTCAAACGTATGGCCGAAAGCCCTGCGCTGCACCGGTACGATATTCGATCGCTGAAGATCCTCAACTACGGTGGCGGACCGATGCTGGCCGATGACCTACGGGTTGCCATCGAAAAGCTGGGGCCGTGCCTGGTGCAGCTGTACGGTCAGGGCGAATCCCCAATGACGATCACCTGTCTGCCCCACCGCGACCACGTTCTGAACGGCACCCCGCAACAGATGAAGAGACTCAGTTCTGTGGGTTTTGCGCGCACCGACGTCGAAATCAGGATCCTGGACAAAGAGGACTTTGAACTCCCGCCGGGCGCCATCGGCGAGATCGTTACGCGCTCGGACCTGGTCATGAAGGGTTACTGGCGCAATCCGGGCGCCACCGCGGCCGCTCTGAAGGACGGCTGGCTCCATACAGGCGACGTGGGGTACATGGACGAAGACGGATACGTTTTTCTGCTCGATCGCTCCAGGGACCTGATCATCAGCGGCGGCGAGAACATCTACCCCCGCGAGATCGAAGAGGTACTCATCCGGCATCCGGCCGTTTTCGAGGTCGCGGTCATCGGCGTGCCTCATCCCGAGTGGGGCGAGGCGGTCAAGGCAGTCGTGGTCAGGGCGCCCGGGCGCGACGTGTCAAGTGAGGAACTGATCGACTTCTGCAAGGGCCGAATCGCCAGCTTCAAGAAGCCGGGATCGGTGGATTTCGTCGGGGAACTGCCAAAGAACAACTACGGCAAGGTCGTCAAGAACCTCATAAGGGCGCCGTATTGGGGCGGCAGGGAGAGCCGGGTGATCTGAAGTCACACCCGGCCCACCACCTGGTGAGAAGGGAGACGTTAGACGGGAGAGATTGCCTGCCTTGTGAGGGTTCTTTTCGTGCCAAAGGCAAGGAGGAAGAACATACCGGGCAAGGATTTCATCTACCGTCTACCCTCTTACCTCTACCCGCCTTTCTTCTACCCTCTACCCGCACTCAGGCTCTTTGTGGCCGATTTGACTGTTGTCTCTCTTCGAATTGAGGTTAACAGGTGTCGAGGCGATCTGCTATGATCAAGAAACGAAGACTGGGGCGCGGCGTCGCAATCGTGGGCGCCGGGATGTCGCCGTTCGGCATGTTCCGGGAACGGGATTCCAGGGACCTGTTCGTGGACGGCTTTCGCGCCATGGTCGACTCGGTGGACAACGGCGTGGATCCCGGAGATATTGATGCGCTCTATATCGGCAATTTCACGAACGATTTCTTCGTGCATCAGTCCCACTGGGGAGCCATCCTCGTCGACGCGCTGGGCCTGGTTCCCAAACCTGCGACCCGCACGGAGGGCGCATGCGCCTCCAGCGCAATCGCCTTCCGCGAAGGCGTCTTCGCCATCGCGTCGGGATTCTACGATATGGTTCTGGTCGGCGGCGTGGAGGATATGTCAAAACGGTCCACGGCCGACGTGGCGGAGGGCCTGGCGTCGGCGGCGGTGCCCTATGAGCGGAAGTCAGGCTTTACCTTTCCGGGCGTATTCGGCGCGATCGCGACGGCATACTTCCACAAGTACGGAGCGACGCGCGAGCACCTGATGGACGTGACCATCAAAAGCCATGACAATGCGCCGTTGAATCCGAAAGCGCAGTTCCGGGCTTCAATCGCCGAGATAATGGAATCGAAGGCGGCGCGCGCGAAAGCGATCGGCAATCCGGCGCCGCGATGGGAGGACGAAAAGGATTTCCTGCGCGACCCCGGTGTCAACCCGCAGGTCGCCTGGCCCATGCATCTGTTCGATTGCTGTCCCATCAGCGACGGCGCCGGGTGTATTCTGCTGGTCGGCGAGGAGATGGCCAGGGAGTTTACCGACGATCCCCTTTACGTGGCGGGCCTTGGCCAGGGCAGCGGCAGGGGGCTCCACGCCGCGCCGGACCTGACGAGCTTCGAGGCCACCCGCCGGGCCGCCCGGGAAGCCTATGCCATGGCGGACCTCGGTCCCGATGACGTACAGTTCGCCGAGGTGCACGACTGTTTTTCCATCGCGGAGATCCTGCACATCGAGGATCTCGGCTTCTTCGGCCCGGGGGAGGGATGCAGGGCCGCCGGTGAGGGTGCGACCCGGCTGGACGGGCCGAAGCCGATCAACACCTCAGGCGGGCTGAAATGCAAGGGTCATCCCGTGGGAGCGACCGGTATCGCGCAGTTGATCGAGGTATGGGAACAGCTGAGGCAACAGGCCGGCGCGCGACAGGTGCCGAACGGGAACCTGCGCCTGGGTGCGGCACATAACCTCGGCGGCACCGGCGGCACAAGCACGTTTACGATCCTTGAAAGGCGATAGAAATTGGCGACGCAACCGATCAGCGATTACGGGTTCGAAGCGTTCCTCCGGGAAGAGAAACTGATGGGGTCGACGTGCTGCCGATGCGGGGCCACGTTCGTTCCGCCGCGTCCAATGTGCGCGGAATGTCATCACACGGAAATGCGGTGGACGCGGACGAGGGGCGCCGGCAGGCTCGTGGCACTGACAAGCATCTCCATCGGTCCGCCCGCAATGCAGGAGGAAGGCTTCAATCGAGAAAACCCGTATTGCACCGGCGTCGTCAAACTGGACGAGGGCCCCAGAGTCGTCGCACGGATAGAAGGCGTTGACTCGCGGAACCCGGAATCCATCGAAATCGGCGTACCGGTAACCGCGATTTACCTGCATCGCGGCGCGGGTGAAGGCCGCAAAACGCAGCTGGCCTTTCGGCCTGTGTCCGATGACGTTACCAAATGAAGCAAACAATTGCGGCGGTTGACGTGCGTGGTTATATTTACGCGCTTGCCTGCCCACGCCGCGAATATGTCGACCGTTTTCATTACAGAGACGCGTCATGAGGCGGCTCCGGGAGTGACAGTCAGATCGGCTGACGCCCGCGCTCCAGCGGGAGGATCCAACACCGGAGCTGGAAAAAAGGAGACATACGGAAATGAGCCGGACACTCAAAGACCTGATGAACGAGAGCTTCGCGGAACACGCGGATCGGACCGCCGTGCGCGTTCTGAGGCAGTCCGATCAGCAGGGCGAACGGGGCTTGCGATACGTCCCGATGACCTATTCGCAGCTCCGGGAGCAGCGGGATCGTCTGGCGTCCGGACTGGCCCGCGCCGGTTACGCAAAGGGCGACCGCGTGGGGATACTGACGGACGGCGGCCTCGAGCCTGTGCTGATTTTCCTGGCGGCGGATATGCTGGGGTTGTCTTCCGTGCCGCTTTGCAACAAGCTGCCGGACGATATTCTCAAGTACATGATCGAGCATTCCGGCCTCGAGGTGCTCTTCCTGGACAGCAGGAGCCGCGAGCAGGTGGATCGGATACTGCCGGATCTGGCCAAGTCCCCGAAACTGATCCTGACGGAAGGCCAGTCCGACGATATCCGGTCGTTTTTCGCCCTGGTTCAGGACGGAGGCGAGGCACCTCCTCCCGACGTGGAAATTTACCCGGACGACGAGTCGAAGGTGGTCTACACATCGGGTTCTTCCGGTCTGCCCAAGGGCGTCGTGCAGACCCATCGCAACCTGGTGGACAACGTCAGGTCGGTATGGGACGGGATATCCAGCCGCGAACAGCCCGTTCTTTTCAAGTCAGCGCCGGACTACCATACCATGGGCATCCTGAACATCTATTATCCCCTCCTGAAGGGATGGACGCTGGATCTCGCGCGTTCGCCGGACCGGGTGCTGGTGGACATTCGCTATTCCGAGCCGCACGGCTTCCTGACCGTGCCGCTGATACTGGACAAGGTATATGGAAACGTGAGGAAGGAAATCGACGCGGGAGGCGTAAAGGGCCGGCTCGTGGAGCGCGCGGTACGGGCCAAGCGGAACATCTCCAGAGGCACGTCGACGTTCGGGGACCGGGCCGTTTATGGCCTGATCGGGAAGAAGGTGGTCGCGGCGATAAAGGAAAAGCTTTCCCAGCGCGTGGGCGGACGGCTGGAACTTCTGATCGTGGGTTCAGCCAAGGCGGACCCCGAGGCGCTGGATTTCTTCCAGGACGTTTTG
Organism: Candidatus Latescibacterota bacterium; assembly: GCA_965208835.1. GTDB lineage: Bacteria > Latescibacterota > UBA2968 > UBA2968 > JAAXHE01. The sequence continues at coordinate 1,473,103 of OZ242358.1, forward strand.
GATATTACTTCGCTCGAAGGGTACGGCACCACAGAGTGCTGTCCCCTCATCTCGGTCAATACGCTGGACGCGCAGAAGACGGGTACCGTGGGAAGGCCGCTGCAGGAGGTGAAGCTGGTGACCGAAGAGGGTGAGGAGATCGGGTCCGGCGATCCCGCCACGCACACGTACCGGGACACCAACGGGGAAGAGGGAGAACTCTGGGTGCACGGGTCCCACGTGATGCGCAAATACCTGAACGATCCCGATCGTACCGCGGAAACGCTGGTGAAGGACGAAGCCGGCAAGACGTGGTATCGTACGGGGGACCTCTTCAGCATGGACGGTGACGGATACCTGACGTTTCGTGGTCGCCTGGGGCGGCAGTTCAAACTCAGCAACGGAGAGTTCGTGAATCCCGAAATGCTCGAACGACTGTACGCACGCGTATCGCTTGTGGAACACGTGATTATCTACGGCGATCAGAGCGGGTCCTTTCCCATGCCCGTTGTCACGGTAAACGTCGAGGAGGCGAGGACGTTATCCGATATCCAGGACCTGCCGGAGGACGATGACGCCGTGCGCAGGCATTCGGGCGTGGCGGATCGACTGCGGGAACTCCTGCTGAACGAGGCGACGGCCGCCGGCTTGCCCGGACACGAGCGTCCCCAGAGGATTCTGGTGCTGCCCGACGCGCTCAGCGAGGAGGCGGGTACGCTGACGCGGGGCCTGAAGAAGGTGGTTCCGGGGGCGATTCTGGAACAGTACCGAGACAGTGTCGAGGCGGCGTATTCCAGTTGAAGATGCTCGACAGAAGAGGCCTTCCGGTCAGTTAATGTCGTATTGAGGGATACAGGTATGCCAGTTTTTTCCGCAGCCGAACTCCGTCGAATCGGGCGGGAGATCTACGAGCGCGCGGGCGCCACGCCCGAGGAAGCGGAAACGGTCGCGGGGCAGCTGGTGGAGTCCAGCCTGTCCGGCCACGACTCGCACGGTATACAGCGTCTGCCGCAGTACGTCGCGGGGGTGGAATCCGGACAGATCGTCCCCGGCGCCGTGGTCGAGGTGGAAAGGGAGTCGCCCGCAACGGCCGTGTTGAACGGGAACTGGGGGTTCGGTCACGTAACCGCCGTCGCCGCAATGGAGGCGGCCATCCGCAAGGCGCGCGAGGCCTCGCTGGGGCTGGTCACGGTCCACCGGTGCAACCACGTGGGCCGGCTGGGCGCTTTTTCGCCTCTGGCCGCCGAAGCGGACATGATCGGCATGCTGGCGAACAACGGTCACGGGGCCGATCTTGCGATGCCCCCGTCGGGCGGGATCGGGAGAATACTCCCCGCGAACTGCCTCGCGGTGGCGTGTCCCTCCGCGGGGGAATTCCCGATCGCTCTGGATTTTACGACAGCGGTGGCGGCCGGAGGCAAGGTTCGTGTGACGCTGGCAAAGGGCGAACGGATGCCGGACGGATGGATGATCGACCACAAGGGTTATCCCACGAACGATCCGCGGGTGTATATGACGGAGCCGAAGGGTGCGCTGCTTCCATTCGGCGGCCCAGTGGCCCACAAGGGATACGGGCTGGCCTTCGTGATCGATATTCTCTCGGGCGCCCTGTCTCCGGCCGGGTGTTCGCGGGAGAATTCGAAGGAAACCGGCAACGCGCTTTTTGTGCAGGCAATAGACATCGAAGCGTTTCAGCCGCTTGAGGATTTCAAGGCCGAGGTAAAGCGGTTCGTCGACTACGTGAAGTCGGCCGAACCGGCGCCGGGGGCGGACGAGGTGCTGGTGCCTGGAGAGCGTTCGTGGCGCACCAGAAAGGAGCGATCGCAGTCCGGCATTCCCGTGCCCGACGCCACCTGGGCGCAAATTGTGGAAACGGGGCGAAAGGTGGGCCTCGAACTGTAGGGGGCTCGGACTGTCGAATCTGTCAGCCGGTAACGAAGGAGGATGTTGGAAGTGTCAGACGAAATTCGATCAAGAGCCGAGGGCGCCCGGGCCGCTGCGCTGCAGTTGAGCCACGCGTCCGAGGGAGACCGTAACGCTGCCCTGGAAGCCATCGCACGGGGCCTTGAAGCCAATGCGGGCGCCATACTGGAGGCAAACCGGAGGGATCTGGAAGCCGCGGACGTCCTGCTGGCCGAAGGCAGGCTGACGGGCGCGCTGGTGGGGCGGCTGAAGGTGGATGAGGTCAAGCTGCGCAACGAAATCATCCCGGGCGTGCGTAGCGTGAAAGCACAGGAGGACCCCATTGGCCGGACGCTGGCAGCGACCGAGATGGACCAGGGTTTGAAAATGTACAAAGTATCTGTACCGATCGGTGTCCTGGGGATCGTTTTCGAATCGCGGCCTGACGCGCTCGTGCAGATCGCCACGCTTTGCCTGAAGTCGGGCAATGCTGTACTGCTCAAGGGCGGCAGCGAGGCGTTTCATACCAACCGCGCGCTGGCGAGCGTCCTCATCGGTTCCACGCGCGGCCTGCCCGGCATTCCTGACGGCTGGATGCATCTGATGGAGGCGCGTGAGGACGTGCAGGCAATTCTGGACCTGCACCATCTGATCGATCTCATCATCCCAAGGGGCGGCAACGAATTGGTTCAGTACATTATGCGGAATACCCGGATTCCGGTGATGGGGCACGCCGACGGCATCTGCCACGTGTACGTGCATGCGGCGGCGGACCTCGAGAAGGCGAAGCGGATCTGTCTGGATGCCAAAACCCAGAATCCCTCGGGCTGCAACGCGGCTGAAACCCTGCTTGTTGACAGAGATATCGCGGGTGAATTCCTGCCGGAGATGGTCGGGATCTACCAGCGGAACGGCGTCGATGTGCGGGGCGACGATCTGACGCGAACGCTGGCGGGAGATGATCTACCACGGGCGACGGAAGAGGACTGGGGAACGGAATATCTCGACATGGTGATTTCCGTTAAAGTGGTGAACGGCGTTCGGGAAGCGGTCGATCATATCAACCGCTACAGCAGCAATCACACCGATACGATCGTCACGGAGGACAGGGCTGCGGCGGCCCGGTTTCTGCGCGAGGTGGATTCCGCGTCCACGCTGCACAACGCGTCGACCCGGTTTGCCGACGGTTACCGCTACGGCCTCGGCGCAGAGGTCGGGATCAGCACCAACAGGCTGCACAGCCGGGGGCCCGTAGGGCTTGAGGGCCTCGTAATCTATAAATACATCATTGAGGGGAACGGGCAGATTGCGGGCGACTATATCGGAGAGGACGCGAGGGCGTTCACCCATCGACCCCTGTCCGAGACCTGGACTCCCGAAAGCTGAGGTCTTGAAATGAAGTGTCTGCTGCGACTTTCCGTTCTGTCTTGTCTAATCCTGATCGGCGCGTGTGCGACGCCGCAAAAGGCCGCCCCTCCTCAGGCGCCAGAGCCGCCGCCTCCCCCGCCGAAGCTGCCGGTGGATCCCAATCTGAGGACCGGCGAATTGCAGAACGGCATCCGGTACATTATCCGAGAAAACAAACGGCCCGAGAACCGCGCCGAGCTGCGGCTGGTGGTGAATGCAGGTTCGATTCTGGAAGACGAGGACCAGCAGGGGCTGGCTCACTTCGTGGAGCACATGGCGTTCAACGGGACCCGGAATTTCCCAAAGCTGGACCTGGTGAATTACCTGGAATCGATCGGCATGCGTTTCGGTCCCGACCTGAATGCGTACACGAGCTTCGACGAGACCGTGTACATGCTCCAGGTGCCCACGGACAGCGCGCTGATTGTGACGCAGGCGTTCCAGATTCTGGAAGACTGGGCGTCGGGCATTTTGTTTGAAGCGGAGGAGATTGACAAGGAGCGAGGCGTGGTGATCGAGGAATGGCGATTGGGCCAGGGCGCGGGCGCCCGGTTGCGGGACAAGCAGTTCCCGATTCTGCTCAAGGGCTCCCGATACGCGGATAGGCTGCCGATAGGTAAAAAAGCCGTTCTCGATACATTCAGGCACGAGGCCGCGAAGCGGTTCTATCGGGACTGGTACCGCCCGGACCTGATGTCCGTCATTGCGGTGGGCGATTTCGAAACGGACTGGATCGAGGGGTTGGTTCAGACCCATTTCGGGCGGATTCCCGCGGCGAGCCGGCCCAGAGAGCGGACATTGCATCCGGTTCCCGGGCACGAGGAAACCCTGTTCGCGATCGCCACCGATACGGAGGCGACGCGGACGAACGTAAACATCTACTATAAGCAGCCCGTCCGGGAGCAGGACTCCGCAGAGGCGTATCGCCAGAACATCGTCGAGTCCCTGTACAACCGGATGCTGAACGCGCGGCTGCGGGAACTGACGAAAAAGCCCGATGCGCCTTTTCTGTTCGCGTACTCGAACCAGGGGCGCTTTATCAGGTCAAGCGAGTTTTACCTGCAGGGCGCCGTCGTCAGAGAAGGCGGGATTCAGAGGGGACTGGAGGCCGTACTCACGGAAGCCAGGCGGGTGCGCCTGCACGGGTTTACGGAGTCGGAACTCGAACGCGAGAAAACTGAGGCGCTCCGGGGGATGGAGCGTGCCTTCGCGGAGCGGGACAAGGTCCGGTCCCGCAGATATGCGTCCGAGTATATCCGTCATTTTCTGTCTGGCGAGCCGATTCCGGGGATAGAGCTTGAATACAGGATGTTCCAGGAGATGGTTCCGGGGATCCGGCTTGCCGAGGTGAACCGCCTCGCCGGGGAATGGATCACCGAGCATAACCGCGTGGTTCTGGTCGATGGCCCGGAGAAGCAGGGCGTGACAATGCCAACGAGCGACGAGCTGGCCGCGGTTATCGCCGGTGTGAAACAGAAACAGATTGAGCCCTACGAAGACGCGGCCCTGGCCCGGCCGCTCGTCGAGTCTTCGCCAACGCCCGGCGAAATCGTCGCGGAGAAGAAGATAGCCGAACTGAACGTGACCGAATGGACGCTGTCGAACGGTGTGCGCGTTGTGCTGAAGCCGACCGATTTCAAGAACGACGAGGTAATGTTTTCGGCATTCAGCCCGGGCGGACACGGGCTGGTTTCGGACCAGGACTATCTCGCGGCCGCAACCGCGTCGGCCGTCGTCCAGGAAGGGGGCCTGGGGACCTTCAACGCGATCGGACTGGAGAAGAAACTGGCCGGAAAGGTGGTGAGCGTATCCCCGTGGATCCAGGAACTGAGGGAGGGCATGAGCGGCAGCGCTTCCCTGAAGGACCTGGAAACGATGTTCCAGTTGATCTACCTGAGGTTTACGGCGCCCCGGAAAGATCCGGAAGCGTATCAGGCCTATGTGCAGCGCATCCGCGGATCGCTGGAAAACCGCAGCGCCAGCCCGGGGGCGGCGTTCGGCGATACAATCCAGGTAACGATGGCGCAGTACCATCACCGCGCGCGCGTCTGGACGGAAACGCTTCTCGATGAAATGAACCTGGAGCGTTCGTTCGAGATTTACAAGGACCGGTTCGCCGACGCGAGCGATTTCACGTTCTTCTTTGTCGGCAACATCGATCTGGAAGGCATCCGTCACCACGTAAAGACCTACCTGGGCGGGCTCCCCGCAACGCGGCGAAGCGAAACCTGGCGCGACGTGGGCGTACGGCCTCCCCGGGGCGTCATCGAAAAGACGATCCATAAGGGGCTCGAGCCGAAGAGCAGCAACCGGATCGTCTTCACCGGGCCATTCGAATGGAGCCGGAAAAACAGCTACAACCTGGGGTCGGCAATCGACGTTCTCCGAATCAGGCTTCGCGAGGTCCTGCGGGAGGAGATGGGCGGGACCTACGGCGTGGGCGTGGGCGTTTCCACGTCTCGCTATCCCGAACAGCGGTACCGTATCCGGATCAGCTTCGGCTGCGCGCCCGACAGCGTCGAACAGCTGACGCGGGCGGTTTTCGCCCAGATCGACAGTCTCAAGCAGTTCGGCGCATCGGAAGCGAATATCGAGAAGGTACAGGAGGCGGACCGGCGCGCACGTGAAGCGGCGCTGAAGGAGAACGGGTTCTGGCGGAGGAGGCTTTCGTCCAGCTACTGGCTGGGACAGGACCCCGCCAACATCCTCAAGTACGACGATCTGGTCGACGGTCTGACGTCTGACATTGTCCGGGACGCCGCGCGGAAGCATTTCGATATGGAGAACTATGCGCGCTTCGTACTCTACCCTGAAAAGACGGAGGACGGTCCGACTGACGGAGACGGAAGTCCTCCGGAAAAAACCGACGGGTCCTGACGGCCTTCGGGACCTCTCCCACGGCCCCTTAAAAGCGGGGAGACGCAAGACGGAAGAGGGGGAGAAAACCGGGTAGACGGTAGACGGGAGACGGGAGAAGTTATCCTTGCCCGCTAGTGTATCCCTCCTTGCCTCCGGCAGGAAAAGAAGCCTCACAAGGCAGGTAATCTCTACCCTCTACCGGCTCCCGTCTCACCGCTTTTGGTCTTCCCGCTACCCGCATTCAGGCTTTTAGTGGCCAATTTGCCTTGTTTCTTTTTTCCAATTGAGTTTTAAGTGCAGCGAAGTCCCGGCGTGTCCAGATGCCGGGACTCATCTTTGATGTCAGACCGGGTTTCCCGATTGAAAGGTAATCGATGGCGAGATTCGCACGGGCCTCGGACGTGAGGACAGGGGTGGTCGGATACGGCGCGGCCTTCGATATGGGTCGGAGGCATCTGACCGATACGCGGAAAGCGGGCATGACGCCCTGCGCGGTCGCCGAGAAGGATCCGGAGCGTCTGGACGCGGCGGGACAGGATTTCCCCGGTGTCGAATTGTACCCCACCGTCGATGAGATGCTACGAGAGTCGGACGTGAATCTGGTGGTGCTGATTACGCCGCACAACACCCACGCGGAGCTGGCCCTGCAGTGCCTTCGTGCGGGACGTCACGTGATCAGCGAGAAGCCGTTTGCCATAACCACGGAAGAATGCGACGCCATGATTCGCGAGGCCGGGGAGCGGGACCTGCTGGTCACCGCGTACCACAACCGGCACTGGGACGGCTGCGTCCTGGAAGCGCTCAAGCATCTGCATGAAGAAAGGGCAATCGGCGAGATCTACCGCGTCGACGCCAGGATTGGAGAATACGGTCACCCCGGAGACTGGTGGCGGAGCTGCCGGTCGATCTCCGGGGGGATCATGTACGACTGGGGGGTACACCTGCTGGAGTACGGGCTCCAGATCATACCCTCGGACATTGTCGAGGTCTCCGGGTTCGCAAAGACGGGCTTCTGGGCCGGCGACACGCCGTGGAAGGACGATACGAACGAGGACGTGGCGTGCGCGGTGGTCAGGTTCGAAACCGGCGCATGGCTGAGTCTGACGGTGTCTTCTCTCGAGACGAATCCCAGGCCGGGACAACTGGAGATCTCGGGAACGGGCGGGAGCTATGTTTTCGACGGTCGCAAGTACGAGATGATACGCCGGGAAGGAAAGCGGCGGGTGGTGACGAAGGGCGCCAATATGCCCAGCCGGTGGGAAGCGTTCTACGGTAATATTTCCCGTCACCTGACCGAAGGCCAGACCCTGGTGATCACGCCCGAGTGGGCCAGGAGGCCCATTCACATTCTGGACCTCGCCGCGAAGAGCGCGAAGCAGGGCAGGGCGATAAAGGCCCTGTACAAGTAGACAGTCCGCTGGAAAAGTCGCTCTGTAGGCGAGGGCGAGCAATCGTGACCGAAGACAAGGCGCGCGACCGAGTCCCATCCTTCGATTCGGCGAGGGAGCGCAACGCAGTCCTTCGGCCGCGAGAGCCGGCCGCAGCCCGGATGGGCTTTTTCAGCGGGCTGTTAAGGGGAACCGTGATGAAGAAGGATGTGCGGAATTCGTACTGCACCGTTCCATCGGTGCATCCGCCTCCCGACGTGACCCGGATGCAGGGTTATGCCTCCCGACTGAGCGCGTCGCCGGACGACAACATTGCGTTTCGGATGACCACCGTAGCACGGAAATACGACGTGTCGTTCAGGCGTGTGGGCAAGACCGCCGCGGAGATCGGCGAGTTGAAGGGGATGCACGGGCGGCTGCAGGCCTGTCCCGACAGGGCCTGGGAGAACGGCTGCGACTGGGAGTCCGACTTCTTCTGGATTGTACCGGAAGAAACCCGCTCCTGGATCTACACGGCCGAATTCACGGACGGGAAAGGCGTGACGTTTCACGTTCCATTTGTCGTCAAACCCTATTTTCACCGGAAGGGTGACGTGGCGGTGCTGGCCTCCACCAATACGTGGAATGCATACAACGGGTGGGGGGGCAAGTCGGCCTATAGCGAGCCCCTGCCCAAAACGCTGAGCCTGGATCGGCCCATGCCCACGGAAGCGCCCGAAGGCACGGGCCGAAGCCACCTGCTGAGGGGCGAGATGTGGGTCCTGGACTGGATGGAGGAATGCGGTTACGCCGTGGACGTCTATTCGGACACGGATTTACATCGGGGATGGGACTGGTTGGCCGATTACAGGGTTCTGGTGATCAATACGCACAGCGAATACTGGTCCGAACCCATGCGGGATCATCTCGATGCGTGGCTGGATGCGGGCGGCTGTCTGCTGTATCTCTCCGGGAACGGGGTCTACTGGAAAGTGACGTGGGACTCGACCTGCCGCACCATGGAGGTCCGGAAGGACGGCAAGCCGCATTACCAGAACGGCGAAGAGGGCGGGCTGTGGCGAAACCTGGGCCGGTGCGAGCATGCGGCGCTGGGTGTGGGGTATGTGCGTCCGGGATATATGACGTTTGCGCCCTATAAGGTCGAAACAGCCTCACATTGGGTATTCGAGGGCCTGGAGCTCACGAACGGCGATCTGATCGGCGAAAAAGGCATCTACGGCGGTGCGGCGAGCGGCTGGGAGGTGGACCAGGTTCGGGAAGAATGGTCTCCCGGGAACGTCACCGTGCTGGCGCGGGGAATCAACCCGCTGGATTTCATGCCGCCAGGAGCATCGGCGGTCTACCCGGACGACGAGTACGATTGGGACGGGTCGGGAGGCGGCCACATGACGTATTACGACCATCCCGGCGGGGGCGGCGTCTTTTCGGTGGGGTCGATCGCCTTTGGGGGCAGCCTGGTCGTCGACCCGGTTCTGCAGAAAACCGTGAGAAACGTTCTCGACCGGTTTCTACGCCAATAAACCTTGATTCGTAAGTCTTCGGGGACGTTAATTCGAATCTATACTTGTAAATAAAGGCGATTAGACGGCTGATTACCAGGATACACCAGGTCACTGGACGTGAAGGAAGAAAACGTCCTTCTTAACGTCGATAACGCCCCGTTTCGGAGGGTTTTATCGCGTCGCCGCGTTGCTGTTTTTTCGGATTGAGGTAAATGGCGGGTCAATGGAGGATACAAAGATGACGGCGCGATACGATCTTCATCTGCACACGTACTGGAGCTACGATGCGCTCGCGCAGCCCGAGAGCCATTTCAGGCGCGCAAGGGAACTCGGGGTCGAGTGCTTCACCATTACGGACCACCACGTTCTGGATTCGCTGCCGGAGGTGCTGGAGATTGCTTCGGGCTATCCGGACATACGGGTCGTACCCTCGGCTGAACTGACCATGACCACGTCGATCGGATCGGTCGACCTGCTGTGCTATGGCTTTCCGCCGGTCCTGCCCGCGGCGATGGTACAGGTACTCGAGGCGTATCACGACTGGCAGCGGGACTACGGCGCGGCGATTTCGGCGGGTTTGCAGGGGATCGGATTGGATTTCCCGGATGCGGATCGTCTCGAACTGTTGAAGTCGTATCGACCGTCGAAGACGATCGAGTTGCAGGGAAACACACACGTCAAGGGCGGTGTCATCCAGCGGTACTGCGTGGAGCGGGGGTTCATCGATCGGGTTGAAGACTACGCGGACCTGATGGCGCGAGCGGGCGCGGCGACCCGGTTTCCGCCGTATCCCCACGTACGGGATGCGATGCCGGCCGTCAAGGAGGCGGGCGCGCTGGTGGCGATCGCGCATCCGTTCGGCTATTTCAGAGAAGACGACGTGGAACGCATGGATGCGCTGCGTGTGGAATGTTCGCTGGACGGGATCGAGTGCGCGCACCCGAGCGTACCGCCCGGGTTCACGGTGAAATACAGGGAATATTGCGAACGCCACGGGCTGTTCTCCACGGGCGGGTCCGATTGTCATACCGATGAGGACGTGGAGACCGGATTCGCCGGGCACGGAGGCCCGGACGAATGGATGGACGAATTTCTGAATCGGCTGGATTGACGTTCGGCGATATACGTCCGGTTAAATGGCTCACCTGAGGTTTCTCTCCTCTGGGACGGAGGGCATCCTGCCCTCGAAAGCGCCTGTTGAAACGCGCGCATCTTGCCCTTTTTGCGCCTTCATTGCATTTGTAGGGGCGACCGGCCGGTCGCCCTCCGGCGGCGCGGATATCGCTGATCCACATCGCGTGTTCATGTCGTTAACGGTCTGGTGCACGCGGAGAGGTTCTCTCCGGTCACCTCTTCCACTCATCGGATTACTGGCAGCGAAAAGACTAAAGCAAACTGAAGAACTACCGTGAGCAATAAGACGATGAAAGCCTCGGATCTCTTCGCAAAAGCCCTCGAGGCCGAGGGCGTGGAGTACATATTCGCCATCCCCGGCGAAGAGAACCTGGATCTGCTCGAGTCGTTGCGCGATTCGAGTATCCGCGTCATTCTCAACCGGCACGAACAGGCGGCGGGTTTCATGGCTGCCACGTACGGGCGCCTGACCGGCAAGACCGGGGTGTGCATGTCCACGCTCGGGCCCGGTGCGACGAATTTCGTCACCGCGGCGGCGTACGCGCAGCTGGGCGGAATGCCGCTGCTGATGATCACGGGACAGAAGCCCATCAAGTCGAGCAAACAGGGCCACTTCCAGATCGTGGACGTGGTAGAGATGATGCGGCCGCTGACCAAATACACCACCCGTATCGTCAGCGGCGCGACCATTCCGCCGCGCGTGCGGGAGGCGTTCCGCATTGCCGAGGAGGAGCGGCCGGGAGCCGTACACCTGGAGCTGCCCGAGGATATCGCGGCGGAAGAGGCGGCGGCGCACCTCTATCCGAGGGACCGCGTGCGGCGGCCAGTGGCGGAGGAAAAGGCGGTCGCGCGGGCCGTGTCGATGATCCAGGACGCTCGCCGGCCCCTGCTGCTGGTGGGCGCGGGGGCCAATCGCAAGCGTACGTCGAATATGCTGGTCCGGTTCATCGACAAGACGGGCATCCCCTGGTTCAACACGCAGATGGGCAAGGGCGTTGTGGACGAGCGCCACCCGTTGTACCTGGGGAACGCGGCCCTGTCATCCGGCGACGCCATCCACTGTGCCATCGAACGGGCCGACCTGATCATCAACGTGGGCCATGACGTGGTTGAAAAGCCGCCCTTCGTGATGCAGGACGGCGGCCTTCACGTCATCCACGTCAACTTTTCCTCGGCCGAGGTGGATCCGGTGTATTTCCCGCAGCTCGAGGTGATCGGCGACATCGGCAACAGTCTCTGGCAGATTTACCGGAAGATCGAGCCCCAGTCTCACTGGTCGTTTGAATATTTCCTCAGGGTGAAGGAATGGGCAGATGCGAAGCTTGCCGCCGGCGATGACGACGACCGCTTTCCGGTGCTGCCGCAGCGGCTCGTGGCGGACGTGAGGCGCGTGCTTCCGGACGACGGCCTGATTGCCCTCGACAACGGCGTCTACAAGATCTGGTTCGCGCTGAATTACCGGGCCCACCAGCCGAACACCGTGTTGCTGGACAACGCTCTGGCAACCATGGGCGCCGGTCTGCCTTCCGCAATGACGGCGAGCCTGCTCCACCCGGACCGCCACGTGGTGGCGATCTGCGGCGACGGCGGGTTTATGATGAACTCCCAGGAGCTGGAGACCGCGGTGCGGCTGGGCCTGAATCTTGTCACGCTGGTTCTGCGGGATAACGCCTACGGCATGATCAAATGGAAGCAGGCCGATATGGGACTGCCCGATTTCGGGCTGGACTACGGGAATCCCGATTTCGTGCGCTATGCCGAGAGCTACGGCGCAACAGGGCACCGGCTGGAACGGACGGACGCGCTGGCTGGATTGTTGAAAGGCTGCCTCGGAGAAGGCGGCGTGCACCTGATCGACGTGCCCGTGGACTATTCCGGAAACCACAAGCTGCTGGACGGACAATTGGTTTGTCCGTTGTAATCAGAGCGAGGGCATCCTGCCCTAGAAGGCTGTCTCGCGACCGCGTTGCGTTTCAGAAATGCGGGCGACCACAAGAGTCGCCCCTACATATGAAATCAAACCTGTCCTAAAACGGGTTTGAGTCACTACGAGAGTCGCGAAAATACGCGAAATAAACGGATGGTAAAAACGTCCGCTGCCACTGGCGAAACGTGTCGGTCAGGAGTCGGCGAAAATTGTCAACCAGAGGAGGCCTGGATGCAACGTCGACGAAATGCATCGGTTTCACATGACACCAGACTGTCATCCAGGGGACTTGCCCTGAGCCTGTCGAAGGGGCACCCAGGCCGACGAAGGATCTACTGCAGCATGAAATCATCCCCGTGCGACTCTCACATTACGATACCTGAGAGGCAGCACGTCCGCCCCCAACGCGGCACGGAAGCGGCGGGAGATGCTTCGACTCCGCTCAATATGACATGCGTTACAACAAACACGAACCGTTGGCAACCTGGTTTCCGTAATCCGGGTCAGGCCCGTATAAATTCGCCAATTGAAGCCGCTTTTCGAACATCATCTACAAGAATTTCACGGTTCCTGGACACCAGTGATACGAAACATGGCCGCGAGGTTTTGGGGATGGCTGGGTGGACTTCTCGATCTACCAGGAGCGAGGGCATCCTTCCCTCGATGGCCGTTTCACGACCCCGTTGCGCTGCCGACAGGCGGGCGACCACAAGGGTCGCCACTACAAAAGACAGCAACAGATATGTGGAAGTGCACGCGCGAGCCCGTTTAACGGTCCGATTACTCCCCACTCGAGGTGGAGTCGCAGAAGCCAAGCCGGTCCCCTCAGCACTCGCCGATAGTTTGTCGAAGGGCCGGCGAAGGCTGATGCGGTGGGGGGTATATAGCGCCTGCCGTCCTCCGAGTCGCTGGAGACCCTTGATAGCCGTTCTGGTCCCACGTTCTGCCGTGACAGCAGAAGAACCGTTCGACATGCCCGACGGCGGCGGACGTTGTGAGCTTGTAAAAGGGGAGATCATTCGCCAGACGCCAAACGGAGCGGTACACGGCGTCGTCACGGCTCGCATAGGGTACCTGTCAACACCGGTTCTGTTTTCACAAAAGCACCGGTTTAAATTTGGACACTATAGACTGGATGGAGCGTGGATCAGGGATGGGATGAGAATGTCCTCCTACTAAAAATAGCTACTTGGATTTTTCAATATGATGACTACCCTACGTGCCAATATATAGTGAGACAACTCCCCCTCCGAGTTTAATGTCGTATAATGGGCGGAGAGGAGAGCACGAGATGAGGTCAAGAATCGATGTTGGAGACAACGGCAGCACCAGGCCGGATCCGGAGGTGCCGGCGCGTGCGAAGCGTCGCCGGTTCACCGCACGGTACAAGCTTCGCATTCTGGAAGAGGCGGATGCTTGTCGGGCCCCTGGTGAAGTTGGTGCGCTACTGCGTCGCGAGGGGTTGTATTCCTCGCAGTTGACCCAGTGGCGTCGTGCGCGTCGTGACGGGACACTCAAGGCGCTATCCAAGCCACGGGGTCCCAAGGGGCGTCGTCGCGACGAGGTCGCCGCCGAGAACGAGCAGCTGCGCAAGGAGTACGCAAAGTTGCGGCGACGACTGGAACAGGCGCAGACCCTCCTCGAGATACAAAAAAAAGCCTCGGAGATCCTGGGCATTCCCCTGAACCGGCCGCCGGCCGACGACGACGTATGATACGTGCAGCCGAACACCTCGCCCCGAGTGTGGGGTTGGCTGCCGAGTGCCGGGCCTGGGGTGTGGACCGATCCGCTGTATACCGTCGTCGCAAGCCACATCCAACGAGTCCGGGTCGATCGCACCGTGTCCTGTCAATGACCTTCCTAATGCGGCCACTTCAGGATCGCCTGAATCAGGCCAGTTGAAGATCGTCCCAATCAGGCCACGCGCTATGTGGTTGAGATTTCGGACCTTCCGGCAGCGTTTCTGCCTTCAGAGTGTCTCGCCAACAGTGTTGGACTTCGATCCAGGCGACGTGGGGCAGGTCGACATTGGGTGGGGCCAACGATAAAGGATGTCTTTACAGAACAGACCAATGCGACGTGGATCTTCGTGGCGGTGCTGCCAGTGCTTTAGTGTCGCACCCAGGGTCTGCCCGTGGGCAATTTTCAAGGAGGATAGTGATGGAAGGTATTGCCGTAACACATGGTGTGGTTGAAATAATTGCTTCACTGATCATACCCGCAGCCGCGATTTATTTTCTTCTGTTGATGTGGCGGCTGGTCAGCGCGGTGGAGAAGATTGCTCGTTCAGATCGCAAGGTGATCAAAACTTAAATCCATCATCGTGGAGTGCCCTTCTGGCCTCGTCCTTTTGTGATTTGGGAAGATAGGCGATCACATTCTCCCGTTTATGCCACTGACAGCGTTGAATGGCCACACATCCGTATAGGGCCTTGGTCAGCGCGGCGCGCAATCCCTTGGAGCCGTCGATGAGGCACAGCAACCCCTGGTGATACTGCAATCCACGATCGATGAGGGCATCCACGAACTGGCGGCACACGCGCTCATTTTCGCTGACGGCTTGCACGAAGCCCAGCGGGACCTTGTGCCCATCGATTGTCACGCCGAGGGCGATGATCATCTCCTGATCGGCAAAGGTCTTGCCATCCATAAACAGACCCACCAGGTCATAGTCCGAAAGCGACCGTTCCTGAAACTGTCTCAGCTTGGCCGCCGATGCCTTAATGACCCGCCTGGAGATGGTCGAAGAAGACAAGCCAAATGCCTCGGGTACGGCTTCCGCGCAACTTTCGTAGGAACGCGTGGCAATGCCGCCCACGCCGCGCAGCAGCAACCCTTCGTCCAGGTGTCTGGGGCGCTGCAAGTGGTGATACGCCTGTAGAGGGACTTCCTCATTGGCTTCTACGTCACGCACCCTGGGCACCGTAACAGGCACTTTATAGTCCGACAGATACACCGATCCCGGTTGCGCGCCCCAACGGCGATTCGAGGTCTTGCCCTCTTTGCGACTGTATCTCTGGCCCGTCAAAGCGGCGACCTCATCCTGCAAGATCTCTTCCACGGCGTCCAGACCCAGCGGGATCAGCGACTGGATCAAGGCCACACGGACGTCAAATTCCTCCAGCGAACCTGGGGGGACCGCCTTGGACGTCATTCCACCTTCCGCGCTCAACTTGACTTCACGGGACTTCGATGTTACTTTGCACATAACAGGCTCCTTTCGTATGAGGATACAGTAATTCTTCGCGGGACTACCGTATCCAATTTACATCGGAGCCTCTTCTATTTCAACTAAGGTAGGCACATTCCCGTTAGAAAACATCAATATCGATAAACTTATGGAAGCTCTCGATACCTGAAATTGTCCGACGATAGGGGGTCATATACAAATGCATAGTTTTAGGAGCGGAAAATAAAGGGAGACACACGGGAGTTTGATTGAACTTCTCACAATTTGAAGGTCACAAAGAATCTTAGTCATGACTCCTTCGGAGATGATGTGACTTTAGGTCAGGTGCCACTATTTTGCGGAGAACCCGGAATTTGGGGTTGAAACCCCCGCTCGATCTTACGAAACCATCGGCGAGCGCGATTGTTTCCGCGGTTCGGTTGTTTACGCTGTATATGCCGGAAAATTAACCCTCAATGCCTTCAATGTATCGCGCGAATGTTTCAAGAATCCACCGGATTTTGCGATTTCCAACCACGCAACGGGGCGCTTCTCCGGCGGCCAGGGCGTGGCTCCCGGCAATTCGCGTCATCTTTCCGGTTCTCTTACTTGCTACAACCTCCGATGCCCACGCCGAACCCCCGTCGGAATACACGATCAGCGGTTACGTCACGGATGCCTCGAACGGCGAGAAGCTGATCGGCGCCTCATTGTATGAACCCACCCTGCGACTGGGCGCCACGACGAATCGCTACGGCTTCTTCAGCCTTACGCTGCCTGCGGACTCGCTTCGGATCGTCGTGTCCTTCATCGGGTTTCGCAGCGACACCCTGTCAATCCGCCTGGAACGCGACATCCACGTGGGCTTCGCCCTAAAGCCACTTCCCCTGGAGATGCAGGCTATAGAAGTGGAGGCCGCGCCGGTGGATCCGATCCAGGAACAGACACGGATGGGTGTTGTGGATGTGCCCGTCAGCCAGATCGAGAATGCTCCCGCCCTGATGGGTGAAGTCGACCTGATGAAGACGGTGCAGCTTCTTCCAGGAGTCCAGTCCGGCGCCGAGGGGATGAGCGGCCTTTACGTTCGCGGCGGCGGTCCGGATCAGAACCTGATCCTGCTCGACGACGCACCGGTGTACAACGCGTCGCACCTCTTCGGCTTTTTCTCGGTCTTCAACGCCAGCGCCGTCAAGAACGTACAGCTCACAAAAGCCGGGTTTCCGGCGCGCTTCGGCGGCCGCCTCTCATCTGTTCTGGAGGTTGCCATGAAGGACGGCAACATGCAGGCGTTCGAAGTCGAAGGCAGCATCGGTCTTGTTGCTTCTCAGGTGACGTTGCAGGGGCCTATACGCAAGGACCGGACGTCCTTCATCGTTTCGGCGCGACGGACGTATATCGATCTGCTGATCCGTCCATTTCTGAATCCCGACGAGCGGGGCGGCTATTTTTTCTATGATATCAATGCCAAGGTGAACCACATCCTGTCGCCCCGAAACCGTGTTTTTCTGAGCCTGTACGGCGGTGACGACCGATTCTGGAGTGACATACAGGACGAGTACGCCTCCGGCACCTATCGTAGCGAAGAGTCGACGTCGGCGGATTTCGGCTGGGGCAATTTCACCTCGACACTGCGCTGGAACATCCTCTTCAGCAACCGGCTCTTCAGCAATCTCACCGCGATCTTCAGCCGCTATAAACTTACCTCGAACATCGACGATCACTCCGCGACGAGTGACAAAGACGCCCACGAGACCGAGACGCTCAGTCTTCGCTACCATTCTGGCATCCGCGACTTCGGCCTCAAGCTGGATCTCGACTACATTCCCAATCCGGCCCACTATATCCGATTCGGCGGCAGCGGTACCTACCACACCTATAGCCCCGGAGCGACGCAGTACAGATTCAACCCGGCCAGTGGCGCACCGGAAGATACGACTCTTGGCGCTGCCCAGGCGACGGACGCTCTGGAGTTCGGACTATACCTGGAGGACGAAGTCCGCCTGTCAAAGCGGCTGAGCGCCAACGTCGGGCTGCACGCTTCCGGATTCTCTGTGGGCAACTCGCATTTCGGATCCCTACAACCCAGAGTATCGACGCGTTATCTACTAAATCCGCGTTGGGCCGTCAAAGCGTCCTACGCCCGTATGCGCCAGTATATTCATCTTCTTTCCAACAGCACCATTGGGCTTCCGACGGACCTGTGGCTCCCGGCCACCGACCGTGCGCGGCCGGAGGGGTCGCGCCAGTTCGGCCTCGGCCTGGCGGGCACGCTGAAACAGGGACAGTACGAGTTCAACCTTGAGGCCTATCACAAGACGATGACCGGCCTGATCGAGTACCGGGAAGGCGCGACGTTTCTGGCGGGGTTCGGGGAACACCAGGACTGGCAGGACAAGGTGGAAACGGGGCGTGGTTGGTCCTACGGCGTCGAAGCGTTTGTGCAGAAGAAACGTGGCCGCACCACAGGCTGGATCGGGTACACCCTTTCCTGGACGAGACGCCGCTTCTCCCAACTGAATGAGGGGCGGGTTTTTCCCTTTCGGTACGACCGCCGGCACGACTTCGCGCTGGTTCTAAACCATCGGCTGACGCGGATAACGAGCGCTTCGCTAAACTGGGTGTACGGGACCGGAAACGCGATTACCATCCCCGTCGCACGTTACTACGATGAGTACGTCCGAGGATCGATTGGCGGGCACGAATTGTGGACGCCGCGCGTGCTGCCCGACGAAACAAGGATATTCGAAGAACGCAACGCCTTCCGGATGGCCGCCTACCATCGCGTTGATTTGGGGTTCAACTTCGACTGGGGCCGGCACGGATTCCGCGTGGGCGCCTACAATGCCTACAACCGCAAGAACCCATTTTTCATCTATTTCGACGATTACTATGACGCCGTGACGGGTGACAGGGAGTACCGGGCGAAACAGGTGACCCTGTTTCCGGTTCTGCCGTGGCTCAGTTACCGGTTCAAATTTTAAACATCGGCGCGCCTCGATGAAAAAACTACGCATCACGGTTACGATCTTCGTTCTCGCTTTCACCGCGTGCGAGTTGATCATTGAACCGGACCTACCACAACACACGCCCCGACTGGTGATAAAGGCCTTCTTCACGCCGGACGGAGGATGGGGGGCATCCGTCAGTCGGTCCGTAGGCATTCTGGACCCCGCGCCCGGGCCCGAGCGACTGGTTACCGCTGCAAGTGTGGAACTGCTTTCAGGCGGCCTCATCATCGACCGCCTGCCTTTTCTCCAGCGAGAAAGGGTATATGCAAGCGAAATACCCCTGCAAGCCGGCAAGTCCTACTCGTTGCGGGTGTCAGCGCCGGGATTCGAGACCGTTCATGCAACGGACAGCGCACCCCCACCCGTACCGACGTCCATCGAATCGTATCGCATAGAAACCTCCGACCCTGCTCCCGAAGACCAGGAGTTTATGAAGATCACGGACTTACGGATCACCCTTAAGATTCAGGATCCGCCCGGCCAGGAAAACCGATATCAAATTCGCGTGTTTGCCCCGGAACGGTCGGAAACGTACGATATGCATTTTTCCACAAGGGATCCTTCCATCATCTCCGCCAACAGAATCGAGGATCCCGTCCTCGACGACGGAGTAGAGCCGTTTGTCGGTTCCGAGCCGTTTTTCAGCGATGCCCTTTTTGACGGCGAAACCCATGAGATCGAGCTGACGTCCTCTAACCTTTACGTGGAGGCAGGTCCGGAGCGGATATTCTGTCAGGTTCGCTACGTGAGCGAGACCTATTTCAGGCATCTCGAAAGCGCTCTCCTCCATGAACACACGCGGGACAACCCGTTTGCCGAACCGGCGAGTGTCTATAGCAATGTCCAGAACGGGTACGGTATATTCGCCGGGTACAGCTCAATGACGTTTGAGCTCAAGTTTTAGAGAGCCCCATCTACGTGCCGATATAGAGTGAGACAACTCCCCCTCCGAGTTTAATGTCATATATTGGGCTGTGAGGAGAGTACGAGAAGAATTCAAGATTCGATGCCGGATCCGGAGGTGCCGGTGCGGGCGTCGGTATACCGTCAACGCACGCCAAATCCAACGTGTCCGGGTCGGTCGGGCCGTTTCCTTTCAATGATCGCCCTGATGCGACCACAGCAAGATCGGCACAATCAGGCCACTGCAGGGTCGCCTTAATCGGGCCAGCGGACCTTATTGGCAAGACTCCATGCCCACGCTCTTAAAAATCACCTGAATAAACGCCCTGAAGCCCTGACGTTGAAAACGCCCAGGAAGGTGAAATCCTCCTGGGCGTTTATACATAAAGCTCATGGGAACTGCCGGAGCCGATTACGTTTGGAGGCATTGACGAGGAGGGGAACGAACCCAGCCGCCAGAACTCACGAACCATTAAACGGGAACCGGTTCAATCCTTCGTCTCAGTTGACTCTCTATACAAATCCAGAACTTCAGGAGGCGTATGAGGAGATTCTTCCAGACCCTTTAAAACACGTTCAAATACATCTGGCCTGAGTTTCTCCGCCCTCGCATTCGTTGCAAACAGCTTTTCGACATCTCTCATTCTAACGAGCGTTGCATTCTCATAATAGACAATCGAAGGTTCTTTTATTCGAGAGTGCTCTCCCTTTTTCAAAACAGTCGTCGAATCTTGCCAACGCTTCCGATAAGTGATCACATTTACCAAAATCACCTTGTCATCCAACCCGACAGGTTCGCAAAGCACAATGTTAAGGTGACCTCCACTCTTCGATCCATCTGGCAAAATCGCAGTATCGCCAGGACCTACAGGCCCAACAACCGCTCCCTGTACCCCGTGCATCGAATGTCCTCAAGAATTACCTCGATATCCTCCGGACAGTAATCCACAGCCTTCAAAATGTCTCTAAGATTGATAGGTACCCTACCCTTCTTTATTTCCGAATACTCAGGAAATTCATGCGTATAATCCTTCAATTTTTGAAATGACCAACTCCCAAACCCCCCGTAAAGTCCATCCATGATCTCCCTATCCGACCGAGAAAGACGACCATAATACGGCAGCTCCCCAGATAAAGAGACACCATATCCATGAGTCACAAAATAAGAATCCCACTCTCTTTCTCTCTTTTTCCCATTTATCAAATCTAACGTATTGCTCAATATAGGCCCATTCGCCATTGAAAAGTAGCTGTCATACGTAACAGCATAACCACGCTGACGAAGTGACTCCCGATCCAACATGTACAAAAACTTCATAAGCCTGAACTTATCCCAAACACCCCCTGCTAAATTGAGATAATACGCTGTAGCCTGGACCGTTCTGTCTAAACGAAATTTCGGCGGCGTCCAGTTCATGTCGGTTATCCTCCACAGCCGGCTCTTCTGCATCCCTGCCGTCGATCACTTCCTGAATCATCTCGCTTGCAATTTTGTGCCGCATAACCTGCCTACAGAAAAAGAAGAAGTAAATCTCGCTTCTTGTCAACTACAAATATACCATTCTACTGTTCACGTTTTTTCTGCACATTGTATGTCGGACGGCCTGCCCAATACAGTAGCCACGAGCCAGAGAATTTCGATAGCTCCCCGACCCTCGGCGAATGAGCAGGCACCATCCCGCATCTGTTGCGCGAACGTACATACCAGACCTGAAATCGTAAACGCCCAGGGGGTGAAATCCTCCTGGGCTCTTGTACATAGGGCTTGTGGGAACAGACGAAGCCGATTACCTTTGAAGACATGAAACGCACCGTTGCTGTGCCCTTTAACCAGGTAAATTCAACCTTGGAGTCCACGAATGAAACCCTTCTCTGAAGATCTGCTCGCGAAGCTGGCGAATGCGACGGTGGCCCCGTACGAGACGCGGCCGAGAGTGCTGCTGGGTGCTGACGAGGTGAACGGGGTCCGGGAACGGGCGAGGGGGATACCGGGGTTTGTCGACAAGCATGCGGAGGCGGCGCGAGAGGCGTCGGCAAGCGAGGACCTGTTCGGCGCCGATCCGGAGCTTCCATATTTCTGCCAGACACCGCTCCGCGCCTTGGCGAACGCCGCTTTCATCCTGGAGGACGAGGCGTTCGCCACCAGAGCGCTCCAGGGCGTGGAGGTGATGTTCTCGTTTCCGCCGGAGGAGTGGGTGGCGCGCCCACACCGGCCCATGCGATGCGATCACGCCATGCTGAACGTGGCGTCGGCGATCGGTATTTCGACGGACCTGTGCGCTTCGCTCTGGCCGGCTGATGCGGCCGCGTCGATTTCAGGACGGATCAATGCTTACACGGTCGCACGGTTTCTCGAAACCTGGGAAAAACAGGATGCGCACTGGTCGAGCCCGAGCTACCATTGGAACTGGAAGATCATGTGCTGTGGCGAGATGGGAACGGCGGCGATTTCGTGCGCGGAGGCGATTTCGGATCTCGACGCGGTGCTGGGGGCGGCGCTCGAAGGGTGTCTGGACATCCTTGATTTCGTTCCGCCGGAGGGAGATTGGGCGGAGGGCCCGGGATACTGGCTTGGCACACTGGGGCACGGCGTGAAATTCGGAGTGGGATTACGCCGGGCGACGGGCGGAGCGGTGGACCTGTTCGAGCATCCGGCGTTGCGGAAAACCGGCGACTATATCGTACACGTGACCGAGCCGGACGGACAGGTCTACAACTTCAACGATAACGGCATTGCCCTCGGTCCCAGTCTCGACTATCTGTTGCTGCTGGCCAGGCTGCGCCGCCGGGGAGACTGGGCCAGAACCGCGCGCGCAAGCGACCACGCGACCGTGGAACGCCTGATCTGGGACGATCCGTCGCTGGTGGATGCGATCCCCGAAGAGAACTCGGGAAGTTATCCGACGACCGGCGTGGTGACGATGCGCAGCGGGTGGGATGACCAGGCCACGTTCGTGGGCCTGAAGTCCGGTTCAAGCGCCGTCGGCCATTCGCAGCTGGACGCGAACTCATTCGTCGTCTCCTCGCGCGGAGAACGGCTGCTGATCGACGAGGGGATCTGGCCCTACGGCCACGACCTGGGATTCTTCGACAGCGGTGGTGGGAAGCGGTGGAATTTCGACGGTAACGGAACGATCGGTCACAATACGCTGATGGTGGACGGCGAGGGCCAGCGCTACGGCGCCGAATATCCCGGAAGGATCGTCTCTTTCGACGGGGGGGAGGAGGTGGACCTGGCGGCCGGTGACGCCACCGCGGCATACGGCGGCAGGTTGAAACGGTATCTGCGGACCCTGGCCTTCTTGAAGCCCGACGTGCTCCTGGTTTACGACCGGGTCTCGTCGGAGGAGCCCCGGCTCTTCGAGTGGCTGTTTCATCACCGGGCGGACGTGTCAGGTGACGAGCGGCTGACCCGGTTCACGCGAAACGGCGTGACGTTGTCTCTGTCCAGAGTGATTCCGGAACACATGGAGTGCTGGCGGATGAGCGACGTAAGGCGCACCAGTACATATACCGAGTCCAACCAGTTTCGACCGAAGCGGGTCAGCGTCGAATACCGGAGTTACGGGCCGTTTCATCCGTGCCGGGAAATCGAGGTGTTGTGGGCGATCCATGTGGGAGACGCATCTGATCGGCCGGAAGTCGAGGCATCGGTGGGGGATGGAGCGGCGACGGTCCGGGTGGCATTCCGTAACGGGAACGAGCGAATTGTGACGCTGGCGAGATAAACCGCCGAGTCGCGTTCAGTTCGACAGCTGCCGCGCACCCTGCGTCGACTGTCTCTCTCTTTCGCGCCGGGCGCTCCGTTCCGCTCGCGTCTTCTCGTGCATCAGCCAGCCGTACCTCTGGAGCGTCGTGTCTTGCATCTTTTTCGCCGCTGTAAGTTTTCTATATCTGGCCAGATACTGCGCACCCTGCGTCGTCAGGCCCGCGTGCATCAGACCCACGTAGATCCCCGCCGTAACCCCGGAATCGACGAGTTTGCGAAGTTCCCTCTTCGCGTCGGCGATCCTGCCCTCAGCAAGATATACTTCTCGCAGCAGGAGACGTCCCAGCGCGAATTCCGGCTTTACGTCCAGGCTGCGCTTGAACGCATTCTCGGCCTGCCTCCAGGCCCTGCGATGGTAGGCATTCACGCCCTCACTGACGTACCTGTCAGGTAGCGCAGGATCACTTCGGATTTCTGCTATCCACTTTTCCAGGATGTCTTCCACATACTCATTTGTCCGCCGATAGACCGTGACCGTGGGGTGATCGAACGCGGTCGTGGTCGGTTCGGCATCCGCTTCGGTATAGGTAAATCCCAGGATTTCCGGGGCCAGGTTGAACCGCGCGACCCGCTCGAATCCCAGGCTTTCCTCGGCCAGGCGTCGGTAGTAGGTGTGAGCGATCGGGAATCGTCGCGGCACCTTCATGAACGGCCGCATCCGATTCTCCTCGATCAGGACGATCCAATTGACGTCTGCCAGCCGGTTCTGGATAAACTCGACGTGCGCCTCGAAGGGCAGGTTGCCCTTGGCATGCAAGAACCAGGCCGCTTCGTCCTGCTTTCGCCTGTATCGGTCGGCGGGCGCCATCCAGGACGTGGGATATCCGCCTCGCTCCGTCAGCACACCAGCCCCTTCGGGGATATGCCGCTTAATCCATTCTGCGGCCTCGAAGCGGCTGCTGGAACGGTAGACCCGGGACGTGGCGATGCCGTAGGCGGCCGTCGGAACGACCACAAGCGCCACGGGCAACACGTAAACCCAGGCCCTGTTCACGCGCGAGCGGATCCATCCCGCGGCCTCCATGCAGGCCCACGCGCCCATCACCGACATAAGGGGTTGCATGGGCGTGGTATACCTCAGGGGTTTGGTGTGTAATCCGCCGACCATAATGAAATGGGGGACCAGCCACGCCAGCAGAATCCACCAGCCTCTTTCCCTTCTCCAGATTGCAAGCGCGACCCCGGCCAGGGCTGCAATTTCCAGGGGCGTTCCGAATGCATAGCGGAACAAATGCGTGATGAAGAACAGATAGGGTGTTGTGGAAAAATCGTATAGCCCCCAGATGCGGATCGTCTCTCCCCTCGCAACCTTCATGCTGGGCAGGAAATTCCGCATGTCTTTCGAGCTCAGGAATTCGCCGGGCTTCAGAAGGAGGGGTTCGCAGATCACCGCGACCCCGACCACGACCCCGGCGCAAAGCAGCGCTCTCAATGTAAACCCCTGCTTCAAACGATTCCAGACCCAGAGGACCCCAGCCGCCATCCAATGCGACCTGCGCTTCCGTTTCCCGCGATGATCTTTGGCGGACTCCATCGGCGCCTCGGGTTTCCACACGTGCGCCAGCAGAAAAGGCAGGCACAGCATTCCCGCCATCAGCCGTGTGCCTGCCGCCATTCCGCAGACCAGCCCGCACACCAGGTAGGGACGGGTGCGGTCCGAAGGCAGTTTCAGGATCATGTAGACGCCCAGCGCGGTCCAGAACGCCAGCGTAACGTCCACGGTATAGAAATGGCACTGCTGAATGTGCCCGGCGCAAAAGGCCAGAAAGGCCGCGCTCAGGACCCCGGTCCAGATCCCCGCCAGATGCCGGCCGATTGCAAATGCAACCCATACGGTAAGTGTCCCCAGCGTTGCGGAGATACCCCGGCCGACCAGGTGGGTGAATTTCACCGACCGATTGTCGCTCTTGTCGAACGGTTCGATGTCCGCAACGAAACCGGCGCCCCAGGCCAGGGCCCACAGAAGATAGGCCGGGCCCTTGGCATAGGCCGTTACCGCTCTCGTTACCTCCTCGCCCACCAACCCGGCGCTCTCGACAACCGTGCGTTCGTCCGGATGAAAGGCGTGAAACCTGCCGGTTTCGGGATCGGTTCCCCAGCCTATTCCGTAGAACCTCAGAAGCGCCGATGCGGCCAGTACCAGCACAAGGAGTGCGTATGCGTTCCGGTTTTTTTTAATGATGGACATACTCTCAGTATAAATTATGTAATTATCGATATTTACGGACAATATCAACCATGCCGAAGGTGGCGATGACGAAATCGCGAATTCTTATTTTGGACCCCGCCTCGTCCCTCCATTCCGAGAGCGGGACTTCGTACACAATGTCCCGCACCTGCGGTCGCTCGGTGCCCGTTCTGGCGCGCATCAGTCTCGCGATGATTTCAACGTCGAAAATCCATCGGTTGGCGAAGGGTTCCCGAAAGAGGACGGGCAGGTCCGGCGTTACCCTGAAGAGTTTCGCGCCGCATTGCGTGTCGTAGACATCCACGCGGAGAAACAGGGAAGCCGTAATTGCGAACAGCCTCCCCAGCAGGTGCCTCAGCCGATTGCGCCGGATTGCCCTGCCCAGGAGGCGCACCCTCGCGCCGAAGGCCATTTCGATTTCCGGCCTGCCGTCCAGGACGCCGCGGAACTCCCGGATGGCTTCCAGGGGTGTGGCGAGATCGGCGTCCCAGAAACCGACGTAATCGGGATCGGAATCGAGTGCTGCGAGGAAGCCGTGCCTTACCGCTTCGCCCTTGCCCGAGTTCACCGCAAGCGAATGTACGCCGAAGGACTCGGGGTCCGACGCGCTCAAGCCACGCAGGACGTCCCCCGTGGCGTCCGTGCTTCCGTCATCGACGAACAGAAACCTGATGCCGTGCGTCTGCCCGACGAACCCCTTGAACGACTCGACGGGAAGACGCTCTGCTTCGTTAAAGCACGGGACGACGATGACGGTTTCCGACATGCGATTTCACACGTGACGACGAAATGAGGACAGCAGAAAATACAACGCTTAACTCACACAGAGACACAAAGACACAAAGGGAAAAACAAGCGATCAGCAAAAAGCGGGTAGACGTAAGACGTTAGACGGGAGAGATTTCTTGCCTTGTAAGGTCTCTTCTCGTGCCGGAGGCAAGAAGGAAAAAAATCCGGGCAAGGACTTCCTCTACCGGCTCACCTCTACCGTCTACCCGCATTTTGGCGACCTCTCCCCCCAGCCCCCTCTCCTGTGAGGAGAGGGGGAGCAAAGGCCGGCGTTGCTTGCCGGTCATCCAGAAGGACTCTGTTCGATGGTACAACGCTGTTCCGGCAACATTGCATACCCTGTACATCCACCCATCACCGTTCCCCCTTCCTCTCAGGAACGGGGTAAGGGGGAAGGTCTCGTGACGCGAGAAGGAAGACGGGAGAGGGAAGAGACTGCCTGTCTTGTGAGGTTTCTTCTCATGCCGCAGGCAAGTCGGAGGAACAAATCGGCAAGGGCTTCTTCTCCCGTCTCACCTCTACGGTCTAACCGCTTTTCGGCGACCGGCCGGTCGCCCCTGCTCGTTGCGGACCCCTCCCTTGTCCATTTGGGGCGCGGGGGTCTGTTCGCGGCAAGAAAATTAAAAACGTGAGTAAGGGACGGGACCTGACAGGCAAGGATCAATGTCTCGTCGGCATCCTGTCCCCTTGTACGGGCAATATAGCGTAACCAAATTAGCGTGTCAATGCAATCACCTGACGCGAAAGCCAATCGACGTAAGTCCGCCCACCCGCTTCAGCGGGCAGGATTCGACCCGCCCGGCATGCCCTCAACCGGTATGTGCGCGCCGCCGCCGTCCGGGGTTCAGGACCGCCTGCCGGGCTTGACAAAGGTTTGTGGAGGACGTAGATTTCGCGGCGACGTGAGGCGCCAGGCGAAGGACCTGGAGCCTTCGGATCCGGAGGTCACGATGGTAACGGATGAACATCGGGTCGACGTGGCGTTCGGCCACGGCAGCGTATCCGTCTATGCCGATCCGGAACTGGCGGATTGGGAGGTGATCCGGCCTGCCTTCGAGGCGGCCCTGCCGGACCCGAAGCGTCGCTTCATGCATGCGATTGATGAACCGGTGGAATGCGATCCGCTTCACGAGATCGTCTCGCCCGGTGACAGGGTGGTCATCGTAACCTCGGACGGTACGCGCGCGGTGCCCAACCGGCAGTTGATACCGTGGATTGTCAAGGCCCTGCCGGTCCCCGAAGCAAACGTCACGGTGTTGCTGGGAAACGGAACGCATCGGGCAAATACGGATGAAGAAATCGCCGGAATGTTCGGCGCTGAGGTTGCCGGCCGGTTGAGGATACAGAATCACGACGCATACGACAGATCGGAAAACGTGTACCTGGGAAAATCCGGCTGTGGCACGGACGTGTGGCTGGACAGGGCGTATGTGGAAGCGGACATACGGATTGTGGTCGGATTCATAGAGCCCCATTTCTTCGCGGGTTTCTCGGGCGGTCCGAAGGGCGTGGCGCCGGGTGTTGCGGGAATCGAGACGATCTATCGGCTGCATCGGTCCCAACTGATCGCGGACCCGATGAGCACGTGGGGTGTGCTCGACGGGAACCCCCTGCAGCGGGAGGTGCGCGAAGCCGTGGCGCTTTGCCCGCCCGATTTCCTGGTGAACGTGACGCTGAACGGGGAAAAGGAGATTTCGGGGCTTTACGTCGGAGACTGTCTGGAAGCGCATCGACGGGGGTGCGGCGCGGCGCGGGCGGCCTCGATGGCCCCTGTTGAGAAGCCGTTCCAGGTCGTGCTGACGTCGAATAGCGGATATCCGCTGGATCAGAACCTCTACCAGGCCGTCAAGGGCATGTCGGCGGCCGCCCGCATCGCTGAAGACGGCGGAAACGTGCTCGTCGCCAGCGAGTGCAGCGATGGCGTTCCGGATCACGGCAACTTCGCCGAGTTGATGCGGGCCGGTGAGGGTCCGGAGGACGTCCTGCAGGCGGTGCACGACCGGGAGCCCATACTCGACCAGTGGCAGGCGCAGACGCTGGCCGCCATCCTGGAGCGGGTTGAAGTCGGGGTTTATTCCAACATGGCGCGAGCCGATATAGAGGCGTGCAAGCTGGCCGCCGTGGACGACCTGAATGCAGCCCTACGCGAGAGGGTTCTTGCGATCGGCCGCGGCGCGCGGGTGGCGGTGCTGCCGGACGGCCCGCTGACCATCCCGTATCTGGCGTAAACACATAAAGATCAGCGGGATCAGGGGCTGTATACGTCAGGTCACTGTACGTGAACGGGACCTCTCCCTGTGGCCCTTCAGTAGCGGGTAGACGGGAGACGTGAGAGATTGCCTGCCTTGTGACGACTCTTTTCGTGCCGAAGGCAAGGAGTAAGAATAGATCGGGCAAGGATTTCTTCTAACGTCTTACCTCTTCCCTCTACCCGCATTCAGGTTCTTTGTGGCCAATTAAACGTCCTTCTCGCGTTTATCGATAAATCTTGGTTCAAGCAGAAAATTCAAGGAGCAAGGATTTAAACATGCAGGATCCGATGGAAATCAGGCTGCAGGTGGTGGAATCCGCGGGCGTCGCGAGGCGCGGTTGGCCCGTGACGAGAGGAGTCCCGCTTCCCGCGGGCACGATCTCTGATTCGTCCCTGCTGGGGGTGAAAGATGCGGACGGCCGCGCTGTAACCGCACAGTTCCGCGTGTTGAGTCGATGGCCTGACGGGAGTCTGAAGTGGGTCCTGACGGATTTTCGGGCGGATGTGCCGGCTGGCGGCGAGTCGACTTATACGGTGTGTCAGAACAACGTCGGGGCCAGGCAAGGCGACCAGGTCCATGTTCGCGAAGATGACGATAGATTTGTCGTATCGACGGGTCCCCTCCGGTTCGCCGTGAATCGCAGGAGGTTCTCTCTTGTGGAAACGGCGGCGCTGGGGCGGACAGAACCGGACGGGACATTTGTGCCGGAAGTGGAAGTCGCAGGCCCGGGCGGCGACGCCTGGGTGCGTATCCGCGAGTCGTTTCTGGGCGATGAAGGAAAGCGATACATCTACGGGATGGGCGGCGACTGCCTGGCATCCCTCGCGGAGGCCGTGTACGACGTGAGCGTGGAGGAGGCCGGTCCGCTCAGGGCCGTGATCCGGTGTGAGGGCGCATTCGAGGCCGATCTGCCGATGCACCATTACGCGGGGTATCGGCCGTTTCGTTTCGTGACGCGCATCTACGCCTACGCGGGCCGGACTGAACTGCGCGTGCTGCTCACCGTGATTGCGGCATGCAATCCGAGAGAGACAGAAATCGAGGAAATCGGCCTGCGCGTGCCCGCCGTACTGTCCGGTTCCGTGAATTACCGGGTCGCGGCGAGTCGGGAGATCGCCGGTACGGCTGCCGCCGGTGAATCGCTGCTGCTTTCCCAGCGGCTTCACAATCACTTTCGTCTGGACCGTCGTCAGGACCGGCACAGTGTTACGCTCGCCGAAGGAGACCGGACGGAGGGCTGGATTGCCTGCGACGACGGCCGGGTGGGCGTTGGCGTTGGCCTGCGCTATATGCCGGAGGAATATCCGAAAGCGCTCGGGCTCTCCGGATCGGGCGGCGGGATCGACGTGTATTGCTGGAAGGATCCCGACGGTAAATGCCTTTCGCTGAAGCGGTATTCGGAGGCCGTGGCGTGGGATGAGGGCGAAGGCGTCTATTCGGATGGCACGGGTACATCCAAGACCACGGAGTTCTTCCTCAGTTTCTACCGGGCATCCCACAGCGCCGGCGTCCGGGAACGCCTGAGAGGCTGGCTGCGGGCGCCGCACGTATCCGTGGATCCGGCGTGGATGGCGGCCTGCGAGGCGACGGGAGGTTTTCAACCCGTCGACGAGGCACGTTTTCCGAAATCAGAGCGGATGATGTCGGGCTTTATCGACTGGCTGCGTCGCAATATCGAGATAGGCGCATGGTACGGTTATCACGACTGGGGCGACGCGCTGGTGGCCTGGGACCAGGGCACGGACGACTGGCGATTCTACGGCCGATGGGGCTGGTGCAACAGCGAATGGGATCCGAGGCACGGCGTATGGGTGCAGTATATGCGTACCGGTCGCGCGGGTGACTTCCTGCTCGGCGAAGCGATGACCCGTCATTCGACGGACGTGGATACCTGCCATTATCACCCGTTCAGGCCCTATATGGTGGGTGGGTGTTTCCGGCACAGCGTGGACCATTTCGGTGATGAGAGTTGCGCGTCACACACGTTTCTTGACGGATGGATGGACCATTTCTACCTGACCGGGGACCTGCGGACGCTGGAGGTGATCCGCGAGGCCGGCGAGTTTCTGCTGCGTTACCGGTGGACCGAAGACCCGGCATACAGTTTCAGCCTGCGCAGCATTGCGAATGCGCTGCGAGGCCTGCTCTACGTATATGAAGCCACGGGCGAGGAGCGGTTCAAGACGCGTGCGCTTGCCGTGTACGAGGTGATTGCGCGAGGTCAGAACGACGATGGAAGCTGGCACAAGCGGTTCCAGGTCTCCACGGCGGAACGGCTGTCGGACCAGAGGCCGTATGGCATGGCCACCGAGGGCACGACGCTGGCCGTGGAAATGGGTACGGCGGCGCCGTTTACCGACGCCGAGTTTCGCAAGTTGAGAGGCGAAGCAAAGACCACGCATCGGGTCTTGCCGGTCTCGGAGCAGAAGGGTTACCAGACGCATTACCTGATGGTCGGGCTGGAATTGCTTCACCGCCTCACGAACCGGGAAGACGTGGCGAAAGTCTACCTTCGGGCAGTCGACTGGTTCTGCGGCCGTCCGGACGGGCCGGATGCGCAGAAGGCCATCCAGGAGCGATACGGCGGCGTTCTGTGCCGGCACCTTGGCTATGCGTACCGGATGACGGGGGACCGGAATTACCTGGTGATCGGTCAGGCGGTCTTGAAGGCCCTGATCGAGAGCCAGGACTGGGGAGACGATCCGAAACGCCGCGGGGCGGTGGAGATGAGTCCCATGCACATCAGTCTGCTGTTTTTCGGCGTTCCCTATTTTCTCGGCGCGTTGTCCCACGCGGGAATGGGAGAGGATTAACGAAGACCGCGGTGTCGTCCATGCGGGTACGTATCGCGGGAGACGCTCAGGCGGGCAGACGATAACCAGCGAATGGAGGTCGTAGAAATGGCCGGTACGGGACGTGTCCGGGTGGGCATTCTGGGTCAGGGGCGCAGCGGCCGCGATATTCACGCGGAATGGCTGTGCCGCTGCCCTGAGAAATATACCATAGCAGCCGTGTCGGATCTGCTGCGAGACCGCCGCGACCGCGCGGTACGCGAGTTCGGGTGCGACGCATACGCGGACTATAAGGACGTGCTGGCGCGGGAGGACGTCGACCTTGTCGTCAATGCATTGCCCAGCCATCTGCATACGCAAAGTACCGTGGAAGCGTTCCGGGCCGGCCGTCACGTTGTCTGCGAAAAACCCGTGGCGCCAAGCACAGGCGACTTTCGCCGCATGGTGGCCGCGTCCCGGCGGTCGGACAGAATCCTGGCGCCGTTTCAGCAATCCAGATACGCGCCGCATTTTCAGCAAATACGCAGGGTGATCGATTCAGGCATTCTGGGCCGGATCGTGCAGATCCGCATCGCGTTCAACGGATTCGCACGCCGGTGGGACTGGCAGACGTTGCAGGAATTCAAGGGCGGCAACCTACTGAATACCGGGCCGCACCCGATGGACCAGGCGCTCTGTCTGCTGGATTGGAAGAAGCCCGCCGTACAGTGCATCATGGACCGGACGAACACGTATGGAGACGCGGAGGACCACGTAAAGGTGCTGCTGCGGCGGAAGGGGTCTCCCACGATCGATCTGGAGATATCCTCGTGTGACGCCTGGTCCGGAGACATGTACCACGTCTGCGGGACCCGCGGCGGGCTGGCCGGCGGCGCTGACGGCGTCAGGTGGCGGTTCTACGACCCCGGGGCATCGCCGAAGCAGCGGCTGACTCGAACGCCGCTTCCGGGTCCGAGCTATTGCAGGGAGGAGTTGGCGTGGACCGAGGCGTCGTGGGCGCCCGATGAAGCGGAGAAGGATGCGTTTACGTACATGTCAAGAGCCTTTTATGATCATCTGTATAACGTCTTGAAGGACGGTGCGCAATTGTTCATCACGCCGGAACAGGTTGCCGTGCAGGTGGCGGTGATGGAAGAATGCCACCGGCAGAACCCGCTATCCAGACGGAAGCCAAGAGGCTGGGAAAACGAAAGTTAAGCGCAAAGCACAGAGGATACGGTATGGCGAATTCCAGTCGGACGGTTCTGGTCGGTTGCGGTGGTATGGGCCGCCAGCATCTGAAAGTCATCCGTGGGCTGCCCGACTTCGAGGTTGCAGCGATCTGCGACGTGTTCGACGGCGCCCTGAGGGAAGCCGGTGACGCATTCGATGTGGAGCTGCGGTACACGGACTTCGAGCGAATGTACGACGAGACGCGGCCCGATCTCGTCGTCGTTGCCACCCAGACCCGGGGGCATCGCGCGCCCGCGGTGGCGGCGCTGGAGCGGGGCATATCCGTACTCTGCGAGAAACCGATCGCCATCGATCCCGCCGAGGCGGACGAGATGGTCGCGGCGGCGGCCGCATCGGGCGCGAAGCTGGCGGTCAACCATCAGAGCCACGTAAGTTTAGCCATATTGACGGCGCGCGATATGGTTCGCAGAGGGGATATCGGTCAGGTCGTGCTCGTGCGCGGACGGAACAAATCCGGGCGCCAAAGCGGAAACGAGTTTACGGAAATGGGAACCCACGTCACCGATATGATGATGCGCTTCGGCGGCGTGCCCGGGTGGTGTTCCGGCAGCGTCTGGTATCAGGGACGCCTGGCGGGCGTCAACGACGTCATGGAGGCAAAGGAGATGTCACCGCGGGACCGCGATTCCGGCCCTGTAGCGGGCGACCGGGCGACGGCCCAGTACGGATTCGAGGACGGTATTCTGGGAGAAATTCACTTCCTGAGATTCAAGAGCGCCATGAGCGAGAACTACGGCGTGGACGTTATTGGAACCGAAGGACAACTCTCGGTCCGTGCTTCGGGCCGGGTTGCGCACGCCCTCTGGCACCTTCCCAGGCCCATGGAAGGGTTACCAGGGGGACACGGGGACTGGACGCCGGTTGCGTCGGGCGACTCCGGGGCCGAGGACTCGATTGCCAGGATGTACCGCCGGGTGGCCGAAGCGATCGAGTCGGGGACGGATCCGCCCTCGAACGGAGTCGACGCCCGGACGGCGTTCGAGATGATTCTCGGCATCTACCAGTCCCACAGGGAAGGCGGGCGGCGGGTTGAATTACCGCTTTCAGACCGCCGGCATCCGCTGGAAGCGTGGCGGGATGAAACTTCAGGTTCGATTCGGAAATAAATATGTCGATTGCAGGACGTGTCAAAACGGCGAGAGACGAACTGGATGCCCACGTCAGGGAAACAGTTGACTGGCATTTCAGTCCGGACACGGGGTGCCCGTTCTGGCTGGAATTCGCCGCAGGTCTGGATTTCGATCCGCGGCGGGAGATCGGCGGTTATGCGGACTTGAAGATCCTCGGTCATTTTCAGGACGACTGGCTGCGCGGCGGTCCGGTGCGCCGGTGGATTCCCGGGGGGAGCGCAGGGAAACGGACGTACGTCTTCGAAACCGGTGGATCAACAGGAGTGCCGAAGTATCGGATCAGCCAGGAAGACTTCCACGTCGACTACGAGATGTTCAGCAGGCACCTTTCGGACGAGACGTTTCCAAGGGGCGCCGACTGGCTGATGCTGGGGCCCACGGGCCCGAGGCGGCTGCGGCTGGCGGTTGAATACCTCTGCCAGATTCGCGGCGGCATCTGTTTCCTTGTGGACCTGGACCCCAGATGGGTCAACAAGCTGATCGCGCGCGGCGCCCTACAGGAGCTGGATCTCTATAAGGCCCACGTGATCGATCAGGCGTTGACCATTCTGCGTGCGAACGACAATGTGAAGTGCATGTTTACGACGCCGAAGCTTCTGGAAGCGATCTGTGAAAAGATCTCATTGAAAAAGGCCGGCATTTCGGGGATATTTTGCGGGGGGACCGAGATGGATGCGCAGTTCAACCGTTTCGCCAGGGAGGAACTGATTCCCGGAATCGACTTCGTGCCGACGTATGGAAATACGTTGATGGGACTGGCCTGTTCCAAGCCCCTGGAACCTTCGGACAACTTCGCCATTACCTATTATCCGCCCCTCCCGCGTGCCGTGATCGAACTCGTGGACCCCGACGATCCTGACGTACCGGTGGAATACGGCGCCGTCGGGCGGGTGATGCTGACGACCCTCACCCGGGAGTTCTTCATGCCGCGGTTCCTGGAAAGGGACGAGGGCGAGCGGGCGGAACCGATCGAGGCATTTCCCTGGGACGGGGTGAGGAATCTGGGTCTGTTCTCGGAAATGCAGGAGTCGGTCGTGGTCGGCGTATATTAGCGGGAAGGTATATGATCCGGGAGGATCGCGTGACCCATATCCCGGTTTTACGTGCAGGGAATCCATACACGAGTCTGGACGTCCAGGAAGTTCCGCACGTTCAGACCGGAGAACCGCTGGTGCGGGTCAGCCAGGCGAATCCGGGTCTGATCGCGAAAGACCTCAACGCCGCGGACGCGAATAAGCGAGCTCTGGAAGCGCTGAGCGTTTCCGATCTTGCAGCCATCACGCGAAGGGCAGGCCGGCTGTTCGCAGAGGCGGAGCTTCCGCTTGATGGCCTGTCGCAATCGCCAGGGGACTATGTCCGCCAGGTCTCGGGGACAACGGGAATTCCTGAAACCCTTTGCCGGGAGAATCTGGAAAAAATCCGGTTGGCCTGCAGCCAGATCGACGACGTGCTCGCCGGTCTGACGCGTGAGCTGGATCTGTCGGTGCTGGACAGGGGGTGGGCTTCGGAAAACGGCAGGCCGTTGAGCTATGTCTGCCAGACCGACGCGCTTGGCGCGGTATTGCCGAGCAATTCGCCGGGCGTGCATTCGCTCTGGGTCCCGGCAACGGCACTGAAGGTGCCTCTCGTGCTGAAACCCGGCAGGGAGGACCCGTGGACGCCGTACCGGATTGCACAGGCGTTTAACGCCGCGGGATGTCCGGGCGAAGCGTTTGGCATTTATCCCACAGGGCACGCGGGCGCGAACGAAATCCTCCTGCGTTGCGGGCGCTCTCTCTTGTTCGGAGGCGGCGCCACGGTCGCGCCGTGGCTGCACGATCCGCGGGTATCGATCCATGGTCCGGGCCGCAGCAAGGTGGTTCTGGGAGAAGACCTGGTCGACCGCTGGGAGGACTTCCTGGATGTGATCGTGGTTTCCATCGCGGCCAACGGAGGGCGTTCGTGCATCAATGCGTCCGGCGTCTGGACGCCCGCGTACGGACGCGAGATTGCCGATGCGATTGCGCAGCGCCTCGCACAGATCGAGGCGCGGCCGCTGAGCGACCCGGAAGCCCGGATTGCCGCGTTTGCCAATCCGGCCGCGGCTACCGGGCTTTCCAATATCATCGACGTCCATCTGAAGCGCGGCGGCGCGGAGGACCTGACCGCGGGCCTGCGCGGGAGCCGGCTTGTCGAACTGGACGGCCTGACGTTCCTGAACGCGACCCTTGTATGGTGTGGCTCCCCCGAACACCCCCTGGCGAATACCGAATTCCTGTTCCCCTTCGCGAGCGTGGTCGAGGCGCCGCAGGCGGAGGTGGTCCAGGGGATCGGGCCCAGCCTGGTGGTCACGGTGTTGACAGAGGATGAAGACCTCGTCGGAGACTTGCTGAATTCACCCCACGTGGATCGACTGAACGCGGGGCCGATTCCCACGAACCGGATTTCATGGGACCAGCCGCACGAAGGCAATTTGTTCGATCACCTCTACCGTCAGCGGGCGTTTCAGTTCGCGCACGGCGCTTAGGGTTCCGTGAATGGAGCCTTTCGACCACCATCCTTCGCCCCGGGTGATCTTCGGGGCGGGCACGCTGGCGCGGCTCGCGGACCTGGCGGGTGGACTGGGAGGCGGGCGAATCCTGCTCGTGACCGATCCGGGCATCGTCAACGCCGGGATCGCTGACAGGGCGCTGTCCCTGCTGCGGGGAGCGGAACGAGATGTCTGTCTGTTCGACGGCGTGGACGAGAACCCGACGACGGCCCACGTGGACGCGGGGGTGGAGGCGGCTGCGGCGCACGGCGGGATCGGTCTCATCGTGGGCCTGGGCGGCGGCAGCGCAATGGATTGCGCCAAGGGGATCAATTTCATCCTCACCAACGGCGGACGGATGGAGGCCTACTGTGGGATGGGCAGGGCGCGCCGGCCGATGCTGCCGTCGATAGGCGTTCCGACGACCGCGGGGACAGGCAGCGAAGCCCAGTCCTACGCGTTGATCTCAAGGCCGGATACGCACGAAAAGATGGCCTGCGGCGACCTCAAGGCGCGTTTTCGCGGCGTCATTCTGGATCCCGATCTCACCGCGAGCGCACCGGGACATGTGGCCGCCGCGGCGGGGATCGACGCCATCGCCCATGCCGTGGAAAGCTGTGTGTGTACGCGTCGGAACCCGGTTTCGCGCATGTACGCGCTGGAGGCGTGGCGTCTGCTCGCATCGGGATTCGAAGAGGCGCTGGCGCCGGCGGCCGGCGGGGAAGCCAGGTCGGCCATGCTCCTGGGCGCGCATTTCGCTGGAGCGGCGATCGAGAATGCCATGCTGGGCGCCGCCCACGCCTGCGCCAACCCGCTTACGGCCCGTTACGGAATCCCACACGGCGTCGCGGTGGGCTTAATGCTTCCGTCGGTGATCCGGTTCAATGGAGAAACAGATGGCGCGCTCTACGGAGGCTTCGGGTTGACCGCGGGTGCGCTGGCGGAACGGATCGAAGGGTTCAGGCGGACGGCGGATCTGCCCGGCTGCCTCGGCGATCTCGGGGTTGAACGGGATCGGCTTCCGGAATTGGCGGCCGAGGCGGCGACCCAGTGGACCGGGACGTTCAATCCGCGGCCGGCCCGCGAAGCCGACTTTCTGGCGTTATATGAAGAGGCATATTGAGGTTCGCGCGAGGCAAAGAGCAGGGTGCATATGGAACATTTTGCTCCCTTTGTGCATCTTGTACGTACCGGTTTCCGTCTGCGTCGCCGGGGAGACGTCATGGCCGCAGTTCAGAGGCGACGCGCAATCCACGGGACACGCGCGGGATTCGCTGCCCGACAGCCTGGTTGTCCTGTGGGCTGCCCGGGTGCCGGAAGGCATCGAGTCCACCGCGGCGATCCGTTATGGAATGGTTTTCGTTGGCGGGCTGGACGGAAACCTCTATGCATTTGATTTTGTAACCGGGGCGTTGAAATGGAAGTATTCCGCCGGCGGAGAAATAAAGGCTTCTCCGCTGGTGGCGGGTGACCGGGTTTTCTTCGGAGACGGTAACGGCGGCTTTCACGCCGTGGACGCGTCAACCGGGAAGGGGTTGTGGACGTACCGGACCGAAGGGGAGATCATCTCTTCCGCCGCGTCGTACGAAGGCCGGGTGATCTTCGGGTCCTACGATCAGTTCCTCTACTGCCTCACGATGGAGGGCGGGAGCCTGGTGTGGAAGGTGGAGACGGAGGGATACGTTCATGGGTCCCCGGCCCTTTGGGGCGGACGCGTACTCGTCGCCGGTTGCGACGGTCTGCTGCGCATGGTGAACGCGGCTGCAGGAGACGAAGTCTCACGGGTGGAACTGTCCGACTACGTGGCGGCCAGTGTTGCCGTGCGCGGCGGACGGGCCTACGCGGGTACGTTCGGTAACCAGGTCATGGGTCTGGACCTGTCGGCGGAGAAGGTCCTGTGGCGGTACGAGCACCCCAGCCGCAAGTTTCCATTTTACGCGTCCCCGGCGGTCACGGAAGAACACGTGATCGTCGCCGGGCGTGACAGGATGGTGCGAGCGCTTCGCCCCGGCAGCGGCGGTGTGTTGTGGATTCGTGCGTTTCGTTCCCGGCTGGACTCGTCGCCGGTGGTTGCGGGCGACCGGGTGTTCGTGGGCACGACCGGCGGGAGGATTCTGGCGCTGGATCTGAAGACGGGCGAACCGGGATGGGAATTCCCGACCGGTTCGGCGGTGCTGGCTTCGCCGAGCGTGGCCGGCGGCAGGCTCGTAATCGGAACGGCTGACGGGACTTTGTACTGTTTTGGCAGTGAGGCGGGAGAATGAGTACCCAGGTTCACATACCGGAACCCGCGACCTCCAGGAAAGCGTGGAAAGAAACGGCGGTCGGCAGCGTCTTCGTGTCCAACTACCCTCCGTATTCGTTCTGGCGGGATGAGCACAATTCCCGCGTCGAGGCGATGCTGGAGGCTTCGGAACCTTCGGCGGGGGCGGTTCCGCTCGGGTTGTATCTTCATGTCCCGTTCTGCCGGAAACGCTGCAAGTTCTGTTATTTTCGCGTGTATACCGATCGCAACAGTTCCGAGATCCAGGTCTATCTGGATGCGCTGGCCAGGGAGGTGGAAAACTACGCCACGCTGCCCAGGATCGACGGACGCAGCCTGCAATTCGTCTACTTCGGCGGGGGGACGCCGTCGTATATCAGCGTGAAACACCTGGAGGCGCTGGTGGATCGGCTGAAGGCCGTGTTGCCGTGGGACGCCGCGGAGGAGGTCGCGTTCGAGTGCGAACCGGGCACGCTCACACAGCCGAAGGTAGCAGCCATTCGCGAAATCGGGGTCACGCGATTGAGCCTGGGCCTGGAGAATCTGAATGACGAAATCCTGAAGGAGAACGGCCGGGCGCACGTCGGCAAAGAGATCTACCGGGCCATGGACTGGGTGAAGAAGCAGGCGTTCGAACAGGTGAACGTAGACCTGATTTCGGGGATGGTGGGCGAAACGTGGACGACGTGGAAGGAGACCGTTCAGGGGACGATCGATCTGGACCCCGACAGCGTGACGATCTATCAGATGGAACTGCCGTTCAATACGACGTATTCGAAGGCGCTTCTGGATGGTAACGGTGTGCCAGTTGCAGACTGGGAGACGAAGCGCGCGTGGCACGCCCATGCGATCGACGCGTTCGGCGAGGCCGGCTACGAGATCTCGAGCGCCTATACGATGGTCAGGAAGGGTCGTCCGAAGCGGTTCGTCTACCGGGACGCGCTGTGGCGGAGCGCCGACCTCATCGGCGCCGGCGTCGCGTCGTTCTCGCACGTGGGCGGTATACACTTTCAGAATCACACACAGTGGGACTCCTACGTCGATGCCTGCATGCACGGGCGGCTGCCGTTGAACAGGTCTTTCGTTCCTACTGACGAGGAACGCCTCGTGCGCGAGATGATCCTGCAACTCAAGCTGGGCAGGATCGAGACCGGTTATTTCAAGGACAGATTCAACGTGAATATCCTGGAGCGGTTTGGCGAGGCCTACGGAAGACTCAGGGATTTCGGCATGCTGGAATTCGATTCGCAGAGTATCACTCTGAGCCGGGATGGACTCTTGCGCGTCGATCAATTGCTCCCCGAATTTTACGACGAGAAATATCGCAATTCGCGCTATACATGAGGCATGCCGAATTTCACGCCTTTCCTGGACAGAAACCGACCTGGGACCGGAGTGGTTGGCGTTTCCTGGAGCGAGGGCATCCAGGTTATGGGTCTCCTGACAGCGGTTTAATGACGTCCAATGAACCATATAACGCGTGGTCATTGAGCTTGTCGAAATGCCCGCTATTCAAAAGCAATTCGATCCTTCGCCGGCCCTTCGACAAGCTCAGGGGACGGCTCGGCTTCTGCGACTCCTCCTTGTCAAGGGGGAGTGATTGGTCCATCAAGCCGGCGCGGGCGTTTCGTGCCACCCATTTGATTGCGGCTGAGCATAGCGAAGCCGCGCAAGGTACGCCATTACTGTAGTTTCACTTTCTTGCGGAGTCAGTCTATGAAATACAGGTTTTATTTGGTGTTCGCATTTGTGCTGTGCTTTTCTCCCGCTCACGCGGATTGGCCTCAATGGCTGGGCCCGAACCGAACGGGCATTTCGACCGAAACGGAATTCCTGAAGGTCTGGCCGAAGGACGGTCCTGCGGTTATGTGGAAGAGGAACCTCGGCAAGGGGTTTTCAGGGATCTCGGTGGCGGATGGTCGTGTGTTCACCATGTTTGCGGAGGGTGACGACGAGTTCGTCGTCTGTCTGAATGAGGAATCGGGAGACGAAATCTGGCGGTTCAGGACGGGAGGCATGTTCGAAGAATGGCAGGGGGGCGACGGACCCCGGTCGCAGCCGACGGTGGACGGAGAGCGGGTATACGTCCTCGGCGCTGAGGGTCGGCTGTACGCGCTGAAGGCGGCAAACGGCGATACGATCTGGACCGTGGACCTTGTCGACGGCCTGGGCGGCCGGTTTCCCAGGTTCGGGTTTTCGACTTCGCCGCTGGTGGAAGGCGACTTTCTGTTCCTGGAGGCGGCGACGCGTAATGGTACGTTTCTGGCGCTGCGCAGGAAAGACGGTAAAGTCGCCTGGGCTTCCCAGAACGACGTGGCTTCCTATTCCTCGCCCATCGCCCTGGATCTCGCCGGTGCGCGTCAGGTGGTCTATTTTTCCGGAGACGCCGTCGTCGGGCTTTCTCCGGTCGACGGCTCCCTGTTCTGGCGGTTCCCCTGGAAGACGTCGTACGACCTGAATATTGCAACGCCGATCTTCGTACCGCCGGACCAGATCTTCATTTCCTCGGGTTATGATCACGGCGCGGCTTTGCTGCGGATCGAGTCAGACGGCGACGGGTTCTCGGCGACCCGGGTCTGGCAGAGCCGGCGGATGAAGAACCATTTCGGCACGTCCGTGTTGGTCGGGGACTATATCTACGGATTCGATAACGCCATCCTGAAGTGTATCGAAGCACGGACCGGAAAAGAGCAGTGGAAACATCGCGGGTACGGCAAGGGGGCTTTGATCTACGCCGACGGGCACCTCGTCCTGTTGAGTGACAACGGGAGACTGGCCCTGGCGCAGGCAACGCCCGACGGATTCAGGGAAAAGGCCGGCGTGCAGGTGCTCGACGGCCGCAGCTGGACGATGCCGACCCTGGCCAACGGCCGCGTGTTCGTCAGGGATATGCGGAAAATCGTCTGTCTGGATCTCCGGGCCGGTGGTTAGCGTCTAACGTTGGGACTTCGAGGAGAGAGGAAAGAGGAGTGAAGAGCGAGGAGAGAGGAAAGAGGAGTGAGGAGTGAGTAACGACAAAAAGCAGATCGGGAATCGCGAAAGGAAAGAGGAGTGAAGAGCGAGGAGAGAGGAAAGAGGAGTGAGGAGTGAGTAACGACAAAAAGCAGATCGGGAATCGCGAAAGGAAAGAGGAGTGAAGAGCGAGGAGAGAGGAAAGAGGAGTGAGGAGTGAGTAACGACAAAAAGCAGATCGGGAATCGCGAAAGGAAAGAGGAGTGAAGAGCGAGGAGAGAGAAAAGAGGAGCGAGGAGAGAGTAACGGCAAAAAGCAGATCGGGAATCGCGAAAGGAAACAGGAGTGAAGAGCGAGGAGAGAGAAAAGAGGAGTGAGGAGAGAGTATCGACAAAAAGCAGATCGGGAATCGCGAAAGGAAAGAGGAGTGAAGAGCGAGGAGAGAGAAAAGAGGAGCGAGGAGAGAGAAAAGAGGAGCGAGGAGAGAGAAAAGAGGAGCGAGGAGAGAGTAACGGCAAAAAGCAGATCGGGAATCGCGAAAGGAAACAAGAGTGAAGAGCGAGGAGAGAGAAAAGAGGAGTGAGGAGAGTATCGACAAAAAGCAGATCGGGAAACGCGAAAGGAAAGTGGAGTGAGAGGCCTTTGACTCGTTTTCTCTCTTTTCTCACTTCTCTCCGCTCTCTCCTCGACTCGTTTCCCTTGTTCCTGCGACGCAAGGTCGTCAGGACGTCCTGGTGAAAGGAATTTGAATGTTGTTGTTTTTGCGAACGGGTTTGCTGGCCGTCATTTTTGTGGGGCTAATTTCGAGCACCTTGTTTGCCGCGGAGGATAAGGCCGACGAGGAAGCCGGGGATGACCTTCCCGTCTATGCGGGCGAAGAGATCGTGGTCACGGAGAGCAAGGAAAAAGTCGCCA
Source organism: Candidatus Latescibacterota bacterium (assembly GCA_965208835.1). Classification (GTDB taxonomy): domain Bacteria; phylum Latescibacterota; class UBA2968; order UBA2968; genus JAAXHE01. The sequence goes on from OZ242358.1 coordinate 1,515,073, forward strand.
CGATCAGTTCCGTCGCCAGCAAGATCCCGGTCCCGTTGAATGCAACGCCCGCCAGCGTCAGCGTGGTCAACCGCGGCCTGATCGAACATCAGAGCGGCGTGGTCCTTGGCGATGCGCTTCGAAACGTGAGCGGCGTCAATGTGCAGACGGTGTTCGGCGTGACGGATTTCTTCGTGATTCGCGGATTCGACTCGCTGTCCAGCGGGCTGGTGCTGACGGACGGCGCTTCCGAGCCGGAGGCCACGTTCTACAATCTCTACAACCTGGATCGCGTGGAGGTGCTGAAGGGACCGGGTGCGTTTCTATATGGCGGCAATCCGCTGTCCGGATCGGTGAATCTGAACCGGAAGCAGCCCGTCTTCAAGCGCATGTTCCAGGCCAGGGGCGCTTACGGGCCGTACGGGAACGTCCGCGGCAGCGTCGACGCGGGATGGGGGGACCCCGCGCGGGGCGTGGCCATGCGTTTCAACGGCCTCCGGCAGGTTGCGGACAACTACCGTGACGACAAGAGCAGCGGTATCTGGGCGTTGAACCCCGCCGTCACCGGGCGAAACGAAAGGACGACGGCCACGGCGAATTTCGAATACGTGACCAGCGAGTACAAGTCCGATTCGGGGCTGCCCGTGACCGGAGGGCAACTGGTTGACGTGCCGCGGACCCGTTCCTATCAGTCTCCATTCGACGTTTCAGACCAGGAGATCTACCGCGTGCGGATGGATGTACAGACCCGGTTGTCTCCGCGGGTCACGCTGCGAAACAAACTGTATTATACGGATTTTTCCTGGATCTCCAACGGTACGCTTTTCAACGGTGTGTTTCCCAACGCCACGGGCAGCCTGGACCTGTTCAGGACGCTATTGCTCCTCGACGACCGGCAGAAGGTGCTGGGCAATCAATTCGAGCTCGTGTTCTCCTTTTCCACTGGCCGGGCCAGGCATACGCTGCTGGCGGGTCTGGAACTGATGCGGTGGCAGGACAGGTTTACGCTGGACGTCGCGGTCCTTCCGAATATTGACCTGCATGTACCCGTCGAAACGGCCGCGCTGCCGTATTACGTCGTTCCCGGCCAGTCCCGCGCGGCCGATGCGTCGAGCGGCGTTGTTGCGCCCTTTGTCGTCGACCGGATCGTGTTTTCAGACTTTTTCCATGCGTTTGTTGGCGGCCGCTTCGACCGGATACGCTACGACGACCCGGTCACGTCGACGTCGAGGGCGTTCAACGAGCTCAGTCCGATGGCGGGCGTGGCGCTGAATCCCGCGGAGGACCTGACGTTCTATGCCAGCGCGGGCAAGGCTTTCGCCCCGCCATCGAGCCTCGTCGCGGGACCACGGGACGTCGAGTCGGCCACGCAGTTCGAAGCTGGCGCGAAGAAATATCTCGTCGACAACCGCCTTCACGCGTCACTGGCCGTCTTCGATCTGCGGAAGTACGACATCGGCATTCCGGATGAGACGGGTGTGACTCAACAGGACGGCGACCAGCGGTCGCGGGGTGTGGAGCTGGAGATGATGGCGCGTCCGGGGAGCGGGTGCCACGTCTTTCTGACGTACGCGTATTCCAACGCGGAACTGACGCGGTTTTCCGAAATGCTGACCGTACCCACGCCCACCGGGATGCAGTTCCGGCACCTGGACAGGTCCGGCAACAGGCCGGCCTTTTCGCCGCGTCATATCCTGAATGTCTGGAGCGCGCTGGGCCTGGAAAACGGCATCGAACTGGGAATGGGCGCCAGGTACGTTGCCAGCCAGTTCATCGCCGAGGACAATCAGTTCAGTATCGGCGGCGTGCTGACGCTTGACGCTTCGGTATCGTACACGTACGGGCACGCGACAATCCGGTTGAATGCCCGGAACCTGACCGATCGCGAGTACGAGACCCGCGGATTCGGCGCGATGTCGGTGATTCCGGCGCCGCCTTTCGGTCTTTACGGCGCCATTCAGGTCGACCTGTGAGTTCCTTCAACGCGGAGCCGGACAGGGACGAACTGGTCGAATCCCAGCTCCGTCGCCTGCGTGACATGCTTGTTCCTGTCTTGAGGGACAACGCGTTCTATAGAGAAAAGCTGACCGACGCCGGTCTTTCCGGCGCCGGAGACGTTCGGACCCTGGACGATTACCGGCGGCTACCCTTTACAACCAAGGCCGAACTGTCGGCCGACCAGGACGCGCACCCGCCGTACGGATCCAATCTGACGTATCGCCTTCGGGATTACGTCCGGGTCCATCAGACGTCGGGCACGACGGGAAGGCCGCTGCGCTGGCTGGACACGCGTCAAAGCTGGGACTGGTTTGCCGGCTGCTGGCGGCGGGTTTTTGACGGTGCGGGAGTAACGCCCGATGACCGTCTGTTCTTCGCGTTCTCGTTCGGCCCGTTTATCGGGTTCTGGACGGCCCACGAAGCCGCGCGTCTGATCGGGGCGCTGGCCGTTACGGGCGGATCGATGTCGTCGGTCCAGCGGCTTCAGGCCATGGATGAGCACCGGGCGACGGTTCTCATCTGCACGCCGACGTACGCGTTGCATCTGGCGGAGGTGGCCGAAACCGAAAGGATTGATATCGCGAACTCGAGTATTCGCGCCACGATCCACGCCGGGGAACCCGGGGCCGGTCTGCCGGCAACGAGGCGTCGGATCGAGGACGCCTGGGGCGCCACGTGTTACGACCACGCGGGCGCGACCGAGGTGGGGGCATGGGGGTACGAGTGCCGTGAACGGAACGGCATGCTCGTGAACGAGGCGGAGTTTATCTGCGAAGTGATCGATCCGGATTCAGGGGAACAGGCCGACGAGGGCGAGCTGGTGCTGACGAATCTGGGGCGCGTGGGGATGCCGGTGATCCGTTACCGCACCGGCGACCGCGTTAAGCGCGCAAAGGGGGCATGTCCATGCGGGTCCGGGTTTCTCCGGCTGGAAAACGGCGTGATCGGCCGCATCGACGGCGGGATCATCATCCGCGGGATCGTGATCTATCCGAGCGCCGTTGAAAACGTCGTCAGGACCTTTCCCGAAGTGACGGAGTTCGCGGTCGACGTATACCGGCGGCGCTCCCTGGACGAAGTGGAGATCCGCCTGGAAGTCAGGGGAGAATCACCGGACTCCGTAGCCGGCGCCGTGGCGCGGGAGGCGAGACGGAAGCTGGGGTTCCGTGTCGGGGTTCGTGCGGTAGACACGAACACGTTGCCCAGGTTCGAACTGAAGGCAAGACGGTTTACGGACCATCGGAGCTGAGAAGATCAAATGCGTTCAGACACCTACGACGTCATTGTGATCGGCGGCGGCCCCGCGGGGAGCACGACCGCGGCGCTGGTCGCCGAACACGGCCATCGCGTTCTGCTGCTCGAGCGGGCGAGGTTTCCCCGGTTTCAGATCGGCGAGTCGCTGATGCCGGGAACGTACTGGTCGTTCAAACGGCTGGGCGTTCTCGAAAAACTGAAGAAGAGCGCGTACGTAAGGAAATACAGCGTGCAGTTCTTCGGCGCGTCGGGACGGGGGTCGGCGCCATTCTACTTCCATCGGCACGACCCGCACGAGAGCTCGGTCACGTGGCAGGTGCTCAGGAGTGAGTTCGACCGGATGATGCTGGAAAACGCCCGCGAGAAAGGGGCGTGCGTGAGGCAGGGAGCCGCTGTTCAGGAAGTCCTGTTCGACGGAGACCGGGCCTTCGGCGTCCGGACGAAATCCGGCGACGGCAACTTGCAGGATCTCCACGCCCGGGTGGTCGTGGATGCAACGGGCCGCAGCGCGTTGATTTCCCGAAAGCTCGGGATCAAGACGGAGGAGCCCACGCTGAAGAAGGCGTCCCTGTTCACGCATTTCGAGCGCGGGTCCAGAGACGAGGGGATCGACGAAGGCGCAACCCTGATATTGCACACCCGGACGAAAGACGCGTGGTTCTGGTATATCCCGCTGGCCGGCGACGTCGTCAGCGTGGGGGTGGTTGGAGATATCGGCTATCTTGTGCAGAAACGGGAGGGAACGCCCCAGGAGATTTTCGAGGAGGAGCTGGACCGCTGCCCGCCGATGAAGGATCGGCTGGAGCGCGCTCGTCAGTTGTTTCCCATGAAGGTGACCAGTGATTTCTCCTATCGCGCCCGTTCGGTTTCGGGAGCGGGCTGGGTGCTGGTTGGCGACGCCTACGGATTTCTCGATCCCGTCTATTCGTCCGGCGTGTTCCTTGCGCTTAAATCCGGCGAAATGGCGGCTGATGCGATTCATGAGGCAATTTTGAACGACGATTTCTCCGCGAAACAACTCGGGAAGTGGGGTGACGTCTTTATTCCCGGAATGGAGGCCATACGAAAACTGGTTTATGCATTCTACACGAAGGAATTCAGCTTCAGCCGGTTCCTGGAAGCCCATCCGGAGTGTCTTGACGGCATCGTGGATATTCTGAGCGGAAAGATCTACATCAACGACGTCACGCCAATCTTCGGACCGATGGGAAAGATGTGCGATCTCCCCGAAGACGTGGACGACTACGCAAAAGAAATTAAGAATTAAAAATTGAGAATTAAGAATTCAAACCTGACCCCAAAACGGGTCTGAGTCATTACGAGAGTCGGGAAGATACGCGAAACAAACGGCTGAAAGAATCGTCCACAGCCATTGGCAAAACGCTGAGCCCACACCTTCGCCGATACTGTCATCCAGAGGAGGCCCCCAGGCAGTCGAAGTGTCCGCGCACATGTTCATCTACAACGGGCATGTACTACACGTACAATCGAGAATACGGGAGATTCTTCGCTGCGCTCAGAATGACATGGTTTACCATTGTCATGCACCTGGCTTCCCGCTGTCATCCAGAGGACTTGCCCTGAGCCTGTCGAAGGGTGCCCTCAGGCCGACGAAGGATCTACTGCAGCATCGGATCATCATGAAAAAGCAATGGAGATTGAGAATTAAGAATTGCGTTTGCTGAAAGATACCGGCTATTTGTCGGAAAACGAGTTCGCCAGCATTCATTCCGATGCTGAAGAACAGTGTCGGCTTCTCGCAGCGATTCAGAAGACCTCGAAGGACAGACGCAGCGCCTGACTCTGGTTTTTAATTCTCAATTCTTAATTCCTAAGGTGACGGGGAGGGAATTGAGAGACGCAATGAAGGATGGTAACATTGTTCAGGCAAAAGGCTATGGATTTGCGGTTCGAATTGTAAGGCTCTATCAACACCTGTCAGCAGAAAAGAGAGAATTCGTACTTTCAAAGCAATTGTTACGCTCCGGAACCGGTATTGGCGCGAACATTGAAGAGGCGATTGGTGGTCAGTCCCGAGCAGACTTTGTCAGCAAAATTGCCATCGCCTATAAAGAAGCTCGTGAAAGCAGCTATTGGTTGCGTTTACTGAAAGATACCGGCTATTTATCCGAAAACGAGTTCGCCAGCATCCACTCCGATGCTGAAGAACTCTGTCGGCTTCTCGCAGCGATTCAGAAGACCGCGAAGGACAGACGCAACGCCAGATCCTGATTCTTAATTCCTAATTCTTAATTCTCAATTCTTAATTGCTTACTTCCGATGCTGAAGAACTCTGTCGGCTTCTCGCAGCGATTCAGAAGACCGCGAAGGACAGACGCAGCGTCAGATCCTGATTCTTGACCTTGATTCGTATGTTTTTCGGTGACGTTAATTCGAATAAGTTCGAGTTAATAAAGGCGATTAGACGGCGGATTCACAGGATACACCAGGTCACGGGACGTGCACTGAATGAACGTCCTTCTGAACGACATTTTCGCCCCGTTTCAGGTGTTCTCGTAGCGTCGCCGCGTTGCTGTTTTTTTCGAATTGGGGTTAATTCTTAATTCGTAATTGTTATTTCCATGCGAATTGCCTATATCGCCGCCGGCGCGGCGGGGATGTATTGCGGGAGTTGCATTAACGACAATACGCTGGCATCGGCGCTCAGGCTGAAGGGAGTTGATCTGGCGCTGATTCCAACGTACACGCCGCTGCGGACCGATGGTCCCGACGCGAGCATCGACCGGGTGTTCTACGGTGGAATCAACGTCTATCTGCAGCAGAAGCTGGCGTTTTTTCGCCACGCGCCGGAACTCGTAGACCGCCTGATGAACGCGCGTACGCTGCTGAATTCGCTTTCCTGGTTCAGCGGATCCACGCGCGCTGAAGGTTTGGGGGCGCTCACGGTCTCGATATTGAAGGGGGAAGAGGGCGCCCAGAGAAAGGAACTTGAAAAGCTGGTTCGATGGCTAGAAGACGACCTGCGGCCGGACCTTGTTCATCTCACGAACTCCATGTTTCTGGGCATGGTACGTGAGATGAAGCGCGAATTGGGCGTTCCTGTTCTGTGTTCCGTTCAGGGGGAGGAGGTCTTTCTCGACGGGTTGGTCGAACCGTATCGAAACGAGGCGTTGAATGCGATGCGCGACCGGGCGCGCGACGTCGACGCGTTTGTGGCAACGTGCGACTGGTACGCGGCGTCGATGGCCGCGTATCTGAATGCGCCGCGCGATCGCTTCCATGTGGTTCCACTGGGCATCAGCATGGAGGGACACGGCACCTGGGAGCGGGCGCTGCCGGAAACCCCATTCACCGTCGGCTATATGGCCCGCATCGCGCCGGAGAAGGGACTGCATCTTCTGGCGGATGCCATGGGGCGGCTGGCGGAACAGGTTGGAAGCAGGAACATCAGACTGTTGGCGGCGGGTTATCTGGGTGGGCGTGAGAAGGCTTATTTTCATGAGGTGGTGTCGCTGATTGAGTCCCGCGGGCTTTCCAGTGTCTTCGAGTACCGGGGCGAGGTGGACCGGAAACAGAAGATCGAATTCCTGAACAGCGTCCATGTCCTGTCTGTGCCGACGCCGTACGAGGAGCCGAAAGGGTTGTTCGTACTGGAGGCGCTGGCTAACGGAACGCCCGTGGTTCAGCCGCGTCACGGCGCATTTCCGGAGCTTATTGAGCGCACCGGAGGAGGCATCCTGGTCGATCCGGATTCCCCGGGGGCGCTGGCGGACGGGTTGTCCCGAATGATGAGAGACAGGGAGGCCCGGGAAGCCATGGGGAGAAACGGCCGCGCGGCCGTGCACCGGACGGCCAGCGACGCGTGCATGGCCGACGCCATGCTGGACGTCTATCGACGTTTCGTCGCGGGATGATCGGCCCGTCGGGGGCGGTCGCCGCGGCGATTTAAAATCGTAGTACGAAGGAGGAGATTCTATGCCGGCCGAACAGGCATCGACGCCAGGGCTGACGTGGCTGATATTCGCCGCCATGACGGTAGGATCGTGGGGACTGTACGGGATTTTTCTGCATACCGGGCAGATTGCAATGGCCGATCCCGTGAACGGACGGTACAAAGCGTTTCTGCTCGTGGGCGTGGCATATCTGTTGACCGCCGTAATCGGTTCAATGGTCGTTCTGTGGTTGAACGGCTCGGACTGGTCGTTTCCCGCGCGCGGGTTCACCTGGTCTCTGCTCGCCGGTACCGTGGGTGCGATCGGCGCATTCGGCGTCCTGCTCGCGTTCGGCGCCCGTGGCACGCCTGCCGTGGTGATGTCGATCGTATTCGCGGGCGCTCCCATTGTAAACGCCGTAGTGTCGATGGCGGTACACCCGCCCGCCGGTGGATGGGGCGCGTTGAACTGGCAGTTCGTGCTGGGTATCGTACTCGCGGCGATGGGGGGGTGCCTCGTAACGCTCTTCAAGCCGGCGTCGTGAAGCAGCAGAGGCAGCGATCAGCCGTCAGCTCTCAGCAAACAGCAAAAGGCGAAAACCGTATCGCGTGACGTCAGCGCTATTGTCCGGGCGCCCACAAGGGACGCCCCTACCAATGCAACATCGGCTCGGAAACACGAGAGATCAATTCAAGGACCTTTGGTTTGTAGGGGCGTCCCTTGTGGGCGCCCGGCCTCCGGCGGGTTGGAAGGGTCTCTGAGAGGAAGTAATATGCCGTGTGAATTCAATACCACGCGACGAGTGGAATTTTCGGATACGGATATGGCCGGGATCGTGCACTTTTCCCGGTTTTTCGTTTTCATGGAAGCGGCGGAGCACGCGTTCCTGCGTTCGCTCGGCACCAGCGTGGCTGGCACATTGGAAGGACGAAGGGTCGGGTGGCCCCGGGTGGGCGCGTCGTGCGACTATCTCCATCCCGCCCGGTTCGAAGACATGCTGGACGTGCATTTGAAGGTGATACGAAAAGGGACCAGTTCGATGACATACGGGATTGAATTCCGGCGCGGCGACGTCCTTATTGCCCGGGGCCGGTTGAGTACGGTGTTCTGTGAGTGCGTCCCGGGGCGTCCGTTCCGCTCCACACCCATCCCGGATTCTGTCGCGGATCAGATTGAGGAATCCCCTGAACAGGAGGGGGAGGATGACGCTGAGGGCTGAGCGTGTCTCGAAGCGATACGGGGATGTGACGGTTCTCAGGGACGTCTCGATTGAAGTTTCGCGAGGCCAGTCCCTTGCGGTCGTCGGGCCCTCAGGATCGGGAAAGAGTACGCTGCTGCACGTATTCGGTACCCTGGACAGACCGACCTCCGGCCGTGTGACCGTCGACGGCCGGGACCCCTACGTCCTTCCTGAGAAGGACCTGGCGCGCTTCCGAAACCGCGTGATCGGATTCGTCTTCCAGGACCACCATCTGCTGCCCCAGTATTCGGTGCTCGAAAACGTGATGATGCCGACGCTGGCGTTCCGAGATGGAGGGGCGGACGCCGCTGAACGGGCGCGGGACCTGATCGAACGTGTCGGGCTCGGGCATCGAACCAACCACCGCCCTTCCGCCCTTTCGGGCGGTGAACGCCAGCGCGTCGCGGTGGCTCGGGCGCTGGTCAACCGGCCGGCGCTGCTGCTTTGCGACGAGCCGACGGGCAGCCTGGACCGGGCCCGGGCCGATGAAGTCGGCGATCTGCTTTTTGAGCTGCACGCGGAACAGGAGACCATCCTCATCGGCGTCACGCACAGCCTGGAGCTGGCCGCGAGATTTGAGCGCCGGATGGCCTTGCAGGAGGGAACGTGCGTCGAAGCCTGACGTTTTACTGGCGCATCCACCTGCTGGTGATGCTCGCGGTTGCCGCGGCGGCCGCCGTCCTCACCGGCGCCCTGCTGGTGGGCGATTCGGTGCGGGAAAGCCTGCGTGACCTGACCGTCGACCGGCTTGGCGACATTGACCATGCGCTTGTTGCGGACCGCTTCTTCCGTGCGGGTCTGGCCCGGGATATCGAGGCGGCGGGGGAGGATGTGACGGTTGTTCCGGCGGTGACGCTCAGGGGCACGGCAGTGCATGGTAGTGCAGGTACGCGGGCGACCCGCGTACGGATTCTGGGCGTCGATTCGCGATTCGGTGATCTCTTCCAGGCGTCGTTTCCCGACCTCGACCGCCGCGGGGTGTACACGCCGCTTGTCGTAAACGAGTCCCTTGGACGGGAACTGGATGCCAGGGTTGGCGACGCGATTCTGCTGTCCTTTGAGCTTCCCGACAATATTCATCGGGAGTCGCTCTTCGGCCGTGACGAGGTCTCGGAGTCGATATTGACCGTGCGTGTGCGGATTGCGGCCATGCTGCCCGACCGCGGGGTGGGTCGCTTCGGTTTGCGCTCGAGCCAGGATGTGCCGCTTAATGCGTTTGTTTCCCTGATCGAATTGCAGAACGCGATGGGACTTCCGGATCGGGTCAACACGCTTCTGGCGACGGTTCGGCCCGGCGCCGCGGCCGGATTGAGGTCCGCGCTTTCCCGCGCGGTCGTGCTGGACGACCTGGGACTGTCGATACGCGAAGGAAGGGGCTTTTTTTTTGTCGAGAGCACACAGTTCGTCCTCAAACCCCACCTGTCCCGGACGATTGTGGGCCTGGCGGAAGAAATGGGGATGCCGCGGCTTCCGATCCTGACCTACCTGGCGAACGCCATCGAAGCGGGGGACCGGACGTTGCCGTATTCAACGGTCGCGGCAATTGACCTCGGGAACTTTGGACCCGCGCAGCTCCTGAACGGAAATCCGGCGCCGGCGCCCGGCGACGGGGAAATTCTGCTGAACGCCTGGGCGGCCGCGGACCTGAACGCCAGGACCGGCGATCCGGTCACCATCGAATATCTCGAAGTCGGGCCTGGAGACGCGCTGATTCCAAGGCGCGAGACATTCAAACTTGCAGGCGTGGTCGCGATGACGGGATTGGGCGCCGATTCGCTGCTGGCGCCCAGGTTTCCGGGATTGCAGGATGCAGACGATATGCACGCGTGGGACCCTCCGTTTCCCATCGATCTCCAGCGCATCAGGCCCAAAGACGAAGCCTACTGGGACGCCCACCGGGCGGCGCCCAAAGCCCTGGTATCCGCCTCCACCGGCCAACGACTGTGGCGAAACCGGTTCGGCAATCTGACGTCCGTCAGGATCGGGCCCGCGCACGGCATGGACGTCACGAGTTCGGCCCGGCGATTTCGCTCCGGAATGCGGGGCGCGCTTTCGCCCGAGTCCACCGGCCTGGTATTCCGGCCGGTAAGGGAAGAGGGGATGGCCGCTTCGTCAGGCTCGACCGATTTCCGATGGCTCTTCGGCGGGTTCAGTCTGTTTCTGATCGTCTCCGCCGCGTTGCTTGTGGGCCTTCTCTTCCTGCTCGGGGTGGATCAGCGCGCCGGAGAGGTGGGCGTGCTGACGGCGTCGGGATTCACCGCCAGGGCCATCCGCGGCCGGTTTATGGGCGAGGCGATCTGGCTGGCGGGTCTTGGCGGCCTGGTCGGGATTGCAGGAGGACTGGCGTACGGTTGGGTCATGCTGGCCGGTCTGCGTACGTGGTGGGTCCCGGCGGTTGGAACCACGGAACTCTATCTGCACGTGAACGGATCCAGCCTGGTGGCGGCATTCGCGGTCTCACAGGTTGTGGCACTGCTCGCAATCTGGATGACGGTCCGGCGATTGTCCCGCATGCCCGCGCGTGCCCTGCTGTCCGGCAGCGTTTGTGCGGCAACAGGCGATCATGGAGGGCGGGTCCGGGTCTATGTCCTCGGAAGCCTGGCATTGGCCACGGCCTGTCTCGCGGCGGCCGCACAGGCGGACCGGCAAGCGGCGGCCGCGCTGTTTTTCGGGTGCGGGGCATTCCTTCTCACATCGGGTCTGGGCCTGCTTTCGATGTGGCTTCGCGGCCGGGGAAATGCGGCGGCGAGGGGCATCTCGAGCATGGGCGTGCGGAACAGCGCGCGAAATCCCGGCCGGAGCATGCTGTGTGCGGGGTTGATCGCGAGCGCCTGTTTCGTGGTTGTGGCGGTTGGCGCCCATCGCCGCGCAGACGTCAACGGGGATGCGCTGAACAGCCGGACGTCGGGCGGCGGCGGGTTCCAGCTCGTTGTCGAAACGGATGCGCCGCTATATCACGATCTCAATTCGGAGGACGGCCGGTTCGAGCTGGGGTTTAACCCGGAGGATGCGCCAATTCTGGACAGGGCGAGGTTCATGCCGTTCCGTGTCCTGCCGGGCGAGGACGTGAGTTGTCTGAATCTGTACAAGCCCAGCCATCCCCGGGTCCTGGGCGTGCCTGAAGCCCTGATGAGACGGGGCGGTTTCTCGTTTGACCGGCTGTTGGAGGAAGCGGATGAGCCATGGACTCTATTGGCGGGGGGCGCGGAACAGGACGTGATTCCCGCGTTCGGAGATGTAAACTCGGTGACCTGGATCCTGCACAGGAAGCTGGGCGACGAAATCCCGATGCGATCCCATACAGGCGAGGTCGTCCGGCTGAGGCTTGTGGGTCTGCTGAAGAACAGTATCTTCCAGAGTGAATTGCTGGTGTCCGAGGCGAATTTCACCGCCCATTTCCCCGATCGGAGCGGCTATGGCTATTTTCTGGTCGAGACCGACCGACCCCGCGAATTGGGTGCGCTCCTGGAGCGGAGGTTGCAGGACGCCGGTCCGGATGCGACGACGACGGCGGCCAGGCTGGCTGGCTTCCGAGCGGTGGAGAACACGTATCTGTCCACGTTTCAGACACTCGGCGGGTTGGGGGTGCTTCTGGGTACGTTCGGTCTTGGGATCGTGATGGTACGCAACGTCGTCGAACGCCGGGGCGAACTCGCGGCGCTTCGGGCGCTCGGGTTTCGCAGGTCGTCTCTATCGGGACTCCTGTTCATGGAAAACGGGTTCCTGATGGCAACGGGCATGGCCATCGGGGCAGCGGCCGCGATCGTGACGACAGTGCCCCTCGCTTCGGGCGGCGAATTGCCCTGGCTTTCTCTTCTGGCAACGCTGGGTCTTATACTCATTACGGGCATGGCCGCGGGCGCCGCGGGGATTTTTGCCGCGCTGAGGACCCCGCTGTTGCCGGCATTGAAGCGGGACGGCGCGTAGCGGCCGATTCGAGAGTGCGGCGACAATAGGTTTTCAGATTTGGAATCGCGCGTCGTATATTCAATTGAGGATACGCAGATCCGGCGTTCTCCGTCTTTCCAAGGCGAAAGGAGCCTGGAATGAATCGAATGATTTTATCCCTGACCGCATTCTGTCTGGTTGTCGCATCCGGACCGGCTGCGTCGAACTGGCCTCACTGGCGTGGACCGAACCGGAACGGGCTCGTCGACGGGAGTCCACCCGTACAGTGGAGCGAACAGAAGAATATCCGATGGAAGGCGCCCATTCCCGGCCTGGGTCACGCAACGCCGATTGTCTGGGGCGATCGTATCTTCGTGCAGACCGCGGTGAGGACTGACAAAGTCGTGGCGGATAACGGCAGGGGAAGGCGCCGTCCCCCGCCCAATCTGCTTCAGTACAAGGTCCTGGCGCTGGACCGGCGGACCGGGGAAACCGTCTGGGAAAAGACGGTTCGGGAGGCCCGGCCTCACGAGGGGATGCACCGGACGGCGTCGTTTGCGTCCCCATCGGGCATTACGGACGGAGAAAATCTCTTTGCGTATTTTGGATCACAAGGGCTCTATTGCCTCGATATGGACGGCAATCTGAAGTGGGAGAAAGACCTGGGCAAATACTGGAGCAGAGCCGCGTTCGGCGAGGGGGCTTCGCCAACGGTCCACGGCAACACCCTGGTGATCAACTGGGACCACGAAGGGGATTCGTTCATAGTCGCGCTGGACAAGAAAACGGGAAGGGAACTCTGGCGGAACGGCCGGGACGAGGTCACGTCGTGGTCCTCACCCGTCACGGTGGAATACGGCGGCCGGACCCAGGTGATCGTCAGCGCTTCGCGCCGCACACGGAGCTACGACCTGGAGACCGGCGCGCTGATCTGGGAATGCGGCGGGCTGGGGACGAACGTGATCCCCACGCCGCTACATGCGGACGGGGTGGTGTACGTGGCCAGCGGTCACAGGAGTCCCGCCATGCAGGCCATCTCGCTGGACCGCGCAAAGGGGGACATTTCGGGTTCGGACTCGGTGTTGTGGTCCATCACCCGGGATACGCCCTATGTGTCTTCACCCCTGCTACACGCCGGCCGGTTGTTCATGCTGAAAGGCAGGGGCGCGTTCCTGTCCTGCTATAACGCGGGTACCGGCAAGCCGGTTTTCGGACCCAAACGCCTGGACGGGACGGGCTTCATCTACGCGTCGCTGGTCGGCGCGGACGACCGCGTGTATATTACCGATCTCGAAGGCAGGACGCTCGTCGTCAGGAACAGCCCTGAGTTCGAAATCCTTGCGACGAATACCCTGGATGAAGGGAGCGGGGCGTCTCCGGTGGTTGTCGGAGACGCGCTCTATCTGAGGGGACGCAGCCACCTCTACTGTATCGCTGAAGACCTGACGAACCGTTAGCCTCGATTCGAACAAAGACGACAGTCGAATTGGCCACAAAAAGCACAAAAGGCACAGAAGGTACCGGTGCAAAACGGTGTGTTGAAGTCGACCGGAAGGACGTTCGTTCCGTTCACGTCCAGTGACCTGGTTTATCCTGGTAATCCGCCTTCTAATCGCCTTATTAACTAGCACTTATTCGAATTAACGTCCACGAAAACTTACGAATCAAGGTTAGACCTGGAACCGAATGGAGAGAGGAGTTTCGATGAACCGATTTGCGGTCCTGAAACGGGCTTTCGTTGCGGTAATTGTTATCGTGCTGGGCGCGTTTGCGTGTGAGTCTCCGGAGAGTGAGCGTGAAACATCCGCTCCGGAACGGCGGTTTCTGAGCGTGGGCACGGCACCGCCCGGCGGGGCGTTTTTCGTGGTCGGCGGGGCGATCGCCCAGGTTGTGGACGACCATGGGGGAGACCTGTCGTGGGACGTGACCGCGGAGGCGACCAAGGGGACGCAGGAGAATATCCGCCGGCTCGTGCGCGGGGAACTGGATTTCGCCCTGGCCAATGCCGCGATTTCCTATTTCGCGGTGCGCGGCGAGGGCGCCTGGGGTGAAAGGCAGGAGATCAACGCCGTCATGACGCTGGCGCCTAATATCGCCCTGTTCGTAACGCCGGAGGGAACAGGCATCCGCGCCATGGGCGATCTCAAGGGCAAACGGGTGGTCGTTGGCCCGGCGGGCGCCGGGTTCGAGTACTTTCTTGCGCCGATCCTGGAGGCGCACGGCGTCACCTATGACGACTTCAGCCCGCTGCACAATACGCAGGCGGGGGCCGTGGATATGCTTGCTGACGGTTCCGCCGCTGCGGCGTTTCTGGGCGGCGCCGTGCCGACCGCGTCCATTACCCAGGCGAGCGCTTCACAGGACATCTATTTCATTCCGTTCGGCGAAACCGCAAGAGAGCGCCTCTTTAGGGACTATCCGTTCTTCAACGCGGCGAGTATTCCCCCGGAAACCTATCGCGGTCAGACCGAGACATTCGAAGGCATGAACGTGGGTTCGATGCACCTGGTGACGCCGGCGGCCCTGGACGAGGAGACTGTCTACCGGTTCACGAGGATCCTTTACGAGAACCGCGCGGACGTGGTCAGCAAGCACCCCGCGGGCAAGGCCATCAACCCGGCGAACGTGATCAGGGATACGGGCACGCCCTTCCATCCCGGGGCGGTCAGATATTACCGCGAAATCGGGATCTGGCCCAACTGAAATGCTCGAATCGTGGCACTTTCGCGTCCTGGCGACCCTGCTGAGTGTTTTCGTCCTGGCGGAGGTCAACTATCCGGAACTGACGCCTCAAGCCCAACTGGCGGTTTTTGCCATGTTGGGCTTGAGTCTTGTTTTTTTGAAACACCCGATCCGCGCCGGCGCGGCCGGGGTCATGTCAGTACGGGTGTTTGACTATTTCCTCGTCGCGGCTGTCTTCCTCTGTTTCGGATACGTGCTTGTCCAGACCGAGCCCGTCTTCAGGAACTGGTGGCTGGATGGCCGCAGCCTCGGCAACCGCGCGGGCTTGGAGCGTCCTCCGGACTGGACGGTCGGCCTGGTTGGCCTGGTTCTCGTTCTCGAGGCGACCCGCCGGGCGATCGGCCCCACCCTTCCGCTGCTTGCCCTCGCCTTCCTGGCATACGCCGCCTTCGGTCACGTCATGCCGGACTGGTTCTTCCCTCACCGGGGCTACGGCTGGGAGCGTATCGTCTCCCAGGCTTTTCTGCATTCGCAGGGTGTCTTCGGCATCGCGCTGAAAGTAATGTTCACCTATGTGTTTCTCTTCGTTCTGTTCGGCACGACGCTGGAAGGCACCGGTGCGACGGGCTACGTGCTGGATGCCGCGCGCCGGTTTTTCGGGAAGCGCACGGGCGGACCCGCGAAGGTCGCCGTTGTCGCTTCAGGCGTAATGGGTTCGCTTTCCGGCAGTGCGGTCGCCAACACGGCCACAACGGGTACGTTCACGATCCCGATGATGCGTTCGGCCGGATTCCGGCCCGTGGCGGCGGGGGGGATCGAGTCGGCGGCCAGCTCGGGCGGGGCGCTGGTGCCGCCGATCATGGGCGCGGGCGCCTATATGATGCTGGAAATGGTGGAACCGGCGGTTACCTATCTTGAGATCGTGAAAGCGGCGCTCATCCCGGCGGCATTCTACTATACGGCGCTTCTGCTGATCGTCCACTTCTACGCGCGGCGCATCCGGGTTGTCGCGGGCGATGAAGTGCCAAGGAGTCGTCCACCGGGCGCCCGGGGCCTCGTCTTTCTGGTGGCTCTCGTGAGCCTCGTCGCGCTGATCATACTGGGGTATACGCCGTTCCGGGCGGTCAGCATCGCGCTGGCGTGCATGCTCCTGACCGCCGCATTGATGCCGTCGACGCGAATGGGGCCGCGCGCGCTGCTGCGCGCGGTGGAAAGCGCGGCTCACGGCGGGGTGTCTCTCATTGCGGCGGCCGCCTGCGTGGGAATTATCATCGGGGTCGTCACGCTAACGGGTATCGGCGCCAAACTGCCCGGCGCCATTCTGCTGCTGGCGCAGAACAACCTGGTCCTGGCCCTCATTCTGCTGATGGTATCCACCATTATTCTGGGAATGGGCCTGCCTTCGGCCGTATGCTACCTCCTCATGGCCACGCTTGTCGGCCCCGTCCTGGGCGGGCTGGGCGTCGTTCCGTTGGCGGCGCATATGTTCATCTTCTATTTCGGGATGATGTCGATGGTGACGCCACCCGTTGCGCTCGCGGCCTATACCGCCGCGGCGATCGCCAGGGCGGACATCATGCGGACCGGGGTCGCCGCGTTTCGCTTCGCCCTGGTCGGCTTCGCCCTTCCCTACGCGTTCGTACTGCATCCCGAACTGCTTCTCGTCTCGCCCGACCTCGCGTCGACCCTCGTCAACGTCCTCGTCGTCTTCGCCGGGATTCTTCCGCTGGCTGTCGCCATTTCGGGATACGGCTTCGGGCCCCTCAAAGCGTGGCAGCGCGCCATTCTCCTGATTGCGGCGCTCGTCCTGTTTCTGACGCCCACCGGCGCATACCGGGTCTGGCTGCAGGGCTCCGCCATTCTGGTTTCCGGGATCATCGCCATTGCGAACCGGCGGTCTGCTCGTCGCGATTCCCCGTCATCGGCTTCCTGAGCGCTGACGTGGACTGATTCGGTTTTTTGGTTTTAGCTGACCGCTGATGGCTGATCGCCAGGTCGGGGGCGGCGCCTGGGCTGTTGTGCGAACCCGCTACGGCGAAACGCCTCTCTTGTCGGTGGGGCCGAGCAGGGCTTTGAGGCGATTGCGGGTGAGGGAAATGAAGTTGCAGAGAAAGGGGCGGGTTTCGCGCGGATCGATGATTTCCTCCACCGCGAAGGCTTCGGCGGAGCGAAACGGGGACGCGAATTGGCGAAGCTCCTCTTCGAGCTCCTTCTCGCGGGCCGCCGGGTCTTCGGAGTTGGCGATATCCCGACGGTAGGCGGCGGCAACCCCGCCTTCTATGGGCAGCGAGCCCCACTCACCGGAGGGCCAGGCGATCTTGAAGTCCAGTTCGTCCATGTCGCCCGCGGCCATTCCGGCCATGCCGTAACACTTCCGGATGACGAGGGTGAGGATGGGCACCCGAACGCGGTGAATCGCGAACACAGCCTTCATCCCTTCGCGGAGGGTGGCCTCCTGTTCGGCGGCGGTGCCGATCATGAATCCGGGGATGTCCACAAGAAAGATCAGCGGGATGTGAAAGCAGTCGCACAGTTCGATGAAATGGGTCTGTTTCCTGGCCTCGCCGGCGCCCATCGCGCCGCCGGAAACCATGGGGTTGTTGGCGACGATCCCTACCGGGTGGCCGTTGAGCCGCGCGAGGCAGGTGATGAGCGCGCGTCCGAACGTCGGCTGGATTTCAAAGATGGAGCCCTTGTCCACCACCAGTTCGACCAGGCGATGCATCGAATAGGGGGAGGTGCGTTCCCGGGGGACGATGGACAACAGTTCTTCTTCGCACCGGTCGACCGGGTCGTCGCTGGACTCGGCGGGAGGCAGTTCCCACACGTTCTGCGGCATGTAGGACAGAAACCGCCGGATCATGTAAAAGCATTCGCGTTCGGTATCGACCGCGTTGTCCACCGTGCCGGCCGTGTCCACCGCGATGTGATGTCCGCCAAGATCATCCTTCGACACCTCTACCCCGAGCGCCCGCTTGACGAGGGGCGGGCCCCCTGAAAATATCTGGCTCGTGCGTCGTACCATGACGGACCAGTGCGAGAGGATGGCCCGTCCGGCGGGTCCGCCGGCCGCGCTGCCCAGGACGGCGGATACGACCGGGACTTCGCCCAGGAGCTGGACGGAGCGGCCGAAACTGCTGACGCCGGGGAATACGGTGTAACCCCGTTTTACGGCGCCGCGGACCGAGCCGCCGGCCCCGTCGGAGAGGTTGATGAGCGGAATGAGATACTTGGACGCGAGGTCTTCGATAAACCCGCCCTGACCCCCCTTTCGCCGGTGCGTGCCGGGACTGCTGCCGCCCCGGACAGTAAAATCCTCTCCCCCGATGGCCACGGGTCTTCCGTTGATGCGGGCCACGCCCATAATGTAGGGGGCGGGCTGCACGCCGACGACGTTGCCCGCGTCGTCGTACTCGCCTGTGCCGCTGAGGCTCCCGACTTCCGAGAACGAGCCTCCGTCCACCAGAGCGTCGATGCGTTCGCGAATGGTGAGCTTTCCCTGTCCGTGGTGGCGTTCGACGTTCTCGGAACCGCCCATCTCTCTGGACCAGGACCGACGCGCCTCGAGTTCTTCGCTCTCTTTCTGCCAGCTCATCCGGATCTCCTGTACGACGGTTGGTACGCCTTCCGCTGTCTCCTTTGCAGCGTTTCCCGGCGCGTGCGTACGCCCGATTTCGCTTATCATTACGCTGACAAAGTGGCTTTGCAGACGAGGCCGCGAGAGTTGGCCGCGGCCCGGAGGGGCTTTTTCAACGGGCTGTCAGGCCTGGTAAACGGTTTCCTGACGGACCAGCGCGTCGATTTCGCCGGGTTCGAACTCAGCCACCCGTTCCAGTACGCCCCGGGTGTCAACGCCAACTTCCCGCCCGGCCCAGCGCACGGCGCCGGGCGTTTCCGAGAGAACGGGTACGACGCCCGGCAGCGTGACCGTACCCAGAACGTCGTCCGGCGTTTCGAGCAGCATATCCCGCGCCTTGTAGTGTTCATCACCGAAAATGTCCCGCAATGTAAATATCCGGGCGGCGGGTACGGCGCTCGCGTCCAACATCCGCTCCAGGTCCGGGAGCGGATGTACTGAAGTCCAGTCGGCGACGATGTCGTCGATGTCGTCTTCGTGACCGGACCGCGCGGTGGGTGTCCGGAAGCGCTCGTCCACGGCCAGTTCCGGGGCGTCCATACAGGCCGCCAGGCGCTCGAAGGTCGCGTTGTTGCCGGCGGTGATGTGGATGAAGTCGCCGTCAGCCGTGGGATAGAGATTGTTGGGCGTGCTGTTCGGCAGCCGGGACCCGGTGCGGGTGGGCACCGACCCGAGCTCGGCGAACGCTGGAACATGGGGTTCCATAAAGCTGAACGCCCCCTCGTACAGCGCCGCGTCGACGACCTGGCCCGTGCCGGTCCGGGTCCGGGAAAAGAGCGCCATTACCGTGCCGAAAGCGGCGTACAGCCCGGTAATGCAGTCCGTTAGGGAGATGCTCACGCGGCTGGGCGGGCGATCCGGTTCGCCCGTTATTTCCCTGAGGCCCCCCACGGCCTCGCTGGTGACGCCGTATCCGGGGCGATGGCGGTATGGGCCCGTTTGTCCGTACCCGCTGATGCGTGCGAGGATCAACCCTGGATTGACTGCCGAGAGGGCGTCGTAGCCCAGATTCCACTCTTCCAGCTTTCCCGGCCGGAAATTCTCAACGATCACGTCGGAGGCTTTCGCCAGCCGCTTGATGACATCCTGTCCGGCGGGTGTTCTCAGGTCCACCGAAATGAGGTGTTTGTTGCGCAGAATGCTGGCCGCGTAGAGCGACCGGCCCCGGCTGCGTTTGCCCATCTGGCGCACGGGGTCTCCGGACGGCGGCTCCACTTTGATGACTTCCGCGCCGAAATCAGCCAACAGGCGTCCGCAGAACGGACCGGAAACGGTGCTGCCCATTTCCAGCACCCGGCATCCGGCCAGGGGTCCGGCGTTGTTGGACGGCGCCATATTATCGGACGTTCGGGGATGGGATTTCGACACAGACGGCGCCCGGCACTTCAACAGGGCTGCCGACGGGCTCAAGGGCGCCGGTGTCGGGGACGATCCGGAAACATGAGACCGCGTTGCCGCGCTGATTGGCGGCCAGGAGGTAGTTGCCGGAGGGATCGAATTCCAGGTTCCACGGCCATGCCCCGCACGAAGGCTCGTGAGCCAGCGGCGTGAGTTCCCCCGTCGCCCCGTCGATCGACATCACCGCAATGCTGTCGTGGCCGCGGTTGGAGCCGTACAGAAAGCGGCCGGATGGATGGACCCGGATGTCGGCGCAGAAGTTCTCGCCGTCGTAGTCTCCGGGCAGGGCGGAAAGGGTCTGCCGTTCGGTGAGGGATCCGCATTCGGCATCGTAGTCGAAGACGGAAATCGTGCTGTCGAGTTCGTTGATCACGTATGCCCTGCTGCCGTCGGGATGGAAGGAGATGTGTCTGGGGCCTGCGCCCGCCCGGGTCGAAACCGACACCTGCCCGGTCGGCTCGATGGTCGCCGTGGGTGCGTCCAGTTCATAGCACATGACTTTGTCGATACCCAGGTCCGCGGAAAAAGCGAAACGATGATCTGGCGAGAGGACGATGGAGTGTACGTGAGGCGCCTCCTGCCGTCCTGCGTCGACGCCGGATCCCTCGTGCCGGACGACCTGGGCAACCGGTTCGATACGGCCTTCCTCATCGATCGGCAATGTGCTCACGCTGCCCGATTCGTAGTTTCCCGCGAGCAGACAGCGGCCGGTCCGGTCGACGCTGAGATAGCAGGGCAGGTCTCCGCCGGCATGTTGCTCATTGAGCAGCTCAAGGCCGCCGGATTCCGGATCGATGGAGAACGACTTGATGCTGCCTCCCGGTCTGCCGTCGAATTCATCCACGGCGCAGGCGGCATAGAGGAAACGCGCACCGGCGTCGGCGGCGAGGAAGAAGGGGTTGTGCACGTCCGGCACCTTCGAGACGGCTTCGAGTTCCCCGGACGCGGTATCCAGCTTGAGAATGTGCAGGCCCTCGGTCCGATCGTCTGTATAGGTGCCGACGTAGACCGTGACGTGACCGCCGGACTGATCTGACATGTGCCTGACTCCTGTCCTGAAAAGGGACTTTTGGGAGAATTCAGACTTGAGCGGCGTTCGAAATGGCTGTCCGAATATTGGCTTTCCCTGCGCCTATGAAATATAGCCGGAAATCGGCTTAGATCAAAATTTTTTCGCAGTTTCACGCACGATAATTCGAACGGCGCCTGCGACCGACCTCAAATCAGGTGAAACGCCGTTGCCGCGATCATCGCACGTCTTGAATTTTCGGCGTCGTGGGAGTATCTTGGCTCGGGGCGCTGGAGAAGCAGGTTTGAAGGTGGGTCGGACTTTCCTGTCTGCCGGCATCGTTGGCTTTCTCCCGGAAACAAGACTGAAGAAAGGCCCTTAGCGCGGTCCCTGACCCGTTGCTGGCTCGACTAAATTCGAAGAGTACGCTTCGACTGTGGCGCGAAATGGCATTTCACGCACCTTGATCAACCGCCTGCGACGCCGATCGGCCGCGAAGCGGCCACCCGGATCATCATCAGCGACCATTGATGTGACAACCGCAACCAACAAGCGAGGACACATGGATACCCAACTGGTTCCCACAACCAACGGGGACGGTCTGCCGGTCGTTCCGATGACCGACGAGCAGAAGTACGTCTTCGACCTGAAGGGCTGGATCTGCCTTCCCGGTCTGTTCGACGAGGAGCAACTCGACCGTATCCGGCAGCACCAGATGGACTTTCTCTACCAGCGCGACTCGCTTCCGCCAGAGGAACGCGACAACCACGGGGGTCCGTCGCAGGTGCTGCTGGATCACCCGGCCGTGGTCGGGGTGCTCAACGAAATCCTCTCTCATCGTCCGCTGGCGACCGAAGACTGTTACGGGTTCCGGTACGACCATACGTACACCAGCCATCGAAAGGCAGGCCACGACAACTTCGGTCCCCACGGGGGCGGCGCCTATTTTTCCTTCTGCGGCAATTCCCACATCTACCAGATGCTGCCGGGGCAGGTCCACTCGGGTCTGACCCGTGTTGTATGGGAGCTCAACGAGGTGGGCCCCGGCGACGGCGGAACGATGTTCCTGACCGGCAGTCACAAGGCGGCCTTTCCGCGGCCCGAGGAAATCAGCGGCCGGGAGAGTTCGCTTTGGGAAACCTATACCTGTCCGCCGGGATCGGCGGTGATCTTCACGGAGGCCCTGTGCCACACGGGCACGCGCTGGACCAACGAGTCGCGCGACCGGTTGAGTCTCTTCACCTGTTACAACACGGTCAACGCCAAGTGGGGCAAGGGCTGCCCGGCGCCCGAGGTGATCGCGTCGCTGCCGCCAAAACGACAGACGCTCTTCCGCGGGGTCTGGCATGGGATGAGGGAAGTGCCGGGCATCAACCAGTACGTCGACGAGGCCAACCGGGCGGTTTAAGGCGTGACCTCACCCCCGCCACCCAAGAAGCGGGTAGACGCAAGACGTAAGAGGGGAGAGATTGCCTGCCGTGTGAGGTTTCCTCTCGTGCCGGAGGCAACAAGGTACAAGATAACGGGCAAGGATCTCTTCTACCGTCTCACCTCTACCGTCTACCCGCATTTGGGCGACCGGCCGGTCGCCCAGTGTACACCATGCGCCAAGACACGGGCAACCACAAGGGTTGCCCCTGCTATCGGAGGGATTGCAATGAAGGTCGGCATATACGCATCGTATTTCGGCAAGGACGATCCCAAGACGTTCCCGGACGTTGAGTCGTTTATCGATCTTGCGCATGAGCTGCAGCTCGATGTCATCGACTTCCGCGTGGACGTGGGATTCGGCTCCCTGGACCGCGAATATCTTCGGGATCTGAAGATAAAATGCCTGAAGGCTGGGTTGCCCATCGGCTATCTCGCGTCCGGTGGCCATTTCGTGGGCACGGACGAGGAGTTGCGACAGAAGGTGGAACAGGCGAAGGCCGACGTGGAAGTGGCCGCGTACCTGGGAGCGCCGATGATCCGTCTCTTCTGCGGGGCACCGGGGGTGGGGGACGCTGAACGCGAGATCCATTGTTTTCAGGACGTTTGCGATTTCGCGGGCGACGCCGGGATTATCGTGGGCCTTCAGAATCACCCGAGCACGGGCGACAACGTGCTTCGCATTCTGCGGGAAACCGACCGCGAGAACTTCACCTTCATCCTGGACACCGGCCAGTGGGTGGGGTCGCCGGGGCTGAATCGCGGTGTGGGCGATCCGGACGTGGACATCTACCGCTTCATGGAACAGACAGCGCCGTACGCGTCCCATGTCCGCGCAAAGATCTACAAGATCGACAGCGGCCGGGAGGAGTGGCTGGATTACCCGCGTATCGTCGGAATACTGAAATCGGCAGGCTTCAACGGCGTCGTTTCGATCACGTTCGAGGGGCAGGACGTCAACGAATGCGACGACAGGGAAACCTTCAGGCTGGCGGCCAGGCACCTGCGCGAGACCATCGCCGCGGCGTAGACCAGGCGCGCCCGGGGATTACAGGAGATAGCGACAAGCGAATGTGCCGACTGACCGACTACCGTGTCCTCACGTTCGACTGCTACGGAACGCTGATCGATTGGGAGCGCGGTATCTGGGACGCATTGCAGCCCCTGATTTTGCGCAGCGCTGCCGCGTGCCTCACGCGTGACGATGCGCTATGCGCCTTCGCGCAATGCGAGAGCCGGCAGGAACGCGCCACGCCCGGTCTTCCCTATCCGGAGCTGCTCGCCCGGGTACACGCACGCGTGGCGGAGAGATTCGATCTGAAGACCGATAGGGAACTCGACGCGGCGTTCGGCGCCTCCGTGCCGCACTGGCCCGCGTTCTCCGACACCGCCGACGCGCTGCGAATCCTCAAGCGGCACTATAAGCTGGTGATCCTCTCCAACGTCCACCGCGACGGCATCGCCGCATCCAACCGCAAGCTGGGCGTAACGTTCGACGCCATCTATACCGCAGAGGACATCGGTTTCTACAAGCCCGCCGACGCCAACTTCGAGTACCTGATCTCCCACCTGAAGTCGGACCTGGGACTGGAACCCTCGGACGTACTGCACACCGCGCAGAGCCTGTACCACGACCATGTGCCTGCGAAGAAATTCGGCCTGGCCACCGCCTGGATCGACCGGCAGCGGCTGTCGGAGGGCGGGAGTTGGGGCGCGACCGAGCGGGTGGAAACGATGCCGCCGACCGACTACGTCTTCTTCTCGCTCGGCGAGATGGTAGATGCGGTGGCGGGCGTCTGAATACGGCGGGTAAACGGTGGGTGGACGACGTACTCACGCACAGACGGGGTCGTCCACCTTCCAGCGATTGTACGTGGGATCCGCGCTTCTGGCCAGCCTGCTTCTGGCCTCGTGCCACAGCCTGGCCCATTCTTCGGGATCGTGCAGTTCGCTTCCCGGATTCGATCGGCTGCGGGCGACGAACCCCGGAAACGACCCGCGTCCGGTGGGTTGGCCAATGGGATTGTATCGCAGGTCGAAGCTCCAGCGGACGTTGTCGCTATTATTGGGAAGCGACGAGTGGCAATTCAAACGGTGGAAGAGTAACACGTCGCCGCGCTTCATGGGAAGGACCACGCCGTCTCCCTGGCGCAGCAGCCGGTCCGGAATCTGCAGGCCGAATCCCCGCGACATCGTCGCGGTCGCGTGGCAGTGATGAAGCAGTCCCTCGCGGTGGCTCCGGGGAATTACCTCCAGGCAGCCGTTCTCGACCGTCGCGTCCCACAGGCCGAACCACACGGTCAGCATATTCGTCTCATCGGCTTCCGGCCTCACAACGCCCGTATCCTGATGCCAGGGCGTTGCGCCCAGCTGAACGCGTCCCGCATCGTTGACCGGACACAGGTGCTCCGGCGGCTTGAGGCGGACGTGCTGCACGGGATTGGAATAGATCTCGGGACCGATAAGGGACTCCACGGCATCCAGCAGCTTCTCGTTCCGCAACAGATGGAAAACCGCCGGTCCCACCCACATCGGCGTATCCGCATGGACATTCTTCTGCGGCAGCGAAAAGTCGAAATACTGGGCGTGAACCTTGCCCGACTCCGCGTAAATCTTCGTCAGCCGGTCCCCGAACGGCAATTCATCGTACGGCGAAGCAATGTCCCCGTTTTCATACAGTTCACAGGCAAGCCGGTCCAGAACACCGGCATATTCCTCGATCACCGGATCCAGGTCTTCTTCAGGGTCGAATAGCCCTCTGACGACCAGATACCCCTGCGCCTCGAACTCCGCGACCTGCGCTTCGGTTAGATGTGCCATCTCTGCGAATCCCTTCAACGCGTTGAACGCCGATTCAATTCCCGCACGTTTTGTTTCGGATACCCCGCCCTTCCCGCCATTTAATATACGTCGTCCGCCGCCGTTAGGGAAGATGGAATATCGTCGCATATTCGATGTTTGCCGTACCTATACCTGCAGTCGTAGACGTAAATGTACGGTGGCCAGCGAGCAACAAAGCGGGACAAAGTATAGAATCCCCTCCATCTGCCGCATTGTCTCAATTTACCGATACACTTGACACATTTTCGTACGTATAATATCCTTTGATTCACCAGTTCGCTCATCTGCTGCGCCGCCTGCTTGACCGAACCGTAACGCGTCTGACCAATTCTGGCCAAAAACACCACTCTGTTTGTACGAGCGGGGCTGCCGACACGGTTGTCGGCGACGTCTCAAGGATCTAAAACCAATTACAAGGGAGTTGCCGCTTGCCTCTTGAGAACCAATCTGAACCCCGCTCTGCGTCGTCAAACGGCCTGTTCGTCTTTCTATTGGTAGTCTGTGGGTCGATACTGGGTCTGGGGGTGCTGGCGCGGTTCTCCGCGGGGTCTGTCGTGGACGACGCCTATATGTTCGTGCGATATGCGGACCGCGTGCTATCGGAGGGAAGGCTGGCGTGGAACCCGGGTGGCGAAGCGACTTACGGGCCCACCAGTTGTTTGTACCTGGTCGTTGTTGCGTGCGTGCGGACACTCGCAACGGAAAATGCCGCGTTCACCGCTGCACTTTCCAGTCTCACCGCAGGGCTCTGCTTCCTGGGCCTTTTGTTTGGACTCATCTGGCGGTATGCGGATGTCCCACGTGTGGGAAAGCGATTGTTGATTCTGGCGGCCTTTTTTGCCATAGCGGCTTCGGCACTCGATGTAGCCAGCCATTTTGTCAGCGGTATGGACACAACTTTTACGCTGGCTTTCTTGACGGCCTATATCTGGATTGGCAAATCGAACGAATGTACGTGGTCCTGGGCAGGGACCCTGTGGATGGGTCTTTGGGGCGGACTGGCCTTTTTTGCCAGGCCCGATCTGCTGATCTATTCGTTTATCGTACCCGCTTCGATGGTCGTCTTCGGGTCGGATTCCAGGAGGGTGCGGCATGGGTTGTGGATTCTGGGTCTGACGGCCGCGGTGGCCGGCGGGCAGGTCTGGTTTGCTTCCACGTATTTCAATTCACCGCTTCCCCTGTCGTTTTACGCAAAGGGGCTCACCCTGTACAGCAGTTACTTCGTTGAGCAGTACCGGCTCGTCCCGATTGTAGAAGGGTTGTCCTACCTGGCGTCGTACTGGTATCTGTTTCTGATTATTGGTTCAGATCTGGCATTCAATTTTCGAGCGTGGCGGTACAGAGTTTCCGCGGTTGAAAAGGGGCTGCTTGTGGCCACCTGTCTGTTTCTCGTGTATTATCTGATTTTTGTATTGCAGATAATGCCGTCGCCACAGCGATTTTACTATCCGACCCTTCCTGCGCTGCTTTTCCTGGCCACGCAAGGCGCCGTACGGCTCGTCGAAAGGGTACCCGAGACCGTTCGACGTGAGATTTCGGCGGCCGCATTTCCGGTTCACTTGTTCATGGCGTTCGTGATGCTGGGCTGTCTCTTGCCGAGCACTTTGACGGTAAGCAGAGGCGTGGGCTCCAGAGTTTACCGGGAGAATCTGCTGAATTTCGATATATACGCCAACTACAGGGAGCGACTATCCGCCTACTGGTTCCGCCTGGATGCATTTTCGCGTTTGCCCGACGATCTGGTGATCGCGACCACGGAGGTGGGATGCCCGGCCGCGATGAATCCGGAAAAGCAGATTGTGGATCTCACGGGGTTGAATGAGAGGGCGTTTGCACAAGAGGGGTTCTCCGCGGACCGGCTATTTGAGACCTACCGGCCGGATTTGATCTATATGCCGAATCCCCATTACAGAGGGATGATCGAACAGATTGCCAACCACCCGCATTTTATGGAAAACTACGCACATTTTCCCGCGTCCGCGCTGGGGGCGGCCATGGGTATCGCGTTGCGGCGGGACAGCGGATATTATCCTCTAATGCACGATATCATCAGCGGCCGCACAGGGCACGAAGAAAAATAACTAGATCCGACCCGTAATAGACAATTGGGTAGTCCGGATACAATGAAAAACCGATAAAGCCTTTCCTGATCCCAAAGGCGCAAACTCGCCCGCGGTGGTCATTGACTCCTCAATTGGCGTTGTCCGCGCTTCATGCTCCTGCATAACCACTTCGTCCCGCTCAATCTCCGTGCGGAAACGCTCAGGGTGCCCACTTGACGGTTTCAGTCCGAATCGTTCTCACCACCGGGTCCGCATCGCTTCCTCGTGCCTTGATCCCCTTCTCGGCAGCCGTACGCTCGGTCCACGGCATCCACGATATACTCGTGTAACGCATTCACCCTGGCCCGATGACTGTCCCATCTTGCGACACCTCTGGGCCGGTGACCCTGGCTTGCCCGTTGCACAGCGCCGGGCGAGGTCGTACAAACCAAAACAGGCCTGCGCGACGTGGCGCAAGCCTGTTTCTGATTTCTTGGTGGAGCTGATCGGGATCGAACCGACGACCTCATGACTGCCAGTCATGCGCTCTCCCAGCTGAGCTACAGCCCCACCGCTGGGCAATGAGGAGGAAGTGTAACAAAGCGTCGGTTTTCTGTCAAGCGAAAAGGCTCGAAAACGGCGCGTGAGGCCGGGCGAAATCGTGCGATTGTCGAAGCGTGCAGGCCGCGCATGACGGAGACCTCACTCGACGCCGATCAGCCTGGCGAATCCGTCTTCGTCGAGGATTTCGATGTCGAGGTCCCTGGCTTTCTCCAGTTTTGAGCCGGCGTTTTCGCCCGCAACGACGAGGTCGGTCTTCCTGCTGACGCTGGAGGTGGGTTTGCCGCCGGCGGACCGCACCGCGTCCTGGGCCTGCTGCCGGCCCCAGCGCGAGAGGCTGCCCGTCACAACAACGGTCTTTCCATCCAGAGGCCTGGGGCCCGCGTCGGATTGTTTCTCCCCTTCCAGCGTGAGCCCGGCATCCCGGAGTTTTTCGATCACAGCAGCATTATTGTCGTCCGACAGGAACGCGTTGACGCTTTCCGCGATCGCGCCGCCGATCTCGTGGATGCCTTCGATTTTCTCGGCTGAAGCCTTGCCGAGCTCGTCGATGGAGCCGAAGTGGTCGGCCAGGGTTCGCGCGACGGTCGCGCCAACGTGGCGGATCCCGAGGGCGAAGAGGACGTTGTGGAAGGGGCGTGCCTTGCTGCGCTCCAGACCGTTCATCAGGTTGCGCGCAGACGTCTCGGCCATGCGATCCAGCTCGGCGACCTTCTCCACGTCAAGCGAGTAGAGGTCTCCCGCGTCCCGGATCATTTCCTTTTCCACGAGCTGATCCACAAGCGCGTGTCCGAGGCCCTCGATATCCATCGCGGTGCGGGAGGCGAAGTGGCGTATGCGCCCTTTCAACTGGGCCGCACACCCTGAGTTGAGGCACCTGATCGCGACTTCGGACTCGTCCTTCACCAGGTTGGCGCTACAAACCGGACAGGTCTTGGGGAAAGCGAACGGCCGCGCGTCCGCAGGACGTTCCGATTCGACCACGGAGACGACTTTGGGAATCACGTCGCCGCCCTTTTCCAGGACAACCGTGTCGCCTTCCCGGATGTCCTTGCGTTCGAGTTCCTCGGCGTTGTGCAGCGTAGCCCGGCTGACGGTACTGCCGGCGAGGAGGACCGGCTCCAGTTCGGCGACGGGGGTGACCACACCTGTGCGGCCCACCTGCAGGGCGATTTTCAACAGCCGCGTGCGAACGCGTTCCGCCGAAAACTTGAAGGCGAACGCCCAGCGCGGGCTCTTGGCGGTGGCCCCGAGCCTGGTCTGCTGGGCGAGCGCATCCAATTTTACCACGATGCCGTCGATCTCGTAGGACAGCGACTCACGGTCACCGTCCCATTTGCGCCAATACGCGACAATGTCATCGGTGGAACTGCAGTGCCGCCGTTCGGGATTTACGGAAAACCCCAGCTTTTCGAGGCGATCCAGGCTCTCGGAGTGGCGGTCGTTTTGCGGTTGGGCCGTCAGCAGCCCGTGCGCAAAGAAATTGAGGTTGCGATCGGCAACCAACTGTGGATCCTGAATCTTCAGAGAGCCCGCCGCCGTGTTTCTCGGGTTCGCGAACAGCGGCTCTTCCCGCTGCTCTCTCTCCCTGTTGATGGCTTCGAAGTTCTCGCGGGTTAGGTAGACTTCGCCGCGGATCTCACACCGCTCCACGGGTTCCCTCAGGCGCAGCGGGATGGAACGGATCGTGCGGACGTTGGGTGTGATGTCTTCGCCCTGCAACCCGTCGCCGCGGGTAACGCCGCGGACGAGCAGTCCGTTTTCGTACGTGAGGCTCAGCGCCACGCCGTCGACTTTGAGTTCAGCGAGATAGACCAGGTCTTCCCCCGGCAGTTCCCGTCTAAGGCGGGCGTCGAACTCGATCAGGTCCGCCTCCGAGTAGGTATTGTCCAGGCTGAGCATGGGGACGTCGTGCCGAACGGCGGGAAACGTCCCGCTGAGGTCGGAACCCACCCGGCGGGTCGGTGAATCGGGCGGAACGAGGTCCGGATGTCCGGATTCCAGTTCCTCGAGTTCGCCCATCAATCGATCGAACTCCGCGTCTGAGACCGCGGGATCGCCCAGGACGTAGTAGCGGTAGTTGTGTTCGTTCAACTCGCCGACGAGTCGCGCGATCCGATTCCTGGCCTGTTCGGACATTGTCACCCTTCGCGCTGCTGGGGCCTGGGGCTGGAGGCGACCCCCGGCACATCATTCCTGACTGACTGAAATCGAACAGTGAAGTGCGCTTATTTTAGGATAATCAATGAGTTGGGTCAAGCGCTAACCCATTGGCGCCAGACGAATGGCGTGGCGAAACATCAAAGCGTGCCCGCGAGGATTGCGAGCAGTCCCAGCATCATTCCCGCCTTCAGAAACCGGTTGACCATGCGGAGGCGGCGGGTGTCCGGGACGTGGAGAACCGGTATCATGAGACAAACCAGCACGACATCGAGCAGGGAAACGAGGATGAGATAGGGGAGCCCGTAGAGGTGGAGGATGTACGGGACCGGGGTGAGCAGAATCAGAAGCGCATAGGTGCCCGCGGCCAGGCGGCATGTTATGGCCGGCCCCCAGCGGAGGGGTAGGGTTCCGCCGGGCGCGATGCGGTCTCCCGGAATATCCTGGGCGTCTTTGAGGATTTCCCTGCCCAGATGATAGACGGTCGCAAACAAGGCGGGCACGGCGGCGGGCACGGGTGCGCCGACGGCGAATCCTCCGTAGAAGAAGGCCAGGCCGCAAAGGAGGCTTACCGCGAGGTTGCCGGCCAGCGGAATGTGCTTCAGCCGCCGGTTGTAGGCCACGAGGCACCCGCACGCGAAGAAAGCGGTCGCGATGGCTTCAGGCGGCAGAAACAGGCTCAGACCGACACCAACCGCCATGAAGAAAACGCATAGGATACCTGCTGCGCGGGGAGTAAGGCGGTTCGAAGGAAGGGGCCTGTGCGGGTGGTTGACGCGATCGGTATCCAGATCCCACAGGTCGTTGAGCGCATTGCCGCCGGCCATGACGGCGGCCGCGGAGAGTGCGGCAACCCAGAGCGGCGCGGGCAGCGTGTGTACGCCCAGCCACCCACCCATCAGCACCGAGGCATAGGTGATGAGACAGTTCTGCGGGCGCGTGATCTGAAGCATCGCGCGGAAGGCGTCGGCTACGGAAAGGTCAGACCGGAGCGGCGCCGGATTCCTCGAAGACATCGGCGGCGTCCCGAATGGAATACCGGTAACCCTGTTCGGTAAGAAACATCTGGCGCTTGCGGGCGAATTCCAGCTCCCTGGTATCTCTTGTAACCAGGGTGTAGAAGTGAGCCAGGCTGCCGTTGGCCTTGGGCCGGAGTATGCGCCCCAGCCGCTGGGCTTCTTCCTGCCGCGAACCGAATGTTCCCGAAATCTGGATGGCAACGTTTGCGTCCGGCAGGTCGACGGCGAAATTGGCCACCTTGGAGACGACCATCAGCCGGATTTCGCCCTGCCGGAAACGCGCATACAGCAGGTCGCGCTCCTCGCTGGGGGTCTTGCCGGTAATGACGGGCGCCGCAAGTTCTCTGGCAAAGGCCTCCACCTGGTTGACATATTTACCGATGACCAGGACCTGATCCTTGTCGTGTTTACGGATAAGTTGCCTGGCCAGAGGAATCTTGGATGGATTCTCGGAGGCGATCCTGAACTTTCCGCGGCCGCCGGCAACAGCGTAGTCCATGCGCAGGTGCTGGGGGAGCGGGAGGCGGATCTCACGGCACTCCGCCGTGGCAATCCAGCCCTTGGATTCCAGGTCGCGCCACGGCACGTCGAAGCGTTTCGGACCGATGAGACTGAAGACGTCCGCTTCCAGGCCGTCTTCCCGTACGAGCGTGGCCGTGAGTCCCAGCCTGCGTCTGGCCTGGAGTTCGGCGGTAAAGCGGAACACGGGCGCGGGCAGCAGGTGGACTTCGTCGTAGATAATGATGCCCCAGTTTCCCTGATTGAAGATGGCGAAATGGGGAAACGCGTCGCCCTTTTTCTTTCTGTACGTGAGAATATTGTAGGTAGCGACGGTGATGGGACGGATTTCCTTGACTTCGCCAGAGTATTCTCCGATCTGTTCCGGCTTCAGGTCCGTCTTGTCCAGCAGTTCCGCTATCCATTGGCGCGAGGCGGTGATGTTGGTGGTGAGGATGAGCGCCTGTGTCTGAAGACGTTCTATCGCGGCCATTCCCACAATGGTCTTGCCCGCGCCGCAGGGCAGGACCACCACCCCGCTGCCGCCTTCCGGTCCCCCGCCCGCGTGAAAGATTTCCGCGGCCTCCCGCTGGTAGTCCCGCAGCCGGAAGGGTGCGCCGGAGCGGGTATTCGGAAGCCGCCGCAGCGCCAGGTGCCGACCGGGCACGTACCCCGCAAGGTCTTTGACCGGAAAGCCGATGCGTGTGAGCGCTTGTTTCAGGTGGCCGCGGTACAGCAGGTCGACTTTGAGACGCCGCGCGTCAATCCTGCGATTCAGATAGGGGCGCACCGACTTGTGCCTGGAGATTTCGGTGATGAGCAGCGGGTCGTCGGCGGAGAGGACGAGTTCTTTTCCGGATCGTTCCAGTCGAATACGACCGTATCGCCCCAGTGTTTCCCGGATTTCGACGGAGACGTTCTGGGGGATCTCGTATTTGCTGAAGGATTCCAGGGCGTCGGT
The DNA here is from genome assembly GCA_965208835.1 of Candidatus Latescibacterota bacterium. GTDB lineage: Bacteria > Latescibacterota > UBA2968 > UBA2968 > JAAXHE01. The sequence continues at coordinate 1,547,561 of OZ242358.1, forward strand.
GATTTCGGCCGCCGTCAGACCCGCGGCGGCGGCATTCCAGAGCGATAGCGGGCTGATGCGGTAGGTATGAATGTATTCGGGGCTTTTTTCCAGTTCGGCAAAGCGTGCCAGAACGTCCCGGGCGGCTTCATAACGTGGTCCGCCGACCTCCGCCAGAACAGTCATGTCGCTCTGCACGATTAGGGGATTTTGGGAATTGAATGACATAGATGCTGGAGACGGGCAAGCAGTATACGGGAGAAAGCCGGGAAGGTTGGAACGCTGTTCAGGGAGGTCTGCGCATACGTGATCGACCGTCCGAAATCAGCGTCCGGTCAGGCTTTGGGCCTGTCTGAATGGAGGTCCTCAGCGACCGGGTATCAGTTGGGTTTGCGCCGCGCAAGACCTATCGCAAGGTCTATAAGGATACGCACGGGGAGTATAATTGTCAATCGGTTTTCCGCGGTCTGGAACCACGAGCGAATTAAAGAAAATAATTTGACTTTAAACGCAGGTTTACATAAAATTGAATGACTGATAATTTAAAGTGGGCCAGTGGTTTCCGGCGTCCGTGTTTCAAACTGCCGCCGGCTGTTTTCGCCTTGTGGGGCGGGGAGATGCCGGGTTGTTTCGGGAGGAGCCACAATTCCAGTGGAGGGGAGGGTCAGGATGGAGGATCAATTCACACGGTGTTTGAAGTGTGATAAAGGCGTCTTGCTTCCTTTATCAGACTACGGGCGTGACGGTGCGCCTATTCACTATAAGGCCTGGGTTTGCAGCAACCCCGACTGCGGGTTCAATCTGCGGATCGATAACGGCGAAATCAGCATGGGAAGGAATATCGCCGAATCGTACAAGTAGTCTTATGGACAGTCCGTTGGAAAAGTCGCTCTGCAGGCGAGGCCGAGCCATTGTGGCCGAAGACAAGGCGCGCGACCGAGTCCCATCCTGCGATTCGGCGAGGGCGCGCAACGCGGTATTTCGGCCTCAAGGGCCGGCCGTAGACCGGATGGTCTTTTTCAACGGGCTGATAAGGCCAACCCGTTTCAAGTTCGGAAAACACAGCCCGTCGCGGATGACGATCCGGACGGATGGCGTTGAGACACTGACTCAAAATGGCAACAGCTGTGCACTCCGCCCGGTATCGATGTCGCCGGTTTCCGCGACCGGGTCCGGATTATTCGCGGTGCCATCTGTCGATATCGTCGGCTGCCGTCTCATCTTTTGAAGGTTTTTTTCAACCGGTTTTCCATTTCTTTCCTGCCTCGCCCTGGGCCATCCCCTGACCAACGGGGGTGGCACTTTATTTCCGGCGTCCGCCCACCTCCGAGTCTATAGCGTCCATATGGCTTTTCATTCCAGGGACTCCGTTCAGCCCGTATGGGATCGCCCTGTACTGGGCATCGAAACCTCGTGCGACGAAACAGCTGCCGCCGTTGTGGCCGGCAGCCGTATTCTGTCAAACGTGATATTTTCCCAGACAGAGCACAGTCTCTACGGCGGCGTGGTCCCCGAACTGGCGTCGCGGAACCATGTGCGCAAGATCGTGCCGGTCGTACGTGAGGCGCTGTCTCGGGCCGGAATCGGGCTGGATGAACTCGGAGGAATCGCGGTCACCCGCGGGCCGGGCCTCGTCGGGTGCCTACTGGTGGGTATTTCGACCGCAAAAGGGCTGGCGTTCGGCAGCGGCCGTCCGCTGATCGGCGTGCATCACATCGAGGGGCATCTCTTCGCCGGACTGCTTGGCGATACCGACCTTTGCCCGCCCTTTCTTGCCCTGGTGATTTCCGGTGGCCATACCCAGTTGATCCACGTGCGACGCTGGGGTCTGTACGAGATCTGCGGCGAAACAAGGGACGACGCGGCGGGGGAAGCCTTCGACAAGGTTGCGAAGATGCTGGGGTTGCTGAAATCCGGCGAAACGACCATGGGGGGGCCGGTCATTTCGCGGCTGGCGGAAGAGGGCGACGCCGACGCTTTTGCGTTTCCGCGGGGGCTCCGTCGGCAGGACGGGTTCGAGTTCAGCTTCAGCGGGATCAAGACATCGGTCCTGTATCACCTCAAGAGCATTTCCGAAGCCGACGTCGCAGAGCAACAGGCGGATATCGCCGCCAGTTTCCAGGCGGCGGTTGTCGACGTGCTTGTGGAAAAGACAATTCGAGCGGCAGGCACGCTGAATCTGGGTCGGATTCTGTTGACGGGCGGCGTGGCGGCGAATCGGCGGCTGCGGGAAGAGATGCAGCGCGCCGCCATGGAATACGGCGTGGAGGTCTGCTTTCCGCCGCCGGTTCTTTGTACCGACAATGCGGCGATGATCGCGTGCGCCGGGGGTTTCCGGCTTGGCAGGGGCGAGCGAACGGGGCGGGATCTGGATGCCGATCCAAGGATGAAACTATAGTCTATGTTCCACCTGTCAGATCTGGATCTGAGTTTGCGCGACGGATTGTGGATCGGTCTGCTCGCGCCGGTCTGTGTCTACCTGGCGTGGCAAGTGTACCGTACGCGAAAACAGGGATTCCGGTTGGCACGTTGGTTGCTTGTATTCCGGAGCACCGCGTTCCTTCTATTGCTGGCGTTGTTGATGGAACCGGTCCTGGCGCTTACGTTGCGGCGCGAGCGGAAACCGCTGGTGGCCGTCCTGGTGGACGACAGCGAAAGTATGCGCATCGAGGACGCCGGGCGGAGACGCGGCGATCTCGCGATTGAGCTTCTCAAAAGCGGCGTGTTCGAAACGCTGGAGTCACGAGCACGGGTCGCCCGGTATCGCTTTTCCGAGTGGCTGGCGCCCTTGCCGCCGGCGAGCCTGGACTCATTGCGCTTCGACGGGCGCGCGACGGACCTGGCCGCGGCTCTGGATCTGCTGAGGGAGGAGACGGCCGGCGAGGGAATGGTCGCCGCAGTGCTGATTTCCGACGGGGCGCACAACCTGGGCGCGAGGCCGCAACGGGCCGCGCTCGAGTTGGGCGCGCCCGTGTTTTCGGTTGGCGTAGGGAGCGCGGATGCGCCTAAGGATGCGGCAATCGTATCGGCCGTATGCGATCCGATGGTCTACGTCGGGCGCACGTTGTCAATTTCGGTAGGACTGAAGTCCAGCGGATGTGAAGGTGCAAATTCGCTTTTGGTTGTGGAAGAGGAGGGGCGCCGGGTGGCGGAGGCGCCGGTCACCCTGGCGGACGGCGAGCAGGAGGTCCAGTTTTCTGTAGCGCCGGAACGGGCGGGCCGGCGTGTCTATCGGATTCATCTCGCGTCCCTGCCGAGGGAACGCGCTACCGCGAACAATACCGCCGTCGTCTCGGCGGAGGTTATCGAAAACCGGCTGCGCGTCCGGATCGTGGCGGGTTCCCCGAGTGCGGATCTTGCCTATCTGCGCAGGGTGCTGGAAACCAACGACAATCTTCAGGTGGAATTGCTCGTCGCCGACAGAACGGGTGCATGGCCTTTTCGAATACAGGCGGTACTGGCCGACCCGGACTTCTCGGGGCTCCTCGTTCTGTTCGATCTGCCCGGCGAGATCATCTCGGGGCAAACCGGACGGCGGCTGGCCGAATACGTGGAATCCGGCGGTGCGATGCTCGTGGTCGGTGGGCGGGCGGGATTCAACGGGACCTACGCCAGGTCGCCGATTGCGCGCGTTCTGCCGGTCGTGTGTGCTCAGGACGCCGATACGTATCGGGAGGCGCCGTTTCAGCTTGAATTGTCGCGGTCAGGAACCGTGCATCCCGTTCTTCGGATCTCGGACGACCCACTGGCGGACCGGCAGGCCTGGAGCGATCTGCCGCCGCTTCTGGCCTGTAATGTAAACCATGGGATTCAAGGCGATGCCGAAACCGTCATCTATCATCCGATCGAGCGGGCGGGCGGGGAGAAGATGCCGCTGGTTGCTGTGCGCCGCGCAGGGCGGGGCAAAGTGATGGCCGTGGCGGTGAGGACGTTCTGGCGGCTCGGTCTCATGATGTGGGGCGTCGGCAAGAACGACGAGGTTTCGAAGGCCTTCTGGGCGAATTCGGTGCAGTGGCTGGTCAAACGGGAGGATGTCGACCGTGTTCAGGTGGAGGTGGACAAGCCGGTCTATCGCAGCGGTGCCCCGGTGACGTTCCGCGCCCGTGTCTTCAACGAGTTGCTTCAGCCGCAAGCGGGCGCCCGAGTGGTGCTCTCGGTGGTTGACGAGGGCCGCGTGCGGCAGACGATTCTGGACGATGAAGGCCAGGGGCGTTACCGTGGGCAACTGAAAGCGGGCGCCCAGGGAGAGTACGCGTTTGAAGTTCAGGCACGGTCAGGCGGCGTGGAATTGGGCAGAGCCAAAGGGCGATACACCGTGGGCCGTTACAGTCTGGAGTTCGAAGACACGCGGCTGAACAGAGACCTTCTCGAAAGCGTCGCCGCACAGAGCGGAGGCGTGTTTGCGTCGCCCGATCGCTTGAGTGCGGTGTTGAACGACCTTGACCTTGCGCCGCAGGCGGTGGCGGAGTCGTACCGGGCACGGTTGTGGGGAAAACCGTGGCCGCTTTTCGTTCTCATCCTGCTCCTGGGAGTGGAATGGACAGCCAGGCGCAGGCGAGGAATGATATGAACGGGCTTTCGACCGGTCGGTGTGTCGGAGTTCCCGGAACCGGTATCAGGTGGGTTGCCGGAAGCATTGCCGTGCTTCTGAGTGTCATGATTTCATGCGCCAGGGCGGAAGGCCGCGTGGTGATCAGCGAGGTGATGTTCGATCCATCCGGTAGCGAGTTTTACGACGAGTTTATTGAGATACAGAATACGGGGAGCGAGCCCGTGGACCTGGCCGGATGGATGGCCGGGGACGGCGACGAGGCGGACGGCCTGGTCTTCGAAGGCGGGTCCGTGCTGCAGCCAGGGGCGTTCGGGTTGATTCTGGACTCCGGGTATTTTGCGCACTCGACCCGGTACGATCCTCTGCCCCCGTCAGCATTGATCCTGACGGTGGCTGACGCCACGATCGGAAACTCGGGATTGAGCAACTCCACCCCGGAGCGGATCGTACTGGTTTCGTCGGCCGGCGACACCGTGGGCGTGATGGTGTACACGACGGGAAACAAGCCGGGGTTTTCAGAGGAGAAAGTGGACCCCGACGGCGGCGACGAACCGGAGAACTGGATGGATTCACGGTGGGAGGGAGGGACACCGGGACGCGTCAACAGCGTCAGTCCCAAACACTACGACCTGGCGCTGGAAAGGGTCTCGGAATCGCCGTTTCCGGTTCCTGCGGGCGCCGCACGGGATTTTGTGCTGCAGGTGATAAACCGGGGGCGCCGGGCGGCTTCGGCGTTTTCCGTAACGATGCAGGGAATTGCCGCGTGGCGTAGGGATTTCCCGGGCCTGGAGCCTGCCGGGCTTCTCCGGGTCGAGACGCCAGTCGGTACTGTACCTCCGGGACGACACGAATACGTGGCCGGGATCGTGTTCGATGCCGATGAGGATAGTTCGAACAATCAGGTGACCTGGACTGTGCTCGGCGGCGTCGGACCCCGTGCGGTGATCGTCAACGAAGTGATGTATGCTCCGTTGGAGGGTGACCCGGGGTGGGTGGAGCTCCACAACCGATCCGGGCAGGCGCTGGACGTGACCGCGTGGCGAATTGAGGACGCGAAGTCTCCGGGAGACCCGTTTGATAGCGGACACATTCGAATGCAGCCCGATGCGTACATGGTCGTGGCCGAGGACGAGGACCGGTTCTACAGCCGGTTTCCCGACCGGACGGTTCATGTTGTTGCGCCCGGGAGATGGGCTCGTCTGAACGACAGCGGCGACGTCGTCGTCGTACGCGATGCAACCGGCGCCGTTGTGGACAGCATGGTGTACGATCCCGCGGCTTCTACAGGGCGGTCTCTCGAACGAATCTCAGGCTCAGGACCGAGTGTCGATTTGCTGAACTGGCTGGCGAGTACCCACGAGGACGGGGCGACGCCGGGGCGTGTGAACAGCGTGGCGCTGCAAGGTGGCATCGATACTGTCAGCCTCCTGGCCGAGCCGAATCCTTTTTACGATCGGGTGGAAATACGCTATCTGCTTCCAACGCCGCGCGCCGACGTGAATCTGTGGGTGTACGACAGGTCCGGCCATCAGGTAAAGACGCTCCTCAATGCGGCTTCCGGCGGCAGCCGGCGGCGTGTGACCTGGGACGGGTCGGGTGAAAACGGCACGCAGTTGAAGCCCGGCATTTATATCTTATTTTTGGAGACTTCGTACAAAGGCCGTATCTTTAGAACCAAAGCCCCTGTCGTACTGGCGAGAGGCTTGTAACCTGCGGTGCCGGCGAATCCCCTGCGCCGGAGTATCAGATTAAATACGCGTGTACTCTCCCCTTGTATGCATCAAGACAAGGGCGGCACCTATATGAGAATGGAACCGAACGCAGTAATTCAGGAACCGGAAGACAGACCGGATCTGATGAATCAGGTCTGCGGTGTATTGCTGTTCGCGGTTGCGCTGTTAATGGCGGTAAGCCTGGTTTCGCATTCGCCGCAGGATCCACCGAATTCGGGTCGCGCGCCGGAACTGACGGAAAACTGGGCAGGGTGGATCGGCAGCCAGATCTCCTACTATCTCCTGTTCGCGGTCGGCCACGGCGCTTACGTACTTACGGCCATCGTGCTGATGTGGGGCTGGAATCGCTTCAGAGAACAACCGGCCCTGCCTCTGGTCTCCCGAAGCCTGGCATTGCTGGCCCTGGTGGTGGTTTATTGCGCCGCGGCGTGTGTGCCTTCACGAGGAGAGACCCATCTGTCATTTCTGATGGGCGGGTGGCTGGGCGTTACCCTTGCAGGCAGTGTCCTGGTCCCGTATCTGGGCTTTGTCGGGTCGTACATACTTTTGTGCGCACTGTTTGTGATTTTCTTCATGGTCCTTACACACCTGCCTTTTTCCCGAATTCCGGAACTGTGGAGGGCGGGGGCAAAGCGAAATCCGACACACATCTCCGGCGGGTCCACTCCCGGACTGCTTGAACAGCCGCAGACCGCGGAGACGCCTGTTCCGGCGCCTGCGGAACCCGACCAGCCGGAAGAAGAGAAGGAATCCGGGAACCATGACGAATCCGTCCTGGCCGTTGAACCGGGCGACGCCATTCCCGAGTCCTTTCCACTGTACGAAGACGACGTGGATGAGCCTGAAGAGCAACCGGCGGTTTCGCTCGACCCCGACATCGTATCGGATCCTGTGGAGATATCCAGGTCGACCGGACTGAAGCCGAAGGTGGAAGCGCCGGGAGGCGGGGACGTCCAATACCGGTTGCCGGACCTGGAACTGCTCAACGAGCCCACGCAACGGGAAGAGGGGCCGGACCGGTCGGTACTGCTGGAAGGAGCGCAGACCCTCGAGCATAGCCTCAGCAGTTTTGGCATCGAAGGCAAGGTAGTACAGGTTAATCCGGGTCCTGTCATTACCGGATACGAGGTACAGCCGCCCCGCGGGGTCAAGGTGAACCGGATCGTCAATCTTTCGGACGACCTCGCTCTGGTGATGAAAGCGCGAAGCATCCGGATCCAGGCGCCGATTCCCGGCAAAGCCGCCGTCGGCATCGAAGTCCCTAACGCAAACCCCTCAACCGTCTTCCTGCGGGAGATACTCGAATCCGACGCCTTTCAGGACGCCGACGACAAGCTGATGCTGGCGCTGGGCAAGTCCGCCACCGGAGAATCCGTCTGCACCAACCTGGCGTCCATGCCGCACCTGTTGATCGCGGGCGCGACGGGCAGCGGGAAGTCGGTATGCGTCAACGGGCTCATAACCAGCATACTCATGCGGTGCAGCCCGGAAGAGGTGCGTTTCATCATGGTGGACCCGAAAATGCTGGAGCTGTCGATCTACAACAACATTCCGCACCTGCTGGCGCCGGTAGTCACGGAACCCCAGAAGGCCTCCGAAGCCTTGAGGTGGGCCGTGGCGGAGATGGAAGACCGTTATCGAAATCTTGCGCAGTACAACGTCAGGAACATCACGGACTTTAACGACAAACTGGAGAAGATGCGCGAGGAGGCGGCATCGGAGGACGACCGCCGTGAAATCCCCCACCTCCTGCCCTACATCGTGGTTGTGGTCGACGAACTCGCCGACCTGATGATGACGGCGCCCGCGGATATCGAGGATTCGCTGGCGCGGCTGGCGCAGATGGCGCGCGCGGTAGGCATCCATCTGATCCTGGCGACGCAGCGGCCGTCGGTAAACGTTATTACTGGCACGATCAAGGCGAACTTTCCTTCCCGTATCGCGTTTCGAGTCGCGTCGAAAGTGGATTCACGTACAATTCTGGATTGCAACGGCGCCGAGAAGCTTCTGGGCCGTGGCGATATGCTGTTCATGCCTGCGGGCAAGCCGGAACCCGTGCGCGTCCACGGCGCGAACATGACCACCGAGGAGACCGAGCGCCTGGTGGAATGGGTAAGCGGCCAGGGCGTGGAAATGGAGCAGCTGGACCTGGGCGTGGACGAAAACGAGCGGATGCTCGCCGAGGGGGCCCGCGACAAACGTTTCGACGAAGCGCTTCGACTGGTCGTTACTCACCAGCAGGGGTCGGCGTCGCTGCTTCAGCGCCGTATGAAAGTGGGATACGCACGGGCCGCGCGCCTTGTAGACGAACTGGAGCAGGCTGGAATCGTCGGCCCGTCGGACGGCAGCAGCAAGGGTCGGGAGGTGCTGGTTGGCATCGAGTATCTCGACCGGTACGGAGAGGATGAGCCTGATGCATTGTGAACGCCAGACAGAAAACGGCGACCTGCGCAATTTGACGCCTGGGCTCCCATTGCCGGCAGTTTACACGAGGTGAAGCGCATGGCCGCCGTACGGCTCAAATTGCTGTTGTTCGCGGGCGCGCTCCTGATGCCGGCGGACGTGCCGGGCATCGACGGGCGGGAGGTGATTCGCCGTCAGCAGCAGCGGTACGAAAGGCTCACGAGTATTTCCGCCCGGTTCACGAAATCCCACTATTGGAAACTCGTGGACCAGAAGACACAACTGAGCGGTAACCTTCACGTGGAAAAACCGAATCGGTTCCGTTTCGAGACGCGGGTGCAGACGGTGGTGTCGGATGGAGAACGCGCCTGGAACTACACACCCGAGAACGAACAGGTTCTGCTGAGTAGCTACGACCGGGCGAAGGGCGACAGGAGCTACGAAAAACTGCTCTTCGACCTCATTCTTCTGGGAGGATACGAAGACCGCTACGACCCCAGGCTCGCCGGAGAAGAAAGAGTGGACGGCAAGCGATGTTACCGCGTGGAATTGACGGCCCGTGAGGAGGAGAGCTATATTGCCCGCGTCCGGTTGTGGGTGGACAGAAAGCTCTGGCTGGTCCGCCGTGCGGAATATCTGAATCTGAACGAAGATGTAACCACCTACGATATTTCCCGCTTGAAAGTGGACGCGAAACTGAAGCCGGAACTGTTCACGTTCGTGCCGCCGGACGGCGTCGAGGTAATTGACCTCAGGTGACTCCGGCGCCGGCAGGGACGAATGGGGCTTTGGTTGGCCGCCCAGGAACCGGCGGCGTCGAACGCATCGGGAAATTTGAAACAGTTGTCACGCCCCTTCGGGGCACCCATATTACCGGGAGCAGTAAATAGATGACATCTATTGCGCCTGCTACAGTGGAAGGAACGTGCCCAAACGTGGACGCTGAGCTTGTCGAAGCGCCCGCGTTTCGGCACCCTTTTTCCTTCGCCGACCCTTCGACAGGCTCAGGGAGCGGCTCAGGGTACCCGGTCAACAATGTTGTGAAAGAAAGGTAAACTGTCGGGTGTTCCCCGTAAATACAATGAGAATCGTCGCATTGCCAGGCTGACGTCCTGCATTGTATTCTTCGCCGCTTGCGGCAGTTGATTTCAGCTACCGAATCTTCGTAGTCTCGCTTTTTCGTAGTTTCGTCTCTTCGTAGTTTCGTTCTTTCGTAGTTTCGTCTATTCGTAGTTTCGTTTATTCGTCTTTTCGTTTCTTCGTAAAGGAGTTGGCGTATATGGCAGTCGATATACAATTCACCGATCTGAAATCCGGATTGGCGGCGTGCCGCGACCGGCTGGACAATCTCCGGAGGTATCTTTGACCTGGGATCCCGGGAGACCCGCATCGCCGAACTGCAGGGGTTGATGGAGCGTCCCGGTTTCTGGGACGACAGGGAGCGGGCCAGGCAGATCATCGATGAAGTGAACGGCCATAAGGACTGGGTAACCGGCTGGCGGGACCTGGACGAGCGCCTTCTGGAACTGGAGGAGTTGTACGAACTTGCCAGGGAAGAGCAGGACGACGAGACCCTGCGGGATCTGCAGCGGGAACAGAGGGCGCTGGGCCGATCGCTTGAGGAGCTCGAATTCCGGCACATGATGGGCGATAAGGAAGATCGCCTCAATGCCATTCTGACGATTCATCCCGGCGCGGGCGGTACGGAATCTGCCGACTGGGCGCAGATGATGATGAGGATGTACACCCGATGGGCCGAACGCCGCGGGTTCCAGGCGGACGTACTGGACCTGCTTCCAGGTGAGACGGCGGGCATCAAGAGCGTGGCGATTGAAATGAAGGGAGAGTACGCGTACGGTTACCTCAAGTCCGAAATGGGCGTGCATCGGCTGGTGCGGCTGTCTCCTTTCGATTCCGGCAGCAGGCGCCACACGTCGTTCGCTTCGGTTTCGGTGTACCCCGAAGCGGAGGGCGACATCGAGGTGGAGATCCAGCCGGAGGATATACGCGTGGATACCTACCGGTCGAGTGGTGCGGGCGGGCAGCACGTAAACAAGACCGACTCGGCCGTGCGGATTACGCACCATCCCACGGGCATCGTGGTTCAGTGTCAGAACGAACGATCACAGCACAAGAATCGAAACTCGGCGATGAAGATCCTCAAAGCCAGGCTGTACCAGCTATACAAGGAAGAGGAAGAGAAAGCCCGCGCGAAGATCGAAAAGGACAAGAAGAAGATCGAGTTCGGCAGCCAGGTCCGCAACTACGTGCTCCATCCCTATCAGCTCGTCAAAGACCTTCGGACCGAGTACGAGACTTCCGGTGTTCAGGACGTGATGGACGGGGACCTGGACGGATTCATGCGGGCCTTTCTGGAGCGGAAAGGGGAGGCGTAACCGCGGGGGCAAAGGGCTTGACTTAACTTTTCGTATTGATTATACTATTTTTATTGTATAACCCGGCCGCTGCCGGCAAATGATCAACCGGTTATTTTTTAAAACAGCTTTATCTATTGCGGGAGGAATCCGTTTGGCTCAGGAAGGGGCGTCTTCCGCCCCGGAAACGCAACTGGTTACCCAGCGACTTCAGAAGCTGGACTCGATTCGGGAAATGGGCGTGGAGCCGTTTCCCTATCGGTTCGAAGTGACCCATCGTTCCGGGGAAATCAGGGAGACGTTTCAGGCGCTCGAGGCGGAAGGGCGGGAAGTGTCGGTGGCAGGGCGACTCATGGCCAGAAGGGACCACGGCAAGTCGGCCTTTGCAGACCTTCTGGACGAAACGGGCCGGATTCAGATCTACGTCAGACGGGATGCGGTGGGTGAAAAGGCATTCGATCTTTGGAAATTGCTCGACATTGGAGATTTCGTCGGGATCGGCGGCCAGGTATTCCGGACCCGTACGGGCGAGATGACGGTGAAGGCGAACGCCCTGGAAATGCTTTCCAAGGCCGTCCGACCGCTGCCGGTACCCAAGGAAGAGGTTAAAGACGGACAGCGGGTTGTCCACGATGCCTTTGCCGACCCCGAACTGCGATACCGGCGCCGATACCTTGACCTGACGCTGAATCCCGAAGTGAAGGACGTATTTCGCAAGCGGACGGCGACCTTTACCGCCATTCGCGATTTTTTTGACGCTCGCGGGTTCCTGGAGGCCGACACGCCGGTGTTGCAGCCGCTCTATGGCGGCGCCTCCGCCCGTCCCTTTACGACTCATCACAACGCGCTCGATATGAGGCTCTATCTGCGGATCTCGAATGAGCTCTATCTGAAGCGACTTATTGTGGGCGGATTCGAAAGGGTTTACGAATTCAGCCGGGATTTTCGAAACGAAGGAATCGACCGCACGCACAATCCCGAATTCACCATGCTGGAGGCCTATCAGGCATACGCCGACTATACCGACATGATGGAGCTGACCGAGTCGCTGTTCGCCTCGGTCGCCGAATCGGTTACGGGGGCCAGCACGGTTGTCTATCAGGGGACGGAGATTAATCTTGGCCCGCCATGGCGGCGGATGACCCTTCTGGACGCCATCAGGGCATACGGCGGCTTCGACGTCGCCGGCGCTTCCGTGGAGGAATTGAAAGAAATCTGCGGGGAACTGGATCTCGAGGTGGATGACGGTGCGCGGCGCGGGCATCTGATGGATGAGATATTCGAGGCGGTCGTTCAGCCCAACCTGATACAACCCACGTTCATAACGGACTATCCCGTGGAGATGTCGCCGCTGGCCAAGCGGCACAGGGAAAATCCGGAACTCACGGAACGGTTCGAGCCGTTCATCTGCGGATGGGAAGCGGCCAACGCGTTTTCCGAACTCAACGATCCGATAGACCAGCGGAAACGCTTCGAACACCAGGCCTCCCTGAGGGAGAGCGGGGATGAAGAAGCGCAGGTCCTCGACGAAGACTTCCTGCGGGCAATGGAATATGGCATGCCGCCTACAGGCGGGATGGGTTTCGGCGTGGACAGGCTTGTGATGCTCTTGACCGACGCACGTTCGATCCGGGACGTCATTCTTTTTCCGCATATGCGGCCCGAGGAGGGCCGTACGGAGACGCCAGGCGATGCGTAGCCTGCTGGAGGCTGCGGATCTGGTCAAGCAGTACCGCGTCGGCCGTTCCGAAATACGGGTACTCAAGGGCGTCGCCCTCTCCGTTGCGCATGGCGAGGTGGTCGCGGTTGTCGGTCCTTCGGGTGTCGGGAAGAGTACCTTGTTACACATACTGGGCGGGCTGGATCGCCCAACCAGCGGAACGGTTCGTGTCGACGGCAACGATATCTTCGCGCTTTCGGATACGGAGCGGGCGCGGTTCCGAAACGAATCTGTGGGTTTTGTCTTTCAGTTTCACCATTTGTTGAACGACTTTACCGCGGAAGAAAACGTGATGCTGCCCCTGATGATTCAGGGGCGCCCGGTCACCGAAGCGCAGGCGGCGGCCGAGGAACTGTTGGATGCCGTTGGGCTCTCCGGGCGCCGCGCTCATCTGCCTTCGGAACTGTCAGGCGGAGAATCCCAACGCGTGGCCGTGGCTCGGGCGCTCGTGGGGCGGCCGAAGCTGGTTCTGGCTGACGAGCCTTCCGGCAACCTGGACGCGGAACACAGCAGGGAATTGCACGATCTGATCTGGAGGCTTGCGGGCAGTCTGAAACAGACCTTTGTCATTGCCACGCACGACCAGACGCTGGCTGCACGAGCGGATCGGATTATCGGGATGGAAGACGGAAGAATCGTTCGCGACGACTGATGCCCGGCCTCGCGGGCAGTTGAGAGGTGGCTTACGGGCCAGGCATGAGGGTCCAGAGGAGACGAATCCCATGAATAGCAGGTTTTCGGATCGGGTGAAGCGGGTGATGCGGCTCGTCCGCGAGGAGGCGGCCCGGCTGGGTAACAACCACATAAGCAGCGAGCACCTTTTGCTCGGCATTATCCGGGAGGGAAAGGGTTCGGCCGTAAACGTGATGTTGAATCTGGGATTGAACCTGGACAAGATCAAGCAGTCGATCGATGACTATGTCGCGTATTCGGGCGGGTCAATGACGATGGGAGACGTGCCCTTCACGCCGCGAGCAAAACAGATTCTCGAAATAGCGGCGGCCGAAGCCAAAGAGATGAAGAGCCAATCGGTCCGGACCTGTCATCTGCTTGTGGCGCTGGTGAAGGACAAGGAGACAATCGCCGCGCAGATTCTCGTGGGGTTTGGCGTCGACTACAAGACCGTGAAGGAGGAGGTGATTGCTGTTTTGCAAGGGAAACCGACGGGTAAACGGGAAAAGAAGAAGAGCAAGACCCCCTATCTGGATCACTTCGGACGCGACCTGACCGAACTGGCGCGCGAGGGCAAGCTGGATCCGGTCATTGGACGTGAGCGGGAGATCGAACGCGTGTCCCAGGTGCTCAGCCGGCGGAAGAAGAACAACCCGGTACTGATCGGCGAACCCGGGGTGGGGAAAACGGCGATCGTCGAAGGACTTGCCCAGCGCATCGTGGAGCGGCGGGTGCCGCAGTTGCTGGCCGACAAGCGCATGGTCACGCTGGACATGGGCGGGATGGTAGCTGGTACGAAGTACCGCGGACAGTTCGAGGAGCGCATCAAGGCGGTCATGAACGAACTCCAGCAAAGCCAGGACGTCATCATCTTCATCGACGAGCTGCACACGATCGTAGGCGCCGGAAGCGCCGAGGGAACGCTTGACGCCTCCAATATGTTCAAACCCGCTTTTTCGAGAGGCGAACTTCAGTGCATCGGTGCGACGACCCTCGACGAATACCGCAAATACATCGAAAAGGACGGCGCGCTGGAACGACGTTTTCAGACCATACTGGTCGATTCGCCGTCGGTCGATGACGCAATCGATATCCTGAAGGGGTTGAAGGAGAAATTCGAAGCCCACCATCTGGTCACCTATACGGAGGACGCCGTTGTGAGCGCCGTCCGCATGGCCGACCGGTATATCAGTGATCGTCACCTCCCGGACAAGGCAATAGACGTGATCGACGAAACGGGTTCCCGCGTTCGCCTGGGCCGGTTGAATCCGCCTGAGGAAATCAAGACGCTCGAACTCGAAATTGAGGACATAACGCGGCAGAAGAATGCCGCCGCAAACAGCCAGCAGTTCGAAGAGGCGGCAAAACTCAGAGACCAGGAGCGGAAGCTCAAGGAACAGGTCGACGAAATGCGCCAGGAGTGGGAGCAGAAGGTCCGTGACGAGGTGGTGGAGGTGACCGAGCAGAATATCGCGGAAGTGATTTCCAGTATGACGGGTATTCCCGCGTTCCGGCTGGCACAGGAGGAATCGGAAAAGCTGCTGCGCATGGGCGAGAAGGTGAAGAGCCGCGTGGTCGGTCAGGACGAGGCGGTTGATATCGTCTGCCGCTCCATTCGCCGAACGCGGGCGGGTTTGAAAGACCCGAATCGTCCCATCGGCACGTTTCTGTTTCTGGGACCCACTGGCGTGGGCAAGACCTATCTGGCGCAGGCGCTGGCCAGGTACCTGTTCGATGACGAGGATGCGCTCATCACGGTGGACATGTCCGAGTACATGGAGAAGTTCGCGGTTTCCCGGCTTATCGGCGCGCCGCCCGGATACGTGGGCTACGACGAGGGCGGCCAGCTAACCGAGAAGGTGCGTAGAAAGCCCTACTCGGTGGTTCTGCTCGACGAGATTGAGAAAGCCCATCCAGACGTGTTCAACCTGCTTCTGCAGGTTCTGGATGAGGGGCGTCTGACCGACAGCTTCGGCCGGAAGGTCAATTTCAGGAATACCATATTGATCATGACGTCCAATCTGGGCACGCGTGACCTGGCCAAGGCCGGAGGGCTCGGCTTCAAGCGGTCCGACAAAAAGAGCATTCGAGAAAAAATGGTGGAGCGAGTCGAGGAGGAACTGAAAAAGACGTTCAATCCGGAGTTTTTGAACAGGCTGGACGAAACGGTGGTCTTCAATCCCCTCGAACGGAGAGAGATTGTCCAGATCGTGGATCTCGAAATTGCCGAGATATTCGATCGCCTCAAGGAGCGGGATATCGGGATCAGTCTCACGCCGGGCGCCAAGGCGCTTCTGGCGGAAAAGGGGTACGACCCCACCTACGGCGCTCGTCAGCTGAAGCGTACCATCCAGAAGCTTGTGGAAGATCCAATGGCGGAAGAGATACTGCAGGGCAAATACACCGCCGGTAGTGAAGTGCGCGTCAGCAAGAAGGGCGACGGGCTCCAATTTGTGGATGCCAACGCGGTTACCGCCGCCGCCAAGGAGGTGGTGGACCGTGTTTCGGAGGAGTAAAAACAGCTGGTTTTACTGCTATCATAATCAATTGGGTCCGGATGTACTGCCGGGCCCAATTTTGCAGTACAGGCCTGGAGACCCTTGTTCTGTCCCGGAAGCATATCACCAATAGTCCGCGCCAGAACACTAGCAGGAACTTTTGTTGTGACGGGGCGTTTGTTCGATTGTGGCAGTTGAATTCAGCCACGGATTCTTCTTTTTTATCTTAAGTCTCGTAGTCTCGTAGTCTCGTAGTCTCGCTTTTCGGACTGGTGTTGCGGAGGCGAAAGGCTTTGTTGCGAATTCTCATCGGATGTTTTCTGGTGCTGCTGGACGTCGCGTCTCCCCGGACGGCGGAGGCGCAGGAGGCGCCGGTCATTGCCGAGATCAGGGTCTCGGGAAACCGGATTACAGAAGCGTCGCTCATCAGGTTCTCCTCAGGACTGGCGGAAGGACAACGCCTCATCCTGCCCGACGATCCGCCGCGCGTAATCCGCAATCTTCATCGGTTGAACATTTTTTCGGATATCCAGGTTTTTGTCGACCCGGATGTGGAAGAAGGCGTGGCCGTGTTGATTGTCGTCAAGGAATACCCCAAGCTGGGCGACGTTCTTTTTGAGGGCAACAAGGGGATCAAATCCAAGAAACTGAAGAAGAAGCTGGCTTTTATAGAGAAACAATGGCTGTCGCCGCATGAAATCAGGCGTGCGGAAAACAAGATTGTGGAGCTGTACAAGGAAGAGGGATACCTCCTTGCCGGCGTGGAGGGGACGCAGGGCGACCCGAATGAAGAAGGTCAGGTCCTGCTCACGTTCAAAGTGAACGAGGGGCGGAAGGTGAAACTGCGCCGAATTCAGTTTTACGGCAATCAGTCGTTCGAAGCCAAGAAGTTGCGAAAGGCGATGAAGCAGACCAAGCAGGTCGGGGGAATACTGCGCCGCAATCAGTTCGCCGAAGATACCTATCAGGAAGACAAGCAGGCGCTGCTGGCTTTTTATCAGGCGAACGGACATCGTAATGCGGAGATACTGCGCGACAGCCTGTATTACGATGATGCAAGGGCGAATCTGTTTATCGACCTGTACCTGGATGAAGGGCCCCTGTACAAGTTCGGTGAGATTTCCTGGGAGGGAAACGAGCGCGTCAAGGACGCGGGGATCGACAGGATGATCGTCGCCAAGGCGGGAGAGGTGTACAGCGCCGAGCTCAAGAACAAATCCCAGGAGGAAATCCAGAATCTTTACAGCGATATCGGCTATATAACGGCTTCGGTCGCGGTCCAGGAGAGGTTGGCCGAGTCACCGCACACGATCAACGTCCACTTCGACATCGTGGAGAACAAGCCGTGGAAGATTCGGCAGATTACCATTTCGGGCAATACCAAGACGAAGGACAGGGTGATCCGAAGGGAGCTCTGGATACGTCCGGGACAGACCTTTCGAAGGTCCGGCATCGAACGCAGCATGAGGAATATTCAACAGTTGAACTATTTCAGCAACGTGGTGCCCGAAATGAAACCTGTGGAGGAGTCGTCCGAACTCGACGTCATCTTTGCAGTTGAGGAGAAATCCACCGGCACGGCGTCCGTAGGCGCGGGCTACAGCCAGTACGACGGTCTGCTTGGAACCATCGCGCTGCAGGTTCCGAACTTTATGGGCAACGGACAGCAACTGGAGTTTCAGTTGGAGTTTGGAGACAGGCGCCAATCCTTCAGGGCCGGATTTACGGAGCCCTGGTTCCTGAACACGCCGACGAGCCTGCAGGGACTGATCTTCAGAACCACCCGGCGGTATTACAGTGGCTTCGACGAACGACGGCAGGGTGCCCTGGCCAGCGTGGGGCGCCGTCTGGTCTGGCCTGATTTCTCCAGGGCCTCGATCGGGTACCGGATCGAGCAGGTTGAATTCCGGAACTTCGCTGAGGATTTCGACGAGGCGGCGGAAACTTCCTTTCGCGACAACGTGACCAGCAGCATTAATCTGAACTTCACGCGGAACAGCCGGGATCTGCCGGTCTTTCCGACCAGCGGCTCCGTGTTTTCCTACTCGCCGACAATTGCCGGCGGGCCCCTGGGCGGCAATACGGATTTCCTCAAGCACGATATTATAACCAGCTTCTATTTTCCCGTTGCATGGCGCGTTGCGCTGAATCTGAAGACGACCGTCGGCCTCGTAAAGCCGTACAACAATTCCCAGGTGCCGTTTAACGAGCGCTACGTTCCCGGTGGCGTGAACATATTCGAGGGAACGATGGTGCGCGGCTACCCCGAGCAATCGCTGGGTCCGCGCATAAACGGCGTTCCGGACGGAGGGAACTCGCAACTGCTCTTCAACCTGGAATTCACGCTACCTATCGTGAAGCAGCAGTTTTACGCGCTTGCCTTTGCGGACGCCGGCAACGCCTGGGACAGTGTTTCTGAAGCAAGTATCTTCGATTTGAGGCGGTCGGTTGGCGTCGGATTCCGCATGATAGCTCCGGTTGTCGGCATTATGGGCTTTGACTTCGCCTGGGGCTTTGACAGGCGGCGCGTCGACGGCCAGAAGCCGCAGATGGTAACCCATTTTCAGTTCGGTCCGCAGTTCTTTTAAGATGCTGTCTTGAATTGTACCTGGTGCGTCCCGAACGCGAATGAAGACCGCTGGGTGCATCTAGACAGCTTCCAAACGTTGGAGGGGATTCAAAATGGACTTGAGACATCGCTTGCTGATTTCCGTATGCGGCCTGATGGCTTGTCTGGTCGTGGCGTCCACGGCGCGGGCACAGGCGAAGGTCGCTTTTTTTGATCCGAACGAGATTCGAACGAAGTACAAACCATTCCAGGAAGCCGAAAGAGAATACAACCAGTACGAAGGGGAACTGCAGAAAGAACTCAAGAAGCTCGAGAGTGCATTGAGGAAGAAACAGACCACCTTCGAGCGGCAGAAGGTGATGTACATGGAGAATCGGAGGCGGGAAGAGGAGCAGGCGTTGAAGCGGCAGGAGGAGGAATTACAGCGGTTTCTTGCCCAGATTACCGATCCCGAACGGGGTAAACTTGCACTCAAACAGCAGGAATTGCTTGCGCCTCTGTTGAAACGCGTCAACGAGGTGATCACACGGGTGGCCAAGGGCGAGGGTTACGACTTTGTGCTCAATGCGGCTTCCGTGGTGTATTTCAACGAAGAGTACAACCTGACGGAGAAGGTCCTGGAAGAATTGAACAAAGACCTGGAGGTCGGAGACCAACAGAGGGTCCGACAGGGCCCGATACGCTAGCGGTTCGGTGACGAGAGGAGAGTCGGCTGTGCTGGACGTCGAAGCCATTCAAAAGATTCTGCCGCATCGTTACCCGTTCCTTCTGGTGGACCGGATCGTGGAGCTGGAACCGGAACGCAGGGTGGTCGGGCTCAAGAACGTCTCTGTCAACGAGCCCTTCTTCACCGGCCACTTCCCGGGGCGGCCCGTGATGCCGGGTGTATTGATCGTGGAAGCGCTCGCGCAGACCGCGGGTATCCTGATGGGAGAAGCGTCCGGTCTGATACCGATGTTCATGGGCATCGATAAGGCCCGGTTCAGGTCTCCCGTAACGCCGGGCGATCAGTTGCGACTCGAGGTGGAGGTGTTGAGGAGAAGGCGTAACGTATGCCGCGTTGCAGGCAGGGCATTTGTGGGCGACAACCTCGTCGCGGAAGCGGAGATGATGGCGGCGCTTGTTCCGGCGGATAACACGACCTGAGAAAACCGGGGCGAATTACATTTCCATTTTGTGAACCGGCGGCCTATGTGGGCCGCCGGTTCTTTCTATTGTGACAGAATTTGGCTGAGGAACAGTTTGGTCCGGTCATTTTGAGGATTCTCGAAAAACCCGTCAGGGTCGTTCTCTTCGACAATTCGACCTTCGTCCATGAAGATAACGCGGTTGGCGACAGTTTTCGCAAATCCCATTTCGTGCGTGACCACCAGCATCGTCATGCCGCTTTGTGCGAGCTCGATCATCACGTCAAGCACTTCCTTGATCATCTCCGGGTCCAGTGCTGAAGTCGGTTCGTCAAACAGCATGATCTTCGGATTCATGCACAAGCTGCGGGCGATTGCGACGCGCTGCTGTTGACCGCCCGAAAGCTGACCGGGGTATTTCGACGCCTGCTCCGGAATTCGTACCCGCGTCAAATACCTCATCGCGGTTTCTTCAGCTTCCCGTTTAGGCAGCTTTCTCGCCCAGATTGGCGCCAATGTGCAGTTTTCCAGGACCGTAAGATGAGGAAACAGATTAAACTGCTGAAAAACCATGCCAACTTCCCGGCGGATGTCTGCGATGTTCTTCAGATTATCGGTCAGCGATATGCCATCAACCGTGATGTGCCCGCGTTGATGTTCCTCCAGGTGGTTGATACAGCGGATCAGCGTTGATTTGCCGGAACCTGAGGGACCGCAGATTACGATTCTTTCTCCGCGCTGGACGGTGAGATTGATGTCTCTCAGGACGTGGAACTTGCCAAACCACTTGTGCATGTCCGTAATCTCGATCGCAATCCGGTCATTGCGTTCGCCGGCAGCCGTGTCTGTTGCGTCATCAGTCATTTTAGAAGCCTCTAACCTTGATTCGTAAGTTCTCGTGGACGTAAATTCGAATATGTGCTAGTTAATAAAGGCGATTAGAAGGCAGATTACCAGGATACACCAAGTGACTGGACGTGTTTGTGACCTCTCCCTCCGCCGCCCAACCACCGGGTGAGACGTAAGACGGGAGAGGGGGAGACGACCAAACCCCGCCCCACCACCTGGTGAGAGGGGAGACGCAAGACGGGAGAGATTTCCTGCCTTGTAAGGGTTCTTTTCGGGCCGAAGGCAAGAAGCTACGAAATATCGGGCAAGGACTTCATCTACCGTCTTCCCTCTAACGTCTCCCCGCATTTCTTCTACCGGCTCCCGTCTACCCGCTTTTGGTCTTCCCTCTACCCTCTACCCGCATTCAGGCTCATTGTGGCCAATTTGCCTGGTGTCTTTTTCGAATTGAGGCTAATCGTCCTTGTGGCCGGTGTCCAGCTTTCGTTCAAGGTAGAGCGAGTATCGCGACATGGCAAAACATGAGATGAAGAAACCCAGCGCAACAAATATGTAGAGTTCGGTCGACAGTCCCTGCCATTTTGAGTCGGCAAGCGCTGCGCGGCCGATTCCGAGAGGATCAAGGAGGCCGACGACGATGACCAGGGTCGTGTCCTTATACAGTCCGATAAAGGTATTCATGATGCCGGGTATGGATATCTTCAGTGCCTGCGGCAGAATGATCAGCCGAATGCTCCTGGCATAGTTCAGACCCAGTGCATCCGCTGCCTCGAACTGTCCCTGCGGAATCGCTGCCAGACCGCCTCGAACCACTTCGGCGAGATATGCGGCCGAAAACATGATCACCATAATGATGACGCGAAGTAACAGATCAAAGTACGTACCGGGCGGCATGAAATAATTCAAAAGCGTTGAGGCGACGAACAGCAACGTAATCAGCGGTACGCCACGTATGAATTCGATGTACCAGATGCTGAGCGTCCTGACAACCGGCATTGACGAATAACGTCCCAGCGCCAGGGCAATTCCAAGTGGAAGCGAAACGGCAATTCCGGTCACCCCGATCAGCACCGTCAGCAGGAAACCGCCGAATTTGGATGACTCGACATGCTCCAGTCCAAACCACCCGCCCCACAGCATACAGAACGCGAAGGCCGGGTAGATCAATGTAAACCGGAGCCAATATTTCCGCCCTTTGACGCGGTCATACAACAGCGGGATCAGGGCGACGAAAAACAACACAAACGTCAGATTGACCCGCCAGCGCAAGTGCGCCGGATAAAAACCGTACATGAACTGATCGAATCGTATCCGCACCACCGACCAACAGGCGCCCCCTGCGATTTCCCGGCATTCTCTTCGGTGTCCGACTTCTGCAAATACCGCGTCGAAGAACATCCAATTGGCAACCGGCGGGATGATCTGGTACAGCAGGTAGATCGACAACACGGTCAGTACGGTATCGATCGGGCTCGAAAACAGATTCCCGCGAATCCAACCCACGACACCAACCTGGGTCCTCGGTGGCGGCAGTTCTCGATGCATATCCTGCTCAGTTGAACTCCTGGCCATCAGTTCATCGCTCCACCAGTGAGATTCTCTTGTTATACCAGTTCATAAACGCGGATATCGACAGTGAGATGGAAAGATAAATGGCCAGCACAATGGACATGCATTCCAATGCGCGGCCGGTCTGGTTGAGCGAAATGCCGCCAATCGTCGCGACGATATCCATATATCCCACGGCGATGGCAAGTGATGAATTCTTCGTCAAATTGAGATACTGGCTGATCAGGGGCGGGACGATGATCCGCAGCGCTTGCGGCAATATGATCAGCCGCATGGTGAAATTCGGTTTAATGCCCAACGCGTAAGCGGCTTCGGTCTGGCCGTAACTGACGGCCAGAATGCCCGCTCTGACAATTTCAGCGATGAAAGCACCCGTATAAACCCCGAGCGCAAGTGTCAATGCGAGAAACTCCGGACTCAGGACCAATCCGCCTTGAAAGTTGAACCTTTTAAACGCGGGAAGTTCGAATTCAACCGGGAACCCGAGAAGCCAGAACGCCAGCAGCGGAAGCGCAATGGTCATCGAGACGTTCGTCCAGTACACCGGATACTGTTGTCCGGTCAGTTCCTGTTTGCGTTTCGCGAACCGGTAAAAGTAACAGGCGCCGCCAATCGCAACAATCAGCGCCGCGATGACACCCCAGAATTCAGGTTCGAATATTGGTTTCGGCGAATAGACACCGCGATTCGTCAGAAAAAACACATCGACCGCGGACAAAGCCTGCCTGGGGTGAGGCAGGTTGTGAACAACCACCCCATGGCACAATAATATCCACAGCAGAACCGGAACATTGCGGCTGAATTCAACGAATAAATACGAAATCCTGTTGACCAGGAAATTTGAGGACAGTCGCGCAACACCCGCGGTAAATCCAATCAGGGTCGCGAGTATGATACCAAAAAACGCGACCAGAGCCGTATTGATCACGCCGACAATGGTCGCTCGAAGATGCGTGCTGCGCGAATCGTATTCGATCAGATGTTGATTGATGTCGTAGTTGGATGGCGTGAAAAGAAATGCGTAATCGACGTCTCTGCCAATCCGTTCGAGATTGTCGAGCGCATTGCGAACGAAAAAACCGAGCAGCGACAGTACGACGACGATCGCAACGATCTGAATGATCAGTTGCCGGGACTTTTTTTCACGCCAGAGGTTTCCCAGCATAACTCACACGGAAATACAGTCTATGAATTGTCTCGCTGCAGGGCTTGAACTGTGCTGGCGCATGCAGATTGCATGCACCAGCTGCATAAGTTAATTTACCGGTAAGGGGGAGCGTATAACAGGCCGCCATCGGTCCACAGCGCATTGACGCCTCTCTCAAGTCCGATGTCGGTGTTCACGCCGAGGTATCGTTCGAATATCTGGCCGTAGTTGCCAACCGAGGAAATGACGTCGACAACCCAGTCCGCACCCAATCCGAGCATTGCCCCGTACTCGCCTTCAGAACCGAGCATTCTGCTGATTTCAGCGTCTTTGCTCACCTGACCGGCCATTTCAGCGACATTGTCTGAGGTGATCCCCTTTTCTTCGGCGATGATCAGGACGTTCAGTACCCAGCGAACCACGTCGCCCCATTCATCGTCGCCGTGTCGAACGAGCGGCCCGAGGGGTTCTTTGGATATGATTTCCGGCAGGACGACGTGGTCATCCGGATTGTCCAGTGCTGCGCGAGTTGCGGCAAGTCCCGAACGGTCTGTCGTATAGACGTCGCAACGTCCACCAAGGTAATTCTGACGCGCTTCTTCATTCGATTCAATTGGAACAGGCTCGTATTTCATCTCGTTGCGACGGAAATAATCGGCCAGATTCAGTTCCGTAGTCGTACCGGTCTGAATACACACGGAAGCGCCGTCGAGTTCGGTTGCGCTGGACACGCCCAACGAAGCGGGAACCATAAAGCCCTGTCCGTCGTAGAAACTCACTCCCAGAAAAGTCAGCTTCAGATCAACGTCACGACTGTAAGTCCACGTCGTGTTTCTGGAAAGTATGTCGATTTCACCGGCCTTGAGTGCCTCAAAGCGGGTCTTTCCGGTCAAGGTCGTGTATTTGACTTTCGATGCATCGCCAAACACCGCTGCTGCAACACCTTCACATAGAGCGACGTCAAATCCTCTCCAGTTACCCTGATCGTCGGTAAAGGCAAAGCCCGCCAACCCTGTATTGATGCCGCATTGAAGGTGTCCTCGCGCCCGTACGTCGTCAAGCGTGCCGGCATGACTGAGCCCGGTAATTGCAAATCCGGCCAGAGCAAGGACAAGCGAACGAATTTGGATCCGTTTCATCGACAATCTCCTCATTGGAGGTTAGTTGCTATAAACCCGCAGACCACCGAATTGCAGCGAGTGTGTTCCAAATATTATACGAAGGCCGATCATCTTTCCCAAGAGGTTGTTTCAGCAACCGTGCTGTCGTTCAGGAAACTCGGCGGACGCCGGATCGACCGCCGTAAGAGAGAGACAATATGAAACGCGAGCATATCTTCGCCCACTATGAACAGGACGCGACGCGGTACTGGAAGCTGAGGGAGGGCGGGTACGCCAGCCCCATGAGTGTTTTTCAGGGTGAGGAGGTCACATTTCACATCTCGAATTCCAGATCGTACTATGACGTGTTCGTGTACCACGAAGGCGCCGGACGGCGTCTCGTCAAGGAGATCACCAACCTGCGAGGCGCGCTTCCGCCGATACCCGAGTTCGGATACCGCGACGGATTCGACTGGCCCGCGACGGTGGGATTCCGGGTGCCTGTCGACTGGAAGAGCGGCGTCTATATCGCCAGTTTTCCCACCGCCCAGGGCATCCGCGAGATCCTGTTCGTTGTTCGTCCGCGGGTTCCTGCCGCGCCGGTCCTTCTCACGATAGAAACAAACACCTACGCCGCGTACAACCCCGTGGGCGGCAAGAGCCTTTTTCACTACCTGTCGACCGATCGGACCCACAGCGACCTGGTGACGTTCGAGCGGCCGCTGCAGCCGGACATTATGGGCGGATTCTACGCCTGGGACCAGTTCATCACCTCGTGGCTGGACGCGGAGGGTTATCCGGTGGACTACTGTGTCAACGCGGACCACGACCGGGAACAGGAGCTTCTCGACAACTACCCCGCACATCTCAGGATCGGCCATGGAGAGTATACCAGCCGCGAAGAATGCGAACAGCTTCAGCGCTTCGTGGCCGGCGGCGGGAACCTGATCGTGCTGGCGGGCAACTCCTTCTCACACCTGGTGGAGACACGGGACAACGGACGTCAGCTCCATTGCGCCAAGACCCGGTACAAGAAGCATCCGCTGGGCACGCCAGAGGATCCGCATACTTCCCTGCTCCGCGGCATCGACAACCTTCGTCAGCGTACCATCGGGGTTTCATACACGGCCGCCGTCCACGCGAAGACCAGGACGCCCGGCGTGTTCATTGCGCCTACATCCGAAGAATACGGATTCTTCCGCGTGAGCCGGCCGGATCACTGGGCGTTCGAGGGTACCGGATTGGCAGAAGGGGACGAGTTCGGGCGCGAGGACTCGATCGTGGGCGTGGAATGCGACGGCGGCGACATCGCGTTCAGAGACGGCAAGCCCTTTTTCACGGGCGGCGACGGCATCAGCCCGCACTACCGAATCATCGCAATCGGAGACGCCGAGGACCACGGATTCAACGCGGACCTCGGCATTCACTACGACCGGTTCTACGCCACCATCGCCGTGAACGAGACGGAGTTCAAGGGTACGGTCTTCACCGCGGCAACCATGGAATGGTCGCACGGACTGTACAGGAATGACGGTCCGGTGGCGCGGATCACCCGCAACGTCCTGGATCGTCTCGGGCGGTAGGACGAGTATCCTCACACGAACGCCCTGCGACAGGTGGCAATCTACGCGCTATCACGACGTGATCAACCAGAATCCGGAGCGAGGGCATCCTGCCCTCGAACTTCGAGCAACCCACGAGTTTCCGCATCAAGGGCCAATCGCTTCCGTTCCATCCGAAACGACATCTGGAATGACAGCGCCAGGGCCTGGCGAATTTCCATCGAGGGCAGGATGCCCTCGCTCCCGGGAGAGGCGACTCTGACATTTGCTCCTGTCAACACCGGTTTTGTCTTTGACAAAAGCACCGGCTTTAAATTGGACATTGAAGACAGGATGGTGAGTGGATCAGGGTGGCACGACCTCGTAAGAATCTGGCAGTTGTTTTTGGACGAAGGCAAACAAGATCCTTGAACGGGTAGGTGATTGCTCAACGAGCTCGGCCCTGGGAAACGGGTGGAATTGAAGGGCTGCCCGTAGATTCAAACCTTGATTCGTAATTGTTCGGGGACGTAAAACCGAATAAATGCAAGTCCAATCCTAGGTTTCCAGTTGATGTTTTTCAACCCTTGCCCGCAACACGGTTAACTCGTCACCGATCCTGTTCAATGTCTTGCTGATATACAGTAGTTGCAGCAGGATGAAGAACAGAAACATCCCGTTAATCACCAGAAACGCAGTGTTCATGTAACCTCCGTTCAAGAGTGCGGACAATACCGGCATAGTTTAGGGCGCGAGCGTAGAATCGTTGCTTCTTCCCACGCCAGGTGATACTTCCCAAGCGGCGCCTTCCTGACCGTGCCCTGATATGTTTCTTCATCCCACTCCAGGCGACCCACGTAAGGTCGGCGAGCGAGGGCACTTCGACAGGCCGTTTCGACAAGCTCAACGCAAGCAGCGCAAGCAACGTAGCGAAATGGGATGAATCGGCGGTCGAATGGTGAGGGATTTTCGGGACAGGACACCAGATTTCAATATAGCGACAGATCGTTGAATTAGCATTGATTTTATCGTCCGTAGTTTTGAATTTTTCGTGAAATTCGCCTATTTTCGACCTATTCTGAGGCGGCTTTTCACGAACCTCGAGGATTCCTGCCGTTTTTTTCCATCCATCAGACATTCATCTGGCATCGGAATTCCGGAACAGGCTCCGATCAATTGCCTCCAAATAAGAGAAATATAACCCACCCTTTGCCAACTATGCTTTCGGCTTCCAGGCACTCACGTTTTCGCAGCAATTGTGGAAAGCAATTTCGACCATGATCACAATGCCGTTGACGCCGGTCCTGTCATGATGATCCCGGTTCAAAAAAAACAGCAGCGCGTCACCGCGCTGCTGTTTTTTTGAAATGAGGCTGATTGCCTATAGCGATTTCATGATGGTTATCACTGTATTGTGGAATCCGTGGACAATGGCAGTGACCCAATTGGACCAATCAGCCCTTGGACTCTGTCGCCCAGGGGCTGTTTTTTAAGAATAATGCTTGTGAACTGTCTTCGGTAACCCGTGTTTCCTGCGAGGATTCATACAATCTTCCTTCTCGCAGAGCAGACCGGGTCGGCCCGGCTTGTAAGTTCCATCTCGACACCTGTGGAACACGCACGCGTCCTTATCGTCGTAACTGCAATCAATACAGATGACCCGAAGCAAATATCGACAGCACCACCACTTGAATAGAGAATTCATTTGATACCTCCTTTGTCCGGGTTGTCTATTACATTAAGCCAGTCGACAGACGTTGTCAATGACGATCCCGGAACTTCCTCCGCATTCGTCCTCACCAAAGCCGTTTCCCGGTATAGACTTCGTGGAGCACCCGAGAGTCCGGCTTTTTGAGCTTGCGGTCCCTGAGCACAGACAATGCAAGCATACTCAGCGTCCCCGTTTGGGCGGGTTCTTCTTTGTCCGGCCGCCCTCGTCTCTTCTTTTTCTATCCCTCAGGATGTCGTCTGCGGACACTTTTGCATCGCGTTTTTCGATGACCCCCTCTTCCTCGTCGTCGCCTTCCTCGAACGTCTTTTCGTCATTGTCGTCGTCCTTGCGTTCCACGACTTCCTGGATCATTTCGAGTGCGACTTTGTATTGCATAACCGCCTCCAAAATAGAGAAACAAAACTCGCCCTTTGTCAACAATAATGATACCCTTTTGTAGTTCGCGTTTCTACGGCAATTTCGGACAGAAATTGCAACCATGAGCAAAGCGTCATTGACCCCGGTCCTGCCGCCAGGTCCGAGCATCAGATGTCAATGATCGCATCTATGCGTCCGGTGCAGGCTCGGCCAGATCCGGCCACCTGAAATACGATTGAAGTTTCGGACTATCCGGCGACATTTCATAGTGATATCGGTATCTTCAATGACTGTCTCTAAACGGAAATGCAATTTTTGCGACTCCCATTTCGCGCTCCAGCCAACTCTCGAAGATGATATCGCGAATCTCATTTCGAACGGCCTCCGAGAGAGTTGCGCGATGAACGTCCTGAACCAAGTACAGGCCGTATCCGTTTTCAACCCTTACCGGTCCCACGATAGTTCCCGGCGACGCCGCAAATAGCAGCGGAGAAACGCCTACGGGCAATTGAGAACGCCGTACGCGTCCCACGAAACCACAAGCCAAACGTGTTTCCGGATCGTTCGAGTATCGCAATGCGAACCCGTAGAAATCCCGCGACTCCTCGGTCATCTGGATTGCGAGTTCCTCGGCAACGGCTTCATCCGCCACCAAGATCCAATATACTTCCGCTTCATCGAAATCCAGAGTGTGTTCGGCAAAATAAGGCTTGATGCGCCCTTTCGTCACTCGCTCGGCGAGCGCACAACATAGCAGCTGGTGTTCGACTATTGAAGCCACATCATAAAGTGCCACTCCACGTGCTGCTAGCCACGCATCTGTATCCTCGACGCGTTCCAATTGATGTATATATCGCCACTCATTTACCTCGGCCTGCAATGTGTCATGGTCAATGCGCACGCCTTCGCGCTCTGCCAATTGTCCGATTAAGTGTCTTCGGGCGCAACCTTTGAACAGATCCAGGGCGTCTAGAGCGGCCAACTCACGAATCAACCCGGAAAAGGAAATGACTTCGTCGTTCACAACAACTACGGCCGGGTCTGAGTAATCGGCCATCTAATCCTCCTCCTGGGAGGAGAAGCCTTCAGACTCACGAAATCGCCGTAAAGGCCGCAACAATATATCCAGCACTGTCTTGCGGTCTGTCACTATCTCTGCACTCCCCTTCATGCCATACATCAGCCGCTTGGACTTCCCGTTGACGTAAGTCGTGGATTCTTCCAACTCTACAATACCGCGAAATACCGGCCCAAGAGTAGGTTCGTCAGTCGCGTCGGGCACCACCTTGAGTAGCTTTCCCCGCTTGATTCCATATCGGTCAAATGGAAACGAATCGTATTTCAAGCGTACCACCTGCCCGGGTCGTATGCGCCCGACGTCATTTCCTGAAATCAGCGCTTCAGCTACTATTGGCACGTTTGCGGCTGCAAGTTTGGCCAGTGTTTGTCCCTTGGACACCACCTGTCCTAACGTGTTCACAAAAACCCGCGTAATTACCCCCGCCTCGGGCGCCAGAATCAGGTCCAAATCGGATTCAAGCGCACGATCCACAGCCTGCCGCGCAGTTTGATAACGCAGCCTCGCCTCCTCGAATGCGTGACGGACCGCGGCGGCTTCTTGATTAAGGCGGATTTGCGCTTCCAGAATCTGGCGCTTCAAATCCTGGCCGGTTGTCTCCATGCGATGAATTTCGTCCATTCGGTTCGGCAATTCAGCTAGCGCGCTAAAGTATTGTACGCGAGCTTCATCCAGGGCCGAACGGCTGATAAGGCGATTCTCATAAAGCTTCCTGCTCGACTCATATCTCTGCCTCAGATAATTGTGTTCTTCCGAATGAAAGAGAATCTCCGCCTCCAATTTCGTGCGTTCAGGGTTGTTGTTTGTGTCGTTCGATGATTTTTCAGAGTCAGCTCGATAGGCATCCACGGCCTGTTCATGAGTCTTAGTCAAAGCTTGGATTATCTTCAATCTGGATTCCAGAGACTCAATCATCTCACGGGTTAAGTGCTGCTGTTTCGGTAGAGCTTGCTGGTAATCATATTCGGCCTTCAGGAATTGGACCTTAGCCTGCTCCAATTCTCGGAGTTCGACCAGTGTTTCCCGTGAGCGTAGTCTGAACAGCACCTGCCCTCCCTCGACTCGGTCGCCTTCAGTTACGCGGATCTGCTCGACTTCTCCCCCTCGAGGAGCTTGCACCGTATTCAACTGCCCGAGTGGGACCAATCGAAAAGGCGACTGTGAAACGACATCGACCTTAACTAGGCCTGCCCAGAGCAATGCCGATAACACGAAGAATACAACAATGTAAACCAGTGCCCGGGTGTACACTGGACGTAGTGAGCCGAAAAGCTCGGCTACGGCGCCAGACGGTTCGGTGTCTCCAACTAATTTTAGACCTGGATGGGGCAACTGTATCGGCCTACTTTCTGTGTTTGTGCAATTAGCACGTACGAATTCGACCGTTGCGTTCACCTATACGGCGTCAATTTGCTGACGCGTAAGATGGAAATATAGACCCTGCTTCTCGACCAGATCGATGTGGCTCCCCGTCTCGACAATATGTCCGCGATCAAGGACGACAATGGCATCGGCATCCCGAATCGTGCTGAGGCGGTGAGCAATGACAAAGGCTGTTCGGTCTCCGAGCATTTCCGCCAAACCTTCTCGAATCGCATGCTCCGATTCCGTATCCAGGGCATTGGTCGCCTCATCGAAAATCAAGATGCGAGGATCGTGATAGAGCGCACGAGCAATGGCGACGCGCTGCCGCTGACCGCCGGAGAGTCCAATGCCCTGCTCACCCACCTTGGTTTCATAACCGATTGGCATCTCCTCCACTACTTCGTGCAAATGGGCAAGACGTGACACTTCGAGCATGCGATCCATATCCAGATCTTCTACCCCCAGAGCGATATTATCGGCAATAGTACCACCGAACATAAACGGATCCTGCAGCACCATCCCCACTTGCCGGCGCAACGAGCCAGGATCAAAATCCCGTAGGTCGATCCCATCAAGCATCACACGTCCGTCGGTGGGATCGAACAGCCTGGGAATAAGCTTTACGAGTGTCGTCTTGCCGGCTCCGCTACGTCCCACGATCGCCACCTTCTGCCCTGGCTCAACCTCAAGGTTGATGTCGTTCAGCACGTAAGGCTCTTCAGGCCCGCCGCCGTAACGAAAGAAGACCCTTTCGAGCACGATCTTTCCACTAACCTGTTTGAGTGTAACTGCATTATCGCCGTGGCGCGATGCTTCCATCGGCGTCTCATAAATATCGTTCAGTCGATCAAGCGCGATGCGCGCTTCCTGGACTTCAGGCCACAATCCAATTAGACCCAGAATTGGTCCGGTCACATTGCCGATCATTGCGTTGAACGCCATCAATTGCCCGACCGACAGTTCCCCGTCAATCACCAATGTTGCCCCGTACCAGAGTATAAAAGTACTACTGAAAAGATTCATCAATCCCCCGACGGACCCGAACACCATCCCGATCTTCGTACCATGTAATCCGACCTGGATCTGTTTCGTGAAACGCTCCTCCCATTTCCATCGCGTATCTCTCTCTACTGAGGCCGTCTTCACGGCGTCAATTCCGTGCAAGGAGTCGATGAGCACCGACGACTGTTCGACCTCTGCCAAAAAAGCGCGTTGGCTGAGCGACTTCAATATGGGCGTGTAAATCAACGTCAGAATCACAGAAAGAGGCATAAATGCGAGGACTACAAGCGTTAATCGGGCGTTATAATAGAGCATCAATCCCAGGTAAACAAACAGCATCACCACATCCAGTACGACTGAAATCGTCGTGCCGGTCAGGAGTCCTTGAATGGTCGAGTTTTCTCCAAAGCGGGTCGTAAGATCCCCGACCCGTCGCAATGCAAAGAACCGCATTGGCAGGTTCAGTAAATGTCTGTAAAACCTAGACAACATCGTGATGCTCAATCGAGAGCTCACAAAAGCAATCAGATAAGTTCGTAGCGCCGACGTTGCCATTTGAAAGAGGGCAACGACAACCATCCCTACGAGCATAAGATTCAACAGCTCGCGATCCTGATGTACTAAGACGCGGTCGACGATGGTCTGGGTGAAAATTGGGGACGCCAACCCGAACAAGCTCATTACAAGCGACGCCAGCAGCACCTCGACAAGAACCCCTGTATACGGTCGAACCAATGGCCAAAAGCGACGAAAGGAAGTTCTCGTAGGCTCGTTCTCCGCAACGCGGTCCGTATAGGTTATTCTCAACGCGACGCCCGTCCAGCCGCGCTCGAACGCCTCTATGGAAAGCTTCTTGACACCTAGCGCAGGGTCGGCCACCATGACGTAATCATCCGAAACCCGGAAAAGCACCACAAAATGGTTGCCCTCCCAATGTACGATTGCGGGCAGGTTTACAAGCTTGAGATTCTCAAACCCGGTACGTACACCCTGCGTCACGAACCCCAATGTCTCGGCTGCTTCGGCCAACCCCGCGAGCGAGGCTCCCTGGGCGGATACATTTGTCATTTCGCGCAGTTTATTCAACCCAATCGGCATCCCGAAATGCTTGCAGACCATGCCCAGGCAGGCAGCCGCGCAATCCGTCTCGTCGTGCTGACGGATGAATGGAAACCGTCGGACAACTAGGGAACTACTGTCCCGCTGCGACGTGTGCTCTGCGTCAGGAATATTCCCATTCTCAGCCTCAACCTCCTTCTTTCCGATTGTTGGATCGGAGACAGGAATATTTACCGGAAGGTTTGCAGCCCCTTCTGACGCCGGTTCGATTAGTCGGTTTTCGATTAATTCCAACCCTGCCCGTCGTATACCAGGTAAACGGTCAAAAGCACGCAGAAAATCGTCCTTTGACAACGAATAGACCACGACGTCAGTTTTAGTAATGACGTCAGCAGGTTGCTGAACGCCCTTTACGAGCGCAAGTGTACCAAAAAACGCGCCGGGCTTAAGCTCGCACGACGTCGTTTTCTGTCTGTCAGTGCTCACCGCCTCCATCTTTAGCCGTCCCCTCCCCACGAGGAAGAAACGGTCACCGGCATCCCCCTGGCGGATTATCCGGGTTCCTCCTGAAACCCGATCTCGTTTCAATTCTTGAAACAGCGCCTGCAGGACATCACGGTCTTCTGGGCCATCCATTGCATTCAAAAAGCGAGTAAAATCCCGATATGCAATCTCAGCAACCTGCTCCTCAAGGCTATTTTTCAATTCTCGATTCGATGCAACCGCTTTCAAGAAACTCGATTTGGAAACTCTCAATAATACTCCTGGCTCCGTAGCACGGACGGTAGCACGACGCGCCAGCTTGGTCAACAGCGCGCCCTCCCCGAAATGATCGCCCGGATAGAGATAACCAACTGTCCGCGGTCGTAACTCGATGCCGTTTCGGGTCACCCTAAGCCTTCCAGACCTCACAATGTAGAAGGCGTCACCCCGGTCTCCTTCCCGAAAGATCACAGTACCCAAGTCAACATTGATCGAATTGCCTAATTCTGCCAATTGTCGAACAAGCTCGAATCGTTTGGACAACTTACACATGTGCCCTTCAAATTGAGTTCAGTGATATCTGCGCAGGTTTCCGTGACCGAAACGGACGTCCGATATATTATTCCTTAGAGGGCAGATCATTCACAAAAAATGCGATCGGAATTCCTTCAAGAGTTGAACACGTGACTGAATACATCCAGCGGAGTATAGTGACGAATCAGACGTCTCTATCCAGGGATTAATAGACGTGGTCGATCGAGAAATCGTCTAAACCTTCGGCAAAGGGAATCATGTCAATAGTGACGTCAAGGAAGGAAAAACCACATTGCGGGTAGTCTGCGCGATTTGCGGATACATTGCGAGGTGACTTGCGAGTTCATCGGGACTGCGGGAATCGGCAGAATCCTTGCTGGATAGCCTCTCGGTACTGCGGGGGACAACAATGGAACACTCCGTACCGGACTCAATGCACGACGGATGGGTACTCGGAATACGACCAAGTAGATTCTCTGCTGTGAAAGTCCCATAATCGGCCAAAAACCCTGAGCATTTTTGAGAAAACTGACTGATATCGATTAAACGAGAGTTTTGGCTCCAAATTTGCACGCATACTGGTTCGGTCCAAATTGGCGAACGAAGTTCATCCCAATTCAACGCCCAACTCTTCGAACGGAATTACGTCCAAGAAATAGCGGATTAGTGCGACGAGTGTGTTATTTGTAATATGCATGACAATTGGTCCGTTTAGAGACCTTGTGGTTTCGAATATATACACAGCAACAACGCCAAATAGGAAATGGTAGAACAAGGCATGTATTGCAGCGAATGCGGTTGTTTCGGAAATAGTCAAGACGTGCAGGCCGGAATAAACAAGAGCTGATACCGCTCCAGCATTAAGGACGGAGATGCGCTGACTCAGTGCGCGATACAACAAACCGCGAAAAAGGTACTCCTCGATAATTGAAACGAGCGATGTTGTAATCAAAAACACGAGCAAAGTAACGCGCCAGTCAATCGGGTTCCTAGGTGGTGGGAGTTCGAATAGCGGGCTCGTCTTCGGGTAAACGGCCAAGGTGAAAAACCAACTTAAAGAGACAACGGCAGTTCCCGCAATTATAGATAATATTAGAGAACGGCGGTTACAACGTAATGTATTCCAAATGTGTCTTGGGGAAATCGACTGCCTTTTAAGGAAAGTGGCAAAAATCGGCAGCACGACTGCAAATAACGCCACATTACGCCCGACTTCGACGAAATATCCCGAAATTCCTGGAACTTGTGCAAAGGGTGAAAACGACAGCAATGCAGAATTAATCATCCTCGCCAAGGGGAAAGACACCTGTAATAATACAAAGTATACAACTATACTTGCGATTGGCACTTCCATCGGCCAAGATCGATCTATGGAATGGTGTGTTCTCACAGTTAATTTGGAATCGTCGTCAGATGTTTAATTCAATACATAGTTGACATTGTGGCATCATGCGGACAGTCTGCTCAAATCCAAGCTCGTTATTCAATCGGTGTTTTTATCCATTTTTGCAATTGCGGCCGTGTTCGCAACGGTTGTAGTGGACAACGAAGATACGGTAAGCGAAATATAGAACCGCCGAGAAAACGACAAGAATCCCCAAAAGCCAAGCGAGTGCGGCACTTAGGTTGCTATCCCGACCCCAATATCTTAGTCTGGTAAGCTCTGCCCGGTGTGACAATAACGATTGGATATCGTTACTATTCGTAGTGGAATCGGCTCGAATCGTGTTACGAGCGAGGACGTACAACGAATCTGCTATCCCAAATTTGCCCAATTCTTTGTTTATATGTCCCAGAATAGCCATGGACTGCGCAACCTCTGCGTGTTCTTCGCCCAATTCCCGTCGCCGTATAATAAGCGCCCGCTTCATCAACGGTAACGCTGCAAGAAAGTTACCCTGCTGAGCATAGTTGTTCGCCGCACTGTGCAATACCTCAGCGACGTGAAGAGATTCCGGGCCGAAGGCA
Organism: Candidatus Latescibacterota bacterium; assembly: GCA_965208835.1. Taxonomy (GTDB): domain Bacteria; phylum Latescibacterota; class UBA2968; order UBA2968; genus JAAXHE01. Next base: position 1,582,973 of record OZ242358.1, read on the forward strand.
GTCTCAGAAACTTGGAGAGCACGCTGTAACAGGGGCTCCGCTTCTGCATATTCTCCTTGGTTACTATGATTCTTCGCCAGGTTGAATAGAACTGTAGAGACACTACCGTGGGTCTCACCCAATGCTCTCTCGTATATGTCCAACGCGCGCAGGTAGAGGTTTTCCGCGGATTCATACCTACCCTGTGAATTGTAACTGTTCGCCAGTCCGTTCAATGTATGTGCTACATCAGAACTATATTCACCGAAAGCCGTCGTCCTTATCTCAAGTGCGCGCGTGAAGAGTTCATCCGCACGTTCGTATTTGCCCTGGTCCCTGAGGTTGCGGGCGGAATTGTGTAAAAGACTCGCAATTTTCGGATGATTCTTGCCAGAGATCCTCTCTTGAAGTTCGACCGCGCGTTTAAAGGTCCCTTCCGCAATTTCGTATCGGTGCAGTTCGTAGTATGACCACGACAGACGTCTCATCAACGACGCAAATATAGTGTCGTCTATATCACAACCGTTATCGATAATACCCAATGCGAGTCCAAGACAGAATGCTGCATCCTCATGCTCATTCTGATCGAAGTAGATGGAACCAAGTTCCTCTACAATTACGAAATGTTCGCATTGAAGCCCGTGACCCCTGGCTTCCCGTAGGGCGCTGTTATATTGCTGGACTGCAGTGACGTAATCGTCTCTTTCCAAGGCATTCCGAGCGGCCGCGTGATATACCTCCCAAGATATTTCGTTACTTTGTATCGTGGAAATGAACAGAAACATGTGGATGTACAGGACGGATATCCTTCTTTGGAGGAACTTCAATCGTACCTCCAGTACCCCTTGACGACTAAGGTGTCGCGTAGCCATGGTACAGCTTGCTCAGTTAATTCGGACATCGTCGGTGGTGAACCGCCCGCTACGTGCCAATATAGAGTGAGACAACTCTCCCTCCGAGCTTAATGTCGTACATTGGGCGGAGAGGAGAGCACGAGATGAGGTCAAGCATCGATGTTGGAGACAACGGCAGCAAGGGGTCTCTGGTTGTGGAGGTCCCGCGCGGAACCTCCACAACCACGAGGCCGGATCCCCCTGAACCGGCCGCCGGCCGAAGACGACGTATGATACGTGCGGCCGAATACCTCGCTCCGAGTGTGGGTGTGGCTTCGGCCTGCCGGGCATTGGGTGTGGCGCGGGTGTCGGTATACCGTCATCGCAAGCCACATCCAACGTGTCCGGCTCGGTCGCGCCGGTCTTCGCCCCGTGCACTTTCTCCGCAGGAGCGTGTCCGGGTCTTGGACATCCTGCACGAGGACCGCTTCGTGAACCGGGCACCGGCAGCCGTGTATGCCGTGCTGATGGAAGAAGGACGGTATGTCTGCTCGACCCGGACCATGTACCGGCTGCTTCACGATGCCCACGAGGTGCGCGAACGGCGCAACCAGCGACGTCATCCACGGCTCGAACCACCCCTGTTGGTGGCCAGTGCGCCCAACCAGGTGTGGACGCGGGATATCACCAAGTTGCCGGGACCCCGAAAATGGGTGACCTATCCCCGCGACGTGGTGCCAAATTGATCGGCACAAGGCCACCCCTCGTTGGCCGGCTTCTCCTACCAAAAAGCTGGCCAAGGACATGCTCATAACGACGACAGAGTTCGCTCACCTCTACATCGGCCTGTCTTCCGCGCTCTACCTTCGTGGATGCTCCTTCGTAATTGGGACGCCCATCCTCGTCGGTCATGAACTGCTCACGGAACACCTTTGGAGGTGGGAACCCTCAGTTTTAAGAATCGGTTTCTTGTCTCACTTTCGTACAAACAATACATTCCCTCAACTGGCTTATGATCCCTTCGCATCCTTTTTTTTCTGCTTAGTATCGGATTCCGGTGGAGGTTCCGGTGGAGGTTCTGGACAAATTGGCGGTAATAAAACCGGCGGACTAGAGAAAATCTCGGCGATCGTACCAAACAAACCACCGCCGCCGCCGCTTCCATTGGACCCTTTATTCCAAACGTCATTTTGAGTCCGTAAGTGGTCCGTGTCGTTTAGACTCTGTCCCGGTTGAACCGAGGATTCGGGGTGCACATAGTCAGACGAACGCAAACCACCTGTATTCCCAGAGGGGTTCTGCCCTTGACCTCCCCATACCCTCTGAAGTTCCGTTCGGTCCAATACTTGCTCACGAGCTCTCAAATTGTCGCGGGCCACTAGTAATGTCTGCGAATTACGGGTCATTTCAGTTCCCTCCTTACGGTTATGGTTAAAACTGAATATCCTTCGCGTCAACTTGACAACTCAACTCATCTTCGCCTCCTTTCCTCTTAGCGATTGCCGAGAGCCCGCTTGTCGAACATCAGTGAACGGATAGCGTCCACATCGCTTAATTCATACACTGATATTCCACTATTATGCTGAACGCGCCTGCACGTGCGTGTCTCGCCCGCGCTTGCTTTCGCACGGGCAAACAGACCGTCTTGCTTTTGTCTTCGAAAGTGGCTGTTAATGATCGGGCAGATGGAGCCATTTGAGGATCGCCATAATGGTGCCATCGCGCCGATCATTGACAGTGGTCTCCTATTTTTATTGACGGATTAACGGATGGCCGTTTGATTGGCCAGGACCGCAAGCAAGTATCTGACACTTGGGCCAGAATCCTTCGCCAAGACACCGAAAAACTCCTTCCTATTTTGCTTTCCTGGATATCAACTGTCTAACTATTGGACCAAAAACAACATCATTCAATAAGGGCTTTAAATGGAAATCTAGCTCTATGCCATTAAGAACGTCGTGGGACAAATCGGCCGATTTCTCTAACGCCGCATACGCCTTTGAAAACTCTCCCTGCATGGAATAAACTCCAGCAATATTGTAATGAATCAACGCGAAACTGGGACATACCTCAATCGCCGTCCGAAAACTGACAATCGCCTCACCGTGCTTCTTCAATCTTGCCAGGGCAAGCCCACGGTTGTTCCATGCGTCACAATCGTTGGGATCGATATCTAATGCATTATCAAAGTTTCGAATCGCTTCTTTGTACCGACCAAGTTCCAAAAGGGCATCTCCCTTGGAATAGTATACAGTGGGGTCTTTCGTGTTGAGTCCAAGCGCCGTGTCGTAACTGGCGATGGCGTCCACATATCTCTCGAGTTTTGATAGTGTAACTCCGTGTGAGTGCCAGGCTTGATGTGAATCTGGATTGATGTTCAGTCCAGTTCTGTAACTAGCCAAGCTGGCTTCTAAACGGCCAAGCTTGTCCAATACGTTTCCCAGATTCATATGAGCATCGAAGTAGACTGAGTCCAATTCGATCGCCCTCAGAAGTGATTTGGACGCATCGTTCAATCGATTCAGCTTTATTAATGGTCGTGCGCGAGCGTTCCAGAGTTTGGTATTCTCTGGCTGTGATTCTATGGCTTGGTCAATGGACGCCAGCGACTCCGGATGCTTTCCGAGGGCGTCAAGGGACCTCCCGCGCCCCAAGATCGCTTCAGTGTAACTGGGGTTGATCGCCAACGCCTCATCATAGCTCTTGATAGCCGACTCGTATTGATTCAAACGTTCCTGAACTAAGCCGAGATCTTTCCATGCTTCGTGCACATCCGGTGGATTGAGCCGAATTACCGTTTCTAGATGCGCCGAAGCTTCGTGAAAATGCCGGCTCTTTGCGAACCTTAGAGCTTGATTCCAAAGCCTATAGGGATCATCGCCCCAATTGGTCGGATTTTCGTCCAACGCGCCGTAAGCACACTGAGAAGAGCAAAGTAATATACAAAAACACAGTCTTGCGATAAAAAGCTGACGCACAACCCACCCTAATTCAAGGCTCTTTGCAATGCCAATTAAATATGGATTCATTAGGCTTTCTTTCATAACAACCAGCATTGGCTTTTAGACGGTGAAATGAATTGGCGCTACAAAAGGGACTCAGGAGAGTCGGGTACTACCGAATCGAGTATCGACTCTTTCAAAATACCACAAACTGTGAAACGCAACAAGAGATGCATCCTCGGTATCCGCTGGCTGGATTATCCGCGTAACGCGAAGAAAATGTGCTTGAAATGTGCTGAAGTTCGCCCGGTGGTTGGTGTCTCAATGAACATGACGATAGTGAGAGTTGTGCGGCGATGGCAGGGCCGTTTCAGGCGCGTCAATTTGCCTTAACTGATCACGTGCCATGTTGCGGACATTTTCCTGGTTAATATAAGGTATCGTGACTCGGCTGGTATCGCCTCCATAGGTTGCTGCTTGGCCGATTATCGTCAAAGCGATTATTTCTTTTTCCTTTTTCTTATCCTTGGCCAGCTTCGATTGACCGAACGAGCCTAAGCCGTCCCAGAATTCCTTTTTTTTAGTTTGGTCCGATTTTTTTCCTCCCCATGTATCGTAACCAGAGTGCTTCGTGCCGCCAGCGCTCCTTTCTCCAGTTACGGACCGCATCTCCGCTCTAGTCAACGTTTTGGTACGAATTGACAGATCTGAGTTCGCTTGTGCCTTGAGTTCATCCCGTTTGGTAGCCCCAACTGCTGTTATTTTGACAGACATGCTGTGTTCTCCTTTTTTCCAACTTGGTGGATGGTCCGTTTTTCGCTTGTTCGGAACAATTGGCAATGAATGGGAAGTCGTTCCCGTCCCAGGTTCATATTAGTGGTGGGACATAGTCAGCCTGTCTTGGTTTTTCCGACATGGTCGGTCATTCGGAAGAAGACGCAAACGGAAAGGCTAGCCGTCGTGCTAATTCTGGTAGCATGCGTTTCGCCGCGCCGACGAAACTGTATAGAGGTGACTGCCGATCAACTCTCACACGTTCCGATTAAATGCCGCTGTAACGATCATTAATGTGCGTCGCCGGTATCAGACGCTCCCGGCAAATCCTTCCTGAAATACCGCTTGCGATATTCCGCCGGTGAAATGCCATGAATCCGGACGAACGCTTCGCAAAGGCGTTTGGACGAACGAAACCCACATTCGGCGGCGATTTCCTTCATGTACATTGTCGTTTCGGCAATTAACCGTTCTGCCCGGGCGATCCTGATCTCTCTCAGTTTTTCCCGAAATGTCTTTCCGAAATATTCTCTGAATAGCCGGCAACCGTATGACGGCGTAAACCGGAATTCACGCCTGACGTCATCGAAACACAGGTCCGGATTGCTGTAATTCGCATTCAGAAACGACTCCATCCACGTCATCCGAAAATTCCGTGAGTTCACGGAATTGTCTGGTGTTTCCGGTTGTTCCTCTTTCTGCCTGGCACGGTCCAATCTTCCCACAAGTTCAATCAGCTCTTCTGTCAGATCGAGGGGCGAGGCTGAAGTGACGACGAACAGCCTGGCCTCGATTCTCTCCGTACTCGAAGTCCCAGGTCGTGTTTTACCATGCACGATCTGTAGCTGCATGTCGGCAGTTGCAATGTCAAGGGCTCGGTTCAATAAATTCCTGAACCCATTTGACGCAGTTTTCGCGAAGAAAATTTCATACGGAACCTCACCCAGGAGTTCCTCAAGCCTCGATTTGACTGCGGGGTCTCCCTCTAAAATGAGGGCCCTGTGCCGTACCATTTCAGGCGCAATCAAAACGTGACTTCCAGGGCGATTCCTTCCTTAAGTGACGACCAACGCGAGGGTTTTTAGGGAGACCCGACGATCCATAATCGATATCCGATATGGAAAAATAGTCCCGTATAGACTTCACCTCTCGTGACTGCTATTCAAACTATAATCATAATAGTATCGAATAATCTGCTCACGCAATTCAAAAAGAATCCTTATACTTGTCATTTGTTCCGCGAATTTGCACTTTTCGATTGATTTAATTCAACACGATCCGACAATTCGTGAAATCGTGATGAACCGCGCGGCCGATCACGTGATTCCAGTTGAAGGCACCGCTTGTTGCAAAGGCGTATGGAACGACGTATATCTCATGTCAGTGATCGGGTTTATGGAGCCATTTGAGGATCGCCATAATGGCGCCACGTGAAGATCGGCGTAATGGCGCCATTGCACCGATCATTGACAAGGCGCAATCGAAACGTGACTTCCGGGGCGATTCGTCCCGTAAATGCCGACGATTGCGCCGTTGTTTCAGGACAACTGGTGATCCATAATTGGCATCAAATACTATTATTCACTCTATATCTATCCACGATCCCTGACTGCCGATCAATTAGTGAATATTATAATATCGAATAATCTACACGCGCAATCCAAAAAGATTCCCTGTATTTGTTATTTGCGCCGCAAATGTACACTTTTCGTTTGATCTGATTCAGCATAAATTACAATGTGACGCATTGTGCGACAGTCTCTTGCATCTTCTGAAACGGGGGCATTATCCGGATGTTCGGCCTGTATCAGATACAGAATTTCGTGAATCCGGTGCTATGAATAGAATATAAGTTATTCTTCTGTTATTGAGATTCTCCGTGTGTTCTGGGCGCAGAGCCACCGCACTCCGCTGCTCCATCCACGGCTCATCGATTCTCTCGACAAATCATCCAAATCTTCAGTCCCACGCATTCGGACTGGCACCTCGATAGGATTCCACACAGCGCCCCACGGCAAGCCGGGTTATCGTGCGGGATCGTCCCATTCCGGGCTTGACATTGTCCGGGCCGGGCTATATGATCCGTCCTATGAAAACGGGCGGGGCGACGTTCGACGTTGTTGTGGCGGGCCTGGGCGCGATGGGGAGTGCGGCGGTATATCATCTGGCAAAAAGCGGCATGCGGGTCGCCGGCTTTGACCGGTTCCACCCGCCCCACGCCCGCGGATCCTCGCACGGACACGCGCGGGTGATCCGCGAGGCCTACGCCGGCGGGCCCGAGTACGTGAATCTGATCAGGCGTGCTTACGCATTGTGGGAAGCCCTGGAAGATGAGAGCGGCGCGGAACTGTTCCGGACGTATGGACACCTCTCCATGCGGCCACCAGGCGGGGAGGAGCGCCTCGGTGTTCTCGAAAGCGCCCGTGCGTTCGATATCCCTGTCGAGCGGGTCTCGGCGGAAGACGTACGGCGGCGTTATCCCATGTTTCGGGTCGATGACGGCTGGGAGGGCATCTTCGAACCACGGGCGGGCGCCGTGTTTCCCGAGGCATGCATCGATGCGCATCTGAGGCTGGCGCAATCTGCCGGGGCGGAGCTGAACTTCGACTGTCCGGTTCTGGACTGGACCGCGGATGGGAGCGCGGTGCGTGCGAAAACGCGGTCGGGCGAAGTATCGGCGGACAGGTTCGTCGTCTGCGCGGGCGCCTGGGTCTCCCGGCTGGTGGCGGACCTGGCGCTTCCGGTGGAAATCGAGCGGATGACGCTGTTTTTCTTTCGGCCGCTGCAGAACCCGGGGATGTTCGTGTCCGGCCGCTGTCCGAACAATACCTGGGTGAACGAGGACGGGGTTTCGTTCTACTGTCAGCCGGACTTCGGGCGGGGTTTCAAGGCGGCATTGCATTGCGGGCGCGCCGGGGTCAACCCGGACACGCTCGAGCGGAAGACGTCTCCGGACGACGAGGCTCAGATTCGTCCGCTCGTGGAGCGGTTCATTCCCGACGCGGCGGGGCCCGTTGTCGAGAGCCACGTGTGCATGTATACCAATCTTCCGGACACCAGGTGGATTGTGGATTGCCACCCCGGGCATGAGCGGGTGATTATCGCATCGCCCTGCTCGGGGCACGGGTTTAAATTTTCGTCCGTGATCGGAGAGATCGTGGCGAAAATGTGTATGGGCGAAACCGAAGCGGCGGATCCCGGGATGTTCGGCATCGCGCCGCTGCTGGCCGGAGGATCGCGGACATGACGATCCAGGACTACGTATCGTGGGCGGATTTCAACGACGACACGCTCCGGTTTTCAAGGGCGATCGGCGCGGATATGATCTGCCTGGACATTCGCGCAATGCACCGGCTGGATCCCTCGTTGGATCTGCGCGACGGCCGGGACAGCCGCCCGTTCTTCGAAGCCGCCAGGGAGAGGGTGGAAGACCACGGACTGACGTTGTTCAGCGTCTTTATGGCAGGATGGGACGAACTGGCTTTCGGTCTTCCCGATCGCGACGAAAAGCTCGAGGCGTGGTGCCGCATGTTGCGCTGTCTGGGCGAGGCGGGCATTCCCGCGCTGGGTTACAACTTCAAACCGATGGGTAACTTCCGGACGGCCTCGACGCCGCCGGGCCGGGGCGGGTCCATTTACAGCACGTTCGATTACGATGCGTTCTCGCGTGACCGGCCCGAACCGCACGATCCTCCGGTAGACGAGGCGGAGATCTGGGCGAATATGAAGCACTTCCTTGAGGTTGCGGTACCGGCTGCGGAGGAGGCCGGGGTGAAGATGGCGCTGCATCCTGACGATCCGCCCATCCCGGAGCCGCTTGGCGGCGTTGCCCAGATCGTGTCCACGCTGGAACAATATCGTCGAATCTTCGCCGCCGCGCCGGGCGACAGCAACGGGATGCTGTTCTGCCAGGGCTGCGTGACCGAAATGGGCGTCGACGTCTACGAGACGATTCGCGAGATGGGACTTCGCAACAAGATCGTATTCGTGCATTTCAGAAACGTGCGCGGCGCACTGCCCAGCTTCCAGGAGGTGTTTCTGGATGAAGGCGACGTGAATATGCGCCGGGCGATGGAGGTCTACAGGGAGGTCGGGTTCAACGGGCCTTTCATGATGGATCATACGCCGGGTATCCCCGGCGACGAGAAATCCAGGGCCGGCCACGCGTATGCCGTGGGGTATATCCGTGCGCTGATACAGACGGTCTATGGGTAGGTGGGCAAGGCGGTATCAATTCGCGTATGTCTGGTTTTGTAGGGGCATCCATTGTGGGCGTCCGATCACCGGGGAGACGTTAGACGGCAGACGGGAGAGGACCACACCCCGCCACACCACCTGGTGAGAGGGGAGCCGGGAGAGGGTAGAGATCGCATGCCGTTTAAGGCTTTTTTTCGAGCCGCAGGCAAGTCGGAGGATCATATTGGCAATGGCTTCTTCTACCGTCTCCCCTCTTACCTCTACCGGCTTCACGAGAATTGGCAAGGGAACCGGGGACGTTTGGGGGTGGCGGGGTTTCTCGGTCAATCAAAAGGGAGGACGTTTAAAATGTATATACAGGAACAGCTTCCGTGGGATCAGATCAACGACGATACGCTGAGTTTCTTCAAGGCGATCGGCGTGGACTATCTGACGGTGAACGCCATACCTCACGATGTGAGGGAGGGCACGGACCGCACGGAACTCTGGCAGGACGTGAAGACAATGGCCGAATCCCACGGATTGAAGTTGACGAACCTGGCGGCAACCGGATGGGACGAAATATCGCTCGCGCTTGACGACCGCGACGAGAAGATCGAGGCCTGGTGCGGGCTGTTGCGGAGCATGGGCGAGGTCGGCATCCCCACGCTGGGGTACAATTTCAAGCCGGCGGGAAATTTCCGTACCGAATCCGTACCGCCAGGCAGAGGGGGCTCCAGATACAGTACATTCGACTACGAGAAGATGATGGAGGACCCGCCGTACTATCCCGACAAGGCCATCTCCGAGGAGAAGATCCTGGAGAATATCCGATACTTCCTGGAACGTGTCATCCCCGTGGCCGAAGAGAACGGCGTACGGATGGCGCTGCATCCCGACGATCCCCCCATTCCGGAACCCCTGGCCGGCGCCGCGAGGATCGTGTCCACCCTCGAACAATACCACCACATCTTCGACATGGTACCCAGCCGCAGCAACGCCATGCTGTTCTGCCAGGGGTGCGTAGCGGAGATGGGCGAAAACGTGTGCGACGCCATCCGGGATATCGGGGGCCGCGAAAAGATCGTCTACGTGCATTTCCGGAATATCCGGGGCGGTCCCCGGAAGTTTCAGGAGGTCTTCGTGGATGAGGGAGACCAGGACATGTACGAGGCGATGCAGACCTATAAGGAAGTGGGTTTCGAGGGACCGTTCATGATGGACCATACGCCCGGTTTCCCGAATACGGATTCCACGTTCTGGGCGGGACGTGCGTTTGCGGTGGGGTATATGCGTGCACTGATCCAGGCAGTATATCGTTAATCTATCGGTCTCCGGGATCCCCGGACACTGGAGGCGAGTATGGCGGAGCGCCGAAAAACAGCAGAGACAGAAGAGACCGTAAACGAGAAAACCGTTCGCGTGGCGATGATCGGCGCGGGAGGTCGCGCAACCAGCGCGCATTACCCCTCGCTCAAGGCCCTGCAGGGCGTCGAGATGGTTGCCGTATCGGAACTGAGCGAACAGAGGATGGCCGATGCGGCGGGACGTTTTGGCATTCAGGCGCAGTATTCGGATTACCGGCAGATGATCGAGAAGGAAAAACCGGATGCCGTCTATGCCATCATGCCGCCGCATCATCTGTACGATATCGCGGCAACGGTGATGGAGATGGGTTGCCATCTCTTCGTCGAGAAACCCCCCGCGATGACAACCGAACAGACCCGGCAGATGGCGCTGATTGCGCAGAAGCAGAATGTGCTTACCGGCGTGACCTTCCAGAGGCGGTTCGCGCCCGTCATCCGGTACGGGAAGGAACTTTGCGAGAAGCGCGGGGCCGTTCACAGCGCCGTGGCCACGTTTTACAAGAATGCCGTGGGCGGCGCGCCTTATTACAGGGGAGCGATCGATATCCTCACGTCCGACGCCATTCACGCCGTGGACACGCTGCGTTATCTGTGCGGCGGCGAGGTGGAGTCCGTGGCCGGCGACGTCCGGCGGGAGGGCGCCACACATACCAACATATACCTTGCGCTGGTGAAGTTCAGTTCCGGGGCAACCGGCGTGCTGCTCACCAACTGGATGACGGGGCGACGCATCTTCTCGGTTGAAATCCATTCTCCCGGCATTTCTGTATTCGGGGACCCGGAAGAAGGCGGGCGTGTATTCGCCGACAACAAGGACGAACCCGTGGAAATGCTCGATCCTTTCCGCCTCGGCGGCGGCGACGACACATGGCGCGCCTACGGCGCGTACGATACCAACCGGCACTTTATAGACTGTATCAGGGGCGGGAAACAGCCTGAGACGTGTTTCGAGGATGCGGTGAAGACGATGGAACTGGTGGATCTGATTTACCAGTCGCAGATTTAGTTTTCTTTCTCCGAATCGGGTCACCATTCAAGCTCCGGTTTTTCCGCGAATCGCTTCAGATGCACAAATCGTCAACGCTTGTCTCCCCCTTTCCTTTAAGAGAGGGGACCGGGGTAACAGGTCGCCTAAAGGCGGTAGACGTAAGCCGGTAGACGGGAGAGAACCACACCTCGCCCCACCACCTGGTGAGACGTAAGCCGGGAGAGGGTAGAGATCGCATGCCGTGCAAGGTTTCCTGTCAGGCCGCAGGCGAGCCGGAGGAACATATCGGCAAGGTCTTCTTCTACCGTCTCCCCTCTACCGTCTCCCCTTATTTATTCTACCGTCTTACGTCTCCCGTCTACCCGCCTTTTTTCTACCGGCTCACCTCTAACGTCTCCCCGCTCTTGGCTGACGGCCGATAGCTGACAGCTGCTTTTTCTGATTCAGACAACCTGTTTCCGGAACCGGACAAGACGCCTTTACCGATAGAAAGGATTAAAATGAAATGCATCATGTTTACGAAACATCTGGAGGGCCTGGATGTCCCCGGCATTATCGCCGCCTTGAAATCAGTCGGCGTGCAAGGCGCCGACCTGTGCGTGCGCCCGGGCTACCCGGTACATCCGGAGAATGTCGAAACGGCGCTGCCGGACGCCGCCAGGCTGTTCGCCGACGAAGGGCTGTCCATCCCCCTGGTAACCACACCAGGTGACTTCATCAAACCGGAGATGGAATACGCGGACCGTCTGTACGCGGCCTGCGGCGAAGCAGGCGTGAGGCATATCAAACTGGGGTACTGGCACTGGTCGGCGGGGATGGACTACTGGGAGGAACTGGACGCGGTACGCGGGCACCTCGAAGGCTTCCAGCGCCTTTCCGAGAAACACGGCGTCCAGACCGTGGTGCACAACCACTCCGGGCTCTCGATGGGCCTCAACTCCTGCGCGGCCATGAATGTGGTTAAGGACTTTGATCCTCGGCATATCGGCGTATTCGCCGATCCGGGGCATCTTTCCATCTGCGGGGAGCCGATCGAACTGGCGCTGAATATCGTCCGGTCGCACCTGTCGGTGGTGGCGCTGAAGGACCTGATCCGCCAGCCACTTGGACAGAAGGGCGGGACAACCTGGCGCACACGGGTGGTGCGGCTTGGCGAGGGATACGGAGACTGGCCGGCGCTCTTGCGCGCGTTCAATTCGGTAAATTTCGACGGACCCCTGAGCTTCCACAGCGAGTACAGCGGGGAACCTGTGGACACGGTGATCGATCTGGCCAGATCGGACGTGCGGTTTTTCACTGCGCTGCGGAATGCAGGATAACCGCGATACAACCGACAGACAGAAAAGGGCGGCCCGGAATCGGGTCGCCCTTTTTTTTCTGCGTGATTGGGAATTCAGTCCAGAATCGCCCTGCAATTCGCACGGATCCGGAACCGCCCGTCCCTTTGCCGGACAGCCGTGGCTGTGGGCGTGATCTCGATCGTGTCTCCCGGTCCGACGTCGTAGAGATAGGCGATATCGCCAACGCCGAATCCGGCGGAGAGGTCGTGCCCGCCAACCAGCCTGATGCCCGCATCCCGGCGGACGCCTGGCGCGTGAGGCGCCAGTTCGACGTCGTCAACGGGAAGCCAGTGCGCGTGGTCCCTGTCCGCAAGCCATGCGCCCCGGTAGTACCCCTGCGCCGCCATGTAAAGGTTGGTTTTCGTCGAGAGGCCGGTTCCGTCCGGGTTCCGACCCGTAATGACGAAACGGCCGACCCGGAAACTGTCGTCGCTGAACCGGATGCGATAGCGCCTGTCTCTGCCCTCCACGGCCGTGATGTTGTATGCCGCGGCACGTCGGGCGTTTCCGATGCGGGCGACGTCACCTTTGAGTGCCGCCGTGCGGAAGGCCTGGCTGTCCCGATCGCGTTCGACGGTAATTATGGAAGACCCCGGATCGATTTCCACGATACGCCCGCGAAGCGGTCCGGGTATCGAGAGGGTATGCCCGTCGGCGCTGATGCTTCCCTGGCCCGACTGGTGCAGGGAGACCAGCTTCCCCTCGTCATCGTGTCGCGCCATGCCGAAACTGCCGCCGGATGGCCCGATGGCGTGGTGGATCGTATCTTCGCCGTATTGATGGCTGACCCGCAGCGCGAGGGTCTCACCGCCGGCATCCAGTTGCTCAACGCCGTGGACTTTCTTTGTTCCTTTAAAGGGTTCATGAACGGCCACGAACCGGCTGGCCGCGCCGTCACCCGCGTTGCGGAGAAGCACGTACGTCAGTTGCTTCGGGTTGCCCGGCTTCCTGGGTGGATCTCCGTGAGCGACGATGGCCTCGTCCGAGGGCAGGAAGGTGGTACTCAGGCCGATGCCGTTTTTCACGTCGCGCCAGTTCGAGGACCAACTCGCTGTCGGATTCCCGCGCCGCGTGTCGTACAGATAGGAGTAGCCGCCCCCACGGTACGTGTAATACGACCGCCCCTTCCTTGACGGGTCGGTGAGACCGGCATCGTCGTAGATGGCGCCGAAGGGCACATCCCGGCCGGCAAGGGTACCCTGCTTCTGCGGAGGAGTAAGCGTAATACCGTCCACGGAAAACTTACCTTCGAATCCGTGCAGGCTGTAGTCGTGTTGGCTTCCGCCCTCCACGCGGAAGCAGTCGAGGAGGTAACGGGCATCCTTTGCGATTTCGACGAACGCGAGCGTCCGCCGGTATTCGGACGTATGGTGATAGGTTTCCGGGGCGTCGACCTGCATCCAGGTCAGGCCTCGCGCCCTCACGAAATGCTCGAGTCTGCCAGGCCCCTGTGAATCCTGCCGCCGGCCGTCCACGACAACCGTGGCGTGCGCCAGGGTGTTCTTCGTCCACACCGCGGGACGGTCTCCTTCTGCGGCGTGTTCGCCGTAACCGAGGTCGGGGATGAGTTTTCGACCGTACGCGAAGAGTTCGACGTTGAGACGGTCGAAATGCGCGTGCTCGGTGGCTGCCCGCCCGTAATATAGCGCCACGGCCGCCCGCTCGCGGCCTCTCCCGGACCGAAGCAGGGCCAGGCCGAAGCCGCCCATCAGCCTGCTTTCCGCCGCCATCTCCTTCAGTTCGGCGGCGGCGTCCGCATGCGACGGTGGTTCCACCGGTTCCTCCAGAAGCGACTCGAAGCTGTCGAAGCCGGTCTCTCGGCCGCGCAGCAGTTCGCCAATGAGGGCATCTCCGGTGGCCCTGTACGCCGTCCGCAAGGTAGCGCTGTCAAGGGATACGTGGCCCCCGGTTGTGGTCCCGGCGTCGCCAATGCAAGGGGTGAAATCGTCCAGGCACGTCATTTCCTCGGCCCAGCGGTACATACGACGGAACTTTGGCCTGTCCCAGATCCGTATGCCCTGTTCTTCCAGAAGGCGGGCGATGACCGTGAGGTGCGTGACCCAGCTGCTGTTGTAGCTGGGGGAACTCTCCCACCCCATGCCTTCCCGGAAGATCAGGTTGTCCAGAGCAAAGTTGATCCCTTCCGCATGGGCGGCCTTGTCCCGGAAGATGTATCCGTCGAAGTGGGTGAGCATCTCCTTCAGTTCCGTGGCTTCCCCCGTGTTATTCAGCGTCCATTCTACGGCTCTGTCGATCTCGTTCCGGTCTCCAGAGGCGAGCGCTGCGATCAGCAGGGCTTCCTGGTGCCCGCCGTAGTTGCTCCGGACGTGGCCGCGGTAGATTCCGTCGAGGCTCGCCCCGATGATGCCAGCCTCGACTTTCTTTCGGAATTCGTCCGCATCCGAACCGAAGACGGGGTCGCCGGGGATGGCGTCGCAAACGGCGTCCAGCGCGTGGCATAGCCGCCGTACGGTCCCGGATTCAGAAATGAGATCGTTCATCTTTCCGGTATAGCCGGGCGAGAACTCCAGGGCGTACATGGACTGCCTGCTGTAGTCCATGTGCGGATAGACTTCGGCCAGACGGTCCAGAATGACGAGCGCCTTGTGCGCATATCTGCCGTCCCCGCTGAGGAGATAGGCCTGAGAGAGGGAGGTAAGGCCGGCAACAACCGTATTCCACGTACTGCAACAACAATAGGCGATGAACCAGTGGCGAAACGGTGTGTCGTCGCCCTGCCAGCCCCATCCATCGTCCGCGTACGGGCCGGTCAGCAGGCTGCGGTCCTCCATTCCGCTCCGGTAGAATGCCCCAAAGTCATTGCTGGGATAGGATTCCCCGCCTATGGCGCAGGTGACGCGCCACTGGTCCTTGAAGGGATCGTGTATCCATCCGCCCTGCGCGTACCCGCCGTACCCGTTCGGACCGCTGCCGTGGACCGGACAACCGCTCACGAAGTTGATGGTCCAGCTGCGCGGTACTTCGGGACCGGGCATCAGACTGTGGATGAGATCCTGGTCCCGCTCCAGCCACGGGTCTGCGTCTTCAATGATACGCCCGGCGACTTCCTTCGCGTCAGGGTCATCCGCCGCGCGTTGCCGGGCAAGTTGAATCTGTTCCGGTGTGTAGAGATTCACCTGGACTCCTTTTCACGTGTGACCACCCGCTTTGTGGCGCTCGATGGAGCGAGCGTCTGCGCTTCCGCGGGCATCGATGTGGCGCCTGTTTCCAGCCCAACAGTATTTCAAAAGCGAGGTGAATTCGCAAGTGCATTTTCGACCGCCGGGACGGCATGGCCAGAAGGCCCGGGAACCGGGCATGGATCCGGGAGTCAGTCAGTCGTCGCTTGCCGAAGCGCTTGACGGTTGGCGCCGGATTTGATAAATAGTCACTGCGGTCCAGGATAATTTCGAGAAGACGAAATAGGACAGGTGTGACCGTTTGTGTTTCTGTGCCTTTTGTGGCCAATGCCTTTTCGAAGTCAACCCGGCAGAGCCCAACACTAGCCACATAAGGTGAAGTTTTCAGGAGAAACCTGCATGAAATACCGGTCGCTTGGACGAACCGGGCTTCGTGTTTCCGTCCTCGGCATTGGTACCGGCGGTCCGAGCCAGTTCGGACAGAATTCAGGCGTGCCTGAGACCGACGTCAGCCGGATGGTGCGCAGGGCGCTGGCGCTGGGCGTCAATTTTTTCGACACCGCCGCGGGCTACGGGGAAAGCGAAGCCATTCTCGGCAGGGCGTTGACGGGTGTGCCGCGGGACGAATACGTGCTGGCCACAAAGGTGCAGGTGGCGCGCGACGAATGGACGGCCACGCCCGAAGACGTGGTCGCCACCGTGGAACTGAGCCTTGAACGGCTGCGGGTGGACGTTATTGACATTATGCAGTTTCACGGCGTAAAACCGGAAGACTATGCACGCACGATCGGGATATTTCTGCCTGTAATGGCGCGGCTACAGGAACAGGGTAAATTCCGCTTTCTCGGCGTATCGGAAACCTATTCCCAGGATTTCCGACACGAGATGTTTCCGATGGCGCTTGCCGACGACCATTTTGACACCGCGATGGTCGGTTACAATATGATCAGCCCGACGGCGGAGCGTCGTGTCCTGCCGATGTGCCTTGAGAGAAACGTGGGTGTAATCTGTATGGTGGCGGTACGAAGGGCGCTGAGCAGGCCGGAGGTGCTGGCTGAGCGCATCGCCTATGCAAAGAAAACGGGCCTGATTGAACGGGATTCGGTACCGGACGAAGATCCGCTGGGCTGGCTCGTGAAGGGCCATGTGACTTCACTGCCGGCGGCCGCCTACAAGTACGTGGCGTCACATCCTGCGATGGGCACGGTCCTGACGGGTACGGCGAACATCGATCACCTGGAGGCGAACGTGAAGGCCATTCTCGGTCCGCCGCTTCCTGACGACGATTTGGCACGATTGAGAGATATCTTTGGCGCCGTGTGGGAGCCTTTGGGGAATTGACCCGATCCGGTGACCGCTCGCTTGTTGAAAGGTCCGTTCCATGCTCGAAACAACTGCCGAATCCGAGGCAATGGCGGTCGACGCCGGGAAATCCGGCGTCTCGCTTATAGACGCGGACGTCCACAATTATCCCGATTCCATCGACGAACTCCTGCCCTATCTGTCGAGGCGGTGGCAGGCGTACGTCGGGCAGTCGGGGTTCACGATACCGTCGGTCTCGATTTACCCGAAACTCTACGCGCAGGCCGCCCGGCGCGACGCCTGGCCGCCGAATGGCAGGAAGCCCGGAACAGACGCCGGGTTTGCCCGGGAACAGTTACTCGACAGATGGGGTATTGACTTTGCGGTCCTCAACCCGCTCGTCGCGGTGTCGGCCGTGCGCAATATCGATCTTGCAAACGCGCTGCAGCGGGCCGTCAACGAATGGACCCGGGAGGCGTGGCTGGATGCCGACAGCAGGTGGCGCGGCTCAATCGTCGTGAACATCCAGGATGCGGACGCGGCCGCCGCCGAGATCGAGCGCGTAGCCGCCGACCGCCGCTTCGTGCAGGTGTTGCTGCTCGTGCGTTCCTACGCACCCTACGGACGGCGCGAATTCCGGCCCATCTTTCGCGCCGCGGCCGCGGCCGACCTGCCCGTAGGCATTCATTTTGGCGGCGGCGGCAATCCCATTACGGCAAGCGGTTGGCCATCCTATTACATCGAGGACCACACGGGAATGTCGCAGGCCTTCGAGGCCCAGGTTATCAGCCTGGTGTGCGAAGGCGTCTTCGAGGAACTGCCTTCGGCCAGGATAGCCCTCATTGAGGGGGGATTCGCCTGGTTGCCCGCGCTCATGTGGCGGCTTGACAAGAACTACCGCGGTCTTCGCGTCGAAGTGCCGTGGCTCAGGAAGCTGCCAAGCGAATACATCCGGGACCACTTCCGCGCGACGACGCAGCCCATGGAGGAGCCTTCCAATCCCCGGCACCTGCTCGCCATTCTGGATATGATCGGATGCGAAGACTTTCTCATGTTCGCCACCGACTATCCGCACTGGGACTTCGACGCGCCCGACCGTGCACTGCCCCGGGTCATCAACGGCACCCTGAGGCAGCGCATTCTGGCCGATAACGCGGCGGCCTTCTATGGTCTCGAAGACAGTTGACATCGGATCGGTTGACGACTTCCAGCCTGGCCGGCCACGACGGGTTGACGCCGGAGGCCGTGCGCTTATGGTGGTGCGGCGGGGCGGCCGCTTTTTTGCATTGCGCGATGTCTGTCCTCACCAGGGCGCGCCGCTGTCTGCCGGAAAGGTGGACGGTACGGCCCTGCCGTGTCGTCCCGGCGAGGAGATCTCCTACGGTCGTCTGGGCGAAATCCTTACGTGCCCCTGGCACGGATGGCAATTCGATCTGGCAACCGGCCGCGCACTGATTGAGCCCGAGCGATTCCGGGTGCGGGTCTATCCCGTACAGGTCGCCGGCCGCCGCGTTATTGTTCAGATGGACTAGACTTCCGCCCTCCCTTCCACGCGCCCGGGGTCTCGCCCGCATGAAATGGCCTTGGCATTCATCGCGACGGACACAAGTGTTCTGTCCCGGAAATTAGTTGCCTGAATTCGACCGCTGAGTCGCCCGGCTCGCAAGGCGCCGGAGCGCAGGCGACCTGCGTAAGGTCGGCGAGCGAGGGGAACGTAGCGAGACGGAATGAATCGGCGGTCGAATGGTGAGGAATTTTTGGGACAGGACAATAGATTGATCAAGATCAGCAATCCATTTTCCGAATGGAACCGGGACTTTCGGCTTCTGGGTGCGGCG
This sequence comes from Candidatus Latescibacterota bacterium, assembly GCA_965208835.1. GTDB lineage: Bacteria > Latescibacterota > UBA2968 > UBA2968 > JAAXHE01. Next base: position 1,601,652 of record OZ242358.1, read on the forward strand.
GCGTTTTCAGTAGGCGTATTTTTCGGCGTCCAACTGACGTTGTACAACAACTTTGCCGTGGATCGTCTGGGCATCGAGCCTCACGAACTCGGGTACGTGGAAGCCTTGCGGGAGACGTCGGGATTCCTGAACGCGTTTTTTGTCGCGCTGATGATGCGGCTGGCGCCGCCTGTCGTCGCTGGCGCCTCCCTGGTAGTGATGGGCGCGGGGCTTGCCGCATACGCGGACGTGCATACCGTATTCTCCCTCGCGGTATATTCGGCGCTGTGGGGCATCGGGTTCCACTGCTGGATCCCCATGGAGCAGTCCATGGCGCTGCGGTTTTCTCCCGACGGCAAGAAGGGGAAGTGGCTGGGGCAGTTGAGGAGCGTGCACGCCTTTGCGTGGCTGCTGACAATCGGGATCTGCAATCTGATCTTCCATTTAATCCGCTACGACTGGCTGTTCGTGGCCGCCGGAGCGATAACCGCGCTGGGTGGACTGGCGATCTTCTTTGCCAGCAGAAAACCCCCTGGCGTGAAGGAAAAGAGTTTCGTTTTCCACCGCCGCTACGGTCTGTATTATGCGTTGAATTTTCTGCAGGGCTGTCGGAAGCAGATGTTTATCACGTTTGCCATCTTCGCGCTGGTGAAAGTCCATGGCATGCCCGTGGAAACGACGATGGTGCTCGTACTGATCAATCAGACGCTGATTACGTTGACGGCCCCGCTGATGGGCCGGCTTGTCGACAGGCACGGAGAGCGCGCCGTACTCAGCTGGAGCTACATCGGGCTGGCCTTCGTCTTTTTCGGGTATGGCGCGATTCAACACCGTCCGACGCTGTACGTGCTTTATTGTATCGATAACCTTATTTTCTTCGGAGGTATTGCGCTTACGACGTACCTGCACAAGATTGCGCCTCAGGAGGATCTGAAACCCACCCTGTCCATGGGCGTCACAATGAATCATTTCGCCGCGGTGGCGGCGCCGTTGATCGGCGGCCTGGTCTGGCGTTACTTCGGCTACCAGGTGATTTTTTTCAGCGGTGCGGTTCTGGCTCTGATATCCCTTCTTGTGAGCCAGTGGGTGGATCCCGAGGGGATGCTGCGGCGGGAGCGCGAGGCGGTTGCATTGGCGGATTGACGCGCATGCCATTGCGCGGCCGCGAGGGAAACGACTCTTGATCGGTATATGGAGGACAGGATGAGATATCGGGAACTCGGAAAAACGGGGATTCAGGTCTCCGAGGTGGGGTTGGGTTGCTGGCCTATCGGCGGGGCTTCATTCAGGGGCGGCAGTCCGACGGGCTGGTCCGGAGTGGACGTGAAGGCGTCGATCGAAACCGTCCGTACATCCTGGGCGCAGAATGTGACATTTTACGATACAGCGGACGCGTACGGTCGGGGGAAGAGCGAGGTCCTGGTGGGACTGGGTTTGTACGAAAACAAGAACGATGCCGTGATATGCACCAAAGTCGGGATGAGTCTCGCGGCGCCGGGCCAGGACTTTTCCGAACCTTATATCCTCGGTGCGCTGGACGCAAGCCTTACGCGTCTGGAGCGCGATTACGTCGATCTTTACCTGCTGCACGGTCCTCCCCTGGAAGGGATGACGGACGCGCTGTTCAGGCTGATGAAGAGCCTGAAGGATTCGGGGAAAATTCGTGCGTGGGGCGTGTCGATCAGCCCGGTCGAAACCTCCGACGTGGTCGTGGAAGAAGGGCTGCGCGCCATGGCGGGCGGCGCCGAGGCGATTCAACTTGTGTACAACATGCTTCAGCAGAAGGAGGGCGACGCCCTTTTCCCGGCGGCCATGGAAAAGGGGGTGGGGATGATCGCTCGGGTGCCGCTGGCATCGGGCTGGCTGACGGGAAAATACAATGAGAGTACCGCGTTCCCCGAAGACGACCTGCGAAGTCTCAGATACACGCGAGACAGGGTGAGAGAGACGGCAGCGCAGGTCGGAAAGCTGGATTTTCTGCTCGAGGAGGCCGATTCCATGGTCGACGCGGCGCTGCGGTTCGTGCTTTCGAATCCCGCGGTTTCCACGGTCATTCCGGGGGCCAAGACACCCGCGCAACTTGAGGACGTCGTCAAGTCGGCTGGAAAGACGCTTTCCCGCGAGTCGCTGGACCGGATCCGGGAGATGTTTGGCTGAACGCAAGCAGTCGACGAAAACCCGGGAACGGAAATCGACCTCGCACACTGTTCGCCGGTCGCGAACGCCGAGTCTGTACAGGGCGCGTGTAAAGCATCTTCAGGGAAATGACGGGATGGAGGATATTTGAATGGTTGGGTTTGCGGTGGTCGGCCTGGGCATGGGGCGAAACAGGTGCCGGACAATAAGGGACACCGAGGGCGCTGAATTGAAAATTGTCGTGGACCTGGACGAGACCCGGCTCGGGCAGGCAGGTTCTGAATTCGGCGTGGAGGGCACAACGGACCTGGATGCGGCGCTGGATCGGGAGGACGTGGATGCGGTGATGGTGATGACGCCCAGCGGGACCCACGCCGATCTGGGCATCCGGGCAGCGCGCGCTGGCAAACACGTGATTACCACGAAGCCCATGGATGTGTCTACCGAAGCGTGCGACCGGTTGATTGCGGCGTGCGACGAGGCGAAAGTGCTTTGCGGTGTGGATTATCAGAGCCGGTACGTCGACAACAACTATCGTGTGGCCGAGGCGCTTCGGCAGGGCTGGCTGGGAAAACCCATCCTGGGCGAAGTCAGATTCAAGTGGTTCAGAGCCCAGTCCTACTTCGAAGCGAGCGGCGGATGGCGCGGGACGTGGAAGATGGACGGCGGCGGGTCGCTGGCCAACCAGGGCGCGCACCTGCTGGATGTGCTGTGCTGGTTTATGGGAGACGCGGTTTCAGTCTATGGCGAGATGGCCATCATGAACCACGAAATCGAGACCGAGGATATCGGGTTGGCAATCGTGAATTTCGAGAGTGGCGCGAAGGGCACGGTTGCCGGGACGACGACGTTTCCCGCAAGTGCGTACTTCAGCGCAGAAGTCCACGGAACGCACGGCGGGGTGTTGATCGGCGACGTGCTCAGCGGCGAAATGCGAGTGTTCGGGGAGGGTCTGGAGGAGCGGCTGGCGGCGGTGGAGAACCCTCTCAAGAACATCATCCAGGACGTGGTCAGCGCGGTGGAGAGAAGAACGGCGTTGCGGGTGGATGGACGGGAGGGCCGGCGGACTGTTGCGTTACTGGAGTCCATCTACACGTCCGCGCGGACGGGCCGGCCGATAGACGTCGTTGCATGATTGGCGGCTCGCATGGTCGTTCTCGCAGGGGTCCGCGGCAGAAAATCGGCCACGGCAACGCGTGGCGGCGTCAGCCGGCTTACACCTGGCCGTGGTCGTGGTCCTCGTGGCGATCCGAGGCGAATTGCGCGGTCCTTGCCGTCAGTTGTCCGCGGGCGACGAGGCCCTTTTCGATTGCCAGCTCTTCAAGTGAAGCGACCCATCGTGCGTAGTAATCCGATGGGTCGTTTTCTTTTTCTGCGGCGGCAATCCGGGAAGCCAGCGCCGCGCTGAACTCGCGCCATTCGTAGACGCCCTTCTCACAGAGCGCCACGGCAAGACCGAAGGCGCGGGCTTCCCACGGAGCTTCGAATACGAGTTCGCCGTTCTGGCGGGGGAGCGCGACCGTCGTTTCAGCGTCCGCGATCTTCCTGTCGATTCGACCCGTCATATCCGGCTCAGTTCGATGAGGTATCGATCCTGGCCACGCCGATCATCGCGTCGCGCGTGACCAGCCGGACAAGCGCTTCTTCCGTGAAGTCTTCCGTGCCTTCGGGTCGTTCCGGCAGGACCATATACCGGAGATCCGAATTGCTGTCCCAGACGCGGATTTCGACGGACTCCGGCAGATGCAGGTCGAATTCCCTGAGTACTGCCCGTGGTTCCCGGACGAGCCGCGACCGGTAGGCGAAGGATTTGTACCAGCCGGGAGGCAGACCGAGCACCGGCCATGGATAGCAGGAACAAAGGGTGCAGACGACGACGTTGTGGACCGTCGACGTGTTTTCAAGGACAACGATCTCCGCGCCTTCCCTGCCGGCGAAGCCCAGCTCCGCGATCGCCTCCGTGCCGTTCTCCAGCAGCCTTCGCTTGTAGCCGTTGTCCGTCCAGGCGCGGGCAACCACCCTGGCTCCGTTGAGCGGTCCCACGTCCTTCTCGTACTTTTCCACGACTTTGTCAATCGTGTCGGTCGTCAGCAACCCTTTTTCAACCAGCAGCGATTCCAGCGCCCGCGTGCGCAACGCCGCGTCGGACTCGCTCTGCACGGATTCTTGTCGTCTGTTCATGACGTCGGCCCCTCGTAAGCGGGTAGACGGGAGACGGTAGAATAAATAAGGGGAGACGGTAGAGGGGAGACGGTAGAAGAAGCCCTTGCCGATATGTTCCTCCGGCTCGCCTGCGGCCTGACAGGAAACCTTACACGGCATGCGATCTCTACCCTCTCCCGGCTTACGTCTCACCAGGTGGTGGGGTGTCGTGTGGTTCTCTACCCTCTAACCGCATTCAGGTTTTTTGTGGCCAATTTGACTGGTGTCTTTTTTCGGATTGACGTTAATCGCAATCTGACTGCACGGGCGCCAGATAGCCTTCCCACATGTCCAGATAGACCGCGTCTTGCGCTTCGGCCGACTCCCCCCACAATTCCCGGGATTCGAAGCGTACGGCATACAGCGGCTGCTCCCGACGCACGCACCATCCGGGCAACTCGGCGTCCTGGAGGTCGTGGATTCCGTAAAAGCGAGCGATCGTACCTTTCTTTCCCCGGACGTACCGAGGAAGCCGTGTGTGGCCCTCGGGGTGGATGTTTCTCGCCCGTACCGGGTCGCCACTTCGAAATCGCGGCCGGACTTCCACGTGCGACGGTGTGGTCGAAACGGTTCGTTTGCCCGCGAGTTCCGCCCGGACGCGGTCGGGGTTGGGGGGGACCGGAGTCTCCGCCTCCGGTCTGTCCCGGAACAGCGCCATCCTCGTCTCCAACTCCTCGTCCGTCAGCGCTCCCGCATCGATCAGGCCCTTGATTCTGGCGTGCAGCCACTTTTCGTAGTAGGTGGATGACAGATAATGCGCAGGATCCATGTTCTCGATGTTGTTTCGCGAACCTCCCGGGACCGGCACGGGAACGGCAACGGCCATACCCAGCACGCGCCTCTCCCAATCGTGGTGGAACAGAGGTTCGTCTTCTTCACGTACAATCGGGCCGAATCCGTGCATTCCGCCCAGGTCATGGATGCCGTCCATGGGTGTCTCCCTTGTCCCACAGATCTGTCTCGTCAGCGGCTTCACATATGGATTGCGCAATGGCAGACGCTTCAATCAGCCGCTTCGTCAGTCGTTTCCTTCGTAGACGGGTCTGCCGCGAACCAGAATTCGTTTGGGGTTCGGTACGTCCGCGAGTTCGTCCACGCTGTGGTATCCGATGGTCATGCTCATGCGCGTGCGATCCGTGCGGTTCTCGCCGATACCGTGCATGAGCAGGCTGTCGAGTACCAGCATTCCTCCCGCCGGCATGGGAGCAACCAGCGCCTGATCCAGCAGCGATCGGCTCCAGTCGTGCCCGTAGAGGCGCCCTTCGATGCCGGGAAAATGGTGAGAGCCGGGGACGAGGAGCGTGGCGCCGTTTTCCGTGTTCGTTTCCTGCAGGTAGAAGATCACTGTAAAGATCGTTCGGGACCACTGTCTAACGTCGCGGTGGAATCCCTCAGGCCCGGTTTCCACCGACGTGTTCAGCGTTGCATGGTTGTGCCGGTTCTTGACCAGTTCTATATTGGGCCCCATCAGATACTCCAGAGAATCCAGCACGATGGAACTGGATGCCGTCTCGAGGAAAATCGGATCTCTGTCAACGAGGCCCGAAATTCTGACCACGCGCCCCTCTGTGTTCCGCACCACGGGTTCGACCTCCGCCCGGATGTCTGCGAGCACGGCCTGCCGGAGTCTATCGACGGTGTCTTCGTGAAGACGATCCGGCAGTTTCAGGAAGCCGTTGTGGCGAAACAGGTGTACCTGTTCCGGCGAGAGGGACATGGTTGGTGGTTTCGTTAATGGTGTTGAGGGAAAGGGTGGGGGTGGCCGATGTAGATGCGTTCCCCGGCGGCGAGGATCTTCTCCGGGTCGTCCTTCATGACGTCGTGCGAGTCGTGCGCCTGGTAGGCCAGCGTCATGCTTCTGCGTGACGTGTCGGCGCCGTTGACGCCCGCGCCGTGGAAACAGCAATCGTTGAAGAGCAGCACGCCTCCTTCGGGCATCGGTACCGGCAGGGATTTATGGAAGAGGTCGCTCCCTTCGAATGCGCCTCCGGGACGCCGCTGGTGCCGGAAGGGCCGCCGGTGACTGCCGGGTACGATGCGGATGCAGCCGTTCTCCAGGGTGGATTCTTCGAGATAGATGAGGGCTGTGACGAGCGTGGGATGGTAAGGCTCTTCGCCGCTGTGCCAGTAGACGTGCTCCGATCCGGGCGGCCTTACCATGATGTGATTGTGTTTGTTGGTGAGCAGTTCGATATTGGGTCCGAGGATGGATTTCATCGGGCCCAGGATTACGGGATGTGAGGCGGCCTCGAGGTACGTTCGGTCACGAGAGAGAATCTTCGAGAGCCGCCGCACGTCATCCGGCTCACGAGAGCCGGTCTTTTCCCACACGACCGGCTCGATCATCCCGCTGATCTGCCGGTTGGTGACGGTATTCAGCCGTTCGACCAGGTCGGCCGGCAACAGTTCGGGAACTCGGTAGAAGCCGGTGTGGTTGAAATACCAGAGATCCTCTTCGCTCAGGGACAAGGCACTCTCCCGTCATGTGTGAATTGCGTCCCGGATCCGGCGGATATTTAAAACGGTCACAGACGCCTTGTCAAGGGTATTCTGGCCGTCCGGACGGAGGATGAAGGAGCCCGTGGGCGAGAACCGGTACACACGAAGAACACTCTGGCGGGATCCGATGCACATCGTTTTTACTGTGGCGTGAAATCGAAAAAACATTATATTTAGGATGACATACGTTCGATGCCCACACCCGGCGGGCGTCTCGACGTTTCAGCCTGTCAGGGTGGGCAGACGATCTGCGAGGGTCGGGCGGCCGTTCCCGAAGGGGCGGTTTTTTTACGTAGACGAAGAAGGGGTTGCTACATGCCGAATGCGCTGCTGGTCAGTCCCATGAATCCGGTTACGTTCTGGAGCTTTGACGAAGCGCTGAAAGTAATCGACAAAAAGGTCGCGTTTCCGCCCCTGGGGCTGTTGACCATTGCCGGCATGATGTCAGATTCATACGACGTGCGAATGGTAGACATGAATGCGCATCCGCTGATCGACGAGGATCTCGAGTGGGCAGATATTGTCATAACGTCGTCAATGATCATTCACTGGCACTCGCTGGAAGACGTAATTGCGCGCTGCAACCGGATTGGCGTTCCGGTTCTGAACGGTGGACCGCTTCCCACCCAATACTACGAAGAGATCGAGGGCGACGCCGTCTTTTACCTGGGCGAAGCGGAAAACGGGTTTATGGACATCGTGGATCGTCTCACCACGGGTTCGGCAACCGTTGAACGGGAATACGTGGACCGACGCGGCAAGTTTCAGGATCTGGCCGTAACCCCGCTGCCCCGCTGGTCCCTGATCGATTTCGACGACTACAGCAATATGGTCATCCAGGTTACGCGCGGGTGTCCCGAGAGCTGTACGTTCTGTAACATTCCTTCGCTGTACGGGAAGATAACACGGCTTAAGAGCAAGAGCAGAATGATACAGGAGCTGGACGCATTATACGATTCCGGCTGGCGCGGCGCGGTGATGGCTGTGGACGACAATTTCGTGGGCAACCGGGACGAAATAAGGCAATCGCTCGAGGACGAAGTCGTACCGTGGCAGCAGGAGCGCGGCTATCCGTTTCAGTTCCACACCCAGGCCAGCATCCGGGTCAGCGACGATCCGCAGTTGCTGGAGGCCATGTACAAGGCCGGGTTCGACAAGGTGTTCGCCGGAATCGAGTCTCCCGTTGAGGAAAGCCTGAAGTTCATGGGCGCTCAGAAGAACCTTCAGGGCAATACACCCCTTTTGGATAAAGTCAAGATTCTCCAGGAAACCGGCTTCGAAGTCCAGGCGGGGTTCATTATCGGCCTGGACACCGACCCGGACGACATTGCCGAGCGGACCATCGCTTTCATCCGGGAGGCGGGTATTCCCGTGGCGATGGTAGGTATTCTGGGTGTGTTGCGGGATACGCCCGATTACAAGCGATTCAGCCGACAGGGAAGGCTGGTGGAAGGCGCGAAATACACGGGCGACTCGGGGGTTTTCAGCCGCGAGTTGAGTTACGTGCCTCTAATAGACCCGGATACCTTGCTGGAACGGCACCGGTGGACGGTGGAAACGCTGAACAGCCCTGAGATTTTCTTCGAACGATGCCTTACGTTTTTTAATAACCGCGGGCGTCATCCGATTGCAGATTCACCCGTACGGCTGCTTGAGATCAAGGCGTTCTTCCGGTCGATCTGGCGCCAGGGCATCCGGAACAGCAACTACCGATGGCAATACTGGAAGTTCATGCTGCAGGTGCTCCTCAAGCATCCCGGCAGCTTGGCGGACGCGGTGCGCCTGGCCGTGCAGGGCCATCACCTCATTCTCACCACGCAGCGCGCATTGCAGGTAGACGAGGTGAAGACATTTCTTGACGAGGCGCTCGAACATCTGGAACATTTCAATAATGGCTATCGCACGGCCTACCGGAAGAACACGGAGACGTACGCCGGACGTCTTATGCGGGCGGTTCACCACCGCTTCGAGCACTTTCAGGACGACCACAGGACCATGCAGCATCACGCCAAGGTGCTTCGGGGTGCCGCCCAGGAATACTACCAGGCAACGTGCGAGGAGTTCCAACACCAGATCCGGGAGCCGATGGAGCGTTTTCAACAGGATACCGATCACTTGCTGAGGACGTTTTCGTCCGAGCGGGCGGCACTGCAGAGGTCATAGTGTCCCCGTCGATTCATCCCCTCCTGCCGCGTCGCCTGCAGAGCGACTTTATCGACGGACTGTTATAGCTTCCAGTAGTCGTCGATGTCGCGCTGGTAGGCGTTCACTTTTCCACTGATTACATCGTTGACCTTGACGATCTCACCGGATTTACCTGATTCGTACAGTGCTTCGCTCACCGCCTTGCTGCGCAGGCCTTCCTCCGCGTCAATCTCCACGTTGCGTCCGGTGCTCATCGCGTCAATAAAGTCCCAGAGTTCCAGAGGCATTCCGCCGGTGATGCCGTAGGGAAACAGGCGTTCGTTCTCTTCCTCGCTCAGGCTCTTCCTGAACATATCCACAACCCGTTCCATGCTGTAGGTGACGCCGTCCAGGAGTTGGCACTCACCGCGGATCGCGCCTGCCGCCGGATGGAAGATATCGTATTCAACGATGGTGCCCTTGCTGCCCGTAAGGCTGAGTTGCAGAAAGCCCTTGCCGGGCGCGCTGTTGGTCCAGGACCAGGTTCCGATAACCCCGCTCCTGAAATTGAAAATGCTGGTCCAGAAGTCTTCTCGCGTGTCGTTGATGATCCTTTTTCCCTTCCGGTGCGGGCGTTTCTCTATTTGCTCCACGCGCGCGTATACGCTGTCCACTTCACCGAACCAGTAGCGCATTGTATCCACCCAGTGGGCGCCGCTGTCCATCACCATGCCGCAGCCGCCCAGCCGACGGTCGACTCGCCAGTGCCAGTCCTGGATATGCTTCGGGTCCTGCCACGACGCGCTTGCGGCCAGCCAGAAACGCGGTTTTCCCATCAGACCCCCCGCGTTGAACGCCCAGTGGATCGCGCGCTGCCCGACGCTGCGGCGGCACTGTTCGGCCGTTGCGGCAATGCGTTTGTTTTTCTTCGCGGCGGCGATTATCTTTTTCGTGGCCTTCACGGTGATACCGATGGGTTTTTCGCAGATGATGTTCACGCCGCCGGAAAGCAGCTCGCACGCCAGTACGTGGTGCAGCCCGTGTGGCCCGCAGATATCGGCGCCGTCCAGATGCTTCTCGCCGTTGAGCAATTCCTCTACGGTCCGGTAGGCGTTTACAGACTCGCCGGTGTGGCCTTCAATCCGTTCCGCCATGGCGGTGGCACGTTCCGGAACATCGTCCACGGCGGCGACGATGCGGAAACGCGTTTCGTTTCTTTCCATGAGTTCGGCGTAACCCCTGAGATGCGCGCCTGCGATACCGCCGCAGCCAACGATGGCGAGGTTTACCGTCTTGCCGCCCGAGTGTCTGGCCATGCCGATCCTTTCAGTCATATCCGCGATCCGTTGTCGAGGCCTCGCGAGTTAGCGGCCCGGTTTCCTGTCTGCGGGTTCCATATTACCCGGTCCGGGTGAATTGTCAAGTCGATTGTTTGTGGTGTAAGGAAACCCGGCGGACCGGTTCAAAACAACCGCGTTTCCATTCCGCATGAACATGCTGCTGAAATCTCCGGTGTTGACGGCCGCACCGTCGATCGTCCAGTCAGGTCGCTCCCCCGTGAATCCCTTCGTGTCATTGTGTATCCAATTGAAATCCTATTAAGGAGGTAAGACAAGATGTTGATTGACGCACATAACCATCCCAACTGGCACGGCTACGATGCGAAGCGAATTCTGAACAACATGGATGAGCAGGGCATTGACAGGATGTGGCTGTTTACCTGGGAGGTGCCGGAAGACGAATACAGTCCGTCCTATCACAAGGCCCTGCCTCCCGGTGGGACAGGCATTCCGCTCGAAGACGTGCTGCAGGTGGGAAGGGAGGCGCGCGACCGCTTCGTGCTGGGCTACTTCCCGCACCCCAAGAGGCCCGATGCGGCCGATCGCCTTCGTGCGGCACGCGAAATACACGGCATCCGGGTTGCCAGTGAGATGAAGGTGCGCGTCCTGTTCGACGACCCGGATGCGATTCAGCTATATAACGCGTGCGCTGAAATGAAACTGCCCATAACGATCCATCTCGACTATCCCATCAACCACGGCGGGGGGAACTATCCCAGACCGAACTACTGGTACGGCGGGAGTATCGAGGCGTTCGAGCGGGCGATCGCGGCCTGCCCGGAAACGACCTTCATCGGTCACGCGCCAGGGTTCTGGGCACACATCTCGGGAGACGATCTCTACGACAAACAGTCGTATCCGAATGCGCCGGTGCTTCCGGGGGGAAAACTGTGGGATTTGATGCGCCAGTACGACAATCTGTGGGCAGACCTCTCCGCTGGCTCGGCGCTGAACGCGCTCAAGCGGGACCCGGGGACCGGAACGAAATTCCTCATCGAGTTTCAGGATAAATTGCTGTGGGGGCGCGACTATTTCGACACAGCGCTGATGGATTTCTTCCAGGGACTGTCGTTGCCCAATGGCGCGTATGACAAGATTACCTATCTGAACGCGTTGCGTATTCTTGGCGAATCCGTCCCGGGTTAGGCCGGCAGCCCGCGTCGCGCCAAGCGCCCGCGATCCTTACGTTTTGACGAACTCTGTAAGTTTCCGGGCGTACGCCACGTTGCCATACTCCCTGAGGATCCGGTCCTGCGCGCGTGCCGCGGCGTTTTTCCGCTGGGTTTCGTGTTCCAGCCACCATCGCGCTTTTTGCTGGAGCTCATCCAGGTCGGCCCACGTGTCAATCTCCGTGCCGACGTCGAAGATTTCCTCGATGCCCGCCACATAATCGGTCAGCATGAACCCGCCGCTGCCGGTGATTGCGGTATCTCGCTGATTCAGATAGCCGTGGGAATCGGGCGAATTGTGTTGGTTAATATTGACCCTGGAGGCCTTGTACACGCCGGGAAGCTCCATGTAACTCCGAAATCCGCGGTAGGAATATCTGGGCAGGTCCTGAAACGTGCCGAAACCCAGTCCCCCGTATACATGGACCCTTCCCAGGTCTCTGAGTGCGGCGACCACTTCCTGTCTCAGCGCGCGCTGGGCCGGAAAGGGGATGGTGTGGGTGATCCGTTTGACCAGGTCTTCGGATTCCAGGTACTCGTCCGGGCTGCCGCCTTCCTTTGTGTATAACGACATGATGGTGACGGAGAAGTCACATTCCTCGTGTCGCGCCGGTCTGGCGAAACGATGCAGCTCCATTGCCGGCGGCGGATACAGCACGATAGCCTTTATTCCTCGTTTTGCATAGACATCCACACTTTCCCTGCAACACGTCGCGGCATATTCGAACTCGCGGGTGAAATGCGGGCTTCGGAGCAGGTCCCACGGATCGTCCTGGGTGTGTGTTACGGTTTTGCACCAGGGAAATCGCTCTCGCAGCTCCCCGATGAGCCCCGGCGGCCGGTCGTCCTTGCTGAACCACCAGATGAGCAGTTCCGGTTCGTGCTCGATGACGGTTCTGAACAGACCCTCCTGGAACGCGCCGACGTCCCTGTATTTCAGGTCCCACATTTCGTGAGGAGGGATGATGTCGGCCTCCTCCTTTGCCAGTGCGACATCCGCTTCGAGATTCGCCTCGATACACCCCCGTGTGGGCTGATAGAGGACATCGTAACCGATGCTCTTGAAACCGTGCTGAATGCTCCAGAGGGATTGCCCGGGCAGGAATCCGCCCAGCAGGAGGACTTTCGGCATCTTCAGTTCCTTTCAGGTCAGGAATTGCGACCGTTTGACGTATTCATCCGGCCCTACGGCGAACGTCAGGCAACCGATCTGTCACGTGTGCGTATACATAATTACACGAGGCGATCACATCGACGCCGTCCATGGTCCCTAACGGTTTCGCTTCGGACGATGGCCGAAAGATAGATGAATCGATGTTCGTCCGAAAGACGAAAGCGGCCCGGTTTACCTGACCCGCTTTTTGGGTTGCCCGCGACGGGTTTTTGTACTTACTTGGAATCGTGGGCCTTAGAAGCTGTTTTAAAATTACCGGTGAGTTCCCGAGCGCGAGCGAAAAAGTGGCGGGCAAGGCGGGAAAACCCGCCCATATCCAATGTATCGTGGCTGCGCGCCCCTCGCCACTCTTGGGTGGGTTTGACCAACGCCGACCGGCGCTTTTGCAGCCGCGCGAAGACCGCTGGGAATTTTAAGTCAGCTTCTTAGCACGTGGTGCGTCGAACGGAGGTGTTGCGTTGACGACGGACACGGACCTGACTGCACACCGGACTTCAATACGTTCGTGGTGGTCTGCCGACGGTCACCGGTTCCTGCCGCCGGCGCTCATCACCTGCATATTGATTGGCAGCCAGATTACATATGGAATTCTTGAGGATCTGTCGAAAACGGCATTGGCCATCGCGGTCGCAGTCGGCGTGGAGGGTCTGCTGGGCAGACTGCATGGGAGCCGCAAACCGAATTTCGTGAGCGGATACATCACCGGAATCAGCGTGGGGATTCTGATCCGCTCGCTATGGTTGTGGCCCTATGCGCTTTGCAGCGCGGTCTCGATTCTGTCCAAGTATGTGGTCCGATGGCGAGGCAGGCATCTTTGGAACCCGTCCAATCTCGGCGTTAGCGCGATGTTCTTCCTTGCGCCGGAAATGGCGGCGGGGCTGAGTATTCAGTGGGGTAACGCCGTCTGGGTCATGCTGGTGATCTGGGTATTTGGCTGGATGGCGGTCTGGCGGGTAAAGCGGCTGCACATCTGTCTGACGTACGTGGTGAGTTTCCTGCTGTTCGGGGTTGTACGAAGTCTTGTCACGGGGCAGGCGTATCTGGCCGGTGTGGCGCCCATTACCGGTCCAATGTACCAGCTGTTTATTTTCTTCATGATTACGGATCCAAAAACAACGGTGAACACAGTGCGTGGCCAGTGCTGGGTTGCGTTTACCGTAGCTGCGGTTGAAGCCGGACTGCGTCTGTACGAGCAGGTCTATGCCCCGTTCTATGCGTTGTTTCTCGTTGGACCCTGCGCGGTGGCAACGGAGATATGGTTGGAGAAGCGTGGCGTGTCTGGGGAAATTGGGGCCCGAAGTGAAGTCGGTGGTTGACGGTGCAACCATTTGCAAGGAGGTGGCGATGAAGACTGAAATCAGGGGGAAACACTTCGAGGTGTCCGTCCGGTTGCGGGAGTACATCGAAAAAGAAACACAAAAACTGAAACAGTTCTATGAACCGATTCTGGACACCCGGATTACGCTGGAGCGGGAGAACCGGATGTACAGGGTCGAGATTGTGGTACACGTTCATAACCACATCCTTAAAGCCACTGACGAACAGGATGCCGTCCATCCCGCGCTTGGGGGTGCGATCGACAAGATGGTCCGGCAGCTCAAGAGGGTCAAGGAACGACAGCGCAGGCCGCGGGTTCCCGCAGCAGCGCGGAATTGAGCGACGGCGATCCAACGAAACGCTCCCCTGGCAGCTGCCGCGGGGAGCGTTTTTTCTGTTTGTCAGGAATCGCGGATATCGACGGCGGGGCTGCGCCAGGTCCGCAGGAGGTTCCATGCCAGCGCCGCCGCCGCCAGCCACCCGAGCACGCCGGAGAGCCCGAATGCGGTCATCGAAACCGCCAAACCACCGGGAACCCGGTCCAGAATCCCTACCAGGAACAGTGGCGCGATGCGACAAAGCGCGGCGGCGGTCGCGACGTAAAAGGTGGCAGCCACCAGACCCGGTAAGGCGACTTTGCGTTTGTGAAGGAAGCCGGGCACCATCCGAGGCGCCATGCCCAGCAGAAGGAGGGTGATAAAGCCCGCAAGATGTGTGTGGCGCAATGCATCGGGATCGAACGGAGATGCGATGCGAAGGAGGACAAGAGCGCCATCCAGCAATTCAACCATAGCGGCGAGTGCCAGGAAGGCGTACGCGGCGTAGAGCAGCAGTTCGAATCGGCCGAACTCGCCATAGTCCGGCAAGCCAGGGCGCGTGGGGCGCCTGTCGGGCCCGGGTTCGCCGATGCGGTGTACGGTCCATGGAGGATACCACCGGAAGAGAATGTCCAGTTTCCAGATGAAAAGAAGGAGGATTGCGCCTCTGAGAACTTTCCCGATGGGCGAAAGATGCGCAAGAGACGATGCGAAGGAAATCTCCGTGAGTTGTGCGAATACAGGCACATGGATCAGGATGAGCGCCATGAGATAGACCTGTCCGTAACGTGCGACGGGCCAGCGGACGGCGGGCAGGCGCAGGTAGAGCGGAAGCGTACGGACGGAAAACGCCATCGCCGTGGGAAGGACGACGAATCCGGTGAACAACTCAATACCGAATCGGTTCCACGCGATGTCAAGCAGGGGGTTGTCGCCAAGGCTCGCGTGAAATGCGAGACCCGCCGCGAGCAGTGAATACAGTCCCCACCCCGCAATGGCGATAGCCAGGAAGATGCGCACCGTCTTCAGTGCCGGGCGGTCCTCAGGTGCGCCGCGTAAGGTAGTGACCAAGAGATAGAGATAAGTAAAGACGCCCGCCGTTTCCAACAGCGCGGAGAAACCGAGCGTCCATCGCAGGCCGGTATGGACCGGGTCTTCAAGTCCCACGGCAAGCAGCGGCTGCGAGAGCGCACGAAGGAAAATGCCGCTTGCAAGAAGAGAGAGAATCCAGGTGGAAAGCCGGGGATGGCGCAGTGGCGCACCCGCCAGACGAGGCAGGAAGTAGAGGCTAACGCCGATGATGAAGAGGCCGATCCAGCCTAGGAGCTGGGCGTGGCCATGCGCCTGGAGCATGGCGACCCACCAGCTTCCCATAGGCAACTGAAAACCGATCAGCACGGCCAGGACGGCCGCGTAGCCGAACCCGACGGTCAGCGCGACAGACAGCGACGCCAGCACAAAGCCGAAGTAAAAAGGGGTGTGGGCGCGTTTCTGATTATCGGACAAGGATGTCACCTGGAGTCGGGATGAGGGGAAGTTCGAATTCGTGTCGAATTTCGATCCGCCGCGCACTCGATAAATTAACCCGCCAACACGATTCCGCAACCTCTTTCCAGAAAACCGGGTAGACGTTAGACGTAAGAGGGATGAGACAGGCTGCCTTGTAACGTCTCAACTCAGGCCGGAGGCAAGCAGGAGGAACCTGACGGACAAGGATTTCTTCTCCCGGCGCACGTCTCCCCTCTAACCACTTTTAGTGCCCTTGGTTAATTTCCTGAACTTATGTACAAAGACGTGTGTCTATAGACAATGACAGGCGTTGCGGGACGGGTGATCTGTCGCCTGACGGCTCCCCACTGGTCGCTGATGGTGTGCGCCTCACACAAGGGAAGCCACCCAGGTACCATACGCCTGGCCATTTGAGAGGATTATCAAAGCAGAGCGCGCTATTCCGTCCAGCACCAGCGTCTGATATACTTCCGAGGCTGGCAGGGCAACGGATTTTGTGCATCCACTGGGGCAATTCGTGCGATGCATAAGGCAGGCCCCGCGCCCAGCGGCGACAATTCTAAAGGCGGTGAGAAGGAAGAGGGAAGCCGGTAGAAGAAATGCGGGTAGACGGTAGAGGTGAGACGGTAGAAGATATCCTCGCCCCGTATGCTTTCCCTCCTTGCCTCCAGAATGAAGAGAATCCTTACATGGCATGCAATCTCTCCCCTCTCCCGTCTTCCGTCTCCCCGCTTTTAAGGAACACGCCGTAGGCAGGGTAATTTGGGAGAGGGGATATTGAATTTGGTTTTGTTCTTGATCTTGGCTGACGGCTGAACGCTGACAGCTTATCGCTTGTTTTTTCTTTGTGCCTTCGTGTGAGTTGATAGTCGTCTCTAACTCGCAGCTTTAATCGGATCGCTGACGGATATTTTCATAACCACCGGGGTTTTTTGTGAGATCCGAAATTCGGAATTCCATTGTCATTCTGCTTCTGCTGATTTTCGCCGCCTGCACGCCACGGGAAACCGTGACCGTGTCAGGCGCGGTATACCGGCCGGGAGACGTCGGCTACCGTTCGGATTGGAAACTGGAGAATTACGTGGCCGCGGCGGGGGGATTCCTTGCCGAAGCGGATACCGGACGGGCCGCGCTGGTCCGCGATACGGGAGACAGCGTGGTTGCCGGAGCGCAAAGCAACGTCCTGAAATGGGCGGTTGAAGACGCCCCGGCCCCATTGCCGGGCGACCTGATGACCGTTCCGCTGAAGTCGTATCGGGTCCGGTTCGATACGGTGATGGCGGTCGGGGACCTGCGGCTGGAATGGAGAGATCATGTCTACCTTATGGCGCATGGCAGGGCGGCGCTCGGGACGACGCCGCGGGGGGTGGTGGCTGCGGTGTTCTTCGGGAACGGGGAGGTGATCCGGCAGGCTTCAGGGAACGCGGCAGGTCCGTTTCAATACCTCTATGTGACAATGCATCCCGATCGGTACGGCGGTCTTCTGCCGGCGACCGCACTTCCAGTCTCCGACCGCGAGTCGCTCGAAGACGCGGCGGCGCTGCACCGCTATATGTTCCGGACGTCCACGTTCAGGACGGGAGAGCGTACGCACCTGCCGCCCGACGGTCACTTCCGGGTGCAGGCCGGCGTCTGGCTCATGCCGAAGAATGCGGCGTATCCCGGTAATGGCGTGCGGAAACGGCATTACGGTGACGGCAGGGTATGGACGACGTTTCCGGACGGAAGGCAGCGGTGGCGGTATCCGAACGGGCGAACGGTGATGGAGTTTCCCGATAAGTCGCAGGAAACGCGGTTTCAGGATGGTTCGGTCCGAATGGAAGACGCGCTGGGTGGCGTGAGGACGACGCATCCGGATGGGCGGACCGTGTTCGAAGACGCCGGCGGCAACCGGCACCTGGTTTATGAAGACGGGCGTCAGGAATGGCGGCATGCGTCCGGGAACAGGGTGACGATATATCCGGATGGCCGGCGGGTACACCGGTTTGCAAGCGGAACCGTGCGCACGGTAAATCTCGATGGCGTCGAGCGGACGGTTTTCTCCGACGGGACCCTGCACGTGCGATACCCCGGCGGAAAGGTGGAGATCAAGGCGCCCGGCGGGTCCCGAGAGACGCGTTTTCCGGACGGAAGTGTGCTGGCAAAAACGCCCGAAGGACACCGCATCAGGATCTTTGCGGACGGCCGTCAGTTTACGCGGATGAACGACGGTACAACGATTGACGAGTTTCCGGATGGACGAAAGATACAGAAACATCCATCGGGCGAGACGCTGGAGGTGTTCGCGGACCGGTCGCGCCGCACCGTGTATCCGGACGGCTCCGAAACGGTTCGACGTCCCGACGGCGTACGCGTCGCACGGCTTGAGGACGGGACGGTAATCGAGGAATTCCCGGACGGCAGGGTTGTTCAGACCGATACGTCGGGTGTGCGGATCGAGTTCCTGACTCCGGATCGATATACAATTACGGACCGGGAGGGCAACCGCGTCGAGGTTGGCCCCGACAGCACTGCCACAAAACTGTTCGTGGAGCCCTATAGGTACCGCGGCTCGATCCGGCGCGACCTGATCGGCCTGGAACGCGTACCGGAACGAATCTCTCCCGGCATGGAAGCATCCATCCGGGGGTCGGTGGACGATTTGGTGAAATCGCTGTCAATCGTGGCTTTTTCGCTGCCGGATGGCGACGTCCTGGATATGTCGATGAAGCACGAGGCGGGACTGTTTTCAGGGTTCCTGCTGATTCGTGAGCCCGGACATTATCGACTGCAGATCCAGGGGAAACTGGAAAACGGCGATGTTGTGATGCTGGAAGACCGCATGTTGAAGGTCGGGAATCCGAAGCCCATCGTGAAACCCCCGATTGAAGTCGAGCTCTATCCGGGCGACGCGGCCGCCGGCCGGCGGCTGATGGAGCTCGTGAACCAGGTGCGCGGCAGAAAGGGCCGCATGAGATTGAGGTGGGACGACGAACTGGCTTACGCGGCGTCGTCGCACCTGAAGGACATGCTGGCGTACAGTTCCGTCTCGCACCGGTCGCCTTTGTACGGAAACCTGACGAGCCGCCTGGAACGTCTTGACATTGAATTTGAGGTGGCGCTTGAAAACCTTGCGACGGCGCCGTCGCTGGAGGAAGCGCATTGGCACCTGATGTTGAGCGCCGAGCACAGGCGGAATATTCTCGACCCGCGGCTGACGCATATCGGCATTGCCGTGACGCACGAGCGGGGCCAGGTGTGGGTCGCGGAAATCTTCAAGCGGAGACATTAACCAGGATTCATGTGTCTTTGTGGACGTTAATTCGAATATATCCGAGTTGATAAAGTCGATTAAACTGCGGATTACCAGGATACTCGAGGATTGGACGTGATGATCAGACGTGGAACAGCTTGCCTGGTCGTCGGCGCACTGGCTTGGTGCAGCGGCGCTGTCGCGTCCGAAAACGACCTGAAGACCGCCGAAGAACGGTTCCGGATTGCGATCGAGGGACTGGGGCGGGTCTCGACCGAGGAGAGTCTCCGTGCATTGAATGACGTGCTGGCGCTGGATGAGAATCATGTCCTGGCGCACGTGGAAATCGCCAGGCTGCATATGTCGACGAATACGCCTCTTGCCAGGAGCAGCGCTGAGAAATTTCTGCGGCGCGCAATCCGGCTGGATCCGGAAAACTGGGAACATCGGGTGCTGCTGGGCGATCTCCTGTGGGCGCAGGGGTTTCTGTCGAACGCAAGACGACAATATGAGGAAGTCCTGGCGCAGGATCCGGAGAACGCGCAAGCGGCTTTCGGAGTGGGAGTTTACTATGCAAAAGACTTTATGAAGTATTGGAACATGATCGACACGGAGGGAATCAGCCATAGCGTGGTGCTTGAGTGGCGGCATTTCGCCCGTGAATACCGTGAACTGGCAATCCGGAATCTCGGGCAGAGCATCGAGTACGATCCGGGATTCAAGGACGCCTATTACCAGTTGGGCCTGGTCTATATGGAGGATATGAGATCCGCTCCCGTGGCCGCAGGAAGGGCGCTCGTAGGCGTCGCCAACTCACTGCTGAAGGCGTATCCCGGGAACAAGGACGCATTGCTCTTTGTCGGGTTGGGCTACCACACCGGCGGATTTCCGGAACAGGCATGGGATTTCTACGTCCGGGCGCTCGAGATGATGGGCGCGGAGGAACGTTCGATCATCGAATCCGTGGACGTCGTGGCCGACGAAAAAGAGCGGACGCGAATCGCGAAAGCAGACACGCAGGCGCAAGAATCGAGAGGAGAATGGGTTGAGAGTGTTGAGAGGGAACGGTTCTGGCTCAAGCAAGACCCGTTGCTGCTGACGGAATCGAACGAACGGAGAATGGAGCACTACCGCCGGGTGGCCTATGCCAATTTGCGGTTCGGCAAGCCCAGGCAGGGAATCGCGGGCTGGCGCACCCCGATGGGGAGGGTCTACATCAAGTACGGTGACCCGCTTGGACGGACGGTGACGCGTCCCGAGGTGGACCAGCGGGGACGTACTGTTCAGGCGCATATGGAGCTGTGGGCTTATGAAGGCTTTTCCTTTCGATTCAGGAACTGGAACGGTTTGGACGGCTGGCACTTTGACGTCAGGTCTCCCGTTTTCCCTTACGGAGAATGGGTCCTCAAACGGACGCCGCAGCGATTCGTGGATCCCTTTCGCGACCTGAAATACAGCATGCCGTACCACGTGGCCGCGTTTCGAGATGCCGGCAGGATACGCCTCGAGGTAGCCTATGCAATTGCGAAGGAGAGATTGAGGATGTCTCACACGGGTGGCGTCGACCTGCAGGACGGGCTTTTCCTGTTTGATGGCGACTGGAAAGAGGTCTCGCGGGCGGTTTATGCGACCCGGCGGCTTGCGGACGTGGGAACCGACAGCGTCAGGGGCCGGTACCTGCTTTCACAATCGACGCTGGTCGTAGATCCGGGGGACTATCATCTCATCGCCGAGGTGCAGGACCGCGGGACCCGATCCGTCGGCACGTTCCGGGACACATTCGAATTTCCGATCGTGGGTTCCGCACCCGCGATGAGCGATCTGCTGGTGGCAACCGACATCCGGATGGACGATCCGTTTCCCGAACGGCGAGAGGATTTGAGGGTGGCGTTGAATCCGCTCCACACGTTCCATCGCTTGGAATCGGTGTACGTCTATTTCGAGGTCTACAACCTTGCACGGGATGATTTCGGAGGGACCAAATACGAGATTACCTATCGGGTCGGGCGCCCGGAAGCGTCCGAAGTGGTCCCCGGGAGATTCGAGGCCGTGGCGCTGGCAGAACCGGCTGGTGAAGTTCGTATGCGGGTCGGACCGGTGCGGGAGGACGGGCCTGTCGAATATCAGTTGAGGTACATTCCGGCCGAGCGAAACCGGGTTTCGAGGATGTTTCGAAAGTTTGAAAGCGAGGCGGGAGAGACCGCGGTTACCGTTCGTTATGAAGGAGACCGGGTGGATGATTTCACCTATCTTCAGATCGCCCTGGATAGCGTACCGGTGGGGGTCCACAGGCTGTCGGTAGAACTGAAGGACCTGAACAGTGCGGGGCAGGGTGACGAGAGACGCGTGTTGTTCCGGGTGTTTGAGTGAAGAAGGACAGGCGTGAGACGGTGGAGTTAAGAGGTCCGCCCTCAAGCCCGCGTCATTTGAGGCGGATGACGTCACCGGGCACTTTCAGTTGAAACCGGCCTTCCGGAACGCCGGAGTTGACTTTCCGGCTGCTGACCTGAATCCGGATCCGGTCGCTGCCCTGGACAATCTCCATCCGGCGCGGAAGGGCGATGCCGTTCTGAAGCCGGTATTCGGAGAGGGTACGGCGGGAAATCAACATCCCCTGGGACGAATAAACCCGTTCTTCGAGCAGCACGGCCGTACGCGGGTCGAAACGAAGGCGGCGTGTCCACAGCGGTTCGATAATCTCCACGACGAGACTGTCGGGGTGGGTCTCAAACCCGCCGATTCGCGGCAGGCTCAGCGGAGAAAGGTTGACGAGGCCCAATATCGCCTCACGCGCGCCGTAAGGCGTGAGGTCCATTCCGGTGACGGTGCGCAGAACGTCCTCCGAAGGTCCCTCCAGATAGTGATTGGTTTTGGCAAGGTACACCGCGAGAGAGTCGCCGCGGGCAAGCGCCGAAAGGACGCTGCTGAATAGCACCTTCATCTCAATTTTCAATGCGTCCGGCGACCGGAAGAAGAGGACGACAACGCCGTTCTGCTTGACGCCGTCTACACGCATGTTGATACCGGCGCGGACCTCAAGGTCGAGAAGGCTGTCGGACCTCGACGAGACGATGCGCAGCAGTTCGGCGGGGGTCGAAACGGGTGCGACTTCCGGGAGGCGGGAGAGGGATGCGGCGCAGCCTGCAAGCACGAGGAGAAGAAGACAGAGGGCAGGTTTCGGCGTGATGGATCGCGTTCCGGACCGCTGAAGGTGTGCCATTTCAGGGTCCGCTTGCGTCGTTGGGGCGGACGGACTGCAATTTGCGCCGGATGGAATCGTTTTCGGGATTCAGATCGGCCGCGCGCCGCCAGTGCTCGAGGGCTTCGTCGATGTTGCCAAGGGCCCGGGCGGCATCGCCGACGTGGTCCAGAATGATCGACAGATTCTCGAGCTGGCCGGCTGTTCGGAACTCCATTTCGATCTCGTTCAGCCTGCTTTCTTCGGCTTTCAATGCAAGCTTGAGAAATCGCATCGCCTCGTCGTATCGCTGTTGCTGGAAATAGACCCATCCCATGCTGTCCAGGTACGCGCCGTTGTGCGGGTCGCCCCTCAATGCCCTTTCGATATAACCCTCCGCTTCCCCAAGGCGAACGCCTTTTTCCGCGAACATATAACCCAGATAGTTCAACGCCTGGTGGTTGTCGGGCGCCCTGGCAAGAAGACGCTGGAACACGGCAACCGCGCTATCGAACCGCCCAGCGCGCTCGTAACCGTGACCCAGGTCATACAGGACGTCCTCGAGGAGTTCCGCGTCGTCTTCGAGGCGACTCAGAAGGCCTTCGAGTTCGGGAATCGCGGCTTCCCAGCTTTTCTCCGCCAGATAGGTGCGGCCAACCGCCAGTCGAAAGCGAAGGTCTCCCGGCCGGGCGTTGACGGCCTGGCGATAGACGTTTCTCGCCTGTGCCGTACGATTGCTCATGGCGTACGCCCGCCCGAGATCAAACACAATCTGGGCGTAGAGTTCGGAACCGGTCGGCGTCTCGGCGAAGAGTCCATTGAGAATCCCGATGGCAGGGTCCCAATCCCGTTGGTTCAGATAGGCACGGCCAATCGCCAGTCGAAAGCGAAGGTCTCCCGGCCGGGCGTTAACGGCCTGGCGGTAGACGTTTCTCGCCTGTGCCGTACGATTGCTCATGGCGTACGCCCGCCCGAGATCGAACACGATACGGGCGTAGAGATCGGAGTCGGCAGGCGTTTCGGCGAAGAGTTCATTGAAAATCCCGATGGCGGGGTCCCAATCCTGTTGGTTCAGATAGGTATGGGCAATGCCCAGACGGTACCTCGGGTCGGAGTCGAGAGATGTCGCCAAAATAAAGGATTGCCGTGCCTCCTCGGGGCGGTCCATGTCCAGAAGCAGCGACGCCTTCCGCCCAAGCAGGTCGTGTCTCTCCGGCAGTTCCCTTAAAAGACGGTTCAGAAGGGCTTCTGTGTGCCGAAAGCGAAGTGTGTCAAGGTCGGTCCCTTCGCCCGGTTCAGGAATGCTGCGAGGGAGGTGGACGGAAAACCGGTCAATAAAGAGCGTATCCAACGGCGTTTCCGAGATCAGGGCTTCCAGATGGTCGCCACGATCGTAAATTGCAATCAGCTTCTTCCAGAGCGTTAGCGTTGTTTTGTTCAGGCGGTGTTCAAAATGCGCCAGACCGGAACGATAAATGGATGCGGCCCCCAGCGTGTCGCCGCCGGCAAGCGTCAGGTCGCCAAGGCGATTCCAGATCTGCACCTGCTCCGGATCGCGATGCAGGATACGGCGGTAGATGGCGGCCGTCCTGAGGGGCAGATTCAGCCGATGATACCCGTCGGCGATCAACAGATTGAACCGTATGTTCGGCGTTGGCACGGACGCGGCCCGATCCAGTATACGCAGAACGTCCTGGCGCTGCCGTCTGGTCGTGTAGACCTGGAGCAGGCGGGCATATGCTCTGAAGTCCGCGGGATTCAGGCGCGTGATGGCCTCAAGTTGCGCCGTTGCCAGCAGGGTATCCCGTTGTCCTTTGACCAGGGTGTCGTACAACAGCCATCGATGCGCCGGGACCAGGGGTTTCAGCCGCACGGCTCGTCGTGCCGCTTCGTCCGCTTCGGCTATCCGGTTCAATGAGATCAAATTGCGGGCAAGTGAATTGTATAGCGTGGCTGAGGTGGAATCGATGGCAATGGCAGCTCTCAGCGACTCAACGGCTTCTTCAATCTGCCCAGCAAGCTTGAACCTTTTGGCGTCGATAAAATGACCCAGCGCCCGGGAATCCGCGCCGCGAGGTTCAGGCCGCGGGGGTATGACTGCCTGTCGGGGCGCGGCGCAACCCGCAATGCCCGCAAGACCCAGGAGGATGAGGATTGTACGAGTTTTCATATTTTACGCGTTTATTCCCGAAGCATGGGTGTCAGACAGGAAGCGCGACCGCCTGGAAGGGGATTCAGATCCTTTCACGATCCGAGATCAGAAAAGGTTGCCCGCTCGTTTTTCGAGGAGCAGCTTTCCGGCCTCGTTTTCGATGCGGATCGGATAGTCCTGCGTAAAGCAGGCCGTGCAATACTGGAGCGAGGAGTTGGGGGCCACGCCGAGCATGCCGTCGAGCGAGAGATATCCCAGGCTGTCCACGCCGAGGTGTTCGCGGATCTGCTCCACGGTCTTGGCGCTGGCGATCAGTTCCTTTTCGGTCTGAAAGTCGATTCCGTAGAAGCACGGACCCACGATAGGTGGACAGCTTACACGCACGTGAACCTGGCGGGCGCCCGCTTCCCGCAACATTCGTACCAGGTGTTTGAGGGTTGTGCCCCGGACGATCGAATCTTCCACGACAACCACCCGTTTGCCGTTCAGAACGCCCCGAACCGGATTGAATTTGAGGCGGACCTTGGACGATCGACTGTCCTGTCCGGGTGTGATGAAAGTGCGTCCGACGTAGTGGTTCCGTATCAGGCCGATTTCGTGTTTGATGCCGGACTGATTGGCGTAACCCAGCGCCGCGGTATTGCTGGAGTCCGGCACGGATATCACGATGTCTGCGGCGGCAGGTTGTTCTATGGCGAGTTGCCTGCCCAGCCGCCGCCGGGTCTTGTCCACGTTGTCGCCGAAGATGATGCTGTCGGGCCGTGAGAAATAGATGTATTCGAAGATGCAGAATGCGTGGCGATCGGCTTCCTCGGTCGTAAAGGCGCGGAGACCGTGCGAATCTATCATGATGAGTTCGCCGGGCTCGATGTCGCGAATATAACGTGCGGAGATGATGTCGAGCGCGCATGATTCGGACGCGACGATCCAGGCATCGCCCAGCTGGCCGAGGCACAACGGACGGAATCCGTAGGGATCGCGCGCCGCGAACAACTGGTTTTCAGTGGCCAGGACGAGCGAATAGGCGCCTTCGACCTGCCGTAAGGCGTCTATAATTCGATCGGCCATCTTGTCTTCTCTGGATCTGGCGACGAGATGCAGGATCAGTTCGCTGTCGGTCGTCGTCTGAAAGATGGAGCCGTCGTCCTGCATCCGGTTGCGGAGTTCGGCGGTATTGGTGAGGTTTCCGTTGTGCGCGACGGCGAAAAACGCGTCCCGGCACTCCGCCAGAAAGGGCTGGGCGTTGGTCAGGGTGTCAGATCCGGTCGTGGAATACCGATTGTGCCCGATGGCCAGGTGGCCCGGAAGCCGATCCAATACGTCTCCGTCGGCAAACACGTCGGCAACCTGACCCATTTCGGTATGGCGAAACAGATACTCACCGTTGCCTGAAACGATGCCGCTGCTCTCCTCGCCGCGGTGCTGCAGGGCGTGCAGGCCCAGCGTGGTGAGTTTCGCAGCATCGCTGTCCCCATAAATGCCGAAGATGCCGCAATAGTGTTTTACGCTCTGATCCATCGGCCCTCCTGTCGGCGGAGTACGGATTGATAGTAATGGAAGAGACCGTTAACCTGCCAGGGGGATGGCGCGTTCTCCAGTGTTCGTAATCGTCAGTTTCTGCGTCGCCTGCGTCTGCCGGCTCTACTTCTGTGGTTGCGGCCCCGTCCGGGCTTCGAACCGCCTTCCTGCAACAGAAAATCGAGCCGGCGGAGTCTTCTGTCCGCCCGGACAAGCTGGACCACCACCGGGTCGCCCAGACGGAACCGTCTTCCGGTGCGTTGTCCGATGAGAGCGCCTTCGTTTTCGCGATATACGTAGTAGTCGTCTCCAATCGTACTGACCCTGACCAGACCGTCAATCAGACAGTCGTTGAGTTCCGCGAAGAATCCCATGGCCCTGACGCCAACGATAACCGCGTTGAATGCATCGCCGACGCGATCCTCCAGAAAGCGGATCTGCTTGACCTTGACGGATGCCCGCTCCGCTTCCTGAGCCACCGTTTCCCGGCCGGTAACGACGTCGCCGAGCGCCGGAAGTCGTTCCCGGAGCCCGTTTTCTCGTTCTTCGGTCAGACCGCCGGCTTCTTTCAGGAGCCGATGGATCATCAGGTCGGGGTACCGCCGAATGGGGGAAGTGAAGTGGGTGTACGTGTCGCAGGCGAGACCGAAATGCCCGATGTTTTCAGGCGAATAGACGGCTTTCTTCATGGACTGCAGCAGCCTGGCGTTCAGCACCTGCCCGGAACGCTTCCCTTCGACTGCAGCCAGGAATTTCTGAATGTCGGCGGGCGTGATCCGGTCCCTCCGCGGAAAGCCGAACCCGAAGGCGGCGGCTGTGTCTGCGAATTCCGCAAGTTTCCGCGCGTCCGGCCTTTCGTGAATGCGGTACAGACCCGGGAGATTCCGGTCACGAATATGGCGTGCCACGGTTTCGTTGGCCAGCAGCATGAATTCCTCGATGATCCGGTGACTGTCGAGGCGTTCGCTCTTCCGTATTTCGGCGACGTTGCCCTCGCCGTCCACGACGATCCGCGGTTCGGTCAGGTTGAAGTCAATCGCACCGCGCTTCATTCGCCGGCCGGTTATACGTCTTCGCAGATGGTCCATTTCCCGCAAGAGCGCGCGCTGCGGCGAAGGTTCGGCCGACCCGCTTCCATTTAGGAATTCCTGTGCCTGACGGTACGACAGCCTCGCCCTGCTTCGGACCGTGGACGGGGCGATCTGAGACTTCAGCGGCCGGCCGTTCCCATCCAGGTCGATCAGTACGCTGACAGCAAGCCGGTCCTTACCGGGCAGCAGGGAACAAAGGTCTCCCGAGAGGCGTTCCGGCAGCATGGGTATCGCACGATCCGCGAGGTAGATGCTGGTCCCTCGCGTCAGGGCTTCGTGGTCCAGCGGGCCGCCTTCCTTGACGTAATAACCCACGTCGGCAATGTGTACGCCCAGCCGGTATCCGCCTCCCGGCCTGTCTTCCAGAGAGACCGCGTCGTCGTGGTCCCTGGCGTCTTCCGGATCGATCGTAACGCAAAAGAGATGACGAAGGTCCAGCCGGTTAAGGGTTTCGGCCTCTGGAATCCGGTCTGGAAACGCCTGTGCGGCTGCCAGTACATGCGGGGGAAATTCAACGGGCAGGTCGTACTCTTTCACAATGGAAAGGGTGTCGATGCCCGGGTCGCCGGGTTGGCCCAGAACGTCGACGACCTGGCCTTCAGGATTGGCGTTCCCGGGGAGCCAGGGTCGGAGGCGGACGACGACCAGTTGGCCGTCCGCGGCGCCTCCGGCATCTTCGGGAGAGATGTAGACATCCCGCGGAAATCGGGGATTGTCGGGTTCCACGAAGCCGAAGCGGGTTCCCGCCCGGTAGATCCCGATAATGGATCTGGCGCCGCGTTCGATTACACGGCTGATCTCATTGCCGCCGCGCCTCCGGGATATCCGGACAACGACTCGGTCGCCGTGCAACGCGCCTCGCAAGCCCCCGGGGCCGACAAAGACGTCCGGGCTTTCACCATCGCGACAGACGAAACCGAAACCGTCGGGACTGACGCTGAGTAGACCCGTGGCGAGATTGAGCTTGGCCGGGGGGCCAAAACGGTTGTTGCGCAACTTGACGATGGCGCCTTCCCGTTCGAGCTGAACGAGCAGCCGTCGAAATCGCCGGTAGTCGTTTTCGGGCACCCTCAATGCCCGGCTCAGTTCGCGAGGTTTGAGCGGGCGCCCCGATTCATTTCGAATAAAATCCAGAACCCGGGCGCGGGTTATGGACATGGCGTCAATCCATCCCGTTCGCGGCAGATGACCAGAGGTCGGCGCCACCGCTAAATTCTTGATGTGTGTGGGCTAATTTCTTATTTTTCAGCGGCCGTCCGGGTTCGTACTAAATATATAAGTTGGCAAAGAGAAAATCAAAACTAAATAGGCGAAGAACGGAGATTTTCATCTTGAAAGAAGGAGGTTCTCGAGCAGATCGACCGTATTCATCGTGTTTCACGCCCTGTACCAGGAAGATTTCACCAAAGGAGATTCGTTATGAGACGTCTGGTTCCGTTCGTTCTTCTACCGCTGTTTCTGTTGGTTCTGCACACGTCCGCGTCCGCGCACTGTGAAATACCCTGCGGGATCTATGGTGACGAAGCCCGGTTCTCGGCCATAGCGGAAAACCTTACGACCATAGAGAAGTCTATGAATCAGATTAACCTGCTTTCGGCCGATGCGGACAAGAACATGAACCAGCTCGTACGGTGGGTGAATAACAAGGAATCGCACGCGGATCAGATTCGTGAAATTGTTGCGCAGTATTTCCTTGCACAGCGTATCAAGGCGCCGGCGAACGAAGATCCGGCCGCCCGCAAGGTGTACTCCGAGAAGCTGGCGTTGCTTCATCAGATGATCGTCTCTGCAATGAAATGCAAGCAGACCACCGATCCCGCACACGTGAAGAAGTCACGAGATCTGTTGCAGGCGTTCCAGGCCCTGTACAATCGGAAATAGGCGGTCGCGGCAGGTCTGGTCCTGGAGCCGCAGGAAAATCACACCGGGTGTCCCACGGAATGCCCGGTGTTTTTTCGTGTACCGGCCAGATTTTTCTTGCCAAGTATACGACGGTTTGATATATTTGTCGGCCGCGTTAGCACTCGACAGAATAGAGTGCTAACAATTGCAATAAGCACTTAAATTCGATAAATTTAACGCCAATTCCGTCTCAATTTATCAAGGAGGTAAGAGACATGGCAGTCAAGGTGAAGCCGCTGGGAGATCGTGTGCTGGTCAGGCCTCAGGAAGAAGAGGAACAGGTGAAAGGTGGCATCATTATTCCGGACACGGCGAAAGAAAAGCCTCAGCGTGGTGAAATCGTGGCCGTTGGAGATGGCAAACTGGACGATTCCGGCAACAGGATTGCACCGTCCGTCTCATCCGGCGACGTGGTGCTCTACGGCAAATATTCCGGCACCGAGGTAAGGCTGGACGACGAGGATCATCTCATTATGTCCGAGAGCGATATCCTGGCGATTATTGAAGACTGAGACGATTCAACTAAAGATACGTCAAGGAGGACGATATGCCGAAGCAGCTTGAATTCGATGTTGCGGCCAGAGATGCGCTGAAGCGCGGCGTGGACCAGCTGGCCGAGGCGGTCAAGGTAACACTGGGCCCGAAGGGCCGAAACGTCGTGCTGGACAAGAAATTCGGTTCGCCCACGGTCACCAAGGACGGCGTCACCGTGGCGAAAGAGGTGGAACTGGAAGATCCGTATGAAAATATGGGTGCTCAGATGGTGAAGGAAGTCGCCTCCAAGACGTCCGACGTCGCCGGCGACGGAACCACGACGGCAACCGTGCTGGCCCAGTCAATCTACAGCGAAGGGCTGAAGAACGTAACCGCCGGCGCCAACCCCATGGATCTGAAGCGGGGCATCGACAAGGCGGTATCCACGGTGGTCAAGTCAATCCAGGATATCAGCAAGCCGGTCGCCGGGCATACCGAAATCGCACAGGTCGCGACGGTTTCCGCCAACAGCGACACGGCAATCGGAGACCTGATCGCCGAAGCCATGGAAAAGGTCGGCAAGGACGGCGTCATTACCGTTGAAGAGGCTAAATCCATCGAAACCGGCCTTGAAGTCGTCGAAGGCATGCAGTTCGACCGCGGTTACCTGTCGCCCCATTTCGTGACGGATCCGGACAATATGGAGGCGACCCTGGAAGAGGCCTACCTGCTGATTCACGACAAGAAGATCTCCGCGATGCGCGATTTGCTGCCGGTTCTTGAAAAGACGGCTCAGACGGGCAAGCCGCTCCTGATTATCGCCGAAGATATCGAGGGCGAAGCCCTG
This sequence comes from Candidatus Latescibacterota bacterium, assembly GCA_965208835.1. Taxonomy (GTDB): domain Bacteria; phylum Latescibacterota; class UBA2968; order UBA2968; genus JAAXHE01. The sequence continues at coordinate 1,631,812 of OZ242358.1, forward strand.
GCCACGCTGGTTGTCAATAAAATCCGGGGCACGCTGAAGGTTGCCGGCGTCAAGGCGCCGGGTTTCGGCGACCGCCGCACGGCAATGCTGGAAGATATCGCCATCCTGACGGGCGGCCGCGTGCTGTCCGAGGACGCCGGGTTCAAGCTCGAGAACGCAACCACCGCGGATCTCGGGCAGGCCAAGCGAGTCACGATCGACAAGGACAACACGACCATTGTCGAAGGCGGCGGCGAGTCCGGCGATATTCGCGGGCGCGTCGGACAGATCCGTCGACAGATCGATGAGACGACTTCCGACTACGACCGCGAGAAGCTGCAGGAGCGTCTGGCCAAGCTGGCGGGCGGCGTTGCCGTTGTAAACGTGGGCGCGGCAACGGAAACGGAAATGAAGGAGAAGAAGGCGCGCGTGGAAGACGCGCTGCACGCGACGCGGGCGGCCGTGGAAGAGGGCATCGTCCCCGGCGGCGGCGTGGCATTTGTCCGTGCGATCGAATCCCTGGAACGGACCCGGAAAGAAGCGCGCGGCGACGAGAAGATCGGCGTGGAAATCGTGCGAAGGGCGCTGGAAGAGCCGCTTCGTCAGATCGCCGACAACGCAGGAGTCGAGGGTGCCATTGTCGTACAGAATGTCAACGCCGGCGAGGGTGGTTATGGCTTTAACGCCGATACCGAGAAGTACGAAGATATGAACGCTGCCGGATTGCTGGATCCCACGAAGGTGGCGCGCACGGCTCTGGAAAACGCGGCGAGTATTGCCGGGTTGCTCCTGACCACCGAAGCCGTTGTGGCGGACATTCCGGAAGAAGAAAAGCCTCCGCCAGCGCCACCGGGCGGCGGAATGTACTAGAAAAGCAACGCCTCCGTCAGTTGTGAAGGAGGCCAAAGTAAAAAGAAACGCGCCTTTTTTCAAAGGCGCGTTTCTTTTGTTTGGGATCATCCAGGTGTGTTAACCTTTATTCCGCATAAACCATAACGCGGCACCGCGACAAAAATATCCGAAACGGGCCGAAATGGTCGTCAGGGACGTTTTTTCCGTTCACGTCCAGTGACCGGGTTTATCCTGGTAATCCGCAGTTTAATCGCCTTTATCAGCTTGTATATATTCGGTTTTACGTCCCCGAAAACATACGAATCATGGTTAATCGTCCGCGGCTTCGTGTTGCGTCACGCCGCTGCAGAAGGCGACGTAGTCGATGAGTTCGGTGATTTCGGGGTTGTCGCCACAGACTGGGCAGCCGGGGTCGCGACGGATTTTAAACGTGCGGAAACTCATGGCCAGCGCATCGTACATGAGCAGCCTGCCGATAAGCGGTTCACCCTGGCCGAGAATCAGTTTAACGACTTCGGTCGCCTGGATCAACCCAACGGTTCCCGGAAGCACACCCAGGACACCCGCGTCGGCGCAAGACGGCACCAGTTCCGCGGGCGGGGGCTCGGGATAGAGACAGCGGTAGCACGGACCTTCCAGATCGCAGGGATAGACGGTTACCTGCCCCTCGAAACGGAAGATACTTCCGTCTACGATGGGCTTGCGCGCGAAGACGCAGGCGTCGTTTACCATATAGCGCGTGGGAAAGTTGTCGCATCCGTTCACCACGATGTCATAGTCCGCGATAATGTCCATCACGTTATCGGAACTCAGGTACTCGACATACGGGACCACCTTGCATCCCGGATTCAGGTCCTGAAGGGTTTCCCTGGCGGAGATGGCCTTCGGCCTGCCCAGGTCGGATGTGCCGTGCAGGATCTGGCGCTGGAGGTTGGTTACGTCGACGACGTCCGCGTCCACGATACCCAGGGTGCCGACACCCGCCGCGGCGAGATAGTAGGCCGCGGGACATCCGAGTCCGCCCGCGCCGACCATCAGGACCCTTGCGTCGAGCAGTCTTCCCTGGCCTTTTTCGCCCACTTCGGGAACCAGCAGATGCCTGGAGTACCGCTGGACTTCGGCCTTGCTGAGCGCCCTGTCCTGTCGAACCGGGTAACCCGCTTCCACCCAGGCGTCGTAACCGCCCTCGATGCAGTCGACGTTTTCATATCCCATATTCTGCAGATCTCTCGCCGCCAGCGCACCCTGGTTTTCGTCGCCGTACACAATGATGGCGGTTGAGCGGTCGTTCGCGACGGTCTCGATGCGCAGTTCGAGGAATCCCCGGGAGAGGTTTTGCGCGCCTTCGATATAACCCTCGGCGTAGTCCTCCCGTTCACGGACGTCGAGCAGCAGCACGCTGTCCAGCCGCTCCCGCGCTTCTTCCGGCGAAATACCCCGGACCTCGCTTCTGACGCTTACCATCAGGGTTTCAAATGCCGTGCCCATAATATTCCCCCCGGCGCAAAGTGGTTGGAATCATGTTCTGGTAATGTATCCAATTCAGGGTCGGAACGCAAAATTAAATGCGGCATGTAAAGGCAGAATAAAAGAAAAAGGAAGAAGGATCAAGAGCCGGGAGACGGAAGAGGTAAGAGGGTAGAGATCGCCTGCCTTGTATGGTTTCTTCTCAGGCCGGAGGCATAGAAGAGGAACCGATCGGGTAAGGATTTCTTCTACCGGCTCCCGTCTCACGTCTTCCCGGTTTTTCACGATATCGTAATTCTCGGTCCAGGCTGCTCGTGGGCGTCGATCTGATCCATGATCATCCGTGCGATTTCGAGGAACGTCCGGGACTCGCCGGATTCACCTGCCGCAATCGGATCGCCGGCGTCGCCGCCCATACGTATGGCCGGCAGAATGGGCAGCTGGCCGAGCATCGGGACGTTGAAGGCCTGGGCGATTCGATCGCCGCCGCCCGCGCCGAAGATCGCCGCGGATTCGCCGCAGCAGGGACAGGTGAATGCACTCATGTTTTCCACGGCGCCCAGGATGGGGACGTCAACCTTGCGGAACATCTCAACGCTTCGCGTTACGTCTTCCAGGGCAACGTCCTGCGGCGTGGTGACGATCACCGCGCCACTGAGCGGAACGGTCTGGGCGAGAGTGAGTTGTGCGTCTCCGGTTCCGGGCGGAAGGTCGACAACGAGGAAATCCAGCGCTCCCCATGCCACGTCCGACATGAACTGCTGAATCATCTTTCCCACGATGGGTCCGCGCCAGATCACAGGAGTGTCCTCTCCCGCGATGAGTCCGAGAGACATCAGTTTCACGCCGTGGTTTTCCAGCGGTATGATCTTCCCTCCTACTGCCCGGGGTTGCTCCCCGGCGCCCAGCATCATCGGGACATTCGGTCCGTAGATGTCGGCATCGAGCAGGCCGACGTCCTGCCCCTGGCGGGCCAGGGCGACGGAGAGGTTCACGCTGACGGTGGTCTTTCCCACGCCTCCCTTGCCGCTGGAAACGGCCACAACATGCTTGACGTCGGGGATGGGGCGAGGTTTTGGCATGCCCGGTGGCATTTGCATGGGTTCGTTCCTCGAAGGTTGTGGATGTCGTTGGATCTGTATGCCGGTGAAATCTACCTGCGCCGCCTTTTCGCCTCGGAATAGGGTGAAATCTCACGCAGGCGTCCGACTTCCTCAATGACGCGACCGGCCGCCCGGTCGATCTCGGCTTCGGTGTTGAACCTTCCAATGCCGAATCGGATACTGCTTTCCGCAAGGCGGTTCGGCACGCCCAGGGCACGCAGTACGTAAGAAGGTTCGAGCGAGGCCGACGTGCAGGCGGATCCGGACGAGAGCGCGATTTCACCGAGGCCCACCATCAGGCTCTCGCCGTCCACGCCTTCGAAGCTGACGTTCAGGTTTCCATCCAGCCGCTTCTCCGGATGTCCGTTAAGGAAGATATCTTCCACTTCGTCGAAAAGACGGGTTTTCAGCCGCTCGCGCAATCTATGAAGCCGGGCGCCTTCAGCGGCCATTTCCGCGCTAGCAAGTTCGCACGCCGTCCCGAGACCCACGATGCCGGGCACGTTGAGCGTGCCCGAACGCATGCCGCGTTCGTGACCGCCTCCGTCGATTTCCGCCACAAGCCGCACGCGCGGCCGGCTGCGAACGTAGAGTGCGCCGACGCCTTTGGGACCGTACAGCTTGTGGGCGGAGATCGAGAGCATGTCGATACCGAGGGCCTCCACATCCATGGGCAGCTTGCCCACGGCCTGCGCGGCGTCGCAGTGGTAGAGGACGTTACGCGCCCTGCAGATGGCGCCGATTTTCTTCAGCGGTTGTATTGTACCGATTTCGTTGTTGGCCGCCATAATGGAAACGAGCAGGGTGTCTTCACGTATCGCGGCCGAAACGGTTCCCGGTTCGACCTGTCCGCGGCGGTCCACGGGAAGGACAGTCACTTCGAAACCACGCCGTTCGAGCGCTCTGCACGAATCGAGGACGGCATGGTGTTCCGTGGCCTGGGTGATGAGGTGTCCGCCTCGATCCCGACACAGGGCGGCCACGCCCTTGATGGCCAGGTTGTCCGACTCCGTCGCGCCGCTGGTAAAGATAATTTCCCTGGCGTCCGCATGGATCAGTTCCGCGATCTGCTCGCGAGCCCGGTCCACCGCGGCCTCGGCCGCCCACCCGAAGCTGTGGGTACGGCTGGCGGCATTGCCGAAATCCTCCTTGAAAAAGGGGAGCATGGCATCCAGCACCCTTGGGTCGACCGGCGTTGTGGCCTGGTTGTCCAGATAGATATGTGTCATATCAAGAGTCGGGTAGAAGGAAAAACGTAGAAGGTAGAAGGAAAAAGGAAGAAGAATTGCGGGTAGACGGTAGAGGTGAGTCGCGGTAGTGGTGGAAGAAACGCCGGTGGCCGGGCACCCACAAGGGGTGCCCCTACATAGTCAAATGTCCATGAATTGAACGCTCTGGGGCTGCGACGAAGTTGCATTTGTAGGGGCGCCCCTTGTGGGCGCCCGCTCTTGACGTCAATCTCCTTCAAAAAGCGCTGTCACGAAGGCTTCCGGGTCGAAGTCACTCAGATCGTCCTGGCCTTCGCCCATGCCGACCATGCTGACGGGGAGGCCGAGTTCGTCGGCGATGGCGATAACCACCCCACCCCTGGCAGTGCCATCCAGTTTGGCAAGAACAAGGCCGGTAATTCCGATGTCCGCGTGAAACTGCCGGGCCTGCGCGACGGCGTTCTGTCCCGTGGTCGCGTCCAGGACCAGTAATGTTTCGTGAGGCGCGTCCGGCAGGCATTTGCCCAGGACGCGGCGGATCTTCTTGAGTTCCTCCATCAGGTTGATACTCGTGTGCAGGCGTCCAGCGGTGTCTATGATGACGACGTCCATATTCCGGGACCGGGCGGCGGCAACGGCGTCGAAGGCCACCGAAGCGGCGTCCGCGCCGGGCCGGTGCCGAACGATGTCTGCGCCCGAACGTTGGGACCAGATGGAAAGCTGGTCGATCGCGGCGGCCCTGAAGGTGTCGCAGGCGGCCAGGAGCACCCGCTTGCCCTGCGCGTCGTACCGGCAGGCCAGCTTGCCGATTGTGGTTGTCTTGCCCGATCCGTTGACGCCGGCGACCAGGATGACGTGAGGTCGGGTGGGGGAAGGCTCGGAGTCCGGGGGCTGGACGGCGCGGAGAATCTCCAGCAGTTCGTCTTCCAGCCGCGCGCGCACCCAGTCTTCCGTCTGATCGGGCGCCGGTTCCTCCCGCAGGCGCTCGCGAAGACGGTCGATGATCCGCAGTGTCGCATTGACGCCCACGTCGGCCCGGATCAGGACTTCCTCGATCTCCTCGAGGGCATCCTCATCCAGTCCGGGGCTGCGCCGCAGGACTTCGCGGATTTTTTCGGACAGCCCCTCCCGGGTCTTTGAGAGACCCTGTTTGAATCTTTCCAGAAAACTTCCAGGCATGCTGCCGGCGGCTCCTCGTGCGGCGCTCGGGGTCGACCCGCGAACGGGCATAATCAGAAAGGGCACGGCGCGCCGTGCCCCAGGGCGGATTCTACCAGCCCGTTGAATGAGCCCATCCGGGCTACGGCCGGCCCTTGCGGTCGAAATACTGCGTTGCGCTCAATCGCCGAATCGCAGGTTGGGACCAGGTTGCACGCCTTGTCTTCGGCCTCGCCTGCAGAGCGACTTTATCAACGGCCTGCTACGGTGGTGGTCTGCCGTCAGTAAGACGATTCCCGGAGGAGGTCCAGAATGCGCTCCAGGTCGTCGTCTGTATAGAACTCGATTTCGATTTTTCCCTTTTTCCCGCGGCGGTTGATATTCACACCTGTGCCGAACCGGCGTTGCAGGTCCTCTTCAAGCGACACGATCTGGGGGTCTTTGCTCCGGGGCAGAGGTCGGGCGGGCTCACGGCGCCCTTCCCTGTCTGCCTTGACAAGGTTTTCAACCTGCCTGACCGAGAGGCCGTCCGAGATGATTCTCCTGCAGAGATTCGTCTGCAGCCGGTCGTCTGCCAGACCCAGCAAAGCACGGGCGTGGCCCATGGAGATCTGTTGGTTCTGCAGGGCGTTTCTGACTTCTTCCGCCAGGTGCAGCAGGCGCAGCGTGTTGGTAACGGTGGACCTGTTCTTGCCGACCTTCTGCGCCACCTCTTCCTGAGTCAGGAAACAGGTTTCCATCAGAGCCCTGTAGGCCCTGGCTTCTTCAATCGGATTCAGGTCTTCCCGCTGCACGTTTTCGATCAGGGAGATTTCCATCATCTCCTGATCTGATCCCACGTCAAGAATTATGGCGGGCACAGTCTCAAGCGCCGCCTCTCTCGCGGCGCGGAGGCGGCGCTCGCCCGCGATGAGCTGATATCCTGCCCCGCGGCGGCGAACAACGACGGGCTGGATGACCCCTTTTTCCCTGATTGAATCCGCCAATTCCCGGACAGCTTCCGGGTCGAACTCCTCCCGGGGCTGGTGCGTGTTTGGCTGGAGGTCTCCCACCGCAATGTCGAGTATGCGCCCCGCCGGCCGGCTGTCGCCGGTCGCCGTTGAACCCGCGGTCGGTTCCAGCGCTGAATCGTCCGCGCCGGGAATCAGGGCGCCGAGGCCTCTGCCGAGGGCGTTACGCTTGGCCATGGTTGATTACCTCCCCAGCAAGGCTCATGTAATTCCTGGCTCCTGGCGACATAATGTCGTATGAGATGATGGGCTGGCCAAAACTTGGCGCTTCGCCGAGTTTGACGTTTCGACCGATGATGGTGTTGTAAACGCGATCTCCGAAGTGGTGTCGGGCTTCGTCCACGACCTGCCTGGAGAGATTGAGTCGGGTGTCGAACATTGTGAGCAGTACGCCTTCGATTCTGAGCGGAGGATTCAGATGGCGCTGGACCAGCCGCAGCGTATTCAGCAACTTTCCCACACCCTCCAGGGCATAATACTCGCACTGTATCGGAATGAGGACGGAGCCGGCGGCGGTGAGTGCGTTGAGGGTCAGCAGCCCCAGGGATGGCGGACAATCTATCAGCAGGAATTCGTAGCTTTCGCCTGCGCTCTCCAGCGCAACCCGCAGCCGGTGTTCACGGGCTCCAAGGTTCACCATCTCGACTTCCGCCCCGGTGAGGCGCACGTGCGAGGGGGCCACGTTCAGATAGGGAATCTCGGTTTCCCGGGTGATGTCGGAAAGCGGGTGTTCCTGGAGGAGTACCTCGTAGATGCAGGGGTCCTCTCGAGTCACCGATACACCGAAACTGCTGGTAGCGTTCGACTGCGGGTCGAGGTCTATGAGAAGGGTCTTCTTTTCCGCGGCCGCCAGGCAGGCGGAGAGGTTGACCGCTGTGGTGGTCTTGCCGACGCCGCCTTTCTGGTTGGCAATGGCGATGATTCTTGGCATATATGGAAGACCCCGTTCGGCGCCGCGCTGCTGTTTTTCGAACTGGGCTATTCAATGGCCGCCTGGGCGGCGGCCAGACGGGCGATAGGCACCCGGTATGGCGAGCAGGAGACGTAGTCGAGGCCGACACGGTGGCAGAACTTCACGGAGTCAGGATCGCCGCCGTGTTCGCCGCAGATGCCCACCTTGAGTGAGTCGCGCGCCGATCGCCCCCGTTCCGTTCCGATGATCACCAGTTGTCCCACGCCCTCCTGGTCAATGGTCAGGAACGGGTCCTGTTCGAGGATGCCCTGTTCGATGTAGGCGGGCAGGAATTTGCCGGCGTCGTCGCGCGAAAAACCGAAAGTCATCTGCGTGAGGTCATTCGTGCCGAAGCTGAAAAAGTCAGCGGACTTCGCTATGGCGTCGGCCACGAGCGCCGCGCGGGGGATCTCGACCATCGTGCCGACCAGATAGTCGATCTTGATCCTGCCCCCACCCAGGACCTCGTCGGCGACACGGTCAACCATCTCGCGGAGTTCGGTGAATTCATTTACGGTTCCAACCAGGGGGATCATGATCTCGGGCAAGATCCTGATTCTTCGCTTTCGCACGTTGACAGCCGCTTCGAAGATTGCCCGCGCCTGCATTTCGTAGATCTCGGGGTAGGTGACGCCAAGCCGGCAGCCCCGATGGCCCAGCATGGGGTTGAATTCATGCAGGCTCTGGACCTTTTTCCGAATGGTACCAAGCGGAACGCCCATCTGGCGCGCCATTTCGTGCTGCTGTTCGGGCTCGTGCGGAAGAAACTCATGGAGGGGCGGATCGAGCAGGCGAATGGTAACCGGGTACCCTCTCATGGCCCTGAAAATGCCTTCAAAGTCACCGCGCTGGATCGGCAGGAGCTTATCGAGCGCTTTCCTTCGTCCGGACTCGTCGGCTGCAAGAATCATCTCCCGCACCGCCAGGATGCGGTCCCCTTCAAAGAACATGTGCTCCGTGCGGCACAGGCCGATACCTTCCGCGCCGAACTTCCGGGCAATCTCCGAATCCTGCGGTGTATCCGCATTGGTGCGGACATCCAGCCGCTTGATCTCTTCCGCCCACTTCATGACGGTACTGAAGTGCCCCGATAACTTTGGATTCAGGGTGGGCACTCGGCCCAGCATGACTTCGCCCGTCGAGCCGTCGAGCGAAATCCAGTCGCCTGCCTTGACGGTTGTGCCATCGACCGTAAACAGGTCGCTATTGTAATCGATTGTGAGCGCTCCGCATCCCGCCACGCAGCACTTGCCCATCCCGCGCGCCACCACGGCGGCGTGACTGGTCTGGCCGCCGCGGGCGGTCAGGATGCCCCTGGCGGCGTTCATACCGCCGATGTCTTCGGGCGACGTCTCCAGGCGGACGAGGATGACCGCTTCCCCGTCTGCGGCCATCGTCTCCGCATCGTCGGCCGTGAAAACCGCCCTGCCTGAGGCCGCGCCGGGCGAAGCGGGAAGCCCGGTCGCCAGGACTTCTCTCGGCGCCTCGGGGTCGAAAGTGGGATGCAGGAGGTGGTCGAGCTGCGCCGGGTCGATTCGCGCGATCGCTTCCTCTCTGGTAATAAGCCCCTCTTTCACCATGTCGACCGCTATTTTCAGCGCAGACGCCGCGGTGCGCTTTCCCGTCCGGGTCTGCAACATCCAGAGTTCACCTTCCTGGACGGTAAACTCGATGTCCTGCATTTCGCGATAGTGCAGTTCCAGTTTTTTGTAGATCTGTTCGAGGGTCCTGTAGGCATGTGGCAGTTGCCGTCTCATCTTCGCCACCGGCTCAGGCGTCCGGACCCCGGCCACGACGTCTTCGCCCTGGGCGTTGACCAGGTATTCGCCGTAGAACTTCCTCGCGCCCGTGGACGGGTCGCGTGTAAATGCCACCCCCGTAGCACAGTCGTCGCCCATATTGCCGTAGACCATGGATTGCACGTTGACGGCGGTTCCCCAGTTATGGGGGATATCGTTTATGTTTCGGTAGACGATTGCGCGGTGGCCGTTCCATGAGTCGAATACGGCGTTTACGCTTCCCCAAAGTTGCTCCATGGGGCTCTCGGGAAAGGAACGGCCGGTGCGGTCTCTGACAATGTCCTTGAAAACGTCGACGAGTTCGCGAAGGTCGTTGGAGGTGAGGTCGGTATCCAGCGTGATGCCTCGCCTGGCCTTTACGACGTCGATCGCGGCTTCGAAGGGATCATGTTCACGATCTTCGGGCTGTATCCCCATCACAACGTCGCCGTAGGTCTGAATGAAACGGCGGTAGACGTCCCAGACGAAGCGCTCATTGCCGGATTTCGCAATCAGCCCCTCGGAAATCCGGTCGTTCAGGCCGAGGTTCAGAACGGTTTCCATCATCCCCGGCATGGAGACGCGGGCCCCCGACCGCACGGAGACGAGCAGTGGATTGCCAGGATCGCCGAACCGCCCGCCCATCGCCTCCTCGACTTTTCTCAGATTCGATACAACCTGGCTCTCGAGCGTTTCAGGGTGGTTCTTTTCGTGGCTGTAATAATAGGTGCACACGTCCGTGGTGATGGTGAAACCGGCGGGGACGGGAATTCCAATCAGAGACATTTCAGCAAGGTTTGCGCCCTTCCCGCCCAGCAAGTTGCGCTGGTGACCGTCACCGTCGGCCTTGCCGCCGCCGAAGAAATAGACGCACTTCTCAGATTTCGAAAGCTGCTCCGACATGTTGTTCCTCTTGTAATCTGTCAGGGTTTCCGCTCCAATGCGGTTCCACGGCCCGAATCGGCCGAACTAGCGCTAGGGGATGATGGGGTCGTGATCAGCGTGTCCGACGCCGTTCGAAGGGGCCTGAGAGGTTGTGCACCGTCATGTCCGGTGGGATCACTCAGTTCCGCACGACTGGCCTGGACCACATCGCGGTCTTCGATATTCAACAGGGTTTTCAGGATGCTTCGCCTGCCCACGATAATGCGCAGGTCCGCGGTGGAGCCGTATTTGAGCGGCAACGGGGTTTTCAGAATGCGAATTTCCAATTCGAACGTGCGGACGCCGCCGCCGTGTACCGCATATCCGTAGAACCTGGAGATTTCGCCGGCGCCGACGAATTCCTCGCGGTCGGTGAAAAGATTGCTGAGGATTTCGACGGGGTGTCCCAGGCGGATCTTCCAGGCGTTGGTTTCAGGAACCCACGCGTCGATTGTATCGTCTCCGCCTTCGCCGGCAATGATGAGTACGATCTGGCCCTGTTCGGCCAGCATGCCAGGATGGAGGTCCCGCCTGGCCACGGTACCGTTCACGGGCGATCGAAGGGTGGTCAGTTCCAGGCTTTCCCGGGCGGCCTTCAAACCGTTTCGCGCTTTGTCCAGCGCGGCCGCGGCCCGTCGAACCTCGGCCGCCGCCTGTCTGAGCTCCGCCGGCGACGCACCGCGCCGGGTGAGGTTGAGAACCTCCGTTGCGACCTTCAGGTTGGTTTCCGCGAGTTGATGGTTGGTCTTTGCGCGTTCGAGTTCCTCAACGCTCCAAAGCCGCTCCCCCAGGTAGAGGTGTTCGGCCCGCTGCAGTTCCTGCTTGCGGGCCTTAAGCGCAATCAGAGCCTGTTCGACCCTGGATTCCGCGATTTTCAACGCTTCGGCCGTGGGCTTTTCTTTCAACAGCGCCAGATTGGCCTGGGCGTGTTCCAGATTGGCTTCACCGCGCTGGACCTCCTTTCCGGCCGCCTCGACCGCGGAAAGAAGGTCGCCATTGTAGAGCTGGACCACCGGCTGTCCGGCCTTCACGGCCTGTCCAGCCTCGCAATGGATGGCTTTGATGACCCGCTTCAAAGGCGAATCGATATAAATCTTCGTCCCGGGCTCGACGATGCCCTGAGCCATGACGACGTCGTCTATTTCAATAAGCGACAGCGTAAGAATAACAGCCGCCAGCACACCCCCGATCCACAGCATCCACTTCAACACGCGGTGCCTGCGTCGCCTGCGCATCATTACGGAAACCCTTTTCCTTGACAGGGGAGAATGGCTTGTCTATATTCATCACTTTGCCCGATCGTGTACTGGTCTTCACAGTTTGATTCGGGAACCGAATGGGCCCGTAGCTCAGGGGTAGAGCAGCGGCCTTTTAAGCCGTTGGTCGAAGGTTCAAATCCTTCCGGGCTCATTTAACTTTCAAAAAATAAATAACTTGTATTATAAAACGGCCCGGATCGAAACCGATCGGGCTTTTTTGTTTCAGGCATCGGAAGGTTTCGCGATCCTGCGAAACACCAACCATTTTGCAGTCTTCTAACTTATCATATCACCTGCCAAAAGTCAAGGCGATTTCGGGCTGAGATACCGCCGGCACTGACCCCGTCTTGGTGGTGAACCTGCTCTCGCGAGTGCCTAGTGCGGCTTCGTTATGCTCAGTCGCAACCCAGATAGATGGAAGTCAACGCTCGAGCCTGTTTAACGGTCCAATCACTCCCCCCTTGAGGGGAGTCGCAGAAGCCGAGCCGGTCCGTTGGCTTGTCGAGGGCGCTGCCTGAGCATGCGGTCCCTGAGCTTGTCGAAGGGTCGAAGGGGCAGGCGATGGCTGATGCGGTGGGGGGATTTCAACGCCTTGACGAATTCAAGCAGCGTGCTTAAACATGTACACATCTTGCGTAGAAGTCTTGCCGAAAGAATCTAAATTATACAGAAATTGCTTGACAAGGCCGATTTATTTCATTATTCTTGACTAATTCGATCAACAATATAGTAAATTGAGCCGGTAGAGGATGTGCATGGAAATCGATCAGAGAGACTTCGGCGCAATTGACGATACCCTGGCGGGAGCCCGGCCCGAGGAGATCCTCGAGTGGACATGGCGGGACCTGGGCCCCGCGGTGGCAATGAGCACCGCATTCGGGCCAAGCGGCCTGGTCTTGGTGGATATGGCGCAGAGGGTCGTCCCGCAACTGCCGGTCTTTACAATTGACACCGGATATCTGTTTTCTGAAACACTGGCGCTGAAGAATCGGATCGAGGCGCGTTACAACTTTCAGATCGAATCCCTGCACCCCCGCCTGAGCGTGACCGAGCAGGATCGCGCGTGCGGCCCGGACCTGTTCAACAGGGATCCCGATCGGTGCTGTGCGATGCGAAAAGTGGAACCGCTGCAGCGGAAGCTGGCGGGCCTGGATGGCTGGGTGGCCGGCCTTCGGAGAGATCAGTCCGACGCGCGGGCGGGCGTACGCGTCGTGGAAGGATACCGGGTCAGCGGCGGCAGGACCATCGCCAAGGTCAATCCGCTCGCCGCCTGGACGCGGAAGCAGGTGTGGGACTACATCGCGGACAATGATCTGCCATACAATTCGCTCATGGACCAGGGTTATTCAAGCATCGGCTGCTGGCCCTGCACGCAGCCGGCGGCGCCGGGCGCGGATGAACGCGCGGGCCGCTGGGCCGGCACCTGCAAATCGGAGTGCGGCATGCACGTCCCGTTGATGGACGTCGAGATACCTCAAGCGGAGGGGCAACTGGCGGCCGGGTAAACGGGACAGAACGGACGAAATCTTCATCGGCGGAAGCGTTACCGGCTTCCGCCGATGTTTTTTTGTGCGGAAATCACTCGGAACGGCAGGCCACTCTTCGCCACACGTGATCTTGTAGGGGCACCCCTTGTGGGTACCCGCGGTTTTCCCCTCTCCTTGCAGGAATGGGGGCTGGGGGAGAGGTCCCGCGACCGCCGTTTGCGCTTGACAAAGCCGGTCGTCAGCATATATTATTTCTTGCTGCTTGGTCCCGGGCAACACGGGGCCATTTTTGTACGTGATCGGGGTGTGTTATAGTCGCCGACGGGGTTTGTATCGCGTTTCCGTTTTGTTCAAAAGATATTCGGATGTTTCCTTAATTTCCATACCGAAAATGACGCGAACAGTGAAGCATCGTTGTCCATGATACGGAGCTTCAAGGATCGGGATACAAGAAGTTTCTTTGAGGGTAAGCGGGTTGCGGCGTTTCAAAGTTTCTCGAATCAGGCTGCACGCCGTCTGACCCTTTTGGCCAATGCGGAGACGCTTCGGGATCTCGTCGCATTGCAGAGCAATCGGCTTGAAGTCTTGCGAGGCGACCGGTCCGGACAACACAGCATTCGGATCAACCGACAATGGCGCATCTGTTTCCGCTGGACGGACGATGGTGCGTGCGACGTGGAGATCACGGACTATCATTGAGAGGTGCGATCATGAACGCTAAGAATGGGATGAGACCGGTTCATCCGGGTGAGATACTCCGCGAGGAACTCGACGCGCTCGGGCTGTCGGCCAACGCCCTCGCGAAGGCGCTGGGAGTGTCGGTGAATCGCATCACGATGATTCTGAACGGTCGGCGCGGGGTAAGCGCGGACTCGGCATTAAGGCTGGCGCGCTACTTCGGGACGACCCCTCAGCTCTGGCTCAACCTGCAAACGTCATGGGAGCTTCGCAGGACGGAGATCGAGGCGGGACACGAGATCGCAGCAAGCGTAACGCCCCGTCAAGCGGTACCGTAGAAAAGTGATGGCCAATTTCCCGCCACTGACTGAACGGGGCTATTTTTGTAAGTGATCGGGGCGTTGGCTCTACGCTCCCCCACGATTCGGAAGAGGTTGCCTGTGGGACATCAGGTTCCGAGCATGGACGTCGATTCCCGAATTCAGCCGACGGTTGTCGAGCACATCGGCAAAACGCCCCTGTTGCGCATCCGGAAGTTTGCAGACCACCTGGACGGCGTTGAGATCTACGCGAAGATGGAGATGTTCAACCCGGGCGGCTCGGTCAAGGACCGGCCGGCGCTGCAGATGATCCAGGATGCCATTGCATCCGGAGAGTTGACCCCCGACAGGGTGATTATCGATTCCACGTCCGGCAATACGGGAATCGCGTACGCGATGATCGGCGCGGCGCTTGGGTACCGGGTGGAACTGGTGATGCCGGGCAGCGTGAGCGTGGAACGCCGTCACGTGATCCAGGCCTATGGCGCCAGCCTTGTTCTTAGCGATCCGCTGGAGGGCTCCGACGGTGCCATCCTGAAGTGCAGGGAGATTCTGGCGGCCAATCCGGAGCGGTATTACAAGCCGGACCAGTACAACAACCCTTCGAATCCCAGGGCCCACTATCTGCAGACCGCGCCGGAAATCTGGCGGCAGACGCGGGGCCGCGTGACCCATTTCGTGGCGACGCTCGGCACCAGCGGCACGTTGATCGGTACCGGCCGGAGGTTGAAGGAATTCAACCCCGATATTCAGATCGTTGCCATAGAGCCGCCCGAGTTTCACGGAATCGAAGGACTGAAGAATATGGACGTGTCCATTGTGCCGGGCATCTACGACCCTTCGGTCTGGGACGAGAAGATCCGCGTGGAGACCGAAGACGCCTATGACGCCGCCAGGCGGTTGACGCGCGAACTCGGCGTTCCCGCGGGGCAGTCGTGCGGCGCGGCCTTTGCGGGCGCGTTGCGCGTGGCGGAGGAGACCGGAGAAGGGGTTGTGGTAACCCTCTTCCCGGACAGCGGCGAGAAATACATGAGCACGCCGCTGTGGCGATTGGACGAGCCTGATTGAAGGAGGGGCGAAATTGGATCGGGCGGTCTGGAAGAAGATTCATGAACACGCGCGAAGGGATTATCCTGCCGAGTGCTGCGGGATCGTGGCGAAAGGGACTGACGGCGCCTGTCGCGTGCATCCGTGCGAGAATATACAGGACCGGCTGCATGCCCGAAATCCGAAGGAGCATCCGCGCACCTCGAAAAATGCCTACCGGATGGACGATCTGGAGGTCCACCGGATATTTTCGGAGACGGAAGGCGCTGGCGGACGCGTGGTGGCGTTCTATCACTCCCACATCGACTGCGGCGCGTACTTCTCCGAGGAAGATCGCCAGGCCGCGATGTTTATGGAGCAGCCGGCCTTTCCGGACGTGGTTTACCTGGTCGTCTCCGTTGTCGGTGGTGCTGTCCGGGACGCGGCAGGGTTCGCGTGGGACGAAGGGACGGAGACCTTTGCGGCGACGGCGCTGGAGGGCTACGATCCGGCGATAAGATAGAGGCCGGATCGTTCCGGCGAACGGCAATGGGTAGCGGGACCTCCACGCAGGGTGCATCAGTCACCGGACCGATGAATTCGAGCTTCATCTGCGGCAACTCAGTTAACCTTAATGCCGCAAGAACCGCAACACGGCACCGCGGCGGAACTTTCCGAAACGGGCCGAAATGGTCGTAGGGAAGGACATTTTTTCGTTCACGTCCATAGACCTGGTGTATCCTGATAATCCGCAGTTTAATCGCCTTTTTCAACTTGCATATATTCGAATTAACGTCACCGAAAAATGACGAATCATGGTTAAACCACAATCAGGAGGCCTATACGATGGGATTGACCGTACGGATTCCGACACCGTTGCGGAAATTCACGGGTGACCGCGCGGATGTTGAAGCAAGCGGGGCAACACTGGGCGAATTGCTCGACGATCTGGAATCGAAACATCCGGGCATCAAGGAGAATCTGGTCGACGCCGGCACCGGCGGCCTGCGCCGATTTGTAAACGTCTACGTGAACGACGAGGACGTTCGCTTTCTGGACGGAACGGAAACGCCGCTCAGAGACGGCGACAGCGTGACGATTGTACCCGCCATCGCCGGCGGGCGATGTTGAGTCGCCTGTCACGGTGCCGGTGAGGCACTTCCCATCCGGATGTTCGGAGACCGCCTATGCAAATCTCCTCGAAGGGCAATTACGGATTGCGGGCCGTACTTGATCTGGCGCTTCATTACGGCGAGGGGGTCGTGCAGAGCGCGGATATCGCCTCCCGGCAGGATATTCCGGAGTCCTATCTTGCGCAGTTGCTGAATCTGTTGCGCAATGCCGGGATGGTGAGGAGCGTCAGGGGACCCAGGGGCGGCCACGAACTGATCCGGAGACCCGAGGACATTACGGTGGGAGCGGTCCTGGAGGTCCTCGAGGGTCCAATTCAGCTTGCCGGAGAAACGCCGGATGGCGAGCACGCGGGAAAGGACGTCTTGCGGGAGGTCTATGAACGGTTGGAGGCGGCGGTGGGGGAGGTCCTGGCCTCGGTCACGTTCGGCGACCTCTGCACGAAGTATCGATCCCAGAGCGGGCGTATCGTTTTTCGGATATAGACGATCTGTCGATCCAACCCTACCCCACGGACCATCGCATGGACTCCCTCAGGAAGGGCGACAACATTCTGGACCTCATCGGCGCGACGCCGATGGTCCGGCTGAACCGGGTGGCCGATCCGGAGGGAGCCGTCGTCTGGGCGAAGCTGGAGGCGTTCAACCCCGCGGGCAGCGTGAAAGACCGGACGGCGCTGGCCATGATCGAAGCGGCAGAGGCGTGCGGGGACCTGAAGCCCGGAATGAGGATTATAGAGCCCACTAGCGGGAATACCGGCATCGGACTGGCGATGGTAGCCGCCGTAAAGGGGTACCGGCTGACGATCACCATGCCGGAGGGCGTCAGCGACGAACGCCAGAAGCTGCTCAGGGCGCTGGGCGCGGAGGTCGTGTTGACATCGGCTTACGACGGGATGCAGGGCACGATACAGAAGGCGCTGGAACTGGTCGAGGACGGAACCAGGTGTTTTATACCGCAGCAATTCGAAAACCCGGCCAATCCTGATATTCACCGCCGGACCACCGCGCGCGAGATCCTTAGGCAGATGGAGGGAGCGCCCGACGTGTTCGTCGCGGGCGTTGGGACAGGAGGTACGGTCACAGGCGTGGGGGAGGTCTTGAAGGCCGACTATCCGGAAACCCGCATTGTCGGCGTTGAACCCCAGGACTCCGCGGTGTTGTCCGGCGGACAACCCGGACCCACGGAGATCGACGGGCTGGGCGCCGGGATGATCCCCGATGTGCTCAACGTGGATATCCTGGACCGCGTCGTTCCGGTAACCAATGCGCAGGCCCGCCGGATGTCACGCCGGCTCGCAAGGGAAGACGGCATCCTGGCCGGCATTTCCTCGGGAGCGGCGGCCCATGCGGCCACAGCGATCGCCGCAGCCATGTCCCCGGACGAACGCGTGGTCGTGATCCTGCCGGATACGGGCGAACGTTACCTGGACGCGTATCTCTTTGCGTAAACGGATCACGAAAAGTAAAACGCGCCCGATGTCTCGCTTGACACCGGGCGCGTTTTTTATTGCGAGGTTTTTTACAGGGAATTCGCCCGTCGGGCGAGGTCCGATTTGTAACGGGCAGCGGTGTTTCGATGCAGGACGCCTTTTTTGACACTCTTGTCGATGACCGAAACCGCCTGCGGCATCAACGCATCCATTTCGCCTCTGTCGCTGGTCGTTGCCGCCTTTTTAAGGACGGTTCTCAGTTCGGAACGTGCGCTTCGGTTGCGCAAACGGGCTCTCCGGTTCTGCCGGAGCCTCTTGTGGGATGATTTGAGCGTGGGCAACACATACCTCCTTCGAACGCCAGCATGCGGGAGCGGACATTTCAAATTACGGCAGATATCGAAGCAAGACAATCTAACAGAAAACGCCACGTCGCACAACAGATTAATTTGAAACTCGCAAAGTCGGAGTTCCAGGATGATTGAGCTCAATGGACGTGAACGGAGAAAGAACCCATTCGAACGACCTCGACAGCCCGTTTCTGACGGTTCCGCCGCTTGGCTCCAGCGCTGCATAAGCACGTGCTGCCATTCAGGTATCGACTCGTGCAAATCGCACCGGGATGATCCGATGCTGCAGTAGATCCTTCGTCGGCCTGGGTGCCGGCCCTGGATGATTGTCTGGTGTCAAGTGAAGCCGATGCACTTCACGGACGTTGCGCCCAGGCCTCCTCTAGATGACAGTTTTTGCCAACACCTGACCGACTCGTTTCGCCAATGGCGGTGGACGATTATTCCAGCCATTTATTCCGCAAACTTTCGTTGTTAATCAAATCTGGTTTGAACAGGCGTGATCGAGCCTAATTTACCTTCATTAACTCAACCTCGAAGATGAGCGTCGAACCGGGCGGGATCGCCGGATTCCCACGGTCGCCGTAGGCGAGGTCGGAAGGTATGTAAAAGGTGAATTTGGCCCCTTCCTTCATCAGCTGCAAGCCTTCGGTCCATCCCCTGATGACGCGGTTGAGCGGGAACGTGGCCGGTTGTCCGCGTTTGAAAGAGCTGTCGAATTCCTTGCCGTCGAGGAGGGTGCCGCGGTAGTGGACCGTTACGTTATCTGTGGAGGAGGGCGATTTACCGGATCCCTCCCGGGTTATCTTGTACTGAAGGCCACTGGGGAGTTCCACGACGCCGGTCTTTGTCCTGTTTTCCGCCAGAAACTGCCTTCCCTCCTCTTTGTTTTTCATTGCCAGTTCTCCAATGTTGGGCCTCGCGCGACGGGCCTTCATCTGTTCCTGTTGTCGGTCGACGATCCTTTGTTTCAATGACGTCATGGCCGCCTCGATCTCCTCTTCGTTCATCCGGCCGCCCGCCTTTGTGACGCGGTCCTTTACACCGAGGGAGAACGCATCGGGATCGACTTCAATTCCCGAATTCTGCCGCAGGCCGTTTACGATGTCCCTGCCTACGGCGTAACCGAGAGAATAGTTGAGCTTCTGCCGGTCCTGAACGTCCTTCTCCTGTCGAAAGGCCAGCAGGGCCTGCTCGATTTCGTCGCGGGTGTAGAGGGTCCCCCCGCCCGCCGCCGCTTCTCTGACGCCCTTTCCGTATGCGTCGGCATCGAGTGCTATCTGCGTTTTTTCCAATCCCTTTGCGACTTCCTCGCCAATCGTGTATCCCAGGCTGTAGCTGGTTCTCTCGTCGTCCGTTGCCAGTTCTTTCTTTTCCGCCTCGCAGGCGAAAAGAAGCAGCGATACAAGCAATATACATCCTCTTCTCATTGAGCTCTCCTGTCTGATAAGGTGATTTCTCCGCCGCCCGCGTCGTATCAGTAACGGGAATCGTCTCGAAGCCATCAACAATGTTTTCTTGGCACGCCGTCGAGCGATGCCCCGCTCAACGAATGTAGATCCCGCCGTTGGCGTCGATGATTTCGCCCGTTATGAAGCTTCCCTGGTCGGAAGCCAGGAGCATCACGGCGCCGACCATTTCCTCGGCCAGCCCGACCCGTTTCAGCGGTGTGGCTTCTCCGAAGGATTCAAGTTGCTCCGGTGTGGAATGCCGGTGCTGCATCGGCGTGTCGATCACGCCCGGCGCCAGGGCATTCACCCTGATGCCGTACGGCGCCAGTTCCCTGGCGAGTCCCCTTGTGAACGTGTTGACCCCGCCCTTTGCGGTACCGTAGGGAAGGGTGCCGCCGCCTCCGCCCGTATGGCCCGCGACGGAGGATATATTCACGATGGCGCCGGTACGGTTTTCCTGCATGGCGGGAATGGCCGCACGGCAGCAGAGGAACACGCTCTTCAGATTGACGTTGATCATGTGGTCCCAAAGTTCCTCGGGGCACTCGGCAATGCGCGCCTTGTCCATCCACTGTCCGGCATTGTTAATTAGCACATCCAGCCGACCGCCGAAGACTTCCAGGGTATGGTCCACCATTCGCTGCACGTCCGTCGCACTGCAGACGTCCGTCCGCAGGGTTTCCACGCGGCCCGTCAGCGGCGCGGCCTCCTCCTTGAGTTCGTCCGCGCCGGCCCTGTTGCTGTTGTAGGTGGCGACGACAGATGCGCCTTCGTCTGCAAGTGCGAGTGCGACGACCCTGCCGATTCCGCTGCTGGCGCCGGTAACGATTGCGACTTTGCCGGTGAACTGCCGGTCGTTCATATCGGTCCTCTCTCCGCGTCGAAAGACTTTCCGTCTCTGCTGTTGTGCCGCGGGAGCGATCGTCTCAGTGCTTGTCAAACAGCTTCTTCCAGTCCGAGAAGGCCATCTGTCCGCCGTCGGCAACGAGGGTCTGTCCGGTTATGAACCGGGCGTCCGCGGTGGTGAGAAAGTGTACGATGCCCGCGATTTCCTCGGGTTCGCCGTAGCGTCCCTGCGGTATCAGCTTCAGGTAGTTGTCCAGGGATTCCCTGTCGTCCAGCAGATCGTCGTTCGCAGACGTGTTGATGACGCCCGGACAGATGGCGTTCACGCGCACGTTGTGCGGTGCGAATTCTCCCGCGGCGGTTCGGGTGAAGGCAACGAGCGCGGCTTTGGATGAGTCGTAGGCGGCGGAACCCTTACTGGATACCATAGCGTTGCGGGATGCAATGTTGACAATGACGCCGTCGCCGCGTTCGAGCATACCGGGTGCGATCTCCCGGGTAAGAATGAACGGGGCCGTGGTATTGATCCGGTAGATTTCTTCCCATCGGTCCAGGGCGATGTCGACCAGGGGCTCGTAGCACCAGGCTCCGGCATTGTTGACGAGCACGTCGATGGCCCCGTTCTCCTTCACAAGCTTCGCCACCATGCCGGGGATGGCCTCAAGGTCGTTCAGGTCGAAGACGCACGTGATGGTGTTGGAAACACATCCGGCCAGCTGCTTCAGCGCGTGTTTGGAACGATCCAGGGCGATGACCCGATGGCCCTCGGCGGAAAACCGTTTGGCAATGGCTTTGCCGATGCCGCTGCCGGCGCCGGTCACGAAAGCCAGCGTGCCGGATCTGTCCATGGATTGACCTTAATGAGTCTTTATTTCGGGGACGTTCAATGGAATAATCGCCGCCGCTTGGCGCCCATACCATCTATGCTTTTTGTGCCCGCCGGCCGCGCTGTACCTGACGCGGACAGGCCTCTTGTGGCAATTGATCTCAGCCACGGATTTTATGTAGTATCACGTTTTTTGGCAGTTTCGCCGTCTCGTTTTTTGTCTTTCGTAGTCTCGTAGTCTCGTAGTTTCGCGTTTTTCGTAGCCTCTCACAGCCATCCCGCAACGGTCCACATGGCGCTGAGGCGGCCGAAGGAGGCATTGCGAAGCGCAGTGGCGTCAGATACGGGGTCGCCGCCGTAGTATCGATTGAACTCGTCGCGTATGCGCGCTTCGAGGCTGGTGGTTGCGTCCAGCGGAATATCAAGCCAATCGCCTCCGGATTCGGCGCTCTCGCGCAGCGCCACCCACATTTCATAGTCCAGCCGTCCGCCCTCCGCGCCGTATCGGGGGCTGGTGTTCCGCGTGACGGCCGTGTGAAGGCTTTCCAGAATGGCGGCTTTTGCCACGTCGTCCTGACTGGAAATCCTGTACTGCTTGTAGGGATTCTCCCAGGCAATCGGAGGGTCGGTGTCCACCTGCACCCTGGCGAGGACCCGTTCGCCGTCGACTTCCTCGTGGATTTCACGGATGGGGCAGGTCTTGGGTCCGCCGGAGTCGTAGAGGGTGAGTTCGCCGCCGGAGAGGTACCCGTTTACGGCTTCTATATCCCAATTCATGCCGGATGCCGCGCCGGGTATGGTGGGCATTTCGTAGATACACGCCACGTCGTTCTCAAATTCGATCACGCCGCTTTCCCACCAGCGGGTCGTTTCGCTTCCCCCGCCGTAGTTCCTGTAGGGGGGAACCTCGACGGCCTGGGCGTAACCCATTGCGCGCCGCGGTTTGCTGTCCAGAATCGTGCGTACGGCGTTCAGGCCGTGATAACTGCCCGCGGGATACCGGAGACGTGCGTGTGTGAGCCTTCCCAGGACGCCCGAACCCACGATTTTCTGTTTGAGCTGCTCGTTGGGCCAGAGCCAGACGTTTTCAGCGACTTCCCACTTCAGCCCCTTTTCGCTTGCCGCGCGGGCGATCGCGTCACCCATGTCCAGCGTGAGCGCGTAGGGTATTTCGGTGATTATGTGACAACCGTGTTCAATGCCGGCAAGCGCGGCCACCGTCTGGCCGTCGGTGGGGAGCAGGACGAAGAAGACATCCGGCTTTTGTTCCTTCAGCAATGATTCGATGCACGTATAGCGCGCCGGAACGTCGAACTGCTCGCCCGCCGCGTGCAGGGCCTCCCGGCCGGCGTCGCAGATGGCGCAGAGGTCGTATAGATGCGCAAGCCTTTTGATCGTAGCCAGGTAGCTTCTGGCGCGGGAACCGGCCTCGACGCCGACACCGGCTACGGCCAGACGCAGCTTGGACATGGAATGAATTCCTCCATTAGATATAGTCTTCCGCGCGGTCCCTCGGGACAAAACCGAGGACCTCCCTGGCGTGGTTCATGTCCACCCAGCAATACCTGTTGTTGGAGATGCTGTAGAAGATATCGAAACGGAGATCGTCAGGCGCGACGATACAGTCTTCGGTGATCTTCACGACGTCGCGCTGGCTGCACCACACCGCGGAGAGTTCGGGGCTGGCCGGTCGGTCTTCGGCGTTTACCGCCCCGATCCGCAGAGAGATGCACGAGAGCCCGTGTGCGTCTGAGTAGAATCGGCACAGGGCTTCACCCCAGACCTTGCTGGCGGAATAGGGTTCCGTGGGCCAGGTCGGGTGTTTGTGCGTGACGATCGGGATGGGGTCGGGAAGATCGTCGTACCGGCATTCCTGGATGGCCTTGTAGGGTTCTTCGGTCTGATATCCCCAGTTGGTCATGATGGAACTGGCGTAGATGATCCGCCTGACGCCCGCGAGGCGGCAGGCTTCGAAGACGTTATAGGCCCCAACTACGTTGCTGTTCAAAATGTCGTCCCAGCCGGCTTCGGGCCGCGGATCGGCGGCCATCTGAACGACAGTGTCCATGCCGTCGACGGCGTTCCGCACGGCGTCCATGTCGGAGAGATCCGCGAGGTGAAATTTGTCGTCCGGGATGTTGAGCATGCGACCGCCGGGCGCCCGGTCCGAAGGAAAGCGCCTGCGCGCGAGCGCGTACGTGTCGTATACATCGGGTGACTGAACCAGGTGCTCGTAAATGGCGCCCGGGATCAGCCCGTATACGCCTGTGACGAGAACTCTTCGGGGGGGCATGTCACCTCCATGGAGGGATGTGTTCGCGATAAGGCCTGGACGGATCAAATATCAGAAGACACTTAATAAAGCAATATGTAATAACTACTTGCTCAGATCATTCGAGAAAGCGTGACGCTTCCGGTCGTCCCCGCGGTTCCCCGACGAATGGCGAATCAAGTTAACGCAACCGCGTGAAATAGGAAAGAGAAAACGCGACTGCTCGCCTCATCCGCCGGGCCGGTGGAATCAGCTGAATTCCGTTGGTTTTCGGCTTTCACTCGTCTGCACAAACCGGCTTTTCGACTCTGCGTGGGATATGTAACGGCAGCCCGCGGGCCATTGCGGTGTGGGAGGGGTTTAATTTCGTTGACACACGGCGCGACGCGTCTATATTAAACCGGTATGGTTTGCAGGAGGCGCCTTCCCGCAGCGTTTCGGATCAGATATTCCCGTCTGGTGCATGAAACGCCCGCGGCGACTCCGGGTTTCACCCTCGACCCGCAATCCGAGTTCCTTCCTCCCCCGGTTTTCACCCCATACTTGTCATTCCATCCGTACCCCGGAGTGTACCAGAATAATGAGATACAGGCGAATTGTGCTTAAGTTGAGCGGCGCGGCCGTCGCGGGTGACCGGGAATTCGGTTTTGACCCGATTGCGCTGGAGTACATCGCCGATGAAATCCTGGCTGTTCACAGGCTGGGCGTCGGCGTCGGCGTGGTTATCGGCGGCGGGAACATCTTCAGAGGGATGCTCGGCGCGCAGTGGGGCATCGAAGAGTCCGAAGCCCACAACATCGGTATGCTCGGAACGATCGTCAACAGCCTGATGTTGCGGGGCGTGATGACCGCCCGGAGCGACGCCGAAGTGCGCGTGATGACGGCGATTCCGATCAACGCGGTCGCCGAACCGTTTATCCGGCTGCGCGCCATCCACCACATCGAAAAGGGCTATATCGTCATCTTCGCCGGCGGTATCGGCAATCCCTACGTCACAACGGACTATCCCGGTGTCCAAAGGGCCCTTGAGATCCGGGCGGATGCCATTCTTTTCGCGAAACACAAAACAGCCGGCGTATATACCGACGATCCGAACAGGAGACCCGATGCGCGACTGTACCGAAGCGTCGGCTACGATACCGTGGTGCGGGAAAACCTGGGCGCGCTGGACCAGTCCGCGGTGATTCTGGCCAGGGACAACCGGCTTCCCATCCATGTATTCGATTTCGACACACGCGGGACCATGCGGCGGATTCTCGAGGGCGAGGATCTGGGTACGGTGATCGCGCATGGTGCCGACGACGAGTTAGAATAGGTATAGTGAACAAAGACGCCAACGCGAGGGTTCCGTTCAGATGAAAGTGTTGATTGTGGGAAAGGGGGGGCGCGAGCACACGTTCGCGTGGAAGATCTCCCGGAGTCCGAAGGTGAGCCGCATCTATGCCGCTCCCGGAAATCCGGGAATGGCCGGACATGCCACTTGCGTGGATATCGGCGTCGACGACCCGGACGGACTCGTGGCGTTCGCGCGGCGGGAACGCATCGATCTGACCGTGGTCGGGCCCGAAGACCCGCTTGCAAACGGGCTTGCGGACCGGTTCGAGGCGTTGGGGCTTCGGGTGTTTGGCCCCTCGCAAGCAGCGGCACAGATCGAGGCCGACAAGGACTTTGCGCTCCGTCTGATGCACAAACATGGTATTCCCACGGGCGAGTATCGAACGTTTACGGACCCGGACGACGCGCGGGGGTTCGTGCGGGACTGGGGAGCGCCGGTAGTACTGAAGGCCTCGGGTCTGGCGGCCGGAAAGGGTGCGCTGGTGTGCCATACGGTGGATGAGGCGCTGCGTGCTGTGGACCGGGTACTCGTCGACCGGGAGTTCGGCGACGCCGGTGAGAAGCTGGTGCTGATGGAGTATCTGGAGGGAGAGGAAGCGTCGATTACGGGGTTTACCGACGGGAAACACGTGGTGTGCGTCGTCCCGTCCCAGGACCACAAAACCATCGGCGAGGGCGATACCGGCCCCAATACCGGGGGCATGGGCGCTTACGCACCGGCCTCCGTGGTGACGCCGCAGATGCAGAAGGTCATACTGGAACGCGTGATGCTGCCCACGGTTAATGCGCTCGCGGCGGAAGGGCGGCCGTACAAGGGGATCCTCTATGGCGGCTTGATCCTGACCGAAAGCGGGCCCCGCGTTATCGAATTCAACTGCCGACTGGGCGACCCGGAGGCGCAGGTGGTGCTGCCGTTGCTGAAGACCGATCTTGTGGACATTATGGAAGCCGTGTCCGAAGGCACCCTCAAAGACCTGGAAATCGAGCTGGACGATCGGGCCGCAACCTGCGTGGTTCTGGCTTCCGGAGGGTATCCGGGCGCGTACCAAACCGGATTTGCGATTTCCGGGCTGGATGAGGCGGAAACCGAGGACGACGTGCTGGTGTTTCACGCGGGCACGGCGCGGCGTGGAGGTTCAACTGTTACCGACGGCGGCAGGGTACTGGGGGTAACGGCCGTTGGTGCGGATATCAGGGCTTCCGTCAATCTTGCGTACAAGGCGATCGGAAAGATTCAATTCGAAAATGCGTATTTCCGGAAGGACATCGCACACCGCGCTCTGGAGCGTCAGGAGGTGTGAGATCGCCGGGCCGGTGTTTCCGCGGGTGACGGATCATGGAAACGCACGTTGACGAACAGATCCGGGGGTATCGTGCGGCTGTGACGGAGGCCGTGCTGGATGGGGACACGTTCCTCCGGCTCACGATGAGCGGGAAAGTTCGCGGTCAGCAGACGCCCTGGGTGAAAGTCGTCGCGCGGCCGGTGGCGGCCAGGCGAAAGCGAGGGATTCAGGTCTCGTATTTCAGCGATAAGAAGAACCTGCAGAAGAACTTCGTAGGCGAGGAGGTCGGCCCCGCTCTTGAGTCGCTGTTGGGGCTTCCCTTCGGCCAGATCCATGTACAATGCACTTCAAGGGACCTGCACGTCCGCAGGACGAAGAAGAATCGCGTGCTGATGAGGCACGGCAGACCGTCCCGACCGGACGAAGCGCCCGTCTTCGACCACAATCGCAAAAAGCGGCGCCTCCTCGAAGGAGAAGGGGCCGGGGAATTGCTACGGGCGATAGGGATTGCGGGCAAACGCGGCGACGTGCTTCCGTCAATGCAGGGCAAGTTCCGGCAGGTCAACGAGTTTCTCAGGCATCTCCGGCAGATGATCCGTTCGGCGAAGCCGTCGATGCAACGGATACAGATGGTGGATTGCGGTTGCGGCCGCGCTTACCTGACTTTTGCCGCGCACGACTATCTGTCCCGGAAGAAGGGCATACCCACGCATCTGACGGGGATCGATCACGATCCGGCAATCGTGGAGACATGCCGCGCGATCAGGGACGATCTGCAATTGAGCGGCGTGGATTTTCGCATCTGCGAAATCGCGGAGTACGTTCCGGAAACCGGACCGGATATCGTCTTGAGCCTGCACGCCTGCGATACGGCCACCGACGAGGCGATCGCCCTGGGAGTGCAACGGGGAAGCAGAATTATCCTTGCTGCGCCGTGCTGCCAGCACGAACTCCGCTCTCAGCTGGATGCAGACGTTTTCGGTCCGGTGCTACGCCACGGCGTTCTGAAGCAACGCACCGCCGATATTCTGACGGATGCGTTTCGTGCGCAGGCGTTGCGGATTATGGGATACCGGACCGACGTTGTGGAATTCGTGGACCCCGAGCGTACGGCAAAGAACCTGATGATCCGTGCGGTGAAGACCGCGCCTCCCGGCGACGACGCGGAGGCTGTGGATTCGTATCGGAAGCTCAGGGCGTTCTGGAACGTCTCTCCCAGCATCGAGCGGTTGCTCGGCAAGCCCTTCCAGCGAATGACAGGGGTTGGCTGAGGTGTTCGCGTCACGGCGAGACCGCGGGCTCAACAACGAGCCGATCAATCATAACAAAGGAGGATGAGGGTCGTGGTTGGCATAATTATGGGCAGCAAGTCCGATGAACCGATCATGCAGAAAGCGGTCCCCGTTCTGGAAGAACTGGGGATCGCATACGAGATGACCGTATCGTCCGCGCATCGGAATCCCGATCGGACGGGCGAATACGGGCGCACTGCCGAGGCGCGCGGACTGAAGGTGATTATCGCGGGGGCGGGACTGGCGGCCGCGTTGCCGGGCGTGATGGCGGCGCACACGACGCTGCCGGTTATCGGCGTGCCGATTGCCTCCGGCGCGCTGAACGGAGTCGATTCGCTCTATGCGATCGTGCAGATGCCGCCGGGAGTACCCGTGGGCTGCGTGGGAATCGACAACGCGCGAAACGCGGCCGTGCTGGCCGCGCAGATCGTCGCGCAGACCGATCCGGACGTCAAGGCAAGACTGGAAGCCTACAAGCAGGCCCTCGCGGCGGGATAGCAAGGGTGTCTGGCGGCTCGGGATTTTAGGCGCATGCCGTGAGGTATGCGCCTCTTGTCATTGGAACCATTCGAGGATTTGCGTCAGGCTGGGGACGTAAGGCGGGAGGCGTCGGTCAATTCCCGTACGACGGAGCGTGCATCGCCCGCCTTTTTCAGGATATCCACCTGCCGCTGCGCCCACGTCGGCCCGGACGCCAGATCCAGAGTCCGTTCGAGATAGGGAACGCAGTCCAGTTCCAGGGCGGTGGGTTTGAGTTGATCGACGAGGCGCTTGACGAGTTCGCGTGCCGGCTGGGGCTGGTAGGTGTCAGAGTCGACTAGCTGAGCGTCGAGCCCGTACCGGGCCGCGCGCCATTTGTTCTGGCGAATGAGCATGGGGTGGCAGTCGTGCTGGTACGCGCCGTGGTCGATGTGGTCGGAGAGGTATTTGATGAGCGACTGCATCATGGCCACAAGGCCCAGTGTGTCATGAAAGTTACCGGGAATATCGCAGATGCGGATCTCGACCGTACCGAATCTGTTGTGGGGGCGAACGTCCCACCAGATTTCCCTTATCGTCTCGATGTAGCCCGTTTCCACGAGGTGATTCACCAGCCAGACGTATTCACTCCAGTTTCGCATCAGCGGGGGCAGGCCGGCCGTGGGCAGACCGTCCATGATCTTGGACCGCCACGAGCAGACACCCGTGTCGCGTCCTTCCCAGAACGGGCTGTTGCAGCTCAGCGCCAGAAGGAGCGGCATGTATCGCAATATGAACTCACAGATCATGACTGCCTTGTCGCCGCTGTCCACGCCCACGTGCACGTGCAGACCGAACGTGACGAGTTGACGGGCCGTGTCCTGCAGCAGATCCACCAGGCTTGCGTAGCGTTTGTTGGGCGTGATTTCCTGTTCCTGCCAGGTGGAAAACGGATGGGTTGCAGACCAGTAGAGCCGCACGCCCTCCCGATCGGCAATGGCCTCCAGCGCGCACAGCTTCTTCCTGAGGTCCGCCTCGACCTCCTGCAGTGTCATGCAGACATCTGAGTTGATTTCCACGTAACACTGCATCAACTCCGGCTTGATCGTCCCCTCCAGTTCCGGCGGCACGCGGTCCAGAAGTCTCTGGCTGGCGCTGCACAACGCCATCGTCCGACTGTCAACCAGCGCTAATTCGATTTCCACGCCGACCGTGGGTTCGCGGCTGGGGTTGAATTCCATCCGGCTCATCGAGTGGCCTCTTTCTCGTATGTTTTCGGTTCCGCCCAGCGCACGACCGCCCGAGCGAGAATCTTTGCGCCGATGCCCAGCGCGCGTTCGTCGACGTCGAAATCGGGTGTATGCAGGCCCGTCGTCGTTGTCCCGGGACCCGAGCATCCGAGACGAAACAGACTGCCTGGAACGCGGTTTAGATAATGGGCGAAATCATCGCCCCCCATGCTGGGATGACCAATATGGTGGACCCTGTCGGCCCCCAGCAGATCGACCGCGCACTGACGGATCAGATCGGTCAGGCCAGGATCGTTCAGGACCGAAGGCGGTCCTGATCTGAATGTAATTTCGATTTCCGTTCCGGAAACCCGGGCCACGCCTTCCGCGACCTCCCGCACACGTTCCATCGCCCGTCCGCGCGCGTCTTCGTCGAGGCTGCGTACGGTGCCCCTCAGCAACGCGCGATCGGGAATCGCATTGTACCGTTTTCCGGCCGCAATTGAGCCGACCGTAAGGACCACGGTATGCCGCGGGTCGAGCGACCTCGGTACCGCCACGTAAAACGCGTTGATCAACTGGGCCGCCGCGGCGATGGGATCCCTGGACTCATAGGGTCGGGCCGCATGACCGCCGCTGCCTCTGATCAGCACGTGCATCTCGTCGCAATGCGCCGTGAGAACGCCCGATCTATGCCCGATGGTTCCTGCCGGCCTCGAGGGATCCACATGCAGCGCCAGCATTGCGCCCACGCCATCAAGCGCGCCTGCCTCGATCATCTCCAGCGCGCCCTGGTTGGTCTCTTCCGCAGGCTGAAAAATGGCCCGCCAGGATACGGGCCAGGGCAATATGCCGGATTTTCCGGCGGCGTCGAGCGCGAGTGCGGCGCCGAGCACCGCTGCCGCATGTGCATCGTGGCCGCAGGCGTGCATCACGCCATGCACAACGCTGCGGTAGTCTACGGCTTTGGCGTCCTGGATGGGCAGCGCGTCGAGGTCGGCCCTAATGGCGATTTTGGGACCGGACCCGTTTCCGGCGGATTCGGCGATCACCCCCAGGCCGGAGGGACCCGTGCGGACCCGGAAGCCGTCGGACAGCAACTGTCCTTCCAGGTACCGTGTGGTCTCCGTTTCCTCGCCGCTTACCTCGGGATGGGTATGGAGATGCCGCCTGGTCTTCACCATCCGGTCCTGAAACGCGTCGACGGTCCTATCGAGCTGCCGGGGCCACTGATCTTTATCGGTCATACATGAATTGCTCGTCTGGGAATTGCGCGCGGGCCACAGATTGAACCAGTGCGACCTGGGCACCTGGGACGGTGATCCGTTCGCGCGCCTTGACTTCGGGCACGATGGCTCGGCCTCGCCCGCAGGGCGACTCTAACTTCGGAATATCAACCCGCGACCTCTTTGGCGATGGCGATGCATTGTGCTGCAAACGTGTCGTAGGCCGCACGGAACTCGGCGCTGGTTTTCTGCACGGAGCCGAAATCAGGCCAGTCGCCGGGTTCCAGTCCCCGTGTCTGCCAGCCGGCGACGTCGATGTCCACCACGTTCTGGAGAAAGCCTTTGAGAGAGGGCGTCAGGTCGTAGCCGCGACAGAAATCCGGCAGTTCACGCAGGCGCTGGTCCACGCCGGGTTCGTAGGTGTCCAGCACCGCGTCCCTGAAGTCTTCGAGATTGAACCCCTCCGCTTCGGAAGCGACCTGAACGGCTCTCGCGTGGTTCGGAAACTCGGTGTTGCACATGTTGGACGCGCCCAGCGTGTGGAACGAGTCGTCGGGAATGCGCTTGGAGGCCGGAAGTACGTCCATGGAATCCACGATCCACAGCGCCTGATCGTGCGTAACGCCGTACGTCTTTTTCAGATGTTCGACCCATTTCGGCCGGTTTTCCGGACTGAAGAAGATCCGGTAAACGCGGCGGGCAACCAGCGTGCCCGCTTTTTTCAGGTCGTCTTCCAGAAGCCGGATGGCGTCAGCGGACTGGCCCGCGGCTTCGGCAGCCTCCAGGACGATGGGGTGGTCGAGGGTTTTAAGGTGCGCGTACGCGCAGACCTCCCGGGCCGTGTCGGCCAGAGATCCACCGGCCGAGTCTTCAGCACCCAGGTCGGCGGCCAGGGCGCCAATGAGCTCGCTCGCCTTGCCTTCGCCGGCCCTTGCCGCAGCGGCGAGGAAGATCTTCTCGGCTTCGACTTCCCGCAAGTGACTCACGAACCGGCCGCCCATGTTGGTTTCGTAGGTACGCACGACCTGTTCGCCCGCGGCGGCGGCACGGGCTTTCCCCTCGAACGCGTCAAGTATCAGCTGGACTTCCTGGGCCACGGTATAGACCACGGTGTTATTGGAGCCGATCGCATTGCCGTTGAGCGTCGTCGTGATTTTACGCGCGGCCTCGTGGCTTGCGGCGACTTTGAAGACAATGTTCGGGTTGATACGACCGGAACGGTCCCCCAGACCCAGCAGGCGGTCGTATCGTTCAAGAAAGTCGGAGGCCAGCCCGTAGGCATTTCGCGCATCTTCAATGCTCTCATCGGCCTGGTCCGCGATGTTGGGATTGAGTTGGAAGCTGACCATATAGTCCCTGAGCTCCGTATGCACCGCA
Source organism: Candidatus Latescibacterota bacterium (assembly GCA_965208835.1). Lineage (GTDB taxonomy): Bacteria > Latescibacterota > UBA2968 > UBA2968 > JAAXHE01. The sequence continues at coordinate 1,663,522 of OZ242358.1, forward strand.
AGCGGGCGGAAGATGGACAGATTGGGCCAGAGGGCGATGAGGGTGGCGGCCATGGCGATTTCATCGGCGTGCGCCTCGGGGTCCTGCTTCCAATCGTCGTGCTTGTCGATTTCAACCTTGAGTTGCTCGGCGAGTGAACCGTCTTCGTCGAAGGCCTTGGCCGCCAGCACGGGGTTGGTGGACACCTGGCAGAATCCGTAGTGGCGCAGGTATTCCAGGCCGCGCGCAAAGTCGTTGCCGAATTTGCAGTAGTCCTCGCCAATCATCCTCCAGTAGACACCGCCGCGCATCTGGCTCTTGAGCAGCGTCAGAAACGAACGGCCAGGGCTTGCGTTATTCAGGTCCGCTTCGATGCGTTCCGCCAGAAGGCCCGAGAGGCTGTCACTCAGGTTGACTGACTTCATGTCGTCCAGGAATTCAGCCACCACGTCCGCCATAATGGCGCCTTCAAGATCATCGATGGCGGCCAGGACCTGTTCGAGCGCACGGTCGGATTCGTCGGCGCCATATCCCACGATTTCGGCATCCCGACCGACGAAGTTCATGCCGAGCCGAATCAGAGTTCGGCACACCTCGGCGGCAGGGCAGTCGTCGTTCTGCACAGCCGAAAGGAGTTCCTCCACACGCTGGGCGAGCGCGCCGGGTTGCGGATCGATGAGTACCTGGTCCGCCGCGGCGAGCGTCTGTCCGTTCTGGATCGCTTCCACGACAGCGGAGTTGTCGATTGCCATTCTGGGACCTCCCTTCACATCGTATCGGACTTGAATCGCCGCTGTTCACCGCCCGCCGGCAGACGCACCGGCGAACTCTGTTCCGCGGTCCTCCGGGTAAGAAGCTGTTTTAAAATTACCGGTGAGTTCCCGAGCGCGCGCGAAAAAGTGTCGGTCAAGGCGGGAAAATCCGCCCATATTTGTCTATACGGGTGGGTTTGACCAACGCCGACCGGCGCTTTTGCAGCCGCGCGAAGACCGCTGGGAATTTTAAAACAGCTTCAAAGAGTCATTCGATGCCCAGCACGTCTCTCATGCTGAACATCCCCGGGGGCGAGTTCACGACGTAGCGGATCGCCTGAATAACGCCCACGGCGTAGGAATCCCGGCTCTGCGCACGGTGCACAAGCTGGAAGACTTCGCCGGTGCCGCCGAAGATGACGGTATGCTCCCCGGCCAGGTCTCCGGCGCGTATTGCATGGATGCCGATTTCATCCCCCGTCCGCGCGCCGACTTCTCCGTGGCGCCCGTAAAGGGCCACGTCGCCGAGGTTGCGGCCCAGACCCGTTGCCGCGGCGTTCGCCAGCGCGAGGGCGGTGCCGCTGGGGGCGTCGGTCTTGAAATGGTGATGGGCCTCGACGATCTCCACGTCGTACCCGCTGCCCATCATACGTGCGGCTTCTTCGACCAGTCTGGTCAGAACCGTCACGCCGATGCTGAAGCTGGGGGCAAAGACGCAGGCGACGTCCTCAAGGGCGGATTCGAATTCGGCAAGCTGCTGCGTCGACATCCCTGTGGTTCCCACCACCATGGGCTTGCCCGCGTTCCCTGCGATCCGCGCGGCGTCCAGCGTCCCGTCGGGGGGCGCAGTGAAGGCGACGACCACGTCCGCGCTTTCGATGACGGATTCCAGGCTGTCGACAACAGGGTGACCGGTGGCCCCGGTGCCCAGGACCTCGCCGATGTCCCGCCCTACGGCCGGGTTGCCCGGCGCTTCCACGCCGCCGGCGATGTTCAGTTCTCCGGTTTCCATGCTCAGGTGGGCGATTCGTCCGCATATGCGTCCCGCGATGCCGCAGATAGCCAGGTTTGTCATGTGGATTCTCCGCCGGTGTTCCGTCGTGCGGTTCCCTATTTGCTCAGCCGCTCCTCGAGGGCGTTGAGTTCGGTCAGCAGTTCCGCCGGCAGGCGATTTCCAAATCCCGCGTAGAAGTCGCGGATATCGGGCAGTTCGGCGCGCCAGGCGTCCGGGTCCACGGAAAGCAGCGCTTCAACGTCGGTCTCCGGGATGTCCAGTCCGTCGAGATCAAGGGCTTCGGGCGTGGGCACATAGCCGATCGGCGTTTCAATCGCGTCGGCGGTGCCGTCTATCCGCTCGCAGATCCACTTGAGTACGCGGCTGTTCTCGCCGAATCCCGGCCAGAGCCAGTTCCCTTCGGCGTCTTTGCGGAACCAGTTCACGTAGAAGATTCTAGGCGCGTTGCCGTCCAGCATGGCGCCGATCTTGAACCAGTGTCTGAAATAGTCTCCCATATTATAGCCGCAGAAGGGAAGCATCGCAAAGGGATCTCTCCGCAGCTTGCCCACCGCGCCTGCGGCGGCGGCCGTGGTTTCGGACGCCATGATGGAGCCCAGGAAAACGCCGTGCGTCCAGTTCAATGCTTCGAATACCAGAGGTACGACCGTGGAGCGGCGACCGCCGAAAATGAACGCGGACATGGGCACCCCGTCCGGGTTTTCCCATTCAGGATCGATGACGGGGCACTGTGCGGCGGGGGCGGTGTACCTAGCGTTGGGATTCGAGGCGTTGTCATCCGACGCGGGTGTCCACGTTCGCCCGAGCCAGTCTTCCAGCCGGGCCGGCGGGTCGTCTGTCATCTCTTCCCACCACACGTCGCCTTCCGGGGTCAGCGCGGTGTTCGTGAACAGGGAGTTCTCTTCAAGGGCGGCCATGGCGTGACCGTTGGACTTAAGGCTGGTGCCGGGAGCGACGCCGAAGAATCCGGCCTCCGGGTTGATCGCGCGGAGTGCGCCATCGGGACCCTGGCGCATCCATGCGATATCGTCGCCGACGCAATTGGCTTTCCAGCCCGGGACCGTGGGCTGCAGCATGGCCAGGTTCGTTTTGCCGCACGCGGAGGGAAAGGCGGCGCCGATGTAATGTTTCCGGTTCTCGGGCGACGTGAGACCCAGGATGAGCATATGTTCGGCCATCCATCCTTCGTCGCGCGCCATTGTCGAGGCAATGCGAAGCGCGAAACACTTTTTACCGAGCAGCGCATTGCCGCCGTAGCCCGAGCCGTAGGACCAGATGGAAGGCTCGTCAGGAAAGTGAACGATGTATTTCTGATCTGCGTCACAGGGCCATGAGACGTCTTTCTCTCCCGGCTCCAGCGGTGCGCCCACCGAATGCAGGCAGGGAAGGAATTCGCCGTCCCCCAGGGCGTTCAGCACGGCGTCGCCCGTTCGGGTCATAATATGCATGCTGCACACGACATATGGCGAGTCCGAGATCTCCACGCCGATCTTGGATGTCGGCGAACCGACGGGGCCCATGGAAAACGGGATGACGTACATCGTTCTTCCGCGCATGGATCCGGAAAACAGACCCTTCAAAGTGCGTTTCATCTCGACCGGCTCCCGCCAGTTGTTGGTGGGGCCCACGTCCTCTTCGTCAGGTGTACAGATGTAGGTGCGGTCTTCCACGCGGGCGACGTCGCCCGCATCCGAGCGGGCGAGAAAGCTGTTGGGGCGAAGGTCCGGATTCAGGCGGGTGAACGTCCCTGCGCTGCACAGCAGGTCGGCAAGGCGATCGTACTCTTCACTTGAACCGTTGCACCAGTAGATGTCTTTCGGTTGGCAGAGTTTCGCTGCTTCATCGACCCATGTCAGCAGCTTGTGGTTTGTGGTACTTGCGTTTCTCATTCGACTCCTTCCAGAATTCGCTGGTTAACAGCCGGTTGAAAGAGGGCATCCGGGCTGCGGCCGATTCTTGTGGCTGTCAGTCTGCGTACGCCAGATCCTGGAGAACCGAGGCGTCCGCGACACGACTTGATATGTCCACGTTGAAAAATTGTTCGATGGGTGCGAACAGTTCAGGGTTGTTGTGCTGAACGGTTCGCGCGATTTCAAGCACCTGTTTCAGACCGTCCTGGTTCATTCTGCCCAGCGGCCGCCGGCACGGACCGGCCGGCATGCCAAGTATGTTCATCAGGGTCTTTATGGGCACCGGGTTACGGGCTTTGACCTGTGTCGTCCCGAAGGGCGTTTCTTCATCCGACAGGACCGTGACCATTCCGAAAAGGGGCTTGAGCGCATCCGCCAGCCGATCCGCTTCGGTCATGTCTCTCCTGAGAATCGCCTGCGTGAAACGCTGAATGGGACCGGGAACCACGTTGGACATGACGGAGATGACGCCGGATGCGCCGATGCGGGCGTCGGTCATCATGGCGTAGGTGATGTCGTCGTCACCGGAGAGAATGTAGAAGCTGTCTCCGCAGACTTCACGCGTCCGGGCCATATTCTCCAGGTCGCCCGTTGCTTCTTTCACGGTGTTGACGTTTCCGAAGTCGCTGTGCAGGATGGCCAGGTCTTCGGGGAGCAGTTTCGTTCCCGAGCGGCCCGGAATGACATAGGAAACCATCTGAATTTCCGGGAAAGCTTCGGCGACGGGCGCGACGTATTCACGGCGGATTTCGAGCGAACTGGGGCCGTTGTAATACGGATCAACCAGCAGCGCCGTATCTGCGCCGGCGTGTGCGGCGTGATCCGTTGCGCGAAGGGTCTCCTCGGTGGAGTTTCCACCGGTGCCGGCGATAGCCCGGCATTTCCCGCTGGCCAGCGCGCAGACTCGTTCCGTGACGCTGTTGTGCTCTCCACTGCTGAGGGTTGGACTCTCGCCGGTGGTGCCCACTGCGAGGACTCCGCTTACGCCCTGAGAAATCTGAAATTGGACGAGTCTCTCCAGCCCTGGTTCATCCACGCCCTTGTCGGCGTCTAGGGGTGTGATGAGGGCCGTGTAACATCCGCTGAATAACATGGGGTCACCTCCAGTTATTGAAATAGTGGAAACCGGAATACCCATCAGGGTATACCAAAAAAAACAGCCGGTTCCCGATGGGGATGGAGGCAAGGCCGGCCGTGCAAGTTCCAGCATGGATGGCGCAAGAGAGCACTCCACGGAGCATTCCGTGACAGTCCAGCGGATCTTATCCGATTGGACCAGCCCCTTTCTGTGGCGGAACAGAATCGGGGCTTCGGCAGGTTTACCCTTTCACCGGTGCGCTGGTTTCGCCTCGCATTCACCGGGTACTCTTGAAAACCTGCGCCTCTACCCTTGCCTTTCGGAAAGAAACAAATTAGACAATGGGTGGGTCTGTGTCAAGTGTAAAGATGGATTGCGGGGCTATATATCGGGCGCGCGCGGGTCGTGGAGTTGGCCAGGTTCGGGAATGTCGCTTTGTCGCCATGTTTTACTTTTGTCTATACGTTCCGTATCCTATATTCCGTCGTCCGTGTCCAGAAGCTGTCTTAAAATTCCCGGCGGTCTTCGCACGGCTGCAAGAGCGCCGGTCGGCGTTGGTCAAACCCACCGGTATAAACAAACATCGGCGGATTTTCCCGTCTTGACTGCCACTCTTTCGCTCGCGCTCGGGAACTCACCGGTAATTTTAAGATAACTTCCTGGCACTCACCCAGGTGGAAACGGGCTTCCCACACGGTATCTTCATGGAAGGTTGACTATGCATTCCGTTGAACCGCAGCGGCACACCTTGAAGAACGGGATTGAAGTTGTTGCCGAGTCCATGCCCGGCGCCCAATCCGTTGTTGTTGCCTTCCGATTCGGCTTCGGAGCGCGGGACGATCCCGCCGATCGGCTCGGGTTGGCCTGGGTTGCGGAAGAAACGCTTCTCAAAGGAACGCCGAATCGCGACGCGCGTTCGATCTACGACGCTTTCGATTCCCTGGGCGCGCGCCGCGGCTCGGCGACGGCCGTCGAATTCACCGAGTTCCAGGCCCAGCTCCTGCCCAGGCATTTCCCGGAGGGCATGAGACTCTACGCCGAGGTATTTCGCAGCGCATCCTTTCCGGACGAGCAGGTTGAAGTGGCGAAAACGCTGGCACTGGAAGAACTCAAACGCCTGGAAGACAACCCGACCCACCAGGTTCTGTATATGACCTACCTGGCGGGATTGGGGGATCCGATGGGGCGCAATCCTCTGGGAGAAGCCCCGAAAATAGCAGCGATCGCCCCGGAACACGTGCGCGAGTTCTGGCGGCGGTACTGCAGCCCGCAGCGACTTCTGATCTCCGTGGCCGGCGGCCTCGAGACGGACGCGATGTTCCGGGCGGCTGACGAGGCGTTCGGCGGCTGGACGAGGTCCGGGCCCCCGCCGCCGGTTCCTCAGCCGATCTCCGTGGCCGACCGGGAGGTACACCATACCAAACAGTCCGAACAGGCGCACATTTGTCTGCTCTTCAAGTCCGCGCCACGGGGTCACACGCTCTTCTACCCGACCCAGATCGCGGTTACCGTACTTTCCGGCAGCGGATCCAGCAGGCTGTTCACGGAGGTAAGGGAGAAGCGCGGGCTGGCGTACAGCGTATCGGCCTCTTATCGCGCCCGTCGCGGCGGCGGCATGATTGCGCTTTACGCCGGCACCACGGCTGACCGCGCCGACGAGACCCTTTCCGTATGCCGGAGAGAGTTGGGGCGAGTCGCGGAGGATGTGACGCAGGCCGAACTCGACCGGGCGAAGACCGTCCTGAAGGGTCAGTTGTTCACGTCAGGCGATTTGCCTGAAGGTCGCGTGGGCAGTATGATGGACGGTTTGTTCATCGATGGGCGACCGCGTTCCATACAGCAGATTGCGGAGGGAATAGACGGCGTGACATTGGACCGGATCCCAGCCTCCCTGGAGGCTTTCCCGCCGTCTCCTTCCACGATCGTGACTCTTGGGCCCAGGGCATTGAAGTCATAGCAGGTCCGGCGAAGATTCACAGGAGATTTGAATGCAGTCACCGTTTTCCAACCATACGCTCGATAACGGACTTCAACTGGTGTTTGAGTCGATTCCAAGGATCAACTCGGCGGCGCTCGGATTCTATGTACACGCCGGCTCGCGCGACGAACCGCCGGAACTTGCAGGCGTGTCGCACTTCCTCGAGCACATGTGTTTCAAGGGCACGAAAAAACGCGACTGGCGCCAGCTGAGTCTGGACGTCGACGACCTTGGCGCAATGTGGAACGCTTATACCTGGTGGGAGGGCACCGCATATTTTCACTGGGTGCAGAGCGAGCGTGCCGAGAGCTCAGCCGAAATCCTTGCAGACATGATGCGGTCTACGATCCCGGAAGACCAGTTCGACATGGAGAAGAAAGTCATCCTGGAAGAGATCGCGATGTATCGTGACCGGCCGGACGCGCTGATTATCGACGAACTGATTCAGGAGGTTTTCGCGGGGCACCCGCTCGGACAGAGCGTACTGGGAACCGAGGACTCGATCGGATCAATCTCCCGGGAGCAGATGGCGGATTATTTCGACAGGCGATATGCGCCGGACAATATGACGCTCGTCGTTACCGGCAGATTCGATAGGGATTCAATGATTCGCGCGGCTGAAACCCATTGCGGCGGATGGGAACCGCGGAAGGCGATACGGCAGCAGGTGGAGCCTGTATTCCACCCGACCACACGCGTCGTGGAGCGCCCGAACGTGATCCGCGAGCATATCGCCATGGCGTTTCCCGCACCCTGCGACTCGGATGAATGGGCGACGACCGCGGATCTGCTCGCCCACTATCTCGGTGCGACCAGCAACAGCCGTCTGTTCTGGTCGGTTGTCCAGAAGGGGCTGGCTGACGAGGCCTCGGCGGACTTCTACGGTTTCAGCGATACCGGTCTATTCTACGTTTATATTTCCGTCGATCCGGAAAACGTCCCGCGGGTCCTCGAGATTGTGCGGAGAGAAATCGAAGGGCTGAAGGCGGGTGTGGACGGAGATGCCCTCGCCAGGTCCAGGACCAAGCAGGCGACAGCGCTGGTGGTTGGCGGCGAACACGGGCTCCGGCGTTTCTCGCAGATCGTTGGAAACCTGAGTACGGATACGCCATTGAAGACGCTTGAAGAGGAGTTGGCCGAGATCGACGCGGTTACACCGAAACGGATCGCCGAATACCTGGAGCGTTTCCCTCTCCATTGCGAGCCGGCGTTGGTGGCGCTCGGGCCGTTGACGTCAATCTGACGGGCGAGGTCCAGGTCGGGCAACGCCTGTCCGGGACGGTGGCGGGACCGAAGATGCCCCCGGGAAATTATGTCGGCTTCAACGGCGAGATCGGCTTGCGGGGCGCCGGACTTGTGATTCGGGACCGGCCGTTCACGCGTAGCCGGCGAGGACGTCGTCGAGGGAACGGGTGGGTTCGAAAAAGGAGAGAACGCGCAGGAGCACGGCATCGACAATGGCGTCGGGGCACGAAGCGCCGGACGTCAGCGCAACGCTCAGGGGGCGTTTGTCAGGCAGCCAGTCCGTCGTAAGGGCGGCTTTTTTTGTCTCCAGGTTGTAGTGGCGGATAAGGGATACCGAACGGATTTCATCCGCGTCTTTGACGAAATAGGTGGGCATCCGTTCGAGGCAGAGTTCCACGATGTGCGACGTGTTGGAGGAGTTGTATCCGCCGACGACCAGCGCCAGGTCCGCCTCCTGCTCGACGAGGACGTAAGTCGCGTTCTGGTTTTCGTTGGTTGCGTAGCACAGGGTATCCGAAGTGTCGGCGTAGTGCTTCTGGATGTTTTCTTCTCCGTAACGGTCCGCAAGGGCGCCGCGCAGAATCTTCGCGATGTGCCGCGTTTCGGTGGCCAGCATGGTCGTCTGATTGACGATTCCGATGCGCTGGAGATCTCGGTCCGGGTCGAAGCCTTCCGAGCATTTGTGGCCGAAGTGCTCGAAGAAAACGCCGCGGCCCGCCGCCCCCCGTATGACGTCGGCAAGAACGTGTGACTCCTGGAGATCCAGTACCACGACCGTCGCCGCGTTCCGTACACTGTGAGAGAAGGTGGCGCGTGTCTCCTGGTGGGCATCGTTGCCGTGTACGACCACGGAGAATCCCGACTCACCCAGTTTGGCGCTCCGGTTCCAGACCCGCTCCACAAAGGGGCAGGTCGTGTTGTAGGTGTAGGCGTCAATGCCGCGGGACGCAAGGGCATCCTGGATTTCAACGGTGGTGCCGAACGCGGGCACCACGACGATGTCTTCCGGGGCAAGGTAATTCCACGGGATGAGCTGCATTCCGTACGGATCGAATATGAACTCCACGCCCCTGTCTTTCAGGTCGTTGTTGACGTTGGGATTGTGAATCATTTCGTTTAGGAAATAGATGCGCCGGTCCGGGTGTTCATCGAGCGTCTTGTAAGCGATTTCGATCGCGTTTTCCACGCCGAAGCAGAACCCGAAATGACGGGCCAGCAGAAACCGGACCGGGCCGAAGTCGAGTACTGAGGGCGACAGATCCCGTTTGCGCATGTCCTGCATCTGTCTGTACGCCTTCACGCGCGCAATGACGGGACTCTTGTAGAAATCGGGTATGTCGAATTTGCGTGCCATAGTTGGTGAGAAGCAGTATCAAAATTCCCGGTGCGCTCCCGAGCGCGAGCGAAAGGGTGTCGGTCCAGGCGGGCAAATTCGCCCATATCTAAAGATACGGGTGGATTTGACCAACGCTGACCGACGCATTTGCAGCCGCGCGAAGACCGCTGGGAATTTTTATGCAGCTTCTGATGGTCGTCGCAACCCCGTGCCCGGGGACGTTACGGCTGTTGCTTTCGCTCTTCACTTTTGTCCGGTGCTGCCGAACCCGCCCCGGTCCGCTGCCCCGAGGTGTTCGGCTTCATCCCAGTCGGCCTGGACGATGCGAACGAATATCCCCTGCGCGAGCCGTTCGCGGCGCCGGACGTTTACGGGACTGTCTGTGAAGTTATAGACCTGGATGTGGATCTCGTCATTCGGTCCGCGGTAGTCCTGATCGACAATGCCGACGCCATTCGGTACCATCAGGCCCTTTCTGTGCGGCAGGCTGCTTCGGGCCGCAAGCAGGAGCATGTACCCAGGCGGAACGGCAACGATGAGATTGACCGGGACCAAACGGATTTCACCCGGTGGGACAACGATGTCCTTCCTGCAGAGCAGATCGAATCCGACGGAGCCGGGTGTCTGATGGCGCGGCAGAGGGAGCGACGGGTCCACTCTGCTGATCTGAATTTTCTTTACATGCTCGCCCAGCGTCGCGATTCCTTTGGCAATCCGTGGATAAAGTCGCTCTGCAGGCGAGGCCGAGCAACGCAGTGTTTCGACCGCAAGGGCTGGCCGCAGCCCGGTAGGACGCTTCAATCGGGCCGTCAGGAGGCCGGTTTGTCGATGAGACCATATTAACCATCGGCTCGATTGCTGTCAACAGTTTTCCTGGGTTTGACGCGGAAATCCGTCGATGCGTACTGCCGTTATAGCTTGACTTTCCAGTACCTCGTTGTCATCATATACAGCGTTAATTCAACGCGTACCGAAGCCTGCAGACGGCAACGCCTTCGCTTGCAATACGCAGTGCTGGCGCGGCCGAATCACGTTCCGAAGGGTGGATGAGAGATGGAAGATCGCTTCGAGCAATGGAAGCGATATCTGCTGCCGCTTCCACATGAGATCACGTTCGAGGGTGACGTTGAATGCCGCCCGGAATCGGTTTCGGTAGCGTTAAGGCCGGGAGCGGGTGCGTTGGAGAAAAATGCGGCAGCGATGCTGGAAGCGCTGTGTCCCGGCGAGGTAGGCGCCAAACCCGTCGGCGACGCTTTCAGTATCTCGATCGGGCTCGTTGAAAGCGGGCCGGATGCGGAACGGCTGAGGGGATTGCCGAATTGCCGGCAGGCATACACGATCCGTCCCGAGGGTCGGCGCCTGGTACTGGCCGCTCTGTCTGAACGCGGGATAACGTATGGGGCCCAGACCCTTCGCCAACTCCTTGAACCGAATCTGTCGCCCGACAGCATCCGTATTCCGCTCGTTTCGGTGACCGATTGGCCGGACCTGGACGAGCGGGGCATGTGGAACTTTCCGATGCCGGAGGAGTGGATCCCCTGGATGGCGTCGATGAAATTGAACTACGGCAAGATGGACTCCACGGAACTGTCGACGGTGGTGCGCGGGAAACCCAACAGCGCCCGAATCGATCGTGCGCTAATGGAAGAGGCGCGTCTGCTCGGGTTCAACTATGTGCCGCTCATCACCCATTTGAACTTTCTGCATGACCGTGGCCTGTTCCGCGCTTATCCCGAGCTGGCGGGAAAGGGCGATGGCGCGCTGGCCGGGAGGTACTTCGCCCACAAGGAGGGCAATCAGCATCGGGCGCCGTGCGCCTCAAACCCCCTGCTGGTGGACATTCTCGAAGAGTGGATGGCGGATATCGCCTCCCAGGGCGCATCCGAGGTGGGCTGCTGGCTGACCGAACGCCCCGCCCAGTGCGAGTGTGACGACTGCACGGCGCTTGGGCAGTTTGTCCTCGAAGCCCGCGCGTTCGTCAACGCCTGGAAGCGGATTCGCCCGCGGTTTCCCGAATTCGATCTTCGCATTTTTCTGTCCACCACGACGTCGCAGCGGGACCACCGCGTCCTTGCGGAGTTGCCGCCGGAGGTAAGGGTCGGGCGCGCCTGCGCTGCCGAAATGGAACGCGTGCTGCATCTGCCCAGAGATCTGACGGCCAATCCTCTCCTGGATTACCACGCGTCGCAGGGTCGGTGGATCGCGAGCTACGACGTGCCGGTCAATGCCAACGGGCGGGTGGAAACCCCCGAATTCAAGGTGCCGCAGTCCTCGCCGCACCGGATCCGGGACTACGTTGGCCATCTGATCCGGCGGCAATACAGCGGCGCATTCGGAATGATGGCGTGGGTAACCAAGGGAAGGGAGACGTGCGGGTACAACGTCGCGGCCCTCGCAGAGTATTCCTGGAACCTGAAAGGACGAAGTGAGCGGGAGTTCGCCGTCGCGTGGGCAACCCGGGAAGGCTACGTCGATGTGGAGGCGTTTGCGGACTGGTCGGAACGACTGGGGCCCGTGGCGTTCGATGTCTACGACTCCGACTTTCCGGTCTGTTATTCCTGGGGTAAGGCGGTCGAGATGGTACGGAGTAAGCGGCGACCGTATCTCGGCGAGGGCATGTTCCGTTATTACGAGAATGAGCACGCCTTTGACGAAAAGGTCGACGTGTGCCGCCGGGCGATTCAGATCGCTTCAGGATTCGAGAGCCCGGATTGCGTCAACGAGACTCGCGTCGTCATGACCTACGTGGAGCTTGCCCGGGGCGTCTATCGCGTTGCGGAGAAGGTGGCGACGCGCGACCTGGCCGACCCGGACGTTCAGATGGAGCTTCAGGCGGCGCTTGAGTCGCTCGAGGCAGCTGGCGCGTCGAACGTTGCCGCGATCCGGCACTGGCGGGAGACGCTGGGGCCCGAGCCGTGGCACAATCGGGTCCACGACGCGATTCGAGGCACGGAGTCAACCGTTCGCGAGATCGCAAAGTTCCTGCGCGAGCGGTACCTCCATTAAAGGGATGCATAGGGGAACGCGGATGCCGATTTTGTCACATGTAATCCTGAGAAAATGCGGGTATGCAATATTCGAGGCCGCCGGCCTGCCGGAAGACCAGGCGCGAATCGTAACGGACCACCTGGTGGACGCGAACCTCGTGGGGCACGACTCTCACGGAATCCACCGGATGCCGGGCTACGCGCGCGGCGTTAGAGACGGCGGAATCAGGCCCGCCGGCAACCACAAAGTGGTTCGGGAAACGCCGGCTTCCCTGACCATCGACGCGGGCGGAGGAATCGGCATCGTGGTGGCCAACCTGGCCATGCGCATGGCGGTGGACCGGGCACTCCAGCACACACTCGGGGCGGTCGCTGTTCATCGGTCGGGTCATATCGGCCGGCTCGGCGACTTCCCGTCCGTTGCGGCGGCGCGGGATTGTATCGGGATACTGATGTTGAACGGAGGCGGGCGGTTCGCGGCGCCGTTCGGCGGCACGGGCCAGCGGTTGCCTCCCAATCCGATCGCAATCGGCGTCCCCACGGGAGACGGGCCGCCGATGACACTTGATATTACCACATGCATCGTGGCGGGCGGCAAGGTCGACATCTGCCGTATACGTGGGCAGCCAATGCCCGAAGACTGGATGGTGGACCGGGACGGAAACACCGTAACCGATCCCGAGGAATTATACACCGGAAACGCGGCCATGTTGCCTCTCGGAGGAGCCTACGGCCACAAGGGATACGGCCTGGCGATGATGATCGACGCCATCGCAGGCGGGCTTTCCTGGGCGGGATGCAGCGCGGATGCGCCCACGCGGGGAGGGAGCGGATTCCTGGCATTGGCTATAAAGATCGAGAGTTTCGCCGACGTGGACGACTTCAAGTCAGAAGTTCGGAAACTCATCGACTGGGTGAAAACGTCGCCGACGATGCCAGGAGTGGAACGGATCTACGTACCGGGAGAGATCGAGACGGAGACCCGGAAGAAGCGGGTGTCGGAGGGCGTGTTTCTGGAGGAAGCGACGTGGTCGGAGATCCGTTCCGTGGCCGAAGAACTGGGTGTGGCGGTGTCGGCGACTGGAGCCGTGGCGTAAAATTCACAGTGGAGATTTCATATGCCAGTGCGGCCAGATTCGGTCGTCAACTTCTGTAAAAAGGTGTTGCCGCTCCTTCACGCAAAGACGGACGGCAAACGGGTTCTGGATGACGTGCGCGCCGTCGTGGAAACGGACAGATGGAATTCGTTCGACCGCTTTAAAGAAACCACCGAATACCTGGTGAGCGGTTACGAGAACTCGGGCGCGAAGGCGGAAGTGCATACCATGCGTACTGGAGGATCCATTGGATCGGGGCGATGGATTATCCATAAAGCCGCAGACGTGCGCTCGGCGACGATGGACGTGATTCGTCCGGTAAAGAAGCGTATTCTGGACTACAGGGAGAATCCCTGGCACGTCATTCAATGGAGCGACGCCACACCACCGGGTGGAATGGAGAACGAGTTGGCAGTCGTGGATTCCAGGGAAGCCCTGAACCGAGTTCCTCGCGGCGGGCTGGGCGGAAAGGTGGTTCTCACGCGAATGGACCCGCGCGGAATGTTGCGGTCTTTCGCGGAAGCCGGCGCCGCGGGGGTGGTTACGGATCATCCGGTCCCGAACCTGCCCAACGCGACCGCGTGGACGAAATTCGGGTGGGGAGGCGTGCCGATTCAGGACGCCGCGGTTCAGATGGTAGGCTTGGTGTTGTCGGAAAACCAGGGCAAGCGGCTGCGCCAGATGCTTCGCAAGCACGGCACACTGACAGTCCGGACCGACGTGGATATTCGGCATTATGCCGGGACTCACGATCAGGTGAGCGGCATTGTACCGGGAACTGCGGACCCTCAGGATGAAGTGTGGGCGCTTGCGCACAGTGCCGAGCCGGGTGCGATCGACAACGCTTCCGGCGTTGCGCTGTGCCTGGAGATCGCCCGTGTGCTCGAGGAGCTTATCGCAGGCGGTGCGCTGGCACGGCCGCGGCGTACGATCCGGCTGTTGAATGCCTACGAGTGTCACGGGTTCTTCAAGTACCTGGAGGAAACGCAGCGTCTGCAGACCCCTCTCGCGGGCGTCGTAATCGATTCTGTGGGAAGCAAGCCCTCGGTTTGCGGCGGTCGGATCGAGTGGCATGCCACGATTCCCATGTCGGCCGGTTTCGTGGACCGGTTGGGCGAGACGATTCTGAAGGAAACGCTCCGCCTTCGAAATCCCGGATACCGTCTGTTTATGGAGCCATTTCAACCCACGTCGGATACGCTCATCGGCGATCCGAAGTACGGGTTTCCGTGTCCCTGGCTCACCACGCATCACCGCAAGCGCGGGCGGGGATTCGATGCCTACCACTCATCCGCGGACAAACCGAATCTGTTGAGCACGAGGGGGTTGGCTGCCTGCGCGACAGCCATGGCGGGTTATCTGTACTGGCTGGCGGACGCGGGTACCGGAGAAATTCTCGACGTTGCCGCCGCGGAAACCGCGCGCACGATCAGGCGGCTGCGAAGGGGGATCTCCTCGGTCGCACAGGTCGAATACGAACGCGAACAGCACAGGGTCATCCTGGAGAAACTTGAACGCTGGATGTGGGGCGGTTTGCGGCCGGACGTCCTGGAACGGTTCGCCGACCACGGGAGGGAAGTACGGGAAGCCGCCCGGACCGCGTCTAAAGGCAAAAGAAGAAAGCGTCTCAGACGCGTCGAAGGCGGGGACCGGATACCGAGACGCACCCGTGTGCTATCGCCCATCGGTGAGAATACGTCTCCGGAGATCGGCAGCCGGATCAGCGGGACGGGCCTTTCACCCTGGGCGCTGTTCTGGGCGGACGGTCACCGGACCCTCCACGAGATTTCGCAGGCCGTGGCGTGCGAGACCGGGAACTCGGTCAGGATGGAGGGCGTCGTCGCATATTTCGAAGCCCACGCCGAACTGGGATACGTGGAACTTATCGAGGAATCGGAGCGGGTGACGCGCGAGGGCCTGGTGAATGACCTCAACGCGCTTGGCCTGGTCCGGGGCATGGACGTTATGGTGCATAGTTCCCTGTCATCGATCGGCCACGTGGTCGGCGGTGCGAATGCCGTGATCGAGGCGCTGCTCGCGGTGATCGGAAAGCGTGGCACGCTGATGATGCCGTCGTTTAATCACCGGGCCGCAAAGGTGTACAATCCAATGACGACGCCGACGACCAACGGCGCGATCCCGGATGCGTTATGGCGGCGCCCGGACGCGGTCAGAAGCGACCATCCCACACACGCCGTGGCAGCCGTGGGACCACGGGCGGAGGCCTACTGCAGGGACCATAGCAAGAAGGGGCTCTGGACTCCGGACAGTCCGATCGGCCAATTCGTGCACGGAAACGGGCACATCGTGCTGCTCGGTGTCGACCACAACGCCACGACAGCCTACCACGTGGCAGAGTTATCGGTGCCCTGCGGCTGTATCGATCCGTTCGGAAATACCTATCGTGTGGTGTCGGCCGACGGCAACGCGCGCCGTGTCAGGGGGCTGGCGTTCAGGTCCGCGCTATGCCCGGTGCCGCCGGGCAAACTGAACAGGGCGCTGGATCGCAGGGGCAGTCAGCGCCGCGGAAAGGTGGGTAAGGCGGACTCGATTTTCGTACCGGCAATGGAGGTATGGAAGGCGCGCCGGGACCATCTCAGGCGCGTCTGTCCGACGTGCGAAATCAAGCCCGCAATCGTGGCGCGATAGAAGTACACTTCGACACCGGGAGAGGGTTGTCCGCGATGAATACCACGCGATCCAGAGCGCTTTTCGATGCGAGTTCCCGCTACCTCGCAATGGGCGTTTCTTCCGGCATGAGGCGCGCCGTGACCTCGCCGCCGCTATTCTTCGAGCGGGCGGAGGGGCCTTATTACTACGATGTGGACGGGAACCGATTGCTGGACTACACACTGGCGTGGGGGCCGTTGATCCTGGGGTCGAACCACCCGGCGCTGAACGCGGCCGTGACAGCGGCAATCCGGAATTCATACACACTGGGCGCCCAGCATCCGGGTGAGGTCGCGTTCGCGAAACTGCTCGTGGAAACACTTCCGGGCGTGGATCAGGTGGTTTTTTCCAATACGGGTTCCGAGGCCGTACAGGTGGCGCTTCGGCTTGCCCGCGCGGCGACCGGACGGACCAGATTTGTCAAATTCGAGGGGCACTACCACGGCTGGTTGAACAATATCCTGGTGAGCTACCACGAATCCGACGAAGCGCTTGGCGCCCCGGAGGCTCCCCGGGTCGTGGCCGCGTGCGGCGGCCAGCCGGAGGCGGAGTTCTCGGAGACCATAACGCTTCCGTGGAATCGCCTGGACCTGCTGGAAGACCTGTTCGCAAGACGTGGCGGGGAAATCGCAGCGGTGATATCCGAGCCGGTGCTGGCCAACTCGGGATCCATTATGCCTGCGGAGGGATTTCTGCAGGGGATGGTCGAACTGTGCCGAAACAACGGCGCGGTTTCGATATTCGACGAGGTTATTACAGGGTTTCGTCTTGCCCTTGGCGGCGCGAGGGAATACTTCGACGTCATCCCCGATCTGTCGGTCTACGCCAAGGCCCTGGCCGGCGGATTCACGCTTTCCGCCGTGGCGGGGTCGCGGAGGATGTTCGACGTGCTCCGGGACGGCGCGACGATCCACGCTGGAACGTATAACGGGAGCACGGTCAATCTTGCCGCCGGGCTTGCGACGGTAAAGATCCTGAGCGCTGATCCCCGTGCCTTCCAGCAGATGCATGAGCATGGGTACGCGATTCGGCAGACGATCGAAGCAGCTGCGGCTACCCGGGGAATACCGCTGTGCATATCGGGAGCAGGTACCGTCTTCAACGTTCACTTTGGCGTTCAGACACCGCCGGTGCATTATCGGGAACTGAAGGCTTCGGACATGGCGCTTTACACGCGGTTCCGGGCCGGCATGCTGGACGAGGGCATTCAGTTGTTGCCCGATGGCCGCTGGTACGTGGGCCTGACCCATGGCGAGGAGGAACTGAATCTGGTGTGTGTGGCGGTCCGCTCGGTCGTCGCGGACCTGTAGTGTTCTGTCTGCCTCTTCTGCACGGTCAAAAGCCTTGACAATGGATGGGTGTTATGGTAAAATCACAAAGGGTGCGGGATACCCGTGTTCTTCCACGTTCAGAAGGGAATCCGGAGGATAACGTATATGGGGATGGACGACATTCAGCCACTTCTGGACAGTTGGCCGTACGAGCCCGACAAACTCTGTGTGAGGAGAATCACGGGGACGGACGGCAAGGAGAAGATCCAACTCCGGGTGGAAATGGGGATCCTGCAGATGGAAGTCGCCGGTCGCCCGGACGGGCAGCGCCCTCACGGTCATGAGTCTCTGCTCCACTATTACAAGGAAAAAGCGGGGGTGGCGTTGCGGGACTCGAAGTCATTCAATCTGGACCCCGATGTCTGTCTTACGCTCCAGGTTGAAGGGCTCCAGTACTACCACCGGCGGATCAGCTTTCTGGAACTCGGCGAGTATCGTCTTGCCCAGGCGGATGCTCAGCGAAACCTCGACATGTTCGACTTCGTCAAGGAATTCGCGCGTGAAGAAGAAGACAGCATGGTTCTTGAGCAGTACAGACCGTTCGTAATCGGGCACCGTGTACGCGCGGTGGTTCTTCAGGAATTGGAGGCTGAAGAATTCGATAAAGCGCTTCTGGAAATCAACAACGGCATTGAGGAGATCCAGGGCTTTTTCAAAGAGTACGATCGACCCGACCTGGTGGAAGACAGCGAAGAGGTCGTATTCTTGAAGGAATGGGCGGAAGAGATCCGAAAGGATCGGCCAAGGCCCCTTTTCCAAGACCTTAAGGAACAACTCAGCGAGGCTGTTGCCATTGAAGATTTCGAACGCGCCGCCCAGCTTCGCGATCAGCTTCAGGCGCTTTCCCCCGTGTCAGAACGACAGGCACGATCCCGCAAGTAAGTCAAGCGACCTGCGCGCATTTGAACGTCAGGGAGGAGATGCATCTATTGGCGGTGCATGAAGTAATCACCAGGGAGGAGCCGGAACGCGCGATTCTGGTGGGAATGGCGCATTCGGGCGATGTCTCCTGGGATGCGAACGACACATTGAATGAACTCGCGTTGCTCGCGGATACGGCGGGTGCGCAGGTCGTGGACCGGATGGTGCAGGAGCGTGATAGCATCGATCCGGCTTTTTTTATCGGTCGGGGCAAGGCGGAGGAACTTGCGCACCGCGTAAAGCAACGCAATGCGCAACTGGTGATTTTTGACGATGACCTGTCACCCGCCCAGTTCAAGAATCTCGAAGAACTCGCTGGAGTCAATGTAATCGACAGGAGCCGACTGATTCTGGATATATTCGCCGGCAGGGCAAAAACCCGCGAATCGCAGACACAGGTGGAGTTGGCGCAGCTCAACTATCTGTTGCCGCGTCTGACGCGTCGATGGACGCACCTGTCGCGCCAGGCCGGCCACGGCGGAACAACGGGCGGGATCGGAACACGGGGGCCGGGAGAGACTCAGTTGGAGGTGGACCGTCGGGCGCTGCGGAGCCGGATCGGGGTACTGACCAGAGCGCTGAACCGGATTTCCCGGAGGCGCGTACTCGGGCGTAAACAGCGTACCGATACGTTTCGCATCTCCCTGGTGGGTTATACGAATGCAGGCAAGTCTACATTGATGCGCGCACTTTCAGGCGCCGACGTTCTGGTGGAAGACCGCTTGTTCGCAACGCTGGACTCCACGACCCGCCGGGTACATCTGGGGTATAATCGCGAGGTCTTGCTTACCGATACGGTCGGCTTCATTCGAAAGCTCCCTCATCACCTTGTCGCATCGTTCAGAAGCACCCTCGAAGAGGCGGTGGACGCGGACATGTTACTGCACGTCGTCGACGTCGGTCATCCCAGGTGCGAGGACCAGATTGCGGCAGTGTATGAAACGCTTCAGGGTCTGGGCATCGCGGAGTACCCCACATTGATGGCGTTCAACAAAATCGACCGGTTTGACGACCCGGTAATTCAGCGACGTCTGCGGGCCCGGTTTCCGGATGGTGTCTGGGTCTCGGCAAAGGAAGCCCTGGGCCTGGACGAACTGCGATTGGCGATTTACGACCGACTTGAGGGCCAGCGCTCGGTGATGCATCTTTGCATTCCACAGGCTGAAGGCAAGCTCCTTTCGGAACTGCATCGGGTAGGCGAAATCCTGAATACGGCATATGAACGAAACGATGTGTTGCTGGAGATTAAACTGAGCCACCAGAATGCCAGGCGGCTCCTGCCTGATGGAAGATTCCGGATCAAACGGTAACAGTCCGTTGATAAAGTCGCTCTGCAGGCGAGGCCGAAGACAGGGCGTGCAACCGGGTCCCGTCCTGCGATTCGGCGAGGGTGCGCAACGCAGTATTTCGACCGCAAGGGCCGGTCGTAGCCCCGATGGGCTTTTTCAACGGGCTGCTTAGCTAAAGATCGAGAGGTAAGGAGATATTCCGGTTCGACCGCCGGATTGCGGCCTGGCAACTCGAATCGCGGGAGAATGACAAAGGCGTTTGCGGGAAGGAACCGCAAACGCCAGTTTTTTCGTACGCGCGAAATATTCAGGTCGACGCCTCTTCTGTATTGGCAGATCCGATTTCCTCCGGCTCGCCAACCGGTGGCGGCTCGACTTCGTCCCCTGCGGTACACTTGCCCCTAATGATGGCGCCTTCTTCGACGACAATCGATCGTGCGGCGACGTCTCCGTTAAATACGGCGCTGGCTTCCAGCTTGACGCTGCCTTCGGCTTCTAGATTGCCTGATACTTCCCCGCCGATCACAGCGTCTCTAACACGGACAATTTCGGCTTCCACTCTTCCGGAAGGCCCGATGACGAGGGTGCCGGAAGCATGCAACTCCCCCTTGAGCGTCCCGTCCAAACGGATGCTTTCTTCCGTCTTTACAAATCCTTCCATTACCGTGTCTTTGCCGATGACCGTCTTGATGGCTTCCTGTTCCAGTTTCTGTTTAAACCCTAACATGACAATATCCGCTTGTGTGTATTTCCTCGTTCCGGCAGGTTGGTTACCTGACCGACTTTCCGGTGAGAATCGAAATCCTATATACTGACAGGTGGCGGACGATGCTACTGAAGGGCCTGGCGTATCACATACCAGGATTCCGAAATTATCTTGAATCTATGGAATCGCGCGTTGATCCTGACGAGCGCTCAATTGCGCCGGGGACAGGCGCGCCTTCCTTTCCGTTCCCGGTCGAGCGCCCGGATGACCCCGGATTCGCGCGTGCGGCTGGTGCCAATTCTGAATCGGGCAACAGCATCTGACGCAGTTTCTGATCGGTTCCCTGGATTCGCTTGAGGGTTAACGCCAGTTCTTCTACACGGGCGACTTCCGCATTCAGCCTTGTGTTTTCTTCCTTGAGCGTTTGCGCCGTCTGTCTCCATTCCTGAATCTTCCAGATGAAGGCGAATTCCAGGACCAGCATGACAAGGAGCAGGATCAATGCGCCGGCCACCATCCTCAACGGCCAATAGCCGACCTTCAGGACGACAGTACGCGAGCCGTCATCGGGGACAAAAAGGACCGACATCCTCCTCCGTCGTTGCCTGGCCACGCGATATGTCTCCCTTTCGGATGATCATGAGTCCCACGGTGCCACCGTCCGGTATCGTGGGGTCCCGCAACCGCGTTACAGCTCGAGCGATGACGAAGCGTCGTGTCTCCGCAGTTTACCCGGTCCCGACACCCTGACGGCGCACCATTGAGATTAGGTTCCGGATCAGTGTTTGTCAAGAGTTTTAAGACGCGGGCGCCGCCCGACAGTGGGATTCCAGAATAAGGACCGGGACGGACGCCAGGACCGCAGACTCGCGTTCATGCGCGTTTCTGCAGCAACCAGCCGGCCAGAAAAATCAGACCGCCGATGATGGCCAGGCGCAGCTCCCGGCCGATGTTTTCTTCGTACAGGCCGACGAAGAGACCGTACCCCATATATATCAAACCGGCAAGTTGAAGGGTGCGAGCAAGCAGGCGCATTGGACACCCCGTCCCCGCCTCCTCCCGTCTCGTCCGCGTTTTGCGGAGTTGATACGGTGGAAGGCTTCCGATTACGTTCGAAACATCAAGAATTCCACGACTTAAAGTCAATAGTCCGGGTCGGTACCCTGGAAAAACCCGGCGGCAGATGGTACTCTGCCCTGGTACCGGATTGGCGAACGGCGAGGTACTCTTGGGGACGGGACACCAGTTCGACGTGATTATCCGGATACGGCAAATGCGAAAGCCGACATCCTGAGATATCGGCTTTCGGCTGCGTGGTTCGCCATCGCCAGTCTTGCCGGCCGGTAACCCCGTTCCCGTTTGCGCGGGGTTATTTCGATGCGCGCAAACGGGGACCCTAAAATGCCTTGTTGAGGTTCAGGCGAACCCCCCTTGCCTTGAGGTCGCCGTTGACAGCCAGGCCAATGCCCTTCATTTCGACCAGGTTGTCCTTTTTTTCAGGCGGCGGAAGTTCCTCATCTCCATCGGAAAGGAAGAGATGGACCGAGTACGCCAGGGTTCCGAGGCCGAGACCGAGCATGATAGCGGCCCTCGTGTCGTTGGACTTGCTCTCGTTGTAAAAGTCTCCAGCGTTCTGGGAGGAGGTTGCCGTTCTGTACTGTTCGTACGCTTCGTTCGCGTCCTTCCTGGACGCGTGCGCCTCTGTGAAGAACCAGAGGCTTGCCCCCAGCGAAAGCGCTCCATAGAGTTTCTTGGAGTAGAGGAAGTCCTTTGATTTCTGCTGCGCATGCGTGGGAACAGCTGAGACAAAAAGCGTGATGACGGCGACGGCGAGCGCGAGGGCGCGTTTTCGGCTGTCCATGAATCCTCCGGAAATCGAATGGCGCTTTTTTCCTTCTTCGTTTTATTCGTCGGATTGAACGAGCGACGCGCCTACGTGTTGTTCCAGTTGAGCCAATTCAATCTGATATTGAAATCTGTCCTGCACCAGCTGATTCCGGACCGTAAAGAGCTGAAACTGCGCCTGCTGGCGCTGGAGGAAAGTGCCGCCGCCCAGGTTGTACCGCTGGTCCTCGAGCCTGAAGTTTTCTTCAGCAGCCTTCACGGCCGCTTCGTTGGCGGTGACGCTACGGCGAAGCCTTTCGAGGTTCAAGAACGACAGCCTGAGTTCCATGGCCTGCTGTCGTTTGGCCTGATCGAGCAGTTCACGGCTCCTCAGGTACTCCAGCTTCTGGATCTTGACGTTGTTTTCCGTAGCCAGTCCGTTGAAAATCGGCATGCTGATGCTGATGCCCGCACTGTAAGAGTAGTTCTTGACAAAGAGGTCGTCCACGCCCGCAAAACCCTCACCCCGGTTCAACTGCCAGCCGTACCGTGCGCTACCCGATATTCTCGGAAAGCGTACGCTGTACCTTGTGGCCTTAAGTTGATCCCTGCTTGCAAGCATTCGGTGTCTTTGCGCCAAAATCTCCGGATTTCCTTTCAGTGCTCTCTCCAGCGATTCCTGATAAGTGATGGGCGGCGGTGCAACCGAAAAGGTTTTCTCGGTCGGCGTAACGTTCACGTCAGGACTCAGCCCGAGGGAGAACGCAAGCTCAGACCGGGCGATGGCAACGTCATTTTCTCTGGCGATGATCGTCACGCGGTTGCGCGCCAGCTCAGATTCGGCGCTGAGGACTTCGGCAATAGTGGTCGAGCCGATTTCGTACATCGTCTTTTCACGGCGCAGGCTCTCTTTAGAAACGCTGACCTGCTCTTTCGCCAGTTCCAGTTGCTCCATTCGCTGGAGGAGGATGAAATATCGCTGTTTTACCTGAAAAACCGTCTGGTGGCGGCTGCCGGACAGGTCCATCTCCGCCGCTCGCGCCGTCTTCCTGCTGGCCGCCAGATTCGCAAAATCGGCGGCGTCGAAAATGCTAATGCTCAGACTCGATCCGACGGACTGAGACCCGCCCACGCGGTCTTCGCCCAGGGTGGTGACGATTGTCTGCGTGGTCTGATCGAAGATGGCACCTTCCCTGGGGCCGGTCACGCTTCTGGAAAGGTTGTAGCTGCTGCTCAGCGACGGCAGGAAAGCGTTGCGGCGCGCATCGATCTGTGCGACAGCGATCTCCCGCGAGAAGCGGGATTGAGTGATCGCCGTGTTGTTGCCCAGAGCAATTTCGATGCATTCGGAGAGGCTGAGATGCATCTCTCTGGATGCCGTTTCTTCCGCCGAGACCGGCGCTGAAAGGGCTGCGGCAACAGCGAACAGCAACGCTTTCTTCAGCATGCGTGACATACCGGGCGCTCCTATGTTCATCTTAACTCATGCCGGCTCGTTCGATCTCTTGGAATGAGGTATACGACCGGAAACACCGGCCGACGGATCGAATGTTCCGAACGGCGGCAATTCCGGCGAGATGCTGACTATTGAATTAGACAGCGCGAAATGAGAAAAGTTACGGGTAAATTCCTTCGCACCGTTGTCGACGAAAGAAAACAGAATTCCAGGGAAAAGGAAAGTGAAAACTTCCGTGAACGAGGACCCCCGAGAGGTCCAGGACGTCGCGCGACGACGGGGCAGGTTGTGCGCCGGTTCCCTGTTTCAGGCGTCATTCCCCGCGATCCAGGAGTGAATAGACGGTAGGGATGACGATGAGCGTGAGCGCGGTGGAACTGATCAGGCCGGCAACAACGGTAATGGCCATGGGCGTGCGGATTTCAGATCCCTCGCCCAGTCCCAGTGCCATGGGCAGGAGCCCCAGTACGGTGGTCGCGGTGGTCATCAGAATCGGGCGCAGCCGTACCGAGCCTGCCTGTATGATCGCGTCGGACTTGGATTGGCCGTTGGCGCGCAGATGGTTGATGTAATCGACAAAGACGATGGCGTTGTTCACGACGATTCCGGCCAGCATGATCAGACCGAGGAAAACCACGACGCTGAACGAAATGCCGGCTACGTAGAGCGTGAACAGAACGCCGATCAGGGCCAGCGGAATCGTAAAGATGATGACGAACGGATGGACGAAGGATTCAAACTGGGAGGCCATCACAATGTAGACCAGAAAGACCGCCAGACAGAGGGCGAAGATCAGGCTCTGCAGCGATGTCTCCATCTCGCGGTTCTGGCCGCCGATGACAAAGGACACGTCCGCCGGGATGTCGATTTCCTCCAGGGCCTTCTGGATCAGCCCTGTGGCGGTCCCAAGATCGATACCGGCGACATTTGCGGATATGAGCACTGCGCGTTGCTGGTCAATGCGCCGGATCTCGCTGGGGCCTTCCCGTACCTGTATGTCGGCAACAGCGGAGAGGTAGATCGGGGCTTCGCCCTCGGGGTTGACAACGAGGCGTTTCAAGTCCGACACGCCCGACCGATCGGCCTCGTCCACGCGAACCAGTACATCGATGCGGCGGTCGGCCTCCCTGAACCGTGTGACCACGTCACCCTGCACTTTTTCCCTGACCAGTGTGGCAACGCTCCGCAGATTGAGGCCATAGGAAGCCAGCAGGTCCCTCCGGTAGACGATCTGTACTTCCGGATTCCCGCGCTGAAGGCTGGATTTGACATCGTACAGCCCGGGAATTCCGGAGAGGGCGCGTTCCACGTTCCGTCCCAGCCTCGCGAGGTTGTCCAGATTGTAGCCTCGAATCTCCAGCTCCACCGGTGTTTTGAATGTAAACAACGCAGGACGCGAAAAATCGACGGAGACCTGCGGGAGGTCGCCCAGACTGTCCCGTAACCGGGACATGAGATCTGCCTCGCGTCTCGCCAGAAAGGTGTCTCCGGAAATGCCCGCCCACACTCTCCCCGGTAAGTCCAGCCAGAATCGCCCCGGATCGCCGGCGCCGTTTGTGGTTTCGTCGGAAACGACAATCGTGACCCTGGAGGTATGTTCTCCCTGGTCTGAGGTGGAGATGGAGGTCTTGTCCACGCCCACGACGGTGGCAATGCGTGCAACGCCAGGTTCGTTCAGCACCTTCGACTCCACGTCGGAAACAGTCTCTTGGGTGAGTTCCAGGGGTGTGCCGACCGGCATGGAGAGTTCGAGATCGAATTCCCCGTGGTGAACGGCGGGAATGAGTTCACGGCCGATATTGGGTACCAGGACGTACCAGCAGAGAACGAACGGCAGGATGGCCATGACAACGACGGCAAGGCGGTTCTGCAACGCCCACCGGATCGTGGCAGGATAGAGCCGGCTGATTGCGCCGAAGCCCCCTTCAAAGGCTCGAATGACGGGCGTAAGCAGCGGAAAGGCGATGGCTGCCACCAGAGCCACAACCGTCAATCCCGCCGGAAAGGTGATCATCAGAAGCAGGATCAGCAGTTTGCCCAACAGAGTAATCGACTGGAAGATGATGAATCGGAGGACGACGTAGACCGGCCCCAGCACGAAGAGCGAGCATATGAAGAGAACGCCCGCGACGGCTGCGGGAACCCGCGGGATAATGGCGAGACCCCTGCCGCGCAACGGCCATCGGCAGGTGCGCCTGGCAGCGTCGAGCGTCCATCGAACGCTGCCGGCGAGTCCTTCACCGAGCGCGACCGGCGCATTGAAAACCAACAGATCGTGCCAGATGGCATGGACGATACGGGACCCGAAGGGTGTCGGGTTTTCGCACCACGCACAGAGATCCCGCCAGGTATGGGCGGGTCGCTTCAGGATCTTCAGCACGAGGGCTGCGGCAGGGAAATACAGGATTGGGGACAGGATTACGAGCGCGGCCTTCAGAGCGACGATGAGAAAAGCGAGCACAACCCAGAGCGTTCGCCAGATGAATTCGAAAACCAGCCAGGGCACATAGACAACGGCCTTGAGCGCCAGGCCGGTGACGCGTTTCTGAGATCGATCCCCGGCAAGTTCCTTATGCCTGGCGAGCGACCTGAACTGCAGCAGTTCCGAGTTGAACATTTCGCCGACGGTCGAGCCCGTGTCACCGCTTCCGGGGCCGGCGATACGCAGCTGACGGGAAGCCAGCATCGGAATGAAGAAGAGTGCGACGGCAAGTGACGCCACGAGCGAAAAGACCACGGTGAGAGACATATCGCCGAAAACCTGGCCGGCCACGCCTTCGACGAAGACAATCGGGAAGAAGACGGCGACCGTGGTAAGCGTGGATGCAAACACCGCGCCCCCGACTTCGCCGGTGCCCCGGACCGCTGCCGTAACGATGTCGTCGCCTTCTTCGCGGCATCGAAAGATACTCTCCAGGACGACGATCGAGTTGTCTACGAGCATTCCGATACCCAGCGCCATACCTCCCAGTGACATAATGTTCAGGGAGACGCCGAATATCTTCATGGGAGCGAACGTCGCGACGATGGAAATGGGGATTGCCAGACTCACGATGCCGGTATGCGAGGGATTCCGCAGAAAGACATATAGAACCAGGATCGCGAGGATGCCGCCGACAACGGCCGTCTGTTTCACTTCATCGACAGATCGCTTGATAAACTGCGACTGGTCCGACAGTACTTCCACCTGCATTCCCGTCGGCAGCGAATAGAAGATGAAACTGGTCATTTCTTTTAGTTTGACGAACTGTCGTACCTGCGCGGCCCGGTCTGTGGCCTCGGCCTGTTTGATTTCTCCGGCTTCGAGTCGCTTCACGTAGGCCAGCTGTTCCGGAGTACCGAAAAGGCGGTCCCGCACCCGTTGTGACGTGGCGACGATGTTGGCGTCGGCTTCTTTAAAGATGTCGATCTCCACACTCTCCACGCCGTTGACACGGGTGATGATCTCTCGATCCTTGTGGCCGCGGACAACATCGCTGACGTCTTTCAGCCGGATGTCGGCTTCGTTTTTCTGTCCGATGACGAGGTCGCGAATTTCGTCTACCGTCCGGAACTCGTTCAGGGTGCGCACCATGTACTGGGTCTGGCCGTCCAACAGGCTGCCGCCGGCGAGGTTGACGTTTTCTTCGCGAAGACGCCGGTTGATGTCGCCGATGCTTAGCCCCATCAGGGCGAGTTGCCGTTCGTTGATTTCCACGCGGATTTCCTCTTCCAGGCCCCCGTGCACCCTGGCTGCTGCCACCCCTTTCATCGCTTCCAGCGCCTGCTTGATTTCTTCCTCGGCGATGAGCCTCAGCGCATACAGATCGGCATCGCCGTAGAGACCGATACGCATGATGGGATCCTGCGTGGGATCGTAACGCAGAATCAGCGGTTTGTTTACGCCCCGGGGCATGTTCAGACGGTCCAGGTTCTCCCGCACCGTCTGAACCGCGTCGTTCATGTCCGTGTCCCAGCCAAATTCAAGGATGACGTCCGACATCCCCGCCCGGGAGATTGAAACGATGCTGGCCAGATTGTTGACAACCCCCAGCCGTTGTTCTATCTGCCGCGAAATGAGGTTTTCGACTTCTTCGGGCGCGGTATCGGGATAATCCGTGCGGATCGTGAGGGTGGGATAGGCGATGTCCGGCATCAGGGTGAGCGGCAGCTGCTGGTAGGAGATGTAACCGAAGACCGCGACAGCGAGGACGACCATAAAAATGGCCACCGGCCTGCGGGTGGTTATTTCGAACGTGCGGGAGATCTGTTCCCGGGTGCTGGAGAGGGGATTTCGTGAAGTGGTATCGTCGTCCATTTCTTCCTGGTCCTGAATCAGCCGCATCGACAAGCGGTCGGCGCGTTGTAATTGTTCAGGGGCCTAGCCCGGGGATTCCTGCGGTTCCTGCTCTGTGGTATCCGGTTTGGCAGGAATGCGCAGACCCTTGCCTTCGATCACCCGCACCCTGGCCTGGTCCTTGAGGCCGTTCTGGCCCACGACCACGATGCTGTCGCCCGGCGATACGCCGCTGAGGACTTCCCAGTTTTGTGTGTCTTCAAAACCCAGGTCGAGTTGAATCTTCCGTGCGGTGCTGTCCTGGACGACGAATACGTGTGGATAGCCGTCATCGTAGACAACGGCGCGTTTGGGGACCAGCATGGCCTGATCGTGCGTGGCGGTGACGATATTCGTCTTGACGAACAAACCGGGACGCAACTTTCTCTCCGCATCGTCGATGGCCAGCGTGACCCTGAAGGTGCCGCTGTTGGGATCGACAACCGGACTGATGCGAATGATGCGGCCCGGGAAATCGAGATCGGGCAGAATATTCGTTGTGATGCGCGCCGGCTGGCCGACAGAGATATTGGGCAGTTCTGTACCGGGTATGTGCGCTCTGGATATGAGACTCTTCATGTTGACCAGAACATAGAGCTTGGTTGCCGGTCCGATCCTGTCGCCAAGCTTGACCATCCGTTCGGCCACGACCCCGGATATCGGAGATCGGACCGATGCATGGTCCAGATCCAGCTGAGCACGCTGCCACCGAACCCGGGCCTGTTCCAGGTCGAATTTGCCACGTTCGTAGTCTTCCTTGGAGAGCAGTTTTCTCGAAAAAATCTCCTCTTGGCGCTTGAAGTTGCTCTCCAGCTTGAGGTAAGCGATTTTGGCTTCCGCCTCGGCGAGCTTGAGCTGGTGGTCGACCAGGTGAACAAGGACCTGATCCACTTTGATCCGATCGCCTTCTTCGGCCAGCACGCGCTTCACGAGCCCGGATCCGTGGGCGTAAACGTCCACCGTCTCTTCGGCCTCTATCTTGCCATTGTATTCCACGTATGAGGAAATCGAACCCTGCCGAACGCGGTGGACCTTTACCGGTACGCCCTCCGGAGTCTTCTTCTCCTTTTTCTTCGCGGCCGCCGTCGTGTCGACCGCCGTCGAGTCGACTTTCGTTGAATCGGCCGCGGCTTCAGATTTGTCCTGTTCGCCGGATTTACCGCCACCGCACCCCGCGAATGCCCAAACTGCAGAAACCAATGCCAGTACAGCCAGGCACCTCTTAATGTGCATTACCGTCATCCGTACATCCTTACCGTGCGATAGGTGGACAAACCGGAAGTATCTGAAATAGGGATCATCGTTCGCGGGTCACGCGTCTGTTGCGCCGAACCTGCGGGATATGTCGTCCCCGGGGTGAAATTTCCCACAATCTTTGACTCCCCAGTCCGCCCGGATGTTTCGCAAAAAAGCCGCTGGGCCGCCATTTATGCGACGGCCCAGACGTGCGGCATTCCGGCGCTTTGGTTAAATCAACCTTCCACGGCAGCTCTGACGCTGGATGCAACTTCGTTGTAACTTCTGGAGATCGGGGAATCCGGGTCGGCGGCCGTGATCGGGGTGCCGGTATCTCCACCTCTGCGTATCCGCGTATCCAGAGGGATTTCACCCAGTAGCGGCACACTGTATTCAGCAGCCATCTTTCTGCCGCCGCCCTGTCCGAAGATATCGGTACGGGCATTGCAGTTGCCGCATATATACGTGCTCATGTTTTCAACGATTCCGATAACGGGTACGTCGACGGTGTTGAACATCTGGATGCCGCGTCGCACGTCCTCCAGCGCCACGGATTGGGGTGTTGTCACAATCACGGCGCCGTCTAGGCGCGCGGACTGAATCAGGGTCAGCTGTACATCGCCCGTCCCGGGCGGCAGATCGATGACGAGAAAGTCCAGAGGCGCCCACGCAACGTCCCGGAGGAATTGCATCACCATCTTGGCCAGCATTGGACCTCGCCAAATCACCGGCGCTCCCGCTTCGGTGATGAGACCGAGGGAGATCATTTTTACATTGTGACGTTCGAGAGGAAGAATCCCGCCGTTCGCATCCATGCCCGGTGCTTCGTTCACGCCCATCATGATCGGAACATTCGGACCGTAGATGTCCGCGTCCATCAGACCCACCGCGGCGCCCTGCGCGGCCAGCGCAACACAAAGATTGGCGGCCGTGGTGGACTTCCCCACGCCGCCCTTGCCGCTTGCAACGGCGATCAGGTGCCTGACACCCGGAATGGGCGCGGGTCTTGGGATGTTTGCGGGCCTGTTCAAGACAGGGACTCCTCGGAACGGGCGGCGAGTAGCGTATTCAATCCGGCTGTTTGCGGCTGCTGCGGACGCAATCGGCGAGAATGGGTATACCCGTACGAATATCGTCGTGTGTTGCAAATCCGAACGCGAGCCTTATGTACGGTACATCCATATTCGATACGTGGAAGGCTTTGCCGGGCGCATAGTCAACACCCACCGACTCCGCAAGCTGCTCACACGCAACGGTGTCGGTGACGTCGGGCAACTTGACCCAGATAAAGAGACCGCCCCTGGGCCGGCTGAACCACTCGAATGCGTCCGGGAAGCGCGACAGCATTTCAAACATCAGATCGCGTTTTTTCCTGACGATCGCGTTGATTCTATCCACGTGCGGCCGGAGTTCCTCTCTGAAATACTCGTAGACGATGGCCGCGCTGAGCGCGCTTGTGCCTCCGTCGCGCCGATACTGAAGAATGGGGTCGAGGAGATCTCGAGGCGCCGCCAGATAGCCCAGACGGATCCCCGGGCCGAGGATTTTGGACAGGGATTCTATGTGAATCACCTGCGTATCGTGCTCGAGTGTCCAGAGGGCGGGTTCGTGATGGTCTTCGTAGACGGTGTCGGCGTAGCAGTGGTCTTCAACCACAGGTATCGCGTAACGGCCTGCGATGTCCAGCAGTTCACGGCGCCGGCCGAGCGGCATGATTGAACCCGTGGGGTTCTGATAGGTTACCAGGGTGTAGATGAATTTTGGCTTTTTGTTCCTTGATACAAGCCGGTCCAGCGTTCCTTCCAGGGCGTCCATCCGCATGCCATGGTCGTCCAGCGGGATGCCCACGAGTTCGGCCTTTTCCTTGCGGTATGCGCTCAGGGTGCCCGAATAGGAGTATTCCTCGAGCACAATCACGTCGCCGGGCGACTCGACGAATACCTGGGCCATCAGCGTAACCGCCTGCATTGAGCCCGTGGTAAGCACAATCTGGTCGACCGGCAGCGCAACGCCTTCCCGTTGGGCGAATCTCCGGGACATGAGCTTCCGGAGCGGTTCGTACCCCAACGAACCGGGATAACACGCCAGTTCATCGCCCAGCTCAGGCAGAATGCGCATTGCGGCTTCGGCCAGACCTCGATTGGGGAAGGAGGCCGGGTCGGGGCGGCCGCTGCCAAAGGGAAATGTCTTCACTCCGTAGTCACATCCTTATCGATCGGTCAGCCGGTACCGGATGTTCAGGTCGCGTCGGCATCCGCATTTGGTTCGTACGCAATCGGCAGCGCTCAAGTGTCCTGTCCCAAAAATACCTCACCATTCTACCGCCAATTCATCCCGTCTCGCGGCGTTGGGCCGACCTTACGCAGGTTGCCTGCCCTCTGGCGCCTTGCGAGCCAGGCGACTCGGCGGCCAAATTCAGGCAACTTATTTCCGGGACAGAACACTAGATCCCTCTTTCCTTGCCCCGGATTCTGGGGTCGAGCGTGGCGAGAAGCTCGTCGTCTTCCGTGATTTCAATTGCCCGGACATTGGCCGCCGCACTCCCCTTGCCGAGTGTGTACCTGACTTCCGACTTCAGGTATTGGGGCGCGATTTCTCCAAATCCTTCTTCGACCGTGACCCATTCGTTGCCTTCGGAGTGCACTCTGGGCGCGCTGACCGCCCAGTCCAGGTCCTCTTCGAGCACCAGTCGCCTCGTGAGCACCTGAAACAGGGAGGACGGGATGCGGGTTCCACCCGATGCGCCGAGGGTCATCATTGGCTCGCCGTCGCTCATGATGAGCATCGGGCACATATTGTTGACGGGCGATTTGCCCGCGTCCACCGAGTTGGGCAGTCCGGAACCGGGATCGAAACGGGACATGCCGGCGTTCATGATGAGCCCCATCCTGGGAATGGTAATAAATGAGCCGAAGCCCGGGCCGTGGGTCAGGGTGAGGGAAGCCATATTGCGGTCGCGGTCTACAACCGAGATGTGGGTCGTTCCGCCGTACGAAAGCGGACGCAACAGCGCCTGCCCGCGCGTACCCTCCGACACATGATCGGCGATTTCGCGGCCTGTCGCTCCGACCTGGACATCCGAAGTCAGGGTCTCAAGCGGCACCTTGACGAAACGGGGATCGCCGTAGTGCCTGTACCGGTCCAGCCAGGCGGCACGAATGGTTTCGGTCAGCCCGTGGGCGAGACGCGCGGCGTCGCGCGCCCAGAGGTCCAGTTCCGCTACTTCGGCGACGCGACACATTTGAAGTACGGAGAGGCCGCTGGAACACAGGGGTGGGGTGTACAGGTCGTAGCCCAGACAGGAGGCGTGGAGGGGTTCGACGTGGCTGGGATGATAGTCCGCGAAGTCATCTTCCGTGAGTATCCCGCCGTTTTCCCGGATGTATTTCACGATTCTCCCGCCGATTTTTCCCCGGTAGAACTCATCGACGCCATTTTTTGCAACCTGTTCGAGGATCCGGCCCAGACTCGGATTGGACGCCCTGTCTCTGGTTGTGGGCGGCGCGCCGTCGACCAGCAGCAGACGTTCGGTGTCCCGGAACGTACGGATCCGTTTTTCGTGCTCTCCCACGGCGTCGGCGTACTCGGGTGACACCCGAAAGCCGTTCTTGCAGGCGCGAATGGCTGGAACAAGCGCCTGATCCAGCGGAATTTTCCCGTATTTCTCGAGCGCCGCGGCGAGGCCGGCGAGTACGCCGGGAACGGAGACCGCGAGACAGCCGATCTCATTGGCCCTGTTGCTGACCAGAGATCCGAAGCGTCCGTCTGAGCGGACCACCTGGAACATCCTGCTCGTGGCGGCCCCCGGGGCGACGGTGTTGAAGTCGATGCAACCGATTTCTCCGTTCATATAAACCATCAGGGCGCCGCCGTAGCCGCCGATTCCCGTGTGGTGCGGTGTGACCACGCAGGAGAGCAGGGCGGCTGTGACGGCTGCATCGACGGCATTGCCGCCTTTTTTCAATACGTTGACGGCTGCGGCGTCGGCTTCCGGCTGGCCGACGACCGCGGCCTCCTCGAACTTGGCTGACACTTAAGAAGACCCTCCTTCAGTCACACGAAATTCACGCAAATGCAGGTTCGATAATATAAGCGCGCCCCGCGCAGGTCAAGGGTTTTTTTGCCATTTGGCTTATTTCGTCTGTCGGAACCCGTAACGCCGTAGTTGAACGGGCCGGAAGAGGCCGCGTTTGCAGGCGACGGCATCACCGGGAACCGTTTCCCGTGGTGACGTATATGGGGCTGGTCCAGGCCTTGGCGCCGTCGGTCTGGGTCACCCGCACCCAGTAGGGATGGCAGCCGTCCGGCAGTTCGGACTCCCTGCAGGTGAAGCCGGCTTCGTAGCCGACGCCGTCGGGCGCCTGCTCGAAGACGACTGCAATGTCAATTCCGCCCGCGGGAATCCGTACAGGCCCTTTCGCAATTTCCCCGAGTGTAACGGCGTGGGAGACGACGTCCGTTCGAAAGTCGATGGTCGCCCGAGGCGCAGCGTCGACGGTGAGTATGACGCCGTCGGCGTCTCCGGTGGTTACGGATTTCCAGGTCACGGAATGGTCTGTAACGGACTGAATACCTTCCGCGGCCGAATCGAATGCATATCCTTCGGCGTGGCGTATGCGGCCCTGCTCGAGGGTGAGGCCGCCGTCCCAGCGAACCAGGCGGTTGCGCGCACGAATTCTCTGGCCCGACCAGGCAATGCGTACCCTGTCGTCTGCGCGGGGTATGGTCGCGGGAAAACTGTGTACGAGCTTCAGACCTCTGAATACGTCAATGCGTTCGATGGGTGCAGTTCCGATCACGTCAACGGCAATTTCGGGCGGATGCAGTGCCGTCAGGTCCGAGCCCATCGGGTGTCCGTCGGCGGCGACGTTAACGAGGATCCGTTGGCCCGTGGTGCCATAGCAGCGACGGTTTTTCAGCGCTTCCCAAAGCCCGCGCCGGCTGAGTTCGGGAGCAAAGACGCATGTAAGCCCGCCGTAAACCCCGAAGGATCCGCTGCCGGGGTACGCGGCGCCCGGCCTGCCCTTGTGGTCGTCGCTTCCGGCGATGAAGCCCACCCGATAGCCGTTTTCGAGGGCCCAACTGAGGAACCATTCGAATTCGCCCCACTCGGAGTAGACTTCGACCAGGCGTTCGAAGTCGGGATCGTGCCAGTCCAGATTGGCGTAGCGCCCGCCAACATGCGGTATCAGCAGGACGTCTCTTCCCTTCATGGCCTTGTAAAGATCGGTTACGTGCAGGCAATCCGTGTGGTCGTCGGATTTGTCCGGAATCAGCACATGGCTGGAGCGGTGCAGGGGGCCGTTGTCTCCTGGATAGTAGACGTTGTGATCGCCGCCGACAGGCGTGTTTCCGGACCATTCGTAGCCGACGAAGGCGACAAACCGGCCGGGGTCGTTCTGGGCGTTTGCCTGGTGTTTGATTTCCTCCCAGACGGATTCGGTGATCTGAAAATCATTACCCTGATGTCCAGCGAAATCGACAAAGGCGGATTCCCGGGCGAAGCGAAAGTACGAGGACACCGGGTTTGTTCCCACGGTTTCTTCGCTCTGTCCGTGCAAGTCGCCCCAGTACGGACGGTTTCCTGTCCCGGATTCGACGCACCGCAGCGGGTTGCTTTTCGCTTTCAGGCCCAGAGACCGGTCCTCGGTTCCGATGCGAAAAACACCGCGTGCAGGCGCGACGACATCGTCAAACCGGCGGGTTCCGCGGTCCTCCGGTCGAAAGCGGAATGTCTCGGGGATCCCCGAGAGTCCGCCGGCATCCACCGAGACTTCGCCGGTGTAGTCACGGCAGGGGTTTCCCCACACGTCCTCGGCCTTGATCGCCGCCCAGGCGGATTCGCCCGGCGCGGTTTCGGATGCGCAGACGGCGACAAGCTTGTGGGGGGCGCCGCTCACGATGGGCACCGAGGGCGACGGGACCTCCTCGTAGACCCAGGTTCCGCACCAGTCGACCGCCACGCGGAATTCGAACCGGTCCTTGCAGAAGGTCTGCGCGCGGATCCCGGGAGAGCCGCCGGAAGTGTCTCCCAGTGTGAGGGTGACCGTGTCGCCTTCGGAAAGAGAGTCGTCGTAGACGTCGATTGTGACACACAGGCGCCACGGTCGCACGTAGCGCTGTCTTTCAAAGGCGGGCCGAAGCGAAGCGGCTCCCGTGGTGGATACGGAAGCGTATCCCGGTGCGTCGGGTTCGGCGAACTGCGGCGCCTGCCAATCGCTTACGTCGCGCCATGCGATCTTTATGACGCCGCCGTCATCCACGCCGTATCTGCCGGCGTGATAGATGATGCGCCAGGTGCCGGTGGCCCCGGCCGTGACCGGTCCCGCGGGGTCTATTTCCGCCCACCCGTAACGTTCGCGAATTTTCGCGTCGCCCATTTCGATTTCTCACTCGGATGCGGCTGACAATGGCCGGCCGTCGCCCGGACGGGTTTCTTCAACGGGCTGTAGAGGAACGGCCGCGAGTGTGGGGAAGTGTGTTCCCGCAATGCAATTTCTGGCGGCGCGTAAGGACATCGGGCAGATTAAGATATGGCTTATGCGATATGGGACAAGCGAAATCAGGGCAGGGATTCACACGCCCGTTCCGCTTGACGACTGGCGGCTTTCGGGTTAACTTTGCGGCCGATCGCGTTATTCAATTATCCATTCCTTCCGCCCTGCATACTCCCGGTCGGATCCGATGTCGGAAACCCTCCCTGTAATCACACTTTATTCAAGGAACGACTGCCATCTGTGTGACGTCGCAAAAGGACGCATCCGTTCGGCCGGAAGGCGGGTCCCGTTTCGGCTTGAAATCGTCGACATCGACAGTGATCCTGAACTGGTTGCGCGATACAACGACCGGGTCCCGGTTGTGCACGTAAACGGCGAGGAAGTCTTCGCATACCGCGTGAACGAGACCGCCCTGGTGCGAAAGTTGAAATCGCTGTCGAACACGTCAAGGAGAAAGTATGGGTGGGGATGACCTGTTCGCCGCCCTGGAACCGGAAGCGCCGCTTGCGGACCGGATGAGACCGCGCAGTCTGGATGAAGTGCGGGGGCAGGATCATCTTACCGCGCCGGACGCGCCGTTTCGCAAGCTGATCGAAAACGACAGGGCGCCGTCGATGATCTTCTGGGGACCGCCGGGCTCGGGCAAGACCACGCTGGCGCGTCTCGTAGCCGAGTCTACGAAGAGCAGGTTCGTGGCATTCAGCGCGGTCACCTCAGGCGTCAAGGAGGTGAGGGAAATCGTCGCGCGCGCAAGAGGGGACCGGCAAAACGGGCGGCGGACGACCCTTTTCGTCGACGAGATTCACCGGTTCAATCGCGCCCAACAGGATGCGTTTCTGCCGCACGTCGAAGACGGCACCATCAGTCTGATCGGGGCCACGACGGAGAATCCCTCATTCGAGGTGAACGCGGCGCTGCTGTCACGTACCCAGGTGTTCGTGTTGAATCTGCTGGACGTCCCGGCGATATGTGAAATCCTGAACGCCGCGCTGGCAGCGGACGGGCGCGGACTGCCGGATCTCGGCGCCGACGCCGACGCTCTGGAGGCGATTGCGGCCGCGTCCGAAGGCGACGCCCGACGCGCGCTCAATGTGCTGGAGACGGTCTCGGCGTCGTTGGTGAGCGGCGCGAGGGCGACTGCCGAGTCCGTCAGGGCGGCGTTGGGCGGCAAAGCGTTGCTCTACGACAAGAGCGGCGAAGAACATTACAACCTTATTTCGGCGCTTCACAAGAGCCTGAGGGACAGCGATCCGCACGCTTCGCTGTATTGGCTGGCGCGGATGTTGGAATCGGGCGAACACCCGCACTATATCCTTCGCCGCATGGTCCGGTTTGCGTCCGAAGACATCGGGAACGCGGACCCGAGGGCGCTTTCGATTTCACTGGCCGCAAGGGAGGCGTACGATTTTCTGGGCAGTCCCGAGGGCGACCTGGCCATTGCGCACGCAGCCGCGTACCTGGCCACGGCGCCCAAGAGCAATTCAGTCTACGCGGCTTACGGAAAGGCGCAAAGGGATGTTCAGGAGCGGCCGAATCTGCCGGTACCGATGCACCTCAGAAACGCGCCGACGGGCCTGATGCAGGAACTGGGGTACGGGCGGGACTATCAATACGCACACGATGACCCCGACGGGGTCGTGGCGCAGAGCCATTTGCCGGAGAATCTGGAGGGTCGGATCTATTATCGTCCCTCCGACCGGGGTTACGAACAGCGGATCCGGGAACTGATGGACTGGTGGGAGGCGTTGAGAAGGCAAAAGTCGCAGGCGAAAAGCGCAGCTGATGACGGTTAGAAGGTGTTTTAAAATTACCGGTGAGTTCCCGAGCGCGAGCGAAAAAGCGGCGGTCAAGGCGGGAAAATCCGCCCATATTTGTCTATACGGGTGGATTTGACCAACGCCGTCCGGCGCTTTTGCAGCCGTGCGAAGACCGCTGGGAATTTTAAGACAGCTTCTTAACATTGAAAAGTGCATCCGCTGTTGTGTATATTGTGGGCGATCGTCGTATCCATGTCGACTTCGGACGACTTAGTACTGAATCTTCGCGTTTCGAGCGAATAAACAGGAATACCAGAGAGAAGGGAGGCGAAACATGAGGCTGACCGGAATCTTCCACGTAACCTATCCGCCTCCTGAGCGATTCTGACGGATTCAAAGCCGTTTACATCGAAACTCGATTGCCCCTCCGGAGCCGCGGGTAGGGATTTACCCCGCGGTATTTTTGTGCCCGCATGTGCGGGTTGGCGTTATTCGGAGGTGACGATCGGATTTATGTACAATTCAGATTTCTGGGAAGTCCGGCTGGATCAAAGCGACCTGGAGAAAGTCGCGAACGAGGATGGGATCTGGTTCGAGTCGCGCGAAGACCGGCGACTGCGATATGTGTGGGAAGACCGGGTTGCCGCGGCGGCAGTCCAGATTATCGAAGCATTCCCGCATTGCCTTACGGACAGACAGCGGGAGGCGGCGTTACTGTATTTCCGCCATGGAAAGACGCAACGTGAAATCGCGGAGATTATGGGAATCTCTCGCCGCGTGGTCAGCCAGCACCTGTTCGGCATAACGCGAGGGGGCCGGCAGGTGGGCGGCGCGATGCACAAATTGAGGAAGTACTGCGAGGCGGAGTCGCTGGGACCGGGCACTCCGGAAACCGCGTCCGGATGAATGTCGCGACAGACGTCAGACCGCCCATTGCTTCATCTTCTCTTCGTCCAGTTCAACGCCCAGTCCCGGTCTTTCGAAGGGTTCGAGCGAGCCGTCGCGGTACCTGAACGGTGTCTTGCAGACGTCGTCCACCAGGAGCGCCGGCCCGACCAGATCCGACGGTACCGTTACGTTTTGGGAAGCGACGGCCAGGTGGACGAACGCGGCGGTGCCCGGTCCCATCTCGACGGTACTGCCCAGCAGCACGGGGACGCCGGCCGCCTGTGCGATATGAATCAGACGCTGACTGCGCAGAATGCCGCCTGCCTGTGAGGGGATGATGTTGAAGACGTCCACGGCCCGGTGGCGTATGAGAGCCGTTGAGAAGCCGTCGTTCAGGTCCGCAACGTGTTCGATGATCTGAACGGGGGTCTGTTTCCGGACGCGAGCCAGGGAGCGGGCCGCCTCATCGGCGTTGTCATTGATCCGCTCGGGGTTGTCATTGGCGACGGCGCGGTTCACCGCGACCACCGGCGTCTCGCAGGCGTCGATGCCGGCGGCGGCCATGTCCCGGATTTTTTCGATGGCCTCGTCCTCCTCCCACGCGCCGCTGGCGTCGGCTTTGAGGTAGACGTCGGGACCCGCCACCTGGCGAAAGCGCGCGATGCGGTCCAGATCGCGTGGATGATTCTCTCCGACTTTGAGCTTGAAAGCCCGGATTCCCCGGGAGACCATCGTACTGATTTCATCCTCGAGCGCGTCGAGTTCATCCTGCAGCGAGACGCCCCGCCGCATATAGGCGACCCAGCAGACGTCCACGCGTTCGTGTCGGCGCCCGCCCAGAAGTTCGTAAAGGGGGGCGCCGTATTGTTTTCCGGCAAGGTCGAGCAGGGCGATCTCCACGCCGAACAGGGTGAGACCCCGGAGTTCCGGGTGGATGCCGGCGGGGAGTTCATCGGCGACACGTGCGCAAAGGACGTTTCGATCGGCGACGTCGCCGTCCTTCAACACGCGAAGCAGGAGATCCCGCAGGCCGCCGGCCCGGAGCGGATTCATCCTGTCGGCGATGTCCGGGACTTCGCCAAGCCCCACATGGTGCGTGTCCGTGAAGAACTCGAGGATCTGATATCTGGACCGGCTGAGGTCTTCACCAGGCTGCAGGTTCTGCGGGTCCGCGGCATATGTGGTGTAAATGCGTGGAACCGAGACTTCCCTCACCTGGATGTCCGTGATCTTCATCGATGCGGTCCTTCCGGTTCAGCCGGAACCGGTGATGTCGAGCAGATTACGTGTATACGACATCAGGCCGGCCGTGACAATGCTTGCTATGAGCAAAACGCCCGCCGGCATCAGCTTCCGGGTCCTGATGAATCGGCTCAGGGAGATCCCTGTAAGCAGCAGGGCGAGCATCAGGCCGATGAGCAGCCCCGTCGCCGGATCCGTACGTCCGGTCCACCAGGCGTACAACGCAACCAGACCGCTGATGCCGCCCGCGGCAAGCGAAACCGAGCTGTCGGATTTGAGCTTGCCTACCAGGCCGCCCGCGATCAGCAGGAGACCGTAGAGCGCGAGGACGGTTTGTGCGAGTTGGAGCATGGTTTACCTCCGGTTACGTATATCGGTTAACCCGTGCGGTATTTCTCCACGGTGGCCATATCCAGCTTCACGCCCAGCCCCGTGCCTTCGGGCAGAACGAAGTGTCCGTCCTTGACGACGAGGGCGCCGTTCACGACGTCCGCCACGCGGGTGAACGGCAGTTCGTCGCAGGGCAGGGTCGCATTTGGAATGGTTGCCTGGACATGCACAGAATAGGCGGCGAGGACGCCCAGGCACAGGCCGCCCATCTGCACCCAGCACGGGACGTCGTCGGCCTCCGCGATGGCGGCGGCCTTCTTCACCTGCTGGGCCGGTCCCCCCAGGTTCACGTAGTCGATGCATTCGGCCTTCAGCGCGTTCAGTACACCTGGGGGCGGGCCCAGGTGCAACGCGATCGGGATGTGGGTTTTCTCGCGCAGGAGGCGATACCAATCCAGATTGTTCTTGAGCACGGGATCTTCGAAGTTGGCGATCGTCCCGAAGGGTTCCAGTTCTCCTGCCAGGCGGGCGGCGACGGTGGGGTGCCGGAATGCGGTGTTGGGATCCACGCCCACGGTGTAATCGGGACCCGTGGCCTCCTTCATGAGCCGGATGGTTTCTACGATATTCCAGGGTCGCGCCTTGAGTTTGTGGTTGGTGAATCCCATTCCGGCGCCGATTTCGGCTTCGGCCGCGGTCTCCTCGGGCTGCATGGCGCACGACCAGTAGGAGACGGGAATGCGGTCCCGGACTTTCTCTCCGAAAAAACGCCACAGGGGGATGCCGTAGGCCTGTCCGGCGATGTCCAGGAGCGCGCACGTGAAGGGATCGGGCTGGGTGAAAGGATCCACGTTAAGCGGATCCTCTCCGGTCAGTGCGGCGGCTCGTTCCGCGAATTGGTCGGGCTCGCCCTGGCACTCGCCGATTCCCTCGAGTCCGCCGTCGGTGTGGATGCGGCACAGCGTGATCGAGTAGACTTTGGGATGGTATCTGGCAATAACCGGTATGGGCGGGACCTCCACTTCGAAGAGGTCGATTTCTGTGATTCTCACTTCGGGCCTCCCTTTAGCAGGCACTGCTTGACGGCCGCAAGGCAGATTTCGACGACCGTGTCCGTATTCATGACAAGCGCGTGCACGTCGTCGCGATTGCCGGACATTTCGATGAGGAAGGCGGCTTGCGCGCCGCGCTCGGCCGCGTATGAGATGCAATAGGGCTCGGGAGGACGGAATTCGGTGATGCGGTCCATGTTTACCTGCTGGTACGCGCCCCCGTACGGTTTCTGAGTCAGGTAACGGTTTTCCAGACGGTCCCTGATGTCCGCGTGGATCGCGGCGAGCAGTGCCCCGTCTCCCTTGTGCGGCAGCATCATAATGTAGTCGGCCGTATGAAAGTCGATGACGCACAGCGGCCGGTGTTCGTCGATAATGCGCTGGATGACCCGCGTCTCCCGCTCGGATGCGGCTTTCGTGCCCATGTAATTGTAGTCCCAGGGCATCCGCACGTCCTGCGTGTATTGGAAACCGTCCCAGCTGCAGTCGAAGTTGCGGTTCAGATCCACGCCCCGGGAGTTCTGGCGGGTGAACCGGTCGAATCCGCCAGGGTTCTGCACCGGCAGTATCTTGATATGCAGATCGCGGGTATTCAACCCCTCCACGTTCGGATTCTCGCAAAGGACTTCCGCAAGGCGAAGCAGGCCGTACGCGTTCTCCCATTCCCAGCCGTGAATGGCGGCGCCGAAGTACATCGTGGGCCTTGATTCATCGCCCACGTTCAGGGAATACATCGGCCTGCCGTCGCTGGAGCGTCCTTCGTCCTCCAGATTAAGGTCCGGATACCGCTCCACCGCGTCGAACATCAGGTCGACGAATCCATCGTAGGATAGTCGTTCCGGAAAGTGTCTGCCGTATCGAACGGCGTTGTTGACGATGTTGCCGAGAAACAGATATTTGTTCGTGCTTCCCCAGGAATTGTACCAGGGGCGCACCGGAGACGCGAGGTCCATGGCCACGATCCGACCGTCTCCGACGCCCTCTTCGAGCACCACGGCGCCGCTGTTCAGATTGGATATGCCGAGAGCGGCGACGTTTTCAAAGTATTCCAGACCCAGGACCTGACGCTGGAACATTTGGTTGGCATAGCTCTGGTCCGGGGCGCTCGTTACGGTCCCGTACCACCACAAGGTGTCGCCGACGGCAAAGCCCCGGGTCACGTCGTTCTCGACCTCGATTCGCATCTCGGGTCGAATGCGGTCCTGCACGTGGGTTTTGCTGAATTGCATGTCACGATTGCGCGCGTACTCGAAGAGACAGGAGATGACCTGTCCCCCGGATTCCGCGAACTCGGTGACGGCGCCGTAGTCCAGTTCATCCAGATTGCGCCCGTCGTTTATGACGGTGATCACGAACTCGTAACGGCCGAGAACACCCGCGTCGAAAGATTCGCTTGTAATGTCCAGGCGTCTGACCTTGCCCGGGTAAAGGACGTCGAGATCGGCCCCTATGGTTCCGCCGGGACCGTCCGAGAGCAGGAGGATGTTCTGATCGGGTTGCATGGTCTTACCGCTTTCAGGTGCGGGCGATGCGTGAAACCGGGAAGATCGAGCGGCTACGATCCGGTGACTGCCGGAGGGTTGACGATATTTCTGAGCGGCTGGCCGAGCAGGGCTCTTCTGCAGGCTTCGGCGGTACCGGTGCGCAGGTCCACAAGGCTCTGCTCCGAGTAGAAGGCGGAATGCGGCGTCAGCAGCACGCGATGGTGGGCGGGATGGCCGGGATTGCGCCAGGCGACGACGAGCG
Source organism: Candidatus Latescibacterota bacterium (assembly GCA_965208835.1). Classification (GTDB taxonomy): domain Bacteria; phylum Latescibacterota; class UBA2968; order UBA2968; genus JAAXHE01. The sequence goes on from OZ242358.1 coordinate 1,706,159, forward strand.
GGTCGTCTTCCTTGAGCTGTTCCCACTCGAAGACGTCGATACCCGCCCCGGCCAGACGTCCGGATGCAACCGCGTCCGGGATCACCGACGTGTCGACGATCGCGCCGCGGGCGGTGTTCACAAGGTACGAGCCTTCGGGCATGAGCGCGATGGCTTCGGCATCGATCAGGTGGCGGGTTTCGTCCGTAAGCGGGCAGTGGATGCTGAGCGTGAAGGCTTGGCCGAGAGTTTCCTCAAGGGACTCCACGCGTCGTATTCCGAGGGCCTTGGCGTATCCGTCCGGCTTGTACGGATCGTAAAAACACACGTCCATACCCAGCGCCTTCGCGCGCAGTGCGGCCGCCGTACCGATACGGCCGAGGCCGACGATGGCAAATACGCTGCCGCGGATGCGTTGAAGGGGTGCCGCCTGGGTGGGCGTCCAGGGTCCCTGTGACGCGCGCAGGCGGGAGTTGAGAAATGCGGCGCCCCGGATCATGGAGACCGCCATGCCCACGGCCGAATCGGCCACGTCTTCGGTCCCGTAGTCCGGCACGTTGCAAACCGGTATGCCCAGTTCACGGGCGTGCGCCACGTCTACATTGTCGAATCCGACGCCGCCGCGCGCAATGACTCTGCAATTCCGGAGACGGTTAAGGGTCGTCGCGGAAATAACGATATAGTGATAGGGAATAATGGCGTCTGCGTCTTCGATCCTGCCCGCGAGTTCGTCTTCCCGCGTCGCGTTCAGAACCCGGACGTTGGCAACGTCGCGAAGAATTTCCCTCTCGAGATCGGGATTTGAAATGAAATCCGTGATGACAACGTCTGATTTGCGTCCGGACATATCGGATATGGCAACGTGATAGAGAGAAGGGTCGGGCCGCGGGTCGCGACCGATCGGGACAACAACCTATGTTCGTATTCCAGGCGAGTCAAGCCCATTCCGGTGAGCCGGAGCGATCCGGGTGGACGGGTCGCGCGGCGGGGTCTGCCGCCTCCCTCAACTGTCGAACCCGAGGCCGCGCCAGCGCTCGCGGGCGTAACGGATGGCCTCCGCGCCGGGTTTCACAATACCACGCGTGCTGGGAGGGGGCTGCCCGGGACCGGCGTCTTCCGGGTAGGGCGACCAGTGGTCCTCCACGTAGGGCCTGCTTGCCGTCTTCAGTCGAAAATCGGGAATGGGATACGGAGCGCCGTTTTCGAGGCATGACCGCCAGGCCTGCACGCCGACGGCGGCCATGGCGACGCCCCGGTACACGTTCAGGTACGGCTGGCGGCCCGAACGGATGGCGCGTGCGAAGTGGAAATTGGTCCAGAAATCTCCGCCTCCGTGGCCGGCCTTCCGGGCAAGATCGCCGTGTTCCGGCCAGTCGGCGGTGTACGTCCGGTCCAGCGGCTGTCCCTTGTCCCGCAGCCAATCTTCGTGGTGAATGCGGACGCAGCTCCAGTGGTTGGGTTCGGCGGTGGCGATGAGGCCCCGTTCCCCGTGGATTTCGTAGCGCACCCGGTGTACGGAACTGAGCTGCAGGCCCAGAATCCGAAAGACGGCGCCGTTATCCATGCGTACGAGAATCAGACCGCCCTGATCTCCCACGCGCACGCGGTGCGGAGACTGGGTGGGTTCTTCGACGATCGACAGCGCGTTGACGGAGACGGGCATGGTCCCGGTGATGCACATCAGCGGCGCGAGCGCGTGGCTGCAGTAATAGGTGGGCGGGATCCAGTTGCGCCAGTGATTCAGCCCGGGGGAGATGCCCAGGCGCCAGTCTTCCTCGGCGGCGTGGTTGTATTCCCCTTCGGCGTACGTGACGTTTCCGATCTCTCCGCTGCGGTACAGGCGGCGCAACTCCTGGTTGGCGGAGGAGAAAGGGTAGTTTTCAGCGAACATAAAGATCCGGCCGCTGGCTTCCACCGCGCGGCAGAGGGCAACGCCTTCGGCGAGCGTCTTGCACGCGGCGGTTTCGCTCATGACGTGCTTTTCAGCCTGAAGCGCCTTGATGGCGAATGGCGCGTGCTCGTGGCTGTAGTTCGCCAGGATAACCGCATCCATTTCATGTTCGAGGAAACGGTCGTAGTCCGTGTACGTGGCCACCCCGTATTCCCGGCCGACCTGTTCGAGTTTCTCCTTCCAGATGTCGCAGAGCGCCACGAGTTTCATGCCCACCGTGTCGGTCGCGCCCCGGGCGAAGCTCTGTCCCCGGCCCACGCCGATTATGCCGACCCGGATGGGCCGCTCATCGGTCTGATGCTGTGTCATAAGCGGTGCTCCTCACGCCCTGGACTGAGGGCATAAATCGCAAATCGAACGTGACTGAAGTCGCTCAGGGCAATTAAAATTCGAGCAGCCGTCGAAGATACGCGCCCTGTTCGCCGACCTTGGCATCGTCTTCGCCGGGCCCGAAGTCTTCCAGCGAAAGGTACCCCGAATAGCCGACGTCTTTGAAATCACTGACGATCCGGGCGATGTCGGCAATACCTTCCCGCATGTCGGCGAAGTCCCACTCCCAGACTTGTGCGCCGGTATCGTCGCGTCCGGTGACGACGGGCTTGCCGTTGCCGATGTGGCAATGGGCGAGATAGGGACCCAGCAATTCCATGCCCATCCTGGTATCTTCCAGACCCACGCGCAGCATGTTCGGAATGTCGTAGATGGCGCCGATTCGGTCCGGATCCAGGTCTCGCAGCAGCTCGATAGCGCGCGAACAGGTGACGGCGACGGTGCCCACGTGGATTTCGTAGAGGATTTTGACGTTGAACTGTCGCGCAGTTTCAACGAGGTTCGCGAAACCTGCGCGTGCATTGAGAAACTGGGGCCAGTAGGGCTGCGTCCTGTCGTGCCTTGGCGCGCCGATGCGGATCATGGGCGGGTTGTCCGGATTCAGCGTGGCGGCGCCCCGGAACAGTTTCTCCACGATTGGGGACTCTTCCAGCGTCACGTTCGGGGCCAGCGCGATCACCTGTACGCCGGACCGTCTCTGGGCCGCGCGGATCGCTTCTGCCTTATGGATGATATTGTCGGGGCTGACATCGGACAGGTGACGGCCCCAGAAAGAGGGTTCCTCGGCATCGTCTTCGGGGTTGTAACGACAGCGCAGCTCGACGCCGTCGTACCCGTGTTCGGCCAGCTTGTCGAAGGTGAGATCCAGGTCCCAGCGGGGTAGCATTACGGACGTACAGGAGAGTTTCATAGCGCCTCCGGCTTCGCGGACGGTTACGGAATGAACCGGGTTTTCGGTGTGATTGACAAAATGAACTCCGTGAGCAGGGCTACGGTTCGATCCAGGTCCTTCAACGAGAGAATTTCCACCGGAGTGTGCATATAACGCAGCGCCACGCTCACGAGGCCGGTAGCCACGCCGGCGCGCGTTAGCTGAATGGCGTTCGCGTCCGTTCCGGTTCCGCCCGCCGCGGCTTCGATCTGATACGGCACATCGGCCTTTCGCGCCGCAGCCACGAGGCGCTTGAAGACGACCGGATTGATGTTGGCTCCACGGGCGATGACAGGGCCTGCCCCCACCTTCAGGTCGCCGTCCCTTCGTTTGTCCACGTCCGGATGATCGGTGGCGCAGGCGACGTCCAGGCCGATGCCGAGGTGCGGGTTGATTCCGTAAGCGCTGGTTTTGGCGCCGCGCAGCCCGATCTCCTCCTGGACGGTGGCGACGGCGAACAGGGCAGCGCCGGACGTCTTTCCGGAACGGGCAACGCAGCGCAGGGTCTCCGCCGCGACGTAGGCGCCCATCTTGTTGTCGAAAGCGCGGGAGGCGGCCAGGTCTCCGCGGATGACCTCGAAATTGGGATCGTAGGTGACCGGGTCGCCGATATCGACGACTTTTCCGGCCTCCTTGTTGTCCGATGCACCAATGTCAATCCAGAGATCGTGGATCCGCGGCGTTTTCTTTCTGTCTTCACCCGTCATCAGATGGATGGGTTTCTTGCCGAATACGCCGGGTATGGCACCGGATGACGTGTGTATGCGGACTTTCCTGCCCGGGATGATGTTGGTGTCGAAGCCGCCGATCGCATTGACGTAGATGAATCCGTTGTCGTCGATATGGTTGACCTGGAAACCCAGTTCATCCATGTGCCCGGCCAGCATGACTCGCGGGCTTCCTTTGGCATTGTGGACGGCAATCGCATTGCCGTGCGCGTCGACGGTAACTTTATCCGCGTATTTCTTCGTTTGCGCCGTCCAGACGTCGCGGACGGGACCTTCGTACCCGGATGGACCGGGCGCATTGAGCATGGATTCGAGAAAGGCACGGGAAGATTTGCGCATCGGTCTCCTTTCAGGTAGCAGAGCGTTTACGGCATTGTTCGATAACGCGAATCAATTCCCGTGACTCATGGGTCTTGATATGGGGCTCCGCGTTTTTCGTCAATGTTTCATGGATGTTCGCGTAAAAATCGAGTTGGGCTTCGGAACGAATCGGCACGGTCTCTTCCCGCCAGGGTAGCCGGTCCTTGTTGTCATAGCTGCGCCCTGGCGCCGCACCCTCGAAAACCCTCAGTTCCGGCGCCTGATCGGGATCGTAATACCGGATTTGAAAGGCGTTTTCCGACTGGACGAGGGATCCGTATCGCCCGCACACGTGCCAGGGCGGAAGGGGCAGGGCGGCCGCCTGATTTATCTCCAGATCGAGGAGCTGACTGCGCCGGGTCCTGAGCCAGACTTTCACCACGTCGTCCGCGTCGCCACGTGTCGCGACGGACCAGAGATTGCATTGTGTATCGACAATGGGCGTGCCGTCGGACAGATACAGCAACTGGTCGATATAGTGGGCGCCGTAGTTGTTGAGCATACCGCCGCCGTGTTTGCGCAGGCTCTGCCAGTCGTTTCGGCGCACGTAACGCGTCAGCAGGCGGCGGATCAGGTAGACGGGGCCAAGGATTCCACTGTCGAGGATGCCTTTGAGCGTCTGAGTTTCAGCCGCAAGACGATGCGGCTGGTAGACGAGCACGCGGCGACCGTGCCGCTCCGACTCTTCAACAATGCGGTCGGCCGATTTGAGGGTCGTGGTCATCGGCTTTTCGAGGATGACGTGACAACTTTCGCGCAGCGCTCTCCGGGCGTGACGTTCGTGATGTTTCGTAGGCGTGGCGACGACCAGTATTTCGGGGTGCTCTTTTTTCCAGAACGCTCCGAGAGTCTTGTAGGTCCGGCAACCGGAAAGTGCGGCGGCCTCCTCGAGACGCTCGGGGAGCGGGTCGATTACGGCGACGAGCTGAAAATCCGGCGTGTCTTTGAGTTCGTTGAAGTGCCTGGACCATCCGGCCCTGCCCAGTCCCGCGATCGCTACATCCAGCTTCTTCGCCATGGGCGCATCCTGAAAAGTTGACGGTTCCGCCTTCTCTGTCTATATTCCTGCGAACGGCGTAGAAGATAAATCCTGCGACCCAAATGTCCACAGAAATCATGAGGGGTTTTCGCTGGTTTCGGGCGTAACGGGTGCGTGTATTCCAATCAGGAATCATCAGCGGGAGGATTGCGGTGGGAAACGGGTCAGAACGTCCGGATGCTTCCGAGGGGGTCAGATCGACGACGATGCAGGCGGCCATTCTGGGCATGCTCGTTGTGAATGTTCCGCTGCTGCTGGTCAGCTTCGGGATGGGTTACGCGTCGCGGTTCGACTGGATGTCCGTATCCGTAAGCGCCCATCTGAAGGTGGGGCTTCTTGCCGCATTTCTGACGGTGCTGACGCAGACGACAACGATGTTTTACTTTATGGGAACGGGCTCCGCCATCAAGTCCGAGGTCCGGGAGCGAGGTCTGAATCCGGAGTTTCTTGCCCGCGCCCGCGCGTTCAAGGGCAGTTTCTTCTACCTTCTGACGCTCGGTATTCTGCTGATTATGGCCGCGGCGATGATCGGCGGCGGCGCGCACGCCGACCTGCTTTGGAGCGGCGGCGAAGGGGGCCGCACGTTTTATCAGATCCTGCACGAGGTCCTGGCGATCCTGAGTCTTCTGGTGAATATGATCGCATTCGCCCTCACCCCTTTCTATATCCAGAAGAACAACCGGCTGCTGGACGACGTGGGAAGTACCCGGGGGGCGGCGCAGGAGTAGACTGTCACGTCGGGAAGCAACGGGTGTCAATCAAGTGCAGGGTTGAGCGGGCGGCGGAGCGCCTGAGATGGCCTGCAGGCAGATCACGGAGGAGATATGGACAACCGGGAGGTCGCGGAAATCCTGGAAGAGATGGCCACGTTGATGGAATTGAACGGCGACGGCGGTTTTCGCATACGCGCGTACGCCAATGCCGCCCGGGCAATCGATTCCCTTGGGGATCCGGTTGCGGCGCTGGCAGCATCGGGAACGCTGGTTTCGGTCCGGGGAATCGGAAAGAGTCTCGCGGGCCGGATCGGCGAACTCGTGGAAACCGGCCATCTGTCCGGTCTGGATGAATTGAAGGCGTCGGTCCCGGAGGGATTGATGGAAATGACTGAAATACCGGGACTTGGGGCCAAACGAGTTCGCGCGATCTACGAAGAGTTGGGCATCGTGGACATCGATGCGCTCTCCAGAGCCTGCGATTCAGGCGATCTCGAGGCGATGAGCGGATTCGGCCGGAAGACCGCCGAACGGATCGCACACGGCATTCAATACATGCAGAAGCACCGGGGGCAGTTTCTGTGCAATGGCGCAGGCCACGACGCGGCAGGGATTCGTGCATTTCTCGAGGACCAGGCAAACGTTGATCGCGTGGCCATGGCCGGATCGATCCGGCGCCGCAGCGAAACGCACAGCGCCCTGGATCTCGTCGCGTGCACAAGGGATCCCGACGGGCTGGTCGGGGCATTTACCGGTTATGGAGAAGTGGAGGAGGTAGTCGAAGCCGGGGAAACGCGGGTGAGTGTCGTGTTGGAGTCGGGCATGCGCGCAAACCTGTGGCTGGTGGCGGCGGCGGCGTTTCCGACTGCGCTGCATCACGTGACGGGAAACGAGGCGCATGTTGAGCAGATGCGGGACAGAGCGTCTGAAATGGGTCTGCGGTTGGACGAGTACGGATTGTTCGACGGCGAGCGTCGAATCCCCTGCGGAGACGAGGCCGCGATGTTCGAAGCGCTGGGGCTGTCCGAAATCCCGCCGGAACTGCGCGAGGGTGGAAACGAGGTCCGGCTGGCAGGCGCCGGTGAACTGCCTGCTCTTGTGTCACGCGCCGACCTCCGAGGGACATTGCACATTCATACCCGGCACAGCGACGGCCGTGCGGACGTCATGGAGATGGCGAAGGCGGCGGCAGATCTGGGTTACGAGTATATCGGGATTTGCGACCACAGCAAGGCCGCGGCCTATGCAAACGGTCTGACCGAGGACAGGGTCCGCGTCCAGTGGGAGGAAATTGACAGCGTGAACGCTGAACTCGAAGATGTCCGGGTGTTGAAGGGCATCGAGGTGGACATACTCGGCGACGGACGGCTGGATTTCGAGGACGAATTCCTCTCTGAGTTCGAAGTCGTCGTGGCGTCGGTGCATTCCAGGTTCGGCATGACCGAATCCGAGGCGACGGAGCGGATCGTGCGTGCGGTCCGGAATCCTCACGTGCATATCCTGGGACATCCCACGGGGCGATTGCTGCTTTCGCGAGAGGGTTACCCGCTGGATCACCGCGCCGTCATCGACGCGGCGGCGGAGGCGAATACCGCCATCGAGCTGAATGCAAATCCGCGGCGGCTGGACATGGACTGGCGGCATATCGGATACGCGAGGGAAAAAGGCGTGAAGATTTCCATTAATACCGATGCCCACAGCATAGAGGGACTGGAGCAGATGGAGTACGGACTCGGGGTCGGCCGTAAGGGTGGACTGACCGCCGCGGACGTTCTGAACGCGATGACCCTGGATGACTATCAGGCCTGGTGCGCGGAATCCAAATAAACGGGAAACATGGATGGACAGGATTATCAGGATAAAGACCACAGGCTTAGATGCGTCAGTCGTACTCGCTTTGGTTGAACGATTATGCCTCTAGCAACCTATAGTTTTCATGCTCAACAGCAGTGATAGAGCCGGTCGAAGCTAGCTTGTCGAAGCGGTCGCTGAACTTACCAAAACGTGGTCACTGAGCTTGTCGAAGTGCCGTGTATCGCCATCAGATAGGTCCCCCAAACCGCCCTGCGCCGACTTCTGCGCCGTCAGGTTTGGGTAATTTTCCGGGTTTTCCCATATTTCGCCTTTAATCCTGCCTATCCTGTGTATCCATGTTTGAAGTCGTTCGCAGCCATTCGCCGAAGGTCACCAACTGCAACTGACAGGGAGGTCGCGTGACCCGCGAGGAGATTTTCGACACAGTCCAGTCTCTTGCCGGAGAGAAGGACCTCTACGCCGCCAGCGAGTTTGTACTCGGACTCTGGGATGAGACCGAGGTGGCGAAGGTTTTTGAAGACCTCATGCTCGACTGTTATTGGAAGGCGAAGTCGGTGGCGCAGGTGATCCACTTTGCCAACGCGGGCATCCACTATTGTCTCGCCCAGGCGTGCGAACGCGATGAGGGCGACAATTCCGCGAGGGAGTTTCGGTTCGCCGCCAAGAGGTTGGCCACCAACGCCGCGTCCTTCACGTGGATTGGCTGGGACGAACCGGGCGTTGAGATTTCGCCCGATCAGATGCGGCACGGAATCGCCTTCGCGCGGTACGCCGTTCGGCAACTCCACGACCTGGACCCGACCGACGCGCAGCTTGCCTTTACATACTGGTATCTCGGCGCGCATCTCATGGCGGAGGGGTCCTACGCGGAGGCGCTGGCGGTGTTTATTACGACGAAGGATTACAACGAATCGGCCGGCGACAATCCGGACTACCAGACCATGATCGAAGGATACATCGGGATGGCGAAGATCCTGTCGGGCGACGACGAAGCCGGCGAATCGGAATTCGACGCATCAATCGCCGCGCTGGAAGCCCGCGAAGGCGAAGACGCCGCGTTCTTCGCAAAGCAACTCGTGGACGTTCGGGCATTATTTGAGAAGCGCAAGTCGGCAGACGCGGAGGCAGGGCGATAACGGGCACCTCTCCCATCAGCTGCAGTCGGGGCCGTTTCTCACACAAAGGCACAAAGGCACAAAGACACAAAGACGCAGAGGGGAAACCAAAAACCCATCACTGTCGCATTTTGCGACAGCTTGCCTAATGCCGGTTGCCTAAACCAGCTTCACGTTGTTCAGCCGCAACCAAATAGACGGAAGTGAACGTCTGAGCCCGTTCGGCGGTGCAATTACTCCCCCGTTGAGGGGGAGTCGCAGAAGCCGAGCCCGTCCCCTGAGCACTCGCCCTGAGCCTGTCGAAGGGTGTCGAAGGGTCGGCGACGGCTGATGCGATGGGGGGATTTCTACGCCTTGCGGTATGCAAGCAGCATGATTATTTTTCTACGGATTTTGCATTGAAGTTGCACTGTAAAGATCTACGGATCGGTAATTGAAGACGTAAGAAGACCTCACCGCACCTCGCCGGTCAGGCGTTTAGGGTTGAATTGAACCGGTATTTTCGCCCAATTGTAGAAAAGCGATTGCACAGTATTATCAGGTTTGATATATTCGCTATCAGGTCCGGATAAAGTCAGTAGCGCCCGTCCCGATACCTTAAGTGCAAGGACTTTGGTACAACGGATGACTCTCCAGGAGGAACCAATGGCTGCGAGAAATTTAACCGCGGTGATTACAAAAGAGGATGATTTGTATGTTGCCGATTGTCCGGCATTGGGTACGGTAAGCCAGGGCGCATCTCCGAAAGAAGCGTTGGAGAACCTCAAGGAGGCAACAACACTCTACCTTGAAGAAACCGGTGCTACGGTGACGGAGTTTAAGATTGCCTAAATTGCCATCGGACAAATCCGGCAACGACGTAATAGCGGCATTGGAAAGACTTGGATTCAGTTTTGTGAGGCAAAGTGGAAGCCATGTTGTCCTAAGGCGACTCGATCCGATTAAAAACAGAGTGGCGGTTGTTCCTGCGCACAAACGTCTGGCGCGCGGCACCATTAGCGGAATTCTCAAACAGGCGGGCATTGATCGGGACGAGTTTCTAAGTGTCATATAAACATTTAAAAACGCTACACTTGAGGGTTTGTCGGCTAGAGCGACAAACCCTTTGGTACGTAGAACCTATACTGCCACGGCATTGGCCGCGAATCCACGACGTGCAAGCGGTACTTTGGCTTGAATCCATTCCATCTTGCTGATACGTTGCCAGGTCAGTTAGATCTGTTCCTTTTGACAGTCCTCAGCCGGATTCCTTGAGGCCAATCCTCAATGAGCGACGAATTGAGCGCGGAAGCCGCCGGAGCATTACTTGGAGCATTTCATCGGCATGCCCTGCTCCGTCCGGCGCGCTCGATCAGGTTCGGAGTCGACCGCACCCCATGAACGTCAAGGACCGTCTGCTCCTGTCCGGCCGTAACCTCCTCGGCAGTCTGTCGCGCGACGCCGGCTACCTGCCGTACTGGCACATGGCCGTCGACGGTGATCTCCGCGCCATGTACCAGTTCCGGCCCTATTGCACCGGACACAACGTGGGACGCTGGTGGAACGCAATGCTGCGGCTCGAGCACGCCGCCGGCTTTGAGATCCCCGTGGAGATCGAAGCGGCGATGCTGGAAAACAGCCGACGCCTGTGCGACAACGCCAGCGGCATCTTCCTCGAGGACGTCGACCCCCGGGATCCGGCAACCTGGTACATCCACTCCTACCGCGAGACCATGCTGTCCTTCGGACTGCTTGTCGAATGCCGCGGCAGCGGCCGTGCCGCCGTGTGGGGCCGCCGGGCGATCGAGGGGATGAGCCGCGCCAGCCGGGACGTGATGGTGTGGCGTTTCTCGTTCGACGGCGGACCTGCCCGCGCGAAGCATGGCAACAGCGCCTCCCCGGCCTACACCCACGGCCGCGCCATCGAGGGCCTGCTCTGTTTTCACGCGGCCACCGGCGAGCCCGCCGCCCTCGAGGAAGCGGAGCGGCTGGCCGATTTCCACTTTGGATACCTGCTGAACGCGGACGGCAGCCTCGCGGCGGGCTGCGGCCATCACACCCACTCGTACCTCAACACCCTCCGCGGCCTGCTGATGCTGGCCGCGCTCCAGGAATCGCGCGAACGCCAGGAGCTGATCTACAAGACCTACCGGGAGGCGGTAACCGGAATGATCACCCGCTCGGGGTTCGTCACCCACGACATCGGCGACCGCTACGGCGGCGACATCGCCTCGGCCGGGGACATCGCCCACATCGCCCTGTTGCTGTGGGACATATACGCCGACCCCGGACTGCTCGACGATGCCGAGCGCATCGCGCGGGCCCGTCTGTTTCCGGCGCAGGTGCGGGAACCGGTTCCGATCCGGCCTGCCGAAGCAGCCGACGCCCGCGACTGCTACCGCAACTTATCCAACCGCTTCGTGGGCGCCATTGGCGGCTCGGTAGGCCACGTCAGGGGCCAGACCTGCGTCACTGATTTCACCGCCTCTGCCCTGCACAGCCTTATCGAGCTCTGGACCCGGACCGTCGACGTCGAGGAAGAGTTCGTCCGCGTCAACTTCCATTTCGACTACGAACTGCCGGAGGTGAGGGTGAGGGCGGAACGCAGCGAAAGCGGGGCCCGGGTCACCGTTGTCAACCGAACCGGAAAGGAGCTTCGCCTGCGTTATCCGGGCTGGGCGGATGAGGAGACCTGCTCGGTGACCGTCGACGGGCGGCCTGTCGAGGCAACGGTGGAGAACGGGTTCGTGGTGGTGGCGCAGGGCGAAGGGGCGGCGACCAGCGAACTGCGCTTCGCCCTGCCCGAGTACGAGGAGGACGAACTGTCACGGGACGCGTCCGCCGAAGAAGACACGGTGACCTTTCGCTGGCGCGGCGACGAGATCGCAGACGTCAGCAGCGGCGGGCCCTACATGGAGCCGCATCCGGCATTGTGCCGGTCGCTGCTGTAGGAAGGTTGCCGGCACATTGTGGATGGAAAAGACGGGTCCTTACCCGATACAGGAATCTAACTTCATCATTCAGCCGTTAACGATTTTTCGGCTTCTGCCGCCGCATCCCGCACTGCGCCTTCCAGGTCTTCCAGCCTGACCTCGCGTTTGGGTTGGAGGAAGACGAACACGACTTCCTTGATATCTTTGCCCGTGGCCGACCGGATGGCGTGGGCGTAGGCGCCACCCTGGAGGCGATAGTCCTCCTTGAGGGGGCCGGATGCCTCCGCCGGAATGACGGAATCGGTCTTGAAATCCACCACCACAAGGTCGCCCTCTTCTTCGAACAAAAGATCGATGAAGCCGTGCAGGGAGCCATCGCCGATTGCGACCGCTACGGGTACCTCGCGCCAGAAACGGCCTGTACCCACGGCCCGTCTCACGACGTCGCTCTGTACGGCAACGCGAGACAGCCGGGCGATCTCATCGTGGCGGCCGGGTATGCCCTCCGCGGCGGCTTGAGCCCGGGCACGATCAACAATATCGGCGCCCGTATCAAGGTCGATCGCCTGAAGCACGGCGTGTACCGCCCGGCCCACCGACGTTCCCGCGCGTCCTCGGCGCCAGGGTTCCCGAGATTCGGGTTCCTCCTCTTCCTCCCTCGAATCGCTTCCCAACGACGTCGCCGATACGGACGAACGACGACCCACATCCGCGAACAACGCCTCGCGTTTCGTCAACCACGTGTTACGCGCCGCGACGGAGTGATCTACGGCATCTCCAGGGTCCGTCGCGTCGCCAGGCGCCGCATCCTGAAGAAGCGTTTCAACGGGACCATCCACGCAGACGGATTCCCAAAGCTCCGGTGCTTCTGCCAGGTGCCTGGATATTGCGCCCGCCGGGGACTTCGCGCCGCCTTTCGCCCGCCGTCGCAGGCTCAGCACGAGGTGGTCGCGGGCGCGGGTGGCGGCCACGTACATCAGACGGATATATTCCGCGTCGGACATCCTTTTCTCGGTCTCGGCGAGTTTTTCGAACCCATCGGTGACAAAACCGAGTGCTTTTGGGCCAAGTCTCACTTCGACGGCGCCCGAGTCGCGGTCGACGAGCACAGCGTCGGTCGCGCCTCTTCTCTCTGAATTGATCCCCGTCAGAATGATCACGGGAAACTCGAGACCCTTGGCGGCGTGAACGGTCATGACCCTTACGGCCTGTTCATCCGATTCCGGCACCGGAGTCTCCGTGACGCGGGCCCGTTCGTTCATCTGATCCTCCACCCACGCCAGAAAGGCCCGAAGCGACGTTCCCCCGGCCTCGGCGAACTGGCGCGCCCGTTCCACCAGAAAACGGTATCTGCGCCACTGCTCACGCATGCGAGGATGCCCGGTCGCCGCTTCCATCAGTCCGCGGTTCCGGACAAATCGGTCGATGAAACTGCCGGGCGATTCCCAAAGACGCTTGCCATGGTAGGCGCTGAGTTCGCCGAGAGCGTCTGACACCGGGCCGGCGCCGCGAACGTTGCGTGACTGCAGATAATCGATTCCACCCCCGGCTTCAAAGTGCCTGAGCAGATCGACATCGCTGCATCCGAAAGCCGGCGAACGGAGCGCCGCGACAACGGCGACCTGATCGCCGGGATCGTCGATGGCCCTGAGGCAATTCAACAGGTCGCGTATTTCCTGCGTTTCGAATATGAGCGACGCACTCTCCAGGCGGTAAGGGATTCCCGCGGCTTCAAGGCCCCTTTCCAATATCGAAACGCCGGTACGGCCGGGCATCAGAATGCAGACGTCGGAATACGCGACCGGTGCGTAGGTCTCTCTTCGGTTGGCCTCTGTAGACTGACTGTCCAGTTTCTGCCATTTGTCTTCTGTCATTCGATGAATCAGCGCGGCGATTTCCGTCGCTTCCATTTTGCGGATCCCGGCGATGTCGCCTTCCACCGCCTCGTCGGACAGCGCCCATACCTCTGGGCCGATGCCCGACGCCGGTCCACCGATCCAGCGCGGCGCCATGTCTTCATACCCTGCCTGGTAGTATCCCTCCGCTTTGGCTCGTTCCCGGTCCTGCCCCATCCATTGCCCAAAGAGACAGTTGACCCAGGTAACGAGCTTCCGGTGCGATCGGAAATTCTGCGACAGGTTGACCGTGCGGCCGCCCACAAGCGCCATCCGTTTCTTCACCCGTTCCATTTGAGCCACGTCGGCCCGGCGAAACCGGTAGATCGACTGCTTGGGATCGCCTACGGCGAATATCGCGCCACTCCTGGGTTCCACCTGGTCCCATGCTCGGGGACGGGCATCGTCCGTACATCCCGGCGGTACGTCTTCGCAAAGGAACATGGCGATTTCGGCCTGTATCGGATCGGTGTCCTGGACTTCGTCGATGAGCACGTGCGTAAAGCGCCCTCGAAAGTGGTCCCGCACCGGGACATTGTCGCGGAGCAGGTCGCGAGCCCAGACCAGCAGGTCGTGGAATTCCGCCCGGCCTTCGGATCGCCTCTTCCCGGCGTAATCCAGAGCGAACTGCCGTACCCCCGCGAGAATCGGATTCAAGACAACGCGTCGGACAAGATTCAATTCAGTTTCTGTAGCAGCGTGCAACTCATTGAGGTGTTCCTTGAGAACTTTACAGGCGTTGGTTCCCGTCTCAGGGTCGACGCGCCAATCCTTCTGGCTGCCCCTGCCGCATTTCAGCGGCAGCATCTGACCGAGCAGATGGTAGGCGATGGGCGATCCCGGATCGGCTTCCGCGAGCCTGCGTACGGCTCCCGACCTGCTCTGAACGTGGAGATACAACGTGTCGTCGTCGCCGGATTTCGAGTACTGGCAGAGACGTTCCAGTTCCGGCCACGTCTTCAAGAGCGTCTCAACCGCTTTGCCGTCCGCGCGAGGCGAAAAATCGAAGCTTTTTCCGCGAATGTCGGCGTAGTTTTCGTGAAATTCCCTGGCGGTGCTTCGCAGATGGTCAAGGGTCATGCCCAGCGTGAGGGCCAGCGCGAGGTGAGGCGCGAGAATCGAGTCTTCCTCCAGCATGACGTCGATCCAGTGTTCCCATGCTTCATTGAACCGAATTCCCGCGGTGATGTCATCCGTCGTTTCGAAGCCCGGCGGCAAACCCGCTTCCAGCGGCCTTTCGTGGAGCAGCGTCGCGGCGAATGAATGCAGCGTCTGTATGGCGGCCTGGTCCAGATCCTTGATTCCATCGACACAGCGTGTACGGTCGTCCTCGCAACGGGTTGCATCGGCGGCCGCCTCCTCCAATCCCTGGCGCACCCGGTCCCGTAACTCCGACGCAGCCGCTTCGGTGAAGGTTATGGCTGCAGTCCGGTCCAGCGTCGCCTCTCCCGTTGCGACCAGGTTCACGACCCGTTTCACGAGGCTAGTCGTCTTGCCGGTACCGGCGCTGGCTTCGACGAACAGCGTTCCCTCCAGGTCCTCTTCGATGATGCGGCGGGAACATGCGTCAGCAGGTCTGAACTGCGTCTGGACGTTACCTGAACGGGTCGGTTGAGCCGTCATTCGGGTTCCTCCACGTCGTTCGCGAGCGAACGGTAGCCGGATAGCAGCGAATCCACCTTCTTGCGCTCCCAGATTTCGGTCCTTCTGGCCGCACACAGGGAATCGAAATCGCAGAACCTGCAGTTTTCCGGGCCGCCGAACCCGTCCGGTCCCGGATTGGCGGGAAACACGCCGCCCTGAATGCCCGATACAATCGTTGACAACGCTGCCTGGAACCGTGCCCGCACCGCGTCGTCCTGCGCGTCGGCGTCTTCAGGAGGGTGAAAAGCGAAACCGCCGCGGGTGGTCGTGAACCAGTAAGCGGCCCTGATTTCGCCGGCGTCGGCGACGAGCTGCCGGGCGGCCAGGGAGTACACGCCCAGCTGGAGTCGCCTTCCCCCGTCGATCGGGTCATTGTTCAACCCTTCGTACTGTCTGGCGCCGCCGGTCTTGTAGTCGATCACGAGGACAGAGCGCGATGCCGGGTTGACGTCGACCCGGTCGATGTACCCGCGAAATCGCACTCCGGTCCGGGGTTCTTTCACCTCCGGCGCGCCGCCGTGACCGAAACCCGCTTCGATCAGAATGTGACCGGTGCCCCAACGAGTCCGGAGTTTCGCATCCTCTTCGATGAAGGTTTCCAGGTCGGCCCGGATGTCCTGCTTTTCCAGGTTCCAGATCAGAGGTTTTCCCGTAACCCCTCGCGACTCGGCGAGAGCGAACTCCTCTTCCGCGATCCGAAACAACCTCCGGCGCGACGGGTCGCTCCATTCCGCACCCGGCGGCGGCAGCTTGTTTTCCTCATTGACTTCCGTCATGAACCGCTCCAGTATCCGGTGTATCAGCGAACCGCGTTCCAGTGGGGTAATGGAGGTCGTTTCTTCCGGCGCTTCGAGCGCGCTGAGTCTCAACACGTGGCCAAGGAAGTAGCTGAATGGACACCTGGCCCAACTTTCCAGGCGCGTGGCTGAGACCGGCGCCCGGCGGAGTCCCTGCAGAAAGCCCGCTTCTCGCGCGACAGAGGACACATTGCCGTCGAACGCAGTCAACGTGCTCCGGTTCCGGTGCCGCGTCAACGACGCGGCGCGGGCGAGGGTTCCGTCACCGGCGAAGGGATGGTCGAGAAGCGCGAGTTCGGCCCGCCTCCACCGCAGGAGCCGGTGCAGATTATAGTCGTGCAGGTCGGCCGTGGACGCGCCACCGATTGTGACCAGTGCCTGTTCGGCCGACTCGTCGGCGGTCAGCCACTTCCGACCCCGCAGCCGGCCCAGACCGCTTGCGTGGACTGGCGAGCGCTCCATGATCGATGCCTGTTCGAGGAACCAGCGCGAGGGAAATGCTTCCCGCTGTGATGCCGGGTCGGCCACCGGGTACGACAACTCACGGTGGGTGGACGCAGTCGCAGCGGCCAGGTAGTCGTAGCGTTCCTCTGCGACCCGTTGATTCAGTCGCGAGTGTCCCCCGGCGGCGTGCCAGTCCGATTCCGGCAGCAGGGGGTCGGCGCGAAACGGCGGCGGCATCCCGCCCTCGATCATGCCCACCATCCAGACTCTTTCGAAGCGCATACCGGCTGCGCCGCGGACCCGGGACACGAACACGCCCGTACCCGTCGTGCCGTGATGTCCGATGGGCGCCCGAAGGGAATCTTCTACGGTCTGCCTGAATTCGTCCAGCGTGGTCCCCGCGCGGATGCTGTCCGCGGCTTTAAGTTCCTCGATAGCACGGCGGATCTTTTCAAGGGCAGTCTTCTCGACGTCGGGAACGTCGCGGTCAAGGTAGCGATCAAGAAGATCAATTGACCACTTGCAGAACCCACTCCAGGGACTGCCGTTCTCCGGCGGCTCGACGTCCGCCCCCAGTTTTTCGACGAAGGACAACACCTGGCGCGCGGCGGCAGCCTCGGACCTCATGCGCTCGGCGCGGGCTTCGGTAATTTCCTCCCTGGCAGCCAGTCGCGCGGCTGCGTCGGTGAGTCGCACCGCGTAATGGTTCAGACGGTCTCGCCACTGCTCTGCACCCCGGACGATTCCCGCCTTTCGGGTGAGGGCGTCCCACCGGCTGGGGTTGAAGCCGCCCACGCCCGCGCCGGCGGGGCGGACGGGACAGCCCGTCAGCCACGCCATGACGTCTTCACGCCGCATGTCGCTTCCGGACATCGCAAGCAGTCCGAACAGCGTACGCCCGGCGGCGGAGTCGGCCAGCATCGACCTGTCCGGCCCCGCAACCGGGATCCCGGCCATGCGCATTTCATCCAGGACGAGCGTGGCGTACGGGTTGTCCATCCGGTAAAGAACGGCCATCCGGTGGAAGGGAACGCCACCTTCCTCTGCATTGCGGACGATTCGCCGAATCACCCACCTTAGTTCCTCGTGGGCATTGGGCGCGATATGCATTCGGGCATTGCGGGACAAAAGCGGCATTTCGGCGTCGTCCTGAACGGCAGGAACGGGCTCACCAAGCACGGGTACGAGCTCTTTTTTCAGTATGTCGACGGGTCTGTCGGCAATCGCGTCGCCCGTCATTCCGAGGAGTACGTAGCATCGACGTTGTTCTGCAAGAACCTGCACAAGCTTCGTCTCCGACGGACTGGCGTCACGCGGAAGAAAGAACACGATCGTACCAAGGTCATCCAGGCCGGAGATTTCGCCGTGAGTGACGACTTCCGCAGCTGCTTGCGCCAGGTCTTCCGAATCGTACCACTCGCTACGGGTGTTTCGGCGAAACTCGCGAAACAACCGGACAACTTCGCCGCACAGGCGACCCTTTTCCTGCAAGCTGGCGAGCACGTCTTCGGCGACCCGCCTCAGTTCGTAGAATGAACGTCTCACGCTTGCCTGTGTTGCAGGGTGTTCACTGACATCCTTCAGAATATCGCCGGCCCTGGCCAGCGCATCGCGGACCATGACCCCTTCCAGGACTGCCGGAAGTGGCTTGCGGCGCGCCCGCGCGAGGGCCGCCGCTCCAAGTAGCTCCGACAATACCGGCATGACGACAAACCGGACGTTGACGAAACTGCTGCGCCCCAACTCCTGGCGAAGGCTGAGGTTCACGTAGCTCGACGGACCGACCACTGTAACTGGAGCCAGCACATCACCGCCCTTCGCTTCTCGAACCAACCTCCAGAGCGCTTTTCTCAACTTGGGCGAATGCCGGCACGTGATCAGTCTGCCGGGATTCGGTGGTGTCGTGTCCTTTGAGTCTGTTTGCAAGTCTTATCCTTCCGCGGGATTGGATCCTTCAAAGCGGGATCGCGCTGGTTGCATCCATAAATTACTATAATTGTGTGATTTATAGATATTGGTAATCTCTGTAGAATATCATTCGGTAATAGCGGTGGGCCTCTTGACTTGCCACGAATAAAGGCGTCAATTCGCTGTCAAGGGCGGAGATGCGAGTCCACACGGCGCGGAAAGAAAGTAACGTAGAGTCGAGTCTTGTTGTCAATTGCAATCACGACATCGATAACTGCGAAACATGGTTCACGCCCACCAGCACAACGATGTAGCGAGATTTTTTTCTTAGCCGTGAAGGAATTTTAGCGCCGCTCTAAAATCCATTTGACTTGTGCCGCTTCCCATTGACGATGCCCTTGCCTGACGTTATTTTTGCGTGGTGAATCGCGGAGTCTGGAACAGGCAAGAAAATCAGCAGAATAAACCGAGGTGGTCCATGGATATGAATCTGAAAGGAAAAATCGCGCTTGTGACGGGCGGGAACCGCGGGATCGGTCTCGCGACGGCGAAGGGTCTGGCGAAGGAGGGGTGTGACATTGCGATCTGTGCCCGGCGGGAGGAGACGCTTGCGCACGCGGCTGGAGAGATCGAAGCGCTTGGCGTCCGTGTCGCCGCCATTCAGGCGGATATGCAGAATCCGGATGACGCGGTCCGGTTTGTGGAGGAATCCGCCGCAAGCCTTGGTGGGATCGACATCCTGATCAACAACGTGGGCGGCCGATCAGGCGACAGGTTGATGGATTCGACGGACGAGGATTGGGTGGAGACCTTCGACAAGAATGTGTTCCACGGCGTTCGGTTGACCCGGCTGGTGGTCCCGCACATGCGGGCCCGCGGCGGCGGGTCCATCGTGTTTATATCCTCCATCTCCGGATGGATTCCGCAATTGAGCGGCGCGGTCCAGTACGGCGCGTCCAAGGCCGCCCAGATCTTCATGGCCGAACCCATAGCGCTTGAACTGGTGCACGACCGCATCCGTGTGAACGTCGTCTCGCCGGGATCCATAATTTTCGAAGGCGGCGGCTGGGACAATATGCGACAAGAAAAACCGGAAGTATTCGCCGCCTATAAGGAGAACGGCTTCCCCATGGGGGGCCTTGGTACGCCTGAAGACGTTGCGGACGTCGTCGTTTTTCTGGCATCGGACCGGTCCCGTTGGGTGAACGGCGAGAATATACGCGCTGACGGACTCGAACAGCCGGTTCCGGCGGTGCGTCCGTGGTGACAGCAATGTAGATGAGGAATCCATAAGCGATGGTACCTGACGAGAATCCGGACGTGCGGCGGTCGCGGACGCGCGCGATCATAGAGACGTTGAAGCGTGATTATCCCGATGCCGAGTGTTCGCTGACGTACGAGAACCCGCTCCAACTCCTGATTGCGACGATGCTCTCGGCGCAATGTACGGACGAACGGGTCAATATGGTGACGCCAATCCTCTTCGAGCGTTATCCCACGGCCGTGGACTATGCCGACGCTCCGTTGGATGAACTGGAGGACCTGATCCGTTCGACCGGGTTCTTTCGCAACAAGGCACGCAACATACAGGGCTGCTGCCAGGCGCTTGTGGACAACCACGGCGGCCAGGTGCCGCGTTCCATGGATGAACTGGTGGCGCTGGACGGCGTTGGAAGAAAGACGGCCAACGTCGTTCTGGGCAATGCATTCGGAATTGCCGAAGGCGTCGTCGTGGATACGCATGTTCGCCGGATTTCCAATCGCCTGGGCCTGACCCGGCGGCAGGATCCGGTCAAAATCGAACAGGACCTGATCGGCCTCGTGCCGAAAAAGGACTGGGTGGACCTGCCGCATCTGTTCATCCATCATGGGCGGGCGATTTGCAGCGCCAGGGCGCCCGACTGCGATGCGTGCGGTGTGGGCGCGCTGTGCCCGTCGCAAGGACGCGCGTGATTTTTCTCACCATTTGAAGTGACCGGTTCGCGCATCACACGTCGACCGATCGGGATCGCCCGGTCGACATTTCCGCGGGTCGCGTCAAACTGAAAAATTTCTGAAAATTGGGGCTTGACTTTCAGTACGCGCAAGGATAAATTTTCGTCCGAAAAAATCGACCTGGTACGGTTTTAATCCGGGATCCGGTCCGAATGAGAGACGTTGCGTGGTTCTGCGGGCATTTTCGGGAGAATTGTATCGACATCATTTCCTGGTGTCGATATTGGATGTAGATTCCAGAAATCGGGTTTGGCGCCGGGGAGATTGAAGGCGATATGGCTGAAAAACTGACTCCTGAAAAGCTGGCGTTTTACAAGCAACTCCTTGTGGATCGAAAGAAAGATCTGCTGAAGCAGACCAGCCTTGAAGATGCCGATATCAACGAGCTGAGAAGAGATCGCTCGGCCGATCCGTTCGATATGGCCGGCAACGCCACTTCTCTTGAGTTGATGGCGACGCTGGGCAATAACGAGAGGCGGGAACTCGCGGAGATTGACCACGCGCTTGGAAAGATCGAAAGCGGCACGTACGGAATCTGCGAGGTGTCCGGGGAATTGATCGGTGAGATGCGCCTGGAAGCCATTCCCACGGCGCGGTATACCATGCAGGTGCAGCAGGAACGGGAACGGAATCCTCAGATTGTCGACCGCCCGAGGCGTCGTGTGATCTCGGCGGAAGACCTGCCCATGAGCGGCGACGAGGACTCCTGACGCGGAACGAGACGGCAGCAGGAAAGGCGACTCCAGTGGGAGTCGCCTTTCTTATTGTACGGCAACCTTGGAGCCTCCAGCAGGCCGCGCAATCAACCCCTCACGGCTTCGACCATGCTGCGGCAGCCGTGCAGGTAGATGCCCGTATCAACCGACAGGGCGATGTTTCGTACGCCGAGGTCGGAAAGGGTTGTACTTCTGCGACTCCCCCTCAAGGGGAGAGATTGATCGATCAAACGGGCGCGTGGGTTCCCTAGCCACCTGTTTGGTTGCGGGTGAGCAGAGCGAAGCCGCACTGGGTATTTACCGTAATGTCATGATTTCAGGGCGTTTAATCACAATGAACGCACTGCCAAACGGTATTTTTTTCGTTATATTTTGTATTGTAGTCGAATCCTTACACAGCCATTGAAGTCTGTGACGCCAATGCGTTTCTACTGTCCGGCCGATGCGATCGGCTACGATGGCTTCAAGTGGCGGCATGCCGCTCAACCGTAACCTGCGAGAAATACCGTCAACCTGGGCTTGAAACTCTGGTCCTGATTCGCCCGCCAAAGCGGAGTAACTCCACTGCCAATATTGGAAGGTTGTTATGTCGATGCGTATCGTTGTGATCGCGCTCGCCACATGCATGATCTGGAGTTGTGGAGGTGAGCGCGTGATGCAGTTGCAGGAGCCGGAAACAGGCGGTCAGGTCCCACAGCCGCTGGGTAAACTGGCCGCCCGACCGGATGCCCGACCGGCGGTAGTGATGGTCACCCTGACCAGGGATGGCGCCCCGGTTACCGGTGCATCCGTAGAATTCTCGCGGTCTATTGCGGGACGGGCGGCTGATTACACGGAGTTCGCCGGCGCGTCGATTTCAACCGATGAGAACGGTCAGGCGGAACTGAAACTTTCAGGGGACAATCTAACGGGTTATTATCGGGCGCGCGCCTCGAAGGATGGGGTCCGGATCGGTACATGGTCCAGCATTCCGATTAACGCCGGTTTCAAGGTGTTGCTGGACTTGCCCGCTGGCGGAACGGCTCGCGTGACAGACATATACACCCTTCCTAGAGAAACCATCGTTTTCAGCGAACTGCACTGGGCAAGCGTCCAGCTGCAGAACCGCATCGCCCAGTATATTGTTGAGAAGGGCTACGGCTATCCTACCGATCTGATCGCCGGCTCCGCGCTACCTCTGTTGGACAGCCTGCGGAGAGGCGACACCCATGTTTACATGGAGGTCTGGCTGCCCAACCAGGACGAAGGCTGGGCGGAATCTCAAGCCGCCGGGGATGCGATTAACGTGGGCCCGAGTCTTGGCAGCGACTGGCAGTCGGCGTTCGTCATTCCCGCGTATCTCCAGGAGCAGCATCCCGATCTGGACAGCGTGGAAGATCTCAAAGAAGACCGTTTCAAAAGCCTGTTCGCGACCGAGGAGTCTGAAGGCAAGGCGCGCCTGATGTCTTGCGTCAGCACCTTGGGCTGCGCGGAGATCAATGCGGCCCAGATTGAAGGCTATGGCCTGTCCGACCACGTGCAAATCGTCACCCCCGAGGATGCCGACGCCTTAAACGCGAACCTGGAAAGCGCCTACGAGAAAGGCGAGCCATGGCTCGGTTACCAGTGGGGCACCAGTACGTCGGCCTTGTTCCTGGACCTGGTACGCCTTGAGGAGCCGGAGTACAGCGACGAGTGCTGGGCTGGTGACAAGGCGTGCGCCTACGAGGACGCAACCATCTCTATTGCGGTGAATTCCGGTCTGCCCGCCAGGGCTCCGGACGTGGTCGAGATGCTGGGGGCCTGGGGCCTCGACATCGACCGCTACAAGGAGGTTGCCGTCTGGCAGCGCGACAACCCGGAGGCCGGCATTAACGACGCGGCTCTGTGGTGGCTGGGCGCCAAATCCAGCCATTGGAGCGGCTGGGTGACTGGCAATGCGGCTGCCGCCATCCAGGCCGCGCTCGATGCCAACGAAATACCGGACGGCTGGCCGGAAGAGTAGCCCTTTGACCTCGTATTCCCGACCTCATTTCAAACGCTCCTCTACGCCCAATATGCGACACTGAACCCGGTGGGATCGAGAAAACCAGGGCACCCACAAGGGATGCCCCTACACTGAGGCAAGCACCTGTCTGTAGCAGTGGCAGTCGTTGAGGTATCAAGATTTTCTGGATTGTAAGCGAAAAGGGCGGCTCATGCGTGAGTCGCCCTTTATCCTATAAATTCGGTTTTTCTTGAACCAGCCGCCGTGATTCTGGCCTAAGCCGCGCTTCTCACCCCCTCACGGCTTCGACCATGCTGCGGCAGCCGTGCAAGTAGATGCCGGTGTCTACCGACAGGGCGATGTAACGCACGCCGGCGTCGATCCAGCGATTGGCTGCTTCGGGGCTGTCCGCGAAGGTGCCCACGGTGAGGCCGGCCTTATTGATCTCAACGGTGGCCTCCCGCATCCGGTCCACCACCCTGGGATCGCTCACCTGGCCCGGGATGCCGAGGGACTGGGAGAGGTCGTACGGCCCCAGGAAGACGACGTCCAAGCCGGGCACGGCGATAATGGCATCCAGGTTTTCCAGGCCCTCCACCCCTTCCACGTGGATCAGGACCATGGATTCCCGGTTGAGGCGTTCGAAGATCTGGCCGCCTTCGGCGAAGTACCGGGCCGCGCGGGTGTAGGGCGAGACACCCCGCATCCCTAGCGGCGCGTACTTTGCCGCCTCGACGAGGGTCTCGGCGTCGGAGCGGGTGCGTATCTGCGGGACTTGGACGCCCTCCGGGCCGATGTCCAGCGCCCGGAGTACCTGGGGCGGGTCGTTTTCCCTGACGCGCACAATCGGGGAAATACCCGCGCCCTTTGCCACGCGGCAGAGGTTCTCGGTGGTCTCGATATCCAGCGGACCGTGTTCGGTGTCCAGGACAACGAAGTCAAACCCCGCGTAAGCGGCGATTTCGACGAGCGCGCCGGACGCGAGGTTGACGAACGGACCCAGGACGACCTCACCGGCCTTCAGTTTGGCTTTCAGGCTGGTTTCAGACATGGTGTATCTCCACGACAGGGGTCAAGTCATTTCGGTTTCGATTGCGATAGGGATTCGGGATTGATAACCCCCCGCCGCAGAGTTTGGGAGCGCATGCGGCGGACGCATTTCGCCCAATATAGGTTGCCCCGAATGTTGTGTAAAGCGGAAAGCCCCGGCGCCGGACCGCTTGACATTCGAATGCCGCATCCGTATATATATGATACGAGATCAGCAACGGGGAGGAGGTTGGAATGAACACCGATCTGCGGGAATTTGCGTTGCGCCTTAAAGTTATCGAAATCCTGAAGCGGTACACCTGGGTACGACATCAGTTGAGGGTCATTCAGTTGTGGAAGAAGCTCTACATCCACCCGAATTGACGCGTGCTGACTGGCTGCTTAAGAGGCGCTCGGGCGGTGACGGTCCGGGCGCCTTTCTGTTGTCCGGAACAACCTCTGAGCGGCTTCCGAAAGACGTCAGGTCCCAACACAGGCACATCCCATCGAAATGATTAGGTGTTGATCGACATCCGTCCATTCGTTAGATTTCCGCCCGATATGGCCTCCGGACAGAACAGGATTCGCGTGGTCTTCGACCGGTTGATGGATGCTTTCGGACCCCAGGGATGGTGGCCGGCTGAAACCCCGTTCGAAACGATGGTTGGGGCCATATTGACGCAGAATACGGCCTGGACAAACGTGGAACGGGCGATGGGAGCGCTGAAAGCCGCGGAGGCCCTTGAAGCCCGTACCATGCTGGAAATGCCCGACGTCGAACTGGAATCCCTCATCCGTTCCGCGGGCACCTTCCGCGTAAAGGCCAGGCGGCTGAAGGCATTCCTGGCGTACTACGTTGTCAGGTACGATGCGGACGTTTCACGGATGAGGGATGTCCCGACCGGGCGTCTGCGCAAGGAACTGCTGTCGGTAAACGGAATCGGACCCGAAACCGCGGATTGCATCCTGCTGTATGCGCTCGAAAGGCCGAGTTTCGTGGTGGATGCATATACGCGGCGGGTCTTCGGGCGTTTGGGACTGCTGGACGCGAGACTCGATTATCACGACATCCAGCGCAGGTTTCAGGCCGCGCTGCCGGCAAGCGCGGCGGTCTACAACGAGTATCATGCCTTGATCGTAGGGCTGGGCAAGCGCGTCTGCACGCCCGCGCCCAGGTGCGGGGCGTGCGTGCTGAACGCGGTATGCGAGACAGGAGTACAGGATGGCCCGGTTTGAATTGTGTTTTAATACGAGCACGATACAACCCACACCCGTCGACGGGAAGATCCGCATCGCGGGCGCCGCGGGGTATGAGTCGATCGAGCTCTGGAACGACGACCTGACGGACTGGGAACGCAGGGGCGGGAGGTTGTCCGAACTCAAACGGATGCTCGATGACCACAATCTCGCGGTACCGGACGTTGTCCACCTTTCCGGATGGATGGACGCGGCCCAGCCGGACTTCGAAACCGGGTTGCTCGATAAGGCCCGGCGGCTGATGGAACAGGGCGTGGCCGTGGGCGCGCCCCGGATCATCGCCGGACCCGCGCGCGGTCGGGTAGACCTCCACCGGGCGGCGGACCGTTATTGCCGGCTGATCGAACTGGGTCGGGAAGTGGGATGTCTGCCCGCCCTCGAATTCCTGGGATTCGTGGACCACGTGAATAACGTGGACGTGTTGATGGAGATCGTTACGCTCGCGGACCATCCGGATACCACGGTCGTGATGGACGCGTTCCATATCTATCGCGGCGGCGGGCGGGACGAGGATGTCCTGAAGGTTCCCGGTTCGCAGGTGGCCATGTTCCACATTGACGATGTACCGAAGACAGACCGTAATCGCGAGACGCTGGCCGACGGAGACCGGGTATATCCGGGCGACGGGATTCTGAACCTGCCGAAGATGCTGGAGATGCTGGCCTCGCAGGGGTTCTCCGGCCCGGTATCTCTCGAATTGTTCAATGAAGACCTCTGGCGTCAGGACCCGGGTGAAGTCGCCCGGGTGGGGGCGGAGAAGGTGAGACGGCTGATCGAGTCGGTAGAATGAACGTGCGGAGCCCCGACATGGTATACGTTGGCGAAACCGCGATACCCGGATCGACCGTGCTCGCGCCGCTGGCCGGCGTGACGGACCGGTCGTTCCGTCTGCTGTGCCGTGAGCAGGGCGCGGGGCTGGCCGTGACGGAGATGGTGAGCGCCCGCGGGCTGGCCGACGGCAGCGAGCGTTCGAGCCGATACCTGGACTTCGAGGCGGACGAGCATCCGATTTCCGTGCAGATATTCGGGTCCGAACCCGGTGAAATGGCCGAAGGCGCGCGGGTGGCCGCCGAACGCAATCCGGACCTGCTCGACATCAACTGCGGGTGTCCCGTGAAGAAAATCGTGAACAGGCGCGCGGGCGCGGCCCTGTTGAAGAATCCGTCGCGTCTGGGCCGGATCGTATCGGCGATGGCGCGGGCGGTGTCCATCCCGGTCACGTTGAAGATCCGCAGCGGATGGGACGATGCGGACAACGCATCCGACGTCGCGCGCGTGGCGGAAGATATGGGCGCCGCGGCTATCGCCGTGCACGGCCGGACTCGACAGGCCGGATTCACGGGCCGGGCGGACTGGGATGTGATCCGGGAAGTGTCCGAAGC
Source organism: Candidatus Latescibacterota bacterium (assembly GCA_965208835.1). GTDB lineage: Bacteria > Latescibacterota > UBA2968 > UBA2968 > JAAXHE01. The sequence continues at coordinate 1,733,065 of OZ242358.1, forward strand.
CGTTTCGATTCCAGTCATCGGCAACGGCGACGTCAGGGACCCGCTGGCCGCGAAGGACATGATGGAGCAGACCGGATGTGACCTCGTGATGGTGGGCCGGTGGGCGATTGGCGATCCGTGGCTGTTCGGACGGATCGAGCACTTCCTGAACACCGGCACGCTGCTGGATGCGCCGACAGCAGGCGAACGGGTGAGGATGGCCATCCGGCACCTGCGGCTGTCGGTGCAGAACAAGGGGCTGCCCGCCGGGGTCCGTGAAATGAGGAGGCATTTCGCCGCCTACATCAAGGGCATCGAGGGCGCGGCGGCGTTTAGGCGCGCGCTGATGACGGAGGACGACCCGGATGCGGTTGAAGGCATCCTGAACGCGGTACGCAGGAATGCGGAGGAGGTATCCGGTGACGCCTGAACAGATCCGGAACGTGCTGGAGGCCGTCCGCGAGAACGAACTGGACGTCGACAGCGCAATGGATCAGTTAAAGAAGCTCCCGTTTGAAGATCTGGGATTCGCGCACGTGGACCATCACCGGGCAATGCGGCAGGGGTTCCCCGAGGTGATTTTCTGCCAGGGCAAGACCGCCGAACAGGTGACGGAAATCGCACGTCGGATTTCGGACTCGGGATCCACGCTGCTGGCGACCCGGGCCGACCGCGCTCACGCGGACGCCGTTGTCTCCGCGCTGCCGGCGGTTGACTACAACCCGGTAGCGCGGACATTGCTGTTGCGCGGCGACAATCCGGGCAAGGTAGCGACGGCGGGCGAGGTCCTCGTCATTTCCGCGGGAACGTCCGATTTGCCGGTTGCGGAAGAGGCGGTTGTGACGGCCGATGCGATGGGCAGCCGCGTGAGGAAGCTGTTCGACGTGGGCGTTGCGGGGATTCACCGGCTGTTCGCGTACAGGGAACAGATCGACCGGGCGGCGGCGATCGTGGTGGTGGCGGGCATGGAAGGCGCCCTGCCGTCGGTCGTGGGGGGACTGGTGGAAGTACCCGTGATTGCGGTGCCGACAAGCGTGGGCTACGGCGCCAGTTTCGGTGGTCTGGCCGCGCTGCTCGGGACGTTGAATTCCTGTGCGCCCGGGGTGGCGGTGGTGAATATCGACAATGGATTCGGCGCAGGTTTTTTCGCGGGTCTCGTCACGCGCGTGCAGGACCGTGGAGGGGAAGGATCTTAGCCGCTACCCGCGTCCCAGCCCGAGGCGGTTCTCGAGGGAAACGGGGCGTCCCGTGGTATCCGCAAGCGGGCGTGCCGGAACGGAGCCTTTCGTTTTCAGGCTGACAACCGCCAGACAGACCAGCGCAACCGGTACGGCCATCAGGTCCGCCGGCAGGTCCGGCGTCAGATAGATGAAGCAGATCCAGGCAACGAAGCCCGAAACCATGGCTGCGAGCGCGCCGGGGAGATTGGCCCGGGGCCACCAGATTCCGGCGGTGAGCGGCACGAAGAGGGTGGCCAGCAGGATCGACCACGAATTCACCATCAGCGTATAGACGGTATTGTGCGCCAGGGCGAGGTAGAGGGCAATCAGCCCGAGAATCGGGACGCTGATGCGGCAGATCCTGAGAATGGCACGTTCGTCGGCGTCCGGTCGAACGTAGCGGGCCAGATCCCAGCCGATGACGCTGGCAGGGGCGAGCAGCGCGCTGTCCGCACTGCTCATCAGGGCGGATACGAGCGCTCCCAGGAATACCGCCATCGCCAGGGGCGAGAGGTATTTCATGCCCAGCCGCATCATGATCATGTCCGGATCGGCGAGGTCGGGAAAGATGAGGGTCCCGGCGATGCCGAGAAAGACCGGCAGCAGCCCCACCGTTAGATAGAGCGCCCCGGCAAGGTAGGCGCTGTTCTGTGCAACGGTCTCGCTCCTGCTTGAAAGGCTGCGCTGAATAAGATCCTGCCCCGCGAGATTTCCGAGTCCGATGACCAGCCAGTCCCTGGCGTAGGCGAACCAGCCGGGTGCGCCGGCGTCCCGGGGATAGAGGTAAAACCGGTCTTCCGGGATGCGCGCGCTGATTGCCGACCATCCTCCCATATCGTTCAGCAGTAGCGGCGTGATGACCAGGAGCCCCACCGTCAATACGGCAACCTGGATGAAATCCGTCAGCGTGACGGCCCACATGCCTCCCGCGGTCGTGTAAACGAGGACGATCGCGGCGCCGATACAGATACCCAAGGTGGGGTCGAGTCCGGTGAGCGATTGGATGACCCGCCCGAAAGCGACCATGAGGGACGCCACCCATCCCAGGTACGCCGGGATGGTACACAGCGCGGCTACCGCGCCCGCTGAGGGCCCGAAGCGGCTTTCGAAAAAGCCCGCGATGGTCGTCAGGCCCATTCGCCGCATGACTCTCACGTAGAAGAGCCCCGCGAGGAAGAGACAGAGGGCCGCGCCGAACGGGTCGGCGATAACGCCAAGGAAACCCTTCTTGTAGGCCTCGCTTGCAGCGCCGATGACGATCCCGCCCCCGAACCACGTGGCCGCCAGGGTCCCGGTGGCCAGCAAGACGCCCAGCCTCCTTCCCGCGACGATGAAGTCCGCGGAGCCTTTTATCCGGCGCCCGGCGTACAGCCCGACCCCCAGGGTTATCAGGATGTAGACCGAAAGACCGAGAATGATTGGAAGGTTGGGCATGGCGAAAGGTGGAATCCGGTTTATTCGATTCGGTTGTGCTGTTTCATAATATCGACGAGTCGATCCAGCGGGAGGCCGGGCATCTTCCTGCCGTCCCGCCCGGTCATGGTGTCCGCGGCGCAAAGTGCGTTGACGATGGCTTCTTCCGTCGCCTCGACCGTGGCCTGCAGGAGCGGGTTGAGGCGGTGGTCGCGCAGGGTGTGAACCGTATCCACAGTCGCCGCATCCCGCGGGATGCGGCGGGCGGTGGAGAATGCGAGGGCCAGGTCGCCGCTGCTGGTTCTCGAGAAGGTGCCGGTGCGGCCCACGCCCAGAGCGGACCGTTTACAAAGCCGCCGAAGCTGGATGGGGATCAGCGGCGCATCGGTGGCGATGATGATCACGATCGAGCCGTCGCGGGTCGGGGGACTCGCTTTCGTCGGCAGGTGTCGTCCGACAGGAACGCCGTCGATGACCAGATTCGGACGGCGGCCGCAGTTTGCTACGACGAGCACGCCCAGGGTATAGCCTCCCTGGGCTTCGTTGAGTACTCGCGATGCGGTTCCGATTCCCGCCTTGAAGCCGTAGGCGCGCATGCCGGTACCGGCGCCAACCGAGCCTTCGGCAACCCGACCGCCAGCCGCGGATTCAATTGACTGTATGACATGAGCCTCTTTTACGTGGCGGCCCGCGATGTCGTTCAGGCCGCCGTCGTAACATTCGGCCACTACGGGAAGGGGCACGCGCCCCGGGTTCTTCTGAAGCATATAGGCAACGACCCCGCTGTACCCTTCGCCGACGCTCAGGGTGTTCGTGATGATCACGGGCACCTCGAGCAGACCCCGCTCGTTGATCCACTCCATACCAGTCATTTCGCCGTTGCCGTTGAGCGCTTCCGCCGCCGCGAAGACCTGGTTCAGATAGACGTCGTCGGGCCGGGGCACCACCGCGCTGACACCGGTGCGTACGGGACCCTTCCCGGCAACCAGTTCCCCCTCGCCGCTGATCAGTGTGACGTGCCCCACCCCCACGCCGGAGACGTCGGTGATGGCGTTTCGAGGGCCGGGCGCGAGCGTACCGATGAGGATGCCGAGATCCCGTGCGCGGGGGCGTTGGGCGCCGGCGGTGCCCGCGCAGAGAGCGAGACCGAGAAGCGATATTGCCCATCGGCGGATTTTCGGACGGGAAATCATAACGCGTAAAGCGGGATTCCTGCTGTCGGCAGACGGGTTTCACTGAAGCGTCAGGATGTCTCCTGCGCACGGAAAGCCCGGCCCGCGTTTTCCCTCACATGCGGATCGAGCCGGGTGACGATTCGCCTCCTACCTCAGGCGAAGTCCACATCTCGAAAAAAACCCTTCTTTCAAAGAATCCGCCTGACGCGCCCGGTGGGTTCTGCCCTTCCAGACGAAACTTCCGAACGATCCGAACAGCCCCACCAGAGTCGTATAAGGCATCTGCAGGAGTTCCCACACCGGCAGCACCGGGAGCAGGTCGGTCCGGCCGAAAAGTCGGGCGCCCGTCCATACCACCGCCAGATCCGCCAGCGTTTTGCCTGCCAGACACGACAGGGGCAGGCCGAAGGCGTTTTTTCCGATACCCAGGATAATTCCAGCCGGAATGAGGAGGTTGAGCAGAAATACGTTCGCCAGATAGACGAAGAAGAGAGGGTTGAGCGCCGCCATGTTTCGGGCGTTCGACGCCCACCGGCGCCGCTGGGTCCAGAAGCCGGCCAGGGATTCCGCCCGCCGGGTGCTGACATAGGTGCGGGGATCGTCTGCAAATGCGATCTTCGCGCCGGCCCGTCGGAACAGCTGAAGCAGGAGAACGTCGTCGCCGGAAGGGCAACGGGCGACCTCTTCGAAGCCGTCGACCCTTTCGAAGAACGCCTTCCGATAGGCGAGATTCTGACCGGATGCAGCCAGCGGCATCCCGAGGTTGGCCGCGCCGGCCGAAGCGCACATGAGCGCGAGAAAGTCGAAGGCCTGGATGCGTTCCGTGGGCGTGAGCCGGTCTCCGGCGGTTTTTACCTGCGAGAATCCGATGACGACGTCCGCACCGGCTTCGAGTTGGGATACCATTCCCGATACCCATGTGGCCGGGACGGAGCAATCCGCGTCGGTAGTCAGAATGATGGGCCCGCGCGCCGCCCGGACGCCTTCGGAAAGGGGCCGTTTCTTTGCGGCCATGTGCCGAAAGGCGTCGGTAACTTCAATGCATTGGATGTGTGGATATTCAACGGCATAACGCGCCACGATTTGCGCCGTCCCGTCCGTCGAACCGTCGTCGACAACCAGGACTTCGTACCGGTCGGCGGGATAGCTCTGGCCGGCCAGGCCCTTAAGGCAATCGCCGATGTACCCGGCTTCGTTTCTGGCCGCGATGACGACCGATACGAACGGAGAGGCGTGGGCATCGGCGCGCCGTTTCCTTCGCCGCAGGCCGGCCAGAAACGCAATTGCGGCGCCGAGGTAGATTGCCGTCGATATCAACAGGAACGCATTGATCGGAATGGTCGACACGGGTATCCGGGGTTGGCGGCGGTTGTATTTGGTAGAGGGTCAGTAACGACGCGAAATGACGACAATCGGCGGTCTGTGGCGACCCCTCATCGTTACTTCACTCGATTTCGGCAGGATGCCTGGATTCAGTGTTTTACCTCTTCGATGTCGTAGAACATGCCCTTGATGCCCTCGGAACAGTTATTGCAGATGGGTACAGCGGACCGGTCCTTGAGGATGGCATTTCTGAAGTCGGTATATGCCTCTCCGGACCAGACGCTGTCGAAGTCCGGGTCTTCGAGCGCGTTGCCCAGGCCATAGTGCACGTCTTTATCGAAGCAGCAAGGTGAAACGGCCCCGTCCCAGTTCACCACAGTACTGAACCAGAGATGCCTGCAGGCATTGGTGATCTTGCCGTTCATCGTGAGATTGTCCGCGTCGTAGCGGTAGCGGCTGTAGGATTCGTCTTCGGGAAGGTACTGTTCCGCTTCGGTATCGGTATACACCTGGGCCGTCTTCAGCGAGAGCCGGTCCACGCCCAGTTCGCGTGCGAGGTTCCTGGCGGCTTCGATTTCGGACTCGTTGTGCTTGAAGATGATGAACTGCAGGTGGATGACGGGATTGTCCGCATTCAGTGCCCTCTTGGCCGTACTCAGAAAGCGAATCCCGTCAAGAACCCGGTCGAAGTTGCCTCCCACGCGATATTTGACATAGGATTCCGGTGTCACACCGTCGAGGGAGACCACGATTTCATCCAGACCGGAAGTGACGATATCCTCGGCGTCGCTTCGGCTTCGGATGTAGTGGACGTTGGTGCTGGTGATGGTGGGTACGTTGTGTGCTTTCGCCAGACGGAACATGTCGGTCAGACGCTTGTTGATGAAGGGTTCGCCCTGGTTCCAGAGCATCAGCAGCAGGAGGTCCTTCGCCTGTTCCTCAAAGATTCGCTTGAAGGCTTCGTATTCCATCGTGCCCCTGGGCCGCGTCAGTCCGCCGTTGCCGGATGGGCAGAGGGGGCATTTCAGATTGCAGAGGTTCGTCGGTTCCATCATCAGGACGAAGGGGCGGCCCATGCGGATATCCCGTCCGGCCAGTCGCGACAAGCCGTAGGAGAAAACCACCTTGGCGGCATTCCAGGCGCGCCGGGCCGTGAGCGTCCGATGGTAGCGCGCAACGGTCCTGGGCAACAGTCTGAGTGAGAGCATGTCTACTTCCAGCGGGAGGGCGCCAGTACGCCTGCGGCGCAGATGACGACGACATACGGTACGGAAATCAGTTCAAGGAGCGGAAACAGCCGGAGGATCTTCCGCGCGTGGTAACGGCGGGCGGCTCTGGAAAGCAGCAGCCAGTCGGCGAGTAATTTCGCCGCAACCATCAGTCCGAAGGGGACGCGGAACGCCGGGTGGTGCCACGCGAGGAAAGGCGCCGCGGCGAGAGCCACGTGGAATATATAGATACACACCGAGACAAGCAAGACTGAAAATCCGTAGTGTACCGCTTTTGACTGATAGCGCACCTGGCGGCGAAAAAGACCGTCGGCATGGGGGTGCGAGTCCACCCTGGCTTCCGGATTGAACCGGATACGCCAGCCCGTCCGGGTGGCGATGCGCCGCATCAGCAGGACGTCGTCCCCGCCGCGTATATGGCCGATGGGCGCGAAGCCGCCAGCGTCCTGGAAGGCTGCTCTGCGGTATGCCAGATTCCGCCCGGAACAGGTCAGCGGAATACCCAGGCCCATGCTGCCCGCCGCGAGTGTGGATACCACGAGGCTCTGCAGGGCAAGCAGTCTGGATAGCAGACCCTTTCCAGGCAAAAGGGGCGCGTATCCGGCGACCATGCCGACCTCGGGGTCGAAGGCGCGTACCGTGGAAGCGATCCAGTCGGTGGAGGGAATACAGTCGGCGTCGGTGGTGAGGATGATCCTCCCGGCGCCGGCGCGGATGCCCGCGTCCAGGGCACTCTTCTTCGGGCAGGCGAGCGCACTTTCGGAAACCCGCACGACCTTGAGACCGGGAATCCGATCCGTCCAGGTGAGCGCCCGGCGGGCGGTATCATCCGTCGAACGGTCGTCGACGACGATGACTTCGGTGCGTTCGGGAGGATAGGTCTGTTCGGCGATGGCCGCGAGGCACGTTTCGATGCTGTGGGCTTCGTTGCGGGCGGGAATAACCACTGTGACGTCGTGAAGTTCTGCGTTGCAACCCGAGGCCAGGCGACTCAGGCCTCGATGGATGGCGCCTGCGACGATGACATAGATCAGGCATAGGAGATAGGTGGCAGAAACCAGCGCTTCGATCGTCGATGTCATGTATCACTGGCGCGGCGGTTATCGCCGATGCACTGCCTGATCCAGGCCAGATTGGCCGGCGGCATAATACCGTAGTTGTAGAACGAAAAGCGGCGGATGCCCAGTTCCAGCGCGCGTTCGACGCCCGCGCCGAGCGTCGGGGCGTCCGGAGAAGCGGGAGGATAGGCCTGGAGCCCCACCACGAGTTGCTGCGGATTCTTCAGGTCCGGGACAATACCGGAGATGGTCGCCTGGATCCGGTCGGCGTCCGGCGTATAGGCGAGTGTTTCCGCATAATCCGCGATTTCCGCGAGGCGTGAGCGATTGATGGCGGCGTTGAACCGGTCGCCCATGAAGATGAATGAGACGGGGACCCCGGCGGCCGCCCTGACCTCCTCCAGCAGGCTCGCGACCACCTCGTCGCGCATCCGGACGAACGGCTCGAGTTGCGGCACGGTGGCGATGAGTTCCTCGGGTGGCTCGGCAGGCGGGATGCCGGATGCCAGGATTCGGCGCAGCCTGTATGCTGCGGCCCGTGAAAGGGCATCGGGGTCCAGGCCCTTACCCTTCGCGCGGGTCCGACAGGCGTCGCAGAAGCAGAGGGAGAGCAGCATTCGGCCTGCCGACCCCAGGTCGACGCCGTGCTTGACGTGATAGTGTGTGTGTCCGAACCCCCCATAGGAGAGGGATTCGCACTCAAGAAGGGCGATTCCGTAGTTTTCTGAAAGGTCTCTGGCCAGCGCCGCGGCGAAGGCGCGCACACCCGGGTTGGCCGGGCAGAGCCAGGACGTGCTGACGTCTCCGGTACAGGTGACCTCAGCGCATTCCGGATGGCGGCCGGCCTGGAAGGAATTGTGGAGGAATACCGTCCAGGCGATGAGTTCAATTCCGGCGCCTACCGCGGCATCGGCGGCGTCAGCGTACCAGTTGTCTCGGCCCATCAGGGGGCTGACGTGCGGTTGTATCGGCGTGTGGGCATACAGGCCCGCGTCGGGCTGGAAATAGACGGCGGCCTGCGGGATCTGGAGCAGCACCCGCTTCGGCGAATGGGGACGCAGCATCTCGAAGGTATGGTACGCCGCGGCCAGGCTGATGCCATCGAGGCCGATGTCATCCCGGAGCCGTTTTGCAATGGCCCGGGGGTCGCCGTCGGCCAGGTCCCAGGGGTAAGTCCAGAGGGTTGTGTGAAGGTTGGACAATCCGATGTCTCCAGGCCCGGGTGGTGCTCACCGGGACAGGCAATTCGCTATGCCGGCGACGGGGCGATCTGCAGTCTGTCCCTGACGCGTTGATTTTACCAACTGAATGCGGCGATCGCAAGTTTTATTGGCAGGAGTATCAATGGCCAAGACACATGGAAAGGCGAATCTTGGTTGATGTCCCGTGTCCTTCCAGATCACCATGTGTATGATTATTATATTGTTATTATTTTATTTACGCCAACGGATTGGAACCTTAGTTAAAGCTGAGAGTGCGTAGAGCCGATGGTTAGATGCTGCTCGCACTCAGGAAGACACACGGTTGTCTAACGAAATTCGTACAAGGAGCACCGCCAGAGCAGGGCGCGTTCTTCCGTCCACCACCCAAGTACGTTGTTATCCTGGGTTGGCAGGCCGGCGTATGACGTGAGTCCGGTGAGGGTATTCGCGCCATGCATAAGGCAGGCCCCGCGCCCAGCGGCGACTTTTGGTTCCTTTTGGTCGCTTCAAAAGGAACACGCCGTAGGCAGGGAATTTGAGGGGGAGTGGTTTTTTCGATTTTGCTTTAACTTGACCGCCGATAGCTGCTTCTAAATGTACCCAGTGGACCCATCGGGACGGACTGGCGCCGTGCGCTGCCAGTGGGGTGGGTCTGAATCCGCGAGCGCGTCTTCGTTCACCTCGATGCCCAATCCAGGACGATCTCTGAGTTCAAGGTATCCGTCCACAGGCAGGTACGGATCCGGGACGTATTCCATCCATCTGGAGCCTGCGGGGATGACGTATTCGAGGATCTTGAAGTTGTGGGTGGCCGCGGCAAAGTGCACGTTGACCGCCGTGGCGATGGGTCCCATCGGATTGTGCGGCGCGATGGTGACGTAGTGGGCCTCGGCGATCGCAGCGATCTTTCGCATTTCCAGAAGGCCCCCGCAGACGCAGACGTCGGGCTGTATGATGTCGGCGGCCCTGGCGGCGATGAGATTAAGGAACTCGAATCGCGCGTAGAGACATTCCCCGGTTGCCAGTGGCACCTGCATCTGGTTGCGCAGCTGCTGCCACGCGGGGATGTGTTCCGGTCTGAGGGGCTCTTCGTAAAACAGGGGGTCGTACGGCGCCAACGCGTTGGCCAGTTGCAGGGCTCTGACCGGTTCGAAGATCTTGGCGTGCGGATCGAACGCGAATTCCCAGTCGTCGGGGGTGTGCTTCCGGAGGCTCTCGAAATACTCGGCGGCGGCCGCGCAGACCCGGCCCCAACGATTCGCGTCGGGATTCAGCAGGAAGGGGCTGGTCTTGAACGCCGTGAACCCCCATTGCTCATTCAGACGGTGCGCGCCTTCCGCCGCGACCTCTCCGGTCGGGCCGCCGCAGCTCTGGTAGACTCTTACCCGGTCTCGCAGGTTGCCGCCCAGAAGCATATAGACGGGTACGTTTGCGGCTTTGCCGCTGATGTCCCAGAGCGCGTGTTCGATACCGGAAATGGCTGCCAGTCCGGTGCCGCCCGCGGGGAAGCGAAACTGCTGATGAATCTTCATCATCAGGTATTCGATGCGACGGGGATCTTCGCCGACAAGCCACGTGGCCACGTAGTCGACGATGGGCTCGATAGAGAGGTCCGGCCCGATGGAATAGGCTTCGCCCCATCCGTACAGGCCCTCGTCGGTCTCGACTTTGACGAGCGCCCTCGGGCGGTTGCTGTAGGTCACGAGGAAGGTCTTTACCGAGGTGATCTTCATGATGACAACTCTCCTTTTTCCGGTGATTCGGGCCTGGGATCTGACTCGGGATTGTAATTAAAGAGGTCGCCGGGCGTGCATTCGAGCGCCTGGCAGAGAGATTCGATGGTGGCCAGGTCTATCCGCTTCGCGCGGTTGTTGAAGATGGCCGAGACCGTATTGGCCTGAAGCCCGGTCAGCCTGGCGATTTCCGAGATCCTGTACGGACGGCCGGGTCCCTTTTCGGCCATGACAATATGGAGTTGGAATCTAAGCATTCTATCGACCGTGATGGCGTCAGTGCGGGACGTTTTATCTCGACAAAGTTCTGCCAATGAAGGTTAATAATGATGTTGAATATATAAAATATATGGTATTTTACGTATATAGTTACTTGTTAATTCAGAATAAGCGTCTATTGGGTGAATCGACGCCGTTGGTGTCGAGCTGGATGTCCAGCTGCCAGGCTCTTGACCGTGATGTCTCTCTGGATGCGCCCCATCGCGTTTTGTCTCCTGTAGAGGGGGTGTTGCGCCCGGGCCGGATCGCGTTTCTCAGTCCTTGAACGTCAGGGAGATGCCGGCCTTGGCGCCGTATTTGTTCTCCGTTCCCTCCGCTACGCCCCGGTCAAGGGTGGCTTCCGCGAAAAATCGAAAAGGCCCCAGCATCTTCAGATTCATCCCCGCCACGGCGGTCAGAAGCACCTTGCTGGCCGACCCGTCGATGAGTTCCGCATCCGATTCTTCCTTGGTGTAGATCAGCCCGCTACCGGCCCCGCCGTAGATCCGGAGGTTATCCCCCAGGCTGACTTTGTAGAGTCCGCGGATGGAAACGGGCACGGTAATCGCGCCGTCTTTCTTGTAATACTCCCCGGCCAGCATTACCCCCGCGGGTTTGCTGCCGAACGGAAGGATGATGGATCCGTGCCAGCCGGGTTCCTTGTCTTCGACATAGAGTCCGCCCCCGGCGCGCAAGGCGATCTGGGCGTGCGTCTCGGCTGTGGCCGCACCCAGCAGGCAGAACACGGTTACTGCCGGGGCGAGGTATCTGATCATAATTGCGTTCTCCTCTTGATTTAGACACGTGACGCCCGGGGCACCGTCCTCAATGTTGATACGCGATTCCCAGGCGGCCGGCCGCAGCCCGCAGGTTTCCCTCCGATGTCCACAACAGAAGGTCGGACAACCGGGCGGATGCCATCAGATGCGCGTCGATCAGGCCGACCCCCGCGGCGGAGAGCCGGTGGTGTTCGATGAAATGCAGGACTTCGCGCTCGCTGGCAGCGGATGCCTGCGGAAGCGTCTGAAGCAACGTCAGAAACTCGGTCCTGTTGGCCAACCTGCCGCACGCAAGTTCACCGACGATCAGCGGATGGCACGCGACCCTCCCTTCTCGCAGGAGCGCCTTCAGTCGTCCATTTCCTGTACGAAGGAAAGAGACCCAGATTGACGTATCGACGAGGACCATGGCTACGGGATGTCCGTACATCGGCGCGGGACCGGCAACAGGTTTGTTTCCGTGCCTTCGAGCTCCGCCAGCCGCTTGCTGCTCTCGCGGGCGATCAGGGTTTCCAGACCGAGCCTGACTAGGGCTGTTTTCTGTTTGATACCGGTTAACGTGGATGCCCGCTTCAACAGGGCATCGTCTATATTCAGCGTCGTTCTCATATGCTAAAATATGCATAAATTATACATATAAGTCAATGGTAATCAGATGTCTGGAATCATCGCACGGCGGGAACGTTACCGGAGCGGACACTTTGATGAAACTTGCTTGAGAGACAGGCCGGCGGTATGTTAGGTAGGGGCGACCGGCCGGTCGCCCAAAGGCGGTGAGAAGGTAGAGGGAAGCCGGTAGAAGAAATGCGGGTAGACGGTAGAGGTGAGACGGTAGAAAAAAGGCGGGTAGAGGTAAGAGGGTAGACGGTAGAAGAAACCCTTGTCCGGTATATTCTTCCTCTTTGCCTTTGGCACGAGAAGAATCCTCACAAGGCAGGCAATCTCTCCCGTCTTCCTTAGCTAAATAGCACGCGAAACCGTCTTTCCTCCCTCTCTCCCGCGGGAGAGAGGGCCTGGAAGAGAGGTCTGGGCGGATGCGAGAGGAGGGTTTTGATCCTGGTTTTCGTTTCTTGGCTGACATCCGACCGATGATAGGTGAAAGCTGATTTGCTGACCAATGGCTGAAAAATTCAAACTGATTCCTGAAGCCCACGTCTTCCTGATGAAGGGCAGCGACGAAGTGTTGCTGCTGAGGCGTTTCAATACGGGGTTTGAAGACGGGAAGTACAGCGTGATTGCCGGGCATATCGACGGAAACGAAGAGGTCAGGGCTGCGGCGATCAGGGAGGCGCGTGAGGAGGCGGGAATCGAGATCAGGCCAGCGGACATCGAGGTGGTCGGCGTGATGCACCGAAGGAGCGAGGACGAACGGGTGGGGTTCTTCCTTGCGGCCACGACCTGGATTGGAGACGTCGTGAACGCCGAGCCGCACCGGTGCGACGACCTGTCGTGGCATTCCATCCACGATCTCCCTGACAATATGGTGCCATACGTCAGGCGCGCGCTCGAAAACTATCTGAACGGCAGGTTCTACGACAGCTTTGGTTGGGAATGACCATCCGGAGTGGAGGTCGAAAGAATGTCTCCGGTTTCGGCCTCACGCGCGTTTTGAACCTGTCGGACTCGGATGCGGTATTCAGGGTCACGAAATCTCCGCACCCTGCATTACGGCGCAGGAGAGGAGGCCAATATCCATGGACGACAGGACAATCGATCTCACGGTCTCGATTCCCCCTCAATTCAGAGTCCTTCTGGTCACCCTTGGCGTTATCCACGTGCTTGGCGGCGCTCTTTTCCTGAGCAGCGGGAACGGATTTTTCGGAGTCCTGAATCTGGTCCTCGGTCCCTCGTGGCTATCGTGGGGTCTGTTTTACGAACGAATCAACAGGCACACCATCGCGATCGATGACGGGCAAATCGAAATCGTCCGAGGCCTTTTCCGCCGGCGCAGAATCCCCTGGACAACGATTTCGGAAATCCGCTTTGAGTCGTGGAGGATGGATATTCAGGTCACCCGAGGAAAGCCCGCCACGGTGAATTTCCGGGAAATAAGCTCTGGTGCGAGCCGGTTGATCAGAGACGAATTGGTCTCGAAACTCACGCCCCTTGCCGAGACCAACGGGGTGTCGATGGAGAGCGTTTAGTGACCCCGGCCGCCTTGTTCGACCGTCGTTCGGGTCGGTTTTCAAATCAGCGGCGTCAATTGGGGAACGGAAATACGGATCACGACGACGGACGGGAAAGATGCCAAGTCGAGGATAGAATATGGGTGATGCGACGCACGAAGGATTCAGCTATTTCGCGGAAATCGCGGAATCGTACGATCGGGTCCAATCGGTCCTGAGCCCTCCCTATGCGAAGGGGCTCGAGATGATCGTCGAGCTGGTCCCGTTCGATCCGGACGAACCGTTCGATTTCGTGGATCTGGGCTGCGGCACGGCAGAGTCCACGGCGCGGGTTTTGGAGCGATTTGGCCGGGCTAGCGGCACGTGCATAGACAGCGAACCGGAGATGCTCCGGATTGCGAAACGAAAACTGACGCATTATCCCGGGAGAGTCGAGGTAAGAGAAGGAGACCTCACCGATTGCGCAATTCCGGCCTGCGACCTGGTTTTCTCAGCGAAGACCCTTCACCACGTGCACCCCGACCGTTTGTCGTCGCTCATTGCGCGAATCGCGGCCGCGCTGCGTCCCGGCGGCTGTTTCATTCTGTACGATACGATGTCGGTCGGGCCCGGCTGGTCGGACGAGGTCCGGCGGCAGGCGGCGCGCTTCCGCGAGCGTCACGTTCAGCGGGCGATCGATTCGGGAAGGGTGACGCGGGAGGAAATCGACGCCAGGCGGGATTATAAACGAATGATGAAGGCAGCCGGGAAGGACGTTGAGTACGAGCACCGCGCGGAAGACCTCATCAGCGCGATGACGGGGGCGGGGTTCAAGGAGGCCGCCGTCGTCTGGCGTCTGTTCGCCGACACGATACTGCTGGCGTTTGTGACGTAGCTATTGCTGTCCGGCGCTGACCACGGGTTGCGTCGACTCGTGCGAGCAGAGGACGACGAGCAGGTTGCTGACCATGTTCGCCCTCTGTTCTTCATTCAGTTTGATCACGTCGTCGTCCATCAATCGCTTCAGGGCCATCTCCACCATCCCGACGGCGCCGTCGACAATCTTCGCCCGTGCAGAAATCACCGCCTCCGCCTGCTGGCGCTGCAGCATGGCGTTGGCGATTTCCGGCGCGTAGGCGAGGTGGTTGATCCGGGCTTCCTCGATGCTGACTCCCGCGTCCTGAACGCGTTGCTGGATCTCCTTTCCGAGGGATTCAGACACCTCCGTGATCGAGGATCGCAGGCTGATTTCTTCGCCTTCAGACTGATCATAGGGGTAGCTGGTCGCGAGGTGTCTGATCGCCGATTCCGATTGGACCCTTACGTAATGTTCGTAGTCGTCCACGTCGAACAGTGCCTGCGCGGCAACCTCCACTTTCCAGACGATAACGGCGGAAATCTCAATGGGATTGCCCCTGCTGTCGTTCACCTTCAGCCGTTCGCTGTCGAAGTTCCTGACGCGCAGCGACACCTTTTTCCGGCTCTTGAACGGGTTGGTCCATCGAAACCCCTGGGTCGTTTCCGTACCCTTATAGTCGCCGAACAGCAGCATAACGACGCACTGATTCGGTTCCACCGCGAACAGGCCCGTCAACAGGACGATCACGATCAGCAGAAGCACGATCGACGGAATAACGAAAACCGCAGCGCCAACCGCAACACCGTGTATGAACCCGGCCACGCTCACAGCCAGAAGCAGAAGCGATACAACCAGCATCAACCAGCCGCTGGACTGAGGGGCGATCTTTTCTTCCGTCATGGGAGACCTCCGTAATGATGTGATTGGATATCGTCCAACTCCGAATCGGATAATTCGCGTTCCGGCGAGGAATGAGTCCACTGGTGCCGGAAGCTTTATCGCATATTAAACGGTACGACGCGAAACCGGGGCATTTTGTTTCGGCGGTATCGTGGACACGGCCGGCGGTCGGACGTGGAGGAGGGGAATCACGATGTCTGAAATCGTCACGCTTGTCGATCGGATCGAAGAGGTCCCAGTCGTCGCGACGGGCTTACGATGGCCGGCGATGCGCGAGGGCAGGGCGTCGGACGACTATTTCACGCGTTTTCCCGAATGCAGGAACGACTCGCTGCGGAACGACTACGGGAGCGTGCGCGCCTTCCCGAGACCATTCGCGAGGGGAGGCGGGTTCTTTCCGGTACTTCTGAAGATGGCCGACGGGACACTCTGCTGCGCGACGCGGACCGGTTCGTGTCACGCTGGAAGCGGGGGCGAAATCAGCTTGTCGTTTTCATCTGATCGAGGGATTAAGTGGACGGACTATCGCGCGGCGGTGCGGGGAGACCCGGATCGGAATATCGACGTGCGGAACCCGGCGCTTGGCCAGGCGGGGAATGGCGACCTCGTACTCGCATACGGCGTGATGTGCGGGATCGACGTCCGGGGACGCATCTCGACGCCCGATCCCTATGAATCGATCCAGGTGATCCGTTCGGCCGATGGCGGGGTGACCTGGACGAATCCCGACAAGATCCCGTTCCCCGAAGTGGACCTCATGCTCCACCCTCACGGACAGATGCGATGCCTTTCTGACGGATCGCTGGCATTCAACGCGCGGGGCTTTTATTCGAAAGAGGCGTATGGCCGGGACCCGAAGCTGCCCGTGAGGATGAGCTACATTTACCGGTCGCGTGACGGAGGAAAGACCTGGTCGGACAAAACACTCGTCAAATCAGGAGGGAGCGAGACAGGTTTCCTGGCCCTGAGTGAAGATCACTGGCTCGCGTACGTCCGTTTCAACGACGGACCGAACCGGATCGCCCGTTCGTATGACGGCGGGCGGTCCTGGTCGGGGTGGGAGCCGGCTGAACCGGAATCCGGGAGACACGACGACGGGACGAAAGGCAACTCAAGGGCCGCTTCGCCGGGCAGTATCGCGGAACTGCCGAATGGAAACGTACTGATCACGTACGGGTACCGAGCGTATCCCTTCGGCGTGCGCGCCATTGTAAGCCGCGATGGTGGAAACACCTTCGACGCGAATCGGGAGTATATCATCAGCGATACGGCCTACCATCCGGATTGCGGGTATCCGAGTACCGTGTGCTTCGAGAACGGTACAATCGTGACGGCCGCATATTCGCTGATGGACGTCGCGAATCCGGAGTGGGGCACGTGCTGTCTTGCGTACCGTTATTCGCAGCAGAACTTCGATTGAGGCGGCCGCGCGTCAGCGCAGAGGTCACGGCGCCGTCGATCCGTTTGTTTGAGAGTACAGGGAGTCGTATAACATGCTGATGCAGATCTCGTCTTCCGTATACTGCTGGTCCGAGATACATGGCGCAGCCAGGAATGAGCCCTATCCGTGGAACAGCTTTGTGATCCGGACCAATCACGGAGACGACCTCGTCCTTGTCGATCCGCTCCCGCTCCCGGCTGAAGATGCGAGGGGGATCGAAGCCATGGGTAAACCTGCGCATATTCTTCTGACCTGCGAGTACCACCTGCGCGAATCGGAAGCATTCAGGGATCGATGGGGATGCGACATTCACTTGCACGTGGACGGTTTGGATTATTCTGAGGTGACGATTGACGGGGCGTTTCTGGACGGAGACCTGCTGTGGGACCGGATCGAAGTGATCCATATTCCCGATGCCTACCATCCCGATGAGGTCGCGTTTATGGTACACGGAGAGGGAAATACGATGATCGTGGGAGACGCGGTCTGCGGGGGCAGGAAGGATCGAGGCATACCGGACGGCGAAATCTGGATCAACGCCCCCGAGTACATCGTCGCCGATATGTCAAGCGCGCGAGATTCGCTGCGCAAGCTGGCCGGTCATTCATTCGAGAGAATGGTTTTCGGACATGGATCACCCATCCTGCGTGCAGCCAGCGACCGGTTCAGGGCGTTCCTGGAAGATAATGAGGCCTGGGCGAAACTGGAATCCGAAAGCGCCGAGAGAACGAACCCCGCATCG
The DNA here is from genome assembly GCA_965208835.1 of Candidatus Latescibacterota bacterium. Taxonomy (GTDB): domain Bacteria; phylum Latescibacterota; class UBA2968; order UBA2968; genus JAAXHE01. The sequence goes on from OZ242358.1 coordinate 1,750,481, forward strand.
CTGGAATTCATCCGGGAAACGGAAGCGAGAAAATCCCGTGGAGGATGAAGGCGAGGGGGCCGGGGTAGTGATACCCGGGATCGAGGGCAATTCCTCGCCGCACGGAATCTGCAGGGGCGACCGGCCGGCGCGCCATCTCCAGGGTGGGTAGGGGCAACCCTTGTGGTTGCCCGGCCATCAGGGAGCGGCTAAGGTCCATTCATGTAAATTTCCTATGCAAAGATGCATAACAGGACAAAAAGGAGGATTCCCCGTGCCTCAGAACACCGGCTTCGGCCTGTCCGTGATCGGGCAGATTTCGGTAACCGTTCAGGACCTCGACCGGGCGGTCGCATTTTACCGCGATAAACTTGGCATGCAGTTCCTGTTCCGCGTTCCGGGGATGGCCTTTTTCAATTGCTCGGGCGTCCGGCTTCTGCTCGGTCTGTCGGAGGATGAATCGGCGGACGTGCACGCTTCAGTGATCTATTACAAGGTCGACAACCTCGAAGGCACATGTGAGGAACTGCGTTCGCGCGGTGTCGATTTCGAGAGTGAGCCTCACAAGATTGCCGATATGCCCGACCATGAGCTGTGGATGGCGTTCTTCAGGGACTCCGAGATGAATCTGATGGCGCTGATGGCCGAGAAGCCGAGAGAGGACCATTAGCCTCAATCCGAAAGAAACTGCAACGCGGCGACGCGATAAAACCCTCCGAAACGGGGCAATATCGACGTATGGAATGACGTTTTTTCCCTTCACGTCCAGTGACTTGGTGTATCCTGGTAATCCGCCGTTTAATCGCCTTTATTTACAAGCACATATTTGAATTAACGTCACCAAAGACTTACGAATCAAGGTTAGTCGCCGCACTCCAGACGGAGCAGACCGGTGGATCAAATCGAAGAACTGTCGTTTTCATTTCGCTGCGTCATCGATAAGCCCGTGGCCGAGGTCTTCGATGCCGTCACGGGCAGGACGGCGATCAGCACCTACTTCACCGATGACGCCAGCGCGGGACTGGATGCCGGGCGAACGGTTAATTGGCGATTCGGCGACGTCGAGGTGGACGTCGCGGTAGAGGAGGTGATCCGCAACAGGAGAGTCGTCTGCACCTGGCCCGCCTGCAACGACGTCGGTTACAGGACGCGCTTCGTGTTCGATTTCGAAGCGCTGAACGGCGGAACGAGGATTTCGGTGAGCGAATCCGGATGGCGGCCCGACCGGGACGGGATCGACAGCGCTTTCGATCAGTGTTCGGGCTGGACGCATTTCTTCGCGAGCCTGAAGGCACGGCTTGAATACGACGTGGACCTCAAACGCTTCTACGAACATGATGATGGCTGATCGACCGTCGTCCGATCAGCGAAATCCGCCGATCGCTCGATGGGATTTGGCGAACACCGCGCGCCGTGCCGGGTAGACCGGTCTGCGGCGCGTTTCACGTTATGTTCGCGCCTTACAGGGAGAAGCGGACCGGGGATTCCCGGCCCGCGGGTTGCGGCGTCGTGGGTTTGTAGAACGATCGGCACGTATAGCGTAGGCGGCGCCGGTGTGACAGGCGTCAATTGCGTCGACCGGCGAGCGAATCTCGTGTATTTCAACACCGGCGGCTAAGCGCCGTCTCAGTCCCGTCCGGAAGGCGGATCCGCCGGACCTGAGGCTCGCCGCAGACCGCGCCAGATCGCGAGGATCAGCATGGGAATGCCGACCAGAACCAGAAACGGGACGAGCGCGTAGATGACCACCATGTGGGGTCCGAGCAAGCCGCCCAGAAGGCTGAACAGGACCGCAAGCGGCGTTGCGATCGCCAACCCGACCAGAATCCAGACCCTGGGGGTACCGCTGACGCCCCTCAATAGGTGCTGCGCGAGCAATCCTATCAACGCGCCGGCGATAAAAAACAGAGCCAGGCCGGACAGGATGCCCGGAAGCGCAAGAAGCAACCCGAACGGGTCGGAGTGATGCATCGTGCCGAAACGAATAACGGCCACCAGCACCTGAAGAATGCACAGCCCCAGACCGAACCACACCGGTAGCTTCCAGTAGTCCCACGAGCGACGGTTTGGCGCTTCCGGTTGACCTGTAGCGGCGGTTCCGTCGGCGTGTTCCATGGCAGTGATCCTCCGTCGGTTTCGATGCAACGAACGGAAGGGTTTCCGTCCGACTGAAAGAACGTCGTGCTCAGGGAGCGGCGTCCCTGGATGGCAGATGAGACATTACACTCGCTTCCCCGGAAAATCGAAAAAGGTGTCCGGAAAGGGTCCCATCTGCGAGTGAAAAGTGGCACCATTCACTGTCACAATTGACAAAGCCGTGTCGTTCCATCAACGCCTTCAGCAATTGACGGTTGCGTTTTTTGTCGTTCGGCAATCCGGGAATCCGCCGCACGAAATGAACCTTTGGCCCCCCGGTCGCGCCTTGCAGGATAGAGGAAATGCGATTGAATGTATGTTCTGTGAAATGCCACAGAAAAAACCTCGCAGCGTGTGAAGTGACTTGACGTTTCGCCAGGATCTTTGGGAGAGAAAGCCATGATACTCGAAAACGAAACGATAGCAAATCATCCGTTTCCGCTGACAAGGCCGGATGTCACAATACTCGAGAGTTCCGAGAAGATAGACGAGATTGATTGCAAGGAGCTGCAGTGGTGGTTCGCCATTCCGAAACTGTGCGAACACTGCCTTTGGGCAGCCTATGAGTCCGAAACGTTGGCGTTAACCGCGGTCGTCGAGATTGTATCCACTGTTCCTGCGACGATCCGGGACATCGACTGCGTCGAACTCCGATTGAGAGAATGGTCGGCTCGTGACCATTGGCCGATGGACTTTAACCCTGGTCTCATGTACGCACTGCTGGACGAACAGCAGGCGAGGTGGCTTTCCGTCGTCAAGACCCGAGATGGAAGACGCGTCTTTGAAACCGTGGGGGACAAATGGTTTGAGGAGAACTGGGGGGGAACGATGAGGCGCCGAATTGTAGATGATCGTCGCTACCGACGCCAACCCGATGGCTCGTATAAGACTGGCAACGGTACAGGGATAGGTGCAGGGACCTACGATGTAACGATCGGCGGAAATTCTTTTTGTTGTCTCCGTGTATTGGAAGCCGACCTTGCCGAACCGAACGGCGGCGAACTTGTGGAGGCATTCATTGAGCGCGGAGGGCGGACCGTGTTCTTTAGACGGTACGATGGTCAGTTCTACCGAGACGGCGATCTGGTCAGGAAGTATCCGGACAATCGCCGAATCGTCATCAACGACACGGTGTATGTGCATCATGACTGCAGCGGGCGGGCTCACGATACAATCACGCAATATGCTCTGCAACCTGCTCGCTCGGACGATTGCCAGTAACTGCGATTGAGGTGCACAGCGCACAATACAGCGGTTTTCGAATGACAAATCCACACGACCAACAACTGGCGAAGCGGGTTCTGGAGGGCAGCGAGGCCGCCTTCGTGACTCTCATCCGACGCTACGAGCGCGTCCTGGCCGGGTTGATCCGTTCCCGTATCGGTTCCGGCGAACAGGTGCGGGACGTGATGCAGGAAACCCTTGTCCACGCCTGGTGCGGCCTGCGACGGGCCACGCCGCGTGACGTGCGTCCGTGGTTGCTGCAGGTGGCCCGAAACCGCTGCCGCGATTACTTCAGGTCGCCCCAGCGCCGCGAACTGTACGTCGGGAGCGAAGTCCTGACGCCGCTGGTCAACCGCAGCGGGCTCGCGCAGTCACGGGAGCGGGAGGCCGCCATGGCTATCCTGGAAGCCATGGACGAGGTACCCGAACGCGAGAGGGCCGCGCTGCGCGCGTTCTACGTCGACGGTCTGAGCATCGCCGAAATCGCCGCCCGCCACCGCAGTCCCGACGGCACGGTCAAGCGGCGTCTCTCGTACGGCCGCGACCGGATCCGAAGAGCCATGGGAATCACCCCAACGAGGAGGAAGACCGACATGAAAGCAAGACAACAAGACTTTCCGCGACATCGCCCCGAGATTCGCATTCACCCCAGCGCGGAGAAATCCCTCCGTGTCGATTTCACGGAAATGGCGTGGTGGTTTGTCGTGCCGGTGGTGGGTGACAGGACCGGATGGGGCATGTACGATCGTTTGGACGACCCTGACGAGTCGTGGTGCTTGACTGAAACGGTATGGCTCACGGCCCATCGTCCTGCGGTGATCCACGGCCGATCATGCGTCGAGGTGGAGGTGGAGGAATTGACGGCCGAAAAGACGCGCCCACAACGAAAGTACTGCATCACAAGGGTATGGGGCCACCTGGCCGACGACGAGGTAGAGTGGATCGCCGTGGAATCGACAAAGCCCGACGGCGTGAGTGAACTGGAGACGTTTCTGGACGATAGATTCCACGACGACTGGTGGGGTTCACGGCGCGTCGTCGAGGACTGCAAATGCTTGTCCGAACGGGCCGATGGCACCTGGGTCAGACAGCCAGATACACCCGCCTTCACAGGCACGAGCGTGTTCGACGTCCACGTCGGCGGGCGTCAGTTCACCTGCTTGCGGGTCATTGACCTCGATCAAAACGCCACTGAGCATGACAATTTGATAGAGGCCTATATCACCCCCGCCGGACGCACCGTGCTGTGCCGTCGTTACAACGGAAGCCGCTGGGGCAAGAAAGACGCCCCGCCGCACAACCAGGGCGAAGCGATGACATGGGAAGAGGAACTGCCGGAGAACGACCGCATCGTCATCGACGGGGTGACCTACGTGCACTGGTACGACAGGTTGTCTGCAGCGGCGTGCGGTATCGAGGATTGACGGACACAGATCGTGCCTGACGACAGTCTATCGCACTCGGCGGTAGGTCATCGTATGAGACATGGTCTGCTTGCCACCCTCGTACATCGTCCAGGTCTGAGACATCTCGTCGGGGCCGTTGAAAGCGATCGAGACGGAATGCATGTGCGACTCGTCGGGCGAATCGAGAGAACCCTCGACCAGCTCTAGCGCGATCACCCCGTCGGTGGATTTTGCCAGGCTCATCTGCGGCTGATTGCCCTTCGCGCAATAGTGGGTCATCCACAGCCTGCCGCCGCGGTCGTGGTAGACGGAGATCATCTCCTTTGGCGTGTCCGGGAAGTTGCGCTCGACGATGACGCTGCCATTGGCCGCCACCCGGTACTCCGTTGCAACCGTGGTCATCGCGCCCTTCCCGCCCCCGGGCATCGGCATCTCGGACTCCCAGCGCCCGACCAGCGTTTTCAGCCGCTCGAATTCCGCCGAGCCGGCGTGTGCTCCAGCCTGCTTTTCTGCCTCTCCTTCCGGTTTACCCCCGTTTTCCCCTGCAAAAGCCGAAAAAGCGAAAATTGCAATAAGGACCGGCAGAACGAGTGTGGCTCTCTTCATTATGGATTGCTCCTTTCGGCAGTGCAACAAAAACACAATTGAAATGAGGATATTGGCGACGGCAATTACCTAACAAATCCCGGATTCGTCTCGAGTCCTTCCTCCTGTCAGACCGACTCGAGAAACGCAACGACTTCAGCCGCCTCCGCGCCTCCGTTCCTGGCGTGGACGATCAGTGGAATCCCGTGGGGTCCCTCTACGTTAACGACCTCAGGATTGTCGGCGACGGCCGCGCGCACGATGTCGAGTTTGCCCAGCATCGCCGCGGCGAAAACATCGATCCGTGCGCCCCTGTCCAGCAGATACATTGCGATGTCCCTGCGTCCCACGTGCGCCGCCGCACCCAGGCCCGTCTCCCAGTCGCCGCCGCCCCAATCCCAGCACGCATTGACCAGGTTCGGTTCTTCGTCGAGCAGTTCTTTCACGCGGTCGAAGTCGCCGTGGGAACACGCGACGAAATCCCTGACGAAGTCCGATGCAATGGCTGGCTTATTCTCCGCCATTGGTCAACTCCTTGTCCAAGGCGTTAATTCAGTACGTGTTCGCAGGCGGTACGGGATGACGTCCTGATGCCGATTGATGTGTACCCGGGAAAATTTCGAGAGTTTTCGATTCCCGGTATTGGAGCGTGGAGGCGGGACGAGGGCGGGATCGGTTGATTCAGAACGCAAGATATTAATAATTAAAAAATTATGCGAAAAACTGGTGACCCCGAGGGGAGTCGAACCCCCGTTGCCGGGTTGAAAACCCGGTGTCCTAACCACTGAACGACGGGGTCACCTGAATCGAAGGACGGAATTTATAGAAATCCGATTTCGCTGTCAAGTCAATCGTTTCAAACGGGGGGGACCGGGAAGCCTCCCTTCAAACCGGAATGCGCTTGACAGATCCGGTTGATTTTTGTTTATTCAAAGGGCTTAAATCCGTTATTTCATCCATAGTTGAAACAGCGATTTTTCGCGGCGCATCATTGGGGAACACACGTTACGTGAACCGTCTGATTCCTTCAGGTGGGCGATTAGCTCAGATGGTTAGAGCGCTGGTTTCACATACCAGAGGTCACTGGTTCGAGTCCAGTATCGCCCACCACAATCCGAAAGGCGAGGTGACCTCGGCCTGTCCGCAGGTGGATTCGGAAGGCCGGCAAACGTCAGGGTGCATCCACTAATCGGATGCGCCTTTCTTTTTTGGAGAACGTGTATGAAGGATAGTCTGCTAAAACTTTTGAACCTGCAGCGCATCGATACAGAACTGGATAAACTGAAACAGGTACAGGCGGATTATCCCGAAGCCATTTCCGACCTGCGCGGTAAGCTTGAAACCGCTAAACAGGCAGTCGACGCCAAAAAGGAGCAGGCGTCCGACCTGGAAAAAACACGTCGCCAGTTGGAGGGTGAGCTCGAGACCATACAGGCGGACCTGAAAAAACACCAGGACCGCCTCTACGAAGTCAAGACAAACCGCGAATACGACGCGCTGCAGATAGAGATCGAAGTCCTGAGGAACCGGGCCGACGAGAACGAGACCATTATCCTCGAGGGCATCGAGCAGCACGATGAACTGAATACAATGCTGGAGGAAGAGGAACGCGCGTACAAGGCGCTGGAAGCCGATTATCGGGGTCAGATTCAAGATCTGCAGAACCGGCTGGACCTGGTTGACGGCGAGGCCAGCGGCTGGCGTGAAGAACGTTCGGTCGCCGAAGAACTGGTCGACAGACCCGTCCTGTCCAACTACGACCGCATCCGCCGCGTCGTAAAGGACGGTGTCGCCGTGGTGCCGATCGGAAAGGGGTCCTGCGGCGGATGTTTCAGGCAGCTGCCTCCCCAGCTGCGCGTGGAAGTCAGGCGTCAGGACCGGATCATCCGCTGCGAAAACTGCGGCCGGATCCTCGTGTGGAGGGAAGAAACCTGACATGGCCGGCAACGAGACAATAGACGTCTACGTCGACGGTGCTGCGAAGGGCAATCCCGGCCCGGCGGGTATCGGCGTGCGGTTGGAGCTCGAAGGCGTGGTTCTGTCTGAACATTCGGAATACATCGGCAACGCCACCAACAACGTCGCGGAATACAAGGCGCTCATCTACGGATTGGAAATTGCCCGGAGGTATCGCGTAACACGCGTCAACGCCATATCGGACAGCGAATTGCTGGTCCGGCAGTTGAACGGCGAATACAAGGTAAAGAACGAGAACCTGATTCCGTTGTATCGCGATGCCCGTGAACTCGCCGGTACGTTTGAGGAATTCCGTATTCGGCATGTTTCGCGGACGGAAAACCAGCACGCGGACCGCCTCGCGAATCAGGGCATAAAGGACGGTTCGAAACGAAAATCCTGAGCCGCCTGCGGTTCAGGATCCACATTCAAGGCAAGCGGGCCGGATGGCCGCGCCCCTGCCAGTCCGCTGGTATGGGCGAGGAAAGTCCGAGCTCCACGGGGCAGGATGCTGGGTAACTCCCAGGCGGGGCAACCCGAAGGAAAGTGCCACAGAAAACAGACCGCCAGCGGGCGAAACCACGGTTTCGTTGCGGGCAAGGGTGAAACGGCGGGGTAAGAGCCCACCGCGCTCCCGGAGACGGGAGCGGCACGGTAAACCCCATCCGGAGCAAGGCCAAATAGGAGCGGAGAGGCGGCCCGTCTCGCAATTACGCTCGGGTAGGCTGCGCAGAGGCGCCGGGCAACCGGCGTCCCAGATAAATGGCCATCCGTTCGGCGTGTATTGCGCCGGACGACAGAACTCGGCTTACAGGCCCGCTTGCCTGAATTACGAAGCTGTGTTAAAATCCCCGGTGCGAAGACCGCTGGGGAGTTTAATACAGCTTCTAAGAGTCCCGTCCAGGAGCGACGGTTGAGTTTTCTGGAGAAATATCGCAGCGCCGCAGACTCCCGGAAGAGCCTGGTCTGCGTCGGCCTGGATCCCGACCCTGAGCGCCTTCCCGATCACCTCAGAGGCACGGCGGACCCGGTTTCGTCCTTTCTCAAGGAGGTCGTCGCGGCCACCCGCGACCTCGTCTGCGCCTACAAACCCAACTTTGCGTTTTTCGGCGCGATGGGTGCGGCCGGATGGCGGAGCCTGGAGGACGTTCTCAGCGCCATTCCCTCCGCAACGCCGGTTGTGCTCGACTTCAAAGCCAATGACATCGGAAACAGCGCCCGCCGTTACGCTCAGATGGCGTATGAAGCGTTGGGCGTAGACGCGGTCACCGTGAACCCGCTCATGGGCTCCGACTCGGTGGCCCCTTTTCTGGAATACCCGGACGGCTGCGCATTCCTGCTCTGCCTGACGTCCAACCCCGGCTCGGCGGACTTCCAGCGGCTTTCCACGCAGGACGGTCCACTCTATCAGCACGTTGCGAGGAAAGCGCTCGAGTGGGCCGGTACAGGTCCATGCGGCCTCGTGGTCGGCGCAACTCACGCTCGCGAGCTCGCCGCCGTACGGAGAATCGCGCCGGGACTTCCTTTCCTGGTCCCCGGCGTCGGCGCCCAGATGGGTGATCCCGGCGAGGTGGTCAGGTGCGGCTCGGACAGGAACGGCGAGGGCTTGCTTGTCAATGTTTCCAGGAGCGTACTCTACGCCTCCTCCGACAGGGACTTCGCGGACGCCGCCCGGCGCGCCGCCGAATCGCTTCGCGCCGAACTGGAACGGGAACGGGCCGCGTCTTTGAGCCCATAGTACGAAAACGGCTTCGATTTCAGGAGACTACGTCATGGAACCCCTGAAACTGACCGAGGAACAGAAACAGCAGTGGGCGATTGACGGGTATATTCTGCTCAAGGGGGTCCTCTCCGCCGAAGAGTCCGGAAACCTCAGACGTGAGGTGGACCGGCTGCACAGGAGATTTGTAATCAACAAGGCCGGCGCAGAACCGAAATCCGGCCTGGACCGAAGAAACATCCTGCCGGATGGCGACGCTTTCATCCATCTGATGGACCATCCCGCCGCATTTGACGTCATTCTGGAACTGATGGGCCCGTATATCCAGCTGAGTATGGCCGAAGCCGTTGTGCGTCCGCCCAACCCGGGTTATAAGGGCTTTATCCATACGGACGGCGGCCAGGCCCTGCGGCACATCCGCGTGACCGAAACGAGCTGGCCGCTTCAGATCAAGATACAGTATTTTCTCACGGACGTCAGGAAGCCCGACCGCGGCAATTTCACCGTTTTCCCGGGCAGCCACCTGCGGCCCTATCCCGAGGGGGACATGTCCATAACGGCGCAGACGCCGGGTGCGGTGCAACTTTGCGCGGAAGCCGGAGACGCGGCGGTCTTTTCCCATGCCCTCTGGCACGGCGTTTCCCCCAACCTTTCCGGACGGTCCCGGAAGACCCTCATCTATTGCTACAGCCAGCAGTGTTTCCGTACCTTTGACTTTAACGGCCACACACGGGAAGTTCTGGCGAAATGTACGCCCAGACAACGCCGTCTGCTGGGGGACCTGGGCAGAGACTGGCGCCCGGGTGCGTACTTCTACAGTCCGGAAGACCAGGTTGAGGTCATCGAACAGAGGTCCGAAGTCGCCTGAACGTCACTCCTCGCACGCGCGTTCCGACAACCGCGCCGTCTCCCGCCCGCCTCGTTCCGTCGTCTCCACTACAGAGCCTGTCTTCAGCAGTGCCCGTGTCCGCAGGTTTCGCGGCGGGATTTCGGTACCTAGGGCCAGGCGAGGCAGTGTCTTCACGCCATCCGTAAACGTCAGCCTGCGGGGAAGAACAGAAATGCCGCTGGTTCAACTCGAAAACGTCCACAAGGCCTATGGGGCCAACACGGTGCTGAGCGGTCTGACCTGGAAGATCGAAGCGGGTACCCGCGTCGGACTGGTCGGGCGAAACGGATGCGGAAAGACGACGCTCTTCCACCTCATGACAGGGCGGCTGCACCCGGACCGAGGACGGATTCATAAGCGTCGGAATCTGAACGTGGGATATCTCGCGCAGGATCCCGAATTGGAGGAAGGGTCCGTTGTTCTTGCCACCGTACTCGACGCGTTTTCCGACCTGCTGGACCTGCAGCGACGAATGGGCGTGTTGGAAGACCGCCTGGCCGAAAGCCAGGAACAACCCGGCCTCCTGGAAGAATACGGACGCCTTCAGCACAGCTACGAAGCCCGCCACGGCTACGATGTCGAAGCCCGCGCGAAGGCCGTCCTTCACGGGCTGGGTTTCGCCCGGACAGATTTCGAAACCCCGGTTTCGCTGCTCAGCGGCGGTCAGAAAAACCGCCTCGCGCTCGCGCGCCTGCTGGTACGGGAACCCCACCTGCTTCTTCTCGACGAACCCACCAATCACCTGGACCTCGAGGCCATCCAATGGCTGGAAGGGTTTCTGCCTGCATTCGACGGCGCGTATGTGGTCGTTTCCCACGACCGGTATTTTCTGGACAGCACCATCGACCGCATCGTCGAACTCGAGAACGGAGACCTTGCCGCGTACGCGGGCAATTACAGCTTCTATGCCGCCGAACGGCAGGAGCGCATGGCGAGGCGTTTCAAGGCCTATGAGCGCCAGCAGGAACACATCCACAGGACCGAAGAATTCATCCGGCGCAATATTGCAGGCCAGAAGACCAAACAAGCCCAGAGCCGTAGACGAGCTCTCGAGAAACTCGAAAGACTCGACCGTCCAATGCGCGACGAGGAGTTCCGGCTGGAATTTACGGCCGGCGCGAGGGGCGGAAATCGGGTTGTGGAACTCGAACGGACATCGAAAGCCTATGGAGAGACGGTCCTCTTTCGGAATCTGGACGTGCTTGTTCGACGGGGCGATCGACTGGGCATCATCGGACCGAACGGTTCGGGCAAATCCACGCTGCTGAAGCTGCTCGGCGGCCGCGTCGCGGCCGATAGCGGGACCATCAGGACCGGTTCGAATATACAGGTGGGTTATTACGATCAGCATAGGGACGAACTTGATCCCGGTCATACGTTGCAGGAGGAAATCTGGGCGGTCACCCCGGACGCGCCGGCGGGGGAAATCCGCGACGTTCTGGGTGCGTTTCTCTTTTCGGGTGACGATGTCGAGCGCAAAGTCGGCAGCCTCAGCGGAGGAGAAAAGAGCAGGGTGGCCCTGGCCAGGCTCATGAGGTCCGAAACCAACCTCCTGGTACTGGACGAACCCACCAATCACCTGGACATACCTTCCCGGGACGTTCTGGAGGATGCCCTGAAAGCCTACGAGGGCACGCTCATCGCCGTCTCTCACGATCGCTACTTCCTGAACCTGCTGGTGGACCGACTGCTGGTCCTCGGGAATGGAGAGTGGGAGCTCGTGGAGGGCAACTACGACGCCTGGCAGCGCCAGCGTGGACAGCAAGAGGATACTTCCAGTGCGCGCTCACGCAGAAATCCCGCGCGGAAAGCCGAGTACGAACGGACACGCGCCGACCGCAGGGCCCGGGACAGGCGTCAGCGGCGGCTGGAGGCCATCGAAGAAGAGATCCAGGACCTGGAGGCGAAACTCGAGCGGCTGGACGGGCAACTTGCGCTGGACGACCGTGCGTCGGATTGGGAGCACCTGCAGTCGGTCACCGAGGAACGACGGCGGATTCAGGCCCGGATCGAAGAACGCATCGCGGCGTGGGAAACGATCGAGACGGCGGTAGCGGAGGGCGGGGAAGGGACATGAGCTTCGACAGATCGCTGATGGCGCCCGCGGAATTCGAGTTCGTGGTTCTGGGCGATACCCACTACATGCTCGATCCCGGCGGCCGGGCGCTGGAATTCGAGTCGCGTCGCAAGCAGACGGCCAGATCGGACGCGGCCCTCAGGCTGGCGGCCTCACTGAGCCCGGACTTCGTCGTGCACATGGGCGACCTGGTGCAGGAGTACCCCGAGTCCCGGCGCCACCGGGAGGCGATCGACGAGGCGAGGGCGCAGCTGGCGCGCCTGAACGTTGAAGTGTTCCACGTTGCCGGAAACCACGACGTGGGCGACAAACCCGATCCCACCATGCCCACCCGGCCCGTCACGGCCGAGTCCCTGAAGCGGTATCAGACCCGTTTCGGGCCGTCCTGGTACAGCTTCGACCGCCGGGGGTGTCACTTCATCGTGATCAACTCCCAGATTCTCAACACCCGCCTTCCGGAATCCGGGTCTCAGCGGGACTGGCTTGAAAGGGACCTGGAAACCCATGGGCAGGACCGCGCTTTTCTCTTTCTCCACCTGCCGCCGTTTCTGGAACACCCGGACGAACCGCACCGCGGCAACTACGACAATGTCGGCCAGCCCGACCGGCGCTGGATACTTGACCTGATCCACCGAAACCGGGTCGAAGTCGTCTGCGCCGCGCACGTCCACTTCGGGTTTCTGAACCGGGTCGGGTCGACTCGAATACACAACATTCCATCGACCTCCTTCGTGCGCCCCGGCTTCAGCCACCTGTTTACCGGTCCGTCTCCGCCGGAGCAGGGCAGGGACGACGCGCCCAAACTCGGCTTCTATCTGTTCCGCGTCTTTCGAGACCGCACCGACGTACACTTCATCCGTACCGGCGGCGCGGTTGTTCCGGAAAAAGAGGCGGACGACGACCCGATCCGCCTGCTCACCCGGACTTCTCCGGCTTTGTCCGCTTCTCCTGTGGCGTTGACCCTGCTGCATCCCCTTGCAACCCGAGCGGAAATTCCAATCGCGTTTCCAAGTGTCGTCAGGCAGCGCGTCCGAAACGACTATCCGCTGCTTGCCTGTGTGGAGCTGGGCGCGGCCGCTATTCGATTCCCCGTCGACGATCTCGACGACCCCCTTCAGCGGGAGCGACTCCGGATCCTTCGCGACGACGGTTTGAGGCTCACCGCGATGGCGCCCGCGCCATCCCGGCCGGATCTTTCGGCGTACGCCCGACGGCACTCGGACATCGTCGACATCTGGGAGGTCCAGTTACCCGGTACACGACTGCCATCGCGGGATCTCATCGGCGCGCTCGCGGGTACCGGCAGCGAATCCTCCACGCGTTTCGCGCTTGCACCCATCCTGCCTGGAGAGATCCGTCCCGGCAAACAGCACCCACGCACCCGAATCGGATATGTCCCCGGGGAATTGCGGGAACTGGACCATTTCCTGGCGGAACGGGGCGTCTCCATCGACCGGGTCCTGTGCCGTGTGGAGGAGAGCCCACCCTGGAATACGGTTCGGGAACTCCTGGATCTGGGCACACTCAGCCACGTCGGCGCCGTGGACCTCGCGGTGACGTTCACGTCTCGCGACGACGTGCGGAACGCCAATACCGCCGCGGAGACCCTGTTTGGCGCCGTCCTGTTACCCGGCGGCAGAATCTACTTCGAGCCGTTCGTCGATCTGGACCGGACGCTTGACGTGGCACACGGTCTCCTGGACACGTCCAGCAACCCTCGTCCGCCCTTTCACGTGTTGCGGACGCTGAATACGGTACTCTTTCACGAGCGGATTTCCCGTCCGAAACCGGGCGAACTCGAACTGCGCGGGGCCGAGATCCGGACCCTCACCGGCGCGGCCGGCTTTCATGCGCTGATTACTTCGTGCGCCGTCGAGTTGCCGGACCTTCGCGGACTCACGTTTTCCGGGATCTCGCCCGGCGCTCCCTCCCGTCTCTACCGCCTCGCCGACGGCGCAGTTGAGAGGGGTCCGCTTGAGCGCCTCATCCGGTCCGCGTCAGGTCTGTCGCCTCCGGTTCTCCTGACATCGGGCTTCTGAGCTCCCGCCTGCAGGGTTGACATTTTCCGTCATTCTATGGATCTTTCTTGCGCAACGGCTCGGTACATTTCGGCTTTGCCTGAAACCCCGGTTTTCCAATCGATTCAAAAAAAACGAGGACTCGCCAGATGGCGAAAACGCTCCGCGTCTGTCTGGCTGCCCTGAAGCAGCGGCCCTCCGTTCCCGAAGGCGTTGAAAAGCTGATTTCGGTTCTCCGCGAGTGCCAGGACCGGAAGGTGGATATCGTCTGCACGCCGGAGACTTACCTTCCGGGACTCAGAGGCGCGACGTTCGATCTGCCGGATCCGGACCAGCCGGCAATGGAACGGGCCCTGAAGGACCTTCGTGCGGCCTGCCGGGAAACCGGCGTCGCCATCATCGCGGGCATGGAGTGGCAATCCGAACTCGGCCTTGAAAACAGGGCCTTCGTCATCTCTCCTGCGGGCCGGGTGCTGGGCTACCAGACCAAGAACCAGATCACCCCGGGAGGCGAGTCGGAGAATTACGTGCCGGACGGCCGGAGAAAGGTGTTCACCGTAAAGGGCGTCAGGTTCGGAATTACGATCTGCCACGAAGGATGGCGCTATCCGGAGACCGTACGGTGGCCCGCCGTCCGGGGCGCGCGGGTGGTCTTCCAGCCCCAGGTCACGGGGAGCGACGATCGGGGGCAGGAGCCCAGGAAGTGGGGCGAGTCCTTCTACGAGAAGGCGATGCAGTGCCGCGCCGGGGAGAATAACATCTACTTCGCCAGCGTCAATCAGGCCATGAAAGGTCAGAATTCAGCCACCAGCCTCATCGACCCGCAGGGAAATCTCATCGAACATATCCCGTGCGGAAAGGAAGACCTTCTCATTGCCGACCTCGACATCGAAGAAGCCACACGTTTCTACACCAGGCGGTACCGGTCCGAACTCTATCCTGCCTGACCCGTCCCGGGGGAATTTATATGGCCAGATTCGCGCTCGTTTTGCTCTGTGTCTGTTTCACGATAAACGGCAACGCCGCAGCGCAGGAGACCACGCCGGCCGACTTCGACGGAGACGGCGAAGTCGACTTCTCGGATTTCCTCATCTTCGCCCGTGGTTTCGGCAGGACGGACCAGGACGCGGACTTCGATGCCAGGCTGGACCTGAACGACAGTGGAGCGGTCGACTTCCAGGACTTCCTCCTATTCGCGCGGCAGTTCGGCGGCTCGACGCCACCCGAAGACGCGGACAGGGAGCCGTTCGATCCTGCGCGGATCTATATCGCGGATTTTCGGGCAGACAGAGTCTTTGTGGTGGATGCCCAGTCGAATTCTTACGATCCCGGCCTTTCCGTCTCCGTCAGTCAGCCACGTAGCATAATTTACTCGTATTTGAACAGACGCTTCTATGTAGTCGGACAGGACTCGTTCTATGCACTTACAGAGTCCAGCGAGATCGACTTCCGGCTGCCGCTTCTGGACCGGCCCGAATCGCCGGATTCCAGGCCGCGCACGCGTGGCGGATTCCGCATCGCACTTTCCCCCGACCACCGTCTTGCCTACGTCACGGAAGACATCGCCAGTCAAATCGAAGTGATCCATCTCAAAAACGTCGATTCTGTGGGTTTGATTCCCCTTACGCTGCCGCCCAGTGGAGTCGGCGTATCTCCGGACGGCGGCACGCTCTATGTGGCGCATAACAATATACCCTGGATTTCGGTAGTCGACGCTTCCGCACAAGCACTCGCGGATAGTATCCGGCTTAACGGAAGGGGCAACGCGAGGATCGTGGTGTCTCCTGAGGGCGACAGGATCTATACCGCAACCACCCAGGGCGGCGACGACCCGTCGGTACAGATTGTTTCGATCGATCCTGAGACTAAAGAAATCGTCAATTCGCTGGAAGTCGCGCCGGATTCGACAACAAAGGTTTGGGACCTTCAGGCATCCAGGGACGGCAGCAAGCTATACGCCACCGTAAGGCGGTTCTTTATTGCGCCGACGGAACAGTTCGGATTCGTGTTAGAGGGTTATTTCCGGACCGTAGATTCTGTAACTTTCAAATTGACGAGCGAAGTCCAGATCGAAGGGGAAGCGGTCAATTTCGGAGTTTCCCGCGACGACAGGACCGCATACGTCGCCGTCTCCGATCCGTTTACCGGCGTGCTTCGACTCGCGATCCTCGACCTGGAAGACAATGCGGTACTTGGGGCCATTCCCGTGACCTTCCTTTCGGCGTTCGACGTCAAGGCCTTCGGCGGCAAGGCGGCGTTGGGTCGTATTATGTTCCCTGAGATAACCGTATTCTGATCGCCTGTCGCACGGATCGGCAATGGCGGTACGAGTACTATTGCCGCCCGCGTCAGGCCGATCTGCCCTAGACGTATCGCACGAGGATTTCGCCCGCCTACGGACCGGCGCGGGGATCCGGGCCATGTGTCCTATCTGTGACTCTGGAGACGAAAGCCCTTGCAAACCGCCCCGATTTCCAGTAGATTTTCATATAGAGCAATTTTGTACATGATGCCTCA
This sequence comes from Candidatus Latescibacterota bacterium, assembly GCA_965208835.1. Taxonomy (GTDB): domain Bacteria; phylum Latescibacterota; class UBA2968; order UBA2968; genus JAAXHE01. The sequence continues at coordinate 1,766,988 of OZ242358.1, forward strand.
CCTTTTGATGAGGAGCGAGGACAATGCTTTCATCGCTTCTTCTTGAGCCCGGCCGACTGGAACTGCGGGATGTCGACATCCCCAGCGCCGGTCCCGGCGAAGTGGTTGTCAGGGTGCGGTCCGCGCTGACGTGCGGGACCGAATTGAAGACATTCCGCCGCGGCCATCCCAAAATACCCACGCCAACGCCGCTTGGGCATGAGTTCTCGGGCGATATCTACGAGGTCGGCGAGGGCGTTACCCGATTCAAGCCGGGCGACCAGGTAATGACTGCGCCCACCGCGCCGTGCGGCGAGTGCGTGGACTGCCGGAAGTCGCGCGAAAACCTCTGCCGGTACGCGATCGATGAAATGGTTTTCGGCGCCTTCGCGGAGTACGTCCGGGTGCCGGCCCACGTCGTTCAGAACAACATGTTCAAGAAGCCCGCCGATCTTTCCTACGAAGAAGCGGCCATGCTGGAGCCGCTCTCGTGCGTGGTCTACGGCATGGACCAGGTACTGATGGGGCCGGACGCGACGGTGCTCATCATCGGCGCTGGCGCTATCGGATTGATGCACACGGCCGTCGTACACGCTTTCGGCGCCAGCCGCGTGATTGTGGCGGGCAGGCGCGAATACCGTCTAAGACTCGCCACGACGCTCGGCGCCGACGAGATTATAGACGTGGAAAGGGAAAACGCGATCGACCGCGTAATGGAGCTTACAGGCGGCATCGGCGCCGACCTGGTGATCGAATGCACCGGCCAGCTCGCCGTCTGGGAGAGCACGCCCGACCTGGTTGCCAAGGGGGGAACGATCGTCCTGTTCGGCGGCCTCCCGAAGGGCACGGTCGCCACCTTCGACACCGCCCGCTTGCACTACGATCAGATTACGCTTAAGGGCGTGTTCCACTACAGCCGCAGCGCCGTGAAGAAGGCCTACCAGATGCTGGTCGACAGAAAGATCCACCTCAACGGCCTGATTTCCGGCACCTATTCACTGTCCGATCTGAAACACGTCTTCGAGCTTCTTCTTGAGAAGGGCAACGACGTGAAGTTTGCTGTCGTTCCCTCCGAAGCCAGCCCGGAAAAAGCCGGATGATGCGCGTAGCCCGTCTCTACGACTACGGCGACATCCGCATCGAAAAAGAACCGATCCCCGAAATCGGGCCCGAAGACGCCCTCGTCAAGATGGCGGTCTGCGGTATCTGCACGAGCGATACCCTGCCCTGGTACGTGCGACGCAAGGCGCCGATCGTTCTCGGGCACGAACCCGCCGGGACCATCGTCGACGTCGGCGTCAGAACCTCCGGTTTCTCACCGGGCGATCGGGTCTTTGTTCACCATCATGCCCCCTGCATGCGCTGCCGTTTGTGCCGCCGGGGGCATTTTTCAATGTGCCCCACCTGGAAGGCCTCCGCGCTGGACCCCGGCGGACTCGCCGAATTCGTGCGCGTTCCGGGCCTCAACCTCGCAACGGATACCCTCAAGCTTCCTGCGTCGGTTTCCCTCGAAGACGGCGCGTTCGTGGAACCGACGGCCTGTGCGGTACAGGCGCTGAAGCGCCGCGCCCGCATGCGTCGGGGAGACCGCGTTCTCATCATTGGTATGGGCATTATGGGTCAGATTCTTGCCCTGGTCGCCAGGCACTACGGCGCGTCTGCCGTGATTGCGGCCGACCTGGTGCCCTACCGGCTGGCGAAAGCCCGGGAACTCGGAGTCGACGCAGGCGTCGACGTTACACGGGAGACCCTCGTCGAATCCGTTGCCGCCGCCACGGGAGGTGAACTGGCCGACGTGGTTGTGGTCGGCCCGGGCACGATAACGGCGATGGAGGCGGGACTATCGGCTGTGGGCGTGGGCGGGACGGTACTTCTGTTTACGCCTGCAGAACCCGGCCGGACCCTGACGGTCGATCCCTATGATCTGTATTCCAGGGACATCACGCTGACAGCCAGCTATTCGTGCGGTCCGCCGGACACCCTGGAAGCGCTCGACATCGTCGGCCTGGGAGTAGTGAGCGCGGAAAAACTCGTCACTCACCGCTTTTCCCTGGAAGAGACCGCCGCCGGTTTTCAGACCGTGGCTGATGCCGGTGAATCCATCAAGACCCTCGTCGTCATCGACGAGACACAGGCATAGCGTTCCGTCCCGCAAGCAGGTCGCAGAATTGGCAGTCCGTTGATGAAGTCGCTCTGCAGGCGAGGCCGAGCCATTGTAGCCGAAGACAAGGCGCGCAACCGAGACCCATCCTGCGATTCGGCGAGGGCCCGCAACGCAGTATTTCGACTGCAAGGGCCGGACGCAGCCCGGATGGGCTTTTTCGACGTGCTGTCAGGGCTGCAGTCGTTGCAGATTCGATTCAAGCCTGTTTTTTCCAATCCCGTATCTGTCAGCTGATTCGTCCGCCAGGGCTCGACCCTGCATTTCATGGCTTTTCGCCAACAGAAAGGATACCGGCATGCCCTACGTCAATGTCAAGATGCTCGACGGCCGCACGAACGACCAGAAACGCGAACTGGCCAGGGCCATCACAGACGCCCTTGAAGACATCTGCGGAGCAAAACCGGATGGCACCATGGTCGTCATCGAGGAAGTGGCACGCGACCACTGGGCCGTCGGCGGCGTACTGATTTCAGACCGGGACGGATAATCCGCGAAAACGCCGTCATTGCGCAGACACGCCCGCGCGACGTTTGGCGTTGCGGTCCCGGTATGCACGAAGCCGGGTTTTCACGCGTTTGACCTTGACAGGAATATACGGGCCGCCTATATTGCACCGATCCGCAGTTTGATTCGCTAAAAGCGGTACGATTGCCGATCGGCGCCAGCATTGGCTTGTACCGTTCTCCGTGGCTTTTGCTCTTGTCGGCGGCGACCGCGAGACGTCGAAAAAAGAAAGGGGAAGGCTTTGAACCCTACAATGCGATTCCTTCGCCGGGCGGGCATTCCGGTACTCGCACTGCTCGTGTTGGCATCACTCGGGACCGCGCCCCCGGAGGCGTTGGCAAAAAAGAAGAAGATCACGAAGGGGGACGCCAAGATTGCCAAGCGGTCCGCCCACCTCTACGTCAGCCAGCGCCTGTTCGACAAGGCCCTGGCCCAGTTGCTGATCGTCATCGAAGGCGACCCCAATGACGTACAGGCGCACTTCATGCTGGGCGAGATATATTCCGAGAAGAACATGCAGGACGAAATGAGGAAGGAATTCGAGTGGGTCCTGGGTACCAAGAAAGGCAAGAAAAAATACGCCAAGAAAATCCAGCCCTACCTGGACATGTGGTGGAGCCGGAACTACAATAACGCCGTACGGGCGATCGGCGCGGAAGACTTCGGCCCGGCTATCGAATCGCTTCAGAAAGCAATCGCACTCGCGCCGGAGAAGCCTATGTCCTATCAGGCGCTGGGGGTGGCCTACCTGAACATGGGCCAGGCGCAGGCCGGCATCGACGCCTACGAAAAGGCGGTCGAGCTCGACAGCACGGAAGCATCCTCGTTCGTCAACCTGGGCCGGGCGTACATGAATCTCAAGAGTTACGAAGAAGCCACGCAGTGCTTCACCAGGGCCCATAAACTGGCTCCCGATAACGCCGGCTACCTCAACGACCTCGCCCGCGCCCACCAGTTCAACGGCGACACCGCGGCCGCTCTCGAATCCGCGGAGAAGGCCCTGGCCATCGAACCCGACAACGTGGACGTTTCGCAGATGGCCGGACAGATGCACCTGTTGGGCGGCAACTACGAGAAGGCTGCCGAACTCCTGGAGACGGTGGCCGCTCAGAAGCCGGAAGACGTGGACAACCTGTTCAATCTCGCGGAGTGTTACAGGAATCTCGGAAGGGTCGACGAGGCCGTCAACCTGTTCCTGAAAAGCGTCCAGGCCAATCCGCAGGACGCCGACGCATGGTTCCGGCTGGGCCGGATTTACGAAAAACAGGAAAAGTACGAGGATTCCATCGAGGCATTGAAGATGGTCGTTAGCATCAGACCCACCAGCGTCCAGGGCTGGCAGGCGCTGTCCCGGTCGTGGGCCCTGCTCTCGCAGGTGCAGTCTGATGCGGGAATGGACGACGCGGCATCGGAAAGCGCAAAGAAGGCCGAAGAGGCCTACAACATGAGCACGAGCCTGCAGGGTCAGGCAGACGAGTGAACAGGAAGCGCCGCCAGGAGAGAGAATCGATGTATCTGACGGAGGAAAAAGTAGCCGTTCTGGGTGCGGCGGGAGCCATCGGCTCAAATCTCGCCCAGACCCTGCTGGCATCGGGAACAGCCGGCAGGGTATCCATGTACGACCCGTTCGAACCAGGGCTGGAAGGGGCCGCGGAAGAAATCTGGCACTGCGGATTTCCGGGGGCGAACGTCACCTGGACCGCGGACGTCGCCGAAGCCCTTGCCGGCGCCAGCTATGTGATCAGTTCGGGCGGCGCCCCCAGAAAGGAAGGGATGACGCGCGAAGACCTCACGCGCGATAACGGACTGATCGCGAAGCAACTCGGTCTCGACATCAAACAGTATTGCCCCGATTGCAAATTCGTCATTATCATCTTCAACCCCGCCGATATCACAGGGCTCACCACGCTGGTGCATTCCGGGCTTTCAGCCGGCCGGGTGTCCACGCTCGCGGCCCTGGACAGCACGCGGCTGCAGACGGCGTTGGCCCAGCATTTCATGATTCAGCAGGACCGCGTGACCGGCTGCAAGACCTACGGAGGTCACGGCGAATCGATGGCCGTATTCAAGAGCGGCACCGCCGTGGACGGGATACCACTCACGGATATACTGGCGGGTAAATCCGTCAACGGTATTTGCATGACAACGGAAGCGTGGAGCGGCATCCAGGCCCACGTGACCGGCGGCGGCGCCCGGATCATCCAGTTGCGCGGGCGTTCGTCCTTCCAGTCACCCGCGCAGCAGAGCGTCTTCATGTTGAGGGGGCTCTTCGGCGAACCCTACGACTGGCCCTGCGGCGCTTACGTCAACAATGGCGAATTCAGCAACATAATGATGGCCATGCCTGCGACCCTTTCGGCAGACGGCGTAACCGGCAGCATGCCTGAGGGAACGGAGGAAGACCTGCAGGCATTGAGGAAATCCTACGCGCACCTGGTCGGATTGCGGGACGAAATCATCGCGGAGGGCATCCTGCCACCGCTGGCCGAATGGGGAAGCTGCAACCCGAATCTGGCATAGCACCGGTAAGGATACGGTACATTCAAGGGGCGCCCCTCGGGTTGCCCCTTTTCGTTTGCCGCGGTTTTGCTTTTTCGTTATTTTCCGGCCGCATCCGGCCGCATCCGGCCGACCGCGGATCTCTTGTTGTTTCCACCGCAGAGGAACCTCTGTCCGCACCATACGACATGCTCGTCAAGGGCGGTACGGTAATCGACCCGGCGCAGGGTCTGCACGCCGTGCGGGACGTGGCTATAGCGGCGGGGCGCATCGCCGCGCTCGACAGTGAGATCTACGAAGAGACGGCGCAGACCGTGATCGACGCCGCCGGCTACCTGGTAACGCCCGGTCTGATCGATCTGCACGTCCACGTCTGGTGGGGGGTATCGCACTTCGGCGTGGAACCGGACCCTACCTGCCTGGCGAGGGGCGTGACGACCGTGTACGACACCGGTTCCTCGGGCGCCGACACGTTTCCGGGATTCAAGAAGTACGTGATCGACGCCAGCGCCACCCGAATCAAGGCCTTTCTGCACGTCTCGTCCCAGGGCCTGTTGACCGCCGACGTCGGCGAGCTCACCGATCTTCGTTATGCCGACGTGGACCGCGCCGTGCGGATGTGCGAGGCGTACAGTGACGACATTATCGGCGTTAAGATCAGAATGTCGAAGGGCCTGGTGGGTGAGAACGGCAGGGAAGGCCTGAAACGGGCTTGCGAGATACGCGACGCCACCGGTCTCCCGTTGATGGTCCATCCCAACGCGAGCCCGGTGTCTTTCGAGGACATGATGGACGCCCTGCAACCCGGAGATATCGTCACGCACTGTTTTCACCAGAGCGACACCGGTATTCTGGATGATTCCGGCGCGGTCCGTCCCGCCGCTCGCAAAGCAGCGGAAGACGGAATCCTGTTCGACGTGGGTCATGGCCAAAGTAGCTTCGTGTTCGACGTTGCCGAGGCCGCGATGTCCCAGGACTTTCCGCCGGACACGATCTCCAGCGACCTCCACGTCTACAATCTGAATGGGCCCGTGTACGACCTTGTCACCACCGTCTCCAAGTTTCTCTTCTTGGGCCTTTCGCTGGAAGAGGCCGTCGAGAAGGTGACGGCGGCTCCCGCGCGCGCCATGGGTGTGCTCGGCGAAATCGGCACCCTGAGGCCAGGCGCGAAAGCAGACATGGCCATCCTCGAACTCAAGGCGGGCAGTTGCGTATTCACCGATACCCGCGAACGCACCCGTCAGGCCGAACAGAAACTCGAATGTGTTTCCACCATCCGCGCCGGCCGGCTATACGCGCCGTCGGCTTTCGACGATTGACATCGGAGAGACCCCCTTGAATATCATGGTACTGTGCGACCTCGAAGGCGCCGCCGGCGTTGTCGATTTTCAGACGCAGACCTATGACAACACGCGGTACAACGACCAGGCGAAGAACCTGTCCACCCTGGAAATCAATGCGCTTGTGGACGGTGCCCTGGAAGGCGGAGCCGAGCAGGTCATCGTCCTTGACGGACACGGCAGCGGGGGAATCAACATCGAGCTGATACACTACGAAGCACGGGTCATGTTCGGCCGTCCGCTGGTTTCCGCGTGGGATCTCGGCATTGACTTCGACGCCATGTTCCTGTATGGCCACCACGCGATGGAGAACACGCCCGGGGGCGTGCTGTGCCACAGCTGGAGTTCTCGCGCGATTTCCAACTGCTGGCTGAATGGCGAGCTCATCGGCGAAATCGGGTTCAACATCGCAAACGCCGCGGAGGCCGGCGTTCCCACGGCGTTTATCAGCGGCGACCGGGCGGCCGTGGACGAAGCGAGGGAGTACGTGGGAAATATCGAAGGCGTTGTCGTCAAGAAGGGGCTCAGCCGTACAGCGGCCCTCACGCTTTCTCCAGCAAAAGCCCGGGACCTCATCCGCGAAGGCGCGAAGAGGACAATGGGCCGCATCGGGGAATTCGAGCCTTACCGCGTTGCGGGTCCCTACACATTTGAGACGGAATACAGGGCCGAATCCAGCGCGGCATCCAAAGCGTCCAGCCCCGGCGTCGAGCGCGTTGATACCCACACCGTCAGGATAACCGGCGACACCCTCGCCGGGATCGCAGAAAGAAAATAACCGCGCGGTTAAAGGTGCTGATTATGAGCTACTCTCCCGTCGGATTCGAAAAGTGGGACCTGGATACGCCGGCATTGATGCTGGACCTGGACCTTCTGGAAGACAACATCGCCCGGATTGCCGCCCGCTGCAAAGCCTGCGGCGTCCACTGGCGCCCGCATACCAAGGGGAACAAGACCCCGGCCATTGCGCACAAACTGCTTGACGCCGGCGCGATTGGAGTCACCTGCGCGAAACTCGGTGAAGCGGAAGTCATGGCCGCGTCGGGCATCAAGGATATCCTGGTTGCAAACCAGGTCGTGGGCGAAAGAAAGATGGCCCGCCTGACGCACGTGCAGCGACACGCCGACGTTATGGTTGCCATCGACCACCCGGTCCACGTCAACATGATTTCGGAAGCGGCGCAAGCAGTTGGCGTGAGCGTGCGTGTCCTCGTCGAACTGGATATAGGCATGGGACGCTGTGGCGTCGGGGCGGGGAAGCCCGCCCTGGAGCTGGCGCAGCAGGCCGACGCCGCTCCGGGCGTGACATTCTCGGGCCTGATGGGCTACGAGGGCCAGGCAATGGACCTGCCCGATCCGGAGAAGGAAGCCGCCTGCGCCGAAGCCGTCGCCCTTCTCGCGGACTCGCAGGAGCACATCGAGGCGTCGGGCATCGAATGTCCGATCGTCAGCGCGGGCGGTACCGGAACGCTGGCGTTCACGCCGGACTGCCCGGGCCTCACCGAGATTCAGGCCGGTGGCGGGATCATGATGGACACCCTCTACGCCACGTCGATGGGGGTACGGGGGCTGGAACACGCACTCTCCGTTCTTGCCACGGTGGTCAGCCGCCCCGCTCGCGACCGGGCGTATATCGACGCCGGCCGAAAAACCACTTCGTCACAGTTCGGTCTGCCCTGGGCGAAGGACAGGGAAGGTATTGACGTTGTCGGCCTGTCTGCGGAACACGGTCATCTGGAGCTGAAGAATCCCGATCACCCGTTGAAGATCGGGGACAAAATCGAACTCATCTCCGGTTACAGCGACATGACGGTTTTTCTGCACAATGAGATCCACGGCATTCGGAACGACCGGGTGGAAGTCGTATGGGACATCCTCGGCCGCGGCAAATTACAGTAGCGGCAGGAACCGGCCCGCGTGCGTTTCCCGGATCGATAGTCGTTTCTGCAACCCCGATCTTTCCGTTTCCAATCCGCAATTCAATGGAAGAACGAGATGACTGAGCCGCGGTTCGTGGTGGACCAGGCCGGTAACCGGGTCGGCGTCCTGCTGGACATCGACGAATACAACCGCCTCCTCGAGGCATCCGGATTGCCGGAATCCCGACGCGCAGGGGAAGAGGATGGGGCATCCGGCCCTGCCTATACCCGTGACGAGAAAAAGCTGATGGAAGACCGGCTTGAATCTCTGGGCTATCTATGAGGTGCCTCTTCATCCCGCGTAGACGTCCCGTCTCGTACGGCGTGATCGAAGGCGTCCCATGATCGATCCCGATACGATCGTCGTCGTCTCCGGACTGCCCAGATCGGGCACTTCGATGATGATGCAGATGCTTGAAGCTGGCGGTATGGAGGTCATGACGGATGGGCTGAGAGCCGCGGATGAAGACAATCTAAGGGGCTATTTCGAATATGAGACCGTCAAAGCGCTCGACACGGACCGGAGCTGGCTGCCCGAAGCCAGAGGCAAGGCCGTCAAGATCATCTCTGAACTGCTGAAATACCTTCCCGAAACACAGACATACAGAATTATCTTCCTGCGCAGGGCACTGGAGGAAGTGCTCGCCTCACAGGACCGAATGCTGGTCCGTCGGGGCGTGCAGCCGGGCGGGCCGGCGGAAAACGCGGAGATCGCCCGGATCTTTCGCAAACATCTCCGGCAGACGGAAGCCTGGCTGTCCGGACGACCCGGCTTCCGGACCCTCTATGTCCACCACCGGAAGATTATGGCGGACCCCGCCCGGGAGGCCGCCCGCGTCAATGCCTTTCTCGACGACCGCCTCGATGAAGCCGCCATGGCCGCCTCCGTAGATGCATCTCTCTATCGCCAACGTGGATAGACTCGCGTTTCCCATGCGATAACCCAACCAGGCGGCCCATACGGGTCGCCTTCTTCATTTCCCTCCATCCTTTCCATGTCGGGCCTGACCTACCCCATTTCCTGCAGGAAGGGGGGAATTGTCACGCCATGAAGATACTTTGCTTTTCTCCCCCTTTCCTTTAGGAGAGGGGGCCGGGGGGAGAGGTCCCGCGCCTCATTGAGGCGCTGACGTACGTGATTGACGGCACCAAGCCCTATCTAAGGCCGGTGGCGCGCGGGATAACCTCCAACCTTCTTCCTTCTGCCTTCTGCCTTTTTCCTTCTTCCGCCTTTCTTTGTGTCTTCACGTCTTTGTGTGAGCCGGTTTTTGGGTTTGTCGGGACTGCCGGATGTCGCTGATGTTCACAAGTGTGGACGATAGACGACAGATTCGTCGGCCGGTGTAAATACATATCCCATTGTTTTTAAGAGTTTTATAATATTGGCACGCTGATTGCATATACCCTCGGTAGCGATAACGGGCGGAAAAGAAAGTTGCCTCATTTCCATTTGCCGGACCTCGCTGCTTGCAGGGTCCGCGGAGTTTCCATGAAGAACTTGCTCAAATTGCAATCCGGCCTGCTTCTGTGTGTCTTCTTCAGCGGTTGCGCCACCTATACCCACAATGCCGTCACCTTCAGAAGCAGCCTCGCCGGTGGCCACTACGAAACCGCGCTGCAGACTCTGGGTAATGCCCGGAAAGGCCCCGCACGTCTGCTCTATCTTATGGAGAATGGCCTCATTTCGCACTATAGAGGCGAATATCACGCGTCGAACCGGTTTTTCGAGTCCGCCGAACGGCTCTCGGATAGGCTCTTTACGAGGTCGTTGTCCCGCGAGGTGGCCTCGCTGATCACCAATGACCAGGTACGCGCCTATCGGGGCGAGGAATTCGAACTCGCGTTCATCAACTATTACAGGGCGCTCAACTACTGGTATCTGAATGAGCCGGAGGACGCCCTTGTGGAGTGCCGAAAGGCCAACCTGAAACTGGATCGTTACGCGGCCCAGGCCGATTACGACGCCACGTACAGGAACGATGCCTTCATTCATTACATAACGGGCCTGATTTACGAAGCAACCGGCGAACTCAACGACGCATACGTGTCCTATCGGAACGCATTGGACGCATACGAGACGTATCACGAAGCGTTTGGCCTTGCAGCGCCGGAGACCCTCGCGAGAGACCTGAGGCGCGTCGAGACCGCCCTGGACTTTGTCGACAACCCCGGGGAAGCAGTCGCCACCCGTGACTCGCACTCAGCCGGGGACGGCGAACTGATCGTCTTCTCGGAAATCGGATTCGTACCGCACAAGGTAGAGGAGGAAATCAGCCTGCCGATCTACGAGGGCGATGACTTTGGCGGAAAGAAGGACCGCCTTGAAGGTGTCTCCCGAAAAATCGCGTACCGGCATTTCAAACCGCACTATGCGGGTAAATCAAAAGTCAAATACTGGTTGCGCGTGGCCCTGCCCGCGTACAAGGACGTCGTGCCGCACACCCACACGATACGGGTCAGCGCCGCGGGACGTCAGACCGCCACCACACTGGCCGAAGACCTCTCGTCGATCGCGTGGCAGACGTTTCAGGACAAACAGCCGGCGATCCTCGCGCGTACGGTCGCGCGAGGACTGGTCAAGTATTCGGCTTCAGTCAAGGCGAAAGAGAAGAGCAAGGTCCTTGGATTCATCGTCAATCTGTTCTCTGCCGCAATCGAAACGGCCGATACCCGGAGCTGGGTTTCGCTGCCGCACAACGTGCAGATTGGCAGGCTCGCGCTGCCCGCCGGGACGCACACCCTGACGCTGGAATCCCTCGACAACCGGGGGCGCGTCATCGAAACCGGAACCATTTCGGATATAGACATCCGACCTGGAACCCGGACCTTCGTAAACTACCGGACGTACAAATAGCCACTGCAACCGAGAGGAGGAACACCATGAAGCAACAGATTCGGATCTGCCTGGCCCTTGTTCTCGCCGGATGGAGCCAGACGGTATGGGCGGCGGACATTCCAACGCGGGGCGCCGTCGTCAACATCGTGACGTGGGACGGCAGGAACCTGCCGCCCATCTACGAACGTTCCGATCAGCTGCCCCTCACCCTGGAAGACGTCGTCAATCTCAGCCGGAATGACTTTGACGACGAGGCGATCCGCCGGATGGTGCAGGAACGCCGGTTTGCGGGAGACGCTTCCGCCGGCGCGCTGATCGAACTCAAGAAGGCAGGCGTTTCGCAGAAGGTCATTCAGGCCATTTCACTGCATGCACTGCCTCCCAACCGGGCGTTGACCCTTTCCATTCAACTCGAGTTTTCAGGTCGGTCGCGAGAGGCGCGCAGACGATATCTGTACGTCATCATTCCTGACGGACCGGCCGAACGCATCTTCACCGCGGATTTGGGGGCCGTACTGGCGGGGAACTGGAGACGGGACGAGCGTGTGGATCTTACGGATCCCCTCCTCCCCAGGCAGGTCAGGCGCATCACGTTTGCAGACCGCGTGCCGCTGAAGACGTACGGCGCCAAGACAATGCAGGTCTTCACGTCGACCAAACCGGATATCTTCCAGTCATCCGATATTCCCGAAGCGGACCGCGCCGGCATCCGGGAGTTCCCCTTCGACTATCCGGTGAGTTCGACGCTGCAGGACTGCCGGCTGCAGGTGCGCTATCGCGAGGATGTCCTGTTGCCCTACAAATGGCACATGGCGGGCGCACGCTTCCAGTGCGAATGGCACTGAATCACACGCCACCTGCCCGGGAGAATCACATTCAGCCGCATCGCCTTACAAACCATCTTGCCAGGAGGAGAATCGCCATGAAACCAGGAAACTGCATCGCCGTCGCCATCGTCCTCGCGTTCGCGGTCAGCTGCGCGGGACCCAGAGCCTTCACGAAGGGCTCGTACGAAGATCCCAACACCATTGCGCTGCTGGATGACCGGTTCAGCGAAAATGACATGCAACTCATCGCGAAGAAGATGATTCAGTCCATGGCCGACAGCGACATTTCCGGCAGCAGCGGCACGCCCGTTGTCATGATCGGAAAAATGCGCAACCGTACAGCGGAACACATCGACATGACGATGCTTTCCAACAAGGTCCGCACACAGCTCCTCCAGAGCGGCAGGTTTCGTTTCGCCGACGTGGTGAACCGCCGGGACATCGCCGAGGAGTACGAGTACCAGCAGTCCGGATACGTGGACCCGGACCAGGCCAGGGGTCCCGGCAGCCAGACGGGCGCGGAATACCTGCTGACGGGCACGCTCACGGCAAACGTGCAGCAGGTCGGCAAGAACAAACTGGTCTACTACAAGGCGACCTTCCAGCTGACCAATCTGCTTACGTCGGAAATCGCCTGGGCCGACGAAAAGGAAATCCGGAAGGCTTACAAGAAACGGCATATCGGAATCTGATCGGCAGGCATTCGGCCCTGTCCCCCGTCAAACCCAAAAGGAGAATCGCCATGAAAATCGCAAATCTCACCCTGATCTTCACCATCTGCGGCGCACTGGTCTGCCTGCCGCTGGAAGCCGGGGAGTCCGGCAGGACCGACGGCCCGGAAGGCAGCGAACTGGGCCGGGGCGGCTATCCGTTCGGCGGCCCTGAAGGCCGGTTTTACGTCAGCCCCGCGTTCGGCTCCGGTATATTCGACGGGAACGCGGACGGCAACCGCACCGGACTGCTCTACAGCCTGAACCTGGGCTACGAGCGGGACGGGTGGCTGGCGATCGAAGGCGGTTATGCGTATCTTTCGGACAGAAAGCTGTCCATCTACAGCCTGGGTTCACGCCTGGACTACAACGCCGATCCGTTCGTCTATTATTTCTCCACGCAGGCCGGGCTATACAAGCCGGAGGACGGTGAAAGCAACTTCGGCCTTGCACCGGGCGCGGGCATCGACATCATTCTCAACGACAGGATTCGCCTGGGCCTGAACTACAAGCGGGACTTCATCTTCTCCGACGGCAGCACGACGGAAATCGACCGGCTGTACGCGGGACTCAAGTTTTATTTCTAAGCAACGGCATTGAACGTCAATGCAAGCAAACGGGCTGCCGGGCTCTTTCACCGGCAGCCCGTTTCGCTTGATGCGTTTGCATTGCCACGTGTCGACCGATTGGTTACCTTTGAACGGCTGGCGGGCAGGAGGGGCGGCGTTCGGCTATCGAGGCTCCGGTTCATGATCATTCGAGATCCAATCCACGGTGACATCCGGTTTGGCGAAGTGGAACGCCGGCTGATGGATACCCGTCAGTTTCAGCGGCTGCGGGGCATCCGGCAGACGGGTACGGCGCATCTCGTTTACCCGGGGTGTACGCATACCCGGTTCGAACACTCCCTGGGCACCGCCGCAATGGCGAGGCATATCACTGGCGTCCTCCGGGAATCCGGGACCGACGTGAGCCCCGAGCAGGAAACCACGGTTGTTCTGGCGGCTCTCGTACACGACGTGTCTCATTTCCCGTTCGGCCATACCTTCGAAGACGAACGCAAGCTGTTTCCGCGCCACGATTCGGCGGAACGGATGCGAAATGCGCTCTCACAGGACGAACTGGCGAGTGCACTCGACGCGTCGGGTCAGAGAGAACAGGTGGTCGCCCTGCTGACCGAGCGCGGTTTCGATCCGCCCTGGATGAGGCAGATCGTTAGCAGCACAGTCGACGCGGACCTGCTGGACTACCTCCGCCGCGACGCGTATTTCGCGGGCTTGAAGCATGATTACGACGACCGCATTCTGAGTACCTTCACCGTTGCCGACAACAAGCTCGCTATCAACCTAGAGAAACTCAGCACACGGACGGAATTGCTGCACCTTCTCCGCCTTCGTTATTTTCTCACCGAACGTGTCTATTTTCACCATGCGAAAGTCGCGTCCGGCACGATGATCGCCAAGGCCGTGGAACTGGCCGTGCAACTTGGCCTTCGGGAAGAGGACATTCAGACCCATACCGACGGCGCGCTTCTTCGTTCTCTCGTCGCTCGAAAGGACGAGCGCATCGAACGCCTGGTCCGCGGCGTGGTCTACCGCGATCTTCTGAAGCGGGCATACGTGTTGTCCACCGGAGAAATCGGTCGGCGCGCCAGGGATGAACTGATCGCCTCGTACACCAGGTCCGTCGAGTCCAGACAGCGGGTGGAACGCGAAATCGCGGACGCCATCGTCGTCGAGCCCGATCAGGTTATCCTGTACTGTCCGGACATTTCCTCCATCAAGGAGGCGAGGGTCTTTACGAAAACGAAGACCGGCGTTCGGCGCCTCAACGAACCCCTCGACAGTCCGCCGTTTGACGTCAAGGCGGTCGAGGACCAGTACGAACGCCTCTGGAAGCTGTACGTCTTTGTCCCCGACGGCTACCAGGAACGCGCCGGCAAGGTCTGTGAACGCCTTTTCGGAGAGAAGAACGCCCTCTAGTGCCATTTATCCGATATTGCTCGTCATCCGCGATCCCGCCGCTGGCCGGGATGTCTCACGTCGCGGAAGAGTGGGAGTTCGTCCGCCGTCCTGTCTTCCATGCGCTTGTGGCACGGCCGGCAGACCGAGATCAGATTGTCCGGGCGGTTGGCCGCAGCGGCCGATGCGAACAACCGGACAGGTATCTTGTGATGGACGTCAAGTTGCCGTCCCAGCGTCTCCTCCGCAACGCCACAGTTCCGGCACCGGAAACCGTCCCGTTCTCTCGCCAGCGCGGCCCGCACCTTCCAGTTCCCGCCCCTGAATTGCGGTCGGCCCGTCAAGACCAGGCGTTCCTCGACGTCCGGAAGCAGGGATGCCCACGCCTCAAGGCAGGATTTGCTGCAGAAGTGCAGCCGGATTCCTGTCGGGTCAGACCACTGCGGGAAGCCAAATCGGTTTCCGCACTGTTCGCACCGCGCCGGGACCGTCCGTACCCGGGGCCTCGGCAGACCATCCGGGAAACGCAGTTGCAACTGGTTCAGGCATACTGGAATGTTGCGTCCCATACGTACCCACCCGGGCTTAATCCAGGACCGCTCAATACCCATTCCGACAACCGCACCGATATCCAAAAACCGGAATAACACATTGACTATAAGCGTGTTATGGAATAAAGTCAAATTGGGACTCCATGCCGGCCGGCTTAACTCTCGATCCAGATCACAGAGGTTAGCCTCAATCCAAAGAATACAGTAACGCGGCGACGCGATAAAACCCTCCGAAACGGGGCAATATCGACGTATAGAATGACGTTTTTTCCCTTCACGTCCAGTGACCCGGTGTATCCTGGTAATCCGCCGTTTAATCGCCTTTATTTACTAGCACATATTCGAATTGACGTCCCCGAAGACTTATGAATCAAGGTTAGATCCGCCATGGCGCAGGTAACGTCGACCGACCGGACGTTAGCTTCCGGCATCCGTAGGTGCGCTCCCAGGGGCCGCCGGCGTCTGATTCACACCAGCGACACGGGTTCGCATTTCGGAAAGGGTACCTTCCTCTTCGGCGATCCGGCCGAACCCGGCCATCTCCGGGAGTGGATACGGAACGTTGCTGCCGGAGGCGCCGACACCTATGTCCCGGAAGTGTATTTCGACGGCCTCATCGCGTACTACCGAAGCAGTAGATGCCCGAACTGGCGCTCGCCGGCGTTCGGACGATTCGACGCGATGATGGACGGCGGCGTGATGCCCCTGGAAATATTCGTCGACGAAGCCCGAAACCAGGGTATCGAGCTGCTCGCGGGCTTCCGGATGAACGATCGCCACGGCGTCAACAGACCCTTTTTCGAAGCGAATCCCGGGTGGATTCTGAAGGACCTCGGCCATGGCGTTGACTACTCGCTGCCCGACGTGCGGGACTGGGTCTTCTCAATCCTGGAGGAGGTGCCCGGCAGATTCGACGTTGACGGAATCGAACTCAATTTTGTCCGCCATGGGTACTGTTTTCCGCCGTCCGAGGCCCGCAGCCGGCATCCGGTGATGTCCGACTTCATGCGGCGACTGCGGGCGATGCTGGACAGGAACGGCGAAAAGACGGGCCGCCGTCTCCTTCTGGGCGTAAGGGTGCCCACGACTCTGGATGAATGCCGGCACTTCGGGTTCGACGTACCCGCGTGGGTCGGGGAAGGGCTCGTCGACTACGTTGCGCCCACCGACTATCACTACACCGATTTCAACATGAAGGTGGACGAATTTGCCCGTGTTGTCCGCGGCGCCGACAGCTGTTACCTGTATCCCGCCATTCAGGCCGACGTGCCGGGAAACTGCGCAATCATGTCGCTGGACAACTACCGCGCCGCCGTCCGCAACTTCTATGAATCCGGCGCCGACGGGATTTCCACCCACAACTACGATGTCTATATGTGGGGCCAGCTACGCAGCAGGAGCTATCCCGGACCCGCGGACATGTACCCCGGGGCGTTGGGGTACTTCAACACCCTCAAGGACCCTGATGCGGTTGCCGGTGGAGACAGGCACTATCTATTCCTGCCGCTCTGGGCGCACGAACTCCACCCGAAGGGCTACCGGAACATCGTCATCCCGCATCCCCGCGCAACCGTGAGCGAGTCGGGCGCGAGCGCGGAATTTCCTTTCCGGATCTGCGAGCACCTGCCGGAAGAGGCCGACCTGCCCCTGGACGAGCGCGGCGTATACGCGGGCACATTCAACCGTGCCGGCAAACCTCCGGGCGCCTGGCTGGTTTTCAGAGCCATCGGAAAGAGACCCGAGGATGAGATTGCCGTAACGCTCAATGCCCGGGAGATTCCGGCCGGCGCGATCAGGTCGATCTGGCATCCGCAAGGCCGACCGGCGTGGGAGGGGCGTCCACTGGCGCCATACACTGAATTCCGCGTCAGTCTGACGTCGCCGCCCGCAATCCACGGAGACAATACCCTGGGCATCAGGCTGGTCGAGAAGAATCGCGCCGAAACCTGCGACATTACGGTAGACGAAGTCGAGGTCGTCGTCAACGTCGTGGACTGACCGCCGTCATCCAAAGGTGAAGGCACAAGCAGACAAGAGGAATCCGGTCATGCCCGTACCGGACATCTACACGGAAACAAGAATCTCCATGCTCACGCCCGAACTCAGGCAGAGGGTGAGGGACAACCTTGTAACCTCGCAGTTCACGAAGGCGGGATGCACCCGGCCCGACGGAAAGGATTGGCCGGCATGGTTCGACCAGGCACCGATCCGGCGAATTCGTGTGGCGACAGGTTCGCGGGCGTTCGGTACCTACAATCATCAGGCCGGAATCTGCAGGTGGCGTGGAAAATACTGGTACGTCTTCTCCAACGGACGCGTGGACGAAGAGGCGCCCGGCCAGCGGACCCTGATTACACACAGCGAGGATCTGGCCGCATGGTCACGGCCGGGTTGCGTGGCGCCCGGCGACGTCCAGGGAAGGATGTGGCGAAATACCGGTGGAATCATGGGTTACGACGACCGTCTCGTCGTATTCGTGCAGACGAAAACCGGGGGCGGCGTGGCTCGCAGGCCGGGGATGAGCGCGAGAGACGAAAGCAGGATAACCTGCGGCGTCGGACTCTGCGTGTCTGCTGACGGTGAGAGCTGGACGGAGCGCGACGTCGCCGAGGACTGCTACTGGTTCGAGGCGCCGCGGCTGACGCGGGAGGGCAGGCTTCTGTGCGCCGGGTCACGGCGAGGACACCCGATCGTGTTCCTCTGGCCCGGAGAGAATCCTCTGGATCGTCCCGAGGTCGTGGAGATCCCCTTCGACGGTTCGCGGGGGATGGATTCGGGACGGTTTCCGTACGGAGAAGCATCGTGGTACGAAACGGACGAGGGCGCGATATTCATGTTCCACCGGAACGAGACGGACGAGATGAGGCTGCGCGTGGCGGTCAGCGAGGACGGCGGCCGAAGCTGGACACCGCCCATGCTGTCGAATATTCCCGACTCGAAATCCCGCGTCAGTGCGGGACGCCTGACCGACGGTCGTTTTTTTCTTATCAACAACGCCATTGCCGACCTGCTGAACCGGGTGCCCCTGATGATTTCCATTTCGTCGGACGGCGTGAAATTCGAGCGACAATACTTTCTGATCAACGAAACCACCGCCATTGCGTTTCCTGGCGCGCTCAAGGCGCACGGCCACCAGTATCCCTGCGCGCTGGTCGAGCAGGACCGGCTGATCGTGGCCTACTCTGTCAACAAGGAACACATGGAACTCCTCACCGTGGAACCGAGCGACCTGTAAAGCCGCCGAATCGCTCAATCGTTCAGCCGAAACCGGATGGGCATCGACATCTTCACCGCGACCAACCGGTCGTTCTGAACGGCAGGCTCGAACACGAACTGCGAAACCGCCTCGATCGCCGCTTTCCTGAAGATCTCCGGTCCTCGTACGGCACGGACCTGTCTGACGCTCCCGTCTGCGCCCACCGTGAACGCAACGAACACTACCCCCTCCAGCCCGGCTTTCCTCGCCAATTCAGGGTAGACCGGCATCGTGAAACGGGTCAGCGAGGGTTTCTGCTCAACTCTCCAGAATTCCAGGACCCCCTCATCGACGGGCGCAGTCTCGTGACGCGCCGGCGGCGACAGCTCCACGGGAACACGATCCAGGTCCAGTTCGGTCAATTCAATGGTCACATCTTCGGGCACCTCGTCGGCATCCGCTTCAATCGGCATTGAGGGCCGCTTGGGGTCAGGACGTCTCGGATGCCGGATTTCGGGAATTGGCTCGACAATGATCACCTCGGTGCGGCGCACCCGCGCCGGTGTGTCCATCTCGAAAGTTGGAAACATCACTGCGAGGACCAGAAGAAACACGACGGAGATCCCGACACTCCGTGCCATCACCTTCGGGTACGCCAGCTTCAGATCCGCTTCGGGATGCTTATAACGCAACATCGTCGGCCTCCTTTCAGGTTGTATGTTAACCGTGACAGGTTGATTTTCCGTTCACCGTCTCTCACCTGATATCCAGAATGCGCCTGAGTTTCTCGCCCCAGAGAGCCAGCTTGAGGGAAACGTAGGATCCTCCAACCATCCGGTCTCTCAACACTCCGAACCGATCCACAAGAAACGTCGTCGGAATGGCATCGACGCCGTACTGCCTTCTGGCCTTGTGTGCTTCATCAATCAAGGTGATGAAGTCGTAGTCCCTCTCCATCACAAAATGACGAGCGATGTCCAGAGATTCAATGTTAACGGCCATTACTACAAGGTCGAGACCCGTCTCTGACACGTGCGCCTGGTTCAGGTGCGGCAGCGAATCAACACACGGTCCGCACCACGTCGCCCAGAAATCAATAAGAACGGTCTTGCCCACATAATCGCTGAGCCGTACGAAATTACCGTCGATGTCGTGGAGGACAAGATCGGGCGCTCTCTTCTTCAGTTCGGCTGCCGCCTCTCCGTCCGCACCCACGGACACAGGGATCTTTCAAGGAAAGGCAGTATAGATGTAGAACATGTGGCCGAGAACCAGTATCGCGAGAACGGCATTGATGCGCTTCAGCGGAAACCCTTTCGCTGGTCTCATCGCATTCCTTTGCGGCTTCTAGGCCCGTCCGCACGCGGGCAGACCCAGACAGTGAATTAACGAATTAATATTTGGATTTAAAAAAACGGACGAGTATCCTCTGCCCGGGCGGATGTCAGTCTTCGATGCCTGGCCCGGCCGTCGCGAGCCGGTCCTCGTAGAACGGCCCCGTTTCGAACGTCCTGGCCACGACGTCCAGTTGACGAAGATAGGTCTCTTTTCTTCTGTTAGGGCCGTAAACTCCAAGGTCCAGGAAATAGAGCCGGTCCTTTTTCTCGTCCACCAGCACGTAGCTCCTGAAGGGCCCGCCCTTCCACGAGCGATCGTTCTGCCACAGTCCTTCCAGATGCACTGCCAACCGGCTTCCGAGCTCCCGCTGACTCACGGTCAGGCCGGTTGGGTCCACGACGTCGTTTTCAAAGAACCTCTCGGCGATCTCGTTCCGCTTCCGGATACACCACGCCTCGGTCAACCGGTCCGGCGGCACGCCGTCCTCCCGGTAGACAAACATCCACTGGCGCACCCTTGCGTGGGTACGCGTCAGTACCACGAATCCGCTATCGGCGTGTGAGTCGATCATATTGAAGCCGAAGGGCACCCGCACGCGCCACCCGAACCGCTCCGCCAACTCCGAAGCGAGCGTCTCTCGTTCGCCGAATCGATAGAGGATGTCGGCGACCCATTCGTCCCGCTTCCCTTCGACCGCGCCGTAAATCCGGTCCGCTTCCGTCAGGAAGTTGGCTTTCAACGCACCGCGGTCCTCGCCCGTAATCAGCGCGACGACCTGGTCATCCGCCCACACGTCACGGCGGATGACAATTGGCGCAGCGCCGTTACGGATGGCTTCTCTCCTTCCGTCCGGAACCAGCGAGCGTACCAGCCTGGCTGCTTCGTGGTCTCCGTCAAGCGCCGCCGCGATCACGATATTCCTGCGACGCAACGCCCGGAAGTCTCCCGCTCGTACGAACGAGACATGGTATAGACGCTCCTTCCCTGGTGTCCTTATTATCCTCTCGAAAACGCCGCGGATGGGTATACCCAACATCCGGGCATCCAGGGAATCCGCAATTACCGTAACCAGGTCCGAGCGCCCGGAACTGGAGGGCAGGCCGTCCAGCCGCAGGAATGACAGCAGCCGATCCTTGATGGTTGCCAGTTTCACGAAGGCTTCCGACCTGCCCGGCACCTCGACCGCCGGCCCGCCTCCGCAGTTTGTCAATACCGCGAGGACCAGACCGAAAGCCAGTACGAGGCCGGCCCGTGACAGCCGCCGATCGCGGCCGCCCGGGGCATTCAACAGCCGTGAGACCCGCCGAACGACCTGCTTCCGGTTTCCGGGGGCGCCGATTCCCATCGTCAACCCGACCGGCGATGCCAACATCTCGGTCAGCCGGGTGAGGCAGACCGCGTAACCTCTGGCTCTTCCGGTTATGCCGACCACCGTATCGTCGCACGCGACTTCTCGCTCAAGGTCCATCTGTCGACCGATCCACCATGCGGCCGGATGGAAGAACAAAACGCACCCGACAATCGCCTGCAGGAGCCTGGACCAGTCATCCAGCCGGTGCAGGTGCGCCAGTTCGTGCAGGACCACCTGATCGAATTCCGCCTCCGTCAGCCGCTCCAGCATGGACTCTGGGATCAGAATCACAGGTCTGAAGAGGCCCGTCGCCGCGGGAGCGACCACCTGTGTGGAGCTGCAAAGGCGCACCCAGCGACGCGTCTCGCAAGCCCGAAGCAGGCGACGCAACCTGTGCTGATAGCGGGCGGGAAGGGGACTTGCACTCCGCTTCAGGCGCCGAATATGACGAAAAGCCAGGAAGAGCTTCGCCGACAATGCCAGTACGACCAGCATCCATACCGCGAAGACAATCGGCGGCCACGGGCGGGGAAGCTCAGCCACGATATCCGGCTCCAGGCCCTCCGGCGCTTCGGAGGCGCGCGTCGATTCGTACCCTTTCTCCCGGCTGAGATTCCGGCTTTCGGAGGCCTGCTCCTCTCTCAATTCCGCTGCCCGGGACCATATTCGTGCGGCGCCCGCATGGTCCGGCGGACTCAAAACTCCGGACCAGGACAGTGCGAACACCGCCGCCAGCGCGACCGTCCAGATTACGTACCGGGTCCGCGCGTTGAGCCACTTCGCGAAGTTCAGGAGGCACGCGAGCGAAATCGTAACGAGCAGTCCCGGCCAGAGTCCTTCCAGCACAGCAGACACCGCCAACCGTGAAACAGCGTCGAAGATTTCGTAGGCCGCGAACATACAAAGTTCCCTAACTGCTTTCGTCCACCATTCGTTTCAGGCGATCGATAACGTCTCCGTCGACCGTTTCGTTCTCTAGAATGTTCAGCATCAGCGCTTCGGGCGAATTGTTGAAGAACCGGCTCATCATGTACCGTACCACGCTTCTCCTGGCGTCCTCGCGGCCGACGACGGGCTGGTAGACGTAGGCCCTGCCCTCCTTTTCGTGGGATACGTAGCCCTTCCGCTCGAGAATTCTCAGCGTTGTCAACACCGTGCTATAGGCGAGCGGTTCGTTACCCGGCAGCGCCGCGACAACGTCGCGCACGGTGGCTGCCTCCTTTTTCCAGAGCACGTCCATCAGCCTGAGTTCAGCTTCCGTAAGCGTGGGCGACTTCGGCCTTGCCATACATTGAACTCCTTAGAAGCCGTTTTAAAATTCCCAGCGGTCTTCGCACGGCTGCAAAAGCGCCGGTCAGCGTTGGTCAAACCCACCCGTCTTACGAGATCGAGGCTGCGCTTGCTCGCCTCTCATAGGCGGGTTTTCCCGCCTTGACCGCCACTTTTTCGCTCGCGCTCGGGAACTCACCGGTAATTTTAAAACGGGTTCATAAAAGGTTGTATTTGAGTCACGAAGTTTCGTGATATTGGGGTGCGCGATTAATTCCTTAATATAAATATACGGAAGATCCGCATTTTGTCAATTAAAAAATTAATATTTTTGCGATTTGCCATTTGGGGACGCCATATTCCTCTTGACATACGTCAGGAGATTCGGTAATTTAAAACGTTCGTTTTAATCATACGTTTGTTTGAAACTGATCATCAGTTGTGTGATTCCATGAATCAGTCCGATACTCACGACCGTTTGCTCGACGCCGCCGAACATCTGTTTGCCGAACACGGAATCGCAGCCACGTCCCTGCGCGCCATAACTTCCGAGGCGTCCGCAAACCTGGCCTCCGTCCACTACCACTTCGGCTCCAAAGAAGCGCTCATCGAAGCGGTTTTCGCCAGGAGGCTGGAACCTCTAAACCGGGAACGGTGCCGCCTTCTCGATGCCGAAGAATCGGCCGCCGGAGACGCACCCTCCATTGAAGGCATCGTAAATGCCTTCGTAGCACCCGCGATGCGGCTGGCGTACGACCCCGCGGGCGGCGGCGAGAATTTCATGCTGCTCATCGGAAGGCTCTATTCCGAACCTGGAGACCTGGGGTACAGAATTACCGAACAGTTCGCCGAAGTCTTTCAGCGCTTTACGTCCGCCCTTGCCCGCAGCCTTCCCCACCTGTCCCGGACCGACCTGCTCTGGCGGTTCTTCTTCATGGTCGGCTGCATCAGCATGCCGCTGATGGGGAGACACATCATCCCGCGACGGACCGGCGGCCTGTGCGATCCTTCCGATATCGAAAACAACATCAGGCGCCTCGTCGCGTTTCTCGCAGCCGGCCTTCGCGCCGCCGCCCCCAACGGAGACCCAACTTGAGACCGGTTCTTTCCATTCTCTCCCTGCTACTTGCGGCCTGCGCCGCGGCCCCGCAGGTGAACCCACCGGACGTCGACGTCACCATTCCGGAACGCTGGGCGGCAGGTAAAGCCGGCGCCACGCCCGCGGACACGCTCTGGTGGCGTTCCTTCAATGACGAAACCCTGACCGGCATCGTTGCCGAAGCGCTGGCGAGAAACCACAACCTGCAGGCTTCCGCCGCCCGGGTACGCGCGGCCGCGGCACGGGCGAAGATCGCCGGCGCCCCTCTGTATCCCGATGTCGGAGGCCGAGTGAGCGGGTCCCGCCGCAAACAGAATTTCATAGGCCTGCCCATCCCCGGTTCCGGGAACGGCGTTCTGACCTCAACGTCAAGCAGCTTTGGACTGTCCCTCGACGTCTCCTGGGAACTCGATCTCTGGAACCGGCTGGGAGCCGGCGCCTCGGCCGCTCTGGCCGACGCGCAGGCCGCGCGCGCGGATCATGCAGGCGCACGGCTCTCGCTGGCGGGACAGACCGCCAAGCTCTGGTTCGCGGCCGTGGAGGCCCGCAGACAGGTCGATCTTTCGGAAGCCACGGTAGAGAACCTCGAGACGTCAAGCGAGGTCGTACGGGAACGTTACAGGCGCGGATTGAGACACGCACTGGACCTGCGGCGCGCGCTTTCGGACCTGGCGGGCGCCGAGGCCGTCCTCCAACAGCGTCGGCTCATTCTGGACGGTACCCGGCGGCAGCTCGAAGTCCTTCTGGGCCGGTATCCCGACGCCGCGCTCAACACCGGCTCTAACCTGCCGGAACTTCCGGAAGCCATTCCAGCCGGCCTTCCCGCCGACCTGGTGTCCCGCCGGCCGGACCTGATGGCGGCGGAACGGAGGCTGGCGGCGTCCCACGCCCGGTACAAACAGGCCAGGCGGGCGCTCTATCCCCGCATCAGCCTCACGGGTTCCGCCGGCACCAGCAGCAGGGAACTGGAGAGTCTTCTCGACGGCGACTTCAGCGTGTGGAACCTGGCGGGAAATGTCCTGCAGCCCCTCTTTCAGGGCGGACGGATTCGCGGCGGCATCCGGTTGGCCGCTTCACAATCCGAAGGGGCCGCATCCACATACGTACAAAGCGTCCTGTCCGCCTTTGCCGAAGTGGAGACCGCACTGGAGGCGGAAAGCCTTCTGGCCAAACGACAGGCGGCGCTTGAAACCGCAACCGAACAGGCTCTTGCCGCGCGCCGCCTTGCCGAGGACAGGTACGCGGGAGGCCTGGTGGACCTGAACACGATGCTGGAAGCCCAGCGCGGGGCGTACGCGTCCGAAAGCCAGCTCATCGCCGTACGCAGGCAGCGCCTCGAGAACCGGGTCAACCTGCACCTCGCCCTTGGCGGGGGTTTCGCGGGTCCCCGCGGAACGGCTTCGACGACGTCGACAACGCAAACGGAAGGACTGTAGAACATGAGCATGAGACCGTTGAAAAGCACACGCCCGGATACGCCGCGTCGGTCCGGCTGGATCCGGCGGCATCCGAAGGCGCTTCTCCCCGTTGCGGTCGTCGCGTTTGGGGCGCTGAGCGCCTACGTACTCATCAGCGCACGCTCCGAAGTCGTGGTGGCCCCGCCTGAAGTACCGCCTCCTCTGGTACGGGCGATGCCGGTTGAAATAAAAGACGTACAACTCAAGGTTCTTGCCCAGGGCACCGCCGCGCCGCGCACCAGGACCAGCCTCGTATCACAGGTCGCCGGACAGATCATCTCGGTCTCTCCTGCCTTCGCGAACGGCGGCTTCTTCAAGGCAGGGGACGTACTGGTCACAATCGACCCGCGCGACTACGAACTCGCGGTGGACCGCGCGAGGGCGGTGGTGGCCCAGGCCGAGGTGCGACTGGCGCGGGAGGAGGAAGAGGCAGAACTGGCCATGCAGGAATGGCAGCGCCTGGGCAACGGTGAAGCCACCGACCTGGCCCTCCGGAAGCCTCAGCTGGAAGACGCCCGCGCCGCCCTGCAGGCAGCGCGCGCATCCCAGGAACAGGCCCGGCTCGCGCTCGAACGGACCCGCATCCGCGCGCCGTACGAGGGGCGGGTACTGTCCAAGATCGTGGACCTCGGACAATTCGTCAATCCCGGCGCTCCGGTCGCCCGCATCTACGCCGTGGACTACGCCGAAATCCGGTTGCCCGTACCGCACGAGCAACTCGCCTATCTGGACCTGGTCTACAACGCTCGAAGCGAACTCGAGCCTGCTTCCCGCCCGAAAGCCCTGGTGCATGCGGTTTTCGCGGGAGCGCCGCAGACCTGGGAGGGAGAAATCGTACGGATTGAAGGGGAAATCGACGCCCGCACGCGGATGGTCAATCTGGTCGCGCGCGCCGTCGCGCCGTACGACCAGGACGACGACCCGGGCCGCGCGCCGCTCTTCGCGGGGCTGTTTGTCGAGGTTGAAATCCTCGGTCGCGTCGCCAGGGACGTCGCTGTCGTGCCACGAACGGCCCTCAGGGACACCGATCAGGTCCTTGTCATCGACGAGGACAGCAGACTGCGTTTTCGTCGCGTCGATCTGTTGAGGCTCGAAGCGGAGAACGCCCTCATCCGTTCCGGCCTCGACGGAGGCGAGCGGGTTTGTATTTCCACGCTGGACGCCGTTGTGGAGGGGATGCAGGTACGTATTCTCGCGCCGGAGAACACGGTCCCGTCTGAAGGAGGCGCCGGATGAATCGCGCTATCGCCTGGTTCGCCGAAAACAGCGTCGCCGCGAATCTGCTCATGGTCGTCATCCTGGCAAGCGGGCTGATTACCATCGGCGGCATCGAACTTGAGATCTTTCCGGAGTTTTCCGCTGACGTCGTTCAGGTCTCCGTCGTTTACCGCGGCGCGGCGCCCGAGGAGGTGGAAGAGGGCGTTTGCGTGCGGGTCGAAGAGGCCGTTCAGAGCATCGAAGGCATCAAACGCATCCGCTCGACGGCATCGGAAAACCGGGGCAGCGTGAATATCGAGCTTATACCCGGCACCGATGCGCGCAGAGTCCTGGAGGACGTCAAGTCAGCCGTCGATGCAATTGACACGTTCCCGGACGAAACCGAACAACCGGTCATCCAGGAAGTGGTCCTGCGCCGCCAGGTGATCAATGTGGCCGTATCGGGCGACGCCGACGAGACCACCCTGAAGTACCTGGGCGAACAGGTCCGGGACGAGATCACCGCCATCCCGGGAATAACCCAGGCGGAATTGAGCGGCGCGCGTCCGTACGAGGTCTCCATTGAAGTCTCGGAAGCGGCGCTTCGTCGTTTCAACCTCACTTTCGACGAAGTCGTGAGGGCGGTGCGCCGTTCCTCGCTCGATCTGCCCGGCGGCGCCATCAAGACGGAAGGCGGCGAAATCCTTCTGCGGACAAAAGGACAGGCCTACCGGGGCGCGGCCTTCGAGAGTATCATCTTACGTACCCGTCCCGACGGCGCCGCACTCACCGTAGGGGACGTGGCCACGGTTGTGGACGGATTCGCCGACGCGGACATTTCGGGCAGGTTCGACCAGGAACCGGGCGTTCTGGTGCAGGTCTTCCGTGTGGGTGAACAGGACGCGCTGGACATCTCCCGCAAAGTCAAGGAGTACATCGAGTCGGCGGAATCCCGCATGCCCGAAGGCATTTCACTTACCGTCTACTCGGATTTCTCCAGGATCCTCGAGGGCCGGCTCAACCTGATGCTGAAGAACGGACGCGGGGGTTTCATCCTCGTCCTCGTCATCCTGGCGCTGTTCCTCAGGCTCCGCCTGGCCTTCTGGATCGCCCTGGGCATCCCCATCTCCTTTCTCGGCGCGATCGCGATGATGCCGACCATCGGCGCCTCCATCAACCTGATCTCGCTGTTTGCGTTCATCGTGGTGCTCGGTATCGTTGTCGACGACGCCATTGTCGTCGGTGAAAATATTTACAGGAGGTTCCAGCAGGGTGAGCGCGGCCTGCGCGGCGCCATCGCGGGCGCCCAGGAAGTGGCCGTGCCGGTCACCTTTGCGATACTCACGTCAATCGCCGCGTTTTCGCCGCTGCTGATGGTCCCCGGCACCTCCGGCAAGATTATGAGGCTGATTCCGGAAATCGTCATTCTGACGCTGGTCTTTTCGCTGGTTGAATCCCTGTTCATCCTGCCCGCCCACCTGGCGCACGCCAGACTGAAAGCCAGAAAGAAAACAACCAGCCGCATCGGCGGGTTGTTGAGACGGTTTCGAGACGGTTTCTCATCCCGCCTGGAGTGGATCATCCACCAGGCCTACCGTCCTCTACTCGATCGATGCCTGGCGTGGCGATACCTGAGCGCGTCCGTGGGGGTGGCAGCACTGACCCTTACGGCCGGGCTCATTCTCGGCGGCTGGATCGGCTTCGTGTTTCTGCCCCAGGTCCCGGCCGACAACGTAGCGGCGATCCTGACCATGCCTCAGGGCACGCCCGCCGAGGTAACCGCCGGGGTCGTGCGCCGGCTGGAGTCATCCGCGATACGGCTGCAGCAGGAACTGGAATCGGAAACAGACGAGAGAGTCTTCACGCATATGCTTGCGCTGGTCGGGGACCAGCCCCTTCGCGCGGCCCAACGCGAGAACCGCGGACGGAACGCATCCTATTCAGGCGCGCATCTCGGTGAAGTCAACATCGAGCTCACGCCGGCCGAGGAGCGGAGCATCAGCAGCATCGAAATCGCCAGACGCTGGCGCGAACTCGCCGGACCCATTCCCGATGCCACGGAACTGACGTTCGCCTCTTCGCTCTTTTCCGTGGGCGAACCGATCAATATCCAGCTTACCGGGCCGGACTACGCCGAACTTCGCATCGCCGCGGAGAAACTCAAGAGCAAGTTGTCCGAGTATCCGGGCGTCCTGGACATCGCCGACTCGTTTCGCCCCGGGAAGAAGGAAGTGAAACTTGCCCTGACCGAGGAGGCGCACCTGCTCGGCCTGACCGTGTCCGATCTGGCGCGACAGGTCAGACAGGCGTTCTACGGCGAGGAGGCGCAGCGTATCCAGCGGGGAAGGGACGACGTCAGGGTGATGGTCCGCTATCCCGAGAGCGAGCGACGGTCGATGAACAACCTGGAGACCATGCGTTTGCGCACGCCGGAGGGCGTCGAGGTGCCCTTTTCCGTGGCCGCGCGGACAGAGCTGGGACGGGGATACGCCGCCATCCGCCGCACCGATCGGCAGCGGATCGTCAGCGTTACCGCGGACGTCGACGAGGGCCGTGCCAACGCCAACGAGGTCCTGGCGGACGTCACCGCAAACGTGCTGCCGGCAATCGTCTCGGACCACCCCCGCGTCCGGTTCAGCCTCGAAGGCGAACAGAGAGAGCAGCAGGAGACCATGGAGGGCCTTTCGAGGAGCTTCGGCATGGCCCTCTTCGTGATCTTCGGCCTGCTCGCGATTCCCTTCCGCTCCTATCTTCAGCCGCTCATCATCATGGCTGTAATCCCCTTTGGATTCGTCGGCGCCGTGATGGGGCACATCATCATGGGCCTCAATCTCACCA
Organism: Candidatus Latescibacterota bacterium; assembly: GCA_965208835.1. Taxonomy (GTDB): domain Bacteria; phylum Latescibacterota; class UBA2968; order UBA2968; genus JAAXHE01. The sequence goes on from OZ242358.1 coordinate 1,796,023, forward strand.
TTTTGTCGGTCTTCGGGCTGGTGGCGCTATCCGGTGTGGTGATCAACGACAGCCTGGTGATGGTGGACTTCATCAACCGCCGGCGCAAGGAGGGCAAGGGCCTGCAGGAGGCCATCCGGGAGTCCGGAATGGCGCGTTTCCGGCCCATCCTCCTCACGTCCCTGACGACGTTTGCGGGCCTCACCCCCCTGCTGTTCGAAAAAAGCCTGCAGGCGCAATTGCTCATCCCCATGGCGACCTCACTGGGATTCGGCGTCATCTTCGGCACCGCAGTCATTCTGATTCTCGTTCCCGTCACCTACGCCATCCTGGAAGACATCAGGCACGGCGTCAGCACGCTGTTCCGCCGTCAGCCGGCCGACCGGCGGGACGTCGCGCCCGAAACGGGGGATGACTGAAGCGCTACTCTTCTGACACGGTGACGCCGCTTTGAGGCAGTGGTTTCCGAGCCGCTCCCTGAGCCTGTCGATGGGTCGAACATAGATCTCGGCGACGGCTGATCGTCGGTGGGGGGATTCAGCGCCCTTCCGTATGCAACCAACAACGTGAATTGACATGCATTCTGCGTTGGAGTCCTGCCGTATGGTCTGAACCGGCAATTCTACAGCGAAATCCAGTATCAGAGTGTTGACAATTTTGCAGTCAATTGCAAAATTGTCTTGACTTTTTTGCAGTTTAGTGCAAATTTGTCATATGGCTGAACTGAGATCCAGATACCTCGAGACCGCTGCGGCCAGCGATCTGGTCGACAGGATGGTGTTCGTAGCCGGTCCACGCCAGGTGGGAAAGACAACGCTCGCTACGCTGCTGGCGAGGCGCTATTCAAACAGCGTCTATTTGAACTGGGACAATCGAAACCATCGGGAACGGATTCTGCGGCAGGAATGGGACCCCGAAAGTCAGATTCTCGTCTTCGACGAACTTCACAAATTCGATCGCTGGAAAGGACTGATCAAGGGCATCTGGGACACAAGACCGAACAATGAGCGGATCATCGTAACCGGGAGTTCGAGGCTGGACACGTACCGACGAGGCGGTGACTCACTTCTGGGTCGATACCACCTGTACCGGCTCCACCCATTCAGCGCGACCGAACTTGAAGGGGATCGGAAAAAGAGCAACGCGCCTGAACCCTTCGAATTGACAATCGGGAAAGGCCGTCCGGACAACGTCCGGCATTTGATGGCATACGGAGGTTTCCCCGAGCCGTGCCTCTCGGGACGGTCGCGTACCCACCGCCGCTGGCTTCAGGAACGTTTCGAACGGGTCTTCAGGGAAGACATACGGGACACGACCGTCGTCAGGTCGCTCTCACAGATCGAACTTCTGGGTGCGATGATGCCTAAACGCGTCGGGTCTCCGCTCTCGTTGAACTCGGTTTCCGAAGATCTGGAAGTCAGCCCGCACACGGTTCGAAACTGGGTGGACCTGCTGTGCCGGAACTATTACACCTATCCCGTAGCTCCGTATCACCGCCGCATCGAACGGGCCGTGAAAAAATCGGCCAAATACTATCTGTGGGACTGGTCCGAGGTTGCCGACGAAGGCGCACGATTCGAAAATCTCGTCGCCTCCCACCTCCTCAAATTCTGCCATTTCCTTCGAGATGCCGAAGGGATTAAGGCGGAACTGCGTTTACTGCGAGACCGTGAAAAGCGTGAAGTGGACTTTGTGGTTCTGCTGGATGAAAAACCGTGGTTCCTGGTTGAGTGCAAGCTGACTGCATCCCGAAACCACGGGCACCTCGTTCGTTTTGGCGATCTCCTGAACTTGAAACAGAGATATGTCGTAACGCTTTCCGAAAGAGACGACTACCAGGATCGTCATACGGGCGTCCGTGTTCTGCCTGCATCCAGGTTTCTGACGGCATTCCCGTAGACAAACCCGAGTCGCCCGCCTGTTTCGCGAGGCGTTCGGTTACAGAAGCGACCTGACAAAGCCCCCGTCCACCTACAGGGACGTGCCGGTGATGTAGCTCGAACGCACCGACGGTGAGTTTTATTTAAGAGTCGTGGATGGGGCAATAAGGATCGAATCCTTAAATATCACAAATTACCCGAGTGGGCCCTCAGACGAGGGAGAAAGGATTCGCTCGATGAGCCTAGGTCAACCTGCCCATGCCTCATGCTGCGAAGGGTTAAATTGAAAAGAGTATCCGAGCACTGGTTGTTTCCCGATGTGCCTTAGCATACCTTGGCACGAAAAAAGAATCCCCTGTACTCCACAAGCTAGGGGTCCTATTTTTGCATTATTAACGGGAGCATATTATAGTTTACATCATCCTACTCTGACGTAGCCGGGCATAGATGTCAACCATTCGCCGCTCTTGGTAATTAAACGTTACCCTCAGGTCCCATTCCTGCGCCACGCCGCCCTCTAATGCTGTCAACTATTTGACGCTCCCCGTAATAATTCTCAATTTCAAATCTCGGTATGTATTATCCGTTCTGCAAGCATCAGTCCATTTAACGGGAGAATTCCAATGGCTGAACCTGAACATATCGATTTACTCCGTAGTCTAAGTGTTGCAGAGTGGAATGCTCTACGACGAAAAGACAGAAAATTCACGCCAAATTTGAGAGATGTAGATATTTCAGAATTATTAGAAAACGAAAATAACCAATTCAATGACGATACATTGCGTGAAGCCTATCTTGGACGTTTGTGCGATAAAATCAACCTTGAAAATGTCGATCTGAGTGGTGCCGACCTTTGCAACGCGGTACTTTCCGACATTAATCTTTCAAACGCCAATCTTCGTTGTGCCGACCTCAAAGGATGTGATTTTAGTGGAGCTATTCTCAATGGCGCAGATTTGGATTTTGCAGATATTCGTGATGCCGATTTTAGCACTACACAATTGCAAGAAGCCCATATTTCGGGAGAGGCGTCATTTTCGGATGAATTCAATAGTTCATCGGCAGTAGGTACTAATTTCAGCGGGGCCGACCTCACCAATGCAATGCTTGTAAATCGAAATTTCGAGGGTGCTTGTTTTTCTTCGGCAAAACTCGAAGGTGCGAATTTGTATCACACACAACCGTGGAAGAGCCCTAATTTTCCTGGATGTATACCCTATATAGGATTAGGCGAATATCCCAAAGCAGGAGTGAAAATTGAAGGTGTTCAAGATTTCATAGGAAAGTGTATTGAATTTAGGAATAATCATCCCCAATTGATCCTATACTTTCGTGGGGAATCTCGAATATTTCCAGAATTACGACCCTCGATAATGAGAATAAAAAGCGGAAAATACCCATACCTAGAATCAGAAGCGGAGATGATAATCGACCTAATGTCAAGACGGCCAGAGGAATTTAGTAGCTTGAACTCAGCAATAGCAGATTGGGTGTTGGCCAGACACCATGGATTGCCAACGCGCTTGCTCGATATTACTCGAAACCCCCTAGTCGCCCTCTTTCACGCATGCGAGGATAATCTTACCGAGTCAGGACAGGTTCACGTCTTTGGGGTACCTAAACGGCTGATCAAATCCTTCAACAGTGATTCAATAAGCATCGTCGCAAATTTCGCCAAACTTTCATGCAAGGAGCAAAAACAACTGCTTGGGAAGAAAAAAGAAGATCCACCCGATCATGTCGACCCCGGAGACGTGGCGATGGGTGGCAACTATCCCACAGCACTGGTCCGACTTTATCATCTAATTCGTCAAGAAAAATCCCATTTTCAAAAAAAGATCGATCCGAGGGACTTTTTTCGAGTATTCGTTGTTGAACCACAACAATCATTTGAACGAATTCGAGTACAATCAGGAGCCTTTTTTATATCGGCGTTTCACGAGCAATTTGACCCAGATAGAATACGAGAAATGGATAATGGTGTCTCAACTTATGAACATAACGGATTCCACGTACGTTGTGGCCACAAAAGCCGCATTATTAAAGATCTGCAACTTTTAAGAATCACACCTGAGACGCTATATCCCGGCTTAGATGCTGCCTCCACAGCGATTAAAGCCCAATATACAAGGTAAATTCGCGTGTCCCCCCAGCGTCAAGATTTCTGACCGCATTCCCTTTGACAAACCCGAGTTGCCCGCATGTTTCGCGAGGCGTCCGGTTACAGAAGCGACCTGACAAAGCCCCCGTCCACCTGCAGCGACGTGCCGGTGATGTAGCTCGAACGTTCCGACGCCAGGAACACGACGTAATCCGACAGCTCCTCCACGGTCCCCAGCCGGCCCAGCGGAATGTCCTCAACGAGCGGCCGCATGGCTTCCTGAACGGAAATACCCCCGGTCCTGGCGGTTTCCTCGAACTCCTCCCGCAGAAGTTCGGTATCGATAAACCCGGTGCACACATTGTTCACAAGTATCCGGTCCCGCGCGTATTCGTTCGCGAGGGTCCTGGCCGCGCCCGCAACTGCCGTCCTCAACACGTTCGATACCGTATTTCCGGCCGGCTGCTTGACCGCGAACGCGCACAGGTTGATGATCCTGCCGCCGCCCCTCGCCTGCATCAGCGGAACGGCGCGCCTGCACATCCGGAGCACGTAGTTCAGGATCAGGTCCGTATACTCCCGCCACATCGCTTCCGTTACTTCTGCGAAAGGCATCGCGTCCGGACCTCCGGAGTTGTTCACGAGGATATCGATACCGCCAAACGCCTCCACGGTTTCCCTGGTCAGTCGATCAACGGTCTCCTCAACGGAGAGGTCTCCGACCACGGTTAGCACTTCCGATCCAGTAAGGTCCCGGATCTCCGCGGCGGCAGCCTCCAAACGACCCTCGTTCCTCGCGCACACGGCAACGCGCGCGCCTTCCCGGGCAAGCGCCATCGCGCACCCCTTCCCCAGGCCGCGGCTCGCGCCCCCGACAATCGCCACCCTGTCTTTCAGTCCCATATCCATGCGAAAACCTCCCATTCGACAGAATTGATTTGGAACGTCCGTTTGTCCGGGCGTACGCCGCGGGCAACAGACTTGCTCATTTTGATTGACATTCGTTCGCGCCGCGCGCATGATTGCGCTTGCGGCCGTCCGGCAGATACAGGCCCGCGGCCGGCATTTCCCCGGAGCCCGGAATCAACCCGCTAACGAACAAGAGGCAAAGGCATGAGATCGACACGGATTCTCGCGGACAATTTCCGCCATCACGGCCCCGCCACCCGCAGCAGCCATCCGAGAGGCACGGTTGCGGCCGCCGCCGGAGACGGCCGGAACGTCGTCCTCGTCTGGCTGTTCGACCATCGCGGCGGGTACGCGCTGCTGGTCATCGATGCCGCGACCGGCAAGAGCAGTGAATTTCCGGTACCCTTTCCACCCGGAGGCGATTGCCCCTACGCGTCGCTCCTGTCCAGCCGAAACTGCTTCTACACGCACTTCAATGGCTATTTCGTGGAGTTCGACGTTAATGCGATGGACTATACGTTCTGCCACCAGACGGCGCCGCGAATGGCGATGGGACTGACCGAAGACGACACGGGCGTGATCTGGTCTTCGACATATCCACAGAGCGGGCTTGCGTCTTACGATCCACAAAACGGTGTGTTCAGGGACTACGGACACCTGTACAGGCAGAACTGGCGCCAGTATCCCACCACACTTGCCACCGACGACACCGGCTGGGTCTACTTCGGCATCGGGACGACGCTGTGCCAGGTCATCGCGTTCGACCGTAAGGCCGAATCGGCAACACCGATCCTCGCGGAAGACGAACGGTCGCGCGGCAGCGCATCCGTCTACAGGGACCTCAATGGCAAGGTCTATGCCCTGCCGCCAACGGGAACCCCCTGGCCCGGAGACAACCCGGATGCGGAGACATGGTACGAACTCCATGGGGGAGAGCGCAAGACAGTACCCCGGCGGGAACGGCACGATAAGCACTATATCGAGGGAGATGCCGGGCACGTCCATCCCCATTTCCCGGACGGGAGCGAACTTCTGAAATGCTGCCTCGTCGACCGCGTGTTATCCGTGCAGGATCCCAACGGCGATCGATCGCCGGACGTGTCGTTCGACTACACCAGCGAAGGCGCGCACATCATGGGCGTCGCTGCCGCGCCGGACGGCACGATCTGCGGCGGCACGTTCTTCCCAAGACGCACGTTCAGCTATCGCCCCGAGACCGACGCCTGGATCGAGCGGGAGAGTTTCGGCCAGTGGAATACCGTGGGCCGCCAGGGCGACCGGTTCTTCGTTGGCGGTTACGGCAGCGGCGCACTCCTGGAATGGGACCCGTACAAACCGTGGGTGACAACTGAAAAGGAGAACCCGGCTTCGAACCCCTTCTTCCACCGGACCTGTACGCCCACGATGCATCGACCGCACAAGCTGCTCGTTCATCCCGACGGCAAGACGCTGGTGGTGGCGGGGACCCCCGGCTATGGCTATACGGGCGGCGGGCTGCTTTTCTGGAACTGCGAGCGGCGAAACGGGACCCTGCTCGAACATACGGACCTGTTGCCGGACCACTCCACGGCGAGCCTCGCGGCGCTTCCCGGGAGCAAGCTCCTGGGAGGCACGACAACCAACCCCGGGACGGGGGGTGAGCAGAAGGCAGCCGAAGCCGAACTCTACATTCTGGATATGGAAACAAGAAAGCTGGAATGGCGACAGGTCCTCTTCCCGGGGGCGCAGGAATACACGGACCTGTGTATGGGGCGGGACGGTCTCGCTTACGGTTTTGTCGACCGGGCGTGTTTTTTCGTCTTCTGCCCCGACAGACGGGAAGTCATTCACCAGGAAGAAACGGAGCGGACTTTCGGTCCAACGGCGCACCAGCAGGGGCCGCGCGTCTTCGTGACCGCTCCCGACGGTGCGGTCTACGTCCTGTTCGAAAAGGGCATCGCCCGCATCGAGAGCGGTACGTTCGCGTTCGAAAACTTCGTCTCCTCACCGGTGCCCGTCAGCAATGGCGGAGACTGTCTCAACGGGCGCATCTATTTCACCAGCGACTCCCACCTCTACAGCTGGGAAATCCCGTAACCGGAGCCCGGCTGCGCAGGTGACAGCGGGGAACGCAGGTTGGCAGCGTTCGGCGCGATCGTGTCAGCCTTCAAGGATTCCCCGAAGCCGGTCGCCCAGATCCGCCCTGACTTCCGGTTGCGGTTCCATCATGCGCCGGTCTCGCAGCGAACCTCCCGGTTCGCGCGCCGGAGCGCCCGTTTGGACGTCGGACCCCATTGTGGACTCCCGATAATGCCTATGAATTGGGACCAAATGCTTCTCTCTTCCAATTCTCGTAAAACGCCCTCGCATAGCCTCTGAAAACGTCCAGACGTTCGGTCACCGCCCGCTCGAAATCGTGCATGGCATCCGCTCCCAGTGTCTCGAGCAGGGCTTCGTGATAGGCGGGAACGGCGTCCCATTCCGCTATTGTCTCCGCCGTAATCTCGATGTGAAACTGGGCGGTGATCGCATGATTCCCCATACTCATCGCCTGGACCGCGCACAGCTCGGACGACGCAAGGACTTCCAGATCTCCGGGAACGGTCTTCACCGCCGAACTGTGCCACTGAAGGCAGGGCAGCGTCTCCGGAAAACCACTGAAGAATCCACTGGCCATACCCGGTGGCGTCAGGCGAACATCCATCACCCCCACCTCCGGACTCTCGTTCGGGCCGACGTGACCGCCCAGTGCCGCGGCAAGCAGCTGATGGCCCAGGCAGATGCCCACGAAGGGCATCCTTTTCTCAACGACAGCGTACCGGATGGCGGCTTTCTCCTCCACGAGCCACGGGTGCGCGTCCTCCTCCCATACGTCCATCGGACCGCCCATCGCCCACAGCGCGTCGTAGGGGTCCAGATCCGGGATGCGTTCCCCGGCATCCAGCTCAACGACGTCCCACCGGATCCCGTCCTCTGCGAAGAATTCCCTAAAGAGGCCTGGATGTTCAACGTCAAGATGCTGGAAGACCAGCAGTCGCTCGAGGGCCATCATTGCCTCCGGGGTTTTCCTTCTGGATTCCTGGCTGCGGATTCGATATCTTGAGCCTGCGGCCCCTGAGCACTCGCCCTGCCTGTGTTGCTTGCACTGAGCTTGACGAAGTGGCTTATCGAAGCAAGTCTGTCGATGAAAGCTTGTCGAAATGTCGAATGGCCGACGGGTGTAGAGGGGCGGAAAGACGCCGGGGGGCCGACTCAGATCTGAGCCACAACGTCCAACGAATCCGTGAGACGGATGCGATGAATCTCCTGCGAAAATGCGGCGCGGAATTCATCGGCGCCTTTGCCATCGTGCTGGGGGGGTGCGGCGCCGTTGCCGTGAACCAGATCAGCGGCGGCGCCGTATCCCACGTGGGCGTCGCCACGTCGTTCGGCCTGATCGTGATGACGATGGTTTACGCCACCGGCCACATCTCGGGCGCGCACTTCAATCCCGCAGTCACAATCGCCTTTTCCTTCACACGTCATTTTCCCAGGCGGGAAATCCTCCCATACATTGCTGCCCAGTGCCTCGGCGCGGTCCTCGCCAGCGGCATCCACCTCGCCACCCTGTCACCCGTCCTGGAAGCCAGGCTTCCCGGTCAGGAGCTCGATCTGGGCGTCACCCAGCCGCTGGACGGCGTGTGGACCACGGCCTTCGTATGGGAGTTCCTGCTCGCGTTTCTGCTGATGGTCGTGATCATGGCGGTTGCCACTGACTACCGCGCCACCGGTCAGGCCGCCGGTCTGGCCATTGGGGGCACGATTGGGTTCGAGGCCATGTTCGCAGGCCCCATCTGCGGCGCATCCATGAATCCCGCCCGCAGCCTGGGCCCGGCCCTGGCCTCCGGCAACTGGCTGCATTTTTCGGCGTATGCCGCCGGACCCATACTGGGCGCGCTTGCCGGGGCCCTCTTTTACGAGTTCATCCGGTGCCACCGCGACGGAGGGACGGAAGTCAAGGGCTGCTGCTGAAGTGCGGCCTTTCGACAGGCTGACGCCGCCTTCGAGAAAATTCAGCAATTCACCGCGAGCCGGTTCATAACACCAGCGCAACCGCCAGAACGGCCAGCGCCACCCCGGCCGCGGCGGCCCGACTTAGCCGTTCCTTCCAGAGGAAATGGGCAGACAGGTTGTCAAGCAGGATTACGCTGCAACCCGTGGCCGGAAAAAACAGCGTTCCCGGAATTCGACTGAGGGTAAGCATGATGACGGACAGGGCCAGGGCGTTGTACGCGCCAAGGCCGATCCCCGTCACGAGTTCCAACCGCTCGGGACGACGCAACCTTCCTGCAATGAAGATGTAGCCGATTGTACCGGCGGTGGCGCCCATCACCGTCAGTATCTGGACAAATTCCCCGTCGAGTCCGGCATAGTGAACCGAACGCAGGCAGGAGTGACTCAATCCCTGGGCGAGGAAAACCGCGATCAACAGGCCGAAGGTTCGGCGGCCCGTCGCGCGGACGTTTGCCCCTGCGCCCGACGTCATCAACACCAGTGCGGGGAACGCGAGCAGGATTCCACCGAATTGTGAGGGTACAACCGGTTCCTGCCAGAGCCAGATTCCAAGGGCGACGGGCACCGCAATGGACATGCGAAACGCCGTCAGCACGGCTCCAACGGATGCGATTTCCAGGACGCGCATCATCAACGACATTGAACCGATGAATACGGCGCCGGTGATCAGGCCGGTCTGCAATGCCGCGGCCGAAAACGTAAACCGGTCCGTGGCCAGGAGGTAGGTGGCCAGGACCGCGGAGAGTACCAGGTAATTGGTGGATACGACGGCGGGAGCGTAATAGCCGCGGCGCTGGGAGAATTTGCAGATCTGGACGAATCCGAAATCGAGCAGAATCGCGAATATCAGCCAGGACAATTCAGGCGCCTCTTCCGTCTGGTGTTCTGTCCCAGAAACAGGATGTCGAATGGTTCGATATTTCTAGGACGGGACACCGGGTCGGGAAAGAAAGCTACTCTCCCCATGCCTTCCGGATCCACGGCAGGGCCGCGCGCAAGGGCTCGACAAACAGTTCGACCTGGTAGTGGGTCACGTCCTGGACGACGATCATCTCAATCTGCACGTCCACTTCTTTCAGCGCCCGCACTGTCGTTTCCACGGGTTCGAACGCGACCACTTCATCGGCGACGCTGTGGATGACGAGCAGAGGAACCTGCCAGTCGACTTCGGTTGCATCTTCCTCCGGACTCGCCGATATGGGAATCGCGGCCCGGAACACGTCCGGATGCCGCGCCGCAAGATACCAGGCGCCCCGGCCGCCCAAGCTGAAACCCGTCACAAGTGTTTTGGATTCGTCGATCGCGTAATTTGCCTTGATCTCCCGGATCAGATCCAGCACCTGCTTCTCGCTTTCCGCGTTGTCCCAACCCTGCGCCACCGCTTCGGGCGCCACGATAATCGCTCCGAGATCCTCCAGCGCGGGCGATACGAGGACTTCCAGCAGCCGACTTCCGTAATAGGGCACGACGATACCGCCGTAATGCAGCGACAGAATGAGAGGCGCGGGTTGTCCGGCGTTGTATCCCGTCGGGATGAGAAGGGTGTATCGCTGGTCGGGGGACAGGACTCTGTTATAGATACCCGGTGCCTGCGGCATGGCGTCCTCTTCGGGCCCGGACGGATCGTCTGAACCGCAGGCTGCCGCCATGGATGCAAGCATTCCCGCCAGTAACCAGTGAGCCACTAGCGATTTTTTTCTTAACCCCTCGCGTGAGTTTGTCATATCTTCCCCGTTGTTGTCCTCCAGAACGACTCGCCCCGCCTAAATATACGGTATCGGCGACTTACAACAAAACATGATATCGAAGGAAATTCCATGACAGGGGCCGACATCCTGATCCGGAGCCTCAAGGCACAGAACGTCCGCTGTATCGTCGGCATGCCGGGCAATCAGAACATCGACATCTACGACGCCCTGTTGCGCACCGGCGGAATCGAGCATTACCTCATCCGAAACGAGCAGGGCGCGACGCTGATCGCCAATGGATTTGCCCGCGCATCGGGCGAAGTGGGGGTTGCGCTCACGGTCCCCGGCCCCGGCGCGACGAACGCGTCCACCGGAATCGTCGACGCCCACACGGACTGCGTTCCCGTGCTGCTGATCACCGGAGGCACCGAAGTGGCCTATAACGGGCGAGACCGGAGCAAGTGCTTCCATGGCCTGGACCAGGCCGCGTTCTTCGCGCCGATCACACGGTTCTTCGCCCGCCCCGAACGCATCGAAGATATCCCCGATGCCGTCAGAGGCGCCTTCGCCGCCCTGCGCGCGCCCAGACCCGGTCCGGCGGTGATCGAACTGCCCATGGACGTGGCCGCCGCGGAGGGCGATGCCGACGTCCCCGCGTACGTGGAGGGGAACCGTCCGACGCCCGATTCCCCGGACCTGCGCCGCGTCGCCGAAGTGATCGCACGAATGGAGCGGCCGGCCATCCTCGCCGGCGGAAATATCGCAGATGCGAACGCATCCCCTGAACTCAGGACATTTTCGGAAACGCTGAACGCGCCCGTACTGTTCAGCCGGCTCGGCAAGGGTGTTTTTCCCGACTCCCATCCACTTTCGGCGGGCCACTGCCGCGGCCGGCTGGCAAAGAACGTCCTCCGACATTCGGACGGGCTCATCGCGGTGGGTTGCCGATTCACCCAGATCGACACCTCCGGCTGGACCATGGAAATGCCGTCTCTGCGCGTACAGGTGGATCCCGACCCCGCCGAAATCGGGCGCGAAATCACCATAGACGCGGGCGCGGCGGGCGACCTGAAGCAGTCTCTGTCCGCACTGCTGGAAGCGCTGCTTGAAATGGAAAAACCGGATTTCGCATGGAGGGACACTCTGGATCGAGCCAGGGGGGAAATCGCACAGTCACGCCGGCCGCTGCCTATTATGTCCGCGATGAGAGAGCACCTCGATGCGGACGCCGTCGTATCCGTGGACGTGACTTCCATCGGATACCGGTCCTTCGACGAATTCCCCGTGGAACATCCGCGGTGTTTCATGTACCCCTGCCATTCGGTCACGCTCGGATTCGCGGCGCCGGCAGCGATTGGCGCGAAGCTCGCCCAACCTCACCGTCAGGTGGCCGCCTTCTGCGGCGACGGCGGGTTTCAGATGACCGCGTTCGAACTGGCAACCGCCGCCGAACATGGGATCGAGATTATCTGCGTGGTCATCAACGACGGCAGCCTGAGCGCGATCCGGGGCGCCCAGGCAAAGGCATTCAACGGACGGGTCATCGACACGGACATGCAGACACCGCGCGTCGCCGACCTCGCGCGCTCCATGGGCGCCCGGGGCGTTCGGGTGGACGACCCGGACCGTTTCCCCGCCGCTTTTGCCGACGTCATCGGCCTCGAGGGACCGACCGTCATCGAGGTTGTGATGCAGAAACAGCGCGACGCCCTTATCAGGCAGGTGCCCTGGCTGTATCCCGACTGATGATTTTGCGAGAAAGCGAGGCGATATGAAGATAACAGAGGTCAAGACTTTTCCCATATTCTACGGTTCCAGGAACTACCTCTTTGTCAAAATAGAAACCGACGAGGGCATCTACGGAGTCGGTGAGTTCGGCATCACGTGGAAGGAGCAGGCCGGGGTCGGCGCCATTCGCCACATGGCCTCAGATCTCGTCGGCCAGGACCCGCTAAACACTGAATACATCTGGCAGGTCCTCTTCAGGGGCGACTTTTTCCCTGGCGGGCGCATTCACATGGCGGCGCAGAGCGCGATCGATATCGCCCTGTGGGACATCAAGGGCAAGGCCCTGGGCCAGCCGGTCTATATGCTGCTGGGCGGCAGGCTGCGGGACCGAGTGGTCTGCTATACCGGGATCGGCGGCGGGACGCCCGAAGAAACGGCCCGTTCGGCGAAGGACCGTGCCTCTGAAGGGTGGAAATATCTCCGCATGTCCGTTCTCGACCGGGACGGCATCCTGGAGCCGTCGACAGCCGTTCGGGACTCCGTTGCGCATTTCGCCGCCGCCCGGGAAGCAGTCGGCCCGGAAGTCGAAATCTGCATCGACGTTCACACGCGGCTGGACCCGCCCGATACCATCCGGCTGGGCCGCAAACTGGAACCGTACGATCCGTTCTTTATCGAAGACCCGCTCAGATGTGAAAACCCGCAGACCTACCGACTGGTCCGCAGCCACGTCAACTGTCCGCTGGCGGTTGGCGAACACTATGCCACCAAGTGGGAATTCCGACAGCTCATCGAAGAAGAACTTGCCGACTACGCGCGCATCGACCTCTGTATTGTCGGCGGTCTTACTGAGGCTCGCAAGGTGGCGAACTGGGCCGAGACCCACTACATCAAGATTGTGCCGCACAACCCCCTCGGACCCGTTTCGGCCGCCGCCTGCCTCCACCTGGACGTTGCCACGGACAACTTTGCCGTTCAGGAGGGCGGCATGGTTGGTCGCACCGTCCTGGAGGACCTGTTTCCCGTACAGGTGCCCTACGAGTCGGGTTACCTCATCGCCACGGACCGCCCCGGACTGGGGGTTGAATTCGACGAGTCCGCGGCGGCGAAGTATCCGTTCCGGTGGGGCCACGGCCCGCGCCTGCACCGGGAAGACGGATCGTTCACCAACTGGTAGGCATACAACGGCGCATCAACGAAAAAGGGTTACGCCAACAAGGCGTAACCCTTTGATATATTGGTGCCGAAGCCGAGACTCGAACTCGGACGGGCATGCGCCCACTGCGCCCTCAACACAGCGTGTCTACCATTTCCACCACTTCGGCATCAACGAACCGTCCGTCTGCCCGGCCGATCACGGGCGAAACGGCCGAGATATGCACTCGTTCGAACGTTGACGTTCCGGGTGTCGGAAGGAGTCGTTACCGTACCGTATCGGCCGGCGACGTTGCCGGCGCGGTACGTTCGGTAGCCGCGCCCTGTCCGGCCCGGTCCAGCGGCTGGGGCAGGCCCGACGGCGTGCTCTGGAGCGGCACGGGCTGTTCCCGGAGGGCCCGTTCCGCCGCGGTTTCGGGAGCCGTACCCGTATCCCTGGAAGCGTACCATAGGCTGATGCAGGTGAGAAAAAACACAACCGCCAGAACGGTCGTCGTCTTGCTCAGAAACGTCGCTGCACCGGCCCCGCCGAACATCGCACTGCCACCGCCGCCGCCGCCAAAGGCGGTGGAGAGGCCGCCACCTTTGCTGGCCTGCAACAGGATGGTTACGATCAGAACCAGGCAAACCAGAACATGTACGATCAGAAGAAGGGTTGTCATGTTGATTCCCGCTCAAATTTCAGGCTGAAGTGCCGCTTTCACGATGGCCGCGAATGAATCGGGCTTGAGTGAGGCCCCGCCGATCAATCCGCCGTCTATATCCGGCCTGTTGAACAGTTCGGCGGCGTTTTCGGGCTTTACGGATCCCCCGTATTGGATTCGCACGTCCCGCGCGACGTTGTCGTTGTAGAGTTCCCGCAAGACCCGGCGGATGGACGTATGAACGGACTCGGCCTGTGAGGGCGTGGCCGTCATACCGGTGCCAATGGCCCACACGGGTTCATACGCGACAACACAGCCGACCGCCTCGGTTGCCGACACATTGGCGAACCCCGCCGTGACCTGCCGCCGCACCACCCGTTCGGTTGCCCCGGATTGACGCTCGTCAAGAGTCTCACCCACACAGACAATGGGCTTCAGCGCGGCGCTCAATGCAGCCCTAAGCCGCTGATTTACAGTTGTATCCGTTTCACCGAACCAGATGCGTCGTTCAGAGTGTCCTAATATAACGTACTCACATCCGCATGTCAACAGCATCCCAGCGGAAACCTCCCCTGTAAACGCCCCTTTATCCGCCCAGTGCAGATTCTGCGCGCCTAGCTTTACTGAACTGTCCCCCAGCACGTTACGTACCCGATCCAGAACCGTGAAAGCGGGGCACACCACAACCTCAACCCTTGCCATGCCGTCCAACGAGTCCACAATGCCCCGCGCGAGTTGCTCCGCCTCCCCCGACGCCATGTTCATCTTCCAGTTTCCTGCCACAATGGGTACGCGCATTCCCACCTCTCCACCAGGTTTTCGAATCAGACCGTGTGGTTCACGTCTGGCGATCGGCCAACGCGGCCACCCCCGGAAGCAGTTTGCCTTCGAGGAATTCCAGGAAAGCCCCGCCGCCGGTGGAAACATGCCCCAGCCTGTCCGCCAGACCGGACGCCGTCAGCGCCGCGACCGTCTCCCCGCCGCCCGCGAGGGTATTCGCGCCCCGCGACGAAGCCCTTGCCACCGCGTGCGCCACCGCCTTCGTGCCCCCGGCAAAGGCCGGGATCTCCGACACCCCCATCGGTCCGTTCCACACCACGGATCCGGCGTTGAGGATCTCGTCCGAGAATGTGGACCGCGTATCGGGCCCGATATCGAACCCTTCCAGCTCCCGCGGCATCCTGTCACGGGGTACGACCTGTATCGCCGTCTCGTCGCGGGACTCGGGCGCAACCACGCAGTCGGTGGGCAGAAGTAACCGGACGTCTGCGTCTGCGGCCCGCTGCAGCAGGACTTCCGCCATCCCCACGCGGTCTGCCTCGAGCAGGGACCGTCCGATCTCCAATCCCATCGCCTTGTAGAAGGTGTACGCCATACCGCCGCCGATCAGGAGCGTATCCACGAGGGTCAGCAGGTGCTGGATGACGTCGATTTTGCCCGATATCTTGGCGCCGCCCAGTACCGCGACAAACGGCCGGGCGGGCGCGGACAATGCATTCTCCAGACAATCCAGTTCCCGCTGCATCAGGAACCCGGCCGCACAGTCCACGAAGTGGTGGGTGACGCCTTCCGTGGACGCGTGCGCCCGGTGAGCCGTTCCGAATGCGTCGTTCACGTAGGCCGAACCCAATTCACAGAGTCGCCGGGCGAATTTGGGATCGTTTGCCTCTTCCTCCGCGTGAAATCTCAAATTTTCCAGCATCACAACGCCGTCCGCGCGCTTTACAATCGCCTCCGCATCAGCGCCCACGCAATCCGGTGCCATTGCGACCTCCCGGCCCATCAGCTCGCCGAGGCGTGCCGCAGCGGGCTTCAGCGACAGTTCGGGAACGACGCTTCCCTTCGGCCTTCCGAGGTGCGACATCAGGATCGGCACGCCTCCCCGCTCCAGGATATACCGGAGTGTCGGAACGGCGGCCCGAATCCGCGTGTCGTCTCCAATCTCGCCGTTCTGGAGCGGCACGTTGAAATCGACCCGCACCAGCACCCGCCGTCCCGCGAGCTCCAGATCCGTAATTGAAAGTTTCGCCATGTTACCTGTCCTGGCGGTTATAAGAGAGGGAGCCGTCCCGCGCGTGCATCCCGCGTGGTCTGGCTCCCGCATGCCCGCTTTCGGTACGGTTGCCCAAAAGCGGTCTTCCTGAATTCGTATCTGTTCAACTCCCGGGTGCGACGGACCGCACGCCGGTCGGCTGGGTCGCTTCCGAGCCTATTCGTCCGCCTGACGGGACGTCCCCAGCGTCTCTACGAGGTCCACACACCGGCAGGAATACCCCCATTCGTTATCGTACCAGCCGCACACCTTCACCAAATTCCCGCCCATGACCGTTGTCATTTCCGAATCGAGCACACAGGAATGGGGGTTGCCGATGATGTCCGCGGAGACAAGGGGCTCGTCCGAGTACTCCAGAATGCCTTTCAGTCGGCCATCCGAAGCCGTCCTGAACGCCTCGTTGACGGACTCCACGGTCGCCGGATTCCGCAGTGTCGCCACAAAATCCGTATAGGAGCCATCGGGCGTGGGGACCCGCACAGCCATCCCGTCCAGATTACCGTTCAACTCTGGGATCACCTTGCCCACGGCGCTGGCGGCCCCGGTTGTCGTCGGGATCATGGACAGGGCCGCGGACCTGGCTCTGCGCAGGTCCGAGTGCGGCGCATCGATCATGCGCTGGTCGCCGGTATAGGCGTGAATGGTCGTCATCAGTCCCTTCTCGACGCCGAACGACTCCTGCAGGACGCTCACCATCGGGGCCAGGCAGTTCGTGGTGCAGGATGCATTGGAGATCACCCTGTCCTGTTCGGTCAACGTTTCATGATTGATGCCCATCACCACCGTCGGCACGTCGCCCCTGGCCGGGGCCGATATGATCACCCGTCCTGCGCCCGCGCCGAGGTGCTTGCCGGCGCTGTCTTTGTCCGTGAACAATCCCGTTGACTCGATCACCACGTCCACCCCGAGCGTGCGCCACGGCAACATGACCGGATCGCGCTCGGCCAGTACGATGACCTCGTTTCCGTCCACGTCCAGAGATTTTTCCCGGATTACCACATTGCCCGGATATCTTCCGTGCGTCGAGTCGTACTTCAGCAGATGTCCCAGCGTCCCGGCGTCGGTCAGATCGTTTACCGCCACGACGTCGATGCTGGGTCTGCGCATCGCCGCGCGGAATACGAGCCTGCCGATTCGCCCGAATCCGTTAATGGCCACCTTGATCGCCATCTTGTCTACCTCCAGAGCAATTAACCTCAATCCGAAAAAACAGCAACGCGGCGACGCGAAAAAACCTTCCGAATCGGGGCGTTATCGACGTATAGAAGGGCGTTTTTTCCCTTCACGTCCAGTGTCCTGGTGTATCCTGGTAATCCGCCGTCTAATCGCCTTTATTTACAAGCGCATTTTAGAATTAACGTCCCCGAAGACCTTCGAATCAAGGTTAAAAACCGGTCGGCCGATTGCCACCGGGGCTATGCGGGCGTAAACCATTATGCGTCGTGCAATTGACGGATCGGCGCGCACCTTGCAAGGTTACTGTTTTGCGCACCAGGCCAGGACATCGGCATCGAATTCCGTCGACACGGAAGTTCGTGGTTATCCGAAAAAGACCCTGGCGATATCGTAAAGATTCATATCCACGGTACGCAGCTTGGATACGGCGTCTTTCAACGGCACAGACACGATATCGGTGCCCCGCAGCGCCACCATATTGCCGAAATTTCCGGCGTGGACGAGGTCGATTGCGGCAATGCCGAAGCGGGTGCCGAGGACCCGGTCGAACGCTGTGGGGTTGCCTCCGCGCTGGATGTGGCCCAGAACGGTCACCCGGGTTTCGAAACCCGTTCGTCTTTCTATTTCTTCCCCAAGTACGATGCCAATCCCGCCAAGACGGACGTGCCCGAAGGCGTCGCGTTCCTCGGACTGAAGCACAAGAGATTCGTCGGACAGGCGGGCGCCCTCGGCCACGACCACGATGCTGAAGGTCTTGCCGCGGTCGTGTCGTTTCTGGATGGAAGAACAGACCATTTCCAGTTCGACCGGCTGTTCGGGAATCAGGACCATATCGGCGCCGCCCGCAATGCCCGCCTCCACGGCGATCCACCCCGCATGACGCCCCATCACCTCCACCACCATCACCCGGTTGTGTGACTCGGCGGTGGTGTGCAACCTGTCGATGGCGTCGGTGACCGTATTGATGGCCGTATCGAAACCGAAGGTCTGGTCCGTGCCGTCAAGGTCGTTGTCGATGGTCTTTGGCACGCCGATTACGTTCACGCCGTCTTCGTACAGCCTGCTGGCGACACCGACCGTGTCGTCTCCGCCAACGGCAATCAGCGCATCCAGCTCCATTGTGACCATATTCCGTTTCACGGTGTCGGCGCCGTCAGGCTCGTTATAAGGGTTGGTCCTGGACGTGCCCAGGATCGTTCCTCCCCTGGGCAGAATACCGGAGACCGCATTCAGGTCCAGCGGCATCGAAACCGACTCGAGCATGCCCCGCCAGCCCAGCATCACCCCTACGATATCATATCCGTATGCGTCTGTCCCTTTCCGCGTGACCGCGCGGATGACCGCATTCAGACCGGGACAATCGCCGCCGCCGGTTAATATCCCGACACGCCTTCGCGCCATGGGTGCGCTCCGTACATCGTTCGGTTGAACGCCATAACCTGTCGCGCGGACAGGGTCCGTTTGCACGGCATCCTATCCGCAATAATACTCGTTCGGAACCAGTAAATTTAAGGCATGCCTCGCTGGGTGTCAAGTTGTTTTTTTTGTCAAAGTGTTTGGAATCAATGCGTTAGATGAATAGATCGGTGCCAGTGTCGACCGCCAGGGCATGTGGTTTTTCCTCGTCGAGATAGGGACAGGCAACAGCCGCCACGTTGACTTCGGACGCCCCTGCGTCCAGCAGTGCCGCGGCGCAGGCGTTCGCCGTGGCCCCGGTGGTGACCACGTCGTCCACCAGCAGGACAGGGTGTCCTCCGACCAGATCCGTTCTGCGTCCGAGAAAGGCCCCCTCCACGTTAGCGCCGCGTTCAGCCGAGTCCAGGTTCGTCTGTGTTTCCGTAGCGCGCACACGCTTCAGCACCCGTTCCTCAACGGAAAGCTCCAGCACCCGCGCCAGGGCTCGTGCAATCAATACGCTCTGGTTGTAACCGCGTTCCCTTAACCTGCTTCCGTGAAGGGGCACCGGCACCACAATCGGCCGGGCGGCCGCCAGCGATTCGCCGTCCAACATTCGACCCAATGCGCGGCCAAGGGTCTGGCCGGCAGCGGTCTGACCCTGGTATTTCAACATGTGGACCATGCGCTGCACCGAACGGCTGAACGGCGTGAGCGCGCACATCCGGGCGAAGACGAATTCCTTGTCCGTGCAATTTCTGCAGGGTTTGGCGTGCCCCGGACAGCCGCATCGGCGGCACCGCGGCTCTTTGATGACACCCAGGCTCTCCCAGCACACGGGGCAAAGCCCGTCGGTCTCGTCCAGCGGTGTCCCGCAGAGCAGACAATGCGGAGGGTATACGAATGCCTGAACGGATTCTACCGCGGTTTGAAGAAGGCGTATGAAAGCGTCCCGCTTCACATCCATACCTTCGGAATAATGAGAAATGGCTTGCAAAAGCCGCCTCATAGCGATACATTCTCCCACTCAACGCGATCGGTCGCGAGCGTCTGCGAAGCCGGCTTTGGTCGCGTAGCATCAGCCCTCCGGCACGGTCACACACGTTCCCAAACGTCATCTATGAAAAATACCCGCGCGATCATTTTCGATCTGGATGGTACGCTCTTCGACCTGGATCCGCTGGTTCAGGCCGCCCGTAAACGGGTCGCGCGGCATCTGTACGTCAATGGATTCTTCGCCTCCGAATCCTATGCTCTCAGCCGGATCAACGACCTGGAGCTTCGGCACGGTCCGTATTATTCTTCCTCTCCGTACTATTTCGCATTCTACGATATCGCAAAGGCCCTCCAGCGCGACAAGCCCGACCGACTCGCCGACTATATCAACAGACAGCGCCCCAATCATCGAAGCCTGGAAGACGCCGATTCAATCGAAGCCTTTGTGGCCGAGCTCGAATACGTCTACAACAGCGAAGCCGTTGAAGACGTCAGGCTATTTCCAGGCGCGGTGCAGACCCTGCAGGAACTTCGCGACGCGGGATGCCTGCTCTTTCTCGTGACATTCGGAAGAACGCTTCGGCAGAAAAACAAGATCGACCTTCTGAATATCGCGCCGTTTTTCCACACAATTGTCAACGAAGGCCCGCCTTCTCACGACTACTGGTTCGCCGAACTCATCAAGGCCCACAAACTCTCTCCCGAGGAGGTTGTCTGTGTAGGCGACCGGGCCCAGGATGAGATTCGGGCGGGCAACCGCCTCGGATGCACGACGGTCTGGATGCGCCGCGGGAGATACGCGGAGGAGGAACCCGGAGAGGGCGACCGTCCAACCCATCAGATCCGCCTCCTCCCTCAGTTGTCGACCCTGGTCCACCTGGCCCGCATGGATAAGGACCGGCGACGGCTGAAAGTGGCCGCGCTGGGCGGCGGCACCGGGCTTCCCATCGTATTGCGGGGAATTCAGACCTATACCGACAGCCCTACGGCTGTGGTGGCGGTGACGGACACCGGGGCTTCCTCGGGACGCATCCGCTGGAATCTGGGCGTGCAGCCGCCCGGCGATATCCGCAACGCGCTGACCGCGCTGGCCGATCGACGTCGGGTCTCTTCCGGTCTGATCCGGGTATTCCAGCACCGGTTTCCGAACAGCGAACAGGAGGCGGGTATCTTCCGAAACGACAATATCGGAAACTTCCTGATCGCCGCGCTGACCCAGCAACTCGGCGACTTTCAAAAAGCCATCCAGACAGCCGGTGATATGCTGCGCATACGCGGAGAGGTCTATCCGGCTACCAACCAGAACGTGGACATCTGCGCCGAACTCGAGAACGGCGAACAGCGGTATACCGAGTGGATGGTGCGTAAAACCGGCAAGTCGCCCTTAAAGCAGGCGTACCTCGTCGCCAACAGCGACATCCTTCGTGAGCTGGAACAACCGGAGGGCGCGCTGTACCGTGAGGACGATTCACGAACGGGCCAGGTCGAGGTTCACGCCATGCCCGGAAGCGAGTTTCGCCCGGCCAGGAACGAAGCCCGCGCGCCGCGCGGGGCCCTTCGGGCCATCGCCGACGCGGACATCGTGGTTCTCGGTCCGGGCAGCCTCTTCACCAGCGTGATAACGAATCTGCTCGTGCCCGACGTCCGGCGCGCGCTGTCAGGCCGCAACCACGGCAAGGTATTCTACATCTGCAATATTGTGACCCAGCCGGGGCAGACAGACGGGTTTCCGGCATCCGGTCACCTGGGCGCTATCCTTCGGCACTTCCCTGAAAGAGACCGTGGATTCCTGGATCACATGCTTGTTCAGGATCCGGAAGCATTCCACAGGCCCGGTGGACGAAATTGGCGGCAGGTGCTGAATGCCTACCTGCGGGATGGCAAGGAACCGGTAACGTGCGATGCGGAAGCGATCCGCCCTCATGTGGCCTGTACGGTTACGGATCTTCTGGAGGACTACACGTCGGAGGTGAAGAGCCGCAGCGCGGGAGACTTTATCAGCCACAACCCCGACAGGGTGGCCGACGCTGTCTGCCGGATCTACTGCGGTCTGGAAGTTCCTGACTACGGGGAGCAGGACAATGGATCGGCGCCGGATTGAGGCCGTCATCTTCGACCTGGACGATACCCTGTTCGATTGCACCGGGCAGTTGACCGAGCCTGCGCGCCGCCGGGCGGCTGAAACGCTCGCCACGGCCATTCCGGATTCTGACGCGTCGGCCCTGCACAGCATCCAGGCGAGACTCGCCGGCCAATTGAGTTCCACGGACGCCATCCGCGAAATCGCCCGCCGTCACGATTTGTCGTCGGATGACGTGGAAAGCGCGCTTACGGCCTACAATCGGGACCATGTCGAAGACATCACGCCCTTTCCGGACACGCTTTCTACGCTGAACGAGCTTGCGGCCAGGAAATACGGGCTTTGCCTCGTGACCACCGGTCGCCCGGAGAGGCAGCGACGGAAGGTAGACCGCCTGGGTCTCTGCAGCCATTTCAGCGAGGCGTCGGGCACGCTTGTCTTCCACGACGACAGGGAATACCCTGAAAAAGACGAGGCGCTTCAACGGGCGGCCCTGCGCTTCAACCTTGCACCCTGCCGGATCCTGTCGGTGGGGGACAAGCTGAACTCGGAAATTGCCGCGTCGAAACGCCTGGGCATGCGCACGGCGCGCCTGTGTTTCGGCAGACAAAAAAACCAGCACCCTCGAACCCCCGAGGAACGCCCGGACCACGAACTGAATCGCCTGAAGGACCTGCTGGAACTGCTGCCCTGAGATGCCCGCGCGATTACGCGTACTCCGGTCCGAAATCCACGGTTATCCGATCACCCCGTTTCAATCCCAGGTTCCGCGCGGCATTCCCTCCGTTGATCGCAATCTCAAGCGCATTATCGCTTCCGTACAGGGCCAATGCCCTGCCTTCCGGAACGTCGGCGTAAGTGCGGCAGATCCTGTCGAACTTGAACTCTCCTGCCTGTACGCGGACATCTTCGTACCCCAGGCGCCGTTTTCCAAGATTGCTGATCGCATTCCCGAAACGATCCACGTGTACGATCCTCCCGACAACCGAGTTATCGCATTCCTGAACCGTCCAGAGGTTGAGGCGGACCGGATCGGCGACCGGCGGCCCCAGTTCGGCCGGCGGGACGCCGTTGCAGAGATGAGCCGCGACGGGACCGAAGACATCCCGGCCGTGAAAGGTGGGGCTCACCTCAGACCTGAAATACCCCGCATTGCGTATTTCAACGGCGGTCCAGGTCGATTCCCGCTGGAACACCGCACTGAACAGGCCGTTGTCCGGACCGACAAACCGATGGTCCGCCGTTTCAACCTCAATTGCGCGGCGGGCGCTTCCCACGCCCGGATCCACGACCGCGAGATGGACCGTACCCGCAGGAAAATAGCGGTACGCGCGGGAGAGGATATAAGCCCCGGAGGCCACGTCCTGCGGCGGGACCTGATGGGAAACGTCCACGAGCGAGACATCGGGTGCAATCGCGAGAATCGCGCCCTTCATCGCGGCCACGTACCCGTCGCGAAGCCCGAAATCCGTTGTCAACGTGATCACACCCAAAACACACCTCCACACCTCACCCCCGGCCGCCCGACCACCGGGTGAGACGTAAGACGGAAGAGGGCAGAGAACCACACCTAGCCCCACCACCTGGTGAGAGGGGAGCCGGGAGACGGGAGAGATTACCTGCCTTGTGAGGATTCTTCTCGTGCCGAAGGCAATGAGGAAAGACATACCGGGCAAGGATTTCTTCTCCCGTCTCACCTCTACCGTCTCCCCGCTTTTGGTCTACCCTCTACCCGCATTCAGGCTTTTTTGATTGAGGCTAAGTGCCGATATCCACAATATAACGCATGTCCGGCTGTCACGTGAAACAGGATTCAAGCCCGTCCCGCGAGACGGAACGGACGTCCACCTGCCCGCGTGGCTTGAGAGCGCGTGCGGGCAAGGCATGACGCCGGGCTCCCGACTGGCAGTTCCTTATCCCTGTTCTCAGAACAGGTCCGCTTCCTTCATGCTCAGGAACCGCTCGGCGCCAAGAATGATGTGGTCCAGTACTTCGATCCCCATGATTTCACCGGCCTGCACCATCCGGCGCGTCAGTTCAATGTCCTCCCGGCTTGGTGTCACGTCCCCGGAAGGGTGATTGTGCGCGAGGATGACGCTGGCCGCGGATGTGCCTACGGCGGGGAAGAATACCTCTCGAGGATGGACCAGCGACGCGTTCAGCGACCCCACCGACACCTCCTCCCTGCAGATGACCTGATTCCGCGCATTCAGAAAGACCGCCACGAAATGTTCTCTTCGCCGATCCTTGAATTCCGCCAGCAGCCCGACCGCGTCGGCAGGTTTCGTTATGGACGGCTCAATGCCCATGCCCTGGTTCAGCGCCCGTCTGGACAGCTCGAACCCGGAGACGAGGCCCGCGGCCTTCGCCCGCCCGATACCCTTGATTGCCGTCAGTTCCGCCAGTCCCATCGTCAGGAGCACCTGCGGCGAATACTGTTTCAGGATCTCCCCGGCGACCTCCAGCACATTCTTGCCTTCATAACCGGTCCGCAGCAGCACCGCCAGCAATTCCTCGTTTCTCAGCGCTTCGGCGCCGAGTCGTTCCAGTTTCTCCCGCGGCAGATCCACGTCGGCGACGCCGTCGATTCCGCGGCCTCGTGCCTGTACATCCATATTGTCGCTATCCTTCCGCCTGTGCGCGTGGAGACGCCCGCTTACTGAAACGTTCGCCCCGGATGCAGACGTCAACCGTAACACGAACTGTTGGTCCGCGTGCTGTGACAACAAAGCAAACTGCGTTCCGGTAGAGCGACAAACGTCGATTCCCGTACAAACCGGGGCGCCAGGCGGCAACGCCGCTCCGATTTGCCGGCGCGTGTCATACATTCTGTTCAATGCTTCCGATTCGAAACGAAAGATTCGTCCATACGAGCGATGAATGCGAGAAACAGGTATTCGCGGAACAATACCTGAGAACGCGACCGTTTTACGTTATATTAAGGACCGCGCACTCTTCGATTGAAATCGAACAACCCGGGAGTGAAACAATGGATACAGCACAGGCGGTGAGCCTGTTCGAGAAGAACTGGTTCCTGCGCCACGAAGAGAAACTGGAACTCACGACCGTGGAGCAGCAGTTCATCGCGGCATCGATGGGGCCGGCGCCAAAGCGATGGGAAGGAAAGCCCGAGATCGAGCGGATGTCGGAGATCCTTGCCGCGGAGCCTCGCGTTCTGGAGCGCATTGGCGCCCGGTTGCTTCAGGTGCTGATCGGAATGAGGGGTTGCGGCCCCGCGGTTGCGTACCTCCTCGAACGCGAAGCGCCCCTCGAGATCGACACTTCGTCCTACAATGTGCTGCACGAGGCGGCGTGGGGAGGGATGGTCGATACGCTGCGGGCGGTCTTCGAGTCGGGCGCGGCAGACGCGACGTGCGTATCGATTAAAAAACCGCACGTGGGGTGGCCCGACAACCTCTCGCTGATGTACTGGGCGGCCGCCGGGTGGTATCCGGACTGCGCCCGCCTCTTCATTCAGTACGGCGCCGGCGTTCACCATGAACTTCCAATAAAGGGAAACGGCGAACGGGGAACGACGTCACTTCAGGAGGCGGTCGCGTCGAGTCCCGGGGGGAAGGACGGATCGTGGCAGGAACGCGGGTTGGCGGTCGCGCGGATCCTCATCGAGGACGGAGCATACTACGACGTGTACTCGGCGTGCGCCCTCGACGACACCTCGCGACTGAATGAACTCATTGAACGGGACCCGGACGTCGCAAACACCTCCGATGGCTATGGCATGACGCCGCTGCATTGGGCCGCGCGTGCCGGGTCGAAGGCGTGTACGGAGATATTGCTGGCCTGCAGCGTCCGGGTCGACGCGTTGAACAAGGCGAGACGAACGCCGCTGCAGCTGGCAGCCGAGCGCGACCGGGCGGGGATGATACGGCTGCTCGCGGAGCGCGGGGCCGACCTGAACACGCAGGACCGGAAGGGGCGCACGCCGCTCCATCGCGCGATGTACGAGGGCCGCGTCGCCGCTGCCGAAGCCTTGCTCGACGCCGGCGCCGATCCGACGGTTCTCAACAAGAGCGGAAAGAATCCGTTTCAGATTGCCAGGAAGGAAGCGAAGAGATACAAAGAGCGGGCATGATCCGGGCCCGCCGTTGTCAACGTTTGAGTGAATTACGGGATGCATGGTTCAATGGTCATCCCGCCTGATCCCTGAAGACCGCGCTCGCCCCGGACAGCAGGTTTTCAACCCGTTCGCCGGCCTTTATCACGCCTCGAACCCGTCTCAGACGGGACACGTCCTCAAGGGGGTTTCCGTCCACGGCGATCACGTCGGCCAGATAGCCCGGCGCGAGGCGTCCCAGTCGATCCGCCACACCCAACATGCCCGCGGTATTCGTCGTCACCGCCCTGATCGCGTCGGCGTTTGAGACGCCCAGGTCCGCGAGCGCTCTGGCCTCCCGCCATAGCGTCGCATGCGTGCTGTCCGTTCCGAGGCAGACCTTCACCCCAGCGCGAACGGCGTCGGGCAGGTGGCGCGCCGTGCGTTCCCTGGCTCGCTCCACGCGCCTCCGCCACCAGTCCATGCGCCAGGTTTCGAAGGACTCGAATCCAACCTCCCGGTCAAAGAACAGCTGAAGGTTGGGGTCGCTCAGGTACGCGCCGGACCTGACGAACAGGTCCACGTCTTCGGGCTTCAGCAGATTGGCGTGCTCGATGCTGTCGATCCCTGCCTCCATTGCCCACCGCATCGCCGGACCGCCGATCGCGTGCGCGGCGACCGGAACGCCCAGGTCGTGCGAGACGCCGATGGCCGCCTCGATCTCCTCCCTCGAATAGGCCGCAACATCCGTCAAATCTCCGCGGAGGTAGTCCTCGAAGGTATCGCCGTCTCTCACGTTGGTAATGAACAGCTTCGTCCAGTCCGCGCCGTGCGAGACATTCTCCCGTATCCGGGCTTCCAGTTCCGCTGCGCCGTCGGCCGGAAATGACAGAAAAGGCGCTGTCCCATGACCAGGGCGCAGCGCCCGAACACACACCTTGAGGCGGGGACCCGCCGCCTCTTTTCGATCGATCGCCTCCTGGAACGGCTTTTCGATGCCCTCGCGGTCTCCAAGCGTCCGCATTGTGGTGACACCGGTTGCGAGATCGCTCCGCAGGTTCATCGCCCCCCGAAGGACCGCGGTTGCGGTATCCAGTTCGAAATGGACGTTGAGCGGTACCCGGAAACGGTTGTTGGCCGTAATGTGGGCGTGGCCGTCGATCAGGGCGGGCATCACCGTCCAGGAAGACCAGTCCAGCGTCTCCCAGGCCGGATCCACGTTCAGGGCCGCCGGCGGGCCCGCCCCCAGCACCCGCTCGCCATCGATGATGACAATCCCGCCGGAAATCGGTGGCTCGCCGGGATCGGCGATAAGCAGCTTCGATTTGATCAGGGTCGGCATGGGCGTGCGGTGAGTTCTTCCCGACGGCGACGTCCGGCGTCAGACACGGACCAGTTTGCGGAAGCTGCGCATTTCCCTGGGGGGATCCATCTGCGAGCCGAATGCGCTCCAGGACACTTCTCCGACATAGATGTCCCCGCGTGAATCCACCGCCATTCCATGCGGCGCCGTGAACTGCCCCGGGCCCTCGCCGGCCCGGGGGTCTCCCAGCCGGGCGAGGCGTTCGCCATTCAGGTCGTGAATGCTCACGCACGAGCCCACGTTGGGATAGGTCTCGTTGACCTCGAGTTGCGTGGGAAGCTGTCCGATGTAGACGAGGTCGCCGTCGATGTGAAGGCCGCAGGGGCGGTGGAGATTGTTCCACTGCGTAAGATAGTTGCCTTCCTGGTCGAATACCTGCACACGGTGGTTCTCCCGGTCGGCGATGTAGACCGAGCCACGTCTGTCCGTACAGACGCTGTGTACCAGGTTGAACTGTCCCGGGTCCGTACCGTAGTCTCCCCAGGAGAAAAGGTGTTCGCCGTTCGATGAGAACCTGTGAACCCGTGCGTTGCCGTAACCGTCCGAGATGAAGAGATCTCCCGTCGCCGGATCGAATGCCACTTTCGTGGGCTGGTTGAACGGCTGCCCGCTCTGTGCCGGGGCGCCCTCGCCGGGGGCGCCGATGACCATCAACACCTCGCCGTCGAGCGTGCACTTGCGGACACAGTGTCCCTGGTCGTCCACGCAATACAGCATTCCGTCGGGGCCCATGGTCAACCCGTGGGGGCGCACGAACAGGCCTTCTCCCCAGGATTCCAGGAATTGTCCGTCCCGGTCGAACACGATGACCGGATGTTCACCCCGGTTGAACACGTAGACCCGGTCGTCCGGGCCCACAGCCACGTCCACCACCTCCTTAAACCGCCAACCGCCGGGCAGACGCGCCCAATCGGTTCGTTCCTCATACCGGTATTCGCCGCTGCCGAGTAGCGCCATAGGTCAACCCTTTCGCCGTGGTTAATGGAAATACCGAACCGCGGTCGTCCGCCAGGCGTAATCACGGGATCCGCGTTGTTTCTGAGATTCATACAACCATTCGATCACCGTCCAGTATACGCCTGCCCACTCCGGCGTGTCAACCGTTACCGGCGTCGCCGGCGCGGGGTCGGTCGCCGTCTCCGGGGTACGCGCCATCCCGTTACGGCCCACAATTTCCTTGTCTGCGAAAATGCACGGCGCTATCTTTTGCCGCAGGACGTTTCGACAGACTCCGAATTGTTCAACACGGCTCAAGACCGGAAACCGAAAACGTGAATATCTCACCTGTGCAGGTCGCGTACCGCGGATTCCAGTGCGACCTCTCCGACGCGCGCATTCTGAACCGCATCCAGCGGGCGCTGAATGAGGGAAGGGTAAAACGCCCCCCGTTCACGCGCTGGCCGGGGGGAGAACCGATTTCCGTTCACATCGGCGAGTCGCACCTGGCGAACTGGAGACGACAGTTTGAAGGTGGCGAGAAAGTGGACCTGCCTGCGGAACTGAAAGAAGAACTGAACGATATTCTTGGTGTGGTCCCGTCGTGAAGGGAAACGCGAGCGTAGAATGAATGGCTCCCGGCGTCGCTCATAAAATGGTGGTGAGAAGGAAGACGGTAGACGGGAGAGATTGCCTGCCTTGCGAGGATTCGTTTCGTGCCGAAGGCAAAAAGGAATATTGTACCGGGCGAAGATTTCTTCTCGCGTCTTACGTCTTGCGTCTACCCGATTTTCTGCCTTTGATTTGGAAAAGGAGACCGCGATGGATGACGAAGAGAGATATTTCTTCGACCTGAACGGCTATCTCGTGGTGGAGAACGCCCTCTCCTCCGAGGAAGTTGCCGCGTGCAACGAAGCGATAGACCGAAACGCCGACCGCATCCGGGAACGGCCGGAAGAACAATCCCTGTCGGGGAAATCCAGCACGCTCAAGGGCCAGCAGGGCCGCGGCGACCTGGGCGGAATGCTGACCTGGCCGAAGCCGTGGTGTCAGCCCTTCCGGGATCTCTTGACCCATCCGAATATCGTCCCGTACCTCAACGAACTGCTGCGTGAGGGCTTCCGCCTGGACCACGTCTACGGCATCATCATGCGCAAGGGTACGGAAGGACACGTGCTGCACGGCGGCGGCACCGCGGACGACCTGACCCATTTCTACCAGTTCCACAATGGAAGGATGCGCTGCGGTCTTACGGTTGTCGCCTGGATGTTCACGGACTGCGGACCTGGAGACGGCGGCTTTTCGTGCATACCCGGAAGCCACAAGTCGAACTATCCCACGCCGCGGGGCGTGGCCCTGCTGGACCGGGACATCGGCGTGGTACGTCAGGTGGAAGCGAAGGCCGGCTCGGCCGTCATTTTCACCGAAGCCCTCACGCACGGCACGATGCCCTGGACGGCAGAACACCAGCGACGTTCCATCCTGTACAAGTACTCGCCAGGGCCGTTGACCTATTCGAGAGTCCACGTACCTGTAGGCGTTGCCGAAGTGCTTGACGAGTTCACGCCGCAGCAGCGCGCCGTACTGGAGCCGCCTTACCGCCCGGCGCGCCCGACCGTATCGACCGGCTGAGCCCTGTCACTCCGGGTTCGAACACCCGGGTTGACGTTTCGACCTCCGGCAGCACGCCACGCAAAGGGCCCCGGTCCTCTCAGACAGGGGCCCGAATCGTTGACTGACGGCGTCGAAGCCATTCTGTCGCCGATCAATCTATAGATAGTTCACGCCGTACCACAGCGCGGGAATCGGGAACACCTCCGCCAGAACCTCGCCCGCACGACCTCCCGACTTCAGCAGGGCCTCTTCGGCGCCATCGAGCGTGCCGAATATCAACTGAATCGCCGCCCCCTGGTCGGGCGCCACCACTTGGTCGCCGCCATAGGAGAAGATCATCTCGTCGCCCTGCTGCCTGAAGACCAGGCTTTGCGCCTCCGTTTCACCTATTGCTTCAGCGAAATAGGGACGCATCCGCTCCATGAACTGCTCAAAGTTGATCAGCGTGACCGTCCCCGATGAATTTTCCGGCGTGCCGGTGAGTCCCCTGGACTGAAGGCATTCCTGGAACCATCTGTCGCAGCCCATGACGTGGACGCCGAGCGACTGGATGTCCAGCTCCCGGATGATCTTTCCAAGCGCACCGGTCAGGCACCGGCGGTTTCCCGACGCCTCCTGCACGCTTATGCTGTCTCCCACTGCGCCGGGGTGCTGCACCATCACGTATCCGCGCATCATCCCTGCCTCACACACTTTGAACACCAGCGTGCGCCGGTTCATGACGAACCCGTCGAATGCGTGGGCGTAATCGGACAGCGGCCGCATCCACCGCACATGCTCCTCCCGGTATACGGATGCCATCGCGGGCACGTCGTCGACGGTGGCCGCCAGCAGTTCCACGCCGTCGTCGTCAAAATCGCCGGCCCTTTCCGCGGGCACGGAGAATCCCCAGTCGCGGCCGACGTACCGGCAGCCGTACCGGTGGTACATCTTGCGATATCCGGATACCAGCATGAAATCCACCCCGTCCTCCCGGCAGACTCGCATCGTGTCTTCGAACAGGGCGGTTGCGTATCCCTTGCCGCGGTACTCTTCGTACGTGGCCACACCGCCCAGGGACGACGTGCGCACGGTGCATCCGAAAATGGACGCATTCCGCCGAAGCGCGCCGATATGGGACACGACCCGGCCGTCCACCACCACCACCCGCATTTCACCGGCGTGGGCCGGGGTGTAGAAGTGCGGGTATTCCTGGACCAGTCCGGGCCGGAACACGGTGTGGACCAGTTCGGCGAGGCTCTCGAATTCATCGGGATGCAGGCTGCGCATGCCATCGCGCCATGAGGGTTCGGGTTCTCTGGGCATTCTGGCCTCCCTATGCCGGGGGACCGGCGGTCCCCGACAAGTCAGATGGTCTGTCAAAAATGGTTTGCAAAAACGAACTCGCCGGGCTCCGGGATAAACAGATGGGAACTCAACCCGTCTCCCGCGCCGGCGTTTACGCGGCCTCGTTATCCATGAACCCCGGCACGCTGAAATATCGTTCCGCCGAATCGCAGATCACCGTGGCCACGCGCCTGCCCTCGCCCAGCTGCTCCGCCACCCGGAGCGCGGCCCAGACGTTCGCGCCGGCCGAAATGCCACTCAGGATGCCCTCCTCGGCCGCAAGGCGTCTGGCTGCCTCGAACGCATCGGCTTCCGTGGCGCAGATCACGCGGTCGTAGATCTCCCGGTTCAGCACCTCGGGAACGAACCCCGCGCCGATGCCCTGTATGTCGTGAAGCCCCGGCGCGCCGCCGGACAGCACGTTGGAGCGCTGCGGTTCCACGGCCACCACCAATAGCCCCGGCAACTCCGCCTTCAGGACTTCGCCCACGCCGGTGATGGTGCCGCCGGTGCCCACGCCGGCCACGAACGCGTCCAGCCGCCCCTCCACCGCATCCAGGATCTCGCGCGCGGTTGTGCGCCGGTGTACATCGGGATTGGCGGGATTGGCGAACTGCTGCGGCATGAACGTGTCGCCGGGGGCTTCCCGCACGATGCGCATCGCCTCGTCCACGGCGCCCTGCATGTCCTCCGCGCCCGGCGTCAGCACCACTTCGGCCCCGAAGCTCTGCAGAAGGTCCCGCCTCTCGCGGCTCATGGAATCCGGCATGGTCAGGACCAGGCGAAAACCCTTCGCCGCGGCCACGAGCGCCAGGCCGATACCCGTATTTCCACTGGTGGGTTCGACGATCGTCATGCCCGGTTTCAGGCTGCCGTCCCGCTCGGCCGCATCGATCATGGCGTACGCGATCCGGTCCTTCACCGAACAGACCGGGTTGCAGGCCTCCATCTTTACGGCCACGTCCGCCATGCCCGGTTCCACCATCCGGTTCAGCCGAACCATCGGCGTGTCGCCGATCAGTTCTAGGATATCGTCCACCACCGCGTTGGCCGCTGGCATGTTGGTCCTTTGTTACAAGATGGGACTGAAACCTTCCCCACGATAGGCCTGATAATCAATACACCAACAGGCACAAAAACACAAAAGGCAAGGGGCTTATATACATGAATGGCTGACTCGCTGCTGCTGCTGCCGGCCTGCCCCACGAACGATGTCTATTCCAGCGCCTTCCCGTTGTCCCCGGAATCTTCAGTGACGCTTGTGCCTCTTGTGGCCACTCCCCCGCTCTCATCGCGGCCTGCCACGGCCTCGATCGCCATCTTCCCCAGCCGCTGAATGTCTTCCGCGATCGTTTCGTCCTCCAGGTCCGCGGGGCCGCACCACCGGTATCCCTCCGCCTCTGAGGCCGCCACCTTGAGGCTGCCGCCCGTCACCCGCGCGAAATAGATCAGGTCGACATGCTGGTGATCGTCCGAAATCTGTTCCAGGAGGATGCACTCGGGGCGGCTTAATACGTCCACCGTGCCCATGCGGTAGCGGGGCGACAGCAGGTCCACCTCAAGACCGCACTCTTCACGGACCTCGCGGACGGCCGCGTCGCACGGCAGTTCGTCTTCGTCGATATGCCCGCCCGGCGGAAGCCACAGCCGGAGCCGTTTGTGAAACAGCAACAACGTCCGGCCATCCCGAACGACGAACGTGGTTGCGGTGAAATCCCGGGTCGTCATCGTTCCCAATATACTCTGCGGTCAGGTTGGGAGCAAAGTCAAAAACGACCAGGATTAAGCAGGATTAGATCAGGATTAAGCAGGATTAAGGCAAATGCGGGGACGGGGAAACCCACCGAGATCCTGCTCGTGATGTGAGTCAACTGGGAAAAGCCTGACAGTATCAGGAATCACTGGATTAAACAGAATTAAGGCAGAGGCGAGGACAGGGAAACCGTCCGAATTCTTCCTGCCGAAGTGAGTCAACGTGGGCGACGGTTACGCTGACGACGCATCTCATGCCGGCTCCGGACTATGACCGCACTGTCCGTCATCCGCCTCGGCCAGTGAAGCAGCACATCCGCATCACTCCCCCCTTGAGGGGGAGTCGCAGAAGCCGAGCCGAACCCCTGCGGACACGCACTGGGTATGCCTGCGTTTAGCCGATCAAAGGGACCGGCGACGGCTGATGCGGTGGAGGGAGTTCAAGGTCGAATTCTGTGACGCTTCAGGATCGGCTGTCATCCTGCCTATCCTGTTCATCCATGTAAGATTGGGTTTTGCCTGTGGAGGCGGTAGGGGGGTATCGTCGATCTCGGGTTACCAGATGGTCTGCGGATAGAACGTCCGGATTCTTGAATCGGATGTGACGATGGGGCAGGCGTTGAGGCTGGCGGTTGCGACGATGGTGCGATCGGCAGGATCGCGATGGTCCCAATCGAGTTCGAGGTTTCCGATCCATGTTCGGACGCATACCGGCAGGATTTCGACGCGGTCGACTTGCTCGAGTCTACTGGTGAATTCGCGAATGGGTGCCGGGATAACCAGTTGTTGTTTCTTCACTTTAATTCCGATTTCCCATATAGAGATTGCGCTCAGGGCAATCCTGTCGGCGTCAGTGATGGCCTGCGTTGCTGCCGTAGACAACCGATCACGATCCAGCGTCCAGATTACAAGGGCCGAAGTGTCCAGCAGCACCATTACACGTCCGCCCATTCATCAGTGGTTGGCAGATTGATGTCTTCGTGATAGATCACGCCGCCCTGAATGTCGCCGAAAGCTTCTTCCACGGTCTTCTTGCGTGCAATAGGCAGAATGCGCAGCACCGGTCGACCGCGATCCGTGACGATCAGTTCTTCGCCGGAATCATCAAGTTCGCGAAAGATACGGAGCATTTGTGCTTTCAATTTGCTCTTTGAGATGGTTTGCAAGGTTTCTCCTCAATTAAAGTTTATGACTATGGTCATGACTATAGTCAATATACACAAATGCAAACATCCGGTCAACGAATTTTCTGACATGGATTGACTACAGAATACTTTCCTTGTTTGACTATGATTTACTGTGATTGGGACAATGGAGGGATAGAGGGGGCAGGATGTACCTGGAGTCCGGGCGGCGTTTCGTTTTCGGCCTTTGTCCTGCCTATCCTGTGCATCCATGTTTCGTACGTCTTTGCACAGGCCGATAGCCAGAACTTTGCGCAGACCCAACCGCCACCGGCGTCAGTGTCATCTGCATTTACTCGCGCAGCCGGATCTTGATTTCGTCAACAGAAGCCGTGTCCAGGAACAACGCCAATTCCTTCTTGAGGTTTTCCCTGGATTCGGCTGCGGTCTTTCCCTGGCTCGCGATGTCCAACTCTGGGCAGAGCGCGACGTACCCATCGCCCACGCGCTCGATAACTGCCGTCAACTGCCTGCTCATCACCAACTCACGCAATCCCGACTCGATGAATTAACATGGATTCAACTGCATGAAGGAGAAGCATCCCGGCTTGCCAACGATTCGAGCGATTTCTGTATTATATATGATTATACGTGCGGTGGGTTCCCGGTTTTATCCTCTCGATCCTGTGTATTTTTTCTTGGTGGCCTTTCGCTACTAACAATGGCCTACATGGATGGACAGGATAAACAGGATTAGAACCTTGAAAATCGACTGCCCCAATCAAACCTATGCGACGGGAAAGCCAGTCAAAGCGGACCTTGAGCCCACTTAAACGTGGTCACTGAGCTTGCCTGCATTGCGTGTGCTGAGCCTGTCGAAGCAAGCTTGTCGAAATGTCGAAGTGTACGTGTTTCGGCACCCGTTCGACTCCCATGCACAGCCCTTCGCCGATCCCTTCGACAAGCTCAGGGAGCGGCTCCGGGCAAGGCTAAGGGCCTCAGTTTTGGAGACCACGGTATGGTTCACGTGCTACGGTGTCTCGGCCCCCACCATGTCTCGTGTCGTGCCCTGCCTGATTCCCCTGCTTGTCCCGCATTTGTGGTTTTCCGCCTTTATCCTGCCTATCCTGTGTATCCATGTTTATGGATCTATGAGTTGACATAAATGTGCGCGAACAGCCATAACGCGGCAGGAATGCGGCTGGCCAGCCGGCGATGTAGGTGGGGCTTTGATTCGGAGCGAAGAAGCGTTAAATTTGGCTAAAGATCCTGAGGAGATGAATATGCATATGAAAAATCCGCCGCATCCTGGACATTCGGTGCGTTACGATTGCCTGGAACCGCTTGGCTTGAGTGTCGCGGAAGCCGCACCAAAACTCGGTGTCGCCCGAAAACACCTGTCTGATATCGTCAGCGGTCAGGCTGGCATCTCACCCGAGATGGCGATTCGCCTGGACAAGGCGTTCAGCGGCGGCGCGCAAACGTGGTACCGGATGCAAGCCGCCTACGACCTCGCACAGGCCATGCAGAGGGCTGACGAGATACGCGTCGAGCGTCTTGTCATGCACGAGTGAATTCTGACTGTACTGACGAATGCTAGTCGTCCACCCTGACATTCCGCCCATCCCACCATTCCGCCTTCCTCAATTTGAGTCAGATCCGCACGTGGTTATACTGGCTCGCCAGTTTATTGGTTTTCCGCCTTTATCCTGCCTATCCTGTGCATCCATGTTTCATGCTTTGTTTTGCGGATTGTCGCCGGATTGTTCCCACGCTTTCGTGAACGTCTCCGGTTCGACGCCGAGCGCATCGGCCACGCGGTTGATATAGTTGAAAAAGCCGATGATCTGGACCGCGTCGTGGATGGCGCGGTCGTCGAAGCCGTACTCACGCAGCCCGTCGATGTCCGCGGCCGTTGAAGCACGCGGATCCAGACTGAGCCCCTCCGCGAAGGCGCACAGCGCGCGGTCGGCGGCCGGCAGGTCGGCCCGGCGCCAGTCCGCGGCCAACTGATGCACCAGCCAGTCGGCTTCCTCGCCGTCCTCGACGTCGAACTCTCCGGCGACCTCGGCACGGAGGTCGTGGGCGTGAGAGCGTATTCAGTACACGCAGTGGTTCGCGGCCGAGACCACCACGGCGAGCATCTCCCGCCGCGCGCGGCTGAGGGGCGAGGGGCCGTGCATCAACGTGCCGTAGAAATCCAGCGAAGCCTTCATCGCCGGCGGATTCGGGCTCATTACGGAGACGATGCCCCAGATCCTTCCGGCACGCTTCAGCGCCGCGTCATACAGCTTCTTCAACAGGCCAGTGGCCCTATCCGGAGGAATAACATCGATATACGGCATCGTAAGACCCCCATTCCGCCACAGTCAAATCAAAAGCAACTTACATGGATGAACAGGATGAGCAGGATAAAACTGCAAGAAACCACGAAATCAACGGAAGCAGTGAAAGCCATAAGAGACATAAAACCCCAAATCAAATCCGCTAAACATTGATGGAAAGGATGTACAGGAGGAAACCGGCGGTACAGTCTGCCATCCATCTTGCCAGAGAGTGTCGTTCAGGATTGCGCTTCAGAAAAAACCCACGCTTAGCGGACGTGGGTGTCAATAATGCGTGAGCAGTTGCGTAATCTCAGAAACTGTCTACCACCGGATTCTTCGAATAGATGCGCCAATTCTCCTTGTTGTTCGTTCAATCTGTTCAGCGTCTAGGGGCAGTGATCATTATAGTATTCGTAGAAAATCACGGACATTCCGGAACGTGTCATGATTTAGATCCCAATAGCCGTTCATCGCTGCGACGCCTACAGAGTAGTGGGGATCTGGTTTG
Source organism: Candidatus Latescibacterota bacterium (assembly GCA_965208835.1). Taxonomy (GTDB): domain Bacteria; phylum Latescibacterota; class UBA2968; order UBA2968; genus JAAXHE01. Next base: position 1,832,843 of record OZ242358.1, read on the forward strand.
GTTGTGAGATAGGCATGGACACGGGCCTTGTCGGTATTTTTAATTGATACGCTTGCCGAGTCTTCCACACAAGTAAAGAAGCCATCAATGCATTGATCCACTGAGGTATCTGCGAAGCTTTCACAGATCAATGTTTCAAGCATACCGCGACGATTTTCGTCGGGAAGTATCAGCACCGTCACTGCCGGGTTGGGGTTAGAAGGCTCTCCGGACTTCTGCGGGATAGGCAATTTGACCTTCTTTAATGACGAACGGACGCTCTGAAATGCGCTTTTTGCAGACATTTCTGCATCGCGTACGATGCCGATACTTTGAACGGCGTCAAAATCCGGCATTTTAACGAATGCAAGCAGAAATCCGCTGAGTTCGTTCACGCCTCCGAAATTTTGAATCTGAATATTCTCTATGGATAGGTGCTCTACGAATGCTCTAAAGAAATTCCTTTGGTCATTGCCTTCAACGAGAAGCTGAATATCTGACTCGATTTCCTCTGCTTTTGGCATGCCTATCGGACCTCAAGATTGTGCCGGATTGCTCCGTCGATTGCATCAGGTTCATAGGTGACACATCGACTCCCTTTGTCAGCGATTTCAAGTCTGTGTAAGCGAAATCTGTCCTTACTCAGAGAATCGTGCGCTGCCATCACGCACTCCATACTGTGTGTGGTTGCGAATAATTGGGTCCGAAACTGCCGAGCTGCTTCATCGATAACGCGCCAGACATCAGGCAGTACCGTGTGGTGTATGCCGTTTTCGAGTTCATCTACCATAACGACACCATCTGGTACGGAAGCGATACCTAATACAAGGCGTGCTATTTGGGTCATGCCTTCGCCCATTACGGATAGAGGCACCAGTTCAGACCACCCGATATCTCCCCAGATCATGGGCGACCCGCTGGAAGAATTATCCTCAATGCTTTGCAATCTGGGTTCGAAGACACGTAGTGCCTTTAGGAGCATATCTCCCTGCTTCTGTTGCCTCAACCGACCCAGTCTAACTGCATCTTCATGGATATTCCGATTGCGAGATAAGAGAATTATCGCCTGAAACGGAGGATTTGTCGTAGGCTGGTTTACCTCAAAACCCTGTCCCTTCATACTTATCTGGCTCTTTACGGATTTACGGGAGGGGCCTGTATACTGAAACGCAAGAGAACGTTCGTCAAGGAGGTTTGTAATTGAAGTGCCATTTGTACGGTCGAGAGGAATTTCAGTCGTGGGCTGTCGTTCTGAAGTAATCTTCAGAGTGAATTGTGCACGCGATGATCTCTGCGCAATTATCTCAATTGATCGTCCCATGTCCAGATTGGAAAAAAGCTGTTTCCAAAACGGATCGGCGGTAGAAACCCCATGCGGGACCAATCCTCGAATGACATTGTCATTCATTGCCAACTGGGTGTTGCCCGCTCCTGATAGCAGAAATACCGCTTCAAGCAAGCTTGTCTTTCCGGAGTTATTTTTGCCGGCAATCAGGTTGATGCCACCCAAGTCGTCAATCTTCAGGGCATTAAACCCGCGGAAATTTCGTATCTGTAAGCGTTTCAACATCGCTATCGCCCCTCAGTAGATCTTCGAATTGTGGCGAATATCATCGAGCGGATTCACCATCTATGTGGATGCGAGACTCAGGAATAATATCCAAAACCGATGCAAAGATCAAATAGTTCCACGAAGTCATCGATCCTTCAGTAAACTTGGCGCATTGACCGGGGTTCAGTAAGCTTCCTCGCGCAGCCGTTGCTTGATTTCCGAATCCGAGGCCGTCTCCAGGAACAACTCCAATGCCTCCTTTAGATTCTCCCTTGCATCCGACACGGTTGTTCCCTGGCTGGCGACGTCCAGTTCAGGGCAGAGGGCGACGTAGCCGTCGTCCTCACGTTCTATAATTGCTGTCAGCTGTCTTGTTATTGCAGGCTCACTTTTTTCGGCACCCGTTCGACTACCTTGCAAAGACCTTCGCCGACCCTTCGACCCTTCGACAGGCTCAGGGACCGCAGGCTCAGGGAGCGGCTCAGGACCGCAGGTTTAGAGGCCACAGAATGGTTCAAGTACTACAGTGGCTCGTCAACCGCGACGTCTCGAGTCGAGCTTTGCCTGATTTCCCCGCCTGTCCCGCCTTTTGGTTCTATGCTTTTATCCTGCTTATCCTGTTTATCCATGTTCCCCGGCATCAATCCTCGATGGTCTCTCGCTACCACCCGCCAACCTGGGTCCTGTCCACGATATCCCGTGTCAGGATTTCGAACGCCGCGCCGAGGCCCTCCTGGCGTGCTTCTTCGCGCTGGCCGGCGGCACTGTAGATGCCGTATCCCTTCAGGCGCTTCTCTTCCCACAGCTGCTTCTTGTTCTTCACGTCGTAGCAACTGACGTCCACGAAGACCGAGATCTGGAACTGGTCCTCCTGTCCGCGGTACGTGAACGGGTCGTCCCGTACTTCCACGATGGTACCTCGCAGCACGATGTCCGCGCGGTCTTCGTCCGTGACGCGCAGCGCCGCGTCCTGGAGAAACGCCTGGATCAGGCTGTCGGTGAGCGCCTGCTGGATTTCCGGCTCGAGGCTCTCGTTTTCCATCAGCGGAATGGCTACCGAGCGGATACCCGAGCCGCCGGTCGCTGACGTTGAATAGTACGCGCATCCGGCCAGCCAGAACAGGAACAGCGCCGTGCAGGGGATGAGGGATCGCTTCAATCCGATTCCTCCTTCGACTCCGACGCCGCCTCGTCCTTCGGCGCCTCCGCTTCGGCGGCTTCGGCAGCGTCACCGCCGCTCTGCTCCGCCGACGCCTCCTGCGCCTCGGCTTCGGCGCTCCCGGCGGCATCTTCGCCGCTCTCCTCCGCGGGCGCCTCGGCGTCGGCGGTTGACGCCTCGGCCTCATCGGAAGGCGCTTCAGCCTCGTCCGGTTCCTTGTTCGCTTCGTCGATGTAGTTCATCCTCAACTCGTACAGCGCGTGTTCCAGAAACTTCTGTTCGTTGTCGCTGAGATTGCCCTTCGTCTTCGCCTGCAGCATGCCCAGGATGTCAATCGTGTTCTTCGCCTGGGCGAGGTCCCGTTCCACCTTGCTGGTGGCCGGGTTCATCACCTTGCCCAGATGCTGCCATGCCGCCCCCTGAAACATCAACACGATCTGCGTAAACAGAAATTCGTTCATCTGTTCCTGGGTAATCGGTTCGCCTTCGGCCATGAAGATAACCTCCTTGAAATGATTGACTTAAACACTTCGTGGCAATTGTCTGTGTAAGTTAAAACCTGGATGTGGGTAGACGGAAGACGTAAGAGGGGAGAGGAGTTCCTGCCTTGTGAGTTTTCCTTTTATACCGTAGGCAAGTGGAGAGACCAAATCGGGCGAAGACCTCATCTCCCGTCTCCCGTCTCACCTCTACCCGCTCTTTGGATTTCATCTCCCGTCTAACGTCTTACGTCTCCCCACTTAATGCTTTCTCCAGCTTTGCCATCGCGGTTTCGGCGTTGGCCCAGCCGCGGACGATGTCGGTCTGCGCGTCGCCGTGTCTCACGACCACGCTCGGGAATTCACGGACGCCCATCGAGCGGCGCAGGTTGAAACCCGCCTGCAAATCGGCCTCGATCTCCGGCGAACTGATATCCCGTTCGAAACGACCCATGTCCAGCGGTGGCGAAAGCGACCCGGCCACCGCGGTCAGCGTTTCGATGTCCGAGGGGTTCCGCGCCTGCCTGTAATACGCCCGCTGTATGGCGTCGAACATATCGGGAACGGCGTCTTCACGCTGCGCCCTTGCCGCCAGCACCGCGCGGCATGCGGGGTAGGTAGACCGGCGTGGCTTGCATTTTCGCCAGAAGTCCCAGTTGAATTCCGCCCCGGTCGTCGCCGCCACGTCCTGCCAGTTCCGCTGCACGTACGCGCGCGTTGCTTCGGGCATCGGCTCGTCCGAATCCTTCGCCAGCCCGCCCATCACATACACCACGGGAACGGCCTCCGGAAGCTCCGAGACGATCTGCTGCAGCACCGGCCTGAAGCCCCAGCACCACGAACACATCGGGTCTCCCACGTAATAGAGTTGCGGATCCACTATTCGTATCCTCTATGGAGGGGATTTCAGTGACATAAGCCGATCAGGCGACGTGTCCGGATTAGTGTCCTGTCCCGAAAATTCCTCACCATTCGACCGGCGATTCATCCCGTCTCGCTACGTTCCCCTCGCTCGCCGACCTTACGCAGGTCGTCTGCGCTCAGGCGCCTTGCGAGACGGGCGACTCGGCGGTCGAATTCAGGCAACTTATTTCCTGGACAGAACACTCGGTCGGCCCGGAACGCGAAGCGGGATTCCGCGTCAACGTTTCGGGTACAATATTAAAGACGGGAATCGAAAAAGGCAAGCATATCGACCCTGTCCACGCCCGGGCGATTCCCCTGCAATTCGCCGTTCCCGCGGCCCGGTAGAATCCGCTTGCGGAGATGTATTGATTATGCGTACCTTCATCCCCCCTAATTCTGCCAACTCCGTCTCGTGCGGAAAATCGTCAACGGGACCGCGATGTCGGGAAACACACAAAAAGGAGGTGGTCCGTGAACGTGGAAGTCACCATTAATGGCGAGTGCCACAGCCACGACGTGGAGCCCAGGCTGCTGCTTGTGCATTATCTGCGCGACGTCGTGGGCCTGACCGGCACCCACGTAGGCTGCGAAACCAGCCTCTGCGGCGCCTGCACCGTCATGCTCGACGGCCAGGCGGTGAAATCCTGTACGCTGCTCGCGGTACAGGCGAACGGCGCCGAAATCACCACCATCGAAGGTCTGGCCGAGAACGGCGAACTTCATCCAGTACAGGAGGGCTTCTGGGAGTGCCATGGCCTGCAGTGCGGCTTCTGCACGCCCGGGATGATCATCGCCGCCCACCAGTTGCTGGAGCGCAACTCGCGGCCCACCGAGGCGCAGATCCGGCGCAGTATCGAGGGCAACCTCTGTCGTTGCACCGGATACCAGCACATCGTGGACGCCGTCCAGCACGCAGCCAGGGCAATGAGAACCTGAAAGGAGGTCTTCCATGCCAGTCAGTAAATCAGTTGGCGCCAGAATCAAGCGCAGGGAAGATCCCCGGCTGATCCAGGGCCTTGCGCAGTACGTAGACGATATTCAACTGCCAGGAACGCTGCATGTGGCCGTCGTCCGAAGTCCTTACGGGCACGCGCACATTCAGGGCATCGACACCGCTGCCGCCGCTGACCACCCGGGCGTGGTGGCCGTGGTGACGGGAGACGATCTTCAAGGCAATATTGGCACGATTCCGTGCGCCACGACCGATCCCGAGGGCTTTCCGGGCATCCAGGTTCCCGACCATCCGGTCCTGGCCCACGGAAAGGTCCGGTTCGTCGGGGAGCCCGTTGTCGCGGTCGTCGCCGACAGCCCCTACACCGCCAGCGACGCGGCCGAACTCGTCGAGGTGGACTACGAGCCGCTCGACGCCGTTAACTCCGCGGAGGCCGCGTTGAAGGACGGCGCGCCCCTTCTGCACGAGGAATTCGGAAGCAATCAGGCCTTTACCTGGGCCATTGCGGGCGGTGACATCGACGACGCCTTCGCCCAGGCCGACCGCGTGGTCAAACAGCGCTTCAACCACCAGCGCCTGGTGCCGAACCCGATGGAGACACGGGGCGTGGTCGCGCAGTTTCAGCCGGGCGACGGTAAACTCACGGTCTGGTCCTCCACACAAATCCCGCATCTGCTCAAAACCCAGCTCTCGGTTATTCTCAACCGGCCGGAACAGCTCGTGCAGGTTATCGCGCCCGAGGTGGGCGGCGGTTTCGGCTGCAAGCTGAACGTGTACGCCGAGGAAGCCCTGGTCGGGCATCTCGCGATCCAGCTCAAAAGGCCGGTCAAGTGGATCGAGAGCAGGCGTGAAAATTTCCTGCACACGATCCACGGGCGCGACCAGATCGGCGACGTGGAGATCCCCGTCAAGAACGACGGGACCATCCTGGGCCTCAAGTATACCGTTGAGGCCGACGTGGGCGCCTACTACCAGTTGCTCACGCCGGCGATCCCCACGCTCACGGGGCTGATGCTCTGCGGCTGCTACAAGTTCCAGAACGTCTCGATGGAGCTCGTTGCGGCCTTCACCAACAAGATGGCCACCGATGCCTACCGGGGCGCGGGTAGGCCCGAAGCTACCTACCTCATCGAGCGTATGCTGGACTGCGTGGCGTTCGATCTGGATATGGACCCCCTGGAGGTGCGGCGCAGGAACTTCATCGGTAAGGACGAGTTTCCATTCGAGACCGGTACGGCCGTTGCCTACGACAGCGGCGACTATGAGATCGCGCTGAACAAGGCGCTGAAGAAGATCGACTATGAAGGCTTCCGCAATGAGCAGGCGGAAGCCCGCGAGCAGGGCCGGTACCTCGGCATCGGCTTCTCCACGTACGTGGAGATCTGCGGTATGGGGCCTTCGGCGGCCATGCCGGCCGGCGGCTGGGAGAGCGGCACCGTTCGTGTGGACCCCACCGGCAAAGTCACCGTTCTCACCGGCGTCTCGCCCCACGGCCAGGGCCAGGAGACCACGTTTGCGCAGCTCATCGCCGACGGCCTCGGCGTGGACATCGACGACGTGCGGATCATCCATGGCGATACGGAAGCCGTGCAGTACGGTATCGGAACGTTCGGCTCTCGCGCGACCGCAGTGGGCGGCACGGCCATGGTGATGGCCATGGAAAAGGTGAAGGAGAAAGCCATCAACATCGCCGCGCACCTGCTGGAGAGCAACCCCCAGGACATCGTGGTCGAAGACGGAAAATACGGCGTCAAGGGGTCGCCCGACCAGGGCGTTACCCTGACGGACATCTCGATGGCCGCTCACGGGGGCGTGAATCTGCCTCCGGATACCGAGCCGGGCATGGCTGCCACGCATTTCTTCGAGCCCTCCAACTTCACCTACCCGTTCGGCACCCATATCGCCATCGTGGAGGTGGACGCGGACACCGGCGAGGTGGACATTCTCCGGTACATCGCGGTCGACGACTGCGGACAGATCATCAACCCGATGATCGTCGAGGGTCAGATCCACGGGGGTATCGCCCAGGGTCTGGGCCAGGCGCTTTACGAAGAAGCCATCTACGACGAGAGCGGACAGATGATCACGGGCACGTTCATGGACTATGCCCTGCCCAAGGCACATAACTTCCCGCGCTTCGAACTTGACAACACGGTCACGCCGTCACCGGTGAACCCCATGGGCGTCAAGGGTGTGGGTGAGGCGGGGACCATCGGCTCCACGCCGTCCATCGTCAACGCGGTGGTGGACGCGCTCAAGCCGTTCGGCGTGAGGCACATCGACATGCCGCTGCGTCCCGAAAAGCTCTGGAAGCTCATGCAGGGTTAGCCTGCCCGGACCGTCAGGGGGCGCGAAAACCGGCCGAAGAACGGTAGAATGCGCTCGCGCGGAAGTTCCAATATCCGATACGTGGAGAGACCAAAATGATACCAAGCCCGTTCGACTATCATGCGCCGAAGACCGTGCGAAAGGCGCTCAGCCTGCTTCAGGAACACGGCGATGACGCGAAGATCCTGGCAGGCGGCCACAGCCTCATCCCGCTGATGAAACTGCGGTTCGCCGCGCCTGCAACCCTCATCGATCTGGGCGGCATTTCGGGTCTGAGGAAGGTCGTCGCCGGAAACGAAACCATTTCAATCGGCGCTCTGGCGACGCACTACGCGGTGGAGAGCCACCGGCTGCTGAAATCCAAATGCGGCCTGCTTCCGGAGACCGCGTCCGCCATCGGAGATGTGCAGGTGCGTAATCGGGGCACGGTGGGCGGCAGCCTGGTCCACGCGGACCCGGCCGCGGACTGGCCCGCGACGATGCTGGCGCTGGACGCCGAGCTCGATATCTCCGGCCCCGGGGGCGAGCGGAGCGTTGCCGTCGGCGATTTCTTCGAAGACCTGCTCACCGTCGCCATCGGCGAGGACGAGATTCTCACTCGAATCAGGATCGCCACGCCGCCGGACAACTCGGGCGGCGCGTACGTCAAGATGCACCAGTCCGCCTCGGGTTTCGCAATCTGCGGCGTTGCGGCGCAGGTCACGCTCGACAACGGCAACTGCTCGTCCGTCGGCATAGGCGTCACGGGCGTATCGCCGGTGGCCTACAGGGCTTCGGCCGCTGAAGCCGCGCTGCACGGAGGCCCGCTGAACGCGGAGACGATCGCCGCGGCGGCCGACAAGGCGGCCGACGGCGTGGAGGATTTCCAAGAAGACCACCACGCCTCGGGCGACTACCGTGCGCATCTTGCCAGGGTCTTCACGCGGCAGGCGCTCACGGTGGCCGCCGAACGGGCAGCCTGACCAGCGCTTCACATCGAATTGACCGTTAAACGCGTGCGCTCGGTTCATGCCGCCGGGCGCACGCCCTCGCGTACCAACCCCGGGACATCGCGAAGGAGACGCTTTTGAAGATCAAGGGTACGCACACCATTGACGCGCCGCGTCAGCGAGTCTTCGAAATGCTCACCGACCCCGACACCCTCGCCAGGTGCATACCCGGCGCCCGGAAGCTGTTGCTTATTGGCGAGAACACGTACGAACTGGAGATCAATGCCGGCGTGGGACCCATCAGAGGCAGTTACAGCGGCACCGTCTGTCTGGAAGACCTGAACCCGCCCGAATGCTATCGCATGATCGTCGACGCGAAGGGCAAGACCGGATTCGTCAGGGGCGAGGGCAGTATCGACCTCGCGGCCGAGGGCGACGGCACTCAGGTCACCTACAGCGGCGACGTGCAGCTCGGCGGGCCCGTTGCCGCGGTGGGCCAGCGGCTGCACCTGAGCGTCTCGAAAATGATGACGCGTCAGCTCTTCGGCGCCATCGAGGCCGAGGCCAAAGCCGCGCCGGGTGAAACCGTAAAGCACGGCATCCTGAGGGACTATCTCCGCGGCAAGAAGCCCGGGGCAGGGGAGTAGCGATTCCCGTCCGGACCGGCGGAGATAGCCAGAAAGAACTCAGTTCTATAACCCGGAATCCTGTATGCCCCATATCGACTGGAACGACGTCCCCGTCAACGAACTGGCGCCCGGCGTACGCATCCGCGCACCCTACGGCGAAAATCTCATGATTTCCCTGCTGGAAATGGATGAGGGCGCGGTCGTGCCGCTGCATCATCATCCGCACGAGCAGGGCGGCATCATGCTCGAGGGACGGGTCGAACTGACCATCGGGGACGTCACCCGGACGGTTGAGAAGGACGCCGCCTATCTCATCCCTCCCAACGTGCCCCATCGCGCGGTCGCGGTGGACGGCCCCGCCGTTGTGCTGGACATCTTCAGCCCCGTCAGGGAAGACTACGTGGAACTGGGCAACCGCTACATCCCGCCCGAAGACAGAGCGGGGTAGAAAATCGTGCCACTATGTCGTGGCACGAGTCGAAAAAACAGCGGGTCGGGATTTATTCCCGACCCGCTGTTTCATGCTATTGTATAGACACTATAAAAACCAAATCCACATCTCCCCAAATTCCCTGCCTACGGCGTGTTCCCAAAAAGCGGGGAGACGGAAGACGGGAGAGGGGAGAGATTGCCTGCCATGTAAGGTTTCTTCTCGTGCCGGAGGCAAGAAGGCATAAAGTAGCGGGCAAGGATTTCTTCTACCGGCTTCCCTCTACCTTCTTACCGCCTCTAGAAAAGTCGCCGCTGTGCCTGCCTTATGCATGGCGCGAATACCCTTACAGGACTCACCTGATACGTTGGCCTGCCAACGCCGGGAGATTTCGTAAGTTCGAGCGGGACGGAACAACGCGCCCTGCTCCGAAAGTGCTCCTGAGCGGCATTGCGTTACGACAAACGAATGCCTGACCGAGGGCGAGCGATGTCGCGTTGCGAATTCTATCGGCGATTTGCGCGCCATATCGCAGGCGACTCATGGGTCGCCTTTACAAATCCAAATACGGCGTGACCGGTAAAGGCTGCGGATCCTAGGTGCTCGATAATACAGCATCACTATCGGTTTGAATCTCGTGAGATCCGTTCACGCACCCGGTTGTGGTGCGGGGGGTTTTTCCACGCCATTCCGTCCAGCATCGAAGCCTGATTTGCGCATATGAGTACGCAGGGCACAATCGTTCGTCTACACCACGAAGGAGATTCGTGGAAAAACCGGCCCCCTGCCGAAGGGCGCGCTTCTTTTTGGTCCTTTTTCTTACGCGCGAGCCTGTGTAAAAAGGCAAAACCGAGCGAGATGACATACCATATATTGACCTAAAGAAAATAAAACCCCCATATATGGTATCCGATAGAGTGACAAACGGAGTTTTTACACACTCTGGCGCATAAGAAAAAGGACGTAAATAAAATAAAAATAATGATTTGTTTCTAAAAATAGTCACCAGTATTTAGCAAACCCATCTCTTGTCTTTCTTTTCAAAATCATGCCTACGGCGTGTTTCTTGAAAACCAGGTAGACGTAAGACGGAAGAGGGTAGAGATCGCCTGCCTTGCGAGGTTTCTTCTCGTGCCAGAGGCAAGGAGGAATCAGATATAGGGCAATGATTTCGTCTACCGTCTGCCGTCTCCCCTCTACCCGGTTTTTTGCGGTTGAAGGATTTTTTTCGCAAAGCCCCTCAGAAAAACCCTCAGGTCGTCCAGATAGGTATAGAACAGCGGCACGACGAAGAGCGTCAATATCGTTGACGATAAGAGGCCGCCGATCATCGTGATGCCGAGCGGGGCATAGGGCGTTCCGAGCATGGTCGCGGAGCCGGCGGCCATCGGGAACAACCCGAAGATGGTCGTGAAGGTGGTCATCAGAATGGGGCGGAACCGGTTGAATCCCGCCTCCTCGATCGCCTCCATTCGGCTCATGCCGCCCACCCTCAGCCGGTTGATCATATCCACCAGCACGATTGCATTGTTCACCACCACGCCGATCAGCAGAATGATTCCCATCTGGGCCATTTTACCCATCACGGTATTCGTGAGGAAGAGGCCCCAGTACACGCCCAGAAACGCGAAGGGGATTGACAGCAGCACCGCAAACGGCAGCACGAAGGACTCGAACAGCACGCCCATCAACAGGAATACGCAGGTGATCGCCATCGTGATCGCGAACGACATCGTGTCGTCGGCCTCCCGGAACCTGGAATAGGTCTCTCCCTTGTTCCAGGAGTAACCGCGCGGCATGGCGAATCCCTCCATTGCGCGGTCGATCTGTTCCCACAACCCCTTCAGGTCCTCCCGGGTTGTGAACGCCCGCACCCGCATCCGCATCTTTCCGCCCTCACGTCGAATGTTCCCGCTGCCTTCCGTGACATTGAACGTGGCGAATGCCGACAGCGGAACCTGCGCGCCGGTTTTCGAGCGAAACGGAAAACTCTTGAGTTGGGCTAGGGTCTGGCGGTCGTCTTCGTCCATAAACAGGCGGACGGAAACCCTCCGGTCTTCCTCGTAATGCGGCGCCAGGTTGACGCCGCGAAGCTGATAGGAGATACTGCGCCCAACGGTCCGGGCGGAAATCCCATAGGAATGCGCCTGTTCCTTGTTGATGAGTACCTGCACTTCCTTCTCCGCATATTCCAGGTCGCTGTCCACGCTGACGACGTCCGGAATCGCCTCCATACGTTGCCGCACGGCCTCCGACAGCCGCCCCAGCAGATCGATGTCCTCTCCGTAGAGATAAACCGAGACTCCCGGCTCACTGCGCCAACGGGTCTGAACCATCACCCGCACACCGACGAATTGCGGAATGTGATTCTTGACGTCCTCGATTACCTCCGCCCGGGTCATCTGTCCCTTGACGGGAATACCGGCTTTCTTTCGAACGCTCTTGTAAAACTGGTACCACCAGTCCCTGTTTGGCTCTTCTTTCAGATACACCCGGATAAAACCCCGGATAAGACTGCTCTGTCGCCAGTAACCCAGCCGCACCGTTTCTATACGGTAGGTCTCCCGTTTGCTGTCCAGGAATTCCTCGATCTGGGTTGCGACGCGTTCCATCTCCGCACGCTTGAAAAAGGGAGGGGCATTGAATCGAATGAAAAATTCGTTGTTTACCCGGGCGCGACCGGTGGTCTTCTTGACGTTCGAAACCGGATAGAAAACCGAAACAAACAGGATGATGAAGATCAGGGAAGCATCACGCCGGTGACTCAGAATCCATCGAAGGCCACCCTGGTATTTCCGCCGCATCCACCGGACCGACCCCGGATCCTTCCTGGCGGCGTGCCTGCCGAGAAGCTTCGCCGCAAGGGGGATGAAGATCAGCGCCACGAAGAGAGACCCCAGCAGCGACACGACCACCGGAATACCGACCCTGGTGAGTTCGAACGTCAGCCCCATGTCTCCCGTCATAAACATCAACGGCATGAAGACCACCACCGTGGTCAGCGTCGCCATCGATATGGCCATGCCCACCTGGCTGGCGCCGGTAATGGACGCCTCGTGCGCGTCCATTCCCTTTGCCCGCATTCGATAGATGTTTTCCACGATCACGATCGCGTTATCCACCACCATTCCCATCCCCACCATCAGGCCCATCATGGTCAGCAGATTCAACGACCAGTCCAGAAAATAGAGCACGGAAATCGTCATCATGATGCACAGTGGAATCGACAGGGTGATCAGGGCCGTCATCCGGACCGCACGGAGGAAATACAGCAGGATCAGCGAAGCGAACAGGGCGCCCCAGATCGCGGTCGTTCGAATATTGTCAATCGAATCGCGCACCGCCCGGCCCTGGTCCCACAAGACGTTGAATTGTGCTCCGGTTTCTTCGCCGATCCGTTCCAATTCTTCCTTGACCCGGACCGATACGTCCACGACGTTGGCGCTCGATTCCTTGTATACGTCAAGCCCCACCGCTTCCTTACCGTTGATTCGCCACGACCCGAGCCGAGGCGGCATTCCGAAAAGCACTCCCCCGACGTCGGACACGCTGACCGGTCCCAGACCGTTCGACCGCTTGACCGGTATCCGGCGGATCTCGTCCATGTCCTTGAACCGCGCCAGGGAGCGGATGAAGTATTTCTTACCGCCCTCGTGTAAATAACCGCCCGCCAGCGCGAAATTCTCTTCCTGCAACGCCTGTACCACGTCGGCAGGCCGGACGCCGAGCGAACGCATGCGCTCCTGCAGCACAACGACCGTGATCTCCTTCCTGAATCTCCCCCAGAAAGAGATCTTCGCCACCCCGTCGATTCGTTCCAGCCGTCGCTGAACCCTGTCTTCAATGAACGACTGGATATCGTCCAGTCCCTCCGGCGGGGCCACCCCCATCCAGATGATCTCCTGGTCGGTCTCCTCGTTATACTTCCAAACACCCGTCCTTTCGCGCTTTTCCTGTGGCAGTTCCAGTTTCAGCCGGTCCAGCCGGTCCATGACCTGGTTGTAGGCCAGAGACATGTCGGTCTCGGGGCGAAACCTCAGACTGGCATTCGCCCAGTTCCTGCCGGCCCACGTGCGCATTTCACGGAGGTTTTTCACCGTGCCCAGATGCGACTCGAACAGCTGGCAGATTTCCTGATCGTTCTCCTTGGGAGAGGTATCCCGGCTGTCCACCCATACCCACAACCGTTTCCATTCCCATCCGGAAGGAAAGGCCTGCAGGCGTATCTTCATATAGGATACGCAACCAATGACCAGTAGCGCCACCAGGCACATGGCCACCGTCACGGGTCTGGTTATGGAAAGACGTGGGAGAAGCGCTTGTCGGTCCGCCACCTGAAGCTCCCGCAGGAATCGGATTCGAACAGCCGGTCAACCAAAAGCGTTAGTAACAAAAGATACACATCCGGCGGCTCGGAATGCAAACGATCAATTCGTGTTGGGTGGGGACCCATCCCAACAACCCCCAAGAATCGGTGAGACGTAAGACGTAAGAGGTTAGAGATGACCCGCCTCGGTAGGTCTCAATTTTCGCCGGAGGCGTAGAGGAGGAACAGATCGGCAAAGAACCCTCCTCCCGTCTACCCGCTATTAAGCTTTTTCTTCTACCCTCTTACGTCTACCCAATTCCGGATGCAGAACGATGCCACGAAGTGAGTAAGTCAATTATTATAAAAGGTTAGACGCAAGTCGCGAGACGTTAGATGAAATCCTAGGAGCGGTGAGAGGTGAGACGGGAGCCGGTAGATGAAGTCCTTGCCCGATAGATTCCACCTGCGTGCCTTCGGCCTGAGTTGAAACATCTCAAGGCATGAGATCTCTACCCTCTTACCTCTTCCGTCTACCCACATGATGATAGCCATTCCGCTAAATCCCTCGCTTTCTCCTTGACTTAAACCGTACAACAACCTATTTTTTCAACCAAAGCGATGACGGAGGAAAGTAAGCCGTCCCCAACCGGAAAGGGAGGGGGCGCCCCGGACTGAAAGCGCCCTCGCGGCATGAACGGCTGAAGTTCCCTCTTGAGCTGCAACGCTGAATGCGATTGCCGGATTCAGCCCCTGGCTTCAGGGACGTTCTCGGCAATGGCTACTAGGCGAAGCCGGTGACTCTCGCCGACAATGAAGAGGGGCGGTTGTGGCCGCCTGCAAAGCGGCGCCTGCAAGGCGCAAATAGGGTGGTACCGCGGAAGACACCACGTCCTTTCGTCCCTATGGGGATGAAAGGTTTTTTTGTTTCGGCGGCCCGGACGTGCGACCGCATCGTCTTTCGCCTGTCTCCAGCCCCGATTCCAGGGAGCAATACCGTGAGTCAACCCATCGACCTGTCGTCCCTTCACGCGCTCGAGATCAAGACGCTGCGCGCCTTCGAGCCCCGTGAGGACCACGAAGTGACAGACGCCGACCTTCCGCAGGCCGCGCGCATCGGTCCCGGCCAGATCCGGCGCGCGCTGGAATGGCTGCGTTCCAAGGGGCTCATCGTCGTGGTTTCGGAAGCCACGGTCTCGACGGTCAGCCTGACCGAGTCCGGTGCCGCGCAGGCCCGCATCGGCGCTACGCCGGAAGCCGCGCTTCTGGTTAGGGCCGGAAAAGAGCCCGCACCGACGCTCAGGAAACTGCAGGATGACACGCGCTTCGACAAGGGCGAATGGGGCAGCGCCTTCGGCGGGCTGAAGGCGGAAGGTACGATTCGGCAGGAGGGCGCGGCCATTCGCATCGCCAATGCGGACAGGGCCGCGTTCTACGCGGAGAGACTGGTACCCGGGCTCTTCGGACGCTTTCTGGAGGCCGGAGACGGGGCCGTGTTGAATCTTGGCGACTTTACGGAAGAAGTCCAGTCATATATCCGGGAGCGATCGAGCAAACGCGGCAAGGGCAGGGCAGCCGTCCGCGTGGACGAACGCCTTGAGCGCACGTACAGACTCGCCCCGTCGGGCGTCCGGACGCTGGCAGGCATTCTGGAAATCGATCTGACGGGTGAAGAGGTCTCGCGCCTGACGCCGGAGATGATCCAGTCCGGAGACTGGAAGAACGTGTCGTTCCGCCGTTACGACATCAGCATTAAGCCCCCGCGTATTCTCATCGGACGTCTGCACCCGTACCGCGCCTATCTTGACGGCGTCAGGCGCAAACTGCTTTCCCTTGGATTCGAAGAAATGAAGGGGCCGCTGGTAGAAACCGAATTCTGGAATATGGATGCCCTGTTCATGCCCCAGTTCCACGCAGCCCGCAATATCCATGACGCCTATTACGTCAAGGAACCCGTCCGTTCGAAAGCGGCCGAAGAACCCTTCTTTACGAAGGTGGCCGAAGCCCACGCGAGTGGCGGCGACACGGGCTCCCGCGGCTGGCGGTACGAATTCAGCCCCGAGCGAGCACGCCGTCTCATCCTGCGCAGCCAGGGTACCGCTCTATCTGCCCGCACGCTTGCCTCGGGACCGGATATCCCGGGGAAATACTTCGCCGCCGCGCGCTGTTTCCGGTACGACGACGTCGACGCCACGCACGCGGCGGACTTTTTCCAGGTGGAGGGCATCGTACTGGGTGAGAGCATCAACTTCCGGAGTCTGCTCGGACTGCTCAAGCTCTTCGCGCTGGAAATCGCGCAGTCGGAGGAATGCCGCTTTGTACCGGATTATTTCCCGTTCACCGAACCGTCGGTCGAGCTACAGGCCAGGCACCCCTCGCTGGGCTGGATCGAGTTCGGCGGCGCCGGCCTCTTCCGGCCCGAGCTTACGCGACCCCTGGGCGTCGACGTTCCAGTCATCGCCTGGGGTCTGGGCATCGACCGCATGGCGATGGTGGCCCTGGGGATCGACGATATCCGCGACCTCTTCAGCACCGACCTGGATCTGATCCGGAACGAGAGAGAGAACGGGCCGGCGGGCAGGTGACCGCTCACGCGGCCCGACACAAGCGCGTTCGGATAAAGGAGCATGCATGCCCACCATAACCGTTATCAGACACGACCTCGACCGACTCGCGGGCCGGGAGTACGACCTGCGCGAGCTCGAACGCGCCCTGGAGGCCGTCAAGGCCGAGGTCAAGGTCGAGGACGACTCCCTGTTGAGGATCCAGCTGAAGGATACCAACCGTCCGGACCTCTGGTCGTCCGAGGGAGTCGCCAGGCTGCTCAGGGGCCATCGAAACGGCAGCCACGAATCCTATCCCTTTTTCGAGGAATCCGCAACGGAGCTCGAACTGCGCGTCGAGGCGTCGCTGAAGGGCATCCGTCCCTACATCGCCGCCTTTGCATGCAGAGGAATTCCGGTGGACGCCGCGGCCCTCGAGCAGCTCATCGAGGCCCAGGAAAAACTGGCAGAGGGATACGGTCGCGGTCGAAGCGCCGTGGCCATTGGCATTTACGACGCTTCCGACGTTGTGTTTCCCGTCAACTTCACCGCCGCCGACCCGGATGCCGCCCGCTTTGTCCCGCTGGGCATGGAGAACGAGCTGACTCTTCGGGATATCCTGAGCGAACACCCGACCGGCCAGACTTACGCGCACCTGCTCGAAGGCTTCGACAGATTTCCCCTCATCACCGACAGCCGGGGCGAAGTCCTCTCCATGCCTCCGGTGATCAACAGCCGGAACCCGGGCGCCGTGGAGGTCGGTGACACGTTTCTCTTCTGCGAGGCCACCGGCACCGAACTCGACGCCGTGCTACTCTCCGTTTCCATTATGGCCGCGAATATGGCGGACCGCGGCGGGCGTATCCTGCCGGTGAACACCGTCTACCCGTACGATACGCCGCGCGGGCGAGAGATCCAGTGTCCTCTGGATATGACAGAACCCGTGGAAGTCGACCTGGACGAACTCCGGCGCGTCATCGGCGGCGGAATCGACAATGGAGAGGTCGAAGCCGCCCTCGCCGCCATGGGGTACCGTGACGTCTTGCTCTGTCAATCCCGTGTCCGGGCGCGGCCGGCACCATACCGGGACGATATCCTGCATCCCGTGGACCTCATCGAGGACGTTATCGTGGCGGTGGGCTTCGACAACTTCGAACCCGAACTGCCGCGCGACTTCACCGTGGGCAAGTCCGCGCCCGATGAAGATCTGGCCGACCGCATCCGCGGCCTGATGGTTGGCTGCGGGTTCCAGGAACTCTTCCTGCCCATTCTCTCGTCGCGCGCCGACCTGACAGGGCGCATGCGCGATGCCGACGCTCCGGTAGTAGAAATTTCCAACCCGATGTCCGAGAACTACAGCGCATTACGGAACGCGCTGCTGCCCGGGATGCTGCGGGTGGAGGGGACAAGCCGAAAGGCCCTGTATCCACATCACGTCTTCGAGGTGGGCGAGGTCTCCGTTATCGCGCCGGACGACCTGTACGGCACCCGCACCGAAATCCGCCTCGCGGCGCTGGAGGCGCACGCCGAGGCCAATCTCTCGGGAATTCAAAGCCGGCTCGAAGCCATTGCCTACTACCTCGGTTTTGATTACCACCTCACGCCTTCGGAGCATCCCACTTTCCTTCCGGGGCGGGCCGGGGAAATCCGGGTGGGCGGCGAAAGCTACGGCATCATCGGCGAAGTCCATCCCGAAGTCCTGGAGCACTGGAGCGTATCGGTGCCCGTGAGCGCGTTCGAAGTCAACATCGACATCGCGGGGGATCAACGCTGAACGATGCCGGGCGAGAGACGGGGATCGAAACACAGAAACGGGTTACGCCAGATTGGCGTAACCCGTTGTTTTTTGGTGCCGAAGGGGGGATTCGAACCCCCACGAGCACGAAGGCTCACTGCGCCCTGAACGCAGCGCGTCTACCAGTTCCACCACTTCGGCACGTGAGCCCGGGGCCTGGGGCCGGAACCCGCAGACCGGACATGAAATATATAGAATCGCCCCGGGGTTGTCAAGATTCCTCGGCCGCGAACAGGCTCCTGAACCCTTCGGGCATCCGTTTCGGTTTCCGGGTGTCGTAGTCGAGAAAGGCGATCCCGGTCTTGGCACGGGCGACTTCGAGGCCCGAGTCCCTGTCGGTAATGCGGTAGAAGATGTCGCATCCGATGCGGCTCATTCCGTCAACCGCGATTTCGAAAGTCAGTGTCTGACCGTAGAAGGCTTCGGACTTGTACTGGATGACGGCGTCAACCATGATGACACCCACCCCGTCCACGTCCAGTTCGCTGTAGCCGTGACTTTCGAGAAATCGCACCCGCGCCTCGTGGACGAGCGAGAGGACGGCGTTGTTGTCCATGTGCCCACCGTAGTTGATATCGGCAACGCGAAGGCGGATATCGGTAGCGTAGTTGAAGGTCTCGGGCAGCCCGAGTTTGACGCGGGACATAGCGGGTGTGTCGTATCCTCTCGCTTGTGCCTGACGGAAGACGGTCCGTTCGCCGGACCGGCGGCATCGCGGCTCAGGGCAGGGTCAACCGCCAGACGTCGTTCACCACAGGCCAGGTATTGCCGGCGACAACCCAGAGGCTGCCCCGGAACACGTAGCACGTGGACTCGTGACGCGGCGAAAAGCGGGTTTCGGGTTTGAACTCGCGCCAGTCCCGGCCGTCTTCGGTGTACCAGACGTCCCCGAGGTTGACGTAGTTGGCATTGTCGTACCCGCCGATGATCCAGAGTCTGCCCGCATAGACTTTCGGAATGAACCACATCCGGGGCGACCATGGAGCGTGTTCGAGTATGCGGGTCCAGTGGACGCCGTCCTCCGAGCACCAGACGTCGTTGACCGTTGTATAGTGGGGGTAGCCCTTTTCGGGCGGGTCGTTAGGCTGCTCGAAGCGGCCGCCCAGGACCCACAGCCGGTCGCCGTACGCAGCTACGGCGGCCGCAGACCTGTCGCCGTACGGCGCGTTGGACGTCGCGCGTGTCCACGCGATGCCGTCGCCTGAGTGCCAGACGTCGCCGCCGCTGCCGAGTTGCCACATGCGGTCCCGGAAAACCACCAGTTCGCCGTGACCTCGCGGACCAAAGGGGGTTTCTTCCAGCACCCGGGTCCACTCAACGCCGTCGGTGGAGTTCCAGACGCTTCCCTTCACCGCCCACACGCGGTCCTTGTAGGCCACCAATTCGCTGTAGCCGTCGTACGGCGTGGCTTCGCTGACCAGATGCCAGCTGATGCCGTCGGGTGAGTTCCAGAGGTCCCGCGTAAGGATGTTGTCGTGGTAATAGGCATTGCTGATCCAGAGTTTGTCCTGAAACACCACGTCCTCGGACGTGTCGCGCGGCGTGAACGGCGCGTGGCGGACCAGGTTGATCCAGTCCCCGGTTCTCGTGGCGTTGACGCCGGACATGTTGACGCGCAGGCTGGCCACGGTGGGGATTTCGACCCGCGCGGATCCCGTCCACGACCGCCCGGGGAAGAACAGGTGCCGGCCCCCGTCCGCCGTGATTTCATACCCCGGGTCATCCTTCAGTTCCAGCAGCGTGCCGCCGTCGTCAGGGTGGTGCAGTCTCGTGATCTTATGGCCGTACGTGAATCCGTCGCCGTCGGTGACAACGGCGGTGAGGCCGGCGAGGTCCACGCCGGTCGGAAGACCGGTATCGATGAGGAGCCCGTCCACGTTGTCTCCCGCGGCCTTTCGCGTGGTCCTCAGGACAGCGCCGCTGCGCGTGCCCCTGCCGCCGAGCTTGCGCTTGCCCTTTTCGAGCAGCGTGCCCCCGATCAGGATCATCTCTTCCACCTCGCCGTTTCGCTCCCGGATGAAGCCGACGCGTCCGCTGAAGCTGAGGTTTCCGGTTGTGAGCAACCGGTTTTCGTCCGTTGAGGACAGGATGTAGTCGGTAACCTCGCCGGATACGATCCTGAGCGCGATATCCGTTTCCGCGGCGGCGTCCACGTCGAGGCGTTCCGCGCCGGTAATGGCAGGACGTTCGCCGAAGGGTTCCAGGATGGTGCTGAAGAGGGTGGAAAGGTCCTTGCCTTCGCGGCGATGGACCAGCATCGGCATGGTAATCTCGTCCAGCCGGACGTCATCCTCATCGGCATTTCGGATGGAGGGCGCCTGTGCGGTGAAGAGTTCGCCGTCGGGGCGGGTCAGGCTGTGGACGCGGACCGATCCGGCGGGCTCGGCCATGCTGGAGAACGTCGCGGCCCACGGACGGGTCACGTCGGCGCGGCGCACGTCGCGGATAAACGCGTATCCCAGGTTGTGGCCCCCGGCGTCGCCCCTGACGCTCTCGCCGGTGGGCAGGGTGGCTGTCACGCCCGCCGGAAGAAGCGTGTTCCCGTGGGGGGCTGCGGGCAGGTCGATTTCGACCGCGCCGTCGTGGTCGGCGTCGCCGGCGAGGATGTATTCGTGGCGATGACCGCCGGCGACCCTGAACAGATCGACCACGTAGGTCTGATCGGACGAGAGGCCGACCTGGATCAGCAGCCGGCGGTAGTTCGACGTCACACCCGGATAGGCGCGGTCGCCCGAGGCTTCGATGGCCTGAAACGTGTCGCTGTGCGGCGCGAACAGAAGGAGGTTGCCGTCCGACGGCGCCTTTTCGGAACCGTATGACTGGTCTTTGCCGTCCACGGCAACCGTGTTGTGCGACAGCGTGGAGATGGTCCAGCACCGGTGGCGCGTGTGGGTATAGCCGATATCGCTCAGACGCTCCTGACCGCGCGCGTAGAGGGTGAGGCTCAGCAGATCCGCGTGCTGGTGGCCGTATCCGCCCGAGAAGTGGAGGTACGTCTGGGTCTGGTCGTCGCCCTTTCCCATATCGAGGCGGGCATGACCCATGCCGGGCAGGAGCAGGGGGCCGGATGTTTCAGGGGGGTCTTGCCGTCCTTTTGCCCACGTGTCGTGGGTGGGTACCACGCGGCCGTTCGGATAGCTGAGAAGCTCGGGGATGCCCGCGGCTTTCAAGAGGATGGGAAAACGGGCGTTCAGGTCCAGATTATCGTAGCGTTCGCCGTCGGTGGGGTGGACGTATCCGTCGGGATCGCTGTAACCGTTCAGTCTTTCCATCACCTGACGCAGGCCGCCGATGGTCTGGTTGTGATACGAGATCGCGCCTTCGCGCCACACGCCGTCCACGAAAAAGTTGGCGGTGATGAGTTTTTCGATCCGGTCGACCGCGTCGTGAATATAATCCGGTTCCTCCAGGACCCTTCCGGCCGCGACCATGCCGCGCAGCAGCGTGGGGTCCATATTGCCCAGCGCGGGCGGGTAGCCCCGGATGAAGGCCACGCTGGCGTGGAAGAACCCGTCTTCAATGCGCCGGACCATCGTACTGTCGAGTTCTCCGCTGTCCCGGATGAGGTCGTACGTGTAGATGAGATTCTCGGGAATGTCCATGTATGCCCACCAGTCCCACTTGGAGGCGCGGTAGTCCTGGACCGGATACGGAAACCCCTGGCTTCCGGGAAAGATGATCTTCTGCCGGAAGGGCAGGTCGTGGTGGACGCAGTACCCGGGATAGACTTCTGCGAACCGGTTCAGAATGAGAGCCGCGCGGCGGGCGAAGGACGTGTCTCCCGTTGCAAAGTAGACCGCCGCCAGGTCGTGGGCGGCGCCGGCGAAGTAGGCCCGCGCCCGGTACCACCCCTTGGCCTGAAAGAAATGCCTGTACCCGATTTCGTCCTCCCAGTACGGATATTCCTGGGTCTCATCCGCGGGATTGACCACGCTCAGGGTATCCGTATCCGGGAATTTTGCATTGGGGAACTTGAGGCCGCAGTATTTGCAGAAGACACGGTCCGGGTCCTCGATGGTCCAGTCAATCTGACCCTCCTGAGCGCCTCCGTCGCAGTTGGGGCAGTCCACGAAGAAGATGCCCGCCCGATCTGGAATGATGCGCAGTATTTCGCTTTCAGAGAGTGTGAGAACCGGTTCGAGGTTCCGACGCAGGCGCGCCACGTCGGATTCGTCCAGGTCCGGCGGAAAGACGGGTTTTGCCTCCGCGGGTTCCGGCAGGAGTACGAGAATGATCAGGACGAGTGCCACGGCGAGAATCAGCATAACGGGACGTCCTTTCGAATGGAGTCCTTCCGGACGCGCGCGAAACGCGCCTTCGGCGTACGGGTGCCGGTCAGCCCCCCGGCGAGGTGTTGCGGCGCAGCACCCGGCCCGGGAACGCGCCGGTGGGGACGCCGCCTTCCACCGCCGGCTCTCCATTGACCAGCACCCACGGGATTCCCACGGGACCCCCGGTGGGGTTCTCGAACGTGGCGGTCGCGTTAACGGTCCGGGGATCGAAGATCACGATGTCGGCGGCCTTCCCGGCGGCGATCTCTCCGCGGTCGGCGAGGCCGAATCGACGGGCGGGGAATCCGCTCATCTTGTGGATGGCTTCCGCGAGAGAAATCACGCCCTTCTCGCGAACGAATACGCCCGGCACTTGCGCAAAGCAACCGAAACCCCGGGGGTGGGGATGGCGCACGTTGTAAACGCCGTCGCTCGCGATCATCATTCGCGGATGGTTGACGGTGTTCCTGATCGTGTTTTCGATGGTCTCCGGCGCATCCTGCCAGGGGAAGATGTAGGTGGACTGGCCGTCCTCCTCCAGGACGAGATCGTATGCGAAGTCCTCCGGAGCGACGCCGGCGCCTGCGGCCAGGTCCGACAGGGTGGCGCCGATGTAGCGCCCTGAGCGGGTGTGGCCGACCACCTGGTTGCACGCGCCCAGCCAGCCACGGAGATCGGGCAGGATCCGTTTCTTCACCGCGGGGTCCGCCAGGTGATCCAGAACGTCCGCCGGGGCGCCGATCTGGTCCTCGACGGGGAGCATGATCGTCATGTGAGACATCCCGGCGGGATAGAGGTAGGACTCGATGCTGAGGTCGATGCCCTCGCGGTCGGCGAGATCGAGAAGCTCGGCGCCCTCCCGGTCGACCCGTTCGTGGGAGTGGTGGACCGGGATGCCGGACTGCCGGAAGATCTCGAAGGTTTCCTTCCATGCCTCCGCCCTGCCGAGAAGATGGTTGCGGATGTGGGCCGCGTAGATGCCCCCGTAGGACGCCGCCACTTTGCAGAGTGCGACCAGCTCGCGCAGGTCCGAATTCGCGCTCGGCTGGTAGTCCAGCCCCAGGCAGAGGCAGCCCGCGCCGGCTTCCATCCACTGCCGCACCAGGTCCGCCATCGCGTCGATCTGCGAATCGGAAGCCGGTCCGGGCGCCCAGCCGCAAACGTTGAGGCGCACCGCACAGTGGGGCACCTGCGGGTAGACGTTGCACGGGCTGTTGCCTGGAAAGAGGTTCAGGTAGTCTTCGATGGTTTCCCAGGTCAGGTCGATATCGGCCGTGCCGGCGATGAAGCGGGTGTATTCCCACATCTGGCCGCGCAGGACCGGAGGCAGCGGGGCCCATCCGAATCCGTCCGGCGCGAGAAGCTGGGTGGTAATGCCCTGTACGACGCCCGCAAACCGGTGCCTTCCGGCCAGCAGGGCGGGTTCGCAATGCACGTGGACGTCGATGAAGCCGGGGCAGACCGCGTGGCCCCGGGCATCGATCTCCCGGTCGGCTCGGGCGTCCGCCAGGTCGCCCACGGCGGCGATACGGTCGCCCTGCACGGCGACGTCGGCGGAGAATGGTTCCCGGAGGCCGGTCCCGTCAACCACGAGGCCGTTGCGGATGAGGACGTCGAAAGTCATGGGCTTCGCCTTCCGGGATTCACAATACCGGTTGCATTGCATCGCCGCTTCTGAGAAGCTGTTTTAAAATTACCGGTGCGTTCCCGAGCGCGAGCGAAAAAGTGGCGGTCAAGGCGGGAAAATCCGCCCATATTCAATGTATCGTGGCTGCGCGCCCCTCGCCACTCTTGGGTGGATTTGACCAACGCCGACCGGCGCCTTTGCAGCCGCGCGAAGACCGCTGGGAATTTTAAGACAGCTTCTGAGGCCAGAAGATAAATACGATTTGCTGGCGGCGCACCGGAATTGTGGCGACGCCTACCAGTCGTTCAGTTTGTGTCCGTCTCCGTTGAACCAGACGACATCCGCGATAACCCCCAGCCCGACGCCGGCAAGGTATCCCATGAACATCCCCAGAAACAGGGGCGCCATGCGTCTATAGCTGTTGAGGCCGCCGAATTTCATAATCAGGGCCTTGGTGAGCCATGTGATGAATATGGAGGTGACGCTGCTTCTGAGCACGTTGGAGGCGGAAATGGTGAATCCGATGGGGTGGACCGGGAATCCCGGAAAGCGGTATCTCAGGAAGACGAGGAGGCCGGTGAACGCTGCGCCGATGGCGAAGAACCCGACGCGGTCCCAGCTCGTGCCGGCGGTCCCTTCCTGGATGCGGGCGGCCGTATATCGCCAGATGCCCACGGCGCCGTCGCCGGAGCCGTTGAAGCTGACCACGCCGAAGTTGTAGCTGCCCACACCGTAATAGCCGTGGTAGAGGATGAAAGCGATGACGGAAAGGGCGCCACCCAGGGCGCCCAGGAGGACCCCGGGCGCCAGCAGGCGCCGCCGTTCCGGCCGCATGGCCATGCCGAGCCTCGGGATGTGGGCAAGGGCGGTGATCGCCCAGGTCTTCGCGTCGCAGAAAAAGGTGTAGGTCAGGCCCAGAGCAACCGCGCTGTGCGCGCCCATTCCTGTAATGCCGAACAGGTGCCACGTGAACGCCTGCGCCGTAATGGGCCCCCTCAGGTACACGAGGCCGCTTTCCACGATGATGCGAGCCAGGCCCAGGTAGAGTACGAGGGTGGCGAACCAGAAGGCGAGCAGGGGGCCGGCGGCCATCCCCGCACGGAAGAGCCACACGAGCAGGTAGGCGCAACCTGCCAGCAGAAGGTATACCGCCGCGCGGTAGGAGATGAGTTCGTTTGAGTCGTCGATATGGCCGACCCTTTCAACGCGGTTCGCATCCGCTGTACTCGAGAACGCTTTCCTGAATACGGCGGCCAGGTGGCTCCGCGCGACCCAGACCCCCCATCCGGCGAAGACGGTGAGGCCGCCGAAGCTCTGCCAGCCGATGGCGGGGTCGAAGGAACACCACATATCCGAACTGCCGATGCTGAAACCCAGGCGATTGAAGACACCGACCTGCAGGATGGCCAGCAGGTGAAAGAGCCAGATGCTGAGCAGGACGCTGGATTCGGTGAAATACGCGAACGCGATCGTCATGGGATGAATGGAGAATGCAAAGTAGGGAAAACCCTGACCGATCCGGATGATCTTTCGGCTGAGGACGGTCATGGGCACGTCCAGGACGGGAATGGCTCTGACGAACCAGGTCGCGATGTTCCAGCAGAAGATGGCGACGATCAGCCAGAAACCGAATCGGAACAGACGCGACCGGACCAGGGTGGACAGGCTGCGCTCGGAACCGGAAACCCCCGTAAGTTCCAGCACGGCGGTGGCGATCGGAAACGTGAGGCGTTCGTTGTCCATCCACTGTTTCCGCAGAATCACGACCAGGCAGAAGCTGACTGTGAGCACCGATCCGAGGAATCCGGCCCACCAGAAAACCGGCGCCGCCCAGGCGCTCCAGGGAAATTCCTGGCCCTTGAACAGACTCTCGTAGAAGCCGGTGGTGGCCGCCGGTTCCGCGACAATGGTCCACGACGGGATTCTGGCAATCAGGTGGTCTGCCCATTGGTTTTCCGGCGTGGCGAAGTAGGTGGGCGCCGTGACCACGCCGAGCAGATATCCCGAGAGCCACTCTCCCTGCATCGTCGCGGCAACCATTCCGATACAGCAGATGGCCAGCAATTCCGAGGCCGAAAGCCCGCGGCCGCGTCGATACAGGGGGAGGTTGAGTCCGAGCAGGCAGATGAAGGGAATCAGGAGGCCTACCGACAAATGCGCGTAGTCGGCGCGCGAGGAATGCGCGATGAGGCTGGAGTAGGTGGGCCAGAGGTTGACCCAGACGGCCATGGCCAGGCCAAGGAAGAGCGCGCGCAGCGTCATGGTGTCCGCCGTCGGATGTGCCGGAACGGGATGAGGCGCTGTATCCAGCCTACAAACTTCCGGATACCGCGATTTTTATGGCGTCCCTACCGTCCAGACGGTAGCTGCCCGCCAGGGAGTTGAAGCCTTCGGGCACGCGATCCAGCGCGATGGTGTGGCTGACCATATCGGCAAAGGGGAATTCGTTTTTTTCAAGGATGGGAAGGCCACGCACGAAGTGATCGGGGGAACTCGCCCAGACGGCTTCGAAGCGCAGGTTCTTTCGCATGAACATCCGGTTCGGGTTGCATTCGAAAGAACCGACGTCGACGAAATGGCCCATTTCAACGTAGGTGCCGTCCTGGCGAAGGTAGTCCAGACCTTCGGGCAGGGCCTGCAGAAAGCCGGCGCACTCGAACACAACGTCGGCCCCGGACCCTCGAGGCGTGCTGTCTCTAACCACTCGTTTTCGTTCTTCCGGGTCCGGGACTTCGGCGATGTCGACGGTGACGTCCGCGCCGATCTCGCGGGCGAGGTCCAGTCGTCCGGGTGGTCCCCCGACCATGATCAACCGGCCCGCGCCGCTGACTTTCGCGCAGATGAGGGTGACGAGGCCGATGGCGCCCGAACCCTGAACGACGACGGTGTCGCCAAATTGAATACCCGCCCGCATCACGCCGTGTACGCCGATTGTGAAGGGCTCCAGCAGGACGGCGACCTCGGCCGGCAGATCGGTCTTGAAGAAAACGGTCTCCGGATTCCAGAGGTAGATGTATTCCCCAAATCCGCCCCGAAGATAGGGCTGTTCTCCGGCGGGGATGAATCCGTATGCGCCCTGAGACGTTCCGGGCACCAGGGCGATCCGGTCACCGGTTCTGACGGGGCGTCCCAGGTGGTCATGGGTCACGCCGTCGCCGAGTGTGTCGACGATTCCCACGTTTTCATGTCCCAGAATGACCTCGTCTTCCAGCCTCTGGTGTTCCCAGTTGTGCAGGTCGGTGCCGCAGATACCGGCCAGCTCCTGTCTCAACAGGACCGTACCGGGCGCCGGTTCGGGGACGGGGTACTCACGTATTTCAAAGCGTTCACCGACGATAACCGAGGCGCGACCGGTCCTGGGCATGGGTAAGTCCCTCCCTCCGACTTTAGAAGCTGTCTTAAAACCCCCCTGCGGTCTTCGCGCGGCTGCAAAAGCGTCGGTCTGCGTTGGTCAAATCCACCCGTATACCCAAATATGGGCGAATTCACCCGCCTTGACCGACACATTTTCGCGCGCGCTCGGGACTCACCAGGAATTTTAAAACAGCTTCTTAGGTCGGATGTGTCAGGATTGCGCGTAGAAACGTATATTCGGGATGTTTCCGATGCTGCCCGTTTCGTGTGCGTATCTGAAAAAAAGGTTCAGACCCTCCAGTTCGACCTCGCCAAAGTCGTAGCGGATCTTGTTGCCCATGAAGTCGGCATAGAATTCGGCCGAACCCGAATGGGACGTCGCGCATTTCGCCGCAATTGCGGGGATCTCACGGACACCCAGCGCCTTTGCCCGGATCAGCTGCCGGGTCTGCTCGGGATCCAGCGCGTCGGACCGACCCGCCCAGCAGGCGTAGACGAACGGAAGCCCCGTAAGCTCGGTCCAGGCTTCACCCAGGTCGATCACGCAACAGGACGTCGTATCCACGGCGAGCGCCGCGTCTCCGATGATGACGGCGGCATCTGCGCGATTCAGCATGCGTCCGGCGTCGGGAGGCATGTGGAGGACATTGGGCCTGCACCGGTATCTTTTCTGCAATAGAATTCGGCTGAGGACGGCGGAGGTCCGGGAGTTGACGTCCAGGGCGAGCGTCCGGATATCGGCAGGGTCTCTGCGGTGCAGGAGCAGTACGCTTCGGACCGGGCCCCGGGAGGAGATACTGACTTCGGGCACGATGCTGTATGGAACGTCCCCGCGGGCGATTTCGATGGAGGGGATGAGGGCAGCGTCGGTTTCACCGCTGTGAAGCCGTTCCGCGCAGCGGGACGGCACGTCGTAGGCGAGATCGAAGTGGTGTTCGATTTGGCCGGTCTCCAGTGCATGCACCAGAGGACGGGTGTTCAGGAACGAGACCACGGCGAGGCGGGTTGCCATTCGCACGGCTTTCAGTTCACCATTTCGTACCGGGTGTTGCGTCTCGCCGGCCGGTAGCCGGCGCCCCGGATGAGGCGTAACATCGTGGGAAGGGTCATTTCGTTTGTGTGGCTGGTGCCTGCGGCGGAGACGACGTTTTCCTCCATCATGGTGCTGCCGAAGTCGTTGACACCGTATTTGAGGCCGACCTGGGCGATCTTGGGACCTTGGGTCACCCACGAGGCTTGAAAACTTGGAATGTTGTCCAGAAACAGGCGGGAGACCGCAATGGTGCGCAGGTAATCGTATCCTGTGGCTATCCTGCCGTTCCAGCGGGCGTTGTCGGCGGCCAGATCGGTATCGTCCGGCTGGAAATTCCACGCGATGAACGCCGTCAGACCGCCGGTATCGTCCTGGAGGTCCCGGATGTGTTTCAGGTGTTCGAGCCGCTGGTCGACGGATTCGACGTGGCCGTACATCATGGTGGCGGTGGTGTGCATGCCCAGTTCATGCGCGGCGCGATGCACGGCCAGCCATTCGTGCACGCGGTCCTTCCGAAAGCCGATGATATCCCGGACGTCGTCCGACAGGATCTCGGCCCCGGCCCCGGGAATGGAGTCCAGGCCGGCGTCCCGGAGTCGTCGAATGCAGTCCGGGATCGTCAGCCGCGAAATGTGCGCGACGTAGATGATTTCGGTGGCCGACAGGCAGTGCTGGTGGACCGACGGATAGCGTTCCCGAATGCTGGAGAAGAGTTCTTCGTAGTAGTCGATGCGCAGCTTGGGATTCAGGCCGCCCTGCATGAGTATTTCATTGGACTTGGGAGTCTGCCCCCCCGCGGCCACCAGTTCGTCGATCTTCCGGAAGATCTGTTCCCGTGGCAGGACGTATCCCTCGCCGGATCCGGGCGGGCGGTAGAACGCGCAGAAATCGCATCGCACCCAGCAGACGTTGGTGTAGTTGATGTTGCGGCCGATGTTGTACGTGACCACGTCTTCGGGCCATCTGCGCCTTCGTACGGCGTCCGCAAGCATGCCCAGTTCCGTAACGTTGGGATGCGCCATCAGCCGCCGGGCGTCTTCTACCGTGATACGTTCTTCCGCGTCGACCTTTTCGGCGATATCGTCGATCATCGATCCGTTCTCCGGGGCAGAATGAGCTTTTCCTCGAGTCGATAAATTACAACCGTTTTATTGGCCACAAAAGGCGCAAGACGCACAAAAGGATTCGGTGCGAAACGACATGTGTCGTTACGCCGTGATCCTGCGGCCCCCGATAGGCTTCACGGAAGCACGGGCAGCTCGCCGGGAACGGCGACGGGTTCACCGTCTTCCGTGACGTCCGGCCCCGCGTGGAGTTCTTTGTAGAGATTGTCGCGTTCCGCCGGCTCCCGACCGGCTTCGATAATGCGTTCCACCAGTTGCTTCCGGGTGAGTACCTGACGGGTCTCCTCGTACGTGCGCCTGGTGATTTCGTATTCCTGGATGGTGCCGTCGATGTCGTCCGCGCCGTACCACAGGGCGACCTGTGAGATTTCGATGGTGTTCATGATCCAGAACGACTTGATATGCGGGAAGTTGTCCAGCATGAGGCGGGCGACGGCGATTTCGCGCAGGTCGGCTTCGCCGGTGGGTGCCGGAAGGTCTTCCAGTTCGGTGCGTTCGGGGTGAAAGGAAAGCGGGATGTAGGCCAGAAAACCGCGGGTCACGTCCTGGAGCTCACGCAGGCTGACCAGATGCCGGACCCGTTCGTCCGGATTTTCGATATGGCCGTAGAGCATCGTGGCGTTGGTGGGCAGGCCGACTTCGTGCGCGGTGCGGGCAACCCGCATCCATTCGTCGGAGTCGGCCTTGGTCCAGAACATCTCCGCCTGAACACGATCACTGAAGACTTCGGCGCCTCCGCCCGGGATCGACGAAACGCCCGCCGCCTTGAGTTCGAGCATGACCTCCCGGAGCGGTTTTTTGGCGGCTCTGGCAATCTGCACCCACTCGATCGCCGTAAAGGCCTTCACTGCGACGTCAGGACGGATTTCCTTGACGGCCTGGACGATGTCGATATAGTAGGAATAGGGCAGCTTGGGGTTGATTCCCGCGACCATGTGGATTTCGGTGATGGGGATGTGCAGATATTGTCTCACGCGTTCCTGAATGTCTTCGGGAGAGAGCACATATCCCCGACTGTCTTTCGGCGGCACGTAGAAGGAGCAGAATCTGCAGAGCTTGTTGCAGATGTTGGTGTAGTTGATGTGCTGGTTGCGCACGTACCAGGCCACGTTCCCGCATAGCCGCTCGCGGACGATATTGGCCATGTACCCCACCGCGTTCAGATTCGCCGTATCGTAAAGGCGCATGCCGTCACCGGCGGAAAGGCGTTCGCCTGCGATGACTTTCTCGTAGATGTCGTAGAGTTCGCCTGGAATCTTCGGTTCCACCGGGCACTCCTTCCGGTTGCGGCAGCGACCCGACCTGGACGGGCCCGCCGGCGGGCCTTCAATTCTGACTGAGCAGTTCGCGGGCGTGTTCCATGGTAACGGCCGAGATTTTTTCTCCCCCCAGCAGCTTTGCAAGTTCACGGGCACGGTCTTCGTCGCCCAGGTGGATCACCCGCGTGACGGTTCGCCCGTTCGATACGTCCTTGTATACGGCCAGATGGGTGTCCGCCATCCTGGCGATCTGGGGGAGGTGGGTAATGCAGATGGTCTGGCGCGCGAGCGACAGGCTCTTGAGATTCCGTCCCACCACGTCCGCGATACGGCCGGATATGCCAATATCAATCTCGTCGAAGATGAGAACCTGGACCGGATCGGATTGGGAGAGCACGGATTTCAGGGCAAGCATGATCCGGGACACTTCGCCGCCGGAAGCCACCTTGACAAGCGGCCTGAGGGCCTCGCCGGGGTTCGTGGAGATGTGGAATTCCACGCGCTCGATGCCCTTCGGACCCGCACGATACTGTCGCCTGTCAATGTTTACCCAACCCTCGGGCGACTCTTCACGGATAAGCTCAACGTGGAACTTGGCCCCCGGAATCCCCAGATCGCCGAGCGCGTCCGTGGTTTCGCGGGAGAGGTCGCGGGCGGCGGCTTCACGGCCTCTTGAGAGCTCCGCGCACAGTTCCGCCAGGCTCGCGCGGGCGGCGTCGATTTCGCCCTGGATTTCCGCGATCGAACGGTCCAGAAGCTCCGATTGCGCGAGTTCCTCTTCCGCGTTCTCCCGGTATTCAAGCACCGTCTGAATGCTGCCCCCGTATTTCGTCTTCAGATGTGTCAGGAGATCCAGGCGACCGGCGACCTCCGCCAGACGCTCCGGATTATGCTCGACGCCGCGCGCGTAGTCCGCGAAAAAACGGGCGAGTTCTTCGATCGCGTAACGCTGGCCGGCCAGTTCATCGGCTTGAGTGCCGAGCGATTCGTCCATCTGGACTGCGTCTTTCAGGAGTTGCTCTGCCGCACCCAGACGATCCACGATGGAGTCGTCCCCCTGGTAGAGCAGGGCTTCGAGATGCATGGCGGATTCGATCAGGCGTTCGGCATGGGTAAGCAGCGATCGTTCCTGAACGAGACGCTCGTCCTCGTCCGGCTCAGGGTCTGCCGCGGCGATTTCTTCAACCTGGAATTTCAGTAGTTCCCTCCGGTCCCGCGAGCGTCCGGCTTTGGCGTCGGCGCTCGCCTGCCTTTCCAGGAGGTCAGACAGACGACGGTGGGCCGCGCCGACCGACTCCCGGATTTCTCCCAAACCGGCGAAACCGTCCAGGAAGTCGATATGCCGTTCGGTGTAGAGAAGAGACTGGTGATCGTGTTGTCCATGGAGGTCAACCAGGGCCCTTGCCAGGGTGAGCAGGCTGCGGAGGGGAACGGCGAAACCGTTGACGAAACAGCGGCTGCGGCCGCTCGCAACGACCTCCCTGCGCACGATAAGTTCACCCTGGTCGGCCTCAATGCCCATGGCGTCCAGGAGGGACAGACACCGGTGATCGGATTGCAGCTGAAAAACGGCCTCGACGAGACAACGCCTTTCGCTGGTTCGAATCACGTCCGGGCTCGCCCGCGTTCCGAGAACCAGGCCAAGGGCGCCAATGAGGATGGACTTGCCCGCGCCGGTCTCACCCGTGATAATGTTCAACCCGGGACGAAAATCGATTTCAACCCTGTCGATCAACGCGTAGTTGACCACCAGCAGACGGCAAAGCACGGTCAGGACTCCTGCAGCTCCCGCCGGTCGAGGCTCCAGTCCAGCTTGCGCCTGAGCAACTGATAGAAGGAAAGCCCCTGGAGGTTGATCAGGCGGGTGGTGTGGTCGGCCTGTCGGATGTGTACAGGTTCTTCGGGCTGGATGGGTGAGACGATCTGGCCATCGGCGGTTACCATGATATCGCTGTGTTCGGCGATTACCTGCACGGTGATCGACTGGTTGCCCGGGATGACTGCCGGGCGCAGGGAAAGAGAATGTGCGCAGATGGGCGTGACAATGAATGCCCGCATATCGGGGTGGAGGATCGGACCTCCCGCGGACAGGCTGTAGCTCGTGGACCCGGTCGGTGTGGATACGATGATGCCGTTCCCGAAAAAGGAACTGAACGGCGTATCGGAAATCCAGGTCTTCACCTGCACCAGCCTGGCGAGCACAGCCTTTTCGATGACGAATTCATTGAGCGCGAAAACCGAATTGTTACCGATTCTCGCCTCGAGGGCCATGCGTTCCTCCAGCTGGTATTCCCCCCGTTTCAGTCGGCCCAGACTCTCCCGCAACTCTTCGGGCGCGGCTCCGGCCAGAAAGCCCAGCCGGCCCAGATTGACACCCAGAATGGGCTTATGCGAAGATGCGACCAGTTTGGCCGCCCGCAGTATGGTGCCGTCTCCGCCCATTGCAACGAGAATATCCGAGTGCCCGGCGAGCTCGGCGGCAGGACGGAAAGTGACCCCGCTGCAGACGCAGACATTCCTTAACGGTTCCTCCAGAATGAGCTCAATGTCCTGATCGTGAGCGAGTTGCACGAAATTCTGGATGATGGGACCGATGCCCTTCCGTTCGACATATGCAAGTATGCCAATGCGTCTCATAGACAGGATTAAGCAGGATTAAAAGGCAAAAACAGGCTCAGCACCGACGGAAGGATCAGTGCCAAGACCCAACAGGATTAACGGCATTAGAACGAAAGAGCAAGATCAGAACCGACCAGGATTGACAGGATTAACAGGATCGTGCAGGATAACAACCCGACAATCACCGTTCTTCGTGGATATTTCACCCTGGCTGTATAAGCTAATGTAGCCTGAATACCTGGATCTCGCAATGGGTGTTACTCTGCCCGCTGTTCCTCGCCGGCGTCCAGATCGGTGAGCCTGAAGTCGCTTTCGCTCTCGGCTGCGAGGACTTCGACGCGCTGCTTCGCCTCTTCGAGGCGGGTGCGGCAAAGGTTCGACGCTCTCAGTCCCTCTTCAAAGAGACGGAGCGCGTCAGCGAGGGGCAGGTTTCCGGATTCCAGGGTTTCAACCGCGGCTTCCAGCTGTTTGAGCGCATCTTCGAACGTGGGTTCACCTTCGGCCATATGACTCCTCATGGGGTAACTCTAAACGTCCCCCGCTTCAACGATCCGCCGGGTTCCCGGCGAGAATTCCGTCGACCGTGCAGGTTATTTCGCCTTCCGACAGGCGGACGCGGACCCGATCGTCTTCGGTAAGGGATCCGGCGCTGGTGACCAGTTCATCGTTGTCCGCCCGGTGGGTCAGGCTGTACCCGCGGCTCAGGACAGAGAGCGGGCTCAGCGCCCCCAGTTCGCCGGTGTGCCGGCGGTATGACGCCAGACGCCTGTCGAATACGCGCCGCACGCCGTTCTGAAGACCCTTCTGAAGTTCGTCTACAGCCTGAATGCTCTGGAAGATGTTGTCTTCAACTTTCCGCAATCCGTATCGGCCCAGATAGCTGTCGAGCAAGTCCTGGTTCTCTTTCAGGTAGCGATTGACTGCGCCGTAGGACCTCATTGCAAGGTTCTGAACCCGGGCGCGCAGTTCGCCGGCGTCGCGAACGGCCAGTTCGGCAGCCGCGGATGGCGTCGGCGCCCTGCAATCCGCCGCGAGGTCTGCAAGCGTGACGTCGATTTCATGGCCTACGGCGGAAATCACCGGGATTGCGGAGCCGCGGATGGCCCGGACGACGGTTTCGGTATTGAACGCGGCCAGGTCTTCCGCGGAACCCCCGCCGCGCCCCACGATCAGCACGTCGACCTTGCCGTATGCGTTCAGTTCGTCGATGGCCAGCGCGATGTCTTCAGGGGCGCCGACGCCCTGAACGAGGGTGGGCCTGAGTACGATGTTGACCCCGCGAAACCGCCTTTCCAGTACGTGCAGAATATCCCGGATCGCCGCACCGGTGCGCGATGTGGCCACACCGATTGAAAGCGGGAACGCCGGCAGCGGGCGCTTCCGCGCCTCATCGAACAGACCTTCCTCCCGAAGTTTGAGTTTCAGCGCTTCCAGGGCGAGTTGCTGCTGCCCGCTGCCCGCCGGGAAGAGCTGGCTGACGTTCAACTGGTACTCGCCGCTGCGTTCGTAGACCGTAATGCGTCCGCGGGCGAGCACCTTCGCGCCGGTCTCGGGCCTGAAGGCGGGTGTGGCGGACCGCCACATCACGCAGCGTAGCTGACAGTTCTGATCTATAAGGGTGAAATAACGATGGCCTGAAGCCGCCTGGTTGTATTGCGAGATTTCACCGACGATCCAGAGGACGGGAAATTCCGTTTCCAGGTTCTGTCGAATTGCCTGCGTAATCTCTGTAACTGTGTATGGGCGCTCCGCCACGTTCAGGGCTCCTGCCAATCGACGCGCAGTCGTTCGATGCGTGTCGCCTTTCCGGATTCGTCTTCGATTTCCACGACGACGCCGCAAAGCTTGATATCGTCTTCCGCCGGTTCAAACCGTACAGGCGTCCGGTCCAGAAAACGCTGGATCACGGCATCCTTGCGGGCCCCGATCACTGAGTCGTGGGGGCCGGTCATTCCAGCGTCGGATACATAGGCTGTACCGCCCGGGAGGATGCGTTCATCCGCGGTCTGCACGTGGGTATGCGTGCCAAGTACGGCGCTGGCACGGCCGTCCATAAACCATCCGTACGCGATTTTCTCGGAACTCGCTTCCGCGTGAAAATCGACGACGATCACCGGGGTCCGTTGTCTAAGGCGGTCCACGATATCCCTTCCAACGCGGAAGGGGCAGTCCAGGTCGAGCATGTTTACACGACCCTGCATGCAGACGACGCCTATCGCGGTGCCGTTTGAGGCGTTGAAGATGCCGTAACCGGCGCCGCCGACACTCTCCGGGAAATTGGCGGGACGCAGAACACGGTCGGCGCCGAATATGTACGGGATGGCGTCTTTTCGATCCCAGACGTGGTTTCCCGTGGTGATCACATCCGCTCCGTAGGCGAAGAGTTTCTTCGCGATGTTTTCGGTGATACCGAAACCGCCGGCGGCGTTTTCTCCGTTGGCTATGCAAAAATCGATACGGTGACTCTCCCTGAGCCGGGGAATCAGGTCCGCGGCCGCCTTTCTGCCGGGCCTGCCGTAGATATCGCCCACAAACAGGATATTCAAATCGACACCCGCGAAAAGCAGTCAACGATTGGAGGCGCGCAAACCACGGGGCGGCGGACAGTTTGGCGCCGCGAGAAGGACGGTAAGTGCCGAGCGGACGTTCGCCAGGGAGGGGCAGGAATCGCGCCGGCCGGATCAGCGCGCGAAGTCCACCGAACGCGTTTCTCTGATGACGGTGACCTTGACCGGGCCCGGGCAGGTGGCGTCCTCTGTGAGCCGGGAAACGATCTGCGTAGCCAGGCGTTCCGTGTCCGCGTCGCTCATCATGTCGGAGTCCGCGACCACACGGACTTCCTGTCCTGCCTTGATGGCGAAGACCGATTCCACGCCCTGTACCATCTTGGCGATGGACTCCAGACGTTCCAACCGCCGGACGTAATTCTCGATCTGCTCACGCTGCGCGCCCGGCCGGGACCGGGAAATGGAATCGGCGGCGTCAACAAGTACGGCAACCGGAGAAATGGGGTCCGAATCTCCGTGATGGGCCTCGATCGCGTTTATCACCATTGCGTCTTCGCCGTATTTGCGCGCCAGGTCGGCGCCATTCTCCCCGTACGTGCCCTCGGCTTCGTGCGCCAACCCTTTTCCGATGTCGTGAAGCAATCCCGCGCGTTTGGCCAACTGGGCGTCGAGGCCGAGCGACGTGGCCATCATGCCGGTAAGGAAGGCCACTTCTTTACTGTGATTCAGCACGTTCTGGCCGTAGCTCGTCCGGTATTTCAGGCGGCCGAGGCAGGCGACGAGGCGATCGTGCAGGCCCGGTACGCCAGCGTCGAACGCCGCTTGAACGCCGGCGTCGTGCATGACTTCCTGAATGGACTCCCGCGATTTCTGAACGATTTCCTCGATCCGGCCCGGGTGGATGCGTCCGTCGAGAATCAGTTGCTCCATGGCGATCTGGGCGATGGCGCGGCGTATGGGATCGAACCCTGACAGGATGACCGCTTCCGGTGTATCGTCGATCGTGACATCCACGCCCGTTGCCATTTCAAAGGCGCGGATGTTTCGCCCCTCTCGGCCGATAATTCGCCCTTTCATTTCATCGGAAGGAAGCCGTACGACCGCGACGGTGGATTCTATGGTGTGGTCAGCGGCCAATCGCTGGATCGCTCCGGCGATGATCTCCCGAGCCTCGTCGTTGGCGCGGACGAGCGCGTCGTCGCGGATTTCCTTGAGACGCCATTCCGCATCCCGTTCCGCCTCGTCTTCCATATTGGCCATCAGAACGCGTTTTGCCTCATCCTTCGTGAGTCCGGCAATCTGTTCCAGGCGCCTGTTCTGCATCAGCCTGCTCTGTTCGAGTTGCCGTTCCCGACCGGAGAGTTGCTCTTCCAGCATCCGGAGTTGCTCGTTTTTCTCAGTTGCCACCTTCTCCTTGTCGTTCAACAGATCCGCACGCTTGTCAAGCTGCCTCCTTAGACTGCTCAGCTTCAGTTCGTCCCTTGCGGACCGATCGCGTTTTTCTTCGAGTTCCTGTTCAAACCGGAGCTGCTCCTGCTGTATCCTGTCCTTGGCTTCCAGGACCGCCGTGCGCTTCATTGCGTCCGCTTCGGTCTGGGCGTCTTCAAGAATCCTTTCCGCGGAGAGCTCGGCACGATGGATCTTGCTCTGCGCAATCTTGCCGCTGATCAGCCATCCAAGGATAAATCCCAGTATAAGCAGCCCGGCCGACAGCATGATAACGGTCACGACTTCCACGGTCGTGTCTATCGGCAGGTTCATTCTGGTCTCTCCGTATTAACTGCCCGTTGGAAAAGTCCATCCAGTCTAAGGCCGGCCCTTGCGGTCGAAATACTGCGTTGCGCTCCCTCGCCGAATCGCCGGATGGGACTCGGTCGCGCGCCTTGTCTTCGGCCTCGCCTGCGGAGCGACTCTATCAACGGTCTGTTATGGGAACCACACATAAAAAAACCCGCTTGCATTCATCCGGTTCCGTACATCCCGTCCGGGTTGGAGTGTCCGCTCCGGATGGTTACAGATGAACGCAGCAGGCAACACCGGAATCGTTGATCCGGCAGGGGTGCCCGCGATTGCAGGCACGCCCTTTCTGTTCGAGGTTGTCTCTACGCGATCCGATTTGTGAAAGACGCCAGATTGTGGGTCTGTTCGGTCAGGGTCTCTCCCATCTTCCGACTGGCTTCTTCCTCATTGAGCAGTTCGTGCGCGAGATTCACGGCCGCTACGACTGCGATTTTGGCAACCGAACGAAGTGAAATGTAGTTCGCGACATCACGCATTTTCCGGTCCACGTATTGTGCGACGGCCCG
Organism: Candidatus Latescibacterota bacterium; assembly: GCA_965208835.1. Lineage (GTDB taxonomy): Bacteria > Latescibacterota > UBA2968 > UBA2968 > JAAXHE01. Next base: position 1,870,930 of record OZ242358.1, read on the forward strand.
GGCATGGTCCGGGTCGCCTTCCGCGTGGATGCTGTATTCGGTGCCGAAGATCTGGACGCGTATTGCCGGTTGTTCAGACATGAGTCCTCTAGACATCCGGAGACGCTGTGAAACGATGTGGTTCCGAGTGGATGTCGGCGGTGCTGTTTTACGCTGTATTCACTGAATCCAGACGCGAGATCATGGTTTCGATTTTGCGTTGGATCTCCTCCTTGTTCTCAATGAGGGAAGCATTGTTGTCGTAAATGGACCGGAGACGTTCCCGATCGGCCTGCAATCCGTTGATAACCTGATCCTTGTCTTCCAGCTGCTGCCGGAGTTCCCCGTTTCGCTGCTCGAGTCCGGCGATTTCCTCTCGTAACTGCCGGATAATGTCGACAGCGCGATCGATCTCGCCAATAAGCAGATCCAGCTGATCGGAAACGAAGTTTTCCGACGCCAGCCGGTCGTCTTCCCCTTCGTCGGCCTCCGGCTCTTCGTCTGCCCGATCCTCCAGTTCAAACCGCGGGTCTTCCGGAACATCAGATTCCTGAGATTCGTCCGTCTCCTCGGGGGATTGGAAGGAACTGTCATGCTGATCCTGCAGATCGAGTTGCCCGTCTTCCGGACCTTCCGATTCCGCCTGTTCTTCCGGTTCATTGACGTATTCGAAGTGTGCGTCGTCGCTGGCTTTCGACTCAAGTTGTTCGTTTACCGGTTCTTGCGTTTCCATTTTCTCACCCTTTCCTTGCTGACACAATTCCCAGAAAATTTGTGCAGTGAGGCGCCAATACAACGTCCGTGTAGCCCTACTACGCAATGTAACACGTCCCTGGTGTAAAGTCAAGGACGGGATACCGGACGCAAGGGCGGCTGGAATGGAATCGGAGTTGATTCGAGGGGACGCTATTGCGATGGATTCCGTTGACCTGGCGGGCGAATTAGAGGTGTTGGCGGGCCTGCTGGGCCAACGCGGAGAACGCCGTTGGATCCGTGACGGCGAGGTTGGCCAGAACCTTCCTGTCTACGGAAATGTCGGCCTTTTTCAGGCCGTTTATCAGACTGCTGTAAGAGAGTCCGTTAAGCCGGGCAGCTGCGTTGATTCGGACGATCCACAAAGAGCGAAAATTTCTCTTTTTCTGACGACGGTCCCTGTACGCATAGGAAAGCGCGCGATTGACGGCGTCGTCCGCGGTGCGATAAAGCTTGCTTCGTCCTCCACGATACCCGCGTGCGGCCTTCAGGACTTTCTTTCGTCTGCGTCTCGAAGCGACGCTGTTCGTCGTTCTTGGCATGTCGATGGTCTCCTGGTAGCGCCCGGCAGTGTGCGGGCCGTGTCTGCCTCCGGTCCGGCGCGGCCTGAATGTGAAAGCCACGGCAGGATGGCGGGCCCCACCGGAAATCGGTTTCGGACCGTCAGTTGGGAAGCAGGCGCTGAACCCGGTCCTGGTCGGATTTATGCACCACGGCGGGTTTTCGAAGGTGCATCTTGCGTTTGCTGCTCTTTCTTGCCAGATTATGCGTGACCGTTGACTTCTTACGTCCAATCACACCGGATTTCCGGCGTTTGAACCGTTTCGCGGCTCCTCGGTGGGTCTTCATTTTTGGCACGTTCAACTCCTTGGCAAAGCTCGTTTTCAGCGTACACGGGGTATTGAAACCGGAACCCTGACAGGCACAACGGGCGGCATCCGGTATTTCCTGCGAGTGCCGCGTGCCGATGGCGTGTGCGCCGCTGCCGTCGGCGGACGTTACTTCGGCGCAATGATCACGACGATGTTGCGGCCCTCGTCCTTGATGGGCATTTCGGCCGCACCGACCTCCCGAAGGTCTTCCTCGGCCCGTTCCAGCAGTTCTCTGCCCTGCATTCGATACATATTCTGTCGGCCGCGAAATTCCACGGAGATTCTGACCTTGTGCCGGTGCTTCAGGAAGTTCTCGGCGTGGCGAATCTTGAATTCGTAGTCGTGATCGCTGATTCTGGGTCCGAGGCGGATTTCCTTCAGTTGCGATGCGGTCTTCTTGCCTTTCTTCTGCTTCTTGCTCTGCTCGTACCGGTACTTGCCATAGTTCATGATACGGCAGACCGGCGGTCGGGCATTGGGAGCGACTTCGACCAGGTCGAGGTCGGCTTCCATCGCCATTTCCATCGCCTTTCTGGTTTCTACGATCCCGACCTGCTCGCCGTCTTTGTCGACCAGTCGGATCTGGGGAATGCGGATCTGTTCGTTGACGCGGGGCGCTCTTTCCTGTTTTCGATCTCTGAAAACTCTTGGACCTCTGTTGATACCGATCACCTCCGAAGTTGATCCGGGCCGCTTGCGGGCCTGATTGGATTTACGCGACGCTTTTCGTCTCGACTTCCTTCTGCATACGGGCGATAAGGTCCATTGTGGACATGCCACCGAGGTCGCCGGCGCCATGCCTGCGTACTGAAATGGACTGTGCGGCCACTTCCTGCTTGCCCACAATCACCATATAGGGAATCTTCCGGACTTCAGCCTCGCGAATTTTGAAACCGAGCTTGGCGTCCTGTGGGTCCACTTCGGCGCGGAGACCCGCGCTGTTGAGCTGGCTGGCAACCTCGCCGGCATAGCCTGCAAACGGATCTGATACCGGAAGTACGACAGCCTGTACCGGAGCCAGCCAGAGCGGGAAATTTCCCGCGTAATGTTCGATAAGCAGGCCGAAGAACCGTTCCATTGCACCCAGAAGGGCGCGATGGACCATATACGGACGATGGAATTTTCCGTCTGACCCCACAAAGCTGAGGTCGAACCGTTCCGGAAGGTTAAAGTCGAACTGGATCGTGGTGCACTGCCACTCCCTGTTCAGGGCATCGTTGATGGTCACGTCGATCTTCGGGCCGTAGAAGGCGCCCGACCCTTCGTCGATACGATACGGCAGCTTTTGTGCGTCAACGGCCCGCTTGAGTGCGTCCGTGGCTCGTTGCCAGTCGGCCGGATCTCCAACCGCCTTCTCGGGCCGGGTTGAGATGTAGACGTTGAAGTCTTCAAAGCCGAACGACTTCAGGATGAACAGCGTGAAGTCGATCACCCGGGACACTTCGTCCTCCACCTGATCCGGTCGACAGAAGATATGGGCGTCGTCCTGGGTGAATCCGCGCACCCGTAAGAGTCCGTGCAGCGTGCCGACCATTTCGTAGCGGTAGACGGTGCCCATTTCGGCCCAGCGCAAGGGAAGCTCTCTATAGCTGCGCCTGCGGGACTTGTAGATGAGGCTGTGGAACGGACAATTCATCGGTTTGGCGAAATAGGCCTGCCCGTCGATATCCATTGGGGGGTACATGTTCTCAAGGAAGAAATCCAGATGTCCGCTGGTTTCCCAGAGACGGGAGCGACCGATGTGGGGCGAACCCACCAGGTCATAGCCGCCGTCGTAATGCGCTTCGCGCCAGAAATCTTCAATCTGGTTCCTGATTCGCGCGCCATTGGGATGCCAGAGAACCAGACCGGGTCCCGCGGTATCGTTGATTGAGAAGAGATCGAGCTGTACGCCGAGGGTACGGTGGTCCCGGTTCCTGGCTTCTTCCAGGTACTCGAGATAGGCGTTGAGGTCTTTCTTTCCCGGAAAGGAGATGCCGTAGATGCGCTGGAGCATCACGTTGTTTTCGTCGCCCCGCCAGTATGCGCCCGAAGAACTCAGCAATTTGACGGCCTTGATGCAGCCGGTGTCGGGAACGTGCGGCCCCCGGCAGAGGTCCAGCCACTTGCCGGCATTCTCGTAGATGCTGATGGTTTCGCCGGGTTCGATTTCCTCCAGGATTTCCAGCTTATATGTCTCGCCGCGTTCCCTGAACAGATCGATCGCGGCCTCCCGGGTGATTTCCCTGCGCTCGAAGGTCTGGGCTTCCGCGATGAGTTCCCGCATCCTGACTTCGATTCTGCGCAATTCGTCCGGCGTGAATGGTTTTTCCCGATCGAAGTCGTAATAAAAGCCATTTTCGATGGGTGGGCCCAGCGTGACTTTGACGTCCGGAAACAGGTCCTGCACGGCCTGCGCCATGATATGGGCGGTGCTGTGCCAGTACACTTCCTTGCCGGCGTCGCTGGAAAAGGTGAGGATTTCCAGGTCGACGTCGCCGTCCAGCGCACAGCTTAGATCCACGGCCCGGCCGTTGACCTTTCCGGCCAGCGCGGCGCGCGCGAGGCCCGAACCGATGGACTCGGCCACCTGCAGGATGGTGACGCCCGCACGGAAGTCCTTTCGGGAGCCGTCCGGCAGGGTGACGGTTATGTTGCCGTTTCGGGGCATCGGATCTGGTGTTTCAGAATTGACGAGAAGAATCGGCGGAGACGTCTATCACAATAAACAGGCGTTTTACATGGCCGGGAGCGTTATCGGCGCATCCCAGGCACAGGTGCGATCGAGAGTGTCGGACTTCGCTTTCGAGTAATAAAAAAACGCGCGACCTTTCTACTTGCGCGTCGAATTCAGAAAAACTCCCGGTGACAAACGATCCGTTCCGTTGACACTCCTCCGCAAGTAGGTTGATGGGCATATACTTACATCATCAGATCAATTTATATTATCCTGAAAGGGTTGTCAAGCGAAAACTCCTGTTTCTGCGGTGCGATTCAGCGCGATTCTGCCTCGCGGAAAAAGGCTGCCGGTACCTTCGGCCCGTGAACCTCCAAGCCGGTATTTTCCGGCGCCTGCGCTGCCGTTACGGGAGGTCGAGGATTTTGTGGATCCTGCAGGACAGCCGCCACGCGGGGTGCCGTTTGAGGATGTCGAGGGTCTTCGCGATATATTCAGGTTTGCTCGACTCGGGTTGGAGGTAGACATAACGGGCGCGGTCCTCTCTTACCATGCCTTCCTCAAAGTGTTTCCCTACCACGTATTTGAGCTCAGTAATGTCCCTGAGGCCACTCGCGATGGATTTTCTCTTGGGAGAGACGGTCCAGTGTTCGATGAGGTCGTAAAGGTCCGGGTCCGGATCGATCGCGCCGTTGGTCTCGATATGGATGCGGTAGTCGAAGGACCGGAGTTCGCGGCAAAGCGGTCCGATGTTCTGGCCGAGGGGTTCTCCGCCGGTCAGGCAGACCCAGGAGGCGGTGTGGCGGCCGACTTCGGCCACAATTTCGGCGATATCGAGTTCGGTGTACGTATCGAATTCGGTGTCGCAGAAGAAGCAGCGCAGATTGCATCTCGCGAGCCGCACGAAAGTGGTGGGCTGGCCGACGCGCAGGCCTTCGCCTTCTATGGAGTAGAAGATCTCGTTAATCTGCAGCGTCCGGCCGTCTTCGCGCCAGAGCGGCATCCGATCGACGGGCGCGCGAGGGATGCCTTCCAGCATGTCGGGGTCTCTGGGGGACAATACGTGCTCCGGGCAGTCGGCGCGGCGGGACAGGACACCAGATCGAATACATTTGAAATAATGGTAAACCGGGACCTGAGACAAGGAAAATCCTTGACATCCTCAACCGACCCTTCAATATTGTCGACCGTTCGGGGCATGCACAATGGTTACGCTCCGTTTTTTTTTGGTTTAATCGCGCGGCTTACCTGTGCCCCGCGGGCGCGCCGGCGGACGATTCGCGTCAGCGGCAGAGTCTCGGCGTTACGACACGCGTCGTTTCACGCCGATACCTTCTGTGCCTTTTGTGGCCGATTTAACGGTTGACTATTCCGGGTTGAGGTTAACGGGTGACAGATCGAACCTTTGATGCCGTGATATTCGACGTGGACGGCGTGATCGTGGATTCAGAAGCAGTCTACTGCGAGACGTTCAACGCGACGCTGGGAGATTACGGCGAAGGGATGAGCCGGGCGGACTATGCGGTATGCGTGGGCCATCCCGTCGAGGAAAACAGTGCGTACGCCGTGGACCGATACCGGTTGGACGTGACGCCTGCCGCATTCCGCGAGATCTGGATGGATCGTTTCGAGAAAGCGGTCTCGAATCCCGACCGGGTGTCTCTGATGCCGGAGATTCTGGAACTGATGGCACACGTCCGGGCACGCGGATGTCCGCTGGCGGTGGCGTCGTCCACGCAGCGGGACCGGATGATGAAGACGCTGAACAGCGGCCTGCTGTCCAGATTGGACGGCGTGCGTGACCTGGCCGAGGTGTTCGATGTGATGCTGTCCGGCAGCGACGTGAAACGGCTGAAACCGGCGCCGGACATCTATCTGATGGCCGCCGCGAGATTGAACGTCGAACCGGATCGGTGTGCGGTTATCGAGGATAGCGAGGCGGGTGTCAAGGCCGGCAAGGCCGCGGGGATGACGGTGTTCGCGGTGCCGAATTTCTTCACCCGACGCCAGCGACACGGCGAGGCCGATTTCATTCTGGGCGGGCTGTCGGAAGCGAAACGGCATCTTTGAAACCGGCAGCCGCGTGAAAACCGCCGGGAGTTTTGCGACAGCTTCTCAGGCGTAGCTCTCCGAGTTGTCTTCGGGAGCGTATCCAAGTTCCTCGCGTGCGTTTCGGAGGTCCCAGTACGCGCGGGTATTGTTCGAAATGCCGTAATAGATGCCGAAATGGACGTCGGTTTCGATGCTGCACCGCACGAGTTGGACGGTATCGCGGTGGCTGAGCCAGGACGCGAGGATCCGGTCGCTCGTGCGGTTGATGACCGAGTCGGCCGGCTGAAAGGAGCCGATCCGCAGACAGATCACCGAGAGCCCGAATGCGTCCGCGTAGTACCGCCCCAGGTCTTCTCCGTAGGCCTTGCTGGCGCCGTAGAAACTGTCCGGCCGCGCGTTCACCTCGGTCGTGGTACCGATGCCGTTTTTTTCGTAATATCCGGTAACATGGTTGCTGCTGGCGAATACGACGCGGTGGACGTCTGACCGCCGGGCCGCCTCGTAGACGGTGTATGTTCCGCGGATGTTCGCCTCCAGGATATCTTCGAAGGAAGCGTTCCCGTTTGGATTCCCGGCCATGTGGACCACGGCGTCCACACCCTTCGCCGCCGCAATAACCCTGTTCATGTCGGTAATGCTTGAAACATGCACGTCTTCGCCGGGACGGGCCGGCAGGATGGTGTTGTGATACAGCAGGCTGAGGCGGTAGTCGTCCTTCAATCCCTCTCGCAGTACGCGCCCTATTCTGCCCGCGGCGCCTGTGATGAGGATTTTCTTTTGCTGCACGTTAAGCCTTTCGTCTAACGGTCCGTTGATCGAGTCGCTCTGCATGCATCGGCCGATGGCAGCCCGGATGGGCGTTTTCAGCGGGCTGCCAGGTTTTGAGTCGTGATCGGTTGTCAGCCCGACGGGAGGTGCGCCCGCCGGGCTGACACTCACAGGGGCTTGACACCGGCCCATTCGGGAAGGAGCCGGGCGGCATTATTCCAGAGTATGTCTTTTCTGGTTGCTTCGGAAAGATCGGCGCCCAGTGTTTTTCCGAGACATTGGCCGAAGAGGCGGACCGGCAGGTCCGAACCGAAGACGACGCGACGGCCTCCCAGCGCGTCCACGGCGGTTTCGACGATTCCGGCCTCGGGGTCGCCGCCGCCGGTGTCCGCCACCAGGTTCGGGCAGTCCGCGACATGCTCGATGCCCCGGAGCCCGCACCCGTTGAGGTGGGCCATGATGATTTTGGCGCCGGGGTGCCTGCGCGCGAGTTGGGCCACGTCCTGTGGAAAGGACTCGCCCGGCAGGTTGCCGGTGGTCTTGTCCCACGCGTGCTGCAGAACGGGCACGTCGAGTTCAGCGGCACGCTGCATGATCGGGTCCAGCCCGGCATCGGTGGCCCGGCGCGCCACCCACAGCTTGATTCCGCACATGCGCTCTTCAACGATGCACCGGTTAATCTCGTCGACGGACGCTTCGGGACAGGCGGGATTGACGTAGCAGAACGGAAGAAAGGCCTCAGGCGCCCGATCGCGCATCCGCAGATTGTAGTCGTTCCCGTCCCGGCAGTGTCGCATCGCGGGGTCATGGAGAGGGCTGCCGGCGCCCGATTCGGGATGCAGCAGAAAGATGCACATCTTCGTGATTCCCGCGCGTCCGGCGGCCTCCAGGATCCTCCTGGCGTCGGTCTCTACGGATGCTGCGCCGGTACCGAGCGGGTGGACATGCACGTCCAGCACGTCGCAGGGTGGCTTGAGTCTCTCTCTCAACGTGTTCAGGTTCACCGCAACCCTCCGCTACCAGTTGACGATTCGCTCGGCGTTTCCTCCCAGGATTGCGGCGGCATCGTCGTCGGAGAGATCGGTGGCGACCCGCGAAAGGGCTGAGTAGGGGATGAAGAGCGGCGCGTGAGAGCCGAACAGCAGTTTGTCCCTCAGGCCGTCTTCGACCAGCACCTTTACCGCATCCATCCCGTCCGACTGGGAGACGTCCGCGTAGAGGTTGGGGAGACCCAGAATCCTGTCTCGAAGTCCCCTGACTTCAGCCGTGCGCGGCCCGCCGATGATAGTGAGAAGACCCGGGTGGCGTTCTGCGGCATCCGCGATTTCGGCTGCGGGTACGTCGGGTACCTGGGCGAGGGGATGCTGCCTGCGGGGGTCTTCGAGCCGTGTCTGCACGATGACGCCGAGCCCGGCGCACGCAAGGGCCGCGAACAGGTCGGACGCGGAACTCAGATCGTAGCCGCAATAGGCGGGCAGGAGTTTGACCAGGCGGACCCGGGGCTGCGCTTCCGCCCGCTGGAGTTCGTCGCGCCAGGTGGCGATGGTCGGATCCAGAACGGGTACGGGCCAGACGTCGTCCGTCACGACCGATGCGGCGTAGAGACTGTCGTTGAACCGGTGCGGGTTGCGGCACCACGCGGCGTCCAGGGGCGAAACGCACATGCGTTCCACGCCGTATTCCCTGAGGGAGGCGCGAACGGAGTCAAGGGCCCCTTCGACGGGATGGGAGGGCCAGTGTCCGGTGTAGGCGTTGATGTCGATAATCATGCAGTTCTCCCTGGCGCATGTCGATTTCGATTCGCGCGATTCAGGCACGCCGTTTTGGACCCTGGCGCGATCGGTCAGAGGGTCCGCACGCCGGACCACGCCGGCAGGAGGCGGGCGGTGTTGTTCCAGAGGATCTCTCTCTTGACGGCCTCCGGAAGCTCGGTTCCGAGCGTCTTGCCGAGTTGCACGCCGAAATGGCGGATCGGAGCGTCGGAACCGTAGACGATGCGATCGGGTCCGATGGTCGATACGGCCGCTTCGACGATGCCGCTGTCCGGGTCTCCTCCGGAGGTATCGACGTAGATGTTCGGACAGTCCGCCACGTCTTCCATACCGGCAAGCCCGCAGCCATTCATGTGAGCCATGATGATGTTCGCGTCAGGGTGGCGCCGCGCCAGGTGAGCCACGTCGGCCGGAAAGGACTCGCCCACAAGATTGCCGTCCGTCTTGATCCACGCGTGCTGCAGCACCGGAACACCGAAATGTACCGCGCGTTCCAGGATGGGGTCCAGGCCCGGATCGGTGGCGCGGCGGGCGACCCACAGCTTGATCCCGCCCATACGCTCGCATTCGATGCAGCGGTCGATTTCCGAAACGGACTCAGCGGGGTACATTGGATTGACGTAACAGAAGGGGATGAAGACGTCCGGCGCGACGTCCCGCATGGAGAGGGCGTAGTCGTTTGCCTGCCTGAACGCTTCAACCGACGGCTCTCTCGGGCAGGTGGTGTATAACGAGAAGAGGCACATCTTTTCCACGCCCGCGCGTGCGGCGGACTCGATAATGAGGCGCGCGTCCTCCCTGGCATCGGCGATCCTGTAAAGACCGAAGCAGTCCAGCGGATGCACGTGGACGTCGAGGGCGGGGCAAGCCGGCTTCAGGCGGTCCGTCACTTCGGATGGCGTCATCACACGTCTCCAGTATAAAGCACATCACACATGCACGATACCGTCGGCACGGGGTTTTTCCGGATAATTCCTTGCCCCTGCAATCCATCATATATATAATTAACCAGGGCCTGAATGTCAGCAGATTTCCGCCCGGCCGGTGACGAAACGGTTTGGGATGCCCAACCGCACGCCCGGGAAACGCAGCGCCTTTCGCAGTGCGGTTACACATTGATCCTGTCGCCGTCGCAATCGTAATGCCGGAAAGTTTTCCTTGCTTATTCGAATTCCTGAATGGGGAGGATGATGAAAGCGATCGTCATCGCGGCGGGTTACGCCACCCGGCTATACCCCCTGACCCTGAACTTCCCGAAGGGGCTCCTCGAGGTGGGCGGGCGCGCGATCGTGGACTATCTGATGGACCAGATCGAGTCCGTTCCGGATGTAGATGAGGTCTATCTTGTAACCAACAGCCGGTTCGCCGGTCATTTCGAGCGCTGGGCGGCCGGGTGGAACGGTCGGCTGGACATCGACGTGATCGACGACGGGACGACGACCAATGACAACCGGCTGGGCGCGGTCGGGGACATCCGGTTCGCTATCGGTTCGCGGGCGATTACCGACGACATCCTGGTATGCGGGTCGGACAATCTGCTCGAATTTCGTCTGAAGGATCTGGTGGCGGACTACCGCGCCAATCCTGTGGCCCACATTTGCGTATGTTACGTGGACGACCCGGCTGACCGCCGGCGCCGCGGCATCGCAGTGCTGAACGCGGACAACCGTGTGGTAAAGTTTGAAGAAAAGCCCGACCAGCCGGAATCGTACTGGGGCTCCGCTGCCATTTACGTATACCCCGCGACCACGCTGAAGCGGTTCGACGAATATGTAGAGAGCGGTCGGACGCCGGATGCGCCGGGGCACTTCGTCGAGTGGCTCTGCCAGGTCGAGCCCGTATACGCGCACAGAATTCAGGGCTCGGCGATCGATATCGGAAATCCCGAGACCCTGGAGCAGGCGAGGCGTGAATACGGGGATGAGGCTCGCAACGCACATAAGTAACCGCACTTGGCCTGCATCGCGAGCATTTCCATGAGTTTGTAATTCCTGAGCCGCTCCCTGAGCCTGTCGAAGGGTCGGCGAAGGGATCGCAAACACGGGCATTTCGACATTTCGACAAGCTCAATGCAGGCATGCTCAATGACCACGTTTCGACAGGTCCTGGAAATTGAACTCATAGTTTGGGGATGAGAATGCCCCGTAACTTCCCCCGCACCGCGACGTTTCTCCTGTTGATTCCCATTGCCGTGTCCGCGCACAGTCTTGGGGCGGATTTCGACGGGGACGGCGTCGTGGGGTTCCCGGATTTCCTGCTTTTCGCCGAAGCGTACGGGTCCAATAACGTCCGGTTCGACCTGAACGACGACGGCCAGGTGGACTTCAACGACTTTCTGCTGTTTGCCGGGGACTTCGGCAAGGTGACCCACGAGGAAGGAGAGACAGACGTCGCAGGCGTCCGCTCCACGTTCGAGGCAATACAGGACCATATCTTCAACGAAAGCTGCATCAGCAGTTCCTGCCACAGTTCAGCTTGGGCGGCAGCCGGACTTTCACTTGAACCGGACGTGGCGTACGCGCAACTCGTGGGCCGGGTGCCGCAGAACGCGAAGGCGCGGGAAGAAGGGATGCTGCTGGTCAAGGCAGGGGATCCCGGAGAGAGTTTTCTGATGACGAAGCTGACCGGGTCCGGTGTGGGGTACGGCGACCGGATGCCGAGGTCGTACTCCAGTCTGAGCGGCGTCGCAATCGACGCGATCCGGGCATGGATTGCGGCCGGGGCGCCCCGCGACAGCGTGGTGCCGGATGCGCCCGACCTGGACCGGGTCCTGCACAACACGGAGTTCTATTTCCAGCCGCCCGCGAAGCCCCAACGGGGCATACAGCTCCACCTGAGTCCCTTCGCGGTCCCGCCGCGTTCGGAGCGGGAAATCTTCTCGACGACCCGGCTGGGGGTCGCGGAAGACCTGATGGTGAACAAGATCGAAGTGGTGCAGCCGGAGGGTAGCCACCACTTCATTCTCTATCAGTCGACGGACGAAAACCCGCCCCCGCCGGGAATTCGCGATCTGGATCCGATCGAGGCGCTCGGTATTTTCCGGAAACGGTTCATCGTGGGCAGCCAGTCGCCGGTGGCGGTGTTCGATTTCCCTGAAGGCATCGCGATTCCGATGCCTGCCGATGCGGTCTACGAACTGAACTCTCATTTCGTGAACACCTCGGGTGAGAATACGCTCATAGGCGAGGTGTACGTCAATCTGCACTCAATGCCCGCCGACAGCGTCAGGGAGGCTGTAAAGCCCATCTTTGAGAGCTTTTTCGCCATCAAGGTTCCGCCGGGTCAGACTGTGACCGCCGGCCGCGACTGGACGCTGCGGCGCGACGTCAACCTTGTCATGCTGTCATCGCACATGCATCGCCACGGTCGGCGGTTCGATATCTTCCTGGACGATGAAAGGATCTACCGCAGCGAAGAGTGGGACGAACCTGTGACAAATCTGTACAATCCTGCGCTCGAAGTCAGGGCTGGACAAACCCTGCGATTCGAATGCACCCACGAAAACGACGACAAAGACTTCACCATCCGGTTCGGATTTACGGCCGAGAACGACGAGATGTGCATCATGCTGGGGTATTATTATTGAGAAAGCCGGAATCGCGTTTTTCCGGGAGGCATGCGTTCCAGACGTAGACGTCGATGAATTGCACGTGAAACTATGCGATGCTCCGCATTACCTCATCGAACAGAACCCCGTTCGTGGAAATGGCGTTGCCGCCCCGAATGGTCGGGTTTCCGCTCCAGTCGGTAAACGTGCCGCCCGCTTCTTCCAGAATGGGCTGCAGCGCGGCGCAGTCCCACACGGCCATCACGGGGTCCAGCATGATTTCCGCACGGCCCGTGGCAACAAGGATGTGCCCGTAACAGTCGCCCCATCCCCGGCAGTATGCGACCCTTCCCGCGAGGTTGCGGTACGCGCCGTCCCGGCCGAACTCGGCGAACGATTCGAAGTCGGTGGCACAGAGGAGCGCGTCTTCCAGGCGCGAGACCGTGGAGACGCTCGCCGGTCGGCCGTTCCACGTACATCCCGATCCCCTGGCGGCGCATACCATCTCGTTCATGGCGGGGAGGTGAACCACGCCAACGGACGGAACGCCGTCTATTTCCACGCAGATCATCACCCCGTAGAGCGGTACGCCGTGAACGAAGGACTTCGTACCGTCGATCGGGTCGATAATCCAGCGGCGGGGGGTCCGGCCGGTCCGGTCGCCGAACTCTTCTCCGACGATGGCATCCTCCGGAAAGCGGTCCTGTATCAGCCCGGCGATCCTTCGCTCAGCTGAGCGGTCGGCTTCGGTAACGGGGCTGTCGTCGGATTTCGTTTCGACCTGGACGCCGGTCTGAAAGTACCGCAGGGTAATGCGTCCGGCCTGCCAGGCCGCGTTGGTGCTGAAAGACAGAAGATCCTGGAGAGAAGGCTCTGCCATGGGCGTCCCTTTCTCAGAAGTTGATACAAAATTACCGGTAAGTTCCCGAGCGCGAGCGAAAAAGTGGCGGTCCAGGCGGGAAAAGCCGCCCATATCCAATGTATCGTGGCTGTGCGCCCCTCGCCATTCTTGGGTGGACTTAACCAACGCCGACCGGCGCTTTTGCAGCCGTGCGAAGTCCACTGGGAATATTAAGACAGCTTCTTAATTCCGCAAATGTGCAATGCCTCAATGTCTTCGTCTGTCACCGCACGGCGCAGATTCAGCGGCCACAGTCCTGTGGAGGCCCGAATGTATGCAGGAGATCGAAGGTTGTCAAGTTCACGCCGGCAATGCTCCGAGTTCCGCTTGCGTTTTCATTCTGGAATGCTTATATTTACTCACGGAGGCTGGATCCCCAGGGTTCAACCTCTAAAAGTGCCTTGAATCTACGTAAGGGTGACCCAACCGGAAGTTATTCCACAGGTTACTGTGGAACTTCGTCAATAATTTTCGGCACCTGGTAGGTTAGGCGCTTTTTTTTTCAGACTTCGTTTGTGAGACTTGCGGCGGCACAGGGTCCGTGGATCCTCGCCGGATCCGCCCATAACAGTCGAAGGGGCATACAGATGCTGGACGTCGAGATTGTGAAACCGTCGGAAGTGGAGAAGGCGGTGCGAATCTTTCATCGGGACGGACTTGTCGTGATGCGAGATGCACTGACGGCACAGCAACTGGCTTACGCACGGTCCGGGGCGGACCGGGTGATCATGCAGCAGACGGAGGCGATTCCATTGGAGGATGCGAACCGCGGTTACGCGCGCTATTCCTTCGGCCAGCAGATTCGCCACCCGGAGTGGGCCCAGCTGATTGATCTGCAGACGGTTTTACCAGTCCTGGAAGCGATCTGGAAAAGCAGTGATTTCCACTGCTGGGGCGCCGGAGGAGATTACTCGCTGCCCGGCGCAAGGATCCAGAAGCTGCACGCGGATATCACGGATATGCTCCTCGACCCCCAGGGGCGGGTGAACGTATTCGACCTGCCAACGCCGGTAATCGTGGTGAATTTTCCTATGGTGGATTTTAAGGAGATTAACGGTGCGACACGGTTTGTGCCCGGCACCCACCGCAATCGGGATCCGGCGCCCGGGCTGGAGGAGGAGCCGGACTGGATGAAGCGGTCGATCGTATGCGGGCCTGCAGGAGGAGCGGTTATCCGTGACATACGTTGCTGGCACGGGGGCACGGCCAACCGGTCGGATGAGATTCGTGCAATGACGAGCGTGGGTTATTCGGCTCCGTGGTTCGTATGGCTCAGAAAGGAACACCCCTTGCCCCGTTCCTTGTTCGATTCCCTTTCGGATCGGGCGAAAGACCTGACCCGATTTATCGTAGACGTCTGAGTGGCAGGCAACCGGGACGCGGTCCGGCGATGAAAGGGTAGCAGCGCATGGCGATACGATTGGACCCTCAATGGGGAGACTGATTCAGGCCACATTGATGTGAGCCGCAATCGAGGGGCGCAACGAGAGTTGCGTCCCTCGTGTTTTTTGTCAGGGCACGTATCCGACGTCCTGCAGCGGGATCTGCCTTCCTGCATTGTGTGCTTTGACCGCCGCGGTGGAAACCGCGACGCTTTCCAGGATTTCAGGGTACGGGACCGGCGGCTGACGGGTATCAACCATCTTCCTGATCAGCTTGATGTTTTCGTACGCGCCGTACGGAAAGACGTAGTCGCCGAGAGGCGGGGAATGTATATCGCCCATGTTCCCGTAAGCACTGGCGTAGAAGGCGCAGTGGTAGGTGTCGCCCGTGTCGCAGCTGAGCAGGGCGCCGCATCGTGGAAAGCGGGGTTCGTCCGGGTAGACCAGTCGCATGAAGCCGCCCGTGTTTTCGCCCATGGATTCCACGGCGCGCACGCCGGATCCGAAGAAGTTCTGCGCCAGGCAGATGGCGTGTATCTGACCCGCCAGGGAGGGGCCTCCCCCCCGGATGGAGACGAATTCCAGGTTGCCAACTTCCGGAAAGCGGGCGGCGAATTGCCTCGCCTGAGGGAGCGTGTTCAGGATGGAACGTGAAAGCAGGGGGGCATTATGTTTCCGCGCCAGGCCGACGATGGCATTCGCGTTGTCCAGATTGTTCGCGAGCGGTTTGTCGATAAAGGTAGGTACTCCCTTTTCCAGTCCGGGCCTGGCCAGTTCCATGTGGTCGGCGCCGTCGTAATTGCAGTCGGCCACCAGAACGAGGTCTACGTCGTCCGAGACTTCGTGAACATGCTCGCACACCTGCGGTCTGGAGGTGAAGACCCGCGCAAAGACATCGCCGACGCCGGGATGTTCGTCCCATACGCGAGCGATTTCGAATTCGTGCAGGAACGGAACCGTCATGCGGGTGGGGTCGCTGTAGAATGTGTAGAAATAAAAGTGCGCCCCGCCGCTCATCCAGGAGTATGGCGCGCCGGCGCCGTTATCCATGGGTTTCTGAAGTCGCAGGGGCGCATGGTCGGCCATCAGCGCGCCATAATACATACCGTGCATATCGCAGCGGACCAGTCCGACACGTATTTTTTCCATCGCAATTCTCCCGGAAGACACCATCACAGAAACATCCGACGCAGAATACTGGAACCTCCCTGCGGTACCGAGGGCGAAAAGTATGAAAAAAAACTCACCGGAACAAGAAGTTTCTACTTGAATACTGAACATATGTTCAGTATATTTTAGTGTACTGGAGAACAATACATTCCAGCAGGGTGCGTAATCAATTCTCAATCGGTCGGGTTACTTCAGTTCTCGGAGGATTGTCGATGTTTGCCGGAACGTACGAAGGTCGTGTTGCGTGTGAAGACAGATCGTTGAAACACTACTTCAGAGAGGTCGATCGACATCCGCGGATCGATTCGGACGAAGAGCGGGCACTCGCCGCCAGGGTCGAGGCGGGGGATGAAGCCGCAATAGCGGCGCTTGTCAATGCGAATCTTCGCTTTGTCATACATATCGCCAGAGGATATCAGAATCAGGGTCTGCCGCTGGGAGACCTCATCAACGAGGGCAATTGCGGGTTGTTTACCGCTGCCCGAAAATTTGACCGGAGCAAGGGTTGCAGGTTTATTACGTACGCGGTCTGGTGGATCCGGCAGCACATTCTGAAAGCATTGGACGTTCAGACACGGACCGTCCGTGTGCCTGCAAGCGTATTAAACGATATCGGCCGATTGAAAAAGACGGAAGATCGTCTCATGCAGCGCCTTGAACGCAGTCCCGCGCTGGAGGAAGTCGCCGCGCAATCCGGTTTGCCGCTGAAGAGGCTCAACCGCTGTCTGGATGGAGGCGCAAACGCCGTCTCGCTCGACTCCGCTGGTGCTGAAGGCCGCCTGAGTCTTTCGGAGACGCTTTCAGACCGGCGCCTCGCGTCGGCGGAAGAGACGCTCGTCGAAGCGTGCCGAATCCGAGCCGTAGAGGAAACTCTGGATCTGCTTTCAGATCGTCACAGGAAAATACTCAGTCTCTATTTTGGTATGCACGGCCAGGAACCGACGACGTACCAGGAGATCGGACGCCGTCTTGGGATCAGTCGTGAACGGGTGAGGCAATTGAAGGAAGACGCATTCGTAAAGTTGAGGCAGCCGTCGGTACGGAAGCGTCTTGAGGCGTTTCTGTAACGCGGCTTCGAGCTAGTGTTCTGTCCCGGAAATAAGTTGCCTGAATTCGACCGCCGAGTCGCCCGTCTCGCAAGGCGCCTGAGCGCAGGCGACCTGGGTAAGGTCGGCGAGCGAGGGGAACGTAGCGAGAAGGGATGAATCGGCGGTCGAATGGTGAGGAATTTTGGGACAGAACACTATGTCCCCGTGCAGGACAGTAGGTTCCAACGTCAACCGGTACGGGTCGCGGCGTCGCCGCGTCCCGTATTTTTCTGTCGGTCAATTGCACTGGAATTGCCGTTCGTTTCATACGCTGCCAGAGATTTCCGGACGTTTGCTCTTGACGAAACAGGGCAAATGCTTCAATTTATATCCGTTCCCACTCCTTTGAACCGGATTCTTGAGGCCATCTGCCCGTGCAGGTCGTTTTTTTTTCGATTTTAGGCGCCCTGGTATTGATATGGGGCGGGGTCTTTGCGCTCATCCATTGGGTGAAACCGCTGTCGCAGAAGCACCTGCTGGGCTTTGCCGGCTATGTGAGCGTCGTGTCCGGCCTGATGGTCTTTCTTGTGACACAAACGGCACTCCAGCAGCAGGACGCGGCGATGAAGGACACCCGCGAACGACTGGACAGAACGGTGGAAACCTTTCGCGAGAAGCTGGACGAGCAGGGCGCGAAACTGCTGGACCGGACACTGGAAAAGGTTGACCTGACCAGGTCCGAATGGGAAGTACGGGCGGACCTGAAGGAAGAGCGGTCGCGCCATGCGCGCACGAAAGCCGATCTCAAGGAGATGCGCGACCGGCTTCGGCAGACACAGGCGGTGTTGGCAGAAGAGGCAAACGCCCGCGACGCCTATTCGGACAGCCTGAATACCGAACGCGCGCTCAGCCGGGAATCCCGGACACGCCTCGCGCTGGAGGAGGCGCGCCACAGGAAGACCCTCGAGAATCTCGCCCGTACGCGCGAAAACCTGGCGGGTGTGGAGGCGCGCGCCGACCGGCAGAAGAAAGAAACGGCCCTGCTGCGCGCGACCCTTCTGCGCGCGGAGCAGCGGGCTCAGCAGGCGCTGAAGAACGCGGCTGCCGCGCAGAATGAACTCATCGACGCAATGATCAGGCATGGCAGGGCGTCTGAGACCCTGCAGGCCGCGGTCGACTCCATCTACGGCAAGGTGATGAAACGCCCGCGGAATCCGTAGCCGGAAACCTGGCGCAACAACCATACTGGCGCATCATCGCGGTTCACCCGGCGTGTATCCGCAATTTTGGGAGGTGGCTCGTGAACAAACGATCCGATCCATCCGGCGACAAGAAGCGTATCGTTATCGTCGTCGGGTTTCTGGCGGCATTGCTGGTTGTTCTGTTTTTGACGGTCTGGAAGCCGGACACCGTTCCGGAAGTCGACCCGCAGGTTGCGCAACTGGAGAGCGATATCGCGCTATATACCGGCCAGATCGATTCGTTGAACGCGCTGGTTGATGAAATGGACTCTCGGATAGACGCTATGCGCGCCCATGTAGACAGCGCGAGAGTGTCCAACCGGAAGCTCCTGACATCGCTGCACAGGGTTACGAGCGAGATGAGGGAGTATCAGGCGCTGTATAGAAAACAACAGGCGATGAACGGGAAGCTGGTTGCGGAACTCAAACTGCTGAGGGGTGAGAAGGACCAGGCGACCGCGGCTGTCCGGACGTTGAAAATCGAAGTCGACACGCTGAACAAGCTGCTGCACGACAAGACAACCCGGCTGATCAGGTTGGAGTCCAGCCTGAAGGAAGCCGTCGCGCAGGCGCAGACCATGCAGGAAACCGCAACCTCCGTGCTGGTCTACGTTGGAACGGAAGCCAGGCTGAAAGAGGCCGGGTATCTGAAGACGTCGCGGGGCATTACAATCAGGAAGAATTACAAGCTCGTGGGTTTTCCCGACGTTACGGATGAGCGGAACCTGGATTCGATCAAGAGGGTGCCGGTTGGCGAGACCATCGCGGTACCGGGCGAACTGGCGGCGCTTTGCGATCGGCACGGCAAGCTGAGCAAACGAAAGGAATACCGGGCCAGCAAGGGGCCCGCGGGGCAGACGATGGTCACCTTCTGGGACTCAACGCTGATGGGTCAGCGCGTGCTGGCGGTGATTAAGGAGAAGTAGACTCAGCAAATAAAGATCCTTCAAGGCCGGCCGTCCTTTGAGGCGGCCGGATTTTTTTGTACTCGAATCCTCCAATGTCGCCGCTGTGCCGGCTTCGGCGCCGTGCCGCGGATTGCCAATTCGCGGTACCAGATCACGCGGCCACGTTGCCCGTTTAGGGGCGTCCCTTGTGGGCGCCCGCGCCAAGAGATTACCACATATGGACAAACACGGCGGGTCGGACTTTCTTGCCCGTCGGGGCAGTGGAGAGGAGAGAATCTGCGTAGGCGGCGTGTCTAACCATGAAGTCCCGGCTGCCGCCGCGGAGGAAGAGGTGGAGATTGCGGTCGGGCTGGGCGATAAGCCCGGCGGTGAGGCGTTCGAATTCCCCCGTCTGCAGGAGACGGTCTACGGATTTCCCGTCGCTCGAAAGCCCGGCGCCCTTTGCCGTGTAGATGAGGACCAGGTCCTCGGACCGTGGGTCGTGGTGATGCACCCGCCAGACCGGTTGCGCGACGTTCAGGATCATAATGCCCAGCGTGAGCATGAGCATCATGATTCCAAGGAACAGTTCCTTGCTGACGTCGTGTTCTTCCGCCTGCGTGGCGGCGCGCTGCATGAATCGGCTTCTCAACTTGATTCGCTCCCCGGGTCATCTCTCATTGCCAGCCACGCCCGTTCGAGGGCGCCGACCCGTCCAATCAGAATGTCGATGCACTTTCTCAACGGCAGGTAGGCCAGCAGGGCAATCAGCGTGGTCTTGAAGGCCAGCGTCAATCCATCGGCCATATCGCGGAGCACTTTGAACGTCTCGGTGGCTTCGTCCAGCCGGCTGAGTTCCTGCGCCATGAGCAGGATGCCGCAGACCGTGCCGAGATAGCCGTAGAAGGGTATACGGCTCAGGGCGCGATGGCCGGACAGCAGCCGCTCGCCGATAACCCCGATCAGATCTGTGATCAGTTCGTCGTCCCTGGCCTTCAGATCCGTGAATGAGTCCGATTCGGTCCTGAGGTCTCTCAGACCGGCCTGCCTGCACGCAAGCAGGGTTAGTGCCTCTGAGGCGGATGGCGTGGAACCCAGGGCCTCCTCTTCGACGCGAATCCGCCTCCATGCGTGGACAATGACGGAAAGGTGCGCGGTCGAGGCGGCCAGGATGAGCGCGTATGCAGAGCGGCCCACCCATTCGATCCAGCTTTCCGGCAGGGCAACGTAAAGGTAGTAGTAAATGCCCAATGCGGCGACGCCGAACCCCGCAAACCCGCCCAAAACGCCGCTCGTGAGCCTCGCGTGGTTCGCCGGCAGCCCGTACCGCAACTCTTCGCGGCAGATTGAGACGATCTCCTGGATCAGTGTAAGCGCGCCTGCCATGGCGCACGCGGAGGCGAAGACAACCACAATCAGAATCTCAAACCAGGCTAGATGCGCCACGACCCGTCCTCCCGTTAATAGCGGTCAGATTCGCAATCCATCCGTTCCTTTCGAAACGATGTACCAGATATAGGCGGCGAGGATGATGCTGGGAAAAAGCAGCCCCGCACGCGACCCGCGCCCGCTGCTCCCCCCGAATCCTCCGCGTCTGCCGGATTCGGCTGCCGCGGATCTGCCTTCCCTGCCGCTCCTTTGAGAAACTTCCTGTTCACCGGTTGACCGTTCGTTGGGCGGGCGGTAGGCGTCCCTGCGGTCTCCGTGTTCCTTACCGGTCGCCGCCCGTCTCGCGGCCGAAATCGCGGCGTCTTCACCCTTAAGTGCGCGTTTTTCCGGGTAGACGAGGCGCTTTTCCGCCTCGGCCAGCTTTTCCGCCCACGATTCGACTTCCTTTGCGAAGGTGAGTGACGCCTCTTCCTTGAGCGGTCCTGCCTTGCCCAGGGTGAAGCTGACCTCCGGATTCCGATGGCCCGTATATGCGGTATGAAAGTCGGGATCCGTGGTTTCCAGTAGCTGGCGCTTGATGCGGGCGCGTGTTTCCTGCAGGGAAATCAGATTCTGCAGAAAGCCATGGTAATCCATGCGTTTCTGCCGCGTCTTTGGCGCTTGCGCACGCGACGGCTTCGACAGGGCCGCTTCGATTTCCCGGCGATCGAAACGCTTCATGAATTCCGCCTGGCCGAAGAGGCGGGTTTGCCAGATGACCCGCGCGGAGGGGATATCCGGCACGGGATGCGCATAGGTGATTTCGAGGGCCTGGCCGTCAGTCGTGCGCCACGAATCGTCGGAGACGAGAATGGGGCGCAGCGCGCCGCCTGCGTCCTTCAGGTAAAGGCCGAACAGGAATCCGCTTTCCACGTGATCGGTGTCCCAGCATCGGACGCGGATCTGATTCCTGCCTTTCAGATAAAGATGGGGGATTTCAATCTCTACAGGTGTGAGGCGGGTTTCACCGACCAGGAAGTCGTTAATCCACACGCGGGCCTCGTCATCGGCCCAGAAGATGCACACAACCGAGGTTCCTTTCGGAAGGCGCAGGACATCGGTTGACCCGGGCAGGCGTTTCTTGTCGATGACTGTCGGGTCCGCCGCGCTCATCACGCGAATCAGGCTGTCGATCCGGGCAGAGACCGCGTTGAACTCCTGGCGAATGGATAGCGGACCGCGGGGGGTTGGGGCGGTCGGGTCATCCGCGCTGCCCGATACGTCTGGTGTAACCCACTGGAAGGCTGCCAGTGTGAACACCGCCAGAATGCGAGTACGAGACCGGTGCATCGGGGTGGTCTCCTCAGTGCAGGGAGTCCGTTGATCGGCGTTTTCCGGTGCTTCAACTGCTAAAAGTCCGCGAAGGACCCGTCTTCCTCCGAGCGCCACATGCCGCGGAAGCGAAAGCGTTCGTCCCGCATGGCATCGAGGGCGTCGTCGTCAATCTCGAATCCGAGACCCGGCCGCGTGGGAAGTTCGATGAATCCGCCATTGAACGTGAGCGGCGGCGTCAGAAGACCGTCGCCCCGAGTGGTGCCGCCCTCGCAGATGAGAAAATTGGGGACCGTGGCCATGGTATGGACGGACGCTGCGACACCGATGGGACCGGCCGCGTTGTGTGGCGCCAGGGCAATGTCTCTGATTTCCGCCAGTGTGGCGATCTTCTTCATTTCCGAAATGCCTCCCACGTGCCGGATATCCGGCTGCAGAACGGCGCAGGCCTGCTTTTCCACGATGTCCCAGAAACTCCAGCGGGTGAGGTGGCGCTCGCCGGTCGCGATGGGGGTGGCGGTCGAGCGGAAAAGGTTCAGCAGGGCGTCGTTGTTCTCGGGATGGCAGGGTTCTTCCGCGAACAGCAGATGATAGGGTTCGAGCGCCTTGACCGTGATGACGGCCATCTGCGGGCTGAGCCGGCGGTGCAGGTCGACCGCGATGTCGACGTCGTCGCCCACGGCTTCCCGGACGGCGGCCACCCGGGCGACCATTTCGTCGACCGCTCTCGCCGTATCCACGAAACGGACGGGCCTGACGGTGCCGCCCATCTTGATGGCCGTGAACCCGTCGGCGACCCGCTTGCGCGCCGCTTCCGCACAGGATTCCGGCGTGTCCCCTCCGGCGTGGGCGTAGACCCGGACCCGGTCCCGAACCGAGCCCCCGAGAAGCTTCCACACGGGAACGCCCAGGACTTTGCCCATGATGTCCCACATCGCCATATCCACGCCGCTGAGCGCACCAATGATGATTGGCATGCTGCGGCTGTACGTGGAGCGAAAAAAAGTCTGCCAGTGGTCTTCGATCTGGAGCGGATCCTTGCCGATGAGGTATTCGGCCAGGTCGTCAATGGCGCGCGCGACGATTCGCCAGTGCGTATAGTCCAGGGGTTCGCCATAGCCGACGACGCCCTCGTCAGTGTGCATTTTCAGCACGAGGAACCGCTGTGCAACAGGGATGCATTCAAGGCGCGTGATTTTCATCGGGATTGACCTCTAAACAGATTCCAACGCAGGGACTATCGGGTGCAGGCGTCCGTGCCCGAGTTACGGGTGAGCGATTCTCCCGTCCGCGGAAGCCGTGCCGAAACCGGGCGGTTCAACGACGGTTTTCTCCACTCCCGGATGAAGTCCGGCCGGCGGATGCAATAACGGGTGCGATCTTGTCCGCAAAACGGATCAGGCTGTTGTCGTCCGGTTCGTAGCCGATGAGCTTGCGGGCGTTGGCGATGCTCCAGAAATTGTGGCTGTTTCCGCTGATGCCGTAGAAGATCTGAAAAGGGATGCCGTTTTCGTCTTCGATGTTTTCGGTTTCGATGCTCTTGACGAAAAGCTGGGTCTGGTCCCGTGCGCTCAGGTAGGCCCCGAGGCTGCGGTGCATGGCTGCCGGGTTTTCAGGCCTGAGGTTGTCGGCGACGTTTTCGCGAGGCCCGCCGATGCGCAGCTGGATATTCTGAAGCTTTCTTCCGTTTCCGACCCTGCCCGCGGCATAGGCGAACCCCAGCAGTTCGTACGCGGCCTTCGCCCAGCCGTAGAAGTTGTCGGATAGCGGGCGCATTTCCGGTGTCACGAATTCCATGCGTCCGGACCAGATGAGCGTCTCGTAGAAGTCGGTGGCATGGTTGGAACTGATGACGATCACCCTGCGGACATTTTCTTCGAGGCAAGTCTGGTAGATGTTGTAGGCCATGGTGATATTGTCGGATTCCGCCCAGAACTGGTCTTCAGGTGCGTTCGCACGGGTGAAGCCGCAATGAATCACGGCGTCCGTGTCCGCGAAATGTCGCCGATACGCATTCCGGTCCCTGTTGAGAAGGTCGGTCTGGACGATACCCTCCACCTCGTTGCCGTTTCTGTCCGTCGTGCGGACGTCCAGAAGGCCCAGGTTGTAGCGCTCTCTGAGGGCAGGCAGACTCCGTCCGGCGATATACCCGGCCGCGCCGGTGATGACAACCCTGCGTTTCGCCATCGTAATTCTCGCTATGGCATTGGAAATGGTGCGGGGATGCGGGGATGATGCGTATATCGGTTCTCGCCGCGCATCAGAATGGGTCGCCAGTCCTGGCCGATCGAGTTGGATTCGACCTGTCTGGCTTCGGGCGGGATAAAGCGGACGGTAAGACCGCAACGCCGCCTGTTCGAGGTATTGGGCATGCTCGCGTGGAAAAGCTGGCCGTGATGGACCGACATCTGGCCGGCGCTGAGTTCCAGGTCGATCGCACGGCTGGTGTCGACGAGTTCGTCCGGGATTTCCTGGTTGATGCTCAACAGATTCCCCTCCCGTTCCGACGTGCCGTGGGTGACGATCCCGCTCTCGTGGGAGCCCGGGATGACGCGCATGCAGCCGTTTTCAACGTCGCTGTCGTCGATGGCGATCCAGGCCGTATGCGCCAGCGGCGGCTTTAGACCCCAGTAGGTGACGTCCTGGTGCCACGCCACAAAGTGTTCTTCGTCCCCGGCAGGGTATTTGCAGAAAAAGTGCGTGGCCAGCAGAAGGATATCTTCACCCATGGCCTTTTCCATGACGTCCAGAAGGCGCGCGTCGGTGGCCAGCCGCCAGATGAATTCCTCGTCGAAGTGCCGGGACTGCAGGCCCACCTGGCAGACGTCTCTGCCCTCTCTGGCTTCGAGTTCGTCGAACTGTGACCTGAATGCGCTGATCTCGGATTCGGAGAATACGTCGATTCGAGGCATTACGCCATTGACTTCGTAGGTTTCGCTCAGGTTTTCGACGGCGGGCATTGCGGCATCTCCGGTTCAAGACCGTCTTCAGGTCCAATGCAGGTCGCGGATAATCTACGGTGAACGCAGTGCCGGTGCAACCCGTTTCTGGTGCCGGCAGTGGATCCCCCGCATGGGGATTGACAGGCCGAATCAGGCTGGGTATCATGCGAGACCGGGAACCATCTTCCACGCGCGAATGTCCCGGTTTGGATTGCGCCCGAATTCGATGATCGGAGAGTTGAAATGAAAATCACGCGTGTAACCGCAATGGTGCTGAGGCTGCCCCACGTCACCGATGCCTGCGACGGTACGCAGGATACCTGTCTGATCAAGGTCGAAACCGACGCCGGACTCACGGGTTGGGGAGAGGTGGATTCCTGTCCGACCGCGGTTAAGGCCGTCGTGGATGCGCCGCTGTCGCACCAGATCTGCAACGGACTGGCAAACGCCCTTGACCATGAGGACCCGCTGGCGGTGGAAGCGTGTATGCAGCGAATGACGGACGCGGCGAACTACTATGGCGGTGACGGCGTGGGGCTGCACGCCATGGCGGGCGTCAATCAGGCGCTCTGGGATATCGCGGGCAGGGCCCGCGACGTGCCGGTCTACCGGCTTCTGGGCGGGCCATTCAGGAAGCGTTTCCGGGCGTATTGTTCGATTCTGTTCGGTGATTCACCGGCACAGACCGGAGAACTCGGACGGATGTTTGCTGGAGAGGGCTTTACGGCGGTCAAGTTCGGCTGGGGGCCGATGGGGGAGGACGAGGAGACCGATATCGCACTGGTACGGGAGGCGCGTCGAGGCGTCGGAGACGGGGTGGACGTGCTGATCGACGCGGGACAGGTCTGGGACTGGAAGACAGCACTGAAGCGGGCTCGCCAGTTCGCTGAGTTCCGTCCGTTCTGGCTCGAGGAACCCCTGCATCCGTCCGACCTGCGCGGTTACGCTAAGCTGGCGGCGGAAAGCCCCGTACCCATAGCGGCGGGTGAAGCGGAGGCGAGGTTGGACGCATTCGAGCGACTGGTGGCGGAAGCCGGGCTGGACTGGGTACAGCCTGACCCGGGACGGTGCGGTATTTCGACCATGGTGGAGGTTGGAAGGATGGCGCACCGCTGCCATGCAAGGGTCGTGAACCACAGTTTCAAGAGCGGGATAACAATCGCCGCGTCGCTTCACGCGCTCGCCGCGGTACCCGGCGGGGAGATGTTCGAGTATTGCATGTCGGAATCCCCGCTGCGCCACGAACTGACGCACGAACGCTTCGAAGTCGTCGACGGGCACGTGGCGGTGCCGGAGGGCCCCGGCCTTGGCGTGACGGTCAACGAAGAGACGCTGGAGAAGTACCGGGTGGCATAGGAAATTTCGCCTTACCCGCTGGCGTCAACCCGGTTGTCGTCTCTAAGTTCCCTGACGAAGGCCGGACTCATGGCGCCCTGTGCGACCTCCGCGACCGGTCCCTTCATGGTAAGGTGGAAACGTGGGTCCACGGCGACGTGGAGGGCGCCTCCCGGTGCGTTGACGGTTACCGGAGAAGTCACCAGCCCCATCCGGACGGCCGCGCTCGCCGCCGCGCAGGATGAGGACCCGGACGCCTGCGTCTCGCCGGCGCCGCGTTCCCAGATGAGAATGAAGATCTCCTTAGGACCCGTGGGTACGGCCAGCTGCACGTTGATGCGATTGGGAAAGAGTTCGTGATACTCCAGGAGGGGGCCGAGTTCGAGCAGGTCGTCCCGCGACCAGGCCTCGTGTTGGGGTTTGAAGATGACGCAGTGCGGGTTTCCCACGCTCACGCCAGTGAACTTCAGTTCGCGCCCGGCGGCGGTTATCGGCCGATCGATAAGCTCGCCTCCCGGCAACGTGCATGGCAGCGCGCCGGGATTGAAGTCGGCCTGTCCCATCTCGACGGTCGCGAGGCTGGCATCGCCGTGACGGTCCAGGTGCACCTGGATTTCAACGCGGCCGCCAATCGTGTCCACCGTGAAGTTACGCTTGCGCGTCCGGCGGGTGGCGTGGAGGAAGCGGGCGAAAATACGCAGGCCGTTGCCCGACTTTTCGGCCTCGCTTCCGTCGGGATTCAGGATGCGCAGGCCGAAGTCGGCTCCGTTTGCGGGTTCCAGGGTGAGGATGCCATCGCTGCCGATGCCGCGGTTGCGATCACAGATGGTGCGAATGTTCTCGGGCGTGAGTTCAAATTCCAGTTCGGCCGGATCCATGACGATGTAGTCGTTTCCGAGACCGTGGCCCTTATAGAAACCGTTTTTCACAAATCCTCCGGGTAACGACAGGCGGGCGTTGGGTGCGGTAAGCCGGCATTTTCCGGATGCGGCGGCCCGTAAACGCCCGTTGAAAAAACCCATCCGGTGTGCGGCAGGCCCTCGCGGTCTAAATACTGCGTTGCGCTCCCTCGCCGAATCGTTGGATGGGACTCGGTGGCGCGCCTTGTCTTCGGCCTCGCCTGCAGAGCGACTTTATCAACGGACTGTTAACCTCACTTCCAGACAAGAACGACGCCCATCGTCTCGCCCAGGCGCGTATACAACAGGTCGAAAGCCTCTGCCGCATCCTGGAAGGGAAATCGGTGGGAGATCATCTCTTCTGCGCGGATCTTTCTTTGGGCAAGAAGCTGCAGGGCGCGGTCGGAACCTGAAGTGCGTTTGCCGCCGTCCGAATACCCGCCAACAATCCGCCGGCCCTGGATCTTTCCGGAGTCGAGCGGCAGGGGCTCGTCCTCATAAAGGCCGATAACCTGGATCAGGCCCCTTCGTTTCACCATATCCTGCGCCTGTGCGAACGCTGCCGCCCCCGCGCGCCCGCCCACCGCCTCCACCACGATTTCCACGCCCCCGCCGCCCGTCAGGCTCTTGACCGCCCTGACGGGATCTTCACGCGACGCATCCACCACGTGGTCCGCCCCCAGACGTCCGGCCAGTTCGCAACGGAGGGGCAGCGCGTCGACCGCGATCACCCGGGGATCCACTTCCGCGTTCAGCGTCTGCATGCAGATGGAGCCGACGAGGCCCTGACCCAGAATGGCCACCGTGTCTTCCTTGCGGGCCTCGATTTCCCGCATCCAGAGAACGGAACTGGTACTCAGCGGCCAGAACGTCGCGGCTTCCGAGGAGACCGCGTCCGGAAGATGCACAACCGGGGCCCGGTGGGGTGAGTCCACGACTTCGACGGCCACGTACTCCGCGTGCGGCGCAAGAGCCGCCACACGGTCGCCGATGGAGAAGCCGTCCACGCGGACGCCGACCTCGACAACGTCTCCCACGAACGAGTACCCCATGGCTTGATGGTCGATGGCTTCGGGACGGATGTAACGCCGCCAGATCTCGGAACCGCGGCTGATCAGACTGCACTCCGCCCGGATCAGCACTTCCGTGGGCAAGACTTCAGGTACGGAGACATCCTCGATGACGATATTGTACTCGCCTTCCGGCTTTGCGACCCGTTTCATGATGGGGTTCCCTGATTTGGAGTAGTGGCGACTTGAGGCTCGGACATATCGGATAATGAGGATCGGAGCCGCCCAACCTGTGCTCTGCAGCCGGACGCAACGGAAGTACCGCTCAGTTAATCCGCGCGAGGTCCTGGATGTCGCGGCGAAATACCCATGTGCCCTCTCTTACATAGTGGATCGCGAATGCAAGCCGGGGCCTTCCCCTGGACCGGTTCGCGTATGAGCCGTGAATGGTTCTGCCGGTAAAGAAGACGCCCGATCCTCGCGGAACCGTAAGGAAAGTGAGTTCATCGCGGCTGACGCCGGCGACTTCGTGCGAGTGCATGGTTTCGGTCCACTTTCTGCCGTCGGGCGCCCGCATGGCGTATTCTTTCACCCAGGAGGCATGTTCGCTGCCGTCTTGCGGGGGTCGGGTATTCCGGAGGGGGGCCAGGTGGCTGCCGGCGGCGACGCAAAGACCGCCGTTGTCCACGTCGGTATCGCTGAGTGCGAGCCAGCACGCCATAAGCGTGCCCGGTTCGTTCCGGATATAATGAGCGTCCTGGTGAAGCGCGATGCCGGCGCCGCCGCGCGGCGCCTTCGCCATGTACATGGTCTGGACGATCATTGGAGGTCCGTCCAGCAGTTGGGACGCGATGCCGGAGACACGGGGATGCGACGCCAGGTAACGCCACTGAGGGTCCGCGGTGTGCCTGCGCAGGCCGAGTTCAAGGACTTCCGGAGCCACCGTTTCCGCCTGCGCTTCCAGGAAGGTGTTGATTTCAGGCGGCGTCAGCAGGTCTGGAACCTGAACGAAACCGTCCATGCGGTACGCGGCCAATTGCTCCTTTGTCAGGAAGGGTCCCATCGTGGCGCAGGTCAGGTGAGGTCGAACGGGTTGGACCAGGCTTTTGTACCGTCCACTCCGATGACTTCGAATCGGACCCACCGCGCGCCCGGCCGCAGCGTAAAGGTGGCGCTCGTGAAGGGTTTTCCGGATCCTCTGTATTCGGTTCCGAAAGTATCGCAAATCGCCAGGACACACAGGGATTCGGAGCATTCAAGGGTGGCTTCGACCGGTTGTTTCTCTCCTTCGTTTCTCTGAAGGGTGATGTTTCGAATCTCGGTGCCGGTACTCGAGTAGCTCGCGCCCCGTTCCAGCGCATCGAGAATGGCCCCCGGAGACCGTTCCTTCACGCGTGCCATGGTCCAACCGCCGTACGTGTCGCGGTTATCCGATTCGAGGGCGTGGGAGTCGTCGTTGGCCAGGGCGGGATACAACCTGTTTTCCAGGTCCATCCAGTCGTCCCAGTGAACGCCGGATTCCCCCCGGCCCGCGCATCGGCACGTTGTGTTGAATACCTCCACGCCGGCGAATCCCGTGAGCGGCGCGGTGTCTCTCAGGATATTGACCGAACTCCAGTACGGGTGGGCCAGCCACGTGCTGCCTCCCTGGTCCCGGACAGCGTCGATCACGTGCTGAGGCGGCATGCGCTCCGAGTCGATGTCTTCGTGGACGTTCAGGCAGAGAAAATGGTGTTTCTGTCCGCCGAACGGATTGTCCGGGTGCAGTTCGGCGCCCTGAATGAGTACAAAGTCGTCCGGACGAGCCACGGAATCGATTCGGGTGATCCTGTAGTGGTCCGAGAGACAGAGAAAGTCGTACCCCTGGCCGACGTACCCGTCCAGGCGTTCCTGGGGCGACGCTCTGCCGTCGGAGTTCGTCGTGTGGGAGTGGAGGTTGCCTTTCAGCCAGACGTAACCGTCGTCGGCATCCAGGCTGAATGGATTCACGAGGTCGTGCCGCGGCGCGTTTTCAGCCATGGAGGTTCTCCGTTGAGGATTTCAGATGATGTAATCATGGCGGATTTCGTGTATCGCTCGGTGAAACTGCTCGTCGCGTCAGGTCCGGTCTACAATCGATGGCAGATGGGTTACCGGACAGGCACGCGCCCCCTTGACGTCGTAACCCATGTCCTTTAAGATGCAGCTGATCTGGGATTCGAGCTTGAGGAGATATTCCCTTTCCTCGTCGCTCATGGTCTGCCGTGGCGGGCCGACGTCGAAGCCGCGGACGGCAACGCCGGTCTTGAAGCCCTCGGGGAAGTTCACACCCAGCAGCATGAGGTTGATGAGGTCCAGGATTCGGTATTGCATGTTGCGCGCGTCCTCGATATCCCCCGCCAGCGTCTTTTCGTAAATATCCACGATGACTTCGGGAATGATGCCGGAAGTCGCGATCGTGCCGCCGCTGGCGCCCATCATGATGGAAGGGCAGAGGATTTCCTCGCATCCCACAAGGACCACATAGTCCGGGCGCTGTGCGCGCAGTCGATGCATGGTGTTGATCAGCCTGGGCATGTCCCTGCTGGAATCCTTCGTGCCCATAATGCGATCGAACGGCAGCAACTGCTCCATGATTTCCAGCGTAAGTTCCTGCGTGAACTGGGGGATATTGTACAACAGGACGTCGAGAGGGGTCTGTCTTGCGATTTCGGCAAAGTACTCGAAGAGGCTGGTGTCCGAGATCTCGTAATAGTAGGGGGGAACCAGAGAGATGGCGTCGACGTCGATGCCCGCGTAATATTCGCTCATTCTAAGTACGTCGCGGAGGTTGGCTTCGCTGGCGCCGGCCAGAACGGGCACGCGCCCCTGGTTGACGTTCGTGACGAGGCGCACGACCTCCTTGCGCTCGTCGCTGGACAGGCGCACGAATTCGCCGGTGCTGCCATTGGGGTACAACCCGTGGATGCCGGCTTCGATGAGCCAGTTGACGTAGCGCTCCATCTCCCTGTAGTTGATGCGGTCATTGCTGTCGAAAATGACGATGTTAGGGCAGAAGATGCCCTTGAATTCCCGTCTGGCGCCGGGGTTGCGGCGCGGGGACGGCGTTGTCGTCTGCCGGCCGCCGGTTGCCGCCTCTTTTCTGGAAACCTCTACCCGGTTGGCCGCCAGGTAGTCCAGAGCCAGCGGCGTCAGCTTCGCCCTCGGGCAGATTTCGACCTCTCGCCCTGTGCCCAGCTTTTCCTTGAGCAGCTGTTCGGTAACCACCGGATCGTCAATACGGACCATCAATCTCCTCGGGCGGCCGATCAGTGTATCAGCCGTTCTTCCAGTGCGGGAAACGGGTGGGGAATAAGATGGGCGGACACCAGTTCGCCGTACCTCTCCGCTTCTGCGGCGCCGACGTTCAGGGCGGCGCGCACCGCGCCGACGTCTCCCCTGACAACGCTTGCAGTGAGAAAGTACCCGACCTTGTACCGGCCCTCGTATTCCACGTCTGCGGACTTCAGCATCTGATCCACGGCCTTGACCAGGGCCACGGTGCTGCGCGTTTCGATCAGCCCCATCGCCTGATTGCGGCTCGTGGCATTCCTGGACAGGCTCCCGCCAAAACAGGCCATGACTTCGGAAGATGGACGGGAAACGACACAGGATGCATTCAATTCCCCGGCTTCCCGCGCGCCATCGACGCCGGCTTCCACGGCAGCCTGGACGGCGTCAAGGGCGCCACTCACCAGCGCGTCGACCCGGCCTCCGCTGGCGATGACGAGGCGCACGAGGTCAACGTCGGCCGCCTTGACCATCGCGTCGGACCCGCCGACAGCGCTCACATAGCCCGTTGTTTCAAGAATACCCAGCGCGCCGATGTCTGCCTGCGGAGCGTTCGATTTCGGCGTATCGGGGAGCATTGGCGCGATGCCCGGCTCAGGGCTCGGAATCGCCAGGGTCGCGTAAACTTCCCCTACCTCATCCGCACACGCGATTCCGGCCTGCAGGGCAGCCTGGACCGATGAAATATCGCCCCGAACCACAAGATGAACCAGCGCACCGCCGACGGACGTCCAGCCTGCGACGTGGACGGGCGCGCTCTTGACCATGGCGTCGGCGCCACGGATGAGGGGTACCATGCCACGCGTTTCGAGGATGCCCATTGCCTGCGCGCCAACCGGTCTTGCCGTACCCGCGTCCGCCCTGTGCGGCATGGATTCGAGGGCGCCCGGGGCAGGCCCCGCGATGACGTCCGCGGTAATCAGGTCACCGTGGTTCCCGGCCTCGGACCGCCCGACCCGAAGGGCGGCCTCCACGTCCGAAACGGCGCCTTCGATCACAACGGTCAGCCAGCCGGAACCCACGCCGTGACGCCCCAGAACCCGGACGTCCACGGTCTTCAGCATGGCGTCGAGCGCCGCGACAAGCGCGGTCATGCCGCGGGTCTCCAGAATTCCCAGGGCATGGTTTCCTGCGGCCACGGCGGCGCTCAGGGGCCGAATGCCCGCAGCACGTCGGGCAAGGGTTTGGGGATGAGGGCGGCGCCGAGGAAATTTTCTCCGGTCTCGACGCTCGCGCGACCCACGGACAGGGCCTCGGTCACGGAAGCGACGTCGCCAAGAATAAGTGAGCAGACCACCCGGTTGTGTACAGTAAGTACGTTATAAACCTGGACGTCGGCCGCCTT
This sequence comes from Candidatus Latescibacterota bacterium, assembly GCA_965208835.1. Taxonomy (GTDB): domain Bacteria; phylum Latescibacterota; class UBA2968; order UBA2968; genus JAAXHE01. Next base: position 1,903,478 of record OZ242358.1, read on the forward strand.
CACCATTCTGTCATTGGCGGTGACGTGAGCGCCGTAACCTCTTGTTTCGATCAGACCCAGGGCGCCGGACGGTGTCCGCCGCTCCGTAGCGATTGCATTCGAAACGTATTCCCGGCAGGCGGGTTCGGGGTGCGTCATCGGCGCCGCAACCACGCGGTCCACCACCTCTCTGGCCGCTCGTTCGCCGCTCTTGAGCGCCGTTTCAACCCTGCTGATGGATCCACCGAGAAAAACGGTGGTGAATCCGCCGATGGACTCCCAGCCCAGGAGGTCCACGCCAGCGGCTTTACCGGCGGCGTCCGACGCGAGGATAATCCCGGCGACGCCTTCGACTTCGATCATTCCGATCGCGGCTGACATGCCCCGGTCCAGGTGTCTTGATATCGCACGGTACGGATCCGATAATTCAATCCGACATAATAGATGCCGGTCGGAACAAAGTCAAGGGCTAACCATGATTCCTAAGTGTTCATGGACGTTAATTCGAATATGAGCCAGTTAATAAAGGCGATTAGAAGACGGATTACCAGGATACACCAGGTCACTGGACGTGTTCGTGACCTCTCCTCCCATCCCCTCGGAAGCGGGTAGACGGGAGACGGTAGACGGGAGAGTTTTCCTGCCCTGTGGAGTCGCTTCTTCTGCCGGAGGCAAGAAGGAATAAAGGATCGGGCAAGGGTTTCTTCTACCGTCTTCCCTCTACCCTCTACCCGCATTCAGGCTTTTTGAGGCCAATTTGACTGTAGTCTTCTTATGAATTGATGCTAACGTGCGATACAGGCTCGGAATGTGGTGCGGACATTCCTGTCTGCTCACGTCCCCCGAGTTTCCGCAAGAGATCGAAACCGGCTTGATTTCAAAACAGCAGGAGCAGGATTCAAACCTGCTCCTGCTTCATCGACAATCGGTTGAGCGCGGTGGAGAAGCCGATCCTCAGAACAACAGTACCGAGACCGCCTTCTGAATCATGGCAATGGAGACGGAAGCCATGCCAACCAGGGACATGCCCACCGAAAACCCCACATAGAGTACGGCGGCGTAGAGGCGCCATTGCTGTTTGCCGAAACGCTTCCAGAAATAGTACCGCGCGAGAAGCGCCCCGATGATCTCGGTGATCATGATGTGGGGAATGTTGGTCAGACTCCGTATGTATCCGAAGATGAGCAGGACCGGCAGGCCCAGGACGGACAGAACCACGAACGAAACCAGGCCGACTGCGAGTCCGATGACGATCACCACAGGCTTGATGGCTTCGAAGAGGATGGGCTCGTCGTCCGAACTCTGCAGAAAGGAACCGTCGAAAGAGGGTACCTGGTCCACTTCGAACTGGTACACGAGTTCACGGTCCTCGGGGTCCAGGGCCGCGAGGACGACCAGGTCGGGGTTGGGGTTGTCCGCGTGGCTCCCGTCATCGGGACTGCGCAAGACGGGCGCCGAAGGCAGACCCAGCCGGAGGGCCTCGGAAATATCGGGTTTCGACCGATCCACCGGGAGCGGCGGTACAAGCGGCTTGTCGGGACTTTTGAAGTTCGTATAAAAATACCCGACTCGGGACCAGGGCCCGTAGGCGCGCTGCTCGTGGTCATCTATGTGTACGTCGGCGGAGGCACGGGCACGCCAGTACCACCAGTTGCCGTCGGGCAGATTGCTCGGCTGGAAGGATACGGTACCGGCGGACGGTTCGTGCTCCACCTCACCCTGCATGGTGCCGGTGTACCAGACGCTGCTCTGGAGCGCCCGCAGCGGCCACATCATCTGGACGTAGGGGTAGGAGGACGAGGGAATGGGCGCCAGTTTCCAGATATAGGACCAGTACATGAAACTGGTCAGGAGGATCAGCGGGATCATGAACACCTCAGCCTTCAGGATCCCGGTGAATTTCGAGCCCGTGAGCTCGATCTGACGGAATGTTTCGGCCTGTGCGCCCCAGTTGGCCAGGGGGAAGGGCACGAACCAGATTTCGATACCCCTGAACCCGCTCAGAAAGATCGTGGCTTCCTTGATGTAGGGGATATTGACGTTCTGCCCGACCAAGCCGTCCAGCCGGGCGTTGACGAAGGAGATCAGCGGCGTGTAGACAAACGCGAAGATGAAGAAGAAGGCGAGCAGGAAGGTACTCACGAGGTCAGGGAAGAGGACCTTGGCAAGGATTATGGTATAAAGGCTCGCAAGACAGAAGAGTACGATGCAGATCCAGATCCGGAAGTCTCCCCGGCCGGGCGGCGGCGTCCAGCTTCCCGTTTCCTTCTTCTCCACGCGCGCTGTACGGACCCCGGTCCAGACCTGGTAGAAACCGATCACTGCAATGGCGAAGGTGATGCCGATCCCGAAGCTCATCCAGAAATCGATGCCCGTGACGAAGTGGGTCATGATGGTATCCATGCCCATGTACCAGTTTGGCATATACCCGTAGGAATACAGGATGGGGCCCGCCGCAGTGTGGATGACGACGCCGATGAATGCGCCCATAACCGCCCAGAAGGGCGCCAGCAGCCCGGCAAAGATGGGAGCCAGGTGCAGCGTGAAGCCCAGCGGCGTGGCCGGCAGGAAATAACCCGTGTACTGGGTGAAATCCACCCACGGGATGGGAATGAGCTGAAGCGGGCTCTCCATGAACGCGCCGGTTATGGCGGGTACTGCCACGTAAACGGAGCCGAATACCACTCCGATAACGGCGCCGATGCTGAAGACCCTCCAGCGCCAGCTGTATTGGCCGCTGCTTTCTTCGGCAAGCGCCATCGCGCCCTGGGCGTTGATTGGCGCGAACGGAAAGGGCAGGCGTTCGTAATCTGAGGTGATACGGAAGAGTACGTAGCTGGCTGTGAACCACTGGATGCGCCCCATGATCATCCCGAGTACGAGCAGGGAGATGGGCAGCAGCCAGTCCTGATGCAGGAAGGTGCGGTCGATCAACGCAGGAGAATCGGGCGGGGGCGCCCACCAGCGGGGGATGAGGTGGGAGATGCCGAACTGCTTGGCGGCAGGAGACTGCACATAGTACTGCTGCCAGAGCAGCCCTTCGAACATGCCGGTTTCACGGGCGACCAGGGCGCTGGTGACGTAGTAAAGCAGATATAGTTCCTGCTTTTTGAGCACCGTGAACGAGCGCTTGGCCAGCTCAAGGAACAGGATGATGGTCACCCACTGCGCGGCGGCGCCTACGGAATGCCCCACCATGAGTTCCAGGTAGATGTTGCCCGGAACCATGATGACGGAAACGAAGAGAGCGCCGAGAATGGTCTTGGAGTTGAAGCCCTCTTCGAATTCCTCGGGGACTTCAAGCAGATCCCGGTATTCTTCGATTTCCTCGTACGGATTGGTATTCCGCCTGCGAATGCGATCCAGAAAGGCCATGGCAGGTCGATACGTTTTAACGTCTTACAGTGAGACTACGGCGCACTTTCGTGCATGTCTGATCATGGTGTTTGCATTCGGCATGGTGCTGCAATCCCCCCACCGCATCAGCCGTCGCCGGCCCTTCGACAACCCTTCGGCAGGCTCAGGACGACGGCTCAGGGGTCGGCTCGGCTTCTGCGACTCCCCCTGAAGGGGGGAGTGATTGTTTCATCAAACGGCCGCGCGAATTTCCTGCCACCAGATTGGTTGCGGCTGAGCAAAGCGAAGACGCGCTAGGGGTAAAGACCTGAAAAATACAATCAAAGAGTGATTTTGCAAAGCCAAATTCCGTATAGCGATGTCTGGAAAACGAATCAGTTCAGCTTCGCCGGGTCGTCTCTCAGACCCGCTTCGCCACCTGTGCGTCCGATACGAGTATTCGCATGCCTTTTTCCCTGTATGCGGCTTTTTCCGCGGGGTCGACGGTTCTCCAGATGAGAAACTGTTTGCGGAGGGTATTCATGAAACCCTGGTTGACGCGCCGCCATGACGCGACTTCGCCCGATCGTCGCTTGAGGGTGAGCGTGAGGGTATAGATATCGAATTGGCCGGTGGGTTCCGCCTCAAAGCGAAGCTCCTCGCTCACGCCCAGATCGAAGGGCGCCAGCCACAGGGTCGTGCGGATGGCGTATCCGCTCTCACCGCCGCCGCCCTTCCCGTACAGATGGGCGCCGTCCGTGTAGAACGCCCCCATCGCTTCGCCGCTGTGGGAGTCAAAGTAGTCCGTCAGGAACACACAGAGCCCGAATACGTCGTTTCCGCCAACCGTAAACGGAAATTCGAAACGCCAGTCGTCTCCCTCCGGCTCGGGGATTTTCCAGCGCCGGGACACGTCCGGCACGGCCATCAGGGATGCCTGCCTGGCAGGATAGAGGGTGGACAGGATGACGACGGCCATAACGAGAGCGGACGAGACAACGGCCGACTGGGCGGAATAGTTGACCGTGACGCCTGAGAGCCAGCCCTGCCAGAGAAGCAGCTTGGCGACCGCCTGGCCCAGCATGTAGCCGCTCACCGTACCGAGGACGGCGTATACGCAGGCTTCCGCGATAAACAGAAAAGCGACGTGGACCGGCGCCAGGCCCACCGCGGAATAGACGCCGATTTCCCGAAACCGTTCGTACACGGAACCCATCATGGTATTCAGCACGATGAGCGAGGCGATGAGGATGGGGATAAAGAGATCGCTCATCCCGCGTCTCGACGTGTCGCCCAGCGAACTGAAAATGGAGACGTTTACGCGACCGTCCGCGTCTGGAAGCCCCGCGAACAGTACGACCGAGAGGCGTGACAGAAGCTCCTTGACATTGCCCTCCACGTCTGATCCGGCGTCGAATCGGAGGGCGACCGACTGGAGCGGGCTGCCCACCTGGCGCAGGAACGCGTACGGGACGATCAGGACGTCGTCGGGGTTGATGTGCTCGAAGGGCATTATTTCGACTTCAGGTTGTTCCAGGCCCTGTTTTTCCCGCGTTTCCTGGGTGGTCATCTGCTCGATGGCTTCCTCATCGGTCAGCTTGAAGTCCGCGGGACTGAGGGGTTCCTCATCGAGGTCCTTGAGCTCGCTGAACGCCCCGGCGTCGATCAGGCCGATCACCGGCAGCGATTCCCCGAACACCCGGACGCGTGACGCCTCAAGGCGGCCCGGATCCACGCCAAGGAGTTCCGCTATCTTTTCGGGCAGGATGCACGCGGATTCTCCCGGACGGAACCACCTGCCGACCTTCAGCGTCTTGTGGACGCCGGTCACGTCAGCCTCCTCAGGCGTCATTCCCAGAACGCCGAGTACGTGTGTTGAGCTGTTTTCGGACTCGACCGGGATAATCTTTTTCTCCCGCGTATAGTACCAGCTTCTTGGGGCCGTTATCGCGGATTCCCCGAAGTGCGTGACGGCGTAATCGTAGACGACGTCTTCCAGCGGGCCCCAGAACTTGCTGCGGATGAGCATACCTGGGTACGGACCCTCGGTGCCTATGGGAATCCGGCGAAATTCGAGAGCCGTTTTGATGGACGTAAACGAGAGAACCGTAAATGTGAGGAGCAGGAGCGTGGTGAACGTAAGCACGGTGCGCAATTTTCGGCGTTTCATGTTTGCGATACCGAGCTGAAAGGCCGCCAGGGAGGCGGAGATTCGACCCACGTCGGTTTCATGCAAACGCACTTCCGGGACCCGCAGCCGGCGCATGGTTTCGTTGAAACGATTGAATACGAGGGAAATCACGAACACCGCGAGCGCCAGAATGACGAAGGCGAGCAGCACGACCACGGGATTGGAGATCTCGAACGCCGGATGCACGTTTGAAAGAAAGAGCCAGATGAGCACGAAAATACCGATAAATCCCGCGATCTGCCGCCGGATATCCACGGCGGTGAAGATGAGGCGTTCGGCGAAGAACGCGCACGGGATGACCAGGGCCATGAAAAAGACAACGCCGCGCACCACGTCGTTCTGCGTGTCCTTGACGTCCGGATAGGCGCGGGACTCGATGCCGAGGGCCGCGCGGGTATGTTTCATGAAAACGTCCCAGCGACTTTGGGACATCGCGGCTTCGGCCATATCCAGGTGGAGGCGGGCCCGGCCGTGCAGCATGTTCAGACGCTGGTTTTCGATGGCGTATTTCTGCATCTCCTGCTTCCGCGCTTCGTTCAGGGTCCACATGTCACGCGCGGCCAGAAAGGAGGTACGCGCAAACGACCCGTGGGTGAGCGTGGGGTAACCCGTGCCCCTGGCGATTTCTTCACTCTCGGCGCTCGTCGCATTCAGCAGCAGGAATCGGATGCCGATGTCGCCGGAGCCCGCCGCGACGCCGCCGGCCCTCATGGCGACCTTGATTCTCTCGCCAGGACGCGTGAACAGGGTGCCCACGGGTTCCGTCGGGCCGAAGCCGATCGCGTACCCGTATTCCTGCGGCGTGACGTTGCCGATTCCGTAGACGCTGATCTGGGAGAGCTTGGTGAGGAAACGCGGATCGACCGTATCGTAGAAATCGGTGGCGATACAGGGAAAGAGGATGATATTTCTCTTGGAGATCCACCAGTCCATGTCGAAGTCGCCGCGGTAGATCCGCGCCTGCTGCCCGTAGTTTGGCGCGTATGTAATCTCACCGGTCTCCGGATCCTGAAAGTAGGCGCTGACGGAGACGCGGCGTTCGGCGATTCCCGGCATGTAGAATTCGCCGTTCTCGTCGGCAAGGTCGTAATAGATGCGCCGGACGCCCTTGACCGATTTGTCGATGCCCATCCTGAGCGCGGCGACGGCGCCCGCCTTGGGCCGGTCGGGTACGATGCTCCGCCTGGGAAAGGTACGTACGAATCCCTTCAGGCCTCGCATCCTGTCATCGGGATTGAGTCGATAATCAGGGATGAGCGTAGGGTCGTTCAGGGCAATGTCGAGCACACCCGTAATCAGGCGGACCTGTTTTGCGAGATTGTCGAAGTTTACCCCTTCCGGTCTGTCCAGGGGCGTATCGACCCGGAAGCGGGCATCGTTCAGCGTGACCAGAGACAGGGCAAGCGTGCCGGCTTCGAGAACGACTTCGCCGTCGGTCTTCAGGTTCGCGCCGGGGATGAACATATCCCAGGTCATTCCGCCCGTGGGATTGATGCCGTCCAGCAGCGCCAGATCGGGGTCGAGGCCGAAGGCGGGTGCGATCGCCTGCGAGATGCGGACGAATTTCTTTCCGAAGGGTGTGAAGAACCGGTTGTAGTAGAAGTTGCGCGTGCTGTTCCAGACGCCTATTTGAGCGGTCTGGCTCGACAGGTCCAGGCCGATGAAGAGTCGAATGTCGATGGGGTCGGTCATCAGGGCCGCGAAATGCCTTTCCTTTCTGGCGTGGCGGCCCAGAAAATCGCAGATTCCGCGAAAGCCCAGGTGGTGGGCCGAAGTGGCCAGAAAGAGTACCGTGCGCCCCGGGGGATATCGTTTGAAGTAATTGACCAGTTCCAGCAGGGCGACGGCACCGCTGGCCATCTCGGCGCCGGGGGCCAGTGCCGGGACGACGGACATGGCGTCGTAGTACGCGTTGATCACGACGATCTGTTCCTTCAGTATCGGATCCGAGCCCGGAAGGAAGCCCAGGATATTGTGGGCGGTGTGTTTCTCCCACTCCATTCTGGCATGCAGTTCGATTTCAAGTTCGCCGCGTTGTTCGAGCAATGTCTTCAGAGCCTGCCCCGACTCTTTATCGATCCAGAATCGTTCAACACTGTTGGGCACCTGCAGGAATTTCTGCTCGGCTTCGGTATAGAAAGTTGAATCCGGTTCGATGAAGATGATCTGTTCCGCCCCCAGCGTGGCCGCGTTCAGCCAGTTGTTCCGGGTATTGAAATCCATGAGAACGGCCGTCCCCTCGAGCACGTGACCGTTGAAGTCGGCGAATTCCCCGGTTGCGCCGTAGATCAATCGCGTGCGGACCCCTTCCCGCGGCAGGGTGGAGGTCTTGACGAGGTTCGGCCAGATCGCGTTGATGGGAAACGTGACATTGTCCCGCAAAAGCGTCAGGCTGCCGCCCTGATCGACGGGCGAGGTGACGTCGAACGGCTCGGCGCGGACGTCCTTGAGACCGGCGTTTTCGAAACTGCGCCGGATGTAATCGGCGGCGGCCGCGTGTCCGGGGTATCCGGGAACTCGAGACCGGCGCTCCGTAAAGCGGGACACGTGCGTTTTCACGCTGGCGTCCGATACGGTATCGAGTACGCGAACCGAAGTGGCGCTCGCTTCCGGAACAGACGGAAGCGGCGTGGAAACGGGCGCTTTCAGCCCAAGCATGGCGGCGAGGTATGGGTTGACGCGTTCCGGCCCCAGGGCCAGACCGGTGAAGGCCGCGGCGGCGAAGACGAGCGTAAGTGCCAGTCCGATGTGTCGCGGGTTTTTCATTGAAATATCCCGATGACCGTTCCGGCGGATCTGTGTAACGTCAAGGGTGTCGGGGTTGCGACCCCTGCCGCTGAACGAACCAGGGCGGCTTCCGATCAGAAGCGATGCACGCTGTGGCCCCGCTCCGGGAACCAGAGGACGTCGATAAAGGCCGAGAGTGCGACGCCGAGTATATAGCCGGCGAGCAGGCCGATGAACAATGGACGGGATTTTCTGTAAACGGATGGTCCGCCCATCTTCAGCATGACCAGTTTGACCAGCCAGGCCATTAATATGGTCAGACTGGTTCGCCGGGCAAGGTACGAACCGGATATGGCCAGTCCGACGGGGTGCAGCGGCCACCAGACGAAGCGATGCCGGAGGAAGATCAGCAGAAGCGTGGCCACGCCGCCCAGGCCGAAGAACGCCACGTAGTCCGGATGTTCCCGGTAGACGGGCGGATCTGGTGGTTTTGTAAGGAAGTTCTTGACGGAAGTCGCGGTACCATCGAAATGTTTGGGCCCCGCGCGCACGATTTCCCACGAATTGAAGTTGTACGCGCCGTCCTTGTATCCCAGTTGGATGGTGAGCACCACGCTCGCGATCCAACTTACCAGAAAGGCCAGTACGACGGCATACATGAGACGTCGACGGTCGCCGCGTACACCCTCCGCAACGCGTCCGGCGTGTGCGAGCGCGGGCAGGAAGAGCCCTTTGAAGTGGGAGGTGATCCTGGACGCGAACCGGAGGGCGACCCGTGTGCTTTCGTTGACGGCCGATCCCCCGAGGAAGGGCTGCACGAGACCCCACGGACCGGCGGGTACATTGGTGTAGGGCATGCCGGTCTCCGCGAGAATCTTGGCCAGGCCGACGTAGGTCAGGATGACTGCCGGAAGGAGCAGGGCCGCCAGGAGCGGATCCATACCGATTCGCCAGAGCCAGAGCCACATGAACCCGAGCCCCACGAACGCCGCGATCACCGCGGTCCGATACGAAAGCGGTTCGTCCCTGTCGTCCAGGGGATCGTGCCTGCGCCAGGCTTTACGGAGCACGTCCCTCAGGTGGCGTCTGGCGACCCAGAAGACCGAGGCGGCCAGCATGGCAAACGCGCCCTTGGTTTGCCAGTAATAGACGCCGCGGTAATAATACGGCGATATGGCCGTGAACCCCCGGCGGTGCAGCCAGCCGCCTTCGACGATGAACAGCAGGTCGAAGAACCAGATGCTGAACAGAACGTCGAGACTGGCGAAATAGGAGAAGAAAATGGTGAACAGACCAATGAAGAAATACCCGGGCGGATGCTGGCGGTCGAGCCAGAGCCACCTGCCGCGATAGACCGGAAACCTCGGAAAGCCGGGCAGGAAATAGTTGATGCAGTTCCAGGCGATCATCCCGAAGGCCAGCCCGAAGCCGATCCAGAACAGGTAATTCTTCGTGAAATCAGGGAGTGCGAATTTACCGCTTCCGGGTTCTTCCGCCATGTGAATCAGGGGCGCCATCGCCGGAAATGCCAGTCGTTCGTTCTGCACCCACTGTCTGCGAAAGACGACGGCCACGCAGCCGAGGACCACGAATGCAGCGACGATGAACGTGGTCCACCACAACAGCGGAAGCACCCAGGCATCCCATGGGATCTGCGCGCCTTTGGGAGCGCCTTCGAAGAACCAGGTGACCGCCTTGTTTTCGTCTGAAGGGATCAGCCACGGATTGACATAAGGATGGAGGTAGATATGCCATTCGTTGACTTCGGTCGCGAAATAGTACGGGGATGCGATGTACCCAAGCAGATATCCGCTCAAGCCGAAGCCGGGTACAGCGGCGCCGACGACGCCCATGGCCAGAATGGTGTGCCATTCCGCGGGTGAAAGCTTCCACCGGGAAAAACGCGCGATGAGCGCGCCTGCCATGATCATCAGCGTGAACACGATGAGCATGGCCATCGGTACGTGGCTGTACGTCATCAGCGAGCCGTGCACCACGTACCTGAGATGGATCGCCAGGGCGTCGAGACCGAGGACCAGAACCAGGCCGGAAACCACGGATCGGACCGTGACGCCGCTGGCCGATTTTGCGAAGGCTGCATCCGTTTCGGCAGTTTCTGCTGTTCGTTCAGGGCTGGCCATGGTTCGGCTTCGGAAAATACAGGGTGGGCGCGTATGTGGAAAGGTGGCGTTTCGGCCGGATGTTCAGCCTCGATCTGCACGGGAAACCGGTCAGACGTTGGTGCAGATTCAATGTTTGCGGATTTTCCGGATCCGGCGGCCCGGTCCTGCCCCTCGCAGCCAATCCCAACTATCTTGACATCCGCGGGTGGTTTTGTTAGATTTTCGCCTTTGTCGCACAGACGGGAACGATGCATTCTCCCGTGGAATGGAGGCGCCCTAGCTCAGTTGGTAGAGCAGAGGACTGAAAATCCTTGTGTCGCTGGTTCGATTCCGGCGGGCGCCACCATTTGTTTTCGTAAAATCGTCCGACCGAACTTACACCTGCCTTCGAACCGCGGGTCGCCGGTTCGGCATGGAAACGAAACGCCTCAACGGCGCCGGAGCAAGACGATGGCCGTTCCCGAACTCATAGTCAGTCGCGACCGCCTGATTGAACTGGTACAGGATGGACGGACACCCGAACAGATTGCCGGGATGTTTCGCGTGGACACCGCCATTATTCGCGAAATGATCCGTCGACTCGAGCAGAACGGGTACTACGACCTGCTTTACGGGCCGGCGGTCGATCGGACAGCGGAATGACTCCCTGACCGGCTGCAAGAATCGCTTCAGGAATCCAGAGTGATATATATGAGAAGGCGTCCGTCGGCCCGACGGACGCCTTCTTTATGATTCAAACGGCAGAATATCAGTTGCTCAGTTCTTCAATATCCAGCCCTTCGATCCGGCCCTCCTGAATGTCGATTTCGTCCCGCCTGCGTACCAGTTCCACCTGTCCGTCGCGCAGGTCCACGACCCGGTCGGATGCAACCAGCATCTTGTGGTCGTGCGTGTTGGTGACGATGGTGACGCCGCTGTCGGACTGGAGTCTCTGCAGCAACTCGATGATTTCCTGGCCGGTCTTGAGGTCCAGGTTGCCCGTCGGCTCATCCGCCAGTACCAGGTCCGGATCATTCGCGATGGCGCGGGCGATCGCCACGCGTTGCTGCTGGCCTCCCGAGAGTTCGTAGGGGTTGTGCTTCAGGCGTTCGCCCAGACCCACCTGCGTGAGTTTGTGAGCGGCCTTGTCTTCGTATTCCGACTTTTTCATTCCCGAGAAAACCATGGGAAGCGCGACGTTTTCCAGGGCGGTCATCACAGGGATCAGGTTGAAGCTCTGGAAAATATAACCGATATTGTGACAGCGGAGATAGGCGATCTGCGCCTGGCTCAGGCTGCCCATTTCGATCGCATTGACGACGACCGTTCCCCTGGAGGGGCGATCCAGGGCGCCAACCATGTTGAAAAGCGTTGTCTTTCCCGAGCCAGAGGGACCCATAATTGAGAGGTACTCGCCCCGTATAACATTCAGGGAGACGCCGCGAAGCGCGTGGACTTCCTGGTCTCCCATTGAATAGGTTTTCCAAACGTCATGCACCTCGATGATGTGATCTTCATTCTCCGGACTCGCGGATCGGGCATTGGGCGCCGACGCCATAACGGCTTCTCCTGTACGTTTTCCTTGGAATTTGAAGATAGCCCGATTATGTTAGAGAATATCGGGCCTTCTGTCAAGGATTTTGTCAGCGCCGAACTGTTGCGGAATCCGGCCCGGCCGTGGCGCCCCGTTTGTGTTCCCGAACCCTGGAGGTATCGGCTATGAAACTTGCGGTCTGCAACGAGTTTTTCGAAGGCTGGGAGATCGAGCGGGTATTCGACTATGCCGCGCGGATCGGATGCGACGGGGTGGAGATCGCGCCGTTCACCCTGGCGGAGAGCGTCAACGACATTTCATCGGGCAGTCGACGGGACATCAGACAGGCGGCGGAAGCGGCGGGGGTGGAGATCGTGGGGCTGCACTGGCTGCTCGTAAAGCCCGCGGGTCTGTATATCAACCATCCGGACGGCCGGGTGCGGCAACGCACGCAGGATTACGTGAAGGCGCTGATCGATTTCTGCGGCGACCTCGGGGGACGCGTGATGATTCACGGCTCTCCCCAACAGCGGAACATCCAGGAGGGGTGGAACGCGGACGACTGTTTTGCCCGCGCCGCCGAGTTGTTTGCCGGGTGCGTCGATCTGATGGCCCAGAGAGACGTTACCTATTGCATCGAGCCGCTTACGAATCAGGAGACCAATTTCGTGACCAGTGTGGCCGAAGCGCTGAAGCTGGTCAAAGCCGTCGGGCATCCGAATTTTCAGACCATGGTGGACTGTCGCGCCGCATCCGCCGAGGCCGGGTCCCATTCCGAGGTTATCGTCCAGGCGAGAGGAGCGATGCGGCACGTTCACGTAAACGACCCCAATCTGCGGGGACCCGGATTTGGAGAGCTTCGTTTCGCCCCCATTCTGAAGACGCTCAGTGAATTGCGCTACAGCGGATATGTATCGGTTGAAGTGTTCGATTTCGAACCCGACCCGGAGACGATCGCCGCACGAAGCATCGGCTACCTGAAGGGGATTCTCGAGGGTCTGGCCGAGGGTTGAGACGCGAGGGCTTCCGCGGGACCGGCGATCGGTTCCGGTGATGTCTGCCGGAATCAGAACTCGTCCGTGTCGTCAGGCCCGATCGGCGTCAGGCGAAGTACGGTACCTGGATTGTTCAAAACGACGTAGATGGCGCCGTCGGGTCCGCTCGCAACGTCGCGCACGCGACCGGCATTCTTGAGAATGGTTTCCTGGTAGATTACGCGGTCGTTCTCAATTGTGAGGAGACGGACCTCCTCAAACGCGAGGGCGCCCACGAGCAGCCGGTTCTTCCACCGGGGGAAGAGGGCGCCGCGATAGAAGTCGATGCCGCAGACGGCGATGGAGGGCCGCCAGAACAGGACGGGCTGTTCCAGGCCCGGCTTGCGTTCGAACTCCGAGACGAGGGTCCCGTTGTAGTTCCGGCCATAGGAGATCGTCGGCCAGCCGTAGTTGATCCCGGCCCGGATCAGATTGATCTCATCTCCGCCCATCGGTCCGTGCTCGCTCTCCCATAAATCGTCTGTAACAGGGTGCACGGCCAGGCCCTGCGGGTTTCGCTGGCCAAAGCTGTAGATGCTAGGAAGCGCGCCTTTCCGTTCCAGGAAGGGGTTGTCGTGGGGAATCCGGCCGTCCCGGTGGATGCGGTGGATTTTGCCGCCGGGGTGTCCCAGGTCTTGTGCGTACCGGGGAATTCCCCGGTCCCCGACGGGGAAATAGAGATACCCCGCACGATCGAAAACGATGCGGCATCCGTAATGGTGGCGGGTTCGGCCATAGGTCTCGTGCGGCGCTTCGTAGATGACCTGCTGATCGGTCCAGGCGTTGTTCTTCAGCCGCCCCCGTACAAGGCGCGTCATTGCGGGCGGGCGGTCGCTGCCGGCCGTGTCGCTGAGCGCGTGGCTGTAAGACAGGTAGATCCAGCCGTTTTCCTGATAGGCGGGATCGATGGCCGCGTCCATCAGGCCGCCTTGCCCCTGGTGCAGAACGGTTGGCGTATCTGAAACGGGATCGGGCTGCAGTTCGCCGTTCTTCACCACGCGAAGCCTCCCGGGTCGCTCGGTGATGAGTGCCGTGGCGGCATCCGGGAACGCGATCGACCAGGGGAGCCGGAGACCCTCAACCCAGCGTTCGACGCGGATGGGATAGTCGTAGGTGTCGAGTGTGTCGGGGATGGGCGGTTTTGTGGCGCCCGCGGTTTTTTCGGCCGCCCGGATGTATGCGGAGATGGCGTTGATCTGGGTCCGCGTGAGCGCTTCTCCGAACGCCGGCATCCCCTGCTGGACGATACCGAACATGATGTTGCGGGCGATGTTTCCGCGTCCGCCGTAAATCCAGACGCCGTCGATCAGACTCGGCGCCGTGACGCCCTCCAGGTTCTGCCCGTGACAGGTCGCGCAATACTGGCCATAGAGTGCGCGGCCGTCCGTCGATGGTTCGCCGGCAGCGGGAAGCGGGCCGCAAAGGGCGGACAGGGCGTATAACAGGTAGCCGGCCGGCAATCGTGCCATAAAACCTCCTGATTGCGCGTCGAAGCAAGTTCGCGGGAATGTGCGAGTCTTGCTGACATCGCGCGACGAACGAACAACACTCCAATGAATCCAATGGCGGAAGTACCGGTACAACCCGTAGACACTGCCGTAATCGGACCCGGCAGAATGGGCGGGCTCTATGCCCGAATCCTCGATCAGTCGGCACTGACGAGGCTGGTGGCCGTATGCGGCGAGGGGGATGTCACCGCCCGAAACGTGGCGATGGCGTTGGATGTGCCGTTCTATACCGGCGCCCGTTACTGCGACATGCTCGCCGACCACCCGCAGATTGAAGCGGTCGTCGTTGCCACGTCGGAGTGGGCGCACGCCGGCCCGGTTGGCGCCTGCCTGGAATCCGGGAAGCATGTCCTGGTTGAAAAGCCGATGGCGACGTCTCCTTCAGACGCGGTCCGGATGGTTCGCGAGGCGGACCGGGCCGGCGTGCATCTCATGGTATGTCACAGCCTGCGTTTCGACCCCCGTTTCGCCTCGATGCGGCAGGCCGTCGCCCGCGGGGACATCGGCGAGGTCCTCCACACGTACAGCCGCAGGACATCGCAGCCCGAAGCCGCGGACAGGGTACTCGGCCGTTTTCCCCTGGCATACTGGTTGCTCCCCCACGACATCGATCTGGCGCTGTGGACGTCCGGAAGCGCGGTCGATCGGGTCAGGGCCTACGCCCGGTCCGGTGGCAGCCGCCGGCAGGATCTCATCGTCGTCGTGCTGACCTTCGAATGCGGTGCGCTCGCGGTCCTCGAAAACGTATGGGGTTCGCCGACACGGTCAGGACGGCCGCAGAACCAGCTGTTCACCATACGCGGCACGACCGGTGCGGTGGAGGTGCTTCCGTACGAAACCGGCGTTGCTGTTTACCGCGGCGCCGATGTCGCGTATCCGGACACATCCGTCGCGCCGGATGTCCACGGCCAGACGGTGGGCATGTCGCGCTCGCTGATCCGTCACTTCGCGGGCGTGGTTCGCGACCTGTGGAAGCCGCTGATCACGCCGGGGGACGGGCTGGCGGTGGTTCAAGTGGCATCCGCCGTCGACGCGTCACTGAAGCAGGGCCGCGAAATCACCATGTCAACGATGAGGGACGTATGATCCGATCGATCGAGCATATCGCGATTGCAGCTGCCGATTCCGGAACGCTCGCCAGGTGGTACTGCGACATCCTCGGCTTTGAGATGATCCTTGAAAACGAAGATAGCCGGACGTATTTCGTGCGCCTGCCGGGAGGAGGTATTCTGGAATTCCTGCCGTCAAACGACCGGGCGCCCGTGGTCTGCGCCGCCGACGACGCGGGCATACGGCACATCGCGCTGAAGGTGGATGACTTCGATTCGGCGTGCAGGACGCTGGAAGAACGCGGCGCCGCATTTGTGGGGCCGTATCGGGAGACGCCCGCAGGGACGCGATTCAACTTCGTTGCGGATCCGGAAGGCAATCTGCTGCAGATTGTCTACCGGCCGGAGCCATTATGACCCGAGGTCTCCCCCTATTCGCGGAGGTGCCTGATCCACAGCGGGGCCGACGTCGCTCTACCGCTGGTATCTCGGCTCCCGCGGCGGCCTGTCTCTCTGCAGGCGGTACCCGCTGCCGCTGATTGGCAGCGTCACCCTTGCCCCGCCCAGGACGTGCGACTCGACAAACGCAAAGATGAGCTCGGTATTGGCGCGCGCGATCCTGACGCCGCCGCGCGGCGGTTCTCCGGTGTCCAGCGACCGGACGAGGTCTTCGATCAGCCTGACGGTTGAGCTGGCCCGCTCGAATGCCGGGAATTCCCCCGGCACCAGCACGGACCGGCCGCGATGGTCCCGGGCGCCGTGTTCGCGCACGTGCCACTCGTTGCCGTTTCGCATGCCCGTGACCACGCCCGCGTCGCCCACCGCCTCCACTTCCATGCCCCGCCCTGAATTGAGCGCGTACGCGGTGACGCCGTTCTCAAACTGCAGGATCCCGTGTCCGACCGGGTCCTCGGTCAGGCGTTGGCCGTCGATAATCCGGTCTCCGTTCGGAAGATGGGCCTGGACCCACGCGACGGGACTGTCGCTGTTGAGTCTCATCAGCAGGTCGAAGCTGTGGCTGGCGCCATTGAACAGCGGGCCGGTCTGATGCACGATCAGCGACCGCAACCGTCCGATGCGGCCGTTGTCGATCACGTCCTTCATCGCGTCGTGTCCGGTATCCCATCGTCGGTTTGTGCCCAGATTGAAGACGGCGCCCATTCGTTCGACCGCCTCCATCATCGCGTCTGCTTCGTCGAGCGAAGAGGCCATGGCCTTTTCGCCATAGATTGCGCCGACCCCCCGTTCGGCCGCAAAGACGACGATCTCGGCGCGATGTTCGGGCTGTGTGGCTACGCTGACGATGTCCGGTTGCTCACGTTCAATCATCTCTCTATAGTCGAAGTACTGCCTGTCTTCAGGCACCCCGTACCGGATGCCTACCTGCTTCATCGCTTCCCCGCGTAGATCCGAACAGGCGATCAACTCCGTTCGTTCGCACGCCTCGTAACCCGCGGCGTGCGAATAGGCGCCATAGGAAGGAGGTACCTCGTTGTCAATGAAGGCGCCCATTCGGCTGCATCCGACCAGTGCGGCTTTATAGATTTTCACGTATTATCCGTCCTTTCCGGACAGTTCTCGTCTGTACAATTAAGGAAACTCGCCGGCGGACCGGGCGGGAACCCGCGCTCGCCGGATGCTCTGAACACCGGCACCAGTGTGTGCTGGAGCCGGGCCGCTAATATTTGACCTGCGAACCAGGATGTCAAGGGCAAACGACTGAAAGGGACACGATATGCCGCGCGGGATCAGCCGATCGAAGATGCGCCATATCTCTACCTGGAATCTCTTCGTCGTGCAGCCACAGTCTCAGCCCGTTAGCCTCAATCCAAAAAAAACAGCAACGCGGCGACGCGATAAAACACTCCGAAACCGGGCGTTATCGACGTAAAGAAGGACGTTTTTTCCCTTCACGTCCAGTGACCTGGTGTATCCTGGTAATCCGCCGTCTAATCGCCTTTATTTACAAGCACAAATTCGAATTGACGTCCCCGAAGACTTACGAATCAAGGTTAGTCCGGAGAAACGCTATGTCCGAATATGCTATACCCACCGAGCCCATCGGTTCCATTCCACGCACGCAGGAACTGGTCCGCGCCGAAGAAGCGTTCCGCGAAGGCAGGATCAGTCAGGAGGAGCTTCATGCTGTCGCGGATCGGGCAACCGCAGAAACCATACGCGGATTCGAGGAGACGGGTTCGCCCGTCATCAGCGACGGCGAGCAGCGCAAACACGGCGGTTTCGCCTTCTATTGCCTGCACGGAGCCGAAAACCTTGCTCCGGACGGCGTGGAAGTCGGGTTTTCCGATGGACATTCCAGGCAGCTGCCTCGACTGACGGAGGGTCCCTTTCGCTATACTGAAAGTGCCGACGGGTACCTCGAAACTGCATTGAAGCTGGCCCGGACTCGAGTCAAACAGGCGGTTATTTCGCCTTCGCTCCTCAGCCTGATCTACCCGGCGGACGGTATCGAGAATTATCCGCGTGAACGATTCCTGGCGGACCTCGTTCACGAACACGTCGGCGAAGTGCGCCGGTGCCTGGACGCGGGCGCGCACAAGGTACAGATCGACTTCACGGAAGGGCGTCTCGCCGTAAAACTGGATCCCTCCGGCGAACTCCTCAGGAGTTTTGTGGCGTTGCTGAATACCAGCCTTGAATCGTTTACGAACGACGAACGTACCAGGCTTGGGGTTCACACCTGCCCGGGAGGTGACTGGGACGCCACCCACAGTGCGGACGTCGACTACCTGGACCTGCTCCCGACCCTGTTCGAGATAGACGTAGGCAATTTCTATATCGCGATGGCCTCCGAAAAAGAACCGGGCAGGGCCCTGCAACGCATCGGGACGCTCATCCAGCCCGGTCACCGCGTCTTTGTTGGCGTAATCGATGCCATCGATCCCTGCGTGGAGTCCCCGGAAGAAGTGAGAGACCGCGTTCTGGAGGCCGCAGAATATATCCCGTCAGCCCAGCTGGGCACGACGGACGACTGTGGTTTTTCGCCCTTTGCGGATGACCTGTCCACCTCCCGCGACCTGGCGTTTGCGAAAATCCGCGCACGGGTGGAGGGAACCCGGCTCGCGGAGGATGCGCTGGTACGCGGCTGAAAGGTGAATGGACGCGGCCTTTCCATCCGCGAGGGGCGTACGAGTGCGAAATTGAATCGAACATGGGCCATCCGAACGAGCGTCATGATCCCACATTCCGCTTGACTTCCCTCATGATTTCGTATAGATTTGCGGTCCCAAAATGCCCGCCGACAAAGCCGTGGGTGCGGACAGACACCCCGCCCATTTGCACGGTTTCAACGTGCATCGAGGGGGTTGCCTCCGGATTGCGGGTGTGCGAATTTACCGGTTGCAAATGGATGGGCGATTAGCTCAGGTGGTTAGAGTGCTTGCTTGACATGCAAGAGGTCACTGGTTCGAGTCCAGTATCGCCCACCATTTTAAATATTTGAAATTAAAGGGCCTGCGATGAATTCATCGCAGGCCCTTTTCGTATACGCCGATGACGACGCAATCTGGGGGGCCGGTTGAAAAACGGAAGTTGAATCCGGCATACGCCCGAAAAAGCCGAAGCGCGGCCTGCGCACGAAACCGCGGTGGGCGATACCGCCGCCGGATGTTTTCGCTGTTGTTCTTGCATCAGCCGCCACATTTCAGTACCATGCCGCCGGACCGCGCCACAAACCGTCAGTCCCCCCTGGCATCCCGTTGGATGCCTCCAACCTGTCTACGACCGGCCCTTGTTGTCGAAATACTGCGTTGCGCCCGATCGCCGAATCGCTCGATTCGATTGTGCGCCTTGTCGTCGACCACAATGGCTCGGCCCAGACCTGGACCGGCAACTGGAGAAGATCGCGGGCACTCGCCGTCAACTCCTTATCAGACCTCCAAGCCGGTCAGGTTTCCGGGGTCTGAATTTTGTGCTGCAACCCGACCGTCCCTGCTAGGAGCGCCTGCAATGAAAAGCACGAACGAAAACACACATGTATTGGAACCCGCCGAATCCGCTCCGATTGAACCCATGACGGAATACGAAAAATTCCTCTTCGACCTGAAGGGTTTTCTCGTCATACCCGGGGTACTCACGGACGATGAAGTGCAGAAGGTTCGAGAGCACCTCGAAGTCTATGTGAGTGATCCCGAAAGCCTGGTGGATCAACTGAGGGCGCCTATTGCGGGCCCCGCGGAATTTCTGATCGATCATCCCAGAGTCATGGGGATTCTGCAGGAGGTGATACATCCTGAGCGCGATCGCATCCGTCTGGAAAGCGTCTTCGTTTCAGCCCGATCGGCCGAGACGACCGCGAATCAGTGGCAGCCCCACGTGGGCGGCACGAATCTCGATCCGTCCCTTTCCTACCGCTTCCACAACGGCCGAATCTACAGTGGCATGACACGCATCGTATGGGAACTGAACGAAGTCAGGAAAGGCCAGGGCGGCACGTGCCTCGTGCCGGGGTCTCACAAGGCCAATCTGTTTTCGGCTCAGGATGGTACCTGGCCGGAAAAGGCCGACGACCCCGACTCGGGACTCTGGGAAACCTACGGGTGTCCGCCGGGGAGTCTTGTCGTATTCTCCGAGGGGGTGCGGCATACCGGATCGGCCTGGACGAACCCGGACAATCCCCGCCGGGCCATTCTGATCGCTTACAACTACGTGACGGTTCGGTTCCACGAACCCAAACCCTGCATGAATCCCGTGGTGATCGGTGGAATGGCCGAAGCGCGTCAGAGGTTTTTCAGGGACGTCTGGTTTCTGCCCAACAGGAGATAACCGGCTGGTCAACCATGACTCGAAACCGAAAAAGCCCGGCCAAACCAATGGCTTCGGGCTTTTTCAGTTTTCGAGATTCAATCCGGAATTCGGTCAGGGTCAGCCGTCCCATCGCCCGGGATCGATAGCGGTTGCATCGGTTTTCATGCCCTCGGGTTTGTGGGGCTGATTCCAGTCCAGGCCGGTTGTGTTGGGGCTCTGTAGAAAACGCTTGGTTGCCGCCGGGGCCTCCGTCACGAGTTCCGGGTCCCATTCCGGCATCGGTTGTATGGGGCCCGCCCACGCCGGCCGGTACCCAAGTTGAACCAGCGTGCGTTGGAAGTGCGATCGGTTCGGATGGGTGCCGTGGAACAGGTTGATGGGGATAACCAGCGCCGAACCCGCGTTTACGCATAGCGTGACCTCGCCCGGGTGGTACTTGTAGCGCACGTAGGGGTTCGCTTCGGCGTGAAACGAGAGGTGGGATCGCGGTACAAGGCGGAACGGCGCCCGCTCCGGCGTCAGATCGTCAAGGTAGTACAGAACACGCAGCAGGCGCGGACAGCTGCCCTCGTAACCGAAAATGGACGATCCGAACGGCTGGCCGTCGGTGTGCAGCGAAATGGGCGGCGAACCCGAGAGCGTCCTCGTGAAGAGTCCCCGGGTGAACACGATGTCGTCGCCGAGCAGCGTTTCCAGGAACGCGATCATCGGCGGATGCGCGATCAGTTCGGCCAGGGCCCTGCTGCGCCACTGCGGCTCCAGACAAAAGGTCTGCGCGTCGCTGTAATCCTTCGTCTGCATTGGCGCATCGGCCATTTCGCGTTTGATCCGGTCCATGTGTTCCGCATCGAGGATGTCCGGAAGGACGACGTAGCCCTCCACCTCCAGGTGGCGGATCCGTTCTCCAGATGAAAGGCTGTTGAAGTCGGTTTCGTCCAGATTCATGAAACCGATCTCTTCCTTCGGGTCGATTCGTACGTCGGCTTGCATTGTGGTTCTCCTTTTTCCGGCCGCCGCCGTGGCCGCGAGATCCCGTGCGGAAAGTCTACACTTCCGAATCAAGGACCTCTCTGAGTAGAACGATGCACGGGAGAAGAGATCCGGTTCCGGCACCAGGAACCCGGCGAAGGGTTTCTTTCCGCGTTCGTCATCCAAAGATAACTACAGCGATTGGATTGGGCAATGGATGGATTGGGTGTGTTGGTCGGCATTCTTGTCCTTTGCTGGTTCCTGCCCGGCAGGTGCGCGGCCGCCGGAGTCGCGCGGCCCGTCTTCAGCGTGTCGCAATCGGCCGAATCCCTCAAAAAACTGGAGCGGACCGTCGCGCCGCTCATGGCGATGTCGGAAGACGAACTCATTGCCCTGGTTCCGGATCGTACCGGATTCCGGTACGTCGCCTGCGCCGGTTGCTCTATGGGCGTCAGAGAACGGCAACTCGACTGGTCGATCGATGACCCGTTTCGAGTGCGGTGCCGCCATTGCGCAACCGTTTATCCCGGGCGCGAGTTTGCGGAGAACAGGACCCTGCGCCTGTTGAATCCACTGGGTGACGAAGTCGAATATCCGTTTTACGAGGATGGGTCGGGAAGACGATATTTCTTCCGTGCCAGGGCATGGTGGTGCGCGAGGTTCTATCTTGCGGACCGTGCGCGGGATCTCGGTCAGCTGTACCAGTTGACGGGCCAGCGACAATTCGCCCGTCGGTCGGCGTTGATTCTGGACGCGTTTGCGCGATATTATCCGGGGTTTCTCGTTTGGGCGGATGTGGCGAACTCGGCAAAGCGGGTGTGTATGAATCCGCCCTTTCCACGCCGCGGCGGGAAGTGGGGGGATTGGCGTTACGCCGAAATTCCGACCGAACTGATCTACGCGTACGATTCAATCCGTGCAA
This sequence comes from Candidatus Latescibacterota bacterium, assembly GCA_965208835.1. Taxonomy (GTDB): domain Bacteria; phylum Latescibacterota; class UBA2968; order UBA2968; genus JAAXHE01. The sequence goes on from OZ242358.1 coordinate 1,925,596, forward strand.
GCGGCGAACTGGAGCGACTCCCGGAAGAACGAGGCGAGGATGCCTGCCGCCGCATCGAGGACGGGTTTTTCCGGGGAGGAATCCGGCAGGACGCCTTCCACGGGCTTCTGTACACCAATGCCAGCCCTGAGACCTACGAGGGATATGCGGTGGCCGGCCGTGTGTTGGGGGAGCCGGCGCTGGTTCACCGCGCGGTGCGATGCGCTCACGGCCTGTTCAGACGATTCTCGGCGGACGGATTCTGGTGTCAGGTCTCCCCGGGTTATCATCGATATACACTGACAGGCCTGCTGCGCGTGCTTGACGCCCTGGCCGGATATTCCGATCCCCCGGGTTATCTGGATCCGGAAGACGGCAGGCGCTTCGACGAACTGGATCCGGTTCGCGAATTCGCCGACGTGGAACGTTGCACGAGGGTTCTCGAGCGATTCAGGTACCCGGACGGGAGGCCGATACCCGTACACGATTCCTGGGCAGGGTTTGAGGACCTGAAGCCCAGGGTTCGTTCGCGCTCAGCGCTGTTCGCCGGCATGGGGCATGCTTGGCTCGGGTTGGGTAGGAAAAACCGACAGGCGCAGGTACACCTTCACTTTTCGGAAGGCGGCCACGGACACGATCACGCGGACATGCTGAACGTGATGCTTTACGCGTTTGGAGAGGAGTTGCTGTCTGACTTGGGTTATACGCATACCCGGTACAGACCGTGGACCGTGAGTACCCTGGCGCACAATACGGTGGTCCTCGACGAGCAGGAACAGTACACGAGAGGAAATAGAGGACCGTCTCGTGGCAGCCTCCTGGCGTTCGAGACAACGCACGATACGGTACAGTGGATGGAAGCGAGTGGCCAGCGCGCGTACCCCGGGCTGGCGCGGAATTACCGGAGAATGGTCATGCTGGCCGACGCCGGCGAAGGGAATACGTACTCTCTGGATATTTTCCGTGTGCAGGGAGGGACACGGCACGACTGGACGCTGCACGGGAGCGCTGACCGCGACGGATGGATGAGCCTTGATGTCCCGCTGGAGCCCGCCGGACGAGATCTATTGAACGGAGTCTCGGTACGGCTTCCCGGATTTGAAGGGGACCGGGGGGACGCCGAAGGACGAAACATAGCCTACGGATTCGTACAGAATGTATCCCGTGCTCGTGTTGAAGCCGGTCTGAGACTGAAACTCGGCCTCAGGGACGTGCGTACCGGTTTGCGGTGTCATCTCCCGGGACTGTCAGAGGCCGACGTGTTTCTGGGCGACGCGCCATCGGTGCGGCGAACCGACGAGAACGAGGACGAACTGGACCGGTACAGGATGCCCGTTTTCCTGGCCCGGCGCCAGGGGCCGGCGCCTCTTTCAAGCGTCTTTGCCGCGGTCTACGAGCCCTTCGAGGGATCGCCGTTCATTGAGTCCGTCCGCCAGGTGTACGCCGATGATGATTCGATCGCAGTGGAAGTGAGACGTGAAGGAATCGTGGACCATATCGTCCATCGTACGGCTTGGCGCGTGGAACCGCTGGTGGTGGGAAACCTCAGCCTGAGAGGAGAGTTCGGGTTCGTGCGGGAACGGGACGGCGACCCCGCGTTCATGGGGCTGTGGGGAGGGGACGAGTTGAGATGGAAAGATGAGGTGGTTTCGTGCGACGGTACTTGTGACCTGAGGGTTGTGGGTGTTCTCAGAAAGGCCCACGGAGACCCGCTTGACGGGCTGGAAGTGACCGGTGACATTGCCGAGCGCACCGGGGTTGAGGGAACGACGGCAATCGTACGATTCGGAGACGGTTCGACGACGGGATGCGTCGTCAGACGGGTGATCCCTGATTCACGCGGACTCACGCTGGAAACTGCGCAGGATCCGGGATTCTCCATTGAGAACGGAGGAATGCGCCACCAATACTTTCCACTGCGTTCGATTTCGGGGCCTGTGAGCTGTCGCATCCGTAACTCGAAGTTTGTGTGTTTGTAGGTGCGCAACCGGAGGATCAGCCGACGTCCGCATTCGAGGCCGCGCGGTACACTTCGAGGATGGGTACGTCCTGTTCACTCGCGATACGCGCGCAGTCTTCGAATTCAGGCGCTAAACGCGTCCTTCCGCCGTAGCTGGCGACTTTTACGGCCACGGGTCCGAATGCGGTTTCGACGACTTCTCTTCGTCGCGAGATCGTCTGACGTTCAACACGACGTATCCGGATGCCAAGCGTCGTGGTTTCACGGAAGATCAGGTCTGCGAAGGACTGTGTACGGTCCGGATCGGCGAGAACGCTGAGGACCACGCCGGGTCGTCCCTTCTTCATAATGACTGGCGTAAGATACGCGTCCCTGGCGCCTTCGGTGAACAGACGGTCGATCAGGAACCCGTATATTTCAGGTGACATATCATCGATGTTGGTTTCAATCAGAGTGAGCGTGTCGGTCTGCAGCGACGACTCGGATTCACCGATTTCCAGCCGGAGCAGGTTGGGTATCTGGTCCATATCCCGGCTGCCCGCACCGTAGCCCATCAGGCGCGTGCGAAACGGAGGTGGAACGGCGCCGATCTGCTCGGCCAGTGTGGTCAGGATCGCGGCGCCGGTCGGGGTGACCAGTTCATACGGTATATCGGTGCGTTCGGCCGCGACATCCCTGCAGAGGGCAACCACCGCGGGAACCGGAACGGGGAGGACGCCGTGGGCGCTGCGCGTCGTTCCCCTTCCGAATCGAAGCCGGGAGGCGAAGACGCGTTCCACGCCGAGCTGTTCCAGTCCGATGACGGCGCCGGCGATATCCGCGATGGCGTCAGCCGCGCCGACTTCGTGAAAATGGACGCGATCGACGGAAATGCCGTGTACTTCGGCTTCGGCTTCGGCGAGACGGCGGAAGATCGCGCGGGCCTGCCGTTTTGCGCCGCTCGAGATGTCAGCGGCATCGATGATGCCCAGTACGTCCTGCAGTCGGCGATGGTGATGCCCTTCTTCGGCCACGACGTCGATCTTTGTCGCTGCAATGCCGTGACGTTTAACCTTTCCGTCCTGAAGTACTACGCCCTCCAGGCCGAGTTTGTCCAGTTCTCTCTGCAACACCTCGACCTGCAGGCCCGCATCCACCAGCGCGCCCAGGATCATGTCGCCGCTTACACCGGCATGGCAGTCGAAATACGCCAGACTCAAGATGTCACCTCTATCCTCGTCTGCGGGCGGCCCGGGCAGGCAGGGCCGATTGCTGCTCCAGACGGGTATATTTATTCTCGATCCTCGGGACGTCAATCGAAAGGAAACGGGGTCTTGTCGTTATGGCGGCTGTTATAAGAAGCTGTCTTAAAATTCCCAGCGGTCTTCGCGCGGCTGCAAAAGCGCCGGTCGGCGTTGGTCAAACCCACCCGTCGTACGAGATCGAGGCTGCGCTTGCTCGCCTCTCATAGGCGGGTTTTCCCTCCTTGAACGGCACTTTTTCGCTCGCGCTCGGGAACTCACCGGTAATTTTAAGACAGCTTCTAAGCGAGGCGGTTTCTTCCGGGTTTCCAGACCGTGGGTTCAACTTTCCTGCGGGTCGGTCATCCTGCGACGAGGCTGTTGGCGAGGAGATCTAACAGTCCGCTGATGAAGTCGCTGTGCAGGCGAGGCCGGGTAACGCAGTATCTCGACCGCAAGGGCCGGCCGCAGCACGGATGGGCTCTTTCAACGGGTTGTTAAGGTGGGTCCTGCAGGTTGGCCGCAAGCAACGCCGCCGGGTCGTCGAACAGCGCCAGCAGGCGGTCGCGCTGCTGTCTGAAGTCGGCCAGCTGATCAGGTGAAAGCTGTCTGGCCCTGGAGCGATTGGCGAATCCGGCTGGGTCTACAAGGCGATAGCCCTTGCCGTTTCTGACAAAGAAGTTGTAATGGAGGTGCGGTCCGGTGGAGCGGCCGGTCGATCCGACAAAACCGACGGTCTGCTTCTGCTTGACGTACATCCCCTTCTTCAACCCGCGCGGGAATTTGCTCAGATGGCCGTAGCCCGTCTTGTAGCCGTTTCCGTGCCGGATTTCGACGTAGTTGCCCAGAGCGCCCCTCCAGCCTCTGAAGACCACGATGCCCGGGGCGGTCGCCCATACGCGCGTGCCGTACGCCGCGGCATAGTCGATGCCGTGGTGTGGAAGGTACTTCTTCAGGATAGGGTGGAACCTCCTGTTGGAATAGCCGGAGCTGATCCGCCGGTAATTGAGGGGAGATCTGAGAAACAGGCCGCGAAGTGACTTTCCGTTCGAATCGTAATAACCCATATGGCCGTCCGATGATTCGAACAGGAAGGCCTGATGGTTCTTCCGTGCTGTCTGGTATTCGGCGGAAAGGATATCCCCGTATCGAAGGAACCGGCCGTCCTTGTAAAATTTCTCCAGCGCAAGGGCAAACCGGTCGCCGACGCGGCAATCAACCATGAAGTCGATATCGTATTCGAAAATGCGGGCCATTCTGCCGGTCAGGATTTTGGCGTTTTCGCCGGTTTCAGACAGGGCGTTCCAGAGGCTGCTGCGGACTTCGCCGGTCAGGACGGCGATCCGGCGCTCCAGGGGAATCTGTTCTTTACGCGCGGTCAGCCTGCCGTTCGCCCGCGTTACCAGAAACCGGGTCTCGAAAGCTCCCCGCTTGATGAACTCAAAGGACTGAAGGCTTCCCAGGCTGTCAATGCCCAGTGTGTATCGGTCGCCGCTCCGGACGATTTCGGGATTGAATTCCGCCCGTGGGATCCCCTTTTTTATTGCATTCAGCAATTCATGGATCTGAGATGGTGCAACGTCTTCCCGGTTCAATGCGTCCCAGAATGTCTCTCTGTGTCGAATACGCCCGTCGATTTCCGGGAAACGCGGTTCAGGCGTGACCGTAAGCGGATCCGGAACCGCGAGATCTTCCCGGACGACCTCCGGATTTCGTGCGGATTCGGGATCGGGCGGCCGGGCGGTTGCGAACCACGTCAATAAAGCGACCGGGATGGCAATGAAAGCAAACCCCGTCAGCCTGAACCGGCGACCGGATCGTCCGGGCCGTTCCGTGCGATCACGTTTGGTATCGTGCATATATTCAGTTACTTGGGATTTTCGAACAGGGTCCGGGGATTCTGATAAGACCCGGTCAAAAAAAAGCGAAAACTACAAACGCAGCTTTCTGCTCCAACGAAAATGCGGCGTCTGAAGATAGGCCCAAACGCGATTTCTGTCAACCCGTATTTTCTCTTGCATCCGGAACGCCGCGACCTTAATCTCAGGTCAACGGCTAACCTTGATTTGTGAGTTTTCGTGGACGTTAATTCGAATTATGTGTTAGTTAATAGAGGCGATTATAAGGCGAATTACCAGGATACACCAGGTCACTGGTCAGGTTCGGAACTTCTCCCCCCGGCACCTTAGAAGCGGGTAGACGGAAGCCGGTAGAGGGGGAGAAAACCGGGTAGACGGGAGACGTAAGACGGTAGAAGATATCCTCGCCGGCAAATTCACCGCTCCTTGCCTCCGGCACGAAAAGAAGCCTCACAAGGCAGGAAATCTCTACCCTCTACCGTCTTACCTCTACCCGCATTTCTTCTACCCTCTACCCGCATTCAGGGTTTTTGTGGCCAACTTGACTGCTGTCTTTTTTCGAATTGAGGCTAACCGGGAGACGCTCATATGGCTGACGTTTCGCAGTCTGGCGACCGTGTGGAACTGAAGGGATTCTATCCCGGAGAACTCGAGGGATTCGTAACTTCCCTGGGACTGGAGCCCTATCGGGCCAGGCAGATCGCCGCGTGGATCTACAATCGCGGTTCAACCGACTTCGCGGAGATGACCGACCTCGCAAAGGGGGTGCGGGCGAGACTCGCGCAGCGAGCGTCGATATTGAACCTCGAGGTGGCGGCGCGATCGGACGCGGACGACGGCGAAACCGTGAAGTATCTGTTTGAACTTCCGGACGGCAGGCGTGTCGAAAGCGTCCTGATGCGCGACGGCAGGCGCCGGACGCTTTGCGTTTCGTCGCAGGTGGGTTGTCCGCTGGATTGTACGTTCTGCGCCACCGGTCGGATGGGGCTGATCCGTAACCTGTCCGCCGGTGAAATTCTGGACCAGCTGATTTATGTACGGCGCGAACTGAGAGCACGTGGAGACGATCTGACTAATGTGGTCATGATGGGCATGGGGGAGCCGCTGTTGAATTATGAGAACGTCATCCGTGCGATCCGGCTGATGAATCTGGATTACGGTCTGGCTATAGGGATTCGCAGGATAACTCTGTCGACAGTCGGCTATGTGCCCGGAATCTTGAGGCTGGCACGAGAGGGGCTGAAGGTCGGTCTGGCGGTTTCGCTGAATGCCGCTGACGATGCACTGCGATCGCGGATCATGTCGATCAACCGGCGCTGGCCGATCGAAGAGCTTCTTGCGGCCGTCCGGACCTATCGGCAGCGTATCGACCGGAGGGTGACCTTCGAATACGTACTGCTGCATGGGCTGAACGATTCGATCGAGGACGCCGCTCGCCTGGTCGCGCTGGTCCGGGCCATACCGTGCAAGATCAACGTTATTCCATGGAATCCCGTGGAAGGCACCGCATTTGTTCGGCCGCCCAGGGACGCTGTCGACAGGTTTGTACACATCCTCAGGAATGCGAGACTGACAACGACGGTGCGGTACAGCAGGGGCGTGGACATCGCAGCGGGATGCGGACAGCTGTATCTCCGTCCGGATGCGGCCGAAACCGCTGCCGGCACTTGAACTGACCGGCTGCACACGACGAAGGCGCCACGGCGCAGAATTCCCTTGATTGTAATGTAAAGATATGATATATTTTAACTTATAGAGAAATATGAAGGATCAGATTTCACAAGACTGAGTCGCATCGGTTCGTGGGTATTTATGGAACAGTTCGTGATCGAAGGCGGGTTTCAGCTTACCGGCACCATCGAGCCGCTCGGTAACAAGAACGCCGCGCTTACTCTCCTCGCCGCGAGTCTCCTGACAGACGAGACGGTGGTGTTGAACAATGCGCCGCCAATAGGAGACGTACTCACCCAGATCGCGATCCTGCGCGATCTGGGTGTCTCGGTTCATCAGCATTCCGGACGTGCGAAGCTGAGCGCTTGTGCGGCTTCCCTCAGCAAGACCGCCCTGAATCCCGATTACTGCAGAAGGAACCGCGGCAGCATACTTCTCGCAGGGCCGCTTCTGGCGCGCCATGGACGTGCGACGATGCCCCGCCCAGGCGGGGACAGAATAGGCCGCCGCCGGCTCGATACCCACCTTCGAGCCCTGGAAGCGCTGGGGGCGCGCATTGAGACCAGCCACGGATATGAACTGTGGGCGCCGGATGGATTGACCGGCGCGGACATTTTTCTGGATGAGCGGAGCGTGACCGGAACGGAAAACGTCATCATGGCAGCCACCCTCGCCGAAGGCACGACCGTCATCCGAAACGCGGCCTCCGAACCGCACGTGCAGGAGCTGTGCCATCTGCTCAACGCCATGGGCGCCCGGATTTCGGGCGTGGGTACGAATGAGCTGACTGTCGAGGGCGTAAAGGCGCTTTCCGGCGGCGAGCATGCCATCGGTCCCGATTATATGGAGGTGGGGAGCTTCATCGGACTCGCGGCGGTAACCCATGGTGAGATACGGATCAGAGACGCGGCACCGCATCATATGCGGCTGAGTCTGATGGTTTTCGAAAGGCTCGGGGTGGAGGTGATGGTGGACGGTGAGGACATTCTCGTTCCCGACGATCAGAAGCTTCAGATCGTCCGTGACGTCGGGGACGCAATTCCGAAGATCTTCGACGATCCGTGGCCGGGTTTCCCCGCGGACCTGATGAGTATTGCGATTGTTGTCGCCACGCAGGCCCGGGGAACCGTGATGTTTTTCGAGAAGATGTACGAGAGCCGGCTTTTCTGGCTGGACCGGCTGATCGAGATGGGGGCCGAGATCATCATTTGCGATCCGCACCGGGCCGTTATCGTGGGTCCGTCGAAGCTGTACGGCGAGCGGATTACAAGCCCCGACATCAGGGCCGGGATGGCGCTGTTGATCGCCAGCCTCTGCGCCGAAGGACAGACTGTGATCCGAAACATCGAACAGATCGATCGCGGGTACGATCGGATCGACGAACGACTTCGCACGCTGGGCGCCCGGATCGAACGGGTTCCCGTTCCCGTTGACTGAACGCAATGGCATCTGCTCACGATACGGCAATTGAGGTGGTTCGACGCCTCGACGCGCACGGATTCCGGGCGTTGCTGGCCGGGGGATGCGTCAGGGACCTTCAGCTCGGGCTGAAACCACGGGACTACGACGTCGCTACCGATGCCGATCCTCAGAAGGTGATCGGCATTTTTCAAAACGCCCGGGCCGTCGGTGCGCACTTTGGCGTGGTGGAGGTGCGCCTGGCGGGGCATGCCTTCGAGGTTGCCCGTTTTCGGCGCGATCTGGGTTACAGCGACGGGCGGCATCCGGATGCGGTCGAATTTGCCGACGAGACGGAGGATGCCCAGCGTCGCGATTTCACGGTGAACGGGATGTTTTGGGACCCGCTCAGGGACCAGGTACTGGACTACGTGGGAGGACAGGCGGACCTCAGGGAGAAGACGATCCGGACCATAGGCCCCGCAGAAGACCGGTTTACGGAAGATCGTCTGAGAATGATGAGAGCGGTTCGGCTCGGCTGCCGTTTCCACTGGCGGATCGATGCTGCCACATTTGCGGCGATAAGGCGTTCGAGTAAAGACCTTTCGGAAGTCAGCGTGGAACGTGTCCGGGACGAATTCGTCAGAATCCTGACCGAAGGAGGCGCACCCCTGGGGGTACGATGGCTTATCGACTCAGGGCTGATGAACGGAGTGGCGCCCGAGGTACTGGAACTCGATGGGGTCGCGCAGCCGCCTGAGTTTCATCCCGAGGGAGACGTGTTGACCCACACGTTGATCATGCTGGGTCTGATGCGCAACCCGTCGCCCGAGCTGGCCATGGCGGTGCTGCTGCACGACGTGGGCAAGCCGCGCACGTTCAGGACGGCCGACCGTATCCGGTTTGACAATCACGCCGGCGTGGGCGCTCAGATGACGAATGAGATCTGCCGCAGGCTTCGGTTTTCAGGCGAGGCGACCCGCCACATCGTTCGTCTGGTGGCGGACCATCACCGCTTTATGCACGTGCGCCAGATGCGCGCGAGCCGGTTGAAGCGGTTTTTGCGGCTGGATCGATTCGACGAGCACCTGGAACTGCACAGGGTGGATTGTTTGTCCAGCCACCGGAATCTCGAGAACTACCATTTCTGCCGACAGGCTCTGGAAACACTGGAACCAGAAGAGATACGTCCCGAACCGTTGATTACAGGAAGGGACCTCATCGAGCTCGGGTACACACCGGGGCCGGCGTTCAAGACGGTGTTGAGGGCAGTGGAAGACGGCCAGCTCGACGGTAGGGTCAGGGATAGGGAGAGTGCGCTGCTCGTCGCTAGAGGCGTGTTTGAAAGCGGTGCGAAGTCCGTGTGTGACGTCCTGGCCGAGGGCGGGTCAGCCTAGCAGCCCGTTGAAAAAGTCCATCCGGGCTGCGGCCGGCCCTTGCGGTCGAAATACGGCGTTGCGCGCCCTCGCCGAATCGCAGGATGGGACTCGGTTGCGCGCCTTGTCTTCGGCCACAATGGCTCGGCCTCGCCTGCAGAGCGACTTTATCAACGGACTGCTAGTCCCCTCGAATTGACGAACAAGCTATAGATCTCCCCGGTCCCCGGTGCTACGCGGTATGTTTGGAACCATCGCCTGGCAGGGGCGTTTCCAGATAGAGAAGACCGCTCGCCATACCCACTGTTTCCCGACAGGTGTCCTGTGTCAGGACTGATTCGATTCGTTCTCCCGTTTGCCGTTTCGGTCCTCTGCGTAACGCATATCGAGGCGACAACCGTAGAAAGGTTCGGCTTCGATTCGCTCTGCGAAAGGGCAGAGACAATCGCCCATGTCCAGTGTGTATCCCGCAGCAGCTTTCTGGATGACGGACGAGGGGAAATCGTGACGCGGCACCGGTTCAGGGTCATCGCACCGGTCAAGGGCAATCCGGGTGCCGAGATCGTCCTCACACTGCCTGGCGGAACCGCCGACGGCCGGAGATTGCATATCCCCGGCATTCCCGATTTCGGCGTCGATGAAGAGGTCGTTCTGTTCCTTACAGTACCGGACCGGCACGGATCACCGTGGCCGCTGGGACTGGGGCAGGGCTGTTACCGCGTGCTCGCAGCGCAGGACGGACACGCCAGGGTCAGGATGCAGCCGGGAACGACGCCCCTGCCGGCGGGTGCGCTCTTCAAGCCGGCGCTGAACCGACCCTCTCGGCCGTTCCATGTTCCGCTCCCGCTTTTCCTGCATCAGATCCGCCTCACAATTCCCGAACCATCTGACGAACGTTAGTGTCCTGTCCGGGAAATCCCTCACCATTCGGCCGCCGATTCATCCCGTCTCGCTACGTTCCCGTCGCTCACCGACCTTACGTAGATCGCTTGCGCACCGGCGCCTTGCGAGCCGGGCGACTCGTCGGCCGAATTTTGGCAACTTATTTCCGGGACAGAACACCAGATCCCTATTTATTTCGCTTGACTTTGATCCGGCATTGTTGCATCATACCGGCGCGGTTCATGTGCCCGCTTTTTCGCGTGTAACATTCTGAATTTAACTGACTTTGGCACTTTTGGCATGCTTATCATCCCGTTGAAAAAGCCCATCCGGGCCACGGCCGGCCCTTGCGGTCGAAATATTGCGTTGCGCGCCCTCGCCGAATCGCAGGACGGGACTCGGCTGCGCGCCTTGTCTTCGGCCACAATGGCTCGGCCCCGCCTGCAGAGCGACTTTATCAACAGACTGTTAGAGGGCGGCGTTATGCCCTTTTTTTGTTGGCTTCGAACCGTAAGGAGAGTGAGTCATGTTCAAGTTGCATTTTGATATTCGGGACATCTTTCGAGTGGTTCGGCTCGGATGGTCCGGAAAGAAGATCTGGGTGGGGTTGTGCGGCACGCTGATCGCCTATGCCGGATATTCCATCCTGGCTGTCGCCGACCACCTGGTAGCCGGGGCTGCGCCTGGTGAGATCTGGCAGCGTTACGGGTTCTTCCCGGGGCTGGCGCCGTTTCCGGTCACGCTGGCCGGCGTCGCTGTAGACGGGCTTGCATTGCTCTATGTCTGGGTTGTGGTCCTCTTGACAACGTGTATGATCTGCAAGATAACGTACCAGCAATTGAAGGGTGACGACTTTTATTCCTCCGGCGACGCGTGGGGATTCGTCAGACAGAACTGGGGCGGCGTTGTCTGGGGGCCGGTGGCCACGCTGGCGCTGCTGATCTTTTTTGTCGTCGCCGGCATTGTGATCGGATGGCTGGCGGGTCTGATCCCATGGGCGGGCGAACTGGCATTCGGGCTGTTGTTCATCCCGATCTTCTTTGCCGCGCTCGTCGCTATTTTTGTATCGATCGCGTTTGTCGTGTCCCTGACGATGTCGCCCGCGGTGGTTGGGACGGTCGGCGAAGACGCGCTCGAGGTGGCCATCCAGTCCTTTTCATTGGCATGGAGCCAGCCGTGGCGGCTGGTGCTGTATATGATCTGGATGAAGATTTCGGTGACTATCGGTACGGCCCTGTTGGGCGTCTTCATGGCCTCGTCGCTTGCTCTGGTGAGCTGGGCCTGCGGCCTGTTCATGAAGGAGAAACTGGCCAATATGGTCTACGTGGCGGGACAGTATGTCCCATTTGACTTTACGCGCTCCGAGTGGCTGTCGCTGGACATTACCGCGTATCTGCCGCCCGCCGGTACCCCTTCCGGTTCCGAACTGCTGGCCGGGGGAATTCTCGCAGTAATGTTGATTCTGCTCACGGTTATCTTCAGTTCATACGTGATGTCCGCCTATGCTTCCGGTCTCAGCCTGATATACGTGATTCTTCGAAAACGCAAGGACGATGAGAATCTGCTCGAATGGGAGGACGACGAGGCGGGAGACGACGAGGAACAACCAGAAGAAGAGGAAGCGACGGACGACGGCGTCCAGGAGGCAGGGAACGACACGTCCGCGGAATCGGAGAACGGAGACGGTGAGGCGTCGGACACGGAAACGGGACAGAACTGACGTCCGGCAGTCGGAAAACGTACTGGCGGATGTGGCGGCCGATGCGCGTCTCGACGAGGGTCCGGAAGGCGTTCGCCGTGTCTTGCGGGCCATTTATCGCGCGGGGACGCTGCCGGTAAGGGACCTGTCGCGGGAAACGGGTCTGCCGGTTCCGGTGGTCGCGGCGGTCCGGGGTGAGTTGGAAACAAGGGGTTGGCTGGAGAGGCGAGGGGGTGTGCGCCTGTCTCCGGTCGGCCGGAACGCGGTTGAACAACAACTGAGTCTGAGTTGCCGCCGCCGGTTTCAGAGGCCGGTTTTTCCCGTGCTGAACGACGAGATGCGTTCGTTGCAGACACGGATGGAGGCATTCGGAGGGCGGAGGCCGGCCGCCGACGTGCGGCTGGACCAGTCTCATGCAACGGCGGAAACCGCGCTGCGGCGCGCCGTATATCTGTACGAAAACGACGGGCTGGAAGGGCGCGATGTACTGATACTGGGAGACGACGACCTCACCTCTCTGGCCATCGGCCTCCTTGCTGATTACCTGGGGATATCAGTGCGCAGGGTCGTGGTGCTGGAGTGCGACCCGCGTCTCGTGGCCTTTCTGAACGCCGCGTCAGGTGAAACGGGACAGCCTGTCGAGGCCGTCGATCACGACTTGAGGTCGGATCTGCCAGGGAATCTTCTCGCCGGTTTCGATCTGTTTTTTACCGATCCGCCATACACGCTGTCCGGGTTGTCGCTGTTCGTTTCCCGCGGCGCGGCCGGGCTTCGACCGGAGGTGGGCAAGCAGGGCTTTGTCTGTTTCGGAAGCCGCAACCCCGACGAGACGGCGACCGCCGTACGTACGATCACTGAAACCGGGCTGGCGCCGGTCGAGATCATCCCGGGTTTCAATCGGTACGACGGCGCCCAGATGCTGGCCGGTGTCAGCCACCTCATTCGAACGGTCGCGACGGCCCGGTTGACGCCACGTGTCAATGGCTTCTACAAGGGTTCGCTTTACACGGCCGACAGGCCACGGAAGACGGGATGAATCTGTCGTTCGAAGCGGAACCCATTCACCCCCGCCATACGCACCGGCTGCAGGGAATATTCGCGTCGGCCGGGAAGAGCGCGTGGTGTTACTACGCGCCTTTCCTCTGTTGTTTCAGCCTGGCGCCGGCGCGGGAAGTGTTCGTTGCCGAACACGATGGCGCGCTCTGGCTTCCGGTGCGTCGCGTTGACAGAAGCGGCCGGGCCCGGTTCGACCTGGTCGCACCTCCGATACCACTGTCGGCTGAACCGCTCGTTGCCGTTCTGAACGAGATGCGGGAAATCAACGAAGGCCGGTACCCGCGCATTCTGTGGCTGGACGAGACCGACAGGCTGCGTCTGCCGCCGGATCGGCTGGAAGTTCGGCTCAAGTCACGGGAATATCTCTACGATCCGTCGAAGGTCGCGGCGGCCGCGGGTCGGCCGTACAGGGATCTGCGCAAACGAATAAGTCGCTTCCGGAGAGAAACGGACCCGCACTTTCGGGAGATGACGCCCGCGGATGTCACGCCATGCGAGTCGCTGTTGCGGCACTGGCGCAAACGGCAGGGCCGCAAGAGGGATTTCCTCCTCGACTGGGGATATACCCGGTCGGCGTTATCGAATTTCGGACGATGGACGTCCGAGGAACTCCAGGGATGGTGTGTGGAGTTGGAGGGCAGGATCGCGGCCTTCGCGTTCGCCGGACGCATGCGTACGGGGCTGGCCAATTTCTTCATTGCGAAAACGGATCCCGAAGTGCGCGGCCTGTCGGAATATCTGCGAATGGAGGTCTACCGGGTGCTGATGGGTTTCGATCTTGTCAACGACGCGGGCGACTTGGGGCTTCCTGGACTGAGGCAGCATAAGCGAAAATTCCGGCCGGTCGACCGGATTCCGGTCTACAGCGCGTCGTTTTCGAATTGACGAACAGTGTCGAGGCCTGTCGTTCAGACGTGCGCCACGGCGGAATGTGTCGAACTCCGGCAGGGCTGAAAGCTGGAAGATGACGGTCACAAGACAAGGAGGCTGTGCTTGACCGCTGCGAAAGCTACCAATATCGTGTGGCACGAAGGCCACGTGGGACGAGCGGAACGGGAGAAGCTGTTGGCGCAGGCGGGGTGCCTGGTGTGGTTGACCGGCCTGCCTTCCTCCGGCAAGAGTACCATTGCGTTTACCGTGGAACACGCGCTGGTTGCCCGGGGGCGGGTGGCCTATGTGCTGGATGGAGACAATGTCCGGCACGGGTTGAATAAGAACCTGGGTTTTTCGGCCGAAGACAGGGCTGAGAATATCCGACGCATCGGTGAGGTGGGAAAACTGTTCGTGGATGCCGGGATCCTTGCCATAAGCAGCTTCGTCAGCCCGTACAGGCTGGACCGTGACGGGGTCCGCGCGATGCTGGATCGCGGTGATTTTCTGGAGGTTTTCGTGGACACCCCCCTGGCTGTCTGTGAAGAAAGGGACCCCAAGGGGCTTTACAAGAAAGCGCGTGCGGGAGAAATACCGGATTTTACGGGTATCTCGGATCCCTACGAGCCGCCGGAGGATCCGGAGCTTGTAATCAAGGCCGCCGAGTGTTCCCCCGAGGAGGCGGCGCAGCAGATCCTCGATATGCTCGAGCTGGAGGAGAAGATTCCGAAAGAGGGCGCGCGATAGTGCGCAGTCGCAAGAGCCTGTTGAACATGATCACGCCTGTCGAACCGATGGCAATGATGCTGGAGGGACACGAACCGTGATATCGCTGGACGGGCGGCGGGTGCTCGTGATGGGCCTGGGCCTGTTCGGCGGGGGCGTGGGTGCGGTGCGGTTCCTGTGCAGGGAAGGCGCACGGGTGACCGTTACCGACCTGCGGCCGGCAGAGGCGCTTGAGGAGTCGCTGCGTGTTCTAGAGTCGTTGCCTGTCGTCTACAGGCTGGGCGGACACGAGGCGGCGGATTTCCGGGCCGCGGACCTTATCGTGGCCAACCCCGGGGTGCCCCGGTCTTCCCCGTTCCTGAAGGTTGCCGGAAGACGTGGAATCCCCGTAACAACGGAGATCTGCCTGTTTGCAGAGCGGTGCGCGGCGCCGGTCGTGGGGATTACGGGCAGCAGCGGAAAGACGACGACAACGTCTCTGGTCGGGGAGATGATACGTCGCAAGACGCCGCGGACGTTGGTGGGCGGAAATATCGGGGGGTCGTTGCTGGATCGGCTGGAGGAGATAACCGCGGACACTCGCGTCGTCCTCGAACTGTCCAGCTTTCAGCTGGATAGGCTGAGCGATCTGCAATGGAGCCCGCAGACGGCCGTAGTTACGAATTTTGCCCCCAACCACCTGGATATGCACGGTTCGCTGGAGGCCTACAACCGGGCGAAACGCCAGATAATCGCACATCAGGGCGAAGGCGACGTCGAGGTATTGAACGGCGACGACCCGGAAGTTCGGCAGTGGTCCGGCCGCGGACGCCGTGTCGTCTTCGGCACGCAACGGACGTCGAACTGCGACGTGTACATTGACGATTGCCACATACGACACCGGATCGGCGGTTTCGAAAGAACCGTCTGTCCGGCCTGCGAGGTGGCGCTTCCCGGAAAGCACAATCTGTCAAACGCACTGGCCGCCAGCGGAGCGGCGCTTTCCAGCGGTGTGACCGAAGCGGATATTGCGGCGGTACTGCGTACGTTCAAGGGCGTGCCCCATCGCCTGGAACGGGTTGCCGAAATCCGGGGTGTCACTTACTATAACGACTCCATTGCGACAAGTCCGGATCGGACGCAGGTGGCGCTCTCGGCCCTCCCTCCGGGTCTGGTGTTGATTGCGGGGGGATACGACAAGGGTCTGGCATTCAGCACGCTGGGCCGACAAATCGGGCGGAGGGTGTCGCATCTGGTCCTCACGGGTCAGACGTCGGACGCGATCGCGGCTTCGGTACCGGCCGGGTCCACGACACGCATCCTGAGGGCGGATTCACTGGACGATGCAGTGTCCGCCGCGGCGAGACGTGCAGCGCCGGGAAGTACGGTGTTGTTTTCTCCGGCATCGGCAAGCTACGACCGCTTTCGCAATTTCACGGAGCGTGGCGATCGGTTCAGGCAGCTGGTTCTGGATATGAGGACGGGTGATGGCTGAGACAATCGACTTGAGGGCAATCGCGCCGACCATATCACGTGTACTCGACGTTCCCGCACCCAATGGCGCTGAGGCGGCGCCGATCGACGAAGTCGTCGATACCCTGCGTGCCGCAGACCGGCTTGCGCTGGTGGTGGTTGACGGCTTCGGCTCGTCGCTGTGGGCGCATGTTCGCGAGGACGTGCCGGTTTTCAACCGGATCGCGGCGCTTCGGCATCGGGAGATCCAATCCGTGCTTCCCTCGATGACCTACATATGCATTTCAACGATGTTGACCGGCGTGTCGCCGTCCTCGCACGGCGTCACGGATTTGCAGACGATGATCCGGGCGACCCGGTCGCCCGATATGGATTCCGTCTTCAACCGCGTGCGCGACGCCGGCGGACAGACGCTGATGGCCGTCCACAAGAGGGATGTGGCGGGGTTGGACGTAGAGCGCTTCGCCGACAGGACGGTCCTCGCGGAGGAACGAAACGATCTGGAGATCTACGCCCGCGTTCCCGGTTTAATCCGCGAACATTCGCCGTCGTTTGCGTTTGTCCATTTGCTGGACGTAGATGAAGCGGGTCACAAGTACGGTCCCTACGCGCCGGAGGTCCGGCAGACCGCATCGGGGATGGACCGGAATCTGGGAGGCCTGCTGGCCTGCCTTGCGACTTGCGGATACGCGGTGGTAATCGTAGCGGACCACGGCATGCACGAGTCGCCGGAGCGCGTTATGGACGAAGGCGGGAATCGCGGAATGCACGATGGCTCGGTTCAGGAGGACCTGGCCGTTCCGCTGTTGTGGGCGACGGCGAAAGAACTGCGTGACATTGAGCGGGGAAGATAGTACGTAAACGAGGCCGGACGTTCCTGCCGTCCGGCCAACACTTTACCTTGTGTCGTTTCTGTTCAGGCACCGTCTGAATACGGCATGAGTTTCCGGCCTCGGGTGGGGTGGCGGAGCTTTCTGAGCGCCTTTTCCTTGATCTGCCTCACGCGTTCCCTTGTGAGTCTGAACCGGATGCCAATTTCTTCCAGGGTCATTTCGGCGTCGCCGCCCAGGCCGAAATAGAGGCGAATGACCTCCCGTTCCCGTTCTTCCAGTGTATCCAGTGCCGCGAAGATCTCATCTTCCAGTGAATTCTGCAGGAGGAGATGGTCGGGCGATTCCTGGTTTTCGTCAGTCATGACTTCCAGCAGGCTGTTTTCTTCGTCTTCGCCGAAGGTCATGTCAAGCGAGAGGATGCGCTGTCCGCTGGCAAGGGTATCGACCACCTGCTCGACCGAGATCCCAAGCTCCTCGGCGATCTCTTCTTCGGGGGGACGCCCGGACGTCTCCTGCTGCCGGTTATTGACGTAGCGGGAGATGCGGCGCAGAAGGTCCACCCGGTTAAGCGGAAGACGTACGACCCGGGAATGTTCGGCCAGTGTTTGGAGAATGGACTGGCGAATCCACCAGACCGCATAGGAAATGAACTTGAATCCCTTGGTTTCGTCGAATCTCTCCGCCGCGGTAATGAGCCCGACGTTGCCAGCACTGATCAGATCCGCCAGCGGAACGCCCTGGTTCTGGTATTCCCTGGCTACGGTGATGACAAACCGAAGGTTGGCCTCGACTAGCTTCCTGCGGGCTTCGAGGTCTCCCTTTTTGATACGACGGGCAAGAAAGACTTCCTCCTGGGACGTCAACGGCTCCGACGTTGCGACGTCTTCCAGGTACCGGTGCAGTGAATCTTTCGCTTCATCGCGGTAGATTCCGCTCTTTCTGGCCACGAAGATCACCTCGTACGGATATGCAATTGGCGGACGGGATTCTGCAACCGGAGGGAGGAAATAGGAGATGGAATCAATTTGAATATTCGGTGTTTCCTGTACGATGTCAAGCGAAATCTCCCACGCGGACTGCAGTGAATATCGGGATGTGCGGCGGGGTCCGCGTCCCGGCTCTCGGAACAGCTTCCTGGCGACGTATGGAGGGGTTGCAATGGATATGTCAATTGATCGATCACGATTATTGAAGTTGCTGGAAAGACTCCTGACGGCGCATGCTCCGCCGGGGGCAGAAGGCGAAGTGGACGCCATTGTAATGGATGAGGTGCGTCCCCTCTCGGCGTCGGTGTGGCAGGACCCGGCCGAGAGCATCGTGATTCACTTCAGGGGCCGGGGAGATGGCGCGCCCGTTGCCGTCACGGCGCACAAGGACGAAATCTCGCTTATGGTCAAGCGTGTCCAGGAAGACGGGCGGCTGCGGGTCCGGCCGCTGGGCGGGCTCCACGCGTGGGCGGTGGGCGAGGGGCCGGTTGAAGTGCTCACCGAATGTGAGCCGGTAACGGGGGTTCTCTCTGTCGGCTCCAAGCATGTTTCCGACGAAAGTCCTGCGGGTCGTCTGAAGACGGGCAAGGCGGTGGAATGGGAGGCGTTCTGGATCGAGACCAAGCGCAGCGCCGCGGAACTGCAGGATCTCGGCGTACATCGCGGCAGCAAGGCGGTGCTTGCGCGTTCGCGCAAAACGCCCGTGTTTATGGGAGACTTCATCTGTGGCTACAATCTGGACTGCAGGGCCGGGCTGGCCGTCCTGATCGAGGCGGCCAGGCAGTTGGCCGAGACGCCGCCGCCGCATGACGTGTATCTCATCGCCAGTTCGGAGGAGGAGATCGGCGCGCAGGGCGCCGCGTTTTCGATCGGACAACTGCCCGCTCAAACGGCGATCGCGCTGGATATCGCACCCGTGGCCGAGGAGTATCAGATTGAGAATTGCGGAAAACCGGTTCTGCTCTGGGGTGACGCGACCGGGGTTTACCACGAACGGACGTTGCGCCACCTGGAATCACTGGCAACAGGTATGGGATTTGAGACTCAGCCGGCAGTGGTAACCTCATACGGGAGCGACGCAAGTATCGCCAAGCGTATCGGATCCGCCGGACGGTCCGCCTGCATCGCGTACCCGGGAGAGAACACCCACGGGTACGAGATCTGTTCGATGGAAGGGATCGTCAATTCGGCCAGGCTGCTGATGGCCTACCTGAGGAATCCCCCGGATTGAGCGTTGGTCGGCAGACGTGAGGTGATCCGGTCATCGGAAGACAGGCAACGCACGCGGACGCTCCGGGCATGGCGGAAAGCAGCGGTTTATACTTATGCTAATTAGAAATATAAAAGGACAATATCAATTCCTTAAAGGAATCGAACCCTATTCATGCGGCGTCATTGCCGAGACGGGATACGAGATCGTGCACGCGACGTTGACGGAACCGTTACCGTGGCGCGAGGGATTCGAGAAGGTGGATGTGCATCTTCGCAGGTCGAGCCGGGTGCGGAACGCGCTTTGCGGTGTGGAACTCCGATGCCCGAAACCGCATCCGATGGACGGATTCATCGAATTCAACGAGGACTATTGCGGACTTCTTGCGTCCTGGGGCCTGCACGTGGACGGAATGAACCCGGTCGCGCGAACCAATGTCGCGCCGTTGCACAATCCGCCGGACGATACCACGATGTACGGTTTTTCATACACCGTGCCCTGCCGGGAGGAACACGGCCGTACATTCGTCATCGCGGGCGCGGGTGAACTGCTCGAGGGCGAACTGGTGCGCGACGGCATCGTCAGGCGGGGTGAAACGGGCTCGGACGCGATGCGGGAGAAGGCGGCGTACGTGGTGCATGTGATGGCGGATCGGCTGGCTGGGCTGGGAGTGAACTGGGATCAGGTGACCGCCGTGAATGTTTACACGGCGCACCGGTTGGACCGCCTTCTGAAGGATGTCGTATTGCCTGGCGTCGGGGCGGCGCAGCGTCACGGCTTCCGGTTGTACCCGGCGCGACCGCCCGTGATCGGGATCGAGTTCGAGATGGACCTCCGCGGTATAAGGAGGGAAATCCGTATCTGAGGCCGTCGCCCACGTGCGAATGCGTCCGGCCTCCGCCGAGGGCGGGGTTCGTCCGGGCAGGCTACGGTATCAGGAGCACCTTGCCCGTCGTCAGTCTGCCTTCGAGCAGCCGGTGGGCTTCCCGGGCATCCGACAGGGGCAGCGTACGGTCGATCCGCAGACTGAGCTTCCCGGTTTGAATCCAGCCTAACACGTCATTGGCGCGAAGTTCCAGTTCCTCTCGGCTCGCAGTGTAGTCGACAAGGGTGGGGCGCGTCAAAAAGATCGAGCCCAGACGGCTGAGCAGCAGCGGATCGACTGGCGGTACCGGGCCGCTGGCATTTCCGAACAGCACGAGGTAGCCCCTGGGAGACAGGCAATTCATGCTCTTTTCCCACGTGGTCTTCCCAACCGAGTCGTATACCACATGCACGCCCTGTCCGTCCGTCAGCCGGCTGACTTCGGCTTCGAAATCCTGTTCGGTGTATCTGATGACTTCATCCGCTCCTGCGCCCCGGGCCAGTTGCGCCTTTTCTTCCGTTGACACCGTCCCGATGACGCGCGCCCCCCGCATTTTCGCCATCTGAACCAGAATGAGTCCCACGCCTCCCGCGGCTGCGTGGATGAGCACCGTGTCGCCTTCCAGAACGTTGCACGTACTGTGAACGAGATAGTGGGATGTCATCCCCTGGAGCATGGCGGCCGCGCCGGCGGCGGCATCCACGCCATCGGGGAGTCTGACGAGTCTCTCCTGCGGGGCTGCGACGAATTCGGCGTATGAACCGGGTACTCCCGCGTAGGCGACGAGATCACCGGGCCGGAAATCCGTGGCGTCAGTCCCCAGGGCCGCCACCGTGCCGGCGGCCTCGAGACCGGGAATGAAGGGCAGGTCCAGCGGATAGAGGCCCGTGCGGTGGTAGGTGTCAATATAGTTCAGACCGATGGCATCGATTCTGACCAATACCTCGTTCGGGCCGGGATCGGGATTCGGAACGTCTTTAAAGAGGAGGACCTCGGGTCCGCCGGTGCGGTCAACTTGAATCGCTTTCATGGAATTCTCCTTTGGAATTCAGTGCCTTGCCGTAATTCCGAGCGAAATACGTCTGGGCGAACCCAGATTGCGTTCGACAACGGCGTAGTTGTACTCCAGGGCGTTATGTGCCTTCAGCACCACCTGGGCCTCTCCGAACGCGTACGAGGCCGAGACGTCGAGCAGATAAACGGGTATGAGATCGCGGTTTCCTTCCGGTAACAGTCCGGAAGCGCGCAGGATTCGGCTTCTGAACCTGAAACGGCCTCCCAGTGTGAGTCGGCCGAATGTGGTCTGTATACCCGCGGTGCCGATGTGCCGGGAGCGATAGGGCAGCGGAAGGTCCCCCTCCGGCAAGTTTTCGATCGCGCTGATGAACGTATAGTTCCCCTCGAGGCGAACCGGATCGATCGCCGCGGCCAGGCTCGTCTCGACGCCGGCAATACGGCCCTTCGCAACGTTTCTGAACTGCACGACGCCGGTGGCGTCCGGCCTGGCCTCCACGAGGTCCTGGTAGCGGCTCCAGAATGCCGCGGCGTTGATGACGGACCAGGGAGTCGGACGGTGATCCAGCGCGACTTCGGCGGAGGTGCTCCTCTCGGCCACAAGGCCGGTGTTGGGAATAATCGGAATCGCGGAGAAGGTGGCGTCGGTGTAGATTTCGGCGATCGATGGGCCTCTGAAACCCCATCCCAGCGTCCCGCGCAACGTGGTGCGTCCGGATGTGCGATACGAGAACCCAAGCTTGGGGCTCAAACGGTTCTCCGCGCCGCGGTCGTCGGTGCGATATCGGTCGTAGCGGCTGCCCGCCGACAGCGTAACCCGATCCGTGGGTTCGATTTCGGCCTGGGCATAGCCCGCCAGGTTGAGCCCGGTGTGATTGCCGAAGAGATGATCGGAAGAATTCACGACGTCATGAATCCACTGTGTGCCGACCGTCAGCGCCACCTTCGCGGCCGGCTGGAGATCCAACTGGAGTTCCTGTCCCAGCTTGTATGCTTCCGACGACGTTCTCCCGCCGATTTCGTTGTCAAATTCCGTCCGATACACGAACGATTTAAGTCGATAGCCCGTTTGCGGATTGAGCAGGTGATAGAAATCGACGTTCAGGTTCAGCTTCTGGGATACGGTCTTGTCTCCTTTGGCGCTTTCAGGCACCTCCAGTGGCTCGTTCCTGTCTTTCCAGAGCACGAAGGTGCCATGATCGTCCAGCGCCCAGTTGCCGGTTGCGGTTAACGTCGCCGCTGCCTTGAACCGGTGTCTGAGTTTGCCGAAGAGCTTGTATCTCCTGTGCCACGCGTTTTCCCGGAACCCGTTGGTCCACTTCTGCCCCGCACCCAGGATGAATCCGGTGTTCCCGGACTGCCGGGAATGGCTGATGTCCGTTCCTTCGTAGTATCTCCCGTTCGACGACCAGCGCCACTCCTGGTGGCCGGGTTCGCTGTAACGGCCGCCCAGGAACCGAAAGTGCGTCTCGGGTTCGGGCGACGGATTCCGCGTAATAACATTGATGATACCCCCGAGCGCGCCCGTGCCGTAGAGTGCGGACCCGGCGCCCTTGATGACTTCCACGCGCGCGATCTGGTCGACCGGAATGGCGTCCCACTTGACGTCGCCGTTATCGGCGGACAGCGCCGGGAAGCCGTCGATCAGCATGAGTACACGGCTTCCCGTACCCCGGGAATAGCCGCTGGACCCCCTTATGTTGACCTGGCCTCCCACCATATTGACACCGGCAACGTACTCAAGGGATTCGTTCAGCGTGGCCGAATTGTCAGACTGGATTTCCTCAGAGCTGATGAGTGAAACGCTTGTTGGCGCGTCGACGACGTTTCGGGCGCGTTTGCTTGCGGAGACCACGATGGCGGGCATGTGGATCGGCGAGGACGCGAGCCGGACGGTAAGCCGCAGGGTATCGCCGGCCGCAACCTCGACGTCCTTCATGACATAAGGAGCGAAACCCAGCAACGAGACGGACAGGGTATATGGACCTGGCGGCAGACCCGTCAGGCGGAACGCGCCTTCGACGTCTGTTTCGGTTCCGATACCAGTGCCAAGCAATACGACGTTGGCGCCTGGCAACGGTTCACCGGTCGTTTCGTCGGTTGTTGTTCCGACCATCGTCCCGGGGGTTTCCGCCCGCAGTGCCGAACCCGGAAGCAGAAGGCAGAGGAGGCAGAAACCCCGTACAAATTTGCCGATCCGGCCGATCGGCGCCCTGCACGAGGTCGAAGTAGGTCTGGATATCGACATTTTTCGTGGTTTCGCCCAGGCGAACCTGCACCGGTGTGGGCAGGGTGTCGTTGCCAACGTGGTAACAACCGAGCAGAGAGTCAAAGTTCCAGAAGCCGCCGCGGGGGCGCCAGGCGACCACGACCCACTCGTAGGTGCCCGGCTCTTCCAGGGGGACGAAGTATTCGAAACGGACCGCCCCGATGGTCACGGTTGTGTCCCAGCCTGCAATATTGAAGAAATCGGCCAGGACCTGCGGGCGTCGCCGGTAGACTGCCACAGCCACGTCATCCGTCTCCGGCGGCCAGTCGCCGTTGAAGATGAGGGTTCCCTTGATTCCCGTACCGTCGGGCGGTCCCGGCCCGAGGCCGCCGCCGCAGGCGACAAGGATCAGCAGGGCCGTTGGAATGAAGCGTTTCATATCGGAGACGCCACGGACCCGCGGCGTCTCCGGTTTCCGCGCGCAATCGTTGTCAAAACGCCGGTTTTCCTTGACACGGCAAGGGGTGCGAAATAAGTTTCATCGGAAACCACCATTGTCTCTTCGGCGTTCATTCAGGAGGTCGCTCAATGACTGTTACAACGCTGCGGTCAGCCAAGCTGTCGGCAGGTGCTGTATTCGAACGAATCGGCGGCACCGAGGCCGCGGCTCACTACGGGGATGCCGCATCCGAGTATGCAACCGTTCGGGAGGCCGCGGGTCTGGTTGATCGGAGCGACCGGGGTCACCTGCTGGTTACCGGCTCGGACCGCGCGCGTTTCCTGCACGGGATGTTGAGCAACACGGTCGAAGGACTGGAATCCGGAGCGGGCAACTATGCAACGATGACCACGCCCAGGGGCCAGACGTTGTCGGACGTATGGGTCTATCATCGTGAGGAAGGGTTCCTGCTGGAGACAGAGCCCGGACTGCAGGCAAAGCTGATGGCGTCCCTGGACAAATACCTGATCGCGGATGACGTCCGTATCAGGGACGTTACCGGGATACAGGCGACACTCGGCCTACACGGACCGGGCGCCCGCGCACTGATTGCGAGGGCGCTGGGCGAGGTGTCCTCCGATCTTGCGGATTGCCACACCGTCGTGCGTGGCCTGGGACGTACGGATGTGTCCGTAACCGCACGCTCCTATTCGGGAGAGCCCGGCTATGACCTGCGGATCGAGGCGGTCCATGCGCTTCGTCTCTGGAATGTGCTGACTGCCGCGGGCGCGCGCCCCGTGGGTACCCGGGCCATGGAGGCGTTGCGAATAGAGTCCGGAATACCGCGTTACGGAGTCGACGTGGACGAACGGGTCGTGCCGCTCGAAGCGGGCCTTCATCACGCGGTCGACTTCACAAAGGGATGTTTTATTGGCCAGGAAACGATAGCCAAAATGCACAACCTGGGCAAGCCCAGGCGGTATCTGGTCGGCCTGTGCCTTGAGGCGGATACGGTTCCGCCGCCTGAAACACCGCTTCGAGACGGCGAAAAACAAATCGGGTGGACGACAAGCGGTGTCCGTTCGCCTGCCCTGGAGCGGGCGGTTTCGCTGGCGTCCGTCCGCAGGGGATATGAACACCCCGGCCTGTTTCTGTCCGTAGACGGGGGAGGTCGGGCAAAGGTCGTCGAACTGCCCTTTTACAGACGATAGCCAGCCAGCAGGGTTGCAGGACCATCGCGTTACAATACAGGCGCAAATTGGCGATGTCAAGGGCTTTTTGTCTCACGAAGAGGCATCGTCGTCGGCGGTCTTCATCACCCGGAATCCATAGGGATGTTGACTCTGCACATTTGTTCATTTATATTGATGTCGACGAAGGAATCGAGTGTCGTGCGTCCACGGTGGCGCCGGTAGCAGTCCGTTGGTAAAGTTGCTCTGCAGGCGAGGCCGAAGACAAGGCGCGCGACCGAGTCCCATCCTGCGATTCGGCGAGGGCGCGCAACGCAGTATTTCGACCGCGAGGGCCGGCCGCAACCCGGATGGACTTTTCCAACGGGCTGGTAGGGTTTTGCGGGGCAATTCGAGGCGTAGTGGGTTGATAAGGAAGCGATAGAGACCGGCAATGGGAAACGACGTGTTTCGTCTTAGAAATATGAGGTTTTATGCCTATCACGGACTGTTTCCCGAAGAGGCGAAATTGGGGCAGTGGTTTGAAGTGGACGTGGAGATCTTCTCCGACTTCAGGGGTTATGCCCGCAAAGCCGCCGCCGGCGCTTTCGACTATGCGAAGGTCTATGAAGCCACGAAGAAGGTCGTTACCTCGGAACGTTTCGGACTCGTGGAGGCACTGGCCGACCGGATAGCGGAGGTTCTGCAGTCGAGCTTTCATCTGAAGCGTCTGCTGGTCAGGGTGCGTAAACCCAATCCGCCCATGCAGGCTTTATTCGATGGCGTGGAAGTGGAAGTGGAGCGGGGATGACTAATGGCGCTCTCCTACATCGGTATGGGGGCTAACCTGGACGACCGGGCGGCTGTATTGCGCCGGGCCGTCGCCGCGCTCGACGAACACGACAGACTTGACGTGAAGGCCGCCTCCGCCGTCTACGAGACCGCTCCGGTCGGGGTTACCGCGCAGCCGATGTTCCTGAATGCGGTGGTTGCCGCGGAAACAGACTTCGAACCGCGTGCGCTGCTGGAATGTCTGCTCGCCGTCGAAAACAGGTTCGGAAGGGTTCGCAGGCAAAGGTGGGGGCCGAGGCTGCTGGATCTGGATATCCTGCTCTACGAGAATGAGATTTTTCGTGGTCCAGGGCTGGAGATTCCACATCCGAGATTACATGAGCGGGCTTTTGTACTGGCTCCTCTGTGCGAGCTGGCGCCAGGGGGTCGCCATCCGGTATTCAACAAGACCTTTTCGGAATTGGCCGAATCGATCGTTCCGACGCAGGAAGTGCGAAAGCTGGACGGCGTTTCACTGCTGTCGGTTTGCACATAAGGGCGTGTTCCGTGGCCGTACGATACCTTGCGATCGAAGGCCCCCCCTGCGTGGGCAAGACCGAGCTTGCATGCCTCCTGGGAAGGTCGATGAAGGCGCGCCTGGTCCTCGAGGAGGCGGAGGAGAACCCCTTTCTGCCCCTTTTTTACGAAAACCCGGAGCACTACGGATTCCAAACGCAGGTATTCTTTATGTTGCACCGGTACCGGCAGCAACAGGATCTTCATCAGATGGACCTGTTCGAATCCACGGTTGTCAGCAACTATCTGTTCGCAAGAAGCGGCATATACGCCCATGTCTGCCTGAACGACGCCGAACTTTCTCTTTACGAACGAATGGCCGAGACACTTCACGAGAAGGTGCCGAGTCCCGATCTGGTAATCTACCTCCACAATTCAACCGACAGTCTCCTTCAGCGCGTTCGCAAACAGACGCCTTCGTACGAGCGGCTGATGACTGAATCGTACCTCGCGAGGCTCGTCGAGGCGTATACGCACTTCTTCTTTCACTATACCGAGTCGCCATTGCTCATCATCAATGTGTCGCAGGTCGACTTCGT
The DNA here is from genome assembly GCA_965208835.1 of Candidatus Latescibacterota bacterium. Lineage (GTDB taxonomy): Bacteria > Latescibacterota > UBA2968 > UBA2968 > JAAXHE01. Next base: position 1,952,355 of record OZ242358.1, read on the forward strand.
GCGGAATCCGGCGGGACTTGAGGAACTGCTGCAGCAGGTGAAGGCGCCACCTGCGGGCACCCGCTACTATCGTCCGTCCCGAATCGAGGCCTGATCACGGAACGCGCGTTGAAAAGCGGATACGCAGGAAAGGGAGTTCAAGAGGTGTCCGACGAGGAATTGCGAACCACCCCCGGCTTTCTGTCCGAGTTGAAGCGTCGGGGCGAACCCATCGCCATGCTGACTTGTTACGATTTTCCCACGGCGATCCTGCAGGACGCGTCGAACGTGGATATCATCCTGGTCGGAGATTCGGTGGGAATAAACATACTGGGATACGAAAGCCCACAGCAGGTCACCATGTCGGATATGCTACACCACACCCGCGCCGTCAGACGGGGAGTACGGCATGCGATTCTGTTGGCGGATTTGCCCTACCGGTCCTATGAAACGGATTCCCAGGCCGTCGATAACGCCGGTCTGCTGGCGGATGCCGGGGCCGACATGGTCAAACTCGAGGGCGCCGAGGAAGTGGCTGGAAGGATCGAGGCAATTACGGTGGATGGCATGCCGGTTGTCGGCCACGTGGGCCACCTGCCGCAGACCTGGAAGGGAAACCGGCATGTCTATGGTGACAGTGCCGACGAGGCTGCCCGGGTCCTCGCCGGCGCGCTCGCCCTGGAGGCCGCGGGGGCGGTAGCCGTAGTTCTCGAGTGCGTTCCCGAGCAGGTGGCCCGCGTTGTTTCGCGCGCGCTGAGCATTCCCACGATCGGCATCGGATCGGGTCGACGATGCGACGGTCAGGTGCTGGTCGCGCCGGATCTATTGGGTCTCAACGACTTTTCATTCAGGTATTCCAAACGGTACGCGGAACTGGGACGAACCATCTGCGAGGCCTTTACGAGGTACGTCAGCGATGTAAAGGAAAAGCGGTATCCGGCCGAGGAGCACCGTTATCGAATCCGGAACGAAGAGTTGCGGAAGTTCAAGGCCCTCGCGGAGGAATGAACCCGTCGTCCACTCGTAATAGACAATAACGTGGGGCGGGGATCTCCCGCCCTGCGTTTTTGTGTGGAGAAAGGCGGCCGCCGAACGATGGAAACCGTCAGGGTCATACGGACCGTGCGTGAGATGCACCGGGTTTCGGACCGGATGCGAAAGAACGGATTCCGGATCGGACTGGTACCCACCATGGGGTATCTGCACGAGGGCCATGCCAGCCTGATGCGTCAGATCGCGCGGGTAACCGACCGGACGGTCGTGAGTGTCTTCGTGAACCCTGCCCAGTTCGGGCCTGATGAGGATTTCCAGACGTATCCGCGGGATTTCGAACGGGACCTGGCGATGGTTCATGCCGAGGGAGGCGCCCTGGTCTATGCACCTTCGACGGCAGAGATGTACCCCGAAGGCTATGCAACGTACCTGGAGGTGGAAGGACTGCCTGACCATCTGTGCGGCGCGTCACGTCCAGGGCATTTCCGGGGCGTGGCCACGGTGGTGACCAAACTCTTCGCAGCCGTCAAACCGCACGTGGCCATATTCGGTCAGAAAGACGCGCAGCAGGCGGGTGTTGTCCGCAGGATGGTCAGAGACCTGAATCTGGACGTGGGAATTTTGGTCGCACCCACCGTGAGAGAAGTGGACGGGCTGGCCAAGAGTTCCCGAAACCGCTACCTGACGCCCCGCAATCGCCGCGGTGCCACGGTGATCTACAGGGCACTGCAGGAAGGAAGAGATCTGGTGCTGCAGGGCGAAAAGCGCGCGTCTGTGGTTATTGACGCCATGAACCGCCGTGTGCGCCGGAGCCCGTTCGTGGAAGTCGATTACATCGCGGCGGTCGACGCCGAAGATTTCAGGCCCGTCGAAGCGTTCGGAGCCCGGGTGCTTCTGGCAGCGGCCGTCCGGTGCGGCCAGACCCGGCTCATCGACAATATTGTCGTGGAAACCGAAGGTCGGCCGGTTCATGAACTACGATAAGTGTAAGTTTTTGTTATAAGTAAGTGGGGATTGAAATCGCTTGACGATGTGCCTATACTTCGTTATATTTTTTCATCTGAATGTCTGACTCAAGTGTCTGGTTCTGTCGCCCATCCTCAATCTACTCAAGGAGTGTACTCGATGGCTTATTCACTTCCCGATCTGCCGTACAGTTATGATGCTCTGGAGCCTCATATCGACGCCCGGACAATGGAGATTCACCACGGCAGGCACCATAACACGTACGTGACCAACCTGAACAACGCACTGGACGGTCACGCCGATCTGGCCGCCCAGAGCGTCGAAGATCTGATCAGTAACCTCGAAAGCGTTCCGGAAGCTGTTCGTACGGCGGTCCGGAACAATGGCGGGGGCCACGCCAATCACAGTCTGTTCTGGACCGTGATGTCGCCGGGCGGGGGCGGCGAGCCTTCCGGAGACCTGGCCGACGCTATCAACGATGCATTCGGGAGCCTCGACGCTGCACGCGACGAGTTCGTGCAGGCGGCAACGACCCGTTTCGGCAGCGGTTGGGCCTGGGTTGTCGTGAAGGACGGCGGACTGGCGATCCTCAGCACCCCGAACCAGGACAGCCCGCTGATGTCCGGCGACGGCACTCCGATTCTCGGACTGGATGTCTGGGAGCACGCCTATTACCTGAATTACCAGAACCGGCGCCCCGACTATATCGAGGCCTGGGGAAACGTGATTGACTGGGACGCGGTGTCGGCCCGATTCGCCGAAGCGACTTCGTAGCCCGTCCCGCCCTTACCAGCCCGTTGAAAAAGCCCGTCCGTGCTACGGGTTTCCCTTGGGGTCGAAAACCTGCGTTGCGCTACCTCGCCGAATCGCTCGATTCGACTCGGTCTCACGCCTTGTCTTCGGCCTCGTCAGCAGAGCGACTTTATCAACGGACTGTTACCCCGAGCCGGAACAGCGTATGCCGCGGTTTTCCGGTTTGGATTTCGGGCCGGTCTTCTGGAATTACACGAAAGGAACATCCCATGGGAATCAAAGTAGGCGATCAGGCACCCGACTTCACCCTGAAGAGCAAACGGGGTGATCTCGAGGATGTCAGTTTAAGCAGTTTCGAAGGAGAAAAGAACGTTGTACTGCTGTTTTTTCCACTCGCTTATACCTCGGTCTGTACCGATGAAATGTGTTCGGTTAGTGGAGGACTTTCCGAATACGACACTCTGAATGCTCAGGTGCTGGGTATCAGCGTGGACAGCCCCTTCGCCCAGGAGGCCTGGGCGGACGATAACGATATTTCCATCCAGTTGCTGAGCGATTTCAATAAAGAGGTGAGCGCCGCCTACGGAGCTCAATATCAGGATCTCCTGGGTTTCAGGGGTGTTGCAAAACGCGCGGCGTTCGTTGTAGACAGGGAAGGGATTATCCGGTACGCGGAAGTGTCGGAAGACGCTACGGTGCTTCCCGATTTCGACGCTGTGAAACGTTGTCTTTCCGCAATCGGCTGATCGGCGGCGTTTCAGGATTCCCGAAAGGTTCGAGGGTACAATGGTTACGGTCACCGAGGCTGCTGCGGTAAAGATCAAGGACCTGCTGGAGCGCGAAGGCGCCACGGAAGCTGGTCTTCGCATGAAGGTGGTCGGCGGCGGATGTTCCGGGTTGCAGTACCAGCTGGGCTTCGAAGACGGCCCCGGCGAAGACGACGACACCATCGAATGCAACGGCGTCAGGGTGTTTGTGGACATGAAGAGCGCACTTTATCTCGCTGGGTCCGAACTGGATTATGACGACGGACTGATGGGAACGGGATTCAGAGTATTGAATCCCAATGCCACGAATCAGTGTGGCTGTGGGGAGTCGTTTGGTGTATGAAGTGGGCCGGTTCGTTCAAAAGCGGTGGCCGGCTTGTTTCCGGCATTAGGCGAGGGAGGGGTCCGGGCGGGATGCCTCCCTTTATTGTCCGATCGATCAGTTGAACCGGAGTGTTATGTTGTTTTTGTTGCACATTGCTGGCGTGCTCCACAACGGGAGCAGGCAGCAAGTGGCTCTATCGGAGAATTCCGGAAAACCGGCGTCGCGTTGCCGCAGGGGGCGAGAGCGACAATTCACTGAGGAGCCAGACGTGCGTCAATCGATTGACCTGGATCTCAATCTTAGAGGCTGTCTTAAAATTCCCAGCGGTCTTCGCGCGGCTGCAAAAGCGGCGTTCAGCGTTGGTCAAACCCACCCGTATAGACAAATATGGGCGGATTTTCCCGCCTTGACCGCCACTTTTTCGCTCGCGCTCGGGAACTCACCGGTAATTTTAAAACAGCCTCTTACCGAACACGGGAGGCTTCAATGGCACTGGATGCATACTCAGTCGGTCTTGCCATTGCATGCGCGATTCTCCTCTTCGCTGTCGGGTGGTTTTTATGCGCGAGGCTTAAAGCCCGCAGAATTCAGGAAATTGAACACCACACCGAGCGTCGGATTTCCAAGATGGTCGAGAAAGCCGGTCGGGAGCGCAGAGCCACATTTCTCGAAGAGAAAAACAAATGGTACGACGCCAAAACGACATTCGAGCGAGAACTGGATAGCAAGCGGCGTGAACTGGAACAGCGGGATGAGGATCTCAACGAAAAAGAGAACGGTATACTCGATCAGTACGAAAACCTCAAACTGCGAAACAAGGAGCTGAATCGCCGGGAGCGCGACGCACGGCAGCGCGCTGTCCGATTGGATCAGAATCAGCAGGAACTCGAACAGGTGCTGGCCGAACAGCGCGCCCTGCTGGAACGCATATCCGGCATGAATGTGGACCGTGCCCGGGAAATGCTTCTGGAGTCCATCGAGACCGATCTCCGGCATACTGCAACCGCGATGGGCATGGAGATCATGGATCAGGCCCGGGAGCGGTCGGAACGTGAGTCGAAGAAGATCATCGCGCAGGCGATAGAACGATGTTCCACGGATCAGACCGTTCAATCGTCCATCTCGGTTGTGGCGCTGCCCGATGACGATATCAAGGGGAGGATCGTCGGCAAGGAAGGGCGGAATATCATCTCTTTCGAGGCTGCGACCGGCGTGAAGGTCATCGTGAACGATACGCCGGAAGCCGTTGTGCTCTCCAGCTTCGATCCGGTGAAGCGGGATGTGGCGAGGCTGGCAATGGAGCAGCTCGTCAAGGAGGGACGGATCAACCCCAGCCGCGTGGAAGAGGTCGTGGCCGAATGCGAGGACCGGATCGAGACCCTTGTCGAAGAGGAGGGCCGACGCGCGGTCAAGGAAGTGGGCATCGATAATATGCACTCCGAACTGGTGTCGATGCTTGGACGTCTGAAATATCGGACGAGTTACGGTCAGAGCGTGTTGGGGCATTCCAAGGAAGTGGCTTTTCTGGCAGGCGCGATGGCTGCGGAACTGCGGATGGACGAGATGCTGGCGCGACGGGCCGGGCTGTTGCACGACATCGGCAAAGCGGTCGATCAGGAACAGGAAGGAACGCATACCGACATCGGCGTGGCTCTGGTTCGCAGACACGGCGAAGGGCAGGAGGTTGGAAATGCCATACTCTACCATCATGGAGACGCGGAAGCCAGTTCTCCAATCTCCTTCCTCGTAAAGGCTGCGGACGCCATTTCCTCGTCGCGTCCGGGCGCCCGCCGCGACGACGCCGAAGGGTACATTCGAAGGGTGCGGGATCTCGAGGATATCGCCCGCGGTTTCCAGGGTGTTCGAGACGCATATGCCATCAATGCCGGCCGCGAGATCCGGGTGATGGTGAATGCAGGAAGGGTGGACGATGAACGCGCGAAGGCCCTGTCCTTCGAAATTGCGCAGCGCATCAGGGAGGGAATGACCTATCCCGGCGAGATTCAGGTTACGATTATCCGGCAAACCGTCGCCACACAGTGGGCAGGACGTTCCAACAAGAGACGCAAGGGCAGATCCCGAAACAGGAGAGGAGAACGCCGATATGAAAAAGGTCGGTCACGAAATGACGCTGACCGAAAGAATGTATCTTCCGGCAATCACAAAGGGTCTGTCACTGACCTTCCGTCATCTGCTCGGCAAGAAGATAACGATGCAGTATCCGGAGGAAACCTGGACAAAACCCAGCGGATACCGAGGGCTGCACAAGCTAACGAAGGACGATAAGGGTCGCCCGAAGTGCGTCGCGTGCTACATGTGCGCCACGGCCTGTCCGGCGGAATGCATCGCCATCGAGGCCGAGGAAGCGCCCTGGGAGGACCGCGAGAAGCATCCCAAGCGATTTGACATCGATATGCTTCGATGCATCTTCTGCGGTATGTGCGTTGAAGCCTGTCCTGAAGACGCGATCGTCATGACCGAGCGAACCGAGTTGGTGGCGGAGAGCCGCGCCGAGCTGATTTACACCAAAGAGAAACTGCTGGCCGTGGAAGACCGGGTAACGCTTACGCCGCCTCGAAGGCCACTCGAAGACGCCCGATGAGCAATCGGGTGGTTGGACGACCATGGCCGAGACCTACAGCGAGATTGCGCTCGATCATTTCAGGAATCCGCGTAACGCGGGTACCATGCACGATGCGGACGGCGCCGCCTCCGTCGAGAATCCGGCGTCCGGCGCGGTGGTGTCGCTTCAGCTTAGAATTGTCGACGAACGCGTCGTGCACGCGATGTTTCAGTCTCAGGGCTGCACGGCCACCATCGCCGCGGCTTCGGCAGTAACGGTAATGGTTTCGGGCCTCCCGGTTGCGGCTGCAGGGGCGGTCACAAGGGCGGAGGTGGAGGGCAGGCTGGGCGGACTCCCGCCCACAAGAAGACACGCGGCCGCGCTGGCAATCGATGCAGTCAGGGCGGCAATCGCGGATTTCAGGGCCCGGGTGGGTGTCTGAGGGTCTTGAGCCGATTGCACAGAAAAGGACAGGGTACGTCCATTCCCTGTCCTTTTGGGCTTGTTTGGCGGCCATGGCGAAGAATTCGGAAACTGAACAGCAGAAATTGACCGAGCAGATCAAGCGAAAAGCGCGCGGGATGGGTTTCAGCCCCGTGGGCGTCGCCCCTGCCGGTCCGCCAGACCACTGGGGCTTCTATCTGGACTGGCTGGCGAAGGGGTATGCCGGCCAGATGGCATATCTTGGCCGGAATCTCGACCGTAGGTCGCATCCCGAACAGGTCCTGCCGGGTGCCAGAACGGTCCTCTGTGTGGGAATGAATTATGATCAGGAGAAGGGTGCGCCGCCCGACGGCGAGCGGACCCGGGGCAGGATCTCCAGGTATGCGAGGGGCGACGATTACCACGACCTGATGACCGCCCGGCTGAAGAGACTGCTGGAGTGGATTCAGACGCTGGAGCCGGGGGTGAAAGGGCGGGTCTACGTCGACACGGGACCTGTCCTCGAGCGCGATTTTGCCGCCCGTGCCGGCATAGGGTGGTTCGGAAAGCACACCAACCTCATTCATAAGCGCAGAGGTTCCTGGTTTTTTCTCGGCGAGATTCTGCTGACCGCGCCCCTGGTTTACGATCGTCCCGTTGCCGACCATTGCGGGACCTGCACGCTATGTATGGACGCCTGCCCCACCGATGCGATTCCACAGCCCTACGTACTGGATTCCAACCGGTGCATCTCGTACCTGACGATCGAATTGAAGGGCGCGATTCCGAGACGTTATAGAGAGAAAATGGATGACTGGATCTACGGATGCGATATTTGCCAGGAAGTCTGTCCATGGAACCTTAAACAAGCCAGGCCTACCGCGGAGCCGGCGCTGAAAGCCCGCGCGGGTCTGGACGCGCCCGAACTCACCGCATTACTTGCCATGGACCAGACGGACTTCAGCCGGAGATTTCGCGGAAGCCCGATCAAACGCGCAAAACGGCGCGGATTGTTGCGCAACGCAGCCGTGGCTCTGGGCAATCGCGGCACGACCGCCGATATTCCCGCATTGACGGCAGCGTTATCCGATGCCGAACCCCTCGTCCGCGGCCATGCGGCCTGGGCGCTCGGCCGCATCGGGGGGCCCGCAGCGCGCCGTGCGCTATCAGAAGCACGCGGCTCCGAGACGGACGCGGCCGTCCGCGACGAAATCGGACAGGCGGTGGACGAAATCGACCGGGGGACCGAATCAGGGGGACCCCGCAACCGCACGCGGGAAGATCGCGAGACATCCGAGGCGCACAGACATTCCGGAGTGCCGCATGCAGCTTCTCGACATTGAACGCCGGTCGGACATCAACGCGGCGCCTGCCGTGGACCAGCCCGGGTCCGGCACGGCGCGCCGGGTCTTTATCGAAACTTACGGCTGTCAGATGAACGTGTCCGATACGGAACTCATGATGGGCGTACTGAAGAAGGCGGGATTCCGCAGGGCACTTGCCCTTGAAGAAGCGGACGTCGTGCTGTTGAATACCTGCGCCATTCGAGAGCGTGCGGAGGAGCGGGTGGTGGGTCGTCTTTCGCAGCTCAGCCGGGTGAAACGGGCGCGACCGGATCTCGTTCTCGGCGTGAGCGGATGCATGGCCAAGCACCTTGCAGAGCAACTTCTGGATAGACTTCCGTACGTGGACCTCGTCGTCGGACCCGATTCCTATCGCCGCCTGCCCGAGCTGATCGGGGAAGCTGCCGGAAATCCCGCACTGGACGTGCGGCTGGACCGGGGAGAGGACTATCTGGAACTCGATCCCGTTCGCCAGGAGGGTACCAACGCCTGGATCACGATCATGCGGGGATGCGACAAGTTCTGCACGTTCTGCATCGTGCCCTATGTTCGCGGTCGCGAGCGGAGCGTGCCCGCAGGCGACCTGCTGCGACAGGTGCGGTTGGCTGCATCGGAAGGATTCCAGGAAGTAACCCTGCTCGGTCAGACCGTAAACTCCTATCATGACGGCGAAACCGATTTTGCCGACCTTCTGAAGATGGTTGCCAGCGTGGAGGGTATACGCAGGATTCGCTTTACGTCGCCGCATCCAAGCGATTTTTCGGACAAACTGATCGGTACCATCGCGGAAGAAAGCAAGATCTGCCGATTCATCCACCTGCCGGTCCAGTCCGGTTCCGACAGGGTCCTTGAGGCTATGAAGCGGACCTATTCCTCCGGCCGGTACGTCGACCTGGTCGACCGCCTGCGCTCAGCCCTGCCGGGGCTCTGTTTGTCCACGGATGTCATCGTCGGATTCCCCGGCGAGGACGATTCGGACTTCGAGTCGACCATGGCGCTGATGAGACACGTTCGGTACGATTCGGCCTTTATGTTCAAATATTCGCCTCGGAAGGGTACGGTGGCCTACCGGGAGATTCCCGATACGGTGCCGGAGACCGAGAAATCGCGGCGGCTCCAGGCCGTAATCGCCCAGCAGACGGGAATCTCCGGCGAGATCAACCGTCGTTATGTCGGACGCCTGCAGGAGGTGCTCGTCGAGGGCGACGCGCGGCGCGGCAAGGGACAGGCAGTAGGAAAGTCGGACGGATTCAAGACGGTCGTGTTCCCAAGGGACGGTATCCGGACCAATACATTTGTGGATGTCAGAATCACCGACGCGACGTCTCACACGCTGATCGGTCGGCCCGAATACTAAGAAGCGGAGCGCGACCCGGTAAGCGACGACCTGCCGGCACGCCACTATGTTTCTGCAAATCGAAAACCAGAACCCGCGAAGAAACCGCCGTTTGCCGGACTGGTTCCGTGTGCCTGCGCCCGGCAACGCAGGATACCGGGAATTAAAGCGCCTCATGCGTGAACTGGGCCTTCACACCGTTTGCGAGAGCGCGAAGTGTCCGAATATTGGTGAATGCTGGGGCGCGGGTACGGCTACGTTCATGATACTGGGAGACATCTGTACTCGCAGTTGCGGGTTTTGTGCGGTAAAAACCGGACGGCCGCAAGGTCTCGACACAGATGAACCCGGCAGGGTTGCCGAGGCCGTTGTGCAGTTGGGTTTGAGACACGCCGTTGTGACTTCGGTTAACCGTGACGAATTGCCGGACGGAGGCGCGTCGATATTCGCGGCGACCATCCGGGAAATCCGCCGGCTGCGCCCCGAGACGCGGGTGGAGGTACTGATTCCGGATTTTCAGGGAAACTGGCCGGCGCTCGATACCGTGATGTCGGCCGGCCCCGACATTCTGAATCACAACGTGGAGACGCCTCCCAGGCTCTATCGCCTGATGCGTCCCCAGGCGAACTACGCCCAATCCCTCGAATTGCTGCGCCGCGCCGGAATCACCAATCCAGGTATCCCGACGAAATCCGGCATCATGGTCGGCGCGGGCGAAACCGTGGAAGAGGTGTATCAGACCATCGACGACATTGCCGAACAGGGGACGGCAATTCTCACGGTGGGTCAATATCTGCAACCTTCTCCGGCGCACGTTTCCATTTCCAGATTCTACCGACCGGAAGAATTCGAGAACATCCGGCTTTTTGCGGAGATGCGAGGATTCCGGCACGTGGAATCGGGTCCGCTTGTACGGAGTTCATACCACGCCGCAAGCCAGGTCGTTGCAGGATGAGCCCGTGTTCAAATTGAATCGATGGCGTCCGAAGGGCCGGGGCAGTGCCGCTCAGACCGGCCGGGAACGCGACGGACGAAACCCGAGATTTATGCGGGTGGCTTCGATGAATGAAGTCCCGCCCGGAACCGGCAAACTCGTCATGATGATGGGCCGCGAGATCGGGCTGTTCAACGTGGGCGGCAGAATCGAGGCGATTGACAATACCTGTCCACACAACCAGCGACCCATCGGGACCGACGGGATCACAGGCGGCACGGTGACCTGTTTCTGGCACAACCTGACGTTCGATCTTGAATCGGGCGCCTGTACCGAGGCGCCTCATTTCAGAATCACGAAATACCCCGTGCGCGTCCGGAAGCAGGAGATCTACGTGTCTCCCGACGCGAAGATCTGAGGGATCGCCGGGTGCTTTGGAGTTGACTTGAATATTGGAGTTCGATAAATTGCCTGTTTGGGCCCGGGAAGGTTAGCCCTTCGCCCGAGGGATACTCCGGGCGGCGGCTAGTGTTCTGTCCCGGAAATAAGTTGCCTGAATTCGACCGCAGAGTCGCCTGGCTCGCAAGGCGCCCGAACGCAGGCGACCTGCGTAAGGTCGGCGAGCGAGGGGAACGTAGCGAGACAGGATGAATCGGCGGTCGAATGGTGAGGAATTTTTGGGACAGGACACTAGGTCCCATCAATCTCGGAGACGCGGGAAATGAGAAATAAGGATCGGCTTTGGATAGGCGTCCTGCTGTTTGCGGGCATTTTGCTCCTGGGCGTAGAGGGGCGCGGTGCCGAGGCGGAGCCGCTGGATCTGCCGTTTATAGGCGAAGGAGATCTGGCGTTCTTCACCGACACCGCGGGATTCCAGGCGTCCGTGGGGTTCACCCGACAGGAAATCTACGTCCTGCTGGACGCGAGTCAGTTGAAATTCAGGCGAAAGAGAAAACGATATGAAGCAGAAATGGAACTATCCGTCTCGCTGACCGATTCCGGGGGCGTCGTCGTCAACCAGGAGACCTGGAAGCGGAAGGTCTGGGTTGAAAATGCCGACGACGTCGAAGGCGCGGGACTGCCGTTTCGCGATATGATCGGATTCGATCTGAAGCCGGGCGCCTATAGAATGACCCTTGCAATTCGAGATCTTAAAGAGAAAAAGAACGGCGTGGCGACAGGAGACCTGCAGGTCCGCGATTTCGAGGAGCAGACATTGAAATCCAGCGATCTCCTGTTCGCATCGGGACTGTCCAGAACAGGCGCCGAAGGCAGGTTTTCGAGATACGGATGGCTGGTGACTCCCAACGTCACCCGGACCTATCCCGCTGGCGGGGATATCGAAGTCTATTTCGAGATCTATCACCTCTCAGCCCCTGTCGAGGGTGCTGACAATACGTTTCTGCTGGGTTACAGCCTGCTGGATACCGCCGGCACGGTGGTGGCGAAGTTTGCCGACCAGCGACTGATGAAGCCGGGTGCCAGCGCAGTAAAGACGGAGATCTTCAATACCGGAGACCTGGCTCCGGACCGGTACTTTTTCCAGGTCGAGGCGCTGGATCGGAGCAATCGCGCCGTCCACAGGATGAGACGGATGATTTCCCTGGCGCGGCAGCAGGAAGTCGTGGAATTGACACAGGAGGAAAAGGAAAATGTCCGGTATTACAGGGATATCCGATATATCGCCAGGGGTTCGCAGTGGAAGGAATACAGGAAACTGAAGAATCGACGGGACCAGATGACGTTCCTGAAGGCGTTCTGGAAGGAACTGGATCCAACGCCTGCGACCGACGAAAACGAGCGCCTGATCCAGCACATCTTTCGAATGCGCTATGCGGAGAACAACTACGCGGCCGGCCGGGGCAAGCGCGGGTCGGATACGGATAAGGGTCGAATTTACATCAAGTTTGGCGAGCCGAGCGATATCCAGTACAACCTGGCGGCGTCCAACGAAAAGCCGTTTGAGGTCTGGACTTACGAAGAACAGCGCGGTGTCAGATTCATATTCATGGATCGCCGTGGCGCCGGTGTCTTCGAGCTTGTACACTCCACACATCCGACGGAAACGTATAATCCGAATTGGCGGCTGATGGAGTAGCGCCCGGCATGCGGCCGGGAACCTCGGGGTCGGCGCGGTCCCGGGTTCGCGGGATTTACTGACTCCGGGCGCGGAACCATCCAGGGGAATCGCAGTGGATCCAAGATTTCTCCAGGAAGACGGCATTGGGATCTTCACCGGCAATGAACTCATTGTCAAGGGCGGTCTGGAGCACCGCATGGGTATGCTTACCGGTTACCCCGGTTCTCCGGTCGCAGAGGTCTTCGATGCCGCGGAGCGCATCCGGGAACTGCTGGTGGAGCAGGGCGTGGTGGTGCAGATCGCCAACAACGAAGCACTCAGCGCCGCGCGGCTGAACGGTTCCCAGATGACGCCCGTGCGCGCAATGGCGGTGATGAAGAGCGTGGGGGCCCACGTTGCTTCCGACGGGCTCGCGCTCGGCAATATGGCGGGGACGGCGCCTGGTGGCGCGGCGGTGGCTGTGTTCGGCGACGATACGTGGTCGGAAGGCACACAGGTTCCCGCCGATTCGCGGTTTATTGCAAAACATCTGTATATGCCCATTCTGGAGCCGAGTACTTTCCAGGAGGTCAAGGACTGGATCGGTGTCGCGTTCGATCTATCGGAAAAGACCCGCCTCTATGTGGCCTATCTCATTACCTCCAACCAGGCGGACGGCGGGGGCACCGTTACCGTGGCGCCGAATCGTTTTCCCGACCTCACGCCGCACGCGCCCGTAACGATCGACAGCGGGTCGATCCCTCTCGACGACAGGGTGATCATACCCCCAAGCACCGCCATCAAGGAGGAAGACGTACTCCACAGACGGATGCCGGAATTGCTGGGGTACGCCCGCGAGTACAACCTCAACCGTATTCTGTATGGGCCTGCTTCGGGGAAGAGACGCATCGGCTTCATCAGTTCCAGCCTCGCCTATTGCTATCTGGAGCATGTGATGAACATGCTGGGGCTCGAAGGCAGCATACCCATTCTGAAATACGGCCTGACGTATCCGATCGACCCGGAACCCCTGAGTACCTTCGTGGGATTCGTCGACGATATATACGTGGTGGAAGAAAAGCGGGGGTTCCTGGAGGGGCAAGTTGCGGCCGCGCTTCAGGGATTGCATCAGGATGGAGAAATCGGGCCGTTCCGTATCTGGGGCAAGCGTTTTCCTAACGGTCAACCGGGCTTTCCGGACAGCAAGGGAATGAACCCGTCCATCCTGCTCAAGGCGCTCGCCCCCGTCTTGCTGGATCTGGACGATCCCGAGATACCCGTCGACCGCGAGCGGATCCTGTCGGAGGTCGACCTCGTCGATGAGACGGCCGGCTACCAGGTGCAGGCGGCCGTACGTACCCCCTCCTTCTGTCCGGGTTGCCCGCATCGGGATTCCGCAAGCGTGCTCAATCGCGTCATCGACGACTTCAGCAGTGCGGAGTATATGCAGAAACACCATCAAAGAGATACGGCCGACCTGGTTTTTCACGGTGATATCGGTTGTTATTCCCTGTTGAAATACAAGCCCTTCGACCGGCTGATGCACAACTTGTCCGGGATGGGGCTGGGCGGCGGCACGGGAGCCGGGATCGATCCCTATATTGACAACAAGCAGCTTGTCTTCATGGGAGATTCGACATTTTTCCACAGCGGAATGGCGGCGATATCCGATTCGATAAAGCACGGGCAGGACATCACCTACGTCATTCTGGACAATAAGACAACGGCAATGACCGGCCACCAGCCCACGCCCGGCGTTGACGTGGATATTCTGGGCAAGCCAACGTTCGCCCAGGATATCGAGCATGTTGTGCGGGGCATGGCGGGCGACGGAGACAGCGTCTTTATCGCGAGGATGAATCCGGCGGAACGAGCGCCTTACCGGCAGACACTGGAACGCGCGCTGCTGAAGGATGGTGTCAAGATCGTTATTGCCGACAAGGAATGCGGGATCACGTTCCACCGCAGGCAGCGCGCGATGCAGAACGAGATCGTTCAGGATACAGGATACCTTCCGGAGGAACGTCACATCAACATTACGCCGGAGGTCTGCGAATATTGCCTTGAATGCACGCGGGCGACCGGATGCAGCGGATTGACGGTGGAGGAGACGTTGCATGGTCCCAAAATTGCCACCGATCTCTCCCTGTGTGTGTCGGACGGCGCCTGCACGAGGGTGACCGTTTCGAATGGCGATGGCACCTGCCCGTCGTTCGAGGAGGTAATCATTACACGCAGCCGCCCGGCGGAAAGACAGACGGAAGCCATCGACCTGTCGGATTTGCCGCCGCCCGATGTGAAAACCTTCGACGCCACCTGGTACGCGTACATTGCCGGGGTGGGCGGCATGGGCATCAATACGATCGCGGCGATTCTCTCCGTGGCAGGCGCACGGCAGGGCTATGCCGTTCGATTCACGAACAAAAAGGGGCTGGCCATCCGAAACGGGGCCGTATACTCCCACGTGAGTTTTACGAAGGGTGACCGCGTCATTTCACAGATCACCCCGTACGGCCATGCCGATCTGCTTCTTGGCCTGGATATCCTGGAGGCGGTGCGCGGTCTGGAATCGATGGGTAACGGGCGCGTCGCCAGCCCGAGACATACGTCCGCGGTGGTGGAGACGGGGAAGCGGCACACGGTACTTACGCTTACCGGACAGGACGAATTCGATACGGCTGAAATGGAGGGGGTGCTCAAACGCCATACGAAGCCCGAGGGTTATTTCGGGATGGACCTGGGGGAGATCTCCGAGCGTTTCCTGGGCAACAAGATCTATGCGAACAGCATCCTTCTCGGGGTGGCCTATCAGCGGGGCGTGTTGCCGCTGGATCTGGAAAACATCACGTGGTCGATGCGGCGCAACATCAAACGCAGCGATCTCGATCCCAATTTGAAAGCCTTCGATCTCGGCCGCAAGATCGCCATCGAACCGGAAGTCGTCGCGCAGGAGAAACCTTCGCTTTCTTGCAGCGAACTGATCGAAGACAAGGCCGGGATTCTGGAACGCGGAAAGGGCGGGAAAGCGAGGTCCGCGTACCTGGAACTGACGGCCGGCGTGGCGTTGTTGGGCCTTGCTGAAGAGGATCGTCTGCAGTTCGCCCTGGGTGTGTACGATCTGATGCAGTGGGACGGCGCGGAGTACGCCGGAAGTTACGTACGGCGGGTGCGCAAGGTGTACGAAAAGGATCGGCCGGAGGAGGAGTACGAAGCCACCCGTGCGGTTATCAGATACCTGCCACGCGTGATGGCCTACAAGGACGAAGTGTACGTCGCACATCTGCTGACAAGCGAAGAGAAATACCTGCGCGATCGCGAGCGTTATAATGTGTGCGCCGAGCGCGGTGACCGGATTTCGTATCGCCACTTCAACCGGGGTAATTTCAATATCCTCGGGTTCAACGTCTATCTCAAGCTGACCACCCGGGACTGGATGCTGAAACTGATGAAGCGTATGAAATTCCTGCGCAAGCTGATGCCGTCGTGGCATAAGGAGGAAAAGGCTTACCGCGACTGGTATATCGATTTTGTCGATCGGTTCGAATTCGATCACCAGGAGAGGTACGGAGACTACGTGCGGTTGTTCCGGATGCCTGACGAGGTGCGCGGGTATCGTGAGGTTATCCGTCCCAAGATCGACGCCGCGTATCAGGCTGCGGCGGCGATGATGGACGGCAACGGACACCCCTCGTCTACCGAACCCTATCTTTCAATCGAGCCCGTTGTCGAACAGGTCTGATTCTAAGAAGCTGTTTTAAAATTACCGTTGAGTTCCCGAGCGCGAGCGAAAAAGTGGCGGTCAAGAGGAACGAGGGGCGCGCGGCGGTCTCACGGCGTCTGTCAGTGTTCTGTCCGGGAAACCGGTTGCCGAATGGTTGGAAATTTTCGGGACGGGACACCGGGAAGGGGATATGTTAAAGGTCGGGGTTGCCGGATTGAGGCGTGGACGAGGCCTTGCGAAAACGTTCAATAACCATCCGGAAACGCACCTTGCGGCCATCTGCGATCCGGTAGCCGAATGGCGGGAGCAGGCGGCCGAGACTTTTGGCGTCGAACAGGCGTATGCGGAATTTGACGCGTTTCTGTCCGCTGACCTGGATGTGGTTGTCGTGGCGACACCGGCGCCCCTGCACGCGGCTCAATCCATTCTGGCGATGGAAGCCGGCGCACATGTCCTGAGCGAGGTTCCGGCCGCCTGGTCGCTGGAGGAATGCGAGGCCCTGGCCGAGGCCGTTCGTCGCACCGGACAGCTCTACATGATGGCAGAGAATATGAACTTCTACCATTATGTTCAGGACTGGAGCACGAAAATCCGGTCGGGCGCGATCGGCCGCGTTTTCTATGCTGAAGCGGAGTATATACACGATTGCCGGAAACTGATGAGGGGTCGCGACGGGGAACTGACGTGGCGGGCATCCATGCCGCCGATCTACTATTGCACGCACAGCCTGGGACCGGTGCTGGATATCCTGGACGACCGCTGCGTTACCGCGGTGGGCATGTCCACCGGCACGCATACGGCGCCCGATATCGGTTCGATAGACATGCAGGTGGGGTTGTTTCGGACGGAAAAGGGTAGCGTCGTCAAGATTCTTTGCGGGTTTACCGTAACCCGCGAACCCGGGATGCACTGGCAGATTTTCTACGGTACCGAGGGCACCCTGGAAAACAGACGGGCGCCGTGGGAAGACGCCAAGATTTTCCGTTCGGGCGAAGGACCGATGGAGGCGTTTCCGGCGGAAGACTCGGATCCCGATGCGCCCGCCGAGGCGTTGGCGGGCGGACACGGCACATCGGAATACTACATGGTCGACCGGTTCGTGCGGGCAGCGACCGGCCGCGGTCCCGTACCAATAGACGTATACCGGTCTCTGGACTTCTCCGTACCCGGCCTGTGCGCGCACCTGTCGGCCCAACAGGGCGGCGTGCCTGTTGAGGTCCCGGATTACAGGGTCGGTTGAGGTCTGCCTGCCCCTGCTGCAGGGCGCGCGATTGATGATCCACGCATGGATTCTTGAATCGATCGAGCCGATTGCGTATATTCAGCGGACAATCGTAGAAGCTGTCTTAAAATTCCCAGCGGTCTTCGCACGGCTGCAAAAGCGCCGGTCGGCGTAGGTCAAACCCACCCGTATAGCCAAATATGGGCGGATTTTCCCGCCTTGACCGCCACTTTTTCGCTCGCGCTCGGGAACTCACCGGTAATTTTAAAACAGCTTCTTGCGGGGTTTCTGAGACGGTTCCGGCCGGCACTGATGGGCCGGCAAAACAGGATTCCGTCTTCAATCTTCAAGGAGGGTGTTTTGGCTGCTAATGAGTGGACGACGTTCAATGCTTCGGGAAATCTGCGCGTGGTGGTTACGAAGGAGCTTCCTGGCGACCGCTGGCTGAGTATACTGGAACAGGCGGGTTGCCGTGTTGAATACAGTACCTCCACCAGGATCCTGCAGGTCAACGAAATCAACGATGCGATAGGCGATCGGTGCGACGGCGTGATCGGACAGCTCACGGAAGATTGGGGCGAGCCGCTCTTTTCAGCGCTGAAAGCGGCAGGCGGCAAGGCTTACAGCAACTATGCGGTCGGTTTCAACAATGTGGACGTGGATGCGGCCACACAAAATGGTATTCCCGTGGGAAACACGCCTGGCGTGTTGACTGAGACGACCGCGGAGATGGCGATTGCGCTGACGTTTTCCGCCGCGCGGCGGGTGGTGGAGGCCGATGAGTACATGCGGGGCGGGCGGTACGAAGGATGGCTGCCCACCCTGTTTCTGGGGCAGCTGCTGAACCGTAAGACCGTCGGTGTGATTGGCGCCGGGCGGATTGGCGCGACGTACGCGCGAATGATGGTCGAAGGGTTCAAGATGGACTTTATCTATTACGATCCCTATCCCAACGAACGGCTGGAGAATTACATTCGGGACTACGGCGCGTTCCTGGAGGGGCAGGGCGAAGAGCCCGTGACGGTGACCAGAGCAAACTCGGAAGCCGAGGTATTGCGCGAGGCCGACGTGGTCAGCCTGCATCCGCTTCTGGATCCGACCACCCACCACCTGATGAACGAGGAAAGCCTGAACCTGATGAAGTCTGACGCGATTCTCGTGAATGCCAGCCGCGGGCCGGTCATCGATGAAACCGCGCTCGTGGCCCACTGCAGGAAAAACCCGGACTTCCGCGTCGGACTCGACGTCTTCGAAGACGAGCCCGAAATGAAGCCCGGCCTGAATGAACTCAACAACGTGGTTATCGTTCCCCACATTGCATCCGCGACAAGCTGGACCCGTGAAGGCATGGCGACGCTCGCCGCCAGCAACGTGGCCGGCGTTCTCAGGGGCCTTCCCGCGTGGAAGGATCAGGACGACATCCTGCCGTTCCTGGGCGACGACCCGCCCGGGGCGTGTCCGAGCATCGTGAATGCGGAGGCACTGGGACTGCCGGTGACCGGATAGCCGAGCCGGTTCAAATGCGGTGCATCAGGAATACAGCGGCGGGATTCCGCGCGGACAATGCGTGAAATCCCGCCGCTCGTTTTAACGTGGCACGCCGCCGGTCAGTCCGTTATCTTTGCAATGGCGATTCCGGATTCACCCGCCACGGAGTAGAGGAGATGGGTGTCGGCGCCCTCCCGGTAAATTCCAGGATCGCGAAGCTGCCGCACCCGCTCGGGTGACCATCCGCGGCGGGAGGGCTGCAGGGGAAGGTCCGCGCCTTCGTAATCGGTTTCCGGCTCGAGTACGACCTCGGCTTCCGACGCACGCCAGTTCATCCATTCCGGCGTCAACTCGACTCGGGACAGCAGAATGCGTTCGGGGCAGTCGTGGGCGTTGGAATAGAAGACCGAGAGCGTGTTGCCGTCCAGCTTCAGCGCGGTGTGGCGCTGGTCTTCGGAGAACAGCACGGGACCCTGCCCGAAATCCGTCAGGCCATCCTGCGATCGATAGAAGATCCCGGGCATCCCCAGTGCGTACGTCGTGCTTTTCCATTTGAAGACCCTGAAATAGGAATTGCCCAGATCTTCCGGTCGTGCGGTAAAGTGTATACCGTCGGATGACAGCGCGACTTTGGACTGTTGGCCCCGGCCGGGCGCGGGGCCGTGATAGTACATTCTGAATTCACGGTTCCTGTCGTCCACGTGGACGTCCGGCGAGGCAAGATGGCCGGTCGTGTACGCGTCGTTCAGGTGCAGCACCCCCGGTTCGTAGGTCGTCCAGGGACCGGTGAGACGGTCCGAATAGGCAAGGCGGATGTACTCGCCCCGATGGTGGCCGAAATAGAGGTAGTACTTTCCGAGGGCGTTGGGCAGCCAGTCGGGCGTCCGGACGAGCGAGGGTCCGTTGATGTTGGCGCCCATCCGGGAGTCCATGTGCGGGCGGATAATGGGGTTGTTCGGAAGGCGTTCAACGCGCATAGTCGGTTTCTCCCCTAGCAGTCCGTTGAGAAAGTCGCTCTGCAGGCGAGGCCGAGCCATTGTGGCCGAAGACAAGGCGCGCGACCGAGTCCCATCCAGCGATTCGGCGAGGGAGCGCAACGCAGTATTTCGACCGCAAGGGCCGGCCGTAGCCCGGATGGGCTTTTTCAACGGGCTGCTAACCTGGTGGTGGATCGACGTTGGCTGCGGCGCTTGGTCCGCGCGGTCTTCATGGAGTATGTTGCCGGTGGAAGAGACGCTCGACAGACGTCTGTCGGTTGCGCCGATGATGGACTGGACTGACAGGCACGAAAGGTATTTCCTGAGGCTGTTTTCCCGGCACATCCTGCTATATACCGAGATGATTGCCGTGGACGCCGTCCTCCGCGGTCCGCGAGAGCAACTTCTGACATACCATCGCCGTGAGCATCCGGTAGCGCTTCAGCTGGGCGGCAGCGATCCGGAGGCGTTGGCGGGTTGCGCGCGGATCGGCGCGGAATTTGGATACGACGAAATCAATCTGAACGTGGGCTGCCCCAGCGACCGCGTGCAGGCCGGTCGATTCGGCGCGTGCCTCATGGCGGAGCCGGAACGGGTTGCCCGCTGCGTGGAGGCGATGCGCAAGGCCGTTGAAATTCCGGTCACCGTAAAGACAAGGATCGGAATCGATGACCGGGATTCCTACGAGGACCTGGTCTGTTTCGTACGGACCGTTTCCGACGGCGGATGCCGGGTCTTCGTCATTCACGCCAGAAAGGCCTGGCTTCGGGGGTTGAGTCCGAAACAGAACCGGGAGATACCGCCCCTGCGATACGACGTGGTGTATCGGTTGAAACAGGACTTCCCGGATCTGACGGTAATCCTCAATGGAGGAATCACAACCCGAAATCAGGTGCGTCGGCACCTGGAAGACGTGGATGGGGTCATGATCGGGCGCGAGGCCTATCAGAATCCCTATTTCCTGGCGTCGATGGACCAGATGTTCTACGGTGATACGCGCGCCGTGGCCGGCAGGGGGGAGATTCTGGACCGTTTCTGCGATTATGTCGAGGACCAGCTGCGGCAGGGAATGCCGCTTGTCGGCATGACGCGGCACATCCAGGGGCTCTTTCACGGAATGCCGGGAGCCCGCGCCTGGCGCCGTCATCTGAGCGAGAACGCCCACAGGCCCGGATCCGGGGTGGAAGTGATTCGACGGGCCGCGAACTTTGTTCTCGGACCGTCGTGATTCACCCGAGAACCGTGCTGGTGAGATCCCACGCCTTCCGGTTGTTTACGTCTTCAATGCCCGTCGGCAGGCGGCAACCAGCTCGCTGTGGGACGCGGTGTATCCGACATTGACTTCCGTGTCGATGACTGCCGCACGGGACAGGTCCAGGTTTTCGGACGTATCCGCGACTTCAATGGCCGTGGTGCAGTCCCGGACGAGGATGATGTCGTAGCCGCGGTCCTTCATCGCCCTCATCCCGTAGTCCCTGAAGGGTACGCACATGTTGGCGGCGAAGCCTGCGTAGAACAGGTGCAGGACGCCCCGGTGTTTCAGGAGGCGGTGCAGCTGGGCGCCGGTTACGATAACGTCGTCGCCGTCGCGGGGTTCGGCCTCGGGAATGATGCGGCGGTTCCTGATGGTGTCTTCGAAGACCTGATCGTGAGGGTCCTTCGGTTGCGCCCACGCTTCGTATTCCCCCGTTCTTGACCGGAATTCCGCGGGCGGCCAGTCGTCGGGTGCAGGAGACGAACGTCCGAAGACTTCCTCGTCGCCCGCGAAACGGGTCCACGCCTCGTAGCGTTTGGCGCAGTCGGGGCTGGGCGCGTGGATCACGGCGGCGCCCACCGACCGGAAGGCTTCGGCAACGGGAATGATGCGTTCGAGGGTGATCTCTCTCCCGCGCTGCAGGTGCGTGCTTACATAGTGTTCGCTCCACACGTCTACGAGTACCAGCGCGATCCTGTCCGCCGGATAGGCGCGCCGCAGGGTCCGGAGGTGGAATTCACCTTCGGTTACGCTCGCTCTCCGTGTGAGGTGATAGTAACGGACGTCCAGTCGGATGGTCTTCATACGGGACCTTTCAGCTTGTCTGTTTCCGAGCCATTTTCCAAATGCAATATGGCCAGGAATGAACGCCGGTGTCAAGGACAACAGTCCGCTGATAGAGTCGCTCTGCAGGCGAGGCGGGTTTCCGGTACACAAACCACATATGGAAAGGCGGCCTGAAAGATGAAAAGAGAACACATCTGGGCCCATCATGAGTGGGACGCGACGATCAACTGGAAGTTGATGGAGGGCGGCTATGCCAATCTCCAGAGCGTGAAGCCGGGCGAGGAGATCACGTTTCACATTTCGAACTCCCGGTCCTATTATGAAATCTTCATCTTCCGGGAAGGCGCAAGACGGGAACTCGTCAAGACAATCGAGGGGCTGCGGGGTACGCTTCAGGAGGTCCCGGAACTGGGTTATCAGGATGGATACGGGTGGGCGCCGGCGGTGTCCTTCGTCGTTCCGGATGCGTGGAAGAGCGGGATCTATATTGCAACCTTCCCCACCGGACAGGGGTTGCGGGAGATTTTTTTCGTAGTAAGACCCAGGACGCCGCAATCGCCGATGTTGCTGACGGTTGCCACGAACACCTACCAGGCATACAACAACGTGGGCGGCAAGTGCTTCTACGACTACATTTCCACCGATCGGCAGCACGCCAAGCTGCTGAGTTTCGAACGCCCGCTGCAGATGGAATGCCTGGGCAACTTCTACATCTGGGACCAGTTTTTCACGTCCTGGCTGGATGCCGAGAGGTATGGCGCCGACTATTGTGTAAACGGCGACCACGACGCGGAACCCGATATACTGAACGGCTACCGGGCGAACGTGCGCTTCTGTCACGATGAATACAACAGCCGGAACGAGTGCGAACAACTGCACAGATTCGTTCAGAACGGCGGCAATCTCGTTCTGTTCGGGGGGAACTGCTTCTGCCAGGAGATCGAGTTGAGAAACCGGGGCAGGCAGATCTATTGCGCCAAGCCCTACTATCACGATCATCCGACGCCCGAGCGTCCGGATACGTCGTTTCTCAGTCATATCGATGATTTGCGCCAGCGGACAATAGGCGTCTTCTACACCTCGTTCGTTCATACGAAGACGCCCGATCCGAATGTATTTCTGGCGCCAACGACCGGAGATTGGGGCTATTATCGCGTGTGCGATCCGGACCACTGGGTGTTCGAGGGTACGGGACTCGCCGAGGGGGACGAATTCGGACGGGAGGACTCGATCGTTGGCGTGGAGGCGGACGCGGCGGACCTGGAATTCGAGAACGGCCGGCCGCGTTACACGGGCGCCGACGGCGTGTCGTCTGAGTATCGGATCGTGGCCATTGCCGATTGTATGACTCCCGACGGCCACCGGCTGGTCAAGGAGGGGGGAAAGGAGGGCGTTGCGCCCTGCTACGGAACGGTGGCCGTTAACGAAACGGAATTCGAGGGTACGGTCTTCAACGCCGCCACGATCGAATGGGCTCATGGGTTGTACCGGGACGGGAGCGCGGTGGCTACGATCACGCGCAATGTATTGAACAGGCTGGCGACATAACGCGCGTGTGTCAGGATTCGGCGGCATTGATTTCGCCAACTTCAATCCGGGTACCAGCAATGTCTGATACGACTGTTCGAATTCGACTCGACCTCAGAATCCCGGTGAGAGACGGGGTGAACCTCTACGGCGCGGCATACCTCCCGCCGCGCGGAGAGCGGTTTCCCGTACTGCTGATCCGGTCGCCATACAGCACACAGCACCCCAGGTACGTGGAGTGGGCCGTGCGTTTTGCCGCGTCGGGATACGCGGCTGTGATGGTGGACAGCCGCGGGCGCTACGAGTCCGAGGGCGAGTGGCGGGCGTACGTGGACGAGGCGCAGGATGGATACGACACGCAGCAATGGATCGGGGCGCAGGCGTGGTGCGACGGCAACATCGGGATGTTCGGGATTTCATATCCGGGTTTCACACAGATTCTTCCGGCCCCGTTCCGGTGTCCCTTCGTGAAGGGGTTGATGCCCATTGCGAACCAGGAGGACAACTACGGGCACCTGCGCTATAACGGCGTGCTCCAGCTGCAGAATGCGATGAACTGGATCTGGCTGGGCGGGCGGACCAGACAGCACGCGCCGCGGGACCTGCTGGACTGGGACCGGATCTACCGCCGGCTGCCGCTGGTCTCGGCGATGGACGGCATCGCGGACCGGCCGTTCTTCAGGGAGATGGTCCGGCACAACGAATTCGACGCATTCTGGTCCTCGTACAGCATGAAAGGCCGGTACGGGGAAGTGAATACGCCGGCCTATTTCGTGTCGGGATGGTACGATAATCTGGTCCACGAGGGTTTCAAGTGTTTTCGCGGCTGGCGCACGGAAGCCGGAGACACCCGTACCCGGCAACTGACCCGTCTGATGGTCGGGCCCTGGACGCACTCGCAGATCGGGAGCGCCGAGCCATTCGGAGACATCGACTTCGGATCGAACGCGGCGGTGGATATTCCTGGTGAACATCTGCGCTGGTACGACAAGCGGCTGCGCGGGATCGATACGGGAATCGACGAGGAACCAGCCATCCGGATTTTCGTGATGGGCAGGAACGCGTGGCGATGGGAAAACGAGTGGCCGCTGGCGCGAACGAATTACACGGCGTACTATCTCCACAGCGGTGGCCGTGCCAATTCGCTTCGGGGCGACGGTGAACTCAGCCTCGAGGCACCGGGAGACGAGCCCGCGGACCGCTTCGACTACGATCCCGGGGATCCGGTGCCCACGGTGGGCGGGCAGAGTCTGTCACCCGCCAACACGGGTCCCCGCGACCGGCGGGGTGTGGAATGCCGTGAAGACGTGCTGGTATACACGACGGAAACACTGGTGTCGGACGTGGAGGTAACAGGCCCGGTGGCGCTCACGCTGTTTGCCGCATCGGATGCGAGGGATACGGACTTTACGGCGACTCTGGTCGACGTGCATCCCGATGGCAGGGCGATCCATATAACGGAGGGCATCGTGCGGGCGCGATTCCGCGAGTCCTTTCGCAGGCCGGATCTCGTCCTTCCGGGGGAGGTGGTGGAATACAGGATCGTCCTCTGGGAGACCAGCAATGTGTTCAAAACAAGCCATCGAATCAGACTGGAGGTCTCCAGCAGCAACTTCCCCCGTTTCGACCGGAATCTGAATACGGGCAATACCCCCGGTCTGGACGATGAAATGAAGGTCGCCCGCCAGACGGTTTATCACAGTGGAAAATATGCTTCATATCTGCGTTTGCCGGTGATTCCCGAATGAATGAACCATCGTTTCGAATCGGTGCAGACGTCGGTGGTACGTTCACGGACGTCATCCTCATGGACGTATCCGGGAAAATATGGACGCATAAGATCCCCTCTACCCCGCCCGATTTCGAACGTGCTGTACTGGACGCGATCGGCCGCCTGCTGCGGGAGTCAGGCGTAACCGGCGAATCGATCGGAGACGTCTCGCATGGGACCACCGTGGCGACCAACGCCGTCCTCGAACGCCGGGGCGCCAGGACCGCGCTAATCACCACGCGCGGATTTCGAGACGTACTGGAATTGCGGCGCGTCAGGGCGCCGCAGATGTACGATCTGTTCTTCGACAAGCCCGAACCGATCGTGGAGCGGCATCTGAGGCTGGAAGTGAAGGAGCGCATCGCCGCCGACGGTGACGTGCTGGCGCCGCTGGACTTTGCGGACCTCGAGGCGGTCAGGGACGTATTGGTACAGGAGCAGGTCGAGTCGATCGCGGTCTGCACGCTTCACTCCTACGCATACCCACGCCACGAACACGCGATCGGCGAGTTCCTCCAGGACGCGTTTCCGGACTTGCCTGTATCTCTTTCGATCGAGATTCTGCCTGAACGCCGGGAGTACGAGCGCACGGCCACGACCGTGCTGAATGCGTACGTGCGTCCTGTTATGCAGCGTTATCTCAGGGCGATGCGGGATGGTCTGACCGAACAGGGCATTCTGGCGCCCGTGCTGATCATGCAGTCCGCGGGGGGTCTGACCCCCGAGGCCGACGCGGCGCGGCGACCCGTGTACGTTCTCGAGTCCGGACCCGCGGCCGGGGTATTTGCGTCCCGTTCCGCGGGAGAACAGCTGGGTATAGACGATCTCATCACGTTCGATATGGGAGGCACCACGGCCAAGGCGTCCATTGTCGAAGACGGCGAGATTTCCTACAGCCCGGAATACGAGGTCGGCGCATCCGTGTCGGCCGGAAACAGGCTGGTGGGCGGGGGCGGTGAGTTGATTCGCGCGCCCAGTATCGACATCGCGGAGGTGGGATCCGGGGGCGGCAGCATCGCCTGGCTGGACGGGGCGGGCGGATTGCGGGTCGGACCCCGAAGCGCGGGAGCCGTACCCGGTCCCGCCTGTTACGGCCGGGGAGGAAACGAGCCCACCGTTACGGACGCCAATGTCGTGCTGGGGTATATCCGGCCGGGGGAACTGGCGGACGGAGAGGTCTCCGTCGACCCGGAGGCCGCGAGAAGGATCGTCCACGACCGGATCGCAACGCCTCTGGGTCTGGATCTGCTCGAAGCGGCCGAGGGCATACACCGGATTGCAAATGCCCGGTGCATGCGGGCACTCCGGTCCGTGTCCACGGAGCGGGGCCGTGATCCCAGGTCGTTCTCCCTGATCGCATTCGGAGGTTCCGGTCCGATTCACGCCGCGGGGCTGGCCGGCGAACTTCTGAGCCCCAGAGTCATCGTCCCTCCGTTGCCCGGATTGTTCAGCGCGCTTGGGCTTTTGTTCTCTGGCGTGGAACATCACGAAGTCTACAGTTGTCTGCTTTCCGGCGACGGACTGAGCGCGGAAACGCTGGGCGGCATCCAGTCGGACCTGAAACGAAAGATGCTCTCCCGGTTCCGGGCGGAGGGTTATTCGGCTGAAAGGGTAGCGTTTGCCCAAAGTGTCGACGTGCGCTTCCGAGGCCAGGCATCGGAAATCCGGATCCCCTTGCCCGAGTCGCCGGCTTCGGAGGCCACGATAGAGAGCTTGCGTCGAGCGTTTGAACGCGAGCACCGGCAGCTTTACGGGCATACGTCGGACCCCGATAATCCGGTTGAGGTGGTTGCCGTCCGCCTGATCGGCAGCACCGGTCACCGCAAAACGGGGGGGCGAATGCGCGCTGACCGGCGGCACGTGCGAAAGTTTCCTTCGCGTCCGGCGTACTTTGGAAAGAAGCGGGGAACGCTGGAGACACCCGTTATCGACCGCACGGAGCTGACCGGGCCCCAGGTTGGTCCCCTGTTGATCGACGAATACGATTCCACGACCGTGGTGCCGCCGGGGGTCCGCGTAAATCGGGACCGGCAGGACTTCGTGGTTCTGGACAGGACAGGGTCGTAGAAATGTCCCGCGGCAGGGCAGAGAAGCTGTTTTAAAATGACCGGTGAGTTCCCGAGCGCGAGCGAAAAAGTGGCGGTCAAGGCGGGAGAATCCGCCTATGAGAGGCGAGCAAGCGCAGCCTCGATCTCGTAAGACGGGCGGGTTTGACCAACGCCGACCGCCGCTTTTGCAGCCGCGCGAAGACCGCTGGGAATTTTAAGACAGCTTCTGAGGAGATACAGAGAACGATGAAGCAGATTGACCCCATAACGCGCGAGATCATGCAAAACGCGCTTGCATCCGCCGCCGATGAAATGAGCGCAGCACTCTATCGCACGGCCTATTCAACCATCGTGCGCGACTGCCTTGACTATTCCACGTCGCTGTGCAACGCGGAGGGG
This sequence comes from Candidatus Latescibacterota bacterium, assembly GCA_965208835.1. Classification (GTDB taxonomy): domain Bacteria; phylum Latescibacterota; class UBA2968; order UBA2968; genus JAAXHE01. The sequence continues at coordinate 1,979,990 of OZ242358.1, forward strand.
CAGATGATCGCACAGGGCGTGACGATACCGCTGCATCTGGGATCGGTCCCGTATGCGATGGCCGCGCTGTTCGAGCGCTTCGGCGATGATATCGACCCAGGGGACGTGTTTATCCTGAACGATCCCTTCGACGGCGGGATGCACATTCCCGATATTTTTATTGTGCAGCCGATCTTCTGGAAGGGACGGCGGGTGGCCTTTGCGGTGAGTACGGCGCACCACCTGGACCTGGGCGGACGCCTGCCCGGCAGTTCCGCCTGCGATAACACGGAGATCTTTCAGGAAGGCATCCGGATTCCGTGGCTGAAGCTGTATTGCCGCGGCGAGCCGGACGAGTCCATCTTCTCGCTGATCCGGTCGAATGTGCGGGTGCCCCAGATGACTATCGGGGACATCAGGGCGCAACTGGCGGCCTGCCACATCGGCGAGCGGGCGGTGCATTCGCTGATTGAACGGTACGGGCACGAGACGTTCCAGACGGCCTCACAGGACCTGATCGACTACACGGAACGGCTCGTACGTTCAGAGATCGCGTCCTGGCCCGACGGATCCCATTCATTCACGGACTTTCTGGACAGCGACGGCGTGGGCGGCCCCCGGGTGCGAATCCGGGTGACAATGACCGTGCGGGGAGACTCGCTGACGGCCGATTTCACGGGGACGGACCCCCAGGTGCGCGGCGCGGTCAACAGTACGCTCTCGTTTACGGCGGCGGTGGTCGCCCTGTGCGTGCGTGCCGTGATGCGGGAGGAACTTCCGAATACGGAAGGGATGTTCAGGCCCCTGAAGATTATCGCGCCCGAGGGCACGCTCGTGAACGTGCGGATGCCGGGCGCGTCGTCGATGCGCGGCGTGACGGGGTTCCGGATGACGGACGTGGTGTTCGGCGCGCTGTCCGGGCTGCTGCCCGACCGTGTGCTGGCCGCGGGCGAGGGGGGCAATACGCTCGTCATCATCGGCGGCCAGCGGCAGGACCGTTCCCACTATGTTTACTATGAACTGCTCTCCGGGACCTGGGGAGCGAGGCCGGACCGGGACGGCAACGATGGTCTTTGCAATCCGGCGAACGTGGCCAGCAACATTCCCGTTGAGCAGGCGGAGTGTGAATATCCGGTAAGGATCGACCGCTACGGACTGGTTTGCGACAGCGGGGGCGCCGGACGTTTTCGGGGCGGAATGGCGATCGAGCGGGAGTGGACCCTGCTCTCGGGCGAGGCGCATCTGGCGATCCGGTCCGATCGAAGAGACCACCTTCCGTACGGCCTGTACGGCGGAAGACCGGCGACGGGATCGACGAATGTACTCTATAGTGGGGACGGCCGTGAAGAGTTGCCGACCATGATATCGACGTCGATGTCGGCGGGCGACCGGATCTACCACCGGCAGGCCGGCGGCGGCGGATGGGGAAGTCCGATGGATCGTGATACCGCGGCGGTCGTGCGCGACGTGAAAAACGGAAGAGTTTCGGTGAGCCAGGCGCGGGAGCAGTACGGCGTGGTGATGGATGGGGAGACCCTGTCGGTCAACGAGGTGGAAACCGGGAATACGCGGCGACGGATGTCGGCCCCCGGAACCGCGCCCGGCAACGGCAACTCCGGTTGACTCGAACGTCGAATGGCGGTATATTTGTACCGGGACTTAATGTCATTCAACCGGACTCATTTCGGAGGCAGCCTATGTCCAGAAAAATCAACCAATTCGTGCTGGTGCTTCTATTGTTGGGGTTCGCGGGCTGTGGTGCCCCGCTGACGGAATTGTCCCGGCGCGGAGACGTCGACGGCGTTCGGCGATCCATTGATCGCGGAAGAGACGTGAATGCCAGGACGCCGCAGGGGCACAGCCCGTTGACGCTGGCTTCCAGAGAGGGCCATCTGGATATCGTTATCGACCTGCTCGGAGCGGGCGCGGACGTGGACGCCGTGGCATGGACCGTCGGCGCCCACACCATCGAGAGCCAGGATCGTCACGGCGGCTACGCGTTTGTCAGGGAACGGTATGCCAATCCCGACAGTTCCGGGCCCCAGTCCAGGTTTATGGCGCAGCGTACCCGGGGCTCGGCGTACTGGGTGTTGAGAGACGGAAAGACGGCGTTGATGCTTGCCGCCGAGGCCGGCCATCTGGATGTGGTCGAAGCGCTCGTCGAAGGCGGCTCTGACCTCTTCGCCACAAGCGGCGGTGAAGTCGTGACCTCCGGAATGCCGTCGTATAAGGATTACGACGGGATACTCGCGGGTCATACCGGTGTACCGCCCGAAGACATCAATCGCGAAGAGGACAAACACGGCGGCAGTTACTACGGGCCGGAGCACGGCCGCGTTCTCTACTACGATGTCGTCGATTCGGATCGTCCTTCCTGGTCGATCGGCGGCAGCACGGCGCTGGATTTCGCGTACCGGAACGGCCATAAGGAGATCATCGATCTACTCCTGGAATCGGGCGCCGGGATGACGCCGTCGGGTCTGAAGCGTGAACGCTCATCGCCTCGTGAGGATGCGACCGATGCCTCGAAAAATTAATCGTCTGGCGGCGCTGGTTCTCCTGTTGGCCGTTGCGGGCTGTGGGCCATCATTGGTTGAATTGTCAGAGCGGGGAGACCTGGAGGGCGTTCGGCGGGCCCTGCGCCGCGGAAGCAATGCAAATGTCACAACGCGTCAAGGGCACACGCCGTTGACGCTGGCGGCTCGACAGGGCCACCTGGACGTGGTTCAGGCCCTGATTCAGGCTGGCGCTGATCTTGATGCCAGGGCCTGGAAGACTGTCTATGTTGCAGAGTTCGAGGAAAATACGCGCGATTCGGAGTATACCAGGGAACGTTTTGTCAATGCCGACAGTTCCGGTCCTCAGTCGTTGTTCATGGCAAAGCGAACATCCCAGAGTGAGTTAGTCCGGATACGGACGGACGGGAAGACTGCGCTGATGTTCGCCGCGGAGATGGGTCACAGAGACGTTGTTGAAGCGCTCATCCGGAGCGGCGCGGACGTACGCGCGAAGAGCGGCCGGCCCGGCGAACACATCTACAAGCCCATCCGAAGCCGTTACCATGCATATAACCCTCGGCTTCACGGTTCGCGGGAACGAAAGACCGCGCTGGACCTCGCATACGCAAAAGGGCACTCGGAAATCGTGGATCTCCTGCTGGTAGCCGAGGTGGACAGTGTTCGGGGGAGTTCGAAGTAGGAACCCGGAGGGTTCTTGCCTTGGAGATTCGGTCTCGTGAAAGCGTAATTTTGCGAGACCATTTTTATATGATCAAACTGTGCAGCAGGATTCGACAATAGCGGGAACCGGCCATGGATCTGGTTATTTGCGGCGGGACGGTGGTGGACGGTACCGGCGCCGTTCCCGTCCCCGGCGACGTGGCCGTGGCGGACGGACGGATCGTCGGCGTCGGCCGGATCCCGCGGCCTGACGGCGTGCCGCACCTGGATGCGTCCGGTTGCTACGTGACGCCGGGATTCATTGACATCCACAGTCACTCGGACTTTACCCTGATGGTCGATCCCCGGGCGGTGAGTTCGATCATGCAGGGGGTGACGCTGGAGGTGGCGGGCAACTGCGGGCACGGAAGCGCACCCATCGGCGATCCGGCGCGCGCGCGGGGGAATATATACGGATGCAGAGCCGGATATGAGATCGACTGGCGCGGCGTGGGCGAGTATCTGGATCGCCTGGAAGACCGGCGCCCGGCCGTTAATGTGATGACGCTGGTACCCAACGGCAATCTTAGACTCGCAGCCTGCGAGGCTCTGGACCGTCCGTCCACGCCGGACGAACTGCGGAAGATGAAACGCCTGCTGGCGCAGGGCCTGGAGGAGGGCGCGGTGGGGTATTCCACGGGCCTGGAATACGGTCCGGAACGGGATTGCCCCGAGGACGAGATTTCCGGGCTATGTGCGATCGCCGCGGAATACGGCGGGATTTACACCACGCATACCCGCAATCGGATGGGCGAGGCGGACGAAGCCATCGCAGAATCGATCCGAACGGCCGAAAGAGCCGATGCGCCCCTGCAGATCTCGCATATTTCTTCCGTTGCCCGGCTGGCGGACGACGGCCGTCGGGCGGTCGATCATGCGCTCGAACAGGTCGACCGGGCGCGGGGCAGGGGGGTGGACGTTCAATTCGACATGCACACGCGGCTCTTCGGGACAACCAACCTGAGCGCGGCGCTTCCGCTTCGGGCGCAGGAGGGAAGTTCGGAGGAAATCGCGAGTCGGCTGCGCGTTCCATCCATTCGCCGCGAAATGGAAAACTGCGACAGTATCGTTGCCTCTCTGGCGCAGGGAGACTGGAGTCGGATCGTCGTCTTCCACTCGCCCATGCAGCCGGAGCATTGCGGAAAGAGCATTGCCGAACTTGCCGCCGCAGGAACCGGGAATGCCTTCGACGCCATCTGCGACATTCTGATTGCGGCATCTGACCGGTTGCACGAGATTATGGTAATCGCATTCAGCTATCGCGAGACGGACGTCCGGGCGGCATTCGAACACCCGTTCTGTATGGTCGGCTCCGACGCGACGGCGCTCGCGACGGACGGGCCGCTGAAGGACGACACGTTTCACGGCGCCTATACCTGGGCATCCTGGTTCTTCCGTCACTTCGTCCGGGACCGGAAGCTGTTCACACCACAGGAAGCCGTGCGCAGGCTGACGTCTCTGCCGGCTTCCCGGCTGGGGTTGACGGACCGGGGCGTGATTCGAAGTGGGGCGCGTGCGGACCTCGCGATTTTCGATCCGAGCGTGTTCGCCGAGCGGGGAACCACATTCGAGCCGAACCGGACCGCCGTGGGCATGCGTCACGTGCTCGTAAACGGCGGCATTGCGGTGAAAGACGGCGTCCGTTCGGACCACCGGTACGGCCGGGTGTTGCGGCGCACCTGATGTACTTTGCGTCTTTTCACTGCAGTTGTACGGGAAGTGAGGAATCCTATGGTTCGAAACTCGATTTCAGGACGAATCCGCTGGACGTTCAGCGATGACAACCCGGTGATCGCCCCGGGTCAGCTGCACGCGGATATGGATAGCCGGCGCGCCGGCGCCGCCCACGTCCTGCAGCTTGGCGACCGGTACCGGATGTACTACTGGGGAACCGGAGCGAACGGGTTTCACCGTATACTGATTGCAGAGAGTCCTGTAGACGAGCCCAACGACTGGCAGCCCGTGGGCGTCGCGCTCAGCCGGCAGCGGGACACGGGCTATAACGACGAGGGGCCGGGTTTTCCGTTTGTGGTTCCGAGGGACGACGGCCCATGGCTCCTGTATTTCTGCGGTTGGGGGAAGCCCAGGGAAGACGGCAAGCTGCCCAATACCACGGGCGTGGCAGTCAGCGACGACGGCGGCTACCGTTTCCGCTGCCCGAAGCGGGAACCGATCCTGCCGCTGGACCGTGACTGGGACCGGGAGGGTACCGGAAGCGTATGTGTCTTGCGGGTCAACGACCGCTACCATATGTATTATACGTCTATCGGCGCCTATTTCGACCGGCCCGAAGGCGCCGTTACGGGCCACGGAGACGTGATTCCCCGCATCGGCATTGCCTATGCGGCGTCGCCGGACGGGATCGTGTGGACAAAGCCGATGGATGACCTGATGGTCGGGCCAAGGGGATTCGACACCGAACCCTACGAGTACATCTGTTCGAAGCCCTTCGTCTTGCGGGAACCCGGCGGCTACCGGATGTGGGTGAACACGTTCGGCACGGCCTATCGAATGAGGAGTCTGGTCGGTCCCGACCTCCGGAGCTGGCGCTGGTGCGACAGCGGGCCGGACGGGGAGTTGGGAGTGGGCAGGGCGGGCGCATTCGATGACAGACAGCGGTGTTACGTGAGTATCGTCAAACATGGCGAGGAATACCGGTGCTGGTATACCGGGAACCGCTTTGGCGCTACCGGGATGGGTTACGCGGCGGGAAGGCTCGAGAGCGAGATTTAGCCGGCTGGTTCCGATGCGGATTCCACCTGCCGGTTCCGCGTGCGGTCAGCCAGTTGTAATTACGGGAAAATTGGGAGATCGACCCATGAAGCTGGACGAGTCGAAGTTGCGGCAGTACGAGTACGACGGATATACAACGGTGGAAGGCCTGATATCGACAGCCGAGGCGGCCGCGGTGCGGAACCGCCTTCTCGAGTTGATGGAAGGTCGGCACGACTGGCCCGACCTGCATTTTCAGGTTCTGGATCCCGGGAAATTCCGTAACAGAGAGGGTGGATTCGTGCCGGTCGGCGTCCAGAGGCCCGCGAGACAGGAGGCTGTCTTTCGGGAGATTGCGGACCACGACAATCTTCAGGGTGCGATGTCGCAACTTCTGGCCGGTCCGGTGAAGCGATTTACGGATCAGGCGCTCATCAAGCACCGCAAGATCGACGGGCATTCGTTCTATCACCAGGATTCCTACTACTGGAAGATCGAACCCGGACGGGGGTGCAATGCATGGATCGCGCTGGACGAAGTGGGCGTGGACGCCAGTGCGCTGGGAATTCTGCCCGGAACCCACAGGGATTGGACGCTGACGACCCACGAACGTTACTACGACGAGCCGAACTTTCACGCTGCGCGGACGGGGGAAGCGTTCAGCCGCTGGCGGATTCCAACCGACGGTCTGGACCTGTCCGGCGAAGTCGTATTGCCCATGCAGCCTGGTGACGCCGCGTTCTTCTCGAATTATACGTGGCATCGGTCTGAGGTAAACCGTTCGGGCGAGCACAAGACGGCCTATGCGATCGCATATCAGTTGCGGTAACGGCCGAAGACGGCGACGGTCTGAGCGTGGACGCTGGTGCAGGCAGGAGACAGGTTTACATCCGTCACAGTTGATGGGGAGATGTTCTGCATGGTAAGGAGAAAGGAGCGTGCGCCGACCTCTCGCGTGCGCTTTGGCTTTTCGCGTGTGGATATTACGCCGCCGGTGGGGATCTACCATCGCATGTGGGGCGCGGCCAGGCACGACAGGGCCACGGGCGTTCACCGTCCGATTCTGGGCGACGTGCTGGTTTTCGGGTCGGTGGACGCACCGGGAGAAATTCGGCTGGTTCGCGCGCATCTGGACCTGGTCGGCCTTGTCGCCCGGCAGTATACGGCGCTGGTGACGTCGCTCGGCGACGCCGCGGGCGTGGGTCCGGAACGGGTGGAGGTGACGTTCTCCCACACCCACGCTTCCGGATGGTACGCGCCGGATCGATTCGTCATGCCCGGAGGCGAGCTGATCGAGCCGTTTCTGAAAGAGGTGGGAAATAAGCTGGCGAAGGCTTGCGGGGAGGCGATATCGGGGATGGGGGAGGCGTTGGTCACCTTTGCCTCCGGTCATTGCAACATGGCGGCGGACAGGGACTATCGGGATGACGCGTTCGGAGGTTTCGTCTGCGGATACAATCCGGAGGGTGACGGGGACGATACCCTGCTGGTGGGCCGGCTGTGCGACGGAGACGGCAGGGCCGTGGCGACGGTGGTGAACTATGCGTGCCACCCGACCACGCTTGCATGGGAGAATACCCTGATCAGCCCGGACTACGTGGGTGCGATGCGGGGCGAAGTCGAGGGGGTTACCGGGGCGCCCTGCACGTTCGCGCTGGCGCCCTGCGGAGACCTGGGTCCGAAAGACGGATTCGTGGGGGATCTCGACGTCGCGGAGAAGAACGGACGCCAGCTCGGGTTTGCAGCGCTTTCCGTTCTGATGTCGATGGGGCCGCCGGGCACGGACTTCGAATACCGGGGCCCCGTCATCTCGGGCGCCACCATCGGCACGTGGGCGCACGCGGCATTCGGCAGGTATCGTCTGCGTGAGGTCTCCGTTTTTGCCGGAGGTGTGTATTCCGTGGATCTGCCGATGAAAAAACGCCAGGACCCTGAAACGCTCCAGGATGAGCTGGCGCGGTGGTCGGAAGCCGAACGGGCGGCCGATTCCGCCGGAGACGCCGTGGAGGCGCGAACCTGCGGCGCAAGGGCGGAGCGGGCCAGGAGATGGCTGGCGCGGATTGCGAACCTGCCGCCGGGCGAGACGTACCCGTATCGATTCTCCGTATACCGGATGGGAGATGCCATCTGGGTGACCTGCGGCGGGGAACCCTACAGCGATCTCCAGGTGGCGCTGCGCCGGCGGTTTCCAGGGTTCGCGATTCTGGTTTCTCCTCTGGCGGGCAACGTGCAGGTCGCTTACCTGCTGCGGAAAGACGCGTACGGCAAGGGACTCTACCAGGAGGAGCCGTCGAGTCTCGCGCCCGGCTGTCTGGAGATCCTGACCGGAGCGATCGCGGAACGAATTGAAGAGATCACCGCCGAATAGATTCCAGGACGAGGGAGTGAAAATGGCCGAGTTCGCATATCGTCCGGCTGCCGACACCTATCGTTTCGAAACCGAGGCGATGACCGGCGAAATCCGCGCGTCCGGAGACTATCACGGGGTGTGGACGCTTACAGACAAAGTCACCGGGAGGCAGGTGATCCATCCGAAATATTCCGCGTTGAACCTGTTCCGGTTGTTCGCGGTTCACCAGGGTCTGGATCAACCGCGTCTGATGGACCGGACCATCGACGTCCGGGACAACGCCATTGAAATACACTGGCCCGTTACCGAAACGCATCAGGGCGCGCTGACCGCCCGCTACGAGGTGGTAGAGCCGAATTGTATCGACTTGACGATACGGGTAGCATGCGAAGGGACCTATGCCGGATATGAGCTCTTCCTTTCGAATTATTTCGACAAGAGCCTGCGGCCTCACGTCTATCTGCACGGAAGCCGGTACGGCCGGGCGAGCGAGGCCCCTGAGCTGGTTGTTCCCATGGTGAATGACGTCTTTCGCGGGACCGTCATCGTGTTTCCGAGGGACCCGCACGCCGCGAGGCGCTGCGTCGACGGACGGTGGAACCGCAGTGAGAGCAACTCGCCTACCGTGCAGATGTGCCCGGTCCGGTACTACGGCTATCCGTTCTCGTTCCTGACTGACGCAGGGAGTCGGTTGGGCGTTGTGTTGATGTCGACGGAGGCGGACTGCTATGCCATCAGTACCCGGTATCACGTGGTCGACGAAGCCGATCGAATGACGGATTACAGCGCGTTCGATTTCTCGCTGTTCGGCGACGATCTGGTGCCGGGCAGCAGTCGCACGGTCCGGATGCGGCTGGTGTTGACGGAGGTCGATGAGGCCCTGTCCCAGCCCCTGACGTACTATCGGGCGTTTGCGGAAGACGGACGGTGACCGACTGAACGATCGTCCATGGACGGTTAACCGCGAGGTTCAGGGATTGCGCTGTGTTGCGGGATTCCGGCAACTGAAACAACTTCAGGGTTGAATCGCGGCTGGCTTATTCCTATTTTTTCAAAGATGAAATTACTGAAACGGCTAAGAGTTCGGCTCGCGTTCGTGGTCTGGGCGTCAGTGGCCGTGGCGGCCTGCGGGAAGACGCCACCCACCGTGGACGATGATCTCTACGAAGCGTATCCCGGGTTGCCCTATGGAATCATGATCACCATCGCCGGCACCGGAGATCCGGGGAGGAGTGCCTCCGGATCGGGTCCTCTCGACTCGGAATTATATTTCCCTCAGGATATGGCCGTCGGCCCCGACGGCCGGACGTACATTCTGGACTGGAACAACAATCGGGTTGTCGTGATCGACAACGGAACCTTGCGCCCTCTGATCGGCAACGGCGAACCGGGCGCGGCGCCTGCGGGTCCCGCGCTCGAGGTAGGCGTTGATCATCCGGCTAATATTTCGTTCGATCCGCAGGGGCGGTTGATCCTGTCGGCCTGGCAGAACTCAAGGATCATGCGATACGACGCTACCTCGCGCCGCGTCGAACCCATCGCCGGCCGGGGCGATCGCGGGTTCAGGGGCGATGGCGGCCCCGCTCTGGATGCCTCGCTGAATCTGCCGAGCTCCACGGCCTTCGATCCGTCCGGCCGCATGTATATCTCCGATCAGGGAAACCTCCGCATTCGAAGGGTTGATCTGAACGGTATCATCTCTACCGTTGCGGGCACCGGACGGGAGGGGTTTTCCGGGGACGGCGGTCCTGCGACCCTGGCCGATCTGTATGCGCCCACGGGTGACGCCGCGCAGCCTGCCGGCCGGATCACGATGGATGGCCGGGGCAACCTTTATATCGCCGATACGTTCAACAACCGGATACGCATGGTGGATACCAGCGGCAGGATCAGCACCGTGGCCGGCGGCGGCAGTATTGGCGCGACCGCCGGTACGTACTCCGGAGACGGCGGGCCGGCAACCCAGGCCAGCCTTTCGCGCCCGAGCGACGTGGCCGTCGACGCGGAGGGCAACCTGTATATTGCTGACACAGGCAACCATTGTATCCGGAAGGTGGATACGGAGGGGACAATCACCACGCTTGCCGGACGGTGCGGCGAGCCGGGTTTCAAGGGCGATAGCGACCATCCCCGATGGGGAAAACTCAGGAGTCCGTTCGGAGTCGCGCTCGACCGGGAAGAAAATCTGTACATCGCGGATACGTTCAATCATCGGATCCGCCTGGTGTACAAGCATATCGCCGAACGATGATCTCCTGGCTGTTAGGCGGGAGACCTGGTGTTCGGGATTCAATACCGTTTCTCGAGGGTTCGTCTATGTGTGGAACGAATCTGCTGCGTATCGCCGGCATCGTGCTGGGTGCGGGTCTGATCTGTTGTTTTGCCGACGTCGCGGCAGCCGGAGGCGATAAACCGGGTACCGTGCCGCGTGTGCAGGTTGTCACGCTCGAAGGTGATACGCTGAATCTTGCCGACGTCTGCGAAGGCAAGCCATCCTTCGTCTATTTGTGGGCAACCTGGTGCAAGTCCTGCAAGAAGGACCTGAAAAACGTCTTCAAGTTGAGGAAGAAATTCGGCGACAGGGTCCAGGTCTTCGGCATTGCCTGGAAGAACAGCGCGGAGGAAATTCAGACCTTCTTCGCGGACAGGAAGGAAACGCTGCACAGCTACATTGATTCGGATGGCCGGGTGTTCGAAGCCTTCGAGACGCGTTTGACGCCCACGGTTGTCATTGTCAATGCGCGGGGCGAGGTCCTTTTTTCCGGTTACCGTTCTTTTAGGACATACAGGAAAATTCTGGAAAAGTCATTGAAGGGTTAGCCTCGATTCGCAATTGTTCGGGGACCTGAATGTCGAATGTATACAGAAGAACAAAGGCGAATTGACGTCAGGGGTCCCGGATACTTCAGGTCACTGGACGTGAGGGGAATTTTCATCCATTTGAACGACCTCAATACCCCGTTTTCACACGGCACCTTCTGTGCCTTTTGCGCTTTTTGTGGTAAATTGACTGTTGTCTTTTTTCGAACTGAGGTTAGCTGCAAATAACGTCGCTGGAGGATCCACGACCATGAGACGCGCGTTACCGGTTTTCCCGCTGATTCTGTTCGCCCAACTGATTCTCACGGACCAGCTCGTACTGGCGCAGCCGGGCGTGAGTTGACGCCGCCCCGTGCTCCCGGGCGGGAGAATGCTGCAGGGCAGTCTGATTTCGAAGGACCTTCTGGTTCTGAGCATGAATTACGAATACGAGTATCTGGGCGATGCGAAGTTCGGTACCGGACCGATACCCAACATCAACCAGGAAGTGACCAGTATGTCAACGGTATCCGTATTCGCAAGTTACGGGGTTACGGAATGGTTCGGCGCCGCCGTGGTGCTTCCGTTTCGTTCCATAACCAACGATAAAATTCTCCTTCCAGGTCAGTACGACAACCAGTATCTGGGCGGCGAGTACGTCCGGCACGCCGCCGGTCTCGGCGACGTCGTTCTGATGTTGAACTTTGCGCCGCCTCTGCCGGAAGCGTTGCCCGGGCTTCTTTTTTCGGCAGGCGTCAAGCTCGCGAACGGGTCGACCCACGCGGTCGATGAGTACGGCGAGCGGTTCGCCGATCTGCTGCAGGTGGGTTCCGGCAGCATGGACCCCATTCTCTCTGTAAGTCTTTCACGCTCGTTCGACAATCTGTTCTTCTCCGGTATGCTATTCACCCGCATTATTTCCCGCGAGAATGTATACGGATACAAATATGGAAACGAGTTTCAAGGCATCTTTTCCATGGATTATCACCACGGGGACAAGCTCATTGCGGGTCTCGGCCTGAACCACGTTCACACGGCCCGCGATTTTTTCCAATATGGAAAGATCGCCCGAAAACGTGGGGGCACCTGGGTTTATCTTGCGCCGAAGCTGGGCGTACGGGCGATGGAGAATCTGAGCCTGGAAGCGAGATTGCCACTTCCTGTTTACCAGAATGTGAATGAGAGCCAGCTGACTTCCAATTATCAGCTCCACGTTGGCGCCACGTATCACTTTTTCGCCCGGTAGCAGCGGGAACGGCTGCACCGCGTGATATCGTCAAATTGCGGGAGGCCGAGTTGCCGCTGAATGAAACCGAGAAGATGTGGGCCGAGCTGGCGCCGTTTTACGACGTCATGTATCAGTGGAAGGACTATCGGGCCGAGTCGGAGCGGGTTCATCAGTTGATCCGTTCACATTGTGTGTCGCACGGTAACACACTGCTGGACGTCGCGTGCGGGACCGGGGGGCATACCCGATATCTGCGGGACCACTACGATATCACCGGCATGGATCTGAATCGGGAAATGTTGAAGGTAGCCCGCAGAAAAATACCCGGTGTCACATTTCTGTCCCGGGACATGACGTCCTTCAATCTCAAGCGTCGCTTTGACGCGGTCATCTGTCTGTTCAGTTCAATCGCCTACGTCAGGACGTACCGGAACCTGAAACGGACGATCGCCTGTTTTGCAAGACATCTGAAACCCGGCGGCACTCTGATTATCGAGCCCTTTTTCACGAAAGAGACGTTCGTTGCAGGATCGATTCACGGAGGCACGCTTGAAGCCGACGGCGTAAAAATCTCCAGGCACAACGTGAGTCGCCGCCGCGGAAACCTTGCCGTCCTCGATTTTCATATTCTCCTCTCTACGAAAAAAGGCACCCGGTATTTCCGCGACACCCACGAGATGGCCTTGTTCGACAGGGAGAGATTTCTCGAGATTATGGCGCATGCGGGTCTGCGGCCGAGGTACAAGGAGAGCGGTCTGATGCCGGGCCGCGGACTCTACGTCTCGCTGAAGGCCGTTTGAACCTCCGGTTCAGGCGCTGATTGCCCGGAATCGCCTATCGATGTCGATCCATATCCCAACTCGATGATCCTGTATTGACCCGCGGATCCGCCCCGTCCCCATTCGCCCCCGTACCGTTTCCTCCTTTGAGATCCCGCGTCTTTTCCGTATTATCTGGCGAAATCCCATCCATAATGAATGCGAATCACAGGAACGCCTGCCAGTCGGAGCGCCGCCCCGGGTGAAGGGGACATTTCCGTGTGCCAAATCAGGAGTGAAACGTAATGGAGCCACATTCGGACAACGGCAATGCAGGGACCGACCGGAATCCGCAGGTTCTGGGCAAGAATTTCATGTTTCCGCCTCATGTGATCGACGATATACACATAAAGGCGAATCTGGGTCGGTACCGCATGCGCGGCATGGCGCTTTTCAAGGAGATCCCGTCGTGGGACGACCTGACGTTTCTGCCAGGCACGCTCACCCGGTTCGTCATCGAGGGGTACCGCGAGAAATGCGAAACCAGGACGGTGCTTGGGCCGATGGCCGAACGGCCGCTGGTGCTGGATATTCCCATTTACGTCACGGGGATGAGTTTCGGCGCGCTGTCTTACGAAGCGAAGGTGGCGCTGGCGAGAGGTGCCACAATGGCGGGCACGGCAACCTGTTCCGGAGAAGGCGGAATGCTGCCCGACGAGCGTCGGTATTCGGAGAAGTGGCTGTACCAGTGCATTCAGTCCCGCTACGGGTTCAATCCGCACCACATGCGTCTTGCCGACGGCGTGGAGTTTTTCATCGGCCAGGGGTGCAAGGTGGGCCTCGGCGGGCACCTGATGGGCCAGAAGGTGACGGACCAGGTGGCTGAAATGCGCTCGTTGCCGGCGGGGATCGACCAGCGCTCGCCGGCCAGGCACCCGGATTGGCTGGGTCCCGACGATCTGGCCCTGAAGATCGAGGAGATTCGGGAAGCCACCAACTGGCAGATACCCATCCAGCTGAAGCTCGGCGCGGCGCGGGTCTACGACGATGTGAGGATGGCCGCCAAGACCGGCCCCGACAGCATCTACATGGACGGGATGGAGGGTTCGACGGGGGCGGGCCCCCACCTGGCTACCGAGGAGACGGGCGTGCCGGGTATCGCGGCCATCAGGCAGGCCAGAAAGGCGCTGGACGACGTCGGAAAGACCGGGGAGATTACGCTCGTCTATGCGGGAGGCATTCGCAACGGAGCCGACGTGGCCAAGGCGCTCGCTCTTGGAGCCGACGCGGTAGCCATCGGCACCGCGGCGATGGTGGCGCTGAATTGCAACAAGGATATTCCGGAGGCGGACTACGAGGGAACGGTGGGCGTTCCTGCGGGATCCTGCTATCATTGCCATACCGGGCTGTGTCCGGTGGGCGTGGCCACCCAGGATCCGGTACTTCGCAGCCGCCTGGACCCGGACGAGGCGGCAGAACGGGTGTATAATTTCCTGCATACCCTCGCCATCGAATGCCAGATGTTCGCCAGGGCCTGCGGCAAGACCGACGTCCATTCCCTGGAGCCGGAGGACCTTGCCGCTCTCACGATGGAAGCATCCGCCATGGCGGAGGTGCCGCTTGCCGGCACCCGCTATACGGTGGGGCATCCCGAGATGAACAGGTATTGAACGGCGGGAAGACGCAAGTAGGAAGGAAGAAGGAAGAGGACCGCAACGCACACCACCGGTCTTGCGCTCCACTTTCCGGGACACTGAATCAGGAGAATCCGATGGACGAAGCCAGAGACGTGAACTACTACCTGAAGTCCACGGGGCTTGACTCGGACCGCGAGAAGGAAATCGGACAGCACATCGGATACCGGTACGACGTGAACCTGCCGCCGGACTATGCGCTCCTGACGCCGTTCCTGAAGGGGTACATCGAGGCGATGGGTTGGCGGGACCTGAACTGGCTGGAAGATGTACATATGGGATACGAAGACGGGAAGCCGGCGGTTTTCGACCGGAATATCAACGGCTGGGTGCTGGTGCCCGAAAATATCGCGCTGCCCGACAACCAGCAGGAACGGGACATGATTGCGCGGGAACTGCTCGTCAAGTTCCAGATGTCCGAAGAGCATCCCGTCATGGAGCTTGGCGACGCATACGGAATAAAGCTTGAAGGCGACGGCGGCGCCCACGGGTAGGGCGCGGTCGTGTGCGGCATCCTGAAGAAACCGGGAGGCGTTATGAGCAAGTCGAAGATGTGGGGCCCGGATGCGTTCTGGGGTCTGGACTACGACTGGGACCCTCAGTGGGTATTGACGCACGAACAGAAGGCGCTCCAGGAAAGACTGATCGACCTGTGCCGGACGACGCTGCGGGATAACGCGGTTGAAAGCGATCGCGAACTCGTGTTTCCGCGGAAGAACTTCGAGGCGCTGGCTTCGCTGGGCCTCCTGGGATTGAACGTGCCCCGGGATTGGGGAGGCCTGGGAGAAGACCATACGTGTACTGCGATGGTGGTGGAAACGATCGCGCGTTACGGCTGCGCGAGTACTGCAATGTGTTATACCATGCACGTCGGTGCCGTCGCCGCCGCCATGTTCCGGGCGCACGGCAATCCGACGCTTCAGGACCTCATGAAACGCCTCGACAGAGACGTGCTGGTGGGTACCCTGTCCTATTCGGACCCCGAGACGGGATCCCACTTCTGGTATCCGATATCGTCGGGAGCGGAGCGGGTGGATGGCGGCTGGAAGGTGCGCAAGAAGGCATCGTGGACGACGTCCGCGGGTTTTGCCGACTGGTACATCGTGCAGACGACGAGTCCGGATTTCGCCGGCGATTATTCGAATCTGTCGTGTTTTCTCGTCATGGCCGACGAGGTGAAAGCGGAGCCGTCCCTGTGGGACGGCTTGGGTCTGCGCGGGAATCAGTCCGGCACGCTGGAGGTCGATAACGTCACGATGCCGGAGAGCAGGCTGGTGGGCCCGGTGGGCGACGGGGCGAATTCCAACGACGAGACTGTGGATCCGTTCTTCCTGTTGTGCTCGTCGGCCTGCTGGAACGGAATCTCACTTGGAATGATCGATATCGCCAGGCGGCACACCACCGCCAGGAGGCACGCGGACGTGGGCATGCGGGTGGCGGACTATCCCACGATCCAGGATTACGTGGGCGAGGCCGTGATCGATACAAACACCTCGCGGTCCTTTGTCTACCTGATGGCCCGGGCGATGGACGACGTCACGAATCAGTGCGACTGGTCGATCCACGAGGACCTCTCCTGCATGCCGAGGGCTGAGGTGCTGCACTGGATGTGGCAGGTGAAGTTCACCGCGGCGAAGAACGTGGCGAACGTCTCCGACAAGATGCTGCACGCCTGCGGGGGGACGGGGTACAAGCCCGACCTGGGTATCGAACGGTATCTGCGTGACGGAAAGGCTGGATGGGTGATGGGCCCCACGAATGAGGTCCTGCGCCAGTTTGTGGGCAAGAGCGTGTTGCTGGGGTTCGATTCACTGGACTATTGGAACCAGTCGGTCAACGAACGGATATTGAGGAACGAACTCAAGAAAATGGATGGCGATAGCAAGAAGGAACTCGCGCATCAGCTTCTGGCTGAAACCGACGAGGGGTAACCTTGATTCGTAATTCTTCGTGGACGTTAAATCGTATATGTGCAAGCTGATAAAGGCGATTTGAAGGCGGATTACCAGGATACACCAGGCCAATGGACGTGCAGGGAAAAAACGTCCTTCTATACGTCGATAACACCCTGTTTCGGAGGGTTTTATCGCGTCGCCACGTTGCTGTTTTTTCGAATTGAGGGTGATGCCTGAAGACGTCCAAATGACCGGGACGGGACTGCTTAGATGGACGCCGGGCAGGGAGCGCTATCGGGTGCCGGGCGGTGGGGCGATCGCCCTGGGGCTGGCACAGGGCGACCGGCTGGCGGTCGTCGACGTGGAAGGGCGCCAGCGCTGCGAACTGGGCGTATTCGGTCCGGACGGCGGCGCCGATCCCTCCCGGCTGGGTCTCCGTGCTGACAGTGCGATGGAGGGTTTCACGGAGGCGCTCCGGCGCGGGGACGAGAGCGCGCTGGCGGCCCGCGCGGCCCTGCGGCGAAGGGGCATCGACCTCGCGGGCGCCCGGGCGGTACAGGTCTTCGGGGGAGAGACGGAAGCCGGCGCCGAAACGTGTTTCAACGCCCGGAGAGACGCCGTTTGCGTGATTGCGGCTCCCGGCGGGCCGATGCGGGTGGATGCCCAGGATCCCCCGACGGACCTGGAAGTCGTGGTCAGACGCTCGCGCGTGGAAACGCCGGAAAGCCCCCCGCTGCCCGCGCCATTGGGTGACATGCGCCTGGATCTGGAGGTGGAAAGGGCGTCGGCCATTGCCTACGAGGTAAAGGCCGGAGAGTTCATCCAGGTGATCGACGTCGCCGGGCGCCAGTGTTCCGATTTTCTGGCGTTCGACGCCCGGCAGCTGCAGCATGGCGTTGAGCGTGGCCTGGATGGGACCACCACGCGGACCCTCATGGGCGCGGCCTATCCCGGTCCGGGCCTCTTTTCGAAGTTTTACGACCAGGATATGCAGCCGCTGGTCGAGGTCGTCCGGGATACGGTAGGGCGCCACGATACGTTTGCGCTTGCGTGCACCGCCAAATATTACGAGGATATGGGTTATCCGGGTCACGTCAACTGTACGGACAACTTCAACGCGGCATTGGACCCGTATACGATTCAGCCCCGGCGCGGCTGGCCAGCCGTCAATTTCTTTTACAATACGAGAATCGACGGGAATAACGTCCTGTTTATGGACGAGCCATGGTCTCGTCCGGGCGACCATGTCCTGCTGAAGGCCTTAACGGACCTGGTCTGTCTGTCGTCCGCGTGTCCGGACGATATCGATCCGGCCAACGGCTGGGAACCAACGGAGATTCAGGTCCGCGTCTACCCTGAACGGTACCGGTTTTCCAGGGGGATTGCTCACCGGATGACGGCAGACGCCGAGCCCAGGTTGACGAGGGAGACGGCCTTTCATCAGCGCACGTCCTCCCTGACTCGCCATTACGAGGAATACCGCGGGTTCTGGCTTCCCGCGTGTTTTACAGGCAAGGGCGCCGTCGAGGAATATTTCGCCTGCCGCGAGACCGCGGCGGTGATGGACCTGTCCGCGCTGCGTAAATTCGAGGTCCTCGGGCCGGACGCGGAGGCGTTGCTGCAGTACACGCTGACGCGGGACGTCCGCCGGCTTACTCCGGGGCAGGTGACTTATTCCGCGATGTGTTACGAAACCGGCGGCATGCTGGACGACGGCACGTTGTTCCGGTTGGGCGCCGAGAATTTCCGGTGGATCTGCGGCGACGATTACGGGGGCACGTGGCTGCGCGAGCAGGCGAGTCGGCTCGGGATGCGGGTATGGGTCAGAAACTCGACCGATCAACTCCATAATCTTGCCGTTCAGGGACCCGGAAGCCGGGATATCCTTCGCAACGTCATCTGGACGCCTCCGTCTCGCCCGTCCCTGGCCGAACTGGGCTGGTTCCGATTCACGGTGGGCCGAATCGGCAATGGAAACGGTCCGGCGATTGTCGTATCCAGGACGGGCTATACGGGCGAACTGGGCTACGAGGTATGGTGCCATCCCAACGATGCGCCCGCGGTGCGGGATGCCATCTGGGAAGCGGGACAGCGGGATGGCCTGAAACCGTTGGGGCTGGAAGCCCTGGACATGCTGCGGATCGAGGCCGGTCTGGCTTTTGCGGGATGCGAGTTTGACGACCGGACGGACCCGTTTGAGGCGGGGATCGGCTTCACGGTTCCGCTCAGGCGCAAGAAAGACGACTTTATCGGCAAAGAGGCGCTGATCCGAAGGCGTTCGCATCCACAACGCGTGCTGGTCGGGCTGGAGGTATCCGGGAATGAACCGGTCGCCACCGGCGACGACGTTTACGACGGGCGCGGCCGCGTTGGCGTGATCACGAGCGGCACCCGCTCGCCGATTCTGGGCAGGAATATCGCGCTTTGCCGTATCGCTACCCGGTACGCCGCGGTCGGCGCCGAAGTCGAGGTGGGTAGGCTGGACGGCCACCAGAAACGTATTGCCGCGCGGGTGGTGCGGTTTCCGTTTTACGATCCGGACAAAACGCGGCTACGTTCCTGATTACAGCTTCCAGGATCCGCAATGCTTCTCCCGCCGACGTCGTACCCACGATAGTGCCCTGAAGCTTCGCGTTGGACGGCGCTCTCATTGAGAGGGTATCGGAATGGCCTTCGACCCGATGGAGCAACGTCGGATTATGGGTTGTTTTGCAACCGGCGTCACCGTTGTCACCACGGTTGCAGGCGGCGAATACAGGGGAATGACAGCCAATGCCGTGACCTCGCTTTCGCTTGATCCCCCTCTGGTCATGGTATCCGTTGACAAGGGGGCGCAGATGCACGCCCATTTGACGGAAAGCCGGTATTTCGCATTGAATATCCTCAGCGAGGATCAGGAAGCGGTTTCAACGCAGTTTGCCAGACCGGGTCCCAAGGACTTCTCGAACGTGGCCACGACGACGGTCCGGACCGGTGCCCCCGTCCTCACGGACGCACTGGGCCACGTGGAATGTCTGCTGGCCGACGTGTTGCAGGCCGGCGACCACGATATTTTCGTTGGCAAAATTGTTGCGGGCGATGCGGGTTCAGGTCGTCCGCTTCTGTTTTACCAGGGAGAGTATCGCCGGATTTCGGACGGAACCGCTTCTCAGATCTGACGGACACCTGTCGCGGAGTCGCGCATTCTTCAGGTTCAATACGGAGGGATTAAATGGACAACGAACTCAGTGCATTGACCGTGGTGTTTACGGAATTCTATTACTGGATTTGTATCGTGCTCATGTTCCTCATCCACGTCGGCTTCTGTCTGTACGAAGTCGGCGTGTCCAGGAGGAAGAATATGATGCACACCCTTATGAAGAACGCGATGCTGATTCCTCTGGTCACCATTACGTTCTATTTTTTCGGGTGGTGGATCTATTTCGCCGTGCAGAACGGCCCCGGGATTACGGGCGGGCTGATCGAAGCCGCGTGGGCTACGCCCTGGAATGAGCTGATGGGTACGCATATGGGTGGCAAGCCGCACGGCGGCGGGCTGACAGGAGACGATACGGCGCTATGGGCGCGGCTGAACGGCGTGTTCTGGGCGGCGTTTCTGCTGTTCTCATGGACGGCGGGATCGATTCTCTCGGGTGCGGTCATCGAACGCATCCGATCCGGCGCGTTCTGGATTTTCGCGGTGCTGGTGGGATCGGTTACCTGGGTGATCGACGCGGCGTGGGGCTGGTCCGCCGACGGCTGGATGGTTCAGGTACTGGGATACCACGACGCATACGCCTCCGGTGTGATCCACGCGATCAGCGGCGGGTCCGCGCTGGCGATCCTCTACCACCTGGGGCCGCGAATCGGCAGATTCAGGTCCGACGGTTCTCCCAGAAACTTCCCGCCTCAAAACACCTGGCTGGTCGTTATCGGTCTGTTCCTGATCTATACGGGGTTCTGGGGCTTTTACGCGGCCTGCAACGTGCCCATCATGGACGTGGACCCCGCCAGCGACCGGGCGTTCTTTTCTGCCACCACGATTTACCTGACGCCCACGACGCTCAGCGCCATCACGTTCAACTTTCTGATGTCGCTCGCCGGCGGATTGATCATGGGGTATTTCGTTTCCAAGGGCGACCCTTACTGGACCTTCTCCGGTGGACTGGCCGGCATCATCACGGCATCGGCCGGCAATGATCTGTACCATCCGATGCAGGCGCTGCTCATCGGCGCATTCGGCACGTTCTGCATGTACAAGTTGCACAACTGGGTCGAGAAACGGTTCAGGATCGACGATGCGGTGGGCGCCGTGGCGGTACATGGCTATGCCGGGGTTATCGGGGTGATTGTCGCGGGCTTCGTACTCTGGGGATATCCGGGCGCCAATCCCGCGTACGCTCCGATTA
The DNA here is from genome assembly GCA_965208835.1 of Candidatus Latescibacterota bacterium. Classification (GTDB taxonomy): domain Bacteria; phylum Latescibacterota; class UBA2968; order UBA2968; genus JAAXHE01. Next base: position 2,001,011 of record OZ242358.1, read on the forward strand.
CGCCGTGGGGACAGACGCTCGGCGCCGTCATCATGTTCTTTGTGCTGGGCTTTCTGCCCTGCTACGTCCTGGGGGCGATCCTCAAGAAACTCGGCATTCTGCGCATTCCGGCGCGGATTGAAATTGCGGGTCTGGATCATGTGGCCATTCAGAACGAAAATGCGGATGCGGACGAACTCGCTCAGGCCGAAATCGACGAAGCGCGGGCAGGCAGCTAGTGTTCTGTCCCGGAAATAAGTTGCCAAAACTCGACCGTCGAGTCGCCTGGCTCGCAAGGCGCCCGAGCGCAGCCGACCTGCGTAAGGTCGGCGAGCGAGGTGAACATAGCGAGACGGGATGAATCGGCTGTCGAATGGTGAGGAATTTTTGGGACAGGACACAAGTGTTTTGTTCCGGAAGCAGGTCGCCTGAATCGGCGGTCGTTTGATCGGATGTTTTCGGGACAGGACATTGATAGAAAGGATCTATGCGCGAGCACGACGGTTTGCCGGACATCGAGATTGCGAGGCGGGCACGCCTGCACCATATCGGCCAGGTCGCGCAGGAATTGGGCGTGCCGGAAGACCAGCTGGAGGTCTACGGCAGGTACAAGGCCAAGGTCTCGATGGATTTTTACGACAGCCTTGCCGGAAATGCCGCCGGCAAGCTGGTATTGGTCTCGGCGATCAATCCCACGCCTTCCGGCGAGGGCAAGACAACCACGACCGTGGGCCTGGGCGACGCCCTTAACCGGCTGGGAAAGCGCACGGCAATCTGTCTCAGAGAGCCTTCATTGGGCCCCTGTTTCGGGATGAAGGGTGGCGCTGCCGGCGGCGGGATGTCCCAGGTAGCGCCGATGGAGGACATCAACCTGCATTTTACGGGCGATATCCACGCAATTGGCGTCGCCCACAACCTGCTCTCGGCAGCGATCGACAACCACGTCCATCACCGGAACAGGCTGGATATCGATCCCCGGCGCGTCCTGTGGAAGCGCGTGATGGACATGAACGACCGCGCGCTTCGGGAAATCGTCGTCGGTCTGGGAGGTACGGGGAACTCCTATCCACGTGAATCGGGATTTGAAATCACGGTCGCATCGGAAGTGATGGCTGTTTTTTGCCTTTCGGAGTCGCTCGACGAGCTTCGGGAGCGGCTGGGCCGGATCATTGTGGCGTATACGCGGTCCAATGAACCGGTTACGGCGGCGGACCTCAATGTGCACGGTGCGATGGCCGTGCTGCTGAGAGACGCGCTGATGCCGAACCTGGTGCAGACCCTGGAGAACAACCCGGCAATCGTTCACGGGGGTCCGTTCGCCAATATCGCGCACGGTTGCAATTCGGTGATCGCGACCAAGCTGGCCATGCGACTGTCCGAATACACCGTAACCGAAGCCGGATTCGGTGCGGATCTGGGCGCGGAGAAATTTCTGAATATCAAGTGCCGTCAGGCCGGCATCCGCCCGGACGTGGTGGTGCTGGTGGCGACGGTCCGGGGGCTGAAATACCATGGCGGGATGTCACCCAGGCGGCTGTCGGACGCCAACCCGGCCGCGCTGAAAAAGGGTCTCGTGAATCTGAGGAAGCATATCGAAAACATCCGGCGTTTCGGCCTCACAGCTGTCGTGGCCGTGAACCGGTTTCTTTCCGACACGTCCGGTGAGATCGCTCTGATTCAGGACAGCTGCGCCGATATGGATCTGCCGATCGTTCCATCGGATCACTGGGCGAAGGGGGGGAGCGGCGCGGAGGCGCTTGCGCGAAGGGTTGTCGAGGCCGCGGAAACGGCTTCCTGCAGTTTCAAGTTTCTCTATCCCGATAATCTGCGGTTGTGGGACAAGGCCAGGATCGTCGCCCGGGAAGTCTACGGCGCCGACGATATTATGGGGGACAAACGGTTGAGAGCCCGGTTCGCAAAGCTCGAGGAAGCGGGGCACGGAAAGCTTCCGGTCTGTATGGCCAAGACCCAGTATTCGCTCTCGACGGATCCGGGATTGAAGGGCAGACCGAGGGGTTTCGACGTGCCCATCCGCGACGTGAGGGTGTCCGCCGGGGCAGGTTTTGTGGTCGTGTATACCGGAGACGTCATGACAATGCCGGGGCTTCCGCGCAGGCCGTCTGCCGAGGCGATCGATTATGATGAAGCCGGACACACGGTCGGTCTGTTCTGAAAGCGGAACCTGTATCGATGTCAGCCACGGACATTTCGTCTCTTCGTCTTCTCGCTTTGCGAAACTACGAATGTACGAAACTACGAAAAAGCTGGTACATCACTCGTCTTTTCATAGTCTCGTATTCTCGTTTCTTCGCGTTATTCGTTGTCTGGTTTTCGGTTCTTGGTTTTTTGTCGTTTCGTAGTCTCGTAGTCTCGTAGTCTCGTATTCTCGCTTCTTCGCGTATTTCGTCGTTTCTGGCGTAATTTTCCGGGCAACTTCAAAGGAGGAGGCAGATGAGAACGGGTTTGATCGAAACGTGGGCGGGGAATCCGGCCGACGTGGGTCCGATGTATCCCTTTGTCGGGTCCGAGGTTCCTCTATTTGTGGTTTGCATTGTTTTATGGATTGCGTACACGATCTGGCAGATCAAACACGAGAATGCAACTTATGCTGCCGAGCTGGATCAGTTGGCCGAGGCAGAATCGCCCGCATCGGCGACGGATACTGAGAACAGGAATTCCTAACATGGATTTAGTGGGGAGAACTGACGATGACGCTGGACCAGGTTAAAGAATTCGTAGCCGCGAATGGAATCGACTTCTTTCTGTGTTCGTTTGTGGAGATGAGCGGGATGCCGAAGGCCAAGGTGGTGCCCGTCACCCACCTCGACGACATGGCCTCGGAAGGCGCGGGGTTCGCAGGTTTCGCGGCGGGCAATATGGGGCAGGGCCCGCACGATTCCGATATGATGAACATACCGGACTTCAACTCGATGACCGTATTGCCTTGGCGCAAGAATACGGCGTGGGTTGCGGGCAACATCCAGGTCGAGGGGGAGCCGTTCGGATATTGTCCGCGGACGATCCTGCAGCGGCAGCTCGCAAGGGCGGAAGCGAAGGGATATCGCTTGAATCTGGGCGTGGAAGCGGAATTCATCCTCCTTAAAAAGGATGATCAGGGGAACTATGCGCTGGCCGATCCGATGGATACCCTGGAGAAGCCCTGTTACGATCTCGTCACCCTGCATCGCAACCTGGACGTGATGACCACGCTCATCGGGTATATGCAGGAACTGGGATGGGAACCCTATGCAAACGACCACGAAGACGCCAATTGCCAGTTCGAGATCAACTGGACCTATTCCGACGCGCTGACGACCGCCGACCGGCAGACGTTCTTCAGATGGATGGTGAAGGTGAACGCGGAGCGGCTCGGATACCACGCGACGTTCATGCCGAAGCCGTTTTCTCACCTCACAGGAAGCGGCGCGCACTATCACATGAGCCTGTGGGATCCGGAGAACAGGGCCAACCTGTTTCTCGACGACGGGGATGAAAACGGTCTGTCGAAGGAGGCTTACTGGTTCATGGCGGGCATCCTCAACCACGCGAAGGCGATTTCCGCAGTGTCCGCGCCCCTGGTGAACAGCTACAAACGCCTCACGAGGGGGGCTCCCCGATCGGGCGCGTCCTGGGCGCCGATCTGTATCACCTACGGCGGATCGAACCGGACGCAGATGATCCGAATCCCCGACGCGGGCCGTATCGAAAACCGGGCGATCGATGGCGCCGCAAATCCATACCTGACGACTGCGGCAATGCTGGCGGCCGGGCTCGACGGCATCGAAAACCGTATGGAGCCGGGCGAACGCAATGAGGGCAATCTCTATGAGGTGCCCGAAAGCGAATTGAGCGCGCGGGGCATCGACCTGCTCCCGGGTACCCTGGCCGAGGCGGCCGATCACCTGGCGTCCGATGACGTGCTCCGGGAGGCGCTCGGAACGGAATATGCGGACTATTACGTGCAGGTGAAACGCGAAGAATGGGCGGAGTACCATCTGCACGTGGACCAGTGGGAACGCGAACGGTATCTGCCGGTATATTAGGGATTGTCGTCGGGAATCGTCGAAATCCGCACCGCCGCGTGGGCGCCCGCCTGTCGCCAACCGTGTGATGTCGAAAACCTGACTGGATGGGTCTATGGAGAACGCAGCCAGACGGCCGGTTCGAGAGGCGCCGCGGGGCGTCGGAGGCTTGCTGCGGAATATCGGACCGGGCGTGGTCGTGTCGGGTTCGGTGGTCGGGTCCGGCGAGTTGCTGGTGACCACCCGAATGGGGGCGGAGGTGGGCTTCGTCTTCCTCTGGGGGGTGATCCTGGCATGTCTGGTCAAATTTTTCATCCAGCTTGAACTCGGGCGCCAGTGTGTCCTGCACAACAGCACGACAATTCAGGTGCTGGACCGCGTGCCCGGCGTGCGTTGGTCGAATACCTCCTGGGCGGCCTGGCTGTGCGTGCTGGGTTATTTCTCGGTGATGATTGCCGTGATCGGCATACTGGGGTCCGTGGCGGGACTGATGGTGACCCTTCTTCCCGGTGTCCCGTACAATATCTGGGCCATTCTGGTTTTCGCGGCAATCTCGATTCTGCTGTACCGGGGCCTCTACGCCGACCTGGAGCGGATGATCACGATCCTGGTCGCGGGCTTCAGCCTGGTTGTCATCGGATCCTTGATTGGGATGCAGGCCACGCCATACGCCGTGGGAGGCGCCGAGGTGCTGTCGGGATTTCGCTTCACGTTGCCCGCGGACGGGGCGTTCGTCGCCATGGCCGTGATGGGGTCCGTAGGCGCGACGGCGGTGGAGTTGTTCATGTATCCCTACTGGGTGCGGGAGAAAGGGTATGCGGATTTTGTGGGGCCGAGGGAGGATACGCCGGAGTGGCGCGCGCGATATCGGGGCTGGATGCGTGTGCTGAAAACCGATGCGCTGGTGTGCACCGGCATCGCATTGGTGATTACCTGCGCCTACTATCTGCTGGGCGCCTCGATTCTGAAGAAGCTGAACGTGGTCCCGCAGGGCATGGAGGTCGTGGAACAGGTCTCACTGATCTTTACGCTAAGCATCGGAACCTGGACAAAGAACGTGTTCATGTTCGGCGCGTTCTGCACGCTGTTTTCCACGCTGCTCGTTTTCACGGCCAGTTCCGGGCGCATCAGCGTGGATTTTCTCAGGCAGACGGGCGTCGCCGGACTCGATAACGAAGCGGTGCGTCTTCGGCTGCTGCGGTCGCTGCAGATCGCCTTCCCGTTTCTGTGGCTCTGCGTGACCATTGCAACCCCCGATACCCCGCTTGCGCTGGTGCTGATCGGGGCAAACGCCAACAACCTGCTGTTGATTCCAATGGCCTACGGCGTGGTCCACCTGGCGATGCGCGCCGCGGACGCGGAACGGATGTCCGTATGGACGGAACTCGCGTTGCTCTTGACGGTCTGGGCGATCGTCAACTTTACCGCGGTCAATCTGTATTTGAACTGGACGCGTTAACCATGATTTGCCAACTTTCGCGGACGTTAATTCGTACACATGCAAGTTGATAAAGGCGATTAAACTGCGGATTACCAGGATACACCTGGTTACTGGACGTTAACGAAAATATCATCCTTATGTACGACCTCGATACCCCGTTTGGCACCGGTCCCTTCTGTGTCTCGTGTGCTCTTTGTGTGCAATTTGACTGTTGTCTTTTTTCGAAATGAGGTTAAGTACCCGGACGGACGAGTAAGTTCTCAGGGCGGCCGGCAACGGCCGCCCTTCTTATTGAATTGCCAATTCGCGGTACCGGATCACCCGGCCACGATGACAGTGTAGGGGCGTCCCCTGTGGGCGCCCGCACTCCTCCCCTCTCTGCGCCGGGGAGGGGCCGGGGGAGGGGTCAATCGTCCGAGTCAATCCGACGTCTCCACCCAGACAGGCGTGCTCCATCCCTTCGCGCCCATGGCGTGAGCGACGTTGTTGGGGTATTGCGGGATCGGCTCTGGCGACAGAACTTCGAGATGGTAGTAGTGCTTTCCCGGCCGGTAGCGGCGCAACCGGAATTCCCTTCGCTCTCCCCGGGTCCGTCCGACGAACCTTTCATCGTACATCAGACGCCCGTCCCGGTGGACGCGCAGGATGTATTCCCGGCCCGCCTCGCCCTCGACGCGCCACTTCAGCACCGGGTCGTCCCTGACGACCAGCGAACTGCCCATCATCCGATCGTTGATCGTGAATTCGATCAGGATCTTCTGGCCGGCCGTTGCATAACAGCGCCTGGCCCGGATCGCATCGAGGAAGGCGGCGCGGTCCAGCCGGTCGGCCCAGATGCCCGTGAGCGCACCGCTCAGGCCCGGGTTGCGGTGGTGGCTGTCGCCGCTGCCGGTGAAGGCGAATTTCTGACCCGCGTTCAGGTATTTGAAATAGACGTCGTACAGGTCGATGTTAATCATCCAGCCGGCGCATACGTCGACACCCCACTCGACGTCCGTGTCGTAGAGGTTCCACTTTCCGTTGTGGGGATGGGGGAGCGGCAGGTAGCCCCTTTCCTTGAGCCAGTCCAGGCATTCCCTGGTGTCCTTGTGGGTATGCCGCTCGCCCTTCGTGTGGGCTTCCTTGTATTTGAAGTGAAGCAAGTCCATTTCCATTTCGTCATCGTCCGACATCACGGACCGGTGGTCCCGCCCGGAGTCCACCCGGTCGGTGATGGTCATCTCGTAGCCCGGAAACATGGCGAATCGCCCGGGTTCATTCAGGACCATGGCGTTGCCTTTTACGTAGTCCCACTCATAGTCCTTCAGGTGCCGCACATTCCGGCGCGTGGGCAGATTCCAGAAACTGTCGTTGTCGGAGACGGTCAGTCCGTCGATCTGTGCCTTGTCACGGGCGTAGTGACCCAACTCATCGGGCTCTCCCTCTACTTCGATGGACGCCGCCGAGTGGCAGTGCAGGTCCACCCAGAAGAGTTGGTACTTGCCGCGTTCCGCGCCGGGCAGTTCATTTCGGGGCCGGGTCGTGTGCCGCCGTTTTTCGAACGGCAGCCGGACTTCGTTCCATTCGGTCAGGTCGATTCGGCGGTTTTCATCGGGTACGGCTGGGAGGTCGGCGGCGAGGCGCGCGCTTTCCAGGTATTGCTCATCGGTAATCATGTCTTGGGACATCAGGTGCACGCGGGTGCCGACCGTGCCGTTGTGGGGAAGCTCATAGAAGACGTTCCCTTCCGCCACGCAGAGGGGTTCCGACCAGTCGCCGTTCCTGCAGCGGTGGCCGAAGAGGCGACCCCTGGAGGTGAGCGTTCCCTGCTCGCTGTCCATCTTGACCTCGTAGAAGAGCCAGACGCCTCCGGATTCTGCGGCCTTGAGGACGGGGAAGAGCCGCCTTCCCATGTGTCCAAGATTGGGCGGTTTGGGGAATTCCGTCAACAGCCCGTAGTGTAGCGGCGCAATTTCCGCCGCGCCGTCAGGGCCCGTCAGGGGTACCCACTCCCGGCCGTCCAGCCGGGCGCCCCGCAGCGAGTACATCTGCTGGAGCGTGCTGCGCCTGTACATAACGTCCACGCCGTGTACCCACACCGCCCAGAGCGCCCCGCCCGCGTCCCTGCCAAGGCTGGCCCTGTTTTCCCATCCCTCGTCGCAACTGACTCTGACCGTCTTCCGGGGGCCGTCCGGACCGACGGCGCAGCCATAGACGTCGTAGGTGCAATCGACGTAGCTGTCCCATACAATATAGACGCCTTCCGATCCCCATTCGACCATCCTGGGCCGATAATTGTACCGACTCCCGTTTCCCGCTGTATAGGTTGTCGTCTTGCCATCCCGAGGGATCCTCAGGATCCGGATGCGGCTCTCTCCCTTTTCGGACTGGGCCCAGCAGATCCAGAGAGTGCCGCTCTCATCGAGGAGGGCCTGCGGCTCCCAGACCTTCGCCGAAGCGGGCAGGACGTGGCGCTCCCGGCAGGTAGTGAACCCGTTCCCGTCACTGCCTCGTGTCCGGAACGCGTACTGGCGTCCGGTCTTTTCCAGCCAGACAAACACGGCCTCGTCGCCGTTCGGGATGCAGATCGGGCGTGTCTGCATGGTGTCGTTCGGTGACAGCGGCTCTATAGAACAGCCGGTTTCCCCGACAAATTTCCGGACGAATGCCCTCGAACCTGCTGCGCCGTAGGCAGCCCAGCTCGTCCAGCAGGATTTGCCGTCCTGGAGGTTGCAGAGGCTGGGTTCGTAACTGTCGTTCGAATAGACGCCTTCAGTGACGGCAATTCTCACGGTAACGGATCCTCGTACAGAGATGTTATCGGGGAAGCTCAGGAGGGTTCAGCGTCGAGGGGCCGGAATGTCCGCCCTGGATTTTCCGCGACAGGGCGTGCGCGGCGGTTTCTTTATTTCATGGACGTCGCGGGTCTCACTGCGATTTCCAGGGCTTTCCCGATTCCGTCAATTCCTCGCGGGTCGTGGCCTCCGGCCCGAATCGGATATGGCGGAAGGCGAACGGGATATGGCGTCGGCCGAACAGGGCTTGGGTAAGCCCCCAATGGCACAATGTGATGATGGCTGTTGCGGCCAGGCCGATGATGATCGTGTTCCGGATCCAGCCGGCGTAGGCGCCGGCTTGCGGTACAGTTGGACCATATGCGTGGTCGGCAAGCGCTATGGAAGCGGCCAGGACCGTGCAGACGATGGCGTTGAACGTAATCAGTCCCTCGGTTACCAGGCGCCGGGGACTGAATTCAACAATCTTCAGGGCGAAGTTGAAATTGACGACCCACCACAGAAAGACCAGGTAAAGAAGCTGTCCCTTGCCCAGCCAGGTATCCGGTATGAACGTAAGGGGCACAGAGCGGTGCATTTGCATCAACCAGAAGACGGCGATGCCGATGGCGATGTAAATCAGTTCAAGCCACCCGATCCAGCCCCTGGACCGCACAAACCAGCCCGCTACGGGTAGTCCGTAGGGTCTCTCCGGCAGGCAGGCGACATTTTCTACCCAGTTTCGCGATGCCTTTCGGTGGTTCAGGTACGTCAGGCCGATCAGAACGAAACCCGTTGCGAACGTTCCTGTCCACGCCGGCATGGGTAACGCATTGGAATTCTGGGGAGCAATAACCGAGAGCAGACCCATGGTAACAGCGACTGCAATCCCGTGGAATAAACCCTGGGTCTGCTCCATGACGCTGTGCCAGTTCGTCTGCAATCCGGTACGGATATTCAGCAGTTTCAGGAACTGACCCAGACTGAAGCCGATTCCTCCGATAAACCCCGTGATCAGCGAGGCAAGCGCTAGTCCGTACAGGTCGTAACGCCAGCAGAAGATCAGCAGACCGGCAGCGAGCCCGACGCAACCGGCCCAGTTATCGCCCCGCGGCGGCGTCATCCGGAGCTTGAAGCCGACGACGAGCAGCAAAAAGGATACGTACCACCCCACTGTAAGGTGAAGCACCAGAGAGGTGGCGATGTCGAAGCCTCCGCGAACGGCTGCGACGATCAACCCGGCGACCATCGCCACCAGGGTCGCCAGCCAATCGGTATCGTACCAGGAGAGATTAGCTCTACCGGACTTTCTGTCACCGGAGAATAGCAGGTCGACCAGTACTGATTGAAGCGCCCATCCCGAGAAGATCACGGTCAGCGGCACAAAGAAAATCGCAAGCCGGTCTCCGGTGAGAAAAGCAGGCAGCGCGGTTCCGGCGCCGCCCATAAACGCCCATAGAAAGCCAATGACGAACAGGCTGGCAAATCCGTAAAGCACGGAGGGCGGGTGGCCGGAGTGCGTGTAGCCGACCACGCCCATGTATGACATGCTTCCGCCGAAGGACCAGCCGAGCGCGCCGAACATGGCGAAGTAGTGAACGTGAGCCAGCCAGTCGGGACGCCCTGAAACCAGCACTGCGGCGATTGCCGCCAGTGCGCCGGGAATGGCCGCGCCGTATTCGTGGCCGAAGTTGCCGCGGATGCCCCATCCCACCGAAAGAGAAAGCCCGCAGAAAACCACGAGCTGCCACGTAATGCCCGATGTTGCCAGGATAGGGTCCATCTTACGACTCTGCTCGGCCGACGTCGATCACGAGATTGCCGTAGTCGTCGACGTTGACCGTACACCCGGGGGGAACAAGCGTTGTAGAGTCGATTTCCTCGACGATGGCGGGGCCCGGGAAGCGGTTGTTCGCCTCCAGGCGATACCGGTCGTAGATCGCCGTGGTCGCCAATCCCCCGGACCCCGGCATTCGGACGTCGCGATCCGCCTTCAGGGCGTTCCGGGCGGAGGGTCCGCCTTCGGGAACCTGCCGCCGGCTGGGGCGGGGTACGGCGCCGACGGCTGAGAGACGGACATTGACAACCTCCGTGGGCTCATCCCGGGTCGCAAACCCGTACTGGCGCCGGTGTGCCGTAAAGAAAGCGGTGTTCAATTCTCGGGGGAGGTCATCCGAAAGTCGGCCGACCGGCACTCGAAGTTCGTAGGACTGGCCCGTGTATCGCATATCCGCCTCCCGGACGAACCGGATGTTGGAACGGGAGACGCCCTCGCTCAACAGCAGGCGGGTCGCATGCGCTTCGAATTCGCTGTAGATGTCTGAAAGGCCGGCCACATTCAGTTCATCTGTCGCAGAAATGTAGGTCCGGACGTAGTCGTGGCGCAGGTCGGTTACGAGCAGGCCCAGCGCCGTGGTGACGCCGGGACTGGGCGGAACGAGTACCGTGCCGATATGCAGCGCCTTCGCGAGCGCCACCGCGTGGACGGGTCCTGCGCCGCCGAAAGCGACGAGTACGAACGCGCGGGGGTCCACGCCTTTCTGGACCGAAACGAGTTGAAGGATGCCCGTCATGTTGGCGTTGGCGATTTCAATCAGGCCGGCGGCCGCGTCTTCGACGGGCAGATTCAGGGGTGTGGCGATTCGCCGTTCGATCGCCTGTTTCGCGAGTGATACGTCGAGGCGGAGTTCGCCGCCCAGGAAATAGTCGGGATTGAGGCGGCCCAGAACGAGGTTTGCGTCCGTCAGCGTGGGTTCCGAGCCCCCTTTGCCGTAACAGGCGGGTCCGGGCGCCGCGCCGGCGGATTGCGGCCCGACGGCAAGCGCCCCGCCCGGATCGACGTGGCCTATGCTGCCGCCGCCGGAACCGATTTCGACCAGATCGATGACGGGTGTCTTTACGGGATATCCCTGCCCTTTGTCCCTGGTGGTGGTTGCGACGGCGGCGTCGCCAACCTCGAATTCGGCGGCCAGCCGCGGCCTGCCGTTTTCGATGAGGGCGGCCTTTGCGGTTGTGCCCCCGATGTCCAGGGCGATCAGGTTCTCGAATCCGGCGAGCTGGCCGATGTACGTTGCGGCGATGACGCCGGCCGCCGGCCCGGACTCGATGAGTTGAACGGGCTGTTGTCTGGCGGTACCGGATGCGATGATGCCGCCGCCGGAGGTCATCAGGAACAGGCCGGAGCCGGGGTTTACCTTCCCGAGCCGGTCCTCCAGCCGTTCCACGTAGGCGCCAACCGCGGGAAGCAGCGCGGCGTTGACGGCGGTCGTGCTGGCCCGTGTGTATTCGCGGTACTCGGGGCAAATGTCGGATGAGATGCAGACTGGAAGATCGGGACATGCATCTTTGACGATCTCGGCGGCGCGCCGTTCGTGGGTCGGGTCCCGATAGGCGTGCAGGAAGCAGACGAGAATCGCTTCAACCCGGTCTTTCGCCAATTGACGCGCGGCACGGGCCACGGCGGCTTCGTCCAGAGGAACAAGCACCGCGCCCCGGGCGTCGATGCGTTCGGGTACGCCGATGCAGAGGTGCCGCGGCACGAGCGGAGGCGGCTTGTCGTAATTCAGGTCGTAGAGGTTGGGGCGGATCTGCCAGGCGATTTCAAAGAGATCGCTGAAGCCTTCGGAGGCGATGAGGCCGATCCGTGCGCCCTTTTGCTGGATGATCGTGTTGGTCGCCACCGTGGTGCCGTGGACCACGAAACGGATCTGATCGGAAGTGAGGCCCCGGTTGGAGAGGCCGCGGGTATACGCTTCCATAAATGCGCGTGAGGGATCGTCGGGAGTGGACGAGACCTTGACGGGATGGAAGTCGCCGGATTGCTCGTCCATCACCACGGCGTCGGTGAACGTGCCGCCAATGTCGATTCCGATGCGGAATAGATCGCTCATCGAGTTTCACTTTCCTGGATGCGCTGACGCAGGACCCCTGTTTCCTCGTGGTCCACGGTCCAGTTCGCTGAATCGTAGACCACACCGTATGTCTCCCGTGCTATGCGTGGTGAAATTTTCCTGTCCCGCACGTCCCGCACGACGGCCTCGGGGTCGCGTCCGTCCGGACGGCCGAACCCCCCGCCGCCCGGCGTCTGCACGCTCACGCGGCCGCCTTTGGGAACCGTGATGCTGGACTTTGAAGGCAACGCTTCAGCACTGTCCTCGGGGTCCCGGATGAACCGCGCGGGCAGGCCCTCCCCGCCGCCCTCGAGCCCCCAGGGCGGAAACCGGGTGCCGTCGGAGAGGACGGTGAACGTGGTATCGCAGTCGGGAAACTCAAAGTCTCTCCGGATGCCGAGGCCCCCGCGAAACCGGCCCGCGCCGCAGCTGTCGGTGATCAGGCCGTAATGTGCGAAGCGGATGGGATAGTTGATTTCCACTTCTTCGATCGGGGCGTTCTCGGTGTTGTGGATGGTCGTCTGAATGGCGTCGGGGCCGTCTTTCATGGGCCGGGCGCCGTTGCCGCCGCCAACGGTTTCCATGTAGCAGTAATAGGCTTTTTTTCGCGGATCGTTGCCTGCAAAACCCAGGTTGCAGATAATGCCCTTTCCGCAGGCGGGAATTCTATCGGGCAATGCCTCGTGCATGGCAGTCAGGGTGAGTTCGGCGGTGAGTTGCGCGAGTTCCCACGCGCCGACCACGGCGGCCGGCCACGTGGCGGTGAGCACAGTATTATCGGGTCCCGCCACCTCCATGCATCGGTAGAGGCCGTCGTTGACCAGGATCCGGGGATCGATCAGGCTCTTTACGACTACCGCGATGGCCGCCAGGGTCGTCGCACGTGTGGCGTTCAACGGGCCGGTCTGCTGCGGTGCGGATCCGGTGACGTCAAGCGTGGCGTTTCCTTCGCGAATTCGGACCGCGACGGCGATCCTGACCGGTTCGTCGTCGAGTCCGTTGCCGTCGCGGTATCCAGTGGCTTTATACTCACCGGCCGGCAGCGCGGCTATTTCGCGACGCGCCCACCGCTCCGTGTAATCGAGCAGTTCGTCGAAAAACGCCACGACCTGAGCGACGTCATAACGGTCGATCAGTTCAGCGATGCGCCGCGCGCCCACCAGGTTTGCTCCCATCTGTGCCCGCAGATCGCCTCCGGTCTCCTGGGGCGCGCGCACGTTTTGCAGAACGAGGCCCAGTACGTTTTCGTCGATTTCACCGCGCCGCACGATTTTCGTGGGCGGTATGATGATGCCTTCCTGGTAGATTTCACGGTTTACGCCCAGGCTGCACGGCGTGCTTCCCCCCACGTCCACGTGGTGGGCCATGTTGGCGAGGTACCCCAGCCTCGTCTTTCCGGCGTCGACCGGTGCGATCAGGGCGATGTCGTTGAGGTGGCTGCCACCACGATGTGGATCGTTGAGGATGATGCCGTCCCCGGGCGCGAGATTCCCGGCGCCGTATTCCCGCAGCGCGTTTGGTACAGCGGACTTCAGGGACGAGAGATGCGCCGGCTGCGAAAAGGACTGCGCGACAACCCGGAATGAAGCGTCGAAGAAGGCGCAGGAAAAGTCCGCGCGGGTCTTGATATTGGTGGAGTACGCCGTGCGGCGTATGGTATACGCCATCTCTTCGGTCGCGTTGAGCAGCGCGTTCTTCATCACTTCGAAAGTGATGGGGTCCATGGCGTGGTGAGATGACTGATCGGACATATCTTTTCTCCGTGACGCGTTTTCCGGGACGTGAAACAAGGGGTATTTATCGAGATGTGTTATCCGTTTTGATGCGACGGCTCCTTTTCATCCTTCAGGGGCGGAAAGCTACCGCTGCCAGTGGCCCGATCCGAAGATGCGGAATCGATCCACGCCCGGGTGCAGGGCGGAAAAGGCAATTTCATCACCGGCGGACAGGTGTTCTGCTCCGTCGAGGGCCAGGGCGTACCGTGTTCGGATGCGCGTGCCCCGCTCATCCAGAATGTCTTCCGAGACCCGGTCGTTCAGGGGTTGGATGAAAACAAGGCGTCGATCCCGTCCTGCTTTGTAGATATTCAGGTTATCTTCCTTGCCCTGGATGACCGGCGGCGGCTCGACCCAGGCTCGGTCTTTCTCGACCGCGGTGACAAGCAGATAGCCCACGGCCAGGTGCGGATAACCGTCCAGGCGCAGAGTACAGGCCCCGTCAGGACTCCTTTCGGCGGATCCGATGGTGTATGCGGAGGCACGTTTGCGATGACGTATGGTGATGGTCTTTCCCGGGAGTGCGTTGGGGTCCGCAATCTCGGCTTCCGGTTGGATCGTCAGGGTTTTTTCGACGTCGTCGAATCCGGTAAGCAGCCCTTCAATGGTGGGCAGGGGTTGGAGCCGGCGACCGCCGGCTTCGGCGAAAGTGCCGCCGATGATCGCAAGCATGCGGAGGCCGTGAGCATCGAATGACGCGTAGGCGAGTTCGCCGTCGCTGTGCAATTCGCCGCCGTCATTGGAGATTTCACAAGGCGCGCCGGAGGGATTGCTAAGGACCAGATCCGTACCCCGGCTGTGCGTCACCTGAAACCCTTCGGCTTCATGATTCTCACAGGATAGGCGGCTGGCCCGTTCGATGAACGGGCTGTTGCGGTAGGGTTCATGGACGGCCAGAAACGTGTTCGGGAGGTTACTGTTCCGGCGGCGGACGGTGACCAGCTTCATCTGCTCGCCCAGGTCGCGGTTGTCAAGCCAGCGCTGTGCGGGGCCGGTGCCGGCGATGATCTCGGATCCGGGCGCGTCAAGCATGTGAAGTTTCAGGAATGCTTCCGTGTCGATCTCCTGAGAGCCGTCCGGGTTCGGGTATTCGGAAACGTCGCCCCAGGTTGCCGTCCACGGTCCGTTGCTGTAACCGGCGCTGAGCTGCGTAACCCGCTGAGTGCCCCACCTGGCGCCGACACGTGGTGTCCGTCGTGAAGGTGTGAACGTAAATCCGCTGAAATCGTAGAGAGATTCCGACGGGTCTGGCCGATCCGTCAGGTCAACGCCTTCGGTGAAAAAACGATGCCCATTGCCGTGGAACGTCCAGTCGTGATTGTGGCCGCCACTCACGCGGAAGACGTCGACAACGTAGCCGTTTTCGGGGTCACAGTCAATGAGGGCGACAGTGCGCTGGTAGCGGCAGGCCCCGGGCACTTTGCCGAGCTCGTCTGCGTCCTCCTCGGCGGCATCGATCGCCTTGAAGCCGGGCAGATCTGCAAAAAACCGAAGGTCTCCCCGGAGGTTGTCCGTGCCCATTGGATCGCCGTCCCGGGTGCGGATGGCGACGGTGTTGTGGGCGGGAAAGGTCTTGATCCAATCCACCGTCATAAAGTGAGTGGATCCCATGTAACCGAGGTCGGTTGCCAGTTCGTGACCAATGGCGAAGAGCGTGAGGTTTAGTGGCGCCATATGGTAATGACCGACACGCTCGGTGTAGTCGAGTGAGAGCGTGCGGGTACGGTCGCCCTGGCCGCTGCGCAGGATGGCCTTGCGGTTCTGGCCCAGCAGGTGGGATGGGAGGGGCATGGGGAGTTTCAGCGAGACGACAGGATCGCCCTCCGGATCGATGTTCAGGTATTCGCGGTAGGCATCCGGGATACCGCCCCCGTGGGTCTCGGCCAGGGCGAGTGGCTCCATGGGCATGGCGGCCCTGATTACACAGTCTTCCCAGGCGATGGGGCGGCCGTCGGGGAAGCCGGTCTTGAGGAACTGGCCAAGTCCGTGCTTGAAGACGGGCAGGGAAAGCATGTTGATCCCGTTGAGGATCCCGTCGTAATAGGGGGCATTCCTGTCAAATGCGCCCCGCTGGCCGTGAATGGCCTCCATCACGCTTGAAATACCCCAACTGGTGTATGAGGGAGAGCCTTCCTTGCCCAACCCGTCGCCGGTGAAGAAGTTATGCAGAAAGTAGAAGATGTCTCTGGCCACGTTTTCCATTAACCGGTCGTCGCCGACGATGCGCCCGAGTTGCAGCCTGGGCATCTGGGTAGAGGTCGAGAGATTGTCCGCGCCGGTGACGAGCGCATAGGGGTGCAGCGTATATTCCAGAATGCCGCGTTTGAGCATTCCGCCGGAGGCCTGCAATTTCAGGGAATCGCCTTCGACGGACGTCAGGATACGCAGTGCGGCCGCTTTCAGGTCGGACTCGGCTTCGTCGAAGGATTCGGCAACCATGCTGTAACCGACCATGAGATCCTGCGCCAAACTGGCTTTCCAGTTCCACACGCCAGGGTAAATTGAAGCGCCTTTGGTGCCGTATCGGTCTCCCGGCGCGTTTAACGGGCGTTTCGGGTCGCCCTCAATATGATCGAATGGGGCGTAGAGGCGGTAGCCGGAGTAGGATTTCTCGGGAGTGCCGTTCTCGTAAAAATCGGCCAGACGTTCTTGCAGATCCGATTCGGAAATTTCCAGGAGTGAGGCAAGATAGGGGTCGCCCAGGAAGGCTCTGGAAAGTGTAACGAGGAGGACCCGGGCCTTGCGCGCATGTCGCCTCGCTGTTTGTTGGTCTGACTTGAGTCTCGCTGCATGGCAGGCTTCGCCCAGGCGATGTAGCACGTTGCCGGAAAGGGCGCGGAGAGCATTCATCCAGCAGAGGGCTTTGAAATAGAAGGCATTGGTGGGTTCGACATAGCCGTGGGCCTCGCCGTCCCAGTGTTCCCAGGTGATGCCGTCGTGCGCCTTGCTCCAGGCTTCGTCGTGGTCCTCGCGCCACACTTCGTTGGTGGGAAAGCAGCCGTCTCCGTCGTCCGGGTACCGGGGGTTGGGATAATAGGCGAACTGCCGGCCGTCTTTCCTGCAGTACGGACAATGAAGGCGCCATGGGTCGTCAAGGGACCAGTCGAAGGTGCTGTAGTACCGCACCCTGAAGGGATGGATGGGACAGGCGCAGGTATAGATGCCGCGCGGCTCCCGGTGCCAGGTGGTCTCCAGGAACCACGCATCGGGCTTTACCGACCACTTTTCCGCTTCGGCGAGAGACTCGTCCGCCCAGGCACGAACCTCCTCGTCTCCGGCCGCGTACCGGCGACGGATCTCGTCGACGGAAACGGGGCCAATCCAGATGTTGGGTCGATCGGGGAATGCGACCACGCGGTGGCCCTTGCCTTCAGGGGAAGTCCAGGATGCATTCACGGACAGTCGATCTCCATTCAGATCCAGGAATAACGAAGCGCAATCACACTGAACTGTCCCCCACCCAAGGGGCGAAGGGCGACTATTGGCTGATATTGGCGTATGGTTTCCGGAAAGAGAACGCGTCGTACTCAGGCAGCTTCTTCTGCCGCGATTTCCGCGAGGCGCTCGCCGTGATTCGCCACTTTTGAAAAAGCCGCGGCAACCTGGTCCACCCACGTGGAACTGGGATCGACGGGAGTGGACAGCCAGAAGCCTGAATCATGAATGCGTTCGCTGACCGGCAGATCGCCCCGGCTGTAGGGGATTCTCGTGTCAGAAGGAAGGTCGCCCCAGGGTCCGCCGAGGTCATCGAACGGGAAGTCGTTGAAAAGCGGCTCCAGGTGCATCACACCGTAGCCGAAGGGCGTAATTGCCGGCGTGGTTGCCACGCCCTCCGCCACGAGCGCTTTCAGGATGACGGATACCGGCGCGCCGATTTCCCTGGTATCGATGGTGCCGGTATACAGAAGGAGTCCGCCTCGCACCGCCTGCGGGTAGGTCTCCTGGGGATGTATGCCCTTGACGGTTTCCAGTTTGTTGTTCAGCCGCCCGAACCAGGCGCGCCTCTTTTCGTTCAGCCCGGGCAACCGTTCAAGCTGCGCGCGCGCCATGGCCACGCCCAGTGGATTCGCCCTGTACTTGATGCCCAGGCCCATGTTGCGGAGGTCCCGGAATCTGTCGGTGACATAAGCCTTTTCACATCTTCCATAGTGGCCCAGAGCCAACATTCTGTCGTAGAGGTCTTCGTCATCGGTCACGACCACGCCGGCTTCGATCCCGGTGACCGGCTTGCTCCCCTGAAGGCTGAAGCAGCCGACGTGACCGAGAGAGCCCACCGGTGCGCCGTTCCATAGGGCGCCGTGGGCGTGTGAAGCGTCTTCGATCAGCGTGATATCTGTTCCTTCGACGAGTTCGCGGAAGGCGTCCATGTGTGCGGGATTGCCATAAACGTGGGTCACGATGATCGCACACGTATTCTCCGTGATCCGGCGCTCTGCGTCCGCTGGATCCGCGCAGAAGGTGCCGGGGTCGGCGTCGCAGAACACGGGCGTTGCGCCGCAGTGAAGGATGGGCGTGATGCTTGCGTGCCACGTGACCGATGGCACGATGACCTCCTTGCCGATCCGGGCGCCCGATGCGAAGACTGCCGAGTGCAGGGCCGCCGTGCCGTTGCAGGTGGCAATGGCGAATCGTGAGCCTGTGAACGCGCGGAATTCCTCCTGAAAACCGTCGATCTGGGAGTAGGAATCGCCCAGACCGCCTTCAAGCACGTTCATTACGGATTGTTTCTCGAGGCCCGTGACGGTTTTCCAGCCGTCACTCTGAGGTTCGGTTACCGCCGGAGGGCCGCCGTCCAGAGCCAGGTCCGATATGGACATATCCAGTGTTCTCCCCTTATTAACGCCATGTGAATCGCTGCGGTACCACTGTGTACATCCCCGATAAAACCGGTGGGTATCTTGCGCCCGAAACAGGTATCTGAGCCGTGTCGTCGTGAAGTCGACGGCTGTTTTTCCAAGGTCATGCAAGATAGCAAACGGGATGGGAATTGTCAAAGCGGAAGCCGACCCGGCGAGGCTTGACAGCCGTACCGGTGTACGTTATATATAGACGGTACGATTCATCTACGGGAGGCCGTTCTGATGGTTCGATTCCGGCTTGTATTGAAGGCGGTCGTTATTCTGCTGGCTGGATCGGGCGTGGGCCTTGCTTACAACGCCCTGTCCGCCTCCGGAATTCCTCTTCAGACTCCTAAAAACGTGACGCAGGCCGAACATGTGAACTGGAGCCTGTACCTCGAGGGCGTCCGGGCAAGTCTTGCCGACGCGAAGGCGGCTTACGACTCGGGGTCCGTGCTCTTCCTGGACGCGCGCATGCCGCGCGCCTATGCGGCCGGACACATACCCGGTGCGGTGAACCTGACGCCTCACGAACTGAATCAGAAGGGCAGGAAGAAGCTCGAAGGTGTTCGGAGGGACGCGCATATCATCACCTACTGTGGCGGAGCCAGCTGCCAGGCCAGTGTCAGGCTGGCGCACCTTCTGGCGAACGGCTTCGGGTTTACGCGCGTGCACGCTTTCTTCGACGGCTGGGGGGCATGGGCCGGAGCGGGATATCCGGTCGCGAAGGGAGTCGACCCATGAGTCAGGTCTGGCGCGGCGTCCCCGTCGTCTTGCGCCTCGCGCTCGGCGGGGTGTTGATGTGGGCGGGACTGGCCAAGATTTCGGAGCCGGCGCTGTTTGCGATGACGGTTCGAGCATACAACGTGCTGCCAAATGCGTTTATTAACGGGTTCGCCGTGGTCGTGCCCTGGATGGAAGTCGTCGCCGGGACATGCCTGCTGGCGGGTCTCTGGTCCCGGAGCGCCGCGCTTGCCGCCCTCGCGCTGCTCTGGTCGTTCGGCGTCGCTCTCACGATTAATATCTACCGGGGCGCGAATCTCGACTGCGGCTGCTTCGGGCTGGACGGCACTCGCGGCTCGCTCAATACGGCGCTCGTGCAGGACCTGTTGCTGATCGCGTGTTCGCTGGTGTTGTTGTTTGTGCGCAATATGCCGCTGTCGCTGGATCGGTGTCTCTTCAAAACTGCCGACCCGTAGTTGCCCGGCTCGTCTCATTTCCATATTGTCTGTTCTGGCGTGTTCAGGTGCGGCGCCGTTTTGCTACGGTTCCGCTTTTCTGATTTAATAGATAAAGGATCGTTCCGATCTGGTGGATTCGACTGTGAGATATCTTTGCATCGCGCTGGTACTCGCCTGCCTTTCAGGGGCGTGCGACACCCATGTCCCGGAGCCCGGAAGCGAGGCATACCGGCAGGCGGTCACCGATTTCTATACGGGCCTTGCGGCGCTCGACGTGGGCGCCCACGACAGAGCTGCCGCCGCGCTCAGCCGGTTGACAGAAAACATCCCCGGTGAACCCGCGGGGTGGGCGAATCTGGCCCTTTTGCAGTTTTCGCTGGGCCGGGAGGAAGAGGCGATCAGATCGGTGGAGCGCGCACAGGGACCCGCGCCGGAGAACGCGGAGCTCGCGCTCCTGATGGGGACATTCGAGAGCCGCCGCGGCCGCACGGACGAAGCGGTTTTTCACCTCCGGCGCGCGTTGAGCCTTGCCGGGGCCGGGCACCTCAAAGCGGGCTACGCGCTGGCGCGTGAGCTGGAACGGAAGGGAGATGCGGCGGGGGCGCTTGCCGTGGTGGAAAGTCTGCTCGTTGAGGCGCCAACGAATCTGGCGCTCCTTCTGGAGCGGATCCGGCTGGCGGCCAAGGCGCAGGATGCCGATGGGCTGAAGCTGTATGTTGCACGGGTGTCCCGCCGGACCGGCGGGTGGCCGGAAGCGGCGAGGGCTCAGTTGCAGGCGCTGGCGGATGCGGAAACGGACTTCAGGCTCGCCGCGAGGCACGCGGCATTCCTGAACAACGCGCTGTTGCGAACGCCGGTTTTCCGCAGAGACCTGAGTCTCGTGCGTCTGCCTGCCCAGGCGGCGGGAGAACCACTGCGGCGATTCGTGAAGATGCGAAGTCCGTCCGCAGATCCGGCGCCGGCCGATGCGTCACTCACGTTTGTTTCGAAAACCCTCGACAGCTCCGCGGGCGGAACGATGCTTGGCATCGCCTGGGCGGATACGCCCGTCGTGCTGATGGCAACTGACGATTCCGTGCGCTGGCTGGATTCTTCGGGACGGACCGTCCCGACGTCCAAACCCGGGGGTGTCGGCGTGCGCGGTCTGCTGTCGGCGGACTGGAACAATGACTTCGGAATGGATCTGGTTGTGGCAGGCGGCGGTGGTGTTCGTCTGTACCGGCAGGGCGACGGCGGGGCACTTCTGGATGTGACCGGCGTCTCCGGGCTCGATGCGGATGTGACCGGGGCAGCCTATACGGGCGTATGGCCTGCGGACATTGAGATGGATGGGGATCTCGACCTGGTACTCGGAGGTCCGGAAGCGTGCCTGGTTCTGCGCAACAATGGTGACGGTACGTTCGCCGTCGTTCGGCCTTTCGAGGGCGTGTCCGGCGCGCGGGCCTTCGAATGGACGGATCTCGATGACGACGGCGTTCCCGATGCGGCACTGGTCGACAGCCGGGGTCGGCTGGTTGTCTTTCTCAATAAGCGCAGCGGGTCGTTCGTGCGGTCGTACGAAGGCCGGTACGAGGCAAGCGCACTCGTGTCCGGTGACGTGGACGGCGATGGCAGCCTGAACCTGCTCATCCTGAACGGACGCGGCGGGGTTTCGTCGATCTCGCGCGGCGGCGGCCGCTGGGAAGTCAGAGAACTGGTCAGTACGAAGGCATTCGAGACGCCGGCGCGTCTGTTTCTGGCCGATATCGACAATAACGGACAACTGGACCTGGTCGCCAGCGGCGAAGCGGAGGGCGCATGCTGGCTGGGCGATGCGGAGGGTTCCTGGCGACGCAAAGTTCTGCCGAACGGCGTCAGGATCTTCGAAGTCCTGGACTTGACCGGAGACGGAAGCATCGATCTGCTGGGACTCTCTGAAGACGGGCGCCCGCGGATGGTCGTCAGCATGGGCAACCGTGAATACCACTGGCAGGTCGTGCGGCCGCGTGTACGGGCGGTCCGCGGGGACGGGCGGATCAACTCATACGCGCTGGGCGGGGAGGTGTTGGTGCGGTCCGGTCTTCTGGCGCAGCGCCGGCCGATCCGGACGCCCATGGTTCATTTCGGGCTGGGCGAAAACGATCTGGCGAATGTCGTGCGGGTACAGTGGCCTAACGGAACCATTCAGGCGGAGTTCGACGTGGCGGCCGACCAGACAATTCTGGCGCAGCAGCGTCTGAAAGGGTCCTGCCCCTGGGTGTTCGCCTTCAATGGCGAAGAAATGGCCTTCATTAAGGACTTTCTCTGGCGGTCGCCGCTGGGGATGCGGATCAACGCACAGGTGACGGCAGGGGTGTCCCAGACGGAGGACTGGATCCTGATCCGGGGAGACGAACTGGTATCGCGGGACGGGCTCTATGAAATACGCATCACGTCCGAACTGTGGGAGACCCAGTTCGTGGACTGGGTTGAGCTGATGGTGGTCGACCATCCGCCGGACGTGGCAGTATTCGTGGACGAACGGTTTGCGATGCAACAGCCGGATCTGAGAGTGATTCCAACGGGAACACCGTTGGCCCTGAACGCGGCGCGGGACGAAGAGGGGCGGGATGTTGCGGCAATGGTAAGCGCAAGAGACGCACGCTATCTCGATACGTTCGAAGTGGGACGATACCAGGGCGTCGCTGCCGATCACTGGGTTGAAGTCGATCTGCCGCAAGCCGCGAAAAACGGAGGAGGGTGGCTGATCGGCTACGGATGGATCTATCCGACGGACAGTTCGATCAACGTAGCGATGGGGCATGGCGCGGACGTAAGGCCCCGAGGGCTTCGCCTGGACGCGCTGCGCAGCGACGGCACATGGGAAACCGTGAAACCTGACCTGGGATTTCCCGCCGGGAAGTTCAAGACGATTGCGATCGATCTGGCGGGTGTGAAGTCCAGCCGCCTGCGCCTTCGGACGAACCTGGAGATCTACTGGGACTGGCTGGCGTGGGCTGAACGCGCAGACGGCGCGCAGCTGCAGACGCAACGCGTCAGATCCCGGACCGCGGCACTGAGGGGGCGCGGGTTCTCGGAGATCTCGCATCCGGATCGGCGTTCCCCCGACGTCCCTCTGTATTCCGCGCCCGCGAACACCGCGCCCATGTGGTGGGACCTGAGGGGTTACCACACCCGCTTCGGAGACGTGCGCCCCCTGCTTGCGGTGGTAGACGACCGGTATGTGATCATGAACGCCGGAGATGAGCTCGTGTTGAGTTTTCCCGATCCCGGACCGCCGCCGGACGGCTGGGTGCGGGACTTCGTGCTGATGGGCGACGGCTGGGTGAAGGACGGAGATTACAACACGGCGTTTTCCCGGACGGTACTGCCGCTGCCGTCGCACGCCTGGTCGGCGTACGAAACGCCGCCGGGCCGGCTGGAGGACGACCCCGTCTACCGGCGCAATCCGATGGACTGGCAGGAATACCACACACGGTACGTCACGCCGGAGATTTCCCGGATGCACGCCGGCAGGTAGCCATCGAGTGTTCCATGTCACGTCGAACGGTCCAGGGCATCATGTTCGCTGTCTTCGCGCTGCTGCTGGCGGTTCCCGTCGTCCGCAGATACGGTCCGTGGCCCGCGCGGGAAGAAGCGGCACATTACGGATTTGCGCTCCAGGAAGTCGCGGGCGCAAGCGGCGTCGATTTCGTACACCGCGGACCCACGCTGGACGCAAAGTTGGAACACATAATGCCGCACGTCGCCGCTATGGGCGCGGCAGTGTCCGTGGCGGATTTCGACCGCGACGGCTGGCAGGATCTTTACGTCACCAACAGCGGCGAGGGTTCCGCGAACCGGCTGTACCGCAATCTCGGCGACGGACAGTTCGAAGACGTGGCCCGAGGGATGGGCGTGGCGGATTTGAATCAACCGGGTACCGGGGTTTCCGTCGGCGCGGTATGGGGGGACTACGACAACGACGGTTTCGAGGACCTCTTCGTGTACAAATGGGGTCGGCCGGAGTTGTTTCGCAACAATGCCGGACAGGGGTTTGCGCGAGTGACAGGTGAGGCGGGGTTGCCCGGCTGGGTCAACGCCGGCAGCGCCGTCTGGCTGGATTACGATTGCGACGGGCGTCTGGACCTGTTCATCGCCGGATACTGGCCCGATGGGCTTGATCTGTGGCATCTGGAATCCACCCGCATGATGCCGGAGAGTTTCGAATATGCCGAAAACGGCGGCCGGAAGTACCTGTTGCGCAATCGGGGCGACGGGAGTTTCGAGGACGTTGCGGATCGTCTGGGTATTCGAAGCCGCCGCTGGACTCTTGCCGTGGCCGCAGGCGACCTGAACCGCTCCGGTTACCCGGACCTGTTCCTGTCGAACGACTATGGCGTGTCGGAGCTCTACCAGAACCATGGCGGCAAGGCCTTCGAGGAGGTCGGTCGCCGGGCGGGCGTCGGGTACCAGCCGAAGAGCGGAATGAACGCGGTATTCGGCGACGTGCTGAATCAGGGCCGGCTGGCGATTTACGAGACCAATATCTCTGAAGCGGGGATTCTGCTTCAGGGTAACAACCTCTGGGTCGCCCGGCAGAGCGATGACCTGGCGTTCGAAAACCTCGCGCAGGTGATGGGCGTGGAACTGGGCGACTGGAGTTTCGGCGCGCAATTCGGAGATCTCAATAACGACGGAAGGCTGGATCTGTATCTGACCAACGGCTACGTATCCGGCTCGGAGTCGGAGAGCTATTGGTACGATTTTTCCCAGGTTGCCGGCGGACACAGGGCGGTCATTTCAGACGCGAAGAACTGGCCAGCGATGAAGGGCCGCAGCCTCGCGGGCTACCAGAGAGCGCGTGTATGGGTGAACGACGGAATGGGCCGGTTTGAAGACGCGGCTACGGCCGTCGGCGTGGACGACAGATATGATGGCCGCGCGGTGGCGCTCGTGGATCTCTGGAACCGTGGTGTACTGGACGTGGTGGTGGCCAACCAGCGCGGTCCGCTGTTGATATACAGAAACACCGTGAATTCCGATCGACAGTGGATCGGTTTCGAACTGGCGGGCGGGACGAGCAATCGAAGCGCGATCGGGGCGCAGGTGAGGCTGTTCTGGAACGGTCAGGAGCAGATGCAGGAAGTGTCGGGAGGCAGCGGTTTTTCGTCGCAGAACCAGCGGCGGCTGCACTTCGGGTTGGGCGTCCATCCGAAGCTGGAAAAGGCGGTTGTCACGTGGCCGTCGGGCCGGCGCAGAATTATGGAAAACCCGGTGTTAAACGTCTACCACCGCGTCGAGGAACCGCAATAATTCGGCTACCCGTTGGCATCTCTGTCAGCGTTGCTCCCGAAACCGATAAGGACCGCCGGAATCATCGCCAGGCCGATCAGCAGCCCGCACCACACCGGGTAGAAAAATGTCGCGCCGACGTACCCTGCGAGTGCCGCGATGCCCATTGTGGTGAGGGCGTATGGGAATTGCGTTTTCACGTGGTCCAGATGATCGCAGGAAGTGGCAAGGCTGGACATGACGGTCGTGTCACTTATCGGAGAGCAATGATCACCGAAGATCGCGCCGTCGAGTACGGCGGCGGCGGCGAGAATAGTGAGCGGGAGACCGCCCAGGCTGTGCGCAAGGGGAACCGCGGTGGGGATGAGGATCGCCATGGTCGCCCACGACGTGCCGATAGCGAAGGCGACTGACGCCGCCAGGAGGAAGATGAGCAGTGGCAGCAGGCCGGGTACCGCGATCGGCGACAGCGCTGCTGCGAGATAGGTGGATGTGCCGATGTCCTTGCAGACCGCCTGAATGGCCCACGCCATGATCAGGATGGCGATGGCATAGTGAATACCCGTGACCCCCTGCGCCCAGGTCGTTAATGCCGCCAGAGGCCGAATGGGCGCGGGTCCTCCTGAGGGACGGCGCCTGGTAACCGCGATGCCCAGCGCGATCGCGGAACCCAGTATGGCGGAGAGAAAGAGCACCCGCGCGTTGTCGGCGTTCGAGAAACAGGCGGTCCAGTACGAGAAACTGAAGAGCGAACTCGTCAGGCGTATCGGTCGGACTTCCGGATTGGTCCAGGTATCCACGGCCATGCCGGCGATGACGGCGACGACGACGATCAGAACAGGCACGGCCGCCGCCCACCAGGCGGGCCGAACGCCGTCGGCTGGCAGAACCTCCCTGCTTCGCCGCGCCGCAAGCGGCGTGGCGCCGGGCCGCAGCACCTGTCCGGTCGTCCTGGCCCGGTACTCTGCGCGGTACATGGGTCCGTAGTCCCGCTGGAGCCAGGCAGACGCTGCGACGAACGCCAATGTAAAAAGGCAGTAGAATCGAGCGGGAAGGGCGTGGAAGAAGAGTTGATAGCCCGAAAGGCCGGTGTCGAGATCCCGCATGAGGTCGCCGAAGAGTCCGACCTCGAATCCGATCCAGGTGCTGATGACCGCGACGCCCGCCACCGGGGCGGCGGTGGAATCGACGATGTACGCGAGTTTTTCCCGGGAGATCCGGAACCGGTCGGCCATTGGCCGAAGGGTCGTGCCCGCCACGATCGTATTGGCGTAGTCATCGAAGAATATCGCCAGTCCCATGAAGAATGCGGCCAGACGCGTGGACCGTGCGCTTTCCGATCGGGAGGCAAGGAGCGCGGCGATCCCCAGGTTGCCTCCCGCGAGCGATGTCACCCGTACCATGCCTATCAGGGCCGCGGTAAAGCCGAGAATGTAGAGTTGAAACGACGATCTGAGCGGGGTCCAGACGTAATTCACGGCGGCCTTTTCGAAGGCGGCGAACGGGAGTTCGTAGAGTGGGACCTCGCCTACCGTGAGAACGCCTCCGCAGAGAACGGCCAGCGACAGACCCAGGAGAACGCGTCCGCTGAAAATGGCCACCAGAATGGCCGCTATCGGCGGGAAGAGGCTCCAGCCGTCGATGGACCTCAGGCGCGTCCGACGTTGGGAAGCCGTTGTCGACGCGGTCAGAACCAGTCCATCCGCGCCTTCACGGCACGTAATCACGATTTCCGGCGCGCCGGACTCGGGAGTCTCTCGGCGTCGGCGCACCTCCTCGAAACCGGAACGGCAGCGGGGGTCCCCGTCGTCCGCGAGCCGCCACGGGCCGTCGCCCATGGCCTTCGACAGAATGGGTAGCTCGGTCACGATCTGCTGATGAATAACGCGGTCCCGGTTTTTCGGCAACACCGCTACGAAAACCGCGGCCAGCGAAAGTGCTGCCAGAACGCGCACCGAGGTGACTGTTATGCTTCTTTCCTTCGTTTCCGGATTCATGGGTCGCCTGTCGCTGCGACGGACTGGATGGAAGCCTGTTGAGGTTGCGATTCCGCGCGAGGGATGCGCTCGTTGGAAAAAGACGTTTCTATTCGAACGATAGCGTCCTATCTTTATGGTGGACGAGTTGACCGGGGCAGGCCTTAGCAGTCCGTTGATAAAGTCGCTCTGCAGGCGAGGCCGAGCCATTGTGGCCGAAGACAAGGCGCGCAACCGAGTCCCATCCTGCGATTCGGCGAGGGCGCGCAACGCGGTATTTCGACCGCAAGGGCCGGCCGCAGCCCGGATGGGCTTTTTCTACGGGCTTTTAGGCGAAGATCAACGACCGACACCCGGAAGCGGCGAGCGAGCGCCGAATGTCACTCGGTCGAGGGCAGGTTGAAGGGCGTTGCCATCAACGTGGCAACCCGTCGTCTGCAATGACACCGATCAGCTTTATCTGAAGGGGTGCCATGATAGACCGGTTTAAGGAACGAGCCAACGAAATTCTGGACAAGGCGCAGACGGGCGACAGGACGAGTCGACTGATCGACCTGTTCATCATGGGATTGATTGTCCTCAACGTCGTGGCGGTCATCCTGGAAACGGTGGAGACCGTGCTGGCGTCGTACCGCTGGGCATTTGAGGCGTTCGATGCTTTTTCCGTGGGTGTCTTTACCATCGAATACCTGCTTCGCCTGTGGTCGTGTACCGCGGACGGTCGGTATTCCCGTCCCGTTCGGGGTCGGATACGGTTTTTCCTGACGCCACTGGCCCTCGTGGACCTGATTGCGATCCTCCCGTTCTATCTTCCTCTGGTGACAACGGTCGATCTGCGGGTCCTTCGCGCCATGAGGCTCTTGCGGTTGTTCAAGCTGGGACGGTATTCCACTTCGTTGCAGACGCTTGGGAATGTGCTGCGGAAGCACAGGGGCGAACTGGTCGTGACACTCTTCGTCCTGCTGATCATGCTGGTCATTGCGTCGACGTTGATGTATTTTGCCGAACATCGTGCTCAGCCCGATGCCTTCTCAAGTATACCCTCGGCGATGTGGTGGGGCATCGTAACGCTCACGACGGTGGGGTACGGAGACACGTACCCGGTAACCGGCGTGGGAAAAGTACTGGGTGCGGTGATCGCGCTTCTGGGAATCGGAATGTTCGCCCTTCCGGCAGGTATCCTGGGTTCAGGGTTTGCCGGAGAGATCGACCGGCGAAAGGAAGAAGGCGGTGTCTGTCCGCACTGCGGACGTGAGATGGAGTCGTGAGAAGCTGTTTTAAGATTACCGGCGAATTCCCGAGCGCGAGCGAAAAAGTGGCGGTCAAGGCGGAAAAATCCGGCTATGAGAGGCGAGCAAGCGCAGCCTCGATCTCGTAAGACGGGTGGATTTGACCAACGCCGACCGGCGCTTTTGCAGCCGTGCGAAGACCGCTGGGAATTTTAAGACAGCTTCTGCACCTGTCGTAATTCGAGCGAATCAGCAAAGGAGCGTCCAGAATGGAGACGACTGTTGGATGTACGACCCGGCCCTACGGCCAGCTGAGTTACAGCGAAGCCTACGGCCGGATTGCGGAAGCCGGCTACTCGGACGTGGCGGTTTTTGCGAATGAAGGCCAGGTGCCTGTGGGACCCGGGAGCTCTCCGGCCGAGGTCGCCGCGGTGCGCAACGCGGCGGATGCAGCAGGCGTGGTCCCTTCGATGCTCATCGGTGGCACCCAGCTGGGCGGGGGGCTTGAGGCAGCGGTGGACGCCTACAAGCGGCTGATTGACAATGCGGCCGCGCTGGGCACGACCTGGCTCCTGGATTGCGGGACCAGCAACGAGGCCCACTTCGACGACTATTTCGAGTTGATGCGGCAGTCCGCGCCCCATGCGTACGAGGTCGGCGTGAATATAACCATGAAGCCCCACGGTGGCATCAGTCTCACCGTATCCCACCTTCTTGCGGCCAACGGCAACGTCAACCACCCGGCCTTCGGCATCTGTTTCGATCCAGGCAATATCATCTACTATACGAAAGGCGACCTGCGGCCCGAGACAGACGTCTCGGAAGTGGCGTCCGTGGTGACAACGGGAATTATCAAGGACTGCACAGTCACCGACGGTGTTCCCGAGGTGATGGTAACTCCGGGCGACGGGCTTGTTGATTTCCATTCGGTGTTGTCCGGACTGGCCGGCGGCGGTTTCGGCGGGCCGCTCTACGTGGAATGCGTGGGTGGGAAGGAGCCGGATGAGGTGGACCGGGACATCGCATTTACGCGGGGGTACGTCGAGGGGATCCTTTCCGGGCTCTAACGGCGATTCGATCGTCAGTCCAGAACCGCCGTGACTTCGATTTCAACGTTGGCTCCGGCCGGGAGGGCAACCACCTGCACGCAGCTTCGCCCGGGAGGGTCATTCGGGAAATATTCAGCGTAGACGGCGTTCATTTCGGCAAATTCCGATATGTCCGTCATATAGACAACCGTCCGGACCGCGTGGTCCATCGTGGCGCCCGCGGCCTCCAGGATCGCCGCGATATTTTCCAGCGTCTGACGGGTTTCCGCGGCAATACCGCCGCTGACAATTGTGCCTGTTGCGGGGTCGATTCCCTTTTCGCCCGCGACGAAGATCAACTCGCCGGTTTTTATGGCCTGCGAATAGGGACCCACTGGAAGCGCGGCTCTATCGGTGGTAATCACCTCTTTCTGCATGACGCGATATCTCCATTCTTAACAATGATTAGTAAGTTTTCATGGACGTCAATTCGAAAGCGGGTAGACGGGAGACGTAAGACGGTAGAAGATGTCCTCGCCGGCTAATTTATACCTCCTTGCCTCCGGCACGAAGAGAAGCCTCACAAGGCAGGATATCTCTACCCTCTACCGGCTACCGTCTCACCGCTCTTGGTCTACCGTCTTCCCTTTACCCTCTACCCGCATTCAGGCTTTTTGTGGCCAATTTGACTGTAGTCTTTTTCGATTTGAGTTTAATTGTGGTACGTCTTGTGTCAATATCGAAGGGACGGTTGCGTGCCGGGGTCTGCGGCGGATGGCGTTGCCCCCTTCCGTGGTCGTCTTTGATAACGTCATCCTGCGGGATTGTCAAGGAGAAATACCCGGATCGTCCGCACCGGCGCGTCGAACACGGGTCAGAAAACGCGTGCCGGTCCGGATTCCTGTCTGCGGCGGCTCCGAATGTGAATGAGGGAATGCGTCTATGGGTAATGGATCTCGAGATGTCAGACGACTGGAACTGCCCAGTTGCGTAGAGTCGCTGCATGAGGCAGTGGATGCCGCGGCGCGGGTCACTGCCGATCTGGAGATGAGCGAAGATGCCTGCGACGAGGTGGCCATTGCGCTCACCGAAGCCGTGAACAATGCCATTTTCCATGGAAATGAGGGTGTGCGGGAGAAAGCGTTCACGGTCGAATTCACCGTGGTGGACGGGATGCTGGATATCGCGGTCCTGGATCAGGGTCCGGGCTTCGACCCGGCGGAGGTACCGGATCCGCTCGCTGAGGAAAACCTGTTGAATCCGTCCGGACGCGGCCTGCTGATGATGCGTGCCATGGTGGACGACGTCCAGCATCATTTTTGCGAGGCCGGTACGAGGGTCGTCCTACGCAAACGCATCGCATCCTGAAGAATAGACGAGAATACGAGAAAACCAGAAGACGAATGATGTATTCCCGCTCTTTCGTAGTTTCGTCTTCTCGTAGTCTCGCTCTTTCGTAGTTTCGTCTTCTCGTAGTTTCGCTCTTTCGTATTCTCGCAGTTTCGCTCTTTCGTAGTTCCGTTCTTTCGTAGTTCCGTTCTTTCGTAGTTTCGTAGTCTCGTTCTCTCGAGGTCTCTCCATGCGTATCGAATCTATTGAGACAATTTTGCTTTCCTGTTTCTGGGGGCCGTCCGATCGGGGAGTCAAGCGGACCTGGCCCCTTCAGCTTGTCCGGGCGGATAACGGGCTCGTGGGCATTGGAAGGGGTGGTAGCGCCGAGCTGATCGAGCGGGAATTCGCGCCGATACTCGTGGGCGAAGATCCGCGCCGGCCCGCCCGGCTCTGGCAGCGGATGTATGATCTCGCGTGGCGATTTCGGGGTCCGGGACGTTCCGCGATGGGCACGATCGGCGCTCTGGACGTGGCGATCTGGGATTTGTATGGCAGGGCGTGCGGCGAACCGGTCTGGCGGCTGCTGGGCGGCTTTCGGGACCGTGTCACCGCGTACGCGGACGGGATCGGCTACGAACACCAGAACGCGGAAGAGGTTGCCGCCCTGGTCAGGAAACACGCGGACCTGGGATTCAAGGCCGTGAAGTTTCATCTGTCGAATGACGATCGGGAACTCGCGCTGGACAAGGTCAGGCTGTCGCGCCGGGCTCTGGGCGACGACACGAGGTTGATGATCGACATCCACAGGATGTGGGAGGGGAAGACGGCGGCTCAGATGGCGCGTCGGTTCGAGCCGTACGACCTGTACTGGATCGAGGAACCCGTGCGCGGCGACGACGAGGCGTCGCACATGCGGATGGTGCGGGAGGCCACGGGGTCTCTGGTTGCCGGCGGCGAGAGCGAGGGCACGCTTTATGGCATTCGTCACCTGATCGTAGACGGCGGCCTTCAGGTCGTCCAGTCGGATATCATCGGAGGCGGCGGGTTTACCGGACTCATGCGGATGGCGGCGCTGGCCGAGGCGCACCACGTCTACGTTGCGCCTCACGGTGCCTCGTTTCCGGAAATCAACTGCCACCTGATCGCCGCCGCGCCCAACGGGCTGATGGTTTCCGCATGCCCGCATACCGAGCCGTACCAGATCTGGTCGGAACTCTACGATCCGCCTTTTCAGATCGTAGATGGAATGATCCAAATGGGGGACGAACCCGGCCTCGGGCTGACGCTGAACGAAGAATTCATCGCTGCGCATAGGGTGTAAGGCAAGGAATAAGGCACTGTCGTACTGTCGTGCCGGAGTTGCCATCCATGACCAGACCAGGCCAGTTGGAACGCGCGGAACTGAACGAGGAACAGGCGCGGATTTACGACGCCATCATCGAGACCAGGGGCAGCATCGCCGGGCCGTTCGGAATCTGGCTGTACAGTCCCGAGTTGGCCGACCGTGCGCAGAGCCTGGGCGAATTCGTCCGGTACCGCACCTGCCTGGAGCCGAGGCTCAGCGAGCTCGCCATTCTCGTTACGGCGCGATTCTGGGATTGCCAGGTGGAGTGGTCCCTGCACGAACCCTTCGCCGTGGAAAGCGGGTTGAGCGAAAGGGCCATCGACGCGGTCCGTCACGGGAGGGATCCCCATTTCGGCCGAGACGACGAACGCGCGGTTTTCGACTACGTCAGCGAGTTGCTCAACAATCGATTCATTCCGGACGGCATTTTCAACGCCGCACGGGAAGCGCTCGGCAAGACCGGTGTCGTGGAGTTGACCGGGATTGTCGGCTACTACAGCCTGGTGGCGCAGACGCTCAATGCGTTTCAGGTCCCGGTTCCCGAGGGTTGCGCGCCAACCCTTGTCGACTGCACCACGTTCAATCCTTAGCGGCGCTACGTCGTCAATGCCTGGCTTTGCTCCAGGCGACGCCAGATTCAGACAGAAGTATCCTCGAGTGTTGGATCGAACGTAAGAAGTTGAAAATATGCATCTTCTGTATGGAATCAAACCTGAATATCAGTAATCCGAGTCTCCGTCCGAAGCTGCGCGCGGCAGGTCTGGTACTGCCGCTGATGGCCTTTGTCGGATTCACCTTTGCGGCCCCGCTCGGGACCATGCTCGTGCGAAGCGTTTACGATCCCGTGGTCGCCGACGCGATGCCGCGTACACTCGAACTGCTGAGCGACTGGGACGGCAGGGGCGCTCCCTCGGAGGCGGTCTACGCATCCGCCGCCCGCGAACTCTTGAAGGCACGCGAGAGTCGGACCCTCGGGCAGATTGCCAGCCGCGTGAACCGGGTCCAGGGCGGGCTGCGAAGCGTGTTGACGAAGAGCGCGCGGCGGCTCCGGCGCGTGGACAGCGGACCATGGCGCGACGCGATGATCGGCATCGACTCCGACTGGGGCGATGCTCGAACCTGGCACGCCATCCGAAGCGCCGGTGAGCGTTATACCGCACGCCACTATCTGAACGCCCTCGACCTTCAGAGCCTGCCCGGCGGTTCAATCGCACGCCAGCCAGAGGAGCGCCGCATCTACCTTCCCTTGTTGTGGCGTACCCTCTGGGTGAGCCTGACCATAACGACGCTCTGCCTGTTGCTCGGCTACCCCATTGCTCATCTGATCGCGCATTCGCCCCCGCGTATCGGCAATCTGCTTCTGATTCTCGTATTGATCCCCTTCTGGACATCGCTGCTGGTTCGTACCACCTCCTGGATCGTCCTGCTGCAGACCCAGGGCGTCCTCAACGACCTGTTCGTGGCTCTCGGTCTGATCGGCGACGACGGACGTCTGGCGATGATTTACAACATGACCGGAACACTGGTGGCGATGACGCACGTACTGCTTCCGTTCATGATTCTCCCGCTTTATTCGATCATGCGCGCCATCCCGCCCATTCAGATGAGCGCCGCGGCCTCACTTGGCGCGAGTCCCTTTCAGGCATTCCGGCGCGTGTACTGGCCCCAGACCCTGCCCGGCGTGAGCGCGGGATCGCTCCTGGTGTTCATCCTCGCGATCGGTTACTATATCACCCCCGCGCTTGTGGGCGGAAGCAGCGGGCAGCTTATATCGAACATGATTGCCTTCCATATGCAGACCTCGCTCAACTGGGGTCTTGCCGCGGCGCTGGGCGGCATCCTGCTGGCCTGCGTAGGCGCACTGTATGTGCTCTACGACCGCATGGTGGGAATCGAGCGGATGAGGTTGGGCTGAGATGGCGCCAGTCGAAACGCGGGAACGCGTGGGCCGTTATCTCTACACCGGCTTCTGTGCCGCGGTGTTTTTGTTTCTTGTCGCGCCAATCCTGGTGATTGTACCCCTGAGCTTCAATGCCCAGCCTTACTTCACGTTTACCGAGGGCATGCTGCGCCTGGATGCCGAAGCCTGGTCGTTGCGCTGGTACCGGCAGATCATCGAGAACGAGGTGTGGACGCGCGCGCTTCTCAACAGCCTGATTATCGGGGTCGCCTCCACGGTCCTGGCGACCGGCCTGGGTACGCTCGCGGCGATGGGCCTTTCCAACCCGGCCATGCCCGGCCGGCGCCTTGCGATGGGACTGCTCATTTCGCCCATGGTGACTCCGGTGATTATCGCGGCGGCGGGCATGTTCTTCTTCTACTCGAACCTGGGACTGGCGCAGACGCATCTGGGCCTGATTCTGGCGCATGCGGCGCTGGGAACCCCGTTTGTCGTAATCACGGTGACCGCCACGCTGTCCGGCTTCGACACCAACCTGACGCGCGCGGCCGCGAGTCTCGGCGCGGGGCCTGTGCGGACCTTTCGTCGCGTTCAATTCCCGTTGATCGCGCCCGGCGTGATCTCGGGGGCGCTCTTCGCATTCGCCACGTCTTTCGATGAAGTGGTCGTGGTGCTGTTCATGGCCGCGATCGAACAGCGTACGATTCCGCGCCAGATGTGGGCCGGCATCCGGGAGCAGATCAGCCCGACCATCCTTGCGGTGGCGACGTTTCTGATTGTATTCGCCGTTCTGCTGCTCTTCGCCGTCGAGTGGATGCGAAGGCGTTCCACCTCGAGATAGGCCGCGGCGCATCGGCAATTCTGAGCCAACAACACACCAGGCAGAAAGCAAATGGATCCAGAGGTCGCCCCAATGCACGCAAACGAGACCGCGCACGTCGAGTTCGAGGGTGTCAGCAAGAGCTTCGACGGCCGCACCCTCGTCGTCGATAATCTCGATCTCGATGTCCGAAAAGGGGAATTCCTGACGATGCTCGGGCCTTCCGGGTCTGGTAAGACCACATGTCTCATGATGCTCGCGGGATTTGAAACGCCCTCGTCCGGCGCCATTCGTATCAACGGGCGTTCCGTGCACGAGTTGCCCCCGCGCAAACGGGGGATCGGCATGGTCTTCCAGAATTACGCGCTCTTTCCCCATATGACGGTTGGCCGGAACCTCGCCTTTCCGCTGGAGGTGCGCGGGCTGGACCGGTTGGAATGTCGTGAACGCGTGGCGCGGGCCCTTGAACTGGTCCGCCTCGAAGGATTTGAGGAACGAGAGCCATCCCAGCTTTCCGGTGGCCAGCAGCAGCGGGTCGCCATTGCGAGGGCGTTGGTCTTCGAGCCCGATCTGGTGCTGATGGACGAGCCGCTCGGGGCGCTCGACCGGCGCCTGCGGGAGGAAATGCAATATGAAATAAGGCGTATACAGAAAGACCTCGGCGTAACGGTGGTGTACGTGACCCACGACCAGGAGGAGGCGATGGTCATGTCGGACCGGATCGCTGTGCTCCGGAGGGGCGATATCCAGCAGGTCGCCGCGCCCGAGGTTCTCTACGAAGAGCCGGAACGCTCGTTTGTCGCCCGCTTCATCGGGGAAAACAACCGTCTCCACGGCCGGGTGCGGAGCGTCGACGGGGACATCTGCGAAGTCGAGACGGGCGGTCGGACCATCAGCGCCCTTCGCGTCGCTCCGTGCGGAGCGGGGGACGCCACCACGCTTTCGATCCGGCCCGAGCGGGTTGCCATCTCGCCCGATCCCGGCCTCTATACGAACGAGCTCGACGCAAGAATCGAGGACATCACCTTTCTGGGCGACCATTTACGGGTTCGTGTGAGCGTTTGCGGCCGTTCGGATTTTATCGCGAAGATACCGAATATCGTGGGGCACGGCGCCATGCTGGTCGGAGACGAGGTCCGTGTCGGCTGGACGCCGACGGACTGCCGGGTACTGGACCTGGATGACGAGGCTGAGACCACGTGAAACAGTTTGGCAAGGTTGTCGTGCCCGTCGCGTTTGCGGCTTTAATGTCTGTGACGATTGTGGTCCCCTCCGGCGCCGACGACCGGCCGCTGACCGTCGTTTCATGGGGTGGGTCCTACGCGCAAGCCTGTGTCAAGGGCTACCACGAGCGGTTCACCGCGCAGACGGGGATCGCGATCAATCTGGAAGACTACAATGGCGGTCTGGCGCAGATACGCGCTCAGGTGGACGTGGGCAACGTTTTCTGGGACGTGGTGGACCTGGAGATTGCCGACCTCGTGGCCGGATGCGACGAGGGCCTCCTCGCGCCCGTGGACGTGGAATCCCTCCCGGCAGGCGCCGACGGTACGCCCGCGGCGGAGGACTTTCTGCCCGGTACGATGACGGACTGCGGGCCGACCTCGTTGTTCGGTTCCACGATTTTTGCATACAACAGGAAGCGTTTCCGGGGTGACAAACCGGAAACCATCGCCGACTTCTTCGATCTGGAGGCGTTTCCGGGCCGTCGCGGCATGCGTCGCTCGCCGCAGGTGAATCTGGAATTCGCGCTGATGGCCGACGGGGTGCCGATCGACTCGGTATACGCGGCGCTCGACACGCCCGCCGGCGTTGACCGCGCGTTCCGGAAACTGGATACGATCAAGGAATACATCGTGTGGTGGGAGGCCGGGGCGCAGCCCCCGCAATTGCTGGCCGACGGGGAGGTGGCGATGACCACAGCCTATAACGGGCGTATTTTCAATGCACAGGTGCTCGAAAACCAGCCCTTTGTCGTGGTGTGGGACGGCCAGGTCTACTACACGGCGGGGCTGGGTGTCGTGGCCGGCACGCGCAACCTGGAAGCAGCCAGGCGGTTCGTCAGGTTTGCCACGAGTGCGGAGTCCCTGGCCGGTGTCGGCCGGTACATCGCATACAGTCCGACGCGCCGTTCGGCGATGGCGTTGATCGCGACGCACGCCGAGACGGGCGTGGAGATGAATCCGCACATGCCCACCAGCCCTGAAAACGTGAAACGCGCCCTGCGTAGCGACTGGGCGTGGTGGAGCGATCAGCTTGACGAGATGAACGAGCGTTTCAGCGCGTGGCTGGCGCGCTGAACCAGCCGGTTACTCACGACCGGCTGCAGATTGTCGGAACGGATGACGAGGAGGAATCATCATGACGGACGTATTAAGCAAGGTCGTTCGCATCGCGTCGCTGGCAGGACTGTCCATATTGACCGCGGGCGGAGCCGCCGCCGATGACCGTCCATTGACGGTTGTTTCCTGGGGCGGGTCATATGCCCGCGCGTGCGTCAAAGGGTACCACGAGACATTCACCGCCGAAACGGGCATCGCGATCAACCTGGAAGACTACAACGGCGGCCTGGCGCAGATTCGTGCGCAGGTGGACGTGGGCAATGTCTACTGGGACGTTGTGGACCTGGAGATTCCGGACCTGGTGCGCGGCTGCGACGAGGGACTGCTTGAACCGATTGCCGTGAGTTCGCTTCCTGCGGGGCCCGACGGCACGCCCGCTGCGGAGGACTTTGTGCCAGGCACTCATACCGATTGTGGACCTGCAACGATTTTCTACTCGACAGTGTATGCTTACAACAAGGAGAACATCAAGGGCGACAAACCGGCCACGATCGCAGACTTTTTCGATCTGGTGAAGTTCCCGGGGCGCCGAGGCATGCGCCGATCTCCACTGGTGAACCTGGAGTTCGCGTTGATGGCCGACGGCGTACCCATCGACTCCGTCTACGCCGCGCTCGACACGCCCGCGGGCGTGGACCGCGCGTTCCGAAAGCTGGACACGATCAAGGAGCACATCGTATGGTGGGAGGCGGGGGCGCAGCCGCCACAAATGCTGGCGGACGGAGAGGTCGCTATGAGTACGGCCTACAACGGTCGCATCTTCAACGCGCAGGTGCTGGAAGACCAGCCCTTTGTCGTGGTGTGGGACGGCCAGGTTCTCGATACCGGCGGACTGGCCATTGTCGCGGGCACGCCCAACCTCGAAGCGGCAAGGAAGTTCGTCAACTTCGCCACAAGCGCGCGGGCCATCGCCGGTGTGGGCCGATATATTTCCTATAGCCCGACGCGTCGCTCGGCGATGGCGCTGATTTCGACGCATGCAGAAAAAGGCGTGGATATGATTCCGCACATGCCCACCAGCCCTCAGAACGTGAAGCGCGCTCTGCACAACAACTGGGAATGGTGGAGCGATCACCTGGACGAAATGAACGAGCGCTTCAGCGCCTGGCTGGCGCGTTGAATTGGCACATTGTTTGCAGGGTTCTTTTCGGCGATATTAAACATCGTGCTGGACAAGCCGAAAGGAGAGACGCTATGGGCGCGACGTACGTTGACGTAACGATCCGAAATCCGGCCGATCTGCAGCGAAGCTGGACCGGAACATTCCTGGTGGACACTGGCGCGTTCGACTCGCTCGTACCCAGGGCTCGGTTGGAATCGATCGGACTTGAACCGAAAGGCAGTCGCGAGTACACCCTCGCCGATGGGACCGGCATCAGCCTGGAGATTACGACCGCCGACCTGGAGTTCGAGGGAGAGGTCGTGGGCGGCACCATCGTATACGGCGAGGATGGTGCGGAACCGCTGCTTGGCGTGACGGCACTCGAATCGGGTGGTTTCGAGGTGGATCCGCGCAACCAGGAGTTGAAACGGTTACCTGCGATCCTGTTGAAGAGAATCGAATGTTTGGCTGACTTGGAGAATGACGACCATGGGCGAGGACATTAAGGTCGAAGAGGGGATTTCGCGATGCCCCAGGTTCGCAAGCTAAGAATCGCGCAGGTGGGATGCGGCAGCCGGGGACTGGGCGTGCGGCTGCCCGCAATCCGCATGATGTCGGACGTGTTCGAACTGGCGGCCGTGTGCGACGTGGATGAAGCGAAGGCGCGGTCGGTCGGCGCAGAATACGGGGTCCCTGCCTATTCGCGGGTCCAGGACCTGGCGGCGCATGAACACCTCGACGTCGCGGCGATCAGTACGCCCGGCGATTCGCACCACGCCGTCGGCGCGTACCTGGCCGAGCGAGGCGTGAGTCTCATCGTGGAAACACCGATCGCGCCGATGCTGCAGACTGCCGACGTGCTCATCCGGGCGGTCGAACGGGGTGGTGTGAAGCTGGAAGTCGCCGAGCAGTTCTGTCGGGAACCCATGCACCTGATGAAGCGCAAGGCGATCGAGGCCGGGCACATCGGGGATGTACTTCGGGTGTTCTCTCTCTTTCAGACCGGCGGCTATCACATCGTGAGCAACGTCCGGGCGATGGCGTGTGATTCCGAGGCCGTGCGCGTCACCGGCATGGCGATGAATTCGCCGATTCCCAGGGTGAACGTAAGCGACATTCGGCAATACGAAACCGAATCCTGGACGATGGACATGGTCGAATTCGCGAACGGCGCGCTGGCCGTGATGTCCTACTCTTCCATGTATCACGGCAGGGCCCTCGGTCGCAAGAGCCAGACGTTGTTTCAGGTCGACGGCACCACCGGAACCATTGTCGAGGATGACGTGCATACCACCACGGAAGCACAGCGGCTGAGCGGCGGCCGCGCCACCGTCTGCCCGATAAGGACGCAAACGCGCGAAATGGACGGTATACAGGTGCTGGACCGGATGGTAGTGGAGACCGACCCGCCGCTCGTTTGGCGGAATCCGTGGCCGCAATACCGGACTTCCCCGCGCGGGTTGGCGATTGTGGAGGAGATGGACAGTATTGCAAGGGCAGTACGTGACAACCTGCCGACGCGATATGACGGGTACCGCGCGCGGAAGGACATCGAGATCGAACTGGCGGTGGCCGAGTCCGGGCGGTTGGGGGGGAAACCGGTGGACCTGCCATTACGGGAACCCACGTCGCGGGAAACGAACATGCTTGAACGATTCGAGCGAGATTATGCGTGCGATCCATTCGACGTGGATGCGTGCGTGGACGTGTTCTTTCCGAAGCGGTAGTCAATTCAGATGAAACGCCGGGTCCAGGAGAAATCGAGAATGGGCAGGGGACACGCATTCGCTTCCGAGACGAGAAGACTGACGGACCAGAGAACGGGTGCATCGATCCGTCAGATGACGGATCATCCCGCCATCAGTCACAATCTTTACTTTTCGAACCCGTCGTGGACGCCGGACGGAAAGACCATTGTATTCACCTCGTATCGCTCCGGGAAACCGACCTCTTCAAAATCGACGAGGCGGCCGGCACGATCACGCAGTTGACCGATACGGAAGGATTCGGGGGCTTCGCCGCCTGCCCTTCTCGAGACGGGCAGAGTGTATTCTACAATGCGGGCGGACAGGTACGTGCCGTAGACTTAGACACGCTCGAGGAGTCGGTCCTCGCCGATTTCGGGAGCGGCAGCGCAGGTGGGTGCAGTCTCTCGTCAGACGGCGCGCGCCTCGTGACCTCGTTGCATCGGGACGGAACTTCGGCGGTGGTTGCCGTAGAGACTGACGGGACCGGTTTCCGCGTGGTGCGTGAACCGCCCCGCGCCGTCGGCCACGTTCAGGTCTGCCCGGTCGACCCGGACCTCATCCTTTACTCGAGCGACGTGAATCAGCGCATGTGGGAGGTAAGGATTGACGGGAGCGCTGAACGTGCGCTGTTTGTGCACGACAAGTCGGTCTGGATCACGCACGAGACGTTTCTGGGGCATTCCGATGAAGTGATGTTCGTGCATTGGCCATACGCCCTGCGGGGAATCAGGGCGGGGGAGGACGAAGACCGGACCATCGCTTCCTTTAACGCCTGGCACCCGTCGCCCCGTGCTGATGGCTCCCTCATCGTGTGCGACACCACCTGTCCCGATGTCGGGTTGCAGCTGATCGATCCGAAGACCGGCAAGCACGAGACACTGTGCTTTCCCGGCAGTTCGAACGGAGGATCGCAGTGGGCGAAAACGGTCCCCGAGGATGACCACAAGACGCGTCCCGAAACATACGGGCCTCAGTGGTCCCACCCGCACCCTTCCTTCAGTCCCGACGGGAAACGGGTCATTTATACTTCGGACCGGACGGGCGTCAGCCAGATTTACGTCGTGGATGTGCCTGTTTGGGGTACCTCGCTCAACTGAGTGCCCCGCCCCGGCCGCGCCCGACTTCAAGCAAAAAACGCTTGACTCCCGATGCGCAATCCTGTAGATTTGCGTTCCGCCTTTTCTTCGAATTATCCTCATTAAAATAAAGAAGATATAAATATCCGCTTTCAATTGTGGGAAGGGCGGAAGCGGCCATCTCATTCCGGAGGACTTCTGTCGGGTGCGGTTGGATCTGGTGTTGGAAGCCCGTTGAGGAAGTCCATCCGGGGCTACAGCCGGCCCTTGCGGTCGAAAACCTGCGTTACGCTCCCGCCGAATCGCTGGATGGAACTCGGTCGCGCGCCTTGTCTTCGATCACAACGCCTCGCCTGCAGAGCGACTTCATCAACGGACTTCAGGGCCGGCCCGTGACGCACTTAGGCGCGCCCTCTTGATGCACGGCGGAACAAGGGTGACCCCTGAATATGTCGTTGAGAATTTCGGAACTCGGATTCGGTTGAAGTGTTGTCTTATAAGAAGCTGTATTAGAATTGCCGGTGCGTTCCCGAGCGCGAGCGAAAGGGTGTCGGTCCAGGCGGGCGAATTCGCCCCTATCTTAATGATAAGGGTGGATTCGACCAACGCAGACCGACGCGTTTGCAGCCGCGCGAAGACCGCTGGGAATTGCAATACAGCTTCTGAAGGAAGGAGCGGAATTTCAGAATGATCCGGTGGACGTGTGTCCTGGGATTGGCGGCCTCCCTTATTGTCGGGTGCGCCCGCGAGTCCGCGGACGAGTTGTTTTCAAAAGGGGAGGCGGCGGCTCACAAGCAGGCGACCTATCCGCAGGCGGAAGTACATCTCAGAAAGTTCCTGGATTTTTATCCGGATGATCCAAGGGCAGACCTGGCGCTACACGGTCTTGCGCGCGTGCTGCTGAATCGACACAAATTCGACGAGGCCGTCGGGACTTATGAAACGCTGGTTCGGCGTTTCCCGGAAAGCCGGTACGCCGATCAGGCCCAGTTTATGATCGGGTACACCTACGACCTCCAGGGTGAATTTGAAAAAGCCCGCGAAGCTTATCAGAAGGTCATCGATATGTTCCCGAAGTCTGAATTGAATGACGATGCCACCATTTCGATCCGGAATCTCGGTAAGCCGCCCGAGGATTGGTTTCCCGTCGATTCGACTTCGGCCGCAGGTGGAAACTGAACCTGGGACGGATGTGACAGGTTCGGAACGAGATCCGTGCCGCCGCGCCCGACCCGACTTCACTCACCGTTGCAGGCTGTCAACAAGCCCGTGGAGCCATGGTTTCTCAACATTCTGTCAACGCAACCCGGCCGGACGGTATCGGTGTATTCGGAAACCGTCCGGTGTT
This sequence comes from Candidatus Latescibacterota bacterium, assembly GCA_965208835.1. Classification (GTDB taxonomy): domain Bacteria; phylum Latescibacterota; class UBA2968; order UBA2968; genus JAAXHE01. The sequence goes on from OZ242358.1 coordinate 2,043,389, forward strand.
CTTTTGGAACCTGATTTTGAATCAGCTTCTTAGGATACAACGATGACGATCGCAGCCGATATACAGCAACTGAACGATGAAGTGGAACGGGAGAGCGCGTTCGTCCAGCGCCTCACGGGCGAGGTGGGCCGGGTGATCGTGGGTCAGCAGCCCATGGTTGAACGGCTGTTGATCGGGTTGCTGTGCAACGGCCACGTGTTGCTGGAAGGCGTGCCCGGTCTGGCAAAGACATTAACGATCACCACGATGGCGCGGGCAATCCAGTCCTCTTTCAGCCGCATTCAGTTCACGCCCGATCTGTTGCCTGCGGACCTGATCGGCACCATGATCTACAACCAGGCGACAGGCGAATTCGTACCGAAGAAAGGGCCTGTCTTCGCGCAACTCGTACTCGCCGACGAAGTGAACAGGGCGCCCGCCAAGGTTCAGAGCGCGATGCTCGAGGCGATGCAGGAGCGCCAGGTGACCATCGGCGACAGGACCTTCCTCATGGACGATCCGTTTCTTGTCCTTGCCACTCAGAATCCAATAGAGCAGGAGGGAACCTATCCCCTTCCCGAGGCGCAGGTGGACCGCTTCATGATGAAGGTCCGCGTCACCTATCCGCGGCGTGAAGAGGAACGGGAGATCATCGACCGGATGGAGGGCGGTGAACCCCCGGCCGCTAACCCCGTTGTCCGGCCTGAAGACATCATTCGGGCGCGGGGGGTCGTCGACCGGGTGTACGTCGACGATAAGATCAAGGACTACATCGTGAACCTGATGATGGCAACTCGGGATCCGGCGGCTTCAGGTATCCAGGATCTCAACGCGCTGATCGAATGTGGTTGTTCGCCGCGCGGCTCCATCTTCCTGACGCGCGCGGCAAAGGCCCACGCCTTCCTGAGGCGCCGGGGTTACGTGACGCCGGAGGACGTGAAAGCCATGGGTCTGGACATTCTCCGCCATCGGGTGATCGTAACGTACGAAGCCGAAGCGGAAGAGGTCGATTCAGAGGACATCGTCCGCCGGATATTCGATCACGTCGAGGTGCCCTGACACGATGATTCCTGCTGAAATACTCAAGAAAGTGCGTCGCATCGAACTGCGCACGCGGTACCTGGTCGACACCGTGTTCTCCGGAGAGTACCATTCCGTTTTCAAGGGGCAGGGGATGGCGTTCGCCGAAGTCCGTGAATACCAGTTGGGAGACGATATCCGGTCGATAGACTGGAACGTCACCGCCCGGATGGGACACCCCTTCGTCAAAGTGTACGACGAAGAACGTGAGCTGACGGTGATGTTGATGGTGGACGCCAGCGCATCCGGAGATTTCGGCACGGTGTCGCAGATGAAGGGGGAAATCGGGGTCGAGATCTGCGCTCTGCTGGCATTCTCGGCCATTCAGAACAACGATCGCGTGGGCCTGATCGTCTTCACGGACGACGTGGAGGTGTTTATCCCGCCCAAAAAGGGCAGGATGCACGTGCTGCGCGTGATCCGGGAACTGTTGTACTTCAGACCCAGTCGCCGGGGTACGGACATCGGCGCGGCGTTGGACTATCTCAACCGGATCAACAAACGAAAGAGCGTAGTTTTTCTCGTCTCCGACTTTCTGGCGTCCGGCTATGAGGCCGCGTTGCGGGTGTCCGGCAAGCGACACGACCTGATTGCGGTCGTTCTCCAGGACCCGAGAGAACGTGAATTGCCCGATGTCGGTCTGGTTGAGCTGGAAGACGCCGAGACGGGACGGGAGATGCTCGTCGATACGTCCGACCCGGAGTTTCGGTATCTCTTCAGGCAGTTGAACGACAGGGCGGAGGAACGCAGGGATCAGGTGTTCCGTTCGGTGGGCATCGACCGCGTCGATATCCATACCGAGTCGACGTACGTGGACGCGTTGATGCGTTTCTTCAGGAAACGGGCGCAACAGATCGCGGCGTAGGGAGGCCGATGTGATCGAAGTTGATCATTTGACCAAACAGTACGGGTCGCTGGTGGCGGTGAAGGACCTGACGTTTAATGTCGAAAAGGGAGAAGTGGTCGGATTCCTCGGTCCCAACGGCGCGGGAAAGACCACCACCATGCGTATTCTGACGTGTTTTCAGCCGGCGACGCTGGGGACCGCCCGGATCGCCGGATTCGACGTTTTCGACGAACCGATGGAGGTCAAGAGGCGCATCGGGTACCTTCCGGAGCATCCGCCGGTCTACAGCGACATGTACGTGCATTCGTATCTGGACTTTGTCGCGCAGATAAAGGGCGTGCCGTCACATAATCGAAGGTCTCGGGTGGACAGCGCGATGGAACGATGCGGGATAACGGATCGGGCGAAACAGCTGATCGGCCAGTTGTCGAAGGGTTATCGCCAGCGGGTGGGAATCGCCCAGGCCATTCTGCACGATCCGGACGTCATTATCCTGGATGAGCCGACCATCGGACTGGACCCCAACCAGATTCAGGAGATTCGCCGGTTAATCCGCGGACTGGGCCGCGAACACACGGTGATTCTGAGCACACACATACTGCCCGAGGTGGAAATGACCTGCGACCGCGTGATCATCATCAACAGGGGTCGGATCGCGGCCGTGGATACGCCTGAAAACCTCACGGCGAATGCGTCGGGCAACCGGCGGTATTACGTCGCGGTGTCGGGCGATTTGGATGCTGCCGCCGACGCTATCGGGGAAGTCCCGGGTGTCGTGGACGTCAGGCGCGCAAGCGAGAACCCGGCATTGGAGGTCGACGTTTCCGGCGAAACCGATATGCGCCCGGCGATTGCGTCCAGGCTGGTGGAGCGCGACCTCGGGCTGGTGGAATTAAGGCCGATTACCGCCAGACTGGAAGACATCTTCCACGAATTGACGACAAGCGAGGAGGCGACCTCCTGATGGGAAACATCGCCGCGGTATTCTGGAAGGAAATGCGTTCCTATTTCGGCTCGCCGATCGCCTATGTGGTTGCGACGGGGTTCCTGGTGATGATGGGATATCTCTTCCAGAACGAGGTCGTGGAGTTTCGCGCGAAGTGCCTGAATTATACGTTTCAGCATCAGGAGCATGGCGTCGATCCGCCGAACGTGAACGAGGACGTCGTTTTCCATTTTTTCCTCAGCCAGTGTCTCGTCTGGCTGGTGGTGACGCCAATGCTGACGATGAGACTGTTCGCGGAGGAGAAGGGGTCCGGGACGATCGAACTTCTGATGACGTCTCCTCTGACCACGTGGCAGATCATACTCGGCAAATTCGCTTCCTGTCTCGGCCTGTATGTCATTATCGAACTGTTGCTTCTCTCATTGATCGTTGTCGTGTCGTTCTACGGTGATTTGAACTGGGCGCGGGTACTCTCCGCATGCGCCGCGATCATGCTGCTGGGAGGATCGTTCATCAGCGTGGGCATTCTGGCCTCCTCGCTCACCGACAAGCAGATCGTCGCGGTGGTCATCGCGTTTGTCCTCCTCCTTCTGCTCTTTGTCGTGCGGTATTCGCCCGAACTCATCGGGCGCGAATGGGCAACCGTTCTGTTCTATCTTTCGCTGATCGATCACACGAGGGATATGGCGCGCGGCGTGGTCGACAGCAGCGATGTGATCTTCTTTCTGACTTTTACATTCTTCTTTCTCTTCTTAACGCACGCCGCGCTTGAATCGCGCCGCTGGAGGCGATAGAGGATGATGGGAATCTTCCGTTCACGTCTGTTCAAATTCGGTTCGAGTACCATGGTTGCCGTTCTCGCGCTGCTTGCGATTGTGGTTGCGATCAACTATCTGGCCACGCGCTATCACCAACGGATCGACGTGACCGAGGGCAGTATGCACAGCCTTTCCGATCAGACCGCGACACTGCTGGATTCGTTGACGACGGACGTGCACGTCCTGGCCTTTTTCCACGATACCGACCCGGAAACGGCCGGATTCGTGGAGAGACTTGAAGCTTACGCATACCACTCCGGCAGGTTCACGTTTAAAATGGTTGACCCGGCGGTACATCCCGGTGAAGCCAGGCGATACGGCGTGGGCAAACCACGCATCTCGGTCGTGATGTCGGCCGAACGTGAAGAACGGATTTCGGGAACCGAGGAGAATCACCTGACGAATGCGGTGGCCAAGGTCGTCCGGAAACGCGACAAAACCGTCTACTTTTCAACGGGACATGGAGAACGGACGCTGACGGCGCCTGAAGGGGATTTCATCCGCGTCGGGCAGGCATTGAAGGAAGCGGGGTACGGGGTTCGGGACACCCTCGTCCTGGATGCGGGGAAGGGCGTGCCTGCGGATTGCGATCTGCTGATCGTGGCCGGACCGACGGTTGCATTCTCCCGGACCGAGGCGGATTCGATCCGCAACTATCTCGCCGGAGGCGGTTCCGGGTTGTTTATGTTCGACCCGGGCGGCGAAACCGGTCTCGAGTCGTTGCTCGCGGGATGGGGTATCCAGGTCAACAATGACTACGTCCTGGGATGGGGACCGGGCGACCCCTCGATGCCGGGCTCGGTCTGGTATGCGAGGCATCCGGTTACGGAGAAACACCGAAAACGCAATCTGCGGACCTTCTACAGGCTTGCGCGATCCGTCGCCTTGTTGGAAGGCACCGCCGGTATGCAGACTCACGAATTGGTGACGACGCATCCGCGCAACAGCTGGCGGGAAGAGAAGCTGCCCGACGCCTCGCCGGTCTACGATTCCGGGAAGGATCTGCAGGGCCCGGCATCCGTCGCGGTCGCCACGCTCCACAGACCGAAATTTCGCCGTTTTCCATCCGGCGTGGGATTGCGCCACACCCGGATCGTCGTCTTTGGAGACTCTGATTTCGCGGGCAACGAGTTCTTTGACACGGTAGGCAACGGCGACCTGTTCATGAACGCGGTGAGTTGGCTCATGGAGGAGGGAGATCTGATCTCCATCCGTCCCAAGATGTGGGCGTTCAGGGGCGTGGTCATGACGGCAGAAGACCTCTTGTGGCTTTCGTGGCTTTCCGTCGTCATCATTCCGGCCATACCCGTCGTTGTCGGCATCGGGGTCTGGCGCAGGCGCTGACGCATCGCTGCATGGGGAAATCCGACGGGAATCTTGTATGAATTTAAGGACGACAGGTGGTCTTGTGCTGCTTCTGGCGGTCCTGGTCGGTTTTGTCTACTTTTACGAAATCCGGGGCGCCGACGAACGTTACAGGGCCCGCGTCGAGGCGGGGCGTCTCCTTCATCTGGAAGAAAACGCGGTTAGCGGGCTGACGGTCCACCGGGGCGATACAACCATCGTCATGCGGAAGTCGGGAGACACGTGGCGAATTCTGCAACCTGTTGCCACCGGCGGCGACGACGGCGAAATCGTCGGATTGATCCGGACGTTGGGGGCCATGGACCTGGAGCGCGTTGTGGCGGACAGCGTCCGTATCGCGCAGGGCCAGGCCCGTCTCTCGGATTTCGGCCTCGAGAGGCCGAATCTGGCGCTGGAAATAGCGCGGGAGGACCGCGTGGACTCACTCTTCTGGGGCAATCGAAGTCCGACTGGACGGTATGGCTATGTCAGGTGGTCCGGTCATCCGGGAATACTCGCGGTGGGCGCCCCTTTCAGATTGAGAGTGGAGAAAGGGCTGTTTCAGCTGCGTGACAAGCGGGTCGCGGAATTCAATCCGGATACCGTTCGGAAAGTCGAAATTGCCACAGGCGATACCCGGGTCGTCGTGGAGAAGCTTACTGAAGCCTGGCGCCTGACGTTTCCCGTCAACGACCGCACCGACGAGGACGAGGTCCTAAAGCTGATCAACCGACTGCGGACGGCCGAATTCACGCGTGTTGTCGCGGAGGCGTCCCGGGAGCGGGTGCAATACGGGTTGGAGAATCCAACACTGACGGTAACGATTTTTGAAGGAGACCCGGAGCGGACAAAGACCATAATGATCGGACGCAGGAAGGACGGAAGCCGGTTTCCGCCGTTTTTTGCGGCGGTTTCGGCCAGTCCCATGGTTTTTCTGGTCGATTCGACCTTCGTCGTGGATATCAGGAAAACGGCATCGGACCTGAGGTTCAAGCGTATATTTGCGTTCGATGCCTCGGGCGTCGACCGGATGAAGCTGGCGTACCGGGACCGTGTCGTGGAGTGCGTCAGGGATAGGGCCGGCGATACCTGGCAGGTGCTGCAACCGAAGCTGCACATTGTCCTGGAACATCGTATACGACATTTCTTTCGTACCATCGAACTGCTTGAAGCCGATGATTTCGTGGCCGAAGATCTGAAGTCGCCGGAGGCATTCGGATTCGATCGTCCGGCACTAGAGGTCACCGCCTGGCGGGGCGGCGCCGTTGCACAGAGACTGACTATAGGTGAAAGGGACGGCAAGGTGTACGCGCGGGGCCAACACCGCCCCCAGGTCGCCCGAATCGACCACAAGGTCCTGACGAAACTGAATCTTGAACTCGTGTCCGTAAGGCCCGAGGTTGCCCGCCCCGATACTATTGAATCACCGCGTGGCGGGGCAGTGAGGATGCGATGAAGGTGACCGACGGAACATGGCCCGTATTTTGATATCGCTGTGTATCGGCGCCTGCGGCGTGGTGGTCTCCTGCGTCCACGCCGGCGCCGGTGTTTCGTTCGATGCGACGGTAAGCCGGGATTCCCTTACGTTGGGCGATCCCGTTCTCCTGGAGTTGCGGATCAGGCGTGAACCGGGAGATGCCGTCGCGCTCGTGCAGAACGAGGATTTCCTCGAGCCGTTCGAGGTGCGTCGCCAGGTGCCGTCAATCGTTCGGGAGGCGCCGGGCGGTGGCGTGGAGGAGATACTGGCCTTCGAAATCGCGGTGTACCGTCTGGGTGTGATCGAAGTGCCCTCTCTGGTGCTTCAGGTGCGGACGGCCGCGGGTGACTCCGGGCTGGTCGCATCCGAGCCGATACCGGTTATGGTACGCAGCGTCATGCCCGCGGGAATGAAGGATATAAGGGACGTAAAGCCTCCGGTCGACATCGAGGCCAGAATACCGGAATGGTTCTGGCTCGCTGTTGCCGTTCTGGCTGGCCTCGTGGCCGCGGCAATCTGGTTTTGGTACCGGCGAAGGCGGAAGCCGGTGATCGATCCGCCACCGCCGCCGGTGCACTGGCCCGGGGAAGTCGAGAAGATTCTGCGGATGCAACTCCTGCAAAACGGCGAGTACAAACGCTTTTACAGCCTGCTTTCCGAGGTGATGCGCCGTTACCTGGAAGATCGCGTCCGGGTGGACGCAATGGAGCGTACCACACACGAACTGGTGCAAGACCTCGAGCGGATACCGCTCGGGCATGCGGAAGTATCGGCGCTGGACGTGCTGTTGTCGGAGGCGGATCTGGTGAAGTTCGCGAAGCTCCGTCCCCACGATGAGGTTGCCGCGAAGGCCGCGGAAAAGGTTCTGGATCTCATGCGCCGGCTCGACGCGCAGCCTCGGCCGGGTGGGGACGGGACAGTGAATGTCTCGCCGGCGGAAGTGACGGCATGATTGAATTCAAGGACCCGGAGTGGCTCTTCGCCCTGGTTCTGGTGCCGTTTCTGATCTATCGATACGTACGCCACCAGAGGCAGAAGCAGGGCAGCATTCGTTTTCCAGACCTGGGTCTGATCGGCCGGATTCCGCCGTCGGTCGTACTCAGGCTGCGCCACGGCCTGATTGCGTTGCGATGTCTGGCGTTGATCCTCCTGATAATCGCGCTTGCGCGTCCGCGGTCCGGACGGGAAGGGAGAGAAATCCTGACCCGCGGAATCGATATCGTACTCGCCCTTGACGTGTCCGGCAGCATGGCTTACAAGGATTTGGACCGTCAGCGGAAGACAAGGTTGCAGGTCAGCAAGGAGGTCGTGAGCCAGTTCGTGCGCGGGCGGGTCAACGACCGGCTCGGGCTCGTCGTGTTTGCAGGTGAGAGCTATACACAGTGCCCGTTGACCCTCGACTACGGGATATTTCTCAGCTTTTTGAAGGAAGTCCGGCTCGCGGACGATTCCTGGGACGGCACCGCCATCGGAACCGGCATTGTCACGGCGGTAAACCGCCTGCGACGGTCGGAAGCGAGCAGCCGCGTGGTTATCCTGTTGACGGACGGCGTGAATAACAGGGGAGAGGTGGACCCCGTTACGGCTGCCCGGGCGGCACAGGCCGTGGGCATACGGATCTACACGATCGGTGCGGGAAGCAGCGGCGTGATCGTGACCGGCCAGGGCCTGCTCCAGCAGCGGGTCCGGGTCGAAATCGACGAAGAGACCCTGAAGGAAGTTGCCGAAATCACCGGTGGGCGTTATTTCCGCGCGACCAGCGAGAAGAAACTCGAGGAAATCTACCGTGCGATCGGCGAGATGGAAATGACGGAGATAAAAACACGCGACTACGTGGACTACTCCGAATTGTTCACCCTTTTCCTCTGGCCGGGTCTTGTCTTGCTGGGCGTCGAACTGATGCTGGCGAACACGAGGTTCCGGAGGATTCCATAGGATGCGTTTCGGCGACGTTCAGGCACTCTGGTTCCTCTTGATCGTGCCGGCGGCAACGCTGTTCTTTGCGGTCGCGTTTCGAAAAAAACGGCGGGCGCTCACGCGTTTTGGAAGTCCGGAACTCATGCGGAAGCTGACGGCGGCCACGAGCTGGAAGCGGCAGTGGGTGAAGGCCGCGTTGACGGTCTGCGGACTCGTCTTTCTGGTTCTGGCGCTGGCGCAGCCCAGGTACGGAATGCGGCTTGAACTGCTGCACCGGAGGGGCGTGGATGTTATTGTCGCGCTGGATACGTCTCTGAGCATGCTGGCGGAAGATATCCGGCCCAATCGACTGACGCGTGCACGCTTCGAGATCGAGTCCTTTATCGACCGGCTGGAAGGCGACAGGATCGGTCTGGTCGCGTTTGCGGGACGCAGCTTCACGCTCTGCCCCCTGACCCTGGACTACAGCGCCGCCAAGCTGTTTCTGGACTCGATCGACACGGATGTCATTCCCGTGAAGGGCACGGCCATAGCCGAAGCCATTCGCGCGTCGACGCGGGCATTCGGCAGCGAGGAACGGAAATATAAGGTCATGGTGCTCATAACGGATGGCGAGGACCACGCCGGCGATCCTGTAGAAGCCGCGAAGGAGGCGGCGGAAGCCGGTGTGCGGATCTTCGCGGTGGGGGTGGGGACGCCCGGGGGAGAGTTGATCCCGGTAAGACAGAACGGACGGACGGATTTCCTGAAGGACGGTCGGGGAAACTACGTCAAGTCACGCCTTGACGAGGCGAGTCTGCAACAGGTGGCAGGCGTGTCCGACGGGGTCTATTTCCGGTCTCAGGCGGGAGGCGTGGGCATGGACAGGGTGTACGACGAAATCTCACAGATGGAGAAGAAGGAGCTGGGATCGCGGAAATACACGCAGTATAAGCACCGGTTCCAGTGGCCGCTGGCCGTCGCCGTGGCCTGTTTTGCCGGCGAGGCAATGTTGTCGGATCGGAGAAGGGTGCGAACGCGTTGGCGTGGGCGGTTTCAGTAAAACCGGATTCACCAGGAGTGTGCTTCGTGTATCGATATCTGATGGGCCTTGTCGTTGTACCGCTTCTCGGCTTCACGTTTCTGGATCCGGCGGCGGACAAGAACAGGCGGGGCAACCTTATGTTTCACGAAGGCAAGTTCGAGGAAGCGCTCGAGTATTACCGTGAGGCCCAGGTGGAGAATCCGGAAGCGCCGGAGCTCAGGTTCAATGCCGGCGACGCCTATTTCAAGACAAACGCCTTTCAGGACGCCCTTCAGGAGTTTGGTCAGGCATTGAAGAGCCAGGACCCCTCGTTTCTCGCGAGGGCGTATTACAATCTGGGCAATGTCCACGTCCGCCAGCAGAACCTGCAGCAGGCGGCCGAAGCCTACAGGCGGTCGCTGTCGTTACGGCCGGACGACCTGGACGCAAAGGTGAATCTGGAATGGGTTCTGGAAAAAATGCGGGAGCAGGAGAAGAATCAGAAGCGTGAGCAGGAGCAAGGGGAAAACCGAAAGGACGATCGTGATCAGAATGAAAACAGCAACGAGCCGGACGAAAAGGAACCGGATGACGGTGGGAACAAGGAACAGTCCGAGGATCAGCCGGACACCGACGCCGACGGCGATCGTGATCGGAATCAGGAACCCAGGAATGATTCGGAGCAGGAACAGCGCGGTCAGCCGGAAGACCCCGCCCGGCAGCAGCAGAATCAGCAATCAACGCAGTCCGAATCACCGTCAGGGGCATTGAGTCGGGAAGAGGCTGAGCGCCTGCTGGACGCGATGAAGGACAGGGAAACGAAGTCCCAGAAACACCGCCGTTTGCGCGTTTTCGGCAAACGATACGAGGGTAACGAGTGGTAGGTATGTTACGCCCGCCCGTCTGTGTTCATTTGTTCGTTCTGTTGGCTGCGTGCGGCGTTGCGCTGGCCGAAACGCCGCGTCTCCGGGTCTCTGTAGACCGTACGCGCGTGGAGGTGGGCGAACAGGTCACGCTGACGGTAACGTTAACGGCCGGCGGAGACGTCGTTGCGCCGGAACTGCCGGTTCCGGAGGCGTTCGACGTAATCGGGCGTTCGACATATTCAACCCAGGAACTCAACATTACGAACGGTCGGGTCGTAACCACGCGAAACAACTCGTACGTGTATTCCCTGAGGGCGAGGCGCGAGGGCAGTTTCGTGATCGGCCCGGCGCACGTGATGCATGAGGGTAGGCGTCACGAATCGTCGAAGGTTCGGGTGAATGTCCTGAAGCGCGGCGGGGCGCCGAGCACGCGCCCGGTGCCGGCGCCGGGACAGAACTCCGGCGATTCGGATGTGGATGAATTGAAGGATGACCTGTTCGTTGCAACCACGGTAGACAAGAAAAAGGTTTACGTGGGAGAGCAGGTGACCGTTACGTATAAGCTCTACACACGCCGGACACTCCGCAATATCAGCTACGGCCGCCTGCCCGCCTATACCGGTTTCTGGTCGGAAACCCTGTTTGACGCGCAGCGCGCCAGTTTTGACCGCGAGGTCCATAACGGCCGCGAGTTCGACGTGATGCTGTTGAAGACGATGGCGTTGTTTCCCACTGCGTCCGGAGTACAGTCGCTTGACGCGCTCGAAGTGGTCTGCCAGATTCAGGAGCGCACGCGCCGCAGAAACCTGTTCGATATGGATGACTTTTTCAGATTCGGCGCCAGCCGGGAAGTGCGCGCGCGATCGGAAGCCGTGAAGATCGAAGTCTCCCCTCTGCCCGCGGGTGCTCCCTCCGCGTTCAGCGGTGCGGTGGGCCGGTTCGACATATCGGTCGAGGCGTCGCCAGTGTCAGTCCAGGCAGGAGATCCGATCGCGGTGAAGGTCAAGGTACACGGGAACGGGAATCTCAATGCCGTAGGCGAACCCGTTCGTCCGCACCGGGACGCGTTCAAGTTCTACGACCCGAATTCAAGGGTAAGCACGGGGGACTCGGACGGACGAATCGGCGGGGAAAAGACCTTCGAATATGTCGCGATTCCCAACCGGGCCGGCAGCTGGAAGATCGGTCCGTTCACGCTGGCTTATTTCGACCCCGGGGAAAGGCGATATCGCACAACGCGCTCGAAGGCGGTTACGGTAAACGTGGAGCGTGGTAAGCAGCTGGCAGCTTCCGGGGCCGTGATGAGCCGGAAAGAGATCGAAATGCTCGGCCGGGATATTCGTCACTTGAAGCCGGATCTCGGACATCTGGACGATCACGGAAGGCCGTACATCACGACCACCTGGTTCTGGAGCATTCAGTTCGTGCCCGTACTCGGTTTTTTCGGCATTCTCACATATAAGTGCCACCGGGACCGGCTCATGGGAGACGTGGCGTATGCCCGAAGACGGCGTTCGGGTTCTGAGGCTAGGAAACGCCTGACGCAGGCCCGAAAACGGCTCCGCGAAAAGGACGGAGTGGCGTTCCACGTTGAAATCGACCGGGCGCTTGCCCAGTTTCTGGCCGATCGATTGAACCTGCCGGTCGCTGCTATCACCCGGGAGTCGGCCGCGCGGGCGCTTCGAGAGAAGGAGGTGCCTGACCCGATCGTCTTGGAAGTGCAGGATGTCTTCCTGCGTTGCGACTTCGCACGCTTTGCCTCGGCCAGGATACCGGAGAGCGAACGGGAGGAAGTCTATAACGCCGCGGCGGCCCTGATCGACGCGCTGGGAGCCAGGATATGACGGGAAGGCGCGCACCGGTCGGCTGTTTTCGGCGGGTCTGCGGGGCTCTGGGCTCGGCCATCCCTTCGGCGGACAAGGTCTCGATGACGGCACTGATATTCGTTGTCTTTGCTGGCGGTGCGTACGGTGCGGGGACCGGAGCGAGCACTTATAATGAAGCGAACGCCCTGTACAGGCAGGGCGAATTCAGGAAGGCGGCGGGCCGGTACGAGGAGGTCGTGTCCCGGGGCGTGCGAAACGGCAACGTTTTTTTCAATCTTGGCAATGCCTATTTCAAGGCCGGAGAAACAGGTCGGGCCATTCTTGCATACGAGCGTGCTCTCAGGTTGATGCCGGACGATGAGGATGTTCTCGCGAATCTTCGGTTCGTGAACGCCGTCAAGGAAGACAAGAGTCCGGATGATGACCTCAATCTTGCAACCCGCATTCTGTCGTCCGGGTACCGGCTGCTCAGCGCTGATGTGCTGGCCGTGTCAGGAAGCGTCTGTTTGTTTTTGCTGGCGGCCGCCGCCGTGATCCGGCTTCTGTCGGCTTCCCGCCGTTCGTTGTGGGTCGGGTTGCTGGTGCTCGCGGGTGTGGGGTTCTGCGGTTCGGGCGCGCTCCTGACTTACAGGGTTTATACCGAATCCTCCGTTTCGGAAGCGATCGTCATTGCCGACGAGGTAAGGGGACGCAGTGGGCCGGGGGACGATTATCTGCTCGTATTTACGATTCATGAAGGCACGAAGGTAACGATCGAACGGATGGAAGACCGCTGGTACCTTGTAAGGTTGCCAAACGGCATTGGCGGCTGGCTTCCCGGGACTGCGATGGAGATAATCTGAAACGTGAAATACGGGCACTCATACGCGTGCGATGCGCGGGATTCCGGTCGTCACGAAGACGGAAGACCGGTTTCCCAAGGTGTGTCGACCGATCAATTGATCAGGGAGTCGGCGTGATGTCGTTCAGGGCCTGGTTCCAATGTTTCAAGGGTTGCGGCGGCCAATATCCCCTGACCCAGGTCATTTATGCGTGTCCGGAATGCGGCGGTTTGCTCGAGGTTCGCCACGATGTGGAAGCACTGCGCGCCAGGCCACCCCATTACTGGCGTCAACTGTTCGATCGACGGTATATGCGTACGGATTGGCCTTACGGCAGTTCGGTGTGGGGAAAGAAGGAAATGGTCTGTCCCGTGGTGGACAACGAGAACGTGGTTTCGATGTATGAAGGGGGGAGCAACCTGTTCTGGGCGGAGCGACTCGGACGGGAGATCGGGGTGGAGGACCTGTGGGTCAAGCAATGCGGAAACAGCCACACCGGTTCGTTCAAGGATCTGGGCATGACCGTGCTGGTATCAATGGTAAAGCAAATGGTCGCCGAAGGTCAGCGCATTCCCGCCGCCGCGTGCGCCTCGACGGGTGATACTTCGGCGGCTCTTGCCGCCTATTGCGCGCACGCGGGTATACAGGCGGTCGTGTTTCTGCCGCGTGACAAGGTCTCCACGGCCCAGCTCGTGCAGCCCATGGCCAACGGGGCGCTGGTTTTGAGTCTGGATACGGACTTTGACGGTTGCATGAAGCTGGTTCAGGAAGTCTGCCACAACGAGAACATTTACCTCGCCAATTCGATGAACTCGCTTCGCGTAGAGGGGCAGAAAACCGTCAGCGTGGAGCTGCTTCAACAGTTCGACTGGGACCTGCCGCAATGGATCGTCATTCCAGGGGGCAATCTGGGCAACGTCAGTGCACTGGGAAAGGGCTTCAGCGAGCTGAAGGAAATGGGCCTGATCGACCGTACGCCCCGAATCGCTGTTGCGCAGAGTGCCCGTGCGAATCCGCTTTACCGAAGCTTTCTCCGCGATTTCGACGCGTTTGAACCGCTCAAGGCGCGGACGACACTGGCCAGCGCCATCCAGATTGGTGATCCGGTCAGTACCGAAAAGGCGATCAGGACACTTAAAGACATCGGCGGCGTGGTGGAGCAGGCCACCGATCAGGAACTGGCGGACGCGGCGGCGAGGGCGGATCGCACGGGACTGTTTTCGTGCCCGCATACGGGCGTGGCCTTTGCCGCGCTTTTCAAGCTGGTGGACCGCGGCGTCATCCGGAAGGATGAGCGGGTTGTGGTGATTTCCACCGCCCATGGATTGAAATTTGCTGATTTCAAGATCAGGTACCACCAGGCGGAACTCGGCGCATTCGATGTGGACCCGAATTACGCCAACCTGCCCGTCGAATTGCCGGCAGAGTACGGGCCGGTCCGAGATCAGATCTTTCGGACGCTCGACTTGAACGGCGGTTGACAGCGGCGATGGATTTGGTTAAATTGGTTGACCAGATTCAGCGTAGTGGTGATTTGAGGCATATTGCAGCCACTATAAAGAAATCGCTAAAAAGCTGATTACCCATACGATAGCTGGATGCGTATTCAGGTTCTCTGGGGCTTTTTGGCTTCAGTTTTTTTTTGTCAATTCCGGAGGATGCGATGGACAAGAAGCCGTCGAAGGATGGCACCTGCAATTCAACCCGTGCCGTCCACGCCGGGGAAAATGGAGGGCACTGGGGCCATTCCCTGACGGTTCCGATCGCGCAGACGTCGACCTACGTATTCGAGAATACAGGGGCGGTGGACGATTTCGTGTCCGGGCGTTCGGCCCGTCTCGATTACGGACGCTACGGAAACCCGACCCAGCAGATTGCCGAACGAAAACTGGCCGAACTTGAGGGCGCGGACTCGGCGCTGCTGTTTTCGTCCGGGATGAGCGCCGTGACGACGACGCTTCTGGGCATGTTGTCCACGGGACACCACGCGGTGATCACCGACGACTGTTATCGGAAGACTGCGCAGTTCTGCGAACAGATGCTGAAAAAGTTCGGGATCGCCACCACCTTCGTGCCCGCGGGCGACTATGAGCGGCTGGAGGCCGCCATGCAGGGAAACACGAGGGTGGTGATTGCGGAGTCGCCGACAAACCCGCATCTTAATGTAATGGACCTCGAAAAGGTGGTCCCCATCGCCAAGTCGAACCGTGCGAAGGTCGTGATCGACAGCACGTTCGCCACACCGTTCAACCAGCGTCCCCTCGAGTTCGGTGTCGACCTCGTCATTCACAGCGCAACCAAATATCTGGGGGGGCACAACGACCTGATCGCGGGCGCCGTTGCGGGGCCCGAGCCGCTGGTTTCGGCCATCAAGGACTATCGCGGTATCCTGGGCGGTGTGATCGACCCCCACTGCGCGTATCTGCTGATCAGGGGCATCAAGACATTCCCGTTGAGAATGGCGCGTCAGAACGAGACGGCGCTTGCGCTCGCCCGTTTTCTGGATGGGAACCCCAGGGTGCGCCAGGTCTACTATCCCGGGCTGGAGGGCCACCCGCATCACCGGGTCGCGCGGGAGCAGATGAACGGGTACGGCGGCGTGGTGAGTTTTGATCTCGACGCGGACCTGGCTGGAACCATGGCGTTTCTCGATCGCCTGGAGATTCCCTGTATTGGCGCGAGCCTGGGCGGGGTGGAAAGCATCGTCTCGCATCCGTCAACCATTTCCTATTACGAAATGGCCCGGGAAGACCGGATCGCCGTGGGGATCAGCGACGAATTGGTACGCTATTCCGTCGGGGTCGAAGACGCGGAAGACCTGATTGACGACGTGAAACGGGCCCTGGAGGCTGGCTAGAGGAAGGAGGAGTCGGGACGTGGCTCGCGTCCCGTTGCGGCGTATGTTCGGTCCGTTTCTTGCATTCGCGCTACGCGCGCCCTTGCAGGACGATCGCTGGCGTCAAAAGGTGCTGGTGGGGGGGTTGTTGTCCCTTCTGCCGAAATCTGGCGCTGCTGCTCGCCGTTTTTATGGCATTGGGAAAAGTCTCCAGGATGCTCGCGCCCGTGGCGGTCGTTTTCTTCGTGTTTCCAACAGTCGTTTCCTGGGGATACGTCTATCGTGTCTTTGTCGACGCGTTGAACGGTCTGGAATTCCGCCGTCTTCCCGAGTGGAGCGATTGGCGGAGTTACGCTGGCGTGGGGATCCGGCTGGGAGTGATCTACCTGGGATATCTGTTCCTGGTCGGCCTGGGGGCGCTTGCCGTAATGGCCGTTTTCGGCCTGTTTCCTCCGGGAGAGGATCCAACCCGGCTGAGTGCGGTGACGTTGCTGGCGATCGGCGCCGCCATGATGCTTTACGGGCTGCTGCCCATCGTTTTCGCCCGATTTGCGGCCGAGCGCAAGATATGGGCTTCGTTCGATCCGGGCGCGATCCTGTCGGACGCGGGGAGAGCGTTCAGGGGCGGGCGATATACGCAGGCGTGTCTGGGATTCTACCTCTGTTTCGGGCTGCTGCTCCTCCTGAATCTGATACTCGGAGCGGTGCCGCCGGTGGCCATGTTCGTCGGGTCGATCGGCTCGTTTTATCTGATGGTGGTTTTTGCCTGGGTATTCGGGTGGTTGATCGGGATCAGGGGTTCAGATTCCCGGCCGCGGGAGCCCGTTAGCTGATCATATAGGGAAATGGGGCCGTCGGCCGGTAGATTCAGATTGCGCCGGCCACGATGCAGAATGGCCCAGTTGACCTACGGTTCAGATTCCTTCCAGTTAATCCATCCGGTTCCACGGTGTCCGAATTCAGCCCGCTCCGGATATAACACCTCCGAGAGAATCTCCGCCGACTCGACCACGCGCGGACCGGGTCGATTGAAATATTGATTCCCGTCCGTAATTACGACTCTGCCCTTTTTGACCGCGGACAGCCTTTCCCACTCAGGATGTTCCGCCAGCGGCGCCATCTCGCGACTGGCGCGTTCGATGTCGAAACCGCAGGGCATTATGGCGATCACATCGGGATCGGCCTCCAGAAGCTGCTCGATCTCGATCCAGTCTGCGTGTTCTCCGGACCGCCCCAATACATCCGTCCCGCCAGCGCAATCCACCAGATCGGGAACCCAGTTTCCGGCAACCATCAAGGGGTCGATCCACTCGATACAAGCGATCGACGGGCGGGATTCCGATGTCTGGGGCCCGGCATGTATCGTCTGGAGTCGACCGGACAGGCGAGCGGCGAGTTCATCGCCTCGTTCGGGGTTGCCAAGAACCGATGCGACCTTCCTTATATCCTTCCATACGTCCAGCAGACACATCGGCTCCAGCGAAACGACTCTCGGCTCGGAACCGACCAGTTCACAGACCGCTCTTTCGACGTCATGGAGACTCACGGCGCAGACTTCGCACTGGCTCTGTGTGACTATTGTCGTCGGAGCCAGACGATTCAGAATGCGTGGATCCACGTCGTACACGGACAGTCCGTCCGCGACGATCGAACGTACCTGACTGTCGATCTCCGAACTGTGTGCCACGACGTCGACCTTCGAGGACGAGCAGACCGGCAGTCGTTCAATGGAGGATGGATAATCACACTCGTGAGAGCGGCCGACGAGCTGGTCCTCGAAACCGAGAGCACACACGATCTCGGTACCACTGGCAATCAGGGAAACGATCCGCTGGTTCATGGTTGCAAGGTTGGCGCCTGTCTCCACCCTTGGGCGGGTGTAAACAGTCGGCAGAATCTCGACGGGACGGGAATCTCTGTGTCGTCCTTCTCAGTTTCGAGGAAAGCGATAGGGCCCGCAGCCTGCGGTTTAACAAGGCGCGAAGCTTCCAATCGGTCTGCAAATGCCGTGATCAACGCGGGATTGGCTCGATTTTCGCCGGCAGATCGACGGGAATTGCGGTCATACCTGCGACCAGGCCGTATCCAGTACCCTCTTGGCGTTGGCGATGACGATTTCGGGTGATTCTCCCTCCATCGGGGAGACTTCAAAGCTCAGAATGGGGCGCTTGTCCGGATCCAGGAATCCGATGTCGAGCAGTTCGCTGAGAAATTCCACTGCTTCCGGTACGTCGTTCTCACCGTCTTCGCAACCGAAGCGAGGATGGTTGTCGCCGTAGGCCGGATGATCCGGGTTTCGCATCACGCAGTTGCCTATATGGGCGTGTACCAGATGGTCACGGGCGATTCTCAGCGCATATTCGGAGGTTTCGCCCTGCAGGGGGAAATGACTCAGATCGAGCATCAATCCGAAGTTGGAATACTCACGCCTGACTCTCGATGAAACCTCGACCGCCAGTGCATTCGGGCCTACGAGACAGTTCTTGCCAAAGGGTAGACGGTCGAACGTCTCCAGAACCACGTTCATGTTCCTGCCTGCCGCCTCGTCGCAAAGGCGATAGAGTGAGTCGACCAGCAGGTCCACGCCCCGCTCACGGGCATCGGGGCCGGGATCCGTGCCCGAAAGCAGCGCAACCCCGGGGGCCCCGAGCGCCTCGGCCTGTTCAATCCCGGCCTTGACCGCGTCCACGGCACCCAGCCTGTGGTCCTCGTCGTCGGAATTGATATCCAAATTGCCGCCAAGCAGGATGGGTTGAGCGCCGAAAGCCACGTCCATATGGGCCGCCGAGAGCAAATCGGCGGCTCTTGCGAGTACGTTTCCGTCTTTCATATGTGTGACTTCCACTGCCTGGAAATACGGGTCCAGTGCGATTCGCTCCAGCGTTTCGAGAATCGGTCCTTCACCCCCGATACAGGACTTGTAGGCCATAAAGTGGACGATGCCGATGCGAGCATAGTTCTGAATGGGTTCGGTCACAACCGGGACTCCTTTCTGACTTGACGCACTTACGGGCCGATTCGCGCGGGAGGCGATTCGGAAAATGGAAACGGAAAGCCGATATCTTCCAGTCGGCACACGTATAAAGAGGTCCGTTGGGACATCCCGATATGCGCGCGGCCCGGAGGTATGGCGGTGCCAAAATACGCATTCGTACGGGTTATGTCAATCGGCAATTCGCACTTTTCCGCTTGACTTTCCCGGCGTCCGCCTGTATAATTTTCGCCCTGATTTCATAGAGAGTGGGGAGGTACCCAAGCGGTCAACGGGGGCAGACTGTAAATCTGTTGGCTGACGCCTTCGGTGGTTCGAATCCGCCCCTCCCCACCATTTCCCGGGCTCTGAGCCCCTCCCAAGAAGCTGTATTCAATCGGAGGGGTTTTGTTGTGTGCCCGGGGAACGTCCATTGCCCGCCGGTATCCCTGGCGGCGGGTCCGGCCTGCGGCCGCACGGCGTGAGTCGGGGCGCCCCCTGAGAGCGAGAGTGCGGAGATGTGGATATTTTTCTCGAGTCTGTGGAAGCTGTTTTCTCAATAAAAGTTCTTGACATCCATGCCTCTATATTATAACTTCTTAAGTCTGGAAACTTTCAGGGTCGGCCTGTGCTCAGGCGCGGCCCCACGGGGGTTTGCTTCGTGTTATTTGCGGGAATAGCTCAGTTGGCTAGAGCGTCAGCCTTCCAAGCTGAATGTCGCGGGTTCGAGTCCCGTTTCCCGCTCCATTTCCCTGCGGGCACCTTTACCAGCCCTTTTTCTGTCGACCAGACAGGGTCATGGCCCATGTAGCTCAGTCGGTAGAGCACCTCCTTGGTAAGGAGGAGGTCACCGGTTCGAGTCCGGTCGTGGGCTCCAGAATACCGTCCTGGCACCGAAAATGCCCAGAGATCTGATTACATTGGCCTGCGCCGACTGCGCGCGCCGAAACTATACGACGACCAAGAATCGGCGTCTACACCCGGACCGCGTCGAATTCAAGAAATATTGCCGGTTCTGTCGCAGGCATGCCCTGCACCGGGAGACTCGCTGAGTTTCAGGA
The DNA here is from genome assembly GCA_965208835.1 of Candidatus Latescibacterota bacterium. Lineage (GTDB taxonomy): Bacteria > Latescibacterota > UBA2968 > UBA2968 > JAAXHE01. Next base: position 2,063,181 of record OZ242358.1, read on the forward strand.
ATCGCTGCTGAATAAGCAGCCAGTTGACAAAGTCCATCCGGGCTGCGGCCGTCCCTTGCGGTCGAATACTGCGTTGCGCGCCCTCGCCGAATCGCTCGATGGGACTCGGTCGCGCGCCTTGTCTTCGGCCACAATGGCTCGGACTCGCCCTCAGAGCGACTTTATCAATAGGACTGTTAGGGTTAGGGCAGTAGCTCAACTGGTAGAGCACCGGTCTCCAAAACCGGCGGTTGCGGGTTCGATTCCTGCCTGCCCTGCCATTTTCCTCCGAAACAGCCACCTGGCCCGCACCCGAGTTCCGCAAGCAGCTACGGCCCCCGGGTTTCTTTTACGAATGCCCGCTAACCTGCGTCGATTTCGGCACCCGAATGTTCATTCCCGGGCTGCTTCCGATGTTGGGGCGTTTCCCTGACGGTATTCCCGATGTTCGCGAAAGTGGCACAGTTCATTAAAGACGTTCAGCTCGAAATGGGCAAGGTCACCTGGCCGACCCGGGACGAACTGATCGCTTCCACGACGATTGTACTGGTGGTTTCGCTGGTCCTTTCGGTGTTTATTTTCGCTGTGGATTTCGTGCTTTCCCTGGTTCGCAGGTTCGGAATGAGCTGACGGCCTCATTTTTTTCAACAGTGAGTGATGCACCATGGCAATGCGCTGGTACGTCGTGCATACCTATTCGGGACACGAAAACAAGGTGCGTTCCTATCTCGAAAGTGCCAAGGAAGGCACCGAGGTCGCGGACCGGATCAACCGGGTTGTGGTTCCTACCGAAGAGGTCGTGGAGATGAAGGACGGGAGGAAGACGACCTCCTTCAGGAAGTTTCTGCCCAGCTACATTCTGGTCGAAATGGAGATGGATAAGGAAACCATGCATTTCGTGACCAACGTACCGGGCGTTACGAGCTTTGTCGGGCCGGGTAAGCGCCCCCAGCCGCTTCACGAAAGAGAGGTGGAACACGTCCTGGGACACGTGGACCGGCGTCAGGAACAGGACGATCAGGAGATACCTTATCAGGTCGGAGATCGGGTCAAAGTCATCGACGGGCCCTTCAGCGAGTTTATCGGCATGGTCGACGTCGTGAACCCGGAGAAGAGAAAGATCAAGGTGATGGTGAGCATTTTCGGCAGAAACACGCCTGTGGAACTGGATGTCCTGCAGGTCGAAGAGGCAGTGGAAGGATAGCGCCATGGCAAAGAAAGTAATGACAATAATCAAACTTCAGATTCCTGCGGGACAGGCGTCCCCAACGCCCCCGGTGGGGCCGGCGCTTGGCCAGCACGGCGTCAACATTATGGAGTTCTGCCAGGCGTTTAACGCACAGACTAAAGACAAGCAGGGGCTGATTGTTCCCGCCGTCATCACCGTTTTCGCGGATCGCAGCTTTTCCTTCATTACGAAGAGCCCGCCCGCCGCGGTGCTGTTGAAGCGTGCCGCAGGCCTGGAGAAGGGATCGCCCGAATCCAATCGAACCAAAGTCGGCAGTGTCAGGCCCGATCAGGTACGGGAGATTGCCGAAATGAAGATGGAAGATCTGAATGCAGGTAGCCTGGAAACCGCCGTGCGCATGATCGAAGGAACGGCGCGAAGCGCGGGTATTACGGTGGAGGATTAGGAGGACCATTATTATGGCAGGGCGCAACGGGAAACGATACAGGACGGCGCTTTCCGGGATCGATCGACGCGCGCAATATTCAATCGAAGATGCGATTTCACTGCTGAAGGAGATGCCGGCGCCGAAGTTCGATCAGACGGTTGAAATGGCGATACGGCTGGGCGTGGACCCGCGCCAGGCCGATCAGCAGATCCGCGGTACGGTGATGTTGCCGCACGGGCTTGGAAAGACGATTCGCGTGGTTGTGTTCGCCAAGGGCGAGCAGGCGGCGGCAGCCGAAACGGCCGGAGCGGATGTTGTGGGAACCGACGATCTGGCCGAACGGATCAACGGTGGATGGACCGATTTTGACGTTGCCATCGCGGCGCCGGACATGATGAGCGTTGTCGGTCGATTGGGAAGGATCCTGGGCCCCAGAGGTCTGATGCCCAATCCCAAGAGCGGCACGGTGACCCCTGACGTGGCGAGGGCGGTGACTGAAGCCAAGGCCGGACGAGTGGAGTATCGCGCGGACAGGAACGGGAATGTTAATGCGCCCGTGGGCAGGATGTCATTTGAAGAAGACAGTTTGGTCGAGAATGCCAGAACACTTTTCGATACGATTCTCCGCGCGCGTCCTTCATCTGCCAAGGGCCAGTATGTCAGGTCCGTAACCCTGGCGACCACAATGGGGCCGGGTGTACGGATCGATCGGTCCAGCGTAACAAACTGACTGCGGTAATCCGCGCAACGGAAGGGAAGAGGATGCCAACGGCCGGAAAAATCAGCGCTGTCGAGGAACTGACACGGCTCATGAACAGGTCTCAAGGGTTTTACCTTACGGACTTTACCGGCTTGGATGTGCCCGATGTCACACGGTTGCGGAAACGGCTGCGCGATGAGGACATAACCTATCGGGTCGTAAAGAATCGTCTGGCCCTGATCGCCGTAAAAAACGCAGGGATTCAGGGACTGGAAGAGGTTTTGCAGGGGCCGACCGGCCTGGCAAGTTCCGAAACCGATCCGATCGCGGCGGTAAGGCTGCTTCACGAATTCGCGTCGGAAACCGACGGTCTGCCAAGGATTAAGGGCGGCTTCGCGGATGGTCGGGTCTTTCGAGAGGATCAACTGCAAGCGCTCGCCCAGCTTCCGCCGAGGGAAGTGTTGCTGGGACAGTTGGTGTCCTCGGTTCAGAGCCCGTTGAACGGGCTGGTATTCTGTCTGGGCGGCCTGCTCCAGAGCCTTGTACTGGTTCTGAACGAGATTGCAATGAAGAAAGGTGAGGCCGGGGTGGAAGATTAGATGTTGTTTTAAATTTCCGGTGAGTCCCGAGCACGCGCGAAAATGTGTCGGTTACGAGGCGCGAGGGGCGCGCAGCGCCGACGGTCAAGGGCGCCCATATTCAATGTATCGTGGCTGTGCGCCCACCGCCACTCTTGGGTGGTTTTGACCAACGCAGACCGACGCCTTTGCAGCCGCGCAAAGACCGCTGGGGGATTTAAGACAGCTTCTTAGTCATTCAGGAGCATATCAATCCGTTTCCATCAACATGATAAGACGTATGGAGGATGTCCATGGCAATCGCAGACATTATCGATGAGATCGAGAAGCTTTCCGTTCTGGAACTGGCCGAGCTTGTCAAGGCGCTCGAAGACAAATTCGGCGTGAGCGCCCAGGCGATGGTCGCCGCGCCCGCGGCCGGCGCCGGCGCAGGTGCGGACGGAGAGGCCGAGGAAGAAGAGCAGACGGAATTCGACGTGGTGTTGAACGCCATCGGCGACAAGAAGATTCAGGTAATCAAGGTTGTCCGCAGCGTCACAAGTCTGGGCTTGAAAGAAGCCAAGGAACTCGTCGACGGGGCGCCTCGCAGCGTGAAGGAGGGAGTCTCAAGGGAGGAGGCCGACCAGATCAAGGCTGAACTGGAGGAGGTTGGAGCCGTGGTTGAGATAAAATAGCCGGACCGAACTGCATTCCTGCCGTCAATCATTGGTCGATTTCACCGGAGGAGCGTGATCATCTTGGCGAAAAATGGACGTATAGACAGGAAGTCGTACGGTAAGATCGCTTCAGCCATCGAAATGCCGAATCTTCTGGACATCCAGATCGATTCTTACAACTGGTTCTTGCAAAAGGATGTACCGCCTGGCGAACGTGGCAAACAGGGCCTCCAGGCGGTTTTCCATAGTATTTTCCCCATCAGCGACGTTCACAGGCTGTTTTCACTCGAGTTTGTCGATTATTCCATTGGCACGCCCAAATACGACGTGGGTGAATGTCTGGAGCGGGGTACCACTTACGCGGTTCCTCTCCGCGCCACGCTGAGGTTGATTTCCCGCGAAAAGCAGGACAACAAGGAGTTTCGGATCAAGGATATCGTGGAGCAGACGGTTTTCCTGGGCGAACTGCCGCTGATGACCGAAGAGGGCACGTTCATTGTCAACGGTTCCGAGAGGGTGATCGTAAGCCAGCTTCACAGGTCTCCTGGCGTCTTTTTCGACGAGACCGTTCACCCCAACGGGAAACGGCTCTATTCCGCGCGGATCATCCCGTACAAGGGCGCGTGGCTGGAGTTCATTCTGGACATAAACGACATCATGTACGTACACATCGACAGGAAGCGGAAGCTTCCGTTTACCACGTTCCTGCGCGCACTGGGTTTCGGCCGGAATGAAGAGATACTGGGCCTCTTTCACGAGAACACGAAGGCCGGAGTCAACGAGGAACTGGTCGGCGCGGTGGCGATGGAGGACGTGGTCGACAAGGGAACCGGCGAAGTTATCGTCGAGGCGTACCAGACAGTGACGGAAGAGCATCTGCAGGCGCTGAAGGATGCACGCGTCAACCGTTTGACCGTACTTGACATGGACGTCGAGAACGATGGAGGCGTGATTGCAAATACCCTGCAGAAGGATCCTTGCGACAACGAAGAGGAAGCGCTCTCCCGTATCTACAATCTGCTGCGTCCGGGTGATCCGCCGAATCTTGAGACCGCCCGCGGCCTGCTCGAACGCCAGTTCTTCAGCCCCAAGCGATATCAACTGGGCGAGGTCGGGCGCTACCGCTTGAATCAACGCCTGAATCTCAACATTCCTCTTGAGTTTACCACGCTGTGCATAGAGGATTTTCACAGGGTAATTCAATATCTGCTCGTCCTCTTCAAGGGCGAAGGCTATACGGACGATATCGACCACCTGGGCAACCGACGCATCCGGACCGTGGGCGAACTCCTGTCCTATCACTTCTCAACCGGTCTGGTCAGAATGGCCCGGACGATCAGAGAGCGAATGAGTCTCAGGGACACGGAGCAGATTACGCCACAGGATCTGGTCAATGCCAGGACGGTATCGACGGTGGTGCAGGCCTTCTTCGGCAGCAGCCAGCTTTCCCAGTTCCTGCAGCAGACTAACCCGCTCGACGAACTGTCCCACAAGCGGCGGCTGTCGGCACTGGGGCCCGGCGGTCTCACACGCGACAGGGCCGGGTTCGAGGTTCGCGACGTCCACCATACCCACTACGGGCGTATATGCCCCATCGAAACGCCTGAAGGTCCCAATATCGGACTCATCGCGAATATTTCCACCTACGCCAAGATCAACGCGCTTGGATTTCTGGAAACTCCCTACCGGGTTGTAAAAGACGGAAGGGTTACCTCCAGGATCGAATATCTCTCCGCCGACGAGGAAGACAAACACACGATCGCCCAGGCGAACGCATTGCTCGACGCCGACGGGCGGTTCCAGGACGCAGCCGTCCAGGCACGGCGGCGAGGCGACTTTCCGCTCGTGGCGCCCTCGGAAGTGGACTATATGGACGTCTCCCCCTGCCAGTTGGTCAGTACGGCCGCGTCCCTCATTCCGTTTCTGGAACACGACGATGCCAACCGCGCACTGATGGGCTCTAATATGCAACGGCAGGCGGTGCCGCTGCTCCGGACCGAAGCGCCGTTCGTAGGAACCGGAATGGAACACGCGGTCGCCGTGGATTCCAAGGCGGTAGTAACGGCGAGGAGCCCTGGAACGGTCACCTATGTGAGCGCGGACAAGATCGTGGTCAAACGGCGCAAGGGACGGGACGTGGAGATGATCGACCTGTTCGATGAAGATGTCTACCGCTTGATCAAGTTCAAGCGGTCGAATCAGGATTTCTGTATCAGCCAGAAGCCGCTTGTGCAGGTTGGAGACAGGGTTGAATCAGGCGACCTGCTGGCCGACGGTTGCGCCACGGACCGCGGCGACCTTGCCCTCGGAGCAAACGTGCTTTGCGCGTTCATGTCGTGGAACGGGTACAACTTCGAAGACGCGATCATCGTGTCCGAGCGACTGCTGAAGAAGGACATCTTCACTTCGATTTCCATAGAGGAATTCGAGCTTCAGGTGCGGGACACCAAGCGGGGCGTGGAGGAGATAACCCGGGAAATCCCGAATGTCAGTGAGCAGGCCGTACGCAACCTGGATGAACAGGGTATCGTCAGGGCAGGCGCCGAGGTGACGTCCGGAGACATTCTTGTGGGCAAAGTGACGCCCAAGGGAGAAACCGAACTCTCGCCCGAAGAACGCCTCCTGCGCGCGATATTCGGCGAGAAGGCCGGAGACGTCAGAGATGCGTCCCTGAAGGCACCTTCCGGAATGGACGGTGTGGTCATGGACCGGAAGGTTTTTTCACGAAAAGACAGGGAAAAAACCCGGAAGGCGGATAAGGAAAAGACAGAAGAGGTCAAGAAACAGATCCAGGAAAAAATCAAGTCTATCAAGGACAGCAGGGACGAACAGATGGCGGATGTGCTGCGGGGCAAGAAGCTGAATCTGCTGCGGCATACGGAAGACGGCTCGGTAGCAGCCCGGTCCGGAAGAGTATTCGACGAGGACTTGGCTGAAAAGCTCGACCTGGACGTCGTACGGCCCGACGAATCCTGGGTCGACGACGCCGCAGCCAGCCGGAGAGTCGACCGCATTATCGAGCTGGCCGAGAAGCTGACCCGGGCAGCGGAAGACGAACTGGAGCGGGAACTTGAAAAAATCGCGCGTGGCGACGAACTGCCCCCGGGAATCGTACAGCTTGTCAAAGTGTATATCGCACGTAAGCGCAAGCTGATGGTCGGCGACAAGATGGCGGGACGCCACGGCAACAAGGGGGTCGTTTCGATTATCGTACCGGAGGAGGATATGCCGTACCTTCCCGACGGTACCCCGATCGACATTATCCTTAACCCGCTGGGTGTGCCTTCCCGGATGAATCTGGGGCAGATCCTGGAGACCCACCTCGGCTGGGCGGCTCAGGCGCTGGACGTCCATGTCGCCACGCCTGTCTTCGACGGCGCATCCCTTGAGGATATCAAGTCTGCGCTGGACCAGGCCAGTCTGCCGGAGTCCGGCAAGACGGTGCTGTACGACGGCAAGACGGGAAAGCCATTCGACAAGGAAGTCATGGTCGGCTATATATATATGTTGAAACTGTCGCATCTGGTCAGCGACAAGATCCATGCGCGCTCCATCGGACCCTATTCGCTGGTAACCCAACAGCCACTTGGCGGCAAGGCGCAATTCGGCGGCCAGCGATTCGGAGAGATGGAGGTGTGGGCGCTGGAGGCGTACGGCGCCGCTTATATGCTGCAGGAGATGCTGACGGTCAAGTCTGATGACGTTGCAGGACGTTCAAAGATCTACGAAGCGATCGTAAAGGGCGAGAATCCACCTGAACCGGGGGTTCCCGAGTCCTTCAACGTGCTGGTGAAGGAATTGCAGAGCCTCTGTCTGGACGTGGTCCTGGAGAACGGTCAGGGCGGGTAGGAACTGATAGCGGGGTCATCTTTTCTTTTGATTTCGATCGCAAAAAGGGGGTAAGGCCCGTGGCGGACATCAACACTTCCAAGCGGCCCACAGAGTTCAACTCGATCCGCATTCAACTGGCGTCACCGGAGACGATCCGGGGCTGGTCACGGGGCGAGGTGACCAAACCTGAAACCATAAACTACCGTTCGTTCAAGCCCGAGCGCGACGGTCTGTTCTGCGAACGCATCTTCGGTCCGGTCAAAGACTGGGAATGCAGTTGCGGCAAGTACAAGAGGATTCGCTACCGGGGCGTTGTCTGCGACCGGTGCGGCGTGGAAGTCACCCAATCGAAGGTGCGGCGCGAGCGGCTGGGCCATATCGAACTGGCCGTGCCGGTCACGCATATCTGGTTCTTCAAGTCGTTGCCCTCCCGGATGGGGTATCTGCTGGACATTACTATCCGCAACCTTGAAAGAATCATCTATTACGAGTCTTACGTCGTGTTGGATCCCGGGGACGCGCCGGATCTCAAGTACAAGGATCTTCTCTCCGAAGATGAAGCATATGAACTCGAGGCGAAGGGGTACAGCTTCAAGGCGGATATGGGTGCGGTTGCACTCAAAAAGCTGCTCAGCGAAATAGATATCGAGGAACTGTCCGCGGAGTTGCGCACCCAGGCGCGGATGGAAACCTCCGTACAACGCAAGCAGGAGGCGCTGAAACGGTTAAAGGTGGTCGAGGCATTCCGTCAGTCCGACAACCATCCGTCGTGGATGATTCTGGACGTCATTCCCGTTATTCCGCCGGACCTTCGTCCGCTGGTACCCCTGGAGGGCGGGCGGTTTGCCACGTCGGATTTGAACGATCTGTACAGGCGGGTCATCAACCGAAACAACAGACTGAAGAAGCTGATCGAAATCAGGGCGCCGGAAGTGATCCTGCGCAACGAGAAACGCATGCTGCAGGAAGCGGTCGACGCCCTGTTCGACAATGGCCGCAGATCTCGAGCGGTACGTGGCGACGGCAACCGCTCGTTGAAGTCGCTTTCGGATTTGCTCAAGGGAAAGCAGGGCCGGTTCCGCCAGAACCTGCTGGGCAAACGGGTCGACTATTCCGGACGTTCGGTAATCGTCGTCGACCCCAACCTCAAGCTGCATCAATGCGGGCTTCCGAAGCACATGGCGCTTGAATTGTTCAAGCCGTTCATTATCAAGAAGCTGGAAGAGCGTGGATTGGTCCAGACCGTCAAGAGTGCGAAGAAACTCGTCGAGCGCGAACGGGTCGAGGTCTGGGATATTCTGGAGGAAATCATCCAGGATCACTACGTCCTGCTGAACCGTGCGCCAACGCTCCACCGGCTCGGCATCCAGGCGTTCCAGCCCGTGCTTGTGGAAGGAAAGGCGATTCGCATACATCCGCTGGTTTGTGCAGCGTTCAACGCCGACTTCGACGGCGACCAGATGGCAGTCCACGTGCCCTTGTCTTTCGAGGCGCAAATCGAAGCCCGCGTCCTGATCATGTCTGCGAACAACATGCTCAAGCCGGCAGACGGATCCGCTGTGATTGTGCACAACCCTCAGGACATCGCCATGGGCTGTTACTACCTGACCAAGATGGTCCAGCAGCCAGACAAGAATCACCTCAAGGCGTTCGGAAGTACCAACGAGGCGCTGATCGCGCACGATTACGGTAGAATCGACCTCCACGAAGCCATTCGTCTGCGAGTTGACGGCAAGCTGCTGACCACCACCGTAGGACAGGTGATCTTCAACGAAATCCTGCCCGAAGGAATGCCTTATATCAACCAGATGGTGGACAAGCCCGTGATACAGAAAGTAACCACCGACGTCCACCGTCGATTCGGCAATCGCGCAACCGTGGAATTCGCCGACGGCCTGAAGCGTCTGGGTTATGACTACGCCACACAGTCCGGCGTGACGGTATCGATGGACGACGTTGTGGTCCCGCCCAAGAAGCAGGAACTCATCGACAGGGCGAAGGGCGAGGTCGATCGTATTCTGCAACAGTACGTCCACGGCGTCATCACCGAGGGCGAGCGTTACAACAAGGTCATCGACGTCTGGCAGCACACGACCAACAACATTGCCGAAATGATGAACGAGGCCCTGGAGCATTCAGAGGAAGGGTTCAACTCGATTTACATTATGAAGGACTCCGGCGCCCGCGGCAGCGACGATCAGGTGAAACAGTTGGGCGGGATGCGGGGGTTGATGAACAAGCCTCAGAAGAAACTCACCGGAGCGATTGGGGAAATCATCGAAACGCCAATCGTTGCCTCCTTTAAGGAGGGGCTCTCGGTACTCGAGTACTTCATATCAACGCATGGCGCAAGAAAGGGGCTGGCCGACACGGCGCTGAAGACCGCCGAAGCGGGCTATCTCACACGTCGAATGGTGGATGTGGCGCAGGACGGCGTGATAGGCGAAGAGGATTGCGGCACAATTATGGGCATCGAGCTCGAAGCGCTTAAAGAAGGTGAGGAGGTGGTCGAACCTCTGGCAGACCGTATTGTGGGCCGGACGCTGCTGGAAGATGTCTTCGATCCCATCAGCGGCGAAGTCATTGTCGGGAGCGGCATGCTTCTGGACGAGGCATCAGCTGCCAAGATTGCCGACGCCGGCGTGGAAAGGGTGAATGTACGCTCTGTATTGACGTGCGAAGCCCGCCGGGGCATCTGCGCCAAGTGCTACGGACGCAACCTCGCCACCGGAAGACTCGTTGACATCGGCGAGGCCGTCGGGGTAATCGCCGCCCAGAGTGTCGGCGAGCCGGGCACGCAGCTCACGTTGCGGACGTTCCATATCGGCGGCACGTCCAGCCGAATCGCGGAACAGGCCGAAATCGTCGCGAAACGGACCGGCGTCGTGAAGTTCGTCAATATGGATTCCGTCACCCGGAGCGACGGACAGCATATTGCGGTGGGTCGGAACGGCGAATTCGAGGTTCAGGACGACCAGGGTCGTCCCCGCGGCGGACACTATTATGTTCCGTACGGCGCTGTGTTGAAAGTCGAGGACGAGCAACAGGTCGACGAAAATCAGGTCCTGTACGAATGGGATCCCTACAACAATATTATTGTCTCCAACAGGCCGGGTACCGTCGAATTCGTAGATCTCGTCGAGGGCGTGACATACCGCGAAGAGGCCGACGAAACCACCGGTCTGGCTGCGCAGGTGGTCACCGAACACCGGGATCGTACCCTGTCGCCGCGGATTCGAATTCTTGACGAGTCCGATTCTGATGCTCCAGTTGAAGTCGGGCATTACATCATCCCCGTTGGCGCTCGTCTGGTGGTGCACGACCAGGACCGGATCGGCGCCGGAGATACGCTGGCGAAGATCCCGCGCGAACGCAGCAAGACACGGGATATCACCGGCGGATTGCCCCGCGTCGCCGAACTCTTCGAAGCGCGGCGCCCAAAGGATCCGGCCGTGGTTACCGAGATCGACGGTACCGTGAGTTTCGGCGGGCTCGTACGGGGTTCCCGGACGGTGATCGTCACTTCAGACGACGGCGAGGAGCGGAAATACACGATTCCCTACGGAAAACACCTCCGAGTCCAGGAGAACGACCGCGTACAGGCCGGCGAACAACTGTCGGAGGGGTCCGTGAATCCACACGACATTCTGCAGATTCAGGGCATCCAGGCGGTGCAGGAGTACCTGGTGAACGAAATCCAGGCCGTCTACCGCATGCAGGGCGTCCGGATCAACGACAAGCATATCGAGTGCATTGTGCGCCAGATGCTGCAGAAGGTCCAGGTTACGGACCCGGGCGACACGAATTTCCTGGAAGGAGAAACGGTCGATCGCTTCCGTTTCCGGGACGAGAACGACAAGGTGATTGCGGAAGGCGGCGATCCGGCGACATTCCAGCCGGTGTTGCTGGGGATTACAAGGGCTTCCCTGATGACCGACAGCTTTATTTCCGCCGCGTCGTTCCAGGAGACCACGCGTGTATTGACGGAGGCCTCCGTACAGGGTAAGATGGACGGTCTGCTCGGATTGAAGGAAAACGTGATCATAGGGCACCTGATTCCCGCAGGAACCGGTTCGGAGCGGTATCGCGAAATCCAGGCGGTGTCTCTCGAAAAGGAGATTGAGGAGGTACCCGAAGAGGGCCTCGAAAACGTCGGACTTCCGCCGATAAATGCTTGACAAGTAAGACACAAAATGTTATAATGAAAGTCTATGGCCGAATTTGCCCGGCTCCGCCGGGATCTGGCTGTGCGACGGATTCGGTCGCGTCGGACTTGATGTGAACGACACAGGAGGTTGAATTGCCCACCATTAATCAGTTGGTGCGCAAGGGGAGAAAGCTGAAGGCGAAGCGGTCATCCGCCCCGGCATTACGGGGATGCCCGCAAAAGCGGGGCGTCTGCACGCGCGTCTATACAACAACCCCGAAAAAACCCAACTCCGCCCTGCGGAAGGTAGCCCGCGTCCGCCTTACAAACGGGATGGAGGTCACGGCTTACATCCCGGGCGAGGGACACAATCTCATGGAACACTCCGTGGTGCTCATTCGGGGTGGTCGGGTACGGGATCTGCCTTCGGTCCGGTACCACATCATCCGCGGTGTTCTGGACACGACCGGTGTCGCCGACCGAAAACAGGGTCGGTCCAAGTACGGTGCCAAAACGCCTCAATAGGACTTACGGACGATATGTAGAGGATTTGTATCGGGGGATAACGCTGGCGCAGGTAGCAGACGGTGTGTCCCCCTTGTTTTGAGGGTATCATGAGAAAAAGGCGGGCGGAGAAAAGAGCGTTTTCACCCGATCCCAAATACGGCAGCGTTCTCGTGACGCAGTTCGTCAACAGCCTTTTTCGGAAGGGCAAGAAAAGCATAGGCGAAAAAATCCTGTACCGCGCGCTCGACCTGATTGCCGAACGCACGGAGAAGACAGGGTTGGCGGTATTCGAACAGGCGGTCGAAAACGCCAAACCGATCATACAGGTAAAGTCTCGACGTGTGGGTGGAACGACCTACCAGGTTCCGGTCGAAGTGCGGTCGGATGAGCGGCTTTCCCTCTCGATCGGCTGGTTGATTACATTCGCTCGAGGTCGTGGCGAGAAAACCATGTCCCAGCGGTTGGCGGGTGAATTGATGGACGCGGCCAACGGCCGGGGTCGGGCAATGCAGCGCAGAGAAGAAACTCACCGGATGGCCGAGGCCAATCGGGCGTTCGCACACTATCGGTGGTAAGGAAATGTCGCGGCGAGAACAACTGGAACGGATCCGGAACATTGGCATCATGGCCCATATCGATGCGGGTAAGACCACAACGAGCGAGCGGATTCTGTACTATACGGGACGGCTTCATCGCATGGGCGAAGTGCACGATGGCGCTGCCACGATGGATTGGATGGACCAGGAGCGCGAGCGGGGCATTACCATCACTTCGGCGGCCACTACCTGTTTCTGGGACGGACATCGGATCAATATCATCGATACGCCCGGACACGTGGATTTTACGGCCGAGGTTGAGCGGTCACTCAGGGTTCTGGACGGAGTTATCGGGATCTTCTGTGCCGTAGGCGGAGTGGAACCCCAGACGGAAACGGTGTGGCGTCAGGCCGATAAGTACGGGGTGCCGCGGATTGCCTTCGTCAACAAGATGGACCGCACGGGCGCGGATTTCTTCCGGGTACTTGAAATGATGAAGAAGCGCCTGGCGTCGAATTTCGTTCCGGTCCAGATTCCCGTTGGTGCGGGCGAGTTGTTTACCGGATTGATCGATCTGGTGAAAATGAAACTGGTTTCCTATCAGGAAGACTCGTTGGGTACGGTTTTTACTGAAAGCGAAATTCCACCGGATCTGCTCGACCGGGCACAGACCTACCGCGAGCAGATGCTTGAGGCGGTTTCCGATTTCGACGATTCACTGATGGAGAAATTTCTCGAAGGCGAGCACATCGCCGAAGAAGAGATCAAACAGGCGCTTCGCCTGGCTGCCATAAACGTCCATGCCGTGCCGGTCTTCTGCGGATCCGCCTTCAAGAACAAAGGCGTCCAGCGATTGCTCGACGGCGTCCGGGACTACCTTCCATCGCCGCTGGACGTTCCGCCGGTTAAAGGCACCGATCCGGACACCGGAGCGGACGTAACCCGGGCGTCATCTCACGACGAACCCTTCTCGGCGCTTGCATTCAAGGTGAAGACCGATCCTTATGTGGGGCATCTGACCTATTTCAGGGTCTATTCGGGCTGTTTGACAACCGGTTCGTACGTGAGGAATTCCAACAAGGGGAAGCGCGAGCGAATCGGCCGGGTACTGCAGATGCACGCCAACAAACGCGAAGATATCGACGAAGTCGTATCAGGAGATATTGCGGCCGCCGTGGGGCTGAAAGCCACAGCAACCGGGGAGACGCTCTGCGACCCTGACGATCCGGTTATTCTGGAATCGATGGACTTCGCGAAACCGGTTGTGTCCGTTGCCATTGAGCCCAGAACCAAGGCGGACCAGGATCAACTGGGGACCGCGCTCAGGAAGTTGTCCGAAGAGGATCCTACGTTCCACGTTTCCTCCGACGAAGACACCGGACAGACGATTATTTCGGGCATGGGCGAATTGCATCTCGAAATCATCGTCGACCGCCTGATGCGGGAATTCCGCGTGGCGGCGAACGTGGGCAAACCCCAGGTGACCTTCAAGGAGGCGATACGTAAGACTGTACAGGTGGAGGGTCGTTTCGTCCGGCAGACGGGCGGCCGGGGGCAGTGGGGGCATGTCCGGCTGGAGATGGGGCCGGGCGAACCGGGAAGCGGCCTCGTATTTGAAAACAAGATCGTGGGCGGAGCCGTGCCGACCGAATATATCCCCGCGGTCAGGCAGGGTGTTCAGGAGGCCATGCAGTCGGGCGTATTGGCCGGATATCCAGTGGAAGACGTCAAGGTCACGCTGTACGACGGATCGTACCACGACGTCGATTCTTCAGAGCTGGCGTTCAAAGTAGCCGCATCCATGGCCTTCAAGGACGGCGCCAGAAAGGCAGATCCGTACCTGATGGAACCCCTGATGGACGTCGAAGTCGTCGTACCGGAAGAATATATGGGCGATGTGATGGGCGATATGAACGCCCGTCGCGGGCACATCGTGGGTATTGTGAACCGGCCGGATGCCCAGGTGATAACGGCAATGGTACCCTTAACTGAAATGTTCGGCTATGCCACGCGGCTGCGTTCCCTGACACAGGGTCGTGCGATCTATTCAATGGAGTTTTCGAGGTTTCAGGAGCTACCCAGGGCGCTCGCACAAGAACTCACCGAAAACTAGCGATCCGGAGATACGTTGCTTTTCACACAGCGGGCGACTGCGATTGCAAAACAAATAGACGTTCGCGACGTCTATTGAACAGGAGGAAGGCGAAATGGCTAAGGAAAAGTTCGACAGAAGCAAGCCCCACGTCAATATCGGAACCATCGGGCACGTCGACCACGGGAAGACGACGTTGACCGCTGCCATTACCAAGACGCTGGCGGCCAAGGGGTTGGCCGATTACATGCCCTTCGATCGGATCGATCAGGCGCCTGAAGAACGTGAACGCGGAATCACTATCAATACCGCACACGTGGAGTATTCAAGCGAGAACCGGCATTACGCCCACGTCGACTGTCCCGGCCACGCCGACTATGTCAAGAACATGATCACCGGCGCGGCCCAGATGGACGGCGCCATCCTGGTGGTGAGCGCCGCCGACGGCCCGATGATCCAGACGAGAGAGCACATACTGCTCTCCCGGCAGGTGAACGTGCCGTCTATCGTCGTTTACATGAACAAGGTCGATATGGTTGACGATCCCGAGCTTCTCGAACTGGTGGAGCTGGAAGTGCGCGAGCTTCTCAGCGATTACGATTTTCCGGGCGACGACGTACCCGTGATTCGCGGCTCGGCGCTGCACGCGCTCGAGTCCGACGACCCTGATTCGGAAGCCTGTGGATCCGTATGGGAACTGCTGGAAGCCGTCGACACCGCTATTCCGATTCCGGAACGAGACGTCGACCGGGACTTCCTGATGCCGGTCGAAGACGTCTTCAGCATTACCGGCCGTGGCACGGTGGGTACAGGGCGGATCGAGCGGGGCGTGGTCAATCTCAATGAAGAAGTGGAGGTCGTTGGTATAAGAGAGACTCGCACGACCGTGGTTACGGGTATCGAGATGTTCCGCAAGTTGCTGGACGTCGGCGAGACCGGAGACAACGTCGGCCTGCTGCTGCGGGGCGTCGATAAGGAAGACCTCGAGCGAGGTATGGTCGTCGCCAAACCAGGGTCAGTAACGCCGCATACCAGGTTCAAGGGCGAAGTCTACGTGCTCACGGAAAAAGAAGGCGGTCGGAGCAAACCATTCTTTACGGGTTACCGACCGCAGTTTTATTTCAGAACCACCGACGTCACGGGCGCGGTTCAGTTGCCCGAAGGTGTGGAAATGGTGATGCCGGGTGACAACATCACCATGGACGTCGATCTGACACCTCAACCCATCGCCATTGAACCACAACTTCGATTCGCGATACGTGAAGGCGGCCGGACAATCGGATCGGGCGTGGTCACTGAAATCCTGGACTAGGACGGAGGAGGCAGTGCCGGCACAGAAGATTCGTATTCGATTGAAGGCATACGACCACTTCGCCCTCGATCGGTCCGTCGACGAAATCGTGCGGACTGCAAAACGGACCGGGGCGTTGATTTCGGGCCCCATCCCTTTGCCTACCAAGCGTTCGTTGTATACGGTGCTTCGGGGCCCCAATATCGACAAGAAATCCCGTGAGCAGTTCGAGACCCGGGTCCATAAACGTTTGATCGATATTCACAACTCGACGCCGCAGACGGTAGATGCCCTGATGAAATTGGATCTGCCGGCCGGGATCGACATCGAAATCAAGGCTTAGTGCCGTGTTGGGATTGATCGGAAAAAAAGTCGGGATGACCCAGGCTTACGACCAGGACGACAACCTCGTCCCCATTACCGTGGTTCAGGCGGGGCCCTGCCCCGTTGTACAGGTCAAGGACGATGTGTCGGATGGCTATCGCGCGCTGAAACTCGGCTTCGGCGCCACGTCGGAGCGGCGGTTGACACGTCCGCATCTTGGCGTTCTGAAAAAGTCCGGCGCCGGCCCGCATCGCATCCTGAAGGAGTTTCGGGTAGCCGAAACCTCGGAGTACGAGGTCGGCCAGGTCATCGATTCCGGCATATTTGTTCCGGGTGAATACGTCTCGGTTACGGGGCGTACCAAAGGAAAGGGATTTCAGGGCGGGGTCAAGAGGCACCATTTCAAGGGCGGCCCCAAAACCCACGGACAGTCCGACCGGCATCGGGCGCCTGGTTCAATCGGTCAGAGTTCCGATCCTTCCCGTGTGTTCAAAGGGATGCGGATGGCCGGTCATATGGGTCATCGACAGGAGACCGTGAAAGGGCTGATGGTCGTCCGTGTGGATAAAGAACGCAACCTGTTGCTGCTCAAGGGAGCGGTACCGGGCCCCAATGGCGGCATCGTAAGGGTGCAGAAACAGCGCAACTAATAGGAACCGAATGCGTTATGGCGTCAGTTGAGTTAACAGACCTCCGGGGCGAGGTCGTTGGATCCGTCGACCTACCTGAGACGATCTTCGAAATTGAACCGTCTCACAATGCCATCTACCATACGGTAAAATCGTATATGATGAACCAGCGTCAGGGCAACGCCCATTCCAAGACGCGGGCTGAAATCCGGCGCAGCAAACGGAAGATGTATCGACAAAAAGGTACAGGAAGATCGAGAGCCGGCAGCGCATCGTCTCCGATCCGTGTTGGAGGCGGAGTTGCTCACGGCCCCAGGCCTCGAGAGTTGAGCGAACGCGTGTCAAAAAAGGTACGACGACTTGCATTGAAATCGGCACTTTCCCTTAAGGTCCCCGACGGCGCGATCAAAGTGGTGGAAGACTTCACGTTCGAAGCTCCCAAAACGAGACGTGTGGCGGAACTGACGCGAGCCATCGAGGTCGACGACCGCAAGGTTCTGCTTCTCACGCCGGAAGCCGCTCCTCACGTCCTGAAGTCATGCCGGAATCTGTCCGGCGTCCAGGTTCTGCCGGTAGCCCAGGTCTCAACGTACGACGTCGTCAACGCCGATGCGGTCGTCTTCACACAGGAATCCCTTGGAAGGCTTCAGGCTATCTGGGGGTCGACGTGAAAAGAGACATCAGAGATATTATCCGCAGGCCGCTGATCACCGAACGGGCATCCGAACTCCAGGAAGATCACAACAAGTTCGTCTTTGAAGTTCAGGTCGATGCCAACAAGCTGGAAATCAAGAAGGCCGCTGAATCGTTGTTTGACGTTAAAGTGCTCAACGTCAATACGTCGGCAGTCGCCGGAAAGCTGAAGAGAATGGGGCGGTTTCAGGGCCGCCGTGCAAGCTGGAAAAAGGCGATTGTCACCCTCGCGCCCGGCGACACCATTGACTTTTTCGGAGAGTCCTGATCGATGCCGGTTAAATCGTTCCGACCGTTCACACCGTCGCTGCGGTTCAAGACCGTTTCCTCCTTTGATGAGATTACCCGGTCTCAACCCGAGAAATCGCTTGTTGAGGCGAACCGGAAGAGCGGTGGACGAAACAACATGGGCCGCATCACGAGCCGGCGTCGCGGCGGAGGACATCGCCGGCACTACAGGGTTATTGACTTCAGACGCAATAAACCCGGTGTACCGGCAAATGTTAATTCAATAGAGTACGATCCGAATCGCTCCGCCAGAATTGCGCTTCTCCACTATGCAGACGGCGAGAAACGTTATATTCTCGCACCTTCGGGCCTGAGGGTTGGCGCTCAGGTGGAGTCCGGCCCCGACGCCGACGTACGGCCCGGAAACGCACTGCCTCTGGAGAAGATCCCGCAGGGAACGCATGTGCACAATGTCGAATTGCAGCCCGGCAAGGGCGGACAACTGGGTCGTTCGGCCGGCGCCGAAATCCAGATCATGGCCAAGGAAGGCAAGTTCGCTCAACTCCGCCTGCCTTCCGGCGAGGTCCGCCTGGTACCGGTAACCTGCTATGCCACGGTCGGCCAAGTGGGGAATCAGGAACACGAAAACGTCGTTTTGGGTAAAGCGGGTCGCAACAGGTGGCTCGGAAAGCGCCCGTCCGTGAGGGGAGTGGCGATGAATCCCATCGATCACCCGCACGGGGGCGGGGAAGGACGCGCTTCGGGCGGCGGACATCCGGTAACGCCTTGGGGCGTGCCCACGAAGGGATACAAGACGAGAAAACGCAAGAAACAGTCCAACAAACTGATCGTGAGAAGGCAACGAAAGAGATAGCAGTCCGTTTATAAAGTCGCTCTGCAGGCGAGGGCGAGAGCCGGCCGCAGTTCGGAACGGCTCTTTCAACGGGCTGACAAGCCCCAGCGAGGATTGAATGGCACGGTCGCTGAAAAAAGGACCCTTCGTGGATCCGGGTCTTCAGGCGAAGATCGAGGGGATGAACAAATCGGGCAATAAGCGCGTGATTCAGACGTGGGCACGTCGTTCGACCATTTCACCCGAGTTCGTCGGTCATACGCTGGCTGTGCACAATGGGAACAAGTTCATTCCCGTGTACATCACGGAGAATATGGTGGGTCACAAGCTGGGTGAGTTCGCCCCCACGCGCACTTTTCGGGGGCACACGGGAAGCCTCACCGAGCGTTCGACGGGGCTGAAATAGCTTCGGCAGGCTTTCGCGCCGGTTGTCCCCGTCATTCCTGCCGGCGGGGCGGCTGTTTTATCAGGGGAGAATTTCAATGACGGCCAGGGCCGTATCCAGATACGTCAGGATTTCACCCCGAAAAGCACGACAGGTCGTCGATCTTGTTCGCGGCAAAGGGGTTGAAGAGGCGTTTCACATTCTTCAGTTTACACCCAAGAAGGCCGCCCGACTTGTAGAGCGCACACTCCGGTCCGCAGTGGCCAACGCCGCCAATAGCGAAGCTTCTACGGTCAGGGAAGAAGACCTTTACGTACAGGAGGCGTTCGTGAACGGCGCCATCGCCATGCGTCGGGTCCGCCCAATGCCGAGAGGCGCGGCCGGGTTTATCCGAAAACGCTGCAGCCATATCACGCTGGTCGTGTCGGACGTCGATTAGCCGTCGGGAGGGTTTCTTTTGGGCCAGAAAACACATCCAACAGGGTTCCGTCTGGGCATCGTGAAGGACTGGCGATCCCGCTGGTTTGCCGGAAGGGATTTTGCCGAACTGCTCAAGGAAGACTTGATGTTGCGGCGCTACATCCAGAGCAGGCTGCAACGGGCAAGCGTGTCTCAAATCGAGATAGAGCGCGCGCCGAAACGGGTAACTATTTCGGTGCATACCGCGCGCCCGGGAATCGTAATCGGCCGTAAAGGGCAAGAGGTCGACAAGCTCAGAGACGAGCTGAAACACATCACCGGGAAAGAGATCTACATAAATATTCAGGAAATCAAGCGGCCGGAACTGAATGCGCAGCTGGTTGCCGACAATATCGCACGCCAGCTGGAGCAGCGCGTATCGTTTCGCCGGGCGATGAAAAAGGCGATCGCTTCGGCGATGCGTATGGGCGCAGACGGAATCAAGATTGTATGCGGAGGGCGCTTGGGCGGTGCGGAAATGGCGCGGATCGAAAAGTCGGAACCCGCCGGCAGAGTGCCGTTGCATACGCTCCGCGCCGACATCGACTACGCAACCTCGACGGCCTTTACAACCTCGGGCACGGTGGGGGTCAAGGTCTGGGTGTGTCACGGCGAGGTCGTGGAACGCCGAGCACCGGGCGGGCCTGCGCAATAATTGGCAATGAGGATCTGTAAGGATCAGACTCCATGTTAATGCCGAAAAGGGTCAAGTGGCGAAAGCAGCAGCGTGGGCGTATGCGCGGCATGGCGCATCGGGGGAGCAGGATTGCTTTCGGGGAATTCGCGCTCCAGGCACTGGAACCCGGCTGGATCACCAGCCGGCAGATCGAGGCGGCGCGTGTGGCGATCACCCGCGCACTCGGGCGCGGAGGGAAAGTCTGGATTCGGCTGTTTCCCGACAAACCGGTCACCATCAAGCCCGCCGAGACCCGAATGGGCAAGGGCAAAGGGAATCCCGAATACTGGGTGGCGGTTGTAAAGCCGGGGCGCATCATGTTCGAAATCGACGGAGTTGAGCGGGAGAGCGCCCGGGAAGCTATGCGCAAGGCCGGCCACAAGATGCCCATAAAGACCCGGTTTATCGAACGGGGAGACACCGAGGAATGAAAGCCAGCGAGATTCGTCAGATGACGCAGGGCGAGGTCGATGAGTTGCTTGGCGACAGACTCGAGGAGTTGTCAAACCTGAGAATTCAGCTTGTCACACAGCAGCTGGACAATCCACTCCGGGTGAAGTCGGTCCGGAGGGACATCGCCCGAATCAGAACGGTACTGAAGGAGCGCGCACTGGAGCTGAACGCCTCCAGCGGTGCGGCCGGTACCGAATCCACCGGATCGGAAGGAAACTAGACTATGGCACAAACCGACGCGCGCGGACGTCGAAAAACCCTTGTGGGTCGGGTGCTGAGCAATCAGGCCAATAAGACAATCGTCGTGGAAGTCACCTGGCGAACGCCGCATCCCCTTTACGGCAAGGTCGTCCGTCGTCGTTCCAAATTCGCGGCGCACGACGAGAACAACTCCGCGAATGCCGGCGACACCGTACTGATTATGGAGACCCGCCCGATCAGCAAGACAAAACGGTGGCGTCTTACAGAGATTCTGGAAAAGGCTCAATAGGGAGAATCGGCGGATGGTTACTGAACAGACGGTCTTGAACTGCGCCGACAACAGCGGTGCCCGAAAAGTCATGTGTTTCAGGGTGCTCGGCGGGTCCCGGAGAAGATATGCCGGCCTGGGCGATACGATCGTGGTCTCAGTAAAGGACGCCCAACCCAACAGCGCTGTGAAAAAAGGAGAAGTCGCGCGGGCGGTCATTGTTCGGACCAAAAAAGAGGCTCGACGTTCCGACGGTTCCTACATTCGTTTCGACGACAATGCGGCGGTTCTGATTAACGCCGAAGGAGAACCCAGGGCGACCCGCATTTTTGGCCCTGTTGCACGGGAGCTGCGCGACAGGAGGTTCATGCGGATTGTTTCTCTGGCGGCGGAAGTGGTTTGATTATTCCGACGACGAGGAGAGTCGATAGATGAAAACTCATCTTCGAAAGGGTGACCAGGTCGAGGTCATCGGGGGCGTGGACGCGGGGAGACGCGGACGCGTATTGAGAGTATTCCCGAAAAAGGCGCGTGCGCTTGTTGAGGGCGTTAACTTCATCAAACGTCATACCAGGCCGGGGCCCAAGAACCAGCAGGGTGGTATCATCGAGAAAGAGGCGCCCGTACATATCTCCAAACTCATGCTGATCGATCCGCAGACCGACGAACCGACGAGGATACGCCGGCAGAGACTGGAGAACGGCGTACGGATACGGCTTTCGGTCAAGAGCGGCGAACAGATTACCGAAGCGAGTTGATAGCGAGGGTTGTATGGCTGCGCGACTTCGTGAGATATACAACAACGAGATCGTACCGGCGATGGTCTCACACTTCGCCTACAAGAATCGGATGCAGGTACCCAGGATTGAGAAGATCGTCCTGAACATGGGGATCGGTGAGGCCGTCCAGAATCCGAAGGCGATCGACAGCGCCATCGCGGATCTATCGACCATCTCGGGGCAGCGCCCGTCGATACGTCGGGCCAAGAAATCCGTCTCGAATTTCAAACTGCGCGAGGGCATGCCGGTCGGGTGCGCCGTCACGTTGCGTCGAGACAGGATGTATGAGTTTCTCGATCGTTTTTTTGCCTTTGCCATACCGCGCACGCGCGATTTCAGAGGTTTGTCCCCCAATGCCTTCGACGGCAGGGGGAATTATACCGTGGGCGTCCGGGAGCAGATCATCTTTCCGGAAATCAACTACGACGATATCGATCAGGTCAGAGGCCTTGACGTAACCATCGTCACAACGGCCGGAACCGATGAAGAGGCATTTGAATTACTCAGGCGCTTTGGCATGCCGTTCCAGACTGCCGAAGCGGCCTGATTCCACGAAAGTGAGCGTACCTGTGGCGAAAAAGACGTTGATCGTAAAAGCAAACAAGAAACCGAAGTTTGCCGTTCGCCGGTATAATCGTTGCCATCGCTGCGGACGCGCCCGAGGCTACATGAGGCAGTTCGGCATCTGCAGGATCTGCTTCAGAGAACTGGCGTTGCTGGGTGAGATACCCGGAGTCGCGAAGGCGAGTTGGTAGGCGTCTAGACTGACAGGAGGCGGTTTGCCCTATGAGTATGAGCGATCCGGTTGCCGACATGCTGACCCGTATTCGGAATGCAGCCGGTGCAGGGCACCGGAAGGTAGACATTCCGGGTTCCCGGATAAAAGCCGAAATTGCCCGGATTCTGAAATCAAAAGGGTTCATCCACAACTACGCCTGCGTGGAGGACAACCGGCAGGGTCACATCCGCCTGTATCTCAAGTACAGCTCGGACGACGAGAGCGCCATACAGGGTCTGGAGCGCATCAGTCGTCCGGGGTTGCGTCGATACGTCCGTGTCGACGAAATCCCGAGAGTGCTCAACGGCCTGGGCGTGGCCATACTTTCCACGCCGCGGGGTATACTTACGGATAGCGAGGCACGTAGGGCCGGGGTGGGCGGCGAGGTCCTCTGCCACCTCTGGTAAACCGGGAGGATTCCAGGTGTCACGCGTTGGAAGACAGCCGATTGCCGTGCCGGATGGTGTTCAGGTCAGCATAGAGTCGGACGGGATACAGGTGAAAGGGAGCAAGGGTGAGTTGACGGTCAGGGTCCATCCGTTGACCCTGGTCCGACAGGAAGAAGGCGCGATACGTGTAACGGTAGAGGATGTTGAAGACAGGGAGTCGAAGGCGGTGTGGGGCCTCACACGCGCGTTGTTGGCCAACGCCGTTGAAGGCGTGCGTAATGGATTCGAGAAACGGCTGGTCGTCGTAGGCGTGGGGTATCGCGCTGAAATGAAGGGAAGGAATCTGGATTTACAGGTCGGTTACAGCCATCCCGTGATCATCGAACCCCTGGAAGGTATTGAAATAAACGTCGAACAGGCCCCCGCCGAAATTGATACGGCCCAGGCTTCGATTGTTGTTCGTGGCGCGGACAAGGAACGGGTGGGGCAGGTGGCAGCCGACATTCGAAAAGTCCGTCCTCCCGAGCCTTACAAAGGTAAGGGAATTCGGTACTTTAACGAATACGTTCGTCGCAAGGCCGGCAAGGCCGCTGTAACGTAGACACGGAGCGGATTTTATGGCAAACCCACAGATCCAGAAGGCCAGCCTGCGCCTGCGCCGTCGTCTGCGGATACGAAAAAAGATCCGCGGTACCCCAGTACGGCCCCGATTGGCGGTGAGCAGGAGCCTGAACCACATTGAAGTGCAGTTGATCGACGACACAACGGGGCGATCCCTGCTTGGACTCTCGAGCAATTCAAGGGAAATCCGCGACACGCTCTCGGGCAACAAGAGCGAAAAGGGCCGCGAAGTTGGACGCGCCCTGGCAGCAAAGGCGCTGGAAGCCGGGATCAAGACAGTTGTATTCGACCGGGGCGGTCGCCTTTATCATGGCCGGATCAAGGCATTGGCCGACGGCGCGCGAGAAGGCGGTCTGCTGTTTTAGTGGTGTCAGATTAAAGGGAGCAGCCACTTGAAACGAATAGATCCTTCCGGATTGGACCTGACCGAAATCGTTATCAATAACAGCCTCAAAAGGGTATCGCACGTTCGCAAGGGCGGCCGTCGATTCGCTTTCAACGTGATGGTGGTTGTGGGAGACCGTCAGGGTCACGTCGGCGCCGGAATGGGCAAGGCAGGAGAGGTGGCGGAAGCCATCCGAAAGGCAACCGAAAACGCGAAAAAGGAACTGGTGCGCATACCGGTAATCAACGGAACAGTGCCGCATGAAATCATCGGCGTCTTTGGCGCTTCCCGCGTCCTGTTGCGGCCTGCTGCTCCGGGAACCGGAGTGATCGCCGGCGGGGGTATTCGTGCGGTATTGGAGCTGGCTGGCGTCCAGAACGTCCTGACCAAATCACTGGGGTCCCAGAATACCCACAATACCGTGAAGGCAACGCTTCAGGGCCTGTCCAGCCTCCGGGACGCGCGGGCGTTTGCACAGCTACGGAACGTCGATGAGGCGGAATTGACCGGCGCTCGGGAGTAACGCGGCATGGCAAACGACGGCAGAAAGCTGAGAATCACCCAGGTCCGCAGTGTGATTTCAAGAAATGAAAAGCAGCGGCGTACGCTTGCCGCGCTTGGAATACACCGTATTCGTCACAGTGTGGTTCACAACGATACGGCGCAAATCCGCGGTATGGTAAACACGGTTGCACACCTTGTGGAGGTGGAACCGGCAGACGGCTGACTTTCCGGGGATGCATCTCTACAGGACCGGTCCGTAGGAACCGGGTCGCTTCCTCTCAAGAGTAGCAGCCCGTTGAAAAAGCCCATCCGGGCTGCGGCCGGCCTTGCGGTTGAAATACTGCGTTGTGCGCCCTCGCCGAATCGCAGGATGGGACTCGGATGCGCGCCTCGTCTTCGACCTCGCTTGCAGAGCGACTTTTTCAACGGACTTATAAGGACCGCCAGAATGAAACCAGGAAAGTTCAAGCCCCCCGCGGGTGCCGTCAAGAGCCGCAAGCGGCTGGGTTGCGGCGTGGGTTCGGGCTGTGGCAAAACCAGCGGAAAAGGACACAAGGGTCAGAAATCGCGTTCAGGCGCGAAGATAAGGCCGTGGTTTGAAGGCGGGCAGATGCCGTTGCAACGCAGGCTGCCCAAGGTAGGATTCAATAGTCCTAAGAAGGTGGTCTATCAGGTCGTGAATCTGGACGATATCGCCAGGCGGGGATTGTCCGGACAGGTGACTCCCGAAAACCTGAAGCAGACGGGTCTGATCCGGTCAGCTCGGCGGCCCGTGAAGATTCTGGGGCGGGGTGAGGTCTCCGATGCCATACTGGTTCAGGCGCACGCGGTTTCCCAGTCGGCCATTGGGAAGATCGAAGCGGCTGGAGGCAGTGTCAGCCTGATGGACGCCGGTTCCGGGGCGGATTAATCTGAAGAGGAGGCGGTGGTGCTTCAGAGTTTCCAGAGCGCGTTTCGAATCCCCGAACTGCGCAATCGCATCCTGTTTACGTTGGGAATTCTGGTGGTCTTCCGGATTGGCACGTACGTGACCATTCCCGGCATCGACCCGAGGGCCCTGGACGAGTATTTCAGCAGCGCCGCAACCGGCGTCCTGGGTTTCTACGACATGTTTGCCGGCGGCGCATTCGGACGCGCAACCGTCTTCGCGCTTGGCATTATGCCGTATATCAGCGCCTCGATCATACTCCAGTTGATGGGTGCGGTAATCCCGTTTCTGCAGAAACTCCAGAAGGAGGGAGAAGAGGGGCGCAAGAAGATCACCCAATATACCCGCTACGGGACCGTTGCGCTGGCTGCCGCCCAGTCGTTTGGCGTCAGCCTGTTTATGGAAAGCCTCCGGTCACCCATCACGGGAATGCTGGTTGTGCCGGACCCGGGTCTGGGCTTTCGGCTATTGACAATTCTGACCATCACCGCAGGAACCGTATTTGTGATGTGGTTGGGGGAACAGATCGACGACCGGGGTATCGGCAACGGGATGTCAATGTTGATCTTCATTGGAATCATCGCACGTGCGCCCGCGGCCGTGATCCAGGAATATCAGGATTTCGTGGCCAACAACAAGCCCATTCTTCTGGAGCTGTTCGTGGTCGTCATCATCATCGCGGTAACAGCGCTGGTGGTGCTCATTACGCAGGGTACGCGGAAAATCCCGGTGCAATACGCCAAGCGCGTTGTTGGCAGGCGCGTCTACGGGGGCCAAAGCACCCATATTCCGCTAAAGGTGAATACCTCGGGCGTAATGCCCATTATTTTCGCCCAGGCCATTATGTTTCTGCCTTCCACGCTGGCCAATTTTTTCCCAATGAACGAGTGGGTGCAGGATATGGCCTCCCGGTTTTCACCGGCCACCACATTGCACGCGCTTCCTTACTGGATGCTCTATTCCGCAATGATCATCTTTTTCGCATATTTTTATACCGCAATTGTCTTCAATCCGGTAGACCTGGCCGACAATATGAAGCGCCAGGGCGGGTTCATTCCAGGTATCCGGCCCGGTAGACGCACATCCGACTTTATAGACCGGATTCTGACCCGAATCACGCTTCCTGGATCGATTTTTCTCGCGGCGATCGCGGTCTTCCCGTTTTTCGTTATCAGTTGGGCCGATGTGAATCCCGGTCTGATCGACTTCTTCGGGGGCACGGGACTTCTGATTATCGTCGGCGTAGCGCTGGACACGCTGCAGCGCGTGGAGTCACACCTGCTGATGCGGCACTACGACGGCTTCATGAAAAAGGGAAGGCTGAAGGGTCGTAGGTGACCGAAAGGAAAGGCCGATGAGGGTCCGTGCATCCGTCAAGAAACGCTGCAATCACTGCAAGGTCATTCGCCGCAAGGGTGTGGTCCGTGTGATTTGCAAACACGATCCAAGTCACAAACAGAGACAGGGATAGACCTTCGGAGACCGAACGAAGGGGGAGATATCATGGCTCGTATCGCAGGTGTCGATGTTCCGCGCGAAAAGCGTGTAGAAATCGCGCTGACCTACATTTTCGGCATTGGCAGAAGCTCGGCAAACCGAATCCTTGAAAAGACGCAGATTTCGCCGGACACCCGGGTTGACGCGTTGAGTGAGGAAGACGTCACAAAGCTCCGGAGCGTGATCGAGGGGGAATACCGGGTGGAAGGCAATCTAAGGAGCGAAGTGGCCATGAATATCAAGCGGCTGATGGACATCGGCTGCTATCGCGGGCTCCGGTGGCGCAGGGGGCTCCCCGTGCGCGGTCAGCGGACCCGGACGAACGCCCGGACACGAAAAGGCCCCAAAAAGGGTCAGATTGCCAAAAGGAAGAAGGCGCAACACTAGTCATCGTTAAGGAGGCGAACTCTTGCCGCCGGAACAGAGAACAGGCCGACGAAGGAATAAGCGGGTCGACGGACAGGGCGTTGCCCACATCAAGGCGACGTTCAACAATACCATTGTTACACTGACGGACAAGGACGGACACGTGATTTCGTGGTCCACAACCGGCAAGGTGGGTTTCAAGGGTTCGCGCAAGAGTACGCCCTTTGCCGCACAGTTGGCCGCGGAAGCCGCGGCAAAAGAGGCGATGTCCATGGGGCTGCGACGTGTCGAGGTTTGGGTCAAGGGCCCTGGTGTCGGCCGTGAGGCCGCCGTGCGCGCGCTGCAGGGCGCCGGGCTGGAAATTGCGGCGATTCGCGACGTCACACCGATTCCTCACAACGGTTGCCGGCCGCCGAAGCGGCGACGCGTCTAGAGGCATCCGAACGGAGAGGTCTACAGCATGGCAAGGTACACAGAGTCGAGTTGCAAGTTGTGTCGACGTGAAGGGGTTAAGCTATTCCTCAAAGGCGAACGCTGCTATCTGGACAAGTGCTCTTTTGAAAAGCGCAGCTATGCGCCCGGCATGCACGGACAGCGGCAGGGACGCAAGCCTTCGGAATACGCCCTTCAGCTCAGGGAGAAACAAAAGGCCAAACGCCAGTACGGTGTGTTGGAGAATCAGTTCCGAGGCTACTATCACCAGGCCGCCCGCCGTAAGGGTGTCACCGGTGAACTCCTGTTGCAGACGCTTGAGAGCCGCCTGGATAACGTTACCCACCGGATGGGCTTCGCACCTTCTCACAAGGCGGCGCGCCAGTTGGTACGCCACCGGCACATTATGGTGAACGGGCGAGTTGTGGACGTCCCGTCCTTTCAGGTCACGCCCGGCGATACCATTCAGGTGCGGGAAAAGAGCCGCCAGCTGGCGCTGATTCACGACTCCATCAAGCGGGTCGGAGAGGGGAGACAGGCTGCGTGGCTGTCCCTGGACAAAGTCAATCTCACCGGCACCGTCCTCGATTATCCCGACAGGGAGGGCATTCCGACTCCCGTCGAGGAGCAACTCATCGTGGAGTTGTACTCGAAATAGTCGCCGCAGCCTGACGTTGAATGGCCACGTTTTTGAGCAGGAACGGACTGCCATATTGTTTTTCAGTGGATCCAAGGAGAATTCTTGTATGAAGCCTAAGAACTTCCAGATGCCCAGATCCGTGCAGATCGATGAGGATAGCCTCACCAATTCTTACGGTTTGTTCACAGTGCAACCTCTGGAACGTGGATTTGGTACCACTATCGGCAATGCGTTGCGCCGCGTATTGCTCTCATCAATTGAAGGTGCGGCCGTCAAGGCCATCCGGGTAGAAGGCGTGCAGCACGAGTTCTCCGTTGTACAGGGCGTCGTCGAAGACATGACTGAAATCGTCCTTAATCTCAAAGAGGTAAACCTGCGAATTCATTCGGACGAAGACAAAGTGCTTCGCATCGACAAGATAGGGCCGGACACGTTGACGGCGAAAGAACTGGAGGTGGACGCCGACGTCGAGGTGATGAATCCCGATCAGCACATCGCATCCCTGGATCAGGACAGCCACCTCGAAATGGAGATCATCGTGGGCAAAGGGAGGGGTTATGTGCTGGCCGAAGAGAATAAAGTCACCGATCCCGCCACCGATACAATTATGCTCGACTCGGCATTTTCTCCCATCAGAAAGGTGCATTACGAGGTGGACAATGCCCGTGTAGGACAGCAGACAGACTACGATAAGCTCACGCTGACTGTCTGGACCAACGGAGCGGTCAGGCCGGATGACGCCGTGTCTCACGCGGCAAAGATATTGAAGGACCATCTGGAGCTCTTTATACACTTCGAGGAAGAGCCGGAGGAGGAGTACGAGGAAGTTATCGACGAAGACACGCAACGCGTGGCCTCGCTTCTGCAGATGCCGGTGGAAGAACTGGAACTGTCGGTGCGTTCCGCCAACTGTTTGAAGGCAGCCAATATTCTGACCCTGGAAGATCTTGTCCAGAAGACCGAGACGGAAATGCTGAAGTTCCGGAATTTCGGTCGCAAGTCGCTGAACGAGTTGACTGCCATCCTGGAAGGACTGGGTCTTCAGTTTGGCATGGATATAGAGAGATACAGCGGGATTGCCCCCAGGGCCGAGGAAGTCGCGGTGCTGGAAGATGAATTCTAAGAAGCTGTTTTAAAATTCCCAGCGGTCTTCGCGTGGCTGCAAAAGCGCCGGTCGGCGCTGGTCAAACCCACCCAAGAGTGGCGAGGGGCGCGCAGCCACGATACATTGGATTTGGGCGGATTTTCCCGTCGGCGCTGCGCGACCCTCGCGCCTCATAACCGCCACTTTTTCGCTCGCGCTCGGGAACTCACCGGTAATTTTAAAACAGCTTCCAAACGGAAAGACGGGCTATGAGACACGGAAAGAGGGGGCGCAAACTCGGGCGTACGGCCAGCCACAAGAGGGCAATGTTGAACAACATGGCCGCGTCTCTGTTCACGTACGGATCTATACGCACGACCCACGCAAAGGCCAAGGAGTTGCGCGGCGTGGCGGAGCGCCTGATTACGTTCGCAAAAAGGGGCGATTTACACGCCAGGCGGCAGGTTCTGCGACGGATACGAAACCAGCGTGTGGTTGCCAAACTCTTCGACGAGATAGCAACTTCGTTTTCGGAACGCAATGGAGGCTATCTCCGGCTGCTCAAACTCGGACCCCGCCGCGGCGATCGCGTCGAAATGTGTCTGGTGGAGATGGTCGGGGAGGAATTCAGGGCGGATTTTTCCGGACGTGGGGAATCGGATGGCGATTCCGGGGCCCGCGATGAAAGCGTGAAATCCGCGGGAGCATCCGCCGGGGACGTCGCGGACGCGCCGGGTGAACCGTCTTCGGCTCCATCCGGCGAGGCGGAACCCGAGGAAGCCGGCGGATCGAGTGAGGACCAAGAGCGTACGAAAAAATGAGTCCGTTGCGTCGTGACAACAATGGGACGAGAGGGCAAATCGACAGACCAGTCGATTTGCCCTTTGTATTCCGAGCCTTTTCCGGTGGGACACTCGTCTGTTTTTGCCTTGCGCTCTGCTTCTGCTGGGGTGCCGGCGACGCATCCGGCCGGCCGAATGGGGAATTCAGGGGGTTGTGGGTGGTTCGCCACTGGCTGGCGGATCGCGAGCAGGCCATGCGCGTGGTGCGTATCGCCGTCGACGCCGGGATGAACGCGATCCTCGTTCAGGTTCGGGGGAGAGGCGATGCTTTCTACCGCAGTCGTTTGGTACCCCGGTCGGAAGCCCTGACCGATCTTGGGTTCGATCCACTTGCGCTTCTCGTGGAGGAGGGGCACCGGGCCGGTCTGGAAGTGCACGCGTGGGTGAATATGTACCTCACCTGGAAACCGACAGAGCAGCGGCCGGCGTCGCCGCGGCATATTTTCCTTCAGCACCCTGAATGGTTCATGCGGTCCGCAGACGGGATCGATATGGGACGTGTTGCGCTCGACGGGGTCGATCTCGTCAAACGAGGGGTGGAGGGGAGATTCCTCTCGCCCGGTAATCCCGAAGTCAGACACCATCTGCTAAGGGTCATTGAAGAGATCGTGGCCGAATACGACATCGACGGCATCCACATGGATTACGTCCGGTACCCGAATATCCACTACGACTACAATCCCGCCGTGAGCGACGCGTTCAAGACGCGCTATGGCTTCGACCCCGCTGGACGGAAAGACGACGGGTCGGGCGCCGGCGCCGCTGCGGACGTGAGCGACGACGGGAAGCTGTGGCATAAATGGCGCAGCGAACAGGTCAGCCTGCTTGTGGGCCAGGTGCGAAAGGCGATTGCACGGCTCAAGCCCGATGTCAGGTTGTCTGCCGCAGTAAAGCCCGATATCGATTCCGCTTTCATGAAGTATGGACAGGACTGGATCGGATGGAGTAACGGGGGGCTCGTGGACTTTGTCGTGCCTATGTTCTATAAAGGATCTGCCGCGGAGATCGAACGCCAGATGACCGATGCCAGGAAGCGCGTCAAAAAGGGAAGTCTGTACGCCGGGATCGGCATCTGGAATCAGAACGCCGACGACACGGTGGCTCAGATTGAGATCGCGCGTCGCAAGGGTCTACAGGGCGTCGTGCTGTTTTCCGTGGATGGATTCGTGCAGCAGAAGGGACTGATCGGCACCTTACGGCGAGGCCCGTTTCGAGTGCCACCCGACCGACCGTGACGGAGGAGGACACGTGTGCTGAAACCCAGGCGCGGCGATCGGATCGAAATTG
This sequence comes from Candidatus Latescibacterota bacterium, assembly GCA_965208835.1. GTDB lineage: Bacteria > Latescibacterota > UBA2968 > UBA2968 > JAAXHE01. The sequence goes on from OZ242358.1 coordinate 2,094,815, forward strand.
ACATCGAGCGGCTGGATCGACGAGGAAACGGTCTGGGCCGGCTGGGCGTCTACACTCTGCTTGTGCGGGGCGCGGTGCCGGGAGACCGCGTACGAGCGCGGGTGCGCAAGGTCAGGAACCGGTTGCGCCGGGCTGAAGCCAGTCTGGAGGAACTCCTCTCCACCGACATTCAGCGGTCCCCTGCACGCTGTTCACACTTCGGGCTCTGCGGCGGCTGTCTGTGGCAGAACATTCCCTACAAGATCCAGGTTCGATTGAAGCAGGATCTGGTGCGGACCTGCCTGACGGAGGCGGGAATAGATGCAGAACTGGACGCGCCGATGCCTTCCGCGGAACCGTTCTTCTACCGGAACAAGATGGAATTCTCATTCGGTTCGTCGCCGGAAGGGCGTACGGAGGTGGGATTGCACGTCTGGGGACGTTTCGACCGCATATTCGACCTGGATGCGTGTTACCTTCAGTCGGAGACGTCCAATCGCATCGTCGAAAGTGTACGGAACTTCGCCGGTTCGCTCTCCGTATATCACCTGAAGCGCCATGAGGGTCTGCTCCGTTTTCTGACCATACGCGAGGGTAAGCTGACCGGTGAAACCATGGTGGTGATTACGACATCAGGGGATGCGTTTCCCCAGGCGGAGTCGCTCGGCAAGATGTTGGAGGAGACGTTTCCGGAGGTGAAGAGCGTCATCCGCAGCGTCAATCTGCGGCGGTCTCAGGTTGCCATCGGCGACCACGATGAGGTACTCGCGGGGATGGGTACCGTAAGAGAAACACTGGGGGATTTCACCTTCGAGATTTCGCCGGGCTCATTCTTCCAGACCAACACCCGCCAAGCTCAGCATCTTTACCGTCGGGTGGTTGAACTGGCGGATCCGGGGCCGGACGACAGGATTCTGGACGTGTATTGCGGCACGGGCGCGATCTCGCTGCATTTGTCGCAGAAGGCCGGATATGTACTCGGGATTGAGGCCGGTGAGGGGGCGGTTCAGGATGCGATTCGCAACAGCGCCATTAACGGCGTGTCCAACTGCCGTTTCATCGCGGGCGCCGCGGAGGATGTTCTGTGGCAGATCCGGGAGCAGGGTGAACGCTTTGAAACCGTGGTCACCGATCCACCGCGACCGGGTATGCATTTGAAGGCCATAACAGCGATTTGTGATCTGCGCCCGGAGCGCATTGTATATGTTTCGTGCAATCCTGAGGCGTTGGGTGCGGACCTGGTCCGGCTTGAGTCCTCAGGTTACAAGACCGACTACGTGCAGCTTGTGGATATGTTTCCCCATACACCGCACTGTGAGGTTGTGGCGCGATTAAAGAAATCAGCCTGACGATAAGGCATTTCGCCGGATCCGAACAAGCCGGGGAGAGGATGCAAATTTCGTCTGCATTTGGAATTGGCAGGCTCGCATGTCAATCCCTGCTGATATCCAGAATCTCATAGGCAAGCGTGCCCACCGGAACCTTCGCTTCCACCTGCTCGCCAACGCCTTTGCCCAGAAGAGCACGGCCAACCGGAGACTGCGTCGAAATCTTGTTCTGTTCGAAATCCGCCTCGTCGGTCGATACCAGCGTGTAGCGGATCTGTTCGCCGGTCTTGCGGTCCTTTAACGTGACCGTAGCGCCAAGATAGGCCTTATCCTTGTCCATCAGACTTTCGTCGATGATTTCAGATCGAACCAGTTTGTCCTGGAGTTCGGCGATTTTCTTCTCAATGAACATCTGACGTTCCTTGGCGCTATGGTATTCCGCGTTCTCGCTCAGGTCTCCATGCTCACGGGCTCTGGAGATTGCCTCTATTACCGCTGGCCGCTCCCGGGTCCTGAGGCGTTCCAGTTCAGTTCGGATCTTGTTGTAACCGTCTTTCGTGAGATAAAGCCGATCCATTGTTCTGTCTCACTTCCTCATGTCTGGCCCGCCCGGACTTGAGCGTTCTGCAATTTACAGAAAAAATACCGGGGGTCCGGATCAGCGGACGGCCCCGCCGTGTACAACATGGACCCCGGTGATGAGCCCCCTATTTAACTCTAAGATGCTTAAAAATAAGATCTTTATTGAATAAAGTCAAGATCAAATGGTTCCTGGCAGGTTCGGATTGACAACTTCAATGAAGGTTTGTATACTTTACGCTTGGCGCAACCTTTCCCGTGGAAAAACACTGTGGAATCCATGCGGGGGTGGGAATGGACAGCACGTTTGTGCGCGGGCTGATTCCGGCGCTGGTTACTCCGATGACCTGCGACGAAGCGCTGGATGAAGCGGGCCTCGAACGCCTGGTGGATTACGTCATAGACGCTGGTGCGCACGGCGTATTTACCGGAGGAACCGCCGGGGAGCCCTGGGCGCTGAGCGTCGAAGAGAAGAAAAGGCTCTACGAGTGGACCGTGGGCTATACGGCGGGACGGGTTCCGGTCTACGTGGGGACGGCGGCAAATTGCACAGCTGAGGCCGTGCGGCTGGCGGAAGCTGCACAGGAGGCGGGGGCGGATTGTCTCTCCGTGCTGACGCCTTTCTTCATTACGCCGGGCCCGGAGGAGATGTTCAATCACTTTGCGGCGATCGCACGTGCCGTGGACCTTCCGGTGCTCTTGTACGACCTTCCGGCGAGAACGGGAAACACCCTCTCCGTAGATCTTGTAATGCGGCTGGCAACTGAATTCTGCAATATCGTCGGAATCAAGGAGAGTTCGGGTGATTTTTCGCGAACACTCGAGTACCTGCGGCTTGCTCCCGAGAATTTTCGCGTCATTATGGGTCGCGACACGCTGATCTACGCCGCTCTGGTTCACGGCGCCGCAGGTGCGATTGCCGCAACCGCCAATGTCGCGCCCGACCTGGGGGTTGGTATCTACGAGCGGTACATGACCGGAGACGCCGTCGGCGCACTGGATTGTCAGATGCGGCTTGCCCCGCTTCGAGCGGCCTTTGCGCTGGGTACCCACCCGGCAATGCTCAAGGCGGGGGCGGAGCTCGTTTGCAATGCGGGTGGTCCGCCGCGTCGACCCGTAAGCCGATTGTCCGGACGCGATTTGCAACAGTTGAAAGAGGTGCTTACAGAGATGGGAATGCCGGAAGTCTCCGACGCCAATTAGACGACTTCCAGATCAACGGGTCTGTACGAATTGAAGGAGCGGCGGAACGATGGAGCGACGGGAGAAACATCGGACGATTCTGGTCGTTGGCGCACCCGGATCGGGCAAGGGCACGCAGGGGAGAATACTGGGGAACATTCCTGGATTCCACCATTTGGCCTGCGGAGATGTTTTCAGGTCTCTGGATCCGGGCAGTGAACTGGGCAAGGTCTTCCTGGCCTACTCCGGAAAGGGCCGGTTGGTTCCGGACCAGTTCACCGTTCAGCTGTGGCTGGACCACATCCGCGGCGCCATCCACAACGGTGGTTTTCGCCCGGACGAGGAAGTGCTCGTACTTGACGGTATTCCGCGCAATCTGCGCCAGGCCGAAATGATGGCTGACTATATCGACCTCAATCTGCTCATCTATCTGGATATAGCCGACGACAACGTACTGGTTGAGCGTGCGCTTCGCCGTGCGCTGCGGGAGAATCGGCTCGACGATGCCAGCGAAGCGGTCATCAGGCGACGGCTGCGGGAATTCGAAAGGGAAACCGCGCCCCTGCTGGAATACTATCCTGCGGAGGTGATTCGCAAGGTCGACGGAGAACAGAAGCCTGTAGACGTCTTGCACGATGTGATAGGAATCATCCAGAAAGCCGATACGGTCGCGGATTTCTGAGCATCGCAACCTTCGCGTTTGGAGGACGGTCGCCTGTCTCAGGCGGCCGTCGTATTTTAATACCGTTTATTTGGTCAATGGATGTCGGAATACCTGTGTGAAGGATTGCGCGGGACTTGCGCGTCCTCGTGAAGGTTGGAAACCCGGTACCGGCTGTATGTTCGCAGGCCGGTCCCGAACGTGCGGAGGAGTGTCGGCAGCTATGACACGAATGTGTATCGGTCTGGTTCTCATGATGGTCGTCCCGCCTCGCGCGGATGCACGACCGGTAATGGATTGGACGGTTTACCAGTACAAAGACGGGCTTGCCCACAACGTCGTAACGTCCGTTGTGCAGGCGAGAGACGGTACCATGTGGTTCGCCACCCGCGGAGGCATTTCCCGATACGACGGCCAGTCTTGGCAGACGTACGCTGAAGAAAGCGGATTGCCGGGCGGCAGCTTCAGTGCGCTGTTCGAGGCGGAGAACGGCACAATGTGGGCCACAGGGGGATTCGGGTTTCGCGGGCGGCCGGGAAATCGGATCGCCCGTCTGGCCGGCAACCGCTGGGAGCCGGTAATGCTGCCTGGAAACCTCGAGGGCGTCCGCGTGGGGCCGATTGTAGGCGTCGCAGGAGGCGGCCTCTGTTTCGCCACCGCAGGTATGGGTATACTCCACTATGCCGGTGATGAATGGAAGACAATCGACGAAGAGGATGGACTTGCCTCCAACGATGTGCAATGCCTGTTGAGGTCGAAAGACGGTGCGGTTTGGGCAGCGTATGCGGGCCGGCGTCCGGGAGTGCCGTTTTCGGCACGTTCCAGGGGTCGCCGGGGCGGGGGCATGAGCCGGTTCGATCCGACGAAGAATGCATGGGTGGAGGTCGCCGCGCCCGGTGAACTGGCAGGCGGAGCGGTAACGGCGATGGCACAGGCGGTCGACGGGGCCGTCTGGCTGGGTACCGAAAACCGCGGGGTGTTGCGTTACCACGGCGCAAATTGGCAGGTGTTCGATGCCCGGGACGGAATGCCCGCGGACCGGGTGCTTTCCGTCGCGTCGGCTCCTGACGGATCGATATGGGTTGGTACCGTCGGTGGTGCCGTAAGATTCACGGCATCAGAAGAAGCGTCGACAGCCGAGGGTCGCTGGCGGGTTCGTCAGGTCTTTACGGAAGAGAACGGCCTCCCCAGCAATCTGGTGACATCGGTCTGTATAAGCAAGGACGGCGCGGTCTGGTTGGGGACGGCGTGGGGTGTCGCGCGATACGGTGCGACACGCTGGGACCACCACAGCCGCTGGGCGGGGTCGGACGACCGGGGCGGGGTGGCCCTCGAACGCACCGAGGACGGACGTCTATGGGCCGCCACGGGAGAACGAGTCTACGAATACGACGGAGCCGGCTGGAACGAGGCGTACCGGATCGGCAGGAGCGGTCGCCGCAGGTCCGGACGAATCGTGGCGTTGAGAAAGGGAAAGGGCGGCACGCTCTGGGCGGCCGCCCATCGAAGCGTGTTGCGATTCGATGGGGTCTTTTGGAAGGAATTCCCATTGCCCATCTCCGGTCCGGGGTCCCGGATTCTCTCGATTTTTCCCGCGCGCACCGGCGGCGTCTGGGCGGGCACGGGAGCCGGGCTGTTCCGCTTCGACGGCGAGCAATGGGAAGCGCAAGCGCCGGAGGATTCACTCAGAGTGAGCGCTGTGTACGAGTCAGACGACGGCGTTCTCTGGTTTGGCGCCAATGGCGGTATCGTTAGGGAGAAAGACGGCGAACGTGAGGTTTTCGATACGGCGGGGGGGTTGCCGGGCGAGCCGGTCATCGCGCTGGAGGAGGCCCAGGGCACTGTCTGGGCCGCGACGCGCTTCACAGGAATGTTTCGGTACCATCAGGGAGAGTGGAACCCTGTGCCAACCGGTGACCAAACCGTTTTCGGCGGCGCGCATCGACTCTTCGTGGATGACGACGGAATACTCTGGCTGGCCACCCTTGTTGTCGGTGCCGTTCAGACCGATGGCGTGACCTGGACGCGGTACACCACGCGCAACGGCCTTCCGGGCGCCAGGGTGTGGGATGTGGCGCAGGACCGGCTGGGTAGATTCTGGTTTGCCACGGATAAGGGACTGGGATGCTATACGCCGGACACCGATGCGCCTGAAACCACGCTTTCCATGCCGTCCGGAGAGGTGGCGCCCTACCAGAGCGCACTGTTCAAATTCTCCGGCCAGGACGCATGGAAGCAGACCCCGCCACAGGGCCTGAAATACGCCTGGCGGGTCGACGGCGGCGACTGGTCGAGGTTTTCGAGCGAAGATCAGGCGTTCGTCGGCAGGATGGCTCCGGGACCGCACACCTTCGAGGTGCGCGCGATGGACCGGGGATTCAATGTCGACGCGACGCCGGCGCGCCACACTTTCACGGTTCTGGCGCCGGTCTGGCAACGGCCATGGTTCGTCGCGCTCAGCGTGTTCTCTTTCGTGGCCCATTGCGTGTCATCCGGCTACGCGCTGCACCGGCATCGGCGGTGGAAGGAGGCTCAGGCACGAATGATTCACGAATTGGAATCGGAGTTGCAGCAGGCGCACAGGATGCAGATGGGTCTGCTGCCAACGGTTCCGATCCGGGCCGACACGTTTGAAATCGCCGGGATCTGCGTGCCGGCGAACCACGTCGGCGGGGACTATTTCAATTATTTCTGGCTGGACGAAGCTCGCCGGAAGCTGGGTTTCGGCGCTGCGGACGTGTCGGGAAAGGCGATGGAGGCGGCAGTTCGCGCCATGCAATTGAGCGGCATTTTCCGATACGAATTTCGAGGCAGGCGGCCGCTGGACGAGGTCGCGATGCGGCTGGACGAAGATTTGAAGGAGCAGATGGATGAGGCCAGCTTTGTCACCTGCTGTCTTGGCACGCTCGATCTCGAGTCACAACGCGTGCATCTGATTAATGCCGCTCATCCCTTCCCGTACCACTATTGCGCCAGGACTCAGGAATTGCGGGAGATTCCGTTGCCGTCCATACCGCTGGGTATGGTACTACCTCCGGGAAGTCCCGGAGGGCGCGCCGAAGCCACCATACAAGTCGCGCCGGACGACCTGCTGTTGTTCTACAGCGATGGTGTGACCGACATGAGGAACGTAGCCGGCGAGTTTTATGAGAACGACCGGCTGGAGCAAACGGTCAGAGCGCATATCGAGGTGAGCGCGGCGGATCTGGTCTCAGTGATCCTCGAAGACGTGTATCGTTTCAAGGGAGATGCGTCTCAACCCGACGATATCACGCTTCTGGTGATTCGAATGCTGGAGGGGCATCCGGGCGGGTGAGGTCTCCGTGTCCGGTTGGCTATCGGCGGCCCATCGACGAATGACCGGGCGTCATCGGCGTTCGTTTCCCGGAACTGCGCCGGATCCGGTGGCATGCTTTGCCGCGGACTCCACTGTCTGGGCGATCAGCGTGGCAATTGTCATAGGTCCAACGCCGCCTGGCACCGGCGTGTAGGCCGCACACCGGTGGATGACTGCAGGAAGTTCCACGTCTCCGACGGGGCCCGGATGGTAGCCGGCGTCTATGATTACGGCGTTGTCCGCGATCCAGTCGGCCCTGATGAATTCCCGCTTTCCGACAGCGCCGACGACGATGTCGGCCATGCGCACAATACAGGGCAGGTTCCTGGTTCTGGAATGACAGATGGTTACGGTGGCGTTTGCATTCAGTAGCATCATGGCCATTGGCTTGCCCAGAATCGGGCTTCTGCCCACGACTACTGCGTTTCTGCCCTCCAGCGGGACCTGGTAGTGCGACAGCAGCTTCATAATGCCCGCCGGTGTCGCGGCCCCGTAGGCGGACGCGCCCATTGCCTTCAGCCCGAAGCCGTGCGCCGTGACGCCATCAACGTCCTTCCCGGTCGAAATTCGGTCGAAGCACGCCCTTTCGTCGACATGGTCAGGAACCGGGTGCTGAAGGAGGATTCCATGCACGCGAGGATCGTCGTTGAGCTTGTCGATCTCGGCCAGGAGTTCGCGCGTGGTGGTTTCTTCCGGCAGCAGGATCCTCAATGAATCCATGCCCACCCGCTTGCAGGCGTTACCCTTCATCCGCACGTAGGTGGCCGAAGCGGGGTCGTCTCCAACCAGAATCGTGGCCAGGACTGGGATTCGCCCGCCCGTGCTTCTCCTGATGCGCGCCACCCTCTGCTTCAATTCGTCCTCGATCTGCCCGGCAAGCCTTTTGCCATCCAGAACCGTTGCAGCCATCGCGCCTCCCGATCTTGTCCATGCAGCCCGTTGAAAGAGTCCATCCGGGCTGCGGCCGGCCCTTGCGGTCGAAATACTGCGTTGCGCTCCCTCGCCGAATCGCAGGATGGGACTCGGTCGCACGCCTTGTCTTCGGCCACAATACCTCGCCTGCAGAGCGACTCTATCAACGGACTGCTACGATTCCTCGCACCATTCCCGGGCGTTCTGGAAGAGCCGCAGCCAGGGCGAAGCGTCCAGGGAATACTTCCAGGATTCCGGCATCCAGCCCCACTGCCACTTCAGAAAAGTCCGTTCGGGATGAGGCATCATCGCCAGGTGACGTCCGTCAGGGGAACAGAGGGCTGCGATGCCATGAGGAGAGCCGTTTGGGTTGTACGGATAGACTTCGCTGATGTGATTCCCGTCGTCGACGTAACGGACGGGCGCCAGGCTGTTCTGAACGACCATGTCCAGCGTGTTCGGATCGGGGAAATGGATCCTGCCTTCACCGTGAGCAATCCATATACCTAGTGAAGCCCCCGCCATGTTCCTGAGCATCACCGCCGGACTCTCCTGGACCTGTACCGTGACGAAGCGTGACTCGAAACGCCCCGATGAATTCTGGATAAAGCGCGGTTGAGTCCTGGTCCCGTTTTCCGGTCGGGGTACCCACCCCAGAAGGGCCAACAACTGGCAGCCGTTGCAAACCCCCAGACTGAACGTATCAGGGCGTTCGTGGAACGACTGAAATTGATCCTGCAGACCCGGATTGAACCGGATGACCCCCGCCCATCCCTTGGCGGAGTCGAGAACGTCCGCATAACTGAAACCACCCACGAAGGCGATGCCACGAAATGCGTCCAGCCGGACCCGGTCGGCGTGAAGATCGGACATCGTCACGTCCCAGGGTTCCATGCCCGCCGCATGGAACGCCGAAGCCATCTCACGGTCGCCGTTGCTGCCTTCCTCACGTAGGATGGCAACCGGAATCTTCCTCCGGGCCTCCAGTATTTCGGGCGCGGTCGGCGAAGGCGTGAACGGAAGCGTGTACGCGGGTTTCGTGCGCTGCCTCAGCGAGAGGCGTTCCTGTTCGACACACTGCGGGTTTGCCTGGAGCCGTTCGAGACGGTAGCTCGTCTCCTCCCAAATGTCACGCAGATTCGCCACGTCGTCGCTGAGAACGGTCTCGCCGTTTACGGCAATCCGTACGGAAGTATCCGCCGTGGTTCTACCAATGGGAATACAGGGCACGTCTGCGTACTCCAGGGTCTGGAGAACGTGGGGCGCCTTCCCGGCGTGCACTTCGAATACTAGGCCCATCTCCTCGGCGAACAGCGACGCGATCGGATCTGACGTTGTCGGCAGATCGATGCTGACGCCGCAATTCCCCGCAAAAGCCATTTCAAGCAGACAAGTGACGATGCCGCCGTCGCTACGGTCGTGGCCCGCGGCCACATTGTCTTCGGCGATGAGCTGTTGGATGGCATTGAACGCGCGTTTCAGCAAACCGGGATCGTCCACGTCGGGCGGTGTATCGCCGATCTGGCTGTACACCTGGGCGAGGGCGGAGCCGCCCAGGCGGGTCCGCCCTTTCGAAAGGTCGATAAACAGCAGGCGTCCCTCATCAGGGAGTTTCAGGTCGGGCGTGACTACCTTCGTGACGTCCGGACTGGTGACATAGGTCGAAACAACCAGGGTGCCCGGTGCGGTTACGGTCTCGTCGTACCCATCGGGTCCGGGTGCCAGCGCGGCCATGGAGAGACTGTCCTTCCCGCCGTCTATGGCGATTCCCAGGTCAAGCATAATCTCCACCAGGGACTTGGCTGCATCGTATAGCGCGGCGCCTTCGCCCGGCAGTTTCGCGGCCCACATCCAGTTTCCGGAGCACTTAACGTCTTCCAGCGCGCTAACCCGCGCCCATACCAGATTCGTCAGCGCCTCTCCGACGGTCATCCGGGCCATCGCTTCCGGGTCCAGCAGACCGATTACCGGCTGCTCCCCGATGGACGTTGCGGCCCCGGTAATTCCGAAATGGCTTTGTGCGATCACGGCGACGTCCGAGACCGTGAGCTGAAGTGGACCCGCGCATTGCTGACGTGCAACCAGGCCCGTGACGCTCCGGTCCACCTTGTTGGTCAGAAATCGCTTGGAGCCAACCGACACGAGGCGCAGCACCCTCTTCAACGCGGATCCCGCTGTGATGTCCTCCGGTAGTTCGAGTGGCGTCAATTCGGGTTGTTTGCGATACAATTCGAAGCTCTTGCGCGGCATGTCGCCCAGCACTTTGTCCAATTCCAGGTCAACCGGCGTGGTGTTGTCGTTTTCGTCGTAGAGGACAATTCTTCCGTTTCCGGTTACGTGTCCCACAAACGCCGCCTCGATCTTTTCCCGTCGGCACAGTGCCCTGAAGGCCATCTCGTGTCGGTGATGCAGAAGCAGGGCGTCGTTTTCCTGGTATTCGGCGCCCCAGATCTCCAGCACGGATAGCGACCGGTCGCCGACGGGCAGCTCGCGAACCTGGATGCGGGCGCCTTCCGGCGCCACGATTTCCTTGAGTACGTTGCAGTTTCCGCCTGCCCCCTGGTCGTGGATGCTGATGATGGGGTTCTCGTCGCCCATTTCAACGCAGGCGCGGATTACCCTGTTTACTTTCTGCTCCATTTCCGCATCGCCTCGCTGCACGGCATTGAAGTCCAGTTCCGCCGTATTCTCGCCCTGCACCATCGACGAAGCCGCTCCACCTCCCATCCCGATACGGTATGCGGGACCTCCGAGTTTGACCACCCACATCTTCTTCTCGGGGCTTCCCTTCGTCGTGTGCCGGGCATCGATCTGGCCGATGCCCCCGGTGAACATGATGGGTTTAATCCACTCGCGGCGCTCACCGTTCGGCAGTCGCAGACCGAAGGCGCGCGTATAGCCCTGGATGAGCGGTTCACCAAATTTGTTTCCGTAGTCGGATGCGCCGTTGCTGGCTTCTATCTCGATCCGCAGTGGCGACGCGAAATTGTCGGAATATTCGAACGCCCGGTCCTCCCAGGGCAACTCATAGCCGGGTATACGGAGATTGCCAACACAGTAGGCTGCGGTGCCGGCGACAACCAGAGAGCCGCGACCGGCGGCATGTACGTCCCGGATACGGCCGCCGGTACCGGTTTCCGCACCCGGGAAAGGCGCGACTCCGGTGGGAAAGTTGTGCGTTTCAGCGGTAAAGATGATATCGTAGTCCCGTGCGAAAGCTGCGAACGGGCTTGGCTCCCCGGGCCTGACGGGCAGGATGGTTCTCGTGGGATAACCCTTTATACCGCTGGCGTTGTCCCTGAACGCGATGCAGCTGTTGCCGGGATTTGCCCTGAGCGGCTGCTGGATCATATCCATGAGATGGGCCGGCATTTCATCGCCGTCGATCGTTAGCCGGCCACGGAAAAACCAGTGGCGGGAGTGTTCGCTGTTGGACTGGGCGATGTCGAAACATTCCACGTTCGTGGGATTTCGCCGGAAGTGGTCCAGAAAGAGATCCGTATAATAGTCGAGGTCCCATTCGTCGAAGGCCAGGCCCATGGTTTGGTTGACGTGTTCCAGCGCGGCCCTGCCCTCCTGGATGAGCGGAACCTCCGACACGGGCTCCGGTTCAGTGCCGGTTTCGAACGACGACAGAGGCGAGGGGTACTCGCACTCGGTCATGCGGTCGTGGACTGTATCCAGAAACGAGGTCTTCTGGTCCCGGGTCAGGCCGGGCCGGACCAGATAACGCCTGGATCGTTCGATGCGTGTAATTCCCGTCAGGCCGCACGCGTGGCAGACCGATACGGCATTCGTGGACCAGGCCGTACTGAAGTTCAGACGCGGTCCAACCTCGACCAACGTACCCTCCCCATCCAGAAACGGCGTCGCGGCGAGCTTTTCCGGTTCGAAGGTCTCGCCAAGAAGCCAGGCGAGCCGCTTTTGTTCTTCTGCGGTTAACGTCCCGTTCAGTTCGACATTGAAGCAGGCTTCGGTTTCAAGCCTCGCGACTCGGTGAAAGATGCTCTGTCTGACCTGATTGAGCAGGGTGTCCGTCTGCGTCCGTGAGAGGTACGGCGTGCGGTAATAATGAAGAAGACCCATCAATTCCTTTCCGGCGCCGTTAATTAGGAAGCTGTGTTAGAATTCCCGGCGAGTTCCCGGGCGCGAGCGAAAAAGTGACGGTTAAGAGGCAACAGGGGCGCGCAGCGCTGGCGGGCGAATTCGACTATGAGAGGCGAGCAAGCGCAGCCTCGATCTCGTAAGACGGGCGAATTTGACCAACGCCGACCGGCGCCTTTGCAGCAGTGCGAAGACCGTTGAGGTTTCTAGTACAGCTTCTTAAGCGTCGATACGGGACGGAAGCAATTCCTTTAAGGATCTGATGATTCGATCCGGACGGATTCCACTGTTTTCCGGCAGACCTGCCCCTTTTGCGTCGTTCCATACGCAGTAGATGCCCAGTCCCTGCGGAACCACCACCTCCCACTCCAGGTTGTCGCCCACCATCCACGCGTCCCCGGGCGTGGCGTCCAGGCCGCGGAGTGCGTCCATATAGATCCGGGTATCCGGTTTGCCGTAACCACATTCGCCTTCGATGAAAATGGCGTCGAAGAAGGGCGCAAGATTGAATCTGCGTATCTTATCCCGCTGGGGCCCGGCGCCCCCGTTGGTTACCAGGGCCATCCTCACACCGCATTCTCGGAGCTTGCGAAGCGTTTCGAGGGCGCCTGGAAAAGGCTTTATCGTCTTTCCGCGTTCACGTTCGTACGATTCTGCGATCGTTCCCGCCAGTTCCCAGTTTTCAACGCCAAGACGGCAAAGGCCATGGTGGACGACGCGCTGAATCGCGAGCGGCATGTTCTGGCGGTTCGCCCGATGCCGATTGGGATCGGACCAGAACCACGTTCGGGTTTCGGCCAGCGTCCTGTACAACTTCTCTCCACCGACCCCCTCAATTCTGTCTGCCACATTGTGGCAGACCCGTTTCCAGCATGGTCCCGCATACGTGGAGTAGGAGACGATGGTATCGTCCAGATCCATTAGCATCGCGACGGGAAGGTCCAAGACGGAGTCCCTTGCCAGGCCGGGGTCAACTGCCCGCGGGAAGTGATCGTCGTGGTGTGGGAACGGCACAACTAATATTAGCGTACGACAATCTATATTGCTAATTTATAAATTTGATAAAATAAATAAATAAATTTTATCGATCTTCCGTGTCCGGACGCGGGGTACCATCCCGATTAGACCGGCCTCAAGCCTTGAAACGACGCGTAGAGGAGACCGGGGAAGATGCCGTTCCGTGCGTCGAAGTCGAGCCTATCAGTCCGTTGATAAAGTCGCTCTGCAGGCGAGGCCGCGCAACGCAGTATTTCGACCGCAAGGGCCGGCCGTAGACCGGATGGGCTTTTTCAACGGACTGCTATGGACGGATTAAGTGGCGGGCGAGTTTACCGGCACGTTAACTTGATGTACCGAACCTGATTTTGATTGACAACCTGATCTGAAGGTTCTATTTTTGCCGCCGTATCCAAGTGATACTGAATTCGGCCTTCGAGGGAATCGCCGGGAGGGAGCCTTCGAGGGCCGTTTTGACATGGTTGTCGGTTGACCTGTTGGGGGAAGTCATGAAATGTCGTGCGCTCTGTAAGGGCGGTCCCCGTATATCGGAGGTCGGATTCGGCGCCGGACCGTTTCGCGGGTTGGACTGGGGGCCCGTGAATGACGAGACGTCGATTCGCGCCGTGCACCGGGCACTCGATCTGGGGGTGACGCTCTTCGATACCGCGGACGCGTACGGAAACGGCCGCAGCGAACGGGTTCTGGGCAGGGCGCTGGAGGGAAGGCGGGAACGCGTCGTGCTTGCAACCAAGGGCGGCTGGTGGTACGTGGACGGTGCGGCATTCTGTGATTTTTCGCTGATCTACCTCTGCCGGGCGCTGGAGGCCAGTCTGCGTTGCCTGCGTACGGACTGTATCGACCTGTATTACATCCACGATCCGGATGTCGAGACCATCCGGCGGGGCGGCGTTTTCGAATTCCTGACCCGGATGAAATCAGCTGGCACAATCCGCTTGGCAGGCGTATCGATCGATACGGTTGAACAGGGGCGGCTCTGTATCGAATCCGGCTGTGTGGATGTGATACAGACCTACTATAATATCCTGGACCAGCGTCCGGACCCAGGGTTGTTCGAGGCGGCGCGAAATGCTGGCGTCGGCACGGTCATCAAGGCACCGCTGGCGAGAGGTCTGTTGAGCGGGAAATACAGCAGGGACGCCCGATTTCCGGACGGCGATTTCCGGGAAGGCTGGCGGAGGGACGGGCGATTGCACCGTGCCCTGGCTCAGGTGGCCAGAGTGGAGGCGCTGGTGGGCGGCCGGAGCCCTTCACTTGCGCAGACGGCGCTGCGATTCGTACTGAGCCACGAGGCCGTCTCGTGTGTGATCCCGGGCGCCAAGACGCCGGAGCAGGCAGAGGCGAACGCCGCGGCATCGGAAATGGGTTCACTGGATGAAGCCGACGTAAACGCCCTGAAGATGCTCTACAGGGAGATGGGCGGGCCGATCGATGCGCGTTAGTCCCGGTGCCGCGTGGCAGTTGAATACGAACTCTATTGACGTACTTAAACGAACAAGGCGGGGCTTACACCCCGCCTTGTTCGTTTTCGGATGCCATGCATGGACGCGAATTCAGTCGGCTGCGATACCCAGGTGTTCCACACCCGAACTCGTCTCGCCCGCCGGCGTCTGCCTGGCATTCTTCATGAACCTCGCGATACGCACCTGAAGGTCCCTGGCTTCCGACTCAAACCGATCCAGCTCGTCCACAAGATCTTCATAGTCGAGCCGCGGCTCGACACCTGTGCGGTTCGCCATACAACGCTCCCTTCGTTCAAGGGGAATCAGGGAGAGGGGGGAGGTGAATGCCGTACAAGCTTGCGCTATGTCTGTGAGGGATCAGAATATAGGACAGGGTGCAATTCGGGTCAAGAGCAAAGACGTAGAAAAGGGAAATTGCGCGGTCAGCGCGGTGGTCGACTCTGTGTCCGGGCGTCCATCAGGGCCCGTATCTCGGCTTCACGAGGCAGCGCGGCCTGTGCTCCGACCCGGGTGACCGCGAGGGCCCCGGCGCAGTTGGCGAAGTCGACCGCGTCTCTCAGCGACCGCATCCGGCCGAGTGCGGCGGCCAGCGCGCCGTTGAAGGCGTCTCCGGCGCCCGTGGTGTCGCGCGCATCGACCACCGGCGCGGGGACCATTTCGGCTTCCCGGCCTGTCGCCAGAAGCGCGCCGCGTGCGCCGAGGGTGATAATGACGTTGTTCACCCCGCCGTCCATCAGGATGTCCGCGGCTTGGCGCGCCGTTTTTTCGGTTTCCGGCAGAATGCCGGTCAGAATGCCGGTCTCTGTTTCGTTCGGCGTCAGGAGAAACAGGCCGGAGAGCAGCTGCGGGGGCAACTTCCGCGCTGGGGCCGGGTTCAGAATAACCGGGACGCCGTGTTTTTTCGCGAGATTCGCCGCGTGCAGAACGGTCGGCAATGGCGTTTCAAGCTGAAGCAGGCAGATGGAGACGCGTTCGAAAAGCGAACCGGCAGCGTCGATTTGAACAGGGGAAAGGGCGGCGTTGGCGCCCGGAACCACGGCGATGACGTTCTCGCCCCTGTCGTCCACCAGGATCGAGGCAATCCCCGAAGGCAGATTCGGATCTTCCATGACGAACGTGGTGTCGATTCCCTCCGCCTCGAGGCTGCACAGGGCCTGCGAGCCGTAAGCGTCGCTGCCGATCCGGGCGACGAAAGATACAGTCGCGCCTGAGCGCGCGGCGGCTACTGCCTGGTTTGCGCCCTTGCCCCCTGGTAAGGTCGAAAACGAACTCGCCATCACGGTCTGGCCGGGGCTCGGCAAGTTCGCCGATTGAACGATCAGGTCCGTATTGGAGCTGCCGATGACCAGAACCCGAGCCTGTGACACGACGGTGATCTCCAAAACTGTCGGACGGCGACGAAAACGGACAGCGGTAGCGGCAGGGCTGCGGGCAGGCGTGCCCCGGCCCTGATCCGTCCCGCCCGATCGCGTCCTAAGCCAACTCAAATTGGGATGCAAGTTAACCCTATCCGGCCGCGCTCGTCAAGCCGAACCTGTGTGAATCCCTTCCTGTGTTTCCAATGCAAGCCAGGTTAGAAGCCGTCTTAAAACTCCCAGCGGTCTTGGAGGGCTGTGAAAGCGCCGGTCGCGTTGGTTAAACCCGCCAGTATACAGAGGTCGAGGCTGTGCTTGCTCGCCTCTCTTGGGAGGATTCTCCCGTCGGCGCTGCGTGCCCCTCGCGCCTCATAACCGATGCTTCTGCGCTCGCACTCGGAAACTCACCGGGAATTCCAAAACAGCTTCTCATTGTATTCCCTTGACTTGCCTGTGGCGTTTGCTTAAGTTTTTTCGATCTGCGGACGAAAGTGGCACAGGGGCCTCGGTTTCTCGTGTTTTCGGTCTGTCGGCGATCGGGTTGCCGTGCAGGTTTTGTTCGGAACCGTCCGTGGGTTTCCAGAGTCAAAGGTAGGGGTGTCGGTAGTGACGACCGGCTCCACGGAATGCGCCACTCGAATACGAACGGATTTCCGGGTGGCCGAACGCGCCGACCGCTCGGGGTTGGGATAAACACGGCCCCGATTTTCTGTTATTACACGATAGGCAAGGGTATGTTGAAGCGGAGTATGGTTGTTCTGTGTTCTCTTGGCCTGCTGGCAATGGCGGGATGCGCGCAGAACAGATATCGCCACCCCAGCGCGGACCTCTATCTGGAAAAAGCGAATGAGGCGCTGGAGAAGAAGGACTGCTGGGAGGCTCAGAAGCTGCTCCGCAATCTGCTTTCGGATTTTCCCGGGTCCCATCTGGTCGATCGCGCCCAGTACAAGCTGGGCTTTGCGTATCTGTGCAATAGAGACTACGTAACCGCCGTATTTGAATTCGAGCGTCTTCTGAATGAGTTTCCCACCAGTCCGTTTGTCGATCAGGCGCGGTATCAGATCGGCGTGTGTTATTACCGGCAGTCTCGGGGAATCCACCACGACCAGGACGAGACCCATAAGGCCATCAGGGAGTTTGAACGGTTTATCGAGGACTTTCCAGACAGCGATCTCGTACCGGGCACCCGTGACAGAATCCGGGAACTACGAACGAAGTTGGCGCGGAAGAAACTCATGGTCGCCGAAAACTACATTCAGTGGGATATGTATGAATCCGCCGGGCGCTATTGCGAGATTGTCCTGAAGGAATTCGACGATACCGTGCTCGCGTCGAGAGCGCGCTTTCTTCTGGCCCGGACGAAACATCGCCTGGGGGCGCTGGACGAAGCGCTCGAAATATTGAGGCTCCTGGCCGCGGATGGCGTTCAGGATGAACTCAAACAGGACATTGCGGATGAGATCCGCCAGATTGAGAAAACCCGTGCCGCGCAGAAAGACGAACTCAGGAAGCCCGCGGAGAAGGCAGACGGCTCCAGTGCCGCAAATACCCGGTGAGGCGGTATGGACGGAAGGATCGGCATTCTCGGCGGCACGTTCGATCCGATTCATCACGGCCATCTGATCATCGCGCAGGAAGCGTTGGCAACGTGTCATCTGAATCGGGTTCTGTTCGTTCCTTCGGCGGACCCTCCCCACAAGAGAGTTGCCGATATGGCGCCGGCGGAGGCGCGCGCAAGAATGGTGGCCCTCGCCGTGGACAGACATCCCCGGTTTGAACTGTGCCGGATAGAAATGGAGCGAACCGGCAAGTCTTATACCGTCGAGACGCTCAGGCGGCTCCGCGGTAAACTGGGGTCCGGGCCTGATTTTTATTTGATCATTGGCGCTGACAGTGCGTTGGAAATGCCAACGTGGTGCGATCCCCAGGGCGTCGTGGACCTGGCCCGCGTAACGGTAATGGGCCGGCCGGGATTTCCGCGCGACGAAGTAGACGCGCGAATAGCTGAACGAATGTGTTATCTGGACTCCCCGCTGCTCGAAATCTCCTCTACACAGATCCGTTCGCGTGTTCGTACGGGATTGCCCATTCGGTACTGGGTACCGGAAAACGTCGCTCGATTTATCGAAACGCACCGCCTCTACCGATAGCAAAGCGAGCAAGCAATGGCCGAGTCATCGGAGGACCAGACCCGCAGAAGCTCACAACTCGGCGGAAAGCCCGAGGGACGAATCCAGCGGTATTTCTGTATGGACGACGAAAAATACCACGCGTTGGCCAGGGTTTCCAAAGAGGCGACGGTAATGCGACGTATCCCCAAACGGATTCGGGTAATGGGCAAGGACGTGGACGGATGGGTTGTTGAAGTCATGGTGCCGGCGACCGACGGCGTGGTACGTGTGGATCCGCTCGAAGGCGCGGACAAGATCTGACTTCGGCGCCGCCGGTACAGATCGTATGTTGGGATTCCCATTGTGACCGGATGGCGCCGCCGTGCCCCTGACAGTTGAGGAGGCAGGATGATACTGACAGACGGCCTTAACCGCGGTGAGACCACATTTGTAACGATCTACGGGCGTCAATACCCCGTTCAGAGTCGTGAGTCGTCTGAATATACCCAACGGGTTGCAGACCTTGTCGATCGGCGTATGAAGGAGATCGCATCTCAGCAGAAGCTGGCCGAACCCACGAAAATAGCTATAATCGCGGCATTGGATATCGCCGACAGGCTGCTGAAGTTCCGGTCGGGACGCGAAGCGGCGGGCCGGCAGGCCGAGGAGATTGCGGCGCGTCTGACAATGTTACTGGACGAAGAGGATGGCGGCGCCTAGTGTTCTGTCCCGGAAATAAGTTGCCTGAATTCGACCGAGGAGTCGCCCGTCTCGCAAGGCGCCTCCGACCTGCGTAAGGTCGGCGAGCGAGGGGAACGTAGCGAGACGGGATGAATCGACGGTCGAATGGTGAGAAATTTTTGGGACAGGACACAAGCGGTCCGTTGATAACGTCGCTCTGCAGGCGAGGCCGTTTCAACACGGGCCGAACAGCCTGAGTCACGGCATTTTTATCAGTTTGTATCTGAAGATCGTGTAGAGAATCTTCCAGCCAGCCCGGATCGTGCCGCCGACGGTTCCTGTGATCTTGGAAACGCCGATACGACGGCGATAACTTACCGGGACTTCGAGGTACCGCAATTTCAACCGGGCAGCCTTTACCTGCATCTCCACGGTCCAACCGAAAGTCCTGTCCTGCATTTCGAGCCGTAGCAGCGCCGGATACGTTACTGCGCGGAATGGCCCGAGGTCGGTGAAGCAGGCGTCAAACAGCCGTCGGATGAGCCAGGTGGCCAGCCAGTTGCCGAAGCGAGCTTGCGGAAGCAGTGCGCCGGCCTCCCGGTTGCCGAGTATGCGCGAGCCGATCACGAGGTCCGCGTGACCCTCGACGATCGGCTTTACCAGGCCCGTCATTTCACCGGGGTAGTCACTGTAATCGCCGTCCAGGAATACCACAATATCGGGTTTATGCAGGGCGGCGATGCCCGCCAGGCAGGCCCACCCGTATCCTCTTCGATGTTCGTGAACGATACGGGCCCCCATCTGCCTGGCCAGCTCGACCGTTCGGTCGGTGGAGCCGTTATCCACCACCACCACGTCGGCTTCGAGATGGCCCGGAATATCGGACAGTACATTCTGAATGGCCTTCTGCTCGTTGAAAACCGGGATGATCACGGAGATCCTGGGTGGGGTGCGCATGGCGGGGACGTCTGTGGGGGTGGGGTAAATCGCGTTTATTCTCGATCCGGCGGTTTTCGTATCATTCGGGTCATTTTCGAGCCGCTCCTTCCTTTCAGGCGAGCGACAAGAATAAAGATGCAGAAGACGATACCCAGGATAACGGTACCGACGACCTTGTCGGGATGATCCACAAACCACATCAGTCCCAGGGTGATCAGCAGGCAGATGCCCGCAATGATACGCTCTCTGGTCATCGGATCCGCCTCTCTTTCGCGTCTGGGATCGTGGGCCTCTGTCACCGGAAATCTAACGGACGAAACGATCGTTGTCAATTGATTCAGCCCGCAGGCGGCCGCCTGCAGGCTGACCGGAACCTGCGATTCAATAGTCCCCGCCGCCGCGCGTTCGGAACCGCTTCTATGGACCTGCACCTCGGGGGGCTCGGGTTTTTTCGCGAGTCGGTTCATTCGTGCTGCCCGCCACGTGGAGACCTGTCTGGAGGTGCGCTGACCGTGAGGGTTTCCGGTACCAGGAACGCGAAGGTGCCGGCGGCAAGAAGGCCGAAACCTGCGATTGCGAATGTGGCAGGGGAGAGTCCGAGCAGGTCGGCGATGCCCCCGATCACGAGAGGCGCGCCCATGTGGCCCGTTTCCCCGACGAGGCGCCACGCTCCCAGAAACTCTCCGATCGAATCTCCGGGCGCAAGGTCCGCGCCAAGCGTCATCATGGAACCGGAGCCGATTCCGTTGCCCAAGCCCAGAAGCGCCGTCGCCAGAAGCAGCCCCGTAAAGCTGTGGGTGAAGGGTATGGCGGCCATAGCGACCGCTTGAATCAGGAAACAGGGCACCATAGCGAACTTTCTTCCGAATCGGTCCATGATATGACCGGCCGGGTAGAATAGCGACATATCCAGCAGCGCGGAAATCGTGATGATCCAGCCGATGGCCTGAACGTCCAGACCAATCACGTCGGCGGCATAAAGGGGCACGACAACGTGGCGCCCGGCTCGAATGGTCTGCGCAAAGAGCTGTCCGGAACCCGCGGTGGCAAGTTCTCGAAAATGCGATTTGAATATCGTTAGAAGGGGTCTCAGACGTCCCGGGCGGACATCCCGGGGTCCGGATGACGTATCGGACACAAAACTCGATACCGCGATGAATACGACAACGGTCGCCAGACCTCCAAACACGAGGAACGGAGTTTCCAGACCGTAGATTCTGCCGAGTTCCCCGGCCGCCGCCGGTCCCGCGAAGGTCCCGATGCGGTGAATACCGCCGAAGATCGAGAGTGCCCTTCCGCGATGAAAGACGGGGGCGGCGTCGACCAGGTAGGCGTGGCACGAAATGTGCCAGAGGGAACCGCCCACGCCGGCGACAAGACGAAGGCAGACGACCTCGTAGATGTCGCGCGCCCAAAACAGGGCAAGCGTGGAGACGGCAATGAAGCCTACGCCGAGAATCATCGCGGACTTCCGACCGAGATTTCCGATCAGAATGCCGGCCGGTAGCGCGCCGACCAGCCTGCCCACGCCTTCGGCGGCAAGCACGACGCCGATAAGGCCGTAAGACGCACTGAGTGTCTTTGCGTATAACGGAAGGATGGGAATGAGCATTCCGTTGCCGAACATCAGCAGCAGGCACGGAACGTAAACGGGCAGGACAAGCGGATTGCGAGCGTGTATCGTCATTGGGATCGAGGGGGTGTACGGGGCTTGGAAGACGGTATGTTAAACAGCTGTTGGGGTTTTGTCAAGGAGCGCATCGGTTTAAACGTACGGGACAGTTCGACACGCCGCGTACATCCTGGGAAAGGCAGGATTAACCATGAAGATTGTACTTTGTCCGCCTGTCAGCGACGCATTATGTGAACAGGTTCGCCGAACCGTGCCTGGGGCGGAGGTGGTGACGGCTTCGATGGATGTAGCGCCCGCGGTGGTCGGGGATGCGGACGTGATTTTCGGGATGTACAATGAGAAAATCATCGCTGCGGCAACGCAGGTCAGGTGGATTCAAACGACCAGCGCCGGCATGGATATGTTGATGGACATTCCAGGCGTTCGGGAGGGACAGTTCAGATTGAGCAACGCCAGCGGGCTGCATGCGCTGCAGGTGGCGGAACACGCCTGGGCGCTGACGGCGGCGCTGTTCCGCGGTCTGCACGTTTACGTAAGGAACCAGCTTGCGCGCAAATGGACGGGAGCGCCAATTCAGGATCTCTATGGGGCCACGGCGGGGATCGTCGGGTTCGGCGGAATCGGGCGGCGGTACGCATCTCTGGCCAGGGGATTCGACATGCGGGTCCTTGCGGTGGACGTACAGCAGACGGAGAGGCCGGACTACGTCGAGGCATTGTGGGGACCGGAACGGCTGGATGATCTGCTGGCAGCATCCGACGTGGTGTTTATCGCTTGTCCTTACACGCCTGAGACGGAGAGGCTGATCAATGCACGTGCGTTCCAATTGATGAAGGAATCGGCGTTCCTGGTCAACACGGCGCGGGGTCCGATTGTTGACGAAGCGGCGCTGGTCGACGCGCTCAGGTCAGCCGAAATCGCCGGCGCCGGGCTGGACGTCTTCGAAACGGAACCGTTGCCGGACACCAGCCCGCTCTGGGAGATGGAGAACGTGATCATCACGACCCACTCGGCCGGCGTCTCCAGCTACCGTCCGCAACGTACGGTTGACTTTTTCTGTGAGAATTTGCGGCGGTTTATGGCCGGGGAGCCGTTATTGAACGAGACGGACCGGAATCTGGGATACCCCGCGTTGGGAAGGCGCGTCGAGTGACCTGCACACGGAATTATCGGAGAGATCGATCATGGCGGAGATCAGGGCATTTCGCGGAGTCCGGTACGCGACTGACAGGATAGGCGACATTGGAGACGTCGTCGCGCCCCCGTATGATGTAATCGACGGGTCGATGCAACGTGCATTGTACGACGCACATCCGAACAACATCGTGCGAATTATCCAGGGCATCGGGAATGAAGGCGATTCGATCGATGAGAACCGCTACACCCGCGCCGCGGATGCATATCGGAACTGGCTCGAACAGGGCGTGCTCGTCAGGGACCAGGACGACGGAATTTATCTTTACGCACAGGATTTCGACGTCAGTACTCCCGACGGGAAAAAAAAGAAGACCAGGCTGGGGATTGTCGCGCTGGTGCGCGCGGACGCGCTGGGGAAAGGCGCGATTCTGCCGCATGAGAACACCATGCCGGGACCCAAGGCCGACAGGCTGGCGCTCATGCGGCACACCCGGGCGGCCTTCGGCCAGATCTTTTCGTTATACTCCGACCCCGCCGGACAGGTGCGGGAAATCCTGGCGCCCGTCCTGGATGATGCCCCGCTCTTCGCGTTCCGCGGGGAAGATGGCGTCGGACACCGCTTCTGGCGGACAACGGATCAGGCCGTGATTTGCGGCGTTGCCAATGTGCTGAATGACAGGCCGTTTTTCATAGCCGACGGACATCATCGATACGAAACCGCGGTGGTATACAGGGACGAATGCGCAGCGGCCGACAACGAGGATTGGCAGGGAAGGCCCTACGGATACCGGATGCACACGCTGGTGAATATGGACGACACGGAAGGGATGGCCATCAATGCGATTCACCGTGTGGTCATGGATCTGGGAGTGGACGGGGTCGAAAGACTCATCCGGGGACTTGCGGAACTGTGCGACTTCGAACGGTTGCCCCTCCGCAATACGCAATTGGCATTGCGAGAGCTGAAACGGCGCGCCGTGCGCGGGGCCGTATTCGGATTCTGCCACGGAGCGTGTTCCGACGTTCACTTTCTGAAATTGAAGAGCGGCGTTCGGGCTTCCGATCTGGACGGCGGAAATCACTCGGAGGCCTGGCGAAGGCTGGACACGGGCTTGCTGCAACTGATACTGGGCAGGGTGCTGGATCTGGATCAGGAAACGCTGGCCGCGGGCGAAAAGGTGAAGTTCGTAAAGGTCGAGCGGGAGGTGCTGGACCTGGTGAAGGCGGCGCCCGATCGGGCGGGCTTCTTCCTCAATCCGGTGGGCATGGAACAGTTGCGCGACGTTGTGCTGGCCGGGGAGCGAATGCCTCCCAAATCCACGTTCTTCTATCCGAAGGTATATTCAGGACTGGTGATTCAGGATCTGCAGTCGTTCTGACAGACGCAATGCACCAACGTAAAATCAGAAAAAAAGAAGGGGCGCCGCGCGCCCCTTCTTCGAATGGAGCCCCTGCTGTGCCGGATCGGAAGCGCGCGACGAGGATATCCGGGGGGCGTTAGAGTACCGGCAGGTCTTCGGGAGCGGGTTCGGAGAGGATCTCGAAGCCTCTATCCGTCACCACAACATCCTCTTCGAGCATGAAATAGGCGCCTTCCGTGTAGAGAGAGGGTTCGACGGTGAGAACCATGCCTTCCTCCAGCAATGTGTCGTCTTCGAGTTCGATGAAGGGCGGTTCGATAATGTCGAGTCCGATGGCATGGCCGATCCCGGTGACGTGCCGCGCCTGCTCCGCGTAGCCCGCCCGCTTCAATGTCTCGTTCGAGACGCGAACCAGATCCGAAATCGGAATGCCGGGCCGGATCGTGCCGACCGCCGCTAGCAGGCATTCGTGGACGGTTCTGTACGCGTCTTTGTGTTTCTGAATAGCCCGTCCCAGCCCGAACATCCGAGTGTAGTCCGACCAGTATCCGCGGTACACGCCGCCGGCGTCGTGGGCGATGAGTTCTCCTTCGGTCAGCACGCGGTCGGTGTGTCGGCGCAGGCTTCGGTTGCTGCTGCGTGCATCCCCGGGGATGCACGTGGCCAGCGTGATCGAACCGGGCGCGTCCATTCCCCGTTTCAGGTGCTCCACACACAGCAGGCTATATAGATCTCTTTCTGTCATACCCGGTCTGACGGTGTCGAAAAGGGTGCGATAGGACCGATTGGTGATACTGACGGCCTCGCGGATGTAGTCGATCTCTGCGCTGGACTTGGTGAATCGGGTCTTCCAGAGCAACTGCGAGGCATCGGTGAATTCTACGCCTGGCAGATTGGATTTCAGCTGGCCGAAGTCGTCGTAGGGCATTCGCGACCAGAGTACGCCGCCCGATTCGGCGCCGACGCGGGCGCCAGGGCCGAGTTCGCGGATGACTTCTGTCAGAAGGGAAACCCCTGCCCGTACGCGGATGGGCGGTTGATACGTGCGCAGGTCTTCGATCCAGGCGTCCTCCTCGCACATCCCCGTTTCCAGCGGCGGGACGATGAGTACCGGGTCGCGTTCGAGCGGAAGCAGGGCGAACAGCGAGGTGAACTTGTGCCCCCAGCGATGCGTCCAGTGCCCGGTGAAGTAGCGATGGTTCGTGTCCGTGGTAATCAGGACCGCGTCCAGGCGGTCACGGGACATGAGATCCCGGAGCCCGGTCAGACGTCGTTCATATTCACAGGCATCGAAATCGGCGTACTGGCTGGTAAGCACAACGGAATCCCCTTTTGATGTTGGAAGCTGTTTTAAAATTACCGGTGAGTTCCCGAGCGCGAGCGAAAAAGTGACGGTCAAGGCGGGAAAATCCGCCCATATTTGTCTATACGGGTGGGTTTGACCAACGCCGACCGGCGCTTTTGCAGCCGTGCGAAGACCGCTGGGAATTTTAAGACAGCTTCTTAGTCCGCTGGCGATTTGAAACGGCTGACGCACGCGCCGCAGGTGGGGGCGTGTGAATAAAGGTCTCGAATCGTGGTGGCGTTTAGCCGATGAATTGAGGTTGCCGGATGCCGTTACAGGCTTTCATCCTGGTTTTGATCTCCACCGTCATGCATGCCGCGTGGAATTTCGCGGTTCGAAAAGCGTCCGGCAGTCTGGCGGTTCTGTGGGTGGGCAAGTGGTTCGCGGTGGCCCTGTGCCTTCCGGCCTTCTGCTATTTCCCCCTCGGCGCCGATGCGGTTGCGGCGGCATGGCCCTTTATCGCGGCTACGGGACTGGCCCATACGGTATATTTCCTGATGCTGGCCAAAGCATACGAAGAGGGGGAGATTTCGGTGGTGTACCCTCTCGCGCGGGGCACCGGCGTCGGAGGGACGGCGCTGGCGGCGTGGATTCTTATCGACGAGCAGCTTACGATGCCGGGTGTGGTGGGAATCGTGACCGTCGTGCTTGGAATTATCCTTCTTGGCGTCGCCGATTTGCGAACGCCGAAGAACCGCCGGTCCCTGGCGTACGCACTCTGTGTCGGCGTAACGATCGCAGTCTATTCCGTCGTGGACAAGCAGGGCGTATCGCATATTCATCCCGTGCATTACGTCTTTTCCCTTTTCCTTATTCCAGCGGTACTCCTGTCCCCCTACGTGCTCTTGCGACACCGGCCGTCAGTGGTCCGGACGTGGTGCGGACTCAAGAGATATGCGCTCTGGGCGGGGCCCGGTTCCATGGCGACGTATCTGCTCGTACTGTTTGCAATGCGCCTTGGCAAGGTCAGCTATATACTCGCCGTCAGGGAGTTCTCCGTGGTCATCGGCGCCGCCCTGGGTGTTCTCTTCCTGGGCGAGCGATTCGGATGGCACAAAGCCACGGGGATTGCCGCGATTGTGCTGGGCCTGGCGCTGGTCAAGCTGGGCGGCTAGGCTGCCGGGAAGCAGCAAAAACAGCTTCCAACGTCAGCGCCCTGACGAGGCGGCACCGGAACCGGCGCAGCAAGACAGGATGGATCAGCGTTCCAAGATAGCCGGAGGGAGAGGTAGGGTCAAGCGCTTATCTCCCGTGTGAGGATGCCCCTGGAACGGGAGATTTCGCTTTACAGGCAATCGGCCGCTCCGTATCATAACAGTCCGTTGATAAAGTCGCTCTGCAGGCGAGGCCGAGCCATTATGGCCGAAGACAAGGCGCGCGACCGAGTCCCATCCTGCGATTCGGCGAGGGAGCGCAACGCAGTATTTCGACCGCAAGGGCCGGCCGTAGCCCGGATGGACTTTTTCAACGGGCTGATAAGGCGCCTTATTGTGACGATCCGACAACGCACGACGGCCTACCTGACCGGTGGTCGAAATCTCCATGTCGAAAGACGCATTACACGTTGTCCCTTTTTCCCGGCTCACACTCTTCGGATTGGGCGACAAAGAGGCGTGCCTGTCTCGCGCAGCGCAGGTCATCTCACAGGTCCTGCGCCTGGTGGAATCCAGGGAAGATTTCAGTTTCTCAATCGAGAACTCGGTCCATCTGAGCGCTTATCTCAGGTCGCATCCCGAGGCGGCGGCGCGGGTCCGGAAGGCGGTTTCCCGTGGGCGTCTGGAATTGGGGGCTGCCTGGACCCAGATGGATCACCGTCTGTCCGCCGACGAAGACCTGGTCCGAAATCTGCTCTACGGAAAGGCCTTCGCCCGCGAGGCGCTCGGCGTGGACCCGACAGTTGTGCATCTGGGTGACGGGGGAGGCACGACTTCGCAATACGTGCAGGCCGCCTTCAAGTGTGGAGTCAAGCATGTCGTAATCACCGGGACAGGATGGAAGCAGCCCGTTCTGTTCCGCTGGCAGGCGCCGGATGGCTCGCAGGTGATCTGCTGGAACGCAACCGGGGGAAGCGGGCTGCTCTGGGAAGCCGTTCGCGGAACGCCGCAGTCCAGGCGGCTCCGAAACGCGGAAATTGCACGTCAACGCGAGATGCACGAAGGGAGGTTGCCGCTGCATTGGGGCGGGCCGATGGTTCAGCCGTGCGAAACCGCCGTGGACGAGTTGCTGGAGTGGGCCGAGGACGAAGCGATCCGCATAAGGCTTGGGACGCCGTCGAGCGTCATCCCGAAGTCTCAATTGGAAGAGCGACTGCCGGAGGTCGACGCCGCGAATCCGCCCGGTGGATCGCATCTGGAACCGGTGTTCCCGGGAACCGCGCCCCTGAACGACCGGGCTGTCTGCGGGCTGTCGCGTGCAGAGCAGTTGTCGGCCATGGCGGAGAGTCTCGTTTCGTTCACCTATCCTCGTGCGGCCCTCGAATCGGCGTGGCTGCGGCAACTGGAGTCGACGTCGTACCGTTACGACGGCGTGGCTTCGGAGGAGGGACTGGAGTACAGGCGGACCGACCAGCAGAACGTGATTGCGACGGCGTCAGGGATCGTGTGCCAGGCTGAACGGATGATCGCGGAACGGGTGACGCCCCGCGACGGTCCGGACGGCAGGATGCCCGTCGTGGTATTCAATCCGCTTTCGTGGACGCGTACCGGCCTGGCGGAAATCCATGTCACGTTTTACGGGGCGGTGGAAGGGACCGACTTTTCCCGGTACGAAACATATAAGCTGGTTGATGCTTCCGGTCGGACGGTGCCGTTCCAGGAACTGGCGGGCAGACAGACCGAGACCGCCGAAGTGCGTCTGATGTTTATGGCTCGCCAGGTTCCGGCAAACGGATATGCGACCTATTATCTCGTTCCCGGCGTTACGGAAACGCAGCCGCTTGTGGGCATCCATCAGCCGGAGACGATGGCGCCGGGGCTGATGGCGCCTGAATTCCCTGAGCCCAGCTTTGTACTGGAAGACGTCGAGGACCGCGTGTCCGAAGCATTCGGGAGCGTGCGGATCGGCCGCCGTTTCAGGACGGCTTCCGTCGACCTCGAAGTTGACGAAATAACCGGTCGCGTGCGCGTGTCGGACAGAAGCGCGGACGGTCCGCTGGTCGACGGAATTCATCTCATTGGCACCGAGGAAGCCCTGACCGACCGATCCGCCGTCACCGGCAGGCGGTTCGAGATGGCGGTCGAACGCGTCGATCTCGAAGAGAGCGGCGAGGTGCGGGCGACGTTGCTCGTGGCCGGAAAGCTGTTGTCGTCTCCATGTGAGATCAGATACCGGGTTTACGGCGAACTGGACCGGGTGGACGTGGATCTCCGGATCCAGTGGCAGGACCGGAATCCCGTTAGAGTGCAGATGGTCTTCCCGGTCGCCGCCGGCGCCATCCGGTATGGGACGCCTCACGGCCATCAGAAACTCGAGGAAGCCGGGGGTGGAAACGCCTCGCTCGAAGTGCAGCGGATCTGTCAGGGATGGGTGGCCGTGGATGGACCCGATCGCGGCTTCGTGATCGCATCGGACCGGAAGGCGTTTCAGTTCGGCGCCGGCGAAGTGCGCGGCGAGGTCCTGCATTCAGGGCTCGACCCTGCATCGTATTCCTATAACGTCATATGGCGCGGGTTTCCGGACGCGGTGACGAGTAGATATTCCATCCGGGCATATAACGGCGATTTCGCGCGGGGAAACGCCTTCCGGGACGGATGGGAACTCCGCCAGGCTTTGAACGCCAGGGTCGTGTATGACCTGGTTTCAGAGAAATCATTGCCGGATCGAATGCAGTTCATCAACCTCGAGGGCCCCGGGATTGTTTGTACGGCAATTAAACAGGCGGAAGACGGCGAAGGACTGATCGTGCGGGCTTACGAGACCGTCGGCGGCACATGCGAAGCCCGGCTGGTCTCGTGCCGCAATGTCGTCTCGCTCCATGAAACGGACCTTATGGAACGCCGCGTTCGGGATCTGGACGTCGACGCCATCGCATTCACCCCCTTCGAAATCAAGACCCTTCGGGTTGTGTTGAACTGACGTCTGCCGATCAGGCGGCGGCCGGGCGTCCGTCCGTTCCCCGCCAAATTGGCAGGTTGCTGCACATATCTTTCCGTCGTGCTCCCCGTCCGATCCCCACGGAGCGCGCGACACAAGGGAGGAGGCGTCTCTCATGGCGAACATCGAGGTGCCGGTACGTTACTACAAGGACTACCCCGGCGGTTACGATTACGGGTACGAGGACCTTGCGTTGCCGCTCGAACGCTGTTGTTTTCTGCTTGTGGACGTGGATGGAGCCTATTCGTTCAAGGGCGAAAGAATGCCGCATCCGACAACGCAGCACTTTATCGGACCGGCTCTTGAGGCCGCCCGGTCCGTGAAAATGAAAGTGGCGTACGTCCATAACGACTTGAGACTCGTGGCCGATCCCGGTTGTGTGGCGGGACAATTCTGGAGCAGGACCAAGGTGCCCAACGGCGACCTGATGGAAAGCTGGACCAAGAGGCCGGACTACGAACCGGTGTACGTGGATTGCGTGGCGCCGCGCCCCGGCGAGCCGAATTTTCCCAAGTGGATGTGGAGCGGATTTCGCGATACGTTTCTCGATCAGAGGCTGCGTTCCTGGGACATAGAGAATCTGTTTGTGGTGGGCTACAGCCGACGTGCGTGTCTGCACTACACCTGCGCGGAGGCGATGGGCCACAACTATCGCGTGATCCTCCTGCGTGACTGTTCGAATCCGCCCGGAGAAATCGAGTTTCCGGATACCCTGGACGACAGCCTGCCCGAGGGCGGATGGGTGAATCGGATGATGCTTCGCCAGTTCGAGCACCTGATCGGTTTTACCACGACGTCCGCTGAGTTCGCGGCCTCATGTAAACAGCTGGAGAAACCCGCATGAAAATCCGGGACATCGATACGATTCTGATCAACTCGCCCGGGCGGAAGTGGACAGTCGTACGGGTGCACACGGACGAAGGGCCGGTGGGACTCGGAGAGGCAACCTACTCTCAAAAAGAGCCCGTGGTGGCATCGGCGCTGGAACACATGAAACAGGAACTGATTGGCGAGGATGTCTCGCGGATCGAATATCTCTGGCACAAGATCTACAGGATATCGTCACGCAGCGGGATCTGGCGGATGGTGGGACCCGTGTGGATGAGTGCCCTGAGCGGAATCGACCAGGCGCTGTGGGACCTGAAGGGGAAGGCGGCGAACCTTCCGCTGGTGGAGTTGCTGGGAGGAAGATTCCGGGACAGTGTTCGAGTGTATACACACTTCAGCGGAGCGACACCCGAAGCGTCGGCAAAGAGTGCCAGGTTCTGGGCAGACAGGGGTTTCAAGGCGCTGAAGACCGGTGCGCGATCGAATACCGGCCGCCCGTTCGAATTCTACCTGGACGATGGCGCACCGGGCGAAACCGCGGCCTGTTTCGCGGCCGCCAGGGAAGCGGTTGGTCCGGATGTCGACCTTCTGGTCGACTGCCACGGACGGTTTACGGTCGGCGGGGCCGTACGGCTGGCCCGCGCGCTGGAGCCCTATGGTCTGTTCTGTTTCGAGGACCCGGTTCCTCCCGAGGATCTGTCCGCGTATCCGAAAGTGAGGAGCCGGACGTCCATTCCGATTATGGGCAGCGAACGGCTGAACACGAAGACACAGTACCGGCAACTGCTGGAATTGGATGGAATCGATATCGCCCAACCGGACCTCATGTACGCGGGCGGAATAACGGAGGTGAAGAAGATCGCGGCGATTGCCGACACCTACCACGTTCCGATCTCCTTTCACAATACAAAGGGGCCGGTGGGTATTCTGGCGGCGGCGCATCTGCTGGCTTCCATTCCGAACGAAGCGCCGATGGAGTTTGTCACCGGAATTGAATGGCGGGATGAGATTCTGGTCGAACCCCTGAAGATCGAAGCGGGCCGCCTGGTGCTGCCGGAAGGACCGGGCCTGGGGGTGGAACTGAACATGGAGGGCGTGGAGAAACATCGGTGGCGCGTGGGGGACCCCTTTTGAAGGGGCGGCGGGTGGCTGACGCCTCTGCACCTTGCCCGGCTGCGGCCGGCCTTCGGAACCGACGTTCAATCGCACTCCGGAAACGCACCGATTATGTTTGACGTTCTGATCCGAAATGCCAGTGTTGTCGATGGAACCGGCGCGGCCGCCTTCGTCGGCGACGTGGGTATTGAAGGGGACAGAATCGCGGCCGTGGGGGATGTGTCGGGCCCGTCCAGGGTGGAGGTCGACGCGGCGGGGCTGACAGCGGCGCCGGGATTCATCGACATCCACACCCATTCGGACTACAGCCTGCTGATCGACGGCCGGGGCGAGAGCGCGCTCTTTCAGGGCGTGACGACCCACGTGTGCGGAAACTGCGGCATATCGGCATTTCCGGTTGGGGGGAACGGGTTCTATTTCGGCCCGTTCGACTCGGCTCGACTGCGGTCTGCAGTGGCGGCGGACTGGGTATCCGCGGCCGGGTATTTCAACACGCTGGAGCGGCAGGGCGTGGCCATCAATGCCGCGTTTTTTGTGGGCCATGGCGCGGTTCGTCACACGGTGATGGGACAATCCACGCAGCGGCCCGCCCGGCAGGAGATGGAGGAAATGAAAGCGCTGGTGGAGGCCCAGATGGCCCAGGGTGCGCTGGGACTGTCCACCGGGCTGACCTACATGCCGGGCAGCAGCGCGAAGACAGACGAGATTATCGCCCTGACGGCCGTGACCGCCCCGTACGGCGGGATCTACGCGACGCACATGCGCAACTATACAGCGTCCATTATGGAGGCATTGGAGGAGGCGATTCTGATCGGAGAGGAGGCGGGCGTTCCCGTTCACGCCTCTCACATAACGCCCTGTCCTCCTGCGACGGGTTCCGCGGACCGTCTGCTGGAACGGATCGACCGTGCGCAGGCAGAAGGGCAGGATGTAACGGCGGAAACCGAATTCTATGCGACCGGGTCCACGTCGCTCAAGTCTCTCCTGCCGCCTTGGGCGCTGGAGGGCGGAAACCGAAGGATGGTGGAACGATTGAAGGAGGCCCGGCAGCGACGACGAATGTGGCGGGAGATACAGGATCGCGGATCGGAACTCGGTGGGAGCACGAAGACGGTCTTGATGCAGCGCGGCCTCTGGCACAAGCTCTGGCTGGGTAATTGCGCCGTCAACGCGCAGCTGACGGGACGGACCTTCGCCGAAATCGGTCGAATTCGAAACACGCACCCGTTCGAGGCAATCTGCGACGTACTGGTCGATGAGGGCGGCGCAGCCAGCTTTTACGGTGAGGACAAGACCAATCTGGACATCGACTGTCTCGCGCAGGGCAAGTATTGCGGTGTGGGTTCAGACGGACTTGCAATGGCCAATACCGGTCCCCTGGCGGATGAAAGGGAACATCCCCGATGTTACGGAGGCATGGCCTATCTGATCCGAACGCTGGTTCGTGAACGGGGGGTACTGTCCCTGGAGTCCCTTGTGCAAAAGCTGACTCGGTTTCCTGCCGAAAGGATGGGGTTTACGGACCGGGGTCTGGTTCGGGAAGGAAAAAAGGCAGACCTGGTCCTGTTCGACCCCGACGGGATGCTGGACCGGGCGACAATTCAGAATCCCTGTCTCTATTCGGTAGGGGTCCGCTGGCTTTTTGTCAACGGCGTCGCCGCGATCGAGGACGGCAAGGCAACGGGAACGAGGGGCGGGAGGGTGTTGCGGCGAGGCCTGACCAGCAACTGAGAAGGTGATCCACGTATTGCGGGCGGACGCGCCGTAAATGCGTCCCTCCCAGATGACCATTCTTCGCAGGAAACATTTCACCCGGTATGCGATCACGAAACATCACCTCATCCGAATGTGAGCCGCCACCGTTCTCCGTCCCGAATGGCGCTTGCGGCCCTTCCGCACTAACGCCATGGATACGGACTCTCGCGGCTGTCATGCTGGTCTGCGCCTCTCGAGTCGGCCACGCGCATGCCGCGGCGCCGTCAACTTTCCAGGACAGCGTGAAGCTCTTCCTGCCCGAGGTCCCGCTGGCTTCCCGGGTGGAGCAGTATGGCGATTTGCTGTTCATTCCGCCTGAAGGCAACGCCCGGATTCTGAGGGACCGCTATGGCGTGCCCCATATATACGGCAAGCGGGACGTCGACGTCGCGTTCGGTTTCGGGTACGCACAGGCCCAGGATCACCTGATTCCCATGTTGCTGAACTACCGTGCGGCGGCGGGAACGGCGTCGGAAGTGCTTGGCGCCGGTTACCTGGAAAGCGACGAGCGGGCGCTGCTCTGGCGAATCCGGAGCATAGCCGTTGCGCGGTACGGCGCGCTGCCACCCGAGATCCGTGATCTGATCGGCGCATTTGCCAACGGCGTGAACCACTATATCGATGTATACAGGGACGAGTTGCCGGACTGGGTCGCACACGTCGGCGGTACGGACGTCGTGGCGCTGTCCCGATGGCTGGTCATGATGTTTGCGGAGCAGGCGGGGCGGCCGGAACTGGCGAAAAAAGGATTGACGCCGTTCCTGCGTACCCGCGCGACGTCGAATATATTTGTCCTCGGTGGTTCACGGACAACTGTCGGAAACCCCGTTTTCGTGATGGATTTGCACCTGCCTTGGCGGGCGCCCTTTCAACCGTACGAGGCACACCTTGTCAGTCGAGAGGGATTGAACGTGGCGGGCGTGACCGTGTTCGGGATTCCGGTCATTCTGGCGGGCCACAACATCCACATGGCGTGGTCGCTGGCGGCCAACGAGGCCGATGTCTTTGATCTGTACGAGCTGAAACTGGATCCGGCAAACCGGAAGCGGTATGTGTTCGACAAGGAAAAGAGGCGGATGTCGTCGCAGCGCGTGCAGATCCGGGTCGCGGATCCTCAGGGGATCCGCGAGGTCGAGCGAGAGTTGCTCTATTCCCACCACGGCCCGATCTACAAGGCCGGTGACGATTGGGCCTATGCCGGCCGCTGCAGCGCCGAGGACGTCGTCAATACCATAGGGCAGTTTTACGCAATCAATCGGGCGCGCGACCCGGATGCGTTCGAGGCCGCGTTGCGGAAGCTTCAACTTCCCATGTTCCACGTCCTGTACGGCGACGCGGAAGGACGAATGTTATACGTGTACAGCGCGCGAAGCCCGATTCGCGCCGAAGAATTCGATTGGCAGAGTCCGGTCCCGGGCTGGGTCCCGGATACGGAATGGCGTCGCATTATCGGGTACGAGCGGCTCCCGCGAATCCTGAATCCGCGCGCGGATTTCCTGCAGAACTGCAATGTCGCGCCGGATTTCGTGACCCATGACAGCGGGCTCAGGCCCACCGACTTTCCTCCTTACATGGGCTGGGGCGGGCTGGACGACCGCGGTCAGCGTCTGCTGACCTGGCTGTCGGCCAACCGGAAAGCCACGCTGCGCCAGTTGAAGGAACTGGCCAGAGATCCGTATCTGATCGCTTCTGAGGAACTGAAGGCGTTCATCTTCAGGGCGTACAACCGATCGTGGTGGGAAATCTACGATCCTGACAGGCGGCTGGCCCATGCCGTGGAGCTTCTGCGCGACTGGGACAACCGGGCGACGGTCGAAAGCCGTGCCACGGTGTTGTTCTCGCTCTGGAAAAACAGGTTCAATGAGCTAAACTCCGGGGTATTGCCCGAGCAGACGAGCCGATTGGTGGTTCTGGAGAAACTGGCACTCGAGGCATTGAGGATGGTTGTCGAGCAGATGATGGCGACCTACGGGAGGCTGGACGTTCCGTGGGGCGAAGCGCACGTGATTGAACGGGGCGGCCGCCTCTTCCCGGTGGGCGGTTCGGCGCCCGGTACGCGGGCGCTGCATACCACCTGGTCGAAGCCCGGTGAGGACGGCCTGTTTCGCGTCGACGGCGGATCGGCGTATACAATGGTGGTGGAGCTGGCGGATTCCCTTCGGTCCTGGAGCCTTCAGTCCTTCGGCAACAGTGAGGATCCGGAGTCGGACAACTATCACGATCAGGCTGCGATGCAGGCGACCGGGGAACTGAAGCGCTTCCGGCTTGAGCGTGACGAGGTACGTGCAGACCTGCGGTCGGTGGTATCCGTGCCGCTCGAGCAGGTGGACGTCGACCGGGAACGGTTTCGCATCCGCTGGAAATTGAGGTCGGCGTCGGAGGAGGCGGTGGAACAGGAGCCTGACGACGGAGGCGGTTGAATCGTGTTGCCCAGCATGCGCCTGGAGGACAAGGTCGTGATGGTAACGGGTGCCGGTTCCGGCATCGGCAGGGCCGTGGCCATAGCGGTAGCCGAGGCCGGGGCGCATTGTGTGCCCTGCGAATTGCCGGAAAAGACCGATGACGTGGAGGGCGTCTGCGCCGAGATCGAACGTCTGCAACGGCGGGCGCTGCCCGTTTCCCTGCGCCTGCCGGACCTGGACAGCATTGAACTGGCCGTAGATATAGCCGTGACGGAGATGGGGCGGATCGACGTGCTGGTGAACAACGCCGGTGTGAATATTCCCAGAGAGGCGCTGGAAGTCGACGAGGCGGACTGGGACGCCGTGATGGACGTGAATCTGAAGGGTCTGTTCTTCATGTCCCAGCGGGCCGGACGCAGGATGGTGAACGCCGGAGGAGGAAAGATCGTCAATATCGCCTCGCAAAACGGAGTGATCGGGTACTATCGCCGCGCGGCCTACTGTTCGAGCAAAGCGGGTGTGGTGAATCTGACCCGTGTGCTGGCGCTCGAGTGGGCGCCGCACGGAATCAACGTGAACGCCGTCGGTCCCACGTTCATCCTCACCCCCCTGACGCAGTCCACGTTCGACGATCCGGCGCTACGGGAGGATCTGTTGAAGCGGATTCCTCTGGGACGGGTGGGGCGGCCCGAGGACGTCGTGGGCGCCGTGGTCTTCCTCGCGAGTCCGGCCGCGGACCTGATCACGGGGCATACGCTGCTGGTTGACGGAGGCTGGACGGCCGTCTAGCCGCCCATAGAAAGAGCCCATCCGGGCTACGGCCCAACCCTGTTGAACTGGATACAAGAATGGATTCGCCCGGCATCTCCGCAGTCGCTGTAGTCGGAGCGGGAACCATGGGTTCCGGAATCGCCGGCATGTTCGCCCGGGCGGGGTGTCATGTCCGGCTGGTCGATCTGAGCGATGCATTGCTCGATCGGGCGATCGCGCGGCTGCGGCTGGGACAGGAGGCGCTGGTCGAAGCGGGCCTGCTTCTCCCGCGAGACGCCGATGCCTCCATGGCACGGGTCATCCCGACAACGGATCTGGCCGAAGCGTGCGACGGGTCGGATTTCCTCCTGGAGGCGGTGACCGAAGACCTCGCGTTGAAGCAGGAGCTGTTCGCGGCATTTGACGGACTCTGTCCGCGTGAAACCGTTCTGGCCACCAATACGTCGGGCCTGTCCGTGACCGCCATTGCCCGTGCGACCGGTCGTCCGGATCGGGTGGGGGGGATGCATTTCTGGAATCCGCCGCATCTCGTTCCGCTGGTGGAAGTGATTCGCGCCGACACCACTTCCGACGATACGGCTGAACGTCTGAAGGCCGTCGCCCTGCGGTTGAACAGGAAGCCGATCATGGTGAGGCGGGACATTCCCGGATTCGTGGGGAACCGCCTGCAGTTCGCCGTGGTGCGGGAGGCCTTGCACCTGCTGCAGGAGGGGGTGGCATCCGCCGAGGATATCGATACGGCGATGACGGCGGGCCCGGGCCTGCGTTACAGTTTCATGGGGCCGCTGCGCACCGCCGACCTGGGCGGACTGGATGTGTTCAGGGCCATCAGCAGCTATCTGTTCGCCAGCTTGAGCGTGGATCGGGAAGCGCCCGAGACGTTGCACGCGCTCGTAGAGGCCGGGAAGCTCGGCGCGAAGACTGGATCGGGATTCTACCGCTATTCAGACGCTGATCTCGGCCAGTTCATACGGCGCCGGGATCGGATCCTGCTGAAGTTGACGGAGGTTTTGGAAGCGGAAGAGGACGTGAAAGATGGCTGATCTGGCAACCGGATCGGGGCCGTTGTTTACAGATCCCGATCCCGAGGCGGCACGACGGGTCTTCCGGAAGAAACGGGCGGCCTTTGAAGACAAGGTGACGACTGTCCGCGACGCGGTTTCACGATTCGTGAGAGACGGCGACTATGTCGCGTCCGGAGGGTTCGGCGCCAACCGGATTTCGACCGCCTGCATGCACGAGATCCTTCGGCAGGGCAGGAAGAATCTGGGTTTTGCCGGCCATACGACGACCCACGACTTCGAAATCCTTTCCGCCGGCAACCGGAATGGCCGCAAGCTGCTGAACCGAGTGGATGCGGCCTATATCGTCGGTTTGGAGGCAAGGGGATTGTCGCCGCAGGCACGGCGCATGATGGAAAGCGGCGAAATCACCGTGTGCGAATGGACGAACTATGCCCTGGCGGCGCGTTTCCGGGCGGCGGCCGCGGGTGTTCCGTTTTTGCCAATGCGGAGCCTGCTTGGAACGGATACCTTCGAGCGCAGCGCTGCAAAGGAGATCGTGTGTCCGTTCACGGGACACAAGCTTCTGGCCGTGCCGGCGCTCTATCCCGATGTCTCGTTTATTCACGTACACGAGAGCGATCCCTGTGGGAACTCCCGGATTCGCGGCATCGCCGTGGCGGATTTCGATCTGGCGCGCGCCTCCAAACGGCTGGTCGTTACCACGGAGAGACTCGTCAGCACCGATGAGATCCGGCGGACGCCGGAAGCCACGGTGATTCCCGCGTTCTGTGTGGACGCGGTCTGCGAGGTGCCGTTCGGTTCTTACCCGGGAAACATGGCGGGTGAGTACTTCTCGGACGAGGATCACCTTAAGGAATGGCTGGACGTCGAAAGGGATGAGGAGCGGTTCGAGGCCTTTCTTGAGAAAAATATCTATGGGGTGGCGTGTTTTGAGGAGTACGTGCGCCTTTGTGGCGGCTTGGAACGCCTGGAAGAACTGCGGCGTGTGGAGTTGCATCCGGAGTCATAGCCCGCGGGGTGGCGGAGGGTTCCGGCGCTCTCCGTGTCGTTTCGGGACGACGAGGTCGAAGGGAACTGTGCATGCCTGAGTACAGCGCCACCGAACTGGCGATCTGCACTGCATCCAGAATGCTGGAGGACGGTGCGACCGTGGGCGTTGGAACCGGCGCGCCGTGCGCAACGGCGATGCTTGCGCAGAAACGGCACGCGCCGCATCTGCTCGTCGCGTTCGAAGCGGGAGGGCTCGCGCCCCTGTTGCCGTCCATGCCGATATCGGTTGGGGATTCAAGGACATTCTATCGGGCGCAGATGGCGACCAGCATGGGCGACGTCATGGAGGCGTGCCAGCGGGGGATGATGGACTACGCATTCCTGGGCGGTGCCCAGATCGATCCGTTCGGTAATCTCAACTCAACGGTGATCGGCAATTACACACACCCCAGGGTACGGTTTCCGGGAAGCGGCGGCGGCAACGACTTCGCCAGTTTGTGCTGGCGCACGATGGTGATGACGCAACACGATCGGAGGCGGTTCGTGGAGCGGCTGGATTTCTTGACGACCCCGGGCTTCCTTTCAGGTCCGGGCGCCCGGGAGGCGGCAGGGTTGCCCGGCGGGGGCGGACCCCACAAGGTGATTACGGATCTGGCGGTAATGGGGTATGATCCCGAATCCTGCCGGATGCGGGTCGAGAGTCTGCATCCGGGGGTCACGTTCGAAACGGTTCAGGAAAACACCGGATTCGAATTGCTGCCGGCGCCTCAGGTGCGCGAAACGGCGCCGCCGGACGACGAGGAACTGCGCATCCTCAGGGAAGAGGTGGATCCCTACAGGTACATAATCGGCAGATGAACCGCGGAGGCTTCGTATGTCATCAGTAAAGGAGATTTACCGGTTCGACGAGTTGACGTGGCCGGAGGTGAACGAGGCGGTCGCGATGGGGAAGATACCCATTGTCCCTACCGGATCCGTGGAACAGCACGGGCACCATCTTCCGCTGAAGGTGGATCATCTCTGTGCCAATGCGGTGGCAACGGAGGCCGCACGGCGGAAGCCGGAGTTTAGCCTGGTATTGCCGCCGGTCAGCTACGGTTACGTTCACCACGTGATGGACTTTCCGGGGTCATTGAATATTCACTTCGAGCA
Source organism: Candidatus Latescibacterota bacterium (assembly GCA_965208835.1). Lineage (GTDB taxonomy): Bacteria > Latescibacterota > UBA2968 > UBA2968 > JAAXHE01. Next base: position 2,134,070 of record OZ242358.1, read on the forward strand.
TTTTATCCAGTATGTGCTGGATATTTGCAAGAGTCTGGCCTATCATGGATTCAAGAAGATGATTCTGGTTAACGGGCACGGATCCAATCATAACCTTGTAGACATGGTGGCCAGGCGCACAATCGTCGAGACGGATGCCAGTTGCGTATTCTGTTCCTGGTGGGAGTTGTTGAGGGTGAATCCGGACTTCGACAAGGAATGGCGCGAAAGCGTGTTCCCCGGCGGCTGCGCCCATGCGGGCGAGCTGGAGACGTCGATGATGCTGCACCTCGCGCCCGATAGTGTACGCAAGGACCGGATCAGGAGTGAAATCGCCAAAACGAACAAACTGGGATCGAAATTCGTCTGGACGGACCTGTTCTCCAAGGGAGCGATGGGTCTGATCGAGTGGACGAGCCAGTATACGGACAGCGGCGTGATGGGTGAGGCCGAAAAGGCCACAGCGGAAAAAGGGAGGGTCGTCTTTGAAGAGGCCAGCAGCAATCTGGCGGAGTTCATCGAGGAATACCACGGGATGAAGATTGCCGACCGTACGAAACACCAGGCAAATGTGCCGACATTTCCGCTGTCGTATCCTACAGATTAGCCGTAATTCGAAAGAGGATATCCGTTAAATTGGCCACAATGAGCGCAAAAGCACAAAAAGCACAGAAGGCGACGGTACGAATCGTCGCGGCCTGTCCATCCTGTTTATCCATGTGAGTTTTCGTTTCTGAATTAATCGGGTTAAAGGAGGTGCGGAATGAAGCTCGTTACGTATGGTATCGGTAGAGACCGCTACGTAGGGTCCGTCGCGGCGGATGGCCGAATCGTCGTGGATCTCGCGGCCGCGGAAGGAGAACTGGCCGGCGGCCAGGGCCGGGAAGCGCGCGGATATTTCAGCGATATGCTCGCGTTGCTCGATGCGGGCGGGGCCGGTCTGCGCGCGGCGAAACAGGTAACGCGATTCGCAGAGGGCCGGCTTGGCGGGGACGCGGACGGGCGGCTCGGCCACCCGATCGGCAAGGTGCGGCTCAAGGCGCCCGTGCCGAATCCCCGCAAGGTGTTCTGCCTCGCGGGCAACTATCAGGACCACATTGAAGAAGGCGGGGGAAAAATAGCCATCCAGGACAAGGAAACGCCCCGCGTATTCATGAAGCCGCCGTCTACGACCGTAATCGGCCCCGGAGACCGCATCCTGATTCCGCCAGTCGCCAGGTCGATCGACTGGGAGGGGGAGTTGGCCGTCGTGATGGGACGCAAGGCGAAAGCCGTCAAGGCGGAAGAGGCGCTGAAATACGTGGCCGGATATACCATCATGAACGACGTCTCGGAACGGGACCTGGTTATCAAGGAACGCACCGACAGCCGCGAACGCGACATGTGGTTCGACTGGCTGAACGGAAAGTGGCTGGATACGTTCGGGCCCCAGGGGCCGTGGATCGTGACCTCGGACGAGATTCAGGATCCGCAGTCGCTGGAGATCAGCACCTACGTGAACGGCGAGAGAAAACAGAACAACAACACGGGGCAGATGTTATACCCTGTCGATATGATCATCGAATATATCTCGGCGATCATCACACTCGAACCGGGCGACCTGATCAGCACCGGCACGATTTCCGGAGTGGGCGCGACCACGGGGACCTTCATGAAGCCCGGTGACCGCGTGGAAATCGAAATCTCGGGAATCGGTGTCTTGCGGAATGGGGTGGCGGCAAGCAAATGGTGACCGGTTGACGCGGACCCCGGTAATGTTCGTCGTGCAGGGCGAGGTGCCAATTTTGAAAATCCCGGGAATGGTGATATGGACGCAAGGAGCAAACGCAAGATCAACTGGTACCGTTGCCCGCTGGACCGTGAGACGCTGAACGCATTGAATCGGCGCAGCGACTCGCTGGGGTTCCTGCAGACCCTGGGCCACCTCGGCGTACTCACGCTCACCGGTGCGTCTGCCTGGTATGCATCTGAACATCTTGCGCCGCCCTTCCTGATCCTGGCTCTTTTTCTGCACGGTACCGGCTACGCGTTTTTGTTGAACGGGTTTCACGAGTTCTGTCACGGCACCGTGTTCCGATCGAGGTGGTTGAACGTGGTGTTTCTCAAGGTCTTCAGTTTCATGGGCTGGTACAATCCCGTATTCTTCTGGACCAGCCACTCCAAGCACCACCAGTTCACCCTTCATCCTCCGGACGATATGGAAGTTGTCCTGCCGGTGGAAATAACGCTCAGGAGCTTTCTCAAGGCCGCGGTGGTCAATCCATGGGGTTTGTACAACAGACTGAAGGGTGTGGTCCGGTTGAGCCTGGGCAAACTGGAGGGTCCATGGGAGCGTGTGCTGTTTCCCGAGTCTGAACCCGCGCTGCGGCGACGCCTGTTCAACTGGGCCCGCATCCTGCTTGCGGGGCACGCGGTGCTTGCTGGCGTATCGATCTATTTCGGATTGTGGATGCTTCCGCTGCTGGTCACGCTGGCTCCCTTCTACGGCGGGTGGCTTCTCTTCCTCTGCAACAACACGCAGCACGTCGGACTTCAGGACAACGTGCCTGACTTCCGGTTGAACAGCCGGACGGTCATTCTGAACCCGCTGTTCCGTTTTCTCTATTGGCATATGAACTACCACATCGAACATCACATGTACGCCGCGGTACCCTGCTATCGCCTGGGGAAACTGCACAGGCTGATCGTGGCGGACATGCCCCGGTGCCCCGTCGGCCTCCTCTCTTGCTGGAAGGAGATAATCGGCATTCTCAAAAAGCAGAAAGCGGACTCCGGATACCAGTTTACGGCTGAACTGCCCGCGCGGGTGGACGGTTACGATCCAAGGCCCGCGGATTGACCTCCTCCATAAGAAGCTGTTTTAAAATTCCCAGCGGTCTTCGCGCGGCTGCAAAAGCGCCGGTCGGCGTTGGTCAAATCCACCCGTATAGACAAATATGGGCGGATTTTCCCGCCTTGACCGCCACTTTTTCGCTCGCGCTCGGGAACTCACCGGTAGTTTTAAAACAGCTTCTAAGCGACACAACCCCTGAGAGAACAATCGACACCGTGGCCGATCGCCCCAAAATTGCCGCCGTTGTTACCGAGTACCGCAAGTACTCCCACGCCCAGCACATTTGCGACCGCTTTCTCGAAGGATACGGTTGGAACGGCCGCCATCACATCCCGCCGATGGACCTCGTCTCTCTGTACGTGGACCAGCGGCCGGAAGGCGACCTGAGCGAGGAGCGGGCAGCGCGCTTCCCCGGTTTGTCGATTTTTCCAACGGTGGCCGACGCGCTCACCCTGGGCGGACCGGAACTGGCCGTTGACGGCGTTCTGCTCGTCGGTGAGCACGGGGAGTACGGCACCAATGAAAAGGGTCAGCTCCTCTATCCGCGTTACGAACTGTTCAAGCAGATCGCCGCCGTTTACCGCACGTCGGGCAGGAGCGCACCGGTATTCAATGACAAGCATCTGTCGTGGCGTTGGGAATGGGCGCGGGAGATGTACGATGTTTCACGGGAGATGGGCTTCGCCTTTATGGCGGGCTCGTCGCTTCCTGTGACGTGGCGCACACCCTCCATCGACATGCCGCTGGGCGCCCGCGTGGCGGAAGCCATGTGCATCGGATACGGCGGGGTGGACACATACGACTTCCACGCTCTCGAGACACTGCAGTGCATGGTCGAACGGCGGCGGGGGGGCGAGACCGGCGTGCGCTGGATCGACACGTACCGGGGCGAACGCTTCTGGGCCGCCCACCATAGTCGTGTGTGGTCACGTGAGCTGTTCGAAGCCTGTCTGTCTCGCAGCCATACGCTCGCGCAACCGCGACCGGGGTTCAGTCACGTGTTACCGACCCTGGACGAAATGAAGTCGCTCGAGGATGACCCTGTTGCCTACCAGTACGAACACAACGACGGCTTGATATCAACCATGATTCTGCTGAACGGCGTCGTGCGGGACTTCAATTTCGCCGCGTACCTGCAGGGACGGGACAAACCCCTCTCCACCCAGATGTACCTGCCTATGCCACCCGCGTACACAACGCTGGCGAACTTCTTCTCGCCCCAGGTCAACAACGTGGAACAGATGTTCCTCAGCGGAATAGCCACGTACCCCGTCGAACGGACGCTGCTCACCACCGGACTCGTGGCTGCGGGCGTGGACAGCCTGAACAGCGGCCAGTCCCGCGTTCAGACGCCGCACCTCAACGTGATCTATTCACCCAATCCCGAGTCAACCTACTGGAGAACGTAAGTGTCGCATCTCGAAGTGCGGAACGCGACGGGCGGCGCGCCCAGGCGCGTCGCCGTCATCGCTACCATATATCGCTATCTTTCCCACGCGCAGCACATCGCGGACCGGTTCGTGGTCGGGTACCCGTATGAAGGACATTGGCGGCAGCCCGGCACGCGCATTGTGTCTCTCTATGTCGACCAGAAGCCGGAGGGCGACCAGAGCGAAGACCGTGCGAGGGAGTTCGGGTATGACGTTTACGACACCATATCCGGGGCGCTGCGCTGCGGCACGGACAGGCTGGCGGTGGATGCGGTGCTGATCATCGGCGAGCACGGCGAGTACCCGAGTAACGACAAGGGGCAGAAACTCTATCCGAGGTATGAGTTTTTCAGGGAATGCGTCGACGTCTTCGAACAGGACGGTGTTTCCGTGCCGGTGTTCAACGACAAGCACCTCTCCTACAGCTTCGAAAGAGCCAGCGAAATGGTGGCTGATTCCCGCCGGATCGGCTTTCCGCTTCTGGCTGGATCGTCCCTGCCGGTGGCCTTCCGGCTTCCCGACGTGGAACTTCCCCTGGAATGTCATATTCGGGAAGCCTTTATGGTGGGTGTTGGCAGTTCCGACGCGATGGACTACCACGCCCTCGAGGCCATGCAGTGCATGGTCGAACGCCGGAAGGGCGGGGAAACCGGCGTCAGGGCCGTGCAAATGATCGAAGGTGACGCGGTCTGGCGTGCAGGCGACGAAGGCCGCTGGTCGCGGGACCTGCTGGAGGGAGCCCTTTCGCGCAGCGATTCGCCCTGCGGGCTGCCCGAAGAAGATGGCCGTACCCGGGACATCCTCGGCGCCGGAGAGCTGCAGGGTCTCACGAAGAATCCCGCCGCCTACTTTATCGAGTACCGAGACGGCTTGAGGGCGACCCTGCTCATGCTGAACGGGGCCGTGCGAGATTACTGCTTTGCCGCGCGGGTGGACGGATACGACACCCCGGTATCCACCCAGTTTCTGCTGACGCCCACGCCGAATGTCACCTATTCGGCCAGCCTGGTCCACAAGATCGTGGAAATGATCGAAAGCGGGAAAGCGCCCTACCCGCCTGAACGTACGCTCATCGTCTGCGGCATTCTCGAAGCCTGTCTCACTTCCAGGTTGCGGGGGCAGCTGCGTCTTGAGACACCCGACATCGACGTGACCTACACGGCGCCGGCGGAGTCACATCACGCGCGGGCGTGACGATCACGGCCGTCGGTTCTTGGTCCCGGGCAGGCAAAAGGCTTGCCCGGGTTTCTTTGTTGTCTCAAGGATTTCTGCTGCGAAGCTGCGTGTAATTTCGTAGTTTGTTGAAATTCGGCCGCCGACTTTCGAAAGGTATTCGAACACACGGGAGGTATGCCATGAAAATGCAGGCGTCGGTACTGTTGGAGCCGCTCGAGCCCCTGGTCGTGGAGGACCTGGACCTGGAAGGGCCGAAACAGGACGAAGTCATGGTGCGGATGGTGGCCAGCGGGGTCTGTCACAGTTGCCTGCACGTTGTTGACGGGGGCTGGAAAGGGTTTCCGATGCCGATGGTGCTGGGTGACGAAGGGGCCGGCGTGGTGGAGGAGGTGGGCCCCGGTGTGACGCACGTAAAGCCGGGCGATCACGTGATCCTTTCGTGGTCGCCGACCTGTGGCCGTTGTCACTATTGCGTTACCGGACTTTCGCACCTTTGCGAGCGCGGCGTGCCCTCCAACGGCGTGTTGATGGATGGTACCTCGAGAATGAAATTGCGCGGGGAAACGGTCTACCACTATGGGCCGGCGTGCAGCTTTTCGTCCTATTCGGTAATGCCGGCGTCGTGCGCCGTACCCATTCGCGACGATATGCCGCTCGACGTGGCCGCGTTGATCGGGTGTTCCGTGATGACGGGCGTGGGCTCGGTGATCAACACCGCCGCGGTGAGGCCGGGGGCGAGCATGGCGGTTTTCGGATCGGGTGGAATCGGCCTGAACGCGGTCCAGGGTGGAACGCTGGTGCAGGCCCACCCCATCATTGCCGTGGACATCAACCCCGCGAAGCTCGAATACGCGAAATCGTTCGGCGCCACCCACACGATCAACGCCGCCGAGGAGGATCCCGTGGAGGCGATCCGCGACCTGACGGGTCGAGGCGCCGACTACTCCTTCGTGGCCGTGGGTGAGCCTCGGGTGATCAACCAGGCATGGGATTGCCTGGCGTCCAGGGGCCAGTGCGTGCTGATCGGATTGCCGCCAACCGGATCCACGGTAACGTTCGATACCGGGAACCTCCAGTCCAACGAGCGGATCATGCGGGGCTCCAGATACGGAAGCGCGAGAACGTGGGACGACTTTCCACGGATGGTGGAGCTCTATCTGGCAGGCAAACTCAAGATCGACGAACTGGTGACGCGGAAATACGGCGTGGACGAAGCGAACGAGGCCTTCGATGCGCTCGTGGCAGGGGAAGTGGCCCGGGGTCTGATCGTCTTCTGATCGGGTTGCCCCACAGTTTTCCGCGAAGCCGGTCTCCGATCGACTTCCTTGTCCCTTCAACCCGTCTATTCGTTCGATCGGTCGTCGCGCCAGGACGGCTCGGTCCATGTGTTGAACCAGTTCCACTTCCAGAGGACCCGCTTCGAGGGCAGTTCGACTTCGTATTCCACTCCGGCCGTGAAAGGCAGAACGCGGGTCCTGTTTCCCACGGCTTCCCGAATCCATTCGATGAACGCGCCCGCGTCCGTGACGTCGGGCGGCCAGGTCCCGTGCGGGATCGGGTCGGACACGCGGTCGGTTCGATAGTGGATGGGTATAAGGAACTCCGGATCGACGGCGTCGATGCATTGAAGGAGTTTGTCCGTGCGGTCCTCGCCGCCCCATTCCGTCAGGCCCAACTTCATGTGGATGAGATAGGTGACCCTGCCGCGGAGTTTCTCGAGTGCGCGGTACGGTTCGGTGAGATCCCCAGTGTGCAGGAAGGAGACGCCGAGATCCCGCACCGTAACGAGGTATCCGCAGTTCGGCAGGTCGGGTCTCTGGTTTTCTCCGCTTTCGATGATGTCCACCTGAATGGCCCCGAGGTCCAGCTCGAAGGGACCGGGAAAGCTCCGGGACTCCCCGCCGACGTGGCTCAGGTGCCGTGGGAAGACCACCTGTACGAGATTCGGGTCCAGGTATTTGGTGATGGGGAGGTCCCGGTCGAACGCGGCATCGCGGTATTTTTCGTCCACGGGTAGATCGGGGTCGCAGCAACCGGGGCTGACAAAGATTTTCTTGAAGCGATCGCCGCGGCAGAGCCGGCGAAGCGTTCCCGGGTGGCAGTGATCGAAGTGTTCGTGGCTGATGAAGATATAGTCGAAATCAGGCGAAGCGCAGGTCAGATGCTCTCCGAACAGGTAGGGGTCGAAGGCGAAGTTGACCGCGTCCGTACGCACTTCGAAACCGCCGCAACCGGTCCATTTGAGAAAAATCGGTTTCATCGAAGAGTCACTTGGCATTGGGTGGATTCCGTTTCGTCAAGTCCGGTGGGCCCCGGATCCTCTTACGTCACCTCTCAATCACTCCCGTCCCGTTGCAGGTGCGTCCCCTTGCGGGCGCCCGTCCGGACAACATATCGACCGTGAATCGGAAAGCAAAGCACGGAATGGGGTGCACCTGTGGCACGACGCGCTGACACACACCGGAAGGGAGGCCGGTCCGGATGTTCGATCGCCCTCTTTGTCTACGGCACCCTCAAACGCGGGTACTCGAACCACGAGGACTACTGTCGCGGTGTGCTGGCGGTTGAAGAAGCGCTGGTCCGTGGATGCCTCTATATCCGGCCCGATCGGATACCGTTTCTCGAAGTGCCCTATGAGGATATCCTTGCCACAGGAACCGCCGATTCCACGGCCGACGCGGTCACACAGGTACGCTTTGCGCGTGACATCGAGCCTCGACTATTGACGGAAAGCCCGACCGTTCCGCCTGTGAGCGGCCGTGGCGTCGTGCGGGGGGAATTGCTCGAATTCGATGATCCTGAAACCCGCCTGCCCGCCATCGACCGCCTGGAAGGCTTCCGCCCCGGCGGTCGAAGCCTTTATCGCCGGGTGCTCGTGTCGGTACGTGCGAAAGAGTCGTTCACAGTCGCCTGGACTTACGCGGTGGAGACGAGACCTCTCCATTGGCCGGAACTGGGATCTGACTGTTGGACGGGGTGAATATGCTGGTGCTCGCGCAAGATCCGTCGCACGGCAGCAAGCCCGGCAGTTCATCCACGTCGTTGAGGTGGCTGTGAGATTGACGCCACGTGCGAGCGGACAATGGCACGCAGTTTGCAAAGTTTTTTTACCACTGAAAGAGTCGATGTGAGACGAATTCAGAACGATTCTGGATGAGGGGTTGATTTTATTTTGACATGTAACTATTAAATGGTTACTTTGGATGTATCAGATCTTGATAAGGAGAAGTGTGCTGCGGCGTATTCATAGGCTGCCAGACTCGGTTCAACGAAAGGCAGCCAACCTGGTCGAGGACCTGCGGGACAACGGGCCGGTCAGAAACGATTGGCCCAACTATAGCAGGCTTGGACAGGATGAATATCACTGCCACCTCACGCGTGGGTGGGTCGTCTGTTGGAAATACAAGAAGGGCTCACAGATCATCGAGGTTTACTATGCAGGCAGTCGTGAAAACGCCCCGTATTGAGATTCTCATCAGAGGGGAAATCCCCGACAAGCTGATGTCCGTGCTGAACGAGGAGTACGGTGAGCAGATTCGGTTTTCCGAAGCCAACACCGACGATCTCGTCGATATATTTGAGACCGATTGGTATGGAAGTATCAAATCAGGAATGGCGCCTGGAGACAATCTGAAGACTTACCGGGAGAATCACGGGCTGACGTAGGCGAGGCTGGGTGAGTTGCTCGGCGGTGTTCCTCGACAGCATGTCTCGAATATGGAGCGGGATGTCCGTTCAATCAGCCTGAAGACCGCGCGAAAGCTGGCACAGATATTTCACGTGTCACCCGAGAAGTTCATTTAGAACAATGCGTGGCGAAGAGAACACTACAGCCGCTTATTTGCGAATAGATAGACATGCCCCGTCTACGCTTTGTACATGCCGCTGATCTTCATCTCGATAGTCCGTTTGTCGGGATACATGCGGTCGCACCCGACAACGTGTCGAGCGCGCTGCGGGATGCGACATTCAGGGCATACGAGAATATCATCGACCTGTGCATCCACGAACACGTCGACGCGCTGCTGGTCGCGGGCGACGTGTACGACTCGGCCGATCGGAGCCTGCGCGCCCAGCTCAAGTTCGTGGAGGGCTTGAGACGGCTCGACGATGCTGGGATACGTTCTTTCGTCTGCCACGGCAACCACGATCCGCTCGACGGTTGGGAGGCACGTCTGGACTACCCGACAGGATCTATGCGCTTCCTCGAGGAGGCACAGGCCGTGCCGATATTTGTAGACGATCCCCATCGCGCGGTTGTTCACGGCATAAGCTATTCCAAACGAGACGTCTACGACAACCTCGCGCAGCGTCTCGGCAGCGGCGATCCCGAAGCGTTTTCGATCGGCCTGGTGCACGCTAATGCAGGCAGCGACACCTCACATGTGAACTATGCGCCCTGCTCGCTCGACGATCTTGAACGATCGGGAATGGACTATTGGGCGCTGGGACACGTGCATGCGAGACAGGTACTCAGTAAACGGTCCCCGACCGTGGTCTATCCGGGCAACCCCCAGGGAAGACATCCCAACGAATCCGGCGCCCGCGGCGTTTATCTCGTCGAGGTCGACGATGACGGCGACGTCAGTGTTGAATTCAGGTCTATGGATTGCGTGCGGTGGGAGAGGACCGCAGTGGACATTTCCCGGTTGGACGGAGAGCAGGGCTTGATCGATGGAATCCACCAGAGAATTGATGAGGCTTTGAATGGCGCAAACGGCGTGTCGGTCGTGCTGAGGATTTCACTGGTCGGAATTGGCAGTCTGCACGGATCGCTGCAGCAGCCGGACCTGTTGGAGCACGTGACGGAGGTTGTTAACGACGAATGGGCGAAACGTGCCCAATTTGCGTGGTGTGAGCGCATAGTGGACGAGACCGCCGCGCCGTTCAACCGTGATGATCGTATTGTTGGATCGGACTTCATGGCCGAGGTGCTCAGGACCGCGGACGGTGCGAAGAAAGACACCGACCTGCTGGCCCGTCTGCAAGATGGTCTTTCAGATCTTTATCAGCACCGCCTCTATCGCCAATATCTCTCTGACCACGTACCGTGTGGCGATGAACTTCCCACGTTGATCGATGAGGCTGAGGCAATCCTCGTAAACCGGCTCGGCGAAGACGCATGAGAATCCGCAGACTACGCATTGATGGCTTCGGGCAGTTCGCCGACAGGCAATTCGGGGCACTGGAACGACCCGTGACTGTCTTCTTCGGGCCGAACGAGGCGGGCAAAAGCACACTGCTGGAGTTTGTCCGACGGATACTCTTCGGATTTCCACGCAAGAGCGGAAGGGTCAACGCTTATCCTGCATTGGCCGGGGGGAGTTACGGAGGTTACATGACCATAGAAGGTGCGGGCGGTCGTATGTACGACGTGCGCAGAACGACCGGAAGGAGTTACAGCGGAGACGTTCTCCTGACTTCGACAACAGGAGACACACTGCCCGAATCTGAACTCGCGTTGTTGTTGGGACACCACTCGAGGGAAGTATTCGAGAGGATATTCGCGTTCACCCTCGACGACCTCTACAGCGACGACCTTCTGAACGACGCGAACGTCAATGGTCAGATCTACAGCGCGGGCATGGGCGTTACGTCACTTCCGAACGCCGTGAAGTCCATTGAGTCGTCCCGCATCGGGATCTTTCTCAAGGGTGGGAGCACCCAGAAGATCTACGAGATCTACAACAAGATCGAGGACGTAGACAACAAGCTGAGGGAAGTCTCCAACAACGCGGCAAGGTACGGTGAACTGACCGACCGGCTTCAGAGGGTCGAGATCGAGCTGGGAGACCTGGCTGCCCAACAGTTGGAGACTCAATCTCGGTATAACGGTCAAAATACACTACAGAAGGGCTGGGACGCCTGGAATGAGTTGAATTCCGCCGAGGAAGAGTTGGCTGGCATTCCGGTTGTCGACCCATTTCCCGCGGATGGTGTGAATCGCCTGGAAGCATTACAGGAGCGCGTCAATGCCGCGCGACGGGAGTACGAGTCCGCCGGGCAACGAGCCACTGAAGCCGCACGGGCAGCAGACATTCGGGTCGAGCACGAGGCCATTTTGGAGCACTCGTCCGAAGTCCGCTTTCTGCAGAACGGAAGAGGCGCATTCGACGGCTCGGTCAAAGACTTGCCGAAACGCAAAGCCGAGTTCGAGAGCCACAGCAGAGATCTGGTTGAAGCCTTGAAGGACCTGGGACCTGATTGGGATGAAGCCAGGCTGGAGCAGTTCGATCTTTCCATTGCCGTTCGCCAGGAGATATCTGAACTCGGCGACCGATTGCGTCGCGCAACCGAGGAGCAATCGGACTGCAGGTCAGCTCTTCGTCAGGACAAGGCATCCCTTGAGGAAGCCAATGACGCTGAGAACAAGGCCAATCGAGCATTCGAGGTCGCCAGGATACCAGGCCTGAATGCCGACCAGATACGGCAGCGCCGCAACCTGGTGCGCGCCACAAGGTCGAAACTCGATGATCTCAACCGCCAGCGACAGAACGTGCTGAATCTCGAGAGCCAACTCGAGTCTCTCAGAGGCAGCGCGTCTCATACCGGTGGTTCGGGCAGGAGCACCGTTGTCGCAGCAATCAGCGTTGTCATTGGGATTGGACTCCTGATCGCCGGTGGGCTGCTCGGTGGAACGCCATTAACCATAGGCGTCGTTGGCGGCATCGCGCTCGCAGTTGTGGGCGTGTATCTGTTCATGTCTGCCGGGATCCGCCATCCGGGCGCAGGCGAATCACCGCTCGCCCGACCTGTTCGCGAGTCACTGCGCCGCGCCGAATTGAACATAGAGGATCTCCAGTCAAAGATGCTGGAGGATGCAGCGCCCCTTCACCTCGAAGTGATCGATGAAGCGTCGCTCCTGGCGGCCGAACAGTCGATCGACGAAGAGGAAGACCTATTTCAGGAACAAACTCATCTCTCCGAGACTCTCGAGGCTGCAAAGGAAATCGCAAAACAGCGGCAGATCCGCACTGACAAATCCGCCGCTGACGTCGAGGATGCTGAAGGTCGCCTCGAAGTGGCGCAGCGTGGATGGCAGGAATGGCTGATGGCGCGTGGTCTGTCCGAAGCCTTCACGCCCGAGACGGCCGATGTGCTCCAGAGCCAGGTCGAACTCGGTCGAAGCAGGCAGGATGACGTGCGAAGCTGGCAGCAGCGCATCAGGGCGATTCGGAAAGACATCGACGAATACGTTGAGGTAGTTGAACCGCTTGCCACTGCATTCGACGTCACGTTCGACCGCAGTGATTATCGCACGATTGCAGCCGCGGCCGACAGGCTCGTCGAGTTGATGGAGGAAGTCCGGGAAGACATAAGAAATCAGACCGACGCGAAACTCAATCTGGAGAATGCCCGGCGCCACCAGGACGAGCGATGCAGCGACCTGAAGAACGCGGAAGATGAGCTGGGTCAGCTGCTGCAATCCGGCGGCGCAGAGGACGCCGAAGCGTTCCGCGTGCGCGCAGGTTTTGCCGAAAGGCGAACGGAACTCAAAGACAAGGCCCGCGATGCACTTCATCGGCTTCAACGCCTCAGCGGACCGGGCGAACCGCTGGAAATGCTGAAATCGGACCTTGGCAGCACGAACCCTCAGGCAATCGCCGACGAGATGGCAAGGCTGGAGGAAGAACGGACGACTGCCAACGCCCAGCGTGAGGCGTTGTCGACCCAACGAGGTTCCATTCAGACCGAACTGGCAGGGCTGGTCGGCGAGGAGGAGTCGTCTCGCCTAAGGATGGAAAAGAATGTCCTGCTGGAACAGTTCCAGGGCCACGCGCGCGACTGGACCCGGCTTACGATTGCCCGGAACCTGCTGGAAGAATCCCGTCGAAAGTTCGAGCGTGAGCGGCAGCCCGGAGTAATCCGGCATGCTGAGAGATTTTTCACTTCGATCACCGATGGACGGTACCGCCAGGTCTATGCGCCGCTCGGTGAACAGACGATCACGGTGACGGACGCCGACGGGCGGACGAAGCAGCCTTCGGAACTCAGCCGGGGCACACGGGAGCAGCTGTTCCTTTCGCTCCGTTTCGGGCTGATCCGGGAACTGGGGGAGCGAACGGAGCCGCTGCCGGTCGTGGTGGACGAGGTCCTAGTCAACTTCGATCCGGACCGCGGGTTTCGCGCCGCCGTCGCCTTCACGGAGCTGTCCAAAGCCAACCAGGTACTGGTTTTTACCTGCCATCCGACGGTTGTCGAACTGTTCCGGAACGCGGCAACCGAGTTGGAGGTGGAAAAGCCTGAGGTAGTACAGATCACGTGAGTCGCCGGATTCCGTCTCCTACCCTTCATACCATCCCGCCTGCAGTTTCCACATCCGCGAGTATTCTCCACCGCGGGCGACCAGTTCCTCGTGGGACCCTTCTTCCACGAGCCGCCCTTCCTTGAGTACGAGAATCCGGTCGCACATCCGGGCCGAGCCCAGCCGATGGGAGACCACAATCGTGGTGCGGCCGCCGGCCATGGCGAGGAAGCGCCGGAATACGTCGGCCTCGGCCTTCGGGTCGAGGGAGGCGGTCGGCTCGTCGAGGACGACGAGGTCGGCGTCCCGCATGAATCCCCTGGAAATCGCGACCCGCTGCCACTCACCGCCTGAGAGTTCCGTTGCGCCTTCGAACTCCCTGCCAAGAGGCGTTTCATATCCCTTCGGTAGCCGGTTGGCGACGGCGTCCGCCCCGCCCCGGCGCGCCGCACGCTCGATTTCGCCGGGCTCCTGCATCCGCTCCCAGCGGCCGAAACCGATGTTTTCACCCAGGGTGAAAGCGAAGCGGGTGTAGTCCTGAAAGACCGCGGTGGACCGGTTCCAGAGCCGGTCCCGGTTCGCCCGGTTCGCGGGGAGGTCGCCGTAATCCAGTTCGCCTGCGGTGGGCTGGAACAGGCCCAGCAGCAGCTTGACAAGAGTCGTTTTGCCGGAGCCGTTTGCGCCGACCAGGGCGACACGCTCTCCGGACCGGATGGTCAGGTCGACCTCAGTAAGCGCATCGCGCTTTGCCTGAGGATAGCGGAAGGTCAGGGATCGAGCTGCGATTGACCGTCTCTTGAGCGATGAAATGGCGGCTGTGCCCGGGCGTTCTTCGGGTCCAAGGTCCAGATAGATGAACAGATCGGCGATGTTCAGCAGCCGGATGCCGAGATAGCCGATCCGGGCGATAATCCGGTCGACGCTATCGCGAACTTGCCGCAGAGCGACCATCATGGCCGCGAACTGCCCGGCTGAAAGGCCGCCCTCGAGGACCGCCCACGCCGACCAGCCGACGCCGGCGGTCAGCGTCGCGAGGCTGAGGACCGAAAGCGACCCTCGGAGCACCCAGTTCCTTCGCAGTTGTCGGTAAAGAGCATCGGCGACTCGCCAGTAGAGGAACTCCCACCAACGGATCAGGGCGGGTCCAAGGCCGAACACCCTCACTTCTTTGGCGGCGTCCCGTTCCGTCAGCGTAGTTTCCAGATATCCCCGCAGTCGCTGTGCCTGCGTCGCTCTTCGAAACGTGTAAAACCTGCCCCGGTCGTGAACGATACTCATCAGGGGCGGCGGCAGCGAGACCAGCACCACGGCAAGGAGGAGTAACGGGTTCCAGAATCCAACAACGACAGCAACCGAGATCGCCGTCACCGTGCCGGCAAATATGGATCTGATCTCGCCGAACAGGTTCAGAAAGAATCCGGGCGTGGCGGCTTCCTGGGCGCGTCGCAGGAGGTCGTGGAAGTCGGCCCTCTCGAAGGCCTCCAGGTGAAGCGAACGGGACTTGACCTGGAGCTGCTCGAGTAGCCGGTCCTCCAGTTCCTGCTTCACCCGCTCGAGCAGGATCAGCCGGCTCCAGGCCAGAATACCGTTTTCCGCGAGGCTGAAGGCCGCCCACAGGGCGAGCCAGGGGAGCATGGAATCGACCGGCAGTTCTCCTTCATACACGCCGACGCCGCGATCGACGAGTTCGCGCATAACCCAGACCGTCGCGGCCGGTATCACACCTACAGTAAACTCCAATATAAGCGCGCCGATAGTCCGCTGCGGATCGATTCGGATCATCCAGCCCAGGAAGCGGAACAGAGTCCGGGGCCCTCGGGGGCGCTTCAGAATGGGATCGGGTTCTACCGGTACCACGATGCCTGATCCTCCCACATGCCGGCGTAGACGCCCCCATATGCCAGGAGGTCGTCGTGACATCCGTCTTCGACGATGCGGCCCTGCCGTAGCACGAGGATGCGATCGGCCATGCGTGCTGAGCCGAGCCGGTGGCTGATCAGCAGGGCGGTTTGCCCCTCGAGTAACTCGGCGAACTGACGGTAGAGCGCTGCCTCCGCTACGGCGTCGAGGGCAGCGGCGGGCTCGTCGAGGATGAGCAATTCCGCATCGCGGGTGAAGGCGCGGGCGATGGCGATACGCTGCCATTCGCCGCCGGAGAGACCCCGCCCGCCGTCGAGGACGTGCCCGACAGGGGCGTCGTAACCTTTGGCAAGGTGTTCCGCGAGTTCGTCGCCGCCGGCGCGCCGGGCAGCCTCCCTGACCACAGTCATGTCGGGCTGCAGCCATGAGGGCCACAGTTCGGCGGCCTGTCCGCCTGCCGATCTGCCCAATGTGCCGATGCCGATGGATTGACCGAGCGTGAGTTCGAACCGGCAGTAGTCCTGGAATGCGGCACTCACGGCGCCTGTCAGGCTATCCGGATCGATCTCGGCGTAGTCCAGACCGTCTGCCGTCACGCGCCCCCCGGTGGGTCGGTACAGTCCCAACAGAATCTTGGCCACGGTGGACTTTCCGGCGCCGTTGTCGCCCACGAGGGCAACCCGTTCGCCCGGCGCCAGGCAGAAGGTGACACCGTTCAGCACGGACGCGACCTCTTCGCCCGAAGTGGATGCCGGGTAGGCGAATCGTATGCCTTCCACGAAAAAGCCCTTTCGCAGGGGGCGAGGAAAGGAAGCTCCCCGCGAATCACTGGCTGCCACGTCGTGCGCCTCCGTTTCAACCTGATTCCGATCCCGTTGTTCGAAGAATTCCCGCACGTAACCGACCTGGGTGGAGCGCTCCTGCAACTCCCGTGAGTTGTAGCCGAGACTGGCGCCCGCGGCCAGCATGTCTGCCACACCCTGGAACAGCGCCACGAATTGTCCCGGCGTGATTACCCGGTCTCCAAGGAGGTACGCGAGGACGACGGCCACGGTGGCCGCCACAGCAATTCGTAACCCGGATGCGGGCAACTCCTTCGCGACCTGTCGCTGTCGCTGCCCCAGCAGTCGTTCACGCAACACCTGTCGCATCCTCCGCCAGCGCCCGGTCAACGGCGGGTGCAGGCCGAAGAGCCGCATTTCCTTCTGCTCTGTCCTGCCGGTCAGGATGCGGTCCACGTACCTGGCCCGGCGTTCCTCCGGCGTCTCCCCGTAGGTGAAGGACATGAACATCCGGCTCTGCTGTATCGCCAGGCGGATCTGCGGCATCAGCACCGCCACCAGGGCCAGAGAGATCCACGGAGAAACCGTAAAGAACATGGCGGCCACCGAAACGGCCTTGATAGCGGCCTGGAAAAAATGCAGGGCGGCGAAGAACAGCCGGTCGAGTTTGCGGCCCGGGTCCCGGGCTCGCTCGAGGCGGTCGTAGGTCCCGCTGACGTCGAAATACAAAAGAGAAAGGCGGGACGAACATTCGAGCAGTCGTCTGCCCAGGACGTGTGCCAGGTTCTGTTCCATCCGGAGATGAAGGACATCCCGCACGTTCCAGAGCACTTCTCTGGTGAGCAGCAGGATCAGGCCGAATGCAATCAGCCAGGGCAGGATATCGTCAAACCCGGACGGGCCGCCGCCGGCCGCATCGACCACGGCGTCGACCAGATGCCTGGTCACGTGGATGAGCAGGGCCGGCTGGATTCCAAGCAGAATGTGTATGAGAATCAGCCAGAGCGCGGCCGGTCCGGCGTGGGCACGGATGTGACTCCAGGTCCAGCGCAGGTTGGCGAAAATCGCGCCTGCATTCTCGCGGCGGTTCCAGTATTCGAGGTCAGATCTTGGCGGCATCAGAGGCTCCCTGCAGGCGTTCGTCTATCGCGCAAATTCATCCGGCGGCAAGCCAGTCAAAGATAACTCACGCATCGCACGTATTCAATGGAAAACTACACTTAAGTGAATGTTTATAAATTATTTAAATACTTGACTTCCGGGTCGTATTTTGTTATATTATTTACGTGGGAATTCAAAGAGGGAGTTGAAGGCGGATGCCTTCAACTCCCTCTTTTTCGTCTTGCGTTTCAGTCCCGACATTCGTCTGTAGCACCGAACCGGAAGCCAGGCTGGCCGTGGCGCGATGTCACCCTGACGCGAACAGTCGGGGAAGCCTGTCCGACCGAACTACCTGCCGCTCAGGACTGTTCTCCAAGATATCTCTCAGCGTAAATGTCCAGCACTCTCCGAATCATGCTCTGGTAGGGTACGCCGTTCTGCTGCGCGCTCGACTTGAAAAAATCCACGCTCCGCTTGTTGAGATTAAGGGTTATCCGTACGGTTTCCTCCCTCACGACAAGCCGGTCGGGTGACGGCAGAAAGTCCTGAATCACCTCAGCCTGTTCGATTGCTTCCGCCAGTTCCGCCGGCGCATTTTCATATTTCGCCTTGCTCATAACGCGTCCTTCCCTCGCGCCAATAGCCTGCGCCGAAAATGCGGATTCTGCCTCTTCGATACGTGAATCGCACGGTCAATATTCGACCTTCAACCAGTCCAAAACAGAAATACCGCGTTTCCTCGGCTGTGCTATGTTTTCGATCAACGGCGATAACACGATTCCGGTCCATGAACGCCTGTCGGGCACTTGCGAAAGTGACGCCGTGTTTGCGCCGGTTGAGACGGTCCTTCTGGTCATCCCACTCAAAGACAACGTTTGTCCTCATTCAATCTCACAGAATAAACACATTTTTATACATACAAATATACATATATACGGACTCGCGTCAAGTCCGCTTTCACATCAATTCGGGATACCGTCTTGCAGGGAGCGGAATCCAGCTGAACAGAGCGTTCCGGATTTCCATTTTCGCTGACGAGCTTCAGAAGTGAACTTCCTACAGATTGTACGTATTTGCGGACCGAGGACCGGTTGGAGCGCGGAAGAGGGGGCGCATTAACTCTATCGGTGATGAAATCCGTGATTCAGTTCCATCCGGACGCCAATCACCAGGGCGTTTTCAAGCGTCCGATCCGGGCCGGGGTTGATGATATACTGAATATCCGGTTGGATCTGTATCAGGTCGTGGATGTGCGCGCGGTAGGTCAGTTCGAATGCGGCCTCATGGCTTCCCGCTCCGGCCGCAGCCCGATAGTCCGCGCCGCACCGCGCAATGGCCAGGGAAATTCCAATCTGGTCGTCGGACCTGCGGGGGACGAGACCGGACAGCACGATCCCGGCGCCGATGTATCTGTCGAAGGGATTGAGTGTGCCGTTGGCGGCTCCGTAGCGAATGAAGGCCGATGCGGTCCGTCCGTGCGTCGCGTCGCTGTACACATCTCCTTCAGCAAAGGCATACCAGCCTGCATTCCCGTTCCGGTGGACTGGATTCCCACCATCGTCGGTTTCACGAATCGCCTCGAATTTCGCGCTGTACAGGAACGCGCCGAGACCCAGACGGAGGGCATTGGGAAAGTTACGGTTGTACTCCAGGGCATGTAAAACGCCCTCGCGGCTGCTTAACTTCACTGCGGTGGCGGCGGGATTCTCAGGATCGCCGGGTACCGCGTCGAGGAGCGCGTAACGCAGCACGTTGTTCCTGTCAATCTCCCATTGCAGGCGCGCCGATAGAGACGTCACCGGAAATATCGAAGGTCCGTTTTCTCCGGTCTGGGAATACGTGGGTATGATTCCGTGAGAACTGTTCAGGAATAACGCCGCCGCATCGACCGCGTCAAACTCGCTGTTGAGATCGTAGAGTCCGATTTTCAAACTCAGCGCGTCGGCATGACGATGTTCGTACCAGAGTTCATAGAGGCGCAGGGCCCGTTCCGCGTCGATGTTTGAGACAACCTGCGCGTCGCCGGGGTATCGATCCGAAAACGTCGACGCGTCATTCCAGAGCAGATAGGCGAACAACGAGCCGGCACCATTTCCGTAGACCGGCCCCAGGTCGATTGCAAACGTCGCGTCGACGTTCTGCAGATAGGCGGAGCCGCTCCGGATGCCGCCTGAGGCGTTTCGAAGCAAGTCCGAGACGTACCCGAATTCGGCGGAGATCGTACGCCCGCCGGATTCCGCTTCAGCACGCCCGGAGACGGGTATCGAACCGATCATTAGCGTGCAGATAATCAATCGGAGCAATCTAGCCGTAAATTCGGACTTGTCTGTTCCGGATGGAGTGGGCGGTACAGCCGCGGAAGGGAAATCCGGAGTAGTGGTCATCCTGCTCATTGATTTTATCAGGAGTCAAGTACCAGGCGGAAGCCGAGATTCTCACTGGGTCGATAGGTCGAAAAGCCGCGGCGGTCGAGGGTGAGGATATCGAAACATCTGATGTGTTTGGCCAGGAGCACGAGGGTTGCGTCCGCATAGTCCATCGGAGTGTCCACGTATTCTTCCATGAACATCGCGCACCTGCGAAGCGCGGCGGGCTGAGCGAAATCGAATACCCGGATACGAGCGGTCGTGACGAATTCTGTCAGGAGGCGGGGACCGAACCGGCTTCCCGCCACGAAATGCATCGCTTCGGTGATGACCGCGGCGGTCGTACAGAGTTGTCCGCTAAAGCCGTCGAGCGCATCCCCCGCTTCCCGATGAGCGGGATCCGCGGCGTTCAGATACGCGACCAGTGGACCGGTGTCCAGCAGCCAGGACGTCATGTTCGCCAGTTCCGTTCACGCAGGCGATTTCGCCACGCGTCGGCGCCGGGGTCGGAGAGTTCGAGACGCCCCTTCAGATGTCCGACGCGTTGCGCCAGCGGACGTTCCGAAATGGCTTCTTCAAGCAACCGACGCACCAGTTCTGAAACCGTCAATCCATGCGCCTGCGCGCGTTCTTCCAGCGCCTCACGCATGGTCTTGTCGGTGCGTACTGTAAGTGTCGTATTCATGTATTACAATATATTACATTGTATGACAACGTGCAACGAGAAATATCAATTGTGCGGCTTGTTCCTTTAACAACATGATGGATCCGGTGAACAGGGAACATGGGTGAGGGCAGGGAACAGGAAGCAAAATTCAGTGTGGCGCAGGGGCAATTCTCAATCCTGGCGCTGTTTCATTCGTTCCACACCTGCGCGAACAGGCGCATCCAGTTTCCGCCGAGGAGTTTTGTGATCTCTCCGGCGTTGTATCCGCGGTTGGCGAGCGCGTCGGCGACGTTGGGGAACTCGGCCAGCGTTGCCATTCCCCTCGGCTGAAAGCTCACCTCGGTGTACGGGACGGAACCGTCAGCGAACGTGGACGGGAATTTGGTACCCTGCTGCGATGCGATGAAGTGCCAGAATTCAAGGGGTTGATCGTGAGTGGAATCGGTACCGATGGCGACGTGGTCGATGCCGACCCGCTCCACCATGTCGTCGATCGCGTCTACGAAATCTTCTACGGTCGTTTCGTACCCTTTGGGAAGGAAAGGCGTGTACGACGTCGCGCCCACGACACCCCCTTTTTCGGCCAGGCGTTTCAACGCTTCGTCTTCCTTGTTTCGCGGATGGTCACAGAAACTACGGGCGTTGGCATGGGTGATGGCGACAGGTTTCTCCGACATTTCGATGGCGTCCAGCGTCGTCCGTGGACCCACGTGCGACAAATCGATGAGAATGCCCAGCCGGTTCATCTCCCTCACTGCATCCACGCCGAAATTGCTTAGGCCGGCGTCGTTCCGTTCCCAGCAGCCGCTGCCCAGGAGATTGGTCTCGTGGTACGTCAGTTGAATCACCCTCACCCCCAGCGCGAGAAACAGGCCGAGGCGGTCCAGTTCGTTCTCGATGGGAGAGGCGTTCTGGAATCCAAGGATAATTCCGGTCCTGCCCTGCTGCTTTGCGGCGTGTATATCGGCCGTTGATTTCACCTGCAGAATGTCGTCGCGCTCCCGGAACCGCCGCATCCACGCCGCGAGATGGGCCATGGTCTGAATGAAGTTCTCCCACGTCGAGACGGTCGCGTTGATTGCCGTAATATTGCCGGCGCGCAATTGCCGGAAAACGGCATCGCTGTTCCAGTTGCATACACTCAACCCGTCGATCACCAGCGCATCGTCGTAGACTTGCCGCGGATTCAATGCCATGGGAACGCCTTTCTTAATCGAAGCGGTTTCCAATCCTGAACAGATCGCCCAGCGGGTTCTCCCGGTCTTCCACCGCATCCGCGATGACGGGCCCGATGGCGCCTCCGAACTTGAAGCCATGGCCGCAGCCGCAGCCCGCGATCAGCACCCGTTCGCAACCCCGTGCCCAATCGATGACGAATTCTTCGTCCTCCATATTGGCCATGTTGGTATACAGACAGGACCGGCCGCCGACCAGCGGCGCAGCGCTCAGGCCCGGTATGCGACGCGCAACGAACTCCCGTGCCCACGCCAGAAACTCGTCGGTCGGTTCCCGGGAGACGTCCACTTCAGCGTCATCCCATTTGCTGTCTTCCGCCACCTTCACGAACCCCTCGTGCAGATAGGGGAATCCGTACCAGAGGTTCCCGGGGGAGAAGATCATCCAAACCGGGAAACGGGTCCGTTCGAAAGGCCCGGGGTCTTCAGGCGCGAAAAACGCCATCTGCTGCCGCGTGATGCGAACGCGTTTCTCCATCTCCGGAACGAGTTCGGAAACCCACGGGCCGGCCGACACGACCGCACGGTCGCAGTCCTTCCATTCGGATTCCGTACGGACTCTGGCGCCCGCGGGGGTTTCCTCCACCGCGGTAACGAGCGTGTTCTCCAGGATGGTCACGCCCGCCTCACTCGCCAGCTTTGCCAGGTCCTCCAGCGCCCGGCCGCTGCGCAGGTAACCCGCCCAGGGGTCGAAAAAGAGACTGTCCTCGTCGCTCACGGTGAACTGTGGGAACCTCTCGCGGACCTCACCGGCCGTGAGTTCGTAGACCTCCTTTCCCAACCTGTTCAACGTTTCCCACCCCGCGTGGGTTTCGTGATCCGCTTCCAGGTCTCGCGACACGATCAGCGCCCCGTGCTGAAAGTAAATCGACCGGCTCGTGCGGTTGTGCCACGCTTGCCATTGCGCCGCAGCCCGGGTGACGAGTTCCACGTATGTCTCGTTCGGGTAGTTCGTGCGCCGGATCACCTTGGATACATCGGTGCTGGACGCCTCCGGATTGGGGATTTGCCCGCGTTCGATCAGCGTTATCTCATGACCCCTGTTTCGCAGCTCCAGCGCCGCGGCCATCCCGAAGACTCCCGCGCCGACGATGCAGATATTCATGGAAGTACTCATTGGTGTTGGGTGGTGTTTTCCGCGCGCCCATCGCGATGCGGCGGCGCCGATCGATCAAACGTCGACGCCCGAACGCATCAGAAGGTCCGGAATCATGTCGGTAAACTCATCCTGGCCCCTGTCACCCCCATCGCGGAACCGGACGATGAGGTCCCTGACCGGCGTACTGACATCCAGCGGTACCCCGAGTTCCGATCCGAGCTCAACCCCCAGACACATATCCTTCACCGCCAGATCGGTGGTTGCACCCATTTGTGCGTTTTTCAGGAACAGCGAGAGGGTGCGTTCAAATATCCTGCTTTGTCCCATACTCGCCTTGACCGCATCGAGCAACAACTGCAGATCGATCCCGGCCCTTGCGCTCATCGCCACGCCTTCGCACGCGCCGATGAAGTTGACATACATCATCAGGTTGTTGATCAGCTTGATCACATTCCCGGACCCGGCCGGTCCCGCGTGGACGATCTTGCCGCCGATCGTCTGCAACACGGTCCGCACCCGCTCCAGATCCGCCGCGTCACCGCCCACGAACAGGGTGAGTGCAGCATTTCGCGCGCCAAAGATACCACCGCTGACGGGCGCGTCGAGCACGCGCAGCCCCCGTTCCGCACCGAGCGCGGAGATTCGGCGCGCTGCGGACGGAGCGATGGTGCTGGTGTCGACGTATGTTGTTCCCTTGGCCAGACCGGCAAACACCCCGTCGTCACCCAACACGACCTGCTCGACAGCCTCGGTGCCGGGCAGGGAGGTGAATACCACTTCCGATCGAACCGCGACCGCCTTCGGGTCTTCAGCCCAGGTGGCACCCGCCGCCTCGAGCTCGCGGCCGGTCCGACGCCGGGTATCGTGGACGGTCAGGGGGTGCCCTGCATCCAGGATATTGGCGGCCATCGGCTGTCCCATATTTCCCAGACCGATGAACCCGACTCTCATGTGAATTCCTGAGGTTCTTCTTCGTGGGTGTCGAATTCGGCCGGCATGGTGATTTCGATCACTTCCCAGTCATCGGAGTATTCGAGAACTTCATGCCTGATCCCGGGCGGTTGGTACCATGCGTCACCCGCTTCGACCCGGATTTCGCCGATGTCCTCGAAATAGAGGCGGGCCCATCCTTTGATCAGATAGACCATCTGAAAATCCAGGTCGTGTGAGTGATAGCCCAGCGGTCCGGTACACGGTTGATGGGCGCGGATGATGTGCGCCAGAACCTTCCCCTCCGTGGCGTCCCTGATACCCAGGTCCCGATAGGTGAAATAGGGCCGCAACCCCTCCTCCTTCCAGCGGGCGTCTTTGGCGTGTGCGGCGAACGACTTGACCTTTTTCCCGGACATAGGACAACTCCTGTGTTGAAAGGGATGACAATGGTTGACGGCGGGACAGACGCACCGGCGGTCCGCCCCGGCAAGATCGCCTGTTAATTGTGCGCTAAACCCGCCCGGTGTGCAAGCCATTTCTTCGAGCCGGGCCGGTAGTAGTCTCACCGGAATTTGCTGCCGGCCTTCGATGAGGTTGTTCCGTTGCGCGGACCGGGTTTCAGTCAGGCCGAGGCGCCGGAATAGTGGCGGAGCCCCCACCTCCAGAACAGACGCGAGGCGATCAGCATACCGGCCGCCACGAGAATCGCTGCGGTGAGCGACTCCGAATCGAGCCGGCCGGTCAGCGCCCGGGCGGGAACGGTGATCGCAAATGCAACCGGAACGATGAACGTAAGGACGAAACGGAGCCAGTGGGGATAGATGCCGATGGGCCAGCGCCCTGCCTGAACCATCGCATCGAAGATATTGAGGATGTTCTCGACCTTTATATACCAGAATGAAATGGTGGACAGGACCAGGAAAAAGCTGTAGATCGTGGCCGCGCCGCACAGAAGGACAAGGCCGAAGGTGAGTGCGTCGACGGCGCCGACGTCCGTGCCCCTCCTGATAAGGGCGTACGACAACACGATACCGCCCAGCACGAAGTCGCTCGCCTTCCAGATTCGAAACTGGCTGATACTGACCAGAAACTGCGCATCCTCGGGTTTCGTGAGGGTGTAATCGAGCGTTCCCCGGCGGACGTCCGTCATCAACTGCATCATACTTGGCCGGATAACGATGGATATCGCCCCGCCGACGATCACGAATACGCCGATCAGGGCGAGCAGATCGTAGGATCTCCAGTCGCCGAGGGATTCCGTATGCAGAAAAACCACGTAGACCCCGAGCAGCGCCTGTCCAAGGCTCACCGCGGACTGGAAGACCTGAACGTAGAAGTTGACGCGATAGGCGAATTCATTGAGAATGCCAATCTTCAGGAACGTCCACATCACGATCAATTTGTGCAAAACCGAATACCCCGCGATAGAGTTGTTCTCAGGATCCCACGGCGGAATATTTCCTGACACCCCGGCGCCACACGAGTTTGACAATGCCGAGTCCGACGACGACCCAGAGCATCTGCATCAGGAATCCGCGCTCGATCTGCGCCATATCGAGCCTGCCAAGGAGAAGTTCGACGGGAAAGGCGACCGACCATTTGAACGGGAGCGCGGCAGCGACCGCCCGGGCCCACTCTGGAAGCAGATCCAGCGGCGCAATTCTGCCCGAAAGGAAAAGGCCGAAAAAGAAATACATCTGATTGACCGCGTCGGTCCGGGTTGTCCAGAACGCGACGAGCGAGAGTGCCCACTCAACGAAGAATCTGAGAAGATATGCCAGGATCAGTGAGAAAACAAACAGGAGCACGTTAAAGGCTTCAAAGTCAAACGCGGGATTGAAAAGGAGGCAGAGCACGGCCGCGGACGGGATCAGCACGAACAACGTCAGGGTCTTGTAACCGATGTTGTCGGCAATGTCGCTGTGGATGGGATGGATCGGCTTCAGGAGCATCGCCGACAGCTCGCCGTGCTGGACGCGATAGCCCATCTCGTGCATGATCCACGTAAACGTCCACATGTTGACGACCATAAGGACGATGTAGTACGCGGCAAACCCGCCGGCGTCGTAACCGCTCACGTCGCCGCCCTTGGCTAACGCCACGGTTGACCAGACGACACAATAGATCATCGGTTCGAGTAGCCCGCCGATCATCCAGATCGCCATGGCGACGCGATATTGAAACTGAAGCGCAAGGGTGGTTTTCAGGTATGCCCAGTAGATCGCAAGCATTGGTGTCGCTCGGCTCACGCCGGGTCGGCGTCGTCTTCAGGGGTTTCAACGGAAAAGACCTGCTCGATAACCTCCTCGATGGGCGGGTCCTCAACGGTCAGGTCGAGTACGGGTAAATCACCCAGAATTCTCGCTGTCACCTGCGGTGTGGCTTCCTTGGGCACGCGCAGGGAGTAGCGCAGCCCGGCGGCCTCCACCACGTCTCCGTACGGAGAGAGGTCGGCGTTTTCGGTCTCGAGTTCGACGTCGATGGTCTTGTGCGGGGAGAATCGGGTGATGAGATCCGAAAGCGCGCCATCGAAGAGAATCCGGCCGTGGTGGATGACGACAACGCGCTTGCAAAGCGCTTCGACGTCGGCCATATAATGGCTGGTGAGCAGCACCGTCGCGCCGTGCGCACGGTTGTAATCTTCAACGAAGCTCCGTATGCGGCGCTGCATGGTAACGTCGAGACCGATGGTGGGTTCGTCCAGGAAGAGTACCTCCGGACGATGCAGCAGGGCCGCTGCGATCTCACACTTCATCCGCTCTCCGAGGGACAGGTTTCTGACGGGTTTCGGCAGAAGCGGCCCCAGTTCGAGCAATTCCGTCAGTTCGTCAAGGGTCTCCCTGTAGTCCCCGCGAGAAATCCGATAGACCGCCCGATTGCGTTCGAGGGAGTCGATCATCGGGATGTCCCAGATCAGCTGGTTTCGCTGTCCCATCACCAGCGTAATCCGGCGGAGGAAAGCCCTTTCCCGCCGATGAGGAACATAGCCCAGGACTTCGGCCGCGCCGTCCGTGGGATAGAGCAACCCGGAGAGCATTTTGAGCGTGGTGGTCTTACCCGCCCCGTTGGGACCGAGAAAGCCGACGATCTCGCCCGGTTCCACGCTGAAGGAGATCGCTTCGACGGCCTTGACCGTCCTCGTTTTCCGTTTGACAAGGCTCTTGGCGGCGGCGCGCAGACCGGCCTCGCGCTCGGGCACGTCGTAATACTTGGAGAGACCGTTAACCGTGATGGCGTGCATATAATCGTGGATGTCGGATCGGCGTTTTCGTGATTATGGACGACGGGCCGCCGGTCTGTCGTATTCGGCGGCCCTTGATTGCGAAGAAAAAGACCCAGGATAATCCTCACCGCGAACGCTCAGGTGCGGGACAGGTCCTGAACTACCCGCCAATCGGACTCCGTCATGTCGCTGTAATGCCAGTAGATGAGGGTGGTCAGTCCGCCCTGTACGACGGTGTTCAGCAGGTGTTCGAGTTCGCGGCTGTCCATGCGGACGCCGCCGTGATGCAGACCCATCCATGGTCGAATGCGTGAGACGTCGCCAAGCCGCTCCCGCATCTTGGTGATTTCGCTGAGGGCCACCTGCTCGAAGAACTCAGGGGGCAACGGAGCGTCAAGGTCGGCGAGGCATCTGACGCCGGGAACCCACAGGGCGAAGAGCTCACGCACACGGTCGAGCGCTTCCGGTTCGGTCATGCCGGGGTTCCAGGCGCACAGGGTTTCCGCCCAGCGGTACAAGGTGCCCTTCAGCCCATCGATCCCATGCTGCCAGAAATAGAGTTTCGGGCACTGGAAGTCGACGATTTCCGCAAGGCGTCCGTAATTGTATCCTGTAAGCGGCGCGAAGGCGGGCAGGCGCGGACCGCACGCCACCTTGCGCGCCGGCTCCAGCGACTTGGCGGTGTCGGCAAACGCGCCGACGTAATTCTCGATGCTGTCGGTCTTGAAACGGATCCAGTCGAAGAGTCCGGGGTTCGAGATCAGTGCATCGAGGCCGTCGATCAGCCCGCGTTCCCGGCGTCCGGGCGGAAGGTTCCCCAGGCTCTTCAGACGGTCCTTCAGGCGTGTCCGCGCCTGCAACAGGACGTCGAAATTGTACCCCCATTCTCCGGCTCGCGCACGGCAGCAGTCGCAGTCACACTGGAACAGTTTGCTCCGGTCGAGTGCGATTTCGTACCCCCACTCGGGTCCGTCCAGGATGAATCCGTCCACCCCCGGGAAACTCCGCACGACGTCTCGCGTCCGCGCGGGTCCGTACCTGAGTTTCTCCGGATCGTTGATGCACCCCGGGGCGGATTGCAGCCAATCGTGCAGGTACACGCCGAAATTCCGGTCCTTCGCACGCTCAACAGCCCGTTGGAGTGTTTTGAACCTGGGGATGTCTTCCGGCGCCATTTCCGGCGGACGGGTCTCGCATCCTCTGTAGAGTTCAGGCGAGGGCGGATACGCCGGCGATGACCCGAATCTCAGGTCGCCGAGCACGATCTTGTCGATGCCCACTTCTTCCAGGCGGTCCAGGATACGGTCGGCGCCTTCTTCTTCGAAAGCGTCGATACGCCCGATAAACATCCAGATATCGAGTGACATGGAAGGTCCACATAAGAAGCTGTCTTAAAATTCACAGCGGTCTTCCCACGGCTGCGCGCCCCTCGTGCCTCTTAACCGCCACTTTTTCGCTCGCGCTCGGGAACTCACCGGAAATTTTAAGACAGTTTTTAAAGAAGGGCGGGTATGAAACCCCGCCCCCCAAGGCCCGGACTGTTTGTAAATTCAGCCGATTTCCAGCATCCGGTCCACCGCACGTCGGGCGCGGATGCGGATATCTTCGGGTACTTCGATAATCTGCTCGTTGTTTTTAAGGGCGTTCAACGTGTCTTCCAGTGTGATTTCGTTCATATGCGGACAGCGGATACTGCAAAGCCGTACCATTTCCTTCTCGGGGTTTTCGGCCATGATATTGTCGCCCATGCTGCATTCCGTTAGCAGCAGATAACTCGATGCCTCGGTCTCCTGCACAAAGGCGCTCATTTTCGACGTGCTGCTGGAGAAGTCGGATGCGGCCACGACTTCGGGACTGCACTCCGGATGTGCGAGAACGAGTACCCCCGGGAACTGCTCGCGCACGTTAGTGACGTCGTCCACCGTGAATTTCTCGTGTACTTCGCAGCGGCCGTGCCAGCCGATCATCTCGTATTCGAGTTCCGCGCGCGGAAGATCGGGTTCTTCACGCGTGGGGAAGATGATTCGCTTGCCGGTCTCCTGGGCCACGTTGGCCGCAAGATACTCGTCCGGAAGAAAGATGACGGTTTTGCTGCCGAGCGAATCCACGACCCTCGCGGCGTTGCTGGACGTACAGCAGACGTCGCATTCCGCCTTGACGTCCGCATAGGTGTTGATGTACGTGACGATGGGCACGCCCGGGTATTCACGCCGGAGCTCTCGGACGTCGTCGGCGGTGATGCTTGCCGCCAGCGAACAACCCGCAATCCTGGCCGGCAGGAGTACGGTCTTGTCCGGGTTCAGAATCTTCGCGGTTTCCGCCATGAATCTCACGCCGCAGAAGACGATGGGGTCGCATTCGGTTTCAGCGGCTTTACGGCTGAGTTCGAGCGAATCGCCGACCACGTCCGGCACGGTATGGAAGAGCGCCGGCTCCATGTAGTTGTGACCCAGGATAATGGCGCCACGCTCTCGTTTGAGACGGTTGATCTCGTAGACCAGTTCGGCTTTGTAAAGCAGCTCGATTTCCGGCACGATACCGCTGAGTTTGCGCTCCATGCGTTCGTACGTTTCCTGGAGCGTATCCGCCAGAATTGTCATTGAGAGAGTCTCCGCGGCGTCGGGAATGCGAAAAGGTTAGCGGTAAAGATAAACAAAGTTGGATGCATCGGCAAGGGCATAGGACCCGTGAATTTTCGTTTCGATCCGGGTGCAGCGCCGGCCCTTTCAGTCTGCAAGATCCTCGTGCCGCGAGCGTTTGAGGAGTTCCGCTTCCGCCGTACGCCTGTCCGCGTCGTTCCTGAGTGGCGTTATGGTGACCCCTGGCGCCGGCCTGGGTGAAAGGATTCGGCTGGCACCGGCGCGCTGCAGTTCCCGGATGACCGGTTCCGGGTCCGGCGCCAGCGCAATGATGGTGCCGCCTGCTCCTGCGCCGGCCAGCTTGGCACCCAGGGCCCCGGCATTCAACGCCGCTTGAATGAGACGTTCGTTCTCCGGGCCGGAGCCGCCAAGATCCCGCTGTATTTCGTGATTCTCCACCATCAGTTCGCCCAGGGTTCGCCAGTCTGCTTCCAGAAGGGCTCGTTTTCCCATTCGCGCCACGTGGGCAATGCGCAAATAGCTGCGGACGACTTCCCGGTCGCCTTCAAGCCAGCGCTCCCGGATCGGCTGGTGTACGCGTGCGGAGTTGCGTTTTATCCCCGTGTGGGCGAGGACGAAAGGATATTCGTCGACGAATGGCGCGAGTGGCTCGACGGTGGCGTAGGGTTCGTCGGCCAGCGCCCGGTAGAACTGCTTTTCCCGAAAATCCAGAAAGTTCAGCCCTCCGATCGTACACATGTACGCGTCCTGGTAGCCGCACAATACAAGGTAGTGCAACTCGATGTGGCGTGCCATTTCCGCGCGGTAGTATATATGGACCGACCGTCCCATGTAGGCCAGAACGGCATTGAGAATGGTTACGATCAGGGCCGAGGAACTTGACAGTCCCGCCCGGAAGGGGACGTCGCACGCCCATCGCAGAGAAAACAGCGCGTTCTTCAGCTTGAGGTAGTCAACGACGGCCATCGCAACGTCGAAATATCCGCCATCGGGCTTAAGTTCGTCGGCGGGCAGGATCACACGGCGGTGGCCCGCGACCTCGAAGCTCAGAACGTCGGCGGGTTCGATGAGTACGACGGCGCGTTCCCGCGTGGAACAGGAGATGACACTGCCACCATACATGTCGGTTGGATTGCCGATAATGCCCGCTCTGCCGGGCGCCGTACACATGTATGCCTCCGGCATGCTCAGAATTCCCTCAGCAATTTCTGAACATGCTGGCGGATGATATAGCCATGGCGCTGGTCCGAAATGGCGAAGTCGATGAACGCCTTGTAGTAGGATACCGGGTCGCCAATGCCGTAACGAAGCTCCTCTTTTTTCAGGCGGACACACCGTACCTTTCGGCCCATCTTGATCAGCGTGGCTATCGCGTCCGTCAACTCCAGTTTTCCACTTGGGCCTGGCAGGGTGTGCCGGATTGCGTCGAAGATCTCGGGATGAAACACATATCGGGCAGCGACTGCAAGGCGACTGGGCGCGTCGGCCGGGGACGGCTTTTCCACAATGCTCTCGATCTCGAAGTCCGTCCCGGCCCTGCCCCTGGGCTTGACGATGCCGTAATTGGGCACATCCGAAGGTTCCACCTCCACAACAGCGATGGTACACCGGGAATCGTGCTGGAAGTGGGACCTGATCATCCTCCGGATCAGGCCCGCGTGGCTGCCGGACTTGACAATGGTATCTCCGAGCGCCACCACGAACGGGTCGTTTCCCGCAAAGTCCTCGGCTCCGCCGATGGCGTCACCTATTCCGGGAGGCGTGTGCCGCCCCGGAGGGATGAGCTGACGCGTGAAGAAAAACCTCGCTGACTCACGTCCATAATCCACCGCGTCCAGCAGTTCCCGGTTTTCGCTTTCCGAAAGACGATTCAACAGTTCCGGGTCCCGATCGAAGTGGTCTTCGACAGGGCGTTTGTCGCGCCCCGTAATGAACAGGAATCGCGTAAGGCCCTGATCGACCATCTCTTCAACGACATATTGGACCACGGGTTTACACGCAACCGGAAGCATCTCCTTGGGTTGCGACTTGGTGGCCGGAAGGAGCCCGGTGCCCATACCGGCCAGCGGGATCACGACCTTTTCAATTTCCATAAGTCGGAACTCCCTGGGAATTTAAAACAGCTTTCTGGTGGAACACAAAAATCAGGGCGTGCCTGCTGCGGCACACCCTGTATTCGATGTGACGGTCATGGATCGTACCGCGGCCGTTTATTCCGCCCACACCGGCGCGTCAGCGAGTTCGAGTCCGTTCGGCTGGCGTTAACAGCCCGTTGAAAAAGCCCATCCGGTCTGCGGCCGGCCCTTGCGGTCGAAATACTGCGTTGCGCTCCCTCGCCTAATCGCTGGATGGGACTCTGTCGCGCGCCTTGTCTTCGGCCACAATGGCTCGGCCTCGCCTGCAGAGCGACTTTATCAACGGACTGTTATCGGACGAGGCAACCGGTGGGGGTCCCGGCCCGGCAGGGCTTGGTAATACAATGCGTAGTGCCCGACCAGGTGTTCCTTTGACTCCGGGCACCTTGCTTACAATACGGCCTCGAGTTTTTCAACCAGCTGTTTCTTCGGTACCGCGCCGACAACCTGGTCGGCCAATTCGCCGTTTTTGAATATGAGAAGCGTCGGGATACTGCGGATACCGAAGTCGGCGGCGATTTTCTGCTCTGAGTCCACGTCGACTTTGCCAACCTTGATCCGGCCCTCGTATTCGACGGCGAGTTCGTCGACAATAGGCGCAACCATGCGGCAGGGCCCGCACCACACGGCCCAGAAGTCCACGAGCACCGGAAGGGAGGAATCGACCACTTCAGTCTTAAAGCTATCGTCGGTTATGGTTATAGGATTTCCCACCGTGCCCACCACCTTTCGTTAATTGGTTCAATTTACCACTAGAATCTTTGCATTGAAACGTCGGCCGTCTCATCGACGTTCCTCCAAAACGACCCGGCGGATCCGGACCTCTACACGAATTGTCAAATCTACCAAGTTTTCGGGATCGTGTCAAGAATCAGAAGAACGGGGAAGCCCGCTTGAAGGCTTGCCCCGGTACGGAATCAGCCGGACGGACCGGAACACATGCGGCAGATGAGTTGTGTGAGCGTGGCGGCTGGGGCGCGAGACCGGGACTTCAGGCGATTGTCCGCGTTCAGGAGCGCTTCGTAAGCGTGCCAGAGGTTTTTTTCGTCGAAACGGGCCGCCTGGTCGAGGTATCTGGAGACAAAGAATGGAGGAACCTTCAGTTTTCCTGCCAGTTCGGACCGTGGCAGATCCTGATTTCTGAGCCACCGGGCCTTGCGGAGAATACCGATGTGCCGGACGAGCATCGCGACGATTGCCACCGGACTGTCGCCGCGGTCCAGAAGGTGATGCAGCACGGTCAGTGCATCACCGGTTTTCCGTTTCCCCACTGCATCGGCGAGTTCAAACACCGTCGCTTTTCGCGAAGCGCCGGCCACCTGGGCGACGTCTTCTTGCGTAATGGTATCGCGTCCATTCGTATAAATGGCCAGTTTTTGGAGTTCACTGACCAGTTCGCCCGGATTCGGCCCCACGCCAAGGTGTAGCACGTGCGCGGCTTCGGGTTCGATCGTCTTATTCATTGCAGCCGCCCGTCTGCGAATCCACTGTGGGAGCTCATTTTCGAAAGGTGGCTTGAATTCCACCGAAACGGCGTTCTTTCGCAATGCGACGGACAGCTTCTTGCGGCCGTCCAGTTTGTCCGCGGTGAATACAAGAACGGTGGTCTCAACGGGATTTTCGATAAGGGGCAGGAGCGTTCGCGCTTCGGTGTCACGCAAGCGTTCCAGGCGCTTGATCACGACAACCCGCCGCGCCGCCATCATCGGAAAGGCGGTTGCCCGGCCGACTGCGTCGGCCGCGTCCATATCCTCGCCGTGGAAGATATCCAGGTTGAACGCACCTGACGCGGGATCGACGGCGGCGTCCACAAGGGCTTTCAGGCTTTCTTCCTTACTGACGTTCTCAGACCCGTGCAGCAGATACAGCGGCGCGAATTCGCCACTTTTGATCTGTGCGGTCAGTCTGTCGTGCGCGTTGGCGGATCTGGGTCTGGATCTGGCCAAGGTCGAGGTCAACCTCAAAGATGCGGACGCGCCATACGGCATGTCCGGCGCATTTGCTTGCGGGCATTAAACCGGCGGTGTGAGAGCATCAACTATCGAGGTCGCGGAATTCGGCATCCGTGACCCGATCCTTATTGATTCGCCAGGATGCCTTCTTGCCGTTGGTGCGGGAACCGTCTCTAGACGTAAAGGCCCATCGAAGTGAAGAGCGCAGAACGTCTCGAAACACGCGGTATACCAGACCCAGAAACAGGACGAAAAGGAAGATACGCAGCAACATGGCTAACTCCCGCTTGGAGGTTGTCTTAAAATTACCGGTGAGTTCCCGAGCGCGAGCGAAAAAGTGACGGGCAAGGCGGGAAAATTCGCCTATGAGAGGCGAGCAAGCGCAGCCTCGATCTCGTAAGACGGGCGGGTTTGAGCAACGCCGCCCGGCGCTTTTGCAGCCGCGCGAAGACCGCTGGGAATTTTAAAACAGCTTCTAAAGGATTTGGACGCCGGAAGCGGTGTCGGTGACGACTTCACCGATAATGTAGCCTTCATCACCATTTCGATTCAGCTGCTCGATCGCTTGTTCAGCCTGACTCGACGGTACGACGAGTACCATGCCCATGCCCATATTGAACACGCGAAACATCTCGTCGACGTGGATGTTGTCTCCCACCCTCTGCAGGAGGCTGAACACAGGCGGTTCGGGCCAGGTACCCCTGAGAATACGTGCGCCAAGCCCGTCCGGAAGGGTGCGTGGCAGGTTATCCACGATGCCTCCTCCGGTGATGTGGGCCATCCCCCTTAAGGTCACGGCTTCCATGAGACCGAACACGGACGAAACGTAACTCCGGTGGGGAGCCAGCAGGATCTCGCCGATCGTGCCGCCGAGTTCGTCCAGCTGTGTGCCGACGCCCCATCCCGCGGTTTCGAACAGGAGTCTGCGCGCCAGTGAATAACCGTTGGTGTGGAGTCCGGACGACGGCAGTGCGATGAGTTTGTCCCCCGGCTGCACCCGGGAGCCGTCCAGAATGTCTTCCCGGTTGACAATGCCCACGATCGTACCCGCCAGGTCATATTCCCCCTCCGCGTAGAAGTCGGGCATTTCCGCCATTTCGCCGCCCAGCAGAGCGCATCCGCAGGCTTTACAACCGTTTGCGATTCCCTCAACGACGGCCTCGGCCACGGCGGAATCGTGTTTCCCCATGGCGAGGTAGTCCAGGAAGAAGAGCGGGCGCGCGCCCTGCACAAGGATGTCATTGGCGCAATGGGCGACAAGGTCGGCTCCGACCGTATTGTGGATACCGGTCAGAAACGCGATTTTCAGCTTGGTGCCCACACCATCCGTACCCGCTACCAGGACAGGGTCCCGGTAAGCGTCCCATCGGGGTGCAAAGAGGCCGCCGAAACCGCCGATGTCGGCAAGTACTTCCGGGCCGAACGTCGATCGTACCAATGCGGCGATACCCCGCTTGGTGCGACCGGCACCCTCAATATTCACGCCGGCGGCCGCGTATGCGTCTGACTTTCCCGGCATCGGTTTTCCTTCGGCGGGTCGTTTGTGATTTAACAGGGAATGGGAATGTGGCTTTCCGTCACGGCTGAGGTATTCCTAACCGACTCCGCCGCCGCGACCTGATTCGCGGAAAACAGTCGGAGGCGCGCCATTTCCGGAGCGCGACGGGCCCGCGTCCGAATGAACCTGTTGCATTCCCTCGGGTGTACTGCATCCGGTACCGGAGGCAGCCACGATCTGTTCCGCGACACGAACGGCTTGAACCGCGGCGCCCACGTCGTGTACACGCACGACGTGGGCGCCCGCGGCCGCGGAGAAACCCACGGCGGCCAGAGTGCCGTGCAGCCGTGCCTCTGGCGGAAGATCCAGTGCAGCGCCGGTGAATTTTTTGCGCGAAGGCCCGATCATCAGAGGGCAGCCGAGGTCATGGAATTCTTCAAGCCGGGCAAGAATCTCAAAATTGTGGGCATTTTGTTTACCAAATCCCAGGCCGGGGTCGATCAGAATCCGGCCGGGATGGATGCCCGCTTCGATGGCCGCGGTCTTGCGCTCGTCGAGAAAATCGAGGATTTCGCGGATCAGGTTGTCATACGCCGGCTTGATCTGCATGGTCAGGGGCGTACCCTTCATGTGCATGAGAACAACCGCGGCCTCCGATTGCGCGATCGTTGCGCCCATGAGAGGATCGAAACGCATGGCGCTGATGTCGTTTACGATAGATGCGCCCAACCGCAAAGCGCTTTGCGCGACAGACGCTTTGGTCGTGTCAATGGAGATGATCAGATTGGTTCTGGCTGCGATCTCTTCGATGACAGGTGCAGTACGGCGAATTTCCTCATCCGCAGAGACGGTTTGGGCGCCGGCCCCGTACGTTCCCGCCGGACGTGTGGACTCGCCGCCCACGTCGATGATGTCCGCGCCTTCTTCGGCCATCAGAAGCGCGCGTTCAATGGCATGCGGCGGCTTGAAATAACGTCCACCGTCGGCAAACGAATCGGGCGTCACGTTGAGAATCCCCATGATGAGGGTCCGTGAGCCCAGATTGAGGATGTTTCCCCGACAGTCGAGCCGACGGCCGGGGGATCTTACGTATTGCATGTTGACACCGGAAATACAAAAGGATGGCAAAATGACACAGCGTTTTACCATCCCTCAATGAAACCCGAGTACCGCGTTTAATCGTCGTCCTCGGACGTTTCCTGTGACTCGGCTGTACGGTCCTCCGAAGATGACGGGTCCGGTTCCTCCATTTCGGCCGCCGTATCCTGATTTGTCCGTCCGTTTTGAGATTCGGGCGGTTCAGACGGTTTCTGAAGCTTCTCTCCAGCGAGAATGCGGTCGAGCTGGGAGTCGTCAAGAACTTCGAACTCAAGAAGCGCGTCAGCCAGAACGTGGACCTGAGTGATATTTTCCCGAAGCAGGGATTCAGCTCGTTCCTCGGCGGTGAGGACGAAGTTGCGGATTTCGTCGTCGATCACCTGTGCGACTTTCTCGCTGAAGTCCCTGCGTTGGGCCATCTCACGGCCGAGGAAGACCTCGTCCTGTCTGTTGCCGTACGAAACGGGACCCAGTTTCTCGCTCATTCCCCAGTCGCATACCATGCGGCGCGCGAGGTCGGTCGCCATCTTGTAGTCCTGCTGTCCGCCGCTCGAAACTTCCCCGAAGACGATTTTTTCCGCCACCCTGCCACCCAGCGCGTATGTGAGAACAGCGTCGCTGTAGCTCCTGGAATAGTTATGGCGTTCGTCGATGGGCAGATACGTCGTCAGTCCCAGAGACTGCCCGCGAGGTATAATGGTAACCTTGTGCACCGGGTCGGACTCGGGTACGAGCTTGGCCACCAGCGCGTGACCGATTTCGTGATATGCCGTTCGCTTCTTTTCGGAGTCGGAGATGACCAGGCTGCGTCTCTCCACGCCCATGATGACCTTGTCCTTGGCATTTTCGAAGTCCTCCATAACCACAGAGGCCCGATCGTGCCTGGAGGCGAGCAATGCGGCCTCGTTGACCAGGTTTTCAAGGTCGGCCTGCGTAAAGCCGGGCGTAGCACGTGCGAGTACGGTCAGATCCACGTTCTTATCCAATGGGGTGTTGCGGATATGGACCTTCAGCACACCCTCGCGGCCCTTGACGTCGGGCCGGTCCACAACCACCTGGCGGTCGAAACGGCCGGGTCGGAGAAGCGCCGGATCGAGCACGTCAGGCCGGTTTGTGGCTGCAATGAGGATAACTCCCTCCTTGGAGTCGAACCCGTCCATCTCCACCAGCAACTGGTTGAGCGTCTGCTCCCGCTCGTCGTGGCCTCCGCCGATCCCAGCGCCACGGTGCCGGCCGACAGCGTCGATTTCGTCGATGAAGATGATACACGGCGCATTGGCCTTGCCCTGCTCGAACAGATCACGCACACGCGAGGCGCCAACGCCCACGAACATCTCGACGAAGTCGGAACCGCTCATACTGTAAAACGGCACGCCTGCCTCGCCGGCCACGGCTTTGGCCATGTAGGTCTTGCCGGTACCCGGCGGTCCCACCAGGAGGACACCCTTGGGAATACGGCCGCCGAGCCGCTGAAACTTGCGGGGATCCTTGAGATACTCGATTATCTCCTGCAGTTCCTGTTTGGCCTCGTCCGATCCGGCGACGTCCTTGAATGTGACCTTCGGGCGATCCTCCGAAACCAGCTTCGCCCTGCTTTTGCCGAAGCTGAATGCGCCTTTCGGGCCTCCCTGCATCTGCCGGAAGATAAACAGCCACAGGCCGACAAAGAGCAGCCACGGCAGGAAATTAAAGAAGACTTTCAACCAGTCGAAGGGCTTTTCCTGGAAGCGAAAGTCGATTTCGTATTTTTCCCAGTCGGCTATTGCGTCTTCGCCGATGACGCCAAGGTTGACGACAAAGGTCCTGTATGCCTGCTGCCCGCCACGGCTGGTCGTATATTCGGGTTCAAGCAACGTACCATGAAAATCGCTGTCTATGATGACGGCGCTTTCGATCTTGCCCTGTTTCATCAGGGTGCGGTATTCCTTGTAGCTGACCACGACGTCGCCGGAGCCTGTACTGCTCCCGAAGAACCGTGTAGCAAAGAGAGCGACCAATACAAAGAAGACCCAGAATGCCAGTGTCTTTGATCGTCGCCGCCATTCGCTGCCGTCATTTTCGGGAGTGGACCCAGGCTCGCGGTTATTCCGCGGCCGCGGTCGGTTCCGTGGCGGCTCAGGCGCGTCTCGGTCGCCGTCGGATTCAGGTTTCAACTCCGGAACGGGCGGTCTCTGCTCTTTTTTCTCAGCGGCCGGAGTTTCTTCCTGATCTTTATGTTCTGCCATAACTACCGCCTTGACGATATTGCTTAAGAGGAGGCGATTACCCCTCCGCAGCCACCCTTGAGAGTGACCTCCAGCACCGTTTTTGACCGTTGGGTAACGGCCGTGGACTGCGCCGTACGTAAGCCGGCCACCCAGAGGATGACCTTCCCGTCCAGCAGCAGCGGGATTTCATCACGCAGCGGTCTGGGAATCTTGAGGTTGATAAACAGGTCGCTGACTTTTTGTGATCCACTCAGGCCGAGCGGCACGAGACGATCCGCACGGCGCCGGTTTCTGAGCGTCAGCCGACCGAAAATCGCATCCCGATCGAAACAGGCGCGAAAAGGATTGGATGACAGATCGTCCTCTTGCACCTCGCTGGCCGGCCTGATCTTCGTCTCGACAAATGCGCCGATTTCCGGGATTCCAGTGACACCGGGAACGGCCACTTCGGTCTCGAACGGTGGCGTCGGCCGACTCAGGATCAGCCACGGACTGGAATGATGAACGAAGACATCGGAACACACCTGAGCCGAGCCTGCAGGCGTCAGACGCAGACCTTCAATGCGGCTCACACTCTGTTCATCAAGGTCCCGTGCGCTGCCTCGAAGCCGAAAAAATGCCGTTTTGAATATCCGGCGCCGAAGTGCTATATGATAACCGAAAACGGCGGTTTCATCAAGAATTATTTTTCGTTTGCCCTCGTAATGCAGGGCCTCCTTATATGCCGATTCCGCCTGCAGGGCGAGCAGCTGATCTTCATCCCGGATGATCGCCGCGGACCTTGCAAGGGACGCCTCGATCGACGGGTTGTATTCCGAGGCGATCTCCGGGAGAAGAAGATGCCGGATCCGGTTCCGGAGAAAGCGGGATTCAGAGTTGGATTCGTCATGACGCACGTTAAGGTTCCGGTGTTCGACATATGCCTGTATCTGTCTTCGGGAGACCGCCAGGAGCGGGCGGATCCAGATCCCGTCGCGGATCGGCCTGATCCCGCTGAGCCCGGTCGGACCGGCGCCACGAATCAGGCGCATCAATACGGTTTCAGCCTGATCGCTGCGGGTATGCCCCAATGCGATGCGGGAGGCGCCGGTATCTCGCATTACCTCATTGAGAAACTCCAGGCGTGCATCACGCGCCGCCGCTTCCGGAGAGCCTGCCGTGGATACGGTCGTGCTGTCAGAGAAACACGGCAGGTCCAAGGTCGCGGCGAGGTCCATCACGAATTGCTGGTCTTCATCGGATGCGGGACCTCGCAGACGATGGTTGAGATGGGCGACATAAAGCGCGATATCGACAGCTTCACGCAGCCTGACCAGCAGATCCAGGAGCGATACCGAATCCGGCCCTCCGGAAACACCTATCACAATCCCGTCACCTGGCTCGATCATGTCGTGCCGGTCGATGTACGATTGAACCGCTGAAAGCAGGTCGGGTGTACTGGAATTGTTGCGAGGATTTGGTTTCATGGGGTATAATCCGCGTTATCAGAGACCCAATGGAATGTCCTTTTTAACCTTAATTCCGCAAAAACCGCAACGCGGCACCGCGACGAAACTTCCCGAAACGGGCCGAAATGGCTTTCAGGAAGGACGTTTTTTCTGTTCGCGTCCAGTGACCTGGTGTATCCTGGTAATCCGCAGTCTAATCGCCTTTATTAACTAGCACATATTCGAATTAACGTCCCCGAAAAATGACGAATCAAGGTTAAAACTGACTCTAGCGCGGCTGGTAGCGACCGCTATAGGTCTACGGACAAAGATTACCAGTCTGTCGGCGTTTCCACAACTGCATTCAATATGATTAACGCCCAGCGATTTACACCACTGCATGGGTTGAGAATCTGACGTCGGCAAATGTCCGAAGCCAGGGTTGACTCTTAGACGCATGAGAACTCGGCTCGGTTTCTGAAAACCGGCTTCGTCGGGTCGAATTAAAAGTCTGATTATCAATTATATAGCCCAACTGAACAGAAAATGATCCATGCACGCGTTCAGGCGGGAAATGAAAAGACACGCCTGAATCAGCGTGTCTTTTCTGCGCCCATTTACTCTGCGCGAAATCAGGGTACGCTTTTGCCGAAGTTTCTTGCGAATTCCAGAAAGTCCGCGAAGTCGACCAGTCCGCTCCCGTCCAGGTCGAAGGTCGGGTTGTCGGAGTTGAAGGCCTGGGCGAAGGCAATGAAGTCGACGAAATCGATTTTCCCGTCACCATCGAAGTCGGCACGGGCATTGACGGAGACAACGATCGCCGTTCCGGAAATCGCGACCGTGACATTTTTGTTTTCCGGATCATCGCTGGAAATGGTAATGGTGCCGGAGAAAGGTCCCCCCACCGCGGGCGTGAAGGTGATATCGACGGTTGCACTGTCACCCGGCGCGACCGTAAGCTCCTCCAGGCTGAACGTGATGCCCTCGAGGTCGGACTCCAGGTTCGTGATGCTGAGGTCTTTCCCTCCTGTGTTTTTCACGACGAGGGTAAGGGTCCGGGACTCATTTACCGCAACGTGCCCGCCAAAGTCGAGTATTGTAACAGGTAAGTTGATTGTGGGCGGCTGCACGATGGCTGCGATTCCGGAAATCGAGACCGTGACATTTCCGTTTTCAGGGTCATCGCTTGAAATGGTAATCGTGCCGGAGAAAGGACCGCCCTCCGCGGGCGTGAAGGTGATATCGACGGTTGCGCTGTCACCCGGTGCGACCGTGAGCTCCGTCAGGCTGAACGTGACGCCCTCGAGGTCTGACGCCAGGTTCGTAATGCTGAGGTCTTCTCCACCGGTGTTCTTCACGACGAGGGTAACGGTCCTGGTTTCGCCGGCCGGAAGGTCCTCGCCGAAGTCGAGCGAGGTACTGGGAAGGTTGATCGCGGGAGGCGCGACGGCCAGCAACTCCCGGATTCTCGCCGCCGCGGCGCTGAGACCCGAAGCGCCGACCCCGATGTGACGGACGATCCCTTCCCGGTCCGCGACCAGCAAAGTGTGAGTACCCCGCGTCCTCTGAATCCCCCCAGCCTGCAACAGCAGGGGAAATGTGATCGTTGTTGCGGCTCGAAAGCCTTCCAGTTGCGACTTGCTGCCATTATAAATATCAAGCCCCAGGACCGTTACGTCATCGTTCTGGAACGCCTTCCAGATCTGCTGCTCGATGGACGGACCCGCCGCCCGGCAGGTGGGTCAGTTGTGGCCCAGGTAATAGAGAACCAAAACTTCACCCTTGTAGTCGGCCGGACTGTGTTTGTTGCCGTTTAGATCTTCTAACGAGAAGGCGGGCACAGCGTCACCTTCTTTCTGGGCCTCCGCAGGCAACGGCAGGTTGAGTCCGACGAGCAGCAGGAACACAAGGCATGTGGCGATTCGACGCATTGAAATCCTCCTTTATGAGAGTTGCGGTTTGCGTCAGAAATGGGTCTTAAGACGCATTTCAAGTCCATTGAACGGCAACACCTGATAGCATGTTCCCGAAGTACATGCGGCGCCACCGCGCCTGCGTCCGGCGAAGACGAGGGCTTCGTATCGTTCGAGAAAGCCGACGTTCAGGTTGACCGCCAGCCAGGAGCGCGTTCCGGTCTCGACCCGGTCCGGCGTCTTGACATCGTCCA
This sequence comes from Candidatus Latescibacterota bacterium, assembly GCA_965208835.1. Taxonomy (GTDB): domain Bacteria; phylum Latescibacterota; class UBA2968; order UBA2968; genus JAAXHE01. Next base: position 2,176,083 of record OZ242358.1, read on the forward strand.
CTTCAAACGGATCGCTTGTGCGATCCAGGACGAGTGCGGCACCCACGCCGGAGCGATGCTGGTAGGAAAACTGGGTAAAGACATCCCAGAACACCGGCTCGTTTCGGGGATGCCTGGCCGCGTGACGGACCTGCAGATCAAAACCCAGGACAGACCCTCCGGGTGTATTGGATTCGGCCCCCACGCCGCCGATTCGGTGCTTTCCGATCCCCTTCAATTCATCTTTTCCCCAATCGATGAAGACGGTCGACGTCACGCTGTGTCCCCCCGCCAGCGGAGGCAGTTCGACGTCCACGCCCAGATACCGCTCATTGAAGGTCGTTGAAAAGCCGGGCACCAGTTCGTTTTTTCCCTTGCTGATGTTTGCCGTCAGCGTGCCCAGTCCGAATATCGAATACGTAGCTTCCACCTGATAGCCCGCTTCTGCATCGGCAATCAGGGCATGGGTGGACCGGTTGAGCAGGACCGCCGCGTGTTCGCGAACCAGAGATGGGGGATCGTTGAAACTGAAGGCGAAATTTTCGTAGTCCTTGTATTCCAGGCTGAGACCCAGGTTGGAAATGCCGGCGTTTGCCGAAAGATACAACGCGTTGCCGTCCACGTGCACGTCATTCAGACCGGCGTACTCCGCGTACACGGTCGCATACCCGTCCTGAAGGCCTGATGCTTCGATAGCAGGCGTGATGTCGAGTTCCAGAAATCCCGACCATGTCCGCGTCGAGTCAAACCTGGAGGCGTGATGGCTGACGGCCGTGATGCCGGTCTTGATTCGGTTGCTAGGCCGCAGCGAGACCTCGCCTCCTAGAAGCCAGTTGTCACGCCGCGGTAGGTCCCGAAGCGGATTACCCACCCGCACCGCGGGCGGAATATCACTTATTACGGGGCGGCCGACCAGGGCTTTTGCCTCGGACCGAGGTCCGGCCCAGGTGGCCATGCCACCCTCGAGGTCCCGTGACGGCGAATAGCGGCGCCGGTATTGCCCGCTTTCCAGAATGACCCCAGGTAGATCGAACGCCCTGAGCGTGATACCGCGGCCCAGGATGGCATAGTAGTTGCCCGCAACCAGCTCGACCGGTCCCCGGGTCCAGCGCAGGTGTTTCTGTGATATGTGTACGACCTGGTATTCAACCTGCGACAACGGCGAGCCGGGTGCGATACTGCGCCATGCGTTGAAGACTTCCGCTCGAAGTCCGGCCTGCAGACCGTGCCGTGTGTAGTCGACGTCGAGTTGCTCATAAAGTGATGAAACCGCCAGCGAGTCCGCTCCCGGTACGCGTCCCCGCTGGACTTCGGTCAGGCTGGATGCGGTCACCTGCGCTCCCGCCGGTTTCTCCGTCGGCAGCAGAAGGAGCATTATCAGGCTATTGATCAGCGCTCGCATCAGTCTTCGCCTCGACGTCGGCATCGGGAAAAAGCGCTTCGACGGCAGCCAGTAACACTTCGGCGTTTTTCGAATTGTATCCGACCTGCCGCAACGCGATTTCACCATCCGGTGTGATCAGCAGCGTCGTCGGAAGTACGTTCACCTGCATTCGCCTCATCACCGCGCTGTCCGAGTCGAGGGCGATCGGGAAACTGACCTTTCGCGCCCTGAGAAAGGGTTTCACCCGGTTCTGTCCGCGCGGACCGTCCACGTTCACGCCAAGAACCGTGAGTCCGGACTTGCCGTACTTCTCGTGAATCTTCTGGAGCTTGGGCATTGCCTTGACGCAGGGTTTGCAGTAGGTCGCCCAGAAATCCAAAAGCACCGGACCCCTTGCCAGCAGGGCCTTCAGGTTGACCCGTTCGCCCCGCAGGTTCCGGAGGTTGAAGTCGGGGGCCGAGGCGGCGTTCAGAGTCGCTGCACCCAGGAATATGGAGGCGGCAAGTGCCGCCGATTGAAAGATCGATTTCATCCGTGCAACGTCTCCCCGTTTCCTTAACGATTGGCGGGTATCGCGTTCTATATTGAAAAACGCCTGATGTATACACATGGTTCCAGACCCGACGTCACGAGCAAATTCCACACCGGGATGATTGCGAACCGATTAACGATAACCGAAAAAATCCGCTTCATCAAGGGCTTTCTTGCATTGTATCACAAACACCCTCAACGTGTCAAAGCGGTTTGGTGTTTGCAGATCCGGCTGGAGAAACGAAGACCACATTCCAAACGTTCCGTTTCTGCTTGCTGCGCATCGTCAGTCGTTCTATATTGAAGTCAATATTGTCCCTGCCGGGAGACCGCGGCGCGGACGACGCGCTCTTTGAGTCGCCGGGGTCGCGCCAGGTCCGTCGTGAAGGTCTCGGCAGCGCGACCGTGCGCAAGGCCGTTCGTGTTGCGGACGGTCGTTGAATTTTCTCGAAAGAGTCGCCATGGTACACATCGGCATCATCGGTATCGGATTCATGGGGATGACCCACTATCGCGGCGCCCGCGGGGTTAAGGGCGGGAAGGTGGCGGCCCTTTGTACGAGGGACGAAAAGAAACTGCGGGGGGACTGGAGGGATATCCACGGGAACTTCGGGGACCCCGGCGGTATCGAGGACCTGTCGGGCATACGAACATATCGGCAGATCGACGAACTGCTGGCCGATCCCGGAATCGATCTCGTGAACATCTGCCTGCCGTCGGTGATGCACAAAGACGTGACAATAGCGGCGCTGCGGGCAGGAAAGCATGTATTGCTTGAGAAGCCGATCGCATTGAATCCGAAGGACGCCGACCGGATGGTTCAGGAGGCGGCAACTGCCGGACGCTCTCTGATGGTAGCGCATGTTCTTCCTTTTTTTCCGGAGTTCGCCTATGCACGGAAGGTCGTCGCGGGCGGCGAGTATGGAGCGTTATTGGGCGCACATTTCAAGCGTATTATCTCGCAGCCGGACTGGTCTTCGGAATTCAGTGACGTGGAACGGAGCGGCGGGCCGGGTGTTGACCTGCACATCCACGATACCCATTACATTCTGCTGCTTTGCGGCGTACCCGACCGCGTATCGTCCACCGGACGGCTGGTGAATGACCATTATGCGGAGTATCTGTGTACGAGCTACAGATACCTCGATCGGCCGGATGTAAGCATAACCTGCGCTTCGGGTGCGATTTCCCAACCCGGACGCGCGTTTGCCCACGGCTTCGAAATCTACCTCGAAGAGGCGACGTTGATTTACGAATTCGCCACACTTGGCGACAAGCCGGTCCTGTCCACCCCTCTAACGCTGCTTACCGCAGACAGAAAGGTCCGGAAGCCAAGGCTTGGTTCCGGAGACCCCGTGGTGGCGTTTACACGGGAAATTCAGGCTGCCGTGGATGAAGTGGTGAAAGGGGTCCCTGCCGAGGCGCTTTCCGGAGCTCGGGCGGCGGACGCGCTCCGGCTCTGTTTCAAGGAAGTTCAGTCCGTGCGTCGCGGCCGGGCGGTGCGGGTAAGATGAGAATCAGACGAGGGTAGGGAGGAGGGCGCCGGATAGAAGGAGTACCACCGGTGCGGAGAAAAAAAACGAGCGGGCGGCCTGCGACAGGCCGCCCGCTCGTCTATATGGACGGGAAGCGCGTATCCTGTTGCGAAATGGGTGGAAACGGCGAAGTACCGCCTAGTTCCTGAACGCGAAATCGACCGGTTTGCCCTGTGCGAACTCCGCTTCGACATTGCCAAGGCCGAAAAGGGTCGCTGAAAGGTCTTTCGGCGACAGGGGTTCGGCTACGCGCGTACCGGCGGGCATATCGGGTCCCACGAGCAGCGCACGTCCGGCAGCGGCGTCGAGTACCGCCAGGGTCGTGCGATTCCGGTACCGGTGGTGCCCCTGCACGATTTCCCGGATTTGCTCGATTGTCGCACGGCTGTCGGTTCCGTCGGCGAGTTGAAGAAGCAGGAGATCAGGCTGAGCTCTTGGCAGGCAAGCAATCGCCAGAGATGCCAGAAAGCTGTTCTTCAGTTCCAGATTCCTGTCGGACGATAACAGGGTTCTGACGATCAGGCGCGAAAGGACTTTGTTTTTTACGTTCTTGGTGATTTTTAGTTTCTTGGGGTCGAGGGTCGGATAGACGACGTTTTCGATGAACGCCTGCGACCTCCCTTCCGAGCGCGCTTCGCCAAGTGCTTGGCGGACGGTTTCCGCCGCCCCGGTCAACGACGAGGCCCGCACGCTCAGTGGGCCGAATTTCCTGTATTTCCTGTGCGTGCTGCGCTCCGGCGGGGCGCTGTCGTCCATATAGAGAGCCAGCGTGCGGGCGCGTGTCTTGTCCTTATTCGCGCGATTGTGATACTCGAACAGAGTCGGGTGTGCGAGCTTGTCGCCCTTCAGCGCGTCGTCGCGTCCCGTCAACAGGGTGGCCAGCCATCGTTTTGCCGGAGTGGGGGCGGGCGTGGTCTGCAGCAGGGTTCCCTGAGCGATCAGGCTGTCGTTGAACGTTGAATCGGATGTTCCGTATTGCCCTGGCATGATCGCAATCGCCAGAAGCGCAGGGGGAAAGTCCACATCCCTGTATACGAACCGATTGAACGCGGTTTCGATTCTTGCCCACTGTTCGGGCAGGATCTGTATGTCGGGACTTAGACGCCTCTGCTGCGGGGGACCGCCGCGTTGGCCCATTCCCCCGCGCCGGCCAGAACCCTGTCGCCGTCCAATTCCCTGCCGGTCGCCCGGGTCGCGAAGTTGCCGGGGGCCCCGTCGTCGCGCGAAGATGCCTGCGATTGCCTCGCCGAACGCCTCCCGCAAGTCGCCATCCGACACGTCGCCGGCCCTATCGAAAAACAGTCTGAATCGCTCCTTCTCCCGAGGGAAGAAATCGTCCCAGTTTTTTAACGAGCCCAGTACAAAAGACCTTATGGGGAAGGGCAGCCGGTTGAACGTCTCCTCGTTCCCCTTCACCAGGTCGTAGGCGCCCGAGGGGAGATCAGAGTACTGGTCGTTGCGAATCGGACTGAGATCGACGCCGCCTCCTCCGCCTCGTCTCCGTCCGCCTCCTCCCCCTCTCTGCGCAAGCACGTCCTCACAGGCAATCAACAGGACAAGCAGGGTTGCCACGATCGATACCATCCCTCGCGAGGACTTCTGAAAAACTGGCATATATCGCCTCCCCGGGCGAATGTAAAAGACTGACAGACCTGATTGAATATGGCGCGTACCCTGTATCGCGTCTGAATCCCTGGGCCTCGCGGGTTCGGTTTCGCCAGTGTCAGGATCCTCCGTGCCGGCGTAATCTAGTATTGTACCAAGCTTGAATCACGCCGCGACGATCGTTCAGAGGTGTGTTCGAAGCCACTGGATGATCTCCGCCCGGGCGTCCGGGTTGTTCAGCAGAGCCAGACCGTTGGCCGCGCCCTGATATCCGCTGACCCGGACGGGCTCCAGGGTTTCCCGGGCTAGCAATTCGGACGACGTGAACGTATATCCGTCGCCGTGTGAGGCCATGAACAGGATCGACCGGGGCTTGAAGCCCTCGACGTCGGTGCCCAGCAGAATGTCCTGTCTGAGCCGCGTGATGAGAGAGATGGCCACAGCCGTCTTTACGTCCGGATTCGTGCCCGAACTGACGTACGCGATATTGGCGCCAAGCGCCGCGCCAACCAGCCCGATACGCGTGGCATCCACGTCGGCGCGGCGCTTCAGCCAGCCGATGGCGCCTTCTACGTCGAGCGGCATGCTGTTGAAGTCTTCGATCTGGAACCTGCTCCGCGGAGAGTAAACGTCATCATGAAACGTGCTCCGGCCATGACCTCTTACGTCGTAGGCCAGCACGTGGAATCCCGCGTCCGTCAGGTCCGGCACGAAAGGTACCCAGATGCCGAGATCCTCGTCGTAGGGGTGGATGAGGACAACAGCGGGCCGGCGCCCCGTCTGACGGTTGGAGGTGAACCAGGCCGCGAAGATGTTGAAGCCGTCCGGTGTATTGAACGAAACCGTCTCGCCCGTAACCAGTTCCGGAGGAGTCGAAACCTCGTTGTCCGTGGGCTGTTTGCCGCATTGCATCGCGAACAGCGCGATCGTCAGTACGGCCAGATATGCGCGTGGCGCCATGTCCGGAATTTCCTTCGATCAAAGGATCAATGCGTTCGCGTCCTGGATAAATTAACGACATCATGTACTCAAAAACAAGAGGGTAGTTTATGCCGCTCGAGGGCGTTGCGGCATCGCCGAAGAATCGATCGCGTACTTCGGAGGGAGACCAGGGTGTCGTCCGCGCAGGGCGACGTGAAGCACACAACATCTGTCCTGGCGCCGCCGGTTGCCTGCCCTCCTCGCCTTCTTCGAACGTACGATTCCGGGAAGACTCCTGTATAAACGGACCGGAAAGGGTCAAGGGGATGCCGGGCTCGCTCGGCGGGCAAACGAAATGTCCACGGGTGGGCATTTACGCTTGCGGTTACGTAGATTAGACAATAACTTAGAACTATTCGTTCCGTACAGGGCCTGCCCCGGTGCGGTCATCAGGCTGCCGGGAATATCCAACCGAGTTGGCTGAGGGAGATCAAAGATGCATAGTTTCGGCTTTTTCTGGAAGGTTGCTATCGTGCTGGTTGCCGCAATAACGGTCACTGACGGGAGCGTCGCCGCGCGAAAGGCTTCCACCAGGCGCAACAGTGTGGGAATGGAGTTCGTCCTGGTTCCTGCGGGTGAGTTTCGCATGGGTTCCACAAGTGAAGACGCCGGAGAGAACGAGAAGCCGCTGACGTCAGTGACCATCAGCCGGGCGTTTTACATTGGAAAGCATGAAGTCACACAGAAGCAATGGGCGAAGGTGATGGGGACCAATCCGTCGGACTTCAATGACTGCCCGGATTGTCCGGTCGAACAGGTATCGTGGAACGACGCACAGGCTTTTATCCGTACGCTGAACGCAATGGAGGACTCCAAGCGGTATCGGCTGCCAACAGAAGCAGAGTGGGAATACGCCGCGCGGGGCGGAACAGGCGGCGACCGGTACAGCGCGGATTTGAATGCGATCGCGTGGTACGACAAGAACTGTAACGAACGCCCACATAAAGTGGGGAAGAAGGCACCGAACGCCTACGGCCTTTTTGACATGCTGGGAAACGTCTACGAATGGGTACAGGACTGGAAGGGGCCGTACACCGGTGAAAAGGCCACGGATCCGAAGGGGCCCGCCCGCGGAAAGTTCCGGATGATCCGCGGCGGTAGCTGGGAGACCGGCGCGAAGAGTTGCAGGGCCCCGCATCGTCTCGACGCGTCACCCGGATTCCGGATCCATGCGGTGGGTTTACGGATTCTGATGGAGAAGAGGTAGTCTGAATGCGGCTTCAATCGGCCGGACGCATGGGTGTTCACGGACCGGCGGCCTGTTGGCAAATCGGAGTGCCGCGGGGTGAGAACGTCACGGCGGCGCAGCGGAATTTCGGGGAAGCTCGCGGACGGGAACGTCCAGGAGTCAGATACCGTCGCAAAACGGCGTTTTCGTGTAGAACGCAAAAAACACTTGACATCGATTTGCCGTTTATCTAAATTTGGAGACTTCCGCTAAAGCGGAGTTTCGCTGTTCTTTGACAATCGAATAACGTGCATGAGTATGCCCGACTGGTATACCCAGGTCTCGTACCTGGATCTTACGGTGTGAAAACCCCGAATTCGGGGTCTGATATTTATTTTCACGGAGAGTTTGATCCTGGCTCAGAACTAACGCTGGTGGCGTGTCTTAGTCATGCAAGTCGAACGAGAAAGCGTCCTTCGGGGCGCGAGTACAGTGGCGAACGGGTGAGTAATACGTGGGCAACCTGCCTCCGAGTGGGGGACAACCCCTTTAACGAGGGGCTAATACCGCATTAAACGGCTTTTTCGCATGGAATTGCCGTCAAAGGTGGCCTCTGCTTGCAAGCTGCCGCTTGGAGATGGGCCCGCGGTCCATTAGTTTGTTGGTGAGGTAACGGCTCACCAAGGCGATGATGGATAGCCGGCCTGAGAGGGTGATCGGCCACACTGGAACTGAGACAAGGTCCAGTCCCTTACGGGGGCCAGCAGTCTAGAAATTTGGGCAATGGGGGAAACCCTGACCCAGCGACGCCATGTGGAGGATGAAGCCCTTAGGGGTGTAAACTCCTGTCAGAGGGGAAGAACGTGAAGAGGACAATACCCTCTTCATCTGACGGTACCCTCAGAGGAAGCTCCGGCTGACTTCGTGCCAGCAGCCGCGGTAATACGAAGGGAGCAAGCGTTGTTCGGATTTACTGGGCGTAAAGGGCGTGTAGGCGGATCGATAAGTTGAACGTGAAAACTGCGGGCTCAACCTGCAGATTGCGTTCAAAACTGTCGATCTTGAGTCCAGGAGAGGAAAGCGGAATCGACAGTGTAGCGGTGAAATGTGTAGATATTGTCGAGAACACCGGTGGCGAAGGCGGCTTTCTGGCCTGGTACTGACGCTGAGACGCGAAAGCTAGGGGAGCGAACGGGATTAGATACCCCGGTAGTCCTAGCCGTAAACGATGGGCACTAGGTGTTGGAGGTATTGACCCCTTCAGTGCCGAAGCTAACGCATTAAGTGCCCCGCCTGGGGAGTACGGTCGCAAGGCTGAAACTCAAAGGAATTGACGGGGACCCGCACAAGCGGTGGAGCATGTTCCTTAATTCGATGCTACGCGAAAAACCTTACCCGGGTTTGACATGTACCTGACTGCCCTAGAAATAGGGTTTCTCTTCGGAGCAGGTACACAGGTGCTGCATGGCTGTCGTCAGCTCGTGTCGTGAGATGTTGGGTTCAGTCCCGCAACGAGCGCAACCCCTGTCCTTAGTTGCCAGCACGTCATGGTGGGAACTCTAAGGAGACTGCCTGTGTTAAGCAGGAGGAAGGTGGGGACGACGTCAAGTCCTCATGGCCCTTACGTCCGGGGCTGGAAACGTGCCACAATGGCCGGTACAAAGGGCTGCGATACCGCGAGGTGGAGCCAATCCCAAAAAACCGGTCTCAGTTCGGATTGGAGTCTGCAACTCGACTCCATGAATGTTGGAATCGCTAGTAATCGTGGATCAGCATGCCACGGTGAATACGTTCCCGGGTCTTGTACACACCGCCCGTCAAGCGATGAAAGCAGGGAATACCCGAAGTCGGTTACCTAACCCGCAAGGGAAGGATCTGCCGAAGGTAGGCTCTGTAATTGGCGCTAAGTCGTAACAAGGTAGCCGTATCGGAAGGTGCGGCTGGATCACCTCCTTTCTAGGGAGACACGGCATAACGTCATTTATGACGGTTGTGTCTACTCTAAGGTCAATTACCGTTGGGACTCTCATGCACGTTATTTGATTGTTGAAGGGCCACGGCGGATTTGGGGCCTATAGCTCAGTTGGTCAGAGCGCACGCCTGATAAGCGTGAGGTCAGTGGTTCAAATCCACTTAGGCCCACCAAAGAATATTCTCGCATTTTCCGGGGATATAGCTCAGCTGGGAGAGCGCAGCCTTTGCAAGGCTGAGGTCACCGGTTCGATCCCGGTTATCTCCACCAAAGACACAAGAAAACCGGGTGACGCGAGTCCCCGTTGTTCTTTGACAACCGAATACGGAACATGAAAGCCCATATGGATCGGTTTATTTCCATATGGACTTTCTGGGTATGCTGCAATTTAGCATAGCCGATCTCGTTCACTAAGCTGTCTGAAAGCCCGTTTTCAGCCTGAGAGGGCAGCGGAGATCTTTACCGTCTGCCTTGCTCAAGGCGCATTGAAACCGGGGACAGCTTCCGTGGATTGGGCAGAACACACGTGTGATCTGCCGGGAACCTGTTTTGATCAAGCTATGAAGGGCATACAGCGGATGCCTTGGCACAGAAAGGCGATGAAGGACGTGGTAAGCTGCGATAAGCCTCGGGTAGGTGCAAACAACCTTTGATCCGGGGATTTCCGAATGGGGAAACCCGATGCGGGTAATGCCGCATCATCCCCGGGTGAATACATAGCTCGGGAGAGGCAAACGGGGCGAACTGAAACATCTCAGTAACCCCAGGAACAGAAAGCAACCGCGATTTCCTCAGTAGCGGCGAGCGAACGGGAAACAGCCCAAACCGGTTCGTACGTTAAAGCCTGCATGCGTTGTACGACCGGGGTCGTGGGACGAAATCCGATGGAAATGCAGATCCGTCAGGGAGTTACAAATCCGTACTGTAGTGGAACAGTTCTGGAACGACTGGCCACAGAGGGTGAAAGCCCCGTCTGCGAAACGGTACGGACTCCTGTGATTTTGTTCCCAAGTACCGCGGGACACGTGAAATCCTGTGGGAATTCGGGAGGACCACCTTCCAAGGCTAAATACTCTTCTGTGACCGATAGTGAACTAGTACCGTGAGGGAAAGGTGAAAAGTACTCCTGCTAGGAGAGTGAAATAGTACCTGAAACTGTATGCCTACAAGCGGTCGGAGGGCAACCTCGAACCTCCGGGTTCGAGGAAGACCTGACGGCGTGCCTTTTGCATAATGAGCCGGCGAGTTACCATGCGTTGCAAGGTTAACCCACTTTGTGGGGGAGCCGAAGCGAAAGCGAGTCTGAACAGGGCGACTAAGTAGCGTGGGGTAGACCCGAAGCCAGGTGATCTATCCATGGCCAGGATGAAGCGCGACTAATCTCGCGTGGAGGTCCGAACCCACCAATGTTGAAAAATTGGGGGATGAGCTGTGGATAGGGGTGAAAGGCCAATCAAACCTGGAGATAGCTGGTTCTCCCCGAAATAGTTTTAGGACTAGCCTTCTGTTAAAGAGTTGCGGAGGTAGAGCACTGGATAGGCTCGGGCCTTCACCAGGGTACCAACCCTAACCAAACTCCGAATGCCGTAAACTCGTTGCAGGGGAGTCAGTCTACGGGGGATAAGCTCCGTAGGCAAAAGGGAAACAACCCAGATCGCCAGCTAAGGCCCCCAAGTATGAGCTAAGTGAGAAAGGATGTGGGAGCGCTGAGACAGCTAGGATGTTGGCTTAGAAGCAGCCATTCATTTAAAGAGTGCGTAACAGCTCACTAGTCAAGTGATCCTGCGCCGACAATGATCGGGACTCAAGTTCATCGCCGAAGCTGCGGGTTTCAGTCTTTCAGACTGGAGCGGTAGGGGAGCATTCTATGGTAGGCTGAAGGCGAACCGTAAGGTTCGCTGGACGAAATAGAAGAGACGATGCCGGCATGAGTAGCGACAAAACAGGTGAGAATCCTGTTCACCGAAAGTCTAAGGTTTCCTGGGGAAGGTTCGTCCGCCCAGGGTCAGTCGGGTCCTAAGCCGAGGCCGAAAGGCGTAGGCGATGGGAAACAGGTTAATATTCCTGTACCACCTTAGAGATGTTCGAGCTATGGGGTGACGCAGAAGTGACGGCCAGCCCGCGACTGGAAATGCGGGTCTAAGCCTGTAGGGGGACCGTCCAGGCAAATCCGGACGGTTGTCAACCCTGAGGGGTTATGGGGAAACGAGCCTTCGGGCAAGCCAACTGGCCTTAATCATACTGCCAAGAAAAACCTCTGTGCGAGTCTCTCGGGTGTCCGTACCGCAAACCGACACAGGTAGACGGGGAGAGAATCCCAAGGTGCGCGAGAGAACCTCCGTTAAGGAACTAGGCAAATTGGCTCCGTAACTTCGGGAGAAGGAGCACCTCCAAGTAGGTGATCGGACTCGCTCCGTGAGCCGAAGGGGGTCGCAGAGAAACGGCCTGGGCGACTGTTTACTAAAAACACAGGTCTCTGCAAAGTCGCAAGACGACGTATAGGGACTGACACCTGCCCGGTGCCAGTCGGTTAAGAGGAGGGGTCAGCCTTCGGGCGAAGCTCTGAATCGAAGCTCTGGTAAACGGCGGCCGTAACTATAACGGTCCTAAGGTAGCGAAATTCCTCGTCGGTTAATTGCCGACCTGCACGAATGGTGTAACGGCTTGGGCGCTGTCTCAACGGGGGACTCGGCGAAATTGTAGTTCCGGTGAAGATGCCGGATACCCGCGGCGGGACGGAAAGACCCCGTGAACCTTTACTCCAGCCTGACACTGGGTTTCGGCACAGTATGTGTAGGATAGGTGGGAGGCAATGAAGTGGGGGCGCCAGCCCTCATGGAGCCGTCCTTGAAATACCACTCTTATTCTGCTGGAATTCTAACCTGGGCCCTTGAATCAGGGTCGGGAACACTGTCAGGTGGGAAGTTTGGCTGGGGCGGTCACCTCCTAAAGTGTAACGGAGGCGCCCAAAGGTTCCCTCAGCGCGGTCGGTAATCGCGCATAGAGCGTAAAGGTATAAGGGAGCTTAACTGCGAGACACACAGGTCGAGCAGGTGCGAAAGCAGGGCTTAGTGATCCGACGGTTGCGCGTGGAAGCGCCGAAGCTCAACGGATAAAAGGTACTCCGGGGATAACAGGCTGGTCCTCCCCAAGCGTCCATAGCGACGGGAGGGCTCGGCACCTCGATGTCGGCTCATCACATCCTGGGGCTGGACAAGGTCCCAAGGGTTAGGCTGTCCTCCTATTAAAGTGGTACGCGAGCTGGGTTTAGAACGTCGTGAGACAGTTCGGTCCCTATCTGCCGTGGGCGCAGGATATTTGAGGAGATCTGTCCTTAGTACGAGAGGACCGGGATGGACGAACCTCTAGTGTACCAGTTGTCTCGCCAGAGGCATCGCTGGGTAGCTATGTTCGGCAGGGATAAGCGCTGAAAGCATCTAAGCGCGAAGCCCACTCCAAGATAAGATATCCCGTGGGTTAACCCACCTGAAGGCTCCTTGTAGACTACAAGGTCGATAGGTCGCAGGTGTAAGCGCAGCAATGCGTTCAGCCGAGCGATACTAATCAGCCGTGCGGCTTGATCAATTAATGGTTTCTCGGCGGATCGTGCGTGCGTTTTGTTTGCAGCGAGATCCTGTTCCGTATTCGGTTGTCCGTTTTGTTTTCCTGGTGGCTATAGCGGAGGGGGTACACCTCTTCCCATTCCGAACAGAGAAGTTAAGCCCTCCAGCGCCGATGGTACTGCTTGGGTAGCCTTGTGGGAGAGTAGGTCGCTGCCGGGAAACTACAACAGGGTCCGGGATTCGAACGAATCCCGGACCCTGTTGACGTTTTGGCGCGAAGAAAGACTTGACAGGCGTGAACGTTCTGTATTAATTGTTCGTTTCGCGCCTGAATGAAACATCCGATTTGCATTCGGGTCGATGGCGCTTGCGGGCGATGGACACGCCGGTACTTTTTTGTGTCTTTACAGGAGGAGGCGCGTGAATAGCGAAACGCCTGACAGGATTCGGAACGTTGCCCTGGTTGGTCACAGCAGCACCGGGAAGACCTCGCTGGCCGAGGCGCTGCTTTACTCCGCGGGTGAAAGCAATCGATTGGGGACGGTCGATGCCGGCACGACAAAGTCGGATTTCGCCGAGCCCGAGATTGCCCGGAAAATCTCCATCAGCATGTCAATGTTGCACTGCGGTTGGAATGGCGCAAAGGTCAATATTCTGGATGCGCCTGGATACGCGGATTTTATTGGCGACGCCAAGGCGGCGCTCTGGGCGGCGGACAATGCGGTACTCCTTGTTCACGCGGCAAACGGGGTGGAGATCGGGACGGACAAGGCCTGGGGAATTGCGGAATCCTTCGGGCGTCCGCGCCTGTTTTTTGTCAACCACGTCGACAAGGAATTTGCCGACTTTGACAAAGTTCTCAATGAACTTCAGGAGCAGTACGGGCGACACGTACTTCCGTTTCAGATGCCGGTCAACCAGGGCACCGGCTTTAACCAGATCATCGACGTACTGAATCAAAAGCTGCTGACGTATCCGGCCGATGCGAACGGAAAACCCGAAGTAGGCGAAGTGCCTGCCGACCTTCGCGACGACGTCGAGACACTGCGGGAACAGATCGTCGAAGCGGCGGCCGAGAGCGACGATGAGTTGACGGAGAAATACCTGGAGGAACTGGATCTTTCGGTAGAGGATCTCTCTCGCGGACTGAAGCTCGGCATCCTGAAGGGAACGACGGTTCCGGTCCTTTGCGGTGATGCGTCCAGAAATATGGGTGCCGATCAGTTGCTGGATTTCCTCGTCGACAATATGATGTCTCCGTCTGAAGTGCCCGCCACTGGCGGACGTATGGTGGCAACCGACGAACCGGCCGAACTCCGGCCGTCTGCGGACGGTCCGCTTGCCGCCGTCGTGTTCAAGACCGTTTCGGAGACCGTCGGCGATCTGTCATTCGTCCGCGTGTATTCCGGATCGCTGGCGGCATCCTCCGAGGTGTATAATTCGAGCGGAAAAACGGCCGAACGGGTAGGGCAGATCTACGCCCTGAACGGCCAGGACCGTGAAGAGGTGCCGTTTATTTCTGCCGGAGACATGGGGGCGCTGGTCAAACTGAAAGACACGCATAGCGGCAATACGCTGTGCGAACGGCGCAACCAGGTGGAGGTCGCGCCGCTGGATTTCCCGCATCCGCTGATACGTATCGCGGTGGAGCCGAAATCACGCGGAGACGAAGAGAAGATCAGCATGGGTTTGCAGCGTATTCACGAGGAAGATCCAAGTTTCATCGCCGGATACGATGCGGAGCTGAAACAGATCATCGTTCAGGGTCAGGGAGAGTTGCACCTCGATGTCGTACTCGAAAAACTGAAGCAGAAGTTCGGCGTAGAGGTGATCACGGTCGAGCCGAGGATTCCGTATCGGGAGACCATCACATCTCACGCCGAAGGTCACCACCGGCACAAGAAGCAGACCGGAGGGCGCGGGCAGTTCGGCGAGGCGTACCTGCGAATCGAGCCGGTGAGCCGCGGCGAAGGATTCGAGTTTCAGGATGAGGTGGTGGGTGGTGCCATCCCTCGCAATTATATTCCCGCCGTTGAAAAGGGGGTTGTCGAAGCGATCGAACGTGGGGTGCTCGCCGGTTACAATGTAGTGGATACGCGGGTTACTGTCTACGATGGTTCGTATCACCCGGTCGATTCGTCTGAAATGGCCTTCCACATGGCGGGTTCCCAGGCCTTCCAGAAGGCGTTTATGAGCGCACGGCCGATTCTGCTGGAGCCCATTTATCGGGTAACGGTCATGGTGCCGGAGAAATATATGGGCGATGTGATGGGCGATCTGAACAGTCGCCGGGGCAGGATACAGGGAATGGACCCCGAAGGCAGTTTTCAGGTCATTCGGGCCGAAGTACCGCTGGCGGAGCTATATAAGTACTCGACTTCGCTGCGTTCGATGACACAGGGAACGGGCGACTATACAATGGAATTCGACCATTACGAACCCGTACCCGCCGAACTGACCCGGAAGATCGTAGAAGCCTCCAGGAAGAAGGAGGGCGAAGCCGTAGAGGCGTGATTCGGCTCAGGAACCGATGGCCTCAGGCGATGTCCTCCAGGACATCGCCTGCTTTTGTTTATGGCTGTCGGCCCTCATGAACCGCGGAACCTCCGCAGGCAAAGCACAGTTCTGGCGCCCGGGCCGCCGAATTGCCGCCCGCGTCGGATCAGGATAGACGGAGAATCCGCGAGCAAAATTGCTCGTTTTTGTATTGCCTAAATATCTATTTGTTGCTATATTATCAAATAGTTAGAGCGATTTTTTTTCGGAAAGTTTGTCGTTCTTCGACGGAGGTGGGCGGTTTATGGCCGGTCATTCGAAATGGGCGAATATCAAGCACAGAAAAGGACGTGCGGATGCCGCCAGGGGCAAGCGGTTCACCAGGCTGATCAGAGAAATCACGGTGTCCGCGAGGGAAGGAGGCGGCGACGAGGCGAATAATCCACGGCTCAGGGCCGCCATTCTAAACGCAAAATCGGAAAATATGCCGGCCGCCAATATAGAACGCGCGGTCAAGAAAGGCACCGGCGACCTGCCGGGCGAATCGTACGAAGGTGCAGTGTACGAGGGATATGGCCCGGGCGGGGTCGCGCTCTTTATCGAGGTTTTGACCGACAACAGAAATCGCACCGTATCTCAGGTGAGGCATCTCCTGAACAAGCACAATGCCAGTATGGCCGAAAGCGGCTCGGTAGCCTGGGTTTTCGATCAGAAGGGGCTGGTTGTCGTGTCCAGAGAAAACGCCGACGAAGAGACACTGATGTTGGCCGCCCTCGAAGCCGGCGCCGAAGACATCGTTGAAGACGACGCCGTTTACGAAGTTTACACGTCACCCCAGGGTTTCGGACCTGTACAAAAGGCGCTTGCGGCGCAGCAGATCCCCTTTGAACGGGCCGAGCTGACGCGGGTGCCTCAGAATACGGTGACCGTAGAAGGGAATACGGCGGTACGCCTGATCCGCCTGCTGGAGACGCTGGAGTCTCAGGACGACGTCCAGCGAGTCTATGCGAATTTCGAGATGGACGAAGAGGAACTGTCGGCGCTGATGTCGCCCTGAGTCAACAGGATCTGCTGTATCGGCCGATTCATTCAGACACGTGCACCCAAGCGGACTCTGATTACTCCTCCTGACAGCCCGTTGAAAACGCCCATCCCGGCTACGGCCGGCCCTTGCGGTCGAAATACCGCGTTGCGCGCCCTCGCCGAATCGCAGGATGGGACTCGGTTGCGCGCCTTGTCTTCGGCCTCGCCTGCAGAGCGACTTTATCAACGGACTGCTGACGAGTCCAAACCGCACCCTGAAAGGCGGGCACCTTGCTGGTTCTGGGTATAGACCCCGGCAGTGTGATCACCGGTTACGGTGTAGTGGAATGCCGTGGCCGCAGGAGCCGTATGGTTGCAGGCGGTACATTGCGCCCGGATACGGGGTTACCCTTTGCCGGGCGGCTGCTTGAGATTCACGATGGGCTCCTGAAACTGATCGAAGAATACTCGCCCGACGAAGTTGCGGTCGAGAACGCTTTCTATCGTGCCAACGTGAAGACATTGATGAAGATGTGCGAAGCCCGGGGCGCAATCATGGTGGCGCTCGCCAGATCGGATCTGCCCGTTTTCGAATACGCGCCTCGCGAGGTCAAACAGGCTGTCGTGGGTCGTGGCGGTGCGTCCAAGGAACAGGTGCAGTTTATGATACGGAATCTGTTCGGTCAGAAACGGGTCACGGGACCATACGACATCACCGATGCGCTGGCTGTCGCGGTTTGTCACGTGAACCGGCTCCAGGCGCCCGGGGGTGACGCCGTGCGCGCAGCCGCCCGTGGGGGACAGCGGGCGGTGCGCCTTCCCGACGGCAGCGGCGGGCACACGCGTGCGGGACGGATGGACCGTCTGAAGGAAAAGCTGGAGGAATTGGGCGTCGAAAGCGTTCGAACGACCGGAGCGAAACGAAGGGGTCGATAGTCGAATGATCGCCTATCTCGAAGGCAAACTGGCCGTGAACAGCCCCACGCATCTGGTTGTCGACGTTGCAGGCGTCGGCTTTCTCGTTCACATTCCGATGTCAAGCTACGACGCCGGCCGGGGACGTGGGGAAACCGTCAAGATACTGACCCATTTGCACGTACGCGAAGATGCACTTACGATTTACGGTTTCGAAACCGAAGCCGAGCGGGATCTGTTCGAGTTATTGATTTCGGTTTCGGGAATCGGTCCCCCGCTTGCCCAGAAGATTCTTTCCGGCGTCCAGATTCAGACTTTTCGCCGGTTGGTAGCGTCGGAAGACGCCCGTGGACTCACCCAGATCAAGGGGATCGGGCAGAAACTGGCGCGGCGGCTGGTGCTCGAATTGAAGGACCGGATCGGCGACGTCCCCGATGACGATGTCCGGGGGCGGGTATCGCCGGTGGCGGCGGGACGGGCCGATGAAGCGGTTAAGGCGCTCGCGGGTCTGGGCGTGCCCCACGTGAAAGCCCGCAGCGTGGTTGACAACGTGATCGGCGATCATGGTAACGAGGCATCGGTGGAAGCGATCATTCGAGAAGCGCTTCGGCGACTGTAGTCTTCTGTCGCGACGTTCGACAACTCATCCCGGTTTAGCAGCCCGTTGAAATAGCCCATCCGGGCTACGGCCGGCCCTCGCGGTCGAAATACTGCGTTGCGCTCCCTCGCCGAATCGCAGGATGGGACTAGGTCGCGCGCCTTGTCTTCGGCCTCGCCTGCAGAGCGACTTTATCAACGGACTGTTAGTGCGATAAAGGAAGACGGTTCGGAATGAATGGAAGGGTAAGCGACCCTCAGATGCAAGACCAGGACCGGAATGAAGGCGACGATCAGTTGCGCCCGGCGCGATTCGCCGATATGACCGGACAGGAGAAGGTCAAGGAGAAGCTGCGAATCGCGGTTGATGCGGCAACACACCGGGGCGACGCCATGGACCATGCGCTTCTCTACGGCCCGCCCGGGCTGGGGAAGACAACGCTGGCATATGTCGTCGCCAACGAGCTGGGAGCGGAGATCATGCCGACTTCCGGCCCCGTACTTGAACGCGCCGCGGACCTGGCCGGTCTGCTGACGAACCTGGCCGAAAGGGACGTCCTATTCATCGATGAAATTCATCGGATGAACCGGGTCGTGGAGGAAACGCTGTATCCCGCGATGGAGGACTTCGTGCTGGATATAATGCTCGACAGCGGGCCCGGCGCACGCTCTTACAGAGTTCCTCTCGATCGGTTTACGCTCATCGGCGCAACAACCCGCTACGGCCTCCTGACCGGTCCGATGCGGGATCGTTTCGGCATCGTCGAGCGGCTGGACTTTTATAACGAATCGGAATTACAGACCATCGTCGAACGCGCTGCGCGAATTCTGAAAATCAGTATCCAGTCCGAGGGGGCGTACGAAATCGCACGGAGGTCGCGGGGTACGGCCCGGATCGCAACCCGGTTATTGAGAAGGTCGCGGGACTACGCGCAGGCGCGTGCGCAGGGTACGATTACGCTGGACGTTGCAGGTCGCGCGCTGGAACTTGCCGACATAGACAACAAAGGACTGGACGAAATGGACCGTCGACTCCTGTCGATGCTGGTGGAGAAGTACGGCGGTGGTCCGGTGGGCCTGAATAACCTGGCGGCCGCGCTGGGCGAAGAGCCGGATACCATCGAGGATGTCTACGAGCCCTATCTGATTCAGGAAGGATATCTGCTGCGTACCCACAGAGGCCGTCAGGCCACGCCGCTGGCCTATCGACACCTCGGATTTACCCCGCCGGAAGGAAAGCAGGGGCGCCTGTTGTGACGTCACGTGGGACAGGTACATAGCGGTTGCGGCGAGAGGCTGAAGCGATGTACATGTTGGGTATCGAAACCTCGACACCGGTGTGCAGTGTCGGTCTGGTTGACGAAAACCGGGTGTTGACTTGCTACTCGCAGAATACGGGGCTGCGGCACGCGGAACGGACGGTTGCGCTGGCGGAACGGGCACTCCAGGACGCCGGACTCGCGGCCGCGGACCTGCACGGGGTGGCCGTGGGATCGGGGCCGGGCTCGTTTACGGGCCTGCGGATTGGAATGGCCGCTGCAAAGGGCCTGTGTGTCGCATTGAATCTGCCACTCCTGGCAGTGTCGACGCTGAAGGGCCTGGCGGCCCAGGTCGTCTTCGAGCGCATGCCGGTCTGTGCAATACTCGATGCACGGCGTGGCGAAGTCTACGCGGGTGTGTACAGTCTCGACGGAGGGACCCTCACGGCACGTCTTCCGGATACCGCTCTTCCTCTTGAAGATCTGATTCCGAAGCTCCCGAAGCCGGTGTTGTTTGTCGGCGATGGCGGGATGACATACCGGAATCGTATCGAGGCATCCCTGGGCGCAGACGCCCGGTTCGCCCCCGCATCCACTCACCCCAGCGGCGGGTCCATCGCGATTCTCGGCGCTGAAGCCCTGCGGGACGGAAATTCAGTCGACCTGGCGACGGCGGAGCCGGAGTACCATCGCCGGAGTCAGGCCGAAAGTGCGGGAACAACAGGATAACTGCACAGGAGTCCGAATTCAATGCGGTGCGAGTCGCGGCAGGCGATTTCCGAATTCAGGCTTCTTGGAATGGGCGCGGGTCACCTCGACGCGGTCGTGGCGATCGAGCGCGAGGGGTTCGCGGATCCATGGCGAAGAGAGGACTTTGAAGACGCGTTGGGCAGAGGGAACAGTTACAACCTCGTCTACCTGAACGGCAACCGGGTCGTCGCATATGCGGTTGGCTTTCTTGCGTCCAACGAATATCATCTGGCCAATCTCGCGGTGCATCCGGAATTTCGGCGCCGCGGAGTCGGTAGACGGTTTCTGGAGGCCGTAATGAACGGGTTGCCCGATCGAAATGTGAATGTCGTCACCCTCGAGGTGCGCGTTTCCAATCTGACAGCCATCGGCCTTTACAGAAAGCTCGGATTTCGGACTGTCGCGATTCGCCAGGGATATTACAAATCGCCCGCGGAAGATGCGCTCGTCTTGTTGAAAGCGCTGCATGGACGATTCACCGATTGGGCGAACGGCGGACTCGCAGTTTTGCGTTGAACTTAGAAGCCGTCTTAAAATTCCCAGCGGTATTCGCGCGGCTGCAAAAGTGCCGGTCGGCGTTGGTCAAATCCACCCGTCTTACGAGATCGAGGCTGCGCTTGCTCGCCTCTCATAGGCGGATTTTCCCGCCTTGACCGACACTTTTTCGCTCGCGCTCGGGAACTCACCGGTAATTTTAACACAGCTTCTTGCGGCAGGGGACTGACGAATGTTCTGCCAGACAGTCATGGGACAGAAACGTGTCACGGAGCGGCTCGAGCGGATGGCGGGAAGCGCAAATCTGCCGCACGCCCTCCTGTTTACCGGGCCGGAGGGCACCGGAAAGGTGGCCGCGGCCCTCGAAATGGCGAGGAGCCTTTACTGCAGTGAGCCGAATGCCGGATGCTGTGAGAATTGCCGCGGATGCAGGAAGACGGCGGGTTTGAACCACCCTGACATGTCATTGTTGTTTCCGATTTCACAGCGGTCGTCGCCCGAGATGGAGCGGGAGACGTTGGTACGGATCGCAGAGGATCCTTATGGGTACCCGCTGCCCGCCGACCACGCGACCCATTCAATCGGACAGATTCGATCCCTGCAGAAACAGTTCGCGTACGGCGCGTTCGAGGGGGGATGGCGGGTGGCGGTTGTCATGCATGCGGATCGGATGCGGGCGGAAGCCGCCAATGCGCTGCTGAAGACGTTGGAAGAACCTCCCGCGCGGTCTCTGTTGATTCTCACGGCGGCCTCACAGGAGTCTCTGCTGCCGACGATCGTCTCCCGCTGCCAGTGGGTGGTGTTTTCGCCCGTCTCGGTTGAGGACGCGGCCCGGGCATTGTCGAACCAGCCCGGAATCGACGCGGACTCGGCGATGTCCGTCGCGCGAACCTGCGGCGGAAACCTCAGGCGCGCCCGGGAAATGATCGATCATCAGGTCGACGGCCTGCAAGACCGGGGGTACCGGTTTCTGGCCGCGCTCCTGTGGGACGAGGAGGCTCGAACCCACGAGGCGCTGGAGAAACTGGCAGCAGACAGGGATGAAGCCCTGCAGCTGCTCGGCAGCGCGGAGATGTGGCTCCGTGACGTCCTTCTTCTCCAATATGGCGACTCCGGCAGCGTAACACACGCCCGGAGGTTGGACGAGATTCGACGACTGTCCCGCGCGCTGGGTCTGGAGGGTGTGAAGAGCACCGCCGATAAGATTGAAACGCTGCGCGAGATGAATCGTCGCAACGTCAATCTGTACGTTGGCCTCGTTTCGCTCTGGCGGGAAGTCAGGGGCGCTGCGAATTAGCCGGAATGCCATGTGGATGGGAGGCGTAGCCGATGAGAGCTGATCGCCTGTTTTCGGGGCCGGAAGGTTGAGTGTATGGGGCGATTCTACATAACAACACCAATATATTATGTGAATGACGAGCCGCATCTGGGGCATGCGTATACGACCATAATGGCGGATGTCTTCGCCAGGTATCACCGGGTTGCGGGCGACGACGTGCTGTTTCTGACCGGGACGGACGAGCACGGTCAGAAGGTGGCCCAGGCAGCGAAGGAGCGCGGTGTCGACCCTCAGGATCACTGCGACGAGATGGTAGAGCGATTCCGGAGACTCTGGGCGACATTGAATATTTCTTACGATGATTTCATCCGAACCACTGAATCCCGGCACAGGCGCGTCGTGCAGCAGATTCTCCAGCGTCTATACGAAGCCGGAGAGATCTACGCGGACGACTACGAGGGCTGGTATTGCGTTCCGGACGAACGGTTCTGGACCGAGAAGGACCTGCTGGACGGGAAGTGTCCGGAGTGCGGGCGCGAGGTGACGCGGATATCCGAGAAGAACTATTTTTTTCGCATGGGCAAATATCGTGAGTGGCTGACAGACCACATCCGAGACGACTCCCGGTTTGTGCTTCCTCCTGCGCGCAGAAACGAGATGCTCGGGTTTCTTCGCCGGCCGCTGAACGATCTGTGTATCTCCAGGCCGAAGGCCCGCCTGGCCTGGGGCATTCCGTTGCCGTTCGACGAGTCATACGTGTGCTACGTCTGGTTCGATGCGCTGATCAATTACATTACGGCTGCGGGTTATCTGCAGGATGCCGACGCTTTTGGACGGTGGTGGCCGGCTTCATGCCATCTGATAGGCAAAGATATCCTGACCACGCACTGCATTTACTGGCCGACGATGTTGAAGGCGATGGGCGTTGAGACCCCGGACACCGTGATGGCCCACGGATGGTGGCTGGTCGACGACGAAAAGATGAGCAAGTCTCTGGGAAACGCAATCCGGCCCCTGGATCTGGCGGACAAATACGGTGTGGACGCTTTTCGGTATTTTCTGGTACGTGAGATGGTGCTGGGAATGGACAGCAGTTTCGGTGAAACGGGGTTTGTCCGCCGCTATAATTCCGAACTCGCAAACGATCTGGGCAATTTACTGAATCGCACGGTGGTCATGGCCAAACGATACCTGGGCGGGCGGGTGCCTGCTGCAGATACGAACCACCCCGACTTATCGGAGTTGAAGTTGCAGGCGCGCAGGACGCTGGACGGCGTGACTGACGCGCTGGGCAAGATGAATCCCGCTGGAATCCTCGATGCGATCTGGGACCTTGTTCGGCAGGCAAATCGCTTTGCGGAGGTGCAGGCGCCGTGGAACCTGGCCAGGGATCCCGACAGCAAGGATATCCTGAAGGCCACAATCTACGGTCTTCTTGAGACGATGCGTTATCTGGCGGTTCTGTTGTTTCCGGTCCTGCCGGAAAAAGCAGAGGAGATCTGGGCGCAGATTGGCGCGGACGGCGAAGTGAAAACCCGGACCATGCGGGACCTTCATTCCTGGGGCGGGCTTCGCGCCGGGGCTGACGTGAACGCGGGGAGTCCGATTTTTCCCAGGATTGAATCGGTGGAAAAAGACCATTCGGAGAAAGCAGACATGGCTGACGGCAAAGAAGATCTCGTCCCGTTCAAGGAATTTCAGAAGCTGGAGTTTCGCGTGGCAAGGGTGGAGTCCGCCGATCGGGTTCCGGGCGCCGATCGCCTGCTGACGCTGCAGGTCAGCCTGGGCGACGAGCAGCGCCAGATTGTGGCCGGAGTCGCGGAGCAGTATCAACCGGAATCGCTGGTTGGCCGCCAGATCGTGGTGGTGGCTAATCTGGAGCCGGCGACGATCCGCGGGGTGGCGTCCGAAGGAATGCTGCTGGCGGCATCGGCGGACGGCCGTGTAGCCCTGCTGCAACCGGACGCCGACGTTCCCGACGGAGCCGAGGTGGGCTGAGAAGATGCTTGTCGATACCCATGCCCATCTCAATTTCCCACAGTTTCTGGGAGACGAGGAAGCGACGATACGCCGGGCTCGTGAGGCAGGGGTAGGGAGCATTGTCAACGTCGGTACGAACCTTGACGTGAGCCGGAGGGCGCTGGACCTCGCTCGGAATCACGAAGGGGTCTATGGGACGGTGGGATTCCATCCGCACGACGTCGAACTGGCCGACCCGGACGGTTTGAATACGCTGAAGCGGCTTGCATTGAACAAAGAGATTGTGGCCGTGGGCGAGACGGGACTGGATTTCTTTCGGAACTATGCGCCCAGGTCCCTACAGGAACGGGTATTCAGGTTCCATATCCATCTCGCACGCCAGACTGGACTTCCGCTTGTTATCCACAGTCGCGGCGCGGAGGACAGAGTGATGGATATCCTTGAAGAGGAGGACGGCATTGCGGCCGGCGGAGCATTGCACTGTTTCGGCGGAGGTCCCGGGCAGGCGAAGCGGGCGGTCGAACTTGGCTTCCATCTGGGCTTCGGCGGGACGGTGACCTACAAACGCTCAACGTCGTTGTCCGTGGCGCTGGGCATTCCGCCCGATCGGGTGCTCCTGGAAACCGATTGTCCATATCTCGCGCCCGTCCCGCACAGGGGTCGGCGGAATGAGCCGGCCTACGTAAGGCAGATTGCCGAGTTCCTGGCGGGACACGCGAACGAGCCGCTGGAATGTTTCGCCGCCCGAACCACGGAGAATGCCCACCGGGTTTTCGGATTGAAGTGATGACCAAGCCCAACAAGGGCCTTGCGCAGCATTTCCTTACCGACGCCGGGGCCGTCCAGAAGATCGTCAGGGCCGCTCGTGTACACGCGAACGACCTGGTGGTTGAAATCGGCCCGGGGCGCGGCGCGCTGACCGGCCGGTTGCTGGCGCAGTCGGACAGGGTCGTCGGGATCGAACGGGATGAGGCGTTGTGTGATTTCCTGCGGTCACGATTCGGGTGCGGGCTGCGTTTGCGCAACCAGGATGTGTTGGAGGTTGACTTTTCCGAACTGATTCGCGGGGAAGGATTTGAACGTGCGATTCTGGTGGGAAACCTGCCGTATTTCATTACGGGTGCGGTTGTACGGCGTATTCTGAATGCGCGGTCCAGGTTTAAGCGGGCTGTACTTACCGTTCAGCGGGAGGTTGCCCGACGGATCGTCGCCACGCCGGGCAACAGAGACTATGGGGTTCTGTCGATCGCCGTTCAGTTGCATGCTCATCCGAAGATTCTATTTGACCTGGCCCCCGGTGTCTTCTACCCGGCGCCCAAGGTCTATTCGTCCGTGATACGGATGGATTTCCACAGGGAGACTCGCTACCGTATACAGGATGAACGGTTTTTCTTTCGCGTCGTCCGTACGGCTTTCGGTCAGCGGCGAAAGATGCTGAAGAATGCCCTGCTGGGAATGGTGCATGGAGAAATGGAGATCCTGAACCGCGTGGGAGCGTCGGCGGACATCGACTTCAGGTTGCGGCCGGAAGCAGTTTCCATACCGGAGTATGAGCGGATTTCCCGCGCGCTCAAGGCGTCTTGTCAATCCAGCGGGCAGATTCACGGGAGTCGATAGCCGTCATGTGAAACGTACCATCGCGGATTGCCGAAGCGTGCGAGATGCCCGCGGAGGCGTCTTCCGCGGCAGATCCGTTCATCTATGGGAGAGGGAAGAGAAATGCCTCCGATGCCGAAGGCGGACAAGATCTGGTTTAACGGAAAGTTCGTGAATTGGGACGACGCAAGGATCCACGTGTTGTCGCACGTGGTGCACTACGGATCCAGTGTTTTCGAGGGTATTCGCTGCTACAATACGCGAACGGGACCGGCCTGTTTCCGGTTGGCGGATCACGTGAATCGGCTGTACGATTCGGCGAAGATCTATCGGATGCCGATCCCTTATAAACACGAGGAAATCTCCGGGGCCATTCTGGAATCCATCCGTACCAACGAACTTCAGAGGTGCTATGTGCGTCCCGTGATCTTCAGAGGATACGGCAGTCTGGGCGTAGACCCCTCAACCTGTCCCGTTGAAGTCGTGATTGCCGTCTGGGAGTGGGGCGCCTATCTGGGCGAGGAGGCGCTGGAAAAGGGGGCCGAGGTACGTTTTTCCTCGTGGAACCGGCTTGCACCCAACACGATGCCCTCGCTGGCCAAGGTCGGCGCCAACTACATGAACTCGCAGCTGATCAAGCTGGAGGCACTCGCCGACGGATACGTGGAGGGAATCGCTCTGGATGCGCAGGGCCACGTGAGTGAAGCAAGCGGAGAGAACATCTTCATGGTGAAGAACGGCGCGATTTACACGCCCTCTACCGGGTCGTCAATTCTGCCGGGAATTACCCGCCACACCGTCATTACGCTGGCGCGCGATCTTGGCTACGCGGTAACGCAGCGCGCCATACCCAGAGAGTCGCTGTACATCGCCGACGAAGTTTTCTTCACCGGCAGCGCGGCCGAGGTGACGCCAATTGCACGAATTGATCACATTCCAGTCGGTGAGGGGACGCGAGGCCCCATCACAAAAGCGCTGCAGGACGCTTTCTTCGGCGTTGTGTCGGGCGAGACGGACGACCGGCACGGCTGGCTGACCCATGTCTATCAGTGAACCCGCGAATTCGGAGACCGGGTCACGGAAGAGATTTCCGGATCGGAATGCACTATATGTACGATTTAAGTGACAGACGTATCGCTGTCGTTGGCGCAGGGAATATGGGCGGCGCGTTGATTTCGGGCCTGGTGCAATCAGGTATTCTGCCGCCGGAACGGGTGACGGCGGTGGACATCGACGATGCTCTATTGGCGTCGCACCGGCGGGCTCTGGGGGTCAATACCGCCCGTGACGCGGCAGCGGCGGCCTCCGAACAAGACGTGGTGATACTGGGTTTAAAGCCTCAGGTCTGGGCGTCCGTTGTCGCACCTCTGGCGACGTCGCTTACCGGTCGGCAACTGGTGATTTCCATTATGGGAGGCGTACGGACCGGGGCTATAGAGGAAGTTCTGGGGGGGAGGATCCCGGTTGTGCGGGCGATGCCGAATATCCTTGCGCAGATCCGGACGTCGGTCACGGCCATCTGCCCGGGCCGATTCTCACAGGAAACCCATATGGCTGCGGCTGAGGCCATCCTGGAGTCGGTCGGCGCGTCTGTCCGCCTGAGCGAAGCGCAGATGGACGCGGTTACCGGGCTTTCCGGCAGCGGCCCTGCCTTTGTGTACGTGATTATCGATGCACTTGCCGATGGGGGTGTGAGGATGGGGATTCCCAAGCCCGTTGCTCTCAAGCTGGCCGCGCAAACGGTTTTCGGCGGAGCAAAGATGGTGATCGAAAGCGGCCAACACCCGGCGGTTTTGAAAGACCAGGTAACGTCTGCGGGCGGAACGACGATTGCCGGATTGCAGGCGCTGGAACTGGGCGGATTTCGCGCTGCGCTGATGAAGGCGGTGGAAGCGGCGACCCGGCGGTCTGAGGAACTGGGAACCTAGCAGCCCGTTTCCGGGGCAGAACACTTTGCCGGGGCTCCGGTCGGAGGTCGTGATGATCGTGATTGTGGACTGCGGCGTGGGCAATCTGCGCAGCGTCCAGAAGGGATTTGAACGTGTCGGACACGCCGCGGCGATTACGGATCGGCCCGAAGACGTGGCCAGTGCCGACCGCGTGGTGTTGCCCGGTGTCGGGGCCTTTGGAGACGCGATGGTGAATCTGAAAGCGGCAGGGCTGGTGGAACCGCTGATGGATTCAATTGCCAGCGGTCGACCGTACCTCGGGATCTGCGTCGGTCTTCAACTCCTGTTTACCGAAAGCAATGAGATGGGCCTCCACCGAGGATTCGGGGTTCTGCCTGGTTCCGTGCGTCGGTTTCCGGACGGTGTGCGGGTGCCTCAGATCGGCTGGAACCAGATCCGAATTCAGAGGCGGACGCCGCTTCTTGCTGGCATACCCGACCAGTCATTCTTCTATTTCGTACATTCATACTACGCCGATCCTGAGGTGGAATCCGATTGTGTGGCAACAACGGATTACGCGCTGGATTACACGTCGATCGCCGGACGGGGGGCCGCCTACGGAATTCAGTTTCACCCCGAGAAAAGCCAGGACCTCGGACTGCGTATCCTGAAGAATTTCGCGGAGCAGGTATGTTAGCGAAACGCATCATTCCCTGCCTGGACGTCAAAGACGGCCGGAACGTGCGAGGGGTGAAATTCTCGGCGGACCGCGATGCCGGAGACCCTGTAGAACTGGCTCGCCGATACGACGAGGAGGGCGCGGACGAGCTCGTTTTCTACGACATTACGGCCTCGGCGGAAAGGCGGGACATCGTCGCCGATCTCGTGCGTCAGGTGTCGGAACAGGTATTTATCCCGTTCACGGTGGGCGGCGGCGTGCGGACATTTGACGATATCTGCACGATCATCGAAGGCGGCGCCGAAAAGGCATCCATCAATTCGGCCGCGGTTCGATCACCGGAGCTGATTACCCGCGGCGCTGGACGTTTCGGCACGCAGGCGATTGTCGGTTCCATCGATGCCGTTCGCCGCGGCGAATCGTCCGGGAAACCGGAATGGGAAGTCATGATCGACGGTGGAAGGACGGCCACGGGCAGGGACGCCCTGGCGTGGGCGCTGGAATTGGTCGACAGGGGCGCGGGGGAACTGGTGTTGAACAGCATCGATGCCGACGGAACGCGAGAGGGTTACGACATCGAGCTGAACCGCGCCGTGGCGGATCTCGTGGATGTGCCGATCGTGGCGTCAGGGGGTTCGGGCGGACCTGAGCACATGTATCAGGTGCTTCATGAGGGCAAGGCCAGCGCGGCTCTGGCGGCGTCCATTTTTCATTATCGGCATTATAGCATTCCCGAGGTAAAGGCGTACCTGGCCAGCCGGGGCGTCTGTGTACGCCCCCGGGTGAGGGTGGATCTGTAATGGGCGACGACATTACGAACGGATCGCGAAAGCCCCGCACAGTGGATGGAACGGCGTGTGATTCCGATCTGGACCGGACCTGCTCTGAACGCAAGGAGCTGTTCGACGGGGTTCGGCGTGTCGTGCTGAAGCTGGGTACACGGCTGGTCACGCAGAAGGACCACAGGCTGAATACGAAGTTGATTGAGCGTCTGGCTGCAGACGTGGCCGACTTGCGCCGCAAGGAAATACAGGTTGCCGTAGTGTCGTCCGGCGCGGTTGGCGCAGGAATGGGACGGCTGGGTCTGGAGGTTCGGCCGCGCCGGCTGTCTGCGCTGCAGGCGACCGCGGCTGTCGGGCAGGGGCTGTTGATGAATGCCTACAAGCTCGCGTTCAGAACCCATAACGTCCCCGTCGGGCAGGTCCTTCTGACAGCCGATGATCTGGACAACCGGCGGCGTTATGTCAATGCGAGAAACACGCTGGATTCGCTGTTTCGGTTTGGCGCCGTTCCGGTTCTCAACGAGAACGACAGCGTGGCCGTTGAGGAACTGCAGCTATCGGTAGGCGACAACGACCGCCTTTCGGCGCTCGTCGCGCATCTGATCGACGCCGACCTCCTTGTCATTCTGACCGACGTCGACGGGTTCTACTCTGAAGATCCGGACCGCCACTCGGACGCGCGCCTCATAGCGAGGGTTGAGGAGATACGTCCCGAAATGATCGAACGGGCGGGAAGAGCAGGGAGCCATGTGAGCCTGGGTGGGATGCGTTCGAAACTGGAGGCTGCGCAGAGTGTGACACGAGGAGGCAGATTGGCGGTGATCGCAAACGGGCACAGGATCGGATTGAGCCGGATCCTCGCCGGTGCGCCGGCCGGCACGTTGTTTCTTGCCGCGAGGGAGAGGCTGCCAGGCCGAAAACTCTGGATTGCCAATTCTCGTCGCAACGGCGCTGTGATCGTTGACGACGGCGCGGTAGAGGCAATTGTGAAACGGGGCAAGAGCCTGCTGCCTTCGGGTATTCTGAAAGTGGAAGGCGCTTTCGAGGCCGGAGAGTTGATTGGCGTTGAAGACAGGCGTCGGATGGAGGTCGCGCGCGGCGTGGTGAAGTACGGTTCCGATGACGTACAGCGGATATTGGGCAAGTCGACCGGCGAGGTCGTTTCGATTCTGGATGTGCAATCCGGTGGTGAGGTGGTTCACCGTGACGATCTGGTGGTGCTTTAGTGTGGTGGTGTCTCCCGCCCGGACACCGCAACTTCGCCGCGCATTCGTCAGTGGCACGACAATTCAACGGGAATTTTCGGAATGAGATTCTATAGAGTAAAACGGGATTTCCTTAACGCGCCGCGCAGACGCATATATCGATTCCTGTGGATGCTGCCGGCCTTGTGGTTCGTCTACCTGTTTTTCGCCGGAGACAGCGGTTATCTGCAGATTCGGGAACGGAGTCGGCAGATTGAAAAGATGCGCGGTGAGATTGAAACCGTGAGGGCGGAAAACCGTCGGTTGGAGGCCGAGGTCGAAATGCTGAAGAACGACCTGGCGATCATCGAAAAAATCGCTCGGGAGCGGTACGGTATGGTCAAAGAGAATGAAGAGGTCTATATGGTGTACCCGGATGCGCCCGATCCGACGTCGGTAACCGGCAGATGATTTCGAAGTCCGAAGGGCTGGTTCTACGTGGTTACAGGATGAGCGAAAGCAGCAAGGTGGTGGTCATCTATACCCGGAACGCCGGCAAGGTGCGGGTTGTGGCCAAGGGCGCCCGGCGTCCCAGGAGTAAGTTCGGCGCCAGCGTGGAACCGATAACCTGGGGGGCATATGTCTTTTACAGCCGGGAAAACAGAGACCTGCACACCCTGAGCGAAGGTGATATTCTATATTCTTTTGAGGATCTGAAACGGGATTACCGCCGCCTGGCTTACGCAAGCGCCGTGTGTGATCTGCTGGATCGCCTGACGCCGGAAGAAGATCCAAATTCACTACTTTGCAGCGTCACCCTGGATTCGCTTCGATGGATGGAAACGGTCGAGGAAGAGTCGGTTGAACTGCCGCTATGGTACTTTCAGCTGAAGGCGGCGGCGATGCTGGGATA
Organism: Candidatus Latescibacterota bacterium; assembly: GCA_965208835.1. GTDB lineage: Bacteria > Latescibacterota > UBA2968 > UBA2968 > JAAXHE01. Next base: position 2,206,638 of record OZ242358.1, read on the forward strand.
TCGTCCCCATCTGAGCGGATGTGTCGGGTGCGGCGCGCGAATTACAGGCGACAGGGTTTGTTTCGACGCGGGGCGCGGCGGTACGGTCTGCGGCCGTTGCAAACGTGGGGGCATCGAAGTTGCAATGGCGACCATTCGATACCTGGAACACCTCCAGACGGCACGTCCGGACCGAATCGACGACAGTGGTTTCCGGGCGGTCGATACCGGGGAAGCGCGTCGTGTGCTGCGCGGTTTCTTGTGGCGCCACATTGAAAACAGGGGCCAGGTCAAGTCACTGGACTTTCTGAATCGTCTGCTGGCTGCGGAAGGGACATCTGCTACTTACGGCAGTTGACGAGGTGTCGGCAGCGTGCCGTATCAGGAAATGCGATCTGCTTCAACCTTTTTTGGTAGAGGGACGGGTTAGCCGAATGCGAGAGCAAGCCGTGTTGGAAAAAATATACGATCCTGGTTCGGTCGAGAAGACCTGGTACGCATTCTGGGAAGAAAAGGGCTATTTCAAGCCGGAATATCGGACCGGCGGAAAGCCGTTTTCCATCACGATTCCCCCGCCGAACGTCACGGGGGAGCTTCACATGGGGCATGCGCTGCAGCATGCAGTCCATGATGCCGTGGTGCGGTGGAAGCGCATGCTGGGGCATCGAACCCTCTGCCTGCCAGGCACCGACCACGCGGGCATTGCAACGCAGATGAAGGTAGAGCAACAATTGTTCGAGGAGGACGGTAAGGGACGCCACGACATTGGCCGGGACGAGATGTTAAAGCGGATCGTGGTCTGGAAACGGGAGTATGGAGGAACCATTCTCAACCAGCTCCGGGAAATGGGTTGCAGCTATGATTGGGGCCGTGAGCGATACACGATGGAACGGGGATACGCACGCGCGGTTTTGTCGGCCTTTGTAAAGTTTCATGAGAGGGGATGGGTCTACCGCGGCAGGCGAATGGTGAACTGGTGCCCGAGATGCGGAACCGTCATCTCGGACCTGGAGGTGGAGGAACGGGAAACCGAAGGGCACCTCTGGCATATTCGGTATCCCGGCGTGGACGGCGGGCCCGATGTGGTGGTTGCGACGACGCGCCCGGAGACGATGCTGGGCGACACGGGCGTGGCGGTACATCCCGATGACCGGCGCTGGCAGCGGGCAATCGGTGAACGCGTCATGCTGCCGCTGATGGAGCGCCCCATCCCGATAGTCGCCGATAGTTATGCGGATCCCGAGATGGGCAGCGGTGCGGTAAAGGTGACACCCGCACACGATCCGAATGACTACGAAATCGGATTGCGACACGGGTTGCCGGAGATCCAGGTCATCGGATTCAGCGGGGAGATGACCGGAGACGCCGGCCCATTCAGCGGTATGGACCGGTTCGCCTGTCGAAAAGCCGTGATTTCGGCTTTGGAGGAATCCGGACTGCTCCAGCGGACTGAGGACTACGAACACGTGGTGCCGCACCACGACAAGTGTGGCACGTCCATCGAGCCGCTGCCGATGGACCAGTGGTTTCTGGCCATGAAGTCACTGGCGAACCAAGCGCTGCCGGCCTTGAAAAAGAAAGAGATCAGGTACGTACCGGACCGATTTCGGGCGTATTCCGTCGAGTGGCTCGAGAACATCCAGGACTGGTGCATCTCTCGTCAGATCTGGTGGGGACACCGGATTCCGGTCTGGACCTGCGAGGACTGTGGGGAAGTGCTGGTTCGCGTGGATGCGCCCGCTGTCTGCGACGCCTGCGGCAGCCGGTCACTCGTGCAGGATCCCGACGTCTTGGACACCTGGTTTTCGTCTGCACTCTGGCCTTTCGCGACCATGGGATGGCCGGAGCAGGCCGATGACTTGAAGGAGTTCCATCCAACCGATCTGATGATTACCGGAAGGGATATTCTTTACCTCTGGGTGGCAAGGATGATCATGACGGCCGTCGAGTTCGTGGATGAGATCCCTTTCGGAACGGTTCTTGTTCATCCGACCGTCCAGACGCGCGACGGCAAGCGAATGAGCAAATCGCTGGGTACCGGGATCGATCCCAGGGAACTGATCGAACGGTACGGTGCGGATGCGACGCGTCTGTCGCTGCTCTACCAGTGCGGCAGTTCGCAGGACGTTCGTTTTGACGCCGACGTCGTGGACAACCGCCTGCAGGATTCACCCATAACGGAGTCCTGCAGGAATTTCTGCAACAAGGTCTGGAATGCGGCGCGGTTCGTCCAGATGAACCTGGATGGGTACGAACTCGCGAGCGGGCCGCCGCCGCCGTCTGCCGACGATCCCGCGGACCGGTGGATTCTCAGCCAGTACAACCGCACCGTGTTCTCAGTGACGAAGTCCCTTGAGGCCTATCGGTTTGACGAAGCTTCCAGGACCCTCTACGAATTTGTATGGAACGCGTTTTGCGACTGGTACCTGGAAATCGCCAAGGTGCGGCTGAACGGAGGCAACAAGGACGCGGGAATGATGACGCGGTGCGTGCTTGTACACGTTCTGGAGGGCTCCCTGCGTTTGCTTCATCCGATGGCACCGTTCATCTCCGAAGCGCTGTGGCAGCAGCTTCCGCATTCAGGTGAGGCACTGATTGTCGCGAAGTGGCCGGAGGCGGACCAGAGTCGACTCGACGACGCGGCGGAACGGGAGATGGCGTTCATACAGGCGGTGGTGGGTGCAGTACGGAATATTCGCGGTACGATGCGGGTGCCGCCAAGCAGACGCGCGGATGTCCACCTGAAGGTGAATTCGCCGGAAACCGGGGACATCCTGAACCGTTTCGAGAACTATCTACGTACGCTTGCCAGGGTTGGGGATCTTCGCATCGGCGCAGACATCGTCAGGCCCCCTGCTTCCGCCAGCGCGGTATTGAAGGACGTCGAAGTCTACGTGCCCTTGCAAGGGCTCATCGATCTGGAAGTTGAGCGGCAGCGTCTGCGAAATGAGATCGAAAAGCTGGAGACGCTGCTTGGCGGGCTGGACAGGAAACTCAGCAACAAGGGATTTCTGAACAATGCGCCCCCGAAGGTCGTTGAAAAGGAAAAGGAACGTCACGCGCAGTACCTGAGTGCGCTCGGCAGGTTGAACGAGAATCTCGCCGCCGTAACGTCATGACGCGCACAGACACCAACGGTCTGTCTGGTGCGCGTCGCCGCGCGAAGACCGCTGGGAATTTTAAGACAGCTTCAAAGGATGACGCGATCCGGTCAGGTGGAATCTCATGAGGTTCAGGATCAGCAGTGTGTTGAAATACTACGTGCGCCGGATGCTGCTCTATTGCGGCATATGTGTGCTGGTTTACGCTGGCGTCGCTGGAGGGGTGGTACTTCGTTTCAAGGACGAGTTGCCTTCTTTCGCGCAGTTGGAGGAGGTGGAGCCGGCGCGCACGACCCGCATCATTGCAGCCGACGGCGCGGTGCTGAAGCGGTTCTGGGTCGAGAACCGGGTGCCGATAACTTACAATCAGATACCTGAAGCCGCAATCTCGGCGCTGACCGCGACCGAGGATCAGCTCTTCTGGCGTCACTGGGGCGTGAGTCTTCCCGATATTTTTCGCGCCGTCTTGCGCAACCTGACGCAGGAGGGCAGTCTGAAGGGCCACGGCGCCAGCACGATAACGCAGCAACTCGCCCGGAACCTGTTTCTCGATCAGAAACAGACGTGGACACGCAAGGTGAAGGAACAGTTGACAGCCGTGCTGCTCGAACGGACGTATACGAAACGTGAAATTATCGAGATATATTTCAACAAGGTCCTGTTCGGCAACGGTGCATACGGTCTTCAGTCCGCGGCGGAGCGTTTTTTCGGAAAAGACGCCGGAGAGTTGGCGCTGGAGGAGTGCGCGCTGCTGGTCGGTCTGCTGAGAGGACCGTATTTCTACTCGCCAATCAACCATCCCCGGCGGGCCAGAGACCGGCGCGACCTGGTCCTTCGATTGATGCGAAGCACGGGTCGAATCACCCGGGCTCAATACCTTTCTGCGACGCGGCAACCGATTGTCCTGAAAGATGCCAGGGATGAAGAGATCGGTGAAGCGCCGTATTTCACGGAGTACATCCGACGGTATCTGGAGGTGAATTACGGTTGGAATCTCCTGTACAAGGACGGCGCTTCGGTCTATTCGACAGTGGACAGCCGAATCCAGTCAATCGCGGAGGAAACCCTGCTGGACCACCTGAAAAGTGTTCAGAAACGTGTAGATGCGAAACGACGGTGGAGCCGGCCGGATTCGGCTTTCTGGGCCGGAATCAACACCCTGGAAGACACGCTGAGGGCTACCGTGGTACAGGGAGCCCTGGTCGCCATGGACACCCGCACGGGGCATATTCTGGCCATGGTTGGCGGCCGCGACTTCACCGAGACAAAGTTCAACCGGGCGGTTCAGGCGCTGCGTCAGCCCGGATCGGCATTCAAGCCGATCATCTACGCGTCCGCAGTCGCGCAAAAGATCCCGGCCACGCGCCGGTATCCGGATACGGCCGTTACCGTAGAGATGTTTGATGGCAGCCTGTGGCGGCCGCAGAACTACGATCGGAAGTTTCTGGGCTGGATGACGATGCGGGAGGGTCTCGCCATGTCGAGGAATGTGGTGACCACGAAGATTCTGGAAGATATCGGACCCCGTACCGCGGTGCGACAGGCGAAGCGAATGGGAATTGCGAGCAGGATCAGGCCCGTGAAGTCCCTCGGTATGGGTACAAGTGAAGTGAAACTGATCGACCTTGTATCCGCCTACGGCACGTTCCCCAACGGAGGCATCCGCGTGGAGCCGGTTGCCATCCTGAAGATCACGGACAAGGACGGCAACGTTATTGAAAGCCGGGTTCAGGGCAGAGAGCAGGAGGCGCTCAGTGCTGAGGCGGCCGCTGTGGCGACGAGCCTGCTCCGGTCTGTAATGGATATGTATAAGCAGACCCCCAAGGGTGTCTGGCGCGGTACCGGTACGGGCGCACGATCGGTCTACGGGTTTCGGCGGCCGGCGGCAGGAAAAACGGGTACCACCCAGAACTTCGCGGACGCGTGGTTTGTAGGCTTCACGCCGCAGATCGTGGCTGGCGTGTGGGTAGGGTTCGACGACTATCGGGTCTCGCTGGGAAGCCGGATGTCGGGCGCGGCGGTAGCATTGCCGGTATGGGCGAAATTCATGAAGAAAGCACACGAGAAACTGGGTTTGCCCAAGGAGGAATTCGAGTTGCCGCCGGGGGTCGCACAGTTGGAGGTATGCGGCGATACGTTCGAGGTGGCGTCGATGTATTGTCCGAACCGCCTGGAAGAAGTGTTCGTGCCCGGATCCGAGCCCACGTCTCCCTGTCCGGACCATACGGCGGCGGTGGTCAGAACTCCGGGCCTGAAGAAACAGGATCGTGAGAACGCGAAAAGAGCATATCAGTTTTAATGGATACGCGCGGTCCGCGCCCCGACCTGGCAGTAAGACATGGGCCCGGAAGGACAACAAAGAAGCCCGGCGAGACTATCGCCGGGCTTCTTCAATTCGGTTGGGATTGTCCCGTTATGCTCTCGCACGACGCGCGGCGGCGACCGCGGTCTCCTTCCGGCGATCGAGAGCATTCTGCCAGACCAGCACCAGCGGACTGGCCACGAACGAGGAAGAGTAGGTTCCTATAATTACCCCGATCATCAGAGCGAAGGCAAAGTCGCGAATGACCTCCCCACCCAGGAGAAGCAGGCCCAGAACCACGAGCAGGGTTGTACCGGAGGTGAGTACGGTACGATTCAGGCTTTCATTGATGCTCCGGTTGATGACCTCAGCCGAACTGTCTCGGCGGTAGAGCTTTCGATTCTCACGGATGCGGTCATAGACCACAATGGTATCGTTCAGTGAGTATCCGACGATCGTAAGCAGCGCTGCCACGATGGCGAGAGATATCTCTTTATCCATCAGGGAAAACACGCCCAGGGTGATCAGGACGTCGTGGAAAAGCGCCACCACGGCGGCAATGCCAAACTGAATCTGCTTGAAACGCCACCAGATGTAAAAGACGATCAGAACCAGAGAGACGAGGATGGCATTTACCGCATTCTGTTTGAGTTCGCTGCCGATTTTGGGCCCAACCGCCTCCTGCCGCCGCAGCCATTGTGTTGGATCGGGAATGCTCGCCCCGAACTCCGTTTTGAGCGTGTTTTTTATTGCATCCGCCGTGACTGTTCCTTCCGCTTCTTCCTCAACGCGAATGAGTATATCGGATGCCGGGCCGAAGACCTTGATTTCGCTGTGTCTGAGGTCTCGTCTTTCACCCTTGACGTCGACGTCCTGCAGGGCATCTCTCAGATTTGCGACCTCAACCGGAGGATTGAAATGCAGCTCCAGCAGCGTGCCGCCTGCGAAGTCGATGCCGAGGTTGTAGCCCCCCTTCGTAATCGTGGAGCCCACTCCGATCAGTATAAGAAACGCCGACAGAACGAATGCCGGTTTGCGCAGGCTGAGAAAGTCGAACGAAGGACGACGGAATACGGTCAGTCTGCCGATGCTGATGGAGGTGAGCTGCCAGCGATTGATCGCAATATTGAAGAGGGTTCGGGTGACGAACAGTGCGGTGTACATGCTGCAGAGGATACCGACCATCAGCGTCAGTGCGAAGCCCCGGATGGGACCCGTACCGAACTGATAGAGTACGACGGCGGTGATGATCGTGGTAATGTTGGCGTCGACAATGGTGAGCAGCGCTCTGCCGTATCCGTCTTCCACGGCGACACGGACGGTCTTGCCGTTGCGCAACTCTTCGCGGATACGCTCGAAGATGAGCACGTTGGCGTCGACGGCCATACCGATGGTCAGGATAATACCGGCGATTCCGGGCAGAGTGAGTGTCCCGCCAAACCCGGCGAGTACCGCCATCACGAACACGAGATTCAGGAACAACGCAAAGTTCGCGACGATCCCGGAAAGGCCGTAATAGAGAATCATGAACACCATTACGATGGCCAGGCCGATCAGGGCGGCCTTCCGCCCCTGCTCGATGGAGTCCCTTCCGAGCGAAGGACCGACCGTCCGGTCTTCTACGATAGGCGCGTTGGCAGGAAGGGCGCCCGCCCGCAAGACAATGGCCAGATCTTTCGCTTCCTCCAGGTCTCCACTGCCTTCGATAATGGACCGCCCGTCGCGAATCTTGGCGCGAATGGTCGGCGCCGAGTATACCTGGTCATCGAGAATGATGGCCATGCGTTCTTCCAGGTGGGCGCCTGTCACCCGGGAGAAGAGCTTGATACCGTCGTTGGTTGTGGTGAAGTTGATGATGGGCTGCCCTGCGTTTTCGAAACTCTGACCCTTGGTCACTTTTGCGTCCTGGACGATTTCGCCGGTCATTTCGATGCGCCTGTACAGATAGTAGAGGCGGCGGTACTTCTGACCATCGCCGAATTCCTCCACTTCGTTTCCCCACAGGAACTGGGTATCGTCCGGAATAAGCCCCTGGATTTCAGGATCTTCGAACAGCAGGGCCTTTACGGTCTGTATTCTGTCGGCGGGAACAATCAGATCTTCTCCCACGGAGAGTACGTACCGTTTGATCGACGGTTTTTCATCTTCGGCCTCTTCCTCGAATAGGCCGGCTGCGTCCCGTCTTGTCGAGTCTTCTCCGGCCCGCGTGGCCAGGCGCGATTCGATTTTGTCGATCAGGCTGAAGCGGTCGGTTACAGGCGCGAGGATCTTGAACTCGAGCCGGGCCTGCGTCTGAATGAGATTCTTGGCGCGCTCCACGTCCTGAACGCCGGGAAGTTCAACCACGATCCGCCACTCGCCCTCCCGGTGGATAATGGGTTCGGCCACACCGAACTGATCGACCCGGTTGGTGATGATCTCCTTGACGCGATCGACGACGTCCGTCCGCTCGTCTTCGGAGAGTCCGGTCGGATCCACCTCGAGTACCAGATGGATGCCGCCCTGAAGATCCAGACCCAGGTTGACGGCTTCCCTTTTGGCGGCTTCGAGTCTGTCGGGATCCGAAGGCGGATCGAAGTAGTACCGGTACGTGGGAAAGAGGTAATACACGGCCAGCAGGATTGAAGCGAGGATAATCAGAACGCGCAGGTTATCTCTTTTCATTATCGAATCTTGACTCCTGTAAGCTCGACGGCTCCGGGTACGGAGTGGCGTCGGGCGACAATGTTGTTCCTCCGGACAAGACGGTCTACTTCTGCCGGTCGACCACGTGTCTCACAGCGAGTTCCAGCGCATTTCGCGCTTCCGATGACTTCAGTTCCGCCAGACTCCTGAGACCGGAGGACGCGTACTTCCGTGCTTCCTGGCGGGCGGCCTCGATACCGTCGTAACGCCTGACGAAGCGAAAAACCTCATGGAGCTCCGCATCGGATTCTATGCCGTTCCGCACCTTCGCCTGGATCGTTTCGGCATCGCCGTTGGGACAATTGGCCAGCGCGCGAATGAGCGGCAACGTCAGTTTTCTCTCCCGTACATCGGTCCCCACCGGCTTGCCGAGAGACGCTTCGTCGCCAATGAAGTCCAGGAGATCGTCGGTAATCTGGAAGGCGATTCCCACGTCCTGTCCGAACGTGGACATCCGGGAGACCTGCTCGGGCGTGCCGCCCGCCAGAATGGCTCCAACCTCGCAGGCAAGGGCCATCAGCGATGCGGTCTTCTTGTCGATCATCTTGAAATAGCGTGCCGCCTCCGCGTCGTTTCCGCTCTCCACTTCCAGTATTTCACCCTCGATCATCCGACTCACTGCACGCGTGGCGGCTCGCATCACGTCCATGGAGTCGAGGCCGACCAGAAGTTGCAAAGCCCTGGCCAGGAGAAAGTCCCCCATCAGGACGGCGGCCTTGTTGCCCCACCTCAGGTTGAGGACCTCCGCGCCCCGGCGTTTGTCGGCAAGGTCGATGACGTCATCGTGGATTAATGTCGCCGTGTGGATGATTTCAATGCCGGCAGCGGCATCCACCACCCTGTCGGAACATCGTCCGATGGCCTGTGCGGTCAGCAGAGAGAGGGCCGGGCGGATGATCTTGCCCTTCGTCGTCAGAATATGGCTGCCCATGGCCTGAACCAGATTCACATCGGAGGCGAGCGTCTCAGTGAATCGCCTTTCGAATCGCTCGATCTGGGGCTGTATGGGCTGAAGAATCTGATCTAGCATAGGGTTTTGGCTTCGACGCGCGCCGGTTGCGGTTCGGGCTTGAGAATTCGGCAGTTTCAATGGCCGGACAAGACCTTTGAACGTAACAAAAACGGGTCTGTTTGTCAATCAATTGCTACCCACTCACGCTGCGTATTATTTCCCATCGTTCGGCGGGAATGGCATCATATCCGAGACCTTCGCGTTTGGTGTAGACGTACGTCGATTGATCGTCGGACTCGATATGCAGAATGGGGTACCCCGTGTCGTAGGCGCCGCCCCGGACCATCAGTGTGCGTCCGATCGGACTCCCGTTGGACGGGATCCGGTCGATCCGGTAACGGCTGCTGGTATTGTCGGTACTCACGTCGAGTATTCTTCCGCCGACAACCGGCGCCTCCAGTTCCAGCGCGCAATCGTCGAGTCTGGCCATTGTGCCGCCAAGTAGATATGCAAACGCCGGTTGTCCGTCCCGGGCCATGGAGAATACGGAAACCCGGCCGTTTGTTTCAAGTGTTCCATGTGGAAAGTCAAAAACAGCAGTCTGACCTTCGGGACAGACCACAACGATGTCCGTGCCCGATTCCCGTGAGACGACAACCCCCGCGGCGTCACCGGAAACGGGGGCGAAGCGCTCCACCGACGTAACGTACGGGCGGGAACGGGGACTGACGTCGAAAAGGCTCAGAAAGACGCTCCGGGCGGGAAGGCCGGTGCGGCGGCGGACCACATACGGTAGGGTTTCACCGGTTTTGACATTGTCGTGTGAGCCCGTGCCCCGTTCGCCCCAGCCCCTTCCGATAAACACCTGCTCGTCGGCGTCTGGCAGCGCATGCGCGGTGAACCGCTGCCCGCCCATATCGAAGTGGATCGACCATGTCTTATCGGCCCGGGCCGCGGCCAGACCCGTCAGGTCCCGCCATTCGGCCCCGGTCGGCTGGAGGTCCAGGTTCCGCGTTTCGCCTTCGGCGACCGGTCCGTGGAAAAGATAATCGTGAACGCGGCCGCCGGTCACACTGAAGCAATCGATCAGATAGCTGCCTGCGCCGCCATGGTCGATTACCGTGCACAGGCGGCGATAGGTATCGACGTCGTAGGCTCTGGAAGAAACTTCGGCGACCTTGACCCGACCGGTACTGTCGAACAGATGGAGGCCGCCGCCGCGGCCGTCGCGTTTCTGGTCCTGTTCGTCGACGACCACCGTGTTGTGCGCGATGGTGCGAACGGTATTTTGTTTATCCGGCCGGTCCCAGAGGTAACCCAGGTCGGTCAGGACTTCCCGTCCGTCTTTCCAGTAGACAAGATTCAGGCTGTCTTCGTGGTGATGTCCGCCCCAGTCCGAGGCGCTGAGGAGTGCGGTACTCGCGCGCCCGTTATCGCCGGTGCGCAGCAGGCCGATTCGCAGGGACGGAAAGAATTGATCCGTGAGGAACAGTGGAGCCGCCGGGTCGGCTTTCAAGTCCGGGTCGCGGTGGAAGAGTGCATACTCCCCGCCGTGATTCTCCAGATCGAATTCGCACAGTTCGGCGAGCAGGGCGGTGTGGTTCGCGTCGCCGTAGCGGGCGGCGATTATATCGGCAATATCGACGGACATCCTGCAGACGGTTACGTCGTCGGCGATAACGCCGTACCCCAGATCGGGCATCGGGCTCTTGACGTATCCCTCCAGAACCGCCCTGTACCGGCTGTCTCCGTAGATGTCCAGGCTCTGCGAGTGGCCTTCCGCGGAGCCGGAGTCCGCCGGGAATGAGTACCCGTGCGCGGCGTCCGCGAAGTGTCGGATGCCATTGAGCGTCATGAATCCGTAACCGGGAGATTCGGAACTCATGCCGTCGTCCAGAAACCAGTTGTAGACGAAATGATTGAACCCGTCCAGGCCGAAGCGGACCAGGACGGGATCGTCGAGACAGAGTCCGACGAGGCCCGCGGCGGAGCGGTTGGTCGCGCTCTTGTTGTTGAAGGCGGGATCGGCCAGCAGCAGGATCGTGCTTTCATGGAGGAGGTCGCGTTCGATCTTCCGGCGCGCGTCCCGGGTATACACGGGACGGCCGGCGGCTCCTGCGCCGCGCGTGAGGTCGTAGGCGATGGTGACGTCTGAGACGAAGGTGCCTTCCATGCCCACGCCCGTGGCGCGCCCGGCCATCCAGTAGCCCACGTGCAGTCTGCGGTCCGGCCGGTTTGGCGGCACCACCAGTTCCGGCCTGGGCAGATCCAGGATGTTTTTCGCGGCGACCTCGGCTGGCGCGTCCGAGAATTCGCCGTATCCCGAGTGAACCATGTAACCCGGATAGACTTCGGCGAAACGCAGGAGGATATCCCTGGACCGCTCCGCGTGTCCTATCTCCTCTGTCAGCACGTAGGCCAGCGCGCACTGGCGCGCCATGCGCGCCATGTACTCGCATTTTCGTGCCCGGATGTTGGCGGTCCAGGACGAGACGAAGGGGAATCCGATCAGGTCCCAGTGTCTGCCCGTATAATACGTGATTTCCTGTCCTCCGCCGAAGTCGGTCCTGAATACGACGTCTTCCGGGTAGTCCGAGTTGGGATAGACGGTCTTGCACGTCGTACAGATCAGTTGATCGGGACTTTCCGGTTTCCAGCTGTAGTGCCCGTGCACGGGGGCCGCTTCGCAGGCAGGGCACATGGTAAAGAGCTCGCTGTTGGGAGTCTCGCGGGGAATCCACTGACTCAAATCGGCTCTCGTCAGATGGGGTACGACGGCGATCGACTCGAGTAACTCTTTCAGAAATCGTCGGGCCCAGGCGTGGCGCTCGATGTTCATGCGGGCGACTTCGAGATCCTGCTGTTTGAAGAGGGTTGAGGGGGGGCGGACTGGACTGGTGTCGATCTCCATAGCGTTCTCGCGTTGAAACTGGTTTCGAACTCCCGGTGATCTCGTTCGGAAATGGATTTCCGGAGTCCGGCCGGCGGGTTGCGCGGGCGACAACGCCCCGGCACGGACGCCCTTCGATTGCCGAGACGGAGACATGAAGTCTGTTATCCCCGTGCCCGTTCCAGGTAATCGGCTGCTCCCGCAGCGATCCACGGGGCCAGAGTCGTCAATAGGAATCGTGCGCCGAGGTCGGTGTATTTTTCTACGTTATTGTTGGTCGTCAGTGTCCCCGGTGTACGTCCCGCGTCTCTGATGCGAATCAGCGTCTCGTCGACCGTGCGCTGTACATCGGGGTGGTCGTTGTTGCCGATATGGCCCATCGAAGCGGCCAGATCCGACGGCGCCACAAAGAAGACGTCGATTTGATCCACCCCGAGGATGGTATCCAGGTTTCGCACCGCGACGATGTCCTCAACGAGCACGACCAGAAGCGTCTCATCGTTTGCGGCATGCAGGTAATCGGGTACGCCGTAACCCTGGCGGCTGGTGAAGAGGCCGCGCTTGCCCAACGGCGCGAATTTACCGCCATCGACGACGTTGCGTGCCTCCGCCGCCGTATTGACGTGAGGAACGACGATGCCCTGCGCGCCCCGGTCCAGCGTGCGGTAAATAAGGGCCTGATCGTTGCGGTTGACCCTGACGATCGAGGTCATGCCCCAGATGTCGCAGGCCCTCGTGAGGTTGCCGAGGTCGGCCGCGTCGACGGGTCCGTGTTCTCCTTCCAGCCAGATGCCGTCGAAACCGGAGTCTCCGAATGCGTCGATGTCATCGGCATGCGTGAAGCCGCTTGCGATGCAGGCGACTCCGCCCTCGGCGAGTCTTCGTTTGACGCGGTTCGGTCGGATAGTCAAGTACGATTCTCCTTTTCGAATTGACAGCAGGGCCTGCAGCAGTTGAAGCCCCGTACAGGTCAGGTGGGCTCCACGTTAGAGATCGATGCTGACGGGCGCGTGGTCGGAGACGGTCAGACCGGCCTCGCGGTGGACGTCGGCATTGCTGAATCGTGTGGCGACCGCGGCATTTCCAAGCAGGTAGTCGATTCGCCAGCCCCGATCCAGTTCGCGTGCGCGCCCGCGATTGGACCACCACGAATAGGGCCCCTGCACGTCTCCGAAATGCTGCCGGACAAAGTCGTTCCATCCGGTAGCCAGCAGGTCGGTCATCCACTGCCGTTCGTGGGGCAGGAATCCTGAGTTTTTCGCGTTTCCCGTGGCGTAGAAAATGTCTTTTTCCGTGTGAGCAATATTGAAGTCGCCGCCGAGGACCACCGGTTCGTCCCGGCGCGCGTAGGGCTCTGCCCAGGGCAGAAACCGGGCCATCCAGAGATCTTCCTTGATCTTCTGGCGATCTTCGCTGGACGAGCCCGAGGGCAGGTAAACGTTGATCACCCTGACGCCCTGTACGCGAACCTGGAGGATCCTGCCTTCCGGATCGGACCCGTGGATACCGGCGCCGAGAACCTCGAACTTCTGGCGCGACCAGATCGCAACACCGGAGTACCCTTTGCGTTGCGCCGGATGCCAGTGAACATGCCAGCCGCGCGGATTGGCCCACTCTCCGGGCAGTTGTTCGGGGAGCGCCCGGATTTCCTGGAGGAGGAGTACGTCAGGCGCGATCCGTTCGACGTGCCCGGCAAAGCCCTTTCTGAGCGCTGCGCGCAGTCCGTTCACATTCCAGGTGGTAATTCGCATGGACCGGGACGTTGTGAGAACACCGGCTTTGCCGGCGGTTGAATGGTTGGATGCTATGGGTTCAGGACGCGAGTGCCGCTTCGAAACTGAGTGTCTGTTGCTGGCGGGATACGGTGATGCCGCCGTTCTCGGGTACCAACACGATGTCCGACGGGTCGCAGTCGATACCGAATGCCACGGCGAACCTGACGGGTCCTGGCTTCAGTTCGGTATCGATCTTCAGATATTCGATTTCCAGGCTCTCAGCGTCTGCGTGTCCCGGTTTCAGGTCCTCGTGTCTGTCCCTGAGGAACACGGCGTTCGAAGGCGTCAACAGACGCACGTTCACAACAGTATTTCCATCGACAAGCGTGGCCGAAGGCCCGTCTGTTTCCGCGGAACCGGAGAAGTGAATGCGGGACTCCATTCGGGTCACGTCCGTGACCTCAATCTCGTCTATTACGACAAAGAGCGCCGGACGGAGGTAGAGGAAATGGCGGACGAAAACCGTGAGTCTGTCGATGCCGTAGGCGGGCGCGATGGACGCCCTCAGGTAGTCGTGGTTGCCCGTGAATTCGGTCTTTTCCACGGTGCCGACGAGGCGACGTTCGCCGGGCTGCCCCTGTCCGTCGAAGAGCGGCAGATTGTGACCGTCCGTCGCCTTGAAGATCCATTCGCCGGGGTCTCCGTAGCGGCCGATGCCCAGTTCGCGAACGACGGTTCTCTGGCCGGCGTGTATAATATAGTTCCCGACATCCGCATGGCCGTGGGGTTCGACCGTAGCCCCGATCTTCAACGCCAGGACGGGCGCGTCCTGATCCTTCCAGGAGCCTCGCATGACGCACCAGCCGGCATCCGGAAAGTAGGCGGACGGGTGGTGCGGGTCCGGCAGTTCGGGAACGGTATCGGACGCATCCCAGAAGAGCTCAGCCAGTCTGGTGGACGGACGGCGGTCCGTGGTGATCCGATCGACGTAGGCGGCCGCGCGATTGTCGTATTCCTGCGCGAACTTGCGGAAGGCCATACCATCCGGAAAGTGCTTTCCGCAATCGGCGAAGTTGACCACGCGGTCGGGCGGGAGATAGCAATTGATGGGGAATTCGACCGTATTCCTGAGTTTGGGATGGTCGTAAAGGTTGATCCTTCCGCCGGTGAGCCGCCTTAGCGCATCCGAAAACGGAAAGGAAGTAACGATTCCGTAGTTCCAATACCCCGGGCCCTCCTTCCACGAACCGTCGTTCTGAATGGCATCGTAGAATTTCGTGATGCGCTCAATACATTCCCGTATGACGCCGAGCATGGCTTCACGAGGGCGAATCTTCGTCCGGAGATGGAAATGTCCCGCATCGAGCATGGCGAGGGCGCACAGGCCCATGTTGGATACGCACACGGAACACCAGTTGCTGTCGTAACGGGACGCCCAGAAGTGATGTTGCATGCCGCCGGTGCAGTGGGCCAGACCTCGCGCAAAGACCATGAACTCGAGTTCACGGCGCTGGTTCTCGGAAAGGGTGTCGTAGAGCAGATCGTAAGCGGCGGCGAAACAGGCGCAGGTATGGCTGCCGTCCAGATCCAGAAGCATGAATTCGTGGACCGGGTGGACCCACGAGGGCCAGCTCATCATTGAAGCGAGGCCCTCCCAGGCTTTTTCGGCGTAGGCCCGATCCTGGTCGACCGCGTAAGCCAGCAGATAGTCTTCAACGAGATTCCGCGCTTCGCCGGAAAGGCGGCTGTATGTCTCCCAGATGCCGTTCCTGTAGCTGTCCTCTCTCGGCGGCGGGGTTGGGAACGGGAGATCGAGTTGAGCGTTCAGCCGCTCGCGCGTTTGCGCGTAGACCTCCGCGTGGGAGCCTTCGAGGCAGCGTGCCCGCACGCGGTCCAGGTCCGTCCTGTCGAAGTAGAGATAGGGATGTTCCAGGGTCTCGGGTATGAGACGCTCAACGTCAGGTACGGTCACGGAGACTCCTGATCATCTGGAATCTGGCGGGAATGGCGAATCGCCGCCAACGCATGTAGAGCCAATGGGGCCTGGCGCGGTATCGGAAGTCAATATAGCGATCGGCAAATTGGGGGTCAAGCAGATGTGTTGGAGGGACAGGGCACAGGCGTCCGCTACGTTCGCTTTCTGGCCAGCAGGACGCGTTCCCTGCCCGAGAGGTCGGGAACGGTCCGTTCATGGATGAACCCGGACGATTCTGACAGGAGATTCAACACATCCGGCGCGCTGCCGTCCGCAACTTCGAGAGCCAGCCAGCCGTCTTGTTGCATGTGGTCCGAGGCCTGGGCGATGATCGTGCGGTGGAAGGCGAGCCCGTCCGGCCCGCCGTCGAGTGCGAGCGGGGGGTCGAAGCAGCGAACTTCGGGTTGAAGGGACGGCAGGTCGCGTTCTGCGACATACGGCGGATTTGACACGACGGCGTGGAACGCGCACCGAGTCCTGAATGCGGCAAGAAGGTCCGCGCAAACAAAAGCGACCCGCTGCTGAACATCGTTTCGAAAGGCATTGCGGGCCGCCAGCCGGAGTGCTTTCAAGGAAACGTCGGTTGCGACCAGGCGACTCGCGGGAAGTGCGTGCGCAAGCGCCACGGCAACAGGACCCGCCCCGGTACCGACGTCGAGAATCCGCGGCCCTGTATGGGCATCCAGGCGTTCGACAAGCGATTCGACGAGGATTTCGGTTTCAGGACGGGGGATGAGCGCGTCGGGTCCGACGTGGAACGGAAGGGAGAAAAACTCGGTTTCGCCAAGCAGGTGCTGAAGCGGAACACGCGTGCGCCGTTTTTGTACGAAGTCCCGGAGGCGCTGAAATTGCGCCGGCTTAAGTCGTCGACGAGGGTTCACGAAGATGCCGGAACGGCTGGTTTTCAGGACCGCCGCAAGCAGCCACTCAACGTCCGTGCGTGGGTCAGGTACACCGGCATCCGCAAGGATGCGTTCCATCGTGGCGAGGACATCGGCGGTGGTGGGAAGGGAGGAGGATTCGGCCATGGCCTGTTCTTCGAAGACCCGTGCCCGGTCGATATCAGGTGGGAACTGATCTGTTCTCTTCGCCGTCTCTTATAATATCGGCATGGTCTGCCAGGCGCAAGGCATTGATGAAATCGTCCAGGTCCCCCTCGAGCGTCTCTTCGAGTTTGTGGAGTGTGAGTCTTATCCGGTGGTCGGTGACCCTGCCCTGGGGAAAATTATACGTGCGGATCTTCGCGCTTCGGTCGCCTGTGCCTACCTGAGCCCTCCGATTCCGGGAGGCTGTGTCCCGCTGGTCCTGGAGTGCTCGATCAAGGAGCCGGGCACGGAGGACCTTCAACGCCTTGGCCTTGTTCTTGTGCTGTGACTTCTCGTCCTGGCACTGTACGATCAGGCCGGTGGGCAAATGGGTAATCCGTACGGCTGAATCGGTGGTATTGACACTCTGGCCTCCCGGCCCCGAGGAACGGTAGACGTCAACCCTGATCTCATCGGGATTGATTTCGATATCCACATCTTCGGCTTCGGGCAGTACCGCAACCGTGGATGTGGATGTATGGATGCGCCCGCTGGACTCGGTCTCGGGAATTCGCTGGACGCGGTGTACGCCGCTCTCGTATTTCAGGTTTCCGTAGACATCGCTCCCGGCAACCGAGAAGATGACCTCCTTGAATCCGCCGATGCCGGTCGGATTGGCGCTGAGCAGTTCGGCCTGCCACCCCTTTGATTCAGAGTAACGGGTGTACATTCGATACAGATCGGCAGCAAAAAGCGCCGCCTCATCGCCTCCTGCGCCGGCGCGGATCTCCACAATTGTGTTTTTGCCGTCATTGGGGTCCCTGGGGATCAGCAGGAATTGGAGTTTCCCGGAGAGCCGGGCCTCCTCACGCTCGAGTTCGGCGTGCTCCTCGCGGGCGATTTCAACCAGTTCGGCGTCGTTCGAGTCCCGGATGATTTCCGCGGCTTCCTCCAGGTCGTTTGCAACCTGCCTGTATTCACGGTATGTGTTGACGATTTCTTCAAGACGGCGAAATTCCCTGGTGAGGTCTCTGAACCTGTTGGGGTTGGCCGCGACATCCGGCCGCGCCATTTCCGAACGGATCTCTTCAAATCGATTCTCGACTGCTTCCAGTTGACCGAACATGTGGCTTCCCTGCCTGGTCTTCGAATGGACAGATCGGTCTCTACATCGTGATGCCAGGCCGATCTGTTGAAGCAGGAATTGGCGCCGCCGTTTTCCCGATCAGCGGCGAGTCGCCGACTCCCGCAAATACGCCAGCGACGAATGCAGTCGGACACTCGTAGAATAGACAACAAAAAAGGCGAAGCGGTACGCGCGCCCGACGGAAGGCGGACGATGCCGTTTCACCTTATGATTGACACACCGGGTGGCTAATCTTCGGCGGCTGCCTTTGCGTCGGCCTGTTCGGGGACATCCCCGGCTTTTTCTTTGTCTATATTGTAACGCCGCCGGTACCGTTCCACCATGCCCGCGGTGTCCACCAGTCGCTGCTTGCCCGTATAGAACGGATGACAATCGGAGCAAATGTCGACCCGAAGGCCGGGCACGGTCGCGTACGTATTCAGGGATTTCCCGCAGGCGCAGGTAATGGTGGTTTCCACGTATTCAGGATGAATATTCGGTTTCACGTGACAAATACCCTCGAATCTGGATGAAACGACGACAGAATCAGCCACACAATGTATACAAAACAGAGTTCCAGCGCAAGAATTTAAAGGCTGAACGAGTGTCCTGTCCCAAAAATTCCTCACCATTCGACCGGCGATTCATCCCGTCTCGCTACGTTCCCCTCGCTCGCCGACCTTACGCAGGTCGCCTGCGCTCAGGCGCCTTGCGAGACGGGTGACTCTACGGTCGAATTGAGGCAACTTATTTCCGGGACAGAACACTAGCCCGATATGCAACCGCCGCCGCGGGCGCATACGGATCCGCGGATCCTGAAAGCCGCTCTTACAGCTGTCTGTTCATCGAATCCAGGAATGCCTCGTTGTTTTTTGTACCAGCCATTTTCTCCTTGAGGAACTCCATGGCTTCCAGGGCGGGCATCTGGTTGAGCAGCCGGCGCAGGATCCAGACCCGGTTAAGTTCCTTTTCGTCGAGCAGCAGTTCCTCTTTCCGGGTTCCGGACAGGGTTACGTCGATAGCGGGATAGATGCGCCGGTTACTCAGGCGCCGGTCCAGCTTCAATTCCATGTTGCCGGTACCCTTGAATTCTTCGAAAATGACCTCGTCCATACGGCTTCCGGTCTCAACGAGAGCAGTAGACAGGATGGTCAGGCTGCCGCCCTCTTCGATATTTCGCGCGGCGCCGAAGAATCGCTTGGGCCATTGCATGGCGCTGGAATCGAGGCCGCCGGTAAGGATCCTGCCGCTGTGAGGGACGACGTTGTTATAGGCCCGGGCGAGGCGCGTGATGCTGTCCAGGAGAATGACGACGTCCTGTTGATGTTCCACCAGACGCTTGGCCTTTTCGATGACCATATCCGCCACCTGTACATGCCGGGTCGGGGGCTCGTCGAACGTGGAGCTGATGACTTCCCCGTTGACGGACCTCAGCATGTCGGTTACTTCCTCGGGGCGTTCGTCTATCAGGAGCACAATGAGATTGACTTCCGGGTGGTTCTCGGTGATTGCGTTGGCGATTTTTTGAAGCAGCATGGTTTTGCCCGTAAAGGGAGGGGCTACGATCATGCCGCGCTGCCCCTTGCCGATGGGAGTCAGCAGATTCATGATTCGAGTTGAGAAGTCGTTCGAATCGTATTCCAGTTTCATGCGCTGCCGGGGATGCAACGGCGTGAGGTTGTCGAACAGGGTTTTCTGTTTGGCCTGTTCCGGATCTTCGAAGTTCACCGCCTCGACCCGGATGAGCGCGAAATACTTCTCGTCGTTCTTCGGCGGGCGAATCTGTCCGGAAATGGTGTCTCCCGTGCGGAGATTGAATCGTTTGATCTGCGAATGTGAAACGTAGATGTCGTCCGGACCCGGGAGATAGTTATAATTGGGCGACCGCAGGAATCCGAAGCCGTCTTCCAGGATTTCGAGAACGCCTTTGGCCAATATCAGACCGTTCTTCGCGGTCTGTGCCTGGATGATCGCAAATATCAGTTCCTGTTTTCTCAGGCTACCGTAGCTCTGGATCTCCAGGGTCTGGGCCAACCTTGCGAGTTCCGAAATGGTCATGTTCTGGAGTTCCAGTACTTCCACACCACCTGCCCGTGGCGGTGCTTTCGGGATTTCCCTGGTCGTTTCGGTTGCCATTGGCGGATCCAATATGTTGAAGATGTTGCGTGTGGGATACAGACGGCTTATCTCTCAGGGGCTGCGACCGAACCCGGACAGCCGGAGGCAGCAACGGAGAAACGGGTCGGACGTGTCTGACAAAAGGAGGCGAATCAGAGGAAGTTCGTGTAGCCAAGGATGCCTGAAGCGAGGAGTCGTCTGTATGTGTGCGGCAAAAAGTGGGAAGGAAGCGGAAGAATTACACTGAAAAAGTAAACCAAGAGGTAAGTGTTGTCAAGTTTTTTCTTTATTTTTCCGGAAGATAGAGAAAATGCCATTAAAATGTTTCACAGGATCGGTTTCCGGTGCGGGGGGGCTGACGTCTATCGAGATTGGAGCGCGGCCTGACACGCAGCGGTGTGGTTCGGCTGCGGAATCGGGCTTGCCTTTTGAAGATGGACTGCATAGGTTAAATGGAATCCGGCCGCCCGTGGAAAAAGCCCATCCGGGCTGCGGCCGGGCCTTGCGGTCGAAATACTGCGTTGCGCTCCCTCGCCGAGTCGGGCGATTCGACTCGGTCGCGCACCTTGTCTTCGGCCTTGCCTGCAGAGCGACTTTATCAACGGACTGCTGAGGTCACCGGGGGAGCCGTCATGCCGAAATCCGCCTCGGAATACAGCACCGCGCTGCTGGAGGGCCTTAATGAAGGTTTAATTGCGTTCGACCTGCAACGCAATGCCGTGCTGGCCAACGGGGCGTCGATTCGTCTACTGGGACTGGCCGGACAGGAAGTGGCCGGACGCCGGGCCGACGAGCTCTTCGCCGGACGCCCTGAACTGCTGAAGATACTGGATGCCGGGTTCCGGGGTTGTCTGTACGCGGAACCGAAAGACCTGATGTTGCAGCAGGAAGACGGTGGAATGCGTCGTTTGGGCGCGACCACGTCCTATTTGCTGGCGGAAGAGAGACAGGGGCTGGTTCTGGTTGTCCAGGACGTTTCCGCCCTGAAGCAGATGGAGTGGGAGACGTACCAGGTTGCCAAGATGAGCGCGCTGGGACGCCTGGCGGCATCCGTCGCCCACGAGGTCCGGAACCCTCTGGGCGCGGTGGACATTCAGCTGCAACTGCTGGAAGACGACCTTCGGGCAGTGGAAGACGGGTTGCGGAGCCGCATTTACCGCAGGCTCAACGTCGCCCGCATGGAGATGAAGCGGCTCGACCGGATCGTTCACAATTTCCTGAGGTTTTCCAGAACGCCGAGGCTGGACCTCAAACGGATCAGCCTGAACGACGTGGTTCGGCATGTGTTCGATCTGGTCTCTCCGGAAGCCCGCGAACGGGGCATTCGACTGAAACTGGATCTTCGCAAGGGTCTTCCCGAGGTCAATGGTGACGATAGCCAGTTAGGACAGGCCGTCCTGAACATAACGGTAAACGCGTTCCAGGCAATGGAATCCGGCGGGCAATTGTGTGCGAGAACACGGGCGGATTCCGCCGGCAGCCAAATCTGTCTGTCAATCTCGGATACCGGTTGCGGGATTCCCGATGAGGAGATCGATCGGATATTCGAGTACTATTATACAACCCGTGATGAAGGCACCGGACTTGGACTGTCGATCGCCCAGCAGATTATCTATCAGCATCGGGGCCACATCGAGGTGGAGAGCGAAGCGGGAAAGGGAACCACATTCAGGATACACATGCCAACTGCCGGGCAGCCCGGATAACGTTCAAAGCAACGGGAACAGGCGCCGGATCGCAGGCGAGCCGGACGCCGGATCATCGTGAACCCGCACGAACCGGCGAAGGGTGCGGTCACACGCTGTCTCTGAATGAGAACCAGGTTGGGTCAGGTATCCTGTGATCTTAGCAGCCCGTTGAAAAAGCCCATCCGGGCTACAGCCGGCCCTTGCGGTCGAAATACTGCGTAGCGCTCCCTCGCCGAATCGCTGGATGGGACTCGGTTGCGCGCCTTGTCTTCGGCCACAATGGCAAGTGTTCCAGCCCGGAAATAGATTGCCGAAATTCGACCGCCGAGTCGCCCGGCTGGCAAGGCGCCTGAGCAAGGCGACCTGCGCAAGGTCAGCGAGCGAAGGCAACGCCGCGAGACGGGATGAATCGGCGGATGAATGGTGACATATTTCCGGGATGGGACACCATACCTCGCCTGCAGAGCGACTTTTTTGACGGACTGTTAGACCAGGGTCACGCGCACGGAGTGAGATGGAAACGAGAGACATCAGGATCTTTGTGGCCGACGACGAATACCACATATGTGAGGGGCTCAAGGAGTCGCTGACTAACGAGGGGTATTCGGTCGACGTCGCCTACGACGGGGCGGAGGCGGCTGAACATCTGAAAGCGCGGGTTTACCACGCGGCCATACTGGATCTCAAGATGCCGGGTATCGATGGCATAACCCTGTTGAAGCGGCTGAAGAAGACAAGCCCCGATACCGGTGTCATCATCATCACAGCCTTTGGCGAGGTCTCGACGGCGGTAGATGCCATGCGACTGGGCGCGTATGATTACCTGGCGAAGCCGGTGGACCTCAAGCGGCTTCACCTGTCTCTGCGACGCCTCCTGGAGCATCAGGCCCTGGTTGCCGAGAACAAGGAGCTCCGGGCCTGGCTGGGTTCGACGGAGACCTTCGGCCAGATCGTGAACCGGAGCGCCGCCATGCAACAGGTCTGCGAGACGCTGGCGCAGGCGGCGATAACGGATGTGCCGGTACTGGTGATGGGTGAAACCGGCACGGGCAAGGAGCTTGTCGCCCGGGCTGTCCACCAGCGAAGCCGCCGCCGCAAGGGGCCGCTCGTGGCCGTGAATTGCGGGGCCGTTCCCGAAACATTGTTCGAGCGAGAGTTGTTCGGCCACATCAGGGGTGCGTTTACGGGCGCACACGCCGACAAGCCGGGACGCTTCGCCGCTGCCGAGGGCGGCACATTGTTCCTCGATGAAGTCGGCGAGATTCCAGTGGCGAATCAGGTGGACCTCCTGCGCGTCCTGGAGGAAAAGGTATACACCCCCGTAGGCAGCAACGTTTCGAGGAAGGCGGATGTCCGGATCATCTTTGCCACGAACAGAAACCTGGATCTGGAAGTCAGGGAGGGTCGATTCCGGGAAGATCTGTTTTACCGGATCAACGTCGTTCCCATCCGGCTGCCGCAGTTGAAGGATCGCAAGGAGGATATTCCCCTGCTTGTGGAGACCTTTGTGGATGAACTCTGCACGATTCATCAAAAATCCAGGAAACAGTTCACCCCCGATGCGATGCGGATGATACTGGATTACGCCTGGCCGGGAAACGTTCGGGAGCTGAAAAATGCGGTGGAGCGTATCGTGGTAACGTGTCCGGAAACCCGGGTCGGTCCCAAACGGCTACCCACCGCCATCCGCGCCACCGCACCGGTACAGAGAGATCTTGTAATTCCATTGAATTCGTCACTCGAGGAAATGGAACGCCGGTTAATCGAAAACACGCTGACGCACGTGACCTCCAACCGGAAGGAGGCCGCCCGAATTCTGGGTATCAGCGTGCGCGCGCTGCATTACAAGATCAAGAAGTACAGCCTGGGCTCCTGAAAAGGAAGCCGCATTGAAATTTCCGGCGGTCGTCGCGCGGCTGCAAACGCGTCGGGCTGCGTTGGTCAAATCCACCGGTATCGAGAGGTCGAGGCTGCGCTCGCTCGCCTCTCTTGGGTGGATTCGCCCGCCTGGACCGACACCCTTTCGCTCGCGCTCGGGTAAAAACCGGGAATTATAACGCGGCTTTTATTGCGAAAACCGGCAAGATTGGCGCTTTTGGTGCCGCCGTCGGCGTCACGCCGCAAATTTTGCGCAATCCGGGGCCAATCGAGTGCAAATTTTGCGCCATCAGGCGCAGGAGATTGAATGTGTAGCGCCCGGCGATCGGCATCGTCGGGCGTAAGTTTATTTATAATAATCATCTGTACGTCATGGAATAAAACTGGCATTAAAGTTGCTTATAGTATAGAGCGACGATTCCATCGAATTCGCTGATACGTGTGGAATTCGTTGGATACAGGCGTTTTCGGGTGTGATTCAATGGCAGGATGTCAGGTTGGCAGCCGGGGTTTCACCGGGCATTCTGCAAAAATTGCATTTCAAGAGCGACTGGATTCGGGAATTCGGCACAATTGAAACCAAACGCACATCCGGTTGGAGCGGGAACGGGGTAAACCCGGAGACAGGCATGGCGTTGACAAAGTTCCATTATAGCAGTGAATGGGAAACGGACTTGAGCGGTGTGGTGGGTTTCCACCCGGCGACGATGGTCCGGAACCTTGAGCCCCGGGATCGGATGGGCGCAATCAAGGCGCTCGTGAACCGTCTGCACGGCTCGGGTTACGTGACCGACAGTTTGCGATTCCTGCAATCAGTTCTCGACAGGGAAGACCTTGAGAGTACCGCGGTCGGAAACGGGATCGCGTTTCCCCACGCACGTTGTGGCTCTGCCGCGCATCTCGGTATGGCGTTGGGCATTTCAACCCGTGGTGTGGACTTTCACTCGGATGTGCATCCCGAGCCGGTTCGACTCATATGCCTCGTGGCCGTGCCCGCGGAGGGCGATATCAGATATCTGCCCCTTCTGGGCTATCTGTGCCGGCTTTTCCATGAGGAATTTACCGAAACTTTCCTCGAGTCCCGTACTACAGAGGAAATGAACCGCCTTCTGCTGCGGCAGATGCGCCTGCACGGGGCTCTGCCGGAGGCGTGCATGGCGCACGCTCCGGCGACCTAGAAGCTGTCTTAAAATTCCCAGCGGTCTTCGCGCGGCTGCAAA
Organism: Candidatus Latescibacterota bacterium; assembly: GCA_965208835.1. Lineage (GTDB taxonomy): Bacteria > Latescibacterota > UBA2968 > UBA2968 > JAAXHE01. The sequence goes on from OZ242358.1 coordinate 2,231,292, forward strand.
AGCGCCGGTCGGCGTTGGTCAAATCCACCCGTATAGGCAAATATGGGCGGATTCTCCCGCCTTGACCGCCACTTTTTCGCTCGCGCTCGGGAACTCACCGGCAATTTCAAAACAGCTTCTTAGACACGCAAACGCACACTGATTTTCCGGAGGTTAGACACGTGGCTGGAATAATGATTCAGGACAGCGAGTCTCTGGACCTCTATCTCAGGGATATCGCTTCTTCGGAGCCGCTTAACGCCGAGACCGAGATCGCACTCGCGCATCGGATCCGAAAGGGAGACCAGAAGGCCAGAGACAGGCTGGTTGCTTCGAATCTTCGTTTCGTGGTCAGCGTCGCAAGGGAATACCAGAACCACGGCGTGCCGTTGGCCGATCTCATCAGCGCGGGAAACATGGGTCTGATGACGGCCGCCGAACGATTTGACGGGACGCGGGGGTTCAAGTTCATATCCTACGCGGTCTGGTGGATCCGCCAGGCCATACATCAAAGTCTGGCGCAGGATTCGCGAGTGGTGAGGTTGCCCATCAACCGTATCGACCTGTTGCACAACATCGCGAAGGTCTCGCGGGAGATACGACAGACGGAAGAGGCCGACCCGGATCCTGAGACGATTGCAGAGAAGCTCGGCGTTTCCGTGGATATGGTACAGGATACGCTTCTGAGAGCACGGGATGTCTGGTCGCTCGATGCATCTTTCAAAGACGACGACGACCACAGCCTGCTGCATATCCTGCCGGACAGCTCTCAAAAAGCGCCGGACCTCGAAGTGGTCGACGAGTCGGTCAAGGACCAGGTGAAGATGGTCCTTGAAACGCTCGACGCTCGTGAAGCGGAAGTGTTGCGGCTCTATTTCGGGCTGGGTGACGAAGAAGCGATGACGTTGGAGGAAATCGGCACCCGGTTCAGCCTTACCCGGGAACGGGTCCGACAAATCAAGGAAAAGGCCCTACGGCGACTGCGGCATCCGCGGCGACGGCTGCAGCTGGAGCCGTTGATGGAGTCTGCATAAATGCAATCGCCGGGGTCGTAAGTTTTCCTTACCGGCCGCCGGAACACGAAGACTCCTGGAGCGGAAATCACGGGTTGGAGACGAAAAATGGTCTCCGCCCGTTTTTTTGTCTGTTCCTGACGCCTGCCCGCTAACAGTATCGGTGTCGGGAACCTCGACATGAATCCGGTTTCAGCCTGTCTCGTGGCGGCAATTCAACGGATAAATTGATGAAAGAGCCGTCTTTTTGCTTCATTCGGTATCGGCGCACTTGACAAAATCCCACAATCGGGCCTATATTCAGGGCAAATTCCAGAAAGGGGGTGAATTGCCATGTCGAACAGGACCGATCTAGTCGATGCCATCGCAAATCAGGCCGGTCTGTCAAAAAGGAATGCGGAAGCCGCACTGCGGGTCGTTCTGAACGAAATCGCCGATTCGCTCAAGAGTGGCGATCGCGTCGCCATTTCCGGGTTCGGGACGTTTTCGGTCGGATCCAGAGCCGCGCGTACCGGTCGAAATCCTCAGACGGGTGAGACAATTCAGATATCCGCGGGTAAGACCGTTCGCTTCAAAGCTGGCAAGGCGCTTAAGGACGCTGTCAATTAGCCGACAATTCGTCATTTCCTGAATTAGAGCCTCGAGAGCAACACATGTTCGGGGCTTTTTTTCTTGACAGCGAGGGCTCCTGGAAATATACTGTTTCGCGCGTCGCAGGGTGCATTCAACAATGACGCATTTATGGAGACAGCGATGAATCGGCGAACGATGTTCGCATTACTGACGGTGTGTGCGGGGTTGACGTTCGGCTGCAGCGACCGCTTGGAGCAGATGCAGGCGCAGCTTGCAGGCAAGTGGGAATTGGAGTCACGAACGCTGCCCGACGGCACGGTGCTTCGAAAACCCGAGGTCTCGGGGGTGTTCTCGTGGCAACCGATCGATTCCAGAAAAGCCCACGTAACGTTGAATATGCTGGTGAACTCGGGCGGCGAAAAACCCAGAACATACGATTTTGCCGCAAGCAAGTACGAGATTTCCACCTCGGCAATTACCCGTTCCAGGTATCTGCTCATCCGGCAGGGCTACCGCTCCTCTTTCGACGCGCCAATCACGGTTTATCATAAGGCCAAGGTCGAAAAGGGCAAAATCACGCTGGAAGACGGGCTGATTCGCATCACGCACGAGCGGGGGTACAGCGAGGAGTTCCGGGGCGATCAGATGGTCGCGTCGTTCCCCGACGTATTTGTGGATAACTGGAAGCGAGTGCGCTGAAACCGTAGCTAATGTATGGCGAGCCGTCCTGAAATCCCGCAAGGGGTGCAGTATTCTGATGAGCCGACGTCGTCAGAATCGCCGTGGACCCCGATTGAAAGAGGCCGGACAATTCTCCGAGCCTTTTTTTTGTCCTTGTCCCGATCACGGCAGAGATCTCATAGGCCTGTTGTCGGACCCCCTGCCTCTTTCCCCGAAGCCGGGAGAGATTCCGTTCCTTCAGGAACAGATGATGTCACTTGGGCCTGCCGGCTTCCTGGTGTACTTTGGAAGGTGTTTTAAATTACCGGTGAGTTTCCGAGCCCGCGCGAAACAGTGGCGCTTATGAAGAGCGAGAGCCGCAAGGAGACACACTATGGGCAGGTTTTTTGAGCCGCTGAAAAAATTCGAAATCAGAAAGATGCCGGAGCGGAAACCGTCCTTCTGGAAACTGGCCGGCCCGGGCGCAATTCTGGTAGGCCTTTCCATCGGCGCGGGTGAGATCGTAATCTGGCCGCGCATCGTGGCCGAATACGGAGCCGGTATGGTGTGGGCGGCCTGCCTGGGCATATTTCTCCAACTCTGGATCAACTTCGAAGTGGGACGCTGGACGGTCGCCACCGGTGAAACGGTATATACGGGATACAGCCGGGTGTGGCGCGGATTTGCGCCTGTATTCATTCTGTTGACGATCTTCAGCTGGATCGCACCGGGGTGGGGGCGGGCATCCGGACTGGCCTTGAAGGCACTTCTGGCGGGACCGCACGGATGGGGTTCGGATACGTTCTGGACGATCATCACCTTTGCGGGTGTGGCTCTGATTCTCTTCGGTCCGAAGTTGATCTACCAGTCCGTCGAGCGGAGTATCGAACTTCTCGTTGTGGTGGTAACCGTCGGCCTGATCGCGGTCGCGTACGCAGTCGGATCGGCAGAGACGTGGGCAACGCTGGGAAGAGGTATTGCCAATATCGGTTACATCGATCCTGGAATGAGTGTAAAGTCGATGTTTATCGCACTTGTATTCGCCGGCGCCGGAGGTACGGCGAATTTATTCTATACGTTTTACCTGCGCGACAAGCATGTCGGTATGGGCGCGCATCTGCCCCAGATGCGGAATCCGCTTCGAGGTCGGACCGAAGCCATGCCCTCGACCGGATTCCGTTTTGAGGAGACAGAAGAGAACATCGGTCGTTTCAGAAGCTGGTTCGACTACGTGAAGAAGGATCAGATGCTGTTTTTCTGGGCCCTGAATTCCGTAACCATTCTGCTCTTCATCTTTGGTGCGCTTGCGGTATTGCACCCCAACGGAATCGTACCTGCGAGGGGTACGCTGATCTGGGACGAAGCGGCGGTTCTGGCAACGGTCTGGGGGGAGACGGGCAGGTATGTCTTCCTGATTGTGGGACTGGCCACACTCTTCAGTACTCAACTCGCTCTAGTCGACGGGGTGTCGCGATCGATCGCCGACATCATCTACACCAATTTCAAAATGGCGCGAAGGCGGGACTTGAGCTGGTGGTATCTTGTCGTTGCGGCTACATGGATTGTAGCCGGTTGCGTGATCACTTACGTGATGGAAGCCCGTGGCGTGAGCGAATTGGGATTTCTGTTCAACGCGGCATATATCGGCGGATTCGCGATGGCGCTCTACACGCCCCTGACGCTCTATATCAACCATCGTCATCTGCCCGCGGCCGCACGTCCCGGATGGCTGTGTACAGGTATGATGTCGATTGCTTCGCTGATATACATCGCCTTTGCCGTGGCGTGTGTGATCTGGGAGTTCGGGCGGTTCTGAGTCATATCGCATGAGAGGGCGTTCATCATGTCCTTTGACGGTGAATTCTTCCGCGTGGCGCTGACCGCCGATTTTTACGATTCCGAGGGGGTGTGCAAGTTCAAGGATATGGGACTGGCGGCATTCGACAACCATGCCCACATCAAAACCTCGGTATTCGATGGGCATCGGACGGAGATCGGCGTCGACCAGGTAGCGGACGTGCAGGGCGTCTTGGTACTGACGCCGGCGGTGACCGCCGAGACCGTGTCCGCTTCGGAAGATCTGCTGGCCATCGGGCGCTTCGGTGTGGGGTACGATTCCGTGGACGTCGGAGCCTGCACCGAAGCCGACGTCGTCGTGCTCATTACGTCCGGCGCGGTCGACCGTTCCGTGGCCGAGGCTACCGTGGGATGGATGATTGCGTTGACTCACCACATGCGCGTCAAGGACCGCCTGGTGCGTACCGGGGAGTGGGATGCGCGAACCGGATATATGGGAAGTGAGCTGAGAGACCGGACGTTCGGGGCCGTGGGGCTGGGGGGAATTGCGCGGGAGACGGTGCGGCTGCTGGGTACGTTCGGAATGAATCCGCCCCTGGCATTCGACCCTTACGTGGACCCGGGCGAGGCGGGAAGACTGGGGGTGGCTCTGGTGTCGCTTCAGGAGTTGATGGCGGCGTCGGACTTCGTGTCGGTCCACTGTCCGTTGACCCGGGAGACGGAGGGGCTGATCGGCAGGCGGGAACTGTCCGCGATGAAACGCGGCGCTTTTCTGATCAACACCGCGAGGGGCGGCATCGTGGATGAGGATGCACTGTACGACGCCCTGGAGTCCGGCGGAATAGGCGGCGCCGCGGTGGATTGTTTCGAGGTGGAGCCGGTGGTGGAACCGCAACGGTTCGGCAAATTTGACAACGTCCTGCTGGCGCCGCATTCGGTGGCCTGGACGGATGAGCTGTTCCGTGACATCGGACTGGCGGCCTGCCGGAGCATGGTGGATCTGTCACTCGGGACGCTCCCCAGGGGCGTGGTCAATCCGGAGGTACTCGACCGCCAGGGATTTCAGGAGAAGTGGGCGCGGCTCCGACGTCGACGGGACCGCGGCGCGTCAGGAAGCCGCACGGCTTGAAGAGGGGGCGTTCGAGCCGCAAGCAGGTGTCGCAAAAGGGGGGTTATCCGTGGCTGAAGTAATCAGGACTCATCCGGAAAACAGAAAGGTCTTCGACTATCGCGGCAGGGCCCTGGTGCTGCTTTGTGCGACCGAGCATTATGGTGCGGTGATCAACCGGCCGTTCCGGTTCGAACGGTATCTGAAGGACGCGGCTGAGCGCGGGCAGACGCTGACACGTTTGTTCACGCTGTTCAGAGAGTTGCAGACGCCTGTAAACCCGTACTCGACCTGCAAGCCCGAATCGCCCGACTATGTCGCGCCGTTCGAGCGGACGGGCCCTGGTAACGCGCTGGACGGACAGCCGCAGTTCGATCTTTCCCGCTGGAATGCCGAGTACTTCGATCGGTTGCATGCATTTCTGTCTCTTTCGGAGTCGTATGGCATCATCGTGGAGGTGGTACTCTTCAGCAATACCTACAAGGACGAGGTCTGGGCGCTCAATCCGCTGAATCCCGCCAACAACATAACAATGGAAACCCCGGATCAGCCGGTACCCTGGCAGGAGTATATGACGTGCCGCCGGACGGAGCTGCTGGAGTGGCAGCGCGCGCACGTGCGGCGCATCGTGGAGGAAACCAACCGGTACGGGAACGTCATTTACGAAATCTGCAACGAACCGTGTCATTTTCCCGTAACGGACGGCATGCCGGGAGCCGAGGAGGTGAACGGCTGGCAGGCGCAGTTCATTGCGCAGATCCGCGAGATTGAGAGCGGGATGCCGAACCGGCACCTGATCGCCGGTCAGGAAGCGATGACGATCAGACCGTTCGATCAGCCCTCCGACGGATCGTTCGAGACAATGGATTTCGACGTCGTAAATATCCATCCGCTTCCGAATACCCTTTGCGATGGTCGAAGTTATGATCTCGGGGACTTCATGTCCAAGCAGCTCAAGTTGAGGCCGTTGCGTGACTTTACCCTCGCCGCATACGGACGACCGAAACCGCTGAATCACGACGAGGACAATATCGCAACGCAGTACAAGGAAGAGGAAGGATGGACGGTGCACCGCAAGCGGGCCTGGACAGCGCTGTTTTCCGGGGCCCATTACGATATGATCGACTTCTCCATCCTGCCGTACCTCGAAACGGGAACGCCCGACTCCCGAAACGGGATTCGACAGTGGATGGGCAATTTGTCCGGGTTCATCCATTCCGTCGATCTCGCCAGGGCGCGCCCGGTCATGCCGGGGTGGCTTCGGGAACAACCCGACCATACCCTGGAATCGGTGTTCGCGGTCTCGGGCGAAGACTATTGCATCTATCTGGCCGACGCCCGCGAGCGGGAGGAGGCCGGGTGCGGCGATCCGATCCAGGGCGGGCTCTGTTTCGATCTGCCGCCGGGAGCGTTCGAGATGTCCTGTTTCTCTCCTTCGGACGGCGTTTATTCTCCTCGTACTCCTCTTGGCGGCGGCGAATCGCGCCGGGTGTTTCTGCCACCGTTTCGGCACGACATTGTCATACGCGTCACGAAAGTGGAGTAACGCAATGATGCGAATGGAGGGACAGGTTGCCTGGGTGAGCGGCGGCGCTTCCGGAATGGGAGAGGCCACGGCAGAACTGTTCGCTGCGGAGGGTGCCCGCGTGGCCGTTGTCGACGTCCAGGAGGAACGCGGTCTCCAGGTGGTGAACCGCATTGCGGAACAGGGCGGAGATGCGGTCTTTCTGGCCTGTGACGTGGCAGAGGAAGGACAGGTGCGGGCTTCGATCGATACGACCGTGGCGCGTTTCGGGAAGCTCCAGGCCGTTGTCAATTGCGCGGGAATCGTACACGTGGGGCGCCTCCATGAATATACGGAGAAGGATTGGGACCGGCTGATGGGGGTAAATCTCAAGTCGATTTATTTTTCGCTCAAGTACGCCATCCCTCACTTCAGGGAGCATCGGCGAAGTTATATGGTGAATATAGGATCGGTGGGAAGCCTTATCGGTCAGGCCGACACGCCCGCGTATACCACGTCCAAGCACGCGGTGCTGGGATTGAGCCGTTCGATCGCTCTGGACTACGCCAGGGACGGACTGCGCTGCAACTGCATATGCCCTGGCATAACGGACACACCCATGCTGCGGTACCATCTGAGTACGACCCCGGATCCGGCGGCCACGCTGGCGCAGCGCCTGAAGCGCGTCCCGACCGGAGCCGTCATCCGGTCCGTGGATGTCGCACGGGCAGCGGTTTACTTCTGCTCCGAGGCGTCCGCGGGGATTACCGGCACGTCCCTGGTGATCGATGGCGGATATATCGCCGCGGCCGAGTGGGAGACGTCGGGGCCAACACGATTCGCGGAGGAGCCTTGAACACGAAACTGGCATGCTCGGACTTTACCTTTCCCCTGCTTTCCCACGAAGACGCGCTTAAACTGGTCTCGATGCTGGGTTTCGACGGCGTGGATATCGGACTCTTCGAAGAGAGGTCGCATCTGTGGCCTTCGCGTGAGTTTGAAGATGTACCGCGCTCCGCCCGCGAATTGAAGAAAAAACTGGATGACGTCGGACTCGAGCCAGCCGATGTGTTTTTGCAGATGGCGATGGATTTCGTGCCCTTTGCGATCAACCATCCGCAGCGGTCGCGGCGTCAAAAGGCACGGGAATGGTACCTGAAAACGCTGGAATACGCCGCGGAGTGCGGGTGCGCACACGTGACGTCGCTGCCGGGTGTACATTACCCGGACGAGGCGCGCGCCGACTCGTTCAGCCGTGCCGTGGATGAATTGAACTGGCGCGTGGCGCGGGCGGGGGAATACGGCATCGTATTCGGCGTCGAGGCGCACGTCGGTTCCCTGGTTCCACAGCCGAAATCGACGGAACGCCTCATGCAGGCGGTTCCCGGCCTGACGCTGACGCTCGATTACACGCATTTCACGAAAATCGGCCTGCCGGATTCGGACGTGGAACCGCTCATGAAATATGCCAGTCACTTCCACGCGCGCGGTGCGCGGCGGGGCCGGTTACAGACGTCTTTCGATCAGAATGTCATCGACTACCGGCGGGTCGTCGAACTGATGGGGGCCAGTGGATATCGAGGATGGCTGGGCGTCGAATACATATGGATCGACTGGGAGCATTGCAACGAATGCGACACCGTATCGGAAACGGTTCGATTTCGCGATTTCTTCAGATCGATGAAATGAAACGCAGGGTGGATTTGGCGACCCGAACGGGGGTCAGGTTCGGCCCTATTGACAAGCCAGGAATTCACGAGTATATTCGATTGAACACGATTTCGTCAAGGATCGTGCCATCGTCCATATCAGATTGTTTTTCTTTTATTTAAAGGAGACACATCATGGCACGTAGAGGTGTAAACAAGGTAATTCTGATTGGCAACGTGGGAGCGGATCCCGAACTGCGATATACACCCAGCGGAACCGCCGTCACGAATTTCAATATCGCCACCAATGAGAGCTGGTCCGACAGTTCCGGCGAACGCCAGGAGCGGACCGAATGGCATCGGATCGTGGTTTGGCGGCGGCTGGCGGAAATCTGCAATCAGTATCTGCGTAAGGGCAGCAGGGTCTACATCGAGGGGAGCCTGCAGACCCGCAGCTGGGAAACGCAGGACGGACAGAAGCGGTATACCACCGAGGTCGTCGCCAGGGATATGCAGATGCTCGACTCCAGGGAGGATTTCGATTCCGGAGGGGGGGCATCGCAGGGTTCCGGTCAACCGAATGAAGGAACGCGGGACGCGCGATCAGGTTCCCCTGAGAACGGAGCCGGAAAGGATACGGGGTCGGGCGGGTCGGGCCCGCCGCCCTTCGGCGCCGACGACGATCTCCCGTTCTGATTGGGGACGATTTCGACATCGGGAATCGTTCAGACTGATCCACGGTCACCGGGCTGCGAATTCGTCTTGCAGCCCGGTGTACTGTACGTAAATTGAAGACGTGTCGGCGGCCGGGCAGGCAATCGAATCCTCCCAGGCGCCTTTGTCCTTCGAGACAGAACCGAAATGCAGCTGGTGGCGGCATGCTGAGGTCAATAGCGTTTTTTTCAGGCGCGGCGCTCATGGCATTGGAAATCGTGGGAAGCCGGGTGCTTGCGCCGTATTTCGGAAGTTCCGTTTTCGTCTGGGGCAGCCTGATCGCGGTGGTCCTGGCCGCTCTGAGTCTGGGCGCGTACGCGGGTGGCAGGCTGGCAGACCGTATGCCCACGGGACGGCCTCTTGCCGCGTTGCTGGGCATGGCCGGTCTGATGGCGTTCGTGATGCCGTGGGCGGCGGCTTCGGTCAATCGGGCGGTCTTCCTGATGAATCTGGGTCCCCGGGGCGGCCCTTTGCTGGCCTCGGTCGTAATATTCGCGATTCCGGGTGTGGCGCTGGGAGCCGTCGCGCCCTTTGTCGTCCGGATGCTCGTGGACAGGGTGGACCGGGTCGGTGGCGTTGCGGGAACGGTATCCGCATTGTCCGCCGCCGGAAGCATTGTGGGGACGCTTGGAACGGCGTTCTATCTGATACCCGCGATGGGTGTAATGCATATTCTACACCTCATCGGTGCGGTGCTGCTGGCATTGGCGGCGATGGCTCTGTGGGGAACGAGAAAGGGCGCGGAACCGTCGGGGAACACGTCGCGAATCGACGCGAGGCGGACGAGGCCGGGAGACGGATGAGGATCGTCACAACATCGCAGAAACCTGCGGCTGCTCGATTGCGTGCAGGGTTCGCTGCCGGCGACACCCGGTCCTGTCTGATTTCGAAGGGGCTTGCCGGCACGCTGTTCTCCTTCAACCCGTCGTTCCTGTTTCTTCTGGTTTCTGTTCTCACGGCATGCAACATCCGGCCTGAGATACCGAAGCAGGAAAGACTGGTCTACATCCACGACTCCCTGTACAATCACATCGTGGTTTCCGAAGACGGCGAAGCACGGTATCTCCGGTTTGGTTACGGCGCAAAACAGAGCGCAATGACGCTGGGAAATCCCACGGTACTGCGCGTGCCGTACACCGCTTACCTTGCGTTGGGGATGGTATTCACAAATCCGGAGCGTGCGCTGATGATCGGACTTGCGGGGGGATCGGTCGCCCGATTCGTACGGTCCGCCCGCCCGGACGTCACGCTCGACGTGGTCGAACTCGACCCCGAGGTTGTTCGCGTGGCAAAGCGGTACTTCGGCGTCGAGGCGGACGGCGGCCTGAGGATTCAGGTGGAAGACGGCCGGATGTTCGTCAAACGAACGACCGACCGGTACGACTGGGTTATCCTGGATGCGTTCCACGCGGATTCCATGCCGCACCATCTGGCAACCGCGGAATTCTTCAATGAAGTAAGGGGAATACTCACGCCCCGCGGCGTTGTAACCATGAACGTGGCGCCCCTCGGGCCCGGCGTATTGTACCTTTCGATCATCCGGACATTGACGCGGGTGTTTCCTCAGGTGTACCTGTTTCAGGTGCCGAACCGGAGCAATATCGTGGCGGTGGCCACGCTGGATGAATCCCGGCTCGATGGCAACCAGATCGCAACAGCGATTCGTGAACTGAAAATGAGAACCGGGGACGCGCTGGAATTGCTGATCCCGGCGCCCCCTTACGGACTGCAAAAGCCCCTGGTCGAGGGTGTTCCGGAGCTGACCGACGACTATGCGCCAGTGGACTGGCTGCGATTCCGGCGGGCGCCCGCGGCAGGGATCAGATAGACGTGGAATCGTGCGTTAACGCGGCACGACGTTCGAAGCCCTAACAGTCCGTTGATAAAGTCGCTCTGCAAGCGAGGCCGAGCCACTGTGTCCGAAGACAGGGCGCGCAACGCAGTATTCGACTGCAAGGGCCGGCCGCAGCGCGGATGGGCTTTTTCAACGGGCTTCCAATCGGAAGGAGAAAATCGATGGCCGAGGTTTGGAGTCCCGAACCGGAGTTGCTGGAGTCGCTGGTTTCGGCTGTACCGGGAATCCTTGCGTCTCAGAAGGAGAACGGGCAGTTCGGTACGGAGCCGTGGGTCTGCGGTGACCAGAACGTGATTTTTGCTCTCGCCGCGGCGTGGCACCTCGAGGAGAGCAGATACCATGGCGACGATGAGGTCCTTGCTGCGATTGTTCGTGGCGGGGACGCGCTGATCGACGCCCAGGATGAGCAGGGCAAGTGGACGTTCTTGAAAAAGGACTATTCGGAGTGGGGGCAGATTTTCATGCCGTGGACCTACAGCCGGTGGATTCGCGCGTACCAACTGGTTCAGGAAGCAATGCGCGGCGACGCGCGTGCCAGATGGGACGAGGCCCTGCTGATGGGGTTCGACGGTATTTCCAGGACTTGCCTGGCGCACGTTCACAATATACCCGCGCACCACGCGATGGCGCTTTTCTGCGCGGGTACGGTCTTCGGACGGGAGGACTGGCGAACCCAGTCGCGAGCGTTTATGGCGAAAGTGGCGGACGCGCAGTCGCCGCAGGGATGGTGGCCGGAGCATAACGGACCGGTCGTAGCCTACAATTTCGTCTATTCGGATTCGCTGGGGATTTACTTCGGGATGTCGGGCGACGCGGCGGTGTTGCCAGCGCTCGAACGTGCGGCTTCGTACCATGCCAGCCTGACGTATCCCGATGGCAGCCCCGTTGAGACCGTCGATGGCCGCAACCCCTACCACGGCGGCGTGCGCGAGGGCAGTCCCGGGTTCAGCCATACGGCCGCGGGCAGAGGGTACCTGGCGCAGCAGCACAGACTCCTGCTGGCCGAGGGTACAGGGTTCAATGCGGATTACGCGGCGAGCCTGCTGCTCTACGGCGGCAATGGAGAGACAATCGAGACGGCTGCCGGGAAGGAACGGCATGTCTTCCGGATGGGGGACGAGGCGACAGCGGTGAGGAACGGCCCGTGGTTCATCTGTCTGTCGGCCTTCGTTGTGGATTTCCCCCAGAATCGCTGGGGCCAGGACAGGCAGAACTTCGTAAGTGTGTTCCACGACGGGGCGGGGCTGATCGTGGGCGGTGGCAACACAAAGCTGCAGCCGCTGTGGAGTTGCTTTACCGTCGGGGACAAGGCGCTTCTCTCGCATACGCCAGGGGACGAAGACCCGGACTTCGAAGTACCCGAGGGATTGATCCACGTGCCGGACGAGCTTTCGTACGACTCGGGCGACGACGGCGGCCGGCTGCAGATGCGCTACGGCGAGGAGACCTGCAGCGTGGACGCGAAGATTGAGTCTGAAACCGAATTGACGCTCGTGTACTCAGCGACGGGGAATTCACGTCTGCCGGTGGACGGACACGTGACGCTGATGCCGCACCTGGACCGGGAGGTGCGTTTTGCATCCGGCAAGACCGCGGTGCTGGGCGAAGCGGAGGCGGAGTGGTCCGGCGAGGCGTGGATCGAACACGACGGCTGGCGCCTGCACCTGCCGCCCGGATGCCGCGTGGTCTGGCCTGCGTTGCCGCATAACCCCTACCGGAAGGCGGGTGACTCGACCATCGAAGAAGCCCGACTGGTCGTGGTTTTGCCGTTCCGGGCCGACGTGAGACGGCATGAGTTGAAATTGGTGGTCGTTTAGCGGTCCGTTGATAAAGTCGCTCTGCTGGCGAGGCCGATCAACGCAGTATTTCGACCGCAAGGGCCGGCCGCAGCCCGGACAGACTTATTCAACGGGCTGTCAGGTACGACTCATACCCGTATCGAGTGGTACTCGCGGATGATCTGCACAGCTGACGGCGGGTGGTTCGAGATAATTGTGGACCTGCCCTGCCACGCGTCGGAAACGGTGTCCGAGCTGCTGTTCGGCCTTGGGAGCTGCGGTCTGCAGGTGCAGATTGGTTCCGCTCCCGGAAAGACGGGCCTCTCGGCGTACTTTCCCGCTGAAAGAGACAGCGGCCGCGTGGTATCCGGCCTTTGGAGCGGGCTTCTTGCGCTGAAAGGGGATCTGAGAAACGTACGCGTGGAAATGGCTGAGGTCGCGTCGGAGGACTGGGCCTCGTCCTGGAAGTCCCGTTTCAAGCCCGTTTACCCGGTTCCCTCCATCGTGGTTTGTCCACCCTGGGAGCGGGTCGACGATCCTGAGGGCGGCTTCAGTCTGGTTATCGAGCCGAAGACGGCTTTCGGAACCGGTCAGCACGAGACGACCCGGTTGGCCCTGAAGATGATGCATGACGTCGTAGAACCGGGCGACGTCGTGCTGGATGTGGGCACCGGCTCCGGTATCCTGAGCCTCGCCGCGGCCAGGCTCGGGGCGGCGCGGGTGACGGGTATCGATACCGATGTGCTGGCCGTTGAGAATGCCCGCGCGAATTTGCGCCTGAACAGGAATTCGGGCAACGTGGCGTTTTCCACGGGCACGCTGGAGGGCATAGCAGGTGAATTCGACGTCGTGGTCGCCAATATCGACGCACCTGCACTCGTCCGGATGCTGCTTTCGCTCCGCTCGCGTCTGGCGGCGCGGGGAAACCTGATCCTCGGGGGCGTGCAGGTTCAGGAGCAGTCGGAACTTCTGAAGGCGGTACGCGCTGCCGGACTCCAGGTAATGGAGGTCGTCGACCAGAACGGGTGGTCGGGAATCCGGGCCGCCTGACAAATCGAGTCTGACGACCGCAAATCGAATTTCGCGCATCGCCGGAACGCCGGCCGGGTTCCCTTATCTCTGGTCGTTGGTCAGTTTGAGCAGTTTTTCAGTCGACTTCAGTCCGTGACCGGTCAGTGGCGCAACGATGCACTCGTCTCTTTCCGTGGGGATCTTCCTGAAAGCCGCAACGGCGGTCGCGGAGGTGGGTTCGGCATACAGCCCCTGTCTGCATATATCCAGCAGGGCGCTTTCGATTTCAGCGTCCGTGACAGCGACAATCCGGCCGCCGGTCTCGTGAACGATGTCCAGGATCTGCGAAGCGCGCGTGGGTTCCGCGATGGCGATTCCCTCGGCAATCGTACCGCTCGAGTCAACGGGGGCAAGATTTGCCGATTGATCCCGCCACATCCGGTAGAGCGGAGCGCAGCCAGCGGCCTGAACGGCGATTATCCGCGGAAGCCGGGCGATCAGCCCGTTTTCCAGAAGCTCCCGGAATCCGAGGAACGCGCCGATCAGCATTGTGCCGTGCCCCGTGGGTACGATCAACGTATCCGGTGCGCTGAAGTCGAGTTGCTCCCAGATCTCAAACGCATACGTTTTGGTGCCCTGGAAGAAAAACGGATTCCAGACGTGGCTTGCGTAGAAGTGGCTCTCGGCCGCTTCCATGGCCGCGCGGGCCGTGTCCTCCCTGGAGCCGGGAACGCGGATCAGTTTCGCGCCGTAGAGTCGGATTTGCGCCAGCTTTCCGGGAGAAGTGGACTCGGGTACGTAAATTTCGCATTCGATGCCGGCTTTTGCCGCATATGCTGCGACCGCTGCGCCCGCGTTGCCGGAAGAGTCCTCCACGACCTTTTCGACGCCCAGCTCGAGGGCGCGGCTGATCAGAACGGAAGCGCCGCGATCCTTGAAGGAACCCGTGGGAAAGAGGTTTTCCTGCTTGACGCTGAGCGGCTTACCGTCGAACTGCATCCGGACGATCGGCGTAAACCCCTCGTTGAACGAGACGATGTGGGCATCCGCCCCAATCGGCAACGCTTCCCGATATCGCCACATTCCAGGCGGCCGGCGCCCTATCGCGTCGACGTCGATGGCGCCCTGGAATCCGACATCCAGGGCCGCGCCGCAACCGCATCTCCAGAGGCGGGTGTCAGAGCGGTGTATGGTGTCGCACGCCTGACAGGCGACCTGAAGCGTCATGACAGGGTTCTTCCTTTCAGCATGGCAGACGTGACGGCGATGGCCGCGCGGCGAGGGAGTAGCCGTCCCGTGAGATTCAGCATTCTGTTGGCGAAACCATGGATCACCGAGGGTCTCTTTCCGAGTTTCCTCAGCGCCAGTGCCACGACGGCATCGGGTGCGGCCTCTCTTAAGCCACTGGCGTCCTTCATTTGCGCCACGCTTGTGAATTCGGTCCTGGTGAATCCCGGAGACAACGCCAGGGAGTCGATGCCTCTTTTTCTGTATTCCTCCCAGAGGGATTCTCCCATCAGCAGATTGAAGGCTTTGGTTGCGCCGTAGACCCCGAGGTACGGGGTCGCCTGGTACGCGGCGGTGGACGCCAGAAAGATAAGCCCGCCGCGACCACGCTCGAGCATGAGCGGCAGGTAGTGGTTGGTGAGCAGAACCGGCACGACACAGTTCAATAAGGTCATGTTTACCATGCGGTCCGGGTCCAGATCCGCGTACGCCCCGGAGAGGCCGAATCCGGCATTGTTTACGAGCAACCCGATTTCCAGGTCGCTCGTCCGATCCCCGACATGGCAGCTGGCATCAGGACCCGTCAGGTCCGCTGGAACGATGTGAGTCTTTACGCCATGGTTCCGCCGGACATCGTCGGCAAGCGCCTCCATCTCTTGCTCGCGGCGGGCTACAAGGACCACGTTCAGGCGTCTGGCCGCCAGTTGCCTTACAAATTCCGCTCCCAGGCCGGATGACGCGCCAGTAACCAGGGCCCACGGGCCATATTTCTCGTGCCATTGCATGCAGGAGGCGCCTCAATGAACCGCGGAACCCGCTGGGAGTTTTGGAACAGCTTCTAAGGGTCCGCAGACAGCAGTTTGGATAATCCTAGTCTTCCAGCACGGATTCGGCCAGTGCGTCAGTATCGTCAACCATCTTTTTCCAGGCGCAATCGGAATAGTCGGGGCCGAAGTCAAAGGGCGGGGTTTCGATGCACATTGTGCGTTTGTAGCCGATTTGCGCCGCATGCCGAAAGAACATGCGCCAGTCTACCCGCCCATGGCCGGGGGCGAGGTGAGAATCGCGGTCGCCCGCGTTGTCGGCGAGATGAAATGCGACCATCCGCGGACCCATGACTTCAAAAAACCTGTGCGCGTCCTCTCGTGCGGCCACCAGGGCGTGACCCGTATCGAGGCAGAAGCCCAGGTTGGGATGGGCGAAGTCACGGACGATCCGCTCGAAATGCCCGGGTCGGGATGTAAACCGGCCGCCGCCGGACGGAAGCATATTTTCCAGAGCGATTGTGAAGTCAAGGCCTTCCGCTTCCCGCAAGAGTGCGTCGAGGCTCTTTCCGATCTGGATGAAATAGGTTTCGAGTCCCTCCACATTGGCGTCGGTCCGGTTGGTGGTCGGATGCTGGATGCCGACCGTTGCCCCGATCAGCGATGCTCTGCCCATCCACAGGCGCATCTTGTCCACGGCCTGCCGGCGTGTGGTTTCATAGAAGGAAGCGATGTCGTCGTCTGGGGAAAAGGGCAGGTGAAACGTCTCGATGCACAGCCCCGCCGATCGATAGCTGCCGCCAATTGCCTGAAGTTCGGCTTCGGTCTTCCCCTCGAACAGCGGGGTTGCGCCTTCGATGCCTGCCAGACCGGCGAAGCGACAGGTATCGATGATTTCATCGTGGGTCTTTTCGGCGAGCCCGTAGCCCGTCGTGGTCCACGTCCAGCCTTTCTGCATGGTGACCTCCTTCCTCAATGCGTGAATCCGGTCAGGTTGGACACATTCCGAGGGGTGTGTGACACCGGGATTCTTCCGGCCGCCTCAACTGGGTCGCGCGCGTTCAATCCGCTTTCTGAAGAGACCGTTTGCGCTCCCAGCGATCGTACCAGTCCAGCAGCCGGGGGGTTGGCGCGAAATCGTGGATCGTTACCCGTCTGCGTCCGGGCAGGTAGTTGCCGAGATGCCAGCCATTGGGGTGGTAGAGCGCAAAATCCCCCGCGTCCATATACAGTCGCTCCGACCGCGGCATCGCCTGCGTATACTCCAGGCACGCGCGCTCCCTCGTTTCGCAAGATTCGTCTTCAGGTGGCAGCGGAGCCCCGGCGGCATCGATTTCATCCGGCAGGTCATCTCTCAGGTGACTGCCGGGCACATACCATGTACAGTTGTCCTCGTATAGAGGGCAGTTGATCTGATTGAACCAGTGCGGGTCGCGGTTTACCCGGCGAAACTCATCCAGGTCGGGTACATTGGATGTTTCCCGAATGTCCCGGTGCCACGCCGTACACCACGGTTTGTCCCGCGGCTCCAGCAGCAGTCCCATACGTTTGAGTCCGCTATTGGCAATTTTGTGTTCCGGCGTCAGCACCTTGCCGATAGCGTCTACCAGCCGGGGAAGTTCCGCATAGTCCCGGAAGGGTCCCATATCGATGTCGTAGTCGACGATGGGCTGGAGGCGCTGTGCCTGAGGGCCACGCTTATCGCGGGCATAGTGATGCGCCATCGCCGTGGCGCGGCGAAGGTCTCGAATGAGCCCCGGCGGAAGGATCTGCCGGAAAATCACGCAACCCCGCGTCCGGTATTCGTGGATCATAGAATCACAGAATCTG
Source organism: Candidatus Latescibacterota bacterium (assembly GCA_965208835.1). Taxonomy (GTDB): domain Bacteria; phylum Latescibacterota; class UBA2968; order UBA2968; genus JAAXHE01. The sequence goes on from OZ242358.1 coordinate 2,248,754, forward strand.
AATCCCAATTGCGCCTCCACCGGTTCGCGTGGTCGATTTCCTTCCTCAGAAGCTGTCCTAAAATTCCCAGCGGTCTTCGCGCGGCTGCAAAAGCGCCGGTCGGCGTTGGTCAAACCCACCCGTCGTGCGAGATCGAGGCTGCGCCTGCTCGCCTCTCATAGACGGATTTTCCCGTCGGCGCTGCGCGCCCCTCGTGCCTCTTAACCGCCACTTTTTCGCTCGCGCTCGGGAACTCACCGGTAATTTTAAGACAGCTTCTCAGACCTTCTTCACGATATCGCCCACCCGAACGGTGCCGGGTTGAACCACTCGCGCGTTGAGACCGCGAAGTCGAAGCCGCCTCCCCAGTTTCGAGTTGACGAATTTCATGGCATCCACGCCAAAACGGGATACGAATTTCCCGCAACCCGTATGGGGATGCTCGGATACCCGGATCACGGCGGTGCCAAGGGACAATCGGGTACCGGGCGGCAGGTTTTCTTGGCTCAGATCCAGGTCCAGGTACAACTGGTCACCCGCGAGTTGCCAGCGGCTGTCTTCCTGAGCGACGAGCGCGGCGCACCGGGCGTTCATGACGGTGAGCTGTGTGTAGGGATCGGCCGATCCGTCCGGGGTTCGTGAACTGCCGCGGGACTTCCAGTTGTCGCCCACGAGGCCTTCCGACGGGTGAAGTTCGCCCTCGGCGAGCACTTCGCGCTGCTCGACTTCCGGCCGACGCACGATCATCTTCAGGACACCTTCGTCCTCCGGTGAGTTCCCGACGTCGTGCAGACCCTGTTCGAGTTCCTTCATTGTCAGATGTCTTATGCCATCCATATTCACCCTCCGTTTTGACGGTTGTCTTGTGTTGGGAATTGCATCCTGTTGCGGGAATGGCACGGATACCGCAGGCGCCACGGGCCCCGGATGCAAAAATCATGTTGGGGCCGAAGGCCAGTCAAAACCGTAGCCGACTCCTCTAACCGTGGAAATCGCGCCGTTAAAGCCGGCCAGTTTTGTTCTAAGCCTCGCAACGTGTACGTCGACGGTACGCATGCCGCCGTGATAGTCGTACCCCCAGATGCGGTCGAGCAGATCCGAACGGGTAAAGACGCGACCCCTGTGGACGACCAGATACTTCAGCAGTTCGTACTCTTTCAGCGTGAGGTCGACGAGGACGTCGTTGACGCGGACCTCGTAGCGCACCAGATTGATGGCAAGTTCGTCCAGTCGGATAACGTCCCTTCGTTCCGCGCGCCCGAGGATCAGTCGCAGGCGAGATTCCAGCTGCCCGAGGGAGTACGGCTGCGTGATGAAGTCCGTGATTCCGGCTGAGAAGTCGATATCCGCGACGCGGGCCTCGTCGGTAATCAACAGTACCGGCGTGTTACGGGAAGCGGGAGGCCGCAGCAGGCGCTGAACACGGTTGGGCAGGTGGCCGGGGAACGTGTCGTCCACGACGAGGAGATCGGTCGGATTGCCCGGCAGGCTGCCGGTATCGGGCAATGCGACGCGATCCTGGTTCCAGGCCAGGCGTGAAACGGAATGACCGATCGACTCCAGGTCTGACTTCAGGCGTATGCCTTCTGTTTCGCTGGCAAGAAGCAGGATGCGGGACATAGAATGGGCGCGGCGTCTTGCCGCGGATATGCGGCGGAAATCGCTCCCGACGGCGATTTGTCAGGTCTGACTCGTCCGGCCGGAACAGTGGCTTGCAACCGGAAGGCGGAAATTACAGCGTGCCGTTCAATTCTGTCAAGGGATATCTAAGTGCGGCAAAACCCCGGTATCACCGGCCTTTCGGGACCAAATGCCGGTCGGTCGGGCATTGTTGCGGTTTGCCGGATGCCATATACAAACCGAAAGAAGGCCGAAATGCACAGCAGGCTCGGCCCTCTCACGGGTACAAATATAGCAAAATCCAGATACGAAGTCAATAAATTTAAATCCTTTAAAAACATAATATTATATTGACTTTATCGTTACCGTTTCGTATTTTTTCTCTTTGAATGGCTCGTTCTTCACACTGACCCTCCTGTTCCAGCGGCTGATGGAGTGGCCTTTCCGTGTTCACGGGGAGGATTCAATGGATCAGAAACCGGACAGTCACAGGCGGGAGAACTGTGCGGTCTGTGGTGCGAAGATTCCCACGGAACGCAGGACTGAAATGCCCACTGCGACGACGTGCCTGCAGTGTCAACAGCGGCGGGAATCGCGGGAAGGGCCGGACGATGATCGTGACGAAGCTCGAAGCGGCGCAACTGGCGCGCCTGAACCCGCCGCGCGGGATTCGGTGGAGGTACGGGGAAATCTGGTGTTGGCGGGGGAATGGTCAGGAAATCTGGTCGACCTGCTCGCACGCGAAAGGGAGGTGAGGCGGCTTCTGGAGACGGGTGACTCCAGGAGGGCTCGAACGCTGGTACAGGCGCTTCCCGTGGAGGAGCAGGCGGCACTGGTGGCGATGAGCGATGAGCCGGAGGAGATGCTCTCAATAACCGGTGCAGACAGTCTCGGGGTTCCCGGCTACAGCCCGGAGGTTGTGGACCTGCTGCCGGCCGAGACGCTGGGAAGTCTGATTTCAATCAATCCCGATGAACGAAAGTTCAATACAGCACTGATCCGGGCGATGTCCCCCGATGTCCTGCGTAGCACGATGGCCGAGACGCTGGACCGGGTAGACAATCCCGGATTGCGCACGCAGGTGTCCTGGGAGTGGCTGCAGGCCCTTGCGACGCTGGGTGAACCCGATCGCCGCGCTGAGCTGTTGCGCGCCGTGGACCCTGCACATCTGGAAGACGCGCTGCTGGACCGGTTGGAACATCTGAAGTTGAATGAGGTCGTCGGATTTCCCGGCTTTCAGGTCTACCGGTTTCGGCTCTTTTCCACGGAGGGTCCCGGCGGGACCCGTCCCAGCGCGTTTGTAGACGACCCGGAGACCGGAATCGTACTCGACGCCCTCTATGAAGCCGCGCCGGCCGTGCTGTCAAACGCGATTCGCGGAGCGTGGGAGCGGTCCGCCGGCGAAGATGAAGAAGAGAACACGGGGCCAACGACGGAGCCCAAAGAGGCAGACATTGTGGAGCAGTCGAATGAACCTTCCGACAGGCGTTGATCTCGATAGACTCAGGGTGGAATCGGAGGGATTCCTGGGACAGGCCATCGCCCTTGGGATCAGGTACGGGAAACTGTCCGAACATACCCCTGACGTCCTGATGGCCTATTTGCGTACCGCGGGGATGAGATTCGGCCGGCGGTACCGGACCGGGATCGCCGTATCGCGGGATGTACTGGAGCAGGGGGTGGGCAAGACGCTGGTCAGTCTTGAACTGGGCCTGACAATTGTCTCGGAGCAGGATCTCAACCGGGGTGTGGACCTGCTTGCCGAAGGCGATTACGAAAAAATCCGAAAAAGGGGCTGGGAGGAAGCATACGCGCGTCTGGAAGAGATGGGCCGCGTATGCCGCTCGATCCCAGGAAGGCCGGAGTCGTGTCTGTTGAGGGACTATGCCTCGCAGTTCGATCGCTGGTCCCGCGTGGTCCCGGAGACCTGGATGGTTTCGGGAGCGGAGGACGAAGACGCGGACCACGTGGACCCGTTGCGGGATTACGCCAGGTTTCGGGAACTGGATGCCCGCCTGAACTTCATCCGGCTCATTCCATCGTCCACCTTGCATCCCTTTGCCGAGGCCGTGAACGAGTGCCGTTTCAGCGATTTCGTTCGACATCTGATACTGGCGCTGGCCCTGGACCTCGAGACGCTGGTCCCCTCCTCACGTGAGGTTTCAGTCTTCGAAACCGACTGTCTCGGCCAGGAAGGCGTGGCGGCCTGGGCGCACGACAAGGTGACGACAAAAGCGAATGAGATGACGCGCAAGGCGGTCGATGATTCGCACCGGCGGATGCTGTTAATGCAGGATGTGGAAGACGAGATGGCCTGCCTGGCGGGACTCCCGGCGGATTCGCTTGCGGACGCATTCGTGACTGAATCCTGATCCGGTTCGGATGGGAAAGTACATTGAAATCTGCAAACGACTCAGGATACCGATTTTCCGAAATGCCTGGCAAAGTCCAGGAAATCGGAGAAACCGATCTCTCCGTCCTGATTGAGATCAAACCTCGAATCGAAGTCGACCGCGCCATCGTAACGGCCGAAATGCAGCGCGAATAGAAGGAAATCGGCGAAATCCACCTGACCGCTGGCGTCGAAATCGACTCTGACGATCGCCACCTGTTCCCATGTGCGCATTCTGCCCATGAACGCGAGAATCGCATTGGAGTCGACCAATTCGTCGCATTCCAGTATCAGCACGTCCCTCCCGTCCTGCGATACGACAATCGATCCGGCATTGGTCGGATATTTGGATGTAAGCAGCTCGCGATAGGCATCCGCAAAGTCGTCCGCGTCGTCTTCCGTATCCCAACTCGTGTAGAGCAGCAGCAACAGGTCCCGACCGCCCCGCGACTGAAAGACCGCGTACCGGTCGCCGTTCCATCCTTCCGCCGCCGATTCACCACGAACGTCCATATCAAAGACGGCGAAGATGATCCGCCACGTCATTTCTCCGATCGTATCCACGTCCAGTAACTTCCAGTCGTCGAATAGACCCGCTTTCTCAAATGGCGGCCAGGTAAACCGGTCCGGTTCTTCCCGCTCAATCCATTTCCGCGGATGCAGGATCTGCTCGGTTGAAACGGGTGGCTCAAAGTAAAGCCGATTGACGGCGCTCCATCCGTCCCTCTGAATCTCGTGGATAAAATTCATGCCGTAGGCATAGATGCCGGCCTGCTGTAACAACATAAAGTCAGGGAGTCTGTCGATTGTCTGAAGGGCTTGCGGCGAACTGCCCTGCAATCGTGCAAGATCCTTCATCCCATTCCGGACCGCCTCCGCGTCAAGCAGCAACTGATCGCGGATCAGGCTGCGCAGTAGCCCGCGACCCGGCATCCGTCCAAACCGGTTATACAGATACCAGATGGTCTCGACGTACGTCGCGTCGCCTTCCCCGACCGACTGACGCGCGAGCTGTTCGTCGGTATTCAACGAATCGGCTCGCGCCGGCAGGTACCTGTTGAGGTCGAAGTGCTGGTCCTGCAGACCGTGGCAGAGTTCGTGGGCGAGAACCGCGTCCAGCAGTCCCGCGGGAAGGTTCTCTTTGAGGACGTAGAATCTGTCTGTTTCCGGATCGTAATATGCCAACGCGCCAGCTTGCAGGAAGGTGATTACCAGAGAGCGATCAAGGACGGACTCTCCGCTGTACAGTCCCAGCCTTCGAATCACCGGATCGTAATGCGCCCACTCCGCGGCGGTATATTGCTGATCCATCTGGCGTTCCACGTACGCCCGGAATTCCGATGGACTCTGCACCGCGACGTCGATGGACCACTTGAACGACAGTTCGCGGACCTGTGCGATCTCGTCCTCGATCTGCAGGGCTCTGCGCCTGAGCTGAGCCAGGTCCTGGCCCCCAGCGGGGCCTTCCGTGAGGGTGACTGCGAATGAAACGAATGCCGCCAGAAATCGAAGAATTCTCATACGGACAGGACTTTCAGGTCCCGGACTCTTTCTCGGCGGCGCGGTGGCGGGATTCCCGTCCCTGCTCGGGGGTGGGATCTTTGACGAGGCCGTAGGACTCGCGCCCTTCGTGCCCTTCCGGCAGGTATTCGGTGACCGGAAGACCTTCGGGTGTGACAAAAAGCAGACAATGGCAATATTTGTAGATCTTCATCTCGTCGCACGCGCAGATCCATTCCCTGCTGCGTTCGAGTTCCGCTTTCTTGTCGGGATAGAAGTTGCAGGGACATAATGGGCGACCGAGTTCGTCGACGTGGGCCGCCAGGCCGTTGACAACGGCTTCCGTGATGCCCCGGTCCGGATGACCGGTCGTACCGGTTTTCTCGCAATATTTCTCGAAGTAGACCCACATACGCTTCAGGCTTTTTTCCGACGGCTGGTCCATTGGCGGTCTCCGGGGTATAGGGGGTTGTGTGTATGATGGAAAAAGGAAAGCCTAACGGAGACCGTTAAGGTAGTCCATGGACTTCCTGAGTTCAGCTTTCGGGTCGTTTCCCGGCGGGATGGCGCATTCAAAGCCGCTGAAGTACTCGTAACCGATATCGTCCAGAGCCTGGAGTGCAGGTCTGAAGTCGGTATGTCCGTAGCCCGGTAGGACCCGGTTGCTGTCGGCCAGATGCACGTTCGTGATCCGTTCTCCGCAGTTGCGGATCGCATCTGCCATATCGGACTCTTCAATGCTCATGTGAAAGAAGTCCGCCATAAGAGTGACTCCCGGACTGTCGACCGCATTGCAGATATCAAGCCCGTCCGCGAGCGTACACGGCCACCACTGTTCGTACCGGTTGAGCGGTTCGATGATGACGCTGCATCCGCAGGCTTCGGCGTGCGGACCGATATCGAGCTTCAGGATTTCGGTGAGCAGCCTCGATTCCAGGTGCGCGGTGGTCGCAAGAGGAGACAGGTCCGGAATACGGTGGCCCTGTTGCAGTTTAATGGCGATCAACGGAGGGAATATGACCCCGACGCCGCCCAGGTCGCCGCAAAGTGAGAGCGCGTCCTTGAGGTCTTGCGATGCCCTCCTGCGTTCCTCGCGTCTGGCATCCAGGAGACCCATTGAACCCCGTATTGAAAATATATTGGGGGTGACGCCGGTTTCAGCGGACGCCTTGCGGATCTCGCCGGCGTGTGCCACTGAACTGCTGGCGGTGATTTCGATGCCTTCGATGCCGATTTCCGCAAGGTTGCGGAATTTTTCCAGGATGGTGTTTCCGGGTGCCATATTTTCGCGTATGGAGTATTTAAGCGGCATATCGGGATTCCTGTCTGCGGGTGGAGGGCCTGCCGATCGACGGTCGTCCGCGGGTAACAGATCATTGTTGTTGACCGCATGGACGCGCACCGCGCAATATAGGTTCCGTCATGTGGCGTGTCAAGTTGAGCACCGGCCTTTAGTGCGGGTCGGAACGACACGGCCGCGACGCGGGACTGGAGGGCGACGACGCATTATTCCGAGATCGCGAGTGTCAATCTGGCGCTTTGAATCCTTTCGAGCCGGAACGGCCGCTCGCCCTTGCGGAGCCTGCAGAAGCCATAAAGCACGCCATTATCCACAAGAATCGGCTCAATTGAGCGGCATGATTTCCTGGCGCTGCGTTCGGCGATGTAGTTGATCTCGAGGCAGAGACGATGGTCAATGGCGTATTCAATGAGCCGGCTGATGTCACCCTCGCCGGCGGCCGGGTTGGCGCCCTTGTACTGCGAGAGCGCCTGGATGCCGTCGCGCGACGGTCTGCCTCTGATCAGCGATTCAAAAGACTGGCAACAGTCGTTCAAGGCGCCTTGAATCTCGCTATCCGGGATGCTCCGGAGGCTCCTGCGGATCCGTTTCAGCAATCGTTTCAGGTCCTCCGGCAGGGGAACCGAACGAGCGGCGAAAGACTGAACGGCGTTTTCCAGGAATCCTGCCAGCTGCAGCAGCTCCGAACGCTTCAGCGTTATAGTGTGCTGTTCATCGTCTGCCGTTCCACTGGCGACGTTCGGCATATAGCCTCGCCGGTTCAGGGCATCCACAAGTTCCTCGATGCGCGTCGACGGATTGAGTGCGGCCGTCGTCGGGGAAAGTCGAACGCCAAGATGGGATGCGACCTTCTTTTGTACAAGGAGCTCGTCCAGCAGTTCAGGTCGTTCGCTGACCAGATAGCCGGCCGCCGGTGCGATTTCAATTTCGCCGTGCTTGTTTTCGCACTCCTGGATCAGGGCCTCCACCATCTCAGGCAATCCGGTGGCACTGTGAGTCCGCAGAAATGACCGGAGCGAAGCGCCATCCCATCCCCTGCTCATCGCCTGGTGGACAGTCTGGGGTGAAACCCTGAATCTTGCAAGTACGTCGACCTCCTTGAGTTCCGCGATGGAAAAAAGCTGCATGTACAGAGCAGAGGACAGATCCGGCGGCGAGAGGATTTCCAGGTTTGGTTGCACGATGAACCGTCCGTTGCTCCGGGACTCCGTTTCCCCGTTGGAATTTGAACTCACGGGCTCCCGTCCGTCAAGGAGGGCCGCGCCGGGTTCGGTGAGTTTGAAGACGCCGCGGTGGTCCGGCGTGAGGGGTTCGCCGAAAGCATCGGGATTCCCCAGGACGACCAGCCCCATCCACGTCAGCGCGGAAACGAGGATGCGTCGGAGCAGTTCGTCGCCGCCCCCGCCGACCGGGTCCCGTGAAGCCGGTGGGCGACCGTCGAGGCGGGCGAAGGATTCGGACTTGCGGGACAGCAGCGCATAAAAACGCGGATAGGATATCCAGCTGTCCTCGGGACAGCCGGCAAGACAGTCCAACAGGTCGCGGCGAAGTGCTCTGAGCGTTTCGGTCCTGTTGCGTATCCGCGTGCCGGAGCGTTCCGTGGTCCACTCATTCCAGCGGTCGGTCTCACGCCAGACTGTAAACAGCGCGTTCCGGACGCCGAACGCACTTGAGAGCCGGTCGGCCGCGTCACCGACGAGACGCCACGCACCGGCATCGCGCTGGATGAATCCTGCCGTTTCTGCAAACAGGAGCAGGAATTCGGAATAACCCGGATCTATATGGCCCCTGTAGTATTTGCTCACGTCCCGGAGGCGCGCCCTGGAAACGCCTCCGTGTTTCAGTACACGCGGCCGTCGCTGCTCGACAAAGCCCAGAAGTGTGCACAGATTGGGTACCAGGAAGGACGTCTGCTCCCGGGTCAGCGAGGGGCCCGGCCCGGCGCTCACCACGGTTTCCTCGAACGTATCCTCGATCCGGTCGCCCAGTGCCCGAATTGCGGGTTTCAGGTCGGAGGCCAGATGCAGGTGTGTATCGGCCAGAAGTCGATCCGTCGAATGGAAAAACAGGGGTGTCTTCCAGACCATCTCTTCGAGCGCGCGAAGCCCGTCCTCACCCATGGCACTCACGACTTCGTGCTGTGTGATGGCATCGTTAGCCAGAGCAAGATCGAGAATGGCTTGTTTCGCTTCCGGCAGGTCGGCAATGTAGGCCTTCAGATGCTCAGGGTCCAGCAACCGGACGCGGATAGCGCGCGCAACAAATGCGCGTTGGGAATCATCGTTCTGACAGCCCACTTCGCTCGCGAATGCGCGAAGCAGCCCAATGGACCGAGACTGCATCAGGCGGCGGAGCCGTCCCTGATCCCGGTCCGGAAGGGGAATGGCCTTAAGGATCGGTTCCGGAATACCCACGAGACACTCGCCCGTCCCGAGAGTTTCGGCATCTTCGAAGACCAGACCAAGTTCGGAGACCTTGTCCTGCATGGTCTGGAAGCGATGGGTGAATCCCGCGCCCAACTCGGGTATGGCGTCTTCCTTGAGGAGCTCGCCGCCCTCTGCGGCGAGATTGACGACATACTCCCGATGTTGAGGCTGAAGCGCGTTCAGTCGTTTAAGGACCAACGACGGGTTGGACAGGTGGCGGCACAACATGTCGATCTGTGCCGTCTTGTTTGCGCCGGTGTGGATCGGCAGGTCGGTTGCAGCGGCGATCCGGTGGAGCCGGTCGGTGGGCTGAAGGCTGAGTACGGCTCGCAACTTCATAGACCATCCCTGAGTTCTGCGTTTTGGTGTACGGAATCGATCGCAAAAACGAAAAAACCGACTCCCCAGGTCGGTAATGTCGTCCAAAGCAGTATAGAATAAACAACAGGCTGTGTCAAGCCGCAATACCCGCTTCCTGTCCGTTGAGAAAGAACGGGATTTCGTACGTTCAATCCGTATATTGCCGCCGTGTCTTCCGCCATCCCGAACGGAGTCCTGCGAGTGTCCAATTTTACTACAGAGGTCCGATGAACCCGCACTGCGCACAGCGTGCTGTTGCGAGGACAATATCGGCGTTGTTCAGCCCCCCGCTTGCGGCGGGCGGTATGTCGCTCCTGCTGATTTCCCGGGTCACGGCGCCGCCGGTTCATCGCGCTGGGTGGCTGGGTATCGCTTTGCTGTTTGTGACCTGTCTGCCGATGCTGTATGTGGGTGTTCTTGTGGCGCGCAAGAAGGTGGATGGGTTCTATATCTCGGAACGGTCCAGCCGGCAGATGCCGCTCCTGGTGAGCTCCTCGAGCTGTTTAGCTGGATTTGTCCTTCTGCGGGCCACCGGCGCGCCGCCGCCTTTGTGCGCGTTCCTGCTCAGCTATGTCGTATTGGGGCTGGTGGCCGCCGCGACGAACGCGCGATGGAAGATCAGCCTGCACGGCGCGGGTGTGTGCGGCCCGCTCGCAATGCTCCATCATCTGCTCGGGCTTTCAACCGTATACTGGCTGCCCGTTCCACTCGCGGTTTCGTGGGCGCGCATGGCGCTTGGTGCGCACTCTTTCCCTCAGATCGCGGCGGGCTGCGGGATCGGATTTGTCGTCGTTCGGGTCGTAACAGCCCTGTATTCGTCCCACTGAACTCGCTCAGTCGTGTTCAGACCCGGAAACAGACCGCCGAGATCATCGTGCATTTGACAAACTCAGCGTAAGAAGCTGTCTTAAAACCCCCAGCGGTCTTCGCGCGGCTGCAAAAGCGTCGGTCTGCGTTGGTCAAATCCGCCCGTATACCCAAATATGGGCGAATTTGCCCGCCTTGACCGACACATTTTCGCTCGCGCTCGGGACTCACCAGGAATTTTAAAACAGCTTCTAATGTCTGCCCCGTCTCAGGTCGACTATTCCAGATAGACTTCCGTATCCTGCCAGAATGTGATCCAGGCGAACCAGAACGCGCTGTGCCCCGGAATTTGCTGCAGTACGCTGTCTTTCAGGGGACCCGCAATCGCCCGGCCCTTCAAGTCCCAGGTGGAGCGCGTCTCCCGGTCCCGCATCATAAAGGGATATGTCTGAGAGGTCGACGGAACTCTGTCGAAGACCAGGGTCCGCTGCCCGTATTTACGACTGAAGGCGGCAGCCATCTGTTCGGCGCCGAACCAGATCACCACGATGTCTCTTTCCGAAAGCACGTCATTGATCACCGCCGCGTCGCCCAGGGCGGACGCGGGGTATGCCTTTGCCTTTTCTATAAACCGAACTCCGAAAGTCAGTTCCTTCGGCGAAAAAAGTCCGGCGAGGGGGTTGTCCTCAAGACTTGGAAACACCTGGAACCGCGGCGCAGACTCAGGGTCCCGGTATGATCCATAAGGGTATGTATTATAATAACTTGTATCGTACGCGCCCGGTGTGTTGATGCTGATAACGAACGTGTCAGGATGGATTTTCTTCCAGTATCGCCATGTGGTTTCGACGAAGGGCGGGGTATTCAGAACCCATCCGGCCCTGACGCCCGAGATGCCCGTATGAGTCATCTGGGGATAGCGAATCTGGTCGTCATTCAAGTCGTACATGATCAGGTTGTTGTTGAAGAGTTCTCCGGATGCGCCGAACTTCAGCCGGTTGATCGCGCCGCCGCTCCACGCCGCGAATACGATGCCGCTGCCGGTGAGCGGCGAGAATGTGACCGCGATTGGCTGCCCGCCGATACGATCGTTGACGATCTGGTGGTACCAGGCCATCTTGTGGGGGTAGGCCTTGGAGACGCCGTTGAGCCGTACGCCGATGACAAGGTCTTCGTCCGACAAATATCGGGCTTCCGCGGAAGCAGCCGGAACAAACCTCGGGTCGATCAGGGCGCGCGTGGCGTCCTTTTGATCGGCGCGCTCGATCTTGTCGTGTGGAAATGTCAGCGGGTTGAGAAAATTTCGCCCGGTGAACCCACCCGATCCGACGCGGCTGGAGTCTGCACCGCTCCGCGCGTCGTCCTGGAGGACGGTCCTGAAGGTTTGGCCGCCTGAGCTTTCGGACTCATCGGTTGAATCGACAGGCGCCTCATTGCCGCACCCGCCGATGCACACGAGGAGCAGGGGGAGTCGAAGACCGAATGGAATTCGCGCTGTCAATGGCATCACGTCGGTTTGTCTCGTGGGAGGATATCGGAAGTTTTCAATCTCCCGCGCGGGCTGGCCGGCGATACTGCGGGATGCGGGATTCCCGTTTTCGGGGTGCAAATTACCCGGCCCCGCAGAGGCGGGACCGGGCCAGGTTTATTTCGTTCTGCCAGGGCCTACCTGAAGAACATCGACACCCCGACCGTCGCAACGTGGCGGTTCAGGCGCCGGCCGTCGTTAAACAGCGCAATGTAAGTGTACCGGGTGGTCAGGGCCGTCCGGTTGGATATTGACCTCCTGAACCCCGCGCCTCCGCCCATTTCACTCACGCCTGCCCATCCCCAGTAGTCTTTGGCAGCGAACACCTCGAGGAACGGGGACGTTCGCCTGTCCAAACGCAGCGGAATGTTGAGCCTGTAGAAGCCCGACAGTGAGGATCCGAATCCGTCTTCGGCTGACACGGGATATCCGGCCGTGGTCTGCACGGGCGGGACCGGCGTCGCGACGATTTCGGCTTGATCTCCAAAGCGATCGTACGCCCGGTTACCCACCACGAAGGCCCCGCCGATCTGGTGCAGCCGGCTCAATGCATAGCCTACCGACACACCGCCCCTATAGAACACTTCACCACCGTCGTTAATACCAGCCGACAGAATCGGAATAACCTCGAGGCGCCCCGCCCGAACGGGACTCAACGTCAGCCCTGTTTCATCTTCGGGCTCCTCCCCGGGGAACATTTCAGCGCGAGCCGGCGTTCCCCACATCAGCAGGCCGGCAGTCAGAAAAACGATAGCGGCATTCATGGCACAGTCCTTTCGTCAAGAGGTGTACGTTTCCTGACCAGCGGACATCCTTCCGGTGACGGCTACCGGGGTTGCACACGCCGTTGCCGTCGTACAGCTTCAGATACATCCCGGAACGGAAGCGCCCCTGACCAGCATGGCGTCGTTGTCTTCAACCGGTCCTGTATAGCGGCATCTCGCGCTGACGTAGTGCGTGGCATAGCCCCGTCGGCGCAGGTTGGACCTGTTCGGCAAGCTGGAGTGCAGAATCAGCCCGTGGTGAAAACTGCAACTGCCTGCCTTCAGTTCGATGGGCCGTTCTTCCGGCAGCCTGCCGTCCAGATCTTCAACAACCAGCACGCCTTCTTCCCGGAATCGAGCCACCTGCGCTTCGGACAGCTTCATCTCACACCTCGCTACCGAACCGTTCGTCTCACACCGAAGTCGAACTCTCTCGGAAACGCATTCCCGTGGTAGGAAAGGCCGACGACCGCCATCCAGCCGGCTGGATAGTTCCGGCCGTGGACCGAAATGTCCATTGCGGTTTCCAATGTAAACCCGCGGAACGGACCCAGGCTGATCACGGGTGAAATATAGGAAATTTTCTTGATGTCCGACTGGATTCTCGCGCCGAAGACGGTAGCGGCTTTGCCCCTGATACCGTGGATCTTTATGCCGACCAACACCGAACGTCGCAACTGCATTCCGGCTTCCGCGAGAAAGATCCACTCATCGCCGGGGTCCCGGTCGATCTCAGCATTTCTGAGGCGAAGCCGATAGCCGAAATCGCCATTGACGTAGAAGGGCGCGGGCCAGAAGGAGCGGCCCATTTGAACGATGGCGTCGAAGTCCCACTGTCCTTCCCCGACCGGAATCAGGCCGTCTTCATTGACAAATTCGCCGGATGGCGCCTTGAAACCGAACTTTAACGTGCCGACGGCAGGCAGGTTCAACAGATTGACCTTGAGGAATCCGCGGAAGTCCCCGAATCCGGTCGCCCTTCGGGGTTCTCCAAAGCCGGTGAGGAGTGGCGTATCCTGGTACTCCTGCCGGAAGAAGGGAAGCTGCAGGCCGACGTCGATTCTGTCCGTCGCACCGTAGAACAGATCGAAAAACAGGGCGCGGGAACGGTACTTGCCGTTAAACCGGTACCTGGCGCGGTTCCCGACGTTGTAGACCCTTGCGGGGTCCGCCCCTCTTCCCGATCCGGACGCGCCGACGTATTCTTCGTCGGTCGTCTGGCCCAGGAAGGCAACCTTGCACCAGACGTGATTCCTGGGAAGCGTCCATGCGCCTGCGAAGACGTTCCCGGGTATCTGGCAGGCAAGGGCCGGGAGCAGTGCGACCGCGGCGAACCTGAGGATCCCTTTCTTCACGTTACGCACCACGGGTCGGGATCTGCGCTCGAGAACTGCACCATCGATATCAACGTTGCCGAAATCTTCAATGGCCCATCCAATCGGATATCGGGAGAGGTATTCCTCTCACCACGGTCAGGGCTCGTAGACCGCGGTGTCCTGCCAGAATGTCGCCCAGGCGAACCAGAATGCGTTGTGCGCGGGAATCTGATAGAGCTGGTTACCCTTGAGTTCGCCCGCCAGTGCCTGGCCCAGGAGGTTCCAGGTGGTCCCGGTCTCGAGGTCTCTCACCATAAAGTCAAACCGTCGATCTGTGGAAGGCACGCTCTCGAAGGTCAGCGTCAGATTGCCCAGATCTCGACTGTAAGGCAGTGCCATCCCCGCTGCGGCCTCGTAAACGACGAGGACACTTTGATCTTCGATCCTGTCGTTGATTACGGCGCGTTCGTCTCCCATTTTCGAGAAGGGATAGGCCTTGGCAACGTCCCCGAATCGAACGCCCAGCACGATCTCCTTCGGTGGGTAATCGAAAAGGATGGGATTGTCGTCCGGATCGGGAAACAGGGGAAACATGGGCGCCGACGCCGGTTCCCGGTAGCCCGAGTAGGGGTACGTCGAATAGCGCTCCGGGCGGTACATGCCCGTCGAACCCGAACTGACGACCAGCGTGCCAGGATAGAGTCTCTTCCAGTTGCCCCAGGTGGTTTCGACCACCGGCATCAACGTGAGTTCCTGTTCGGTGCCGAAGCCCTTAATGCCGATATGGGTCATCTGTGGGTAGAGTGTGTCTTCGAAGCGACGGTCGTACATCACGAGATTGTTGTTGAACAGCAGACCGGAAACGCCGAGTTCCAGCCGTCCGTTGCCCTCGCCCTGGCCGTCGAAGACCATTCCCGTGCCGGTGAGCGGGCATAGCGTAACAACGAGACGGCGGTCGCTCACGACGTCGTTAACGATTTCATGGTGCCAGCCGATATTGTGCGGGTAGGCCTTGGCGATGCCATTGAGGAATACCCCCAGTACGAGATCCTCGTCCAGCAGATAGGCGGCGTCCGCCGAACCCGCGAGGACAAAACCGGGGTCTGTCAGCGCGGGGATGCCGTCTTTGGCCACGCCGCCGCTGATCAGACGGTTCATGGGAAAGCTCGAGACGTCCAGAAAATTTCTTGACGGCAGAGTCGCCGTCCTGACTTCCCCGCCGTTGCTGCCGGCTTCAGCGGGAGACACAGGAGATGGAGGCGCCTTGCCCCCGCAGGCGGTAAGTACGCCGGCAATAACGAACGGAAATGCCAGATGACGGAGAGGTTTCATACGTGAAGGGTCCGGTAATGGGATCCCGTATGTGTGTTCTTCCCGGTCGTGCGCGTTCCACGGGCGTGGTCGTGTGTCTGTGCAATGAAATTTAACCAGTTTGAACCGGAAAAAAAAGTACAATAAGGGCGAATTCCCTGTATTTTCATGGCCGGGACGGGGATTGTGCGCCGGCTTTGGTCGATCCGGCCCGCAGAACAGGCAGGCCGATGTCAATCCTGGCGGAAATGGGATTCACACCATAGTTCTTGCTTTTGCAACGAACCGTGTCTAAATTATCTATACATTTGGTCACTGTTTTTCGGCTGTTAGCGTGTCACGAGGTCGATGATGAAGCGTTTTCAGGTCCAGGCGCCGTTTGAGCCCGCGGGCGATCAGCCGGAGGCCATCGCCGAATTGAGCGACGGCATTCAACGGGGCCACCGGTTTCAGACCCTTTTAGGCGCCACCGGAACGGGCAAGACGTTTACGATTTCGAAGGTCATCGAGGCCGTACAGATGCCAACCCTCGTTATTTCGCATAACAAGACGCTTGCGGCTCAGCTGTATGGTGAATTCAAGACGTTTTTCCCGGACAACGCGGTGGAGTATTTCATTTCCTATTACGACTATTATCAGCCCGAGGCATATAAGCCCGTGACGGATACCTTCATTGAAAAGGAAGCCGATATCAACGATGAGATCAACCGGCTCCGCCTGCGAGCGACGAGCGCGTTGATGGAGCGTCAGGATGTTATTATCGTTGCCAGCGTATCCTGCATTTACGGGATTGGCAATCCGGAAGAGTACGAAGGCATGCACGTCATGATCGACCGGGGGGACAGGGTGGACCGGGACGAACTGCTTCGCCGGCTGGTGGACATACACTACACGCGTAACGACGTTGATTTCGGCCCGGGGACGTTTCGGGTGCGCGGCGACGTGGTGGAGATCTATCGACCCGACAGGGACGATCCGGTACGCGTCGAATTCTTCGGGGACGAAGTGGACGCGATCAGTCTGGTGCAGCCTGTAACGGGAGAAGTGCTGGATAAGCGCGAACGGGCGGCGATTTATCCGGCGCGGCATTTCGTGACCAGCGGCCAGCGGATCGAGCAGGCCATCTGGCAGATCGAAATCGACATGGCGGCGCAGCTGGAGGCGTTCAAGGGCCAGGGAAAATTGCTGGAGGCCCAGCGGCTGGAGACCCGTACGCGGTACGATATCGAAATGATGCGCGAGATCGGCTACTGCGCCGGAATCGAAAACTACTCAAGATACATCGACGGTAGGGAGCCCGGTCAGCCGCCCCACGTGCTGCTGGATTATTTCCCGGAGGATTTTCTGATCGTCATCGACGAGTCGCACGTGACGCTGCCTCAGATCCGGGGGATGTGGAACGCCGACCGATCGCGCAAGTCGACGCTGGTGGAACACGGATTCAGGCTGCCCGCCGCTCTGGACAACCGTCCGCTGTATTTCGAGGAATTCGAAGGCAAGATAAAATCGGCGGTTTTCATGTCCGCCACGCCCGCGGACTATGAACTCGAAGCGACGGAAGGAATCGTGGTCGAACAGATCATCCGGCCTACGGGCGTTCTGGATCCGGAGATGCTGGTGCGCCCTGTACGCGGACAGGTGGACGATCTAATCGACGAGGTCCGGGAGCGGGTGGCCCGCAGCGAACGCGTGCTGGTGACCGCGCTGACCAAGAGAATGTCCGAGGACCTGGCGGAATATATGCGGGATCTGGGTATACGCGCCCGCTACATGCACTCGGAAATTGACTCACTCGAACGCGTCGATATCATCAGGGGACTGCGGCTGGGCGAATTCGACGTTCTGGTGGGTGTGAATCTGTTGCGTGAGGGGTTGGACCTTCCTGAAGTGTCCCTGGTGGCGATCCTGGATGCGGATAAGGAAGGATTTCTGCGCTCGACGCGTTCGCTGATCCAGACGGCGGGGCGTGCCGCCAGAAATCTGGCCGGCCAGGTCATCTTGTACGCGGACGATATGACGGACTCGATGCGCCGGGCAATCGATGAAACCGACCGCAGGCGCAGGGTGCAGCAGGCATACAACGATCGACTGGGTGTTGTGCCGCAGACGGTCTACAAGAGCCGGGATGAGATCCTTCAGACGACCGCTGTCGCCGATGCCAGGCAGGAGGAGGCGCCGATTGCGGCAGAGGAGACGTCGGGGTACGAGGCGGGTACCGACCCGTCGGACGTGATTGCGGAACTCGAGGACAAGATGGCCAGGGCCGCGGCGGAACTGGCGTTCGAACAGGCGGCGGAATACCGGGACCGGATCAACCAGCTGAAATCGGGCATGAAGGGGGTCTCGGATGACGCCGCGTAGGCGGGAAGATCGACTGGGATGGCGAACCTGATGGCGTGGGATGGCCTCGATCGCGCGGTCGATGCGGCGATAGCGGAGGACGTGGGCGACGGCGATATTTCAACCGCCTGGACCGTGCGCCCGAACGTGCGGGCACGAGCCCTGCTAATTGCCAGGGCGCCAGGCGTGATCGCCGGTCTCGCGGTGGCCGAACGGGTATTTCAACGGGTCGATTCCCGAATACGGGTGACACCTCGGACCGTGGATGGCGCGCGCGTCGAAGGCGAAGATGCGGTGGCGGAGGTCGCCGGCCCGGCGCGTGGCATCCTGACGGCGGAGCGGACGGCGTTGAACTTCCTGCAGCGCATGTCCGGAATCGCAACGATCACGTCGGCCTACGTGGCCGCCGTTGAAGGGACGGGCGCCAGAATTCTGGATACCCGGAAGACTGCGCCCGGCCTCCGTATGCTGGACAAGCTCGCGGTCGTCGCCGGGGGAGGAACCAACCATCGAATCGGACTCCACGACATGGTGCTGCTGAAGGATAACCACATCGAGGCGGCGGACGGAATCGGACCGGCGGTGGCGGCGGTGAAATCGGCGATGGCCCGGGACCGCAGACGGGTGACGATCGAAGTGGAGGTGAAGACGCTTCGCGAACTGGACGACGCGCTTGTCGCGGGAGTGGATCGAGTGATGCTGGACAATATGGATCTGCAGACCACACGCCTAGCGGTGGAGCGGGCGAGGTCTCTCGGGCCGGAAGGCCTCCTGCTGGAAGCATCCGGCAATGTCACACTCGAAACGGTTCGAGCCGTGGCAGAAACGGGCGTGGATCTCATCTCCGTTGGAGCGTTGACGCATTCGCCGCCCGCCATGGATCTGAGCCTGATGTTCCAATGAGCGGAAAACGGCCGTGCAATCCGTCGGGCGCATCAGTCCGTACCGATGGCTTGGAAACCCCGATTGCGTATCGGGTTCTCGAGGCGCTGGGTGGAAGACGGGCAGCGTACGTTCGCGTTCCGGATATCGCCGATGCGCTCTCCTGCAAGCACGATGACGTCTGCGGCGCAATAGGCGCGATACGCCGCCTCGGCTATCCCGTCTCGGTTCGTTCCGGTGCGCGTATTCGACTGGACACCCAGACCGATGTGATCGTCCGGAGCGACCTTCTGGGACGACTCGGGACCCGTGCGCTGGGCCGTTCTCCCGTCTGCTTTCTGGAGCTCGATTCGACGAATGCCCTGGCGATCCGGGCCGCTCTGGCCGGTGCGTCGCACGGCACGGTGGTCCTTGCGGAACATCAGAAGGCGGGGCGGGGTCGCCTGGGCAGAACGTGGTTTTCGCCGCCAGGCGCGGGGCTCTGGTTCTCACTGATACTCCGTTACGAATTGACGGCTGCACGCGCCTGGATGCTTACGCTCGGTGCGGCCGTCGCTCTCGCCGACGCCGTGGAGGCTTTGACAGGCGTACATCCAGACGTCAAGTGGCCGAACGACCTGTACCTGAACGATCGCAAGCTGGCGGGCATCCTTACCGAGGTGCGCGGCGGCGGCGACAGACTGGACTTCGCCGTTCTCGGCATCGGCATAAACGTCAACCAGGAGGAGGCCGACTTTCCCGCGGGCCTGCGGGATACCGCGACTTCCCTCCGGTGCGGTACGGCTCGAACATACGATCGGACGGCGCTTCTGGCGGAAGCGTTGCGGTCGCTGGAACACGTTTACGCGGGCCTGGATGCCGAGAGCATAAGGGGACGGTGGGCGGGTAAAGCCCGGATGCTGGGCAAACCGGTTTGCATCCATACGGATGCGGGCCCGGTTCGGGGTGTGGCGGAGGACGTCGGATCCGACGGCGCGCTCCTGGTTCGGGGCGCGGACGGCGGGCTCCGGAGGGTCCTGGCCGGCGACGTGGGCGGCGATGCGAAGGTCTAGAGGTCCTTCACGACGGGGCCTTAATCAACCGTTCAAGTTTTTCGGACAGCACGCCAAACCTGAATGTTTCTCACACTTGACATCGGGAATTCCAGTATCGGCTGCGCCGTGTTTGAAGGCGAGGACATGCGGACTCGCTGGCGCATGGACACGGACGCGCGGATTGACAGCGCCGGGTACTCAACGCGCCTTGGCGACGTGCTGGAAGGTGCGGGCATAGGGGTTCGTGCGCTGGATGGGGCCATTGCGTCTTCGGTGGTCAGGCATATGGCGGATGTATTGGGCAGTGCCGTCCGGTCGCTGGCGGGGTGTGATCTCATCGAGGCCGATCCCCGGACCGATCCCGGGATCGACGTCGCCGTGGAGAAGCCCGAGGCGGTTGGCGTCGACCGGCTTCTGGCTGCCGGATCCGCGTTCAGGCAGGTCGGCGGTTCCGTCATCGTGGTTGACGTCGGCACAGCCCTTACCGTCGACCTGGTTTCCGCCTCAGGTTGTTTTATGGGCGGCACGATCTCGCCGGGGCTGAAGGCCATGACGAGAGTACTTGCGTCGGATACCAGTCTGCTGCCGGAAGTGAGACTCGAAGCGCCCGCGTCGGCGGTGGGGCGCGACACGCCGGAGTGTATACGTGCGGGGGTCGTGTTCGGCGCGGCCGGAGCGGTGGATCGCGTGGTCGAAGAGCTGACCGACGCAACGGACGGAGCGCCGAGTGTCGTACTCACAGGCGGAGACGCACCGGTCCTTTCGCCCTATCTCAAATCGCCGCACCATTCCGAACCCGACCTGGTGCTGCGCGGACTGGCATACGCGTTCCTTAAGCGCCGTCAATGAACGCGGGGTGGCGGTTGGAAAGAAGAAAATCCCGCTGGCCGAAAAGCCTTGGGCGGGATTTCTACGTACAGGCGCGCTGTTGCGGGCCGTTTTCTGCGTCCGGTTACGTATTCTCGTTACCGCTCGTTTCCCGGGCGGCCGACTCGACCATGGATTTCAGCGTTCTCAGGTTACGTTCCGCGGTTGACAACGCGTCTTCCATGGGAGGCGTCTCGAATACGAGCGGGCCCGAGTATCCCACCTCGTTCAACGCCTTGAGACATCCGTCCAGATCGATCTCACCCTCCCCGACGTAACAGGGCGTCCGGTCTGTTCGCGGGTCTTTTATGTGGACCTGTACAATCCGGTCCGTCAGACAGTGGATATCGGCAACCGGGTTACTGCCCAGCGTCTGCGCATTGCCAACGTCGAAGTAGGCGCCAACGTACGGATTGTCCACCGCATCGATCAGTTCCATCATCTGTTCACCGGTCACGACGTGACTGCGTCCCACGTTCTCCAGGCCGATGTGGATGCCCTGACCGGCCGCCTGTGAAGCAACGGCACGGGTTTCGTATGCCCAGCGATGGGCGGCCTCGCGTGGGGGCAGTCCCAGCGGATTCGTGACCGGAATGAGTATGGTTCTGATGCCCAGGACGTTACAGGCGTGAATGGCCTGGAACACGATCTGTTTGGCCATGAAGCGGTTCGCCACGTCCGGGTCGGCAAAGGTAAAATGCCAAAACGTGTGCAGACACACGGAGAAGACGGGAACGCCCGCCGATTCGGCACGCTGCCCCAGGGCTTCGATATTGTCGTCGCTCCAGAGGTCGGAAGCGCGATACGTGCTTGCCCGGACGCCCAGTTCAACGCCATCGTAACCGAGCGCCTTCGCTCTGGGGAACACATTCACCCAGTCCGACTGGATTACGTCTTCCAGAATTCCGAATTTGAAACGGTCCATTTACTTCCTTCCGGAAATCGACAGTAACGGTTGATCAGGATTCTCGTCTTTCCGCATCCCTCGCGAAAATGACGTCAGATCGGATCCGGAAACCGGATTCCACTGCGTCCGGCTAACAGTCCGTTGAGAAAGTCGCTCTGCAGGCGAGGCCGAGCCATTGTGGCCGAAGACAAGGCGCGCGACCGAGTCCCATCCTGCGATTCGGCGAGGGAGCGCAACGCAGTATTCGACCGCAATGGCCGGCCGTAGCCCGGATGGGCTTTTTCGACGGGCTGCTAAAGTAAAAAAGGTCAGGGGTCCTGTCAACCGGATCGTTTATTCACGCAGGCGAATTATTCCCTGTTTCTTTTTCGGCCGGCCGGTGGATCGAATGGCATCGAGACGCCGTCATTCGGATTGACATCGGGTTGTGGTCGGGGTATTATGGTCCGATTGTCGAGGAGGCTGTACGATGAAGACAGCACTGTGCACGATTGCCTTTAAGGACCGGCCGTTCGAGGACGTCCTGGACCTTGCGGTCCAGGCCGGTTTCGACGGTGTCGAGCCGTGGGGAAAACCCCACCATATGCCCGCATCGTATAACGCGGAGGAAAACCGGCGGATCGCCCGGTCCATTCGGGAACGAGGGCTGGAGGTATCGCAGTACGGATCGTACATCAATCCTGTCTCGGCGGGATTTGAAAGGGAGATGGCGGAAGGGCTGGATACCGCATCGGATCTGGGTGCGAACAGGATCCGGGTCTGGGCAGGGTCCTGCGGTTCGGATGAGGCGACGGACGTGGACTGGCGGAACGCGGTCTCGGGATTCCGCCGGTTTGCCGACCGCGCCGGTGAACGGGGCATGAGCCTGGTACTGGAGATGCACCTGGGATATCTGTCAGACACCGCCGACGGTAGCCTGCGCCTGGTGGAGGGCGTGGCCCGGCCTAATTTCCTGCTGAATTTCCAGCCGATGTACACGGACAACGCCCGCCGCGTCATTGCGGTGGCGCGGCAGGTGGCGCCGCACGTGGCAACCGTACATGCGCAGAATTATGTTTCTGCGGGGCGAAACGCACGTAGCCTGATATCAGAGGGTTACGTGGACTACCGTGCGGTCGTCAGGGAACTCTCCGCAGCGGGTTTCGACGGATTTTTAGAAGTCGAATTTGTCCGGGATGACGATCCCGGGGCCGCACTGATGGCGGATGCCGGGTTCCTGCGCGGGTTGTGTGAGACAGCTTATTGACCATCAACCTATGGAACGGGAGGTCGGACAATGGAACTGCTGCTGGTGTTTCTTGTATTCATGGCGGTCCTTGTAACGGTGAATTCGGCGCATGCCGAAGGTCGGCCGAGTTATACGATCTATCGCGCCGGAACTCCGGTAACGGTTGACGGACGGCTGGACGAACCGGCGTGGGTGGCCGCACCCGACGTGGGCGCGTTCGTCTTCCCGTGGTACAGCGACGGAAAGCGGGAGCAGACGGTGGCTAAAATGCTCTGGGACGATACCAGTCTGTACGTTTCGTATATCTGTGAAGACGCCCATATATGGGCGGACCACACCGAGCGCAACAGCGAAGTGTACGATGACGATTGCGTGGAGGTGTTTACCG
Source organism: Candidatus Latescibacterota bacterium (assembly GCA_965208835.1). Classification (GTDB taxonomy): domain Bacteria; phylum Latescibacterota; class UBA2968; order UBA2968; genus JAAXHE01. The sequence continues at coordinate 2,271,703 of OZ242358.1, forward strand.
CCCCGGATCCGGACCGGCCGCACGTCTATTTCAATATAGAGATGAATGTTCTGAGCATCTTCCTGGACCGGTTCAATCCCAGGGGCGCCGGTGTGGTCGACGACACGGGGTGGCGGGCGCAAGGCATTCAGGTTTCAACGTTTGTCTGCGGCACGCTGAACGACGACGAGGATAGTGATTCGTACTGGGTCCTCGAAGCTGCCATACCGTTTGAGAACTTCGCCGACGTCGCGAAGAACACGCCGCCGGCGCCAGGCGACGTCTGGCACCTGAACCTGAACCGGCTGGGCGGCAGGACCAACGCACAGTTCAGCCAGTGGTCCGCCAGCCGGACGCCGGAGCCGCAGTTCCATGCGCCGGACGATTTCGGGCGGGTCAGGTTCTCGGACGTTGCGAGTCCATTCTGGAAGCGATAGCGCTTCACCGGTCGGGGGTGGGTCGAACAACAGGGCGGCGGGCGCTGGGCGCCGCATTGGAAGGAAGCACCTGATGCTGACAGCGCGTACAATCGTACTGTCCTGGCTGGTTCTGGGGAGCGCCGGCGCCGGTGTTGCGGACGAGATCCGGGACATTCAGGTACTCGTGGACCGCATGGACCGGTTGTACCGCAGCGAAACCAGCTTCGCGGAATTGGAAATGGAAATCCAGACGCCCCACTGGCGGCGGACGCTTCGGATGAAGATGTGGACCGAAGGGATGCAAAAAACCTTCGTCACGATTCTGGCGCCGAAGAAAGAAGCGGGCACCGCGACGTTGCGCGTGGGCACACAAATGTGGAATTATTTTCCCAAAGTCGATAAAGTGATCAAGATCCCGCCTTCGATGATGATGGGATCCTGGATGGGTTCGGATTTTACGAATGACGACCTGGTAAAGGAGAGTTCGCTGGCGGTGGACTATAGGCCCGCCTTCGGGACGGCCGGAAGCGACTCGGTGTACGAAATCGTGCTGATTCCAAGGGATGAAACACCCTCGGTTTGGGGCAAGATCGTACTCACGATACGGAAGTCCGATCTGATACCACTGTCGTACGTGTATTTCGACGAGCGCGGCGATCCGATGCGGGAGATGACGTTTTCAGATCCCACGGATTTCAGAGGACGTACTCTGCCTGCGGTTCTGGAAATGAAGCCCTTGAAGAAACAAGGGCACCGAACGGTAATACGATACCTTGATGCGCACTTCGACAGGGGCCTGCCGAAGGACACGTTTACCCATCGGAATCTGCGGCGCCGACGATGAACGGGAAGCAGCGCGCCGCTGGGAGCGTTAATACGGATTCCTGGTGGGTTGAGAGCTGGAAGGTCGTCCATGGTGCTCAGAATCGCGTTTCGGAATTGCTTTCGCCAGCGGCGGCGGTCGGTCCTGACCCTGGCGGCGATGGCGGGGGGTTTTGCGCTGTGTTCACTATCCATCGGGATTTCCGATGGCACCTATCTGGGGCTGATCGAGGCGTTTACCAGGGACCGGACGGGCCACGTACAGATTCACGGGAAAGGGTATCTTGACAAACCCACGCTTTACAATACCATCGACAATCCCGGTCGGTTGGGGGAGACCGTCGAGTCGTTGGACGTTGTGGAGGCATGGACGCCCCGGGTGTATTCTCCGGTGCTGGCCGCGGTGGACAACAAGACCGCGGGCGCGCGGATTGTGGGTGTTTTGCCCGGCCGGGAAGCACGGACGACCCGTCTAAAATTAAAGGTAAGCGCGGGTCGGTTTCTGGCCATGCGTTCCGAGCCGGAGGTCATGCTGGGTTTTGGACTGGCGGAGTCGTTAGGCGCGACCACGGACGATGAGGTCATATTGATCGGGCAGGCAGCGGACGGATCCATTGCCAACGACGTTTACCGCGTTGTGGGAATTGTGGGCGACGGCAAGGATCCGTACCAGCGAGTGGCCTGTTATATGCACCTGAAGGAAGCGCAGAGTTTCCTGGAGCTGGGTCATCGTGTTCACGAAATGGCGGTTGTACTCGAGGACCCTTCGGCGTCGGTGCGTACTGCCAGTCAACTGAAGAGTCTCCTGGCCGGCGGCCAGGTCGCGGTCTCGCCGTGGCAGGTGGTAGAGAGGGCGTTTTATCGGGCAATGCAGGCCGACGTCCAGGGGATGTGGATCTCGCTGGGCATCATCAACCTGATCGTGGCCATCGGTGTGCTGAATACAGTACTGATGGCTATTATGGAGCGCACACGGGAATTTGGCGTGCTTCGGGCGCTGGGTACGCGACCAGCTACCGTGTTTCTCCTGATCCTGGGCGAGACCGCCTGTCTATCGGTTTTCGGCGTGCTGATCGGAGGGGGGCTGGGTATGATCTGCAACACGATCCTGGCAAAACACGGCATCGTCTATCCGACGCCCGTGGAATACGGCGGCTACGTTTTCGATCGGCTGATCAGTATGGTTTCGTTCCGGTCGGTCTGGATACCGGCGGTGCTGACCTTCGGCACCGCCGTTCTGGTGAGTCTGATCCCGGCGACGCGTGCGGCCAGAGTCGCGCCCGCACGGGCGATGCGGACTCATTGAGCGGTGTTTGAAGCCGTCCCTTTTCGACCCGCCGCAGCACCTCGAACACCCGCGTGGTCGGGATGGGTACGGGCAATCCGATTGGTCCGCCTATCATGTTGTTTTTGATCAAAATAGCCTGGATGAACTCCTTTCGAAACGCACGACGGACGTTGCTGGCCGGGCTCGCGATCGGAATCGGACTGGCGGCGTTGATCTTTACGGACGGTCTGATGATCGGGATGTCCGACACGATCGTTCGGATTGCGACGGACACGTTCATGGGGCACGGGCAGGTACACGCGGAGGGCTTCAGGAGTACCCGCGATGTGGCGCGGGTCGTGAGGGGGCTGCCACGGGTGCTGGAGCGTCTGAGGAACGATCCGGAAGTGGAACGCATGACACTTCGCGTGCAGACGCCCGGTATGCTGGCCTCGCCGGCCACGTCCGGCACCGTGCTGCTCTACGGCGTCGACCCCAGTCTCGAAAGGCCGTTCTCCAGGGTGGACGAGGCCATCGTTGAAGGGTCGTTCCTCGAGCGTGCGGACCGGCGAAAGATCCTGGTGGGTTCGAAACTTGCCGAAGCGCTGGAGATTGGTCTGGGAGACAGGGTGGTGGTGACAGCGGCGCAGGCGGAATCCGGAGAATTGGCCCAGGATATGTTCCGGGTCGGGGGGATTTTCCGCTTTGGCGTCCGTGAACTGGATGGCGGTGTGGGTTTCGCGCATATCGAGACCGTACAGCGCCTGCTCGGACTTCCGGATGAGGTACACGAGATTGCCCTTCATCTCAAGTCATTCTCGGGTACCGAGGCAATGGACGCCGGTTTCTGGTCGCGGTTTTCACGGAATGGAAACGAAGCCCGGAGCTGGAGGGAACTGATGCCCCAACTCAGCGCGATTCTGGACATGTCCGGGTTTTCGTCGTTGATTGTAGGCGTGATCCTGTTTGCGGTCGTGTCACTTGGCATTGTCAACACCCTGTTCATGTCGCTGCACGAAAGAATATTCGAGTACGGCGTCCTGCGCGCAGTGGGCACGAGTCCGGTGCGCATGGCGATGATGATCCTGTTCGAAGCCGGCGCACTCTCATTGCTCAGCATCCTGATCGGATGCGGTATCGGTTTCGCTGCGACGTTCCTCTATTCCGTTCTGGGAATCGATTACTCAGGCATTGAGTTTGCGGGCGTGACCCTGCGGGAGTTGATCTTTCCGGTCCTGCGGCTGGAGCAGTTCGTCCTGTTTCCGGTGTGTGTATTTCTGTTTACGCTCGTCGCCGGGATCTATCCTGCCGTTTTCGCTGCCCGGCTGAAACCCGCGCAGGCGATGAAGATGTACGAATGAGCGAGAACCGGGGGAATGGGAGGGCCGTATGCGTGGAGGTTCCGTGTTGATCGAAGCGGAGGGATTGAGCAAGAGCTACCGCGTGGGGGAGGTTGACGTATCCGCGTTGAAGGCCGTGGACCTCAAGGTTGGGCGTGGCGAGTTCACCGCGATTGCGGGACCGTCGGGATCGGGAAAATCCACGCTGCTGAATATCCTGAGCGGACTGGATACGCCCTCCGCCGGCCGGGTGAGCCTGGCCGGTACGCCGATCAGCGAGATGGGTGGACGCGTACTCTCCGATTTCCGCCGGGACCATATCGGGTTCATCTTCCAGGCGTACAATTTGATCCCGGTGCTCACTGTGCTCGAGAACATCGAATACGTCATGCTGCTGCAGGGCGTTTCGCGCCGCGTCCGCCGGGAACGTGTGCGGGAGATGTTGTCTACCGTGGGCCTGGAGGGGTTGGAGGACAGGCGTCCTCCTCAGCTCTCGGGCGGGCAGCAGCAACGCGTGGCGGTCGCCCGGGCGATGGTCTCGGGACCTGACCTGATTCTGGCGGACGAACCCACGGCCAATCTGGATTCGGGCACCGGCGCCGCGCTGCTGGATCTGATGAGGGAATTGAACGAGCGCCGCGGGATGACCTTTCTCTTTTCTTCGCATGATCGAATGATCATGGATCGGGCCAAACGGCTGGTGGTGCTGAAGGATGGAAGCCTTGTACAGGATGTCACCCGGAGTGGGCCTTAGTGTCCTGTCCCAAAAATATCTAACCATTCGACCACCGATTCATCCCGTCTTGCTACGTTGCCTTCGCTCGCCGACCTTACGCAGGTCGCCTGCGCTCCGACGCTGGTTCCTGAGCCTGTCGAAGGATGCCAGCCGTGCGACTCGACGGCCGAATTCAGGCAACCTATTTCTGGGACAGAACACTGGAAATTCGCGCCCGGCAGCGCATGGGTTGTTCCTGTGTTTTCTGGTTTTTCTGGCTCTGATGCCAGCGAGGGGGGCGACGGACGAAGGCCGAATCAGGCTGAGCGGATATGCGAAGTCGTTTGTCATGTTGGAACAGCGGGTGTCCGTCCCCGATATCCGGAAACCGGAGCCCCGGCGGATATGGTTGAACCGCGTTCGCGTGAAGCTGTTCTGGCGACCGGCCCCGGTGTTGTCGGGCGAATTCGCGTACGATTTGTCTGCACGAGCCGCCCGGGCGCCGTCCGCGGGCGCGCCGTGGCTACCGGCGTCCGCGTTGTTCGACTACCGGGTGAAGGACCTCGGGGCCAGACTGTATCCCCGCGCTGACGGCACGGACCGCAGCTTAACCGTAACTCAGAATCTGGATCGGGCGCTGTTGACGGTTTCGCTGCCGAGCGCGGACGTCTACGTCGGCCGGCAGGTTGTCGCGTTCGGCTCGGCGCGAGCGGTGAATCCGACCGATGTCATCACGCCCTTTTCTCCAGAAGTACTGGACAGGGAAGAACGCGTGGGTGTGGATGCCGTCAGGCTGCGTGTGCCGGTTGGCATGATGGGGGAACTCGACGCCGGGGTGATTCCAGGATGGGATGTTTCGAAACAAAGTGGCGCCGGGTTTGTTCGCGGGGGGTTCATGGCGCACGGCGCGGACGTCCATGTGATGGCGTTGGGGTTCCGGGAGCATTTGCTTCTGGGCCTGGACGTGGCCGGATCGCTGGGGGACGCGGGAGCCTGGCTGGAGGCGGCGTGGACCAGAAAGCCGGACGGCCGTTCGTTTCTGCGGATTTCGACGGGACTCGATCATCGAATCTCGAACGGAGTCTACGGAACCCTCGAGTATCACCTGAACGGGGCCGGTGTTTCCCGCACCCGCGACTATTGCACGCTGCTTGAGGACAGGACCTATGCCGCGGGTGGGGTCTTCCTGCTGGGGAGGCATTACGTCGCGCCAGGTCTGGCGTGGCAACTTACGCCGCTCTGGTCGGTTCGCATGCCCGTTCTGTGGAACCTCTCGGACCGGTCTGCGTTCCTGTCGCCCGCGATTGATTACGGATGCTTTCAGAATGGGACCGTCTCGGGTGGCGTACTCCTGGGGCTTGGCAGGGGTTCCGGGGCGCCTCCATCTCGTGCTTCGAATGGCGTGCAGTCGGAGTTCGGACCGTTTCCGACGCTTGGTTTCGTGTCCATGAGCTACTATTTCTGATGGCCGCGGCGTACAGCGAAATGGCATTTCGCGCTACGGAATTAAGAGCCGTCGTGCCAAATGATCACGTCGAACCTTGAAGTGGAGAGATTCATGACCGATCGAAACGAAGCCGCACGCTTGCATAGGGACGCCCTGGTGATCGATTCGCATAACGACGCGATCGTCAACCACATTCGCCGGGGGAATCTGGGTTTTTCCGGGAATCCCCCGCCGGATGGAGACCGCCGGAACGCCACCGTGGCCGGATTGAGAGGGCGCTTGGATCGGTCGGACATCGAATCACCGGTACAGATCGACTTTCCGAAAATGCGAAAGGGAGGCGTGGATGCCGCTTTCTTCGCCGTAGACGTCACACTTGCGGTGAAGAACCATCTGACCTATGCGCTGGACGCAATGGGGTTTTTCGACTCGGAAATGGAAGCGCACGGTGCCGACGTGGTATTGGCGAAATCCGCGGCCGATATTTCGCGCGCGAAACGGGAAGGCAAACTGGCGGTCGTGCTGGCAATCGAAAACAGCGACGGGGTAGAGGGCAGCATCAACGTGCTACGCATGCTGCACAGGGTGGGCGTGCGCTCGATCGGACTGACGCACGACGTCAGCAGCCTGGCCGCGGACGGAAATGCCGAGGCGCGCAGCCGGGGCGGACTGACGCGTTTCGGCGTGCGGCTTGTGGAAGCAATGAACAACCTGGGAATGCTGGTGGATGTTTCTCACATCAGCGATGCGGGATTCTGGGATGTGATGGAGGTTTCGCAAAAGCCGGTGATCGCTTCCCACAGCAATTGCAAGTCGGTGTGCGACCATCCAAGAAACCTGAGCAACGAACAGATCAGGGCGCTGGCGAAGAATGGTGGATCGATGGGCATTACGTTCGTACCCCGGTTTGTCGACAAGACGGCGCCATCGTTCGCTCGCCTTCTTGACCACGTAGACCACGCCGTCCAGCTGGTCGGTGCCGACCACGTGGGCATCGGATCGGATTTCGACGGCGGGGGCACGTTGATGGAGGACGCGACCTCGTTTGCCCTGATTACCGTGGGACTCCTGGACAGGGGTTATTCGGAGGCCGACGTCCGCAAGATTCTCGGCGGCAACCACCTCAGGGTCTTTTCAGAAGCAGTAGCGAACTGAAACCGGCCCGCGACCGCAATCGGCCCGATCGCGACGCTGTCTCAGGCGGTCTCGGGTAACTCCCAGCGGGTTCCGCCGATCCGGGGTTATCAGCCCGTTGAAAAAGTCCATCCGGGCTACGGCCGGCCCTTGCGGTCGAAATACTGCGTTGCGCTCCCTCGCCGAATCGAGGGATGGGACTCGGTCGCGCGCCTTGTCTTCGACCACAATGGCAAGTGTTCCGACCCGGAGATAGATTGCCGAGATTCGACCGCCGAGTCGCCCGGCTGGCAAGGCGCCTGAGCAAGGAGACCTGTCCGTGGTCGCCGAGCGAAGGCAACGCCACCAGACGGGATGAATCGGCGGATGAATGGTGACATATTTCCGGGGCGGGACACCATGCCTCGCCTGCAGAGCGACTTTATCAACGGACTGCTGCTATTCGATGGACGGCACCTCGATTTTCTCGCCCTGCACGATTGATTTTTCAAGCGCTTCCAGCACGGCGACCGGTTTCAGCATGGATTCGCGGGTTTCGTCGGTGTTGCCTGTCTTGAACATGTCGCAGAAGGCGCTTGTGCCGCCCAGATATGGATTCTCGTCGTAGCCGATCACCCGGTCGACCCGCCCCTTTTCGCAGATGACGGACACGTGGAAGGCGCTGTGCCCTTCGGTGAAGAGATTGAGCGTGGAGACGGAGCCGCTCGACGAATACAGCGTGCCGGTATGGTTATGCTCGCCCAGGTTGACCTGCGCGTGGGTGACGTCGTTGTCGAGCAGCCGCACGGCCATGTCCACCTGGTGGATGCCATAGAAGAAAACGCCGCCCCACTCGGATTCGACGTCGCAGGGGCCGGTTGTGACCACGGAGACAACCCGGCCCATATCGGCGATGTCTTCCTTGAGCCGGCTGAAGGACTCCTGTCGGGGTAACACGGAGAATGAGCAGACGGGGACCCCGAGTTCCGACGCGCGGTCCAGGAAGCGCCTGCCCTCGGAGACCCGATAGCAGAACGGCTTGTCCACGAATACCGGAATTCCGGCTTCCATCAGCGGCCAGACCGCTGGCAGGTGATATTTCGCGTCGCGATGGTCCACGCACGCGGCGTCGACCTGACCGATCATATCCTCGGGTTTTTCGACGATAGTCGGAATCTGTCCCCGGTCCTGTGCGTCTTTGGCGTACCGGGCGGCTTCGCCCCAGACGTGGGTGACGCGGCAGCCCGGTACTTTTTTGTCTATGTTCAACGTTTTCGAAATGGCGACGGTGTGACTGTTTTCCGCGCCGACAATACCGATGTTGATCATTTTGTTCCTCCTTGGTTAGGTTCAAGCCTGCGGTCAAGGCCTCGCGGGTGACCCGTCGGGGAGGCGGGCCTGCGTCCAGCCGATGATTTCATCCTGACAGGGATACCTGGAGGCGAGTTCTTCGTCGACGTCGATTCCGAAGCCGGGGTTATCGTTGGGATACATGAAACCGCCCTTGACTTCGGGCGTGCCGGGGAAGATTTCGCAGACGCGTTCGTCGAATCGGCACCACTCCTGAATTCCGAAGTTGGGCGCCCAGAGATCCAGGTGCAGATTGGCGGCATGGCCGACCGGAGAAACGTCGCCGGGTCCGTGCCAGGCGGTACGAATGCCGTACATGCCGGCGAATGCCGCCACGTTGCGGGCCGGCGTGAGGCCGCCCATCTGGCTGATGTGCATGCGGATAAAGTCGATCAGCCGGTCCTGGATGAGCGGCGTCCACTCGCGCGGGTGGTTGAAGAGCTCCCCCATGGCGATGGGCGTGGCGCATTGCTGCCGGATGTTATGGAACCACTCCAGGTCTTCCGGTGCGAGCGGGTCCTCCAGGAAGAACAGCCTGAAGGGTTCCGCGTCTTTCGCGAACTGAACCGCGTCCACAGGTACGAGCCGTTCGTGAATGTCGTGGAGGAGTTCGATGTGCGGGGCCGAATTTGCACGGACGTGGCCGATCATGTCGAGGACCCCCCGCGCGTATTCCCGCGGGTCGTAGCGGGCCCCTTCCTGAGCCCCTTCCGGGCCGCGCAGGCGGGACGTTCTGCCTCCGTACCCTCCCATCTGAACGCGGATGTGCTGATAGCCCTGTTCATGGAATTTCAGAACGTTGTCCAGGACTTCGTTTTTCTCCAGGCCGTCGGCGTGCGCGTAACAGGCCGCGGCTTCGCGGCATTTGCCCCCCAGAAGCTGGTAGACGGGCATCCCCGCGCGCTTGCCCTTGATGTCCCACAGCGCGATATCCACGCCGGAGATCGCGTTGTTGAGCACGGGACCGTTGCGCCAGTACCCGTTGACCATGGATATCTGCCAGATGTCTTCGATGCGGTCGACGTCGCGTCCGATGAGAAACGGTTTCAGGTGTTTTTCAATGGCGGCATGGACGGCGTGAAATCGCTGGGTAAACGTGGCGCAGCCGAGACCGTAGAGTCCGGGTTGGGACGTGAGGATCTTGACCACGATGAGGCGCGATCCCGCGGGCTGGGTGAGGATGGTTCTGACGTCGCGTATGGTGACGGGCAAGGGTGGACTCCGGGTTATTGGAGATGGACATAGACGTTAACCGCGCCCACGGGCTTCTTTAATAAGGTCTGCGCGGTGAATTGTCCACGGATTTTTTCGGGGGTGGCCGGGTGATGAAACCGAACTGGTGCCACGCATGGACGCGTCGGAAGGAATACCGATTCTAAGAAGCCGGTTTAAAATTACCGGTGAGTTCCCGAGCGCGAGCGAAAAAGCGGCGGTTAAGAGGCACGAGGGGCGCGTAGTGCCGAGGCACGAGGGGCGCGCAGCGCCGACGGGAAAATCCGGCTATGAGAGGCGAGCAAGCGCAGCCTCGATCTCGTACGACGGGCGGATTTGACCAACGCCGACCGGCGCTTTTGCAGCCGTGCGAAGACCGCGGGGAATTTTAAGACAGCTTCTAAAGCCGTCCTTCTTTCTGAAGGATGTCTCCCGCGATGGCGTAGGTGGTTCCGTGCATGCCGATGACGACGAGACCCAGGCCCTCGGCCAGGTATCCGCCGGGGTACATGTTCGGAATGACGGTGCATTCATAGTTGTGTGGATGTGTGGGCAACTGATGGACCTGGAAGCGGTAGTTATCGTATTTTTCCACCGTGCGAAGCGGTGGAAATCCTTCGAAAAGGGAGTAATCCACGATGCCGCCGATTTCGAGGATGACGTGGTCGACTTCGAGCGTTTCACGGCTGCCATTGTGGCCAAGGTCGACGAGCCCTGCGGATGCTCCCTGTTCGAATCCGGTAACACGGGTCTCATAGCGGGTGTTCAGGCGGGGGGACCGGCTTTCCATGATTTCGGCGATCCGCGCGTAGTATGGCAGGCCGTAGCGGCTGTCCGATATGAGGCGCCAGTGACGATCGAAGGGCTGGCGCATCACGTAGTGGACCTGTCTGCCCGCATCGTGCAGTTCCGTTGCCGCCCAGTCGGCGGACCGGCCTCCACCCACGACGAGAATGCGTTCGCCGGGATAGCTCCCGGGTTGATCGTAGCCTGATGTGACGAACGGTAGATGTTCGCCCGGTACATCGAGTTTCCGTGGAATGCAGCGCTGGCCCACCGCGTAGACCAGGTACTTGCACGTGTAGCGACGTGTGGTTTCCGCGCCTGAGACGCGGGATGTGAGCATAAATCCCGCGTCGTGGGGCTGGATGCGGGTCACACGTTCGTTTATGCGAATTTGGTCTTCGACTTCGAAACGGCCCGGTACGGCGTGGTAATAATCCAGGAGGTGATGTTTCGCGATCAACGCGTTGACGTCCAGATTGATCTGTCGTTCGCGGATGTGACGATCAAGCGGATAAAAGGCAAATTCCATCCATTGCCCCGGCGAGAGCGTGAGCATGTTTTCCGGTACATTGTTCCACACGCCGCCGACCTCTTCCTGTGTGATCAGCAATACGTCGACGGGTTCGTGCCTGCGGAATTCGAGGGCGATTTCATTCTGCCCGCGGAATTTCTGTCCGGGATGGTGGAGAATGCGAAACAGGTCCACGGGACGGATGCCGGCGTTCACCACGGCTCTGAAATCGAGGCCGAGCAGCGTGCCGTTTTCCCCGCGAAGATAGCGGTCGACCTGCTCGTATCGACTGCGGAACAGGTCGCCACCGCGATAATGCGGGTGCCATCCGCCGAGTACGGCGGCCAGCGGCAGACCGGCCGGACCCCCGCCCACGATGATGACGGTATGGTGTTCGGGTGTGACCATGGAATCTTCGCCAAAACGGTCGGACGGCCAGGGGCCGCGGGACGTCGGCAGCCGCCCTTACGCGCACGGTCTGCGGGCCGTACAGGTGGTCCGGAACCCCGCCGACGGGGGGCGAACCGGGGCGTGGATGGTTCGGCCGAATACCAGCGGGACAGACCTTGACTTCAACCCTTGAATGCCGTATGATGGTGCTCCTGCAGAAGCGGCTACAAAGTAGATCGGTGGCCCCGGGGAGTCAAGCCGAATATAGTCGATCAGAGGGGGGAAGTCTATGGCGGACGCAGAACAGCTGGATGTTGGGGAGATTCGGGCGCAGGACCGGGCGCACGTGTGGCATCCGATGGTACAGCACCGGACTCTGGAACACCGGGATCTCATGGTGGTCCACCGGGGGAAGGGAACCACCGTCGTGGACGCGGAGGGTCGGGAGTTCCTGGATGCTTACGCGGGGCTCTGGAACGTCAACGTCGGATACGGCCGCCGTGAGATCGCAGACGCCGTATACGAACAGATGCTGCAGCTTTCCTACTATCCCCATCTCCAGGTGAATCTTCCCGCCGCCAGGCTGGCATCCAGGCTGGCCGACCTCCTGCCCGGTGATCTGAACCATCTGTTCTTCTCCAACAGCGGCTCGGAGGCGAACGAGACCGCGCTGAAGATCGCGCGGCAGTATGGTCGGCAGAAGTACCCGGGCGAGAACCGGTTCAAGGTGATTGCGAGATACCAGGGCTATCACGGGTTCACGTTTGGTGCGATGTCCGCGACTGGCCAGGTTGCCAGGAGAGCGCGGTTCGAACCCCTGATGCCGGGGTTTCTGCACGTGAACCCGCCTTATTCTTTTCGCTTCGGGACGAAACTGACCTATCCCGACGGCGGCGTTGCGTGTGCGAACGAGGTCGAAGAGGTCATTGTCCGGGAGGACCCGGCAACGGTTGCGGCGGTCATTGCCGAGCCGATCATCGGCGGCGGCGGCGTGATCATCCCGCCGGACGGGTACCTGCCGCGCCTTCGTGAAATCTGCGACCGATATGGCGTGCTGCTGATCTTCGACGAGGTCATCACGGGTTTCGGCCGGACGGGCAAGCTGTTTGCCGCCGAGCACTGGGGTGTGGTTCCGGATATGATGACCATGGCGAAGGGTGTGTCCAGCGGCTATCTGCCTCTCGGAGCGTGCGCTGTGACACCTGAGGTGTTTGAAACCTTCATGGGCGATCCCGATGAGCGTCGGGAATTCTCCTCGGTGTCCACGTATGGCGGGCATCCGGTCTGCTGTACGGCGGCTCTGGCGAATCTGGATATTCTGACCGCCGAACGACTGTGGGAGAATTCCGCGGAAGTGGGGGCTTACCTTCTGGATGGGTTGAAAGGGCTGAAGTCTCCGTTCATCGGCGAAGTGCGGGGCAAGGGGCTGATGATCGCCGTCGAGCTTGCGGCCCAAAGCGGCGATATGCTGGATGCCGCGCGGGTTGCCGCGGTGCAGGCCGGCATCCTTGAACGGGGCGTGATCGTGGGTCGCATGAGCCACGTGATGGACGGACCCGAAAGTATTTTCTTCCTGGCGCCGCCCCTGATCCTGACGCAAAGCGAAGCCGACCGGATCGTGTCGGCGTTCGATTCCGGGCTTAAACGGATTTCCTGACGCGGCCGGAATCCGAATCTTCGTTAGTTCGGCGACGCTCATCCTCCAGTCACGCTTGTAGATCGCGTATGCAGGCCTGTTTCCGACACTACGTCGCCCTTCGGAAGGAGATGGACGCCTGGCTGGCGCAGAGCCGGCGCATGGACCCTCCCGGGAGGCACGGCGGCGGCGAGGACGAAGCCAACTACGCCCTGGCCTGGTTCCCGCACTTTCTTGCGACGGGCAATACGGCGGTCGTGGAGCACTTCGAGTGTCTCCTGGATCAGCTCGCGGGCTGGGTCCGCCGCGAATGTCTGCACGGGTACGAGCCGGAGGCCGAGGCGCATCACGGTACCGAGCCGTTCCTGCTCTTTCTGCCTCGCTACCTGGGCTTGTTTCCGGAGGATCGGGTGGCGGCGCGACTGCTTGCGGATGCGGCCGAACACATCGGGAACTGGGAGAAGGAGATCCCGGCGTGGTTCGACTGGGACCGCAACCGGTTCTTCGGATACCACATAGGTACGCGCACCGTGGGGCGGGACCCGGAGCACGCGGTGGAACTCGCGGAGCACTTTCGGTTCATTCACATCGCGCTGTCGGCCTACCGCGTGCTGAAACAGGACCGGTATCTGGACTGGGCGCTTCGGTACGGCCGGCGTCGCGCGGAGATGATCGTGGCGGCGCCGGAAGGGGACCTGCCCGTGATGTGGGGGCCGGCCGGCCGGCCTCTGGGCGAATGCGAATATACGGAGTCGCAGCGCCGGATGAGCGGCGCCAGCCACCATTTGCCGGGCGATCCGGCACGGGGCGTGGAGGCGCTGCTCGCCTCCGGAGCGGTCCACGCGCTGGGCGATCTGTACCGCATGTCGGGCGAGATCGTTTTTCGGGACGCGGGATTTCGGATTGTCGAGCCGCTCGTCGGCATGCTTCACGACCCCTACTGCGATCCCGGCGCCGCTGCCGTCTCCTTCTTCCGTGGGGCCTTCGGCGACAACAACCTGGATGACCGGATCCGGGAAACGGTCGGGCGGCTTCCCGACGAGGAATCCGGCGAACTCATGCTGATGGTGACCGAGAAACCGAGGATGATCCTTCCGGGCGTGGGAAAGCGGGCGGATATGCTGCACTGGGGTGTGCAGGCGGAAGGCATAAATCGAGTCGCGCCGACGCGTGAGCCCTGTACGGCCACGTTGACGCTGGCCTACCAGATAACCGGCGACGCGTCGTTCGCGTCGCGGGCATTGAAGCAGGCGGCCCGGAGGCTGAAGGTGGCGCGGCGTGTGTTGAGGGGAGGAAGGGAGCACGCGGACATGGGCGGGGCGGTCTGCTCCGTCGCCGCCGGCCACGGGCGAAACTGGGGTTCCGGCGCCGTGACCGGATGTTACGGATCCTTGTTGCTCGGCGCCCGGGAACACCTGGGCGCGGTGGTGCCCACGGTGGAATTCCGGCGGTCGGACGGCGGTCCCGGTCTGCCGGAGCAGGTGGTTTCACTGGTAATCCCACCCGGCCCGTTCGCCGGAAACGTCCGGCTCTACAACGGCGGCGGCTCGGATGCGGCCGTCTCCTGGAGGCAGCCGGGGGCCGCCTGGCAGGACGTCTCGCTCCCGCCCGGCGGCGAGGTCGAGACGGCGTTGCCAGAGGAGGATTGGCGATGAAATATCGTACGCTGGGACAGACAGGTCTGACGGTTTCGGAAATAGGGCTTGGCGCCTTTCCCATATCCGGAATGCAGCGGCAGGAGGACGGTACCCGGTTCGGATGGACAGGTACCGAGGATGCCGAGTCGATTTCGCTGATTCATCGGTGCGAAGAACTCGGCATTAATCTGATCGACTCAGCTGAGAGTTACGGGGACGGACACAGCGAGGTCCTCACGGGCAAGGCGCTGCGCGGACGGAGAGATAAGTGGATTGTGGCCACGAAGGTCCAGCCGAACGCTGGTATCGATTCTGGATCAAAGGATGTGTCTGCGGTGCGGCGTCGAATCACAGAAGCGTGTGAGCTCAGCCTGAAGCGTCTGGCGACCGACTACATCGATGTCTATCAGCTGCACGCCGTTCCCTACGAATGGGCGATGCCGGCGGTAATGGACGCGCTTGCCGGGCTCCGACAGTCGGGAAAGGTCCGGTGGTACGGCATTTCGACCAATGACAGGCAGGCGGTGGAGAAGCTCGGTTCGTTCGGACCTGTCCACATGTTGCAGGTGGGCTACAATTTGCTGGAGCGGTCGGCGGAAGGGTTTTTGCACTGGGCGAAGGCCGAGAATATCGGCACGTTGATTCGCGTGCCTCTTGCAAAAGGGCAACTGACGGGCAAGTATTTCGGCGCGCAGGCACAGACGATCCCGGAAAACGACGTGCGATACGAACGATTCAACAAACCCGAGACGGTCGATGGCCTGAAGCGCCTGCCGCAGTTGCTTTTCCTGCAGAACCGCACACGAACCATGGCGCAGGCGGCGCTGCGTTTCGTGCTGGATCATCCGGGCGTATCCTGCGTGATTGCCGGCGCCAAGAACCGCCGGCAGGTCGAGGATAACGCCGACACCGCAGGAATGCCTCCTCTTACCGATGCCGAACTCGAACGGGCGATTCCGATCGCGGATACAATCGGAACGCCCGGCTGGATCTGATGTCGGAATTCCCGGTCGCACCGGCGTTACGACGCACGCCGTACGGCACGTTTTCCTTTTGCGTCTTTTGTACTTTTTGTGACAATGAAGCCGGTCAGCTATTGGAACGAACTCAAAACCACGCTCATGAAGTCATCGTCGTGGTGTCGCCTCGCTGTGTTTTCAAATTGAGATCAGGCGACGACTCCGGAGATCGTATTTGTCATCCCCAGTACGTATAGGCGTGATCGGTTGCGGGCGGATCCTGAACGCACATTTGCGCGGGTTCCGTGTCCTGCAGGATTCCGGGTTCGGGGATTGCTTCCGGGTTACGGCGCTCTGTGCGAGAAGAGGTGAGGACGCCCTCCGATTTCGAATCCGCGGCGAAGGACCGGGGCCCAGACCGGCGCCGGTGGAAGCCCCTGGTGACCCGTTGAACGCGCCGCACGCGTACATCAGCGATTTGCATCCCGGTCAGGAAACGGCGGTTTACACGGACTATCGCGAGATGCTGGAACGCGGGCCGGTCGACGCGGTGTGCATCCTGACGGGGCACGATACGCATCACACCATCGCCATTGATGCCATGCGTGCCGGCAGGCACGTGACGGTCGAGAAGCCGATGGCGATCTCGGTAAGGGCCGCACAGCGGATGTGTGAAGTGGCTTCCGAGACGAACACGGTGTTGAGCGTCGAGGAAAACGTGAATTTTACTCCCGCGGTGCGTGCGAACCGGTGGGCCGTCAGGGAGGGATTGATCGGCGACGTGCAGATGGTCTACCGCGGATCGATCGGGTTCCGGTCTCACCGTCCTGATCTCGTCGCCGCGCGCACGCCGTGGAGGCAGTTGAAGCTGGGCGCCGGGGGCGGGGTGTCGATCGATCTGGGCGTGCATCTCTTCAACGGGGTTCGGACGATCTGCGGACCGGTGCATTCGGTGCAGGCCCTGTGGCGGACGCTCGAGCCGGTCAGGGTGCTGATGTCGGACGACGACGTGAGGGTTGCGGATGAGGTCGAAAACCAGGTGGACGACGTGTTCTTTTCGAATTTCAGGCTGGCGAACGGTGCGATCGGGCACATGGCGGTGGCGCGCAGCGCCAGGGGAACGCAAATCGGGGTGCCGGGTGGTACGAATGTATTCGGCAGCAAGGGGGCGTTGTCAGACGGGAAGATCTATGCGGGGAATGGGACCGGGGAAGACGTTTTGCAGCGGTTCCAACGAGAGGCCGCGGATCGAGAGCGGGACGAAGCGATGCCGGGCGGGATCACCGATGCATTCGCGCTGGAGAACCTGGACTGGCTGCGGGCGATCCGCGACGGTTCGCCGGCGCGAATGTCCGGCGAGGAGGGGACGGTCGACCTGGCCCTGAGCTACGCGATCCTGGAGTCCGGGCTCCTGGGGCGCGAGGTGACGCTGGAAGAAATGCTTCGCGGCGAGGCCGACGCATACCAGGTGCCGATCAACGCGCATTACGGGCTGTAGTACGACCCCCTGCGGGTGGAATTCGACGATTGCAACGGCCCACCTGCCCCGGGCGGGCCGGTTTCCTTTTCCGGGGTCTCATCGTCTTGCGATTTCGAGGTTGCGGAACCAGATCTGACTGGCGTGGTCCTGCAGCCCGATGTATCCGGTCCGGTTCATTTCGCAGTATGCGCGGTTGAATTTGTTGGGCGTGCCGTCGGGATTCCGGCCCGGGGTGGTCCAGCGGCTCAGGTCCATTTCGGTGACTTGGTCGCCGTTCAAATCAACCCGGATGTTGTCGTCCTCGGCGCAGAGGACCATGTGATTCCATTCGCCCGCGGGTTTGCAGGCGTTGTGCGTGGGGGCCTGGACGTCATAGACCGCGCCGCAGCATTTCGCGGTTGCGGGGTTCCTGCCGTATGTGTCCAGGATCTGGATTTCGATTCCGGTCTGCACGGGGTCGTCCAGATCGGTCCATCTGAAGAAAACGCCGCTGTTGGCGCCAGGCGGATGCTTGAACTCGAGCGACAGTTCGAAATTCCTGAACCGGTCCTTCGTATAATACAGGTATTCGCCCTTTTCCGCAGTGCAGAAGATACAGCCACGATCTACCGTCCAGCCATCGGGATTGCCCGTGGCTGCCCAGCCGTCGAGGGTTTCGCCGTCGAACAGGTGCATGTATCGTCCTTTCGATGATCTGGTAATGGAAATCTGCTGCCGTCGGGTTTTTTCCGTCCGCCGGTATCGGCCCAGGAAACACGGGAACCATTGCGTGGCAATATCTGTCAAACCGGACGAAAAACAAAGCGAAAGTCACACTCGGTTGAGGAGGAATTGACATGGTGGGTCGAATGACGCATGGGCTCTTTTTATTGTTTCTCTTACCGGCCGGCATTCACGCCGACAACTGGCCGCAGTGGCGCGGTCCTCAGCAGAACGGAGTGAGTTCGGCCCGGAATCTTCCCGCGTCGTGGAGCCTGGAAAAAAATATCGTCTGGAAGGCGGAGCTGCCGTCGTGGAGCGGCAGCACGCCCATTGTCTGGAACGATCGCATCTTTCTGATGTCTCCATCGCCTGCGCGCACGCCGGAGGAACGGGAACCTGGCGGTCCTGAGATATTCATTCTATGCCTGTCCAGAAAGGACGGCGGTGAACGCTGGCGGCGCAAATTGGACGAAGGCAACGATCTGTGGCGCAAGCACAACAATACGTCGCCTTCGCCCGTCACGGACGGCGCGCACGTGTGGGCCGTTACGGGGAATGGCGTTGTCGCGTGTCTTAACATGGACGGAAAGGTGGTGTGGACCCGCGACATTCAGAGGGACTACGGCGAATTCGGCCTGAATTTCGGGTATGCGTCCTCGCCGATTCTGTACGATGGCAAGCTCATCCTTCAGGTGCTTCACGGATCGTACACCGATGAACCCTCGTACATCGTCGCGCTGGATGCCGGGAGCGGTAAGGAAATCTGGCGCGAAATGCGCGCGACCGACGCCTCCAGGGAGTCTCCGGATTCGTACACGACCCCCGTGCTTCTGAATCTTTCCGGCGGCACTCAGATTGTCGTAACCGGCGGGGATTGCGTGACCGGGCACGATCCGGCCACGGGACGTGAAATCTGGCGGGCTGATGGCCTGAATCCGGAGCGGCGGGGGAACTACCGCATCGTAGCGTCTCCCGTTGTCGTCGATGATATGATCTACGCGCCGACCCGGCGGCGTCCCTTGCTCGCCTTGGCTGGCGGCGGGACCGGCGATGTCTCCGGAAATGTGAAATGGAAGTGGGAAGGCGCGGCCGCTCCGGATGTGCCCACGCCGGTCTGTGACGGGAGGTATTTTTACATGGTTGACGATCGCGGCCTGGCCACGTGTCTCGATGCGAAGACCGGCGCCGTCGTCTGGGGGCCCGAGAGAACCGCGCAGGGTACGGTGAGCGCGTCGCCGCATCTCGCTGACGGCAAATTGTTCCTGCTGAACGAATATGCCGTGACGACCGTCCTGGCCGCCGGCCCGAAGTTCAAAGTCCTCGCTACAAATGAACTTGACGATACGTACACGCTGTCATCTCCCGTTTCCTCCGGATCTCAGCTCTTTATGAGGACGGCAACGCATTTGTACTGCATCGGCAATTTAGCCGAATGAGAATTGATCTTCTTTGGGAATTCTGATAGGCGTTGACACTGTGGTGCAGAATCATATATTGGTGCCGTTTCTGATAGGGAACCGGATTCGGACAAGGGAGGTTCTATGGCCACGCGACTGAATATCGGTCTTCTGGGATATTCGTTCATGGGCAAGGCGCACACGAACGCGTTCCGCAAGGTACCGATGTTCTTTCCCGATACGGGCGTCGAACCGGTCATGAAGGTGATCTGCGGTTCAAACAGGGAAAACGTGGCGGCGGCCGCGCGTACGTTCGGATGGGAGGAGCACGATACGGACTGGGAGAACGTGGTCGCCCGCGACGATATCGACGTAATCGATATCTGCACCCCAGGGAATCTGCATATGCCGATGGCGATCGCCGCCCTCGAAGCCGGCAAGCATGTCATCTGCGAGAAGCCGCTCGCAAATAACCTGGACGAAGCCAGGGCCATGCTGCGGGCCGCGGAGAACGCCAACGCGAAGACCATGGTCGCTTACAACTACCGGCGCGTTCCGGCTGTCGCACTGGCCAGACAGCTGATAGAAGAGGGCCGGCTCGGACAGATCTATCACTGGCGGGCGGTGTATCTGCAGGACTGGATCATCGACCCGGATTTCCCGATGGTCTGGCGTTTCGAGAAGGACAAGGCGGGTTCCGGGCCGCATGGGGATTTGAATGCGCACATTATCGACCTGGCGCTGCATCTCGTAGGAGACATCCAGTCCGTCGTGGCCGCCGATACGACGTTTATCAAAGAACGTCCGCTGGCGGATTCGATCGACGCGTCTCTGGGGGCCACAGGCGGGAAATCGGACCGGATGGGAACGGTCACGGTGGACGACGCGACGCTGTTCCTGGCGCGATTCGGAAACGGCGCCCTGGGTTCGTTCGAAGCGACCCGGTTTGCGGCGGGCAGGCGCAACCACAACCGGTTCGAAATCAACGGAAGCAAGGGAAGTATCGCGTTCAATCTGGAAAAAATGAACGAACTGCAGTTCTATTCCCGCGAGGACGAAGGGCATATCCAGGGTTTCCGCGAGATTATTGTGAATGAAGGGGTACATCCGTACATATCGGCCTGGTGGCCGCCGGGCCATATCGTCGGGTGGGAGCATACGTTCGTGCACGAGGTAAAGGACTTTTTCGAGGCGATCGTCAACGACCGGGAGGCTTCACCGAATTTCAGGGAAGGCGCGCGGGTCCAGGCTGTACTGGAGGCGGCCAGCGAATCGGCGAAATCAGACCGGTGGCGGGATGTCCCGGAAGTATAAAGCCCTGCATTCGCCTGCGTGCATCGCATTAGACGCGGGAGCCGGGGGCAGCTGGAAGGAGCAACGGTTATGGCGAGACCATGTACTTTGTTTACGGGTCAGTGGGCAGACCTCCCCCTCGAGGCGATGGCGGAGAAAGCCGCAGAGTTCGGATACGACGGTTTGGAGCTGGCATGCTGGGGAGACCATCTGGACGTCCGTGAAGCGGCCTCCAGCGACGGCTATTGCCGGAGCCGTCACGAGATCCTGGAAAAGCACGGGCTGAAGTTCTGGGCCATCAGCAATCACCTCGCGGGGCAGGCGATTTGCGACATTATCGACGAGCGCCACCAGTCGATACTGCCGCCGCACGTGTGGGGCGATGGCAATCCGGAAGGCGTGAAACGCCGCGCGGCCGAAGACATGATAACGTCGGCGGAGGCGGCAAGGGCGCTGGGCGTCAGCGTGGTGAACGGGTTTACGGGATCGTCCATCTGGCATCTGCTGTATTCGTTTCCGCCGGTGTCGCCGGATGCGATTGACGCGGGTTTCAGGGACTTCGCGGATCGATGGAATCCCATTCTCGATGCGTTTGCGAAGAACGACGTCCGGTTCGCCCTGGAGGTGCATCCCACGGAAATCGCGTTCGATACCGCCTCGGCCGCACGGGCGGTAGCGGCGCTGGGTGGCAGGAGCGAGTTCGGATTCAATTACGATCCGAGCCACCTCGTTTATCAGAACGTCGACTACGTGGCGTTCATCCGGGAGTTCAAGGATCGCATCTACCACGTGCATATGAAAGACGCGTACCTGTCGCCGCTGCCCACGCGAGCGGGGATTTTCGGCGGTCACACCGAGTTTGGCGACCCCGATCGCTCCTGGGACTTCCGATCCCTGGGCCGTGGCAGCGTGGACTTCGAAGAGATCATTCGCGCGTTGAACGACATTGGCTACGGCGGGCCCCTGTCGGTGGAGTGGGAAGATTCCGGTATGGACCGGGAACACGGGGCCGCCGAAGCGTGTGCCTTCGTAAACAGCGTAGATTTCGAACCGTCGGCCGTGGCGTTCGACGCGGCGTTCGCGGAATAGCAGACGGATGTTCGACTCACGCATACCGTCCCGGAGATAGATTGCCGAATGGCGACTCGCTTTCGGGACGCGGGACTCGCGGTCAGCAGGGCGTGTCATCAGGCCTGCCGGCCGCTTTTTCTTAGAAGCTGTGTTGGAATTCCCGGTGCGTTCCCGAGCGCGAGCGAAAGCGTGTCGGTCCAGGCGGGCGAATTCGCCCGTATCTGTGGATAGGTGCGGATTCAACCAACACAGACCGACGCGTTTGCAGCCGCGCGAAGACCGCTGGGGATTTTCATACTGTTTCGGAGGGAGATCGTCAATGTGGATGCGTTTTCTGCTTCTGTTCCTGGTGCCGGTACTCGTCGCCTGCGAGGCCGAACGCCCCAGGACCCTGGTGTTCGGCAGGGGCGGCGATACCGTGGGGCTGGATCCCGCGCTGGAGACCGATGGCGAATCATTCAAGGTCTGCGACAATATATACGACAACCTTGTAACCTTCCAGGCGGAAAATACCGAGTTGGCGCCGGGTCTGGCGGAGTCCTGGACGGCATCGGACGACCTCAGAACGTGGACGTTTAAACTCAGGCGGAACGTCGTGTTCCACGACGGCACTCCGTTCACCGCGGATGCGGTCGTGTTCTCGCTTGCCCGGCAGTTTAAGCCCGACCATCCCTTTCACCGCGTGGAGGGCGCGTTTCAGTATTGGAACAGTATGTCGATGAGCGAGATTGTCAGCGATGTGAAGAAAGTGGACGATCATACGGTTTCCATTGAGCTGACGCGTCCCAATGCGCCGTTTCTGTCGAATCTCGCGATGAATTTCTGCGGGATCGTGAGTCCCTCCGCCGTACGGAAACACGGCGCCGACTTTCCCCGGCACCCCGTTGGCACGGGTCCGTTTCGATTTGTGCAGTGGATAAAGGACGACCGCGTGGTGCTGGAGAGAAATCCCAGTTATTGGGGCGATGCGCCTCAGATCGACAGGCTGATCTTCAGAAGCATTCCGGAGAACTCCGTGCGTCTGATCGCGCTCATCCAGGGTTCGATAGACGGTATGGATCATCTGGTACCTGACTTTATCCCCAATATCAAAAAGCATCCGAGCCTTCGGCTTCTGACCCAGCCGGGAATGAATGTCGGGTACATGGCCATGAACATGGATCGCGCGCCGTTCCACCTTCTCAAGGTGCGAAGGGCGGTCAACCACGCCGTCAACAAACAGGCGCTGGTGGACAATCTGTATCAGGGTCTTGCGTTGCCGGCGGTCAACCCGATTCCACCGTCGATGTGGAGCTATCACGAAGGGATCGAAGGATACGGCTACGATCCGGATCGGGCCCGGGAGCTATTGGCCGAGGCCGGTTATGCGGAAGGATTCAAGACCACGCTGTGGGCCATGCCGGTGCCGCGTCCGTATATGCCTCAGCCCAGGAAGATCGCTCAGGCTATTCAGGCCGACCTGCAGGCCGTCGGAATCCAGGCCGAGATCGTGAGCTATGAATGGGGAACCTATCTGGACAAGGTTTCGAGAGGGCAGCACGATATGGCGCTCCTGGGCTGGACGGGCGACAACGGCGACCCGGACAATTTCCTATACGTACTGCTCGATAAAAGCGCGACGCAGCAGCCCGCGAATAACATCGCGTTCTACCGCAGCGACGACCTGCACGAGGTGCTCGTGCGGGCGCAGCGGGAAGTGGACGCAGGCATTCGGACCGGGCTCTACCGGAAGGCGCAGGAGATCGTGTTCCAGGATGCGCCCTGGGTGCCGCTCGTGCACGCGGCGCAAACCGCCGCATTCAAGAAGACCGTGAGCGGCTTCACGCTTCATCCCACCGGAAGCAAGTGGTTCCAGAACGTGCGGATCGCCGAAACGGAGTGAACGCGCCGGTACGTCCGCATGGCGACTCCGTTCCGGAACCTGCGAGGCAATACGCGTGATGGGCGTCTACATCCTGAAACGTCTGTTTCTTCTCTTCCCCATGCTGCTGGGAATCGTCGTCCTGGTTTTCCTGATGATTCATTTCGTGCCGGGCGATCCGGCGCAGGTGATGCTGGGCGAGCGGGCCAGCGCGGAGCAGGTGGCTGAGTTGCGCAGGCAACTGGGGCTGGATCAGGAGTTGCACGTTCAGCTCGGACTGTACCTGTGGGGACTTGTGCAGGGCGATCTGGGCCGTTCCTTCAAGTCCCACGCGAAGGTGTCGTCCGAGTTGCTGGCCAGGTTTCCCGCGACGCTTGAACTCACGTTGATCAGCATGTTGCTGGCCTGCGGGGTCGGGATCATTGCGGGCGTGGTATCGGCATCCCGCAAGGGAACGGTCATGGATTATCTTGGCATGACGGTTTCCCTCGCGGGACTGTCGATGCCGATCTTCTGGCTGGGCCTGATGGTCATTCTGGTGATGTCGGTCTTTCTTGGGCTATTCCCCGTGTCGGGGCGGCTCAGCACCCATCTCTTCATTCCCAGGGTGACCGGACTCTATCTGATTGACAGTCTGCTGGCCGGGGACTTGAGGGCCTTTGTCGACGCCGTCTGGCATCTCGCGCTGCCCGGTCTTACGCTGGCCACGGTGCCGATGGCGGTGATCGCGCGGATGACGCGCTCCAGCCTCCTCGATGTACTCAAGGAAGATTACGTACGAACGGCGTGGGCGAAGGGACTTTCGGAACGGATCGTCATCTTCCGGCACGCCCTGAAGAATGCGTTTATTCCAGTTTTGACAGTAATAAGCCTGCAGTTCGGGTTTCTGCTCGGAGGCGCCGTCATTACGGAGACGATCTTCGCCTGGCCCGGGGTGGGGCGGTGGCTGCTGCTGGCGGTCTATTCGAGGGACTTCAGGGCCGTTCAGGGCGGGGTGCTGCTGGTTGCGCTGATGTTTGCGCTGATCAATCTCATCGCGGACGTGATGTACGCGTGGCTGGATCCGCGCATCAGACACCGGGAAAATGCATGAACCGGTCATTCCATCCGGACGGAGGAACGGGTGTTGGAGCCGCCGGATCACAGGTCCTGGCGGGCGCCGGCTGGGGCGGTCTGTTCTGGAAGCGGCTCCTGAAGAACCGGCTGGCGGCTGCGGGCGGCGTCCTGCTGCTGGGATTCCTGCTGCTCGCCATCGCGGCGCCCCTGGCAGCGCCGCAGGATCCCTTTGCTCAGAATCTGTACGAACGCCTCCAGCCGCCTTCGCTGGCGAATCCGTTCGGTACGGATGACTTCGGAAGAGATGTCCTGAGTCGCGTCATTCACGGCGCGCGGATTTCGCTGCGGGTGGGGGTTACCGCCGTGCTGATCGCGCTGGTCCTGGGCGTTCCGATCGGACTCGTCTCGGGGTACTGGGGCGGCGCGATGGATCAGGTGTTGATGCGGGCGATGGACCTGATGCTCGCATTTCCCAGCATCCTCCTGGCCATCGCCATTGTTGCGATCCTGGGACCGGGATTGGAGAATGCGATGCTGGCGGTGGGAGTCGTCGCGGTGCCCCAGTACGCCCGACTGGTGCGGGCATCGGCGCTGTCCGTGCGTGGACAGGACTACGTTCACGCAATGCGTGCGCTTGGCGCGGGAGATTTCCATATCCTGTTCTTTTCAGTTCTCCCGAACTGCCTGACGCCCCTGATCGTGCAGTCCACGCTGGGTCTGGCGACCGCCATTCTCGATGCTGCGGGCCTGAGCTTCCTTGGACTGGGCGCGCAGCCGCCCTTGCCGGAGTGGGGCGCCATGCTCACCGGCGGGCGGGAACTTGTTCTGCGGGCGCCGTGGGTATTGACGTTTCCGGGCGTGGCGATCTTCCTGACTGTATTGGCATTCAATCTGCTTGGAGATGGATTGCGCGACGCCCTGGATCCCAGGACCTGACGTGGCTGGAGAAAGCCTTTGACTTCCGCATTCCTGTAGCGTATATTCGGCTTACACGGAAAGGAGGTGGTCAAATGAGCGAAACGACCAGTGGAGGTGGCTGTAGTTAGGTGCGCTGCCGGGTGCGGGAGAACATCTCGTCTGGTAACGCGCCTGGCGAATCTAAGCAGCCATCGAAAGACAGGCGATCCGTCGTCCCGACGGGCCCCGGCGATTGCAGGGGCGCCGTGAGATGGAAGCCGTCTCAAAAGTTGCGCCGTGAGGAGATGTGGCCGGAGTACCGGCTCCCGAATCGCGGCGCATTTTTTTGTAAGGTAAGGGTTTGTGCTTGACAAAATCACGCTGGCTTTATATTTTTTGAGGCTTGACATTGCGTGGAATTGTCATGGAGAGGGGGTGAGTTCGAATTCGGCGTCAATGTGGACGCCGTTCGGATTTATGAATACGCCAAGCGCTAAAAAATCTGACGTCGAACGCAAGTGGTTTCTCGCTGATGCCGAGGGTAAGGTGCTGGGTCGTTTTGCGAGCGAGGTTGCCCGGATCCTGATGGGCAAACACAAACCGTATTATACGTCCCACGTGGATACCGGCGATCATGTCATCGTGGTCAACTCCGACAAGCTTATGGTCAAAGGCGCCAACAAACCCGATCAGAAGGTCTATACACGCTTCAGCGGATATCCTGGCGGCCTGAAGACCAAAACCCTGAAGCGAGCGCTCGAAACACAGCCTGAGTTTGTGCTGGAACATGCGATACGGGGAATGTTGCCACGCACGAAACTTGGGCGCAGAATGATGAAGAAGGTCCGAATTTACGCTGGATCCGATCATCCGCATGGGAGTCAGGTGCCTGAAGCGATCGACCTTGCCTGAATTCCGCCGTATCAAAGCGTCGTTGAACGAGAGGAGGTAGGGTCTTGGCAGAGATCCTTGCTTCTGCCAGAGGCCGGCGCAAGTCGGCAACGGCAAACGTAAAGCTTTTTCCCGGATCCGGAGAAGTAACCATCAACGGCAGGCCGATTCTGGATTATCTGAAGCGCGAGACGCTGGTGATGATCGTCGAGCAGCCGCTGGCGGTTACGGAAACGACCGGACAATTCAACATCGTCGCCAGCACCAAGGGCGGCGGTCTCAGCGGTCAGGCAGGGGCCGTTCGACTGGGTATCGCCCGCGGCCTGCTCGCCCTGAACGAAGACCTCAAGACGCCGCTGCGCGAGGCCGGGCTTTTAACCCGCGATGCGCGAGAGGTGGAGCGAAAGAAGCCGGGTCGCCCCGGGGCGCGCAAACGGTTCCAGTTTTCCAAACGTTAACCGGTTGTTGTTTTGTTTTTGGCGTGTTGCGCACGTGGCGACGCGCCTATTTCACATGTGTCCCGACCTCAGGCCGGGTGTCGGTATCCGACTGGTCTGTGGAATGACGGTCACAGAGGATCAACCAGAGGTATATGAAGCTGTATTGAAATTACTGGTGAGTTGCCGACCGGCGCCTTTGCAGCCGCGCGAAGACCGCTGGGGATTTTAAGACAGCTTCTCAGGAGGATTGTATGGCTGTTGTTGAAATGAAGGCCTTGCTGGAGGCCGGAGTCCACTTCGGGCACCAGACCCGCCGTTGGAACCCGAAGATGAGCAAGTTCATCTTTATCGAACGCAACGGCATCTACATCATCGATCTTCAGAAGACGCTGCGGCAGATTGAGGAAGCCTACCGCGTAATCAGCGAGGCCGTGGAACAGGGCGAATCGGTACTATTTGTGGGAACCAAAAAGCAGGCGAAAGACGTCATTCTTCAAGAAGCGAAGCGCTGCGAGATGTTTCACGTAACCGAACGTTGGCTTGGGGGCATGCTCACGAATTACCAGACGATTCGCCAGAGCATTCGGCGCCTCGAAACCCTCGACAAGATGGGCGCGGACGGGACCTACGAGAAGTTGACGAAAAAAGAGGTATTGCGGCTGGAGCGCGAGCGTGAGAAACTGGAGAGGTCCCTGAGCGGTATCCGGGATATGGGCCGTCTGCCCGGGCTGGTATTCGTAGTAGACATAAAGAAGGAAAAGATCGCCGTTCACGAAGCGAGGCGTCTCAATATACCGGTTGTGGCCATTGTCGACACCAATTGCAATCCGGACGACGTCGACTATCCGATTCCCGGTAACGACGACGCGATCCGGTCCATCGGACTCATTACCCGCCTGGTCGCCGATGGGGTGCTGCACGGGCAGAAGATTGGGCGGGAAGGACCCGACCGGACGGAAGAGGAACCCCAGATGCTTGGCCCGGAAATTACTGAGATAACCGAAGTCAATGAATGACGATCAGGCTTGGAACTGAGAGGCGCTACGTCCGCGGGGAGAACAGATGGCAATTTCTGCGAAGATGGTTCAGGAACTACGGTCAAAGACCAACGTGGGGATGATGGATTGCAAGAAGGCCCTCGTCGAGAGTGGCGGGGACATGGAGAAAGCTATTGAGCTTCTGCGGACGCGCGGCGTCGCCAAGGCGGAAGACCGTGCGCACAAGACGGCGAAAGAGGGGTTGATTACATCTTACATTCACACCGGCAGCAAGCTCGGTGTGATGCTGGAAGTCAACAGCGAGACTGATTTCGTCGCCCGTACGGATCAGTTCCAGACGTTTGCCAGGGACCTCGCAATGCACATCGCCGCCAGCGCGCCGATCGCCGTGAGCCGGGATCAACTGGATGAAGCGGGTATAGAGCGGGAACGCAGGATCTTCAGGCAGCAGGCGCTGGATGAGGGCAAACCCGAGCGGGTTCTCGATCGGATCGTGGACGGACGTCTAGAGAAGTATTATCAGGATGTATGCCTGATGGAACAGCCCTTTGTTAAGGATCCGGACAAGACCGTCAGAGACCTGTTGATGGATCTGATCGCACAGTGCGGTGAGAATGTGACCGTCAGAAGGTTCGAGCGGTTTGTCTTGGGAGAGGAGAGCTGAGTGCGTCAAATGCCGGCGCGATAAACCAGACCGGCCAGCCACGGGGCTCAGGTTCGGAATCTCCCTATCAGACGACTTCCGTTTATTTGTTAAGGGACGAAGCAGATGGTCGACGAGATTATTTCAGAGACCAGGCAGTCGATGGCGAAAGCCGTTGAAGCGTTCCAGCACGAAATGGGAACGGTTCGTACGGGGCGTGCAAACACGGCTTTGCTGGACAATATCCGTGCTGAATATTACGGTACGCAGGTGCCGTTGAACCAGGTCGCGACCATTGGCGTACCGGAGCCGAGGTTGATCGTACTTCAGCCGTGGGACAAGAGCGCGATTCCGGCAATCGAAAAGGCCATCCAGACGTCGAATCTGGGTCTGACGCCGTCCAGCGACGGGACCGTCATCCGCCTGCCGATACCCCATCTGACGGAGGAGCGCCGCACGGAACTCGTGCGTGTGGTTCGGCAGATGGCGGAAGACAGCAAGGTCTCTGTAAGGAACGCACGTCGGGACGCCAACGAGATGTTGAAAGACGGCCAGAAAGAGGGCGAGATACCTGAAGACGAATCCAGGAAGGGGCAGGATCAGGTGCAGAAGCTGACCGACGACTTCGTGGCGGAAATCGACGAGCTGCTGGTGCGGAAGGAAGAGGAGATTATGGAGGTCTGAAACCTCGCGATCGTCCTCCGCCAGTCGCCGCTTTCAGGTCTTCCGAGGGTGGCGTTTTTTGTTTTTGTGCTGATCACGAAAAGTTTCGGGACCGGATCCTGGAGAATCCCTGAAAGGATAACTCGGTAACCCAGTGTTCTGTCCCGGAAATAAGTTGCCTAAATTCGACCGCCGAGTCGCCCGACTCGCAAGGCGCCTCCGACCTGCGTAAGGTCGGCGAGCGAGGGGAACGTAGCGAGACGGGATGAATCGCCGGTCGAATGGTGAGGAATTTTTGGGACAGGACACCAGGTGCTCATTGGCTTTGTGGGTGACTTGCACGGGCGTGTGCTTCACGCGCTCGCCCTGATTGTGACGTGGCAGAAACGAAACGGCCGGCGTTTCGACCTGCTGGTCCAGGTCGGGGACATGGGAGCCTTTCCGGGCATGTCCAGCCTCGAACGGACCGCCAATCGTCACTTTGCTCTGGATCCTTCACAACGCGACTTCGTTCGTCTGATATGCGCTGACGAAGGTCTGGCAGAGTCTTTGGGCCGGTTGCGGCGATGTTTGGCGGGACCCGTCCACTTCATCCGTGGCAATCATGACGATTTCGACTGGCTGGAACGACTGCCGCGGTATTCGGGTTCCGGGACAGCAGCCGTTGATCGTTGCGGGTTGATGCGTTACGTGCCGGACGGTAAGGTGATGACGTTCGGCGGGTTGCGTATCGCGTTTCTCGGCGGCGTCGAGGAACGGGATGATGCGGCCGGCATCAAACGCGGCGCGTATGAAACGCTTCTGGCTCTGGAACCTGGTAGTATCGACGTGCTTGTGACTCATCAGGGTCCGTACGGCAGCAGCACCGGATTCAGAGGCGACATTCATGGATCTCGCATGATCACTGACCTGATCGAGATTACTCGCCCGACGTTTCAAGTGGCCGGTCACGCCCACGTCCTTTCGGGCCCGACCCGGTTTGGCGAGACGACGTATCTTGGGCTGGATTGCGTGATTCCTTCCCCCCTGTATCAACCCGAAGCGCGAGGGTTTCAACCAGGGAGTCTCGGCGTACTCGATACTGACCCTGGCAAGCTGGAGCCGGTTGCCGACGATTGGCTGGCCGAATTCGAAACGCCGTTCGATTTCAATCGCTGGTACGAAAAGGTTCGTTGCGCTTCCTGACGACTGAATATGCTATTGTTGACGGTAGTCGCGATCGTGTTTATCTCCGCGCTGGTCCATTCGACGCTCGGGTTCGGGACGGCCCTGGTGGCGATGCCGTTGCTCGTGACGGTCCTGGATGTCAGCGTCGCGACGCCTCTCGTCGGCCTGACGATGCTGACGACAATCGCCCTGCTTCTTGTCGGATCCTGGCGGGACCTGGAGGTCAGGTCGGCTCTGCATTTGCTCGCCGCATCCATTCCTGGAATTCCTGTCGGTCTGATGATCCTGCGTTTTGTACCCCAGGATGGGTTCAAGGCCGGGCTGGGCATTCTGCTCATTGCCGTGGGTCTCTATAACCTGCGTACGTCTGTACTGCCGAGGCTGAAACATATCGGTTGGGCGCACGGGTTCGGTTTCGTGTCAGGCATGCTCGGCGCCGCATACAACGTCAACGCCGCGCCCGTTGCCGTCTACGGGATCCTGCGGCGGTGGCCTCCGGAACACTTCAAATCGACGCTGCAGGGGTATTTTTTCCCCTCTACCCTGTTCATAGTTGCCAGCCACGGATTGGCCGGCCTGTGGACGGGCGACGTATTCGGTTACTATCTGCCGGCCGTGCCCGCTGTCATTCTCGCGGTTGTTCTGGGCCGGTTCATCGGCGCACGCATTGCACCTGATCGATTTCAGCGCGTTCTCTACGTGGCCCTGATGGCATTCGGTATGATGCTCCTGGTTTCGCCCTTGTTAGCCGCCGTGGATTGACGCATCGCAAAACCTGAATCGCAGGAACCTGTATTTAGCATGTTTTGGGTTTTTCGTAGTTTCGCGAATTTCGGTTTTTGCAGTTTCGTATTCTCGTAGTTTCGCATTCTTCGCGCCTCTTGCAGTTTCGTGTGTTTTTCGCCTTTCGTAGTTTCGCAGTTTTTTCGTAGTCTCGTATTCTCGCAGTTTCGCAGTTTTTCGCCTTTCGTAGTTTCGCATTCTCGTAGTTTCGTTTTTTCGAAAGGGAGAGTTTCGTGAACGCCACAGAACCCATGGTCGTCCATTACGTCGCGGATATGGATAAAGCGTTGCCTTTCTACCGCGATGTCCTCGGACTGAAGGTGGAGTTCGAATCGACGGGATGGAGTACGCTGCGCTGCGGCGGTTGCATCGTTGCGCTCCATATCCTGTCCCCGGGAATGACCGAGGGCGCGGTCGCCCATGCCGGTCTGAATCTCCACGTGGATGATCTCGATGCCGCCGTGAAGGAAGTCGCGGCCGGCGGCGGAGAGGTAAAAAACATCCGCGAAGCCGGCGGGGGCATACCGGTGCGTATCGCCGTCATCGCCGACCCGGTTGGCAACGTCTTCGAACTCCGGCAGTACGTCGGCGACTGAATCCGGGACCTCTCCCCCGAACCCCTTAAAAGCGGGGAGACGCAAGACGGGAGACGGGGAGAAAACCGGGTAGACGGGAGACGTAAGACGGTAGAAGAAAGGCGGGTAGAGGTGAGAGGGTAGACGGTAGATGATATCCTCGCCCGAAATTTAATTCCTCGCTGCCTCCGGCACGAAAAGAATCCTCACGAGGCAGGACATCTCTAACCTCTCCCGGCTTACGTCTCACCAGGTGGTGGGCTGTGGTGTGGTCTTCTACCCTCTACCGTCTACCCGATTCATGCTCTTCGTGGCCAATTGAGCGGTTATCTTTTTTCGAATTGAGTTTAACGACTTGAAGGAGGTCTCTTCGTGAAGAATTGTATACTCGCGGTGATACTGTCTGCCGTTGTCCTGTTCGCGTGGGGGTTTATCTCGTGGACGATTTTGCCCTGGCATAACGCGGTTGCGAACAAATTCACAGACGAATCGGCCGTTTCATCGGTCCTCAAGGAAAACGCGCCTTCGGCCGGGATGTATTATCTTCCGTTTGAGCAGGAAGACCTCAAGCCCGGGGTGTTGTTCGCACTCGCGAACGTCCTGCCGGACGGGGTCGATATGAATATGGGCGAAATGATGGGAGTTGGCCTGCTCGGTCAGGCGGTCTCCGCCCTGCTCGTAATCCTTCTTCTGTGCAGGACGTCGAACCTGGACTACTGGGGACGGGTCCGCTTCGTCGCGCTCGCAGGCGTGGCCATCGGTTTTGTGAGCCACTTCCCCTACTGGAACTGGTTCGGTTTCTCAACGGCGTATACTGCCGTCATCGTTGTGGATTCGCTGATCGCATGGCTTCTGGCCGGACTCGTCATGGCCAGATTCGTGGAAGGGAAATCCGGGTAGGTTGCGTTAACGACCGAGGTTTCGAATGGCTTCGCAACAGTCCGGAATGTCATCGCAGGCGCACAGGGCCAGCAGAACGGCGAACCTGGCGGCGTGCGTGCGCGCGTATCATTGCCGCTGGCACGCGTCGCCGATCTTCGCGGATACCTACGCATTCGACATGATATCGGGTTTTTGGCGGGCGATTGCCAGGCATCGCCTGTCAAGCTGGATTACCGTTCACACGGTGTTTCGCGCGTTCCGCCCCATACACACGGAAATCGTCCTGCGGTCCCGGTATGCCGAAGACCGCCTGATGGACGCCGTGGGTGCGGGCGTATTACAGTACGTCATTCTAGGAGCGGGACTCGATACGTTTTCCATGCGCCAGGACGAGCGTTCGGACAGGCTGCGGATATTCGAGCTGGATCATCCCGCAACCCAGGAAATGAAGCGTGAAAGATTGCTGAAGGTCTATGGCGCAATTCCAGCCAATCTGGTCTTCGTTCCCATCGACTTTGAAATCGATCACCTCGACGAGGCGCTTGCAAAGGCCGGATTCGATCCCATGGCGCCGTCGTTCTTTTCCTGGCTGGGGACGACCTATTATCTCTCGAAGGACGCAATACGCGAGACGCTTGATCGCGTTGCCGGCGTATTTGTCCCCGGCAGCCGTATTGTTCTCGACTATAAACTTGAACGGGAACTCGTTCCGGAAGAGAGCCTGCCGTTTGCCGACAAGCTGGACCGCTTCGTGGCGCGGCGCGGGGAGCCGATGCTTTCCACGTTCACGCCGGAGGAGTTGAAAGACGTGATGTCCGGGTTCGGCTTCGTTGAACTGGAAAACCTCCCCGCCGGGGAACAGAAGCGCCGGTACCTGAGCGGGAAATCGGGCCTGGTGGATCCGGCGCCGAACTTCTCATTTGCATTATATGGCGTGCCTTGATTTGAACGCACAGCGACGTTTACACGATATGCAGTCGCTGTGACGAATCGTCGTCCCGAAACGAAGAGACCGGATAATGACAGACGCAGTCAGACGACGCGGCAGAGTTACCTTGCGGCAGGGTCTCGTGTTGATCTTTGTCCTTGGAAGTATCGGGCTGGGCGCCGAACTGGTGCTGCTGGGTCATTTCCAGGAGTGGCGGCAACAGGTGCCCCTTGTGCTGCTGGTATCAGGCCTGGTCCTGGTAGCGGTGAACCTGGTCTGCAGGCAGCCGGTCGTCCTCCGGATATTCAGGCTGGCGATGCTGGCATACGTGTTGGGCGGCATCGTGGGATTCTGGTTTCATATCAACGGCAACATGGCGTTTGAATTGGAAATGAATTCAAAGTTGACCGGTTGGGACCTGGTGTCCAGGACGGCCGGCGGGGCCCTCCCGGTCCTGGCGCCCGGCGCGCTCATCCAGCTCGGTTTGATCGGCTTGCTTTACACGTACCGGCATCCCGGTCTGGACGCTGGGCAACGCGAAATGGATTAGTTCAATCAGGGAGCATCCGGTTCCCGGCCTTGATCGACCCCGGGGTCGCGGCGCAGCCCCGGTCTCCGGATTGGCTGCACAGAGAGAAAGCAAACAAGCGGCGCGTCTGTCCGGAGACGCGCCGCTCTTATTTCGGTACCGCGGGCGGTTGTCGAGAATTGGAAGTCTCTGAGAAAAACCTAATATTCGATACGGTCGTCCATATTGTGCCATTCCCGGAAGACCGGCAGCGCCTCGTCCCGCATGAGCTGAAGGGACGGGATTCGCCGCTCGGTCCTCGGGATTTGTATCTCCTGGTAGAACGATTCGTCGTCGAAACCGATTTTCGCCGCATCTTCTGCCGTATTGGCGAAGTAGATCTTCTCGATCCTTGCCCAGTAGATGGCCGCCAGACACATCGGACAGGGCTCGCAGCTTGTGTAGATTTCGCATCCGACCAGATGAAACGCATGCAGTCGCGACCCCGCTTTCCTTATCGCCATCACTTCCGCGTGGGCGGTGGGATCGTTACGCGCGATCACTTCGTTGGATCCCTCCGCAATAATCCTGCCACCCTTCACGATGACGGCGCCGAAAGGGCCGCCGCGCCGCGTTTGCATCTGGATTCGCGAGAGTTCTATCGCTCTTTCCATGAATTCCCGTTGCATCTCAATCCGCTCCTCACTGGCGTCAGATGTTCTCAATCCGAACGGCCACCTTGTGTTAGGTATCGTCATGAAGATCCACGTCGTTCAGCTTCTCGACCCCGTATTCAGGAGATAGTCGGTCTATTCTATCCTTTCCGAGGTGGCGGGAGCGAGTTCGTGACGAAAACGGATAGTTCCAAGGTTCTCCTTTAGTGAATGGTAAATTATCCTTCATAGCAATGCTTTTCTCGTTGTGTACCACGAAGATCAGCAAAGCCGCGGGTCTACGATTGTTGCGGTAAATCGGCTTGACGGTGGTACAACGAAGGCGTAAGTTCCTCCCGTCTGGTAGTACACCGAGAAGCGCGCCGTTCGGTCAGAAATAATAAAGAGTGTAGAGCTAAATTGTCATTGAATTTGACTGTCAGGATTCGGTCGTCCGGTGGTGATGGCACCTACGACCTGCGCCGCTCCCTGAGCTTGTCGAAGGGTCGGCGACGGTCGTTGAAGAGTACCATCAAGTAGTGAATGCGGGCATTTCGACAAGCTCAATGACCGCGTTTCGATGCTCCGCAGTCACTAGAGATTTACTCGATATCGACTTGGAGGAGAATAACAATGACGGATTCGTCAGGACTTGGACACATTGAAAAGGCTGAACTCCGCGTGGCTTGGCCCAATGAGAGCAAAGATTTCACACCTTGGCTTGCGGGCAATATTTCCGAGCTTGGCCAAGTTTTGGGGTTGGAGCTGGAACTGCAGTCTCGGGAAGCTCGGGTCGGCGCTTTTTCACTAGATTTACTGGCTCTCGAATCGGGTACAAACCGCACTGTCATAATCGAAAATCAACTGCAGCCAACAGACCATGATCATTTGGGAAAACTCCTCACGTACGCGGGCGGGTATGATGCACAAGTAATTATCTGGGTAGCTAAGGAATTCCGGGACGAACACAGGCAAGCCATCGACTGGTTGAATCAGCGTACCGACAAGGAAACGGAATTCTATGGCGTCGTTGTTGAGGTATGGACTATTGACGGTTCTCGGCCCGCACCATACTTCAACTTGGTTGCGACCCCGAACGAGTGGCAACGCGAAGCCACTGAAACTATACGTTTGGGCAATACTTCCGAAAGGAACCTGCGGTATAAGGCATTTTTCCAGAACCTTATTGACAAACTTAGAGAACAGAGGTTTACAAACGTCTTCAAGGCGCAGCCGCAAAGTTGGTACAGTTTTTCAGCGGGATATGGCGAACGAGCTCAATATGCCGCCTGTTTCGGTCAAGGAGGAACGGTCAGGGTTGAGGTCTATATTAACTCGAACGATAAGGATTGGAACAAGACCTTGTACGATCAACTTTTCGATAGAAAAATGCACATCGAATCCGAACTTGGTGATTCTCTCGTCTGGGAACGCCTTGACCATAGGCAAGCCAGCCGCGTAAGTCTAGTACGGCGCGGTAGCATTGACGACGATGAGAAGGCGCTTGTGGAGATTAATGACTGGCTGATTTCGAAGCTCTTGGAGTTTAAACAAGGGTTTGGGCCGCATCTGGACGAGTTTGCGAGATAACACCCGTCGGAAGTAAGCAGCCCGGCGTGCCGGTGTCGCTTTGGTATTTGGAACGACGAATGAGGCGTATTTAGTAAGGCAGGTGGAACACCACAGAATGTCATACGCAACCGATACCCCGCTGCCCCGTGTGCGGAACATCGAAGTGATCCCGATCGACCAGGGTGGCGAACGTATGTTCTACGTGCGGGATCCGCTGGAGATCGCCCCGCAGCCGCTGGTGCTCGGACCGGCGGGAATGCTCGTTCTTTCGCACCTGGATGGCCAACGTTCCATCGGTCAGATTCTCGACTCCCTGCGAAGTGGCGTTCCCGGCAGTGACGTCCGAGCTGACGATATCCGTCACGTGCTGGGCAAGCTGAGCGAGAGCTGCTACCTGGACGACCATGTGGCTGCGGCGAGAATCTCCCGGATACGCGAGGAATTCGAACGCGCCGAAGTGCGACCGGCATGGCACGCGGGAACCGCCTACCCGGACGACCCTGTGGAACTCGCCGGGATGCTCGACGGGTTCTTTGAAGAAGCCGCCTCGTCGGTGGACGCGCAAGGTGGAGACAGAAACCGGGCGCATAGGGCGCGGCTCGCCGCTGTCATGTGCCCGCACATCGATCTGAGGGCCGGCGGGGAAACATATCCGCCGGCGTTTACCGCACTGGCCGACGCGGCAGGCGCCGCTCAGCCGGTTGAACTCTATGTCATTCTGGGTGTGGCCCACAGCGGCGGCACGGAACCGGGAAAGAGCTTCGCCATCGCGACCGGCAAACACTACGAAACGCCCTTCGGGCGTGCGCCGGCCGACACAAACGTAATCGGAGACTGGTCCAGCCTCGCCGGTCGCGACATCACGGAACAACAATGGCTGCACCGCACGGAGCACTCCGTGGAGTTCGCGCTGCTGTTTCTGCAGTACATCCATGCCCGGGCGGAACTCCCGCCGTTTCAGGTGGTGCCGGTCCTGCTCGGAAGCGTGGATCACCACCTGCATGAAGGACGGAATCCCCTGCATTCCCCCGAGGTGGCCAACGAACTCGAAGCGCTGCGGGCGGCGGTTTCTGCAAGCGGGAAGCGCGTCCTGTACGTTCTCAGCGTGGACCTCGCGCATATCGGCCCCAAATTCGGCGACCAGGCAAGGGTCGATGATGCGGCGGCGGCCGCCTGCGAGTCGACCGACCGCGACCTGCTGGGGTACATCCAACGATTCGATGCGGCGGGTTTCTTCCGTACGTTGAAGGCAGACGGAAACGCGCGGAACGTGGACGCCGTCTCCGGTCTGTTCTCGCTCCAAACGCTTCTGGCCGGCGCCGAATGCCGCGGCGACCTGCTCAGCTACGGGCAGAACCGCCAGGACGATACCGGTTCGCTGGTCAGCTACGCCAGCATGGCCTTCTACCGGATGCCGCCCGCATCCACGCCGGGCGTCTGAACCAGGGGCGCCTCGCGCATTCTTCGAGCGGCTCGGACTAGCGCAAGCAACTCGCGCTGCGTGCAGAATACTCACCTGTTTCGTTCTGTCCCTCTTTCCTTGTTTCTCGCATCGTTGCCTGTCGCACGTTATATTTAGCGCACACCGTGACTTCCAATGTTTCAGGAGGCCGATATGCCCAGGAGATGGTTGCGCGTTGCCGCGGTACAGATGCACGCCAATGACGACATCGAAAAGAATGCGCGCGAGATCGTCGACCGGCTGAATGCCTGCGCCGGCAAACGCGTAGACGTGGCCGCGATTCACGAAGGCGTCCTGTTCGGCTATTGCGACCGACCGGATTTCTGGGCGGATCTGGATCAGTCCCGCATCGAAAGAGCCGAACGGCAGATCGTCCGCGCCTGTCGCGACATAGGCATCGCGGCCGTCGTCGGATCGACCCATCTGGAAGGCGGCCGCCGCTTTAACAGCTTGCTGGTTGTGGACAGAGACGGCACGGTGCGCGGGCGTTACGGCAAAATCCATCTTGCGGGCGAACGCTGGTTCGAGCCGTCCCAGCACCTGCCCGTTTACAGCCTGTGCGGCGTACCGTGTTGTTTCCTGATCTGTCACGATATCCGCTATCCCGAACTCGTGCGGCTGCCAGCGGCTGCCGGCGCGCAGATCTGCTTTTTCTGCAGTTGCGAGAGTTCCGTCACGTTCGAGCACAAACTGTCGGCCTACCGGGCGATGCCCATCAGCCGCGCGACCGAGAATGCAATCTACGTGGTTATGTCCAACGCGCCCGCCGACCCAGCCGATATCGACCGCGCGGGGTCGTCTCACGGCGAGTCGAAGATCATCCATCCGGACGGAAACGTGATGGTTGAAGCCGGGATGTTTTCGGACGAGATCATCATCCGGAGGCTCGATCTCCACGAGGCGTCGCGAAATGTCGCGATGCGCGCCGTAAACGACGTCACCTGCCTCAGCGGATGGATGAAGGACGGTGTGAGGCTCGTGGACGGGGGAATCGCGTGACGAATCGTTTCAATTCGTTCGAGGAGGATGTATGAGGGGGTCCAGGCCGAATATTCTCTGGATCTGTACGGACCAGCAGCGGTACGACACGATCGGCGCGTTGGGGAACCCGCACGTCGACACGCCCAATATAGACCGTCTGGTCGCGGAAGGATTCGCGTTTACGCACGCGTATTGCCAGAGTCCGATCTGCACGCCGAGCCGCGCGAGTTTCCTGACGGGACAATATGCGAGCGCCGTCCACGTGAACGGAAACGGCAATTCGCATTTTCCGGACGCGCCGCCGCTGGTTACGAAATTGCTCGCCGACAGCGGATACGATTGCGGCCTGATCGGCAAGTTGCATCTGTCCAGTGCGTTCGGTCGCGTGGAAGAGCGGGTCAACGACGGTTACCGGTACTGGCAATACAGCCACGCGCCAAGGGACGACTGGGAAACCGGACACGACTACGCCGACTGGGTGCGGTCGAAGGGGGAGGTGCTGGGCGAACTGACGAAGAGCCTGGACGGAGTGCCCGCCGAGCTGCACCAGACCACGTGGTGCGCGGAGAAGACCATCGACTTCTTGAGCGAAGCGCGTGAGGGCCCGTGGCTGGCTTCCGTGAATATCTACGATCCGCATCCGCCGTTCAATCCGCCCGGGACGTACCGCGACCTGTTCGATCCGGAACAGGTAGGCGAACCGTTGTTTCGGGAAAGCGATCTGGCACAACAGAAGGCGCTCGAGTCCATCGACTTCCAGTCCAAAGGCCGGCATCCGCGCGACCTGGACATCAGGAGCCCGGTGATCCCCTGGACGCAGACCCGCGGACTGGTGGAGCCGGAAACCGGCGGCAAACGGGATGCGAAAACGCTGATCGCCGCGTATTATGCCATGATCAAGCTGATCGACGATCAGGTCGGCCGGATCATGGCCGCCCTGGAAGCAACGGGACAGCGTGAGAATACACTCGTGATCTTCAACAGCGATCACGGCGAGATGCTGGGAGACCACGGGCTGATTCAGAAGGGCTGCCGCTTCTACGAAGGGCTTGTGAGGGTGCCGCTGATCTTCTCGTGGCCCGGACACGTGTCGTCCGGCCGGAGAAGCGACGCGTTGGTGGAACTGCGCGATATCGCCCCGCTGCTGTTGGAACTGGCGGGGCGGCCCGTTCCCGAGCGGATGCAGGCGCGTTCGCTGGCGCCGATGCTCAGCGGCGAGAAACCGGCCGACGAACATCGCGAATTCGTACGCTGCGAGTTCTACGATGCGCTGGATCAGGCCGACGGGACGTTCGCGACGATGTACCGCGATCGCCGTTATAAGCTCGTCGTCTACCACGGGCACGGCCTTGGCGAACTCTACGACCTCGATGAGGATCCGGGGGAGTTTGACAATCTCTGGAACAGCCCCGATCACGCAGATGTGAAACTCGACCTCATGCAGCGCAGTTTTGACGCGTCCATGCTCGCCATGGACCGGGGCCCCGAACGCATCGGACCGATGTGAGAGAGGAGTACGGTAGACCGGTTACTCTTCCATCCGACACCCTGAACGACATCGACCGGGACCGTTATCGTGGATTGACGTGCTCGATTCTCAACGATTGCGAGACCCGTCTGGTACGTTAATTGCAATAACCTGAACCATCCTCCACTTTCATAGTGGGCCGGCGGAATTTCTGCAAAGGATGGTTCAATATGACTGAGAAATCAGACGCACTCGATCTCCTCAGGTTGGCTACGGATGACGCGGACGTTAATTTTCGGCGCGGGCAATGGGAAGCGATCGACTCCCTGGTGAACAGGAGGGCTCGATTGCTTGTTATCGAGCGCACCGGATGGGGCAAGAGTTCGGTCTACTTCATCGCGACACGAATTCTCCGTAACAGAGGGCGCGGGCCGACCCTCATCGTCTCGCCTCTCCTCGCCCTGATGCGAAATCAGATCAACGCCGCCCGCCGATTGGGTATCCGTGCGCTCACGATCAATTCAGCAAACAGAGAGGAGTGGCCGGACGTTCGGCGAGCCGTACGGGAGAACGAGGCGGACGTGCTCCTGATTTCGCCCGAGAGGCTGGCAAACGACGAATTCGTTGAAAGCGTCCTGCTGCCTGTCGCCTCACGAATCGGGCTGCTGGTAGTAGATGAGGCGCATTGCATTTCTGACTGGGGACACGACTTCCGTCCGGACTACCGGCGGCTGGTCAGTGTATTGCAGCGAATGCCCGGCAGTGTGCCGATACTTGGCACGACGGCAACGGCGAATGACCGCGTGGTAGAGGATATCCGGGCACAGCTTGGCGATTTCGCGATACAACGCGGGAACCTGGTGCGTCGAACACTTGCTCTGCAGAAAATGCGATTGCCCTCGCAGGTGGAGAGGCTCGCATGGCTGGCGGAACACATTGATTCTTTGCCTGGTACGGGAATCATCTATACACTTACCAGGCGCGATGCGAACCTGGTTGAAAAGTGGCTCCGGAAACACGGTATTACAGCGAGAGCGTACTATAGCGGCGTGAAGCGTGATGACTTCGAGGACTCGAACGCTTATCGTCTGCATCTCGAACGAAAGCTGCTTCGTAATGAAATAAAGGCATTGGTGGCAACGACGGCACTCGGCATGGGGTACGACAAGCCGGATATCGGTTTCGTCGTCCACTACCAGGCGCCCGGTTCGATTGTCGCCTATTACCAGCAGGTGGGTCGCGCGGGCCGAGCCATCTCGCACGCCATCGGATTATTGATGTCAGGAGACGAGGATGCCGACATTCATGAGTATTTCCGGCGAAGCGCTTTTCCTGTGGAAGCGTGGGTAAAGGCTATACTCGGCGTCCTGGAAGAGAGTGATGGCTTACGTGTCAGTCATATCGAAAGAGCGGTAAATCTGACGCGCGGTCAGATTGAGCAAGTGCTCAAATTCCTGTCTGTGGACAGTCCTGCGCCGGTCATTAAATCCGGGTACAAATGGGCCCGCACGGCTGTGCGGTATCAGATGGATCGCGAACGAATCCGGCGATTGACGGAAAAACGTCAAATCGAGTGGCGGGAGGTCCAGGAATATCTCGAAACAGACCGGTGCCTGATGGAGTTCCTCACAAGGGCTCTTGACGACGTTGCCCCTCGGCCGTGCGGCAAGTGTGCTTCGTGCCGTCGGCGACCGCTTGTCGATCCCTCCTGCACGCGTAAGACCGCGATCGTGGCAGCACGATTCCTTCGTCAATCCGAGCTTGTGCTGGAATGCAACAGGCAGGTCGCGAGAGGTGCATTTCACGAATATGGCTTTCGCGGAAATCTGCCCGGTGACCTGCGTGCGGAGACGGGAAGGGTCCTCTCTCGATGGGGCGACGCGGGCTGGGGGCAACTGGTCGCCGATGACAAACACCGCGGCTATTTTCGTGAGGAGCTGGTGAACGCGGTTGTGGAGATGTTGTTTAAACGGTGGAAACCGTCTCCGACACCCAAATGGGTCACGTGCGTCCCCTCCAGGAATCGACCGGACCTCGTCCCTGACTACGCGGAACGGTTGGCGGCGGCATTGGGACTGACGTTCGATCCGATCGTAACAAAAGTAAAGAACAACGATCCGCAAAAGTTGCAGCAGAACAGATTTCATCAGTGCAGGAATCTGGATGGCGCATTTGCGGTCGACCGCGCCGTCCCCAGCGGACCGGTCCTTCTGATTGACGACGTTGTCGACTCCGGCTGGACATTGACCGTAATCGCTGCGCTGCTTCGACGAGCTGGAGGCGGCCCCGTCTGGCCGCTGGCTCTCGCGACCTCGAGAATGGCGGCTTGATATGAATTCGGGTGCCAATACTCAGGCTGTAATGCTTCTCACGGTCTCGTTTGGCAGATCGGACCGGTCGGAGGCAAAACCGCTCTCGTCGAAAGAATGGGCGCGCTTCGCAACCTGGCTAAGAGATCGTGATTTGGAGGCCTCGGATCTGCTGAAGGGTGAATTGAGAAGCCAGCTTGATGGTTGGACGGATCGTTCAATTACGCTGTCCAGACTGGAAAGTCTTTTTGAACGCGGAGGAGCGCTTGGCCTGGCGCTCGAGAAATGGCAGCGTGCCGGTCTCTGGATCATTACGCAGGGGGATCCACGATATCCTGAAAGGTTGAAACACCGGTTTGGGTTGAATTCCCCACCCGTACTCTTCGGCTGCGGGAATGAAATGCTTCTTGCGCGCGGCGGCATTGCCGTAGTTGGCTCCCGAAATGCCGACCCGGAAGACATTGCTTTTGCAGGGAATCTT
Source organism: Candidatus Latescibacterota bacterium (assembly GCA_965208835.1). GTDB lineage: Bacteria > Latescibacterota > UBA2968 > UBA2968 > JAAXHE01. The sequence continues at coordinate 2,314,447 of OZ242358.1, forward strand.
GGCGCCGCCGCCGCCCGGCAGGGACATTCGGTCGTTTCGGGTGCAGCTCGCGGTGTGGACCAGAGCGCCATGTTGAGCGCACTGAAGAACGACGGCACGGCAATCGGCGTTGTGGCGGAGAGCCTGATGCGTGCGGTGACGTCCGTGAATTATCGCAAGTTTCTTCTCTCACGTGATCTGGCGCTGGTAACACCGTTCAATCCGGAAGCGGGATTCAGCGTCGGAAACGCGATGTCGAGAAACCGGTACATCTATTGCCTGGCTGACGCCGCGATCGTGGTAAGCAGTACAGCGAATCGTGGAGGCACGTGGAACGGCGCACTGCAAAACCTGGATGCCGCGTGGGTACCCCTGTGGGTCAAATGTCCTGCAAGAAGAGATTCGGGCAATGCGAGGCTTGTCGAGAGGGGTGCGCGCTGGATTCCCGACGATCTGGAGTCACTGCAGTCCTTGACGACATCCGGACCGGAAAAGGCGTTGCGGCTCGAACTACCGCTCTCACGTCGGAGACAGGACAATCTATAGTACACGAAACAAATCCAATCGTCTCCCGTGTTCTCAGATCATCATTACTCCCCCGTGTATCCCTTTGACGCCCAGACCTTTTTGGCCAGCTCTTTGGCTTCATCTGACGGTTCGATGTCGCCCAGGATGCTGGAGGGCGGCTGTCCGTCTTTCTTGCGCGCGGGGTCGGGCGACCAGTCGTCGTTTTCGTATTGCTTGCGCACGGATTCGTCGCGGAAATCGGGCACTTCCATAGAATCCGAATCGTTCAGCGCCGAGCGCCACGCCTGGATGCCCGCGATGCTCATGTCGAGACCGCGGTAGACGTCGAGATACGGCTGTTCTCCCTTGCGGATCGCCTCGGCAAAGTGCCAGGTCGTAAAGAAGTCCCCGCCGCCGTGGCCGGTGCGGGTCGCCCGGTTGTGATGGACGGGGAAGTCGGGCTTGTAGACCGTTTCGACCGGATCACCCTTGCGCTTTTCCCATGGTTCGTACCAGACGCGCAGCCGCTGTTTGTCGCCGTGGCGGCAGTTTTCCATCACGCCCCTGTTGCCGTGGATGCGTACGTAGTTGCCGTGACCGCGCAGCCCCCCGTGCAGGGATTTCAGAACCGCATCGTTGTCCATCCTGCAGATGATCACCGCGGCCGTGTCCGAACGCCTCATGTTAAGCGTCTGGGAGGGGTCGCCGAAGTCATAGGGGATGACAAAGCCGTTCACTCTGGTCGGCCTGGTGTCAGTGATATACATCACCGGTGCGATGGAGTGGGTGCAGTAGTACGTGGCCGGCACCCAGTTGCGCCAGTGGTCTCGCCCGCAGCTGCGCCCCAGCTTGATCTCGGGCGGGTCCGGGTGGACGTATTCGCCCTCTCCGTATTTGAACTCACCAACGCGCCCTTTTTGATAGAGCCGTCTCATCTCCTGGTTGAAGACCATGTAGGGGTAATTCTCGGCGAACATGTAGGCCCTGCGGCTTTTTTCGACGGCTCGCGCAAGAGCCACGCCTTCGCCCAGCGTGTGACATGCCGAGGTCTCGCTCATGACGTGCATTCCGGCGTTGAGCGCCCTGATGGCAAACGGCGCGTGCTCGTGAAAGTAGTTTGCCAGCACAACCGCGTCCATGTCGCATCCCAGGAATTCGTCGTAATCGACAAATGTCCGCACGTTCAGCGCTTCGCCCTCCGCGATGAGCCGCTCTTCCCAGGTGTCGCAGATTGCGACAAGCTCCATGCCGGTCGCTCCTGCCGCCCGCGCAAAGGAGCGTCCCCGGCCGACGCCGACCACGCCGACCCGTATACGCTGTTTGCTCTTTCTTCTGGCCATATGTAAATTCCCCGACGTTGCAGTTTCGTGGGCGAATTCGAGAATTTCGAATTCAACATCCGGTCTACGAAAAGATAGTACTGATCTTCGCACTTCATACTGATTTTTCGACCGCGCAGTACCTGTCGAAAACTCACATTTCTTGTTACAATAGTTACGAGCGGGCGGCCTGAACTGATTCGTCACTCTTCAAGGCCGGTATCTTACGTCGAATCGAACGACTCATAGCCAGGCCGGAGAACATATCGACATGGAATCCGAGACGGAAGAAAGAATAGGACTGACGCCGGCTCAACGTTATTTCTTCGACGTCAACGGCTACGTCCTGCTCAAGGATGTTTTCAGTCCGGCGGATTGCAGGCGACTGATCGATCTCGCGGACCGGATGGACGCTGACGACGGATGCGCGTACAAGCACGACGGGTATCCGAAGACGCCGGTGCTGACGATTCTCTCCCGGTGCGCGTGGTATGATCTGCAGTTGCTCGAAACGGCGATGCACCCCGTGCTGTTGCCGATCATGCAGGACGTGGTCGGGGGTGACGTGCGCCTCGAGGAGCATCAGTATCTCATCAACTATCCAGTTGAGCCGGAATGTGATACGGCGTTCAATGACTCCCGTGTGGCAGATGAAGGGTGGCACCGGGGCATCGCGCCGAACTTCGGGAGCTTCGAAGCGGGCGGGCACTACCACTGTATGTTCAGCAAAGCCTTCATCTACCTCACCGACAATGGTCCGGGCGAAGGCACCTGGGTCGTGCCGGGAAGCCACCGCATGGACATGCCCATGGCGGCGCTGCGCGAAATTATGGACGAGACCCTGGCGCGGCAACTCGAGTCCCGGGCCGGAGACGTGCTCATCCTGAGTGAAACGCTGATCCACGCGGGTCCCAGATTGGTGGCTGGCGCACGGCCTCGCTATTCGCTGGTCTACGGGTACACGGCGCCGTTCATGCAGACTTGGAATCGCTACGACCCGCCGACCGACCTGCTGGAACGGGTGACTCCGGAACAACGCAGCCTTCTTACGGGTGAACTCCGTTACGCATTCCGCCGTGGGCAATTCTAAGAAGTTGTTTTAAAAATCCCGGTGAGTCCCGAGCGCGAACGAAAATGTGTCGGTCAAGGCGGGCAAAGGCGCCTAAGAGAGGCGAGCAAGCGCAGCCTCGACCTTTCGATACGGGTGCTTTTGACCAACGCAGACCGACGCTTTTGCAGCCGCGCGAAGACCGCTGGACGTTTTAAGACAGCTTCCAGGGATCGGGGGGAGTCCCAACGCGGCCTCGTCGCCACACGATTCAACAGACAACAGCCGGACGATCGGCGTCGACCGGCCCCACCCATGCCGTTGCGCGCCAGATCGCGATTGCGCACTTTCTCTACAATCTGGTGGGTGTCGTCGTCATCTACGCCATCCCCGGGCTGCGGGATGTTCCCATCGTGGGCGCCGAGTGGCTTTCGCGCCTCGGCAGCGCACGGAAATGGCTGGCCATAATGTATATTCTCTTTGCATTCTTCGGCATCCCGGCGGCGCTCGTGTTTGCTAACGCATGGCTGTCCTGAGTGCAGCAAGCAACGTCCTGTCAATCGTCTCGAATTCAGGATCCTGTCCTATGCCATTTGGTGTCGCAGTGCTGGGTACCGGCCGCATCGGCGGCAGTTACATCGATGTCGTGAAGAAAACGCCCGGCGCGGACATGAAGGTTGTCGCGGAGCCCGGAGAGGATGCCGCCGCGCGTTGGCGGAGCCGGCACCCCGACGTCGAATTTGTGGATGACTACCGGAAAGTGCTGGAACGCGACGACGTCGACGTGGTCATCGGGACCCTTCCGCACTGGCTCCACTACCAGGCGGCGCTCGATGCCGCGGCCGCGGGAAAACACATCTATATGGAAAAACCGCTCGCGGCCTGGGCGTGGCAGGCGGAGGAGATGCTGGTCGCGGCCCGTGAGAACGGCGTCAAGCTCATGACGGCGCACACGCAACGCTACTTTCCTGCCGTCGCGGCGATGAAGGAAATCGTGGACCGCGGCGACCTGGGGTCCGTGATCATGGCCTACGACATGTGGCACAAGCCGTACGGTCCCTACAATCGGCCCGAGTGGATGCTGGACCGCGAGCGTGGCGGCGGCATGGGCCAGATGGACGGCACCCACCAGATCGACAGGTTGCTCTGGATTATCGGGAACGACGTCGCGACCGTTTCGGCACAGCAGGGGCAGTTCACGTTTCCGAAGTCCGAACATCCGGCCATTGACTGCGACGATACCGGCGTGTATTTTATCCGATGGAAGAGCGGGATTGTCGCCGCTGTCAGCCGCATTGCGTGGGCGCGCGGGGCAACGGAATACGGCGGCGACTGGTTCTTCACCCGTGGCATGGCGCGCTTCCGTCTGCCCTACGGCGGGGGCGATCCGCCGGCTCTGTTCATCGCTGACACGGCCGACGGGACATGGCGGCGCGAATCCGTGCCCGTTCGAGACAGCCTGGTGGACGAATTCACCGATTTCATCGAGTCTCTCGAACGGGGTGACGACGATACGCCGATACCGCAGGTTCACGGCCTGAACGTACTCAAGGTACTCGAAGCGACCGAAGCATCTGCACGCGCCGGCCGCGAAGTTGACCTTGATTCGTAAGTCTTCGGGTACGTAAAATCGAATATGTGCTTGTAAATAAAGGCGATTAGACGGCGGATTACCAGGATACACCAGGTCACTGGACGTGAAGGAAGAAACGTCCTTCTATACGTCGATAACGCCCTGTTTCGGAGGGTTTTATCGCGTCGCCGCGTTGCTGTTTTTTTCGGATTGAGGTTGAGTTGAGTCTCAAATGAAAACCGGAGGGCAGGATGAAAGAAACCCGCACGTTCTTTGAGGAAAACGGCTACTACCTGGCCAAAGGCGTCTTTTCGCCCGATGAAGTCGGCCGTCTTGAGAATGAATTCGATCGCATTGTCCGCCAGCTCGGCAAAGACGCCGAGGGCGCTTCGAACGACAACGGTGTCTTTGGCACACGCAACGTGCAGCAGTATTCGGGATTGTGGATGGCGGCCCTGCTTCACGAGAAGTTCCTCGACATTGTCGAACAGTTCATCGGCCCGGACATCGTACTCAACCATTCCACGCTCTTCGAGAAACGGATGACAACCGGAACGACACCGTTCCATATGCACCAGGACTGGAGCTATCTGCCAACCGAAAAGAACACCATGATTGCGGGAATGATCCATATCAGCGAAGCCACGGAAGAAATGGGCTGCCTCAGAGTCTATCCGGGTTCGCACAGACACGGCAGGGTGGAAGGCTCTACCGCCACGAATGCCGAGTTCCACGAGCGGTTCCCGTTTGAAGGATCCACGGCGATTGAAGCACGTCCGGGAGACGTCACCTTTTTCGATTACTTCATTGTGCACGGTTCGCCGTCCAACCGCTCTGAAATACCGAGGAAGGTTGTGATCGCGCGGATGTTATCCGGTAAAGATCGCAAGGAGGACATCCACCAGTTCAGCGAGAATCTGGTGTTGCGTGGATGGAACTACCACACGACCGCCGAAACGGCCAGGAAAACCGTCGCCAGGGCCTGAGAGTGAATCGAACGACGTGTGCGTGGACGAGCGCGCCTGGGCGGACTGCTTGACGCGACCCTTTCCCGTCGATGTCATTTCAGAACAGCTTGCTGATTCATTGGATGAAATATTAATTTTCTAATTGACGAGGTGGTCGCGATTCCATATATTAAATTATTAGTAGATATGGTGAGGAGGAAGGGATGCTTCGCCAGACGGGCTGACCAACCCTTCGACAATCCTTCGGCAGGCTCAGGACAACGGCTCAGGGAGAGGCCAGGGAGACCGGCACGAATCCAGCCGAAGAACGAACCGTTATGCTGCATTTCATTTCTGACCGAATGCCTGACGCTTGGGAATGACCCCATGCTGCAGTAGATCCTTCGTCGGCCCCGGGGGGCCTCCTCTGGATGACAGCGGGACCCAGCTCGCTTGACTATCGGCCAACATGTCACTCTGAGCGCGCATGCCTCCTCAGCATAACAGCCCAGACGAACACTTGAAGGATATATTTCACCAGTGGTTTTTGATATTCATGCCATTCTGAGCGCAGTGGAGTCGCGCCAGCCATAGCGTAAGCCTCACATTAGGAGGTGTAAAATGAAGACCGTTAACCTCACCCTATTCGCGCTGCTCCTGCCTGGGACGACAATGGCGAAAGCGACGCTGACGTTGGACGGCGCTTCCACCGACAGTACGATTACCATCAACTACGTCGTCCCTGAGTCATCGCACGTACAGGTGAGGATCGGATCAACCGGGGGCATACTCGCAGCACCCCAATACGGATTCCAGGCGCAGGGGGACTACACGATCGTACAGGATAAATCGGGATTTCCCAGGGGCGATTACCTTGTACAGCTGATATTGGATCGTGATCGCGACAGGGTCAGCCGGCGGAGCTTCCTTCATAGTCCTTCAGGGAGGCCGATCGCACGGTCCAGGCCAGCGCTCAACCTCTATAATCAATCTTTTATCAGCACCATGTTCGACCCGAATAAGTCGGTAAAACTGTGGAACGAACTTCTGACCCGGTTTCCCGACTACGCGGACAGGGGTACAGCGCATCTATATTCAATCCCGGCCAGAATGTCGGCGACAGACAGTATCGACGTCCACGCTGCCGCGGACAGCGCCGCAGCGTTGTACCCGTATCCCGGGACATATCTGACCATCGGCCGTTTCCTGAGCGGGCTGGAAGTACCGGCCAGCGTAAAGGTGAGGTACCCGGAATCTGCGTTAAAATTCGCTGAAAGGGCCGTAAAGCACATAGGCGATGTACCGGAGCCCTACCGCAACGAGGCGCTCTATGGCTGCCTGCATCTCAGGGCTTACTGCCTGCAGCTCCTCGACAGGTTCGATGAGGCCGAAACGGCTTACAGCGAAGCCATCAAGACGCTCATGTCGTTGGAGGGTATGGGTTCTTATACGGATTTCCTGCAGGGCGTCTGGGCGTACCAGGGTCTTGCATCGCTTAACGAACAGCAAGGCAGGTACAAAGACGCGATTGAACTTTACGAGAAGGCCGTCAGGGCAAAACCGAGGGATCCCGAACTCTGGATGGCCTTGCAGCGCAATTTCAACCTCGCTCATGGGTCCGACACCGGCTATGAGGCATACAGCAGGAAACTGGAGGCCGAGATACCTGGTGGCGCGCCTGAACACCAGGACGACTTGGTCGGGAAACCGCTTCCTGGATTTGTGCTGACGCAATTGGGAGGGGGCACATTGACCCTGGAACAGGTCATGGGAAACGTGAGTGTTCTGAACTTCTGGGCGTTCTGGTGCGGGCCCTGCATGGCGGAGTTGCCCGTTATTGCCCGACTCGCGAGAGAAACTTCGGGGAGTGGAGTGAAGGTGATCGCCGTTCACACCCCTCTTGAATCCGTTCCAGGCATTTCGAAAGACCAGGTCCCAAAGCTCGTTCGAAATACCGCAAGCAAGTACGGGGGCACGTTCGAAGTCGTATGGGACAGTAAGGAACAGAGTCTCTATGTGCAGACCGGGACAAAATCCCTGCCCGTAACGATCGTCGCGGACAAAGAGGGGATTGTCCGATATAGGATGGTCGGCTTCGATCCGGAGAACGCATACCGGAAATTAAAGGCCGTCGTGGACAGTCTCAATGCCCTTTAGGCGATGCCTCGATAGGCCGCGTCACGGTCGGCTGCAATCGCGGTGATTCGATCATCACCACACCCGCGCGATGGACTGCATGGCCAGGTTTCAAACCTGCCCCTGCCGTTTGTCCGTGACGTAACGTATTGGTGCGGAACCGATTTTCCCGGCAGGCGTTAAATCCAATGTGGACCGATCTGAAGACCGATTAGTCGCCAACAGGCCTGTATTCTCGCCAACCGTCCGAAGGCGATCGAGACGCGGTTTCGTTGCCCGATCCGACTGTCGCAATTTGCGACACCCGGGGGTCTCCGAGAAACATCAAGGAAAAACGCGCCACTGAGAACAATTCCCAGGATTATTTGTCTATGGCTACCCTTTACCGCATTTACAGCGGCCGGAATCGGGGCGGAGACCGCCTCCCCGCTGCTGCAGGCCATACGAGAGGAATTGAACCGCTCCGTTGACCTGCTCAAACGGCAGCCGGTCCCGCCCCATTTTCTGAGTTATGAGATCACGGAAACGCATGTCGGAAATACCGTCCCCATACGGTCCGAGGATACCTCCTCGCCATTTTCCGGGGGGTTGTGGACGTCTGGTTCTCGTCGGTATCGTCCCCCCCGGATGATTCTGTTCGAGGACATCACGCTGAAGTCGCCCACCGGCGAGGTCGCCAAACCGCCGGTTTCCCTGCATCCCTTCTTCGGTGGATGAGTACAGGCCGTTCCGCGAACGGGCGCCATCTTGCAATATTGGTTCAGACGCCGGTGAACGCTTTGGCCTTGTCCTCCGTTCTGGACGGCCGCGTCTGGCGTTTGCCACGCAACTCGCCCCACAGGGCGATCGCGATACCTGTAAGGATGATGCCGCCGCCAATGAGCTGCGCGGGCATGGGCACCTCGCCCAGGATGAGACCGGCGAAGAGCACGCCGGCCACCGGCGAGAAGGACGACGCGGTGGCGATGTCGGCGGGACCCACGCGTTTGATGCCGGCAAACCACGCCAGCTGCCCGCAGGCGACCACGATCCCGCCGTAGAGGACCATCCAGCCCCACAGCACCGGCGAGAAGATGTCGGCGAAGTGCTCGATGCCGAACAGGTAGAGCCCGATTGCGAGGAAGAAGATTGCGCCCAGCAGGTTGCGGTAGACGCTGAAGATGCCCAGGGGGATCGTCTGAAGCTGCTTTCGACCGATTTCCGCGCCGCACACCAGCAGTACGGTCGCAGCCGCCGCAAAGACCTCACCGCTGCCCGCGCCGCCCCGCATCCGCGCCGCCGCCATGCTTTCCGGCGACGCGTCCATCTGCAGCACAAGCGTTGTCGCCACGCCCCCGACGGCGCACAATGCGCCGAATACGGCCGTTCCGCTCGATTTCTCCCGATAGAACAGCCAGGCCAGCAAAAGGACAAGCGGGATTTCTATCGTCTCGATCAGGACGATATTGGTGACCGAGGTGCGCGCGATGGCCGTAAACATCAGGGCAGGCGCGACCGCACCCGATGTAAGGGCCAGCACGGTTTGTACCAGCCACTGGCGGCGCGACAGCCTGCGCAGGCGGGCGGGGCGCCATTCCCGGTGATTGAGGCCGAACAGGGTCAGCGCCGCCACGAGATTGCCCGCGAAGAGCAGATTGCAGAATGAAATCGGATTACGGCCGTCGATCAGATGCGCCTGTCCGATATCCACCAGCCGCGCCACCACCGACGCGGCGGCGGCGAAGATCAATATCGCTATCCACAGATAGATTCGTCCCAGGGTCATCGGGCCTCCAGACTGTTCGGGTCGAACGCCTCTCCCGTCGCGCGCACGATCACGATCGCATCGGGTGCGCGCAACACACGTATGTTCCGGTGTTTTCTCCCGCTTGACGCAGGTCAATCCGGGCTCTTTATTGTACCCAATACCGTGTTTCCACGCAATCGGGTAATCTCCAGAACAAAGATAAGAGGATGCCAATGAGCCGGACACACGCCGCGAAACTGACTGGAATGAGCCCTCAGTTCCTGGTCGCCGATCTGGACCGGTCGATCGAATTCTACACGGGGCAACTCGGGTTCGACCTGGACTTCCGGTACGAGCACTTCTACGCGGGAATCGTACGAGACGGTCACTCCATCCATCTGAAGCTCGCCGACGCGCCGGGCGACGAGAGGGAATTCCGCCGCGAACACGAGCACCTGGACATTACGTTTACGGTGGACGATATCCAAACCGCGTATGAGGATGTGCAAAACCGGTCCGTTCCGGTCATTCAGCCACTACGTGAGATGCCCTACGGTCGTGAATTCTACGTATCGGATCCCGACGGGTATATCCTGGCCTTTGTCGAGACAGTATGACCCGGGCGCCGGCCTGTCGTTAGCGGGAACGAGGACGAGCTTCAGACGGTTGACATCGGACTTGACATCGTCGATGGATTTTCCTATACGTATAATACACGTATAGTTGTTTCCCGTGCCGTCTGAATAGGAGAAATACATATGCGCAAGAAGCTGACCATCACCGTTGACGAAGAAGTGTATGAAGGTTTGCATCAGGTGATCGGCCGCCGCCGCATCAGCCGCTTCGTCGAAACGCTGGTCCGCCCGCACGTGCTTCGCCCCGACCTCAAGCAGGCATATGCAGATATGGCGCGCGATGAAGAACGGGAAGCCGAAGCCGCGGAATGGGCGGAAGAGACCGTGGGAGACGCATTCGATGCGCCGAGGTGAAGTATGGTGGGTGGATTTCAACCCGTCCATCGGTGGCGAAGTCCGCAAGAGACGCCCCGCGATTATCGTCAGTAACGACGCATCCAACAGGCATCTGAATCGTGTTCAGGTTGTGCCGTTAACGAGCAATCTCGATCGCCTCTATCCCAGTGAAGCCTATGTGTCTGTCCGTGAAGAAAGAAGCAAGGCGATGGCCGATCAGTTGTCAACGGTCAGCAAACACCGGTTGAGCACGCTTAAGGGGCGTATCTCCGTTTCGGATATGGACGGCGTCGAACGCGCGATAAGGATACAGTTAGGCATGTGATGTCAATGGCGCACGTGTATCGTGTATATTGTATAGAGTCTCAATTGGTCGGGATCGGCGGGTGAATGAACGCCACACGCCGGCATCGGCCGGTGACGTTCACAATCGGGAAACAAAGGAGGAAGTCAAACACGATGGCGACGATCAATTCCAACTACAACAAACTCTCAGCCGGCTATCTGTTCCCGGAAATCGCGAGGCGGACAGGAGCATACCTCGAAGATCATCCCAATGTCAATGTGATGCGACTGGGAATCGGAAACACGACGGAGCCGCTGCCTCCAAGCGTGATTGCCGGTTTGCATCAGGCCGTGGCAAACCTCGCGGCCGTCGAGACCTATAGCGGTTACGCGGACGGGAGCGAAGGGGAATTGCCTCTCAGAGAGGCGATCGCGAGCCGATATGCGGAGCGCGGCGTCACACTTGATCCGGAAGAGATATTCGTGAGCGACGGCGGAAAGCCCGATTCCGCGAATATTCAGTCCATTTTCGGCCTGGACAACGTGGTGGCGGTCCAGGACCCGGCCTATCCCGTCTACGTGGACAGCAACGTGATCGCCGGACGTACCGGGAACGCCGCGGAGGGACAGTACGACGGAATCGTCTACATGCCCTGTACCGAGGCGAACGGCTTCTTTCCTGATCTGCCTGCGGACAAAGTGGACCTGATCTACATTTGCAGTCCGAACAATCCGATCGGTTCCGTTGCAACCGGGAGTCAGCTGCAGACGTTTGTGGATTATGCACGCGAACACCGGGCCGTGATCATCTTTGACGCGGCATACTGCGCGTACATTTCGGATCCTGAACTGCCGCACAGCATTTTTGAGATCGAAGGCGCGAATTCCTGCGCGATCGAAATCAACAGTTTTTCCAAGGATACGGGCTTTACGGGCGTGCGGCTGGGCTGGACGGTGGTCCCCCGGGAACTGGCCGTGGAAGACGCCGGGCCCGGCGTCGTTAACGGGCTCTGGCGCAGACGGCAGAATACGATGTTCAACGGCACCTCCAATATTGTGCAGGGCGGCGGCCTGGCTGCGTTTACGGAGGAGGGTAAGGCGGAATGCGCCGGGATGGTCGCCTATTATATGGCCAACGCCGCGCGCATCCGTTCAGGGCTCGAACGCATCGGGCTGACGGTCTATGGCGGGGTCCACGCGCCCTATCTCTGGATGAAGACGCCGGGCGGCATGGGTTCGTGGGAATTTTTCGACAAGCTGCTTTCCGAGGCGCACGTCGTGGGGACGCCGGGGGCCGGATTCGGCCCCAGCGGCGAAGGATTCTTCAGGCTGAGCGCGTTCGGACACCGTGAGGATATCGAGTCGGCCGTGGAGAGCATCGAGAAGAACCTCAGGCTGTAGTTTCCCGTCTGACCCCGGCTGTCCGGTACCGGGCGCCTCGCGGGCGGGGTTCCCTTGCGGACGGGGCGGACAGGAGAGATGGAAATGCGACTGCGGGTCCTTGCTTTCTGTATCTCGTTTGGAATGGCGGCGCCGGGCGTTTCGGAGGAGAAGAAACCGCCGCCGAAACTTTCGGTTGCTTTCCGCTTTGTCTCGGCTTTCGGACAGAAGGGTGGGGGAGTCGGGCACTTTCATGATGCTTCCGCTATCGCCCTCGATTCGTTCGGCAACTTCTACGTGGCCGATACGGGGAACGACCGCATCCAGAAGTTCGATGCGGACGGATCGTATGTATCGGAGGTTGGCACCTTCGGCTGGGACCCCGGTCAATTCAGTCAGCCGGCGGGTGTTGCGGTGGGAAAGGGCGGGCTCGAGGTATGTGTTGCAGACGGGAGAAACAACCGCATCCAGATCTTCAGCCCTCACTTCCGGCTGCTGGGTGTGGTCGGAGGGCGGGACGTCGACGGTCCGATCCGTCTGGGAACGCTCGGCGGGATCGCGGTTTCCGAAGACGGTGAGATTTACGTGTCGGATACTGATTCCGACCAGGTGATACAGATCAGCGATTACAGCCCTATGGAAAACCAGTTCGGGGGTTACGGATACGGCGCCGACCGGCTCAGGCGTCCTTTGGGACTCGCCGTCGGACAAAAGAGCGAAGTCTACGTCTGTGACAGTGAGAACGATCGGATCGCGGTATTTGACCGGTACGGAAGTTTCAAAAAAAGCCTGGCGGAAGGGTCGCTATCCGGCCCTGCCGGTGTGTGTACAGGGCCTGAGGACGTACTGTTTGTGGCGGACACCGGACATCACCGCATCGTGGTCCTGGACCTGCGGACGGGGGACGTGGCCTCGCTGATGGGCGGGCCCGATGCAGGACATCGGCCGGGTACGTTCAGGGGGCCGAAAGACGTAGCTTTCGCCGCCGGCAGATTCCTGTTTGTTCTGGACGGCGGCAACCATCGCATTCAGAAGTTCGAAATGCTGATCAGGAGAAGGTAGCGGACGTCTGACTCAGGATTCGGGAGTCGGCAGTAAGGCCGCGGGGTCTCGGAACCCGGTCTTTCGGGCTCCCGACCTTTTGTATGTTCAAGACCTTTCCCATCCTGCAGGTCTTCATGATCTGCGCAGGCTTTTTGACCGCGGCGGGTGCGGCGCCGCCCCCGGATCGGTTGACCGTCTTCGATATGGAACGGACCATTCGGTCGGATGGCGGCCGGGGACCCTACCGCATTTCGGACCGGCCCATTCTAAGTGATAGCGAAAGGGTCTGGGTGGGGGACAGCCTGCTCGTCAGGGGCCCGGACTACGAACTGGACTACGTCGACGGATTGCTGCTGCTGGCACGGGAACGGCTCCGCGGCGTCGAGCTTCTGGTCCGGTTCCGGCAGTTGCCCCGGGTGCTCCCGAAGGTTTTCAGGCGCCGTGAGCAGAACGCGCAACGGGCGCCGGTACGGCAGAACCGGGCCCGTCGCCGATGGCGCCGCGCGGCATCGAAAGCGCCGGAGGCGTACGACGAGGCTCAGACTCGTCTCGACGTCGGGGGCGCCAAGCGCATTCAGGTCACAGTCGGCGGGAATCGCGATCTCGAACTCAGCCAGGCGTTGCGGGTGCATATAACCGGACAGATGGCGGACGGCGTCGAAATTACCGCGCTGCTGTCCGACCGGAACCTTCCGTTGGGGTTGGACGGAAGCACCAGAAGCCTGCAGGAGCTGGACCGCGTGATGTTTCAGGTCCGTTCACGGAAGGCTTCGGCTTCACTCGGCGATCTGGACGTTGCGTTTGACGGCACCACGTTCGGCAGGTATCGCCGCAGGCTCCACGGCGCGCAATTCGCGTTTTCGTCTTCGGGAACGGACCTGAGGGTTTTCGGGGCCGCCGCCGATGGACGCTGGATCAGCCACCGCCTTCTTCCCGTCGAAGGATATCAGGGCCCTTACAGGTTGCCCGGTGACGCCGGAGCGCCGGGCGGACGAATCGTTGCGGGTTCGGAACGGGTCTTTCAGGACGGACGTCTGTTGCGGCGTGGCGAAAGCCAGGACTACGTCGTGGACTATGATATGTCCACAATCACGTTTACGCCCGTCAGGCCGGTAACCGGACAGAGCCGCATTACCGTGGAATACCAGTACGAGGCGCCCGGGTCCCGACGGCGTCTGATGGGCGCGCGCGGCACGCTCGCGCTATCCGACGACCGGCTGAAGCTGGGGGGCACGTTCATACGCGAGGCCGAGCGGGAAGGCCCGGTCACGGGCGCCGGCATCTCGTCACCTCCGTTTCAACCGCTTCGACAGCAGCTGGCTGTGCTGGATGCAGCGTTTGAACCCGTCGGGGGCGTGCGGCTGGACGGCGAACTGGCAATGAGCCAGGCGCCCACGCAGGCGGACGCGCGTGAGCAGCGGCGGGGCGGGGCATTCAGGCTGGGACTGGATCTGTGGCCGGACGCGCTTCGCTTGCGCGGGCGTGGCCTCGGGCGGTTTCGGCTGACGGGCGCATACAGGCAGGTCGGCGCACAGTTCCGCGGGATGGAGAGGTCCGTGAGGGTAACGCGTGAGGGGCGGTGGGGCTGGCGGGCCGACGGGCCGGAAGCCGGAGACCGGACGGGCGAAGTTGCTTTGCAATACGCCCTGAGGCCCGGCATCCGTCTCGACGCCGGCTATGGCAGGCGTCACGGAAGGGTGAACGCGGTTCGGCGCGACATCGGGTTGCAGATTTCCGACGCGCGGGCGCCGCGGGTGTTCTATCGATTCGACGAGGTGTCGCACGGGTCGGGGATGTTCGCCAGGCATCGGGGCCGCATCCGGGCGCCGGTGCGAGGGATTACGCCCGGGTTGCGTTTTGAGTCGGAAACGGCGACCGGGGCGTCGGTTTCTCATTCGACCCTGTTCTACGCCACGGCGCCCGATTCCACCCATCGAGGGATACGCATGCGGACGGGGGCCGTGGACCTTTCCTCGCGGGTACTGGACGCGCTGGCGTGGACTTCGGAGATTTCGATCCGGAGGATAGGCCTCCTGGAGCACGCGTGGCAGGACAGCCTCCGGGCCTGGACGACGACCCACCGCGCCTCGATGTCAGGCTGGCGCGGGCTGTCTTTTTCGGGGGAGTACAGCAGGAGCAGGACGAAATCCCCCCTGCATCCGGCAAGGGGGCGAATGACGGACCTTGGCCGGATAAGATGGGGGTACGACGTCTTGAACGGCGCCGTATCGCACAGATTCTCCTATCGGATCTCCAGTACCGGGGCGCCGGACAGCCATCCCGTGTTCATCGACGTTGGACGTGGTCGAGGCACGCATGTGTGGGAAGACGTGGACGCCGACGGACTCCGGGATCCGGAGGAGTTCGTGGCCGACGCGGGTGGCGAGTACGTCAGGTTTTACAGCCCCGTCGTCGGATTCCGGCCTGTGCGTGACGCGGCTCTGGCCGTCCGGACCGAACTCGTGCTGAAGCGTTTGATGCGATCTCCCGCTGGCGTGTGGCTGCGTCTCCTCTCCGGGCTGTCGCTCGACGTCTCGCTGGAAGCCGACCGGCAGGCGCCGCCGGGCAATGCCGGCGTGGCGCCCTGGGACCTGTACGGTTTCGGTTCCGGCGCCGGGATGCTCCACGGCAGGCGCGAGCTGCGCACGCGGCTTTACCTGTTCCGATATGGCCGTCCCGCCACGCTGCGTCTGTCCGCCCGCCAGGGTTCCCGCGCGGACCGGAACTTTACCGACGGCGCGCTGGAGACGACGTCCCAGGTGGCCGCTCTGGGACGTTTCGCGCTTGGACGGACCTCGTCCCTGCAAATAGAGCTGCACGGTGGGATGCGAGACCGGCCCGGTGACGGGCCGTTTTTCTACCGGATCCGATCGCGACGGCTTTCCATGAACGGGTATCGGCATCTCCCCAAGTCGTGGCAGACGCGCATGGAACTGTCTCTTGGCAGGGACCGGGAAGAAAACCGTGCGCTGCTTGCCCGCTTTGTAACGGTACGCCCGGAAATGAGGCGCGCCCTGCCCGGCCGAGGGCGGATGCGGATTTCGTGTGACTGGACCCGTGTCTTCGCTTCGGGATCAATGCCGTTGTTCCTTGGAATGGCCGATGGAAACCGCGATGGAAACAACGTGGGCTGGCGCCTGGGCGTGGACTACCGGATGGGACGGTACCTGACGGCCATGGTCCTGTACGACGGTCGTAAACGCCCCGGAAGATCCCTTCTGCATCTCGGACGCATGGAGATGCGGGCCCTTTTTTGAAGCTGTCTTAAAATTCCCAGCGGTCTTCGCGCGGCTGCAAAAGCGCCGGCCGGCGTTGGTCAAACCCACCCGTATGGACAAATATGGGCGGATTCTCCCGCCTTGACCGCCACTTTTTCGCTCGCGCTCGGGAACTCGCCGGTAATTTTAAAACAGCTTCTGAGAGGTGCGGTGTGATTCGAAAATTGCATGTGTGGCGCTACAGCCTGGTCGTGTCCCTTGTGATGGGAGTATGGGCGGACGCGTCCGCGTCCGGTCGCGTACTTATACGGCAGGTGCGGATCGACGGGGCGCACCGGATTTCCGAGGATCGCGTTCGAGGCTGGCTGATGACGCGGGCCGGCCTGCCCGCGGACAGCCTGATGCTCGAGAAGGACATGGCGCGAATTCTGGACGGATATGTGGCCGAGGGCTACTGGCAGGCTTCCGTCGCGTTTCCTGAGGTGGAGCTGGACCGGGGGCGTGTGCGGTTTCGGATCGAGGAGGGCAGACGGACCTTCATCGATACGCTCCGGATTACCGGAAATAAGAGCGTTGCGACGGACTCGTTGCTGAACGAGGTATTTTCGCGGAGCGGGTCTCCGCTCATCAGGGAATCCGTAACGACGGACCTCGAAGCGCTTCTCAGGTATTACGAGAACCGCGGGTATCCCTATTGTTCGCTGGCGCCCGAGGTAAGCCTGGTTCCGGGCAGCGACTCGGTGCAGGTTCGGATCGCGGTTGACGAAGGTCCCTTCGTTCGGGTGGATACGATCCGCTTCACGGGCAACCGGATCACCCGTGCAGAGACGCTCCTCAGGGAAATGCGGATCGCGCCGGGCGGCCCCTACGATCAGCGCCGGGTCGACCGTGCCCTTCGTGCGCTCAGACGTCTTCCATTTCTGCTGGATGTGGATGATGCGGCGTTGACGACCGAACCGGACGGACGTACGGCGCTGGTGGTTTCCGTCCGAGAAGCGCCGGCAGGCAGGGCCGAAGGCGTCGTGGGCGTTGTGCCGGCGTCGCGGGACGGCGCTCAGGGCCTGACTGGTTCGTTCGCGATCTCGTTCGGAAATCTGCTTGGAACCGGGAGGCGGGCGGACGCCTCCTGGTCGCGCAGCGGGAGCGAGGCGTCAGATCTGGATCTGCGTTACGTTGAACCCTGGATCCTGAGGCGTCCGCTGGGTCTTGACGTTGCGCTTCTGATGCGCCAGCGGCCCGGGTTTGCCGAGAATCGCATGGGTCTCGGCGTCAGTCTGTCTGCGGTCAGCGGCACCGAGGTCCGGTTGGGTGTATCCCGAAGCGGCGTCCGGCCGGATTCGAGCGGGGCACGCCGGTTTGCGAAGGGCCGTATCACATCTCTGGAAGGTGCGCTGGAATACGACGGACGGAACGATCGATGGAATCCAATGTCGGGTACGATGTATCGCGTCGGCCTGGTCTGGAGCCGCGTGACGCAGAGCGGCGGCGCAGGCCGGAGGTTGCGCGCAAACGCGGACCTGCAACGGATTCTTGGGCTGGGACGGCGGACCGCGTTGGCCGCTTCGCTGCATGGCGCGGGCGTGGCCGAAGCCGGCGTGGAGCTTCCCGACGGGCTGTTGCGACTGGGAGGAGCCACGTCGATAAGAGGCTATCGCGAGGAAGCGTTTCTTGTGAATCGGGCGTTCTGGATGAATCTGGAGGTGCGGCTTATACTGGCGCGCAGGTCAAGGGCGTTTCTCTTTGTCGATGCCGGTGTTCTGGGGGATGCCGTGGGTGGTGAAAGGAACGGTCTGCTCTTCCCGCTGGGATTCGGACTGGGCATGCGGACGGTTTCCCGGCTCGGGACGATCGGGCTGGATTACGGATTGGCAAGAACCGACAGCCCCGGTCGCGGTAAGGTGCATATACGCATGGTGAACGACTTTTAGCGACTCGTCCTGGAATTTAGATCGGATGGTAGGGGCAGGTTTCAAACCTGCCCTTTCTGTTTTATGAATTCCAGCAGACAGAGACGCCTGATCCAGCCTGTTAAAACGGGAACAGGACGGAGGTATTTTCAGGTGTGAGTGCCGCGCCGTATTCGCACACCTGGAAGGCCTCGGCATAGCGGACGGTGCGCCCACGGCTCTCACCGTAACGTTTCACGAGAATGTCCCGGTGGCGGTCGGCAACGGCCCTGAACTGCTCCAGTCTGTGTTCCAGCCACTTTCTGCGTTGGCGGGGCGAATTCGGCACTTCGTCGAGTTTCCCCGCGTTAAAGGGCAACCACTCGTACATCTGCGACGTGTGACAGTGCAGCATATCGAGCTTCTTGTCGACGATGTCGTCGATGTCGATCGCAACCTCGGGCATAAACGGTGCGGGAAACCGGAAGTTATCGCTCATGTAGGCGATCACCGGATTGTACGCGAGCGCGGGAACGTCCGTACAGACGTTCGGGACGGTGACCATGTAGGCGGCGTCCTGAACGAGGATGCCTGCGTACCGATGGTCCGGATGGTAGTCATTGGGCCGATGGGTCAGGATCAGGTCGGGCGTGTAGGAGCGGATCATGCGGATGACGTTCTTGCGGTTCTCCAGCGTGGGCTCAAGCTCTCCGTCGTGGTTGTCCGTTACGTGGTATTCGATGCCGGCGACGGCGCCGGCGGCCTGCGCTTCCGCCCGGCGCCTGCGGGCGAGCGAGATGCCCCCCATTTCGTGATGGCCCGCGTCTCCGTTCGTCATGGAAACGAAACGGACCTCATGTCCCAGAGCCGCGTAGTTGATTGCAAGCCCGCCGGCCTTGATATCGCAGTCGTCGGGATGGGCCCCGAAAACGATGATTCTGAGAGGTCGGTTCGTCACGGTGTACTCAGTTCGGATCCGGGTGGTAGTCGACCTCGATCGATATCTCGTTTCCATCGCCGGGAATGGTCACGAGGCCGACGTGTTCACGGTATCGGACATCCTTGTCCGTACGAGCCGTTTTCCCGTCCACCCGGACCTCACCGACTGACCTGCCGGAGAACTGTTGCGGAATCTGGATGCGGAGATCGGGGTGTTGCGAACGGCCCTGCAGGTTGAATCTGAGTCTTGACCCGTTCCATCGCACGTCGGCGAAGCGCCAGGTATCGCGTGCGCTCCAGAAGGCCACCCACTGGTCGAATGACCAGATTGGCAGGCCTTTCCTGTTTGCCTGTCGAAGCAGTTCCCGGCCCTGTTCCTCCGAAAATTTCACCCAGTTTCCGGGATGGATACAGACGCCGTAAGGTGTGTGGAAACGGGTCGTTATATCCGTAAAAATGCGCTCGATCATGACCGAGAATACTGCCGGGGACAGCTTGTAAGAATAGTCCTGCGGGCCGAACATGCCGTCGTCTGTGAGGTGTGTATGCTGCTGATAGACATTGACGAGGCGCCCGTCCGGGTGGCAGAAGCGCATGGGAAGCGCCGCGCCGAAGGACGCGTAGGGCGCGCATTCTCTGTCTTTCATGTAGGTCCCTGAGAAGTAGTTGCCGTCCATCTGCACGCCGAGTCTTTCCATGACGTCCACGAGGTCCAGATAACCGGCCCATGCCGTGCAGTGATTGCGCACGGTACGCGCGGGAATCCGGAAGGTCTCCTCGAACAGGCGGATCTGGCGCTCAAATTCGGCAACGCGTTCCGATACGGGACGCCCATCCAGCGGGCGAAGGTTCGGGTGAGGTCCGATGTCGTGGCGTCTTGCGTATCTTGCCACGTCCCCGGGCGTGGATTTGGTGAGGTCGGGAATGATATACAGGCTCATGCGTCCCCCGGCGTCGGCGACGCCGTTGAACTCGTCTTCGTTAGACGCCACGTCGGCGTAGTCCTCGTCGCCGGAGTAGAGCAGGATGCCCCGTGCGGAGCGGGGAAGATGGGACAGAACGGGAACCGGCGCGGGCAGGTACCTGCGGGCCAGGTCTGCGAACAACCGCGAAAGCAGGTCGGCGTGGGGGATCCATCCGGCATCGTACGGGCCTGTGCGGGCGGCCATGTGCGTCGGCCTCGCGCAGCCATCCCCGTCGGGAATCCTTTCCGCGAGTTCGGGATCGCCCTGCCGCAGCAGAAGAACGCAACGGGGCAGGTCGAAGGCGAAGGAGACGATTCGACCGTCGCCGATCCGGGTCTCCGCAATGCCCGCGGTTTCGCCGCCATAGCGCCCCGGGTGAGACAGAAAGGCCAGTGGTTTCGCGGTTTCCGAAAGTTCCCACGTGTGAACAGATCCCACGACCGGAACGAATTCGCCGGCCAGGCCGCCGGTGGGATACGCGACGTTGCGCAGACGCAGCGGCGGTTCTTTCGTGCCGCGCACCTTCAGTCCTGCGGCGCGCGCAAGCGCCCTTCCCGGGAGGAAGCAGAGAACCGTGCCTCCCCGCCGGGCGTAGTCGGACAGCGTGGCTTCGTCATGGTAAGCCGGACACACAAGCACCGGAAAATCGGCCGGTTCCAGTCCCGGTACCATGTCGTCGGAGACTGGCGCGAATAGGGGCAGACCCCAGGTCTTGAGAATCTCGGCGATGTAGTCCGAGAGTTTGGAACGGTTTGTAATTATGCCGATCTGCATCAGTCTGCTACCTCCGGCATGACGCCGTTGGCCCTGGCGTCCGTCGGACGAAATTCGGGCACTTTCATCGGCCTGACGCCGCAATCGATGGAGTCCGCCGCGAGGATGGCCGGTGCGGCTGTCTCGATCGCCCGGTAGACGTCGAACTCCAGGGCCTTGCCGTCGCGGACGGCGTCGCGGAATGCGGCGTGCACGTAATAGTCGGCGTCGCCGTGGCCGCTTGCGCGCGCCTCGGGCGCGGCGTCGGTACGCTCGAAACGCCAGTCGACCTCGGCCATGTCGTGCATCTGGTCATCGGCCAGCCACATGAGCGGTCGTCCTCTCTGCGAACGCTTCCATTCAACGCTGCCCCTTGTGCCGAGTACCTGGTACCAGTGGTGACCCCGGCTGCTGGGGATTTTTTGTGTGAATCCGGCGGCCATCCGCAAAATCGCATCCTTTTCGGTTTTCATCAGCGCAACCTGGGTGTCGGGCTGGCCGATTTCGGGATGGGAATAGCTCGGCCCGTTCGTACTCATGGCCGTCACTTCCACCACACGGTCGTCCAGGACCCTGAGCATGGGGCTGAGTTCGTGAGGAAGGTAGTGGATGGGCGGCATTTCGTGAAGCCAGGTCGGCCTGGCGCCGGGGTGTTCGTCCAGCTGTTCTACCGTATGGAAGTTACCCGTATTCGGGTCCTGAAAGAACTGCCTCGTACCGTAGTAGCCGATATACTGGCCTTCGCAGAAGGTGACCCTGCCCAGCCGCCCCTGCGCCACGAGGTCCCTCCATGTGTCCACGAAACCCCAGTACCTCGTTTGCTCGGCCAGGTGATAGACCAGACCGGTGCGTTCAATCTGGGTGACGATCCGCCAGCAGTCTTCCAGGGTATGGGCGGCGGGCACTTCGGAGTTCACGTGTTTTCCGGCTTCCAGGGCCATCGCCGCCATCGCGCCCTGTTCCCTGCAGCGGACGCAGAGGGCGATGGCGTCCACGTCGCGGTCGGCCAGGATGTCCTCGTACGCCGAATACGCGGTGGCCGGGTTATCAAGCGCGGCGAGCGCCCGTTCGTGCAGTGGCGCGATGGGGTCGCACACGGCCGTGATCCGGTAGCCGCGGAGGCGTTGGAGCAGACGGAGCCAGTGCAGGCCCCTGTGTCCAAGGCCGACGAGGCCAACGCGAATGTCATCCATTGAATACTTCAGAACGAAAGAACGAGACTACGAGACTACGAAAGAACGAGACCACCTTCGCCGGGATCACGGGATCGAACCCGCGTTCGTCTGCGTTGGCTGGATTCAGACGAATATACGGATCTGCGACCGGCAGGCAAGCGCATCTTTTTCGCCGAACCGGCGTCGTTCCGGTTGAACCTATTCGGGGCGCCGTCCTGGACCGGGATCGGATGCCCTGTGAAAATAGTAGAGTCCGATACCGCAGGCAACCGCACCCAGGGCGAAGACGGCACCGATCGCGAAGGGTAACGGAGTGCCCCAGTCGATGAGTTTTCCGCCGCCCAGGCTCCCGGACAGCATGCCGGCGCTCCATGCAACGTGCGCGCTGCCGACCACGCGACCCTCTTCGCCTTCACGGGCGGTCAGTTGGAGAATACCGGGCATGGTCGTGGAAAGGGACCACGCGAAAACGGAAGCCACGATCCCGAAGATGTACAGTCCCGCGAGCGTGTGCGCCGAAAACGCCAGGCCCACGGCGCTGACGGCCACGATCGAGGACGAGATTAAAACCGGTTTCCAGCGGCCGATACGATCGACCAGCCTGCCCGTGAGCAACTGCGACACGCAGGCGGCGACCAGGCTGATCGCGCTGTACGTGGTAACCGACGTGTTCGTCCCTGAGACCCGAAAGATGAGCAGGGGTATGAGCAGCGTCACCGCGCCCCAGTAACTGGTGGGCAGGTACCGGATGGCCAGCAGCAGGCGTACCTCCCGCCGCCGGCAGAGGTCGACAAAGCCAGCCAGGGAACGCGTGGCCGATCTCTCGTTGTTTTCGCGACGAGGAAGGCTGGGCAACAGGACGAGGGACAGAACGACGATTCCTGCGGCGGTCGCGCAGGCCAGATGCCCGAGGCGCTGATATCCCAGGTTGTCCGCAATGGGTCCGGCCAGCAGGTTTCCCGCGGCGCTGCCGAGCGTGCTGCTCAGGAAGTATCCGCCCGCAGCCATACCCAGGACCCGCGCATGAACCGCGCCCAGAAGATAGCTCTGCCCGCCCGTACTGCTGAAACCGAACGTCATGCCCAAGCCGATACATAAAGCCGAGAGGAGATAGGGGTCGCCGGTGAGAAAGATCGCGCCCGCCAGCAGCGGTCCGAACTGGCCCAGAATGAGTACCCGTTTGATACCGAAGGCATCGCACAGCATGCCGGCGGGAACCGAACAGAGTCCCCCCAGCATGAAGAAGAGTCCGCGCAGGCCCGCGGAGAACAGCGGGGACCGGTCAAGGCCGGCTTCCACGTACACCGGAAGGAGTGAGGAATAGAGGGGGGAGGAGACGAAACTGGCAAGGAAGGAAACGACGAGTAGGGCGACGAACCGGCGGTTCAGCAACTCATTGAGGCCTGAGGAGGATGGTTCGGACATTAATTGAACCGGATTATTGCGATTCGCGTTCGAAAGCGCTGGACAACAAATCGCGGCGAAATCATATTTAGCAGTCCGTTGATAAAGTTGCTCTGCAGGCGAGGCCGCGCAACGCAGTATCTCGACCGCAAGGGCCGGCCGCAGCCCGGATGGGCTTGTTCAATGGGCTGTCAGGTGTGAATTTCAGGCCGGCCTATTATGGACGATCGCCGTCGCGTTGTCAACCCAAAAGCGTTTTCGGCGTCACTGCGGTTGCGGGCCGGCCCCGAAGCGGCGCAGGTCGTCTAAGTGCCGAAACGCGCGTGTCGGGTCGGCGGCAGGGGGTGCAAAGAGGTCCTGTATGGAGAAAAGAGAAAAAAAGGTGGTACAGGGCTGGACCGGCAGGTTTTATGAGGACTTCGCCGTGGGCGATGTCTATCGGAGCCGGTTCGGGAGAACGGTGACGGAGGCCGACAACCAGTTGTTTACGCACCTGACGCTGAATACCAATCCGCTTCACTTTGACGAGGCGTATGCCCGCGGCACGCGTTGGGGAAAGATCCTGGTGAACAGCACGTTTACGCTGGCGCTGGTGGTTGGCATGAGCGTGCCCGACGTAAGTGAGCGGGCGATGGCGAATCTGGGGTGGAGCGAAGTCCGGATTCCCAATCCGGTTTTCGTGGGAGATACGCTCTATTGCGAGACGGAGGTGCTCGCCAGGCGCGCGTCGAAGTCGTTTCCGGAAGCGGGCATTGTAAGGGTGCGGACCCGGGGAGTCAATCAGGACGGGCGCGTCGTGATCGACCTGACGCGCAGTGTAATGATCTACAAGAGGGCGCACGCGCCGCCCGGAATAAACTTTCCCGAGATTCGCGAGGAGAAGGACGGGTGAACGCGATGCGGTCCTGGCTGTTTGTGCCGGGGCACCGGCAGCGGATGATCGAAAAGGCATTCGGTCTGTCGCCGGATGTCGTCATCCTGGATCTGGAAGACGGCGTCCCGCCGCGCAGTAAGGACGACGCGCGCGGGACGGTGGCTGCCGCGCTGGGGCGCGTCCCGGAAGGAGTGACTCCGTTCGTGAGGGTTCACGCGGCAGGGTCCCCGGAGTTGCGCGCTGATCTGCGGGCGCTCTCCGGAGCGGGTCTGCAGGGCCTCGTGTTGCCCAAGGTACAGGGTCCTGATGATGTGCTTGAAATGCACCGGTGGCTCGACGAACACGAAACATCGGTAGATTTACCGTCCGGCACCCTCAGGCTGCAGGCGACAATTGAGAGCTCCGGGGGTCTGGTCCAGGCTCCGGCGATTGCAACCGCCACCCCCCGGCTGGCGGGGCTCATGTTCGGCGCGGAGGACTTCGCGCTCGATATGGGCCTTTTTTCGCAGCCGGGTCAGGGTCTGCTCGACTACGCCCGGTCGGCGCTGGCTGTCGCCGCGGCAAGCGGACGAATAACGGCCATAGACAAGGTCTTTACCGACGTCCGTGATTCTGACGGACTGGCCCTGGAAGCGCGGCGGGCCAGAAACCTCGGATTTTCCGGGAAAGCCGTGATCCACCCGGACCAGGTCAGCGCGGTGAATGAGATTTTCAGCCCCACGGGAGACGAGGTAACGCGGGCGAGGAGGATCGTCACGGCCTTCGGTTGCCAAACGGAAGGCGCCGCGGTCGTGGACGGCCGGATGGTCGACAGACCGGTCCTGGAACAGGCTCGAAGGATTCTGGACCGGCTCGGGGACGAACCTGCTTGAGCCGGAGCGGTTTTTTGGTTTCTTTCGCGTGAGGTTCAATTTCAAGTAGCTTCCACGGGCATGAGGGTCACTTGCAGGAAAGACACCAGCACCCGCCGTTGAGCGGCATCAGGATTGTCTCGGTGGAGCAGTTCGGCGCCGGTCCGTGGGGGACGATGATGCTCGCGGACCTGGGGGCGGAGATCATCAAGGTCGAAAACCCCGGGACGCGCGGCGATGTCGCGCGTTATGTGCCTCCGTATACCGCTGATCGCGACAGCCTGTATTTTCAAAGCTTCAATCGGAACAAGAAGAGCATAACGTTGAATTTACAACATCCGGAATCCAGGGAGGTACTGCATCGGCTGGTGAGGGTTTCGGACGGCGTTTTCAACAACCTGCGCGGGGACCTTCCCGCCCGGCTGGGCCTGGACTATCCGTCCCTGAGCGAGGTCAAGGCTTCGATCGTGTGCTGCTCGCTTTCGGCATTCGGGCGCAGCGGGTCTCGCGCGGACGAGCCGGGTTACGACTATCTGATGCAGGGCTATGCCGGCTGGATGAGCCTTACTGGAGAACCGGACGGCCCGCCGACGAAAACAGGACTCTCCCTCGTGGACCTCGGCGCCGGCGCGATGGCGTCGCTGGGCATGGCCAGCGCAATCTTCCGCGCCAGGCAGACGGGGCTGGGTTGCGACGTGGACGTGAATCTGTTCGATACGGCGCTTGCGCATCTGGGATATGTCGGTGCGTGGCACCTGACCAGGGGCTATGAGGCGGAACGGACGCCCGATTCTTCCCATCCGTCGCAGATTCCGTCGCAGGTGGTGCCGACAAAAGACGGTTGGCTAGTGGTGATGTGCGCGAAGGAGAAGTTCTTCCGAAATCTCGTTTGCGTTCTCGGTGCGCCGGAACTGGCGGAGGACTCCCGGTTTCGCTCCTTTGAGGATCGCCTGGAAAACCGGGACACGCTGGTTCCGATTCTCAAGAACCGCTTCCGCGGGAAGACGACCGCCGACTGGCTTGCGCTGCTCAAGGGCAAGGTGCCCTGTGCGCCGGTGAACACCGTTGCGCAGGCCTTCGCCGACCCGCACGTGGCGGAGCACGACATGATTCTGGAGCTGCCGCATCCGGAGTTCGGCGCCGCCAGGGTCGTGGCAAGTCCTATAAAGGTCGACGGCCCGTCGGTCGAACCCCGGCGCGGACCCTCGCTGGGAGAACACAACGAGCGGGTCCTGGGCGACTATCTGGGCTATTCGACCTCGGAGATCGAGAAACTCCGCGGCGATGGCGCCATCTGAGTCGTCGCATCCGGGACATCTCTCCCCGCCCGACCCACCACCTGGTGAGAGGGGAGACGTTAGACGGGAGAGGGGGAGAAAACCGGGTAGACGGGAGACGCAAGACGGGAGAGATTTCCTGCCTTGTGAGGGTTCTTTTCGGGCCGAAGGCGAGAAGTTGCGAAATATCGGGCAAGGACTTCATCTACCGTCTTCCCTCTAACGTCTCCCCGCATTTCTTCTACCGTCTACCGGCTCCCGTCTCACCGCCTTTTGTCTTCCCTCTACCCGCATTCAGGCTTTTTGCTGCCAAAACTACGGTTATCCTTTATAGAAATGAGGCTAAAAGAATGGAGACCCCATGGGCAATACGTTGACGCTTCCGGCGCACTATTACCGCCAGCACGACGCGGACCTGGACGCCGACATTCCGGGACGCGGCTACGCGGGCTGGACCTCGCGAATGCTCGACGTGCCGCTTGAAAGGACGGCGCTGGTGAGCATGCACGCGTGGAATCCGGGTCTGGTGGACGCAATCCCTCCCGGCCCGGGGTCGCCGTACGACGGCTGGTTCCGTATGGTGGAATACCTGCCGAGGGCGATGAAGATCTCGCAGGACGTCTTTCCCCCGCTTCTGCAGGCGGCAAGGCAGGCCGGACTTTCCGTCATCCACGTCGCATCGAGCGAGAGCTATACCGCGTCGTACGACGAATACCAGCGTATCAAAGGGATGGCCGGGGAGGAGCCGCAGGCGGCGTGTGGCGCGGTGGAAGACCCGCTGAAGAAGCAGTGGCAGGCGGAACGGGGCAGGCAGATGACCGGCGCGCACAACCAGCCGGACATTTCGGCGGGGTTCAAACACATCGACTTTGCGCCCCAGGCGATTCCGGTAGCCGGCGAGCCGGTGGTGATCAATACCCATCAACTGAATGCGGTCTGCCGTGAGCGGGAAATCTGGCACCTGATCTATATCGGGTTTGCCGTCAACTGGTGTCTTCTCGCCAGCCCCGGTGGCATGGTCGATATGGGAAGGCTGGGGTACGTGTGCTCGACCATCCGGCAGGCGACAACGGCCGTTGAGAACGGGGAGAGTTGTACCGAGGAATGGGCAAAGGAGATTGCGCTGTGGCGGGTCTCGCTGATGTTTGGCTACGTGTTCGACGTCGATCCGGTGATGGACGCGCTCAGTCAACTATCGGATGGGTGACGGCTGGTTCGGCAGCCGATAAGCAGGGTGAAGCGGTCTACAGCGCCGTAACGAGCGCGATGGCCCCCACGACGAGCAGGGAGACCGCCCAGATCAGATCGAAGTTGATCCAGTTTCGCCGCAGCACGGCCAGCCCCAGTTTGCGGTAAACGACCCACGCGACGGCGCCCATCACGAGCCACATGGCGAACGTATGGACGCCAACGGCCAGAACGACGTTGGCGGGCGGGTTTGCAACCGGCGCGCCATGGCCGTGGCCGGCGGTCGCCACACCCAGAAGGGCGGGAACGACCATCAGTCCGGCGCCGTGTGCGGTGGCCATCAGAAACGACCAGGAGAAGAGGTCTCCGGGCCCTACCTTCATGCCCACCCAGCGTGGATGCCGGTAATAGTTGAACAGCTTGTAGACCCCGAAGGCGATCAGCAGGAGGGCGGTTATCCACTGCACGGCGGACAGGGAAATGAAGTGGAGGCCCGCCAGCACGCAGGCGGCCACGAGGGCGACCGAGGCGGCGTGGCCGGCCGCGATGGGAAAGAGCGCGATCCAGACGGCGCGTCCGCTGTTCTGCTGGAGCCCCAGGGACAGGGCGAACAGCCAGCCCATGCCGGGATTCAGTCCGTGAAAGGCGCCGAAGCCGATCATCGCCAGCCACGGACCCAGCCAGTCAGGAAGGGTAGCAGAAAGAGTCGGTAGAGGCATCTCCTCCTTCCAATCTGACCTGGTGGACGCGCGTTTCGCCGAAGTCGATGAAGAAATCGGGATCAAGTTCGAGCCCTCCGTCCTTATCGGCGTTGGCTTTCGTCATCCACCCGTCCATTCCGGACGGATAGAACTGGTCGTCCCAGGCGCTGTAGAGCGAATTGGTAAAGTAGATCCTCCGGCCGTCGCGGCTGATTTCCACCATCTGCGGGCCACCCGACAACGAGCCGTCACGCTTCGCGTGCGGCTTTTTGTTTACAATACCCCCGATTTCCACCTTGCCGGTCAATACCGGTTCGAACGGATCGGAAACGTCGTACTGATGCAGTTCGCCCAGGCCCCAGCATGAAACGTAGAGAAACCTGTCGTCCAGCGAGAGGTCGATATCGGTGACCAGGGGCGGTACGGCTTCGAATGCTTTCAACATCGGCGGCAGGTCGGCCGCACTGGCCGGCACGGCCGGAATTGAGATCGCCTTCCGCATTCGCCAGGCGTCGTTTTCGCGGAACCAGGTCCAGATGGACGCGGACAGGTCTGCCGTGCTCACGACCACGCCTGCGAATCCGTAGGTCTTCCGCGGATCGTGAGCCGGGCGCAGTTCCAGGAGCATCTGATTCTCGGGGCCGATGTCGACTGTCTGATCGAGCCGGCGCCTTCTGAGGTCCCAGAAGTGGAGCCGGTGGCCGTACCGGTTCGCGAGCAGGTCCTCGGGCACCACCCCGTTCTCGAATTGCTCCGGCTTTCCCCACTCGCTGCTCATCATGACGTCTTCCGCCAGGTGCCACCAGAAGTCGTACGCCAGCTCCTGCGATCCGCGATGGATTTCCCACGGACCGATGACGTCGAAGCTGAAGTGGTCGAGCAGGAAGATCCCCCCCGGTCCGTCCGATCCATTGGCCGGCCCCAGGGCGCTGACGTAGATCGCGTCGGGACCGCAGTGTACGGTGTGGGGCCTGCTGTAGCCCGACCTGGCCATGAGCTCCTCGGGCTCTATGATCTTGACGATATGGGGCCTGGTGGGGTCCGGTCTGGTGTCCACGATGTATATGCGTGACGTGCGCAGGGCGGGCAGGATCAGGTAGCGGCGTTCAAGATGGGGATGGGGAGCATAGGGGCACAGGGCCGAGCTGCAGGCATTCCAGCCGAAGTGGTGAAGTTCGTCCCCGTTATACGGCATCTGAAGGGAATAAACGGTTTGACCGTACGTGGGAGATTCTGCATCCAGATCCACCACGCACAGCGCGTCGGGTCGATCGTTCCCGCCGGGATTGAGAGCGGATACGTAACCGTATCGTTCAGGCGGAGCCTGCATGGCCATCCTGGGGGATGGGTAGAACGATGGATCGGGTTTCCATAGTGGCATCGTCGCACGTTCCTTCCAATGGGAGATGGAGGAGGTTCGCGGTGGCGAGTACACCGGGGGCGTGCGACAACGCACGGGCTCCGGTGTACCGGGTCATAATCGGACTGCAGTCGGGAGCGGAGATGTCAGAGTTGGCGATAGTCGATGGTACCGGGCTCAGAAACCAAAGCGCACCCTGAAACTTCGAGCACGGAGCCGGCAGCGAGCCGGCCGGAGTCGAATTTGTCTTCCACGGTTCGGACGTGCGCGAATTCCGCATCCGTCCGAATGCCGCGGCAGGTAAACGTACTTTCAGGCCCCGCGGTCAGGACCATGTCGGCCACGTTGCCCGATCGAATGCGAACGGCGCAGCCCGCGGCGGTACCGGCGGCGTCGATCTCGGGAGGCGCCATGTCTTTGTGATACGGAACGAACGCGACAACGCAGAACAGAGGGCTCCAGAACCAGTCGTAGCGCAATCTGGGATGGTCGTGGAACGTCTCTTCGCGCCACCGGCCCGGCCACGGCGTCGCAATTTGGACGTCGCATCGGTTCTCTCGCCGGCATCCGACGATGGATACCCTGTCACGTCCGCACTCAAGCCGATTGCCGGCGGCGGTGTGCAGCAGCCAGGTCAAGATCGGTCGGTCGTGCATTTCAAAATCCAGGCGGTCGACAACGATCACGGAGGCGGGCGCGCCTCGCGCATCCGGAAGGCAGAGCAGGCGCCGGACGAATCGCTTTGCGCATCCGTAGCTGCCGCCCGCTTCGGATTCGACAAAGGGGAAGTTGCCCTGGATATCCGCGCGTACGATGCCGTCCGTTCCCGCCGGGCCCCGTCGCTGCATCTCACCCATCACCAGAGGCAGATTGTGGGCTTCTCCCAGCGCGCCAAGACGAAGCACTTCGGTGGTGTCGGGAAGCCGTTCGAGGGCGTAGCCCGAGTCGCAGGCAAAGCTCTCTCCGAGAGCGTGCAGCGCGAAGTGATTGCGATCGGCCTGCCGGTGCCCGCCGGCCGGGAAGACGTCGCACAGAAATGAAAGGAAGAAATCTTCGGACCCCCACCCGGAGCGGACGTCCACAAGGCCCCTGTTGCGAAAATGCCGGACCCTGGGTATGTCCCGGCGGTCGGGCGGCACGGGCTCTACCGACGGGTCGAAGTAAAGCAGATAACGCGTAACGGTGTCGCTCCAGCCGTCGGCCGGCGGGTGCCAGTATTCGCCTCCGGCCGGGGGCTTATCGATGCTCTGCCAGAGCCACTGGGCGAGTCCGCTGTTCTGTTGAGAAGCCAGAAGGGCGAGCCATTCGATGTGAAACCCGTCGTTGCAGTCGTTCAGCGGATTCGGCCGCCCCGTCGCCGGAATGAGTTCGTACGCGAGCCCCTCCGCGATGCGTTCCCATCCGGAATGGTTCGTGAGTTCCCGGTCCCCGCAGGCGGCCAACGCCAGGGCGAACGGGGCGAGGTAGTGCAATGTGGCGCTGCCATACGCCGGCCCTTCGTAGAATGCGCCGTCGCCGTCGTGACCCTTTTCGAGGAAGAGCAGGCATCGCTTCTTCGACAGGTCCAGAGCGGCGTTGAACCGGGACTCGTCCAGCACGCCGTACCCGCGGAGTACGAGTCCGAGCAGGCCCAGACCGATGAGTCCGATGGCGGCCATGTTCCAGTCCGGGCGCTTCTCCTCGGGGTCCGGCGGGTCATCGAGCGTATAGTCGATGAAAGGAAGGCAATAGGTGCCGATTTCTACGCGATCCGCGTCCGTCAGCTCGTGCCGTAACAGGTCCAGTCCGATGGCCAGAACCATGGAGCTGGCGCCGGCGTCCAGGCAATTGTCCCGCCACGTGCTGTACGGGCGCCCGTAGTTCGTGCCGCCGCAGTTCTCCACAATACGGTATTTGACGATCGTCCGGAGAATGTTGCATGCCTCCGACGCGTACTTTCCGTCAAGGAGAACGCCGCCCACGGCAAGGGTCTCGATCGAATTGGGCAGCAGGCGGCCGCCCGGCCTGGTCAGCCAGAAGTCCGCTTTGCGTTCGTTATAGTCGATGTATGCGTTCGAGGCCGGATCGAGATGGTCATCGCAGGCTTTCCTGAGAATTCGTTTTAACGAGGATACGACAGGACTGGCGTCAACCCGCCGGTTCTCCAGAATGGGGCGAAATAGCGATTCCGGAATATTCATATCAAACCTTCTGGTGAGAAGTTAGACGGGAGAGGGGAGAGATTTCCTGCCTTGTGAGGATTCTTCTCGTGCAGAGGCAAGGAGGAAAAACATACCGGGCAAGGACTTCTTCTACCGTCTCACCTCTGCCGTCTCCCCGCATTCAGGCTTTTTGTGGCCAATTTAACGGTTTTCTTTTTTCGAATTGACGCTATCCCTGATTCGTCGTCGCGCCGGACGAGCCGGGATCAATCCCGGTCCATGCCCGGCGGCATGAAGATCTCCCGACGCCGGCCGTCGCTGTATCCGTCCACCTCGCTGAGCACCACGCCGGGGCTGGACAGCGCCGCCCTCACGATCTGGCGGTTGAAGGTATGGACGTAGTCTGAGGTCAGGTATTCTTCTACGGGCATCCAGAGACATTCTTCGATTTCTTCGGGCTGCGGGATGATTTCGTAAGAGAGCGGCTTGAGGCGGCAGACAAAGTAGATATCGGACTTGTCGTGGCGGTATCCGTGCCAGTGGCGGAAACACACCATCGCTTCAAATGACGTCCTTACACCCGTTTCTTCCCGGATTTCCCGTACGGCGGCCTCGGCCAGGTGTTCGCCGGGATGCAGCGCACCGCCCGGAAGTTTGTAGTAGGGCCTGCTGCTGCCGCGGTGTTTTTCGCAGACAACCAGAATCTCGTTTTTCTCACTGATGACCACCCCTCCCGCACCAATGTAGTGGGTGGCGAAACCGGGGATGAATGCGTCATCGACCAGCGGCCGGGTCAACAGGAGATAAGCCTCGCCGCTGTGATGAAAAGAGAAACCCGCCTGAACCGCGACGGGTATGAATTCCGACTTGCTTATGGGAACCTCCAGCCACACCAGCTGGTAGCCTCCCTTTTTCCAGATCTCCAGGGACATTGAGAGCCGGTGGCTGAACGTCTCCATGTCTGAGGGAAGGCTTTCGGGGCTGATTACAATGCCGTTGAAGGCATTGGTAGTATGCTCGAGGACGTCCATATCGGGATCCCCCGGATCCTTGTCGGCGCGGTTGGCGGCGACCTGAATGTAAACAGCCTGCGGCCGGTTCACAAGTGGTTTTGATACGGAGAGGTTTTGGCTTGACAGGGTGCGGCCAGCGGTTGATATTGACGGTCCTTTTCGGTTGCGGAAAGCGGGATTGTGCAGGCTTTTTTGCGTTTGTATTGAGTGCCGGATCCGAGTTCAGGAGGTGGTGGATGAGCAGTGTTTATGAACGCCTGGGTATTCGTACCATAATCAATGCGGCCGGGCCGTCCACACGGTTGAGCGGGTCGATTCTCCCGGCGGAGGTGGCGCGGGCCATGGCGGAAGCCTCTCAACATTGCGTGGATATCGCGGAACTGCAGGCCTGGGCGGGCCGGGCCATTGCTGACATCACGGGGGCCGAGGCCGGGTACGTCACGTCGGGAGCGGCGGCGGGCATCATGCTGGGCGTGGCGGCGTGCGTTACCGGACTGGATCCTGGCAGGATGAACCGTCTGCCGGACACCGGGGGCATGAAGGACGAGGTGATTATCCCGCGGAGCCACCGGAACTTCTACGACCACGCCATCCGTGCGGTTGGCGTTAAGCTCGTGGAGGTTGGGATTTCCGACCGGTACAGCGGCGCCGGAGTCAGGGATACGGAAGCCTGGGAAATTGCCGATGCGATTACCGACCGGACAGCGGCGGTCGCATATGTGATGAATGCGCGGGCGCGCCCGGACCTCGCGGACGTTGTGAAAGCAGCCCACGATCGTGGTGTGCCGGTTGTCGTGGACGCCGCCGGACAGCTCCCGCCCCAGACGAACCTCCAGCGATTTGTCGAAGCCGGGGCGGACGTGGTCTGTTTCAGCGGAGGAAAGACCATTCGCGGGCCGCAGAGTTCCGGGATCCTTTGCGGTCGGAAAGAACTGGTCATGGCCGTCGCCCTGCAGCACCTGGACCAGGACGTTTTTTACGATCTCTGGAACCCGCCGCCCTCGCTGATCGAAAAGGATCGGCTGCCAGGTGCGCCTCAGCATGGGATCGGGAGACCATGCAAGGTTGGCAAGGAGGAGATCGTGGGGCTCATCACGGCGCTCAGGCTGTTCGTCGCCGAGGGGGACGAGGAGCGCCATGCCCGATGGTCGGCTGAAATTCGGAGTCTCGCGGATGCACTCGAGACACTGCCGAATGTGCGGGTAACCGCGGCGACCGATCCGGGCAGGCCCGTTCCCGGTCTGCGGGTTGAGATCGACGAAGCCGCGGCAGGAATCTCAGGGCTGGAACTGGCACGGCGACTCATCGAGGGCGAGCCCGGCATTCACTGCAATACGGCTGATGTGTACGAGGGCGCATTGGGGTTCGGTCCCATGTGCCTGAGGGAAGGGGACGTGGAGGCGATCGGAAGGAGAATGGGTGAATTGCTGGCCTGAGAGACGAGAGGACAGGCCGGCACTAAGACAGCTTCTAAGGTCAACGTTTCTGAACTCGTAGCGAAGGCGTTGGCCGGACCGGTACGGTATCGGGAGATTCAATTATGAACGTGGATTGGGATGCGGCGGGACGGGAAGCGGTGGACTGGCATTGCAGGCTGCTTCGTTTCGACACCACGAATCCCCCCGGTAACGAACTGCCCCTCGTCAGGGACATTGCCGGGGCGCTGACCGGTGAGGGTCTCTCTCCCGGCGTCCTGGAATCCGCGCCCGGGCGCGGGAACCTGGTGGTGCGTCTCAAGGGTGACGGATCCGAACGTCCGCTGCTGCTGCTGTCGCATATCGACGTGGTTCCGGCGGAGCCCGCGAAATGGACGCGCGACCCGTTCGGCGGCGAGGTGGACTCGGGATATGTGTGGGGACGCGGGGCGATCGATTCCAAGCTGACGACGGCCGTCGGGCTGCAGGTACTGTTGTTGTGCAAGCGCCTGAATCTGCCGCTGACGCGCGACCTGGTCCTGGTGGCGGCCGCGGACGAGGAGCTTGGGGGCGTGCAGGGGGTGCGGTGGCTTGCGGCCAATCACCCGGAGGTGTTCGACGCGGAATACGGCATCAACGAGGGCGGCGGCTTTGCGTTACTGATCGACGGGCGTCCGGTATACACGTGTCAGGTGGCCGAAAAGGGGAGTGCCGAGTTGAACCTGGTCGCGCGCGGACAACCCGGGCACAGTTCCGTTCCCCACAGCGACAACGCGGTTTTTCATCTGGGAGGGGCGCTGGAGCGATTGAGCGGCGTGAAGATGCCTAACCGGATTACGTCCGGTGTGAGGGCGTTCTTCGAAGGCGCCGCGGCAGCGCAGGTGAGAGACGAGGTGGCGGAACAGTTGCTCGGAGTACTGGATCCGGATCGCTGTGAAGCCTCGCTGCAGGCCTTGCCGGTTGACGAGCCGACCCGGAAAATGTTCGACGCGATGGTGCGCAATACGTGCGCGCCGACCATGCTCGAGGCCGGCGTCAAACGCAACGTGATCCCTTCCGAAGCCGTGGCGCGGCTGAGCGGCAGACCCTTACCCGGGGTGGACGAAGAGGGGTTTGTCCGGGAAGTTCGTGACATGGCCGGCGACGGCGTCGCTCTCGAAATGGAAAAGGACTTCAGGCCGGGCACGGAGTTCGACCATCGGACGCCGCTGTTCGACGTGGTCCAGGCGTCGATTTCCAAATGGGATCCGAATGGGGTCGTCGTCCCGTACATGCAGACGGGCGGCACGGATGCGCGGTTTCTGCGGGACCGCGATATCCACATCTATGGATTTCTGCCCATGCGGTACGAGGAGGGCGAGGCGTATTTCGACTTGTGCCATGGGCACGACGAACGGGTGTCCGTCGCGAACGTAAGATTCGGAGTGCAGGTTCTGTTCGACGTCGTGTGCCGGCTGAACGGTATCGGGTAGATGCCGGATTGGCTCCTTCAACGGCCAATTAGCGTTCCAGTACGTGTCGAAGCGCGCCTTCGAGTTCGGGGTGTTGAAAGTCAAATCCGGATTCCTGCAGGCGGTTGGGCGTGACGCGGGTGCTGGACAGCAGCAGGGCATCCGCCATTTTGCCGAATGCCAGCCTGGCGGCGAATGCCGGCATGGGGAAGAGCGTCGGACGAGACAGAATACCCCCCAGTGTCTTGGTGAATTCCCGGTTGGTCACCGGCGCCGGCGACACGGCGTTGACGGGGCCCTCGAGCGTTTCCGTGTTGAGCGCGTGGACGATGACTCGTGTCAGATCGTCCAGAGAGACCCAGCTCATATACTGATCGCCGCCGCCGATCACGCCACCAACGCCCATCTTGAACGGGAACAGCATTTTGGCCAGCGCGCCGCCGTCCGCGCTGAGTACGATTCCGACTCGCAGGTTTACGGTGCGGACGCCGGCGTCAGTTGCGGGCCGCGCGGCATTCTCCCACGCAATGCACGTCTCCGCAAGGAAGTCGGCGCCAGGCGGGCTTTCCTCGTTGAGGACTTCGTCGCCCCGGTTACTGTAATATCCGATCGCCGACGCTGAAACCAGAACGCCGGGGGGCGTCTGCAGCCCGGCAAGGCCCTGCGCCAGAAGCCGGGTGCCGTCTTCGCGGCTGCTGCGGATTCTGCCTTTCTTTGCTTCGTTCCACCTGCCGGAAGCGATGTTCTCGCCTGCCAGATGCACCACGGCCTGGATTCCTTCGAGGGCGGCAGGCGCAAGTTCTCCCGTTTCCGGGTCCCACCGGCGCTCCATGTCGTCTCTCGGGCTCGTGCGAACCAGCCGCAGTACGCGGTGGCCGCAGGCTTCGAGATGCGGAACGAGAGAAGATCCGACGAGCCCTGTCGAACCCGTCACGAGTACGGTCATGGGGTGCCTCCTTGTTTGTTGAAAGCTGTTTTAAAATTACCGGTGAGTTCCCGAGCGCGAGCGAAAAAGTGGCGGTTATGAGGCGCGAGGGGCGCGCAGCGCCGACGGGAGAATCCGCGCATATCCAATGTATCGTGGCTGCGCGCCCCTCGCCACTCTTGGGCGGGTTTGACCAACGCTGACCGGCGCTTTTACAGCCGCGCGAAGACCGCTGGGAATTTTAAAACAGCTTCTTAGAGTTGGTAGAGCATCACGTAGATGATCACGCCGCTGACGCACACGAACATCCAGACCGGCCACACCCAGCGGGCGAGGCGTCTGTGTGGCTGGTATCGCCCCCGCAGGGCAAGCCATACAACCGCGAGGACGAACGGCGCGTTCAGTGCAGCCAGTACGATGTGCGGGACCAGGATGGCAAAATAGACGCCGCGGGTCCAGTCGTGGTGAGGATAGGGTACGGACCCGACCTTGAAGTGATAGAACAGATATGAAGACAGAAACAGGGCCGAAAAGACGAGGGCGAGGAGCATCATTTGCCTGTGTTGTCGGATGTTGCCGCGCCGGATCTGCAAATAGCCGATCAGGAGAAAGACGGCGCCAATCGTGTTGAATATCGCATTGAGTGCTGGCAGGTCGTTTACGGCCATCCGTACCTCGTAAGGGATTCAAAATCAAGTGTACTCATTTTTTTGTTTGTTGGCAACCGAATGAGATTGCCGCGGTCTGGAAATCGAAGCTGCGGCGGGGTGCGCGTACGGCAGAGACCGTACCCAGGCGACCCGCTTCCCGTGGATGGGCGGAACCGGTTGACACTGTATTGGATTTCCGCTTTTTTCGTCTTCTTGGGAAGTCTATAAGCCATTTTAAAACAGGAGGATAATGGCATGTCGTCAACGGGCGGCCAGTGGATGACTCCGGGAGAGATCGAGCAGGCTCTCGGGCGCAGAAAGTCCAGGGAGGTATTCGAAGACCTGATATACGATCGGCGCACCCGGCGAGAGATTCTGGATCTGCTGATAGAGGCCACAGCCTGTAATGAGTTTTCGGCGGAAGACTTCCTCAGGGAAATCGTAAAAACCAGAGAGTAAATCGTGCCGCCGCCGCGGCGCCGGCGAATTCGAAAGGGAAGGCAGATCGTGTCCGAAGTCCTGGAGACCGACTATCTGGTCATAGGCAGTGGTATTGCCGGCCTTTCATTTGCGCTGAGAGCGGCCGAGTCCGCCTCTGTCGCTGTGATTACCAAGAAGGAGTCCCAGGAGTCGAATACGAACTATGCCCAGGGGGGAATCGCCGCAGTATTCGATTCGGACGATTCCTTCGAACGCCACGCGGCTGACACGCTCGCGGCCGGGGCCGGTCTCTGCCGCAGGGAGACCGTGGAACTGGTGGTTGAACAGGGTCCACAGATGGTTCGGGAATTGATCGACTGGGGCGCCGCATTTACAACAGGGTCTGCCGGGCGTCTGGCGCTGGGGCGGGAAGGAGGACACACCCGTCACCGGATTGTACACGCGGACGACCTGACGGGAATGGAAATCGAACGGGCGCTGACGGAAGCGGTCGAGGCGCATCCCAACATAACGCGGTTCGAACACCATATGGCGGTGGACCTGATCACGGAACACCATCTCTTTGGCGTCAGGAGCGAACCGCAGGGTCGGATTCATTGCTGGGGGGCCTACGTTCTGGATTCAGCGTCAGGCCGGGTCCGGCGATTCCTGGCGCGAATCACGCTTCTGTGTTCCGGCGGGGCGGGGCAGATTTATACGCACACAACCAACCCGGGGATCGCAACCGGCGACGGGATCGCCATGGCCTACCGGGCGGGGGCGCCGATAGCCAATCTGGAGTTTATGCAGTTTCACCCCACGACGCTCTACCATCCGGAGGCCGATTCGTTCCTGATTTCCGAGGCGGTGCGCGGTCACGGCGGCGTGCTGGTGGATCGTCACGGCCATCCCTTCATGGACGCCTATCACGATATGGGGGCGCTGGCGCCGCGCGATATCGTCGCCAGGGCAATC
Organism: Candidatus Latescibacterota bacterium; assembly: GCA_965208835.1. Classification (GTDB taxonomy): domain Bacteria; phylum Latescibacterota; class UBA2968; order UBA2968; genus JAAXHE01. The sequence continues at coordinate 2,352,943 of OZ242358.1, forward strand.
GACAACGAGCTGAAGAAGAGCGGCGCTCCCTGCGTGTATCTCGACATCACCCACGTGTCCGCCGCCGAGATTCAAGCGCGTTTTCCGAACATCCACCGGCGATGCCTAGCGCTCAACGTCGATATCACCCGGCAGCCCATTCCCGTCGTGCCCGCGGCTCACTATATGTGCGGCGGCGTGTCAACCGACCTCTGGGGGCGTACGGATATAGAAGGGCTCTACGCCTCCGGAGAGGTGGCGCACACCGGTCTGCACGGCGCGAATCGACTGGCCAGCAATTCACTTCTCGAGGCGCTGGTGTTTTCGGACCGCGCCTGTCGGCACGCATCCCGGTGTCTGGACAGGGTAACCGGCATTCCCGACGTACCCCTCTGGCGGGATGACGACGTGTTCAACGCCGAGGAATGGGTGCTTCTGTCCCATGATCGAACGGAGGTCCAGAAGTTGATGTGGGATTACGTTGGCATCGTACGTTCCGACTTCAGGTTGAAAAGGGCGGCCCGGCGAATTGGCGTTATTGCCCGGGAGGTCGAGGAATTCTACAAGCGGACCAGGGTTACGGAAGCGCTCCTGGAGTTGAGAAACATCACCACCGTGGCCGCGCTCGCCGTTCGCTGCGCACTGAAACGGCGCGAGAGCAGGGGGCTTCACTATAACGTGGACTGTCCTGCAGACGACACGGCGACACCGTCGGATACGGTCCTGTCCGCCCGCGAGACCTGGCAGTCGTCCGAAATCGACTGGCAGGCGGCCCTGAATATCTGAACGTTCGCCCGGCAGGGCAGTACCCTGAGTCGTGCGCGCACCCTGGAGAAGCCTGCATGCAAAACGGCATCGCCGTGCTGGATTTCGGGGGGCAATACGCCCACCTGATCGCAAATCGCGTCCGCCGATTGCGGGTCTATTCGGAAGTCTTCCGGCCCGACGTGGACGCTTCCGCGGTGAATGGATACTCCGGCCTGATTCTGTCCGGAGGGCCCGCCAGCGTCTACGACCCGGATCAGCCTGCGTTCAATCGCGCGCACCTGGATTCCGGGCTGCCCGTACTCGGGCTCTGTTACGGCCACCAGCTGGTCTGCCGGGAACTGGGTGGCGAGGTTGCCCGGGGTGTTATCCGCGAGTACGGATCGGCGGAACTGCGGATTCGGTCCACAACAGGCTTGTTCGCGGGCATGGAGCCGTCTCAGGTGGTGTGGATGAGCCACGGCGACGTAGCCCGCCGTTTGCCGGAGGGGTTTGAGGTTCTGGGCGCGACCGAGGATTGCGCGACGGCCGCGGTCGGGGATGCGCGGCGCAACATCTATGGACTGCAGTTCCATCCGGAGGTCGCGCATACGGCTCGCGGCATGGATATACTGGACAATTTTCTGAATATCTGCAAGGCGCCGCGTACCTGGACGATGGCCAATTACGTGGAAACGGCGATGGAGGAGATTCAGGAGCAGGTCGGACCGAAGCGCGTGTTTCTGCTGGTTTCCGGAGGCGTGGACTCAAGTGTGGCCTTTGCACTGTTCAACCGCGCGCTCGGACCGGAGCGGGTGCTGGGCCTGCATATCAACAACGGTTTTATGCGGAAGGGCGAATCCGCCGCAGTTTCTGACGCGCTCACGAGCGAAGGATTCGAAAACCTGGTTGTAGAAGATGCGACGCAAGCGTTTTTGCTGAGTACCGAGGGTATGGTGGAACCGGAAGAGAAGCGGCTGGCCGTCGGCAGGGCGTTTCTCGATGTCAAGGATCGCGTATTGGCCCGAATGGATCTGGATTCCGATGGCTGGTTGCTGGGCCAGGGCACGCTTTATCCGGATACCATCGAATCCGGCGGCACGGAACACGCCGCGGTGATCAAGACGCACCACAACCGGGTGGACGCGGTAGAGGAGTTGATCGCCCGCGGCCTCGTCATCGAACCGCTGGCACACCTCTACAAGGACGAAGTGCGCGAACTGGGGATTGCCCTCGGCCTTCCTCAGCATCTGATATGGCGCCAGCCCTTTCCCGGACCGGGGCTGTCCGTGCGCTGCCTCTGTTCCCGGGGAGACGGCGCCGATACGCCGCAGGCGGAGGCCGAGGAAGCCGCCCGCGATATAGCGGTCCGCGCCGGACTGGGCCTCCGCCTGCTACCCCTGAAGAGCGTGGGGGTTCAGGGAGACTTCCGCACCTACGCTCACCCCGCGGTTGTCTGGGGTGAGGCGGACTGGACGGTTCTGGAGGACGTTTCCACGCGTGTCACAAATGCGGTATCCGCGATCAACCGCGTCGTCTACCTGCTGGCGCCGTCGGCGCTTCCTGAACTGAAGCTGAAGCGGGCCTTCCTGACCCAGTCTCGTCTGGATCTTCTCAGGGACGTGGACGCGCTGGCGATGGCGGCCCTTGAGCGTGAGGGCCTGTCGAAGAAGGTGTCTCAGATGCCCACTGTCCTGCTGCCGTTGACATCCGACGGTGTCGGGGAGACCGTGGTTTTGAGGCCGGTAGAAACGCCGGACTTCATGACGGCGAGGTTCAGCGAGCTGCCCTTCGATTTCGTGCTGAAACTCGCGCGTAAGATTCTGAATATGGGAGGCGTCGAGGCGGTGTTTTACGACGTGACGCACAAACCGCCTGGAACGGTCGAGTGGGAGTAGGGTCCGGGATTGTCGACGGTTTCGCGGCAGCTTCGAAGGGCCGCGGGACGGGCTGTCGGTATGTTTGAATTCAACCCTCGAGGAGGCAAATCCGATGCATGAAGTCAACTATCTCGCTGTTTTGATCGCAGGCGTTTTGCCGATGCTGGTGGGTGCCGTCTGGTACGGCCCCTTGTTCGGAAAGAGGTGGCTCGGTTATATGGAGACCACGGAGGAGGAGATACGCAAGGACTTCAACCCACTCAAGACGTACGGCGTGAGTTTTCTGCTGGCGCTTGTCACCGCTTTCATACTTGCGCAACTGCTTGCCGGAATGGGAGGGCAGCAGGATATTTCATCGCTGCAGGGGAGCGGGGGAAAGGCGATGGTGGGCATCCATCTGGGATTGATGGCGCTGATCGCCTTCGTGCTGCCGGTGGCGTACCAGTCCGTGGCCTTCGAGCGGCGCAAGGCCGGCCTGTTCTGGCTCAACCTGGGGTATAACGGCGTCGCGCTTCTCGGGCAGGGCGTGGTCGTCGCGGCCTGGAGCTGACGCAACAGGACACCACGGGAGGGCTGGAATCGAAAACGGTCGGTCGGAAGCGACGGCCGTTTTTTCGTCCAGGGCAAAGCGATCGACCGGGACGGTCTGTTCGACACGCCGGTGACGGGCGGCGAACGCGGCCTTGACCCGCGAGCCGAGCAGCACGCAGATGAAGAATACGGCGCCTCCGGCCAGCATGAGGTTGGTGAGATTCAGCAGATTTCCGATTACCGCGAAGAGCAGGTACCGCGGGAATCGCCCGAGAAAAACGGCGACCAGGTACCGCTGGAAGGGATAACCGCTTGCCGGACTGAGGATCCGGAAGATATAGAACGGTATGAACGGAACCAGCGCGGCGAACCATATTGCAAAAAAGGGCGCTTTCATGAAATAGTGAACAGCGCCCTTGTAGACATCGCTTTCGCGCGTCCGCCTGATTCTGGCGTTCTGAAAGGCGAAGTTGATGGCCCGGTAGTCCACGAAGCAGGCGATCAGGGTGCCTGCAACGGCGGCAACCGCAACCGCGACAGGATGATAGGACCGGCCAAGGTAAACCAGCGCGGGTTCGTGAGGGAACGGAACGAAGGAGTTGGCGGGAATGCTGTAGAAGAAGAGAAGCGAAAGGTCGCGATATTGAGGCAGCAGGAGCGCCGCTGCGCCCGAAATTGTGAACAGGCCCGCCGCAGCGCCGAGAAATACTTTCCAGCCCTTGCTCATTTCCATAACCGACAGACCCTTTTTTCGGTGGGTAGTGCTGCGGCGAAAATATAAGTGAATCTTTTAAAAGTGTCAACTTTTTTTCAGTTCGCGTTCTGAATTTCGTCTATACGCAGTTCCCTTATCGACTCCGCAACGTGCGGACGGTTCCTAAAACGTGCTTTCCGGCGTTGTTCCGGGGCACCAGCGTGCCGTTGTCAACGCGGGGACGAGCGCATTCAATGCCGACGGGGTTCCGATTCGCCTGAGCGCCTCGGCGGCGTTGCCCCGTGCGTAACGATTGTCGTCTGCCAGCCCGTCACTGAGCTCTGGAACGGCGGATTCGGCTGCCGGACCCAGTTTGGCAAGGGCCAATGCGGCGGTGCGACGCACGTCGCCGTCGGTATCCTGCATATGCTTCTTCAATCCTGAAACCACTGCCGGATCCCCAACAGCGACATTTCCGAGCGCTTCCGCGGACCACCGGCGGATTTCCGGGTCGTCGTGTTCCAGGGTGTCGACCAGGCCCGGGACGGCCTCTTCGGCGCCTCCGCCGATATCCGCCAGGATCTCGACTGTCCGGGCAGTGTCGTCTCCGAGCCGCTCGACCATGTCCGGAACCGCCGGCGCACCGATGGCGCTCAGGGCGTATGCCGCATTGCGTCGCACGGACTCCGACCCGTCATCCAGAAGGGCCGTAAGGGTGGGTATGGCGGCGGTTCCTATCCTGGCGAGGCGGTAGGCGGCATTGAGGGCCGTGTTTTCATGCGCGTCGTCCAGGTCCCGTGCGCTTGCGGCCACCTGCGCGTTAACGCCGTTCGCGGGAGGACGTCCACGGTGCCAGTCCCACATGTGGTTCCACAGCAACGCGCGTTCGTCCGTGTGGTTCCAGCCACCTCGCGCGGCACCCCCGGATCCGCCGTGCCGCCAGCTCGGGGTGTCCGGTTCCTGCATCCGCGCGAAGAGGAATTTCATCATATAGCGGGGCCCTTCGCTGGAATTCGGCATGGCCCGGTGCCACAGGTCGTAATGGACGATCGTGACGTCGCCCGCGTCCCCGTATAGCGGCAGTTCCTCGCTCGCTTCCGCGTTATAGGTGTTGTTGTAGTGGCTGCCGGGCACGACGCCCGTGGGACCCAGGCGTATCGGAGTGGGCTGGGGGTAATAGAACGCCATGGCCCACCTTGTGTGATGGTGCCGCCGGTTCCAGCCGTCCATATGCATACGCTGACCGTCGCTTCCCGGCGGGTTGCAATGGCAGTGCCGATGCGGATGCATATAATAGTTGGCGCCGAGTAGCCCCGTGAGCCCGCCGGCGACGTTCGGGTCCTGGAAGACCCTTTGGATTTCCGGCAGCCTGGGCAGAAGGTTGTTCCCGGGGTTGCCCTCTTTCTCAAATATGTCGTCGGTGCGCCGGTAGATGTCGTCATGGAATTCCGGAGGAAGCTCCGTCTTGACGGAAATGAACCCGTTGACGACGTAGAACCGCATCTGTTCGTCGGTGAGCAGCTTGGCTCTTCGCATGGGAGGACCTCTCTTCCGGCCGTCAGGCCCGTGGGCGCCCCGGTTGCCAGGGATGCGCCAGAAGGGCTTCTTCGACAATGTCCGTGCCCCAACCCGGCGCGTCGGGAACGGCCATGCGTCCGTCGACGATGGTTGGCGGATCCGTGACGAGGTCGTCTTTCCAGGGCACGTCGTCGATGTCTATTTCCATGATGCGCACGTTTGGAAGCACGGCGCATAGGCTCGCACTGATGAACGATGCGAGGTGGCTGTAGTAGTTGTGCGGGGCGACGTTCAACTGGAAGACTTCAGCGAGGTCCCCGATTTTTCTGGACTGTGAGAAACCGTTCCACGGAACGTCGATCATGAACACGTCGGCCGCCTGACGCCTAAAATAGGGAATATAGCCCCGCATGTGAAACAGATTTTCACCGGTGCAGATGGGCGTGGAGGTGGACTGCCGGATCGCCAGGATGGCATCGGGATCGTACATGTCGATTTCAAGCCAGAGCAGGTTGAAGGGCTCCAGAACTCTTGCGATTCGCCTGCAGGCTTCCGGCTTGAAGTTGAAGTTGAGGTCCAGGTTGATGTCGACGTCCGGTCCGACGGCTTCCCGGAGCGTGCCCACAAGGCTCTCGATCTGCGTCAGCAGCCGATTCGATATCGCCTGGTCGGTCGTACCGGGTTTGCCGGCAAAGCCCGGAAAGTAGACCGAACCGGGATCGCCGGGAAACAGGATGTTGGTCTTGAGCGCCGTGAAGCCCTTTTGCACGACCTCGCGGCCCAGCGCGGCAACGTCGCCCAGGTTGCGCAGCGGCGGGGTCCCGATGAGTTCGTGCGCCCGGATCCTGCTGGTGCCGCAGTGCGACCAGTAAAGCCGGACGTCTTCCCGCGTGGGCCCGCCGAACAGCTCGACAACCGAAATGCCGAGGGCCCGCGCCTTGATGTCCACCAGGGCCAGTTCGATACCCGAAATGGCTTTCGCTGCCGCGCCGTCAGGACTCTGGCGGCTGCGTCTGACCATATCCTGGAACCGCATTTCGAACGGGCGCGGATCCCGGCCGATCAGCACGGCTTTGAAATCTTCAACCGCGCCTGCGACGCTCAGGGGCATCTTGTCGTCGCTGCATTCGCCCCAACCCGTAACGCCGTCGTCGGTTTCCACCTTGACCAACAGCCAGGACCGCCAGCCGGCGTCGACGTGGAACGTCTGTATATCCTTGATGCGCATTGAATCGCCTGCTCCCGGCCGCCGGGCGGGCGGCCTCAGAACAAAGAAACAGGGGGCGCGTGTCTGCCCCCTGTTCGCGTCGCGTGTGAATTGTGATTTACGGTTCTACGCGTCGAAATACAGCGCGAATTCGTACGGATGCGGCCTGAGTCGCATCTCGTCGATTTCGTTCTTGCGCTTGTAGTCGATCCAGTGGTCAATCACGTCCAGGGTGAAAACGCTTCCCTTGAGGAGGAAATCGTGATCGGCTTCAAGGGCGTTGATGGCTTCTTCCAGCGATCCGGGCGTCTGGGGGACTCTGGCCAGTTCTTCCGGCTCCAGATCGTACAGGTCCTTGTCAAGGGGCTCGCCCGGGTCGATTTTGTTCTCGATGCCATCCAGGCCGGCCATGAGCATGGCTGCAAAGGCCAGGTAGGGGTTGCACGAGGGGTCCGGGCAGCGGAACTCGATCCGCTTTGCTTTGGGGCTGGGCGAATACATCGGGATCCGGACGCAAGCACTGCGGTTGCGCTGGGAATAGGCCAGGTTGACCGGGGCTTCGTATCCTGGTACAAGGCGTTTGTAGGAGTTGGTGGTCGGCGCGGCAAATGCCAGCAACGCGTGTGCGTGTTTGAGGATGCCGCCGATGTAGTGGAGCGCCATCTCGCTGAGTCCGGCGTAGGCTGAACCGGCAAAGAGAGGTTCGCCGTTCTTCCACAGACTCTGGTGCACGTGCATCCCCGTGCCGTTGTCTTCAAAGAGCGGCTTGGCCATGAAGGTGGCAGTCTTGCCGTGTTTCCTTGCCGTATTCTTGACAATGTACTTGTAGAGAATCAGCTTGTCGGCGCATGACAGCAGCGGCGCGAACCGGAAGTCGATTTCACCCTGGCCGCCGGTCGCCACCTCATGATGGTGGGCTTCGACTTCGATTCCGCTGTTGAGCATATGCAGAACCATCTCGCTCCGGATATCCTGAAGGCTGTCGGTAGGCGGCACCGGGAAGTACCCCTCTTTGTAACGCGGCTTATAGCCCAGGTTCGGCTGTTCGTCGCGGCCGGTATTCCAGCGGCCTTCGTTTGAATCGACGTAATAGTAACCCGAATTGTTCGTCTGGTCGAAGCGGATATCGTCGAAGACGAAGAATTCGGCCTCGGGTCCGAATGTGGCCGCGTCCGCGATGCCTGAAGATTTAAGGTAGTTCTCGGACTTTTTCGCCACGGTTCTGGGGTCGCGGGTGTAGAGGTCTCTCGTGATCGGGTCTTCGATTTCACAGAATATAACGAGCGTGGGAATCTCAAGGAAGGGATCGACAAAGGCCGTATCGGCATCCGGCATCACGAGCAGGTCGCTTTCGTCGATGGATTGCCAGCCGCGCATGCTGGAGCCGTCGAAGCCGAGGCCGTCTTCGAACGTGTCTTCTTCGACTTCCTCCGCCGGCACGGAAAAATGCTGCCAAAGCCCCGGATAGTCCGTAAAGCGGAAATCCACGATCTTCACGTTGTTATCCTTGATCATTTCAAGGACGTCTTGAGGCGTCTTGCCCATGCTGCCGCTCCTTTCGGGTGTGGGTCGTTGAATGGTCTCCACAAATGTCAAGACGAAATTGGAACGGCGCAAATATACGGGCAGTATGTTTCGTATAGATTGCAAATATGTTAAATATATGTTAATAGCGGTACCGCTCAGCATGAGTGGGCGATGCCGGCGGCGCCAGCCGCCAGAGTCCGGAAACAGTCGCGGAGCGGGGAATTTGCGCCGTTCCGGATCAGCAGTAAAAGGCTTGACAAGAAACTTGCATTCCTTTATCATTTGAGGGAATACGGATTTAGAAGCTGTTTTAAAATTCCTGGCGAAAATGTGTCGGTCAAGGCGGGCAAATTCGGCTATGAGAGGCGAGCAAGCGCAGCCTCGATCTCGTAGAACGGGTGGATTTGACCAACGCAGACCGACACTTTTGCAGCCGCGCGAAGACCGCTGGGGGTTTTAAGACAGCTTCTTAGCTGGATTCCGACAGTCTGAAGCTGCCCCTGCCATCCGGGTTGGCGTACGGGGGCATGCCGTCGGCATGCCAAAACGTCACCCTTCACGAAGTCCGCTCTCCCCCGTTAAAAACCGTCCACTGACTCAGATCGTCAATCTAAAGCTCAACGGGCATCTCCTCCGGCCCCCGCGGTCTTTCTCTGAGGCTATCGGAAGGGGTGGGACGTATGTTGCAGGTACAGCAGCGCGAAGCGGCAATTCTGAAAATTCTCATCAGCAAGCATGTCAATACCGGAGAGCCCGTCGGGTCACGCGCCATCGCCAGGTCCGGTCTGGGTCTCAGTTCCGCCACGGTGCGCAATTCCATGGCCGACCTGGAGGAGAAGGGCCTGCTCACCCATCCACACACCTCGGCCGGCCGCGTACCCACGGACAAAGGCTACCGCTATTACGTCGACAAAGTGATGCCGCGGCAGACAATCGAGGAGGAGGAGCGGGAAGAGATCCGAGAGCGGGTAAGGGCATACGTTCGTGAGGGGGATATCGAGGCCTTGCTGGAGCAGATGTCCAGATTGATCGCCGATCTCTCAATGAACCTGGGCATGGTTCTCTCGCCGAGGTTCGAGCGGGGCGTATTCGACCGACTGGAAATGGTTCATCTGTCCGAAGGCAGGCTGCTGCTGGTGCTTGCGATCAAGTCGGGGCTGGTGAAGACGATGGTGATGGAGGTGGACTCGGCCATCACGCCGGGCGAGCTGGACGAGACCTCGCGGGCGGTAAACGAACGCCTGTCCGGTCTCAGCGTTGCGGAGATCAGGGATTCGGTCGCAGAGCGGCTCAGGGAGGTTTCGAGCGGGTCTCCCAGGCTGCTGCGGGTGCTGTGCGACAGCGCGTTGAATCTCTTCCGGTTTCAGAACGGCATGGATCTGCATTTCGGCGGGGCCGGCAATTTCATTATGCAGCCGGAATTCAACCGCAAGAAAAACGACCTGGCCGCCCTCATGGAGCTGCTCGAGGCCCGGGAACCGATGATTACGATTCTGGACGAACGGACCGAACACGAGGGGATTTCCGTGACGATCGGCGCCGAAAACGGGCCGCCGCAACTTCAGGGCTGCAGCGTGCTTACGTCGCGGTACCGCGTCGGCGCCATTTCCGGGGTCATCGGGTTGATAGGCCCTACCCGCATCCCGTATGCGAGGCTCATTCCCCTGACCCGGTATATGGCCACGCTGGCCGAGGAAATGCTGGATCACCAGTGAGAGGACACGCACAAGAAAATGATAGACTCTGACGAAGTCAACGGCAAGGAAACAGAGGAGGAAGCCGCCGAACCGGAGGGTAGCGGGGAAGCGGAGGCTTCCGGGGAAGAAGACGCCCCGGACCCGCTTGAGGAAGCCCTCCGGGAGTCCGAAGCGTACAAGGACCGGTGGATGCGTCTGGCGGCCGAGTTCGACAATTACAAGAAGCGGAGGACCAGGGAGTTCGATGCCCTGGTACAATCGGCCAGCGAGAACCTGATTCGGGATCTGCTGCCCGTTCTCGACTCGGTCGCGCGTGCGCAGGAACATCGCGCCGACGGCGAGGAAGATTCAGAGGGTTTCAAAGAGGGCGTCGCGATGATCATGGAGGCGTTTCCCAAAGTCCTCCAGCGTCGCGGTCTTTCCGAGATCGAAGCCGCAGGGCAGCCGTTCGACCCCAACCATCACGAAGCGCTGATGCAGATGACATCCGAAGATCACGAAGAAGGGCTCGTGATGGCGGTAGTGGAACGCGGCTACCGTCTCGGCGATAAAGTGATCCGGCCCGCAAAGGTCGTTGTGAGCGGCGGAAGCGCGGGGGAGGCGTCCGAAACCGATGAAGAGGGCGAGAAAGAAAGTGAAGCGAGGCAATCCTGAGCAGGGCCGGAATTCGGCTCTGCTGTCTGTTTTGTCGTACTGTTCTGTCCCGGAAATAAGTTGCCTGAATTCGGCCGCTGAGTCGCCCGGCTCGCAAGGCGCTTGAGCGCAGGCGACCTGTGCAAGGTCAGCGAGCGAGGGGAACGCAGCGAGACGGGATGATTCGGCGGCCGAATGGTGAGGTATTTTTGGGACAGGACAATAGGAACGGGTAATGTCCAAACGCGATTATTATGACGTACTGGGTCTGCAGCGTGGCGCGACCGATGGCGACATCAAGAAAGCCTATCGCAAGCAGGCGATGAAATATCACCCCGACCGGAACGCGGGGGATGAACAGGCCGCGGCCAGATTCAAGGAGGCTGCGGAAGCGTACGAGGTTCTGGGCGATGCGCAGAAGCGCCAGGTTTACGACCAGTACGGGCACGCGGGCCTGGGCGGTCCGTTCCAGGGCGGTGGATTTCAATGGTCCGACTTCACCCATGCAACCGATTTTGAAGATATCTTTTCCAACCTCGACGACGTGTTCGGCGGCGGGATTCTGGGCGATCTGTTCGGCCGCCGCGGGGGTCGGCGCGGCCCACAGCGCGGTGAAGATCTCCGCATACCGCTGCGGTTGACGCTCGAGGAAATTGCGTCCGGCGTCCAGAAGCGGATCCGCTTCGCCCGCATGGACCGTTGCGACACCTGCGCCGGAAGCGGCGCCCGGTCCGGCGCGGCCGCCAGGACCTGCAGCGTATGCAACGGAATGGGGCAGGTGCGCCAGGCCACGAGGTCTCTGTTCGGGCAGTTCGTGAACGTAACCGTGTGCCCGCAGTGCAACGGCGAAGGGAAGGTGATCGGCGACCGCTGTTTGGAATGCGGCGGCGACGGCAGGATGAAGAAGACCGTAAGTCTGTCCGTCAATATCCCGGCGGGCGTCACCGACGGCAACTACATACCGTTACGGGGGCAGGGCAGCGTCGGGCCCAGGGACGGGGCCGCGGGTGACTGTATGGTGCTGATCGAAGAGGCGGAGCACGAGCATTTCGAGCGGCACGGCAACGATATCCTCTATGAGTTGCCCATCAGTTTCAGCCAGGCGGCGCTCGGCGCGGAGGTCACCGTGCCCACACTGAGCAGCAGGGCCGAGATGAAGATCCCGGCGGGGACCCAGTCCGGGCAGGTCTTTCGCCTGAAGGGCAAGGGAATTCCGGAGCTGAACGGGTATGGCACAGGAGACCAGTTGGTCCGCGTGATGGTCTGGACGCCCGCTCGTCTCAACGAAGAGGAAAAAGCGCTCTTCCGACAGCTGGCCGATTTCGAAAACGTCCAGCCTCCCGAGGGTGGAAAGGGCTTGTTCGACCGCATGAAGGAAGCGTTTGGCGCGTAGCGTCCGTTTCGTACCCGACGCGGAATGACGCGTCGCGTGATCGCTGTATTGCGCGTTTCATGGTTTCGTATTCTCGTCTTCTCGTAGTTTCGTATTCTCGTTTTTTCGTAGTTTCGTAATTTCGTATTCTCGCAGTCTCGTCTTATCGTAGTCTCGTCTTATCGTAGTTTCGTATTCTCGCAGTTTCTCATGTCAGCCTTGGAAAAAGGGGCTGGCTTTTTTTTATCTGCGATTTTGAGAAACTGGCCTCAATTCTGCGCGCAGTACCGGGAAGAAAGGGTCTCAGTACCCGCGAGACATCCAGAACCGCCCCGATCCAGGCCGAGAGGTGTTCCGACAGGCTCTCGGCCTTCTGATCATTCAGAAGTTCCCATGGACGCGCCGCGTCGATATCACGGTTAATTTCGTCCACGCGCCGCCAGATGGCCCGGAGGGCGCCGGCGAAGTCGAACCTGTCCAGCGCGCCGCTCACGTCAGACGGGACATGGGTTTCACGCGTATCAGGGGGACCACAAACGGACCTCTCGCAGAGGGATTCCAGCCGGCGCACGAGGTTACCAAGCCCATTCGCCAGGTCCGAGTTGTAGAGTTCCCGCAACCGGGCTACCGATACGTCTCCGTCCTCTCCGGAGCGGACGGCGCGGAGCAGGTAGTACCGGAGGGCGTCGGCGCCGAATCGGCGAATCAGAGGGAACGGATCGACGGCGTTGCCCTGCGATTTGCCGATCTTGCGCCCCTCCACGGTCAGGTGTCCGTGGACGTAGATGGTTCCGGGCAGCGGCAGGCCGGCCGAGAGCAGCATGGCCGGCCAGTAGATCGCGTGGAATTTGAGGATGTCTTTGCCGATGACATGGACACAGTTGGCGCATTTCCGCCAGTAGCGTTCGAAATTGTCGACGTTTGAACCATAACCCGGCCCGGTGAGGTAATTTGTCAGGGCGTCGAACCACACGTATATAACCTGCGATGCATCTCCCGGTACGGGTACGCCCCAGCCTCCCGATCGCTCCCGATTGCGGGAGATGCTGAAATCCTGCAGGCCCTGGCGGATGAAGCCAAGCGCCTCGTTTCGCCGGGTTTCCGGGAGAATGCGAAGCTTCCCGGATGCTATCAGGGTCTCCAGCGGCTTCTGATAGGCGGACAGGCGGAAGAAATAGTTCGTTTCCGCGACGTTCTCGGGTACGACGCCATGTACAGGGCACCGTCCGTTTGCCAGATCCCTTTTCAAGTAGAAGTCTTCGCAGCCCACGCAATACAGACCCCGGTATTTTCTGAGGACGATGTCCTCCTTCCGGCAGGCCAGCCAGAACCGGGAGGCGCCGCGGAAGTGGGCGTCGGACGAGGAGCGAATGAAAGCGTCATGAGAGATATCGAGGGCCCTGGCGAGGTCCCGGAAGACAGCGGCGTTCCGGTCGCAGAGCTGACCGGTGGACAACCCTTCGCTCACCGCGGCCTGCACGTTTTTGAACGCGTTCTCGTCGGTCCCCGTCAGAAAGAAGGTGTCGTTGTCCTGAAGACGGCGCCATCGGGCGATAACGTCGGCCTGCACCAGTTCCAGCGCGAAACCCACGTGTGGGCGGGCGTTGACGTAGGGAATCGAGGTCGATACGTATGAGGTTTTCATGGCGTTTCCTTTCTGAAAAAAAAAACCCACCGCCGATCCGTCGGCGGTGGGTTTGTCAAATACGGTAACCGTGTCGTTCAGTTCAAGTCAAGGGATGCTCCGCCGCAGGATTCTCGAAAGGGAAGGAGGACATCATGCACATCGGGATCGCGGCGACATGAGTCGACGCCGTGCTATGCCTTACGACTGAGGACCGCCCTGATACGCGCGACCTGAAAGCTGACAATTGAACGGATTTCATTTACAGCACCCCTTATTGTGTGGGCTTAAAGATAGATGGTCGGCCATGAATTGTCAAGCGCGGAATTCTTAACTTGCCCTTGTCCTTTTCGCGTGATGGGCTTACATTGTCGAAGACGGGAGAACCGGCGACCGGCCCGGCGGTCGCCAGGGTACAAGCCTTACCGGGCGCAGTCTTATTTTGGCGAACTATCGATAGGGATTCGGCTTTGCTTTTCTGGCTGGGAGAACGCTTCGCGGACGTTTACGGTCCCCTTCGGTTGTTGACGTCCTATCTGTTTCTGGCAGTCCTCGGCACGGCGATGGCAGGGTTCTTCACCTGGCGTCTGCTTCCCCGGTTGTGGAAGCGCCTGCCCAGAGACCGGGGCCGGGCGTATGCCGTGGAGAACGAACAGAGCCACGGTAAACCGGTCGGTGCGGGCATTATCTTCATACCGATCTACGTCGCCGTGTGCATCCTGGTCCTACCGCCGGGCTCCCGGTACTGGCAGATCCTCGGGTGCATACTGCTTGCGATGGTGGCCGGTTTTCTGGACGATCGAAGTCCCGGAGGATGGGGCGAATATCGCGTGGGCGGCATCGACCTGGGCATCTCGTTACTGGGTGCGATGGTCATCTGCCAGTTGGAACCGGTCCAACTCTGGCTGCCGCTGATGAAGACGCCGGTATCGGTTCCGCCGTGGATTTTCGTGCCCGGCGCCGCGCTGTTGATCTGGGTCTCGATCAACGCCACCAACTGTACCGACGGCGTGGACGGGCTGTCGGGAAGCCTGAGCGTGATGGCGTTCGTCTACCTGGCCACAATTCTGTACGGGATTGTGGGACACCGGGATATCGCCAGGTACCTGCTCGTGCCGCATTACCCGGATGGCGCGGTCTGGGCGCTGTTCGCGTTCATTATGGCCGGGTGTCTGGCCGGTTACCTCTGGTATAATGCGTATCCCAGCTCCGTTCTCATGGGAGACGCGGGCTCCCGCCCGATGGGCTTCCTGCTCGGGATATTGGTTCTGGCGTGCGGCAATCCGTTTCTGATCGTCGTCGTCGCCGGCGTGGTTCTGGTGAACGGCGCCACCGGGCTCCTGAAAGTCGCGTTTCTGCGGTTTTTGAAAATCGGGATATTCAGGACGGTCCGTTATCCGCTGCACGATCACTTCCGGCACAAGAACGGCTGGTCGAATACCCACGTGCTCGTGCGGTTCATCCTGCTTCAGGCGTTCGTAACGCCAATCCTGCTGGTGCTGCTGGTCAAGATCCGATGAATGGCACGTGAGAGGAGCGCATGGACGAAAAAGAGACATTGAAGCGAGAGATCTGCGAGGCCATCGACCGCCGCAGGGGGCAGATCGAGCGGATCGGGGACCACATCATGGCCCATCCCGAGACCGGTTTCAAGGAATTCGAGACCGCCAGGCTGGCGGCAAACACGATGGAGGAATTCGGGCTTTCGCCGGAAACCGGGCTGGGGATTACTGGGGTAAAGTGTATCCTCCGGGGTGCGGAGCCCGGCCCGACGGTGGCCTTGATCGGAGAGTTGGACTCGCTCGTGGTACCGGACCATCCCATGGCGGACCCCGATACCGGCGCCGCGCATGCCTGCGGCCACAACGCGCAAATGGCCGGGCTGCTGGGCGCGATGATGGGGATGGTGGACACCGGCGCAGCGAAGGCGATGGCCGGAAACGTCGTGTTTTTTGCAGTGCCTGCCGAAGAATACATTGAAGTCGAGTACCGGATGGGACTCGTCAGGGAAGGAAAACTGGAGTTTCTGGGCGGGAAACCGGAGCTTGTCCGGCTCGGTCATTTCGACGATATCGACGTGGCGGCGATGATCCACACGCACAGCGACCACAATATGAAGAAAGCGGCGATTTCCGAGTCGTGCAACGGGTGTCTGGTGAAGATGATCCACTTCATCGGCCGGGCCGCGCACGCCGGAGGCGCGCCGCATCGGGGAATCAACGCATTGAACGCCGCGCAGATCGCGTTGGCTGCGATTCATGCGCAGCGGGAGACGTTCCGTGATGGCGACGCGATCCGAGTGCACCCGATTATCACCAAGGGCGGAGATATCGTGAACGTGGTGCCGGCGGAAGTCCGGATGGAGACCTACGTCAGGGCAAAGACGAACGAAGCCATGCTGGACGCCAACGAAAAGGTCGACCGCGCGATCCGCGCCGGGGCGATGGCGGTGGGCGCGCGCGTGGAAATCGAAACGCTTCCGGGATACCTGCCGCTCCGGAACGATCCGGCGATGAGCGCGATATTTGAAGCGAATTCGAAGGCGTTGTTCGGTGAGGACGAGGTCTGTGAGGTCTCCCACAGAACGGGGTCCACCGATATGGGGGATCTTTCCCACATCATGCCGGCGATCCATCCCTACATGGCAGGGGCGGACGGTGTGGGGCACAGCGCGGATTGGCATATTTCGGACAAGGAAATGGGATATCTTGCGCCCGCGAAATCACTGGCGCTGATGGCGGTGGACCTGCTCCACGGCGACGGCGGGGCGGCAACCGATCTGCTCAGTGACTATAAACCGGCGATGACGAAAGACGAATACCTCGCGTTTCAGCGGGCGCTTTTCAAGACAGAGATCTACGACGGGGCGCACGAGGGTCGTGACTAGCGCGTCCGAAACCGTAGACAGGCGGCGGCGAGTCTGAGAATACCGCGCTGCCGTGCGAATTGCAGGGGCGTCCCTTGTGGGCGCCCGTTTTAATACTGAAGAGGCATGGATCCGGTTAAGGAGAATGAAGATGTCACATCCGAACGAAGATAACATAGGCTGGAATGCGGTCAGCAGTACGGGCGCGGTTGCCGCGGGGGGCGCGGGCGCCGTGGCCGCGGGGATCGAAATTCTGGAACGGGGCGGGAACGCGGCCGATGCGGCGGCGGGGACCATCCTCGCGCTGAACGTGACCGACCACGGCGCGTGTTCGATCGGCGGCGAGGTGCCGGTGATCATCTACGATGCCGGCAACCGGGAGGTCAAAACGCTTTCCGGTCAGGGACGGGCGCCGCTCTCGCAGGAAGCGATCGCCTGGTACATGGAAAACGGCATTCCGGACAAGGACATCAAGATGGCGCCGGTCCCGTCGGTCGTGGATCTGTGCACGACGCTGCTCATCCGGTACGGCACGCAGTCCTTCGAAGCGATCGTATCCCCCACGCTGGCAATCCTGGATGAAGGCGAGGAATCCTGGCATCCCCGGCTTGCCGACACGCTGCGCAGGCTGGTTGAGGCCGAACAGGCGGCGCGTGGAAGCCGCGAGGAGAAGGTGGCGGCCGCGAGCGACCGTTTCTACGGACGAAACGGGGCCCGCCAGGACGTCGCCGACGCGCTGGAAGCGGACTACGTGGAAAAGGGCGGCTTTCTTCGTAAATCGGACCTGGCGGCCCACCGGACGCTGATCGAAGATCCCGTCGCGGTCAACTACCGGGGATACGACGTGTATAAATGCGGTCCGTGGACGCAGGGCCCGTACCTCTGCCAGGCGCTGCGCCTTCTGGAGGGCTTCGACCTGAAATCCATGGGCCACCTTTCCGCGGATTACGTGCACGTGGCCGTGGAAGCGATCAAGTTGGCCATGGCCGATAGAGACGCCTACTACGCCGATCCGAATTTCGTGGACGTGCCGATGTCCGAGCTTCTGTCGGACGCTTATACGGAAATCCGCCGGCCCCTGATCGATATGGAGAAAGCCTCGCTTGAAGCCAGTCCCGGCGATCCTTACGGAATGAAGGCGCTGCGCGGCGACGGCGTGTTCGAACCGGGTATCGGCGGTACGACGACGTGCGTGGTCGCCGACCGGTGGGGAAACGTCGTTTCGGCAACGCCGAGCGCGAACGTATATCGTGGGGAAACACCACTTGGCGGGCGGACCGGAGTGTCGTACGGAAACCGCCTGCGAAGCCTGAACACGACGCCGGGCCATCCCAACTGCATCCAGCCGGGAAAGCGCCCCCGGATCACGCTGACGCCGACGCTTGTCTTTAAGGACAGCAAGCCGATTCTGGCGATCAGCGTCGCGGGCGGCGACCTTCAGGACCAGGCGACGCTGAACCTGCTCCTGGATTTCATCGAGTTCGATATGGCCCCAAAAGACGCCGTCACCGCGCCGCGCTTCGCCACGGCGCACCACGAGGACTCGTTCGATCCGAATCCCAATCGTCCCGCGACGTTCAAACAGGTCGGTTCGCTGAACATTAGCGACCGCGTGAGCCGGGACGTACGCTCCGAACTCGCGGCTCGCGGTCATCGCGTCACGACAAGCGACGGGCCGATCGCGACCCCCGTTATGCTCTACGTGGACCCGAAGGACGGACGTTTCCACGCCGCCGGCGACCCCGCCGCGGGCCGCCACGCGGCGGGGCTGGAGGGATAATCAGAGAGAAAACCCGTCAATTCGCGAAAGACGAGCGATAAACGTACGCTTCCGCGACAAGACTTACTGAAAAACGAAAAGGGCCCTGCCGACAACGACGTCAGCAGGGCTTTTTTTGTGTCAGGTTAGTTGTTCAGGGATAGGCGGCAACCCACGGCCGGGGGTCTACATACCGGTATCGCCGGGAATCCCGGTTGTTTGAACGGAAAATCACGATAATATCACGATTTGTACCTTAAATTCACCACAACGTTATTTTATAATGGATATTATCACGATAATTCCATATTATATGCGAGCAAGGTAGACCGGAGACCGTCTCAACCGGAAGATCACTCTGTATACGCATCGTCGCAGACGATTCAGGAATGCAGGGTCCCGGGACGTAGCTGCCGGCAGCCGCGTTTAAGTCGATGGCAGCGTGTTCTGTGATGGAAAATTACCGGCTTTCTGATCAAAACCTTCGGCGGAACGAACACGACAGCAACGGGATCGCCACCGGGGAGGGCAAGCTCACGCTCAACGGCGGCACCATCAGGCAGGCCGTGACGGACGTGGCCGAGGACCTGAGCCACGATCCCGTGACCCCCAAAGTTGATCAGCCACATGAAGGGGTTTCACATGCGTAGAAGCAGATTCCACCACATTCAGTGTGTGGTCGTGGCCATATGCGTGGCAGTTGCTGTCAGTCCTGACGCAGCACATGGCCAATCCATCCCATCCAGTTCGTTTGTCACCACCTGGCGCACGACAGCGAACAACCAGTCCATAACCATTCCCGCAAGCGGCACGTACACCATCGACTGGGGCGACGGGACCGTGGGAGAGGACATTAGCGGCAGGCAGACCCACAGGTATGATGCCGCCGGTACCTACACGGTGCGCATATCCGACGGCATCACCAGATTCCACCTCTCCGGCCGCGCGGTAGCGCCCAAGCTGGTCTCCATCGACCAGTGGGGGACGGCCGAGTGGACGTCGATGCGCGAGGCATTCCAGGGCGCATCCAACATGGTATACAACGCCACCGACGCCCCCGACCTCTCGCGCGTCACGGACGCCAGCTACATGTTCTACAAGGCGACCTCCTTCAACGGCGACATTTCCTCCTGGGACGTCTCGTCAGTCACTCATATGTCGCACATGTTCTGGGGCGCCACCTCCTTCAACCAGCCCCTGGACGCCTGGGACGTCTCGTCAGTCACCGACATGTACGCCATGTTCTCCCGCGCCACATCCTTCAACCAGCCTCTTGACTCCTGGAACATGTCGTCGGCGACCCGGATAGCGCGCATGTTCTCCACCGCCACCTCCTTCAACCAGCCCCTGAACTCCTGGGACGTGTCGTCCGTGACCAACATGTTCTCCATGTTCTCCAACGCCCACTCCTTCAACCAGCCTCTTGACTCCTGGGACGTGTCGTCTGTGAAGACAATGAACGGCATGTTCAACCGCGCCTACGCCTTCAACCAGCCTTTGGACTCCTGGGACGTGTCGTCGGTGACCTACATGTACGAAATGTTCCGCCACGCCTACGCCTTCAATCAGCCCCTGAACTCCTGGGACGTGTCGTCTCCGACCACAATGCACGGCATGTTCGAGGAAGCCCGCTCCTTCAACCAGCCCCTGGACTCCTGGGACGTGTCGTCTGTGACCGGCATGAATTACATGTTCCGCGGCGCCACCTCCTTCAACCAACCCCTGGACTCCTGGGACGTGTCGTCTGTGACCGACATGAGCAGCATGTTCGCCGGCGCCACCTCCTTCGACGGCGACGTCTCCGACTGGAACGTGTCGTCTGTGACCTCCATGGCCGGCATGTTCTACGGCGCCACCTCCTTCAACCAGCCCCTGAACTCCTGGGACGTCTCGTCTGTGACCAACATGTACAGCATATTCGCCGGCGCCACCGCCTTCAACCAGCCCCTGGACTCCTGGGACGTCTCGTCCGTGACCAGCATGGTGGACATGTTCTACGGCGCCACCGCCTTCAACCAGCCCCTGGACTCCTGGGACGTCTCGTCCGTGACCAGCATGGTGGACATGTTTTACGGCGCCACCGCCTTTGAGCAGAACCTGGGAAACTGGCACATCGTGCTGGATGACACGTCAATCGACTATAGCGATACAACGGGAACCGTCGGGCGCATATCAGCGCAGAACGCCTTCCTTGACCGGCAGAACCCCGTCTACGGGATAGGCCCGGGCGGCGACTCCGGCTCCTTCGAGATGAATCGCTCCAAGCTCGTGCTGAAGGAGGTTCCCACAAAGGACTCGTACACGGTGACCATCACCGCGACCTCCACGGGAGACTTTGGCACCGGCAACTCCCGGACGTTTACCATAGACGTGTCGGGCCTGCCCAACTACTTGTCCGGGTCGGCCTTTGTCACAACGTGGAAGACCACGGCGCCCGGCCAGTCCATTAGCATTCCAGCAAGCGGCACGTACACCATCGACTGGGGCGACGGGACCGTGGAAGTGGACGTGAGTGGCCGGCAGACCCACAAGTATGATTCCGCCGGTACCTACACGGTGCGCATATCCGACGGCATCACCCGATTCCACCTCGCCAACCGTGGAGTCGCACACAGGCTGGTCTCCATCGACCAGTGGGGGACGGCCCGGTGGACGTCGATGCACGAGGCGTTCCAGGGCGCGTCGAACATGGGGTACAATGCGACGGACGCCCCCGACCTCTCGCGCGTCACCGACGCCAGCTACATGTTCAACAAGGCCACCTCCTTCAACGGCGACCTGTCCTCCTGGAACGTCTCCTCGGTGACCAACATGTACGGAATGTTCTGGGACACCGTCGCCTTCAACCAACCCCTGGACTCCTGGGACGTGTCGTCTGTGACCACCATGCACAACATGTTCTTCAGAAACCCCGTCTTCAACCAGCCCCTGAACTCCTGGAACACGTCGTCCGTGACCGACATGGACGGCATGTTCTCTCACGCCCGTTCCTTCAACCAGCCCCTGGACTCCTGGGACGTCTCGTCCGTGACCGACATGACCGGCATGTTCGCCTTCACCCCATTCAACCAGCCCCTGGACTCCTGGGACGTGTCGTCTGTGACCGACATGCACGCCATGTTCTCTCACGCCACCGCCTTCAACCAGCCCCTGAACTCCTGGAACACGTCGTCTGTGACCGACATGAACCGCATGTTCCAGGACGCCGCCGCCTTCAACCAGCCCCTGAACTCCTGGGACGTGTCGTCTGTGACCAAAATGTTCTGGATGTTCCGCAACGCCTCCTCCTTCAACGGCGCCCTGGACTCCTGGGACGTGTCGTCTGTGACCGACATGAACAACATGTTCCGCAACGCCTCCTCCTTCAACCAGCCTCTCGACTCCTGGAAACCCTCGTCTGTGACCTCCATGGCCAGCATGTTCTCCGGCGCCTCCTCCTTCAATGGCGCCGTGGACTCCTGGGACGTGT
The DNA here is from genome assembly GCA_965208835.1 of Candidatus Latescibacterota bacterium. GTDB lineage: Bacteria > Latescibacterota > UBA2968 > UBA2968 > JAAXHE01. Next base: position 2,374,443 of record OZ242358.1, read on the forward strand.
CGTCTGTGACCGACATGGTGTGGATGTTCGCCGGCGCCTCCTCCTTCAACCAGCCCCTGAACTCCTGGGACGTGTCGTCCGTGACCAACATGTTCGACATGTTCTACGACGCCACCTCCTTCAACCAACCCCTGGACTCCTGGGACGTGTCGTCTGCCACCTCCATGAACAACATGTTCGACGACGCATCGGCCTTTGAGCAGAACCTCGGAAGCTGGTACATCGTGCTGGATGACACGTCAATCGACTATAGCGATACGCTGGGAATCGTCGGACGCCTATCCGCGCAGAATGCCTTCCTTGACGGGCAGAACCCCGTCTACGGGATCGGCACGGGCGGCGACTCCGATTCCTTCGAGCTGAATCACTCCAACCTCGTGATGAAGGAGGTCCCCACCAGGGATACGTATACGGTGACCATCACTGCGACTTCCTCGGGAGGCTTCGGTACGGGCAACTCCCGGACTTTCACCATAGACGTGAGCGACTCTACCGGAACGGCCCCTTTCACCGATCCAATGTGGTCGACGACGTTGACGGTCGAAGCCCGGAACGGCTATCGGGGCTACTCGAGGATCGCCAGTCCCGATCTGGGCGCGGTGTCCGACTACAGGTTCCAGTACGGGTCGGGTGCCTACGAGGCGCAGATCGTCGTCGCGTATGCCGACGGCGTGGTCTTCCAGGTTCGCAGCCGAGGGGAATCGCTCTCGGACTTGACCCTGGAGTGGGCGGGTGAGACCCTCCCGTTGAGCGCCGCCGCCCGTAACGGCGACCGGTTTACCTGGGGCCAGACCTGGCTGGATGCCAACGCGGCGTCGCTGAATGCGTCCACGTACGCGACGACCCTGCCCGACAGCGGGACGGGCGCCGTCTGTCTGCGCACCACGGTGCAGACCTGTCCGAGCACGACGATCACGCAGCCGGCGATCGGTCCGACGATCAGCGTGTCCGATACCAGCGCGACGGAAGGGTCCGCGCCGCCGCTGACCGCGACGTTCGAGAACGCGCCCGCCGAGCACGACGGGTCGAGCGCGTTCACGCTCGAGCTCGCCTTCAGCACGGAGGTGTTCGACGGCAACGAGGACTTCAACAAGAACCGGGCGGTCCGGGACGCCCTCCGGGTGACCGGCGGCACGGTCAGGGGCAGTCGCCGGGCGAACCCCGCGGAGTACGACCGGTGGATCGTCCGCATTAAGCCGTCGGGTCCTGACGACGTGACGGTGACGTTGCCGGCAACGACCGGCGGCTGCGACGCCGCCGTGGCGATCTGCACACCGGACGGCCGGGCTCTGTCGAATGCGCCGAACGTCACGATTCAGGGCCCGCCGGGCCTGTCGGTGGCGGACGCGGAGGTCGAAGAAGGGCCCGACGCGGCATTGGCGTTTATGGTGACGCTCGACCGGGCGGTCTCGGGGCCTGTGACCGTGGCCTGGGCCACGAGCGACGGCACGGCGATTGCGGGCACAGACTACACCGCGGAGAGCGGGACGCTCACCTTCGCCGCGGGCGAGACAGAGAAGACGGTGTCGGTGGCGGTGCTGGACGATGCGCATGACGAGGAGAGCGAGACGATGGCGCTCACGCTCTCGACCCCGTCGGGAGCGTACTTGGCCGATGCCACGGCCACAGGGACGATTAATAACTCCGATCCGCTGCAGCGTGCGTGGCTGTCGCGGTTTGGACGGACGGTGGGCGCGCACGTCACGGACGCGGTGGGCGAGCGGCTGTGGAGCACGCCCGGACAGGGCCCCCATCTGACGGTAGGCGGTTACCGGCTGCCCCTGGGGTGGCAGACCGCAGAGTCGGCTGAGGATGGCCGAGAAGCCCTCGCCCCCGGTGGGGGAGAGCAGGGTGAGGGTGAGCCGCCCGGTTCGACTGATGAGGACCCGGGTGCATCAACCTCCAAGCCGTTAGGGTTCCTAGCCGAAGTGGCCCGGGTCCTGGGGATTGCGCCCGGCGCGGGCGTGGCCGCCACGGATTCCCGCTGGCTCATCGGCCCCGGCCCGGACCCCCGGCCGGGACGGAGTCGGGTGTTCGATTTCGGCCAGATCTTCGATCTGCGTCAGGTCCTCCTGGGCAGTTCTTTCCGGCTCGACCTGAACGGGACCGGGGCCGGCACTGCGATGCCACTCCTGACGGCCTGGGGCCGGTTCGACGGCACCGCGTTCGACGGCCATGACGGCGGCCTGGCGATCGACGGGGACGTGTTCACGGGCACCGTGGGCGTTGACGGCGAATGGGATCGGCTGCAAGTCGGCGTGGCGGCAGCCCACAGCCGGGGTGACGGCGGGTACACCATGCCGGGGACCGGGATGCGCGGGACGGGCGACCTCGAAACCGCCCTGACCAGTCTGCATCCCTACCTGCGCTATGCCGTCACCGAGCGGCTGGACGTCTGGGGCATGGCGGGCTACGGCCGGGGTGACTCAAAGTGGGCCGTGCCCGAAGGGACCCTGGAGGCGGACACGGATTTCGTCATGGGTGCGTTCGGGGGTCGGGGCATTCTGCTGGCCGCCCGGGATGCCGGAGACTTGCAACTGGCCACGCGCACGGATGCCATGTTGACGCGCACGAGTACGGATGCGGTTGCCGGGCTGGCTGAGACGGATGCCGACGCGCACCGAATGCGGGTGGTCCTGGAAGGCAGCCGGGGGGTGACGTGGGCCGGCGGGCACCGCCTGACGCCGGCGGTGGAACTGGGCCTGCGGCATGATTCGGGGGACGCCGATACCGGCTTCGGCCTGGAAGTGGGGGGCCGGGTGCAATACGCAATCACGACCCTGGGCTTGACCCTCGAGGGCGCTGTGCGCGGCCTCCTGGCGCACGAAGATGAGGACTATCAGGAATGGGGGGCGAGCGGGATGGTGCGCCTGGCCCCGGGGGCCAACGGCAAGGGCCTGGCGCTGACCCTGGCGCCGACCTGGGGTGCGGCACGGAGCGGCATCGACGGCCTGTGGTCGCGGCAGACTACGCAGGGCCTGGCGCCGCAGAAGACACGGGGCAAGGCTGGCCGACTGACTACGGACGTGGGCTACGGGATGCCCGCGCCGTTCGGCACGGGCATCCTGACGCCGTATGTGGGCACCGTTCTGGCGGAAGGCCGGACCCGTACCTATCGGGCCGGGACGCGGCTACGAGTGGACACCCGTCGGGCCGCGGGCCTGACCCTGAATCTCGAGGGCCGGCGCCAGGCGCCCACAGGCCGACAGCCGGTCAACCAGGACCTCCGCCTCCAGGCCACCTGGACCTTCTGACCTCGTCTGTCCGCAAAATCGGGGTAACTCCACTCTTCAACCCGCCACATTGGCGGTGCACGGGCGTCCCTTGTGGGCGCCCGCCTCTCTGTTTACGTTTCTGTGGACGCTTTTTCCTGAACTTCCGGCTTGCCGATGCGATAGCCGACCCCGTGTTCCGTGAAGATGTACCGAGGTTCGTCGGCATCGTCTCCCAACTTCCGCCGGAGCCGCTTGACCAGCGTACGGACCCTGCGCAGGTCCACGCCGCGTCGCCTGCCCCAGATTCGACGCAGCAGCGCATCGTGCGTCACCACCCGACCGGGGTTTACACAGAGTTCATACAGCAACTCGTACTCATGTGCGGTCAATTCCACGCGGCGTCCGCCCACGGTCACGCTCCGCTCCTCGAAATTGACGGTGAGGTCCTGCAATACGCATGGCTCCTCAATGTCCTTACGCAACGGACCGGGTTCCTTGCGCAGCGCCGCCTTGATGCGTACGACGAGTTCGGTGGGAGAAAAAGGCTTCACGATATAGTCCGACGCGCCCAGCGCGAACGCCCGCTCGATGTTCTCTTCCTGGCCGTATCCGGAGAGAAAGATGACCGGGATCCTGTCGATCTCCAGGATATCCTTCATCAGTTCGAATCCGTCCGTGCCGGGCAGTACGAGGTCGAGGAGGACCAGGCGAGGCTCGCGCGACTCGATCAGTTTCGCCACTTCGCCGGGATCGCCCGTTACAATCGCTGCGTACCCCGCTTGTGTAAGGATTTCACGCACGGACCTCAAGGTCTGCGGGTCGTCATCCACCGCGAGGATTGCGCCGTTGTGACTTTCGCTATCGCGCGCGGGCTCACCGGGACGCGCAGGGGCGCGGGCCGCGGATGCCGGAGTTTCCTCGGCAACCGGTACCGTGAAGGTGACCTTCGTGCCAAGGCCCGGTCCGTCGCTCTCGGCCCACACTCTTCCACCGTGGGCCTCCACGATCCCCTTGCAGATGGCAAGCCCCAACCCGGTGCCCTGGGCGACCCTCTCATCGCTGTTGCTGTCGATTCGTGAAAACTTCCTGAAGAGTTGCGGCAGGAGGTCCGCGGTCAGACCCTTACCTTCGTCGATAACTGAGATATGAACCTGGAAATCTTCACGCAACGCGGCCAGCCGGATCGGCGATGACGCGTCGGAGTACCTGGCGGCATTGAAGAGGAGATTGTCCAGAACCTGGACGATGCGGCGCCTGTCAACCATAACCCAGGGCAGGTCCGGCGAAAGGTTGATTTCTACAGCGCGCGCGTCGCCGCCCCGCAGGAAGGTATTCCTTGCCTCATCGACGATTTCCCCCACGTCGGCCGGCTCCGGCGTGATCGCGAGCGAACCCGTCTCGATTCTGGCCACGTCGAGCAGGTCGCTGATCTGGTCCCGCATGCGATCCGCCTGCTGGTCGATGATCCGGTAGAATTGACGTGCTTCGGCAGGATCGAGTATCGACGCATCGTCAAGCAAGGCGGCGGTCGAGCCCTTGATGGACGTCAACGGAACCCGAAGTTCGTGGCTGACCATGCCCAGGAACTCGGCGCGAAGCCGCTCCAGGTCCTCCAGGGGCGTCATGTCCTGGATGGTCACGACAACCGACTCGATATCGCCGTTCCCGGAACGGATGGGCGTGGCATTGACCAGCGTCGTCACGGACCGTCCGTCGGGAACCTGGAGGATGATCTCCTCCGCACGCACAGTTTCTCCTGATCCCAGTAACTCGGCCACTTGAACCTCTTCCAGGGAAACCACTCGACCGTCGGCGCGCCGGAACGTAATCACTTCGAGCAGCTGCTCCTCCGGATGGCCCGGCGTGAGCAGGGCGCCCACGAGCCGTCTCGCCTCGCGGTTGAACGTCAGCGGCGCACCGGACTTGGCGTCGAAGACCACGACCCCGACGGGTGAGGTGTCGATCAGAGTCTCCAGGTCGAGCCTTGCCTTCTGCTCGTCCCGGTGCCGGCGTGCATTGGCGATGACCGGCGCCGCCTGCGAGGCAAACATCGCCAGGGTTTCTTCGTCCGCCGCCGTGAACGTATCGTTGCCTCCCTTCTCGCAGAGACTGAACGTCCCCACGCTCTGGCCGCGGTAGCGGATGGGCGTCGCCAACGCCGCGGGGGCGGGACTCAGAGGTATTTGAGGGCGGAACTCGGGCAGACCTTGAGACCGGAGGTAGCTGTGGAGATTCCGAAGCCGCAGCGGCTCCCTTATATGGGTGAAGTGTTCAAAAAGCTTGTGCCTCTCCGGCCTCAACCACAATCGCCTGGACTGATTGGGCGATAATCCGGACGTCTTGCAGTCCTGCACCCGCCCCTCATCGTCAAGCAGTACCATCAGGCCGTATCTCGCACCGGTCAGCGATCGGGCGCTGTCCAGTACCTCCTGCAATACGGCGTCGAACTCCAGACTCTCATTGATGCGAAGGCTGGCCTCGCTCAACTTCGACAGGCGGTCGCGGAGGTCCGCTATCTGTTGATCACGTTCGTCGATCTGCATCTCCTTCTAACCTCGATATGTCGGTGTTTGCACCCTCGTCAGGTTTTTCCCGGTGCTGCGAGCGGGGTGCATTTCAGAGTTGCGAATCAGCCTCAATCGAAAAAAACAGTCACGCGGCGACGCGATAAAACCCTCCGAAACAGGGCGTTCTCGACGTATAGAAGGACGTTTCTTCCTTCACGTCCAGTGACCTGGTGTATCCTGGCAATCAGCCGTCTAATCGCCTTTATTTACAATCATATATTCGAATTTACGTACCCGAAGACTTACGAATCAAGGTCAGTTGCAGGCCAATGGAGCGAAAGACCATTGCAACAGGTAAATTCACGGTGTGTTTTCGAACGTCACGCGACGTGCGGTAAGTTCACTCGATTGGTGACAATATAGGTCAGGATGTTTCCTGAATCCAGCGCATTTTCGGAGCGGCGCGTCAATTCACCGGATGTCACGTTTCGACGTCCGGGTCCTCCATGTCTCCGAGACGATATCCTTCCCCAGGCTGATTGAGTATGTAAGTGGGATTGTTCGCGTCGTCTCCCAACTTGCGGCGGATTTTCTTTACCGTTGTTCGCAACCGCCGCGTGTCAGTGGAATCCAGCGTGTCCCAGACCCGCCGCAGCAGATCCCCACTGGTCTTCAGCCGCCCCGCGTAGGACGACAGCTCCACCATCAGACGGTACTCGAGCCTGGTCAGATGGATCTGCCTTCCCGCGATCGTCACTTTACGCCTGTTGTAGTCAATTCTCAAATCTCCCAGAACGAACGGATCTTCCGGTACGGGGTTTTCCCGCTCCTTCCGGCGACGCAGCGCTGCCCTGATCCTGGCCGATAGTTCGGCGGGCGCAAAGGGTTTGACCACGTAGTCGGCTGCACCGGCATCGAGTGCGCGGGCGATCGCTTCCTCGTGCGCGTACGCAGAAAGGAAGATGACCGGAAGATCGGGATCGGTAATAACGTCGGTCATCACGTCAACCCCGTCGGTTCCCGTCAGGACCAGATCCAGCAGCACGAGGGCCGGTCGGTGTTTCTCCAGTAGTCCGGGTATTTCGTGCGGATTGCCGGTCACGCGGGCGTGATATCCTTCTCCGGTCAGGAAGTCTTTGACTCTTCGCAGTGTCTGAGTGTCATCGTCCACGACCAGGATGGACTGCGGCTCCCGCCCCCTCGTACGCCTTTCCGCGTCGACTGCAAGATCGCTGCGCCGCCGCACCAGATCCTCCAGGGGTGCCAGATCCTGCAGCGTCACCACAAGCCACTCGACCCCGCCGTCGCCTGTAAGAATCGGTCTGGCGTTCATCAATGCAGTCACCCGTCGGCCACCGCGGATCCGGACCTCGACGTCCGCCGCCCGGATCGTCTCGCCCGCGCTCGCCGCCCGGGCAACGGGATGCTCCTCGAGCGAGAGCATTCGCCCGTCGCCTCGTCGAACGGAGACCGTCTCCAGGAAATGACCCATCGACTGCCCTGGCGTCAACAGGTCGCCGGCGAGCCTGCTCGCCTCCGGGTTGACGGTCGACAGCGTTCCCGTTACGACGTCGATAGTGACGATGCCAACCGGCAACGTGTCTATCAGTGCGCTCAGGTCGAGGCTCTCGTTGTTCCGCACGCTCGCTTGGCTCGACGTCTCAGGCTGCACCCCAAGAGTCGGGTCTATGCCTTCAGTCCGTTCCCCGGACCCCATGGTCTCTCCATGATCAACTGATTGAACTCCGTGACGTTCCGGAATGTGTTTGACGAAAACTTCACCTCGAAGGTTTACAGACCCTGTGGCGAGGAGGTTTTTGTTGCACGACCAAATAATCACAATAAAATCACAAGAAATCTTTCCAGAAGTCACTATTTAGTCACATTAGTATTGTATATTAGTCAACATAGGCGGCCAACAGATGTCCGTCAAGGCAAATTGAGGTCAAAAGCCCTTGAAATATCATAATATAACCGTACCCGTAACTGCTCTGGGCAGGCCTGGTGCGTAACGGAAGCGCTGTGGATATGCGAGACGATCGCGGAGCCAGGCGGAATGGACACGGCCGAAACAAGAAGGGAGAGATATATGCATAGAAGAAGCCTCCGACTCGCCGTACGGATCGCATTGATCTCCATCGTTGTCGGACTGAACGTCTTTCAGGGCCCGTCCGAGGTCTTCGCCGACCACGAGATCGCTACCATGACGGCGATGAACGTGATCTCCGTACCTCCTGATTCCGCCTTCTTCAGAGTTTTCTTTTCGAATGACCCCAATGGGGAGACCTACGGGCTGGGAGAGATCATTGAAATCGAGGCCACCTTCAACAGGGGCATGCTGGTCACCGGCAGCGGCGAGGTCAAGATGGACCTCACCGTCGGCGACTCGACGCGGACCGCCACGTACCATCGCGGATCCGGCACGAGAAAGCTGGTGTTCCGTTACGAAGTGATCGCGACGGACGCGGACACCGACGGGATCAGCGCACCCGCGACAGCCTGGAGGGGAAGCGGCACGGTGAAGACCTCTGTTTCCAACTTTGCGGCGGTGTTCACCCCCATAGGGCTCGACACCCAGTCCGGTCACAGGGTGAACGGCAGCCTCGGGCCCTGGGTCACCAACGTGGAAATCGCCTCCACCCCTGCCTCCGGCACCACCTACCGGCATGGAGAAGAGGTCGAGATCGACGTGACGTACACCGCTCCCGTGCGGGTCGACAGCGTCGACCAACCCTGGTTACCCTATTTCTGGAACAGGGCGTCGGATGGCACGGAACAGCAGAATCTTGCCTGGTACCGGAGCGGAAGCGGTACAAACACGCTGCGTCTCTCCTTTACGGTGAGATCCGAATTCAAGGACACCGACGGGGTCCGGATCGCGAGTGCTGCCCCTGACAGCCCAGGCCAGAGAAGGGAAAGAATCGTCTGGGCGTTGAACCACGACGGCGTGAGGGCGCCCTGGAGAATGTCAGGGCTCGATGCGGATGCCGACCACCAGATGAACGGGGAGCCGTACATCAAGGGGGTTGCCATCACCTCGAGCCCGGCATACGGCGCCACCTACCGGCGCACGGAGGCGATCCGGATCACGTTCACCTTCGACCAGAACGTCCGGGTAGAGGGCACCGTAACCAAGAACTTGAAGTTCACCTATGGCGACGGCGAGTCCACCAGCCCGCATGCCCAATACGCCTCCGGCAACCGCACCAGGGCATTGGTCTTCAAACACACCGTCGTGGAAGGGGATGAAGACACGGACGGTCTCACCGTCCTGGCGGGCAATGACGGCGGGTGGGGGGGGAGCGGCAAGATCTGGTCGTCGCGCCCGGCGGGTTCCCTGGAGACTTCCGCGCAAGCCGATCTGACCCACGGCGAAATCGCGAACGCCGACAGCCACAAGGTGGACGGAGGGCTGACCCTGCCCGCTCCCGGCATCTCGTCGGTCGTGCTGGTTACGGATCCGGGGGACGACTCCACGTATGTCGCCGGCGACTGGATTGGCGCCAAGGTGACCTTCGACGAAAGCGTGTCCGTCACGGGCACTCCGCAGCTCGGGTTGGCAATCGGGACAACGGAGAAGACCGCCCGGTTCGGGCAGGGCTCGTTCGAGGGAAGTGTGAGCCCCGGCGACAGGACCGCCGGCCCCGAGGTGGTCTTCGGCTACCAGGTGCAGGCGGGCGACGTCGACAGTGACGGCATCGCCATCGGGGAGGACAAGCTCACGCTAAACGGGGGCGCCATCAAGCAGGCCGTGACGGACGTGGCCGCGGACCTGAGCCACGAACCCATGGCCACCGATACCGGCCACAAGGTGGATGCCGTGGCCCCGGTCCTGTCATCCATCGCCATCAGCTCCCGTGCGGGCGGCGACAGGCTCTACGCCGTTGGCGACAGCATCGAGGTGACGATGACCTTCAGCGAGGAGGTGACGGTTTCCGGCGCTCCGCAACTGGATCTGGACCTCGGCGGTGAGGCGAGAACGGCCACCTACGACTTCACTGGAGACTCGTCCGCGGTCTTTGCCTACGTCGTTCAGGAGGGTGACGCCGACACGGACGGCATCGCCATCGACGCCGACACCCTCAGTCTCGGCGACGACGACGCCATCACGGACCTTGTCGGCAATTCAGCTGAGCTGGCCTTCTCGGCCGTAGCCGCCGACAGCGCCCACAGGGTCGACGGGGTGTCTCCGACGCTCAGCTCCGCGGAGGTCTACCACACCGGCAGCAAGGTCAACCTGTTTTTCAGCGAGCACGTCACCGTTCCCCGGATTCTCTACACGATCAGGAGTATCGTCAACGTAAATCTCGGTCAGTTCTTCATAGCGGTCCTGACGGTCGAGGTGGACGGCGACCAGGTGAGGCCCAGTTCCGCCTCTCTTCACGGTCTCTCGTTGCAGCTGAACCTCCCCGCCTCGAGTCGGGTGACCGAGAGCCAGCGGGTCAAAGTGTCCTACGACAACATCTTCGCCCGCGATGCGGTGGGGCTCTTCATCGACAGGGTCGGCAACCCGTTGGCCAACTTCGACGCCACCAGTGTACCGAACAATTCCAACCAGGCGGACGCGGACGAACCGGACGTAGGAGAACTTGCATTGAGCCGGGACGAAATCAGGATCACCGAAGGAGAAACAAGAGGGTATACGTTGGCCCTGGCGTCCCAGCCTTCCGACAGTGTGACCGTTGTCGTCAGCAGCTCCTCGAGCAAGCTGTCCACCAATCGCGACAGCCTCACCTTCACCACGGGTAACTGGTCTACGGCGCAGAGGGTGAGGCTCACTGCCAGCCAGGACGACGACGACCTGAACTATTGGGTGGCCGTGACCAACACGGGTAGCGGGGGAGGGTACGACGGCGCGAAGCGGTGGGTGCTTGTGGTCATCGACGACGACGACGGCGAATAGGGGAGAGGCGTGACCAATCACTGGTGCAGGATGAAAGCATTGATATTGTTCCTTATCTCGATGTATCCGGCCTCTTTGCGGGCAGACGCGGCCTCTCCGCCGGATACGTGGAACCTGGTTCAAAACAGTCTGAATTTCAACGTTCGGACCATCATCTATCCGGCGGAAGGGAATGAGGATCCCATTCCCGTGACGCCCTATCTCACCCTTGAATTGTACCGGTGCAACTCCTACAAGCTAACCGTTGGGGTACGGGCGGCAGCGGGGTACAGGTTTCCCCATTTCCTGCCGGACCCGCCGGTTCACGAACCGGCTCCCGAATCGAGAGCGATCGCAGCGTTCGGCTACTATACGCTGCAATCCGATACCCTTCGTTTCAACGCTCATTATCTGAGCCTGTTCGAAGACGGCGAAGATCTGGAAGACGTCGTAAAGCAGTCCGATAGCGAGATGGCGCTGGAGGAATACAGGCTCATCATTGCCTTCGTAAACACGATTTTTCTTGACTTCTTCAATGACCTCTACGCAAACCCGACCCGCGGCAGGCTGGTCTTCATGCTGCCCGGCGACAGCGATTTTGCCGACCCTTCCGTGGATTCTGGCGAGGAAATCGTCTGGGAACTGGTGCCGCAGGGCGGTCCCTCGTCCATTTCCCGGTCGTCGGTACAGGCCACCGTAAAGGGCGACGGGACGGAGGGCCTGACGGTGGAATTCGCCCGTTCGGTATCGGGGCGGCCCCCGCAGTACGCCTGGTGTGCGGTCACCGACGGCGACGGCCGCGTGGCGCTCGACGTCGTCACGCTGCACGGTTCGGGAGTCACCGGCTACTACAGCGCTCGCGCCCGCAATGAAGCCGGCGGGATCGTGGGCCGATGGCACAGCATTCCTCTCAACGAGGACCACCGCCAGATCCTGGAACTGACGCTGGGGGGCGCCGCCCGCGTTCTGGCCAGCCACGCGCTCTATTCAGCCAGGATTGCACCGCCTGAGAACACACAACCTGAAGCCTGGTTGGCGCCCAATTTTCCCAACCCGTTCAACAGCAGCACGCTTATCGCATACCGTCTGGCGGAAGCGGGTCCGGTGCGTCTGGAGGTCTTCAATTCCCTGGGCCAGCACCTGAACACGCTGGTGGACGATCACCAGGCCGCGGGCAGGTACGTGGTCCGGTGGCATGCGCGCGACGGGCGCGGAAATGACATGGCCGCGGGTGTTTACCTGGTGCGCCTGTTCCATCCGGGAGGCGTGGACGCCCGGCGCATGCTGTATCTCAAGTAACGCGACTGAATTGGTTTCCCGGACGGGCTTGAAACACGCCGTTGGACAAACAGAATCAGGGATAGGAGGAGATTCAATGAAATACGCACTGTTTCATTCGATTGTCGCGATGGTCGTCCTGGCAACCGCTGTCGCGGCGGAAGAGGATCGTTTTGAAGGACAGGTCGTCAATCCGCGGTCCCATCCGGTGAAAAGGGTGCAGGTGGAGGTTTACAGGCTCGATGATCCGCGCCAGCGGTTGACCGCGCTGACGGACGAAAGCGGGGGTTTCTCGCTGCCGCTGCGAGACCTTGTTCCGCCGAGACCGAATGCGCTGCTGCAGAATCATCCGAATCCGTTCAATCCTTCCACCCTGATACCCTTTGAGATCGAGAAACGCGGGCACGTGCGTCTGGACGTTTATAACATTCTGGGACAGCGCTTGATCACGCTGGTCGACGAAGAACGCCCGGCCGGACTCCACAGGGTGCAGTGGGACGGCACCGACAGACTCGGCAGGGGCGTGAGCGCGGGGGTCTACATCTACCGGCTCAGCACGGGAAACTGGCACGATGCGCGGAAGCTGATGCTGCTGGACGGCGCGTCGGGACGCGCGGGCGGTAACGCGGCGGGACTCGTGGAAGAAGCAGGGGCTCACACGCTGGGTGTGAAGATTACGGGCGAGGAGATCCTGCCGGCGACCTTTACCTGGGGTCGGGGCTCCGGGCCCCTGGTGGTGGAAGTGAAAGGAATTGAAGACCTCATTCCGCCCGAGGTCGTGGACTCAAAGACCGGGGCCAATCCCTTCTCCGGAATCAGCCTCGCCTCGATAGCTCAAATTGTGTCCGGACGCTGAGAGCGACCATCGAACAGGGCCGGGATCCTCTGATGAGGCGCGGCCCTTCGGAAAACGAAAACGCCCTGCTGATCGATTTTCAGCAGGGCGTTTCTTGTTTGTTTTTTTATATGGTGACCCCGAGGGGAGTCGAACCCCCGTTTCCAGGGTGAGAACCTGGTGTCCTAGGCCACTGAACGACGGGGTCACCCAGTCAAAGCGGGCGAAATCTACCCAAATTGGCCGTTTTTGTCAAGGGATTACGGTCTTTCGCGGCGTCGCTTCGATGTATTTTTCGAACCGGTTCCTTTTGTGCTTTTTGTGGCCAATTTAACCGTAGTCTTCGTGCGAATTTTTACCGGGAGCAGTTAATATTTGACATCGATTGTGCCTGCTACGGTGGAGAGAAACTTGCCCAAACACGGACGCTGAGCTTGTCGAAGCGCCCGCGTTTCGGCACGCTTTTTCCTTCGCCGACCCTTCGACAAGCTCAGGGAGCGGCCCAGGTTGGCCGGTTAGTGTTGTGGAAAAAGGTAAACTATCGGGTGCTCCCCGTAGTAATGTCAGTCTCTCGGCGGCACGGCGCAGAGGAAGCCGAGGGGTTCGTCGCCGGTATTTTCGAACTGATGCTGCTCGTTCGGAGGAATGTAGACGATGTCGCCGGGGCCGATTTCGAAGACTTCCCAGCCCATCAGCAGACGGGCGGTGCCTCTGAGGACGTAGACGCCGTGGTCGTGGTCGTGACGGTCGAACGAGGTCTGCCCGCCGGGCGAGACTTCGTAGTACCGCATGCCGAAGTTCACGGCCCCGTCCCGCTTGCCGATGACGACCTGTTTGCTGCCGCCCACCGCGCCGCCCCTTTCGTAGGTCTCGACTTCGACGCCTTCCCAGGCGTAGTTGCCATGCTCGCCGGTAAACCGATGTATAACGCCCATGGAAACCCTTCAGAGTACGGCGTCCCCTGCGTTTACATGAAGTTCCTGACGCCGCTGCCGTGGAGCTCGGAGATACGGGCGGCGGTCTCCTCGTCGAAGCCCACCTGGACCAGTTCCTGAATACGTTTGTTGTGCATGGTACTGTAGAGGTCGCGCACCAGGGAACGGCCCTTCTCGATCTGATCGGGCGAGGACCCGCCGCCTGCGAGGGTCATCATCGCATTCAGCACGAAGGGGCTGGCGCCGGAAACCTGCTGCAGGAAGGCGGTGCGTTTTTCGGCTGCCTGGGCGAGCCGGGTGATGACCTCGGGTCGCTGCTGGATGTGATATCCGATGTGAGAGAGACCGTAGCCAACGTGGCGGCCCTCATCCTGCCGGGCGAGTTTGAAGACCCGGGCCGTGACGGGGTCCGGCGACACCTCCTCCAGGAATCTGAGAAGCTCCATGAACGTACCTTCGCCCAGCACGTGGAGGAGGAACGACGCGTCCGTGAAGTCTTCCTGGGCGAGTAGGCTTTGAAGAGACCATTCCGTGGCCGAGGAGACGTACTGCAGCCCGCCGCCGTTGGCCAGCGCTCGCTTGGTGAAGACTTCCACGTGCCTGGCCTCATCCATCACCTGGCTGGAGAGAAACAGGATGACTTCGGAAAAACACGGGTCGATGCGGCCGATGAACTTGGCGGGCAGGTACAGGGCCAGGTATTCGTTCTGGATCATGAACGTGCAGACCTGGCAGACCGCGCGTTCCAGGTCTTCCTCGAGCTCGGGCAGGTCGCGCCAAGGGATATCCGTCGTCGCGTTCCATTGGCCCTGTTTGGCCTGTTCGACCAGGTCGGCGATGTTCTCGGCCCAGACCTCGGTCTTCTGAACGATGCCGAAGTCGAAGTCGGGGGTCTTGGGGTCCACGACCGAGCCCCGCTGCGCCAGGCCGTGGTTGGGCGGCGCCAGTTCCGGAACCGCGCCCGGCCTGCCGACAAGACAGTCGGGAAGGAAGATGCCACGCTCGTCGCGCGGCGGTACCCTGATGCCCCAGTCGGGTTCGCCCCAGGAGGTTGTATCGGGGATATTCCGGTCCACGTATCGCCACTCCTCTTTTTGTCCGCCGTGTCGTCCCGTCACTTATTCCCTGCCGTTGAGGACCATTTTGACAAAGTCGCCGAAGTCGGTTGTGTCGAATGTCCTGAAGGAGGTCAGCATCGACGGCGTCCATTCATCGTGCCAGATCCACGCCGTCCACCCGATATTCCGGGTCTCGCAGAAATCAACGAGGGGCCGGGCATATTCCTGCCTGATTCTCCCCGGATCTTCCGAATGACCGTAGCCCCATTCACCCAGGAAGACCGCGTCGGTTTTATCCAGGTCGAAGAGAACGTCCTTCCACGCTTCGCCCTTCCACGGGTAAGGATGCGTTTCGTACACGACGTTAGGCCGGTCCACCGGGTCGTCCAGGGCGCCGCTGAGGTCGTACCCCCAGTCGGTGCCCGAAACGAGGACGAGCGCCCGGGGGGCCACGTCGTGGATGACGTCCACAAGCGATTCGGCGACCGGGCGCCACTCATTCCAGGTGATGAAGGCGGGTTCGTTGAACGTCCCGTAGATGACGTGCGGCAGGTCGCTGTATCTTCGGACGATCGCGTCCAGCGCCTCGATCGCCAGCGACAGGTCGGGGTTGTAAGGATTTCCACGCCAGGGGTGTACGTACCCCCAATCGGGGTTCTCCGTCTGCCCGGTGAGCGGGTTCCCGTGCGCGTGCCAGCCAAGAAAGACGTAGACGCCGCGACGCCGTCCCCAGTCGACGATCGGATCCACGAACGCGGGCAGGTAGTCTGGGTACCGATCCCAGAGGTCCGGATGAATGGGGACCCGGATGACGTCCACATTCCATTCGTCCGCCAGGAATTCGAGCGCGTCCATTCCGCGGCGGGTCGAGGCGTGCAGGAAGAACGGATCGATCACGGCCACGCCGCGCAGCACAACGTCCACGTTCTGACCGTATACGTCCGCAAACGCCAGAAAGTCGGCGAAATCGACGCTGCCGCTCCCGTCGAGGTCGTATTCTTTCCTGGACGAACCGTAGGCTTTCGCAAACAGAAGAAAGTCCGAAAGGTCCACCTGTCCGCCACCGTCGAAGTCCGCGTCGGCGGCGGTCGCGCTGACGATTCTGTGTCCGTCGACCCGTAGTCTCGACAGGTTCTCCGCGGCGCCTGACGCGGTTGCAGAAAGCGACAGGGCCAGGATCAGAAAGGAAAAGACCAGGTTGCTGGATCTCCGGACTTTCATGGGCATTAAGGGATCGTTCGCGAGATGAATGGGTCACACCTTCGCCGATACTGTCATCCAGAGGAGGCATGTGCGCTCAGAATGACGGCCGGGCCCATTGTCAGGCCGGCGACATCCTTTCAGCGAAAGATAGGAACAAAGCCCACGTCGAGCAAGGCTGATTGGTAAATTGCGCCGCTGATGCGCCGGGAGACGCGTCTCCGTGACGTAGCGGTCGAGTTATGGAATTATCTTGTAAGCCCCGCCGGTTGGCGTTATATTTGAGACTTTTGGGCGGATCTGCACGGGCCCCCGCGAACGCGGGTAATCGGGACGTTGATTATGCCGGAGAGGGTTTGATGTTGAAATACATCGCGTGGCGAATTCTGATGATGATTCCCACGCTATTCGCCATATCGATCGTGTCATTCCTGATCATCCAGCTTCCTCCGGGAGATTTCCTCACGTCGTACCTGGCGCAGCTCACCTCGATGGGCGAGACGGTAAGCGAAGAGGTCATCGAGGCGCTCCGGGCGCGCTACGGGCTGGGCAGTCCGGTCTACGTTCAGTACTGGACCTGGATGACGGGCATCATCACGCAGGGCGATTTCGGGATGTCCCTGCTGTGGGGCAGGCCGGTGAGCGAACTGCTGTGGGAGCGGGTCAGCCTCACGGTGATGGTGAGCGCGAGTTCGGTGCTCTTCATCTGGGTGGTTGCGATACCCATCGGCATCTATTCTGCCGTCCGGCAATATTCCATCGGCGACTACATCTTCACGTTTCTGGGGTTCCTTGGGCTTGCCACGCCGCCGTTCATGCTGGCCCTGATCGCGCTGTGGATCGTCTTCGTGTCCACCGGCAGCGTCCTGGTGGGTCTTTTTTCCCCGGAATACATCGACGCGTCCTGGTCGTTCGGCAAGGCATTGGACCTGCTCGCGCACCTGTGGATTCCAATGGTGATCCTCGGTACCGCGGGAACGGCCGGGACGATCCGCGTGATCCGCGCCCAGATGCTGGATGAATTGCACAAACCCTATGTCGTCACCGCCAGGGCGAAAGGCGTGTCGGAACTCAAGCTTCTCTTCAAGTATCCCGTGAGGATCGCCCTGAATCCCTTCTTCAGCACCCTGGGCTGGCTGTTGCCCCGGCTGATCGCGGGAGAGATCCTGGTGTCCATCGTGTTGAATCTGCCCACTACCGGGCCGCTTCTTCTCGGCGCGCTCACCAATCAGGATATGTACCTCGCCGGGAGCTTTATGCTGATCCTGAGCACGTTGACGGTCATCGGGACGCTGATTTCGGATATTTTGCTCGCCTGGGTGGACCCGAGAATTCGCTATTCGTAGATCTCCGGGTACGCCGGAAAATCTCAAGGAGTCGCCAGTAATTACAACCAGACCGCACAATAAGAGGCTCTCCAGGCGATTGCCGCCTGTGGCGCAGTCGTTGAAGGATGCCTTACGGAAGCTGAAGGCGAACGGGATCCCCGGGTTGCCCGGGCGTTCGCGGCCCGGGTCCGCCGACGAAGGAACCGGAGCGCAAGTGCTGGTGGCTTCCCAGTGGCGGCTGATGTGGTGGAAGTTCCGGAAACACCAGCTGGCGAAGATCGCGGGCGCGGTCCTGATTCTCTTCTATCTCGTGGCGGGATTCTGCGAGTTCGTGGCGCCGCACGATCCGCACAGCCTGAATACGAAATACATCCACGCGCCCCCTCAAAAGGTCCGATTCTTCGACGCAGAGGGGGCGTTTCATTTCCGGCCCTTCGTGTACCGGCATGTCCAGCAGCGGGACCCGGTCACGCTCCGCCTCTCCTATCACGAAGACCACTTCCAGCGATTCCCCATACGGTTCTTTGTCAAGGGTGATCCCTATGCGCTGTGGGGGTGGGTCCGCATGGAACGCCACCTGATCGGTCTCGACAACGGGGAACGCCTGTTCTTGCTGGGTGCGGATCGCATGGGCCGGGACCTGCTTTCGCGAATCGCCTACGGGGCGCGGATATCGTTGTCGATCGGCCTCATCGGCATCGCCATCAGCTTCGTGCTGGGATTGATCATGGGGGGCATCTCCGGCTATTTCGGCGGGAGAATCGACGACGTGATCCAGCGGCTGATCGAGTTCATCATGGGAATCCCCGGCCTGCCGCTCTGGATGACGCTCAGTGCGGCGCTGCCGCCCGACTGGCCGATCATCCGCGTCTACTTCGGCATCACGATCATTCTCGCTTTCGTGGGCTGGACCGGCCTCGCCCGGGTCGTCCGCGGGCGGTTTCTGGCGTTGAGGGAAGAGGACTTCGTGATGGCGGCGCGCCTGGGCGGCGCCCGGGAGAGCCGGATTATCGCCAAGCACATGGTGCCTTCTTTTCTAAGTTATATCATCGCCGCGCTCACGCTGGCGGTGCCGCAGATGATTCTGGGCGAGACGGCGCTGAGCTTCATCGGGCTGGGGTTGCGTTCGCCGGCGATCAGCTGGGGTGTGCTGTTACAGGACGCGATGAACATACGGGCGGTGGCGCATTTCCCCTGGCTGCTGCTGCCGGGCGGGTTCGTGATCGTCGCCGTGCTCGCGTTCAACTTTCTAGGAGACGGGCTGAGAGACGCGGCCGATCCGTATTCACGGTAGAAGGGAACCATGGATCCATCGATTTTGCTTGAAGTCCGCCGTCTGCGCGCTCATTTCTTCTCCGACGAGGGTACGGTGCGGGCCGTCGACGGGGTGGATTTCCGGATCATGAAGGGAGAGACGCTGGGCGTGGTGGGAGAAAGCGGCTGCGGCAAGAGCGTGACGGCCCAATCCATTCTCCAGATCCTGCCCAGGAACGGACGGATCGTCTCGGGGGAGGTGCTGCTGCAGGCCAACGGGAAAGTCGTCGACCTGGCGAGGCTGAAGCCGAACGGCAGGGCGATTCGGAATATCCGCGGCAAGGAGATCGCCATGATGTTCCAGGAGCCCATGACCTGCCTGAGTCCGGTCCATACCATCGGGAATCAGATCGAAGAGGCCATCCGGCTTCATCGGAGCGCGGACCGGAAGGAAGCGCGCGAGATCGCCGTCGACATGCTGCACAAATGCGGTATCCCCGAACCGGAACGGAGGGTGGACGCCTACCCCCACCAGTTGAGCGGGGGCATGCGGCAGCGCGCGATGATCGCGATGAGTCTGTCCTGTCGGCCCCGCCTGCTGATCGCGGACGAGCCGACAACGGCGCTGGACGTGACCACGCAGGCGCAGATCCTGGACCTGCTGAAGGCGTTGCAGGAGGAGATCCATACCTCCATCATGATGATTACGCACAACCTTGGAGTCGTGGCGGAACTGGCGGACCACGCGATGGTGATGTACCTGGGCAAAGTCGTCGAGTTTGCGCGTTGCGAGACCATATTCAACGATCCGAAACATCCGTATACCCGCGCCCTGCTGAAATCCATTCCACGATTGGGACGCAAGGCGAAGGAAGGACTGCTGTCAATCGAAGGATCGGTGCCGAATCCGTACGAACTGCCCAAAGGCTGCATGTTTCATCCGCGGTGTCCGGACCGGATAGAAGGCGTGTGCGACCGGTACGAGCCGGAGCTGACGAAAATCGGTTCCGAACACGGCGTGAGTTGTTTCCTGTATTCCGATCCGAACTGACATGGATGGACACGATAAACAGGATGACTGGCAATCGGCCTGGCGCACACGACATTTGCCTGATGAAAGCGATGTATCCCTGGATGAGAAACCACGCGACGTCATTGAGGCCCCCGTTGCCATCGCTTGCCGAAACGTGGTCATTGCCTGTGCTGAGCTTGTCGAAGCAAGCTTGTCGAAATGCCCGTGTTTCGCGATGAATCCCGATCGTACCGCGAGCCCTTCGCCGACCCTTCGACACCCTTCGACAGGCTCAGGGCAAGTGCTCAGGGAGCAGCTCAGGGCTGGGGCGCATTGCTGGCCTTGCGACTCAGTCACAGAATCCCGTCAAGCTGTTTTAGGGATAGAATATCGCTGCCCGTATCCACCCGTGCGCCATGAAAGTTGACCATGTCCGATAGCAATTCCGTACTCCTGGACGTGAAGAACCTGCGGAAGTACTTCCCCATTACCGAAGGGTTTCTGAAACGCGTGGTGGGTCAGGTGAAGGCTGTGGACGGCGTCAGTTTTGCGGTGAAGAGACAGGAAACGCTGGGCCTGATCGGCGAGAGCGGGTGCGGCAAGACAACGGTCGGCAGGAGCATACTCAGGGCGATCGAGCCCACGGAAGGCGAGGTGCTCTTTGAGGATGGGGGAACGATGGTCGACGTCTGCCGGCTGTCGCGGAGGGAGCTGAGGACGTTCCGCAGACATATGCAGATGGTTTTTCAGGATCCGTATTCTTCGCTCAATCCCCGCATGACCGTCTTCGACATCGTGGCGGAGCCGCTGGTGGTGAACCGGATCGCACGCGGCGCCGAGCTGGAGGACCGCGTGGCGGAACTGCTCAGGGTCGTCGGGCTGGATCCGCAGTTCATGCGCCGCTATCCCCACGCGTTCAGCGGCGGCCAGCGTCAGCGGATCGGCGTCGCCAGGGCACTGGCGTTGAACCCCAGGCTGATCATCGGCGATGAACCCGTTTCGGCGCTGGACGTCTCGGTTCAGGCGCAGGTGTTGAATCTGCTTCAGGAACTGCAGGACCGGATGGGGCTCACGTATCTGTTCATTTCGCACGATCTGGCGGTGGTGGAGCACATCAGCGACCGGATCGCCATTATGTACGTCGGACAGATCGTGGAACTGGCGGACGAGGAGACGTTGTTTGCGACGCCGAAACATCCCTACACCGAAGCGCTGCTTTCGGCCGTCCCGAAGCCCGATCCGGCGTACAAGAAGCGGAAGATTCTGCTGCAGGGCGAAGTGGCCGATCCGGCCAATCCTCCGTCGGGATGCTATTTCCATCCGCGCTGCCCGTACGTGGAGGACGTGTGCCGGGAGGAGTCGCCCGAGCTCGTCGACGTCGCGCCGGCGGATTCAGACCCGCATTTCGTCCGCTGCCATTTCAGCGATACGTTAAACCTGGTCGGCATCGAAGCATGAAAGTCTTCCGTAAAACAGCCTGCCGCACCGCGGGCATCCTCGCGAGTCCGGTCATTCTGCTCGCCTGGTTGTGTTCGCCCGCCGACGCTGAAGTGCAGGCATCTCTTAGGACGCTGAACGAAGCGCCGATGCTCAGAGAGCGCGTCCGGAACGGCCAGCTTCCCGCGTTGCGGGAGCGGTTGCCGGAGGCGCCGGCGGTGGTGCGGCCGGTGGAACGGATCGGCAAGTACGGCGGGACGTGGAGGCGGGTGCACATGGGCATGCCGGACCGGGCCGGATGGATGCGGCTGACCTACGATCCTCTCCTGCGCTGGTCAAAGGATTACGCCAGGGTAGAGCCCAATCTCGCCCACGCCTGGGAGGTTTCGGAAGACGGCCGGGAATTCACGTTCCACCTGCGGAAGGGGATTCGCTGGTCCGACGGCGCGCCGTTCACGGCCAACGACTACATGTTCTGGTACGAAGACGTCATTCTGAACGACGATCTGAATCCCGTCAAGCCGAGCTGGCTCACAATCGCCGGCGAACTGGGCGTTGTCGAGCGGGTGGACGACCATACCATCCGGTTTCGTTTCGTGAAACCCAACGGCGTGATCCTGCAGTGGTTGGCCTCCTGGACGGACATCGTCGCCGGTCCGCCGCCGAAGCACTATCTCAAGCAGTTCCACCCCAGGTACGTTTCGAAGGAGAAACTGGACGCCGTCGTGATCGAGGAAGGGTACGACACCTGGATGGCGCTGTACGATACCAAGAGCACCGCATTTCTGAATCCGGAACGGCCCGTGCTGTGCGCCTGGCAGGCGAGGACCGGAGCGGATGCGGCCATCTTCATCGCGGAGCGCAACCCGTTTTACTGGAAGGTGGACCCGGCGGGCAACCAGCTTCCGTACATCGACAGGGTGGAGATGACGCTTGTGCAGAGCGCGGAGACGGTGACGCTCAAGGCCATCGCGGGCGAGATCGACATGCAGAGCCGGCGGGTCGAATTCATGAACTACCCGCTACTGATGGAACACCGGGAGAGCGGTGGATACCGCGTCCTGCGCTGGAAGCCGGCGACCACGGGTCAGGGCACCGTGTATCTGAATCAGAACTACACCCACCAGGACCCGGTGATGGGCGCCCTGCTCAGGAATCGCCGATTCAGACGGGCGCTGTCGCTCGGCATCGACCGGCGACAGATCATCGATCTGTTCTATATGGGAGTGACCGAGCCGAGACAGGTCGTCCCGTACACGGACGAACTGCACGGTGTGCCCAGTACCGATACACTGTACACCGTATATGATCCGGACCGGGCGAATCGTCTACTCGATGGTATCGGGCTGGACAGGCGGGACGGCGCGGGATACCGATTGCGTCCCGACGGTAAACGTCTGAAGTTCACCATCGCCGGATTCACGCCGGGGACCGCCTACGTGGACGTGGCCGAACTGCTGGCCTCCCAGTGGACCGTGCTGGGCATCCAGTCCACGGTCAAACCCGAAGACGTGGCGCTGTGGGTGACGCGCGCCACGGCCGGCGAACACCACGTCTCCGTCTACGCTGCGTCGGGCGGGTTTCGGCCGCTGATGGATCCCGTGTGGTTCTTCCCGTCGGCGTCCACGGCGTACTGGGCGCCGCTCCACGGACTCTGGTACAGCAGCGGGGGAAGGGCGGGTGAAAAACCCACCGGGGACATCGCCCGCATCGTGGAGATCTACGAGCAGGCGATGACCACGATGGACGAAAACGAGCAGGTGGCGCTCGTGAAGCAGGCCGTGAGGATGCACTCGGAAAACCTCTGGCGAATCGGCGTGTGCGGCGGGTTCGACCAGGTGTTCGTTGTCAAAAACGATTTCCGCAACGTTCCCGAAACCGGTCTGGGCGACAACCCGCTGCTCACGCCGGGCTACACCCATACCGAACAGTATTTCTTCGATCGATAAAAGCCCTGCACGCGTTGGCGATAACTGTCATCCAGAGGAGGCCCCCCGGGCCGACGAGGGATCTACTGCAGCATCGATTCATCAGTGCGCGACTTGCACATGTCGATACCCAATAGGCAGCACAACCCCTCCTTCTAGCACACCCCTCCTTGATCGCATTCGATTTCACGACTGACATCTCCACGTGACGTACGTAAGGGTGGGGCAGACATTCCTGTCTGCCCACGTCAGGGTTCTTCTGTGATAATGCAGATAGACATCGTAGGGGCAGGTTTCAAACCTGCCCCTGCAAATTGGATTGTCGAGCCAGCTTTGGGTCTCGTAGGCAACACTCTGTCTCATATGCATTCGATTTCCAACTCAGAGGACTTGCCCTGTTTGTGCTGAGCTTGTCGAAGCAAGCCTGCCTGCATTGAGCTTGTCGAAATGTCGAATGGTGACCCCCGGGCCGCCGAAGGATCTACTGCAGCATCGGAGCATCCCCGCGCGCCTTGCCCGTGGCGACACCCGAGAGGCAGCATGTCCGGCTCCTGAAGCTTCAGATACTATCTGAGTGTCTGTCATTCGCCCCACCCGCCAGCCAGCACACCCCCTCCCTTTTTCCGTTCGGTTCCCCAATGATTCCCTGATCGACCTCGCGAGAGTCGTGACGTGAAGGTGGGGCGGACATTCCTGTCTGCCCACGTCAAGGTTCTTCTGTCGAAATGCTGAAAGACAGCGTAGGGGCAGGTTTCAAACCTGCCCCTACAGGTTGGATTGTCGAGCCAGCTTTGGGTCTTGTAGGCAATACTCTGTTTCATATGCATCGGATTTCCAACTGCCATCCAGAGGACTTGCCCTGAGCTTGTCGAAGGGTGCCCCATGGGCCGACGAAGGATCTCCTGCCGCATGGGAGCATCCTCGCACGCCTTTCACGTGTCGATTCCCGAGAGGCAGCACAACCGCGTTTTCTGAGTCGCTGGTTCTACGAGGAATCCCTGATTGCTGCTCCGGAAAACGCGGTGTGTTTCGAATCTCAGTTGCGAATCCGTGCCTCATTGAGCAAGAAAACACAGGAATTCATCAAAAAATCATCATTATCGACCAACATTTCAGTGATAATCCAACAAAAATGTTTTACTTTACCGTCCGCGCTGACGCAATTTGCAACACATTCGCTGACCATAGCGTCGTTGAATCGTCCTCGAGCGCTATCGTCCGAAGATTTGAGGCTGAATGTCGTCCCGGGATACCACGGCGCTGGGAAGCACAGAGCCACCGCTGCGGTTCAATATACAACCATCAACGCCTGTTTTCAGCCCGGCGTCCCCGTCAGGCAAACCTGACTCACCGGCAATGCTCGATAGTTCTTCCCGTCGAGAAGCCGTCTTCCTCGCTTTTCTCCTACTCTACGAATTCTATCCATCCGTGACGCGAGCCGGTAGGCGCACACGTCTGCACGTGATCGGATCAATCCGTGTGCGGCGCCGGTGTGAGTTCCCATCGGCAACCTCCGCCCGCGGCAACGCTGTCCGGGAAACGCTATCACACAGAAAATCAACCGGGAAATGCCGATGTGGATTCCGCGTGCTTCCCAATCGGAATCGGGCGGTCGCATTTCGGAGCGCACCCATTCGTGTCATCGTGCAGGTAAACGAGTCATAGGAGGCAGGTATGTTGCGGAGCTTGGTTGTAACCGTATCCACGGCATTCGCGCTGGTCGGTTCGACGTGGACTGGAGACGTCGGCTTTATAAGACCGCATTCCGTTTCTGCGCAGGGTGTGTCTCATTTGGCGGTCATTCCTGAATACGTTGAGGACCTTTCCAGCCACCCGCGTTTATTGCTGGACACCAGGATCGAGACTCCTGCGCGGAACAACAGCGTACTGACCCTTCCTGAGAAGAAGGTGGGGGAAACGATGCAACTTCAACTCTTTGCGCCGGATCTGGCGGGCCAGCAGATGTTGGGTATGGGGGTTGAACTCGCGTTGCGGGGCAAGACGTTTAGCAGCTATGTCGACGACCTGTCCTATACCGGTCCTTTTCCGCTACAGCTAGAAGCGGAGGATTCGAACCTTGTCGTAGCGTCTCTGACTGCGGTGACGGTCGCAGCCAGCGGATATCTGGGGCAGATAGACCTGGAAGCGCGGGGCGAACTGACGTCGTCGGACGCGCTGACGGTGCGGTCGGCTGAGATGGCAGGCGCAGACGGGAATGTGGAGAATCTGGACGTGTCGCAAGCGGTACTGACCTTTAGGCAGGCGCCGGCGTGTCCTGGGGATTTTGACGGGAACGGGATGGTTAACCTGGTCGATTTTCTGGCTTTTGCACGCGGCTTCGGCACGCGTTCCGGGGATGCCAATTACGATGCGCAATTAGATATGGACGGTAGCGGCGCGGTCGATCTATCGGATTTTCTGGCCTTTGCAGGCGTATTCGGCACGACGTGCGCCGTACAGGTGTCCCCTCCCGTGACCATTCCTGATGCCAACCTGCGCGCGGTGATCGAGGACAGCCTCGGGAAAGCGAGCGGTGCACCCATCACGCGTGAAGAGATGGCGACGTTGACGCGGCTCGACGCGCCGAACACGGGCGTTCGAGACCTGACCGGGCTCGAGCATGCGACCAACCTGACAAGGCTGGATCTTGGCACCGTGTGGCGATCCGGCGAGGGCTGGGTCAATACCAATAGAATATCCGACTTCACGCCCCTGTCTGGCTTGACCGGACTGCGCAGGTTGGATCTTTCCGCCAATAGCATGACGGATCTGTCTGCTCTAACTGGCTTGTCCAATCTGACAAGGTTGAATCTTGCCCAAAACAGCATCTCGAACGTTTCTGCGTTGTTTTCCCTGTCAAACCTGTGGTTTCTGAATCTCTCCGAAAACCAGTTGAGCGGATCGATCCCCGTGGAACTGGGTCGCTTGTCCAACCTGCAATGGCTGTTGCTCAACGAAAACCAGTTGAGCGGGCCGATCCCCGCGGAACTTGGACGCCTGTCCAGTCTACGCCATCTGTTCCTCTCAGAAAATCAGCTGAGCGGGGCTATCCCCGTGGAATTGGGCAACCTGACCAACCTGGAACGGCTGTGGCTGCAAGGGAACGATTTGAGCGGGGGCATCCCTGCGGCGCTGGGCAATGTGTCCAACCTGAAATGGCTGTACCTCTCCAACAACCAGCTGACCGGGGGGGTTCCTGCGGCACTGGGCAATCTCTCCATTCTGGAAGCGCTGACCCTCTCGGGCAACGGCGGTCTTTCGGGCGCTCTGCCCGGAACATTTACACGCCTGGATAGCCTGAGCCTTCTGCATCTTGACGGCACGGGACTGTGCGCGCCAACGGATGCGGCGTTCCAGACGTGGCTGCATGGCATCGAGAACAAAAGAGGCATCGTGAACTGCGGCAGTGGGGGCAATACATTGGTGACCATTCCTGATGCCAACCTGCGCTCGGTGATCGAGGACAGCCTTGGGAAAGCAAGCGGTGCACCGATCACGCGTGAAGAAATGGCGACGTTGACGCGGCTCGACGCGCCGAACTCGGGCGTTCGCAACCTGACCGGGCTCGAGCATGCGATCAACCTGAGAAGGTTGTACCTTAACGGCAACCAACTGAGTGGGTCGATCCCTGTAGCACTGGGTAATCTATCCAACTTGGAACGGCTGTACCTCCACGGCAACCAACTGAGTGGGTCGATCCCTGCAGCTCTGGGTAATCTGTCCAACTTGGAACGGCTGTACCTCAACGGCAACCAACTGAGTGGGTCGATCCCGGTAGCACTGAGGCACCTGTCCAAATTGGTATTACTGGTGCTTGCCGATAATCAGCTGAGCGGTTCGATACCATTGGAACTGGCACGCATGTCCAACCTGGAATGGCTAATACTCCATAACAACCAACTGGTCGGGCCGATTCCCATCGAACTGGGCAGCCTGTCCAGGCTGCGGGTTGTTTTTCTCTCGGGAAACCAATTGAGGGGGGCTATTCCTTCGGAATTAGGCATGCTATCCAACCTGGAACGACTTTACCTCCATAGCAATAAGTTGATTGGCGAGATCCCGGCGGCACTGGGTGATCTGTCCAACTTGAAATCGTTGAACCTCGCCGACAACGCTTTGACTGGGTCAGTCCCCGCAGCTCTGAGCAATCTTTCCAGCCTTGAAGCGCTGACCCTTTCCGGCAACGCTGATCTATCGGGTCCTCTGCCCGGATCATTTGCACGTCTGGACAGCCTGAGCCATCTGCAACTTGACGGAACGGGTTTGTGTGCGCCGACGGACGCGACGTTCCAGACATGGCTGACGGGGCTTGAACGTAAGATCGGCGTTGTGAACTGCACCAATGGGGGTGGGAGCGGTGGTTCGGTCGCGGGCGATCGTGCGGCGCTGGAGGCGCTGTACAGAACCACCAACGGTTCTGGCTGGACAAACGGGGCAAATTGGCTCAGCAGCAGGCCGCTTGGCGAATGGCACGGGGTCACCACGGATGCCGAAGGACGTGTGACGGGGCTGCGTCTCGCCGAGAACAGACTTAGCGGGTTCATCCCTGCGGCACTGGGTAACCTGTCCAACTTGGGTGAACTGGATCTCCTCCGTAACCAGTTGACGGGCCGTATTCCTGCGGAACTGGGCAATCTCACGAACCTGAGGGAATTGAATTTTCACGGTAACCAATTGACGGGCGGCATCCCCGCGACTCTGGGCAGCATCCCTGGCCTGCAACGGCTACAACTAGGCTACACCCAGTTAACGGGCTCCATACCTGCGCAACTGGGCAGCCTGTCGAACCTGGAGTCGCTGGATCTTTCCCACACCCTGTTAACGGGTCGTATCCCTGCGGAGTTGGGCAATCTCACGAACCTGAAACGGCTGGATCTTCGCGGCTCGCAGTTAACGAACGAGATCCCGTCATCGTTGGGCAATCTGAGCAGTCTCCAATACCTTTATCTCTACGACAACCAGTTGACGGGCAGTATCCCTTCGGAGTTGGGCAACCTCAGCGACCTCCGATACCTGGAACTCCAGGGTAATCGGTTAAGGGGCGTGATCCCGTCGTCGCTGGGCAATCTGCGAAATCTGCGATGGCTACGTCTAAACGGCAACCAGCTAACCGGCGCGATTCCGTCGTCACTGGGCAATCTGAGCAACCTGCAAGAGCTGCGTCTCAACGGCAATCAATTAACGGGCAGCATACCTTCGGAGTTGGGTAGGCTCACCAACCTGGAAGGGCTGTATTTGAGTGACAACGCCGGTCTTTCGGGCTCGCTGCACGCTTCGTTCACCGGTCTTCGCAACCTGAGTGAACTGAGCCTGTCCGGCACGCGGTTGTGCGCGCCGACGGACGCAGCGTTTCAGGCGTGGATGCAAGGCATTGCGAACAGACAGGGCGTAGTGAACTGCATGGACCCCGTCGCCGAGGACCGGGCGGTTTTGGTGGCGCTGTACAACGCCACGAACGGTCCCGGCTGGACGAACAGGACGAACTGGCTTAGCGACAGGCCGCTGAGCGAATGGCACGGCGTAACAACCGACACCAACGGACGAGTAACTGCGCTGGAGCTTAATCGTAACGGTTTATCGGGTGTGCTTCCATCATCTTTGGGCAACCTGTCCAAACTGCAAGAGTTATCCTTCTTCAGGAATCAGTTGAGCGGCGCGATTCCAGTGGAATTGGACAACCTGACCAACTTGAGCTTTCTGGAGCTCTCCTTTAACCAGCTATCGGGGCCGATTCCATCGTGGGTCGGCAACCTTACCAACCTGCGATTGCTAAGGCTTAGCGGCAACGATCTATCGGGACCGATTCCGTCTTCTCTTAGCAACCTCACGGACTTAGGCTATCTGTCAGTTTTCGGTAACCGGTTATCGGGACCGATTCCGTCGTGGTTGGGCAACCTCACCAACCTAACAGGGCTGTATATTGGCAACAACGGTTTATCGGGTCCAATTCCCTCTTCTCTGGGCAACCTCACCAAGTTGACGGGTCTGGGGCTCGATGGTCTCGGGTTATCGGGTTCACTTCCCTCATGGCTGGCCAGCCTCACCAATCTGAGGGAGTTAATCCTGAGGGATAACGCGTTTTCGGGTGAGCTTCCGTCGTGGTTGGGCAACCTCACCAAACTATACAGGCTGCATCTTTCTGATAACGCGTTTTCGAGTGAGCTTCCGCCATCTATGACCAACCTCACTAACTTGGAAGTTTTGTGGCTGCATAACACACGGTTGTGCGCGCCCACGGACGCCGCGTTCCAGACGTGGCTAGAGGGCATCGAGGACAAGCTCGGCGTGGTCAACTGCGCTATGTCCAAAATGTACTGGACAGACTATACTACGGACAAGATCCAGCGCTCCAACCTCGATGGTTCCAACGTTGAGGATATTGTCATCTTAACAAAGAGATTGCGTGGTGGTCCAACGGGCATCGCGCTGGACGTGGATAGCGGCAAGATATATTGGGCGGACTATGGGACGGACAAGATTCAGCGCTCCAACCTCGATGGTTCGAATGTTGAAGACCTCGTCACGGGATTGAGTCATTCACAAGATATCGCGCTGGACACGGGTAGACGCAAGATGTACTGGACGGACTTCGGGACGGGCAAGATTCAGCGTTCCAACCTCGATGGTTCGAATGTTGAAGACCTCGTCACGGGATTACGAGGTCCATTCGGCATCGCGCTGGACGAGGATAACGGTAAAATGTATTGGACGGACCGGAATGCTGACAAGATTCAGCGTGCCAACCTGGATGGGTCGAATGTTGAAGACCTCGTTATAACGGGATTGAGCGATCCAGTGGGCATTGCGCTGGATCTGAGTAGCGGCAAGTTGTACTGGGGGGACGATGGTGTTGGCGCCGAGAAGCTGAAGATTCAGCGTTCCAACCTAGACGGTTCGAATGTTGAAGACCTCGTTACCACAGGATTGAGTGATCCATTTGACATTGCGCTGGATGTGGGTAACGGCAAAATGTACTGGACGAACGGTAGCAAGATCCGGCGCGCGAACCTGGACGGTTCCAACGTTGAAGATCTCGTCACGGGATTGGGTAATTCACACGGACTCGCACTTGATATTTAAAGGCATATCGCCAGCAGTGCCAATGACAGTACGTGGGTCGCTTTGTCCAGCGCGTCTGACCACGAATGATCGGAATTGCAGACCTGCTTGGTCACCGGATGGCGCAGTGCTCGCATTCATGTCCTATCGTGACGGCAACGATGAGATCTACATGATGAATGCCAACAGGTAGGTAGAGGTGGAGAGTATCCGCGCACGTTTGCCGCGACGGAATAGTCTCGCCAATAATGGCACACAGGGGGGATCGGACCTGTCTATGAGGTTCGTTTTGTCAGCAAGGAGGCAGCTATGGGGCATCGTCTGTTTTCATTCGTATGTGTGGTATTTGTGTTAGCCGTCCCGGCGATTGCCGGGGACCTGACTCGTGGATTGACCATCACCGGCGGCGGGAACGCACTTGCACGGCTCAAGCTCGAGCGGGTGCAGGATGCCGCTTCTGACGACGGTGTTCTAACGTTGCGCGTATCGGTAGGGCAGACGAGAGACGTGAAGGGATACGGATTATCGCTGGCGTACGATCCTGGCAAATACGCGTTCGTGGAAGCCAGGGAATTGGACGGGAATCTGCTGAAACCGGGCGGCGGCCAGGAGACGCTGTTTCTGGCGTCGGACCGGATGTCGGGCAGGTTGGATATCGGCGCGGTGAAGGTCGACGGCGATGGCGTCAGCGGTGATGGGGAACTCGTTGAGCTCGTCTTTCAGGCCAGCGAGACGCCCGCGGCGTCTGATTTTCAGGTATCGTAGAGTGTGCTGATCGGCGTGGACGGGTCCGTCGATATGCTGACGCACGTGGAGATTGGCGATCTGACGCCGTTGCCGGACCGGTTCGGTCTGGAACAGAATGCGCCGAACCCGTTCAACCCCGCCACGGCGATCCGGTATCAGCTTGCGGAGACTGGGGATGTGCGGCTGGCGATATACAGCGTGCTGGGGCAGGAGGTGCAGGTGCTGGTGAACGAACGGAAAGAGGCCGGCTCGTTCACGGTCACGTGGGACGGGACGGACGCGCAGGGGCATCGGGTAGCCAGTGGCATCTATCTGTATCGTCTGCAGGCGGGCGGTTTCACTGCGGCCAGACGAATGTTGTTGCTGAAATAGATTGGACGGATATTCGCAATCGCTGCGGATATCGTTGAGGTGAAGTTATGCGTTTCGCCATCAAACGGGAGGCCCTCAGGCTACGGGGAGCGAGGCCCGTTGCAATATCCTGATGGGTCCGATACCGAAAGCTCGAATACAAGCTAATTCAAAGCGTTAGAGGTTCACAGGTCAATCAGGTAGCGTCATATGGCGAATTCAATGGATTACTCCTGGGATACGATCGGCTGCGCGACCTTGGAGCCTTGCCATTCACGTGACAATCTCACTTGCTCCGAATACTTCGTATTGAACGACTCCAAATAGGCAATGTATCTACGCGAATTATGACCACATGCTTCAGTCATGGCCTTCCGGCTTTCTCGGATGCTTTCGATCAGTTCATGATATGTATCCATGACTATTCATCTCCCATGAGTTCCAGAGGAGTTATCAACAATGGCACATAGAGCCCTAAGAGAGTGTTGATCCTGCGAATGTGCCCCATCTTGTTGGCATTGGCAAGGTGTTCGCAGTTCCAGGTCAGGAGAAAATCAAATTTGTGAAATGAGGCCAAATGTAATGCATCTCCAAGCGGATTGCGAGGCATAACTTTGCGTTCAATATACACTTCTACAATTCTGCCTGTTTCATCGTCAGGCGCGATTGCAGGCAGCGACATCGCCAGGTTGAGAGCTTGTTTTCGATGTGGCAGATTTCCGGTGTCCAATTCAGCCAGAACAGCCGTACTGGTTGCTAACAGGTAACGGTGCCGGTGACTGTCCCACCACTGGCGTGTCCAATCATGCATAGCAACTGCTGCGGGGCTGGTACGCCGCTCGAAATAGAAGCTGAAAACCGATGTTTCAATATAGACCGTTTGAGCCACAGGTCAAATATCCCTCCAGTTCACTCAGTATTATCCAGGCCCGGTCTGTTCCTACATTATCGACGATTTGTATGGCATTGACAAATGGAGTTTATGTTGCTCGCTCACACGCCAATCAGTAAGAACAACAATCCCAGAGGAGGCAACCGAACCTGCTGAACGTCCGATCCTGCCATCGGATTGGGGAAGTCTCGCTGAACCGGTCTCCAGGGCTGGCGACACGACGGTGTCTTCGAAATTCAGGAAATGTGCGAGCGTACGGATCGGCATGGCTGGATCGAATCATCTGGCGAACCACGTAGAAATGATCGGGCGACGTTCCATGAACGAAATCGTCCAAGATCCATCACCATTGGAGATTGCTGCATGTTTTCGAAACGCACATCGCTGTTGATCGCCTCGTTAACGACGTTTGTTCTCGCAGGTCTGTCGTCGCTCTCCTTCGGCCAGCAGCTACGCCTGGATACGCAGATCGAAACTCCGCCGCAGAATAACAGCGCGCTGGAGTTGCCGGAAATGCAGGCGGGTGAGACCATCCAGTTTCAGCTATTCGTGCCAGGAGCAGCGGGGCGTCAGATCCAAGGATACTCGGTCGAACTGGCGCTGCGCGGCAAGACGTTCGGCAGCTATATCGACAACGTATCCGGCGTCGATTGGAACAGTAATGCTCTTCTATCCCGGGTTTCGGCAACCGGCAATCCGACGCTGTCGATGCTGTCCATTTCTGCCGTGAGTATCCCCGACGGCGGGTATCTGGGTCAGGTGAACCTGAGGGTGAGCAGGGCGCTCACCTCGTCGGACGTTTTTGCGGTTCAGTCGGCGTCGACTGCCGGCGCGGGAGGCGTTCAGAATCTGGACGTGACGCAGGCGGTACTGGCCTTTAGGCAGGCGCCAGCATGTCCAGGCGATTTCAACGGCGACGGGATGGTGAACCTGGCAGATTTCCTGGCCTTTGCAGGCGGATTCGGCGCCAGGTCAGGAGATGCCAACTACGATTCCGGCCTGGATATGGACGGCAGCGGCGCGATCGATCTGTCCGATTTCCTGGCCTTTGCGGGGGTATTCGGCACGACATGTCCCGTCCACGTGTCCCCTCCGGTGTCCATCCCGGACGCGAACCTGCGTCGCGCTATTGAGAACAGCCTTGGGAAGGCGAGGGGCGCCGAGATCACACGTGCCGAGATGGCGACGTTTACGAGGCTTGTGGCGGAGAGTTTGGAAATCAGCGATTTGACCGGGCTTGAGTTTGCAACCAACCTTCAAGAGTTAAACCTTAGATTCAACGACATTTCAGACGCGTCAACCTTGTCTGGGTTGACCAAGCTCACAGTGTTGGATCTATACGCCAACAGACTTAAGGAAACGTCGCGACTGGCCGGACTGATCGACCTGAAGAGGCTTGAGCTTGGCTACAATGCCGCTGGCCCAAACACACCTCTGGATGTCCGAGCGTTAACCGGATTGACGAATCTGAGGTACTTGGGTCTGTGGGGCAACTACCTCGTTGACTTGTCACCACTGTCAAGCTTGACCAATCTTAACGAACTGCGGCTTAGTTCCAACAGAATCGTAGATGTGTCTCCACTGGCTGCCTTGAAAGATCTCAGACTGCTGTCGCTATTTTTCAATCGGATTTCAGATGTATCTGCGTTATCAGGACTAACCAACCTGGAGGTGCTCGAATTCAGCAACAATCGATTAGAGGATGTTACTGCACTCACCGGAATGACCAAACTGAAATTAGCGTATCTTGATGGCAATAATATCAATGACGTATCACCTTTAAGCGGCTTGATCAACTTGACGAATCTCTCTCTTGGTCGCAACAACATCAGGGACGTTTCAACCTTGAGTGGCTTGATCAGCCTGACGGGGCTGGATCTCTCATCGAATAGCATCACAGACGCCTCCTCTCTTGCAGGCCTTGTCAGTTTGTCCAAACTGGATCTTCAATACAACAGAATCCGTGACCTGGCGTCGCTGGTGACGAACGCGGGATTAGATTCGGGAGATGAAGTCGACGTGAGAGGCAATCCATTGAGCGCTACTTCCATCAACGTGCACGTCCCCGCGCTCGAGGCACGGGGAGTCAGCATTTCGTTCGATGAGACGATTGTCTTCACCGAGCCGCAAATATACAACGACAACGTATTTGTCCTGCCCGTTACGGAAAACCTCGCCGCGGGCAATCTCCCGTTGGACGAATACGCGACGCGCTTCTACACCTACTTCAGCGATGCATTCGATTTCCTGGTTTTCTTTCCGAGTCTGACATGGCCACAACTCGATGCCGATGCGTTCAAGGGCGCATTCTATGCCGGCGTCGGGAACAATGTGGAGGGAATCGGAAAAGGGGTTTTCTTCAACGCTGCATGGGGTTCGGCACGGAAGCTGCAGGGCGGGCTTTTTTTCGCGTTTCTTTCCGCCCCGGATTGGGAACATTCCCGGCTGGTACGGGGCCCCATGCTGCACGAGTTGATGCACCGCTGGGCGAACTTCATCGTAGAGCCCGCAGTACCTCACTGGGATTTCACGAGCGCCGACGGCATCCTCGGTGGATTTGACATTGCCAACCTCGTCGATCGTGGCGCCGGACGTTACAGCGCCCTTGGCGCTTATACAGGAGGATGGGCACTGAACCTCAAACCCTACAGCCCGATTGAGCTGTACCTGGCCGGACTCATACCGCCGGAACAGGTGCCCGACCTCTGGGTCGCCGAGGACGGCGAAATTGTGAATCACGGGCGTGGCGATGCCCCTGACGAATTCACGGCAAGTCGTGTCAAAACGTATTCCATCGAGCATATCGTCGCCGAGCACGGGCCGCGTGTGCCCGACCATACGCAGTCCCAGAAGGCATATCGCGCGGCGGTCATTCTACTGGTGAGCGATGACTATCCGGCAGTCCGAAAAAGCCTGGAGGCGCTGAGCAGCGATGCGACCCTGTTCAGCCACGCGGGACACGACCAAATTGACGAGTGGTACAATTTCTATGAGGCGACGGGGGGCAGGGCGACGATCGCGATGGACGGGCTGTCGCGGTTCAAGGGCACAGGCGCGTCAAAACGACCCGCGGTGCGTTCATTCGGAACACCGCCGCCGCCCCATCTGGATCATTAGCGGTAAGGTGGGAGATGCCCGGATTTCGCTAATCTGTAATGAGTTGTGCTTAGTCGCACTCGAGTTCCGCACGCCCAATACACCCAGGCCCTCGAAATCCCCGGGGCCTGGGTGTTTAATCCTACGGGGATGCACCGAAGAACCGGCATCTTGACCGAATGCGCCTGCCGTATTATCTTGGTCGCAGGCCGTCCGCGTGAATGGGACACTCAGTTTCCGGTGGTTGGCAATTGCGCCCGTTCGTCGATGTTTTAGGCCTGGTGGACACAAAAACAGGGAAGTTGAGAAATGCTCCCAACTTCCCGTTGTTATATGGTGCGGATGCCAGGATTCGAACCCGGAACCGCCTGGTCCGTAGCCAGGTGCTCTATCCAGTTGAGCTACATCCGCACCGTTTCGATCGTCCGAAACGCCATTTTACTGGAATTGCAGGCACTTAAATTAACCAAAACCCACGGCCGTGTCAAGGAATCCCGGCGGTAACGGATGCTCCGAACGGGTTGCGAAATCGCAGGATTCGACGGGTTCGGACCTCAATCTTGAATGAATAAACATCCTGAAGGAGGGTACGGTGAGTGAATCTGAATACCCTGTTTATGTAGCCGAGGAATTCTGGGGACAGGTAAAGCGGGATGCATCGGGGCTGGGCCTGCCGGCGGACGTGTCGGACCCCGCGGACGAAGCGGCCGCGTGGCGGGCGTGGCACGGCTATCTGGCCGGCAGGGCAGAGCCCACGTGGCACTTCGACTCGAAGCGGTTCGGCGATACCATCCGTACCCACTGGCCGGGGCTGGCTCGCGTGTGGGTCGAACAGTCGGATCTGCTGATCGAAGGGAAGATGATTTATGGCGAAGATACGGTGGACTACGTGCCGGGGGTCGGTCTGGACTGGAACGCGAACCCGCACAGGACCACATCCTGGGTAGGGTTGCACTACCTGTTTTTCGTTAGGTGGCCCATCCGTGCGGCGATGCTGACCGGGGACGGAAGATACGTCGGGGTGGTTTCCGACTGTCTTCGAAGCTATATCGATCAGATGGACGATATCCGCGACGATGCAGAGGTGGTCGGACGAGGCGCAGAGGGGGGCGGGCTCTACACGGTGTGGAATACGCTTGCCGTGGGGTTGAAGCTGAAAGCCCTGGGCGAAGCGCTTTACGGGTTGCGCGCCCATCCGGACTGGACGGTGGAAGACTGCCGGGCCGCTTCCGTCATGATCTGGCGCCATGCACGCCATCTGTACGGACAGGTGGCGTCCCAGTCTGCGGTGGAATGGCAGCAGCAGTTGAACTTCATTTCCTCGGGCAGCGGCGGCCTGGGCGGCGTGGGCGCGCTGCTGCCGGAGTGGGAGTCCGCGGAAGAATGGCTCGAAACTGCCAGACAGATCCAGGAAGTGCTGCTTCTGAACCAGGTGTATCCGGACGGATTTCAGAAGGAAATATGCACACAGTACCACAAAACCGTCATTCGTTCGTTCGCCACGCTGCAGATGATCCTTGCCCGACGGGGGCTGCCCAGCTTTTACGATACGGAACCGTTCCGGGCGCGTTTTCTGGCGATGCACCGTTTCCTCGCCGAAATCCTCACGCCGGACGGGTTCACGCCGGCCATCAATTCAGCGGTGTACGCGCAGGACTGGCCGGCGTTCCTGGCCGCAGGCAACTCCTTCTTCAAGGACCCGGTCCTCCAGTGGCACATCGACCGCGGGTACCATCCGGATCTCGTGCCGGTCCAGAAGGGCGGGCCGGGTTGGGGCAACACGATACTGAACGACCTGTGCGTGCCAAGACCCGAGGGGGTATCGGTCCAGGCGCCCGCCCCGGATTCCCGCCAGTTCCCCGATTCGGGTGTCGCGGTGCTTCGCGACGGCTGGGATGGGGACGCGAACGTTCTGGTGCTGGACTTCGGACATCCCGAAGGCGGGCACGCCTACGGTGCGCAGGCTTCGTTTTCGGCCTGGGTAAAGGGTCGCCCCGCGGCGCTCTCTCCCGGGTCTCCGTTCGCATACAGCGATCCGGACTACCGGCCCTGGTATCACAGCACGCGGGGGCAGAATACGGTCTGGATCGACGGGGACGACCAGGATTTCTGGCGCCCTGGCGAAAAGCGGCGGATCTGGGGCAGGATGCTCGAGTGGCGGGATACGCAAGAAGAGACCTTGATACGCGTCTCGCACGAGGGATACCTGCGCTCGAAGGGCGTGCGGCACGAACGGACGGTACTGTTGAAAAAGGGAAGGTATTTCCTGATTTACGACCTGCTGGATGCCGCGGAGAGCGAGGACTCGCGAACGCTGCGGTGGACGCTGCGCTGCCCCGATGAACTGCGCGAGGCGGACAATCGCGCGGTCGTCAGCAAGGGTACTCCCGGCATCAGGCTGGCGCCCGCGTGGCCCGAATCGATCCGAAGCGTGGAAGTCGGCTGGGGCCCCAGCATGGTCCCGCTGAGCTATCAGCCGGACATGTCGGCGCAGAGGGCGCCGGTCTGCCATGCCAGGCTTGTGCAGGAC
Organism: Candidatus Latescibacterota bacterium; assembly: GCA_965208835.1. Lineage (GTDB taxonomy): Bacteria > Latescibacterota > UBA2968 > UBA2968 > JAAXHE01. The sequence goes on from OZ242358.1 coordinate 2,411,987, forward strand.
GTCGCCGCCGGCGGGCAGGCCCGCTTTCTCGTGCTGATGGCGTCGGGGGACTGCCCGGACGGATCGGTCAATGGCGACGTGGTCGACGGCGGGGTGGTGGCAACCATAACCGCCTGGGGCGAAACGGACCCCGTCCTGTTGAAATAGCGGAGGAATCCGGAGGCAAGGCCGTGGCGACGCAGGCTGGGAAATTCAAGGTTCGAGTGGAACGCAACGTGGAAGCGAAGATGCGGGACGGCGTGGTTCTTCGCGCCGACGTGGCGCGGCCCGACGCGGAGGGGAAGTTCCCGGCGCTCGTTCAGCGTACGCCGTACGGTAAGGCCGCCAATACGCAACTGGCGGAGGCGGGGTACGTCGTCGTTTCCCAGGACATGCGCGGTCGCTACGCTTCGGACGGCGTTTTTACACCCAAGTTCATGCCGGGGTACCGGGACGCGGCGGACGGCTTCGATACCGTCGAGTGGGCGGCCTGCCTGCCGTACGCAAACGGAAGAGTCGGGGTGTACGGGATCTCCTATCCTTCCTGGGCATCATGGGAGCTCGCGTCAGCCAGGCCGCCGCACCTGGTTGCCATGTTCAACGGCGGGTACGCCACGCGGCTGACGGACTGGGAGCTGGGCGGCGTGCTGCGCACCGGACGCGTGCAGCAGTGGCTTTTCCGGACGCTCGGCCCGGACCTGCGACGCCGCAAGGGTCTGCCCCCGCCGCACACACCGGCCGAGGCGGGGGAGTCGGCCGGCAAGGATAGAGAGAAGCCCCTGTGGTTCTTGCCGCTGAAGGACATGCCCGACGAGTACGCCTGCGGCTGCCGGGAGATCTGGCATTACTGGCTGGACCACCATCACGAGGATATTTTCGATTTTCAGAAGCGGCACGGGGAAGTCGACGTGCCGGTCCTGCACATCACGGGCTGGCACGACCGGCTGGTCCTGACGGTCGATCACTTCGCGGGTATGCGGGCCAACGGCCGCACGCCGGCCGCCCGAAAGGCGCAGCGGCTGGTTGTAGGCCCCTGGTCCCACGGATCGCAGTGTCCCCGGCGGGTCGGCGAAATGGACTTCGGGAAGTCGGCGGCCGTCGACTTCAACGCATTGATAATCCGCTGGTTCGATTACTGGCTTAAGGGCAAGTCCAACGGAATGATGCGGACGGCGCCCGTCCGGTATTTCGTGATGGGAGAGAACCGGTGGCGCACCGCGCCGGCGTGGCCGGTACCCGGGGCGAAGCCCGCGTCGTTTCACATGGTCTCCGACGGCGGCGCAAACACGGCCTCGGGAGACGGGCGGCTTGTGAGAAGACGTCCGCGAGAGCCGGGCAGCGACCGGTACGATTACGACCCCCGCGACCCGGTGATGTCGTTGTTCTACGAGAGTTGCCAGGATGCGCCGTACGATCAGCGCCGGCTGGACGGCCGGCGGGACGTGCTTGTGTACACGACAGGCCGCCTGCGGTCCGGCGTCCGCCTGGTCGGCCGGCCGGAAGTGGTGCTGCATGCGGCCTCCAGCGCCAGGGACACGGACTTTATCGTCAAGTTGATGGACGTCCATCCGGACGGATACGTACATCAGGTCAGCTATGGAATCGTGCGGGCGAGATTCCGGAACGGGTTTGACAATCCGCAGCCGCTGACGCCAGGGCAAATCTTTCGATACCGGATCCCGATGCTCCCCACGGCCGTACTGTTCCGTCCCGGCCACCGGATCAGGCTGGACGTGACGAGTTCGGATTTTCCGAATTTCGACCGGAATCACAACACGGGAGGAGACGATTACGGGGAAGCCGCGTTCGTGACGGCGCGACAGGAAATATACCACGGTCCGGTTCATCCTTCCCGGGTGGTTCTGCCTCTCGTCGGTTGACGGTCCGTGGGCTTGACACCATCCGGCGGCCGGCGTATTTTGCAATCGCATGTAAACCGGTTGTAACGCAATCGTGCGACGTCAGTTACGAGCCGCCCGACCGCGTCCAATTCACCAGGAACAGACAGAACGATGGACGATCTTTCAACCAACCGGCCGATAACGGCGCGCAGGGAGATGGTTTTGCGGGTGGGCCAGAGCGAAGGCGACCTGCGGGGTAGCGACGACAGGGTGTTGCAGGCCGGCGCGGACTATCTTCGCCGGCTGGGAGGCGGAATCCTGCAGATTCTCCCCGGTGAGTACACAATGCGCAACGCGCTCTATCTGCATCCCAGACTTACGGTCCGCGGCGAGGGCGAAGCGACGGTGCTGAAGAAGGCGCCGGGTTTCAAGACCGATCTGATTCGGGATTCGGACTGGTACGAGTCGCGCGTCGCCGTCCGGGACGCGGACGGATTCGGCGCCGGATGTGGGGTGATGCTCCGGGCGTTTCGCGGCGGAGACGGCCGGATGGAAGTCGTCAAAGACACCGTAACAGCGGTGGAAGGCAACCTGGTTTCGCTGAGCAGGCGGATCTACAAGAACATGTGGCTGGAAGAACGCGCGACCCTGGCCACGGTATTTCCGATCCTCACCGCGGAGGAAGGCGTGCACGACGTCCGGGTCGAGGACATCGTGCTCGACGGAAACCGCGAGGAAAACGAGGAGATAAACGGGAACTATTCCGGCGCGGTGTTCGTGCAGCGCTGCCACCGGTACCGGTTCTCCAATGTAACCGCGCGGAACTACAATGGAGACGGATTCAGCTTTCAGGTCTGCGATGACTTCGTCTTTGAGAATTGCGTGTCGCAGCAGAACGCCAATCTGGGGTTTCACCCCGGAAGCGGTTCGCAGCGGCCGGTGTTCCGGGACTGCCGGTCAACCGGCAACAGCCAGGGCATCTTCTTCTGCTGGGGGGTGACGGACGGGCTCGCGGAGCGCTGCATCTGCTCGGACAATCTCGACTTCGGCATTTCCATCGGACACAGAGATACCGACAACCGGATCCGTGACTGCATCATCGAGCGGAATCACAAGGTGGGCGTGCTATTTCGCGAGCCCCAGTCGGAGTTCCGAGGCGCTCACCGGAACGTCCTGGTCTCCTGCCGGATTCGGGACAACGGATTTGCGGCCGACGGTACAGGCGTGGACGTTCTGGGAGAGACGCACCAGGTCGAGATTCGCAACTGCCGGATTGAAGACACGGGCGAGGGCAGACAGAGAATCGGTATACGCATCGACCGGCGGGCGAGGGATATCGTGGTGGAAGGGAATCGGTTCCGGAATCTGGAAGAAAATGTCAGATCGGAAGGCGTCAGGGAGGCTGCTGCGACCTGAGCCGCTCCCTGAGCCGCTGTCCTGAGCCTGTCGAAGGGTTGTCGAAGGGTCGGCGCAGGGCGTAAACGAGCGCAGACAGGCCGAGTAACACGGGCATTTCGACAAGCTCAATGACCACGTTTCGACAGGCAATTTCGAAAGGCGGGCTTTCACCACTAGACAATCCATCGTGCGGCAGTGGAGTTGATTGGCGATTAATGCACCTATCCGTAACAACCCTTTATAAGGCAAAATGGATCATCGAAATTCAGGGAGCGAACCATGGCAGAACCATTGAGTGAAGCCGAAATGAAAGAAAAGGCGATCCGGTACCTGAAAACACAATACGGCGAGGATACGGTGCGGATGGACATTAGAAATAACGGCGTGGAAGACGGCAGCGGCGTGCTGCACGTGGACTGCACCGTGAGCGTGGGCGGATCGCAGTCGGACTGGACGAAGTGGTTTACGTTCAGGCAGGGCGAGGTGATGAGCATGCGCTGGCAGATGCGGTAGCGCGCATCCGGGGGTTGTTCCGGCGTCCGCTTCCGCGGCTGTCGGATGCGTGGACCGCGGGCGCGCCCGTGCCTGGAAGCCCGAATGGGGAGGACCATACGTGCCGCCAGGGAATCGCGTGGTTCGCATTGGGATGTTGAAGGCGATGCCCGCAAAATGGGACGTTGAGGCAAACTGGGCCGTGTTCGAGCAGCAGTTCGCACGGCATCGCGATTTCGGACTGGATGTCTTCGTCACGCCCGAGTGTTTCCTCGACGGGTACGCCGTGACAGAAGCGGATTGGACCGTCCCCAAGTTTCGAAGTGTGGCTCAGACCGTGGGGGAGAGTCAATACCTCCGAAGGGTACTGGATCTGGCCAGGCGCTCAAAAACGCATGTCGCGTTCGGATTTACTGAAGCGAAGCACGGTCGCTTCTACAACGCGGCGTTGCTGGCCGGCCGCAACGGCGAGATTCTGGGCACCTATTACAAGACGCATCTGCAGAACCAGGACAGGCGTTTCGCAGCGGGACAGGATCTTCCGGTTTTCGAGCTGGACTTCGGGACTGTGGGCCTGGCCATCTGTGCCGACCGGCGGTGGCCGGAGGCCGTACGCGTACTCCGTTTGAAGGGCGCAGAGGTCTGTCTTATGCCAACGTACGGGATGTCGCACCTGGATAATGAATGGTGGATGCGCACTCGGTCCTACGAGAACCAGATGTTCGTCTGCTTCGCGCATCCCGCCGTGGCGTTCATCGCCGGGCCGACGGGTCAGCTAGATGCGAAACTCCAGTCGAGCGTGCCAGATGTACTGGTCCACGAGATCGACCTTTCGGCGGCGACCGGCGGGAACCATCTGAAAGACCGGAGGCCGGAGCTGTACGGTGTTCTGTCGGACGCGACCCATCCATCCCGCCAGGCGCCGTTTGAGCCGTCCACAGCCGAAGGCGTATGGAGGGAACGACATGACTGAGGGCAGGTTGGGCGTCGCGATCATCGGCTGCGGGAATATGGGGAGCACCCACGCGCGGTTGCTTTCCGGCTTTGACGACGTGTCACTGCGCGTGCTGGTGGATACCGACGAGGACGCGGCCAGGTCGCTGGGCGCCGAGGTCCGTGCCGCGGGAGTAAGCACGGAGTTCCGGCGGGCGCTGGACGATCCGGCCGTCGACATCGTATTCATCTGCACGCACCACCATCTCCACGCGCCCATGTGTGTGGCGGCGGCGGAAGCCGGCAAGGATATCTTCTGTGAGAAGCCGCTGGCGATTCGCGCTGAGGACTGCACGTCGATCGCGAATGCCGTGCGTGCGGCCGGCGTCAAATTTCTGACAGGCTTTCAGGCGCGGTTCTCTCCGTTCTTCCTGAAGTTGAAGGAGGTCGCGCCCCGTCCGTGGTTGACGATCGGACAGTATATCGACCCCAGATGGGGAGAGCAGAGCTGGGCCAATGATCCGGTTGCCGGCGGCGGCAACGTACTCAGCCAGGGGTGTCACTGCTTCGACGCGGTCCGGTTCCTGAATCCGTCCGAAGTCGTATCCATCTACGCGGCGGGCGGAAACTATCACCATCCCGCGCTGCCCATCACCGATGCGGTTGCGTGTACATTGCGGTTTGAAGACGGTGCGGTTGCCAATGTCGCGATCGGGGACGTGGGCAAACCGGCGTTGATGGGAAAAGCGGCCTATCAGGTCTTCGCCGGCGAAACGACGGCCAGCCTTTTCAACTATCACTGGAACCCCGAGATTCGATTGTGGGGTGCCCAACCCGACCGGCTGACCGTCGACGATATTCCGGGATGCGACGATACGGACTTCGCACATGGGTATACCCAGCAGATGCGCGCGGTCGTGGACTGGTCGCTGAGGGACGTCGACCCCTCGAGTGCGGCGAAATTGGACGACGGCGTCAGGGCGACAACGCTCGCGCTGCAGGCCGTCGAAGCAATTCGTACGGGTGAGGTGCAGGAATTGAACTGGCGATAGACGCCTGCCGGAGAGTGAGCCTTGATTCGTGAGATTTCGTGGACGTTAACGGGACATCTCCCCCGGCCCCTCAGAAGCGGGTAGACGGAAGACGGTAGAGGGGAGAGATTGCCCGCCTTGTGAGGATTCTTTTTGTGCCGAAGGCAAGGAGGGAGAACAATCCGGGCACGGATTTCTTCTCCCGTCTTACCTCTACCGTCTCCCCGCATTCAGGCTCTTTGTGGCCAATTTGACTGTTGTCTTTTTTTAGAAATGAGGTAAAGGAATGAGCTACGGTGTCGGATTGTTGGGAAACCGGGCCCATCAGATGAGCTATGGCCCGATCCTGGAAGCGCGGCAGGATTGTCGGATTGTAGCGGCTGCGGAACACAGGGCTGACAAGGCCGGGCCTCTCGAGGAGCGTTTCGGCGTCGCTTGCAGCGCGGACTACGACGCGGTGCTGGAAGATCCTGCCGTGCACATCGTTTCCATTGCTACCGACTTTTATTTAAAACGACCCCTGATTGCCAGGGCGGTTGCGTGCGGAAAGCACGTTCTGGTGGACAAACCGATCTCACGCACCGTTCGGGAAGCCAGGGAGATTGCACACTCGGTCGAGGGCACGGGGACCAGGGTCGTGTTGGCCTACCCCATCCGTTGCCAGCCCGGGCTTGCGGCCCTCGCCCGGGGAATCCGTTCCGGGGCCTATGCGAATATAACGTCCTACACGCATCTATTCGTTCGGCAGTTCGAGGACAGCGACCTGATGCAGTGCGTGAGCTACCCCACGCCTGTGAACGTGAACGGCGGCGGCGAACTGATGAATCTGGGCAGTCACGCGGTGGACTACTTGCAGCACCTGTTTGGTATGCCCCGGCGCATCTTCAGCAGCATGCGGAATGCCTATTGGGACGAATACCAGGCATTCGGGACGGAGGATATGGCGACGGTCGTGTGCGAGTACGGCGAATTCGTGGCGACGCTGGTGACCGGCCGGAACAAGCTCGACGAGGAGGGGCCGCCGGCAAACGCGGTGGATGTGACCGCACAGGGCCACTGGATACACGCGGAGCCCGATACATTGCTGGTGAATGGCGTGTCCATGGAATTGACGCCGGCGCCGGTGGAGTATTCGGATGCGTGCGTGCAGGAGCTGATCGACTGTATCGAAGAGGGCCGGGACCCGGTCATGGGCGTGGCAGACGGTCTGGCGGTTGCGGAGATGACGACGGCGGCCTACCAGTCGGCACAGACGGGCGAGTTCGTGCCGTTGCCCCTCGAAGACGAGTACCATCCGATGATCGATCCCGACGAACAGGTGGTCGAGGGATTTCTGGACTGACTGTTCCGGGAAGGTCAACTTGGAATGGGTGCGTCAGAGGGACGCCGAAGATGAATATGATCGGCCCGGGAGGAAAGCTTCCGGGCCGTTTCAGTCCATCAGGCGGGCATTGTACTGGCGGGGGCCGGGCCGATAACCGGAGTAGGCGCCCGGATCAAACGGCGCGGGCGTATAGATGTAGACTGAGTCCGACCAGGGGTTGTACACCAGCAGGTCCTCGCGATCGTCGCCGCAGAGGTTGGCGGGTACGGCGTGATACCAGCCCATTTTCTCGGGACCGGCCGGCGGCGGCAGATCCGGAAGAATCACCGCGGGATCGCCGTTGCCGTGGAAGAGCATCCCGCCGTTATACAGCATTGCGGGCGCGTCGAATCCGTTCCAGAAGACCGTTTCCATACCGGTTTCGTTCGGCGAACGGTTGAGTCGGAATCTACGGACGATCCTGCCGCCGTTATCCGCCAGCAGAACGTCGGGGTGGTGTCCGAGATAGCGAATAGCCATTTGAGGCGCGGGTTCGTCCGGCAGGAAGGTGGCCACCCTGACTTCCTGCCCGTGCGGGACCTTGTCCTCCCCAAGCGCCAGAACGACACCACCGTCCGCATCCAGAACGTGACCGCCGCCGGAGCAGATGGCGCGCACGCGTCCGTCGTCCCACGGCTGGATGCATACGGAGTCCATATTCGGCGCGAGCTGACGCTCCCAGCGCGGTGCGCCGTCGGGGTCCAGGATAAAATAGCCTCCCAGGATCTCGTCCCGACCGTCGCCGTTCAGGTCGCCCACGGCCGGTATGTACGCGGAACAGCGGCTGTATTCGTTCCACGGGATGATGTATTCCCAGAGCAGGTTCAGGCGATGGTCGAACGCCAGGACCCGTTCGCCCAGCTTGACCACGATATCCTGGGGAACGGCCGTGCCTCTGAGGTTGGCAATGAACAGGCGCTGATGAAACCAGTTGGCGCCCCAGCCGCGGCAGGCCTTCAGAATCTCCGGCCGGGATTCCTGCTTCAGCGCACCGGTTGCGCCCTCGCGTATCTGGATTGTAACATCCCCTAGGGACTCTCTGGCCGTGGCGCCGTCCGGGCGATGGAAGAAGCAGATCACCTCGCTATTGCCGTCCGCGTCCACGTCGTGGATGGACACGGAAGCGGGCCGGAGGGGCTGGGCGCCACCTCTGCCGTGCCGCCAGAGAATCTCCCCGTCGAGGGTAAAGGCGCCAAGAAAGCAGGGCTTGAGTTCACTTGCCGCATCGCAGCGGTAGACCAGCAGATCGGGACGGCCGTCTCCCGTCAGGTCTCCCAGCCGGATATCCCCGCCGAAGCGCAGGTTCCGACCCTCGAATCCGGCGTCCGTCAGGAGCGCGCCTGGAATCCGGACTCGCCGGTGAAGAATGGCCGGGGCGGCGTCGAGCATCATCCGGGTCCCGGGCTATCGGCCGAACGAAGGACAGGCATGTTAGCTGTTTCCGGGTGTTTTTGTGCGGGGCCGGACTAATCCTGCCGGCTGGCTTCGTGCTTGCGCCGAAGCCTGAGCACGCGCTCGAATTTTTCCGACAGGCTCTCTCCCGGGCGGGAAAACCGGAGCATGGTTTCGTGAGCCATGACCATCATGGTGCCAAGTTCCGGGTCGGGATACCGGCAGAAGCTGTGCTTGACTTCCTCTCCGGTAACGCAGCAGTGAGTTTCAAGCGGGAATTCGAAATCGCCGTCGAGCAGACTGCCCGATTTGGATCCGACTTCCGACTCGTTATCGGCTGGAAGCTTGTAGTCGGTATAGAACTGATTCTTGTCTGACATTGGATCTGGACTCCTTGAGGATGGTTGCCTGGTTGCCGGCGGGTCTTCCTTAACCCGAAAAGGCGTCCTGAACAACGATGGTTCCGGCGCGCGAACGACAGCGGGGAAATATATACCGGTGGACCGCTGATTGTCAACAGAAACAGACGAAAACGGGGGAGGCGTGCCCGGGAGCCGCAGGTGCCGCCGCGCATTGGATGTGTCCGCAGCGAGTTGCGTTCAACCGGTCAAACCGGTGCGTTGCGCGGGATTCGCTGAGTTTGCGAAAGTGCATTGGGCTTGATTTCAGGGACCGGAATTGCTTATTTTTCTGTCGACTTCCTCACGGGTCGGCCGTGACTCCTGCGCCCGTCGGGGCGAAGTGGATTTACCGATCCGCGATGGCGTCGGCGGGCGGGGCGTGACGGAGCGGTTGTCAAACCGTCAATAAGGAGGCGCGGCCGGCGCCACGGACGTACAGAGGCGCATTTGCGCTGGAGGGTGAATGGATATCGATCTGCTGCTCACATGGTTCCAGACAGCTTTGCTTATACTATACAGTGTGACGCTCGGCCTGCTGTTGATCTTCAGTCTTCACCGGCACGTGATGGTGCGGCTGTATTTCAAGAATCGGCGCAAGCGTCCGGTCCCGATTGGCCGATTCGACGAATTGCCGCTGGTGACGGTGCAGCTGCCCATCTACAACGAACTGTACGTGGTTGAACGGCTGATCCGGGCGGTGGCGGACATGAATTACCCGCGAGATCGTCTGGAAATCCAGGTCCTGGACGATTCGACGGACGAAACGACGGAAGTGGCAAAGCGTTGCGTGGCGGAGTTGCGGGAGGCGGGGCACGACATCGTCTACCTGCATCGCACCGAACGAACGGGATATAAAGCAGGCGCTCTCGCCGAAGGTCTGCGGGTCGCCAGGGGCGAATACGTGGCGCTGTTCGACGCCGATTTTCTGCCCCCCGGTGAGTTCCTCAAGAAGACGATTCACTATTTCACCGATGAGGGCGTAGGACTCGTGCAGGCCAGGTGGGAGCACCTCAACCGCGATTATTCACTGCTCACGCAGGTGCAGGCGATATTCCTCGATGGGCATTTTATGATGGAACACGGCGCCCGCAGCAGAGCCGGCCTGTTTTTCAATTTCAACGGCACCGCAGGCATCTGGAGAAGGCAGTGTATCGACGACGCGGGAGGATGGGAGAACGATACGCTGACGGAAGACCTGGATCTGAGCTATCGGGCTCAGTTGGCGGGCTGGCGCTTTCTGTTTCTGGACGACCTGGCTGCGCCGGCAGAACTGCCGGTGGAAATGAACGCGTGGAAAACCCAGCAGTTCCGCTGGTCCAAGGGCTCTGCGCAGACGGCGCGCAAACTCGTCGGACGCGTTCTGCGTGCGAGCCTGCCGTGGCGGGTGAAGCTCGAAGCGCTGATCCATCTGAACGGCAATTTCGCCTATTTGCTGATGGCATTGCTGGCGGCGCTGATCTTCCCCGCGGTACTCGCCCGCCTGGATCTGGGGTGGTTCCGGGTGGTGTTCGTCGACATTCCGCTGTTTGTTTCCGCGACAGGGGCGGTCTCCCGGTTCTATATCTATTCACAGAAGGAACTCTATCCTGACTGGAGGCGCCGCATCAAATATATGCCCTGCGTACTCGCCGCGGGTATGGGGATCTCGTTCAACAACGCCCGGGCCGTACTCGAGGCGCTGGCAGGCCACCAGACGGAGTTTCGGCGCACGCCCAAATACCAGGTCGTGGACCGCGGGGATACCTGGCGTGGCAAGCGGTACGCGGTACACAAGAACGTGCTTTCTCTCCTTGAACTCGCCGTTGGGTTGTATTTTCTGTGGGTGATCGGCTTTGCGATCAACCACTCGATCTATTTCCCGGTCCCGTTTCTCGCGCTTTTCGGCTTGGGTTTCTTTTACGTGGGGTGGATGTCAATATTCCAGGGGCGTTTTCAACGGCTGCGTGCGGCGCTCTCCAGAACCGAAGCGCCCGCGGCGGATTGAGCCCTCCCGATCATCAACGAATTCCGGGCCCGGCGAGGTAGCTGTCGCCGGGCCATTGTCTTTGCCGTCGCGGGATCGAATAGCGAGGCGACGCAGCGGGACGGCTGCCGAGCGCCCCGGCTTCGGTCGAGCCGCCTTGCCCTTTCGACCCGCCACGCTTCTCTTATGGGGCTTTGTTCTTGTTTATCCATCGGGTTACACTATATTTATTGACAGCCGGCGGTCCGTTGACCATGCGGGATTCCTATTTATGGCGCATATCGGACGTTTTTTCGCGAATCGCTATACCCTCGCGTACGGTGCGGCACTGGCCGTTCATCTGCTGTTCTTTGTCTTCTACGTGCCCCTCTTGAGCCTTGTACCTCAATCGCGTATCGATCCGCCTGCCCACGAGTCGAGTCCGATGTTCTTCGAGTTCGTCGATTTGCCCCACACCGCGCCGGACGAACAGCCGCCGGAAGCGACAACCTTGCGGTCCGACCGTTCCTCCCGGGCCAGGGACCGGCACGAACCGGAACTGCCGGAATCCCACCTGCCCTACATCGACGGTCTCGTGCAGTCCCCGTCGCAGCCCCGAACCGGGATCGGCCGGGAGGGCGAAAGGGGTAAGCGGGGCGAGGCCGATGCCGACATGGAAGTCGACCGGAGTCTGCGCGCCGATGCCAAAGACGAGGCGGTCTCCACGGATTCCGCGCCGCTCTTGAAGCAAAGGAACGCGTGGTCACCCGAACCATCGAAGAGCGCATTGTTCGGACGTCCGGACGAGCCCGGCGTCATACCGATGAAAAATTTGCAGAGTCACGCCCTCGAGCAGGGGGGGCTGCAGCTCAGTACGTATGACTGGGAGTTTGCGCCGTATCTGGCCTATCTCAAACGCCACATCGGAGACCATATTCATCCGCCGGCTGCATTTACGCAGTTGGGACTGATCCAGGGCAAAACGCGGCTGAGATTCAGGATTATGCCTGACGGCAGCCTCGTGAAACTGGAAGTTGTCGGCTTCGAAGGCAGCCCGTACCTTCGGGATACCAGCACTCGCGCGGTAGAGCTGTCGGCCGATTTCCGACCTCTGCCGGCGCATTTTCCGGACGACTATCTGGAAATTTCCGCCCTGTTTCACTATCTGATACTCGATTCCCGTTAACCTCATTTCCGCAAAAGCCGCAACGCGGCACCGCGACGAAACCCTTCGAAACGGGCCGAATTGGTCGTCATGAAGGACATTTTTTCAGTTGACGTCCAGCAACCTGGTGTATCCTGGTAATCAGCAGTTTAATCGCCTTTTTCAACTTACATATATTCGATTTAACGTCCACGAAGACATACGAATCCTGGTTAACACCGGAGCTGCCGTATGGGATGGGAGCTGTTCGAGCAGGGGGGTCTGATGATGTATCCCCTTTCTCTGTGTTCGATCCTCACCCTGGCCATCACGCTGGAACGGGCGTTCAGTCTGCGCCGCCATCGGATCATTCGAGGAGAGATCGTCAGCGTGATCGAGAACATAAAGGGTCCCGAGGACATCGGGCTTGCGGTCTCGGTCTGCAACCAGTACGAAGGACCGTTCGCCCAGGTTGTCCGCATAGGTCTGGAGAGCCGCTACCTGCCCCCTGAAGAAATAAGAGAGAGCATTGTCGATCAGGGCCGACAGGAAATGGGAAAGCTGCAGAAGGGAATCGTTGTTCTGGAGACCGTGGCCAGCGTTTCTCCGCTTCTGGGGCTGCTGGGTACGGTGCTGGGGATGATCAAGGTCTTTCGGGAGATTTCGGAAGTCGGCGTCGGACAGGGCAACCTGCTCGCGGGAGGTATCGCGGAGGCGATCCTGACAACCGGAGCCGGGCTGTTTATCGCGATACCGTCCCTGGTTTTCTTCAATTATTTCAGCAGCAAGGCGGAGAGTCTGGTCCTGGAGATCGAGAAGTATTCCAACGCGCTTCTGAAGAAGCTTCGGGGCTTCCAGGATAAGGGACCGGAAGGATAAAGGACGGCGGCATGCAGTTTTATCAGAAACCCAAACGTCGGCCGTACATCAATATCACGTCGCTGATCGACGTTCTTTTCCTGCTGCTTACGTTTTTTCTCGTGACGACGTCTTTCATCGAGCAATCCGCATTGAAGGTGGAACTACCGTCCATGGAAAACGCGGACCGTGTCCAACAGCCGAAACGCTTTGTGCTGGATGTGGCTCCGGACGGCGGGATCCAATACGACGGCCAGCCGGTCGAACGCGCCGCGCTGGGCGTCCGGTTGCAGACGGCTTCGGACGAGATCAACGCCTCCGGCGGCCTTGTGTTGCGCGCCGACCGTAACCTCCCCCACGGCGATGTGATGGGCGTTCTGGATATTATACGGGGAGCGGGGATCACGCGTTTCGTAATCGCGACGGCCACTACCGGTCCCGGTTGAAGACAGTTCAGTCAGAAAGAACGCAAACCTGCCTGATTTCCTCTTGAAGTGTGTCTTGAGGGTTCGGAAACACGGTCATAATCCAATGTATCGGCTAGCGGCTGGAGTGACCGAATACAACTGTGCCGATTGCGTGACGGTGTGCCGTCGTTCGTGCGTCAAATTGTGTGCTGCTGTATGTAGTCGACTACTGGTGTCCTGTCCCGGAAATTCCTCACCATTCGACCGCCGATTCATCCTGTCTCGCTACGTTCCCCTCGCTCGCCGACCTTACACAGGTCAGTGGCGCCTCGCGAGCCAGGCGACTCGACTGTTGGATTCAGGCAACTTATTTCCGGGACAGAACACTAGCGCGGACTGGGTTCCGCAGGGGGATGCATGTTCCGATTTCAACGATGGTGCGTCGTTGGCGTTATTGCGGCTTTAACAGGGTGCGGAGAGGGTGAAAGAGGTCCGGCACGCCGCGGCGAGCAGCGCCGCGGCGCGGCGGTGCCTGTAAGGGTCGAACCCGTGAATCGTCGAGATATTTCGAGTTCAATTCTGGCCAATACAACGCTGGAGGCGTTTCAGTGGGTCGAGGTGCGTTCCAGGGCGTCCGGCCAGGTTGTGGAGATCCTCAAAGAAGAGGGTGACCGGATAAACGTGGGCACGTTGCTGGCGCGTCTGGATTCCGAGGAGCCGGCGCTTCAGGTCAAACGAATGGAGGTTGCCTACCAGGAGGCGCGCCGCGCCTTCGATCGAGACGAAAAGCTGTATAAACGGGAACTCCTGAGCAAGGAAAGGCACGAGAGTTCGAAAGGGCAGATGGACCGGGCGCAAACCGAGCTGGAACAGGCGCGCTTGAACCTGAGCTATACTTCGATCGTCTCGCCCCTGGCAGGCACGGTGACCATTCGAAGTGTGGAGGTTGGCAACATGGTTACCGCGAATCAGGCGGTATTCTCGGTGGCCGACTTCGACCCACTTCTGGCGCGCATCCGGATTCCGGAAAAGAACATGGGCAAAGTGGCGATCGGTCAGGGCGCCAGGGTCTCGGTGGAATCCGCTCCGGGCCGGCTGTTCCGCGGCGTCGTGAAAATGATCAGTCCCGTTGTGGATCCGGAAAGTGGAACCATCAAGGTCACCATCCGGATTCCGGGCCGCGGAAACGGCATCCTCCGGCCCGGTATGTTTGCATCTGTACATATCATCACCGAGGTGCATCGGAATACACTGGTGATTCCCAAGAAAGCGCTCGTTCACGAGGGCGAAGTAAATCAGGTGTTCGTATACGAACGGGACGGCGATAAGAGTGGGGGAACGGCGGTCCGCAGGAAGGTGGAAATGGGGTTTTCCGACAACGAGTACTTGGAGATCCTGAATGGCCTTACTGAGGGCGAGCAAGTCATCACCGTCGGTCACGAAGGCCTTCGTCCGGGTACGGCCGTGCGTCTGGTCGGCGAAGGGGTTCCGGCAACGACCGCGGCCGGGGCGCGGAAGGGAGGCGGCCGCCCTGACGGCGATGATAATCAGATGAAAGCGATGAAGGAACGGATGTTCGCCCGGTTTCCCGATCTGAAGAAGGCATACGACGCACGTGTCAAGGGAGACCCGGATCTCGCGACAAGCGGCGAAAAATGGCGTGCGTTCATGGGTGAAATGCGGCGGAAGGGCGTCCTGCCGTCCAGAGGCGGGAGACCGCAATGAAGCTGATCGCATTCTCGACGCGCCGTCGGGTGACGGTTACGATGTTTGTCGTCGCCGCCGTGATTTTCGGTCTGGTTGCGTTCCGTCGGCTTTCGATCAATCTGCTGCCTGATATAACGTATCCCACGCTGACCGTTCGTACCGAATACGAGGGTACGTCCCCGTCGGAGATGGAACGTCTGGTGACGGAGCCGGTGGAGGGTGCCGTAGGGGTGGTGACGAATGTCGTCCGGGTGAGTTCCACGTCCCGACCGGGAGTTTCCGAGGTGGTCGTGGAGTTTTCCTGGGGAACGGACATGGACTTCGCATCACTGGACATCAGGGAAAAACTGGACCGGTTGCAACTCCCGCAGGGGGCGGAAAAACCGGTCCTGCTGCGTTTCGATCCATCGCTGGATCCGATCATGCGGATAGGGCTATATGGTCCCGAAGGTCTGGTCGCCCTTCGTTTGTTGGCCGAGGACCATATCAAACTGGACCTTGAAAGCCTGGAGGGCGTCGCGGCGGCACGCGTAAACGGAGGGCTTGAAGAGGAAATACAGATTGAACTGGATGAACCCAGGCTCGCGTCGCTGCGCATCCCGGTTCCGCAGGTCGTCGCGCGTCTTGCACAGGAAAACGTGAACCTGACCGGCGGTCAACTGAAGGACGGCGAGGCGGAGTACGTCGTGAGGACTGTCAATGAGTTTCGTTCGGTGGAGGAGATTCGGGATATCGTTGTCGGAGAACGTCAGGACGCCGCGATTACCCTCGCCGACGTGGGCCGCGTCTTCAGGGGACACAAGGAGCGTAAGGTCGTCAACCGAATGAACGGGCGCGAGAGCGTGGAACTGGCCGTATACAAGGAGGGCGACGCCAATACCGTGACCGTGGCTGCGCGGATAAACGGGGCGCTGGAGCGTATTGAGAAGGAGGCCGGCGCCTTGCCGGCCGGCACCCGTATCGAGGTGGTTTTCAGTCAGGCGACGTTTATCAGGGCGTCTGTCGCGGAAGTACTCAACACGGCAATCATGGGCGGGGTTCTGGCCGTGCTGGTGCTTTATCTGTTCCTTGGCAATCCCGGAAGCACCGCGATAATCAGCCTTTCAATTCCGATCTCCGTCGTTTGCACCTTTCTGCTGATGTTCAGTTCGGATGTCAGCCTGAATATTATGTCTCTCGGCGGATTGGCGCTGGGCATCGGGATGCTGGTGGACAATTCCATTGTTGTACTCGAAAGCGTACAGCGGTACCGCGAGGAGGGACTGTCGCCGCCGGAGGCGACGGTGAAGGGAGCCGGTGAGGTCGGGAAAGCCGTGGTGGCTTCCACCCTGACCACGATCTGCGTCTTCGTGCCCATCGTGTTTGTGGAAGGGATCGCCGGTCAGTTGTTCAGAGACCAGGCGTTGACCGTCACGTTCTCCCTGGTAGCCTCGCTGCTCGTGGCGCTCACCCTGATTCCCATGCTGGCGTCCTTTGACTTCGGTCGGAAGGTTGCGGCGCCGGGGACGGCAACCGGCCTCCCTCGTCCCGACTCCGCGTCGGGTCTGATAACGGGGTTGGGCATTATCCTTCGGGCGGGTAGGACGCTGGTTAAAGGGGTAGTCACCCTCCTGAGCCCGGTTTTCTGGATCTTCGAACGGGCATTGGGTGGCATATATCGAATCTACCCGAGAGTGATCGGCTGGGCTCTCGGACATCGCGCAGTAGTGCTCGTTGTCGCGCTGGCGCTTGCGGGTGTGTCGGGATTGCTGGCCGGTCTTCTTGGCAGCGAGTTGATTCCGGAGATGAGTCAGGGCGAGTTCAGTATCTCCGTGGCCATGCCGGTGGGTACCCCTATCGTTGCCACCGAACGGACGATTAGAGGCATGGAACGGATCATTCAGGCTCAGCCGGAGGTGGAACTGGTTTACTGTACCGTCGGTCTGAGCGGGTCATCCGATGGCTCCGCGGGAGAGGAGCGCGAGAACGTCGGACAGATTCATGTAGCGTTGAAAGAGGGCATTATACGGGCGCGGGAAGATGACGTAATGGATAGGCTGAGGCGTACGTTCCACGGGATACCCGCGGCAGAGTGCAAATTTGCCCGCCCTTCGTTTTTTTCATCGCGTACGCCTGTGGAGGTCGAGATATCGGGATACAACCTCCGTACATTGCAGACGCTTTCGGATGAACTGGCACGCAGGCTGGAGGACGTCCCCGGTCTCGTCGACGTCAAGACCAGCGCGGAGGGCGGCAGTCCTGAGGTACAGATCCGATTCAATCGAAAGTGGGTCGCGCAGATGGGGACAAGCATCAACGAGATCGGCAGTCTCGTAAGGAACAAGATCCAGGGGGAGGTGGCCACGGAGTTCGCCCAGGGCGAAAGGAAGGTGGACATTCGCGTACGTGCGGATGAACGACACCGGGCCACGGTGGAAGACCTCAAACGTCTTATCGTGAGCCCGGCGGGCGCGTCGGCCCCAATCCCCCTCGCCGTTGTTGCCGACCTGTCTGTCGAAATGGGGCCTGCCGAGATTCTGAGGGCGGATCAGGAGCGGGTCGCGGTCGTCTCCGCGAACCTCGAGGGACGCAGCCTGAGCGAGGCGGTGGCCGACATTGAAAACGTGATTCGTGACATGGTCTATCCTCCCGATTACCATGTCAAGATCGGCGGCCAGAACGAAGAGCAAAAGCGGTCGTTCGAGAGTATGCAGCTGGCCATTCTGCTGGCGGTATTCCTGGTATACCTGGTCATGGCTTCACAGTTCGAGTCGCTGGTCCATCCATTCGTTATCATGTTCTCGATTCCCTTCGGCCTCGTCGGTGTGGTCTGGATGTTGCTGGCTACGGGCCAGACGGTGAGCGTGGTGGTTCTGATCGGGCTAATTATGCTGGCGGGAATCGTCGTGAACAACGCGATTGTATTGATCGACTATATCAATGCGCTTCGCCGGGATCGTGGAATGGGGAAGCGCGAGGCCATTGAGCGCGCATGCCAGGTAAGACTGCGCCCCATTCTGATGACCACGTCCACGACTGTGCTTGGATTGTTGCCCATGGCCCTTGGCATCTTCGATTTCAGGCCGTTCGTGGCAAACGTGGAATCTGGTCTGGACAACGTATTGTCCGGCGGGGCCTTGAATTACATTATGGGTGCCCTGAACATCGTCTTCCCGGTGGGTCAGGGCGCGGAAATCCGCGCGCCGATGGCGATTACCGTAATTGGCGGCCTCGTAATCTCGACGCTGGTCACGCTGGTACTGATACCCACGCTCTATTCGCTTGTTGACCGCAAGAAATAGGTGCCCTGGCAGGTGAGGATATGGAGTCGGGTGCGGAAAAGGGTCCTGAGGACGTCGCCTACGAGAACCGCGTTCGATCCAGTTCGCTGTCGGAACTGGAGGACATGTTCGCGCATGTGGACAGCGGGGAATACCCGCAGAGGGCGCGTGAATTGCTTGAGGAGATCGAACGGCGGCGGGCGGGTCTGGAGCGTCGGCCCGGCCGGCAGGCGCTGTCGAAGACGGCGCCGGCCGGCATGCCCCGGCGTCTCTGGGCAAGCTTGATCGATCTCTTCATTCACCTCCTGATTCTGGGTGCGTTATTTCTCGCAGGTTGGTCGGTGCTTCAGCTTGTATCGAGCCTCGGGAGCGACGGGTGGGCGGCCGCTACTGACTCAGCACGCCGGGGTCCGTCGCCGCTGCGGCAGTTCGGCGCCGGACTGCTTGCCGGCGATTCGTCGGCGTGGAAGAACGGAGAGAGGTGGTTGCAGGTGGGCCTGGTTACACTGTGTTTTCTGGTTTTCAGGGCGATGCTGACGGTGCCGGCGTGGGGGCGCGCCGGACGTACGCCGGGAATGCGGGAGGTCGGCATCCGGCTTGTCCGGACGACTGGGGAACCCGTCGGGGTAACGCGGGCGCTGATACGGTTTTGGGGGCAGTACCTGCTATTCGGGCTGACGCTGGGCGTCAGCACCTTATGGTTGATCTGGGACCCGCGAAGGCAGTCGCTTCACGACAAGCTGTCGGAAACGTGCGTAGTGCGGGTGCGCCGCACGTGGGAAGAGACCGACGAAAACCGGATCTACGATTAGGCGAGTACGGCCTGACGATTTCGGGTTGCCTTTCGTCGCCTATATTGTTATACTGTCTTGGTGTCCTGTCCCAAGAATACCTCGCCATTCTCCCGCCGATTCATCCCGTCTCCCGGCGTTGCTTGTACTGAGCTTGTCGAAGTGCTTTCTCTCGCCGGCCATACGCCGGTCGGAGGCGCTGGTTTCTAAGCCGGTGGAAGGATGCGAGACGGGCGACTCGACGGCCGAATTCTGGCGACTTCATTCCGGGACAGAACGGTGTCTTTTCCTCCATGGTCACCGCCCTGCTGCCGCACCTGCCTCCCGCAATGACGTCATTTCCAGGACCTATCAAACCTCAGGCATTTGTCGAACGCTCCGGGCCCCGCGCCATCTCCGTGCGGGTACTCGTGTCTGGGGAGAATCCGCGAAACTTTTGCGCGATTCATGCTGTCTAACTCTACTGACGGTCTCACGGGCGGGAGGACGGTTTTCGATTTGCAGGAGTCTGATTATGCTTAAGCGGGTCCCGCAGGCCCTTTGCTGTCTGCTTGCGGTTGCGGTCGGACTGACGGCCGAGCCGGTTCAGGCGAAGTCCGTATTTACGTCCCGTCGGACATTCGGCGTTCTGTTTCTGGGCGGAAGCGCGTTTATGGCCAAGAAAGCCGTAGACTTCCGCCGGGACGCCAACCGGTCCTACGACGATTACAAACTCGCCCGCACTTCAGAAGAGGCGGAGCGTCTGTTCGACCGTACGGGCGATTACGATACCAAGAGCAAAATGAGCGTCGGGCTATCTGTCGTTCTGCTGGCCAGTGGGTTGCGCCTGATTCTCTCAAGCGGTGTGGACGAGGATCCCGTAAAGATACGTCAGAAAAGGAAGCTCAATGTGGACCTGACGAGCGACGTCAACAAGCGAATGGTCAAAGTCGCCGTCAAAAGGCATTTTTAGTCGTGACGGCCGTTGTCGTCTACCAGTCGGCTGCACAGATCCGCAGTTTTTGCGCATGAAGGAGAGGTTTATGGCGCGTTGGAAATTCAGCCCGATCCGACTCGGAGTGTGGGGCATGATGGCCATTGTACTGGCTGGGGCGGGGCGTTGCGGTCGCGAACGGGAGAACCCGGTCGATCCGAATTTTCCCGGCGGCGGAACACTGCAACCCCCCGGAAACATTCGCGCGCAAGGAGACATCGGCCGAATTCTGTTGACATGGGACGCGGTGAATATCGATGAACTCGCGGGATACGGCGTGTGGCGCGCCGCATCGGCCACAGGCGATTACACCCGGCTGCGCGGCGAGTCGAACGATGCGAATGTAACCACCGGCCGCACGGTCTTTGTCGATTCCACGATGGAGGTTTCTGCTTCCAGGGTCTATTTTTACAGAGTTACCACCGTGGATGTCAACGGACAATCCAGCGACAGGTCCGCCTTCGTCAGCGCCGAGGTGCGCGAAGACAAGAGGCCGCCGGCTCCTCCTGCGAATCTTTCCGCCGTCAGAGACGAAAACACCGGTCGCGTGGCGCTCTTCTGGGATGCGCCCAAGGTGGACGCAGACAACCAGGACCTGACCGGGCTGGACGGTTACCGGGTATTCAGGGCGAAAGACTCCGAAGATGCCTATGTCCTGATTGCCACGGTTCCCGCCTCCCAGACGACGTATATGGATACAACGCAGGTGGATACGGACGTCAGGTATTTATACCAGGTTTCCGCAGTCGACAGGTTCGACAACGAAAGCGCGCGCTCCCGCTCCGTTTCGGTGAGTGCGGCGGAGACCGGGATAGCACCGCCGGGCGGCTTGCGGACCGTGGGCAAAGTTGGCAAGATCGAATTGCATTGGAACCCGTCGAACGAAGATAACCTCCTGGGTTACCTGGTTTTAAGGTCGAAGTCCACCCAGGCGCCCTTTGAGCCGGTGTCGTCAGATGCTCCGTTTACCACCGCCCAGACCGTGTATATAGATACCGACGTGCAGGTAGATGAGGTTTACTTTTACCGGGTTAAGACCGTCGTACAGGATCCCGAACGTGGCATTGTCGTGGGCGATGAGTCACCCTTTGTCGATGGCACGGCCGAAGTGGATGAATCGCCGCCGTCAGCGCCGTCAGACTTGAGCGTCAGCCTCGATGATGAGAATGCGGGGGTCGTATTGCTCAGTTGGGCGCCTCCCACAAGAGATGCCGGCGGCGACGAGCTGACTGGACTTTCCCACTACCGGGTCTTCCGATCTAAAGAAACCGCCAGCTCGTTCGTGGAGATGGCGCAGATTCCCGGCGTGCAGACCACGTACCGCGACACGTCTGTGGAGCCGCTTACTCTGTATTATTACACCGTAAACGCAGTCGACTTCGAAGAAAACGGTGGACCGCGGTCGGCGCCCGTGTCCGTCAGCACGCCTGGTCTTGCCACCCCCACCCGGGTTGCGGCAATCGCCGGCGAGGCCAAAATCACACTGGCCTGGGCGCCAAACTCAGAGGCGCAGCTGAGCGGCTACGAAGTGTTGCGCTACAGCGACCCGCTGCAGCCAGACGTGTTCTCCACGTTCAGTACCCCGTGGCCGGCCTATGTGGATTCGCCGCTCGTCGGGGGCAAGACCTATGCGTATCGTGTTCGTGCGTTGGGCTCGGGCGGGCTTAACAGCAGATTGTCGGATTTCGTGTTGGCGACCGCGCTGGACGACGACCTGGCGCCGGCGGCCCCTGAATTCCTGTACGTGAAATTGTCGGGCAATACGGATATCGAGTTGAGCTGGCGTGCGCCCACAACCGATGAGGACGGTTCGGAACAGACGGGCCTCCATCAGTATAGGATTTACAGGTCGGAAGGTTCCGGCTCGGCCGGGTATGAGTGGATTGCGACAGTCGACTCGACCAGGCTGAGTTATCTGGACGAAGGTCTGGAGGCATCCACGATGTACAGTTACCAGGTGCGCGCTATAGACGGCGCCGGCAACGAAAGCGAGGCTTCCAGGCCGGTATCGCTGGAGACGGGCCCAGAGGTAGAAGATGAGCAGGCGCCCGGTCCGCCGGAGTTCCTGTATGCGGAACTATCGGGTAGTACGGCGATCCAGCTGTCCTGGCGCGCTTCCACAACCGACGAGGACGGTACGCAACAGACGGGCCTTTCCCATTTCAGGATCTACCGGTCGGGGGGCACGGGATCGGCCGGGTTCTCATTGATTGCTACGGTAGACTCCACAAACCTGAAATACCGCGATTCGGGTCTGGAAACTTCCACGACTTACGTCTACCAGGTTCGCGCCGTCGATGCCCGCGAAAACGAGAGTGAGCCTTCGAATGCGGTGTCGCTGACGACCGGCGCCAGAAGACTGTTGCCGAGGCCCACAAACGTCGCAGCGGTTGTACGGGAGCTGGAGGATGAGAGCCTTGCCGTCGTCGTCACCTGGCGGGCGCCGTCGGGCATTTCCAGTTTTGGGGTTTATCGGCAAACGGCGGGCGCTTCTTCTAGCAACCGGTTTGAAACCGTGGCATTCAGGTTGTCGAGCACGAGGTACATCGATACGGACGTCGTATCGGGCAACACCTATATCTATTACGTCTTGTCTCTTGACGGTTCGGCACTCAGCGATCCGTCGGAGAAGGTGGTTGTAGCCGTACCGTAGTCTAACCGACCGATCGTGCAATTGGCAGGCAGCAGAGTGCCGTTTCGTCCGGCGCTCTGCTGTTTTTCTTTTGGCGATGCCGATGGAACAGGGCATCGGATGTCCGGTTTCTGTTACGGATACGGAAATCGGCCGATGCGCCGCTCAACTCTGATTGTGTGTACACCGTGTCGGTCCCAATCCTTGCCACGAGCACGTCACCTAAAAGTGTCGATGGGCTGACGAGTTGCTCCGGGTGAACATAAACATCCGTACACTGTGACGAACGCGGCAAAAGCCGTTTGCAACATGCCAACCGTTGAAGGCACTTCAAGGATCTTCTTCGCGCGATCTGACGCACGGTACGTGACGATCGAAACGTCGTCTGCCATGATTTACACGACATCCATCCGCGAACGGCGGCTCCTCCAGCCAGAGATTCAGGCACGCTTGTCCCTGTAAACTCGGGATTTGCAGTATTTCCTTTCACAGGATTGTCGCTCCGGTACGTCTCATGCATAGCCACCAGGAGTTCGTCGGTTGTGTACGGGTCACGAAACGGAGGATGGTCTATGCAGCGCGTGCTTCTGGTGGACGGCGACAGTCGATTCCGGAGGGAGATGAAGGACCGATTGACGCGGCGCGGGGTGAGTGTCGCGTGTGCGGGAACCGCCCGTGAAGGATTGAGACTCTACAGGCGCGGTCGCCCCGCATGTGTTTTCGCCGAGGCTGAACCCCAGGACGGGGGCGGTTTTCCGGTACTCGAGGAGGCGCACCGCCACACCCCGGTGGTCGTGGTGAGTGAGGGATTCTCTCCCGATCAGGTTTATTCGGCAATCTCGGGTGGTGCTTTCGACTGTCTGACCAAACCGGTGGATGATCCCACCCTGGACGGATTGTTGCATCGCTTGCGCAGGGAGCGAAAGACCCCGGTAGAAGCGTGCCCGCTCGAACACGTCCCGCACGTCGGCGGCGAGATGATTGTAGGACGTTCCCAGAAGATGGTCGAGGCGCTTAAGACGATTGCAGCTGTCGCCGGCACTTCGGCAACGGTACTGATTTGTGGAGAAAGCGGCACTGGAAAGGAGTTGATGGCCAGGGAAATCCATCGTGCGTCGCGAAGACCCGGGGCGTTCGTGGCCCTCAACTGTGTGGCGGTTATGGAGACCCTCACGGAAAGCGAATTGTTCGGGCACGAACGGGGCGCCTTTACGGGAGCGGCTGGGCGGCGCGCGGGATGTTTTGAGCAGGCCAGCCACGGTACGCTTTTCCTGGATGAGATCGGCGATGCGCTTCCTGGTTTTCAGGCCAAGCTGCTGCGTGTGCTGGACCAGGTCGAATTCCGTCGTGTGGGCGGCCAGGAAACGATCCGACCGGATGTACGGGTGGTCGCGGCCACGAATGCCGAATTGGAGAGTCTGGTGGCGAAAGGGACGTTCAGGGCGGATCTCTATTACCGGCTGAGCGAGGTAACCGTCCTGCTGCCGCCACTTCGCGACCGCCTTGCGGACATACCCTTGCTTGCGCGGCGCACTCTGAGCGAGGTCCGGCACCGTACCGGCCGGAGCCTGGGGGGCATCTCTCAGGAAGCCATGCACAGGCTGATGGTCCATCCGTGGCCGGGTAACGTCCGGGAATTGCAGAATGTTCTGGTGAGGGCGGCGCTCCATTGCCGGGGGCGTACGATCCAGTGTAATCACCTGAAGGGTCTGATCTCGGATGAATCGCCCGATTCCGAAGAACCGTTGACCCTCTCTGATGTGGAACGCCGGCATATTGAGCAGGTCCTGAATGCGACGGGCTGGAACCGGGGCATGGCTTGCGAGATCCTGGGCGTGTCGCGGCCGACGCTCCGAAGAAAGATCAGGGACTATGGACTTCTCGGTGGATGAGGGCGACGTTCCGGCGTAATGCATGGTCAGTGCTCCGCTGGCCAGAACACGCGCCGGTGCTTGACTTCGTGCAGGCTGGTGTGTATGATATGTCCGTTTCGACGCGTCGTATCGGCCTACGAATGCCCGGGTGCCCCCTCGCAGGAGGATGGATGGGATATCTGGTTGACCTGATATGTACCCGCTGTGACCGAAGTCACGATAAACAGAGGCTCTGGAATCTGAGTGCCTGCTGCGAGGCGCCGCTCTTCGCCAGGTACGATCTGGAAAGTGCGTCGCGATCCGTCGACAGAGCAGATTTGCCGGGACGGGAGGCGACGATGTGGCGATACGAGGAAGTCCTGCCCGTCGAACGGGCGGCGTACCGGGTGAGCCTGGGTGAGGGATTCACGCCTCTTCTGCGGGTCGATGCGCTGGGGAGGCGGTTAGGCGTGCCCATCCTCTACGTAAAGGACGAGGGGGTCAATCCCACAGGATCTTTCAAGGCGCGCGGATTGTCGGCGGCAGTATCCAGGGCGGTGGAGCTGGGGGCGGTTGCCGTGGCCATCCCGTCGGCGGGGAATGCGGGCGGGGCAACGGCGGCTTACGCGGCGCGGGCGGGGCTGACTGCACATATATTCATGCCGGCGGATGCCCCGGAGGCAAACATGGTGGAGTGCCGGCAACTGGGTGCGCACCTGACGCTTGTGGACGGTCTGATTACGGATTGCGGGAGGCTGGTGGCCGATCGAAAGGCCGCAGAGGGCTGGTTCGACGTTTCAACGCTCAAGGAGCCGTACCGGGTAGAGGGGAAGAAGACAATGGGATACGAGCTCGCCGAGCAGTTGGGTTGGGTGTTGCCGGATGTCGTACTGTATCCCACGGGAGGCGGTACGGGCCTGATTGGCATGTGGAAGGCATTCGACGAAATGGAAGCAATGGGATGGATCGGCTCCGCGCGTCCCCGGATGGTGGCCGTACAGGCAGCGGGCTGTGCGCCTATCGTCAGGGCATTTGAAACGGGCGCGGAATCGGCCGGCTTCTGGGAAGGCGCGGAAACCGTTGCGTCGGGCCTCCGGGTGCCCGGTGCCGTAGGTGACTTTCTAATGCTAAATGCCATCCGTGAAAGCCGCGGCACGGCGGTCGCTGTCACCGATGGGGCCCTGTTGGCATGCGTCGATGAGATGGCTTCCGCGACTGGCATTTTTCCGGCGCCCGAAGGCGCGGCGACGCTTGCCGGTCTCAAGAAACTCATCGAGGACGGGTGGATCTCTTCCGAGGACCGGGTCGTGTTGTTCAATACCGGTACCGGGTTGAAATACATCGAGACGATGGCAGCGGCAGGCCGCGCCGACGACAGGTGAACCGTTTGCCAGGGTGCGCTCCCTGCCGGCATTTCACAGTCGCGTCGACGGTGAGTCGCTGCAGGTTGGCGCCAATGACCCCCTACATGCTGGAGGGTCGTTTGCCTCAATGCCAAAAGAACAGCAACGCGGCGACGCGATAAGACCCTCCGAAAAGGGGCGCTATCGACGTATAGAGGGACGTTTTTTCTTTCACGTCCAGTGACTTGGTGTATCCTGGTAATCCGCCGTCTAATCGCCTTTATTTACAAGCACATATTCGAACTAACGTACCCGAAGACTTGCGAATCAGGGTTAACCGTGCACGAAAGGAGGTGTCCGGCGGATGAAGAGGCGCGAGATCGGGAAGTTCCAGAGTTTCGTTCTTGAGGAAGAGGATACGGTCGTGGTGATGGGTAACCTGAAAGCCCACGCGGATTTCCTCACGGGACTCGGGTTCAGCCGTCACCCGGATACGGGCGAGTACGTTGGCACCGGCGCCAATCTCTACGCAATGGCTCCAGACGATTTCTACGATCGATTCAGTGCGCGTACCGGCGCGGATCCGGAACTGACCGCTCAGGCTCACGACGGTGAGGATTTCTATCAGATCGACGGACTGCCGCTGGCCGCGGTAGATGTCAATGGCAATCCCTACATCGAAGGAATTACTGCCGTGGACATTGAGACCCGGGTCTATATTGAACAGGGCGTCGCGAACTTCAGGGTTGGCTGAACCGCCCGGACGGGTTATGCGTTGAGGTATTCGAGAGTATGTGCCGCCGCCCGATAGCCGCTTTCCACGGCACTTTCTACCGTGGCGGGGAGGCCGGTGTCGGTCCAGTCTCCTGCAACATAAAGTCCGGGCGCTGCCGTGCGATTCGGTGGGGGAGAATGACCCTTTGGTAGCGCGAATGTTGCATGTCGTTCCCGCACAACGAGATGGTGCTCCAGAGGTATGTTGCTGGTTTCGGGCAGGAACTTATGCAGATCACCCAGCGCAATCTCCACGAGTCGTTCGTCAGGCTGGTCCACCAGCCTTCCGGCGGCGCTGGCAACGAGGGTTACGTGCCCCGGCGACGCTTTGTCGCGACCGTTGTAGAGCATCGGCTTGTTGAATATCCAGTCCATACGTCCCGTGAGAAGGCCGGCGAAAGGCATGTTGAGTACGGGCGCTCTGAACCATAGGTTAACGGAAAGGATCGGGGAAGGATAGAAGGACTTCAAACGAACCTTGAGATCTTCGAGCCCCTCCGGCAACAGGCGAGACAGCGCGGGTGGTGTGATGGCGCAGATGGCGGCATCGGCCGTCACAGCCGGCCCCGACTTCAGCCGGATCCGTATCCGGCCGTCTTCGGCAACGCGCAGTTCAGTGGCCGCCTCGCCAACGTGGCACGCACCTCCGTGCCTGTGGATGAAGCGCCTTGCCGCGTCGGTGTACATCGCGCTGAGCCCGACGCCGGGATAGCCCATCAGGGTTGAATCGGAGCGGCCGAGAAACGCAAGCTTCAGGACGGAAGCCAGGTGGCTGGCCGGGGCGGCATCGGGATGCTGGTTCAGCGCGGAGATGCAGAGCGGGTCCCAGAACGCCTTCCGGATGGCTGGAGATTGCCTGCATTCCTCCAGCCATTCGTTAACCGTTACCCAGGACTGCAACGGTGTCGCCAGAGCCGTCCTGACCCGCCGTAGCCGAACGACGTCCCTCAGGCTGACAGGTCCGTAACGCATGAATCCGGCAAGCAGATTGAGGGGAGGCGGCAGCAATCGGGGAAACTTGAGGGCGGTATGGCCCAGCCCGGGGCGCAGGAAGTCCAGCCGGAACTCTTCCTGAAACCGCAGGCGGTCTCCTGTACCGATGGTTTCCAGAAATTTCCTGGTCTGGAGATAACATTTCATGAAGAGGTGCTGGCCGTTGTCTACTGTATCGCCTGTTGCTCGATCGGTAAATGAATAGGCTCGCCCACCCAGGTGTTTCCTGCGCTCAAACAGGTTGACGACGCAGGTTCCCCGTTCCGCAAGGCGAACTCCCGCGGCGAGACCCGCAAACCCGCCGCCGATAATAACGATACGAATCACGGCGATTTCTCCCGTATGCCAATCCGGTTGCGAAGGCAGAGTTCAAGCGCGATGCCCAGTTTTTTCAGGTTGTTCACGCGAATCGGATGTTGGTACACGTTGTAATTTAGGGCTTCGATACGGCTGAGAAGACGGCTGTAGATGCAACCCATGATTTCGGCCGGAAAGAGGCTCTGGCGATCCTCTCTTGGCAGGCACTGCGCCGCTTTTTTGTAGAAGCTCCACGCCCGTCCGCATTGGAATTGCATCAGGTTCCTGAAACGGGTTGTGGTGATCCCGTCGAAGAGGTCTCTTTCAGTGTAATTGAACCGTCTCAAGTCTTCCAGTGGAAGGTAGATGCGGTCTCTCATTGCGTCGGACTTGATATCGCGGAGGATGTTCGTGAGTTGCAATGCAATGCCAAGGTTGACGGCGTAATCCCGGGATGCCCGCCTGGTGTAGCCGAAGATCTCGATGCATATCAGGCCGACTACGGAGGCGACACGGTAACAATATTCGTATAGATCGCCGAAGGTCTGATAGCGATTCTTGACAAGGTCCATCTCCACGCCGTCAATCAACTTGAGAAAGTGTTCTTTCGGGATCCTGAAGCGCTTCAGGGCTTTGTGCAGGTTGGCGGTAATCGGGTGTTGCGGCCTGCCGTCGAAACACGCGTGGGTTTCGGCCCGCCACTTCGCGAGGTTCCGGACGGCGGCTTCACGCGATGACGCGTCGTCGACCAGGTCGTCGGTGTGGCGGCTGAAGGCGTACGTGGCGAAAATCGCTTCTCGCTTTGGCCGGGGCAGAAAGACGAATGCGTAATAGAAGTTGCTGCGCGCATTGCGCACGAGTGCCGCGGTGTAAGATTTGATGTTCATAGGGTTGGGAAACGGGATTCCTTGCAGGCACGCGGGTGCCGGAAGAGGGCGTTGAGGAACAGGCCTGGAATATCCCGTTTTTCAATCTTCGGGCGACAACTGAAGACGTCGTATCCGTTGGTATGGATCTTGTCGAGGATTCGCATCCCGCCCAGCCAGGTAAGCCGTAGTTCGTATTTGAGTCGGCCGGAGACCAGGTCCGGCAGTTCGGCACCCTTCTGGAAAAGCAGCCTCGTGCGTTCGATCTGGCAACCCAACAATGCCCTGAAGCCGTTGGTGGGCCGGCCTTTCGCCAGGTCGTCTTCGGTAACGCAGAAACGTTCCATATCGTCCCGAGGCAGGTAGATGCGACCCCTGGAGAAGTCAATAGCAATGTCCTGCCAGAAGTTGGCCAGTTGAAGTGCCGTACAGATCAGATCGGCAAGATATCTACGGCGCGCGTCCGTGTAGGAAAAGAGGTGCAGAATGAGGCGTCCCACCGGCGCTGCGGAGTACCGGCAGTAGGACAGCAGGTGGTTGAATGTCCCATGCCGGTGCGTGACCACGTCCATTTTGAATGCGTGGAGTAGATCGTGCAGGTGTCGGCGGGGAAGTTGCTGTGATCGGATCGTCTCGGCGAGAGCGGTCAGTATGGGGCCTTCAGGCGCAACCGTGCAGGAGGCGATTTTCGCATCCCATTCATCCAGCCTCCGCGTGCGTTCGGTCGGAGCCAGGCCGGGTTCATCGGCCAGGTCGTCGGCAGTACGCGCGAAGGCATAGATGCTGTACACGTGGGGCCGTATACTGGCGGGAATCAGACGGGAACCCACGGGGAAGTTTTCGTAGTGCCTGCGGGTTAGGGCTTCGCAATAGGCGAACGCGTCATCAAGCGACGTGGCCGCGGACATCGAGGATGACACGACGGCCGGATTTGCGAGCGTTTCCATACCTATAAGATAATTGATAATATTCGAATCCGCCAGAAATAGGCGCCCGACGGACAGAGATCGAGTTCGAGTTCACGTTTTCTCACGAGGCGATATACAGATGACAAAGCGTAAGCGAACATCAGTCCGGCCGCGCGTCATTCCACCGGCGCGGGCCGAAGACCGGATTCACCAGGTCCATGTCTATTACGGTTACGGAAAGGGCAAAACCACCAGTTGCATCGGGCTGGCCGTCCGTGCTGTCGGTGCCGGCAGGAAGGTGGACCTGGTACAGTTCGACAAGGGTTACGATGGAGAGACGGAGCACTACTCCGAACGCCACATCCTGAGGCAACTCGACCGGGTGAGGTTGCATCCGACCGGATGTGAACGCATGATGCCGGATGGGACGTTTCGATTCGGCGCGGAGCCGCAGGACATTCAGGAAGCGCGGCGCGGACTCGAAATCGCCCGGATGCTGCTTCGGGAAGGCACTCAGGATCTGCTGATACTGGACGAGATTCTCGCTGCGACCGCCTACGGGCTGCTGGAGCGGGAGGACGTGACGGGTCTTCTGGATCTGTACGACGGGGACCGCCGGTGCGAACTGGTGCTGACAGGTCACAAGGTGTGGGACGCGCTTGTCGAACGCGTCGATCTGGCGACGGAGATGCGCAAGGTCAAGCACTATTATGCCCGGGGGGTTCCCGCGCGGGAAGGAATCGAATTCTAGCAGCCCGTTGAAAGAGCCCATCCGGGCTACGGCCGGTATTTCGTTTCGCCGGGGGGACCGGAAAAGTGTTTGTCTGGCCCTGACCGCAGGTTTATCTTGAAGTCATACCGTCCGATGTGTTGTGTTGCCAATAAAACAGACCCCCGGATCCACGTTCCAGAGGTCTGTTTTTGGTGTATCGCGGCTCGTACACGTACCCGAATGACTGGGGATGCCGGCCAATGCGGAACAAGAACCTGGTTCACACCGGTCAGGTGAAGATCATCGGAGCCGCCGCCCCCGACCTCGCGTGCCTCAGCGACGGCGACATCGAAACCGCGGTAAACTGGTCGTCGATGTCAGGAGAATGCGGGTTCGAAGTCCGGTTTGACGGCCCCGTGGTCTGCCGGATGGTGGTGCTGAGATGGAAGGCGATGCCCGCGGATTACGATGTCGCCATTCGCGGATCCCGTTCGTGGCAGGTTCTGGATTCGATACGTGACAACGTGATTCTGGGCCCAAGGGTGAAGCTCCATCTGCTCGACGATGTGAGGACAGACGGGCTGCGCGTCCGGATTACGCGTCCCGTCAGGGAGGACCTGCACGGCAGAGAGGCGGATCCACGCGGGGTTGTCGCCCTGTACGGAGTGGAGGCGTACGCGGCGAACCGGGTTCCTGCATATATTCAGACGTTTCTCGATCGGGAAACGCCGAGGCTGGCGGCCATGCCGTACGATCTGTCGAAACGCAGCCACCGGACGCCGGACCCTTCACTGCTGGATGTCGAGGTCCCCACGTGGGAGCCCATCCCGAAGCGTCTTTACAACGGGCAACCAACCGGGCGGGCGGTCAACGAAATGGATTCCGCGAGACGCACGGTGCTTCAGGGGTGCGCGGCCGCTTTTTCAATTACAGGCGATCGTCGGTATGCATTGAAGGCGCGGGATGTACTGCTGTCAAATCTGGACCATTACGACCGTTACCAGTCGTTCCGGTTTACCGGAATCGACTGGAAAGCCGTCACCTTTCAGGATCCGGCATACAACCTCAGGGAGATGATGGAGTCGTACGACTTGCTCGTCGATTCACCACACCTTGAGTCTTGTGACCGCCTGCGTTTTCTGTTCTTTCTGCTGGATCTCGGTGAGTTCCAGTACCTGGCCATGCGGGACCGATTCGAGGCGCGGGAGAACTGGGCGTCGTGTTCGCTGGCGGAAATGGTCTTTCTGGCATACTATCTCGAGGGTTTTCCGGAGGTGGGCCGCTGGTTGAAGTTGGCGGATGAGCTGTATGGGTCCTGTTTCGAGCCCTTCCTGGATGACGGATACTGGTGGGAATGTTCGCCTTCGCACTCGGTCTATATGATCAGGGGAATGTGCAGGTACGCGCTGGGCAGACATCTGATTGGAGATGCGGTGTGGTCGAAGGCGTACAACGGCAAATCCCTGGAGGATGTGCTGGAGGCGCTGTGCAAGACCATGACGCCCTTCGGGGAAGTTCCATCCATCAACGACTCCAACGGAAACGACGGCCATCTGCTGACAGACTTTCCGGAACTCCGGGTCCCGCTTTATCTGATCGGGCGAGGTGATCTGTTGCGGATGGCGGGGGATTCCGGGGTCGCGCCCGCACTGCAGGGCGAGGAGCTCGCGACCGTCCCGCAGGAGGACCCTCCCTATACCTCGGTACTGTTGCCGGACGCCGGACTGGCGGTGATGCGGGACGGGTGGTCGAGAGACGACGCGTATCTGATTTTTGATTTCGGCCCGCACGGAGGCGGACACGGCCACCCCGACAAGCTGAGCTTCGTCATGTTCGCCAACGGGCACCACTGGATTCCGGATGCGTCGAATTCGCCGCATTACTCCATTTTTCCGGAACAGTACACCTGGCACAAACAGACGATATCGCACAATACCGTGCTGGCGAACAACACGAGCCAGAACGAATGCACCGGTCGGCTGGTATTCTGGCATACCGATGACGACGTCGATATGGTCTGTGCGTATCACGACGAAGGCTACGAGGGCCTCGTGCACCGCCGTACGATTGTTCATCCCAGGCGCGGATATTTCCTCATCCACGACGAGCTTCACGCCGAAGCCGACGGATTCGACCTGGACTGGCTGTTGCACGTCTACGGCGACGTCGAGTCTCAGCCGGCTGGCAGCGTGTGTTTCCGGTGTGGTTGCGGGAACCAGGGTCTGCTGTGGTGTTCCGCGGATATCGGATCAACGCCCCTGCCCGTACACCGCGGCCTCTGCGGCGGGTTCCGAAAACAGGAATGGAAGGGCCGAGGATACCCGCCAAAAGGGGGGCCGGGCTGGGTCTACATTCCGTATTTCCGGCTGCCTGGCCGGATTGAGCCGGGAGGCGGGCGGGCCGGGTTTTTTTCGGTTCTCTATCCATTTACGGAAGACGTACCGGACGTGGCCGTCGAACGGGTCGACGACGGACGGGGTCGAGCGTCGGGAATCAGAATCGCCCACAATGGCGTGGAAGATGTGTATGCCGGCGCCGTTTCTGACTACGACGCCGCACGGGACGGTGATTTCAGCTGCGGCAACCTGACCGGTGGTGCGAAAGCCGTATTCACGCGGCGTTGCGGCGCGGAGACGGTCTATCGCAAGGAATGCAACTGATCGCCGGCCGCGCACCGGGTTCCCCCGGATACCCGCGTCGGCTATGGAATACCGGAACCGGTGTTGTCGGCCTGCCGAATCCGTTTAACGGCGAGGGGGGTGTGCATATTGAGCGATATTCACGTCTTTGGAGGACTGGACGGCCGCCAACGGTCGCGAAAGCCCCGGGATCTGGGGCTGACGATGGTCGTGGACTGGGGTCTTGGGTACGGGGCGCAGTCCGATCTGATTGAGACCGCGGCCCCCTTTCTCGATTTCGCGAAGGTGGCCGTCGGCATTTCGAGGCTGCTGACCGACGATGTGCTCAAAGCGAAAATCAGGCGTTACCTGGATCATGACATCGAACCGTTTCCGGGTGGGCAGTACCTGGAGTACGCGCAGGTGCAGGGCGCGACCGACCTGTACTTTCCCGCCGTGGCGGAAGCGGGCTATCGTTGGGTCGAAGTGTCGGACAATCTGGCGGGGGTGACGCACGAATGGAAGTTGAAGATGATCCGGCAGGCGGTCACGCGGCATGGACTGACGGTGCTGGGCGAAGTGGGCCAGAAGGAAGGGTTGGATGCGGGAATCCCAATGGCGGACGATGTGATGGCATGCCTGGAAGCGGGGTCCCGGATCGTACTTCTGGAAGCGGCCGAACTGGTTGACGAGGATCCGGACAAGGCGCGGCAGGTCGAGCAGGCCGTGGAGGCGGCCGGTCTGGAGAACGTCATGTTCGAATTGCCGGGACCATGGATCCCGGGGGTGCATCCGCACGACGTTCACCGGATGCGGCGGACCCTTGTAGACCGATACGGTCCGGACGTGAATCTGGGCAACGTGCTGCCGGATGACCTGATGACGCTGGAAGCCTATCGCCGGGGGCTGGGTGTCAACGCGGGACACCGGGAGGAGGAGTGATCGATGAGACTCGTGGATGACGATGCCGGAATTGAGATCGACGACGAGTTTCCGTGCAGCAGCGCGGGCGAGATGCGTATCACCAACGGCGGCCGCTATGAAATCGGCTATCAGCCGGAGGAGATTCCACAGTGGTTTCAGGACCTGCTGGATGAGTTGTTCGACGGGGCCGGTGTACCGAAAGAATACATGGCCCATGTGCGCGTGAGCAATTCGGGCGATGCCGCGAGGCGGGTAAAACTCCGGTTTCTGCTCAGCCGAAAGGGTTCCAATTATTTGTATCCGCCGTGGTGGGTGTGGCGGCAGGATACGGGCTGGGCCTGGCTGCCGCCGGAAGACGAGGACTATCACGAGCATGAGTATATGGACGCGCACGTGGACATTGTTCCGGGCGAAGCCGTTCGCGTGGCCTCAGCGCCCTATGAAACGCCTGATACGGTGCTCGAGAAGGCGCGGCGGCTGGCGGAGCGTTCAGACATCTGGACCTTCCGGGAGATCGGGACGTCCGCGCAGGGGCGGCCCCTACCGGTCCTGGAGTCGCCGCCGCGCGAACTGAAACTCCTGGTGGACGCAACCATGCAGTCCTGCGAGCCTGTTTCCTGGGGTATCATGCACGTCGCCCACTGGTTGACCATCCCCACGGCGCGAGCGCAGCGGCTTCTGGATCAAGTGCAGTTCTGCCTTATGCCGATGCTGAATCCGGATGGCGTCTACGTGGGCCACAGCGTGACCAACGCGGTCGGGGAGGTGCCCAAATTCGGGATCAACAACCTCGTTGAAGGCAAGGGCGCCGCAAGGGAAACCGAGGCCCTCTGGAATTACCTGCTTGACATACGTCCGGATGCCTCGATCGAGGTACATGCCCACTATACCCGGGAGGGGTTCACCCGGAGTATCGGAATGCACGACAAGGATACCATGCCTCGGCATCTGCGGGAAAAAGGCGCCGTGGTCGAGGCGGCGATCATGGAGAATTATCACGTTCAGCCTCTTGAAAACCGGCGTGTACTGATTGATCCCCGAGAGCCGGAACTCGACGTGTATGGAGACCGCAACGTCATCGAGCATGCGGGTACGGTCCGGACATTTCTTCAGGCCGTTCCCGACAGCATCGAGTCCCATGGCGCCGACGTGAGAGAAATGACGGAGACCATCGCGAACGCCCTGATCTCGTGGAAAGCGCAGCGCGCATAGCCAGCATGCAGGAGAACCGCACCGCACACATCGGGAGTCGGGCATCGGTTTATTATGAGGAGAGAAAAATGAAAATTGGCGTGACGCAGATTATCCTTGGCCGGTATTCGCTGGACGAAACGCTGGAGCTGTGCCGGGCCGCGGGCTATGAGGCGCTGGAACTGGTGTTCAGCGAAGGCGGCGATCCCGATGTCAATATGAGCGACGACGAGATCCGGAGAGTGCGCGAAAAATGCGATGCCGCCGGCATCGAAATCGGCAGTTCGATCGCGCAATATGGGGATCGGGGGAACTTCCTCAGCCTGAATTCGGAAGACAGGGGACAGGGCGTCAGGTGTCTCGCAAGGTCCATAGAGATCGCACACGTTCTGGGGGTCGACGCGGTGCTGCTGCACCCGGGCCAGCTAACGGCCGAAGGAACCTATGAACAGGCCTGGGACCTGATGCTGGGCGCAATCAGGGATCTGGCGCCGATGGCCGAGGAGAAGGGCGTGTCCGTGGGCATCGAGAATGTATGGAACAAGTTCCTGTTGAGTCCGCGGGAAATGGCCGCGTTTGTGGATGCCGTGGGGAGCCCCCGCGTGGGAACCTATCTCGACACCGCGAATATGATGGCGTACGGTTTTCCGGAACACTGGATTCGGGGCCTCGGCAGCCGCATAGTACGGGTGCATTTCAAGGATTTCAGCCGCGGCGGGCACCAGTTCGTGGATCTGATGGACGGCGATACCGATTGGCCCGCGGTTATGGCCGACCTGCGCGCGGTCGGATATGGTTCTCCGGTTGTTCATGAGGTCTCGGGAAGTCGCGAGGCGCAGATCGAGACGGCAAGGCGTATGAGGAAGATCGTGGCGCTGTAGTTCTGATGATCGGTGCATCGGGAGCTGATTGAGGATCCCCTGTCTTGATGGTTGATCCGGGAGTGTCGATGGCTGAACCGAACAGGATTTCCACGCGGGGTCTGGCCCGTCTGGCGAGAAACCCCGTGGACGTGGCCGTCGAAGACCGCGGAACGACGGTTCGGGCGCTGATTTTCGGGCTGTGCCTGTCCCTGGTCATCAGCGTTCTGGGAAATGTCGTACGGTATATACTCCATTCGTCGTTTATGGCATACAGCCATATGCCGATGGGGAACCTGATTGTCTGGCTGCTGTCGATTCTGGTCTGTGCGGCGCTGGCGAGGGGGTTCGGCAGAGCGTTCGTATTCTCGACCAGTGAGTGGATTACGATCTTTGCAATGGGGTTTATCGCGTCGCTCGGCCCGACCTACGGCGTGAGCGGTTACCTTGTGGGTGTCATCGTGACACCCTATTATTTCGCCACGCCCGAGAACCGTTGGGCCGAATTCCTGCATCCGTACCTCCCGGAGTGGATGATCCCCACCAACAAAGACGGGGCGATGACCTGGTTCTACGACGGTCTGCCCCATGGCGCACCCATTCCGTGGGAAGCCTGGACGATGCCCCTGTTCTGGTGGTTTACGTTCGTCTGTGCAGTCGCGCTCGCCTGTCTGTGTGCGTCGGTAATCATCCACAGGCAGTGGTCGGAGAACGAAAAGATCGTCTTTCCGGCGATGGAGCCCATTGTGGAGATGGCGGCGAACGCAGGCAGGGGCAGAGGATGGCTCCCGGAGTTCATGTCCGGCAAGGCCTTCTGGACAGGTTTTGCAATCGTCTTCTTTGTCTTCAGCTGGAATATTATCGGGTGGTTCAAACCCGGTTTTCCTGTCTTCCCCACGGCGAGGGGAACCTGGATTCCACTGGGAAGAGCGTTCCCGCCTCAGTGGATCTTCGTCAGTACGGTGGTCATCTGTTTCTCCTATTTTGCAAGCCTCGAAGTGTTGTTCAGTCTCTGGTTCTTCGACCTGGTATTCATCTTCGAGGGTGGGTTTCTGAACCGGCTCGGGGTCGAGGCGATTTCACCTCACTATATGACGGGGCGATACGCGTGGCAGATCTACGGGGCATTTATCGGCATTGCCGTCTGGTGGCTGCTGGTTTCCCGGACCCATCTCTGGCAGGCGTTTCACAAGGCGCTCCGCCCCGAAAGCAGTCCTATTGACGACCGGCGCGAACTGATATCCTATCGGGCGGCGTTTATCTGGCTGGGCATCTCGACGGCTTATGCCGTCGCGTGGTTGTGGCAGGCGGGTATGGACCTGAAGGTCATCTGCCTGCTGATTCCTACGATGTTATTGATTTACTTCGGGGTGGCGAAGATTCTTGCCGAAACCGGTCACATATACATCGGCTCGGCAACGAGGGCGTGGTCTCTGACAACGGCGGCGCTTGGCGGCGCAAGCGCCGTCCCGGCGGCCAACCACGCGCTCATGTACCCGGCGTCCGTTTCGCTCAATCATTTTCGGGCGTATACGTTTTCGCTGGGGATGCATCTGAACCGGCTGGGAGATTTTCTTGCCGGGGGCCACAGGTGGTTTTTTGGAGGGGTTTTCGGCGCCTTCGTCGTGGGCGTCGTGGGGTCCACCCTGTTTACGATTTGGCTGGGATATACAATCGGCGGGTACAACTTCCAGCCCAACTGGCTGATCATCCGCGCGGGTGTGGGCGGATACCAGCGAGGTGTGAACGATATCCTCTCGCCGGAACCGTCGGAGGTGGAGGACTATTGGTTTTTTCTGGTCGGTTTTGTCGTCATGTTGGCGTTGAATCTGCTGCGATACCGATTCAGCTGGTGGCCCGTTCACCCGGTCGGATTCGCAATTTCAGGGGCCTGGCTCACCAGGCTGACGAGTTTTACGCTATTCCTGGCGTGGCTGGTGAAATTCATCCTGCTGAAGCTGGTTGGCGCCGCGTTCTACAGGAAATCGCGGCCGTTTTTCATCGGAGCGTTGACGGCATATATTCTGGTTACCACGCTGGGATTGATCGTCGACGCGGTATTCTTTGGCAAACAGGGGCACACGCTGCATAAGTGGTATTAACGTCAGGGTTGTTCTGACGGGCCGCGAGGGTGGGCGACAACCTCTCTGGTCCATATCGGGGGCTGTTCGATGCCTGAAAGCGGTGCGGCGGTTACGCAGGCCGCACAACCGGATAACGATACGTTCGCAGCAGCAGGCGACCGGCGCGTCACGCTTCGATCGATCGCATTCGGACTCTGTCTGGCGGTGGCGGTCAGCCTCCTGGCCAACACGGTACTCTATCTTGTTCATGGCTCATTGATGGCCTACAGCCACATGCCCATGGGCAACCTGATTTTGACCATGCTGTCAATGGTCGTCTGTTCGGTACTGGCCTTTCGATTCGGAAGGCCCTTTGTGTTTTCGAGAACAGAGTGGCTTACCGTCTTCACCATGGGGTTCGTGAGTTCGCTTGGGCCCACGTATGGCGTGAGCGGATACCTGGTGGGCGTAATCGTCTCTCCGTACTATTTCGCCACGCCGGAAAACCGCTGGTCGGAGTTTTTGCATCCGT
Source organism: Candidatus Latescibacterota bacterium (assembly GCA_965208835.1). Lineage (GTDB taxonomy): Bacteria > Latescibacterota > UBA2968 > UBA2968 > JAAXHE01. The sequence continues at coordinate 2,450,465 of OZ242358.1, forward strand.
ATCTTCCGGATTTTATCTTTCCCCAGAACAGGATGGGGGAGATGAGCTGGTTTTACAACGGATTGCCCCCCGACACGGCCGTGCCATGGGAAAGCTGGGCCGGGCCGCTTTTCTGGTGGTTCACGTTTATTGCGGCGGTGGCATTCGCCTGTTTTTGCGCGTCCATCATCATCCACCGCCAGTGGTCGGAATACGAAAAGCTCGTTTATCCGGCCATGGAGCCGATCGTGGAAATCGCAACCCAGGGAGGCTCCGGGAAGCGGTTGTTGCCGGAACTGATGCGGGGCCGGATGTTCTGGACAGGATTTTCAGTCAGCGCCTTCATCTACTGCTGGAATATGATCGGCTGGTTTTTCCCGGCCTTTCCGAGTTTTCGCATGACGCCGGGTTGGTACCTTCCTCTGGCCAGGGACTTTCCCGCCCTTTGGATTTCATTCAACACGTTTGTGATCTGCTTTGCCTATTTCGCCAGTCTCGAAGTCCTGTTCAGTCTCTGGTTCTTTGACCTCTTCTTCGTGGTTGAATCGGGAATCCTGACGCGGCTGGGAATGCCGTCCTGGCATTCCTACCGTTCTGCCGGACCGTATACGTGGCAGACCGCCGGCGCGTTCGTCTGTCTGGCCGTTTTCTGGGTGCTGATTTCGCGGCGTCATCTCAGGGATGCGTTTATGAAAGCGCTGAATCCACGCAGCGAACATATAGACGACAGCCGCGAACTCATTTCCTACCGTGCCGCGTTTCTGGGGCTGGGCATCGCCTGCTGTTACGCCATCGCCTGGCTGTGGAATGCCGGAATGGATACCGGCGTGATTGCGCTGACGATACCGACCATGTTTCTCGTCTACCTGGCGATGGGGAAGATTCTGGCGGATTCAGGGCTGGTTTTTCTGAGTTCGCCGACGTCGGCCCGGAGCCTTGTACAGGCTGCGTTCGGGGGGCCCAGGGGCATACCGGCGGCGACCCACGCCATATTCTACCCGACCGCGGTGGCATTGAGCCATTTCAAGGGAACCATATTCACATTCGGCATGCATGCCAACCGGCTGGGCGATTTCGTCACAGGCAACAAGAGACGGTTGTTCTGGTCCGTATGCGCCGCGTTTCTGGTGGGGCTGGTGGCGTCCACCCTGTACGTCGTCTGGCTCGGATACACGGTCGGCGGATACAATTTCGAGCCGAACTGGCTGGTGACGCGGGCCGGACACAGCGGTTTCCAGGGTGCGGTCAGCGACATCATCTCTCCCAAACCGATGCAGTCCAGCGAGTATGTGTTCTTCATCGTCGGTGTGATCGCCATGGGGGTAATCACGTTCATGCGTTACCGGTTCACGTGGTGGCCGTTTCATCCCATCGGATTTGCGCTTTCCGGGTCCGCCCTTTCACACCTGACGGGATTTACGATTTTTCTGGCGTGGAGCCTGAAGGCGATTCTGCTGCGTTTTTTCGGCGCCGCGTTCTATCGGCGTTCGCGGCCGTTTTTCATCGGCCTCCTGATCGGGTACGTCTTTGCGATAGCGCTTGGACTCGTTCTGGACGCCGTCTGGTTCATGCCGCAGGGCCACAGAATCCATGTGTATTGACGTCAATTCGAGAAGAGATAAGCGGAAAATTGGCCACAAAAGCTTGAGTGCGGGTAGAGGGAAGAGGTGAGAAAATCGGGTAGACGCAAGACGTAAGGCGGTAGACCAAGAGCGGTGAGACGGGAGCCGGTAGACGGTAGAAGAAATGCGGGGAGACGTTAGAGGGAAGACGGTAGATGAAGTCCTTGCCCGATATTTCGTAACTTCATGCCTTCGGCACGAAAAGAACCCTCACAAGGCAGGAAATCTCTCCCGTCTTGCGTCTCCCCTCTCACCCGGTGGTGGGGCGGGATGTGGTCCTCTCCCCCTCTCCCCGCTTCTGAGAGGCCGGAGGGGGGAAGTCCCGTAAAATAAGGAGAAATGTAATGCCAAAAGGTATTCGCAAGGTAGCGGCCAGAGACGGCGCCGGTCGGATTGTTGTGATCGAGGAGCCGATTCCACGGCCGGGCCCCGGACAGCTTCAGGTCGAGGTACGGGCGAGTTTCGTCAGTCCGGGCACAGAGCTCGGCGGCATGAAGAGGATTCGCGAACAACCGGGAGACGCTCCGCCCCGCCCGTTCGGGTATTCCAACTCCGGCGTCGTGATCGGTCATGGAGAAGGGTGCGACGATGTTCCAAAGGGTACCCGGGTGGCCTGCATGGGCGGCGGTTACGCCCAGCACGCGAGTCACGTCTGCGTACCCCGGAATATGGCCGTCCCGATGCCCGATGCCGTGCACTTTGAGGATGCGTCGTCCATTCATCTGGTCGCGACGGCGTTGAACGCCGTTCGCCGCGCCGAGTTGACGCTGGGCGAATACATCGCGGTGGTAGGACTCGGGCCGGTGGGGCAGTTCGCCAGTCAGTGGGCGCGGCTTGCCGGCTGTCACACGCTAGCACTGGACAGGCTCCCGATGCGTCTTTCGGCGGCGAAGAAGACCGGCGTGGACCGCATCGTGAACGTGAGCGAGGAGGACCCCGTCGAGGCGTCACGGGATTTTACACGGGGATATGGTCTGGATGCGGGCATACTGGCATTTGGCGGCGACGGGACCGAGGCGTTCAAAACGATCGTGGCGATGATGAAGCGGGCGCCCGATACCCACCAGATGGGCAGGATCACGATCGTCGGCGGGGCGAAGATCGAGCACGTCTTCGCATCGGGGCTGGGTAACCTGGACGTACGGAGCGCTGCCCGGACGGGACCGGGATACCACGATGAGGCCTGGGAACACGGAAGGGACTATCCGCCCGTGTTCATGCAATGGACCACAAGGCGGAACCTCGAGGAGTGTCTCGAATTCATGGCGTCCGGCGGAATGCTCGTCGAACCGTTGATCACGCACCGGGTCGGGCTTTCCGATGCGCCGGAGGCCTGTGAAGACCTCATTCAGCGACCTAACGAAGCGCTTGGCGTGGTACTGTTGCCTTAGTCCACAGGAAACCACGAAGAAAAAGGGGAATCGCAAATGTCTGATAAACGGTATCGAGGCGGTGCGATCGGCCGGACGGGCCGCGGCAATTACGGACACGGCCTTCATCTGGGACTGGCCGGTGCGGACGCGGTGGACCTGGTGGCCCTGGCGGACCCGGACCCGCGGGGGCGGCGTGAAGCGGCCGAGGCGGTTGGCGTGGAACGGACCTACGAAGACTACCGGGAGATGCTGGACAAGGAAGCGCTGCAGATTGTAACAGTGGGACCCCGCTGGGTGGATTGTCATGAAGAGATGGTACTGGCGTGCGTGGACGCGGGCTGCCACGTCTACTGCGAAAAGCCGATGGCCCACAGCCTGGCGTCGGCCGACCGCATGGTGGACGCGGCGGAACGGGCGGGCGTCAAGCTGGCCGTGGCGCATCAGGGCGTCTATCTGCCTCAGGTTCAGGCAGCAAAACGCATGCTGGACGCCGGCCACATAGGTCCGTTGCAGGCGATTTACGCAACCGGAAAGCAGGACCATCGCGGCGGCGGCGAGGATATGATCGTCCTGGGTACGCATCTGTTCAATCTGATGCGGTTCCTGGCCGGCGACGTGGCCTGGATGAGCGCTCAGGTCACGGTGGGCGACCGGGAACTGCGTCCGGGGGATGCCCGCGAGGCGGCGGAACCCGTTGGACTGATCGCAGGTGACCGCATACACAGCTGCTTCGCGTTTGAGAACGGCGCCGCCGGGTATTTTGTATCCCGGGCGGATCAGCCCGGTAACGGGGAGTGTTTCGGCCTGGAACTGGTGGGGCGGGATGGAAGGTTTATGATGCGGGGCGGGGCGCCAACCCTGATTGCCGCTTATCCGTACAGCGTATGGCTTCCGGAGGACGAAACCCGGGTCTGGAACGTGCTGGATCTGGAAACCGTTCCATTCGCCGACGGAAACCGGTTGGCGGTTCTGGACCTGATCGAAGCGATCGAGCACGACCGGCAGCCCCTCTCCAGCGGTGTGGATGCGGTGAAGGCCCTGGAAATGGTGCTGGGAGCTTATGCATCGCAGATTTCGGGCGCCCGGGTGGCGTTTCCGATGTCCGACCGGACCCACCCGCTGGAAGGACATGCATAGCCCGAACCGCGAATCCAACAGATTCACCGCTGATGAAGGCCTGCCGGGATGAACGGAAGCCGGTTCAATCCGGATTGAGCCGCCTGCTCAAGTTCGGATGCGTTGGACATACAGCGGGATTGTCGTATATTATCGTGAGCGGATCCGGTTTGACCCGAACTGCAACGATTTCCGGGCTGCCAGGCGGGAGGTGGAATCAAGATGAATGCAAGAATAACCAAAGACATCTCGGATCGGATGCGCCCTTCGGTCATGCTGGCGGCATGGCCGGGTATGGGAAGCGTAGGCGTCGGGGCATTGGATTACCTGCGACGGAAACTCGACGCGATGCCGTTCGCGGAGATTGACATGAGCGAGTATTTCGCCCCGGAGGCGGTGGTTGTGGAAAAGGGACTCGCCCGGTCGTTTTCGGACTTGCCGAGCCATGTGTTCTACTACGTTGAAGAACCACCGTTGATCATATCCGAAAGTGAAGCGCAGATACCGGGCATGGGAGGCACGGTCCTCATGGGCCATATGCTCGACCTCGCACAGCGGTTCAAGGTGGAAACCATCTACACCGGTGCGGCGTACGCAATGCCCATCAGCCACAACGAACGCGTTCAGGTCCTCGGCGCGGCCAACCAGGAGGCCTTGCGCGATGCGCTTGAGCAGTACGGCGTGGAAATCCTGCAGGAAGGACACATCGCCGGGCTGAACGGGCTGTTGCTGGGAACGGCCGGGCTTCGAAACATCCGTGCGGCATGCCTGTTGGCGACAATGCCGATGTACGCCCAGATGATGCCGAATCCGAAAGCGTCCCGAGAGATCGTCCGCGTCTGGGCTAAAATGCTGGACCTGGATGTGAACATGGAGGAAATCGACCAGGCGGTGGAACGCATGGACGATACCATGTCCCAGATAGAAGAAAAGATTCGCACCACCTTCTCCACCATGGAACACGAGAACGAGGACGAAATCGAACTCGAGGAAGTGGACGAGGAACAGGTGCCTCAGGTCGTCATGGAGCGGATCGAGCGCCTGTTTGGAGAGGTCGAACACGACACGTCCAAGGAGAAGGCCGCACTGTTGAAGCGTGAACTGGACCGCTGGAACCTCTACGGACTCTACGAGGACCGGTTCCTGGGGCTGTTTCGAAAGGACAGCGGCTCCGGTCGAGGTTAAGCAGTCACCCGCCTGCCATTCTATCGTTTACCAGATTTCAGTGTTCTGGCCCATAAATAGGGTGCCTGAATTCGGCCGTCGAGTCGCCCGGCTCGCAAGGCGCCACCGACCTGCGTAGGGTCTGCGAGCGAAGGCAACGCAGCGAGACGGGATGAATCGGCGGTCGAATAGTGAGAAATTTATGGGACAGGACACTTCGTGACGATTTCCGGATTCATCGGTCCGGATCTCACGAGCCGATTGCCCCGCGTCAATCCGCTGAATCCTGCCTGCGGCAGATCCGGCCGCCGCGTTTCAACCCGTCACAACCGCAGCATATAAGGAGACTAATGTGTATCCGGAACCTGCCGACAGTTCCCTGTTGAAAATCGATCTGTACAGCGATACGGCAACCATACCGACCCGCGGAATGCGCGAGTTCATGTGCGCGGCGGAAGTCGGCGATGAGCAGCGCGGCGAAGACCCGTCCGTGAATGAGCTGCAGGAGACGGTGGCGGGAATGCTGGACAAGGAAGCCGCACTGCTGCTGCCGTCCGGCACGATGTGCAACCAGATCGCCTTTGCGGTGCATTGCCGCCCCGGCGATATGGTTCTGATTGAAAGGAACGCCCACCCCCTGCATTCCGAAGCGGGCGGCGCGGCGGTTCTCTCAAGCGCAACCCTGTACCCGGTCGACGGGGACAAGGGGCAGTTTACAGCGGAACACGTGGCGGAGGAGGTTCAGCCCGCGACCCGCTACTGGCCCGGCTTTCGCCTCGTGGCGGTGGAACAGACCACGAACCGGCCGGGTGGGCGCGTCTGGCCGTTGGAGCAGATGCGCGAGGTGTGCGATGCGGCGCACGAGCGTGACCTGCAGACGCACATGGACGGCGCCCGCCTGTTCAATGCGGTCGTTGCGTCCGGAGTCTCGGCGCGGGACTACGCGGCGACGTTCGACTCTCTCTGGATCGATCTCAGCAAGGGGCTGGGTGCGCCTATCGGGGGTGTGTTGGCCGGCTCGAGGGGTTTCATCGAAGCCGCATGGCAGTGGAAGCAGAGGATCGGCGGCGCCATGCGGCAGGCTGGCTTTGTGGCGGCAGCGGGGATATACGCGTTAAGGCACAATATAGAACGGCTGGCGGAGGACCATGCCAATGCCAGGAGGCTGGCGGTCGGTATATCGGATGCGCCCGGCATCCAGGTGAATCCGGACGAAGTCGAAACCAATATGGTGAAGTTCGATATGAGCGGGACGGGAGTGAGTTCGAAGGAGTTCGCAAGCCGGCTGCTTGCCGAGTGGGGTGTCCGGGTGAGTACGCCTGGGCCCACGGCCATCCGAGCCATACCGTACCTCGGCATCAGCCGTGACGACGTCGACGAGGCCACGCGCGCGGTCTGCTCGCTTGCCGAGGAACTGGCGCAGAACTGATCAATGACTCACCATCATCGTGTAGCGGCGTTCCTCGAAGGCGCCCGGCTAAAATTGCACATGTCGGCGGCATGCCGGCAGCCTGATTCCATATGCGCACAATCGATCCTCACGTTCACGTCTGGGTGAACGACCCGGCGTACCCCTGGGCGCCGGACAATCCGAATCCGCCCGCGGAAGATGCGTCCTGCGAGCAGTTGCTCGCACAGATGGCGCGGCACGGTACGGACAGGACCGTACTTGTGCAGGTGATCCACTACAAGTGGGACAACCGGTACGCGGGCGATTGTTTGAAGAAATACCCCGATCGCTTCGAAGGCGTCTGTCGCGTGGACCCGGAGAGTCCGGCCGCGGCCGACGATCTGAGCCGATGGGTGGAGGAGTACGGATTCCGGGGCGTTCGGTTGAGCCCGTGGCCCGGTCCCGAAGGAGACTGGTTTAAGCGCCCGGACCTGGATGCCCTGTGGCGGCGCACGCGCGACCTGAAGGTGCCGATGTGCATCCTGACGGCGCAGGAGCGTCTGCCGGACCTGGAGCGCTGGATTCAGAGATACGAAGACGTGCAGGTCTGCGTGGACCACATGGCATGGCCGCCGGTCGACCGGCCGGATAGCGCCGCGAATCTGCTGCGACTCGCACGATATCCGGAGGTGTACGTGAAAATATCGGGCACCTGGGCCGTTTCTCGCGAACCCTATCCGTACCGGGACACCCACGCCGTCGTCAAACAGGTTTACGACGCATTCGGGCCGGAACGGCTCATGTGGGGCACCGACTGGCCCCTCGTCGAACAGAAGTGCGGCTACGCCGGTGCGCTGGATCTGGTCAGGAGAGAGTTTGCGTTTCTGAGCGACGCGGACAGGGAATGGATTCTGGGCGGGACCGTACTCAGGCTCTGGCCGTTCGACTGACGGACGGACACACGGGAGGCGTCCATGTACAAGGTGTCGTACGACGGTACGAACAAGAAGGTCCTCTGGCAGGAGATGTGGCGGCACGAGTTCGAAGCCGCCCTGAAACACGATCCCGTGGTGATTCTGCCCACTGGTTCGGTGGAACAGCACGGCCCGCACTGCCCGATGGACGTGGATATTGTGGGCCCGTTCTATATGGCAGTTCGAGTGGCGCAGCGGGTGGATGAGTTCCCGGTAATCGTCGCGCCGCCGATCTGGTCCGGGTTTACGCACTACAACAAGGGGTTTGCCGGAACGATCAGCCTGCGGATCGAGACCTACCTGAACCTGGTCGGCGACGTCTGCAGGAGCATTCACGACAATGGGTTCCAACGAATCGTCATGGTAAACGGACACGGCGGGAATATGGCCCCCAATCACGTGGTTCGGGACACCATCGCGGAAGAGAACGTGTTTGTGGTGGCTTACAGCTGGTGGCAGTCCGTCGAGGACGAAATGCTGGCGTGGAGCGATGCGGACAACGGGAGCGTGGGACACGGCGGGGAGTGGGAGACATCGGTCATGCTGTACCTGCGGGAGCATCTCATCGCGAAGTCCCTGATGAACGACGACATCTTCCCGAATCCGTTCAGCGAGGACCTGCAGCACTTCGGCGGGTTCTCAGAACGGCGCAGGGATACCCGCGACGTCACCGGCACGATGGGCAGTTCCAGCGCGGCCAGCGGGGAGAAGGGCGAGAAGGTCTTCAACCTGGCCGTGGACCGTCTTGAACGCCTGGTCAGGGAGTACCACGAACAGCCGGTCAGGCAGTACAGGGAGTTCGGATCGCACTGTCCCTGAGGCGCATGGCAGGAGGCGAACGGCATGTCGAATCTGCTCTATTTTGATTGTCACGCGACCGTCGGTCAACGGCCCATGAAACACCCGCGGGTGCGCTGGTCCACGGAGCATCTTCTCAAAGACATGGACCTGGCCGAGATATCCGGCGCGCTGGTCACGCACGGCGTCGCCCGTAGTTACGATCCGGTGTACGGAAATCGGCGGCTGAGGGCGGAACGGGCAAAGGCTCCGGACAGACTGTTTACCGCGTGGTGCATCGTTCCGCTGGGTGACCCCGGTTTCTTTGCCGACGGGGACGCGCTGATCGCGGCGATGGAGGCGGAGGACGTCCGCGCCGTGCGTCTGATGCCGGGCGGTTTCTCCATGCATCCGGAAATGGTCGGCCCCACGTTTGAGGTGCTGCAGCACCACAGCATCCTGACGCTGCTGGAAGTGGGGTGGGGAATGCCCGATATATTCGGGTTCTTCCACGAATTTCTGTCCCGGTACCCGCTGTTGCCGGTGCTGTTGACCGACCACGTTTGGAGCCAGCAGCGCCACGTCTACGCGTTGATGCAGCGACACGAGAACCTGCACCTGGAATTCTCATCCTACCAGATCAACCGGGGGATTGAAAAATACGTGGCCGATTTCGGAGACGAACGCCTGCTATTCGGCACCGGAGGCACCGAAAAGTCACCCGGCGCGGCGCGTTTTTACGTGGATTACGCTCAGATTTCGGAGGGTTCCAGACGCCGGATCGCGGGAGAGAATCTGAAACGCCTGCTGAAGGGGCACGGGCCGGTCCAACCGGCGCCGCCCTCGGGCAAGGCGGATGGAATCATGGCGGAAGCCAGATCGGGTCGGCCGCTGTCCGTCCCGGTACTCGACGCGCACTCCCACGTGCTGCACGAAGGCGGTCAGACGGCCGGCGTGAACTATCTCATGTACGATGGCGATGCCGAACACATGCTGGCTTTGAACACGCGGTGCGGCATCGACCGGACGGCGATGATGAGCTGGAACGCGCCGGTCTGCGTGGATGCGCACGACGGCAACGAGATCGTCAGACGCGCCATGCGACAGTTCGGCGACCAGGTGATCGGCGTGGCGGTAATCGATCCCACCCACATGACCCCGGCGGAGATCGAGTCGGAGATACGCCTGAGGCATATCGACCAGGGATTCGTTGGAATGAAACCGTACGTGCGGATGAACCTGAACTATGAACACGACGGATTCACACCCTGGTGGGAGTTCGGAAACGAGCACAGCCTGTACGCATTGATGCACGTGGCCGGTCACACGGGCGGGGTGGCCGGCATCGGACGGCTGGCGGATCGGTTCCCGGAGGTGAGCTGGCTGATCGCGCACGCGGGTGGGAGCTATCCGTTCGCGGAAGAGGTGGCCGCGTGTATTCGGGATCACCCGAACGTGTACGCCGAGATTACGCTCACGCCCGTCACGAACCGAGTGGTGGAGTTTCTGGTTGCGGCAACGGACGAGGACCACGTGCTGTTCGGCACGGATGCGCCGATGAGAGACCCCCGGCAGCAGCTCGGCTGGGTGGTCTGGGCTGAGCTGCCCCTGGAATCAAAAAAGAAAGTCCTGGGCGGGAATTTCCAGCGGATACTGGACCGTGTGACGCTGCCCGGGCCCTAGTGCCCCGTCCCAAGAATGTCTCACCATTTGACCGCCAGTTCATCCCGTCTCGTTGAAACGTGGTCATTGAGCTTGTCGAAATGCCCGCGTTTCAATATCGCTCGACGGCCAATCGAAAACCCTTCGCCGACCCTTCGACAAGCTCAGGGAGCGGCTCAGGGCTCACCCGCCGTTTCCTGAGCCTGTCAAAGGATGCGAGACGGGCGACTCGGCGGTCGAATTCAGGCAGTTTATTACCGGGACAGAATACGAGCTGTACCGGTTTGATCTGCCACCGAGTCGCTGACCGGATGTGCACTTTAACCGTGGACCGAAACCTTCTGCAGCAGAATAGTTTGCGCGAAGACGAATTTCGCTTCCCGGGATCCACGACGTGCAGCGGGCCAATCGTCGCACGGGAGGAAAGGCCGGAATTATGGACAGGATTCGAGTGGCGCTGTTCGGGTTGACGCACCCGCATGCTCTCGGGCACCTGAAGACACTGCAGTTGTCCGATATGGTGAGTGACATTGTCCTGTTTGACGACGACCCACGGGTTGTTGCGGATGTTCAGGAAAAATCGGGTACCAAGGTTCAGGGCGGTTATGACGACCTTGATGAGTTGCTCGATGCCGAATCCTTCGAGGTGGGGGTCGCGGATTTTCAGAATCACCTGAACGGGGCGCTGTGCCTCAGGCTGATCGAAGAGCGCGTCCACGTGATCAGCGAGAAGCCGATTTCCAACTCGACGGAGGAACTGTCCCGGATTGTCGACGCAGCGTCACGGAAGGGCGTGAAGCTGGGTGTGATGTACCAGAACCGGTATCATCCGGTTGCCCGGGAGGCGCGCCGCCTGGTGGACGATGGCGTCATCGGGCGTGTCACCGGGTGTGAGGCCAGGATGATTACGTCCCAGGTCAAATTCAGAAATCCCGGTCACTGGTTGTTCGACAGGCGGAAAGCGGGCGGCGGGATTCTCTCCTGGCTCGGGTGTCACTATATCGATCTGTTGCGTTACGTGCTGGACGACGACGTGGTGGAGGTGTCCGCGATTGCCGATACCCTCAGCGGCGAGGACATCGACGTGGAAGACGTGGCATCGCTTGCGTTCAGGTTCGGAAAGGGCGCCATCGGCAGCCTGCACGCCGGGTACCAGCTTGCGATGAGTATTCCCGGTTATTCCGGCGCCACGTACGACACCTACGTGGGCTTTCGCGGGACGGAAGGGCGGGTGTACTGGAATCCTGTCGACCGGCCGCCGGTCTTGCACGCCGAGAGTGCGGCAGAGGGCTGGCGGGCCTCGCCCGCGCGCTCGTTTCATTACGCGCTGCCCGAGCTTGACTGCTACGGGGGCGCGTTCGGACTTGCGTTTCTGGAACGGTTTTTCCACTCCGTGAACGGAGACGGTGAGCCGCCGGCCACCGGCGAAGACGCGCTCAGGGCGGCCAGGATCATCGAGGCGGCATACGCGTCCAGCGAGACCGGCCGCCGGGTCGAAATCACTTCCTGAGCTTGATATTCCGGGCGAATCGTGAACGACTCCAATGAAATGAAGACGTTGGCCGGAAATGCGGTCCAGCCGCTGGGCCTTGCCGGTTCGCCCGACACGCGGAGCGGGTTCGCATCCATCGCACGCCGTGCCGGCGTGGATTTCTACTTCTTCTACGGTCTGCACATTGACGGGATGGTAGACGGCGTGAACCGGCTGCTGCGCGAGCGTCGGGACGATGTATTCGTCGCCACCGGGACAGAGTCCCGCGACCCGTCCGAGATGCGGGACTGTCTGAACGCTGTACTTGCGGCGCTGGGTGTGGATGCGATCGACCTGTTTTTCGCGGAATACGTGTCGCCTGCCGACGACCTGGATGACGTGCTGGGCGAGGGCGGCGCGATCGAAGAAATCTGGAAATGGAAGAACGAGGGTAAGGTCCGCTACGTTGGCGCAACCGCGCACAGCCGTCCGCTTTCGCTGTCCCTTATCAGCAGCGGTCGGGTCCAGGTACTGATGCACCGGTACAATATGGCGCACCGGAAGTCGGAGGAGGAGGTGCTTCCCGCCGCCAACGACGCGGGCATCCCCGTGGTCGCGTTCACCTGCACGCGCTGGGGGTCGCTGCTCGAGGGGCATGCCAAATGGCAGATGCGGGTCCCCTCAGCGGCGGATTGTTACCGGTTCGCGCTGCGACACCCGGCCGTCCACGTGGCATTGACCGCGCCGGCCACCGAGAATCACCTGCGACAAAACCTCACGGTGTTGTCTGAGCCCCGCGAACCGGCGCCGGATGAGATGTCGACGTGGAAGGCGTACGGCGACCTGGTTTACGGAGAAGGCGGCGATGCATTTGAAACGCGTTGGCCATAGATCGAAATACCTTATGGGCGCATTATGGCTCATTCTGTTTCTGCTCGGCGCGGCCGCGTTTGCGCCTGGTGCAGGGAACTCTCCGGCGGACGGCTTCGATTCAGCCGGTTCGGACCCCGAAGCGATTGAAATCGCAGACGCCGTAATGAAAAAAATGGGCGGACGGGGGAACTGGGACCGTACCCGGTACCTCACCTGGAGATTCTTCGGCAGGCGGCTGCACGTTTGGGACCGGTGGACCGGCGACGTTCGCTTCGAAGAGGCCGATCGCATCACGCTGATGAACGTCCACAGCAGGACCGGGCGCGTCTGGAAGGCAAGTGTGGAAGTCACGGAGCCGGATTCTCTGAAGAAATATCTCAACAAAGGGTACCGCGCCTGGATCAACGATTCCTACTGGCTTGTGATGCCCTACAAGCTGAAGGACTCGGGGGTGACGTTGACCTACGCGGGGGAGACGAAGATGGAAAGCGGGAGGGACGCATACGTATTGACGCTTACGTTCGAAGACGTGGGCGTGACGCCACAGAACAAATACGACGTCTTCGTGGACAAGGAACGCATGCTGGTGGAACAATGGGCGTTCTATAGAAACGCGTCAGATGAGAAGCCGCGCTTTGTCGGGCCGTGGACCGGATGGGAACCTCACGGCAGGATACTGCTTTCCGCGGGGCGCGGCACAAGGGCGCATACCGACGTGGCGGTTTTCGACGACCTGCCCCGTGCCGTTTTCGAAAACCCCCATCCGGTGGATATGATGGCGTTCGACAAATCCAGGTGAAGAAGACGGCGCGGATTTCACGAGTCGCTCTTGGCCCTGCGCTCACCGTTTTGGAATCCGGTTAGAGAGAAAGGCCCATCGTTCAGAAGGGCCTTTTTTCTGTATCGGGGATTCGCGGATACGTATTCCTGTGAACGGGCGGGCGTCTTGACTTGCGTAGTCTATTTGCTTATGTTGTGAAAACTCGGTGGCGGCGCAAAACGCCGCGGAGAACTGGTGTTTTCCGTCGGCGAAAAACCACGCTGCCAAGCCTCTGGTACCGAGAACTAAGTGGACAATCGCGAAACTCAATCACCGGGTCATCGCGACTGTCAATAACTAACTCAAGGGAGGGCGGATATGCGTTTCGTAATGAAGTTGATTCTGATTGGATTGCTGTTGTCGTGGCCGGCGATCGGAAAGGCGCAACTTATGGATCCGGGCGCCGAGAAACCTGAAGCAGAAGGCGGAGATCCGGCGGGCGCCTGGATGGCGGACTCGACGGCATTGCCGGTTTGGGCGTCTCCCGCCCTGCTGGCTCTCGTCGAAAATGAGTCCATCGACGGAACCGTAACCGGAACTGTGAAACTGGATGCCGGATCCGGCGCATACGAGACGGACTACGTCACATCGGTAAAGGTAGCACTGACGATACCCCTCCTGGGTCAGAGCATCGACAGTACTTTTGTCGACACATTCAAGCAAGCGGGTGCGTTCAGCGTTGAGGATGCCAATCTGATTCTGGTGCCGACGGTTGAGGAAGGAGAAACGGCGGTCAGCGATACGCTTGGCTTTTCCACCAGGAACGACTCGCTGTTTTTGATACAGGTCGTACCTCTGCCACCGCAATACGCGGGAATTATGGCGAATTTCGGGCTGGAAGCACCGCTGGCAATCCTGGGCTTCGCGAAGGTGGAGGGGGAATCCGATCCACCAACTCCCCCTGAACCACCGCCGACAGGAACGTCGGCTGACTTCAATGGCGACGGGAGCGTGGACTTCTCGGACTTTTTAGCGTTCGCCCGACAATACGGGCGAAGCGAGGGTGATGAAGGTTACGATGCACGGTTTGACCTTAATGGTAACGGATCGGTCGATTTTCAGGATTTTTTGGCCTTCGCCCAGCAATACGGGCAGTAGCAGCGAGCGTGGTACCGTCTTATCTACGGGACGCCGGTCAAGAGTAGGCCGCCGTCCACGGGCAACGAGACACCGTTGACATTGGCCCCGTGTGGGCCGCAAAGGAAGACCACGGTGCGTCCGATATCCTCAGGAGTGCCATACCGATGTGTGGGGATGAAGCTCTGGAGACGTTCCGGTGCGCTGCCCCGCGCGGGTGGTGGCTCGCCGAAGACGTGTTCGGTATCCATATATCCTGGCAGGATCGCGTTACAGCGAATGCCGAGGGCGGCCAGTTCAAAGGCCATGCTCATGGTAAGCCGCAGAATCCCCGCTTTGGCTGTGCCGTAGCAGGTGTCGTTTGCCCACACGGACTGTGCGTGTACCGAGGAAATGCTCACAATGCTCCCGCCCTCGCCCCGTTCCGCCATGTTACGGGCGGCCGCCTGGCTGCAAAGGAAATACCCTTTCAGACAGACGTCCAGCGTGCGGTCCCAGATTGCTTCGGTGATTTCCAGAAAAGGCCTGCTTTCGGATGCGTACGGGTTGTTGACCAGGATGTCGACGCGGCCGAAGCGATCCAGAAATGCCTCAAACATCCGATTCACCGCCTCCGCGTTTGAGATATCGGCATCAAAATAGGCTGCCTCGCGTCCCGCTTTCCGAACGAGGTCCAGGGTTGTCTCGGCATCGGCGTCGCGCTCGATGTCGTTGATACCCACGTCGCATCCGGCATCCGCCAGAGCCTGGGCTATCCCCCGGCCGATGCTGCGCCGGGCGCCTGTAACGAGTGCTTTCCTGCCTTCGAGCATCATAAACGTACCCCGCTGGATAAGGAACCGGGAATGGCATGCGATATTGACGCATGAAATACGAACTCGATTTTCGCCTGTCAAACGGAAAAAGGGGGAGGTTAACCTGGATTCGTCTTTTTTCGGGGACGTCAATTCGAATGTGTGCGAGTTAATAGAGGCGATTAGACTGCGGATTACCAGGATACACCAGGTCACTGGACGTGAACGGAAAATACGTCCTTCCTGACGACCGTTTCGGCCCGTTTCGGAGAGTCTCGTCGCGGTGCCGTGTTGCGGCTTTTGCGGATTTAAGATTAACGATGCCTTCCCCTCTGATCTGAACGATGGTTTCACTCGCGGCCTTACTGCAGGAGAACGCCATTGAAACAGACGGTGACGGTTGCGTTTACTTTCCTTGTGATATGGTCACACCCGGCGACCCCGGAGTCGAATCCAAACGTAACGGCATTGGAAGACAGTCTGTACGTTGCCGCGGATTCCGTGGTCACGCTGCTTGCGCCCGAACTGCACGTTGCCGCGGCCGCTATGGAAGCGGGAGAGTATTCGTTGGCGGCGGCGAAACTCAAGGCGCTCGCCCGGAAAGACACCGCAAACGTCGGCGTGCTGCGCATGCTCGCGAGCGCCTATCTGAGGCGCGAGGCGTACGTAGCGGCCGTTCCGGTTTGCGAAAGGATTGCCATGCTGGACTCCACGGACGCGGGGATCAGGGTGGCGCTGGGTTTCATGCATGGGAAGCTTGGAAATGCGGACCGGGCCCTGGAGGCGTATCGGGACGCGATCGACGCGAATGCAGAAACGATTCAGGCATATCAGGGTCTGGGATGGATTCATCTGCAGCGGCGCGAATTTCAGGAAGCCCTGAACATGATCGCGAAGTCCACGGAGCTTGCGCCGGAGTACGCCCCGAATTACGTGCTTATGGGGCGGGTCCTGACGGCGCAGGGATTTTACGTTAATGCCCGGCAGGCCTTTCAGACCGCGTTCAGGCTGGACCCCGGATTGAGGGAACAATACGGCATTCTGCTTCAGGAGATTGTCCTGAGGCACGGGCTTGAACGGTGAGGGACCCGCGAGGATGTTTTCCCGGGTCGCCAATTACGCCGTTTTCTGCAAACGAATTTTCGGGGGAAGCGGGTTTGGCGCACGTGGGCGGGACGCCGTCCGGAAGGAACGGGCAGGGGTTACTTGAGGGAAAAACCGATGGGCATGATCATCCAGACGTTGCGTTTCTCGCCTTCGTGCTTTCCGGGGCGGAAACGGAACTGGCGCGCGGCTGCGATGGCGTTGTTTCGAAAGACCTCGGGCCCGCTCACGACCTCCACTTTCACCACGCGCCCCCGCTTGTCCACGAGCACACGGACTTTTACTATGCCTTCCAGCTTATTCTTGGTGGCCGCCGGCGGATATTCGGGTGCCACGATCCGGATAGGGTGAGGTTTGTACTCAATGTCAAACTCGTCCATCGGCGCATCTGACGGCGGGCCCGTGGCAATCGGCCCCCGGAGGCGAAGATCCAGGGGGAGCGAATCGAGATCCAGTTCGGTCGTCTCGATCGTGACGTCTTCGGGCACCTCCTCCCCTTCAACCTCGATCGGCACGGCCGGTCGGGGCGGGGGCGGCGGACGTTTGGCCTGGGATGTTTCGGGAATCTGTGCCCACTGGACGACGTCGATCTGCGGTTCGTTCAACACCACGGTGGGGATATGTTCCGGGTAGATGAGAACGGTGATCAGCATGCAGAGAAAGGATGCACCCAGCGACTTCAGAAGACGGGCCCGGTAGTCGCGCTTGAGGTCCACGTCGGGATTCTTGGAGCGAACCGAAACCCGAACACCTGTCGGATGATCCTTCAGGAGACGCAGGAACCTCTCCTGGCGCTCACGAAATCGCGCCAGCTGTGCCAGAAGCGAATGACTGAAGCGATGGTGAACGATATTCATTGTTCAGATGAATGGGGTTATGGTTAAATTGAGCATATGCCGGCGTCTGGTACCGATTCGTCTGTCGTAATGGCACTCGCTTCGGTGGATTGGACGCTCAGAACAACGCTGCAGGAGGTTGGACGGATTCGGAATTCTTCCATTTTATACCCGCAGAACGGGAAAAGGTTCCGGGCCGACGGCTTCCCCCAGCCCGGCCCGGCATATGCTGAGACGACACGAAGATACTCTCGTGAACCATCGATCCATCGCAGTTCCGCAGGTGTCTCTGAAGTGGCAATTCACCAGGAAGTTGTTTTAAAATTACCGGTGAGTTCCCGAGCGCGAGCGAAAAAGTGGCGGTCAAGGCGGGAAAATCCGCTCATATTAGTCTACACGGGTGGGTTTGACCAACGCCGACCGGCGCTTTTGCAGCTGGGCGAAGACCGCCGGGAATTTTCAGACAGCATCTAAATTAGCCCAGACGTATGAAAAGTCAAGAGCAAACTTGAAAAAAGGGTCGTGGGTCCATCATTACACGGCATGTCGCGGCGTTATGAACGATAGAACGGGCGTACCGGTTCGCATCGACGTGAACAGGGACGACGGCGAGATGGAAATCGAGTGGCGCGGCGGCCGCGTCGACCGTCTGCCGCTCTCCGGGCTGCGGCGCTGGTGTCCATGCGCGCTGTGTTCGGACCGTCGTGAACAGCAGGTTCGGGGCGCCGGCTTGCACATGTTGACGCCCGAGGAGCGCGATGCGACCGCCGAAGTTACAGATGTGGTTCCGGTGGGCCGGTACGCCATACAGATCAGGTGGGGAGACGGGCACGATACGGGAATCTATACGTACGACTCCCTGCAAAGAATGGGTGAGGAGCTGACGGGTTGAACGGCGCCAGCCAGGACAGCGTCAGTCGCATCTGTGTTTGACGGTTCCGGCATTGTGACGTCATATTCGAGGTACGTCAGGGGAAGTCCGCGGGGAAACCTCATATACGGGAGAACGGCATGGCTCAGTCCGTTGAGAGTGGTCTGATCGAAGAGGAGACCGGGAATCAAACAATGCAGTTACCCCACAGGGTTCTGGGCAAAACCGGTGTGCGGGTGCCCATTCTTGGCTACGGTTCGGCACCCGGCGGTATCGGGATGGATGATGATGAAGCCATTTCGCTCTGTCACATGGCTATCGATCACGGCGTGACGTTGATCGATACCGCACCCGGGTATGGCCGGGCTCATCTCCAGCTGGGGCAGGTCATGGCCAGCCGCAGGGACGAGGTCTTCCTCGTCACAAAAACGCCGGCCGACGACGCGGCCAAGGCGCTCTCGATGTTGGAGAAAGGCCTGAAAGACCTGCAGACCGATCGCGTCGACCTGGTTTACGTGCATTCGATGGGCAATCGTGACGTGGACCAGGTGCTGGACTCCGATGGCGCGCTCGAGGGCCTGCGGGAAGCGCGCCGGCGAGGCTGGACCCGGTTCATCGGAGTGACGGCGCACAACGCGCCCTGGCGCACCGCCCGGGTATTGAAGGAAGCGGAGCTCGATGTGGTGATGCTTGCCATGAACATTGCGGACCGGTACACGTATAACTTTGAGAACGAGGTACTCCCGATCGCTCATGAACAAAACGTCGGCGTGGCGGCCATGAAGGTTTACGGAGGTGCGCTGGACATGAACTATGACAAGCCGACGCTATCGGCCCTCGCCGCGCATGGGCCGCACGATCATGAAGCGGCGTTGCGGTACGCGCTTGGGCTGCCCGGGGTCGGTACAGCGGTTGTGGGGGTATTCTCCGAGGCCGAATTGGTGCAGAATGTGGAATGGGCGCGGCGGATTACGCCGCTGG
This sequence comes from Candidatus Latescibacterota bacterium, assembly GCA_965208835.1. Taxonomy (GTDB): domain Bacteria; phylum Latescibacterota; class UBA2968; order UBA2968; genus JAAXHE01. Next base: position 2,469,349 of record OZ242358.1, read on the forward strand.
ATGCGGCGGACAGCCTCGCTGCGGAACGCGTCGGGCGGCAGGTGGCAGCAGACTGGGGTCCGCATTACGGAGCAGTGGAATAGAGAGCGATCGGGACATATGACAATCGACAGCCGTGCCCGCGTGCGGATCGCACATAACGGCCGGCGGATTCTTCCCATTGTGTCGTCCTCGCTTGTGGTGGTGATTCTGTGTGCATGCGGGGTCGACGAAACAGGGTCGCCGCTGGGAAGTGTGGCGCCCAGGTCCTTTGGGGCCGTCGGTTCGATGGTCGAACCCAGGCGGGACCATACGGCAACGCTGCTGCCCGACGGCACCGTGTTGGTGGCCGGAGGGATACACGTGGTGACCGCCGGCGTCGAAGAACCGCTGAAGAGCGCGGAGGTCTTCGATCCTGTCACCGGGCGGTTTCGGCAAACAGGCAACCTGCCCGACGGGCGAAGCGGGCACGTGGCCGCCTTGCTGAGTAACGGCAAGGTGTTGATCGCCGGGGGAGGCCGGCAATCGCTGGTCCTGTACGATCCCGAGTCCGGTTCCTTTGCTGGCAGTACGGCCGGCAGCAGAATCCAGCGCCCGAGATCGGCGACGGCGCTTCCGGATGGAAGGGTGCTGTTGCTGGGCGATCTCACCTTCACGGCGGAAATCTACGACCCGTCAAAAGACGAAATCGTAAAGACCCTCCTGGTGGGCACGAGGCGCATTCAACAGACCGCGACGCTGCTGAACAACGGAGACGTACTCATCGCGGGCGGCGCCAGGGGACTTACCGAACGCTTCGATCCCGATACCGACCTGTTCTCGGCGCCGGGAAGTGCCAGCCTGCAGGTCGTGAGATTCGGGCATACGGCAACGTTGCTGAACGACGGTCGTGTGCTGCTGGCCGGCGGCAGCGCCGAGTTCGGGGCGGGCGTTTTCAGCCCCGTGAGCAGCACGGAGATTTTCGATCCCGATCTCCCGTCATTCCTGGATCAGAGAAGCATGCAAGTGCCAAGGTTCGGACACTCGGCCACCAGGCTGCGCGACGGAAGGGTGCTCATTGTCGGCGGCGCGGCGGCTGATGCCGAGATCTACGATCCCAATACGCGTGTGTTTCAGTTTGTAGGCGGAGACGCAGGCCGGATCAGGAGCGGCGCAACCGCCACCCTGTTAAACGACGGACGGGTACTCGTGGCCGGGGGTGTGGACGAGGATTTCCTGTATCTCGAGCATGCGCTGGTGTACAATCCATAGAGAAACCAATACGGGCGGATACAGCACAACCGAGGCTGAATCACGTAGCAGTCCGTTGAAAAAGTCGCTCTGCAGGCGAGGCCGCGCAACGCAGTATTTCGACCACAATGGCCGGCCGCAGACCGGATGGATTTTTTCAACGGGCTGGTAGGGACGGCCTCTGTTTTTTGTTCCATAGCTCTGGAAGACAGGCCAGCGGTGCCGCAGTTTCCCCGGCTGCCATTTCTTCCGGACATCACGGCGGTCGTGTCGGCGACCTCGCCGGTCCTGCAGGGTCGAGCTCCATCCGCTGACGTGACCGTTATCGTCCGTTTGTTTACTTCAATCCGGTTCAGAATGCCATGAGTCAGCCCGATTCCCGCATCCGACCCCCGGCGGAAGATTCCCCGGTCTCAGACGCGGAAGGATTGCGCGGAACCGTAGTCGCATTATCGGTTGCGATGCTGGTTTTCGCTTGTGTGGCGGCGACGTTTCTGGAGTTCAGGTCCCGTTCCGCGCATATGGCCATGGCGAATCTGCCTCTGGCTGTGTTGTTGCCCTTTGTCGCCTGGCTCCTGGTCAACGCCCTGCTGAAGCGGTTTGTTCCCTGGCTCTCCCTGACTTCGGCGGAATTGAGGCTGGCCCTGAGCATGCTCTGGGTGGGCGGTTCATTTGCCGGATACAACTGGATCACTCAGTGGGTGGGCGCAATGGCGGCTCCAAGGTACTACGCCTCCCCTGAGAACAGGTGGCGCGAGTTGATATTCGACTACCTGCCCTGGTGGATGTTTCCATCTGATTTTCCCGGAGTCACCGAGGGGTTCTTCCTGGGAATCGAAAAGGGCGCGGGCGTGCCCTGGGGGGCATGGCTGGGGCCGGTTTTCTGGGCGATGTCCGCCGGCGCCGCGATGACGGCGATCGGGGTGGGGTTGACCGCGGTGTTTCAGAAGCAGTGGGTCCGGCACGAACGGCTCACCTATCCGCTGGCGCAGGTGCCGATCGATCTGACGGAAGGATTCGACCGGAAGCGAGGCTGGCCCCCGTTTGCGCGTCAGTGGTTGTTCTGGACGGGCTTCGCGATTTCAGCGGTCCCCCTGCTGTGGAACCTGATTGAATATTGGAGTCCCGGGTTTCCCCGGCTGGCGATCTTTGACGCGTATTATGGTCCAACCGGGCCCAGGGGCGCGGAGCTGTCCCGCTATCTGCAGCCTTTCTCCTACCGTATGTTGCCCACCTTACTCGGCTTTACGTTCCTGTGCGACCTGGATATCCTGTTCAGCATCTGGTCGTTGTGGCTTTCCGGACAGCTGGGTCTGTATGCGATGTCCAGGGTTGGATTCTCGGTGGGCCTCGTGGGGCAGGAGGCGAAACCGCCCACAATTCTCGGTCTGTTCACGCACGGCGTCAGCATGGGCATGGTGGTCTGGACCCTGTGGGCCGCACGGGGCCACCTGAAGAGGGTCTTTCGTCAGGTGTTAAGGCCGCGAGACCGCGAAGAGCCGGAAACCGCGATTCTTCCTCCCAGACTGGCCCTGCTTGCAATTCTGGCCGGCGGCGTCTATATGGTTTTCTGGCTGAGCCGGGCGGGTTACAGCGTCACTGTCGGCCTGTCCTGGTTATTGCTTTTCTGGGCAAGTATCCTGGTTGTGATGAAATTTCTGGCCGCGAGCGGGTTTGCCTATCTGTTTCCCAGTTTTCCGACTTCGATCCTGAATATGACCGTGGGCGCGAACCGGATGAACGAATCCACGCTCGTGGGGCTGCGCCTGGTGAACTGGAGGCTGCTGGCCGGGTGGCGGCTGCCGGCGGCGCTTCCTCACGTGGAACGCCTGGCCGGGCGGCCGGGCCGTACGGGATGGGTCGTGGCTTTCAGCCTCGTAGCGGGCATGCTGGCGGCGATCCTCTATACGGTATCCATCTGTTACCAGGAGGGTGGAAGCACGTTTCGCACGTGGTCCCTGGTAGGCGCGCCGCGAGGGATGTACGAGGGGATCGCAAAAGCGGTTGCGGATACGGACCCGGAGGTTACCGATCCGGGAAAGATAGGCGTATGGCTCCTCGGCGGTCTGGCCGCGGGCGCTATACAGATAATGCAAAGCCGATTCTCCTGGTGGCCGTTTCATCCCCTGGGCGTCATGCTGATGTCGAGTGGCTACGTCCGTCTTTACGTACTTGACATTTTCCTGGTCTGGCTGGCCAAGTTGATGGTCCTCCGCTTCGGCGGCATCTCCCTGTACCGGCGGGTGAAGCCGGTCTGTTACGGGTTGATTGTGGGTTACGTATTCGCCGTTGGCTGTTCCTTTCTGGTGGACCTGATCTGGTTCCCAGAAGGTGGCCACTATATTCACGGGTACTAAATGACAGATCGCGCGATGAACAGTCCGGCCATCGACGTCCGCGGCGTGAACAAAGTGTTCGAAAGCGATACCGGGCGGGTGGAGGCGCTGAATGACGTGAACCTGCAGGTGCCTCGGGGCGTTTTCGTGAGCGTTGTGGGACCGTCCGGTTGCGGAAAGACCAGCCTGATGCGCATTGTCGGCGACCTGGAGACGCCCACGTCCGGAACCGTACGAGTGAATGGAAAGTTGCCCGCGGAAGCCAGGAATGCCCGGGAAATAGGTGTGGTGTTTCAGAGTCCCGCGTTGCTGGGCTGGCGGACGGTCGAAGAGAACGTCGGGCTGCCTGGGGAGATATTCAACGATTCCGAAGTGGCGGCCAGGGCCCTTGAAATGGTTCGAACGGTAGGACTTGAGGGCTTCGAATCCGCCTATCCGAGGCAGCTGTCGGGGGGCATGCAGTCGCGAGTGGCCATCGCCAGGGCGCTGACGTACCGACCTGCGATATTGCTGATGGACGAACCGTTCGGCGCGCTGGACGAGATGACGCGAGAGCGCATGCAACTGGAGTTGCTGCGCATCTGGAGGGGTGCAAAACCGGCCGTGCTGTTTATTACACACAGCATCCCGGAGGCCGTTCTGCTTTCGGACCGCGTGGTGGTGATGTCGCCCCGCCCCGGCAGGCTCGTGGGAGACGTCGCTGTGGATTTTCCAAGACCCAGAAACGTAGAACTGCTTTCTCAGCCACGCTTCGTCGAGATGGTGGCGCACCTGAGAACCCTGATGTCTGGCTAGGTCTTCACCGGCGTCTGGCAAGAGGGACACGGTGCCGCCCGCCAGAGTACGCCCATTGCCCCGGTCAGGGAGCCGCGGGAAGCATATCGGAAACGAAGAGCCCGGAAACGTCGATTTTTCGGTCGATCAGCCCCAGATCGAACAGAATATCCTGGGTGTGCGACCACCGTTCCGCGGTTTGTGCGCCCAGCCCCATGCGTTCCACGTCCGGGCTCATCAGGATTGGCATGAGCTTCTGGAAATTCGCGCGGTTGAATTCGGCGTCGCTCTCCGGACGCTCGGCCATATATGCCGCCACCGCGTCTTCCGGGTTGTCCACGGCGTAGCGCCAGCCCTTCATACTGGCGTGTACGAATTTTCGCACGACGTCCGGGTTCTTCTTCAGATAGTCGGAATTGACAATGATATTTGTGCTGTAGAGGTCGATGCCGTATTGGGCAAATGAGATACGGGTTACCGCTCGACCGCGGAGCTCAACGGTGACGGGCTGGTCTTCGGTATAGCCCAGCATGGCGTCGACCTTGCCGGCAAGGAGGGGTGCGGGACTGGATTCCGTCATTCCCATCACCTGCACGCGTTCTTCTTCGATACCCACCTTTTTGAGAAAAGCCTGAAATTCCCGGTGCTTGGTGCCCCCGATATTGACGCCGACCCGTTTGCCAATCAGATCCTCCGGCTTTCGGATGTCATTCTCTTCCAACGCATAAACCACCACCGGCGAATGCTGGTTGATCACAGCGAGGGAGACCACGGGGATGTCCCTCGTACGGGCGATCAGGGTGGCCGATCCGCTGGAAACCCCGATATGATACTTTCCGCTGCCCACGAGACGCGCCGTGGTAGGCGCACCGGTACCTTCGAGAATCTCAACGGATATCCCCTCGGCTTCGTAGAATCCCTTCGCCTTCGCCGCGAAGAAACCGGCGTGTTCCATCTGCGCTTTCCAGTCCAGAAGCAGCTGGACCCGTTGTAGATTCTCGGGTGATTCGCCGCAGGCAGCCAGTATTGCAATGAAGAGCCAGACCAGACGTTTCATAGGATTCCCCCACTGAACGGTTCCGGATTGATGTTTAACCTCAGTTCGAAAATGAATACAGTCAAAATGGCCATGAAGAGTCTGAATGCGGGTAGAGGGTAGAGGGAAGACGGTAGATGAAACCCTTGCCCGATACTTTATTCCTTCTTGCCTCCGGCAGGAGAAGAGACTCCACAAGGCAGGATATCTCTCACGTCTACCGTCTCCCTTCTACCCGCTTCCGATTGGTGTATCCTGGTAATCCGCAGTCTAATCGCCTTTATCAACTTGCATATATTCGGTTTAACGTCCACGAAAAGCATACGAATCATGGTTAACGCCGGAGCGGTTCGTGGAAATCGCCCCAGCGTTTGAGCAGAAGTTTTTCCAGACCTTCCACGATCAGGAAGAGGAGCGTGCCCATCGCGCCAAGCACAATCAGTGCGGCGAACATGAGATCGGTAGCCAGTTCTGAGTTGGCCAGCCGCGTGAGATGCCCCAGACCGGCGCTGGCCCCCACGAATTCTCCGACAACCGCGCCGATCACACTCAGGGTTATACAGATTTTCAATGCGGCGAACAGGTAGGGAATGGCGTGCGGCAGGCGGACTTTGATCAGTATCTGGCGGCGACCAGCGGAGAGCGCCCGCATCAGATCCAGAATGAGCGGGTCCACGGCCAGGAGGCCGCGTGTGGTGTTGATAATGACAGGGAAAAAGGAAATGAGCGCCGCGATGATCACCTTGGGGAACAGGCCGAGGCCGAACCAGACGATAAACAGCGGTGCGAGCGCTTCTTTCGGAAAGGTCTGGGATGAAATGACGATGGGGTACAGCATGCGTTCGATTATTGGAGAGCGAGCCATGACAATCGCGCCTGCCACGCCGGTGCCAGCGCCGAGAAGAAAACCCCAGAGCGCTTCCTGCAGCGTCACCCACGCATGGGACAGGAGCGTGTAGCGCGCCGAAACCAGTTTGCCCAGGATTCGCGACGGCGCGGGCAGGATATAATCTGCGACGTCCCACGCATTGACCAGCAGTTCCCAGATCCCGAGCGTGACGAGAACGAATACGAGGGAGAGGCCGTACTCTCGGATGAGGACGCGAACGACGGAGACGGGGATCACCGTTCAAACAGAATGATCTGGGCCTGAATCGACCCGGCCTGGTTCTGGTATTCGGGGTTTTCGTTCATTGCCATAAACAGCGGTCCTTCGTAAGGTGAGAACAGGTCGAAATAGACGCCTGCCGCCAGGGGCGGATTGTCCTGACCGACCCTGCAGATCAGGGCGCCGACGTTGGTGCCGGGCAGCAGGTACCCGTCACCGGCCAGGAAGCCTTCGATTCCATTTGCGCCGCACCAGTTGATGGTTGCGGGACGCATCTCCGGCGACCAGATGCCTTCGGCGGAGATGACGAGCCGTTGGCCCTCCCGTATCCGCAGATACATCTCCTGCCAGATCGCATTTGGCCTGATCGTCTTGTTGATCGTCAGCGGCATGGGGGCTTCTTTCCTCTTCGCGGGTCTGACAAACCCACCCTGATGGCAGATCGTGTTCCAACCCGGAGACAGATTGCCGGACAGCAACCTGTTTTCGTGACGGGATACCAGAAGATAGGATCACTGATCGCGAATGTCAAGGCGGGTGGTCGCCCCGAGAGGGGCTGTCGTTCGCATTTGAGAGTTCGCCGGGACTTCGAAAGGGCGCAGAATGGAATTTCATATGACCCTGGATTTCAGGGACGACTTCACCGCGGCGTCGGTCCCCTGGACCGCCGAACGGCTCCGGGAATATATCCGCCTCGTTGCTGATCTGGGTATGCAGGGTATTCATTGGATTGAGATGGGGGACAAGGAGATGGGCAAATGGGATCGGGGTTCGTCCACCGATCTCACGGGCGGGGCCAGGGCATTTGTGGATTCCGTTCCCGATCCGCTGGCGTTTGTGTGTGAAGAGGCGCACAGCGTCGGATTGAAAGTATACGCGGTACACAAGATCAACGATATGGCCAGCTTTGGCCCCGGACGTTTTTATCCATTGGGTACGGCGCCCGACGTGCTGCCCGGCATTCCACAGATCGGCGGCTCGGGCCAGATGGCGTTCCGATGGCTGCGCGAGCATCCGGACCGGCGCGTGGAGATTCACCCGTCGTTACTGGAAGCGGAAGGCATTCGAAAACCCGTGCGGACCATTCGCCTCTGGCACGAAACCGATCGCCTGCAAGGGAATCCGGACATCGAGCTGTTCGTCAGTGAGACGAACGCACGATACACGCCCTACCGGGGCAGCAGCCGGGTTGACGTTTCCGTGCGGAGGAGAACCCCGCCGGTATTTGCGCCGGCGCCGGAGAGGCGTTTCGCAAAGGAAGGGGAATTCGCCTGTATCCAGATATCCGGCCTCGAGATATCCCAGCCGTACTTTGGTATCCGGTTTGCCGGTGCAGTCGGCCTTACGAACACACTGACCGCACTCGTGGAAGTCGAAGACGTCTCGGGAGCGCCCGTGGTCTTTACATGGGGATTCTTCCCCAGGTCCGATTATTCCACGTCTCTCGGTACGTTTGAGGAGGCCGGCATCGGATTTGACGCCAACTGGCTCATTCCGTTCGAAAACCATCCCGGGGGACACGACTGGCAGCACTCCGCGGGGAGATACCGGCTGAACGTGGACAAGGTGCCGTTTATAGGGATCGCCCGTGGAAGAAACCGGTTTCTTACGTCCTCGGTCGAACTCGCGTACCCGGACGTCAGGCGCTGGTTGCTCGACATCGTAGCGTATGAACTCGACGCCGGCTGTGACGGCGTGGACATCCGGGTCGAAAGTCATACGCAGAATATGGATTTCGAGAATTACGGGTTCGGGAAGCCGGTTGTGGAAGCGTTTCGCAATCGTTACGGCGTGGACATAACGCGCGAGTCGTTCGACAGGGGCGCCTGGAGGGAACTGCGCGGGGAATATTTCGATCTGTTTCTGAAGGACGCATCCGAACTGATCCGGTCTCGAGGAAAGGAAACATGGATCCACCTCACGGCATATCCAAACATGGACCGGGAGCCACGGCAGCCGAGCCTGTCTCAGATATACTGGAACTGGCGAAGATGGATGACGGAAGGCTGGGTGGACGTCGTGAATTTCAAGAGGTTTCAGGCGAGAAACCTCTCACCCGGGCATCAGCAGGTAATCGACCGTTTCTATCGAAAGGCGTTGAACTTCTGCAGTGAACTTGGACTGCGAACGGCCTACACGCCCAATCCGAGATTCGAGGGCATGCGCGAGGAGGATTTCGTCGACATGGAAATGCGGACGATCCGCCGTATCGCCGGAGACGGTTTCGAAGTCTACAATTTCTATGAAGGTTGCACCTATATTCGCCTGACCGAAAACGGCTTCAATGTCAACGCGAACCAATTGTGGCGAGAGGTCCGGGAATGGAACCGGAAGGCGGGCCTCCCGCCGCGTTCGTAACTGCTCCTGGCCGATGGCGTTTGTCATCGCCCAGGAGCAGGGGAAGGTTGAGCCATGCCGAAACAGGCAATCGACGTGGGATCCGGAAAGCAATTGTTCGTGGATTCGAAGTTCGTCGAATCCAGCGAGGGTGTCACATTTGTCATGAATCCGCCCTATCAGGCTGACGAACCGGTACTGATGCCCGACGAAACATGGGAACGGCGGCCCGGAGCAAGTTACGGGATCTACAGCAGCATTCTCAAGGACGTGGACGGGAGGATTCGCGCCTGGTATCACGTTCGCATCGGCGACTACCGGTCCGGCCGGGACGAAGCCCACGTCGGGTACGCCGAGTCCGCAGACGGCATCCACTTCACCAAGCCGGTCCTGAATCTGTTCGAATCCGGCGGAACAACGCGGAATAATATCGTCATCCCGGGCAAAATCGGGGGAAGTTCCGTCTGGATCGATCCTCACGCGGAACCTGAATCCCGTTACAGGAACCAGGCGAAGGTATATTCGCCGCCCGAGGTATGGGGCCACCTGCACATGCACGGATCGCCTGACGGGATTCACTGGAAACTCGCGAGCGACATCCGGCTGAGCCGCGGCGGGTGGGATACGCAATCCATCGTCTTCTGGGACCCGCCGGTGGGGCGCTACGCGATGTACACCCGGCACTGGTTTGCGCAGCGGCACGGCACCGCCCCGGGCAATCTCAACTACCGCACGGTTCGCAGGCTGGAGTCCGATGATTTGCGTGAGTGGGGCAATCAGCGAATCGTCATGCGGCCCGACGACGCGGACATGGACACCTATGAAACGCCTTCTCCCCTTTGCCCCGAAGGACCGGAAAAACCTTACGGACGGGTACCGGTGGACTATTACGGCGCGTTGGTATTCAAATATCCGGACCCCGACGGTGTGTATATCATGCTGGCCAACGCAAACTGGTACTGGTACGACCGCGAGCCGATTGTCACCGTCGTGCGGGACGATATGGGGGTCCCGCGGGAAGAAACCCAGAGAATCTACGGCCCCAGTCGTTTCGACGCCCGGCTGTCCGTCAGCCGGGACGGCATCGACTTTCAGCGATGCGGCGGCCGCCGGGCCTTCCTGAAGCCCGGCAGTGAGGGCAGCTTCTCTTCCAGAATGGTGTGGGCGATGCCGCATCCCGTACCGATGGGGGACGAGTTGTGGCTCTATTACAGTGGGAACAACAGGGATCACGACGGCATTGTCGATCCCGCCGCGGGGAGGCATCTCAGCGGAATCGGCCGGGCCGTTATGCGCCTGGACGGGTTCGTATCGGTGGATGCCGGCTACGGCGGCGGCGAGCTTGTCACTCCGCCGATTCGGTTTGAGGGGACGCAGCTGGAGTTGAATCTGGATACCGGCGGGGGAGGTTCCGTCCGGGTGGAGTTGCAGGATGATCTCGGCCGGCCGATCGGGAATTTCGCCGAAACGGACGCGTCCTATCTCTGCGGAAATTCTGTGCGGATGCCCGTGCGATGGCGCGGTGGAACGAACGTCGGCGAATTGTCAGGAAGGTCGATCAGGATACGTTTCGTCATGCGAGACTGCAAGCTGTATGCGTTTCAGTTCACGGCGCCCGTGTGAACGCCGGATAACCCCGGGAGGATGAAATGGCCGGTTACAACGTCGAGATCAGGACGGTCGGACCCGTCCTGGTGGCCTCCAGGCGCGAATCCATTCCGGACTTCGGCGCCATCGGTTCGTCCATGAACCGCATGTACAATGAGGTCGTCTCTTATATCGGGGAACAGAACGGGAACATCGTCGGGCCGGGAATCACAATCTGGCACGATTCCCTGGACGCGGAGGCGGCACTGCCGGTTGACAAACCCCTGCCGGGTGGAGACGGCGTCGGGATACGGGAGTTGCCGGGTGGCGAAATGGCGTGCCTGGTTCACCATGGCCCTTTCAACGGGTTCCGCGGCGCGTACGAGGCCATACGAAATTGGATCCGGGAAAACGGTTATCGGATTTCCGGACCCGGCCGGGAAGTCTACCTGAAGTTCGCGCCCGATGGAAATCCGGAGGACTTTGTGACCGAAATCCGGTTTCCGGTTGCGAAAACCTAGTGCCCTGTCCCCATCAATCTTTCCGTTGCTTCGTTATTCGGACATCCCGGCGTGTTTTTCGAGGAGTGCCTTGCTCTTCAGCACGCCCTCGTGGTCGTCGGTCCTGCCCTCGTATTCAATGCCGTAGGGGTTGTCATAGCCCGCTTCCTTCAGGATCCCGATGGCGGCGGCGCAGTCGATTTCCCGCGACTCACCGTCCGCGGAGAAGCTGAGGAATTTCGCGTGGGTCGCCCAGGCGTACGGGGCGACCCTCTTCAGGTTTTCCAGCTTGTCGTCGTCCGGCGGCCAGTTGAGGAAATCGGCGAGGACGCGGCAGTAGTCGCTTCCGACGGCTTCCATGACCCGCAGGATGTTGTCCGCCGATACCGATACGCCCCCGTGATTCTCCATCAGCAGCCGGATACCCGCCTGGGCGCAAAGTTCCGTGAGTTCGCCAAAGCTCTCGATACACTGTCCTATATGGGTTTCGGTGACCGGTTCGCCCCCGCCGGGGCCGCTGTTGGCCCGAAACGCGTTGCAGTCCAGCGCCAGGCAGGCATCGATCCATTTCTTGTGGTTGTCAACGGCCAGTTTTCGGTCCGTTTCGTCTGCCGACGCAAGGTCTCCATGGCCGTCTACCGCGACATTCAGGAACCGAACGCCCGAATCCCGTGCGCGTTGACGCAGTTCGACGAGAAACCCGGCGGCCAGTTGACTCGCAGCGGGGTTGCCCGGGTCGGCGTAGTCGAAGAATGGGCTGTTGAGTTCCAGCAGACGAATGTCGAATTCTTCAACGGCAAGAGCGGGAAAGTCGAGGAGACGCAAGGGGTTCTCGGAATCCCTGAACCGCCGGTGAATACTCCAGCCCGCGAGTGAAATCTCCATGGGGTTGCCTCCGTCGTTGAATCGGGTTTGCACTTGCTTTTGCAGTGGCACGGGAATATAATAACCCGCCGTATGCTTTGCCAGCGCTTCCGGCTCGTTCGTGACGAGGCCCAGCACCGGGATGGGTAGCGCCATTAGTCGGATTCCGAAGAATTGCCGGATGCCTCGTCAGAGCGGTCTTCCTCATCCTCGTCGTTCGTCGCCCCCGCTATTGAAAGGACGTCCATTGAAAGGCATGGTTACCGCGCCACAGCCGCTGGCGGTGGATGCCGGGGTCAGGGTTCTGGCCGATGGCGGGAACGCCGTCGACGCGGCCGTGGCGGCGGCATTCGTCCAGATGGTGACAACGCCGCGCAGCTGTGGCGTCGGCGGCTTCGGGATGATGTACATCCATACGCCTGAAACGGATACGATTCTGGATTTCCACGGCAAGGCGGGAGCACGGGTCCGACCTGAAATGTGGGAGCATGAAATCGTCCGGGAGAACACCACGGGATACGGATACACGCTTCAAGGGCAGGTCAACGAAGTCGGATACCGCTCGGTAACGACACCCGGTACGGTCGCGGGTCTCCACAAGGCCCAGACGGACTTCGGGACAATGCCGTGGCGGGAGGTGCTCCAGCCGGGCATCGCGGTCGCAACCCGCGGATACGAGGTGACCCGTGCGGCGGCGGCCGCCTGGAAGCGGATACCCGCTCCTGAAACCACTCCGTGGATAACGGTAGCTGCGCCGCCCCACGAGGGCGGGGGCGAGCTGATCGCCAACCCGGATATGGCCAGGACGTTTTCGGTGCTGGCCGAGGGCGGCGCCGAGGTATTCTATCGCGGGGATATTGCGGGGACGATAGCCGAAGATATGGAGCGGGGCGGGGGGTTTGTTACGCTGGAAGACCTGAACAGGTACGAGGTGACGGTAACCTCGCCGCTGGTCTCACAGTACAGGGAATTTGCGGTCGCATCCAACCAGCCTCCCGGCGGGGGATTGACGATTCTGCAGATGCTCAGGATCCTTGAGGGATACAACCTTTCGGATATGGCCCACCATTCGGCGGAATACGTGTATACCGTGTCGATGGCAATGAAGGCTGCATGGGCAGACCGGGCGAGTCTGATCGGAGACCCCGCATTTGTGGACGTGCCGGTGGAGGACCTCTTGTGCGATGAACGCGCAGCGTCCTGGCGCCGGCGCATCGATGCCAGGGACGAGATCACGATCCCGCGATGGCACCCCCAGGAGCCGCCCTGTACCACGCATATCTCCGTTGTGGACCCATGGCGCAACGTGGTGGGGCTCACCCACTCGCTGGGATCGGGATCGGATGTGATCACGCCTGGATTGGGTTTCATGTACAATAACTGCATGAACTGCTTCAATCCCGTGCCCGGGCAGGCGAATTCGATCGAACCGGGCAAGTCGAGAACGACGGGTATGGCGCCGACGCTGGTGAAAGCGGGTGACCAGCCCTTCTTCACCGTGGGTGCGCCCGGGGGTACGCGGATTGTAACAGGGATTCTGCACGCCATTCTGAACGTGATCGACCACGGAATGTCGGCCACCGAGGCGGTCGCCGCCCCCAGGTTCGATTGTCAGAGCGACGTGATCGTCGCCCACTCCAGAATCGCGCCTTCCGTCTGCGAGGGCGTCAGGGCGATGGGCCACGAAGTCCAGTCGCTGCTGGACGGCTACGGCGGGATTGCGTCGGTTCACGGCATCATTCTCGATCCGGATACGGGAACCCTCGACGGGGGAGCCGATCCGGGTTCCCCCGGAATGGCGATGGCCGTAATCTGAGGATTCGAAGGGACGGGTGTTGGCAGAATACCGACAATACCGGGCTCACTCACAGTCCGGTATAGGCAACCTCTGCATTTGCTCCCCATCTCCCGCGTCTCGTTCGCGTCCGATTACCTTGAATAACCTTGAAATCGCGACGTCGAATCGCCAGTACTCATTTGCATCAATTCGATTCAACATGTCCGAAAGTTGACGAGTCAAGGTTAACCGTCCTCAATCACGCAGGTCAACCTGAAGTCTTCCGGCAAAACAACAGCCAAAACCCGGAAAGGAAAAAAGATGTTCGATACGCTGGAGATGGCGCCCGCGGACCCGATTCTGGGATTGACCGCGGCATACAACGAAGACACCAGCCCCAATCGAATCAATCTCGGCGTGGGTGTCTACAAGGACGGCGAGGGCAACACGCCGGTTTTCAACTCTGTGAAGGAAGCGGAAGCCCGGATCCTGGACGGTCAGACCACGAAAGACTATCTGCCGATTTCGGGCGGGCCTGAATATGCGGCGGCTGTACAGGCCCTGTTATTCGGCCCGGAACACGAAATTGCCACCGGAAAGAGGGCGGCGACGGTTCACGCGCCTGGGGGGACCGGCGGACTTCGCGTTGCGGGCGATTTCATACACAAGCTGTATCCGCAGGCGAGAATCTGGCTGAGCGATCCGACCTGGGCGAACCATCCAAATATCTACAATCACGCCGGGGTGGCCGTTGAGACGTATCCTTATTTCAAGAAGGAGACGAACGATCTCGATTTCGACACAATGCGCGATGCACTGAAGTCCGTTCCCAAAGGAGATGTCGTCCTTTTGCACGGCTGTTGTCACAACCCCACAGGGATCGATCCCACGCCCGGGCAATGGGAGGAGATCGCAGACGTGGCCGGCGCGCGCGGCTGGATTCCTCTGGTGGACTTTGCCTATCATGGGCTCGGGGACGGCCTCGAACAGGACAGACGGGGATTGATGGCGTTCTGCCGATCGGACATCGAGTTGATGGTGTCAAGTTCGTTTTCGAAAAATTTCGGCCTTTACAACGAGCGTGTCGGCGCGCTTACTCTCGTTGCATCCTCTCCCGAGGCGGCAAGCGTGTTGATGAGTCAGGTGATGATTTGTATCCGGGCGAACTATTCGAATCCGCCGGCCCACGGCGCGGCCATCGTGACGGAGGTACTCAACGACTCAGGACTTCGTCTGCAATGGGAGGGCGAAGTGGCTGAGATGAGGAACCGGATCAACCGCATGAGGGCTTTATTCGTGGATACCCTGGAGCGGAGGGGCGTGCGTCGTGATTTTTCCTTTATCGCCCGGCAGCGGGGGATGTTCTCCTTCTCGGGACTGGACAGCCGGCAGGTGGACACCCTGCGGGAGGAATACGCAATCTATATGGTGGGTTCCGGGCGGATAAACGTCGCGGGCATCACCGAGGCGAACGTCGACTATCTCTGCGAATCGATCGCCGCCGTGCTTCGGCAATCGTAATGCCCGCGAGGCGCATCACGCGGCGTGTCTGTTTCCACGTCGGATTCGACCGTGGCGAGACCACCGAAAAAAGCGTGAGTGAGTGAAAGATGGACGATTCGCTGTACTGGGGAGATCTGCACACGCACTGTGCGATCAGCTATGGTTACGGCAGTCTCGAGAGGGCATTCAGGCTGGCGAACGAGCATCTGGATTTCTGTTCGGTGGTGGGACACGCGACGTGGCACGACATGCCGGTCGACCGGGCGCGTCACGGCTTCATTATCGACTATCATCGGGAGGGTTTCGACAGGCTGAGGCGAAACTGGGCGCAGGTGCAGGAAACGGTTCGGCAAAATAACCGGCCGGGCCGGTTTGTTTCCTTTCTGGGATACGAGTGGCATTCCTGCGCTTTCGGCGACCACAACGTCTACTATCTGGACGATGGCGGTGAAATCGTCGAGCGCGACAGCCTGGAGGAGCTGGACGAGGCGTTTGCAGGGCAGGATGTCATGATCCACCCGCACCATATCGGCTATGGTGCGGGATTCAGGGGAATAAACTGGTCGCATTTCAACGCGGGACGATCGCCGGCCATCGAGGTTTTTTCCGGGCACGGCGGGTCCGAACGGGACGGCGGCCCCTACCCGATGTACCATACCATGGGCCCCAGACAATACCGCGGTACCGTGGCGCACGGACTTGCGCTTGGTCACCGGTTCGGGTTCCTGGGAGGTACGGATCATCATGGGGGATATCCTGGGCACTATGGCGAGGGAAGAACCGGCGTGTATGCTCCGGAACTCACCCGGCAGGCGATCTGGGACGCGATTCGGGCGAGGCGATGTTATGCGGTAACCGGGGATCGCATCGGGTTGCGGTTTTCCGTCAACGAAGCGGAAATGGGCGAGGAAACCAGGGGCACAGGCGTCCGCGAAGTCAGGGTGTCCGTCAGTGGAGCCGACGCGCTGGACCGGATAGAGGTCATCAAGAACAACCGTCCCCTGAAACGGGTCTTCGGGCCCCCGCCCGCGGCGGAACCGCCCGACCCGGTACGTGCGAAGGTCCGGGTTGAATGGGGATGGGGCGACAAGGAGGAGTGGGTGCGGTGGGACGCGGGTGTGCGTCTGTCGGATGGCCGGCTGCTGTCCGTGGAACCCTGTTTCACCGGCGATCCCGTTCTGGCGCCGTCGGCGGACGGAGCGATTCTGGCACCCGGCGAGGAGCCCGTTCACGGGATCGTGGCTCAGGAAGAACGCCGGGTGGCGTGGTTTTCCCACACCCGGGGAAACGAGCATCCATATCTGCGTGGCACGAACGCGCTGGTTCTGGAACTGGACGCCCCGCGCACTGCGGCGCTGGAATTCAATGTCAACGGTACGGCCTGTCGATACCTGCTGGCGGATCTCCTGGCGGGTTCCAGGAGCGTGTTTATCCGGGGATGGCGTTCCGAGGCGATGCTTGTGCACCGGGCGGTGCCCGAGGCACAGCTTCGGACGACGCTGGAATTCGAAGACGCCGGACCGGAGCGTGAGACAGACTTCTATTACGTACGGGTGGCGCAGGAAAACAACCAGTGGGCATGGGCAAGCCCCATCTGGGTCTCGAGTTGATGCCATTGGCAGTCGAGAATCGGATGGGGGATCTCGGTGAGACGGGTCGATGCGGCCGGGTGCAATTCACTTTTCGTTCGGCTGCCGGTGTGTCGTTAGATATGGAGGGCCATAATGGTACTCAAAGACCGGGTGGCCATCGTGACGGGCGGGAGTTCGGGCATTGGCCGCGGCGTTGCCCTTGAATTCGCCAAAGAGGGCGCGACTGTTGTCGTAGCCGACGTCCGGGAGGCGCCGAAGCAGGGCATATATCACGAACAGGAGGTCCGGACACCCACCCTTGAGGAGGTGCAGAGCCTTGGCGGTGAAGGAACGTTTGTCCAGACCGATATGGGCGATGCCGCTGCCGTCGATGCGCTGGTGCAGCGAACTGTCGACGCGTACGGCGGCCTCGATATACTGGTGAATAACGCCGGCATACACATTCCCGGTGACAGCCAGACGCTGTCGCTTGAGGCGTGGGACCGGGTGACGGGCGTCAACATCAGGGGCGTCTTCGTCGCGTCGAAAGCCGCGATCCCTCATCTGAAACGATCTCAGGCAGGGAGAATAATCAATATCGCATCCGTGCATTCTTTTGGCGGCGGCGGCGGGCCGGCCTATGCGCCGGCGAAAGCCGGTGTGGTCAACCTCACGCGGGATCTGGCGATGGAGGTGGCGCCGGACGGTGTTACGGTGAATGCAGTATGTCCCGGGTATATAGAAACCGCCATTCAGGATTATCTGACCGAAGAACAGATCCGGGATGCGCTGGAGAGGACGCCGCTTCCCCGATTCGGTTTGCCCCGGGATATCGGTCGGGCATGTGTCTTCCTCGCGTCCTCGGATGCGGAATGGATCACGGGCGTTGCGTTGCCTGTGGATGGCGGCTGGCTGGCGCCCGTGTAGGGAATCAGGGATGCTGTGCGCTGCGGATGCAACGCTTCCGCGCGGGACCGGTCTTTGGAGAGATGATGGAAATTCGAGCCGTCCGAGAGGACGAAATCGAGAAGACGCTGGAGCTCCAGCGGATGGTATTCCGGCCGGACGAGGGGGCGGGTGCGCTGGAACGGTACCGGACCTACGTGCGGGACGATCCGGGCTATCGGATGGATCAGTCGCGGGTTCTCCTGGCAGACAGGCGAATCGTGGCGCATCTGCGGGTATGGGACCGGGAGATCCGCGTGCGCGGTTCCGTGCTTCGCGCGGGAGGCATCGGCAGCGTGCTGACCCATCCCGATTATCGGGGCAGGGGATATGCGCGCGCACTGATGCGGGATACGGAAACGTACCTGCTGAACGCCGGTTACGACGTGGGGCTCCTGTTCACGATCATCGGGACGCCGTTCTACCAGGCGCTGGGCTGGACGCCCATCCCGCTGCCGACGTTTGCAATCGATCTGGAGTCTGAGCCCGGCAACCGCCGGTCTACCCACGCGCGTGCTCTGGACGTCGACCGGGACCTGGACGCCGTGATGGCGATATACGAGCAGTGTTCCGGTTCCCTGACGGGCCCCGAAGTCAGACCGAAACAGTACTGGCGTGCCGGCCCCTCCCGAATACGGGGGGTTTTCCCCGGATGGGGCATCAAGGTGGACTCGGAACTTTGCGGCTATGCAACGTTCGACGCGTCCGAAGACCGGATCTGGGTGAAAGAAGGATGCGTCAAGCCATCGGGTGACGGCGTGTTTGTCGACCTTGCGCAGTTGATTTGCGAGCGCGCCCGCGGTGACGGATTGAAGCGGATAGAGGGCAGTCTTCCCGCCGGACACGGACTGGCAAGTGCGCTCGAGGCGGTCTGTAATTCCACCGCAGCGTGGGGCAGCCACGATGAAATGATGTTGAAGGGGATCAACTGGCGTACAATACGGGAAAAGTTGCACGGGGAACCGCGCGGTGGCGCACCGGAGGACGAGGGGACGTTCTGGCGCGCGTTGTACGGCCAGAAGGCGGCCGAAACGGATGCATCCGTCTCGGGCTGGATGGCATCTCTCCCGAAGTGCGAAGGCCCTTTTTACTGGTGGAGCGATATCTTCTAGAAACGCCGCCGGGCGGACGGAAGGTGCGCGTTTCAGGAGTTTGCCCCACTGATGCGTGACTCGGCCTCGCCGACCATGCCTTCGAGGATTCGCGCCGCCAGTCGGTCGATTTCCTTTTTCGTCTCCGCCAGACCGTGGCCGTGAAGGTGGGGATTGTCCACCGACGCCGCGGAGACGTAGTATTTGATTTTGGGTTCGGTTCCCGACGGTCGGGCGGTTACCCGGGAATGGCCGGCGGGGGTGAACGTGAAGGCGATGACGTCGCCCTTCAGGCCCTCGATCGTTCGGATGGATCCCGTACTCGGGTTCAGCGCCTGCCCGTTCCTTCTGTCGATGATCTCCACGATGTCGCATCCGCCGATCTGTCGTGGCGGGTGGGAACGCAGGGATTCCATGATGTGAACGGTATCCCGGCTGCCCTGTGCGCCGGTTCTGAGTACGGACCGCTGGATTTCACGAAAGTAACCGTATTTCTCATAAATATCGTCCAGGTAATCCCTCAATGTGCGGCCACGGGCTTTGAGGGTCGCGGCGCATTCGCACAGGAGGACGGCCGCAACCGCGGCGTCCTTGTCTCTCGTGAACGTCCCCGCCAGATAGCCGTGGCTTTCTTCGGCCCCGAACAGGAATTCGGCGGCCGGCGGAAGATCGGCGATCAGCCTGCCGATATGTTTGAATCCCACAAGCAGTTCGTCTACGACCGTTGCGCCGAAGGCGCGTGCGATGAGGGACGTCAGGTCGGTTGTGACGATCGTTTTTGCGACAATGGCGCCGTGGGGCAGTTCTCCTCGGCATTTTTTTTGTTCAAGGATGTAGTGGCACAGAACAGCCGCGATCTGGTTGCCGTTGAGGGCAAGATCCTCGAGGGGGGCGTTCCACCCGGATCCTGAATCCGGAACGGCGCAACCGAGCCGGTCCGCATCCGGGTCGCTGGCGATGACCATATCGGCGCCGGACCCGGCGGCTTCCCGAACGGCCGCGGCCAGCGCGCGTGGATCTTCGGGGTTGGCGACCCCACCCGGAACCGTGGGAAAATCGCCGTCCGGTTTCGCCTGCGACGGGACAACGTGCAGGTCTTTATAGCCGAGGATTTCCAGCGCGGGCAATATCGACGTCAATCCAACGCCGTGCAGCGGGGAGTAGACCACCCGAATCCCGCGCTCGGGCCTCAGGGTGAGCCCGGCCAGGTGGCGATGATAGAGGGTATCGACGGTGGAATCCAGGATTCCGACGAGACCCTGATCAACCGCGTGCTCGAAGTCGATCTTTTCGATCGCGGATACGGAGTTGACCTCGGCCATGATGCTTCTGTCGTGAGGGGGTACGACCTGGCCTCCGTCGGACCAGTATACCTTGATCCCGTTGTCGCCCGGCGGGTTGTGACTGGCGCTGATCACAACGCCGGCCACCGCGTTGGTCGACCTGACCGCAAACGAGAGTTCGGGAGAGGACCGACAGCTTTCAAAAATACTGGCGCGGATACCGTTGCCCGCAAGAACGGCCGCTACCTCGTTGGCGAAGCGCTGTGAATTGTTCCGTGTGTCGTGCGCGATTACCACGCCGCGGCAGGGTGCGTCGTCGCCGGATTTCAGGACGTACCGGGCAATGCCCTGTGCGGCTTCGCCGACGGTACGCAGGTTGATACGGTTCGGACCCGGGCCCATCGAGCCGCGAATGCCACCCGTGCCGAACTCGATTTTCACGCGAAACGCGTCTTCGAGTTCGTTCAGGTCTCCCGTACGGATCAGGCTTGTAATTTCGTCCATTGAAACGGCGAAACGGGGGTCGGTGAGCCAGAGCGCGATTTGCTCACCGGCGGTTTCGGACAGTTCCCCCGAAGCGACCCAGAACCGGATTTTTTCCAACAAGCCCATCGGCGTCTTGTTCACAGTTCGGTTCCCGATGATTACGCGCCAATCCCGTTGAACACAGCAACTCGCATGCCTCGCGTGCGACAGCCGGCACCGCGCTTTTTAATATATCGGATCAGACGCCGCAATCAACATAAAACAGTTTGATTTTCGGAAGCCATTGCGCATATTTTCGACTTGACGTGGGTGTAGCGGTAGATGCAGTCGTGGTTACACCGGCGCAGATGGAACTTTACAAGGATAATCACGCGCTCGTGATGAAACCCGCATTCCGGGAGGGAAGGGTTGTATATGAGAATAGAAACTGATCGGGAAGAAGACGGCAGGTGGATTGCAGAAGTGCCTGATTTACCCGGTGTGATCGTTTACGGAGACAATAAAGAAGATGCCATTCTGAAAGTTAAGGCATTGGCATTGCGGGTTCTTGCCGATCGCATAGAACATGGCGAGGAAATACCGGAAATCCGTGATGTCTTCGCAGGATCGGTATGAATCGATGGCCTTCAACAAGAGCACGTCAGGTCTTGGCTGCCTTGTTGCGGATTGGTTGGACGATAAAGCGTCAGTCTGGTACTTCTCATCGCATACTGACGCGGCAGGGTTGGCCGAATTACGTATTCGCTTTCCATTTGCGGGAAGAAATAGGGCCTCGTATGTTGTCCCGTATTGCTAAGCGTACCGGATTGACTCCCGATGATCTATGAGGTGGGATCGTTGGAGCACAGCAATCCTTGCAGACACGACTTCAGTGAATCCGCTCGACGCTCAAGGGAAGGTAAGTGGCCGGAGTGAGGTGGCGGCATAAGGAGTTGGTCATATGACGATGCTCTATCTCCTGCTGTTTTTGTGCGCCCTGATCGTCCTCCTTCCCGTGAGGCTGTGGGTGTGTGGCCGCAACGACGCGGGGCGGGGACCGACCCTGGATATCCGCTTGAGGCCGTGGATCGGTCTGGCGGGTATCCGGCTCTTCTACATTGACGACGGTTGGCGTGCAGGCCTGCTTCTCGGTTGGTGGACCGTGTTGGCGGTACCGTTGAGAAAGCGGGAGGTCCGGAAGAAGCAGCAGGGGCCGCGCGCGACAAAGAAGACGGAAGCGGACGTACCGGATGGGTTTTCGGCAACGGTTGAACGGTTCGTACGGTCCGGACGGCGTTTGAGGAAGCTGTCATTGCCCCTGCGGCGGTCCGCGTTGCGACTTCTGAATGGCTTCCGGCTTCGCCGCATAGAATGCAAGATACAGTTCGGCGCATCCGATCCGGCCACGACCGGCCGGATTTACGGATATTTCATGGCTGCCTCTTCTCTCGTGGGAGCCAGGGGAAGCGTCAACGTGACGCCCGATTTCAAGACACAGCGTCTGGACGGAGAAGCCCGGGTGGGAATCCGGGTTTATCCCCACAGGTTGATGCTGGCATCGGCTTATTTCGGGTGGCGTGTTGCGCTTGCGTGGTATTCGGAACGACGCAGCCGTAGACACCCTGATGAGGGCATTGTCGGGGCTGTTTAGAAGCTGTTTTAAAATTACCGGTGAGTTCCCGAACGCGAGCGAAAAAGTGGCGGTTATGAGGCGCGAGGGGCGCGCAGCGCCGACGGGAAAATCCGCCTATGAGAGGCGAGCAGGCGCAGCCTCGATCTCGTAAGACGGGTGGATTTGACCAACGCAGACCGACGCTTTTGCAGCCGCGCGAAGACCGCCGAGAATTTTAAAACAGCTTCTTAGGAGGGTTTTATGTCAGTTGAGGATCTCATCAGGACGGTGATGACGGAATTCCGGCAAATCGTCAAGGCGGAGACGGTCGTGGGGGAGCCGATCGAAATCGGAGGCACCGTTGTGGTGCCCGTCTCCAGGATTTCTTTCGGGTTCGGCGCCGGTGGCGGTGCGGACAAGTCGGACGGCGGCGGGAGCGGCACCGGCGGCGGCGCATCCGTGGAACCCCTGGCATTTGTCGTGATTCGAGACGGAAAGGCCCAGATTCTTCCCGTCCAGGAAAAGGAAGGATCCATCAAGGGATTGTTGGACCTGGCGCCCGACCTTCTGGCGAAAGTGAAAGCCCTTAAGGAGAAGCGAGACCGGCGAAAAGCCGAGGCGGAAGCCGACGCGGATTCCGGTGACGACGACGTGAGCGCGTAGTGAACCGGCTTCTGCTGCTCATTCCGACGTCAACCTACCGAACCCGCGATTTCATGGCCGCGGCGGCCGCACTCGACGTCGCCGTAGTCGTGGGTTCGGACCGCCGGCAGGCGCTCGCGGGTCTGACACCCGGAAAGACGCTTGCGCTGGACTTCGCAAGACCGGCGGCCTCGGTCGAAAAGATCGTCGCCTTTTCGAAACGGTACCCTGTCCGGACGGTGGTGGGCGTCGATGACGAGACCGTCGTGCTTGCCGCGATGGCCTGCAGCGCGCTCGGACTTCCGCACAATCCGGTTCCGTCCGTCAGGGCTTCCCGCTACAAACACCTGATGCGCCAGATGCTTGCCGAGAAAGGCCTGCCCTCGCCGGGGTTCAGGCTTTTTTCAGTTCGGGACCAACCCGCCGCCGCCGCCGCGGCCGTCGACTATCCGTGCGTACTGAAGCCCGTTTCTCTCTCCGCGAGCCGCGGTGTGATTCGCGCGGATCAAAGAGCGGAATTCGTGACTGCATTCGATCGGATTCTCGAGTTGATTTCGGAGTCCGCAGACAGCTCGCACGAGGCCGGTGATTGCATTCTGGTGGAGGACTACATCCCCGGCCGGGAGGTCGCGATGGAGGGACTGCTTGTCGACGGTGAACTGCAGACCCTCGCATTGTTCGATAAACCGGACCCGCTATGCGGGCCCTATTTTGCCGAGACCCTTTACACGACGCCGTCCCGGCTTCCTGAATGCGTTCAGGCGGGGATTAAAGGAACTGCGCAGGAAGCAACGCGCGCGCTCGGATTGACCGTGGGCCCGGTCCACGCGGAACTTCGGCTGAACACGCGTGGGATCTATGTCGTGGAGATTGCCGCGCGGTCCATCGGCGGGCTGTGTTCGCGGGTGTTGCGGTTTGGCGCGGGCGTGTCGCTGGAAGAACTGATTCTGCGCCAGGCGACGGGTCACGCTCCGGGCGATCTACGCAGGGAAAACGCCGCTGCCGGGGTCATGATGCTGCCGGTGCCACGGGCGGGAACCCTACGGCGCGTCCGGGGTGCGGCGGGCGCACGGCGCGTGCCGGGAATTGTCGACGTCACGATAACCGTTCCACGGGGCCAGCCCGTTCAGCCGCTGCCCGAGGGGGACCGGTATCTGGGGTTCATTTTTGCGCGCGGGAGGACACCCGAGACTGTGGAAACCGCGCTCCGGGAGGCCAACGGACTGCTCGAGGTCGTGATCGAGGGATGAGTGGCTGCGAACAGGCCGGTGGACCCGGGACAGGTTCGATCGGTTTCTTTCTTTATGATCCTTCAGGTCAGACAAGAGCGAACTGCTCTTCGGTGGGCTCCGCTCAGCAGTACCAGGGTTCGGTGAGGCGGGGAAGCGATCGGCGGGTCGGGTCCGCATCGATAACGACCCTTGGTGCCGGCCGGTCCAGCATCCCGTGCACATGCGACCTGATCCTGCGGAAGATCTCTCGCCGGGGGGCGTCGCTTTTCTGGAGCCGGGCGACCAGCCGGGTCAGTTCATTCTGGAGCCGGTCCAGACGGGCGTCGGGATGCGCCCACGGGTACAAGAGGGCTTCCGGCGTGAATGTGCCCACCAGATTGCGGACCTCGGCAAGTTCCAGCAGCCTTGATTCCCCGGGGATAAGCAGCCGGATGGTGAGTTGAACGGGCGAGACGTGTTCGATCAGGTCCAGTTCGGCGAGTGTGTTCAGAAAACGGGCATACCCCTCCAACGTGATCCAGGGCGTGAACGGGATAAACGTCGGATTCATCACGAGCCGATGTCTCTTGAAGAGCTCGACGACCTCGAAGAAGTCGTCGACCGTGTGCCCTTTGTCCAGCAGCGCGAGAACGCGGTTGTCCAGAGACTCTACGGCGGTCGTAACGAGTGCGCACCCGGTATCTCTGAGGAGGGGCAGATAGCGCCCATTCTTCAGCAGATGTTCGATCTTTACGGTGATGTCGTAGGTTAGGTCGGGAAATCTGTGGTGCAGTTTTTCGACAAGCGGTACGGCGTGGCCGATTCCGTTGAAGAAGTCGGGATCGCCAAACGTGATGTGTTCCGCACCCGTGGCAACCTGTCTCGCAACGTCGTCCAGCACGATCTCCGGTTGTACAATCCGGAACCTCCCGCCGTATACGGGCACAACCGGACAGTGGCGACAGAGATGCTTGCAGCCGCGGCTCGCCTCGGTATAGCCGACGGTTTTCAGATGCCCGTCGCCCGTGGACAGCCGTGCGTAGCGGGAAAGGTCCGGAAGGCCTGCACGGTCGGGCGGAAGAAAACGCTGCCTGGCAACGGAAACGACCGGGTCTTCCTGGTCTCCAAGGGCGCCAGAATCCTCCCGCAGGCGATTGCACAGCTGAAGCAGTCCGTTTTCGAATTCACCACCAAGTATGGTCTGTGCGCCCATGCTTCTCAGGAAGGACTCGTTGACCGAAGCATAGAGACCGTAGAAACAGAGATGTGCGTCGGAATTCAGTTTACGTACCCTTGAGACCAGTGGAACAGCAAGGCGCGTCGCGGTATGCATTGGCACGTAAAAGGCCACCAGATCGGCGTCGCGAACGTCGTCAGAAGGGAAGTCGACTATGGAAACGTCGGCCTGGACCACATCGATGTCCGCCCTCCGCAGCCACGCAGCCGGCGAGGCCAGACCGAATGGCTGTCGACCCAGTTCGTAGGTGGACACGAGTACGGCTTTGAACGGACGCGATTGGCTTGTGGTCGTCATGGGTCGCATACCAAAACAAACGGCAGACGACGGGGAGGTGCCCCTTGAAGTCTGCCGTTTGTTTTCTGCCGATATTACTTCGAGGTCTGGTAGTAGGGGTTTGTGCCGTCCGCGTGTTCGGTAATGTCGAGAATCTCTTTGATTTCCGGCACGGCCTCCTTGATCAGGACCTCGACACCCTGCTTGAGTGTCACGTCCACCATGCCGCAGCCCTGGCATCCGCCTCCGAACTGGATGTACGCTTTGTCGTCCTTCACATCGATCAGCGAGATATGGCCGCCGTGCATGGCCACGCTGGGATTGATCTTCTCGTCGATGATGTTCTGGATCTTCTCGGCGGCCGTGCCTTTCAGATGCGGAGGAACTTTGTTGGGATTCTCGATTTTGAATCCTCTGCCCATCAGGCTGTCCACAAAGTCCAGCGTAATGTCCTCGGCATAGGGAGCGCTTACCGGGTCAATGTAGATATTGAACCCTTCGAACGGCGTGACGGCGTCGTCGTCCTCTTCCTGACCGCGGGCGACGAACGCGAGCCGGTAATTGGCCTGCAGCGGGGACACCGCCTCGGCCTTGACGCGAACGCCAACGATGTCCGTTTCCTGGCTCCCGATCAGGTTGACAACTTCCTTCTGCGCGGCTTCGGTAACGGTAATATTCATATCGACCTTCCCCTCGGAGAGATTGGCAGTGGCGGGACGGTCAGGATTCCAGCGCCACAGCTGACCTTGCGGGTTGTTCCCGGTCTATCTTTTCCTGGATCTTCATCAGCGCGGACAGCAGATCTTCGGGTCGGGGCGGACAGCCGGGCACGTAGACATCGACCGGCAGAAACTGGTCCACGCCCTGTACCAGCGTATAGGTATTGAAGACACCTCCGGACGACGCGCACGCGCCCATCGAAATCACCCATTTCGGATCCGGCATCTGGTCATATATCTTCTTGAGTACCGGCATCATCTTGATTGATATCCGGCCCGATACGATGAGCAGGTCGGACTGGCGGGGCGAAAACCGCACGGCTTCCGCGCCGAACCGGGCCATGTCGAAGCGCCCGGAGAGTGTCGCCATCATTTCGATGGCGCAGCAAGCCGTGCCGAATGGCATCGGCCACAGAGACGACTTGCGCGCCCAGTTTATCATCTTTGAAAGCGTGGTAGTAATTACGTTGTCGCCAAGGCCCGTTTCAAGTCCCATTGAACACCTCTGAAAGGATGTCTGGATTCGTCCTGTATCTCTTACGACGGCGTGGGCGGGTCCCCGCGATACGTCCCGCCGGCCCCGCACGTAAGGCGGGTTGTCAACCGGAAACCTGAATCAACTCTTCAGTTACGTTCTGCAGACATGCATCCATGGCCTGTTCTTCTCCCAGCAGGTCGTCCAGAGTGACGCGGCTGAGAAGCTGATCGATCATGGACTGCACAGAGGTCCACAACGACCGGATGGAGCAGTCCACGGAGTGCGTGCACAGCCCTTCCCGGCCGGCGTGATCTTCACAGAATTCGGGATCGAACATCCGCCCGCCCAAGGCGGCCAGCACGTCTCCCACCACAATCATGTCGGCCGATTGCGAGAGCCGGTACCCTCCGGACTGACCTCGGGAACTCTCGACAAATCCTCCGAGCCGAAGAAGGCGCATCAGCTTTGCGACGTTCGGGGCGGAGAGGCCCTCCATGTGGCTGATTTCAGATATGGAGAGGCCGCCGCCGGTTTCTCTCTGCCGCCGACCGATCTGGAGCAGGCACCGGAGACCGTATTCTTCGCCTGCGCTTAGTTTCATGGAAAGATCGCAATCCTGGTCGGGATGGACGCCTGATTCGTTCTTGACGCTGTCGCAGATGTCATGATGCAGTATTTTCGTACAATCGACGCCAGGCGTGATCGCGGCGGCCGTTGATTGAGTTCCGGCTACAGCAACCCGAGCTCAAGCCTCGCGGCTTCGGACATCATTTCCGGGTTCCATGGCGGATCGAAGGTCAGATCCAGGATGACGTCACGCACTCCTTCAACCGACCGGGTAGCGCTTTCTACCTGCCCGGGGAGGATTCCCGCGGCCGGACAGGCGGGGGAGGTGAGGGTCATCTGGACGTGTGTCATCCCGGAGGCTTCCACCCGGATGTCGTAAATGAGGCCGATATCGTAAATGTTGACCGGGATTTCCGGATCGAAAACCGTGCGATGGGCCGCGATGATGTCTTCCTTGACGGCTTCGGTGTCTATTGGGCCGGTGGATTCAGTCTTCCTGGGCGCCGCCTGCTGTTCTTCCGCACGTTCCGCGGCGTGCGCTTCAAGCGCGCTCGTGTCCACGGGGTTCGCCTCGTCTTTGGCGCCGGAGTCCGGTACGTCGTCCCTTCGAGCCGCAGCTTCGCCTTCCTCATTTCCGTAAAGACGGTTCAGCAGTCGTTCTAGCAAGATGATTACCTCCCGAAGGATGCCTACTCGGTGGTCACCGGCGATTTGCTGTCTTCGAGTGCGGCCTCGAGCGTATGCCACGCCAGGGTCGCACACTTGATACGCACGGGGAACTCTCTCACGCCGGCGAATACGGCCAGCTTGCCGATGCCGTCGACGACGGGTTCGGTGGACAAATCGCTTGTTACGAGGTCACGGAATTTTCCAAAGAGCGATTGAGCGTCCTCGAGCGTCTGGCCCTTCACAGCGTCTGTCATCAGGGAAGCCGACGCTTTGGAGATGGCGCATCCCTCGCCCTGAAAAGCAATATCCGCTATCCTGCTCCCGTCGAGCTTGACATAAAGGCTCAAGTGGTCGCCGCATAGCGGGTTGTGTCCCTCTGACGTCCGGTCGGCGTCACACATGCACCGGAAGTTGCGCGGACTCCGGTTGTGGTCCAGAATGACCTGCTGGTAGAGTTCTCTGAGATTGGACATTAACGGAAGACCTCATTGACCGTGTGCAGCGCCCGTACAAGCGTGTCGATGTCTTCATGCGTATTGTAGAACGCGGTGGCCGCTCGCGTTGTCGCCGGAATGTTGAAATGACGCATGACGGGTTGGGCGCAGTGGTGTCCCGCGCGGACCGCCACGCCGCATTCGTCCACGATGGTGCCGACGTCGTGCGGATGGACGTCATCCATCACAAAGGAAATGACGCTGACTTTTTCTTTTGCGGTGCCGATGATCCTCAGACCCGAAATCCCGGAAAGGGCTTCCGTGGCGTAGGCGAGCAGCTGATTTTCGTATTCGGCGGCGGCTTGCAGGTCGATCCGGTTCAGATAGTCGATGGCGGCGCCCAGAGCGATACAACCCGCAATATGGGGCGTGCCGGCTTCGAATCGGGCCGGTGGATCGGCATAGGTGGTTCTTTCAAAGGAAACCTCTCGAATCATGCCGCCGCCTCCCCGGTAGGGTGGCATCGAATCCAGCAGTTCGCTCCTTCCGTAGAGTACACCGATGCCCGTCGGACCGTAGAGCTTGTGCCCCGAAAAGGCGTAGAAGTCGCACCCCAACGCCTGAACGTCCACCTTGAAATGGGGGACCGCCTGCGCACCGTCCAACAGTACGGGAATACCGCGTTCGCGCGCCGTTTTCACGATTGAATCGACCGGATTGAGGGTGCCGAGGACATTCGACACGTGTACGACGGACGCGAGTTTCGTACGCTCGTTCAACAGGGGTTCGAACCGGTCGATCTGCAGCTCTCCCCGGTCGTTCATTGGAACAACGCGAAGTCTTGCGCCTTTCTCCTCACAGAGCATTTGCCAGGGCACGATATTCGAATGGTGCTCCATCGCGGTAACGAGGATTTCGTCGCCGGCCTCTACGGTTTTTCGCCCCAGGGTGCGGGCGACCAGATTGATACTGTCCGTCGTTCCGCTTGTGAAGATGACCTCGCGGTCGTGGGCGGCGTTCAGGAACTGGCGCACCTTGCTGCGTGCACCCTCGTAGGAATCCGTTGCGATCTGGCTGAGATGGTGGACCCCTCGATGTACGTTTGCATTCGCCGCACTGTAAAAGACTTCGAGGACGTCGAGAACATCCCTGGGCTTCTGGGTTGTGGCGGCGTTGTCCAGATAGACCAGTGGCTTGCCCCGAACGGTCTGGTCGAGGACCGGAAAGTCCCTGCGGATACGGTGAGGATCGAAAGGCCCCGTGCGTTCGACGAGCGGGCATGTGAGCCGCTCGGCAAGGGCCTGCGCACTTGGACTCATTGCGCGTTCCCGGCGACTCGCGTCTGTTCGAATTTATCCATGACAATTCGTTCCAGGTAGTTTCGAACGGATTCGGGTTTGATTCTGTTCAGGATGTCGACGGCGAACGCGTGTACCAGGATGCGCTGCGCGGTAGCGTAACTCAACCCACGCGAGCGCAGGTAAAAGACCGCGTTTTCATCCAGCTGACCGATCGTCGCGCCGTGTGAGCACTTCACCTGGTCGGCGTAGATTTCGAGCTGGGGCTTGGTATTGATGTCGGCGCCTTCCGAGATGAGAAGGCTCTGGTTGCTCTGGTACGCGTCGGTCTCCTGAGCCTTCTGGTGAACGTGTATCTTGCCTCGGAACACGCCGCTGGACCTGCCGCCCAGTATGCCCTTGTAGAGTTCGTGGCTGTTGCAGTTCGGCTCGGCGTGTTCGATCAGGGTATGGTTGTCGATATGCTGCTCGCCGTCGGTCAGATAGAAGCCGTTGACCGTGGCTTCGCAGGCTTCGCCGTCCAGCAGCGCGTTGACTTCATTGCGCACCAGTCTGCCGCCGACAGAGATGGTGTGCGTCGACAGATCGCTACGGGCGCCCTGACGGCTCTGCATGGTCGCAATATGATATGCCTCCGGGCTCTCGAGCTCCAACTTGTAGTGATCCACCATCGCGCTGTCGTCGGCGATCACTTCGGTTACCGCGTTCGTGAAGTAGGCCCCGTCGCCTGTATAGGATTCGATGATCGTTACCTGGCTGTTTTCTTCGGCCAGTACGAGGGTGCGGGGATGTGAAATGGAAGGGACGCCGGAAGCGGTTGAAACAAAAACCACGTGAATGGGTGTCTCGACAACGGTACCTCGAGGGACGTATATAAAGGCGCCATCCTGTAGAAACGCGGTGTTAAGCGCGACAAAAGCGTGTTCATCGTAGTCGGCGTGCCGCGCGATATTGCCTTCCACGCGATCGTTCTCGGAGGCCTTCAATTCGGCAAGACTGCACGCCCGCACGCCGTGCGGGAGGATCCCCACGCGGGAATCTTCAGCGCAGTAGAAGCCATTCACAAAGACCAGGCGTGTCGCAGTCAGTTCCTGAACCGGGTGAACTGACTTCCAGGCCTGGCGTGCATCCTCCGGCGTTGTTGTGCGAAACGGCGTACGGACAAGCGGCGCGACATTCGTGTGAAACCACGCTTCGTCCCTTGTGCCCGGAAACCCGAGTTCTGCGAATCGGCCGATCGCCGACTTGCGAAGCTCGTGCAAGGACGTGGCGGGCTTTCCGTTCAGCCGTTCTTCAGATTTTGCAAATGCCGACAGATAGGCGTGTGTGCCATCGAACCCCATGTTGCTGCTGCCTCCTTTAGGCGCGGGCGAATCGGGCCGTGGACTCTTCTCGAATCCAATCGTAGCCTTCAGCTTCCAGCTTCCGGGCGAGGTCCTTGTCGCCCGATTTGACAATCCGGCCCTTCAGAAGAACATGCACGAAGTCCGGTACGATGTAATTCAGCAGCCGCTGATAGTGGGTGACCACGAGGACCGCGCCTCCGGGGTTTTTCCGGTGAAGCGTTTTGACGCCATTGGCCACGATTTTCAGGGCGTCGATATCCAGTCCGGAGTCGGTTTCGTCCATGATGGCGAGCCTGGGTTCGAGCATGGCCATCTGGAAAATCTCGTTTCGTTTCTTCTCTCCGCCGGAGAAGCCCTCGTTGACCGCCCGATTGAGAAAGGATTCATCCATTTCCACCAGTTCGAGCTTTTCCCTGGAAAGGGTCAAAAAGTCGATGGCGTCGAGTTCATCCTGGCCGCGTGCCTTGCGGAGCTCATTGAGTGCCGTGCGGAGAAAATAGGCGCTGTTGACGCCGGGAATCTCCACCGGATATTGAAAGGCCATGAAAACGCCGGCCTGGGCGCGTTCTTCCGGGTCCAGATCCAGAAGATCCACGCCTTCGTAGGTAACCTCGCCCAGGGTAACTTCGTACTCTTCCCTGCCGGCCAACACCTGGGCAAGCGTGCTCTTGCCGGATCCGTTGGGCCCCATAATGGCATGGATCTCGCCGGCCTTGATGTTCAGGTCGATTCCCGATAGGATAACGGTGCCATCGACGCTTGCGTGAAGGTTTTTTATTTCCAGCATTCGTGTTCCTTTTGCAAGACTGTACTCGGTTTCAGGGGTGAAGCCCGGTGCGACGGGGCATTATTGAAGGCCGCCGAAGCGCCCGGGATGATATTCAAGTGTCGCAGCCTGGTGCGACATGGCGCTATCCCACACTGCCCTCCAGACTGATGCCAAGCAGCTTCTGTGCCTCGACGGCGAATTCCATCGGGAGTTCGGCCAGCACCTCCTTGCAGAAGCCGTTGACGATCATGGACACGGCGTCTTCGGTGGAAATACCGCGCTGGTTGCAGTAGAAGATCTGGTCTTCACCGATCTTCGAGGTGGACGCTTCGTGCTCTACCTGGGAGGTCGTGTTCCTTACATCGATGTACGGGAACGTGTGGGCGCCGCAGCGGTCCCCGATGAGCATGGAGTCGCACTGGGTAAAATTCCGGGCGTTTGACGCGCCCTTCATAACCTGCACCCGGCCTCGATAGGTGTTCTGGCCGTTCTTTGCGGAGATACCCTTCGACACGACGGTGCTGCGCGTGTTCCTGCCGAGATGGATCATCTTGGTGCCCGTATCGGCCTGTTGGCGCCCGCTGGTCACGGCCACCGAGTAAAACTCTCCAATGGAGTTGTCGCCCTGCAGAATGCAACTGGGGTATTTCCACGTTATGGCCGATCCGGTCTCGACCTGGGTCCAGGAGATCTTGGCGTTGACGCCGCGGCAGGCGCCGCGTTTGGTCACGAAGTTGTAGATTCCGCCCACGCCGTTTTCGTCGCCGGGATACCAGTTCTGAACGGTCGAATACTTAATCTGCGCATCGTCGAGTGCAACCAGTTCCACAACCGCGGCGTGGAGCTGATTCTCGTCTCTCTGCGGCGCCGTGCAACCTTCGAGATACGATACGTAGGCACCTTCTTCCGCGATAATGAGCGTGCGTTCGAACTGGCCCGTGTTGGCCGCGTTGATGCGGAAGTAGGTGGACAGTTCCATCGGGCATCGCACGCCCCGGGGGATGTAGCAGAAGGAACCGTCGGTAAAGACAGCGGAATTGAGCGCGGCGAAGAAATTGTCGTTGTAAGGCACGACCGAACCGAGGTATTTCCTTATCAGGTCGGGATGCTCCTGAACGGCTTCGGAGAACGAACAGAAAATGATCCCCAGATCGGAAAGCTTATCCTTGAAGGTGGTCGCCACGGAAACGCTGTCGAAGACAGCGTCGACCGCCACGCCCGCCAGCATTTTCTGCTCCTCCAGAGGAATGCCCAGTTTTTCGTAAGTTCGGAGGATCTCAGGGTCGACCTCGTCGAGGCTCTGCAGTGTTTCCGCGTCTTTGGGCGCCGAGTAATAGATGATTTTCTGGTAGTCGATATCCGGATAGTCGACCATTGCCCACTGCCGGCTCTGCTTGCGACGGGTGGGATCATCCATTCCGAGCCAGTTGCGATAGGCCTTGAGGCGCCATTCCAGCAGCCAGTCGGGCTCGCATTTCTTCCTGGATATGAAGGCGATGATGTCCTCATTCAGACCCGGAGGCGCGGCATCCTGTTCAACGTCTGTAACGAATCCGTACTTGTATTCTCTCGTTGCCAGTTCTTCGATTTCCTGCACTTCTTCGCTCATCCGACGCTCCTTCCATATATTGAAAGGGCATTAGTTTTGTTATTGTTTATACGACGCGACGATAACGTTTCCTGAATTCAGGCTTAACATACCCAATCCGCATCCATGTGTCAAGATCAAAAATGTACGAAAAAGTCAAGTTTAATCCGGTTGTCGTCATGCAGACACTCGCACGGCCGGGAGGATCGATCTCCGAGGGGTGCTTTTCTCTTGACAGAAGCGACCGGATTTCGCTAATTTATCGCCGTCAGTTCCGAATGCGAAAAACAGCGAATTCTGGTCGACGCGCAATGTTGCGCACGACTGCAGTCAGCTTTCCAGGCGAGGCACGATGCTGGATCAATATGCCAATGTACTCATATTTCTCGGTGTCGGCGGCCTCTTCGTAGTGGTCAATCTGTTCATCGGCAGCCTGATTCGGCCCCGGAATCCCAGCGCGGAGAAACTGAGTACGTACGAGTGCGGCGAAGAGCCCGTGGGTGGATCGTGGATTCAATTCAATATACGCTTCTACGTGATCGCCCTGGATTTCATCATCTTCGACGTGGAAGTGGTCCTGCTGTATCCCTGGGCGGTCGTTGCAAACGATTTCGGCTGGTACGGCTTCGGCGCAATGTCGATCTTCGTGGTCGTACTCCTGCTCGGCCTCGCGTATGCCTGGCGGAAGGGTGCGCTCGAGTGGGTTCGCCCCAAGTTGTCGGGGCGTCAGGCGCCCGTTCCGGCCTCTGCGGCTGGAAGCCGCGTCGTCTGATCGATTGATCCTGGTCCGGCCCGCCCGCGGCGCTTCGTTCCAATCGTTTTGCCTGCATTGCTTCACCGGATTCTCTTCGCAGCCCTCCAAGGTATTTGATCTGCATCACGTGGCTGGACGTTTCAGGAGGCAGGTCCGTTTATGGGAAAGCTCACAGGTCGTTTCCAGGATAACGTCATTGTGACGTCGGTCGATTATTTCGTCAATTGGGCCCGGCTGTCCTCGCTCTGGCCGATGACGTTCGGATTGGCTTGCTGCGCCATAGAAATGATGGCGACGGGAGCGTCGCGGTACGACTGGTCGCGTCTGGGTATGGTCCCGCGCGCCACCCCCCGGCAGTCCGATCTGATGATTGTGGCCGGCACGGTCACTTTGAAAATGGCGACTCGCGTAAAGAAACTGTACGACCAGATGGCGGAGCCCCGGTATGTCATGTCCATGGGCTGCTGTGCAACGTCAGGCGGCCCGTACTGGCAGCACGGGTACCATGTCCTGAAGGGTGTCGACCGGGTGGTTCCGGTCGATGTCTATGTCCCCGGCTGTCCTCCGAGGCCGGAGGCCCTGCTGGAGGGCGTAATGAAACTTCAGGACAAGATCCGCATCGATTCCATCGCGAGAGTAAGCTGAGTAGGTTCGCGAGAACGCTCGTGGAGGCGACCGATGACGCCGCAGGAGATTTTCGACCGGCTTAAAGAGAAGTTCGGCAACCGGGTTCTGGATCTGACCGAGAACGTGGACCCGTTTATTCGGGTAAGCGCAGACGCAATCGCGGAAATCGGTCTCTATCTGCGAGACGACGAAGCGATGGGTTTCGAGTCGCTGATGTGTCTGAGCGGGGTGGATTATCCGGAACACCTTTCGCTGGTCTATCACCTGTTTTCCTCGGCGCACCGGCACAAGATAACGCTGAAGACGGATCTGGGTAGAGAGGACCCCAGTCTGCCGACCGTGGAGGGTGTCTGGCGGGTGGCGAACTGGCACGAACGCGAGACGTACGACATGTTCGGAATCGTCTTCGAAGGGCACAGCGATCTACGGCGCATCCTGTGTCCCGACGACTGGGAAGGGTGGCCCCTGCGCAAGGATTACGAGGTTCAGGAATATTATCGCGGTATCCGGGTTGAGGTATAGACTATGGCAGGGATTTCACACGCGGCGACAGAGGTGACGGTGGAACGGCCGGGGCTGCCGCAGGTATCGGACGTGGAGGACGACAACCTCAACAGCGAGATGATGACGATCAACATGGGACCCCAGCATCCGAGCACGCACGGGGTGCTGCGCCTGGAGATCAGGACGGACGGAGAGATTGTAGAGGAGGCAAAACCCCATATCGGTTATCTCCATCGTTGCTTTGAAAAGCACGCCGAGAATCTGCCGTATCAACAGGTGATCCCGTTCACGGATCGAATGGATTATCTGGCGGCGATGAATAACAATATGGGGTATGTTCTGGCCGTAGAGAAACTGATGGGGCTCGAGATTCCGGAGCGGGTGGAATACATCCGGGTCATCATGTGTGAGTTGAACCGGATTGCCAGTCACCTGGTTTCGTTCGGGACCTATGGAATGGATATCGGGGCGTTTACGCCCTTTTTGTTTGCCTTCAGGGAACGGGAAGACATCTTCGACCTGTTTGAAATGACGTGCGGGGCGCGGATGTTGTACAATTACATCTGGGTGGGCGGGGTCTCTCACGACCTGCCGCCGGGTTTCGTGGAGCGTTGCCGCCACTTTCTCGCCGCGTTCGAAGGAAAACTGAAAGAGTACAACGACCTGCTGACGTACAACAAGATCTTCATCGAGCGGACGGCCAACGTGGGCGTTCTGTCGCTGGCATCGGCGTACAGCCACAACATTACCGGCCCGAATCTCCGGGGATGCGGGGTGGAGTGGGACCTGCGCCGGGACGAACCGTATTCAATATACGATCGGTTCGAGTTCGACGTGCCGAATGGCAGGGGAGAGATGGGGACCCTGGGCGATTGCTGGGACCGCTATATGGTACGGATAAGGGAGATGGAGCAAAGCGCACGGATCGTGTCTCAGGCGCTCGATCAAATTCCGGAGGGCGGCGACGTCCAGGCCGCGGTCCCCAGAAACGTGCGGCCCCCCAAAGAAGCGGAGTGTTACGTCCGCAGCGAGAATCCAAGGGGTGAACTCGGTGTATACGTGATCAGCGACGGTACCAACGTGCCGTACCGGGTGCGGGTGAAATCGCCCTGTTTTACGGTGATGAGCGTATTCGACGAACTCGCCAGGGGCCATTATCTGGCCGACATTATCGCCATCATCGGAAGTATCGATATCGTACTGGGCGAGATCGACCGCTAGGGAACCGCATTATGCTCGAGTTGGCCGAAACTCTCGTGAATCAGGTGGGCTTTTTGAGCGCCGTGCCGATCGGCCTGGTGACCCTTGCATTGGGGCTGCTCGCCGGGATTGTCGTCGTAACGCTGGTCGCGGTACTCGGGCTTATTATGGTCTATATGGAAATGAAGATTTCCGCCCACATCCAGGACCGCCTGGGACCGATGCGGACCGGCGGCTGGCACGGCTGGGCACAGCCGATCGCCGACGGCGTCAAGCTTCTGCTGAAGGAAGACATCATTCCGGCGGCGGCGGATAAAGGCCTGTTTATTCTGGCGCCCCTGCTGGTCTTTTCAGGAACCCTGGCCATCTTCGTATGCATCCCCTTCGGCGACAGCCTTATTGTAAGCGATCTGAATATCGGCCTATTCTACATCCTGGCCATTTCGTCGCTGGGCGTACTCGGCATTCTCATGGCCGGATGGGCGTCCAACAACAAGTGGTCACTGCTCGGTGCGATGCGCTCGGCCGCACAGGTCGTGAGTTATGAGATTCCCGTGGCCATGGCGTTCCTGAGTGTGATCCCTCTCGTGGGTACGCTGAGCACGCAGGACCTGGTCGCGGCGCAGTCAGGGTCTCTGTATCACTGGTTCGTATTTCGTAATCCGTTTACGTTTCTCGCGTTCATCCTTTACTTTATCGCGTCGCTTGCCGAGGTCAACCGGACGCCGTTCGATATACCCGAGGCGGAATCCGAACTCGTGGCCGGCTATCACACCGAATACAGCGGCATGAGATTCTCGTTCTTTTTCGTGGCGGAATACGCGGCGATGGTGGCCGTGAGTATGGTTGGCGCGGTCGTGTTTCTGGGCGGCTGGCAGGCGCCCTGGGGCGGTTCGTTTCCGGCTGGGCCCATCTGGATGATCGGCAAGGGGCTCCTTCTGGTGGCCGTGCAGATGTGGATCCGCTGGACGCTTCCCCGTCTGCGCGTCGATCAGCTGATGTTCGTGGGCTGGAAAGTGCTCACGCCTGCCGCTTTTCTGTGCCTGCTCGGATCGGTTGTGTGGCACTTCGCCGTTCCGGCATGGTTGCAGGAACTCTCCAAGGTCGGGCTGATGGGCGCAATGGCCGTCATTCTGGCCTTCCTGTTGCGTTCGGCCGCCCAGGGATTGATGCAGGGGCGTTCACAGCGTGCCCAGACGGCATCATAGCGGGGCGGCAAATCTCGGTCAGAATCAAAGGACTCTTCCTCCATAGGTGATGCAATGGGATCGTATTTCAGGAATCTCTATCAGTCGGCTGCTTCCATCTGGGTGGGGTTGAATATCACATTGAAGCATATGTTCACACCATCGATTACCCTTCAATACCCGGACGAGCGCTGGCAGATGCCGGAACGGGCGCGCAACCAGCTGTTCAACGATATAGACGATTGCATCGGTTGCGACCAGTGTGCAAGAGCCTGTCCCGTGGACTGTATTTATATAGAGTGCGAAAAAGCCGGTCCCGACGAGGATCTGGGCCTGACGTCCAAGGGAACGAAAAAGCGGCTCAAGGTTCTGCGTTTCGATATCGACATGGGGCTTTGTTGTTATTGCGGTCTTTGTACCTATCCGTGTCCGACCGAATGCCTGGTCATGACACCGAATTACGAGTCGTCAGTCTACGATCGGACCGACCTGGTCTACCGTTACGCCCGTCCATGGGACTACGAAACGAAACCCGCTGACGCAGAATCCGCCGAACGTCAGTAGCCTCCGGGATTGGTTGTCATATGGAACTCTCAACGATCGTTTTTTACCTGTTTGCGGCCGTGACCGTGGGGTCGGCGGCCGCCGTCGTGTTCGTAAGCCGGCTGATTTACGCGGTATTTGCCCTGCTGTTTACGTTTTTCGGCGTTGCCGGTCTGTACGTATTTCTCGATGCCGATTTTCTGGCCGGCGCGCAGGTATTGATCTACGTCGGCGGAATCCTGATTCTGTTGCTCTTCGGCGTGATGCTGACCAACCGCATCTACGATTTGAATCTGCTGGCCGAACGGGTGCAGTTCCTGCCCAGCGTGGTTGTCGTCGGCGCCGGGTTCGCGCTGCTGGTCATGGTGATTCTGAAAACGTCGTGGCCGCTGTCCGGAGGGCCGGCGCCCGCTTCCAGTACGGCGGAGATCGGCAAGGCGCTGATGACTACCTACGTCCTGCCGTTCGAGGTGGCCGGCATGCTGTTGCTGGCTGCGCTGCTCGGCGCTTCGATGCTGGCCGGAGGAGGGAAGGGGCAGGAGGAGGACGAGGGGGAGTTATGATTGCCCTGGAGCACTACCTGGTCGTCGGGGCCATTCTCTTCTGTCTGGGAATTCTGGCCGTTGCCACCCGTCGCAATGCAATCAGCATTCTGATGGGGGTGGAGCTCATATTGAATGCCGCCAACCTGAATCTTGTCGCGTTCGCGCGGTTTACCGATTCAGGTCTGGAGGGGCAGGTGTTTGCCGTTTTCGTGATTGTCCTCGCTGCGGCGGAGGCGGCGGTTGCGCTGGCGATCGTTCTGAATATTTACCGCAATTATCAGATGGTCAATATCGACAGACTGGACTCATTGAGCGGTTGAGAAGTTGTTTTAAAATTACCGGTGAGTTCCCAAGCGCGAGCGAAAAAGTGGCGGTTATGAGGCGCGAGGGGCGCGCAGCGCCGACGGGAAGACCCGCCTATGAGAGGCGAGCAAACGCAGCCTCGATCTCGTATGACGGGCGGGTTTGACCAACGCCGAACGGGGCTTTTGCAGCCGCGC
Organism: Candidatus Latescibacterota bacterium; assembly: GCA_965208835.1. Taxonomy (GTDB): domain Bacteria; phylum Latescibacterota; class UBA2968; order UBA2968; genus JAAXHE01. Next base: position 2,508,441 of record OZ242358.1, read on the forward strand.
GAAGACCGCTGGGAGTTTTGAGACAGCTTCTGAAGGTTCCGGGAGAATAGATGCCCTTGGATTTGCTTTTCATTCCTGTGCTGCCACTGGCGGCATTCGCCGTACAGGCTTTCTGGGGCCGGCGTCTGCCGCGTGGGGGCGACTGGGTACCCCTCGCTGCAATTTCCATTTCATTTCTGCTATCTCTCCGGTACTTCATCCTGGCGCTTTCGGCCTACGATCCGGGGTGGCGCCTCGAGCTCGATTCGTGGGTCTGGCTGGACCTGAGCTCCGCGAAGATCAGCGCAGGCCTGCTGGTCGACAATATCACCGCCGTCATGTTGATGGTTGTCACGGTTGTAAGCGGCCTTGTGCACCTCTATTCGATCGGTTACATGCACGGAGACCCCCGGTATTCCCGGTTTTTCGGGTTTCTCGCGATCTTTTCCTTTTCGATGCTGGGCCTGGTTCTGGTTGACAATTTCCTGCTGCTCTATGTGTTCTGGGAACTCGTAGGGCTCTCTTCATATCTGCTGATCGGTTTCTGGTATGAGAAACCGTCGGCGGCCGCGGCGTGTAAAAAAGCGTTCCTGGTAAACCGGGTCGGCGACCTGGGCTTTTTCGTAGGGGTAATGATCGTCTTCTGGAAGGTTGGCGCATTCGACTTTGCGAGCGTCTACGACGGTGTTGCCAGCGGCCGTCTGAGTGGTGGATTGCTCACGATTGCGGGCCTGTGCCTGTTTTGCGGCGCGGTCGGGAAGTCGGCGCAGTTTCCGCTGCACGTCTGGTTGCCGGATGCCATGGAGGGTCCTACGCCCGTCAGTGCGCTGATTCACGCCGCGACGATGGTCGCGGCCGGCGTATATATGGTCACGCGGATGTACCCGATCCTGACGCCCGACGCGCTCGTGGCGATCGCTTACATCGGCGCGATAACGGCGATTCTGGGCGCAACCATCGCCGTTGCCCAGTACGACATTAAGCGCGTCCTGGCGTACTCGACCATCAGCCAGCTCGGATATATGATCATGGGTCTGGGGGTAGGCGCGTACGTGGCGGGGTTTTTTCACCTGATGACGCACGCGGCTTTCAAGGCATGCCTTTTCCTCGGATCGGGAAGCGTCATCCATGCCGTGGAACATGCGTTCCACAAGACGCACAATGAGAACGACCCGCAGGATATGCGAAATATGGGCGGGCTACGGGAGAAGATGCCGCGGACGTTCTGGACCTTTCTGATTGCGACCGTGGCCCTGGCGGGGGTGCCGCTCACGTCCGGATTTCTCAGCAAGGACGCCATACTGGCCGGAGCGCTGGGTTTCGGCGGTTTCTCCCGGCCGATACACTTCCTGCTTCCGCTGCTGGGATTTGCGGCCGCGGGTTTAACGGCTTTTTACATGTTCCGACTGATCTTTCTCACGTTCTACGGAAAACCCAGAGAGAAAACCCTTGTCGAATACGCGCACGAGTCTCCCGGCGTGATGACGATTCCGCTGATTGTGCTGGCGGTTCTGAGTTTCTGGATCTTCTATGCCTGGAACCCCTTGGGCGGAGAGGGCTGGTTTCAACATCTGGTGAAGCGGCCGGAAGCGGGGCTGCTCGCGGGCAGGGGCGAGGCGTTGCCGGTCGGGCCCGATGCGGAGGTCTATGCAGCGGGTTCAGACAGTGACGCCGCGCACGCGGCGCACTACCCGGCGATGGTTCTTTCGTTGCTGGTTGCCGGAGCCGGCATCTATACGGCTTACCGGAAGTATTACAACCGGCGGGAGGAAATGATCGCCCTGGAGGCGAACTTGCTGCAGTCGGGCGGGATCTTCCGGATATTGAACCGAAAATGGTATTTCGATGAGCTGTACGAAGCCAGCTTTGTCCGCGCTGTAATGGTCGGGCGAACGGTATTGAACTGGTTCGACGCTCACATTGTAGACGGGCTCGTGAATCTGTCAGCCACATTGACCCGGGGTATTTCCTTTGTCGATCGACTGTTCGACGAATGGGTGGTCGACGGACTCGTGAACGCCGTTGCAGGGATCATCAGGTGGGCGGGCAGCGGATTGAGACGCATTCAGACGGGACGCCTGCAGACCTATGTCGTTCTGGTTATGGGAGGCATTCTGGCCCTGATGGTGATCCGGTTGATGGTTGCATGAACTGTTTTTATGTGAATTGCAGGTCGTAACCGGACGCGGGGACTCCGGAATAGCACGCTGACGATCATTGCGCCGAATGCAGAGCAACGGGACGATTCGGAAAACTGGCGCCATGGGCGGTTCCGCCGCCCGACCGGGTGGCGCCACGCGATTCTGATGAGGGAGGTAGCCGACAAATGGATCAGTGGATTCTGACACTGTTAACGTTTATTCCAGTGCTGGGAGCGGTGGTCATTCTGCTGATGCCGGGCAGGGCGGTCAATGCGATCCGCCGGGTTGCGCTGGCTGCGACCGGACTCTGCCTTCTGCTGGCCATCTGGTTGTTTCAGGATTTCGACCGGTCTGTACCCGACATGCAGTATGAAGTTCAGCTTCCCTGGATCGAATCGTTCAATATCCAGTATTATATGGGCATAGACGGCCTGAGTGTGTCGATGGTGCTGCTGACGGCGCTGCTGGGTTTCCTCTGCGTTCCCGCCTCCTGGTCCATCAGCCGTGGTGTAAAGGGATATTTCGCGCTCTTTCTGCTGCTTGAGACCGGCATGCAGGGTGTGTTCGTGTCGCTGGATTTCTTCCTGTTCTACGTTTTCTGGGAAGTGATGCTGTTGCCGATGTACTTCCTGATCGGGATCTGGGGAGGCCCGCGCAAGGAATATGCCGCCATCAAGTTCTTTCTGTACACACTGGCGGGGAGCGTGTTGTTGTTGCTGGTCATGCTCGCATTTTACTTCAATGTCACCGATCCGGATACGGGAAATCATACGTTCAATATGCTGGTCATGATGGACCAGGCCAACCACTCCGAGTGGCTTCGTGCCGGCCTGATTTTCGGGTATTCTGCTCCGGTAGTCATCTGGATCGCCATGTTTATCGGTTTTGCCATCAAGGTGCCCCTGTTTCCGTTCCATACCTGGCTTCCCGACGCCCATGTCGAAGCGCCTACGGCCATCAGCGTCATTCTGGCCGGGGTGCTCCTGAAAATGGGTACCTATGGCATTTTGCGGTTCAATTACCCGATGTTGCCCGATGTCACGCGTGACTTCAGCTACTTCCTGGCCGTTATCGGGGTCATCAACATCATCTATGGTGCGCTTGTTGCAATGGCGCAGACGGATCTGAAAAAACTCGTGGCGTATTCCAGCATCAGCCATATGGGTTTCGTGATGCTCGGCATGTCGTCGTTTACGCCACACGGAATAAACGGGGCCGTATTCCAGATGTTCAACCACGGCACCATTACGGCAATGTTGTTTCTGCTCGTTGGCGTGATTTACGACCGGGCGCATCACCGCTACATCGTTTACCCCAACGACTACGAAGATCCGGATTTACGCGGCAAACTGGGGTTCGGGGGGTTGTGGTCGCACATGCCGGTGTACGGCAGTCTGACGATGGTCGCCTACTTCGCAGCGCTGGGTCTGCCCGGCCTTTCAGGGTTTATCAGCGAAGCTCTCTGCTTCCTGGGCGCATTCCAGGTCCATCGAACCATGACAATCCTGGGTACGCTGGGTGTACTGCTGGGAGCCGCCTATATGCTATGGGCCTTTCAGCGTCTGTTCATGGGGCCGTTCAACGAACGATGGAAAGACCTGCCCGAGATTAACGGCCGCGAGATTTTCTGCCTTGCGCCGCTGGCGGTCATTGTCATCGTCCTGGGTATCTATCCGTCACCGGTGCTGGATCTGCTGGCGCAGTCGCTCGGAGAGCTTGTCAAAGATCTGAACGGGCCGGTGATGTCCGCGTTGCAGCCGTAGTGCCCTGTCCCGTAAATTACTAACCTTTCAGCAACCTGTTTCCGGACTGAATACGAGCAGCCTGAGAGTAAGTTCGATAGCCCGGGTCTTCGCCGGATTCGGGGCTGGATGCCGATGGAAGGAACGTTCTCTTGGTCGAGGCCATTGAAAACGCGATCGCAGTGAATCTGGACGGCCTGCAATATATCTGGCCCGAGATTATCATCACGGTCGCAATTATAGGCATCGTGACCGTCGATCTGATTCTGACCGGAAAGAAGAAGGCGTTGTTGACGGGCCTGACGCTTCTTGTTCTTGTGGTCTGTCTGTTTTCGATCGCGGACCTTTACGACCAGCCGCCCAGGTCGCTGTTCATGGGCATGATCGCCCTGGATGGTTTTGCCCTGTTCTTCAAGCTTTTAATCGTAGTCACGACCATCGTGGTCACCCTGTTCGGCCTGCAATCCCGGGACATCGACACCGACCGCATCGGTGAATTCTACGCGCTCTTTCTCTCTGTCGGGCTGGGCGGCTTTCTGATGGCCGGCGCGACCAATCTGCTGATGATGTACATTGCGCTCGAACTCGTCAGCCTGCCTTCCTACGTGCTGGCGGGTTATCAGAAGCGGGTGCAGCGATCCAACGAAGCGGCGCTGAAATATGTCGTTTACGGCGGCGTCTCTTCAGGCATCATGCTCTATGGGTTCTCCTTGATCTACGGCCTGACGGGCACGCTTGATATCTATGCGATCGCGGCGCGTCTGGGAACCACGGCGCCATACGAACTGACGTTGTTTCTCGGCGCGACACTCGCGATGGCCGGATTCGGATACAAGGTGGCTTCGGTTCCGTTTCATTTCTGGTGTCCTGACGTCTACGAAGGAGCGCCGACGCCGGTTACAGCGTTTTTCTCGGTCGCACCAAAGGCGGTCGGATTCGCCATGCTGGCGCGGTTCTTCTACGTGGGTCTGTCCGCATTCGACGGCGCTTCGGGCACGGGCGTCACGTTAGGCGTGGCATGGCCGCAGTTGCTCGCTCTCATTTCGGCCTTTACAATGACATTGGGCAATCTGACGGCCATCTGGCAGCGCAACCTGAAGAGGCTGCTTGCGTACTCCAGTATTGCGCATGCCGGCTACATGATGATGGGCGTGGTCATGTTGTCGTCAGCGGGCCTGAAGGCTGTGATGTTCTACGCAGGCGCCTATCTGTTTATGAATCTGGGTGCGTTTCTGGTTGTATTGCTGTTGGCGGAAAGAATCGGAAGCGAGGATATTGAGGATTACCGCGGCCTGGGATGGCGGTCGCCCTGGATTGCGTTGACGATGTCTGCGTTTCTGTTCTCTCTTACGGGACTGCCGCCCACCGCGGGATTTGTTGGCAAGGTGTATCTGTTTGCCGCCGTTGTAGATGGTGGGCTCTACTGGTTGGCGGTCGTTGGCGCGCTGAACAGTGCCGTTTCCTTGTATTATTACGCGAGAATTGTTCGCGCCATGTACCTGGAGAAGCCACGTACGGATGCACCCGTCGTTATTTCCCGGTTCGCCACGGCTACTCTCGCCGTGTTGTTTGTGGGTACGTTGCTGTTCGGCGTCTACTGGGCGCCGCTGGCCGATCTGGCTGAAACGTCTACCGCGATATTCCTGAACGGAGGTGATGCCGTTCAGGCCACGATGCGGTAGAACCGAGTGCCGTCCTCACGGTCGGCCCCGACGTGGATCTTATCAGCCCGCAGAAAAAGCCCATCCGGACTACGGCCGGCTCTCGCGGCCGAATGACTGCGTTGCGCTCCCTTGCCGAATCCCCCGAGAGTCGACTCGGTCGCGCGCCTTGTCTTCGGGCACGATGGCTCGGCCTCGTCTGCGGAGCGACTTTATCAACGGACTGAAATCACGTGAGTTCCGTATCTACAGCACGGACACATAACAGCCCCGCGGTCGTGGACCGCGGGGCTGTATCTTCAGGACCCGGAACTGAACGCTATCCCCAGGCCTTTCCGCTGGCGCTTCTCTTCTTTTTTCTCAGATCGCTCTTCTCCACCAGAAACCCGAGCAGATTCTTGCGTCCCAGGGTTCTGAGGTAGCTTAATAGAGAGATTTCAGCTTCCTTTGCGTTGAGCTTGTGGGTTTCGCACAACCGCTTTATCATTGCGGCCACGGACGTGCGGCCGTCACACATATTCCAGACCTCGGAGCCGATCTCATCCAGGACCAGCGTTCGTTTTTCAGGAACCCAGAATATCTTGGAGAGGACCTTAACTTTGGTCGTATCCGCGCGCCTTAACGTAATGGTCACTTCTTCGTCTTTGTTCGTTTTCCATTCCAGCTGGCTGTTCCGTGCAGGCTTGGAATTGAACATCGCTTCCCGGCTGATCTTGGGCTGTTTTTTCAAGGAGAACAAGGCCATAGGGTTTCCGGTGGTTATGAGATTCCGGCGGACCGCCCGTCAGGTTGTTGCGTGTTCCGGAACGGCATCCCGGTGGCAGATCACGGAGCGACGGACAAATTCAATGTCCGGCGCATCCTTCTGCTTTTTGTAGTAGGCGTGAACCGCGTATATCTTGTTTGCGTGATTGCATGTCCAGACACGGGCTTCCATATTCAGACGCGGTCTGACATTCCAGAACGGCAGAGGCATCAGCAGGCCCCGCCAGCGGCTCTTGGGTTTTCCGGAAAGGAGCAGACCAGGGTGGTTTCCGATCTGGGTCTCGCGAAAGTCCAGATTGACCTGCCTCAGGCTCTTGCGAAAGAACTCCTGATACCAGTCCAGAAGCGTGCGTTTTTTCAGGAGCACCTGGGCGAGGCTGAGCCGGTCGACCTGAAGAATGTCATGGCCGCGCTGAAAACAGAGTCGAAGGTGTCCGGATTTGAGTTCGTAAGATTCAAGCGAAAATAGGGGAGGGGATGAACACACGAGGTCGTATAACGCCCAGGTCCGGTGACCGTCGGGTGAAGTATCCCGAATTGAATTCAGTATTCGCCGGATATTGTCAACGGCATCCTCGTCCTGTTTCGTCCTGACTCTGGCGAACACGAGCCGGTCTGAAGGCGGACTGTAGAAAGCCAGCGCGTGGACCCGGTACTCGGCGTGCCAGGCGAATGAGACCGGCGAGCATGCATCGGGCAGATCGAGCCACCCAGCGTCGGGGTTGCGGTTGATGTCGACGCTCTTCTTTCCCTTGCGGGCACTCTCGGCGAGTCCATCGAGAAAGCGATCCACGATTGGCGCGACTCGCTCGTCGCCCCGGGCATCCTTCCACTCGATTTCCAGTCTTGCCAGCGTGGGGTCATCCAGTCGAACGCTGCCTGCCTTGAAATCGCCCGATATCTTGCCGGGATTCCACTCCAAAGGCACTTCGAGCGTCAGCCCTTGCCATCCGAACAGGGACCAGTCTGAGTAACGTAAAGGCTTCAAATAACGCCATCCCTTGCTAAGCAGCCCGTTGAAAATGCCCGTCCGGGACGGGACACCATACCTCGCCTGAAGAGCGACGTTATCAACAGACTGCTGGACGATCGATGGAGCCGGATGGATAAATATACGTAACCCGGCATACCTGTCAAGCACTTTATGGTTTATCTAAGTATAGGTTTTGCAGTGATTTGCAATTGAACTTGGTGGTGGAATGGATGGATTTCAGTTTTGTCGCAACCAGGTGTTCAATGGCAGATTGGCCTGGTATTCGCGGTGGCAAACGGTCCCACCGCACAAATCAGGTATTGACGAATGAACTAATGTTCACTATATTCAAATGAGCAGTGCTTGTGTCAATGGGCCGAATCGGAACAAGCAGGACGATCGTTTCAGGCTTCGAGATCTGGATTGTGGGGAGAGATACACGATGCGTCAGAGGCTGACCGACAGGCAGAGGGCAATTTACGAATTTATCGCCCGAACGATAAGAGATGGGGGTGCTCCACCAACGATTCGGGAGACCATGGACGCGTTCAACATTGCTTCCACCAACGGGGTGCGGACCACGCTGGCCGCGCTCGAGAAAAAGGGCTACATCCGGCGGCGTCCGATGGTATCGAGAGGTATCGAACTCACGGACTACATGGAACGCGACATTCCAGGCGTGTCCGAAACGAGGAATGTCCCGGTAATCGGACGTGTGGCTGCCGGAGAGCCCGTTCTGGCAACCGAAAACGTTGAGAGCACTGTGGCTGTCGATCGCTCTTTTCTGCCGTCAGAGGACGTTTTCGTTCTGCGGGTCAATGGCGAGAGCATGCGCGATGCAGGCATTCTGGATGGCGACTATGTGCTGGCACGCCATCAGGAAACCGCGAGCCCGGGCGAGATTGTGGTGGCGGTGATCGGGGAGGAGGCAACTGTGAAACGATATTTCCCCGAGGCGGGCCGTGTACGGCTCACCCCGGAAAACGAAGCGTTCGAAGCCATCGTGGTGCATCCGGGCCGCGACGAGTTCCGCATTGCGGGCAAGATTGTGGGCTTGATGCGCCGGTTCTAAAAAAAACCAGCGTCCTGAATTTCCGCCTCTCTCGGCTTCGAGGGGGGTATTTTTGTGGTACATTGAAACGGGCGGTTTTCGTTCCGGCGTGTTGGCGTCTCTTCGCCTGGGAAAGGTCGAGGGGGCCAAGCAGCCGGAGTGACAGAACCCAGTCACGGCCTTTAGTCCCGATCCGAAAATACGGCGACCCTACGCAAACACCTTAAACGGGGCGTAGAGGTCGTCCAAAAAGACGTTTTTTCAGTTCATGTCCAACTACCTGGTGTATTCTGGTAACCCGCAGTTTAATCGCATCTATCGACTTGCACATATTCGGTTTTGCGTCCGCGAAAAATTTCGAAGCCAGGTTAGCCTAATCCGGCACGTGCCGGCTTCCGGACGAAGCACTTTCCAGGTCGTTGCTCGGCGACGCCGGCCAACTCCAGCGACAGCAGTACAGAAAGCACGCTGGCGGCTGGCATATCCGTACGGTCGGCGATGGTATCGACGTGGGCCGGCATGTCGGTGGACAGGCATTCGTATATCTGACGTTCCTGCGTCGAGAGTTCCGGGGGTTCTTCCGCCGGATTCCGGCGGGTTTTCGGCGGCGGAATTCTTGTCAGTTGCGGACGAAGTTCATCCAGTATGTCCTCCACGGACTGGACCAGAACTGCACCCTGCCTGATCAGTTTGTTAGTGCCCCGGCTTCGGCCTGAATGAACCGGTCCTGGAATGGCGAAGACCTCCCGGTTTTGGTCAAGCGCCAGCCGGGCGGTTATCAGTGCGCCGCTGCGTTCACCCGCCTCTACGACCAGGACACCAAGGCTGAGTCCGCTGATGATTCGGTTGCGGCGAGGAAAATTGTGGGCTTCCGCGGATGCTCCCATGGGGAATTCCGAAAGCGTGGCTCCGGTTTCGCTGATGTCCCGGAACAGGTCCCGGTTTTGTGGCGGATACGGCCTGTCCAGCCCGCTACCCAGCACGGCGACGGTGTATCCTCGTTCGGCAAGCGCCGCCTGGTGGACGTGTGTGTCGATGCCGGTGGCCAGACCGCTGACCACGGTTATTCCCCGGCGAACGAGTTCTGCCGACATCTGATGGGCAATTTCTCTCCCGTAGGACGTGAATGAGCGTGAGCCAACGATCGCGACCGTGGGATGTGCACAAACATTTATTTTTCCGAGTACATATAGAATTGGCGGTGGCGCGTGGGTTTCTCGAAGATAGACCGGATAGTCGGGACACTGCAGCGTCAGCAGATGGACACGGGCATCTTCGGCGCGTCGAAGTTGCTCTTCAGCCCATGACAGGTCGCGATCCGCATGGATCGCATCGGCAAGTTCCGGGCCAATACCCGGCACCGTGCACAGACGTTCACGGGGCGCCCGTAATATTTCTCCCGGGCTGCAGAATTTTCGCAGCAATGCGGAATAGGCGACGGGTCCGAGCCCGGAGACCGAATGAAGCGTTAACCAGTCTAGGATTTCTTTGGGCATATTGGCCTAAGCATCACAATCGTAGACGGCAACCAGGTGTGGTTCGCGGCAGATTCAGCTTAGCAGTATGCAAAAGAAATACCAGAAAAAAACCGGGGAATTGCGGCGTGGTAGACGCCATGCGGTGAACGGGACTTTCAGATGCGGCATCGCGTTCGAAAGGAACTTGCAGGAGGACGGAGCGAGGAAGGGAATTGAAGCCTGGTCAAACCGGCTATGCCAGAAGGGGTTCATCGGTGGATTCGCAAGGGCGGTTCCTGCCGACCAGCTTACCCAGTCGTTGCACGAGTCCGGGAATGCCTTCTCCCGATACGGATGAGAAGCAAGGGTATCGATCCGACAGATATCTGCGCTTTTGGTCGTCCGCAGCCAGGATGTCGATCTTTGTGAGCGCGGTGAGCGAGGGTTTCTGCAGCAGCATGGGGCTGAATTGATGGAGTTCGTTACGGAGGACATCCAGGTCCCGATCGGGATTCAAAGACGTGGAATCGATGAGAAACAGCAGAATTCGGGTGCGTTCTATGTGGCGTAGAAATCGGTGTCCTAGACCCCTGCCCAGGTGAGCTCCCTCTATGAGGCCAGGGATGTCGGCAACGACGAAGCTGTCGAAATCGTTGTATGAAACAATGCCGAGGTGCGGTTGCAGCGTTGTAAACGGGTAATCCGCAATCTTCGGGCGCGCGGCTGAGATTCGGGAAAGCAGCGTGGATTTGCCTGCGTTGGGATACCCGACCAAGCCGACGTCCGCGATTAGCTTGAGTTCGAGTTCAAGGCGTTTTTCCTGGCCTGTTTCGCCCGGATGGGCGGTTTCCGGCGCCCTGTTCGTAGGAGTTGCGAATCGTGCGTTCCCTCTGCCTCCGCGTCCGCCCTCGACCACGACCATCCGTTCGTCTCGCCCGGTGAGGTCCGCCAGTGTCTCTCCCGTATCTGCATCCCGGACCACCGTGCCTGGTGGAACGCGTACCGTGGTGCTGGCGCCCCTTCGGCCCTTGCATTTCTTGCCTGTTCCCGGCCTCCCGTGCTCGGCGCGGATGTTCCTGTGAAAGCGATAACTCACGAGGGTGTTCAGGGCGGAGTCCGCGATAAAGATCACATCCCCTCCGTCCCCTCCGTCCCCGCCGTCAGGACCGCCGCGTGGTACGAATTTTTCGCGCCGGAAGCTTCTGCAACCGCTACCTCCGTCGCCCGATCTCACGGTAAGTATGGTCTGGTCAATGAACATGGTCTGGCGCGCAACCTGTAACTGAACGCACTCGTCAGGCGAACTTTTCCTTCAGTCGTTTCTCGACCACCGGCGGTACGAAAGCCGTTACATCGCCTCCGAAACGCGCGATTTCCCGAACGAGGGTGGAATTGAGATACGCATATTCCTGACTGGGCATCAAAAAGAGGACCTCCAACCGGGGTTCCATCCGCCGGTTTGCTACTGCCATTGCAATTTCCAGTTCGTATTCGGTGGTCGTGCGCAAGCTGCGCACAACGGTGAAGACACCGCTTTTTCTGGCAAAGTCAACGAGCAATCCACTGTACTTCGCGACTTCCACGTTGGGACAGTGCGAAGAGATTTCCTGGATCATCTGTACACGTTCATCTGGTGAAAACAGCGGGCGCTTTTCAGGATTCAGGCCCACGGCGACGATCAGACGGCTGCAGATATTTGCCGTTCGTTCGATCAGGTCCAGATGCCCGAATGTTGCCGGATCGAAGGTTCCGGGATAGATCGCCGCGGTCATGTTTGTTCCTTTGCGAGCTTCATGTATGCCAACCCACCCGCAACACTGAAGGTAGACTGGTTCACAAGGAAATGCCGCTGTGACTCCGGGAGCGTCTCTGTCGTGCAGTTCAAAAAGGGCAGCAGGGTTTCGAATCCTGGCCCTACCGCTCTCTCGATGCGCTGGCCGAGGGTCTCAATCCGATGATTCTCCCCGCACAACAGAACATGATCGAATTCCGCGCTGTCCCGGTTGAAGTGGCGCCTCTCATTGAGCCAGCGCCGCAATATGGCGTCGGTTTTTTCCAGGATCGCGTACTCGCGCGAGGTCTCATCCTGCAACCCGCTAACCGGCCTCGTGTTTTCCAGGCAGACAGCTTCCGCCGAAACCAGTTTGCCGGATTCCGTCGCCACAAAATAGAGCCAGGGATGTCCACCCATGACGGCGGCACCGGATCCGGCCTGGCCCTTCGCCATCAGACAGGCATAATACAGTCCGATAGGTTCGGTTTCCAGCCGATACTTCGTCACGAGAAGCGACGAAAGCAATTCCGAACAGAAATCAAGAACCTCCTTGCGGATGGCAATCCAGAACGCTGCCCGTCCCACTGCGATGTAATCGACGACATACCTCTCGATTGGGTCGACCAGCGTTTGCGCTGCCTCCCAGGTGATGTGTTCCTGCCTGTCTTCGGACGAAGCCAGTTCCAGGTGAGACTTCTGCAGGTGAAAGAAGCCGCCTCCCAGAGAGAGAACAACGGACCCTGGAACTTTCTGAACCTGTGCGAAGGCATTCTTTAGACCCTCCGCAATGCATTGCCGGACTAGAGGCTGAACAGGCCAATGCGGTATAACAGGCGTGGCCAGGCGGGTCTCGAAGAGCGCACAGAGCCGGTATCCCGCCGGTGTGCGTTCCAGGCACGCCAATCGAAGCAGGTCGCCGGCAATCTGAATCCCCGTCGCCCGGGTCATTGACCGCCCACCGTAATCTTCGACCCCAGTCTTTGCAGCGTTTTACTTCCAATACCCTTTACACGGGTCAATTCATCCACGGACTTGAATGGGCCCCGCTGATTGCGGTCGTCCACAATACGACGGGCAATTTTGGGACCGATACCCGGAAGGCGCGTCAGCTGTCCGGCTGAAGCCCGGTTCAGATCAATTGGGCCGGCGTGTTGCTCTATAGATTCTGTTTTTTCCGCTTTACCGGGTACCGGTACCGCACCCTTCTGAATGTGAAAATCCGGGAGGTCGCTCCCGCTGTATCGCTCAATCAGATTGACCGCCCCTCCGATCAGCAGTGCGGCAGTCAGACCCAGTAATACGAACCGTTCCTTGCGATTGAAGGAAAACACACGTACTCCTTAAGATAGCGAGCCCGGATCAGAGTTGAAAGGCGGGCGGATTTTTCAATTGAAGCGGATTTCTCCCCATACTTTGAATTCCCAGACCCTGTTGTTCAGGTCCCGGAGCTTGTCCTTCCGGTTTTCGTGCCGGAAGCGGGTCCCGCCCGTAAACTTGCGGCTGAACTCATATTGGCCCGCAAGGCTGGCGTGCCAGCGATCTTCGCTCTGGCGCACAACGGCCTGTTCAGTTTCGGTCGCTTCCGCGTTTCGGGGAATCTCCCTTTTGAGGTTGGTGTTGGTTCCGTACTCAAGGGTTAGGTCCAGGTTGCTCTGCAATTTCCTGACGAACTTCGAACTGAGTGAATACCTGAGGGATGCCGTGAACTGGGACGTTTCGGTCATGGTCGTACCAATCAGGCGTTCCTCCAGTGTCGGCTGTACCAGGGTGGTATCGGATGCCACATTACGCTGGTACCGGAGGTCGCTCTGACGACTGCGGTTTCTGCGGAGAATCGTGTTCATTCTGTTCTTCCATTTGGCCTGCCAGGCGAGAAGTGGCCTGAACTCGGTTCTCCGCGTATCGCTGGTCAGGACGTTGTCATCCAGCCCGCCGTCGCCCCGGAGGGTGCGGTTAGTATTATAGTTGAAGCTGAGATTCGAACTGGTGAACAGCCATCTCAAGACCGGAATTTCCCCGAGGCCGCGCCAGTTTATGCCAAAAGCCGGATACTCCAGTTTCTGTTCTTCCGTATTGGCATTGCCAAAACTCTTCGTATGATTAAACGTCAGATTGGTACTGCCACGAAAACCGGCCGGAAGGCGGACTCCGCCCTTAAGAATCGCATTGTCCGTGATGTTTCTGGTGTTGACGCGTGTAATGCCCCCTGATCCGTAACGGAGCGAAGTCGTCGTGTCGGTGAGACCGAGTTGGAACTTCAACGCGGGTCGACGCCGCAGGCCGAAGAGATTGAACGTTCGGTTTCGATGGACGTTGACCTGTACGGCTTCCAATGCCCCGCCCATTCTTCCAATCAGCCGGATTACGGAAAGCCCGGTCTGGTCCTTCGACGGACGTGCCAGAGAGCGAAAGAGACCAGGCAGGTTCAGGCTGAACCTGCCGCCGACGCGGCTGTTGTTGCCCGCGGTCAGTCCCCTGCGTTCGTTGCCAATGGGGATACGCTGGCCCCCCGATTCGAGCCGCTCACGATATCGTGAGGAGTAGTCGGAATTGACGTTGAGCCACTTGGAAACGCGGGGTGTGAAGTTGAAGCTCACCTCCTGATTTCGTGTGGTCTCGCGGCCAAACTGAAGCCGGGCGAAATCGAACGAATTCCGGAGGTCGCGGCTCACCGCGAGGGAATAGTTGGCGTTCAGGCTTCGAAAGGGAGTCAGTTTTATGGCGAAACTCTCGTTGACGTTGAAGGTCTCGTTCAGAACCGCGATAACGTCGGACGTGTCGCCTTCGATGGCCGAGAAGGAGCGTCTGTTGATGTTCTTCCGGTCGAAGCGCAGATTATAACGAAGCGTTGACGGGAGGTAGAAGAATTGGACTTCGTCAAAATAGGTCCCCAGTCCCGGGACCCAGGTGAGGATTTTAACGCCCTGCTGTCTGGGCCAGCTGACGTCATAGCTGAGACTCCCGTTGAAATTATGCTCTTTGTTGGACCGGCGCCGAGTGATCGCGCCGCTGACCGCGTTATTGGACAGCAAGTTCATGGACGCGTTGACCCGGTCGAAGAGAAGTCTGGCTATCCAGCGGCGGTCATTCGCCGCTGGACGTTTGCGCAGAGAGACATTGAACCGTGAAGAAGCGCGGACCGCGTTCTCCCTGCCCTTCTGCTGTTCGGTCAGTACGATGTCGGAACCCTGTCGGATGCGGGGTACCGATCCGTTCCGAAGGTAATTGAACCGTACCGGAATGACGGTGTTCCACCTGTCGGGCAGGAATTTATTCAGATTGAATGAACCGTTCATGCTGACCTGGGTTGTCGTATTGCCCGTGGAGCGCCCCTGGAGATCCTGGAAGTCACCGCTTCTGCGTTCCAGATTCAGGCTCACATTGCCCAGGTCAGCCAGTGTAGACTGAACGTTCAGTAGCATGGATACGGCGTTTTTCTTGCGGATTCGGTCGACACGGAGTTCATCCAGCCAGATTTCGTTTTCGCCATCCAGAGGAAAATCTCCGGTGTTTCTTACGCCGACCACGAATGACTTGATATTCGACAGTGCCGGGTTGCCGCGGACGGTATACGTCCCACCGTGCAGGTCCGCGCGAATCTGACTGGCTTCGCTGTCGTAGTCGGCCGGGATTTCTCCGCTCGGTAGGGAAATCCTCAGGGTGTCGGACGCCTGTCCGATGGCCTTGAGGTCCGTAAGCTTTGCCTTGATCTGCGTCAGGACATCGAGCTCGATTCTGAATGTGTTGTTCTCCGGCGACCAGCCCCGATAGACAGGCTTCCTGTACTCATAGAAGTTGAGCGTATCTTCGCCGATGGGTGAAAATCTTACGAAGAGTTCGATCGGGCTGAAACTGCCCGCGGCCGAATCGGGTTCTGCGGGAAAATTGGACTCGTAGGTGGGTGACGTGGGATTCCCGCCGTGCGCGAACATGGTCATCAGGCCGTATCGCGTGTAATTCTGTCCGTCGGTAAAGGTCCGTGAAGCCGACACGCTCTCGCCGGGAAAGAGGTCTTCAAACCGGAGAACGAGCGACCGTTCGAGGAGTTGTCTTCCCGTCTGTGGATCGATCTCGCGTTCGAGGCCGGGCGGAAGTTCGTAGACCTGATTGTCGGTGCCGATGGTGGCTACCCTGAAGTCCCCCGACTGTTGTCCATCGGGATTTTCATCTTCGAGCCAGTCACTTCCTACGGCGGCAATTGTATAGATGTCGAGGGAGGTTGTATCGTCGTGTTCGATCCAGATTCGTGCAAAGTCAAAGACACCGGCGAAGGTGGTATCTGGATTGCCTTCGACGGCGCGCGGCGCATTGCTGCCGCGCAAGGGAATGCGCAACAGCCTCCAGGGCCTGTCGGAAGGATCCGACTGGCTGCCCACGACGAGCACGGAAGGGCCGTCGTACCCGCCCGTAGCAGGATTCCAGCCCCGATCCGACGCGAGGTCGACGCCATAGTGCAGGTAATGGTTTCGGGTATCCAGGATGCCGTTTCGGTTGAGGTCTTCGGAATCGGGTCTCTGTTCACGCTCGGAATTGTTGTTCTGGGTACCATTAATGCCCGCCGGGTACCGGAAGCGAAGGTCCTCCTGGTCGTCGTCCACGTCCTTGAAATTGTCGTCCGAAGGATCGTCGGGTACGGTCACGCCGGGGTAGATCAGGCGAAAGACCGAATCTTCCTGGGCATCGGTCAGGCCGTCCAGGCCGATGTCCTCTTCCGGTATGGCCACGTCATCGCCAGTGGGAAAACCGGGCAGGGGGCGGTCTTCGGTGCGAAACTGCCCGGGAGGCGGCGGGTTGAACGTCGCGTGGTCGAGCAGCAGGTCCGCCCGCTCGGAGATCTCACCCAGATCGATATGCAGCCGGCCGGAATTCCCCCTGACCCAGAGCTCGATAAACTTCGACCGGGAAAAGTCCATGCCAAACAGATAACTCGAAATGCCCGCCCAGGAGTTTTCAGGGAGGCCGCCGGCCGGGTTCCTTGAGGTCTCGGGAAAGCCGTTGGTGCGGTGCGGCTCGAACCGGACGCTGAGAACGTCGTCGATGATGCTGCTTTCCACGGGAATATCGTCGCGGCTAGGCTGAATCTCGTAGATGGTTATCCGGTCCCGATCCACCAGATTGTACCAGGTGAGGCGTCCCTTCGGCATCGAGAGGGGGAGCCCGTTCCGGGTTGGGAAGCTTCCGGCGGACCAGTCGAATTTCCACGTCGAGAACGATTTCCTGCTTTCGGCGCCTTCGAAGTCATCGATGTACGCTACGTTCTTCGTATTCGGGTTGGGAAGGCTCTGAGCGATTTCCATGTCGACATTGAACGCCGATGGCGCCTGGGTTGAGACAAACGGCAGCCTGTTGGCGAGATCGGTGAGGATTTGCGGCTTGAAGCGGAAGCGGCCGTTCATATCCCAGATCAGGGTTCGCGCAGGTTCTTCGCCCACGCGGACTCGTTGCTGGGTGGCGCTTTCGCTGCCGTAGAGCAGGCTCAGGCCCACCATCGAGACGTTGTCCCTGAACGGGTGCTCCGCCCGGATGCCAAGAAGGCTCTTCTGCGCGCCACCCAGACCGAACTGGCTCTTGGATCTGTAGTTGATTACCAGGCTGGCGGAAGGGTCGGCCGCGAGGTCTGCGGCTTCGCCGACCAATACGATTGTGCCGAATTCATAATCGATGTTGTAGTCCCGCCCACGGGTCAGCGGACGATTATTCAACAGCACTTCCTCGCTGTTTTCAATCAGGCCTAACCCAAGTTGGAATTTGGTGGCCCTGCGATTTGATCGGATTCGTAGGAAATACTGGCCTTTCTGGGCCCGGGTGGTGTTGTTGGTCGTGTTGTAGATCTCGGGAACCCGGGTGTCGTCCGACAGCGCCTCTGCGCCGACACCGCGTTCACCGAATGGCTCGAGGTCGGGAAACACGAGGTGGCCGGTCAGTAGATTGAGTCCGGGCAGATTCGTGCCTCCGTCGATGTCGATGAGGTTGTCCGGTGGCGTGGACTCCGAAGCGCCGTTCGTGTGTCTGTCCAGGCCGAAGATCTGAAGGTAGGGTGTACCGCTCTGGTTGTCCACCGCCTCCTGGCCGGGCACGTCTCTGAGGATCTCGAGTTCAAAGCCCTCGGGCTCGATTTCACGGCCGCCCAGGAAATACACGTTTCGCCACGCCAGGTCCCACGTTGGAAATTCCGGCCTTTGTTGTCGGGCGTGAATGAGTTTCAGTCTGATCTTCGCATCGGGGTCTGAGGGGTCCTGGATGAAATTCAGGTCGCCGAAGATCCGACCGTCGGCCGTCCGGTATGCAACGGCAAGGCTGTGACTTCGCTGGACCCTCTGGCGGGTCATAATCAGATACCCTCTGGCGTCGACCAGAAACTCGGAGCGGTCCAGTTCGTGAAAAAACCCCTCTTCGATACCCCCGCTCTGCGCATCACCCGCATTGGCATCGGGCTGCGGAGCAGGTCCGTCGGACCAGAACGCATATCCGATCCCGCGTCCGGCGCGCTGCTCAATATCGTTGCGATCGTTGAAGTCATTCAGAAAGACCCGGACGGAATTGATGTCCACGAGATCCGGGCGCCCGGGTTCGTCCGGAAAACTCCGGCGGTATACCTGGTCGAGGAAGAAGTACCGGTTTTCTTCGTAGTCATAGTCCCTGATTCTATGCGCGATTTCCTCCGCCTGACCCTGGAAGGACTTTTGGTTGCTGGTGCCACGGTCGTGGCTGGTGACCACCGTTACGTCCAATCCGCCCAGACGTCCCCGGCCCTTGATTCCGAACAGACCGCTTCCGCTGGACCCGCTGAAGCCTACCAGACGGGTGCCCGGCAGACTGAGGGAGGTTCTTCCCGCCTCAATCTCCTGAATGATATCGTCTTCGTCTCCGTCGTAGCGGAATTGCAGCGATTCGCTGATATCGGTCTGGCCGCGGCTGTCCTGTTGCAGGTTCAACGAAATACGGTCGCCTATGGTACCCTGCACGTTCAACTGGGATTCCTGCTCGAAATTGACGGTAAAGCCCTCTTGCGCCCGTGCGCGAACAGTCTGAGCCTGTCCGCCCACGGTGGTATTCCTGCCAGACAGATCGATGCGCCGCGATCCGGTAATTTTAATATTGGTATCGCCTTCACCTGTAATGACGCTCAATGCCTTGGGCACCTTGACGGGTATCTTGATATCCACGAGCGCCCCGCCCATCCCACGGCGAGTTTGCACGGGAAGGCTGAGTTTGTCGGCGACCACGCGACCAAAGTCGGCGTCGAATTTATATGCGAACAGCCCCTTTATGGTGATGACCGCCGGTATGCCATGAACGACGTCGCCGGCGGTTTTGTAAACCATCAGCTTGGCCGCATCCGTTTTGAGCAGGCGGGTGACCGTCCGGGTGAACTGTCGCCGTTTTCGGAAGAGAGGTTGAAAGGCGGTGGTACTGGAAAACGTGAGCCTGACGGGAGAACGATGGAAGACGTGCGCGGGTGTGTCTCCGAAAGAGAGTTGAATGCCCGGTTCAGCATGGAGCTTGACCGAATCGGACAGAAGACACGTGCTGAGCACAAAGGCGAGGACCGGAGGAAGCGGAAGAATCGATCCCCATTGTGATTCTCTGAAGATGTATGGGATCTGCATGCGTGAATCGGAATTTCTTGGACGAGGACGGTCCCTCGCGACGTGGTCAGGAGCCGGGGATCAGGATAATAATACCGAACCGCGTGTCAAAGAGCAAGGGAAAACCCGAACCGAATGATTCATAAATAAGACACTTATAAACAATGGGTTAGGGAGAATATTCCCCATGCCGGACAGGTGAAGGGTTCAGAAAGGGCTACCGAAGCAAAAAAAATCCGGTATATTCTTGGGTCTCTTGATATCAGTATCTTTAACTCTTTTGAAAACACGCGGTTCCATGGAGACGGGATATGGTGCTTTCCAGGTACGTACTGAAAGAGCACCTCGTGCCGTTTGTGTTCGGCTTATCCGTCATCATGTTTCTTCTGGTCGTTGACCTGATTCTGCAGAAGATGGACCTGATGCTCGGAAAGGGAATCGCGCCGGGTGTCGTTCTGGAGCTTTTCCTGCTAAACACTGCGTGGATGATCGCTCTGGCAGTCCCGATGGCGGTACTGGTCGCCACCCTGATGGCTTTTGGCCGACTGAGCGCGGACGGAGAGATTTCTGCCATGCAGGCGCTGGGAATCGGGGTCTTCCGTGTGATTCTGCCAGTGTTTTTTTCTGGCGCTGCGCTGGCGCTCGGGCTGGTTGTGTTCAACGACCGGGTTCTGCCTGAATTCAACTATCGGGCCCGAATGCTGATGGGAGATATCCAGCGCAAACGGCCCACCGTTGCCCTTGAGGACAGGAGCGGTGTGTTCATTCAGGATTTCGCCAACTACAGGATTCTGATAGGAGATATCGACAGGCGGACTTCGACTCTCAAGGATGTCCTGATTTACAGGTACGAAGCGGGAGGGTACCCGGTATCCATTGCAGCCGAAACCGGTCGGGTTCGAATTGACAGTGAGAGTGACGAAGCACTCGTGACGCTGGAAAACGGAGAATGGCATCGGGTGGACAAGGCAGACCCTGACGTTTACATCAGAGCGCGTTTCCAAAAAAAAACCCTGCGCCTCGGGGAAGCCGGCCGACACCTCATACGCACCATGTCGCATTACCGGTCGGACAGGGAGATGGGACTGGGTGCGATGATGGAGAGAGTGGACTCGCACCAGCGGGAAGCATCTGCATTACAGGCCGAAGCGGCTGACAGCGCAGGCGCCGCACTGAAGCGTCTGCTCTTCGAGCCCGGTACCGAACGGCGGCCCGTTGAAATCGTCGCGGACCTGGCCAGGAAATCTCGAACCGACGCAGCAATTCGACATCACAAACTCCGGCAGGCGGACCGGTACCGGGTTGAAATCCACAAGAAACTCTCGATACCTGTAGCATGTATTGTCTTCGTTGTCATTGGCGCCCCGCTCGGGATCCGGGTGCGCGGGAGCAGCCCGGCCGTCGGGGCAGGAATCAGCATCGGGTTCTTTCTCTTGTGGTGGCTCTGTCTGATCAGCGGGGAAACCCTGGCCGATCGCGGATTTGTTTCGCCGTGGGTTGCCATGTGGAGCCCTAACTTCCTGGTTCTCTCCTGCGGTGCATGGCTCGTATTCGGCACGGTGCTCGAGTGGCGTATCGATCGATGGAGGAGGCAACCTTGCGCATCCTGAGTCGATACGTACAGAAGCAGTTTTTCGTATACCTGGCGTTGTGTTTTGCAGGATTTCTGGCCGTTTTCGTTGTCGTCGACCTGGCCGGCAGGCTGAGTGGCTTTATAGACAGCGGGGTGAGCGGTGGCACGATCTTCCTGTATTATGCGCTCTCCGTACCCTATATGGGAATCCTGATCCTGCCGATGGCGATGCTGCTGGCCAGTCTCTTCTGCTTTGGCAATCTCGCGCGCTTCGGCGAGCTTGCCGCAATGAAATCCGCGGGTATATCGCTTTACAGCATCGCCGCACCCGTTTTGGGGGCCTCTCTTCTCGTGTGTACTGCGTCGTTCTTTCTGACCGACCGGGTCATGCCGGGAGCAAACCGGAAACGCGAGGCAATCGTCCAGGGCAAACGCCGTGCTTTCTTAACACCAGTTGTTTCGCAGGTTGTCCTTCAGGACGTCAACGGACAGATTCTCTCCGTTGGAACCTATTTCCGCAATGAAGAGCGCGGGGCGCAGGTGACACTGGACACGTATGACGGGATGCGTCTGGTGGAGAAATTGCGCGCGGAAGAAATGCAGTGGCAGAGCGGGGGATGGACGTTTCTAAAGGGAGAGGTGAGGAGGTTTTCAGAATCAGGCGGAGAAAAGATGTCCAAGTTCACGGCAATGCCGGCACGCAAAGTCACACTCACGCCGGAAGACCTCAGCCGGGACCCTCGTTCCGCGGAGGAGCTGGGTTTTTCCGAACTCACCGCGCTCATCCAGCGGAAGCGGCGAATGGGCGATGACGTGGTTCGGGTACAGGTCGCGCGTTACATGCGCGTTTCGTTTCCATTCACCGGGTTTGTGATGGCGTTATTCGGTATTTCACTCTCGTCCCGTACCCAGCGCGCGGGCAAGCCTCTTCTTGTGGGAATCTGTTTGTTGATCTCGTTCGTCTATTATGGATGCATCCAGGCAGGACGTGTGATGGGCTGGAACGGAATCCTGCCACCATTCTCGAGTGCGTGGGCCGCCAATTTCCTGTTTTTGAGTCTTGGTGCGGTTTTGCTGATCCGGACCCGGAGGTAGGTGACCCGGGTACCAGGCACGCAGAAAAAAAGACGCATGGTCGATGCGTCCTTTAGCGGGATTCACACTCGCAGGAATCGTCGGAATCGGGAGAGACGGTTTCTCCGCTCCTACTTATTGTGGATAAACTTTCTCGGATTCACCGGGTGTTCTTTATCCCCGTTCCTTTTCGTCACGGCATAGTGCAGATGCGGCGCCGTCGCACGCCCGGATCTTCCCATCTTGCCAACCACCTGCCCGCGTTTCACGGTCTGACCCACCCCAAGCGACGGCTTCTTCAGCAGATGGGCGTACAGCGTCCTGTAATCCAGTCCGTGGTCGATGGATATGTACCAGCCGAGATACCTGTCTTTGCCCACGGACTCCACGCGGCCGTTGGCGGTGGCCAGGATTTTCGTGCCGGACCGACCCGCAATGTCGATGCCCTTGTGGAACTGCCTGGCACCGGTGAATGGATTGGTCCGATAACCGAAACCCGAGGAAATCCAGCAGCCGGACTGTGGGGGTACCGGAAGAATGGAAGGGGTACGCAGGCGGGCGATCTCGTTCTGGCTGAGGATTGAGCCGATATGATCGAAACTGGCTTCGAGAAAACGGGCCTCTCGCAGGAGCTGGTCCACGTCGGTATTTGCTCTCGTCAACCGCTCGCCAATGTCGTGGGCCACCTGGCCTTCCCATTCCGGTGCACCCTTGGTGTATCCACCCACGCCCATTTTTCGCACCTCGTCTCCCGGTTCGGCCAGATTCACCCAGGTGCGGAACAGGCGGTCCATTTCAGTAAGGTCGTTGACGTTTTCCCTCAGTCCTTCCACCTTTTGCTGCAATTGGCTGACCTGTTTCCTTAGTACGGTGTTCTCGGACGTCAGCGCCAGCAGCTTCGTCTCCTGCTGACGGTTTACGAAATAGCCCAATGCGTAAAAGACGACGGCGAGGGCAAGACACCCAAACAACAATGCGGCCCCAAGTCCCCAAACCGTGGGGCGAGAGGCCCTGACCTGCCGCATCTGATCTCTATTGTGGGGTACGACCATCACCGTCAGGTTTCTCTTCCACATGTACGAAACCTTTCATCGTCGGTTATTTACGCCAAAGACAGATTGTATGCCTGAACTATAATTCGACCGTCAAGAATAACGGACTTTTCAACGAAATTGTCAAGGCAAAACTCGACTGATTGGAGCCCTGTCGGGTACCCGCATCGCGGCATGCAAGCACCAACCGGGTATGATGGCGAGCGCACCGGCGCGATAGGTTCGACGTCCGGCGTGCTGAGCAGTCACACACTGTTTTTCCGGGACGATGCGGACGGCCACGACCGTGATTCAGGGGATCGCCGCGGATAAAGGGTAGCCGACCGGCAGGCGGAGATCAACCCGTACAGATCGGGCTGCTAGGCGGTCGTCATGTGGTCGATGACTTCAGCCTTCAGCGTTTCTCTAAGTATCGGGTTATCGACGCAGAAGATACGTACGACCTTGGCCTGCGTTTCAAAGTTACCGATCAGATACTCCTTGAGCATCGAGACTTCCGGGTCGTCGAACCGGAGAGGGTCGGCTTTGTCAAGGGGAATGTATGACCCGAAAAAGACGTTCAGGTTGACTTCGGGACTCTTCCCGAGCCGGGGAATATCGATCAGAATTTCGTCGCCTTCGAGCTCGAGCCCGGTCTTGGCTCCGAATGTCCTGCACAGTTCGATCTCGAGTTTCCGCCGATCGGCCGGCTGATAATACAACCCCTCCAGTTTGGCGGTCAGACCTGTTTCTCGTTCCCGTGGGAAGAAGACCCGGGCTACCTTGTGCAGTCTACGACGTTTCAGGCGCCCTATCATGCTGTTTCGTCGATCGATGTCCAGCCGATCCATCTCCAGTTCCAGGCGGTGAATCAGGTCGGCTTCGGTCGCCCGGTTGAAGTCTTCTTCGCCGAGGCTTGAAGCAGGGTGGAGCAACAGATCCTGGACGCCCCGTTTGAACATTGCATTTGCAGACCGCACGGCGTGATGCCAGTATACGTTCCGATACATCAGATAACTCGTGAATATGAGCGCTTCCACCGCCGAGACGCCCTTGTAGGTGATCGCGGGGCGCTGTCCCGCCGGATCGAACGTGATCGAACCCAACAAGCGGTCCCGGTTGACAGATTCGCCGAAGGGCACCCCGCAATAGCGCGCATCTCTCAGAAGATAGTCGATTTTGTCGGGATCCAGGGTACCACTGAGAATATGTGCCAGGCGCATGTCGGAATCGGGGATGTTCACGTTGTTGTTTCGGTAGTCGATCACGTTAGCCACCCGAAGGGGGTCCGTCTCTGCCCTCACCAGTGCAGCGTTGACTTCCGTGGAAGGATCCAGTATGATCTGACGGCCACGTTCCTCGTGGTCGGCGAAAAACATCTGCATTTCTTCGAAGACGTGGCAGAACGGGTAGTGGCCAATGTCGTGCAACAGGCTGGCCGCCAGCAGAACGCGTGCGTCTTCGATATTGATGTCCGGAGGTGGATCCGCCTGAACAAGCCGACGAAGAAACTGTCCGGCAATGTGGAAGACGCCCAGCGAGTGTTCAAACCGGGAATGGCGCGCACCGGGATATACCAGAAGCACGTGGCCCAGTTGGGAGATATCACGCAGGCGCTGGAATTCCTCGGCGTCGACCAGCGGGACCAGATATTGGGGAATATGGATATGTCCCCAGATCGGATCCCGGATGGCCTTGCCCGAATCCAGAAACCGGAGGTCAACAGGCATCGAAAAACACTCGGCTGGTGGGAGTCAGGGGTACGCCATCGGGCATATGGTCCCTGGCGTGGTGCTCGTCATTCGCGTTTTGTTCTTAATGGAATCGTTCGCAATATCGGTATCGACGCCGGGCAAGTCAAGTCTGGCGCAGGGAACGGAGATTTGGTTTGGCGGAGGTCGTACTCTGGAATTTACGATACGATACGGGTCGCGGACGGCGCAAGGCCGGGAAACTGTACTGGCAGTAACGTAACCCGGGCAAGTCGCCGGGCCGAAATTTCGGCGGGGAAGCAGGCATTTCGTAGAAGGTGCCGATGGGTTTTTCCAAACACTGGTGGGATAGCCCGTTGCCTCGGGCGCGAGTTGCCGTAATCGCTGAAATGTCCACCGTGCTCGACGAAACATTCGGTGGCACGGCCCGGGACCTTGAGCGCGCGCGGCCGGACGGTCTCGATGCGCTGATGCGTACTGTCCTGTCCCAGAATACCACTGACGAAAACCGGGACAGGGCATACGACAGGATGCGTGCGCGGTTTCCGGACTGGGGCGACGTGATGGCGGCGGACGTGGCGCAACTGAAGGACGTCATACGCGTGGCGGGGCTGTCGAATACAAAAGCCCCGAATATGCAGGCGTTCCTGCGCTGGCTGAAGCGCAAACGGGGGAATCTGAACCTGGATTTCCTGCGGGATCTTCCGAATCAGGCCGCGGTATCCCTGTTGACCGAACACCGAGGCATCGGTGTCAAGACGGCCTATATCGTACTCGCCTTTGCGTTTGATCGGGATATGTGCGCCGTGGATACGCACGTGTATCGCATTCTGCGTCGTGTAGGGCTTGTCTCATCGCGATGCAGCCGTGAGAAAGCACACACGGAACTCGCGCCTCTGATCCCGGAGGGCCAGGCCAGGTCTTACCATACAAATATGGTTGAATTCGGCAAGACCGTATGCACGGCCAGGAATCCGTCCTGCGACGCATGTCCCGTCTCCAGGCTGTGCAGATACTACCACGAAATGCAGGGCGGATGAGAATGGCAGCCCATTGAAAAAGCCCATACGGGCGGCGGCCGGCTTTCGCCGCAATGCGGACCGACGGACGCGGATTAGTCGACTCTGATTCGCTGCAGATCGTATGAATCGACATTGTAGGGTTCGAAGGTATCGTCATCGCCCGGGGTGAATACCGCCACGTACAGATACTGATCGTTGTTGTCAATGGCGATGCCTCGTTCCCGGAGGTTTCCGGCCGCAAGAAAGTAGTTCGTCTCCAGTTTGGTCTGCGTATCGAATTCAACAATAAACACGCCCGCTTCATCGGCGTCGGTAGGCGCAACGAATAGCCGGCGGCCGTCGCGGCTCAGCGCGAGCCCCAGTGCGGGGGACTTGATTTCAAATTTCCCCGTCAGCGTCAGGTCGTCGGCGCTGAACGCCCAGAGATCCTTCACGAGGCCGCGGTCTTCCGGATCCGCAAGACCCAGATAAAGATGCTCGTTGAAGGGTCCGATGACGAAATCGTTGATCCTGGCTGAGAAACTGAAACGGGTGGAGGTGGTCTCCGTGGTGGGGAAATGACCGGAAGCATCGTATTTCAGAACGTTGTTTCTGGCTGCAACAAAGAGCTTTCGGTCTCCGTGATTCATCTGAAGTGCGCCGGAGCGCACATTTCCGCTGGTTTCCCGATTGTCGACAATCGACACTGCAATCAGCAGCGGTTCATCCAAAGAGGAAACATAGACAATCGAGTCGGTTCCGCAGACAATATGGGAAATGTCATTGAGGGAATAAGGGACCGTCTTCACGAGGGCGAACGAATTCAGGTCGATGACTTTGAGGTTCGATTCTCCGTTCAATCCCACCACCAGATGGCGTTGGTTCGGCGTGATGTCGAGGTCGATCGGGTGGGAACCTACCTGAAGGCTCCCGTCGACCGTCATCTGGCTGCCAAGGTGGATGCGAAGTATCCGGTTGTTACCATAGTCGGCAAGATACAGATATGGCTGGTTCGGATCCATGACCATATCGGAGATATTCACGCCGAGTTCCAGGATTTCGAAATCTTCAATCTTGTAGAATTGTTCCGGCTCTTCGTCGTCAAGATAGAGCGAACAGCCCGGCACAAAGAGGATTGCAAACAACACGAAAAAGACGAACCGGCGGCTTGTTGTTCCAATTCGGTCCATGCCGGATCGCCTGACAGTCCGTTGAATAGAGTCGCTCTGGAGGCGAGGCCGAGCCATTGTGGTCGAAGACAAGGCTCGCGACCGAGTCCCATCCTTCGATTCGGCGAGGGAGCGCAACGAAGGTTTTCGACCGCAAGGGCCGGGCGCAGCCCGGATGGTCTGTTTCAACGGGCTGCTAGAGCGAGAAAGCATATGATGTGCTCAGCTCTATAAGATAGTCCGATGTCAGCTGGCTCTCGTTCACGTTTTGAAATACGACAATGGGCAGGTGAAATTCAACGCTCAAATTATCCAGTACATTGACCCCCAATTCAGGCGAAAGATACATCCACTTGCCTCCGCGTTCTCTGGTAATCTGGCCGAACTGGTAACGGTCCCTCGAGGTGATCAGATTTTTCAGACTCACTCCGCCATACAACCAGCCTTCACCTTCGTACTCCAGCGAAAGGCTTGCGTGCAGTTCATTGCCATATTTGTAGCCGTAGATGTTCTGTCTCGAGGTGATACGGGAAAACACGCCCGCCGATACCGAAATGGTCTCAAATTGATGATGCACATTGAGCGCGAAAACCGGGTCCACACTTCCTGAGCCGATCTGCAGATTGTCGGCGAAACGCACGCCGTACCGGTCCTTGGCATCTACGGAACCGTTTGCCAGCTTCAGTCCAACGCCGAGATTCACCCCGGGGAGACCCGCCGCGAGGGGTGCGGCGTAATTCAGCATGGCCACGATATCGCCAAGACCGGAAGCATGCCGGACATACTTTCCGCCTTCATACTGGTTGGGGTTCTGTCCGCGCAACAGCACCTTTTCGTTCGTAACTGAACGGAAGGGTACGGCCAACGCAAGACCGATGTGCTCCGTCACGCCCAGGGAAGCGAACAGGGTGGTTGTGGCATTGTCCGTTCGCTCGCGATTGACGTTCGGTATGGCGCGGGACCCGTAGTGGGGGTCGGACAGGAATTCGTAGTCGTAATGTACACTGAGCTTCAGCTGATCCTGTACGGCCAGACCGTTTTTCATCAGGCTCCCGCCCGGGAGCACGGGCCGTCGTCAGCTGACACCACCCTGAGCGTGGGCGGCGGGCGCCGCAATGGTTCGCGCCACGAAACACAGTAAGAGTACCGCGAACGTCCGCATTCGGGTTTTCCTCGATCCGAAAGTTGTGAACTCGCTCCAAGCGTCCGGTTTTTCGGGTTGAAATATACCTTACATGCGCCCGGATAGCAAGGCGGATTTTCTTTCGTGAGTTTACATAGAGCTCAAATTTACAAATCTTTACACAACCATTTGTCGCGCCGTTTTTGCTTGACACTACCGGGAGATTGGGCTATCTTTAACGTCCGATTTCCAGCAGACGGCTTCGTGCGCGGGGCTTGTAGCTCCCGTAGCTCAGTTGGATAGAGCAACTGCCTTCTAAGCAGTAGGTCGCAGGTTCGAGTCCTGCCGGGAGTGTATTACATCAGCTTGTGGTGGGTGTAGCTCAGATGGTTAGAGCGCCTGGTTGTGGCCCAGGAGGTCGGGGGTTCAAGTCCCCTCACTCACCCCACTCTTTGCCTGGCTGTTTCTCGCCTTTGGTTCCCCGGGGATATTGGAGCCAAAGGTTTTTTAACGTCTGAAATTGCCAATGATTACGAAAAACCACCTTCGAAACGGCTCGTCACGGGCTGTGATCATCGGCCTGGATGGTACACCCTGCAGTCTGATAAACCGGTTAGTCGCCGATGGCCGAATGCCGAAATTCGCCGGGCTCCTGCAAGCCGGAAGCCTGGCGGGAATGGAATCGGTCCTGCCGACGGTATCGTCGGTCGCCTGGGCGTCGGTAGTAACCGGGTGTAATCCAGGCAAGCACAATATCTTTGGCTTTATTGATCGAGTGCCTGACACCCACGAAATGTACATTCCTACGTCCAGAACAATGCGCGCCAGGACCTGGACGGAGATTTTCAGCGGGATGGGCAGGCGTGTCTTTTCCATGGGCGTTCCGACAACCTACCCCCCACGGGCGGTGAACGGAATACTGATTTCCGGGTTTCTGGCGCCGGATCTGAACCGGAGTACCTATCCCGCTGCGGTGGCGCGTGAGCTGGCTGCGATGGGGTACCGGATCGACATCGACTCCTGGCTCGCCCGAAGGGACAGGGAGCGATTCCTCGACGATGTCTTTCAGGCCATGGAACGGCGGTTTGACGCGATGTTCCATTTCCTGGACCAGGAACCCTGGGACCTGTTTGTCGCCCACGTCCTGGAAACGGACAGGCTGCACCATTTTCTATGGGGTCTGGTGGACGACGGCAGTCAGTCCTATCTGCCCTGGTTTCACAGGTTTTACGACCGTGTTGACCGCGCCATCGGTGAGGTTGCGGACCGGCTTGACGATGACACACTGCTGATGATTGTCTCCGACCACGGGTTCTGCAAGTTGAAGTATGAAGTCCATTTGAATTACTGGCTGCACCAGGCCGGTTTTCTGCGTTTTCGCAGTCGCACGGCCAGGGGGCTCCGCGATCTCGCGCCCGACACACGATGTTATTCGCTATTGCCCGGGCGCATGTATCTTTCCCTGCGGGGTCGTGAGCGCGGGGGGCGCGTGGAGCCAGGCGCGGAATACGAAGCGCTGAGAGGGGATATCGCCGACGGCCTGATGCAGATCCGGGATCCGGAAACGGGTCAGCCGGTGATCCGGAGAATCTTCAGACGCGAGGAACTCTACGCCGGTGATGCCTTCGAACTGGCGCCGGATCTGATCGCCATGCCAGCGGCCGGTTACGATTTGAAAGGCGGTTTTGACAGTGAAGTACTGATGGATCGCGGCCCGGTAAATGGCACGCATACGTTTTCGGACGCGATGTTTTTCATCAATCGCGAGGCCGATTTGTCAAAGAAGGTCCGACTGATTGACGTGTTTCCGACGCTCTTCGATGCCGTCGGACTCGAGGTTCCCGTTGGCGTGGACGGGCGGTCCCTGGTTGCCGGCCGTGTGAACTGAGTCATGGCCGGTCGTGCCGGTCGGACGCATTGGCGCGTCGCGGGACGCTCCAGCCCTTTTCACGATAGTCTTTAGTGGGGGCGTTATGGCGAGACTGTTTCTGGTTCTGCTCGGAATGGGTGTCGCGGCGACCGGCGCGCACGACGACCGGGGCCACGTTATGGACACGAGTGAAGAGAACATGGAGCGAATTGCCGCGTCACTCGGGGTACGGTGTTCCCATTGTCACACGGTACGCGGGCCGGATGGAAAACCTGATTTCATGGCGCCTTCGCTGTTCAAGCATACAGCCGTCCATATGAAAGTCCACTTTGTGGACGGACTGAAAACCGCCGATGGAAAGGCGCTGGACTGCATGTCTTGCCACCAGGGAAACGCCCGGTTTGTTCCACGGGACGTTGAGAACGCCAGTCCTTCCAACCTGTCGGAGCGGATGCCGCGGCGGGAGATTTACCGGAAGATGAAGGCTATCGAGAGGGCGCTTGGGGTAGACTGTGAATTCTGCCACGTCAGACGTGAGGACGGGCGCCTCGCGCCTGAGCGGCCAACCAGACATAAGCTGATGGCCAAATACATGATGGACCACTACGAGGGATCGCTGGTCACGTCGGACGGAACGCCGGTCACGTGCGGAACCTGCCACGCCGGCGCGGCTGAATTTTTGCCGCGTACCACCGGTGAATAGACGATTCATGCCGGTACAGCAAACAGAAGGGCCGGACGGTTTGCCGTCCGGCCCTTCTTCGTATTATCACACGGCTCTGCTATGAACAACCAACCGAATTCCCGCAATTCAGACAGCGATAGCACGAACCGTTACGAACGGTGATATGACCACAGGTGTCGCAAAATGGAGCGTCTCCCATCATCTGCGAGAGCTGACCGTCCAGAACCATCGCTTGAGGATGCGCGTGCGCTTCCGTCTGGGATGACGATCCGTTGGACACCGTTTGCTGTGAACCGACACCGCCCGCGCCGTTGGACGCCGGACTGGCTTTGGGCGCGGAGTCTGCCAACGGTGAAGCGCTCGGCGAATCGGCACGAGTACCGGGGGCTTCGGGACTTTGTGTTGAGAGTGAGATCACTTCGGATTCCAGGTCGTGACGATCGTTGATATCGGATGCGATGTCTTCGGGCTTAACCTGCAGAAAGTCGGTCCGACCGAGATATTCATAGCCGAGAACCCGGAAAACATAGTCGATGACGGACGTAGCGAATTTGATATTGGGATGATCGACGGTTCCCCAGGGTTCGAAACGCGTGAAAGTGAAGCCGTCCACGTATTCCTCGAGGGGTACCCCGTATTGCAGGCCCTTGGACACGGCAATGGCAAAGCAGTTCAGCATACTGCGGAATGGTGCGCCTTCCTTGCTCATGTCGATGAAGATTTCACCCAGAGCGCCATCCTCATATTCGCCAGTGCGCAAGTAGACTTTCTGATTGGCGACACGCGCTTCCTGAGTAAACCCGCTTCGCCTTTGCGGCAGCCGCCGCCTGGTCGGTCGGCTCACCAGCGTGACAGGCGCCGGTGCTGACTTGCCGCTGCCGTCTTCCGCCGACTGCCCGGGCGATTCTTCGGCTTCGGCGGCTTCCGCTTCGGCGTCGGTCTTTGTGGCCGTACTCAGGGGCTGAGAGAGTTTAGAGCCGTCCCTATAGATGGCTACAGCCTTTAATCCCAGGTCCCATCCCTTGAGATATAGATCTTCGATTTCCTCAGCTGTGGTCTCGTTGGGGACGTTTACAGTCTTGGAAATGGCGCCGCAGATAAACTTCTGGGCGGCGGACATCATGCCCAGGTGGGCCATAGGCGCAATAAAGCGCTTGCCGTGTTTGCCGCACTTGTTCGCGCAGTCGAATATGGGCAGATGTTCATCTTTGAGGTGGGGTGCTCCCTCGACGGTCATGCGGCCACAGATGAATTCGTTGGCTTCGTCGATTTGTGATTCGGTATAGCCGAGTTCGGAAAGCAGGTTGAAACCGGGTGCGCCGTACTGTTCGGGCGAGAAGCCCAGGCGTCCCATCAGGCTGTCTCCCAGAATCCAGGGTGTGAAGGCGAATTCCAGCTCGAGAACGCCGGGAAGAACGCCTTCCGCCTTTGCCAGATCTCCTGGGCCGAAGCCTTTTGCCTTCAACGACTCGTCGTTGATGTGCGGTGCGTCTTTCAGAGAGAGCCGCCCGCAGAGGTAGGTGAGGATATCCGTGATTTCGCGGGAGGAATAGCCGAGTCGTTCAAGGGCTTCCGGTACGGCGTGGTTGACGATTTTGAAATAGCCGCCGCCCGCGAGCTTTTTGAATTTGACCAGGGCGAAGTCGGGTTCGATGCCGGTTGTGTCGCAGTCCATCAGCAGGCCGATGGTGCCTGTAGGCGCAATCACCGTAGCCTGCGCATTACGATAGCCGTACTCTTCGCCCAGTTCGACCGCCTGGTCCCAGTCTTCCTGTGCCGCACGAAGCAGGTCGCGCGGGCATGCACGGGCATCGATATTGTACGCGGCGTCGCGGTGCATGTTCATGACGTTGAGCATGGGGCTGCGGTTCTTTTCAAAGCCGGGAAACGGATTCTTGTCTGCTGCCATGCGGGCCGACGTCGCGTAGGCCTGTCCACACATAATTGCAGTGATGGCGGCGCAAATGGCCCTTGCGCCCTCACTGTCGTAGGGCAGTCCCTGCACCATCAGGAGTGTGCCCAGATTGGCGTATCCGAGGCCGAGCGGGCGGTAGTCGTGGCTGTTCCGCGCGATCATCCGCGTGGGATAGGATGCGAAATCGACCAGGATTTCCTGGGCCATGAAAAAGATCTTGCAGGCATAACGGAAACCGTCTATGTCGAAGGTACCGTCGTCATTGAGGAACTTCATGAGGTTGATGGAGGCGAGGTTGCACGCCGTGTCGTCGAGGAACATGAACTCGGAACACGGGTTGGAACCGTAGATGCGGTCGGTGCCGGCGCACGTGTGCCAGTGGTTGATCGTGGTGTCGTACTGCATTCCGGGATCGGCACAGGCCCATGCAGCTTCCGCGATTTGTCGCATGAGATTGCGTGCCTTGTGCGTTTCGTAGACTTCGCCGGTTGTACGCAGTCGGGTATGCCACTCGCCGTCGTTTTTACAGGCCTGCATAAATGCGTCGGTGACGCGCACGGAGTTGTTGGAGTTTTGGCCGGAAACGGTCTGGTACGCCTCGCCGTTGAAGTCCGAGCTGTAGCCGGCGGCCATAAGCGCGGCCACTTTCTTCTCTTCCTTAACCTTCCAGCTGATAAAGTCGAGAATTTCAGGGTGATCCATGTCCAGACAGACCATTTTGGCGGCGCGTCTTGTCGTCCCTCCCGATTTGATGGCGCCGGCGCCCTTGTCAAGGACTTCCAGAAAGGACATCAGGCCGGAAGAAACGCCGCCTCCCGAAAGCTTCTCCATCTTTCCGCGAATTCTGGAAAAATTGGTACCGGTGCCGGATCCGTATTTGAAGAGTCGGACCTCGCTCTTCAGTAATTCGAAAATGTCCATGGTGTCGTCCTGGACGGACTGGATGTAACAGGCGGAGCATTGGGGATGTGAATAGGAGTCTTCGGTTTCGGATACGCATTCCCGGTCCCAATCCCAGTGCCAGTTGCCACCGCTGCCTTGAATGCCGTATTCGTGGTGCAGCCCGCAGTTGAACCAGACCGGCGAATTGAACGCGCCCATTTGATGCACGAGGTGGTAGGCAAGTTCCGCTTCGAAGGTGTCCGCGTCTTCGGGGGAGTCGAAATATCTTCCCTGGTCCTCCCCGGCCTTGCGGATGGTGCGGGCGACCCGGTGCATCACCTGCCGCACGGACGTCTCGTGTCCGGTCTCTGGCACGCCCCTTTTTCTGAAGTATTTGGATACGACGATATCCGTTGCCAGTTGTGACCATTCGGTCGGTACTTCGGCGTCGTCCATGCGAAAGACTTCTGACCCGTCGGGGTTGGTGATAACGGAAGTTTTCTTTACGTATTCAACCTGATCCAACGGATTCCGGCCGGGTGTGGTCCGCCTGCGTTCAAGCTTCATATGGAGACATCCTCCGGGTATCTTGAATTGGTATGAAACGGCAAAACAAAGAGGACCTGCCTGGTAAACTTCACGTATCGTTTCGAGCCGTAAAAGTCCTGCGCCGCCTCGACAAGGTTACGGCGGTCAGTTATTTCGATCGTTTAGAAGCTGTTTTGGAATTCCTGAGTGAACTAACGAGCGCGAGCGAACACGTGGCGGTTAAGAGGCACGAGGGGCACGTAGTGCCGAGGCGCGAGGGGCGCGCAGCGCCGACGGGAAAACCCACTCGCATCTATAGATACCTGTGGATTCTACCAGCGCCGACCGGCGCTTTGGCAGCCGCGCGAAGGCCGCTGGGGATTTTAAAACAGCTTCCTAAGACGCATCTGAAGGGGAAAGGCGCGTCCGGTGACGATGGTGAGAGGGGAGTGAATTGGTTTCAGCCGCCCGC
This sequence comes from Candidatus Latescibacterota bacterium, assembly GCA_965208835.1. Taxonomy (GTDB): domain Bacteria; phylum Latescibacterota; class UBA2968; order UBA2968; genus JAAXHE01. Next base: position 2,542,608 of record OZ242358.1, read on the forward strand.
TTGAGGGGAAGCGAGTTGCCGCAGTTCCTTTTCGAAGTCGCTCAGATCCTTGAACTGTCTGTAGACCGATGCGAAACGGACATAGGCGACCTGGTCAAGGTCTTTGAGTTCGTTGATGACCAGTTCGCCGATATCGTTGGCCTCAATCTCCCGTTCGCCGGTGCCGCTCAGCCTGGCTTCGATACGGTCTGCAATCTCTTCCAGTCGGTCCATGGATATGGGCCGTTTGTTGCATGCGAGATGCAACTTGGAAAAGAGCTTGTTCTTGTCGAACGGTTCACGTCGACCGTCGGACTTGACGACCATCAGCGGCGTGTCTTCGATGGATTCGTAGGTTGTAAACCTCCGACCGCAACTCAGGCATTCCCGGCGTCTGCGAATGGCCGTTGACTCCTTGCTGGACCTGGAGTCAACGACCTTGTCCTCCACTGTTCCACAGTAGGGACATCTCATGCGAGTGTTCTCCCGTAATCTCACGGAGAGCGGGGATAAGGACAGATATAGGGTCCTCGGGTTAAAGGACCCTATATTGTGGGGTAATGCTATTATAATACCAAATATAGAGTTTTGTCAAGTGAAAATTTTAAAAATCTAATTTGCCGAATCCAGGGTGAATCTGGCACAAGAATAGAGTTGCGGCCATAGGATAACCAACTGAAGCCTACGAACGCCAGCGCGCAGACCTGAACGTGGCCAGGTGAGCGGAAGAGACGTTTACAGCCCGATACGCGCAACGTCACCATTGCGTGCGATTTGTCTTAACACCCTTAAAAACAAACCAGTACCAATCGTCTTTGACCGGGATCGATTTATATCAGGATCGTAAAGCCAGGTTCCCATGCAGATTGCATACGGGCCGGGTCCGCCTCAAGGCGAACTCACGTCCAGGTTCCGGCCCCCGAAAATCAGCCTTGTTCCGGAAACCGTCGAGTGTGACAGGTAGGCGCCGTCGGAACCGGTCCTGATAACAGCGCACATTGCGTCGGTGGCGAGTCTGGTCTCGCCGAACGCCCTGTAGGTTCCGTCTGATATTACGATGTGATCCACCCCGCCGCCGTGTTCCACGATCAGGTACGCGGTCCCGCCAGGCCCTCCGTTTTCTCCACGGCGAATCTGCACGCCCGGAAGCGGCAGGCTACTGAAAGGATAGAGTAACACCGCCAGATCGTCCGTCAGTCCGCCGCCTGTCGTCAGCGCGTCCAGAGAAGCCCAGCGGATGAGCTGCCGGGCGGGCCGCCGTCCGGGAATGCCCCCCAGATGCGCCATTCCCGTACCCACACGTATGGACGGGGCATCGGGCGTGGCGACGAGCAGGCCGGGTGCTTCGGTGGAATACACCGCGGTCCCGCCCCGCTGCAGCGGCGTGGGGGAATGAAGGAAGAACGAGGCTTTTCTGCCGGCATCGGCGGCGGAGAAGGCATCGAAAACCAGGAAATAGGGATTCGCCTCCTTTACGGGTCCCAATGGTTCGACGAACAGAAAGTGCCGCCGATGCCGGACCCCCAGAGAGCGATAGCCCCGGTGCTCGGCGGAAAAATAGTCCATGCCTTCCTGGCTGCTCCAGACGGGTTGTTCGCCCACGGCGATGCGACGATCCAGGTTCCGGTCGTCTATCACGAGCATGTTGTGCGCCTTGGAGGTTATATACCAGGGCCGGTGTAGTGGATCGTCGTAACTGACGCCGAGCCCGGCGTCGACGGCCAGCGCCGCGCCGAAGGCGAAAAGTTCGAAGCTGAGAATGTCGTAGTGATAATGCCCGCCGGCCCAGGAGCCGTAGTTGATAACCAGATATGGGCTTTCCCGGGTCCAGTCCATGCGCATGACCGCGAATCCCGATGGCCGGAAATCTATTGACGTGCCGGATGGCGCAACTGCGTGGTCGTCAATGTCGGCCCCGAGGAGGTTCCTGGCCACCCATAGCATGTCCGGCCGATTGAATATGCGGCCGCCATCGACAAAGACGTTCCGGTCGAACCGTGCCCGGCCGCCGTCATTGACTGCGGGCTGGGTGCCCAGAGGGCTGATCAGGTACATCCAGTGGTTCAGTGTGCGTTCGAGGGGAGGTCGCAGGGCGGCCGCCCGGTCGTCATGACCTCCGAACATCTCCAGAAGGTGGGCGAGATTCCTCGGATCGCGATAAGCGACGTTGGAATAGCTGGATGGACAACGTTCGGAATGGCAGCCGTCTTCGTAGAAGTCCTTCGACAGATGCTCCTCCATACGATGGACGCCAAGGGAGACCCAACGCTCAGCTTCTTCGAACTCGGGGAAGTTCAGGCCCAGCTCGGCCAGGGCGTAGGTGCCCATCACCTGCCAGTTGCCCGACCGGTAACCCTGCTTCTGCAGCTCGTACAACCAGCGGGCCGATCCCAGGAAGTTCTTCAAGATCCGTTCGTGGGTCGTTGCCGTGAGCCTTCCGCGGTTCAGCCGGTAAAACTCCAGGAATACGCGGTTCCGGCGGGCGCCCAGTCCGAGCTCGTACCAGATCGGGTGTTTGTCCGGTTCGGCGCCCACGACGTCGTCCCGTTGTTCGTACCATTGATTGAAGAGTTCATCGAAAGCGTCCAGATACTTCGTGTTCCGCGTACCCAGGTAGGCCCATAGCAGGGGCTGGGACCATTCCCAGTAGTGAAATCCGTATTTCCCGCCTCTGCCGTAATCCGCATTGAAGTCCACGACCGGACCGTGCTGGATGTTGACGCCGCCCCATCCCGTAATATCGTGTGCCGCCACGCGGTCGGCCGCCGCAGTGTAGGACTTCGTACTGAAGAACCGGAAGGCCTCTTCCACGGTGTAAAAGGGGACGCCGGCATTGATATAGGCGTATCCCGGTCGATTGTCCCAGTGTGTGCCCCACGCATTGTAGGCTGCGTCGTAGTCCCCCTGGTCGACGGCGCGCTTCACGGCCTCGAGCCCGGTACGGCTCAGGTCCATCGCGGCGAAGAGATCGGGGTCGCTGATGTGTTTGATCTGCTCGTCCAGGTAGACAGGATCTTCCCTGAGATCTGCGTTCGCCTCACCAAAGACCTTTGCAAATCGAACGAAGTCGCCAAAGCCGACGCGACCGTCGAGGTCCAGGTCGAAACGGTCGTCGAAGGCGCCGTCCGAACGGTCGGTTCCGAAGTTCCGGGCAAGGGCGACGAAGTCGTCGAACGTCACCAGGCCGTCGCCGTTGAAGTCCCCCGGCAAACTCGAACCGGCATCGGCATGAATCAGCAGGGTCGCCGCGAGGACGCTCAGCCACATCCAGCGTACGATCTCTCCGGTCATTGGAAATTCCGTTTATCGGGTCCGTTGGAGAAACCGGACCATCAAGCGGATCGTTGGAATATTTGGCTCTGCGACAAAGAAAAACGCCGGACGGGTTTTCCGTCTTCGACTCGTTTTCACGGAACCGGAATCGGGCCGCGTCCGCCTCAAGGCGAACTCACGTCCAGGTTCCGGTCCCCGAAAATCAGCCTTGTGCCGGAAACGGTCGCGTGTGAGAGGTAGGCACCGTCGGAATCGGTCCTGATTACAGCGCACATTGCGTCGGTGGCAAGTCCGGTCTCGCCGAACGTCCTGTATGTTCCGTCTGATATCACGATGTGGTCTACGATGCCGCCGTGTTCCACGATCAGGTACGCGGTCCCGCCAGATGCACCTCTTTCGCCGCGACGGATTCGCACTGTTGGCAGCGGCAGGCTCCTGAAGGGATAGAGTAGCACGGCCAGATCGTCCATCAGTCCGCCGCCGGAAGTCATAAGGTCGAGGGAAGCCCACCGGATGAGCTGCCTGGCGGGCCGCCGGCCGGGGATGCCCCCGAGATGCGCCATTCCCGTGCCCAGGCGAACGGACGGAGCATCGGGCGTGGCCACGAGCAGGCCGGGCGCTTCGGTGGAAAACACCGCGGTTCCGCCCCGCTGCAGCGGCGTGGGGGAGTGAAGGAAGAACGAGGCTCTTCTGCCGCCGTCGTCGACGGAGAAGGCATCGAATACCAGGAAGTAGGGATTCGCCACATTCGCCGATCCCGAAGATTTGATGAATATAAAATGGCGGCGATGCCGGACGCCCAGAGAGCGATAGCCTTCGTGTTCTGCGGAAAAGTAGTCCAGGCCCGCCTTGCTGCTCCATATCTGATTTTGGCCTACGGCAATCTTGCGATCGAGGTTCGCGTCGTCGATCACCAGCATGTTGTGCGCTATGGATGTCTTGTACCAAGGTCTGTGGAGCGGATCGTCGTAACTGACCCCGATTCCGGCGTCGACGGCCAGCGGCTGCCCGTACGCGAAGAGCTCGAAACTGAGGATATCGGGGTGTGAATGCCCTCCGCCATATTCACCGTAGTTGATGACCAGATATGGACTCTCGCGGGTCCAGTCCTGGCGCATGACCGCGAAACCCGACGGTCTGAAATCGATTGACGTTTTGGATGGAGGCTCAACCTGGTCATCGATATCGGCGCCGAGGAGGTTTTGGGCCACCCAAAGCAAGTCCGGGCGATTGAAGGCACGACCTCCATCGATAAGAATGTCGCGGTTGAAACGGCCGCGGCCGCCGTCGTTCACGGCAGGCTGGGTGCCAAGAGGACTGATCAGGTACATCCAGTGGTTCAGCGTGCGTTCGAGCGGCGGGCGCAGGGCGGCCGCCCGGTCTTCGTTGCCTCCGAAGCGCTCGAGAAGAAAGGCCAGATTCCTTGGGTCGCGATAGACGATGTTGGAATAGCTGGACGGGCAGTGCTCCGAGTGACAGCCGTCTTCATAGAAATCCTTTTGAAGATGCTCTTCAATCCGGTAGACGCCCTGCGAGATCCACCGTTCCGCCTCCTTGAATTCCGGCAGGTTGATGCCCAGTTCGGCCAGTGCGTAGGACCCCATCACCTGCCAGTTGCCCGACCGGTACCCCTGTTTTTCCAGCTCGTACAGCCAGCGCGCGGAACCCAGGAAGTTCTTGAGGATCCGCTCGTGAGTCCGTACGGAAAGCCGGCCGCGGTTCAGCTTGTAGAACTCCAGGAAGACGCGGTTCCTGCGCGACCCGAGCCCAAGTTCATACCAGATCGGACTCAGGTGCGCGTAGGCGCCCACGACGTCGTCCCGCTGCTCGTACCACTGATTGAAGAGTTTGTCGAAGGCATCCAGGTACTTCGTGTCCCGTGTGCCCATAAATGCCCATAGAAGAGGCCCTGACCAACCCCAGTAATGAAATCCGTATTTGCCGCTTCGCCCATAATCTGCGTTGAAATCCACAACCGGTCCGTGCTGTATGGTGACGCCGCCCCAACCGGTGATGTTGTGGGCGACCACGCGTTCCGCCGCCGCCGTGTAGTTTCTGGTGCTGAAGTACTGAATTGCCTCATCTATGGAATAGTAGGGGATGCCGGTGTTGATATAATCATACCCCGGGCGGGCGTCCCAGTACGCACCCCACGCTTCGTAGGCCGTAGCGTAGTCCTCCTGTTCCACGGCACGCTTCACATCCTCGAGCCCGTCACGGTCCAGATCCATGGCTGCGAAGAGATCGGGATCGCTGATGTGCTTGATCTGCCGGTCAAGGTAATCGGGATCTTCACGGTGGTCGGTATTTGCCTCTCCGAAGGCCGTTGCAAACAGAACGAAGTCACTGAAACCGACCCGCCCGTCGAGGTCCAGGTCGAAACGGTCGTCAAAGCCGTCATCGGACCGGGACGTACCGAAGTTGCGGACGAAAGCGACGAAATCATCGAACGCGACCAGACCGTCGCCGTTGAAGTCCCCGGGCACGCCAGGCCAGGCGGCGGAGTACGCCATTAGTACGGCCAGAAACGGCACAATGCGCATTCTGATTAGCGCTCGCGGAGACATCGTTTGCTCCGGAGGACAGACGACTGGGACTTTGTAGTAATTCCGGAGTCCGGGCGGGGCGGGTCAGTCCCCGTCAGGGTGAGGGCGTGGTTTTTTCTCGAAAACCGTATTCCAGTTGGTTCGCCCTGTGTACTGCATTGCCGCAAAGAGGGTGGCGATGCACAGCAGGGTTATGGCCAGTCCGGTATAGCCGGAAAAGAAAAAGGTATAGGAGAACAGAACCAGGTAGATGAACTGTCCGGCGCCGATTTCGACGAAGGCCAGGCGCGCGCCAACGACCAGGCGCATGTACGATATAACGAGGAATATCGAGACCGCGGAGGCGAGTACAAAAGCGTAGTGGATGAGCGTGTGGTCGACCAGGTAGGCCAGCAGCAGGTGGAAGCTGAAGAAGGCGGCACCGATGAAAAAATAGTGCATCGGGTGCAGGTCGATACGCCGCACGGTGGTGAAAACAAAGAGCAGGAAGAAGAACAGGAAGAGGGAGACTGGGGCCGCGAGGACGACGTGCCTTACCCAGGGACCGGGATTGAGGCGGGCAGGCATGACCATCCCCAGATCGACTCCTGTCAGGAGATGATCGTATCGCCAGGTCAGCGTCCAGGCGTCACGCGTGCGGATCTTGGAAGTGGGGGATACGCTTTCGGCGGGAAAGTCGATATCGGCGAAGTCTGTCTGCATCACCAGTTCGAAGTCCGTCACCTGACTGACATTTTCCCCGAAACTGTAGCGCCACTGGTCCAGACCCCGGGAGCGATAGGACACGAGGACTGGGAGTAACTGGCCGGGCGCGAGATCGACGGGCTGGACCAGGTGCCCGGCGCGGACGGGGACGTCGGCGATGCGCAGGCTGTCCACGCCCAGGGTGAAGTCGTCGTACACGGCGCGACTGGCGGGCAGCTCCAGATCGAAATAGAGTCTGAGACTCCGGTCGGTTGGGTTGGACAGGGTGTACGATGCGGCGAATTGGACGTTGTAAGTCGAATACCACAACAAGCCCTTTCGCCGGTACTCCAGGGACAGGTCGACGCCGATGCGGCTGGCGTCCAGGCTATGATAATGCTTTTCGTCGACCGTGCGCGAGACGGTCTGGCCGTCCGCGCCGGTTTCAACGCGTGTGACGCGTTCCAGCCGGTAAACCTGCGGGGCCTGCTGGGTCTGGGCGGTGCCCCAGAGTTGGCCTACGGCATCTTTGAGCTTGCCGTCCTGTTCCAGGGTGCGCAGGTGGACGGTCTGCCCCAGAATGAGCCAGGCGACCGAAATACAAACAAAAATCAAGCCGATTGCGATGATGCGATGGATCATTGGACATCCAGAATTGAGTTGATAAGAAGGGCACTGTCTTGCTTGTTCATATTGAATTTCCGCCGTATCCAGAACCTTCTGTTGGAATATCACAAAACGGATAGTGTCCGTCAATACCGTATGTAAGACGGCGGCTTTCGTAAGCCTGGAGAACGGGAGTTGCGAGGGCGCCGCACCGGCGAGTGCGTGGGAGACACGAACTCGACCCAATGAAGGTTTGGTCGTGATTCCCGGTGCGTACAGACCGCGGACGATGGAGGGGCTCAGGTTGTTGATGTCGGCCTATTGCATTTGCCCGACCCTGACGATGACCAAGCTCTACAGAAAGTGCGAAAGCCGCGCATACAGATATCTGCCCATGAAATCGTAGGTGCTGGAATCCGACGTGCCGAGAAAGCCGTTGAATATCACCGCCGGCCGCTGATTGAAAACATTGTTGACTCCGACGGTCAATACGGACGCCCCGGCGCGGGTACCCAGTCTATACGTTCCGTATACACCCAGTGTGGTGTTTGAGTTGACCTGGCGGCTCACGGGCGTTTCCGACACGTCCTCGCGGTACAGGCCCTTGCAGTCGTCGTCTTCGCATTCCAGGAATCCGCCGACGTACTTCAGGTTCAGACCGAATGCGACGCGCGGCTGACTCAGCCCCGCCGATAGCGCATGCCGCCATCTGGGGAAGACACCCAGATCGTAGTAACCCCTCCCCTTCACCAGTTCGAGGCCGCCCGGGGCCGGCACAAGTTGCTCGTATTGGAACAGCAGATTGCTTTCCGTGCGGGTCGTCAGGAAACCCAGCGGCGTGTCCACCCTGTAATCCAGTTCGATGTCCAGTCCGCTGGTCTCGGTTTCGCCCACGTTGGCGCCCTGCGAAAAGATGGTCGTAATCAGCTTCGTGTTCGGGTCTCGCTCGATCTGATCGCAGTAGGATGGGGTTACCTGCGAATAGCAGTTGCTCAGGATGAGACCCGCGGGCAGCGCACCGATCACATCCTCTATTTTATTGGTATAGTAGGTGAGGGCGAAATCCAGGTTGTCGACAAAATCCGGCTGGTAAACAAGCCCGGCCGTAATCATGGCGGCTGTTTCCGGATCGAGCTCGGTGGAACCGCCGACCTTGGCGCGCAGTTGCGCGCGCGAGTCCTCAAAGTCGGACGGGACGCCGGCTGCCGCACAGTTCCTCTGTTGCTCGGCCGTCAGTGTCCGGGCGCTGCCCGCTTCGTCCACGACGCTGCAGGGATCGCTTACCAGAGGGAAGGCATCGCTCTGACCGAGGAACATCTCGGCGATGCCGGGCGCGCGAAACGCATTGGAAATCGTCGCACGCAGGGTCAGCCCGCGGGGAAACCAGCAGCGGGCTCCCGCCTCGTACGTGAAGCCGCTCCCGAAGGTATCGTAATCGAACGCCCTTCCCGCAGCCGTCAGATCCAGGCCTGCGGCTTCCGCACGATAGACCGGCACCGAGGTCTCGCCGTAGAGCGCCCTCACCGAATACGCACCTTCGGTCGCTTCCTGCTTGCTGCCTGTCGTATTTCCCGATCTCGTTACCGGATCAGGAAGAAATGCGCCTGCCTCCCAGCGGGAAGACACGCCCGCGGCCACACCCAGAGGACCGGCCGGCAGATCGGCGAGCTGTCCCGTCACGTTCAACTGAAGGATCTTCTGCTTGGAATAGCCCGTGGCGATACCCGTATACTGGATATAGTCCAGCATTTCCTGTGTGATGGTGCCGGCGCCGTGAAGCAGGTCCAGGGGCACGCAGTCGCCGATGGCGGCGCATTCTTCGGCCGGTCCCAGAGCATAGGCGAGGTTGCTGCGGACGAATCGGCCTTCATTGATGCTGGTTCCCTCGCTGCGGCCATATGAATAGGATGCATCGGCGTCGAAACCCGAGATCGGGAATTCCATGCCGAGGACGATGCGGTAGGTGTTTATATCCTGGAGGAAATTGCGGTTGCCCGCTTCGACAAACCGGCGGCGGACGTCGTGAAAGGTGCGGCCGAATTCATTGTGGACATTCGTGGAAGAAACGGAGAGACCTTCGCTTATGATAAACAGAGGTGTCGGGGCGAGCTTCTGATCGGACTGTCGGTTGGTATATGAGACCTCGAAGAAGCCATCTGCCTCTGGGGCGAATTCGTACGTGCCGCTTAGAAAGGAGGTATATCGGGTCTGGGGCGTGTAGAGGTAATTTTCCGGCTGGTAATTGTACAGGTCGCCGCTTCCGTCTGAAGAATTGCCCGCCCAGTTGAACGGGCGCCAACCCGCGTTGGGGTCGAGGTGGTAGTCGCCGGCGTCTTCCCCGGCAGCCGTTACCACGGCCTGCCACGCCGCGTTGCCGGGTTCTTCGGATCGGTCGATGATGTGGCCTTCCGGCGTCGCCGAGCTGCCGCTTGTGGCGTAGGTGCCGTCGTTCTTCTCCCAGTCGTACGTCTTGTCTTCCGTACTGAAGGACCGGTCGCCCGTCCATACGGGTGCCTGGTTGTGGTAGCCGGCCGAAAACAGGACGCTGCCTCTTTCGCTCTTCAGACCGGCAGTCACGCTGATGTCCAGCGTCTCGCCGTCGCCCGCGCCCGCGACGCCCCGGTAGACTTCGAATTCAAGCCCCTCTGTCTCAGCCCTTGTAATGACATTGACAACGCCTCCCACCGCGTCCGAACCATACACCGCCGACGCGCCGTCCTTGAGCACCTCGACGCGCTCAACGGCGGAAGCGGGAATGGCGTTGAGATCGACGGATGAATTGGCCCCGGTGCCGCCCGGCACGAAGCGGCGTCCGTTGAGCAGGACCAGCGTTCGATGAGCGCCCAGCCCCCGGAGGCTGATACGAGTGGAGCCGTCTCCACCGTTGTTGGCCTGGGTATTGATGGCATTGGACTGAACGGTCAGGGTCTGCAGGACGTCTCCTATGGATGCCAGGCCCCGCACCTTGATTTCATCCCGAGACATGACAACCACGGGCGCAGGGGTGAGGAGATCCTCGCTCTTGATCCGGGAACCGGTGACGGTAACGGCGTCAAGTTCGTAGACGATCAGCTCTTCTTCGGCAGTTTCTTCCGCTTCGGTGCCTTCCTCGACGTCGTCGGATTCATCGGCGGACGCCTGCAATGTGAACGCACCGCCCATTAGAGAGAGAACCAGGATGTACCGAAGGACCTTGAGATAGGTCTGCATAGCGTGAATCTCCTGTCGTGGGATACCGGAATCAAAACACAGGCGGTGGTACTTTCGTTATTGGTTTGCAGGGGAGAATTCCAGTCGGCGGTGTGTTATCCGCCGGAAGGCATAAAGGGATTCAATCAGGGGATGCGCAGCGTTTCGGGCGGGGGAGGTGAGGTAGGTTTGTGCTTCATCGACGCCACGCGCGGGGATATCAGGTGCCGGCCACCGTAGTATCCTGTCCCAAAAATATCTAACCATTCAGCCGCCGGTTCATCCCGTCTCGCGGCGTTGCCTTCCCTCGCCGACCTTACACAGGTCGGAGGCGCCTTGCGAGCCGGGCAACTCGACGGCTGAATTTCGGCAACCTTTTTCCGGGACAGAACACTCGCGGCTTATATAAAATATAACGTTGAAAAAGGATGCGGCAAGGTGTCAAATGGTTCATATTGCGATCGTGACGAACGCGAACGGACAATTTCCCGGAGTTAGGAATGGGTGCCGCCCGCCGGAATTGCGGATACGACAGTTTGAGGACGCTCCGGAGGTCTCTTTACTTGGGATTGCGATATCTGTTGTGTTCTTTCACGGTCGTGAGTAATTTTGCCGCCTCAATTGCTGTTGCATAGATTCCGGTAATCAGCAAACCACCTGAAGAAGGGAATCATCCGTGATGACACGCTTCCCGTGCCGGACGTCGGCGGCGGCAGGCCACGGGCGGCTCTGGCCACTGATTTTGCTCCTGGCGACGGGGCTGTCCTCCGCCTGTGGCGATGATCCGGTATCAGACGAATCCTCCCAGGGACTGAGGGACCTCACCAGGATCGAGGAACTCAGGGAGATATTCCATCGGGACGCGGGCGCCCCGCGGCTCATCCTGCTGCTGTCTCCCACGTGACCGGTCTGTCAGGCAGGCGCCAGTTGGGTGCAGGAGGAGATTCTGGACAGGGACCGCGAGGCCAACGTGAAGGTCTACGCGGTCTGGCTTCCGATGATCGCGGGCGATGCCCGGTCGGAGTGGAAGCAGAGCCTGCTTCCGGATGCCAGGGTGGTTCATCTTTGGGACGAGCAGCGTGTCACCGGGAGGTGGTTCGCACGGCAGACATGGTATGACAGGAACGTGGAAGTCGCGTGGGACATCTATATTCTGTTCGGCCCGGCAGCCCGCTGGAACGGGTCGCCCGGACCGCTCATCAGCTGGGGAGAGACCGTGATAGATGCGCGTGAGCGGCTCAGGCGGGATTTTCTGGCGATAGTGGATGGGTAGTCCCTGGAAGAGAGAGATCCGAGAGTAACCCAGCCTGGCATTGGGGGTCGGAAGGAAAGACCGCGGAAGGCCGAACCGGGGCGTGGCTTTGATAAGGAAAAACAGGGCGTCGATTTCTCGACGCCCTGTTTTTTGGTAGCGGGGGCAGGATTTGAACCTGCGACCTTTGGGTTATGAGCCCAACGAGCTACCAGACTGCTCCACCCCGCGACCAATGATTTCCTATATAGGAGAATCTATCAAACCGGGACGTTTTGTCAAGCGATTTCTTGTGTTTTGTCCTGTTTGTTTCGATCCGGTTCCTGTTTGACGATCCGAACCGTGGTAATGCGCTGGCCGACCACTTCTTCGACCCACAGCGTCAGGTTTTCGAACACGAACGTTTCCTCGGGACCCGGAACGCGGCCCAGGTGGTTGTAGATGAAACCCCCCAGGGTTTCGTAACCGTCGCGCGGAAGTTCTATATTCAGAATCAGATTGAGATCGTCTATATCGAGTCGCGCGTCGGCAACCAGGACGTGCCCGTCTTCGTCCCAGTGGAACAGCTGCTCTTCCTCGTCGTATTCGTCGTGAATCTCGCCGACGATCTCTTCGATCAGGTCTTCGAGCGTGACCAGTCCGGACGTGCCGCCGAATTCATTGATGACAACCGCCATGTGGACCTTGTTGGTCTTGAACTCTCTCATCAGCTCCGCGATCTTCTTGTTTTCCGTCGCGAAATACGGTTTTCGCATGGCATTTTCGGGCGTCCAGTCCTGACCCGTACTCAGAAGCTCGAGCAGGTCCTTGGCGTAAACCACACCTTCGATATGGTCCACGCGTTCGCGGTAAATGGGAATGCGGGAGTGCCGCTTTTCCTGGATCAGGGCCAGGATTTCCTCCGGTTTGGAGGAGATCTCGGCGCACACCATGTCAATACGCGGCACCATTACTTCCTTTACGGTCGTGTCGCCGAACTCGAATATGCCGGCGATCATGTCCCGTTCTTCCTCTTCTATCGTACCTTCCTCGGTCTCGGTTTCCACGATCTGCCGCAGCTCTTCCTCCTTGATCGCCCTCGTATCGGTTTCGCTTACAAAAATACTCTGTGTTTTCAACAAGAGCAACGCGGGGGGCAGAAGCAACACATAGAATGGATAGTAGATGGCAATCAGGTGAGGCAGCGGCCGGTCGGACCCCTCTTCGCGCCTGTAGAAGGAGATTGCATTGGCGACCACCAGAGAGACGAGTACGAACGCGGCGATGCTCAGCAGGTCCCGCAGAAGCGGCCATGTGAATTCCTGCAATCCGAATCTGGCAAGGAATGCGAACGCAAGCGCGCCAGCCGCTATGGACAGGGATTGGCCGAACGAGACCGTCAGTCCCAGCGCGTACCGTGTCCGGTACATCGACAGCAGGAGGTTCGCGCGGGGAACAGCTTCGTCGCGGAGGCGTTCAAGCGTCGCCCGTGAAATCGTGCTGCCGATCGCGCCCATCCGGGCAACGAGCGCGGTAACGAACAGAGACGCGCCCGCCACGAGTACGGCCAACCACTCGGAGTCATCCAAAATGGACTCACACTCCCTTCATGTGAATGCCTGTGTCAAACCGCGCCAGATACTCCCGCTCCTTGCGCCGCATCGAGGCTCTGGAACCGGGAGAGTCGTGTTTATACCCCAGCAGATGCAGGATTCCGTGTATGGCAAGCCAGACCAATTCTTCTGAAGGGCACCTTGAACCTTCACGGGCCTGAGATAAAGCACGATCCACGGAAATGTAGATTTCACCAAGATCATCGCAATCGGGATGGACCGGGTCAGCCAGATCGAAAGAAAGAACATCCGTCGGCACGAATGCACCCTTGAATTGACCGTTCAGACGTTGAAGCGTTGCGTCGTCCGCCAGAACCAGCGTGACGCTGCCGTCGGCGCCGTGATCCTTTAGCACGCTGTCGAGCAGGAATTCGAGGTCCATCGGGTCGCAGGCATCGGGAAGCGGCGCCACCTGTTCGATACGCAACCGGGTCACAGAACTTCCTTCCTGCGTCTGGATTGGACACGCTTCTGTTCGTGCTGCCACGGATAGGCGACGCGGCTGTGCCAGGTGGCCTCGAGAATCGGCAGAAACGCTTCCTGAATTCGGGTCAGGTCTCTGAGCGTCAGGTCGCATTCATCCAGCTCACCTTCGGTAAACCTGGCCTTTACGAGCGTTTGTACCATGTTGCGGGTTTCTTCGGGGGTACTCGCGCTGAGGCTTCGTATTGCGGATTCCACCGCATCGGCCAGGCTGACGATACCCGCCTCTCGGGTCTGAGGCCTCGGACCCGGGTATCGAAAATCGGCGTCGAGCACTTCGTGCGGGGCGTTGCTCTCCATGGCGCTCTTCTTGAAACCTGCAATTTCACTCGTACCGTGATGCTGGGATATCATATCGATGATGACCCGTGGCAGACCTTCCTCTTCGGCCATTCTGACGCCGTCCTTCACATGGGAAATCAGAATCAGAGCGCTCAGACGAGGCTGGAGTTCATCGTGCGGATTCACGCCTTTCTGGTTTTCGATAAAATAATGCGGTCGGATCATCTTGCCGATGTCGTGGTAGTAACATCCGACCCGGGCCAAGAGGCCGTTGGCTCCGATGACTTCTGCGGCCGCTTCCGAAAGCCTGGCCATGATGATGCTGTGGCTGTACGTGCCGGGCGCCCGAATGGCGAGGTTGCGCAATAGCGGCCGGTTCAGGTCCGAAAGTTCCAGCAGGGTGTAAGTTGTAACCACGCTGAAAGCACTTTCGAAGATCGGCAGGAGGCCGATGGTCAGCACGGAGGATGCACAGGCAGTAAACGTGCCCAGAACCAGATCCCACCTGACCTTCTGCAAGAATTCGCCGAAGCCGGAATAGCTGAACAACAGGATGGCCGTGGCGAGCGTCGAGAGCAGATAGGCGCAGACCAGGAAGGCGATGGACCGGTAGAAAAAATCGCTGCGACGGTTGACCGGCCTCACGGAGTAAGCACCGGCTGCGCCCGTAATCAGGTAAATCAGTCCGAATGAAAGACTTCCCACGATGCTCGCGCACAGCGTGGCGCACACGAACGAAACAACCAGGCCGACCTCGGTATCGAAGAGGATGGTCGCCAGCATCACCGATAGCGCAACGGGTACCAGCAAGGGCGTGACCGTCGACACCGTTGCCGCGTATGACGCGACCAGGCATGGCATGATGATCAGGATGCCAAAGAGGACGAGGTTCGACGTTGAAGCAATGGCCGAGGGGCGGGACACGTAAAGAAACATGAACAGAATGGCAACCAGCAGGGCGCTGACGGCCGCCTGGGCGGCGACCTGGAGATGATACAGATAGGGGACCCGATCGACCGCTCTGTTCATGTGCACGGCCAGCGATCGCAGCTGGTCCATGTGTTCCGAGGTCACGCGGTCGTGCTTGTCGACGATGCGCTCACCGCCAAGGACGGCACCCTTATAGGGAGAGACCCTCGCTGCAGCCACGCCCCTGCGTCGTTCGGTTTCTTCCGCGTTGTAGGTGAGGTTGGGGGCAAGAAACACGACGACGAGTTCGTACACGGTCTTTATTTCAGCAGGCGTACCCTGAGGAAACTGGCTGTCGATTTCATCCTGCAGGCTGCGTTCATACCATTCCAGGCCTCGGACGGGATTCGCAGTAGCCCGTTGTTCCCGGTCGCCCTGGACGAGGGTTATCTCCTTGATGCCGGTTCCAAGGACTTCGGTGTCCTGGTTTAAAACGCCCGCCGTGTAACTGGACACCAGCAATTCCCGGACGGCCGTACGGAGCTTTTCAAAACCTGCGGGGTAATTGGCCGCCTGGTTGATCAGAAAGCGTAAGCTCGTCTGAGACACCGAACCGATTTCCGAATGTGCCTGTTGCAGTTGATGGACGGCCGAATCCGGAATGGCTGAGATGCTCAAACGCTTGAGGTCTTCCAGGAATCCTTCAAGCCCACGCTGCCTGTCGGCCGACACCCCCGCGTCCAGGATTACGACGGGAAGGACGTCGCCGCGGGCAGCCTCGACTTCGCGGGCGTATTCGGCTTCGTTTTTCAGCACCTTGAAGTTCTCCGGGGCGATCACTTCATAGGGCGCGATGGTTCCCTCACTGAATGCACTGTGTTCGTGGTCCGTTCTTGCAATCGGGAAGAAATAAGTCAGCAGGGCAACCAGCGTGAACATGAACCCAACCCGCAACAGTACCCGCGGCCGCAGCCGAAGTTTGTGAGGGGACGGCGTACTCCGGTCGCCGTTGCCGGCGTCCGATTCCACGAGTCCTGTGAACAGGAGCAGTTGTCGGAGACTACGCATCATTGAGCGGGATACCCTGCACTTTAGAATTCCTGCGCTTCAACTCCGTCGTCCAGATCGGATTCATCGGCTGCCTGCAGCCTCTTTTCACTTTCATACCGGTCGTATGCGGAAATTATCTTCCTGACCAGAGCGTGACGCACGACATCCTCTTCGGTGAATTGTACGAACCTCACGGCCTCTATATGTGATAGAATCTGCTGAACATGTACGAGTCCGGACAATTCATCGGGCGGCAGGTCGATCTGTGTAACGTCGCCATTGACAACCGCCTTGGAGTTGGCGCCCAGTCGGGTGAGAAACATCTTCATCTGGCTGATGGTCGTATTCTGTGCTTCATCGAGAATGACAAACGCGTTGTTGAGCGTACGACCCCGCATGAATGCCAGAGGGGCAATTTCCAGTGTCCGATTCTCGAGCAGGTGTTGTATATGTTCGCCGGGGATCATGTCCCGCAGCGCGTCGTATAGCGGGCGCAGATAGGGATCGACCTTATCCTGAATATCGCCGGGAAGGAACCCGAGGTGCTCTCCGGCCTCCACGGCCGGACGGGTCAGGATAATCCTCGATACCTCCTTGCGCTTGAGAGCCGCTGCGGCGCAGGCGACGGCGAGGTAGGTCTTGCCGGTCCCGGCGGGGCCGATGCCGAAAACGATGTCGAATTTTTCAATTCCGGTTACATAATGCTGCTGGGCGGTCGAGCGGGGCCGGATCACGCATTTCTGGGTGACCAGTACCGTCTTGTTTGCTTCGGAAGGCCCGTTGTCGTGATTTGTTGCCCTTGAATCGTCTGCCCCTTCGGGCGCGTCGCCGTGCCGCAGGCACGAGACCATCTCTTCCAGAAGTCCGGAAACATGCCGGACTTTGTACGCGGGGCCGGTGATTGTGACGGTCTCGCCACGGGCCGTGACGTGGACGCCGTATCGGGCTTCGAGCGCCAGAAGGTTGACGTCGTTGTGGCCGTACAATGTGAGGGGATCGACGCCCTGAATAGACAGCTGATGAGATAAGGTGGGATTTCTCAACAGGTTAGGTCTTTTCACATATAAAAAAAGCTCCCGTTCCGGCCAGACTCCGGTAACGAGAGCTTTTCAATTGTCTTATTCGTCGTGTGAGTCGCTTTCCATTTTTTAAGGACGCAAATCTCCGCAGCTCGGAGCCGTGGGGTCCTGGAATCTGTCAGTCTTCGGGTACATCGATGACCTGGGCCGGGAAGATCAGGTTCGGATCCCTGATCTGCGACTTGTTCGCCCGGTAAAGGCGGTGCCACTTCGTCGGGTTGTTGTAGATCATCCCGGCAATACTCGTGAGTGTATGGCCCTGAAGGACCAGGTGTTGGCCTCTGTCAACGCCAAAGGGGATCTGCAGCACCCAATCGGGGTAGATCAGATCCGGATGCCTGATCTTGTCGCGGTTCTCGAGATAGATTCGGGGCCAGAGATAGGCATTGTCGTAAATGTCCTCGCTCTTGGCGATATTCCAGAGATTGTCGTTCCGAAGCACCGTGTAGTCCTTGATCTTCTTCGCAGGCATCCGGGCGGCGATTCTCTCGACCAGTTGCACGATGTTCTTGAGCTTCATGCTCGCTTTGGGAAGATGTCGGATCTTGTTCTGCTTGAGGCCCTCGACCTCTTCGGAAATCGCATCGAAGTGATCCCGCTGGTCGAACAGATCGGCATCGGGAAGATTCATCAGGGCCCTCAGTTGACCTTCGACACGATCCAGTGCGGCCATGTAGGCGTCGATGCAGGCCTGATCGGGACAGCCAACCAGATCCAGAATTTCCTGATGTGTGCTTGCAATCTGGGCATCCACACCGGCGATCTGCTGTGCGATCTTGTCTCCGGCGTCCTTGCACTCCTGTACTTTCTGCTTGGTATCCTGGATCTCCTGCTGCACGCTTGCAAGCTGCATTTCATACTCTTCGTATGTCATTCCGTTATCCGACTGGGCAAGGGCGACCAGCGGAACAAGAGCAATCGCCAGCGCGGTGCAGACGAGCGAAAACCCGATGTGTGTACGATTCTTCACTGGAAACTCCTTTCCATTACGGATTCATGGCGTTCTGCACGGCGTCCCTATCGGCGGTCAATCTTTGAAGTTCCTGTTTCTTCTCAGCCAGCGTGCGTTCCAGTTCAGCCCGCTTCTGCCGACAGGCATTCAGGTCCGCTTCGGCCGCTCGCGCGTTGTTCCGAGCCTCCTCCAGCATCTGAAGGTCTTCTTCGGATGCCATGACATGACAGCCCGACAGAAGGGGCAGCAAGAACAGCACCAGCACGACGCCAAATCCCGTAAAACGATCCATCAAGTTGCGCTTTGCCATCGATGTCTCCTTAGGGACACGTGTTCATGCGTTGAATGGACGATGAATTGGCAGACAAACTGAAACCGGCGTTCTAAGGCAAACATAACGGAAAAACGCGCGAAATCACCGTCTGACGACGCTACATTTATGCCACCAAATTACTACAAGAATAGGTTGAAGTCAAGTAAAAAATCCACATGAACGCTCGTACGAAAACGCGGTCATCAGGTTCGGGGATGACTCGATTCGCCGCCCAGTAACCGGATTCCCAGTTCACTCAACTGGTCCGCGTCGACCACGGACGGAGCGCCGTCCATCAGGGAGGCGGCATTGTTGGTTTTCGGAAAGGCGATCACGTCGCGGATGTAATCCCGGCCCGCCATGAGGGCGATCAGTCGATCGTACCCGAAGGCGATCCCTCCGTGGGGAGGCGCGCCATACCGGAAAGCGTCCAGCAGAAATCCGAATTTCTCTTCGGCTTCACCCGGAGAAATGTCCAGAAGTTCGAACATTTTTTCCTGAATTTCACGGCGGTGGATACGAATGCTGCCGCCTGCGATTTCGTTCCCGTTCAGGACGAGGTCGTACGCCCGCGCACGTACGCCCGACGGGTCCGTAGCCATTTTGTCTATGTCCTCGTCCAGTGGCGAGGTGAACGGGTGGTGGCACGCCGCATAACGTTTTTCGTGCGGGTCCCATTCCACGAGCGGAAAATGCGTAACCCAGCCGAAGCTGAAGTGATCGCGATTCCGCAGATTCAGCTGACTCGCCAGCCTCAGGCGCAGATTGCCGAGTACTTCGGCTACAACGGCCGGCTGGTCGGCCGCGAACAGCAGCAGATCGCCGGATTCGGCGTTGAGAGCCCGCTTAAGAAGGACCTGCGCCTGTTCCGGGAAGAATTTGACGATGGCCGATTCCATACCGTCGTCGGTCACCCTGATCCATGCGAGACCCTTGGCGCCGTATCCGCTGGCAAAAACGCCCAGGTCGTCTATCTGTTTACGGGAGAACCCGGCACATCCCTTCGCGTTAATGCCGCGAACCTGGCCCCCGTCGGAAAGCACACGTTTGAACACCTGGAAGTCTGAGGCTTCGGCGGCCGCGGCCAGGTCGACGATTTCAAAACCGAAACGGGTGTCAGGTTTGTCGGAACCGTAGGTGTCGATCGCCTCCTTGTGGGTGAGGCGGGGAAAGGGACGCGGCAGGTCGATATCCAGGATTGCCTCGAAAAGGCTGGCAGTCAGCCGTTCGGCGGCCTCCATGACGTCTTCTTCATTGACGAATGACATTTCGATGTCGATTTGCGTGAATTCCGGCTGCCGGTCACCGCGCAGGTCTTCATCTCTGAAGCAGCGCACGATTTGAAAGTACCGGTCGAATCCGGCCACCATGATAAGCTGCTTGTAGGTCTGAGGGGATTGGGGCAGAGCATAGAAGTGCCCCGTGTTGATCCGGCTGGGCACCAGATAGTCTCGTGCCCCTTCCGGCGTACTCTTCATCAGAAACGGGGTCTCGACCTCGATAAAGCCGTCATCGGAAAGGAGTCTCCGCGTGGCTTGCGATATGCGGTGCCGCAGCAGGATGTCGGCTTGCAGGTCCGGTCGGCGAAGATCGAGGTATCGATGACGGAGCCTGATCTCTTCGTTGGCATCCGACTCGGCTTCGATGAGAAACGGCGGCGTCTCCGATTCATTCAGAATTCGAAGTTCGGATGCCTCGACGTCGATTGCGCCCGTGGGCAGGTTGGGGTTGGCCATGCCTTCAGGCCGGGACTCCACCCTTCCCCTGATCGCCAGAACGAACTCATTCCGTATGGCTTCCGCCTTCATGTGTATTTCGGGATTCAGATCGGGCCGAAATACGACCTGCGTGAGCCCGTTTCTATCGCGCAGGTCGGCAAAAATCACGCCGCCGTGATCCCTGCGTTTGGAGACCCACCCCATGAGCGTGACCTGCCCGCCGATGTCGCGGGCGCGCAGGTCGCCGCAGGAGTGCGTGCGTTTCCAGTCGCCAAGGGATTCCGCCATGTTCAAGACTCCGTTAATTGGACACGATGTAACGCGGGAATGCCGGTGAGGCGCACCCGAAGATCATATCTTCAACGTTGACGATAATGCCTTATGAGTTCTGCGAGTTGTCCGACGTTGCAGGATGGGAGGACGGTCTGATCGCCGGTTGCCAGATTCTTCAGCAGGACGGTTTTGGAACTGACTTCGTCGGGGCCGATGATCGTGACAAACGGGATTCCCTTGCGGTGAGCGTATTTCAGTTGGCGGTCCAGCCGCTGGCCGGGATTCAGACCGAGTTCCACGGCGAGCCCCCGGGATCTGGCCAGACGCGCATATGACGCGGCCTGTTCGGCCGTGTCCTCCGAGAAGACCGAAACCAGCAGGTCCGCGACCGGCGAGGTCACGTGGTCAAGCAGATCGGATTCTTTCAGCAGTTCGGTTATTGCCATGTCACCAACCGCAAAACCCACGCCCGGCACGGGCTTTCTGCCACCGACCTGCAGGGTCAGGTTGTCGTATCGGCCGCCGCCGAAGAGGGCGCGCCTGAGTGAATGCGTCGCCCAGGCTTCGAAGACGATGCCGGTGTAATAGTCGAATCCGCGCACGATTTTCAGGTCGGGTTCCACGTATTCCGAAACGCCGTTCCTCTCAAGCAGCCGGATGACCTGTTCAAGCCGCGGCGAGAACCCCGGGTCCTTGCTTTTCAACATCTCTACGAGCCCGTCAATCTGTTCGGAATCCAGGCCGAGCTCGGCCAGACCGCCGCTGAACTTCTCGAAAGGCACTTTGTCGATCCGGTCGACGATCGCGAACAGCGGCCGGATCTGACCGGAGCGAAGGCCGAAGGAGCGGATGAGATGGCATTCGAGGCCCTGTCGATCATTGACCTTTACCGTCACCTGATCCGGAGACAGTCCGAGCGTCTTGAAGAGTTCACAGGCGATCGTGATGATTTCGGCGTCGGCATGGACGGTGTCGCTTCCCAGCAGGTCGATGTTCCACTGAAAGAAGGACCTTCCTCTGCCGCGCTGCGGGCGTTCGTATCGATAGAATCGTCCGTAAGATTGCCAGCGCAATGGAAAGACAAGGCGATCTTCCTCCTGGGCTACCATGCGAGCCAGGGTCGGCGTAAGCTCCGGACGAAGGACCAGGGATTTTTCGTCGCGGCCGGACAACGTGAACGTCTGCCGGCTAACGATTTCCTCGCTGGTCTTGCCCAGGTAGAGGTCCATGTACTCCATAACAGGACCCTCGTATTCCTGGTAACCGAAGCCGGCGCCGAGTGCGATGAACGTATCACCCAGCCATTTTTGCAGGGCCCAGTCTTCAGGATAGAAATCCCTGACACCCTTGACGCGGGGGATGAGGTCGGTCGCCATCGTGTTCCGATTCCAGTTGGATAAGCCCTTGATTTTCAGCCAAATCGACAAAGATACACACAAGCCTGCTCAATGTCAAGATTTATCAGATTTCCGGCCGAAATGCGGATTCGAGATGCTGGATTCGAGGCGAGCCGTCCCCGAAGTGTACAGCGATCACGTCGAAACGCGGCGCCAGATCCGGGGCAGGGTGGCGTTGAAGATACGCGCTGGCTGTACGCGCGATCTGGCGCTGTTTTTCCCTGGTAACGCGGACTTCAGGAGGGCCGAAACCCTTTGCGGCGGTGGTCTTGACTTCGACAAACGCAAGAACAGGACCCCTCGACACGATCAGGTCGATTTCTCCGCCTCCCGCCCGGTAATTTCGCCGGAGAATCCGGTAACCCGTTCTTGCGAGCATGGCCGCGGCCGCGTTTTCCCCCCTCTTGCCGGTCCGGAAGAGTTGGGTCTGCACATTCCTGACGCGAGTAGGACGTTCATCCTTGTCCGCTGTGCCTCCGGTCATTCCGGAGAATTCCGGCGCGCTTCCGGAATGGTTCGCCGACCGCACCCCTCTAAAGGACAGCCGGTGGATCCGGCACGGGCCATGTACGCGCAGTGCCCGCCGGTGCTCTGCGCTGCCATACCCCTTGTGGTCCGCGAAGCCGTATTCAGGGTATTCTTTATGGAAAGCGGCCATTTGGCGGTCTCTGGTCACTTTGGCGAGTATGGATGCAGCCGCAATGGAGAGCGAAACGGCGTCGCCGTCGATCACAGCGGACTCGCGGTATGGACTCCCGGGTACGCCGGCGCCGTCCACAAGAACGTGGTCGGGTGGGACGTCAAGCCGCTTGATAGCACGGCGCATGGCGAGATAGGTGGCCTGCAGGATATTGATGCGGTCGATTTCCTCCGCCGAAGCCTCGCCAATGCCATGGGCAACAGCGGTTTCGGTGATCCGCGCGTAAAGGCTCGACCGCCTGTCAGGCGTGAGTACCTTGGAGTCGTTCAGGCCGGGAATCACGACCTCCCGGGGAAGAATTACCGCGGCGGCGACGACCGGACCGGCCAGGGGCCCGCGTCCGGCTTCGTCGACACCCGCAATGCGGCAAAGGCCCCGCTCGTGCAGTTGCTTTTCCAGGGCCCGCATTTTCTCCAGGCGCGCACGTTCGGTCGTGACGGATTTTCTGCGGCGGCGCTCTTTGAGGACCAGACGGCGAACGCCGGCCCGAGAATCGGCGTCCAGTATATCCAGCAGCGCTGCATCGATATCGTCTGGACAACGAAGCAGATCTCGAACTTGAGAAATGGTGAGACCGGATACGTCCATGGGAACGAATTTCTGGCAAACGGCAGCGGTTATTGAGGCTGTTGACAGCGGTAATCCAACGATGTGGACGCGGAAACCCGGATCCTCGTGGTACGACCGCTGAATTATGGACGAACTCTCCTGAACATGCAAGAAAAAGCGGCCGCGGCCGACGCAGACCGGATGACGGTCCCGAAGGGGTCAGGACCAGGCCGGCTGGATCCGAAGAGCGTCCCGGCACGCACCTGGCCGGTTGATGCCGCAAGTAACGCCGCAGAGGGCACGGCCGGCCTTCATCCGCCGGAGTTTGAATTCAGCGATGTATATTTATATATTAGTCAATCTGCCTTCTGAACGCCGTTCGAACCGCGATTACAGGTTTGGTGGCAGCGGGAAACGCCGGGCGCCAGGCATGAACAGGTCGACCCTTCACTTATTAACTGGAATTTTTAGTTGATTCTGTGAGCGCCTGTTATATGGATCTTCTCATTCCTCCGTCAAGCCATGTTCAAGTTGATAGGGCGTATTGCACGCCAAGGCCGATGCCTTTCTTGAGGATAGTCTCCGGAGATGAAGGTGGAACCCCCATCGAGAACTGAAAATTTCCGAAAGTTGCTCGAATTCGTCCGGCCGTACGCCGCGAGGCTGTCCGGCGCATTGGGCTTGACCGTGATGCTGGCGGTTCTGGGAATGTTGCCGCCACTGATCGTGATGTACATCGTCGACGAGGTTATCGTGAGCGGCCGATGGGAGATGCTGGAGATTATGGTTGCGTTGCTGGTCGCGGTTCCTGTGCTGACGGCTGGTTTGCGTGTTGCAAACGCGTTAACACTCGCGTACGCCGCTCACCGATTGATCATGAATGTGCGCCTCTCGATGTACAGTCATGTGTTCCGGCTCGCCATGAGCTTTCATGACGAAATGGGCACTGGCAAAATCATGTCGCGGATGATGGGGGACGTGGCAACCGTGCGACAGATGGTTACGATGCAGGTGCTGCGCACGGTGACGGACCTGATATCGATTGTAGCGGCGCTGGTAATCTGCTACGGGCTGAACTGGAAACTCGCTCTGCTGATGACCATTCTGATGCCGCTGTACATTCTCAACTACAGGATCTTCGTAGGTCCGATCCGTACTTCCAGGCGCCGTTGGCGGCAGAAGATGGACGATGTGTCGGTCGGACTGCAGGAGCGGCTGAGCGGGGTACGGCTGGTAAAGGCCTACGGCCGCGAAAAACGCGAGGACAGGGCATTCGCGGAAGAAACCCGAGCCGGCATGGACTTCGCGATGCAGGCGGAAACGCATCGTGCCTCGGCGCGTTCCGGTTTCTGGGTGGTGTCAGGAATCCGTAATACCCTGATTTTCTGTCTGGGATGCTATTTCGTCATTCAGGGGGAAATGACGTACGGCGGCGTTATGGCCTTTCTGGCGTACGCCATGCGGGTTTTCGAGCCTATTTTGAACCTGATGAACGTCGGTATACAATTCGAAGACATGATGGTTTCCGTAGATCGGATTTATGAGATCCTGGACCATCCGGTGGAGATCCGCGACGCCCCCGATGCGCCGGACCTTCCCGCAGTCACGGGCCATGTCGTTTTTGAGAACGTGGGATTCGAGTACAAGGCCGGTGAGCCCGTTTTGGAGGATATCTGTCTTGACGTGCAACCGGGGCAGATGGTCGCTCTGGTCGGTCATACCGGATGCGGGAAAACGACGCTGACCAGCCTGTTGATGCGGTATTACGATGTAACGGAAGGCGTAATACGCGTTGATGGACACGACATCCGGGAGGTGAAAGTCCGGTCCCTCCGAAGACAGGTCGGTCAGGTGCTGCAGGACTCCGTGCTCTTCGACGCGACGCTCAGGGAGAACCTTTGCTACGGCAGATCTGACGCGCCTGAACGGGACGTAATCGACGCGGCGCGCGTGGGTGAGATCCACGAGTTCGCGATGCGAACGCGGGATGGATACGATACCAGGGTGGGGGATGACGGCATCAAGCTCTCGGTCGGCGAAAAACAGAGGCTTTCCATCGCGCGGGCGGTGCTCACCCATCCCGGGATCCTTATACTGGACGAGGCGACTTCCTCGCTGGATTCTCTCTCGGAAGCCCTGATCCAGAAGGCAATGGCCAGTGTATTGAAGGGACGTACGTCGTTTGTCATCGCTCACAGGCTGTCCACCGTATTGGCTGCCGATTTAATCGTCGTTATGGATCAGGGAAAAATCGTTGAGCGGGGCACACACGACGTGTTGATGCGGATACCGCACGGAATTTACCGGCGTCTTGTCGACCAGCAGTTTGGAGACGTTGAATCCGGGATCGAGGAAGTCTGAGTCGTGATTGTATTACGTTCATTCGTCGTGCAGAAATGAACCTGGCATGAATCCGTATCTCAAACGATTTGTGGCAAACTATATCCGTCCGTTCTGGATCCGGGTCGCACTGGTGATGGTGCTGGCGGGTATAACGGGATCCTATTTCTATATTCTGGGTTTCATCACCAAGACAACGGTGGACGACGTACTACAGATCCGGCCCGGGAGCATCGAAGACGCGGGTGCGGGCCCCGCCGACCCGGCACAGATACGGCCCCCGCACGGGACACAGGGTCAGAAAATCGGGCGTGACCCTCAGCGGGTCCTGCCGCATAGCTGGGACACGGATCGTCCGCAACCGACCAGAACCCGGTCGGAAAAGATCAAATGGCTCTGGGTCGTGTTTGGCGTCTATATGGTCGTGCGCCTACTGTTTGCCGGGTTGAACTGGTTCTTCAATTACAACATTGCGTTTGTGGGCAATCGGATCGTCTTTCGGGTACGGCTGGATCTGCACCAGAAGGTACAGAAACTGCAGATGGCTTTTTTCGACAGGAAACAGATCGGAAAGATCATGTCGCGCATTCTGGACGATGTACAATTGCTGCAAAGCGAGGTGACCACGACCTTTGTCGAAACGATCGGCCATGCAGCCAAGATCCTGATCGGTATCGTGGTGTTGCTGCTGATCAACGTCGAGCTCGCCGTCTTCGCGCTGCTGGCGCTTCCACTCTACGTACTCACTTACCGGTTATTCCAGCGCCCATTATCAGAGACGTTCGCCAGGATGAGAGAAGCCTACGCCGACACGTACGGCACCCTGGAAGAACGGGTTCGAGGCGTTCGGGTTGTGTACTCATTTGCGAATGAACGCGCGGAACGAAGGTTGTTTTTCAGACGTCTCGCATCCATTTTCAGGCTGTCCGTGAGGAATTCGGTGCTGAACGCCAGTCTGCGCGCGGTCTGCGCGGCCATCAGCGCCGCGGCGGGCGCACTGATCCTGTATTGGGGGGCGTTGATGGTCCGCGACGGAAACATGACGGTGGGGGAGTTGATCTATTTCAATATGTCGCTTTCCAATCTGTTCATGCCCCTGGTTGCGCTTACCAATGTAAACGTGGTCATCAGGCAGATGATCGTGGTCGTTTCCCGAGTGTTCGAAGTACTGGACGAGGAGATCTTGATTCGGGATCGTCCGGGAGCGATCAACCTGAAACATGTTCGTGGCCGCGTGGTATTCCGAAACGTATGGTTCCAATACAATGCCCTCGCGGACGCCGTAGTAAAGGATTTGACTTTCTCGGCCAGGCCGGGTACGTCCGTGGCGGTTGTGGGGCCTTCCGGGGCTGGAAAAAGCACGCTGTTGAGCCTGCTGCTGAGGCTCTATGAACCAACGCACGGGAGTATTCTGCTGGACGACTACAACCTCCGGGACCTCCGTCTGTCGTGCATCCGGAGGCACGTCAGCATGGTGCCGCAGGAACCCGTACTGTTCTCGGGCACGATCTCGCAGAATATCGTGTACGGAAGGGATGGCGCGACGCCGGATCAGATCATGGAGGCCGCCAGGCGCGCTGAGTTGCATGACTTCATTATGAGCCAGCCGGAGAAATACGAAGCCCGTGTCGAGGAAGGCGGCAGCAATCTGTCCGGGGGTCAAAAACAGCGCCTGGCGTTGGCAATGGCGATCCTGACCGACCCGGCGATCCTGATCCTGGACGATACCACATCGGCGCTGGATGCCGGTACCGAGGCGCGAATCCAGAAGACTCTGGATCAGGTTATGGACGGAAGGACGACATTCGTAATCACACACCGGATTTCAACGGCCGCCCGCGCCGACAGGATCCTGGTACTCGAGAATGGACGAATGGCCGGATGGGGGACCCACGAGGAACTGCTGTCTCAGGGCGGGGTATACAGTCGGCTGAACGACGAGCAGCAGAGTCCGGCCGCGGTGCATGCAGGATTGACCGAAGGCGGCGCCGGCGGGCAGACCGGTGAGAACACCATTAACTGAAGATGAAGGGTTGTAAAGGATGGGAGAGTCAGGCGGGAACGCAGGCAACGCGCAGTGACGATATGTCCGGGCCGTGCTTAATCGTTAACCGTTTGGAGGCGCTGGAGAAGCGTCTCGTCTTCTCCACTGTATTTCTTGATGCACAGATCGCAATCCGGACAGGGCCGGTTGTAGCAGTTCTTATGCACCCTGATCGGATATTGACCCTGAAAAGCCTCCGAACAGTGTTTCGAGCAGAACACGTACCGGTCCTGAAAGCTGCCGAATGCGGCGTAGGAAACAATCACGTCCTCTTCGGCCAGCGTCAGGCTCTTTTCACACCAGCTGCAGATACCGGCCTGCTCGCGTGCGCGGGCCGTTCGCTTTTTTTCGATTTCCTCGTCGGACCAGACGTATTCTATGTGCTGGACGTTGTCTTTGGTGACTTTTGCGCGCACCACGCCGTCCGTAATCCCCAGGATATAGTCGCCCTGGGTGTCGAACGTGGTGCCGCACTCTATGTTGCGACCTGTTTTGAGGTGTATAATGGACTTGCCCTCTTCCGGCGAGATGAACGAAAACCAGCCGCAGCTTGCGCAGACACTGGTAAAGAGAAACTGCCGCGTTTTTTGGCCGCATGCCGGACAACGGCCTTCCTCCATCATCCTGATGTCCTGGAGCGTGGTTTTTGCGGCCTTCCTGACGGCAGCGTCGATCTCCTCCATCGTTTCGTCGAGATCGTCCGTGTCCTTCTCGGAAAGCAGATGCATCGCCTCTTCTACTTCTTCCGTCTGACCCTCGATAACGATCTGTTTCTCGCGGCTCGAAGCGGGGTTTTCTTCCTCGTCACGCTTGAAGATGCCCTTAAGCATATGGCTTCACCCGAATATAAAGGTCGTCCTGGACGTTGTGTTTGCAGGCGGACAGGAGCTCACTGACTATTTCCGATACAGGCCCTGAATCTTGCCTTTATTGCCTCCCGAGCGTGCTTGAAACAGGACGGATCCAGGACTTCGACACACTGGTACAAATATAACGACGGACTGCCGATAAGTCAATCTCCCGGTTGCGAATGTCATTTCGCAGGAATCAAAGGCGCCGAATGTGAAAGCCTCCGTCTACCGGGATCGCGGCGCCGGTTGTAAAGTCGAAATAACCCAGTGCAACCGCGGCGACGGCCTTCCCGACGTCTTCGGGCAGACCCCAGCGCCGGATCGGCGTAAGGCCTTCGGCGATTCGCCGGTCGTATATCTCTCTGACCGGCTCCGTCATATCCGTTTTGATGATGCCGGGCTGGATTTCGTTAACGGTGATTCCGTGTTCCGCCAATCTGACCGCGAAGAGTGTTGTCATCATGCTGAGGCCCGCCTTGGAGACGCAATACTCGCCCCTGGATGTGGAGCTTGCAAAGGCCGAGATCGACGTGACGTTTACGATTCTGGCTTTCGGCACGATCTCGCTCCTGGTGAGCTGAATCATATGACCGGCCGCAATCTGGGTCAGGAAGTAGGGCCCCTTGAGGTTGGTGTCAAGAACCTCATTGAAACTCTCGGGCGTCGTTTCAAGAATATCCGTGCGGGTCCGCGGGGCGATGCCGGCGTTGTTTACGAGCAGGTCTAAACGGCCGAACGCATCCAGGGTGAATTCGACAAGGCGTCGGCTGTCCTCGGGAACCGCGACAGACGCCCCGCAGATGCGCGGCCGGCGATTCCTTCTCCGGACCTCGTCGGCGGTCTGCTTTGCGGCCGCCCGGTTTCTTTCGTAGTTGACGACGATGTCATAACCGGCGTCGGCCAGACAACAGGCGATGGCCCGGCCGATTCCCCTGCTCGAGCCCGTTACGAGTGCGACTGGCGCCATGATGGATTCCTGTCTATCTTCTTCGGAAGACACTGCGGGCTCCGTGCGATACGAAATAACCCGGTGTTTCCGGCATTGGCATTATTTCTGTGCCGCAGCTGCGTCGAAATCCGACTCAGGAATCGGATTCCGGGTAAAACACTTTGGGTCCGGAATTCCCGCGTACCCATTATAAAGATAGGAATTTCCCGGCTCCGGTGCGGATTTTTTGCAAAATTGCAAAAGACTGGCACGCCCGGTGCCACCGAGGCGGCGCGAGGGGAGGGGCGTCCTGACAGGGCATGTTTCAGGTTTCGCATCAAGGGTCTGCGCTCGGAAGGGGTCCTCAATCCGAGCCTCTCAGGGCATGGATGTATCCATGAATAACGCAGGAAGCAAGTCTCGGGAACATCATCACAAGGGAGGCGGATTGTGGGAAATCACAAATCGGGACGCGTCGCGGGTCAGGTGGCCATTGTAACGGGGGCGGCTTCGGGTATCGGTGAGAGTACGGCGAATCTGCTGGCCTCTGAAGGCGCCCGGGTAACCGTGGCGGACGTGGACGTGACGGGCGGTTTACAAACTGTGGACCGAATTGCCGCCAACGGTGGAGAGGCGGTCTTTGTCGAAGCCGACGTGAGCGATGCAGCGCAGGTGCGCCGGATGGTCGTGGAGACCGACAAGGCGTTCGGCAGGCTGGATATACTCCACAACAACGCGATCTGGTATCGAAATGCGCCTGCCACGGAACTGGAGGAATCCGTCTGGGACAGGACGTTGAATACGGGATTGAAAGCGATCTATCTGGCCGCCAAGTACGCGATACCGTCCATGTTGAGGACGGGCGGCGGGTCGATCGTCAACACGGGTTCGGTACACTCACTGGTGGGGTTCGAGACCAACACGGCCTATGATGCCGCCAAGGCCGGCGTGCTGGGCATTACCCGGGTCCTGGCGCTGGATTACGGGCCCGCAATCCGCGTAAATGCCGTGCTTCCCGGAGCGATTCAGACGCCGCTCTGGGATCGGGTTGGCGTCCCCGCCGATGAACGGCAAAGGTTGGCCGAAATGGTGCCGGCGAAACGGGTCGGCACACCTGCCGACATCGCGTCCGCCGTACTCTTCCTGGCGTCCGACGCGTCGTCGTTCATTACGGGCACCTCGCTCGTGGTGGATGGTGGATTGCTGGCACGTACGATGTAAACGGTAGACCTGGCGTATGAACGACACACTACGCCGGGCGCTACCGGTCATGGGTCGGTACGCGTTCGTGAGTTCCGCAGCCTTGTTGTCGCCGCTCTGTCGATTTCAAGCACATCCGGTCTGATCACAATACCGTAGTCCGCTTCTGCAGCCTCCCTGCGGTAATACCCTCGCCTCACGTCTTCCAGGATGGCTTCATCCGATCGCGAGTCGGGCGCGCCGTGTCCGCCGCCGCCCGGGGTTTCGAGGCGGAGTCGGTCCCCTTCGACCATATGGACGCCCTCGTCCTTGGTGATGTGCGGTGGCCGGTACGCCTTGCCCCGCAGTGTAAAGGTGTGCTCGGCGGGTCTGCCCGGTTTGCCGCCAAGTACACCGAATGGCCGGAACCGACCCCGGTCTCCAAGGAGCGAGGCGCTGGCCTCGCCGCGTCTGAGCATAAATTCGAGTACCACGCCGAACCCGCCCCTGCGACACCCGGGACCGCCGGAGTCCTCGCGCAGGGCGTAGGTTTCGAAGAGTACCGGATACCTGGACTCGAAGATTTCCAGCGCCTGGGTGCGGGCGACCGCGATGGTGGGATTGCCGTTGGTGAGCCCGTCTGTCAGATAATTGCCGCCATAACCCCCGCCTATAAACGAATAGAAGACGAAATATCCCCTTTCCGGATCGTCACCGCCAACGGAGAGATTGGTGACAGTACCCATGGGGCCGGCGTAGCAGCGGTCCGGCAGGGCCTGGCTCATTGCGCCCAGGACAGCGTCGATCATTCGCTGACAGACTTCGGCTGCGCAGCCGGAGACGGGGCGCGGCGGCAGGGCGTGCAGGAACGTGGTGGAAGGAATATTGAAGGAAAAGGGTTTGAAACAACCTCTGTTGATGGGCACGTTGGGGAAAAAATGCTTGAAGGCAATAAAGACACCCGCCATTGTCGTACTCAATACACTGTTAAGCGGCCCTCGGCAGGCCGGGCTGCTTTCCGAGAGGTCGATGTGAACGCTGTCGCCGTCAACAGTCATTTCGAGATGGATGTGTAACGGCCTCCAGTCCACGCCGTCACTGTCCATGTATTCGTCAAAGGCGTAACAACCGTCGGGAATGGTGCTTATGTGTTTCCGCATCATCTTCTCGGAACGAAGCTCCAGTTCGCTGACGACCTCGAATACGGTCGCTTCGCCGTAGCGATCCAACAATGCCGTCAGCCGATCTGCGCCGAGATTCAGCGATGCCACCTGGGCGATGATGTCGCCCTGACGTTCGCCGGGTACGCGAACGTTGTGCAGGATGACGTCGACCACAGCCTGATTAAGCCTGCCTTCGTCCATGAGCTTGAGAGGAGGCAGCCGCAAGCCTTCCTGAAATACCTCCGTGGCCTTCGTCGAGAACCCGCCGGGAACCCGCCCGCCAATGTCAGGCCAGTGCCCGCTGTTTGCCAGGTAGAACGCGAGTTTGTCTCGATAGAAGAAAGGTTTGATCAACTTTACGTCCATCAGATGCGTGCCGCCGAGGTACGGGTCGTTGACAATGTAGACGTCCCCCTCGACGGGCTCATTGAAGTGGGCGATGGTTGAACGCACGGTGTGCTGCATCACGCATATGAAGTTCGGCAGGCCGCGTGGCCCCTGTACGATGACGGCCCCGTCGTTTGACGCATAGATGCCGCTGGCCCGGTCGAAGCCGTCTGAAATCACCGGCGAGAAGGCCATGCGTTCCAGCGTGGCATCCATTTCATCGGCGATCTGTTCCAGGCTGCCGCGGATTACAGCCAGAGTGATCGGATCCATTTCGAAGTTGCTCCAGATTGCGATTGAAACGTGCCGCGGCCGAACGTCAGCGCTGCCTGCTGTGTGTCCGCCGGTTTGATTCGACGAGGAAGGTACCGCCGTCCAACACGCTGGCGCGGAGGAAAGGATCCAGCCAGACGGTCGTGTCGGACTGCTCGATCACCGCCGGTCCGGAGAGTTCGGTGCCCCAGGGAATTCTGGAACGCTCGTAGGTCGGGCATGCAACGAACGCGTCTTCAACCCAGACGTCGCGGCTGCCTTTGTACGCCTGTTCCAGCGTGGTCGCCGGCGGTGTCAGCATTGAGCCCAGAGATCGGTGTTTCCTTACACCGATAATGGTGGTCCGCAGGTTCAGCAGTCGAACGGGAATGCCGTCCAGCAGCGCTTCCAGACGGCCGAAGCCGCTGTGTGCGCTTCCGTATCGGCGGAGGTACGAGGCTCTGAACCTCGTCGCGATGCGCTCCGGACTCGTATCGTTGTCCGGCAACGGAGTGCGGATGACGTGGGTCTGACCCTCGTACGCGATGTCCGCTTCACGGAGAAGGTGAATATGGCTGAGCGGCAGGGCAACCTGCTTCAGGAACGCGTTCCCGCGCGACTGGTCGTCGTCGAAGATCCGCCTGATTTCTGTCTCGTCGAGGTCATCGAGGCGGCGGTTGACCATCGTTACGTAGTCGCGCTTCACGTCCGCGATTGCGCAGCCCCATGCAGATGCGATACCCGGAAGATAGGGGACAAGACCCCTGGGAATACCGAGTTCATCCATTAGAAACCCGGCCAGGAGAGGGCCGCTTCCTCCAAATGCGAACAGGGTGAAGTCTCCGGGGTCCCGGCCACGATCGATGGAGATCCGGCGGAGGCTGCCGGCAATGCGGTTGTTGGATACGGCGACGATCGCCCGCGCGGCTTCTTCGGCCGAGAGCCCAAGCGGCCCGGCGACGTGTTCCTCCAGCGCAACCCTGGCTTTCGGCAGGTCAAAGGAGAAACCCTCGCGTCCCCCGATCGGGTACTCCGGGTTGATTCGACCCAGCACGAGATTCGCATCGGTAAGCGTTGGCAGGCGGCCGCCGCGACCGTAACTCGCCGGACCCGGATCCGCGCCGGCGCTGTCCGGGCCAACCTGAAGGATGCCTCCGTCGTCGATGCGCGCGATGCTGCCGCCGCCGGCGCCAACGGTCTGGATGTCGACCATGGAGAGAAGGATCGGAATGCCGAAATCAAGCTCCGTGCCATCGGCCTGAACCGGGATGCCATCGGTGACCAGAGATACGTCCAGGCTGGTTCCCCCCATATCGTAGGCGATGAGATTTCGGACTTCGTTCTCGGCAGCGATGGCCGTCGCCGCGATGACGCCCGCCGCGGGCCCCGACAACACCGTCTGAACGGCGTATCTTCCCGCTTCGCCGGCAGGGATCATGCCGCCGTTGGATTGCATGACGAGCAGATGGGTCCTGTATCCCCGGCGCTCCAGGCTGCGTTCCAGGTTGGCCAGATATCGGCTGACGACGGGTTGGACGTACGCGTTGACGACGGCCGTGCTGGTGCGTTCGAATTCACGAATCAGAGGAAGGACCTCCGCGGACGCAACCACGTAAATTTCCGGATAGCGGTTCTCTATAAGCGATTTCGCCCTTCGTTCGTGGATCGGGTTGGCGTACGCGTTCATAAACGAAATGACGATCGCGTCGACGCGTTCAGCCGTGAGCCTCTCCGCGCACGACAGGACTTCGTCCTCGTCGAGCGGAACAAGCACTTCGCCCTCCGCCGAGATTCGCTCGGTTACTTCCAGCCGGCGGTCGCGCGGAACCAGAGGTTCGTAGGTTCCGGTAAGCCCGTAGAGATAAGGCCGGTCGCGCCTCCGGAGTTCCAGGATATCCCGAAACCCCCTGGTGGCGATCAGACCGCATCGTCCGCCCTTACGCTCGAGGACGGCGTTCGTCGCCACGGTGGTTCCGTGAATGACGAGTTCGATTCCGCGGTCCGCCTGCCCGAGGGCGCCTATCCCCTCGATCAGCCCTCTCGATGGATCATCCGGGGTCGTCGGTACTTTCCTGACGATCAGGTGCGGCCCCGAATCATCCAGAATCAGGATGTCCGTAAAGGTGCCACCGATATCGACGCCGGCAATTCTGGACATTGAATAGCAGTCCGTTGAAAAAGCTGCTCTGCAGGGTGACGGAAATTGAAAACTGAACGGCAGTCAGAACTTAGACGTTCCGCCGGTGCGCGTCAACTCAAAAAAGGGACAAACGCGCCCAAACCGGACGGGGCGACATCCGAAAGCCGCCCGCGCGCCTATTCAATCTTGACCGGACCGTAAACATCCCTTAGATTTGAGGCGATTTGTCCGGGGATCGATTTCACATCCGGCACACCGAAAGGAAACCCGATGCCAAGAGGCCGCTGCCATTTTGCATTGCTGGCAGCCCTGCACGAGCGATTTCACCGGGAGTGCCCCGAGGCGGCGGCGCTCGCGGATGCACATACGCCCGACCTGCTCGCCGGTACGTGTGCGCCGGACGGACTGCGTTTTGTCGGCAAGAGGGGTAAGTTTGCCACCCATTTCTATTCGGACGATCGCCGTGACACGTGGGGGCGGTCGGTTGCGGGGCTGTTCGGGGCCCACCCGGACCTGGCCGATCCAAGGCGGCTTTCCGGTGCGGATGTCGCCATGATGCTCGGGTACATTTCTCACCTCACCGTGGACGAGGCATTCCGGGATGAGGTAACCGTCCACGTATACGGTATCGAAGACTGGCGACCGATAATAATGGGTCTGTGGTCCATGGTGGACGGGTTCGGCATCGGCAACGCCAGCTACATGGCAGCGATTCACCGATTCGGACGCAAAGACAGCGTCGGCTTTATCGATTGCGGGGTTGTGGGCGAATACCTCGACCTGGTCAAGCCGTGGGCGCTGGAGGACGACCCCTGGGAACTGGAGCGCATATTTCTCAGGTTGCGACGATGCGACACGCCGGAACACGAAGCGCGGCGCACCTGGGAGCGGAATGTCGCGATGGCGGCGCCGTTTCTCGATGACGCCCGGCGAATGCGGTTTCACAGGGCGGCCGTGGACGAAGGAATGGAAGAGACCCTTCGATACCTGAAGGGGAATTATGCTCTACAGAAAAGGGGTGACTGATGACATCTTACCGCGTGGGTGTGATTGGATGCGGGGGCATTGGCGTCGAACATGCGTCGGGACTCCTGAACCTGGAGAATGCGACCCTGTCCGCCGCGTGCGACCTGGAGGAATCCACACTTGTCGATTTCAGAGACCGCTGGCAATCCGAGTGGCCCGGTCTCAATACATATTCGAATCACCGTGACATGCTGGCGAAAGAGGACCTGGATATTGTTACGGTAGCGACGTCCGACCACAGGCATGCGGACCTGGTCGTGGATGCGGCCAACGCGGGGGTAAAGGGAATCTTTTGTGAAAAACCCCTTGCGACCAATCTGGCGGACGCGGACCGGATGGTTTACGCCGCTGAACGCAACGGCGCGATTCTCTCCGTCGATCACACAAGGCGCTTCCAGCCGCTATGGCGCTACGTCAAGGAAGAGATCGTGGATGGTGGAGAGATCGGATCCGTTCAGCAGATCGTGGCGGCGCTGAACGGTCCACGTTCCATGTTGTTCAGAAACGGTACGCATCTGGTGGATTCGATCTGTTATTATGCGGACTCGGAGCCGGACTGGGTGTTTGCGGAGCTGGAAGCCGGTTACGAGGATTACGCGGAGTACAGGGGCGATGGCGGTCACGACCCGGCTACCGAACCGTCGGCGAGCGGATACATCCATTTCGCCAACGGCGTGAGGGGCTTTTTCGCGGGCGGTTCAAAAGCCTCCGCCGGTCCCAAGTTCAAGTGTGAAATCGTGGGCACGACCGGTTCCGTCGAAATCGGCCGTGTAAGCGCCTTGCTCGTTCGCGACCGTGAACGGGAAGAGATCCAGGCGCCCGAGTGGCCCGTCAGCGGTATTCGCGCCGGAGTCCAGGAACTGGTGCGCCTGGTCGATAGCGGCGGCCAGCCGGTTTCGCCGGCAAAGGACGCACACCGGGTCGTTGAGATCATGATCGGGTTTCTGGAATCACAGCGGCTGGGAAACGTCAGGGTGGATCTCCCTATTCCTCTCGAGCGCAGGTGATTATAGCGGACGGAGGCGTCAAAAAACCTCGATAGTGCTTGCCCGGTTGCCGAAGAGACGCTATTTTATTCATTTCCTTTCGAATTTCAACCTGCGGGACGCCCAGGCCGTTGAGCCTGACGCGAAACCCCGTTGTTTCCGCGAAGTCGTCCCGTTTACCGGAAACGCTCGAGGCCAATCCGGGATCGTCTTCACCCCGCAGTCGAGACATGGTGCGTCAACATGATAGGAGAGTCCGGTAATGTTAAACTTTGAGCATACGGCGTTTCTCGTTGAGGATACAAAGTCCGTGGCGGATTGGTGGTGCGAGCATCTGGGCATGGAAGTGGTCCGGTACGGTGGCCCTCCTTCTCACATGACCTTTCTTAGAGACGCCTCCGGGAAAACCATGTTCGAAATTTACGAGAAAGATACGCTGAAAACCCCAGACTATGCTTCGATGCATGTTTCAGTACTCCACTTCGCGTTCTACACGGACGACATCGAGCGGGAACGCGACCGGTTGCTTGACGCCGGGGCGCAGGTCGTAGACGACGTGTACACGACGGATGCCGGCGATCAGTTGGCAATGCTGCGTGATCCGTGGGGAGTGGCTATCCAGGTCCTGAAGCGGAAGGATCCCATGGTATGATGGCGATCCGGATGCTAAGAAGCTGTTTTAAAATTCCTGGTGAGTCCCGAGCGCGAGCGAAAATGTGTCGGTCAAGGCGGGCA
The DNA here is from genome assembly GCA_965208835.1 of Candidatus Latescibacterota bacterium. Lineage (GTDB taxonomy): Bacteria > Latescibacterota > UBA2968 > UBA2968 > JAAXHE01. The sequence goes on from OZ242358.1 coordinate 2,579,465, forward strand.
AATTCGACTATGAGAGGCGAGCAAGCGCAGCCTCGATCTCGTAAGACGGGTGGATTTGACCAACGCAGGCCGACGCTTTTGCAGCCGCGCGAAGACCGCCGGGGGTTTTTAAGACAGCTTCTAAGGATGAACGCGGTCCCGCACGTGTTGCCCGGGAGAGGCGATGCCGATCATTGAGGTTGAATCGCTGGAGCAGGTCTGCGCAGGGGTTCTGGAAGGCGCGGGGTTATCGGGAACGGAGGCGCAAAGAATCTCTCATTCGCTTGTTCTCGCGAATCTGATGGGCCACGATTCCCACGGCGTTATCCGGCTTCCGCAGTATGTGCAGGCCCTGGAGGAAGGTATTGTAAAGGGCGGGCGCGACATTCGCGTCGTCCGCGAGGCGGACGCATCGGCGGTGGTCGACGGGCAGTGGGGTTTCGGCCAGACGGTCTGCGCGCAGGCCATGGAACTGGCGACAAGAAAAGCCCGGGAGCGGTCCGTCGCCGCGGTGGAGTTGTTCAACAGCAGCCATATCGGCCGCCTCGGAGAATACGTGGAACAGGCCGCGGAAAGAGGCATGGTCGGTGTGGTCATGTGTAACAACCACGGCGGCGGCCGTCTGCTTTCGCCGTTCGGCGGGATCGACGCGAGGATGTCTCCCAATCCCGTGGCCGTTGGCGTTCCTACGGGCGGCGACTTTACAATCGTCGTGGATATGACAACCAGCGTGGTTGCCGAAGGCAAGATTCGGGTGAAGCGTAACCGCGGAGAGCCCCTGCCGCAGGATTGGGCGATAGACGCGGAGGGCAGACCCGTGGAACGGCCTGAGGATTTCTACGGCCCGCCGCGAGGGGCGATTCTGCCCTTCGGCGGAAACGCCGCGCACAAGGGTTACGCACTGGCGGTCGTCATCGACATTCTTTCGGGCGCCCTCGGCGGCGGCGGGTGCAGCCGGGCCGGAGCCCCGTCCGGCGGAAACGGCGTATTCCTGATGGCGATCGATATTCAGGCGTTTACCCCGCCGGAACGATTCAGGGACGAGGTGGACGGCTTTGTCGGCTATTTGAAGACTTCGAGGCTGATGCCGGGATTCGACCGCATCCACCTGCCAGGTGAAATCGAATACCGTCTTCGACAAAAGGGTGAAGCGGAGGGCGTATTCGTGGATGACGAGACTTGGCGTCAGATCTGCGAGACGGGCGAAGGAGCGGGAACGGCCGACGGTGGAGCGTCAACCAATGATTCGAAACCGCAAACGGGAGGTCACTGATGGCGACCATCAAGATCACACTGCTGGGGCACGCGTCTTTCCGACTGGAACCGGATACCGGTGAGGTGGTCTATTTCGATCCGTGGCTGAATAACAACCCCACAACCGAATTGAGTGTGTCAGACATTGCGCACGCCGACGTGGTAATCGCGACGCATGGTCACGACGATCATATCGGCGACTCCTTTGAAATCTGCAAAAGCACCGGCGCCGTATTTGCCGGCAACTACGAACTTTGCCTGACCGCGGAGAAAAACGGCCTCGCCCTGGGAGAACGGGCGCAGCCGATGAATCCGGGCGGCACCATCGAGGTTAACGGCGTGCGCATTACCGCTACCCAGGCTTTCCATTCGCTCTCGATGTCGCCGAATCAGGCGCTGGGCGATGCGCCGGAGGATGATTACTTCCGTCCGGACGGCGGCGTCTGCGGGATCGTGATGCAGTTTTCGAACGGCATTTCCGTTTACGATACGGCGGATACGGCGTTGTTCAGCGATATGCAGCTGATCAGCCAGATGTATGGACCCCAGGTGGCCATTCTTCCGGTCGGCGGTCTTTACACGATGGGAATCCGGGAAGCGGCCCGCGCGGCGAGCCTGATTCGTCCGGATATCGTCATTCCGTGCCACTACGGTGAGGCGGTGGGTCAGCCGGCGGATATCGGTGGCTTTGAGGAAATGGTCGGGTTTCTGTCTCCGAATACAAACGTCGTGAAACTCGAACCCGGGCAGTCCGTGACGTATGCGTCCGCCAGCTTTGAGGTTTCGTAGAATTCACAGGCACGTCAGATTGGTGATCCCAGCAGATGGAAAGGACGGGTACCCCACGCCGAAGCAGTGTCGGATTTCGCGAGGCTGGCGCCGAAAGTTTACATGCTGCTAACGGGATGATACCGGAGACGGCACGAAGGAGGCGAAGAAAGGAAGGCACGTGTGGCGCAGGATCAGACCAACGCCGTTGTATCACAAAAGATCGAACTTGCCCCCGAGTTGATCATTCTGCAGGTGAGGGCCGACGGATGGGAACTACCGGAGTTCGAGCCGGGTCAGTTTGCCGTCCTGGGCCTTCCCGGCATGGCCCCCCGAAGCGAACGGTCCGAGACCGAGACAGATGCACCCGATCCGAAACGGCTGATCCGCCGGGCGTACTCGATCGCGTCGTCGTCCATGGCGCGGGAACATATGGAGTTCTACATTAATGTCGTCCATTCAGGCGCACTTACGCCGAGGTTGTTCGCGCTGGAACAGGGTGACCGTGTCTGGCTGGGTCCCAAGGTGTCAGGCGCCTTCACGCTGGATCAGGCGCCCGGGACCGCGGATGTCGTGCTTGTGGCGACCGGGACCGGGCTCGCTCCGTACATGAGCATGCTGCGCACCCGCCTGCCGAGAGACAACGGACGCCGCTTTGCCGTTCTGCACGGCGTCCGTCAATCGTGGGATCTGGGCTATCGGTCGGAACTGACCATTATGCAGCAATTGTGCAGCAACCTGACGTATCTGTCGTTGATCAGCCGTCCGGCCAACGAGCACATACCCTGGAACGGTCTGACTGGCTACGTTCAGGATCTCTGGGCGGGCGGCATTCTGGAAGAGGCCTGGGGAAAACACCCGAAACCGCAAGATACACAGGTCTTCCTGTGCGGCAACCCGAAGATGTGCGAGGACATGCTCGCCCTTCTCGAGTCTGAAGGATTCAGCGAGCATACGCGAAAGACAGTGGGCCAGGTGCATATCGAGCGCTACTGGTAGAGGAGCAAGGCGACTGACCGGGCGAGTCGCCTGCATTGCGGCTTCCCGGAGAAACAGCGATTGGTTCCCGGGTCGTCGTCGAGGACGCGATGAATAGCGGGACATCACTGAGTTACGATGGCATTATCGTCGGAGCCGGGCACAACAGTCTCATCCTGCAGGCATATCTCGGGCGCGCGGGGCTCAAGGTGCTGTGTATCGAACGGAGAAGCGTACCCGGCGGCGGGCTGGAGACGATCGAAGACGCACGGAATCCGGGATTTCTGCACAATACGCATTCGTTCTACCATCGTGCCCTGAACACGATGCCGTGGTACCGCGATCTGGACCTCGAACGACGCGGAGCGGTATACCTGGAGCCGGCGTTGAACGTTGTCCTCCTGTCAGAGGCCGGCGAAGCGCTGGAATGGTGGACGGACTTCGAAAGAACGGCCGACTCGTTCGCGCGTTTCAGCAGCCAGGACGCTGCGACGCTGAGGAGGTGGCGCGAAGAATTCCTGCCGATTGTTGAACGGATAATCGTACCTGAAGCGCAGGCGCCCCCGCTGGAACCCGCCCGGCGGCGCGCCCTGCTTGAAAAAAGCAGGGAGGGCCGACTGCTGCTCGAGGTCAGCAGATTGTCCCCGCTCGAATTTGTCCGCAGGGAATTCAGGCATCCGGTGATTCAGGCCGGATTGCTTTTTTTTAACGGCTTGCGTGAAGTCGATCTACGGTGCCCGGGGTTCGGACACCACATTGCCGCGCTCCTGGCCAGTTCGGGCAAGGCGCAGATGTGTCGCGGGGGATCGGTCGTCCTCGCCCGGGCGCTGGTGTCGGCCGTTCGGGAGAGCGGCGGCGAACTGCGCCTCGATACGGAACCCGGACGCTTCATCCGGGAAGGAAATCGGGTTGTCGGAGTGGAGACGACGTCGGGCGAGCGTTTCATGGCCCGGCGTTTTGTCGTATCCGGTCTGAACCCGCATCAGACGTTTCTGGATCTCCTGGATGAAGATGCGCTGCCGGGTGCATGGCGGGAACGTGCGAAGGCGTTCAGATACAATCTCATTGCCCCTCTGTTCGCCCTGAATCTCAACCTGAACGAACCGCCTCGCTATCCCGCCGCCGAGATCCGTCCGCACTTGGAAAAGGCGTTTATGGTCATTCTGGGACTGGATCACGTGGAACGGTACCTGGAGATGGTGGCATGTCACCACGCGGGACGAAAACCGCCGAACATCATGTGGGGGAGTTGTCCAACCCTGTTCGATCCATCGCAGGCACCGGCGGGGAAGCATACCGCGTTTATGTGGGAGAAGACACCGTACCGGCTGCATGGTGATCCGACGCGTTGGGATTCGGAGCGGGACCGTCTGGGACAGGAAATGCTGGAGGCGTGGTGCCGATATGCGCCGAACGTGAAGGATAACCTCATATCCTGGTTCGCGCGCAGCCCGCTGGACGTGGAGCGCACGTTTCCGAATATGAGAGAGGGGGACCTTCTCGTTGGCGCGTTCACAAACGGCCAGATCGGTTTCAATCGTCCGTTTCCGGGAGCCGGCGGCTACAGGACGCACCTTCGGGGGCTGTATCTGTGCGGCTCCTGCTGTCACCCGGGCGGCAACATTACGGGTCTGCCCGGATACAACTGCGCGCAGGTGATTCTGCGGGACCTCGGGATCCACGCAGACTGGATGCCGGGGCCGGTCGAAAGGCGGTTGGATCGTCTATGATTCAACCCACGATTTCCTATCTGACCGATGTGTATTTCGGATTCGGCGTCTCGGATGTCGTGCCGGACCTGCTCGCGGCGTACGGCATACGCCGGCCGCTCCTGGTGACCGATCCGGGCCTGAGCGATCTGGGTATCGCGAAGCGCGTCTGCCTGCATGACGCGCCCGTATACTCCGGCGTCAAGACCAACCCTTCGGAGCCGCAGGTACTGGATGCGCTCGAAGTCTACAGGACGGGACGGTGCGACGGACTGGTCGCGGTGGGAGGCGGTTCGTCCATAGATCTCGCGAAATGCGCCGGCATTCTGGTTGGTCACGAAGGGCCGCTCGAGTCCTATGCGTTGCGTCGGGGCGGGACGGAACGGATCACGCGCCGCATCCCGCCGATTGTCGCCGTGCCAACCACCGCCGGTAGCGGGAGCGAGGTGGGCAGGGCCGCGCTGGTGACGTTGGGATCCGGCGACAAGGTGGCAATCCTGAGCCGCTATCTGACGCCCGCGGCCGCGGTGTGCGATCCGGAACTGACGCTGACAATGCCGCCTGCCCTGAGCGCCGGCACGGGTATGGACGCGATTTCACATTGCGTGGAGACGTTCTGCAGCACACGATACAACCCCGTTGCCGACGCGATCGCGCTCGACGGACTGCAACGCGGCTGTCGTCACATTGCAACCGTGTTTGGTGACGGTAGAAACAGAGAGGCGAGGAAGGGGATGATGATGTGCGCGTTGCAGGGCGGTCTGGCGTTTCAGAAGAGCCTCGGCGCAGTGCACAGCCTGAGCCATCCGTTGGGGTCGCTGGACAGATCATTGCATCACGGTACGCTCAATGGCCTGTTTCTTCCCGCCGTCCTGAGGTTCAATGCCGATTACTGCGCTGACAGACTCGACGCGATGGCGCGGCGGCTGCGCCTGAAGAAGGGGTCCGATATACCGGAATATTTCGAGGCGCTGAACAGGCAGTTGGGCATACCGGAGTCGTTGTCGGACCTGGGTGTGACCCGGGAAGTTCTGGAACCGCTCGCGGCGAAGGCGGCGGCGGACCATTGCAGCCCCACAAACCCGAGGCCGCTGGATGAAGCCGCGTGCCGGATGCTCTATCTGTCCGTTTTGTAGGAGGTTCTATGTCAAGCTTGACACAGGTGGGCGAAACCGGTTTGAAAGAGGCGTTCGATCGGGACGGATACGTGATATTGAAGTCGTTCCTGTCATCGAACGTTATCGAAGGGGTAAAAGAGGAGTTGACCGTTCTGGTCGACCGCCAGGCGGAGCGGTTGACAGCGGCGGGCAGAATTACGGATACCTTCCATCGTGCGCCGTTCGAAACCCGCATCGCGCGGTTGTTCGAACACTGCATGGACCTGGCGCCTACGTCATTCCGGCCCGAACTGCACGGACCCAGGCTGTTCGATCTGTTTTTTCACCCCTGCCTTCTGGATGTTGCAGAATTGCTCCTCGGCCCGGAGATCAGGTTGTATCCGAATTATACGGCCCGCCCTAAATTTCCTGAGTGGAAGGGAACGCTCGTGCTGTGGCATCAGGACGGGGGATACACGGCGCAGGCTGCCGAGGGCGTCGAGACGCTGAGGATGTTGAACGTCTGGGCGCCCCTCGTGCCCGCCACGGAGGAAAACGGCTGTATGCAGTTTGTGCCCGGTACGCACAAACTGGGTGTCGTGCCTCACGAAAAGCGGGAATATTACCTGGAGATCGCACGGGAGGAGCTGGACTTGCGTCTGGGGCAGGCGGTCTCCATCGAAGTAGACCCCGGCGACGTGGTCCTGTTCCACAACCTCATGTTCCATTGCGGACTCCCCAACAGGACCCGCACGGTGCGCTGGAGCATGGACTGGCGGTACCAGGACGCGACTCAGTCTACAATGCGATCGCACAAAGGGCATCTGGCCAGGAGCGGTAGGGATCCGCGAGGCGTCGTCGGAAACCGGAGGGATTGGGCGGGACGGGAATTCCAATAGGCGGTGCGGCGAACCCGCGGCCGCCTTTAGCGTTGATCGGGCCGGACTGTACGATGTCGCGAAAATTCGCTGGCCGGCGCAAGAAATCCGGTTTACGGTGCGGACGGGGTTTCTTAAAGACGTCGCCGCCTGTCAGCACCTACATCCGCCAGATTGCGTCATATATAGAAAGCACGAAACCGGCGCCGGTGGTGAGGAGAAGGAGCAGGGCGACCACCACGGTGAGACGGCCCTCGCGCCAGCGTGCGGACGAGACGAGGAGCCGTGAAGCGATCCAACCCCCGGCGAATCCGCCGAAGTGAGCCCAGTTGTTGACACCGTGCATGAGAAAGCCGAAAACGAACAGCATGATAGCCCACTGCCATATCTGACGCGTCATCAGCGCGGCGAAACCGGTCTTCTGGCTGCGGCCATAGACGATGAGGGCGGCCAGGAGTCCGAAAATTGACCCTGAGGCGCCGAGCGTCGGGTAGCCGGATGCGACGTTGGAAAGGAGAAAACCAACGACGCCGCCCGCCGTGAAGATGATGAAATACCGCGCCGGACCGTAGAGATTGCCGACTTCCGGGCCCAGTTGCCGGATCCACAGCACGTTGAAGAGGATATGCAGCAAGCCGCCGTGCAGGTAGATGGCCGTGAACAGCGTCCACCACGGCGCATTTCCGTACGTCAGGCCCAGGACGATCGTAGGACCCTGACCTGGCGAGAGCATGCTGAAGAAGCCGCCGCGCATGGACAGCGCGGAATCCAGGTCAAGGAGTAGACTCAGCACATAGAGTGCAATGCACGCGGTGGGAATCAGCGTGAGAACGTCGATTTTCGATCCAAAAAGCCGACTGAGTGCGGGGCCGAACCCCCAGAGGCCCGGTCGGTAGGTGCCGCAGTACGGGCACTTTTTCTCTTCTGTGCTGATCAGGTTCCTGCATCCCGGGCAGACCATCGATGTCTGAGGCATAACGACCCTCTGTTCAAGTTGGGACCTGCCGTCTTGCCGCCGGTTCGAGGGCGGGGCGATTGGCCGCCCAGTTCCCGATAATCTGCGAAAGTCCCGCCAGAAACCGCTCCATTTCCGATTCCGATGTGCTTCCCATTGCGGCAATCCGAATTGCGGTATCCCGCATCGGACCATATCCCGGCGCGATCTGTACATTCAGCAGGTTCTTCGCCACATGGACGAATTCCGCAGCCGGGATTGAATCGGGCATCAGGATAGTGGTGACCGTGGGGCTGTAGAATGCCGGTTGCGCAAGCAGATCCAGGCCGTGTTTCCCTGCCCAGTCCCTATGCATTCGCGCAAGATTCCTGTGTCGCTCAAAGCGGCCTTCGCCTTCATCCAGCATCTCCTCGAGGCGGGCGATCAGACAACGCAACACAAGGTCGGATACGGTTACGGGCGTTTGCCCGTCAGCGGCTCGGGCGTGCCATTCGATCAGGTCCAGCACGTATCCTCGCCGAGGGGTGTTTTTCGCGGCCTCGATTGCCCGTTCGGAGACGATCATCACCGAACCGATGGCGGGAATCGCGAAGTCCTTCTGAAGGCTCCAGAGATAGTAGTCCGGCCGCATCGAACCCATATCGATTTCAACCGCGCCGGCGATACTCACGCCGTCGACGGCGACAAGCATTTCCGGCGCCAGCCGACGCGCATCCTCGCAGAGAGCGTCGACAGGAAGCATCACCCCGGTCGCGGTTTCGTTGTGTGTCAGCAGCGCGACGTCGTAGCCTCTTCGCAACGCGTTCTGCCACGTCTCCGATTCGAGACCGTGGCCCCAAGTGACGTTCAGGACGTCGATTGAGCGGTCCAGCCGCCCAAAGACATCTGCCCAGCGGGCGGAGAATGCGCCAATATCCAGGCCAAGGGCGCCGTAGCCGGTTGGCGTGTTGACGGCGATCATCTCCCAATTGTAGCTGGCAGTGTGTCCGAAAACGAGTGGCGTGAATCCTTCCGGGATGTGGAATGCGTCGCGAAGGAGCGATACCGCCCTGGCGTAGACGCTCTTAAAATCGGCCGAACGGTGGGAATACGTGGCCCGGTAGGTTCTGAGGACACGTTCGACCGCGGGTGTGAGTGCGTGAGGTCCTGGCGTCCAGAGGGCGATGTCCGGCAGGCGATGGTGTCTGAACCCGTCGTGCCCTTCAGAATTCATCTGATCGCCTCGGGGAAAGGAAACCACCCGGGGGGTACCCTGCGCGCGGGCACCGGGACGATACGCGCCAATAAGAGCGCCCGTTAAACGGCCAGGTTTAACGGGCTTTCGCGTACTGTATTGAATGGAGCGGGAAACGGGACTCGAACCCGCGACCCCAACCTTGGCAAGGTTGTGCTCTACCAGCTGAGCTATTCCCGCTCCCAATGGCCTGCGATTGCAGGCGGAAGTGAAAATTAAGTAATGGACTCGAGGATGTCAAGGCATAATACGCAGAACGGGCTGGTACCGGAACCATCAACCGACTCATCCGTCCGTTCCGGACTGGCGAGAAGCCGGAATTCTCCTATCGGCGGGATCAACCCGGCTTCAGGCCGGCGAATCCGCGTTTGAGTTGACATTCAAGGGTGCGAGGCGCATATTTACGTCTTCGATGTGTGTGGAAATTGTGGCATTATAGATACCCTTGAACGTTCAATCGGAGCCTGGCGGGATGGCCGAAGAACAGTACGTCCTGGCAATTGACATCGGCGGCACGTTCACCGATCTCGTCCTTCTGGATTGCCATACTGGCCGACAGGCAATTTCCAAGGTGCCGACGACGTATCCGGATCCGTCAGAAGCCGTCTTGTCCGGAATCGACTCGTTACCGGGTGCTGTCGACGCAGGCGCCGTTCAACGCGTCATCCACGGAACGACGCTGGTGACCAACACGCTGATCGAGCGCAAGGGTGCGCGCACGGGGCTGATCACGACGGCGGGATTTCGGGATGCGCTGGAGATCGGCCGCGAAGGCAGGTACGATATCTACGATCTTGGCCTGGTGTTGCCCGAACCACTGGTGGAACGCAGGTTGAGATTCGGTGCGCTGGAGCGGATGAATGTCAGGGGGGAAGTACTCGAGACCCTGGATGAAGGATCGATCCGGGAGGCTTGCGGTACGTTTCTCGACGAAGGGGTGGAAGCTGTTGCCATCTGTTTTCTGCACGCGTACGCCAACCCGGAACACGAGCGACAGGCGGCGGGGATCGTTCGGGAGGCGATGCCGGGCGCATCTGTGTCGGTATCGCATCAGGTATCGCCCGAGTTGCGTGAATACGACAGGACGTCCACGACCGTCGCCAATGCATACGTGCAACCTCTCGCGCGCCGGTATCTGGCCGGTTTGACCAGAGGGCTGGGAACAAAAGGGATAGCAGCGCCTCTGCACATAATGCTTTCCAACGGCGGCGTCTGCTCTGCAGAGACGGCCGCGGCCTTTCCAGTCCGGCTCGTAGAATCCGGTCCCAGCGGTGGCGCGTTGTCGGCAGCCTATTGGGGCGGCCGATCGAACCTGAAGGATGTGCTCGCGTTCGATATGGGGGGCACGACGGCGAAAGCCGTGCTTGGCAGCAACGGCGCGTTTCCCGTCACAACCGAATCCGAGGTGGCGCGTGTCTATCGCTTCAAACGCGGTAGCGGGCTTCCGTTGCTGGTACCGGTGCTGGATATGATCGAAATCGGCGCCGGCGGCGGCAGCATCGCGCACCTGAACGAAATGGGGCTGCCCGCTGTCGGTCCCGAAAGCGCGGGATCGGTTCCCGGGCCCGCATGCTACGGGACCGGTGGAACAGCGCCCACCGTGACCGACGCCGACCTGATTCTGGGCATGCTGAATCCCGGCTATTTCCTGGGTGGCAAGATGGCATTGGATCCGGACCGTGCAAGGATCGCGGTCCACGGGCTGTCGAAGCGACTGGGCATGGACGTGAATCGTATGGCGTGGGGCATTCACAGAATGGTCAACGAGAACATGGCAAATGCCGCACGCGTTCACGCGGCCGAGCGCGGTATCGACATCCGGAGCTACACCATGGTCGCGACCGGAGGGGCCGGGCCCGTACATGCCTGCGGCGTGGCCGAGCGCCTCGGCATACAAACCGTGATCGTGCCGCCCATGGCAGGCGTGAGTTCGGCATTCGGGCTGATGCTCGCGCCGATTTCGTTCGACTTTGCGAGAAGCTACGTCGCCCGGCTGGAGTCTTTGGATTTCGCAAGGCTGAACACCCTGTTCGAAAAGATGGAATCCGAGGGTACCGACGTTTTGCGGGAAGCGGGCGTGGTTCCCGCCGAGATGAGAATTGTACGCACCGCAGACATGCGGTACGTGGGACAGGGCCACGAGATCACGATACCGGTCCCGGGCGGCAGACTCGGCCCCGGCAGTCTGGACGAAATCCGCGATGGTTTTGACCGGGAATATACCCGAAAATTCACACGCACGTGCGAGGGTGTGGAGATCGAATCCGTTCACTGGCGGGTCCGGATGTCCGGACCGAAACCGGACCTCGGCGACCCAAACACGCCGCCTTCGTCGGGCGGGGACGCGGTCAAGGGCGTTCGCCCGGTGTTGTTCGATGCGGAATCCGGCCCGGAACCGGCGCCGGTGTTCGACCGGTACAGGATGAAGCCGGGATTTCGGGCGACAGGGCCGGCAATCGTGGAAGAAGCCGAGTCCACCGCCGTTGTGCCGCGCGGCTGGAAGATTGCCGCGCAGTCCTGCGGCAACCTTCTCCTGACGCGTATGGAGGGTTTGGGATAATGTCGGCGGAAAAGCTGGATGCCGTTCTGCTCGAGGTATTGTGGAACCGGCTGATTTCCATCGTAAACGAGCAGGCCGCCGCGCTGATGCACGCCTCGTTTACAACCGTGGTCCGGGAAGCGGGCGACCTTTCAGCAGGTATATTCAACCGCGCCGGCGATATGGTCGCGCAGGCCGTGACCGGCACTCCGGGCCACATCAATACCATGGCGACCTGTGTCGGACACTTTGCGAAAGCGCATCCGATAGACAGTTTGAAGCCTGGCGACAGCCTGCTGACCAACGATCCATGGCTCGGTTCGGGGCACCTGCACGACATTACCCTCGTCACACCCGTCTTCCATCGCGGGAAGGCCGTCGGATGGTTCGCCAATACGTGCCACGCCATGGATATCGGTGGGCGGACCCTGGGCGCGGACGCGCGCGAGGTATTCGAAGAGGGACTCCATATTCCGATTATGTTCCTGTTTCGTGAGGGGAAGGTCAATCGCGACTTGATTGAAATCGTCCGAGCCAATGTCCGCACCCCCGATGCCGTCGTGGGAGACCTCCATGCCCAGCAGGCCGGCAACGACGTGGGCGCCGAGAAGCTTACGGAAATGATGTCGGAATACGAAATGGAGGACATCGAGTCCCTCGCGTCATTGATTCTGGACCGGTCGGAGGCCGCCACGCGGGATGCGATCGCGGAGATACCCAACGGCACGTACCGGGATGAAGTGGTCATCGACGGTTTCGACCATGCGCTGAAGATCGCGGTATCCATTCAGGTAAATGACCGTGACCTTGCCGTCGACTACGACGGCACGTCACCGCAGGTGGACCGTGGAATCAACGTGGTCTACAACTATACGCACGCCTATACGACCTATCCGCTGGCGTGTTCAATCAGCCCCGCCGTCCCGAACAACGCCGGCAGTTTCCGGCCTGTTGCGGTGACTGCGCCGCCGGGTACGGTTCTCAATGCCACGTTTCCTTGCGCCGTGGGCGCCCGGCATCTGATCGGGCACTTTCTCTCTCAGGCGGTATTCGGCGCCCTGTCCCGGGCGATTCCGGACCGGGTCCTGGCCGACGGCTCGGCAGGATTGTGGAACACCCAGCTGGAGGGACACGACAGGGAAGGACGGGTGTTTTCCTATATCTTCTTCTCCGCCGGCGGCATGGGCGCCAGACCCGCTTCGGACGGACTTTCGGCTACGGCCTTTCCCAGCGGCATCAAAGGGGTACCTGCCGAGGCCATCGAGGCGGTTTCGCCGGTACTGATGCTGAAGCGGGAGTTGCGCCCGGATTCCGGCGGCGCGGGCCGTTTCCGCGGCGGGCTGGGACAGGAAATGGTACTCAGGATGGACACGGACTCGGCGGTGCTGCACTCATGTATGTATGACCGCACCCGGAGCCCGGCGCGCGGTTTCCTGGGCGGCGGGAACGGCGCCGTCGGCGACGTGATCCTCTCCGACGGGTCCCGTCCGCACCCGAAGGGAAAATACGAACTTCAACCCGGGCAGACGGTGACCCTGAAGCTTCCTGGTGGAGGCGGCTACTTTTCACCGCAGACTCGTGATCCCGATCTGGTAATGCAGGACGTACGACAGGGTCGCGTGTCGCTCGAGGCGGCCCGGGACGAGTACGGCGTGGTCGTGGACAACCGGAACTGGAAGATTGATCGGGCTGCCACGGAAGCACTCAGGAAAGCGCCGGGGGAGAGTCCCGGTTGACCCGGGTCCGCGCGGACACACTGGGCGGCGGGACTCCTGACTATGTTGGCTTGAAACTTTAATTAATTTTTAAAAACTACTGGAAAGCAGTTATTTGCGTAGGGAGATATTGTGGGAAAGTGTGATACCGACGACGGTTACCGGGGGATCTGGTGGTGGGACACGCCCGCGGACAACGAGTACAAATACGTGTACTACAGCGGCGGGTTCGCGACCTACACCGCAAAGCATATCCCGCTGGCATACTATTCCGAATCAGCGCACAAGACGTACTTCTGTTATGGAGGGACTTACAGGGACAAGAACCAGATACTGGCAATGGTCTCCTGTTACGATCACGCCACCGGTACGGTCCCGAGACCGACGATTCTGATGGACAAGGGCACGGCCGACGCACACGACAATCCTGTTCTGATGCTGGACGATGAGGGACACATCTGGGTTTTCGTAAGCGCGCACGGTACCGCCAGACCGGCGTTTATCTTCAAGAGTGACGAGCCCTATTCCGTGGGTGCATTCGAATGTGTGACGGAAACGAACTTCTCCTATCCGCAGCCCTGGCATGTTCAGGACCATGGATTCCTGTTTCTGCATACAAGGTACCTTGGCGGCCGGTTCCTCTATGCTCAAACCAGTTCTGACGGCAGAGACTGGTCTCCACCCAGAGCGTTATCGAATATCCGCCACGGTCATTATCAGGTCAGCTGGCGTGCCGGTAAACGGGTTGGCACCGCGTTCAACTACCATCCGGTCAAAGAGCCGGGGCCGCCCAGGACCAATCTCTATTATCTTCAGACGGACGATTTCGGCAAGACCTGGAAGAATGCCGCTGGAACGGACATGGACCTCCCGCTGGCGAACCCCCGCAACGGCGCGATGGTGCATAACTACGAACAAGAGGGCCTGCAAGTGTTCGTCAAGGATCTGAATTTCGACGCTCAGGGCAATCCCGTTATCCTGATCCTGATCAGCCGTGGGATGGAGACCGGGCCCCATAACGACCCGCGCATCTGGACTACGCTCCGGTGGACGGGTGACGAATGGGAGGCCCGTACGGCATTCCCGTCTGACAACAACTACGACACGGGGGGACTTCATATCGAGCCGGACGGGACCTGGCGGATCATCGCACCCACCGAAACGGGCCCTCAGCCATATAATACAGGAGGAGAGGTGGCCGTGTGGACCAGCGGTAATGAGGGGGCTGCGTGGGAGAAAACCCGCCTGGCAACGCGGGCCAGCAAATATAACCATACCTACGTGCGCAGACCGGTAAACGCGCACCCGGAATTCTATGCCTTCTGGGCGGATGGGCATACGCGTCAACCTTCTGATTCCCGCCTCTATTTCTGCAACAGGAGCGGGGACAGCGTGTTCCGGCTTCCTCCACTGATGACCGGGGATCATCATCGTCCCGAAAGGGTGGTTCCACTCGGCCACAGCGAGGATATCGACGCCGAAGGCGACGCGGGCCGTCGTCAATTGTCGGGAAGGGCCGTCCGATGAAAGGGATCGTACTGTCAGGTGGGCTGGGAACCCGGCTGTATCCGCTAACGACTTCGATTTCCAAGCAGATTCTGCCGATATTCGACAAACCGATGATCTATTACCCGCTTTCGGTTTTGATGCTGGCCAACATTCGGGATTTTCTGATTATTTCGTCGCCTGAACATATCGAGCTCTACAGGAATCTGCTGGGTGACGGCAGCCGTCTGGGCATGCGTTTCGACTACGCGATCCAGCCCCGTCCGGAGGGTGTCGCGCAGTCGTTCCTCATCGGTGAGGACTTTATCGACGGCGAGCCATGCGCGCTGATCTTCGGAGACAATTTCTTTTATGGCCACGGTCTTTCCGGTTTGCTGGAGCAGGCGGGCGAACACCACGAGGGCGGGCTGGTCTTCGCCTACTACGTGCAGGATCCCGAGAGATACGGCGTGGTTGAATTCGATGCTTCCATGAACGTGGTGGGCATCGAAGAAAAACCGAAACGTCCTAGATCGAATTTCGCGGTTACCGGGCTCTACTTCTACGACGGAGGCGTGGTGGATATCGCCAGGGGATTGAAGCCTTCGGAACGTGGGGAATTGGAAATCACCGATTTGAATAATGAGTACCTGAGGCGCGGTGAATTGCGGGTGCAGCTGCTGGGAAGGGGAATCGCGTACCTCGACACGGGAACCCACGAAAGCCTGCTGGAAGCAAGTAATTTCGTGCAGATCGTCGAACACCGGCAAGGGCTGAAAATCGCGTGCCTGGAAGAGATCGCGTACAGGAAAGAGTATATAAGCGCGGAGCAACTCGAGGACATCGCTAACTATTCGGAAGAAAACGAATATTGCCGGTACCTGAGACGGTTGCTGGCATCGTGAATCTGATCCCAAGGATTTCCGTGCCGGTTTCGAACCTTATACCGCGTTGGGCCGGACGGGTGCGCCTGCAGGTTTTTGAAACGGGTGTCGGGGCTTTCCGGTCTCAGCTTTCCGGCAGAACGTACGCGTTGCGAGAGGAATTCCACGTGTCTCGTACACGATGCAATCGGCGCGCGCGGACCACTTCGTACCTCGGTACAGCGAAAGCAATCTGTATGGCCGCCTTTCTTTCATCCCTTGCGGGATGCGGCGGGGACCCGTTGTCGCCTGAGGAAGCGATCCTGGGTACGTGGATGCTGACCCACGCGGAAAACGAGCCGGTTTCGGTGAATTATACGCTGATTTTCGAACAAAACGGCGTTTACACGTTTATCAATACGATCTTCGACGGAAGCCGGATTACGTCAACCGGGAATTGGCGAATCGAACAGGGCGCCCTGTTTCTCGATGCCCTGGACTTCGGGTTCTCCATTGACAACGACGAACTTACGCTATACGCAAGAGATGGCACCGTATTCGTCTATTCCAGGCAGTAGCGCCGCCGGGATTTCCAATTCGGGGTTCGGAATTCAGCAGGTCTGAAACGAACCGTGCCGAAAGCCGGCAGGCGTCATTACCGGCCCGCTGCCGAACGACTGCGTTGCAACCGTGTGAAGTGGGCGATTCCGGACGTCTCCAGGAGAGGCCATGCGCGTTGATCCTTCCATCCGCCTGAGGGACGTGAATTCCGGACTCGACCGGTGTTTCGAACTCGCAATGGGCAAAATTACGTCCATTTCCGAAACATGGGACCCCCGTCACGGAGCGCCGGTCTATACGGTGGGAGGGAAGTATGCCACCCGTGGTTGGACGGAATGGACGCAGGGATTCCAATATGGGTGCGCGATCCTGCTGTTCGACGCTCTGGGAGAGAAGCAGTTTCTGGATATCAGTCGACGGGGCGCCGTGGACCGTATGGCGCCGCACGTGACCCATACTGGCGTACACGACCACGGATTCAACAACATATCGACATATGGCAACCTCCGGCGGCTGATGCTCGAAGGCGCCATCCCGGGCGATTCGTGGGAACAGCGGTTCTACGAGCTTGCCCTGAAAGCGTCCGGCGCGGTGCAGGGGGCCCGCTGGACGACGATTCGGGACGGAAAGGGGTATATCCCTTCGTTTAACGGCGCTCATTCGCTGTTTTCCGACACGATCCGCACCTGCCGGTCCCTCGGACTGGCACACGGATTGGGCCACGTTTTGATGGGGGAGAACGACCGGGCGATTTCGCTGTTCGATCGCATGATCGAACACGCGGAGACAACGGCAAGGTTCAATGTATATTACGGCGACGGCCGTGACGCCTACGACGTACGGGGACGGGTGGCGCATGAGTCCATCTTCAACGTGCAGGACGGCAATTACAGATGTCCGAGCACACAACAGGGATATTCGCCCTTTTCAACATGGACACGAGGCCTCGCGTGGATCGTCACGGGATATTCCGAATTGCTGGAATTTCTGGAGGTCGTCGACGATGAAGACCTTGCCGGTTGTGGCGGTCGCGGCCACGTCACGGCATTCATGACCCGGGCCGCAACCGCGGCGGCAGACTACTACGTAGCAGGCGCATCCGCGGCGGACGGAATTCCGTACTGGGATACGGGCGCTCCGGGATTGACGCAGATGGGAGATTATCTTGGCAGGGCCGCGGATCCGTTCAATGAATTCGAGCCCGTGGACAGTTCGGCCGCTGCGATTGCGGCCCAGGGATTGTACCGGCTGGGCAGGTACCTTGGCGGCACAGCGGGCGGGTCATATACGAGGGCCGCGTTGACGGTCGCCCGAACGTTGTTCGATGCGCCTTACCTGTCCGACGAGGAGAATCACCAGGGGCTGATCCTGCATTCCGTTTATCACCGCCCCAACGGTTGGGATCGACGCCGGTTGGGTCAGAACGTGCCGAACGGCGAGTCTTCGATGTGGGGAGATTATCACGCGCTGGAACTGGCGGTGCTGCTGAAGCGTGAAATTACCGGACAACCGTATTTGACTTTCTTTAATGGGAAACCCGAAGGGTCTGATGTCGGCTGATTGGTGCGTCAGGCGGGAGAGACCGGAGAGTTAAGAATGCAATATGTCAAGCGAATCGCCAGGCGGGAACCCGGTTTGAAGGCGTCCGGGCACGCTCCAGTGGCAATACTGCTTATCGCGCTGTGGTCCTCACCGGTGTGGAGCAGCGACGCGACGCCGTTTGATTTCGGCCCGCTGGACCGCATGCTGGGCAGATTCGTGGACGCGCGAGGCTGGGTTGACTACGCGGGTATCAAGGCTGAGCCATCCGACCTGCGGCTTATCCTGAAGCGTCTGAGGGAGGCCAGCCCGGAGAGCCATCCCGCTTTGTTTCCCGAGCGGGATGACCGGCTGGCGTACTGGATCAACGCCTACAATGCGCTTGTGATTGCCGGGGTGGTCAATGCGTATCCCGAAACGAGCGTCAAGAATATCCATAAACAGCCGGGATTCTTCAAGGTGTTCCACGTCGTCGGTGGCAAGTCCAGGTCACTTGACGATATTGAGCATGGGATCGTCCGCAAAGAGTTCGGGGACCCCCGAATCCACGCCGCTCTGAATTGTGGGGCTGCGTCATGTCCGCGGCTTCGGCCGGAAGTCTACAGTCCTGATCGGCTTGAAAAACAGTTGAACGCCGCCGTTCGGGAGTTTATCCGCGATCCTCAGCACGTCCGCCTGGACCGTGACAGCGGCACTCTGGTTCTTTCGAAAATCCTCGATTGGTTCGGTAGTGATTTCACTGACTGGTATCGACGTGAATATCGGGTGAAAGACGTACGGATTACGGACTACCTGAATATCCATCTTGCCGAGGAAGATCGGGCCTATCTGCAATCCCATCCTCAGGTCACCATTCGATACCTTCCGTACGATTGGACACTTAACGACCGGACGTTGCACAAGGAATTGACCCGTTAAACAAAGGGTGATCGCGCGCGGGATACGGTGCTTCGGCGACCTCGTCCCGCAACCTGGCCCGTCAAGGTCCAACGGGTACATTCAAATAACCTGCCGGTGTATCGATTCCGTAAAGGAGAGACCCATGGGAGCGCCGCCGGAACTGCTGGCGATTCAGCCCCGCGCACAGGAAGAAGCCCAGGGCAGCCGATTATCGTTTAAGGAGCGCCTGGGACGTGAGGGTGTCGATCTCCGTCGTGACGCGCTGGAGACGCTTCAGATCAATGTAGGGAAACTGTGCAACCAGGCGTGCAGGCACTGTCACGTGGATGCCGGTCCGAACCGGACGGAGGTGATGACGCGCGAGACGATGCGGTCGATCCTGACGTTTCTCGCCGCAACGGAAATTCCTGTGGTGGATATCACCGGCGGTGCGCCGGAGGTGAACCCCGATTTCAGATATCTGGTGAAACAGATTCGACGGCTTGGGCGCAGCGTGATGGTACGGTGCAACCTTACCGTGATCTTTGAGCCGGGCCTGGAAGATCTGCCCGACTTCTACCGGGAGCACGAGGTGGAACTGATCTGTTCATTGCCGTGTTATCTGGAGGAGAACGTGGATCAGCAGCGAGGAAAAGGCGTGTTTTTCGACAGCATCGAGGCGCTCCGGCATCTGAATGCTATTGGATACGGAGAGCCGGATTCAGGCCTGCTGCTTCACCTCGTATACAATCCGGTCGGAGCTTCGCTTCCGCCGCCGCAGGACGAACTCGAGGCCGACTACAAACGGGTTCTGGCGGAGCGCTACGGCATTTCGTTCAATCGCCTGTTTACCATCACGAATATGCCGATCAGCCGGTTTAACGACTATCTGAGGCGTCGCGGGGAGTACGATGGCTACACGCAGACGTTGCGGGAACAGTTCAATGCACAGACGATCGATCGTCTGATGTGTCGTTTTCTGGTGAGCGTAGATTGGGAAGGCAATATTTACGACTGCGATTTCAACCAGATGCTGGATATGCATCTGGCCGGCCGACCGAAAAAACTGTGGGAGGTGCCGCCTGGATGGCTGGTCGACAGAAGGATCCGTATTGCAGACCACTGTTACGGCTGCACCGCCGGCGCCGGAAGCAGTTGCGGCGGCGAGCTGGCTTGACCGTCGATTATCCGCTTTCGTCTTCGGTTGAAATCATGTGATGAAGGGGTCGGCCAACCCGAACGGTCGACCCCGTTTCATTGTCTGTCGGAATTACCGCAAACGGCCGCCACTGGCTTTCAGGAACGCCCGGACCCGGTGGTGAATCTCGTCCCGGACCCGTCGAAAGACGGTCATGCGCTCGTCCCGGGTTCCGGTTGCTTCGGCCGGGTCGTCGAGGTCCCAGTGGAGACGTTCGGTGGAGGCGGGGTAGACGGGACAGTTGTCGTTCGCCCGGTTGCACACGGTGATGACGACGTCGACACGGCGGTCCGCAAAGGCATCGGGCCCCTTTGATCGCTGGCGGGAGATATCGATGCAGATTTCAGCCATCGCCCTGACAGCAAGCGGATTGAGATCGGTGGGACGGGTGCCCGCGCTCAGAGATTCCATACGGCCTCCGGCGAAGTGCCGGAGAAGTCCTTCCGCCATCTGGCTCCTGCAGGAGTTTCCGGTCCACAGGAACAGGACGCGTTTCATGTCGTCGTTTGTCGCGATCATCCACGGACCTCTGACGGAATGACGTCAACCACTAAGGTTCCGGGGTCGTGAGCAATGCAGGAAGTCAGCGGGTGAACGCCCGCTTGATCTTGTTCACGGCCTCTACAATGTCGTCCATGTCTTCCCGGGTGCCGAGGAGCATGGACTGATAGAACCAGACGCTGTGCCTGCACACGAATTCAGCGTGCGGACACGGCAGCCGGCGTACGAGATCGGGATATGCTTCCGAGACGCTTTTCAACGCACCCTCGTCCGTGAGAGGTCGCTGGTAACCGGGCGTGCAGTCGATGCCTTCCGCGATCAGGGCCCTGACGAATTCATCTCTGCTTCGACCGCCGAATTGCTCCGGGTCGTAGCGCGTCATGTAAAGATGGTACCCGTGCTGTGTGACCCAGTTGCGAGCCGTCGGAGGGATTACGCCGCCGACCTTTAGCAGCTCACGTGTCAGGTGGGCCCCGTTGCGGTTTCGGATCTCGGTCTGATGTTGAAGGCTCCCGAGCCTGGCCAGAAGGATGCACGCGATGTATTCGGAGGTCCTGTAGTTCCAACCGTGCCGCGGGTATTCCCAACGTTCCCCGCCTGGGCGTCGACCGACGTCCTTGAATGCGCACGCCCGTTCGTAAATGTGTGCATCGTTGGTGACAAGGCAGCCCCCCTCTCCGGCCGTCAGGTTCTTGCTCGACTGAAAGCTGTAGGCGCCAACGTCGCCGAGCGGGCCGACCTTCCGTCCGTTATTTTCGGCGCCGTGTGCCTGAGCGGCGTCTTCGACGACCACCAGGCCGTGTTTGTCGGCGATGGCGTTCAGGGCGTCCATATCAGCGGGGTGCCCCCCCATATGCACGGGTAGAATGCCTACCGTCCGATCGGTTATGGCCGCCTGAACCGCGTTCGGATCGAGGGTATAGCTCACAGGGTCGATATCCGCCAGCGCCAGGCTGCAGCGCACCGAGAGGGCGGCACTGGCCGTTGCGATAAAGGTATAGTTCGGGATGATGAATTCCCCGCCTGACCGCAGACCGTCGAGATCGAGCGCACCTGCTATGGATGCGGAAATCGCGTCTGTTCCATGGGGCAACATCAGACCGTACCCGGCGCCGCAATAGGCCGCGAACGCCTGACCGAACCGGGCACTCCTGCTTGCCGGGAGCCCTTCGGTTTTTTCCAGATAGACCTCCCGAAGTGCCGGCTCGATTTCCCGTTCCCACTCCTTCTCGGTGTTTGCAGGCCACGAAGGCCACGGATTCTCGAGCCGATCGCGTACGGGCGTGCCCCCGTTTACCGCCAGCCGGTCAGCAGAAATCACATCTGGCATCGGTTCTCCCGTGAATGGACCGGGACCATCCCTTCACTTCCGGCCATGGTATCGCCCGGAAAGACCCCGGGCGCAGGCACGAAATGGTCAATTGTGGAAATGGACACACAGTCGGAAACCACCGCTCACGCATTCAGGATTCAGTCCGCCACCAGTTCGCAGGCGGCATCGCGGATCGTGCTCTCGCCGTCCACCGCAAGCCCGGCATACCTGGGTTCCATGCCGCCTTCCCGATGCGCCTGAGGCGTACTCAGGTAACCGACGTCGGCTGTCGGACCCGACAGGACAATGGTGAGCACACCCTGCGCCGCATCCCTGATCGCAGACGCGGTCTCCACGAAGATTTCGCCCGGCAGATGGACAATATTGACCCCGCACGCGGAGACCCGTGTAATCGTATAGTCCAGAAATTGTCTGCCAGTTGCGTAGTGCCGGCTGCCGTAGGCCTGAAATCGCTGCAGTCCGTCTGACCGATTCGGAGTCGCTTTGAGTTCGGTCTCCACGGCATCGGGATCCTCGTGCGCGAATGTGGGTACCTTAATGGTTTTCCGTGTAACCCGCAGGTTTCCGGAATCGTACATGCCCGCCTGTTCCAACGCATAGAGTGCCGCACCTCCGACGCTGTTGCCCACGCGCTCACAGGTACGACCGGCGCGGCTCACTGGTACCACGTTGCCGATACTGCCCGGAAGGAACAACGCGTTGACACCCGCGGATTCCACCACTCTGCGTGCGACACCCGGATAGTCGGCGGAAATGTGCCCGTATTTGTCCGTACTGCACAGAGCGTGGCAGCCGAATACGATTGCACAATGCGCCGGATTGCCCTCCGTATCGTCAATCCGGATAACGTATACGTTGTCGTCCACTTCGGCATAGGTGAGTTCGGGGCGCGGGTAGGGGAATTTGAAATTGCTCATGACCAGTTTGCCGTCCCCGTCGTATGAACGCCGGTTATAAAGAACGTTGGGAGCGGAACAGGCGCCAACGCCCATACGGGAGGGTGCCATCACATGGGCGGCCTCACGGATGGCTGCTGCCATATTGTCCGCGAAAAAATCCTCCCTGCCGTAATACTTGAGCGCCTCGCAGGGAATGTTTACGTACGATTGAAACAGGATGGGCGTTGTGCCGACATGGGACGCACAGGGCAGGATGTGGTTGGGATCCAGCCAGACAATGTCCTCTACCCGTTCCCTCACGCGTACCATTATATCTTCTTCAATGCTGAAACAGTCTCCGGCCAGGAAGGTGACGTTCGTGTCCCCGTGCCTCAGGATCAGCACACGGAAGGAGATCGGATCGTAGACCCTGAACGCACCGTCTGACGGTTCTACGGGTGTAAAGTCCTGAACGCCGAAGCCGGTTTCCAGCACGATCAGCCCTCCATATTGAGATTCAGCCGGAAGAGTGGTTCATTGATAGCGCAATTCGCCCGGAGCGTCAAGCGATTTCGCGGAACACGCGTCCTGTCGGGCCTCGGATCTTGACGTATCAGCTGGTATGGGTTACATTATCGTCTTGTCGGCGCTGGCGTGATCGGTTCG
Source organism: Candidatus Latescibacterota bacterium (assembly GCA_965208835.1). Lineage (GTDB taxonomy): Bacteria > Latescibacterota > UBA2968 > UBA2968 > JAAXHE01. The sequence goes on from OZ242358.1 coordinate 2,602,474, forward strand.
CAACCGGTTTCGCGGCGCTGTGGGCTGCAATGAGCGTTTCAGCACAGGCTGCGCAAAACCGCGCAAGGGAGACCTGATGAAAGCCCTGTTATCGGCGCTTGAACGGGAACTGTCCGGCGAGGTGCGGTTCGATAAGGCCTCACGGATATTGTACAGCACCGATGCGAGCATGTATCAGATTGAACCGCTGGGGGTCGTTCTGCCCAGACATCGGCAGGACGTCCTGAGAGTCCTGAGGCTTGCCGGGGAATTCGGGGTACCCGTATTGCCGCGCGGCGGCGGGACGGCGCTTGCAGGACAGTGCGTGGGCCCTGGCGTGATCATGGATTTGTCCAAGTTCATGAACAATATCCTCGAATTGAACGCGGAAGAGGGATGGGTGCGGGTACAACCCGGCGTTGTCCTGGACGAGTTGAATTCCTACCTGAAGCCATATGGTCTGCAATTCGCCCCCGACGTGGCCACGAGCAGCCGCGCGACGATCGGGGGGATGATCGGCAACAACTCGGCGGGAGCCCATTCGGTGATCTACGGGAAGACCATCGACCATGTAATAGAACTCGAGGTGGCGCTCGCGGACGGTACCGAAACCCTGTTCAGGGAATTGTCCGATGAGGAAGTCGTCGAGAAAGCCGCACTGACGGGTCTGGAGGGCGGGGCATATCGTGAGGTCCTGCGGCTGGCCCGGACCCACCGGTCGGAAATCGATCGGCGGTACCCGAAAATCCTCCGTCGGGTGGGCGGTTACAACCTGGACGAATTCACGAAGCCGCAACCGTTCAATATGAGCCGTATGATCGTGGGATCCGAGGGGACCCTCGCCACTGTACTGGAGGCCAGGTTGCGCGTGATTCCGCTTCCGCGCGCCCGGGTGCTGGGCGTCGTGCAATTCGAGGACCTGATCGAGTCGATGGCGGCCGTCTCACCCATCCTCGAAACCGGACCGGCGGCGGTGGAACTGGTGGATCGCATGATTCTGGAGCAGACCCTCGGATCTATCGCCTTGTCCAGGCAACGCGGCTGGGTTGAAGGAGATCCGAAGGCGGTGCTCGTGGTTGAGTATTTCGGAGATTCGCTCGAAGCATTGACGCCGCGGCTTGACGCGCTCGAGGACGCCATGTCGAAACAGGGTCTCGGCTACGGTTTCCGACGGGCCGTGTCGGCCGAAGAACAGGCAAATGTCTGGAACGTGCGCAAGTCAGGTCTGGGATTGCTGATGGGGGTCAAGGGGGATACGAAGCCGGTGGCATTCGTCGAGGACTCCGCAGTGTCGACGGAAAAGCTGCCCGACTATATCGGCGACTTCGAACGTATCGTGCGTGAGCACGATACCACGGCCGGGTACTACGCACATGCAAGCGTGGGCTTGCTCCACATCCGCCCGATGGTGAATCTGAAGACTGCCGCCGGAGTGGCCAGAATGCGTTCCATCGCCGAGGCAATCCGGGATCTGGTGCTGAAGTACGGCGGAGCGATGAGCGGCGAACACGGGGACGGCCTGGCGCGAAGTTGCTGGAATGAACGCGTATTCGGTTCCACGCTGTACAATGCGTTTCGGGAAATCAAACGCGCGTTCGACCCGCATGGGTTGATGAATCCGGGAAAGATCGTGGACGCGCCGATGATGACGGAAAACCTGCGTTTCGGGCCCGCATACAGGGCTCAGGAGCCGCGCACTCACTTCGATTTTTCGGCCGACGGAGGATTTCATCGGGCGGTGGAAATGTGCAACGGCGTTGGCGCATGCAGAAAGAAACTCCATGGGACGATGTGTCCTTCATATATGGCTACACTCGACGAAGCCCATTCAACCCGGGGCAGAGCAAACGCCCTGCGGGCCGCCATATCCGGCGGTCTCGAGGGCGGGCTGGCCGACGAGCGGGTCTATGAGATCCTGGACCTGTGTCTTGAGTGTAAGGCGTGCAAGTCGGAATGCCCGTCAAACGTGGACATGGCCAAGATCAAGTATGAATTCCTTGCGCATTACTACGGCACACATGGAAGGCCGCTGCGCGAGTGGCTGTTCGGAAACATCGAAACCCTGAACCGTGTCGGATGCGCGCTGGCGCCCCTCTCGAACTGGGTTGCCGGTACCGGGCTCGCCAGTGCGGGTATGCGGCTCCTTGGCATCGCGCCTGAAAGGGCATTGCCCCCGTTTGCGCGGCGTACGTTCACGGACTGGTTTGCCGGACGAGCGAAGCGGCGCCGTGACCGTAAGGTGGTGCTCTTCAATGACACGTACCTCACGTTCAATGAGCCCGAAATCGGCATTTCGGCCACGCGCTTTCTTGAAGCTGCAGGGTACGAGGTGATCCTGCCAGCGAAGCGGTGTTGCGGCCGGCCGCTCCTGTCCAGTGGCATGATAGAGCAGGTTAAGGAGAATCTGGCCTTCAATACGCGGCACCTGCATGCGTACGTTGCGCAGGGGTACGATATCGTGGGCTTTGAACCCAGTTGCGTCTCGATGTTGACGGACGACTACCCCGAACTAGACACGGATACCCGTGTCCGGGAGGTCTCCGAGCGGTGCTATACAATGGAGTCTTATCTGAGCCTTCTGGCGGAACGCGGCGAGTTGCGGGTGCCCTTTTCGGACCTGAAGAAGGAGATTCTCGTCCACGGACACTGCCATCAGAAAGCGCTCTGGGGCATCGCTCCCTCTCTCGACGTGTTGAATTTACCGCCCGGATATTCGGCATCGGCCATCGATTCGGCCTGCTGCGGTATGGCCGGCGCATTTGGATATCAGGCGGAACACTACGACATTTCCCTGAAAATGGGCGAAGACCGGCTCCTGAAGGTCGTCCGGCAGGCGGGGCCGGAAACGGAAATCGCTGCCGCCGGACTGTCGTGCAGACAACAGATTCTCCATGCAACCGGACGGACCGCGCGGCACCCGATTCAGATTTTGTGGGAGGCGGTCGCACACGAAGAAGAAGCATGAGTCTCCACCGGCGAATTCATGTCCGGGTTACGGGTGTCGTTCAGGGAGTGGGTTTCCGTTTTTTCGTATGTCGCGTTGCACGGAATCTGGGCCTGGTCGGGTACGTGCGCAATTGCGCCGACGGGAGCGTGGAGCTTGAGGCGGAAGGCGAACCCTCCGGCGTTACGGCCCTGGTCGACGCGGTCAGCACGGGACCTCCGGGCGCCGACGTCCGGGATACATTCGCGCAGCCGCGCCCTGTTCCGGGTCCGGAGTCCGGATTTGAGATCCGATGGTAGAGAGAGGGGCACCTCGTGAATCTATTGAAATACATCCGTGAAGTACCCGATTTTCCGAAACCGGGCATCCTCTTCAAGGACATCACAACCCTGTTGAAGGACCCCGCGGCACTCGACACCGCCGTTCGGCGCCTCGCGGACCCGTACCGAAATGAGGACGTGTCTGTTGTGGCGGGAATCGAGTCCAGGGGTTTCATTCTCGGCGCTGCCGTGGCCCGGGATCTGGGTGCGGGATTCGTCCCGATCCGGAAATCCGGCAAGTTGCCGTCGCAGACCGCTTCGGCGGACTACGTGCTGGAGTATGGTACGGACAGCATCGAGATTCATACCGACGCGGTCGTTCCCGGACAGCGTGTGCTTCTCCTCGATGATCTGCTGGCGACGGGCGGTACGATGGAGGCCGCTGTCAGTCTGGTCAAGGGACTGGGCGGTCAGATTCCCGGTATTTCCTTTCTCATCGAGTTGACGTCACTCGACGGCCGCTCGAGGCTGAAGGGAGAAAACGTGACGACGCTGCTTTCCCTTTAGCAGCTTGTTGAAAATGCCCCTGTAGCTCAGAGGATAGAGTAGCGGATTCCTAATCCGTTGGTCGCAGGTTCGAGTCCTGCCAGGGGCATTTGAATCAAGCGGTGTGGAGCGGCGGTTCGCTCCGCGAAAAACGTCCCGTGAGGTCAATCCTCATGGGAAGTTGCGTTTTAACGCTCTCGTTGCCGAAATTCGCGCCTGGCGAGCGTTCATCCGGAGTCTCGAGCGGCATCGCCCTGGACTCTGCGACAATCTGTTATTCGCATCGAAATTCGGTTGGCGATTCTGCCCTGCGTTCTCATGAGGTCTGGCCGCTGTGGGTTTTCGGATCAACGAGGCATTGCTGTTGCCCTATCCCCGGGAGCAAGTCTTCCGGTTCTTTTCGGATGCCCGGAATCTGGGGCGACTCACACCGCCGTGGCTCAGGTTTTCCATAAGAAGCGACCTGCCCATCGAAGTGGGGGAAGGCACGGTCATCCGATACAGCATCAGGATTCGAGGCGTACCGGTAGGCTGGGTGAGTGAGATTACCGAATGGCGTCCGCCGGTCGAGTTTTGCGATGTGCAACGCCGTGGGCCTTACCGCTTCTGGATCCATCGGCATATATTCGAGTCGGTACCGGACGGTACGCGGGTTATCGACAGGGTCGATTACGACGTCCCCGGCGGAGCGGTGGTCAATCGTCTGTTCGTTGCGGGCGAATTGAGACGGATATTCGCTTACCGGAAGGCGAAGCTTGTCGAACAGTTTTCGTGAAAAAACGCGGTCGCGTCCATCGGTCCCGATCCGGAAGCCGAGTCGCCGAGGCCGTGGATCGACCGGGTGAACGGGCAACCTGAAATCGCGGATGGACGTGTCACAACCTTGGTGTACCCGGCTTCGGTGTCGGGCTTCCCTCCCGGCCGCGTCGCGGAGGGCAAAAGGGTTGACATCGGTCCTGGAATGCCATACTATTTGGTCGAACAGAAGCAGTACCGTGCGCCGGTGCCCCCTGCTTGCCGGCATTCAGCCGCGTATGGAACCTGCTCGACCCGCAATCGGAACATCACGTGATGGTCTCGCCCGGCTGCCATGAGAGATCGGGAGGCGTAGGATGTCCAAGGGACCTGACGGATATTCAGAAGACGATCGGATATTGGCGCGTCTCGTGGATCCGGTCGATGTCGAGGCGTTTTCGAATCTGATGGAACACGCCCACCAGAGGGGCATGAGCGCTGCGGATTTTATCCGCGAAGTACCTGAGCGAACGTCGAGAAAGGCGATTCGGCGGCTGTGTTTGAAAGACAGAAAGCAAACGATGCGCACAAGATTATCCTCGATCGCCAGGAATCTGTGGGGGCGCCCGGCGGAGGATCCGGAATCGACTTACATTCAGTCACTCTACACACCCCGCGACCGGCGGCAGGTGCCGGGGCGGAACGGACAGAAACCCAGGCAATGATGCAGGAATACCGACAGGCGCTGCAGGTGCATATTCACGAACTGGAAGAACTGGTCGAGGCGATGCTTGTACACGCACGATCCGGTAATCAGGAGGCCAGGGAACGGCTGGTCCACGTGCATCGCGAGGTGATGAACAAGCGGCATCGCCTCAAGGACCTGTACAGGCAGGACGGCTGAAGGTCGGGTAACGTCAAGCGGAATATGGCAGGCCGGCTCCGGGAGATTTCCGGGAGTTGCGCCGCATGTTTCGCCTTTTTTTAATCCATGCGCACTGAAATGCGAATTCTCGCGGTAGACTACGGCCGACGCCGCGTGGGGCTGGCGGTTTCCGACGAACTGGGACTGGCCGCGCGTGGGCTGCCGACGGTACGGGCGCATTCACGAAGTTCGGCCGTCAGCTCCGTGGCGCGGGTGGCCTCGGACGTCGGGGCGGCTGCACTTCTGGTTGGTCTGCCGCTCAATATGGATGGAAGCAGAGGTCCCATGGCCGAAGCGGCCGAAGCGTTCGCTGTTGCACTGAAACGAACGACGGGGCTGCCTGTTCGTCTCTGGGATGAGCGGCTTACCACGGTTGCCGCGCGGCGCACGATGCGGGAGGCAGGTGTCAGGGATCGGAATAAAGAGGGAACACTGGATCGAATGGCGGCGGTCTTACTCCTGAACAACTATCTGCAGGCGCAGGATTCGGCGGAACCCTGATGCGAAACCAGGACGAACACAGCCTCGCGTCTAACGACTCAGGCGTCCGCCCGTCCCGGAGGCCAGCCGCCTTCGGGACGGCGGTTGTTCGTTCAATAATCGTACTCTTCGGCGCTGGCATTGCAGGCCTGCTGCTGGTGGTTCTCGCCTTGAACCGGCCCACCGGATCAGGCGCAAAGGAAATCGTCATTCAGAAGGGGATGACGGTAAAACAGATCGGAGAGTTGCTGCACCGGGAAGGCGTGATCAGAAGTCCGAGGCTTCTGGTCCTGTTTTCCGTGTTCGATGGAACCAGCAGGCGCCTCAAGGCTGGAATACACCGGTTCCCCGAAAACCTCAGCACCTGGGAAGCTCTCAAAAAACTTGCCTTTTCCAGAGACGAGTTTCGGAGTGTGACCCTCCCTGAGGGCATGACCCTCACGCGGACCCTCGAGGTCCTTGCCTCGGAACTGAAGCTGGACCGGCAGAAGATGCAGCGGCTCGCGTCCGATCCTGGATATTGCCGACGGTTGGGTGTACCTGCGGACAACCTTGAGGGATACCTGTTTCCTGAAACATATCAGATTCCGTTGATCAAGGATGAAGAGCAGGTCATCCGGATGCTGGTACGGCATTTCTTCACGGTTTTTGACAGCACGATGGCTGAACGAGCGCATCAGACCGGCCTGTCGGCGCATGAAGTCGTCACGCTGGCATCGATAATCGAAGGTGAAGCGCTTTTGGACAGGGAACGCGCGACAATTTCGGCTGTGTACCACAACCGGTTAGAGCAACGGATGTACCTTCAGGCCGATCCGACGGTTCAGTATGTCATCGAGGACGGACCCCGCAGGCTGTTTTACAGGGACTACAAGATTGACTCTCCCTACAATACGTATCGCCATCGCGGTCTGCCACCGGGTCCCGTGATGAATCCGGGGGCCGCGTCGTTGAGGGCGGCGCTGTACCCGGAAGATGTTGATTATCTCTATTTTGTAGCGAGGGGAGACGGATCGCACGTGTTCAGCAGGACCGTCCGCGAACATGAAGAAGCGAAGCGAAGGACCAGATCGGCCAGGAGACGCAGCTGGCGGAGGTAGGGGACGGGTTGAAACCGGAAACCGAGAAGATGCGGTCGATACTGGAAGGTTTGAACGAACAGCAGCGAGAGGCGGTGTGTGTTGTGGACCGCCCGGTTCTGGTGCTGGCGGGGGCCGGATCCGGAAAGACGCGTGTGCTGACACACCGTCTCGCGTACCTGATCGAAGCCTGCGGCGTCCATCCCGGCGCGATTCTGGCCATGACCTTCACCAACAAGGCCGCGGGTGAAATGAATGGCCGCGTGGAGAATCTGTTGAATCGCAATACCCGGGGCATGTGGCTGGGGACGTTCCACTCACTCTGCGCGCGCATTTTGAGGAGGGAGTCGGGGGCTGCCGGCCTCGACTCCGATTTCTCCATTTACGACGCCGCCGACCAGCTTGCATTGATACGACAGGTCATTCGAGATCAGGAGATCTCCGAGCGGCAGTTTCCGCCGCGGCAGGTTCGCGCGCGGATCAGTTCCGAGAAAAGCCGGATGGTCGATCCGGTCTCTTTCGCCAATCGTACCGGCTCCTTCTACGAGCAGCAGGTCGCCCGGATCTACCGGCAGTACCAATCGGCCCTGCAACAGAACAACGCCGTGGATTTCGACGATCTCCTGATGTTGACCGTGCAGGTTTTCACGGAGGATTCTGAGATCCTGGCGCGGTACCGGAACCGGTTTGAGTACTGCCTGATCGACGAGTACCAGGATACCAACCGGCCGCAGTATCTCTTCGCGCGACTGCTGGCGGAAGAACACGGCCGTATCTTCGTGGTTGGAGACGACGACCAGAGCATCTATGCCTGGCGCGGCGCGGATCTGGGAAACATCCTGAATTTCGAAAAGGATTTCCCGGACGCGTGCGTTGTCCGCCTTGAACAGAACTACAGGTCGTCACAGGTGATTCTCGACGCGGGAAACGCCGTGATTCGCAACAATCTGGGGCGGAAGGGGAAGGAACTCTGGACGAGTCGGGACCGCGGCGAACCGATTCAGCTCTTCCGATGCGCGGACGAAGTGGAGGAGGCCCGGCGGATCGCTCGTGAATTGAAGCGTCTGCGAACGCTATATAGTTACGGTCAGTTCGCCGTATTGTATCGTACGAACGCTCAGTCCCGGGCCCTGGAAGACGGTCTGCGATACGGGGCGATTCCATATGTGATCGTGGGGGGGGTTCGATTCTACGAGCGACTGGAAGTCAAGGACATGCTCGCTTATCTGAGGCTGATCGTGAATCCAAGCGATTCGATCAGTCTCTATCGAATCGTCAATACCCCGCGCCGCGGAATCGGCCAGTCCTCGCTTGAGAAACTGGATTCCTATGCGACGGGCGAGGGCATCGCACCTTTTGAGGCGCTGTCTCGCGCCGTCGACATTGAGGGCCTCACCGCTCGCGCGAGAAGTGCGATGGTCGAGTTTCACAGCATGATCGATGAATTCCGGAGCCGCTTGGAGGACGAGCCGGCCCACGTGCTGGCGGCGCACGTCGTACAGGAAACGGGTTATCTGCAGACGCTGGAAGACCGCACACCGGCCGAGACCATCTCCCGCTCGGAGAATGTACAGGAACTGCTGGCGGCCATCGAGGAATTCGCACAACGATCCGACAACCCTTCGCTGTCGGCATTTCTAAGGGAGGTCGCGCTGGTCACCGACGTGGATCAGTGGCGCGAAGAGGCCGATGCGGTGACGCTGATGACGCTGCATAGCGCCAAGGGACTCGAGTTTCCTGCGGTGTTTATTACGGGTCTGGAAGAAGGCTTGTTCCCTATCCTGAGGGATCAAGACGATCCGGTTGCCGAAGACGCGGCCGTGGAGGAGGAGCGGCGGTTGTTCTACGTGGGCGTCACGAGAGCGCAGGACCGGCTCCATCTGACCTGTACCGAACAGCGCCGGCGTTACGGAGGATCGACGGTCAATGCCGAATCCAGATTCCTGCGGGAGATTCCGGATGGTCTGATTGTTCGAGGCGGAGCCGATTCAGTGGTTCTTCCAACATCGAAGTCGACGAACAAACCGGGAGGCGGCGACCCTGACCCGATGGAAGCGGGCACCGCCGTCAGGGAGGTTTCGCCGGCATCCGGGCCGACGAACAGACCGAATGACGACGACCCGTTCCCCATGGAAGCCGGCGCCGCCGTTCTCCATCCAACCCTGGGACGGGGGCACATCGTGGATAGGTCCGGAAGCGGTCCGGATACCAAACTCACGGTATGCTTTCAGGACGGTTCAACGAAAAAGGTGGTCGTCCGATTCGCCGGTCTTCGGCCGGGATGACCTGAAGCCATGCGGACAGCCGGCACTTCGCCTTCATCGCCAGAATCCTCTTGATTTCGACCCTGATTTGGCCCATATTACAATCACAGTGAAGAACGGATAAAACCTCAATCCATTTTCATGGGTTTTTTTGTGTCGGTAGCGCTGGAAGACGTCCGAAAGGTTGCGCAGCTCGCCCGGCTGAGGTTCGACAAGGCGGAAGAGGAACGGCTGGTTGCCGACCTGAATCAGATGCTTGACTATGCGGCTGCTCTCGAGAAACTGGACACGGCCGACGTTGCGCCGACGTCGCACGTACTGCCGGTCTGTAACGTGTTTCGTGAGGATGCACCCGTTGCGTCTCTGTCTCAGGCAGAGGCGCTGTCGAATGCGCCGAGTTCAGGCTACGGCCATTTCAGGGTTCCGAAAGTCATTGAATAGGATTCGGCGGCGGGATTTCAACACCGCCGTTTTTTATTGGGCACTTGGAGGAGCGGATGGTCAAGCGGAGGGATTACAATGGCCCCAAATACATCGTCGTCGCCGGCGGTGTCATGAGCGGTGTAGGCAAGGGGCTTGCTACGGCGTCCATCGGAAAGATCCTGCAGCAGCACGGATACAAGGCAACGGGAATAAAGATCGATCCTTACCTCAATTACGACGCCGGAACCCTGCGTCCCACAGAGCACGGGGAGGTTTGGGTAACCGACGACGGCGGCGAAATCGATCTCGACCTCGGGAACTACGAAAGGTTCCTGGGTATCGACCTGCCACGAACGAACAACCTGACCACCGGACAAATCTACCACACCGTGATCGAACGGGAACGCCGGGGAGAATATCTGGGCAAGACGGTTCAGCCAATTCCTCATATTACCGATGAAATCAAACAGCGAATAACAGACTCGGCGAATGGATTCGATATTGCGCTGGTAGAGATTGGCGGCACGATTGGCGACGATGAAAATCGGCCTTTTTTATTTGCAATGAAGAGCCTCGAGCGGGAAGTCGGAGAGGAAAACGTCATCTACGTGCTGGTCACCTACCTTCCGGTTCCCGGTCACGTCGGGGAGATGAAGACCAAGCCCACTCAGCATGCGATCCGGTCATTGAGTGAGAACGGGATATTCGCGGATTTCATCATCTGCCGCGCCGTTGAGGCACTCGACGACGTACGAAAGCGAAAAATCGAGATTTCTGCGAATATCTCGGCAGACCGGATTATTTCCGCACCCGACGTCGACAGCATCTATCAGGTGCCGCTGGAATACGAAAAAGACCGATTGGGCGAGAAGATACTCGATGAGTTCGGCCTGTCTCCGAAAAAGACGCCGGACTGGGATCGCTGGTGTGAACTGCTGGAGATGATTCGTGCACCCAGGGAACGCGTACGCGTCGCCATGGTTGGAAAATACGTCGGAATCGGGGACTATGAGTTTCAGGATTCGTACATCTCCGTCAACCAGTCTCTGGAACACGCCGGCGCCCTGTCGGATACAAAGGTCGAGATCGACTGGATCGACACCAACCGCCTCGAACATCACGATGCCAACGAGGTACTGGCCGGATATCACGGCATTATTGTCCCCGGTGCGTTTGGCGAAGGGGGCGCCGAGGGCGCCATCAATGCCGTCCGTTACGCCAGGGAGAATCAGGTTCCATACCTCGGGCTTTGTTACGGGCTGCAGATGGTTGTGGTAGAGTACTCACGTAACGTCGCCGGATTGAACGAAGCGAATTCCGTGGAGATGGATCCCGATACGCCCCACGCCGTAATTGACATTCAGTACGCGCAGCGACAGATTATCGAAGAAAACCGGTACGGCGGCACCATGAGGCTGGGAGGGTACGCTGCCGTATTGAGGCGGGAATCGCGTGTAATGGACCTCTACGAACGCACGGGACGACTGGAAGAGGATTCCTGGAGAGTCCAGCAGCTTTTTAAGCGTCCCGATCAGATGTTCAGGTGCGGTGTTATCCTGCCGAGCGAGAATGCAGTGGTTGAACGACATCGGCACCGTTATGAAGTTGCGCCGAAATACGTCGACCTGCTGGAGGAGCATGGGCTTGTGTTTTCAGGTTTTCACCGCAGGGAGGACGGTACCAAGCTGATGGAATTCGTGGAACTGCCCAATCACCCGTTTTTCATTGCGACCCAGGCACACCCGGAATTCAAGTCCCGGCTGGAACGCCCTGCGCCCCTGTTTTATGGACTTGTCAACGCCGCCATTCGCCATTCCGAAGCGGGACACAAGGAATCCGTGCAGATCGAGCTGGAAACATGATGCCGGGCCGGGGGTCCCCGGTTTCGTACTCGTTCGGGATATGCCTGTTTTTTTTCGTTTTCGCAGCCTGTTCGCCCTCGCCGGAGCCGTCGCCGTCAGACACGACGATCCCCCGGCCTCCGGACCAGGAGGCGTGGGGATGGAACACGGTGGTTACAAGGAACGGCCGCAAACGCGCCGAAGTCTCGGCGGGACATTTCAGGAAATACGACCGGACATTGACAGCCCTGCTCGACAGCGGCGTGGCTGTTTCCTTTTATGACGGACCCGGGCTGAAGCAAGTGTCGGTGTTGACGGCGCGACAGGCGGAGATTCACGAAGAATCCGGGGATATGCTGGCAACTGGGCAGGTGGCTGTGGTCGCCACCAACGGAACGCGCCTGGAGACCGATACGTTACGCTGGAACCGCGACACAGATATGATTACAGGAAACGGGCGGATGACCCTCTGGAGACCGGACGGCGAGGAGACCGGGGTTGGGTTCGAGGCATCCTCAGATCTTCAGTGGTGGAAAATGCGTCAGGTTTCAACGCGACTGGGCGGGGCGGATTCCCTCCGATAGACCTTCGTTTATCTGCAATCGTCGCCGATCCCTCCTCTTGTATGTCCTTCTACCTGTTTTTAATCTGGTTTTTTCTGGCATCGGCATCTCATATAGACGCAACAGAGTTGATCCGTGCCGACCGCAGCGAGACCATTCTGCGGGATACGGGTGTTTTACGGATTGAAGTGGGCGGCGTTTCCTACCAGCACACGGAACGCGCGCTCAGCGTATCTGCGGACTCCGCGCGCCTTTGGATCCCTGACGGCGGTTTGTCACGAGCGAGGTTCTTCGGCCGGGTTACATACCGGGATTCGGCAAGAACGCTGGACGCCGATATCATGACATACCACCCACGCAGCGAACTGGCTACCTTCCAGGGCGGGGTGCGTGTCATTGGACGGGACCGTCTGCTGACTGCCCGGCGTGTCATGTACCGCAAGAAGGCGAACCTGTTGGAAGCCGACGGCGGGGCTGAACTGGACTACAGCACGAAGCGGATTTTATTGCGCGCACCCGCTATGACGTACCATGTGGTAGCGGATTCAGGTTGGGGAACGGGTGGCGTTCAGGCCGTACGATCACCAGAGTCACGCGGAGATTCGCTTACCGTTCGCTCGGATTCGATGCAATTCGCAAATCTGGGCGATCGCATACGGTTTTCCGGCCGGGTCCGCATGGTCCATGCCGGAATGCAGGCATGCGCGCCGCGTGGACGCTATTTCAGGCTGGCGGACCGGGTGGAACTGGAAGGCGGGACATCAGCTGTCTGGATTCAAAGCGATGAAACACGGGCTGACTCGGTGATCCTGAACGCCGAACAGATGCACGTTTATGGCGCGGGTGGCAATGCGCTCGATATAGTCGTACTCATTGGCGCCGCGAGGCTGCGAAAGGAAGCGGTGCAGCCGGATATCGACGACGCGCAGGAGGTTCAGGCCGATTCGGTTGTTCTGAACCTGGCGGATGGCCGGATCGCCGACATCGAAGCATCCGGGGAAGCCTCAACGATGCTGACCTCGCGTGATGGCGCCACCGTGGACCTCAAGGGCAATCGAATCCGGATGGGTCTTCCGGATGGGAGCCTGGATAGCCTGACGGTCTACGGGGAGGGAAGCGGCGCATACGTTTCATCCGACAGCGCGGCCGTAAGTCAAATTTCCGGCGGCTTGATTTTGTTTGACTTCGAAGAGGGTGCAGTAAAAAAGGTCCTGATCCGGGAGGCTGCCCGGTGTGCCCACCGGTCTGAAACCGGGAAAACCGGAGACATCCGGCTCTCGGGCGATTCCGTGATACTGACGTTCGACGGGGACAGGCTCGCGAATGTTCAGGCGGACGGCGGGGTCCGGGGTCGATACAAACCGGCGGAATCCGGAGATGCGCCGTGATCCTGAACGCACGGAATCTGGTAAAGGCGTACCAGCGCCGGCCGGTGGTCGACGGCGTTTGCCTCAAGGTGAATCCCGGTGAGATCGTTGGCCTTCTGGGCCCCAATGGAGCCGGAAAAACGACCACCTTCCATCTGATTGTGGGTCTGATTCCTTGCAAGCAGGGTGAGATCTATCTCGGAGACGAGAAAATAACAGGTATGCCGATGTACGTTCGGGCACGGAAAGGCATCGGCTATCTGGCCCAGGAGCCCTCCGTATTCAGAAAACTGACCGTGAAGCAGAACATCCTCGCAGTGCTGGAAACACTTCAACTGTCACGCGGGGAACAGGAGGCCCGACTGGAGTCGCTGCTTAAAGAATTGGGACTCTCGAATCTCGCGAATCGCAGAGCGGACGGGCTCTCGGGCGGCGAAGCACGCAGACTTGAGATTACACGTGCTCTGGCCAGACGTCCCCGTTTCCTCCTCCTGGATGAGCCCTTCGCCGGTATCGACCCGAAGGCCGTCGAAGATATCCAGGCCATAATTCGCGCGCTCAAGGACCGCCGGATCGGACTGCTCATTACCGATCACAACGTTCGCGAAACCCTGGCGATAACCGACAGATCCTACATTCTCTCCAGCGGACGTATTCTGACATCCGGCAGCCCGACGGAACTGGCGGAGAATGCGGAAGTGCGGCGCGTATACCTTGGGGACAGATTTCGATTGGACTGACTGAAAATTGGGATTGTCACTCTGTCACGTTTTCATTATTATTTTTAACGCGGTGAAGAGTCGGCCGAATAGATATTGATTGTACATCCGTTTCTTTCCGTCGGAAATCTTGTATTCCAACACATTGATAATATACAGTTTAATTGCAATTCCCTGTACGGGATTGTCCGCAGGACAGTTATGCTCGTTCCCGTTTCGTACGTTTTTCCGGAGATCTCCAAAGGCATATGATTCAACTGACCCAAACCGTCTCCCTTCAACAGAAGCTGGCGCCCCAGCTCATACAGTCCTTGCGGCTGCTGCAAATGCCCTCGCTCGAACTGGAACAACTGATTCAGCAGGAATTACAGACCAATCCGCTCCTGGAGGTTTCGGAAGAGACGGTTCGCGAAGACGAGGAATGGGATCTGGAGTCGGACGGGAGGGAATCGGTCGATACCGACGTCGAACGGAACGAAGCGGATGACGCGGACCCGCCGGAACTGGATTTCGGCGACGCAGCGATGGCCGACGGCCGGTTGAACGAGAATCAGTGGAACGAACTCCTAAACGATTCCGGGTACGCCGCGCCCCGGGCTGAATTTGACCCCAGTGCTGAAGAGTGGGAGTACGACGGTCCCGGGCAGCAATCATTGGAAGCAGAACTCCGCGCCCAGCTCTCCCTTACCGATCTGGACGCCGCTGAGCAGAAGATCGGCGAGTACATCATTGGCAATATCGACGAAGACGGCTTTTTACAGGCACAGGTCGAGGACATTGTCGCAATTCTCGGAGAAGAGCCGGATACGGTGGCGGGCATCCTTGAGGTTATTCAGACGTTCGATCCACCGGGTGTGGGCGCACGGGACCTAAAGGAATGCCTGGCGATTCAGCTTCGTGAGCAGGGGCTGGCGGATTCTCTTGCGATGAATATCGTGCTCGACTATTGGGACGATCTTGTGAACCGCCGATACATTAAAATCAGCCGCTCGCTCGGTGTGGACCGCGCGGCGATTGCCCACGCCGAAGGTGTGATCTCAGGCCTCAACCCGAAACCGATGATTTACAGGGAAGGCCGTATCAATCACAACCTGGTTGTACCCGATCTCGAGGTGCAGAAGGTCGGCGACGAGTATGTCGTTTCGCTTATCGACCGCAATCTTCCTGCCCTGCGGGTCAGCCCTGCATACAGAACGCTGCTCAGCAAGTCCGGAGAGCCGGGTACTCAGGCCAGAAAGTTCGTCGTGGATCGGTTGAATTCCGCCCGTTGGTTCATCAGCGCGATTAACCAGCGCCGCACTACAATGCTCAAGGTCATGCGGTGTATCGTCGATAGTCAGCGCGCGTTCTTCGACAAGGGAGTCGGCTTCCTGAAGCCCATGGTGCTTCAGGAGGTCGCTGACCGGGTCGATATGCACGTTTCGACAATCAGCCGGGTGAGCAATGGTAAATACGTACAAACGCCGCACGGTGTATTCGAGTTGAAATACTTTTTCGATGGTGGTCTGTCCCGCAACGACGGCGAAGACATTGCCGCAAGGAGCGTAAAGCAGAAGATCGCCAGATTGATTGCGGAGGAGAACACCAGAAAGCCGTTGAGTGATCAGAAGATTGCAGATTTGCTGAAAAACGAGGGCATCGCCATTGCACGCCGCACGGTAGCCAAATATCGTGATCAGTTGAAGATCAACCCTGCGAGATACAGGAAGTCAATTTGACAGTGGCGTGTACGTAGGCTCGGCAGTAAAAAAACGGCGGAATCTTATGGACTGGCTGGTTTCCAATCTGATTCCGCCGGTTTTTTTTGCGCGTGTGAGTTTGGCCCGGGCCGTGCTCCGGCAAACTACCCTCCGGATTGAACGGCGCTGATTTCATCCTTTGAAATCTTCTGTACGCTCATCGGATTGAATGTCTGGCGTGTGCCCGAACGGAGTGCGACCTCGATTCTTCCTCCGGTCAAGACGAAAAACTGCAGCAGAAAACCCCCGCCCTGCATCGGCTCAACCTGATATTCCTCGGGGTCCAACCCGTCGATCCATACAGGAAGACATGCCCTGAAGCGGTCATCTGCACATACGGATTGCGGTAGCGCCATCACCAGCGTTCCCGGTGATTCGTCCAGGGTCTCACCTATGGTCCTTCTTATCCCCGCAAGATAAGGAATCACCTTCGCCGCGTAGTGGAAGTCGTCTTCGTCATCCCGCACGGGCGGCACGATACCCCATGTCATATGGTGGACGAATGGATTCCCGTGACCCTGGGCAAGCATGTGGTCCCGGGCGGCTTCGTCCACGGGATGGACGACCGCGACGTAGTCAAACCAGCCCTTTCCTCGAGCGGAACTGTCCTCGGGCAATCCGGAAGGTACATTTATGTAGTCGTGCCCGTCAACCGGCGACGGATAGCACCGGGTGTCCCAACCGGCGACGTATCCGATGCGTTTCAATCGGCCGGAGAGGAGGTGCGGGGGATCGACAAAAATGGCGGCATGATCCGGATTCGGCAGCAGAGGCACACCGGCGTCGGAGATTCTTCGAGCGACGTCGAGTGCCTCCCCGAGGCGTTCGGGTGCGTTGGGGATGTCGAGTTGATCGTTGAAATCATCCGGCAGAATGACGTTCCGGGACATCTTGATCTCCTTCTGGACGATCGCGATCGATCACACGTATTGATTCGGCAGACAGATCGGACTGCGGGCGCTGAAATGGAAAACATTGACCTTTACGCTGTAAAATCGCGTCGTGGCTTCGCGGTGTCAAGGGGAATTCGTTTTGGGAAGGAGAAATGGGATCGGTACAAGGGGTTCTAAGCCCTGCTGAAGCCGCCGCCGGCCGGCAACGGGCGCAACAATCTGGCGTGGACATTTCCCGTTTCGCGGCTGGGACTCCCTCGGGAATTTTTGTCACTTATCGACCGCGAGCGATGTTTCAATTTCAAAACCTCTGCTGAAAATTGTATTCATCCACGAGTATGTCCGATCGGATGATCCTGTGATACAACAGATTGATAAAAAATAACTTATGTCAAAAGACCCTGATTGGCACAAGGATTGCATCTTCCGGTATAACGTATAGGCGCCTGCGGAAGGAGAGATGTGTGAAACAGATGCTCGTGTTCGTGTTCGTGTTCCTGGTCATTGACCGGACGGGGCTGTGGGCGCAGGCGGTAGCAACGCCGGATACGCTTCGCTTCGGTCCTGTGCGCACGTGGACTTCCGTCCAGGATAGTGTCCATATCCTAAACACGGGTGACGCTGACGTAATCCTGACTTCCGGCGATGTGGACAATGCCGCCTTCCGGCTGCCGAGCGACCCGTTTTCCGACACAGGCGACACGCTGGCACCCGACCAGGCCTTGAATCTCCCCGTAATTTTCGAGCCGAGTGACATTGGTGTGCTCACCGCAATCCTAACGGTCGGCACCAATGGAGGTTCTCTGAATGTGCATCTCACCGGCGAAGGCGTTCGCGAAGTGATAGTCATCCAGGAGATCCTCGCCGACCCGCCACCGGGTCTCGCCGGTGACGCCAATGGAGACGGGGTACGTGATACTTACCACGATGAATTTGTTGAACTCCTGAATATCGGATTGAGACCGGTCGACATTGGTGGGTGGCAATTAAGCGATGCAGGAGCGGCCGTGTCAAAGAGGTTTACGTTTCCGGAAGACACCCGGCTGAATCCGGGCGAACGCGCGGTCCTTTTTGGCGGCGGCAGCCCAACCGGTTTCCCGGGACCCGTGTTTGTCGACGACGGAAGGATCGGTGGTGGTCTGAGTAACACAAGCGACGCCGTTTTCCTGATAGATTCGAATATACCGGATACGATGGCGACCGCCGCCTACGATACCCAGGCGGACCGGAACCAATCCCTGGTTCGCCATCCAGAGGGTCGGGGCCCCTTCGTTCTCCACAGCGCATTGCCGGGTGGCGGCCCGCTGTTTTCTCCGGGTCGGGGGCGTTCGGATATCCAACGCATTGAAGTTCTGCCCGCGGATACCACGGTGGAACTTGAAGCGACGATCCGGTTCGAAGCTCGTGCCGAATTCAGCGATGGAAGCGAGTCCACGATGGACGAGGGGGTGGTCTGGCATACCACCAACGATGCGGTAATCAGCCTTTCAGGCGCCATCGGGACCGCCGTGGGCGTGGGGTTTGCTGAGATTGCCGCCAGCGTGTCAGGAGCAATCTCTATTTCCGGCCGGATTGTGGTTAGAGATCCCGCCCAGTCGAATGCAGGGGCGCTGCCCGTCGAAACGGCAGGAGCCCGGGTGGTGATCGATGAGGTATTGGCTGATCCGGCTCCCGGTGGGGGCGGGGATGCCAACCGGGACGGGCTGAGGGACGGCAAGGCTGATGAGTTTGTTGAGATATGGAATGTTGACTCGAAACCCGTAAAAATAGGCGGATGGTGGCTGAGCGACGACGACGTCGGTCCAAGAGGGCGATTTCACTTCCCCGACGGACTGACACTTGAGCCGGGAATGCGTGCAGTGCTTTTTGGCGGGGGTAATCCACGAGATATCCCAGGGCACGTATTCGTAGATGACGGCAGTATCGGTAACGGATTGACCAATAAGGGGGATCTGGTATTGCTCGTCGACCCCGTCTCGGACGATACCGTGGCTGTCGCCGACTTCCGGGTAACAGGGGACCTGAACCGGTCTGTGGTTCGGTTCGCCGAGGGCGTTTACGTTCCGCATGTTGACTTGCCTGACGGCGGGGTGATTTCTCCGGGCCGGCCGCACCCGATGCCTGCCGTTCCCGTGCAAACGGCGAAAACTCCCCGGCCGGAGTTTCTGGATGCCCCTCCATCCTGGTGCCGGGTAGGCGCGCTTTGCCGGTTCATGCCCAGGATTCGCAATCTGGACGGGGGATTCGTGCATCTGGAAACCCGAGCACACGGCGTTGTATGGGACCGTTCTACGGGCGAGATTTCGTGGAGGCCGGATCGGGAAGGTCGATTTCGCTTCTGGCAGACCGCGGTGAGTGGTTCGGGCGAAAATACAGTACGACAATTCGATATATGGGTTGAACCCCGTCCACAGATCGCAATCGTCGAGATTCTGGCGGACCCGCCGGACGGCCTGAACGGTGACGTGAATGGAGATGGAACGCGTGGCAGCCAGTCGGACGAGTTCGTCGAGATCCTGAATGAAGGGTCGGATGCGGTCTGGATTTCGGATTGGCGTTTGAGCGACGACGATGTCTCGGCACGAAGGCAGTTCAGGTTTCCCGGTTTCACCAGACTTCAACCCGGAGAACGCGCCGTTCTGTTTGGAGGCGGACAGTCAAAGGGCATCGATGGGCCGGTTTTCGTGGATGATGGCAGTATCGGTAACGGTTTGACCGACAATTCTGATGTGATTCTGTTAATCGACTCCGCCTTGAACGATACGCTTGCCAGCGCCGTCTATACCGTAGAGGGAGACATCGACCAATCTCTGGTGTGGAACGGTTCCGCCTGGGTCCCTCACGAGACCCCTCCCGGTCGCGGGGTTTACTCGCCCGGATTGCCCTCCGAGATGGGTACTGTCATTGGAAGAGACGCCGATGACCGGCCCGGCTCCGGTCCCGACCATGGCGATGCGGAGTCGGATGGCGAGGGAGGTGGCGGCGGAACTTCGTCGGGGACAGTTCCGGCATCTGTGATAATCAGCGAAATTCTCGCGAATCCTGCCCCGGGGGCAACCGGCGACGTCAACGCCGACGGAGAACGCCACGGATATCAGGACGAATTCGTGGAACTGTGGAACGCCGGAACCGACACGGCCCGTCTCGACGGGTGCAGGCTTGGAGATGACGATACGCCAATGAGTCGCCTGTTCGAATTTCCATCAGGTACGATGCTCCCGCCAGACGGGTTTCTGGTCCTTTTCGGTGGCGGATCCACTACAAACTTCCCCGAAAACGCTTTTGTGGATGACGGTCGGATCGGCGACGGGCTCTCGAATGCGGGCGACATGATCGTGTTTCTGTCGCCTGACGGTGTGGACACGCTTGACATCATTGGCTATGACACGGCACCCGGGGGCACCTCTCTGGTCCGCAGGGGGGACGCCAAGCTGCAAAGGCATGATCTTCTGCCCTATACAGGCTCGACCTCGCCCGGCCGTGCCGCGCCGCTGCTGGTTGCCATCCGTGTCGTACCCGATACGCTGGACGTGCCATCGGGATCCGATCGCATCGTTACCGCAGAAGGTGTCTTCGATTCGGAAACCGTGACGGATGTCACCGGCGATTTGACGTGGAGCGTTGAGGATTCTGCTGTCGCACGGCTCGAAACGGCCCTGCGGGTAAGGGGGCTTGCTCCCGGGGAAACGGTCTTGCATGCACGGTACGGGCGTTTCACATCCAGCGCCGTCGTCCGGGTTCATCCGAAGCCTGTCGACGGCAACGCAGGCGGGGTGAAGCCTCCATCCAATCTTCCCCCGTTGTTCATCTCGCGCCCCGACACGCTGGCCATCACAGGTTTGGCATACATGTACACGCCCTCTGCTGAAGATCCCGAAAGCGACCCGGTGTCTATTTGGGTGCCGCGCCGCCCGGCATGGATGAATTGGAACGACACCGTTCTGGAGGGTTTGCCGGGACATACCGGCTCCTGGCCGGTTGTCGTCGCGGCCGCAGACCACAGCGACACGACCGAACAGGCGTTCACCATACATGTCGTAACACCCCGGCTTGATCCGGCGGGCCGTCGGGACAGCGTTGCCTATGTGGGCGTAACCTGGCGGAAGTCACTGAATATCAGGAAGGGTATCCAGACGCAGATAGACGGGGGACCCGTTCTCGACGCATCGGGCGAATCTCTCGTGTGGCGCCCCGGCCCCGGAGACAAGGGGCGACGCACAATAACTGTTTCCATAAGCCGGAACGGCGTCGAAAGTCTGATCCTGACATTCATGATCACGGTACGGCCCCGGCCGATCATCCGCGTGGACGAAATTCTGGTCGATCCGATAACAGATGTCAATGGCGATGGCAAGCAGGAGCGATACGGAGATCAATTCATCGAATTGTACAATGTCGCCGAGCACGCGGTGGATCTGTCTGGCTGGACGCTCGGTGACGACGACGGAAGTCCGTTTGAATTCCCTGGTGGCGCGGTCTTGAATGGCGGCGAGCGATTCATCCTCTTCGGCGACGGAATCCGCTCGGGCAAAAGGGGACGTTTTTCCGCGGGGGGCCGAATAGGGAACGGGCTGGATACCGAGGACAGAATTCTGTTGATCGCACCGGCGGGGCCCGATACGCTGGTGGATGTACGATTTGTGAAGGGGCAGATCGGCGCCTCACTGGTACCGGACCCGCACACGCCCGGGAAATGGTTGCCTCACGACCGCGTTTCGCATCTGCCGTATTCGCCCGGGACGGCGACACCACTGGCGGACTCCGCCTTCTCAGACGCGTCGGGAATAACCGCAGATGACGTGGATCCCCACCCGGAGTATCCCTTTCCAAACCCTTTCAATGTTCACACGACCATCGGGTTTCGAAGCACCGGCGATCCGGCGGAGTTAACGGTTTACAATGTTCTCGGACAACCCGTCAGGCGGTTTTCGATTTCAGCGGTCGCGGGTTATCATCAACCGGTGTGGGACGGGCGCGACGATCTGGGTCGATCGGTAGGCACTGGCATATACCTGATTCGCCTGAGAAACGGACCACGCCTCCGAACGATGCGCGTGGTGCTGGTTAAATGACCCGCGGAAGCTCCACGGGCAGCCGACGTGTGTTCTGTCCCGGAAATAAGTTGCCTGAATTCGACCGTCGAGTCGCCTGGCTCGCAAGGCGCCAGAGTGCAGGCGATCTGCGTAAGGTCGGCGAGCGAGGGGAACGTAGCGAGACAGGATGAATCGGCGGTGGAATGGTGAGGATTTTTCGGACAGGACACCAGGTCCTAACACGGATTTCCGCGGGCACCGGTGTGCGGAAAGGCCCGAATATATGCGTAAGAGTCCACTCTCGCGGTGACGGGGGCAATCGTCGTTAAGATTGTCTCGGAGAGAATGAGAACAATTGAGGAAAGGAGGTGAAACCATGGCCCAGCCGGAGATCACGTTCAGACACGGTTCCTGCAGCGCTTCCGTCTTCGAGAACGAATACAACCGCGGCAAGGATAGCTTCAACGTCCGTACCGTTTCGTTCCAGAGAAGCTACCGGGACAAGCAAGGCGAATGGCATCGTTCCAGCAGCCTGAGGGTGAACGATATTCCCAAAGCGATCCTGGTACTCAACAAGGCATATGAGTACCTGACGTCCAACGGCAATACTGACGTCGAGGAAGAGTCAGAGAGCTGAATCGAGCTTCATCTTAGCGAGCGAAGAGGGACAGCCGGTATCATTCCGGGTGTCCCTCTTTCACGTTATTGCCGTTCTGCTGTTGTTTCACCGGGAGACTTTTCGTATCTTCATCTGAACACGATTCCCGCGGATCTTTGCAAGTCTGGAGTTCGTTCATGGAAGAATCGTCGATCGATGTAAAAGAATCGTTGCGTCGTCTGACAGGCGAATTGCAGAATTTCGAGGAGATCGTTAAGCATATCAAGCCCCCGTCGGGTGAGATTCCCGAATTAGAGGGAATCGAAATCTACGGTGAGACGATTCCGCTTGAGGGTCTGATCGGCGGTGATCATATCATTTATGTCGACTTCAAAAGACGGTATGATCTGGAGGCACGGATACACAAGGCGGAGCAGGAAGGGCGTGGGACCGTAGCTGCGAATCTGAGGAGATGCGAACGGATGGCCGGCGTCGCCCTCGTGGATGTTTCCGGACATCAGATTACAGATGCAATGCTGGCCGGAATGCTGCACGAGGCATTCCTGCTCGGCGCCACCTACGAGCTGGACCAGTTCGGTACGATCACCGAGAAACTGTTCGAAAATCTGAATACCCGGATCTACAATTCTTCCAGCGTCAGCAAATTCCTGACGATGATCTATGGAGAGATCAGCGAGGACGACACGTTCACTTTTCTTTCCGCCGCCCATCCCATCCCGGTTGTATTCTCCAATCTGCAGGATCGAATTATGGACGTCAGCGAGGATCTCTTTGTGAATTTTCCTCCAATCGGCACCTTGCCCTCACAGGAGGATATAGACCGGCAGGCGATCCAGAGTGTGCTTGGCTTCAAGAAAAAATACGAGATCAACGTGTGGACGCTTCAAGGATCTGGCGACATCTTTTTGTTGTATACGGACGGACTGGCGGACCATCGCCGGGGCGACGAAGACTATTTCCCCGATCGGCTGGAGGACATTCTCCGCCGTGTCAAGCGGCTGTCGGCTCATGGAATATTCCAAGCCATAAAGGATGACGTGCTCGATTTCGGCCAGCCACTTGACGATATCAGTCTTGTCGTAATAAAAAAAACGTGATAGTGGACCCATCGGCCGCGGTCTGTCGAACCGCCGGCCTGATTCTGAAAACGGCGCAATTCCGCAGGAGGCAATGTTATGAAAATGTTCGTCAATTCCCGCTGGATCGACAAGGACGAAAAGGTCGAGGTGTTGAACCCGTACGATGGATCCGTTGTCGATACGGTGCCACGCGCCGACGGACGAGATGTGCAGGCCGCCCTCGCGACGGCGGCCAGGGGCGCGGAGGTGATGGCGGCGATGCCGGCTCACGAACGATACCGGATTCTGCATCGTGCAGCCGAGTTGATGGCGGAACGCCAGGAGGAATTCGGACAGACCATTTCAGCCGAAGAGGGAAAGGTCATTTCCGAAGGGCGCGGGGAGGCCGCCCGGTCAATCGACACGATGACGCTATCGGCCGAAGAGGCAAAACGGCTTTACGGAGAGACCATTCCACTGGACGGCGCAACCGGTGCGGAGGGCAAATTCGGATTTACCGTTCGTGTGCCATGTGGCGTTGTCGTTGCCATTACGCCTTTCAATTTTCCCTTGAATCTGGTGTGTCACAAGGTCGGACCTGCACTTGCGGCCGGAAATTCGGTGATTGTAAAACCGGCCACCGACACGCCGCTTTCAGCGATGAAACTCGTGGAGGTTCTTCTGGATGCGGGCGCGCCGGCCGAAGCCGTTCAGTGTATCACGGGTCCGGGAGGCGAAATCGGCGACCTGCTGTCTTCTGACTCCCGGGTGCGGAAGATCTCCTTCACCGGAAGCAGGGACGTCGGTGAACAGATCTGCAAAACAGCGGGGTTGAAGAAAGTAACGATGGAGCTTGGGTCCAATTCACCGTTAATAGTTATGCCCGACGCCGATTTGGAAAAGGTGGCTGCCGCGACGACCGCGACAGGGTTTGCAAACGCCGGGCAGGTTTGCATTTCCGCGCAGCGCGTCATGGTCAATAAGGACGTTTACGAGGACTTCATCGATGTACTAAAGCCTCAGGTGGAGGCACTGAAAGTCGGCGATCAGCTGGATGAGTCGGTGTCCATGGGGCCGATGATCCGCGAAGGAGATGCCGAGCGGGTAGGCGCCTGGATTCGCGAGGCCAGGGAGGGCGGCGCAAGGGTGATCGTGGGCGGTGATCGGGACGGCACGTTGCACGCGCCTACGGTGGTGGCGGACGTCGATCCCAAGATGCGAATCTCATGCGACGAACTCTTCGGTCCGGCCGTCGGACTGACACGGTTCGATACAATCGATGAGGCCATCGCCTCGGCCAACGACACCAATTACGGTTTGTCGGCCGCGTTATTCACGGAGAACCTGGACCACGCGATGCAGTTTGTAAACAAGGTGCAGTCGGGGAATATAATGGTTAACTGGGGCCCTCAATGGCGCGCGGACCTGATGCCTTACGGTGGATTGAAAGATAGCGGGATGGGCAAGGAAGGACCAAAGTACGCGGTGGAGGAGATGACAGAGTTGAAGATGGTGGTATTTCATTAGCCGTGATGGGCGGGCGCACGAGACAAAAAACGCACGTCGAGCGGGAAGCCTCGTGATACACGACCACGGATGAAACGTGAAAACCCCCGGATCGCAGGCGGATGGCCGGCGATCGGGGGCGGCCCGTGGGTGAAAAGGCCGCGTCCATCCGTTCAGAAGCATCTAGGGCAGAAAGAAAGCGGAGTGGCGTCTTTGGCGCTCCGCTTTTGGCATTTACTGTGGGACTATCGTTGGAATACCGGGTTTGCAAACTGCTGTAAGGGCCGACCCGATGGTTGAAGATACATCAGCGGTACCGGCCGGGACCCTGTCACCCGTGCAGTGCTTCGGATTCCCCCTGGCCCGGGGGTTCCAGCGGCTGGTGGAGTGCTTTCTTGATGAGGACACCCGCTTTGAAGTAGCTTTTCTTTCGTGCCGGCACATAGACGATTTCACCTGTCCTGGGGTTCCGTGCGGCAGGCTTGGGCTTTGTGTTTTTTACGCCAAGTACTCCGAAACCACGAATCTCGATGCGGTCACCGGAAATGAGGCTCTCGCGCATAGCCTTGAACAGTGTATCTACAACCTCGTAGGCGAGTTGCTTCTTGACGCCCAGCCGGTCGGAAATTTCGAGCGCCAGATCCTTTTTGGTTGTCGTCATTTTGTCCTCCCGTTTGGCCTGCTCGATCAAGCCGAAACATAATATAGACCCAAAGTGCTGATTGCCGCAAGAAAAAAATTTACTAGAAGTTACACGAATTTTCGCCAAGCGGGATCCAGAATTTACGGCCTGGGCATTTCCATAATCTATTGTTTTTAATGATCTTGCGTGTAAATTCATCTATTTTATTGAATTTTAGACACTTACACGAATTATCTTTATTCGCATTCTAAGTTTTCGGCGTCGCGCGAACACTGTATCCGGCTTGATTCGCTAAAGGGAACAGACGATCCCAATGCGGATATTTCGGTGTTGCTGCAGGTCGACGTCGGCGTGCGAAATTCATGGAAATCGCCTTTGGCGGTGTTGACTTTCGATTGGACAGGCAGTGGCGGTAAGGTCGGTGAAAGGGCAGGTTGAACGCAACCGGGGCGGTATCGTCAACCCATGCGAAAAGGTCCGGGGTTCCCCGTTGATTTCTGAAAACCATGCTGTGTTTCGAATCTCAGCCGCGTCGTTGATCGTTAAGGGCCTCAATGAGCCGGTCGACATGGTCAAATCCGTTACAAATGTGGGTAGACACCCGGATCCAATGGGCGCCGTCAATGCGTTCCGCCGGCACGGTGATCCGATATCGCTCATAGAGGTCGAGGCTTTCGAATCCCGTGACGTGAAACGCCGAGATTGAACCGGACATGTCCGCCTTGGACGGTGTGAGAAGTCTTGCCCAGCCGGTTGCCTTCATTCCTTCCCTCAGATACGCCGCCAGCGTCCGGCCTCTACGTAGAATTCGACATTTACCGACCCCTTCCTGGAAGTCGACGGCTTCTCCGACTGCAGCAAAGGCGGCCTGGTCGCGGGTACCCCAGTTCTCGATTCCCCACATGAACGGTCGGTCGTTGATCCGGAGCATCCCGTCCCCGCCCCGTTTCGGACCCTCGCGGCTGTATCCCCAACTTACAATGACGTGATTCAATCGCTCCTGTGCGCGTGGCGACACGTAAAGAAACCCCGTACCCTTGGGCGCGCACAGCCACTTGTGGCAGTTGCCGCCGTAAAAGTCACATTCAAGGGAATCCAGGTCCAACGGGATCATACCCGGCGCATGGGCACCGTCGACTGCGATCATCGCGCCACGCTGGTGGGCAAGGCGGGCCAACGCTCCGACTGGCGTTATCCGGCCGGTACGGGTAAAGATGTGGCTACAAAGTACCAGGCGGGTGCGAACGGTAAATTCAGGTTCAAATGCATCCAGTATGGTCTCGGGATTATCAGCCGTTGGAGGGATTCTGGCGCGCTTCACCACAACCCCGTGCCGTCGTTCCGCCTGATGAAGGCAATAGTCGATTGCACCGTATTCATGGTTTGAGGCCAGAATCTCATCACCGGGCCGCCAGTCCAGGCCGTTAACCACCACA
This sequence comes from Candidatus Latescibacterota bacterium, assembly GCA_965208835.1. Lineage (GTDB taxonomy): Bacteria > Latescibacterota > UBA2968 > UBA2968 > JAAXHE01. Next base: position 2,629,526 of record OZ242358.1, read on the forward strand.
TTGATGGATGCGGTGACGTTGCAGGTGAATGCGATGTCCTCCGGCGGGGCGTTAATAAAGTCGCCCAAACGGCGGCGGCTTTCGTCCACGGCGTCCGTATGTTTCGCCCGATTCCGGATCGGGCTGCGTTCCACATCCTTCAGGATCGCGATCATCTTCTCGAAGACACGCCTGGGCTGCACGCCAACGGAGCCGGTATTGAGATAGATCTCATCGTCGGCGATCATAAAGGCTGTGCGAATCTTCTGCCAGTAGACTTCCTCGTCCGTGGAAGTCGGCCAGTTTGTGTCGCGCAAGTTCACCCGAACCTCCTGGAACGACGTTGAAGGAAATTGAGTGGCATGGGCCGGCGAAGACCGGGATGCGGGGCCGAGAGTTCCAGTTTATCCACAATTGTAAATCCCGGACTGGCTGTTTTCAAGTCCTTTGTGAACAAGACCGGGGCCAGCCGCGGCTGCCGGGCTGGCTTCCGCGCCTTGACGATCGTCGCCCTCGTGGATATATTCGTGCCCTTGCAACGGGAGCCGGAATCATTTGACCGGGTGGTATTGCCCATGTCCTGGCCGGTTTACGACCACAAATGGTCCGCTCTGCGGGTCTGCACGGATATTCAGCGTCATCCGAAGAGTCCGCCCATTGCCGCTTCCCGTTTTCTGCCTGCGACAACTGAGGCGGCCCCGCACCCGGCGACACTGGCACCCAAGTGTGTGACCGGTGTTTTCCGAAATCCGGACCCGCGGTTTCGAGCCCGTCGAAATGCACCCGGCATTACCTCCCTGCATTGACGGGTCGACACGAAATCGGTCGCGAAGTCACGAGACTCGACCTGCCGTAACCCGCCTTGACAGCTACATTTATCTTGTCTATATTATTTCGAGTTGTCACAAGCGTCTCCCGCTGGCAGGATGCCGGTGGGCGTTATTTTCTTCCAAGCTTGCATCGACAGGGAGTGTGCAATGGCGGACCCTTCGGACGCCGAATTGGTTCGACGCTGGAAAGACGAACCCGCGCCGCTGCTGCCGGTGTTGCACGCGTTCCATGATCGGGACGGATACGTCTCCGATGAGGCCATCCGGTCCATTTCTGCCGGGATGAAAACACCACTTGCCGATTTGTTCGGTACCGTGTCGTTTTACCATCACATTTCCCGATCGCCCGGTGGACTCGATAGATTCCGCGTGTGCACCGGCCCGATATGCGTGCTCCGGGGCGCGCAGGAGATGTGCGACGCCCTGAAAGGTGTCCCGATGGCGTGTGCGGGCAGGTGTGACGAACCGGTGCCGGTGATTCAGAACCATCGGGTTCTCGTGGGGACGCACGCACGGCACCTTCGGGAGGTCCCCACGCCGCTGCCGGCTGAAAACCCCGGCGGATTGGAGGAGTGCGTCTTTCGTCATATTCGCGCACCAAACCGTTCGAATCTCGAAGGGTATCACGCGACACGCGGGTACGACGGATTGGAGAGAGCAATAACGCAGATGCGCCCCGCGGAGGTTGTGGAGCGGATCACTGAGAGCGGGCTGGCCGGCCGGGGAGGGGCCGGCTTCCCCACGGGCGAGAAGTGGAAGGGTGTCGCGGGAGCCGCTGGCGGTCCGAAAACGGTCGTCTGCAATGCCGACGAGGGAGAACCCGGCTGCTTCAAGGACAGGGCCCTGATGGACTACGATCCGCACGCGGTACTGGAGGGAATGGTCATCGCCGCGTACGCGACCGGCGCCACGCGTGGGTTCATCTACCTGCGGTACGAATATCCGCAAACGCTGAATATTCTCGAATGCGCCATCGAAGAAGCGGAGGCCGCCGGTCTGATTGGCGATGGCATCCTGGGGACGGATTTCGACTTTCAGATACATATCCGTCGTGGGGGAGGGGCCTATGTGTGCGGAGAGGAAGGGTCGTTGTTGAACAGCCTGGAGGGCAGGCATCCGTTTCCGAGAAACCGGCCGCCGTATCCGGTAACCCACGGGTTTGAGGACCTGCCCACGGCGGTGAATAACGTTGAAACGCTGGTGGCTGTACCTCAGATCATCCGAAAGGGCGCAGGCTGGTACCGAAATCTTGGATTGAACGGCCAGTCGGGCACCAAAGTCATCAGTCTGTCGGGCGATATCGCGAATCCCGGCAATTACGAAGTCCCGTTCGGCTTGCCGCTGAGAACACTGCTTTACGATTGGGGCGGCGGCGCCCCTGATGGCCGGAACATCCAGGCGGTGACGATGGCGGGACTATCCGGCGGCTTTGTAGCGGGCGCCGCGCTTGAAGCGACGCTGGACGAATCCAGCCTCCGCGGTTACGGGTCCTTTCTGGGCGCCGGGGGCATCATCGTCTTTGACGACAGCAGGGACATGGTGGAGGTTGCCCACTGCGCGATGGCCTTTTTTGCGGACGAGTCGTGCGGCAAGTGTTTTCCGTGCCGCATCGGCACACGCCGGCTGGTCGAGCGGCTTGACGGCGATGGTGGATCCGGGCGGGTCGGGCAATGGCGGGCCGAGGTACACGATATCGGCGAGACGATGATGGCGACCAGCGCGTGCGGCCTGGGTACGGCGGCGCCTCTGGTGACCGAAAGCCTGATGAAGTATTTTCCGGATCAGGTCGAGAGGCACGTGTTACAACAGTAGTCCGGTATGGTGCCGACGCCAACGTCCTTGTCCGGGAAGGCGGGGAGTGATGACCATAGAAAAAGATAGAGCCAACGGCGCCACGATGACCCTGGACGGCGAGACGGTCTCGTTCTCCGACGGGGAAACCGTTTTCGACGTTGCGCAACGGCACTCGAAATCCGTGCCGACCCTGTGTTACGACGACCGGCTGGAGCCCTTCGGAAGTTGCCGCCTCTGCGTGGTCGATGTGGAAGGCGCCCGAACCCCCATGGCTTCCTGCACCACACCCGCGACGCCCGGGATGGTCGTTCGTACGGAAACGGATGTGATTCAGAAGTATCGAAAGGTGTTGCTGGAGATGGTGGCGTCGGAAAATCCCGAGATCGACGTGGACCCTCTCAGCGGATACGCTTCCCAGGAACTGAGCGCACTCGTGGATCGGTACGGCGCACGGACCGGCCGGTTTGCGGGAACTCAGTCCGGACGCAGTAAGACAGAGGACGACAATCCGTTTCTGCTGCGGGACTACGACAAGTGCATCTCCTGCTACCGTTGCGTGCGCGTATGCGCCGAGCAGGAGGGAGACGACGCCATCAGCGTGATGAACCGCGGCTTCGAGACGCAGATTGTAACCGAGTTCGACGGTCTGCTGAAAGACTCGTCCTGTACGTTCTGCGGGCAGTGCATTCAGACCTGCCCCACTGGCGCGCTCGCGGACAAAAAGGCGCTGCGGGGCGCCAGCGAACCGGGGAAGATCGAAAAAACGCGTACGATCTGCACGTATTGCGGGGTTGGGTGTTCCGTGGACCTGATGACGAAAGGGGAGAGAATCGTGGGTATCCAGCCTGCGATGGACGGTCCGGCGAACCACGGCGCGCTCTGTGTAAAAGGACAATTCGCATTCGACTTCGTGCATCACCGCGATCGCCTGAAGGTTCCGCTTGTACGCCGGTGTGACGGCAGACTGCACGAAGCGAACTGGGATGAGGCACTTGATCGCGCAGCTCGCGGTTTCCTGGATGCTCGTACGGAACATGGAAAGTACGGTGCGTATGGCGTGGCCTCCGGCCGTGCGCCTACAGAGGCCGCGTACCTAATGGGTAAATTTATCCGCGCCGGCTTCGGCACCAACTACATAGACAACTGCAGCCGTGCCTGACACGCCCCAACGGTTGCCGGTCTGGCAGCCACGGTCGGAAGGGGCGCGATGTCGAATCCGCTGGTCGATATGGACAAGCCCGACGTGTTCTTCTGCATCGGGACAAACATGACCGAGTGCCATCCGGTAGCGGCCACGCGACTGAAGAAAGCAATTCGGGGCGGTGCAAAGCTGATCGTCGCGGATCCGCGGCGCATTCCGCTGGCGGAGATGGCGGATCTGTATCTTCCGTTGCGTGTGGGGTCGGATGTCGCTCTCCTGCTGGCAATGGCCCATGTCATTGCGCGGGAGGGTTTGATCGACAATGACTTTGTCAATAGCCGGACGGTGAAGTCTGAAGAATTCCTCGAGCACGTGAAGGAATATTCCCCGGAATGGGCCGAGCGGATAACGGGGGTTCCGGCGAAGGACATCGAACTCGCCGCGATCTGGTTCGGTATGGCGGACCGCGGCGCGATCTACTATACGCTGGGAATAACCGAGCATATCTGCGGCGTTGACAATGTCCAGTGCCTGTGTAATCTCGCGCTGATGACGGGTAACGTGGGGCGAGAGGGTACGGGCATCAATCCGATGCGCGGCCAGAACAATATCCAGGGCGCGGGCGATTCAGGAGCCGTTCCGGACAAATTCCCCGGGTTCCAACCGTGCGACGATCCGGAGAATGCGGCGAAGTTCTCACGGCTGTACGGTAAGCGTCTGGAAGCTGAAAAGGGGATCACGAAGGTGGCGGCATTGAACCTGTGCGGAGACCGGATCCGCGCGATGCTGATCGACGGGGAGAACACGGTCGTGTCCGATCCGGACAGGGCGCATTGCACGCACGCATTGCAGAGCCTCGACCACCTGGTGGTGATTGACATTTTCCTGACCGAAACGGCCGAACTCGCCGACGTCGTGCTGCCCGCCACTGCCTGGGGAGAGACGGACGGCACGTGTACAAATACGGAGCGGCGCGTCCAGCGGCTGCGTGCCGCGGTCCCGCCCCCGGGGGAAGCCCGTCCTGACTGGTGGATCATCAGTGAGATTGCGAAACGGATTGGGACGCCCGGGTTCGAGTACGCCTCTGCTGAAGACGTGTTCAATGAGCTATGCAGAGTATCTCCAATATACGCCGGACTGGATTGGGACCGGATAGAGCACGGCAAGTACCACTGGCCGGTCCCTGATTTCGAACATCCAGGTACCCCCATGTTGCACGAGGGCGAGTTCACAAACGGTCGGGGTATCTTCACGAAGCATCGTTATCGCAATCCGGCGGAGACGGTCAGCGACGACTTTCCGGTATGGCTGACAACCGGCCGACGGTTGCAGGCCTACCATACGCGGACTCAGACCGGACGGGCGGCAGGAATGGACTATTTTCTTTCCGAAGAGACGCTGGAGGTACACCCTGCCGACGTGTCCGCATGGGGTCTTACCGACGGCGGCTGGTGTCAGATGTCCAGCGCGCGGGGTTCCATCAAAATCAAGGTGAAGGCAACACGGCAGTCTCCACCGGGCACGGTGTTCGCAAGTTTTGGCTTTAACGACGTACCGGTGAATATCCTAACGGGATCGGGCTACGATCCGGTCACGGAGACAGCGGAGTTGAAGGTCTGCCCGGTTCGTATAGAAACAATTGTGCCCGAACCACATACACCCTGAGGATTAAAGTTGAATCCAGGGATTTCACAGCGCGCCGTTTCGAGGGTGGATGACGGCTGCCCGGCGCGTTCGACCCACGACGAACTCGCAGTTGAAGAACCCCTGGAAATCCGCGTCGCGGGGGATCCGATAGCCGTTACCATGCGTTCGCCGGGAGAAGATGCGCGGCTGGCCGTGGGGTTTCTGTTCTCTGAAGGGATTATCGCGTCAGTCGAAGACGTGGGACGGGTCTTTCACTGCGGACGGCCCGGGACCGAAGGATATGGCAACGCGATCGACGTACTTCCTGCGCCCGGGCACAATCTGGATATCGAACGGGTGAGCGCCAGCCGGCGCGGCACACTCACCACGTCGGCGTGCGGTGTCTGTGGTCGGCAGGACATTGCGGACCTGGTGGCGCGCTGTGCCGTGTTGCCGCCCGGGCCGAGAATTCCGAAGGAACTGCTCATCCAGTCGATGGAACAGATGACCCGGATTCAACCCACGTTTTCCCATACCGGCGGCGTACACGCCGCCGCCGCATTCGATCGGGACGGCCGCGCGCTTGTATGCTCCGAAGACGTTGGACGCCACAATGCAGTGGACAAAACCGTCGGTGCCCTGCTTTTCGACCGGCTGGTGGGAGCGTCTGCGGGAGCCACCCTGCTGACGGTGAGCGGAAGAGCGAGTTTTGAAATCGTACAGAAAGCGGCCGTCGCGCGAATACCCGTAGTCGCAAGCGTCTCCGCTGCCAGCTCACTGGCGGTTGATCTTGCATCCGATGTGGGTATTACCCTCGCGGGGTTCGTTCGGAGGAAGGGTTTCAATCTGTATGCGCACCCTGAACGTGTCGCGCAATAAGGAGCAGGCGATGCCTATATTCGAGTTCATCTGCGGAAGTTGCCGTCATCCCTTCGAGACGCTGATTCAGGGCAGTCAGAAACCGAGTTGTCCGTCCTGCGGCAGCAGCGATCTCGAAAAGCAGCTATCGGTTTTCGCTGTAAACGGTGGCAGCGGTCAAACCGATGCGAGTACGCTGCCGGGTCCGTGCGGAACCTGCGGAGACCCCAGAGGCCCCGGCGCCTGTTCACTGAATTAGCCTCAATTCGCGGGAAACAGCACCGCGTCGCCGCGTCGCAGACTTCCGAAACGGGACGAAGGGATCGACCGGTAGGATGCCTTCTTCCATCCACGTCCAGTGACCCGAAGCATCCCGGGTATCCGACGTCGAATCGCCTGAATTAACTCGCGTCTATTCGATTTAACGTCACCGTAAAACGACGAATCAAGAATGGGCTTTGGATCCCGGGCCAGGAGACCGGGATCTTTTTTTTAAGTCCTTGAAATCGAAGCAATAATCGAAATCAGTCGATCTTCTTCAGGGGTTTACGGCGACATGAAGGTTGTGAGGATTGCATTTGTGCATTCAGCCATTCCGGGCTATCTTTGGCGGCGTTGGTCCATTATTGCGTCACCACCGTGCGAACGGCCCTCGGCGCGATTTTATGTCGTTCCGAACGAACAGGAATGGTCGCCGGCCTGCCAGGCTGCCGGAGCATCGGAGCGTATTCCGCATGGGCGGCATCTTCTCAAGATCCTACCGCCGCATTCAGAAATCCATAGCCGAGGACCGTTGTGTGATTCTGGATGGTGGTGTCGCAACTGAATTGGACCGGATAGGCCTTCAGGATCACGCCATAAGCGATCACAGCCTCTGGGGCACCCGGGCACTGTACCATGAACCCTATAAGGTGCTGGATGTACACCGGCGATTTGTAAAGGTCGGCTGCGACGTGATTTCAACCAATACCTGGGGAATTCTCGAGGGGTCGGAGATTGGCGGGCGCGGTAGGACGGCGGACGAGGGGATATCGCATTGGATGGACGTAGCCCGACGCGGCATCGAATTGGCTCGCCAGGCGAATCGGGAGTTGGGGAGGCAAGACGAATGCGCGGTGGCCTTCAGCGTGAACGGAGACATCGATTCGTCTCAGCGGCTGGAGCGCCTGCAACTGCTGGCAAGGGTATTCGCGGACGAACCGCCCGACCTCGTTTTGATGGAGACAATGTCAATCGTCCGCGACGACCTCACGCTTCCAGCGATTGAAATGATGATTCAGACAGGTATTCCGGTGTGGCTGAGCTTCCGGCGCTGCCGACAGGGTCTGTGCGGGGTACACGGACAGCATTGGGGCGGTCCGGAAGGAGACTATTTCGGCAGACTGTCCGGCCGGTTCCAGCGAATGGGGATTGGCGCCCTGTTGATCAACTGTCTGCCGATAGAACACGTACCAGGGATGATCTCGTGGCTGAGGGACTTTACCGATCTTCCACTGGGCGTATACCCGAATCTTGGGCGTTACCTGGATCCCGGTTGGAAATTCGACACATCGGTCGGGCCCCGGCGCTTTGCAATGCTGGCCGAGGCCTGGCGTGAAGAGGGGGCGAAGATCGTCGGCGGGTGCTGCGGCGTCACGCCGGAACACATTGCCGAAGCCAGGAAAGCGCTGGCGTGTACGGAGGCGGGCCGAAAGCGGGTCCAGCCGCACGCCTTCGCGACGGCAGGGATCCGTCATAATGATGCCGTCGTACCGCATCCATGGGTAGACGAGAGCAACAGGACACTCTTCCCGCTGCCTTTTCCCGAGATTGTGTGCGATCCGGGCGTGTTCGCTCCCACGCAGGGCAGCTTTCTGATCTGGAAGCACCTGTTTCGAACGCGTGCCGGTCGGGGTCAACGCTGTCTGGACGTGGGTTGCGGCACCGGAATCCTGTCCGTCCAGCTCGCGTTGAACGGAGCGGAACAGGTTGTGGCCATCGACGTCCAGAAGGAAGCGGTGGGCAATACAATGACGAACGCGTTTCGAAACGGCGTGGCCGACCGCATTTCCGGAAGGGTACTGGACCTCTATACCTATATTCCCGAAGAAAAATACGACCTGGTAATCGGCAGCCTGTATCAGATGCCGGTGGATCCCATGAAACAGACGGCCGGGCACCGTCCCGCCGATTTCTGGGGCAGGAACCTGTTCGATCATCTGCTCTCTCTCCTTCCGGAGATGCTGGCCGATGGCGGCGTGGCCTATCTGATGCAGATTTCGGCCTTAAGCCAGGTCCGGACGTCAGAGTTGATTTCGGCTGCGGGGCTGGAGGCGAAGCTCCTCGACTTCAGCTTTTTTCACTTCAGCCCGACATTCGAAGAAAATACCGACCAGATCCGGCGGGTCGCCGAGTTATCCGATGCATTCCACCTCAATTTTGGTCGGGACAACGTGATGGTGATGTACCTGCTGGAGATCGGTCCTGGCGGAAGCAATCCCTAGATCGTCTTGTTCACTCCTCGCGAGAGACTGCAATATGCCCGATGGTTTCCTCAAGGGACGCGCCGCAGTTGTCACGGGCGGCGCGAGCGGACTGGGCAGGGCCATCGCAATGCGTCTTGCGGAAAGGGGCGCCGACGTCTGTATTATGTCCCTGAGCAGCCGTCGCGTGAAGCGGGTGGAGAGCGAGGTGAAATACTTCGCCGCCGTCGACGAGATCGAGGCGACCCGGCTGGACATCGAGGGAACGGGCGTTCGTTGCGTCGCCCTGGACGGAGACGTGTGTTCTTCAGCGGATGTGGAGGAGATGGTCGGCCTGGCGGTGGGGACCTTCGGCAGTTTGGATGTTCTGGTGAACAACGCCGCCACAAACGTAATCCATCCGATTCTCAACCACGACGACCAGGCGTGGAGGCGGGTGGTTGACGTCAACCTGTTCGGACCCTACCTGTGTACCCGGCACGCGCTGCCGCACATGATCAAAAACGGTTGGGGACGGATCGTATCGATCGGCTCCACAAACGCACACGTCGGTACGCCCGACTACAGTGCGTACGCGGCGTCCAAGCACGGTTTGTTGGGATTCAACAGGTCTCTTGCGCTGGAAGTGGCTCCACACGGCATCACAGCCAATACGGTCAGCCCTGCTACAATTGAGACCCCGTCAGGTGAGATGCATCTGCAGAGGTGGGCGGACGACCAGGGTCTTTCCCTTGAAGCCTTGCGCAAGGAGGTCATGAAATCCTATCCTCAGGGGAGGTTCCTGCGCCCGGAAGAAATCGCCGATCTTGTTGTTTTCCTGTGCCGGGATGAAGCTCGGGGAATCAACGGGGAGGACATAAGCGTGACAACGGGTGCGATGTACTAGCCGCCCGCTGAAGAAGCCCATCCGGGCGACGGACGGAAGGGTAGCGGAACACGCCCGAGGTACTGCCTTGCCCCGGTATTCGGACAATTGGAGGGTTTAATGAATCTTGGGCTTAAAGGCCGTCGGGCGCTGGTGACAGGCGCGAGCAAGGGAATCGGAAAGGCAATTGCATTCGAACTCGCAGGAGAGGGCGCGGCTCTCGCGATCTGCGCCCGCGGCGCGGGCGTACTTGAAGAAACGGCGGCGGCGCTCAGGGAGAAAACCTGCGTGGACGTATTCGCCCGTACTGCCGACGTCACTGACGGCAAACAGGTTCAGTCGTTCGTGGAGCAGGCCGCCGCGGCGCTGGGTGGCCTGGATATTCTGATAAACAACGCCGGCAGCGCACTTCCAGGTACGTTCGAAGAGGTGGACGAGGTTCGCTGGCGCGCGGACCTCGATGTGAAGCTGTTCGCTGCGATGCGCTGCGTGCGTTCCGCACTGCCCTATCTGAAACAAAGCACGCAGGCCAGGATAATCAACATCAATTCCATAGTCGGACGCCAGATCGCGCCGGAGTACATTGCCAACAGCACAGACCGAGCGGCATGCCTGGCGTTCAGCAAGGGTCTCGCGGACAACCTGGCGCCATACGGTGTCCTTGTCAACAGCGTGAATCCCGGCAATGTGAAGAGCCAGGCCTGGGGAAGCACATTGGACTATTTCGCGCCGGACGCGGAACTGGAGGAATATTACGAACAGGCCGGCCGGGAAACACCGCTGGGCAGGGTGGGGGAAGCCGACGAGATCGCGGCAGTCGTTACTTTCCTGGCAAGCAAACGGGCGAGCTATATTACAGGAGCTTCAATCGACGTGGACGGCGGTCTGGTGAGATATATTTAGGTGACTCCCGGGTGTCCGGCGGTAGCGGCACATGATTCGGTACCGCGAACCGGTAGCTCGCGCTCGTGAAGGTACGAATATTGTCAAATCCTCGATTCGAGAAATCCTCGCCCGTGCCCGGTCTGGGGCTGGAAGGTTACGCCGATGAGATAACCCTTCCGGCCGGAGCGGATGTCGCTTTCAAACTGGGCGGTCCTCCGGGTACCGTCGAGGTAAACCTTTCGCGGCTGATTCACGGCGATCCGAATCCTGACGGACCAGGTTACCGGGAAGAACGCGTATCGTGGGGGCAGCCGGAACGGATTGAGGTTTCCCACCAGGCGACGGATTATGGTTCGTACGTAGAGATTCCCCACTCCGATACGCTGAATCCGACAGTCGCGTTTACCGTGGGCCTCTGGTTTCAGCCATCGCTGGGCGGCGGCGGATGGCGGGCCCTCGTCGTGAAGTGGGCGCGCGACAACCTGGCCTACGGGATTTTCTTCGCCGGCGAGCGGTTTCTGACAGCAGCCGTGTCTCACGACGGGAGGACGGCGCACTGGGCGACTGCCAGAGAGAACATCCACGTTGGCAACTGGCAGTTCGTGGCGTTCTCGTACCGTCCCGATCCGGGCGAAATTCGTCTCTATCAGCAGGTTGGAGATACGGCTGGCGTGGTCGAAACCCGATCGTCCCGCGATTCACTGAGTCTTTCGTCGAAAAATGTCGGGACGGGTCCTGTGTTCGCGGGCAACGCGCCGTTGTTATTCGGCGCCTGTCAGGATCCCGATCGAATCGGCAGCCACTGGGCCCATTTCACGGGAAAGATCGCGCAACCCGTAATTTTCGGAGCCGCGCTCGACCGCGAAGAGGTCCAGGCGCTTGCAGACGGACAGGACCCGCTGTCTCTCGGTCCCGTTATCGGATGCTGGCATTTCGGCCTGGAGGTGACGGGCCCCCGGGTCGTCGATCTGTCGGACAACATGAACCATGGGCTTGCCGTCAATGCGCCCGGGCGTGCGGTGACGGGTCCCTTCTGGAGGGGAATGCCGTCCAGGCTCTATACGGATCGGCCTGACGACTACAACGCGATCTACCTGCACGAAGACGACCTGGAAGATGCAGGGTGGCCGACGTCATTTTCGGTTGCGGTACCGCCCGACGCGAGATCCGGCATATATACGCTGCGCGCCGGGACTGATTCGGACACGCTGTTCGTGCCGTTTATCGTGACGTCAAAGACGCCGCGGTCCGAATTGGCCTTTCTGATTCCCACGCTCACGTGGCAGGCATACGGAAGTAACCGCGCCGCGTACAGCTATACTGAAGACGGCGTACTGGACCGTACGCTGTGCACGTACGACGTACACAGCGACGGGTCGATGGTTCACTATTATTCGCGCCTCCAACCCACGCGGGGATGGAATCCGAGCGCGGGTTTTCAGAACTGGGGGGCGCACAACATCACGGCGAACCTCTACCTGATCGACTGGCTGGAGGCGACGGCGTTCGAATACGAGGTATTGGCGGACGAAGACCTTCACCGTGGGGGCGCCGACCTGCTTTCCGGTTACCGATGTGTGGTCATGGGCAGCCATCCCGAATACCACACCGAAACCATGGTCGACAGCCTGGCGGCGTATGTCCGAAACGGGGGCCGCCTCGTCTATTTGAGCGGCAATGGTCTCTACTGGGTGATGTCCATCGACACCCGGCGGCCACACCTGCTTGAACTTCGCCGTGGCGGAGAAGGAGACTACGGACCGACGTACGATCCCGCGCCGGGGGAGTCCCAACACAGCACCACACTGGAACTCGGAGGTCTGTGGGCAAGGCGTGGACGTCCGCCGCGGCGGACGGTCGGAGTGGAACACGCGTCGAACGCCTGGATCGAAGCCGATGAAAAACGAGGATTCCGGAGGCTTCCGTCAAGCATGGACCCCAGTTACGCATGGGTGTTCAATGGCGTCGGGCAGGACGAGGTTATCGGAGACTTCGGTCTGAACCTGGGCAGCGCGGCAGGGTTTGAACTGGATGCCGTGCAGTCCTGGGCGTGGGACCGGTTCACGCCTGAGCCTGTCGTACTTGCCCGGGCGGCGCACCCCGACTTTATCCCGGCCCGGCGCACGCACGTCTCGCCGACAGCCGACCTGGCAATCATGGACTTTGCCGGGGGAGGCGCGGTTTTTTCCGCTGGATCCGTAACCTGGACGGGCAGCCTTTCCCACAACGGATACGCGAATAACGTCTCGACGATCACGCGTAACGTGATTCGCCGGTTTCTGGATACGCCCGACGGCCAGACCGTGCTGGAAGATCCCGGTCCAACGTCACCGGTAAGGGAATGAACCCAATGATCAGCCGTGGAAAAACGAAGGACTCATCCCGATGAACGAAAGTGCATCGAAAAACACCCGGGGCCTGTTGCAGCGGCTTGACGAAGACGCGGTGATATGCGCCGAGGGGTACCTGTTTGAACTCGAGCGCCGGGGGTATCTGCAGGCGGGGCCATACGTGCCGGAGGTCGTACTCGAGCATCCTGAGGTCGTGGCCGGGCTGCATCGCGAATTCTGGCGGGCGGGCACCGACGTGATCGAGGCGTTTACATACTACGGGCACCGCGAAAAACTGCGCATCATCGGCAGGGAACACCTTCTGGAGCCGCTGCAGAAGAACGCGTTGTCAATCGCGCAGTCGGTCGCCGCCTCCGTCGATGGAGAACGCCCGCTGGTTGCAGGCAACATCTGCAATACCAACATTTGGGATCCGGCCGATCGCAAAACCGAAGGGCAGGTTGCGGCGATGTTCGACGAGCAGGTGGCCTGGGCGGCCGAGGCGGGCGTGGATTTCATGATCGCAGAGACATTCTCCTTTTTCGGGGAGGCTGCGCTGGCGCTGGCGTCCATCAGACGCGCCGGCATGCCGGCTGTCGTCACGTTCGCACACCATCGCGAGGAAGGATTGAGGGATGGCGTCCTGCTGGATGAGGCCGCAATTCGACTTGAACAGGCAGGCGCTGACGTCGTGGGGGTGAATTGCACCAGGGGACCGCGGACCATGCTACCCGACGTTGAACGCATCCGGCGTTCTGTGTCCTGCCACGTGGCGGCATTGCCGGTACCGTATCGTACGACAGATGAGCAACCGACGTTTCAGTCGCTCGTGGAAACGGACTCCCATAGTCCGCCGGAGGGAGGTTCGTTTCCCACGGCGCTGGATCCCTTTTCATGCCACAGGTATGAGATGGCCGCGTTTGCCCGTAAAGCGTTCGAAATGGGCGTGCGGTACCTGGGCGTCTGCTGCGGAGCAGGGCCACACCACGTCAGATCGATCGCGGAAGCGCTGGGACGGCGTCCGCCCGCCAGCAGGTACTCTCCGGATATGTCCAGGCACTATGCGCTGGGCAGCGATGCCAGGCTCAGGCGTCACAACCAGGAGTTCGTGGACAAGCTGTGAGGAGCCCGGCGGCCGGTTCCAGCCCGTAATGGCGTGACTCTCCGGACGTCGCGGCGAATCCGGGAATCGACCAGGAGCCCAAGAGTCCATGCGATCCTGTGCGGCCGCAATCGCGGAAACCCTGCACGAAGGCGGGGTACGGTACGTTTTCGGCCACCCCGGCGGCGAGGTGGTGGACCTGATCGAGGCGCTGGAGAAGGCCGGGATCCGATTCGTACTGACCGGCCATGAGGCCGCCGCAGCCTTTATGGCGAGCACCGTCGGACGCCTCACGGGGACGCCTGGCGTCTGCCTTGCGACACTTGGCCCGGGCGCCTGCAATCTGGTGCTGGGCGTCGGCGCCGCGTACCTCGACAGAGACCCGATACTGGCCCTATCCGCGCGCAGCCCGGCATCCCGGTCCGTGGTCAGTCAGAAGCAGAATCTGTCGCTCAATGAATTGTTCGGTCCCGTCTGCAAATGGTCGGTCGACCTTTCGAAAACAGGCGTTCGGGAAACGATAACGTCCGCTTTGAGGGTCTCGACCGCCGCGCCGGCCGGGCCGGTATACCTCACGATACCGAATGACGTCGCCGTGGACCGCGCGTCCCGTGGCGAGGGAGCGTCCACGCCGGACCTGACTTGCGGGCACAGCGGGAGTCTCGACGCGATAGCGGCGGTATTGAACAGGGCTGAACGTCCTGTGGGCATTGTGGGCGTCGCGCTGGACGCCACGCGGGATTCCGCTGCGGTGCGCCGGTTTTTTTCTCAGTCGCAGATTCCCTACGTCGTGCTGCCGCAGGCGAAGGGTATCGCCGATGAGTTCGGTCCGGGGTATCTGGGCACGGTGGCGTCGGCCGCGGGAGACGCTGTTCTCGTGAATCTGATAAGGAGGAGCGATTGCCTTCTGGGGGTGGGTTTCGATCCGGTTGAATCCGCCCAGGACTGGCATCTTCGTCAGCCGGTTTTCTCTCTGGCAGGCTGCTCGATTGCCTTTGGCGACTTCATGCCGGCTTCGGAGTGTGTGGGCGACGTCACAATTCTTCTGGATCGCCTGCTCGAAGCATATAAGACGCGCGCTTCGTGGACGGCCGCCGACTTTCGCGGCGCGAGGCAGGGTGTCGCGGATGCGATCTGTCCCGTCACGGATGCCGGCGCCAATGGGCTTTCCCCGTTCCATCTGGTGCGTGAGTTACACGAAACGCTGCCCGATGAGACCATTCTTTCCGTCGACGTCGGCGCGCACAAGATGCTGGTCTCGCAGGTCTGGCGGGCGGCTTCGCCAGGGACGTTCCTGACGTCAAACGGCCTTTCCGCGATGGGGTACGGTCTGCCGTCGGCGCTGGCGGCGGCGCTCATACGGACCGGCCGACCGGTGGCGGGCGTATTCGGCGACGCCGGTTTCGCAATGATGGTCCAGGAACTGGAAACCGCGCGACGGCTTGGGCTGCGTCCGTTGCTCGTGGTGATGTGCGACCGGTCTCTGGCAATTGTCAAGGTCGCCCAGGCCATGCGTAACATCCCGTTTCGCGGCGTGGATTTCCTGCCGGTGGATTGGGCGAGGGTGGCTGAAGGCTTTGGCGCAAGGGGGGTGACCGTGACGACACTGGAGGAAGTGCGGCGGACCGGAGAGGCCTGGCTGGAGAAGCCGGAGTTGACGGTCGTGGCTGCCCGGGTGGACGAGGAGCTATATGCAGGAATGGAATACTAGCATTTTTGGCGCCGGAGCGCCGCAGACGTGAATGTGAGGCAACCGTGCGGATACCCGAACACACGACATATCTGATTATCGGCGCCGGGGTTCACGGTCTGAGTACCGGCTATCACCTGGCGCGGGCGTTGAAGAGCCGGCGCAGAGCTTCCCGGTCCGATGTGCTGATCGTGGACAAGAAGGGGGTGGCTGCGGGGGCTTCCGGCATCGCCTGCGGCGTCATCCGCAATAACTATTTCCAACCGGCCATGCGCGAACTGATGGCGCACAGCGTCGACATTTGGGAGACCGATCCGGAGGCGTTCAGCTACCATCCCGTCGGCTACATGCAGATCAGCCCCGAGTCCATGCATGAGGACGTTGCCAGCATCGCACAACAACAGCGCGAAATTGGTTACAAATCGGAGTTTATAGAGGGTGACGCGGACTGCCTGAAATATATGCGGCATTTGTTTCACGACTGGCAGGCGAAGGGAATTACGTCTGTTCTCCATGAAAAGCGAGGGGGGTACGCCAACAACCGAGCGTCGATGACGGGCCTGGCCGCCAAGGCCGGGAGCGAAGGCGTCAGGATTCTGGAAGGCGTCGAGGTCACCGGATTCCGATTCGATGGAGGGGCGGTCTCCGCCGTGGAAACGGATCGCGGCGTGATCCGGGCGGACGAGGTCGTTGTCGCCGCGGGGCCGTGGGCAAAGCTGCTCTGGGACATGCTGAATCTGCCGGAATCGGTGACCATCAAGGGTTCTGACGGGGCATTGCACCACGATATTCCGATGTGGAGTTACTGGTGTCTACAGGAAGGTACGCTCGGCGTCAACCCCGATTTTCTCAAGACCAACGACGGCAGGATGCCTCCGGTGATTCATCTGGACACGGACGCGCCTCTGTATTCGGACGTAGACGGTTCGTTGATTACCGATCGCCTGTGGGGCATCTACTACAAACCCGATTTCCACTTCGGGGGTGTTCAGGGCGGGGCAATGCCCTACCGGGTCGAGAGACCTCCGGACGACGTGGCTGTGGACCCCTATGGACCGGAATCCCCCGATTTCATCGTGGGCGAGCAGTTCGCCCATCAGTGGTGTTCCGCGCTGGCATTCTGTCACAAGCGGTTTGAAGGAAAGTCATCGCTCTTCAAGAAAGAGCCGTCCGGAGGCATTGGCGCGTTTACACCCGACAGTTTCCCGGTATTCGACCGGTTTCACCAGAACTGCTACTTCATTGCGGACTCGAATCACGGATACAAGATGATCGGGGTGGGCAGGCTGGTGGCCGAGGAACTCCTGGGCAAGTCCACGCGTCTGCTGGCGCCGTTCCGCTTTTCCCGCTATGCCAAGGGAAGGCTCCATCCGGTATCCAACAGTCCGTTCCCCTGGAGTTGAGCGTTCACCGGGCCTGTCCGGACACGATCATTTCGCGCAGCGCACCCGGGGTGTTGACCGGTCAGTCATTGAGGACGACATCCCGGTGAAGAGATCTTCGGTAAAACCCTGTTCCTGCATGTCACGGTCGTAAAGCGCATTTCCCGGGACGGCAGACGGAAAGTTCAATGATGTCTCGACCCGACGTTCGGCGCCGAATGCGCATCAGGCATACGGACTGGGGCGACGCCGTGCGTATCGATCTCAATCAGCTGGGTTCGCGACTGCCCGCGCAAGGTATCCAGGGCGCAACATGGTCCGAGGAGGCCGGCGAGGCATTGCGCGACGAATGGGCCGAATCCCAGAACGTGGCGCTTTGCGACACATTGACGGAGGTCGCCGCCCGTCTCGGCGGGAATTTCGATTCCTTTGCCGAGTGGACGGTCTTGCACAACAGGCGGTACGACGGCACCCATATGCGGAGTGAACGGCGGGCGCGGTTCGGCCCCGGGTACCGCGCGGCGATTACGACGCTCGGCTGGGCGCATCCGAGTGCAAACCTTTCCACGTGCATCCAGGCGGTTGGTTACGTGCCGAAAGCCCGCGCGACGTTTCAGCAGACCATGTGGCGGCCGGAATCATTGTACGATACCGAGTTCATGGCACTCGCCCCCGCCGTTGTGACCCGATTCGGCGGAGGCCGGCAGATCCATCTTTCGGGCGTTGTCGCATGGGACGAGGGGATCAACCCGCTGTTCAAAGGACAACCTGAACGCCAGATCCGCCACGTGTTCGACCTCATCCAGGGCGTTTTTGAGGAGGGAGGCGGCACGCTGGCCGACGTCGTGCGCCTCCGTCCCTTCGCCCACTGTCCAAAGATCGCGCGCCTTATCCGTGAGGAAGTGGAACGGCGCTGGGCAGGCCGTCCGCGACCGGTCGTGATGATGTCTGACAGCCGGAGTTTTGGCGATCCGCCCAGCCTGTACGCGGAAATACAGGTCATGGGGGTCCTTTCCGACAACGACGGCGTGCGGCACTCGGAAACGCAGCCGCCTGCCGGAATCCCGGATGAGGGCGCCTTGCGGATTCGCAGCAGCCGCGTTCGCGACTGGGAACTGGTCCAAGTGGGCGAATTGAGGGCACCCCCGGGCGAGCGGCCGGACCTGGAGGCGGAACGCGTTACGGAACAGTTGGCGACCGTCCTCGAACGGGTGTCGCTTTCGCCGAAGGATGTCTGTCTGACATTTGCCTATGTCAGTTCACCGGAATCCGCCGCGGCTTTCTCGGCAGTTGCCTCTCGAGCCGTGCCGTCGGATACGGTGCACGTGTTGCCGTGCCCCGCAATGCCTGAGCTGGATACGCGCAATATCAAGGTGGAGTTGACGGCAGGAAGACGCCTGGATCCCGTCTCGACGACGAAGTCGAACAATCCCTGACCGCACAGGCGGCAAGGGGCCGTTCCGCGCGTTTTCTTACGTACAGGTCAGGAACGATCTTCACCGCTGATCGGTCTAATTCATAAAGCACGTTTTTCCCTCTGTACCCTGATGAGGGGCCTGAAATGCGCATCGTTGCGACCGGCTTGACGAAAATCTATCCGAAGGGGACCGTGCCCGCGCTGGACAGCGTGGACCTGGAGATCGGAAAGGGAACATTCGGCCTGCTCGGGCCGAACGGCGCGGGAAAAACCACGCTCATCAAGATTCTTTCAACTCAAATGGCGCCGACATCCGGCCGTGTCAGCATCGGTACGTGGGATCTGCAGCGGAACCGCTCCGATGTGCGTCGCAGCCTGGGATATCTTCCGCAACACTTCGGGTCGTACCCGCAACTGACGGCGTGGGAATTCATGGACTATATGGACCGGCTGGCGACGGGCCGGCGCAGGAACGGCAGAAAGGCGCGGGTGCGCGACGCACTTGAGAACGTGGGGCTCTACGAAGCGCGCGACCGCCGGACGGGTACGTTTTCCGGGGGGATGATGCGGCGTCTCGGGATCGCTCAAGCCATCGTCGGCGATCCGGAAATCCTGGTTGTTGACGAGCCCACGGTGGGACTCGATCCGGAAGAACGCATACGCTTCCGGGGGATCCTCGCGCGGTTGAGTCGGGACAGGGCAATCCTGATCTCCACCCATATCGTGGGTGACATTTCGAGTACCTGTGATGACCTGGCGGTGCTGAATGCAGGACGGATCGTCTACAGGGGATCTCCGGAGGCACTGGTTACTCGCGCCGAAGGCAAGACCTGGCGCGTGCAGGCGGATGATGCCGAATTCGAAACGATATCCCAACGGTTTCTGGTTGTGACGGTCGCCGTGGACGGAGGCCGGATGGATCTCAGGTTCGTGGGCGATGGTCCGCCGCCGGCCCAGGCGGAACCGGTCTCGCCAAATCTCGAAGACGCGTACGTCTATTTTATGGGCATGGAGAATGCGGAAGGGGCTGCGTAGGCCATGAATACCGTCTTCACCATTTTGTCCGTGGCCAGATACGAACGCAAAATGCTGATGCGTACGATCCGGTTTCGCATCCTGGGTGGTATCGGCGTGCTCATCCCCGTTGTTCTGGGCATCGGCCTGGCGATCGCGGAGTCCAGAGGCGTTGAATTCGAGTCTGTCAGCGGAATCGGCGCCTACATGCCCTTTTTTGTCTACAGCCTCCTCCAGACCGTTGTGATCGCGTTTATCGTGGGTGACTTCCGGGCCGCGGATGAACGCGCCGGAATTTACGAGGTGGTCGCCGCACGTCCGCTTTCTACCGCCGAACTGGTCATTGGGAAGTATCTGGGGGTTCTGGGTGCGCTGATTACGCTGAGCCTGATCGTGCTGGTACTCAGCCTCGGAGTGCAGGCGGCCAAGATCAGCATTACGGGAGCGCCGTTTGCCATTCGACCCTATCTGACGTACTTGCTCCTGCTGAACCTGCCGGGGCTGATCTACATGTCCGCGCTTACGTTTTTCCTCGGGGCGGTATTGCGCCGTCAGGCCGCGGTGACCGTGCTGACCATCGCTTACGTCCTGATTGTTCTCCTGTTCCTCGGGCGCCGATACGGCGGCGTCTACGACTTCGGCGCATTCTTCGCCCCCGTGTTCTACTCGGATATGCTCGGGCTTGGCGATATTCGGCGCGTCGTCGAAATCCGGTTTTTCTACACGATGCTTGCCCTATTCTTCTTTGGTCTGTCAATCGACCGGTATCCACGGCTGCCCCAGTCCCTGTCCTGGCGCAGGTTCGGTCGATGTCTGACCGCCGGCGGTTTCGCTGCCGCGCTGTGCCTGTACATTTACATGGAAAACCGGGACTCGTCAGATCTGGCATTCAGGACGGCGCAGCTGGAAGTTCAGGAGAGATATGCCGGACATCCAACGGTGGCCGTTTCGCATTACTCGCTCGACCTGGACCTCGCGACCGCGCGGACGCCGCTGCGGGGCAGGGCGGTTCTGAGCATTTCGAACCCTCATTCCGCGCCGCTGGATACCCTCGTTTTCAGCCTCAACCCGGGATTGAGACTGCGAACCGTGAGTGCAAAAAACGGTGAGGGCGCCGCCGTCGACTGGCAACGCGAATACGCCGTCGTACGGGTCGCCCGAACGCTCCAACCCGACAGCATGGCGACGTTGGCGTTCGAATACGACGGTTCGATTGACCTCAGCGGATTCGATCTGAGGCGTCATCCGGATGCGAGGCGTCTGCAGAAACGGCGCGCGGGGCCGGGTAGAAAAGGTGATCTGACCGCCTGGATCGGGGGGAATTCCGTATTCCTGCCGCCCCGCAGCCGGTGGTACCCTTCGCCGGGTGTGGACTACGGACACGAGGATGGCAGACCCGTGTCCTTCGCCACCGCGGATCTGGAAATCTCTCTTCCGGCGGGACTGGAGGTTGTAACCCAGGGGATGCCGGTCAGCCGGAAGGCGGAGGGCGGACGGGAGGTCCATTCGTGGAAGGCACGACGCCCCGTGCCTTTTCTCTCGCTCAACGCTGGCGTCTACCGAGTATTCCAGGCCGAGATTCATAACATCCAATGCGCCGTTTACGTTCATCCGACCCATGCCAGGCAGGTCACCTTCTTCGAAGACGCAAGGGATGACGCCCTCGAAACGCTGGGCGAAATCCTGGACAGCGTTGAACAGGAAACCGGGCTGGCCTATCCCTACGAACGCCTGTCGGTTGTGGAGGTGCCATTCCAGGTACAATGGTATTACGACGGATGGGAGGAAGCCGGAGGACTCGTGCAGCCGGGAGTGCTGATGCTGGAAGAGGACGTGCTGATGCGGCTCAATCTGCAGCGGCGTCTGAAGTGGATGCAGCGGCGACAACGGCGAAACGACGATCCCGCCAGGATCAAACGGGATCTGCTGGTCAGCGCCGTCCTGCGCACATTCTTCGGCCGGGAGTCGACACAGGGCGGCATCTACCGAAGTCCGGTTGCGCAGCTCTGGTCGTTCAACAAGGGCTTCGAAGGCGAACACTACTCCCTGCTCAAGCGCGGAATGCCCGTCTATATTCAGCAACATCTCGAGACCAGCCTGCAACAAGGCTTCTATTCGCGGAGGGGCAGGTTCCGCGGTCGGTTCCGGCGCAACAGGGGCGCGCAAGGCGTCTCATGGGATACGGTAACGTCAAAGATGCGCCAGCGTTCTTTCGCGGAGCTGGATCCGAGTGCCGACGCGGAACTCTACCGTGCAGTCGTCGACGCCAAGGGCGCCTCCATGTTCGGGATGATGCAGGCCGTGGTGGGTGACGAGACGTTCAGAGACCTGGTCAGCGGATTCGAAGCGGCGAACCGCCACGCGGCGGTCGACTTCGGGTCCTTCGAGCGGGCGGCTGTCGGGGATTCCTCGCGCCAGGTGGAACGACCCGACCTGCATCGCCTCGTCAGCGACTGGCTGCACGGCACCCAGGTTCCCGGATACACACTGACACGGGCAAAGGCATACAAAGTGGACGATGGGTGGGGCATGATGGTGTATCAGGTCATCGTAAGGATTCGAAACGGCGAGCCGGGGCGCGGATTCGTCCAGATTCGAGCGATGGGGAGCGAAGACGAGGCGGTCAAGGGCGTCGAAATAGAAGGCGGGCAGGAGGTTGAGGTGGGGTTGATCCTCTGGGAACGGCCATCGAGAGTCAGCGTCGAGCCGTTTTTTGCACGCAACCGTCGCGTGTTGATGGTGCCGTTGCGCATACCCGAACAACCGATGGACGGATCCGCTACGACCTACGTGAGGGAGGTGGCACCGGATGAGACCGGATTGACCGAGATCATCGTGGACAACGACGACGATGGCTTCGAAATGCCGGTCCGCAGGGTGCGGCGCTATCTCCGACCACAGTTGAAGGGTGACAACTGGCAGGAGCGTCAGTTGCCGTTTTCCTTCGGCCGGTATGAAAACAACTTCCGGTGGAAGAAACCCGGCGACGGCGCGCAACCGGCCGTCTGGACCGCCCGATTGCCGCACAGCGGCGATTACGACGTCTACTACTATTTCATTCATCCAAGGTTCTCCAGGCGCCTGCGTATGGCCACGGAATTCAGCCTTGTCGTCTCCCACGGAGGCGAGGTGGATACACTGGCGGTTGAAGCAGGCAAACTCAAGGGCGGCTGGAACGTACTGGGACGATACCGGTTCGAAGGCGGGGAGTTTGCCAGCGTCGAATTGTCCGACCGGGCAAACGGGCGCCTATATGCGGATGCGGTGCGCTGGAGGTACGTGGACCCCGACCACCCGGAAGAGGTGTATGAAGAAGATCTACCCGCATGGGATTTCGGCCGGGGACGTCGGGCCAGCGACCGGAGCGGACGAGGCGGCGGCAGCCGGAGTGGCGGAGGACAATGGCGTGGAAGAGGTTGGTAATCCACTGGAGATCAGCGTATTATAACCCTTTTTTGAGGTGAAACTTGAAGAGAAAAGTCCTGGGCGGTTTTTATATGGTATTCACCGCATCTGCCATTCTGGCCGGATGCGGCGGGCAAACAGAACAGCGGTCCGTGGATCTGACCGTCCCCGTGACGGTTCAGGCAGTGCGTCTGGACACCATGGAGGCGACAGTGGCGGCCACGGGCACGCTCCGGCCCTTCAAAGAAGCCCGTATTCAGACCGAGGTGGAGGGAATTATTCAATTCGTGGCGCGGGGCGTCGGCGGACGACTGACGGAAGGGATGCGGGTGACCCGGAACCAGGAGATCGCCCGTCTTGCAAACAGGGAGCTCGTTGTCAACGCGCGCCTGGAATCCCGTGAACTTGCGCGCTCCGCGGCGACGCGCACGCTGCGCGAGCAGGAGGTACTCGTAGAACGCAAACTGGGCACGGAGAGAGACCTGGAAGAAGCGCGCCGGGCCCTCGCCGAGGCCGAATCCAACTATGAAGATGCTCTCGTTCAGATCGCCAAGACGACGATTCGGACGCCAATCGCCGGTTTTCTGACAGGATTGGCCGATATTACCGAAGGCACGCTGGTGGAAGCCCGCACCACCGTTGCAACGGTGATGGATTACAATCAGGTGTTCGTCGATCTCAAGATTCCAAATGCATATATCGCATCCGTTTCACCGGGCCAGGTCTTGCGGGTAGAGAACTACGCGTTGCCCAACCGGCGGTTTCTGGGGACCGTCAAGGTCGTGGACCCCGCCATCGATCCGACGACGCGTACGTTCCGGGTGCTGGGGGTGGTAAAGAACCCGAACCTGATGCTGCGCCCCGGGATGTTCGTAAAGGCCGAGATTGTCACCCGGTCTCACGAAGACGCGGTCGTGGTCCCGCGCCGCTTCGTCCTGACCCGCCAGAATCGTAAGGTGGTGTTCGTCGAAGAGGAGGGAAGGGCACAGATGCGCAATGTGAAACTGGGATTGGAGGGGCCGGAGCAGGTCGAGATTCTCGAAGGGCTTGAACCGGGTGAGCGCCTCATTACCAGCAATTACGAGACGCTGCGGCCGCGTACGCGCGTGCGGGTGACCGGGGACGGCGTGTCGGGGCAGCAACGATAACCGTGAGCGCCGTACATCCATCGTCCTGACTGCCGTACCGGCTCGAGAGGTCCCGTCTGCAACGAACGAAACATCGTGTGAAATTTTTGTGTCCTGTCCCGAAATTTCCTCACCATTCGACCGCCGATTCATCCCGTCTCGCTGCGTTCCCGTCGCTCGCCGACCATACGCAGGTTGCCTGCGCTCCGGCGCTGGTTCCTGAGCCTGTCGAAGGATGCGAGCCGGGCGACTCAGCGGTCGAATTCATCCAACTTATTTCCGGGACAGAACACCAGATTGGACCCCTCTGGGGCCCGGCGACAGCGTGTGGGCCTTCCGGAGGGTTTTTTTAACCCGCTGTGTCGATGCACGCATACCGGAGACATGGACCCGCGACCCACGATGTCTTCAGGCATCGTCACACTCGATCCCGGGGACCTTTTCCTGCCATCGTCTCCATCCATGTAAATCTACGGTTTCTGAGTTAAAGAAACCTGTTCTTGCGCAAAAAGGGCCGATACGATGTCATTGCCCGAATTCTCGACGAAATATCCCGTGACGGTCGCTATGGCGACGCTGACGGTAGCGCTTCTCGGCTGGATTTCGCTGGAGCGGCTGGACGTGGATCTGTTGCCCGACCTGCGTTCGCCCGTGATCACTGTGGACCTGCGTTTTCCGGGCAAGACGCCCAGAGAGATGGAGGAACGATATGCGCAGCACCTGGAGGGTGACATCGGCACGGTGCGACACGTCAAACGGGTACATTCCGTGTCACGCTCCGGGCAGGCCGTGGTAATCGCGGAATTCGAGTGGGACGCGGACATGGATTTCGCCGTACTCGATGTGCAGAAGAAAGTGGCCCGGTACGCGTCGGACCCGGATATCACGAGCCTGGACGTTACACAGGAAGACCCGCAGGCGTTGCCGGTGATGCGCCTCGCCGTATCGGGAGCGGACTGGCAGGATCCCGACGAATTACTGGGCAGGGTGGAGAACATCATTCGGCCCAAGCTTGAAGGGATGTCCGGAGTGGCTTCGGTGGAAATCGAAGGGGGGGCCGAGAAAGAGATCCGCGTCACACTGGATTCCTATCTCCTGCAAGCATTTGGCGTTAATTCCGAAACGGTGGTCTCGCGGATTCGCGAGGCGAATTCGGATGTCTCCGGAGGAACGCTGAAGGACGGGCAGCGATCTTATCTGGTAAAGGGCCTGGGACGCCTGACGGATCTTGCGGACGTGAACAATCTGGTTGTGGGCGAGCGCAGGGGCGAATCGACGAACGGCGGAGACGACGCTTCGACCCACCGCGTGCCGGTCATGGTCAGCGACGTGGGTACCGTAGCTCTGCAATACAGAGAGCGTGAAACCATCGTGCGCCTGGACGGTATTGAATGTGTAGGGCTTTCAGTTTACAAGGAAGCCGACTCGAATACCTCTTCAGTCGTCAACGGAGTCCTCCAGGAACTGGGAAGCCTGGAGGCCGATCTGGCCGGCATCCGGTTTACCGTGGTGGAGAACCAGGCGCGCTTTGTCGAACGCGCGGTAGATGAAGTGGAAGAGGCGGCTGTTATCGGCGCGTTGCTGGCCGTGGGCGTGCTGCTTGCCGCGCTCCGGCAATGGACGGCCACGCTGGTGATCGGCCTTGCCATTCCGATCTCCGTCCTGGCGACCTTTACGCTGATGTATTTCCAAGGGTTGTCGTTGAACGTGATGACCCTCGGCGGTCTGGCGCTGGGCGCGGGCATGCTGGTGGATAACGCCATCGTCGTGATTGAAAACATCTACCGGCACCTCGAAAGTGGAGAAACCGCCGTGGAAGCCTCGGTGAAAGGCGCCGGCGAGGTCGGGGTCGCGATTCTGGCTTCCACCCTGACGACGGTTTCCGTCTTTCTGCCGATCGTCTATCTTCAGGGGTTGGCCGGCGAACTCTTCAAGGAACAGGCCTGGACGGTTGCGTTTTCACTGATTTCGTCTCTTGCCGTAGCGATGACGGTGGTCCCAATGTTGACCGCACGGCTCTTCAGTCGGTATCGGCGCAGATCCACCAGGGCCGCCGGGGCGGGGACGTTCAGGCGTTTTCTGGATGCGTCCCTTAACCATAAGGGCCGCACGATGGCGGTACTGGCAGCCTGCCTTCTGGCCGCCTTCTATATGGCCTCGTCCATCCATACGTCATTCATTCCCACGGAAGACGAGGGCGTACTTCACGTGGACCTCGCAATGCCGGAGGGCACAAGGCTCGAGTCGACAGACAGAGTGGCGAGGCGGGTTGCGGCGATTGCACAGGCGGTTGCCGGAGAGGAAGCACGGCACATCTACCTGCGGGCGGGAACCGATCCGAACCGGTTCACGGCCGTGGGAGAACCCACAGGCCCGAACCGGGCCGAGCTGACGGTCGTCCTGGGCCCGCAAACGGACCGCCGGGGTGTCACTGAACTCACCGCCGCACTGGATGCAGCTCTTCTGGAAGTTCCGAACGTCAAGGTTAACTATCGACTGCACAAATCTGCGTTGGAAGGACTTGTACGTGGAGGCGCCGCACCGGTCCAGGTGGAGGTCAGCGGTGAGAATCTGGTACTGCTTCGGGAGCTGACGGCAGACTTGAAACGGCGTATGGACGTGCTGTCGACGGTATATAATGTACGAACCAGCTTCCAGGACGGTCAACCCGAGGTGGACGTCGTGCTGCGGCCGGAAGTCACAGCGGCGTTCGGCCTTACCTCACAGAACCTCGTGCGTGAACTCGAGCGCAGACTCGGCGGCGAGGAAGCCGGAGAACTCTCCAAGGACCAGCGTGCGCGAACCATCCGGGTGGGGTTCGAAGACGTGGATCTTCGTGAGTTGGAACATGCGAGAATCGACGGCCCCGACGGGGCAAGGCTCACGCTGGGAGACCTCGCCGACCTTCGCGTGGTCCAGGGTCCAAGAGAAATTCTGCGTGACGGTCAGCGCAGGGTGGGGAGGGTATCCGCTTTTCTGACCGAAGGCGTGGTCTTGAGCCAGGCGGCAACGCAGATCAGACAGGCGGTCAGTCAGATGGCCATTCCACACGGGTACCGGATAACCATAACCGGCGAGGAACGGGAACGTGCCGAATCGTTCGGAGGCCTGCAATTCGCCCTTCTGCTTTCCGTGGTGCTCGTCTACATGGTCATGGCATCGCTCTTCGAGTCTCTGCTGCATCCGTTTACCGTGATGCTGACCGTGCCGCTGGCCGGCATCGGGGTGGTGTTCGCATTCTGGGGACTGGGAGAGGCTTTCGGCGTGATGGCTTTCATCGGAGCGATCATGCTGGGAGGCATCGCGGTCAACGACGCCATCATCCTGGTGGACCACATCAACCAGTTGCGGCGGAAAGCGGGCGATGTCAGGATGGCCGTCCTCCAGGGCGCGCAGGATCGTCTGCGTCCCATCCTGATGACCAGCGCCACGACCATTCTGGCACTGCTGCCCATGGCGGTGGGTGTCGGCGAAGGCGCCCGCCTGCGGGCGCCGATGGCAGTGGCGGTTATCGGCGGATTGGTGACGTCCACATTAATGACCCTGGTGGTGATTCCAGTCGTCTACGAAATGATCGAACGGCTCAGAAACAGGAGGACGGCGTGATTCTCCCCGATCTTGCGGTCCGGCGGCCGGTCACCACGTCCATGTTCTTTGCCGCGTTCGCCATATTGGGGGTGGTGTCGTGGACGAGGCTCCCCATACAGCTTTTTCCGGAGCTGATCTTTCCGGAGGTATATGTCACGCTGACGCTGCAGGGGGCCTCTCCGGAACAGGTAGAGAGAGATCTGCTGATTCCCGTCGAAGGCGAGATCGGCAAACTCGACGGCGTCCAGGAGATGGAATCGTTCGCGATGGCAAACAGGGGGGGTGTCCGGGTATCCTACGCCCCCGACGTGGATATGAAATTCGCCCTGCTTCAGCTGCAGAGCAACCTGAACCGATTGCAGGCATCGCTGCCCGAACGCACGCAGACCGATGTACGGAGGTTCGATTCGACCGATCTCAGCAGCAGCATTATGGAGCTTCACGTGCTTGCCGACTGGGACCTGAACCAGTTGCGGGAGTTCGCGGAGGAAAAGATCCGACCCGAACTGGAGTCTGTCGACGGCGTCGTGAACGTATCCGTATTGGGCGGGCGCCGCAGCGCGGTTGAAATCGTCCTGGATCCGTTCCTGCTGGAAGCGCACGGCCTTTCGACGGGCCAGGTACGGACACGCCTTAACAGCCACAACCGGAGACGTGAGTACCTGGGTCGGGTATACGACGGGAACCGGGCCTATTCGGTTAGCATTCAGGGACAGTTTACGGACCTGCACCAGATTCGCAATCTCGTCTTGAACGAGGACGGCACGCTCAGGTTGGGCGACGTCTCGCGGATCAGGCACGGACTTCAGGAGCAGGCCGATCGGCACAGAGTCAACGGCAAACCTTCTGTGGGCGTGCGCGTCCAGAAGGACGACGAAGCGAATCTGATCGAAGTGGCCGCTGACGTGGAAACCGCCGTTGGCCGGCTGAATCGGAATCTCGAGAGTGAGGGTGTGGAACTGGGCGTGAGTTCCTCCCAGGCCGATCTGATGACGGGGGCGCTCTCCACCCTGAAACAGGCGGCCATCGTCGGTGCCGTGCTCGGGCTCATCGTACTCTTTCTGTTTCTTCGCAACCTGCGTTTTGTCTCGGTCCTCCTGCTGGCCATCCCGGTCTCCCTCCTGATGACCTTTAATCTGATGTACCTGGGCGGGCTGTCCGTCAACGTGCTGTCGCTTTGCGGTCTCGCGCTCGCGATGGGAATGCTCGCGGACAACGGCATCGTGGTGATGGAGAATATCTTCAAACACTACGAACGAGGAAAGTCGCCCGCGCGCGCGGCACGGGACGGGGCGTCCGAAGTCGGGCGCGCGGTGATCGCGGCGACAGCAACCACGGTAACCGCATTCCTGCCGGTTCTGTTCATCGAAAGCGACGCACGAGACCTGCTGCGTGAACTCGCGTTGTCCATGGCGTTTCCGCTTGTGGCTTCGCTGCTGGTGGCGCTTACGCTTGTCCCCGCCCTTGCCGTCCGCGCATTGAGCAGCGAGGTCCGGCAGCCGCCGGACGTCCGTGGCCTGCTCGAACGGTATACCATGCTGTTGAAGGCCGCATTGCGGCACCGTGCATCTGTGGTCCTGGCGGTCGGCGCCGCCCTTGCGCTGACACTCGTCCTGGCCTTCTTCTACCTGCTTCAACAACAGGTACGGAGGGAGGAGACGCGCTTTACGGTTTACGTGAATCTGCCGGAAGGCGCCACGCTGGATGCCACGGATGAGGTTGTGAAACAGGTGGAGGAATCCGTACGGGACGTGCCCGGTCTGGATCGCTTTACGGCGTCGGTCCGTGAGGCCGAGGCCGACGTAAACGTCCTGCTGCATAACCGTTCCGGGCGGCCCGGTGGTATCTCGCTGGATGAAATCAAGGAACAGCTGGACGAGAAACTGCAGAATGTACAGGGAGGTGTCGTTGGATACGAACCCAGGCCCAGGGCGGGGAGGGGGGGCCGTGGGCAGGGGATAGGTCAACGCCGGCGGCGCAGTTCCGGAGGGTTCGATCTGACCGGAACCACGCCTGCAGAGCAGGTCGTGGTACGCGGATACGACTTTACGATACTGACAATGATCGCGAACGACGTGTCATACCGGCTTGAGGAACTCGAGGAGGTGGATGCCAACAGTGTACGTGCCGACGCCGAACGGAGTTCGCCCGAGGTCCAGGTGATTCCCGACGCGTCGGCCCTGTTCGACAGGCGGCTCGACACGCGGGAGGTCCTCGCTGCAATGGGTGACACCCGATGGGACGGGTTCAGAACGACCGTTCCGTTTCTGCTGCCCGATGCCACCGAGATACCCATCGAAGTGCGAACGATCGAAGAGGAGGACCGCGACCGGTACGGGCTGTCTGAATTCCGGCGTTCGCGCATTCTGAACCAGGACGGCCACTACGTACCTCTTAACGAAGTCGCCCGGGTCCGGACGGACGAGGGCAGAAGCAGCCTGTTGCGGACCGACCAGACTCGCCGGCTCGTGGTTTCGTACAGGTTTCCATCGGAAGTTCTGGATTCTCAACCACGATTGGATCTTGCGAGGCGGGCGGTGCGCGCGACGCTGCAGGATATGCTGCTTCCCGAGGGTTATTCGATCGAAGTCATCGAGGCACACGAGGAGATGATTTACTATTGGATGATGGCAATAGCCGCGGTACTCATCTATATGATTCTGGCCTCGCTGTTTGAATCTCTCTCCTCTCCGATAATCATCCTGTGTACGCTTCCGCCCGCGGCCATCGGCTCCTGCTGGGCGCTGATGATGTCAGGTACGGGCCTGAGCCAGCAGGAGGGTCCCATGGCGCTACTGGGCTTCATCGTCCTGCTTGGTATTGCGGTGAATAACGGGATTATCCTGATCGACGCCGTCGGTGTGCTCAGATCCCGATTCGGCTATCGTCGGGAACGCGCCGTACTGGCGGCCGCGAGATCCCGTGTAAGACCCATCCTGATGACAACGGCCACCACGCTGCTGGGCGTTCTTCCGCTGGCGCTGGAATTCGGCGGCGATTTTGAGATCTGGCCACCCTTCGCAATCACGGTACTGGGCGGATTGTCGGTCTCCATGGTGTCCACGCTGATCCTGATTCCAGTCGTATATATGGGACTGGATCAAATCGGAGATTGGCTTGCAGATATGGGGTTAATCGGCGTCGCGCTCTCGCTGCTGGCCACGGCCGCGGCCGGCTACGGCATATTTGTCCGATATGAAAGCACCTTCTGGGCAAGCCTGTCGATAATACCACTCTGGATTGTCTTTTTGACCGTGGCGTGGATCATCCAGAAGGTACATCGCTCGCGAGTCGCCGCCCGCCGCGTGTCGAGCGCCGTACACGCCATTCAGTTGAGAAACCTTACCAAGATTTACGGTGCACCCGGACGATTCGTGCGGGAGTGGGCGCGTGATGAGCGCCGGCGCGGGCGGCTGATGAAAACAGGTCTGGATCCGCAGGACCGCAAGGCGATCCGCGACGCACTCTTTTGGAAGCTGCCTTTGCTTGCGCTGTTGTCGTTATTCACCGCCTATTTCGAAGACGAAATCTGGGTCTATCTGCATGGGTTGGCGTTGGCCTTTATGGTGGCCCACGTGGGTCGATGTTTCGCAGACCTCCGCCAGTGGCATCTGCAGGCGCCGTTCGCTGCCATTGTCAGACTGCTGAACAAAGTCGTTCTTCCACTGACGCTTATCGCCTATGTGCACTGGCGGCTGGACCTGCTTTCGGTCACGCTTGCCACATTCGGACTGTGGGCCGCCTATCGTCTGGCACGCCGGCTTGCAAACCGGGTACGGACGGGCGAGATCGATCCTGATGCCCTGTCGGGACGTCTTCTGCGACCGCGCCGGTGGTTCTATCAGATGGCGTCGGCGCTGCCTATTATTGGCGTTCCCCGGCGGGAATTTCGGGCGCTGGCTGGCGTCAACCTGGAAATCGGCAGGGGGATGTTCGGTCTTCTGGGTCCGAATGGCGCCGGCAAGACCACGTTGATGCGTATTCTCTGCCGTGTACTCGAACCCAGCTACGGGTCCATTCTGATCGACGGCCGAAATATCCCGAATAAGGGTTCGATCCATGGACTGATCGGGTACCTGCCACAGCACTTCGGCAACTACGGACACCTTTCCGCATACGAGTTTCTGGAGTATAGAGCGCTGCTCGAGGGCTTCAAGGACAGAAAGATTCGCGAGACCCGGGTGATCGAATCTCTGGAGCAGGTCAATCTGAGCGAACGAAGAGACGATCCGATCGGCTCTTTTTCGGGCGGAATGAAGCAGCGCCTCGGCATCGCGCAGACGCTCCTGCACGCCCCGCTGATCGTCGTCGTGGACGAGCCCACGGCGGGACTCGATCCGTTGGAGCGTATCCGGTTTCGCAACCTGCTCGCCAGGCTGAGTCAGGATCGCATCGTCATTTTTTCCACGCATATCGTGGAAGACATCTCGGGAAGCTGCAATCGGCTGGCGGTACTGGACCAGGGGCGTCTACTGTATACGGGAACGCCGGGGGAGATGAGAAATCTGGCGGCGGGCCGGGTGTGGGACGCGGTGGTTCCGGACGGACGCTTTTCCGACATGGAGGAACAACTGAAGCTCATATCGCACCAGCGAACCCCCGACGGCGTCCGGATGCGATTCCTGTCGGAACGGGCACCGGCCGGAATCGGCGCACAGATCGTGGACCCAACCCTGGAAGACGCATATCTCTACCTGCTTGGCGGAGGGGAGGGACAGCCGTGCTGAACTGGCGGGAACTGCTGTTGACCACGTGGCGGCTTTATCGGCTGAGCTGCAGGATCATCTTTCACAGGAAACTGATGTTCATGTCCATTGGCATCCTTGTCTATTACGCCGCCATGTACGCATTCGCGGTGTGGCGTCCCGACGAAGGATTCGGCGTATCGAGGGCGCTCCATGTTCTGGTTGAAATTCCCGGCATCGCACTGGCCATCTATCTGACGATGGATCTCGTCGCTGGCGAACGTGACAGGAATACACTGGAGACGTTGTTCAGCACAACCTCGTCGCACTACAGGATCTGGACGATTCGAATGTTGGGGGTCTATCTGGTGCTTGCGGGAACACTAACGGGAATGACGATTGTCGCCTACTTCTTCTTCGCGGAACTGCCGATCCTATGGGGCGGGTTGAACGCCTTTCTGCCGGCGTGCTTTGCAGCGGGGCTCACTTTTTACTTTTCCGTTCTCTGTCGAAGCGGAAACGCGGCCGCAATGCTCGCAACGGGCGTGATGGGCCTGACGCTTGTTGCCTCACAATCAATGCCCGACTCGCCCTTCGTGCTTTTTCTGGATACGTTCGATCCCCCGGTGGGAATGGAAGACACGTTGTGGGGCGACCGCGTACTGCTGAATCGCATGGCGGTCGCGCTGCTGTCGGGCCTGCTGCTTCTTATTGGTCTTCGCAAGATGGAAGCCAGGGAAAGATTGGTATCTTCGTAGGTTTGCGCTGCCCCGCATCTGATGAACCCGGGCCGAATCCTCTCCAGCACATTCTATTCCCTGCTTACATCCAATCGGACCTTCCGGGGAACGACGTTTACGACCGCCAGGTCCGTCCCGTGCCTTACCGACTCGGTGCCGAATTCAAAGGTTCTGCGTCCAAACCTCACGTAACCGGCGTCGATAACGAGTTGGAAGTCGTCCACGGGCGCCAATAGGATTGCACGACGCGGACCCTTCATGGTAACGTCTACGACGGCAGGTGTAACGCCCTTCAGCTTATAGCCACGTGGCAGATTCTCCACGCCGACCTTCACTTCGTATGTCGTTTCCCGGACCGCCGCGCCGGGTACCAGAAACATCCACGCGCAGAACGCCAGCACGAGGGAAACCAACCCCTCCGCAAGACGCCGCACCAGCCGGCCCCGTCCGTTTTTCCGCCCGCCGGCGACCACGTGCTGCGCATGTTCCTGCAACCTGGCCAGAAGTTCAACCGGGTCGCCTACGACTTCCAGCACTCCCTGTTGCGCCACGGAGATGGTGCCGCGCTCTTCGGAGACAACGAGGCACAGGGCATCGCTGCGTTCGGCCAGCCCGAGCGCAGCGGCGTGGCGGGTGCCTCCCGCGCCGAGTTCGGTGCGGTTTTCCGAAAGCGGCAGATGTACGGCGAAACGCTCCAGTTGGTCATCTTTCATCACCAGAGCCCCGTCGTGGCCCGCCGACGACGTACCGAACAGGCTGTCGATCAGCTCTTCACTGATATTGGCCTGTAGCGCGATCCCGCCCTGCAGAAGCCTGTCCAGCGGCTCTCGCCCGGGCAGGACCACGAGGGCGCCCCGCCGCTTCACCGCCAGCTGATGAATCGCACGAACCAGCACCGCCAGGCTGCCTCCTCGGGGCCGGGATACCCGTCTGCCGAGGCCCAGCGCGGCAATCTGTTCGAACAGCCGCCGGAGGTCGTCCTGAAATACAACGACAAGCAGCACAACCAGCACTGCGAAAAAACCCTGGAATATCCACGCCGTCAGCTGCAGTTCGAATTGCCGGGCCAGCAGATAGAAGACGCCCAGAAACGCCAGCCCCACAAGCGCCATTCGCGCGTGCATTCTCCGTGTCCAGGCAAGCAGACCCCAGATCAATACACCCACGACCGCTACGTCCACCAGATCGGCAAATGCGATGTCCATTAACGCCATTTCGGGGGTTCTGCGGCTGTGAAATTCAGGCTTCCGAATGCTAAAGCATACACTTGAGCGGTGGATTTATCCACCGGTACGGAATATGGGCAATCTTTCACATTTCGTCAAGACCCCGTCCGGTATTCATCAATAATCCGGCGAATGCCCGCCGGGTACCGTGACACCCTGATCGTCGCGGGGTCCGCCGACCGCTTCGTGAAACGGAATTGCCCGTTGTACCCGTCTTTCGCTTGGCCGGTACCCGGAAAATACATATATTTATCGACTCCGGAATCAACAGGAAATGGATACCGATTCATCAGGCGCTGTTACGGCATGGAGGTAAGTGATATGCAGGGTACACGGGGACGGTTGACCAGACGGGAACTCAGGCAGGACGAGTTTGTCAACAGAATACTGGCGGCGTGGGCCTATGTGGAAGAGAACTATGTCCGGGTGCTTGCCGCCGGCGGGGGAGTGGTTGTCCTGATCCTGCTCGGCGTATTCGTCATGCACCAGATGGACGCCCAGGCCATGGAGGCGGTGGAGGCGGAGGGCCGGGTCCGGGTACTGCTGCTCCAGGGGAGGGTCGACGATGCCATTCTGGACGCGGAACGCGTTGCGGAAGCCTATAGCGGAGATGCGGCAGCGGGGCGGGCGCTTCAACTGGCTGGCGGTCTTTATTTCGAAACCGGACGCTACGCGGAGGCGCGTGCTGCATTCGAGAGATACCTGCAGGCGTTCGACGGGGGAGGACCCGCGAGGTACAGCGCCTGGTCCGGTATCGCGGCCGCAATGGCAGAAGAGGGTGATCAGGCAGGTGCGGCAGCCAAATACCTGGCGTTCGCCGACGAATTCGTCGACTCGCCGTTTGCGCCCAATGCGCTAAGGGAGGCTGCGCGCTGTTACAGACTATCGGGCGATACAGTCCAGGCCGGAACGCTGCTCCAGCGCATCCTGGACCGTTATCCCAGAAGCCCGGTTGCGCAAAGCGCCGGGGAGGAACTCAATCAGATGGGTGGTGTCGGATGACGGATCCGGAACTGAAAACGACCCGGTCACGCGAATTCAACCCGACCGACCTGGCCGACGATATCCTGCTGGTGGTACCTGACGATATGTTGCGCCATTCCGCTGTCGCCAGCGTTCGCGACGCGGTGGGGAAGGTGGGACGACCGCCGGAAACGATCCCTCAGGGATGTTTCCGACCGGAGCAGTTCCGGGAAAGGCATGTCATTGCATTCGGAAATCTGGCAAATAACCGGGCGATCCAGCGATTATACACCGCCCGGTGTTGTTTTGTGGATACCTTGTTCCCTGGCGCGAACGGCTATCTGGTCAAGTCGATTTCAGATCCGTTCGGATACGGCCGCAATTGCATTGTCGCGGGTGCCAGTTCCGATGATGGACTGGCGGCGGGCCTCGGCGTTTTCACGGACATCGTCGCCGCCGGCAACGGCTGTCTGGACCGCGTCCACGCCGCGTCTTCGGGACCGGAAATGCCCCTCCCGCCGGATGCTTCGGAGATCAACCGGATGGTACGGGACGATCTGAAGATCTGGGGAACGGGGTGGTCGGCTTCGCCGTTTCGCGGAGGCAGGCTGCTGACATATCTCTGGCGTCATTACCTCACGGACCACCCGGTCTGGGCGCGAGCGGCGGTGGAAATCCTGAAGGGATCCATAGAACCGTGGCGCGCGGAATGCCGTGCGCACCCGGAGGCCTACCACTGTTTCTTCAACCTGCACCTCTATATTCATCTATGGGACCTCGTGGAAGACAACCCGCTGTTTACGCGGGAAGACCGTCTGGGGGCCGTCACGATGTTCGCCGAGTTGCTGAGGCATCTTATGAAGCTCTCGTACGTCTCGGAGGAAGTGAATCCTCCAGGTGAAATCCGGCAGAACCACACGACTTTCATCGGGTTGAACCTGGCGGTGGGCGGCGACTACATGACAAGGCGGCACGGAATTGGGGAGTTTCGACGGGCGAACGAAATCGCAAGCCGCATATTCGAAGGTCAGATGGACTGTTACAAGCCCGATGACGATGGGGGAGTGGGGTACGTCTGGCACACGCCCCAGGAAACACTCAGCTACTCTCTGTACCGCGACGACGACCGTTACCTGACCGGGGGCCACGTGGCGGACCTCTGCAAACTGGCCGTTGTCACCACCGATAATATGCGCAGCGAATGCGGTTACGGCGATACCTCCGGGTATTCTGCATTCGCCACAGACGGATGGGAAGCGCGCCTCTGGCCGTTGATGGTTTCGACCTGGTATCGTCCGGACCCCGGACACCTCTGGACGTTGAACTGGCTGGGCGAGGGAAAACGGCCTCCAACGGACGGGGCGCTGCACGGCCTCTATTCGGCGGTCGAGTACGTGGGCGACCGCTTCGCCATTGAAGGATGCGCGCCGGAAGCGCCCCGCGATCTGCTTGGAATCT
This sequence comes from Candidatus Latescibacterota bacterium, assembly GCA_965208835.1. Taxonomy (GTDB): domain Bacteria; phylum Latescibacterota; class UBA2968; order UBA2968; genus JAAXHE01. The sequence continues at coordinate 2,666,093 of OZ242358.1, forward strand.
GCGTGATGGATATGCCCGATGCGGTGCTGTCCTGGGTGCGTCGATATACCCCGCAGGCGCATCATCCGGACCCCCGCAGACGGTATTTCGACAAGCTGTCGCTGCGCCGTAATTTCGAGCCGGGGGGCGAGTACCTGTTGCTGGAAGGCATCGGCACGACCTGCCATGGCCACGAAGATACCAACGCGATCATCCGGCTGACATGGAACAACAGGGCCTGGCTGGCGGACGGGGATTACATCCGGGCGGCGCCCAGGTTTCACAATTCCGTCACGGTCATGCGCGACGGCGTGGGAGTCCTCGAGTCGCCCGGTGAGGGCGTTGTCATTCCCCCTCTGGCATCCTTGAGCATCGGTAACGACGGCGCGGAACTCGCGACGCTCCGTTCCGAAGCCGCAGGATACAACGGCGTGGACTGGCAGCGCGACATTTTCTGGCGCAAGAGCCGCTATATGGTGGTCCTGGACCGGCTGCGCTGCCACGAAGCGGGTGACTATCGTCTGCAGTGTCTGTGGCGGACGGTGGGGGACCCGGCGCTCGAGGAGGAAGGGGTTCGCATCCGACAGGAGGGAGAGGAATTTCATATCCGTAACGCGGACGGTTCGTCGCAGGAAATCGTACCGGATCCGCACGTCAAGAGCCGATGGGGGAGCTATCCTTATTCGGACGGGACGATTTCCGTACTGCATCAGCGAACCGGGTGTACTCTCGATGCGGGAACGTCGTTTACCTTTTTGAATCTGCTTACCCCGGACCCCGACATCCGTATTGAGCGGATCGGTGCTGACGCGGTAAAGGTGACGGATGGAGACGAAGTCGCTCTGTTGGGCGCCGGGACCCTTGATTTGGATGGTCTTCAGCTTTCGGGAAGCATGTTCGGGTGCCTCGCCCAAGGCAATCGCGCGGTCCTGAATGGCGTCGAACGGCTGGGCGGACGAGCGGTCGGCAGCGATGAACGGGCACTGGACGATCCCGAGTTTGCGACCCGTATCCGCCGTGCGCCGGAAGCATCTCCGGCAGCCCGGCCCGCAGACCGCCCTCCGGTTTCCGGCGGGCCGTCGGAACGATGGCGCCGCGAATTCCCGCACAGGATTCGCCACGTCTGCGTCTCAGACGAAGACGAATTGCTTCTTGCGTATGGCACGGAGGTCGCGTGTCTGTGTGCGGCGAACGGCGATACGGCCTGGTCCCGGCCGATTGACGCGGAAGGCGGCGCCAGCCGCGTGCATCTGTCGGATATCGACGGTGACGGGAATTCGGAAGCAATGGTGGGTACCGAAGACTCGCAACTGGTTGTTCTGGTAGGGGATTCGGGTGTGGAACGGTGGCGGCGCGGAATGGCGAATATGTTCAATCGCGGTACCCGGGTGTCCGCCATTGCGGTGGCCGACCTGGAGGGGAACGGCGACCTGAGCGTGCTTGCCGGTACCGAAGGATGGTTTGTCAACGTGTTTGCGAACGACGGCAGCCCCAGATGGGCCGAGTGGTTTCGATATCACGCCATCACGGCGTTGACAGTCACAGACACGGACGGCGATGGCAGGGCCGAGGTTCTGGCTGGCACGGAATATTACACGCCGCTGACGGTACACAACTTCGACGGTTCGTTTCGCTGGTCCACGTTCGAGCAGGTTGGATCGCACGGCAACGCCACAACGCCCAGGCGCGGCATCGGTCTGAAACATATGGTGCTGTGCGACCTGGACCGCGACGGCGTTCTGGAAATCGTTTACGGCACGGAGGACGGTTGGATCTATGCCGTGAAACCGCAGGACGGCGAGGAAATCTGGCATGTCAATCTCGTTGGGGAGATCACAGGGCTCGTCGCCCTGGACGATGTCATCGTCGCGGCGTGCGAATTCGGCGTGCTGTACGGGCTTGATTTCAACGGGAATATGGTATGGCATCGGAACGAAGCGCAATGGATCCACGCGCTGGCCGAATCAGCCGGTGTAATCGCCGCCGCGGTCAACCGGCGGGAGATCCGGACGTACGATCGGGAGGGACGCTGCCAGGGTTCGCTGGAAATGCCCGCAAACGTCACGTCGCTCACCGCGGCCAAAGACGGATTCGTCTGTGCCGATGAACGGGGCGTCGCAATGATTGATCTCCAGGCATGAGAATCCATGTGCGATAGTCGCCGTATACCATAACCGGACGAACTCGACGAAAACCGGTATAAGATATATTATGTAAACTTGCGTGCCGTGAGATGGTGCTGTTTGGTGTCTTTTGCGCATATTCTATCCGAAGGGCACATTTTTGCGGTCTTTGTTCCGTAGTGTGGATAATTCGGTTTTCAGCCGCCCTATTTCCCGGTTTTTGCCAGCCAGGTCCTCTTTAAATGCCTCACAGCTGTTTTCGAGGGCCTTGTTCTTTTCTCTCAGGAAGTTCCGTTCTTCGCCAAGGCGCTTCAGTTCCTTTCGGAGCCAATGTGCCGAAAGCGCCGCCTCTTCCCTGGTTTTTTCGGCGGCGCGGAGACTTTCGCGCAACCCCTCGATGTCATCCTTGTATTTTCGCGCTTCGGTCCAACCGGACGCCGCCGACGCTTCGAGTTGGGCCTGCCGTTCGTTCAGTGCGCGAATTTCGGCCGTGCGTTCCGCCAGTGCCCGCTCGACGGCATCCAGTTTTCCTATTCGTTGTTGCAGCTGGTCGTAATCGCCCCGGTCGAGCTGTACGAGTGACTCGTTATGGAGTCCCTCCAGTCTTTCCGGATCCAGAAGTTTTCCATATTTTTTCCTGTAAATTTCCAATATATTTCCTTTGGGAATCCGCCACGCGCCATTCCACTTCCGGGCTTTCAGATATTCCCGATCTATATAGTTTCGGACCGTTTTCGTGGTTACTTTAAGTAAATTCGCGGCCTGGTCGATGGTGAGATGTTCCGCCTGGTCGATCTGAATGTCGGACATGGATCCTCCATCACTTGATTATTCCATTTATTTTCCTAGATTATTATAGGAAATTTCATTCCTGAATTCAAGGAAGATTCGCGATTCGGTATTGTTTTCCGGAAGGATGCTCAAATGGACGACGCAACCCTGAAACGCACCCCACTCTACCGGCAGCACGTCAAACTGAATGCCAAAATGGTCGAATTCGGCGGATGGGAGATGCCGGTTCAGTATGCCGGCATCATTGAGGAACATCGGGCGGTAAGAACGGCGGCGGGGCTGTTTGACGTGAGCCACATGGGGCAGGTCCGGGTCTCTGGGACCGGCGCGAGGGATTTTCTGCGATATCTGGCAGCCAACGATATCCGGAAACTGGATATCGGCAGATGCCAATATTCCTTTCTCCTGAACGAGCGCGGCGGTACGATCGACGACATGATGGTCTATCGGACCGGTGAGGACTCATACACACTCGTCGTCAACGCCTCGAACGCCGAAAGAGACTGGGCGCACATTGTATCCACGGGGACCGGCCTGAAGGACGTCCGTCTGGAGAACCGGATCGGCAAACGGGCCCTCCTGGCCTTCCAAGGTCCACTTGCGGCTGAAATCCTGTCGGAGCTGACGCCGGAAGACGTCGGGGCCCTGCGTTTCCACGATGTACGCCCGTACACCGTCGCCGGCTGGCCCGTATTGCTCGCGGCATCGGGTTATACCGGGGAAAACGGATTCGAAATCTTCGTGGGGACGAACGAGGTGGAATCGCTGTGGTGCGCGCTTCTCGAGGCCGGCAAGCGCGCCGGTGCGGTCCCGGCCGGTCTTGGAGCCCGCGATACCCTCCGGCTGGAGGCTTCGCTGGCTCTTTACGGACACGAACTCGACGAGAATACGTCCCCTCTGGAGGCCAACCTCGGTTTCGCCGTGGCGAAAACGGGGACTTACATCGGCTCTGAGGCGATCCGGGAACAGTTGGCAGGCGGCGTCAGCAAGAGGCTGGTCATGCTGGAAATGATCGACAAGGGCATTCCACGCCAGGGTTACGGAATTCATCGTTCGGACGGCAGCGACGCGGGTGTGATCACCAGCGGGTCCGTTTCACCGTGGACCGGCAGGAACATCGCCATGGGCTTTGTGGACCCGAAGCTTGCCCGCCGGGAACAGGAAGTGCTTGTTGCCGTCCGGAACCGGCGGCTTCGGGCGAAGGTGGTTCGCAGGCCGTATTACCGGCGCCCCGGAAGTTAACGTCCTGTCCCGGAACACCAGCGTCATCTCCCCTACCCTGCCCGTATCGTATTTCCCGCCCACGCGGGCCTGCACACGCAGCCTGTTTGAAAAAAGACCCGGAATCGCTCGACGATTCCGGGTCTTTATCTACACCACGATATTGACGAGGCGATTGGGAACGACAATCACCTTCTTGGGCGCTTTGCCCGCGAGATGGCTCCTCACATTCGGCTGCTCCAGCGCCAGTCTCGTGACGTCGTTGCCCTCTGCATCCACGTCCACCTGAAACCTGGCGCGGACCTTGCCGTTGACCTGCACCGGCATCTGAATGGTTGCCGGACGCGCAAGATCCTCGTCCCATTCCGGCCAGGCCTGCTCGTGGACGCTGTAGCTCCCGCCGATGCGTTCCCACAATTCTTCCGATATATGCGGCGCAAAGGGCGCCAACAGCAGGCACAGCGAGCGAATGGCATCTTTCCAGGCATCCGATTCGACGACCGCAGCGGTCTTCAGTTTGCCAAGGCGGTTGACACAGGTCATCAACGCGGCGACGGCGGTGTTGAAGTCGAAGGATTCCAGGTCCTCCGAGACTTTTCTGATCGCCTGGTGGGTGATCCTTCTCAATTCCGTTGTCTCCCCGACTCCCGGGGGTTTGCCGGCCGACTCAGCCGGCTCGCTGACTAGAGACCAGACCCGGTTCAGAAACCGGGGAACGCCTTCCATGCTCGCCGAGTTCCAGGGGCCGCCCTGGTCCCAACGGCTGATGAACATAAGATATGCCCTGACGCTGTCAACGCCGTGCGCATCGATGAGATCGTCCGGGTTCACCACGTTTCCGCGGGACTTGCTCATTTTCTCGGAATCCTCTCCGAGAATGATGCCCTGATTGAACAGCCGGACCATCGGTTCTGCCTCGTCGGTGGCGATGAGCTTCATGTCCCGCATCGCCATGGTGAAGAAACGGGTATAGAGCAGATGCATGGTCGCGTGCTCGATACCACCCGTATATTGATCCACCGGCAGCCAGTACGCCCCCTCTTCCGGGTCGAACGGTCCGGCTGCGAATTGCGGGCTGAGATACCGGTACTGATACCATGACGAACACATGAACGTATCCATCGTATCGGTTTCTCTCCGCGCGTCCCCCTGGCATTCAGGGCAGGTCGTATGCAGGAATCCCTCGTGACGCTTCAGTGGAGATTCGCCCGTGGGCAGAAACTCCGCATCTTCCGGCAGTTTCACAGGAAGATCCGTCTCAGGGACCGGCACCACGCCGCAAGTGTCGCAGTAGACGATCGGTATGGGGCAGCCCCAGTACCGCTGGCGGGAAATCAGCCAGTCGTGCAACCGATAATTGACCTTGCGCTTACCGATTTCCCGCGCTTCCAAATCTTCAGCCACCGCGACCTTCGCCGCGTCGGACGGCATGCCGCTGAACCGGCCTGAATTGGCCAGCGTGCCCTTTCCCTCGTAGGGACGCCCGAGCGGCCGGCCATCCCAGTCCGGCGGCGCGATGACCGTCGGAACGGGCAATCCATACTGTCTCGCGAAACCGAAATCCCGCTCGTCGTGTCCTGGTACGGCCATGATCGCGCCGGTTCCGTACGTCGTAAGCACATAATCGGCGATGTAGATGGGTACCTCGGCGTTGTTCATCGGGTTGATCGCATACGCTCCCGTAAAGACACCGTCGCGATCCTTGTCCAGAGACAACCGGTCGATTTCCGACCGCCGGCCGGCTTTCTCCCGGTACGATGCGACCTCCGCCGCGCGGGCCCGGGTTGTAATCGCGTCGACAAGCTCGTGTTCAGGCGCCAATACCGCGAACGTGACCCCGAATATCGTATCGGCGCGCGTGGTAAAAACCCGAAACGATTCACCCGAACCCTTCACGGCCATTTCAAACTCCACCCCTTCACTGCGGCCGATCCAGTTGGTCTGCATCGTTTCGACCCGGCCGGGCCATTCCAGGCCCGAAAAATCAAGCAGCGAATCCGCGTATTTCGTAATCCGGAACAACCACTGATCCAGGTCTTTCTTCACAACGGGAGTATCGCACCGTTCGCAATGGCGGTCATCTCCCCACACCTGCTCTCTGGCAAGCGTCGTATTGCAACGCGGACACCAGTCCACCGGGGCCTTTTTCCGATAGGCCAATCCGTGGCGAAAGAACTGCAGGAAGAGCCACTGCGTCCACTTGTAGTACTCGGGTTCACACGTTACGATCTCCCTTTCCCAGTCGAACATGGCACCCATTTTCTTCAGGTGTCCACGCATTTTCTCTACGTTGTCCATGGTCCATCTGGCAGGATGAATCCCTCGTTCGATGGCGGCGTTTTCCGCCGGCAGTCCGAACGCATCAAACCCTATTGGAAACAAGACGTTATATCCCTTCATCCGCATCCATCTGGCGCGTGCGTCGGAAGGCACCATCGCGTACCAGTGCCCGATATGCAGGTCTCCCGAGGTATACGGCAACATGGTCAGCGCATAGTGCTTGGGCCTGCCTTTCCTGACACCGCTCCTGTAGACACCTGTCTGTTCCCAGCGAGTGCGCCACTTTGACTCGATCGCTTCGAAATCGTATCCACTTTCAGCCATTTGACGGCTCCCTGAACTCACAGTTTACCAGTCCGTTGACAAAGTCGCGCTGCAGGCGAGGCCGAGCAACGCAGTACTTCGACCGCAAGGGCCGGCCGCAGTCCGGATGGGCTCTTTCAACGGGCTGTTATGGGTAAAGCCGCTGCAGCATCCGGGGAAACGGAATGGTCTCCCGTACATGCCGCAACCCGCAGATCCACGCCACGGTCCGTTCAATGCCCAGGCCGAAACCGGCGTGAGGCACCGATCCGTAGCGTCTGAGGTCCAAATACCATTGAAAAGGGGTTTCGTCGAGTCTGTGTTCGGCAATCTTCCGCCGTAATTCCTCCAGGTCGTCCTCACGCTGTCCGCCCCCGATGATTTCTCCGAATCCCTCGGGCGCGAGCATATCCATGCAAAGCGCCAACCGGCCGTCGTCCGGATCCCCCTTCATGTAGAATGCTTTACAGGAGGCCGGATATCTGTGCACCAGGACCGGACGATCGAATTGTTCCGCCAGAACGGTTTCCTCGTCGCCGCCGAAATCATCGCCCCACCGATGCGATACGCCGCTCCGATTCAGGATGTCCACCGCTTCCGTATAGGAGATTCTGGGAAACGGTTTCTTTACTCGCTTGAGCGGCTCGAGGTCCCGCTGAAGCAACTCCAGTTCCTTTCGCCGGCTTTTCAAGACCTGCTGTACCACGGTGCTGACGAAGTCCTCCGCCAGATCCATGTCCCCGCTCAGGTCCAGGTACGCCACCTCCGGCTCGACCATCCAGAATTCGGTCAGGTGCCTCCGGGTTTTCGATTTTTCGGCCCTGAACGTCGGCCCGAAGCAATAGACCTTTCCAAAGGCCATGGCGCTGGCTTCCAGATAGAGCTGCCCGCTCTGGGTCAGATACGCCTGGTCGTCGAAGTAGTCGGTCTGGAACAGCGTTGTCGTTCCCTCGCACGAGGAAGGCGTAAAGATTGGCGAATCCGTCAGTACGTATTCTCTTTCATCGAAGTAATTCCTGCACGCCCGAATCACTTCGCTTCGCACGCGCAGAATGGCGTGCTGGCGGGAGGAACGCAGCCAGAGATGGCGATGATCCATCAGAAATGCCGTTCCGTGCTCCTTTGGTGTAATGGGATACGGTTCCGACGTCTGAACCACCTCGATATCGGTGACCCCTATCTCGAAACCCAGAGGCGAGCGCACGTCCTCGCGAACAACCCCCCATACGCGCAGAGACGACTCCTGGGTCAGGCCGGCGGCGCGCTCGAACAGGTCCGGCGAAACGTCCCCCTTGAACAGAACACACTGCACCACACCGGTTCCGTCTCTCAACTGCAGAAAGCTCAGTCTGCCGCTGGAGCGTTTGTTGTGCAGCCAGCCCTGGAGAAGAACGGCACGCCCGTCGTACTCTGAGATCCTTGAAATCGAAATGGGTACGGCCATCGGGGGGCCTCCCGGCAGTCACGCGATCAGTCCTGGCTCAGTGTCCTGTCCCAAAAATTCCTCACCATTCGACCGCCGATTCATCCCGTCTCGCTACGTTCCCCTCGCTCGCCGACCTTACGCAGGTCGCCTGCGCTCCGGCGCCTTGCAAGCCAGGCGACTCCGCGGTCGAATTCAGGCAACTTATTTCCGGGACAGGACATCAGCAAAACCAAAAAAGACGACCGGATGGTGCCGATCGCCTTTTGCCGACCTCTGGCTTACCAGGCGGGTTAGCGCCGATGGGGCCTTCGCGGTCCGCGTGATTGGCGCGGCGGCGGTTCGACGTATCCGGGAGGCGGTTCGAACGTCGCCTTGCGACTAAGTCGAACCTTGCCCTGGTCGTCGATCGAAATGACCTTGACGTCCAGCTTATCCCCTTCGGACAGGACGTCTTCGACCTTGTTCACCCGTTGGTAGTCCAGCTCTGAAATGTGGCAGAGTCCTTCTTTTCCCGGCAGAATCTCGATAAAGGCGCCAAAGTCCAGGGTTCGCTTGACGGTGCCGTTGTACACCCTGCCGACTTCCGGATCCTCCACCAGCGCCTTGATCATCTCCATGGCTTCTTCGCCGGCCTTGGCGTCTACCGAACTGACCGTGATAAGTCCGTCGTCGTCCACTGCCACGGTCGCGCCCGTTTCTTCGATGCTGCGAATGGTCTTTCCGCCAGGACCGATTACCGTACCGATCTTTGCCGGGTCGATATATAGAGAAAGAATTCGCGGCGCGTACGGTGACAACTCCGGCTTCGGGCCGGCGATCGCTTCCGTCATTTTACCCAGAATGTGGTCCAGCGCGCCGCGCGCGCGCCCGAAAGCCTCCTGCATGATCTCAAGACTGATACCCTTGATCTTGATGTCGAGCTGAATCGAAGTGAGTCCCTCGGCCGTGCCGGCGATCTTCAGGTCCATGTCGCCAAGATGGTCTTCCGCGCCCAGTATGTCGGTCAGCAAGGCCCAGTTGGCATTGTCGTCCCCCATGACCAGCCCGACGCCGGCACCCGCAACGGCCGTCTTGACGGGAACCCCCGCATCCATCAGGGCGAGCGATCCGCCGCACACCGTTGCCATTGAGGACGAACTGTTCGACTCCAGTATTTCGGAAACCACACGGATTGTGTAGGGGAAGTGTTTCTCATTGGGCACGACCGGAACCAGCGCTTTTTCGGCAAGGACGCCGTGCCCGATCTCCCTCCGACCGGGCGCCCCGATCCGGCGGGTTTCTCCCACGCTGTACGAGGGAAAGTTGTAATCCAGCATGAAACTCTTGTAGGACATCCCCTCCAGATCGTCCACCATCCGGGTATCCAGCTTGCTGCCCAGCGTGGCCACACACAGCGCCTGGGTCTGGCCTCTTGTGAACACGGCCGACCCGTGTGCTCGCGGCAGAACGCCGAGTTCAATCTGAATCGGCCGTACCTCGTCCAGGGCCCTGCCGTCGATCCGGCGGCCTTCGTCCAGTATCATCCGGCGCATCTCCGCCTTGACGATTGCCTCGATCTCCGCGGTGATTTCAGCGCTTGACTCCGGAAACTCCTGTTCCAGGGCCGCCTGTGCATCGGCTTCGATGCCGGCAATGACGTTCGCCCTGTCTTCCTTCTCGGACAACCGGTTCGCGTCTGCGATGCGCTGCGCCGCATGTGCCCTTACGGCTTCTTCGAGTGCTTCATTGGGTTCGGGTTCAACGACTTCCCGCTTTGGCTTCCCGCACCTGGATACGAGTTCTTCCTGCATCTCCACGAGCCTGACGATGGCTTCCTGGCCTACCCGCAGCGCCCCAAGTACGTCGGCGTCCGGCGCCTCATGGCACTCGCCTTCGACGGAAATGATCGACTCCTTGTTTCCGGACACGATGATGTTGATGTCGCTCTCATCCAACTGTTGGTGGGTTGGATTGATCACGTACTCGCCGTCTATCTGACCCACCTTAACAGCGCCGATCGGTCCTTCGAATGGGATATCGGAAATACAGACAGCCGCCGATGCGCCGTTCATCGCCAGCACCGCGGGGTCGTTCTCTTCATCGTACGATAGAATCGTTACCAAAACCTGAGTTTCCACGTCCCGTTTCAGGAACAACGGCCTGATCTGGTGATCGATCAGCCTGGCGCTCAGCTTCTCCGTTGTGGAGGGTGCGCCTTCCCGTTTGAAGAAGTTCCCCGGTATCCTGCCGCTTGCGTACATTTTCTCGCGATAATCCACCGTTAACGGGAAAAAATCCATATCGGATTCTCTGGTATCTGCCACAGTTGCCACCAGGACCACGGTTTCGCCATACTGCATCCAGACGGCGCCGTGGGCCTGCTTGGCCACGCGTCCGTGTTCAATGGATAATGTCCGTCCTTCCAGTTCCAACTCTATTTTTTCTGCCATCCACCCCTTCTCCTCAGCAAAAATGAACGTACAGCCAGCCTGTAGAACGCAATGGGAAACATACGCTACAGGTATAATTAACCACGTATTCCGAGTTTAACGATCAAAGCACGGTAGCCGGTCAGGTCGCGACGTTGCATATATCTCAGGAAACGCCGGCGCTTGCCGACCAGTTTGAGCAACCCTCGGCGGGAATGGTGATCTTTCCCGTGCCGCTGGGCGTGTTCGGTCAACATCCTGATGCGTTCCGTCAATAGCGCGACTTGCACTTCGACGGAGCCGGTGTCACTGGCGGCCCGACCGAAGGAATCCACCAGTTCGGCTTTCCTTTCTTTTGCTAAACCCAATGCTTCACCTCCATTTGATGGTCCAACTCCTGTCCTATAATGTCACGGGCACACTGCCCGTCCTTGTGAATTTGCGCAATCAGCGATTCCGGATCCGGAAACCGGCGTTCGCCACGCAGCCGATCCAGCAGTTCCAGCGATATCCGGCGTCCGTAAAGATTCCCGCTAAAATCCAGCAGATGGGCTTCTAACAATCTGCTCTTGCCGTTAAAAGTCGGCCGCACTCCAAGGTTTACAACAGCCGCGTACGGTTCAGGCACAAACGCCTTCGCCGCGTATACACCGTTCGGCGGCAACAGTTTCATGGTATCGTCGGGCACGATATTCGCGGTCGGATAACCCAGCTCCCGCCCCCGGCCGTCGCCCGGCGCCACACGGCCTGAAACGGGATATCCGCCTCCAAGCATCTCGCGCGCTTCGTCGATTCTGCCCTCTCGAATCAGGTCCCGAAGCCGGCTGCTGCTCACCGGGCGCTCTCCCGCCATCGTGGGGGACACAATAGCAACGTCGAAACCGAACCGATGACCGAGCGCCCGCATGGTATCGGGATCGCCGCTGCGACCCTTGCCGAATCCGTGATCGTAACCCAGCACCACGACCTTCGCGTCCAGATACGTCACCAGATAGGTCGATACGAATGCCTCGGGACTCAGCATCTGTACCTCCCTGGTGAACGGGACGACCGCCAGAATGTCGATTCCGGCGTCCTGAAGCCGCCGCCGCTTCTCCTCCATCGACGTAAGGACGACCGGCGGGTCGTCGGGATGGATAACTGCCCGCGGATGTGGATCGAACGTTACTGCAACGGCGCTGCCCGACCGTGCCCGGGCCATGGCGACGACGGCTTCGATTACAGCGCGATGTCCCCGGTGGACACCGTCGAAGGTGCCGGTCGTTACCACCGTATTTTTTAGCTCGAGCGTCTGTTCCAAAGTCCGTGTCTGCATCCGGATCAACTTTCAGGCTGACGCAGCACCCGAACCGGCTTCAGCATCCGGTCGGAGGCCCGCCAGCGTCCGATGCCGAGCAACACCCCCTCGGGATAGAGCGCCCTCACGAGCCGACCCGACTCGAGAGCGGTACTGTCTTCCAGATTCGCGACGGCATTTCCGTGAGCAAAACACCCTGCCTGAGCGGCATCCAGGTTGAGACGCGGCAGGTCACGCAATAACCGGTTGGGATCCATCAGAAACGGCTGCAACTCCGCTTTCGATCGAACGGATTCGAGCTGGTCGAACGTGACGCACTGGTCAATGCGAACAGGGCCGGCGGCCGTACGTCTGAGTCCGGCCAGATACGCGCCGCATCCCAGCTTCCGGCCGATATCGTCGGCCAGGGTGCGGACATAAGTCCCTTTTGAACAGGAGACCGTCAGGTGTAGATCGGGAGGCCTGAAATCTTCTAATTCAATTTCGTAAACGCGCACGCGGGACGGTCGTCGGGCGACTTCCGTGCCCTCCCGTGCCAGTTGGTACAACCGCCTGCCATCCATCTTTCGGGCCGAGAACATTGGCGGAATCTGTTCGATTTCGCCGACAAACCCAGCCACCGTGGCACGGACGTCCTCCAACCGGCCGGGTACTCGGTTGGATCGCGCAACGACGTCGCCTTCCGCGTCGAGCGTGCTTGTGCGGACCCCGAGACGGACATGGGCGGAGTACGTCTTGTCGTGGTCCGTGAGATAGGAACTGAGCCGGGTCGCCCTGCCCAGACACAGCACGAGGACGCCGGTCGCGAGCGGATCCAGGGTGCCCGTATGCCCTACCTTCCGGATGTTCAGCCGGCGTCGAACACGGTCAATCACGTCGTGGGACGTCATTCCCGGGGGCTTGTCAATCGGCAACACGCCAGTGACGTTGATTCTGCCCTCCGTTCTACGAATTCAAGTCGTCCAGCAGCCTGTCGATCCTGCTGGCCTGTTCCAGAGACTCGTCCAGCCTGAACTCCAGTTCCGGCACGTTTCTCAGCCGGATGCGTCCGCCCAGTTCCCTGCGGAGGAACGGGAGCGCCCGCTGGAGTGTCTTGAGGCTCTCGTCGCGAATCTGATCCTCACCCATCACGCTGACGTGTACCCGCGCGAATTTCAGATCTCGCGACACCTGCACGCCCGTGACGGTGACGTAGCCCAGACGGGGGTCTTTAAGGTGCCGGTGGATCAGGTCACTGAGTTCCAACTGTATCTGCCGACCCACACTCTCCGAACGCCACATCACATCAGTTCCAGAGAATAGTCAACGAGCTCCAAACGATGGTCCCGCTGCACCTGGTCTACGACTTTGGAAAGCACGCGATTGACGTAACGAGATTCGTTTGCCACCATCGCAACGCCAACCTCAGCCTTCTGCCAGAGTTCGTTATGACCGACCTCGGAAACGGACACGTTGTATTTCGCCCGGATCCGTTGCCGAAGACTCTCAAGAACACGGCGTTTACTCTTCAGGGAGCCGCTTTCGGGCAGATATAAAACCAGACGACACAGGCCGATGGTCATGTCTTATAGCGTGCGCGCGGTCTCAACGTGTTCATAGGCCTCGATCACATCGCCCAGCTTGGTATCGTTGAAATTCTCCAGGCCGATACCGCATTCAAACCCGGACTGGACCTCCCTCACGTCGTCCTTGAACCTGCGCAGGGACCCGACCCGGCCCTCGTAAACGACAACATTGTCGCGCAGCACCCGCACCATGGCGCTGCGTGTCATTCTCCCGTTGGAAATGTAACAGCCGGCGATGATTCCGACCCGCGGCACCTGGAACGTCTCCCGGACCTCCGCCGATCCCACCACCTGTTCGTCGATCTCGGGGGTGAGCAAACCGGCAAGCGCCGCCTTGATGTCTTCCACCGCTTCGTAGATCACCCGGTAGGAACGGACGTCGACCCGCTCCTGGGCAACCACTTCTCGCGCGCGGACATCCGGACGCACATTGAATCCGATGATGATCGCGTCCGATGCGGAAGCGAGCAGTACGTCGGACTCCGACACCGCACCCACCCCGCGGTGGATCACGTTGATGCGGACTTCGTCGCTTGGGATCTGCATCAGGGAGTCGTGGAGTGCTTCTACGGAACCGTCGACGTCTCCCTTTAGTATCAGACGCAACTCCTGGACCTGACCGGCCTTGATCTGATCGTGAATGTCAACCAGGCTGACCCTGCGTATCCTGTGTGCTTCCCGCTCACGGCGCAATTGCTGCCTTTTCTGGCTGATATCCCTGGCGGTACGTTCGTTTTCCACGGAGTAGAAGGAGTCTCCGGCCTGAGGCAGCCCGGACAGGCCAAGCACCTGGACCGGCACCGAGGGTCCTGCATCGGGAACCCGATGCCCGCGCTCGTCCAATAAAGCCCTCGCCCTGCCACTGTAGAGACCTGTGACGAAAGTATCGCCGACGCTGAGCGTTCCTTCCTGAACGAGCACGGTCGCCACATTGCCGCGGCCTCGGTCCAGGCGGGCCTCGACAATGGCGCCTTTCGCGCGTTTCGCCGGATTGGCCTTCAGCTCCAGCAGATCGGTTTCCAATGCCAGCAACTCAAGCAGATCGTTGACGTTCTCACCGGTCTTTGCGGAGATCTCACAGGACTGAACCTTACCTCCGTATTCCTCAAGTACAACACTGTGTTCCGTCAGTTGCCGCTTGATTCGATCCACGTCCGCACCAGGAAGGTCTATCTTGTTGATGGCCAGCACCATCGGAACGCCCGCCGCGCGTGCATGGTCGATCGCTTCCACCGTCTGGGGCATGACATTGTCGTCGGCCGCCACAATGAGGACAACCACGTCCGTCACCTGGGCTCCCCTGGCGCGCATCGCGGTAAATGCCTCGTGACCTGGCGTATCGAGAAAGGTCACCATGCGTCCGTTGTCCAGTTCCACGTGATATGCGCCGATATGCTGGGTGATGCCGCCCGCCTCTCCCGCGACCACGTTGGTGTTGCGGACATAATCCAGAAGCGACGTCTTGCCGTGGTCGACATGGCCCATGATGGTGACCACCGGAGGACGCGGCGCGAGATCGTCTTCCACGTCTTCTTCTTCCTGTTCCAGCACGTCTTCCGCAAACTCCTGGAGTTCTTCAACGCCAATCCCGAACTCGTCGGCAACCAGGGTAATGGTGTCCATATCCAGCCGCTGGTTGATGGTGACCATAAGGCCCAACGTGAGACATTGTTTTATGACGTCGGTGAGCGGTATGTCCATCAGTGTCGACAACTCGCCTACCGTCGTAAACTCGTTAACCTTGATGATGCGTTCTATACCCTCTTCTTCGCCGGCGTCCTCGTCGTCCCTGCGACGGCGTCGACGTGAACGGGCCGTGCCAGTCTCCATCTGAGCCATCGTGCGGCGTACGCTGGCTTCGATTTCCGTCTGGTCCGGTGCGGGCCTGCCGCGCCTTCGGCGACGGCGCCTGCCTTCGCCCTTTTCAGGGGCGGGTTTTTCCTGCGGCTTCGATGACTCGGTCTGGCTGCGCGTTCCCGGTGCGCCAACGACCTCAACCGTCGGTTCTCTGCGCGCCGCATCGCGCCTTCGCCGGCGCGTTGCCTGGTCGTCGCGGATTTCACGAATCTCTACCGCCTCGCGGACCGGCTCCGCAGGTTTGGGCGTTTCCGTCTTCTTTGACGCGGCCTTTTTCGCGCTTGCGGTTCTGGTCCTGGCGGGTGTCTTCCTGGCTTCCTTTTCGGCTCCCTGACGTTGCCTTCGCTGCTCGGACTTGCGTTTGATTTCCTGGCGTGAGGCGTTACGCTCCTCCTCGAATTTTCCCTGAATGCTGTCGAACATCTCCTTGGTACAGACGGCCATGTGATTCTTGACATCGAATCCCAGACCCCTGACCACTTCGACCATTGCAACACTCGAGAGATTGAACTCCCGCGCAACTTCGTAGATTCGGCGTTTCTTGCCATCGGTGTCGTCGGATGCCGCGGTGGCCGTCGTTGCGGGCGCATTTCTGTTCATCTTCCGACTCACCTCCCTTCATCTTCCGAGGGTCTGCTGACCTGATTGTCTTCAGATGCCGCAGGCTGTACCGCCGCGCCTTCTTCCGAAAGCTCAATCTCCCCGTCCGCCTCCGGCTCGTCCTCGTCCGCCTCCGCGGACGCAGCTGCTTCGGCAGCCGCTGCAGCCTCCGCCTCCGCGATGCGCGCCGCTTCCTCTTCAGCAATGCGTGCCGCTTCCTCTTCAGCAATGCGTGCCGCTTCCTCGGCCCGCTGCCTTTCAAGTTCCTCTCGGTAGGCCTGCACCTTTACGGTCACGATTTCATCCGCGGCACTCTGGATCTTTTCGCCGGTGGACTCCCCAATTCCGGGTACTTCGAGCAATCGTACGAGCGACACATCCACAAGATCGTTGGCGGACAATATTCCCGCGGCCTCGAGACGATCCAGCATCACTTTCCCCACGCCGGCGACTTCCGTCAGTGGTACGAATGTCGCCTCCTTTTCCAACTGCATTTCCTGGAATCGGGTCTCCGTGATTATATCGACCTTCCAGCCGGTAAGTTGCGCTGCCAGACGGGCGTTCTGCCCTGACTTACCAATTGCCAGCGACAACTGGTCGTCTTCGACGATCGCCGTCATCGTCGTTTTGTTGCGATCGACCACCACGCGTTTGACCGTTGCGGGACTCAGCGAACGGGAAAGGAAGATGGCTTCGTCGTCGCTCCAGGGTACGATGTCGATCCGCTCGTTGCTCAACTCCCGAACGACCGCCTGGACACGGGACCCTTTCATACCCACGCAGGCGCCAACCGGATCGATCCTGGCGTCGTTTGAGTATACCGCGATCTTCGCCCTTTCGCCCGGTTCACGGGCGACCGCCTTGATTTCAATGATGCCCTCATAGATTTCAGGGACTTCGAACTGGAAGAGCTTGACCAGAAACTGCGGATGTGTCCGGGACAGCACCACCTGAGGCCCCTTGGAGGTGCGGAGGACATTGACGAGATAGGCGCGTATGGGGTCTCCCTGTCGGTAACGCTCCTTGCGAATCTGCTCCTTGAGCGGGATGACCGCCTCGGTGCGCCCCAGGTTAATCAGAATATCGCCGTGGCTGATCTGCTGGACGGTACCGCTGATGATTTCGCCGATCCGAGTCTGGTAATCCTCGTAGATTTTCTCGCGCTCGGCTTCCCGAACCCGCTGGATCAGGATCTGCTTGGTGGACTGAATGGCATTCCGGCCGAAGTCGGCGAACCGGAGCATCTGCCTGATTTCCCCGTTGACCTTCACACCCGGTTCAATCTCACGCGCAGCCGTAAGGCCGATCTGAAGGGACGGGTCCTCGATCTCTTCGTCCTTGACGACGGATTTGATGGCGAAGACCTCGATATCGCCGGAATTGGCGTCTATATTCACCTCGACGTTGTCCGACGTGCCGTACCGCCTCTTCGTTGCGGAGAGCAGCCCTATTTCAAGGGTTTCGATGACCAGTGCCTTGTCGACGTTTTTTTCCTGGGCAATCTGGCCCAGCGCCTCCAGGACTTCGTAATTCAAAAGAAGATCTCCTCAAAATTCAAAATGCAGGTTGGCTTTTCGTATTTCGTCCGCCGGAACGATCCGGGTCCGGCCATCGACAGCAAGCACAACTTCGGGGCCGTCGAATCGCATCAACCGGCCAATCAGGACGCGCCCGCCATCCAGTATTACCTTTACGGTGCGGCCGACGGCGCGTTTGTAGTCGCGATCCGACTTCAGGGGTCTGTCGAGCCCGGGCGAGGAGACCTCAAGTAGGTACCGCCCGCTGATCGGATCGTGAGTATCGAGGACATCCGCGATTCCGCGGCTTAGGCGCGCACATTCATCGACGGTGATCCCGCCCACGCGATCCACGTCGATGCGAAGCGTCAGGTTCCGGGGGTTGCCGGAAAGCTGAAGGTCAACCAGGTCCGCACCCTGGTGCTTCAGATAGGGCGCGACCAGCTTTTCGATGCATTCCTGCAGCGCCGGATCGTCCATAAACCGGAAACTCGAACTGTAGCCCACATATTCAAAAGAGCGGGCACCCGCCCACTCTCGCTGTTCAGAAAAATAAATATATGGTATTTCACACTATAGCGCAAGCACAAATTTCCCAAACGAGACCCTCTCAGGCGCCTCCGTCGACCAAGCGTCTGAGTTCGTCAAGCATACCGCGCATCTCCTTCAGGACGTCGTCCAGTTCCGGCGGTTGCCCGGCTCCGGCAGTCTCCGTTTCGACATTGAGGTCTCTCCAAAGCGAGGGTTTTTCACGCAGCCGTTCGCGCGCTCCCTGAAGCGTATATTTCTCGTCCTGCCTCAGACGTCTGATGGCAAGGGCAATTTTGATATCCCGCTCCTGATAGAGCCGCTTCCCGGCGCGTGCCCGCCTGGGCCGGAGCATGGTAAATTCCTTCTCCCAATAGCGCAATACCTGAGGTTCGATACCGGTCTTTTCAGCGACTTCCCGGATGGAATAGTAGATCTTGTTCATTCGATATCATCTTTTCTTCTTGAACACGATCCGTACCGGAGTCCCCTCCAGTTCGAACCGCTCCCGCAAACGGCGTTCCAGATACCGGCGATAGTGTTCAGGCACGTCTTTCGGTCTCGTGGTAAAGAAAATCACCGTGGGCGGCTCCACCACGGGTTGAACACAATAATACATCTTCGACGCCCGTCCCCTCCTGGTGGGCGGCGGATGGGATGCGTTGACTTCCTCCAGGAGTCGATTCAGGGCCGACGTGGCGATTCGCATGCGGCGCCTGTCGTAAACCTCAAGCGCCGTTTCCACAAGCTTCCAGGCGCGTTGGCCGGAGAGCGCCGAGACGAAAAAAACCGGAAAGTCCCGCAGCGAAGGAAACCGTCCGACAATGTCCCGTTTGTGTACGATCGCCGTCTTCTCGTCTTTATCAATCAAATCCCATTTGTTCATCGCCAGCAGCGCGCCTTTGCCCATTTCGGCGGCGTCACCGAGTATCTTGACGTCCTGCAGTGTGACACCTTCATTCGCATCGGCGAGGACGATGGCGACGTCGCACCTGTCCAGGCTTGTTCTGGTCCGTACCGAACTGTAATATTCGACCTGCTCCTTCACCCTCGTGCGGCGGCGAAGTCCCGCGGTATCGATCAGCAGGAGATCGCGTCCGTTTCGCTTCATCGGAAGGTCGATCGCATCACGCGTCGTGCCGGGTACAGGGCTGACCACCATCCTCTCTTCACCGGCCAGCCGATTGACAAAGGTGGACTTCCCGACATTGGGCCGGCCTACGACCGCAATACGTGGCGGGCCGTCATCCTCTTCGGCGGAAGGATCGGCTTCCGGTATGAGAGAAACCACTTCGTCCAGAAGATCGCCGGACTTCCGCCCGCTCAACGCCGACACGGGAACGGGATCGCCAAGCGCCAGGCCGTAGAAGCCGGACACGTCCGGTTCGTCCCTCTCCGAATCCACTTTGTTGACGACAGGCAGGCACGGTGTACCGTTAAGGCGCACAAGACGGGCAATGGCCGCGTCGTCGTCGGTCGGACCGGTCCGGGCGTCCATCACCAGCAGGATCACATCCGCTTCCGCCACGGCCAGCTCCACCTGGTCCCCGACGGACCGAGCGATGCCCGCCTCGGGATTGAGCGTATAGCCGCCGGTATCCACCAGCGTGAAGACCCGGCGGTTCCAGTAAACCTCCGCGTAGTTTCGATCCCTGGTCACGCCGGGCAGATCGTCCACGACGGCCCGCCGCTGACCCAGAAACCGATTGAAGAGCGTGGATTTTCCGACGTTTGGCCGGCCGACTATCGCTACGACACGTTGCTTCGGCACAAGAAAGGCTCCCAGGCCTGCCGCGTCAGGCCACCTGATGCGGCAATATATATGGATGCTGCGTCGCCATCGGATCGCCGGACGCGCCCGGGCGGGCATCCCCACGTGCGATCCGAGCCGCCGTTTCGGCAAGATCGTATGTACCAATGCTGAACCGGCACTTCAGGGCCTGTTCCAGATCGTTCGGGGTCAGGTCGTCGAGAAACAGGCCGTGATGGCTTATGCAGTTGGGCGGCAGGACCACGACGTCGGTTTCCCGCCACTGCGTCTTGAGGGCATGCAGCATATCCTCGCCCGTCAGCAGTCCCGATACCGTAATACCCTCACCCAGGAAACGGTTCTTCACCTCCACGACATGCGCGGTCAACCAGGGGATCCGGTTCAGACGCTCCGCCATTGGCCGGATGAATCCCGCGCCAAGCACACTCGTGACCATCGTCATTGAAATTCGGTTGCAGTTCAGCGATTTCAACGCGGGGAAGCCCGCCTCGAAGCGATCCGTGAACCGCCGTACCATGCCAACGCCGTTCTCCACAAGAGGAAACCCGTCGTAGTGCGCTGCCTCGGGAATTCCGCGTCCCGCCATCAGGTAGAACTCGTCTCCGAAATAGACGAAATTGACGCCGAACCTGCGGTGAAGCCTGCCCTGCCACGCCCTGGCCTGGTCCAGGCACGACAGCGCGACTTCGGGGGTTACCGGGTCCAGACTCGGCAGATTCCGTCGGTACCGGGTCAGGCCCAGCGGAACGATGCCCACAGACGCTACCGAAGGATACCATTGGGCCAGATCGAATACGGTGCGTTTGAGGTGCTGTCCGTCGTTGAGTCCCGGGCACAGAACAACCTGCGCGTGCATCTGAATGTTGTGTTTCGCCAGGAAACCGATACGCTCCATGACGTCCACCGGCTCCGTACGTCCCAGCAACGTACCCCGGAGATCGGGATCGGTGGCGTGGACCGAAATATACATGGGGCTGAGTCGCTGTTCGACAATTCTCTGAAACTCCGCATCGGACAGATTCGTGAGCGTGACGTACGCACCGTGCAGGAATGAGAGTCTGTAATCGTCGTCCTGGTAGTAGAGGGTTTTGCGCATCTTTCTGGGCATCTGGTGGAGAAAACAGAATACGCACTTGTTGTTGCATTTGATGATGGGCATTTCTGAAAGGGTTACGCCAAGGTCATCGTCCGCGTCCTTTTCGATATCCACCACGATGACGTCTTGCCCGCGCCGGAGCACCACCTCCACCGTCTCTTCCGCGATGTGAAAGCGATAATCGATGGGATCGCGTACGGATTCCCCGTTGATGGCCTCGATGACGTCCCCTTGACGGATGCCGACAGCCTCTCCGATACCTCCGGAGGCCACCGCATCCACGCCGAGCCCCACAACCGCCTCATCCACCTGAGGCAAACCCTCTATCTGACCTGGCCTATTCATATGACGATATATCTAACTGTTAGAGAATAAAGTGCACAAAATACTTACACTATTACTTTGAAGTTAAAACAAATGTGGAAAACGTCAAGCAAAATGTCTGGAACCGCTGGCATTTTCGAACCCGGCCAACAGCGACGGGCAGGCGCCACCACGCCCACCAAACGTATCGGATGTGTGAATCCGCCTCCCCTTTCAATCTTTCGCCGGGGCCAGCAGCCGGGGTCTATGGATAGCGACCTGTTTCTTGACGAGCGGGTCCAGATCGATGACGCCACGCAGGGTTCGTGCCTCCAGGACCTGCCGTGCGGTCAGCCCCTCCGCCCCGGTGAACGTGGTACTGCGGAGGTCCGTGTTGTGGAACACGGCGTTATCAAGGTCCGTTTCCTTGAGGGAGCCTTCGCTCAGATCGCAGTCGGTAAAGTCGGCGCCTGCAAGTACCGCCCCGTAGAGGTTCACACAGTTCAGGTTGGCCCGGCGGAAGGTGGCATTCAGAAGATAGGCATCGCTCAGGTCTGTGTGGTCCAGCACGGTGCCGTCCAGGTTCGCGCCGACGAGCGTGGCGGAGCTCAGATTCTCGTAGCTCAGGTCCATTCCGCTGAAATCCACACCGCTGAGGTCTTCGTAGCTGAAATCGGCGCCAGACACATCGGGCGTGAGTTCCCGGTTCTCCGCCCGCCAGCCGTTCCAGGCCTGAACGCTCTTCCTGATGATGTCCAGATGATCAGGATCCGCCATGGTTCAATTGCCCTGCATGTTTTAACGGGCTTACGTCGTGAGCGTATTGACGAAATGACTGACGAAGCGCTCGGAATCCACATCTACGCAAACCTCCGCGTTCGCCTCGAATTCATCGGACCGGACCCGTACCGTCGCGCCGTTGAGCCAGGCTGAACGCGTTTCGACGTGAATGGCGCTCGACCGGGTCACGCAGAACGTGGGGTCGAACACCATCGCTATGGCGAGAGGATCGTGCAGAATGGGATGCTCCCGCCCGGAATCCTTCCTCCACAACTGAATCAGATCGAAGCACAGCCG
The DNA here is from genome assembly GCA_965208835.1 of Candidatus Latescibacterota bacterium. Taxonomy (GTDB): domain Bacteria; phylum Latescibacterota; class UBA2968; order UBA2968; genus JAAXHE01. The sequence continues at coordinate 2,688,236 of OZ242358.1, forward strand.
GTTGATTGGCCGGTCCACCGATCCGATCGCCTGTACCTGCGCGTTATCCAGACGGCACGCTTCGGTCACGTCGAGGCCCACCATGGTGATCGTAACTCCGGCGCCGAACACCACGTGCGCCGCTTCTGGGTCGCAGAGGATATTCCACTCGGCGATCATCCGCCCCACACATCCGCCCATCAGGCAGATTGTCGTCTTCTGTGCAAGCCGCGGCTCCACCGTCAACGCGGCGGCGATATTCGTCAGTGGGCCTATCGGTACAAGCGTGATGTCGCCATCGCCGCCCATCAGCGTATCGACGATGTAGTCGACCGCACGCCCCTCGGCCGGTCGCGAGGGTCCCGGGTATTGCCGGATGGCCTCCATCTGCCGCGGTCGATGCGTCTCTATGGCGGCCCGGCCCTTCGAAGCGTCGTCGAACAGCGGCTTGCCGAGACCCGAGTAGACGGGAACGTCGCCCCTCCCAAGCGCGTCGAGGACGCAACACGCCAGCTCAGCGCGCCGCGCCGTGTCGCGGAACACGGTGGTCACACCAACAAGCTCGATCTCCCCGCAAAGCAGGGCGAACGTCAGCGCCAGCGCGTCATCGATGTCGTCGCCAATATCCGTATCGAGGATGATCTTCTTCATTTGCCTCGTCTCTCACATCCAATCTCCTGATGGTCGCGTTTGACGCCCGTGTAATCGCTCGTTGGCATGTACCGATGGACAGACATTCGCTCACACCCCCACCGGCATCTCCCCTGCTTTGCGATCCGGACCCGGCCGGAAGTCCGGAACCTTCATGAGCTTGCCCCCTTCGACGATCGAATCGTGCGCCCGGATGGCGGGTGCGGTCGTATCCATTGCCCTGTAGACGTCCAGCGGCAGCGGCTTTCCGTCGCGTACGGCGTCCCTGAAGTGATGTTGGACGTAATAGTCGGCATCGCCGTGGCCACTGCCTTGAGCGCCTGAAGGGGCATCCGTACGCTGGTACTGCCAGTCCACCTCCGCCCAGTCGTTCATCTGCGTATCGGCGAGCCACATCTTCGGCTTCTCGTTGAGCGACCGCCGCCACTCGACGCTGCCCTTCGTGCCGATGAACTGCCACCAGTGGTGGTCGCCGTGCGGCCTCGGCTGGGTGAATCCGCACAGCATCCGGATCACCGTGTCCTTCTCCGTCTTCATCAATGCGACCTGCATATCCGCGCGTGAGATTCGGGGCCAGGCGTAGCTGGGCTCCTTCGTGCTCATCCCCACAACCTCAACGACCCGGTCGTCCAGAACCGTCAGCACCACGTCCATATCGTGTGAACCGATACCTCCGATGATCACGGGAAGTGAATGCAGCACCGTGGGTTCGGCTTCCGGATGGTCAGGCAACGCCTCGATGGGATACTGTTTTCCGGTCCTGAAATCCTGGAAGTACTGATGGGTACCGTACCACCCCACATACTGGCCCTCGGCATAGGTAATCCTGCCCAGCCGTCCCTCCGAGACCAGCTGCCGCCAGCCTTCGACCACACCCCAGAACCGCGTCTGCTCGGCCAGGCTATATACGAGGCCGGTCCGCTCCACGCCGGCCACGATCCGCCAGCAGTCCGCCATCGTATACGCCGCGGGCACCTCGGAGTTTACGTGCTTCCCCGCCTCCAGCGAACGCGCCGCCATCTCCCCCACTTCCTTCCGCCTCACGCACAGGCCGACCGCGTCCATCCCATCGCACGTCAGGAAGTCCTCGTAATCTGAGAACACCCTTACATCGCCGCGGCGGCCGATGTGCTCCAGCGCGCGCTCCTGAAGGGGCTCGATCCAGTCGTAGATCGCCGTAATCCGGTAGCCCGGGATCGCCTGCAAAAGACGGATCCAGTGCAGCCCGCGATGGCCCAGACCGGCGATCCCGATTCGCACGTCGTCCATTGTGTTCCACCTTACCGCTGACCTGAAACCCGAACCGGGCCGATAAACAACTCGTCCGGCAACAGGCTCGTGGTCACGATCGAATGGGGGTGGTCGAAGCCATCGGTGGTGACCTGCGCCATTGCCGTGTAATGCGTGCTTTCTCCACTGACGCCGCAGCGGTTTCCACCGCTGTGTCCCCTCAGCCAGTCCGGATCGACCAGTTGCTCGCCCTCCCACTGCCCCCGCGTCGCCAGCAGATGGCCGAAGCGGGCGATATCAGACGGGCTCATCACCACCCAGCCCGGACCGCTTCGTACCACGTGACCGTTGATTTCATACGGCGGATCCAGATACGTGTACGAATCCGGAATGGCCGGATAGAAGAACTTGCTTTCACTCATCGTCCTCCCGGTATACCAGTCCCACCGCTTTGCCGGAATCCCTATCTTTCGGAACAGCCGCTCGTCCAGCACCGCTTTCAGGTCCCGGTTCCACACGCAGGTCAGAGCCTGGCCAAGCCGCCAGAACCCCGCGCTGCTGTAATGCTCAACCGTCCCGGGTTCAACGTGAGAATAGAGATCATAAAACGGATCCCCGGTCCAGGTCGCCCATGCCGGCCACAATGGGTCCGCCCCCGCGCTGCCGCGCCCCTCACGCCCCTTCGACCACACGCTTCCCAGTTCCATGGGGAAGCCCCCCTGGTGGGCGCTCTTCTCCTTCGTGCCGATGAGGTGGCGCCAGGTAAGCGTCCGGTGGTGTCCCTGGTCCAGGTATTTGTGAGGATGCGACAGTTCGCCTTCGCCCGTCCAGGTTCTGTGGATTGGCTCATCCGGATCCAGCATCCCCTCCTCCACCGCAAACCCGATCAGCACCCACATGAACGCCTTGCCCATCGAGGCCGTCTGGAACCGGTAATGGCGATCGCCCCAGGCGTGCACCAGGTACCCGCCGCGTGTGAGCACCGTGCCCCATTTATTGCCTGTGTGGTCCTCGCCGCCAAACGACGCGCCCTTTATTTCCAGGCCCGATAGAAAGCGTTCGAACTTCTCCACGTCCAGACCGGCTTCAGCGGGCGTGATCTCAACCCACTCGTCCCGTGGATATGTCACCCACTCCGGGATCTCACGTTCCACGTTTTCGTCTCCACTAATGAATGTCTACGTCACCTTTGCATGGGTAACAACAAAAGCGGCCATTCAAACATAAATGTCAAATGGCCATTGGTTGCACGATAAAAGCGATATTTTAGTGGAGCGGGAAACGGGACTCGAACCCGCGACATCAAGCTTGGGAAGCTTGCGCTCTACCAACTGAGCTATTCCCGCCCCCGTCGACGTCGAAAACTACCATCTCCATTAATGCGTGTCAAGGAATTTGAGGATGGTGGCCGGCGCATCGACCCGGCCGGCATCGATCCACGTCAGACGCGTTTCCTTGCGGAACCAAGTAAGCTGGCGTTTGGCATAACGCCTGGTTCCCATCTTGATCTGCGCCGCGGTTTCAGCCAGATCCATTTCGCCGTCCAGATGATCGAAAACCTCCCGGTATCCGAAGGTATTGAGCGCGTTGAGCTCACGGCTGTAACCGCGGCGTTCCAGTTCCCGGACTTCGTCCACGAGTCCGGCCGCGATCATCCGGTCCACTCTTTCTTCGATCCTCCGGTAAAGCATCTCCCGGTCCATTTCCAACCCGAACCACTCGACGCGCCAGTCTTCTGCCCGTTTCGTGGGCTGCTGGTGAAGCACCGAGAGCGGCGTCCCTGTCAGTTCGAAGACCTCCAGCGCGCGTACGATTCGCTTGGTATCGTTGGCGTGCAAACGTCCGGCCGTCACGGGGTCGACCTCGCGCAGCCTCTGATAGATTCCCGCCGGATCTTCCTGCGCCGCATCCAACAAACGTCCTCGGACCGCCGGCGGAGTACGCGGGAGCGGTGAGAACCCGTCGAGCGTCGCCTTCAGATACAAACCCGACCCGCCGACCAGGATCGGAACGCGATTCCGGTCCAGAATCGACGCGATCGCCGCGGTCGCATCGATCGCGTAGTGCCCGGCGCTATAGGTCTCATCGGGGTCCACGACATCGAGCATATGGTGCCTCGCGAGAGCGCGCTCTTCCGTCGTGGGTTTGGCGGTACCGATGTCCAAATACCGGTAGACCTGACGCGCATCGCCGGAAACCACTTCACCGCCAAGCGCCCTCGCCAGGGCGATGCCAACCCGGGTCTTTCCGGACGCGGTGGGGCCCGCCAGCGCCAATACCCGGCGCCGGCTATCTGTTGAATTGCCGATCGAGTTCATCCAGAGACATCTTTACCACGGTTGGCCTGCCCTGCGGGCAAACGAACGGTTCGCGCGTGGCGAACAGCCGATCGATCAGCGCCCGCATCTCCCTCGCGGACAGCCGCTCTCCCGTACGGATGGCGGTGTGCCGGGCGTAGGCGGCGGCCAGTCTGTGCTCAAGCGGAGAAAACGCCTTTTGACCGCCTGCCGGGACGGAAGATTGGCGCTCCCGTTCGCCAAGCTCGTCCACGATTTCCTGCAGAAGCCGGCCGTCTTCCCATACTTTGAGTTCCACGGGAATGGCATCCACGACCACGGTGTTGGCGCCAAAATCCCTTATGCCGAAGCCCATGGCTTCCAGCAGCGGCATCGCCTCTCTGACCCTGTGGATCTGCCGCAAGCCGAAGTCAAGCGTGACGGGAAACAGAAGTCGCTGACCCAATCCGGCGTTGGATTCGAAAAGACTCAGCGTCTGTTCGTAGATCATCCGCTGATGAGCCAGGTGTTGATCCACAAAAATCAGGCCGTTCTTGATATGCGCGAGGACATATCTGTCGTGTACCTGCCAGACGGGGACCTGATCGACCGTTTCTTCGTCCGCCAGGTCTGTATCCGCAGCGCTGTCGGTTTGTTCCCTGCGCCCTCCGGCCGTCTTCCTCACGGTCAGTGAAAGCGCCATCTGCACGTCTTCCAGGCCCAGGGGCTCCGAAAGGTAGGCCTCCTGCTCCACCGGCGCGTCCGCAATGCCACCGGCCAGGTCCGGCGTTGCCTGCGCGGCCGCCCCCGCCGGAATCGCGGGTGAGGCGATGCCGTCGGCCACTTCCGGAACCAGGTCCTCCTCCCTCAACCCCGCTCGCACAACTTCAGCAACCGCGCTGTAAACCTTGGTTTCGTCCGCAAAACGCACCTCGCGCTTGGCCGGATGCACATTGACGTCGAGACGTGAGGGATCCAGATCCAGAAGAAGCGCAAAAGCGGGATGGAAACCCTTCACGAGCAGTCCGCCAAAGCCATCGTGTACGGCGAACGTCACCCCCCTGTCTCGCACCCAGCGACCGTTGACGACCGTTGCCTGCTGCGCGCCCGACTTTCGCGCCAGTTCCGGCCTGCCGGCGAACCCCCAGACCCGAACACCGTGCCGTTCACCATCCAGAAAAACGGCGTCGCGGCCGAACCGAACGCCGAATACCGCCTCAAGGCGGTGTTGGCGCTCGGACCTGGCCAGGTTCAGGATTTCGCGCCCATTGTGAGAGAGCACGAATGCAACGGAGGGATAGGCCAGCGCCAGGCCCGTCAGTGCGTCCGACACGTGTTTGAATTCGGTCTCGACGCCCTTCAGAAACTTTCGCCTGGCGGGTACATTGAAAAACAGGCCGTGAACGGCGACCGTTGTCCCCCGGTCCCGGCCTGTTGACGAAACGTCGCGCACCCGGCCGCTTTCGACCCGAACGCGTGTACCCTGCAACTCCTCCGAATCGCGGGTTTCGATAACCATTCGTGACACCGCAGCAATACTCGGCAGCGCCTCCCCGCGAAACCCGAGCGTACGCAGCGTGCGAAGGTCGGATAGATCGGCAATTTTGCTCGTGGCGTGACGTTCCAGGGCCAGCAACGCGTCTTCACGAGACATTCCGCAGCCGTTGTCACTGACCCGGATGGTTTCTTTGCCGCCGCCGGATACTTCAGCGACGATGCGGTCCGCCCCCGCATCGATCGCGTTTTCCACCAGTTCCTTAATCACAGAGCCCGGGCGCTCGACGGCTTCACCCGCGGCGATTCGATTGGCAATTTCGTCGGATAGAATCCGGATCCGGTCTGGCATGACGAAACGCCCGCCATTTCCGCATTGACAGAAAAAACTCGGACTAACGCGGTTCAGAATTGACTTCGCCGCATCCCTCGGAATCCCGGAAGCAAGACGCCAGAGTACCACAGGCCGCCCGCCTCACGAACGCGCATTCGCACCCCCTCCGTCACCGGCCCAGCAGGCCCTGCCCTTTCAATCTGTGCAGGGTGCGGTCGAATGCGTGTACAACGTGGTCGAGGTCTTCTTCGGTGTGCACGGATGCCGTTATGCCGACCAAGCCATTGAGGTCGACGCCCTCCAGTTGCATCGCGGCACGGAACGCATCTCTCAACGCGGGATCTGGGGACTTCAGCCTGCGGTAATCATACGTTCCACCTGCTATCCCCTCCAGGCTCTGCGCCATCGGCCCACTCTCGGGCAGAAATTTGACCCCCGAAAAGTCGCCATAGACGACCCAGTCCACGCCGTGGTCCAAAATAACGGCATTGAGACGGGCGCGAAGGACGTCGGCGTTCCGGTTTGCGCGCGCGATGTGGGTTCCGTCTTCGATCGCCCTGAGCGTGGCAATCCCTGCGGCCGCGGAAATCGGATTCGCGTTAAAGGTACCCTGATGGGGCATTTTCCGGCATGTATCCCACTCCCGTTCCCCCCTGAATTCCAGCAGGTCCATGATATCCTGCCGGCCCGTCAGGCAGCCCCCGGGAAGCCCTCCAGCAAGAATCTTCGCCAGCGAAGTGAGGTCGGGTTTGACGTTGTAGTGGGCCTGGGCACCCCCGGGCGAGCATCGAAAGCCGGTGATGACTTCGTCAAAAACCAACAGAACGTCGTGCCGTGACGTTACGCGACGCAGCTCTTCAAGAAAACCCGGACGGAGGGGTACCACGCCGAAAGAGGCGCCGGTCGGTTCCACAATGACACAGGCAATGTCGTCGTCCCGTTTCAGAATATCCTCGACCTGATCGATCCGGTTCGGCGCACACAGGCAAACGGTATCCGCCACTTCGCGAAGAACGCCGGCGGGCACGGGTTCGTCGAAGGGCGGCAACACGCCCACGATGAGGTTGTCGTGCCATCCATGGAAGTGGCCGAAGAATTTGAGGACCTTACGCTTTCCGGTAAACGTCCGCGCCAGCCGGAGCGCCATCAGCGTCGCTTCCGTGCCGGAGCTTGTAAATCGCACGCGTTCGGCGGAGGGGATGAGTCTGGTGACCCACTCACCCCAGTCCACTTCCAGCTCGTGACACGCACCATAGTGAGTACCACGCGCCACCTGTTCCGATACTGCGGCTACCATATCCGGGAAGCAATGACCCAGCAACAGCGCCCCGTGCCCCATCCACAGGTCCACGTACTCCCGGCCGTCCACGTCCCATTTGCGGCCCGCCTCGGCGCGATTCGCATAGATGGGAAACGGCGCATAGTACCTTAAATCGTGGGTCACGCCGCCCGGAAAGATCCTCGATGCTTTTTCGTAAAGCGCCCGGGACCGGTGAAGCGTATCTCCGAACTCTCCGTCTATTCCTTTAACCAATTCTTCCACAACAGGTTATCTCTCTTGTTTAATGTTGTTGTCTACGAATGTCCGAGAACGACCGCCGCCCTGCGAACGATTCAAACGGAAAAAATAACGAACACGGAAGAAAAAGCAAACGGCAAAATCCCACGTCATGCCGGAGACTGCAGCGGGTAAGCGAATGTCCGGTCGGCATCCACGCCCGAGAGGTCCGGGACAACCTCCGACATGGCCCAGAAATGCGTCTCAGTCCCCGTGTGTACCAGGAATCCGGGGGTCCCTCCCGGGCCTTCCCTTCCAATCGCCTCGACGCGGCGGACCGAGGGCTCCGTGTCCCAGTGATGGATAAGCCCGACAAAGGTTGTCTCGCAGGCGGTTCGACGGCGGATGAGCAGATCGCCCGTTTCGGACGCGGACTGGAACGGCGCTTCTCCCAGGATGATTCGCGTGGCCCCGTCTTCAGGCAGGAATGCCCCCACCCCGCCCTTCGGCAGGCCCCATTCCAACGATACCATTTGCTCGGGTGCGAATTCAACCGGCTGCCGGACGTGGGCATATCCGTCGCCCGAAAGTGAAATCGACCCGCGACGCGACAGACCCGAGTGCCTGCGACGATGGGTCTGAAACCTGCAGACCCAGTCCAACTGGCATTCCTGCGGCGCCGCCACGTGGAACACATCCCAGAAATATGAATCCGTCCACAGAATTACCCGACGCATCGTAACCCCGGCGTAGAAGTCATTCTCCCACGTAACGCCGGCATCGACCACTTCGAAGCCGCTCGTTCGTTTTGCATCGAATCTCACCAATCGCCCTTCCGCCGGAGGCTGGGAGCGGCCGTTTATCGTTACGGTGTTGTGGCTGAGCGTCTGTCGATACCAGCTTTCGTTCAGGCCAACGCCGTATCCGGGCGTGCCCAGGTCCGTCGCGACCGGGCTTCCGCGTGCGTAGAAGGAAACGGAGAGTTTGTCGGGATGTCCGTGCCCGCCGCCGTGCGGGCCGTATTTCAGCAACACGCAGCTCTGCCGGTGGTGGGCCTCGCTCGACCTCAGGATGGCCAGTCCGGACGGCTTCAGAACGGTACTCCCGGTGTCGAGTCCGCCGCCGGAACCCGGCAAGTCGGCTCCATACAGCAGCGCTTCCACGGTCGTTCGTGCGCGCGCTTCATAGTTGCGTTCGAGAATCCGGGCGAAATCCGGTTCTCCATACCACCCGTATGCCACCTCGTAAAAGGATTCCGCCGGCGGCACGCCGTGGCAGACGTCCGACAGCAAGGAAGAGAAGTACCAGCAGTCATTGGTGGCTGGAAGCCTGAAATCGGGAAACACCAGCGAGACGGGCGCGCGGAACATCGCCCGGAGCCTGTCGTCATCGTGCAGACCCGCGCCGACGTTCTCCGAAACCTGGATGTGGGCAATCAGGGCGGCGAGGGTATAGAAGTGGTAACTGGATGAACCCTCCCACCACATGCCGTCGTCCAGTACACCCTCGCGCAACTGGTGGTGGAAGCCGAACCTGTCCTCGAGGGCCATCTTCTGAAACCCTGCGTCGTCCAGGCAGATTCCGACCGCCGCGATAGCCGCATTGTGCCAGCATTCAATGTTGTGAATGCGGTGGAACTTCTGGCCCCGAATATGCTCAGCCGCAAGGGCGAGCAGGTTCGTTTCGATCTGCGTCCGCTCGTGGGCATTCAGGTTCTCCCGAACCAGATCGTAGGCCATGGTTATGGGAATCAGCCACACAGCTTCGTCAAGTGAGTGATTCGCCACCTTGCCCCAGCCGTAAGGCAGTTCCCGCTCAATCGGATACCCCGGATATCGCTCCGCGTAAGCCAGAAGAATCTCTCTGCAACGTGTCAGATATGCGCCGTTCCCATCCAACTGCCACATCAGCGCGAGCCGGTACGCCATGTTGGAGAGTCTGTTGTTGACAAACCAGCGCCAGGCGGAATCGTACGGTTCGCCGGAAAAGACCCGCCCGTCCCTGGGACATCGATGCGCATGCGGCGATTCGGCGTCGAACGCGAGTTCAACGGCGTGATCCGGGCAAAAGTAATTGTGGTAGTATCCCGCCGGTCGATCCTGAGGTTGCATTTTATCGCAGAGGAAAGCCCTGGCTTCGGATTCCAGTTGTCGGTAGGCAAGGTGGTATGCCGGGTTCGACCTGCGTTGCCTCGCCCTTTCCAGGCGACTGCAAGAGATCAGATTCATCGCACGATCAATCCATTCGGAAAGGCCGTTTGCCACATCGCCGGCCGGCCATTATCTTGTGGAGCATCCGATCGGCTCGAGCGCCGCAAGAGGGCGGTTCCGGGCATCGAATGCGAGCGGTCCACGGGTAACCACACGTCTTCCTGGTTCTTCTATGTCCGACACCATACCGGAGGTCCTGATTACCGCCGAAAGAATCGAGGAGAGGGTCCGTCACCTGGGCGCCACGATATCGTCGGATTTCCGCTCGGACGGCGCCGCCTCCCCGGATCGCACTGAAGATCAGTCGATGGGCGGTACAGAGCGGCCACTCATCCTTCTGGGCATTCTGAAAGGCGCCCTCTTCTTCCTCGCGGACCTGTCCCGGGAAATCTCCGTCGCGGCCGAGATCGAATATATGTCCGTTGCGAGCTATGGAAAAACGACGAAGAGTTCCGGCGTTGTACGGATCCTGAAGGATCTGGATCGGGATATCGCCGGCGCCGACGTGCTCCTTGTAGAGGACATTGTCGACACGGGCCTCACACTGGAGTATCTTCTGCGTATTCTGGCGACCAGAAGCCCGCGAACCTTAAAGGTATGCAGCCTTCTCAACAAGCCCGCCCGTCGAGTCGTGGAAGTGCAGGTCGACTACGTCGGCTTCACCATCCCGGATGAATTCGTCGTCGGATACGGCCTGGACTACGATCAGCGCTACCGGAATCTCCCGTACATCGCGTCATTGAGGAATCTTGAGACGTCGGGACAACAAGATCGCACGACACCGCCGAAAAGAACCGGACCTTAGGAAGCTCTCGGAGTAGCCTCGCTCGCTGAAACGCGGTCATTGAGCTTGTCGAAATGCCCGCGTTTCACGATCCGCAAGGGGCCAATCTACATCCCTTCGCCGACCCTTCGACAAGCTCAGGGAGCGGCTTAGGGATTACACCCTGGTTCCTCAGCCCGTGGAAGGGTTGCCGGACAAGCGACTCGTCGGTTGGAATCAGGCTATCTACGTCCGGGACAAAACACTGATCCCGCGATTCCGGTCTGGATCCGCAAGCAGGCGATTCACCGTCTCGAACAATCCTTCAACCATCGGTTCCGTGAGCCTTCCCGTATTTATATTGTAACGGCTGAAGTGGTAACTGGCAACCAGAATCCTGGAATCGCGGTCGAACCGATACGTCCTTCCGTGCACGAACCGGTAGCGCCCCGGCCTCTCGACAATTCCGTCTTCCTTCAGAACACGCAGATAGGCCTCAAACGCGTCTTTCCCCATAGAGAGCACGACGCGAATCCGCCTCAATCGCTGCGTTTCCATTCGCAGCCAGCTCCGGCAGGCGCGTTTCTCGCTTCCGTTCGGCCTGTTCTCGGGCGGGACACACTTTACGGCATTCGTAATGTAGACGCCTTTGAGTCTAAGACCGTCGTTCGCGTGGCTGGATTCCGATCGATCGCTGAATCCGTGCCGGAATAGCGCGCCGTAGAGTACCCGACCGGCATAGTCGCCCGTAAATGGCCTGCCGGTGCGGTTCGCCCCGTGGGCGCCCGGCGCGAGACCGATTACAAGCAGCCTGCCCGATGCATCGCCGAAACCAGGCACCGGTTTTGCCCAGTAGTCGTCAAATTCCTCATGCCGTTTTTCTCGCGATTCGAACGTCTTCCGGAAGTCGACCAGCCGTTCGCAGTTGCCGCACGCTGCGATCTGTTCAAACAGCAGCCGTTCCCCGCCCGCCTGGAGACGGGCGCCGCGCCTCGATCTGGAGCCCATGGCTTCGCCTTCGGTTCGTTGAGTACGCAGGCCTGTCGACTCGCCCCGTCACGGCCGCAACCGAGTCCGGTTTCATTCGTCGCGAAGGGGTTGCGAACCCCGGTACACCGTGCGCCGGTTATCGATGCCCGGGCAGGGATTGTCCTGCGGATGCCACACGCAGTAGAACTGTTGGCGAGGGCCATGCAAAAGAGGCGGTCCCGATGGGGCCGCCTCTTTTATGGATCAATCTGGACCCTGTACGTCAATTTCCCGTCCTGTTATTGAAGAAAACCACCTCTTGAGACCTCGCCATGGCCTCGTGTTCCTCGTCCGTACAGGCACTGTCCGTGGGAACACCGGGTTCGGGGCCCGCCGGCCGATATCCGTTATTGACCAGATAGGCTTCCAGTTCCTCCCCGCTGATATCGGCAAGAATCTGCCCGTCGAAGTCCAGCGTGGGCTGCAGAGGCTGGCCACTCTTGCGAACCATTTCCTCGTAGTTTTCAGGTACGTTGATAATGTCCTTGTCTTGGTATTCGAGCCCGTATTTGGCCAGCACCGCCCGTATGCCCCGGCTCCATCCGCATTGGGGCTTAAGGTAAGCGGTAATCGCGGGGTTACCCATTTGAATTTCTCCTTTTCCGTGATTTATCGACCGGAGAACAACATTTCGAGTGCCCAATTAACATAACGAACTTTCCCTGAATTCGCAAGTCCAATCGCCATCCGGTGCGGCGGTCCGGAATGGTGAGGGTTCCCGGTTTCGCGGGATTGCGTTCGGGCCTGCCCGCTGGGCAATCGTGTCCAGGTCCTGCAATCCGGACCCGAACAGCCAGCACAGGGCATTGGACCGGAAGCCGAGCTGCAGGTTATTCAGCGGCATTCACCGCGCCGGCAAAATCGAGGTCTGCCCGGGTGACGGCGTTTTCGCTGTGAGTGGTCACCGTGACCGTGAGGGTCTTGCTCCTGCTGTCCAGATTGAGGTCCGAGTGATGGTTGTTATGGTCCATGACCTGGGTAATCGTGCGCACGAATGCCATCGTCGGGACAAACTTCTGGAACTTCCATACCCTCTGTAGCGCCCTGTTTTCCCGATCGTATTCCCAGCCTTCCAGATCCTTCAGCGCTTCCCGGATTTCATCCTCGGTCACCAGAGTCTTGTCCTCGTGCATAGCGCCCTCCCTGAAATGATGACGATACTGTAATTTGCTGTGCCAGCCCGCGCTCGCGTCGCCGTCCGGCCCGGCCGAGCGTCGACCGGCCAGCCGGCTGATGCGCGGGCAACCGGATTCAATATACCAAGATTCCCCGGGCCGATCAATCCCCGCAGAGGATGCCGGCGGTTGAGAGCGCGTCGCTGTATTCCTCGGGCGTGTTGATATTTCGCAGCGACTCAAGTTCAGGATCGACGTTCCGTAAAGCGGAACCGGCCACCCTGCGGCAGCAGCAACGCTCCGTCAACGTCGTGAGTCTTAATGTGCCGGCATCCAGCATATCATGAATCAGAGGCAATACCGACACGCGATAGACGGCCGCAAGCGGATGCAGACGGCCGTTGGCGTGCGGCACGGTGATATCCGCGTCACTTGCCATTTGCACCAGGCGACGTATGAATCCCGGACGCAAAAAGGGTGCGTCGCAACCGCAGACGAATGCCGCGTCAGCATGCGGGGAGATCGCTTCGAGTCCCGACGCCAGTCCTTCCAGCGGTCCCCTGTCGGACACCCGATCGTGAACAACGCCAACGTCCTCCGGAAGGCGCGGCAGTCGTTGCCCCGGCGCAGAAACCGCAAACACGGGCCTTAGCGTGGCCGGGAGCATCCGGACCACACGCTCCAGCAGGTACTCGTCGCCGAAACGCAACCAGGCCTTGGGACTGCCCATTCTTCGGCTTCGTCCGCCGCACATCACGAGGGCGCCGACTCTCATTTCAGATATCCAGAACGACAAACGCGCGCCAACGTCCGTCGACGCGTTCCACGACAAACCTGTGGAGTGTGACCGCCTTCACGTCGACGACCAGATCGTGGCGTTCCATATCCAGCTCCTCTCCAACAAGGTCTGCCGACACCGTGCAGATGCCCTCACGCGCTTTCGCGACGACGTTCGCGGGCCGCAGAAGAAGCCGATTCGCATCCTTGAAGAAGATTACTTCCTGCAGAAAGTCGAACAGCAGCAGGTCGGGTTCTTCGGCCTCGAGATTCACAGTCCGTCGTTCCCTGATCGCCACGGAATCCAGGTCTGATACCATGACGTTCAGCGTCGCTTCCGCGGCCGCGGTCAGAACCCCGGCGAGATCTTCGCCCCAGGCCTCGAACGCGACGTCCGCGATTGCTATATCTTCGATAAATCGATATGACACCGCAACATTCCTTCCCGGGAAAGACGGTTCTACACCAGACATGCTTCGAGTTCGGACAGGACGCGCACCCGTGCTTCCGCCGCCCCCCTGCCAATGAAGACGAGTTCCGTACGGTCCGCCTCAAAGGGTTCCAGCGCCCATCTGCCCCCCGCGAAATTGAAGAGAAACGCGGCTTCGACACACCGCAGGAATCCCTTCGAGCGATAAACCGCTTTCGGCATATTCTCCGCCAGGCGTTCGAATTTTTCGCGGTCCACGGGCCTGTCGGAAACGAAATCGAAGCTGTCTACTTCCGCAAGGTCGCTGTGGCTCGACGGCGCGCGCAATGGTCTCTGCCCCGTGTTAACGGCGCCGAAGACAAGCCCGGTGTCGAGCGCGCATCTCAGGGTGCGCACGACCGACGCGTCGGGATTCACCCGCCTCAGTTGCGCTTCGACCGCGTCGAGCTGGCAGGGCGAGACGAGGTCCACTTTGTTCAGCAGCAGCAAATCCGCGGCTTCAAACTGCGTGGTCGTCACGTATCCCAGATCGGGAAACCGCACCATCAGGTCGGCGTCCGCGACCACCACCACGCTGTCCAGACGGATGCCCTGAAGATTGTCCTCCACGTCGAAAATGACCGCGTCCGGTTCCGCAACGCCGGTGGTTTCAACGACAATGAGTTCGGGGCGCACCGTCGCGACGATCTCCTTGACCGCTTCCTCGAATTCCCCGGCCAGCGAACAACAGACGCACCCTCCGGCCAGTTCGGTCATTCGGATATGTTCGCCCTCCACGACCTTGCTGTCGATGGCGATCTCTCCGAATTCATTCATCAGAATCGCGATCCGCCGGTCGGCACGCGTTACGAGGTGGCGCAGCAGCGTTGTCTTGCCGCTGCCAAGCGAACCCGCGATCAGTATCATGGAGATCTTCATTCAAACGTATTCCTTCGAACGGCCGTCCTTTGTCTGCTCAGGTTCAGGCGCACGATCGCGGCCGGCCTCGCCTGCGAGCGACTCTATCAACGGACTGCGAGGGTTACCCCTTCACGTTTCCGATGGGTGAGAATCGGACGACTCGCCGGCTGAGCCCCGCCCGCTGGGTCGCCTCGATGACTTCGTCGATATCCTTGTACGCGCCGCCCGCCTCTTCGGCAAGGCCCGCAAAGGACACGGACCGGACGTAGATGCCGCGGGCCTCCAGTTCCTTCTGAAGCCGCTTGCCGTGAAAACGCTTGCGAGCCTTCGTGCGACTCATCGTCCGTCCGCTGCCGTGAGCCGTGGAGAAGAATGCCTGGCTGCCGTCGGACGACCCCGCGAGCAGATAGGAACCGGTTTCCATACTGCCCCCGATGATCACCGGCTGTCCGTGAGCTTTGAAACGGTCGGGGACGCCGTCCATATCCGGCCCGAACGCGCGGGTTGCCCCCTTGCGGTGAACGAGCACCGTGCGACGCCGGCCATCGACCACGTGGCGCTCGAGCTTGGCTGTATTGTGCGCCACGTCGTACACCTGACGCATCTCCATATCTTCCGGGCTGCGTTTCAATACGTCGGAGAACACCTCGCGAATGCGATGAAGAATGACCTGCCGGTTAGCGAAGGACATGTTGATCGCGCACTTCATCGCGGCGAAATAGTCCTGGCCTTCCGGAGATTGGAACGGCGCGCACGCGAGTTCGCGATCGCGAATGGAAATTCCGTATTTTTTTTGCATCACCTTGAGAAAAATCTGCAGATAGTCGGTTGCCACCTGGTGCCCGAAACCCCGGCTGCCGCAGTGAAACATCACGACGACCTGATCGGGAAGCGTAACGCCGAACGCACGGGCCGCCTCCTCGTCGAACACCTGGTCGTGTCTGGCCACCTGGATTTCGAGATAGTGGTTTCCCGATCCGAGCGTGCCGATCTGGTTGAAGCCCCGCTCCACCGCCTTGCGGCTGATCTTCGTCGCGTCCGCTCCGGGAATACAACCACTTTCTTCGGTCCGCTCGAGATCCTCTCGCCATCCGAAGTTATTTTCAACGCACCACCGCGCTCCCTCCTGCACGACCGTCCGAAACTCGTCGTGCGAGATCTTCAGAAATCCCGTACTTCCAACGCCCGCCGGCACGCGGTCGAACAGGCGATCCACGAGCTTCCTGAGGTGGGGCCTGACCTCGTCGTACGTCAGATTCGTGGTTACCAGACGCATCCCGCAGTTGACGTCGAAACCGATGCCTCCCGGAGAGATCACGCCCCGCTCGGCATCCATCGCAGCCACCCCGCCAATGGGAAAACCGTATCCCCAGTGACCGTCAGGCATACAGAAGGCGTAGTTCAGGATGCCCGGCAACGTGGCCACGTTCGTCACCTGGTCGATAACGCCCCGGTCCATATCCGACATCAGTTTTCGCGTCGCGTAAATTCGCGCCGGGACCAGCATCCCCTTCTTATATGAAGTCGGGATCTCCCACAGGGTCGGCGAAACCCGGGTAGCCTCGGGCGGGATGGGCACTTCAAACTCCTACGAATCGTGTTCGCAATCTGCGTAGTGGTTCTGTAACGGATCCAGACCGAAGTCGTTCTCCAGATCGCGCAGTACGGAGTGAATGTGGTTCGCGTCGTTCTGTGTATTGTCGTATTCCACGAGATGCGTGGGGCCGTGAATCCGGTAATAATGCTTCTCCCCGGGACGGACCCCGCCGGCCCACGCAAAGTGCAATCGGTCCACACCGGCAGTGCGGATTCGCGTCAGGTGCGCTTCGCCGAGGTCCGTACGCAGGTTCGCCGCGTACAGTTTCAGAATCCGCATCACCGTCTCCTTCTGCGCCGGCGGCATGTCAGATACGGGAAGGCCCGCCGGATCGCCAATCCGGGCCACCTTGCTGTTCCTTGTGAGGATATCGCTTGGCGCCTCATCCGCGATGCGGACCGCGGCCTGCAGGTCCTCCGGCAGCGCTCTCAGAAGGCCACGCGCCGTGTCCTCTTCATCGCGCAGGACGCGCCAGCCCTTCCTTTCTCCTGACGGCACCCGCGCCGGGTTCGCACCCCAGAAGGCCGGCGTGGCCGACACCTTCTTTTCCGCGCCGACCGAGACCGTCACAGACAGATGGTGGCCGTCGATCCGCCAGCCCCAGGGCTCTGTCCCCGATGCGAGATCGCCGAACAGCGTCAGGAAATATCCGTCCGGGTCCCTTTCAAAACGCGATACCGACCGGGACTCGATCTGGCCGAGAATGCCCTCCAGGACCATGATATCCACCGCCTTCTGATATCCGGAATCGCTGAGCGCGCTTCTCAGGAGACGATGCGCCGCTTCCCGCTGCTCCGGCGACATCCCCCTGAAAGGCACGCCGTTTCGCTTTACGGGTACGTAGTTCCAGTTGAAACGCTCCTCGTGGTCGAACGCGTACAGAACCCGGTTTCGCTGGTCCGTACTCAGTTCGTTCACGAAATCCTGTGCTGCTCGAAGCATGGCATGCCTCCCCGTCAGGGTGGTGTAGCAGTCCGTTGATAAAGTCGCTCTGCAGGCGAGGGCGCGCAACGCAGTATTTCGACCGCAAGGGCCGGCCGTAGCCCGGATGGACTTTTCCAACGGGCTGGTAGGGTATGTGTGCTCTCCGCGGCTGGACAGGCTAATTGATCGAATCGGCCGCAGCCGCGCGGAATTCCGCGACCGTCCGCTGACTGTTTGTGGATTCACCCGATTTGAGCGCCACCAGGATCGGGGCCGGATGCGCCAGTGAAGCGGAGGAAGTATCCGCGGGGACGCCGGTGATTGCATCGACGGGTACCTCGTAGACGTCGTCGGGCTTCCAGAAGTCCCGTGAAGCGCGCCCTGCCGTCGCCCGTGCCATAAACGCTGTCCAGATCGGCACGGCGTCGCGACCGCCAGTAATCCGGGTCTTCCTGCGGGTCTTCCGGTCGAATCCAAGCCAGACACACGTGGCGAGTTCGGGAGTGAAGCCGGTAAACCAGGCATCCGTATGGTCGTTTGTCGTGCCCGTCTTGCCCGCAGCGGGCCGGGCGAATCCCCCGGATCGAACCCCGCGTCCGGTACCTCGCTCGATAACGTTCTGAAGCAATCGGATCATGACGTAAGCATCCGCTGCCTTTATTGCGGGAACCGGTTGCACCCGGTGTTCGTATACCAAGCGCCCCCCGGAATCTTCGATCCGCCTCACAAAAGTCGGGTCGACGCGGACTCCGTAGTTGGCGATGGTCGCATAGACCGAGGCCATCTCCAGCGGCGAAACCTCGTTCGCGCCCAGCGCGATGCTCGGATACGCGTCCAATGCACTCCGTACTCCCAGTCGCCGGCCCATCTCCACAACCCGTTCGGGGCCGATGAGATCCATGACCTGCACGCTCGCCGAATTCGCGGAATTCACCAGAGCCCAGGCGGCAGTGGTCACACCCAGATACCTGTCTCTGAAATTCCTTGGCATCCATGGATTTCCGTTTACCGTGTAGGTCCTCGGCTCATCCACAAACAATGACACGGACGAAATCTCGCCCGACGCCAGCGCCGCCAGATACACGACCGGCTTGAAACCCGATCCCGGCTGTCGTCGGGCAGCCGTTGCCCTATTGAAGTAGCTGATGAAAATGTCACGGCCGCCCACCAATGCCCGCACGTAGCCGGTCGCCGGCTCAAGGCTGACCAGGGCCGCCTGCATGTAATCACGCCTGCTCTCTTTGCCCGCACCCTCGTACGCGCCAAATCCAAGCCGGACGTCCACATCTGCAAGTCCTTCCGCAACAGATTTTTCTGCGGCCTTCTGCATGTAAAAATCCAATGTAGTACGGATATTCAACGCACCGAAACTGAGCGCGGACCGTCCCCATCGCCGCACCACTTCATCCTTGATGATTTCAACGAAGTACGGCGTCCGATTCCTTTCGGGATGTTGCGACGCCAGAACCGGTGACACAGCGAGAGCATCCTTCAACGCGCCCGTTTCCAGGAAGCCCGCCGCATGCATGCGCCTCAGAACGTGCGCAGTACGCGCCGCGGCCTGCCGGCCGCCGTCGCGAAACGGATTCAACGCGCCGGGTGAATTGGGCAGCCCGGCAAGCATGGCCGCCTCCGTGAGGGTCAGGTCTGCGGCGGCCTTACCGAAAAACGTCTGCGACGCATCCTCAACGCCGTAGGCGTTGGTGCCGAAAAAACTCCCGTTGATGTAAATCTCCAGCAATCTGTCCTTGGCCGACTCACCATACAACCTGGAGAACATCGCCTCCAGCTGCACGGCCAGCAGCGCCTCGCGCGCCTTCCGCAGATAGGTCTTCTCCCGTGACAAAAACACGTTCTTGACGATCTGCTGGGTAATCGTACTTCCGCCTCTGACTTTCCGGAGATGCCTCAGGTTTGCCAGGAACGCCCCTGCGATGCCTTTCAGGCTTACGCCCCGGTGGCGATAAAACGATTCGTCTTCGGTCGCAATAACGGCCTTGATAAACCAGGGGCTCACCTGGTCCAGCCTTACCTGGCTGACCCGACGGTTAAAGGTAAACAGCAACTCCCCGGTATCCGCGAAGATGTTCACGCCCGCCTGGCTGCTCAATGCGTCGGGGTCGGGCGGAATTCGGGGCAGTGTTGTCATCAGCCAGACGACGCCGAGGCCCGCAACCAGCAGCGCGTCGACAGCCAGGAATATCCCTGTCCGGGTCCAGTAGTTTCGAAGCCGGTTCCGGCACATCAGGGCCGCCCTCCGGCGCCGCCGAAGCGTTCATCCATTCCCGCGGATTCCACCTCGAATCTGACGGGGGCACGTTCCGGATCGACGTAAACCAATTCGCCGTGGTAGGTGCCGAGCCCACTCTGAATCAGTATCTGGCTCACACGACCCGATCGGAATTCTTCCATCAAACGGTTCCGCTCATCGGAACGGAATTGTTCGACAAAAGCCCTTTCCAGCCGCTCGCGAACGTCCGCCCGAATCGAATCCGCCACGAACATGGAGTCCGCTTCGTCGCGCTGAGCCGTCTCGCCCGCGTGCCGGTACAGTTCATCGACCCGGCTCCGTATCCGGGCACGGTAACGCACGTCAGGCAAGATTGCCAACCGCAGAAGGGTCAAACCCAGATTGAACGCGTTGACGCTCTGTAGCAACTCACGGGTTTCCGGCCCCCCGTTCCCCGTGCGTTCCGTGCGCCACACCGCGATGAAGGTAGGCAATCCCGACTCCGGCACGCGGTCCACGTCGAAGCGGGCGTCCGTCACGGCATCCGGCAAACCGGCGGCCGCGGGCGTTACAACGGTTTGCAACGAATCCCGGACCTGGGCCCGCGCGTCCAGCCGCTTCCACAGTGCGCCCGACGTGGCGCGCCTCGCGTTGTTCCGGTCCAGCGCTTCTCCCATCCATATTGCAATGGCGTTGGTCCGAAATTCCAGGAACGCGAAGATCGCACCGGCCACGGACAGCAACACCGCGCCGGCGGCGGGAAACAGCAGTTTCCTGAATCTCAGCCGTGAGAATTCACGATCGGCTGCCCGCCTGAACCGACAGATACCCCGATGGACTCGATGCGGGAGATTCATGGCGATCCGATGCCGTCAAAAAAAACCCGAAACAGCGCGCCTGCTGCTGTAACGGGATCGGTGGGCGGATACCAGAAGAAAATCAGGCGGCAATGCCCTCCATCTCAGGAACATATCTGCCGTCGCGTGCGGCGCTGTTAAGGCTTGCCCTGTGATGGAAAACTTTCTGTGCCGCCCCCACGTTGGCGGCCTTGCCGTTCCAGGCGGCGCGCGCAGGGTCCTGTAACGCCCTGCCGTACGAATAGCTGAGTTCCCAGGGAAATCCGCCAATCCGATTCATGGCGTTCAGGTGCAACGTGGAAAGTTCGGGGCTCTGTCCCCCGGAAAGAAACACCACACCTGGAATAGAGGCGGGCACCGTTCGCCGAAGGCACCGCACGGTTGCTTGAGCCACTTCCTTAATACCTGCCTGTGTCGGGCAATCGACGCCGGACAGGACCATACTGGCTTTCAGCAACGTGCCTTCCAGATTCACCCGGTGTTCTCCCAATTCTGAAAAAACGCTGCGTAATACCCACTCTGTTACTTCCTCGCACCGTTCGATGGTGTGCCCGCCATCCATCAACACCTCCGGTTCCACGATTGGCACCACTCCCACTTCCTGACACTCTGCGGCATAACGCGCAAGAGCGTGGGCATTGGCATGGATGCACCCCCGGGTCGGGATTCCGTTGCCGATTGCAATGGCGGCACGCCATTTCGCAAACCTGGCGCCGCCCTCGCGATACGCTTCCAGACGGGCGCGGAGTCCGTCCAGACCCTCGGTTATCTGTTCGCCAGGAAAGCCGGCCAGGGGAACCAGCCCCGCATCCGCCTTGATTCCTGGAATCATACCGCGATCCGCCAACAACCGCGGAAAGGGTACGCCGCCGTTCGTCGCCGTGTTCAGCGTCTCTTCGTACAAAATGACGCCGCTGATGAAGTCCGACAGATCCGGGGTCGTGAACAGCATTTCGCGATAATCCCTTCGGGATTCGGCGGTGGGTTCCAGGCCGATGTCCGCGAAACGCTTCGTGATCGTTCCCATACTCTCGTCCGCCGCCAGGATACCTCCGCCCGACGGAACGAGTGCGCGAGCCGTGGCTTCCAGTTCCCCTTTTGACATCGATTACGACCTCGTTTCCGGGTGTTAGACCGCAGGCTGTTCTTCTCACCGTAGAATATACGCTATAATCCACCGTTGTCCAGCAGATTCCGGTCTATCTGCGAGGCTTGCCGTGAAGATCCGCGGCGCGAACCCAGACCCGAACTTCCGCCAGCGAAGGCTTTCGCACCTCGGATTTCAGTTCTTTGATTCGCTCGTACAGTGCTTCGGCGTTCGCGCTCGCCAGGCCCGCAACCCCGTCAATACCTGTGTTTCGAAGCAGTGTCGCCGCCTGGCAGCCCATCCCTTTGTGGATGGCGAGTTCCACGTGGAGGATCGCGTTTTTCAGGCGAAGTGAATCGACGCCCGAAGCGCCCGCGAGATACCGGATTTCTTGCGATTCGGCTGCGCGATAGAGCCGTTCGGGCGTGAAAATGCCGGCGGCGCGAAGCCGCTCACGGTCCTGAGCATCCAAACCGGCCACTTCGGACATCAGCGGGCGCCTGGACTTCAGAGTCTTCTCCTGTACCATACGAAACGTCGAAACGCTGAACAAGACCGCCAACACGGCCGCCACCCAGCAGCGAAATCGGACAGGCCGGCCGAAACCACCGCCGCTTTCCCAATTCCGTCCGCCACGCAACGCGTGGCACAACAAGGCATAGCAGGCGAACCCGTTGACCGCGAGAACGGGAAACCCCAGAAACCCGGGCAGGGGCATTTCGAACAGCTTCCATCCCTCCAGTCCGGGCACGGTGTAGATCCACTTGCACCTCGACCAGTAATTGAACCCCTCCCAGACCACCCCGGCCCAGGCGCCCCCGCACAGAAGGCGCAGTAGCCTCGCTGGACGCCCGTTCTCCAGATCACGCAACAGCGATGGAGCGCCCAGCCTGTAATTGACCGCCTCCGGAATACCCAGCGTTGCCCCCCAGACCAACCAGAAGGCATACCGCGGCCAGATCAGTGGCAGAATCGCACAGGCGGCGCCGACAACCCACATTGTCGCCTCCGTCTTCCACGTTACGCGGAGACCCCGGCATTGGATTGTGCGGAATCGGCGCATCGATTTCAGCCATTCCACATGCAAGAAACAGGCGGGCAATACGGTTGCAAAGGCCGCCGCAGAGAATGCGAATCCCCAGGTGTCCGACCGCAATCCGAAGACGTAGTACCAGTTTTCAATGACCAGGTTATAGGCCTCGTACAAGAACCAGAAAGGCACTGACCAGAAAAGAAAAGCGACCGTCTCTCTGCGACGGTCGCTTAAAAACGATCGGCCCTGGCTGCGAAGGATCAACCCGTCAAGAACCAGGAGGTATCCATACCACGCCGGCAGGTACCAGACCGCGTTCCAGACGGGGACGTCGGCTGCCAGCAACCAGACGCCCACACCGAAGACGCAGATGCCGGAGTATCCCCACCAGGGAAACGCCCTCTCGGATGCGGTCTTCGATTCGGATCGGGTGCAAGCCACGCGAGAACGCTCCAGGGGTCCGTCAGGCCGTCTCGGCCCCATCGGCCGAATCGGGTGATTCAAGGGTCCAGACGTCGTTATAGACGACACTACCCGCAATGGACCCGCTGTACCCCCCGAGCAGCCAGATTTTGCGTTGAAAATCCAGGCAGGGAAACGCGTGGCGCACCCCCCAGGGCGCGCAGCGGACGGATTGCCGCCATGTCCGACCGTCTTCGGAACACCAGACGTCGTTCACATTGATGGACGGCTCGATGGCGCCACCGGCAATCCACATCCTGCCGGCGTGGACAAAGGAACTGTGGAACCGGCGGGGGCCCCATCCGGCATCGACGGCCTCCCGATCCCACGTCAGGCCGTCCGGCGAGCACCAGACGTCGTTGTAATTGACCCCACGATCGTGGTAGTTTCCCCCGCCCAGAATCCAGATCCTGTTTCTGTATTCGATGGCGGGAAACATGGCCCTCGGCGCCCAAGGCGAGCGCTGCTCAACCAGATCCCACCGGTTTCCGTCGTCTGAGCACCAGACGTCGCCGAAATGCGCCCTTTGCTCCCAGTTGAGCCCGCCGAGAACCCAGATTCGCTTATTGTAAACCAGACTGCCGAAGGCGCCTCGACAACCCCATGGGGCGCATTTCGTCACGCAATCCCAATGCCGGCCGTCGCGTGAACACCAGACGTCGCCGAACGTATGGACACCGTCGAATCCGCCCATCAACCAGATCCGATCGTCCAGGACAACGCAGCCACCAAGGTTCCGTGCCGGCCACGGCGCTGCCCGCAACACGCATTCCCACGTCGTGCCGTCGGCAGAATGCCATACGTCGTTGAGACGCGGGAAGTTGCCCGGGCCCAGCATCTGCCAGCCCCCCAGCAACCAGATCCGATCCCGGAAAACCGCGGCGCCGGGCGAATCTCTGGGTGGCCAGGGCGCGGATTTGGTGATGCGGCTCCAATTCGCGGTCATCCTGCAAGTACACGGCAGGTGAAACCCGCCGGCCTCCCCATCCTGGCTTTTTCGTTTTCCAACACGTCGCTTTTCCGATATATTGACAACGGTTGCCGCTGAAGTCCTGAACCGGAAAAACCCACCGATCTTATGTACGGCACGCTCGTTTACTTCGTCTTCAGCCAACTCGCCGTCGGCGGGTTGTTGTCAATGCTGGTCGTTCCGCTCGAAGCAGGCAAACGCTTCTTCCGGTTCTGCACACTCGCGTGTCTGGTGTTTCTCGCGCTGGCATTGTGGGCGGGGCCGTTCCCTCTTCTATCACCTGCGGTGGGCGGCTCGTCGGTTACCCTGTTGCCGCGCAGGCTTCTTGCGGCCAGTGCCGTGCTCGCGTTCGGCTACCTTCTCGCGGTGGTCGCCGAACGTACGGGACCCCAGAAAGCGCTGCTTGCCGTCGCAGGTCTGACCGGCGCCGCCGGCATTGTCTCCGACGGGCTTCTCGCTTGCGCCGCGTGTTCCCCGAACGCTGCAGGCGTATTGACCGCCGCCAGTTTCCTGCTCTCCGCCCTGTTCCTGGGCAGCGTCATTTTCGCAATGATCCTTGGCCACTGGTACCTGGTGGTTCCCGCGCTCCACATCCGGCCTCTGCGGACACTTACGCGGACGATGCTCGTCGCCATCCTGGCCAAGACGATATTGACCGCACTCACGACTTACGTATTCTGGTTGGACGGGGATATTCAGGTGCGGGAAACGCTCCGTTCTTTCTGGGGGCCGGGCGGTCTTTTTCTCTGGGTACGCGTGCTCTTCGGGCTGATCGGGCCGCTAATCGTGGGATTCATGGTCTGGCAGACCGTCAAGCTGCATTCAACCCAGTCGGCGACGGGATTGCTTTACGTGGCCACGATATTCGTTCTGATCGGCGAATGTGTTTCCGCCTACATCTTCTTTACAACCACCATACCGGTTTAAGCACATGGAAATCAGTTTTCGCTGTCCGGAATGCCAGGCCGTCAATTACATCAAGCCTTCACAGGCCGAGCCGACCTGTCAGGCCTGCGGTCGGGATTCTCCGATGGACTTCTCGAAAGGAATCTTACAGAATAACCAGGTCGACGTGTGCCCACGATGCGAAAAGACCGATTTTTACGTTCAGAGAGACTTCAACGGAAAAATCGGTCTGGGGATTGCCGTTCTGTTTGCCCTGGTCGGTCTGATTTTCGTGGCGCTGGACCGCCCTGTTTACTTCTATGCCTGCCTTGGCGCCGCCGCGATTATCGACCTCGCACTGTACCTGAGTCTGCCGGAAATTACGATCTGCTACAGTTGCAAGACCGCGTTCCGCGGCGCCCGAAAGAACCCGGCGCATGAACCATTCGATCTGCATACGGCGGACATGTACGACAATCGCGCCAAGGGATGACCCGCATCCCGTCGCCGCGGCCGCCGGCCGGCAAGCTGGCTGCCTTCCTCCTCAACCCTCCCGATTCCGCTGAAGCAATTCGAGGAATTCCTCACGGGTTGTGCGATCCTTGAATGCGCCCCGGACGGCTGATGTCGTCGCCCAGGCGCCCGGTTTTTCCACGCCTCGCATTTCCATACACAGATGGCGGGCCTCAATCACCACGATTGACCCTTTGGGTGCAAGTTCACGCTCCAGAAACTCCACGATCTGGTGGGTCATCCGCTCCTGGATCTGCGGCCGTCGCGCGTAATACTCCACGATCCGCACCAGTTTGCTCAAACCCACGATCTGCTCCGTGGGAATATAGCCCACGTGAACCCTGCCCCAGAAGGGCAACAGATGGTGCGCACACATCGAATAGAACGAAATGTCGTTCATGGCCACCATGTTGTCGAACCCGTCTTCATTGGGAAACATCCTGACGTCGGGTTCGTTGTCTTCGTCGAGCCCCTTGAAGATCTCGAGGTACATCCGCGCGAAACGCCGGGGCGTGTCCCTCAGGTTCGGATCCTTCATATCCAGGTTGAGCACTTTCATGATTTCCGAGATATGGTACCCGATCCGTTCGATCCTGTCTTCCGCCATGGCATCTCCTCTATTGCCCATTCACGCGGACGCCCATGAGATCCGCTGTCTCTCTTACATCTCACCGCAACCCGTAGAAATCGCCTCGCAATAGCCGGTGTCGGTCCCGCAAACCCTGTCGTCAGTCAGACGGGCCAAAAGCCAGGCCCAGGCTGACCCGGAACGACGAATCCTTCTCCTCATCGGCGATAATCATCTTGAGTTCACCGAACCACAACACACCGGGCCCGACCCGTTTTCGGAATCCGAGTGGAATATTCAGGGTCACCTTCGTGTCGTCCGGAACCGTCACGTTGATCGAGTTTCCCTGACCACCGGTTTCTATAATGTCGAACCGTGTCAGGTGAACGCCGATTCCGCCGCCCACATAACCATACGTATTGCCCTGTCCGAAAATGAACTGTGCTTCGCCGTTCAGGGAGTAGATCTTCAAATTGTCCTGTATCACCAGATCCACGCCCGGAACGAGATGGAGACGGGGAATGAAGATGGATCCGAAATCGACGTGTCCGCCAAGCGTCAATCTCGCGGAATCGAATTCGTACCCGATGTATTCCTCGGACTCCTGTCGCGTAAGGTCCACGCCGACCTTGATACCAAGGCCTCGCAATCCGAGAGCGTCTGCCCGGCAGTGGCCGAGCACAAGGCATGCGGCAATCACTCCGACTGTCAGGCGTGTACAATTGCCCATAGGGTTACCCCCTTCTCTCAGTGAATTCCCGGCGGTCGGCATCGTCCAGGCGATGGGTTTCGCGACCGGCTTTCGTGCGATCATTCGTTGAAGAGAAATCGAATCACGTCGCCGTCCCGAACGGCGTAATGCCCGCCCTCCGCGCGAACTCTGCCCGTTTCGCGCAATGAGGCGATGCTTCCCGCAGCAAGGACATCCTGGTAGGCGGCAACTTCCGCCCGGATGAAACCGCGCTCCATGTCGGAGTGAATCCTGCCGGCGGCCGCCGCGGCTCCCGTGCCGTCACGAACTTCCCAGGCCTGCAGCTTTTCGTTTGCCGTGGTATAGAAGGTTATCAGCCCCAGCAGGGCATATCCCGCGCGAATCAGCCGGCTGACCCCCGGCTGATTCAACCCCATGTCCGCGACAAAGAGCTCCCGGTCGGCCGGAGGCAATTCGCCAAGTTCCGCCTCGATCTGCGCGGCCAGCGGAAGTACGTTGTCGATGCCGACCCGCGCCCGCAACCGCGCCGTGGCCGCGCCCCCGTCCGGCAGATCGGTCTCCGAAATGTTCGACACGTAAAGCACGGGTTTGGCGGTAAGAAAACTGTAGGGTACGAGAGCTTCCGACTGCGCTTCCGTCAGATCCTGTTCCCGTACGGGCACGGACCGCCCCAGACCGTCGATGGCCAACCCAAGCGCGTCGTATGCATCGCGTTCCGGGGCCCGCGGATCAGAACGCAGGACTTTCTCGAGTCGGCGGGCGATTCCTTCCGCCGACTCGAGATCGGCCATTTTCAGCTCGGTTTCGACGGTCTCAACGTCCCGCACTGGATCCACGCCGCCGTCCACGTGCGGCACATTTCCGCTTTCGTAACAGCGAACCAGATGAACCAGCGCGTCGACCTCCCGAATCCGGGCCAGAAACCGGTTGCCCAGGCCTTCGCCGAGGCTGGCTCCCCTGACCAGGCCCGCAATATCCACAAAGTGCACGAACGAGGGTATGCAGGCTTCGGGGTGAAGCAACTCATTCAACCGTTGAAGACGCTGGTCCGGCACTTCCACGACACCGACATTCGGCTCAACGGTACAAAAGGGATAGTTCGATGCTTCAACGCCCGCCCTGGTTAACGCGTTAAACAGGGTTGATTTGCCCACATTTGGCAGGCCGATAATGCCGATATTGAGGGCCATACTCGCTGCCCGGATGCAGCAGACGCACCTCCGCATGAAAAAAGAAACAGCCAGCGGCTAGACGCAAACCACTGGCCGACAGAAGCTTGACCATCTATCGTTAAAGTCCGCCACTGATGGCGGTAACAAAGTGAACCTCGCTCTCCTCCGCTACCCTCTGACGCATGCCGTCGTTGCCGACCACGCCGTCGATGGCAACCGCCAGACCGGGCCTGATACGGCCATCTTCGCAGATTCGCTCGGTGATTCCGGGAAACCGTGCTTCAAGGTTCTCAATAACCTCCCGTACCGTCTCGCCGGGAACCTGAACCTGCTCCTGGCCGTGGGTGAGACTGCGCATAAGGGACGGTATCCAGACCTCTGGCATGGCTCACCCTCTCCCGTTGCCTCCGCCGTTTTTCTCAATGAGTGTTTTCAAGACACGGCCCGGTGACATGGGCAGGTCGCGCAAACGCACGCCCACGGCATCGTAGATCGCATTCGCCACGGCGGCGGGCGGCGGGACAATTGGTACTTCCCCCACGCCACGCACGCCGTACGGGTGGCCCGGATTGGGAACTTCCACGATTATCGTCTCGATCATCGGCAGGTCCAGGCAGGTGGGCATCCGGTAGTCCAGAAGGCTGGCGTTTACAAGGTCGCCTTCTTCGTTGTAGAAATATTCTTCGTTCAATGCCCATCCGATACCCTGCGCCACGCCGCCCTGCATCTGTCCTTCGACGTACGAGGGATGTATGGCTTTACCCGCATCCTGTACGATGGTTACCCTGAGTATGTCCACCTTCCCGGTATCGGGATCGACTTCCACGTCCACGACCATGACGGCGTACGCCGGACCCGCCGCCTTTCCCGCCACTGCCGCCCGACCGACCACGGGGCCGCCCGTCGCGCCCAGCTTACCCGCCAGTTCGGTAAACGTGATGGATTTCTCGGGCGCCGACCTGGATTTGAAAACACCGCCGTCAAACACCACGTCGTCCTCAGATATCTCCCACAATCTCGCCGCCCTCGCCTCCATCTGACGTTTCGCGTCGACTGCGGCTTCGTATCCCGCCCAGCCCGTGGCAAACGTCACCCTGCTGCCGCCGGTGCCGTCTGTCTGTCCGATGGCGTCGGTGTCCACCACCATTGGTTTTACCTGGGCTGCAGGGATGCCCAGTACCTCCGCAACCTGCATTGCAATGGACGTACGCGTACCCCCGATATCGGGTGAGCCTTCGACCAGGCTGACCGTGCCGTCGGCGTTTACGCTGACCACAACCGTCGAAGTTCCGCCTCCATTGAACCAGAAGCCGGAAGCCACACCCCGACCCCGGTTGGGTCCGTCGAGTCTGGATTGGTAGTGGTCTGACCCCTTCGCCGCTTTCACGCATTCGTCGTGGCCGATCCGGGGAAAGACGGGACCGTCCGCCCGCCGGCTGCCTTCCCTGGCGGAATTATTCAGGCGAAATTCCAGGGGATCGGCGTCGAGAATCTCGCAAATCTCGTCGATGACCGTCTCCGCCGCGAATGCGCCATTGGTCGCCCCGGGCGCACGATATGCCGAGGTCTGTGGCTTGTTCACGACCACGTCGTACCCATCAATAACCACATTGGGAATGTCGTAAGGAGAAAAAATACAGCCGGCGCCTGCGCCCACCGGCGATCCGGGATAGGCACCGGCCTCGTAGGCGAGATACGCCTTTGCCGCGACCAGACTGCCGTCGTTCGTCGCGCCCATCTTCACTTTCATGTAGGAACCCGGCGTCGGCCCCGTAGCCTTGAGGACCTCCGTCCGGCTCATTACCATCTTGACGGGCTTGCCCGTCATCCTGGACATCACGGCGGCCGTCGGTTCCTCGTAGACGCGGAACTTGCCGCCGAACCCGCCGCCGATCTCCGCGGGCACCACCCGGACCCTGGAGGCGGGCACTCCCAATACGACCGCGACCTGGTCTCGTACCTCGAACGGCCCCTGCGTGCTCGTCCAGATGGTGATCTGATCGTCCAGATTCCAATAAGCCGTCGCGTTATGGGGTTCTATGTACCCCTGATGTACCGTCTGGGTGCTGAACTCCCGTTCAACCACGACATCGGCTTCGGCGAATCCACGCTCGATGTCGCCAAGGGAATGCTGGAAATGACTGGCGACGTTTCCGGACTTATCCGTCGTCTGACCCAGTGATTTCATTCTCATGTTTTCGTGCAGGATGGGCGCGCCGTCTTCCATGGCGGGACGGACGTCCAGCACGGGCTCCAGAACGTCGTATTCCACACGAATCAGTTCCAGGGCTTCCTCGGCAATATGGGACGTGGTTGCCGCGACAGCAGCGACCGCATGCCCCTCGTAAAGGACTTTGTCCGAAGCCAGCACGTTTTTTATGAGGTCGGGAAGGTTTACGGACTCCTCCCCGATGGCGGCCACCTTGTCCTCGTAGTGCTGCGCGAGGTCGGCCCCCGTTATGACGGCCTTCACGCCCGGAAGGGCTTCGGCGGCGCTCGTATCGACGGATAGAATGCGGGCGTGCGCATGCGGGCTGCGAAGGGTTTTACCGATCAACACACCCGACGTATGGGTATCCGCTCCGTACTTCGCACGGCCCGTTACCTTATCCGTGCCGTCGTGGCGAATCGGACGAGTACCCACCACGCTGTAGCTATCGATGCCAAGATAATCTTCGGCTTTCGTGGCCATTGTGATCAACTCTCCCGAAGTTGGCGCACCGCGCTCCTGTGCGGGGCACGCACACGGAACCTACCTATGATCCGTTTTCATTCCACAGCGCTTTCAGGACGTTTCCAGGAGACATCGGTAACACGTTCATCCGGATCCCCGCGGAACGGTAGATGGCATTGGCGAGAGCGGCCGGCGGCGGGACAATTGGCGCTTCTCCCACACCGCGCACACCGTAGGGATGACCGGGATTGGGAACTTCCACAATAATGGTTTCAATCATCGGAAGGTCCAGGCAGGTGGGCATCCGGTAATCAAGCAGGCTGGCGTTTGTCAATTCACCCTTGTTGTTGTACCAATACTCTTCGTTCAGGCCCCAGCCGATCCCCTGCGCCGCGCCCCCCTGCATCTGGCCCTCCACGTATGCGGGATGGATGGCCTTGCCCGCGTCCTGCACCATCGTGACCCTGAGAATGTCCACCTTGCCCGTATCCGGATCGGTTTCGACGTCGGCGATCATCAGCGAGAATGCGCCGCCCACTCCCTGCGGATCGACGGTCGCACGCCCGACGACAGGACCGCCGGTCTCATTGAGTTTTCCAGCCAATTCTTTGAATGTCAAGGATTTCGACGGATCGGACCTGGATTTGAACGTGCCGTCTTCAAAGGCCACGTCGTCCGACGGAATCTCCCAGTATTTCGCGGCACGCTCGACCATTTGGGCGATGATGTCCTGTGCTGCATTGTAGGCAGCCCAGCCCGTTGCGAAGGTGACCCGGCTGCCGCCGGTCACGTCGGTCTCCCCCACGCCGTCGGTATCGGCCACCACCGGATTCACGTCTTCCGCGGGAATGCCCAGCGGCTCGGCGAGCTGCATGGCCACGGACGTCCGGGTACCGCCGATATCGGTGGACCCTTCGACCAGGCTTACGGTGCCATCCGTATTTACAGACGCACACGCGCTGGACTTGAGACCCACGTTGAACCAGAAGCCGGAAGCCACGCCGCGACCCCGGTTTTTCCCCTCCAGGGACGCGTTGTAGTGTTCGCTCGTCATTGCTGCCTTCAACACTTCCTCGTGTCCGATACGGGGAAAGGTTGGACCGTCGGCCCTGCGCGTACCTTCTTTCGCCGTGTTCTTCAGGCGGAATTCAAGCGGGTCCTCGCCAAGCTTCTCGCAGATTTCGTCGACGATGGTCTCGGATGCAAAAGCCGCGTTCGTGGCACCCGGCGCCCTGTAAGCCATCGTCTGCGGCTTATTTACAACAACGTTGTACCCGTCGATGACCACGTTCTCGATATCGTAGGGAGCGAAGATGCACATGGCGCCGGGTTCGGCCCACGCTCCGGCGAATCCACCCGACTCGTAGGCCAGGTAGGCCTCTGCAGCCACCAGTTTACCTTCGTTTGTGGCCCCCATCTTGACCCGAATGTAAGACCCGGGCGTGGGCCCGGTGGCCTTTAATACCTCGTCGCGGTTCATCACCATTTTCACCGGATGGCCGGACTTTTTCGAAAGTACAGCGGCAACAGGTTCCAGGTAAACCCTGATCTTGCCGCCGAATCCACCGCCGATTTCGGTGGGGATCACCCGGATATTCACAGGCGATATCTGCAGCAGACCCGCCAGCTGCTCGCGCACCGTAAACGATCCCTGGGTGCTGCACCAGACCGTAAGACGCCCGTCGGGGTTCCAGAGCGCCGTGGCATTCTGGGGTTCGATGTATCCCTGGTGCACCGTGTCGGTTACGAATTCCCTTTCGATGACCACGTCGGCCTTTGCGAAGCCCGATTCGATATCGCCCAGCTTGTGCTGAAAGTGCGTGGCGACATTGCTTGGCTTTCCAGTGTCTTCGCCCAGCGACTCCGTAGTGAGGGAATCATGCAGAAGCGGCGATTCCGGATTCATTGCCTCCCGTACGTCGAGCAGAGGCTCCAGGACCTCGTATTCCACGTCGATCAGCCCCAGCGCCTCCTCCGCGATATGCGGGCTGGTTGCGGCCACGGCCGCCACCGCATGGCCGTCGTAGACTGCCTTTCCGTCGGCAAGCACGTTGGCGCGCAGGTCCACCATATTCGCCGCGCCTTCTCCCAGGTCCTCCACCTTCTTCTCGGGTACGGGAATGTCGTCGACGGTGGCAATGGCCCTGACGCCGTCGAGCGCTTCGGCCTTTCCGGTATTGATGGATAAAATGCGCGCGTGAGCATGAGGACTTCGCAATACTTTTCCGTAGATCAGGCCGGCCATCCGGACGTCGGCTCCATATATCGCACGCCCCGTAACCTTGTCCACGCCATCGTGCCTGATCGGCCTGGTGCCCAGCACCTTGTACTCCTGAATTCCGAGATAGTCCTCAGTTGGCATCAGGCCGTCTCCTTCATCGTTCCGGCGGTGTCCATCACCGCTCGGACGATCTTGTCGTATCCGGTGCACCGGCAGAGATTCCCTGCCAGCCACAGTCGAATCCGATGCTCGTCGGGTTCCGGTTCCCGATCGAGCAGCGCCTTCGCCGCCACGATAAACCCGGGCGTACATACACCGCACTGAAGCGCCGCATGTTCCAAGAACTTCTGCTGCAACGGATGCAGGCCCTCCGCGGTGGCCACCCCTTCAATTGTTGTGATTTCGCAGCCCTGTGCCTCAACCCCAAGCGCCAGGCAGGAGTTGATCACGCGTCCGTCGACGATGACGCTGCAGGCGCCGCAGTTGCCGTTCCCGCAACCCTCTTTGGCGCCGGTGAGACCCAGGTTGTCGCGAATCACCTCCAGCAGCGTATCGCGTGGTTCACACAGGAAATCCGTTTCTTCTCCATTGATCGTCGTTGTGACATGAACTTTGCCGGCCATCTTTTGCGGACTCCTTTATTCGCGAATGATCGGAAGATTCCTGAGACGTAGACTATCGGGCGCGTTCCACCGCGCCGCAAACTGCGCGCTTGGTGAGGACGCCCGCCAGGTGAACCCTTTGCTCTATGGTCCCGCGCATGTCCGTAATGGGTCTGGCGGAC
This sequence comes from Candidatus Latescibacterota bacterium, assembly GCA_965208835.1. Lineage (GTDB taxonomy): Bacteria > Latescibacterota > UBA2968 > UBA2968 > JAAXHE01. Next base: position 2,721,611 of record OZ242358.1, read on the forward strand.
TGCCGGGCGATCTCGGCCGCCATTTCGATCGATTGATCCGATACCTCGCTGCCGGCAAGTGCGGCCCCTGCCGCGGGCAGGTAAAGCGGGATGGGCGCCACGGCGCCAACGGCGATCCGGGCGGACTCAAACGTGTTCTTCCCGGCGTTCAACACCACGGATGCCGCGGCGTTGACAACGGCGATGTCCATTTCGTTGCGGGGAATGAACCGGAGGAAATACGCCCCGGAGTTCGCCGCGGGAGGTGGAAAATGTACAGAAACGAGGAATTCGCCGTCCTGCAGCACCGTCTGCCCCGGTGCCGTGCAGAAGTCCTCCACGGCGACCTCTCTTTCTCCCGCCGGGCCTGCGATCCTCGCGGTGGCCCCCAGAACGATGAGCGTTGGAATCGTATCCGCCGCGGGGGACGCATTGCAAAGGTTTCCACCGATCGTCGCCCGACCCTGGATCTGGATGGATCCGATGAGTTCCGTCGAATCCACGAGCGCCGGGTAATTCGACGCGACATGCTCGTTCTCGTAGATGTCGCAGCAGGACACCCCTGCGCCGATCGTCAATCCCTTCCGGGCGTCGAACGCGAGCTCGTTAGCCGCGGGAATTTTCTTTACATCCACCAGCACCTTCACCTGCCGCCGCCCCTCTTTCAACTGTGCAATGATGTCGGAACCACCGGCCAACATCCTGGCATCAGACCCGTTTTCCGAGAGTACGGCGACGGCTTCGTCTACAGATTGTGGCGCTACGTAATCGAACGCATACAAGGTTCGTTCCTCCTGTACTGATGACTCAACAGCCCGTTGAAAAAGCCCGGGATTGCGGCTAAGGATAAAGCCTCTTTCGCGTGATGTCAAGGGTTTTCCGGGCGCCCGATACGGTCCGCCCAGCCACCGTGCGCATGGCGGCCGGAACTCCATTTCCCGGCGCGAAACCACACGACCTCTGGCGCCTCAAGCCGCCGGGACGGCCGTCTTCGCGCCACTGGCGGACAACACCGTATATCCGTTTCGGGATACCACCTGATCCACCGCGTTGAAAACTCGCTTCATCGGTTTGAGGTACAGGCCCGGACGCATCGCGACGACCGCGAATCGCCCCTTCGGTTCGAGGTGTCGGGCGGCGCCCTGGACGAATCGCCGTGCCGTTGCCGCTCCCTCATGGGTGGGCCCGTTGCACAGGATGAGATCAAAGACCCGACCCGAAACGGCTTCGAATCCGTCGCTGAGGGAAACCCGAGCGTTCGCCAGCCCGTTCCGGGCGATATTTCGCCTTGCGCAGCGAACCGCAAGCAGGTTGGAATCGAGCAACCGCACTTCGCGCGCCCGTTTCCCGGCCGCGATGCCGATCGCGCCGTAACCGCAACCCAGATCGAGTACGAGATCGCCAGCGTTGGCGTCGACCGCTTCAATCAGAATCCGGGTGCCAGGATCCAGTCCTCGACTCGAAAAGACGCCCGCAGACGCCTCAAACGTGCAAGTGCCCCCAGGCATATCCGCTACTTCGAAGACATGCGACGCGATCACCGGATGCGCGCCGTTTGCGGGAGTGCACTTGTCCGACCGGTACACGCGAAAACCCGATTTCGACGTCGCCGTTTCAACCCGCCCGAAGACCGCCTCCAGGCGGCGGCGATAGCTCTCCACGCCCGCATTGCGCCGTCCGGCCAGCAGGAAACGTCCGTGCATGGCCATTTTCCCGAACGCCGCATCGATGAGTTCGAACACACGCGCCTTGGACTCCCATCGGGCGGGAGCGTAAAGAACCGCGTCGAAGCACGGGCCGGCGAGGACCGCCGGCGACACTTCGAGCCAGGCGCACGCATTGTCCAGCGCCATTTGCCGGATCGCGTCCTCGCAAATCCTGATGGCGCGCAGGTCGGGACTAACGAAATGGATACCGGCGGCGTCCAGTTCGAGCCCGGTGGGACGCCCGGCCATTCCCAGATCCAGAACGCGTTCGTGGGGTTCGACTGCCGCAGCCGCGAGCAATGCGGAGGCTTCCTGAGTCCGGAGTTTTCGGAATCTATCGATGAGCCGTCCATTCGATTTCGACGTCGGGTGCGGTACGGACCGGCACAATGGCTTCTTGACAACAGGCGGTGAGTCACATATATTAATCTAGACTGTCTAGATTTTTAAACAGGAGGATAATTGATGAATACAGTTTGGGCGTTACAGGATGCCAAGAATCGATTGAGCGAGGTGGTGAACAGTGCTGTCCGAGAAGGCCCTCAAACGATCACCCGCCGAGGCAAAGAAACGGCCGTCGTGATTTCCATTGAAGACTTTCAGCAACTTACGACATCCCCGGGCTCTCTGGTTTCCTTCTTCCGCAATTCCCCCCTGTCCGGTTCGGCCCTTGACCTGGAAAGGAATCCGGATGACGGACGGGAGGTTGTTCTATGAGATACCTGCTCGACACCTGCGTCATTTCGGAAGTCGTGAAAAAGGCGCCTTCAAGCAAGGTAACGCAGTGGCTGGAACGGCAGGACGAGCTTTCGCTGTTTCTGAGCGTCATCACCTTCGGCGAACTACATAAGGGCATCGGACAATTGCGGACAGGGCGGAAACAGCGGGAACTGCATGATTGGGTCGAGGGCCAGCTGAGCAGGCGATTTACTGGACGAATTCTGGACATCGACAAGGACGTTGCCGTCCGTTGGGGCGAGATCTCGGCGGCGGCCGGAAGGGTCGGTCGAAATGTACCCGTACTGGACGGTCTGTTGGCTGCAACCGCCCTGACTTTCGGTTTGACGTTTGTCACGCGAAACACCGATCGCGTCCTTGAAACCGGTGTTCGTCTGCTCGATCCCTGGGAAACAGGATTCCCGCAATAGGTCTCGACGCGAAGGGTTTACCCACTGCGCTTGAGGCGCCCCGTCCGCTTGGCGTACACCTCAGCCACGTGGAAGATCCACAGTCCCAGGGGAACCATGATTATGCCCGAGACCGTCAGAATAATGAGGTCGCCCTGAACGTCGGCGATACTCGCGTTGTCGAGCAGGGCCGTCCTGATGGAGCGGAGCGCATAGGTTCCGGGCGAAAAGGTGGATAACGGCCGCAGCCAATCAGGCAGTACCGACACATCGTAGTAGACCCCTGATATCAGCAGCACCAGCGTTCCGAATATGTCAGTCGCCCGTGCGCCTTTCTCCGGCGAAAGAAGCGGAAATACGGCAGCCATCAGCCCCATTCCCAGAAACGAGAGACTGGCCGTGGCCAAAACGGCGACCGCCGTGGTCAGATTCGCATCTGACAGGCTCAGATCGAAAAACAAAACGGCCGATACGAGGACGATGCCGGACCTGAGAAACCCGTATATGATCGCATATATGCATTGTCCGGCGAGATGCGTAAGCCTGTAGACCGGAGACATAAAGGTGTATTCGATGGTCCCTTCCCACCGCTCCCAGGCGACGGCGTCAGCGACTTCGAAAAACAGAAGTCGCAGGAAGTTCCATAGCACGGCGCCCACAATCAGGAAGAGCACTGCCTCCCGCACCTTCTCGGGGTCGTCTCCGCCCATATACACACCGATCAAACCGATCGTCAACGCGTGCACTACGTTCCAGACTACAAAAATCAGTTCCCAGCTTGCGTATCGCCTCGCGAGATTGAAATTTCGCTCGATAAAGGCTACCGACGCCTTGATCTCGGCCGTCAAGGGGTTCACTCCCGGTCTCCTTCCGCGTCGCCTTCCAGATCGGCATGGGCAAGATCCATTCCCGTCATCTTGAAAAACACATCCTCCAGACTGCCCCCCACGCAGCCTGCGCGGACCTTGAGTTCATCGACCGTTCCCATGGCGATGAATTTCCCGTGATGGATGATCGAGACCCGGTTGCAAACCCGTTCCGCTTCGTCCATGTCGTGCGTCGTTAACAGAACGGTCGCTTCGTGGCGCTCTCGTATTCCCAACACGTAGTCCTGGACCTGTCGTTTCGACACCGGGTCCAGTCCCGTCGTCGGCTCGTCCATCAACAGCAGAACCGGTGAGGTCAGGAGTGCGCGGGCGACGGCCACTTTCTGCTGCATGCCGCGTGACAGATCTTCCACGGGCTGGTCCACCCGGTCTGCGCCAAAGCCCAGCTCGGCCAGAATCGCCGTGGCTCGACGTCGGCCCTCACGCACGGGAACTCCGTACAACCGGGCCGCGTAACTCAGGTTTTCCCACGCCGACAGCTTTTTGAAAAAGGCCGCGTCGACGGACACCCGATTGATACAACGCCGCACGCCCATCGCATCCCGTTCAACGTGCAGCCCGAATACATGGGCCTCGCCACTGTCCGGGAAGACGAGGGTCGAGAGGATTCGAATCAGTGTCGACTTCCCTGAGCCATTCGGACCCAGAATTCCGAAAATCTCGCCTCGTTTCACCTCAAACCCGACCCGGTCCACGGCCAGGATTTCTCTTCGGCGCCGCCTGAATCGGTCGAAAAATCCGTTCCCCCGGGACCTCTCGTTATCGGGCACCCGGAAGACCTTGGTCAAATCCGTCGCCCGAACCGCTGGCGCGTCATAATCGATGTCCAACGCGGATTGCCCCTTCCCGGCGGCGACCGCCGCCTCTGCCACGATACACCCGCACCCACCCGGTGCGTGCCGGTATGCTCCGGAGTCCGAGACGGCACGAACCGGGAACGAGAGCGCCCGCGGTTGATGAAAAAAGAAAACAAAAAGGGATGCGCCTCTGCGCATCCTGGTATGGACCCACGTTACGTCGCCCGCAACATCCGAACCGCTCCGCATACGCCGTGCGAAGCCACGCTATTGCGGCGATACCGCCCATTCCCTCGGCAACCTCCGGCTGCGCCTCGTCGGCGACGCGACCCGGATACCCCGAATTCCAAGTTTGACCGTCTGGACTGCCGTCCTGAAACGCACTTCCGCGCTCAGCGTCCCTTCTGTCCATCGTAGGAATTGTGATCCGTGACTTGTGTAGATACCGGCAACCCCGAATCCCGCCATCCGGCGACCTCCACCATCCCGGTTCCGGGATTGACCTTTCCGCCGAAACCCCCGACGACATTTGCAATGTTCAGATATCCGGCCTTTTCCAGCATTTCCGCCGCGTACTGTGAACGCACACCCGACTGGCAGCCGCAGTAAATTTTCGTCTCACGGTTCAGCACACGCTCCGCCACGGCCTGAAAATCAGGGTTGGGCATCATGCCGCCGGCCGGACTTTGAAAGGCGACCGGAATATTGACGGCGCCCTCGGGGTGGCCCGCTGCGAATTCAGCTTCGGTACGCACATCCAGGTAAACCGCGTCGGCTTCGGCGTCGAGTCCCGCCTTTGCATCGGATGCCGAAATCTGCTCAATTGCCATGGACGAGTCCCTCCTCGTATCCGCCAGTCCATCACGCCAGCGTAGTCCATACAGACGTGCCACATTCCTGAGTCGCGTCTTCAATAACACAGCAGATTGAACCGCGTTCGTAACACGGCGGTCGATTCCCGATCATCAAATATACGCCCTTGCACCCCACATTGCAAGTCCTCTACTCTGAACTTTGCAATTCTCCCAGATTCACCTGGCAAATCTCGAATCCGGAGGCGAAATACAGCGTACGGTCAACGATCGTCAGGTACTCTCCACTCTCGTGAATCACGGGTATATACTCGACCTCATCGCCGCGGAATTCCAGATGACCGATCTTACCCCCGGCAGACGTCCACAACCGGCCTGCCGGCGCGTCCAACACCACCTCTCGACATCCCGGTGGTGCCGGGCCCAGATCCCGCAAATCGCCCTCCCGGGCATTCCAACCGTAGAATCTCCCCCGCTGCGACGCAAGCACCTCTCCCGACGCCAGGACGACCAGCACCCTGGCGGCGCTTTCGCCGTCTGCAATGGGCTGCGATCGTGCGACCGTCAGACTGTCCATATCGAATGACAGCAGGCGGCCGGTGGTCTGGGTGGGCGGCGTGGAGTTCGCGTCCGCGAAGATCTCGGTTCCGCAGTAGACCCGGCGGCGGTCCGGATCGACCTGAACCGAGTTCACCTTCTGGTCCTGCACGAGATGGCGCCAGACCAGGATCTCGCCTGTCTTCGGATCGATGCGGCTGAGCGCGCCGCCCAGATGTCCGTATTCGGGGCTGGTAGTCATCCAGACGTACCGGCCGTCGTGCACCAGGCCCGTGGGTCTCATCTGGCCTTCGTGCTGCGCGCTGGCCAGCACGCGCGGGTTGTTGGGCCAGTCCGGCCTTGCTTCGGGATCGAATGCGGTCACACTGGAGGTTGTGTAGCTGCTCTGGAGGACCCGCCGGGTGATCGGCTCCCAGATAATCTGGTTGATCTGCCCTCCTCCCGGCGCCGCCCGCCCGAAATCCTCGCCGCCTCCGGTTTCCATGTCGACCATCCAGAACCGCTGATTGATGAACGGAGCGCCGAAGATCAATCCCCTTTCCGGCACGGGGCAAAGGGCGTGCGCGCTCATCGGGCCGGTACTTTCCAGGTCCATTCGGTCCGTGTTTCCCGTACCCGGATCGAACCGGAGGGCGATGCCATTCAGGGACACGCCGCAGACGAAGCGCTCGCCCCAACGACGAATAGTTGCCGGTCCGCCTTCCGTCCAATCCGCCGCGGCAACGCCCCATTCCGCCGCTTCGCGATCCAGAGTGTAGAGGTGACCATCTGACGCGCTGTAGGCGAAGAGCCTCCCGTTGACCACGCAGGCGCCGCTACCGACGTTACCACGCGCGGGACCCGGAATCCGCTCTTGCAGATCGAGGCCGGGATAAGACATAAAGTGAAGCTCGCCTCGTACAAATGCCGCCAATGTATGGTCGTCCCAGAAGAACGCGTCGGACGTCGAACCGACGCCCTGTATATTTTCCGGGGTATGGGACTCGGCGGTCATCGTTTGGGGGTCGAGCAGAACGAACCGCGCCTGCGGAATGTCTATTGCGAGGAGGATTCTCCCGTCCGGCGCCTCCATGACACGGTGTGCATAAAGGGCGGTCGGGTATTCCGCGTCGACGGGCCGAAATACCTTGACGAGCCGCGACTCCCGCCAGTCGTACACCCCCACGTCGCCAGGGGATGCCTCCCAGACCGCATACCTGTCCGTCACGCATCCGCCCCACGTAATGGACTTCAATTCGCCGGTTACCAGAATTTTGAAGCGATCGGCAACAGGGTCGTACCGGACCAGGTCCCCGTTACCGCAGCCCAGATAGAGGCAACCGTCGGCTGCGGTTCTCAACATATAGGCGCCGGGTATTCCTTCGGGAAGACTCCGCAATCCCTTTGATCCGGAATCCGGATTCCAGAAATAAATCCTGCCCCCGGAACTACCGCCCCATACACTGCTGACCAGATGGTCTTCACCCTGAAACGAGACCTGCTCCACCTCGGCATTGATGAAGGGCAGCCTGCTGTGCGGTATGGCGTACCGTCTGATGGATGCCATTTCCACTCCTGTCATCCGGATCGCGCTGGTAAGTTCTTCAATGAAATCTCCAGCGTCGACCCGAATAGATTCAATGTCTATAAATTTAATTTACTGTGACACCGTAATATACCACGAATTAATCATGTTTTACTCTATATATCTGCGAACCTCGATAACCTTTCCCAGGATCGAAAACGGATCTCCGTCTTCACGAGGAATAATGGATTCGAAGGCTTCGTTTTCCGGGTGCAGTTCGATGCGGCCGCTCTTCTCCCGGTATCTCTTGACCGTCGCCTCCTCGCCCACCATGGCGACGACGATATCTCCCGGCCTTGCAGCCTGCTGTCGACGAACAATCACGGTGTCGCCGTGCAGGATGCCCGCCCTGAGCATACTGTCCCCCTGTACCGTGAGGGCGAAGAGTTCCGCGCCGTCGTATCGGGTCTGCTGGACCGGGAGGTAGTCATCCGGATTCTGAATGGCCGCAGTCAGGTCTCCGGCCTGGACCCGCCCCAGCACGGGTATCTGATGAGAGGAACGCGCGCTGCCCATCTTCGGCAGCCGGTGCGATCTCGCCTTTCCGGACTCTTTGACCAGCCTGCCCTCCAGTACCAACGCCTCCAGGTGTTGCCGGGCCGACTGCACCGCCCGGAATCCGAACGCCTTCTGCACCTCCCGCGTGCTGGGCGGGGTTCCATTCAGGATCCGCTCCCTTACAAACTCATAGATTTTCTCACGCGTCTGCCCGGGCGGCGTATAGGCCATCTTTCACTCCTGGACTCGATCCATTGCAATTTGCTGACGGCCGGAACGAATTAATAAAAAACAGACAAATATCTGTCTTGTCAAGCGGATTCTTGCGAATTGGACGATCCGGAAGGCTATTGATTCACATGGATGGACAGGATTCAGAGCATTGTTGTCGAATTCGAGAAGATGGGTCGGATATTACTCTGTTCCCGCCGCTAACGTCCTTCGTTAAGTGGAGCGGAGAGTCTAACTTCGAAATTTCGATCAAGCTTTTCTTGAAGAACACAAAGGATGCCAGTAAGGTTATCCATCGTAGGATTACCCTTCTTCGATAACATTCGATGGATGCTCTTGCTGGGCTTGTCGAGCTTTTTTGCCAGAAATTCGAAGCCGATCGTCGAATTTACGAGTTCACGAAGTACAAGACGGGCAGTCTCGGAATCCCCGCTTAGAAATAACGAGACCGCTTCATTCATCAGAGACGCGGCAAAATCCGGATCTCTTTCCGCCCTCGCTCTGACTGTTTGCTTGTAGTCGCGTGTCAGCGGCATATTCATCTCCTCGATCTGTATTCGGTTGTCATCTCCTTGGCTCTCGCAATATCCCTCTGTTGTCGTTTTTTCGTGCCGCCTCCCAGCAATACGATAACGTCGTCACCATCCCGGAGTAAATAGATTCGATATCCCGGTCCCCAATCGATCCTGAATTCTCCAAGCCCGGAGAACCAACGGATACTTGAAGTATTCCCCTGCTCAATCCGGGCCAATGCAATCGAGACTTTCGCTGCTGCCTGATAGTTCAGACGATCGAACCATATTTTGAACGGCGCTGTGCCATCTTTTCGAATGTATTCCCGAACCCGCATGGATCAATGGTAACCTAAATGGTACCATTTGTCAATAATAGTTGTAACAATAAACAGGAAACAACGGGATAATCATCGAATCGCCGGTCCATTCCAGGCATGACACCTGAATATCCATCGACGGATTCGGTATTCATTTGCTGCCCTGCGGCGCCTTCGATCAGACCGTAATCGTCCTCCTGGTTTTCCCGGCCACCGGTAATCTGCCCCGCCGCGAATCGTCCTTCCAGACGGTTCATGTCATTCCTCCGCGACCGCGCGAGACCGCTGACGTGTCATCGAGGGTTGACGTAAACCCAATCGCCACTATTCAAATATCCACGTGCCGAAGTTTTCGAACTCCACGCCACGGTTGTAGCGGGTCTCCGACCACGTGCTGAACTCGTGCACGCCGGTCGCGGGGCGTCGGTGGGTCCACCTGTGCAGGTTTCCCGTAAGACGGTCGCCCGGCTTCGGCGAGGCCATACCCAGCGTCCGCCAGGGAATAGCGAATTCAGCCGACCAGGAATCCGCTTCCTTCCGGGTAGCCGTTCGATATTCCCCCGACCACGTGGAATCACGACCGTAGACCTCCCGTCCGGTGGCAATATCGCTGCCGTGTTCACTTCGCCCCGTCCCGGTCCGTGAGTCCCAGCGCGCATTCGCGAGATCCAACCGGATATGAAAGTAGGCCGTCATCCCCTCGTCGGCGGCGACGGCCACCTCCACCTGATCGGCCCGCCCGCCCAGATCAGTGAACATTGTGGCGTGGGTCTTTTCCATCTCGGATTCATTGCACCGGAATGCAACGTAGAGCGCCGTATCATCGTACATCATGAGCGCTTCGGTTACCGTCTCCAGTTCTTTCACGCGTGCCGCGACGTAGTTGATGAAGGACTCCGAAGACCCCGCCTCTTTCCAAGCTGCGTCGGTCAATTCCCCGTCAATGTCGGGCGCAGCACCGCGCAGGCGGGGAACATGCAACGTCTTCGGTTGAATCGGCCGTTCCTCGGCTCTTGTCTTCCCCAGGTGGCCCTTCCGGGCAATCCCGTCGACGTCGAAACCCAGAGGCCTTCCCCGCGCGACTTTCTCCTTTGCAGACCTGAGGGCGCTCTCCAGATAGCCGGGCAGGTTCCGTCCATTCCACCAGTCCATGCGTTCGCTGTAGAACCACACGTACCGGTCACTGCTCTTGAGCGCCCAGTAAGCATTGTGTTCCACCCAAAGCGCCCGTTCCTCCGGCGTGACATAGGTCGCTTCGGTATGGGTGGCCATGGTGCCGCAAAGATAGTCCCCGTAAACGGCGTGCCCCGCCTGAACCTGCCGGCGGTACTTGCCGCGAAGCTCCGGGGGAATCAAAGCCTGGCCCGTCTGGTGGATGTTGTGATAGGTCCGGAAATAATGCAGTTCGTTGTTGTTGTAATAAGAGTGCTCGTCCCCGTCCACGATTATGGTTCCCGGGCCGGCGGCCTCGAGCATGCCCGTCATGAACGCGGGCAGGAGGCCATAGTAGTCGGACTTGAGGATGGCTTCGCGCCTGGACGGGTCGGTCTCCAGCGCGGCCTCCTGAAAACGACGCATCGACGTCCAGAAGAGGGTGAGAATCACCGGATCGGTGAATTCCTCCTGGATCCGGTCCATATACTGCGCACCCCGTTTCCGCACAATCCGCTCGTACTCGGCGAAGCTCTTCTCCTCCCTGTGCTTCTGCCATTCATATTTCCACGCACAATACGGACGTCCCCAGTAGACGAACTCCGGATCGAAAGCAAGACCGACGCAGCCTCCCACCCGCGCGGCCTTCGCGCACCAGCCGATATTTCGCAGGAACGGGCTGTTCTCGCCCCACAGCGAATCGTCGAACCAGTCCACGTTGTCGTCGCAGTGGAAGTAGATGAAATTGTCGGTGAATTTCCGCCACTGGATTCTTCCCATTGCTTCGATCTCCGTCTCGGCGTCCGCTTCGTCCAGGTCCACCATGTAGAACGTATGGCCGAAGGTCGGGCGGATAAAGATCCCGTCGAAAGGGCGTTCCTCCATCTCCCGGATATGCTCCACCACATAGCTCGGCGGCCTCAGGTCCCACCCCATCTTGACCAGCTTCTTCGGAACGGTCCCGGAGTAACCCGTGAGCGGCATCGTGACCAACAGCACGCATATCAGCGAGCATACGAAAACCGTCCACTGTAACATGTCGCGACCCCTTGTCTGGGCTTCAGGTCTATACCGGATGGCCACGTATCGCGCTGTGACAGCTGTTTCACGGCCGGCCAACGGTATTCCGATTCGAAATAGGCCATCCCGTCCAGATCGGCGTCAGGGCTGTGAAAGACGATATTGTCCGGTTGCGACGTCAACTCCCAGAGCATGGCCAACCCTTCCGTGGCCAGGAAGTTCTCATTGCAAATGTCGTTGTTCATATCCCGCTCCGTCTTTCATTCTGCGTTCGCCCGCGTTGCGAGTTCGACGACGCGCCGTCTATTTCAATATATGCGCAGATATTCACGAAACAAGGGTTTACGCCAGATCGGCATAAACCCTTGAAATAGTGGTCGGGGCGCCCGGATTCGAACCGGGGGCCTCCTGCTCCCGAAGCAGGCGCTCTACCGGACTGAGCCACGCCCCGAATTCGACTCCTAAAATACAAGAAACCGTACCGGTGGCAAGGAAAATCTCCGAATTGGCAAACGCAGAGCGCTCGGTCCGGAAGTCGTCGCCCGCGACATCTCCGGGCGGAACCCAAAAGCGCCGCGGCTGTCTTTCAACGGCGGCTTTCAGATAGCCGCTCCAGCACAACCACCATTGCGAAACCCGTTGCCGCCAGCCCGATGGCGGCGGCCAGATCCCCGTCGAACATCCGGGGCAGCACGTTGATTTGCATTAGCGGGACCTCGGCGCCACACGATTCGAGAGGCGACGATACGTCCGTTTTCCACGGCCAGACTTTCCTTAAGGAACCGGCCATTAACCCGGTCAACGCGGCTACGGTAACGTCGTGGTGCCGTTTGAAAATCCATGCCAGAACCCGCGCAAAACTGAGGATCCCGACGGCGGCGCCCGAGGCGAACAGGAAGATGGGGAAAAGCTCCCGGTCGTTCAATGCCGCCAGGAGATACTCGTACTTGCCCAGCAGCACCAGAATAAACGAACCGGAGATACCCGGCAGAATCATCGCCGATATGGCAACGACGCCGCAGATGAAAAGGAACCAGGGCGAATCCGGCGTCTTCACCGGCACGAGGCCGACGACAACATAGAACAGCAATCCTGAAGCGACCGCAGCGATCCAGGCGCGACCGCGCCATGCGACCACCCGTTTCCGAACGACGAAGACGGACGCCGCAACCAGTCCGAAGAAAAACGCCCAGATCAATTCCGGTTCATGTTGGAGCATCCACTGAATACCACGCGCCAGTGTCGCCACAGCCAGCAGAATGCCCCCGAGAACGGGTCCCAGAAACCGCCACGGAACCCTGTTCAGCGCCTCCCTGAATCTGAGGACCACCAGCAATCCGGCGAAGCGGCGATCGAAGGAACGGATGGAATGGATCAGTTCCTCATAGATTCCCGTAACGAATGCGATTGTGCCGCCGGATACGCCGGGAACCACGTCCGCCGCGCCCATGCAGGCACCGCGCAGGCCGAGGCCCGCGTACGCCTTCCAACCCCGCCGCACGATTTCAGGCTCCATTTCCGCCACGCATTCCCGATCTCGGAATAATTCGGTGGCAACGTTGCGGCGACCGGCGGTGTCGAAACCCGTGCCGCCCGCTTCGCCAACGGAACGGGCGCGACCATGTGGACCGCCACTCGAAAAACAGGGACTCACGATCCACGTCGTAAGTCCCTGTCAGTATGGTCGGAGCGACTGGATTTGAACCAGCGACCCCTATCACCCCAAGATAGTGCGCTACCGGGCTGCGCCACGCTCCGAACCCAACTCTTTAATTGCCGAGGAAAAAACTAATGGGTCTTGCCATCGGCGTCAAGGGAAATGTCGTCCTCGGAGACCCGAGCTTCCCAAGACTGCCCTCCTGCCTGTATTTCTACGAAATACCGGTCGAGCGTTTCTTTTATTCGGTCTTGTAGTAAAGAGAATTATAGTACCGTTCCGCGATGACTTTGCACAGGATATTGACGACGGCCGCAACCGGGATTGCAATGAGCATGCCGATGAAACCCCAGAAATGGGCGCCGACAACCAGCGCGAACATCACCCAGACCGGATGCAGACCGACGCGCTGACCCACGACGCGGGGAGATAGAAAATTACCCTCGATACTTTGAACGACGACGAAAACGCCGACGACCTTGAGCAGGCTGCCGGCCGGGTCGGCATCCAATAACGCGACGAGGCACGCGACGCTGAATGCGACCGCGATTCCTATGTACGGAATCAGGTTGAAGAGCCCGGCCATGAGTCCCAGCAGAACCGCGTATCGGATCCCGAACAGCATGAGGCCGGTGGCGGTAAGCACCGCAATAAAGGTGCAGACCAGCATCTGCCCGCGGAGGTATTGACCCAGAATCTCGTCCACCCGCACCAGGAATTCCCCGATGGACGCCGCGTGCCGCCGCGGAAGGACTCGAGCGACAGTCCTGACAATGCGGTCGTAGTCCTTGATCATGTAGAAGGTCACAAAGGGGATCATCAGAAAATTCAGTAGCGTTGCCAGCCCGGAGCCCAAACCCTTAAGGGCCGCGGTTGTCTGTTCCGCGATGAGTTCACCCAGCTTCGGCAACCGCTCCAGAAGCAGCTGTTGTATCTGACCCTTCGGCAGGTTTACGCCGATCGACTGCAGCCAGTTGAATATCTGATCGTAGAACTGCTTCAGCATCGCTGCATAGACGGGAATGCGCCGCCCGAAATCGTGAATTTCCTGTGTGACCAAAGGAATGACCACGATGCCGATCCCTGACAACGCCCCCAGTATCACGACTACGATCAGGGCGATGGCGATCGTGCGCGACATCCAGCGTTCCATCAGACCGACAAGCGGCGACACCAGATAGGCCAACACAAACGAGGTCACAAACGGCCATAACAACCCGGCCAAATCTCCCATCAGCCAGGCGCCGAACAGCAGGACCACCACAACCCCGACGCCGGCTTCGAACCTTATCCCCTTTCGGACCATGACAAGGATGGCCAGCAGCGTGAGGCCGATCAGGAAGGGGGAGAGATCCTGATGGAGCACAAAGAGGAAACCCACCAGAAACAACAGAATCGCCATGCGAAAAAACGGCCTGTCGCCGGAAAGACGGCCGTCCGGATTATCCTCGCAATGCCCCGGTTTTGACTGTGATTTCGTATCCATGCCATTGTCCGCAATCGGTCATTGTCCCGATTTCGCCTGCTCTTCATCCTCCGACACGACCAGAAACGTCTCTGACTGGGTGTCTACATTGAATATGCGAAGGTAGCGGCTGTGGCGAAGCCCGCCCACCTCTCCGATCAACTCCAGAACGCCGTCGCCGTCGATATCCAGATATCCCAGGCGGTCTCCAAAACCGTCGGCAAAGTACCACTCCAGGATCAACGTATCCATGTCGACGACCACACCCGTATTCAACACGGCCTCCAGGCCGTAGTCGTCGTCGAAATCCGCGATCACCATGCTCTGCGCGTGAATCGATTCTTTCGGTATCACGTCGCTGATTCCCTGTTCGAAAAGCTCCAGACAGTCGTATACATGGATGTGCATCTCGCTATGGCCCAGACTCTTGACCAGATAGACGAGTTCCAGTTGAGGATCATCGTCCACATTCGCGATTTCCATGTGGGTGATATCCTCCTGGATCTGCCATATAAAACTGTAGTCCTCCGCACTGTATAGCACAATACGTGTAAAGGTGTACGCGACAATTTCGAATTCACCGTCTGCATCCACGTCTTCCACAAATACCCCCAGGACTGCAGATCCCAGTGGTTCGCTCTTCCACTCCTCGTATCCGCGCCCGTCGACGTATCTTACAACGTACAGGTTTCCCTGTGCGTCTCCGTAAACGACCCGCGGATTGGCTTCGTCACCCGACGGGAGGATGCGAATCTGAGGCAGTTCATCTATGCTTCCGCCCCAGCGGATGTGCCGGTTGTCGCGAAGAAGATACCAGTCCGCGCTGCCGGCTTGAACCGGTACGTACGCCGAAATCCAGAACACCGCGACTATGCAGATGTAATGTTTCATGTCTATCGGTCCTTCAAATCGGAAAGAATCGAATAGATCTCCGTATTCGCCCGTATTGCTTCCTCGCCATCGGGAACGGTACGCTGGTGGCACGCCAGGCATACCTCCCGCAGTTCCGGTTGGTGACAGTTTGTGCACTCGTTCACATTGCCGTACGGCGCAAAGAACGGCACCTCCCGCAGATGATAGGCCTCCTCGTCGATACGTCCGCCAGGGTTCTGATGCCCGACGGTACTGGTTACACCCTCTCTCTCGTGGCAGTCCTGGCAGAACGCCCTGAGTTTGTGGCAGGAAGCGCAGTCCGCAATCCTTCCCGACACCTCCGCTCCGTGGTTGCCGCGAAAATCGGAGGTGATTGAAATCACCCTGATGTGTCTCTCGGGCCGCAAACTTCCGTACTCACCTATCAGATCCGGCGTGCCATCGTAGTTCACGTCCACATACCCCATACGGTCGCATCCACCGAAGTGCCATTCGAAGTCGAGAGATCTCGCGTCGATCACCACGCCGGTGTTGATGGCAATTTCAAGCTCGGCGTCTTCGTCCAGGTTCGCGACGACGATGCTTTCCCCGATCAGGGTCTGCTCTCCGCGTCTCTCCTCCGCGAGATGCCTGGCGTCGTAGACGAACAACCTCGAGTCGCGTTCTCCCGACGCGTCCTCCGCTTCTCCGAGAAAGATCAATTCCAGTTGTGGGTCGCCATCCAGGTTTTCGATCGCCATCGTCGAGATTGTCGCATACTCGTCATCTTTGCTGCGCCAGATCAACTCGTACGAATCCGCATTGTAAATCACGATGTCACCCCAATGCGAATATGCTACGATCTCGAGAACACCGTCCGCGTTGACGTCCGCTACGAAAACCTCTGCCACGGACGATTTCAAGGACTGGCTGACCCAGACCTCCCGGGAACGCCCCTCGGTGAACTCGAGTACGTGCAAAAGGCCCTGGCGGTCTCCGTAGACCAGTCGCTTTACCGAGTCGGCCGGAGCGGGAATAATCCTGACAGTGCGCATTTCGCCAAGTGCGCCGCCGAAGGACACATCCTTTCCCCTTGCCCATCGGAACCACTCCATGTCCCCGGCGTGCGCCAGGGTCAGACCCGCGCACAGGCAGGCCAACACCCAGAATACATTTCGAGCAAATACCTCCCGCACGCTTCTTACCTCCACTCAGAACAGGCTGACGTCCACGTTGAGATAGCGTTTGGGGTCCTCTTTGATGTCGTTGATAAGGCTGTCTACGGAGACAAGCGTCCGCCGGAGGTCTTTGTACAGTGTGTCGTCCTGAATAAGGCGGCCGAGCGTGCCCTCGCCGCGTCGAAGTCTTCCGCTGACCTCGTTCAGATCGGAAAGTGATCTCCTGAGCGATTCCAGTACGGTCTCGATGTTGCGCGTCACCCCATCCAACCTGTCGGTCGTGAGCCGCATATTCTCGACAACCCGGCGCACATCGGGCCGATTCTCGCCGATCATGTCGCGTGCGTTGAGGGTGGCCGCGGCCGCGGAATCCAGGACTGACGCGAGCGTCTCGCGGTTTTCGGAAACCGTCTGCTTGAGAATCGCGGCCGCGCTGTCCAGATTGGCCAGCAGGACCTCGACATGCCCCAGATTCCTGTCGGCAAGAACCGCTTCCAGACGCTGAGCCAGCACGCCGGCATGTTCCGCTATCTCCTCGATGCCGCCTTCAGACGACCCGCGAAGGGTGTCGTGGTCGGCGTACACCCTGTCGGAGGCCGTTCCTACCTGCACGTCGATCATCTTGCCGCCCAGCAATCCCTCGGCCTGTAACAGAACCTTCGAGTCCCGAGGCAGATTTCGAAATTCGGCAAAACCGATACTTACAAGGGGCAAGCCGTGCGTAAGTCCGATATCGAGGACCTTGCCGGCCCAGACACCCCGGATGAACACCGGGTCTCCAGGCTGCAGGCCTGGTACACTGTCGAAAAAGACATGCAACTGATATCCACCTGCCGCTCCGGCGTAATTCTCAGACAGCCATGCCGCACCCAGTACGGCAATCGCGATCGCCAGAAAAATGACGGCACCCAGAAACAACTGTTTTTCCCGACTTATCATTTGTCACCTGTATCAGATCTTTCCCTGAACGAAAAGGTCGTAGACATCGTTCCCGCTCCTCTCGATCTCCTCCGGCGTCCCTTGAATGGCGGTTTCTCCGTTGTAAAGCAGGGCGATCCTGTCCGATATTCTACGGGCAAGCGGCAGGTCGTGCGTAACCACAACCGAAGTTACGTCCAGCTCATTCTGAAGCTTCAGAATGTAATCGCCTACCACCGCGGCCGTACCGGGATCCAGACCCGTTGTAGGCTCGTCATATAGAATGAAATCAGGCGACATTGCAATTGCCCTCGCCAGTGCGGCGCGCTTCCGCATGCCGCCGGACAGCTCGACGGGCATCGTCTGCTCCGCCCCGGAAAGACGAACCGCACCCAGGCATACGCCGACCCGTTCCTCAATCTCTTTCTCGGACATCCGGGTATGCATCCGAAGCCCGAATGCCACGTTTTCCTTTACATTCATTGAATCGAAAAGCGCGGCGGACTGAAACAGGACGCCAATCCTTTTGCGCAACGCCTTCAGATCTCTGTAACTGATTGAGTTCATGTCGTGACCGTCCACCGTGACCCGACCGTGATCGGCCTGCTCAATGCCAATTATGTGTTTCAGTGTCACACTCTTGCCACAACCGCTGGGGCCCAGGATGGTGGTTACCTCCCCCCAGCGGACTTCCAGATCCATACCCGTCAAGACCTGCAATTCATCGAATCGTTTATGCACTGATTCGAATTCGACGGCTATGCCATTCTTTGCCATTATCTTGTCTCATTCACCGAAACAGCACCGCGACGGGGCCCGATTTACGCTCAAGCCTTCAAACCGCCGTCAATAAAGCAATGTCTTGGTCAGGAAGTAGTCCAGGATCAGAATGGACGCAGCCGAAATCACGACCGCCGCCGTCGCCGCCCGGCCCACGCCTTGAGCCCCGCCCGTTGCCGTCAGACCGGCGTAGGAACCGTAAAAGGTGATCATGCCCCCGTAAACCACGGACTTGATGACGCATACCACGAGATCGTACGAACTCCAGTCCAGCTTCATTCCCTTCACAAAATCGGCAACCGTGATGTCCATCAGCAGGATCGACATCACGTAACCCGCATAGATCGACGTAAAGGCGGAGAAGACCACCAGCACGGGGATCATCACAATACCCGCGAGAACCCTCGGCATGAGGAGGTACCCAACCGGATCCACTGCCAGTGAAATCAGTGCATCCACCTGCTCGGAGACCTTCATTGTACCCACTTCAGACGCAATGCCCGCACCCACCTGACCTGCCAGGACCAGCCCCATGAGAATCGGCGCCAGTTCCAGCAGCACCGATCGGACAACGATGCTGCCGACCATGTAGTCAGGTACATAGTCCTCCATCTGGTAGGCCATCATCGTGGATACGGCCATGCCGCTGAAGGCCGAAACAAGGATTACCAGTGACAGAGAATTCACACCAACCGAGTAACACTGCTCGATGATCTGCCGCCTGTAGAAGTAGACGTTCGGCAGTTCGCCAAGAAACCGTCGGAAATACCCGTACATCGAATAGGTAAGCAAAAGAAACCGGGCGGTCTTCATGCCCACAAATTCCATCAGGCGCTTCACGGGTCACTTCCTGAATTGGCTGAGCGGCCATATGCGACCAGGTACGCCGTCCCGAGGATCGGGCGGCGCAAAGGGACGATGCGGTCGGAACCGGCGCGCCACGAAGTGCGAATTACACTTTCAATTTAACCATTAAATACCGTTGGATCAATGACTATATACGTTTCCGGCATTGCCGGTTCGGTGGCCGTAAAGGCGCCGCGCCCGGGCTTGGGCAATGTCATGAAAAATGCGGGCCAGGGAGAGTACCCTGCCCGCGAGTTACCGAGTCGCTGCCGTTTCTCAATCAGACCTGGTCCTGCCACGACTCTTCGGCGCGTACGCGTTGCCTGAAATATCGGCGCAGTTTGCCGAGGGCGCGATTTCGGATCTGCCGTACGCGTTCCCGCGTGACACCCAGTTCCCTGCCGATTTCTCCAAGCGTCCTTCGATCTCCGCCCTCCAGGCCGAAATAAGAGCGGATGACGTTTGCCTCCCGCGGATCGAGGCTGCGCGCGAGAGAGGCGCTGATCAGTTCGGTGCGGTCTCTTTCCAGGACCTCAAGATCGGGATAGGCTCCGGCACAGTCGAGCACCTGCAGCAATGTCTTCTCGCCTTCGGCGTCAATCGGAGATTCCAGGGAGAGGTCCGACCGGGCACACCGAAGCGCGCGTTCAGCGCGCTTTCGACTGATCTTCATATCGCTGGCCACCTCTTCGACCGTCGGCACCCGCCCCAACTCCTGAGTCATCTGGCCCCATCGCCGGGCCATGCGATCCATGTCCTCCTGCCGGTTGGCAGGCATAGACACCGCGGACGTCCGTTTCAGCGCATTCAATATCGCCTGGCGAATCCACCAGACGGCATAGCTGATGAACTTGTACCCCCGGGTCTCGTCAAAACGGTTCAGGGCCTCCATCAACCCCATGTTGCCTTCGGCGATCAGATCCGAGAGTGGCACCCCCCGGCCCTGGTATTCGAGGGCGACGCTTACGACGAATCGCAAATTGGACGTAACGAGCCGTTCGATCGCCTTTTGATCGCCCTTTCGGGCCCGCGCGAGCGTTTCCATCTCCTCTTTACGCGTCATCGGGGGATAACGGCGCAGTTCCTTCAGGTATCGCTGTACGGAGGCGTCGTGCGGCAGACGTTTCCTTGTCGGTTCCTGGAAGTCCAAAGCTGAGTACAACCCCTTTTGCGGCGGAGAAGCCGCCGTCCAATCCCGCCGGCGTTTCCGGAACGGATGTGGATCGACGTACGCATGGAACGATCTGGAATCACGAAAGTTCCAATTTCTTCGGATCCCGTACACGAGTCGCGGGCTGACTCCCGCCGCAAACGCGGGGGTCGCACCCCGGGTTCGATAGCACCGATAACCCGGAGTCGGTTTACAAACTAAAGAAAGAAACGAGCCGTCGAACAATCGACGGCTCGTCGTGACAAGGTATGGTGGGACATACAGGATTCGAACCTGTGACCTCTGGTTCCGGAGACCAGCGCTCTATCCAGACTGAGCTAATGCCCCGCTGGACCCTTGAAAGTGGTCAGGCTTTCTTGTGGCGATCTCTTCTGCGACGTTTCTTGCGCTTGTGAGTCGCGATCTTATGGCGCTTTCGCTTTCTTCCGCAGGGCAATTAATGCTCCTTGTCGTGAGACTGATTCTGATGCGAAATGGGTTCAGACCGCCTATTCACCCGTAAGGCCCGCCCGCAACTCCCTGGAAGGTTTGAAAACCGGCGCGGGGCGTTCTGGAATTTTTACGACGTCGCCCGTTTTTGGATTGCGCCCTATCCTGGGTGCGCGGGTCACGACCTTGAACGTCCCAAACCCTCGAATTTCAATGTGCTCGCCATGTTTCAATGCCGCCACAACCGAGTCGAGGAAACCCTCCACGACCGCCGCCGTATCCGATTTCGGCAACCCCGTGGCCTCTGCAATCTGACTGACGATATCGGCTTTGGTCACCAGAACCCCTTTCGAAACCGGCTAATGACTCAACGAAAAACCGACCTGTCGAATTGGTTTGGACAAGCGAAAAGGATATACAAATGGAATCGCTTTGTCAACAAAAAACAGTCTACTGCCGGGCGCTGCCGATGTACTGGAGTTTGTGAAGCCGGTGATAGATACCCTTTCCGGCCAACAGGGCTTCGTGCGTCCCCGATTCGCGGATTTCACCCTTGTGGAGGACCAGAATCCGGTGCGCGCGCCGAACAGTCGAGATGCGATGCGCGATTACGATGGAAGTCCTCGACCGCATCAGTCTGCCCACGGCATCCTGAATCCATGCCTCCGTCTCGGTGTCGACGCTGGACGTGGCTTCGTCGAGGACGAGAACGTCCGGATCAAACGCGATCGCCCGGGCAAAGGCCAGCAGCTGCCGCTGTCCGCCGGAGAGGGTGCCTCCCATTTCGGTTACGGCATGCCCGTATTCCCCGGGCAGCCGACTGATAAACCGGTCCGCGTTTACGTCTCTCGCGGCCTGCTCGACCCTCTGCTCCGAGATCTCGCGGTTTCTCAATCGGATATTCGCACCGATATCTCCCGAGAAGAGAAACACATCCTGCTGAACGACGCCGACGCGCCGCCTTAGTGCCTCCACGTCCCACTCCTTGATGTCGACCCCGTCAATTCGGATGTGCCCCCGCTGAATGTCGTAAAATCTGCACAGCAGATTGATAATGGTCGTCTTTCCTGATCCGGTCGCACCGACGATGGCCAGGCGTTCTCCCGGTTTCACCGTGAACGAAACGTCTTTCAGTACCCAGTCATCGTCGTTGTATGCGAACCAGACGTCGGAAAACTCGATCTCGCCACGGATCTTCTTCGGGCCCTC
Organism: Candidatus Latescibacterota bacterium; assembly: GCA_965208835.1. Lineage (GTDB taxonomy): Bacteria > Latescibacterota > UBA2968 > UBA2968 > JAAXHE01. The sequence continues at coordinate 2,743,279 of OZ242358.1, forward strand.
CTTGCCGAGGCCGGGCTCCGGCCGGGTATCCAGAAGTTCGAATATCCGCTCCGACGACGCCATCGCCGACTGAAGAATCGCGTACCGCTCCGCCACATCCAGAATCGGCCAGAAGAACCGCGGAATGTACTGCAGCATGGCGACCAGAGCACCCCACTCGATCTGAGACCGGATCACATCGCTGCTGCCCTGCCAGATAACGAGTGCCGTGGCAACGGAACCGAGCAGCTGCATAATCGGAAAATAGAGCGAATAATAAAGCGTAGACTCCAGATTTGCATTCAGGTACCGGCCGTTGATTCCGTCAAATCGATCCGCGTGTCGGCCCTCGCGGCCAAATAGCTGCACAACCGGCATACCCGTGATGTTTTCCTGCAAATAGGCGTTTAGTCGCGCCAACCGGGCGCGGGCAAGACGAAACGCCCGCAACATGCGGCCCTGGAACCAGAACGTCACCCCGAACATAACGGGCACGGTGGTGCAGACCAGCAGCGCCAGCGACGCGTCCATGTAATACATATACGCCATAATCGCGATCAGCGTAAAGATATCGCTGAACACGGCCACGACCCCGTCTGTAAACAACTCGTTCAGCGCGTCCACGTCGTTGGTGTTTCGGGTCATGAGGCGTCCGATCGGCGTGCGGTCGAAGAATCGTATGGGTAACCGCTGAAGGTGCGCGAAAATCTCCTTGCGTATATCGTACATGACCCACTGTCCGACCATCTGCGTAACCATCCTCTGGGCGACGTCGGCCAGAAATTGAAACACAAGCAGGCCAACGAACACCAGGACGATCCGGTTCAGCCCCGCCAGATCTCCCGGCAGAATATGGTCGTCCACGGCAATCTTGCTCAAATATGGACCCGCCTGCCTGGCTGCAGACGTCAGAAGAATCAGCACGAACGCGACAATTACCCAGACCCTGTACGGCCTTAGGTATCCCAGAAGGCGCCACATCAGCCGCGCGTCGAACGGCTTCCTGGTTATTTCCTCTTCGTGTATGTCGCGGCCTGTTTCAGTCATCCGGTGCTCACGGGTTCGCGCAGTCTCGGATACAGGGTTTCAGATTGCATCCAGTTCGCGGGTCAACTGCTGCCGGCGGTACATAGCGGCATAGATTCCGTCGCGGCCGATCAGTTCGTCGTGGGTACCGCGTTCGGCAATCGCCCCTCCGTCCAGTACCACAATCTGATCCGCATCCTGTACGGTCGAAATCCGGTGCGCAATCAGTATGGTGGTTCTGAGTTTCATGACGTCGCGCAGGCGATGCAATATCCTCTCTTCAGTCTGTGTATCGACGCTGGCGAGCGCATCGTCCAGGACGAGAATCTCCGGTCGACGAATCACCGCCCGGGCCAGAGCCGTGCGCTGCTTCTGGCCGCCCGACAAAGTGACGCCGCGCTCTCCAATTACCGTTTCGATCCCGTCAGGGAAATTCGCCAGATCGCTCGAAAGACCGGCGACCTCGCTCGCCCAACGTACGTCGGTCTCTGTTGCCCGGTCGCTTCCCAGGCAGATATTCTCCCGAAGGGAGTCGGAGAAAAGAAACGTATCCTGCGGAACAAATCCGATGCAGGCCCTGAGTGTAGCCAGCGGAATCTCGTCCACGGGAATGCCGTCGATGAGCACGGTACCTCCGGGTGCCTGGAGCAGCCGCGGAATCAGGCGAGCCAGCGTGGTTTTTCCGGATCCCACGCGTCCAACCAGCGCCAATGTGCTTCCCCTGGGGATGTGAAGGTGGATGTCTTTCAGCACCGGCGCGCCGTTGTACGAAAAGGTCAGATTCCGGAATTCGATCTCGCCACCCAGCGTTGCGATAGCCCTGGTATTCGCCGTATCCTGAATTTCGGGCGATGTGCCAAGGACTTCCTGAATTCGCTTCATGGACGCCAGGCCCCGCTGGTACCGATCGATCATCCAACCCAGGGTAATCATCGGAAAGATCAGCCTGGTCAGGTAGGCGTTGAATGCCACAAAGTCCCCCAGGGTCAGCCGCCCGTCGATCACGTGTGCGCCCCCGATCCAGAGAATGACCGCCAGCGATGCGCCGCTGATAAGAAAGGTCAGAGGAAAAAGCAGACTCTGAATACGAATCAGGCTGCGGTTCTTTACCAGGTAGTCCCGGCTCAGTTCGTCGAACGCATCCATCTCCGCGCGGCCCTGGGCGAATGCCTTGACCACCCGGATGCCGGCCAGGTTTTCCTGGACCCGGGCGCTGATACGCGAGAACTGTTCCTGCACGGATCGAAATCCGTGATGAACCCTGCCGGCCAGGCGGTTCATGACCAGAGCCATCACCGGCATCGGGACCACGGCAAGAATCGCCAGCTTCCAGTCGATCCAGCACATCACCAGCATACTCACGGAAAGGCCCAATACCGCGCCAAACAACATGCGTACACCGAATCCGAGAAACATCCGAACGGCGTTCATGTCGTTGGTCGCGCGGGATATCAGATCTCCCGTCGGCGTCCGATGATAGTAGCTCAGGGACAGTCTCAACAACGTCTTGAAATAGCCTTTCCGAATATCATACTCGACGAGTCGCGAGACGCTGATCAGACACCAGCGCATCCCCATTTCCAGACCCATCTGGGCGAGTGCAAGACCGACGATCAACAGTACCCAGAATACAACCTGCTCGCCCACACTTTCCACCGAAGGAACGACTCCGCCATGCTCGCCGTCCAGCCACTCCTTTACCAGATCGACCGCCTCTCTCAACGCGAGCGGAATCGCGCTTGACGCCAGCTGACCTGCCGACAGCAGCACCAGACCCGCGAGGATACGGTTCCTGTAGGGTTTAAGATACTTCCAGAAGGGTCTGAAAGGATTGAGCGTCACGGTCGAATCCTATGGCTGATTCAACAATCCGTCCGACAGCGGCATACTGTCGGCCTATCGGTCCGTTGATAAAGTCGCTCTGCAGGCGAGGTATGGTATCCCGTCCCGGAAATATGTCACCATTCGACCGCAAGGGCCGGCCGCAGCCCGGATGGGCTTTTTCAACGGGCTGCTATGGGTCGGCGTGCCACCGATAGACGTCCAGATCGACTTTACCGTTCACGAAGGTCACGCCCTCGGCCTCGAGGAGCCGTTCCTGGACCAGGTGCGCCTTTCTTGCGCCTGTGCGAATCGACACGGTCCCCCGCGCGTTTATCACCCGATGCCACGGACACCTGGCACCTGCCGGCAATGCCTTGAGCGCCTGCCCCACCTGCCTGGGCCCAACACCCGCAATCCGGGCAATCTGTCCGTAGGTGGCCACGGTCCCTTCGGGAATCCTGTCGACCACCCGATAGATCCTTCGAAACGTGCGCTCGAATTCCGGCATTTTGTGCATGACCCCTGCGCAAATGATGGATCCCGCCTGCGCCTGCCCGCGTGCCGGAAACGGCCGGTCTAACGATCCGATACACTGTTTTTCAGCAGCCAGTCTTCCAGATACCGGGAGGGATCCGTCTGCGACTCACATTGTTTGAAGATCCGGACGGCTGCCTTGAGGTCCTGACCCAGCGTCCGGTACACGCGATCGAAGATGTCTACCTTTTCGTGGTAGGTTCGATAGGCCATCATCACGGCGTTATTCAACCGGCGCCGGGGAAAGCGGGAATACACGCCGGTCTTCAGATCCAGCCCGTAAAAGCGATGCTTCGCACGTTCGAAGATGACCTCTCGCTCTTGCAGCTTCTCTTCGTAGGGGCGTTCCGTTTCGTAGAGCGCCTGGAGTTCTTTCGCAACACCATGCATGAATCGTCTGAAAGTTCGTTCGTCGGACCTCCTGTCCAGCATGACCTTCACGAAGGCAGCCTCCGGTCCGTAACGCTGCCGCATGAACTGCAGGGCGCCGGTTTCTCCCACAAATGTCGCCAGGCTTTCGTTGAAGGAGACATGGTCCTGAATCCACACCGTCCCGTGCGCCAACTCATGGATGATGAGTTCCGCCAGGTCGCCATCGCCGTAGCGCAGCATCGTACTCAGGATCGGATCCGCGAACCAGCCCAGCGTACTGTAGGCGCCAACGGGACGCAACAGTGTATCGAAATCTTGCGCATCCAGTCGATTCCGATCCACTTTCGCCCGGTCCAGATCAAAATAACCCCGGTAGGGAAATCTTCCCACTACCGGGTACGTCCATAAAACGGGCTCGATCCGGTCCTTTGGCGACGCTGTCAACTGCCACGAAACCGGTCCCTCGCCGATATCGATGTAGGTGCCGTAATTGCGGGACCGGGCAAGCCCGATCCGTTGTTCCGCGAACCGTCGCACCTCCTGAATGAATTCGAGCCGTTTACGGACCTCCTGATCCAGATTCCCACCCGCAAGCAGGTTCGTTACGGGTTGACGGTTCCAGAGCAGTTTCGCCTGGCCGCGAACCAGGTGCCAATAGTATCCGAGTTCCAGGTTCAGGCCGAAAATCAGGGGCAGCAGAACGACCATGGCCGGGTGGGTCCTGCTCATCTCGATCGTTCCGCATCCATGAAATAGTAACAGACGATGTGCTGGAGAACCATATGGATGTCTTCGACTCTCCCCATGTGGTCCGATTCCACGACGATGCAGTGACGAGCCAGATCTTTCAGCTTCCCGCCACCGAATCCGGCAAAACCCACCGTATGACAACCCAGCCGGTTTGCATATCGCACGGCACGGAGGACGTTTTCTGAATTTCCGCTCCCGCTGATCGCCAGCAATACGTCCCCGGGTTCCGTGAAGTTCTTCATCTGCTCGACGAACACGTCATCGTAGCTCAGATCGTTGCTCAGCGCCGTCATCCACGCCACGTTGTCGGTTAGCGGAATCACCTTGAACCGGGTCTCACGGCCGACCGATGCCCCCTTCCCCATGTCGTTCACGAAATGGGAGGCCGTACCCGCGCTACCGCCGTTTCCTATGGCAAAAATCCGGTTTCCGGAGTCCCTGGCGTTCCGCATGAGCGTGATGACAGAGGCGATTTGGGCGGGATTCAACGACGCCAGAAGTTTCCCGCTTTCCTGGATATATTTGGCGGCAAAGGTCTCAATGGACTCCATGAAATTCCCCAATGTCCTGCGCCGAGACCGCACGCGCCGCCGTTCGGGCTTCGTTGCAACGCCTTACGGTCAGTCGCGTGAATCCAACCCCGCCGCGCGCCAAGCTTCGTCCAGCCCCCGATGAGTCACGCGTACAGCTTCGCTCGCAGGTAGTTCCCTGACCTTCCGGCTGAATGGCTCCGGCGTGACGGGCCCTTTGTATCCGATCACGTTCAACGCGCTCAGGAAACCCACCAGATCGATCACGCCGGTCTCTGAGGGCAGCGCGCGAACCTGATCGATCTGTTCCCCCACGGCCACGTCGGCCGGCGCGTCATTCACGTGGACGTGAACGACGTCGTTCGGCGCGAGTCCCCTGATATCCGCCAGCGTTCCCAGCGAGGTATACCAGTGCCAGCAGTCCAGCAAGAGACCCGCGTTGCCGGTTCCGAGGGCCTCGCAGAATCCAAGCATGCCGGCAATGGAGTGGATGAAACCGTACGTCCGGTCGAGACGCTGCGTTCTCGGTCCGATGAACTCCAACCCAAGGCTGCATCCGTGGTCCTTCAACACATCACAAATCGGGCGCAGGCGGCCCACGCACCACTGGAACTGCTCGCGGAAGGGCCGGTCATCGGAAGCCGGCGGTATCCACTGCGAGACCCTGAACGCGCCCACGGACGCGGCGGCTTCGGCCAAACCGGGCAATACGTGCAGTTCACGCTTATAGTCCTCGAGCGGACCGTTCCAGGCAACCGGCAAACCCCATGCGCCGATTTTCAAGCCTGCATCGCGGAACAACCCCGTGACGTGGTCCGCACCCTTCTCTCGCACATACGCCGCCACCTCGCGAATATTGACATCCAGCCCCTGAAATCCCGCGTCCCTTGCAAATGAGAGTCCTTCCTCCAACGTCGCCTCGACACCGATGGCGCCGGGCGCCAGAGACTTGAACATGCGGACCTCCATCGGCTAATTCAACGCTGCCGCGTGCGCTTTCAGCATTTCCGGGTTCAGTTCCACCCCGAGGCCAGGGCGTCGGCCAGGGCGGAGTCTGCCATTGACGATGTCTTCCGGCGGGAAGGTCTACTCCGCACGCCACCCGATCTCGCCCCAACCATACTCCAGAATCAGGAAGCCGGGGTGGGTGAGCATGACCTGCATCCCGGCGCTTACGGCGACCGGTCCGAACGGCCCGTGCGGCGCCGTGGGTACACCAAACGCTTGCGCCGTGTCCGCGATCGCCTTCAGATTCGAGATACCCCCCACAACCGTCACGTCCGGCATGACCACGTCCATCGCCGCGCTTTCCAGCACCTCCCGGAACTCACTTCCCGCCATTCTCCCTTCGCCGCCGGCCGTACGCAACCCGCAGCGCCGGTTCACTTCGACGACGGCCGACAGACGATCTTCAGAAACAGGCTGCTCGAACCAGTAAACGTCCAGATCACGGAGCGCCGCGGCGGTTTCAAGGGCACCCCCGATTGTGAAATGGCTGTGACAGTCGACCAGCAGGTCCACATCCGGACCGACCGCCCGGCGGACAGCCTGTACGCGGGCGATGCCCGGCCTGGCTTCTTCCGCGGAGTCTATATTGCGATGCATCCCGTCAAATGGCGCCAGCTTCACGGCATCGAAACCCTCAGCGACAGCCCGGGCCGCCAGGTTCGCGAAGTTCTCCGGGCTGCGATCCTGCGATGCCCTGTTGATATTGGCATACAGGCGGACGTCATCGCGGACCGGTCCTCCCAGAAGTGTGTAAACCGGTACCTCGAGCGATTTTCCAAGAAGATCCCAAAGCGCCTGTTCCAGCGCGCTGACGGCGCCAAGGGTGTCTCTGTCGCAGTCAATCCGGGTAAACCGGTCCGAAAAGTCCCGAATCCGCCGGGGATCCCGGCCACGAAGCCATTCGGCCAGCTCCTTCGTAGCCCGCAGTCGGCCGGCGTAGTTCCTGCCCGCGCGCAGTTCTCCGAGGCCGCGCAATCCCTCGTCGGTATTGACGGAAACAAAAACCCAGTCCCCCAGGTGATTCACCCTGACGGCGGTCAGTTCGACACCGGTAATTCTCATTTCACCGACCTAGGCCCGATAGACTTTGGCGACGCGCTTGGCGATACCGCGCCAGTCGAGCGATCTGGCGCGTTCGAACGCCGCACGGCCGGCCTCGTCGAGGTCGCGCCGTCTGATGTCGAGCAGCGCGTTTGACAGAGCCCGGCTGTCCTTCGGATCGTACAAAATGCCCATCGATTCGTCGACCAGTTCCGGCAGGCATCCGAGCGCCGGTACGATAACCGGTTTCCCGAATGAAAGTGCGGCGATTGCAGAACCGGACGTCAGAACCTGCGAAAACGGCAGCACGGCGACGTCCGCTGCATTCAGATAAATCTGAAAATCCTCATTGGGGAAAAAGGAGTGCGTGAACACGTGAATGCGTTCGTCTTCTTCCGCCAGGGCGATGACCTGGTCGGCGTGACTTCCGTCGAAAGCTCTTCGGGTCATGATAGCCAGCCGCGTGTCCGCGGCCGCACGTTCACGATACGCCCGGATCAGCTTTTCGATCCCCTTATAAACTCTCGCATTTCCAAAAAACAGATACACAAACGCGTCCGCGGGAAGCCGCAGCCGGCGCCGGGCAGCTTCTCTCGAGATTTCGTTTGGGAAGATGTCGATGTAGTGGCCGTGCGGAATGACGTGAAGGCGTTCGGTACGGTAGAATAGCCTGCGTGCAAGCCGGGCGCCGTAGTTGCAGTGCGCAATCATGCTGTCTGCCAGGCGCCCCACGATCAACCGCGCCAGATGGTCCAGCTCCGGAAACGGTCGTTCGTGAGGATACCGGTTGTGCAACGTCCAGACAACCCGGTACCCCAGTTCCCTGGCATAGTGCAGGTTGTCCGCGAATCGGTTGAGCCGCGAAACCGATTTTTCAAGGGTTTCGTCACGGTAGAACCAGTGGAGCCAATTGAGGTGCAACACCGAATAGTCGTTGCGCGCGTCTTTCAACCAATCCTGCCGGAACGCGTAATCGCCGAGTTCGAGCTGGATACCGAGCTTTGCCAAATCGCGAGCAAGCAGGGGCCCATAGGGATTGCACCGGTCCTGAAGCGACAGGCCGCCGGCCGCGGCTTCCCAGAAAAAAAACGCCCGCATCGCTCAAAAGCCCTTCTTCTTGTCGATCACGCTCAACAGCGGCCGTCCGTCGCTCAACCGCTTGAGGTTTTCACAAAACAGGTTGACGATGCGGTCCTGCCTGTTCGGCGACCCGCCGGCGGTGTGCGGTGTGATCAGGACGTTGTCCAGCTTCCATAAGGGATGGCCGTGCGGCAGCGGCTCAACGGGTACGACGTCCAGTCCTGCTCCGCCGATCCGTCCTCGCGCCAGTGCGTCGACCAGCGCATCTTCGTCCATAATGCCCCCCCGCGTTACATTGATCAGCAGCGAACCTGACTTCATGGAACGAAAAGCGCGTTCGTCGAACAGCCCCCGGGTATCGGGCGTCAGAGGCGCGCATACGGCCACCACGTCGGACAGCGCCAGAAGGTCGTGAAACCGGTCCATCTTCCAGCAGGACGCCACGCAGGCGGGAACGTCCACGTCTTCCGGATCCACGGCCATCACCCGCATGCCGAACGCGCAGGCTCTTTTGGCAAGTTCCCGGCCCGTTCCTCCCAGACCCACGATTCCCATTGTCAGGCCCACCAGTTCCCAACTCGCATTCCGGATCGGCATTCGCTGGTCCCACCCGGGCTTCCGTACGGCCCACGCGATACCCCTTGTGAGGCCCAGCAACAATGCCATCGCGTGTTCGGCCAGATGCACGCCGACCGTTCCCCGGCCGCTGGTCAGGACAACGTTGCTGTCGACAAACGACTTGAATAACTGACCGTCAACCCCTGCGCCCCAGGTCTGCACCCACCGCAGGCGTTCTCCCCGCCGGAACATCTCCGGGCTCAGACTGCCAAAAACCACCTCCACCTGCGGCATGACGTCCAGCATCTCAGCTTCGGTTTCGGGCGTCACCAGTTCCACGTCCTTCACCGCAGACGCAATCTCTTCCCTGTGGCGATCCGACAACTCCACGCGCAACAGGATTTTCATGACGATGCCTCGGGTCCGCTGTGTGAGATTGACCGCCGTTCCGGTCAGAGTACCTCCGCGGCGGAAGCGCGAACGGCGGCGGCGAGAGCGTCGATTCTTTCTTCAGGAAACCAGGGATTGACGGTAGTCAGAAGGAGTACCCGTTGAAGCAGGTCTTCGGTGCGCGGGCAGAGTCCGGGGCCGTACGAAACGTCGCCGTCGTACGCCGGCGAGTTCCATGGATTGGAGTGGGGTGAGGCCGTGGCCTTATTCTGTATGGGAGGTCCCATATAGACGGGCTTCCCGCCGTATCCCAAACCGGCCGAAAACCCTCTGGCGCGCATGGCCTTCGCGAACCGTGAGCAGGTGCGGCGATCTTCGAAGATCAGGTCCCAGTGTACCCCGAGGTGGCCGTCTTCGTCGTTTGTCGGTCTGATATGCACACCGCGTACGCCTGCAACGCCTTCCTGGAATCGCCGGAATTTGCCGCGCATGGCCTCGACAACGTCGTCCATCTTCTGAAGCTGCGCCAGCGCGACCGCCCCGGACATCTCGGGCATGCGGTAATTCTCGCCCACAAAGGGTTCCAGGGTCGGCTCGAAGCCCGGGAACCGGGTCTTTTCCCGAAACAGCCCCTGGTCGTGGTAGCGCACGGCGCGTTCGTAGAGTTCCGCGTTGTCGGACAAAACCACACCGCCCTCCCCCGACGTGATAATCTTTCCGAACTGCAGGCTGAACGCCCCAAGATCGCCCCAGGTCCCAATGGCCTTTCCGTTGTACGAAGCGCCGGCGCTCTGGGAGCAATCCTCAATCACCTTCAATCCGTGCCTTGCAGCGATCTCCATAATGCCATCCATCCGGCACGGCGTGCCCCACAGGTGCACCGGCAGAATGGCCTTTGTCCGGGGCGAAATCCTGGCTTCGATATCATCCGGATTCAGCGTCATCGAACTGTCGACTTCGGAGAAGATCGGCACGCCTCCGAGCAGGATGACGGCCCCCGGCGTGGCCACAAATGTGACCGGGGGCATAATCACCTCGTCGCCCGGGCCGACACCCGCGGCAACCAGGGCGACCTTGATTGCCGCCGTTCCGGAAGTGACCGCCAGCGCGTAGGCGGAATCCATCTTCCGTGCAAAGCCCTGTTCAAAACGCGCCACCATGTCCAGGCGGTCGGGACCGTAGTCTCTTGAAAGCGATCGACTCTTTATGACTGCCAGGACCTCCTGAACCTCCTCGTCGTCCAGTACGGAAGCCCCGGCGTGGAGATTTCGCACCGGACTCTCCGGAGGCAACATCCGTTTCTTCGCCATCCCGGTTTTCCCCTCGCGTCATGCCGGCCAGGCAGGACGCAGAAAATCGCCGGTTTCCCGCATCCAACCGGCGAGTTGCGTTCTCAGGTCGTCTCGCGCGCCGTGTAAACGCGGATCTTGCGCGAGGTTTCGCAGTTCATTCGGATCCGCCTTACGATCGAAGAGTTGATCCGCATCACGATGGTGATAAATGTACTTGTAAGCGTCGGTCACCACCCCCCTCGTATGGATCCCACCCCGGTTGTACCCGTTGAACTCGACAAACGCCGCGGAGCCGCTAGCGTCTCGCGCACCAGTCAGGTCCGGCATCAGGCTCCTGCCCTGCACCCGACCCATCGGCGGCAGATCCAGCAGATCCAGAATGGTCGGCGGCAGATCGACGTGAGAAGCGAAACCATCTCTAACTCCGGGTTCTATGCCAGGTGAGGCGATCATGGCCGGCAGATGGATGGACTCCGCGTAAAGCACCCCCTTCTGGTAGAGGTTGTGGGCGCCGAGCATTTCACCATGGTCGCATGTAAAGACCACAGCCGTATCGTCTACACGCCCCGAATCCTCGAGCGCGTCCAGCACGGTACCAACGCAGAAATCCAGGAACGCGACAAAACCCCAGTAGGTTGCCGTCGCCAGCGCCCAGCGTTCCCAGGACCAGCCGCGCACGCACTGCGCTCCAGCCGCGTTCCGAACGGGACCCGGCAGGCCGTCCATGTTCTCGCCGAAGCTTGGCGGAGGTACCATCTCGCCAGAAGAAAACATGCTGAAATACGGTTCAGGTACCAGAATCGGGGGATGCGGACCGCCCAGCGAACACCACGCGGCAAACGGCCGATCGTCCGGCGCGGAGCGGATGAACTCGCTTACGTTTGTCGCAATCTTCATATCGGGATGCGCTTCAGCCGGCTCCAGCCAGCGCGCAGGAACCGGAATGCTCATTCCCCAATCGTACATTGCCCCGCCGTCGGTGGGCGTGGAGATGGGCGCCCTCTGATCTCCGTCTTTGCCGCCCTGTGCAATGAGCATCCGGAGATGGTCCTTGTACGGGAAACCGCGCGGTACAAAGTGGGCGTATTCTCCGGACCGGTCGTCCTCAGGCTGACGGTTGACGTGCCAGATACCCTCGTATCCGACATGGTAACCGTCATCCAGCAGAGCGTCGATCAGCAATTGCTCCCCGGCGTTCAGTGTTTCGTACCCCGGCCCGAATGTCGTCGCGCCGTGGGCGTGCGGCCAGCGCCCCGTCATCATTGAAGGTCGCGTGGGCACGCACAGCGGGGATGCGCAGTAAAACTCCTGGAACACCGCGCTTCGCCCCGCAAGCCGGTCGAGACGTGGCGTCGGTATCCGCCCACCGTAAGCACCCAACGTCTGTCGCTGGAGTTGATCGCAGAGAATCACGAGGAGATTTTTCTTCACCTGCATGTACTGTCCCCGTCCGGCGCACTCCCGTTTCTGAACAACGCCTTCATGGACTGACGTGAAAAAGAACCGCGTGCGTATTCGTCCCCGTGTACTTCGGCCGAAAAACCGTTCGCGGACGAAGGAAAGCGGTTCCTTTTTTTGGTTTGCCCTGCGTCGGTTCAAACCGTTTCGAGGACCAGGGAAACCGCGAGCCAACCTCCAACCGGAATGATATTCGATACCAGACCCGGGTGCCCGGCCACGCGTCTGTTGTATTCCTGGATCCCGCGCCGGCCGTCTCCCGCATCCAGCGATTCGTGTACATGACCGTGTCCATTCGCGTTGTCTGCCACGATCAGACCGCCGACCCTCGTGTTTTCCAGGGCGAAATCCAGATACACCGGATAGTTTTCCTTGTCGGCATCGATAAAGACGAGATCGAACGGATCTTCGTCCGCCACGTCTCGCATTAACACGGCACCTTCCCCGACCCGCACTTCAGTCCGATCCGCCAGACCTGCCGCATCCAGATTCTTTCGCGAAACTTCGGCGTGTTTCGGGTCCACCTCGAGAGAAATGAAGCGTCCGTCGACCGGCAATGCCCGCGCCAGCCAGATCCCCGAGTAGCCGGCAAGCGAACCGAACTCCAGGATTCTTCTCGCTCCGATCGCTTTCGCCAGCAGATAAAGTGTCTTGCCCGATTCGGGACTGATGGAAATTCGCGGAAGCCCCTGCGAGGCCGCGCCGGGCATGACGCTCTTCAACAGTTCGTCTTCCCGGGCGAACATCTCCCGCCGATATGTATCCAGGTCCGGATACGTCAACTCAGCCACGTCGCCTTCCTCCGTTCTACGCGCCCGCGTTCGCCAAATAGGCGTGAAAATCGATTACGCGCCCCTCGTCCGACGCCACCCCGATTCCCTCCACCATTCCCACTGTCGGAAGATTGCGGTGTCCGCCGAATTCCGGTTCGATGCCATCCGTCACGTACTGCCGAAAGCCGTCCAGCAAAACCTCTTCCGGCGGCGGGACCTGATCAGGAGCGATGACGGTGTCGTCGTCTTTGCCCTGTTCACGCAGGACCAGTCCGGAGTCGGTTACTTCCAGGGCGCCGCCTTCCAGTTCCAGCCGCAATGCCGATCCGCCCTTGTGCGCCGCGAACGTGCAGAGATACCCGCAGGTCGCGCCGCCTTCGAATTCGATCCAGGCGTGGACCCCCGCGCCGCCTTTGTAGGGGCTCCAGGGCGGATTGAAGCTGTGCCCCCAAATGCGTACGGGATCGGCATTGAACAGATATCGCAGCGTGTCCAGATCGTGTATCCCCCGCTCCCAGAGATACGCGTGTTCGTCTTCCCCGGAGTGGTGAACGCGGGGTCTCCAGCCGTACTTGGTCATCAGTCCGAACATGGGCCGGCCGTAGGCGCCCTCTCTAACGAGACGATTGATCGTGACGTGCGCCGCAGCGTACCTCGCGTTCTGGCACACGGCCACCCTGACGCCCATTGCGTCGGCTTCACGCATCACACGGCACGCTTCCTCCAGACTCTTGGTGAACGGCTTTTCCACCAGAACGTGTTTGCCCGCGCGAACCGCCTCCAGGCACTGATCGGCGTGCAGTTGCGGGGGTGTAATGACGACGACGGCGTCGGCCTCCACGCCTTCGATCGCTTCGCCCAGAGAACGGTAACACGCGGCTTCGGTCAAGCCCGATTCCTCCCGCGCCGACCTCAGATTGTCTTCGTTTACGTCGACGAGTGCCGCGCTCTCAAAGTCCGTCCGTTCCAGCACGCGACGAACCGGCCATCTCCCCCTGCCCCCTGCACCAAGGTGAATAAGACGAATTGGCATACCGTCTCCTCTAAAGTCCACTTAGCGGCCATTTGTCTATAAAAATCCGTGCCCGGCACAATATAAGGAACTCGCCAGGATGCTGCACGACTTTCCTTCGCCCCGCCGGCACTCAGGCCCAACTGTCGTTTATCCGTTTGACATTGGTGTCCCAATGCGCTAATTATGTTCCCCAAAACAGAGGTATTCCATGAGGTCGGAGAAGGGAGACCGAATGCTCGACACCGTCGATCTTTCGCAAAAAGTGAAAAAATCGAAATATAAGGAGCTCATACCGGGCCTCGAACTGAGACTCGGGCAACTTCAGCGAAACGCCAGAAACTGGAAGATCCCGATTGTCGTTGTCTTCGAGGGTCTGGAGACGTCAGGCAAGGGTACGCAAACCAACAAGCTCCTCCTGGCGCTGGATCCCCGCGGCTTCACGGTATACCCGACGCATCCGGCCAACGAGGAAGAGCGCAGAAAGCCATTCCTGTGGCGTTTCTGGACGAAAATACCCGAGGGCGGGAGGATCGCGATTTTCAACCGGTCGTGGTACGGACGCTTTCTCGTGGAACGAATGGATCAGACGATCACTGAACAGGACTGGAATCGGGCTTACGGCGAAATCAGATCATTTGAGAAACAACTCGTCGACGCAGGCACGGTTATCGTCAAGTTCTTTCTGCACATTTCCCAGGCCGAACAAAGAAAACGGTTCATGAAGCTACAGAGCAGCCCGACAACGGCCTGGCGCATTACTGATTACGACTGGCAGAAGCACGAGAACTACCAGGAGTGCCTGTCAGTGGCTTCGGAAATGCTGAAAAAAACCCATTCGGAGTTTGCGCCGTGGACGCCGGTCGGGGCCGAGAACTGGCGATCTGCCAACATCAAAATTTTCAAGACCGTAATTGATGCCGTTGAAGGCAGAATCCGTCAACTGGAGAATGCCGGCGCCTCCACCCGGCCGTCGCCGCCCAAACTCGAAAAAACCGCCTCTGGCATGCTGAAGAAGGTCGATCTGTCGAAATCCATGAGGAAGTCCGACTATCGCAGAGCCCTTAAAAGGTACCAGGCCCGCGTCAAGAACCTGGAACACGAGGTCCACCGCCGCCGCATCCCGGTTGTGCTCGTCTACGAGGGATGGGACGCGGCGGGCAAGGGCGGCAATATCAAACGCCTTGTGCAGAATATGGACCCACGGGGGTATGAAGTCATTCCCATTGCGGCGCCCAACGATATTGAACTGGCCCACCACTATCTCTGGCGATTCTGGAACCGGATGCCCAAGACCGGCCACATCACCATCTTCGACCGGTCGTGGTACGGACGGGTCCTGGTTGAACGAATCGAGGGATTCTGTTCGGAATATGAGTGGAAGCGCGCCTACAGGGAAATCAACGAAATGGAAGAACACCTGACGAACTTTGGCGCCGTCATTCTCAAGTTCTGGATGCACGTGGACAAAGACGAACAGCTCAGCCGGTTCAAGGACCGGAAGAAGAACCCCCACAAGCGGTGGAAGCTCGCGGACGAAGACTGGAGAAACCGTGAGAAGTGGGACGCTTACGAGGAAGCGGTGGAAGAAATGATCCATCGGACAAGCACACCGAACGCACCGTGGGTG
This sequence comes from Candidatus Latescibacterota bacterium, assembly GCA_965208835.1. Classification (GTDB taxonomy): domain Bacteria; phylum Latescibacterota; class UBA2968; order UBA2968; genus JAAXHE01. Next base: position 2,758,536 of record OZ242358.1, read on the forward strand.
ATTGTCGAATCAAACTCGAAGTATTATGCCAGAATCAGGGTGCTTAGAACCGTTACTCGAAAACTGGAGTCGCGCCTCGGCATCCGGCATTGATCCAATATCCGAGGAGAATCCCCATGCAGGTCAAAGAGATTGATATCTCGTTCCTGGACGTACCGTTCACGCCGCACAGCAACGAACACCTCCAATACTGGCTGCCCCAGTGGCGCATCATCCAGATTTGCCGGCTCACGATGGACAACGGAATCGTTGGGTACGGCGAAACCGTTCACAACTATACCTGGGCCCAGGTGCCCGAAGGGATCGAATGCCGCATCGTTAACCGGCCCGCTGCGGAGTTGATGTGGGACGACAGTCTGGGCGCGGGCGTTCAAATGGCGTTGTTCGACGCGGTGGGGAAGAGCCTTGGCGTGCCGGTCTACCGTTTGCTCGGCACGAAGATCCGGGACTGGTGCCCGATCTCCTGGTGGCACATGGACATGCCGGCTGAAGACTGGGCGGAGGAATGCCGTCAGGCCGTAAACGCCGGATATATGAGCGCCAAACTCAAAGCCCGTCCATGGTTCGATCTGCACGCATCGGTTCGAGCCGTACAGGACGTCGTCCCGGACGGGTTCCATCTCGATTTTGACTACAACGGAACGCTGGGCAATTCCGCAAACGCCGTACCTCACCTGAAGGAATTGGAAGCCTATCCCGAAATCGCAATGGTAGAAACGCCGATTCCCCAGAACGACGTGGCCGGCAACCGCCAGATCCGAACCCGATTCAGTCGGCCTCTGGCCATGCATTACGGCAGTCCGCCCGCAATCACCGCGCTGAAGGAGGACGTGACGGACGGCTTCGTGCTGTGTGCGGGCGCGTCGGGGCTGTTGAGGCAGGCCGCCGTGTGTGACGAAGCCAACAAGCCCTTCTGGCTGCAGCTTGTGGGTACGGGGATCACGACGGCGTGGGCGGCGCACCTCGGCGCCGTACTGGCGCAGGCCAGATGGCCGGCCATCACGTGCATGAACATATGGGAACATGGATTGATCGACGCGCCTCACGACGTGCGTGGCGGATTTTACAAAGTACCTGAGGCCCCGGGCCTGGGAATCAACGTCGATGCCACCGCATTTGCGCGATATGCAGTCTCTCACGCCTGGGTGGACCCGCCCCGTCACCTTTACAGGTACGCCCGCGCCAATGGAGAAATCACCGACTACGCCTGCAACCGTCAGGACCTGCACCGGATCTACGTGGCAGACGCACAGCCGATTTCAGAGCCTGGCTCGAAACTGGTGATCGTACCCGACGACGGAAGCGATGGATTCGACAGCAGGTACAATGCGGCGTCCCGATCGCCGGTCAGGGAAAACGCCCTCCACTGACGACTGGAATACCCTCTCCACTTTCATTTGCAAACGAAAAAAAAGGGGCTTCCTTCAAGGAAGCCCCTGCTTTGGAAATGACGCGTACGCGGTCAGTTTACAAAAGCATTGTATATGGCGCTTACAGCGCGCTTGTAGTCCGCCTCTTCCACACCGACGATGATGTTGATTTCGGACGCGCCCTGGTCGATTACCCGGACGTTGACGCGTGCGTCAGCGAGCGCGGTGAACAAACGGGCGGCGATTCCGATCCGTTGCGACATGCCTTCGCCAACCGTTGCGATGAGCGCCAACCCCCGTAGCAGTTCCACGCGGTCCGGCTGCAGGATCCGTTGGATATCGTCGACGAGCCGCTCGCCTTTCCTGCCCAGTTGGTCGTCACGCATGATAACCGACATGGTATCGATGCCGGACGGGGTATGTTCGTAACTGATATCGTGCGAAGCAACCACTTCGAGTACCTGACGGCCAAACCCCTTCTGCTGGTTCATCATTGCCTTTTCAATAAAAAGCATCGTAAATGCCGGCTGCCCGGCCACGCCGGCAATGAGAGCGTCTGTCAGTTCCCTGCTCGCCAGGATGCGGGTTCCGGGATCCCCGGGCCGGTTTGTGTTGCGAATGTGGATGGGAATCCCGGCCACACGCACGGGAAACATGGCTTCGTCGTGGAAAACGGACGCCCCCATATACGCCAGTTCCCGGACCTCGCGATACGTAATTTCACGAACCGGACGCGCATCCGGAACCAGGCCGGGATCCGCCATCAGCAGGCCCGATACGTCGGTCCAGTTCTCGTAGACCTCGGCATCGACCGCCCGCGCCACAATGGCGCCGGTGATATCGGAACCGCCTCGTGAAAACGTCCTTGCCGCGCCGCCGGGATCGCTGCCGTAGAAGCCGGGTACGACGTACATCCCGCTGCTGTCGACCCGTTCACGGATGAGGCGGTAACTTGCTGGGTCCAGCTCGCCGTCCGTGCGAAAACGGATGGCATCCGCCGCGTCGATGAAGGTTGCGCCCATATAATCGGAAATCAACCGACCACACAGATACTCTCCCCTCGATGCGACAAAGTCCCTGGATGCTCCGTTATCGATATTCGTCTTCAACTCGTCGAGCAACCGCCCGATATCGAGCGAGATACCCAGCCTGGCCGCCAGTTCTTCGTATCTCGCGCGCACAATAGCGTAGGGCTCGGAAAAATCCAGATTCTGCCTGGCCAGTTCGTGGCACAGGTAGAGCAGGTCTGTAATCTTCGTGTCCTCATCATTGCGCTTGCCAGGGGCCGAGGGCACAATAAGACGCCGTCGCGCATCGGATTCGACAATCCTCTTCACCTGTGCCATCTGCCGGTCGTCCGCCAGCGAACTCCCGCCGAATTTGCACACGACCGTTCCCATATACCGGTTCGACCTCCTTGCTGCGCCCGATCGCCATCCGGTACCTTGTGTTGTCGGTTTCGGTGGCGGGCGTCCTCGATTTTTTATGCAATAACCGTGAATGTCCCCGACACTACGCGGGATTCCGCTTCTGATACAGGCGAAGCTCCTTCAGCAAATCCTTCGCGGGGGTGAGTCCCGGGTCGATTCGCAATGCTTCGTTCAGAGCGTCGATCGCCTCTTGCAGGTCGGAAGACTGTTGACGCCGTTCGGACAACCGCCAGAAGCACAGACCGATGACATGATGCGCCCTGGCTCTGTTCTCTTTTTCGAGGAACTCGTAATCCAGTGCTTTCCTGGCAAGATCGACACCTTCCTCGTAACGGGCCGACCTGAACGTGTAATACGAGGCAAAAACCCTTGCATGGGCAATCGCGTCGTCTCCTACGCCATATTCCAGACCTCGACTCACAATCTGAAGCGCTTCGGCATACCTTCTGGCGACTTCAAGCATGCGCGCAACATCCGTAGCCTGGCGACACAATTTGTCTCTCCAGGCTTTGTCCTGCTCCGTCGGACGAAACTCGTACTTCGACCAGAGACTGTCCTGCTGCCCCCAGATTTCTATCACACTCCGGATAACATCGGGTTCTCGAGTCATGGCACCCCTTCGGGAGGCCAGATACGTACTGTTGTAGAAGTGACGACCCAGCGTCCGGACAACCGGCGGGTATCCGGGTGCGACCGAATCCACCCGCGAATAGAGTGGCACCCTCTGGCCTGCGCCGAGGGAATCAGATCCCGCCAGCAGTGCCCGGGCCTTCACAAGCTGGCCATGCCTCACTGCAGCTTTCCTTCCGGACGACGTATCCCCGTATTCCTCGGCAATCCCGGCATATTGTTCGATCGTCTGGGGCAGGGAATCCACCTGTTCTTCCAGGTCTCTGAATACGACATAATACAGCCGCTGTGCCCTCTTCTCTCTGCGCGCGGCTTCGTTGTCACATCCGGCACATAGTGCCAGACACAGGATTACAGGAATCACTCTCGTCATTGCGCATTGCTCCCCGGTTTATTTCTCTGGCGCCCTGAATCGGTGCAGTCTGACGGGCGGCAGGTCACTACGTTCGCAACGTTTTGTGAACTGTTGTATTCAAGACATCTGTATACGACGAGTCTACTCGATGTCCGCTCGAATCGGCATCTCCAATGCACCCTTCCTGCCGATTTTGTCGATCAATCTCCGATTGAATTCTCGAGCCGTATGGTAACCCTGAATCTTCAGCTGGTAGTTCAACGCGATGGCCTCGGCAATTACCGTGATATTCTTTCCCGGATAGATCGGTACGGTTACCTGTGGAACCTCAACGTCGAGAATTGACACCCAGTCCTCCTCCAACCCCACGCGTTCGTAGGATTCGGTCTCGTCCCATTCCACAAGCTGGACCACGACCTCGACCCGTTTCTGAATTCGAAAAGCGGCGATACCGAACATGTGCCTGACGTTCAGAATACCCAGACCGCGGACCTCCATGTGATCGCGAAGCGTATCGCCGGAGGTGCCAACGAGAATGCCCTGGAGCTTTCTGGATACAAGCACGATGTCGTCGGCAACCAGGCGATGCCCGCGCTCGACGAGGTCCAATGCAATTTCACTCTTGCCGATACCGCTTCGACCGGTAAACAGCAGACCGATTCCGTAGACATCGACGAGAGACCCATGGATGGCTGTCCGGGGTGCGAATATGTCGTCCAGATAGTACGAGAATAGATGGGAGAACTTCGTGGTAGAAAATGGGGTAACCATCAGCGGAATCCCACGCTGTCCGGCCAGATGCACCATGGACTGCGGTACCTCGTTTCCGTCGGTAACCACCACACACGGGATGTCGAACTGAAACACGGTCTCCAGTACCGTGCGGAGTCTGCGGGGTGAGAGGCCATCGAGGTACAACATTTCCGAGTTGCCCAGTACCTGCGCGCGATCGAACGTAAACAGCCCCACAAAGCCGGTGAGCACGAGACCGGGTCGGTGCACATCGCTCGACGTCAGCGTCTTGTCCGTGCTGTCTTTGCCGGCGATCAACTTCAGGGCGAGTTTTTCGCCGAACTGTTCCAGGACTTCGGCGATCGTGATTTCCTGCACACGGCGCTCCGCTGTTGGGCGTGGTGGCGAGCCCGGCGACGAGGACGGCAATGGCGGCACGCCTATCAGCCCGATCGAAAAGTCCGTACAGGCAACGGCCGGCCCTTGCGGTCGAACTACTTTGTTGCGCTCCCACGCCGATTCGCTCGGATTCGACTCGGTCGCGACTGCAGAGCGACTCTATCAACGGACTGCTATGCCCGGGGCTGCGTTGGTCAAGCCACGGGCCAACGCACATAACCTTTAAAATAATAGGTTCTTGCAGGATCCGAATATATACCAAAACACTACGCCTGTCAAGAAGATGGGTCATATAGATAAGGGAGTTCGAGCTTGACTTGGTACCGACTTGCGGCTATACTCCGTGCACGGTTTCACCACCATTGCAATTGTCCGCAGGGAGACGGGTGCAGCCCATGAGAGTCATCGCCAGCTTCTACCTCATCTACATCGTTTGCCTGATCTGCCGCAGCCTGTTCGTGCGTCGCAGGCTTGCGGCGCCCCTGGACAGTCTGAGAGCGACCCACCTTCATTTTGTTCCGATCGGCATCGCCGTTGGGATCGTCCTGACGATGGACCACGATCTTGCTGCTGTCGCGGTCGACATACAAAGGGAACTACTGGGCGTCATTCTGGTCTGGCTCGGTATTGACACGGGCCTTCGGTTCGATTTTCGGCGCCTTGGCAGGCGTGCTTCGCGGCACCACGTGCTTGAAGGGCTACAGGTTGCGGGAACCGCCGCACTTGTCTTTTTTCTCGCCCTCTTGTGGAGGCCGGTATTGCGATATCAAATGGGTATTGCGGTCGAACCCGCCCTTGTTGCTCTGCTCCTGGGCGCGCTGGCAACCACACTCCGAATGCCGGATCGGATCTTTTACGTCCGGTCCGAACTCGAAACACCCGACGTCGACAATTCACCTGCGGGACCTCTCATCACCAATGCGGCCGGGATGACGCTTCTTACGGTCCTCTATCCCTATTGTGCGGGTGTCACCGTTGTCGAACTGGGACCGTTCACCTTGGTGAACACCAGCAGCTTCTGGGCGTTGTACGCGTGTGCGGGAATCCTTTTGGGGCTGCTGCTTACGTTTGTCTTCAGCACGTTTCAGGAGGATGCCTTGTGCGCGATTGTTGCAACCGGTATCGTCGGCACGTTCGGCGGACTCTGCACGGGAAAGGCAATTCCCGGAATTGTCGTGGGATTCGTAGCGGGGGTATGGTTCATCAATACCACCACGCGGCGACGGGATGCGCTTGAAATCCTGGAGAAAACGACCGGTATTCTGCAACCCGTCTTCTTCCTGGTTATCGGCGGCCTGCTTGCGACACAGAACCTTACCGTTTTGCGACTGACGGCTTTCGCCTTTTTGTTTCTGGTCGCCAGAAGTCTGGCGAGGGGTATCAGCCTGACGGTTGCCGCCCGGGTGACGCGCTGCCATCTCTCACTGGCCGAAATCATCGGCTCTGCGCTGAGGCCGCTCGGGACGTTGTCTGTCGCCCTTGCAGCTCAGCTGCTGCTGTTGGACTCGGGGCCCAACCTCTACGCCCTGATCGCCGCCATCCTGGTTGTTGCCGCTATTGGCCAGGTGAGTCCATTGCCCAAACCTCGAGACGTTTCCGCCTGAGGTGAAACGTACGGAAGGCATCGCATGAGGCGGTTTCTGATCTGCGTCATTCTTTGCGTGGTGGTGTGGGGAGCCCAACACGACTTTCCGCATTCGATTCAGCCCGTGGTATATGTCGGTCTCATGCTGGTCGTACCGTTGACGCTTGCAGGCACGCTTTCAGGTTCAGGCATTCCCTTCCACATCATACCCCTGGCGCTGGGATTCCTGGCCAGCGGCATCGGAATCCGGCACACAGAGGAATTCGCTACAGCCGCGCCACTTGCTGAACTTGCGCAGGTCTGGGTAGGCCTGTATCTCGGAACCAAATTTTCGTATCGCAGGTTCTTCAGCAAAAATCTCGGTGTGACCGCGTTGATCTCCACGGGCGCGACGCTCGTCCCAGCCTTTCTGGCGTTATTCCTGTTACTGGACCTTCCGGTCGTCCAGGCAATCCGCATGGGTATACTTGCCGGAATGTCCGGACCGATCATCACGCTTATCTCGCAACCTGATCGAAGGGAGGCCCTTTCCCTTTCCGTCCTGGTCACGATGTTAGGGCTTTCGTTCTGGTTCATCGCCGATCTCATCGTGCGCACTCCGGACCTTTATCGGGCCGTCCCGTCCGCGATAGTGTGGGCGGTGGGCGTCGAACTCATAGCAAGGATGACTCGCACGATCAGAACCGGCAAGGGCGGACAGGTCCTGTTCGGCGCAATCGTGGCGACGCTTTTCGTATGTGCTCAAGCAATGCAGATTTCCCCATTCTTTCTGGCGCTCGTGACCGGTGTGGGCGTGTCCGCCCGGTCAGGGAAGTCCGGTCACGGGCTGAAGGGGATGGCTTCACTTTCGGTCCCTCTCTCACACGTTGTACTCGCGTACTTTGCGGCCGGCCTTGACCTTTCCGGCCTCCTGGAACTGTACTCGCTCCACTGGGAGATTTTGGCCATCTACGTGGCCGCGATGCTCATGGGCAAGACCGCCGGCGGACTGTCCGCCATGCGTTATGCCCGTCTATACGTTCGAGACTGGTTGCAATTGCTCCCTCAGGGGTTCGTCGTGTTCGTTCTTCTGCACGAAGTTTTCCCACCAGCGATGGAGCCGGCCTTGCGCAACGGGCTGACCGCCGGCGTGGTCCTCTGTTGCGGCATTGTCATCCCCGTGATGGCGGCTCCCATTCTCTTCCTGTACGAGCGCATGGATCGCAGGCGCATTCAGGCGTCCTCGAGACCGGGCGGTCCGGGGGAATCACAAAAGCCATCCTGAGGTGGGATGGCCAAGCTTCTCTAGACGATTCCTGCTGTCTATCGTCCACTAATTCAACCAGCCAGACAAGGAAAAAGTCTGCATGACAAAACGCTCAGAAGCCCCGTGTGTGGTCACGTCACCTCGTCTTCCAAACTCGATTACATATCGAAAACTGCCGGCGCTACGGGTCTCGAACGGCAGTGAAATACCCAGGCTTACACCTAGCTCACCGATCTGCGAGTTTCCGCCGGTCTTGAAATAGAGCGACCGATAGTGAGCACCCGCCGTCAATTCGATTCGTCGACGCGTTCTGCGGCTATCAGGATTGCCCAAACGGTAAAGGACACCGCCCGCCAGGTCGGTAGTGTTGTACCGTCCCGGCTCTGTTTTTTCCCAGAAAGCCCGCTCGAAATCGAGTGCCGCCAGCCAGCGATTCCCAGGCCGGTATGCCAGCCCGACACCGATACTGGCCGGCATCTTCAAATCAAGCGTCGAACGAGTTTCCTCTTCAAAACCGACTTCCGCGAAGAAATTTCGTAGAATGCGTGTCTGCGTGATGGTCGCGGGAGCCCGGAACGAGGCGCCGAAGTACCATTTCCCGCCCCGCCTATATACGGCGCCAAGCGTGGGCTGCGCCCCGCTGTGCGTCCGAACATATCGATCCTCGCTATTGAGGTGTTCAGAAATCTGCCGGTTATTGAAGTCCAGCAGAACAGATCTCAAATCTCCGTCCGGCCCGACGGATCCGAAGTCTTTCGTCCACGTCTCCTTGATCGTTCCGATGGAGATGATACTCAGGTTGCCGCCCAGCAGAAAACGCCCCCATCCGTGAGCCAGTCCTATCGTAAACGCCTGTATGCCGCCGGTTGCGTTCACACGCAACTCGTAGGGAACCGCCGTGGTGCTGACGGTTCTGACGAGATCGAAATCCAGGTCTGTCAATGGCTCGAGGCCCGCCCCAAGGACAATTCCATTCCGAACGGGCAGCACAAGCTGGAATGCGCCAATATCACCGTCGGAGACCACGTGCCGCCGCTGCCCGTCATCAAGTGAACGGCGTTGTACAAAAAATCGACTCTGCAGACCGGCGCGCGAGAAAGCGGCCAGAAGCGCAGGATTCGCCGAACTGAAATTCAGACTGTCGGCAAGCGCGCGACCTGCGCCTCCCATACCCCTGGCTCGCACGTCGACACGACGTTCGGTATCTCCGACGCCATTGAAGGAGAAGATGGACTTCGCAGCGGGCGAGTCCACCCATGCACCCAGGGAAAGAAAGCTGAGCAACGCAAATGAAATTCTGCAGAAACGGTTCACGTGCCACCTCGCAGAAACGTGCCTATGGATCGGGAGGTGTCGAATAGATCAACTTCAACATCGGACTGTGGAATACGACCCAGTTGATATCCCAGTTCCGGCTGTCGGTGATCGGGGTGCTGAGCGCCATACCCATATTGCGCGTCGTTCCCGACAGCCAGCCCTGGACCATGCTCTGATCCACGGCGTATGACACCGTCTGTTCGTCGAACCGCCACGTATTGACGAGGGAGAACGTGGTATCTCCTGAAGCCTGATTGACGTTGATCCGTTCGACCGAAAACACAAAATCACCGAACATGGATTGCGACCGATCGAAATTCAACCTCAATTCCGAAGACGTAACCGTCGCTCCCCTCGGAATGCTGTCCGGCAGTTCGAAGCGAAATACTGGGCTCAGCCGTACAATGGTAGACAGCACCAGCATCCCGGGTTCGGGCCCATCACGGGCCGCCCAGTACGTATCTTCCGACACAACAGCGACGTGTGTGTATGTGTTACCGTCGATCGAAAACGTCAATCGCATCTCCGGAAGCCTGGTGATGTTTTCAGTAAGTGCATCGTCTCGCGACACCAGGCTCGTGAAAAACCTGGCGCCAGCGGCAGGCTCCAACAGGACATCGACCGCTTCGGCATCGGGATTCTCCTGTACAACCGACCACAGGTACGCGGGCGGCAGATCGATTTGAATCAGGCTGTCGCCCAGAGACGCCGCAGTTGCCCCTTCGATCGCGGTTGACGCAAGGTCCGACGCGGTGTGCCTTAGCGTGTCGACGAACTCGTCCAACTCACTCCACGCCTGGTCTGGACGCCGTATCTCCAGCACCTCGGAACCTCTGGAGGTCGCTCTCTTCCAGATCCGGATTCGGACGGCAAGAACGTCCAGCTCAGACTCTCTGGAGCCACCCGCGGCCAACAGAAGCGAATCGGCATCCAGCCTGAATCTGAACAGCGAACGGAACACGAGACCGCTCGTCCGACCGACCATCAGCCGGGAGTCATTTCCGAATCCGCGGCTGAAAGTACCCTCGAACCGGGTCGAGCCGCCAACGGAAGGCAGCAGCGGAAGTTCGATCACGCGGCCCTGCCCTCGGGAAACCAGATCCGAACCGACCGGATTCTCCTGTCTATCGCCACATCCTGACAGCAGCGATGTAATCAGCACTGCCGCGCAGAGTTGCCGCCTGCACATATTCCTGTACCTCGTGACCTCGCCATTTCAATGAAGCTTGTTTTCTTCATCCTGTAACGCTTGATGCACTGAATCGTTCCGGTCCGAATGCCTGCTGACTGTCCGTTGACAAAGTCGCTCTGCAGGCGAGGCCTAGTGTCCCGTCCCGGAATTGTGTCGCCATTCATTGCGCCGAAACAGAACGTCAATGGACCCGCTCAATCAGAATGTCGGCCTGCTGTTCACCGGCGGCAATCGGATTCTTCACACACGCACCCTCCATATCGCCGGGTTGCATTCCTACGAAGCCATCCCGGTCGATTTTGGCTACTATATACATCTCGGGAATCTCGGCCAGCACGATTCCGTCTCCGAACATCCTCGCGACGTCGGATTGGGTGAGGGTATATTCGTACGGGAACGGGGGCATACGCATGCGTTTCAGGGCATACGGCGGGCCTCCGTCCGGCCGCTCTCGCGCAATGATATACAGATAGGCGCGGCCAGGGATTTGGGACTGCAGTTCCGGCTTGATCCGTATGGTGCCGCGTACTGTTTTTCCCTCCGGCGCATCGGACGGTTCCCGGGACGCTGCGACGGGTGGATGCCCCTCCGGCAGCGTGGGCTGTCGTGGCTTCGGCGGCGGATGCGCGCCTTCCCTGTAATGTTGATCGCACGCGCACAGGACCAGCAGCCCTGCCAGAACTGGAAAGATTCGTGTCGTATACATCGTGAGTTGATGCCGCACAAAAAAACGGGCCGGACTTGCACAAGCCGGACCGGAGGCGCAAAATGTCATCCCGAGGTCAGCATGCGCACACGCCCTCGAAAATCTCCTCTTCGGTCATGGTCAGAAGCGCCGGCTCGTCATCTGTAACCGCCACGACATGCTCGAAATGCGCCGACGGCAGCCCGTCTCTTGCGGACGCCGTCCATCCGTCGTCGGCGAGTATGACCTCCGGTCTTCCCAGATTCACCATGGGTTCAATCGCAATCACGATTCCCCGCCGCAGCCTCGGGTTCTTTTCCAGCGGCACATAGTTCGGCACGGCAGGATCTTCGTGCAAACTTCGTCCAATACCGTGCCCCACAAACTGGCGTACAACCGAAAAACCATGCGACTCCACCCACTGCTGGATTGAACCGCATACGTCCTCCAGCCGGCGGCCCTCCTGCGCCCCCTCGATGCCTTTAAACAGGGACTCACGTGTGACTGTAATCAGCTTCCGAATCTCGGGAGTCACCTCGCCTATGGCATATGAGATCGCCTGGTCTCCGAAGTATCCCCTTAACCTTGCGCCAATATCGATACTGACGAGGTCGCCTGCCCGAAGTTCCCGGTCTCCGGGGATTCCATGCACGACCTGATCGTTTATTGAAATACAGGTAGCCGCGGGGTATCCCTGGTATCCCTTGAAGGCCGGCGTGGCGCCGTGGTCGCGGATCAGTTCCTCCGCGACCCCGTCCAGTCTGGTGGTGGGAATGCCGGGCCGGACCCACTCACGAAGGGCACGATGTGCAAGCCCGACGACACGACAGGCGTCCCGGATTCTCTCCAGTTCCCGTTCAGTACGAAGCGCAATCAATCAGTCACCTGTATCCGAAGTGGAGGTTGGCAGTGGATCGCGGGATGTAAGTTAACAAAAAGGCGTATAAAAACAAGCATTAAAGGTCTATATTATGGTTGGAACATACCATGCGAAACGATCACGGGAGGCCGAAATAGATCGCAAAAATCAGGAAATCCTGGAAGTCGACAAGACCCGAACCGTCGAGGTCATATATTGGACTCTCCGTGCCGAATGCGCCGGCGAAGGCGATGAAATCGGCGAAATTGACGGCACCGTCGTTGTTGAAATCCCCCTTCAGGGTCTTGCCGACCCTCCAATTCAGCTCAATGGATTTCTGCCCTGCAGATACCACGACCGTGACCAGGTCATCCGCTTCCGTGGCGGTAATCGCGACGAGCAAAGACGGCCCCGCCTCATCTACTGAAACACCGTTAACGGACCATGCAAAACTCAAGTCATCCCCGTCCGGATCCTGAGCCTTGACCGAAAAACGAATGGTTTCTCCCGAGACGCCAAACACGACACTTCGAGCCGGGTTGGTCTCCCGAATCTCAGGCGGGCGGTCGACATTCATCACCCGGATATTCACCCCGATGCGCACCTGATTTACACCGTCGCTGACCAGGAGTTGAATCTCGTAAGTCCGGTCGCCCTGATCGAAGCGGGGTGTCCAGGTCAGGCGATTCTCAACAAGGATCGCCCCGGCCGGAAGGCTTGCGGCGGAAAAGGCAAGCTCGTCGCCATCCTCGTCTTCCGCATCGATGATAATCGCCAGAGGCTGGCCCTCCCCGATGGTGGTATCGGAAATCGCCGTCACCACCGGCGGCAGGTTCCCCGTTGGGGTCTGACCGAAGACTGCCCAGGCAACCGAGGGTGTCGTGCCTGCAGCCGTGGCGGATACCTGCACGACAGTCGTGCCGCGTCCAACCGCCACGATTTCGATTGAATCCGTCTCCGTGGTAATTAATGAAAGGTCCGCGTGTCCGGGCACGTCGATCGCCCTGTTGCCACTGGCGCGGACAACGGTCCACGTGACCGGATTGCCTCCGGATCCCCCCGCGCGAACGGTCGCACGGTCTGAATGCACGCCAAGACGTACGACGGGAACCCTGCTGTCGCCAACCGACAACGTTAGAGGATTGGTTTCGCCGTCAACCGACTCGACAGCGGCGATCGTATATTCGTAATCGAAATCCTGCCCTTCCAGTGCGTCTGATATGGGCAAAAACACGATATTGTCGTATTGTCCCACGTTCGGGATCTCCAACCGGGAACGGCTCGGCCGCAGCAGACCGACCCCGTCGCTATCAATCAGCATAGCCCAGAACTGCCAGCTTCCCTCGCCGGCCAGGCTGAAGTCTGCTTTCATGCCGCCACGCAGCCCTTTCGTCACCACCTGAATATAATCGGCTGCCAGATGGTCCACCGTTCCTGAGCCGGATACCTGGCCGCCGGATGACGTTGATACCGTTCTGACCGACGCCGCCGGTTGATAAAACATGCCCTCTTCGTAAAACCCGTCTCGTGAGCGCGTTCCCGTGAAATAATTCCAGGTTACATAGCCTGGCAATGTCCCTGAAAAACCACCGGTGGGCACTGCCGAATTCAGCTTTCCCACATCGTACGACGACGTGTTGCGCTCGCCCAGTCCCTCCCACGTTTCCCTGATGGATTGTCTTCCAAAGACCTGGTCCAGGTAATGGACGTAGATGCAGGCCCCATACTGATGTCCGTCCTGCAGGCTGGGCTGCGAGTCCAGGGAGACGGTGGGTGAATCCAGAACGAACCGTGTGTACTGGAAATAGTCGTTCACATCGTCGTAAGCCACGTCTTCCATCCAGGTCGCGGTGGCTTCGTGCCACCACGTCAAGTCTCGTGCATTGTATGCGAATTGTATCGCATGGAAGAACTCGTGCGCGACGGTCACGTGCAGACCGTCCAGCCCCCGGGTCGCGTAAATCCTGTCCGTGTAGTCGTTGTCGACCGTCAAGTAGGCGGACGTGACCGGAACACGGAGACTGTTGGGAAAGGTCTGACCGTACACGCCGGACGTGCCCAGTTGCTGTATGTAAACATCGAACAGGCCGTCGCCGTCATCCAGCGGAGCCCGGTACCCCAGATTTCGGACCTGAAGCGCCCACACGGCGTCGAACGTAGCAGCGACTTCCTCGACGTAGTCAGGCACCCGGTTCCGGTTGGCGTCCGCTTGTGAAACGGCATGCCGCCCTCTCGTGTCGTAGTGGACGCGGAAGTGTCCACCCGGCGACACCAGGCTGTCCGTCATTGCGGGGCGCTGAAAAACGTGGGCGAACGCTTGATGTGTTTCGGCGCTCAGGCTGGCCCACCGGGTGGCCAGAGCCATAATGACGGGTGTTCCGCAGACCGCGTGCTCGTGGAAATACGGACTGTCCGCCGGTAAGAGATCCGGCCTGAAGACCGCAGCCGCCCGGTTGAAGAGTTCCGCCTCCGTTGCCCGCGGAACCGGAGACAGATCGGGCGGCGCCCCGGCGCTTGCCTGGACGCCGCCCGTAAGAAGTGAGACTACAAAGATACGAGTTGACCAGTTCATCAGATTATTCAACCTGTACCTGACCTGACACCCACTCGGGACTGCACGGCAGGCGCGTCACCGTTTCTGTATTCACGTACCTGGTTCCGTGACGGTCACGTAGATGCTGTCCGACACGTTGACTCCCACCACATGCTGGATGTTTCCATCCAGTTCAATGGTCATCGGGCCATTGAAGGGCGCCTTCTCCTGAACAAACAGCGTCACGCCCGGCCGCAATCCCAGCGCGCCCAGATACCTGAGCATCTCGGGACTCTGGTCGTTCACCTGCGCAATCACGACTGCTTCCCCGGCTTTCACCTGGGTCAGAGGGACACAATCCGTATTTTCTATATTTCCGTCTTTTGTCGGTATGGGCGCACCGTGCGGGTCGGTCGTGGGATGACCCAGTACCCGGTCAATCTTGTCCTCGAATTCCTCCGAAATCACGTGCTCAAGTCTGTCGGCCTCGGCGTCGACTTCATCCCAGTCGTAGCCCAATGCGTCCGCGAGGTACAGTTCGAGCAATCGGTGATGCCTCAAGACTTCCAGGGCAACCGCTTCTCCCGCCGGCGTGAGTTCGACACCCTGATAGGGTGTGTGACGAACGAGATTCATCTCGGCCAGCTTCTTGATCATATTTGTCGCGGAAGCGGCTGCCACCTCCATCCGCTCCGCAACCATCGAAGTATTCACAGTAGCCCGGGGTTCATGCCCATGCTGCAGCTTGTAGATGGACTTCAGATAGTCCTGTGCGGCCTGGCTAAGCATGTGTTTCCTTTCGCTGGCAATCCTGCGCGGATACCTGGAATTGGGTGGTCAGACCTGCAACGACAGCAGGCAAACGCGTTCCACGAAAACCTGCCGAGACATGAAACCACCTCATCCGGACAACAACCGCCAGATCTGCGCCACGAGAAAGCAAAGCAGGAAACCCATTCCCACGGGAAGCAACGACGAGATGGACGTCCATTTGGCGCTTCTTGTTTCCTTCCAGATCGTATATATCGTGGTGGAACACGGGTTGTGTACCAGACTGAACAACATCAGATTGACGGCCGTAAGCAGAGTCCATCCGCCGGAAGCGAAAATCTGCGCGACCGCGGCGTCAGAGTCCAGTTCGAACATGACTCCTGCGCCTTCACCCAGCCCGGTCAATCGTGCGCTCAATACCGTCAACATCAGAATGGTGGGAATCACGATTTCATTCGCCGGAATTGCGATTACGTAGGCCAGCAGGATGACGCCGTTCAAACCGATAAGCAGGCCGAACGGCTGGCTCCAGTTGATAAAGTGTTCAGCGAGGCTGACTTGGCCAACAAGGATATTGGAGCTTAGCCATATCACCGCACCGGCGGGAACGGCAAAGATCACCGCACGCCACAGCACAATCAGCGTTCTGTCAATGATAGAGGTATAGACGGTCTGCAATACACGAGGCGGCCGATACGGCGGGAGTTCCAGGCTGAAGGCGGATGCTTCTCCACGAAGAACCGACCTGGAAAGGCCCCACGAAACAACAAATGAGAGCAGAATGCCAATTACGGCGACAGCCACGACGGCACCGGCCGAAACCAAGCCGGCGAAATGGGCAGGCGCCAGTCCTCCGATGAAGATCGTAGCCACCAGTATCTGCGTTGGCCACCGTCCATTGCAGAGAGAAAAGTTGTTGGTAATGATGGCAATGAGCCGTTCTCTAGGACTGTCGATAACCCGTGTGGACACGATTGCAGCGGCATTGCAGCCGAATCCCATACTCATCGTGAGTGCCTGTTTCCCGTGTGCGCCCGCCTTCTTGAACCATTTGTCCAGATTAAACGCTACCCTGGGAAGATAGCCGAAGTCTTCCAGAAGCGTAAACAACGGAAAGAAAATCGCCATGGGAGGCAACATGACGCTCACCACCCACGCCATTGCCAGGTAAACGCCGTCCACCAACAAACCGTCGAGCCACCAGGGCATTCCAATTGCCGCGGCCGTAGATTTCAACATTGGATGAATGGAGTCGATCAGCAGGCCCGCCAGCATCGCGGAGGGCACGTTCGCGCCCTCGATAGTCAGCCAGAATACCAGTGTCAGCAGGGCCAACATGATGGGGAAACCCAGCCAGCGGCTCGTGACCAGCCTGTCGATCGTCCGGTCCAGATCGAACCGGGCGGCTTCCCCGGTTCGGGTGACGGCACGATCTGCGATTTGAGCCGCGTTTGCATAGAGCGTTTCCATTAATGAATCGTGAAAATTAGACCCCACTTCCCATCGGAGCTCTGCCGCCAGACGAATCAGTTCCTCGGGGCGCTGATTTGCAGTCGAGTCGTTCACGCCAAAACCTCCTCTTCCCGCCTCGGGGTGCGGTTCAGGTCTCCGAGTTCTCCCGAGCTCACCGCTTCCATGATTCGCGTGTCCCCTTCGAGCAGTCGAAGCGCCACCCAGCGGGAATTCGGCACATTGGGAAACGCTTCCTCCAACTGAGCCGTGAGTCTGCCGACGGCCTTCCTTAATGCCGGCGGCTCGTTTTGTATGCGCTGCGGCCTGCAAACCGTCCGCCCGGTCGCCACGTCACTCAATACCCGCGTCAACTCAGGCATGCCCTCCCCGCGGCGCGCCGCGGCCGGCACGACCGGAACGCCCAGATCCCGTGCCAGTCGTCGTTCGTCCACGCACAGTCCTTGCCGTTTTGCTTCGTCCATCAGGTTCAGACACACCACTGCACGGTCGGTAATCTCCAGTACCTGAAGGACGAGGTTCAGATTCCGCTCCAGCCGAGCCGCATCCACGACAACCACTGTGACGTCCGGCCGTCCGAACAGGATAAAATCCCGTGCCACCTCTTCGTCGAGACTGGTGGACAGGAGAGAATAGGTTCCCGGAAGGTCCACAAGCTTATAACGGTGGCCGCCGTACGCGAAGCCGCCTTCGGCCCGCACAACAGTTTTGCCGGGCCAGTTTCCGGTATGCTGCCGCAAGCCCGTCAGGGCGTTAAATACCGTACTTTTCCCTGTATTCGGATTTCCTGCCAGCGCCACGACAAAATCCCAATTCGCCATATTTACGCCGAGTTTGGTCAGGTTGTCAGAATGATGCGCCGGGCAGGCTTCGCAACCATCGACCGTTGTCTGCATTTCCATATTAAACACTCCATCCGATACCGAATGCACCAGAGTGGCCGGTGACGTTGGTTTATTCCACGAGCTGCACCCGAATTTGAACCTGACTTGCCTGCTCCTTTCGAAGCGCAATGGTTGTGCCACGGATCCGGTATGCGGTGGGATCCCCGGAAGGACTACGCAACTCCACCTTTATACGTGTACCCGGCAGGATGCCCAGGTCCATCAACCGACGCCGTTCCAGACCGCGGCAGGATCCTGACAGCCTTACGACGTGGCCGATTTCGCCCTGTTTGAGGCCGGACAGCAGTTCGTCCGACGCTTCGGCTTCCGCCCCGTCGGATATGGCTGCGACAGAAATATGGTCGGCCAGCAACGGCGCCAGCACATGTTCTTCTCCATCGGCCCAGAAACGTACGCGCTGAGGAAGGACCTCGATCAGCTCGATCCGCATTCCGACGTGCAGTCCTTCCGCTGCCAGTTGAGCGTAGACGGGCTCCGGCTCGTCTTCGATATGTACGATTACCGCCGAAACGCCAGCGGGGTGCTCGGTCAGGTGCGTACCGCGTTTGGGCGCGATGTCTCCGGTTCCAGTGGGAATCGGATCGCCGTGCGGGTCGTAAACGGGATATCCCATCTTCCGGTCCAGCCGTTCCACGTCCTCGGAAGACATATCGTGCTCGCGGCGTTCCGCCTCGCTGTGCCAATCCGCGGCCGCGACCCCGGTCTCCTCAGCCAGATAGTGCTCCCAGAGGCGATGTACCCGAAGGATGCGAAGCGCATAATCCCGACCATGCGTCGTCAGTCTGACGCTGCCGCCGTCAGAAACTGTCAGTCCGCGGACCCCCGCGCGTACCAGCAAGTCTGACGCGCGAGCAGGCTGTATCCCCAGCGAGCCGGATAGGCTTTCGACCGTCGCGATCTGCTGCTGATATTCGCAATTATAAATGTGCTTGAGAAGATCTTCCGTCAGAACGCGCTCGGTCAGCCGACGGGCCTGCCGCCAGCGCCAGAAATAACCCGAGCCCGGCTGGAAAAGAAACCATGTGCAACCCAGAATGGCGGCTGCACCCATAAGCGCTGTGAGGGGTTCAATCATCTGATTTTCCAAAGATAAAAAATTATTTAGCCGTAACTAAATTTAAGATCTCATGCCGGAATTGTCAAGCAGAATCGGCTCTGGAAGAGCCGGACGAATCGGAATATCGCACCATTTTGACGAATCTTAGCGAGAAGAATGACGTTGCGAAACCGGGGAAATAGGTTGATATTTCGTCAGATTCGCCGGATTGCGGTGTCATCGCACCGCCAGTTGCAGTTCATTGCCTTGGAGGCTACGCTGGAACAATGCTTGCGTTAGTTGTGTAGCGGCGCAAACGCGATTTTCAGCCTGTGCCCGGCGCGGAAACCATCACGCGGCGATAAATCCCAAATCTCGAAAGGTCACGCCCATGGATCGAGTCAAGTCAGGCATCTTCATCATGCCGTTCCACCCGCCAGGAAAATCGCTCAGCCAGTGCCACGAAGAAGACATGGAGCTTGTCATCCGCGCCGACGAACTGGGTATCGACGAATTCTGGATCGGCGAGCATCACACCATGGTATACGAGAACATCGCGATGCCCGAGATATTTATCGGGGCGGCGCTGCGGGAAACCGGCGATATTCGGCTGGGGCCCGCGCCGGTCTGCCTCCAACAACACCACCCTGCGCTTGTCGCAAGCCGGTTGTCATTTCTGGATCACCTGTCCCGGGGGCGGCTCAATCTCTGTTTCGGGCCCGGGAGCGTTCCGACCGACCTGGAGATCTTCGGTGTCGACCCGCAGAACAGCGCAGCGATGGTCGCCGAATCAGTGGATATGATTCTGACGCTCTGGCTGACTGACCCGCCCTATGACATCGATGGCCGGTTCTGGAAGATCCGGATGGAACGCACAATCGATCCGGAGGTTGGCCTCGGCGTTATTCACAAGCCATTTCAACGACCCCATCCGCCTATTTCGATGCCGATCAGTTCGATAAACTCCGAAACGGCCCGGCAGGCGGGGAGGCGCGGCTTCCAGCCGTTCGGACACAGCCTGATTCCGTCGAACACGCTGGCGAACATATGGACGACATACGAGCGGGCTGCCGCGGAGGCGGGGCGCCGGCCCAACCGGGCGGACTACAAGATCGCCAGGGCAATCTTCCTGGCCGACACCACTGAAGAAGCCGTGAGGCGCGCGAGATCCAACACGGTCGCGGCGAACTTCGAATACATCGGCACGCTGCTCAAACGTGGCGGCCGCGGTATGGGCATGTTCAAACGCGATTCGGATATGCACGATGCGGACTGCAATCTGGATTACCTGATGGGCGAGCAGATCATCTCCGGGAACGTCGACGTGGTACTCGATCGTCTCGAAGCCTTGCGTGCGGAAGTCGGAGACTTCGGCACGCTCGTAATGATGTCCTACGACTGGGACCACAAAGAAAGCTGGTTGCGCAGCCTGGAACTCTTCGCGACAGAATTGATGCCGGCACTGAACCGCGCGGTGACGTCGGAACCGGTGGTTTGAACTTCCGCAGCGTACGACTGAGAGAAGAGTCGCCGGCGCTCACGCTCAGATAGAGCGGCGCAACCTGACGCCCGCCCCGTCCGGTCCGGCTGTCCGACACCAAAAAAAGGGCGACGCCCAAAACGGCGTCCCCCTTTTTTATCACAAAATTCAGGCTTAAAGCAGACTACTCACTCCATCTTCTTGGCCGACTTAACGGGATATTCCTTTTCAAAACGCTCCCTGTATTTTTCTTCCCACCCGTCGATGGACTCGCGTAGTGACGCCACCATCTGCGGCTCGATCTGCAGCAACTCCTGCATCTTCAGGGGAAACCGCTGACCGTCCGGATAGAAACTGCCATCCAAAACCAATTCCTGAAGAAACGGATAACCCGCCACCAATTCACCCGGGGTCGGCTTCAGCGGCGTGACGCGGGTGTGGACCTTCAAGCCCATAAAAGTCAGGTGGCTGAACCCCATCCTGAACCGGACGTGAGCGCCAACCTTGTTGACTCGCACCTTATGGCCCGAATACAATTCGTCCAGGCGCGCTGCAAGCAGCATCCATCCCTGCTGGAATTCGTTCAGCGGCATGGCTTTTTCGCCGGAAAACGCCGCTTCCCGATCTTTGGCAAGCTGCTTGGCCATGGCGAGGGTTTTGTCATCCAGCTTTTTTGCTTTGGCATCGACCGAAGGCGCAGGGCACAGCGACAGACCAATGAAGATGCCGATCGAAGTCGTAAGAACACAACGCACTATGGACTCCCCCTTTTTTGATGACGAGCGCACGATTCCCTTCCAGAAAAGGGCACACCAAGTCGTCCGGCAACACGTACACCGGACCTTGAACGGAAACGAGATTAAGGAATTTCAAACTTCTGCGCAAGCATTTTCTCGTACGCCGACAGAAAAAACCCGCTGTGCCGAAGCTTCGGGGTCAGCGGGTATCCGGTGCGATCAAACTGCGGTCGCGTCAGGACGGAGGCGGATCGTCGATGTCAAGGAGGGTCTGTTGTGAGGCGCTCCGGCGGCCTCCGCAACCGCCGGAGATACTGCCGCCGGCATCGGCCAGGAACGGACTGATGAACTTCCAGGCCGCCCAGAATCCACAGGCGACCGCAACACCCACAGCCACTGCACTCTGCCAATCCATCTCAGTGTCCTATCCCAAAAATACCTGACCATTCGGCTGCCGATTCATCCCGTCTCGCTGCGTTGCCCTCGCTCGACGGCCGAATTCAGGCAACCTATTTCCGGGACAGAACACTAACCACCCCATCCCAGAGCCATCGTGCCCTGATACGTCACCAGCGCCGCAACGTAGGCCAATAGCGTCATGTAGACAAAAGTGAGAATCGTCCATCTCCATGACTGCGTTTCCCGGCGAATTACTGCCAGCGTCGACGCACACTGCGCGCACAGCGCGAAAAAGACCATCACCGAAAGCGCCACCGGGACATTGAACACGGGGCGTCCATCGCCCCATGTGGCGCTGCGAAGCGCGCTGCGCAGGTCTTCAGATGACTCGTCGGCATCGCCGCCGAGGCTGTAAATGGTACCGAGCGTGGCGACGATAACCTCCCGTGCGGGAAAGGACGCGAGCGTGGCCATCCCGATGCGCCAATCCCAGCCCAGCGGCCTGACCGCAGGTTCTATCCAGTGTCCCGCCCGCCCCAGAAAACTCTCATTCAGGAGTTCCGCCGCCATCCGAGCGTCCAGGTCCGCAACGGCCACCTGCAAATCCTCGTCCGAAAGCGACGCCCGAGCCGCCTGCCGATGGCGCTCATATTTCGCAATGGTATCTTCCGATCTTGGGAAGTAGGCCAACGCCCACATGACAATGGTTGCGGCCAGGATGATACTTCCCGCGCGCACCAGAAACGCCCTGGAACTCTGATAAACCCTGAGGCCGACCGTCCGTTTGTCCGGGACCTTATATGACGGGAACTCCAGAATGAAAGGCGATGTCTCGCCCTTCAAAAGGGTCTTTCTCAGTACCCAGGCTACGGGAACCGCCACGGCCACACCCACGCAGTACATCGCAAAAAGGGTCAGCCCCTGCAGACCGACCCACTCTCCCAGAATCGATTTCGCCGGGATAAAGGCGCCTATCAGGATCGTGTAAACCGGTAATCGGGCCGAACAACTCATCAGCGGGGCCACCAGGATGGTTACCAGCCGGTTCCGCCGGCCTTCAATGGTACGGGTTGCCATGATTCCCGGTACGGCGCACGCGAAGCTGGACAACATCGGGATAAAGGACTGGCCGGAAAGACCGCATTTCGTGAGAACCCTGTCCATAAGAAGTGCCGCTCGCGCCATATACCCGCAGTCTTCGAGAATAGCGATGAAGAAAAAGAGAATTGCAATCTGCGGCAGGAAAATGACGACACCGCCTACGCCGGCAATAACGCCGTCCTGAACCAGGCTCTTCAGCGCCCCGTCGGGAAACCAGCCGCCTACCCAGCCGGACAGCACGGCGAACAGATCGTCAACCCAATCCATCAACGGACCGGCCCAGGCATAGATAGCCTGGAAGACCACGCCCATAATAGCAACGAACAGGAGCGTGCCCCAGACCCTGTGCGTAAGCACCGCGTCGATGCGGTCCGAAGGTGTTTTCTGCAGGTTTTCCGGCTGCGATACGCATTGCGCAAGCACGCGCCTGATCCAGTTGTAGCGAACCTCGGATTCAAGCGCGGAGAGTCCCGATGCCGCGGGAAACCTCCCCCGTGCTTCCTCGAGTTTCCCCCGGAAGTCGTCACCACGCGTCTCAATCAGCCGGCGCTCCGCGTAACCACCTTCGTCGACAATCGCCCTCAACGCCTCAGAGCGACACACGGAGGCGTTTCTCGCATTCTGAGACTGCAACGCCTCCGCGACGACATCGACCGCATCGGGAAACCCGTCGGGAAATTCCGGCAGCAGCGATGAACCCCTATACCGCCCGCCATGCGTCAGCCGTCTCAATTCCCGGCGAAGGTCTGCCAGTCCCTGTCGTCGATTCGCACAAACCCTGACCACAGGAACCTCAAGATTCCGGGAGAGCGCTTCAATATCGATGCGTATGCCGCGTGCATCCGCGACGTCCGACATGTTCAGCGCAACCACCGCTGGCAGGCCGAGTTCGAGTACCTGTGAAACCAGGTAGAGGTTCCTGTATAAATTCGATGCGTCGACAATTGCCAGTACCGCGTCTATTCTGCGTTCGCCGGGCAGCCGTCCAAGCAGTACGTCGGCGACGATCATCTCATCCGGGGCATGGGCGGCGAGGCTGTAGGTTCCCGGCAGGTCGACAAGCTCCGCGATCGTGTCTTCGGACAACCTCAGCCGCCCCACTTTTCGCTCAACGGTCACGCCGGGGTAATTTCCGACGTGCTGAAAAAGACCGGTAAGACCGTTAAAAAGCGTGGTCTTACCGGTATTGGGATTACCCACAAGAGCGATTGTAAAGCGCTGCTCTACTCCGGTGCGCGGTCCATCGGACAACTCCGTGGCCATGCGTTGAACCTCAGGTGATCGGACTCAGTCTAACGGCAACGGCGTCGTGCATCCGCAAACAGAACCGGGCGTCTTCCACCTGCACGACCAACCGTCCGCCGGCACGCAGCAATCGAACCCTGACACCCGGTCCAACTCCCAATTCCCGCAGCCGGGAGGCCAGGGGGGTATTCCCTTCCACCGATTCCACCGTGCCTTCGTCACCGACATCGAGTCCGGCCAGCGATCCCCGGAACATGCTCCGGGACCGGTTCTTCCGTTCATTCGAAGGCCAGACCCCACGAGCGGCCAGTTGCATGAGGCGCGCCACCATTTTGTCATCCTTTTTTTCGTCGCGAGATTAACCAGCGTCACCGATTCTGAGGAGGCACTCGTCTTCGCAGATCGGACAATCGGCCTCGTCGTGACAGAAGTCGCCGGTCTGCCAGAACGCGTTCAGAAACTCCCGCGCCTCCGGCGTATCGGCCAGCAGGAATCTCACGAAATTCAGCAACTTCTCGCTGGTTTCCTCGCTCAACAGGTGTTCCACCTTGCACGCGTCCACTTCCGACTGGTGGCCTTCCACGTGCAGCACATCCTTAAGGAATTTGCGAACGATGGCGCGCTTGGCGAGTACCAGATCCACCAATCGCTCACCTCGCTCGGAAAGCCGCAGGAACTTGTTCTGATCTTCCAGAACGAACTGCTTCTGTCGAAGTGCCTTTAAAGTCAGCGACGCGCTGCCTCGCGTAATATCCAGATATCTTGCGACATCCGACACGCGGGCGTATCCGTACTGATCCTTGAGCTCTCTAATGGCGAGAAGGTGATGTGCGACGCTGTGCGTGATTTCATTCTCCTCGAATGCTTTCCACACATCGGAAGATGCCACGGGTCCCCCTTTCCGCCGTCGGGCTTCTGAACCAGTCAAATGTTTTACCAATAAAACATACGTTATAAATTTAGTCAACAGACGGTTACCGTGTCAAGCGAAATCTATCGGCAATCCGGTATCGGCGGCGTCGCGCTTGACATTTGACGCCCAATTTCGTATACCTCCCGGAACCGCACGGTCAACATAGGAATTCGTGACACGCTTCAAGGAGTCTGTCAATGTCGGAAATATGCGACTTTGAGGATGTGGCCAGACTGCCGAGACCGGGTGACAACGTCGCAATAGTGACGCGGAATCTGGAGGCGGGCGCCCGTATCCGCGCTGGTGGGCCGGTCCTTCGTCTGGATACCACCATGCTCGAGGGTCACCGGTTTGCCGTGGCGCCCATTCCCGCTGGCGAGTCCCTTCTTTCCTGGAATCTTCCGTTCGGTGTCGCACTAACGGACATCCTACCGGGCGACTATGTCTGCAACGCCGGCATGCTGGAAGCGCTCGGCCTCCGCAACCTGGATTTTCGTCTGCCGGCCAAACCCAATTTCAAAGACCACATCGAATCCTACCGCCTGAATGAGGATTCGTTCCAACCTGGCGATCAGGTCCCTCCGGTCGAGGGAATGCGTACGTTCGAGGGATTCGTCCGAAGCGCCGCAAGGGGGGTTGGCACCCGAAACTATGTTCTGATCCTGGGTACGACCTCACGGACCGGGAGTTTCGCAAAACGGTTGGCGCAGCGAATGGGCGGGATCGTCAATGCTTATCCCAACATCGACGGGATCGTCGCGGTTGCGCACACCGAAGGAGGCGGGCGGACCACTCCGAACAACCAGGACCTTCTGCTGAGAACGCTTTCGGGCTTCATATTGCACCCGAACGTGGGTGCCGTCCTTGCGGTCGACTACGGTACGGAGCCGCTCACCAATGCCATGCTTCGGGTTTATATGGAAAGGAACAACACCGACCCGTCCGACGTCCCCCACCGCTTTTTTTCCCTGAAGGGCGGCTTTGAAGAAAATCTCGATAATGCCCAGGCCGTTGTAACTGGATGGTTGAAGGATGTAAACCGGACAGCTCGAAAACCGACTTCCGTGTCGGGCCTCAAGATCGCGCTTCAATGCGGCGGATCGGACGCCTTTTCCGGCGTATCGGGAAACCCGCTGGCGTCATGGGTCACCCGAGAGATCATCCGGTACGGAGGCTCGGCAAACCTCGCGGAAACGGACGAACTGATCGGCGCGGAACCCTACGTGCTGCAGAACGTCAAGGATCTCAATACGGCCCGCCGCTTTCTGGAGCGCGTGGAAGCCTACAAGAATCTCGCGGCGTGGCACGGTGCGACCGCCGAAGGCAATCCTTCAGGGGGCAACAAGTTCAGGGGCATCTATAACATCGTGCTGAAATCCATCGGTGCCGCCATGAAGCGCCATCCGGAGATTCGACTCGACGGCGTCCTGGACTACGGCGAGCCCATGCACGAACCCGGGTTTCACTTCATGGACAGTCCCGGGAATGACCTTGAAAGCATTGCGGGACAGGTTGCATCGGGATGCAACCTCATCTTTTTTATAACAGGAAACGGCTCCATCACCAATTTTCCCTTCGTCCCCACCCTGAAAGTCATTACGACGACGAACCGTTTCGAACTCCTGGACAACGAAATGGACGTCAACGCGGGCGCCTATCTCGACGGAACCTCACTGGACACGCTGGGAATGCGGATGACGGATCTCACGCTTGACGTCGCGTCGGGCACAAGGAGCAAAGGCGAACGTGCGGGACACTCGCAGGTATCCATCTGGCGGAACTGGCGACAGACCGACCCGGATAACGTCGAAGGTCTCCGAGCGCTCCCGCAGCCGTCCGGGAAGCCCATAACCGCCGGCGCAGGCCAGGACGCGCTGCGTGGCGAATTCCGCGGCATCGTCACGGAGAAGGGCATCGCCACGGACCAGGTCGGTCTGATCCTTCCGACCAGCCTTTGCTCGGGCCAGATCGCCAGGATGGCCGCAGACCGCCTCGAGCAGAAAGAGATTGGAAAAGACCGGGGTATCTCACGGTACGTTGCGCTCGTTCACACGGAGGGCTGCGGCGTGGCGGGCGATGCGACCGAGAAGATGTTTTCTCAGACGATGCTCGGCTATCTCAACCATCCCCTCGTCAGGCACGCGGTGCTGCTGGAACACGGATGCGAAAAAACCCACAACGACTATCTTCGACACGAACTCGAACGCAATGGCATCGACCCCGCTCGCTTCGGGTGGTATAGCATACAGCTCGACGGAGGGCTCGAATCCACGTTTCGCAACGTGGAATCCTGGTTTGCGGGGAAAGTGGATAGAGATCGTCCGCCAGTATACAGACAATCGGATCCGTCGGCATTATCGGTGGGGATCCTGTCCGAGGGCAGGGTTGACGACGCTGCCTCGGCGATGTTTGCGACGCTCGTATGCCGGTTGGTGGGAGCGGGCGCGAGGGTCGTTGCGCCCGACAACTCCGCACTGCTCTCGTCGGCTCCGTTTTCGGATGCGGTGCTGAAAAACACATCCCGGAGTCCCTCTCTCGGGTACGGCCAGACGGCGCAGCTCCCGGGCTTCCACATTATGGAAACGCAGACGGACCATTGGGTCGAGACGCTTACCGGCCTTGGCGGTACGGGCGCGCAAATCCTGATCGCGCACGTGGCCGAACACCCGATGCAGGGGCACCCGATGCTGCCGGTGCTGCAGACCAGTACGGAGCCGTCGGTGTGCGGGGTTTATGCGAGCGATCTGGACCTTGCACTCTCCGGCACGCCGGCGAAAGACGCCGAACGGATCGCCGGGTTATTGCTCGAAACTGCCTCGCGAAACTACATAACGGTAACGATGAGACAGAAAAACACGGATTTTCAGTTTACTCGAGGGCTGCTCGGCGTCTCGATGTGACCGTTGCGAAACGGGCGGCACGCGATACGTGTGCCGCCGGTCTTTTTGCTTTGCTCGTTCGTCGGTCTGTTATTTATCGTCAATCCAGCCCTGTAGCGCCGCCGCGATCTTTCTTCCCTGTTGGAGACTCGAAATATTGAACTTGCTTCGCGGTATATATGTCCCGTCTCGCTTTTGAAATCGGCGAATCGTCACTTTCTCAGGCCCATATTCACCGGATTGCCGGTTCAGATCCTGGTACAGGAACATTACGGTTGCCCACGCCCCGCGTGAAAGCACCTGCCTGTCCAGTTCCTTGCAGAGCAGTACACCGTTTTCTTCATAGTTGACGCTCAATTCATCCACGGATTCCGCCATCGGTTCGCCTCCTTTTCGCGACGTCAGTTTGCACCGGTTGGCGTTCGGCCCACACCGACCACCGGGACGGGGCTGGGCGACCCGTCCATCAGGCGTTGACAGTTTTTTCGAAGAGGACTCCGCCCATGAGACTCGGCATTGTCGGCATGCTGCCCGGCGACCTCCGGAATTTTACCGGGAACCACTTTGAAGCGATTCGTGAAGGGGGATTCACGGGGGCCGGCTTTCACCTGCCCGGCGAACTGTTGGATGAAATCTCCGGCGACGACACGGCAAGGTGCAGGCGGCTGTTCACGGAATATGAAATCGATTTCGCGCAATTCGCCATCACGTATGGTGATTGTCTCTTCGATCCGGACCCGGTGGCACGCTCGCGAGCCGTCTCGAAGGTGATCGGGGGCACCGCGCTCGCTGCGCGCCTCGGCGCCGACTGCTACCTGATCAGGCCGGGAAGCCTCAACCCCGCCGGCCCATGGACACCCCACCGTGCCAACCACACGCCTGAAGCACACGCGCTGCTGATCCGTACGCTGCGCGAAATCGCACGCCGGACTGCGGCACTGAACATCGTTACGGTCGTGGAGACCCACGTCGTTTCGATACTCAACACCCCGTCGGTCTGCCGCCGTCTCATCAAGTCGGTCAACTGCGCGAACATAAGGCTGGTGATGGACTACGTCAATCACTTCGAATCGATCGACCAGGTCTACTCTGACACCGAACGCCTGAACCACATCTTCAAGACGATCGGACCACTGGCGCCCGTCTGTCACGTCAAGGACATTACCGTCGGCAATCGTCTGGTAGTCCATCTGGAAGAGACGGTTCCGGGCCTCGGCGAACTGAATCTGGCCCTTGCGCTCGGGCTTTTCCAAACGCATCATCCCGAGGGTTACGCGCTGATCGAACACCTCGGTCCGAATCTGATTCCGCTCGCCGCCACCAACGTTCGGGAAATTTCGAAGCGCGCAGGCATTCCGATTTACTGAACCCTGACGTCTCGCCTGTAATCGGGTACATCGCGGTCGATGTCGTTCACGAGCATCAGGGCGGGTACACCGGTGTTAATCCTTTCGCCTGAACTTCAACCGCCGGATGCAAGCGCCCACGGCAAGCCCGATACTGGCGCCGATCGACACGCCCGCACTCACCCACAGTCCAAAGTCGCCGCTGCCAACGCCAAAGACGGAGCCCGCGCCGGCACCGACGCCCGAACCGACCGCCATCCACTTTCCGATCTCACGTTGTCCATTTCCGGCGTCCCCATTCCCGGCCATGGCGAATCCTTTCACGAGACCGCATCGCCTGCAGACACGCGAAATATACCGGGCGGGACCGACGCGGACAAGCCGAAACCGACTCCGGCAACGAATCGATAATTCCTTTGGCAACGCCTGCGAAGGGGTTGCAGTCATGGACGTGAGTTCCGACTCCTGAACGAAGCGGGATTTCGTTGCCGGGCGTTTCTCCGGCTTCCTCTCGCGACGAAATGCAGAATGCGCCGTCAACGTCCGACAACCTTCCGCCTTCGACGAATCGAGCAGTGGACGGAAGCTTGCCCGAAAGGAGCGACGAATGCAACCCGAACTGATCGCGGACTACCACTGTGAGACCGGGGAAGGACCGCTCTGGCACCCGACGGAAAAAAGGGTCTACTGGACCGATATTCCCGCGGGCCGCGTATTCCGCTACGACCCGGCCACGGGTACCCACGAAATCTGTTACACGGGAGACGTCGTGGGCGGATTTACGTTGCAGGCCGACGGATCTCTGCTGTTCTTCATGGAACGGGGTGCGGTCAAGGTCTGGCGCGACGGCGAACTCACCACGGTGATCAACGAAATCCCCGATGAGCGCGAGACCCGGTTCAACGACGTGATTGCGGATCCCGAGGGCCGCGTTTTTTGTGGCACCATGCCCACGTCGAGGCGGCCGGGAAGGCTCTATCGACTGGACACGGACGGCACGCTTCACCTGGCCCTGGAAGACGTCGGAATTTCCAACGGTATGGGATTCACCGCAGACCGCAGAACCATGTATTTTACGGACACGCCCTCCCTGAACATCTACAGGTTCGATTACGATCGACACACCGGAGACATTGCGAATCGAGGGGTATTTGCACGGGCTGCGGAAAACGACGGAATGCCGGACGGCATGACCGTGGACGCCCTCGGGTACATCTGGTCCGCCAGATGGGACGGCCGCTGCCTCGTACGCTACACACCCGACGGCGTCGAAGAAAGGCGCATCCCGTTTCCGGTCAGGAAGGTATCCAGCCTTACCTTCGGCGGCGAGGACTACACGGACATCTACGTCACGACCGCAGGCGGAAATATCAAACACGAAGACGGCGAACACGCGGGGGCGCTGTTCCGCCTGAACCTGGGCATCCGCGGCGTTGAAGAGTTCTATTCGCGGATCTGGTTGTAGAGCTTGTGACAGCCGCGCGCATCACGCAGGGACGACGCCTGTGTCACCCCTTATTCAACGAAAAAGCCTGATATGCAACGACATATCAGGCTTTGTTCATTCAATTATCAAAGGTTATCCAGAAACG
This sequence comes from Candidatus Latescibacterota bacterium, assembly GCA_965208835.1. Classification (GTDB taxonomy): domain Bacteria; phylum Latescibacterota; class UBA2968; order UBA2968; genus JAAXHE01. The sequence goes on from OZ242358.1 coordinate 2,788,743, forward strand.
GAAATCCGACGTGGAGGCTTACGGCCTCAACCCCGCGCCAGGTCCCGGTAGGCCCTGAAGAGGTCCGCGTAGTACGCCGCGAACATCCACCGGTCACCGACGCCCCGATCGGGGCTCCGTTCCGCCTCGGCTGACATGTATCCCGCGTATTCCTTCTGATGAAGCAACCGGAACAACTCCCGGTACGGATACCCCTGGCCGGCCAGATCGTGCATATGCACGTGATCCAGCCAGGGCCAGACCGTGTCGAGCGCCTGCTCAACCGAACCGTCAACCACGTCTTCGGCCACCGAGTTCCAGATCAATCCGAAATTCTCATGGTCTACCTTTTCGGCTACCGACCGGCATGACCGCCAGTCGAATTCGCCGTGAAGTTCCAGACACGGCCTGATGCCCCTTTCGACGCCGTACGCACAGAGTTCCTGAAGCGAGTCGGCCACCTGCGCGATCGTCTTCTCTCTCGGCACGTCCTTCGGGAAGTTGTTCCCGAAGACCCTCACCCTGGGCGCGCCCAGATCCGCCGCGAGATCCATCCGCACCTTTGTCTGGTCGATCTGGTCTCGAAGGTCGGTCGCATCCTCATCGTGATACCTGTTTCCCGTTGCAACGCTGATGATTTCAATGCCGGCCGCTGCGCAGTCGGCCACGACCTGCCCGCGTCCGGCGTCGTCCAGTGACGCCTCCACGCCGTGCCCGTGACCCAGGTCCGTCCGGAACTCGACGCCCTCGACATCGTGGTCACCCAGCGTCTGCAGCAAGTCCTGGCGCGAAAGGTCCTTCAGCACGCCATATGTCATCCAGGATAGTTTCATCTACAACTCCCCTCCTCTGAGGCTAACGTGGACAAGGGTTCACATCAGACCACCGGCTCCTTGCCGATCCTTGCAAATCCCTCGGCATACCTGCAGTCGCTCATCCCGGCCATATGCTGCGCCTCGATCGCGCGGTACCGGTTCAGAACCGTATATACCTCCGGCAGGGGCGGCTGAGCGGCGAGTTTCTTCAGCGCTTCGATCTTCTGCTCGAACACCGACGAAATGTCCACGTACAGGTCAGGAACGAAACCCGAGACCGGAGACGTCCCCATCGTGGTTTCGTAGCATATCACAAGCGGCCTGGGGCACGGAGAATTGCCCGTCCTGACTCCCCCTGCATTGCAATAGGAACACGCCCACAGCGCTGCCTGCGTGGTCTCCACGTGGTCGGGATGCATGACATCGTTGATCCAGTGACTCAGCACGAGATCCGGCCTGAATCGTCGAACCGCGTCCAGCAGCTGCAACCGGCGGTCAGGCCCCAAAACCAGCGGGCTGTCTCCGAAATCGAAGCAATCGATCGTCGCCCCCAGGATCCCGGCGGCGGCCTCGAATTCCTCCCTTCGCCTCGCCTTGACATCCTCCAGCGCCAGGTCCGGATTCTTCACCCACAATGCAGGCGACTCACACCGCTCTCCATAAGTCAGGTTGTGGACGTGTACCGTACCGCCTGCGTTCACGAAACGAATGATGGCACCTCCCGCGCGAGAACAGAAGTCCGCCGCATGGGCGCTGAACACCAGCACTCGCATTCCCTCCCGGATCATACCGTTCTCCCTGAAATGGAGCTTCGTCCGACATCGGTTTTCACGCCCGGAAACGGGCGGGCGACCCCGGCTCGAGGCCGTGTCGCTGTCGTGCACGCGGCTTCAGGATCCACCGCCATTATTCATTGTCTCCATACTCCGGCAGGGTTCCGTCGTCTTTCGGCACGTATCCCAGCATCTCTCTCGCATTCGACAGATCCCATTTCTTCTCGCTTCCACCCGACACACCGTAGAAGATCCCGAACCCGACGTGGTCCGCTTCGATGGACCTCCAGACCAGTTGCGCCAGATCCCCCGGACTGAGCCAGCGGGAATACCCGGGCTCATATTGTCGCCCTGGACCATCCTCCCCGTTGAAGTTCGCCACCCGAAGGCAGATGACCCGTATACCGTGCCGCTCGGCATAAAATCTGCCCAGGGCTTCGCCAAAGGCCTTTCCCGCGCCGTAAACGCCGTCCGGCCTTACCGGGCTCTCCGGGGTGGAGACAAGCCCTTCTTTCTCGTACAACCCCGTGACATGATTGGTACTTGCGAAGACAACAACGGGCACTTCGTTAATGCGCGCAGCCTCCAGGACATTGTACACGCCCGGAATATCGACTTCGAAGGTCGCCTTCGCGACGTCTTCCGGTGTCATGCCGCGCCACCGCCGGATGGCCAGGTGCACGATGGCGTCCACGTCCAACCCGGCTTCGACCATCGCCGCGTCGTCCGCCACGCTGCCGACGACCACCTGGTCTTCCGGATGTACGTCGTCCGGTACCGTCGCGTGCAGCAGGAACCGGAAGTCGTATCGTGCTCTCAGCCGGGACCTGAGGCTGGTACCGAGCGAACCGGCCGCGCCGGTCAGGAATATCCGTTTCTTCCCCATGGCGAGGGCGGATCCTCCGGCGTGGAATTAACCTGACAGACTGTGCACAATATCTGACCCCTGGATTGCGGGGAGACGATTGCCATGATCCGACTCACGTAACCGGAATGCCGATGACGCAACGTCGAATCGGACGGAGTAGACGCGAATCCTGAAGATAGCGCCTCCCGGCCGCAGACGCAATACCCATCCGCCCGTCTGAGACGCGACCGTTGTATGAGGTCTGGTTTATGTATATCTTCAATCCGCATGACGAACCCAATCGATCACTTTGGAGGTACTGTGACACCGATCGACATCCAATGGATTCTCAGCATAACCCGAAAGGCGGGAGATATCGCGCTTTCCCACTTCGGTAGGACGAAAGGGACGCTCAAGACCGACAACTCCTGGGTCACGCAGGCGGACGTGGACGTCGAAGCCTATATCAGAAAAGAGCTCGAATCCAGGCGACCGAACGATGCCATACTTGGCGAAGAGGGCGCCGATCCGCCCCCGGCGTCGCCCGTCGTCTGGGCGATCGATCCGATCGACGGAACGCGAGCGTTCAATCACGGCCTGCCGGTGTGGGGCGTCTCCATCGGCGTGCTCGAAAACGGCGAGCCGACCATGGGTGCGTTCATACTACCGGTACTGGGAGACGTCTACTACACGGACGGCACTTCCGCCTTCTGCAACGGGCGCGCGCTCTCACCCCGGACACCCGCACTGGACGCCAATGCCATCCTGCTCGTCAGCGAAGGCGCATTCAAACGTCTCAGGATCGACTATCCCGGCAAAACCCTGAGTCTCGGGTCCGCAGCCGCCCATCTGTGCTACGTTGCCAGGGGCTCCGCGGTCGGCGCCTTCGACCACGCGTCGATATGGGACTATGCCGCCGGCGCGGCCATCCTGAAAGCGCTGGGCACACACCTGCGGTACCTATCGGGAAGGGAGGTGGATTTCGAGGAATTATTCAGCGCAAAGGCCGCGCCGGAACCCACCCTCGCATCAACGGACCTCCACTTCAGGTCCCTGCAGCGCGCGTTTCAGCGCGCCGGATGACTCCCGCGGCTTCAATCGGTGCAAGCCGGAACCTCCGGTCAGCCTGTTGGCGGGAACGTACGACCCGGCCGTTAAATTCCGACAGTCCATCTCCGTGATGGAAGGCTAACCCTAGAGACCGTAGATTCTCGCCAGATTCTCCCCGAAAATCAGCCGCTCGGCATCCTCTCCCAAATGCAGCCTCTGGATCGCCCGCTTCACCTGGACGGGTCGATATTCCGGCAGATTCGAGCCGAAGACCACACGTTCCGGCCCCAACCTCTCCACCGCCGTTCCGACCTCCATGGGAACGGTCTCCTCCGGGTTGTCCGCCCACCTCTTGTGGAAACGCAGAATCGTCGTACCCATGTATACGTTCCTGTGTTGCAGGCACACCGACAGCGCCGCGTCGAAGTGGTCCGGGAAACCCATGTGGTCAAGGATTATCGCTGTTTCCGGAATGCGCGCCGCGATCGCGCCGGCCCGATCGGCGCTGCAGTTCTCCACCCCCGTATGGATTGAAACGACAATGCCCAGTTCCTGTGCGGCGTCTGCGAACGGAAAGACCATTGGATCGTCCACCTCGAACTTGTGGATCGCGCCCATCAGCTTCATGCCCTGAGCGCCGCGGGACACGTAGTCCCTCAGCAACGCAACGCCACGATCCCCCCAGTGCGGATTCATCATCACGCAGGGCAGCAGGTTTGGATGGGCCCCGGTCCGTTCCAGCAGCCCGTCGTTGTCAGGATCCTCCTTCGCATCGGGCATGACCACCGCCATATCGATGTCCGCTTCCGCCTCACACTCCAGCAGTGCGGCGACGGACATGGGGCGGCCGTACCAGTCTTCCGCCAGATAGGCCTCGAAATCGCCCGTAATAGCCATGCCTTGCCCTCCTTTTTCCGCCTTCGCGTTCGTTCACAGTTTGACGGCATTCATCCCAGTTGCAATGCTCTCCAACGGTCATACGCCGTATGCATGCTCTCCGGCAGAAATCCTCGTACATTGTCCGCCAGCATCCATTTCACGCGCCCGTCCGTTTCCTGCGGTTTCTCGTCCGGATTATGTTTATTCCAGCTCCCTGCCAGTGTCATTCTCTCGGGCCTGGTCTTGTAGGTCCCGCGATGGACCGCATTGCCGCTCCAGAAAATCGTCTGTCCCGCCTTCAGGTGCATCACTTCCTGCGTTGAGATGTCGGCGTGTCGATTCTTCAACAGGCGATCCCGCTCCTCATCCGTACGGTACCGCCGGTGGCTGCCCGGCACCAGTTGCAGGCAGGAATCGTCAACCAGCGCCAGGTGCCACTTCAACGACACCATCGGCCGGTTGAGTATTTCCATTTCCACTTCGTAGGACCCGTCCCGCTCGTTACCGCCGAAATCCCGGTGCCACCCGCCGTTCCAATCCACTTCGTCGGGCGATGTGAAAATGAGCACGCCGCCCAGGCGCAAATCGGCGCCGATAAACGGCACGACGTATTGCAACACCGGTTGAGACATCAGATACTCCGCAAAAACCGGTTCGTTGAATTCGGGAGCGAACAAGCCCCTGATCGCCCAGGGCTCTCCCTCGGGAGTCCGGTGCGTATAGATATCCACATCCCGGGTACGCGTTTTCGATTTCACCCGCCGCGTCGCTTCCAGAAGCGGTTCCAGCATATCCGGATCGACCGCATCATCCGCGATGAAATAGCCCTGTGTCCTGTACTGTTCCCTGACCTCTTCCAAGTCCATGGCGTTCATCCTCCACAGTTGTCCTGCGACGTTCATCCGGCGTAGATATATGCTTCGAAATCCAATGGGGTTTTACCACTGCTTCTTCCAGAAGATCCCGAGTGAACTCCGGTCGCGTTCACGTTCGTTTCCCTCGCGCTGCTGCGCCTCCAGCGTGACGTTCGGCAACAATTCGTATTCCACGACGACCTCCTTCCCCCGTGCCTCGGAGACGTCCTGTGCGTAGCTGACGAAAAACCGGGATCCGAAGTACTTCCCGGCCCGTACCCGCGTGGCCGTGTTGCCCATTCCCAGGTCGATTTCCACGACGTCGAGATTCAGTCGCTGTCCGATCGTCTGCTTCAACCGGTTCGCCGCCAGTCCCATTACCAGGACGGCGGCCCGTCCTTCCATGCCGCTCCCCCCGCCACCGCCGTCGCCAGCCATCAGCTCGGACATCTCGTCCGGCGACATGCCGAGAAGCAGGTAAGAGAGGATGTCGTCATCGATCCGCTTATGGTCCGGGAGGTCGCTCTCCAACGATATCTGCGGGTTCAGAAACGTCCCTCCCACAACCACGCTGATCAGCACATTTTCGCCGGATACCCTGACCCTGCGTGTGGCTATAATGTAGAGATCGGGGTTGATTTCCGTACTGCCGCGGAAGTTGATTTCTCCCCGGTCGATGGCGAAACTCCGGTTCTGGAACTCGTATCTTCCGTGCCTGCTGTCGAGAGAACCGTAAACCCTGAGTCCCTTTCGGTCCTTGACCAGATCGAGATCGCCGGAAATCTCGACGTTTAACTCCCTGTCACGGATCCACACGTTTCGAGAGGCCGAAAGCCGAATGTCGCACGTCAGATTCCGATAGAATGGAGATGCCATCCAGGCGACGTCGGTCGGGTATTCGATGAAATCGGACAGCTTGAGCACCGCGCGGGACAGCGCCACCCTGCCCTTCATGCGACCGGCCCGTGAGTCGCCCTTCAATTGAAGATCCGCATTGAGGGTGGCCTTGAGTTCTGACAGGTCAATCGCCTCGAACTCATTTGCCTTTAACGTAAGATCATAGCTTTCCAGGTTGAATCGATCCAGTGTCATTTCACCGTTGAGAGCGACCCGTTGGTTCTCTCTGCCGGCCTCCAGGCGTTCCAGGACGACTCTGTTCCCGTCAAGTCTCAGATCCGCCTCAACCCTCTTGATGGTCGTATTAAGCGGTACAATGCGTGATTTTCCATCGCGAATCCGTACCCATCCGTCGTGGCGAAATCGTCGTGTTGTCCCCGTCACGTTCACGTCGGCCGTCAGAATACCTTCGGCGTCACGAATTCCGGAAACCACATCCGGAAGGAGGCTGAGGTCAATGCCGTCCGCTTCGACCGAGACGTCTACGGGCCCGTCGGGGAACAGGGTCTTGCTCTTCCGCGGCGACAGGTTCAGCGGGAATCGCCCCCTTCCCGACGCTTCCCGGCCGGTGGACTGCACCAGTCTCAAATCAATCGACGCCTGACGATCCACATAACCAAGCGATCCGGAAAGCGCCTGAAAACGAACCCCGACGACGTCGCCATTCCTGATGTCCAGCTCGGACTTGACGCTGGGATCGTCAGGCGTTCCGGACAGGGAAATTCGCCCGCCAAGTGTGCCGCTCAGGTCCCCCGCCATCCCCAGGATCGTCGACCATGTCTTCAGATCCAGCCCTTTGAGGCTTACAACCACGCCATCGGACTTTCCGCTGTGTCCACGCGCGTGAATGGTCCCCGCGTCGCCAACCAGCCGGAATCTCTCCACGTACGCGCCCTCGTCGGGGCGATACGTCGCCCGGGAAGGGCCGTCGTTGGACAGCGACACGCCACCCACCTCGACGGTGAGCGAGTCGAGTTCGAGGTTGTATCCCTCACCGGCCCGAGCGGCCCGGGCACTGAGATGGAGGTGATCGATGTCGTCCGGCCGGCTGCCCAGGACAAGGGATACGGAGTCCCCGTTCAATGACATATCGAGCGAGGGGGCGCGAACGGTCCGCCCGCCCCACACAAGGGAGTCCGCACGGGCGGAATAACTCCCCTCCGGAAGATGGGACCCGGTCATTCCAATTCTGACGCCGTGGATCGGGACATCCATGTAATTCACGCTGTCGGCGGCCACGATCGCACGGACGACCGGCTGCTCCCAGGTCCCGCCAATACGGGCAGTCAGGGACGCCGGCGTTCCCGAGAGGCCCCTCCCTACGATGCTCTCCAGAGCCTCGATCTCGAAAACCCGCCCGTTTGCACGGATCTCCATGCTGTCACCGGGGACGATCCAGCCACGGGCATCGACGTGCGCACGCGGGCCGGCCAGGATGAGTCGATTGACAATCGTCCGACGACCCTGCTGCACCACGCTCGCCCTCGCGCTATCCAGCCTTCCGCCGAGAAAACGCGACGCCACCAGCATGACGTCGGCGGTGGTCTGCACCGAATCCGGGTGAAATCCCTCCCCGGTGACGCCAATCTGCAGCGTAACACCTTCCAGGAGGCCGGGGCGCCCCAGAAGCGTTTCCATTGCCAGGCCGTCCACCCGAAGCCCCGCACGATATGTGGGTTTTTCGCCATCCGGGCGCCGGAGTCGTCCCAGATCCAGGCGGCCGTGTCCCCTGACCACGCCGTACGGGTCCGGCAGTCTTACGCCTACACTGTCAATGTCGACAATGCCGTGCCGGTACGACCCCCTGAGAGCGAGTCCTCTCGCCGGGGGCAGCCCCCCGGCTTTCAGAAGGTCGATCGAGGCTTCGCCCCGCCATACTCCGTCGCCCGACAGTCTCAACCGAATGTCCCCCGTGACGTCGGTGATTCCTGGCAGTTCCGGTGAAATCCTGGTCAGGTCCAGATGGTCCATGCGGGTCCGCAGCAGGTAGGAAGGCGCCTTTGTCCTCCCTGCAGCTTCCAGCGTTGCGGCCAGGCCACCAGCGTCCCCCTCCACGCTGAGGTCCATGAGGAACCGCCCTTCCGCCAGTGACGCCCGCAGGCTCGCCGTATCCACGGATACGCCAAAGAGACGCGACTTTGAGAATTCACCAACGAGAGCCGCGTCGGCCGTCTGACGGTCCAGGCCGCGACCCTTCAGATTTATGGCCACGTCGAACCGGACATCCAGGTCCAGTTCCGGGCGGACCCGAGCCAAATCGACTCCCGTCGCAGTCGCGTGGAGGTCGTACGAAACCACCTCCTCGGAAAAATCGACGAGCCCGGAAAGTGTTGCCGAGGTCGACCCGTCGTTGAACTTCAGGTCGAGGTTCACGCCGGACGGATCGCCCCGCACTCTCCCGCCCGCTGCCAGACTACCCTCCGGATAGGTGCCGGGAAAAAGGCGACGGACCTCGTCGAACGCCAGAGAATCCGCATGCAGCACGATGTCATACTCGGGTCTCGACAGACCCTTCATCGTTCCGTCGATCCGCAGGCTGGAATGCGGCGTGTGCATTTGGAACCCGTCGAGCGCCAGGCGACCATCGGCAAGCAGCGTCAACCCGGTGAGATCCCTGATCTTAAGAGGAGGATCGAAGACAAGGGACCGAAACCGGCGGAACTCCAATTCGTATCCGGCAGGACCCGCCCGAAGACCGAGAACCATGTTCAGGCTGTCCAGCCTGCCACCGGTACCCGCACGCATTTTCCCGTCCACGACCTCCGCTTGTCGAATGCGGATATCCCATTCGGGGCCGGCTATCCACCACGCAGGGTCGGAACCGGGCAACAGGCTGGCGGCGGAATCGGCGGCGATCGATCTGTCCGGAAGCCGGACCGTCGGGGCGGCCAGGACGAGTCGGTCGACGTTCACCGATCCGCTCAGCAGTGACGTCAGCCGGTAACTGGCTTCCACGGCTCTCGCGGTCAGCAGCGGTTCTTCCTTCGTGCCAAACCGTACGCGTTCCATCCGGAACCCCTTCAGGGGGTTGCCGTGCAGGTCGCCGATTTCCACCGGCACGCTCAGGTCGCTGGCGAGTCGCCGCTGCGCATAATGCCTCAGATAAGTGTTCAACTGTCCGGATCCCAGCGCCAGCAGGGAGAATCCAACGACCACGGCAATGACCGTCGAGAGAAGAGCGGCGATGTTTACGATGCGTCTCAAGAAAGTTCGATTCGGCATGGAAGGCCTGCACATCCAGAAGGATGGTTGAATTTATCCGTCGATTTCGCCCTCAGCGCACGTGATGCTTCAGAACGCCTGTCCCAGACTGAAAAAGACCCGCCGGCGCGGCTCACCGGGATCATCCGACAGCCGGTACGCGAAGTCCAGCCGCAAAGGGCTTATGGGGTTCAGATAACGCACGCCGACCCCTGCGGCCACGCGCAGGCGGCGGGGTTCGAAGGCCGCGTACCGGTCCGTTCCCACGGCGCCCGCATCCATGAATGCGGCCAGGCCAAAGCCGGGCAGAAGCCTGGCACGAACTTCGATGCTTCCTTCGAGTACGCTCCTGCCTCCCAACGGTTCGCCTTTGGCGTCTCTGGGGCCGAGCCGGTTCAGTCTCCATCCCCTCACGCTATTGGATCCACCGGCAAAAAACCGCTCGAATGAGGGAATCGCCTCAACGCTTCCCTCGTTCAGGACCAAACCGCCCGATACCCTCAGGGCCAGCACGGTCTTCCAGAATAACCTCCGGTACCACCGCGCTTCGCCCGATACTTTGAGGAACTGTCTGAAACCTGCCGCCCTGACGGCGACCTCGGCCAACAGTCCCCGCTGCGGATCGAAGACGTCGTCTCGCCGGTCTTCCAGGTATTCCACCGAAAAGGTCGCACGGGTGCTGTCCAGCGCGAATTCGACGACTTCAGTTCTCGCCTCGAATACGACGCGACCGGTGGCGCGAAAGGTCCTTTCGAGCGCCGCGCTGGCGCCTCCCCGCTTTACCCTGACTTCCTTCGGCCGTTCCTGCTCCACAAAGCCCGTCAACTCCAGCCACGTCCTGCTCCCCAGTATGTACGGCTGCCTGACGCCAACCTTTGCCATGACCTCCAACGCTGAAGCGGAGGACTCGAAGTTCAGCTGGCGCGCGTCTCCACCCAGGAAACTCCGGTGCCGCCACGCCAGCAGACCCCGAAGCTTCTCCTCGGTATCGAATCCCGCCCCCAGTTTCAGTCTGCGGGGCGGACGCTCGCGGACGACGATGGAGACATCCACCGGACTCACCATGTCGACCGAATCCGGAAGGGAGACCGAAACCGATCGAAATGCCTCGGACCGATGGAGCTGGAGCCGGCTGTCCAACAGGTCCTTCTTCCGGTAGGCGTCTCCTTCACGAAAAGTCAGGCCTCGGTGGATCAGGCCCTTTGAAACCCTTTGATTTCCCTCGATTCGCACGCTCCCGAAACGGCACTTGGGTCCGGGAGTCGCCAGGAACCTGACGTGAGCCATGTCTCCTCGACGCGACACCTGTGCCACGACCCGCGCGAACGCGTGGCCGTCATTCTGAAGCCGGTCGGAAATCAACTTGAGGTCCGCTTCCCGGCCCATGCGTGTCAACGGACGACCCGGCCTGGTTTTCAATCCATTCACCAGGCGCAGGCTGTCCACGGCGGTATCCGCCGGCAGGACCTCCAGCCGTACGTCGGATACCACGACAGGCCCACCTTCCTTGATCCGGACCCGGATTCGCACAAAACCGGGGCGGTACCTTTCGACAACCGTGTCCACGACGGCTTCAAGGTACCCCAGGTCCCGATAATGCGCCGCGATCCGGTTCACATCCGATCGAAAGACAAGGGCATCGAATCTCCGCTCATCCGCGCCGGGAAAAATCCCGTACCACGGATCCGTGCGGGTATACATCAGCCGCCGTAGATCCCCGGTCGAGATCACCCGGTTCCCTTCGATCACAACCGCCTCAACGATGGGTAATTTGCTATTCTGTGCATCCTTTGCGGCAAGGGTCGCGGGAATTCCAACCAGACCAATGATGACCACGCTTCTGAGGAAGGTCAAATCGCTCCATCCTATCGGGTCAGGCATGGGAAATGGACGATGCCCGGACACAGGCCGGCTCCAGATTCGGCAGCGTCGACGTCCTTTCCGAAGCGACAGCCGGCAGGCAATCCCTTTGACGCCCGCCGATCCTGGCGGTTTCAGCCTGACGCCCCGCAGCGGAAGATATATCTCACCATTTCGGGCACAAGTGAATTCTCTCAGGCCATCCATTCAGGTCGGCCGGATTTCCGCAATTGAGACGATAGAGAATGGAAAGGCCCGTGTTTCCGGATCGGAAACACGGGCCTGAAGCCACCGGTTCAGAATACTCATGCGTCCGTGGCAGCGACCTCCCGCGGGGCATTGTCGTGGTGGAGCGCAAGCTTCCCATTCTCCAGGTCCACGCGAACTCGCGCGCCGTCGGGAATTTCGCCGCTGATGAGACTACGTCCGATTCGCGTTTCCAGCTCACACTGCAGATACCGCTTCAGAGGGCGTGCGCCGTAGACCGGATCGAATCCCTCACGCGCGGCAAAAACCCGGGCGGCATCGGTGAATTCCAGCTCGATCCGCCGGTCCTCGAGCCGTTCGCGGAGATCCACGGTCAACAGGTCAACGATCTTCACGATCTCAGCCTGCGTCAAACCCTTGAAAAGGACAATATCGTCGACGCGATTGAGGAACTCCGGCCGAAAGTGCCGCCTCATCTCCGCCACAACCGCCCGGCGGGCTTCGTCGTGGACCTCCCCGCTCTCCGCGACGCGATCGACAATGTGCGACGCCCCTATATTTGACGTCATGATGATCACGGCGTTCTTGAAATCAACGGTTCTCCCCCGGGCGTCGGTCAATCGCCCGTCGTCGAGGATTTGCAGCAATACATTGAACACGTCGTGGTGTGCCTTCTCGATTTCGTCGAACAGGATTACCGAATAGGGCTTCCTGCGGACCGCCTCGGTCAGTTGTCCCCCGTCATCGTAACCGACATATCCCGGAGGCGCGCCGACCAGCCTCGAAACCGCGTGTCGCTCCATGTATTCGCTCATGTCGATGCGGACCATGTTTTCCTCGGAGTCGAACAGCGCCTCGGCCAGAGCTTTTGCCAGTTCCGTCTTGCCGACGCCCGTTGGCCCGAGGAAGATGAACGAGCCGATCGGCCGGCGCGGATCCTTGACCCCGGCCCGTGCCCGGATCACGGCGTCGGCCACCAGCGACACGGCCTCGTCCTGACCCACAACGCGCTCATGCAGAATTTCATCCAGACGGAGGAGCTTTTCGCGTTCGCCTTCAACCAGGCGCGTTACGGGGATCCCGGTCCAGCGCGAGACGATCTCCGCGATCTCGCCTTCGGTAACCTCTTCCCGGAGCAGCCGGCCGTTGCCGTGCGACCGCGCCTCTTCCGCCTCCAACATCCGCTCCAGTTCGGGCAGGCGTCCGTGACTCAATTCCGCCAGCCGGTTCAGATCGTACGCTCGCTCCGCCTCTTCGATTTCGCGACGCACCGCTTCAATCTGTTCGCGACGTTTGCGAACCGTGTCGATCACTTCCTTCTCGGATTCCCACCGGGCTCGCATCGCGTCTGCCTGCGACTTCAGATCGGCCAGCTCCTTGCGAAGGTCTTCCAGTCTCTGCGCACTGCCTTGATCCGACTCCTGCTTCAGCGCCGCCTCTTCGATTTCGAGTCTCATCACTCTGCGGGTGACCTCGTCCAGCGGTGCCGGCATCGAGCCGATCTCGGTGCGGATCATCGCACAGGCCTCGTCAACGAGGTCGATTGCCTTGTCGGGCAGAAACCGGTCCGATACGTACCGGTTGGAGAGTACGGCGGCACTCACCATGGCGTTGTCCTGAATCCGTACGCCGTGGTGCAATTCGTACCTCTCGCGAATTCCCCTGAGAATCGAAATGGTATCCTCCACCGAGGGCGCATCCACCGTCACGGGCTGAAACCGTCGCTCCAGGGCGGCGTCCTTCTCGATGTATTTCCGGTATTCGTCCAGCGTCGTCGCCCCGATACAATGCAGTTCCCCCCGTGCGAGCATCGGCTTCAGCATATTTCCCGCATCCGTGGACCCTTCCGTCCGACCCGCCCCGACGATATTGTGGACCTCGTCGATGAATAACAGGATGCGGCCCTCGCTCCGGGCGATCTCGTTCAGGACGGCCTTTAGCCGTTCCTCGAATTCTCCTCTAAATTTGGCTCCCGCAAGCAGCGCGCCCATATCGAGGGAAAACACCGTACGCTCCACCATCCACTCCGGCACATCTCCCTTTACAATCCGCTGCGCGAGACCTTCAACCACGGCGGTCTTTCCGACCCCCGGCTCACCGATCAGGACCGGGTTATTCTTTGTCTTCCGAGAAAGGATGCGCACAACCCTTCGGATTTCCGCGTCCCTCCCGATTACCGGATCCAGCTTGCCCTCGCGGGCCTGCGCGACCAGGTCCACGCCGTATTTCTCCAGCGCTTCGTAGGCGCCTTCGGGTTCGGGGCCGGTCACCCGCTGACTGCCCCGGACACGGGTCAGAGCTTCGAGGAAAGCCTCTCTTGTAACCTTGAATTCCCGCAGGATGCGCCCCCATCCCGTGTCCACCGCCCCGTCCAGTAACGCCAGCGCCAGGTGTTCCACTGAAACATACTCGTCCTGCATCCCCTTCGCCTCCGCTTCGGCCTGCCGGAGCAACCTGCCAAAGCGAGGCGTCACGTACATCCGGCCGCGCTCGTGGTTGCCGCCGGTCTGCCGCGGTCGTCGGGCGAGTTCGCTTTCCACCTCCGTTTTCAGGGCGCCGGTGTCGATTTCCATCCGCTCCAGAATGCGCGCGACCAGCCCGTCGTGCTGTTCAAGTAAAGCCAGAAGAAGATGCTCACCGTCCAACTCCGGCTGCCCGTAACCGGAGGCGCGTGCCTGCGCGTCCCGAAGCGCGTCCCGCGATTTTTGGGTCAGTCTGTTCATGTCCATTGCAGGCCTCCATTCTTGTTTGCGGGGATTCTGCGGCCAATTTCACCGACCGGCTCAGGTTCCATTCCCTTACTTCCTCTGATCGCCTGATACTCCGCCTGGCGGCGGCTTCCCGCGAATCGTTCGTATGCGGCGAATACCAGACGCGCTGTCACGCCGGATGTGTCGCAATGTTCGTGCCAGAATTAACCAGGATTCGTATGTTTTCGTGGACATTAAACCGAATATATGCAAGTCGATAAAGGCGATTAAACTGCGGATTACCAGGATACATCAGGTCTCCGGACGTGAACTGAAAAAGCGTCCTTCCGGACGACGGTTATGCCCTGTTTCGGAGGGATTTATCACGACGGCGGAATGCCGTCTTTTTGTATTGGGGTAAAATATGCTCAGCGTTAACGATGCATTGAGGCGGGGTGAATCGGAAGAATGGCGGCGGCGTGTTTACGGGACAGAGCGCTTGACATTGAATTTATCTCGATCATCGCGTATCTTTGCGGATCGCCCGTACGCCCTTTTACATTCCGTCCGGAGGATCGCCGGATGAAATCCGACTCAGACGCCCTTTCGGTTTTCGCACCCGATCTCTTTGCCGGAAAAACCGCGCTCGTAACCGGCGGCGGCCGGGGAATCGGCAAACGGATCGCCCTCGCGTTCGCCAGGCTGGGAGCGCAGGTTGTAATCGCCGGTCGTAACGCCGAAACGCTCGCGTCCACGTCCGGAGAGATTTCGGACATCGGCGCCCGGTGTCTTGCCCTGACAGTCAATATCCGGAAAGTCGAACAGGTTGAAGACCTGGTCACGAAGGCGCTGTCCGAATTCGGTGGCATCGACTTCCTGGTCAACAACGCTGGCGGACAATTCCCGGCACGACCTTCGGAAATCACCGACGGGGGCTGGCGTGCGGTCGTGGACCTGAATCTCAACGGGACATGGAATATGTGCAGCCGCGTCGGTCCACTCATGGCCTCGAACGGCTACGGATCCATCGTCAACATCGTTCACGTTTATGCGCTTGAACGGGGCGCGCCGCCTTTTGCACATTCCGGCGCCGCGCGGGCGGGCGTGGTCAACCTGACCAAATCCCTGGCCTACCATTATGCCCAGAACAAGGTGCGGGTCAACGCACTCGCTCCAGGTTTTGTGGCCACCACCGGACTGCGGGAGCACGAATTCAAACCCCTCCAGAGGGAAGACTTCGAGTCAACGGCGCTCACCGATGTCCCCGCCGGCCGGTTCGCCGAGCCGGACGAGGTCGCAGCGATCACGCTATTCCTCTGTTCTCCGGCCGCGGCATACATCACGGGTACGACGATTGTCGCCGACGGCGCGCTGTCCCTGGGCAACTGGACACCCTGGATGGATCCGGAACCGTAACGGAATATCTGCAAAACAGAGAGGCCGGGGGTTTCCCGGCCTCTCTGTTTTTACGTTCTCCGCGGTTTGACTATTCGGATCCGAGACAGCTATATATATGCCAGTTTGGCATATATATTAACGCCATTCCGGCATTTTATGCTAAATTGGCATTAATTTTCTTGCAACGTGGATTCCGGCTCGACCCGACCTTCCCGACTCAATACCCGATTCGCCGCAAAAATGCGTACGTCCTCGCACTTCGCCTGGCTTCACTGACGGGGTCGTCGGCACCCGGAACGGGATTACCCGGGCAGCTCGTTACCCAACGGGAGAAGCCGATCTCCACCAGCGCGCTTCGAATATCCGCGAAGTCCAGGTCAGTCCCGTCGCCTACATCGCACCAGACCGGATCGTATCGACCGCCTACATCCCGTGAGCTGGACGTGTAATCCTGAAGGTGCATGTAATTCAGCCGGCTCTTGAAGTCACGTATCGAATCGGCCGGATCGTAGCCCCAGAGCCTGGCGTGGGACACATCGATACAAAGCTTCGCCTTACGAAGCCGTCCGGAGTAGAACTTCCAATCCGCTGCGGAATCCACGAGCGTATTGGTGTGAATGTGGTAGCTGATCTCCAGCCCAAGCGTCTCCGCGTATTCCGCCCATGCTTCCGCACCATCGGCGGCAGCGGTCAGGTCGTCCGCGTTCACGGGCCGACCGGCCGGCTTCGCGCCGCTCATGTACATAAAGCAGTCGGCCCCCGCTTCCGCGGCGTACTCCATCCGACGGCGGTTACGCTCCACGTGCGCCCGATCCCGTACGTCCGGCGATCCGGCGGCGGTATATACCGCCATCGGCAGACCGGCATTTTTACACACACGTCGCAGCCGGGAGGGGCTCCCCAGCCATTCCGGAGACATCCTTCCCTCCCAGCCGTCCCACCCCGCCTTTTTCAACTCCTCCAGCGCCGGTTCCAGCTCCGGCTCCTGCCATCGGAGTGTACTGTATCCCAGCTTGAATTCCATAGTTCCCCCCGTCTTCTTTCGGTCAGAAGCGGTGTGAATTCAGGGCGCCCGCCGGCTCAACTCCTCGCAGGCCCGCCGAAACAGCGCGATCAGTCGCGCACGCGCATTCTCGTCACGGAAAACGCCGATGTTCTCCGCCCATGCGATGCCGCCTTCCATATGGGTCAACAGATACTCGCCGTCGGCGGGTTCGAACGCGCATCGATTCCCCACGTCGATGTAGACCGGCGACGAATGGGCCATCACCGGGCCGGCGTCCGTTGCGAATTCGCCCCAGCAACGGGCCGCCACCCAGCAGGACTCTTCAACGCTCAGTTCCTGCTGCAGCGTCACCGTCCTGCCGTCTCCGGCCGTCTGCTGTCTGGCGGCCCGTTCCCCGTTAACGATCAATTCCACAGCGGTCAACGGCCACACGCTCTCCGCGGTGGCGACCACGTCCAGCGTCCCGCCGTTCCCCGGCAGCGCGATCTCGCCGCCCATCGGCGTTCCTTCGACGCGCAGATCGATCATCGCCCCGGTGCTGGCGAATGTCGTGCCATTTTTCACAGCTTTACACCAATTATCAAATGTAAACTCCTCTCCACGTGTAATTTTAGCGTAGGTCCGCGAACCCCCCAGAATGCGTTCGTTCGACATCTTGTCCGTCCCGCCGACAATGGGAAGCTTCTGACCCGTGTTCAGCCACCGGTAGTACCCACGCTCTCCGGCGCCGATCTGTTCGCCCTTCCAGATCCAGCACATCTCCGCGGCATCGGCCTGGCCCAGCACGATATTTGCGGCATTCTCGAAATCGGGCGTGGGCATATGCGGCATAATCACCAGTCCCCCCTGCTCCCGGCAGGCTTCCGCCCAATCCGCCATCAGGACCTGAACCTCGCCTCCGATCCAATCCTCCTGCGGCCCTCCGGTACACATTGGCGCCACCATTTCCTTCAGACCCAGCAGGCTGATGTGCCCCAACACGTGCTGCCGGTTTTCCTGGCTCACCCAGATCTTGTGAAATTCGCTGCTGGTTGGCGCGAGGCCGCCCGTAAACTCCTCCCAGCTGGTAAACAGCCGGCCCCACTGGCTGGCGAGCAGGTTCACCACGTTAAGGTCTTCACCCGCCGCCTCGAGATGGGCCGATTGAGACGACAGAAAATGCACGTGCGTGTCCCCGGAGTAGAACCCCCGGTCTTTCATGTCGAATGCCCGCTCAACCTCCAGCGTCAGATTCCGCTGTCCGGGCTTCACTTCAACAAGCTTCCGCAACGGCACATATTCGAACCCTCGCGCCACTTCCACGTAGACCGGCCCCACCGGCAGTTCGACCTGGCAGGTTCCGTCAATATAGGCGTACGGCGTCCCGTGTACCTTGCAGTCGCCGCCCATGTCCTCGAACCAGGCCGTATTCACGTCGGCCTGATGGCCGTGCGGCGCGAAATAGGCGCCGTGGGGAGACCGGAAATGTATCCTGCATCCCACGGGCCGGCCGGCGGCGGCGTCATTCACCCTGACATGCATCCACTGCCTGCCCGCGGGCGCGATCAGGGCCACGCGCGTTGCGCCGCGCTGCACGGTCTTCTCTTTCAAAACGTCTCCCCAGCGGAACGCCTCGCTGGCGTCTCCGCACCGGATGTTCAGCTTCCCTTCCCGCGAGCCATGGACTTCCAGATAGCGCCCCTCCTGAAACACCTGTCCGCCGGACCCCCATCCCGCGTTTTCCGACTCGATGAAATCCGCACCGGGCACATAGAGCCGGTCCTGCCGTGCGATCACGCCTCGATCCATGTCGACCGCAATCTCCTCCCGGCTTTCGGTCGAAACCGCGACCTCGCTGCGCGGATGCCACACGAGCGGGTCGCTCTCCTCGTGGCAGAGCGTGATTCCGCCCAGGGCGACCGCGGCCCCGGCGGACGCCGATACCTCAATTTTCGTGATGGACGCTTCGGGATGCGGATTGACCCAGTCGTACAGCCACCAACCCGTCAAATCGCTGCTCTCCGAGCGGACGCCCACCTGTGCCGCGCCGTACGGAACGGACCGGTCGTCCAGCCCCACCGGGAGAAACTCGCGGCAATTCCGGCAGAGAAAGGGATGGTGCCCCCACGGCACAAACAGGTCGTGAATCTCGAAACGCCGTCTCAACGCCTGTGGGACGTCGATTCCTGAGTCGTATCGGAGCCGGTATTGTCCGACGACTTCCCCGGTGCCTTCAAGACTCGTTTCAGCGCCGCTGACCGGCGTACAGACGTGCGCGAACAACACCCGGCGCGCCTTCCGGCCTACTTCAATGGACACGGAACCTGCGTCCCCCTTGCCCGCCTGCCCCGAAACCACGATAAACGAAGGTCCGCCGGATCTCTTGTCGCGTTCCGCAAGCGCGAAGGGAATCCCCCAGAACCGGCAGTTTCCCCCCGGGAGCCGGTTCAGCCCGCTCAATGCAGGCGTTCCCGGCGCGGCCGGCCAGAGATAACCGCCCGTTGTCTCGACATTTTCGGGTCCGCAATTCAGATAGGCGTTCAGGTCCAGCGGTTCAAATACGTCCGACATACGCAATTCGCTCCAATCCTGTGACATCACTCTGAAATCTATTGACGGTTGACCGCTTTCTCCGTACTCTCAATCGGCCGTCGAATCACGTACACGACGCATATCGGCATCCGACCGACGGGGGAGCGGAGCCGGTCTGCCGCATAGTACAGGAGTATAAGGAGATGATTATCGACAGTCACGTACACCTCAGGCATGGCAACGCCGAGCGTACGGAATACACAGCCCGCCAGATCGTTGATTCGATGGACGGGGCAGGCGTGGAGAAGTCCGTCGTCTTCGCCATCTGCACGACCGCGTTCGACGCCATTTCGCGGGCTCGAACCGCGCACGAGATGTATCCCGAGCGCCTCATACCGTACGCATACGCGCTGCCCAACGCCGAGCGGTCCATTATCGGATGCATTGAAGAGGCCGTCACGGGCCTGGACTTCAAGGGAATCAAGATACACGCCGGCGAATGCACCCTCGCTGAATACGTGACGGACCCGATACTCAAACTTGCCGGCGACCACGGCGTGCCGTGCCTCATCGACTTCATCGGCCGTCACGCCGACCTCGAACGCATGGCCCGCGCCTTTCCGGACACCCCGATCATCGTCGCACACATGGGCCGGTACCTGTGCACGGACCGTGGGCTCATCGACCGGTTTATCGGCATCGCCGAAGCATACGAAAACGTCTATATGGACATCAGCGGCGTGGTGGTGATATGGAAAATCCGCGAGGCCGTTGAACGCCTGGGACCTGAACGCATCATCTGGGGAACCGACGGCCCCTATCCCACACCCGATCTGGCAACGTATATCCGGACGGATCTCGCAAAGGTCCGCGCTTCCGGTGTTTCAGGGTCCGATCTTTCCTCTATTCTTGGCGGAAACATCGCACGCCTGCTGGCGCTCTGAGGCACGATCCGTGCGTCGACTAGACTTTTAAATATTAGATAACGGGTTACGTACGACACTGGTGCTGGAAGTCGGGCGTCGGACGAGAAAGAAAACAGGGCGCCGATACGATTCCGGCCGCGGGCCTTTACGTGCAGCTCCCGCATCACCGAACCCCGGCAATCGGCAAGTTAACAACACTTTTTCTTGACAAAAATCCGCGTTTATATATTTTTCTTGCGCTGCAAGGGTAGAGGCGCGGGTTTGCATCAGTAACCGGCAGTGGACGGCGGACCCAAAACTGCCGGAAGAAAGGGCGAACCTGCCGAAGCCCGAGACTCCCGCCGCCGGGATGAACGGGCTGGGCTGCTGGATAAGATCCAGCGGACTGTCACGGGATACAGCGTCCCGTGGAGCGCTCTCTTGCGACGTGGCGCGGATTTGTCGTAGCCGGCGATGTCTCTACCCCTGGACATGCCGGCTGTTTTTGTGCCGCCAGTCGATGTAACGCATCGTGCCGCGGGTCTCCGGAACGACGAAATCGCCGAATCGCGGACGGGCTACCGAAAACCCTCATTCACGGAAGGAATGGCAAATGAAAAAACTCAAAGCCGGGGTTCTGGGCGCGACCGGCATGGTCGGTCAGCGCTTCGTTTCACTCCTGGAAGACCATCCCTGGTTCGAGGTCGCGGTGGTGGCGGCCAGCCCCCGGTCTGCGGGGAAGCCGTACCGCGACGCGGTCGCGGGCCGCTGGACCGTTGCCTCGGATGTTCCGGCGGACATTGCCGAACTGACGGTCAGAAACGTGAACGAAGTCGAATCGATTGCCGGCGAGGTCGATTTTGTCTGTTCGGCGCTGGATATGGAAAAAGAGGACATCCGTGACCTTGAAGACGCCTATGCCCTGCGGGAAACGCCGGTGGCGTCCAACAACTCCGCCCATCGGTGGACGCCCGACGTGCCGATGCTCATGCCCGAGATCAACGCGGGTCACGTGGCCATCATCGAGGCGCAGCGCAGGCGCCTGGGCACCCGCTCCGGTTTCGTCGCCGTCAAGCCCAACTGCTCGATACAGCCTTACGTCCCCGCATTCGAGGCGCTGGCTGATTTCGGACCACAGAGCGCATCCGTATGCACCTACCAGGCCATTTCCGGCGCCGGCAAGACCTTTCAGTCGTGGCCGGAAATGGAGGACAACATTATCCCGTTCATCGGAGGCGAAGAGGAAAAGAGCGCGATGGAACCGTTGAAGATCTGGGGCGAGATTCACAACGGTGAAATCCGAAACGCCAGCGGACCGGCGATTTCAGCGCAGTGTATACGGGTGCCCGTCAGCGACGGACACATGGCCGCCACGTCGGTGTCGTTTGAACGGAAGCCTTCCCGGGAACAGGTCATCGATTCCTGGCGAAACTTCCAGGGGGATCCGAAGGCGGCAAGCCTGCCTTCTTCGCCCAAACCGTTCCTGACGTATTTCGACGAAGAAGACCGGCCGCAGACCCGGTTGGACCGGGACGCGGGGAACGGCATGGGCGTAACGCTTGGCAGGCTGCGCGACGACAATCTGTTCGACTACAGATTCATCGCTCTGAGCCACAACACCGTTCGAGGGGCTGCGGGCGGCGCCATTCTCATGGCCGAACTGCTTGCGGCCGAAGGATATCTGCAGGCCAAATAGCCCAATCCCAACGCCTTGTCGGCGGTTCGCCGACAGACTTCTAGTGTGGAACTCCGTGCCGGTGCAACCGGCGGTGGATGGCCTCTCTCGCCTCCAGAAACGGCCGCTCCAGGTACGCCATATGGTCCTCTTCCCCGTGGTGGTGGGTGACCTCTCCCGCCCTGTGCTGCCGGCTGTTGTGTTCCATGTACGAAATACAGCCGTCCACCAGCGTCAACATATATGACGCGGTTTCGGAGTCGAACATCCACCACTCGCCGCCGCAGGCGATGTAAACCGGGGAGGTATGCGCCATTATCCCGCGCCCCCAGCCGTCCAGGTGCGGGACCGCCTGGAAATAACCCGGCCCCCCGCAGCGCGCTGCCAGCCACGCGTGCGCGCCCACCTCGATATTCGCCTTCAGACGCAGCTTTCGCGCGCCACCGGATTCCTCGGTTGAAGCGACGACCCGCCCGTTCTGTACGATCTGCAGCGTATGGATGGGCAGCACGCTTTCGGCCTCCGCTACGGCTTCGACCGTACCTCCGTTACCCGGCAGTCTGACGGTGTCGCCGATTTCGCGG
This sequence comes from Candidatus Latescibacterota bacterium, assembly GCA_965208835.1. Taxonomy (GTDB): domain Bacteria; phylum Latescibacterota; class UBA2968; order UBA2968; genus JAAXHE01. The sequence continues at coordinate 2,810,874 of OZ242358.1, forward strand.
CCGTCCACCGTGAACCGGAGGATCGGACCCCCGCTGTGAAAGGTGCGTCCGGCGGCCATGTTCCTGCACCAGGCCTCGTAAGTGAACGGCTCATCCTCGGGAATCCTCACATACGTCCGGTAAATGCCCACCGGCACGTCGCTGCTCATCTTGTCGGTACCGCCTACGAGCGGCAGCCTGTATCCGCAGTTGAGATACCGATAGTACTCGTGGTGATTGTACATCGTATGTCTGAGCATCTCTACCGCGTCGGCCCGCCCCGTTGCGATGAGTGCGGCGGGCTCGCCGTTGGGATTGGGCAGGTGCGGAATCACCACGGTCCCGCCCTGTGCGTGACATCGGTCCGCCCAGTCCGACATCGTCACCTCGAGCGTTCCGCCCATCTCCGCTTCTCCAGGGCCGTCGGAACACCAGGGCATAACCGTCTCTTTCAGACCGAGCAGAATCAGATGCCCCAGAAAGTGCTGCCGGTTTTCGGATCCGACGTAGACGATGCTGCTCCCGTCCGGCGACACGCTCGCCCTGCCGGTAAACTCCTCGGTATTGGTGAAGAGGTTGCCCCACTGCGAGGGCAGCAGGTTGACAACATTGAGATCCTCTCCCTGGGCCTCGGTATGGCTTCCCTGCGTGGAGAGAAAATGGACATGCGAGTCCCCACTGAACCACCGCTCGTCATTCATGCGGCACCAGCGTTTCAGCCGCAGTTCCAGTTCCCGTTGCCCGGGCCTGATCTCCACCCCGGCGCGGAGCGGTTCGTACTCGAATCCCCGCGCAACGTCTACGATGACCTTGCCTCTGGGTAACCATCCCTGACACGTGCCATTCGTGTACGCATATGTAATCTGACCCAGCCGGACGTCGCCGCCGACGTCGATATGCCACGTGTCCAGGTTGGAGTTCACATGCGGATGGTGCCCGTGCGGCGCGTAGGGTATCCCCTCGGGCGACCTGAAGTGTACCCTGCACGGTACGGGCTGTCCCGTCTCGTCGTCCACCACGCGCGTGTGGACCCAGTTACGGCCGCGGCTGACGACTTCGATCTTCATCGCCGGAGTCTCGATTCTGCCCCGTTTCTCCAGCTCTCCCCATTGCACGGCGCCGAGGGTTTCGGAGCCGTGCGTCACCGTAACCGTTGCCGAAGGTATCGCGGCCACCTCGACATAGGCCGGGCTGCTGGACGGATTTTGCGGTTCCCCCCAGCCCTTCCTGCTGTCCTTCAGAAAATCATCCGACGACCGCGCCGGCAGCGGAAAGGGGTACGTGGCAATGCCTCGATCCACCTTCACGTCCAGGTCGAACGGTTTTTCAGCGTCCTCCCGCCCCGGCAGCGTAATCAACACTTCACGCGGCGCCTCCCGCGAGAACGGATGCTCGTCGGCGTGGCCCAGCGTAATACCACCGATGACAAACCGGGGACCCGCGGGGATTACCTCGATCCGCTCAACCGCGCGGTCCGGGTGAGGGTTCTCCCAGACCCAGAGCGTAAAGTCCCGCGATCGCCCCTGGAACGCCTCGGTCTGCCGGCGTCCGGCGTCACCCCACCGTCCTTCGTGACGCGGAAGCATTCCGTCGGTCCGGTCCTGGACCGCCAGGAACGGAAGCCCTGCCGTCGCCGGAACGGTGCCGATCTCGAACCGGTCCCTGACAGCCGCCGAAACCACGGCGCCGTCATCCAGATGAAAGCGATACTCCGCCACACGCTCGCCGACCGGTCCGTTGACCGGAATCCCCGAGTCGAGCAGCCGGTGCGCCACGATCACCCGCAGCGCCTTCGTTTCAACCGGGATGAAAACAGGCTGATCCTCAATTCCCTCGCCGAAACCCAGCAGGCATGGCGCTGCTGTCGTGTCGGCGCTACCAATCAGAAACGGGAGCCCCTGGCAGTACCGGACACCCGAAGAGACACTCGATCCCTCGCCCAGACACTCCGGTCCCACGTTGCACATATCGGACAGATTCAGCGGTTCGTACGCATCCATGCCGGATTCCCCTTTGCCGATACGTTCCAGGATACTACGTCACCCGGTTGCGCGGGCGTCCCTCCAGAAATGCAATGACATTCTCCACGGCGCCGCCGTTCAGCAGATCGACCCCTTCCGGGGTCATATCAGCGCAGTGGGGCGTCAACACCACCTGTTCGCAGGACAGCAGCGGATGGGACGGCGGAACGGGCTCCTCGTCGTACACGTCGATGGCCGCTCCGCCCAGACGCCCGGATCGGAGCGCCGTCACGAGCGCGTCCGTGTCGATCACCGGTCCCCTCGCGCCGTTCACCAGGATGGCGCCGTCTTTCATCAGTCCGAACTCCCGGGCGCCGATCATTCCGCGACTGTCTTCGGTAAGCGCCACGTGCATGCTGACGACGTCGGCCTCGGAGAGCAGTTCGTCCAGGGTTACGAAACGCACGCCCAGCCTCTCAGCCCGTTCCTGCGACGGATGGTATGTCCACGCAATGACATCCATCCCGATCGCGCGCCCCAGCCTGGCCATTTCGGCCCCGCTATTCCCGGCACCGACGATGCCCAGTACTTTGCCCTGAAGGAAGATACCATTCATCCGGGGCCATTCGCCGGCCTGCATACGCTTCGTGAAAAATGCCGCGCGTTTCGCCGCGGCAAACATCAATCCGAACATATGCTCGGCTACCACCGGCGCCGTTCGTCCCGGCTGATTGCAGATGACAATCCCGTGCTCGCGTGCGGCTTCCAGGTCGAACATATCGGTGCCTATCGAACAACTCGTAATCATACGCAGATCGGGCAACTGTTCGAATTCTTCCCGTCCCCAGGAAACGACCCCTCGCGTGTTGATAATGACAGCCGCACCCCGCGCGCGCTCGACTTTCTCTGCGGTCGAGTCCGGCCTCGTGTCGTACAAAACCACCCGCCCGTATGGCGCGAGGCGATCCAGATGTGGAGACCCGGCGATCATCACGGGATCGTCTCCCGGGACCACCATCTTTTCATTTCTCTCTTCCATTTCAAAACCTCCGGTGTTTTCCATTCGGGCGACACGGATGCCGCAAGGCGCACAGAAACGCGGGCTGAACGTCTGTTACGCCATACTGCCCGCCGACGGTCGCCCCGGACCTTCGGAGGCCAAGGTGGCCAGTGCGTGGAGCAACAGGTCGATCTCATCTTCGAGAAGGAAAAAGGGCACGCTCGCACGCAGACCCTGCCGCGTGGTGTTGAACGCCTTGACGACAATGCTCCAGCGTTTCCTCAGCGTATCCCTCACGTGGGGAGGCTGCCAGCCGTCCAGATTGAACCCCACGACGGCGGCAGATTGTTCAGGAGACAGAGGTGTAATCAGCCTGACACCCGGAATCTCGTTCAACCCTCGCTTCAATCGTGTTGTCAGCACCACGGTGCGTGCCCAGATCTCGTCGAGTCCGATGCACGTAAGGTATTCCACTGCAGCAGCCCACGCGTGAACCAGCGGCCACGACCAGGGTCCGAATTCAAATCTCTCCGTACTTTCCTTGAGTTCGAAACGGTCTCTACGGAAGTCCACCCAATCCTGTGCACGACCTCCGGCGTAAGTTACCCGGATTCGGTCCCGGCGGTCCTCTCTCGCGAACAACGCTCCTGCCGCATAGGGCGAGTACATCCACTTGTAGGAGAGAATTCCCGCAAAATCGCATCCCAGTCGGTTCAGATTCATGGGGTAAAGCCCGGCGGAATGCGCCATGTCGAGGAAGCTGACGACGCCGCGCGCCCTTGCAGCCGCGCAGATCCGCTCGACGGGAAACCGGTATCCCGAGTCGGATATCACGTGGCTGAACCCGATGAGACGCGTACGGTCCGTGATGCGTCCGACAACCGCCTCGACCTGTTCGTCAAGGCCGTCCACCAGAGGAGCCTTGTCCACGACAACGCCGTACAGGTCCCGCAAATGAAGACACGGCACCAGCAGCGCCACCTCTTCCTCTTCCGAGATCAGGATGCGGTCGCCGGCATTCCAGTCCAGGCCGCGAATGACGGTCTGAAACGCTTCGCTCACCCCGCGCATCAGAGCCAGATCGCCGGGCGAAACGCCGAAGAATGCCGCCAGGCGCTCCCTGCTCCGCTCCCGACGGGGATATTCCTCATCGGGATAGGCAATGTGCATCGGGCCGCGTTCGAGCAACTCCCGCATCAACCCGATGTGCGCCTCGGCCACTGGCGCCGGGGTAATGCTTACGCCCCCGTTCTGGAACCAGACGAAATTGCCCAGCGCGGGAAAGTCGGACCGGATCTTCCCGATATTCATCTCTCGACGCCCCGATTCAGTTCACGAATGTCAATACGCGCGTCCGAGGTCGACCGATTCAACCGCGGTTCGCGGCCGGCGGCCCGATGCGGGTCGCCGCCCTACCGCCAGTGGGCGGGCAGAATAACGTCCTTCAGACCAAGATGACGTGCGATCCAGCGCTCCTCGAAGACGCCATCCTTATAGCGCGAGTGTTCCGAGGCGCGGACCTCCGCGGGGCCTGGCATGGCTTCGACCATCGCCCCCAGCACGTGCCGGCTGCTCCACAACAGGGTCGGGGCCGTGATCCGGGGCACAAAAAACAGGGGGTCGAAATATGAAACCGTGCGCGCGACCAGGTCGCGGCGGTCAGGAAACTGCCTAAGATACTCGTTCACTTCCTCCAGCGGATAGCTCTCGGTGCCCGATGCGCGATCCATGGTGCCATAGAAGAAGGACGGAGACGCGACCAGGTGCGTCAGACCACCGCGCAGCGCGGCGGTCAGGAGCGGCATCTCGTTCTGCCCGATCCCCACGATCCGGCTCCGGTCCGCCTCCGGTCGGGTGAGGACGTAGTCCATGGCCCGGCAACAGTCTGCCACGATACCCCGCAGGACGTAAGCCTCAGGGTCTTCGATACCGTCCACGAACAGACCGGGGAACGAAGCTGCATAGGGTTTGTCGGCGTTGCGCTGTCCCCTGGCCGCCATCGAAAATACCAGGAACCGACCCTGCTTCTCTATGGCGTCACCCTGAGGCAGCGGCTCCACCACGCTCTGAAGGCGCGTGAAATACACCAGTGTTGGAAATGGGCCGTCCCCGTGGGGGATACTCAGATAGCCGAACAGCCGGTACGGCCCGATGCTCGTGAAACGCACCCCGTAGGTCGTTGAGAACCCGGTACACCGAATGGGCATGATTTCCGCTTCGGGCGCAATCGGGATGGCGTCCAGCGCTTCCATCGTTCGATGCCAGTAGGCATCGAAATCATCGGGCCTTGCCACAGTTGGCTGAAATTGATCCTGCATCGACACGTTCTCCTTGCGCCACGAGTGCAGTCATAGATCTGCCCCCGAAATCCACCGTCAGGCGTGATTCTTCAGATGTTTCTCGAAGAATTCGTGGATCACGGCGCCGTGCTCCACGACGCCCGCATCGTGTCCGTGACCGTCGTATGCGTAGATTCGCTTGTCATTCGACGCAATCGCCCGGTATGCCGCGTATCCGGTTTCGGGCGGGCAGATATTGTCCTGCAGGCCAACGTTGACGATAATCGGGCACGAAATCCGCGGGCCGAAGTGAATTCCGTCAAAATATGCCAGCGTCTCTCTCACAACGGACTCCCTCTCGGGATACAGCCTCAGATAGTCACGTATTTCCTGGTAGGGATAGGTATGCGTGAGTTGGATCGCATCCATAAAACCGCACAGATAGGGTGCTCCCGCGGCTCCGGCCCTCGGGTCCCTGAGCGCGGCAACCACAAACGTCAGGCCGCCGCCCTGGCTGCTCCCGGTCACACCGATCCGCTCTGAATCCACCTCCGCCCTGCTGGCCAGAAAGTCGAACCCGCGCACGGCATCGATATAAAACCCGCGATACGAATAGGTATGCCGATCTACGATATTGTGCGTCAACAGCCCCGGATATCCGGGGTTGAACTGTCCGTTGCTTCGGAGTTTTCCCCGCGGAGCGACGCTGAAAACGGCGTAACCCCTCAGGGCCTCCTGTTTTGGCAATCGCGGCTCCCCGATATACCCTGGAACATGCAGGATCGCAGGCAGCGTCCCCTCGCGTTTCGCGGGCAGGCAGTACCAGCCAGCGATCCTGACACCGTCGATACTGTCAAAGTGGACATCATACACGTCCACTTCTGGCGTTGACCGCAGCGCGCTGTGTACCACCGAGCTGTTCAGAGGAATACGGTCCGCCGTATCGAGCACGTCGTCCCAGAACGCATCGAAGTCAGCGGGGCGCACCATTGATGTTCCGTAATCCTGAATTGCAATACCGTTCATTCAGCCTCCGTCCGTCCGTGAACCCTCAACCCGAAGTGTCGCCGGCGCGCACAACGACGGTACTCTCCGCCCCGCGGCGCCCGAACGCGTTCACAGGCCTCGCGGACAGCGTGTTTACCTGCGGATTCAGGCGCCAGTCGAAAGCGGCCTCCCCTTTTTCCTGCCAGGCCCTGTTGTCGATGCTTATCTCGAACCCCCTGAGATTCGCGGTTTCCGTATCCAGCAAGACGCGAAGCAAATCCGGTTCGTCTGCCTGTTGAAGATGTATCTCGGCCCGATTCGGAGTCCAGTAGAGGTCGCCGGGTCGCTCCGTATGTTCGGAAAACCACGGCAACGGCGTTGTTTCAGGGTCCTGCCAGAACAGATATCTGTCAAAATGGTACGAGACTTTCCCATGTTCGGGCTCTCCGGGCCCCATCGTCTCCAGTTCGTCGTTCCGAAGTGAGATCATGAATCGTTCGAACAATGCCAACCGCTTTGCCACCTGAAACTGCCCGGCTACCGCCGGCGGCGGTTCCGGGACGATCTTTACGTCCGCGAAATCTTCCGCCAACCAGGCGCGGTGCGCTTCCAGCGCTGAGAGCGGCATCCCCCTGCGTTCGAAGTGATACGTGAATTTCGTCTCGTCGTTGGAATCTCCACCGACGTCCATGGCCACCCACTTGCCGTGCTGGTTCGACCATACTTCGTTGATGCAATGTGAACGCATGATTTGAGTTCGAGCCGTAAATCCCAGCGCCGCAGCGCAATGTGACATAACGGTCGCATAATGCGTGCACATTCCGAGGCTCAGTTTGCGACTCGCGAGACTCAGTATAACCATGGCGTCCCACGGAGGGCAGAATTCGATGGCGCCCATGTTCCACCCGTCTTCCCACTGCTCCCTCACCCACTGTCGCAAATGAAGGAACGCCTCGAACTCGGATTCTGCGGGTCGGATGACATCGTCAAGACGCCAGCGTTCCCTCAGGATCCGTCCCCGTTCTGAATCGGCCGGCAGATGCGAAAACCGGTAGGAACTGCGAACCAGCGCAGGGTTTTCCGAACCGACGATACAGGCCACCGGCATTTCAACCCCTGCCGTGACCGCCAGCGATACAGCATCCACCTCCGGCGTCTTCGACGGCTGATCGGTCCGCAGGTCGAGACGCCACTGCAGGAACCGGACCTCGCTGCCCGGCACGATCGGATCGGATGCCGGCGCCCACGCCGTCCACGACTTCGGGCAGTATGCCGGACATGGCCCGCCGCGCCACTCCAATACCGCGTTACAACCCGTGGGCGTCCTGACGTCGGCCGAAAGACGGATGGCGTCTACGGGTCCCGCCGCGGCAATCCCTCCCGTGGTTACGAGGTCGAGCAAGTCCACGGCATTGGAACAGATTTCGCCCTGCTCCGCATATTGGTCCAGCCAGAGCCGAACCATATATTCTCCGCGAGCGCGGTCGTTGACGCCGATCGATTCGGTACGCCACGTCTGACCGCCGTCTTCGCTTACGGCGCTTCGCCGCGGCTGGACGCTCTCCTCCACCAGCAGTGTCCAGACCGCGTCGTCTACGGCCTTGAAAATCACCTCGTTTCGACCGGAGCGGAGCCAGTCGGCAGGTATCTCCTGCGGCCTCCACCGGTCCCGCCAGTAGTCCCGGTCGCCGGACCAGCAGACCCTCAGTGTATGGCCGTTAACCACGATTTCCATCTCGCCGTCGGCTCTGTCACAAAGGAGATACGGGCACAGCAGCGCGCGGGACCCGCCCGTCGTCGGGATGGAGAATATCTTCCGTGCCTGCCGAAGCCCGAAGACTTCCTCCCGGTCGTTCCTGCTGCAGTTGCCCAATTCGTCCGCGACCGTAACCCCCCGCCTGAGGCGGACGGTGTCTCCAGGCACGGAGATTCCCCTGCCTGTGCAGGCCAAGAAATCACGGCGGGAGCGCCAGACTCTGGTGCCGTGCGCCAACGTCATGCCCGCCTCCCTTTGCCATAGGTGATTTGCGCCGTCATAGGCGTTTCACTATATTGGTAACCCACTCGTCTGACCCGCGACAGCGGCGTGTCCGCACGAATTCCGATACCCCTGTCGGCGGGCAGGTTGAACGCTTGGAGCCGACGCTCCAAAACGAACTGCGTAGCCTGCATTTCACAAAAACATCTTTAACGATGCCGAAGCAAGGCGGGAAAGCCGGCTTCAAGGGAACCGTGTCCAAGCAGGACCACAGCAGGGGTGTACTCATGCCAGGCGGAGACATCGTCCGTATCGGACACCTGAAGACCATCGAGGCATTTCAGAGACGGGTCGAGGCCCTCTGTCTGAAGTTGCCATGCGACATGGACATCCTCACGGCGCCCGAGTCACCCCTGGCGCAGCCGTTTCCTTTCGACCCGGCATCCATCGGCAATCGGTTTGCCATCCATCCTATGGAGGGATGGGACGGGCTCACCGATGGCAATCCTTCGGATTTCACGCGGCGCCGGTGGCGTCATTTCGGACTTAGCGGAGCAAAACTGATCTGGGGAGGCGAGGCGATTGCCGTTCGACCCGAAGCCCGCGCAAACCCCAACCAGCTTTACGCGGCGGACCATACCCGGCGCGGCCTGGCCGAACTTCTGGCAATCCTTCGAGCGACCCACCGGCAACACGTTGGCAGCACGGACGACCTGGTGGTCGGGCTGCAACTCACGCACTCGGGACGGTTCTGTCGGCCCACTCACGATAGGGGGATGGAGCCCCGAATTCTGTACAGGCATCCCATCCTCGATTCCAGGTTCGGCGTGGACCCGAAGCACCCCGTTATGTCAGACGCGGAAATACGATCCGTAATAGACGACTACATCAAGGCTGCACGAATGGCGGCTGAACTGGGCTACCATTTCGTGGACATCAAGCATTGCCACGGGTATCTGGGGCACGAATTCCTGAGCGCCGTCACACGCGAAGGTCCCTATGGAGGCACGCTAGAGAATCGGACTCGCTTTCTCCGGGAGATAGTACAGGGCATCCGTGCCGTTGCTCCGGATCTCCGGATCGGTGTGCGACTAAGCGCATTCGACTTTGTTCCGTTCCGGCCGGATCCGGAACAATCTGGCGATCGCAGGAAGGGGCCCGGCATTCCGGAGGACTTCGACCACTGTCTGCCTTACGCATTCGGATTTGGCGCGAACCCGTCCAATCCCGTTGTTCCGGACCTCACCGAACCCTGTCAGCTTCTGGACTTACTCGAGGGTCTGGATATTCGGCTGGTCAATCTTTCGGCCGGCAGCCCGTACTACAATCCCCACATCCAGCGTCCTGCGTACTATCCGCCTTCAGACGGATACCGGCCTCCCGAAGACCCACTCGTTGGCGTCGCGCGACAGGTCGACGTCGTTCGGCGCATCAAGGCGCGGAATCCCAACCTGGTTGTCGTGGGTACGGGATATTCTTATCTTCAGGAATTTCTGCCGCACGTCGCTCAGGCACTCGTACGCGACAAACAGGTCGACTTTATCGGTCTGGGCAGGATGGCTCTCTCCTATCCGCAGCTTCCGCTGGACGTCCTCAGGAAAGGAAATCTGAACAGCCGCGTACTCTGTCGGACGTTCAGCGATTGCACGACCGCGCCAAGAAACGGGTTGATATCGGGCTGTTTTCCGCTGGATGCATACTATAAAAAAACCCCTGAAGCCAAACGACTCAGGGAAATTAAGAAAGCCGAACGTTCCGGGCAAGGGTAAAGCGGCGCGGCGCGCGGTAGCACCGAACCGGATGCGCTCAACCCGGTCTGCCATCCTCCACAGCCGCGGATTTCAGGACGAAGACTTCCTCCAGATTGAAAAAATCAACGCTGGGAATCAGCCGGACTTCTCTGAAAAGCGCCTGATCGTGATCTCCCACCCGCGATACCATGCCAATGAGAAGACCCTTGGGAAACACACCCCCCAGGCCTGAGGAGATTATCCTGTCGCCTTCGGACACCTCGCTGCGCACAGACACGTGTTTGAGAAAAAACCTGCCGTTTTCGCACGTAACGATTCCCGAGGTTCGCTCATCGCGCTGCACGATCGCGCTCACCCTGCAATTGCGATCCAGCAACAACTGAACCACGGCAGTCCGCGGGTGAACCTCGAGCACGCGTCCGACGAGCCCGTCCGCGGTTACCACCGGCATGCGATTCCCCACCCCGTCCGCAGCACCCAAATCAAGGAGTACCGTGTTCAATACGCGGTTCGGGTCCCGTGCGACGACCCTCGCCACCAGATAGGTGCCTTTCGCCTTGGTACGAAAGTCGAGCATCGCACGAAGCCGGAGATTCTCCATCCGCGCTTCGCGGAGTTCGAGCAATTCGAGCGAGATGCGCAGGTTCTGATCCCGCAGAATACGATTCTCAAGGCCAAGCCTGGAGAGTTCGATCGGCCATGTGAACAATCCGTGCCCGGCTTTCATGAGACCGGTGGCGATGCCCCTCGCCAACGCTACCCCATCGGACCGGCCGAGCGCCATGAGACCAAACGACACAAGGACGGCCACGCCCAGTACAACGTAGGCACGGTGTGCACGTAAAAAAACGAACAGCCACTGCATCGGTCATCCAAAGCATTGTTGACTACAAAAGCATTTTCTGATACTGATCGATATTTTCAAGAACACGCCCGGTACCGCGGACAACACAGGTGAGCGGGTCGTCCGCCACGATTACGGGCAAACCGGTTTCTTCCATCAGCCTGCGATCCAGTCCCCGCAGCAGCGCCCCGCCGCCCGTCATGATGATGCCTCTGTCCAGTATATCGGCTGCCAGTTCAGGCGGCGTCTGCTCCAGGGTCTGCCGCACCGCTTCCAGAATGGAAGTCACCGTACCATTCAGCGCCTCCCGAATTTCCACCGAATCGACAACAATGGTTTTCGGGATAAAACTCACTGTATCCAGGCCCCGGCACGGATGCTGGAATTCACTGTCCAGCTTCCCGGCGGAACCGATTTCACATTTGATCTGCTCCGCGCTCCGTTCTCCGACCAGAAGGTTGTGTTTTCGTCTCAGCATCGTGATGATGGCCTGGTTCATCCCGTCGCCCGCTGTTTTGATTGACCTTGAGGTCACGATACCCGATAGGGCAATCACCGCGATCTCGGTGGTTCCGCCTCCGATGTCGATGACCATCGACCCCATCGCCTCTTCGACGGGCAGCCCGATACCAATGGCTGCGGCCATCGGCTCCGTGATGATATACACCTCGCGGGCGCCCGCGCGCTCCGCGGACTCCCTGACGGCCCGCATCTCAACGGCAGTCACCCCCGAAGGCACGCAGATCACGATCCGAGGACGCACGAGAAGCCTGTTTTTCTGAACCTTTCGGATGAAATGCCGAAGCATCTCTTCCGTCACGTCGAAATCGGCAATAACCCCGTTACGCAGAGGACGTATAACCTCAATATCGGGGTTCTGGCGCCCCATCATCTGCTTGGCGTGAGAACCAATGGCAAGTGGCTTGTGGGAATTGCGTTCCAGCGCGACGACCGAAGGCTCGTCTACCACGATATTCTGTCCTTTGACGTAAACCAGGGTATTGGCCGTACCCAGATCGATCCCTATGTCGTTGGACAGCAGTCTGGAAAGAAAAAGTGCCATAGCGGTTCGTTCCCCAGCGGGTTAGCCGAGCAACCGAGCTCGAAAGTCGCGATACTTGCTCAGGGTCTTCTCGACAATCTCGTCCGGAAGCTCCGTTGCCGGCGTGGTCTTGTACCGATCCAGGGTTTCCAGATAGTCGCGGACCTTACCCCTTGCGAACAAAGGCACGCCGTGCAACCTTGTCGCCTTCAACGCCGTCGCCCTGGGCTTATTACCTCCTCTAGTTTAATATTCGAACCTTTCTTCCATCGACCCTGATTCTTCCCTCTGAGAACAATCGGATCGCTTCAGCATACAACTCGTGCTCCACGGCCAGTACCTTGCCTGCCAGAGAATCGGGCGTGTCTTCGGGCGCGACGCGGATCCTGCGCTGCAGGATGATCGGACCGGTGTCGTATTCCTCGTCCACGAGATGCACTGTCGCTCCGGAAACCTGCGCGCCGCTCCGGACGACGGCTCTGTGGACGTGCTGCCCGTACATGCCCTTGCCGCCGAATGCCGGAAGGAGCGCGGGGTGTATATTGACAACGCGGTTTCTGTACATCTCGAGAGTCACTGGGCCGAGTTTCTTCATATAACCTGCAAGAACCACCAGATCGACGCCGTACGAACCGAGCGTTTCAGCGACCGCACGGTCGAGAAAGCCGGGTCGCGGATGCGTCCTTCCGCTGAGGTGTATCGCTGGAACGCCCGCCCGCCTGGCACGGGCAAGTGCGCCGGATCTGCTGTTATTGCCGATTACGACGCCCACGCGCGCCGGGAGACGTCCCGAAGCGCACCGGTCGAGTATCGCCTGCAGGTTGGTCCCGCCTCCCGAGGCCAGTACACCCAGGCAAAAGACGGCATTCCTTTCAGACAGGTTCGCTCTTCCACATTCCGACACGGGGTTCAGTCCGATGGCTGACGCTGCTACAGATAATTCGGCGGGGAAGATGTAGAAACGCGGGAAGTCACCGTTCCGGCAGGAACGGCGGCCGGACTCGGGGAAACGTGAACCGGCCAAGGCCAAAATAACCCATTGCACGTTCGATGTCAAGGGCTTTACAGGTGAAGTTCAGGCGGTACGAATGATAAATTAAACTTGACAAAAATGCGACAACATTCCTTATTTAAACCGATATATGTTAAGTACTTACTCATCTGTCGCACCGAACCGGAGGTCGTCATTGAACATCCGCAAGGCGGTGATCGCGGCTGCCGGCCACGGCAGCCGCATGCTGCCGGCCACCAAGGCCCTGCCCAAAGAGATGATGCCTGTCGTCGATAAACCGGCGATTCAGTACATCATCGAAGAACTGGTCGAAGCCGGTATCGAAGACATTCTGATTATTACGGGCAGAGGGAAAAGGGCGATAGAAGACCACTTCGACCGCAATGTCGAGGTCCACAACGCCCTGAGGAAGCGGGACGACCGCTCGATGCTGGACACTCTCGAACGCATCGAACAACTTGCCGACATCCACTATCTCCGACAGAGGGAACTTCTGGGAACCGGACACGCCGTCCTCAAGGCCCGCAGACACGTCGGCGACGAGCCGTTCGCCGTTTTGTTCGGAGACGACCTGGTCGTGTCGGGAACCCCGTGCATCGGGCAACTGATGGATCAGTACGCCAAACTCGGCGCGCCGATTCTGGCCGTTAAGGAAGTGGCAAGGGAACAGGTCGGCAGCTACGGCGTGATCCGGTCCGAATCCATCAACGGGGCACGACTCGTCAAGGGCCTCGTGGAAAAGCCCGAACCGGCGCGGGCGCCTTCGAACCTCGCTTGCCTGGGTCGTTATATCTTCGAGCCCGATATTTTCGATTTTCTGAATCGCATCGACCCGGCGGACAGCGGCGAGTACCAACTGACCGACGCCATTCAACTGATGATCCAGTCCCGCCCCGTGTACGCTTGTCCGGTAAACGGGGACTGGCACACGGTTGGCGACCTGCTTTCGTATCTTCAGACGACCGTTTCGTTTGCCCTGACACACCCAGTTGTCGGCGAATCCTTCCGGGAGTATCTGAAAAAAACCGTCCGGCCACAGTCCTTCGACGCCGAAGATTCACGCAGGGATTGATCCAGCCTCCGCCAAGGCAAGAATGCCATCGAAGACATCCAGAATCTCGTCTACGTGGTCGACAATTGCACGTTCCTGCAGCGCGATCCATTCCGCGTCCTGCCTGCTCAGAACGTTACGCTGCTTGTAAGTCTCCAGATCATCCCGATCGAGTACCGTAAGCCGGCCGTCAGGATCGAACCAGAGGTCCAGCATGAGGTCGGTGTAGTCCACGTGGCGGTCGCCGACCATCAGATTCCTGCATATGTGAAAGAGATGCCCCAGCAGCCGGCCTTCCGGATCGCACATCTTCCACAATACATACCCCGCCCCGCGCCGGTAGTATCCATACGTTACCGATCCGGTGTGTATCACAAGATCCCCAACCCGGCCGGGCCGCGCATTCACATATTTGAGAACCACGTAATCATCGGTGCGCACAATGGGGTCACATTCAAAAACGGCATCCGGTTTGTCCAGATGCCGCTTAATCTCACGAAATTTCATTGCGTAAACGAACGGGTGAGCAGATAGCAGAACAGCATCGTGCTGCTTGCCACCAGCCAGCACCCCCATTGAAGCAGTTTCGCCCGGCGTCCTTCCATACCGGAAGAAACGGACTGTCCAAGATAGCACAGTAGGAACACCAACGAAATACCGATACCCCAGATCGTGATCAAGAAATTTCCTCCTCACTCCTGCGCCTCTCCCGTCATAGGTACGAACCGGACGGGAATGACCTGTTCTTCCTTCACGCCATCCTCTTCCTTGACGAGAAGCGTCAGGTGTTGATTAACGGTGCCGACGGGTATCACCATGCGCCCGCCTTCCCGCAACTGTTCGACCAGCTTCGGCGGAATATGATCGGGCGCCGCTGTCACAATCACCGCGTCGAAGGGCGCATGTTCCTCCCAACCACGGTACCCGTCGCCCAGGCGTACGCTGACGTTACCGTATCCCATGCGCTTCAGTCGTTCCTCAGCCTGGCTGGCGAGCGACGGCACGATTTCAATGGTATATACCTCGCGCACCAGCTTGGCCAGGACGGCTGCCTGATAGCCGGATCCGGTTCCCACCTCAAGCACGGTCTCATCGCCGTTCAGATCCAGCAATTCGGTCATTTTCGCCACAATATACGGTTGAGATATCGTCTGGTCTTCACCGATAGGCAGCGCGCCGTCGTCGTACGCGCGTTCCATGAGGTGTTCGGGCACAAACAGGTGACGCGGCACCCCCAGCAATGCATTCAACACACGCCGTTCCCTGATTCCGCGACGCTCGATCTGGTTTTTTATCATCCTCTTGCGCATTACGAGAAACCGCGCCTCCTCGTCCGCTGACACGTTCCGTCCGTCCGTCGAATCCGCGCTACATCCGGCGCAAAGTGCCAGCCATAGCACCGGCAATGCGGCGCCACGTAAGCGATACATGGTCTACGGCCTCCAGTGGGATCACTTTTTCCTGCTCTCCAGGTATGCCTTGTCCCGTTGCAGGAGTTCAGGGTTCAGGCTGTAGAACAACTCCCGGGTCCGGGAAAGCATCCTGCTCGTGACGACGAACCGGCCGTCGAGCAATAACGAAGGATTCATCGACGGGTCGATTCCGGCTCTTGCCGCCGAAATCCGGGACTGTGCAGCCATCGCGGCGCCATCGGCAGCGGCGCAGCGCCCGATTCGCTTGCCATCGATCGCCTGCCGTTTCAGGCAGGCGGCGTGAGATTCCTCGATCCCGAGTTTCGGAGCGCCCCGGAACACGCACATCGCGAAGGCCCGGTACCGATCGGGATAGATCTGCCGAACACACAAGCTGGAGATCGCGCTTTCATCCTGCCCGATCGGTTGGAGGCGCAGACGCTCAGGGGCGTCGACGGCGTCGAGCCAGGAGTGAAGGTCTCCGGCGATCCGCACTGTAAGCGGTGACGCATCCGCAAAGAAGAACTCCATACGGCCCGGTATCGCTTTCCGGCCCATCAGCCGGGACACAGGCACGAGTACGGGCCTTGGCATGTAACTTCCCCGGATCGGGTAAACGGCCTTTGCAAATCGCTCAAAACGGGCCGTTTTGGAAAAATCGGAGTCGAGGATAAACGCGGGCAACCGATCAACCCGAAACTGATCTGCCAGCTTCCTCCCACGGCGGGAATGTACATTAAGCGTTTGAACGTCCACGCCCGGAAACAATTCCCGGGTGGACCGGACAAACGTCGCCGGATCGCAAAGATCACATCCGGTATCGTTCAAGACCGTCATCCTGAAGACGACCGGATCGCTGAACCTGCAAGACGCCGCCGGCTCACCGGCGTTAACGCAGACCCCCACCCGGCCCGTCGAAACACAGTCGCGGTCGGTCCCGCAGACCGGTACCGACGCGCAGGGCCCCGCCAGACTGTCCAGCCCGCAGATGCGTCGGGCAAGGCCATGCGTTTCGATTCCTCCTTCAACTTCCACACCGTCAACGTACAGGGTCGGTGACGCCTTGACGCCCAGATGAATCGCCCTCCGGATGTTTTCGCGGAAGAGCGTCTCACCTTCCGCGCTGGCGGCGATTTCCGCCACCCTTTCCGGATTGATTCCTGTGCGTCGGGCACTGGTCTGCCAATCCGGAGATTCCATATTTTCGTTTCTGTCCAGAATATAGTCATAGAATCGATCAGGATACAAATGCATCATCACGACCTGCCGGATCCCCTCCTCCACCTCGGCATCGCCATGCAGACTCAGGAATCGACCCGTTCCGGATACGGCACCGGATTCGCAGGATTCACCGTGGCTTCGGAGTGGACGCAACGGTCCGGCGGACACGGGCTCTTTTCCGGCCTCCTGAGCGATAAAATGCAGACGGAAATCGATGCCGTCGCCAAATGCCTTGACGGTTGGCGCGAGCGCGGTCTCCGCCCGCATCCCGTAGGGACAGTGCGCCATCACGAACAATTCAACCTCAACGCGGCTTCCGGCATCACCCGCGCGGTTCCTTGCAGCTTCGCTTCCAGAAATGTCCGTAACAAGCCCGGGAAGCCACTGCAGCAGGCCCACCAGGAAAGGACCGCAAATCTCCCACAACCCGGCAGCGCTCATAATGACCTCAGCTTCTCCTTCAAGAAGGCGTTCGTAGTCTGGCGCCGTGCAGAAAAGGCGGGAGCGCGCCGCAGGCTCCGAAGGGAATCTACAGAATCTGGATGGGAGGAGGAATCATCTCGGCAGCGGACGCATCCCTGACGACAACCGTCAGGGATGCAGCAGAAGCAAGAAAGGCCGCCTCCGGCATAGAGACGACCTCTATAAGCTGATTCACAGGTTGCGGCGCCACACCAATGACGTCATTTCAACAGCATCATCCGCCTGGACGCCGAGAAATCGGCGGCCTGCAGCCGATACAGGTAGATCCCGCTGGCAACCTGCCGTCCCAGCTGGTCCTTGCCATCCCAGTTTGCCGTGTAGTGGCCCGCTTCATTACGCGCGTCCACCAGAACCCGCACCTCCTGACCGAGGAGATTATAGATGGCCAGCCTGACCTGTCCGGCCTCCGCAATCTGATACTCAATAGCTGTGGAGGGGTTGAAGGGATTCGGCATATTCTGGCTCAGGGAGGTTCGGTCGGGCACCGGCTTCAAATTCCCGATTTCTATTTGCGTGAGCAGATCGATATTTCCATCGAGCCCGACCAATACGCCTTCAGCGACCTGGAAATCCGTTGGCAGCGGAGTCTCCGTCGTTTTAAAGACGAGCTCGACGAGACCGCCGTCACCGCTGGCGCCCACGCCGTCGACTTTCATGGCGCCAATATCCAGTTTTCCGGGCGTCCGGCTGGAAGACAGGAAGAGCGTGTTCTTGTCAGACCGAGACGAAAGCAGGTTGCCCTCGAGCTCCCTGGCTTCAATAAATTCGTACTTGCCAGTGTCGTAGATCAGCGAGAATCCGTACCCCTTCAGGTCTTTGGCCTGGGCAAGTGAAACATGGAGCTTAAGGACACCAGGTTCGGCGTCCGGCGCGTCCGCCCGCTCCAGCGTCAGACGAGCGAACGAGTTCTGACCGCCGTTGATGGTCAATCCATCGGTCATTTCTCCCGCAGACGCGGAGCCCGCCAGAGCGAGTGCCAGAAAAACGAGAATCTTACACATAACCGCCCCCTTTCGGAGTTCAGACGAACCTCGTCGTGAAGCCTTCTCCCCTTAAATCTACGTGGTACAGTGCCCCATGTCAACAGTCAAATACGGCGGATGTCGCGCAGAAAATCCAATGGCATAAAACAGACTCCGGTACCGTGAAACAGATGGACGCCAGCGCCCCGATTCGGTCAGGGAATCATCGAAGCTTCCGGCGCCTCCCGGCAGACCCGTTCAGGGAAAACACCGACAGGCCACGACGACGCAAGGCGAAGGCTGACTCACTGCACCGGTCGCAGATCGCCGAAATAGTCCTGAATCGAGTCGACGAGGCCGTCGATGCCGACTTCCCGGTCTGCGGCTTGCGCCACAACGGAATAGCCCAGATTCCGAGCCGTCTCCGCCGTTGTGGGCCCAATACAGGCAGCGGGGAGTGTCCGCGCAACTTCAGGCATTCCGAATTGCTTAAATAATTCCGTACAATTCGATGCGGCAGAGGGACTTGAAAAAACAACCAGGTCAACCTCATTCCGTTGAAGGCGTCCCTTGACCTGACCCGAAATGCGCGGAGGTTTCTCAGTCCGGTAAACAATGACCTCCCGCACATCCGCCCCCAGCCCGCGCAATGCATCCGGTATTGTTCTCCGCCCCTTTTGCCCACGGGGAATCAGTACGCGCAGCCCGGACACGTTTACGTCGGCGAACTGCTCCGCAAGGTCGGAGGCCGTGTGCCGGCGCGGGCACAAGTCCACACGCAGGCCGTAACTCCGAACCTTCTCCGCGGATTTCCGACCCACGACGGCAACCCTGACTTTCGACAATCCGTTGAGGTTGCCATGCAACCTTCGCACCCGCTTGACGAACCGTTCAATGGCGTTTCCGCTGGCAAAAACGAGCCAGTCAAATCGGTCCAACTCCTCAATTGCGGCATCCACCGGCAACCAATCAGGCGGATCCGTGATCTCTATGGCCGGGGCCACCAGGACCTCCGCCCCGAGTCCCATCAACATGCCGCGCAGGTCCCCCGCCTGATTCCGGCTGCGGGTAATCATGACACGCCTGCCGAAAAGAGGAAGCCGCTCGAACCATGGAAAGTCCGACGCTGCCACTTCGCCCACCACAATTGCGGCTGGGCTGCGTGCGTCCACATCGGCCAGGGTACCGAGCGTGCACCGGACGGTCGTCTGACCCGGCAACGTACCGTCCTGCACCACGGCCACAGGCGTGTCGACGGAACGTCCTGCCTGGATCAGTCTTCGGGCGACCTCACCACGATTCCGCACGCCCATCAGTACGACAAGGGTGCCACCCAGCTGACCCAGCGCGCGCCAGTCTACCTCCGGGAGCGCGTCCAAAGACTCGCGGTGACCCGTAAGAATCGTCACATGTGGTGCGATCCCCCGTCGGGTGACCGTTATACCCGCGTATGCCGGCGCGGCGATCGCGCTGGTAATTCCGGGTATCACTTCAAATGCGATGCCGGCCTCTTTCAGCGTTGCCATCTCCTCCCCGCCGCGCCCGAACAGGAATGGGTCTCCACCCTTCAGGCGCACCACCCTGAGCCCCTTCTCCGCCCGTTCAACCATCAGCCGGTTGATCCGTTCCTGCTGTTGTAACTGGGCGCCGGGACGTTTGCCCACGTCAATCCGCTCACAATGCGGCGGCGCTTCGTCCAGCAGCGCCGGATTCGCCAGGCTGTCGTAAAGAATCACGTCAGCTTTCCGGATACGACGAAGGGCCTTTATTGTGATCAGTTCGGGATCTCCCGGCCCCGCACCAACGAGAAAAACCGCGCCTTTCGCCATTATTATCCCAAATCGCCACGGATCCAGCCGACCTCCCGTGACACGTTGCCCTGCGGACTAGAGAGCGTCGCCGAGGATCTCCTTCGCCCCGCGCTCGATCAGCAGATCGGAAAGCCTCCTGCCGACATCGACGGAATCTTCCGGATCTCCCGTCGTCCGTGCGCGGACGATCTTTCCGCCGTCCGGCTCGGCCACCATCCCATCCGCAATGAGACACCCCTCATCCAACCGCGCCCACGCGCCAACCGGCATCTGACATCCCCCGGCGAGTTCATCCAGCATTGCTCGCTCGGCACTCACAGCCGAATGAGTGGAACAATCATGCAGACAGCGCGTCACCTGCGCGACGCCGTCATCGTCCTGTCTGATCTCGATACCCAGCGCACCCTGGCCTGGAGCCGGAAGAAACCGTTCTGCCGGGAGGAATTCGCTTACGCGACCTGCTAAACCGAGCCTGCGCAGACCCGCCGCGGCCAGGACCACGGCTTCAACTTCACCCGCATCGAGTTTCCGCAACCGGGTATCCACGTTTCCGCGGATCCCTTCAACCCTCAGGTCGGGCCTGATATGCCGCAACTGCGCCTGGCGTCTCAGGCTGCCCGTGCCCACCACCGAGCCCTCAGGGAGATTCTCGAGTGTGTGACCGTTACGGCTGACCAGGGCGTCCCTGACGTCCAAGCGGCGGCTGATGGCCACCAGGCGCAGGCCCTGCGGCAGCCGGGTAGGCAGGTCTTTCAATGAGTGTACTGCCAGGTCGATTCGCCCGTCGAGGAGCGCCTCTTCGATTTCCCTGGTAAAGACGCGCTTACCGCCGATCCGGGCAACCGGCAGGTTCAGCTCATGATCCCCCTTCGTTCTGATGACGTCTATGCGAACTTCGAGACCGGGATACGCCTGCAGCAGTGCCGTCCTTGCCCATTCCGCCTGGCACAGGGCGAGGGGGCTGCCGCGGCTGCCGATCACAAGCCGATTCAACATTCGGTTTGCACCCTTTCCGCGGGTGCTTCCCGAGCGGTCGATTTCGCCTCCCGGGCCGGAGTCGCATCCAGGTCGAACAGGCGGATGAGCGTGTCAACGTAGTTCAGCGCCTCCCCTGAATCGGCGGCTTCACGCAACCGGACCTGTGGAGCGTGCAGCAGCTTGTTCATGTAAAGCCTCAGGAGACCGGCCACTTTCTCTTGTTGTACTTCAGAGAAATCCGACAACCTGGCGCGATCCAGTTCCTCCTCGAGGAGTTTCTGGAATCGCTGACGCATGGCCACGATGGCGGGCACGACATCGAGCGAATTCAACCAGGACGCGAACACCCTCACCTCTTCGTCGACGATATGCCGCGCCTTCTCCGCCTCACGCCGCCTCTTTTTCTTGTTTGCTCCGACGACCGCCTGCAGATCGTCAATGTCGTACAGAAAGACGTTATAGAGTGATCCCGCGTCGGGGGCGATGTCTCTCGGCACCGCGATATCGATGAGAAACATGGCGTTGTTCCGGCGCTGCTGCATCGCGCGCGCTACCCGGGGCTTCTCCAGAATCGGGACCGTCGCGCTGGTTGAACTGATCACGATGTCGGCGCGGTGCAGGCCATCCATTGCATCGGACCAGGACAATGCTTTCCCGTTCACGCGTTTCGCCAGGTCGCGTGCCCGCATGAACGTCCGACTGGACACCATCAGCCGCCCGACCCCTCCATCCACAAGGTGCCTGGCGGTCAGCTCGCTCATCTCGCCCGCACCCAATACCAGGGCGGTCCTTTCGTCCAGTTTTCCCAGGATCTTCTTTGCCAGCGCCACGGCCGCGAAACTGACCGAAACCGCGCCGTCGGCGATTTCGGTTTCCGTTCTGGCCCGTTTCGAGGCTTCGACGGCCGAACGAAACAACCGGTTCAGAACGGTGCCGCTCGTTCCCGCTTCCAGCGCGCGTGCGCCCGCGTCCTTCACCTGACCCGCGATCTGCGGCTCGCCCATGATCATCGAATCGAGCCCCGACGCAACACACAGCAGGTGTCGAACGGCATCCAGATCGTTGCGGGTGAATATGAATTCGCCCAACTCACCGGCGTCGATCCCGCTGATTTCGCCGAAAACGCCGATGACGCCCGCGCGTGCGGTCTCGGGATCGTCGGTTATAACGTAGGCTTCGGAACGATTGCAGGTTGAAATGAGACTGCATTCAACCACGGAACCGATCGCGTACAACTGTTCAAGGATGGAGCCGTGCTTCTGTTCGGAGACCGACACGCGGTCCCGGACATCCACCGAAGCCGTTCGGTGGTTCAATCCCACAACTACGATAGACATTCCCGTACTTTCCTGTCGAGTTCATCCCACCGTTCCCGTCGAACCAGGTCCACGGTCTCCCAGTTGACAAGCAGGTCCCACACGGCTTTTCGCCGTGCGGGACTATCGGGAAACCGCGCCATTACCCGCGGACGCAAACGGGCCAGATAGTCCGCCATACTTCCGTGTTCCCGCCCCAGGACATTCTCCAGATGCCGCCTGACCATACGCGCGTAGGCCGGGCTCGCCCCCCCTGTTGAAACCGCCACCTGAAACCCGCCGCGGCGCAGTGTGGAAGGCACGCTGAAGTCTCCCGGGCCCTTCAGGTCCGCGCGATTGACCGGAACCCCGTTTTCGCCTGCCGCACGCTCGACCTCATCGTTCACCGGACTCGTATCCGTCGCTGCGAAAACCAGGGCCGCGCCCTCGACGTCGCCCCGATGAAAGTGGCGACGCTCCAGTTGAACACGGTGGTCAGCGGCCAGGCTCTCCAGCGATTCCGAAACCGACGGCGCGATCACCCACACGCACGCGCCCGCGGCGAGCAGGCCCAGCACTTTCCGCTCGGCAACGGTTCCACCGCCCACGACGACACATTTCCTGTTCCTCAAATCCAGAAAGATCGGGTATTCAACACATTGGCCTGCCATTTGGACCCACGCGAATCGACCTACTGTGCCAGAACGTGTTTTCCGGGAAACAGCAAACCCATGACTGGAAACGTAAACACAACGAGGACGAACCCTAGAATTGACATGAACGCCGCCCGTTTACCCTGCCACCCGGCGATCCTTCGGGCTCCAAGATGCCCGGCATAGACTACCCAGGTAATCAGAAGCACCCAGAACGCCGGTTCGTTCCAGATCCAAAGCCTGTACATCTTCTGGTGAACCCAGACGGAACTCGCCACGATACCTGCCGTCAGGAAAACGAAACCGAAAGACGCGGCACGGTTGTTGGTCTGGTCGAGTGTATCCAGCGGCGGCAGTCGATCGTAGAAAAAACCCAGATGCTTCTTTTGAATCTCCCCCAACAGCATCACGTACATCGTTGCGCTGACACTGGATATGGCAAATGCCGCGTATGCCAGAATGTAAGCGAACACGTGGAGCTTGAACCAGCCCCCCGTGTGCGCGACTCTGGTTGCGCCGTCAGTTCCCATCAGGTTGGAAGCGGCAACCACGTGCAACACCGCAACGATGGGAACGACCAGTGCACCCAGCGACCCGCGACACGTGCCGAATTCCAGGTAAAGAAATACAATGACAACCAGCCAGGCGCATAGAGAAGGCAGCACCTGGCTGGTCAAAGGAACCTGTCCGGCAGCAATGGCCATTCTGGCGAGCAAAGCACTATGCAGCACCCAGCCAACGATGAGACTCCAGAACCCCAGGGAGCCCCCGATAGCACGCATCCGTATAAAATGCGCGGCGTAGGCGCACGCGCTGATGACGTAGGCCGCGCCCGTACCCGCCACAAGCAGATTCTGCATACCCATACAATCGGACCCCGGCCTCCAGCGGCGTGTGAAGCTGATCTCCGACCCTCCGTCCGTCAGTACCGATCACGGCGTTCCTGACGTTCGCCACCGGCGATCCGGATCCTCATCACGGAACTCCCGGAAGGTCGATACGGGAAGTTAAACTTACACAATCCCACCGGCCGAATCAATTGAAATTCCACACTTTCTACCCGGGGCAACCACGCCGAGAACGACGGGACCGGACGCTCCCGTCGCGGCTGGAAGATTGCCGGGCCGGCCCTCCACAGTCGCGTTGGCAAGTACGGCGAAGGCAATCGCTTCCTTGGCATCCCGGGGAACGCCCAGCGCATCGGAATGGCAGATGTCCAAATCCGGAAGCACAGCGTGCAACATCTTCATCAGAACCGGATTTCGGCCGCCGCCGCCACTGACAGCCAACCGGCGGATTGGACTCACGGGCAGGACAAACCGCTTTAACGCATCCGCGATGCTTCGCGCCGTAAACGCGGTCGCGGTGGCGATCAGGTCTTCATCCCGCAGGCGACCGCGCCGGGACAGGATGTCCCGGACCATCGCCGCACCGAACGCCTCCCTTCCGGTCGACTTTGGCGGCGCCACTCTCAGAAACGGATGGCGCATCATTTCCCCAAGCAATGTATCTGAGACGTCGCCCGAAGCTGCGATTGAGCCGTCCGCGTCGTACGCCTGGCGTCCTCCCGTTATGTCCTCGGCAAGCGCATCCAGGAGCATGTTTCCCGGACCCGTGTCGAATGCAAGGACATCGTCAGGCCCGCAACCCGCGGGCAACACGGTAACGTTTGAAATCCCGCCGATATTCAGCAGTACGCGTCCCTCGCGCCTGGACCGGAACAAGAGATAATCCACCAGCGGAACGAGCGGCGCACCCTGTCCTCCCGCCGCCAGATCCCGCGCCCGGAAGTCGGCGACCGTGGTGACGCCGGTCCGTTCCGCGATCACACACGGGTCGGCGATCTGCAGGGTGGATCGCGTGACCACGCCGAACGCGCTGCAGGCTGCCGGCAGGTGGTGTACGGTCTGTCCGTGCGACCCGATGAGATCCACCCCGGACATTGCCGTACCGGCTTCGCGGCACACGTTGAATGCGGCTCTGGCAAACCACTCGCCAAGAACGGCGTGCAGCCTGCATATCCTGTCCACCGCACCACATCCGGCTTCCGATATATCGAGAATCTCCCGCCGCAGTTCAGGGGGGTACGGCAAACCCGTAAACGCAATCAGCCGGACCCCGGCTTCCTCGTCCCCGACTTCGACGAGGGCCGCGTCAACGCCGTCGGCTGACGTACCGGACATCAGCCCGATCACCCTGCGAAACCCACCCACACAATACCTCCGCCCTTCGTTTGCGTCGACAAGATCATCCTGCAAGCATCCGCACGTCAGTTCTGCATTCGCGGTTCGGCGCGCGGCCCCGGATCTCCTGGACCGGTCTTGCGGATTTCTCAGTTGTGAACTGAGAGTACTTCGATCGACTGGACGGATGCCGTAACGTACGGCATCCCGTCAACGCGTACCCCCGCCGCAGTACAGGTCCGAGGCCCTACGTACTCCTCCCAGGAAATACCGGAAGACGATCACGCCGCGGTAGACGTTGCGGAAGACCTCGTGGTCTTCCACCGTGCGCACCCGTTGCGCGTCTCGGCGTCGACGCAGAATCGACGCGGGATGGAAAACGACCCAGCCAAGGCCGCAAAGCGCCGCCACAGGGTGCTTCCAGTCGCGCTTCACGATCCCAAGCAGCACGGTGCACAGTTCCAACAGGACCCGGATCGGGAACACCCATGCCAGAGAGCCCGCGGACAGGTTCTTCAGCACCATCACCAGTTGATTCCTATGGTTCAGATACGCCTTCCGGAAAGCCCGGGCATCGAGGGACCAGCCTCCATAATGATAGACCACCGACTCAGGGACGGAAACCGCCCTGTATCCCACAAGATGGAACCGCCAGCACAGGTCGATTTCCTCCATGTGCATATAAAACCCTTCATCCATGAGACCGGTTTCCCGCAAGCACTTCATCCGCAGGAACATCGCCCCCCCAACCGCCCAGAAGATATCGTGCGAACGATCATACTGCCCGCGATCCTCCTCTACCGTTTCAAACAGCCGGCCCAGACAGAAAGTATACCCCAGCATGTCCATCATCCCCCCCGCGGCGCCTCCGTAATCGAATTGCGCGCGATCACGAAGTGACCTCACTTTTGGCTGGCACACACCCACCTGCGGGTCAGCCTCCATTGCAGCCAGAAGAGGCGCCAGCCAGCCTTCGGCGACTTCGACGTCGTTATTCAGCAACATCGCGAATTCACCGCGGGCCGCCTCGAGGCCCCTGTTACACCCCGCGCCCATCCCTTTGCCACCCCCGACGCTCACAACCCGGATGCCGGGAAACCGAGCCAGCGCTTTTTGCAGGCTTCCGTCGTCGTACGGCCTGTCGTCGGCGACAATTACCTCGAAAGACGCGCCGCTTGTTCTCGCATAGAGCAAGTCCAGGCACGTCAGGAGAACATCCCCCAGGAAATGCGGCACGATCACAGACACCCGGGGTCTATCGGCCATCTGTCGCCTCTTGTCGCCTGACCCTCTGCCGTAACGTTTCCAATGCCCGCGCGACCTCGCGGTCTCCCGGTGTCAGCCGCAGGAGGTACTCCAGATCGGCGGCGGCGCCAGCGAAATCTCCGATGCGTTCCCGTGATGCCGCCCGATTGAACAGCGCCCGTTCGACCTGCAAGTTGGCTTCAATCATCCTGCCGTAAAGCTCTATTGCCGCGTCGTATCGGCCGATCTGCATCTGCAGTTCCGCCGCAGTACCCAGACGCGTTTCTTCGTCGATCAGGTCCGAATCCAGCACGCTTTTCAACAGTCGCTGGGTTTCCTCAGGCCGATCCAATCGATGCATCAACGCCGCCATCAACACGGTACCCTGCCAATGCTCCGGCGGAAGCGCGTGTTTCTCACAGAACCTCAAAACCTCGTACGCGCCATCCCGGTCACCCTCTTCATCCAGCACTTCCGCGAGGTGCAGGAATACGGCCGGGTAATTGGCCAACAGGTTTCGAGCCGTCCGGTTACGATGCACCCCGGGGTCCGAGACGCCCCGGTACTGATAGAGGTCCATCAGGTGTTTTCTGGTATTTTGTACGTGAACCGGCGACGCCTTCCGTCGCAGTAGACGGAATACCATACCCTCCATCTCAAGGTATTCCCCCAGGCCCATCCTGTTGCCATCCGGTACGGTCAACGCGAAATAAACCGGCCTTGCCCACTCGTTCCAATCCACGATCTTCAAAACCATGACATCCTGTACGCGAAGCACCATGCCCGGCATTCCCCGGACCGTCCACTTCAATCCTGCCGCCTGCACCTCCCTGGCTTCCGGCCAGAGTCGACCGGATTGTATCACCGCCGTCTGCGTGTGTGCCGTCAATACCTGATCGATGTAATCATCTGTATATCTGACGGGTACTTTCGGATCCAGATCCCTCAACTGCTTGATATACCAAGCCGTATTCAGGAGGCTCAGGTTAACGACACGCACATCCTTTCGGAGGCCCATCACCTCCTGCTGGTACCAGAGCGGGAAACTGTCGTTATCCGCGTTGGTAAACAGGATCGCGTCGGGGTCGCAGGAATTCAGAATATTCGCCGCATAGTCGAACGCGAACCTGTTGCCGGTTCGGTCATGCGTGGGATAGAGGCTTGCGGCCAACGCCCCCGGCATTGCGAACAGGAGGCAGGCGGCGGCAATTGCCGCACCCCTGCCACGCAGGTTGTACGCCCCTCGCACGACCGCCGACGCCGCAATGCCCATCCACACGCAGAACAACGCAAAGGAGCCCACGAATACGTAGTCACGTTCCCTGGGCTGCGGGTCCTCCATATTGAGATATATCGATAGCCCGATGCCCGAAAGCACAAAAAGCGCGGCAATTGACCAGAAACGACGGGCGTCCCGTCGCCAGTGTTCCCAGATTCCCCAGCAGCCCAGGAAATAGGGTACGACTGAAATGCGCACCAATTGTACGTCTTGCGAAGTGGCCTGCCGAAAGGCATCTGAAACGAACCCGATACCCGGCACCGGAAACTGCGCGATGAAGTACTTGATATACATCGTCCAGATCTGGAAATCCCAGAATGGCGCCTTTCTGTCGAATACACCCAGCAACATACTCTCCGCACCGTACTGTTCCCGTCCCAGGAACCTTATGAAATTTGCCCACGTTTCCGGATTGTTCTCGTCGATCATGGGATTCAGGCCCGACCGGATGTAGAGTGAGGCGTAAGTCGAGTATCCGGCAACGAAAAGGAGCGCCCCGTACGCCCAGACCCGAGGGTCCCTCAGTATCCCCGGCTTCGTGAACCAGACCAGCATCAGCAACGTGGGAACGGTCAACAGACAAAGCAGGTGAACGCCGCCCGCCAGGCCCATCAGATAGGCCACAAAAAACAGGACTCGGTGGCTGTCCTCGTTTTCGGCCCTTGCCATCCACCGCATCCCCAGCCAGAGGGACATCGCCATCAGCATCGTCGAGAATCCGTACACCTCTGTTTCCACGGCATTGTACCAGAACGTATCCGAAAACGCAAGCATCAGGGCGGCCACGGCACCCCCGACAACGCTCGATACAGGGCTGATGTCTTTCTCACCGGCAACCCGACACAGCCTGACCAGGCGCACCGTTACCAGATAGACGAACAGCACCGCCAGCGCGCTCGTTATCGCTGAGATGAGGTTCATGAGGAACCCGGGGTCTTCCCCGACCGGCAATATCGTAAAGAGACGTCCGATCAGAAGGTAGAGCGGCGCGCCCGGCGGGTGCGGAATACCCAACGTGAACGCGCACGCAATAAACTCACCGGAGTCCCAGAACGAGACGGTCGGCGCGGCCGTTTTGACAAATACCGCCAGCGATATCAAAAATACGACCAGGGCGCCAACGCGGACCGGATCCCATCCGTTTACGGAAGCGTTTCCAGCAGGTCTGCCTGCGTGTGAATCGCCTGATCGTTTCATGCTTTGTCGCCCTGGTTACACATTCTTCGAATCCTGGTGTCGGTAGAGGTCTAACGAACTGACCAACAGACATCCACGCAATCAGAATTTGTCAGCCCACCGGCTGAAAACTGCGGTTGATCCGTTGATGCGGATCCGGCGCCCACCTTCTTTCGGACCTGTTCCACGGACGAATCTGGCGATGGTGGCGTTTTTCAGACGCCCCTGGGCTGCGACGGTTCAATGGAATCGGGGGAAGCCTCATCTCCACTTTTCCTGGGACCGGATTGCCTCGACCCGTCGCTCGCGTTATGGTTCATCGCAGGTCCGATAGCGCGTGTCCGCCCGGTTTCAGACGATTCAATGACACGCATCGACTTCCACTTTCCGCCCCGGAAGCGCAGCATGAATATCAATCCGCCCGTAACAAGATAGAGGCTGACGAAAACCCACGCGATGTACAGGCCCATACCGTATATCACAACCAACAGGTAAGTTGGCAGGACCATAACGAACCAGCCGAGGGCTACGGACGTCAGCATGACGAACCGTGTGTCTCCGGCACCCTTCACACCGGCTGAAAAGACGATATAGAGCGCATCGAAGATACAATAGACCGCAACGAACCGCAGCAGGACGACGGTCATATCCCAGACCTGTTCGAACGCCTCGGGATCGGCGCCGGAAATATACGGCTTTAAAAAGAGGCCCGGAGCGAACACGTACCCGGCGGCCATCACCAGCATATACGCCAGGCTGAGATGTACTGCCGACCATGTGCTGCGCTCGGCCAGGTCCGCCCTGTTCTTTCCCAGGTATTGACCTACAAGCGTCGAAACCGCGATACCCATCCCCATCATCGGAAGGAACGCGAGTGTATTGATGTTGAACGTCACACTCGTTGCCGCCAGCGCCGTGGTACCCAATCTCCCAACCAGGAGAATGAACATGGAAAAGCCCAGTATCTCCAACATGAACTGAACGCCGTTCGGCAGGCCGAAACGTAACAGCCGACGCAGAAGGGCCGCCTCCGGACGCCATCCGCTCAGGGTGCACAGGGTGTCGCGGTATCTGGGGCGCATCATCAGTGCGAAGAACACGACGGGGATCAGGAGATGGGATACCACCGTGGCCCAGGCGGCGCCGCGAATGCCCCATTCCGGGAACCCCCAGTGGCCAAAAATCCACGCATAGTCCAGAACGATATTCAGCCCGTTCGCGAGGAAATTCACCCACATGACCGTCCGTGTATCACCCCGTCCGCTAAAGAACGAGGAGACCGCCACGCCGGTAATACCCGGTCCCATAAAGCACAGAATCCGGAAATACTCCGCCTCCAGCGCGCGTATTCGCGGTTCGTGCCCGGCCCATTCGAAGAAGCTCCGCGAAAACGGGATCAGGCACAGGATGATCAGGCCCGAGGCCAATCCGACATATATCCCCTGCCACACCGCGGGTCCTACCCGATCCCGCCGGTCCGCCCCCCAATACTGGGCGACGAATGTATTCACGTACGCAACCGTACCGATAAACAGGCTTGAGAACGTGAAATGCAACATTCCTGCCGGGAGGCATGCCGCGAGTGCGTCCCGGCTGTGCCAGCTCAGGAACACCCTGTCCACGAAGATCTGCAGGCTCCAGGACCCCGTGCTCAGAATGAGCGGGGCCGCCATCCGCAAGACCTCCCTGTAGCCACCCGGTTCCTGCCACCGAGAGTTCATGGACACCTCACCGGGCCCGGACCCGGATTCGCGCGACAATTCCCGACGACCGCCTGACCTTCATCCTGCGGCGTGAAGATGCCGCAAAGACGCAATGATCGTTGGCGACATCGGAAGGTTGCGTCGACGGTTGCGGCATCTGAGCCATTTTTCTCTTGTCCGGCAATGGCGCGGTTGGTAGATTCGCTGGCCGTACGGGATCGCCAGACGGGAAATTTCACATCCGGGGCCGAAACATGATATATGACGTCGTCGTTATTGGAGGAGGCAGCGCGGGCTACGCCGCCGCCCGCGTCGCCGCGGACAGCGGAGCACGTGTCGCCATTATCGACAGGGGCCCACTCGGGGGCCTGTGCATCCTGCGAGGCTGCATGCCATCCAAGACGCTGCTGCGCAGTTCGGATCTGTTCTCGCTGATGAAACGGGCCAAAGAGTTCGGCCTGAATGCCGGGGATGTATCCCCTGACCTGGCCGCGGTCAATGACAGGAAACGCGCACTCGTTGACGAATTCGCGGAATACAGAGTCCAGCAGCTGCGCAGCCCGAGATTCACGCTGATACCAGGCCAGGCCCGTTTCGAATCGCCGAACTCGGTTTGCGTCGGAACGGAACAGGTCTCAGGACGGCGCTTCGTCATTGCCGTGGGTTCCGTTGTGAGCAGGATTCCCGTACCCGGCCTCGAGGAAACGGGCTATCTCACGAGCGACGACGTTCTGGAACTGCGGGAACTCCCCGAGTCCGTGATCGTACTCGGTGGCGGCGCCGTTGCCGCCGAACTGGGCCAGTTTCTATGCCGGATGGGTGCGCGGACCACCCTGATACAAAGGAACCGCCAAATTCTCAGCGGCTTCGACGCGGACATGGCCCTGCCCGTGGAAACCCGCCTGAGAGAAGAAGGGATGAAGGTGTACACGGACACCCGACTCCAGCGCGTCAGCCAAAGAGGGGGTAGCGCCACCGTCCGCTTTCTGCAAGGCAATAAATCCCGTACGGTTACAGCCGACGTCGTCTTCAACGCTTTGGGCCGAACGCCGGACCTCGCAGGTCTGGCTCTCGAACGCGCCGGCGTTGAAGTCCGCGAAGGAAGAATCAAAGCTGACGAACGGATGCAGACCAGCGCGGGACATATCTTCGCCGCCGGTGACTGCGTGGGACCGTACGAAATCGTACACATTGCCGTCCTTCAGGGTGAGATCGCCGGCCACAACGCCGGCGGTGGCAAGCCGGAGAAGACGATCGACTATCGGTTGCGTACGTCGGTTGTGTTCACCGACCCTCAGGTCGCGTCTGTGGGACCTACCGAGCGGGAATGCCGGGAACACCGCATCGCGTATCGTTCGGCCGTATATCCGTTCAGCGATCACGGCAAATCCATGGTTATGGGGGAAACTCACGGCGCCGTAAAGATTCTGTGCCATCCGGAAAGCGGCGAACTTATCGCTGGACATATCACGGGCCCTGACGCTTCGGAACTCATCCATGAACTCGCCGCGGTAATCTACTTCCGGGGTACTGTCTTCGACCTCCTTCGGATTCCTCACTATCACCCCACTCTCGCCGAGATCATCACCTATCCTGCCGAGGAACTTGCAGAAGTCCTGGCCCAATGAATGCACACAACGGAAAAAATCCCTCAACCGGAACGCGGGCGTCCCCCTTCGCCAAGCCGGTGTACGAAGTAAACGGTGGGCGGCACGAACAGGAGGGCGATCCAGAACATGGGCCGATATGAGATCCACGCCACCAGCAGACCGGCCAGGACCGGCAGAAACCCTTGTGGCAGCGCAAACATGTTCAGAAAGCTGGTATACGTGGGTCGGCGGTTTTCCGGCGCAAGTTCGAGCACGTATGCCATGCGGCCGTTGAACATCGCGCTGCTCGCAAACCCCGAAAGGACAAACGTCAGCGCGTAGAAGGCGACGTGCGGATCGAATGCCCAGTCGATGCCCCAATTCGAAAGCGGCGCGAAGGACAGTGACGGCACGTACCTGGCCAACAGCGGAATAGCGACCGACAACGCCATCAGGTAGGACCCGTACACCAGGAGCGAACGGTTGCCTTTCCGATGACCGACGTGGGCCCAGAGCGCGTTTGACAACACGGTACTGACCTGCATCACTGAAACAAAGACCCCCACATAGACCAGCCCGAACCCCAGGTCGGTAATCGCGTAAGGCACATAGAACGGCGCTCCCATCATCATAAACGACCAAAGGACCTGCATCCCGCACAATCGACGGTAGTCGGGATCGTTCTTCAGAAGGCGAAACCCGGTATTCAGGTAGTTGGAAAGCGGCTGCCGGAGATACCGCACCGGACCCACCGGTTCCCGGATTCTGCTGAATACGAAAACCGAAAGCGCGTTTCCCAGTCCGGCCAGCAGGAACAGCGACGCGTAGTTCGACGGAAATGCAATCCCGCTGCGGTCGCTGAGTACGAAGGTAATCACCCCGCCCGCCGCCATGGCCGTAATGCCGCCGCACAGCCGCCGTACCGCAAACAGGCGCGACCGTTCCCTTGGCGGGACGACCTTTCCCACGATGTCCATCCACGGAACGTTCCATATGCCCATCATGGAAGTGGAAATCGCGTATAGAACCAGAAAGCAGCACAAAAAATAAAAGGACTGACGACCTCCCATCAGGTACGTCAGTCCCGCGATCACCAGCCAGACGGTACTGCGCATCCCGCCCGCCAGAAGCAGGAAGGGCATTTTTCGTCTTCTGCCTTCGACAATACGGGAGATGAATATCTGAGGCCACGCCCAACCGATACGCATCAGCGCGCCGACCAGTCCGACCGCGACGCTCGACGCCGTCAGCGATTGTACGAAGGCCGGAAGCAGCATATCCGAACTGGCCAGGGTCATCGACATGAAGACGAGACCGCCGTTCAGAATCAAGAGCCGCCTGTTCCGGCGTACTTCCGCCGGATCCGGTTCGTCCGGATCGGCCTGTACCCGCCTCCTGTGCGCAGTTGAAAACTCTCTCATGCCAAACTCTTCCGTCCGCTTACCGCGCAGAGAGCCGGGCAGGTCCCGCTCGTCGGGCGTTCCACCATCGTCAGGGCACGTCGGGGCGTCTCAGAATCCAATCGCGTAGCCGTCCCGCCTGGGATCCGCACCTCCCATCAGGGCACCGCTTTCCCGGTCTACGGCAATCCCCTGCGCCCCGCCCGTTACGTGCGAGAATGCGTCGACAACATCAATCTGATGCCCGCGGCGAATAAGGCCTGACCGGATCTCTTCCGGTACGCGGGACTCCATATAGACGCGTGTGCCGGCGTGTTGGAAGCGAAATCTCGGCGCCTCGATCGCCGCTTGAATGTTCATCCCGTAATCCAGGAAATTGGTGGTAAACTGGGTTGTCGTCTGCTGGATTCCCCAGCTGCCCGGAGTACCGAGAGCCGCCAGGAGACGACCATCCTCGAATATCTGGCACGGTGAAAGACACATATCGATTTTCTTGTGCGGCTCAATGCAATTCGGGCTGCCCGGGACTGTATCGGCCCATTTGATGAAATTGTTCAGGAACATTCCGGTATTTCCGATAATCTCACCTGAACCGAACCCTGAGCCCAGACTCTGCGTAACCGCCACGGCGTTACCCTCCGCGTCCACCGCGTCGAAGTGCGTCGTGCATTCGTTCAGCCAGTCCCCCGGCTGTCCCGGAGCGATCTCGCCCGGCATTCCGGCCGGGGCATAATATTCCCCGCGATTCACCGCCGCCCGTTCCCCGACCAGTCTCCTGCGTTCGTTCGCATACGCTTTTGAAAGCAATCCACCCAGTGGCGCTTCGCGTGCCGCGGCGAATGCAACCCGATCTGCATTGCCCAGTTTCAATACCTCGATAAAAAGGTGGAGCGCCTCTTCCGAGAGGTGGCCCATGTCTTTGAGATCGTAGCTTTCGAGCATATTCAGGGCCTGCAGAATGTGAAAGCCGGCACTGGGCAACGGCGGACAGAATACCCGGAAACCGCGGTAAGACGTGGAAATGGCGTCCGACCACTCGACCTCGAAATCCGCAAGGTCTCTTTCGGAAAGGAGCCCACCTTCTGCCTGGATATACCCGGTAATATCCGATCCGAGATCTCCGCGATAGAAGACCTCGGCGCCCCCTTCCACGACCCTGCGAAACGTCCGCGCGAGATCCCTCTGGATCAGGATGTCGCCAGCCAGGGGCGCCCGGCCGCGGCCCAGAATCACCCCGGCTCCCGTCGGCCGCATTCGAGGCAGGGCATCTTGTATAAACCTGGAATTCTTCACCGTGGCGGCGAAACCGTTCTCCGCAAGTTCAATGGCGGGCGCGAACACGGTTGCACGGTCCATAGTACCGTATCGGTCAAGAAGCTCGAGCCACCCTCCGCAGGCGCCGGGAACCAGGCACGACATCACACCGCCGTCCTGATGGCGCGGCGACGGGAAAGCCTCTGAGGTGGCGGCGTGCGGGGTGCGGCCGCAGTAATCCAACACACGCACACGGTTTTCCGCAGCAGAATAAGTCAGCGCATATCCCACGCCGGCAATGCCCGACATATATGGCTCGACGACATTCAGCGCCGCCGCGACAGCGACCGCCGCGTCGAACGCATTGCCCTGCTCGAGAAGAATGCGGACCCCGGCGAGGCTTGCCAGCGGATGTGCGCTGGCAACCATTCCCCGGGTGCCCGTCGCCGTGGAACGATGAACGGTTCCAACAGAAGAAAACGCCATGGATTTGATTCCTTACCGACAGGTCTCCCCGGTTCAGTTCCTGCCAAGGGCCCCACACACCGTATCCATTATATCACAAAACGGAAATAATTCACGGCGGGCATTTCGGAAAATAAGCGCGGCTGTCAATTCCCGATCGGGTCGTCGGAACCGGCACGGCGACAGCCGACGGGCAAGCGGAAGATAGTCCATGCGGGATTGCAAGTCAATGCCCGTTTCCCAAGCCCCTTGGGGTTCGTCCACCTCGTTTATGCTTGACAAATAAGGCTGGTCGTAGCTTCTTATACGGTTCCCGCATGACCATCCACAGCCTGTTTCCCACGCGATTCCGCCGATAGACAATCGCCCTATGAATCAGGATTTGCCATTAATACCGACGAGTGTGATCGGAAGCTACGCGCTGCCGGGCTGGTTGTGGACGGCCGTGGAACAGATCGAAAAGGGCGAGTACGGACCCACTGACGTGCGCGAGACGTTCGATGACGCCGTGCATCTCGCCATGCTGGACCAGACGCGAGCAGGGGTGGATCTCATCTCGGACGGTGAAATGCGGCGCTGGTATTTCGTTCAGAGTTTCTACCGCCGTTTCAAAGGGCTTGCGTCACGGCCGACACTTCGGCGCACGGGCGTCTACGGCTACGACAGCGTCCCGCGCTGGTGGCCGGAGGAACGTATCCAGGTGCCCGACGGCCTCGGTATCGTCGAGGAGTTTCAATTCGCCCGATCCGTCACGGATCGCCCGTTGAAGGCCACCTGCCCCGGCCCTCTCACGCTTACGATACACATTCAACTGAAAGACGACCGCATCTACAAGGACCGGATCGAACTCGCGTACGAGTTCGCGGGAGTGGTTAACCGAGAACTCAAACGCCTGGTTGACGCGGGTGCGCAATTCATACAACTGGACGAACCTTCGTTTTCCATAGTACCCGGAGACGACCGGAGCTGGATCGACCTGTTCAATGAAACCGTACAGGGCGTTAACGCCAAAATCGGCCTTCATATCTGTTTTGGAAACCTGGGCAGCCGTCCGAGGGGAAAACGCCGGTACGACTGGATGCTGGACGACATCCTTCGTGCCGACGCCGAACAGATCTCCCTGGAGTTTGCGAACCGTGAACTTGCGGAACTGGAACTCTGCGCGGAAATCGCAAAGGAGAAGGAGGTCGCCGCCGGCCTGGTCGACATCAAATCCTTTTACGTCGAAACTCCCGAGGATGTCGCTGAACGGGTGCGACTGACCCTTCAATACGTCCCGGCGGAGAAGCTTACGGTCACACCCGACTGCGGTTTCTTTCAGTTGCCCCGGTGGCTGGCCTTTCAGAAGCTCCGGAATATGGTCAAGGGCGTGGATATTGTCCGCAGGGAATTAGCAGGATAGGCATGACAACGCCCCACCACAGAATGAGTGGTTCGTACAGGAAACGAACTCACGGTTCGATTCTTCTGTCATCCGCATCGCCGGGCGGGGTCACGTAGAGGAGCGGAACATGGATGTTGTTGAAATCACGGCCGACCTGGTATCTTACAATTCAGCGTCTCAGTTCAGCAATACACCGGTATCCCGTGCCATTGCCAGGTGGCTTCGAGAGGCGGGCATGTCGGTGGAACTTCTCAATTACGTGGACCCGGCTGGCACGCAAAAGACAAATGTGATAGGAAAAAAGGGAGACGGTACCGGAGGCATTGCCCTGCTCGCCCATTCAGACGTGGTTCCGGCCGAGGGATGGGCTTCGGACCCATTCAAGCTCACAGCCAGGAAAGACCGGCTCTACGGACGAGGCAGTGCGGACATGAAAGGATCCGTGGCCTGTATGATCGCGGCCGCGAACGCCTTCTCCGTCAATGAACTCAAAACACCTGTCTACGTAATCGTCACCGCCGATGAGGAAACGGACTGCAGCGGCGCGAAGGCCGTCGCATCGAAGTCAAAGATCTTCAAGTCATCCGACATCAGGTATGGCATCGTCGGCGAACCCACGCTTCTCGACGTTGTATATGCGCACAAGGGCTCGCTCAAATTCGATGCGACCGCAAGTGGCAAAGCGGCGCACAGCAGCACCGGCAAAGGCGAGAATGCCAATCACAGACTCATTCCGTTCCTGAACGACGTCGTTAAACTGGACGGGAAATTACAAACCGATTCGCGATATCGGAATGAGGCGTTCGATCCGCCGCACGGAACCCTCAATATCGTATTTTCCGACGGCGATACCGCCGCAAATGTTACCGCGCCCGTCAGCCGTGCCACCATAAACTGTCGTCCTATGCCAGATCAGAACTGGAAGCCGATCATTAATCGCATGGTACGACTGGCGGACAAACACGGTGTTCAGATTCAAGTGCCGAAAGTCCTCGATCCGCTGAGCACACGCACCGATTCGCCGATCGTCCGGGAAGCGCTTCGGATCGCCGAAAAGCGGAAACCCAGGACCGTCTCCTACGGAACAGATGGCATGGTGTTTGGAAAAACGATGGAACTGGTCGTCATGGGGCCCGGCAACATTCAGCAGGCGCACACCGTGGACGAATGGATCTCGCGGGACCAACTCCTCAAGGGTTCCGATGTCTTCACAAAAATGGTACATCGATTCTGCGTTGAGAATCCCGTCTGACATACCTGACATTGGACGGTCGGCGGCCGGATGGGCTTTTTCAACGGGCTGTTAAGCCGCACGACGTTTTTTCGAAGGAACCTGGACAGATTCCCTCGACCTGGCCGAGGAGGAAACCGGATGTTAAAAACCCTGACCCGGGCGCTGCTCGTCGGATCGACCGTGGCAATGATCGCGAGTTGTGCGGACGAGAAGCAATACCAGTTCGGTCTTCGAGGTAAGTGGCAGCTGGAGAGCCGACGACTGCCGGACGGAAACGTACTGGAGCCACCCGCCGTGGGCGGACACTACGAGTGGTATCCTACGGGCAAGACATTAGCCCATGTCACTGTGTCCATTTCTCTCGGCCCGGACCAGATTCAGGTTTCCGGGTATACGTACAGCTTTCAATCCGAAGCAATCGAACCGCAAGCTTTCACCCGTCTGGAGTATCTTGGCGTTGGCGGCGGTTACGGCACATCGCGCCAGACGACGGATCAGTCGACTGACACGCCGGCAACCGGTGAAATGGTCGTGAATGGCAACCGCGTTACCCTCGAATATGCCAACGGCACGGTTCAGGTTTACGAGGATGTCAGCGCCGCGGCGACCGAAAACGTCGTCTTTAACGTCAGCTTCGAAGACGGGACGACCGACACCTGGCGACGATTCGCGGATCAGCCTGGCGTATTGCCCAAATAAGCCGGCCGATCGGCCTGACCGTTCGGAAACTTCAGGGGCGCGGCGAAGACCGCCGCGCCCCTTTGGCTTTTTTCGGATGAGGCCCGGATGGACAGGATGTTATTGGGGAGTATTCTTCAACGAAACGCCCGGGACCCGGGTCTGAAGTGCAAAACGGCCCTCATTTTCGGCAACCGCTCGCTGACGTACGGAGAACTGAATGCGCAGAGCAATCGCATTGCCAACGGCCTTATAAGCCTGGGGGTCCGCAAAGGGGACCGAATCGGCGTCTTGAGCCGGAATTCGGACGTCTACGTTGCCGTCTACTTCGCACTGGCCAAGGCGGGCGCCATCATGGTTCCCGTGAATTTCTGGTACCGCAGCAGGGAAATCCGCTACACGTTGCAACAGTCCGGCGCCCGCGGCCTGATCTACCAGAGCCGGTTCGGAGACGTAGTTGGCGGCATCGGAGTACTGACCGGACTCGAGTGGACGCTTACCATCGGCGACAATCGCGGCAATCGTTTGGAGGATCTGGCGGCAGGATCCTCATCAGACAATCCGGCGGTAGAGCTCGACGAGAACGACCCGCACATCATCCTGTACACGAGCGGCACGACCGGGTTTCCCAAAGGCGCTGTCTTCACGCACAAGAGCCACTATCTTCAAGCCCTCTCCCTGGCCCTGTCGACCAGAGGGCACAACGCCGACGTGGGCCTGGTCGTCTACCCCCTCTTCCATACCGGCGGGCCGGACTGTCTGGTGCTTCCTCACTTCCTGACCGGCGCCACGCTCGTCATACTGGACGGCGCGGACCCCGGTGACATCCTGTCGGCCGTTGCGCAGCACAGGGCAACCAACATTTTCTGCGTGCCGACCGTCTGGCGCTGGATTCTTGCGCGTCAGCGGCTGAGAAATCACGACGTCTCTTCGGTACAGCGCTGCCTGGGTTCGTCGGATACATTTCCCGCGGCCCTGCTCGAGGAAATCCTGGCGACGTTCAAGTCCGACGTCTATGTCACCTACGGGCTCACCGAGGCCGGCTGTATCCTGACCGTATGTCGTCTGGGGTCAGGCGACCTCGGTAAACTCGGCTCGGTGGGCCGGCCGATGGCCTCGGTTGAACTCGACGTTGTCAATTCGTCCGGGAATCCGGTTGCACCGGGCGAGGTCGGCGAGGTTGTCGCGAAAACCGCGTCCGCGATGTACGAATACTGGAATATGCCCGAGAAGACCGGCGAGGCGCTGAAGAGAGGCTGGCTGCATACGGGGGACCTGGGCAGATTGGACGACGACGGCTATCTCTATCTGTCCGGCCGCGCAAAGGATGTGATTATCAGCGGCGGAGAAAACATCTATCCGCTGGAAATCGAACGTCTGTTGAAGGAGAATCCGAAGATACGCGATGCAGCCGTGGTGGGCATCCCGGACAGAGAATGGGGTGAGTCCGTGCTGGCCGCGGTCGTGGCGAGTGACGGCGCAGACCTCACCCCCGGCGAAGTCTCCGATTACGTGCGCGCCCGTCTGGCGGGATTCAAAAGACCGAGATGGGTGGAAATTATCCCGGAACTCCCGGTAACCACCGCAACCGGAAAGGTGCGGAAGGCCGTGTTGAGAGAACGGTTCCGGGAGAAATACGGCACGGCGTGACGGGGTTCAGGAGTCCTGCAAAATCTTCGTCCCGCTCAGATGTTCTGCCGCCTTGCATACCGCCGAAAAATCCATTTCACCAGCTCCCAGACCGCTCGCCGCCGAGTACATCTGGTATGTCGCCGCACCGATCGGCATCGGCACGTTCAATGCCTTACCCAGGTCCACGCCGATCGCAAGATCCTTCTTCATCAGATCCAGCATAAATCCGGGTGCAAAGGAGCCCGCCAGCAGGAAGTCCGATGCACGGATCTGAAACAACGTCGAATTGGCCGAACTCACACTGATGACCTGGCGCATGACTTCGGGGTCGGCGCCTGCCCGGATACCCAGGATCAAGCCCTCCGCGATTGCGGCCATGTTGATGCCGCCGATCAGCTGGTTTACGATTTTCACGGTCTGCCCCACGCCCACGGGCCCGACGTGGAAGATGTTTTCCTCGTTGCCCATCGCCCTAAACAACCCGTTGCACCGCTCGAAATCGTTCGCCTCTCCGCCGGCGATGATCGTCAACGTTCCGTTGATCGCCCCCGTATCGCCCCCGCTCACGGGCGCATCCATCACCGCCACGCCCTTCGCTTCAGCCTTCTCTGCGATCTCCTGGATTGTGAGTGGCGAGATCGTGCTCATATCCACGATCAGTTTTCCCTCGGACGCGCCCGACAGCACCCCGTTGTCGCCGAGGATCACTTCCCTCACCTCCGGATCAGCCGTTACGATTGTTATGATGATATCGGTGTGCTCCGCGACCGCTGCGGCGGACGCGACCGCCCTGGCGCCCAGCCCCTCCATCTCCTCAACGACCTGAGGACGGCGCGCGTAGAACGTCAGATCGTACCCGGCCTTTACAAGATTGATCGCCATCGGTTTGCCCATGATTCCCAGACCGATAAACCCGACTCTTTCCATCTGAACCTCCTCTCGTCTGACGTGATCATCCCTCTCGGGATGGGGTGACTGCGTCCACCGAAAACCTCATGGGAAGGGTCCGGAAGGCGTCACCAGCGTCTTCCGTTTATCCACCGTCAGTGCGGCGGGTCTGCAGGACCATCAACTGACCCACAGGGTTTTCGACAGCTCCCAGCGGACGCTGCTTCTCTTCCGACCAGATATCGTTTGCCGTAATGTAGAGATGCCCGTCCGCCACCTTGTTATAACACAACTGCGGGTATCGTGAACGAGGCACGTCGGGAATCAGCAGATCGAACGTATCACTCTCAGGGTGATAGGCGATAAAGCGGTCCATGAAGTGATAGGGCAATCCGTCCACCCCGATGTGCGGATCTTCTTTCTGCTGAATATAGTCGCCGGTCTTCTCGTCGTACCGGAATCCCGAATCGTACGTGCTCAGGTTGTTCAATTGCCATCCCCCGTAGAAGACACCGCCGCCGATGAAACCGAAGTCCTCCTTCCAACCCGGTACATCCCGTTCATACGTCTCACCCGTCCGACGGTCCAGCCGGCTGAGCCGACCGTCGCTGTAATTCACGACAAACGGCTCAGCACGCGCTCCCGGTCGCGACGGCGGCGCGCGACGGGAATCTTCCGCCAGGAATCCACGGCTGTCGGGATCGTAGTACACGCGGCGCTGCACGCCGTCGTTTCGCGGAACCGCGAATGTCTCCAGCCGCTCGGGCCAATCTACCTCCCGTATGTCCGGCAGCACGCCAGGCGCCGGATACTCAAGGACCTCCCCCTGTTCGGTCTCAACGTCCCAAACCACCAGACACGGCCTCGACCGCTCAGGCATATAGAGTACGTTTCGCGTCTTATCCGCGTGACCATACCACAGATTCGCCTCCAAAAACGGCTTACCGATCTGGTAAACGCGTTCCGTCACCGTGTCGTAAACCGTCAACATGGGATTGGTCTGCGGCAGCACATAGACCTTCCCGCCGGCGCAGAGACATTGGCTTCCACCGTGCTTGTCGGGGATTGAATACGTGTGGATTTGCCCTGACTCAGGTTTGTACCGGTGGAGTACAGACAGACTGCCCGTAAACCACAGCGCGCCGCACTCGTCAACGTCCATTCCGTAGACGCGGGTATTCTTCGCATCCAACCAGACCGGATACATCCTTGGCAGCTCGGGCATCTCTATTCCCTGTCAAGCTTGACACGAGTAAGGATTGTCCCTGGACTCGTGACGTTACAGCAGACCAGGGCAACGGAATTTTTCAGTTGGACTGCAGGCTTTATGATATTTCGGTTTCGACTTGACTTTCGTCTATTAGTAGGTACCATTGGGCCGCCTGTCAACGTGTTTTCCATGTCGCGAAGGTCGTTCGGCGGCGTCCCGATTGTCCGGGACCAGGCCGTCTGGCGCCACTCCAGTTGGGATATTGAGCACGATGTCCCCACCTCCTCTATTGGCTGGAATCGACATAGGCACCACGAATATCAAGGCGCTTGTCTTCGATACCGCCGGCCGCGTTCAGGCCTCGGCAAGCGTGCCGACGCCAACCCATTACCCCCGACCCGGCTGGGCCTATCACACGCCGGGTGAATTGTGGACATGCACGCTGAACGTGATACGGGATGCGGTATCGCAACTGGAGGCAGCCGACCCGATCGCCAGCATCGCCGTTTCAAGTATGGCCGAGTCGGGCGTACCCCTTGACGCCGCGGACCGCCCCACCGCCGACATCATCGCCTGGTTCGACGGGAGGACGTCAAGCCAGGCCGCGTGGCTGCGCAAGACCCTCGGCGAAGAGCGGATCTACGCCATAACGGGGCTGTCGCTGGAGCCAATCTTCGGTCTCTGCAAGATCCTCTGGCTGAAAGAAAACAGCCCGCAGGCTTACGCGAGAACGGTCTCGTGGCTGAACGTCGCAGACTATATCGCGTTCCGCCTGTGCGGGCATAAGGCAACGGACTATTCCCTCGCTTCGCGGACCCTCGTCTACGACCTTCACCGGCGGGATTGGCATTCAGGCATGCTGGATGAAGCGGGGGTATCACGCGGTCTCTTTCCGCAGGCAGTACCCTCCGGCACGTTGCTTGGCCGTCTCCTGCCCGACGTTGCGCGTGCGACCGGCCTTCCATCCCGCGTTCAGGTGGCAACCGGCGGGCACGACCATATTTGCGGGGCGCTTGCCGTTGGCGCCACCGAGCAGGATACGCTGCTGAATTCGCTCGGCACAGCGGAAGCGCTCTGCATAACGGGCGATCGCGCGTGGCTCAGCGATCAGTTTGCACGGCAGGGGTATACCACCGGAGCCCACGTCGCCCGGGATCGGTACTATTTCCTCGGAAGCATCTACACCTCCGGGGCCTGCGTTGAGTGGATCCGCAATCTTCTCGGCAGCAACGTCGACTACGGCACCCTTGTCTCCGAAGCGGAACTGGCCCCTCCGGGAAGCCTGGGCGTCCACTTCCAGCCTCACCTGCGCCTCGGCAATCCTCCAAACAACGACCCCGAATCGAGGGCCGCGTTCATCGGTCTCACGTCGGACGTAAAGCGGGGGGCCATGTTTCGCGCCGTACTCGAGGGGTTGGCCTACGAAAGCCGGCTCTGCCTCGAAGCCATCGTGTCGCACCCCGAAATCGACAGGCCGAACCGAATCGTGGCGATTGGCGGCAACACACGAAACCGGCTTCTCATGCAAATCAAGAGTTCGGTGTTCAATCAGAGGATCTCGATTGCAGACGTGGAGGAATCCGTCGCCCTGGGCACCGCGGTACTGGGCGGCCTCGGCGCGG
The DNA here is from genome assembly GCA_965208835.1 of Candidatus Latescibacterota bacterium. Classification (GTDB taxonomy): domain Bacteria; phylum Latescibacterota; class UBA2968; order UBA2968; genus JAAXHE01. Next base: position 2,854,515 of record OZ242358.1, read on the forward strand.
GCGTTTACGCGGACATCGACTCCGCTTTGCACGAACTGACGTACGACAGCTGGACGGTAGAGCCGGACGCAGAACAGGTCGCGACCTACGAGACCGGATTTCAGACCGTGTACCGCGGAATATTCCCGGCGCTTCAATCCCTGCACCATAGCTTGAGAGATGCCCGGAAATCGGAAGGGTAGTCTGTACCCGAGTCAAACTGCACAATCCGATTCGCAGGACCGACCGCCTGGCGCGGATCGCCAAATAAACTGGATTTAAAGGGAGTATCCATGGACACCATCAACTGCGCCATCGTGGGATACGGCGGCATTGCGCTCTTCCACACGAGGGCGTTCCTGCGAATTCCCGGGGTCCGTCTTCGTACCGTCGTCGGACGAAGAGCCGGACCCGCCGAATCATTCAGGGAAGCGTGGGGCTATGAGAACGCTACCACGCGCTACGAAGACGTCCTGACCGACCCCGATATCGACGCGGTCGTTGTCGCATCGCCCAGCGAGGCGCATTACGAACAAACCCGGCTGGCGCTGGAGGCCGGCAAAAACGTACTGGTTGAAATCCCCCTTGCGCTAACCCACAAGGGCGCCGCCGAGATCGCCGGCCTCGCGGGCAAGTCCGGGAACAAACTGCTGGTTGCCCATACCCGCCGTTTCAACCGCACGGGTCGGTTTGTAAGGGATTTTGTCGCAAACGGCGAGGCAGGCCACGTACACCAGCACCATACGCACGAATTCCAGTTGCGCCGCGACAACGTCGGTTGGACGGGCTACAGGCGGAGCTGGACAGACGATGTTCTGTTCCACCACGGTTGCCATGTACTCGACTACTCACTCTGGACCATCGACAGACCCGTTCGCCGGATTCGCGGCGAACTCAGCCCGCTCGACGCCGGAACCGGTACGTCACTCGACGTCAGTATGCTGCTCCGATATGCCACGGAGACCATTGCAGCACTCAGTCTTTCCTACAACGCCCGATCAGGGGTCAACAGCAATATCTACCTGTGCGACGCGGGCACCCTCATCGTCTCCGGCAACCAGGTCACGCTAAACGGCGAAACCCTCTTCCGGAGCGACGACACCCTGGACGACGACGTCCTTGTGCAGAACACCGAATTCATCGAGTCGATTCGAAAAGACAGGCAAACGGAATGCAGCGCCGAACACGCCCTGGAAGCGCTGGGTTTGCTGCAGCAGATTTACGATCAGGCCATCACGCTGGAAGGAGAAAGCAAGTACAAAAGAATGTGGGAAACATAGCCGAAGGTGTTCACCCCGTTTCGCTTCCGCCACGTATTCCGGTCCCGGAGGCGAAAAGACGTCGATGACAGGACTGTCTTCCTGTACCCGCGAGCGGTGTGGCCCATCCGACGCAAATTGCAAGAACGTCCCCGCCTCGAAAAGGTAACGGAGACCCGGTACCGCTACAGGACCATTTCAACCAGCCCTCGACTCCTCTTGTCCAACGCGCCGAGATCCGCCACTTCGAACCGGTTGCCGTCCACGTCCAGAATCAATACACGCTTTTCGTCCAGCCACCGGGCGTCTTCTCCCACGTTCTTTACGACGAATTCGCGCCGGCCCCGATCCGTGGCAACGTCCCAGTATGAGACCCCGTATTCGCTGCGAATCGAGTGGACTCGTTCAATCCGTGAGGTCAGATACCGCCGCGCGAGTTCCTCCCGGATGATGTCCTGATACGACGCCGGCAGTTCGTGGACGTCGTCTACCATACAGATCAGCTCGTCGTTCGCGTCGAGGAAACAGATGTACCTGTCCGGCTCCGACAACGGGGCCGCACGGACGATCTTCACCCTCAGATACGAACGATCGCCTTCGATGGTCATCCGCAGATGCCAGGCTGGTTCACGGAAGAGCCTGATTCTCGTGGTATCCACATTCTGCGGATGGGGCACGTCGATCGGCGTGGGTTTCCATCCGTCTTTATAACTCGGATCCATGTTTTCGTGCGATCCTCAAGCCTTTCAGGTTTCGACCTTGCCGCCGCCGACAGCCATTACCGCCGACGTTTCCTGCTGGCTCTTTACGAGGCGATGGAAAATGCCTTCGCGCGACATCAGCTCGCGGTGAGTACCGACTTCGGCCACCCTACCGTCGTCCAACACGACTAACCTGTCGGCGCTGCGCAGCGTGGAAAGCCTGTGCGCGATCGCAAAGGTCGTGCGACCCTTTACAAGACGTGAGATCGCCTTCTGGATCTTCCACTCGGTCCGCGTATCCAGCGAAGACGTCGCCTCATCCAGAATCAGAATTCGCGGATCGTGCAGAATCGCGCGCGCGATAGATATACGCTGCTTTTCGCCGCCCGACAGTCTCCCGCCCTTCTCTCCCACCTTCATATCGTATCCATCCGGCTTTTGTACGATGAATTCGTGCGCTTCCGCCGCCGTGGCCGCCCGAATGACTTCACTGAACGTCGCAGCCGGCTTGCCGTAAGCGATATTCTCGGCAATGGTTCCGTCAAAGAGGAATGGCTCCTGCTGAACCATGCCGATCCGTGATCTAAGGTCTTCCAGGCAAACCTCCCGCATTTCCAGGCCGTCGACTTCAATACGACCGCCGTCCGGATCGTAGAAGCGGCAAATCAGATTGATCAGCGTGGATTTGCCGGCGCCGGATTTGCCCACGAGGCCAATCATCTCGCCCGGCTTCACCTCGAGGTTGATGCCCTTCAGGACCGGCTTCCCACGATCGTACCCGAAGAACACATTCCTGAATTCAACCCGCCCGTCCATCCGCGGCAGGCGAACCGCATCATCCTTGTTGCCGGTTTCCTGCCTTGAATCCAGGACCTCAAATATACGTTCGGCGCCGGCGAAGGCCCGCAACAGGATATTGTAGAGTTCGCCAAACCACCGCAGTGGCTGGTACAACATCCACAGATAGCTGATGAAGGCAACCAGGGCGCCCAGCGTCATCTCCCCGCCCAGAATCTGACGGCCACCGAAATACCAGACCAGGAACACGCCCCAACTCATCAGAAAATTCGTCACCGTAAAGAACACGAACCAGTTTCGCTCGCCAGCAACAGTCACCGCGCGCAGGTCCTCGTTACGTTTATCGAATCGCTCGCTTTCACGGGATTCCTGCGCAAACGCCTTCACCACCCGGATGCCCCCAATCGATTCACTCAGGTGCGACGAAAGCCGGGACCACCTCCCACCCCACCTGATCCAGTGGCGCATCACACGCTTCCATATGCGGCTTCCGCCCAGCACGATCGGGGGTATGGGCAACAGTACTAGCAGCGCAAGTTTCCAGTTTGTCGCCAGCAACAGGCCCAGGATTCCCACAAAAAGCAGCATCTTCGATACGACCAGAGGCAGGTCAGACGCCAGAAACCCCTCCAGCCTGTCGGAGTCGTTGGACATCCTCGAGATGAGACTGCCCGTGGTTCTACGGTCGTAAAACCGCAGCGGCAAAAATTGCAGCTTCCTGTAGAGGTCGGATCGGATATCCTGCACACCCCTGTGTCCCAGGCGTTGAGAAAGCCATTCCGTAATTACCGAAGCCACACAGAACAGGATTCGCACCACCAGCAGCCCGAACACAAGCCAGACCAGGAGGTCGAAATTGGACCGCGGGGTAAGCACGTCGTCGATGATATGCTGCGTAATCCTGGGCGGCAACAGTTCCAGCGCGGTCGAAACAAGGGTCAGAATCACCACAGATACCAGCCGCCACGGCTGCGCCGTCAGATATCGCAGAAGGCGCCGCAACGTCTGCCACTTCCTGATGCAGGCCGCACAGATCCCGTTTTTTTCAGGCAACAGCCGACGGCACGCGTCGCAGCGCTCCCGCTCCACTTCTTCCGGCAGAGACAGAGCCTTGCCCTTGGATAACTGCCTGATGCCCTCAGCCACCTCGGCAAACCTGGGTATCAGCGACTGTGTATACGGTACAAGTATCGGCCTTGCCATTCGCCGGTCCAGGGCCATGCAGCCCCCGCCCACCACCTCTTCCGTCCGTACACCCGCCAACTCATCCATTCGCACCACCACGAGATCGTTTTCGCCTTCGTGGGGAACGACGATTAACCGCTTCTCCGTGACAACGACCCACTGCCGGCCGAATTGCCGGTTCGGCAGCAGATCCGTAGCGAGGTGCATGAGCGCCGGCTCATCGTCCAGGCCTACGCTTCCAAGCGTTTCCGATACGGATTCCGGCAGGGTCTCTTTGTACGCATTCATGGGGTATTCCAGTTCAGCCAGGCCGACGGGAACGCCAGGCCCATGCCTTTCGACCTCGTGTTCTGTCCCGGAAATAAGTTGCCTAAATTCGACCGTCGAGTCGCCCGGCTCGCAAGGTGCCGGAGCGCAGGCGACCTGCGTAAGGTCGGCGAGCGAGGGGAACGTAGCGAGACGGGATGAATCGTCGGTTGAATGGTGAGGAATTTCTGGGACAGGACACTAGACTACACCCTAACGGCGATTATCTCGGAAACTTCCTGCTGCAAGCGCGCCAGATCGTGGAAGACACCCTCTTTCGAGAACAACTCACCGTGGGTGCCGGCCTCTACAATCCGTCCGCCATCCAGAACAACCAGACGGTCCGCGTTACGTAGCGTGGACAACCTGTGTGCAATCGCGAACGTCGTACGACCGCGTACGAGACGCGTCACCGCCTCCTGAATCTGGACCTCCGTCTGGACGTCGACGCTGGATGTCGCCTCGTCCAGAATCAAAATCCTCGGATCGTGAAGGATTGCACGGGCAAGGGACACGCGCTGTTTTTCGCCTCCCGACAGTTTTCCGCCCCTCTCTCCCACGTCCGCATCGTATCCATCGGGCATGGACACGATAAAGCCGTGCGCATTGGCGGCCTTCGCCGCGTCCATGATTTCATCAAGACTCGCTCCAGGTTTGCCGTAACCGATATTTTCCGCAATGGTACCACTGAACAAGACGGGTTCCTGAAGGACGATGCCGATCTGAGCCCGCAAATCCTCCAGCCGGATTTTCCGGATGTCGATACCGTCGATCTCGATACCTCCCGCATCCACGTCGTAGAACCTGCAGACCAGGTTTACGAGTGTGGTTTTGCCTACACCTGATCTACCCACGAGTCCGATCATCTCGCCTGGCTCAACATCCAGGTCGATGTCCCGCAACACGGGTTTCGATTTGTCGTACCCGAAGGTCACGCCTCTGAACTTTACACGGCCTTCAATTGCAGGCAGTGAGGTCGCCCCCGGATCGTCGTACGCTTCGGGGGGCGTATCGATGACCTCGAAGACGCGCTCGGCTCCGGTAAGTGCGCGTGACATCCAGTTGCTCACCATGCCGAACCATTGCAGGGGGCCGTAAAGGAGCCACATGTAATTGTAGAACGCCATCAGCGTGCCCAGCGTCAACTCCCCGTCCAGCACCCTCTGCCCCCCCAGAAGCCAGACGATCAACACACCCAGACCCGTCAGGAAGTTCGTTATATTCCAGAAAACCGCCCAGCTGGTTTCCGCCTGAACGGCCCTCGAGGTGAGTTCACGGTTACGCCGCTCGAATACGCTGATCTCGCGTCTTTCCTGCGTAAACGCCTTCACGACCCGAATGCCCGAGAGGGCCTCGTTCACGCGAGTGGTCAATTGAGACCAGCATCTGTACCACTTGACATAAAACCGGCGCATCCGCTTCCAGCAGACGGCTGTTCCGGCCACGACAAGCGGAACGGGGATCAGCACATAGAGGGTCAGACGCCAGTTCATCATCAGCAACGCCGCCAAGATGCCGAGAAACATCAGGCTGTTGATGATGAGATATGGCAATCCGTCGACCAGAAAATGCTGTAATCGTTCCGTGTCCCTCGTCACGCGTGACATGAGCGCGCCTACCTGACGCTTGTCGTAGAACTGAAGCGACAGCAGTTCCAGACGCCTGTATAGCTGGCTTCGGATATCCGCCGTCACTCTCGCGCTCAGCCAGGTCGCCGTCCACCCATGCAGCCATTCCGCAGACCACGTAATCAACCGGACGCCAGCCAGCGCAAGCACCAGTTGAACCAGAAGTTCGACCCTTTCGCCAACGGCTGATGTTTCGCGGGGCGCCAGAACGTCATCTACGATCAGTCGGGTTATCTGAGGCGGAATCAGCTCGGCGGCGGTTGTGAGGATGGTCGCGATCGCGAGGAGGCCCGCCCGTACCCTGTAGGGCCTCAGGTACCTCGCGATTCGTGCCAGCACATCCATCTTTTTCAGACATACCGGACAGATCCCGTTCTTCTCGGGCAAGAGCCGGTCGCAGGACTCGCATCGCGTCCGCTCCGGGACCCTATCCCCCCATAACGCCTGTGAAGTCCGAAGCCGTTCGATCCCGCGGGCCAACTCTGAAAAATCACCGGCCAGCGTTTGGGAATGAAGCACGAGCACGGTCGGCTGCGATTTGCGTCTGATTTCCAGCTGCGCACCGCCGACGAGGGGTTCTGTACTGACCGACGAGACATCCGCGAGTGGGATATGCGTCCCGTCCTGCGTTCCTGTCTCAGGCAGTACGAGGATCCGTTCCCGGGTTACCACCACCCACTGGCAGCCGTAATCCCCCCGGGCGTCCAGGTCCGAGCGCACCTGGAGCAGCGGTGTCTCGCCGTCCTCCAGGATGGCATTTACACGAGACGCGACACCGTCGTTGTGTATCTCCTGCAATGGTGTCATTAAGTGACTTTCTCAGATTCCCGCTCTCAAGACGACTTCGAACCGCGATGGCGCATTCCGTCCGATTCGATCAGTACACCAGACATCGGGATTCAAACAAACGTCACCAACCTGTGATCGTCGCTCTTCCTGCGAATGACGACGCCACGACGTCCGCACGTTGCTAGAGGCTAACGGCGTTTTCGCATCCGCCAAAGTGAGCACTACCCATTTCCCGCGCCTCACTTCACAAGTTCAATTGTGCCCCACAGGCTCGGGTCGTACGAAACAGGAAGCGGCTCGTCGGCGCTCCAGAACTGCCGTCCCTGCCTCCGATCCTGGAGCAGATAGGTGAATCCCAACAGGCGGTTTTCTTCCGGATCGAAACCGGTCAGCGTCTTCGCCGGCAGGTGGATCTCCAGTCGATATCCGGTTCCGGATGTATCGCTGGCGACCTGCAACTCCGAGGATTCGCACTGTCTTGAATGCGCACGAGCCCGGCGTATACGTTTCTGTCCACCCCTTGACTTCAACCGTCCAGTGCCGGGCAGGAAATAGAAATGGTGGCAATACCGGCTCGCACGGTGCACGTTCCGGACATTCCGCGTATCCACCCAGACCTGCAAGCCATCGCCCTGCAGCGGACGTCGGCGGTCCACGTTCGCGCCAGCCGCCTTCCTGACGTGTACCGCGAAGTAGAGACCCCGCTCGTTCCAGGCAGCGTAGACGTCGGAAAATGCCTCCCGTCCGTCCAAAGCCATGAGATCCGGCATTTTGTACGTACCGTTCCAATCCTTCAGGTCTCCGTCAATCGTCGGCGGCACTTTGCGATACGGGCACTGCCACGCGAATCTGAAAAAGACGCGCTTTGATATCTCCAGATTCATCAATTCTTGTCTTCCGCCGGCTGAACCAGGTTGCCGGCATCATGAACGACCGCCGAGTTTTCCATTACGTTACCGTGAACCAGGATTGGCCGGTCCGTGCCCGTCTGGTCGGTGACAACAACGTCGACATTCAGAAAGTGATTTCCGGTGACCGCCATGCCAGCGCCTGTAAGCCAGAGCGGCAAACGTTTCCCCGGGTGCGGTCCACTGATCACATTTCCTGAAACGGACGTATTCAAACCGCGCACGTCCATCGCGAGACCCAGACTGCCACCCTCATCGACCGTAACTATATTGTCCGAAATCACGTGGCGCTCGGACCCCGCCCAGGATCGAAAGGCGATGTCCAGATCTCCACCCTCCCGCACGTGTACGTGGTTGTTCGCCATTATGACCGAGTCACCGGCGTCGGATCCCGCGGCGACATGCGTCCGACCCGTAATCTCAACGAAATTACCCATCACAAACCCCGGACCGCCCAGCAACTCCACCGCGTCCGAATACGCATTTCCCAGGCGGTTGTCAACGACCCTCATGTTGGGCCCCTGAAGCATAATGCCGAGTCGCTGGGCATTCAACACAGTACAATTCCGTATCGTAATATCGTGTGTCGGCTTCGGGCAGGATCTGCCGGGTTCCGCACAGAACGCCTTGATGCCGTTGAATTCGAACCGCCCGTGGGAGACATTCCCGAACTCGGCGCCGTTGTACGGATTCTGATCCCGATTCTGGTCCACCCAGAGATCTCGTATTGTGATATTTCCCACCCCGTTCCCGATAATGCGGATTACGTTCGTATTCTGTCCGGGCGCCAGAATCAGCCGTGTCGCGGCACCCTGCCCCGCCAGCGTCACGTTGCTCCGGTCGATAATCAACCCGCCGAGCGTACCCTCCTCCTTGCGGATGTCGTAAACGCCCTCCATCAGGACGACCGTGCCGCCCGACGGCGGAAGCGCCCGAATCGCAGCGTATATTTCCTCCTGATCGCCGCGCCCGTCGCCGACGAAATCGGCGGCGTCCCTGGACTTCGGCGACGAATTCCTGGTTGCGACTACCATCGTATTCCCCCGAATGATGATCGTGAAACACCGTTAAGAGCGCTATCTTACACCGGGTACGGATGCACCCTGCCCGTGGCCTGGATCGGCAATGCGCATCAGGCGGGAACATCGGGCGTTTCCCTCAAGCCTTGTTAGCCGCAGTCGAGCACTTCTCTAAGGAACCGGCCCGTATGCGATGCGTCGACCTTCGCCACGTCTTCAGGCGTACCTTCCGCCACCAGGTATCCGCCGGCTTCGCCGCCGTCCGGACCAAGGTCGATGATCCAGTCCGCCGTCCTGATGACATCCAGATTGTGCTCGATCACGATGACCGTATTGCCCGCATCTACGAGTCGATTCAATACATCGAGCAGCCTGGCTACATCGGCGACGTGCAATCCGGTCGTAGGCTCGTCCAGCAGATATACTGTCTTGCCCGTGTCAGGCCGGGCGAGTTCCCTCGCGAGTTTTACCCGTTGCGCTTCCCCGCCCGACAGCGTGGTCGACGCCTGTCCCATCTTGATATACCCCAATCCCACGTCGACCAGGGTCTTGAGCGTTCGACGGATTCCCGGCACGTTTGCGAACTGCCGCAGCGCGTGGTCGACCGTCATATCCAGCACATCGGCAACAGACCGGCCCTTGTACAGGACGTTCACCACATCCCGGTTGTACCGCTTCCCGCTGCAGTCCTCGCAGGTCACCCAGACATCGGGCAGAAAATGCATTTCGATACACCGTGATCCCAGCCCTTTACAGGCCTCGCAGCGGCCTTTCCGGTGATTGAAGCTGAAGTGCCCCGGCGAAAACCCGCGTATCCTCGCGTCAGGCAACTGCGCATAGAGCGTCCGAATCTTGTCGAACACCTTCACGTAGGTCGCCGGATTGCTGCGTGGGGAAGAACCGATCGGGGACTGGTCGATGTTGATGACCTTGTCGATGCAGTCCATTCCCCGGACCTCGTCGTGATCCGCCGCGAATCCTCGGACATGGTTGAGTCCGGCGGAGAGCACCCCGTAAAGGACGTCGTTCACAAGCGAGGATTTTCCGGATCCCGACACGCCCGTGACGCCGATCAACATTCCGAGCGGAAACTTCACGTTCAGACGCTTCAGGTTGTTCTGGCGTGCGCCCACGACTTCGAGACAACCTTTAAGGGCAATCCTCCGTGGCGGCTGTTCGATGGCCAGTCCGCCCGCCAGGTACTCCGCCGTCAGTGATCCGTTCTCGGCGCTCAGGCGTTTCGGGTGCCCCTCCGCCACCAGCATTCCCCCGTGAGACCCGGCCCCGGGACCAAAATCCACAATATGATCCGCAGTTTCCAATGTCTCGCGATCGTGCTCGACGACCAGGAGGGTATTGCCGAGATCCCGCAACTGACGGAGGGCGGCGAGCAACCGTCGATTGTCCCGCTGGTGAAGTCCGATAGTCGGCTCATCCAGCACGTACAGTACGCCGGTCAGACCGGAACCAATCTGGCTGGCGAGACGGATTCGCTGCGCCTCGCCGCCCGATAACGTGGGCGCCCGGCGCGACAGTGACAGGTATCCCAGGCCGACTTCGTACAGGAACCGCATCCGTTCGCGGATTTCCTGGAGGACTTCGCCGACGGCATCCAGCTCGCGACCTGTCAGTGTAAGATCCGTAAGCCATCGCCGCGCCGCACCGATGGGCAGGTCAACCAGCTCGCAAAGCGTCAGCCCGCGCAGACGGACGGAGGCACTTTCGGGCTTGAGACGCGTGCCTTCGCACGCACGGCACGGCACGTCTTCCACCAGATCGCCCATCTCTTCACGAAAGCGCGGGGAGAGTCTCGCCAGCTCCTCGAGCGAATTGAACAGACCCTTGTATTGGCATCGCATGCCGTTTGGGAGCCGAATCCATCGATCCCCGGTACCGTAGAGCAGCGCGTCCTGTGCAGCCTGCGACATCTGCGCGACCGGCGTCTCCAGGTCGAATTCCGCCACCTCGCCCACGGAACGAATCAGCGCTGCCAACGGGCCTTCGTTCATTTCGCCGAGAACCGGTACCGCCCCCTGGGACAAGGACCTTCGGGGATCCGGAATCAGCGTGTTCCTGCCCATCCCCCTCTGGATTCCCATGCCCTCGCATGAGGCGCACCATCCCTCAGGGCTGTTGAACGAAAGGTGCTGCGGGGTGACCTCGTCGAAACTCCTCCCGCACGACGGACAGGACAGGAACTGGCTGAATCTGGTTTCCACGTCATCGTCGGGAGAGGCCACGATGACGACGCCGCCCGACAACGCGAGCGCCTTCTCGATGGAATCCGCGATGCGCTTCCGTGCGCCGGGTCTCAGCGTGACGCGATCCACCAGGATCTCCAGCCTGTGCGACTGCCTATAGTCGATCTCTGCGGCGGAATTCAGGTCGAACACGTCTCCATCCAGCCTCCCACGCAGGTACCCGTCCCGAGCGGCCCTGGAAATCAGCCCGTTATAATCCTCTCCCCTGCCCGGTCGTTGCGGGCTCAGCAGATATATCCGTCTTCCCGAAGGCATTCCCACGATTCGGTCGACGATTTCCTGAACCGCCAGCGCCCCGGCCCTCACGCCGCAGTCAGGGCAATGGACCTCTCCCACGAGCGCAAACAACGCCCGCAGGTAGTCATACACTTCGGTTACCGTGCCCACGGTAGACCGCGGGTTTCTGCTTGCGGCCTTCTGCTCTATGGCGATTGCAGGCGACAGCCCGATAACCCGCTCGACCTTCGGTTTGGGAAGCTGACCCAAAAACTGCCGCGCGTATGCCGAAAGCGATTCTACATATCGCCTCTGGCCCTCCGCAAAAACCGTATCCAGGGCCAGCGAGGACTTTCCCGATCCGGAAACACCCGATACGGCGGTCAGCTTTTCTCGTGGAATCCGCACATCCACGTTCCGAAGGTTGTTCTCCCGTGCCCCGGTAACCTGGATTTCACGCACAAGTCCCCTGGGCCCATGGTGACGGCCATGCCCTGCGTCGGTCGTCGAAGGGACGTGTCCGTCTTCCAGGGCAGCCCGCAGAGGACGGGCCGTAGGAGAGCGTCTGGACCGCACCACGTGTTCGGGGGTCCCCTGAACCACCACATGGCCGCCGGCTTCCCCGCCTCCGGGTCCGAGGTCGATTATCCAGTCCGCTGTTTTGACGACATCCATGTTGTGTTCGATTACCACCACGGTATTTCCAAGATCCACGAGCCGATGAAGTACCCTGAGCAGGTTCTGAATATCTGCAAAATGCAGCCCTGTAGTAGGCTCATCCAAAATATAAAGAGTGGACCCTGTCTGTTTGCGGCATAATTCTTTAGCCAGTTTTACCCTCTGCGCTTCACCGCCGGACAACGTTGGCGCCGGCTGCCCGAGTTTCACGTAGCCCATCCCCACCTCGACCAGGACCTCAAGTATGCGATGGACCTGGGGCACCGCTTCGAAGAGGGCGCAAGCCCGCCTCACCTCCATTTCCAGCACGTCCGCGATCGACGCCCCCTTGTAACGAACATCCAGCGTCTCACGATTGAAACGCCGTCCTTCGCAGACGTCGCACGTCACCCAAACGTCGGCAAGAAAGTCCATCTCGACCACGTTGGCGCCATTTCCGTCGCAGGCCTCGCACCGCCCGCCTTTCACATTGAAACTGAACCGGCCCGGCCTGTATCCTCTCACCCTGGACTCGGGCAGGTCCGCGTACAAGGCACGAATCGGGCCGAACACGCCCGTGTACGTGGCCGGGTTGCTCCTTGGGGTACGTCCGATCGGCTGCTGGTCGATCTCGATTACCTTATCCAGCGCATCGATGCCTTCAATCCGGTCGAAGTCACCGGGTTCGGTCTCGGCCCGGTTCAATTCCCGCGCCAGCGTCCGGTAGACGATGTCGTTAATGAGCGAACTCTTCCCCGAACCGGAGACCCCCGTCACGCAATTGAACAGCCCGAGGGGGATCTCAACGTCGATTCCCTTAAGGTTATGCTGCCTCCCGCCGTAAACACGGAGCAGGGGGCCGGCAGGCGCCCTGCGATCGGGCACTGCGATTGATTGTTCACCTGAGAGATAGGATCCAGTCCTGGACCTTTCCGACAGAGCGATGGTCGGCCAGGGCCCGCAGGCGACCACCTCCCCTCCCAGGTGACCGGGACCCGGTCCGAAATCCACGATCCAGTCCGCCCTCCTCATCGTTTCCTCGTCGTGTTCCACGACAATAACCGTATTGCCCGCGTCCCGCAACAGGCACAGCGCGTCGAGCAGCCGCTTGTTGTCTTGCTGGTGCAGCCCGATCGAGGGTTCGTCCAGCACGTACGTGACCCCGACCAGACCGCTGCCGATCTGACCGGCCAGCCGGATGCGCTGCGCCTCGCCCCCGGACAGCGTGGGCGCCGTACGGTCCAGTGTCAGATAGTCCAGCCCGACGTCAAGCAGGAACCTGAGCCGACCCAGGATTTCCTTGAGTGCATCCTCCGCGATCCTCCGGCGGGTCGCGGTCAGATTCAGTCCGCTGAAGAACGCAAAGGCATCCCTCACCGACATCGCCGCGGCCGCCGGGAGCGATTTCCCCTCGATGGTCACCGCCGCGGCTTCGTCCCTCAGCCGCGCACCTTGGCACGCGGGGCATCTTCCCGTACGCATGTACGGACCCAGCTTTCGCCGCCAGGCCGGTGATCCACCTTCCGCATATCTGCGTTCCAGCGGCGGAAAGATCCCGTCGAACGTGTCGTAATGCCTGTAAACGTTGCCGTCCCGCTTCCGCCATTCGAGCGTGATGCGCTTCTTCACACCATACAGCAGTTCCTCCCGTGCCGTCTCGGTGATTTCCCTCCACGGTGTATTGACGTCAGCGCCGTGGCGCATCAATACACCATTGTAATAGTGTATTTTCCACCGGTTACGCGGCTGCCCGAGCGGCGCGATCGCGCCGTCCATTACAGAAAGGGAGTCGTCGGGTACCGACCGTGTCGGATCCAGGGCAATCTGGGCGCCGAGGCCCTTGCAAGTGGGACACATCCCCTGCGGATTGTTGAATGAAAACAACTGAGGCGTGGGTTCGGTTGCGCTCAAGCCGCACCGGGTGCAGGCAAAGCTGGAACTCAGCAGCAGGTCCTCGCCTTCCTCGAAACCGACGATCAGCGTACCGCCGCCGTATCCCAGAGCCGCATCGACAGCTTCGCCTACTCGCCCGAATCCATCCTCCCGCACGACCAGCCGGTCCACGACGAGGTCGATATCGTGTCGGATGTGTCGTTCAAGCCGCTGCGACTCGGTCAGTTGCACGATCCGTCCGTCGACACGGACACGGAGGTAACCGTCCCGTTGAAGGTCGTCGAACAGATCCAGATACTCCCCCTTTCTCCCGCGTACTAGCGGCGCCATGACGTATATCCGCGTTCCGGCGCCCAGCGCCATGATCCGGCCCACGATTCCGTCGCGCGTCTGTGCGCCGATGGGTGTTCCGCACGACACACAATGCGGAACGCCAACCCGTGCGTACAGAACCCGAAGGTAGTCGTAGATTTCCGTCATCGTGCCTACTGTCGACCTTGGATTCCACGCGGCAGCCTTCTGCTGGATCGAAACCGTTGGCGAAAGTCCGGTTATCTGGTCTACCTCGGGCTTGCGGATCTGACCCAGAAACTGACGGGCATACGCGGACAGGGACTCGATATAACGTCGCTGGCCCTCGGCAAAGATCGTATCGAAGGCCAGCGAGGACTTCCCGGAGCCCGAAACACCCGTAAAGCATATCAGCTGATTTCGGGGCAGGGTCAGGTTCACGCCCTTCAGGTTATGAACCCGCGCGCCCTTGATTACGATGTCACGTGTTTCCATGCTTCCACCGCGATCCCCGTTGCTTCGCCGGAAAACAGACCGCCTCCGGAATTGGATGACATGCCAATCGACTCTCGAATAGACATACGAGGTGTCATCGTGGACAAACCCTTGTTATCGATCACGAAATACCATTTGGGAAACCCGTGCACCACAGTATTGAGCGGCACCGGTTACCTTACCTGACACCGTAAGAGCATGAACTCCAAATATACTACTCAAATGTTCAGGCATCAAGATAAAACCTATGCGGATTTCCATTATTGAATGGCAGCGTTGGAAAGCCTGAAGTCGACCGGTTCACCGGGGTCCGGGCGCTTCCACGGGCCCAAACGACCAAAAGCGCCTTTATCCCGGATGGACAAAGACGCTTTCGTATTCTCTTCCAGCTGGTGCGGGGCTTTACTCGGGCGGTTGCGTCCTGAAACTCGCTACTGCCCGATCCACGGTATCCAGGGTCCGGAAGATTCCCGCGAGTTGTGTGACCATCAGGATACTCTCGATCTTGCGGGTAATACCCGTAAGCCGCATATCCCCACCCGCGTGCCGGACCGTTGTCAGACTGGCGGTCATGACGCCGAGCATAGAGCTCCCAAACCATTTCACCTTCGAAAAGTCGACCACCACCCTGCTGATGCCATCCTTTACCAGCCGTTTGATGTGGTCGTGAAATTCGGCCACTTCGGGACCGGACATCAGGGCGCCCGTTACCGTCAGGACGGCAACATCTTCCCGGATCTCCTCATTGATTTTCATGGTTCTTCCCCCTCAAAGGTTTCGAGTTACAGCAGCTTCCTTCGCCAAACTCAATCGCGCGTTACATTCCGTATGATCTGAGAAGAATCGCTGCCACCCAATATAATTGCAATCGTGCTCAGGATCAAGTCAGGAATTTCAGCAGGCGCAACGGCAACGACCGGATTCGCCTTGACAAAGCCCGGCTCGACGGCTTACTTGACTGCCGCCAGTCAGTGGACGTTACCTCTCAACGAAAAAGAAGGCGAGTATCATGGAACTGGGATGCAGTACGATTCTCTATGGTGGACACGACCTGAGCGTCGCAATGGAACGGATCCGGTCGGCCGGCTACCGGGCGATCGAACTCTGTTGTATTCCGGGGATGGCGCCTCACGTGGCGATCGGCGAAAGAGACGCTTATTACCGCGATATCAGACGTCGCGCCGCGGATCACCAGTTGACAATCGAATCTCTAGGTGCCAGCGGCAACCTGGACGATAAGGACCGTTTTCTGCAGATCCTGGATGCGGCCGCCGCGCTCGGCGCCCCCCTTGTCACAACGGGCCCCGGGGGGAAACCCGACAATGAAGATGCGTTTATGTCAACCGTCGAAGAGATCAACGCCCTCGCGGTCCACGCTGCCCGACGCGGTGTCAGGCTCAGCATCAAACCGCATGTCGGCAATGCCGTTTACAATACCGAGACGGCTTTCCGGTTTATGCAGCTGGTCGATCGGAAGCGGGTTGGCATCAACTACGACGCGACCCATATCTGGCGGTGCCCGCAGCGGGAGGTACCCGAAGAAAGCATCGGCAGGATCAGCCGGTACATTATTTCATTGAGGATCCGTGACGTCAAGGGCCGGCAGTCCGCAATCGGGTCCGTTGAGAATCAGGTGGCCGGTCAGGGAGATATGGATCTCCACGCACAGGCAGACGCCTTTCGAAAGATCCCGGGGCTCAGGTACGCGGTCCTGGAAATCGTAGGTACGCGGGAAATGGGCGTGGACGACATCGACGGCGTTCTGCGGCGGTCGTTCGATTATTTCCTTCCACTGTTCGAATGAGTAGAAGGGGATTTCGGGAAACAACCCCTGCAGGTTCGATTCTACCTCCGATTCACTGAAGGCGGTATTCTGTATCATTCAAGGAGCACGGGTATGATCCGCGTTGGCGTCATCGGCATGCGCGGCATTGGAGGCCAGCATGCCGCGGTATACATGAACAACAGCAGAACGGACCTCGTGGCTGTCTGCGACCTCGTGAAGGAACGCGCGGACGGCGCTGCGGAGCTTTCAGGCGCGAAGCCGTTCTACGACGTTGGGGAAATGCTGCGGTGCGAAGAACTCGATGCCGTGAGCATAGCGACCGGCGGCATCGAGAACGGAGGTGACCATTACGAACCCGCGATCCGGTGCATGGAAGCCGGATTGGACGTCCTGTGTGAAAAGCCGATAAGCAACAATATCGACCACGCCCGTCAAATGGTGAAGAAGGCGCGGGAGTGTGACGTCAGGTTTGGTATCAACCTGAACCACCGGTTCGTCCCGCCAGCGGCGAAGGCCAGGGGCTGGATTGAAGAAGGCCGCCTGGGCCATCTGCTGCTCATCAACATGACCATGTGGATCGGAAATCCCAACGAGACTTCTCCCTGGTTCCACCTTCGGGCCCTGCACCCTCATTCCATCGACATCATGCGCTACTTCTGCGGAAGCGTTAAACGGGTACAGGCGTTTCTGAACAAGGCGCCCGGACGCAGCGGAGACAACGCCTCGGTATGCTGGTCCAACGCACAGATCAACATGCAATTCGAGAACGACGTTGTGGGCCACCTTACCGGAAGCTATGACACCAATCCTGCTCACAACCTGGAACGTTGCGAGGTATTGGGAACCGAGGGGCGTTTTGTCCTGGACAACTGCTTTGAAGACCTGACTCTGTATCCGAGACGCTCCGAGGAACTCACCGTCGTACGAAACTCCATTATGGGCGGTCTGGTATTCGAGGACACCTTTACGGGGCGCATCAACCGATGGATCGAACAGCTGGAAGAAGGCGCGCCCCAGTCGGAAATCGAAGGGTCCGGTGAAGACGGGCTCGCCGTGCAGGAAGTCATCGAAGCGTCCATCCGTTCCTGGAAGGAGCAGACCATCGCGGACGTACCTGAAGTGCCCGCCGCATCCTGTCCTGTCACTACGCAAGATGAAGATTGAACTCAACGGCGTGAGTTACCGCATTCCGTGGACCTCCGTCGCTGTGATCTGCGTCGACGGCGGCGACCCGGAGTACTTCGATGCGGCGCGGAAGGCCGGAGTGATTCCAGCCATTGACCGCTTCATGGAAGCCGGGTTCGCCGGCGCGGCCCACTGTGTCATTCCGAGCTTCACCAATCCCAACAACCTCTCGATCGCCACGGGCGCCCCGCCCGAAGTACACGGTGTTTCCGGCAACTTCTACCTCGACCGGCTGACCGGCGAGGCGGTTCCGATGACCGGACCTGCAATGATGCGTTCGCGTACGGTTTTCGACGTCGCCTCAAAGGCCGGCATCGAAACGGCCGTCATCACCGCGAAGGACAAACTCCGGCGACAGCTCGGCAAGGGAATGGACGTCGGCGATGGCAACGTCTGTTTCTCTTCCCAGTGCGCCGACCGCTGCACGCTCCACGAGAACGGGATTCAAGACGTGCTCGGCTGGGTCGGCCAACCGTTGCCCGACATGTATTCAGACGCGCTGTCCCTGTTCGTCCTCGACGCCGGCGTCCGGTTTCTTGCAGAGGGTAACCGGCCTCGTCTGGCGTACCTGTCGCTTACGGATTATGTCCAGCACAAGTACCCCCCTGACCATCCGGTCGCCCTGGAGTTCTTTCGATCGCTCGACCTGCGATGCGCAAAGCTCGACCGGCTCGGTGCAACCGTGGCCCTGGTGGCCGATCACGGCATGAAAGACAAATGCGCCGCGGACGGTACGTACAACATCATCTATCTTCAGGACCTGCTGGACAGGCGTTTCGGACGTGGAAAAACGCGCGTCATCTGTCCGATCACCGATGCGTTCGTGGGGCATCACGGCGCTTTGGGAGGATTTGTCAGGGTGTACTGCTTCGAAGACCTGGCGGTTGACGATGCCATTCGATTCATCGAGTCCGTCGAAGGGGTCGAATCGGTCCTGCAGCGCGCCGACGCGGCAACCCGATTCGAACTTCCGGTCGACGTCGAAGGCGACGTCGCGGTGATCGCCAAGGGTGGGTTCTGTATAGGCACGACTCCCGGCGATCACGATCTCGAGGAGCTGCACGGGGAGCGCCTGCGTTCGCACGGCGGCGTCTCTGAGCAGCAGGTGCCGTTCATCCTCAACCGCCCGCTGAACGGGGAATACAGGGCGCGGGCCGGGTCGGAACAACTGATGAATTACCACGTTTTCGACTATGCGTTGAATGGCGTTGCGTGATACAAACTCGACGCCGTTCGTGTCCGCGTCTGCCGATCCGGTCACCCGCCGTTGTTTCGAAACTTTCTGTCCAAAAGGGAGATACAGATATGTGTTCGACGAGGCTGTACGAAGCCGCCTTTCCCTATGCCGACGACGTCCTGGCGCTTCCAATAAAGGATATCGACAAAGCTTCAACCTGGTACTGTAACGCTTTCGGACTCAACGAGGTAGAGCGTCATTGCAATCCCGTTCCCACGGTCGTCCTCGAACGGGACGGCGTCCGAATCGGATTCGCCGTCAATGGCGGTGACCCGGGACAGGAAGGGGCTGCCATTCTGGTGTCCGACATCCACAGAGCGAGGCGGGAGCTGGAGGCGAAGGGAATCCAGATCGGCAACTGGCGCATTGACGAGAACGACGGCCGACGGTTCCAGGTCTTCTTCGTCGTCGCCCCGGACGGACTCTGTTACTATTTCCACCAGCCGATCGAAGGTGCATAGACACGGAAAAAGGCCGGGTTCGGAGCCCGGCCTTTCTGAATGTACGTCCGGATGAAAACGAGAAGCGGGGAGGAACGGCTATCGTTCCTTCTTCCTCTGTTTCTCTTTCCTGGCGAACGATTTCGCTATGTACGAGGCCGCGTCGGGCGTCCTGCAACTGGTTTCACCGTGGTCCACCTCGACGGGACCGATCCGTTTCGCGGCCGCGATCGCACGATCGCGGTAGGACGCGCTATACGTCCCGATCGCGATCAACGCGTTGTTCATCGCGTAGCGGACGCGGTTCGGCTGGCTGTGGATTTGCATCTCGATTCGCTCGAGGCATGAGTCCAGAAGTGCATCGTCGACATCCCCGTGATCGTTCAATACCATCTCCGTGAACGTATTCCACCCCGCTGTAGCGACCCACTCTCCCCGCCTCGATGTCCATTTTCTGAAACGTGCGATTCCGGTCTTCGATGCGCTTGCCAGGGCTCCCAGTTCTCCGGCGAGAATCGAGTTGTCGATATCGCGCACCCAGGCGTCGAGCCGGGCTGCACTCAACCTCGACGGGTCCGCGAGCCGCGTGGCCAGCACCCTGGCGTCGTGGTTGCCCGTGTTCCATAACCCCTCGGCCTGTCGATGGTCCCGCTTGATCTTCCGGGCCAGCTTGTTCAGATTGGCGAAGCTGACGCCGTACATCGGCGGGTTGACGCCATGACGCGCATAGACCTTGCGGTTCTGCGCAGTGCCGAGTTCTTCGAGCGTTGACAGTGTTTCGTTCAGCATTGTCGTTTCCCCGACTGACGGATTCGCCCCGCCGTTTCCGCGGTGACCGCACTCGCAACTTCGGAGCGGTCAGGAACTCACGCCTCCGGATGCTCGAAATTGACCTGCCATCTGATACCGAACCTGTCGACGCACATCCCGAAATAGGCCCCCCAGAACATATCCTGCATCGGCATCGCCAGATTGCCGCCCTCCGACAGGCCGGCGAGCAGCCTGTCCGCGTCCGCCTTGCTGTCCGGACTGACGGTAATGGAAAAATTGCTGCCCGTCTGTGGCGCGGGTCCGAATGCCGAGGAATGATCGCTTCCCATGAGCACGCTGTCGCCGACCGGCAGCGACACGTGCATGATACGTTCGCGTTCGTCGTCCGGTACCTGCAGATCGGGAGGACCGTCTCCAAAGGTCTGGATGAACAGGAAGTCGCCGCCGAATACGGTGCGGTAGAACTCAAATGCCTCCCGACACTGCTTTTCGAAGGTTAGATAGGTATTCAGTTGCAAGGTCGCCTCCTTGTTAAAGTACGACGGCGTACCCGCCGCACGTAAACTTGCCGGTTTCCGCGTTTGTGGTTAACTCGCGGCCGTCCATTGATCGGGCAGAGGGCCAGGCCGCATTCTACCGTACGTAAGGAAACAGGTTGCGCCGGACTACAAATAGAGCCCGATCATACAACCGGTAAGCATGGTCGCCAGGGTTCCGCCAATCAGAGACCGAAGCCCCAGTCGCGCGAGGTCGCCGCGCCTGTCCGGGGCGATCCCCCCTATGCCGCCGATCATAATGGCCACGGATCCGAAGTTGGCAAACCCGCAAAGGGCGTACGCCGTGATCACGAATGCCCTCTGATTGAGCGGCTCAGCCCCTTTCATAACCCGAGCGAGGTCCAGATAGGCCACGAACTCGTTCAGTATGGTCTTCATCCCCATGAGTTCGCCAACGGTCCGGGCTTCGGACCACGAAATCCCCATCATCCAGACGAACGGACGGAATATTTCGCCGGCGGCGGCCTGGAGGCTCCAGCCGCCGGGACTCGCGTTGACCATGACGTCAATCTTGCCGATGACGAGGTTGGCCAGAGCGACAAGGCCGATGAAGGCGACAAGCATCGCGAGGATGTTGATGACCAGGTGCATGCCCTCGGCGGCGCCGCGGGCCGCGGCGTCGAGTCCGTTCAGGGTGTCGTCTCGGGGAAGTTCCAACTGGCTGCGGGATGTGACGGGAGTGCCGGTCTCCGGGATCATCAGTTTGGAAACGGCAATCGCCGCGGGCGCGCTGATAAGCGATGCCGTGAACAGATGGCCGGCGATGTCCGGATTGACGGCGCCAAGCATCGTCGCGTAGATCACCATGACCGTACCGGCGATCGTCGCCAGACCCACGGTCATCAGACAGAACAGCTCGCTCTCTGTCATTCGGCTCACGTACGGCCGTACCAGCAGCGGGGACTCCGTCATCCCAAGAAAGACATTTCCGGCGGATCCGACGCTTTCTGCCGAACTGAGCCCGAGAGACTTCTGCATGGCCGCGCTCAGTCTGCTGATCACCCAGGGCAGGATCCTGTAGTGGTAAAGCATCCTTGAAACCGCTGCCACGAAGATCAGGATTGCCGCAATTTCCAGTGCGACGACGGGGCCGAATCTGCTTGTGAATTCGGGATTCGACAATCCCGAGAAGAGTAGCGACTCGTTCGCCGCCAGTGCGGTCGTTCGAAGCGTGTCGGTAAGGGCGCCGACGACGCGGAAGACGTAGTGTCGCATCCCTGTCCCGACGAGGATGCCGGTCAGGACCAACTGCAGGCCGCTGGCAACCACAACGGTCTTCCATGGGACTCGCCTCGTGCGCCGGCCCAGGCACCAGGCAACCGCCAGAAGAACGACATATCCGATGGCGCTGTGAAGCACCGTCAAGTCCGTACTCCTCTTCGTGGAACGCGGGTTCGGCGGGGGACAATCTCAATGAAGGCGCGGCATGTACACCACCTTCGAAACCGGCGCCAATTATAGCCGAAAACGCACAAATCGTCAAGCGGTTTCCCGCCTGAAGGTCCTTCTTTGGCCCGGTACCTCTTGACAAGATAGAACGAAAACCCTATTGTTGAAACTGCCGTCGTCGTACGGTCCTTTCGCCGCAACTACATTTACCGGCGCCATTTGCGCCGATTCCGGGCAACTCTGGTATGGTTGGAAAGAGTGACGTTAATTCCCTGAACGAAGCGCATTACCGAACCCTGATGCCACCAGGTGCGCATGCGGTCTAACGCCTCCGAAAAAACTGCTCTGATCACGGGGATCACCGGCCAGGACGGGTCCTATCTCGCGGAGTATCTGATAGGAAAAGGCTACGTGGTGCACGGAATCATCCGCAGGGCGTCCCTGTTCAACACCGATCGGATCGACCACCTGTTCGCCGGCCCCCAGGATCCCGACCGGCGGATGATTCTGCACTACGGCGATCTCACGGATACGGCGAATCTGATTCGAATCGTACAGGAAGTGAGACCGGACGAGATCTACAACCTGGGCGCGCAGAGCCACGTCGCGGTGTCCTTCGAGACCCCCGAATACACGGCGAAAGTGGCCGCGTTGGGGGCGCTGCATCTGCTCGAAGCCATCCGCATCTGCGGCCTCGCGGATCGAACCCGCTTCTATCAGGCTTCCAGTTCGGAAATGTTCGGCAAGGCAACCGAGACTCCCCAGAGGGAGTCCACGCGGTTCTATCCCCGCTCGCCATACGCCGCGGCCAAGGTATACGCCTACTGGATCACGGTGAATTATCGCGAAGCCTATGGTATTTTCGCCTGCAACGGTATCCTGTTCAACCACGAGTCCCCCGTCCGCGGCGAGACGTTTGTAACCCGGAAGATTACCCGGCGGCTGGCGCGCGTGACGGTCGGATTGGAAGAATGCGTGTACCTCGGCAATCTCGACGCGATGAGAGATTGGGGCCACGCCCGCGACTACGTACGCGCCCAGTGGCTGATGTTGCAGCAGAACGCGCCTGACGATTTCGTCATTGCGTCGGGACAGCAGCATTCGGTTCGAGCATTCGTAAACCTGACGGCCGCATTTCTGGGTCTGGAGCTGGAGTGGCGCGGGAAGGGCGCCGACGAAATTGCGATCAATACGGCAACCGGAAGCGCGGTCGTGCGCATTGACCCGCGGTACTTCCGGCCGACCGAAGCACATTCGCTCCTGGGAGATGCGTCCAAAGCGCGCGCGACACTCGGCTGGCGTCCTGAAATCAGTTTCAATGACCTGGTCCGGGAAATGGTAGAGGCCGACCGGCGTCTGGCCGAGCGGGAGGCGTCTGCGCGGCATTGAACATCGATCGACCACAGACCGCACGGCCTGCAAAGACGACGTTTCCCCCACCGGGGACACGCGGATCAATACGCAGAAACGAACGCCAATAAAGGGAGTTCGTCAGAACTATGGGCGACAGAACGCTTTTTGACGCGTCATACGAAAAACGCAGGAACCCGTTGCTGAAGAAGGTGCTGGATCGGCTGTACCCAATTTACTCGTCTGAAGAACGCGAGGTCATCCGCATTGATTCAATCAGCAGGGTGCTGCTCTCGGTGCCCTCGGGACGGGGCTTTGTCAACCGCGACATCCTCGAGACCGTACTGGGCAATCTGCTCGAATGCGTGGCCCCTGGCTCCCATAACGTCCAGGCAGCCGGTCCGTCGGACAGCCTCGAGGATGCGATCGGAGAGATCGCCGACCAGATCTATGCGATGATCGCACAGTCATTCCTGGCAGCGGAAGGTAACGGAAGGGATATCGAAAGCCCGGCCCTGGATGCCACTTTCTCGCTCCTGGCCGATCTGCCGCATCTCAAGAGCCGCGCACTGTGGAACCGGTTCGCTTCGTTAAAGGATCCGGCGGTTTGGGATGCCTATATCTTAGCCAGAAACCAGACCCAGATGGGCAGGCTGGCGGACCTGGACCACGGTCACGTGCTGAACAGCGCGATCGATGCCCGCGATTTCAAACCATATCGGGATTTTCTGAAGACCCAGAGTCTGGACTCTGCATTCGATTATCTCATGCAACTGGTCATCAGCACCTATCCCGGCTGGCGCGTGCTCTTCTATCATGACGTCGCCCACGCCCTCACCAGATCCGGCACGGCGGATGGTCTGTCGGATGTGGAACGGATACCGGTCCCGCTTCTGCCGCGGGCCATATCGGAACTTGGAGGCCGGTATTACCAGGCAGACCTTCATCCCGAAACCGTGATCGGCGACGCCAACTTCCTGGATCATCCGCACCGGGGCCTGACAACCGGCCAGACCGGCGTAATCGGCTCGGGCTGTTACATCTATCCCTGCACGATGGGTGGCCTCAGCGGCAGAGTCAGGCATCGGCATCCCGAGATCGGAGATCACGTCCAGATCGGAACCGACGCCACCCTGCTGGGACCCGTAAGAATCGGCGACCATTCGACCGTCGGCCCGAATACCCAGGTATACGGCTATGTTCAGACCGACACGGAATGCCGAATCGCGTCGTCGGTCGTGGTCGGCACCGTCTTGAGCGGAGACAGAAGGCCGGGCAAGATCCGTCTGGGCAAGGGAGTCCGGGTGGGAGACGGGACCGTGATCGAAAACAGTACCGAACTCGACCTGATCATACCCGACAAGGCGGAAATACCCGCCCGAAGCCATGTCATAAATGACGGCTTCGGCAATCCGCGTTTCGTAAGGGAATAAAAGAACAGCGGAGCGTTGATTGCAGACGCTCCGCTTCGCAGGGTTCGACCCCGGTTTCCGGCAATCTACCTGCGGGAGGGAACTCCAGGCGCTTCCCGGTGGAATTGGATATCGGCATACCACGTCGACGCCCGGCTGTTCGTGTTGTCTGTGTCCGTCATCAAATAGACCCGCAGTATCTTGCCGGGTTCCTCCCCTGGGTATCCCCGTTTGTAGTCTTCATACAGATTCCTCCTCTCCCCAACCCATTGCTTCATACGGGCTCGCCCGCTCTCCACGACAATCCGCCGCCACGACAGCTTCCAGACAAACGGGATTATTGTGGTCTCGGACTTGAACATAAGTGACTCCGGCAGCGTGTTGGACCAGACGTATGCAATCTCACGTATCTTGTTCGTTCCCTTCTCGAGGATCGCTACTCCCAGCTTCGCGTTAAAGTCATCGTCCTTCTTGTTCAACCTGCCGCCCCTGTCCATGCGCTGCCGTCCGATCGTCGAATAATCCACCTTCCAGCGCCAGGTCAGATACGGGTTCTCGGACACGTCGATCAGCGTGTCGAACCCGCGCTTTCTGACGATCTTTTCTAACTGCCTGGGAGGCCGCTTGCACTGGGCGATCCACGGATGGTGTTCCGGATCCAGCGCCATGGGTTGTCCTGATCGTGTCGGTATCTGCCAGAGCAGCGCGGCGGACCCTTCGCTGACGAATCGGACCGCATTGTTCGCGTACTGGAATTTCGTTCTTGTATTGCATTCGGCCCAGTCCCTCTGCAACCACGTACCCATATCTATGCGGAGGCCGTCGCCTCCCGCACCTGGGTATGCGAGGGCGATGCCGGCAATACAGGCGAGCCCCAGGCAGGCAATACAACATATCCGCCAGACGTACACCATGCTTATACGATCCCACCCTCTGAATTATCGCGACACGATGTCTTCGTATACGGCAAGCGTCTTTCGCGCACAATCCTGCCAGGTGTAACCGGCGGCACGACGCCGTCCGCTGGCCATAAGACGTTCCCGCAACCCGTCGTCTCGAATCAAACGGGTCATTCCGCCGGCGATAGACTCCACGTCCATGGGATCGACAAGCACCGCCGCATCGCCGGCGATTTCCGAAAGAGATGACGCATCGGACGTCAACACCGGACAGCCATTTGCCATCGCCTCGACAACCGGTAGCCCAAAACCCTCGGCAATGGATGGAAACGCGAAGAATACGGCTTCCTCAAAGCAGGCTCGAACCTGAGCATCGCTCAGTTGCTCGGTAAATAGGACGTTTCGAGTGATCCCAAGGTTCCGGGTGAGTTCGGCCAGGCTGGCGTATCCGTCCCCGCGTCCGCTGATCAGCAGGAACAGATCGGGACATTGTTTCGCAACCCGGCCGAAGGCCTCGATCAGTCGTCGGATATTCTTGTAAGGTTTCGTATTGCCCAGTGAGAAAATGAACCGGCGGCCGCGGCAGATTTCGGGAAGGTCGCAGGCAACGCCGTTACCCGCACCGGACCCGTCGCTTCCGTGGTGTACAACCGTAAATTTGGAAGGCGACCCGGGATATCGCGCAATCGCGTCCTGCCGGGTCGTTTCAGAAACGGCAATCACGTGATGCGCTTTTCTTACGGATTCACCGATCCATGGACCCGCGAAGTGCCGCGCCATCCAGCCGCGCCAGCGCGCTTCGTACGCAATATCCGGAAAATTGATCCAGATCAGGTCATGCAGGGTCAGCACAATCCTTCCGGCGCGGACGCCCAGGGGAAGGAGATGAAAGAGACAATGGTATATGTCGGCCTGAAGCGGGTTCACAACCCTGGCCCCCCCGAGGAGATTTCGACCGGTTGAGATCCCGAATGGAACCGCGATGTCCTCAAAGTTGTGCTGTACTACAATTGGACGCGGATAGGCCGCCCGCCTGAGCAGCAGGTATTCGTTGTGCCGGTCCAGCCGGGCAATTTCCCCGACCAGGCGGAACGCATATCGGCCGACGCCGGTTTCCACGTCCCGGACTTCGCGCGCGTCGATGCAGATTCTCACCAGGCCTCCTTTTGGAAGCTGTGGTAAAATTCCCAGCGGTTTTCGCGCGGCTGCAAACGCGTCGGTCTGCGTTGGACAAATCCACCCGTATCGAGAGGTCGAGGCTGCGCTTGCTCGCCTCTCTTAGGCGAATTCGCCCGTCGGCGCTGCACGCCCTTCGCGCCTCATAACCGACACCCTTTCGCACGCGCTCGGGAACGCACCGGGAATTTTATCACAGCTTCTTACGAGAAGATGCGTCTGATCCGGCGATAGACTCGCAAGCCGAACTGCCTTTCTTCCGCTTCGATGCCGAGCAGAAGGAGAATCCCTCCGAAGCACAGAAAGACCAGTGCCGCGTGGCCCAGCGCTTCCCACAGCGCTGCGGACGGCGCAGGAGGTCCATACACCATCATCAGTGCCGCGGTTGCGAAGCCGGCAAGCAACGGCTTGCAGAGCTTGACTGAAAACGCGTGAACTTTCAACCGGCGAAATACCCACCATGAGGAAAGCGCCGGCGACAGAACTGCCGTGAACGCGGCGCCGATCGCGGCGCCCGTTGGGCCGAACCGGCGCACCAGGACAAAAGTGCCAATCCCGCTGATCAGAAGCGTGACAATTCTGACGCCGATGAGCGCGTCGGGATGCCCGGTCATCACCAGAACATAGCCCGACAACCCCAGCAGAGCCGTTGCCGCTGCGCCGAGCAGCAGAATCAGCAGCCACGGGTACCCCGCAGGGAATTCGGGCCCCACGAAGGCGGCAATCTGCTTTCCGTTCAACGAGAACACGAGCAGAATGGGAATGGTGACCAGCGTAACCCAGCGCGTCACAAGTTTGAAGAATTCGTCCAGGCGCGAAATTTCTCCCCGCGCGTGGTATTCCGCGAAGAACGGGTTGGCAATCGGGTCGAAGGCGCCCGAGACGGCACGTATGATACCGGCCAGCTGGATCATCACGCCATACACCGCGATGGTTTCGGCTTCAATAAACGATCCGACAATCACGACGTCCAATCGACCGTTCAGTTCCGCGATCAGATCGACCAGAAACAACGACAGCGTGAAACGAAACAGCGTGCGCTCTAATCCAATACCCTTCCCGGACCACGTTCGCCATGGATAAAATCTGAAAACCGGAAAAATGGAACAACAAAACACGATGGCTGTTGCAAACAGGTACGCCGCGCAGATTCCCGTAAGGTCCATACCGAGCAAGTAGAACAGGATCGCAAAACCGATCAACAGGGCGGGTTCGGTAAGACCCTTGACGTACAGCTGGTATTCCATCACCTTGTGCGCGATCGGAACCTGCAGCAGCAACCCGCCGACGGTCTGGAAGAACACGACGAATGCCATCCATCGGAGTGCGATCTCCACCCGCTCCCGACCGATCACCCCCCCCAGTGCGTCGGAAAAGAGAAAGCAGCCCAGGCTCACCCCGAGGCTCAAGACACCTCCCGCGATCAGGGATGTTCTGACACACCCGAGGGCCCGTTGCTTCTCGCCCCTGGATTGATGATAGGCCACCTGCCGGAGCAATGCCTTGTCAAGACCGAAAAACGCGAACCTGGAAAACAGATTCACCCACGTCCAGGCAAGATAGTAGAGGCCGTAGGAAGCGGTGGAAAAGAGACGCGCGGCAAGCAGATAAAATGCCGGGCGGCCCAGCTTCGAAAACAGCGCCAGTAGATTGACACCCACCCCGCGGGAGAGCGTCGCAAGATCCAGCGCATTTCGCGCCTCTTCCTCGTTCCGGTCAGCCATTACGCCTCGCCGTCCCGCGGGAATTCCGGTACACACCGATACCCATCCGAATTCCCCTTGCCAGTGCCATCAGCTTCCGCGGCATCGTCCACCAGAATCCGAATGCGCCAAAGCGGCCGCGAAGAACGAAGAATCGCACGAACAGATTCAGAATAAAGTATGGCGTGAGCCGGCCGTCCAGGTGTTTCAGCCAGAAGTACATCTCGTTGGCATAGGTCAGCGGGTCGGCCGCCTGGTCCGTAACGCGGCAGCCTCCGAAGGGTGCCGCATGGTGAAAAATCACGGCTTCCGGTTCGAAAACCATGCCTCCATCCCCGGACTTGAGATAGCGGAGGCAGAAATCCGTCTCCTCGCGAAGCTGGCTGCCGGCGAACCGCTCGTCAAACCCCCCACAGCGCAACGCTTGTTTTCGAAGAAAGGAGAGATTGCCTCCCCCTCCGTGCGAGACGTTCCGGCGGCGGGTCGCGTAGAAATTTGAAATCACGTGACCATACCACGTCACCTCGCCGCAACGCCTCGGCTCCCGGCGTCCGCGGCTTCCCGAGCTTATAATTCGGCCGGCCACGCCACTGACGCATTCAGTTTCGTAGTTACGCATATGTTTTGAGATAAAATCGCAGGAAATATCAACGTCGTCGTCGAGACAGAGAATCACCTCCCCTCGAGCGATGTTCATGCCCAGGTTCTTCGCTCTCGTCCCGCTTGCCACCTCCGTACGAACGTACCGGATGCGCGTGCGGTTGGAAGTCAGGAACGCCGTTACGTCCGGCGGGTGTCTGTCCGTCTGGTCGATGACGATGACTTCGAACGACGGGTAGGACTGGCGCAATACCTGCTCCAGCGTTTTCTTAAGAAATACCGAGCGGTTGTAAGTCGGGATAATGACCGATGCGTGTTTCATACTCGGAGGCAGTTCGATGGGGGTATCGGGCTTACGACGACGACGTCAGCCGGGTATCATCGGAAAAGAGGCGAGCTTACCCTGAAACCTGGCAGGTCAAATGCAACGGTACCGGTATTCGACGTATCTGCGCGCCGCGACAGCATAGAAGCGGACTTTACTTCAACAGTCCGTTGATAAAGTCGCTCTCCAGGCGAGGCCGAGCCATTGTGGTCGAAGACAAGGCGCGTGACCGAGTCCCATCCTGCGATTCGGCGAGGGAGCGCAACGCAGTATTTCGACCGCAAGGGCCGGCCGTAGCCCGGATGGGCTCTTTCAACGGGCTGTTAACCTTCATCCAGCATGGGAAGTTCCGCCGACGGCGCGTTAGAGGCACAGAACGAGATGACGCGGTCTTCCGGGGAAGGCCCGTTCAACTCTCTGTAGTAGGCGAAAAGGTACTCGTTCATATACCCGGCGGACCTGCCTCCGCGCGCTTCCGCCCACTCGCAGACCTTTCTGTCCGAACCATCGACATTGTACCATTCCCGGGCCAATTTGAGCACCCACGTATCCACGGGCACCGCATCCAGCCGTTCAAGGGCGAAGAGGTCTATACACTTGCCGACCTTCAGACCGACGCCCGTTCCGGCCTGTTTCTTCAGCGCATCCACGATTTCACGCCAGTCATCCAGGGTCAATTTCCCCGGTTCGCCTCTCGTGCGTTCGGAAACAAACCGGGCCGTTTCAGCCACGCGTTCAGACCGCCACCCGAAACGGTTGGACCTGAAATACGGACCCTTCAGCCGGGCCAATGCATCGGGATCGGGAAACGTACAGTATTTTCTTCCCATATACGCCACTTCGCGACCCCACGATTCAGCCAGGAAATTCACCCGCCGTTTGGTCAGATTCATATGGGCCTGCACCGACAGGATATACGAAATCACGCACTCGAAGGGCATTTGCCGAACAAAACGGAATCCTTTCAACAAATCCCGTGCGCGGCGCAGATACCCGTCGCTTCGAGGGACGCGAATGCGGGGCCTTTCGTTCAATCTCAGGTACCACTCGAGAAATCCAGCAACCGACATCTCGCCCAGATAGGTGGCGACGCTCGACGCCCCCGCGCGATACATCAGCGTATCGCCGACCTGGCGCAGATGGAATACGGTGTCGTAGGCAACACCCTTCCACCAACCGTCCACGTCGCGGCCCCAACGGAATACCTGTCCTCCTGCCAGCGTATACCCCAGGTTGAATTCCCTGGTTTCGATCCGGCCGGCTTCAGGTTGGCGCGAGGACGCGTGGTTGCCCCGCCGGTTCGCGACATGCCGCGCGCGCTCCCGCGCCGTGAGTCCCTGACGGCAATGCGTGATTGAAATTTCGCCCATTTCGCTATCCATTATAGGAATTTTGGCGGGAAGCGGCAAGTTTCCAGTTCTTCCGGCGCTTTCGATGCGAGTCCACCGTATTTCTGCTGTTAAGCAGCGGTTCGGCCAGACCCGCGCCGGGACTCATGGATCGTCCGCAGTACACCCTACTGACTGGCTTTTCCAGGCGCACGTCCGTCTTGGGTCGAAATCGGGCACCGACGCCGGAAATGCGCGGTACAGCTGCATTGCGGGACCCGTGCCGCAGTGTCCGACACCTCCAGGTAAATCGCAAATTGAAAACTTCATCGAACGATCCGTCACTTGACTCTGTCGAAGTCTCCGGTTATTTTTGGAATGCCACCGCCTGCACGTCGCAAAGACGCCTGAAAACGCCCTCGCTTTGCAAGAACAGGACTCCGCGTGGACACGCCAGATCGACTCACTTCGGAAACGCCATTTCTCGAAGAAATCCCCGAAGAGGTTCTCGCCGCTACCCATAACGTTCTCGGACCGGACGAGGCAATCCTTCTTTCCGTCGCTACGGATCTCCGTTTCGACGGTTCCTACGGGGCGGCATGGCTCGTTGCGACCGGGAGCCGGCTGATTGGAATCAGCCCGTCGGATTCGGGGCATCCGGAGACCGTCAGCGTTCCCCTGGTGGACATCGAACGCGTGGAAGTCAGGGAACTCTACGGCAGCGGCGTGCTCAGGGTATCGACCCCCGGAGGCGGCGCCTCCCTCGCCTTTTTTACCAAGTCCCTGCTGTCCAGGTTTACGCAGATTCCCACCCGGATCGAGCAACTTGTCCGGCAGGCCAAACCCGTACCGGATGACACGCACATTGCAAGCTCCACCGTGGAGGTATTCGCCGGCCGCAAGAAGCGGTGTGAAAGGTGTCAGCAGGTGATCCCGCACTGGATGGGCGTATGTCCGATGTGCCTGGACTCCCGAAAGCTGTTTTTCCGCCTCCTCGGTTACGCAAAGCCCTATTGGCAGATGGCGGCGGGCAGCCTCCTCCTGCTGCTGACCGCCACGTTTATCGGCCTGACGCCGCCACTACTGATGCGGACCCTTATAGATGACGTCCTTGTGGCCGACTGGAGCGGCTCGACGCCCGCGGCGTCCCTGATTCCTGCCGATCCCCGTTCTTCCGGTACAAGAAGCCAGGCGGCGGACCCGGCACCTCGGGGCGGGACCGACAGGCGCACGATGCTTGGCGTGCTGGTGCTGCTCCTTCTGCTGGTCAACATTTCCCGCAACGGGCTCAGCGCCGTTCGCACGTTTCTGCTGGCAAAGCTCGGTCAGAGAATCACCTTCGACCTTCGCAAGGAAGTGTACCGGCATCTCCATTATCTCTCGCTGAGTTTCTACAATGAACGGGAAACCGGGCGCATCATGTCGAATATCACGCAGGATGTGAGTCGGCTTCAGGATTTCATCTCGGACGGCCTCCAGGAAATCATCCGGGATATGGCCACCATCGTCATCATCTGTATCATTCTCTTTTCGCTCAATCCCGCACTCGCGGCGTTCGTCCTTCTGCCCACTCCCCTGCTAATCCTGTTTACGCGGTACTTCGGACGCAGGCTGCATGATCTTTATCATGGTCTCTGGCGCCGGTGGGCGGACATCCACGCTCTGCTGGCCGATACGATACCCGGGGTGCGCGTCGTCAAGGCCTTTGCCCAGGAAAAGCGTGAGGTGAGCAAGTTCGAGAACAGGAGTTGGGGCCTGCTCTCGGGCGAAATCCGCGTAGCGAGGGTGCGAAGCATCTTTACACCCATAATGACGTTCCTCACCTCTCTGGGTACCCTTATCATCTGGTGGATGGGCGGAAACAAAGTCCTGGGCGGCAGCCTGTCGATCGGCGAATTCGTCGCGTTCACGGGTTATATGTGGCAATTTTACGGTCCCGTGGAAAGTCTTTGCCGACTCAACCACCGTTTCCAGCGCGCGGCAACCTCTGCCGAACGGATATTCGAGGTCCTCGATACGCAATCCGACGTCGCGGACCGGCCCGGGGCTGTTTCACTGCCGCGACTCTCGGGATCGGTGGAATTCTCCAGCGTCACGTTCTCGTATGAACCCGGCAAACCTATTCTCAGAGATCTGAATTTCAGGGTGGAACCGGGGGAGATGATCGGCCTCGCCGGTCACAGCGGCGCAGGCAAGAGTACCCTCATCAACCTGATCTGCCGCTTTTACGATGTCCAGAAAGGGACAATCCGGGTCGACGGACGGGACGTCCGGGAAGTCTCACTGAAGACCCTCAGGGCCCAGATCGGCGTGGTGCTTCAGGATCCGTTTCTGTTCAATGGTTCCGTTGCGGAGAACATCGGCTACGGCAAACCCGGCGCCTCGCTGGATGAGATTGTCGCAGCCGCAAAAGCCGCGAATGCACACGATTTCATTTTGGATTTTCCGGAAGGCTACGACACGTCGGTGGGCGAACGGGGACTTCGCGTCTCGGGAGGTGAACGCCAGCGCCTTTCCATCGCCCGCGCAATATTGAGGAACCCACGCATTCTTATCCTGGACGAAGCAACGGCCAGCGTTGACACGGAAACCGAAGCACAGATCCAGGACGCCATTGCCCGTCTGATCACCGGCAGAACCACCTTCGCAATTGCCCATCGCCTTTCGACGCTCAGAAATGCCAACCGTCTGCTTATCCTTGACAAGGGCGAACTGGCGGAGATGGGCACGCACGACGACCTGATCAGGCAGGACGGGATTTATGCCCGCCTGTGCCGCATGCAAACCGAAATGTCCAAATTGCGAGCCTGGTAAACCGGAGCGATTTCGGGCCGATCACAAATTCCGCGAGTCGTTATGCAGGAAGAATACCACCTCGAGCAGGAACTCTCGCTGCTGGATCCCGGGCAGATACGACTCAGTCTGGATGAATACAACGATCTGATCCTGGAAAATCCCGACGGCAGGCAGCCGGTTACGGCGCATCGTGCATTTCCGCTCACGTCTGCCGGTCAATTCATCGTATTTAAGGGTGACGACGGCGCGGAGGTTGGCATTATCCGCGATATTCAAGGCCTGGACGAAGAAAGCCGCGCCATCCTCGAGTCCGACCTGGAACGCACCTACTTCGCGCCGGTCATCCTTCAGGTACATAGACTTGAAGAAAATTTCCACATTCCGAAATGGGACGTTGAAACCGACAGCGGTCACCGTGTCTTCGAGGTCCGCAGCCGAAGACGCGACATTCGCATCATGCCCGGGGGCCGCATCCTCCTGAAAGACGCCGACGGGAACCGGTACGAGATTCCCGATTACAGAAAACTGGATCCGGTCAGCCGCGCGTTTGTGGAAACATTGATCTGATCGCCGGCGGTACAGCTGAAAGTCGCACGACACGTGCGCAAAAAGGTTGTCCCGCAATCAGGCCGGTCTTCGGCTTGCGCCATCCCTTTGTTCCCGCCCGCGCGAATGGACTCGCCAGGGACTTTCTGACGCTGCTGTCCGTTGCGTTTCTGAGCTTTCGGTCGTATATTTGTCCAGACGCCCGTACCCACCGTTCCGAAACACAGGAGATGTCCCGATGGATACCACCGCACGCGGCACGGCGCCGGCCTCGCTCGACGGCGAGATGATCCCTCAGGCGCCCACGGACGACATCGATCCAGACAGCCTTGTCTATCACCGGCTCTGCCGGGCGGATGATCTCAGCGAAGGCGAGGGCAAGCCGTTTACTGTCAACGGTTCGCATATCGCCGTCTTCCTGGACAACGGCGAATTTCAGGCCGTTGACAATCGCTGTCCGCACATGGGCTATCCCATGTCCAAGGGCAGCGTCCGGGACGGAGTCCTCATCTGTCACTGGCATCACTGGGAGTTCGATCTGAAAACCGGTGGCTGTTTTGAGACCTCAGGCTCGGGAAACGACCTGAAGAGCTTTCCCGTGGAGGTGAGAAAAGACGGTTTCCTCTACATCGGAGTGGCCGCAGACGAACAGCAGGCGGCACGCAAGCGAATGATCGACCGGGGCCGGTATATCCTGGAACAGGGATTGAAAGATCGAAGCTCGCTCATCATCGCCAAGGGCGTGACCGCCCTGCGTCATGCGGGCGCGCCACCGCAGGAAATTATCCAACAGGGCCTGTTTTACGGATCGTACAAGACGACGGACGGCTTCTCCTCGGGTCTGGCCATCCTGGCGCTCTGCGCCAACCTCTGGCACGACATCGCTGACCGGGATTACAACCTTTTCCTCGTACACGGCCTTGTTCAGATTTCACGGCGCACCACCGGCGGTTCCCGCCGACAGGGGTTTCCCTTTCCGAAGGCAACGGACGAGCCCGACCTGGAAACGTACAAACGCTGGTTTAGGCGACTGGTGGAACAGCGCAACAGTAGCGCCGCGCAGCGAATTCTGATCACCTTAAACGACCGCGGTTTTCCAAAGGAGGCCATTGCCGACATCGTTTTCACCGCCGCAACCGACTATTACTTCACCGGCGACGGCCATGCGCTGGACTTCGCCAACAAGCTATTCGAAGCTCTCGACTACGTTGAATGGCAAGGGGCAAGCGAAATACTTCGCCCGATCGTGATCGACCTCGTCACCCGCACCCGCCACGAAGAAACGGCCCGCTGGCAGGAAAGCGTGCCGGTTCTGGAAGATATCTTCACGCGTCTGGACGAAATCTGGCGAGAAAACAGGAAGAACCAAGCCCCCCTGGACGTTTCGGCACTCGCACGAGTCATGCTTGGCGAAGACGAACGGCCCATCGTCTCGGAAATCGAAGCCCTTCTTCGGCAGGGAGTCGATCCTGCGGAAATCTGCAGATCCATGGTCTACGCCAGCGCCGTCCGCACGGCCCGCTTTCACCTGAAGAACGAAGGGGACTGGCACGACGTGGCCAATATCTACTCCTACGCGCACGCGCTCTATCGTGCAATTCAACGGGCCCCGTCGAGAGAGCTGCTTCGCGGGATCTTTCACGGCGCGGTATTTCTCACCTATCTGCGCTGGCTCAATATGCCCGCCGCCCGCGTACCGAAGCCCGGCCAGCGTTTGAACGGCTCGTTCGAATCAGAATCACAGATGCTAGATCGGCTGCGGGAATTCGCGGACTTTCAGAAGGTATACGAAGCCGAGATACTTGTAAACCAGTACCTGGAGGAAGGCCGCGATATTACCCGACTCAAACACGCCCTCGCCCACATTATGCTCAGGGAAGACGCTGAATTGCATATGTTTCAGGTCCTGGAGGTGGCCTTCCGGCATTTCGACATCACCGACGACCCTGAAGAAAAGCGGATGCATCTGCTTGCGGCCACCCGGTACATTACCGCCCAGAAGGTCATGAAGGCCATTCTATGGTCTACCGAGAACGCGGAACGACTCCAGCGCGGCGATCTGTTGAGCGAACGGGAAGACGACAATTAGCCTCAATCCGAAGAAAACAGCAACGCGGCGTCGCGAAAAAACCCTCCGAAACGGGGCAATATCGACGTATAGAATGACGTTTTTTCCCTTCACGTCCAGGGACCTGGTGTATCCTGGTAATCCGCCGTTTAATCGCCTTTATTTACAAGCACATATTCGAATTAACGTCCCCGAAGACTTGCGAATCCAGGTTAGGGTATGAAAATCTCCGAATACGCCATACGTAAACCCATCACGGCGGTGATGTTGACCCTCAGCGTCGTCATGTTGGGGGCGATTTCCCTCCTCCGGCTGCCGCTCGAATACCTGCCGAACATTACGTTTCCCGTCATGTACGTCAACGTCGACTACCCTTCATCATCGCCTGAAGAGATAGAACGTGAAATTGTCAAGCCGCTTGAAGAGGTGATGGGCACACTTTCCCACGTGAAGCAGCTGAGCTCGAGATCGTACGCCAATCGCGGCTACGTTCGTCTGGAATTCGAACTCAATACGGATATGGACCTCATGGCGGTTCACGTCCGGGACCGCCTCGATCAGGTCCGAAACGACCTTCCGGGCGACGTCGAGCGGATTACGATACGCCGCTGGAACACCGAAGATTTCCCGGTGCTTACCTATGCGCTGAGTTGGCAGGGAACGGATCAGTCCGAGTTCGCGAGTGTTTATGAATACACGATTCTTCCGCGGCTGCAGCGACTGGAAGGCGTCGGCAGCGTCGAGGTCCGGGGACTGCGGGAAAAGGACCTGCTGATTGAAGTCGACCAGAACCTGTTGCAAACCCATAACCTGGACATACGCGCGCTCAACCGGGCGATCAGTTCCAACAATGTGAATATCTCTGCCGGGTACGTTAACGAAGCCGAGAAACGCCTGGCCGCACGGACCATCGGTGAGTTTGAGAATGTAGACCAGATCCGGCGCCTGCCGCTGCGTACGGGCGTTGAAGTCGGTGACGTTGCGGACGTCACGTACGATTTTCCGGACGAAGAGGATTTCGAACGCCTTGACGGCAGGGATGCCGTGACGGTTGACATCCGCAAGTCCTCCTCGGCCAACCTGGTGGCCACGGCGGACCTGGTAAAGGACGAATTCCGGCGGATCCAGAAAGACATTGGCGATGGCAAACTCAGGGCGCAGGCCATCCGCGACCGATCGCTGGATGTCACCACCGGCATCAAGAGTCTCACTCAGTCAGCAATAATGGGCGGTTTCCTGGCCATCGTCGTCATTTTCGTTTTTCTCAGAAACTTCCGGAGCACGCTCATAATCGGTTCTGCGATCCCGATATCCGCCATCACCGTCTTTATGGTGATGTACATCCTGCGCCAAGTCTTCGGATCCAATATCACCCTCAATCTAATGTCCATGATGGGCTTGATGGTCGCGATCGGCATGCTCGTCGACCCCGCCGTCGTTGCTCTGGAAAACATCTTCAGAAAGAGGTACGACGAAGGACAGACACTAAGGAACGCCGCGCTTGACGGCAGTCGGGAAATCGGGATTCCCGTACTTGCAGCCTCGCTGACAACCGTCTGTGTCTTCGTACCCATCATCTTTGTGACCGACTCACGGAGCGCCCTGTTCATGAGGGACTTCGCGCTAACGGTTTGCATTTCCGTCGGCGCGTCTTTCTGCGTGGCGCTTTCCCTGATCCCGCTGGCGGCATCCAGGGCATTCAACGAAAGCGCATCCCGTCTGGACCGCTGGCTGAAGTTCGCGTTTGTAATCCTGCTACTGGGGCTCTGCAGCTACGTGGTCTACGCCGAGGGTCTGAGTGAAACCGCTGCATGGCTCTGGAACAACGCGAACTTTGTGTTGGCCGGCCTCGCGGCAATACCTGCCGTGGCATGGCTCTTGTTGTCAATGCTGCTGACGGTTATCGGTACTCTCATCTATTAT
This sequence comes from Candidatus Latescibacterota bacterium, assembly GCA_965208835.1. Taxonomy (GTDB): domain Bacteria; phylum Latescibacterota; class UBA2968; order UBA2968; genus JAAXHE01. The sequence goes on from OZ242358.1 coordinate 2,892,391, forward strand.
TCCCGAAGGACTCGCGGCATCAAGTATCTCTACTCCCGTCTGGTGGTGAACACACTCCGCTACCGATGGACGACCGTCTCGATCGCCTGTACGCTTCTTGGCGCCGGTTATTACTTCTTCACGCAGATTGAACAGCAACCCTATCGCTGGCAGCCGACACGCCGGGTCGATATCTCGGTCGAATTGCCGCGAAGCTACGACATTCATGATGCGCTGGCGCTATTCGAACGTGTGGAGGCCATCCTGCTTCCGCGAAAGGACAGCCTGGACTTCGCGGCCATGAGCAGCAGGTACAGCGACAGACGGAGCAATCGCATCACGCTCTATCTTGTTCCCCCTGACGAAAGCCGTCTTTCCACCGACGAGGTCAAACGCAGGGTCAAGGATCTGTTACCCCGGGATATACCTGGCGTGAGGTTCAAATCCGGCAGAACATGGGGTAGCAGTTCCACCGGAGCCGGAGTTGAAGTCAAGGGCCGAAACCCTGACGTACTCGCGATGCTGGCGGAGGACATCCGGCTGCGAATGCAAGGCATTCGAGGGGTTCACGAAGTGGAAACCAGCCTGGAATCCGGCAACGAGGAAATCCAGGTCACCATAAACCGGCGCCGCGCCAGGCGTTACGGGCTTACGCCATGGCAGGTGGCGACAACGGTTGCAAGTGCGCTGGGCACCCGGGGCAATAGCAAGTTCAAGACAGAGAACGGAGAAATCGACATAACCGTACAACTCAAGGAAGAGGATCGGGCCACTCTGGAACAGCTAAGGAACACGTACTTTGAGAGCGAAACGGGTAATATGGTCTCGTTTGCCAGCCTGGCGGACTTCCGCGTCCGCAAGGGTCCTCAAGCGCTCGAGCGCGAAAACCGGATGTCCACGTTAACCGTATTCGCCAATACGGAACAGCAGGCAGTATTCTCCGTTGGACGTGAAATGAGCAGGCGAATGCGTGCGATACCGCTGCCGGCGGGGTACTCGTGGCAGATGGACCGGCGCTTCCGATGGATGAATCAGGAACAGGGCGAAACCAATCTTACCATGATCTTCGCCGCGCTTCTCGTATACATGATCATGGCCGCCCTCTTCGAGTCCTACGCGCACCCGTTTACGATTATGTTTTCCATTTGTTTCGCCTTCATTGGCGTCTCGTTTGCGCTGTATGCCTTCAATATCCCATTGGACAGCAACGCCACCTATGGTCTGCTGATACTTTTCGGCATCGTCGTGAACAACGGCATCGTCCTGATAGACCATATCAACCGCTATCGTAAACAGGGCCTCTACCGTCGTGATGCCATTATCCGGGGCGGTCAGGACCGATTGCGTCCCATACTGATGACCGCGACCACGACAATCCTGGGCCTCACGCCCCTGGTTTTGCCGATGATCTACGGCACGGCTGAGGGGACCGCTCGTCGATGGGGACCAATCGGTTTTGTAGTTATCTCGGGGCTGATGGTCTCCACCATTCTTACGCTGGTCATCCTGCCTACCGTCTACTCGCTCATGGACGACCTGGCGTCGTACATGAAGCGGACGGTCGCGACCGTGAGAGGCGCGTGAAACAACTCGCCGTCGTGCTGCTCAGCGGCGGGTTGGACAGCTGCGTCACCGCCGCCGTCGCCCGCCAGAATTTCGACCTCGCGCTTTTTCACCTGGACTACGGACACCGAACGAACGCCCGCGAACGCCGGGCGTTCCACGATATCGCCGACCACTACGACGTTCCGGCGGGTCGTCGCCTGGCCGCCCGAACGGACGCGCTCCGTCAGGTCGGCGGTTCCGCTCTGACAGACCGAAACGTACCCGTTCCGGATGCCGTCGCCGACCGGAACGACGTTCCCGTCACGTATGTACCTTTCCGGAATGCGCTCCTTCTCAGCTTGGGGGTTTCGTGGGCAGAATCCCACGGCGCATCGAGTGTGTATCTGGGCGCCGTCGAAGAAGACGGTTCCGGATACCCCGATTGTACGCAAGCGTTCTGTGACGCGTTCGCACGGGCGGTCGACTCCGGTACACGCCCGGAATCCCACATCAGAATCCTCACGCCGGTTATCCACCTCAAGAAAGCACAGATCGTCCGACTTGGCGTGGAACTCGCCGCCCCGCTGCACCTCACCTGGTCGTGCTACAGAAACAGCGACCGCGCCTGCGGTCGCTGCCATAGCTGCATCCTCCGTCTGAAGGCCTTCGAGACGGCCGGTATTCCCGACCCCGTCCAATATGAATCCTGAGCCCGCCGAACTGGCAGACCGTTGAAAAAGCCCATCCGGGCTACGGCCGGCCCTTGCGGTCGAAATACTGCGTTGCGCTCCCTCGCCGAATCGATGGATGGGACTCGGTCGCGCGCCTAGTCTTCGGCCACAATGGCAAGTGTTCTGTCCCGGAGATAGATTGCCGAAATTCGACCGCCGAGTCGCCCGGCTGACAAGGCGCCTGAGCGAGGCGACCTGCGCAAGGTCACCGAGCGAGGGCAACGCCGCCAGACGGGATGAATCGGCGGATGAATGGTGACATATCTCCGGGACGGGACACCATACCTCGCCTGCAGAGCGACTTTATCAACGGACTGCTAGCCGGCGCCCGCGAGCGCTTCTTCCATCATTGACTGTCTTTCGCTTGATTCCGTCCAGCGCTGCTGAATATCGGGCGCCAGGCAATCGATGGGATCAAAATAGAAGAATAGCTCTCCCGGCCGCACGGTGGGACTTGCAAACACCGCGATTCCCGTTTCTTCGTTGTAATGTTCGTAGGAATGCCCGTCGCGTTTACCGCCGCCGCCCAGTGTATCGACAATGAACGTCGGCGTGTTATACCCCGCCGTCGTGCCCCTGAGCGTTTTTTCAATTTCAAGACCCGCTCGCAACGTCGTGCGGAGATCCTCGACCCCCTGTACCAGATCGTGGAAGAACACGTAGTAGGGCTGAACATTCACGTAACTCAGCCGTTTCACGAGCATCTGCATTGTAAGCACGTCGTCGTTTACGCCGCGCTGAAGTACCGCCTGATTCCGTACCGTGACCCCCCGCTCCATCAGCAGGCCCATTGCATCCTGCGTCACGCCGGTTATTTCACCCGGATGGTTGAAGTGGGTATGCATGACCACTTCCTTGTGCATCCTGCGTCCCCGATCGGCCACATCGACGAGCGCATTCACCCAATCCACGTCGCTCAGGATCTTCCCCGGCATGACCGCCGGGCCCTTGGTTGCAAAGCGAAACCGTCGAATATGCGGAATATCCAACAGCGCCTCGCCCACCTCCCGGACCTGCGCCGCCCTGAGGTTGTAGACGTCGCCGCCGCTGACCACGACGTCTTCCACCTCGGGGCGCGACCTCAAATAGTCGAAGACCAGGCGCCAGCGTTTCCTGTTGGCACTCAGACGGACCTTTTCCACGCCTTCCGTATCGAGCCCCACGGCGTAACTCCGCGTACAGAACCGGCAGTAGACAGGACAGGTATCCAGCGTGAGAAAGAGCGCCCTGTCGGGATAACGGTGGGTAAGTCCCGGTACGGGAGAGTCGCCCTGTTCGTTCAGTGAATCCAGGTGTAGCTCGGGGTGATCCGGCAACTGCTGCGAGGCCATGGGCAGGAACTGCGTGCGCAACGGATCCCCGTACGGATCATCCCAGTCGATCAGGCTCAGGATATATGGTGAAATCCGAATGCTCATCGGGGCCCTGCTTAACCCTTCGCGCAGGTCTGCGAAAAAGCCCGGTCCGACGAGCCCGCCAAGTACTTCCTGCAGACCCTCCACGCTGGTTGGCGAATTGCGGGCTTGAAAGAGGTGGGAGTGAAACGTATCGGCGTCAACATTCGCGTATGCCGGAATCGTCCTCCAGAAAGCATCCCTGCGCAACCGGCGATGGGCGAATGCCGCCTCCTGATCTGCCATGCCTGCCACAGTGACGTCGGCAACATCGACACTTGCAGTATCCATACCTGTCGCTATCCCTCTGAACCTGAGTGTTTGAATTCCACAGTCATCCCGGCGAGTCGTCTTCACCGGTAGCGTCGCAAACGGTCAGGGCGACCGGCACCCCGTCGATCTCGGCTGCATGCAGCGTGTATCGCTGCGCCGGGGGCACTCCGCAAATCGGGAACGATTCAAAGCAAGATATGATATCATCCTTGCGAGAATTGTCAAGGGTTTTCCAGCAATGGCGGCCGTTTCCGGGAAAATCCGCTTGTTAGGGTTATTTATCCTGCTTATATTTCATAAGTTAGACAATGTCGTCTCCTTAGAAGCTGTTTTAAAATTCCCAGCGGTCTTCGCGCGGCTGCAAAAGCGCCGGTCGGCGTTGGTCAAACCCACCCGTCGTACGAGATCGAGGCTGCGCTTGCTCGCCTCTCATAGGCGGGTTTTCCCGTCTTGACCGCCACTTTTTCGCTCGCGCTCGGGAACTCACCGGTAATTTTAGAACAGCTTCTTAACGAAAGAACTGCCACGGACAATGTCAAAACGAGCGCTTAAGTTTCTTGTTCCACTGGCCGGATTGCTTCTCGGTTACACGTGCGTTCGCCTGGCCGTGTACTTTTATACCGACTGGCTCTGGTTTCAGAACCTCGGATTCGGGTCTGTTCTCGTCACCACGGCCCTGGCCCGCCTTCTTTCGTTTATGGCCTTTGCATCCACTTTCGCTGCCATCGCGGCTGTCAACATCGGCATCGCGCGCAAGTACGGCCGGCATACCCGCGAGATGCCGCTCGAGGTCCTCGTTGCGGACGCTGAGCCTGTACTGCCGGAACGACGCAAGCGCCAGTTCATCCTCTGGTCGGCCGCAATCGTCCTGTTGACGGCTGCAACCGGCCTGATCGGCGCAGCCGCCTGGATGCCGCTGCTGCGATATTTTTATCCGGTACAATTCGGTTTCACCGACCCCGTCTTCGCCAACGACCTCAGCTTCTATTTCTTCCACCTCCCCGCGTACAACTTTGTACAGGGCTGGTTGGCGTTCGCCGTCATTCTCACCATCGTCCTCGTCAGTTTCTCCTATCATCAGGACCGCGCACTGCGCAAAGTGGAACGGGGCTGGTCGTCGACGCCGTACGTCCGCGCCCACCTTTCCGCGCTGACGGCGATTCTCGCGTTCATCTGCGCCTGGTGGTATTGGCTCAAGGAATACGAAATCCTCTATTCCTTTCGAAAGGACGCGTTCTTCGGCGCGGGATATACCGACGTCCATGTTCAGGTATACGTCTACCGGCTGATGATGGTCCTCTCCATCGTTCTCGGGGCTTTGCTGGTGTACAACCTGCGCGACAGGAAGTGGTGGCCTATCGCCTTCGGCGGCACCACCTATGTCTCGGCCATTCTTCTGCTCAGCTGGCTGTTTCCGATTCTCTTTGAACAATTCGTTGTGAAACCCGACGAATTGAGACTCGAAGAACCCTACATTCAAAGGACCATAGAACACACGCAGCGGGCGTACGGCCTGGATCGAATCGAAGAGGTCCCCTTTCCGGCGGAGTCCGATCTGGATTTTCAGGATATCCGGAACAATCTGCCCACCATCCGCAGCATCCCGCTGTGGGACCGCCGTCCCCTGATTGCAACCTACAGCCAGCTTCAGGAAATCCGGTCCTATTATCGTTTTGGAAGTATCGACGTCGACCGGTATGAGATCAACGGCGAATATCAGCAGGTGATGGTGGCCGCGCGGGAATTCTCGCGTGAACAAATGGCGACTCAGGGCGAAACCTGGGTCAACCGCCACCTGGTCTACACCCACGGCTACGGGTTCTGCATGAGCCCGGCGAATGAAGTTGGCCAGGAGGGTCTTCCGGAATTCTATGTCAAGGACATCCCGCCCAATGCGTCGGTGGACATCCGGGTGGACCGCCCGGAGATCTACTATGGCGAAGCCATGCAGGACTACGTAATCGTCAACACCAGGACCGAGGAGTTCGACTACCCCCGGGGCGACGAAAACGCATACACCACCTACCGCGGTACTGGCGGGGTACCCGTCAACTCATTTTTTCGCCGACTCCTGTTCGCCTTGCGCTTCGCCGATCCCTACCTTCTGGTTACGCAAAACCTGAAGCCTGAGAGCCGGATTCAATTCGACCGGCACATCGGCCGTCGTTTCAGGGACGAAGGACCCAGGCGGTTCCAGAAACTGGCGCCTTATCTCCGCTTCGACGAAGACCCCTATCTGGTCACGGTGAACGGACGGCTTGTCTGGATACAGGACGCTTATACCGAAAGCAACATGCACCCCTACGCGGAACCCCACGGCAGGCCCTACGTGCGGGAGGCCAACTATATCCGCAACGCCGTCAAAGCAACGCTCGATGCGTACGATGGCACGGTCACGTTTTACGTGTGGGATCCGGACGACCCGCTTATCCGGTCGTACATGGAGATTTTTCCGGACCTGTACCGGCCAAAGGAGGACATGCCGGAAGCACTGCGCGCCCACGTCCGATACCCGGCGGACCTGTTCGAAATCCAGGCTTCTCTCTACAACACGTACCACATGACCTCGCCCCAGGTATTCTACAACCGTGAGGATGTCTGGGAACCGGCCATGGAAATCTACGGGGTTTCCGAACGCCCGCGCGTCATGGCGCCGTACTACATCATCGTCAAGTTGCCGGACGCTGACCGGGAGGAATTCGTGCTGATGCTGCCTTCCACGCCTGCCGGAAAAGCCAATATGATCGCGTGGCTTCTCGCCAGATGCGACGGTCCGAACTACGGCAGGCTTATGGTGTACAAACTGCCCAAGAAGAAGCTTGTCTACGGTCCCATGCTGATCGAACGCCGCATCGACCAGGATACCGACGTCTCACGGGAAATCACACTCTGGAGCCAGAGGGGTTCGGACGTGCTGCGCGGCAACCTGCTCGTCGTTCCCATCGAAAACGGCTTCATCTACGTTGAGCCCCTCTACCTGAGGGCCACCCAGAGCGGCATGCCGGAACTGAAGCGTGTACTCGTGGCGCACGGAGATCGACTCGCGATGGCCGAAGACCTTGAACGGGCGCTGATCCTGGCTTTCGAAGAACGAGAAACCATTCCGGATATTCGGCACATCCCGTCGCCGGCTTCGACGGTTTTCGGGAAGCTGAGCCAGACCGCACTCGCGCAGTTCGACACGGCGCAGTCACGCCTTCGAAGAGGTGACTTCACTGGATACGGAGAAGCCGTTGAAAGCCTTCGGAAGACCCTTCAACAACTGCGCAGCGAGGCGGAAGAAGAGGAAAGATAGGTCGATGTCCGATGTGAACACATCAAGATGGGCCTCGCTGCCAACGGAACAACGAAATCCCGCCAGTGCGCACATCGACGAGGCGTCCACGCTGCGGATCCTCGAAATCCTCAATGAAGAAGACAGCAAGGTTCCACGGGCCGTGAATGCGGTACTTCCGCAGGTCGCTGAGGCCGTGGAGCTTGTGGTGATGGCGATGAGGAACGGCGGCCGGCTTTTCTATGTTGGTGCCGGTTCCAGCGGCCGGCTCGGCGTCCTGGACGCCGCCGAATGCCCCCCCACGTTCGGAACCCCGCAAGGGACGGTTCAGGGGATTGTCGCGGGCGGAGCCGGCGCGCTTCTCCGAGCGGCGGAACGCGCTGAGGACCGGCCGGAAGACGGTGCGCGTGAACTTCGACGACGGAATCTGTCGGAGCGGGATATCGTGGTGGGTATTGCGGCCAGCGGCGTAACGCCCTTTGTGCTGGGTGCGCTCGAGTACGCCCGGCGCAAGGGCGCGGATACCGTCTTTTTCACGTGCAACCCGAATGCGGCGGGGCAGGTGGACGCGAAAATCAGCATCGTGCCGGAAGTCGGCCCCGAAGCCATCACCGGCTCCACGCGCCTGAAGGCCGGCACCGCGACCAAGATTGTATTGAATATGATCTCGACGGCGTCCATGGTCAGGATGGGCAAGGTGTACGGCAATCTGATGGTGGACCTGACACCCACTTGCGCAAAGCTGAACGACCGCGCCCGCCGGATTCTGATGGAAACGACGGGTCTTTCCGGTGAAGACAGCCGGCGGTTACTCGGTGCGGCCGGCGATCTCAAGACGGCAATTGTGATGTCAAAACGGGCCGTCTCGAAGGAGACGGCCCGTCAATTGCTCGTGGAGAACGGCGGCATCGTAAGGCTGGCTCTGACAGACAGAACCTGACGTTATTTCGCGCGAGCGGTTTTTTCTCCAATGGTACTGTAAAATGCTTTAACCATTCGATCCAGATGCAATTTCGCATTCTCCGCCGCGTCCTTGCCGATGGTGAACTCGGATTTTCCCACCAGCTTCAGACCGTGACCGTAGTCGTCGAACAAAGTTTGGCACAGCGCTTCTATGGACACGCCGTCGCGGGCCGCGGAATCGGCCAAAACGGTTCTTGCCGCTTCCGAAAACGTCAATTCAATCCCGTATGCATCCAGGAAGCGCGCCGTATAAGACGAGATATCCCGGTGGACAAGCAGCTGCTGCAACTGCAGCGTCGGATTTTCCACAACAGCGGCGGTAACGGTAAACGAACGGATATCGGTAGACGGAAGCGCCTTCTCGAATTTCAGCAGCGCCCGTTCACAGACACTGACCAGCGCTCGCGCACCCGTCTGTTCAGTTGACGCCTGCTCCGCAAGCCGGCGCAACGCGGCGTCTTCGAAGTTCAAGTCGATCCCGTAGGCCAGAAAATCCCGTTTCTTTCCAAGAATGACCGAACTGGTCGGACTCTTCAGAATCTGATACAAGTCCTCGACGGAAAGCGGTTCGAGTACGGCCACGACCGGCAAACGCCCCACAAACTCAGACTCGAAGCCGAACGTGATGAGGTCTTCCGTCGTCGCCTGCTTCAAAAAGGAGACGCGGCCCGCTTCAGAGTTCAGCGGCCGATCCGTTTCGGCCTTGAAACCCAGACTGTTCCGATTGAGACGGCGCTTGATCAGATCCTCGAACCCGTTGAACGCACCACTAACGATGAAGAGTATGTTCCGTGTGTTGATTTTCTTGCGATCCATCTTGCCGCTTTGCTGATATTGCATCATGGCTTCCATCTGTGATGCCAGATCGTGCGGCGCTTTGAGGTCCACCTCGGTCTCTTCCATCAGCTTCAGCAGGTTGCGCTGAACACCGCTTCGCGAAACGTCCGGCCCTACCAGGTTGGGGGTCGAAGCGATCTTGTCAATTTCATCCACGTAGATGATGCCGTATTGGGCCTTTTCAATGCTGCCCGCGGCCTCGCGAACCAATTCGCGAACCAGGTCTTCGACGTCCCCGCCGACATATCCGGTTTCACTGAACTTCGTCGCGTCGCCTTTGACAAAGGGAACACCGATACGATGAGCGATTAGTTTTATCAGATAGGTCTTGCCCACTCCGGTCGGGCCGATCAACAGGATGTTGTTCTTGATGTTACCCACGGAACGATGTTCGAATTCCGGATCTTCGCGATCCAGCTTCATCCGGTTGAAGTGGGTGCAGATCTTGGTGGCGAGCACTTCCTTCGCCTCGTCCTGTTTGATCACGTATTCGGCGAGAAAGGCTTCAAGTTCTTCCGGCTTCAGGTCGAAGTCGATCAATTCATCCTGCGTTTCCTCCGTACGTGGTCCTTCATTGCTCCCTTCGGCCTCGGCCTGCGGAAACACGACCTGGGCGCCGTACTTCTGCTCGATAAGGTCTTTCAGATCTTTCTGCAGTTCCTTGGGATTTACGGGTCGTTGTTCAGGCATCGTCCTCCCTTTCCAGATTTGAGCCGTGAAATCGGTGCCCGACGCACGGTCAAGGGCCGTGTAAGAATACCAGGTCCGGTCAGAATTGTCAAGATATACGGCCGTTATCCGTCCCTCAAATGCGGATGTGTGCGAATGAACCTCAGCTACTTTACACTGAGACGCCTGTGCGACGAACTGAACGAAATCCTTCCAGGCAAACACGTCCGGTGCGCCGCCCTGTCGGGTATGTACGACCTTGCTGTCGAAACGACCGACGGGTTATGCCTGCTGTTCTCCGCATCGCCCAACGCAGGCCGCCTGCATCGGGCACATCGGCCGCTACCGGCGTCGGACGCCCCGCCGCCCTGGGTGGAACACCATCTTTGTAACAGTGCAATCCTCGGGATCTCTCAAATCCCGATGGAACGCGTCCTTTCGTTCAACCTGTGCAAACGCGACCGACTGGGTGGTGAACGGCGCTATCTCATGTACGTTGAATTGATCCAGCGGCACAGTAACGTCATCCTGACTTCAGAACCGGATCAGCGGATACTGGGGGTTCTGCGCCGGGTGGGCGGAAAGACGACCCGCCAACGGCGCATTGCTCCGGGCGAAACGTATCGTCCCCCGCCCGCACAGGATAGAATTCCGCCCCGTGAACTCGAACCCGCCCATCTCGCCGCTGCGTTCCGGCAGCGGCCGGACCAACCCGCCCGTGCGCTCGCGGGAGCCGTTGCTGGATTGGATGTGCTGACCGCCGAATCGCTGTTCGCGGAAACAGGCGTCAAACCAGACGTGGAACCGGCGCCCGAGAAAATTCGAAATCTGGTCAGCCTGATCCATACCGTGTTTGCCCATCCGCCCTTTCTGGATCGACCCGAGATCGTGAGCATTCCCGACAGTCCGCCGTCTATCCGGGTACTGAACCTGCAGCGCGGCCCGGGTAACGTGGAGCAGGTATGCGAGTCGGTCAGCGACGCGATCGAACGCCTCGCCAGGATGGAGGAAGACCGAACAGACGTGGACACAGGCCGACGCGAGGTCCTCAATGTGCTGAATCGGCGCCGCGCATCACTCGAAAGCAGGATCACGCGAATCCAGTCCGATCTTGAAGATTCCGATAACGCCGAACGCTACAGAAGATACGGCCACATCCTCCTGGCCGGGCTGCACAGATTCCGTCTCGGTAACACGTCTGTCACCCTTCCGGACGTGTACAACCCGTCCGGGCCGCCGGTGACAATCCCGCTCAGAGCCAACAAACTGCCGCATGAAAATGCCGCCGCCTACCTGAAACGGAGCCGAAAGGTCGAAAAGGCGCGACCCATCCTCACGCGACGCCGGGAGGCCGCACGGACGGAACTGGCCAGGGTCGAAGCACTTCTGAATCGGCTCAATGAGGCCAACGGCCCGGACGATGTTGCGAAGATTCGAAACGAACTGGCCGCGACAGGATGGCTCAAGCGTCGCACTCGGAATTCGACCACCGGCAGGAACTCCCCTGGCGAAACGCATCCCAGACGTTACCGGACCTCCGACGGCTGGACCGTTCTGGTGGGCCGGAACAACGTTGAGAACGACCGTCTCACGAAGGGCGCGGCGAAGGACGACCTCTTTTTTCATGCGCAGGGATGCCCGGGATCGCACGTCATACTCAAGCGCGAGGGAAAACCCCAGAAGCCATCCGAGACCGCGTTGACGGAAGCCGCAAGCCTGGCTGCCTACTGGAGCAAGGCCAGGAATTCCCGGACCGTGCCCGTCAACTGCACCGAGATCCGGTACGTGCAAAAACCCCGAGGCGCCGCCCCGGGGCTCGTCAACATCCGGAATGAAGTCACGCTGTTTGTCGCCCCCCGTCAGCTCAAAAGGACCGAAACGTAGATTGGGCATCCAGGAGACCGGCCCGATCAGATCCCTACCAGATTTTCGAGTAATACACCAATCTGACCTGCCGATCGACTTTTTTCGACCGCTTGCCATCGCGAAACAGGTTCTTGACGTCCACTTCGAGATTCAACCGCTCGGAAGGCATCCACCGCCCGCCAACGTTCATTCTCCCTCTGCCCGAGCCCAGCGAGTTGTCTTCGTTGTCGTTGATCGCAAAGTCATATTCCATTAACAGCGCAAAAATACGCTTGAACTCTACATCGGCGCCCACAAACCCCGTAAAATCCCCATCCCCGTCACCATCTTCCAGACTGCGATTCAATCCGGCGTGTACCCCCATGTCTCCTAGCGGAAATCCGTAGTTCTTACTCGCGACCGCGTAAAAGCCCTTGGACTTGACCGCATATCGTTCCAACGTCTCGTCGTACTCCCCGTACCCCTGGGAGTGATAGCCAAGGGCGACAGCCGGAAGTTTCAACTCCTCCTCGATCACCCGGACGCGGCCGGCAACTTCCACGCGCGGATTCCACGCCGCATTACGGCTGCCCACGATATGTTGTCCGCCGAAAGAAACCCCGATGCTGATGCGATTGTGGACGCCGACTTCGATCTGAGAGAGAATGCCGCTGTCGCCATACAACCGCAGATCCGCGGCCAGGCGGCCCGCAGGCAGCATGCCGGCAGTCGGTCCATCGACCAGCCATCGAGGTACGTTGCCCTGGGCAAGCGCCTGACCGGAAAACCCTGACCAGACGGCAAGCAAAAGCAGCAACCGCCATGCGTACCGCGTCATCTGTTCTCTCCGTTGTCTAGTATGATTCTGCGTGAACCGGATTCCGGAATTTCAATCCGGATGTGCAAGGTCCGCTCGGGCAGCAGAGATCCGGCGCGTTCCGCCCATTCGATCAGGCAGATGCCGTCGCCGGCGAGATAGTCATCCCAACCCAGGTCGATGAGGGCGTAGGGATCCGGAAGCCTGTAAAGATCGAAGTGGTAGATAGATACCGGGCGGGACGCGGCGTCCCGGCCAACGTATTCGTTCACCAGGATAAAGGTGGGACTGGTCACCCGGTCCGGGACACTCAGTCCTTCACAGATGCCCTGCGCGAGGCAGGTCTTGCCGCTGCCGAGTTCTCCGATCAGCCCGACGCAGTCGCCTGGCCGCAATCGCGCGGATAACTCCCGGCCGAATGCTCGCGTCTGGTCCGGGGACGTTGTGTGGATTTCGGCCCTTGAAGTCTGCATCGGGACTCGCTGCGATGGAGGGGTCGGCTGCCAAAAATCATCGGCCAGGAAAAAGGGCCCGCAGAACCTGTCCCGACCAGCCGGCGGAGATCATGAGAATTACGCCTTGGTCTATTTGCCGTTCAGCACCGCAACCGGCAGGACCATCTCCTCGAGTGAAATGCCGCCGTGCTGGAAACTGTTCGCGTAATACCGCTGGTATTCGTTGAATTTCGTGGGATAGACGAAATAGTAGTCCTCCCGCGAAATAATGTACGTGGTACCCATACCCAGATGGGGCAGGCGATAGACGTTCGGATCTGCGATATACAGCGCGTGCCTGGGGTCGCATCGAAGGTGTTTGCCATACTTGTACCGGAGATTCGTCGACGTTTCCCGATTACCGTGCGCCACGGTGGCACGCGTACTCATAACGCAGCCGTGGTCGGTCGTCAACACCACCGTGGTATCCGTTTCTGCAAGCTTTCGCAACATTTCAAACAACGACGAGTGGGAAAACCAGGATCGGCTGAGCGACCGGTACGCGGACTCGTTTGGGGCCATCTCCTTCAAAATATCAGATTCCGACCTTCCATGTGCCAGAATGTCCAGAAAATTGAATACCACTGACATCAGAGGGAAAGACCGGTACGAATGCACCTTTTTGACGAGATGGTTGCCCTCCGCAATATCCAGTACTTTGACGTATCGTGTATCCAGATTCAGCGTCGAATCGAGTTCCTGAATCTGGTTGTCCAGGAGTTGGTGCTCGTGCCGGTTGCGGCTGTTGTCGTCGTCCCAGCCCGAACGCCACTCCTGCGGATACAGTTCGGCCACATCGCTGGGGAAGAGACCGCTGAAAATAGCGTTTCTGGAGTAGGGCGTGGCGGTAGGAAGAATGGAATAGTGATAGTGTTGCTCAATATTGAACAGTTCGGACAAGAGCGGCGAGATTGCCAGCCAGTGATCCAGGCGCATGCAGTCCACGACCACAAAGAACACCTGCTTTCCTTCCTGGAGCGCGGGCAGGACGAACTCGCTCACGACGTCGACGGACAACACCGGAGAATCCATATCGTCCTGGAGCCAATGGGCGTAGTTGGCATCCACGAAGCGTCCGAATGCCCGGTTGCACGCCCGCCGCAAATCTTCGTGCATCTTTCTCAGGCCGGCGTCATAGAACCGGTCCAGTTCCAGATCCCATTCGGACAGCTTCACGTGGATGTCGATCCAGTCCTGCCATGTCACGTCGCCAGCCATTGACGAGCGAATGCGATTGGACACAGCCGAATAATCCAATCCCATGCGCCCCGTAACGATTTGCCGCGCGTCGAGCAGTTTCTTGCACGCAGAGAGAATCTGGCTGGGGTTCACCGGTTTGGTGAGATAGTCGTCGATCCGGTGGCCCAACGCTTCCTCCATCAGGCGCTCTTCTTCATTCTTCGTAATCATGATTACGGGGATATCCGGATTGATTTCCTTGATCATCGCCAGCGTGGAAAGTCCACCGCGGCCGGCCATCATCTCATCCAGGAGTACGATGTCGAACCCCCGCTGTTTGACCATTGCAATCGCGTCATCACCGTTTGTCACCGGCGTCACCTTATACCCCCGGGAACCAAGGAACATCGTATGCGGCCTCAGGAGGTCAATCTCGTCGTCTGCCCACAGCACCTGCTTTTCTCTCATAGCGTTCAAGCTCCCGGCCTCACGTAGCCTTCCGCTCCTCCGCTGGCCTCACGGGTAATGAAATCAGGAACGTGGTTCCTATTTCCGGTGAACTTTCCTCAATGGAAATCCTGCCCCGGTGATAGTCTTCGATAATACGTTTGACAAAAGTAAGCCCCAGGCCCCAGCCCCGCTCCTTTGTACTGTAACCGGGCAGAAAAACCTGCTTGACCAGATGGGGCTGAATCCCTTTACCATTGTCACGAACCCGGATATCCACCCATTTGCCCTCGGACCGCGCCTTTGCGGTAATCTCTATCTTTCCACCCTTCCCTTCCATCGCGTCCGCTGCATTCTTGAACAGATTCTCAAAAGCCCAGCCCAGCAACTGCCGATTCAACGGGACAGGCTGTATATCGTAGTTTCTCTGTACGATCCGGACCTCACGCGAGAGTCTGTCGCGCAAATAGGACGCCGTCTCTTCGATGACGTGACGAAGGTTTTCCGGACGAAGCTCCGGCGTGGAACCGATCAGGCTGAAACGGGAAACGATCGTATCCAACCGGCTGGTGTCCTCCTCCATCGCAACCACGATCTGATCGAATCGCCTGCGCGTCTGTTCATCCACAGGACCGGTAGAATGCTCGAGTTCAGATTTTATCAACTCGATCCATCCGTACAGCGAGGAAAGTGGCGTGCCGAGCTGGTGAGCCGTTTCTCGCGCCATGCCTACCCAGATCGATCTCTGCTCACTGTTCTTGACATTCAGAAATCCTAGATATCCCACCCCGATAAACAACGCCGTTACGCCAAGTGCAACCCAGGGCAGCCATGCCAGCCGGCGTACCAGCGGCGAATCGCCGAAGTGCAGCACTCGCGGTCCGATTTGCGGAATCTCGAACGAATACGGCGGATTCTCGCTATCCAGCTTTCTGACGATCCTGGCCATTCGCTCCCGGTCGGCCGGGCTGAGGTCCGCGGGATTGCCTTCGGGAATCTGTATGGCTTTCCACAAGTGGGGTTCACCCCTGGAGTCTGTGATGACCACGGGAAAATTAGCATTCGTAATGGTCCTGAAGATTTCATTGACATCCAGGTCGCTGACGACAACGGTATCCTGTGTGGCCAACCCGTAAAAGAAGGCCAGACGTTTGATTAGGTCACGGGAGTCCCGGCGCATGGGATCCACGACAAAGATCTGCATATATACCAGAAACGCCAGGATGATCACCGTTGCGGCCGGAAAGAGATAGGCGCCCAGACTGTATGTACTGCGGCGCCCCACCCTCATTCGGCCCTTCCGAACAAGCGGCGCGCCCATCAGACCCGCGTGTCCGGGCCGGCCTGTCCGACCTGTGACATCCTTCGTTCGCGCACCCATTGTGCGGCTCCCCCATTTAACGTCAACGTCTAGTATGCCGTTAAGTTCCGCAGCAATCTCTGGATGACAGGCTCAGACCCGTAGCGCAGGCGCACTCGCCACACGCGTCAGGACGTCCTGGTGTTGTCTCGCTCTGCCGACGCGACGGCAGGGCAGGAAGCAGAAACCCGGCGTTCCGCGACGTGGCGCCGAACCCCATTCGGGCGCATAAAGAGTATACGTCTAATTCAAGCATCCAGTCAACCAAAGAAAAACCGTTTGCATAATATCTTTTGAGTTTATATATTGGGAACCATTAATTTCCTGTAAGACATCGCATGCCGGCGGGCAAACGGACTGACGCATGGCCGTCAACTCCTCCCGATCCGGCGCATGCCTGTTTCCGCAGGAAACGGAAAGGAGGGAATCGAGCATATGGCCAGGGTTGTGGTGAGAGACGACGAGCCATTTGAAAAGGCGCTGAAAAGGTTCAAGAAAACCTGCGAAAAAGCAGGAATAATGACCGAGATGAAGAAGCACCAGCATTTCGAGAAGCCCAGTGAGCGCCGCAAGCGCAAGATTGCCGCGGCGAAGCGCAAACGCATGAAATTCGAAACGCGCTTCAACCAATAAGCCAAATTTGCAATTATGTTAACGACAACCGCACCGATTTGCCTTCGGATGCGGTTGTATTTTTTGCACATCGTGGTTGAGCTGAACCCCCGGTTCAATGCAGTTCCGATGCAGCGAGTTTGCGATTGGGGCAGAGGGAGGGCCGAATGAACATTGTCGACCTGATCCTGTTGATCGGGCTCTGCTGGATGGTTTTCAGGGGTTGCCGCACGGGTCTGGTCCGGAGCCTGGTCGGTCTGCTCAGCTTTATACTGGCCTACGGATTCGGCCTCGCGTACGGCGGTGCGGTCTCGGAGTGGGTTTCCGGTGAGACTGCCGGCCATGGCCCAGCCCTGCTGGGCTTCGTCTGTGTATTCCTGGCGACGCTGATTGCCTGTTACCTTCTTGGACGAATGCTCCAGGCGATGCTCAAGGCCACCCCCTTCGGAATCGTGGACACGCTGTGTGGCGGCATAATCGGCCTGGCGCAGGGACTACTCCTTCTCGGTTTACTGATCCTGCTGCTGAGGGCGTATTCCCCTCACCCCGGGGTGAAGGCGTACATTGACGACGCCCGTCTGACACGCCACGTTCAGCGGGCCTGCCTGGTCCTTATGGACGCCGTGAAGGCCGCTGTTCCGCGGGCGTCGGAGTTCTACAGATACCTCGTACCGGACGACCCGGAGTCATCGATCCATCCTTTCATGGACAGTATGACCCGGGGAACCGGAAAGGCACGGGACCGCCTGAAGGTACTTATAGAGGAGTCACAAAACAAAGAAAAGCAAACTTCGGGAGACCCGCAAACGCCTCCGGCAGGCGGCAAACAGAAGTAGCGGATCCTGCTGCCGGCACAGATACGTCAGCGTCAGAAGTCGTCCGTTGTTTGTCCTATCGGGTTATACCCCCATGACACTGCCACCAAAAACCCTCCTCACCCTCGAATTCAAAAAGATCCTCGACCTGATCGCGGAACGCACCGTTTCCGTGCCGGGGCGAGACGAAGTGGAGAGTCTGGCCCCGGCCGACAACCCCGAACGCATTGAATCCCGGCTCCGTCCAGTGCTGGAAACCATGGATCTGATCGGGTATGACGATCCCGTACCGATCGGACGCATTCCCGACATCCGCGCCGCGGCGGAAACCGCCTCGGTACCGGGTACGACGCTCACCGTCGGCGAACTCGTCCAGATCCAGGAAGTCGTGCGGATGTCACGCCGCTTTCTGGGATATTTTCATAAAAGGAAAGCGAAATATCCCCGGCTCCAGGAGCTCATGTCCGGGTTGTCCGAATACCCGGATCTGGAGGCCCGCATTCAACGGTCCGTCGATCCGTCCACGGAGACCGTCAAGGATTCCGCAAGCGTCGAATTGAAGCGGATCCGCCGAGGCCTGGAACAAACCCGATCCGGCATCCGCAGTTCCATCGAGAACATCCTGAACCGGCTACCGGACACCGTCGTGCAGGAACGGCTGATCACCATCCGGAACGGACGCTTCGTCATTCCCGTTAGGGAAAACCAGAAACACCGGCTGGAAGGCGTCGTACACGACCAATCGGCCAGCGGCGCCACGCTCTTCGTCGAGCCGATGGCCACCCTGGCGGACAACAATCGGCTTCGGCAACTCGAACTGGCCGAACAGCGGGAGATTAAACGCGTCCTTCGGGAACTCACCCTGAGCGTCGGCCACATCAGCGGATGTCTGCTTGAAAACCTCCGCATTCTCGGTAGATTCGATGCCATCTACGCGATTTCCGGTTTCTCACGCGAACTGAATTGCAGCGAACCCGTTTTCAACGTGAAAGGGCGCCTGGAACTCCACGACGCACGGCATCCCCTTCTGTTCTGCCGGCTGAACGGCGAAGGCCGGACCGATTCCATCGTCCCGCTCAGCCTTTCCATGGACAGCGAGGGCATCCGCACCCTCGTCCTGACCGGCCCCAACGCCGGCGGCAAGACCGTTGCCCTCAAAACCGTCGGCCTGCTCGCGCTGATGGCTCAGGCCGGAATGCCCGTGCCGGCAGCGGAACAATCACAGTTTCCGATCTTCACCGGCGTCTTTGCCGACATCGGCGATGCACAGTCGATCGAGAACGACCTCAGCACATTCTCCTCACACGTGGCGAATCTGGTTGAAGTCACCAACCATGCGGAAGCCCGATCCCTGGTGTTACTCGACGAAGTCGGCGCCAGCACCGACCCCGATCAGGGCGCGGCCCTGGCGATGGCCCTGTTGAATACGCTTAACCAACGCGGCTGCCGCACGGTGGCCACGACCCATCACGGTGCGCTCAAGGCGTTCGCGCACCGAACAGAGGGGATGGCCAACGGCTCCATGGCCTTCGACGCGGGTACGCTGACGCCCACCTTCCAGCTTCGCCTCAACACGCCAGGCAGCAGCTATGCCTTCGAAATCGCGCGCAGGCTCAAGATGCCTGCAGAGATCGTCGACGAAGCCAGGCGTATTGCAGGAAGCGATATAGGCCGCCTGGAAGCCCTCATCGCGGACCTTGACGACACGTACCAGCACTATAACGAGGAACTGGATCGAGCACGATCCTCCCGAAGTGAGATGGAACGCCTGAACGCCGAATACAGCGGCCGCCTGAAGGATGTGGAACAACGAGAGCGCGAATTCAAACGCGGCGCCGAGGAAGAGGCCCGGCGCATCCTGGATGGCGCCAATGCCCTCATCGAACGCACCGTCTCCGAACTCAGGCAGCGCAGCGCCGACAGAGACTCGATCAAGAGGGCCAGAGCCGAGGTCGAGCGTGCGCGGCGCGATCTGGCGGCCACTGCGGTGAAACCGGCTGCGCCCGCGGCAATGCTCGAACCCGGGTGCCGCGTGCTCGTACGAAGCCTGGGCAAAGAAGGAATTGTCGCGGACGGGCGGAACGAGGGATCGCGGGTGGTAGTCGAAGTCGGCAAGCTGCGGCTGCAGGCGCGTCGGGAAGACCTCGAACTCGTGGAATCGGCCGCGGAGACCACCTCGGAAGCGGCCCGCTTCGGGTTGGCCGGACGCGACGCTGTTGCAACCGAGGTCGACTTGAGAGGAATGACCGTGGATGACGCGGTGGAAGCCGTCGACAAATACATCGATGAACTCTATCTGGCCGGCATGGAGCACGCGGCGGTGATCCACGGAAAGGGCACGGGCGCGCTTCGCCGGGCGATCGGCGCCCATCTCCAGGGGCACCAATTCATCAAGTCTCAGCGCCTGGGACTGCATGGCGAAGGCGGCGCCGGCGTTACGGTGATCACGCTCGACCTGGATACCTGAAAGCGCGCATTCGTGCCAATCACCGCCGCACCGCCGCTGTAATCGGTTGCAAAACCGGCGCCGATTGACACCTCCGGGGGTTTCGTCTATATTAGATTCCAGAGGATCCAGGACCGACATTCCACCCTGAACGTGAATCTGCCCATGCTGATTACCGACCTCCAGACCAATCCCGGGAAATACTGCAACAGTCTCACCGAATACCGCCGTTACCGGACGCGGGAAGTGTCCATTGGCCCTATTCCACTCGGCGGGGACAATCCCATTCGCATCCAGTCCATGACGACAACGGACACCATGGACACGCTCGCCACGGTAGAACAGTCCATCAGGATCATCGAGGCGGGGGCGGACTACGTGCGCATCACGGCGCCGAGCCGGAACGAGGCGCGCAATCTCGAGGCCATCAGGAATGAACTTCGGTCACGGGGATACGTGGCCCCGTTGATCGCCGACATTCACTACACGCCCAATGCGGCAGAAATCGCCGCCCGGATTGTTGAGAAGGTGAGGGTCAACCCCGGAAACTACGCGGACAAGAAGAAATTTCAGATTGTCGAATACACCGACGCGCAATACGCCGCCGAGATCGAGCGCATCCGCAAAAAGTTCACGCCGCTGGTCAACATCTGCAAAGAGTACGGCACCGCAATGCGCATCGGCGCCAACCACGGTTCCCTCTCGGACCGCATCATGAGCCGGTTCGGCGATACGCCGTTGGGAATGGTCGAATCGGCATTGGAATTCACGCGTATCTGCGCCGACCTGGACTACCACGACATTGTCCTGTCCATGAAAGCCAGCAATCCACAGGTCATGATCCAGGCCTATCGGCTGCTGGTCAACCGCATGGAATCCGAGGGATTCAACTATCCGCTTCACCTGGGCGTCACCGAGGCCGGCGACGGCGAAGACGGCCGCATCAAGTCCGCCGTGGGCATCGGTGCGCTCCTTGAAGACGGTCTGGGTGACACCGTTCGCGTCTCACTGACCGAGGAGCCCGAGGCAGAGATTCCCGTCTGCATCCGTCTGGTCGAACGCTACGCGGCCAGACCCGGGCACCCACCGATTCCCGCGATCGTCCGATACCCGATCGATCCATACACCTATACGCGGCGCCGGACCCGGCCCGTGGACCGGGTGGGCGGCGACAGTGTGCCGGTTGTGATCCTTACCCCTCACGAACCGCAGTCACCAGCCTGCCTGTCCCCCATCGGCTATCAATACGACGCCGAACTGGACAAATGGAATATCGCGGACATGGCGCCAGACTTCATCTATCTGGGCGGACGGGACATCGACTTCGGCCTTCCGGGCACGCTCGGCAAAATCCTGGACTACGATGCGTGGTGCGACCGGCGCGATGCTTCGAACGCCTATCCGCTGTTCGATCTGGCCACATTTCACGACGCTCCATTTCGGTCCGAACGCCTGAATTTCGTACTCGCCGATCCGGATGACCTGGACCCGGACGCGCTTGATGTGCTGCGTGGGGCAGCCAACTGCGTGCTTGTCCTGCGTACGGAAAACTCCCACGCGATGCCGGACCTGCGCCGCGCCATGGCTGAGTTCCTCGAGCGTGACATCCGGATTCCCGTCGTTTTTAAACGGGAATACGTTGGTATCGACGACGACGCGCTCATCCTTCACGGCGCTATCGATACCGGCGGCCTGCTCACCGACGGGCTCGGCGATGGTATCTGGCTGGAGTCGCCGGATTCCGAACCGTGCGACCTCAACCGTCTCGGGTTCGGTATCCTGCAGGCGACTCGCACCCGCATTTCGAAAACCGAGTATATCTCCTGCCCCTCTTGCGGCCGCACGCTCTTCGACCTGCAGGAAACCACCGCCCTGATACGCGGCCGCACCGACCACCTGAAAGGCGTCAAGATCGGCATAATGGGATGTATCGTGAACGGTCCCGGTGAAATGGCCGACGCGGATTACGGTTACGTTGGCAGCGGGCCGGGCCGGATTACGCTCTACCGAGGCAAGGATATTGTCAAGCGCAACATCCCCACAGCCGTCGCCGTGGACGAACTGATCGATCTGATCAGGGAAGACAACCGGTGGGTGGATGCGTGAACGCGGTATGGCCCCACGCTGACGATCCGCATTCCCTCTCGCCTGCGATCGCGCAGGATTCAGCGCGTTGACGTTCCTGCAACCCTGTCTTTGTTTTCAATCCGACTGGCTGGCCCGTCATGGCCCTCATCCCTGAAGATACCGTCGAACAGGTCCGCAACTCGGTGGACATCGTCGACGTCATATCGGAATTTGTCGCGCTCAGCAAACGCGGCAAGAGCTTTCTGGGCCTGTGCCCCTTTCACGACGACCGGACGCCCTCCCTGAATGTCTCCCAGGAAAAGCAGATCTACAAGTGTTTTTCCTGCGGCGCGGGCGGAAATGCATTCAGATTCCTGATGGAACTCGAACGCATCAGTTTCGTCGAATCCGTGCGCAAGCTCGCTAACCAGGCCGGTATCGTACTGCCTGAATCCGAATCCGGGAGACCCGCGGAAAAAGACACCAACGACGAGCTGTACAGGACGGTCGAATTCGCGCAGAAATACTTCCGCCACATGCTGATGCGCCACCCGTCAGGCGCGCGCGCGCGCGATTACCTGGTCGGGCGCGGCGTGTCCGAGTCCATGATGGAAGCCTTTTCGCTGGGTTACGCCACCAATGCGTGGGACGGGTTGCTCGGCGTGGCCGGCCGACGCGGCTTCAGCGCGCAGATGCTGGCACGGGCGGGCCTGGCTGTATCGCGTGAAAACGGTGGACACTACGATCGCTTTCGCGACCGCGTGATCTTTCCCATACAATCGCACACGGGAAGGACCGTCGCTTTCGGCGCCCGCGCCCTGGATCCGGAACAACAGCCCAAATACCTGAACTCACCCGAGACTCCCGTCTATAACAAGAGCGCCACGCTTTACGGCCTCTGGAACAACCGGGAGCCCATCCGTACAACACGGTCGGCGGTGGTGGTCGAGGGATACATGGACGTCGTCGCCCTGGCACAGTTCGACGTCCGCAACGTTGTCGCCTCGTCCGGGACCGCGCTCACGACTGACCATGCGCGCCTGCTCAAGCGGTATGCGGATCTGGCCGTGCTCGTTTTCGACGGCGATGCCGCGGGAACCGCCGCGACCGTACGCGGTATAGGTGCGATGATGGCGTCCGAACTGGAGATTCGTGTCGTCACGCTGGTCGGCGGCGAGGATCCTGACAGCTTCGTGCGGCAGCGGGGTTCGGATGGCTTCAACGAACTGACCGAATCCGCGGCGCCTTTAATGGATTTTCTCTTCGAATGGGTTCGTTCGCGGGAAGATCTGTCCACGTCGGACGGCAAGACCCGCGCCGTCAGGACCGTTTCGGAGATTATCGCGCATTCAGGGGACAGCGCCCGGCGGGGCTTTCTCATCCAGGAAACCGCGCAGAAGCTGGGGATCGAGGAAGCGATTGTCATAAACGCGGTACAGCGAGCCGCCCGTTACCGGCGAAGCGGGCGCAACCCGGCCGATGAAGATGCAGATTCTCGATCGGCGTCGTTCGAGCCGGGCCCCCGAATGGAACGGGAACTCATTACGCTGATGATGACTGACGATTCTACGGCCGATACGGTACTTGCGGAGATAGACGCCGGACACTTTACAAACGGCGTCTATAGACGTATCTCGGGGATGATCGCGGCGGCGCGTAAGGAGGGTCGGACCGCCTCCGCGGCGGCGCTGCTGGATCGTTGCGAGGACGCCGGACTGGCCGGTATCGTTTCCGCGCTGTCCATGGAAACCGGCATACTCAATCCGGAAGGGCGGATACCGTTGCAGGACTATCTCACCCGGATGCAACTCAAAGCCCTCGACACTCGAATCGCGGCCGTGGAGACGCAACTGCGAGCGGCCGGAGGACAGACCGATCCAATGGCGTTGATGGCCGAACACAAAGATCTCACCCGCCAACGCAAAGAACTGTTCGCCGGACGTCAGGCGCAAACCGAAGTAGCGCCGCGTTGACCACAAAACGCTTGTCCTTTCGTCCATTTCTCGTAGATTTCACTGTTATCGGGCCCTTAGCTCAGTTGGTTAGAGCGGCGGACTCATAATCCGTTGGTCGCAGGTTCGAGTCCTGCAGGGCCCACCAGAATACACAAGAGGGAGCCGAAGATTCCATCGGCTCCCTCTTTTTACTTATTGGTGAATATACCTGCGAGGCCGGGTTGTGTCATGATTGAAGTGAGCAAATTCGAGAGCTGGTGGCCAAGAAAACGAACCTGGACATCAGCGGGCAAGCGGTCATGAGACGAATCGTGCCACGTGAGAATCCCCAGTAACCCGAGTGTTGTCTCAATGGGCATTTCCAGTCGGTTTCTCATTCTTGCGCACAAGCAAATAGACGACCATAGCGATAATATTGCCCAACAAACCGAACAATCCCCACGCCACGGCTCTCTCGTTTCTTTTCTGGGCATCCAGGGCCATCCACGCGGGGACAGTGAGCCAAAAGAGGATCAAGCTGCCTGTCAAAAACACGGCGACGGTTATATTTCTCACCGGTCTGATGTTTTCGAGTCTATCTACAGTAGCATCCCCAAGCTTGAATTGTGGACGCGAAGCAGCCGCGGCAATCAAGCCATCCTTGACGCGGGTTATGATCACGGGCCTCTTGGATGCAAGACGAAGATTAGGATCGGCGGAAATGATTAGGTGTTTCGGAATCTTGTCTCGGGATTGGCTGAAATTGGAAGTCCAGCTTTCGACGGAACCACCAATTATCGCAGGTAACAGGATGGCGGTCCGCTGTATCGGTGACAGCAAGCCATCGGGCACGGTCTCCAGAAGATCAGTCAGAGTACCGAGAGGAAAATCTGCGACATTGCGTATCGGGGGATTGTACCGACCGTAATACACAATGAGGCCGTGGGCATTGGTCACCCATACCTCTCCAATAGCTTTTTCTATGGCTACCGCTTCACTCAAGGCCCTTTGAGTTTCCTGGTTGCCATCGATCGTGTCTATAATCCCCACAATCCGCTCTAAGGCGGCTCTGGCCTCATCCGCTCTTTCCCGCTCCTCTTCCCGGAAGCGGTGGCGCAATTGTTCCCTGTGCTTCAATTCTGCAGTTTTCCTTGGCACTACGTAAAACTCAAGAAACACAATGGAGGAAAGAACAAGCAGAAAGCTAACGACGGCCAATCTGGGCAGCCATTTGTGCAATGCGTCTTTCAGCCGCTCATTCATGAAATCACTCCCTTCTTTGGCGATACAAAAGGACAATCGGGCTAACCAACAACGAAACGATGTTCAAACCGACCAAACCATATACGAACGCCAGCATGAATTGGTCAATATCGAGCCTTGTGCCTCCGGCGAAAAGCAGGGCGCACAATTCCAATGCGCATATCGCCAAGGCGATTCTGCCGTAAAGTGGGACTTGGAAACGCTCTTGAACTACCCGTCTTTCTCTTATCCAGTTCAACGCGTTAGCCAGTACGACATCATCCACTCTTTGGGGTAACTGCATGTCGGGTACAGTGCCCAACAATGCCTGGATTTCCTCGATGGTGCGGCGGTCCTGTTTCATTGGTCTCGCGCCATAAGTCGGAGTTGTCTTAAAGCGTTGTGCAAACGGCTCTTGACGGTTCCAATTGGGATGCCGACAATATTCGCCGTCTCTTCCTGCGAGCAACCGCGCAGAACGCGAAGCACAACGACGGCGCGTAAGTGGGGGTTCAGGCCTGCCAGTAGTTGGTGCACGGTTTCCTCGTCTTCTCTCTCAAGCAACCGTTCCAGGGGATCGCACGCAGGTGGCGACGTGGCCATCTTCTCGGCCGGGATACTCATGCTCTGGCGGCGTAACTCGTCCATACAAAGGTTGTGGGCTATGGTGTATAACCAAGTCGAATATTTGCGCCGGGGATTGAAGCGGTCGACGTTTTCCAAGACTCGTATGTAGGTCTCCTGAAACACATCCTCCGCTAAGGCCGCGTCGTGCAGTAGCCGATAAAGAAAATTGAAGAGTGACTGGCGATGGCGCGTATAGAGTTCGTCAAAAGCCTGAATATCTCCCTGGCGGAGATTCTCCATCAATGCTTCGTCGCTCCAGACCATAGGAGAATCCAGATGAGCCTATCTTTAAGCCTCAAGGTTATGACGCCAGTCTATTTATAGATTGATACGGATTGGGCCGTGATTTCGTTCACGGTGTTGATGAAAATGTGGACTGACCACTCAACGGTTCGGCTGTCCTGCAAGACCCGCAAGAGTCCACCGGTCGCAACTGATCCACAGCGTCCCGGATTCACACTCCCACAGCAGCTGTGCTCCGGGGATCATTTTCTCCATTTGAGTTGAACCAGATTGGGAGCTGACATTCGAGGTAGGATTTCCGACTCGACCTGACGGAAGGGCAGAGCGGAACTGCTGGCGGAGCCGACCACCCTACAAACGTTTGGTCGGTTGCGGCAATTTACACAGGCAGGTCCGTCTACACTTTGCGAAACAGGGCAACTCTTCACCAGGACATGCGTCTAACTCATAATCACATTTTCTCGTAACGGTAAGAGAAAACCGCGTCGGCGTAATTCGACATCCACCGCGAACTCGGACAATTCACCCGAGCACATCTTTCCACGCGAGCGCACCGAGGTTGTCATGGACCAGAAAAACCTAAGATCAACAGGCACTACGCTTCGCATCCGGTCTGGAGGTTTGCTTTTAGCGTTCGTGACCGTGCTGCTGTTAACAGCACACCCCGGATGCGGAGGGAAGTCGCCGGTTGACGAGACGGAGGATGACAGGGAAGACCAGTCGACTGAAGTGCTGCGGTCCGAAAAGGCGCGAAAGACCTCTCTGTCCGCGTCGGACGTGAAGCTGGACGATCTGGTGCGGGGAAACAGCGCGTTCGCGCTGGACCTCTACGGCACATTGCGAGAGCGGGAAGGGAACCTGTTCTATTCGCCGCACAGCATCTCCGTGGCGCTGGCCATGATGTACGCCGGCGCGAGAGGCGAGACCGCACGGCAGATGGAGGAGGTCCTTCGTTTTCAGCTTCCTCCAGATCAGCTGCACCCCGCCTTCAACGTCCTTGACCTCGCGCTTTCATCCCGCGGCGAAAACAGCGGAAGCCAGGAGCGTGGCGAATTCCGGTTGAACATCGCAAATGCCATCTGGGGACAGAAGGGTTACGCGTTCCTGCCGGACTTCCTCGACGAGCTGGCCGAGAACTATGGCGCCGGGATGCGGGCAGTAGATTTCGCAGACGATCCCGAAGCTTCGCGTAC
Source organism: Candidatus Latescibacterota bacterium (assembly GCA_965208835.1). Classification (GTDB taxonomy): domain Bacteria; phylum Latescibacterota; class UBA2968; order UBA2968; genus JAAXHE01. Next base: position 2,919,377 of record OZ242358.1, read on the forward strand.
GGCCATCAACGACTGGGTCTCGGAGCGGACCGAAGACAGGATCAAGGACCTGATTCCGCAGGGTGTCATCAATCGTCTGACGCGGCTGGTACTGGCGAATGCCATCTACTTCAATGCGGCCTGGCACCTCCCGTTCGACGAGAGACGGACGTCGAGTGAACCATTCCAATTGCCAGACGGCAATCGCGTCGACGTACCGATGATGCGCCAGACGGAGACCTTCAACTACACACTGCACGAAACGCACGAGACCCAGGCCGTGGAATTGCTTTACGCCGGCGAGGAGGCGTCGCTGATCATCCTCCTCCCGGCTAAGGGCAAATACGACCAGTTCGAAGACGCGTTGAGCGCGGATCTCGTCAGTGAGATTTCGAAGCGAATGAGACCCATCCGCCTCAGGCTTTCCGTACCGTCCTTCGAGTTCACGTCTGAATTCAGGTTGGCCGATACGCTCGACGGGATGGGGATGACCAACGCCTTCGACTCCGAATCAGCGGACTTTTCCGGGATGGCCGATGGGAAGGGCCTCTACCTTTCGGCGGTCGTTCACAAGGCGTTTATAAAGCTGGACGAACGGGGTACCGAGGCAGGCGCGGCCACGGGCGGGACGATCGGTGTCACCTCGTTGCCGCCGGCGTTCACGGCCGACCGGCCGTTCATCTTCCTCATAAGGGACAATGCCACGGACGCCATCCTGTTTGTCGGACGCGTGATGGATCCGCGGAAATAATCACTGCGTCCCTGGCCAATGCGGAGACGCCGCTGAGAAACCGTACGCCGCCGGGCGTTCGGTTTCTTTTATTCGGTCTTGCCGACTTTGGAGTAAGAAGAGGTCCCTTCAGGCGGGATCGGACTCACGTTGAAAGAGCTGCAGGAGCACGTCATTCGGGCCGTTGAAGAAGCTCAGGCGGATATCCGTACCTTCCGCGTCGAACGGCTCCACGGCGATATCCACGCCGGCGCCCTTGAGCTCGCCGGCGCTTTCGTCGACATTGCCAACCTTGAACGAGATGTGATGGAAGCCCACGTCAGCCTGCATGGTCTTCTGCGGCATCAGCTCCAAGATCATGTCGCCGGCCTTGAGAAAGACGAAATCCTCATCGTCTTCATTCGGGAAGCGTTCGAGTTCGGTCAGGCCCAGCGTCTCCGTATAGAAGCGTACGGCGCCTTCGATATCGTCGCTGACGAGGGCGATCTTGTGAATGTTGTTGATCATTTCGTTCTCCTGCGGTTAGGAGGATCAGGATCCAATTTATTTCGCGATATCAGAATTGGCGCTCGCACGGCCTGCCCAACTCAATACAACAGTTCCCGCAGACGCGGGGTGAGCGATCCCCGCTGCGCCGGATGGTGTAGCGTCAGATCGAGGAGGTCGACGCCGTAGTTCTCTTCAAAGGCTGAGTGAATCCTCTTTTCGTGGTCTGTCATACGCTCGAGGGGCAGGTCCACCCATATCCCCTCCCTGCCTCCCGAATCTCGGACGGCCATCAACACTTCGAGATCTCTTCTGGCATTGTGCGCGCCATATTCCAGAGCCGCTCCCTGGACCACGGCATCGTGCAGGCTGCACCAGGCCTCGGCAATGGCAATGCTGTCTTCATCGGGAAGCGCATAAGCCCTGAGCGGACTCTCCCAGACAGCCTCAGGCTTTGTGCCCACGCTGGATCGATGTATCATGCTTGTCTGCCCGGTTGCCGATGCCCCGCTGACAATCGGCAACTTTCTGTCCCCCCCATAAAGGTTCAGTTCCATTCCACGAATAGCTCCGTCCGAACCAATAACCTCCCAGTAATTCTTCCGCCGCGTGTTATGTTCGTATGTCCCGCGGATCGCTTCCGCCCAACGTATGATACCCCGCTCTCTCACTTCACCTGAGTCCGGAAAAGAACCTGAAACAGCCCTCGGTTCCGATCCGAGAATCGACCGGATCGCGCTGATGCCGTGATATGATCCAGACGTATACGAAACGTAGAATTCCCGGACGTTTCCGATGAGTCCTTCCTCTACGATTTTCTGTTTCAATCTCTCACGAGGCCATCTACGGGCGTTCTCGGAGACTTCCAGATAAACGCCGTTATCCTCCGCGGCCTTGATCATCATGTCGGCACACGGAAGCGTGTGCGCAATAGGAGTCTCGGAAAGGATGTGAACCTAGCTTTCGGCGAGCGTGCGCGCAATCGGGTGATGAAGCTCCGGCAAGGCAGCGATCAATGCGACGTCCGGCGACTCCGAATCCAGCATCGACTGAAGATCCGAATACGCCGTCGCACCCGTCTGTTCGGCGACCGCTTGTGCCTTTTCCGCGTCGATATCGCACACGCCGACCAATCTGTACCTGTCGGAAAGGACCGGCAACACGGAGAGATGCGCCCTCGATCTCCCGCCGAGACCAATAATTGCCGCATTCAGGATCGCCACTCGGCCTCTTTTCTAAAGAATTCAAACTTACATGGATGGACAGGATAAGAGCCTGCTAGGACTTACAGGATCAAGCGGGGTTAGAAGCCAACAGCAGGATCAAAACCGACCAGGATTTACAGGACTAAGCAGGATTAGAAACCAGGAGTTCGAAAAATGCCAAGAGCATGAGAAGTATTCACTTTTCGGGGGCAAAGCGATGAATCCCTGCCTGGCCTGAACCTTGCAAGAGAAAAAGGCACTCGAAGAGCGCCTTGAAACTTGCCATCAAAACTCATGCGTGCCGGCGGGTTATCGGTCCCCCGCGGCCGCCTCCGTCAGAATCTCGACGACCTCGGTCTTGTCCCGGTACTCCGCCAGCCAGGCCGCGGTCTTCCCGTTTCTGGTGACGGCATTGACTTCGGCGCCCTCATCCAGCAGCCGGCTCACTACATCTTTGTGACCTCCGTAGGCCGCGTAGATCAGCGGCGTCCATCCCGACCGCGCGACGGCGTTGACGTCCGCCCCGGCAGCCAGCAGCACGTGGACGACACCCGTCAGACCAACGTCGGACGCGAACATCAACGGGGTCCGGTGGTTCAGGTCTCTTGCATCCACGACGGCGCCCGCTTCCAACAGGATCTCGGTGATCGTCGAATCTTTCTTGATCGCCGCATCCATCAACGCGGTTCTGCTATAAAGGTCGTCGTTGACTTCCGCGCCCGCATCGAGCAGCGCCCGCAGGACTTCGGGGACGCCCTTTTTTGCGGCTTCGATCAACGGAGTCGTACCCGCCTTGCCCTCTTCGTTCGCGTCGGCTCCTTCGTCCAGCAGCGTCTTTACGCCCTCTTCATCACCCTTTTTGACCATGGCGATCAGATCCGTGTCCTCCGAGGGTTTACAAGCCGTGAAGATGGCAAGAAGAAGCGCTATCGCGCCGAGTCGATTCATCGCACATATCTTCCTTTAACAGGTTTCGCTCCCAACACCTGAAGTCCGTTTGGGCCCTATCCGCCAGACCTGGAAAAGACAAGCGTCAGGTTCTGCGGCTGTCCGCCTGCCTGCACCGAGATCAGAACGGTGATCGAACTACCACCGTCCGCCACCTGCCCTGATCGGGCGCCGCCGCCCCCGTCGGGGGTGAGACTCAGGCTCGCGCCGGACCTTGAGTACCCCCCGCTCTGCGCGACCCGGATTACATCCTCCGAACCCGCAGTAACGTAGGAGGCCACAATTGAATACCGGTTTTCCGTTAACGTCATGATCCCGGAAGCATTCGGCGGTGTTATCGCCGATCCCCCCGAAGGCGTCAACCTCAACAGATCGTAAGACCCCGCCAGCGTCTCGGAAGCCGCGGGGTTGTTTTCGTCGTCTTCGCCGCCGCAGGCGACGCAGACGCATATTGCCAGCAGCCCCAACAAAACGGATTTCATAGGGTGCGGTCTCCTTTTGGTATTCCGATACGGAACCCGCGAGTACGGGCACGCCTGCCGAGTGCTCGGGCGTCGGATTTCAATATAAACCCGGCGAGAAAGGCGGGCAAGGGATCTTTTGAAAGGCAATGGGATATGCCGCCCGTAATCCCCTTTTTCGTCGGCGCCGAACGGCATGCAAGACAGTCATTCCGTGATCTTGTTTTTCTGTTGACATCGGGAAAATTCTGGGTTATTGTTCCCGGGTCGAAATTTCCGGGAAATTGCCTCAATCAAGGAAAACGCATGGCAACGATCACCAAGGCTTCTCTGGCGAGGTACCTTTCAGACAACATCGGCCACCCCAAAACCAGAGCCTTGGAAGCCGTCGACGTCCTTTTCGAAGCCATGACGTCTTCCATCTGCAACGGCAAAAGGATCGAGATACGCGGCTTTGGCTCCTGGGAAGTCAAGGAGACAAAGGAAAAGACCCAGGCCCGCAATCCCAGCACAGGCGAAACGGTTTACGTGCCCGCCCGCCGAAAAGTTATGTTCAAACCCGGGAAAATCCTCAAAAAGGTGCTGTCCCAGTCCTTGGAAACCGGATCGTCCCAATAGACCACCATCCCTGAACGCCGAATCACCGCATGCAATGGCGTTACAAGCTGCAGCAGTTTCAGGCCGACGGGCCGGATAGGCTCCTTGTTGTCAGCGACTGGGACAGAACGCTGACCCGGTCCACCGCGGAAGATGGAAGCGATCAATCCACCTGTTCGGTTATCGCCAACAGTGGACATCTCGGTCCGGCGTTTTCCCGGCGTTACCGGGAACTGTTTGATCGCTACCGAAGGATCGAACGCGCTCCCGAATTGTCGGAAAGCGTCAAGTCGCGTCACCTGCACCGCTGGTGGTCCCTCCAGTTCGATCTGCTGCTGGATTACAAGCTCAGTACGCGGACGATCCGCCATATCGTTCGAAAAAAACGGCCGCACCTGCGAGACGGTGCGCGCCGTTTTTTTCATATCCTCCGCAAGCGCCGCATTCCCCTGATCATCCTGTCCGCCGGCATCCGGGAAATCATCGAAGCCCGACTCGCCGAAGAGGGTGTATCCACGGACAATCTGGACATTGTCGCCAACACGCTGGTTTTCGACCCCTCCGGAATTGCGGTGTCGTACAAGACCCCGCTGATCCACAGCCTGAATAAACACGTCCGGCCTGCGTCGGCCGCCCCCGGGTTGGCGGGCCGCCGGAACCTGCTGCTCCTGGGAGATACGCTTGAAGATGCGAGGATGGCTGAACGCATCAACCACACCCGCCTTCTCAGCTTCGCCTTCCCTGCCGATACCGACCACCATCAGGAATTTCGATCCGCGTACGATGTCGTGCTCCAGCCGGAAGCCTCTCTGGCGCCGGTGAATGCCGTCCTGGCGGACATATGCACGGCTTCCCGGGCCATTGATCCATAGTGGATGGAATGACGATCATCGGCAGTCCCTCCGGAGCGGAGCTGATGCCCGTGCATCCACAGGTGTGTAGACATGCGGACCGTACAGTATCCATCCTGTTGATGCGTCGACAGAACCCGGACTGGTCATGGCGCGTGACCGGCCTGAGTAAAGAAAGGAGGCGAATCATGAAGGAGATTACAGCGTGGAGGGCGACCGCCCGATAAATGCGGTCGACGTCCCTTCAGAAAGTCGAACCGGGCGCCCCAAAAAATGGGGCGCCCGGCTATTTGAATTGTCATTCGCTTTGTGTTTTGTACACGTTCCCCACTGCCGTCTACTCGATTCTCATCGGCATAAGAATCGCTTTCCGGTCGGGACAATTCTTCGAGACGAACAAAAGAGCCTTCATCGGGTCGGTAAAGAAGACATCCAACATTCTACCGGTTTCAATTCCGGATACGACATCACTTAGGAATGCGTGATTTACGCTAGACCTGAACGGTTCAGGCCTGTCACCCAGTTTGACCTCGGCATCAAGTGTGGTCGTGAACCGCCAGTACGGAATGCCGGCCCACGGAGCATCGTCCGTCGACACCGGTTTGTCGGCTTTCTCTTTGCCCACACGATAGCCCAGATCCCTCGACGTGATCAGTGAGAGCGCCTGCTGCGCCTCTGAAAACTGGATCTCGACCTGCGGCGAATAGGTCCACACGCCATCAACCGGGTGCCTGGGTACCAGATGCTCTGCAATCAGGTCCACAGCCTGTAGCAGTTCGTCCGAAGAGACCGTGACGATTCCGTCTCCCATTTCCGGTATGACAGACTCGTATTTTACGTACGGCTCATCGATAATCGAAATTGCGATGTCATCGTCCCCATCCACACGCAGAACCGCAGCGTCCTCTCCGATAGAAAGTGTAGCCCTCTCGGAATGTGGCGCCGGCATCTCAACCCCGGGCCCGAGGATTACCTGTTTCTGCAGGTCCTCAGTGCCCTCGAGCGTGCGAAGCAGCAACCTGGCACCGTCTGTTGCAACAACACGCCCGCCCGTATCCAGGCACACGCCACAAAGTATACGGCGTGAATCGTCCGTGCTCACAAACCGTGTCGCCCAATGGAGTGCGTGAAGGTCCTGCGCCGAAAGATCGTAGGTGTTTCCAACGGATGTCATCTCACTCATCTCCTTTCTGATCCGCTGCCTCGCCTTCTGCAGGCGGCTGCGGACGGTGTTGACTTCCAGCCCCAGCTGATGTGCGGTTTCCGCGTAGGAACAGCCCTTGTAATAGTGATGTTCGATCACGTCCCGATGCGCGCCTGAAAGCCGGCGAATCGCCTCCCTGACCATCATGCGGGCCTCCCGTTCCAACTCAGATTCATCTACGGGGTGCCCGGACCACTCCTTCGACAATCGCTCCTCGAATCGGATTTGCACCATCTGCCGCCGGTGCCAATTTCGGGCCGTGTTTTCCGCGATTCTCAAAAGCCACGGAGAAAACCTGCTGCCATCGTGGAGTTGACCCAGGCGTCGAAACGCCAGCAGGAACACCTCCTGGGCAAGGTCTTCGCCGTCGTCCGGACGTCTGACCACGCGGCGGACCCTCGCCAGAACCCGTTCGCCGTAGCGCTCCACCAGACGGCCGAACGCCCATGTTTCTCCCGAGACCGCAAGACGGACCAGGTCTCGATCTCCCAGCGTATCCAAGATTCGCCTCCAAGAAAGGTCAAATCACCGCGCGTGTGACATGAATACAGATGCGCATCACACAGAAAAGTATCCTTCACATACAAAAAAACCGGTGTCAGGTCGCCTGCCGTCACAAAAAAAGCCACCCCCACAGGGGCGGCAGACGACACTTTTGGAAAAAACGAAAGGAATACCGTTACAATGCAACGGCCAGACTGCTGACGGGGCCCTTCACGCCGGCGCTATTGACGGAACGCACATGCATCGTGTTCACCCCGTCGTGCAGTTGCCAGTCGAATGCCTCACGGCAAGATTTCCACTCGTCTCGGTCCAGGCTGGACAGATAACCCGAGAAACCCGGTGTCTGCGTTTCCAGGTTGACCCTCAGAGCGGTCCCATCCTCATTCCCCACAACGGTGTACCGGGTCCGGTTCATCGACGGATAGAAATCGGATCGCCGATTCGTGTGACGCGTGAAGTGAGGCAGTGCCGGCACCTTGTCGTCGGCCCAGTTGAGATACCCGTCCCAGGCCCAGACTTCCGTACCCTGACTCACCGGCAGCGGACGCGGCTGGCTGAACACGTTGCTGCGCGGAATCATTCGGAAATGACAGAACGACCTGAACAGAAAGTGCGCCCCCTCCTTTGTCGAGAACTCGTGGCTTCCTTCCCGAATTGCAATCGGCAGGTCCCGGACGAGGGCATCGAGATCCTGCCGGAACAGATATGGACGGTCCCAGCGTTCGACGTCCTCGAGCCTGTTCGCCAGGACCTGGTGCACCTCCAGTGTATCCAGTGGAACACGCGTCTTCGGATCGTACCAGTAGTAATCCCGCGTCGCGTCGAGGTGGACCCACTTGCAATAGTCGTTCGACCAGACCTCCGCGATCTCGTGTCCGGTCATGCCCTCGCTGTGGAAGTTCACGTGCCGCGCGGGATATCCGAAACTCAGACAGGCGGCTACCAGGGCGACATTGGGATAGAGACACATCTTGTCGCGCCGCCGTTCCGGGTACCGGTTCATTACAATCGCACCCGATGAATCCCGATCGAGCGTCAGCCATTTCAGAACGTCCCATGGATAGTGCCGGCACGCACCCAGCGGAACGGCATACGCCCACGCCATCAGGCGCTCGATCGCTTCGAATTCGGTCTGCGCCCCGGCGACAACGGCATCCAGTTCGAACCGGTCGCGCAGTTCCCTTAAGGTGTCGTGCCTGTAGTCCTCGTCTGCGATCCAGTACGAGGACCGCCGGATTGACGCGTTCTCCACGCTGACGACCCGGGGCGGTTCGCTTCCTTCCGGGCGTACGTCGGCCAGGACCCGGATCGCCTTCAACACGGGCGTACACGCCGGGTCCGACGTCTGTAACCGCATCCGCCACTGGAGATAACGTCCCGCAACGCGTGTTACCGCCGACCCACGTTCGCACGTTTGCCAGCCGCTCCATCCCGCCCCATTTAACGCGGGAACCTGTCCGGTCCTCACGTCACAGTGGACGACGGCGCCGGCGGGCAATTCGACGTCCCAATCCAGACACAAACCGCCAATGGCGTACCGCCGCTTAACCTCCTCTTCGCCGGCGGCATCGATAACCGGCGATACGACAAGCCCGGTTTCGCGGTACCCGCCCAGGATCAGCCGGATTACATATTCGCCGCGCTCGGGCGCCCATTCGCCATTTCGGCGCACAAGACTCGAAGCCGGCAGCACGACCGGATCAGGCGTCCCCTTCTTGAAATCCCGGTAGTCCGCCACCATCAGACTCCACCCGACCCCACCGTCGGCGACATCGAAAACCAGCCGGTTTTCGCCCTGGCGAAGGCAGCCGTCGGGCAATTCCACGTAGTACCATCGGCTCCAGCTCCAGGCGCCTTCATCGGGCGCCAGCTCCCAATACTGCCTCGCGTCCGGGGTGGCCAGCGGGGACGGCGGGCGCAGCAACTCCTGTCCGTTGACGTTGATTCGCAGCGTGGCCGAATGACCTCTCCGCTCCCGCGCGATAAAGGCCACCTGCGCCGGTCCAGCGGGGTTTCTCCGCACCACCAGTGCTTTTTTCAACGCCAACCTGCCGGACAACTCCAAAAACGGGTCCGCGTCAAGGTCATCCGACCGCCCGGCGCCGGGGCTGTCATTCTCGACCACCGAACCCCCGAAGAGGCGGATACCGGCATCGTCTTCGCCCATCCAGAGATCGGCGACGTCCGCCGTACGGTAGATCTCCCGTGCGTGGTAAACACTCTCAATTTGACTGAAGTCCGCGTCAGCCATTCTCCGATCCCGTACCGTTTCCCGTGCGCGCTGCCCCATCAGTGCCGCGGATGACAACCGCCTATTTCAGATAAGCTGTCTCCACCTTTTCAAGAGCGGCGATGATGTCAGACACCTCCTGGTCTCCGTAGTTCTCATGGATTGGCATTGTAAAATGGCTCTCGGCGGCCTCGACCGCGTTGGGACAGGGGAAGGTGGCGTTGCGGTCGCCCCCGTAGTCGGGGAGTCCCCAGGGATAGTCGCTGTTGCCGAAGACCTTGCGTTCCCTGAACCACGCCGACTCGGACGGGATGTGCCGGTAGGATACAGACGCCGAAATGCCCTCGGCCGCCAGCGCCTTGACGAAGCCCGCCTTGTCCACGCTCAGTTTCGCTGTCTCCACGTGGAAGCGGAGGAACCAGTATACGCACTCGGTACCGGGCACCTGCCTGCCCATGGATACGGCCTTCAGATGGTCGATGCCGTCCCGTATCGCATCTCCCGCCCTCCGACGGCTATCCGCGATTTCGCCCAGGCGGCGCAACTGCACCCGGCCGATCGCGGCGGCCAGATCGCTCCCGTTCATATTCAGGCTCGCTCTCACGTTGGAGAGACCGCTCCCTTCGAGATTGAAAGGCTTGCCCCGATCGGAGAATCGCTTCACCCGCCAGTAGAGATCGTGATCTTTCACAAAGACCACGCCGCCCTGCGAGCCCGTGGCGTGATGCTTGCCGCTCATCGTCGAGAACGTCCCCATCGTCCCCATACTGCCCACGAGCCGTCCACGGTACTTGGCGCCATGCGCCTGCGCGCAGTCTTCGATCACCGGCAATCCGCGCGATTGGGCCAGATCCAGAATCGGATCCATGTCCGCCGGTTCCCCGGCGATGTGCGCAACGATAATCGCACGCGAATGTTCGGTCAGAACGGCCTCGATCTGTTCCGCCCCGGCGTTGAACGTGCCCGGATCCGCGTCCGCCACAACCGGTACCAGGTTCAGGAGTGCCACGGGCATGGCCCCTCCCGGATCGGTGATTGGCGGCAAAACCACCTCGCCCGGGACCTCCAGTTCAAGGGCGCCAAGCCCCGAGTAAAGAGAAGTGGTTCCCGAGTTAACGAGGTCGGCGTACCCGCCGCCCATGAAATCCGCGAAGTCCCGTTCGTACGCGCGTTCCTCCGGCCCATCGTACCCGAACGCGTTCCCTGAACGGATACTCTCGTCGAAGAGCGCCATCACGGCCTGCTTTTCCTCCTCTCCGAAGAGTCGCCGCGCGGGCATGGGCACTTTACGGACCTTCTCACCGCCATCGATCGCAAGCATACTCCTGCCTCCTTGATTTTGTCAGGATTTGGGCCCGGGCCCGGCAAAGGCCGTCCACAATTCAGCGATCCCCCTGCCAAGGACCCGTGCATCCGGAAAACACCGATAGACCATACTCGTGTGCGTCACCATCTCCGCGCCCGCCGCCAGGTCCGCACCATAACACCAGTCGTGCGCGGTGTCCCATCCGTGGTACTGACCGGTCAGGTAGGTCGTGTGGGCGGGGTCGCAGAGGAAAACCAGCGTGAACCCGTTGGACGAGTTCCTCGCGGCAAGGATGGGCAGGCTGAAGTCGCTTTCTTCGAGGTCCCGATGCATCCCCCTGTCCGGCTCACCGTAACGTCCATCCTGAATCATCTCGCGCGACAGGTCGTTTCGGGCGACGCCGAACGTGCGGTTGATCACCGCCCGATTGTTGAGCCGCGTCCAGGTCCGGCCCCCCTCGGCATTCACAATCGGCACCCAGGTCTCGTCGAAGACCTCGGCGATGTACGAGGCGAGAAAGATCTCGAAGCGCTGGATGTCCGCCGACGGCCGTATCGTCATCTTCAGGTCCACCGCGTCGCCGTGCGGCCGATAAACGAGGTCCATCTCCAGCCCGAAATCCGGCTCCGCGGGGAAGTGGACAGCCACGCCGTCCTGATTCAAATCGTGCGCCACCTTCCTGCCCAGGGTGAGCCGCCGCGGGTACATCACCATCCCCGATCCCGGCCTGAGATAATATTCGGCATTCAAAAGCGCCTTGCTGTGCCGAACCACGCCGGCCCTGTATCCCCGGTGCATCAGCCCGCAGATGCCGTGGTAATTCGAAAAGGGTTGAATGCCGCCCATGATCTCGCCGGTGTCGAACTCGTAACACTGAGACAGGCCGCTCCATGCAATCTGCACAACCATCCTCCGGAGTTCGGGACGCGGCCCGCCTGGCGTCAACCGCCAGGCGACGGATACCCTTTTTCCTTCCGTCGACGTGAAAATCCCGGCAGACACGCGCTATTCAATCCGGACGCCCGCCGACTCGCCGACTCCATCGGGGAAACATGAAAGAAAACCGGCGCCCGCAATCGGGTCTTGCCTTCGGGCGCCTGTCGACTGCAAGATAATAACCTGGGGGGTCAATGCAACCGGATTCTGGACACGAAAATAGCGCGGGAATGGAGTCCCCGCGCCAGTTCGAAATTGTGTCTTTTCGGTTGCTAAGTCGACGATGCAGGCGAAATCCGGTACTGCCCGCTCACTCCCGGGTTTTTGCCGTATCCGCCACCGCACCCAGATTCAGGTTCAGCGGGCCGGACGTATCCCGCTTTGCATCGATCAGAACCGGAGACGCTGGCGCTGATCCGGAAGGAGCATCCACGCCCACGTCGATATCCGGACCCGTCGTGTCCGCCGCGGCCGGCTCCGGCGTCCGGCCCCAGAAGTCGGGCGTTGCGTTCAGATAATAGGTGATATTGTTATTGGTCAGATATACCGTTTTACCGGACCCGATACGCACATAATTCTTGCTCCAGTCCCGCCTGGACTGGCCGAACACGAAAGCGGCCAGTTCCGCACCCCCCGCGTTCCTAACGGACAACCGGGTCCCGGCTGAATCGTCCACCGAATAGACGTTCCACCGGTCCGCGTTCCGGGTCATCAGGGTCGTGCGCTCGACCTTTAACACCCTGTCGAACAGATTGTCAATCGGCGCCTCCCGCACCTCCAGGGAATCGTGGCCCACAAGCCGCCACACGTCGCCGTCGAGCCGCAGTTCAACGCGTTCGTCCCCGCGTTCGATCACGACCTGCTGAACGTCGTCCCTGCTTCCCTCATAAATCCGCGTGCCGGAAGCGGTATGCCTCGTCTTGGAAAACTGAACGTAAGCGACGCCGGCGGCCAGCGCCAGAATCACAATCAGCCACAACCTGAACCGTTTAACCATATTGCTCCTCCAACATCCTTGCGCGCCCGGCTTCCCGTCGCCATCTCAGCAGCCCGTACGCAACAATCAGAACCGGCGGCAGCAAGACATTCAGCCATTTCCAGCGCGCCTTCTCGGTGTCGCCGAGTTCCGCGAGAGGGCGGGTCGTAATCTCCCGGGAGCGGAGCGCCACCAGATCGCTGTCGCCCATCAGGAAATCGGCGACATTCGCAATAAGGACGAAATTCTCCGGAAAAGTCCCCCCCGATTCGTCTTCGAACAGACCGGAATCACCCACCAGAACGACCTGGCTCACTCCCTGAGGACCTTCCCGCTGCGCCAGCGCCCCCACCACCTTTCCCTGTTGATTTAACGTATTGAAGAACGGATTCTCCAGAGGCCGCAGATTGAAGAACCCGGTCATCACGCCGGACCGGTCGGACGTATACATGAGTGGCGTGGTCTGCGCGGCGCCGGCGGCCGAGTCGGCGAGCGCAATCTCGCTGCTGAAGAGCAGCCGCACCTGTTCGAGTCCGTCCACCGTCAGATGCTCGCCGAAGCGGTGTACCACCGGGAAGAACGGATACTGTATCTGGGAACTCATTTGAAGGAACCCATGGCGCTGGCTGATGGTGATCGCACTGCACCGCTGGTCCAGCACCAGGTTTTCCTTAACCTGCAGGCCCATCGATTCAAGGAATTCAAACAGATTAGACTGTATCGGCGTGCCACGTTGACCGTTCAAGTCGCCCGTGACCCGACCCTGACCGATGAACAGATTGCCCCCGCGATCCGCGAACGCGTTCAGGTTCCTGAGCTCATCCTCGCTCAGCGAATCCGTCACGCCGCCGATCATCAGCAGACCGATGTCATCGGGCACCGGCGAGGCCAGTCTGACGTTCCGGACGAGGTACGACTGCTGCAGCACGGCGGAAACGTTGCGAACCCGGGGCGGCTCGGAGCCGATGATCGCAAATGCCAACGCCTGTTTTTCAGTATCGATTAGCTTTTTGATCTGCGTGGTGATTTCATACTCGAGGCCGGTTGTGCTTTCAATCACCGGGATGACCTCACGTCCGTCTCCATAGAGAAATACCATCCCCATGTAGACCCGCTTCACTTCCAGTTTGTCGTTCTCGACCACCTGGAGCTGAACGGGCTGAATCCCGTATTTCCGCGCTTCGTCCGCCAGCGTCTGGTCGTCTTCCGGCCGGAAGAACTCGAAACGCACGCGGCCCCCGCCGAACGCTTCGTATTCCTCCAGAATATCCTGCAGGTATCGCCGGTTGTTGCCGTACTGGGCCGGAAGGTTGTCCGTAAAGTAGACTTTCATCGTCAACAGATCTTCAACCTGCGCCACCACCCGTTTGCTCGAATCGGAAAGCGAATAGATCCCGTTCGCAGTCAGGTCCAGGCGAAAGAACAGGTCTCTGGACACGAAATTCAGGGCCGCGACGACGACGACCGCCAACAGCAGATAGATGGTGAACGAACGTCTATTGTGAACCGCAAGCATCGACTACCTCCACTTTCTCATTTCCAGAACCCGCAGGGTGAGCGCCAGAAACAGCCAGATCATCCCCGCAAAATAGACAAGGTTCCTGGAATCCACGACACCCCTTGCGATATTCGACAAATGGAAGTCCACACTGATGTATTGCGCGATTGTCGCCAGCCCCGCCGGGATGAACAGCAGCAGCTTGTCCAGCAGGAAAAACACCATAATGATCGCAAGCGCGATAATCAGCGAAACCACCTGGTTTTCCGCCAGACTGCTTGCAAACGTCCCCACGGCAGCGTAGAATGCGCCCACGAGGACCAGGCCCACGTATCCGGTCATCACCGCGCCGACATCGACGTGCGTGCCAACGGCCAGGAGCGTGAGGAAATGCACCAGCGTAAACAGCAGCCCCACAACGATCAGACTCACGGCCGCCAGGTATTTGCCGGTTACGAATTCAATGTCCTGGATCGGCATGGTTGACAGGACTTCCATGGTGCCCAGGTTTTTTTCCCTTGCGATCAGCCCCATGGAAATGGCCGGCACGAAGAACAGGAAGACCAGCGGTACAATGTTGAAGAGCGCGCGCATATCGGACTGACCGATAAGGAAGAACGTGCTCGTGAAGAAGTACCCGCTCAGAACCGCGAAAATGACCAGAAAGATGTAGGCCATGGGGCTGTTGAAATAGGAACGGAGTTCCTTCAGATAGATCGCCTTCGTATTACGCATTGGACGCCCCCTCCCCCGTGAGATTCCTGAATACGTCCTCCAGCTGAACCCGAGCCTGGCTCATTTCCAGGATCACCCATCCCTGGTCCCTGGCATAGTGGAAAATTCGTTCCCTGGGATCCGTGTCGCGGTCGTACTCAAGGACCAGCGTTCGAGATCCGTTATTCTCGGCCACATCTGAAAGCGAAACCCCCTGCAGCTGTTCGGGCAGCCCCTGCACGCTCTCCTCCTCGGCCTGTTTGACCTCCAGCGTCAATTGCGTCTGACCCCTGAAGCTGGACATCAGTTCCTCGCGAAGCCCGTCAGCCACGATTTCACCGTTGTGAATGATGATGATCCGGTCCACGGTCGCTTCGATTTCCTGCAGGATGTGGCTTGACATAATCAACGTCTTTTCGCGCCCGAGCGAACGGATCAACTCGCGGATTTCCACGATCTGGTTGGGATCGAGCCCGGTCACGGGTTCGTCCAGAATCAGTATATCCGGATCGTGCAGCATTGCCGTTGCCAGGCCGATTCGCTGCTTGTACCCCTTGGAGCACTCCTGCACGGCCCGGTGGACGACGCCCGCAAGCCCGCACTGCTCGACGACGCGATCCAGCGCCTGCCGGAACGCGCGCCCCTCCATGCGCCGGATCGTCGCAATAAACGAAAGCAGGTCGTAAACGATCATTTCACCGTAAAGCGGATTCAACTCCGGCAGGTACCCCACACGCCTTCGGATCTCCAGCGAATCGTCGACGATGTTCATATCGTCCACGAAAACGTCGCCGGCGGTTGCCGACAGAAACCCGGTCATCACCTTCAGCGTGGTTGACTTGCCGGCGCCGTTCTCACCCAGGAATCCCAGAATTTCGCCATCGTTGACCTGGAAGCTGATGTCCCGAACGGCCTGGACGTCACCGTAGTTCTTGACTAGGTTCTCCACCCGGATCATGCACGGTCCTCCTTCAACCCATGTTACCGGAATACACCTGACGCACTTGAATTCGACCGGAAAATTAAAAAAAAAAACCGGATCGTGTCAAGCCCCCGAGCAGAAAAACGCGCCGGTGCGGGTCTGCTGCGCCTCAAGCGGCAGAGCCTGGACCCATGTTTCCGGTGCGCTTCAGCAAGAGCGTGACGACGAATTTATAAGGTTACTTGATTTTCCTTGACACGCCTTTACAAATCCTGTAATATTCGTATTTTAAGATCAGGATGGTCGGATCCAAATGGAGAGTGCGACGATGATTCCTTACACCCCCACCTGCGCACCAGTGTCCTCCGGCGCCTGCCCCTTCCCGGCACCGCGCCCTACCACGGCGCACGCCGTCGCACGTACGCGAATTCTTGTTCTCCCCGCATCCTCAAGCCTCTTACTGTCCGCCATCCTTCCGGACAATTGAACGCACACAAGAGGCTCTCTTCCAAGTCGAATCCCCTGTAAAATCAGAAAATACCGATCCCGGAACGAGCCTCTCGGGCAATCGCCAGGTTCTTGCCCTGTCATATGCTTGCCAAGAGGAACGAACAATGCCGACACGACACACCATTTCCGCACTGGTCGAGAACCATTTCGGCGTTCTTTGCCGCATCTCAGGCCTGTTTTCTAGCCGAGGTTTCAACATCGACAGTCTCTCCGTCGGTGAAACCGAAGATCCCACGATTTCGCGTATGACCATTGTCGTGCAGGGCGACGACCGCGTGCTGGAGCAGGTGGTCAAGCAACTCAACCGGCTGGTCGACGTCATCCGGGTCATCGACATCACGCAGGGTGAATTCGTCGAACGCGAACTGGCGCTCATCAACGTGAAAACCCGAATCGACACACGTTCCGAAATCATCCAGATCGCGGAAATCTTCAGGGCGGGCGTCGTGGATGTGAGTACCAACTCAATGACCATCGAAGTCACCGGAAAAGAGGACAAGATCGGGGCGATGATCAACATGCTTCGGGATTACGGAATCAACGAAATCGCAAGGACCGGCACGGTCGCGCTTCTGCGCGACTCCCAGACGAAGCAGGTTGCCGGGGGCGGGGACTGATGTTCTGACCCGAAGATATCTAACCTTTCAGCAGACGATTCATCCCGTCTCGACGGTCGAATTCAGGCAACCTATTTCCGGGTCAGAACAATGGCACGACGCACCGCACGCAGGAGGCGATAGCACCCCATGGATAATCAAGACCGTGTCGTCATCTTCGACACCACGCTGCGTGACGCCGAACAGACGCCCGGCGCGAAACTTTCGGTTCGGGAGAAGATCGAAATCGCCCAACAGCTGGGCAAGCTGAGAGTCGACGTCATCGAAGCCGGCTTCCCCATCTCGTCCGATGAGGATTTTGAAGCGGTACGGCGAATCGGACAGGAAGTCGAAGGGCCGACCGTTTGCGGCCTTGCCAGAGCCGTAATGAAGGATATCGACCGGGCCGGCGAGGCGCTCAGTGGCGCCGCCGGACCCAGAATCCACACCTTCATCGGTACCTCGCCGAACCACATCTCCATGATCGGCAAGTCTCCCGACGAAGTGCTCGGAATGGCCGTCGATGCCGTCAAGAGGGCCCGGGCGTACGTCGACGACGTGGAATTCTCTCCCATGGATGCCGCACGTACCGAACCCGATTATCTCTATGCCGTCATCGAGGCAACGATCGAGGCCGGCGCCTCCACTGTCAATATTCCCGATACCGTCGGTTATGCCGTACCCGAACAATTCGGCGGGCTGATTCGCAATATCCGCGAAAATGTCCCGAATATCAACCGGGCCGTTATCAGCGTACATTGTCACGACGACCTCGGCATGGCGGTCATCAACAGCCTTACAGCCATCCGCAACGGCGCCCGGCAGGCGGAATGTACCGTTAACGGTCTGGGTGAACGCGCCGGAAACGCCTCGCTTGAGGAAATCGTAATGGCAATCCGCACCCGGGGCGACTATTACGAGCTTTATACGAATATAGATTCCAGGGAGATCTGTCCGACAAGCCGGCTCGTCAGCCGCCTGATGGGAATCCCCGTCGCCCCGAACAAGGCCATTGTGGGCGCCAACGCCTTCGCGCACAGTTCCGGTATACACCAGGACGGCGTCCTTAAGAACCGTGCGAATTTTGAAATCATCGACCCGAAGGACGTGGGACTCGAGGCAACGAGCATCGTGCTCACGGCAAGATCGGGGCGGCACGCCCTTCGACACCGCCTCGAAGAACTGGGATACCACCTCGATCAGAATGACCTGAACAAGGCGTACGAGCGATTCCTGACGGTGGCAGACAAGAAAAAGGAAGTGTACGACGAAGACCTGATGGCGATCGTCGAGGACGAGATCCGGGACATCCCGGAGAAATACCAACTCTTGTACATGCACACCACAAGCGGCACCGGTACCATTCCCTCCGCCACCGTGCGGATCAGCGTGGACGGTGAAAGCGAAATCCAGGAGTCCGCGTGGGGCGACGGCCCTGTAGACGCCACCTACAAGGCCATCGCGAACGCCACCTCGACCGACGCCAAGGTCGACGAATACCACATCCGCTCCGTCACGCACGGCGCGGAAGCGATGGGCGAAGTTACGGTCAAGGTCAGCCAGAAGGAAGACGACGCCACCGGAAGGGGCGCATCCACGGACATTATCCAGGCCAGCGCGAAAGCCTACATCAATGCGCTGAACCATCTGGCCCTGCGCGCGGGCGTACGGCGACATCGAACAGAAGCGGTATAACAGCCCGTAGGGAAAGCCCATCCGGGCTGCGGCCGGCCCTTGCGGTCGAAATACTGCGTTGCGCGGCCTCGCCTGCAGAGCGACTTTTCCAACGGGCTGAAGAGCAGCCCGTTTTCCGGACGAACCGACGCCGTTTCCGGCGTCTGAAATACAATTCGCGGAGGTCGACACCACTCATGGGCAAGAGTCTGTTTTACAAGGTGTGGGACGCCCACGCCGTTCGCGAGCTTCCGTCGGGACAGACCCAACTCTTTATCGGCCTGCATCTGATTCATGAGGTCACCAGCCCGCAGGCGTTCCAGATGATGCGTGAACGCGGCCTCAAAGTGGCATATCCCGAGCGCACCTATGCCACCGTAGACCATATTGTCCCCACCGATATCCGTACCCGTCCGCTGATGGACACCATGGCGGAGGAGATGCTCGGCGCGATCGAGGTAAACACTCGGGAGTTCGATATACCGCTTTTCAATCTTCACGACGACCGCCAGGGCATCGTCCATATCATCGGACCTGAACTCGGGCTCACGCAGCCGGGCATGACCATCGCCTGCGGGGACAGCCACACGTCGACACACGGGGCGTTCGGCGCCATCGCCTTCGGCATCGGAACGTCTCAGGTGCGCGACGTGCTGGCCACGCAGTGCCTGGCCATGCATCCGCTCAAGGTCCGTCGCATCGAAGTGACCGGCAGCCTCTCCAGCGGCGTCTACGCGAAAGACGTCATCCTCAACATCATCCGTCGTCTGGGCGTCAAGGGCGGCGTCGGCTACGCCTATGAATACGCCGGACCGGTTGTCGACGGATTGAGTATGGAAGAACGCATGTCCATCTGCAACATGTCCATCGAAGGCGGCGCACGCGCGGGATACGTCAACCCGGACCGGACCACATTCGACTATCTCAGGGGCCGGGCATATTCGCCGTCCAATGGCGGGTTCGAACGGGCCGTAGACTGGTGGAAGTCCATGGCATCGGATACCGACGCCAGCTACGACGATGTTTTCGAGCTGGACGGGTCAGCGCTCGAACCTACGGTTACGTGGGGCATCACACCCGGCCAGGGCGTTTATGTCTCCGAAAAGATCCCCGCACTGCGGGATCTTCGCGACGACGAACGGGATGTCGCCGCTGAAGCCTACGAATACATGGATTTCGACGCCGGAAGCCCGATCGCGGGCACGCCCATCGACGTCGCGTTCATCGGTTCCTGCACCAACGGCCGGATTTCCGACCTCCGGGAGGCTGCCGGCATCGTGAAGGGCAACCGTGTGTCCGACAGCGTCAAGGCCCTTGTGGTGCCCGGCTCCGATGCGGTACGCAGGAACGCGGAAGCCGAAGGCCTGCACGAGATCTTCCGCGAAGCAGGGTTCGAGTGGCGGGACGCCGGCTGTTCCATGTGCCTGGCCATGAACCCGGACAAGCTGCAGCACCGCCAGATATGCGCCTCCTCCAGCAACCGGAATTTCAAAGGCCGCCAGGGCAGTCCGACCGGCCGCACCCTTCTGATGAGTCCTGCGATGGTCGCGGCCGCGGCCGTTTCAGGTGAAGTAACGGACGTGCGCGCCATGTTGGCGTGAAAGGACCCGATGATGAACGGTGCATCCTCCTCAGTAAGCCGAGCGGCAGGTCGAGGCATTCCGTTGCGGGGCAACGATATCGATACCGACCGGATCATTCCGGCGAGGTACCTGCGCAACATCACTTTCGAGGGCCTGGGGGAATTCGCCTTCGAAGACGACCGGAAGTCCACGGACCATCCCTTCGACGACGACCGGTACCGCGGGGCCTCGATTCTGGTGGTCAATGGCAACTTCGGTTGCGGTTCTTCCCGTGAGCACGCACCTCAGGCCATCATGCGATGGGGTATCAGGGCCATCGTCGGCGAGTCGTTCGCGGAGATATTCCAGGGCAACTGTACGGCAATGGGCCTGCCCTGCGTCACCGCGCCAGCCGGAAGTATACAGGCGCTGATGGATGCCGTCGAATCCGATCCGGAAAGCGAGATCGCCGTCGACCTGGAAGAACGGACCCTGTCACGCGGCGATCTCGGGTTCGACATCCGGATTCCCGCTGGCGACCGCATTCAACTCCTCGAAGGAACGTGGGATGCCACCGGGATGCTTCTGGAGGGTCGTGAATCCGTTCGGTCCGTCGCGCGAAATCTCCCCTACATCTCAGGATTTTAACGCATTGGAGGAAGCCTTTGTCCTACAAGATCGCAGTCATCCCCGGTGACGGCACGGGTCCGGAAGTTGTGGTGGAAGGCCTGAAATGCATCAACGCGGTCGCACGGAAATGCGGTTTCGACTTTGAAACCGCGACTTTCGACTTCGGCGGCGAACGATACCTCAGAACCGGCGAAACCCTGCCGGACTCCGCCCTTGAAGAGCTGCGCGGTTTTGACGCCATCTACCTGGGCGCCATTGGCCATCCGGACGTTCGACCCGGGATCCTGGAAAAGGGTATTCTCCTCAGAACCCGCTTTGAACTGGACCAGTACATCAACCTGCGTCCGGTCAAACTCTACCCCAACGTGGACTGCCCCCTGAAGGACAAGGGTCCCGCCGACGTCGACTTTGTCGTCGTGCGCGAAAACACCGAGGGCCTTTATTCCGGCGCGGGCGGGTTCCTCAAACAGGGTACACCCGACGAGGTCGCCGTCCAGGAGTCCATCAATACCCGGAAGGGTGTGGAGCGCTGCCTGAGGTATGCCTTCGAATTTACCCGCAGGCGGGGGCGAACGAACACCCTCACCCTCTGCGGCAAGACCAACGTGCTCACCTATGCCTTCGATCTGTGGGAGCGCACGTTCAATGAAGTCGGAGACGCCGAGTATGCCGATGTCAAACGGGACTATGCACACGTCGACGCCATTACGATGTGGATGGTAAAGAACCCGGAGTGGTTCGATGTTATCGTCACCGACAACATGTTCGGCGACATCATCACCGACCTGGGCGCGATGATTCAGGGCGGCATGGGCGTCGCTGCGGGCGGCAACATCAACCCCGAAGGCGTATCCATGTTCGAACCCATCGGCGGATCGGCTCCCAAGTATACGGGCATGGGCGTCATCAATCCAGTCGCCGGCATCGCCGCCGCGCAGATGATGGTCGACGTCCTGGGCGAGACCGAAGGCGCCGTGATACTGGAAAACGCCATCATCCAGGTTGTCGGCACGAAACTCAATGGCATGGGCGCCGGTGAAATGGGCTTCAACACCTCCGAAGTAGGTGACCTCATCGCCGACGAGGTCGCACGCGCATAGCACGGGAAATACCGGATGACACAACTGGACTCTTCAGAAGGGAAGTGGAATCGACCGGGCGGCTGTGACCGCCCGGGCCGCATTGGGTAGGCGGTCTGCTGAACGCGCGGGCGCGGCCGTAAAGCCGATCGGGCGCGTCTGCTCCAAATTCACCGAATCTCCAACCCAATGCAAAGGAAGCTGTGTCAGGATTCACGGCGCGAAGACCGCTGGGAATTCCAATACCGCTTCTAAGGAGCTTTTGATGTCCAATCGCGTACAGATATACGATTCCACCCTCCGAGACGGCGCACAGGCCGAAGGGATAGCGTTTTCGCTGGATGACAAGCTTACGATCACGCAGCGACTGGACGCCCTCGGCGTCCACTATATCGAGGGCGGATGGCCGAACCCCACCAATCCAAAGGACATGGAGTTCTTCAATCGCGTCCGTGAACTCCCGCTTGAGAACGCGAAGGTTACCGCCTTCGGCAGCACGCGCCGCGCGAACAATCATCCGGAGGACGACGCGATCCTCAATACGCTGCTGCAGGCCGGCACCGATGTCGTCACACTCTTCGGCAAGTCCTGGGAACTGCATGTGACCCACGTCCTCCGTACCACTCGCGACGAGAACCTGAGACTCATTCGGGACTCGGTCGCTTATATCGCATCGAACGGACGCGAGGTCGTCTACGACGCGGAACATTTCTTCGACGGGTACATCGCCGATCCTCAATACGCCGTCGCCACACTTCTGGCCGCACAGGAAGGCGGAGCCGGCATTCTGGTCCTCTGCGACACCAACGGAGGCACACTGACCTCGGAACTCCGGGAAGTTATCGAAAACGTGACGGCAAAGATCAATGTGCCCTTCGGGATCCACACCCACAACGACGCCGGCGTCGGCGTCGCCAACGCGCTTGAGGCCGTCGAAATGGGCGCCATTCAGGTACAGGGCACATTCAACGGATACGGAGAGCGATGCGGAAACGCGAATCTCTGTTCCATCATCCCCAGCCTTGAACTGAAACTCAAGAGATCCAGTATAGGACCGGAAAGACTGGCCGGACTCATGGACTTCTCCCGTTTTCTCAGCGAAATCGCGAACGTCCATCACGATCACCGGCAGCCTTATGTGGGCGAAAGCGCGTTTGCCCACAAAGGCGGCGTTCACATCGACGCCATGGTCAAACAGCCCGCCACGTACGAACACTGCCGGCCGGAACAGGTGGGCAACGAGCGTCGCTTTCTCCTGTCCGAACAGTCCGGCAGCGCCACCATCGCCGCCAAGCTGAACCATCTCATTCCCGGACTCGACAAGAAACATCCGGCGCTTCAACGCCTTCTTCGACAGATCAAGCAACTCGAACACGAGGGATACGTCTTTGAAGCCGCTGAAGCGTCCTTCGAAATTCTGGCCCGAAAGGCGCTAGGCGCCATCTCCGACCCGTTCCGGCTGATCGGATTCCGCACGATCAACCGGAAGTCGGCGGAAGGGACGGAAGTCGAAGCGATCGTCAAGGTCGAGGTGGACGGTCAGGTGTATCACACGGTGGCCGACGGAGACGGTCCGGTAAACGCTCTTGATGCGGCGCTCCGGCAGGCGTTGGAGCCCGTGTACCCGATTCTCAAGGAAGTCCATCTCGAAGATTACAAGGTGCGCGTCCTTTCCGCCCGGGACGGAACCGCCGCGAGGGTGCGCGTTCTCATCGAGTCATCCGACAGCCACCGGGTCTGGAATACGATCGGTGTGTCTGAAAACATCATTGAAGCCAGCTGGATCGCGCTTGTGGACAGCCTCAGTTACAAGCTGCTCACGGAGGGTTTTCTGACCGCCAGCGAACCCGTCCGGCAGGAAGCGCTCGCGTAAACGCCTGCCCGACCGGGGCCGGACAGCATCGGGTCCGTTTTCAGGTTTCGAAAATGAAAATCACATCCCGCAGAATCGAACGCCTTCCGCCGTACGTGTTTGCCGAAGTGAACGCGCACAAGATGCGCCTGCGCCGGAAGGGTGTGGACATCATCGATCTGGGTATGGGAAATCCGGACCAGCCCACCCCGCCGCACATTGTAGACAAACTCGTCGAAGTTGCAGGCGATCCCAAGACCCACCGCTATGCGCCCTCACAGGGAATCGCCGCGTTGCGTGCGGCCATCTGCCGGCATTACAGACGACGCTTCGGCGTCGACCTGGACCCGGACACGGAAGCCGTTGCCACCATAGGTTCCAAGGACGGGCTTGCCCACATCTGCCTGGCTCTCCTGGACCCCGGCGATCTCGCAATCGTGCCCAATCCCGCGTATCCACTGCATCTCTACGGCGTCGCCATTGCAAACGGCAATGTGCTGAGCCTGCCTCTGCGCCCGGAGAAAGAGTTCATTCCCGAGATTCAGATGGTGGCGAGAGAACTCTGGCCCAAACCGAAGATGATGATCTTCAACTTCCCGAACAACCCCACCACCGCGACGGTGGATCTCGCTTTCTTTGAGGAAATCGTGGACTTCGCCAGGCGACAGGAGATCGTCATCATCCACGACATGGCGTATTCGGATATCGTGTTCGACGGTTACCGTGCGCCCAGCCTGCTCCAGGTAAAAGGGGCAAAGGAAGTGGGCGTGGAATTCTTCACGATGTCCAAGACGTACAACATGGCGGGTTGGCGGGTCGGTTTCTGCCTGGGCAATCCGGAGGTCATCGAAGCGTTGAAAACCATCAAACACTACTACGACTACGGGATCTTCACGCCAATCCAGGTCGCTGCCATCGCCGCACTGGACGGTCCGCAGGACTGTGTCGTCCAGGCCGCTGAAATCTATCGATCCAGACGCGACGTGCTGGTGGAGGGGCTTAACCGGATCGGCTGGCCCGTTTTAAAGCCCAAGGCGTCCATGTTCATCTGGACGCAGATTCCCGACAAATACCGCTATCTGGGCTCGATGAGGTTCGCACTCAAAATGATGGAGGAAGCGGAAGTCGCGGTGTCCCCCGGGATCGGATTCGGCGACATGGGCGAGGGCTACGTACGTATTTCCCTCATCGAAAACGAGCACCGTATCCGACAGGCCGTCAGGAACATCAAGCGGGCATTCTTCTGAGAGGATCGGCCTTGAGAGTCAAGGAAGACGTTTGTTACCGGCCCGACGGGTTTCGTGCATCCGGCGTGGCCTGCGGCCTGAAGCCGGAAGGCAGGGACCTGGCCCTCATCGCCTCCGACAGGCCGGCGGCGGCGGCAGGAGTGTTTACAACAAACCAGGTACAGGCGGCGCCGATCCGGGTTAACATGGAACACCTGGCGGACAAAACCGCCCAGGCCATCGTCATCAACAGCAAGAACGCCAATGCCTGCACAGGAGAACAGGGTCTGGCCGACGCCAGGCTGACCGCCCGCGAGGTGGCCGGCGAACTCGACATCGCGACGGAAAACGTACTGGTCAACTCCACGGGTGTGATCGGCGTGCCGCTCCCGATGGATAATATCCGGTCGGGCATCCCGGCGGCTGTCCGCGAACTTCGTGACGATGGCTGGGCCGACGCCTCGGCTGCTATTATGACCACCGATACGGTTCCAAAGATGGCGTCCGTCCGAATCCGGCTGGACGGATCCGTGGTCACCATCTGCGGCATCGCTAAGGGGGCGGGCATGATCCATCCCGACATGGCCACCATGCTCGGGTTCGTCGCCACGGACGCCGGAGTGCCCCCGCACCGGCTGGAAACCTGCCTTCGCGAGGCCGCAGACCGGTCTTTCAACTGCATTACGGTGGACGGCGACACCAGCACGAACGACACGGTTCTCCTGCTGGCCAACGGCGCTGCTTGTGAACGCCCGCTTTCCGCCGGCGATGTCGCAACCTTTCAAACGGGATTGAACGCCGTCTGCGGCAGCCTCGCCAGGCAGATCGCGCGCGACGGCGAGGGCGCAACGAAGCTCATCACCGTCAGGGTCGCTGGGGCCGCGTCCACTCACGACGCCCGAACCGTCGGGCTTTCCGTGGGCAACTCGAACCTCGTCAAGACAGCCGTCTTCGGCAGGGACCCGAACTGGGGCCGCATCCTCTGCGCAATCGGTTACGCCGGCGTTCCGGTAGATCCGGACGAAGTCTCCGTTTCGATGGCCGGCATTCCGATTTACGGAAAGGGACGCGGTCTGCCCTACGATACCAACGAAGCCATACGGGCATTGTCGGCGGATGAGGTTGATATCGAAATAGACCTGGGAAAGGGAAACCAGTCCGCCACGGTATACACATGTGACCTGACGTACGACTACGTTCGCATCAACGCCGAATACACGACCTGACAGGACCGGGGAAGTGATTGCGGCGAAGGCATCGCCCGGCGGTTCACGCGAACGCTGTCCGCGGTTTTTCGGAACATGCAGACACCTATGCCAATTCAGTCGATAAACAGGACCGTCCCTCCGTTTTCCAATCGTGTGCTCGACGTCAATGAGTCGCTAACGGTAGCCACCTTTGCCAGAATGGGTGAACTGAAACGCGGGGGCGCGGATCTCATTTCACTGGTTGCGGGCGAACCCGATTTCGATACCCCGGGCAATATCAAGGACGCCGCGATCCGGGCCATTAAGAGAGGGCACACGAAGTACACCGCGCCTGCATCGGGCCTGCCCGAACTCAAACAGGCAATCGCACAAAAACTGAAAAGCGAGAACAACCTGGACTACGATCCGTCGCAGATTGTCGTTACGTGCGGCGCCAAGCAAGTCATTTTCGACGCGGTCGTCGCGCTGATCAACCCGGGCGACGAGGCCATTATTCCCTCTCCGTACTGGGTCAGCTATGCTGACCAGGTCAGACTGATGGGCGGCAAGCCCCTCATCCTGAAAACAACCGAGGAGACGGGATTCCGGCTTACCCCCCGTACCCTCTCGGATGCCATCACGCCGCGTACCAAGTTCATTCTTCTGAACAGCCCCTGCAATCCCACCGGTGAAGTCTACACGCCCGACGAGCTGGGCGCTCTTGCGGACGTCATCGTGGACGCCGGCATCTATGTAATCTCGGACGAAATATACGAAAAAGTCATCTACGACCCCGCCGAGCACGTTTCCATCGCCGCTGTACACCCCGGGGCCGGATGCAGAACCTTGCTTGTCAACGGCTTTTCCAAAGCCTATGCAATGACCGGCTGGCGAGTGGGCTATGGCGCAGGTCCACCCGAACTGATGCGACTGATCGCCAGAGTACAGAGCCAGGAAACCACCAACACCTGCACGGTTTCCCAGTATGCGGCCATCGAAGCGCTCACCGGAACCCAGGAGAGCGTGGAAACCATGCGGGCCGCATTTCAGGAACGCCGTGACCTGATCGTCGCGCGCCTGAACCGGCTGCAGGGCGTCTCGTGCCGTCTTCCACAAGGCGCTTTTTACGCCTTTCCAAACGTGTCCGATTTATACGGCGAACGCGTCAGTAACGACGTCGAACTTGCGAACTACCTGCTGGAAGCGGCCGAGACCGGATGCGTTCCCGGCAGCGGCTTCGGTTCCGGAGACCACCTGCGTTTCTCGTTTGCCGCGTCTCTGCCAATGATTCACGAGGCCATGGACCGTATCGAGGATGCCGTCAGCAGGATTTAGAAGCTGTTTTAAAATTACCGGTGAGTTCCCGAGCACGAGCGAAAAAGTGGCGGTCAAGGCGGGAAAATCCGGCTATGAGAGGCGAGCAAGCGCAGCCTCGATCTCGTACCACGGGCGGGTTTGACCAACGCCGACCGGCGCTCTTGCAGCCGTGCGAAGACCGCTGGGGATTTTAAGACAGCTTCTTAAGCAGCCCGAAAGGACACCCGAGCATGAACGGCAAAAAGAAGATTTACCTTGATTTCGAACGTCCCATTGAGGAACTGGACAAGAAGATCGAAGATCTCAAGGACCGCGCCGAGTCTGACAATGCGGACGTGACGGCTGAACTGTCCTCCCTGGAGAAACGGTTGCAAAAGGCGGAGAAGGACATTTACTCGGCTATGAGCCGGTGGCAGATATACCAGTTGGCGGGGCACCCCCAGCGTCCTCATACGATCGACTATATTCGATTAATTTTCTCCGACTTCATGGAACTTCACGGAGACCGGAACTATCGGGACGATCCGGCGGTGGTTAGCGGCTTCGCCCGCCTCGACGGACAGCCACTCCTGGTCGTCGGTACACAGAAGGGGCGCAATACGACGGAGAATATTCATCGTAACTTCGGCATGGCGCACCCTGAAGGGTATCGAAAGGCCCTTCGTGTGATGAAACTCGCCGCCAAATTCAAACGCCCTGTCCTCTGTCTCATCGATACACCCGGAGCCTATCCGGGCATCGGATCTGAGGAGCGGAGCGTCTCCGAAGCGATCGCCAGGAATCTTTTCGAGATCTCGCGTCTTCCGGTCCCTGTCATTGTGGTCATAATCGGAGAAGGCGCGAGCGGCGGTGCGCTCGGCATCGGTGTAGGAGACCGAATCCTGATGCTGGAAAACGCGTGGTACTCCGTGATCAACCCCCAGTCCTGCTCTCTCATACTCTGGCGGAACCGCGACAAAAAGGAAGAGGCCGCGGAGGCACTGAAGATTACCGCCCAGGACCTCGTCCCTCTGGGGATCGTCGATCGGATCGTACCGGAGCCCTTTGGCGGCGCACACAGGGATCCGGAAACGGCCAGTCGAAACCTGAAGCGAATCTTACTGGACGAACTTGGGAATTTATCGCGCAAACGGCCGGAAGAGCTGGTCCGCGAGCGGGTCGAAAAATTCGGTCGCATGGGTGTCTGGGACGAGTGACCCGCGGGCGTCATAATGGCGACCGATCTGCATTAGCGGAACACATCGAAATAAGCAAAAAATGGGCCACAAGTTGCCCGTTTTCTTTCGTCATGACAGCCCTCGGCCACAGGATTTCACTAACATGCTGTTTACGTGGGAGGTTCCGTAATCCGACCGAATCTAGGGATTTTTTTTGGTAAAAAAGGGGCCAGGGAGACCGACGGAGCCCAAAAAAAAAAATCTCAACGTGCAGCCAATTGAGTTTCAGTATCTTATGCGAAAGTTGCCGGTTACGCACCGTCTTTTTTCTCAAATTAGCCCTTGACGACTCTACAATCCCCATATATATTTCAATCGTGCTTGCCAAGAGACCGTCTCCACATAAGATGTTGTCTTGGAGTAAGTTACATCGTCGGATCCGTGTGCGTTTCCCATTGGTTGTCCTTGGCAAAAACACCCGGATTCGAGTAAGGAACCGGGGGATGGCCGCGGTTCGTTTTGACACTAGCCAGGAACCCGTTCCACACCGGTTCGTTTGGTCGGAGTTTTGAAACTTCGGCACTTCGCCATCCTGTCAGAAATTGAATGAATGGGCGGTATGGCCGTTACCGGGATTCGCTTCAGCAAGTGATCCAGCCCGGGAGAAGTAAAAGCATCGGCTCTTTGGTTGGCGGCAGTCTTATTGGGGGAGATAATACTGCCGGCTAGACCTAACATATAGAACTGCTGCTTTTCTTCTTATGCATCGTGGCTCTTTGCTGATTCCGTATTCCTGTGCGGCTATCCGCCCATTTTAGTTTGATCTGTATTCCCGTCCCGTTCGACCCCGGCCATTCCCGCTTGCGGCCGGTTTCGCGCGTTAAACGTCTGTATCGCGGTCCTGTCCTCCTCACCTCCCTGCGTCCGGATCCACCTCGCCAGACGACCCCCGCACCGGTGGCGGTTCCGCTTGCTTCGTCACGGCGTTTCAAGCCATCCCCTGGCGTCGATTCCCTGTTCATCGATCCGAATCTCTACAGCGCCCATCTCATCGGTCCGGTAGATAGAAATCCCCATTGTTTCGAAACGCCTGATCACCTCGCCGGACGGATGGCGGAATTTATTCCGGACACCGCAAGAGATCACCGCGAGATTGGGACGTACCGCGCCCAGAAAAGCAGCCGTGGACGAGGTTCGGGATCCGTGGTGCGCCGCCTTCAATACCTGTGCGCGGAGCCTGTCCCCCCACCGCAGGAGATCCGGATCCGTTTCATGCTCAATGTCCCCCGTCAGCAGAACGGCCGTCCCTCCAAACGCGAGTCGGATC
Organism: Candidatus Latescibacterota bacterium; assembly: GCA_965208835.1. GTDB lineage: Bacteria > Latescibacterota > UBA2968 > UBA2968 > JAAXHE01. The sequence goes on from OZ242358.1 coordinate 2,949,041, forward strand.
ACCACTGAGCCGTTGTTCAGGCCCAGCGGTGCAGGCCCATTCCGCGAAACGTAATCCGGCGTTGGATGCAGCACCAGGGCATCCACCTCACCCAGTCCTCCGAACCGGTCACCCGCCTCAATCGCCGTATAACGTATGCCCTTCTCGCGGATCAGCGTTCGGATCCGGCGAGCGGTCCATGAATCGTAGAACTGCCCTGCGTCGAGGTACCAGCCAACCTCGACCCTCTCCAGGAGTGTCACGAATCCGCCAATATGATCGCTGTGCGGGTGAGTCGCGACCACGGCGTCGATCCGATTGATTCCCTCAGCCTGAAGGAACGGGATCAGTACCCGTTCACCCATGTCGACGTTCAGCCCGCGCAACCCGCTGTCTACCAGCAGCGTCTTCCCGTTCGGGAACCTCAGAAAAATTCCATCGCCCTGGCCCACGTCCAGTACCAGCATGCGCAGGTCCGCTGGACGCTGCCAGATTCCCGACCAGACCCAGAGATTCACAAGTGACAGGCCCACAAGTACCAACCGGCGACCCCATCGACCGGACCTCGCTTCGGGCAGAATCAAAGCCGCGGCACAGAGATACAGCCCAATGACGGTCCAACCGGGTCTATCTAGTTCGACGGCAGCCCATGACGGCGCTGCAAACCAGCCCGCGGCCTCGATGGCGCCCTTCAGGACGACCCAGTTCGCGCCGTTCAGTAACGACGCCACGGGCGAAAAGACGTGAAAGACAATAGCGCCAAGCAACCCCAGCGCGACGGCGGCCGCCATCAGGGGTACCACAACCAAGTTGGCAAGGATCGATACGATCGAAAGAAGCCCGAAATACGTCAGCACAAAAGGAAGTGTGGCCACCTGTGCGGCCACCGACACCGCAAGCGGCGTCCATATCCACCGGGCGAGGCCGCCTGCGGGGCCGCCCGGCAGGCAGGCGCGGATCGGCCGATGGAGAATCAGAATTCCCCCGGTTGCGGCAAATGAGAGTTGAAAGCCGACGTCGAACAGGTCCAGGGGCCTGAAAATCAGGATGACGAGAGCGGCCAGGCCGAGTGCATTGAGTCCCTCGCCCTGTCTGTTTCCCAGGCGACCCCAGATGGTAAGCGCGCACATCATGGCGGCTCTGACAACCGACGGCGGCAGCCCGGTAACCAGCGCGTAAAGCAGCACGGCGCAGACGGTAGTCCAGGCGGTCGCCTTCCTGCCGCATCCCACTGCACCGAGGGCGAAGAACACTACCGCGGCAATCAGGCCCACGTGTAATCCCGAAACGGCCAGTACGTGGTTGACTCCGGCTCGGGTAAACGCGGTACGCACGGGGTCGGGAACCCCGCGTTTTTCGCCAAGCAAGATACCGCTCAGCAGCCCCGCCGGTCCCCCTGAGAGGTTGTGCGCCACGGCGCCGCGTACGCCCCGGCGCACGGGCAGTACCACGTACGTCCACAGCCAGCCTCCCCGTCCCGCGCGGATCTCCAGGACCTGTTCCCTTCTCGACACGGTGCCCATGGCGTGGACTCCCTTTCGTTCCAGGAATGCGCGGTAATCGAACGCGCCCGGATTCCTCGCCGGATTCGGCCTGCGCAGGTGCAGACGCGACGACAAACGGTCTCCGTAGTCCACGTCCGGACGGAACCTTCGGAACCGCAGGAGAACCATTCCCTGAATCGAATACACCGTATCGCCCACCGCGACCCGCTCGGCGGCCACACGAAGACGCAACCCGTCTTCCATCCATTCAGGATCATCGGCCACGCGCCCGTCAAGTACGACGGGACGGTCTCGTCCGGTAAACCCCGCTACATGGTCTTCGGGTAACGTCGGCATAACGCTTTCATACCGCATTGCTCCAAGCACAAGCAGCAGGACTCCCGGCCACGCGGAACGGCTCTTCAAGCGGATCAGGCACACGATCCAGAGTGCGAAGCCTCCGGGCCATAGCGCCCATGTGGGCACGTCCACGCGATGGGCGATGAGCACTCCCGCGGAAAAAAACACCGCGGACAGCAACGCCGGACGCCGCATCTCCGCCCCCTCGGTTTCGTGTCGAATACCCTGAAGCCGGATGCAAAATCCGTACCGCTTCAGATAACGGCGGATTGACCGGTTTTCGCGCTTTCAAATTGAAAGACACGTTCAACCGATGCATCGAAATGTCCATATGCGACGGGTCCAGCAGGGCGGAACGCCACCCGAACAATCCATTGACATTATCCCGTAGAGATGCTATATTTTGCTAGATTCTCGTCGGCTACCGGTCTGCTTTCTGGCAGGTATCGTGCGATTTGCCACGACGTTGTCGCCGGGATCCGGTTTCATTCCCGGGACACGATTACCTCGCCGAAACGAGGCCCTTTTCCGCGCCGTCCTCGATAATTCACGCCGATCCCGCAGGAATGCAACGGAATATTCGGCTCCGACTGGAATACGACGGTACCGACTTCAAGGGCTGGCAGGTGCAGCCGGACCAGCGCACGGTCCAGGGAATTCTGGAAACCTGTCTGTCTTCGCTCCTGGGACATCCCACCCGCGCCATCGGCGCGGGGCGCACTGACGCGGGGGTTCACGCACTTGGGCAGGTGGCCAATTTCTCCACGTTCAATCCACTGCCGCTGCAACGGATCGCCGCTGCACTCAATAGCACGTTGCCGCCCGATGTCGTCGTCCTCCATGCAGACGAGGTCCCGACGACGTTTCACGCACGGCGATCAGCGCGGCGTCGAACGTACCTTTACCGCATTGCGTACCAGCGCCGGGCCATCGGCCGCGGTCAGGCGTGGCACCTGCGCAGCCGGCTGAACATCGACGCCATGCGGTCCGCGGCGAGCCGAACACTCGGCTATCACGACTTTACGTCGTTCTGCGTGGCTTCCGCAGAGAGAGAAAACCGGAACTGCCGCGTATTCGAATGTACATTGGCCGGCATCGACGATGGCGTCCGAGTCGAGATTTCGGCCGACCGATTTCTGCGGTCGATGGTACGTGGAATTGTCGGTACTCTGGTTCAGGTGGGAAGGGGCAAACGCGCGCCGGAGGCGATCGACGCGATTCTGCGGGCCCGTGACAGGCAGTTCGCGGGGCCCAACGCCCCGCCCCAGGGCCTGTTTTTGAAGGAAGTCACTTACGAAGACCCGAAAGAATAGGACGTGCGGCGACCGGTCTGGATCGTTCTTGCAGGCGTCTCAGCGGCATTGTTTCTGTCACCTGCCGCCGAAGATAAACCGGAAGGGGCGACTCCGGCTTCCGCCGCAGGTCCCGAAATTGACGCCTCCAGAAGAAACGCCATCGTCCGGGCCGTCGAAAGGGTGGCGCCCTCGGTCGTGGGTGTGACCACGGTTTCCTTCGAACGGGTCGACGTCAGGTATGTACATCCGTTTTTCGATTTCCGCTGGTATCCCGGAACCGTCCAGCAGGAAAGGACTGGTATCGGGTCCGGTGTGGTCATCAGATCCGACGGCTACATTCTGACCAACTACCACGTCGTCGAGGGCGCGCGGGAAATCACCGTCACGTTCTCCGACGGCCGAAGCTTCAAGGTTCAGGACACGCGCAAAGACGTGATGGTCGACCCCGGTGCAGACCTGGCGGTCATACGGGTTAACGCGACAAATCTCGCGGTCCCGGACCTGGGTGATTCCGACGACGTCATCATCGGAGAGTGGGCGATCGCCATCGGCAATCCCTTCGGGCTGCTCATCGAAGATCCCCAGCCGACCGTTACCGCTGGCGTCGTGAGCGCGATCAACCGCAACCTGAGGCTGGAACAGGATGAGGGTGGGCATTCCTATTCGAACATGATCCAGACCGACGCGTCCATCAATCCGGGTAACAGCGGTGGCCCTCTGGTTAATGGCGTCGGACTGGTCATCGGCATCAACACCTTCATCTTCACGAAGAGCGGGGGTTCCCTCGGCATCGGTTTCGCAATCCCCATCAGCCAGGCGAAAAAAATCGCCGACCGGCTGATCGCGGGGGGCGTTCAGGAGTTCTGGGCAGGTTTCGAGTTGCACCCGAAACTGACGCGAGGGCTGGCGAATGCACTGGGTTTATACACGCATCAGGCAGTCCTCGTCACCGGCGTCGTCGATAACAGTCCGGCGTCACGTGCAAAGCTGAATCCGGGCGACCTGATCATTGCGGTGAACGGCAATCCCGTTCGAAGCGCCTATGACGTGGGGAGGATCCTTGAAAACGCACACGTCGGAGAAATCCTGGCGCTGGACGTCATACGCGGCCGGCTGCGCTTTGCAACACGCCTCGAGCCGGAGAAAGCGCCTGCCGGGCAGCAATAGACGAATGAACGAAGTGTACCCGAATTTCGGAGCCATTCCACCATGAGAAAGAGGGCTGCCGTCCCGAGCATGGTCACACTCTGTAACCTCTGCTGCGGTTTCCTCGCGATCGCTTATGCCATGGACGGGAAACTGGTCCCCGCGGCATGGCTGATTGTCATCGCGGGCTTCCTCGATGCCTTCGACGGCAAACTCGCCCGCCTGATGGACACGCCCAGCAACTTCGGTGTTCAGTTCGATTCCCTGGCCGACGTGTGCTCGTTCGGCGTGGCTCCTGCCGTGCTGATGTTTCAATACCTGCAGGGAATGCTGGATGCGGTATGGTTGCCGTTCGCTGCCTGTTTTCTGTTTCTGCTGTGTGGCGCGTTACGCCTGGCGCGATTCAATGTCCAGGTCAAGGGAGACGAAAAGGACGACTTCGTCGGCCTGCCCATTCCCTCGGCTGCCGCTACCATGGCCGCCTTTATCGTCTTTGCCGAACGGGTCTGGCAAAGCACACGCGAACCCCACGTGGGCCTTCTATTGTGCCTGGTTCTGGGCCTTCTCATGGTCAGTCAGTTCGGATATCCCGCCTTTCCCCGGTTCAGCATTGAAACGCGGAGGGACCGTTGGAGACTGGGGATCGCCGTGGCGGCGTTCATTCCCGTCGCACTCTTCCCCGACGAGGCATTTTTCCCAATCGCGTTTGCATTTTCGATCTCAGGCGCGGTACGGTGGGTGTCGCATCTGATTGTACATCGGGAAGTGGCAGATATGTAAGTCGTATTGGAACGGGAGTGGAGCGGAAGTCGATGAAGAACAAGAGCGTCGGTCACCTGATTGTTGCAATCTTCGTTGGCATTCTTGCCAGCCGGGTTTTCGGTGCGGTATTGAACGTGGTCTTCGGCAGCCTCGGCCTGGAAGACAACATGGTGTCCAGGGTGCTCGTGGATCCTCTGGTCGCATACGAATTCTACCCGATGCGCCTGAACCTGATGGTCATGACGCTCACTCTGGGCTTTTCGTTGGACTTCAACGTACTGAGCATGATCGGCATCGGAGCGGCGTATTATTACGTCAAGTATTCCTACTGACCTGATTTCGTTCCGGTCTGACGGTCCGCGCCGCTGCGTGAAGCGATCGCTGCGAACTCCGGCATCCAGAGTACCATCGCGGGAGCCAACGGGACCATCGGACGGCGGTTCTTTTCAAATGTGAGGCAATTCATGCTGGGTGGAATCGGAACGTGGGAAATCCTCCTGATCTTCCTGGTGATTCTACTGCTCTTCGGGGCCAAACGCATTCCCGATATCGCCAAGAGCGTGGGCAAGGGCGTAACGGAATTCAAGAGAGGCCTCAGGGACATTCAGGATGAAATCGAAACAGGGGTCGATCACCCGTCCAAATCCGACGACAAAACACCGGATTCGGAAAAAACCGCGAAACAGTAGCCGGGAGGAATGGTGGCAGTTTCCGGGAAGCCACTGAACGAACGGCCCGCCCACGAACTGACGGCGTCGATTCTGTCGGGCAAGATCACGTCCAGACAGCTTGTCGAGGCCGTTTTTCATTGCATACGAACGACGAACCCCGCGCTCAACACCTACATCACCCTGAACGAAACCGAAGCAATCCGCAAAGCCGAGGAGATAGACGCCAGAGTATCGGCCGGAGACCCCGTGGGTCCGTTGGCGGGTATCCCGGTTGCCCTCAAAGACCTGCTCTGCACCCGGGGTCTTCTCACCACCGCCGGCTCCCGCATCCTCGCGAACTTCATTCCGCCCTACGACGCGACCGCCGTCGCACGCCTTCGCAAGGCAGATGCGGTTATCATTGGCAAACTCAACATGGACGAGTTTGCCATGGGTTCCTCCAATGAAAACTCGGCGTACGGGCCAGTGCGCAATCCCCACGACCCGACGCGCGTTCCTGGCGGTTCCAGCGGCGCCAGCGCCGCCAGCGTGGCCGCAAATCAGACCGTGCTCGCCCTGGGCACGGACACGGGCGGGTCGATTCGTCTGCCCGCCTCGTTCTGCGGCGCTGTCGGCCTTAAGCCCACCTACGGTCGCGTTTCCCGTTACGGCCTCGTCGCCTACGCGTCGTCGCTGGACCAGATCGGTCCCGTGGCCCGAAACGTTAGGGATGCCGCCCTCCTGCTGAACGTCATCGCCGGACACGACCCGCGAGATTCCACGTCCGTGGATTTACCGGTACCGGACTACACGGCAGGACTTGAAACGGGTGTCGCCGGCCTGACCATCGGGCTTCCGGCGGGATATTTCGGGCAAGGCCTGGACAACGAAGTGAGAGCGGCGATCATCGAAGGCGTTGGCGTCCTGAGAGAAGCCGGGGCGGAAATCCGCGAGGTCGACCTCCCCGTAGCCTGCCATCCGGCCTACTCGGTAGCCGCCTACTACATCATCGCCACCGGGGAGGCATCCTCGAATCTCTCCCGGTACGACGGCATCAAGTACGGAAGTCGAGTTGAAGGCGACGATCTGATCGACATGTACTGCCGGACACGCAGCACCGGGTTCGGAGAGGAGGTCAAGCGCCGTATCATGCTCGGCACCTACGCCCTCAGCGCAGGCTATTACGATGCTTATTACCTGAAAGCCCAGAAGGTACGTACACTCATCAAGCGCGATTTCGAAGGCGCTTTCGAGTCCTGTGACCTTCTCGCCGCGCCGGTGTCGCCGACACCCGCCTTCCGCATCGGCGAAAAGACCAGAGATCCACTCCAGATGTACCTCTCCGACATCTACACGGTCTCGGTTAACCTGGCCGGCATCCCTGGAGTCTCCGTCCCATGCGGCGTTTCAGCGGATGGCCTGCCCATTGGACTGCAACTGCTCGGGCCTGCCTTCAACGAAGACCGCCTGCTCAGAGCCGCTTACGTGGTCGAACAGGAGTTGACCCGATGAAGTACGAGCCTGTCATCGGTCTGGAGGTCCACGCCCAGCTCGCCACGCGTACCAAGATATTCTGCGGCTGCAGCGTATCCTTCGGAGACGAAGCCAATTCGCGCACCTGTCCGGTCTGCCTGGGTTTGCCCGGCGCCCTCCCCGTGCTCAACCGGGAGGCGGTAGAGCACGCCATACGCATTGCCCTGGCGGTTGGCTGCACCGTCCAGGAACGAAGCCGCTTCCTGAGAAAGAACTACTTCTACCCCGATCTGCCAAAGGGGTATCAGATTTCCCAGTTTCAGTCCAACGAAGAAATGCCCCTGGCCACCGGAGGAAGTATCGACATCCCCTCCGGTAACGGCACCAAGACCGTGCGCCTCATTCGGATCCACATGGAGGAAGACGCGGGCAAGAGCATCCACGACGAGGCTTTTGTGCCCGCCGGCGAATCCATGGTGGACGTCAACCGCTGCGGGGTACCCCTCATTGAACTCGTCACCGAGCCCGACATCGCTTCGCCGAACGAAGCTTACCACTTCATGTCCCGGCTGCGCCAACTACTGACCTATACAGGGGTCTCGGAAGGGGACATGGAAAAGGGCCACATCCGCATCGACGCCAACGTGTCGATCCGGCCGGTCGGCGCGAGCGGACTCGGCACCAAGGTCGAGATCAAGAACATGAACTCGATACGCAACTGCCGGCGGGCCCTCGAACTCGAAATCATGCGGCAGATCGACTCGTCCGAAACAGGGGGCGAAATCATTCAGCAGACGCTGTTGTTCGATCCGGACCGCAGCCGTCTGCGCCCGATGCGCGGCAAGGAGTCTTCCGATGACTACCGCTATTTCCCCGAGCCGGACCTGGTTCCGGTCGTCGTCGACCCGGTGTGGGTCAACCGGGTGCGCGCTACCGTACCCGAATTGCCCCACGCTAGACGCGCCCGTTTCGCATCTGCCTATGGCCTGCGGGCGGACCAGATCGACACCCTGATCGCGGACCGGAAAGTGGCCGACTATTATGAAGCAGCCGTATCCGCCGGCGCCGAGCCTGCAGCCACCGCAAATTGGGTGCAGGGCGACGTCCTCCGCACGCTCAACGAGCGCAAGATCGACATAGCGGAACTCAAGGCCACCCCGGAAGGCCTCGCGGCGCTGCTCGAAATGATCGGGGCCGGCACCATCAGTGCGAACATCGCCAGGGACGTTTTCGCAAAGATGGCTGAAACCGGCGCGTCGCCCGAAGCGGTCGTCGAACGGCAGGGACTCGCGCAGATCAGTGACGCGTCTCATGTCGAGGGACTTGTCGACAAGGTGATCGCGGAACACACCGACGTCGTCGACAGATACAGAAGAGGAGACAGAAAGCTGCTGGGTTTCTTCATGGGACAGATCATGAAGGCCACGAGAGGTCAGGCGAATCCCAAAGTGGCCAACCAGCTGTTGCGACAGAAGCTGGAGGATGGGACCGCCCATGCCTGAACCCGCCTGCGTTCAATGCGGCGCCGGCCTCGAGCCGCGTTTCCATAACGCCCGACAATCCGATCAGACCGCGCAGCCGTGACCACCTCTCTCGTTATCTTTGCCAGGAGCCCCGTACCCGGCGAGGTCAAGACCCGCCTGCTTCCCCGGTACACACCGGCCCAGGCCGCGGCAATCTACCGCGCGTTCATCCTGGACACCGTGAACTCCGCAAGAAATGCCACCGTTGACCGGCGCTTCGTGGCCTGCGACCCGCCCGGGTCCGAAGCCGAACTATCCGATCTGGCCGGACCTGGCTGGGACCCTTTCCCGCAGGTTTCCGCCGACCTTGGCGAACGTATGTACCGGGCTGCCCGCCACTGTTTCGAGCTTGGCGCCGGTCGCGTCGTGATCGTGGGAACCGACGTGCCTTCACTGCCTCCCCGCCGAATCGATCGCGCATTCGAACTCCTGGCAGAAAACGAGATCGTGCTCGGTCCCAGTGTGGACGGCGGGTATTATCTGGTTGGCCTCTCAACGCCGATCCGGGAAATCTTCCGTGACATTGCCTGGAGCACGGAACACGTGTTCGCTCAAACGCTGGAACGGGCCCGGGCCTTTCGTCTCACCGCTGGCATCCTGCCGTCCTGGTACGACGTGGATACCCCGGAGCAGTTGGACCATCTCGTCGAAGACGCACGCGCGCATCTCAGGTCTGGGCACGCGGATCCCATTCCCCACACGCGCGCCTGCCTCTCAACCCTGAACTGTCTCGACTGAAGAGAAGGAAGCAGAGGGCAAGGAACCCGGATGAAAATCGATCGCATCGAACAGTTTTTTCCAAGGCGGCGCACCCGCCTTTTGAAAATCACAACCGATAACGGCTTCGTGGGCTGGGGCGAAACCACACTGGAAGGCAGGCCGGGAAGCACCGCGGCCGCCATCGAGGAACTGGCAGCCTATCTTTGCGGCAAAGACCCCCTCCGAATCCAGCACCACTGGCAGCATATCTACCGTTCCGCGTTCTATCGGGGAGGCGCCGTCCTCATGACCGCCCTGTCGGGTGTCGACCAGGCGCTCTGGGACATCGCGGGCAAATTCCACGGTGCACCGGTGTACCGGCTGCTTGGCGGTCCGGTCCGGGACCGGATTCGGGTCTACGCGCACTGGGGAATCCACGGACTTTCAGAAGAGGAACAGGCCGCTTCAAAACAACGCCTGGACATGCTCCGGAAAGCCGGAGGCTACAAGGCATTCAAGTCCGGGCCCGGAGGAACGTGGCGGGCGCATGAACCCCCGGCCGTCATCGATGAGTTTGTGCGCCGGGCGTACCTGATGCGGGAGTGGGTCGGGCCCGACGTGGAGCTCTGTTTCGACTTCCACGGTAAAATGACGCCCGCACTGGCGATTGAAATCTGCCACGAACTCAAGGGCATGCGCCCGATGTTCGTGGAAGAACCCGTTCCACAGGAGAACGTGGATGCTCTGAAGCGCGTCTCCGACCGGGTCCCCTTTCCCATCGCCACCGGAGAGCGGCTGCTCAGCAGATGGGAATTCCGGAGGATCTTCGAGAACCAGGCGGCGGCTTATATCCAGCCGGACGTTTCGCACGCCGGAGGCATTTCCGAAACCCTCAGGATCGCAAACATGGCCGAAGTCTACTATATGCACATCATGCCCCATTGCGCCATCGGACCCGTCGCATTCACGTCATGCCTGCACGTCGACGCCGCCGCGCCCAATTTTCTGATTCAGGAGCAGGTCGACTCGTGCCTCGGAGAAGGACTGTTGAAGAACCCCTGGCGGGTAGAGAACGGACACATTCTGCTGCCCGTCGAACCCGGACTGGGCATTGAGCCCGATGAGCGCGAAGTCCGGAAAAAATGCGCGTACGCAGAGGAACTCGGCGGCGAAACCACCTACGAGTCCGACGGGAGCGTGGCTGACTGGTAGTCGACGCCGGTCTTGTCGGCGACCGTGTGGGCGATTGCCGCGAACACATCCAATTAACGCCAGTGTCGCCGAATCGGTACGGGCGTCAACGTCGTCTCCCAGTAGTCATCCGGCAGGTCGTGCCACGACGCGACGGTCCTGGCGTCGCTGTCCCATACCACTTCACCCTTGCGGATCGTCAGTTTGCACGCCAGGCGCTCACTTCCGTCCATCCGCCCCCAGCCGCAGTCCCGGAAGGAAAACGCACCCCTGAGGTGGGCGAACACCGCGACGTCGGCCTCGGCGCCGACACCCAGCGTGCCCAGGTCCGGCCGTCGAATCGCCCGGGCAGGCGCCTCCGTCGACCTGTAGACGACCTCCCGCAGGGGCATTCCCATCAGAAGGCACTTGGACATCGTGTCGGTCATGCTGACCACGGACCCGCGGATGTTTCCGGTGTGCAGGTCCGTGCTGATCGAGTCCGGCGGAAACCCGTCCGCGATGGCGCGCACGCCGTTGCGGTACCAGAAACTTGCCGCGCCGTGTCCCAGATCGAACCAGACACCACGTTCTCTGGCCTTAAACATGTAGTCCCGCACCCTTCCTTCCGCGTCGACGACGGGAAACTGCCGGGCGAAGACGTGGGTGTGGATGTCGCCCTTACGCAGCTTCCGGAGAATCAGCTCCGGGTAGGACCGCTCCGGCGGCCGGGGCCAGAAGTCGACCATCACCGGCATCCCGCACAGGTCGCCGGCCGCCACCGCCGCATCGACGGATGCCCACGGAGGGTGGTCGGCGTCAAACGGCCCTCGCGGCCAGTAGTGGGCCGTCTTGATGCCGACGACCACATCCCTGTTGTCCATCGCGGCTGTGGCGGCGCCTGCGGCGTCGAACGTGCGGATATCCTGCTCCGAATTTCCCATTCCCGGCGCCGAGATGTTGACAAACGCCAATATCCGGCAGATCTTCTTCTCCATCACGGTCTGTCTGAAATGCGAGATTTCCTCACATCCTGACGTCCCGGTATCCACGCAGGTCGTCACCCCGTCGCTGAGAAAATGCGCGTCCGCATCCAGGCTGGCCGTGAATTTCCCGGATCCCGGATCCAGCCGGTTGTCGTACGCATGGACGTGAATGTCCACCAGCCCCGGCGTGACCAGCAGGCCCGATACGTCGATGACGTGCTCCGCCCGTTCTCCGGCGATTTCTTCCGAGACCTCGGCGATCCGGCCATCTCGGATACCGACGTCACGAATGCCTTCGACGTCATTGGCGGGATCGATGACGCGACCGGCCTTCAGCAGCAGATCCAACCGAACATCCTCCGCTAGACTCTTCATTGAACTCATGCTCCCTTCTGTAGATTGTCGCCAACAGCCCGCTCTCCCGTGGCTGACGGGTTCCGGACGGCCCGGTTCGCGACGCGACACTGGATGGCGATCCGGCCGACCGCGCCCCTGGCAACCAGGCCCATGCTCAGGTTCTGACGGAATGTCCGGATATATATAACTCCTGCGTTGATCAGACCACTAGAATTTTGAAATTGACCCGCCGCATGTTATATTGTAGACCCCTAACAGTCCGTTGATAAAGTCGCTCTGCAGGCGAGGCCGAGCCATTGTGGCCGAAGACAAGGCGCGCAACCGAGTCCCATCCTGCGATTCGGCGAGGGCGCGCAACGCAGTATTTCGGTCGCAAGGGCCGGCCGTAGCCCAGATGGGCTTTTTCAACGGGCTGCTAAGCCGTCGTTCCCGCATACCCCGGCGCAACCGTCGGCCGGTACGGCAGAATGCGGGATTCGACGCCACAAATCTGCCCTGGAGGATCCATGCGGCGGAGAAGACCCGGACTCAACAAACATCAGAAACGCGCCTTCAGAGTCGGTGAAGCGCGCGTCAGCGGCGAGACCATCACGGGCCTTATAGAACGTTCCCGCAGCAAAGACCCGGAAGAACGAAGGGCCGCCGCGGATCTACTGTGTCCGTGTCACGTCCGCCGACGCCGGGAGGACGTCTGGTCCGCGCTCTACCAGCTGCTGGAAGACCCCCACCCGGGTGTACGAAGGGCCGCATGGCACACGCTGGAAGACGGCGGAAGACCCGACGACCCCGCTCTGGACGTCATCTTCGAGCGCGCGGCCGAACACGATTCCGACAAAGGGATACGGCGTCAGGCCGCGGCCTATCTGAAGAGCCGCGGAGGACAGGCCGGATTCGCGCAGGCCGCGCATGCGAGGAACCGTTACCCCGACCGCGGCAAATGCGACTTCTGCGGTTCAACGGAGGTACCCGTAAAGTCCGACTTTGAAATCGAAATCCCTGACGACGGGCGGATGCGCTTCGGTCTCGTCTGCGAAGCCTGCTCGAGTTGAGCCCGGCGTCCGAAACGATGGGGGGAACCATGCAGATCATTGTCCACAGCCAGGACGAACTCAAGAAAAGCTGGAACGGCCTTCAGAACTTTCTGATCGACCCGGAGTACTTTCGTTTCGACATGGCGTTTCCTTCCGCGGAAGAAATCGTGGACATCCTTCGAAAGGATAGCCAGGCGCGAATCAACATTCCCGGCGAACTTTCGGAAGAAGAAAAAAAGGAAAGGGCTGAGGAATTCAAAACGCTTCCCATCGCCGACGTCATCGACCGTCCCTTCTCGCTCGCCCACTTTCACCTGCAGAACTTCTACGGCGAGGGTCAGTTTCTGCGCGAATTTCAGAACAAGGTCATGATTCCGTGGCGCACCTTTCTGGCGTCGAACGGCTTTACGTGGCAACGCTGTTATCCCATTATTTTTATTTCCGGAAAGAACTGCAGTTCGTCATACCACATGGATACATCGCACGTCGTGGCCTGGCAGATCTGGGGTGTAAAATACTTCAATGCATTCAAGGATCCCTACAAATACGCACCCCTGTACGACGCCGTCAACAACCGCGAGGCGCTCAGAGGGCGGAACGGCCCGCCAGATCACGATCCCGACGACATGCTTTCGTACAAGATGGAAAAGGGTGATTTGCTCTGGAATCAGTTGCTCACGCCCCACTGGGTGCCGGCGGGTGACAGCGTTGCCGTGAGCGTCAATATCTCTCACGGCGGCATCGCGTACGGCGGACAGTTCAGCCCGAATGAGACGGCACTGAGAGAACGCTGGAAATCCCATCCCAAAGAAGCATGGCTTGTGGATACCCGCTACTGACCAAGCGCGCGAATAACGTCCCCCGTCGGGTATAGCGCAAACCACGGAACAGCCGTGCGCGACCCTTGCGCGGCGTTCAGCCGCGGTGTGGGACGGACAACGCCGACAAAAGGATATAAACGCTTCATTGTCAATTGCCTATGGCAAACGTAAAACAAGACGCGCATCCGTTTTCTGAATTGCGTCTGCGTCTCCGGCGTATCATGTTCGAATCGGAAACGCCCGCAGGGCGCAGGTTCGCCCTCGTTCTCATTTTCACCATCATACTGAGTGTTCTGACCGTGATGCTGGACAGCGTCGACGCCGTCCGGAACGACCACGGTGACCTTCTCGACGTCCTTGAGTGGTTCTTTACGTTAATATTTACAATCGAATATTTCTTGCGGCTCGTCTGCTCCGCCCGTCCTTTACGATACGCGACGTCCTTCTTCGGCATTGTTGACCTGTTTGCCATCATTCCCACCTATATCAGCCTGCTCCTGCCCGGCAGTCAATATCTCGTGGTCATTCGTATACTACGTGTCCTGCGCGTCTTTCGCGTACTCAAACTCGTGCAGTACCTGGACGCGGCCCGGATGATGGTCCGTGCAATACGGTCCAGTTACCGAAAAGTTGCCATATTCGCAGTAACCGTGATGACGGCAGTCGTAATCCTTGGCTCATTGATGTACGTGATCGAAACACCCGAAAACGGGTTTACGAGTATTCCCCGCAGCATCTACTGGGCCATCGTGACGATCACCACCGTTGGATACGGTGATATTTCTCCCAAGACCGCGCCCGGCCAGATGCTTGCGACAATCGTGATGTTGCTGGGGTACAGCATCATCGCCGTGCCTTCAGGCATCCTGTCGGTTGAAATCTCACAGGCCATGAGAATCCGGGGCGCCGCCCGGACCTGTTCGGGGTGCAACGCGGAGGCCCGGGATCCCGATGCGAGTTATTGTCAATACTGTGGTACGGAATTATAGGCCAGTGGCTGTACTGCTTGCGGTGGCGCTGGCAATCGTCTGGTTTCGGCCGGCGTCAGGGACTCCGGAACAGCGGGCCGCCGATCTTTGCATCCGCGCCGAGACCGCGCTGAAACACGGAGACGACGAGAGCGCGATGACGGCGTTCCGGGAATCCATCGCCATCCACTCGCCCTCCGTGCGTGCCCGGTACGGTCTTGCAGATCTCCTGGCCGCACGTGGACGATTCGACGAAGCGAAGACGACCCTCGAGGCGATTTCGCCTTATGTGACGAATCCCCGGGAGTGGATAAGATACGCGCGCGCCCTTCGCAACGCACGGTCGGATCGGGAGGCCGAGGCCGCCTATTTGAGAGCCGTCGAGGGGATGCCGGACAACCCCGCGCACGCCCTGGAGCTGGCCGAATACTATCTCGCGGCCGGAAACCTGGACAATGCGGAGACCCATCTCCGGCGCGCCCGGACCTTCGGCGCCGGCCACGCCCGGATTTTCGCAGGACTCGGTCGCGTTCACTTCAGGCGCGGCGAACTCGACTCGGCCGCGGCCTGCTTTCGGCGGGCGCTTGAGAAATCCCCGGGAGAAGTCGATTTGCTCTGCGACATCGCCGGTACCGAACTCCGGAGGAAACGACCACGCCCTGCACTGTCACATATACGGCGGGCGGTCGAACTGAATCCTCATCATCCTCGCGCTCGGTATGTGATGGGTCAGACCCTGCTCGCCCTCGGACATGACGAGGAAGCCGAGGCGCAACTGGCTGTTTTCGAACGCCAGAGCATGCTGGCCGCGCGCATTCGCTATCTGGAACGCAACGCCGCGGAGAACCCGACGGCTCAACGCTATCAGACCTTGTCGCACTACTATATGCTGTCGGGGCGGGACAGCCTGGCAGCGGCGTG
The DNA here is from genome assembly GCA_965208835.1 of Candidatus Latescibacterota bacterium. Taxonomy (GTDB): domain Bacteria; phylum Latescibacterota; class UBA2968; order UBA2968; genus JAAXHE01. Next base: position 2,964,666 of record OZ242358.1, read on the forward strand.
TCAGCAAAGGGCGACGGCGCTCAACCCGCTCGTTACTGCGCCCACGGAAGCCATTGGACCCGACCCCTTCTGAGATGTCCGTCCCCGGGTTTGTTACGGCTGGAGAGTGAGGACGTCTTCCGTGCCGGATGTCGGGCCCGCACAAGGTCGTTTCAGGAAACGGCAACCCATGTCAATGCCATCGACGAAATCGACGAATTCCGATGCCAGCACGGAAGCAGTGAAGAATCGTGGCGTGACCGTCCGGTCCATCGTCTACGGGCTCCTCCTTTCGGTAGCCATCGGCATCCTGGGCGATACGGTGCGCTACATCCTCCACGCGTCGTTTATGGCGTACAGCCATATGCCCATGGGCAACCTGATCCTGACGCTTCTCTCCATCATCTTCTGTTCGATTCTGGCGTACAGGTTCGGCCGGCGGTTCCTGTTCTCCTCGTCCGAGTGGATCACGATTTTCTGCATGGGGTTCATCAGTTCTCTGGGGCCGACTTACGGGATCAGCGGTTACCTCGTGGGTATCATGGTCGCGCCGCACTATTTCGTCACCCAGGAGAACGAATGGGCGCGATACCTTCACCCCTATCTGCCGGGCTGGCTGATTCCGGAGAACGAAGGCAACGCGATGGCCTGGTTTTACGAAGGCCTGCCCCAGGGGGCGTCAATTCCCTGGGGCGTCTGGGCCGTGCCCCTGTTCTGGTGGTTCACTTTTCTCTGCGCGGTCGCTTTTGCCGTCGCCTGCCTCTCCATCATCTTCCGCAAGCAGTGGTCCGAATACGAGCGCCTCGTTTTTCCCGCCATGGAACCCATCATCGAATTCACCACGCAGGGAGGAACGGGAAGACGATGGTTCCCCGAATTCATGAAGGGCAAGGTGTTCTGGGCAGGATTCATGCTCACCACGTTCGTTTTCGGCTGGAACATGATTGCCTGGTTCTATCCCCAGTTCCCCCGCTTCCCAACCGCTTCCGCCCGCTGGTTCTTTTTCTCGCGCGATTATCCTCCCGGCTTTTTCTTCCTGAGTACGGTTGTCATCTGCTTCTCGTATTTCGCCAGCCTCGAGATCCTCTTCAGCCTCTGGTTTTTCGATGTCCTGTTCATTCTCGAGGGGGGAATCCTGAGCGGTTTCGGCGTCTCGGCCATCTCACCCTACTATGGTCGAGGCCGTTACATCTGGCAGACGGCAGGAGGGTTTACAGCCTTCGCGCTCTGGGCGATGTGGGTCGCGAGGCATCACCTGCGCGACGTCATCAGGAAAGCCCTCAACCCCGATCGACCGACTCCGGACGACAGCAACGAGCTGCTTTCGTACCGGCACGCCGTACTCGGCCTGATTGCCGGATGTCTCTACATGGCGCTCTGGTTGGCGTGGATCGGCATGCAGGTCAAGATTATCGTCCTTCTCATCCTGTGCATGCTCTTCGTCTATACAACCGTTTCAAAGATGCTCGCGGACTCCGGAATCGTCTACCTGAACCCGCCCACGTCAGCGTGGGGTCTCGTCAGCCGGTTTCTGGGCGGTTCCCACACGTTTACCGCACACACCAAGATGGCGCTGAGCATGTCCTCGCGGGCCGTAAACCACTACCGGGGCCTCTCCATGGGTACCATGACCCACATCAATCGCCTGGCGGAATTCCTGCCGGCGGGCAAACGCCGGCTGTTCGGTGCGGTCTGCGCGGCGTTCGTGGTGGGCATGGTCACGTCCACGTTCTACACGGTGTGGCTGGGTTATACCATGGGGGGATACAATATCCAGCCCAACTGGCTGATCATCCACGCCGGCGTCCGACAGATTCAGGGCATCGCCAACTCCATCAAGGCCGTCGACAGCCCGATCGAATCGGTCAACTACTGGTTCTTTTTCGCCGGCGCCGCCGTCATGGCCCTGTTGAATCTGATGCGGTATCGCTTCGTCTGGTGGCCGCTGCATCCCATCGGATTCGCCCTCTCCGGCACGGCGCTTTCGCGGCTTACAAGCGCGACCATCTTTGTCGCCTGGCTGGTCAAACTGAGTATGCTCAAGCTGGCCGGCGCCGCCTTCTACCGGAAATCCAGACCCTTTTTCATCGGCATGCTTGTAGGTTACATATTGTCGGTGGCCGCAGGCGTTGTCGTGGACGCCATCTGGTTCCAGCCGGATGGACACGTGGTACACAAATGGTACTAGCGATCTGCTATCCGGCCGGAAACCCTGCTCAGCAGGTATCGCCCTGACGTCCAATTGACGAAAATCCTCATTAAGATTCAGGTATTTCCGTGAAAACAAAAAACATCACACTCGGCCTGGTCATCCTGATCGCCTTTCTCGCGTTGACCCTGGTCTCCCCTCAGTCGCTGACCGACCGCCTGTTCGAATGGTTCGACATCCGCTATCCCGATCCGCCGCCCGACCGGGTGGCGACCGGCCAGCAGCAACTGGCCGACAGCATCCGTGGCCGAATCACTCCGGCTGGAGTCGAGTCCCGTCTGCTCCGGCTCAGCGGATCGGGTTCCCGTGTCGTGGGCTACCCGGGCCACAGCGATGCATCTCTCTATATCCGGGAAGAGTTCGAACGTATCGGACTGGAAAACGTCTCGGTGGAAACCTACGACGTCACGTCGCCGGTCGACAAGGGCGGCGGGCTTCGCATCCTCGGTGAGCCACGCATCATCCCCATTCATGCGGTCTGGCCCAACCTGGTCCGCACGTCCACGCTGCCGCGCGCCGGACTGCGGGCCCCTCTGATTGACGGCGGCGCCGGCGAATTCGCCGATTTCAACGGCAAAGAGCCGGACGGGAGCGTCGTGCTGCTGGATTTCAACTCCTGGAACCGCTGGATGAACGCCTCCATGCTGGGCGCAAGGGCGATCGTCTTTGTCGCGCCGGATTCGACCACAACGGCCGAGGCGGAGCAGAAATTCTTCCAGGTCCCGCTCAACGCGCCCCGCTTCTGGATCGGCAAGTCCGCAGGGGAACGTCTCCGGCGCCGACTGGCCGCCGGCGAGCGGATCGAAGTGGAATTGAAGTCCCGGATGGACTGGGAGCGGCATCCGACGCAGAACATCATGGGCTGGATTACGGGCGCGGATCCGCAGCTTCGGGAACGCGTTGTCCTGATCGACGCCTACTACGACGCGATGTCGGTGGTACCCGCGCTCGCCCCGGGCGCAGAACAGGCATCCGGAATCGCCGCCATGCTGGAGATGGCTGAATATTTCAAGGCGCATCCGCCCGCCCACACCGTCCTTTTCCTGGCCACGTCGGCCCACAATCTCGGCTTTCGCGGCGTATGCGACTTCCTGGGAAGGCATGCGCGGAAAGAGGAACATTTCGCCGCGCTGATGACCGACCCCATCGATATCCGGCTGTGGATCTCCCTGGACCTCACCTCGCAAACCGACCAGATGGCCGTATGGAACGGTTCCACCGCGTTCTACTTCCAGCGGTTCTTCACGCCTCTCGGCAAACGCTTCAGCACCCTCGGCTCGGACCTCGCGCCGGCATTCGGCATGGACGCAAAGCGGTCGCTCGTCGACGGCATCAACCCGCCATCGGGTATGAGCTGGAACATGTTCATTCCCGGCGGCAATTTGAAGACCGACTCACAGGTCGTACTCACCGCGGGAATGCCGACATTGGCTTTCGTGACCATCAACGACGCCCGATTCAGGGTCGATACCCCCTACGACACCGTCGACCACGTCAATCTGACCAACCTGACGAATCAGATCCGGCTGCTGACCGCGGCGCTTAGCAAGGCCTTCAACGATCCTGGCTTCCTGCCCGATTACCGCGTCAAGATGAAGGACCGGATGCGCGCGTTGAAGGGACGCATCCTCACCTTTCCCCGGCGCAGCATCACGCCGGACCGGCCCCGCAAGGGCGCGGTGGCGGTATTGCGAATGTCTTCCGAGAAATCGGTCAAGGGCGTACGTGCCATTTTCTACGATCAAGCAGACGAAAACGGCGAGTTCTACGTTCCCGGTCTCGCCGTGCGCCGGGTTGGACTCGATGCCTTTTATCTTGACCCGCAAAGCGGCGAAATCACCTATGCGGCAGATCGAGGGCAGGCAGCCCGGATCTACAAGCCTGAATTCGGCATGGACTGGTGGATAACACGCGCCACGCGCATCCTGTTTCCCTGTGTTTCTACGGATTTTTACGAAACCGTGGACCCGCGTTACCTCACCAAACTCCCGAGTCTCTCCCTGTACGGTGACGGGAACACCGCCCCTCGGGAATATGGATATACCCTGGGCTACGGCCCCAACGAGCCGGTGGGGGTCGTGTTCACTCCTCCCGGCACCAGACTCAAGCTCACCATGCATACGCGCGGGATCGGCATCCGCTACCTGCTGCTGAATGCAACGGATACAACCAGCGTCGAAGCTGCGCATAAAAGCGGATTTGTGGCCGCCACCCACGGCGCAATAACGCACACGGCTTACCAGGCCGCCAGAGACATGTGGGTCCTGGACCACGCCAGAATGCGCGAACTTCACGCCTTCGGAATCGAAAACGACCGTCTTGCCGATCTGCACAGCAGGGCGAAGGAACACCTGGACAAGGCGGACGCCTCCCGGCAGGAATTGCGGTGGGACGATTTCATCAGGCATTCTCGGGCCGCGCTGGGTCTCGAGTCACGTGCGTATCCCGATGTAAAGGGGACGCAGAACGACGTGATCCGCGGCATCATCTTCTTTATGGCCCTGGTGCTTCCCTGTGCCTTCTTCGGAGAGCGTCTGATTTTCACTGCGGTGGATATCCGGCGCCAGATTGCGGGTTTTGCAGGCATTTTCGTCGTGATCTGGATCTTCCTGTCGATCGTCCATCCCGCGTTCGACCTTTCCAATCCTTTCGTAATACTCCTCGCCTTTGTGCTCCTGGCGCTGGCCAGCTTCGTGATCAGTCTGGTATTCTCCCGCTTCAACAGTCAAATGCGCAACCTCCGTACGGAGGCCGCCGTTATCCACGACGTGGACGTGGGTCGGATTTCCGCCTCTCTGGCTGCCTTTCAACTGGGCATCGCCAACATGAAGCGGCGCAAACTCAGAACGCTGCTGACGTTTACCACGCTGGTGCTGCTCACCTTTACCGTCCTTTCTTTCTCTTCCATCAAGTCCCAGCTCAAGTTTCACCAGATCGCGCGCGATAATCTGGGCCCGTATCCGGGGATGCTCATCCGCAGCAAGTACTGGGCGCCGCTGGAGGAGTCCGTTCTGGATTATGCGCAGGCCAACTTCGGAAAGGAAGCCGTGATTGCGCCGCGCAGCTGGTACGCCTCCAAAGAGAAAAAAGCCATCCAGGTCGTATCGGACAGCGCGTCGGCAAACGCGCTCGGCATTGTGGGGCTGACCGCGCAGGAGACCGATGTGATCGGTATCCAGGACTGCCTGTCCGCCGGTCGGTGGTTCCTTCCGGACGAGCGCAACGTTACCGTGCTGTCCCAGGCGATGGCTGACCTTCTGAAGATCGGTGAATCCGATATCGGACAGGCGGAGGTACGCCTCTTCGGAGAGCGTTTCAAGGTTGTCGGTCTGATCGACGCCGAACGGATGAAAGATCTGGAAGACCTCGATGGCGAGCCGCTCACGCCTGCCGATTTCGTGCTGACCGACGAGAACGTGTTCATGCAGATGGCCCAGCAGGAGAAGCGGGAGAAGGCCGGACTGGAGGAGACGGACGTCGAAATCATGGAGTTCGAACACCTCGACCCGGCAAACGTGATGGTGGTCCCCTACCAGACCCTGAGGGAGGTCAACAGCCCGCTCCAGGCAATTGCGGTCCGGTTCAGGGAACCGGCGGTCGTCAAGGCGCGCGTGGAGAGTTTCATCTCGCGGCTGTCCGTCGTCCTCTTCGCCGGGATCCCGGACATTTCGCCTGAGGGAAAGATCGGGCGGATTGCCGTTTCCGTGTACTCCTCGTACGGACAGGCGTCGCCCCAGGGCCTCGCCAACCTCTTCGTTCCCATCGCCATAGCGGCCCTGATCGTGTTGAACACGATGATGGGATCCGTGTACGAGCGATTCCGGGAAATCGGCATCTATTCCTCGGTCGGTCTGGCGCCCGTCCACATCGCCTTCCTGTTCCTGGCCGAGTCCTGCGTGTACGCGGTGCTCGGCGCGGTCTCGGGCTATCTGCTGGCACAGGGCGTGTCCAAAGTCGTACTCTGGCAGGGGCTTCTGGAGGGCATAACGGTGAACTATTCTTCGGTATCGGCCATGGCCTCCTCGACGCTTGTCATGCTCGTGGTGATCCTGTCCACCGTATACCCTGCACGGCGGGCTTCCCAGATGGCGGTTCCGGATATCACCCGGCGCTGGAAACTCCCAGAACCGGACGGGGACCGCTGGCACTTCGAGTTTCCGTTCACCATATCCGGCGGCGAGGTTCTGGGGCTGTTTACGTTTCTCACCCGGTACTTCGACTTCCATACGGAAAGCTCGATGGGCACCTTCTTTACCCACGGGGCCAACCTGTCCACGTATGACACCGACCGTGGCCGTGGCTATCGTATAGATACGACAATCTGGCTGGCGCCCTTCGATCTCGGGGTAAGCCAGAACATCAGCCTCACGTCCACGCCCACCGGCGCGTTCGACATCCACGCGCTTGAAATCACCATTGACCGGCTTTCGGGCGATCTCGCCTCGTGGAAACGATGCAACCAGCGCTTCATGAACCAGATCCGGAAACAGTTCCTCATCTGGCGTACGATTCCCGAAGAAAGTCAGCGTCAATACGCGAGTGAGGGCGATGAGCTGATCGACAAGGGCCGGGCGGCCAACCTGGCGTCCGCGGTGGAGAACGTCTGATGCCGGCCCGACCCCTCCTTCCACGCCCATCGGCGCACCGGGAACCCCGCCCGGCGTGTCAATGCCGCTACCGGCTACGGAAGCCGTAGACCGTGTCTCTCGGCAGACACATTCTGGTTGAGCTTTACGGGGCTCCCGCATCCGTACTGAACGACGTCATCCGCATCGAAGCGTGCATGGTTCGCGCGGCTCGAGCGGCGAACGCCACCGTTATCAACACGTCCTTCCATCGTTTTTCGCCTTACGGCGTCTCCGGCGTCGTTGTCATCCACGAGAGCCACCTCTCCATCCATACCTGGCCGGAGTACGGTTTCGCCGCGGTCGATCTGTTTACCTGCGGAGATACGATCGACCCGTGGCCTGCGTATGAAGCGCTGAAGTCGGACCTGAAAGCCGCTCACGGCACGACCCGCGAAATCGACCGCGGTCAGTTCGATGGTCCCGCTCAGGCCGATGCCGCGTCGACGCAGGCAGCCGCGGAAAATCCTCCAGCGCACATCCGCAATCTCTGGTTTACCAGGCGGGAGGAACAGATTGCCCTCTCGCTCAGGCACGCCGGCGCGCTCTTCCAGCACGAGTCGCCACATCAGAAAATCGAAGTTCTCGACAGCTACGGGTACGGCAAGACGCTGGTGATCGACGGGGCGATCGTATGCACGGAACGCGACGAGTACATCTACCACGAGATGATCGTCCACGTACCCATGCAGACCCGCCCCGACGCGAAGCGAGCCCTGGTTGTCGGGGGAGGCGACGGCGGCGCCCTTCGAGAACTCTTGCGTTACCAGCGGATCGAGGAGGTCGTCGTCGTTGAACTCGACGACGCGGTTGTCAGCGCATGCAGAAAACACTTCCCGGCCCTCGCGCCGGCCTTCGATGACCCCAGACTCTCGCTTCACATTGCGGACGGTTTCGACTTTCTGCAAACCTGCCCCGCCGGGTCCTTCGATCTCGCGATCGTCGATGTCGCCAATCCCGCCGGCGGGCCCCGGCATCTGTTTTCAGAACCCTTCTACGGGCGGGTCCGGGAGAGCCTCGGTCCCGGAGGCGTAATGGCCGCGCAAACGGAACCGCCCGCGCTCGACAGCCGGACTTTCTCTGAAATATACAGACGCCAGGAAACGGTCTTCGGCACGGGAAACGTACACTGCTACCTGGCCTGCATCCCCACGTATGCGACCGGTCTGCTCAGCTTTTCTTATGCCGCAGCCGAGTGTGCGGACCCCCAGAACGACATCGTTCCGGCGAAAGCCCGCCGATTTGCGGATGCCCAGAACCTGCAATATTACAACGACGAAATTCACAAAGCCGCCTTTGTACTTCCCCCGTACGTCAGACGTCTTCTGCGAGGTGAAACCCCGATGCCGGCGCGGTCCTGACACCGGCAATATCGCGGATGACCACAACACATTCCCGGCGAATTCGTGTAGGGCCGTCCGACGGTGGTTCCTCTGCTTTTTGGTTGACAACGGGCACGCCTGAGCGTAGCTTCAGCGACGACCGCCAGGCAAAATCCGCAGGAAGTGAGTAAAGGAAACAGCAATGGCCGACGAACCGCCATCCGAGATGCGACCGCTTGACGCCGCTGGCAGAATCGGGTTCAACAGACGGTTCGTCGCGTTCGCAATCGACGTCATCGCCATCTGGATCCTGACCTCCGTTACGGGCCTTGTCACTGGAGACGACGGCTCCTCGATTCCGTCGAGCCTGAACGACCTCTCTGAACTGACGGCGCTTATGGCGAGCGTGGGCGTCGTCGTATCCGCCGTCCAGATCCTCTACTGCCTGATCGAGGGTCTCACCGGCGCATCGCCCGGAAAGATGATCGTCAGGATTCACATCAGGGACGCCAGCGGCGCGCCGGCAAGCACCGGTACGCTGATTCTCCGCATGATTGTAAAACAGATAAAGGTCTTTGCGACGCTGCTTGTCTCGCTCACCGGGAGCCAACTGCTGACGGTTGTCGGGTTGGCAGGGGGCTTGATCGTCTTCTTCGGATGCTTTCTCGCACTGGGCGCCGCCAGACAGGCGCTGCACGACCGGTTTGTCCAGACCGCCGTATTCCCTACGGGAACCCGTGCCTGAACCTTTTTTATCCCCGAAATTCTCCCTGAACGCTGCATCCCGGGGGGAATTTTGCGTAAAGTATGGGAACAGTCAGCGAACTATCGTCGGAAGGAGATAACACCGTTCCCCGGACACATACGCTCGATACGATCGGCCGAGACCTGAGAGCGCTTGGCGTCGAACCGGGGGATACGCTCTTCATTCATTCGTCCTTCAAGAGCCTCGGACGGGTCGACGGTGGCGCGCTTACCGTCGTTAGAGCCCTTGAGAACGCGACGAATCCGGGCGGCCTCATCCTGATGCCCTCATTCAATCTCCTGGAGGACAACCGGTTGCGCGCCGAGACCTGGGACCCGGATACCACACCCTCGACGGTGGGTTGGCTCACCGAGTTCTTCCGCACGCTGCCCGGTACGTATCGCTCCGACCACTACTCCCATTCCGTCGCCGCCCGCGGCACAAACGCCCGGGCGTTCGTTGAGGGCCACCGCGAAAGAAGCGGGCGTTCTTCTCCGTGGGACCGTGACCCGTGGGGCAAGACTTACGGCGACAATTCACCTATGGTCCGCGCGTATGGGGCCGGCGGCAAGGTGCTCATGCTGGGCGTGACGTACGAAACCTCCACCTACATGCATCTTGTTGAAGTCATCTGCTGGCACCGGCGCCTCGAGAACGAACCGGATGCCGCCTATGGAAGGATCAACCGACCGGCGATGGGGGCATTCTGGGAACAAAACGGCGAGCTCAACCGGGGGCCGGTGGGCGATGCCGGATGCCGGCTCTTCCCCATCCGGGCCTATGTGGACACGCTTGTCGAGGAGGTGGAAGGACGGCCGGAGGCCTATTTCAAATAGGCCGTTTCCGGCCGGGCTACACGTCGGTCGAAACAGGACAATCCAATTCCGGGACGAACACCGGACCGAACCAGCCGCAGGCAGGATCCTGAAGGAGGTTTTCGTGACGTCAGCACAAGCTGCATCGCTGAGGAACGCATTGGAAGCGATGATGGAAGCCATTGAAAAAAGGGAACCGATCGCGGACCACCTGCACCATCTGGCTACGCTCCACCGTAAACTGGCCCCCTTCACGTCACGGCAACTGGATCACTTCCTGAAGAACAGAAGCTATACCAAGGCGCTGGAATACCTCCGCGACGGTGTCGTCATCGAGGACCCGGACCGCCCCGACTGCGACGATACATAATCCCACCTGTGCGCCACCCGCTGTTCCACCCATCCAGGATCGGTCACGGGAGAACCGGCGCGACGGCCGACCGGGTCCCGCCGCGCCCCCACGATCCTCAGCTCCGTGCAGAAAGGCTCCGCTATGGTAAAGAGCATACGCCGACGCGCGCTTGAGCGCGAAGTCGTTGCAGGGACGTTCCTGAACCTGGGGTCCGCCGTCACGGCCGAGATCGCCGGGAAGAGCGGTCTGGACTGGGTCCTGATCGACATCGAACACGGCGCGTCGGACCTGGAAACGCTTCGAGTCCAGCTTCAGGTGGTCTCGGGAACGCCCGCCGTGCCCATCGTGCGTATCGCGGCCAACGAACCCCCCAGATTCAAACGTGTCCTGGATATGGGCGCTTCGGGAGTCATGGTACCTTATGTGAGTACGGTGGCAGAGGCGGAGCAGGCCGTGGCTTCGAGCCGCTATCCCCCGCGAGGTATCCGGGGCGTTGCAAAATTGAACCGGGGCAGCGAGTTCGGACGGGACTTCGACGAATATTTCAGTAAGTCCCACGAGTTGCTGACGACGGTCGTGCAGATTGAAACCCCGGAAGCCGTGAACGCCATTGACGACATCGCCGCGGTAAACGGCGTGGACGTCCTGTTTATCGGCCCCCTCGACCTCAGCGTCAACCTGGGGATTCCGCAGCAGTTCGACCATCCCCGGTTTCTGGATGCCAGAACAAGGGTCTCACACGCCGCCAGACGGGCGGGCAAGGCCGCCGGTATACTGCTTCTGGACCCGGATCATCTCGACGCCGCGGTGCGGGACGGGTTCACCTTTATAGCACTCGGATCGGACGGCGGCCTCGTCGCGGCCGGCATGCAGAACGTCTCGGCCGCATTCGATCCGCATACGGCGTAACGGCGCACGAGGTGTGCATCGACCGGCGCCGGCGCGGAGAACGTCAGTCATGAGCGATAGCGGGACATTGCGAAGGTCGACGAACGCACGAGGGGTCTACGTCTTCGTGATGACGCCGATGAAGACCGCCCTGAACCGAAAGGGCGCATATCGGATCGATACGGGGGGCCTGGAGAAAAACGCGCGTTATTTTGCAGGGATCAAGGGCCGGAAGACCCTCGTGATCTGCGGCGGATCGGGGGAATTCTACGCCCTGTCGCCATCCGAAGTCAAAGATCTGGCCGCGGCAGCGGTTGCGGGCGTCCGGGGGTCGTGCAGGATCGTTTGCGGCATCGGATGGAGCACGGGAAAAGCCGTGAAGATGGCGGAAAGTGCGCAAGACGCCGGCTGCGACGCCCTGCTTGTCATGCCGCACGACCCCGTCGTTGCCCGAGGCGAAGCGGCGATCTGGCGACACCATCTGTCAATCGCGAAAGCCGTGAATATCGGCATCATCCCGTTCCGGGCACCGCGGCAACTAATCTCAATTGATCTTGTCAGGCGGTTTTCCAGGCTCGCCGGGGTCGTCGCTATCAAGGAGGAGAGCAATGCCGTCGACTGGGTGCGGACGGGCTGCAGGGCCATCGGCCACCGCGTGCCCATCATCACGGGCGGCGGCGAGAATATGGCGCCCTACTACTATCTCGCGGGCGCCAGCGGATTCACAACGGGAATGGCCAACCTTACCCTGCCGATGTCCATCGAGATGCACAATGCCGGTATGCGGCGGCACTGGAAATCGGCGATGGAACTCCGGGACTGGTTCGAGCCCCTGACAACCCTGAGGGGCGAACTCGGAACGCCCATGCTCAAGGCCGGTCTGGAGATGATGGGCCTTGCGGGAGGCCCTATGCGTGGCGAGGCGCAATCCCAACCGGCCGCGACCCCCACCAGCCGTATCCTTGCGGCAAAAGACCGCGCCAGGGTCCGACGCCTGTTGAAGAAAAAGGGGGTGTTTTAGCACCCCCTTGCTGACTCCCCCACCTCGGTAAGGGTTGAACTATTCGCATAATCACGTCCGTCCCCGGCCGGTCGTCACCCGGACCGCGGTTCGGACATCGTCAGATTGCCCTCCCCGTCGAAGTCCATTCCTGCCGGTTCGCCTGACACTTCCACCTCCGGCAACGCGGAGAGCTCCGGAAGCAGCGCCTCGGATGCCCAGAGGTGTTCCAGTTCCAGCGTCGATCGTATCCGCATCACTCTCACGCCGCCGTTCCCGCACGTGCCAAGCGCAATTTCGATCGCCTCCCGGTCGTTTTCGCCCACGATGGGTATGTACGCGCGATTCAGGAACGTGCTGGTCATCGCGTTGGCGTACGTCGCCTTGAAGTCGATACGGTCCACAAGCCGGCGCGTGGTCACGTCAGCAAGGCCGATCCCATTGGCGTTGCCGTGCGTCTCGGGTGTCAGGTTCAGTACGACGATGCGTTCGATTCGCGGCAAATCCGGCTCCTCGACACCCGACAGCCATATCCGTCCGATGATATTGGGGTCCATTCCCGTTCCGCTGATATTCTTGCCGATCCGGTCCACGATCAGGAGGTCGATCCGTTCGACGGGTATCCGGGGCATCAGTTCCCGTGCCTCATCCAGCAGTGCCGGTTCGACCGCAGCAAGCTCGTCCGGCTCCACGGCAGCCACTTTTGCCGTCTGCTCGCAGGCGTTTTCCAGGATCGCGACGCCGAGCGCGATGGGGGCCTCCCGAAGTATGATCCGCCCCCAGTCAGAGATCATCAGCGGCAATCCGTCCGCACCCATCGAATGCGCCAGCGTGGCCCCCCTGTGGGACCCCAATCCGATCGTCATCATCTTCATCAATCCGCTTTCGTACGGCCCGCGAAAGGACGTATGCGGCTTGATCCGGTTCACCAGCACCACCGCGTCGGCCTCTCTTGCCAACCGGTTCAGAACGACCGGAACGCCGTCTTCCGTCTTCCCGACCTCCACCACGTCCATCGTGGCATCGACGGGCGCTCCCATCGTGGATTCCTCAATGCCGTACGAAGCGAGAATCGCTATCTGTCCGTCGGCAGTCGCCCCGCCGTGACTGCCCATCGACGCCAGGATGAATGGATCGCCCCCCAGTTCCCGGACGCAGTCCGCAATCGCCCTGGTCATCTGTGCAATCCGGTGAATACCCCTGCTGCCGGCCGTAATCGCAACCCGGTCGCCGCGGGAAATGCGTTCGCCCAGCGACGAGTTCAGAACACACGCGCGCGTCACGGCAACGGGGTCGTCCAGACTCTCCGCGTCAAACGTCTGCCGCAACGGAAACATCCGGGGAAGGTCCATCTCCACCTTCTTCCATCAGGTCTTCCTACGATATCCGGAACACCGATTCCGCGTTTATGGTCGTGATGCGTTGAAAGGCGTCCTTTGAAAGATCGGCTTTCCGGATGAAGTCCAGCATCGGCGGGATACCGACGATGGAACACGCCGGCGACGGCCGGGTGTGGATGGTATCCGTGGCGAACATCAGCCGATGCTTCCAGCGCTTCAGGAAACTCAGCCCGAATGCCGGGTCTCGCGTAATGGCGTTATAGCCCGACTGCGCCGAGAGGTCGGCATACAGATTCGGGTATTTCCGAAACAACGGGTCCAGACGCCCGCCGGGCGCCACCGGGCCCTCCGGATAGCGCTCGCCCTGCCCCACCTCACCTGAGATTTCCCGCCAGAAGTATTGCGCGTGGCCCACCCATTTTACGTTCCGGTAGGTCTTTACCATCCGTTCGAATCCCGGCAGTCCGGTGTCGTCACGGTTGATCCAGTGGTCGATATGCATGACGATTGCCAATCCCAGCCGGTCGCACGCCTCGTACACGCGCTGCTGCATCGGGTCGTCCACCGGAAGTCCGCAAAGGTTCTCGCCGTATCCCACGCATCCCCTGTCCATATAATGCTCGAGAATCGGGTACGGCTCGAAACTTCCGGGGTATCGATGCCTCGGGTCGACGGCGCACAGCGGCAGCAGCCGGTCCCGGTGCGGCCTTGTGAGCCTCAGCAACTCTTTTGTCGTCATGTAGAAGTCGAGCTCTTCGGGCACCTCCACCGCCATCACAATCCCCTTCTCGATCCCATGGCGGTCCATCCAGCGCAACAGCCTGCCGGGGGTGAGCCCAGGGTCTTCCAGTACGAGTTGTCCAAGATGCAGGTGCGTATCGATCATTGTCTGTTCTCCCGTGCGCACCGGTGGGCTGCCCGAGCACGCTCTCGACAGCCCCTCAGATCCGAAATACCTTTTCGGCGTTCTTCCGCGTGATGCGTTCGAAGGCGTCTTTCGACAGCGGCGCGTTTCTGATGTAGTCCACGATGGGCGTTTCCTGCCCCACTCTTAGGTAGTCGGTGGCGAACAACAACCGGTGTTTCCAGCGTTTCAGGAACGACAGTCCGAATTCGGGATCCCTCGTAATGGCCCCGTACCCGGACCCCGCTGAAAGGTCCGCGTACAGATTCCGGTACTTCCGGAAGAGCGCTTCTACCCTGCCGCCCGGGGCCACCCTTCCCCCGGGGTAACCCACCCCCGCATCCACGTCTCCGGAGATTTCGCGCCAGAAGTGGGGAGAATGTCCTATGAAGTTCACATTTCTGTAGGTCTTCAGCATGCGTTCAAACCCGGTGAGGCCCGGCTTGTCCCTATTAATCCAGGAATCGAAGTGCATCACGATGGCGATGTTCAACCGGTCGCACGCCTCGTAGACGCGTTCCTGCATCGGATCGTCCACGGGCAGACCGCACAGGTTTTCTCCGTATCCGACGCAACCCTGGTCCATGTAACTCGCGATGATCGGGTAGGGCTGGAAACGGCCGGGATACCGGTGACGCGGGTCTACGGCGCAAAGGGGTTTCAGCCTGTCGCGATGGGGGCGCGTCATTTTCAGCAGTTCCTTCGTCGTCACGAAGAAGTCCAGCTCCTCCGGAACTTCAACTGCCATCACCACCGCTTTTTCGATTCCCTGCCGGTCCATCCAGCGAAGGAGTTTGGCGGGTGTCAGCCCTGGGTTGTCGAACAGAAGTTGTCCCAGATGAACGTGTGTGTCGATCATCGATGTTATCTCCTCTCGAAAGCGCACCGCTACCCCGTCTTCGGCCCGGGTCGCGATTCCCGGGGGCCTACCCGCCTTTCGAACCCTTCCGCAGCGTATCCATGATCAGAAGCGAAATCGACTGCACGGTCTCGTCCAGATCCGCATTCTCGAATGACGGCACGCCGGCGCCGTCGCCAACATCCAGAATGTGCTGCTGGATCTTCATGATCTGGTCCAGTGATTTGACGTACCGGTGCCGCGTGCGTCCGAAAGCCTTCTTGCCCCGACTTTCAAATCTGTCCGTAAATTGCTGCAAATCAGTAAGATATAGATTCAAATGGATAAACAGCGCTTTTCCGGAAAACGCTTCCAGTTCGAGCAGATCGGGCATCAGATGAACGCCGTCGACGATCAGACTCACGTTTTCGTCGATCGCCCGTGCGATGGTGGCGCGGACGCCCACGGAGACGCGGGCCGCCTGTTCTCGGAACCCGTAAATGACGGGATCCGGGGCTTCGTCGGCAGGTACGGGGATCGCCTCCCACGCCGTGTATGACGAGACCTGTAATTCGGGCATGAGGTCGGACGAGATCATCAGTCGCATCACCTGCCGGATTTCGTCGGTCGACGCGACGCGCGAAACCCGCAGCAGATTGGCGAGCGCCACGCCTACCGTTGTCTTGCCGACGCCCGTCCCGCCGCCGATCAGCACGATCAGGGGCATCGTCCGCCCGCCATTGCGAAACCGGTTCCAGATGCCGTACCGCTCCGCGAACGCGTCGCCTGAATCGCTGCGGAGCATTTTCAGCGTGGCTTTCAGGATGTCGTCGCGGGAAACCACCGTACTGTCGTTCTGGATGAAATCGCCCTCGATCCGCTCGGCGATCCGATAGGCCTGGCTTTCGTCAACGCCGGTTATGGCCAGCGAGTCGGAGAGATGGTCCTTTGAAAAAGGCCGGGTACCCAGGTCGTCTTCGACCAGTATCTGCCTGGACCGCGGCGCCCAGAAAACGCCGTCTCCCACCGGACGGTCGGCGAAGAGTTCGCGCGCGTGGGTATGTACCAGGTCGATCATCTTGCCCGCGGGCACCTTTTTCTGCTTCTGAATGGAACTTCTGACCCGGTCCGCGACCTGATATGCCTCCCGGAAGGAGAACCCCTGCTCCAGCAGGTAGTGCGTCAGCATTCCTCTCAGGAAGGGAATGCGCCTTCCGCTATCTACGATAATGGCCACGATAGTCCCTCGGACGCCGCATTTTTCGCATACAAAACGAGCTGGAATCGAGCAGTGCAGCGGCGAAACACGCTTCCGCCAGTGTTCTGTCCCGGAAATAAGTTGCCTAAATTCGGCCGCTGAGTCGCCCGTCTCGCATCCTTCGACAGGCTCAGGAACCAGCGCCTGAGCACAGGCGACCTGCGAATGGTCGGCGAGCGAGGGGAACGTAGCGAGACGGGATGAATCGCCGGCCGAATGGTGAGGAATTTTTGGGACAGGACACTAAAATTAGGCCGGTCGGCGAATGGAAGTCAACCGAAATTGTACGCGACCGAGTTTCGACCCCCATCCCGGATTCGTCGTCCGACGCATCCGTTCACCGGGATTTTCACCCCTTGAAAGGCATGATTTCCAGCGGATATTCAGATAGGGTTTCCACGCCGGTGGGGGTGATCACGAACGTGTTTTCCAGACGGATTCCCGCGCGCAGTTCGTCACTGTATGCCCCAGGCTCGCAGGAGAACACATCGCCAACTTCAAATACCGCGTCGCGGTCGCGGTTGATGTCCGGCGCCTCGTGCGCCCGCAGCCCCACGCCGTGGCCGCCGTGGTGGATCAGGCCGGCTTCGGACAGATGCGCGTGCTCGCGAATGCGCGCGTCGATCGTCTTCCACAGCGCGGATGCGCGCTCTCCGGGCCTCACCAGGTCCGGAACGTCGCGCAGAATGCCGGCAAGGTGCTCGTAGACAGACATCTGCAGGTCGGTGGGCGCCCCTCCCACCGCGAAGGTTCGCGCCAGATCGGACCAGTACCCGCGATACGTGGACTGGGCGTCTATGATGTAGAGTTCGCCCGCCTCAATCGTTCGGTCCCTCGCGGTCCCTCCGATGACACCGGCCTGATAGTCGCCGCCGTGATAGACGACCTCCCCCGCCGCCTTCATTGCCGCCTGCTGCGCCTCCGCCAGCACGTCGAGCTCGTTCACCCCGGGTTCGATCACTTCCCGGGCGCGCGTATAGGCTGCCAGGTCGACCTCGACGCTCTTTCGCAGCAGCGCCAGTTCGTCGGCGTCCTTACGCTTGTGGAGGCCCGCCAGCAAGTCATCGACCGGCACCCAGGCATCCGGCGCCAGCCGTGCGTCCACCGTTTCCGCCAGCAACCGGTCGAGCCCCTCCTCCTGCCACCCGACGCGGGAGACCGGTATCCCGCCGCTCAACCTTGAAGACACCGCCTCATTGAGCTGGCGGACCGGATCGGGATTCATCGTGCTCATGACGTGCCATTCGTAGGTGATCCGGTCGTCCACCAGCGCTTCGCCATCCTCCGTATGTGCCGCCAGCCAGGAACCGCCATCCGTCTCGAAGAACAGGAAAGCCGGGAACTGGAACGCGGGGTATCCGCACAACAGCACGCCGGTCAGATAGTATATCTCGAGATGGTCCGTCAGGACGACCGCGTCAACACCTTCCGCATTCAGTCTGGCACGCAGCCTTTCCTGCCGGTCGCTGCAGCCTTCCAGCGTCAACATGAAATGGACTCCTTTCCCTGTCAGCCGTGTTTTGCTGTTCAGACTTCCGTCTTTTTCGTATGATAACAGGACCTGAGGCGGCCAGTCAAGCGAATTGGCCGCCAGAGATTTGGACACGGTAGCGATCAACCGGAAAGGAACGCTATGGCATCTTTTCGTGCCGGTGTGGCAGGCGCAGGAAGCATCTCCCGAAGACACATCAGTGCGTGGCAGGCCCATCCCGACGTGGACCTGACCTGCATTGCGGACATCAGCGAGCAGGCCGTGAACAGCCGCGCGGATGAATTCGGCATCCGGAACCGCTATACCAGCCTTATGGACATGTTCAGCGAGGAACATATCGAGATCCTCAGCATCTGCACGTGGATGAATACGCACGCGGACATCGCGGTTGCCGCGGCAGAGGCCGGAATTGCCGCCATCCTGTGCGAAAAACCGCTGGCCGGCAGCCTGGAGGAAGTGGACCGCATCATCGATGCCGCAAACAGAAGCGGTACGCGCATCGCCGTGGGCCACCATCACCGGTTCCGTGCCGCCTGCGAAAATGGACGGGAACTCGTGCTGAGCGGCGCGATCGGGCAGCCCGTACTCTTTTACGTCCACACGACCGGCGGCCTGCTCAACAACGGCACCCACTTTGTCGACATTGCGCGGTACCTAATGGACGATCCCGATCCCGCGTGGGCGATCGGCCAGGTGGTGCGGCACACCGACCGGCACGAACGTCACGACCCTATCGAAGATCTTTGCGCGGGCATCGTCGCGCTGGAAAACGGCGCGCGCATCCAGATCGAAAGCGATATGCCCGAACCGGCGCCGCCGGACGGCGCGATGACGCTGCAGGGAACGGAGGGCACCCTGGTCGTCACATCCAAAGGCGCGCGACTGCTCAACCCCGCCGGGGGGCAGGACGTCGACGCCGCGCAGGAGACGGACGTCGGGGTCCTGCAGGCCGCGGAACTGGTGGACTGGCTGGAAGGCCGCGTGAACGAGCACCGCAACGCCATCCGGACAAACCGCGGGACCATCGAAATCCTCATGGGCATCTACGAATCCGCCCGGATCCGCGACACGGTCACCTTCCCCCTCGAATCCGGACCCTCGCCGCTGCACCGGATGATCGACAGCGGAGACCTGCCCGTGACCGTGCCCGGGAAGTATGATATACGGATAAGGTAGACTTTCCCGCCGACGTAAAACAACAGAGGAGCCATAATGGCAACCAATCGTCGAACCCCCACCGTTACCGTGGGTTTGTCCGATGCCGATATAACCGGGAACGACAACCGTGCGCTCCAGGCGGCCGTGGATTATATCGCGGGTCTGGGCGGCGGGACCGTGGAGATCGGCCCCGGGACCTATACGATGCGGGACTCGCTGCACCTTAGAAACCGGGTCACCATCCGCGGACAGGGTCCGGAATCCGTTCTCCTCAAGGCGGATGCCGTCGAGAGCCCGCTCACGCTCGACGGGGACTACGGCGAGGAACAGATCACGGTTGCCGACCCTGCGGGCTTCGCACCCGGTGTCGGAGTCAGCGTGACCGACGACAACTCGGGCGGATTTCACACCGTCGTCTGCACGCTGATCTGGGCGGGCGGCAACACGTTCGGCGCCAGCAAGCCCATGCTGGGTGACTATCTCGTTTCCCGAAACGCCCGCGCGGCAACCACGTTTCCGGTCATCAGCGGATATGGCGTCGCGGGCGCAGGAATAGAACGTCTGACGATCCAGGGCAATAAGAAAAACAACCCGTACCTCAACGGCTGCAGGGGCGCGGGCATTTTCCTGTACCGCAGCCATGGGACCAGCATCACCGGCTGTACGGTCGAAGACTACCATGGCGACGGGATCAGCTTCCAGCAAAGCAACGATGTGTCGGTGGAAGGCTGCGTCTGCCGCGGGAATACCCACCTGGGCCTGCACCCGGGCAGCGGAAGCGGCTCGCCCGCCATCCGCAACTGCCGGTCGACCGGAAACGGGCGCATCGGCCTCTTTCTCTGCTGGCGGGTCAGAAACGGGATCTTCGAGAACAACCGTCTCAATGACAACGGCGAGTCTGGAATCTCCATCGGCCACAAGGATACCGACAACACGTTTCTGAACAATGAGGTCAACGGAAACGGAAGTGAGGGCGTGCTTTTCCGCGATGAATCCGAACCCATGGCGGGGCATCGGAACACCTTCGAGAGGAATGAAATACTGGACAACGGAGAGGGGTCTGACGGCTGCGGAATCCGTATCCTGGGCGAGACCCGCGACCTGACCTTCGTCGACAACCGCATCGGCAATTCATCGAAGGGCAAGCAGCGAACAGGCATCGTAATCGGCGAGAAATCAGGACGTATCGAACTCAGGGCGAATGATTTATCTGGAAATGTTGATCGAGAGATCGAAGACCGGCGCGAGGGGAAACAAAACCGGACCAGGATTAAGCAGGATTGACTATGATTAAACAGGATTAACGGCTGATTAAGACCCGGTGAAAGACTCTGTTTGGCGTCTTTGGAACGAATGAGCAACCAGTAGTTTACATTATTTCACATCTTTGGCCTTGGATCCAGAGCCGCTCCCTGAGCTGCCACCCTGAGCCTGCGGTCCCTGAGCTTGTCGAAGGGTCGAAGGGTGCCCCCCAGGCCGACGAAGGATCTACTGCAGCATCGGATCATCCCGGTGCGATTTGCACGTGTCGATAGCTGGGAGGCAGCACGTCCGCCTGCACCGCAGACGCATTTTGCGACACTTACGCACTTCTTCTTGGTTTTGCCTACGTGAATTCTAAACGGTTCCTGAGGAAGAACTTGCTTCGTTTTATTCCAGAGGAAATTGAATATGAAACCGCGAGTCGTATTTGTTGCTGCGCTGGTCGCGATTGCTGCGGGTGTATGTGCGGCGTCGGATAGTCCGCCGAAAACCAGGGGTTCGATCGAAGAATTCAAACTCTATACAAAATGCCTGGGTGTTTCACCCGTGGTTGAGTACCGGTCTCAGAATGCGGAGGAAACCGGCTTAAAAAGAAAAGAGATAGTCGCCGCGGTGGAATCCAGATTGCGTTCCGCCGGGTTGCATCAGTCCAGTTTCTTTGAGTTCTCCGAGGGGTCGGTCGTTTTCCTGCCGCACCTGTACATGCACGTCAATGTGATTGGACAGTCGTACTTCGTACTGCTTGAGCTGAAAAAGTGGGTCCATGAACCCTTGTCCGGGCAATTGAACTATTCCCAGACCTGGCGGGCCGAGACGTCGGGTATCCACGGGACGAGCAGCCGGCGCATTATGGCTTCCGTGCACGATCTGACAGATCAGTTTGTCGAGGAGTGGCTCAAGGTAAACAAGCCGGACGGGAAGTGCGCGGAGTAAAACCGTCCGCGAAACCGGTGCGACTCCAGATTTGAGTTTGGCTGATCGGTAGCAAAGAGGAGGGGCGAAATGCGTTTACTTATCGTGATGTTGTGTCCGTTATTTGTCCCAACGCTAGTCTTCGGTGATCATCATTTTTCGGACCCGGTAATTGGACATATACCGATAACCCCGGTCACGCAAGCTGAACTCGATTCCATAGCACATGGTGATTGTCAGGCTTCAAGTCGCGTGATGGCTCGACTTGCTATCGTTTTGCAGGAAAAGGGCATTGAATCCGTTCGTGTGGCTGTTCCAGCCATACACGCTCACCTTTCGTCCATCATGGACAAAGAAGGACGGTCTGGTGAATGTGAAGTAGAATATGCCCTTGGACTGGCAGGATTCCTGGGGAGGATTGGAGACCCCAGATCCAGGTCGATTCTATTGACAGCGATTCGAAACAACATTGGGTCTGCGCACATTGGCTTGGCCAAAATGGATTCTGCAGTTGACAGCGTGATAACTTACCTGCAACACGATCAGTTACGGACACGCGGCACAGCGGGTCACACGCTGGTCAGAATGTACAGGAGTAAACCGTCTCTGTTTGGTGAATCACAGATCAAGTTGATAAGACGGATGCTTTTGGAAAATATAGAACGATATGAGTATAAGGGCACATATTGCTTTGCCCTGGCGACGTTTGGCGATTCGACGGCCATACCTGTTTTGAGTCAAATTGCAAATAAAGATACATTAACCGGGTTAGGTGGAAGATTTCCAAATCGACGCATGGCGCGGTACGCGATTGATCAGATTCGTGCACGATAACAGTTCAACAGAACCGGCACCACGAGCACGGTGACGCGCTCGCACAATGATGTCAAAGGTCACAACCGAACGGGAGCCATCATCCGCGATGATGGCTCCCGTTTTTTTTTAGCGTATCCGCGGCGATGGAGGAGTTCGAGCAACTGCTCTTCTGCCGACGGTACCTCAATTTATGTTAATTGGAGTTGTGGAAATCCACACCTGCGATTGGTCGGGTTATCGACTGACAAGCGGAATTGGTCGCAAAAATGGCATTTTTCATTAAAAAATCAACGAAATCAGCCGAAATTTCAAAATTAGATCATCCAATAATTGTTATATTTCCTGGTAATAGAAAAACGAGGTATGGAAATCTTCAGAGGAGATTTACGGTCAGAGGAACACCAAACCGAGATTGTGGCTTCACCCTCGATCTGGAATCCTGACACCTGACGGAAAGTCGATCCGCTCTCCATCGGCACGCAGGGTTTCAGTCAGAGACAATACCGGTATTGGTCTGGTGATTGGATGTGAAACTCGCAATCGTTCGAGTCAAGAGGTGGCAGTGATGAAAGGACTGATTGCTTTCCTTTGGGTGTTGAGTTCAAGTGCTCTTGGACAAGGTTCTTTTACTGTGAATTTGCCTATTTCCCACAATGAAAGACTCGGTGCGCCTGTACTGGCCGATATTGACGGAGACGGCGAACAGGAACTATGTGCCCGCGTCCGGAAATCAGACGACGGGCCTCGATGGCTGGTAGCATATGACCTGAAGTCAGGACGTGAAATGGGACGTATTCCAATTATCTATCGCGAATCATCTATCTATACTACGGATTTAGATGGCGATGGCGCTGAGGAGCTGGTAGCAATCAATTCTGTTATATGGGGCAACAGACCTGGATTCATCATCTATCGCTGGGAGCGAGGCAGGCTAACTCGCACTGAGTATGACTCGTTTTTGGGTGACGGTGGCCGCGTGGGTGATATCGACGGTGACGGTCGGGATGAGATTGTCTTTAACCATCTGCCCCAGGGCTTTACGAATTCCGGTGGGACAGGACCGGTAGAGATTCAGGCTATTTCCTGGAATGGCGTAACTTTCGATCTGAAGGCCCGAACTGCTTTACCGCAAACATATCTCCAAATGCATGTGGGTGACTTAAATGGGAACGGCAGGGCTGAGATCACGATATTGCGTTCCGGTTACAAGCGTCCGGGTCTATCCGTTTTTGGTTACACACACAGTCGAGATCTAACACTCCTGGATGAGTGGGAATCTTCAAGGGTCTATAACGATAATATGACTCGATTGTGGAGTGAACCGCTCCCAGGTAACAGGCAACGGATTATTATCCCTATCCCGGAACAATATTGGGAAGGTATGAATGGTCAGGCACGCATACAGTTTTTCGGGTTCCAATTAACGCCACAAGGGATACTTCACGAACCGGAG
Source organism: Candidatus Latescibacterota bacterium (assembly GCA_965208835.1). Taxonomy (GTDB): domain Bacteria; phylum Latescibacterota; class UBA2968; order UBA2968; genus JAAXHE01. Next base: position 2,988,035 of record OZ242358.1, read on the forward strand.
CTAATCTTGTTTGATGAATATCGAGATCACACGCACCATGGCTCATTACCCTTAGTCCTCCGACCGGATTTTCAGCGGATCGACATTGACAGGGATGGCCGAGCGGAGGTATTGAATTTCGCGAATCGCCGCATCAGGCTTATTCGGCAGATGGGACCAACGCGCTAGCAGTTCTCTCCGTACGATAAATCTGCCCCGGGCGCATAGTCCCGGGGCTTTGACATGTCGCCGAGCGCTGCATATTCATCCAATACGTACCTTGACCCTGCGAAAATTGAAAAAAACAGTGGAGTGCTATTGTGAGGTTTTAAGTTCTTGTAACCGGCCTCATCCTGGGTGCATTGCAACTGACATCTGCCCAAGTGCGAACCTTTACGGGTCCGGAACTCAAGGGCATTCGCAAGGCAGTGTTAGAGCAATTGCCAAACGGAACAGAACGGGTGATCGGTTTTTGGAAATATCAACTTACACCTGTTCACACGGGAGGCGTCATTGCAATAGATATTGTAAACGGACAACTCAAAAAGGTGTGGGAAGATAACGAGACCTTTTCCAGCACTAACAGCTATGATGCCAATGACTTAAATGGGGATGGTCGGTTAGATTTCGTCGTGGCTGGAATCGGCCTTGCTGAGTTAGGGGATAGGCTTTCCCGTTACTTTGCGATTTATCTGAGCGAAGGGTCAGATCAGTATCAAAGGCACATTGTCCCTCGCGAAACCTTAACGCATCACATTGCAATAGGCGACATTGACGGCGATCGACAGAACGAAGTTGTGTTCACAGAACAATATGATTCCTATTCCGATTCTGAAGAAATGGGATGGCTTGAACTGGAAATGAAAATTGGCCGATGGCAGAACGGTATTTTTCACGTTCAGGGAACAGGGGTCACACTCGACTCAGGGGATCACTGGTTTCAATTGATCCTTGGCGACATTGACAACGACGGCAGAGATGAGGCCCTCATTCACCAGGACGATAGCGATAACGATTTGGGTCGGTCGGTATTGGTCTATGATCTTGACGGCCGCGTGGCACTGGCTCACACGCTGGGAAATTTGGACAATAGCCTTACACCAATTCCAAAACTGTCGGTTAGTAAAGGCCAACTACTACAGTTCGAATCAGGAAGCATAAACCCAACGGTTCTCCCTCTCGGTAGCGGCTTCTCCAAGATAGCTCCAATAGAGTTACCGGAAACCGACTTGGCTAATTGGGAGCCCGTACAGGTATCTACAAATCTGATCCTTAGCCAGCCGCGTGATTCCAATAGTAATGAGCGACAGCTTATTCTCTACTAGCTGATCGAGCAGACCTGGCCCGTATGCACATCCAGGATGCGTGGACCGGCGCCAAAATCCACGCGCGCAACGTCGCCGGGAGAGAAACCCAGAACCGTCGTGACCCGCGGATGGGTCTGTTCCAACCCCTGCAGAAAACGGCGGATGGATGAGTAACTGCCGGAAGAACCGTACTTGCGAACCAGCGTGTTAATCATCGCCCACATGCAGCCATTTCAGGATCGGCTTAATCAGGCCAGTTGAAGATCGGCCCAATTGGGCCACCTGAGATACGATTGAGGTTTCGGACTTTCCGGAAACGTCTCTACCTTATGAGTGTCTCCCCGACAATCAGGACGGAAACACATGGCAAACCGGAGTTTCGAGATCATTCAGTGTCGCCAGGTATTGGCGCAAATGCGGTTGGGCGAGTCGGGTCGTGCGATTCCCCGTTTCGAAAATGGGACGTCGGAATGAAACTGCTCATCGCAATTGTTGCCTTGTGGCCGACAATTGTCTTTTCTCAGGCCTCCTTTCTCTATTCTGTTAGCCCAGGAGAGCGTATTCAGGAGACCTTTCTCGCGGACTTCAGGGGAACTGGCCAACAGCAAGTGTTGATGAGAGTGTGGGAGCGCGAAACCCATACACCATATCTTGTTATTTTTGATGTTACAACACGGCAGGAAGTGGGCAAGTTCGCGATAAACCTGCGCAACCCGAGCGGTTGGCTCAAAGCCGATTTGAACGGCGACAAAGTTTCAGAACTCGTAATTGTCAATGAAATATACGACAGTTCAACAAGTGTGGACAATCCAGGCTTGGTTGTCTATCAGTGGAAGGACAACATTCTTAGGCAGACAGAAGTTTCAGACTTTTCTGGCATATGGGGACAAACCGGAGATGTGACCGGCGACGGGCGAGACGAAGTTATCCTCTGTTCCCTGCCAATAGGTCATACAAACCCCGGCGGGACTGGCCCAATAGATATTGAGGTACTGTCATGGAACGGGCGAGACTTCGAACTAATTACCAAGACGAGTATGCGAGAAACCTATCTTCGAACAAAAGTTATCGACCTTAACGCCGACGGTCGAGATGAAATCGTGGCATTTAGATCCGGTCAGTGGGACGAGGACTACACTGTTGAATTGGACCCACAGCTGGGTGTCTATCGGTATAATGAAACTTCAGAGTTGGAGCTTATCGACGAAGTTACGTTTCCAGTGGTCCAAGACTGCAATTTAAATCGCCTATGGACTCAGCCATTGGAAAACGGTGAGCATCGCATTGTCATTCCACTCCCGGTAGAGTTCACAGAGGATCGAAACGATTGGCCGATTCTTCGTTATCAGGGTTTTCGACTGGAAGAAAACCAGTTAATGCTTGAAACGGAATTGCTGTCGTTTGAATGGGACGATTACAATAAAGCTCCCTTAACCTATCCTCCCGCGCCAGCAATGACCTTGCGTGCCAGCGATGGTTCATCGGAGGTTATACAAGTTGAAGATAGACGACAGCTAAATCTGAAAGAGTTGCCTTCGGCACTTCCCAAGTAGAATGGCCAGCGGAACAACAGTTGCCCTGCTTATTTTGGATCCACAAGCCTTGGAATTGTCTTTAGTCACCGCTTTGTTATTGATCGCCCATATCCGCGGCCACTGCAGGATCGCTTTAGTCAGGCCTGTCGAAGATCGCCCTAATGCGGCCATTGTATGATCGGCTGAACAGGCCACCCAGTGGCCTAAGGCGGTTCGGGTCGCCGGCAGGGCCGCGCGCTATGTGAGGGAACATATCTATCCAGCTGTCCCGACCTATGTACCGTGGAAACAGACAATTGCTCACGGCGGAGTTCCAAAGATAAAGTAGGCTATGTATGAAACTCTCAACTCTGCTGCTGTTGTTACCGACGGCTGTCTTTGGTCAACAGTCGCTTTATTCTGTAGATCCCAGTGAAAGATTAAGCCCCCGAATTATCCCCATTGCTGATTTTAGTGGAGATGGGCAGGATGAATTGCAACTCCAGATATATAATCGAGAAACAGACAAGCACCGTCTTGTATTCCTTGATGCTCATACCTACCAAGAAAAGGCTGTCTATCACATCGGTTTGCGATTTGGTTATGGGGTAACGTCGGGAGATATTGACGGGGACGGCATCACAGAAACAATTATTATCCCCGAAGTTGATACCGTTCGCCCTCGGCGCGGCCAACCGGGTCTTGTGATCGTGCGCAAAGTTGGTGAGGGTTTTCTACGAACTGAGTTCACTGAGTTTTGGGGCGTTTGGGGAAACGTGGGCGACTTGAACGGTAACGGACGGGACGAGTTAATATTGTTTGGTTTTCCTCGGGGGATGACCAACTTAGGGGGGACCGGGCCCATAGATATACAGGTGTTTGAGTGGAACGGTTCCGGCTTTGACCTGACTTCGGTCGTGTCGTTACCGGTGATGTATTTAAAGACTGAAATTAAGGACTTGGATGGTGACCAACGCGCCGAACTTATCGTACTGAAGTCCGGTGGCCGGGACAATGGCGTTTTATCACCACGTCGGTTAGCTATTTACTCCTTTACAGATGACTCCCAACTAACGCTTACAGATGAAGTCATCGTCTCAACCCAGTATGAAGACAATATGACTTTGATGTGGACACAACCCACAGGGGAGGACAAACGACGCGTCATTGTTCCAATTCCTGAAAAATGGGAAAGTCATATGGACGATATGCGAATACTCCATTATGAAGGGTATCAGTTTGTGGACAAGCGGTTGGTTTTGGAGTCAGAACACTTGCCCTTCAAATGGAAGTATTATAACGATGCTCCATTGTCCCTGCACAACCATCTTGCCGGACTGGAAATAAAGGATTACCAACACCTGCAGCCTGGAAAGAGACTACCCGATCTACTACCACGTTGAACCATGACAAAGACCCAGGTCGAGCAGACCTGACCCGTATGCACGCCCTGGATGCGCGGACCGGCGCCAAAGTCCATCTGCGCGCCGTCGCCCGGAGAGAAACCTGGAACCGGCGCGTTATGTCTTCCTTACACGATCTGAGGGATCGGTCTTTCGATGAGTGGAACAAGGTGAACAAGGCGGACGGGAAATGCATTGAATGACTGTTTTACCTGTTGTCAGAAGGAGGCCAATACGATGACCACGGATGTTGGAAGCCTAAGAAAAAAACTGGACGACTTCATGGCCCTGGTAGACGGCGACCACTCGATTACTGATGATGGTCCGCTTCGAGAAGTATGCCGAGACGTTGAAGCTTTGTTGTCAAAGGGTCTGTCTCCGGAACTCGTACATCTTGCGGATCGCGTTTTCAGGTATCTCGGACAAGAAGGTCTCAAGAAACGCATACCATTTCATCGAGAATACATGGAAGTCGCCCCTGACCCTGATGAGCGCTTCTGGTCTCATTGGCATCTTGTTGATTCGCTTGCAGTACTGCGCCTCAACCCCGAAGCCGTGGAGGAACAAATCAAGCTCTATCGATGGACCTGTGAGAACCAGTCGGATGAACACATTCTGAGAGCCCTCGAGGATACAACCCAGGCGCGGTGTTGGCTCATGGAGGGTCGGATTGATGAATGGTACGAACTCTATGAGGAAGCGTCAAATCGATTGGAAAGTCCAGACGTAAGTCATTACTGGCGTTGTAACTTCCTCCGTGCGGGGGCAGCCGTCTATGCATTGGCTGACAACCTGGACAAGGCCTTGATTGAGCTCTCGAAGCTTGACGCCTGTATTCAAAATAAGGCCCACTGGAAGCACTATCGAGTTTTCTGGCTGGCAAGCGTAACAAGCCGGCTGGAAATCTTCCGTAAACAGAAGAAGTGGGGCGAGTTCGATCTCACTGCTAAAAACGGAGTCTCGTTTGTGGAAGTTGAATTGGAGAAGTTGACGGTTGGGAAACTAACCGATGTCGGTACATTGGCGTGGGTTGCCCATGATCTTGGATGTTGTATGTTTTGGGCTGAAAGGTACGAGGCAGCTGAGAGCCTCCTGCAGGCGGCGATAAGCGCTAAAGATGATGCAGGGCACCATTTCTTTCTTTCGGCTTGCATATGGGCTGGGAGAAAGGACCGCAAACAAACGCTTTTCCATTTGAGAACTGCGCAGAGTTTCATACGAAATTCCCTCAACCGAGGACGATACTACCATTACTTCCTTGAAACACCGGAGTTTTCGGATGTATGGGAAGATACGGAATTCCTGGCCGCTCTCGGACACTGATGGCTGTCCTGCCAGCGAACTGCTGAAAAAGACAAATAACTCGGTCCTTCTCCAATTTTTGCGAATATCCTATCTGGTAGGCTTTGACGAAATAAATCAGAATTGTCGGGCTCCAGATGCCAATTATCGCCAAAATTGCGGCCACTGCAGGATCGTCTTAATCAGGCCAGTTGAAGATCGACCTAATCCCGCCGCCTGGGATACGATTAAGGTTTCGGACTCTCCGGCAACGTATCTACCTTCTGAGTGTCACCCCGACAGTTAGGAGGGAAACACACGGCAAACCGGAGGTTCGAGATGTATCGGTATCGCCAGGTATTGACGCGTATGCGGTTGGGCGGGTCTGATCGTGCGATCGACCGTTCAGGGATGAAGGGCCGTCAGAAGGCCCGCGCCTGACCGGGTGCGGACGCGTCGGCGCTTCTTCAATTGGCATGCAGTGAGAGTTAGTTGGAGGCTTCCAGCGCATTGCCCGATGATGCGACTCTGGCGCAGGTTCTGCAGGTTCCTCGGTCGTGGCCTCCGTCGGCGTCGTGAGTCCAAGCCTACATGGACAATGTCGTGTCCTTGTGACGTCAGATCCATGGACGGCGTAAGGAGGTTTGTCAGAAACGAACAGACGCTCACCCCCCCTTTTTCAGGGATCGTTTCAAGCGAACCGGCGCGACGAGGAGTTGACGCGCTTACAAAGAGAAGCCAAAAGTAACAACCGAACGGGAGGCATCATCGCGGATGATGCCTCCCGTTTTCTGTCGCCGGAACGGTGGCGATGGAGGAGTTCGAGGAACCGCTCTCTTTTGGACGCAAACTTGATTCGCGTCCGTTGGAGTCCCGGCAATCCACAGCTGTGCTTGGTCGGGTCATCGACTGACAAACGATTGTTGTCCTAAGAATGCAACTCTTCATCATAAATTCATCAATTTCATTCGAAATTTCAACTATAGTTCATCAAATATTAGTTATATTTGGTACCAGACGACAAAGGATGCATCGTAATTCATGGACAGAATGACGGTTTAATGCGCATCAGGTCGAATTCGCGGCTTCTTCGCCTTCGATATGGTTCCTATAGCACCTTAGGGGACCTCGACTTGCGAATGGAGGCACATACGGGATACGGAAGCAGATAGTCCATGCAGAGGAAAATGCGGAATCTGAAATTGACTTGATACCCAAAACCTCGCGCCGAATGCTCAGCGATGGAGTGTCTGTCCTGGGCCCTGTGACTTCACGTCCTAAACCTATGTATGGAGCTAAGGTATGTTCACCAATCGGAACCTTAAGGTCACCCTGATGATACTCTCAATATTGGTGCTCGTATTTATTCTGTGGTTACTGGGCACGGTTGCCTGGAAAATATCCACGTTGGAACTCGCACCCTTTTCACCAACAAGAGCTGTTGTGGGGATACTAAAGGGTTCGGCCAATGATGAAAACGGAGAAAAAGCCCGCTTAAAAGACGAAATAGACATCCTCAAATCCGAACTTGCCTACCTGTATAGCGACTCCGGGAGTATCGAGGAAAAGAAAAGAGCTATTAGAGACCTAATTGACATCCAAGCAGAATACAAAGAACATTGGCTTACCGTGATGGGGCAAATCAAGGATGAATTGAAAAGAATCGAGAAGATCGAACTCAATAGAAAAAGTTACTCGTTTCAAAAATTATCAACGGGTATGGGCAGGCAAATGGTACACACGGCGAAGATCCAGAAACATACTGGCGAATTATACAACACACTCAAATTCTCGAGGCAGAGAATAAATCAGATTCTGAAGGGTGAGAAATAGGTCAACGGAAACTAAACGAGGGGGTGCGGGAACCCCCTGGGCTTTGAAATATGGAAGTATAAAATCACTTGTCCGGGTAACCCTACGTGCCAATATAGAGTGAGGCAACTCCCCCTCCGAGTCTAATGTCGAAAATCGGGAAGAGAGGAGAGCACGAGGTTCGGGCAAGAACCGATATCTGTATAGCAAAGCTCGCTCCCGTCCACTCGTTGGGTGTCGATAGTCAATAATCGGACTTATGTGCCCATTGCGTGATCGGCTGGACAGGCCACGTGGTGGCCGATGAGGTTTCGGGCTGACAGATGGCGCGCTTCGCGAGATGGACGGTCGAAGGCGGTGGCCTCGCCATCCATTTCATTATTGACTATTGACTTCCCTATAACTTGTGCTTAAAGTTGGATTAGACAAAGGGGGTCTCCGATGAATCATCAATTCAAGTGGTGGTGCTGTCGGTATCTGTTGCGGGTCATTTTCGTCCGGGACAATAAAGCCTCAGGGAACAAACCGAATCCAGCGATTATTGTCCACCGGTGCAGGGATCTGAAATACAGGCCGGAAAGACTCAATATGACCTGCGAAAAGGAAGATTGCGAGAACTGCCGTCAGAAGCACGGACGGCCGCGGACCGTCTTGCATTATTTGACCGAGGGTATGTAGCCTCGATTGACGGTCTGAAGACAAGAGCCGAGGGCGATTGAATCGCCCTCGGCTCTTGTCTTTGGTGTCGGCAGAACAGCGTCAATGCCCGGGAAGCCCGAATTTGGGGTCCTTACGCAGGAGGGAGAATCGCTATAAGCCGCAATTTCGGAGCCTGAGGACGATATGCATCTTTTTCCAGGCTCGGACGAAAAGCAGTCTCATTTCTGTTGGCACGACGGTGATACGTCTATTGTGCCCTGACGGCCGAAACCATAGTCGAAATTTCTTCGAGATTCACCGCGATATCGAACGAGCCTAGGGCTTCCTTGTGTTTCCTGGTTAGATCGTCGATTACCTTCGCGATCTTTTTCTGATCTGCATCCTCGATCTCACCGGTGTTTTCCTCAAACACACGAACCAGAGAAGCGTGATATTGTATGAATGCGCCTCGGTATGTCCTTACCGAAGACTGCAATTGCTGGGCGATGCCAACGATCTGATTCTGCGCGAGGAAAGGCGTCTGAAGCGTTGCATCGAGAGCCAGGGTTCCATAGTCCGGCTTGCCTTGATCCCCCAAGGTGATTTCAGCAATTCTGGCATCCAGGGAGTCGGCGGAATATGGACCACGTGAGCCGAGCAGATTGTTGGTCGTCTCCGGACTCGCTGCGATAGCGTCCAGATTATCGGGTAGCTCGCTTATTATTTCCAATTGGTTCATTCTCTCAAAAATCCAGTTGTTCATTGACACCCGGACCGAGCGCGACTGAGCCTGGATTACCGTCAAGTCGGTCCCCAGCCGTTCGTTGGCAACATCGAGACGTGCATAGAACGCCACGTAAGGCTCGAGGGTATCGTTAAAAATCACCAAATCCCCGGGTGACACGTTTTTTTCGCGAGCCGCTAGACTGGTAAGGAACGACGTAACACTTGAAAGGCCGGCTGAGATGGAGGAGATCCCCGTTGCAGATGCCAGTGGTGACTTCAATGTTTGAGTGACGAATCCTGCCAATCGACTGAACTTCACGCCACCGAGCTTCCTTACCCTCTTCTTGTTCAGTTCTGTCTCGAGAGAATGCAACGCTCGCCTGGCCCCCGTCAAGATGGAGAAACCGAGCGAGGAGTCGCTTACGGGGTTTGTAAACTGGCGAACCGCGGACGCATATGCTTCCTGCTTAATCGCATTTTCGAGGGTATTGAGTGTTTCTCGCATCGCATCCAGGAGCTTTTGATGAGCGCGCAGGAGTCGCACATCGTAATCATACTTTGCCTTTCCTTCAGCAAGTTGCTTATTGGTAATGGTCGTGATCTTTCGGTCGAGATCGTCAGATTTGCCCCCGATTTTCTTGATCTCTCCTTCAAGTCGTCTGGATTTGCCCCGGATCTTCTCAACGTTTTCCAATATTGTCTTTATCTCGTTGTGCAGAGCGTCGAGGCGGCGCTGATCCTTTGCCAGGCCTGTCTTGACTTCTTCGTACCGACCCAGCAATAAAATTACCCTGCCGTTCAGATTTCTGAAATCGGAGGTGGTCGCAAGTTCTCCGACGTCATTGCGAAGTGACTCCAGTGCGCCCTTAATCCGCTCGATGTCAATCACGACACTATCTATCCGGACACCGCCTTGGGAAAGGGCCGAGTCATTGGAAGTCGCTTCAGGCTCGTGTTCTTCGGCGATGACCGGTCGTGCCGGATCGGCAGCAGCAAATGCTGCCAGCGCGATAACAAACCTGATCACGTTGCCTCTCATGTGAATCCCTCGGTCTATAAAGTTAACTTACGTACGGACGCATTGGATCTGTTCGGCGTTTGACAGGAACGGTCGAATTCCTGACCCATCCAGCGGTTTAGAGTTGGGCACCACGGTCCGGGTTATGGCGTAATCACGACGGCCGGCAACGCTCCCTTTCAGGCTTGTTGACGCTTGTGTAGACTGTCCAGTGTTTCAGCGTTGACGCAACGGGCTAACCGAATCTGACGTCCGTCTGCGCCTGAAAACACTCAGCCCTCGGGCATCGGCCAACCACGCTATAGATTTCCCTGGCCGGTCTTCAGGCGGGCTTGGCGATCCGCCTCCTCAACCAGATCCACGCCGAATTCCGCCCCGATTTCGCACACCGTTTCCCACGTCCGGTCGTCCACCTCGATGCCTTCCCTCGCGCGGCGCTCGGCCGTACTGAACTCCGGTTCGCCCGGGGCGAGGATTTCTTCGAATCCAGGTGCGAGGCGGCTGGATTTCACGTGGCGCATCAGCCCCTCCACTTCGTCGTAGAACGTCTCCATATCCGTGAAGTGTTCGATATCGTAGGCAATGATCAGCACGCCGTTGCTGATCATCTCACGGTCCCCCGCCGCGCAGCCCTGGCCGCTCAGCGCCCCGCCCAGCAGCTCGACCATGATGCTCAATCCGTATCCCTTGTGACCCGCGCCGCCTCCCAGCGGCAATATGGCGCCCGGCGGGTCATCCTTGAAGTCGTTCGGTTCCGTGGTGGGCTCACCGTACCCGTCGATCAGCCATCCTTCGGGCACCTGTACGCCCTGGTTGATCGCCAGCCGGATCTTGCCCTCGGCCACGATCGACGTCGTCATATCGACGAGGATCGGATCCGCGTTACGCCGCGGCGCCGCGAACGCGATCGGATTCGTACTCAGCCGGCCGTCGATGCCGCCGAACGGCACGATCTGATATCCCAGCCTGCCCGCGTTCACGAAGATCTGCCCGATCATCCCCCCCCTCGCGACCATCAGCGGATACGCGCCCACCCGCCCGATGTGGCTCGTGTTGCGCAATGCCACGGTCGCCACGCCGCTCCGGCGAGCTTTTTCCATCGCCAACCGGGTCGCGAACGTCGCCCCCACCTGCCCCATCGCGCCGCGGCCGTCGACCACGGCGGTACATGCGCGCTCGCTTATCACCTCGGGTGACGCATCCGGATTGAACCGGCCGTCCTGCACCGCCTTCGCGTACTCGTAGAAACGGATGGCACCGTGGGAATCGTGCCCGAACAGGTTGGAGTCCACCAGGTGGTCCACAACCGTACGCGCGTCCTCTTCGCGGCACCCTGCCGCACGAAACAACGTATACCCCACCCTGCGCAATACATCGGGCTTGAACTTTGGCACCTTAACTCCTTCCGTTAGAACGTTTAATGTCGCGCCTGTCATCCGCGCCGGGCCCAGATCTTCCACAACAATCGACCCGCCCTTCGTGTTCCACCAGATACGGCCGAACGATACGCCTTGTCCCGCCTGGAATCAAGGATAAAACGACAGTATTGGCAGGACTATGAACAATCGTGGTACAAAGCACACAGGGCTCATCTGACGGCGGCGAGCCAATCGAAGATTCAAATGAAAACGCCGTCTCACTTCCATTGTGGGTGAGACGGCGGCGGGTAGTTCTGTGACCGGACACAGGATTCAAGGGCTTTGGTTTCATATACGTGAGCAGACAGGAATGTCCGCTCCGCCCTGAAGGCGGCGATGGCCCGATTTTGGATCCGCGACCTGTTGACAGAGGAGGCGGGTTGGAACACTCCTTTCAAGTCTGTATTGGTGGAATCGCTTGAGCGCGTCAGTCAGACTGATCCACCGGCGCATTATCTCCCGCGTCCGCATGGGCATCGTACAATCGCTTTCTGTATTGCGCGGCGGTCATTCCGTGTTCCGACATCCGGTATTGAAAATACTGGCGCCCGATGCCGCTCTTTTGGGCAGCCCGGGACACGTTTCCGTCCGTGCTGACGAGCGCGCGGTGCAGGTACTCCTTTGTGAACCGGTCCATGCAAACCCGCCGCGCGTCCTTGTAGGGCAGACTGTAGATACCGCGGTCCGGCCTGATCTCTGCATCCTGGACCTCGGACGGAAGGTCATCGGGCGTGATTACGTCCCCCGTCGTTAGCGCAAGTGCGCCCGCGATGGTATGCGCGAGTTCTCTGATGTTCCCGGGCCAGTCATATCCCTCCAGCAGGGCGCATGTTTCCGGCGAAATCCGGCAGGCTGCTTTGCCAACGTCGGCGAACCGGTCCAGAAAATGGGCAATGAGCAGCGGAATGTCACTTCTGCGCTCCCGCAGTGCGGGCAGATGCAGTTGAATAACCCGAAGACGGAAATACAAGTCGTCACGAAATCGCCCGGCTTCAACTCCCTTCTTCAGGTCTCTGTTTGTCGCCGCGACCACCCGGACGCCTGCCCTCTTCCATCGGTGATCGCCGACCATACGGTATTCGCCCTCCTGAATCAGCCGCAGCAACTGCCGCTGAAGCGGTTCATCGAGTTCACCCACTTCATCGAAAAAGAGGGTTCCGCCACGCGCAACCCCGACAAGCCCCGGGCGAGACTCAGTGGCGCCTGTGAACGCGCCCCTGACATGTCCGAACAGTTCGCTCCGTCCCATTTCCTTTGCAAGGATGCCACAATCCACGACCACGAAAGGCGCAGCGGCGCGGGGGCTGCGGTCATGCACCTCCCGGGCGATGAGCTCTTTCCCGGTTCCGGACTCACCCGTGACCAGCACCGGCAGTTCACTCTCGCCGGCGCGGCGCGCAAGTCTTCGGACCGCGCCGAAGGCGGGATGAACGCCCACCATCGCAACGTTCCTGCAGCGGGAGCTTTCGGGCATGTTTCGAAACCGCGACCGCCCGTCCGGGCGCGCGGGGGAATGGATTTCGGATCGAAATATGACTGTGATACGCAGATGTGCGCAACGGGATTTCCAATCGGCAAATTTCGTACCGGTGAACCAAAAAGCGCCGCGATTCATCGCAGGCGCTTTCAAAACAACGGTTTGAGCTCTTAGTCTTCAATCGCAATCAATCTGTCTACATCCGTTCGGGTGTCAACTTGCGTAGACACGCTCACAACAAGGAAGGACGGGAATCCTGATTTAACGCATAACCTTTTGTAAACCTTGATTATATCACCTGTATACTCGAGTGGACACTCGTATCAGAATGTGCACGCCCGTCAACCGGCGTCAACCAGCGCGCCTGAGACCATGGCGCTCCAGCTTTTTATACAGACCCGAACGCGTCAGGCCCAGTTCCCGGGCGGACAGGGTGATGTTCCAGTCGTTCCTTTCGAGTACCTGGGAAAGATACCGCCTTTCGACCGACTGCAGAAACGCTCGCAAAGTACCTGAAGAATCATCAATCCTACCCGTTTTGTCGCGTATGCCCTCAGACAGCAAGTCCGCATCCAGAATGCCGCCATTCTCCGCCAGGGCCACAGCGCGGCGTATCTCGTTATCCAGTTGACGTACATTACCCGGCCAGTCGCAGTTCACCAGTGCCTTCAGCGCACCTGCAGTGAAACCTGTCATGGTTTTTCCGGCTTCACGCGCGGCACGGCGCAGCAGATGGCCTGCCAGTGGCGGAATATCGTCCTTCCTGTCCCTCAGCGCCGGCATATTTATGTTCAACACCTGGAGCCGATAGAAGAGATCTCTCCTGAATGCCCCCCTTGTTACCGCCTTCTCCAGATTGGTATTCGACGCCGCTATGATGCGGACGTTTACCCGGCGCGGTGTACTCTCACCCAGACGTCGGAGTTCACCGTTCTGCAGGACCCGGAGCAGGCTGGCCTGAACCTGCGGCGACGCGTCCGCGATCTCATCCAGAAAGACAGTACCGCCGGTTGCTGTCTCGAACAGCCCAGCTCGATCCGATGCCGCGCCCGTAAACGATCCTTTCTTGTGGCCGAATAACTCGCTATGGATCAACTCTCCGGACAGCGCTCCGCAATTCTGCGACAAAAACAAACGATCCTTGACGGCGCTGTTATCGTGAATCGCGCGGGCCGCCAGTTCTTTTCCCGTTCCCGTATCGCCCTGTATGAGCACAGGTAAATCTGTAAGGGCAGCCCGCTCGATGAGGCCATAGACCTCCTGCATCGCATGACTGGCGCCGAACAGCCCGCCCATTCCCTTCCTTCCGGTCGGGTCGCGCTCCCGATACAGCGTCCGTTCCTCCAGTCTGCTTATCATCCGAGCCTGAACCACGCCCACCGACAGAAGGCCGGACAGCGCGACCAGGAACCTGCGGTCCGCCTTGGAAATGGCCCTGTCCTTACTGCAAAGGTCAAGATACAATGCCCCCTGCGCCCCCGATTCTGAACACTGTAGTGGTATACATGCCACGGAGCGGCGGCCGAAGTCGAATACGCGCTGCCGTTTCTCGAAAAGCATCTCCGCCTCGGCTTCTGCGCCATACAACGGTTTGTTTCTCGCGATCACACAGCGCGTCGCGTCCTGGACAATGGCCTTCGACGCGCAGCTTTCGCCCTCTCGGGACCGTACCGCTACGGTCCGCAGTGCTCCAGACGCGGCATCCTTCAACACGACGGCGGCAGATTCAGCGCCCACGACCTCCATACAGATGTCTACCGTCCTGTTCACCAGTTGCGTCAGCTCGAGACCCCGCCCCAGATCCGCTGCGAGATCGGAGAACGCCGTGACTCTGTCCTGGGCCGGCTGATGCGCCGGCGAAGCCGCCGATCCTGGTCGGTCCTCCAACAGGGACAACCCCTCAACGAGTTTCGACGCCTGACGGGCATAGTAGGGTGTCTGCAGCGCAGTCGCCGTGCGCGCCGCCGTCTCGAGCCGCATCCGCGCCAAATCCGGATTGCCATACTCAAGATTGAACCGACCGGCCGCCAGCAGCGAGCGACACCATTCAAAACGTTGGACCGTCCGGTTACCCGCGATGGACCGCTTGAACGCTTCTTCGGCCTCGCCAGGTCGATTTGCGGCCGCCAATGCAACCCCGATCCCCCGCCACGCCACGATGGGGGTTTCGCCGGCCGTACGCGTACCGGGCCGGGCTCTGTCCGCCCACTTCATCGCCTCGTCTGCCTTTCCCAGGGCCGAGCAGACCTCCGCCATCAGACCGAACGCCCAGTACAGCTGATGCGCGTCCCGTACATGAGACAGATACTCCACAGCATTTCTTCCATAGGCCATCGCAGCTTTCGCATCGCTCTTTTCCAGTGCGATCGAGCCGAGGTAAAACTGGCTCACGCCTTCTGTCGCGGTTCGCCTCCAGTCGCGGTTTGACTCCAGCTGTGCGCGGAAGATGTCCTCTGCACGTTTGAAATTTCCTGTTTGAAAGGCGGCCGTTCCGACCAAGTTCATATCGCCGACGAGTCCGGGCCGACCTACATCTTTGTCCGATCGTTCCAGAGCAGATTGGAATCCAGCATGCGCATCTCCAAGACGTTCGTCCAGATGTGCGATACAAGCCCTGAAATAGCTGGCTTTCGACCTGTTCACTGCTTCATCGGCCCGCTCGTAGTATTCCGATATGAGCCTCAGTTGCGCCCTCGCTTCCGACCGCCGCTCCATCCGTACATACAGGTCGGCCAGCCACCCCCTCGCTTCTGTTTCTTCTTTCGCCGGTCCGAGCTTGCTGTAGATTGCAATCGCATCCAGGAATGCCCGTTCGGCGTCGTCGTACAAACGGGAACGGGCATTGAGCATACCGACCTGGCTCAGAACCAGCGCCTTCTCACCGGGAGTGTCGGCTGAAACCAGCGACCACGCATCCTGCGCCTTGTTCCTGGCCTCCTTGAGATTGCCCCGCAAAGACAGCGCATTGGAATAGTCGCACAGAAGCCTTACCGCGGATCTGACGCTGCCGGCAGGAACAGTTTCCGAATCATCTCTCTTAAGACACGGCTTCGAAACGTCCTCAAACACCGTTAACGCGCGGTCTGCGTCTAGTACACTGAGCGCCCGCCTGCCCGCCTGGATAAGGTACTGATCGGCCATTTCGACATCTCCGGACTTCTCGTGTAATGGTACGCCGGGGTCCCGACAGGCTGAGGGGTCGAGTCGGAACGATGGACCTCCAGCGTACAAACTGAAATATTGCTAATCCGGAAATCATCCCGCCTCGCCCTGCTCCATCAGCAGTTCCAGCGGATGGATGACTTTGATGCCGGTGCCCTCGCGCAGGTGGATGGCGCACACGCTGCTTTCGGTGACGATGGTATCCACATTCGCCTCCTGAAAGGCCTGGAACAGCGGTTCTCCCACGGCCTGCGAGAGCTCGTATCCCAGCATTCCCTTCTTCATACCGAAGGTCCCCGCCATGCCGCAGCAAGTCCCCGTCTCAACCAGTTCGACCTGGGCGCCTCGGCGCCTCAGATAGTCCATCGCCTGCCTGCCGGCATCCAGGGGACGCTGGTGGCACGAGACGTGGAATCCGAAGCGGCGGCCCTTGTACAGACTCGTCTCTTCGCGGCCGCCGGCGAGCGTTTCGAGCATTTCCAGGTAAGCGAACAGTTCGTACGTCCGATCGGCCACCGCCACGGCATCCGAACGTCCGTGGAGCAGCTTGGGGTATGACACCTTGAGACAATAGGCCGCCGTCGGCTCCGTGGCCACCACATCGTAACCGGCCTCCACGTGGGGCATCATCAGGCGGACGTTCTCGTCGGCCAGCTTCTCCGCCCGTTTCAGGTCGCCGTACCCGATGTAGGGATAGCCGCTGCCGCGCTGCCTTGGCAGAATGACCTCGCATCCGAGCGCTTCCAGCGCCCCAACCGCCGCCCGGCCCAGTTCCGGCGCATTGTAAGCCGCATATATATCCGCGAAGAATAACGCCTGGCGCACCGGGTCCTTCGACCGTTGTACCGCGCCCCGTTTCCTGAACCATTTCGGCAGCGTCTGGCGCGTGAACGGGGGCAACGCCCGTCTCCGGTCCACACCCGTAAACGCCTCCATCGCCCACCGGAACAACCCGTTCTTCATCATCCAGTTGGAGATGGGCGCCGTGGCGCAGCCGAACTTCGCCATCCCCTCCGCCGCCATCAGAATCCGGTTTACCCGGGGATGCCCGTTCTGCTCCCCGTCCCGGTCCTTCACGCCGGCGATCATCATAGGAATATCGATTCCGGCCGGACAGATCTCCTTGCAGAGCCCGCAGGAAACACAAAGCGGCGCGAATTCGGCGGCCTTATCCAGTCCGTGCACTTCCGACGTCCACGGGATCCCGATCGGCCCCGGATATATGTAGCCAAAAGTGTGCCCGCCCACCACGCCGTAGGTGGGGCAGATATTCATACAGGCGCCGCAGCGGATGCAATTCAACGCATCCTTGAACAGGGGATCTTCCCGCATCCTGCTGCGCCCGTTGTCGAGTACGATGATATGCGACTCCCGCGGACTCCGACCGTCACCCACGCCAAGCGGAGACCTCCCCCCCATCATCGTCACGTACGTCGTCAGATGCTGACCCACCGCGCTGATGGGATGCGCCAGCATCATCTGCAATGCATCCTCCACGGTGTCCACGATTTTCTCCCGACCCATGATGCAAATATGCACGTCGGGAATGCTGGACACGAGGCGCGCGTTGCCCTCGTTCGTCTCGATCACGATCGCGCCGGTCTCGGCCACCCCCACGTTCGCGCCTGTCATCCCGATATCGGCATTCAGAAAAATCGGACGCAGATATTTCCGCACGATCCGCATGATGGCGTCGACGTCGTTCGGCACGTCCTGCTGCGTCACCTCCCGGAAGATCTCCGCCACCTCAACCGCAGTTTTGTGCACCGCGGGGAAGACGAGGTGAAAGGGTTTTTCATTCACCTTCTGTATGATCAACTCGCCCAGGTCCGTCTCGATTACATCCACGCCGGCCTCTTCCAGCGGATGATTCACTTCGATCTCCTCGCTCGTGAGAGACTTGGACTTGGCCACGGTCCTGGCGCCGCGTTTCTTCACAATGTCCAGAATGTATGAAATCGCGTCGGGGCCGTCGTTCGCCATGAATACACTGGCGCCGCGTTCCCGCACCTTCGTCGCAAACCGGTCCACCAGCTCGTCCTGCTGCTCGAGACACCGGACCTTTACGGAGCGAACCTCATTCCGAAACCCCTCGCCTCCCGGCAGCGCGCCAACCGCCTTGTGCCGGCTGTCCCTCCCGCGCTTCATGGCGCGGTAGAGCGCCGACCGGCTGGATCGCTCTTTCAGCGCGCGATCGATCTTGTCTTCCAGTTGCTGATACCGGCCCTTCAACATCATCCCCGTCCTTTCGTTCCTGGCCTTTCACGTGTCCTTCCGAAACCCGTCCTGCAAATGGTGCTCTACTGGTCCAGGATGACCGCATGGGCCATCTCCGGTCCGTGCACACCCAGCGTAAGCCGCATCTCGATATCCGCGGTGCGGCTCGGACCTGATATGAACGTTACCGTGGCGTTCTCCGGCTGCGCGGCCATAAACGCCCGGATCCGCGGTCCGGCGTCCATCAAGGACTCCTGGATCTCCTCTGCGCGAACGATTCCCAGATGTATCCTCGGCAACGTGGATACCAGGCGTGTCGCGTCGTTTGTCGCGAATTCGACAAGCGCGCCGGCCTCCGCCACCGCGAACTCCGCCCATGACACCCCCACGTGGGCGGCGTCGATGGCGCCGGGAAGCGCGCTGCCGTCGTAGGGCGGCTTCAACAGGTCGACCCCAGCATCGACGCACCGCCCCTCCAGCGTCTTCATCAGCGCATCCGGGAGTTCGGCTGCGGCGAGGCGCGTGCCGCCGGCGTCGTGCAGGACGGCAAGCACCGCCTCGGCGACGGATTCCGTGCTGTCCGCCATGTGCACGCGTCCTGACAGCGTTTCGTACTTTGAAACGAACCGTTCGATCACGTCTTCCGCCATATCCCCGTCCCCTTTCAATAATTCGTGGAAAATGCCCGGATCGGGCGCCATCAAGGTAATCGCAAAACGGCCTCCGGTCAACCGTCTCCCGGACGGACTGATCACCTTTTTCATTTGGCGCGATTCCCGCGGAAACGTATATTCATCAGACCTTGTTTTTCGCCGTCACCAGGCGATATCGTTCCGGCCGGCGCCGGTCGATTCGGTTCTTCCAGTCCGGCGAAAACGACCACGCCGCGAACCGGTTTTCCGCGCTGCGATCCGTTGGCTTCAGGATGCCGGACGGCCTGTAGATAAATCCACGAGCAGGCTCTTTTCCCAGCAAAGGATACAGGGAGCAATCCCCATGTCGAATCCCATTCGTATTGTGCACATCGGACTCGGGCCGCTCGGCCAGATGCTCGGTCCCTATCTCACGGAAAAGGATCATTTGCAGGTTGTCGGCGCCGTCGACGTGGACCCCGAAAAGGCAGGCCTGAATCTGGGAACCGCGTACAACCTGGAGCGCCCCCTTGACGTCGCCGTCGCGGGATCACTGGACGCCGGAATGATGAAGGACGCCGACGTGGCCGTTGTCACGACGGTGTCCGACCTCCAGGCGCTGCTCCCCACGCTCGAACAGGCATTGAACGGCGGCCTGGACGTCGTTTCAACCTGCGAGGAACTGGCGTATCCCTGGGTTGCGGAGCCGGAACTCGCCCGGCGCGTCGACGATCTCGCGAAGGCGAACCGCGTGTCCGTACTGGGCACGGGCGTGAATCCGGGCTTTCTGATGGATTTTCTGCCCGCGGCAACGACGGCCGTATGCCGGAACGTGGAATCCATCTTGATCGAACGCATCCAGGACGCATCCCTGCGGCGTCTCCCCTTCCGTCAGAAGATCGGCGCCGGACTCTCCGTCGAAGCATTCCGGAAGCGCATCAAAAGCCGCCGGATCCGCCACGTCGGATTGACGCAATCCATGCATATGGTGGCATCCAGACTCGGCTGGCGCCTTGAACGAACCGAGGATATCGTGGAACCGGTCGTCGCGCGAACGGACGTGCGGGGAACGGACTGGTCCGTTCAGGCCGGCAGGGCCACGGGTGTGAACCAGACGGGAAGGGGTTTTGTGGACGAGCGGGAGGTCCTCACCCTGGTGTTTCGCGCGACCGTGGGCGAAACGCAACCCAGAGACCACATCCGCGTCTTCGGGACCCCTGAAATCGACCTTACGGTCAACGGTGGTATCAACGGAGACGTGGCCACGTGTTCGATCGTTACCAATGCGATTCCGGTCATCCATCGGTCCCCGCCCGGCCTGCGCACCATGGTCGACATCGCCCCGATATCGGCGTTCTAGGCCGAACGCGGACAGCCGTTTTCTCATCGCCGGAATTCCACGCCCCGGGACTCGCGTCATCCCCTCAGCCCTCCCCGATCTCCGAATGTACGCCGGAAACCACAAACCTGTTGCAAAATAACCACATCTGTGTTATTCTTTCACAGGTTCAGGCCAGGCGCCTGAGGAAGATTTCGGTGTAAGTGCTTGTTTTCCAATGTTATTTTGGTGTGAGTCCAAAAGGCCATACTGGTACGGTTTTTGCCCACTCTGATTCACCGCTCTGAATGTGGTCGACGCCTTCCAGCGGAGGTCAGTACGATGTGGCGTACAATTGTCCCTCTCACCCTCCTCTTTGCCTTTACGAATCCCTCCGTGTACGCCCAGGATGCCACCGGATACGTGGTCGAACGAATCGAGGTTCGGGGCAATCACAAGACAAAAGCGGACATCATCCTTCGCTCACTACCGATCCATAAGGGTGACCGGCTCACGCCCGGAAGACTCGATGCCAGCCGGGAGTCACTCTACCGTACCCGCCTGTTCCGAACGGTACACGTCGCGCCGAAGCCCGGCACGGAACAGGGCAAGGCGGTGCTGGTCGTCTACGTCGACGAGAAAAGGTTCGGCGACGCCGGCGTCAGCTTCGAATACACCGAACTGGACGGATTCGGGCTTGCCGCCGACGCCTATCACGTCAACCTCGGAGGAGAGGGGAAGACCGTAGGCGTGGAGTATTCGCATGGCGAGCGCCTGCAGCGCTTCGGTTTCAGCTATGCCGACCCCTGGCTTACCAGCGGCTGCACGTCGCTACATATGAAAGCCCTCTTTTCAAGGGCCGACCGCGACATGTATCGCAGTTCCGACCCCCAGAAGCGCGGCCTGTACGACCTGGACAGAATCGGCGGCGCGGTGGGCCTCGGAAAGCCCATCGGCGAGGAATTCCGCCTGGTGGTCCGATACGCCCTCGACCAGATTCGGATCAACGACTTCGACGAGCCGAAGGTCTACATCTCGGGCCCGGAATTTACGCGAGAGGTCAGTTCGGCCCTCGGCCGTACGCCTATATCCACCTTCGGCATCGAACTCTTCCGGCAGCCCGCCTCGAGGTTCTGGGGCGGCGCGCCGGGATTCGATCTCAATTTCCGGCTGGACTTCGCCCCCGGCGCGCTGGGCACGAACGCGAGCTACTTCCGATCCAGGGTGGAGGCCCATCGTCATTTTGCCACCCTCCCCGGACAGACCCTCAGCGTGGGAGGAAGGGCGGGACTGATCTTCGGATCGCCGCCATTTTTCGAACGTTTTTACCTGGATGGCGAGAATCAGCTCAGGGGGTTTGAAAGGCGGGCGATCGGCCCCGAGGGCGGCACGGAATTTGTCTCCATCGAAGGCGTCTATGCGATCGCAACCCGCCCGATCGGCAGGCTCTACTGCTTTGCCGAATGGGCCGCGATACGCAGACCGGTCGCGGCGTTTCACCGGAGGGATTCGAACGGCACTTATGGAATCGGCGCGCTGCTGTTTAACCGGGTCGACATCAGCTACGGTTTGAAAAGGGGTACGTTAATCGTAAAATTCCACAGGTTCGGCGGCATCAATCTGGGCCTTTGAGTCCGTGGAATCGTCCATTGCAGCGCGGACGGATCCCGTGTGCCCGGTCCATAGCCATTCGGCGGTTCTTTCACCACGGCCCCCGTTGCCGCAACCGCTGAAAACTCACCAATCTCCTGAAATGCATACCATTCGAGGCAAAGCGGAGGCGTCCAGGCGAATTGTCGGCATTTGCGCTTGCCTCTTTTTTTTTGTGCTATCCCAGGGGCGTTCCGACGCCCGTGACGTCGCCGTTGCCGTTGCCGCAAAGAAGGTCTACCTGCAAGCGGACACGCTCAAACTGAACGTCGAACTGGATTCTCTCTTCTCCCGGCGCGCGCTGGATGCCATTGCATCCGGCCTCATCACCTCGGTGGTCATGGAATTCCGGCTGGATTCGGACCGGGAGTCGAAAGCGCTGGAGTACACGCTCGGCATGCGGCTCGACCACGACATCTGGGAGGGAAGGTATCGGGTGGTTCGTAATACCGGCCGCCTGGACACCCTGCAGACTGCCCATTTCGATACGGTCAGGACGTTCTGCTCGAGGCTCAAGGGGCTTACGCTCGGGCTGCTTCCCGACGGACGTGACTTCAAACTGCGCCTTCGCGTCGGCGTCACGCCCATCTCCGTTGAACAGGAGCAGCGCTCACGCCGCTGGCTCAATGTCCTCCAGAAAGGAAGCCTGCTGGAGCTCTTCATCTCGCTGGACCGACCCATGAAACGGACACCCTGGATCGAAGTCGGCCAATTCTCGGCGGAGGATCTGCAATGAGGTCCCTACCCTTGCGATGGCGCATCATTATCGCCCTCATCGCGCTCACCCTGGGTACGACGCTGGCATTGTCCCTGCTGGCGCAACACTTCCTGGAATCCGGCCTGCAGCTGCAGGACAACATCAGCGCAAGCACGAGCCGGGCACTGAACGACGCGGTCAAACTGGCGAGGGATCACTACGAAAGCCGCAAGGCGTCGCTCAGCGATATCGGGAAACACCTCTTCCGTTCACGGCTGCCGGCGGAAGCCGTTCGGACGGGAGACCTGCAGCCAATCCGCGATTTGCTGGACAGATACGACCTGAAAGACACACAGCTCCGGTTTGCGCAGGCCGCGGAAATCGCGTCTCTGAATCTGCAGTGGCCGGTCTCCGGCGCCGTCGTACGCAAAGCCGGGGAGCGCGATGCGTCTCTGGAGATGTTCGTGCCGGTTGACCAGAATGCGCAATCGGGTTCGGCCCTCGTCATCACGAGTCCCATGGTCGAACTCAACAATGTCGAGCAGGCGGTGCAGGCCCATCAGTACCTGCGGATGATCGGAAGCGACCTCAGAGGTGAATTCTTCTTCTATTTCCTGGTCGCGACCATAGGACTGCTTCTGCTTGCCTGCCTGATGGGTGTGCGCATCGGCTTCGGTGTCACGCATCCGCTGGACGATCTCGTCAAGGGAACACGAGAACTCGCCCAGGACAACCTGGACTACCGTATTCCTGCCGGGCGCGACGACGAAATCGGGCTGCTGATCAATTCCTTCAATCGGATGGCGGAAGACCTGACCCAGAACCGCCAGCAGCGTCTCGAGGCGGAAAAAATCGCTGCCTGGCGCGAGATCGCCCGGCGCCTCGCCCATGAAATCAAGAATCCGCTGACACCGATACAACTCACGGTCCAGCAGATCCGCGACAAATATCCGGGCGAAGATCCCGCCTACAGGAAGCTCGTACAGGACTGCACGGAAATCGTCACTGAAGAGGTGGAAAGCCTGAGAAAACTGGTTCAGGAATTCGCCGATTTCGCACGAATGCCTTCACTTTCCCTGGGAAGGCACAGCCTGAACGACGTGATCACCGATATCGTGCGGCTCTATCCCGAAGCCGGAATTGCACTCGAACTCACGCCGGAGGCGCCCGATCTGGACCTGGACAGCGAACAGATGCGCCGCGTGCTGATCAACCTGATCGAAAACGGGCTCGAAGCCGCCGGCCAACAGGGCGGAATCGTCATCCAGACCGAAAACAACCCGAACTGGGTCAAACTCCTGGTCGTGGATACGGGCCCCGGCGTTCCCGAAGGGGACCGGGAGCGCATCTTTCAGCCGCACGTGACGTCCAAACAAGGCGGAATGGGCATGGGGCTGGCAGAGGTCCGCAGCATCATCGAGAGCCACGGAGGCCAGATCGTCGCGGTGAACGCACCCGGAGGCGGCGCGCAGTTTGAGGTTACCCTTCCCATACCCGGGGAACGGGTCCGACAGCCGGAGGAGAGGATATGACGGAACCGACCATTCTGGTGGTGGACGACGAACGAAACATTCGCCGGACTCTGGAGATGATCCTGACCGCCGAAGGCTACCGGGTCGTCTGCGCGGCTTCCGGAAATGAAGCTCTGGCCGCAATAAAGGCCGAGGCGCCGCAGGTCGTTTTGCTGGACATCGTCCTGCCGGGATCGAACGGGATCGAAGTCCTTAAAACGGCCCGGCAGAACGACCCGAACCTGGCCGTTATCATGATCTCCGGTCACGGGACGGTCCACGACGCGGTTGTGGCGACGAAACTGGGCGCCTACGATTTCCTGGAAAAGCCGCTGTCCCGGGAAAAAGTATTGCTTACGCTCTCACACGCTCTTGAGAGCGTCGAGCTGACCGAAGAAAATCGCAATCTGCGACAAAGGTTCGAGACGCGATTCGAAATGGTGGGCAGGAGCGGCGCCATCGCGTCCGTACGTGAACAGATCGGAAAGGTCGCGCCAACCAACGGTCGTGTCCTGATCCTGGGCGAAAGCGGCACGGGCAAGGAACTGGTCGCGAGGGATATCCACAGGAACAGCCGGCGCGGCGAGGGTCCGTTCGTCAAAGTCAACTGCGCGGCGATTCCGGAGGAGCTCATCGAAAGCGAACTGTTCGGCAGCGACCGCGGCGCGTTTACGGGATCTGTGAAAACCCGCGACGGCAAGTTCCTCCAGGCCGATGGCGGGACGCTCTTCCTGGACGAAATCGGAGATATGAGCCTGAGCGTCCAGGCCAAGGTCCTGCGGGCCCTCGAACAGGGGGAATTCGAACGGGTTGGCGGCTCGAAAACCCTAAAGGTGGATGTGCGGGTGATCGCCGCGACCAATAAAAACCTGCAACAGCAGGTCGAGGACGGAGCTTTCCGGGAGGACCTCTACTTCCGGCTTAATGTCGTGCCCATCACGGCCCCGCCACTGAGGCATCGAAAGGAAGACATACCCCTGCTCTCGGAGCATTTTCTAAAGGGATACGCCGACGAGAACGACTTCCGCCCGAAGGAAATCACCCCGGACGCGATGGAAGCCCTGAAGAATTACAGCTGGCCGGGAAACATCAGGGAACTCAAGAACCTTATTGAGCGCCTTTCCATCATGGTCGCGGAAGATACGGTCCACGTCCATCATCTGCCCCGTCTGGACGGACCCGAACCCGACCGCGGCGCCGACACCCCCGGCGACACTCCCTTGCTGCCCGGCGTCGAGTCCGGAAAGAGCCTGCAGGAAGTCCGGGAGGCTGTGGAGAAGGCTTACATTTCAGGTGCATTGAAGGACAACGGCTGGAACGTAACAAAGGCCGCCAGATTGCTTGGCGTTGACCGTACAAACCTCCACAAGAAAATCAAGTATTACAATATCGAGCGCTGACGGGATGAATCGGCGGGTGGATGATTGGATCTTCTTCGGACAGGACGCCAGGATTGAAAGCCGCGTTCCTCATTCTTCTCCCGGTACTTATCTGGGTCTCCGATGCCCGCGCGCAGTCCGACGGCGTTTCCCGGTTCGAGAAGCTCTACCGGGGTGCCCGGCTTCGATACAATCGCGTGGAAGGCCCCTTCCTGGGGTATCGCCTGTCCCTCCGCCACAAGGACCGGCCGCGACTCACCGTCTTCGCGGAAAGTGGATACGGCTTTGCCAGCCGTTCGGCCCGGTGGGAAGCCGGCCTGGAATACCGCGGCCCGGAAATTAGCGTAAACGTCGCTGTCTTCGACAGGTCCGATACGCCCGACCGCGACATCGTGGGGACCACCGAAAACAGCCTGTTCAGCCTCCTGTTCAAGTGGGACCACCACGACTATTTCCGGGCAGAAAACGGATTCGAAGCGAATATTACCGTCACAAGGAAAGAGTGGCTCTCGCTCATCAGTGGACTGACCGCATACCGCTGCAAGCCCATGCCAGTCAGCACCGCATGGAGCCTGTTCTTCCGGAACCGCCCCTTTCGAATCAACCCGACCGCGCGGTCGGGAGATGTCGGCGTATTTCACGCCGGCGTGGTGGTCGACACACGGGTCAGCAGCCCGCTCTTCCGAAACGCCTGGTACGGTCGGATACGCTACGAGCGCGGCTTTCGGGATTTCACGTTTCACGGCCTCACGCTGGAGGGCAAGCGCTATCAGAAGGCAAAATTCGGAAGGCAGGGCCTGATTCTTCGGGCTCGGTTGAGCGCACGACAGAGCGAGGCGCCTCAGTACCTGTTCGGGCTGGGCGGCGCCGGTACCCTGCGCGGGTACGACATCAAGGAATACCGAGCCAATCGTCTGGTCTTACTCAACGTCGAGTACGCCTTCCGGGGCGACGTCCTTCCCGGTATCCCTATCAAGGGGTTCAATCTGCTCAACCTCACGATGTTCGCGGATGCGGGATGGACCCGGCGGATGTCGGAATCCGCCCACCTGTTCGCAGGATTCGGAGACATGGACTTCACATCCTTCAAGACGAGCACAGGGCTCGGAATTGCGCTGCCGCGGCAACTTCTCCGGCTGAACGTCGCCCGCCGGCTGGACAGGGCGAATGACGCCTGGACCCTTTCGGTCAGACTCAGATTCAATCTCTGATCCGGCCCCTTCCGATAAAAAAAGCCCCGGGGAGAGATCCCCGGGGCAAGTCATCTCGCGCGTTGTGGGCGGCAATGCTTCGGTCGGGTAAACGTCCGGCTCAGGTGCCCTCCTGCCAGGAGCCGAGATACCGTTCCTGGTCGGCGGTCAGCGAGTCAATCTCTACGTCCATCGCCTCCAGTTGCAGCCGGGCGACCTCGCGGTCGATTTCATCGGGCAACCGGTACACCCGGGGCTCCAGTGTATCGGCGTTCCTGATGCCGTATTCAACCCCAAGGGCCTGGTCGCAGAACGACAGAGACATCACCGTGGACGGATGGCCCTCCGCGCACGCGAGGTTCACGAGACGGCCCTCGCCGCACAGGAACAGCGAGCGGCCGTTCAGGGTATATTCGTGAAACAGTGGCCGCACTTCCTCCTTATTTTCTGCCATCGCCTCCAGCCCGTCCACGTCGATCTCCAGATCGAAATGGCCGGCATTGGCCACCACCGCGCCGTCCTTCATGGCCTTCATATGTCCCGCGCTGATGACGTGCTTGTTGCCGGTCACCGTCACAAACAGGTCGCCGATACCGGCCGCGTGCGCCATCGGCATCACCCGGAACCCGTCCATACGGGCCTGCAGCGCGCGAAACGGATCCACCTCCGTGACGATGACCTCTGCGCCCAGTCCCCGCGCCCTTGACGCCACGCCCTTGCCGCAACTGCCATAGCCGACAACGACAACCGCCTTGCCGCTGATCAGCAGGTTGGATGCCCGCACCACACCGTCAAGCGCCGACTGTCCCGTTCCGTAGAAATTGTCCATCAGGTGTTTGGTATCGCAGTCGTTAACGGCAATGATGGGATATCTCAGCGCATTGTCCTTTTCCATCGCACGCAGGCGGATGATGCCGGTCGTCGTCTCCTCGCAACCGCATACGATCTCCGGTATCTGTTCCGGGTAGTTCGTATGCACCTCGTTGACCAGGTCGCAGCCGTCGTCGATGGTCACATGCGGCCGGGTTTCTATTACCGCACGAAGATACCGATAGTAGTCGTCCCGCGTCTCGCCCTTGTAGGCATAGACCGCGACGTCCTCGGCCGCGAGCGCCGCCGCAACGTCGTCCTGGGTGGAAAGCGGATTGCAGCCGGTTATCGACACGCTGGCGCCTCCGGCCCGCAGCGTCCGCACAAGCACCGCGGTCTCTTTGGTTACGTGGAGCGCCATGCCGATCCGGTATCCGGAAAGCGGCTTTTCCCGCGCGAAGCGTTTACGTATCTTCAACAGGGCGCCCATCTGCTTCTCGGCCCATTCGATATTCCTGAATCCCTGTTCCGCAAGACCGATATCCTTTACCTCGTAACCCACTTCAGTCTCCTCTCCTTCCTTGACAGAACTTGCTTCCGGCGCGACAAACGTGATTCAACGGCCGGCCGGGAGATGCTTCCGCCCGGCTACGACAGCTTCCTCGCCGCTTCCTTCAGCGCTTCCGCCTTGTCCGTTCGTTCCCAGGCAAACCCGTCCTCCGTCCGGCCGAAATGGCCGTAGGCGGCGGTGCGTTCGTAAACCGGGCGAAGAAGGTTCAGACTTCGGATAATGCCGGACGGCCGTAATTCGAAATGAGCCTGAACCAGCTTTCCGATATCCGCGTCGCAGAGCCTGCCCGTCCCGAACGTATCCACGAAGATGGATACGGGCTCTGCCACGCCGATCGCATAGGCCAACTGCACCTCGCACCGGCTCGCGAGCCTGGCCTTCACCACGTTTTTGGCAACGTACCGCGCGGCATAGTGCGCGCTCCTGTCAACCTTGCTGGGGTCCTTTCCGGAAAACGCCCCGCCCCCGTGCCGCCCCACGCCGCCGTAGGTATCCACGATGATCTTCCGGCCGGTCAACCCCGTATCGCCGTGCGGACCTCCGACCACGAAACGACCGGTGGGGTTGATGTGATAGATCGTGTCCCCGTCCAGATAATCCGCCGGGATAACCTTCTTTACAAGGTGCTGTTTCATGTCGCGGCAGATGCGGTCATGTTCCACGTCTGGGTCGTGCTGCGTTGAAATCACGACCGTATGTACGCGTACGGGCCTGTCGCCATCGTATTCGACGGTCACCTGCGACTTGCTGTCGGGGCGCAGATACGGAAGCGTTCCCCGGCGTCGGAGCCCGGCCAGGGCCATCACCAGCTTATGTGACAACATAATGGGCATTGGCATCAACTCCGGGGTCTCACGGCAGGCATAACCGAACATCATGCCCTGGTCGCCAGCGCCCTGCTCTTCGTGCAATCCCTCACCTTCCGAAACCCCCTGGGAGATGTCGGGTGACTGCGTGTGGAGCGCGATCAGCACACCGCAGGACCTGTAGTCGAATCCGTACGCCGAATCCGTGTATCCGATACGCTGAATGACGCTTCGCACGAGATCCTGTATATCCACCCGGGCCTTCGTGGTTACCTCACCCGACACGATCACCTGGCCCGTGGTCACCATCGTCTCGCACGCCACGCGCGACCGCGGGTCTTCAACCAGCATCGCATCCAGGACCGCATCGGAAATCTGGTCGCAGATCTTGTCCGGATGCCCTTCGGACACCGATTCCGAGGTAAACAGGCGCCGCATGTATGCCTCTCTTCCAGTCGTGGGACCAGTACAATGCTTCGTTCGGTCAATCATGGCGAGGGGAAGACATCCGTCAGTCGGATACGGCGAAATATCGCCCCGGAGAGAGACCCGCCCTACCTCTCGATTCCGGCCGGCTCCTCTTCCAGTTCATGCTGCGCCTTACGCGGACCCTGCATTCGGGTCAGGGCGCCGTGCAGATATTCCCGAATGGCGCCGCGCGTGGGCAGGGCGAGCGCCTCTTCCGCCACAGCCCTCGCCTCTTCCATGGTAACCGACCGGATGGCCTGTTTGATCTCGGGAACCATACGCGGGCCGGCGCTGAACCCATCCACACCGAGACCCATCAGGAGGACACAACTGTGCGGGTCGCCGGCCATCTCCCCGCATACCGTGACCGGGATGTCGTGGCGGTGCCCGGCGTCCACGACCGATTTGATCAGACGCAAGACGGCGGGATGATACGGATCGTACAGGTACGCCACCCGTTCGTTCCCTCGATCCACCGCGAGGGTGTATTGGACAAGATCGTTGGTCCCGATACTGAAGAAATCCACCTCGCGCGCAAGCTGATCGGCCACGACTGCGGCCGACGGCACCTCGATGACCGCGCCGACCTCGCAGTCCTCGTCGAACGGCACACCGGACCGTTTCAGTTCGTCGCGGGCCTCGGCGAACACGGACCTGGCCTCGAGCAGTTCCTCAACGCCCGATATCATCGGGAACATCAGCTTCACGTTGCCGTGCGCGCTGGACCGGAGGATGGATCTCAATTGAACCCGGAACAGGTCTCTGTTCGCGAGAGAATGCCGGATGGCGCGCCAGCCCAGAAACGGGTTGGTCTCTTCAGCGGCATGCGATGCCTGCGCCAGCTTGTCGCCGCCCAGGTCCAGCGTGCGTACCACCAGCGGATGAGGCGCCATCTGTTCGGCAAGACGGGTGTACGCAGCCGTCTGTTCGCTTTCTCCCGGCAGGCTGGATCCCGCAAGGTAGAGGTATTCGGTACGGTACAGACCGATGCCCTCCGCACCGTATGCCAGGGCAGCCCCCCCCTCTTCCGGCAATTCGATGTTGCCCTGCAGGCACACCCGAACGCCGTCGAGGGTTTCGGCCGGCACGTCGGTAAACCTTTGCAGGCCCTTCTGTAACTCGGTGAACCGGCGAGCTTCGGCACGGTATCGGCTCAGCGTGTCCGGGTCGGGCCGGATACAGACCAGCCCCCGGTTCCCGTCCACAATGGCCGTGTCCCCGGGCTCAGCTGACGCCAGGGCCGCCTCGACGCCCACAACCGCCGGGATTTCGAGCCCCCGCGCGATAATCGACGCATGCGAAGTCGCCGCGCCCGCTTCGGTAACCATGCCCAGCACGCTGTCCCGCTTCAGGCGCGCCGCATTGGAGGGGGTCAACTCGTGCGCGATCACGATCGCCGGGGCGGTCATCCGATCAAGCAGCGAGTCCTCCCGCTGGCACAATCTGGACAGCACACGCCTCTCCACGTCCAGGATATCCGCGCGCCTCGCCCTGAAATAGTCGTCCTGGATTGCGTCGAATTGACGACGCACCTTCTGCAGGGTCAGCCAGAACGCATACTCCACGTTCACCCGATCCTTCCGGATCGATGCCATGGTAGGCGCTCGCAGGGCTTCGTCGTCCAGAATCATCAGATGTGCGTCGAAAATCTGCGCGTGGTCGGGACCCAGCTTCTCCTCGACACGAGCCCGCGTGGCCTTCAGGTCTTCGGCTACCGAGGCCAGCGCATCCAGAAACCTCTGTACCTCGCCTTCGACTTCATCTTCCCCGATGCGCCGGTAGTCGACCCATGGCTCCTCCGGGTCGTGAAGATAAACCGGACCGATGACGATGCCATTCGATGCCTGGATGCCCTTCAGTACCTTCATCGGTTTGAGACCTCACACACGAGAAACGGCGACGGTCTGGAATTCCGGATCCATCGGGCGCGTTCAGTTTCCGCAGCGACGCGTCCAAGTGCCGGTTCAGTCGAACTCGCCTTCAATCATCCGCACGATTTCGTCCAATGCTTCCTCTTCATCCGGTCCCACGGCCCGGACACGAACTTTCGCATCCGTCTCCGCCGCGAGCATCATAACGCCCATGATACTCTTGCCGTTGACTTCGAGTCCGTCCTTGATCAGGGTAATCTCAGATACATACTTTGCGGCCGCCTGCACAAGAAGGGCCGACGGCCGCGCATGGATACCCAACCTGTTTTTCACCGTGGCTTCTCGTTCCGCCATAACCTGTTCGTGCCGTTATGTAAGCCCATGTCGGAAGCTAACAATCTATCTAAATCCGGCCAACCTGTCAAGCGCCGCCGGGCTATTCCATGTGCGCCTGCTTCCCCTCCGCCCGCCCTCTTCCAACACCTGCGGAAACAAAAACCGCCAGATTCCTTCCTGGCGGTTGCATTGGCCCTTTTCCCCGCAGGCAGACCCCTATCCGCAGTGGACGGCCCGGGCGAACTCACGGACCAGCGCCGGGTCCCGTTTTGCTTCCAGAATACTGCCGACCACAACAAAATCGGCGCCAGCGGCCACCTTCGCGCCGGCTTCCCGCGGTTCCCGGATGCCTCCCCCTGCAATCACGGGAATGGACACATTTCCCGCAACCGACGCGATCATTTCGTCGGCAACCATCCGCTCGGCCCCGCTGCCCGCATCCAGATAGACGCATTGCATGCCAAGATACTGGGCGGCCAGTGCGTGCGCCGCCGCGATCTCCGGCTTGTCCCCGGGCATCGGTTTGGTATTGCTGATATACTCAACTGTCGTCTGCCTCCCGGAATCCACCAGCATATACCCGGTGGAAATCGTCTCCAGACCGTATGCCTTGACAATAGGCGCCGCCTTGACCTGCTGGCCAATCAGCAGGTCCGGATTTCGCCCGCTGATCATGCACAGAAAAAGAATCGCATCCGCCGCGGACGAGACCTGGTTCATGTCGGGACCGGGGAAAATCAGCAAGGGCAGTCCAACGGCGCGTTTGACGTCCCTGACCACGCGGTCGAAATCGGTGTAAAGCAGAAAACTGCCGCCCATCAGCAGAGCGTCGGCTCCATTTTCAGCGCACATCGCCGCCGTGTGAATCAGGTCCTGCTTGTCCATCCGGTCGGGATCCAGAAGGCACAGGAACCCCGCGCCCCGCTGTCTGACAATCGATTCAAGGTGGTCGTATGTCGACATGGATACGATCTACCCTCCCAACTGTAACCGGACGATTCGAGGGACCTGGCCAAGCGCGTCGGACATCTTTTCAGGATGCCTGCCGCCCGCCTGCGCAAGATGGGGGCGTCCGCCGCCGCCGCCACCCACCAGCTCAGCCACCGCCTTGACGATATTTCCCGCCGCCACGCCCCGCTGGATGAGGTCGTCCGTAACCACGGCGATCAGTGAGGCTTTTCCGTTCAGCGCGGCGCCCAGCACTCCCACGCCCGATCCCAGGGTTTCACGGAGCCGGTCGCCCATTTCCCGAAAGGCCTCCATGTCCGCCGGCTGCACAGCGGTAGCCACCACCCGAACCCCGTCCACGTCCACCGCGGCGCCCGCCAGGTCTCGCATCTGCTCCCCGGCCGATACGCTCCGAAGCGATTGTACTGTACGCTCGAGTTCCTTGCTTCGGGAGATCAGACGATTGACGCGATCGGGCAGAGCACCGGCCTCCACGCTCAACATTTCCTCCAGTTCGGCAAGGGTGGACCTCTGTTTCCTGATGAGCGCCTCGACACCGGCCCCCGTGACCGCCTCCACACGCCGGACGCCGGCCGCGATTCCCGTCTCGGCCGTCAGCTCGAGCATTCCGATCTGGCCCGTCGATCCAACGTGGGTACCTCCGCAGAGCTCGAGGCTGAAGTCTCCGATCCGCACCGTCCGCACGATATCCCCGTATTTTTCGGAAAACAGCATCCGGGCGCCCATGCGACGCGCCGCTTCGAGATCCACCATATCGGTATCCACGTCGAGGTCCCGGCGGATCTCCCGGTTTACGATACGTGCGATCCTTTCCAGCTGTGCGGGCGTAACGGCTTCGAAGTGGTTGAAGTCGAACCGCAGCCGGTCCGGCGCGACCAGCGACCCGGCCTGATTCACATGGTTGCCGAGCACCTGTCGAAGGGCCTCGTGAAGCAGATGGGTAGCGGTGTGGTTTCGGGCGGTTTCCATCCGGCGCCCTGCGTCAACCCGCGCCTCCACGTGCACGCCCTCCAGTGCGTCTGCGCAGCCCCGCGTCAGGCGCCCACGGTGTACGATGCCCTCGCCCGAGCGGAACGTCTCATCGACCGCCACCTCCAGATCCCCGTTTTGAATCACGCCCCGGTCGCCGACCTGCCCACCGGCTTCGGCGTAGAAAGGCGTCTCCCGAAGGTACACGTCCACCCTGCCATCCGCCGCCGCTTTGCAAGCCACGACGATCGTGTCGAGCGCCAGACGTTCGTATCCCACGAACTCGGAATGTTCCGACGGAAGGAAATCGTCGGTTACCGCCTCCTGCGACGCGAAGACTCGCCGGCCCGCCTCGCGCGACCGTTCCTGCTGGGCGGCCATCTCCGCTTCAAATCCGTCCAGGTCCACCTTCAGCCCGCGCTCCGCGCACATCAGCTGCGTGAGGTCGATTGGAAAACCGTAGGTGTCATACAGGCGAAAGGCGTCCCGTCCGGAGATTTGTCCATCCGCAGACACGACCTCGAACATCTCCAACCCCCGGTCGAGCGTCTTTCCGAACCCTTCTTCCTCAGACCGAATGACCCTGGAGATGTGATCGGCCTGTTCCGCCACCTCGGGAAACACGTCTCCCATGACTTCCACGACAACGGGCACCAGCCCGTGAATGAACGGATCGTGCATCTCCAGCGTGCGCCCGTATCGCGCGGCCCGTCTCAAGATACGCCGCAGCACGTACCCGCGCCCTTCGTTGGACGGCAGCACCCCGTCCGCGATCGCAAAACAGAGCGTGCGGATGTGGTCGGCGATGACCCGCATCGCGACCCGATGTTCATCGCTGCAGGGTTTTCCGGTCGCACCGCCGATCGCGCCGAGAATGGGCCGGAACAGATCGGTATCGTAAGTGGATTCCACCCCCTGGAGCACGGTACAGATGCGCTCGAACCCCATGCCGGTATCCACGTGTTTATCGGGCAGCGGATGCAGAACGCCTCCTGCATCCCTGTTGAACTGGATAAAGACCAGATTCCAGATTTCCACCGTTTCGGGACCGTCGAGGTCCGGATCCTCGCGGAACCACGACGCGGGATCGTCCCCCAGGAAGTAGTGCACCTCGGAACACGGACCGCACGGACCGGTCTCGCCCATCTGCCAGAAATTGTCCGTCTTGTCCAGCCGAATCACCCGTTCCGCGGGAAGATCCGTCACCTCCGTCCAGAGCGCTTCCGCCTCCTCGTCCGCCGCCAGTCCGTCGGCGGCGTCACCGCCGAATACCGTGGCGCAGAGTCGGTCCCTGGGCAGCTGCCAGACCTCGGTCAACAATTCCCAGGCCCACGCGATGGCCTCACGCTTGAAATAGTCTCCGAACGACCAGTTGCCCAGCATTTCGAAAAACGTATGGTGCTGCGCACTGAAGCCCACCTCTTCCAGGTCGTTGTGATGCCCCGATACGCGGATGCATTTCTGGGTATCCACGGCCCGGCGGTAATCCCGGCGGCCGGTGCCCAGAAACACGTCCTTGAACTGATTCATCCCCGCATTCGTAAACAGCAGGGTGGCATCTTCCTGCGGCGCTACGGGCGCACCGGGCACGATCGTATGGCCCTTCCCTTCGAAGAAGCGAAGGTATTCCTCGCGGATGTCGGCTGAAGTTTTCATGATTTGATATGTTGACAACAATGGTACGCGCGAATCGCGGCGCCCGGTTCCGTACCCGGGACCGCGCACGTTTGCGCCTCTTGCGGCCGCTCCCGGCTCACGAATCCGGTGCGCCGTCGTGTCCGCTCTCGCTGAATTCCATCCAGGCTCGCTCCGCTGCCGAATGCGCCACGGCCCCGAACCCGCGTCGCCCAAGGAAACCGTACATGCGGGAGAGCGCTCTCCGCCTGTCGACGCCATCGTATTGCCGCCGGCGCGACCTCAGGAGATCCAGGGCGACAACTTCGGGATCGACGCCCGTGAACACCTCATCCAGCACGTCCTCCGCCGTAGCTACGTCGATTCCCCTTTTTTTCAGGTCGTGAAAGAGCAACGCCCGGCCGGCGGGCCGGATTCGCATGCGTTCCTGAACAAAGCGAAGGGCGTAATCCCGATCGTCGACCAGCTTCAGCCGCCGCAACTCATCGAGGGTCTGCTCAACTACGGACTCCCGAAATCCGCGCCGGCGAAGCCTTTCTCTCACTTGCGCGCACGAATACGCACGTGCGCTCAGGAGTCGAAATGCCGCGTTCTTCGCCCTTTCGGCGGAATTCCGGCAATCCGATTGCGAAAGGATATTCGGTTTCATCCGCGGCGCCTCGATGGGTGGAAAGTACAGCCGTCCGGCGTTCCGCTTGGCCCCGCACGGACGACTCCAACCGCGTACGCTGCCCGTTGTGCCTCAGGCGTTGCCGCCCGACTCCGCCGCGCCGTTATCCACCAGGCCCACGGCTTCGCGCACCCGGGATTCGATCTCCCCCGCGAGTTCGGGTTGTTCCTTCAGATGGTTCTTGACGTTTTCCCGCCCCTGCCCCAGGCGATCGTTGCCATAGGAAAACCAGGTGCCACTTTTGCTGACAATACCGTGAAGTTCTGCGATATCCAGAAGACTGCCCTCTCTTGAGATGCCTTCTCCGAACATCAGATCGAACTCCGCCTCCTTGAACGGCGCGGCCATCTTGTTCTTGACCACCCGGACGCGGACGCGGTTGCCCGTAACTTCCTGACCCTCCTTTATGGCGCCGATTCGGCGGATGTCCATCCGTACGGACGCATAAAATTTCAGCGCGTTTCCGCCCGAGGTCGTTTCCGGATTGCCGAACATGACACCTATTTTCATCCTGATCTGGTTGGTGAACATCACGCACGTCTTGGACCTGCTGATCGACCCGGACAGCTTACGCAGCGCCTGTGACATCAACCGCGCCTGCAATCCCACGTGGGAATCGCCCATGTCTCCCTCGAGTTCCGCACGTGGCACAAGCGCCGCGACCGAGTCCACCACCACCACGTCGAACGCACCGCTGCGCACGAGCGTATCGGTGATTTCCAGGGCCTCTTCCCCAGTATCGGGCTGTGAAATCAGGAGGCTTTCAAGATTGACCCCGATCCGTTCCGCGAGTTCTACATTGAGCGCATGTTCCGCGTCGACAAACGCGCACGTACCGCCGGTCTGTTGCGCTTCCGCGATAACGTGCAGGGTCAGTGTGGTTTTGCCCGATCCTTCCGGACCGTAAATCTCGACGACGCGGCCCCGCGGAACCCCGCCCGCGCCGAGGGCGACGTCCAGCGCGAGCGCGCCGGTTGGTATCACTTCAACGGCCACCTGCCCTCCTTCTTCGCCGCCAAGCCGCATAATGGAACCCTGGCCGAACTGCTTCTCAATCTGCGAAATGGCCAGATCGATGGCCTTATCCTTGCCGGCGCCATTGGATTTTGCCATTGCCTTGCCCCTCCTGCCTGAATTTGCCTGCTGGATCACGGCGCAGCCCGCGGCCATTGAGGAGCCCGATTCTCTGCGCCGCAACATGTGCGATCATCAAATATAGTGAACATTTGTGTAGGAATCAATACTGTATTCTGAGTGAGCTGCAGCAAGAACAACCAGGGCGGGCATGCAGATCGGAATTATAATATATCCGCAGTCCAACGGGAAGTCAAGCCCTGGCCGTTCGGGAAATGCCATTCCGGGACACCTTGCCCTTCGGGTTGATCAGTCCGGCCCTCGCAGCCCTGAGAGACGCGCGTGGCCCAGCGCGTTGTACACGGCGCCTCCAGTCCGTAACTCACTGCTGTACAGTGATAAACGGTCCACTCTGAAGTGCGCGGGCCGGACGGCCCCCGTCAATCCGGAAGGCAACCGCACCGACCTGTTTCTTGTACGGGCAAGCGTCAGATGCGGATGAAACCGTCGTCCTTCTCTCTCGAACCCGATCCTGAACATGGCGTCTTCCACGTCCGCCTGCAGCCTGTCCAGGATTGCGGTCTCCCCGCCCACGTCCAGCCAGACCACCCGCGCCCGACCCGGATTGGGCGCACCCACCCCGGCCGTATGCAACGCAATCGGCGGCGTCTGTCCCGCCACCGCCCGCATCGCCTTCAGAATGACAGGCACGCACGCGACTTCGACGTTACCCAGAAACTTGAGCGTGAGATGCATGCCCTCGGGCCGTACCCATCTCAGCCGCGCCTCGAGGTCCTCAAGGAATCGTCTGGCGGCCTGGACGGCCGGGATGACGGACGCGGGAGGTTCAATGGCCACGAATGCGCGAAGCGTCGACATCAGGCGTCCCGTCCCGAGAGTTCGTCACCATTCATCCGTCGAATCATCCCGTCTCACGGCATTGCTTCTGAGGCCTGCACCGAGCGGCCTGTCGAAGTGCCTTCACCCGGCGGCCGAATGTCGGCAAATTATCTGCCGGTACAGAACGCTAACCACTCCACAGGGACAGGCCCGCACGTATCAGAAGGTTTCCGTAAATCCCCGCGATCACGTCGTCCGTCACCACGCCCCACCCACGGGGCAGCTTCTCCGACGCGCGCACCGGCGGCGGCTTCAGGATATCCAGTAAGCGGAAAATAAAAAATCCGGCAACCCCCAACCCCGGTGACAGCGGCAGGAAGGCTACCGTGACGTAAAACCCCACGAACTCGTCGATAACAACCGGCCCGGGGTCCGGTCCCCAGGCCTTTTCACCCGCGGACGCTGTGTAGACAGCCACCCCGGAAATCACGATCAGAAACAGGATCCACGCAAGGACTCCGAAACCCGGCGCATAGTAACTGGCCACCAGGTACGGAACCATCGCCGCTGCCGTGCCTGCCGTGCCCGGCGCAACCGGCACGTATCCGGAGAAAAAACCGGTGGCAAGCAGCCGGGTCCACGGATTCAAGTCAGCGGCCTCCGGTCTCCTGCTCAGAAGCTGTTTTAGAATTACCAGTGAGTTCCCGAGCGCGAGCGAAAAAGCGGCGGTCAAGGCGGGAAAATCCGCCCATATTTGTCTATACGGGTGGGTTTGACCAACGCGGACCCGCGCTTTTGCAGCCGCGCGAAGACCGCTGGGAATTTTAAGACAGCTTCTCAGGCCGAGTCACGGCCGTGCTCCACCAGATAGAGGACGCCGGACACGACCGCCAGCAGGGTTACCGCCGCTACCAGGACGTTCAGAACCATTTGCGAACCCGAATCCACAAGCACCAGGGGCTGGGAGGTCAGTTCAGCGGTGATCACGCGCACGTTGATGAACACAAGAATGCCGAAAGCAAGCACCAGTTGAAGCATGGTTTTCCACTTCGCCAGCCGGGAAGTGACCACCGGGCGTCCCTTGCGTATTGCGTACACGCGCAAAGACGTGATCACGGCATCCCGGATCAGCATGGCGCCCACGAGCCACGCCTCGACCATACCCAGGAGCACGAAGGAGATGAGGGCGGAAGAGACCAGCAACTTGTCGGCCAGCGGGTCCATGAACCGTCCAAGGCTGCTCACTGTTTTGTCGCGGCGCGCGAACCAGCCGTCGAAGAAGTCGGTCAGCGAGGCCACGGTGAAAACAAGCAGCGCCAGGATCTTGTTGAAACCGCTGTCCGAGAAAATCAGCGCCAGGAAGACCGGTGTGAGAACGATCCTCAGGCCGGTCAGGAAATTGGGAAACGTGACCATGCGGTCTGCGGGCTGAGGCTTGGGCAGCCGGATTCCCTGCGGACCGCCGCGGAGAGTGTCGGTACGGTTCATAGTTCTCTGCGCCCATCCAGCGCACGGGAAAGCGTAACCTGATCGGCGAGGGCGAGGTCGCTGCCGACGGGAAGGCCCCTGGCGATCTGCGTTACGGTTACGTCGTGTGTTCCCAGGATCTGTGTGAGGTATTGCGCGGTCGCATCGCCCTCCACGGTGGGTCCGTTCGCCAGGATGACCTCCTGAATGCCACCGCCGTTCAGGCGTGCCACGAGGGATTGAATGTTCAGTTCCTCCGGCCCGATACCGTCCAGAGGGGAGATCCTTCCACCCAGAACATGATACAGCCCGCGATAGGCCTGCATGCGTTCCATTGCCAGCAGGTCGCCGACAAAATCCACCACCATCACCTGCGACCGGTCCCGCCGCTCATCCCGGCAAATCGGACATGGGTCGCTCTCCGACAGATTCGAACACGAGCCGCAGGCCCGGACCCGGGTCTTCACTTCCACCATCAGTTCGGCCAGCGCGCGCACGTCTTCGTTCTTCCAGGTCAGTACGTCCAGCGCGATTCGCCGCGCGGACTTTTCGCCGATGCCCGGCAGCCGCCCCAGCCCGGCGACCAGCCGATCGATGGCGTTGGAAGCCATCCTGACTCTCCTCGAAAGCGGATACCCCGGGCTGCTAAATCCCCAGGTTGACGCCCGGCGGCAACATGCCTGACGTCGCCTTCTGCATTTCACGGTCAGCCATCTCCTGCGCCCGCTCACGGGCCTGCTGAATGGCGGCCATGATCAGATCTTCCAGCATCTCCACGTCATCGGGGTCCACCACCTCCGGATCAATCCTGATACCCACAATCTGCTGTTGTCCGTTTGCCCGCGCCACCACCATGCCTCCTCCTGACGATCCCTCGACTTCCTTCGACGCGAGTTCTTCCTGTACTTTCGCCAGCTTGGCCTGCAGCTTTTGAGCCTGCTTCATCATTCCCGCCATGCCCTTCGCCATTGCGCCCTCCCCTGGTGGAGCTATCTTCCCACAACTTCTCCATCAAAGATTTCTATTGCCATCTGGACGCGTTCGTCGGCCGGAGCGCGGTCGTCCTGTGTCGCTGCGCTGTCTCCGGCCTCGTCCACTTTACACCGGACGCGCAGTGAAACGCCGAGGACTTCGGCCGTCGCTTCCTCCAGAAAGGCGCCGTTGCGTCTGACCTGCTCGGCGTAAAACGTCTTGTCTGCCGTGAAGACCAGGTCCAGACGGCTGTCCTTCAACGCCGCGGGTCTGCCCTCGGCCAGAAACGTCCCAAGGCCCAGTTTCCGCGCCCTTACATGCTCAACGAGATCCGGCCACCTTTCCTGTACGCCGTCGAACGTCAGGCTGCCGGCCGGGGGCGGTTCCTTCTCGCCTCGCGACTCGACGGGGGGCAATACGGGCGCATCGACAACAGGCTGATTCGCACCATCGGCGACGTCCGGCGGCGAAGTGGGACCAGCAGGACGGGGAGGGGCCGCCGGGGCCGGTTCGGGGCTTGCGGCGACGGGTTGTTCGGGCTGCCGCGCGCCCGACGTCCTGCCTTTGCGCAGCAGGGCTTCCATCCGGTCCAGACGCGCCATGACCTCCGTGACGGACTCGGAGGGCGCCATCTTCACCAGTTTCAACACGGTCAGTTCCAGCCAGAACCGGGGATTTGAGACGCGACCCAACTTTGCTTCGAGATCGGAAACCGCCTGCAACATGCGCAGGAGATCTTCCTCATTGAATCGCGCGCCCGTCTCGGTGTATCGCACCTGATCGGCCTCGGGCAGATCGTCGCCCGCAAGGCCGTCCGATACGCGGGCCACGAGCAGGTGCCGGACATGCTCCAGCAGGCCCTGCGTGAATTCGCCGGCGTCGCCGCCGCCATCCAGCACAAGCCCCACCTTGCTCAGCGCCGTTGCCGTGTCTGACTCGAGAATGGCCTGCGTCAGATCGAAGAAGACGTCGGCGGGAATAACGCCGAGCAGATCTCTTACGGCGTCGGCGGAAACAGGCCCGTCTGTAAACGCGATGGCCTGGTCGAGCAGATTCTCGGCGTCGCGCAGCGCGCCGTCGGCTTTCCGCGCCAGAAGAAACAGCGCCTCGTCTTCAGATGCGATCTCCTCCGCATCCAGGATCTTTCTGAGCTGGCCGACAGTGTCCTCGGTGGATATCCGCCGGAAATTGTACCGCTGGCAGCGGGAGAGAATCGTTTCCGGCATCCGGTGCGGCTCTGTGGTGGCCAGGACGAACACCACGTGAGGCGGCGGCTCCTCGAGCGTCTTCAGGAGCGCGTTGAAGGCCTCCGCGGTGAGCATATGCACTTCGTCTATGATGTAGACCTTGCGCTTGCCCCTGGTTGCCGCAAATCCGACTTCCTCCCTCAGCTGCCGGATTTCGTCGATTCCCCGATTCGACGCCCCGTCGATTTCCAGGACGTCCAGGCTCTTGTTGTCGGCAATCGCCGTGCAGAATCCACAACTGCCGCACGGCTCGGGCGTGGGACCCTGTTCGCAGTTGAACGCCTTCGCCAGCAGCCGCGCCATCGTCGTCTTACCCGTTCCGCGGGGACCGCAAAACAGATACGCCTGAACAACGCGATCCGTTCGGATGGCATTCTGCAGCGTCTGAACGATGTGGTCCTGCGCGACCACATCCTGAAACACCTCGGGACGCCATTTGCGGGCAATCACCCGATAGGCCATAGGGGCTAAGCCTCTCACCCGTCCATCATGCACGCGCGAACTACGGAAACGACTTCCGGGAGGTACGTTGAAAAGGCCGTGCACCCCGCTTCGGCTTTCAGACCGGGGTATTCGGAAAGCGCCAGCTCCCGCCAGGGGCCCCCGCGGCACACGGCCGGGTTACCTACCGCTGCTACCTTCCGGTCCTGACGGGGTTCGGCAATCGTCCGTTGCGCAGGACCTGGCGATCGACACCGCGTACTGTCCGAATCACATCCCGAAATGAAGAGCCTCAAACGAGGAATTCAACCCCGCTATAGCGGATTGCGGGCTACAGGGCGCCGCTACTTCCCCGTCTAGCACGACCTGAAAAAGCAACCAGCAGCCGGCTTGATGCCGTGGGATCTGCTGACGGCCGATGGCTATGTTCCTGGTGGAGCTGATGGGATTCGAACCCACGACCTCCAGAGTGCGATTCTGGCGCTCTCCCAGCTGAGCTACAGCCCCACAATTCGCCGATTACGCAAGAGGCACGGAGCAGGACGAGGATGTCCGCTCTTCATGCATCGCTCTTTTCGATTGATATCCCGTCTGCCCGCGAGGCCGCTTTCAGCGCCTCCACACCCGAAAGCACACGTCCGACGGGGTTCACGGGACTGGCCGGCCGGATCTCGTCTCCCTGGCTTGCGGGCGTTGGACCGTAGAAGATGCAGAACGCTTTTCCGGGCGGCCAGTAGGCAAGATCGCCCACTTCCACGGTTTCCTGGGGGTCCTCCGGGTCCGCAGTGACGGGGATCTGAAAGTAAATCTCATCGCCCCAGGTGTTGAAGCCGCTACGGATGGGCAACTCGGCCAGGATTCTGGACGCGGTCTCGGAGTCGTTCAGCTCTGCATCCAGCTCGACCGCTCCCACGTTAATCTTGATGGAATGCGCCATAAAGGTATTCGACACCTGCGAAGCGAGTGTGGCTTGCGTGGCAGCAGACCGGCCGGACGGTGACGAGACAGGTTTCATGGCGGAGAGGGAGGGATTCGAACCCTCGGTATCCAAAAAGGATACACATGATTTCCAGTCATGCCTGTTCAGCCAGCTCCAGCACCTCTCCACATAAGCGGTTCTTAATGAAAAAATAGCGGCGGTTGGCCGACACGCGTCTCACTGTCTCCACGACCACAACACACCGCTCTCTATTCCAAATATTAAGATACAATATTCACCCTATATCCGCAACTTTTTCCAGCAGGATTCGGATTCTCCCCACGAGTCCCAAATTGGACAAGGGATGCAGTTATTCATCGGCCGTCGGTGTCGCCGTGTTCCTCTGTCTGAGAGATCGGGGTTGTGCCCCGAGATGACTTCGTGCTGCACCCGGCTCGTCTGCGAGCGGTTTGTGTAACAACGGGATTGGTGGAAGACCGAGGATCTGTACCGTCCTGGTCAGCCTCGGAGGTGACGTCGATAACGATGTCCCAGCCCATTCGCAAGGGTAGACTGCATATGCTCCAGCCCGGTCCACCATTCACTCGCGACAAGAATAGGATTCTTAAAATACTGATTATAAGTATTTTAATAGATATTTGGCGGAGAGGGTGGGATTCGAACCCACGGTACCCGTAAGGGCACACCGGTTTTCGAGACCGGCCTGTTCAACCAGCTCCAGCACCTCTCCGCTCTAATGGAGGACACGCCGCAAACCCGTTCGCGACACCGAATTCCTTCACCGCGTTACGCGTCTTTCCGGCGCAAATCTTGAAAGAACCGTTTCAACATCTCCGAACAGGGTTCTTTGAGGACGGATCGACGAACGTCAATCCGGTGGTTAAGCCTCGAATCATCGACGACATTCCGCAGTGAACCGCACGCCCCCGTTTTCGGATCGTCCGCCCCGAACACCAGGCGGGACACCCGAGCCAGCACGAGCGCGCCCGCGCACATCGCGCACGGTTCCAGCGTGACGTAGACGACGCAGTCGGTCAGCCACTTCATTCCGGTGTGTGACGTCGCGGACCGGATGGCCAGCATCTCCGCGTGCGCCGTGGGATCGTTGTCCCTCAGAATGCGGTTCTGCCCCCGTCCCACCACCTCACCGTTCCGCAGAATCACGGCGCCGACCGGCACCTCGCCCGCATCGCCGGCGGCGCGCGCCTCGGCAAGCGCCATTTCCATTCCGGCTTCGTCCGCGTCGGTCAATTCACGCACCATCCGGGCGGAAAATCCGCTACAGAATATCCACTGAAGAGCCAGATCAAAATACCGGATTCCGGTCTCGGCGTCAACCGTTTTCAGCAGGAACGGGGTCTCAAGGGACCGGTGGATTCGACCTGAAAATCCGGCGGAATTCCAGCGTACGACACGCTCCTCAGCGGCGGCGGCCGAGCCTGGCGATGAAGAAGGGGATCAGCATTTCCCGCTCGTGCAGCCCTCCGTGCCGGCCGCCCGCGATATCGGACGGAACGGCGTCGTCCCTGTATGCGTGGAACAGCGTGGCGCTGCCGCGCATCAGCGCAAGCACGTCGCCGATCCGGCCTGAGAGTCCTGGCGCACGCGGTCCGTTTCCCCACAGGCCGTCGGCGAGAGCCGTTTCGGTTTCAACGACGAACGCGGCACCCGCCAGCCCGGATTCAAGGGCGGACATGACATCCGTCACGGCGCCGTCACG
Source organism: Candidatus Latescibacterota bacterium (assembly GCA_965208835.1). Lineage (GTDB taxonomy): Bacteria > Latescibacterota > UBA2968 > UBA2968 > JAAXHE01. The sequence continues at coordinate 3,032,171 of OZ242358.1, forward strand.
CGCGTGAAAATACGCCGACCGCGCCGTGCCCGTCGGCGGCGCCGCGAGCCGGTGGTCGAGCCCGGGCAGCGCCGCGACCGGTACGATGTCCGCCTCGTCAACCTGAATATGCCCGTGGTCGGCGAGGAGCATGAACGCGGCGCTCACGTCGTGTCTTTCCAGGGGCGAAAGCAACTCTCGTTCAATCGCGTAGCCCAGACTGTGGATCTCTCCCTCCGGTTCTTCGCCCCTGGTGCCGTATTTGTGCTGGATCGTGTCCATCGTGTCCGTATACAGCCAGATACACGATGGGCGTCCCGGATCCGAGGTCAACATGGTTCGAACCTGGATGAACAGGTCCGATGCGTTCACGAACGGAATCACGTCGGTAGCGCCGTCGTACAACATCTCGGAAAGGCCGCTGTGCGCCAGCGACCGGTGAATCATGCAATAGGACGAAATCCCCGCCGCCGTCAACAGGCTGTGTACCGTGGGCACACCCAGCAGCGTCCTGGCGTCGCCGCTGTTCAGCAGCATCCGCCCGAACCGTTCGTCCGCCTCGGGGCTCAACCGGATCATATTCGCCACGTATCCACGGTCCGGCATGTACATCCGGTAGCCGGCGACGCCGTGTCCGGCCGGCGGCAGCCCCGTGTGAAACGACGAAAGCGCCGCCGCGGTGGTCGACGGGAATACCGACGTGAGCGGCACGAACCGCCCCCGCTCAGCCAGCGCATGGAAACCGGGTACCGTACCGGAGTCCATCGCCCGCGTCAACGTCAGGTAGCCCAACGCGTCCACCAGCGTGACGACCAGTTTCTCCGCGCCGACGAGTTCGCCTCCCACGACCTCTTCCGCCAGCCCAGGTAACCGATTCCCGCCGACACCGAAATGCCGCAATACGGTTGGCGCCACGTTCGCCAGGCTGTACCCGTCGTACGCGGGCCACACGAACTCGTCCGGCAACGCCGCATTGGCGATACGTGCATGCTGCCGCAGTCGCCTCAGAATCCGCTGTGCATTCGGGTTCATTCCACATCCAGTCAATGGGGTTCGCCTGGATCAGGACAGGGCATCAAGTTAGACGGCGCAAGGCATCATGTCAAGGCCGAATCCCGGCACACAGACCCCAACCGCACACCCTGCGATTGTACGCGAGAATCGCCCTATTTGCCGTGTCGGCGGAGGCCGCAGAAACTGATTTTGTGCTTGACACCACAGGCGCCTTGTGGTAATTTCATCCAGCTTCAGAATGCCAGGGTTCCGGCGTAGCTCAGCTGGCAGAGCGGGTGGCTGTTAACCACTAGGTCGTAGGTTCGAGTCCTACCGCCGGAGCCATTTTTCGACCGTCATCGCATAAGACTGAATGACGCCCCGAAGGACGCATCCTCCGGGGCCTCGTCGTATCAGAAGCGAAATGAGGGCCGGGACCGAAAACCCGCAAGGACGTAGCTGTAACCGGGAATTTCAAATCGGTCCGGAACCGCGGACTGGAAGGCACGCCATGGATGCCGGGACGTCCGGGAAGACGCCCGAGACTGCAGGGAAGACCGGCGCAAAGCCGGTACTCCTCTCGGGAGGCAATCCACAGATCGCGAAGGCCGACGGGGACGCCCCCGTGCAGGCGTACATCGCGGCCATGCCGGGCTGGAAGCGCGACGTCGGACGGCGCCTCGACGACCTCATCGTTCGCACGGTACCAGACGTGCGCAAGGCCGTGAGGTGGAACTCCCCATGGTATGGCATCGAGGGCCGGGGCTGGTTCGCGAGTTACCACGTCTTCTCCCGCTACGTCAAGGTGACTTTCCTCAACGGCGCGTCGCTGCGACCCGTCCCTCCCGGCTCGGGCAAGGACAGGGACACGCGTTGGGTGGACATCTACGAAGACGAGCTCGACGAGGCGCAGATGACATCGTGGGTCAGGCAGTCGGCAGCCCTGCCCGGCTGGCACGGGTTCGACACGCAGTGAGGTTGAATTTGAAACGATAAAGGAGAATATGGCAAACTTCCCGAAAAATCGAGCGTTAACCCGCCTCGCTGTGTGCTTCCTGGGTCTCGCGCTGGCGTGGAACTGCGCTGATACAGAAGTGAATGAACCGCCCAGATCCGAAGATGCTCCAGCGCAAGGCGCGAGCAGTCCCGTGGTTGTCAACCCGAATCTCGCTGTAGGCGCTGAACTCGGCGCACTCCCGGGGATGAGCCAGGCACTCGCCGACGCGATTCAGCAGCAACGCCCGTTCATTAATATGGAAGCACTGCACGCGGTGGTCGCTCAACACCTGAGCCGGAAGGAAGCGGAGAACCTCTACGTACGCCTGTTCGTTCCAATCAACCTGAACAGCGCCAGCAAGGCGGAGATGCTCCTGGTGCCGGGCGTGGGAGAACGGATCGCCCACGAGTTCGAGGAGTACCGTCCTTATACGGCCATCGCCCAGTGGAAGCGCGAGATGGGCAAATATCTTGACGACGCCGACGTGGATCGCATGGGGCGATACGTCTTCGTGCCCATCGACCTGAATACGGCCACCGAGGCCGAAATCCTCGCCATCCCCGGCGTGGGCAAACGCATGGCGCATGAGTTCGAGGAGTACCGTCCCTATTCGAACATCGAGCAGTTCCGCCGCGAAATCGGGAAGTACGTGGACGATCGCGAGGTCGCGCGCCTGGAACGGTACGTGGAGATTCGACCGCGCGAATAGTTCCAATCTCCATCGGCTTACCCACCACTCGTCCAACGCCAAGACCCCGCGGGCAATCTGCCGGCGGGGTCTTGGCGTATCTGCTATTATTTCAAACAGTTGCGGTCGCCGACGCATCGAAATCTGCCATGTCTCTCCGATCCCCTTTCCAATGCGCCAACTGCGCTGCCACCCGGTATTGCTGCGGATTTTCTGCTGCATATTGCACTTCGAGATTGACCTGGTCCCGTTGAAGTCATATATAAAGAGTACTCATACTCAATTCGAACAACGTCCGCGTACGAACCCGCCGGATGCGTGGGTGGCCGACCCATGCCCCGGCCGCGGGTTCCGATGATTTAACGTGGAGGCCGGAGCGCGTGCACGAAATCGACTTTCTAGGGGACCTGATAATCGTACTGGGTTCTGCGGTCCTGGTCGCGACGGTACTGCGCCGCGCTGGCATTCCGTCGATCGCCGGTCTGATTCTTGCCGGCATGCTGGCCGGCCCCACGGCGCTCGGACTCGTGGACGACACGCATCAGGTCGAGATCATGGCCGAGGTCGGGATCGTGCTCCTGCTCTTCGGCATCGGCCTGGAGCTCTCGCTCAGCCATATGCGGCGGCTGTGGCATGCCATCCTGTTGGGCGGCGGCATCCAGGTGAGCGCTACGATCCTGTGCACCGCGCTTGCGGCTGTCTGGTTCGGAATGACACCCGGGCCCGCGGTGTTTCTGGGTTTCATCGTCGCGGTCTCCAGCACGGCCATTGTGCTGCGCGGACTTTCAGCACGTGGTGAACTGGATGCGCCGCACGGCCGCCTGGCCGTCGGGATACTCATCTTTCAGGACCTGTGTGTGGTTCCGATGATCCTGGCGGTTCCATTTCTGGCAGGTCAGGACGGTACCACGTGGGAAATCGCGGTCGCAGCGGCTACGGGCCTGGCCATTCTGGTTGGCGTGCTTGTTGCCGCCAATCGAACGGTGCCCTACATACTCGCATTCGTTGCCAGATCGCGAGAGAGAGAGCTGTTCGTACTCACGGTGTTTCTCGTGTGTTTCGGCATTGCGTGGGTCCTGTCTATGGCGGGAATCTCGCTGGCGCTGGGCGCGTTCCTTGCGGGCCTGGTCGTGGCCGGCAGCGAGTTTCGTCACCAGGCGATGTCGGACCTGATACCCGTACGCGAAGCCTTCGCCAGCCTCTTCTTCGTGTCCGTGGGCATGCTGCTGGATGTTTCGGATGTACTTGCGCATCTGCTGCCGACGCTCGGGCTGTGCGGACTGATTCTGGTTGGCAAATTCGTCATCGTATTCGTGATGGGCCTGATCCTCCGGCTTCCGCTCCGCGTCGCGATCCAGTCCGCGGCGACTCTGTGTCAGATCGGCGAGTTCTCGTTCGTTCTGCTGAACGCGGCCTCGGGGACGGCCCTTCTCGATGCCGGACTGTCCCACAACCTCCTCCTGGCGATCATCCTGTCCATGCTGCTCACACCTATCGCGATTGCCTTCGCCCCTCACCTGGCGCTGGGTGTCACCCGTATTCCATGGCTCAACCGGATTCTGGACGCCGAGCCTCCCGGAATCGACACGCACGAACCGCACAGCGACCACGTCATCGTCGCCGGATACGGCAGGGCGGGCCGGGAGGTCTGCCACGCGGCCCGGGACGCGGGATTCGCCTGCGTTGCGGTTGACGTCAACGTGGACAACGTCCGCAGGGCGCATGCAGCAGGAGACCTGGCGGTGTACGGCGACGTCACCCAGACGGAAGTCCTCGAAGAACTCGGATGCGGGGATGCGCGTCTGGTTGTGGTGACGATCAACGACACCCGGGCGACCGAGGTCGCCGTCCGCGCGATTCGGCGCGCTGCTCCGGACACCCCCATCATCGCGCGCACCCTGTACGATATGGACGAGAGCTCACTGCGTTCCGCGGGCGCCACCCGGGTCATCACGGCCGAAGCGACCACCAGCGACGTCGTCGTCGACACATGCCTCGCGGAACTGGGATCGGAAGCCGGGGCCGGACCCGCCCCGTGACCCCTATCCCGCAACCTTTCACGCGAGAGATTGCCAGGCAAGAGCGGCCGCGTTGTATCTGTAGGGGCAACCGGCCGGGCGCCCCTACGAAAGCCGGCCTAAAGGCAGACAGGAATGTCAGCCCCACCCAAACACACGCTTTCTCGAAGTCTCGACAAGCCATTGATGGATAGTGCCTGTCTAACGGGAGTGCGAAGATGATCAGCCGACAACTACGTCTGGCGATGACAGTCCTGACAATTCTGGTGCTTGCTTCAGCGGGTTTGGGGGCAGAACAAAGCGATGAGGGCGTGGAGGACCTGCGGCGGCGCGCCTTGAAAGGCGAGGCCGAGGCGCAATTCCTTCTTGGGGCCATGTACGCGAGCGCACAGGGCGTGAAGCAGGACTTTGCGGAAGCGGTCAGGTTGTTGCGTCTCGCCGCCGATCAGGGCCATGCGGACGCGCAGGCCAGCCTCGGATGGATGTACGCCTTGGGTCTGGGCCTTAAACGGGACAACGCAGAGGCAGTCAAATGGTACCGTGCCGCCGCGGCACAAGGACACGCCGACGCCCGGTTCAAACTGGGAACGGCTTATGCCCGCGGACGCGGCGCACCGAGGGATCTCGCCAAAGCGGCTGAATATTACCGCTCCGCGGCGGACCAGGGCCACGCCGGCGCGCAGTACCTCCTCGGAATTACGTACGCCAACGCCCGCGGGGTGCCACGTGACTATGCAGAGGCGTTCAAGTGGTTCCGCCGGGCGGTCGACCAGGGGTTTGCGCGAGCGCGATCACAGCTTGGGATGATGTACGCGATGGGTCTGGGTGTGGAGCGGGACGACATTAAAGCCCACGCCCACTGCAGCCTGGCCGCCGCTGCCGGAGACAGCCTGGGAAGCGTCGTGCGCGACAATCTGGAAAATACGATGACACCCGCCCAGATCGCCGAAGCCCGGCGGCTCGCGAAGGCTTGGAGCGGAAAGGCAAAATTCAACAGGAAATAGATGGCGTAGCCCAGGTTCCCGTGCAGGAAAAGACAAGGCCCCTGAAACGCGGGGGCCTTTTTTTCGGTCCTATCGGTGTTACTCTCACACTGGTTGCGGTTCGTACCGTTCGACCTCAATTTCGTGTTCACGCGCCTGCGCCTGCGCAACGTCGTACGCCGCCTGCAAGCGTATCCAGCCTTCAGTCGTCGAACCGAAGGCCTTGGCCAGCCGCACCGCCATTTCGCCAGAAATCCGCGAGTGGCAATTGACCAGGTTTGACAGCCCCTGACGACTTACGCCCAGGACCTTTGCGCCTTCGGTAACGCTTAGCCCCAGTGGCTCAAGGCACGATACACGTACGACCTTCCCCGGATGCGGCGGATTTTTCATCGGCATTAAGTTTCTCCTAAATTCAGTGGTAGTCGATCAACTCCACATCGTATACGTCCCCGCCGTCGAAGCGAAAAATGATGCGCCAGTTCGCTTTCACAGTGACGGACCAATATCCCTTCAACTCCCCTTTCAGGGCATGCAGCCTGTACCGCGGCAGGCGCATGGCTTCAGGTGAACACGCGACATCGAGCTGGGCTAGAATGACTTCCACGCGGTCATGCAGATCGGTGCCGATTCGGCTGCGGTCGTCATGATCGTAGAATCGTCTGAGGCCCCGATGTCGAAAACTCCGTATCATCCCTTAAATGTAAAGTGTCTATAGACACTTGTCAACAACAAGACAGGGTTGATTCTCCGTCAGCAATGAACGCGTGGCGCTTGCGGACGGCACTGACGCGTTCTGGTGTTTTCGCCATTCTGTCGACCTGAATTTCACGGCCGCACAATGCCAACCCGGGCGCCGTGTCCCGGTACACCCACGCGAGGCAGTTGCCCAGATTCGTGAGCGCCTGACGACTTACGCACAGGCCACTTGTGGCTGTGGTGACAATTGGACCAAGTGGATCCGTGCAAGATCCTCGTACCACCCTCCCCGGATGCGGCGGCGGATGCTTCTTCGGCATTGACATTCCTCTATATTCAGACGATGACGGCCGGGCCGAAGTGGAATGGTCAGCCCCATTGAGTTAATTCACTTCCTGGCGTCCGGCCTGGATTTCAAGCGCTCATCGGTTATTTGTTCTCAGGCCATCGTATGAATTATTCGTAGAATATTGATGAATAACATGACTTTTTCATGATATTTTCGACCGATCTACTTGAAATATACGATTTTTACATTAGATTTACCGTACAGAAGAACCGTATTGAAAACGAGCTGTTGTTCGCGGAACGCAATCAGACGCTCCCCCGGTGACCTGAACGTGCCGGGCCGCATATTGTGTCGTAAGGGTGTATTCGTCGCGAGGAGAGACGTAAATGAAAAATCGAGCAGGAATTCTCCTGTGTATCCTTCGTCCAGGCCCGGTCGCTGCCCTGATCGGCGTGCTTGGGTCGATCGCGTTTCACGATCCCGCCCAGGGCGCCGGTTTCTACCTCGAATGCTCTACTACAGAGGTTCGCGAAGGCGACTCTTTTGAAGTCACCCTGGTGTACACGGGCACCCTCGGTTCAAGTCAATACATAGGCGCGGCCTGGCACACCGAGGCGGGTACGGCCGACTCCACCGACTACGTGCCCCAGGTTACAGAAATCATCTGGGGCAGCGTGGAAGATTCGAGGGACGGCCGTATAAACCGCACCTTCAACACCCGTGAAGACACCCTGATCGAGGGTAACGAGGCCTTCACGGTTTTCTTCACACCCACGAGCAACGTCGTGAACATGAACAACCCCGATCGGGACAACCGGTGTGAGATCACCATCATTGACGATGACCCCGGCATCATTGACGTCCGCATCGCCTCGACCCCGGCCAGGGACGAAACCTACGGAGTGGGCGAAACCATCAGGATCGGGGCGACCTTCAGCCGCGCGGTGGAGGTGGACGGCAATCCGGCACTTGGCCTCCAAGTCGGCAGCAACTGGAGGTCCGCCCGTTATCTCTGGGGTTCAGGCACCAGGAGACTGGCGTTCGGCTACACGGTGAGATCCGAGGACAGAGACGAGGACGGCGTCTCAATGGGCGGAGGCTACCAGGACAGCGAAGGCCAGTGGCACAACTTCATCAACCACACCGCGGTCACGGCCGTGGGAACCGACACCGTGGCCTACCGGGCTTATGCCGGCATCGGCCACCAGTCGCGCCACAAGGTAAATGGCAACCTCACTCCCATCGGCACCGGAATGGAGATCACTTCCACACCTGCCAGTGGGGACAGCACCTACCGCTACGGGGAGACCATCACCGTTGGCCTCACCTTCAGCGCGGCGGTGGATGTCGACGGGACGGTTCTGTTGAACGCTCGAGTAGGAACCGGTGACAGCACCTGGCGCGGGGTCAGGTACCAGGAGGGCTCCGGTACCCGAACCCTGGTCTTCGGCTACACCGTGCAGTCGAGAGACCTGGATACCGACGGATTCAGGGTGGAGGGAAGCTACGTCCAGGACGGTGTCCGCCGCGGTTTCGGCGGCAGCGGCACCGTAAAGGTCAAGGGCTCGGACACCGACGTCGTCCCACCGAACTTCTCCGGCCTGTCGGACCAGTCCGGGCACAAGCTGGACGGCCGGCCATACGCCAGAACGATCTCCATCACCTCCACCCCCACGGCCAGCAGCGATACCTACGGCAAGGGTGACACAATCCAGGTCAGCATCGACTTCGGCCAGGCAGTGGACGCCGCGGACACTGTATTCGCCATCATCAGGATGGGTTCGGTCTGGAACCAGCGGCATCCCCCCGTCGTTTCGGGCAGCGGCACCGACACACTGCGGTTCGAGTACGAGGTCGTGGAAGGGGACCGGGACAGCAACGGGATCGACGCCTTCCTCCCCCACGGCCTGGGCATCAGGGCTGCGGGCACCGACATCGCCTACGTGCCCAACCCGGGCGGCGAGACGCCTTCCATGGGCGAAGACCCGGCCCACAAGGTGGACGGCAGGCTCATAGGAAACGACACCCGGGCGCCCACCATCTCTTCGATAACCTTCACCGACAGTCCGGGTCCGGGTGCGGATTCCACCTACGTCGCCGGCGACTACATCGGGGTCTGGGTGACTTTCAGCGAAAGCGTGCTCGCCACAGGTACGCCCCAGGTGGAGCTCGACATCGGCGGCACGGCGAGGATGGCCGAGTTCGGAAAACTGTCCGGCGGAAGGACGATCGATCCAAAGGTCCAGAGCGTCGCCAATGCCACGGTGATCTTCGGCTACACCGTGCAGGAAGGGGACGTCGACAGCGACGGCATCTCTATCGGCGAGAACAAGGTGTCTCTGAACGGCGGCACCATCAAAGACGGGGCCAACAACGCCGCGGTGCTGACTCACAGCGCCGTGGCGACCGACCCGGGACACAAAGTGGACGCCCGGGACGATACAGCGCCGACGATATCTTCGGTGGCGATTACCTCCAACGCCGGGGACGACTCCACCTACGCCATCGGCGACAGCGTCCGGGTGACAGTGACCTTCAGCGAGGACGTGACGGTGAACGTGGGCGGCACCCTGCAGTTGCTGGTCGAGCTGGATGTCGGCGGCACCGCCAGGAACGCGGACTACCACAGCAGCGATTCATCGGCTGTCGTCTTCAACTACACAGTGTGGTCGGGCGACACGGCGGAGTCGGGCGACTCCGATTCAGACGGCATTGCCATCGGCGCGGACAAGATCAGCCTGGACGACGCCACCATCCGGGACGAGGCGGACAACGACGCGACCCTGACTCACGATGCGGTGGCCGCCGATGCCGCTCACAAGGTGGACGGCATCCGGCCGATTTTCTCAAGCGCCGCGACCTCCACGGACGGCACGACACTCTCCGTGACTTTCAGTGAAAACGTCACCATACCCGCCCTGCTCCGATCCATCAGCACGATGGTGAACGTCGCTCTCGACCGTTTCTTCATTGCGGTCTTGGGCGTTACGGTGGACGATGACGAGGTGGTCCCCACCGCGGCCAGCCTTTCCGGGACCAACCTGACGATGACCCTAGGTGATACGGTCGCAACGGGCCAGGAGGTGAATGTTGCCTACAACAACATCTTCGCGCGCGACGCAGTGGGCATCTTCATCGACGGCGCCGGCAACGCGCTCCAGAACTTTTCCAGCCAGGACGTCACCAACAATTCCACGGTGGCCGACTCCGGCGGGGACGACCTGCCGGAGCTGACGCTGAGCAAGACAGAGACGCCGGTCACCGAGGGGGCCAGCGCCACCTACACGATCGCGCTGGGAACCCAGCCCACGGCGGACGTGACCGTGACCATCGCGAGTTCTTCGACCAAGCTGACGGTCGATCCCGAGGACCCCACCTTTACCACCGATAACTGGAACACGGCGCAGACGGTGACCCTTACGGCCGGACAGGACGACGACGACCTGAACTATTGGGTGAGCGTATCCAACTCGGCCAGTGGCGGCGGGTACGACGGGGCGTCCGCCAATGTGTACGTGGTCATTCACGACAACGACTGAGCGGTGTGGCCCGATGTCGATGGCGCCGGCATTTCACGGAGGCAACCCACCCAAGGCTGCAACATGAAACGATCGATAATCCTCTTAACCGTGATGATTCCGCTTTCCCTGTGGGCAGACTCTGACACGCCTGCTCCGCTGGATACGTGGCAGTTGGTGGAAAACAGCCTGAGGTTAAACGTCCAGGCCATCATCTTTCAGGGAGATGGGGAGGAAGTCGTTCCTGCTTCGCCCTTCATCACACTTGAACTGTTTAAGGGCAACTTCTATAAACTGTCCATCATCTCACGGGCGGACGAGGGATACCGGTTTCCGAATTTTCTTCCGGGACCGCCCGTTCACACTTCCTCGCCTTCCGCGAGGGCTACGGCCGGGTTCGGCTATTACACCATCCATTCCGATACACTTCGCTTTAATGCCCATTACGTGAAGCTTTTCGCAGACGGCGAGGACCTGGAGGAAATTGTCAGGGAGTCCAATGACGCGAGGGCGATCAACGAATACAGGATCGTGATTTCCTTCGTCAATGGGTTTTTTCTGGAACTCTTCAATGAACTTTACGCCTTTCGCTCTGGTGACCGGCTGGTCTTTGCGCTGCCACGTGACAGCGCCTTTGCGGCTGCGGCGCCGGATGCCGAAGACGGTATCGTGTGGGCACTGCGCAGGTCTGGCGGGCCTCCGTCGACGTCCACAACCGTTGTGGAGGCCACCGTGGTCGGCAACCGGGTGGAGGGCCTCACGGTGGAGTTCGCGCGGTCGATCTCAGGTCTTGCGGCGCACTATGCCTGGCGGGGAGTCACCGACGAAAGCGGCCGGGTAGACCTGGACATCTCCACCCTTGACCGGTCCGGCGTCACCGGCTACTACAGCGCGCGGGTCCTCAACGGTACGGGTACGATTCTGGGACAGTGGTACAGCATACCCCTCAATGAGGATCGCCGCCAGGTCCTGGAACTGACGCCGGGCGAGAGCGCGCGGGTGGTGGAGAGCCACGCTCTGAACGCGGCGAAGATCGTCGCGCTTGGGAGCGAGCAACCTGAAGCCGGTCTGGCGCCCAACTTTCCAAACCCGTTCAATAGCAGCACGCTGATTGTCTACCAGTTGGCGGACCCCGGTCCGGTGCGGCTGGAGATCTTCAATTCTCTTGGACAACACCTGCGCACGCTGGTAGCCGACACCCAGGCCGCAGGCCGGTACGTCGTCCAATGGGACGCGCGGGACCGGCGCGGCGATGACGTGGCCGCGGGCGTCTATCTGATGCGCCTGCTCCATCCGGGAGGCGTGGACGCCCGGCGTATGCTGTATCTCAAGTAACGTTCTTGATTTGTCTTCCTGCAAAGGAATGAAACACGTAGTCCAAACAACCGACCCAGGACTGGAGGTATGACAATGAAATACGCGCTGTCTTTAGCCATCGTCGCGATGATGTGCCTGGCATCAAGCGTCGCGGCGGACGAGGATCCCTTCGAGGGTCAGGTGGTCAGTCTGAAGGCCCTTCCGATTCAGAAAGCGCAGGTCGTGCTTTACAGGCTCGACGACCCGCGCCAGCGGTTGACGACTTTAACCGACGAAAATGGGGCCTTCACGCTACCGTTGCGAGATCTTGTCCCGGAAGTGCCCAACACCCTGCTGCAAAACCACCCCAATCCGTTCAACCCCTCCACCCTCATTCCCTTTCAATTATCGGAGCGAGGGCACGTGCGCATGGACGTATACAATATCCTCGGTCAGCGTGTGGTCACGCTGATCGACGAGAAGCGCCCGGCCGGGCTCCACAGAGTGCAGTGGGACGGCACCGATAGGCTCGGCAGGGGCGTTAGCGCCGGGGTCTACATCTACCGGCTCAGTACGGGGGACTGGCACGACGCGCGCAAGCTGATGCTGCTCGATGGCGCGTCAGGACCTGCAGGCGGCGGTGCCGTGAGTTTCTCGGAAGAGGAAGCGCGCGCGACGTACGGCGTGAAGATCTCGGGCGAGGAAATCATTCCTGAGACCTTCACGTGGAGCCCGGATGCGGGTCCACTGACGGCGGAGGTGAAAAGCATCGAAGACATCCTGCCGCCAGAAGGCGAGGACTCCGAACAGGAAGCCAATCCCTTCTCGAAAACCAGCCTCGCCTCCATAATCCAGGTTGTTTCCGGGCACTGAAATCCGATAACTATCCGGTCTATGGTCCCGTGAGGATATGTGGCCCGACCAAAAGAGTAACGGCGCGGTCTTGTGTACCGCGCCGTTACTCTTTGCCGGGCCCAGATGGCCTTTGGGATATGGTTAACTGGATTTTTTTCATCACATGCGGACAGCATGTCGATTCATTCGTTACGTAAATCCCTGCGATGACCTGCAAGACGTCCTGCTTCCATCAATTATTGACAAAGCCCTGAATTCGCGCATCCTGTCTGCAACGCACGAGAGTGACGGCGTCTGTTGCGTCAGGCACAATTCAGGTGCGCAGCGTTTTGGGTTGACAATTTGCATTCAAAATGCATATTTTCCAGTAATGGCCCAACACTACATCAAACGATCTCTTGAACCTGTCCTCAGAAAGGCGGCCGGCGAGTTCCCGGCCGTCATCCTGACCGGTCCGCGCCAATCCGGTAAGACAACACTCCTTAAACGATTGTTCGGCCGTCAGTTTCGCTACGTATCCATAGAGCCCCCGGATGTTCGAGCGGCTGCTATCGAAGATCCGCGAGGATTCCTGGAGTTGCATCCACCACCGGTCATTTTTGACGAGGTGCATTACGCGCCCGATCTCCTTCCCTACATCAAGGAGAAGATTGACGCATACCGCAACCGGCACGGTCAATATTTATTGACCGGCTCGCAGAATCTCCTGCTCGCCCAGAAGGTCACCGAGTCGCTTGCAGGCCGCACTGCCGTTCTTCGCCTGCTGCCGCTGTCGATGCGTGAATCCGAAGGCCGTCCTCAGACTCCCTTCGTCTGGGAACGCGATAGCCAGTCTTCCGCGAGTCCGACTTCCGGTTTCGGCGAACTGTGGCGGGACTTCCTTCAAGGCGGCTATCCGGAACTCGCGAACCAGCCTCATCGGGACGTCTCCCTCTGGCATTCCAGCTACATACAGACCTATCTCGAGCGGGACGTGCGCACGCTGCGGCAGGTCGGGGACCTGACTCAGTACCAGAATTTCCTTCGCGTACTGGCGGCCCGAAGCGCCCAACTCCTGAACCTTGCCGATGTCGCACGCGACCTCGGGGTTGCCGTCAATACGGTCAAAGCCTGGCTGTCCGTACTCGAAGCCACCTATCAGGTCATCGTCCTTCGACCGTACCACGCCAACATCGGGAAACGGCTGGTCAAATCACCGAAAGTCTATTTCAGCGACGTCGGGACACTCTGCTACCTGGTAGGTCTAAAGGACCCGAACCATGCTGCATCGGGGCCCATGGGCGGCGCGGTATTGGAGACGGCGGTTCTGTCAGAAATCGTTCGGACGTTGACCCACCGTGGAATAGACCCGCGGGTGTATTTCTGGCGTACCCTGGCGGGAACCGAAATCGATTTCGTGGTCGAAGCAGGCGAAGGGCTCGTCCCCATAGAAGTAAAGCTGTCCGCCACGCCCCGTCCGGCTATGGCCGCCTCCATCAGGAGGTTCCAGGACGATATGAAGGGAAGCGCCGAACGCGGATACGTCGTACACCCGGGAGACATCCGCCTACCACTTGCGCCGGATGTTACCGCTATTCCCTTAACCGATCTCTAAAGCGACATCAATCAGATGTCCCCATCGGTCGGTCAAAGATTCGCCGTTTGCGCAATGGCTTCCACGAATTCAGGGGCTTCGATATCTTCGAATCTCTTTTCGATGATTGAGACCGCGCCGGTTTTCTGCCAGGTCTCCCAATGAATCCGGAGGGCCGCGTGCACGTTTTCGGCGAGGTGTTCAGGATCCGGGTGAACGATCACGAACCTGCGTCCCTCCCTTCCGGCATGCCAATCGATCAGCTCATTATTGACGCCCCTGTCACCAAAGCCGTAGCCGCAAACGACCATTGTGTTCGCATTCCCAATGGTCGATCTGAAGCAATGCCGGAGTTCGCGAAATATCCCTGAACCATAGTCCGAAAGTTTGTTAAAAGCGCCGACCAGCAGCATCCTCGGGACATCTTCCGCGTACAGAAAGGCGCCGTCAACCTCGATGCGTTGGGGATATAGATTTGGCGGAATGCGTCTGACTCTCCCGTCCCTGTAGCGGTACCAGTCTATGGATCCATGCAATTTCAGGAATGGAATCTTCACCTCCGAAGTGAGATCGCCGTTCCAGTGTGAAATGTCATCCTCGCCGCCCGAGAATCCGTCGGCGAGCGCAACATTCCGGTCCTTCAAGAAAGCCTCGACGTGGGTGTCGTGACAAAGCGTCGATATACTGGTTACGTTGAAGGCCTTGCAGGCGTATTCGACGGCATTCACCTGGCGGATGCGGTCCGGTTCGGGACGATAGAGCAGAAGGCTTCGCCTGACGACGTCCGCTATGTAGTTGCACGTTTCCCACAGTAAGCCACCCAGGTCGTCCGGAACAACCGGTTCGGGTGAATGTACCCCGGCTTCGCTTCTATCCTCTACGGTATCGGTGAGCGACAGCCAGTCGTCTCTCAACCTTTCCACAAACCGGCGAAGCGCCGGATTCTCTGTTTCACCCAACTCATAATCCAATGCCTGCCGCGCCAGGAAGTAAATGTCCTCGTAATCGGCCTTCCTGTCGGTGTGTGTGGACAGGTAAGTCTCAGCCTCTTCATGAAGTCGCTTCACCATGCTCAGGGGTAACCTTACTTCCGCAGATTTCGGTTCTTCTCCGCCGGTTATGTAGAAACACCCGTCGCCGTGCCGCGTAACGCCCCGCCCGCCAACAACCTGCTCGGTCAGGTCTTGCATGGACGGAAAGCCAGCCGCTTCCGACGCGCCGGCGCCCAGAAATACGGCGATGTTGGTATTCCCGTAAACACCATGTCCTTCCCACAACGTAGGCTGAGGCTGATAGCGCTCCACCTCGATGCGGTCTTCCTGCTCCCGGGCCTGCAGGAGATCGTAGGCCGTCTGCCGGCGCAACCAGTACTCGGCATCGGACCATCCGGCCTTCTCCAAACGAATCGCCATCTCGGGCGAGATGCCCGCGTGCCCGTTGAGCACCCGGGACAGGGTGTGACGTGCCACGCCCAACACCCTCGCGGCGTCGGTGACGTTCAAACAGAGCGGGTCGAGCCAGTTCTCGACAATGCTGAAACCGGGATGAGTCGGTTTCTCCATAGCCATGATATTTACCCCGTGTGGGTTGTAACAATACAGCTCGACGCCGTACGCCGCGCTTCAAGCGAAAATTCCGTTCAATTCTTAGGTCGACTGATTCACAGCAAGTTACAATCCCGAGGGCTCGGGCCGGGGAGTGACTTCGAAGAGATTCGTCCGAGGGAGGGCGTCGTGCAGGGCATCTCCGGGCGAAGATTTCCCGGAATATGCGTGTTCTCGCGGACATAAGCGACCGCGTTGATGGAAAACGTTACACCTCAATGAATGTATCGCGTACCGGTACGCATGTCAAGTTGTTTATCGCCGATGGTTATGGATTTACATCCCTAAGGCCAATCCACGGTTGGTGTAGACTGCGAATTATTCATTTTGTCTCGTGCTGCGTTTTGGGTATCTTGGTCAGGGAGCGCAGCGAAATCATCGAATTTGGTGTGTACCGTGGCACTTCGGACCGTACATTAAAAAACGCCTGAATGACACGCCCGACTCAGCTCCGACGGCAGATTCTGGAAGGTGGATCGGATGCGAACATCCGATTCGACAACTTGCGCTCGTTACTAGGTAGGCTGGGGTTCGCTGAACGAATACGAGGAGCCCATCACATATTCAGAAGAGAAGGTGTCGTTGAACGACTGAACCTGCAACGCGATGGAAGTCACGCGAAGCCTTATCAGGTCCGACAGGTTCGGTCCGTTATCGTGAAATATGGCCTGAGGGAAACCTGACAATGTACAAGTACGAGATCATCCTGTATTGGAGCAACACCGACAACGCCTATGTGGCTGAAGTTCCTGAACTGCCCGGATGCATGGCCCACGGACAGACCCAGGAAGCCACGCTCGTACATGTCAACGAGGCGATCGAATTGTGGATTGACACTGCTCGGGAGTTTGGCGATCCAATACCTGAACCAAAAGGCGAACGACTGATGCTCGCATAGCGGTCATTCTCAAGATCGATCCCCGTCCTCCATCTTGGCGGTAAGGTCGAATACGCTTCCTGCTATATTCGGCATTCAAGTTCCCAGACTGCACCTCGGAATTTGGTGATCGGCTGATCAAATTACGTTTCTGCTCGACGAAAACTCCATCCAATAGACATAAGACCCCGTTGGAACATTCCATCGGGGTCTTTCTTGTAAATGCACTATTGAGGTGTAGTGTCGATGGTGATTGCTCCAAAGTCGTATCGATCCCCGAGTTCGAATACGCGATTCACAGCAGCGTCACACCGTCGACCCGCGCCGCCATTTTGTCGAAGGTGTAGAGCGGATGCCTCCGGACCGCGCGGCCGCTGCCAGGATCATCAGATCGGAGCATCCGGCGCCGGACGCACGATACCGCAACGCCGCGCGAGCCACGTCGCCGGCCTCTTCAATGACCAGGCCTTCAGTTGCCACAAGCTCCAACAATGCCTTCGAAATCCGGACGGGTGAGAATCCGTATGCCCGTTCCAGCACCAACGCAAATTCGACGATTACCTCGCGGCAAACGAATCCTGGACGCTCCAGTGTAAGTGCCTCCAGCAGCTCGCGGGCCGCCTCGGCCTGTTGCTCGTCATCGCGCACCAGAACGCGAACGAGCACATTGGTATCAAGACCGATCAATTGCCGGTTGCTCCGTCTGATACCGCCCGCTCCATTTCCTCGACGGTCACGACGGCGACATGATGCTCAAGCAGGCCAAATAGCCGACTGATTGGCCGCAGGGGCAAGAGTCTCACGTCGCCGTCGGTAATGACGTACTGCGGACCAGATACACCAGACCCCGACGGGTGATCCCATCGGGGTTTATTCATCGCTTCAGAAGAAGCAGACAACGGGTCGTTTCCAAAAGAATTCAGTCTGGTGACTTGCCTTCAGTTTCCTTCCTTCCGGACTTCGTAATCTGTCGCCAGACCGCGAGGGCCCGTGTTTCAAGTTCCGTTGTGGACGCCGCGTTTTCGATCACGTAGTCAGCGGCCTCAATCTTGTCGGATTCCGGCATCTGGCACGCCATCCTGTCCCTGACTTCCGCCTCGGAAAGCCCCTTTCGATCCATCGTGCGACGGATCCGCACCGCCTCAGGCGCCGTTACAACCACCAGAACGTCGCACAGCCCACGATGGTCGCCCCACTCGAGGATCAGCGCGGCATCGATCACAACAGGGCGTTCGGGGCGTTGTGCGAGAGCGCTTCCGGCGCAGCCCTTCAACTGCTCCGCCAGTGGCGGCCATACAATGGCGTTCAGCCGGTCCCTCGCCCCGGTTGATGCGAACGCACGACGCCCCAGTTCCCGGCGGTTCAGAACTCCGTTTTCATCCAGGATTCCCTCGCCGAATGCCCTGGTCAGCGCCCGCATTACTGCCGGGTCCTCCACCGCCTGCCGCCCCACCTCGTCCGCCTCGATCACGTACGCGCCTTCCCGGGCGAAGACTTCGCAAACGCGGCTCTTGCCGGCGCCGATGCCCCCTGTCACGCCCACGATCACGACCGGTCTCCGGAGCGGCGCACACGGAGGCGGAGTCGCAGCGGCAAGGCGTCTTCAGGAGATTCCTCATCCCATTGTTCGATGATCCGGCGGTTACGAACCCGGACCGCGACAAAAACGCCGAGCAGCAGCAGCGTCATATAGAACCACAATGCCCCAGCCGATGTCAGCAGGGCCGTTACGCTGAACCGGCCTTCGGCGTATTCGGTCCACTCGCGTTCGAATCTGTCGGGCGTCAGCCCGGTGATCCGATACAGCGCGACGTCGAACGAGACCCCGGTACCGAGCGACTGGACGATCTGCGCGACGGTGCCGGGACCGCCCAGATGGATCAGGTACAGGACGGCCAGCAGGCTCTCGGTATATGCGAGGCGCGCCTTTGAAGACGAAAAACCGAGGACCCCCTCGATCTCATCCAGCGGAACCAGCCCGCCGGAGAAAATCGCGTACGAGACCTCGGTACTTTCGCGGAGCCGCCATTCCTGCGCGGCCCACATGGCCACGCCTTCGTCGAACCAGCGCGGCACACGCGACCGCGCCAGATGGTGAAGCAGAATATGGGAGATTTCGTGCCGTGCGGTTTTCAGGACCTGTCCGCGCTGCCCCGGCAACAGGCGCAACACGGCGATCCGTTCGGCGGGGAAGGCGCAACCCGCGCCCCAGTGGGGGATGAGCCCGCGGGTAACGGTCTGAAACAGCGCCTGTGAACCGGCTACATAGACGATAATCGGGACTTCGTTCCCGCCGCCCAGTTTCCGGGCGACTTCCGATCTGCTGGAGATCAGTTCATCCAGCAGTACCCGCGCCGGCTCTCGATCGATATCCTGATACCGAAGCGTCAGTCCTTCCCGTTCGAGTCGCTCCCAGCCTCCGGCCGCAACCGGACGGCAGAGCAGGCAGACCACCCAGATCAACGGGCAGAACCGCCGGGCGTTCATCGCCGTTTCCTGTTACCCAAATATTTGAAGAAGTCCGTACGCAGGGGCAGCACGACCGTGGTCCCTTCGCCGAGCGTTTTTTCATAGGCTTCGAGGGTGCGCTGGAACTCGTAGAACCGCGGGTCTCTCTGGAATGCGCTCGCATAGATCGCCAACGCCTCGGCATCCCCCTGTCCGCGGATCAGCTGGGACTTCTGAAACGCATCGGACTTGATCCGCGTGACCTCCAGGTCGGTCTCCGCGCGGATCTTGAGGGCGGCTTCTTCGCCCTCGGCGCGATACTCCTTGGCCTGCCGGGCGCGCTCGGCCCTCATCCGGTCGAACACGTTCTTCTTGTTCTCCTCGGGCAGATCGGCGCGTTTGACGCGCACGTCCACCACCTCCACGCCCAGTTCCGCAGCGTCCTGTCGCGACCGCGTCGTAACCTTGTCCATAATCTCCCGCCGGTTTCCGGAGACGATCTCGTCCAGCGTCCGCCGGCCCAACTCCTCGCGCACCGCCGCGTAAATGATATCGTCCAGCCGGGACTGGGCGCCGCGAACCGTTTGCACGGACTTGAGGAATTTCAGCGGGTCGACAATGCGCCATCTGGCGAAATTGTCGACGGTCAGGTTTTTCTTGTCCAGCGTATAAATGGGCGCCGGGTCCGCGTCGCTGTAGAGCAGACGATCGTCGAAGGAGTGAAGCCGCTCCACAAACGGCACTTTCCAGTGCAGGCCGGGGCTCTGGATGGTGCGCCTGGGTTCTCCCAGCCTGGTCACCACCACCTGTTCACGCTCGTCCACCGTGAACAGGACCGATTCGATGAGGAGACCCGCCAGCACGACCGCCACGATTGCCTTGATTAACAATTTCATCCTCAGTTCCCCCCTGCAGTCTCGGGTTGAGTGCTTTTCGCGGCCCTGGGCTGCAACTGCAGCATGTTCAGAAAACCGCTCCCCTTGCCGTCGGACTCCACCACGTATTTCTGAATACCCGGCAGGATCTTCTCCATGGTTTCCAGATAAAGCCGGACCTCGGTTACGTCTTTGGCCTTCCTGTACTCGGTCAACACCTCGAGGAACCGCTCCGCGTCACCCTGGGACCGTTTGACGCGTTCCACTGTATACGCCTCCGCCTCCCGTACCATCTTCTCCGCTTCGCCACGTGCCCTGGGAATCACTTCGTTCCGATAGGCTTCAGCTTCGTTGCGAAGCCGCTCCCGGTCTTCCCGGGCGCTGGCGACGTCCTTGAACGCGTGGTCCACCTCGCGCGGCACCGAGACCGTCTGCAGCTTCACGTTCTCAACGTGCAAACCGATATCGTAGAGATTGAATACCTCTTTGACCTGTTCCTCGATCTCTCCCTGGATCTTGAATTTCCCTTCTGTGAGCGCTTCATCGATCGGCGATCGGCCCAGTACCTGGCGCAGCGCCGCTTCCACCACGCTCCGGACGGCGTGTACCTGGTCGGCGGCATTGAAAAGATAGGCTTCAATGTCGCTGATCCGGTACTGAACGATCAGTTCCACGTTCACAATATTCTCGTCGCCGGTGAGCATGGACGCCTCCCGTGCAACGGGCTGATAGCGCGGCACCGGCTCAATGGCGACGGTCCGAAACCCGATCTCCACCCGCTTAACCTCGCTGACCTGTTCGATTTCCACCGACTCGATCGGCCACGGGATATGGTAGTGGATGCCGGGCTCCTCCACACCCATGGACTTGCCGAACCGCAAGACCACCGCCTGCTCGGCCGGCTGCACGATATAGATCCCGCTGAGCAGCCATAACAGGACCAGAACGCCCAGACCGTAGTAGACAAGCCGCGGGCTCAGGGACAGGTCGAAGCTCGGCCGACCTGGAAAATCGTATTGTTGCATAGGACAAACCCCTTGATGAAATGGCCGGCATCACGATACCGCCGGAACGTGAAAGCACGGCGGGCGAACCTGCTATTGCTCCAGATAATCGCCGATCCGGGCCATCTGTTCGATGCCCCGCAGGCTGCATGTGATTCCCGCGACCCGGTTGGCAAACCGGCTGGCCTCGTCTATACTGCCGGTCTCGAGGTACGACCACGCAAAGCCCATCAGGAACGCGTCGCCGCATCCGGTCTCATCCACGGGAACATCCGCGGCCCTCGCCGGATAACGTTGAACTTCAATGCCTCCCCGAGGATTTCTGGCAACCGCATCGGCGCCGTGTTCGCCGCGGGTAATCAACAGCGCGTCCGGACCCAGGGCCAGAACTTTCTCGCCGAATCTGGCAGTGGCCGCCGCGCCGTGCAGAGACGCGCCGGCAAGGAGACCGGCTTCGCGTTCGTTCATCTGCACTATATCGACGCAACCCAACCACGCCTCCCAGCAGGGCGGAAGGCGAAAAAACCTGCGGCGCCTCCTGTCGATTCCCAGCGTGAGGCTATGCACGTCCATCAGCACGAGACCACGGGCAGCGCGCCGGAATGACGACAATGTCTGCAGGTCAAGCTCCATTCCCGTGATGAAATTGAAGCAGACCGCGTCGCAGTCCAGAAACGGCCGAAGCCGCTCGATCGCCAGCGCGGGCACGCCACCCAGAAGCGTCTCCTGCTTCCGATTGCTGGAATCGTAGGTTAAGTAACAGTGGGGATTCCGTTCGGGCACGTACCGGACGCCGTCCAGGTTCACGGATCCCCACGAACCCAGAAGACGCCGAACCGCGTCTTCGACGTCTTTCCCCACGTTGCATACGGGAAAAATCGTGGCGGACCCGATCTGGGCCAGTGCCGCGATACTGTACAGGATGCCGCCATAGCTTTCTGTGCGGGTCCCGTCTGACGTACAAATCGTATCCCGGTTGATTGAACCGACCACCGCGATACGACGGGCGTTTCCGGACATAGCCCACCTCACCGGGAACAGTCTTTGAATGTACCACAAAACCCCGGAGGTGTCAACCCCAATCCCCCTCAACTGAACCGCCCGGCGCCATCACAAAATCGATATTCGCGTCACCCCGCGCGGGCGGTCTGCGCCTCCAGGTTCACGGATTCGACGCGTCGGCGCAACACGTCGTGGCGCTCGAGATTCGGGTCCCGATCCAGGAGTCCAGCTGCTTCCTCACGGGCCGACCGGACCAGGTCAACGTCGCGCGTAAGATCGGCGAATCGAAATTCGGGATACCCCGCCTGCCGGGTGCCGAAGATCTGTCCGGGCCCGCGGATCTTCAGGTCCATCTCCGCGACTTCGAACCCGTCGCCGGTGGCGGCCATGGCATTCAGCCTTGCGCGCGCGTCCGGCGACAGGTCACCCTCAGGGTCGGCGATCAATATACAATACGAACCGGCGCTGCCGCGGCCCACCCGGCCCCTGAGCTGATGAAGTTGCGCCAGGCCGAACCGCTCCGCGTGTTCCACCATCATCACCGTCGCGCCGGGCACGTCCACGCCCACTTCGATTACCGTGGTGGAGACCAGAACATCCAGTGATCCCTCTCGAAACGCGGCCATCACCGCTTCCTTCTCCGCGGGAGGGAGGCGGCCGTGTAACAACCCCAGCCTCAGACCCGACAGCGCGCCGTCACGCAATTCCTCGAATGCCGTGGCGGCGGCCCTGACATCCCTCGCCCCGGAGTCTTCGATTACCGGAAAGACGACATAGGCCTGCCCGCCCGCCGAAACCTGTTCATGCAGAAAGCGATAGGCTTTTTCCCGGTCCGCCGCGGCCCTCCACCCGGTCTTCACGGGTTGACGTCCGGGCGGCAGTTCGTCCAGCACCGTAACCTCCAGGTCTCCATAAAGCGTCAGGGCCAGTGACCGTGGAATGGGCGTGGCCGTCATCACGAGCAGGTGGGCGCCGCCTTCCTTATCCAGAAGTGCGGCACGCTGCAAGACGCCGAATCGATGCTGCTCGTCCACGACCGCGAGACCGAGCCTGTCGAAAACTACGCCCTCCCGCAGCAGCGCGTGTGTACCTACCACCAGGTGGACGCGACCCCAGGCCAGCCCTTGAAGGATCTCGCGTCGCTCACGCTGAGGCTGCCGACCCGTCAGGCGCGCTACGGCCAGCCCCAGCGGCGCTGCAAGGGCATGGATGGTCTCGGCGTGCTGCTCCGCCAGAATCTCGGTCGGTGCCATCAGCGCCGCCTGCGCGCCGCCGTCCACCGCCGATAGCATGGCCGCCGTTGCCACCAACGTCTTGCCCGACCCCACGTCTCCCTGCAGCAGGCGGCGCATCGGCCGGGCGCGCATCAGGTCGTCGCCGATCTCGGCCATCGCGCGGCGTTGGGTCGTCGTGGGTTCGAAGGGCAACGTCTCCAGCATTTTTGATACAAGAGGGCCCGCTGCGGGCAATACGGATCCCGGTTTCTCGTCCCGGTCCGCCTGCAAAGACCGCAGCCGCAGCTGGAAGTAGAGCAATTCATCCAGTGCGAGCCTGCGCCTGGCCGCCTCAACGTCAGTTGCTTCGTCCGGAAAGTGAAGCTTTCTCACGGCTTCGGCCAGCGGGAGCGCCCCGAATCGGTTCCTCATCGGGTCCGGCAACGGGTCCGGCAGTTGCACATCTTCCAGCGCATGGTAGATGATGCGACGCAACGCGCGGCTGGTGAGCCGTTCCGCCTTCATCCCTGCCGTTGTCGAATACACGGGGATCACGCGTCCCGTATGGACTCGCGCGCCCTCTTCGCCATCCGATATCACCTCCACGTCGGGATGGACCATCTGCCGTTTGCTCCCAAACCTGGTCAACTTGCCACCGACGGCCAGCAGGTCGCCGGACGAGAACGCCCGCCGGAGATATCGATGCCCCGAAAACCAGACGCATTCCAGAGTGCCCGACTCGTCTTCCAGTACGAGAACATACCGGGGCCGCCTGCCCGGAACCACGTTCCCGGTGCGGACCGAGGCGATCGCAGTGACCTCCGTGCCTGCCGGAAGCGCGGCGATGGGCGACTGGCGCGTACGATCCACGTACCGGTACGGCAGAAACAGAATGAGATCCGCAACGGTGGAAATGCCGACCTCACACAAGAGATCCTCCCGTTTCGCGCCGACGCCGCGCACCTTGCTCACTGGCACATCGAGTTCGGGAAACATCGACCAACCTTTCCATATTAGAGAGATAGTCGGGCGAACGGATATATCGTCGCGCAGGATACACAGGATACAACAGATCGTGCGAATATAGACATTCCCCGAAAACGGGTCAAGAACCAGCCTCCGGCTCAGACGGATGGAGCACGCACAAGGCGCATTTTCCTTGTTCCACGCCGATCCGCGCCCTATCTTGCATCATATTCGACAACGCATTGCCCTGACTCGCGGATGACCGCTGCGGATTCGCCTCAAGCGTGCATGGAGGAAAACGATGGAGCCCGGTTCCATTCATGAAGCCGCAAGTACCGGCGACCTCGACACACTGAAGAAAATCGTCGAGGAACGCCCGGGGACGATCGATCAGGACGACAAATACGGATGGCGCCCCATCTTCCACGCCGGCCTGCGCCGCCGCCTCGACGTTGTTCAGTACCTGGTCGACCGCGGCGCCGATCTGGCGGCTCACGACGGTTACGCGATCCACTACGCCGCCGAGGTGCCCGATAACAAGGACGTCGTGTCGCTGCTGATCGCTTACGGCGGACTCGACGCGCATACGAAACCGTCAAATGAGGCCGCGCGGCAGTTTATCTGCGCGGTTTTTCTGGCCAACGTCCACCGGGTCGAGACCATGCTTCGCGCCAATTCGCGATTGGTACATGAACGGTACGCACGCGGCGACACGGCTCTTCATCACGCTTCCCGGAACGGCGACCTGGACATCGTCAGGCAACTGGTCGTCCATGAAGCGGACGTCAACGCCACCGCGGATAACGGTCACTTTCCCCTGTACTGCGCCGCCGGACACGGACACGCGGAGACGACGCGATACCTCCTGGAGAGCGGAGCAAAGCGGGATACCACAATGCCGGACGGCAAGACGGTCGCGGACTGGCTGAAACAATTCGCTGATCACGACCTGCGAATGAAGGCCTGTCTGGAAGTTCTGGAGCGGTAAGACTCCGGGCTGACTGCATACCGAGAGATTCCCGGCATTTGATCCGCCCGGCAGAGCCCGGAACGGGCGCGGTGACGGTGCGTAATGGCGATACGAATTGTTCCTTGGAGAATCGGTAATATTAAGCTTGATTAATGCCTAATAAATTCACTTGACAAGGCTTGCGCCAATGCTTTTATTAAGGAAACGTGTAAATCCATTTGCACCGTACGTTCCAACGCACCCCCCACATATGGTATAAATGTTATTGCAGAAACACTATCCTTTGTAGTACAACGGCCTGCACTTCAGTGCAATTCGAGCAAGGCAGGCCAACCTGCCGATCGCCAGGCCTTTCCACGCGGATGGGTCGAATGTAACAGTCCCGTCCGCGATCACGCAACCCGCGAATCGGGCGTCCATGCGTTACTGTCAAGCGCGATGCGGTTTGCGAATCATCTTACGGAAGCATCCCACTCGTTTCGGATTGACCGGCTCCACCGGTTCACAAAAGCAAGCACGCTGAAATCTGAAGGTGGTTTCTGCAGGATGTTCGTGACGGGGAGGCATACCCGACGCCCACGCTTCTCCGTCGGTAACCGTTGCGGCCGAAATCGTCCACGAGCCGCGGCAAGTAACTAATTTTTAGGGAGGTAGACATGGCAGGTAGAGTTATCGTAGGTCTCATCGCCCTCGGCGCCATCATTGGGGGCCTGGCTGGCGACGCTTTCCTTGGTGAGGGCATTCTTGCGCTCGTGCTGGTCATCCTGGGTCTCGCCTATGCGGGCGTTGCGATCGACGCTGAGGACGCCACAGGCTACCTCGTGCTCGCAATCGCCGTCGGCGGCGCGGGAATGGCCAACGTGCTGGGCAACATTCCGGGAATCGGCGAGCAACTGGATGCGATCGTCGATCTGGCCAGTGTCTCACTGTTTGCCGGTGTGGTCACCGTGCTCGTGCAGAGGACGCTGAATCGTCTCAAAGGATAAGCACCGCCGCAGATGAGCAGCCTATAACGGCAGACACGACTCTCGGGATAGAAAAGCGATCGAAAGGGAATCCTCGTCACAGCGCGTCCGCCCTGTCGACGGCGGACGGAATTTGACGATCCCGCAAAGCCAATACAGAAAGGTCTCAGTCTGCCAGAAAGCCGAATTTAGCGAGTTTCAGAACAGGCCGCCGGATTTCCCGACCCGATTTCCGGCGGCCTGTTCGTGTACGCGAGACCCCTGGGGCAATGCCCGGGGGTCTTCACCTGTACAGCTGGTCCGCGCCGGCGTCTCTCCTGTCCGCGAACAAGCCGCACCTATTATCTGGAGGCGGCCCGGCACACACGGAGATTTGTGCGATGTCTCCCGATAACACACTCAAGAATCCTGTCCTGGCGTTTATCCTGATCTTCGTCGGATGTCAGCCTGACGAAGGGGTGACGGTTTCCGGCGCGGTCGCGAAACCGGGAACCTATCGGTACGTATCCGGTAAACCGGCGGCAGATTATCTGGGAGATGCCGGAGGCGCAACGGAGGAGGCTCTGCTGGACGAAGCCTTTGTGTCGCGCGCGCAGCCGGACAGGTCGGCAACAGAAACCGAAGACATCACAATTCCACTGTACGAAAACCCCGAGGTATCGGCCGGAGACGAGATCCGGATTCCCGCCCGCATCTATGACGTACGACTTGACACCGTCCGTCTCGTGCAAGACGTCCGGCTGGTCGACAGGAATCGAATCTATCGAATCCCCAGGGGGGCGCTGGTGACCGGGTGGACGGAACGTGGCGTGCAGCTGGCGCTGATGCTGGGACGCGGCAAGATATACGAGAGTCCCGATACGGCGAAGGCCGTTTCGGCCTTTCACTATCTGTACATCCATCTGCACCCCGGCGAATACCCCCGCCTGGCGCGATATACTGGTGCAGTGGTGGACAGCCTGGAAGCACTCGAGGACGCCGACACGATCCAAAGAAGCGTTATTCACTCTCTGAAATATCTGCGTGACGACGGCCTGCAGCTTCCGCCTGTTGGCTATTGGCGGGTGATAAAGGGCGTATTCCTGGCCCCCAGGAGCGCGTCGCGTCCCGGGGGCGGCATGCGCCGGCGCCGCTTCGACGACGGACGAATATGGACGACGTTTCCGGACGGCCGGCAGCGTTGGCAGTATCGCGACGGGCGGGTCAGCGTGGAATTTCCGAAAGGCTCCAGCGAAGACCGTTTTCCCGATGGACGGGTCGTGTATACCGACCGGCGTAAGAACCAGCGAATCACCTATCCCGATGGCCGCCGCGAGTGGCGGATGGCGACAGGAACGCAGGTACATCAGGGGGCGGACGGACGGGTTGTCGAGCAAAACCTGGATGGCGTGCTGGTTCAGCAGTTGCCGGACGGCACGACCCTGGGGGTCCCTCCCAACCGACAGGTGGAAATGCGCGAAACCGAGGGCCGTTCAGCTGTTCCCGGCCCCCTGGCGGGACACACCCCTTCAGGAAGCGGATCCGACGACGCCACGGCGGCCGGTTCACACGTGGCGCCACCAGGGAACGCCGCATTGACCTCTGACGGCACTCCGGCGGCGCGCGGTCAGGGTTCCCTGCTGATCGTCCCGTCCGACAAGGGTGCGTCGGTTAATGTAACGGGCGGGACGTATCCCGACGGACGGCTGGTGGAGACCGGTCCGTCCGGCCAGACGTTCACCTCCTGGCCGGACGGAAGATTGGAAGTCCGGATGCCCCCCGCGTACGGGTATCCGGGCCGCCTGAGAACGGATCTCGCAACGGTCGACCCGCTTCCGGAGGCGGTTGCCGTCGGCGAGGAGCTGACCGTCTCGGGGCAGGTCCACGGCGAGGTTGAAGATGTAAACGTGACGGGTTTTCTCGTGCCCGACGGCGACGCGATCGAAGGCGACGTGGTCAGGCGGGGAGGGCGGTTTCATGCGCGGTTCCGGTTCGGCGAGGCAGGGCATTGCCGCGTACAGGTTCAGGTTGTATTGCCCGAAGCGCGTACGTATACCGCTTCCCACCAGTCGGTGGTTGTCGGCAATCCCGGCAGGCTGGAAGACGAGGTGCTTGCCATTGTCCCGTATCCGGGGGACGAGGCCGCCCAGCTTTTTCTGATCGATCGAATCAACGCGGCCCGGAAACGGATTCGCCGTGGTTCGGTTTTTCCACATCCCGAGTTGATGCACGTGGCGCGCATCCGGCTTGAAGAGATGCTTGCCATGGGTTTTGTATCCCATTTTTCCATGACGGGCCTGGACGCGGGATGGCATACCGACTACCGGCGGTTGCCCTTTCGCGCTGTGGGTGAAAATGTGGCGAGAACGCGTTTTGTCGAAACAATGCACGCCGGCTGGATGCTGAGCGCGGGGCACCGCGCGAATATCCTGGCGAAGCGCTGGACGCACGTGGGGGTGGCGGTTGCGGAAGTGGAGGGATCGGTCTGGGGCGTTCAGGTGTTCGGACAGGTTGTCGACCGGGACCCTTAACAGCCCGTTGAAAAAGTCCATCCGGTATAAAATAAAAGCCGGAAGAAAATACTTGACAAAACAGACATATGTCTGTTTTTTTGTTTATGAACATTTCTTCAGGGGCATGTGGAACCGTTTTCACCCCCGGGAAAGGTCATCCAGGTGCGGGACGTATCGAGCAATATCACACGGGAACGCTTTTTAGCCTTGCAGGACAGCGGGTTACAGCGCCTCCGGGCCGATCTGAACAGGATCAGGGTCCGAACGAAAACGCCACGCTGGTCGCTGGCGCATCTGGCCGGGCGCCTCTGCGAACTCTCCTCCAGTTCAGGAGCCGGTCTGCTCACGGCTGCCTTCCGGCTGGTGCTGGATGCGCAGCTCGGGCATGAACCGGTGGCCTGGATCACGGCCACGCCGGATACCTTCTTCGCCCCCGATGCCGCCGAAAACGGTGTGGACCTGAATGCCCTCGTCGTCATCCACGTGCCCGATGCGCAGTCCGCGGCGCGTTCGGCGGACCGGCTCCTGAGGTCGGGCGCCTTCGGCCTGATGGTGATGGACCTGCACGCCGATCCCGCAATTCCGTTTCCGCTGCAGGCGCGCATGGCCCACCTGGCGCGGGCCCACGACACCGCCCTGCTCTGCCTGACCTCAAAAGCCAGGGAGACGCCTTCACTGGGACCGATGGTCTGTCTGCGAGGGCAATCCTCATGCCGGCGCCTGGGGGTCGACCGCTTCCAGTACGACATCGAAATTCTGAAGGACAGACGCCATGGACCGGGTTGGCGCCACACCGAAATCTGCCGCGGGCCGGACGGCCTGCATTAATATCCGGGCGCTGCCGCTGCAACTCCTGCTGAGGAGACACCCGGAGTGGAAGCGAAGGCCGGTCGCGGTGGTGGAAAAAGAGAATCCCCAGAGTCCCATCCTCTGGGTGAACTCAGCGGCCGGCCGGGCCGGCATCCGCACGGGTATGCGCTATGCCTCGGCCCTTTCGCTGGACCAGAACCTGTGCGCGGGAACGGTTTCCGAGAGGGAAATTCAGGCTGCGGTGCGGCAGGTCCACCGGCTTCTGGACCGTTTCAGCCCCCGGATCGAGCCCTCCGACGACGAGCCCGGGATTTTCTGGGTCGATGCCAGCGGGCTCGACAGGCTCCATACCTCTCTTGAAGACTGGGCCAGGCAGATCGACGCCCGCCTCTCCAGGCTGGCGTTAAAGGCCGGCATCGTCGTCGGCTTCAGCCGTTTCGGCAGCTATGCCGTCGCCAGGTCGGTAAGCCGGTTGACCGTACTCCCTTCCCCGGAGGTCGAGCAGACGGAAAGCCGCATGGTGCGACTGCTGCATCTGCAGATCGATCCGAAGCTGCGCGACCGGCTCGAAAAGCTGGCGGTCCATACCGTGAACGACTTCCTGGCGCTTCCCGCGGGCGGCATTGCGCATCACCTCGGCGAGCAGGCCTGGAGCCTCTACCGTTTTGCGTCGGGAACGCTGTCGCTGCCGATTCAATCCCGAAAGATCCCCGAGCCCCTCCGCGTCCGGATAGACCTTGACGAGCCCGAATCCAATGCACAGAGACTCCTGTTCTGGATCCGCCAACGGCTGGGTCCTCTGTTGCGGGCAACGGCGGCACGGTGCCAGGCGGTGGCGGCCCTGCATCTGCAACTGCTGCTTGAAGACGGAGAGCGCCATCGCCAGCGCATCCAGCCGGCAAGGCCGACCCTGGAGGCGCCGGTCCTGCTGGATCTGCTCCGTTTGCACCTGGAAACGGTCTCTTTCCGTACTCCCCCGGTGGAACTGGCCCTCGAGGCGGAGGGCGTGTACGTCTCCGCCGAAACACTGGACCTGCTGCAGCAGAACCCACGCCGCAATCTTGAGGCGGCCCTGGATGCCCTGGCCCGGGTTCGCGCCGAGTTCGGCCCTGATTCCGTGCTGTCGGCCCGGCTCAAACCGGGGCACCTGCCCGAAGCCCGTTTCGAGTGGCAGCCCTTCGGGAAGCTTGCCGTCGCCAGTCCCCAACCGGTCCCCCTGCGCCCCCTGGTGCGGCGCGTCCACGCCTGCCCCGAACACCTGGAAGGGGCTTCCCTTTACCACGCGAAAAACCGGAAGCCGCTTCCGGGCGCGGGGCATCCGCCGGGACATGCGATCAGTGGCGGATGGTGGCATCGGGAGGTCCGGAGAGACTACCGGTTCGTCACGACCCGCCGGGGGGAGCGCCTCTGGATCTATTACGACGAACAAGCGCGTCGCTGGTACGCCCAGGGCCGGGTCGAATGACCGCCGCCGCCGCCCCCAATCCGCCCTACGTCCCCCTCTGGTGCAAGAGCAACTATTCCTTTCTGGAAGGCGCCAGCCATCCGGAGGAACTGGTCGAGGCCTGCCGGCGGAACGGCCTTCCGGCCATGGCGCTTACCGACCGGAACGGCGTGTACGGAATCGTCAGGGCTCACGTTCAGGCCCGGCAGGCGGGCATACACCTGATCCCAGGGTCGCAGATCGGCCTCCGGGACGGATCGGAAATCCTGTTGCTGGCCCAGAACCGGAAGGGCTACGGCAATCTCTGCAGCCTGCTGACCGACGGGCATCTGCGTTCCTCCAAGGGAACGTGTGCGCCCGGCCTGGATGAAGTGTGTGGCCGCAATCCAGGTCTGATCGCCCTGTGGATCGGCCGGGCCGGGCCGGAAGCTCCCGCGGAGGGCGGCCCGGAGCCCGTGCTGGAACAACTCAAAACGGCATTCGGGGATCGCCTGTACATCCTGTTGGCCAGACACCGCCGGGCGGAGGAGATTCTGCGGGAAATCCGGCTCCGGGAACTGGCGGACCGGTTCGGCCTTCCCACCGTGGCCGCCGTGGAAGTCCTCTATCACACACCCGAACGGCGACGCCTGCAGGACGTCCTGACATGTATCCGGGAAGGCGTGACCCTGTCCACGGCCGGCCGGCACATCCGGCCGAACGACCGGCACGCCCTGACGCATCCGGATGACCTGGCCCGCCTCTTTATGGACGATCCGGAGTCGGTCGGGCGAACCCGGGAAATTGCCGACCGCTGTACCTTCTCGCTCCAGGAACTGCGCTACCGCTATCCGCTTGAACGCGTGCCGGAGGGCAAGACTTCCATCCAGTACCTGCACGACCGGACGTTCGAGGGCGCCGCGCGCCGGATGGGCGAAAAGTTCCGGGACCAGATTCCACAACTGGAGAAGGAACTCGAACTGATCCAGGAACTGGAGTACGAAGGCTACTTCCTGACCATGTACGAAATCGTCGAGTACTGCCGCCGTCAAAATATCCTCTGCCAGGGCCGGGGGTCGGCCGCCAACTCGGCGGTCTGTTTCGCCCTGGGGATCACCAGCGTGGACCCGACCCAGGTGGAACTTCTCTTCGAACGCTTTCTGTCCAGGGAAAGGGCCGAGCCGCCGGATATCGACCTGGATATCGAACACAACCGGAGAGAAGAAGTGATCCAGCACATGTACGAAAAATACGGACGCGACCGCGCCGCCATGGTGGCCAACGTGGTGCGTTACCGCTACCGGTCCGCCATCCGTGAAGTGGGCAAGGCGCTGGAGATTTCAGCAACCAGCCTGGACCGCCTGGCCAAGCTGGTGTCCCATGAAAGCTGGAGCGACGCCTTCATCGCGCAGGCCGGGCTGGACCCGCAAAACCCGGCCCTGCGCCATCTCACTTCCCTGGTGGGAGAGATCCAGGATTTTCCCCGCCACCTCTCCATACATCCCGGCGGTTTTCTGCTGGGCCATCGTCCCGTCCACGAACTGGTGCCCATCGAGAACGCCACGATGGACGGCAGAACGGTCATTCAATGGGACAAGGAGGACGTGGAGCAGGCCGGCCTGTTCAAGGTCGACCTGCTGGGGTTGGGCGCCCTCACCCATCTGCATCTCTGCTTCGATCTCATGCGGCGGCACCGCGGGCGGGACATGTCTCTGGCCACCCTCCCCCGGGCCGATGCGGCGACCTTCGAAATGATCTGCCGCAGCGATACCGTGGGGGTGTTTCAGATCGAAAGCCGGGCGCAGATGGCCATGCTGGGGCGCCTCAAGCCGCGCAGTTATTACGACCTGGTGATCGAAATCAGCATTGTGCGCCCCGGACCCATCACGGGCGGCATGGTGCATCCCTATCTGCGACGGCGCAACGGGGACGAGGAAGTCGAATATCCCCACCCTTCCCTCGTTCCCGTTCTCAGGAAAACCCTGGGCATTCCCCTGTTTCAGGAACAGGTGATGCAGCTGGCCATGGTTGCGGCCGACTACACCCCCGGCGAGGCCGATCAGCTCCGGCGGGACATGGCGGCGTGGCGGCGTTCCGGTCGCATCGAGCGGCACCACCACCGCCTCGTCACCCGCATGGTCAAAAAGGGCATTGAACGCGAATTCGCCGAACGCATCTTCAACCAGATCCGCGGCTTCGGCGACTACGGCTTTCCCGAGAGTCACGCCGCCAGCTTTGCCCATATCGCCTATGCCACCGCCTATCTCAAATGCCACTATCCGGCGGAGTTCGTCTGCGCCCTGCTGAATGCCCAGCCCATGGGGTTTTACGAGCCCGACACCATCGTCAACGACGCCCGCAGGCACGGCGTCGCCGTGCGGCCCGTCTGCATACGTGAAAGCGACTGGGACTGCACCCTCGAGCCGGCCTCATCCCGCACGTCGGCCGCTCCGTTCGCCGTGCGCATGGGGCTGCGTTACGTCAGCGGACTGGGCGAAGCGGACGGACGCCGGCTTTCGGACGCCGCGAGGAAGCGCCCTTTTCAGGACCTCGAAGACATTGCCCGGCGCGGCGGGCTTCGCCAGGACAAGCTGGAGACCCTGGCCGAGGCGGGCGCCTTCGAGTGTTTCGACCTGGACCGGCGCGGCGCGCTCTGGCAGGTCCACGGTATCGCAACCCCGGAGGCGCCGGCGCTGCCGATGAACAACCACGTTTCGCCGCCCCGGTTTCCTCCCCTGAGCGGGTTGGAGACCGTTGCCTGGGACCATCAGGCCGCCGACCACAGCACGCGGGGACACCTCCTGAAACCGCTGCGCTCCCAGCTGGCCGCCCGCAAACTGCCCACGGCGCGCCAGATCAACCGGATGCAGGACGGACGCCGGGTTCGCTACGCGGGGATGGTCATCTGCCGCCAGCGCCCGGGAACCGCTAAAGGCGTTACCTTCATGACCCTGGAGGATGAAACGGGGTTTGTGAACCTGGTGATCTGGGAAAGGACGTTCAAGCGCTATTCCCTGCTGGCCAAAACGCTTTCCTGCATGGGCGTAACCGGAAAACTGCAGGTGGGAGAGGGCGTCACCCACCTGGTGGTTGAAAAAATCTGGAAGCCGAAGCTGGATACCGGAGCAGCCCGCCACAAGAGCCGGGATTTTCATTGATCCACCGCGCACCACCAACGAAGAATTCACCACTGATCAAATATGAAGCTGGAAGAAAAAAATTGCTTCCAATTCGAAGATATACTAAAATGGGTACACAACAACGGAGAGAAGACATTCCCTACGCCACCATAAACCTCGTCGGCAAAGCCCGACACATTTCGCGCGGCATTACCAACATACTAACGAACCCGTCAAATGCCTCCGCACCAACGGATTTAAAGAAACTGTAACCGTGACTCAATGCCAAAAACACGCCGAATGTGAAAGAAACAAAGTTGCCAATAACTCAATTGACCCACCAATCGCAATAGATAGTCAAGGCCAATTCGCGCAAACCACCGGTAACCTAAAGACGCAAGATGCTAACCCAATGCAACTAGAAATGCCAATAACCAAGAAGGAAAACACTGAGCAAGTGCCGATTGCTTTGGGAGAATTCAACACTCAAAGCATCTATCTTGGGAACTTTCTCGAAATGTCAGCTTCATTGCCAGATCAAAGCGTCGACATAATTATCGCAGATCCGCCTTACAATGCTAGCAAAGGCGGAATGTGGTCGATGAAATACGGGACACTACCGGGTTTTGGCGGTACTTGGCAGAAAATATCCCAAGTTTGGGATACCATGACATTAGATGAGTATCTTGCCTTCACCCTCGGGTGGCTTTCCCAAGCCAAACGAATCCTTAAACAAACTGGATCAATGTGGGTACATGGAACCTATCACAACGCAGGAATAATAAATGTAGCAATGCAGATGCTCCGAATCGAAATTATAAATGAGATCGTCTGGTTCAAGCGTAACAGCTTTCCAAATCTCTCTGGCCGTAGGCTGACCGCGAGCCACGAAACGGTGCTTTGGGCGCACCGTGGAGGGAAGCGCTCTTACCGTTTCAACTACGAATATTCGAAGTCGGGAGATTTCTCGGATGACCAATTGAAAATCCCAAAGAAGCAAATGCGAACAGTTTGGGATCTGCCGAATAACAAACCCCGCCGTGAGTTGGCCTTTGGAAAACATCCAGCACAAAAGCCAGTCCGCTTAGCGCGCAGATTCATCCAACTCTCCGCTCTCCCTGGTGATGTGTGTCTTGTTCCATTTGCCGGCTCCGGCAGCGAATGTGTGGCGGCAAAACAGCAAGGATTGCACTATATAGGATTTGAGATCAACCTCGAATACGTCGAACTGGCAACAAAGAGACTGAACTCCGGAGGCAAGCAATGATGGGGACACCAGCATCGTTATTCGATTTTGAAAAAGTGCCGATACCTAAAAGGAGGAAAGTAATCCAATCTAAGCACGGAAATGTGCCGTCGCTAATTAAGTGGACTGGTAGCAAACGTAGTCAAGCTGCGCGGATTCTTGCTTTTGTTCCGGCACATGGTAGGTACTTTGAACCATTCTTGGGTGGAGGAGCGCTGCTCTATTTCTTAGGAAACCGAGGTTCTGTGTGCGGGGATATTTTCCGCCCACTAATTGAACTTTGGATGCTTGCACGGGATGAGCCAGACCGGCTAATCGCCGATTACGAATCGCAATGGGAAGAATTACAGGCGAACCTTCCGGATTATTACTACATCGTGCGGAGACGTTTCAACGAACAGCATAGGCCCGAAGACCTTAACTTCCTAATGCGTACGTGTGTTAACGGAATAGTCCGCTTTAACAGAAGTGGTAAGTTCAACAACTCATTTCATCTTTCACGTAAGGGTATGCTACCAAGCCGCTACGAGGGAATCGTACGCAATTGGTACACTCGGTTGCAGGGTATTGAGTTTCGAATCGCTGACTTCGAAGAAACGCTTTCCGATGCCAGGTCGGGAGATTTCGTATATCTAGATCCACCGTACCGAGGAAATAAGCAACGTTACATTGGAAACCTAGATTTCCATCGCTTTTGTGGGGTACTTGACAACATGAATCGACGAAAAGTTAAGTGGGCATTATCTTTTGACGGCTTCCGAGGCGATAGGACTTACGATCACGAAATTCCAACTGAAATCTATGGGAGGAGGATTAGACTTGACAGCGGATACAGTGCTGTGTCAAAAGTTCTCAATGGACCTGTAGAGATGGTGACAGAAAGCCTTTATCTCAACTATTGACCTCAATTGCGATGAAATCCTCCCACGCAGGCAGACGCGCGAGGTCACTTACCAACGCTTCGCCTGCTTCAGTATCCCCCCTCATATGGAGCGTACATCGTCTCCCATCTTGAAAAAAGTGCAATGCCGATCTGGACATCGAGTGCGGAGTTTTCTGACAGACCTTTAAATGGTTCACGAGGGTCACAGAGAAAAGCGCCAGCAGAAACAAACACCGCCTTGGGAGGATTCCAAGTGTTTCGATAGATCGACCATGGCCTATCCTTATGTACGCGAAAGATGCTGGGGGCAGTCTTAAAGAGCACTTCAACATAGTTCGTCAAGCGTGGGCCAATGCCCTGCTCCAAAGAACCAGCCTTCTCCTTTGATTCGATACACAAACAGATAGTATTTTCGAAGTTCGTGAATACAGCGAAGACATGGTCTGGTCGTTTTGCACCTTGGGCTGACACCCTCGGTAACGTCAGCCAACGGTACTCTGGATCACCATTTGCCCACATAAACGATATACCTGACCAATCTCCACCTGGTGGATTGCACATGCCTTCCAGGACTAGGTCCTCTCCGAGAGCTTCAAAGGCAACATGAAGCGCAGTGTCTACATCTTGCTCACCAAATTGGAAAACCCTATCCTCGACGAAAAGCGGTATTGACTGATATTCTTGCACGGGGGCCCAATCGGACTTAAGATACGCCCGGGGAAAACTCGCTGGCTTTGTCGCGCTGTCGACGAGGATTGCGTCACTGACCGCGAAAATTGCTTCCCAAAGGCCATTGGCGTTCCCAAGGACAACAGGATTGCTATATAGGTTTCTCCAATGTGATTCCGGTGCAGGACCGTAAACGAAAGTCATCAACTCAGAGTCTTCACCTGCCAACATGCGGGTCAGGTGCGGGAGTCCGCGATCTGGTCGCGCGTCGTCGCCGCGTGGTTTAAATCCCATCACCCAAGCAATTGCCAAGTGTTCTTCTTGATTCCCAAGCCAGCTTGTGAATTCATCACTCAAGTCGGGGTATAACTCACGCAGGCTTTCGCAAAAGCCCAATCTTTCGAATTTGGGCACAAATGATAGGGGAAGACTTGACGATGCGAGACCTAAACTCATCTTGGATCCCAATTCCATAAATAATCTGGCTGTGTCAGTTAACGCCTCGATATAGGCGGTTTTTTTCCAAGGAAGTTTCACATTTTCCAGAAGAAAATCAGGCAGATTTCGGCCTGCGCAAATGGCCCTATATGCCTTCCTCCATTGGTCAGCACTAAGTCCGTCATTTCTTCTTCTTGAATCTGCGAGCAACTCAACTAGCGTAACACACTTGTCTGCGAGAGCCTGATCCACTTGATCGGTACTTTCTCCAAGTATAGCAAGCTTCAAATACTCTAGAAAATCGTCATTACCGAATACCGTACTAAACGATGTTATCGTATCACCCGTAGCACCTGCGTTTGCGTTATAAACTGGTAGGCAGAGTGTACATTGGTACTCCGTAATTGCGATAAAGCTAAACGGTACGGCTGGATTTGGCATTCTCACCGCCTTCCTCTTGCGGTCTCCGCCCAGTTCAAATCCACCGAGTTCAGCGACGTAAAAATAGGGAATCTTCGCACTTGCAAATGAAAATGCTCTGCCGTGTCTTTGCCAAGCTTGATTGCCAGCCGGCAGAGCTCCGCAAAATTCGATCGCCGCGAAGGGTTTCTCTTCACCATCTTGAACCCTTGTCAATATCGCGTCTGCTGCTTCACGCAGCCTGCCACCTGACCGATGCATATATTCCACGATGTCTTGGCTCCAGCGACGCTCACCAAAACCCGGAAATAAACGAAAGCTCAATTCTCGATCCAAAAGCCGCACGAAATAGACTGGACACGTGACCGAAGAATCAGGTCCAATGATCTCGTCGACAAGATTGCCGAGACCTGAGATTATGTAATTGAACGCACGGAGACACTCGACTATGTTGTCTCCGTGTATGTTAAATTCAGATACTTCGACAACATTGGCGCGGTTGTTCATTGCTAATACCTCTCTGTTTCGTTTTTTGTGTCAATTGCGATATCAAACGGAAGAAATCGTCGAGGAATCTGTCTAGCGGATAGTTGGCCACCACGACTCCTATCCTCATCTATTTCGAACGTCGATCGAGGGAACGAATTCGAATTGTCGCATGCGCACAAATAGGTCGTTAACAGACTCCGCGCAGGATGCGCAAAGCCGCATTCAGGACTCTACATCGGCCTGACGAAGCTACGCTTGAAAGCGACACGTGTGGTTTGTATCAGTTACACCGACGCTCTTGAGACACGACTCTGATATCGCCACTTGGACTTGAGCATTTGCCCGCGAATTGCCCAACGTCTTGCGATGACTTCCGAATCACTGCAACGTTTCCTCACCGACTTCAGATCAACCAGCGTTTCCGTGCCAGATTCTTCAACGTAGAGTTACTGACAACGGCATCCAGAGGGGCCCGTATGGTACGGCCAATTATAGGCCAAAGCGAGTCTATGGGGAAGAAACTTAATCGTACATATACACCAGAACCAGCCGGATTCCGCCCATCGGCGATGCCTCGTGTTATTGTTGCCTACCGTCCCATTTTCGTACTTACTCAGCCGCGTTCCCGGGTCTACACGACCACCTGAGGAGATCAACCCATGTGTGGACGTTTCACGCAGATGATGACCTGGCGGGAACTCCATGAGCTTTACGCCCTGGCCGAACCCCTGGTGACGCCGGACCAGCAGCCCCGATACAACGGGGCCCCCACCCAGGACTTCTCGGTATGCCGCACTGACGAGAACGGCGACCGGGTGATCGCCAGGCTTCGCTGGGGTCTGGTGCCCGCGTGGGCGAAGGACATCAAAATGGGCGCGCGCATGATCAACGCCCGGTCCGAGACCGTGCACGAGAAACCGGCTTTCGGCGCGGCATTCCGCTCGCGGCGGTGCCTGGTCCCTGCCGACGGCTGGTTCGAGTGGCAGCGGGCCGGACACGGCAAACAGCCCTACTTTCTGGCGTTGGTAGACGGATCGCCGCTGTCCTTCGCCGGCCTGTGGGAACGCTGGAACAGGGGCAGCGACACAATTGAGACCTTTTCCATCCTAACCGCCGCCGCCGACGCGCCGCTCGCGGACGTCCACCACCGCCAGCCCGCCGTCATCAATCCGGAACATTTCTCGGTCTGGCTGGATGGAGAATCGCCCGACGACACGCTCCTCGACCTGGCCCGCAAACCCCGGGCCGGCCCATACGAAATCCGGGCGGTCAGCACCCGCGTCAACAACGTCCGGAACGACGACCCGGATATCCTCACCCCAATGTCACAGCAGCGGCTGTTCTAGGCGGATCGGAGATTGCAAGCGGTCCAGACGGAAACGCTGAATGAAGAGGTGTCACGTAAGACACGAAATATCAATTATATAGCCAATGAATGGATAGAGGTCGATTCAGGCCTCTATTCTCCTTTTGGGTTGACCCCAAACGCAATGGATTGTATATAATCAATAATGTGGCGTTTGGCGTAACCAGCAAGTGACATTCAAGAATTCGACTCGGTATTATGTCAGGCCCGCCTCGGCGTCATCTCCCACTGCCGTACGAGGCCGGAGTAGGTAGACTCATCGACTCTACATAATGTGACACCACAGTGTACATTGCCTGCATATTGAGGACATTCTCGCATCCATCAAAGAGGCATCACCATGGAATCGGCCGCTAAACGGAATATCGTGAAATCCAAAATGAAACCGGCGACGTTTCGGTTCAGCAACATCGGACCCGTCAAGGATGCCAAATTGGAATTGGGAGAACTTACAATAATCGCGGGCCGAAACAATACCGGCAAGACTTACTTAGCGTATACGCTATATGCCTTTCTGAAAATGTACGAGGAATGGCCTGAACTAATCGAAGATGGGGATAGTGATTCATCGGCCCCTCGATTAATCAAGGACTTGCTCGCACGTGAATTGCTGCTTTTGGTAAGTTCCGAACACTCCGTCACTTGGGAAACGCGACAGGAAAAACGTTCTGCATTAATGCGCGAAATGACACAGACATTTTCGGAAACTCGCCTATCGCGGGCGTTCAGTTCGCCACGTGTCGAGTTCGACGGTGCTACACTTGATGTTGAACTCCCGCAGGACGCCTCGGACCATGAGCTTCGATACGAGACTATTCTGCCCGACGGAGCGATCCTTTCGCTTCGATATGATGGGCATGAAGTCGATATACATCGGAAAGAGAAACGGCGCAGACTCAGCCGTTCTGAGATGAACCAAGCACTCTCGTCACTCTATCTTCGATTTTTGTTTCCTGAACTACCGCCAGAGACCTTTATACTTTCTGCCGAGCGGTTCGGTATATCTCTCTTCTACAGAGAGCTCGATTTTACAAGGAATCAGTTGGTCGATCTGCTGCAGAAGATGGGCGACGAAGCGTGGGGCAGGAGTTCCGATTTTATGTTCATTGACGGCACCACCAGCCGATATGCACTTCCGATAAAGCACAATATCGACTACACTCGAAGCATTCCTGACTTACGTACAAGGGAAAGCGAACTTCAGACACACAAGCTATTTGACGGTATCAAGGACATGATGGGCGGCTATTACCGTGCGTCCGGAGACGATATACGGTTTATATCCAAGGCTCGGGGAAAGGGACGCAGCTTCAACATACCGCTGCACAACGCCTCGTCATCCGCCCGCGGTTTATCAGATTTCTACTTTTTCCTGCGTCATGTTGCAAGCCGCGGTCACCTTATCGTCATCGACGAGCCGGAAAGCCATCTGGACACCGCCAACCAGATACTCCTCGCTCGTTTGTTGGCGCGATTTGTACGCGCCGGCCTGAAAGTCCTGATCACGACCCACAGTGACTATTTGATCAAGGAGATCAACAATCTGGTCATGTTAAACAGCACGTTCGCCGAAAAAGAATCTGTTGTGAAAAAACTAAAATATCGATCGGACGATGTACTGGAACCGGAGTCCATTCGTGCGTACGTAGCTGAGAACAATGGGCTTACGAGGTGTGACGTTGACGAATTTGGGATCGATATGCCGGTTTTCGATAGGACCATCGACGAAATAAACGCGGTAGCAAACGATTTGGCGTCTCGAATTTCGGAAGACTCGGAGGAATGAAGTGGGTTTCGCCGCATTTCTGAGGCACATTCTTGATCTGAAGGCGTTGGTGACGATAAACGGCGACGGAAGTTTGATTTTGCGAGAAAAGGGCGTTATGGAAGTCGAAGTGGCTAACACTCCGTCGGACGTCACCGCCATTAATCTGGAAAGATTAGGAAGTCTATCGGGGTTGAGAGAAGGTGAATGGAAACGAAACTGTGATTACATGTTGATTCATGAAGACCGGAATACGTGCGTTGCGATATTGATTGATTTAAAAAAAACAGTTCACGCCGACGGAAAGCCAAAAGTACAACTGCGGTGGTCACTACCGATCTTAAAGTATCTTTGCGCATTATATGCGATAAGCTCTGCCAGCGAATTCAGCAGCGAGGATACTATGTTAAGGTATTACATAATTGGGACGAAATACAATCCCAGAATCGACAAACAAGGTGTGAAACCACGGCCGGGCGTTGTACAAAGGGAAACATACAAGGATATTGAAATTCATACGTACGTAGGGCCGAAAATCGGATTCAATTTGCTTGAGCGTGGCGATCGTGGCAGCGGCGTAGCCGCCTAAGACAAAGGCAATTTAGTACCTGAAGTGAAACCTGAACGCGATCCTCGAATTGAAGCATATGTATACAAATTGGTGATTATAGAGATTGCCAAATGAGCCTTATTCGCGAGCTGTAAAGCGCTGAAACCAAGACGGAAACCAGTCCGGAAATATTGACTTGAATGTGCATATTCAAACTCCACGTGACGACCTGAGAGAATTTTGCGAACGATGGGGGGTCGTGGAACTGGCGTTGTTCGGCTCCGCATTGCGCGACGAACTGGGCCCCGATAGCGACGTCGATATACTCATCAGCTTCGATCACACGGCCCGGCCAACGCTCCTGGACATGGTACGCATGGAAGATGAACTGACGGAATTGTTCGGTCGGCCGGCCGATTTAATGGAACGAGACGCAATCGAGGCCAGCGGAAATCACATCCGCCGCAAGGCCATCCTTGATTCGGCGGAGACGATTTATGCGGCGAAATGAAGCCTACTTGCTGGATATGCTGATCCATGCGCGAAAAGCCGTTGAATTCGCCTCTGGACTGACGTACGAACGATTCACTCTGAGTGATCTTCACCAGAACGTGATCTTCTCGTAGATCGAAATCATTCAACGATTCCTTACGCTTACCCAAGACCCACATCCGTTACCTAAGGACCCGTAGCCGGAGATTCGCCCGGCGCGAGTCTGAGGTCTCTTCCTCGATCCCGCGATACTCCTCATTCGGCGTCTGCAGAATCCTTCTCACCCATCTCCTGTCGAATCCTGACGGCGACCCGATCATGTTCCTCCCGCAAACTCCGTTGACTCAAGAATCGTCAAGGCTTCTCGTCCTTACGACGATAATCCTCTGCTTGTGTACCAACACGTGCCTCGCGTACCGGCTCGTCGGGTCGGAATCCCTTTCGGACGCCCTCGTCGCCCATCACTATTCCATCAATGACAGACTTGACGCCGTCATCGTGGTGGACCCGACGATGCCCACCTTCGAATATCAGACGTTCTACGCCATGGGCTACGCGGATGAACCTGAGGGCGAACAGGGAAAACTGCACTTCCTCGAGCATTTAATGGCGGACAAGGGCGAACTGGCTCAACGGATTGCCCGCAATGGAGGGCAAAGTCGCGCCGCTACGGATTTACATTTGACGTACTTCTCAATGAGGTTTCCCAGTGACAAACTCGCTATCGCTATCGAGTTAGACCGCGAAAGGTTTTACAAAACAAGAATCGATCAGGACGCCGTCGTACACGAAAGGAAAGCTGTACTTACGGAACTCAGCAGGAAAACTGGCAGCGCAAAAGCGCGGTTTTCAAATCACTTCTGGGGTCTGGTTTACGGAAGGAATAATCAATATGGAATCGGGACCGCGGCGTTTATACAGACGATCGAATCCGGCGATTT
The DNA here is from genome assembly GCA_965208835.1 of Candidatus Latescibacterota bacterium. Lineage (GTDB taxonomy): Bacteria > Latescibacterota > UBA2968 > UBA2968 > JAAXHE01. The sequence goes on from OZ242358.1 coordinate 3,075,087, forward strand.
GAAACAACTCTTCCACAACGTCTTGCGCCGGAAGAGGCGCCTGGTTGTCGTCATAGGTGACGTTGATTTGCATGACGTCCTCACGAGAATGGCCGAAGCCTTCCCGGACGTGTACAATCGAAAGGAAGATGGATCTCAGGTTCGGCGGTTTCCGAATCCCGTTGCGCTTGGCGAGAAATATCAAGTGAAATACGAGAAACTGAACAAATCCAGGCTTTATAAAGCCTGGCGCATACCGGCACTTGGTCATCCGGACTACGCGAGTTTCTATGTCCTTGCCTCAATCCTGGTCAGGCCATCGAATTCACTACGATCTTCGCTTTTGGATTCGCAGATTGTTGAGACGTTCAGCGCCTGGACGGGCTGCTACGAAGGATTCAGCCTTATGGCGTGTAACGCGGCAATGCCTGCGGCGCCAACCGTGGCTACCATTGAGAATGCGATAGGCAATGAAATTCAAAGGATCAAGTCCCACAGCATCACGGAGGACGAATTCTCGGCGGCACGGAACAAAAGGTTACGGAGTCTTTACTCGGAGTTCTACGACCGATCGAGGATGGCGTATCTGTTCGGCAAGGCGTTCGCTCTCACTGACGATCCACTTGTTTATCCGAGATTCATTCGTCAGGTCAAGCGGGTAACCGGCGACGACATTGCGCGTGTCGCCGGGCAACACCTCGTTGAAGATAACGCCATTTCACTTTCCTGGAACATAAAGGAACCCGTGTGGTCCGGCCAGGATCCAATCGTGATTGCAGTCGTCATATTCGGATGTGGCGGGACGCTTTTTTCCATAATGTGGGCTTACAGGAGACGTAACCGAAAGCCTATCTGTAATCTCGATAGCGATGATAAAACCCATAAATACCACTCTTAGGACTGCGGTGTTGTATGTCGTCTGCGCGCTGCCGGCTTCCGCGCAGATTCACGATCACCGTTTGTTCTATTGGAACGATAACCGGGCACCGCTGACGATGTTGGACATCGTCTTTCTCGGAGCGGGTAGCATCCAGGACGAGGCTTCAACGACCGGACTTGCGGTGACCGCCAACAGACTGATGAAGGACTTTTCGAAACGGCACGGATACACCGCACGATTGGAGACTTTGGGTACAAAGATCGAATTCAGCACGTATTATGAAAACCAGGTAATCTCTATCTCCGCCTTGTCCACAAACCTAACAGCATCTGTAGGAATCGTGGACGATCTGATACGCCGTTTTGCAATCACGGGTCTCGTACTCAAAGAGGTAAAGCGGGATTTACAGAGGATTTACCAGAAGTCGGTAGACGCCGGCGGCCACGATATCCTGAGGAACTACGCGCTTGCACGTACGGTAGGTGTAGCGAGATGGTTTTCGGGCGAAGCACTGAGACATATCACGTTAGAAGACGTCCGGAAGAATAGCACGGCGTTTCTGAGCGCGGACGTTGTCTTTTTCAAGGCAATCTCCAACCTTGATTCCACGGCGGTCGAGAAAGCACTGGTGCCATTCACGAATAACCGCCGACGAGGGGGTTTCGTCTGGTCTCCGCCAACACGTAAAAACGATCCCCTTCCAGGACATTCCGCGCTCATCTTTGAGCATTACTCTCACCTGAAAAACGTCTACTGTTACTGGCTCATCCCAATTGGAAGGGTTGGCGAGGACAATCACGTACCCAACATGGTGTCGTGGACGCTGGGACGCCCGAATAGCCGTGGGTTGCTCGACGAATATTTGCGCGACGAATTAGGGTTGGTTTATAGCACTTCCTGCTCGTTTCAAAGTGAAGATGATGTCAGATTTATTGAGATTGGCGCCGATCCAATGCTGAAAAACAGCGAGGCACTGATAACGAAAACGCACGAGTTCATTGCAGGACTCGCCGAAAATCCGGATTTCTGGACCTCAATCGGCGAGTTACGCGCAAACCCCGACTTTATCGACGCTCATACACACGGTGAGCAGACGCCGCGGCGAAAACTGAACCGTGCAGCAGATCAAGCCATGTATAACTTTCCGAGTCGCGAAGACGACATCAGGTCCGTCACCGATGCCGAGATCCGGTCGTTTCTCAAGGAATACTTCGTGGAACAGAATCTGGTAATGATGTTGTATGGACCGAAGGAACACATCATCGAAATCCTGGAAAAACACTGGCCGGATATCACCATTCACGTGCAGCCCGTAGAGAAGGCGATCGAATAGGCGAATCCCCCAACCCACCTATGACCCGCCCCTTGTCACCCCCCAATCCCGAACCCTCCCCCTCCGACCCGGCGCCGGTACTTCCTCAGGTCTGGGCGATCGCGTGGCCGGTCGTGGCGGCATCGATGCTGGACGCCATGGAGGGGCTCATCGACATCTCCATGGTGGGGCAGCTGGGCCCGGCAGCGATATCCGCGGTGGGACTCAGCAGGCAGGTCCTGTTCGTGATCATGGTGATGGCGATATCGGTCAGCACCGGATCGCGGACCCTCGTCGCGCAATTCTACGGGGCCGGCCGCCGGCATGACCTCAGCCATACTGCGCAACAGGCCATCCTGATGGGGGTCCTGCTGTCAGCCGGCCTGGCCCTTGTCGGGAGCGCAATCGCCCGGCCGGCCCTGGTCCTGCTCGGCGCGCAGGAAGACGTACTGGCGCACGCGGTGCCGTTCATGCGTGTCTACTTTGCCGGCATCGTCGTCATGATGCCCAATTACATCATCGGCGGCATTTTCGGCGGCGCGGGGGATACGCGGACGCCGTTGAAGATCTCGTGTCTCATCATCTGTCTGAAAATCCCGCTCACTTACGGATTGATCTTCGGCGCATGGGGCCTGCCTCAAATGGGGGTGACCGGAGCGGCGCTCGGCAGCGTCGTCTCGAGGGCGGTGGGCTGCGCCATCGGCGTATACCTGCTCACTTCCGGCCGTTCCAGGGTGCATATGCGCTGGAACTGGCGGCTTCCGTTCAACCGGGACATTATCGGTCGAATGATGCGAATCGGCGTGCCGACGGGGATACAGGGTTTCTTCCGCAACGGCGCCCGCATTCTGATCTATCGGGTGGTGGGATGGACGAGCCGGCCCACCGCCGCAACGGCCGCATTGACCATTGGATTGCAGATGCGGATGATCGGTATCATGCCGGCCCTGGCGTTTTCCGTGGCGGCAACAGCGCTGGTCGGGCAAAGACTGGGGGCGAAGCAGATTCGCGATGCGGAACGCTTTGCGGCAAACACGATCCGGCTGGGTATGACGATCATCACCGTCTGTGCCATCGCGATCTGCGTCTTCGCGCGGGAGATTGTCGACCTGTTCACGGACGCCGCGGCGGTGCTCGAGATGGGATACGTGATGCTCCTGTACGTTACTGTCGCCCAGATCTTCTCCGCCCTGTCCATCGTCACCGGAGGCGTCCTGGCCGGCGGCGGCGAGACCAAGCCGTTTCTATACTATACGATCGTGGCGCAGTGGCTGGTCATGCTGCCGCTGTCCTACGTGATGGCGTTTACCCTTAATATGGATGTCACGGGGATATGGATCGCGTGGTTTATCGGTGGGCTCTTACAGGGAATACTGGCCTGGGCCCGTTATCGGAAGGGCACGTGGAAACAGACGGTGATCTGAAGTTGATGCGAATGCAGAGCGGCAAAGGGAGATGATGAGGCCAGGCAAACGAGGGCGCGCGCATGGGACGCCCCTGCACGACCGGGATGGCATTTTGCAGTTGAAGAGGTGCGATCGGATTCCCTGAATCCGCCGGTGATTCTCTATTCCTGAAGCTGTTTCACCTTACGCCCCATTTCTTCGATGCCAGGGGCGTTGCCAACCTGCAGATAGAACCGGTGGGCTTCTACGAAAGCGCGTAGCGCCTCATCGCGTTTTCCGGTACGTTCGAGCAACATTGCGAAGCCGCGGTACGCGTTCGCGAGCGCATGCGTTGGCGCGGGATCGAGGTCAAGGTACATCCGTATTGCCGACCGGTAATCGCGCTCGGCGCCCTCCCGGTCGCCGAGGTCCCGGCGGAGGTCCGCGACGTGGCGCAGCGAGTGGGCCATCTTCTCCGCGTGATTCCCCGCTATATAATGGTTGTATCCCGCCAGATAATAGTGGAGTGCCTGCTCCCGGTTGCCGTGGTCCCTCTCGAACTGGCCGTAAACGTGTGCCACCCTGCCCAGGGACTCGTGGTCGTCCTGCCGGCAGAGCTCAGCCGCCTCAGCCACGAGACGCCTGCCACGGTCGTAATCCGACGCCCCCCTGGTCTTCCATGCCTCGTCCAGCAACTCTGTGATTCTCTGTTCTCTCGACATTGACGCCTCTCTTCCTGTCAACTTCCAGTGTCCTGTCCCAAAAATATCTAACCATTCAGCCGCCGATTCATCCCGTCCCGCGGCGTTGCATACCCTCGCCGACCCTACGCAGGTCGGAGGCGCCTTGCGAGCCGGGCAACTCGACGGCTGAATTCAGGCAACCTATTTCTGAGACAGAACACTACCGCTTCTTCGGCGTATAGAACAGCAAGGTTCCGATCCGTACGTAACAGATTGAGGCATACAACAACGCGCCGGTGTGGGTCGCGGTCAGGACCGCCAATTCTGAACCGTGGGACCGGTCGTCGCGAAGCATCCTGCACATCAATGCCCTTCCAATTCCCCGACGCCGGGCAGCCTGCGTCACGAACATGTTCGAACACCACGTTGCCGAGTCCACGACGATGGCTTGAACCCAGCCGACAGGCTGTTCGTTCTCGAGCGCCACATATTGCCTCAGCGGTGCGTCGGGAACAAGATGTTCCGGAAGAATCTGTCTGATCCGGGTGGTCCGGTTCAATCTGTCCGCCATTTCCGCTGTGAGGACACGTTCGATGGGCAGCGGGTCCGTCAGACGCGGGATGCGTCGCAGCCGATGCACCATGACGGGTTCCGTCGAATTCAGTCGATAGTTGAGCGCCTTGAAATCAGCGCGTATGACGGCGTCCGATTCCCCTTCCGCACAGATCGCGCAGATTCCATACTGTCCCCGGGTATTCTCCAGGGCCACCCGATGGATTTCTTCCGCGTCAACGCCATGGGCGATCCACTCCTCCCGGCGGTACGTGCCTCGTTTTCTCTGCGCATCCCTCACCACCCAGATCGCGCCCTCCCGGCTTGCAGGATAAGGGTGTGTAAAGCTCCTCGTGAAGGAATAGCCGCGCGCGAAAACCTCCAGCGCACGCTGCAGGAGCGTGTTTTCCGGCATGAATTCAGTCCTCTCGAAACTCGCCACAAGTCAGCAGGCGTCGATCTCTGTGAACGCGAAAAAAATGGCTGGACAGACCACTGCGCGGCTCATAGCTTTCATCAGCAATGAAGTAACCTTAAGAAGCTGTCTTAAAACTCCCAGCGGTCTTCGCACGGATGCAACAGCGCCGGTCGGCGTTGGTCAAATCCACCCGTATAGACAAATATGGGCCGATTTTCCCGCCTTGACCGCCGCTTTTTCGCTCGCGCTCGGGAACTCACCGGTAATTTTAAGACAGCTTCCACCGTTCACAGGAGAAAAATACCATGATCAAAGGCGTACACACCATGTTTTATTCGTCGGACGCGTCGGGTCTCCGTGCGTTCATCAGGGACAAACTCGGGTTTTCGGCCACGGACGTGGGCGACGGCTGGTTGATCTTCGACGTCCCTGAGGCGGATATGGGCTGTCATCCAACGGAAGAAGACGCAGGTCCGAAATCGGGCGATGCGGATATCTCCTTTTACTGTGACGAGATTGAATCCACGGTCGCTGACTTGAAGCAAAAAGGCGTGGTTTTTACGCGTGAAATCGAAGACCACGGCTACGGGCTGGTGACGTACTTCGAAGCGCCCGGCGGGTTTGATATACAGCTCTACCAGCCTCACTATGCCAGATAGACCGTCCGCGTCCTCGCGGGAACGCCGTCCGCACCCGACCCGGCAAGACGCGCCTCAATTCCGTGCCGGCGATCGCCTGGGTGTCGTCTCCGACTCCCATGGACTCCTGAGGCCGCGGGTCGCAGAGCTCCTTCAGGGCGTCCGGGCGATCGTCCACGCCGGGGATGTGGGCAAGATTTCGGTTCTGGAGGAATTGGAACGCATCGCGCCGGTATACGCCGTCCGCGGTAATGTGGACCTGGTTCCGCCCTGCAGCGATCTGCCCGAGAGTCTCGTGCTGACCGCCTGCGGGCAAAGGATTCTCGTGACGCACATTCTCGAAGAAGCCGATCCCGCGGGTTTCGATCTCGTGGTCTGCGGTCACTCTCACATACCGAAAATAAGCACGGTTGGATCGGCATGCTGCCTGAATCCGGGCAGCATCGGGCAACGCCGGTTCCGGCTTCCGGTATCGATGGGGTACATAACGGTTTCTTGCGACGGCGCCCTCGTGCCGGAACTGCGGGCGGTTGAGATTGAGTAGTTTGGGCCGAGTGAACTTTCGATTCGACGCACGGTCAGGGACTCCGCCCCCCCACCGCATCAGCCGTCGCCGACCCCTTCGACAAGCTCAGGGGACGGACTCGGCTTCTGCGACTCCCCCTCAAGGGGGGAGTGATAGGGTTTTGCTGCCCGAAAGGTCTAAAGAATGACAAACGCTCAGGATTGATTCCACGCCGCAGTAGATCCTTCGTCGGCCTGCGGGGCACCCTTCGACATGCTGAGGGCAAGTCCTCTGGATGACAGTCCCCGCCATCGTGTGACGGACACGTAACGACAATGGTCACTACAAAACATGCCATTCTGAGCGGAGTCGAATCAGCCATTGAATGACGGACGTATTTCGTACAAACTGCATAGCGAGGATACCTCAAATGACAAACGAAAACAATAAGACGGACAGTACCCATGCCGACTGGGTGATTTCACGGATGGTCAAGCCTCCCGAGTTGGAGAATACCGGCTATATTGCAGAGAGCAAGGGCAAGGGCCCGGAGGTCTGGGCGATGTTCTGCGCGACGATACGGGGCGACCTGGAAACGATTCAGAGGCTCGCCGAGCGAAATCCTGACCTTGTCCGTTGCGTACACTACTACACGCAACCCATCAAGTTCGCGGTCCGCGAGGGTCACGCCGAAGTCGTCCGTTACCTCCTGAATAATGGAGCCAGTCCTTTCTACCGGACACGGATATTCCACGATTCGCTGGTCAACCTGGCCGCCGACCGGGAGCACGAGGAGATCGTGAAGATCCTGGAAACGGCCATCAGCGAACGGAGCGGTGGGTACAGACGGGAAACGGAACCCGTTGCGAACGAGCTCATCGACGCGGTTCACGCGCGCGATTACGAAAAGACGACACACATTATCCGGAACGCTCCCGAGCGGGTCAAATTGAGCAACGCGAACGGGACCACGGCCCTTCACGAGGCGGTTTCGATCGGCGACTTTTACCTGACCAGGCTGCTTCTGGACAACGGCGCCGATATCCAAGCGCAGGCCGGCGCGGGCTTCAGTACCGGACAGAAGCCAATCCATGTCGCACTCTACGCCGGATGGCGGGACAGGATTCTCATTCGCAAGAAAGCGGCGCTGGCGGGTTATCTGGTCGCCCGTGGCGCGGACTACAATATCCTCATAGCCTCCGCGTTCGGCGACATCCGGCGCGTCCGGGAGTACCTGGACGCGGAACCATCGCTGGCCAATTTCCGAGATACCTGCGACAGGCTGCCGGTTTCCATCGCGGCCGGTCGGGGCCATCACGATATCGTGGAACTTCTGCTTGAAAATGGCGCAGATCCGAATGCGCCGGAGCCCGACGCGCCTCGCGGAAAGGCCCTGCTCGAGGCCGTGTTCCATGGGCATACCGCCATCGCCGAGTTGCTTCTCGAACACGGCGCCGACCCCAATGGCAACGTGGACTCCACCGGCACGGCATTCCACCACGCCAGAAAGAATCCTGAACTCTACGAATTGATGAAATCGTTCGGCGGCCGGGTGGATATCATCCCCCCGATCAGCGCCGCGGTCAACGCCAATGACCTGGAGCGCGTGGACGAAATACTCACGCAGAACCCCGAAGAGATCGCGAACGCGAAACTGGGCAACCCCGCCCGGCGCGGCAGGCTGGAAATGGTGAAGCTGCTCCTGAAGCACGGCTCGGCCATTTCCGGTACGAACCACGGCTCGTTCTTCCGGGTCTACAAAACGGCGAAATTCCTGCTCGATAACGGGGCAAATCCGAATTACAGGAACTGGCAGGGGATCTCTTCCCTCCACAACATCGCGCACGAGGGTGACGTCCGGAGAGCCGGTCTTCTGCTGGACTACGGTGCGGCGATCAATGCGATAGAACCCGAGTACTGTTCGACGCCGCTTGGGCTGGCGTGCCGGTCGGGTCATGCGCCGATGGTGGAGTTTCTCCTCACACGGGGAGCGGACGCCGGCTTGCCGCGCGAACACCCATGGGCGAGGCCGCTCGCATGGGCGAAAAAGAAAGAACACCCTGAGATCGTCAGGATTCTACACGACCACGGTACAACGTAGACGCATCAGAATGTCCTGCTCTATCGTGCGTAAGGGTGTTTTCCTGGCCGGACGCGGAAGTCTGGGTGCCGTCAGGCGGACCGTCGCGATTCCCACCACCTGGCGATGGGGACTGGGGCGTAGACAAGGAAAAACATGGCCAGGCCGATGAGGTCCAGAAAGACGAGGTACCAGGGCCACGGAAGGAAGAAGAAGGGCGACACCGTGCCCCACGGAGGCGAGGAGAGGTACATGTAATTCGAACCGGAGAGCAGGTTGACAAGCGCGGCAATCGCCGCCAGGACGTGGAGCCAGACAAACGCTTTGAAGAGCCCGCTGAGCGTCGGCCGCATCTTCAGGCCCCACGTCGCGTACAGGACCCCCGCAACAATGCCGGAATGTGCGATGAAGTATTGGAAGAACCGGTACTGCGGATAGTCAACCGCCAGGTTGCCGGGTGTAATAACCGCGTTCGCCGACCCCGCGAGGCCCCAGAAGTAGGCAATTTCGTACGCCGCCTGATTGCGAAACATCAGGGCGATCGACGTCGCGAACATCGCGATGCCGCACAGGTGAAGAGGCAGAAAATATCGGAGGAAGACGTCGGGGCCGTATCCGGCGATCCGGAAGCCCCAGTGGGTCACCTCGTTGCCGAGGAGGAGGACCCCCAGAACAATGCCCAATGTGGCGGCTGACCGGGACGATGCCCGTTTCGCGATCAGCGAGAGCAGCACCGGCAGAACCACTGTCAACGCCATCGCGACCAGATGCGGCGGCCCGAACGTCTGAAATCCGGCGGTCGACATCGATCTATGTAACCGGCCAGAGGCGGCCCGGCCTCCTCATTATCATCGTTATACAACGCCCCAACGGCGCACGCTGACGCGGCCGATCGGGTACGCGACGTCGGTCAAACCGCCCATCCCTCGCCCGAAACAAGGTCTCGTCCCACACGCCAGGTCTTTCCCGATTCGGAGACGGTCATCTCCACACGGTCGTCTCCGGCCTGAATGCCCGCGGGCAATTCCGCCGATACGGTCGGCGTACGGGTACCTCGATACGGTGCGACTACGGCGCCGAAAACCGTGGGCGCATGGCTGTCGAGCGCGAACCGGAACGCCTTTCGCGGCGTGCGATAGCCGTATTCCCACGCGAACCAGCCCGTTTCTTCGACCATCGAAGCCGGCGACCCGGCTGCCGCCTGCACCAGTACGTTGGCGTCCTCGAACATCGTGAACGCCCTGTTTCCCCCGCTGTCGATTGAGACGTCGCCAGGCGCAAACTGGAAGTGCAGGTCCAGTTGGCCGGGCGCGACGCCGATCGCCTCGTCGAGCAGAACGAAGAAGCGACGTTCAACAAACCAGACCGAACGACGGTGGATGAGGCCGGGATAGGACCCGTTCTCAACGACCAGCACGTCTGTGTCCGCCCCCTCGGAGACCCACATCAGATCGCGTGCGTCGTCGGCGATATCCCGCCCATCGAGCGTCAGGGTCTGATGTACCGAGGTCTGCCGGTGCCACGCCCGGGCCTCCTTGTCTCTACCATAGGTATAGAAGCCCGTATCGTTCATCAGCCAACGACCAAAGGCGTACAACTCGAACGTCCCGTTGTCCGGCTGGTCGTGGCTTGAAATCGCGGGCGGAGAACAGTGCAGCGCCAGATGAATCTGATCGGGACCCCAGTCGTTCCGCATGACGTAGAAGCCGGCCTCCCGGAACGCGCGGCTCTTCCGGCCCGGCAGGGCTTCGCGATCCAGATTCGCCCTTGCCGCGTATTTCGGATCTCCGAACAGTTTCGACGCGTCCATCAACTCACCGTAGAGCGGCCACGTTGACCGGTCATCCGTGGCGACGAGCGGACGGGATCCGTCTCCGAACATCGGCGGCGTCAGATCGGGCGACGCGATCCAGAAGATGTAGTCGTACATCCGCCGCACGCGCTCCAGGAATTCCTGTGACGCCTTGATGTCGAAGACTTCGAGGCGCGACAGGATTTCCACGGCGTCGCGCAGGACACCCTGGTGATATCCGAACGACCACTCCCGCTGGACGCCGTCGGTCGTTGTCTGCGCCAGGATGTTTTCCTCCACGCGCGCCAGCCCCAGTTCCATCCAGTCGCGCGCTTCCCTGAACTCGCTGAACGTATAGGCGACGTTGATGAACCCGCGCTGTTCGAACACCGCCTTGTTGTGGATGAGGCCCATGGGAATCAGCGTCGTTTTTGTCTGATGGTCGTACACACTCGCGAGCAGCACGCCCAGAAACTCCGGCGTGAACGCCTCGGACTGGATCAGCCCGCGAAAAGCCGCGCAGATGTTCGTGGCCCGGATGCCCGTCTGCAGGTCCAGCCATGCGAACCCCTTCCATGACTTGTATACGGGATGGGTTCTGGTGTGTCTTTCGAGCGGATGTTTTGATATCCAGTCGGACGCCAGATCGACGAATGCCTGCGCGTACTTTTCATCGCGCGATGCCGCGTAGGCGTTTACGAGCGGCGCGGCCCAGTAAAAGCGATAAACGACGCATACCCACTCGATATCCCCTGGCGGGTCCCACTCCCAGTCGAAATCGTCGCCATATTGCGCCTCGTCGTACGGCCCCCATTGGATGATACGGCGGCAAATCTTGTCCGCCTCAGTATGATCACCCTCTTCATCCGCCTCACCCAGCGGAAATTTCGCCCTGTAATAGTCGCGCAGGGCCGTAAGGGCGCCCGTCCTGTCGCCGGCGTCGGCCGCCTGTTTCACGGCTTCCAGCCCAGCCGCAGTCAGATCCAGTTTTTCAAGAATGCGATCGGGATCGAACGACGTCAGCGGCATTTCGTGATCGATCTGGTCTGCACCCGCGGGGCGCTCCACAACGTAAGTCATTTGGCTTCCCTTGATAACAGGTTGTCGTACCGGCGAATCCTGATACCTGCGTGTCGGATCCCTTCAAAACGCACCTAAATTACGCTCCATCCGTCGCGTTGGCAACACTATTGTTGCGGATTTTCGAGGAAGGAGATACATGGATGGACTGGATGAACAGGATTGGAAATCGGCTGATTTCCCAAGCGCGCGTCGGACGAGGCGCCAAGCGTTTTGCACAGGGCGGGGAATGTCCCTATATTGGGCATCAACTCCCCGTTCTCCCACTTGGAAACCGCCTGTACGCTGATGCATACGGCCTGAGCGAGCTGTTCCTGGGTAAGCCTCTTCTGCTTTCGCTGTTCCTGAATCCGTCGTCCAACCTCCCTGGGATCGAACATTGTAACGCCTCCCTTTGTGAGTTGACGCAGAACTAGGTTCTCCATGTATTGAACAACGTCAATTTAGCACATTGTCACGGTTGTCGGTATCTGTGAATATGAGACCGTATCAACGTCTGGTTGAGACAACTGAAAGGGAAACGCTTTAAGGCGTATCGTCACCTTGTGTGTAAAATTGAAAGTAGTACTTGCAAATATATCGCTTCTTCGGTACATTTTCCAATACTTATGGTCCATCGTGAACTCACAGACAGACTGGTCGCGTTATTCAAGCAGTATCCCTTTGTTACCGTGACCGGACCGCGGCAGTCCGGCAAGACGACCCTCTGCCGCGCCGCGTTTCCCCATCTCAAATATATAAACCTGGAGGCGCCCGATCAGCGCCTCTTCGCCGAGACCGACCCTCGCGGATTTCTCTCGCAGCACGGCGATGGCGTCATCCTGGATGAAATTCAGCGGGTCCCGCAACTCCTTTCCTACCTTCAGGTCCTGGCCGATGAAAATGGCGGGAACAGTCTCTACGTCCTCACGGGCAGTGAGCAGTTCAGGCTCTCAGATTCAATCAGCCAGTCCCTGGCGGGACGTACGGCACTGTTGTGCCTTCTGCCATTCACCCTTGACGAACGGCGACGCGCGGACGCAAGCGACAGGGTGGATGATATCCTGTACTCCGGATTTTATCCTCGAATCCACGATCAGAAGCTGGAGCCACGGCAGGCGCTGGGAGATTATTTCGAAACCTACGTCGAGCGAGACGTCCGCCGCCTCGGCGAGATCCGCAACCTCACCGGTTTTCGTCGATTCGCGCGGCTGTGCGCAGGGCGCGTGGGGCAGCTGTTGAATGTTTCCTCGTTAGGCGCCGACACGGGCGTTTCCCATACCACGGCCCGGGAGTGGCTGTCAATCCTGGAAGCCAGTTATGTCGTCTTTCAACTCCCGCCTTTCTACGCCAATATTCGTAAGCGTCTGATCAAATCGCCCAAACTCTACTTTTACGACGTCGGATTGGCAAGTTATCTGATTGGAATCGAACACGCAGGTCAGATTGCAACCCACCCGCTGCGTGGCGCGCTGTTCGAGAATGCCGTTGTCGCAGAGGCAACAAAGTACCTGTTCAATCGCGGACGCCGGTCCAATCTGTCCTTTTTCCGCGATATACGCGGCCTCGAGTGCGACCTTTTCTATGAAATGGGAAATCGGATTGGCGCCGTCGAGATCAAGTCCGGCGCCACCGTGGCATCCGACTACTTCGATGCACTGAACCGGGTCGCCAGGCTCCTGCCGCAGGTCGCGGAAAGGGGCCTGGTCTACGGGGGTAGTCTTCCGCAGACACGGGGCGACGTGGACGTGGTGACACTGGACGACACCAGTGACTTGCTCCGGCGGTTCGACGACGGAGAAAAAAACTCCTAAATAACTTAATAACCGGAATTTAAACTATGGATTCGATTCGTCTGGGTCTGGTCGGATCGGGCGGCATGGCGCAGAGCCGCGCGCGTACATTCGCGTCGATGCAGGGCTGCAGGCTGACCGCACTGGCAGCCAGGAACCCGCGCACGGGCGCGGAACTGGCCCGTGAGCACAATCTGCCGTTGCTGGACAGCTGGAAGGCGCTGATCGACCGGTCCGACGTTGACGGGCTTGTGGTCTGTACCAACAACGACAGCCACGGCCCCATCGCGCGGGCCTCCCTTGAGGCCGGCAAGCCCGTCTTCCTGGAATATCCTGTGGCGCGGCACGTCGACGAGGGGGCCGCCCTGGTCGACCTGGCGCGCTCGACCGGCACTGTGCTGCGCGTGGCCCATCCCGAGGTCGTGTCCGGCGCCCATCGGCAACTCAAGGAGACCGTGGGATCGCTGGGCGAACTTCTGCTGGCGCTGTTCGTGCGGCTGACGCCGGGTAAAGGGGCGCGGCCGGAGGTACTGTTCAATATTCCCACGTCGGGGCCGCCGAGTCTCTTCTTCGTCTATCAGGTCTACCCTCTGGTGGACCTCTTCGGCCCGGCGTCCTGGGTGGAAGGGTACGCCCACTATGACGGAATGGACAACGCCGGAACGTACGAACGCTTCGTCAACCGGGTCGCCGTGGGCTTCACGGGAGGAGGGACGGCCGAATGGACCTGGGCGGGCGGGATTTCAATCGGAAACGCCGAACAGGTTCAGCGGTTCGTGCTGGAGGAAGGAACGCTGGTCCAAAACGACGGGGGCTGGCGGCTCTCGTCCGCCGACGGCAAAGAGCAATCGCTGCCGCCCGCGGAACAGGGGACGTCTCTGGAGAGCCTCTTCCTTGAGGAAGTGCGCGGTAGAAGGGTTGATTGGCGATCGGACCTGGATACGGCCCTCGAAGCCGTTCGCATCGGGCTGGGCGCCGAGGAAGCGGCGAACCGCGGCGGCCGTGTAATTCTCGGGGATGGCGGGACTGACGGATGAGAATGCGATCTAGAAAAAAACCGCCTGCTCAGTCCTAGCGCGGCCCGAAGGCGGCCATGTAGAGGCGGGTCCGCTCGTTGAGTACGCCGTAAAACGCGCGCGTCTCCGGATCGGGATCGTCCCGCCAGAACACCGCCGGAATTCCGGAATCGTTGGCCAGCGGGGACCGATGGCGGTGCCCGTAGTAGATCTGCGCGGTTTTTCGCCGGGCCTGCGTGGGGCGCGTGGTCGCCGTGTGCAGAACCGCAACGTTGAAAAGGGCGCACGTGCCGGCGGGGCCGTGGAGATCAAACACGCCGCCCCGCTCCAGCTGCGCGGCCGGATCTTCCAGGACGGCGTCGTCGACCGACTCGGGCGAGAGGGAAAAGCAATGCGTTCCCTCGTCCACGTCGGTCAAATAGACCATCAACTGAATGTAGTCCATGTGCAGGGGGTGTTCGCGCCAGTGGGGCCTGTCGCGGTGCCATCCCCGGTGGACGTCGCCCGAATAGGGACCCATGCCGCGCAGGCCGATCTCGCCGAAGCAGACGGGACCGCCCATCAGTTCCTCGATTGGCGGCAGTATTCGCGGGTGACGGACCAGCCTGTCGAAATCAGGCATGGTGACCAATGCGTTGTAATTGGCTTCCTGGTGGTATCCGTATGGATGCCAGAAGTAGGGATGTCGGCGGCGGTCCTCGTCAAACATGCCCCGGAAGCGGCGAACCTCGTCGGGACTCAGGAAAACGCCGAGGTTCAGGTAGCCGTTCCGTGCGAAAAATTCGCGATCGGTGTGTTTCATTGTCACAGATCCCATGGAAATATGGCGGGCGCCATGCAAACCGTGGTTTGAAGATGCACAATTAACCGGCGCGAAATGCTCAGTTTTCGCGCATCGAAAATATACCCGGCCCGGTTACGGCTGCCAAGTACCTTCGGCGGTACCCTCCAGACCGGGCCCGACGATCTGAAGCGTCATGTCAACGAAGCGGAGACTCATAATGAACATGCACAGAAATGCATTACTCATCTGGCGGAGAATTGGAAGAGGTGTGGGGCTCGCATTGGTTGTCGTTGTGGTCGCCCTTGCGTCCTCTTCAGGCCGGGCTGACGCCGACACATTCTCGTTCGCCCTGATCGGTGACGTGCCGTACGCCGATGCCGACAGTATCCGGTTCGCAAGGTTGACCGACATGATCAACGCGGACGACGACGTACAATGGGTCATCCACGCGGGCGACATCAAACGTGGCGGACAACCGTGCACGGATGCGGTTCTGGAAGGTCGTCTGGAAAGGTTCAATCGCTTCGATGACCCGTTCATCCTTACCCCGGGCGACAACGAATGGACGGACTGTCACCGCAAGGTCGCCGGCCGCTTCGATCCGCTGGAACGCCTGCGGAAACTGCGGTCCCTGTTCTATCCCCGTGCCGGGATGACGCTCGGCAAGCGGACGATGCGGGTTGAATCCCAGGCGTCGCTGCCCGAATACAGCGAGTTTGTCGAGAATATCCGCTGGGAACGGGCCGGTGTTCACTTCGCAACCATCCACATTGTGGGGAGCAGAAACGGGTTACGAGGGTTTCAACGCCGGGATTCGACCGAGGTTGGCGTGGTCCCGGTGAGGACGGAACGGCACGACGCGGAGGTCGAACGGCGCACCCATGCGGGGATCGCATGGCTTCGTCGTGCTTTTTCGGAGGCGTCCGGGTCCGGCAAGGCGCTGTTTCTGACGCTGCACGCGTCGATGGGCCTGGAGCGAAGACCTGCGCCGGACCCGCCTCACTACCAGGCGATCCTCGACGTGTTGCGTGAGGAAACGGAACGATTCGGAAGGCCGGTCGTCCTTGCGCATGGAGACTCGCACTATTTCCGGATCGATAAGCCGCTTCGGCGCAAGGGTGGCGGCAGGCGCTTCGCGAATTTCACCCGCGTGGAGACGTTCGGCGCGTCGGACGTGCACTGGATCGAGGTCGCGGTGGCCCCTGCCAGCGAGAACGTATTCAGCTTCGAGCAGAGAATTGTGAAGGAGGACCGGACGAACGGAAGTCGACGCAAACCTACGGAAAGGACCGGGATGAACATCGAAAAATCCGGCGATTCGGGACGAACGCCGCAAGACGTCATCGAGGCCATGCACCGGCCGTCCTGGTGCATCGAAACACAAGAGGGACGCCTCTACTGGGAACTGATCAGCGCCGCGATCCGGAATGATGCCGGTGCCCTGCGCAAACATCTGAGCACGGATCCGGACTGCGCCAGACTGCAGTTCTGGTACACCCCGCCGATCCACTTCGCGGTTCGGGAGGGCAGTCTGGACGCCACGAGAGTGCTATGGGAAGCCTATGCGCACGACGAGGTGAGCGATCTGATTGCCATGGCCGAAGACCGCGGACATGCGTCGATCGCAGATCACCTCCGGACCGCCTCCGGGCCCGTTTCGGACGCACCTGACCCTCGACTGCACCAGGCGGTGGAAGCCGGGGACCACGCGGAGATCCAACGCCTGCTTGAAAACACGGATGGGATCGAATTGCAACGGGACGCGGACGGCAGGACCGCGCTCCATCTCGCCGTTATCGCGAACGACCGCACGGCGGTAAAGGCGCTCCTCGACAGCGACATCGAAGTGGATGCCGCCGACCACTCCGGATTCCGCGCAATCCACTACTCGTACTGGAAGGACCTGATGTGGCACAGGACGAAAGCGAGTCCTGATCTGGCGGGACTTCTGCTGGACGCAGGCGTCCGCGACACCCCAACGCTGGCTGCCGCGAGGGGAGACCTGGATGCCGTCAGGGCGTTTGTCGGCGCCGACCCGTCGGCCGTGAACGACGGCGAGAATCTTCAGAAACGCCCGCTGTCGGCCGCGGTGGAACGCGGCCACCGTGACATTGTCCGCTTTCTGCTGGATAACGGGGCGGACCCCAGTCTGCCGGAGAGCCGGCTGTGCCCCTACGGGGCATCGCTGATGACCGCGACCGTGCAGGAAGACCTCGAAGTCGCCAGATGGCTTCTTGAAGCCGGCGCCGATCCGAACGGACACGTGGACTCCTCCGGGTCCCCCGCGATCCGCGCCCACTCTGACGCCATGCGGGGCCTGCTCTACGGCTACGGCGGGCGCGCATCCGGAGCGTGGGGCTACGTACAGCGGGGCGAGTTCGAAACGGTGGCCGCGATCCTCCGCTACACCGACGATCCGTTTTCCAACGAGGAGAGCGAGTACCTGACCACGCCCTACACCGCCGCGATCAGCGGCTGCGGGCGCATGGAGGACAAAGGAGAATCAACCGATGCCCACGAGGCGATGTTCGAGATGTTCCTGCAGCGCAAACACCCGATGCCCCGTGTGCTGACGGCCTGCAAGACCTATCTCTACCACGTCCCGCGGATGACGCGCCGGCTCCTCGAACACGGCCTGGACCCGAACCTGCCCGACTGGCAGCGGCGAACCCCGCTGCACGACCTCTGCCGCCCCAACCGGGCCGTGTCCGATGCCGCCATGATGGTAAGTATGTTCATCGAATTCGGCGCTGACGTCAACGCGATCGATGAGGAGGACCGCTCGACACCCATTGGGATCGCCGCACGCGAAGGTAACGCGGAACTGGTGGAGCTTCTACTGGATAGCGGCGCCGATCCCAACGCCGCGGGCGCCGAATGGGCGACGCCCCTCGCCTGGGCAAATCGACGCGGTCATGAGGATATCGCAAAGTTACTGCGAAACCGGGGCGCCCTGTAGCCTCACGCTTCGTCGCCGACGGGAGTGTAGTACAGATGTCACGCGAAGAGAAAGCACATCCCCGATTTCTCGCGCTCCTGCGCGGGGTGAACGTGGGCGGGAAGAATATCGTTCCCAAAGACGCGCTCCGCGGCTGCTTCGAGGACATGGGATTCTCCAGCGTCCGCACATACATCCAGAGCGGCAACATCCTGTTTCGGTCGACCGATTCCGATGTACTGGCGCTCGCGGACGAAGTCGAACGCGCACTCTCGGTGCGTTTTTCGTATAACGCGCGCGCCGTCGTCCTGTCCCGAAAGTCATTCCGAACCGCGGTTGACGCGGCGCCCGAGGATTGGGGACAAGACGACGAGCGGATGCACCACGCGCTCTTTACGCTGGCCGGAGCCCGACCGGAGGACATCCTTGCCCGGCTCCCATCGCCACGGCTGGAGTGGGAGACCGTTACGCCAGGGCCCGACGTGATCTACTGGTCGGTATCCAGGGCACGACCGACCCGGTCCACGTGGGTGAAGCTGCCGGGATCACCGGAGTATCAGAAGCTAACCGCCCGAAATCACAACACGGTATTCAGACTGAGACAGCTGTTCGAGGAGATATAGCGAATGGCAGGCGACGAGGAACTCATCAGTCGGATACGGACGATCCTGATTGACGAGGACGGATTCTCCGAGAAGAGGATGTTCGGAGGGGTCTGCTTCATGATCGGCGGCAACATGTGCGCAGGCACGTGGAAGGGGTCCCTGATTGTCCGTCTCGACAGGGCACACCACGAACGGACGCTTGCCGAGCCGCACACGCGGCCGTTCGACATTACGGGCCGCGTCATGAAGGGATGGGCGATGGTGGAGCCGGCCGCAATCGAATTGGACGAAGACCTTACCGATTGGGTGTACAGAGCGGTCGATTACGTCCGTTCGCTTCCACCCAAATGACTGAGAGAGGCTTCAACCAAAATTGCGGAAGGGTTGATACCCTATTTCATGGGCGAGAAGGAGGTGGGGATGAGGACGTCGGAAATAACCTCGTCGACAATGGGGCCGTTGGCTTCGGTTCGTTCCCGCGCCGCGATCCATTCCGGGTCCGCGCGGAACGCATCCCACGCGGTTTCCATCGCCTCTTCGCTTTCAAATTCACAGAGGTAGATCAGCTCATTGACATCTTTGCGCGTCCAGAAACCGGAGACTTTGATGCCGTGCCTGTCGAATAGGCCGAACGTAATGTTTTCAAACCGGCTGAGGATGTCCGGCATACGGCCTCCGGGGACTCTGTAAATGCGGTGTTCGTAGATCATAGGAACGCTCCCTGGTGTGAAGGATCCTGAATCAAACCTGCCTGGAATGGAACTCTCTGTGACCTGCCATGGTAACAAGAAACCGGCCGGATTGAAAGGGCCGCCTCCCCCGGCCGATACGGCAAAAGGACACGCGTCAGATTCCTCTTGATGCACTTCTGAAATGGTCTACATTGGGCCGGATTCGGGCAAAAAACCCGGTCGAGTAGAGCTATGGCGAAGATAGAGCCTCTGGAAAAACTCCATCTGCCACAGGTCCTGGATCTCGCAAACGCGCATCTTGGCGCGGTTATCCCGGGCTGGGCACTCACTGCCGACTTCTTATGGGAGCGCTTGAAGCGCAATCCAGCCGAGCATGTTACCGATCCCTGGGTTGTCGAGAGAAACGCCGTCGTTGGCGTCGTCAACGACCGTGTCTGCGCCGCCGCCCATCTCCTGCGGTACGGTGCAGACACGCGCTGGACGGGAACCGCGGAAGTCGCCTGGGTGCTGTTCTGGCCGCAGGAGCATCTTGCTGGCGAGGAGGTTTTAAAGGCGTGCATGCGTCAGATGGACACGTGGCGGGCAACGGACCAGCGGGTATCGGGGCCCTTGCCCGTGCCACCATGCGTGGGCGTGCCCCACGTCTGGCCGCATATCGGCCGCATTCTGGAACAATTCGGCTATGCACGCGGCGCGGAAGTCGACGAATCCGTCTACGGCGGCATCCTGCAGGGTATTCCATCTCCGGGCGAAGCCCCCGTAGCGGGCGTGTCGATTCATCGCGATCTGGGGAAATTCCGCACGCGATTCGTCGCGCGGTTGGAAGGCCGGGACGTCGCATACGTTGAATGCAATTCAGATCTCACCCTGGGCGGGCAGTTGCCGGCGCTATCCGGATGGGGGGAACTCTCGGAAGTGGAAACGAGCAAGGCCATGCGAAGCCGGGGCCTCGGTTCGTGGGTGATGCGCCATGCCGTTGAGTGGTTGCGGCTGGCCGGGTGCAACCGGGTTGTGTTCAGCGTCGATAGAGATGACGAAAAAGCGGGCGCCGGGAGATTCTACAGACGGTTTGGCTGGACCCCGCTGGTTAGACAGAACCACTGGACCCGGACCGCCCGGGCATGACACGAATGCGGTCCCCTCGCCCATCCGGGCGCTCAAGTCATATTCGGTTTCATCCACACATCCTCCTCCGAACAGGAAGGATCCATGACCACAACAGCCGACGCCTTTGACCTGCTGATCAGGGCCGGGCGTATCTTTTGCGCGGACACCGGCCTGGACGGACCGGGCGCCGTCGCAGTACAGGGAGACCGCATCGCCGCCTCCGGCGCGGACGTAAGCGGAACCGCGGTCCTGACGCTCGACTACCCGGACGCGCTGCTTCTGCCGGGCCTCGTGGACATCCACGCCCACCCGGCAAGGAGCGGTTCCCGGTTCGGCGTCGATCCCGATGCGCACTTTCTTCCTCGCGGGGTCACCACCTGTCTGTCGCAAGGCGATGCCGGCGCCCTCAACTGGCCGGCCTATCGTCGGGAGGTCATCCGCGGCTGCCGAACTCGGGTGCGTCTTGCGCTGCATCTGTCCAAAACCGGCGAAACGCCGCCGGACCACTGTTTCGAGCACGTTGAGAACGCCGACGTCGACCTCTGCGTGGACACGATCGCTGAAGCGGGAGAGGACATCTGGGGCATCGCCTTCAACACGGTCCTCGAACATCGCCTCGCGCACGACCCTCGAGAGATCATGCGCCGGGGCGTTGAAGCGGCCGAACGCAGCGGACGGCCCATCCTCTACGGGCCGCGCTTCAACATCGACTTTCCACTCGAGGAACAGTTGCGGTTCCTGCGCGCGGGGGATCTCTTCACGTACACGTTCAGCCCCCGTCCGGACAACATCATCGCCGGCGGAAGGGTGCGACGCGCGGTGAGGGATGCCCGCGACCGGGGCATCCTGTTCGACGGCTGCCACGGGATGCAGTCCTTCAGCTTCCCTCACGCGGAGCAGGCCATCGCGGAGGGATTCTACCCAGATACGATTTCCACCGACCAGTACATTGCCCACGTGGGCGCCGACCCGCCCCACCACCTGCCCGGAACGATGTCCAAGTACATCGCCGCCGGCATGCCCGAAGCGGAAGTATTCCCGCGGGCGACCGCCAGGCCTGCCGAATTACTGGGGCTGAAGGGTGAAGCCGGCACGCTGGCCCCCGGCGCGTGCGCCGATATCGCGGTGTTGCGGTGGAACCCCGATGGACGTCTGGCCGACGTACTCGGCGTTGAACGGCACGGCGGATCCTGGGAACCGCTGGCCACCGTGAAATCCGGTGAACTTGTGGATCAGGACTGTCCGAATTGATTCGAAATCCGTCACCTGTTATATTAACCCGCGGATGGCGTGATGCCCACGGCAAACGAAATTGCGGCACATCGTACCCGGATGCCCGCGCTTTTTGCAGGCGCCAGGTCCGGAGACCGTCTGCGCCAACCGGCAGGAGACGATATGCGCGGTCCACAATTCCCGCTCGCCAAACCCTATCGATTCGAGGAGAACCGCTGTGAGTCAGGAAGTGATCATGGTTGCTGGTTTTTTGCTTGGCGCCTATTCTATCGTTGGAAACGACGCGATTCAGACCCTTGGAACCTTCCTCAGCTCCAACGCCAGACGCCCCTGGTGGGTGCTCTGGATCTTTGCCTGCAGTATTCTGGTGGTCGTCCTCGTCTATGGGTGGTGGATGCACGACGACGTCTCCTACGGCAGGCTGGAGAAGATCCCGGTTCCCGAGCATTGGTCCTGGATCTACTGTGTCCCTCCGTTCGTCCTGCTCCTTCTGACCCGTTGGGGCATCCCGGTGAGCACCACGTTTCTCACCCTGACGATCTTTGCGCCAAAAGCCCTGCCGGCCATGCTGGTCAAATCACTCGCAGGTTACGCGACCGCGTTCCTGGCCGCCATTCTGATCTATCGATGGGTCACCAGTGGCTTCGAGTCCCGCTTCCACAAGACAGAGGGTCCCACGAGCGGCTGGTGGGTCGTGGCGCAATGGTGCTCGACCGGCTTCCTGTGGAGCCAGTGGCTGATACAGGACCTGGCCAATATCTTCGTTTTCCTTCCTCGCAGCCTCACGGCGGAATGGTTCTTCCTTGCGGTCATCGTCATGCTGGCCCTGCATGCCATTATCTTCTACAACCACGGCGGCGCCATTCAGAAGGTGGTACTCACCAAGACCAACACAACCGACATCCGGTCGGCCACCTTTGTCGACCTGATATACGGCATCGTACTGTTGCTGTTCAAAGAGGTCAGCAAGCTTCCAATGAGCACGACCTGGGTCTTCGTGGGCCTTCTGGCCGGGCGTGAGATCGCGGTGGCGTGGAGTCAGCGGCACCGCAGCCGCAGGGAAGTGAATCGGCTGGTTGCCTCGGATTTCGTGAAAATCACCGGAGGACTGCTCGTCAGCATCGCCCTCGCCTACCTCCTGCCCGAATTGCAGGCGCTATTCGGCTGACACACGTCAGGGCGATACGGACACGGATATTAGAGAGATCCCGGATCACGACATCGAAAGATCACGGGCTCCTAATCGACAACGCGGTTCATGTACCCATTTTTATCAAGATAAATCTTGACAGTCGGACTTCGAAGGCCCATTTTTGCATAAAAACGGAGTCGTTCGGTTATGAATATGCCAAGAGAGAAATTCTCCAGCCAGGTTGCCCCCGAGCTGTTGGGAACAATGCGGAAGATTGCCCGTAAGGAGGGTCGTCACTTTCAGGCGGTGCTGGAAGAGGCCATGCGGGAATACATCGATAACCGCACCCGGGAAAAGCCGCGCGCTGAGATCATGGCCCACTTTCAGGCCAGCGTGGAAAGACATCACCGTCTGGGTGAGATGCTCGCCAGATGACGCACGACTTCCCCACCATGCAGGAAGTCATCGTCCTGCACGACGTCCTGATCAACACGTTTGGCGGGGCACCTGGAATACGTGATGAAGGCGCGCTCGCGTCGGCACTCATGCGGCCGCAGCTTGGATACTATGACGGCCTGATCGACCAAGCCGCCGCCCTCATGGAGAGCCTCGCCAACAACCATCCTTTTTTGGACGGCAACAAACGGGCGGCCTTTTTTGTCACCGATACCTTTCTGCGTCTGAACGGCCACTTTATCGACTGTGACGACGATGAGGCATACGCGTTTATCGTAGGAAACCTGGAAGCCGGAACCTTCCGGTTCGCCGGGTTGAAGACGTGGCTTCAGGATAAGGTCGCAGCGCTGCCGGGTGTTCGATAGCCATCGAGGACACCACGCGATGTCACTGTCTGCCTGTTCCATGCGGGAATCGGGCGAAGATCGGCAGGTACCAGGGAACGCCCCAGTTTCCCGGTAATCCGTCAGGGAGAATCCGGATGCAATACCAGACGACGCGGACTGACGCGCAGATCGAGGCCGCCTTCCAGGAGGCTGTTGAACAGTATGCCGCCTTCGGCGTGAACGCGCACGAAGCCGTTGACAAAGCGGCGGAAGTGCCCATATCGCTTCACTGCTGGCAGGCCGACGACGTGGCGGGGTTCGAGACGAAGGACGAAGCCGTGGAGGGCGGCGGCATCATGGCCACCGGGAACTATCCGGGCCGGGCGCGAAACGGGGATGAGCTGCGCGCCGACCTGAAGCAGGCGATCGACCTGTTGCCGGGGAGGCACCGCGCGAACGTCCACGCGTCCTACGGCGACACGGGCGGCAAAGTCGTGGACCGGGACCGCCTGGAACCCGAACACTTCGCCGGCTGGATATCCTGGGCGAAGGAAAACGGGATCGGGCTGGACTTCAACCCCACGTATTTCGCCCATCCGAAGGCGAACGATGGATACACGCTTGCCCATCCGGACGTGGAAATCCGTGAATTCTGGGTCCGTCACGGTGTGGCCAGCCGGCGAATCGCGGAGGCCATGGGTATTGCGCTGGAGGACGTGTGCGTGAACAACCACTGGATTCCCGACGGCGCAAAAGACCATCCCGCGGACCGATACGGACCCCGCGAACGCCTGGTGGAATCCCTGGACGCCGTCCTGGACCCCGCACTGGGCATCGGGCCGGCCTGCGTGGACGCCGTTGAGGGCAAGCTCTTCGGCCTGGGCGTGGAAGACTACACGGCGGGCTCCAATGACTTCTACGCAAACTACGCCCTGTCCCGGGGCGTGGTCCTCTGCCTGGACATGGGCCACTTTCACCCGACTGAATCCATCGCGGACAAGATTTCCTCGCACCTGCCCTTCCACGACAGGCTGCTCATCCACACCAGCCGGCCCATCCGCT
This sequence comes from Candidatus Latescibacterota bacterium, assembly GCA_965208835.1. Taxonomy (GTDB): domain Bacteria; phylum Latescibacterota; class UBA2968; order UBA2968; genus JAAXHE01. The sequence continues at coordinate 3,099,514 of OZ242358.1, forward strand.
GGGATTCGGACCACGTGGTGCTGTTCGGCGACGACGTGCGCAACGTCTTCCTGGAAATCGTCCGTTGCGACGCCCTGGACCGCGTCTACGTGGCCCTGGACTTCTTCGACGCCAGCATCAACCGCATCGGCGCCTACGTGATCGGCGCCCGCGCGACGCGGAAAGCCATCCTCTACGCGCTGCTGGATCCCACACGGCAACTGAAGGAACTGGAACGGGAGGGCAAACTGGCGCAGAAGCTCGCCCTGATGGAAGACATGAAAACCATGCCCTTTTCCGCCGTATGGGACATGACATGCCTGAAAACCGGCGTCCCCCCCGGCGCCGCCTGGATTCCGGAAATGGAAGCGTACGAAGAACAGGTCCTGTCAACCCGGACATAATGAAGACCGCGGAACGGGGTGGGAAAATCCACCCGCTTCCGCGGTCCGTATCTGTTGCCAAGCTTCTACCTGCCCGCCGGACATACTCCGATGTCCCGCTAGAATGCGAAAGATAGGTGGAGTTAGCGGAACCCGTCGGAAGTCCCTTTCCCAAGTCTACGCACTTCCTCCAATTTCATTTGGCTGCCATCGATTCTGTACGCGGAACTTTTCGAATTCCTCGCAATGTTTGGGATTCGCAAAATCAATGATACCAACCACAGTGTGGTACGAGGGTATCGGTAACGGTTCTAGCAATTGCACGTGTACGATCAAGAGTCCTACCAATCCCATACCATATTGCGCTGTTCGTACTTCAATTTGAAAGCTGGTCTTTACTTCGATTGTTCCAGAAAGAGTTCCTTTGTGCGGAGACTTGGATCCTCCGACGATGGACAGAACGTCTTCGGATTTCCCAAGAATCACATCAGTAACAAGAGGCATGAACAACCTTCCTCCGAGTTCTGCAACTGCATAACTATATGCAATCTTCGCGATCCATCGAGCAAATCGGTATGGCTCAGCCACAAATGTATGCGTACGGTCCCACTCTTCATGCCTCTTCTGCATCGCCATTTCGTCTGTGTGACTTGCAAGCATCGATACTGTAAAGTCGTTTTCGCGAGCCGGACCGCCTGAGAGTATGCGCGCATCCCGGAATTGATATAAGGGAACAGGCGTTGCGTGTTCGCGGATGGGAATGTGCATTTTCGATCCGTCCGGCCGACGTAGCTCGGATGTAGAACGTCGACCTTTCTTGTTTCTCGTCGGAAAATTGTGTTTGACCCGGAAATCTCCCCACTCACTTTGTAAGATTGGCCCTTCGATCTGACGATTTATTATCTTCTCGCAATCTCTGCAACTTGATTTAGGCAGGATTAGTCGACCACCTAGCGCAAGCGGGAGAATGTGCTCGTCACCAAAAGGACCTTCGCTGTTACCGCAGTAGATGCACCTATCTACAGGGGCATACCTGTTGTTCATCGCGGACCCAAAATTAGCCAATTTACGACAAATGGGTTTGTCATAAGGGTTTCCATCCCACCCTTTCGCATCTGTGCAAAGGCGCAGCGATATTGGATCGACTCTGCCGCAACACATGCTTGATCGCGGCTGATGTCCGTCAACTCTGCCGTCGCATTTTTTCTATTGCCCAATTCTGTAAAGTGCTGCTTTTCTCCCCTACCTGAGTACTCGATTGACTCGCTTAATGAGCTCTACCCAAGAATTGCGTTCGTCTTCTGAAAGATCATCGGCGCTGTGATTGCGGGTCCAACGCAGGTAGGCCTTTGCGAGTCGGTACTTTGAGAAACCAGTCAATTCAGCCTCGAAGATATTGGCAATTGGCCGCTTTAGCTGCTCGGCAGCCACTTCACTGACATCCAAGCCAAATTCCGATTTGGCAATTTTAACTAGAGTGCTACGTAGGAGATCTTCTATCTCGGGCTTGGCGATCTCGCCGGGGCAGACATCGCCAGTGCGGAGGATGTTCCTGTTCCCAAGAGTGTGTATCAATGTGTCCTGTTTAGCCGCCCGATCACCTGCATTGTCGGAATCCAGCAGAGCGGCCACTTTGAGATTGTTGGCATGCAAAATAGTTGCAAAATAAACGACCTTACCTGCGGCGTCCGCAGGGAGCAGTGCGATCTTTGTATTCAGGTCGGCGGTGTCGGCGTCGCGCAAGAGTTGAGCAGTTGCATCGAAGTACCAGTAGTCCGTGAGGCCCTCCAGAACCAGGTTGCGTTGCTGAGCGAACAGACTCTGAGCCAAATCGTACCCAAGGGCTTCTTGTAAAGGAAGAAGGGCGGCCGGGTCGTTCGCAGTAACGCTGGTATGCACCTTTGTACCATCGTCCCGGTCGGTCATCTCCACGACGCGAACAAAGTCCAGTTCATCTGGTCCAACAAGGAAGGGCGAATGCGTAGTATAAATTGTCTGGTTGCCTTCGGCGAGTCGTGAGATGGTCTGCCGGAATTCACGCTGCTTGAGACCGTGGAGACTGAGCCCGGGTTCATCCAGTAGCAAGATAGCGTTGGCGTGAGCGTCATCCGCTTCGGCGAAGAATACAACGAAGAACGAAACAAGCCACTGAAACCCTGCGGAGCGCTGGTCGACCTCGATCTGGACTCCCAGTTCGTCTTCGACTACTACTTTAAGGTATTGTCCGTCGGCTTGTATCAGTACGGTATCCGCTTCTGCGCGAGTGTGATCGGGGTTCCAAATCGATCGGATTTCACCTGTAAGGCGAACGCTGGCTGCATTGAGTTTGATGCTGCGCTCGTCGAGTTGGCTGCGGAATTGGTCGAATGCTTCTTGATCATCCCCAGGATCAGGAGCTTCCCCAAGGTTCGCCAGCTCTCGGGGGTCGAAGCCAAGCAGCTTGAGCAGGCACAGATTACCATAGTCATATTGGTCATCGTCAAGTAGGCCACCCTCAACACGGTCGGCGAAGTGGCGCAGGTGGAGATTAGGACGAACTCGGAAATAGTTGTTGAAGTAGACGAACACTGGGATTCGACTATTGAGTTCGTTGAGGGCCGCGTCGCGGTCCTCGGGTATCCGCGTATATCCGAGGAGACGAGTGTGGCGTTGTTCCTCGGTTGCGTTGTTCTCGTCGACGAAATTGAAGACCTCGTCGAGCCAGTTCCTTAACTCGTCTGCACGATCGCCTTCGATCTTAGTTTTCCCGACCTGCCATTCAGCAATTACATTATTGAGGTCTGAAGCGAGTGTGGGCTCGTCGTGCCCTCCTTCTTCATCGGCAGTGCTGTTGACATGGGTCGCCAAGCGCAGAAGGTCCTTGCGAATCTCTTCGCTATACACGACAACTTCCGGCCCGTCTTCGAGCCAATGGGTTAACTCGTTGTCGAGGTGTCGGGAGCAGCCGTACACCGTTGGGCAGAACCCTTCAGGAAATCCGGAAAGGTCGTCTGGCTCGAGTTCAAAACGAGCGGAAACGACAGGAATATCGCTAGGGTCGTGCTTCTGGGATTGGATGTCGGCGTTGTAGAGTTTGCGTGGGTAGTCGCGCAGAGGGTCGAACCCCTTCACCTCAGCGGGAGGGTTGATCCGCTGAAGGGCCTCAAGTACGGCAGTTTTACCGGCCTCATTAGGCCCGACTAGGATTGTCTTGGCCTGCTCGACTTCAAACCATCCAGTGTCACGGACACACCGATAGTTTTGCACCCGCACTTGAATCAGTCTCATCGTTGTGCCTCCGACGTGAAAGCCTTCATTTCTTCGACTTTCGAAATTGGTTTAAACTAAGATGCGTTGGGCAAAATGCCCTTTGATTTCGTAGTACCAACGTTTTATGTTTTGATCTTGGTCAACGAACAGCTATCCACACTGCTGTCGGATTATCGTGCCGCAACGGAATCATACGCCAGGCCGAACACCGTATCAGCCATCCAGCGCTTGAAATCCTTGTCGTCCATATACCGCTTGAACAGCTCGGTGTCATCCTTCATCACTCCGGTCATCACGCGCAGCAGCGCCTTGTCGTGTTCGATTCGTGCATTCTGGCGGTCGGAGTTCACCCGGGCGTTTCGGAAGGCCGTGTCGGCGGCGACGCGGGCCGGAATGGTTTCTGTGATGAGCTGCTTGACGCGGTCTTTATCCTCCCATTCGATATCTCCGAAATGCTCGTTGAATACGCGAAGTATGTTTGAGAGTCGATCCAATTCCAGCTCCGGTTGATGCCCTCCCCCTGAACCCGGTACCGGATCGATCTCGGCATCTTCGTCCTCTAACAGGATCTTTTGCATCGCCCGCTTCTCCACCCGGTAGCTGTCCAGATCGATCGCGTCTAGGATTCCCTTGGATAGGTCCTCTTCCTCGGGCGCCGGCAACTTCGGGACCAGGAAGTTCAGGAAGATAGAACGCTTTTCCCATTCGACAACATTGTACGGAAGGACGGATGAGAGAAAGGCGTACGTTCGCACGAATGCTTTGGCGTTCCCCTTGAATGCGACCTGGCCTTCTTCGTCCAGGTCGTGTCGATAGACAGCGACACAAGCGTCCAAAATAGGATCCAGCCGGTCGCGTTCGACACCTTCCAGATAGAGCCGCACAAACTCGTCGATCTTCATTTCAGAATAGACCTGGGGTCCGTCCAGTTCCGCCTGCAGGTCGTGCAGCTTGTTCGGGTCCGTCTCATCGGCCAGAATCGTCGTCCGGTAGAAGTCAGAAAACGCATCTTGAATCGTATCGGTGTCGTTGAGAAAGTCGAAGACGAACACGTCGTGTTTCTTCGGGTGGGCCCGGTTGAGCCGTGACAGCGTCTGCACGGCCTTGATGCCGGACAGCGTCTTGTCTACGTACATGGTGTGCAACAATGGCTCGTCGTAGCCGGTCTGAAATTTGTCCGCGCACACCAGGAACCGGTACGGATCCTCCTGAAATCGCCTGGCGATCTGGGCCGAAGGCAGACCGTTCAGCGACGCCTCGCTTACCCTGCCGCCGCCGAAGTCATGTTCGCCGGAGAACGCGACCAGCGCCTCAAATTGGCTCTTGCGCTCCTTGAGATAGTCGCGGATGGCATGGTAGTACTGAATCGCGCGCTCGATGCCGTTCGTGACCACCATCGCCCGCGCCGCGCCGCCGATCTTACCCTGCTTCAGCACCTGGTCGTGGAAGTGGTCGACCATGATCTCCGCCTTAAGGCGGATCGCGTGCTCGCTGCCCTCCACGAAGCGGCGCAGCTTCTTCTGCGCCTTGCGAGCGTCGAACTCGGGGTCGTCTTCGACCGTCTTTGCAAGCTTGTAGTAGCTCGCCACAGGCGTATAGTGCGACAGTACGTCCAGGATGAATCCTTCCTGGATCGCCTGCTTCATGGTGTAGCTGTGGAACGCGCGATGCCTCACCGTACCGTCGGGCTGCGATTCCGGGGCGCCGAAGATCTCGAGCGTCTTGTTCTTCGGCGTGGCGGTAAACGCGAAGTAGCTGGCGTTGGGAAGCAGCTTGCGCGACTCCATCAGACGGTTGATCCGGTCCTCGAAGGTATCCTGATCGTCCTCTTCGCCCGCCACCGACAGCGCCTGAGCCATCGCCGCGCTGGTGCGACCCCCCTGGCTCGAGTGGGCTTCGTCGATGATGATGGCGAAGCGCTTCCCCCGCTGTTCATTGCCAGTCTCATCCAGAATGAACGGGAACTTCTGGACCGTGGAGATGATGATCTTCTTCCCGCTTTCGATGAATTCACGAAGATCGCCCGAGCGGTCGGCGTGTCCGACCGTCGCCGCCACCTGGGCGTACTGCTTGATCGTGTCGCGGATCTGGCGGTCCAGGATAACCCTGTCCGTGACGACAATGATCGAGTCGAAGACCGAAGCGTCGTCCTTCTCCAACCCGATCAACTGGTGCGCGAGCCATGCGATGGAGTTGCTCTTGCCGCTGCCGGCGGAATGCTGGATCAGGTAGCGCTGACCGGCGCCGCGGTCGCCCGCGTCGGCCAGCAGGCGGCGCACCACGTCGAGTTGATGGTAGCGCGGCCAGATTTGAGTCTTTCGACTCCTTCCGCTCTTTTCGTCCTTCGACGCCACCACCTGCGCGTAATTCTCGAAGATGTTGGTAAGACTCTCCCGGGTGAGCACTTCGCGCCAGAGATAGGCGATTGAAAGACCGTCCGGATTGGGCGGGTTGCCCGCCCCGTCGTTCCAGCCGCGGTTGAAAGGCAGAAACCAGGACGCCTTACCCTTCAGATGCGTACAAAAACGCACCTCGCGTTCGTCCAACGCGAAGTGCGCGATGCACCGCCCGAACTCAAACAGCTTTTCACGCGGGTTGCGGTCCTTTTTGTACTGCCAGACCGCATCGTCCACCGTCTGTTTGGTGAGGCTGTTCTTCAACTCGAACGTGAATACCGGCAGCCCGTTGACGAACAGCCCGATGTCCAGCGCCCGCTGCGCCTCGTCCCTGCTATAGCGAAGCTGCCGCGTAACGGTATAACGATTCAGCTCGAACAATTCCTGGGCCTGCGGATTGCCGGCCGACGGCGTGCCGTAGAACAGGTCCAGGCTCAACGCCCCGTGCTTTATGCCGTTACGCAGGACGTCGATGGTGCCGCGTTTGCTGATTTCACCCTGGAGCCGTGTCAGAAACGCGCGCCGCACGGGGCCGTCTTCGGAAAGCGGCAACGCCTCGGCGGCCTCCGGCTGGGTGGACCGCAGGAATGCCGACAATTGCGCCAGATCGACGCAGAACTCACGGTTATAGTCGTGGTGATTGCCGCAGCTCCAGCCGACACCGCCGTATCCGGCGGGCGGTTCTCCCACGGTGCCTGAAACAGGTGGCTCGCAGCCCTGGCCCGTCAGGGCGGCGCAAATCAGGCGTTCAAGCCCGCTCTCGGTGGTGTCTGTGTTCACTTCGGAGCCTGCTGGTGCGTGAACGGGTTGATGACCCGGAGGCCGTCGTAGTCCTGTTCTGTGCTCAAATCCTCGGAATACACGGCATCGCAGCCCAGGGCACGAGCTGCGGCGAGAATCGCGCCATCCCAGTAGGAAAGGCGAAAACGTCGGCTAATGGCAATGGCATCGAGAAATACGTCCGTCGACATGGTCTGAATCCGGAAAAGCAGAATCGGCTCCAGGAATTGCAATGCTTTATTGCCAGAAAGACTGCCGATTCGAGTCGGCCGGGTGGCCTGGTGGTAGAACTCCTGCAGCACCTGAACGGACGCAGCGAGGTCGGGTTCCGTCAGGACTTCCGCCGCCCGCGCCCGCTTGTCGGCCTCCCCTGGGATCTCGCTGACAGCATACAGCAGAATGTTGGTATCTACGAATCGCATGGTGAGGATCTGAGTGCTTCGGAGATACTGCGCTGCCGCTCCCGCTCGGCGACAGCTTCGGCCCTTGCCGCGTTGCGATCGTACAACGCCTCCCTGGGAAGGTTGTCGGACATCCGCAACCCGATACCCTGTCTATCGAAGTCCGCGAGCACCTCCCGCAGCAGCCTGCACCGACGCTGATAGATGGTTTCGACAGACCCGGAACCGGATTCCCCATCCGTGTCCGGGTTCTCTGCCAGACTCTTCAGAAAGTCTCGCACGAGGGACGATACCGACGTGTCCAATTCTGCCGCACGGATACGCGCAAGCCGATGGGTCTCTTCGTCGACGGATACGGTGATATTTCTCATAGTCACAGCCTCACAGTTTCTGTGTGGCACAATATAGGCATTTGCCGGTCGATAGGCAAATCCTGCGAGGGCGCAAATCAAGCGTTCTAACCGGTGTTCGAAGGTGTCAGTGTGCGGGTTGTCAAGTACCCGTCAAGTAAAAATCGACCTTATAAGTCACTGAAAATACACGATTAATGATATCTACCTGATCCGAATCGGATACGTGAATGAAATCGCCAACAAGTACCGGTATCGTCTCATTCCTTCGCCGACCACGGCATTGCAGCTCCCACCAACATTCCATAGTCACCAAGCAGGCGAACGAGCAGTACTTGACGTTCTGGGGGTACATCAGTATGCTTCCAAGCGTTCGGAGTTTGTGCCACCCATGGCCTTTTGACTTACTGGCCGGCACCTTTATACCACGAAGTCGCGCTTTTTAATAGCCGTGTTCGGCAGCCCACGCCCAGAACACCAGCAGCTGAACTACCTGATTCAAAATGCATCAACGCCATCTCACAGTCTCCCAAACCCGTGCGCCAGCGCAGTCGATTAGCGGGCCTTTATTCAATCCGAGAATTGCCATATGAATACATCTGCGCAAACATTCTCGATAAATTCAACTCAAGAAGCCTCGTTATTCGAGGCGTTCTTGCACCGATACGCGGCTTCCTCACACCCTTCACTAGGTGCCATCATTCCCAAGACGCTTTTGTCCCGTGTGTATTGCTACTGCGCGGAACAGGACGACTTCAGACTGTTTTATGCGATATTAGATCTTGAGCTAGTCTGGCTATTTTCGCTCAAGGATAGCCATTCCCCGGCCGGACTATGGAATCAAGTATTGTGGGAACATCGGCATAGTCCGAAAACCATACTTGAAGACTTCTCCACGTTCTGCGCTCGTATGGATATCCTAGACAGCTTCAATTCAATTTCTCTGCGACTCCGTGCGTGTTGGGACAAGTACTTGGGAATCCTGGTTCTATTGCATGAGCCAGACAAGTACGAAGTATATGCAAGAGCAACGAGCAGGAAAAGGAAGTTTACCAAAATCGCAAGAGAATGGGAGGGTAACATATCTCGCCACATTGTCCAAGCTATCACCACAGTATTTCGAAACAGGTTAGTTCATGCGCACAAGCTCTTTGGCGACAAGCTCACGAAAAAACAGATCGAAGAAACGAACCGATGCATCGAATTCTTCCTTCATCATGAATTGAAATACCCAGATCCTGCAGTTGATCTAATGACCCAACACATTGACTCCATCGATCAGGTCAGGACCCCGGAAGCGCACGGCACAGGGGTATTGCGAAAGTGGTCTCTCGCCTCTCTCCCGCCGGACGTTTCCAAAGACTTCTCACTGTACAATCACTCGAATGACTTTAGCGTTTATATGAATGGATTGCACCGTTCAGTAACAGATCTTGTCGGCAACGACGCAGGATCAAGTACATAACTAAGGCTGTCTTCACGAAGGATCATTCGGATTCTGGCCACTGATTCTACTTGTGTCTTGAATATCCTATTCATTTGGATTCGCAACGGCCGTCATGATCGATCGGATCATCTACATTGTCTTCTGCCAGTTTATCCAATTCCGGCAGTTTATCCGAAGCCCCGCGCACGTCAAGCTTACCAGTGACGACATCGGCGATCAATCGGGTGCGGTATTCGCGAAGAAGCTCGACCTCTCGATGGACGGCCGCTTGGGAACCCTCTATACCTGCCATTTCAGCTGTGATATACTTGACGATCAGGTTTTGTTCAGTTTGCGACGGAATACCGATAGATCTTCCAGAGGTTGCCTGGAGATTGGTTCGTTGCCGGGTAGCCCCAGTCGAAAGCACGGCTGAAGCAACAGTCGAGGTAGCGGTTAGTTGGACTGCGGCAAACCTTGGTTGAATTCGAGCTTGATTTAGTCGAAACCTGAAACAATCAGCTTTCACCATTGCGGGGATGATTTTCTCCGGTGCGACACATGCTCGACCCGCTGGATGGTTGTTGTCGCCCAACCCGGCTATTAAGACGTCTCCCGAAATGACGGAATGATCGCCCAGCGACGAATAATGTTCGGGCGAAATAAAGGCTGCGTCGGAGTCTTTGAATTCTCCATGTCCGATGTTCTGAAGCCGTACCACTCTTATTCCTTGCTCAGTATAGTGTGAAGACTTCAATCCGGAACCAAACGGCCCATCGCAACTGTCAAGGGTTACTCTCCGCAATGGAACGACATCCCAATCCTCTGGCACATTTCCCAACCACCCCACCCCGGAGTCTTTGTAAGCCAGATAGGGCTGGCCGGTTCGGACGTCGATCTGGCCCGTGACCGCCTGGTGGATGATGGCCTGCTTTTGCTCCTCCAGCAGCGCAATCAGCTTCTGCTTCGCACGGATGTAGCGCCGGATGCGCCGGTCGGCGTGGTCAAGGAAGCGCACGATGGCGGCTTGTTCGGGTAGGGGTGGGAAAGGAACTCGTAGCTTTGATATGTCTTCTGGAGAGCATCGTTGATGGCTCTTTGTCGCCGAGTCGACTCTTGAACTCAATTCAAGCCTTACGTGCTCGGACTCATAAAGGTACCGTGCAAATTCGCCCACGCAGTATTTTGGTTCCATGGGCACAAACTCACTTGAAGCAAGTGTTGTGAGCCTGCGGTCAGGCGCTGCTAGAGCTATCGTCCCTTTTCTAGGATTCAGTTTCGACACTAGAAGCAGAATGCGGTCGACTAGAGTCTTCGATGAGTCTATAGAGAATCCCGATTCGATGACACCACCGCCAACCTCTTGGACGTTTGGAATTGAATAGTGCACAACTTGCTGTTCGGATATTTCATTTGGATCTACAGATTGCTTAACTACGGACAGCCGACGATCAGCCCGCTGCACTTCCCATTGCTCAGGTACAAACCCTAACCATTTTTCACCGGAGTCCTTATAGCCAGGATAGGGTTTGAGATTCGAGGTTGTCATCATCTTTCACCACTGTAGGGGCGACCGGCCGGTCGCCCCTGTGCCGATTGGATCCTGGCCATCCGAAATGGCAGGATTTTCCGGGTCCTCCGACCATCCGACCGGGTTATCCGCGATGTATTGCCGAATCCGATCCAGCGCGGATTCGTTCCGGATAATGTGTTCGTAGTAGTTGCGCTGCCAAACCGGTGTGCCGGGCGTGCCACGCATGGTGTTGATACGCTTGGTTGCTGCAGATTTAAATCCGGCCATCATGGCGCCGAGTGACCTGGGTCGCAGCCCGCCACGGGCGACCGGCCGGTCGGCCCTACGGCGTTCGTCGGCAATAATAACGATACCATGAATATGGCTGGGCATGACAACCCAGGCGTCGAGATCGATCTCGATACGGACCTGCGCAGATTTTCGCCATTCCTCCTCAGCTATCCGGCCGAGCTCATTCAGCGCCACCTCACCATCTTTCACCACGCCGAAAAGTGATTTACGCCCTCTTGTGCAGACGGTGATGAAATATGCGCCCGCCCGTGAATAATCGTAGTCGCGCAATCGGGTCGACCGTCGGTGGGGTTTTTCCGGATCGCAGGAGCCGTTCATTATGTCCTCAGACTCTCGTCCAACAACCCCTCCGTCTCTTTCTCAAGGGCTATAACCCGAATCTCCGCAAGCGTGCACAACGACTCAGGAAGACATTTGAGATCCGAGGTCATCGATTCATATACCAATGTAGGGCGACCGGCCGGTCGCCCCTACGGCTATGGGATCCTGGCCATCCCAATCGGCAGGATTCTCCGGGTCTTCAGACCATCCGGCCGGGCTATAACGCGATGTATTGCCGAATCCGCCCCCAATTCACGATGTGCCGAAAATTCCAGCTTACGCCGAAAGCCTTCGTTGCCCTCCCGGTCTTAACCATCAATCGCCCTCGGCGCCGGATCGACCGCCGTCGCTTGCCCCATCGTCCTGCCAGGGTCGCACAACCCTGGACTTCGGGATGCGAGCGAAGTAGGGATCCTTGTGGGCAGCCGCGTTGAGCCGCCGGCGCCGCCCTTCAGGGGACACTCCCGCCAGCTTCGCGTTGATCCGGTCCCGGACCTCGCGCGTCCACTGTACGCAGTCGAACGCCTTTGCGTCGCTCTCACGCTTCTTCATTTGCAAGCTCCTTCGGACTGCAAATGTCCACCGGGGGTACCCGATGCGCTTCAGTTTCCCTTCGGTTCAGCTGTCGGAACTGTCTGTTGGCCCGTCCTGCGTGGATTTGCGTATTCGCGCGGCCATTGCTTCCAACACGGGGTCGGAATACCGTTTGGAATTGAACCACTCTACCGTTTCCTCTGCAGTCATGCCGGCAGTTTCGGCGGTTATGCGGGCGCGGGCCTTGCGCATGAATTCGACACAGTCGAATTTCTTTTTTTTCTGGGTTTCATCAGTCATGGACGATTTCCTCCGGCGTGCGAATGTCAATAGCGGGGTATCCGCTTTTGCGATTGACCTCGTTGTAGGCTCTGATACGCCGCCAATTCACCATGTGCCTGAAATTCCAGCTTGCCAGAACGTCTGCCTCGGCCAGAGTCGCGATGGCAATATGCAGCGCATCGGTCCGGTTTGCCCCACCTATGGCGCCAGCCGCTATGTAGGCATCAGCAAGCTCTCTTGCTTCTCTTGAAACGGCGAGTGTTTCCGTGTGTCCCTGGGGAACGATGCTGGCCGCCCGCCTGACGGGGGGCGAAGCATCCGCGAGTTCATCCAGGGTGATGTTCGAGATGAGCATCGTGGCGTCACCCTGGCGAAAGACCTCGAACAACTGCGTCGATTGTTCCCGGAATTCATCGTCGAGACACCCGCCGATCACAGAGGTATCCACGTAGATGCGCGGCTTGCCGTACAAAGCCGGCGGTTCGCGTATCAACGGCAGATCGCCGAGCAGCCCCTCAGTTTCTTTCTCCAGCGCCAGAATATCCGCACCGATTTCCTCCAGGGTCCGCATGGGCTGGGGCTTGTAGAAGTATCGCGTGAAGCTGATCTCATAGCCAACTTTTACGCTGTCGGCTTGATACCAGGCGTCAGCGGCGTAGGGAAGGACTTCCCGCCCCAGGAACGCTTCGATGCCGCCTTCCTCCTGCAGCGGAATCTGCTCGGTGTCGCGCAGTTCGGTGTCCGGTTCGTACTCGACGACCGCAGGTCTGCCGTTAACGGTAGCCTCAAACCTGCCACGAAGCGGGTCGGCTTCCGTGCCCCTCTTGTGGATCTTCCTGATGACAGGCGGCGCGCTTTCGCTGCGTTCGCTACTATCCTTGAGTTTCTTGATCTCGGTGGCCTTGTAGGCGCGGTCGGGGTCGATCCCGTCGAGCCGAAGCGGCCGCTCGACCGTCACCTTCCAGTAGCCGAAGGCGGCGTTGTCGAAGATCTTGCTCTGTTCGGTTTCCTCGAAGGCCAGGAATGTGTCGCAGATGCGCCGGATGTCCTCCTCGCCAAGTTCGCAGTTCTTCTTGCCCAAATTCTTTCGCAGCGGCCGGTACCACTCGGTGGCATCGATCAACTGCACCTTGCCCCGGCGATGCTCCGGCTTCCGGTTGGTGATCACCCACACGTAGGTCGCGATGCCGGTGTTGTAGAACATATTGAGCGGTAGCGCGACGATCGCCTCTAGCCAGTCGTTTTCAATGATCCAGCGCCGGATATTGCTCTCGCCCTGCCCGGCATCGCCGGTGAACAACGAACTGCCGTTGTGCACCTCGGCGATGCGGCTGCCGCCCTCCTTCATCTTGGACAGCTTGTTGGCGAGGAAGAGCATCTGCCCGTCGCTGGACCGGGTAACGAGCGAATACTCGGGATCGTCCGCGTGCTCGATCACGAACCGCGGGTCCCGCATTTCCTTCTTGCCGCCCATGCGCTCCAGGTCGGTCTTCCAACTCTTCCCGTAGGGCGGATTGGAGAGCATGAAGTCGAACTCGCGGGACGGGAAGGCGTCGTTGGCCAGTGTGGAATGCTCCGGACCGCCGACGATGTTATCCGCCGCGTCCCCTTCACCCTTCAGTAGCAGGTCGGCCTTGCAGATGGCGTAGGTCTCGGCGTTGATTTCCTGTCCGTACAGGTGCGTTGAGACCTGCTTGTCGCGCTCGGCGGCGAGTTGCTGAAGGACCTCTTCGGCCACGGTCAACATGCCGCCTGTGCCGCACGCGCCGTCGTAGATCAGGTAGGTGCTGGATGTAATCTCGTCAGCGACGGGCAGGAAAACCAGCTTCGCCATCAGGGTTACCGCGTCGCGCGGCGTCCAGTGTTCTCCGGCCTCCTCGTTGTTCTCCTCGTTGAAACGCCGGATCAGCTCCTCGAAGATCGTGCCCATGCCGTGGTTGTCCAGGCCGGGGTGTCTGACCGAGCCATCGCCGTTGTGCACCGGGGCCGGGCTCAGGTTGACGTCGGGTGTGGTCAGCTTTTCGATCAACGTGCCCAGGGCATCGGCCCTGGAAAGACGGGGGACCTGGTTTCGGAATTCGAAGTTCTCGAGGATATCCTGGACGTTTGGCGAGAACCCGTCCAGCCAGGCCCTGAAGTCGGCCTCGAGCTGCTGGCGGTTCGCACGGGCGCGAAGGTCGCGCAGGGTGAACCTGGAGGTATTGTAGAAATCCTGCCCGGCCGCCTGCTTCAATGGCTCCTCCTGGTCGACCAGGCGGATCTTATCGAGGGAAGCCTGCATGTCCAGGACCGCCTGTTTGCTATCCTCCAGTACCGCGTCGAGACGGCGCAGCACGGTCATCGGCAGGATCACGTCGCGATACTTGCCGCGCACGTACAGGTCGCGGAGGACGTCGTCCGCGATGCCCCAAATGTAGTTCGCGATCCAGTTCAGGTTGGCGCTGGTTGCCATCGGAATTCCTTGCACGGGCGACCGGCCAGTCGCCCCTACCGGTGATCAATACACCCGGTTGGCGTCTGTCCTAACTAAATAAAGGCGAATCACCGCTGGGGCGTCGCCTTCGTCGATGAAACTCTCCGCTCCTCTCACCCCCGGTTTCCTCCTCCCCATGCGGACGAGAACTGATCGCCCTCCAGGAATCTGCTGGGACGGAACGGATGCAGATCGAACGCGGGGGTCCGGCCGAGAATCGCGTCGGTCAGCGAATCGGCGATCGGCGGACCCAGCTTGAACCCGTGCCCGCTCCCGCCGAAGAAGGCATAGTAGCCCTCCAGCCCCGGCTCGGCTCCGACCAGGGGATGCCAGTCGTCCGTAATGGTATAGACCGAAGCCCAGCCCTTCACGTATTCGCCCTGCCGGAACGCCGGCACCCGTTCGAAGGTCCCCGACTCGATGCGCCGTCGCGTCGGCTCGTCCAGATCCGGATCGTACGCGTCCACGTCCATCGGCTCCACCTCTTTGGGAAAGCTCAATCCGGCGAGCAGCCCGTTTTCGCCGTCGGGACGAAAATAGACCCTGAGATTGGGATCGGAAACCACGGGAAACCGCCCGTATCCCTCCGGCAATCGCAGAACCAGATCGCTCTCCCGGCTCCATCGCAGCGAATAGTTCAAGCCCGCGGACAATCCCATTTGCCGGCCCCATGGACCTGCCGCGTTGATTACCAGGTCCGTCCGGATTTCGCCCGCGTCCGTCTCCACCCCGGTCACACGGTCTCCGGACATGCGAATCCTTGTCGCCCCCACCCCCTCGTGACACGCCAGGCCCCAGTCAGCGGCGCGCGTCACCAGATTCCGGACCGTCCGGACGGGGTCCGCGTACCCCGACGCGGGTTCATAGATGCCCGAGACGATCCCATCCGGGTTCACGCCGGGGACGAGTTCCCCGATCTCATCCGCTTCCACCTCCACGGCCCGGGTGTGATTCCGCTGCTCCGCCTCCAGCACCGCCAGGCCGGCGGCGGCAGTATCGTCACCCAGAAGACAGATATAGCCCGTATTGCGAAAGTCGCAATCTCCCCCCAGCGCCTCCGGTCCGTTCGCGAACATCTCCAACGCCTTCATGGACAGCTGGATGGTCAGGTCGTTCGAATAAAAAGTGCGGATCACCGCGGCCGAATGTCCCGTGCTCACGGCGGCCAGCGAACGTTTTTCCAGGAGCACGACAGCACCCAGACCCTTTTTTGCGAGAAAATGGGCCGCGCTGGCCCCCATGATACCGCCCCCGATCACAACCGCATCCGCAACCTTTACCATCTGTATGACTCCTGTAAGACCCGTTACACCGGCTCACGTTCCCGTCTCGCAACAAGGGTCAGACCTTCACGAAGACCATCGTAACTTGCGACCCGCCTAGCGAGGAAGTCAATGTCAACTCATTCCCGCTGATGGTGGCATTGGTTCCAATAAGACCCAGTGTCGCTGCTTCCTGAAATAATATACTCGATCCTTCTATTGCGTACGTACCGTCGGAAAATCGATCTTCCATTCCAAGCGTCGGGACACTCAGACTCATCGAAAAATCACCCGTTGTCGACAGAACAAGCGTCCCAATCGCTTCAGGCGGACGAAGCGTCTGTGTCTGTGAACCACCCACCAGCTGAATCTCACGGAGCGTATAGGTGCCTGCAAGCGTATCGTAGTTCAGCGGATTGTCTTCTCCGCAGGACATGAAAAGCAATGCCACGACAAACATAAACGGTTTGAACCTTCTCATCGCGCGCCTCCGGACCCGGCTGTTTTATTGGAAATCTAACGAATGATCTCTTCCAGATACGCCTTGGCCGCAAGCAGCCCCTCCTGATTCAAAGCGGTGCTGCCCATAAAGCGGTCGTCTTCCAGCTCGATTGCAAGCGGGCCGTCATAGCCGAACTCTTCCAGCCGTGCCACAATCCATATCCAATCGGCCTCTCCCCATCCGGGAATGCAGTACCGCCACCAGCCTTCCCCGTGTCCATACCTCTTTCCGAAGCTCTGTCCGAGGCTGCCGTACAGGTAAAGGCCGTCTGACAGCAGCTCCGTGTCTTTGGCATGCACGTGCCGGACGCGGTCTCCGAATTCCATCAACAGGCGCTGATAGTCCACACCGATCCGGATGAAATGCGACGGGTCATAGCAGATCCCAAGATGAGGCGAAGGCACGACCTCGAATACGGCCCGAAGCGTCTCCGGCGTACATCCCAGATTGCCGTAGCCCGGCCCGCCTCCAGGATAGGGTTCGATGGCCAGATGCACATTCTGCTGTTCCGCATAGTCCACCACCCCGGGATAAACGGCTTTGAAGATCTCGAAACTGTCGGACCGGGACTGCATGCCGTCGTCCGGCGCCAGGCAGAGAAACACAACGCCGGAACCGTGGACACCCGTATCGTGAATGCGCCGCTTCATGGCTGCGACCGCCCTCTTGCGCACCTCGGCGTCCTGACTCAGCAGGCCTCCACCCACACCCCAGTCGACGGTACCGATCGCCAGCTCCGCCCTGTCGAAGGTCCCGCGAACCCCGGCGTCGACTTCCGGCACATCCACAGACCCGAAACCGCATTCACTCGCCCACGCCACCACACCCTCGAGACCCAATTCCCTTCCCATTGGCGGTATCCGCATCCCAACGTGCATAACACCCTCCGTAAAATTCGTGATTAAACCGACCAAAGGTCGCTGATCTCGGCAAGAATCGCATCGAGTTCAGCGTGATCGTGCGCATCCAGCGGGCCGGTCGCGGCGGTCCTGACGTGGGCCGACCGGATCACCCCGCGGCGGCGGAGCACCTCTTTGTAACCCTGTACGCTGTGCAGCGATTCAAAATTCAACAGCGGCAACAGGCGGTTGAATGCCTCGCGTGCGCCGGACGCGTCGCCCGCCTGCCAGGCATTCCATACCGCAGTATGCATGTCGGGGACGTCGCAGGCCGGCATGGTTCCGGCCGCGCCCCGACTCATTTCGTCAATCAGGAATCGTCCGGCCGCACCCCCGAACACGCCCTCCACCGATTTCCCGCAGGCAGCGATATCCGCGGAAACGGAGTGCGTGACCGGCGGGACTTCCTCCTTGACGTAAAGCACCCGTTCGATCTCGCGCGCAAGCTGACCCAACAACGCGGATGACAATGGCACGCCGATTGGCAGCGGATAGTTCTGTACGAATATCGGCAGTTCGGTCGTCCGGGAAATCGCTTCGTAATACGCCCTCACGCCATCGGCCGCAGGCTTGGACACATAGGGTGGCATGGCGATCACGGCGTCGGCGCCGGCGTCGGCCGCATGTTGCGCCAGCCACACAGCCACCTGGGAACTCACTCCGGACGCGCCAGCGACGAAAGGCAGCCGGCCCCGCGCCGTCCTGCCCACGACCTCGATCACGCGAAGCCGTTCCGGGTCGGACAACGCGCTGAATTCGCTTGCGTTTGCCGGCGTGACCAGCCCATGCGCGCCCGCCGCGATCGAGAATTCCACCACGGACCTCAACCCGTCTTCGTCAAGCGATCCATCGTCCGAAAACGGCGTTGCCAGGATGACGAACACCCCCCGAAAGGGCCGCCCCGCCATTCATCTGCCTTTCGCTCGATGTTGACGTTCAACCCGACCTGAAACCCCCATTCAATGGTAAGGTTGAGACGGCGGATGTCAAGCGGAAAATCCCCCCGATAATTCGATTGACTTACACCGGACCCCGTCCTACCATATCCAAATTAGAAGCTGTCTCAAAATTCCCAGCGGTCTTCGCACGGCTGCAAAAGCGCCGGTCGGCGTTGGTCAAACCCACCCGTATAGAAAAATATGGGAGGATTTTCCCGCCTTGACCGCCACTTTTTCGCTCGCGCTCGGGAACCCACCGGTAATTTTAAGACAGCTTCTAACGGGCACAAACTACCATTCGCCGGGTTGCCGATGCGGGTCGATCCACGGAAACTGCAGGAACTGCAATGCTTCATGGAAGCGCTCGAACCCGGCGGTCCGCCGAGGGCGGCCTTTTTACGGAGAGCGGCGAAGGGTCTCGACCGGTCCGGTGGCAACCTGGTTGTGATGGATGCTTCCTTCAACCCGATGACCGTTGCACACGAAGCCATGCTGAAACGGGCGGCAGAAACCTGCGGGGCCGCCGAAGCTCTGCTGTTGCTGTCTCACGCAAACGTGGACAAGGCCATCTACGGGGTGCCGCTGGCGCAGCGCCTGGCCATGCTCGAACACTACGCCGGACCGTATCCAAACGTTTCCGTCGCCGGTTGCAGCCACGCCAGATTCGTGGATAAAGCCAGTGCCCTTCGCCCGCTCTATCCGAAATCGACCGGACTGTTCTTCGTCGTCGGCTACGATACGCTTTTGAGGCTGTTCGACCGCAGGTACTATACGAACATGCCGAATGAGCTGTCCGCACTCTTTGACGTCGCCCACATCGTGGCCGCCAACCGCGACAATATCGACCCGAATGCCATACGGAGACTGAAGACCGGATCGGAATATGCCGCCTTTGCAGACCGAATCCATTTTATCGCGCTTGAACGCGTTTATTCGCGCATTTCCTCCACGGCAGTCAGGACACTTAAGGAAAAAGGCAACTACATCGGCCACCTCGTACCGTCCCGGATCGCGGACGCCATCGCCGCGTTGGACCTGTATCGCGCGTGACGGCGCAAAGGGCTTTCCTCGGCGGAGACGGACGCCCTTCCCGGACCGGTTATGCCTGTAAACTGTTGACTGATAGAAACCCTCGAAAGTTCCATTGGAGGCGTGCATGAACGGTGCGGACCTGCTGGTGGCGGAACTTCAGAAGAAAGGCGTCGGCTTCGTCGCAACCCTCTGCGGGCATGGCCTGGACGACCTGGACGACGCCTGTGACCGGGCGGGAATGCGGCTTGTGGACGTGCGCAACGAACAGACCGCGGGATATATCGCCGAAGCCGTCGGACGTCTCAGCCGCACCGTGGGCGTATGCGCTGTAAGCAGCGGCGTGGCGCACGTGAACGCACTCACCGGGGTCTGCAACGCGTATTTCGACGGCGCCCCGATGCTCCTAATCACCGGAAGCGGACCATCGGGCACGGCGGGACTCGGTCATTTTCAGGACCTGGACCAGGTCGCCATCGCGGCGCCCCTTTGCAAATACGCGGAGACCATCCACCGTCCGGAGCGAATCCCGCAGATGCTGCACGATGCCTTCGAAGCCGCGACGTCGGGCAGGCCCGGACCCGTACACCTGACGGTCCCCCAGGACGTCCTCTGCGCCGAGATTCATACCGACGCCATCATCCGCGTTCACGCCGCCGGCCATCCCGCGCCCACCATCGCCGCGGGGCATCCTGGAGAAATCGACCGCATCGCCGACCTGATTTCACAGGCGGCCCGCCCGCTTCTGGTGGCCGGCGGCGGTACACACTACGCGGACGGCGGCGCGGCGGTGACCGAGTTCACCCGAACCCTTGGCGTTCCCGTGGTGGTGCCGATCTGGGACCGGGGCGCTATCATTCAACCCATCGAGACCTTTATGGGCGTGGTCGGCGCGGCAAGCGGCGGTCCCCGCCTCCTGCCGGATGCAGACCTGGTTCTGCTGGCCGGCGCGGTCTGCGATTACCGGGTCGGCTACCTTCAGCCGCCCGCCGTGCACCCCGATGCAACCATCGTGCGCATCCACGCGGATGCCTTTCATCTCAACCAGGGCGCGGGCGCCCACGTTCGCGTGGCGGCCGATCCGGGTTCCGCGCTCACCCAGTTGACCGAGGCCGCAAAATCACGAGAAATCCTGCCCGGGACGGCCTGGCTGGAGGAAGCCGCCGGGCGCCGGGACGCGTTTCGCCGGCGGTGTCTGGCCGCACGCAAGGGAAACGGCCTGCACGCGCTGGATATCATCCACGCCGTACAGGCCGTCCTGACCGACGACACGATTGTCATCATCGACGGAGGCAATATCGGTCAGTGGGCCCACCAGGCCCTCTGCGACAGGTATCCGGGCCACTGGCTCACCTGCGGCGCCAGCGGCGTTGTCGGCTACGGTATTCCGGCTGCGATGGCCGCGCGCCTCCTGTATCCGGACCGGCACGTCATCCTCATTTCCGGCGACGGCGCGCTGACGTTCACGGTTGCCGAACTCGAAGCCGCCGCCAGGCAGGGCCTGCCCTTTGTGGTTCTGCTCGCCGACGACGAAGCGTGGGGCATCACACTCACGGGGCACGAGGCGCGTTACGGCCGCGGGATTACCTCGGAACTGGGTCCGATCGACTACCCGGGGATGGCGGAAGCCTTTGGCGCCAGTGGCGTTCGCATTGAACGCGCCGGCCAGATCCTGCCCGCGTTGAGGGACGGCCTGGACGCGGAACAACCCACGCTCATTCACGTGCCGGTGGCCCGGAGCAGCCCCGCCGACGAATAGCCGCCGCCGTCGGTTGGAAGGCAAGCCGCTGCATCTGCAGTCGGATTTCGAGGGCTTCGGTCCTACATGACGCCGTACCAGCCGTACTGTTCTTCGGGAACGAGCACGAAATTGGACCGCGCCGCGGGATACCAGGTAGCCGGATTCCGCTCCCGATGTTCGTCCACGGCCCGCACTTCCACAAAGTACATCCGGTTGGCCTCCGGCACCTTCCAGACTATCGACGTGTCCCCCGTCGTTTCCGCCATGACTTCCTCACGACACGCCCGATCCGAAAAAACCCGCACGTCGTACTCGATCCTGCCGCCGCCCATCTTTATCGACCGAGCCCAGTTCAAACGGACCTCCCGCCGGCCAACCCGCTGCGCCGGCAGAGGAAGTGGAAACGTGGGGGGATGCGCCTTTTCAGCCCCCAGATAGTACGAGTAATACGGCTCCGACCCCCAGATGCCGAATACGTATCCCAGAATCCAGAACCCGTCTTCGCTCTCGAGCAATTCGGGATCGTACGCGAAACACTCCTGGGCGAAGCCATCGGCGAAATAGACATCCGCCTTCAGTTCGGCCACGGACAACACGCGTCCTCCCTTGTGCGGCTGATTGACGCCGAAAAACAGCGCGTCGACGATATGATCGCTACCGTCGTACGTGGCCTCCGCAACAACGTGGTGGGAGAGACCCACTGTGCGGACGGGAATGCCCACCGCTTTAAGAATCGCCACCGTGACCCCAACGCCCTGCCCGCATCGCGCATCGTGTCCCTCCAGTATGGCCACCGGGTCCTGTGTCTCCGGAATCTGGACGGGATTGTAGTAAAGCGCCCGATTCACGTACCCCGCAACCGCTTTGACCGCCTCCGCGTCCGAAGTCACCCCGCTTGTAATGGTCTCCGCAAGGTGCCCGAGGTACTCCGACCGATCGGTCCTGGCGGCACGGCGGATCAGTTCGGCCTCCATGCCGGGCGGATATTCCGTTGCGGGACCCTCCATATTCACGATGGGGGGCGTCCATGGCATATGCGGCAGAAAAAGCGACCTCTCCGCACTGTACGTGCGGCGGTACCGGTTCAGGTGCGCTCCTTTGTCGAATGTCGTGTCAGGGGTGTTGAAACCCGGTTCCTGCTCTGCCGGTTCGCTCTGCAGAACAATCCAGGACCCGTGAATCTCACCCAGTTCCCCGGGTTGAGCATAAGGTATGGTCGTGCCCGTAATGGCGAACCGCTCGCCGTCCGTCCAGTGATAGCACAGCAGCGGGACACCGTCCGGCTGCTCCGGCGAGATCAGGTAGTCGAAGGTCCCCGCATCCGGGTCGAATACCAGAAAGCGGTCCAGGAACCGAGGCGGATTTCCATCTATCGTCAGCGGGCCGTCCGGGATGACAATCCGGCCTGTCTCCGGGTCCAGCCGGCTCGGATGCATATACGTGCTCAGGCAGATGTACGCGCGCCCCCGATAACCGAACCCTGCCCCCATGAATCCGTAGATCTCTCCGTGATCCGGGGTCGCAATCGGCTCTTCCCAGCGGCCGCGATCCGGTTCCAGAGGCAGGACCCGGCCCTCTGCCGTATCCCACAGATAGAGCATGCCGCGATGCATTAGGTGCCCCGCCAGGGCGGCCTCCGGGTAGGGGCCTGGACGCTCGTCCAGGAATTCTTCGGTGCGGGGATCAAACCGGATGATCCGGGAAGGGTCGCACACCGGCGAGTAGACGATCCCGTCAACGGACCAGCCGCCTGCAAGCTGGCCGTCGAACGGACAGTCCACCGCACGCGGTTCGGCCAGCGGATGGTCCAGAACCAGAACACGGGATTGCGAACGTTCGAATAGCAGCACCTTTCCGCACGGCGTCTTGAGGCCGTACCAGACGATGGGCCGGGCCCCCGGGATTGTTCGTCTTTCACAGGTGCGCCGCACGGGGTCGAAAACCAGGTAGTACGGCGCGTCTCCCAGGGTGAGTACCAGCTTTTCTTCCCAGGAGATGGCCTGTATGATCGTTCGACCCGCCATGTCGGGCACCGGAATCTGAACCGTCTCCGCCGTACGTAAATTATGACCTGTCAATCGGTTGCGTCCACAACCTTCCCACAGCCAATCCGATCCGTCAACGTCAATTCCGAACGGCCTTCCTGTTTGAATCTCGTCGTGCCTGTACATCCACACCTGATTTTCCATCTTATTTTCCTCGTTGGCGTCGGGTACCCTTTTGAAAAGCGGAATGTGCGCCTTCCCGCGGGACCCACCGGACTTGACAGCCCGCTGAAAAAGCCCATCCGGGCTGCGGCCGGCCCTTGCGGTCGAAATTCTGCGTTGCGCGCCCTCGCCGAATCGCAGGATGGGACTCGGTCGCGCGCCTTGTCTTCGTCTACAATGGTTCGAGCGACTCTATCAGCGGACTGATAAACCGATTGACAAATCAAAAGTACTCACTAACTTATGCCGATGTTGCGAATTGCGTCAACTTCCGCTCGTGTTCTGTCCCGGAAATAAGTTGCCTGAATTCGACCGCCGAGTCGCTCGGCTCGCAAGGCGCCTGAGCGCAGGCGACCTGCGTAAGGTCGGCGAGCGAGGGGAACGTAGCGAGACGGGATGAATCAGCGGTCGAATGGTGAGGAATTTTCGGGACAGGACACTAGACGCTGACATCTCACATCAGCGAGGCTCCCTATGGGTGTGATTACCGTCTCAAGAGAATATGGCAGCGACGGTCGATCGGTCGCTCAGAACGCAGCTGATCTGTTGGGTTATCTCTGCATGAACAAAGACCTGCTGGTGGAAGTGGCCAACGAAGCCCAGGTCCCGGTCTCAGAAGCCGAACGCTTCGACGAGCGGCCCGAACATCCCGCCATGCGTGTGCTACGAAAGTTCCTCACACCGGGGCATCCGGAAGCCATCACCGGCCTTTCGGAGTACGAATGGTGGGCGACCGCCACGGTGCCCGAGCTGACGGGACGAAGCGATACCGGTCTGCCCTTTCCGGACGAGGAGGCCTTCGTCAATATTACGCGTGAAGTCATAACCCGTCTTGCCGATCGGGACAACGTGATCCTGGTGGGCCGGGGCGGGCAGATGCTGCTGAGAGATCGGCCGGACACGCTGCACCTGCGGGTGGTCGCCCCGTTCGATTATCGGATTCAGGTGGTTATGGAACGGGATGACCTGGAATCCGACGCTGCTGCGAAACGCATCCGCAAGATGGACGAATACCGGAAACGCTATCTCAAGCGACACTACGGAATCGCGTGGAATGCCTCCGAGAACTACCACCTGACGCTGAATACCAGACAGACCGGTATCGATGGCGCCGCCAGTATCGTCGCCGAAGCCATGCGGTATACGATGAAGGCGAGACGAAACTGACGGCACGCGGTCGGGACGCACCGCAGTACGCACAAAGATGCCCCGGGGATCCCTCCGGGGCGTTTTGCTGTCTGTTCTACTCCGGTCGTCTATTCTGCTTCTTTGAGCATATCCACCAGCATGTCCAGCGCCGCGATATATCCCCTCCACTTGAATCCGGCAACCTGCCCCACCACGATCGCCGAA
Organism: Candidatus Latescibacterota bacterium; assembly: GCA_965208835.1. Taxonomy (GTDB): domain Bacteria; phylum Latescibacterota; class UBA2968; order UBA2968; genus JAAXHE01. The sequence goes on from OZ242358.1 coordinate 3,123,844, forward strand.
AAGCAGGATTGACTCCGGAAGGCTTCTCTCGCGTGGATATTGGACAGATGCACCTCCACCGTCGGCAGCCGGCTGTCTTCGACGGCGTCCCGCAGCGAGTAGCCGAACCCCGTGAGCCCGCCCGGATTGACGATGATACCCTTGACGCGGTCCCGTGCCTCGTGGACCTTGTCGACGAGAGCGCCTTCGTGATTGGACTGCAGAAATTCCAGCTCGCAGCCCAACGCGCGCGCGCGTTCCTCGAGCCTGGCGTGGATCTCGTCCATCGTAACAAGCCCGTAGTGGTCCGCCTTCCGCTTCCCGAGCATATTCAGGTTGGGTCCCTGGAGCACGAGTATTTTCATGTCGTCTTCTCCGTTTCCAGACCGAAACGCCGCTTCTTCGTGTACGTTCGCCGTTCACGGAACAGAGACCGCCAGACCGTCCCCGCCGCAAAGGACGCCGTCAATTCAGAATCCGTTTCGACTAGAGATATCCCGCGCGGTCATCCCGCAATGCCGCGACCACGTCTCTCACGCGCTGCGCCCGGTCGCGCCGACAGATCAGCAGCGCGTCGGGCGTATCGACGACGACCAGACCCTCCACGTCCGCAAGGGCGATCAGCTTACCCTCGACGCCGTAGACCGTGTTGTCCCGCGAATTCAGATTCAACACCTCGCCGGAGACCAGATTGCCATGCGAGTCCACGGGAAGGATGTCCGTCAGGGCGCCCCAACTGCCGATATCGCTCCATTCGATATCCGCTTCCAGGGTGGCCACTTCAGGCGCTCGTTCAATAATGGCATTGTCAATGGCCACCTCGGCCATCCGGGGATATTCCCGCTCTATGACCACCCGTTCCGACCCGGTGCCCACCGCTGCCTGTATGCGCATCAGAATACGGTGGAGTTCCGGCTCGAACTGCTCGAATAACGCCAAGACCGTACGCGCCTTCCAGACGAACATGTTGCTGTTCCAGAGATAGTCGCCGCTCTCCACGTACCGCTTCGCGGTTTGCTCATCGGGTTTTTCCCTGAACCGCGCGACGCTGTACACCGGCTCTCCGTTTATCCGCCTGGCAACGCTGCCCTTCTGGATGTAGCCGTACCCCGTTTCCACGCGGGTGGGTTTCACTCCAAGTGTAAAAAGGGCTTCGGGATCCTCCTCCGCGGCTTCTCCGGCCACACGGAGCAGCCGGCAGAATTCATCCGGTTTGCCGATATGGTGGTCGGAACCCAGGCTCGCTACCGTGCATCCGGGGTACCGGCTTTCGAGCAGCACGCATTCGAGCCCCACGGCCGGTCCGGTATTGCGCAGCGCCGGCTCGACGATCAGTCCGGTCCCGGGCAGTTCCGGGAGCTGTTCCCGAACCAGCGCGACCAGTTCGCTACCCGTAGAAACGTGGAGGTCGCGAACGCCTGCCAGCGGCTGGATCCGGTCCACGGCCTCCTGCAGCATGGTGCGTTCACCCACCATCCTGTGGAACTGCTTTGGCCGCGTCGTACGGCTGTAAGGCCAAAGGCGGGTACCGAAACCGCCGGCCCGAATGACAACTTTCATTTTCATTCCCGCGTTCCCGGCGAAAACTCCGGAACAGGGCGATTCACCCTCACTGCACGGATGGTGCCGCCGCACGCCGCGTCTTCCACCGCGAGATACAGGCCCGAGAATGCGGATTCCTCCGCATTCAGGGCCAGATCCAGCGAATATCGGGCGTTTTCAACAAGGTCCAGGTCATCCACGCGATCCAGCTCGACCCACTTCAGCCGGCCTTCGTTACACTCAGGCATCGACTCACGGTGGGTATGCCCCGAGAAGAACACCACGGTTGTGACGTCGCCGTCTTCAATCCGGGTCAATACGACGCGGATCTCGAGATTCCGGACATCCTCCGCCGGGATGCCGGCTTCCTCGCTCAACTCGCGGAGTGCCGCCGTTTCCAGATCCGACATCTCGCCAGGTTCCACCCGGCCCCCGACCCCTGTCCAGCGGCCGGGCGCAAACCTCTTGCGGGACGAACGCTCGAGTAACAAAACACGGTTTTTCCGGAACAGAAAAACCGTCACGTAGACATTCAGACCCGCACCCACTTCAGCCTCTCACGAGTTCGCCGGCCGGAGATAGGAACGTCAGGCCTCACATGATGTCAAACCCGCACCTTCGCACCGGATTGCGAGTTCAACAAAAGTGAATACAGGCTGGCCAGCGTTTTCCGCATTTCGTTGCGCGGCACGATCATGTCGACAAATCCGTGCTCAAGGACCTTTTCGGCGCGTTGGGCGCGACGGAGCGCCTCCAGCTCCTCCTCGCCCACGGAACTGCCGGTAATCCGCTCGCCCGTAAAGCCGATCAGCGCGTTGGGCTCCGCGATATTGATATCGCCGATCAGGGCATAACTGGCGGACACACCGGCCGTTGTGGGATCCGTAAGGATGGAGACGAACAGCAGCCCCTCGTCGGCAAACCGCGCGAGCCTGGCGTTGATCTTGGCGAGTTGCATCAGCGAGAGCGCGCTTTCCTGCATCCGGGCGCCCCCCGATCGGCAAATCAGGAGAAGCGGAAGACGCTCCGAGACACACCGATCGATCAGCCGGCAAAACCGCTCGCCCTCCGCCGAAGACAGCGTACCCATGATGAACGCGGGTTCGTGAATCCCCACACCGATGCGCCGACCATCGATCCTTCCGATGCCCACGCTGACCGCCGCGTCCAGGCCCGTGGCCTTGCGACCCTCCCGGATCCGGTCGGCATACCGCTTGCGATCTTCGAAATTCAGCGGATCGGCGGACTTCACCTCCGTGGCAATCTCCTGGAAGGAGCCTTCATCCAGGATATGGTCCAGATACTCCCTGTATCCAATCCTGAAGTGCGCGCCGCAGTGGGGACAGATCCCGAACGCCTGCCGTAACTGCTTACTGTAAAGCGTCTGATGGCAACGTTCGCACTTGATCCACAGATTGTCGGGCATCGTCCGCCGCACAAGCGTCTGAATACCGGACTTCAAACGATCAAACCAATTCACGATAACGTTCCCTTTAATATCCGTTGCGACTCCCTCACTTCGTACCGCCCGAACCGGCTGAGGCGGAACGCGAAATATACCCCCGTCGACGGAATGACACAAGAAAATTAATACATAGCAAGCATTTAGACAGATCCCTCGCCCCGATCTGCGTTTTCTTACAGGCGCGGATGATGTCCGATTTTACCCTTCTTCACTCCCAGCGTTCACAGCTCGGTCATATAGATTTTCTGTTGACTTGCTTTCGCGAATCTTATAGTTTTCCCATCGTCACTCACCGATTGACGTCGCTGAGTCACCGTCCGTTCGGGCGCCCGAAATCTCCTTCACTTCAGGGATATCACATCCACGCCGGATTGGAAGCCATCCCGTGCTGACAGAAAGCCTGAAGGTCTTTTGTGACCTCATAGAAACCCAGAGCTTCTCCAAGACCGCCCTGCTCAACGACGTCAGCCAATCGGCTGTGAGCCAGCAGCTCAAGAGCATCGAGAGGCGACAGGGCCGTCAATTGGTACAGCGGGAGAAGAGACGGCTTTCCCTTACTGCGGAAGGCGAAATCTTCTACGGCTATGCACGGGAGATCGTCCGGCGCTTCGATGAAATGCAGCACCGCTTGCAGGCATTGAGCGGCGAGGTTTCCGGCACCGTACGACTTTCCGCCATTTACAGCGTGGGCATGATGGAACTGGCCCCGTTTCTGAAAACGTACATCAAGACCCATCCCAGAGTCAATCTGCGATTGTCGTATGCTCAGGCAAGGAGTATCTACGACAATGTGGCAAGCGGCCAGATCGACCTGGGGGTCGTCGCATTTCCCCGCTCTCAGCGTAACGTCGACGCGGTCCCGTTTGCGGAAGACCGGATGGTGGTGATCTGCTCCGTGTCCAATCCGCTCGGCATGAAGACGCAGGTCAGCCCGGGTGAACTGGCCGAACAACCGCTGATCCTCTTCTCACCGGAATTCCCTACGAGGACGGCCGTCGACCGATACTTCAGGAAACACGGCGTGACCCTCCGATCCGTCATGGAACTGGACCACATCGCGACCCTGATCCACGCCGTGGAGGTCGATATCGGGATCTCCCTGGTGCCTTCATCCGCATTGCGACAGGGTCGATTCAAGGACACCCTCAGAGCGCTTCCGCTTCGCGGCAAGCCATTGATACGCACGCTGGGTGTCCTTCAGCGCAAGGGCCGCAGTCACTCCATGGCCACCCGGAAGCTGTATGAAACGCTTACACGCGCCAAACTGTAAGAAGCTGTTTCAAAATTCCCGGCGGTCTTCGCGCGGCTGCAAAAGCGCCGGTCGGCGTTGGTCAAACCCACCCGTATAGACAAATATGGGAGGATTTTCCCGCCTTGACCGCCGCTTTTTCGCTCGCGCTCGGGAACTCACCGGTAATTTTAAAACAGCTTCTAAACCGCCGCCAAGACCGTCCGTCAAATCAAACAAAAACCCCGGGCAACGGCCATATGTCGTAGATGAGGAGCCCTGATGTCACTACCGAGCAGGGATGAAGCCTTCCAGCTGTTATGCGAACACACAAAGAACCCGAACCTTGTCAAGCATATGCTGGCAGTCGAAGCGGCAATGCGGGCCTATGCCCGCAAATTCGGGCAGGACGAGGATCTGTGGGGCATAACCGGGCTGCTGCACGACTTCGATTACGAAAAACACCCCGGTCCCGATGAACACCCGATGGTTGGCGTCCGCATCCTGACGGAAAAAGGATATCCGCCGGACATCATCCATGCCATCAAATCTCACGCCGCCTACCTGGGCGTCCCACGGGAGAGCCTGCTCGACCGGGCCCTTTTCGCCGTGGATGAACTCACAGGATTCATCGTGGCCGTTACGCTGATGCAGCCTTCAAGGAAACTGACGGACCTGAAGATTTCGTCCGTACGCAGGAAGATGAAACAGAAAGGTTTCGCGCGGGCGGTCAGCCGGGAGGACATTCAAGCGGGGGCAGCGGAACTCGGGGTGGACCTGGACGAACACATCGCTTTCGTGCGGGATGCAATGGCCGGCATCGCCCGCGAACTGGACCTCTAGACGGTTTCCGGTATCGCATTTCTTGCCGGACTGCGTTCACGTCGATCCTCACACCGGCGGCGTCTCCCTACCGCTTCAACACGTACAGCACCCCATCGCCGGATGCCGCCGCAATCTCCGGAATGCCGTCGCCGTCCACGTCCGCGGCGACCATCGTCGACAACGCCCCGCCGGTCTTGAAACGGGCCAGCGTCCGTCCGTCGCCGTTGGCGAGCAGATGCACGACGCCGTCCTCGGTCCCCGCGGCAACCTCGGGTCTGCCGTCGCCGTTGAAATCGCCCACCGAAATACAACGCACGACATCTCCGAGATCCGCTCGCCAGACAACGGTCCGACCGTCGCCCTTTATCACGTATACGTTGAAACTCATCGAAGACGCCACCACCTCGTCCTGCCCGTCGCCATCCATATCGGTGGTGACGACCTGCGTCACCTCATCCCCCGTATTGAACTGCCAAAGGAGCCTTCCGTCCGCGCCCAGGGTGTGAATATGGGTATCCGCCCCGGCGAAGACCACTTCCTTCATGCCGTCACCATCCAGGTCGCCCGCCGCGGTGGAATTGGTTCTCGGACCGGTCCTGGGATGGTAGGACCACCGGATCGCGCCACTGCCGTCAATACAGTGCCAGCGGTGGTATTCCGTTCCGGCAATCACCTCGTCCCTGCCGTCGCCGTCGATGTCCGCCGCGCAGCCGTGGGTGGATGAGTGTACGGTCATCTGATACCACATCAGCTTTCCATTGTGGGTGAACGCATAGTAACGCCATGACTCGGCTCCAGCGATCACCTCCAGCTTGCCGTCCCCGTTGATATCTCCGGCAAATACGGTTTTCAGCATTGGCTTTCGGTAGTAAAGAGGGATTTCATAGTCCCACTTCACCTTTCCGACTGCGCTGAGTACGTAGACCTTCGTATCCGCGGACCCGGCGATCACCCGGGGCCTTCCATCTCCCGCCAGATCCGCGGCCCACACGGATCTCACCTCGCCCCCTGTGCGGAACCGCCAGAGCGCCGCACCGTCGCGCAGCGCGCAGACCGACCCGCCCCGGCCGCCCGCGACCAGCACATCCGATCCGTCCAGCATCAGGTCTGCCGCGTACAGCGAGAGAAAAGGACCCTCCTCGGCAAAAGTCCAAAGCGTCTTCAACCGACCGGCACGGCCCCGACCCGGGCGGATCAATGCAGGCTGCGCCACATTCGAACGCACCGTGGCAGCGGCCGCCCTGCGCAGAGACATCACCGCGTCCGGCACGACGCGGAATCGATGTTCGCCCCTGGGCATCGTAAAGGAAACCATGCCGTCGGTGACGGATGCCTCCACGGGTTTGCCGTCGACCGCGACGCCCGGTCGACCGTCCGACCACAGGCACAACCTCGTGCCCCGCCCCGCTGTGGCACGCCCCTCACCACGGACCAGATCGTACTCCACTGACACCGGCAGGTCCGAACGCAACTCAATGCCGCCCCAGGCGACCCGCGTGCCGTCCACGACCGCGAACCGGGATGGAGAGACCATAAACTGCGCCGCGGCCACGGTGGGACCGCCGGGAATCTCGACGGGAACTTCGGTTTCCCCCACCCCGGCATAGACGACCTCCTCGCCTCCGTCGACCCGGACAGCCCCTTCCGACAGCCGCGTCAACGTCAGATTCCGTGTCGCCGGTTCACCGCCGCAATAGAGAAGGTTGAAGAACCGGTATGTTTCGCGAGTCTTCAGACGTACGTCCACAATCTGCTGAAGGATCCGTACCACCGGCTCCGCGTACGGATAGTCCGTCCAGTTCCTGCCCGTTTCCTCGTCGTCCTCAAGTTTCAGGGACGGTCCCTTCAATCCCTGAAAAAAGAACCGCTCCCCGTCCTGCTCCACCTGCAGGCCGCCGCCGCGCAAAGCAACGTTGCCCAGCGTCTGCCAGATCGCTCTGAAACCGAAATCGTCTTCCGACAGTGCTTCCATCTCATCGATGACAAGAAAGAACCGGCCCCGGTTCCACAGGATGTTCCGGTGCCAGTCCACGCCGCTGTAGTTGCGCAGCGTGGTCTCTGAAAAGCCCGACCTGTCAAAGTTCGCGGCGCGCTCAAGCTCCGCGAACGGCGGGATTTCGGCGGACTGTCCGTTCCTGAAAACCAGCACGCCGTTGTGAAACTTGGGCAGCGACTTGATATAGTCGCAGTCGGCCAGCCAGATCCGCCGCCGCTGCGTAATGCGGGATATCGAATTCCCGTCGTAGTGTTTGTGACCTCCGTTCGAGAGCCCGTCCAGAAACAGATACTGCGCCATGGGATCGTACCCGTCCCGGAACACCACCTTGTCGAAGGTCCTTTTCAGTGGCAGATGGTCTTTCCCCTGATTCGACGCGTAATACAGCGGATCCACCGGGAACACCTGCGTACCGTCCAGATCCGCCGGCTCGACCGGGCTTACCCGTCTGTGGTATTCGTAAGCCGCGAACTGAGGCTCCACGGCCGTCTTCTTATCGAGCATCCACTGATAGCGCCCGTCGCCCAGCACAAAAACGGCAGCCCGCAGATAGGGCAGTTCGCTCCACCAACCGAAAGGCGAGGCATTGTCTCCGTAGGGTAGCGCATATCCCAGATTGTCGGTTGTCAGGACGGCGTAGTCCGCCGCTTTCCGGGCGCACCCGTTCTCGAAGAAATCCATTTCTCCGCTGGAGAGCGAATACCTGGTCAGATGGTAATGAGTCAGCCACTGGTACCCGCTGCAATCTTCGTGTGGCTTGAACGCCTTCGCCTGAAACCGGAAACACGCTTCGGACAGCGCCAGCCAGGCGTCCGCTTCCGGCAATCCGTAATACTTGCTGAAATACGTGCCCGCGTAGTGCAGCCCCAATGCGGCAAACGTGGTGTGGTTGTGCCTCACGTGGGGAATCTTCATATCGCCCACGTGGGACACGCAGTCGCTGATGAACTCGAACAGGATCCGGGTGATCCGCAGCCGGTCGTCGTCGGAGATCACCGGGCTCTCCTCTACGAGGTCCCAGCCCGGCATCACCTTATGCAGCGCAAAATCCGCGTCGAATCCCCAGATGCCTCCGTAGTTGTCAGGATCGGACATCGCGTGCGCGTACATCCGGTACACGAGACGCTTGTAGAGCTCGGCGTAGGCGTCTTTTCCCGTGAGCCCGTACAACAACCCCCGTTCGCCTATCCTGCCCCACAGGCCCGTGTGTTCGCCTCGGCGCAACGCCTCCTCCGCGGCCTCCATCTCCGAATCCACATCCGGATCGCCTTCGAGCTTTGGGATCTGCAATGCGTCAGGCCCGAACCGGACCTCGAAGAGAGGACCGGTCGAAAGCGTTTCATCCTCCGCAAATTTCCGCAGGAACACGCCGACCGCCGCACGGACGCCCTCCACATCGCTTCCGAACAGACCCACCGCGTTCTTTCCGTTCCCCCAAGGGTCGTGAATCGTCTGAACGAGATATCCACCGCGCCCCGGATACAGGTCATCCGCCGGGGTATAGTTGTATCCGTAGAGACGGAAGACCACGCGGTTCGTATTCACGTTCCCGAGCAGAACGAGGTGCCGGTCCGGCTGCGTTTTCGCGTCCACGTCCGACACCAGGGGAATATCCGCGCCCGAAAGCTCACGGATCGCTGCCGCCAGTTCCGAAGCCAGTTCCCGGTAGCGCGGGTCGTCGGGGCATACGATGGCCGACGCGGGTCTGCCGCGGTCCACCAGCACCGTGTCCGGGTAGCGTCTCTTCGGCTTTTTCAACTTCCGGAGGGACCCTTTCGTATCCGGCATGGGTTCGTCCTTTCAAATCCGTCGTTTATCGCTACATGCGCCGGATCCTGTTCATCCGCCGCGAATTCGGCCGGGTGGCCTGTTCCGGAAACAGATTGACGAATGGTGACATATATCCCGATACGGACACTATATTTCCACGAACTTTTCAAACAGGAACAGCCCGATCAGCAGAAAGGCCAGGCCGGAGAGAACCGAATAGACCATCAGTGCCGGTCCGGTCGCAAGATTCCCCTGCAGACCGTACACGAAATAACCCGCCAATGTCAGATAGATGATTACGCACAAGACAAACGAAGCGGCCGTCGCGAGACCTCTCAGGCGCGCGGCCGTGTACCGGGCGCCCTCGACGGCCGCTACGACACCAAGGGACAGGACCGCGTAGGATACCAGGAATCCCGCGGTGTATCCGGAAACCGACGCCGGCGTGACCCCGAAAAAAACCAGAATCTGAGATACCTCATCCCCCGGGTCGCGCGCCACGACGGCATAGACGCCTGCACCGGCAATCGCGAACAGCAGGAGGCCGATGCTCAGAATCGCGGCAAATTTGCTCAGACACACAACTGCTGCACGGATGGGGAGCGCGAACAGCAGATGGGTTGTATTGCTTCGCCATTCCCCATTGATCGAAGAAGCCAGCAGGAATGGCAGGACAAACATGATCGCCCAGAGGGGCAACGCCGAAAGAAACAGGGCGATCACGTGTGTTTCAACGGACAGGAGGACCCATGCCTGCAGCACCAGGGTACCGATGGCAAGGATGCAGGAAAGATTCCTCACGTCCTTTAACTCCTTTAAATACAGAGTAATAACCATCTTCATGCGCCGTTTCCCCTCGCGTCAGGCAACCGCCGTTTCGAAGATCTCAGATAGAGACTTCCCGTGTTCCTGTTGCAACTCGTCCGACCGACCCGAGATATACACTTCACCGTCCCGAAGAAACAGCACATCTTCGATAAATGGATCCACTTCGGATACAAGGTGGGTTGAAATCAACACCGTCTGTTCCGGATGCCGAAACTCGTTGAAGAGAACGTCCAGTATGCGCCTGCGTGACGGCGGATCGATACCCCCGAGGGGTTCGTCCATCATCACCACTGCCGGGGACCAGGAGAATGCGGAGACCACCTTCAGCCTTGCTCGCTGTCCTCTCGAGAGGGCGCCCACCTTCCGGTCTTCCGGCAGATTCATGAATTCCAGCAGCCGCCGCGACCGTACCTGATCCCACGTGGCGTGGAAGGCAGAGAGGAAGGCCAGCTGTTCTCCCACCTTCATCCGGGAATAGAACGGATCGATCTCAGGCAGATAGGACACCACCGCCCTTGTGGCGAACCCCGTCGGTACCTCGCCGATCCGCGCCCGGCCTCGTGTGGGCCGCGTGACGCCGGCGAGAATCCGGAACAACGTACTCTTTCCGCTTCCATTTTCTCCCAGCACACCCATCACCCTGCCGCGTGCCACATTCAGCGACACGCCCCTGAGCGCCCACGCACCCGGGTATTTCTTCCACAAGTCTTCGACGTAAACCATCCGTGAACAATCCCGAATAGAAAAACGGCCGCCCCGGTACCCAATCCAGAAGCGGCCGAATTCAGATCGCCACCCGAGAAGCTGTTCCTGAACTCCCAGGCGGATTCAGCGCATATCGCGATCGATCAGGAACAGCCCGTATCGATCGTCACCCACCAGTTCCAGCTTCTTCACGATAGCGCGAAGCCGGGCTTCCTCCTCCACCTGTTCGTTCACGAACCACTGCAGGAACGTATTGGTCGCATGGGCACGATTTTTCATGGCCAGATCGACCAGATCGTTGATCCGCCCGCTGGATTCCTGTTCCCGCCGGTATGCCTCCGAAATCGCGTCCAGCGGCGAACGCCAGTCCGCAGGTGGTTTGGAAATCGACTTGAACCCGACCGGCGCCTCCCGTTCGTGCAGAAATTCGTAGATCTTCATTGCATGCGCCATCTCGCGCGTGGCCTGCTTTTCCATCCACCTGGCAAATCCGCTCAGATTGACCGACTTGAAATAGGAGGACATGGCCAGGTAGGTATACCAGGCGAGGAATTCACTGTTGATCTGTTCGTTCAGAGCGGACTGAATCTCTTTGCTAAACATCAGCTCCCCCACTGTCTTTTCCGGAGACGTACCCGTGCTCCCGTTTCTCAATGAGTACACGGCTGCCAACGGCGGACCCGAGTACGTACCGGAATGTAGATTCGACACGTAAATCGCTGCGCCCCAAGTGCCTATTGGGGCTGAGGAACCTTGCAGCAATCCGGCAGATTGGCGTAGACCGCGCTGTCGGCAGCCGCCTGATTCGCCTGATAACCCGCCCCGGTGATTGCCTGTTCCAAAGCCGCCACATCGGTACGCGACGCATCGTAGGTCACGCTGACAACCTTGACGTCCATGTCGACGGCGACCTCCGATACGCCGTCCACTTTCTTCAATGCCTTTTCTATATTATTCGCGCACATCATGCACTGCGCCGTGGGGACGTTGATTCTGGTCGTACGGGTCTCGGCCGTGGAACAGCCGGAGACGGCGAAGAGGGAGAACACGAACACGCTGGACAGCAGTAAAGAAACGGATTTGCGCATGGATCTATCTCCTCTGGAGAAAGGGAAGGATTACAGCCTTCCCGGACCGTGATGCATGCAACAACGAATATATGACAACACCTGTATATAATCAACTCTCATGTTTCAGCGATCGGCCTTTCCACAATGCATAGACGGCGGGAATCACAATCAGCGTCAGCACCGCGGACGAAGCGACGCCGCCCACCATCGGCGCCGCGATGCGCTTCATCGTCTGCGACCCGATGCCGTGACCCCACATGATGGGAAGCAACGCCAGCAGCGTGGTGAGCACAGTCATCATTTTAGGCCTGACGCGCTCCACGGCGCCGGCCATGACCGCCATTCTCAGGTCTGAAGTACTCATCTCGCCTCCCCGCGCCTTGCGGATGCGATCGTACGCGTGATCAAGGTAGACCAGCATGACCACACCTGTCTCGGCCGCGAGACCGCCCAGCGCGATGAATCCGACGCCAACCGCAACGCTCATGTTGTAGTCAAGCAGGTACATCAACCAGATCCCGCCCACCATCGCGAACGGCAGAGACAGCATAACAAGAAGGCTCTCTGTAATACTCCTGAAGTTGAGATACAACAACAGGAATATGATTCCAAGGGTGAGAGGCACGACCAGTTTCAGGCGCTCTTCCGCCCTCTGCATATACTCGTATTGGCCACTCCAGGTTACCGAATAGCCAGGCGGCATCGACACTTTCTCCAGCACAGCCTGTTGCGCGCGCTTCACGTAGGTGCCCACGTCGATGCCCTGGATATCCACGTACACCCATGCGTTCAGGCGCGCATTCTCGCTCTTGATCCCCGGCGGCCCTTTTCTGATCCGAATGTCCGCGAGCTGCTGAATGGGAATCTGGGCGCCGGTGGGCGTGGGCACCAGCACCCGGCGCAGCGCCGGCAGGTTGTCACGCAATTCCCTGTCGTAGCGCAGATTAACAGGATAGCGTTCGAGACCTTCGACGGTTGTCGTTACATTCATGCCCCCGACGGCAAACATAATCACGTCCTGTACATCCCCCACCGTCAACCCATATCGCGCAGCCTCCTCACGGTCGATCTCGAAGTCCAGGTAGTTTCCGCCCACAACGCGTTCGGCAAACACGCTCAGAGTACCCGGCAGATCGCGGATCACCCCTTCGATCTGTTCGCCCAGGCGCTGCAAAACCTCCAGATCCTCGCCCGCGACTTTCACCCCGACCGGGGTCTTGATCCCGGTCGAAAGCATATCGATTCTTGTCTTGATGGGCATCGTCCACGAGTTGGTCAGGCCGGGGAACTGGATCGCCCGATTCAATCGTTCGATCAGCTTTTCGGGTGTCATCCCCGGACGCCATTCGCTCTCCGGCTTCAACGTGATCGTGGTCTCGATCATCGCAAGCGGCGCCGGATCGGTTGCGGTCTCGGCGCGCCCGATTTTTCCGAAGACGTCCTGAACTTCCGGAAACGCCTTGATGATCTTGTCCGTCTGTTGCAGCAATTCACGCGCCCGGGTCACCGAGATTCCCGGCAGCGTGGTGGGCATATAGAGAAGGTCTCCTTCGTAAAGGGGCGGCATGAATTCTGAACCGATCTTCTCCAGCGGAAACAGGCGATCCAGCCTCAGAAGCGCGCGATACGCAACACTGCGCGGCGCATCCGAAAACCGGTCGAGCACCGTGCTCCGGAATGGAAAGAGCGTTACGAACATGACAGCCACCGCCAGGACAACCGTGGCGACCCGGTGTTTTAAGACCCAGTCGATTACCGGTCGGTAGGTCCAGATGAAGAACCGGCTGCTCGGGTTTCGCGTCTCCGGCCGGATTCGGCCGCGGACAAAAAAGCTCACCAGCACCGGTACGAGCGTGACGGCCAGCAACGCCGCGCCGGCCATGGCGTACGTCTTCGTATAGGCCAGCGGCCTGAACAGGCGGCCCTCCTGCGCCTGAAGCGTGAACACCGGAAGGAAAGAGACCGTTATCATCAGAAGCGAATAGAACAGTGCCGGTCCCACCTCCTTCGACGCGCTGGCCACGATCTCGAGATGGCCCCGCCCTCCGTTGTCCTGCTCCAGGTGTTTGTGGGCGTTCTCGATCATCACGATCGACGCGTCGACCATAGCCCCGATGGCCACCGCGATCCCGCCCAGCGACATGATGTTGGAGCTCACTTCCTGTGTATACATCAGGCCGAAGGAAATCAGAACACCGGTAGACAGCGCGAATATCGCCACGAACGCGCTGCGAAAGTGCAACAGAAACAAAATGCAGACGAGCGCGACCACCGCCATTTCCTCAACCAGCTTGTTTCGAAGATTGTCGATGGCGCTGCGTATGAGCGTGGACCGGTCATAGGCCGTCTTGATTTCAACGCCGTCGGGCAGGCCGGGCTTGAGCGACTCGATCTTCTCTTTGACCCGATCGATCACAGCCAGCGCGTTTTCACCGTAACGCATCACGACGATTCCACCCACGACCTCGCCCTCGCCGTTCCATTCCGCCAGGCCCCGTCGAAGCTCGGGACCCACCTGCACGGTGGCGATATCACCAACCCTGACCGGCGTACCCCTTGAGTCGACCCCCACTGCCACATTGCGAATGTCATCCGTGGAACGCAGATACCCCAGCCCGCGGACCATAAACTCGGTTTCCCCGAATTCCACGATGCGCCCGCCCACGTCGTTGTTGCTCCGCCGGATTGCCGTCCGGACCTTCTGCAACGGAATGTTGTAAGCCAGCAGGCGGTTGGGATCCACGGTTACCTGGTACTGCTTCACGTACCCGCCCACTGCCGCCACCTCGGCGACTCCCTGCACGCTGCTGAGTTCGTAACGCAGATACCAGTCCTGGATGGACCGCAACTCCGAAAGATCGTGGCCCCCCGTGCTGTCCACCAGCACGTATTCGTACACCCATCCGACCCCCGTGGCATCCGGTCCGAGCCGCGGCGAGACACCCGGGGGCAGCCGGTTCGAAACGGTGTCCAGCGCCTCCAGGACCCGGCTTCGGGCCCAGTAGATATCCGTACCATCCTCGAAGATCACGTAGACGAACGACAACCCGAAGAAAGAATATCCCCGCACAACGCCTGCCCGCGGAACGGCCAGCATCGCGGAAGTGAGCGGGTAGGTGACCTGGTCTTCTACCACGCGCGGCGCCTGTCCCTGAAAATCAGTCATGACGATCACCTGCACGTCCGACAGGTCCGGAATCGCGTCCAGGGGCGTATTCAACATCGCGTAGACGCCCCAGCCGATTGCAAAGATCGTGGCCATTATGACCAGGATACGGTTTCTGAGACTGAGTTCGATTATCTGACCAATCATACGAAGAACTCCTGCTGTTGTTCCTTTCGTGAGTCAGCTTGCCTGAATTCGGCCGACCGGAAGCAGTAAAGACAGCGATCAGCTCTCAGCAGTCAGCTTGAATCAAAATCTCGTTCGATTGACGTCAGCGCTGTGAGGAGTCGGGACCGGAACGGGCGCAATGCCGGAACTTTAACGAGCTCACCGCAAGAAGCACAGACAGCGCAGGCAACACAGCGGTACGGAACGACTCGCCGTGAAAATGGTGACGATCGTCAGGGACTCTAGTGTTGATGACCCTTGGTCCCCGCTGCCTCGTGATGCCCGCCCATGGTCCGCAACGCGGCCTTCAGGTTGCTCTCAGAGTCGATCAGAAACTGTGCCGACAGGACGATTCGCTCGCCCCCACTGAGCCCATGCGTCACCTCGTAGACGTCGTCCGACTCCAGCCCGAGTTTGACTTCGCGCGGCGCAAAACGGCCTTCCCCGAGATCCAGAATCACCACGTTTCGCTCTCCGGACCGTATTACGGCCTGCACCGGGACAACCGCGGACTCCTTCGCCATCTCGGACTTGACTTTCACCGTGGCGAACATCTCGGGCTTCAACTCCAGCTCCGGGTTGTCGAATATCATCCGTACTTTCGCGGTGCGGGTCTTTGACTCCAGGAAGGGATAGACGTAGCTCACCACCCCTTCGAATACCCGCCCGGGCGCGTAGGAGAGTACGACCTCCGCCGACTGTCCCTTCCTGATCCATGGCAACTCGTACTCGTAGATGTCCGCATAGACCCATACTCTGGAGAGATCGGCGATGCGATAGAGGTGCTCTCCGGCCTTTATATGTGCGCCGTCGTATACCGCCCGGTGTACAACGACGCCCTCCTGGGGTGAGTGGATCGTCATCGTACGCTTTGCCTTCCGCGTCTGTTCCAGATTGTCGATCTGCGCTTCCGCGATATCCCAGTACATCAGACGCTGCCGCGCCGCGACCAGGAGCGCCTTCGCGCCCTCCAGTGCCTCTGAGGACGCGCCGTCCTCGAGGCGCCGGACATAATCCAGCGCGGTGAGGTATTCCTCCTGCGCGGCCACCAGTTCAGGACTGTAGATTTCCAGAAGCGGCTGCCCTTTCTTTACCTCCTGTCCGGTGAAATCCACAAAGAGCCCCTCCACCCAACCGGTTACCTTGGTATTCACGTCGGTCATCCGGGTCTCGTCATAATCCACGCGCCCCATCGTGCGTACGGTTCGGCTCACCGGCATCCGTTTTACCACCCCGGTTCTGACGCCCATGTTCTGAACGGTTGACGGATCGATACGGACCTCGCCAGCCTCCTCCCCGTGACCGCCGTCGTGTCCCGAGGCGCCCGCCTGGTCCATCACGAGGTCCATTCCGCAGATCGGACAGCTTGCCTGCCTGTCCGAAACCACCGTCGGATGCATCGGACACCGGTACACGGACGGTGACGTCTCCTTGTGCGCCGGACCCTCCTCGCCGCCCAGCCCTATCCCCAATGCAATTCCGACACCCAGAGTGAGAATCGTCACAACGATATTTCTCGGATTCATAGCTCGGCCCTTCCCTTTCGATCTGCAAGGCCTTTGATCCCGGCGCGAAACCAGGCCGCCGGTCCAACAGCCAGTTGAGAAAGCCTTTCCAGACTGTTAGAATACGCGTCTTCCAACCACAGCCTCCAGTTCCGCCAGTTTCCTCTCACGCTGGATTACATGATGATAGTGGTCGATCTCAAACTTAAACAGGGTAACCTGGTTGTTCAATAGCGTGAGGAAGTCGACCTTGTCAACCTGATATCCAGCCATCGCGGATTCCAATGACTGGCGTGCCTGAGGCAGAATTGCCGTGCGGTACAGCTCCGCCTGCTTCCAGTGCCGGTCGACTTCAAGGCAGATTTCCTGCACCCGATACAGGATCTCGCGGCTGGCGTCCTCCCTTTGCGCCTCAGCCATTCTGATATTGGCCTGCGCCTCGGCGATTTGACTGTCCCGTTTCCGTCCGTTGAAAACCGGGAGGTTCATGCTCACGCCGAACGACAGAAAGTCGCTGCCACTCACGGGATCCGGTTGCACGTGGGCGCGCTGCATATAGCCCAGGCGAAACGTCAGGTCGGGCCGGCCGGACCGCCGTGCCGCCTGTTCGGTGGCCGCCCACCTGGAAATGGTATGGTCTATTTCCTTCAGTAGCGGGCGGTGCGCCAGGGCCAGCCGCTGGACGTCCTCCACCGATAGTTCGAGCGACGTCGGCGTCACGTCGCCGGGCGCACTCACGGCGGTATCCATCGGCCGATTCAAGACCCGGTTGAGCCGCGCCTCCGCAAGCCTGCGGTCCGTATTCAGCCCGATCAGTCGATCCCGGAGCGCGGAAAGCGAAACCTGGGCCTTCAGGACGTCCTGTTGAAGTCCGCGACCGACCACATATTTTTTTTCTGCGATTCGAACCAGGTCCCGGAGGAGCGCCCGGTTCCTTTCTGTTACTTCAATTGCCCGGTCCAGAAACGCCAGCGCATAGTATCCCTGCTTCACAAGATTGACGATCGTTCCGGCACGGTCGTCAAGGGTTTGTCTGGCAGCGCCGGCGGCAGATTCCGCCGCCCGCTCCTTCGCGCGCAACAGGCCTGGAAGAGGAAACCTCTGGCTGACTGTCAACTGCTTGCCGGACATATGCGTACTGTTGAAATCGAAGTTGCTTGTCGGTACGTTCCGCAGATCCAGAGCCAGCATCGGATCTTGCAACACACCGGCCTGCGGCACCCGGGCTTCAAATGCGGCTAACCGGTGCTCAAGAACTTTCAGACCGGGATTCTTAGCGAGCGCCGAGTCGATCAGACCCTCCAGGTCAGCCGCCGCGGCGCCGGCGACCCGTGGTATGAGGAAAAAACACATCCCGATGAGTTTCACCAATCCCTTCACGACTGATCACCTCCGTGGCTGGGAAATACGGCTTCACGCGCACGAAAGAGCGCACGTCAAGCCGGAGGACACTCGTCCAGCGATTGAATTTCGGGTGATATTTACGAGGAGAAAAGAGTTATTGCACCGCGGAAGACGCGGTCAGCAGTCCGTTGACAAAGTCGCTCTGCAGGCGAGGCCGGATGGGCTTCTTCAACGGGCTGACAGGGCGGGAAATCAGATCAGAAACGAGGCATTCATCAGGTACAGCGAGGATAACGAATGGGGCGGGGCCGAATGAAACCCGACCGTGCGGGTGAGGCCTGAGCCTAAAGCCCCGGCGGAACGGAACGATTGAGGTCCGGGGTGGGAATCCGGACCGGGACAACGGGGCGTTGAGGACTGAATCGCCGAAGGCAGTTCCTGCGGGGCATCTTTAACGCTGCCACCGTTTCCGGCGCAGCAGCAGTCCGCCTCAACCGGCTGGACGTGGCACGCTTCAGCCTGAACCGACATCCCGCACAGGCACTGGATGGCGGCAAGAGCGAAGCCAATGGCCAGGCATGTAGTGAATAGGGCGCGAATCATCCTCTGCCTCACAAACGGATCCGGTCTGTCAGAATTAACGCCATCTTATATACGTTTGTCAAGGCCGGTTGTTCAGAAAAAGTGGAGCGACGCCCAATCGTCGTGACCACGGCGTGACCGCGAAGGCCGCAATAACGGGGCGACACCCTATCGGGCCCGCTGGAAGGACTGCCAGGCCTCGCCCGCCTCGGCGGCCTGGCGCTCCAGCTCGCCGCGCCAGCCAACAACTTCCCCGGCCTTTATCCGACGGATGTCGAAAGCGGGGTACCGGTCTTCGAGCGTATCGCCGAGCTTCTGCGTCTCCGCCCATCGGTCCCACGCCGTCTTCATCCATTCATATGGCAGGGCATCCCGCACCTCGGGATCGAGCTGCCACGCGCTTCGCACGTCGGCCACGGACGGCTCACCCGTGAACGGCCCGGACCACCTGGACCATCCGATCGACAACGTGTTTCGTTCTCTTTCGGGTACGGTGTGGCCCGTGTGAATGTTCGCGCCGATCCGTATGAGGGCTTCGCCTGCCTTCAGTCGGACCGCGACCTGGTTCGGCAACGGGTCGACGCCGTTCCAGCTGGGTGTGTGCGGAACCCCCTTCTCCTTCATGGCCTTGGGAAGGAGGACGTCGTGCTCGTAGGGCGTGCGCCATCGATTGTGGCTGCCGGGTATGAGTTCGTGGCACTCTTCGTCGACCAGCGCAAGGAACATGCTCACCCCGTTCCGCTCGGTAATCGACCTGGCGTTGTTCGCGCGAATCTCCGCCCAGCGCTCCCGCTCCACCTCTTCCGTGTATGCTTCGGGTCCCTCGCCCCGGATCTCGCGCTGCGCGAAATAGGGCTTTCCGGTCCCCCACCACGTCGCGTCCCGGTGCCAGCTGAGGGAATGTTCCGACTCTCGCGGATTACACCACAACAGCAAACCACTAAATGTGAAATCCTCGGGGCCGAGACCGTTGCACCAGGAGTGCACGAAGTTCAGAAAATCATCCGAGCCGTGGAACTCCGCGAAACACGGTTCATTGAATGCGGGATGGACCAGACCGCGTATCGCCCACGGCTCGTCCTTCCCCGTCCGGTGGACGTAACCCCTGGAGCAGTCGATTTTGCCGTACCCGTTGACAGGTGCGCACGCCTCCGTAACCCGGCGGCCCGCTTCCCGCAGTACCGGAATCCATGGATTGTCGACAAAGTCGTTGATAATAACGAATCCGTGTTCCTCCAGGTGCGCCAGCCGCTCAGGCGTGGCGCCCGGCGCCGCCAACTCGGGCAGCGCGTCGGCGAACGCGGGCGACCTGTAGGTGGAGGATGTTGCATCTGTTTTCATTTCTTCTCCCCTTGATCAGGATTTAAACCAGGATTTCCAGAATAAAAGGATGGGCAGGACCACAGCCCGGTATTCCCTGTCATCCTGCGTATCCTTCCACGCACGTAGTCCTGGTATACGGTATGGTCGCGCCGTCGCGTTGTCAATAGCAATTTCCACGGTATCTTTGCATAGAAAGGGGAAAGCCGAAAGCGAAATCAGAGCCTTCGGATACAAAACGCTCGCCTATCGCATTTATTGTCCCTATATTTGAGTTTTACCGTCGCGGTATCGTACGTTCACGAAGCCTCTCATCCTCAACTCGCGACGGCAGCCGGCTGACGCCGCCGCCAGACAGGTTGGAAAACACGGTGCTCGGTGCGTCTTTTCCGTGAGGAACCACGTGTGAATCGAATCGTTCCGGCTTTCTCGTTTGTCGTCGTTACTCTTCTCGCGGTCGTACAACCTACCGATGCGCAGATCGGCCGCGGAGAAATCGAAACCCGATTTCAGAGAGCCCTTAACGACTACACCGACGGCAACTATCGGACGGCGGAAAGAGCCTTCCAGTCCCTGGCCGAAGCCAATCCCGCGCACCGGCGTTCGTCGGTCTCCCGGCTGATGCTGGCCAAAACGCTTTACAAACTCACGAAGTACGACCTGGCGCTCGCAACGGCAGCGGGAATCTACGACGCCTTCCCGCGCAGCCGGTATCTCCCTGAAGCCGACCTGGTCATCGGCGACTGCAAATTCCGACAGGGTCTGGTATACAGAGCCGCATCCCGATACGCCCACGTATTGTCGGGAACGGGAGGCCTCCGTCTGAAGGCCAGAGCGGCGGACCGGCTGGGGCAACTTGCAGGAGCGGGGAGAATCACGGAAGGCGACGTCGCACGGCTGCAAAATGAATTCGGAAACGACACGATCGCGGAGGCCGTGGCCTACGGCCGGGCGAGGTGGCCGTCGAGACTCGCCGGGGCCGAACCCTCCAATCAGGAAATGGCCGGATTCCTGGATCGGTATCCCGACGGCATTTTCGCGGCGCTGGTACGGGAAAAAACCCCCGAAGCCGAACGCCTTCAGCCCGCCGCGGCAGGTATCCAACACAGACCTCCTGAAAAAGATATCGAAGAACCGACCGACGCGCGCTTCACCATCGGCGTGATCGCGCCCCTGGCGAGCCCGCCGGGAAAGGACATGGTAGACGGTGTCCTGCTTGCCCGGGAACTGCATCAGCTGAATTCCGGTGAGCCGGTCGCGCTGGTCTTCAAAGACTCGGAAGGAAGCCCGGTGGGCGCGATCAAGGCGGCTCAGAGTCTTATCGAAGACCACGAAGTTCTTGCCATTATCGGCGCCCTGACCAGCGCTGAAACCCTTCCCATTGCGGCGCTGGCGGGGCCTCACGAAGTCCCGCTGATCGCGCCCACGGCCTCGGAAGACGGACTGGCGACCCTGAGTCCCTACGTTTTTCAGATAAACGCCACGCCCGGCGCACAGGGTCGCAGGATTGCCGACTACGCGGTCCGTGAATCGGGGCTGCGTACGCTGGCGACGTTCGCGTCGCGGGACCCCTACGGGGAAAGAATCGCCAGAGAGTTCACGGCCCGTGCGGAGGAATCGGGTTCGGAAGTCATTGTACAGACGTGGTACGAACCCGGCACGACCGACTACAAGGGCCAGTTGGAACGCATCAGGGACGCCGGACTGGCGCTCAACCCGCCTGAAATCCTGACGGACGAAATCGAATCGCTGATTCTGGGGAACATTCGGCTGGCGCCGCCGCCCCCTGTTGAAGTGGATCCCGATACCGTGCAGCCTCCGCCGGTGCATACGCTGGAAGGCCTGCTCATAGCCGGGGGCAAGGACGACGTCCTGCTGATCGCGCCACAGATCGCCTTCCACCGCATTCACTCGCAATTGCTGGGCAGCGACGGCTGGAACCACCACGAAGTCGCGAGAGACTCCTATACAGACAGCGCGGTCTTTGTCGCCAAATACTCCACACGCAGCGATCTGGTCTCCGTACATGAGTTCCTGGGCGCATTCAGGCAGCGATTCAATCGCGACCAGGGCATTGCGGCTGCGCTGGGATATGACGCCATGACGGCCGTCTTCACCGCCATTGAAAGGGGCGGCACGTCTCGGAAGCGACTTCAGCACGCGCTCGAGAATCTCGGTGAAATCCCGGGCGCCACCGGTAAGATATCCTTCAGCCGGGGCAATCGGGAAAACGCCTGGATGTACCTGCTGACCAACCGCAAGGGAAAGATCAAGCTCCTCTCGCTCGGCCGCGCGGATAAAGCCGCGTCCGAACCCTAACCTTGATTCGAAGGTTTTCGGGGACGTTAATTCGAAATTGTGCTTGTAAATAAAGGCGATTAGACGGCGGATTACCAGGATACACCAGGTCACTGGACGTGAAGGGAAAAAACGCCCTTCTATATGTCGATAACGCCCAGATTCGGAGGGTTTTATCGCGTCGCCGCGTTGCTGTCTTTTCGGATTGAGGCTAATCCCCGAAGTCGCATTTCTCCTCCGCCCCACACGAAGCGCATCCCGCTGGCATATTGATTGCACTGGTATCGACAAGCGACGGCCGTACGCGACGGCAACGGCAGATAAATCGCTTGTTTCCGATTCTTTGTGTGCAATTACAATGTCAGGGGGACAGCCCGTGATGTGCGCATGCTTTCAATCCGCCAGACGCAAAACGAAACTGACGTTCATCGCTCTGATTCCACACCTGCTGTCCGGTTTCGCGCTCCGTGCGCAGGAATCCCTGAATCCGGAAACCACGGAAACGTACCTGGCCGTTTTGAGGGACCTGGACGGACGGGTGATCAACATCAACAGGGCCAGCCTCGAGGACCTGCGGGCGCTGCCCTGGTTTTCGCCGGAACTGGCCCGCGATGTCATCACCTATCGCAGACGGTCCGGACCGTTCACACGCCTCGGCGACCTCCTGAGGGTTCCCGGCGTCACGTCCGAGATCCTCGCCGCCGTCCGGCCCTACCTGACCGTATCTTCACGGCGGGGTCCCAGCGTCCGGACGTCGCTGAGGATCACCCGTCCGACGAACCATCCCGACTCCTGGGCCAACCTGCGGCTCTACCAGCGAACCGTGATCGCTGCACGGCGCGTGGAGGGCGTCTTCCTCACGGAACGCGACCCCCTGGAATTACGGATCGCGGACTTCCTTACCGGATACGTTAGCGTTACCGCCGTGCCCGGCCTGCGGCGCCTGGTCGCGGGGGACTTCCGGCCGGGTTACGGACAGGGTCTCCTTTTCAGCAGACACAACCGATCCGCAACAGGCCTCGAGTGGGCCAGGCCGGCCAGCGTCCGGACCGTGGGTAATCGTTCCGCAATTGAATACGGCGCGCTCCGCGGCGTCTTTGCCGAAGGCCGGGCCGGCCGCGTCACGTGGACGGCCATGGGCGCGCGCAACCGGTGGGATGCCGCGATCGACAGTTCCGGCGTTGCCGCAATACGTACCGCCGACCTGCACGTCACACAGACCCAGCGGGAACGCAGAGGCAGATTGCAGGAAAATCTGGTGGCCGTTCGATCCAGGGTCGAACTGCCGGTCGGCGGGATCGGCGCCACATTCGTCCGGACCACGTTCGCGCCTGCGCTGCAACACCTTCAACGCCAGCATTCAGCCGGAATGGACTGGGACCTGCGCGGAAGCCGGATGAATGTCTTCGGTGAAATCGCCGCATCGGAGAGAGAGACCGTCGCCTGGCTGACGGGCGCGCGCACGGAAGTCGATCGTCTCAAACTGGTGATGCTGGCACGCAGGTACCCGTCCGGGTTTTCAAGCCTGCGCGGCGGCCCGTTCTCCGCCTACAGCGGCAGGAACGAGTGGGGGCTGTTTAGCGGCGCGGTGTGGCGGCCGGGCCGGAAGACCCGGTTTCAGGCCACGCTCGACCGGTACGGCCGTGTCGCGCCCGAAGGCAAGTACACGCTGCCGGCGCGCGGCGAGCGATTTGCTTTCGATATGAGGCGTCGCCTCAACAGCGTCAGAGTGAGGCTGACGATCGGAACGCGTCGTCAGACGGTCTCGACTTCGGGTATTACAGGAACGCGACACCAGAGGCGCGCCCGTCTTCGCGTGACCGTGCCCCGCTCGTTCGCTCGCCTCAACCTGTGGCTGGAAGGCACGGGCGCACGGTCACCGGTCCGTAAGAGCGGCGGCCGCGCCGGGGGTCTGGGCCTCCGCGTCCAGCGTGGGACAGGCCTGCGGGCCGACGCATGGCTGGCCATGTTCGACGTGACCCACTTCGATTCACGGATCTATACGTTCGAGCCCGACGTATGGGGAGGCAGCCGCATGCAACTCCTGTCCGGGAACGGCCGTACGGCGGGAATCCGCATTACCTGCACCGGGTCACGGTTGCGCGTTGCTGTACGATACGCCATAAAGAACACCGGGAACGGTACATCGAACACCTGGGCGTCGCAGATCGAATTCGGCACGAGGAAGTAACGCTCGCGGCAGGCATGCACATCCCATCAGGCGGACGGGTGGCATTTTTCGCTTTCTGAGGTCCGGATTTTTCCGTATTTTGCTCGCCGAGCGATCAACGCGGGCATCCACAACCTTAGAAGCCGTCTTAAAATTCCCAGCGGTCTTCGCACGGCTGCAAAAGCGCCGGTCGGCGTTGGTCAAACCCACCCGTATAGACAAATATGGGCGGGTTTTCCCGCCTTGACCGCCACTTTTTCGCTCGTGCTCGGGAACTCACCGGTAATTTTAAAACGGCTTCTGAATACAATTGCCGGCAGGGACAATGTGCGCCCGCCGGCAATTTCAATTCTCCGGAAACGGTCGATCAGGACATGATGAAGAGAATCAATTTACGATCCTGGATTTCGCTGGTCCCGCTGTGCGGGGCGTTGCTGGCCGGCTGCGGCCCCCGGCTGCCCGAATCGGTAGGGCCCGCGCAGGAGATACTGGTCCTGATCGATCAGGCCGACCGCGAATTCCTGGAGCCGCATTTGAAAGAGGTATTCGAAAAAGTCCTGTATACACCCCAGGAAGAGAAAATCTTCAGGCTGCAGTTCGAAGATGTGGCCAATTTGGACAGGTTCAAGAACAAGAGGCGCAAGAACATCCTGGTTATCGCCGAGCTGGATGCTCCCCATGCCACCGCGGGCTTCCTGAGAAGCATACTGGGCCCCAACGTGCAAAACGCCGTGAGGGGGAAACGGACCGCCGTATTCTGGAAAGAGGACGTATGGGCAAAGGAACAGCTTCTCATGGCGGTGTCCGGGGCAGATAGCGCCGCGCTCGTGGACAACCTCCGTATGGAGGCGGACCGGCTTTACGAACGTGTCGAAGACGTCCGCAACGAGCGGATTCGACGGTTGATTTATCGGTATGGCGAACGGAAGGACGTCACAGAGCGGCTTGGCAGGGAATTCGGCTGGCAGGTGCGGGTGGCCTTCGGATACCGCGTCCTGGAGGCCTATCCCGACAGCGGTTTCGTGGTCCTGACCAAGGAGGAACCCAACCGGTGGCTGTTCGTCTACTGGGAGGACGGCATTTCACCCGACGAACTCACGGAGGAATGGTGCATCCGGAAACGAAACGATATAACAAAGAGGTTTTTTGAACAGGACCGGATTGTACCTGACCACCTGGAAATCGGCCAGGCCGAGTTCGCCGGCAAACTGGCGTTTGTCATGCAGGGCCTTTGGGAAAACAGGAAAAAATGGGCCGGGGGCCCATTCAAGGGTTACGCGTTCGTGGACGTGGAGACAGACCGGTTCTACTACATCGACTGCGGTGTGTATTCACCGAACAAACGCAAAGAGCCCTATCTTCGCCAGATCGACCTCATGGCAAGGTCCTTCACCCAGGTGGAATCGACACCCTGAATCTTGCTTTTCACTCGGGAAGACGGTATAATTCGAAGCGGAATTCATCCAGGAAACGGAACGGCGCCCGCGGAGCAGAAGATCGATGGGAGAGCACAAACGTATTTCAAGTCTGGGTAAACGCGCGCGGATGAGCTTTCGCGGTACGCTTATTGCCGGGATCGCGCTTCTGGTGCCGGTCGTGGTTACGTTTATCGTTCTCCAGATCATCTTTCAGTGGATCGACGGTCTGGCTCAGCCGCTGGTGAAGCGCATTTTTCAGACCACAGACGATGTCTTCGGGCTGGGGCTCGTCCTGACGCTCATCCTGATCTGGCTTGCCGGCTTGCTGGCCGGCAATGTATTCGGCAAACGCCTCATTGGCATGGGAGACGACCTTATAAAGCGGCTTCCGGTAATCGGCAGCATCTACGGTCCGGTAAAACAGTTCATGGAATCGGTCGTCTCACCGGACGAAGACAGGGGTTTCAACCGGGTCGTACTCGCCGAATATCCATCCGACGGGCTCTGGATTCTGGGTTTTGCAACGGGAGATATTCCGATGGACGACGAGGGCCGGATCGGTCGTTGCGTGTTTATTCCGACCTCGCCAAATCCGGCCACCGGCTGGTCGGTTGTGTTTCCACCCGAAAAGGTGCGAAACGTCTCGCTCACGGTGGAAGAGGCGATGCAGATGATCGTCTCGGCGGGGGTCGTGATTCCGGATGCGCTGAAAACCGCGCCTGCGGACGAGCCGGACGCCGCCCTTACGAACCTGCCCTCCGCTGCAGGACGGTCCGATTAGGAACCTGGCGCCCGGACCCGGACGGGTCTGTCAGGTCTCGAAATCGTCAACGTCGTTAAACGCTTCCAGGGTGTCGACGTCTTCCCGGACCAGTGCCAGTATCGAGTTGTGTGGAATAATCAGGTATTTCTCGCCCTCGAACTTGATCTCCATCGCCATCTTTTTCATGAACAGGGCATAATCGCCAACCTGAGCCTGCATCGGAAGGTACTTGGGTTCGTCCGGTACGCTCCGCCAGGGCTCGTCGTCGACGTCGTGCGGCTGCGGCAGCGGCATGCCCGGACCCGTCAGCATAATCCTCCCGCCCTGGACCTCCTCCTTTTCGACGACCGTCTGCGGCAGGTACAGGCCAACCTCGGTGCGTTCCTGGAGCTCCTCCTGCTTGACCAGGACCCGATCCCCCACAATAATCAGTTCCTTATTTCCCATTTTCATAGGACATCCCTCCTGGTTTCGGTATTATCTGAGTGCCGGAGGCCGGACTCGAACCGGCACGGGCTTATCGGCCCGGGGGATTTTAAGTCCCCTATGTCTACCAATTCCATCACTCCGGCACCGGAATCGAAAATAGCCAACCGCCGGTTCATTGTCAAGCGTGATTATACGTTTCTCCTACTTCCAAAAAAAACAACGACTAATCTTAAGAAGCTGTCTTAAAACCCCCATCGGTCTTCGCGCGGCTGCAAGAGCGTCGGTCTGCGTTGGTCAAATCCACCCGTATACCAAATATGGGCGAATTTGCCCGCCTTGACCGACACATTTTCGCGCGCGCTCGGGACTCACCAGGAATTTTAAAACAGCTTCTAATAAGACAGTCGCTGGCCCATCCGTAAAATGGAGGCGGCGGGCGGATTCGAACCGCCGAATAGGGGCTTTGCAGGCCCTTGCCTTACCACTTGGCCACGCCGCCTCGCTCTATGATTTGAAAATACAACACCCGTGCGCCGTTGTCAAGCCTGTCGCACGGTTTTGGGGGAGTTTCGGGCCGGTTACCGGCTTGCCCAGAGCATCCCCCGTCTCTGAATCTCGCGCGCTTCGGGCACGTCGAAATCCCGCGCCACGTGCCCCAGCGACGAGTAGAACACCCGTCCCTCGCCCCACATCCGCTTCCAGACCACCGGCATTACGCAACCGTTTACCCACGGCGCCACCGTCGTCTGGAAAGTCGTGGTCGCCAACACGCGGTTCGATGGGTCCACGTGCATGTAATACTGCTCCGAATGCATTTTGAAGTCCTGAATCCCACGCGTAATCGGGTCCTCGCGGTCCACGACGTTCACCTCGTAGTCGATGACGCCGCCGGGATGCGACACCCACTGGCCGCCAACCATGAACTGGTATTCGGTGTGGTTTCGGAATGCGTCCGCCATTCCGCCATGCCAGCCGGCTATCCCTGCGCCGTTCCTGACCGCCGTGAGCAACCCCTCCTCCTGCGACCGTTCGATGGTTCCCATCGTCCAGATCGGAACCACAAGACTCAGTTCCGCCATGAGGTCGGCATCCAGATACACGTCCATCGTATCCGAAAGCGTCACGTCAAATCCCTCCCCTGCGAGGATCGGCGCGAAAATGTCCACACACTGTCTGGGCTCGTGCCCCTCCCAGCCGCCGTACACCATCAATGCTTTCTTCATATCTTCCCCAATGTACGCTTTGAAATCAATCCGGCGCAATGGTTTGAGACGAGTGCTTCAACGGGCAGGGCCGCCAGAGCGTCGAACGTCTTTGATTTCCGCTCAGGACCAGCCGCGTACCATATACGTTTGCAGCGTGCCGCTTTCGTCTGAATTGAAAAACCCCGAACTTCCATCCGGCGCCAGGAAAGGATGAATATGGGTGTCCTTTCGCCAGGAGGACCCGGGGTTCGCAACCCTTCTTGCGTTCGACAACGCGCCATCATCGGCCCCGGGTAGATCGAACAGCCAGACCGCGCCGCCCCCGTCCCTGGGGCCGGCATCCGTTATCAGGCGGCGTCCGGAGACGTCCGTGGCGAAGTGGTAGAAGTCCGGAACGTCGAAAGATCGGGACAGATCGTTTCGCCATCCCCCGGGCGTCCCGTTTCCGTGGTGCCCCGTGTGCGCCGCCGCTCGGCCTGAAATGAGCTGCCTTTCGTCCGGCTCACGCGTGGACGTGCTGGTGATCGAGATGTCGGACCGCCCCTGCCAGCACTGGTGCCCCTGGCAGAATTCGTTCCCGTCGCGCCCCCAGGGGAAATCCCGGAGCGAGTTCCCATCGTCCCGGATCAGGTGGATATCGGCGCCCGTTCCGCCCGTGAGCTTCTCGATCCTGCCATCGGGGGACGCGACGTTGCCGTGGTTCTCCTGAATCATGATGTCGTGCGAGGCGTCCGGATCGGTCTGCCGCGTGTATTGGGGGTGGACATTGCACCAGGAGGTTCCACGAAAGACCAGCCGCGCGGACGGCTCATTGATTTCGAAGACGAGCAGTCCCCAGGTGGCGCCTTCGGTTCGGCCGTCCCCCAGAAATCCGGAGATCGCGATTCGCCTTCCGTCGGACGAAATGGTCGAGAGCGGATACGGACGGCTGAGCCGGAAATCCGTGCCCGGAACGGGATGGTCCAGGACGTAGATCACCTCGCGGCCCGACCCGTCCAGTCTCACCCGTTTGAGCGTGAGCGGTCCCGGATTCGCGGGGTCGGTTTCGTCGACAAAGTAATACAGCCAGTCGCCGTCGGGCGAGATGGAAGGGGCAGTCGTTCCCAATTCCGTCGTGAGGGGCGCCATGCGGCAGTGGTCCTCCAGGTCGCACACCAGGTACCGGTGCTCCGGGTCTTTCGGATTGGAACCGTGCGGATGCGCGGAGCGGTGGAGTACCAGCCGCCGCGAATCCGGCGTGAAAATCTGCGCTTCCATGTAAATGTGCGAGGACGGAATCGACTCATCCGTCAGCTGAACGACCTCCAGATTGTCCTCCTCGGCCGCGGGAACGAGGTCCGGTCTGATTTTCAATTTACGATACCTCCGCTATATGGATATCTACGGCGCGAAACCGCAAAATACCGGGATCGGGATTCACAGGATGAATTCGTGCGCACCACGCCGCGCAAAGACAGTTGTGTTATGGGCAGACAGTCAACGTATATTACCTCAACCTCAGTCGATGAACCGTACGTTTTCCCGAAAGGACATTCCCATGAAGAAACGACCGTTCACCAGTTCGAAGGGGAACATCCCCAAGTTCCCCTACTCGCAGGCCATTATATACGGCGACCTGATATTCATATCCGCCCAGCCTCCCGTGGACCCGGAAACGGGAGAAGTGGATTCCGGCGACGTGAACGCCCAGACCCGCCGACTCCTCACCAACGTATCCGGCATCCTCGAGGACGCGGGCACCTCGCTGGACAACGTGCTCAAGGTCACCGTGTTCCTCAAAGACCGGTCGTTGTTTTCGGATTTCAACGACGCCTACGCCGGTTTCTTCCCGGAAAACCCGCCGGCGCGGTCACCGGTCTTCACCGACACCGGCGACTATCTTGTCACGATGGACTTTATCGCCGGCATGGATTGAGTACCGGGACGGACGCTGGCTGCCGGACTATTCACCGCGATTGGCTTTCGCGCGTTTCGTTCCGGCCAGGCGCGCGCCCAGGCGCAGGGTGCTGAGCATATTGGCCTCGTTCGCGACGCCCTTGCCCGCTATATCGAACGCGGTGCCGTGGTCGACGGAGACCCGGACGACGGGCAGGCCCAGCGTCACGTTCACCGCATCGTGGAACGCCACCAGCTTGACCGGCGCGTGACCCTGGTCGTGGTACATCGCCACCACCCCGTCGAAGCCGCCGTTGTACGCCTTCAGAAAAACCGTATCCGCGGGAAGCGGCCCGGTTACCCGCATCCCCCCGGCGTTCGCCCGTTGAACGGCCGGCAGGATCACGTCCGCGTCTTCTCTTCCAAGGATTCCCGCTTCACCAGCGTGAGGATTCAAGCCGCACACGGCAATGCGGGGATGCGGCCGGCCCATATCCGCAAGCGCATCGTTCAGCAGTCTGATGGTGCCGAGAACGCGTGCTTCGTTCAACCGCTCCGGCACCTGTTCCAGCGCCACGTGTCCCGTAACGTGGGCTACGTTAAGGCGTTCCGAGGCCAGCATCAGGCGTACGTCCGGCACGCCCAGACGCTCCGCCAGCAGTTCCGTATGACCGGCATACGGGAACCCCGCCCGGTTCATCGCCTCCTTGTTCAGAGGCGCCGTCGCGATCCCGTCGATTCGCCCTGCCGCAGCCAGGTCCGCCGCCCGGAACACCCATTCCACGGCCGCCCGGCCCGCTTCGGGACACACGCAACCGGTCTCTATCCGTGCAAGTTCCAGGTCGACCGGCGCCCGGAGATCGATCTGTCCGAAGCAGTACTCGCCCGATTCGGGGTTGTCGACGCACCGGACCTCGAGCCGCCGGCTTGCGTGCGCCAGGTTCGCGGCGAGTACTTCCGCGTCGCCGATCACCAGCGGACGACAGAACGCGTATACACTCGAATGGCTCAGCGCCTTGACGATCACCTCGGGGCCGATGCCGCAGACATCCCCCATCGTGATCCCCAGCAACGGACGCGATGTCATTTCGAAACACCTAACCCTTTTCAGGTCCCGAGGTTGCGTACACCTGCCGAGGAAATCCCCCGTAAGGATCTTTGCCAAGGAACATTCGCGTAAATCCCCTCTGTACGGAAAACCCGAATTCCTCGGCCAACCCCGTCCCGTGCGGATTCTCCAGCGGCACGTCGAAGAAAACCGGTTCCCCGGCCAGCCTGTCCAACGCCCAGCAGAACAGCGACCTGCCCGCCCGCTCGTGGACCGCCGCCAGCGGACCGATCTGGTAGGCGTTGCTGCCGGGCCTGACCATCACGAATCCCTCGACCGTGCTGCCCTCCCCTGGGTAGACCCCGCACAAACCTCCTGAATCCCGGTACAGATACCTCAGCAGACCCTCCCGGCAAACGCCGAAACAGGGCGTATCGAAGGCAAACACGTCCGCAAGATCCGTGTCCCGCATTTCTCGGACCGACGTCCACCTGCACGCCTTTCCGACTCCTTCCCGGCGCTCCAGCGCGTATTCGTCGCGGAACCCCAGCGGCACGTACACCTGCCGTCCCATGGGTGTCGCGTCCAGCTTGATCGTGTCCACGCCGCTGGACTGCAGGTGGGCAATCCCGTGCCGCAGCATCGCGGTACCAATACCCTGCCGCCGACGCTCGGGCGGCACCAGCACCATCGCGACCCACCCGCAGACCCCGTCGAACGTCACCGTCACCACCGTGCCTGCCGGCTCGCTCCCGATCTCGGCGACAAAACAGCCGCCGGGCGAAAGCGCCAGAAAACGCTGCCAGTCCGCTTCGACCTGATTCCAGCCGGCCAGCGTCTTGAACCGCATGCCCGTCGCGACATCTTCAGACGTCATCTGCCGGATACGAAGGCTATTTCCGATATCGGACACACACCCTCCGGCGGAACCCATCTGCCCACGCTGTCCGCATCCGACCGCGCGAGCCTGGGAAAGTCCTGCCATTCACCCGTTGACACGTGGGCCCATACGCCTCATATTATCGCCACTTTCAGCCCCGTACGCAACAGCCGGACGTCGATTCCGCGTTCGAATCACACCGTCGCCACATCCTTAAAACCTCGCGCAGGAGCCTGGGTCCCACTCCATGGCGAATATTGTCAGCCGCCGCTCCATCCTCATCGGCCTTGCGCTTACGGTTATCATCTGCCTCTTCGCGACAGACACGACCTACCGCCTTCGGGCCTCCCGGGTCTCCCTGGGCCACCTGCCCATGTCCCTCTGGCTGCCGTTCCTTCTCCTCTTCCTCGTCAATCGGGTCCTGCAGCACTTCCGTCCGCTCCGGGCTCTGAACGCCAGGGAACTGGGCCTGATCCTCTGCATGGGATTCATCGGCGGCGCGTTTCCAACGAAAAACATCGCCGGCCGCCTTGTCGCCGTCCTCGCCACGCCGTACTACAAGGCCACGCCCGAAAACCGGTGGGGTGACTACGTTACGGAACACCTGCGGTCCTGGTCCGTCCCCGGAGACCGGAACGGCGCCATCACGCACCTGTGGGAGGGTCTGCCCAGGGGTCAGCCCGTTCCCTGGGAGGTCTGGCTGGTACCCCTGTTCTGGTGGTTCACCCTGCTGTTCGCGCTCTTTTTCGCCTGCCTCTGCATCGCCGTCATCCTCCGCAAACAGTGGGTGGAACACGAAAGGATCGTCTTTCCGCTGGCCCGGCTGCCGCTGATGATGATATCCGATCCCGGCACGGGCGCCATCCCGCTCTTCAACAACCGGCGCTTCTGGGCAGGATTCGCGATCGGCATTTTCGTTCTCGCGTGGAATGTCCTCCCCCGCTTTTCTCACCGCGTGCCCTTCATTCCACTCGGTCCCACGTATTCGAGCACCCTGTCCTTCGGCCACGACTTCCCGCCGCTGCAGATCAAATTCAACTTCGTGGTCGCGGCGTTCGGCTACCTCACGAATCTGGAGGTGCTGCTGTCCGTCTGGCTCTTTCACGTGCTGTCACTGTTCGAGATCGGCCTGACCAACCGCCTCGGAATCACCGTCAGCAGCGAATACCACGGCGGCGTTCTGCTGCAACAGGCGGGCGGATTCGTCGCGCTCGTACTTCTGGGCCTCTTCATCGCCCGAAAGCACATCGCAGGCGTATTTCGCAGTGCCTGGAAGAAACAGCCGGGTATGGACGACAGAGACGAACTGCTGTCCTATCGCGCCGCCGTTGTCGGCCTGTTGGTATCACTGGCCTATTCGGTGGCCTGGCTGCACGCACTGGGAATTTCCTTCCTAGCGGTCACCGTGCAGCTCGGGCTGCTTCTCGTCTTTTTCCTCGGCCTGTCCAAGATTGTGGCGGAAACGGGCCTGGTCTACATCGAAACGCCGCAGCGCACCCAGGCGCTGACCGCGGCAATTCTGGGCGCACAGGTACAAACCGCCGACCACGTGGGCCTGGCGCTCTCGGCTAATGTGGTTGAGAGCCACCGGCAATACATCCTGCCATCACTCGTACACGTGGCCCGAATCCAGCACGGCTTTCGCTGGGACCGGTTCCGCGTGACCGCGGCCCTCTGCGCGGCGTTCGTGGTGGGATTCGCGGCGTCGATCGCCTACACACTCAACCTCTGCTACAGCGCCACCGGTGCGGCGAATATCCGGCACGTTTACGTATTCGGCGGCTACGGCCTCCGGATGTTCAACCGCGTGGTCACGTGGGCGGGCGCTCCGCCCACCTTCACGGGAACGGAGCTTGCATTCATTGCAGCCGGCGTTCTGGGCACCCTGCTCCTGGGCATGCTCCGGCTGCGCTTTCCCTGGTGGCCGCTGCACCCCGTCGGATTCACGGTGGGCTACGCGTTCCCCGTGAGGGTCACGGCCTTTACCGTCTTTCTCGTGTGGGCTTTCAAGTCCCTTGTGCTCAGGTTCGGCGGCATCGCGCTCTACCGGAGCTTTCAGCCGTTTTTCGTGGGATTGCTGATCGGCTACACTCTGGGCGTGGGACTCTCGACTCTCACCGATGCGGTCTGGTTCCCTGGCGACGGAAAGATGGTCCACACCTGGTGATACGCACCGCCCGCCGTGGTCTTCATGATGTGCGCTGTCCGGGCCGCAACGCCTCATCGCCGAACATGAAGGAAAGCAGGGCGAACCGCCGGCCGGACGTCACCTCCGTAACCGCATGCAGGTGCGAACAGGAAAACACGACCGCTCCGCCGGCCCCCGGTCTGTAGAGGTGGGGGCCGAATTCCGGAAATTGCAGGCACCCGCCCGCATACTGCGCGTTCAGGTTCAACGTCAGTGCAAACCGGCGGTGCGCGGTCGACGGGCTCAAATTGTCCCGGTGAGCGTGAAAGAACCCTCCCGACGCGGCGGCGTAGCACGCTATCTTGAACCCTTCAAACCGGGTGGCGCGGTAAGCGAACGCCCGATGCAGCTCCGGAATCACCCTGCGGCCGATGGAAGTCGAAAGCAGCCTGACCAGCTTGTCGTCGTCTACGACGTGGTCTCGCCGGCTCTTTTGATCGGCGTCGATCCGCTCCCCTCGCGCCGCTCCCTGCGATTGCTCCACGCCGGTTTCCACGCTGCCCCTGTTTTCCCACACCTGCATCAGAAAATTGCAGATTTCGGGATCGAGCACGTTCGGAATCAGCAGCACCGGGGCCTGCGTTTCAACCACCCCGGGTTCGATCTCCACCCGGTTCGCATCCAGCACGTTTCGCACCTTGCGCGCCGCGTTACGGGGTTCATCCAGCAATATCGACGCAAGCACGCGCAGATTCGCATCCAGAACGAACACGACGGACGATGCTGAATCCGGGATCCGATACGCGGAACGAACCACGCCCTTCGCATCCACGAAGACCGGGTGGGGCCACCCCGGACCCGGCGCGTTTTCGGAAGCCATGACCGCCAGGACATCCACATCCCGTCCCTCCAGCTCAGCCGAGAAACCAGGAAGGCGTTCATCGTCGCCCCGGGAAAAAACCAGCAACGTGGACATTCCGCCCGCCTTCGAATAAAACCGGGTCGGCTTGCCGTCCGGCGACAGCGGAAGCACGAAGTCCGTGGCTCGCTCGCCTCTTTCCAGGCCATGGGATTCTGAATTCATCTCACACCTATCGAAAGAAAATTTACTACGAAAAAGGCGAAACTACGAATAGACGAGAATACGAATAAACGAAAGGCACGAAAAGGCGAAACTACGAGAATACCAAATACGAGAAAATGGCTGAAAGGCAAAGCCACAACTACGAATGGCGCGAATTTACACAAATAAATACCCCAAGTCGACCACCAAAAAAACGGGGACGGAGACTGTCATCCAGAGGACTTGCCCTTAGCCTGTCGAAGGGGCCTGGGTGCAACGTCCGCTAAACGTATCGGCCACACCTTCGCCGAGATTGTCAACCGGAGGCCTTGCCATGAA
This sequence comes from Candidatus Latescibacterota bacterium, assembly GCA_965208835.1. Taxonomy (GTDB): domain Bacteria; phylum Latescibacterota; class UBA2968; order UBA2968; genus JAAXHE01. The sequence continues at coordinate 3,158,953 of OZ242358.1, forward strand.
CCTGCTTGCATTGAGCTTGTCGAAATGGCGAAGGGTGGACTCAGAGTCTTCGGTATCGCATGGGGTCAAAAGATAATTCCAGTGGCGTGCGCGTCAAGACACAAAACTCCCAACCGGTGCAGTCCACGCCGCCAGGGCCTCGATGGTCCCGGATCCAGTCACCGGCGGACGGGCTCGGCGCGCCTCCTTCGAAATCTCTTGCAGGAAGCCGCATAAGGCGCATATAATACGGCAGTTATTGTGAATGTTTAGCAGCCCGTTGAAAAAGCCCATCCGGGCTGCGGCCGGCCCTTGCGGTCGAAATACTTCGTTGCGCTCCCTCGCCGAATCGCAGGATGGGACTCGGTCGCGCGCCTTGTCTTCGGCCACAATGCCTCGGCCTCGCCTGCAGAGCGACTTTATCAACGGACTGTTAAGCGCTGATTCTGCCGGCCGCACACCGCGGACCACGGACCACCCATGAACTCCAACCCGCGAATCCTCTTTATTGCCCGGCGTTATCCACCCTCTGTCGGCGGCATTCAGACCTACGCGAAAGAACTCTATACCAGGCTTTGCCAACACTGTCCCGTGACCCTCGTCGCGCTGTGCAAAGACCCGCTTTTTCACCTGGCCTGGTTCATGCCCTACGCCTTCTGCGCCGCCGTCTATCACATTCTCCGTCGCCGTCCCGATGCGGTATTCTTCATGGACGGCGTTACGGCTGCCCTGGCCCCGTTTCTGCGACCATTCACGCCGGCCCGGTTCACCGTCACCATCCACGGCGCCGAGCTGACGTTCCGGCGCGCATTCTTCAGCCACCTGATGCGGGCCGGCGCCCGCGCCTGCGACCGGACCGTGATGGTCAGCCGCGCCACGTCGGCGCTCGCGGTCCGCAACGGTTTGCCCGCCGGAAAAGCGCGCGTCATTTACCAGGGGATCCACGCGGTCATCCCCCCCGACGATGAGCATCGACGCCTGAGGGACCGATTCGAGCAGGCGCACGGCATCGACCTCGGCGCAAACCCCGTTCTGCTGAACTACGGGCGGCAGGTTCCACGGAAGGGCGTGGCCGAGTTCATCAAGGCCGGTGTCCCGCTGATGAGAGATGATATTCGTCTGCTCATCAGCGGCGGCGGACCCGTGCGGGACGGCATCCGGAACGCCGTCGAATCCCTGAACCTGGGAGACCGCGTCTTCACACCTGGCTGGCTCGACGACTCCACACTGGCCATGCTCCGCCGGGAGGCGCAACTCTTCCTGATGCCCAACATCCACCTCCGCCACGACGCGGAAGGATTCGGCATTGCCCCGCTCGAGTGTCTGTACGCCGGCCTGCCCGTGGTCTATTTCGACGTGGATGCCCTTGGCGAGAGCCTGCGCGACGGCGGCTTCGGCGTCCCGCCCGGTGACTATCCCGCCTTTGTCGAACGGATCCACCGGTACCTGGACCTGCCCGATGAAGACAAGAAACGCGAGAAGACCCGCGTCCAGGAGTTTGTGCGGGCCGAGTACTCCTGGGAGAAAACCACCGCTCAGTACATGGATGTGTTTTCGGGAAGGGATTGATCTCTAGATAGAATCGGGAACGACGTTTACGGCCCAAGAAACCAGGGCACCCACAAGGGGCGCCCCTACACGGTACGGGGTATACAATTTTCAACCAGATCGGATGAACGAATGAAATTGTAGGGGCGCCCCTTGTGGGTGCCCGGCATTTCGGCTGTCCTGTTTATCCATGTAAGGCTGACTCTATGAACAAAAGCCTGCTGACAAATCTCATATCGCTCGCGGTTGTCGGTGCGGGCGCGGTCAGCCCGGTATATCGGGACCAGATCCTGGCCGTCGGATTGTTCGCGACATCGGGCGCCTTCACGAACTGGCTGGCCGTACACATGCTCTTCGAAAGAATACCCGGCCTTTACGGGTCCGGGGTCGTCCCCGCGCGCTTCGAGGAGTTCAAGGCCGGCATTCGCAAGCTCATCATGGAGCAGTTCTTCACCCGGGAGAAGGTGGAGGAATTCCTCTCCGCGGACTCCCCGGACGCACCCCTCGATCCCGAACCCGTACTCTCCGCCGTTGACTACGACCGCATCTACGCGGGTTTCGTCGACGTCGTACTCGCCTCGCCATTCGGCGGCATGCTCGGAATCGTGGGCGGCGCCAGAGCGCTCGAACCGCTTCGGGACCCCTTCAAGACCAAGATGAAGGAGGAACTCCGCGATATGCTGCTCTCGCGCTCGTTCAACGACGCCATGGCAGCCGGGCTGCAAAGCGCTCACGCAGGGGAAGCCCTGGTGGCCCGGGCGGAGACCATAGTCACGCGCCGGCTGGAGGAACTCAAGCCTCAGATGGTCAAACAGATCGTACAGGAGATGATCCGCGAACACCTCGGCTGGCTCGTGGTATGGGGCGGCGTATTCGGCGGTTTCCTCGGACTCATCGCCAGTTTCGTCCGGTAATCCGATGCTTGTGTACGACGGCAACTGCGGCTTCTGTGCGCGTTGGGTGGACCGTATTCGCGCCGCCTCCGGCAATACGGTCGAGTTTGCGCCCTCGCAGGAAGTCGGCCACCGCTTTCCGCAGATAACCCCGGAGCAATTCGAAAACGCGGTCCAGTGGATCGGTCCGGACGGCGAAGTCTACAGCGGCGCCAGGGCGGCGTTGTGCGTGCTCGCGTTCACCGGGCCGACAGGAAGGCTGCTTTGGTGGTCCTACCGCCGCATGCCCTGGTTCGCGGGCACCGCTGAAGCCGCATACCGGTTGGTGGCCCGCAACCGGAAAACGGTGTCGACGGTCAGCCGATGGCTCTGGGGACAGGACCTGCGCCGGCCCGATTACCGGACCTCCGCCGTCCTGTTCCTGCGCACCCTGGCCGCGATCTATCTGATCGGCTTCCTGTCGTTCTGGGTTCAGGCGCACGGCCTCATCGGCGCACAGGGCATCCTGCCGATCGAGGAATCCCTTCGACAAGCCGCGGAAGAGGGCCACCCGCTCCGGTTTCCCACCCTGTTCTGGTTCGATCGGAGCGACACGTTCATCCACGTCCTCTGCGGGGCCGGAACGCTGCTCGCTGTCGCCGCCGCGCTCGTTCCTGCCTGCGGCCTGTTCTTCCTGTTGATGTGGATCGGTTACCTCTCGATTGTGACGGCCGGCGGCCCCTTTCTGTCGTTCCAATGGGACGTCCTGCTCCTCGAAGCCGGTCTGCTCGCCGTGTTTCTCGCGCCATGGAAACTTCCCGCCGGGGGCGGCGCATTTACGCCCTCACGCCTCGTCGCGTGGCTCTATCGCTGGCTTCTGTTCCGCTTCATGTTCGCCTCAGGCGTTGTCAAGCTCACCAGCGGAGACGCGACCTGGCGTGACCTGAGCGCGCTTACCTACCACTACCAGACGCAGCCCCTTCCCAATCCGCTGGCGTGGTACGTCCATCATCTACCGGAAATCATCCACCTCGTCTCCGTGGTCATCATGTTCGCCATCGAACTGGCGGCGCCCTTCTTCATCTTCGGACCCCGGCGCGTCCGGATCGCCGCCTGCGCGCTGCTCGTCGGCCTGCAATTCGGTATCGCGCTTACCGGCAACTATACGTTTTTCAATCTGCTTGCGGCGGCGCTCTGCCTGTGGCTTATCGACGACGCGTCGTGGCCGAAACGGCTCAGAGTTCCGTCTTCCGGTCGCAAGAATGGATACTCACCCGCCCTGCAAAGGCTGGCGGCCGCGCCCCTTGCCGCTGTCGTCGTGATCCTGAGTCTCGTGTATCTCTGCAGCTTCAGCCTGCGCCTGAGAGTGTCCTGGCCCCATCCCGTGGTCGCTCTCAGCCATGCAGTGGCCCCTTACAATGTCGTGAACACCTACGGGCTCTTCCAGGTGATGACCACGCGGCGCCCGGAAATCGTCCTCGAAGGCAGCAGGGACGGCAAAACCTGGCACGCCTATGAGTTTCGATATAAGCCGGGCGATCCGGAAAGACGGCCCCCGGTTGTGGCGCCGCACCAGCCCCGTCTGGACTGGCAGATGTGGTTCGCCGCCCTTGGCCCCTACCGTCAGAGTCCATGGTTCGTCGACCTCTGTCGACGGCTCCTCGAAGGATCGCCGCCGGTTACCGGCCTGCTTGCGCGGAACCCCTTTCCCGAGAGCCCTCCGCGATACCTGCGGGCGCATCTGTACGACTATCGCTTCACGACCCGGGACGAAAAACGCCGGACCGGCGACTGGTGGAAACGTACCTTTCAGAAAACCTACCTGGGAAAGATTCAGCTGGAGTAGCCAGACGGCATCACAGAAGGGATCATCGGGCGCGGCGCCCGAATGCAATTGGCTCACGAAGGCGCCGGAAATCCGCCGGTTCCCGCGCCCGTGCGTGCCTGACATCCGGTCTCATGCTTGTAATGCGTCCCTGACGACGGCCGCAATCTCGGGATAGCGACGCGGTGTTTCGAGGTTGCACAATACGACGTGGTCTTTGACGTATCTGCGAGCGATGTCGAACTCCGCCCGCACACGGTCGGGAGAACGAACGAGATACGGATCCGCATAGAGCCCGATGAACGGCACGAACGTGTTCCGCTTCGGGTCCTCGAGCCGCTTCATCTCGGCGGTCTCGAATTCCACGCGCTCAAGGCTCCATTGCGGAGGATAGAACCAGGAAATCGTCTGCGTACAAAAATCCAGCCGGAGCCCGTTTCCGTAGTATTCGTTGGGATAGAACGGCGGCCAGACGTGGTTGGTGACAACCGCATCCGGTTTGATCCCCTTCGCGTGTTCGTACAGGATCTCGGATACCGTGACCAGACTCGCTTCGGACATCCGCGCAAGCAGTTCAGGCTCGAACGCATCGGGCGGTTCGGCTGCCATCGTCTTCCGAATGTCCATGCATCGAGTGCAGAAACACCCATAGTGGTTCCTGAAGCCGAACCCGTCGAACGATACGCCGTCGGCCACCTCCAGCGCCCTGCTTACCCGCTCTTTCAGAAACGACCTCGAGGCCTCGTGCTCGAAGCACAGCGTGGCGCCGTCCTGCACGATGGAAAACCAACGGTGCGACAGCAGTTGGAAGTTGGAAGGCGTATTTTCGTGTCCTGCGCGGGCGATCTCCTCCTCGGCGGGCAGCAGCCGCTGCAGACATTCCGGATGTGCCGCGGCGAAGGCGTCTGACGGCCGTGCGTACACGATTGCGACGATACTGACGCCCAGCTCCGCGCCCCGCCGCGCCATCGCCTCGGACGGGTCCCGCACGATCAGGGTGTCGAAACCCAGATCACGCGCGAATTCCACGATTTCCCGCTGCTGCGTTTCCGTCTCCACCGGCAGATGCCAGTCCCACGCCGCCTTCACACTTTCACCTCGTAAAATCCCGCGCCGTTGTACCTTCCAGGAAGTACCTTATCGTTAATGTGCCGATTCATGCCGTCTCGCTGAGTTCCCTTCGCCTGAGAAAACGTGGTCATTGAGCATGCTTGCATTGAGCTTGTCGAAATGTCGAAATACCCACGTTTCGTTACTCGTCCGGTGTCCTTACCGCCCTTCGCCGACCCTTCGACAACCCTTCGGCAGGCTCAGGACAACGGCTCAGGGAGCGGCTCAGGGCTCAAGCACGGGTTTCTGAGCCCTGAGCCGCTTTCCTGATCGCTTCCGCCATCTTTCGAACGCGGGCCTGCGTATTGTCCGGATGCATCGGGATCAGCACGGCGCGGCTCATTATATCGAGGGAGTCGCTGCACATATCCATGGTGTAGGTCACGTTCAGCTTCCGGTTCGACGGGAAATTGTAGGGATTCATGTCAGGATGATGCGCCCCCTGTTTTCTCATGATCGGATCCCAACGGGTATAGACGTGCCGCCCCGTATCGATGGGCAGGAACCCCCCCGCGCCATTGCCGCTCAGACCGTCTGCGAAGGCCCTCGCCGACGCCTCGTTCGGAAAGATGAAGCCCAGGTTGCTGGCGCACTCATACGACAGGCTGTTGTTGACGATGGAGGTCAAACCCGCGGCCCTGCCGGCCTCGAGCAACTGCCGTTTGTGGGCGCCCATTTTCTCGAGCATCCCGTCGAGTCGCCGCAGCTGGGCGTTGAGAATGGCGCCCGAGACTTCCGGGGCCCTGAAATTCTGTCCCGCGAACTGCTCGTCCTCGTTCTTCTGCTCCGGGTTCCAGTAGAACGAACAGCAATCCGACGCCACGGAGGCGCGTCCGAAAACCGCCTTGTTGCTGGTGACGAATGCACCGCCCTCGCCACTGGAGATATTCTTGTAGAAGTTGAAACTGAAGGCGCCCGCGTGTCCGATCGAACCCAGCATCCTTCCCTCGTACGCGCCGCCCACCGCCTGGCAAGCGTCCTCGAGCACGAGCAGTTTGTGCCTGCGCGCGACGCGCATCAGCGCCTTCATGTTGCACGGCAGACCCCACATATGCACGGGAATGATCGCCTTGGTGTGGGGCGAAAGCCTGCGCTCCACGTCTTCCGCGCAGAGCGTAATCGACTCGTCCACGTCGGCCACGACGGGTATGGCGCCTGCCGCCAGTACCGCCAGCGCGGTGGCCATATAGGTACAGGCGGGGACGATGACTTCGTCGCCGGGACCCACCTTCAATCCGACCAACGCGCAGTATAACGCGGACGTCCCGCTGGTGGTCATCCTGGCGTACTTCACGCCCAGATGCTTCGCCCAGCCGGCCTCGAACCGTTCGCATTCGCCCGTGCGTCCGTACCGAAAGAGCCCGCCGTCTCTGAACAACCGCTCAACACGCCTCAGTTCCAGGTCGCCGATGCGATACATGGCACCTCCCTTTTCCGGTTACACGCCGGACTCCTTCATCTGATCGACACGCGATCCCGCCGCTTGAAGTTGCCTGAAGATGTATGCGCGAGATATCAGCGTCACCGGCACAGACACGAACAGGCCCACCAGAAGACAGAGTGCGCCGCCGATATTGATCAGTGCCGTCAACAAAAAGAAAAGAAACAGACGCCATCTGTCGCCTCTTGTTATCGCGGCGCTCCGGCGAAGCGCCGACACGGCGCCCGCGCCTTCGTCTACAATCGGATAGGCGTAAAACTGAAACAACACCAGCAGAAAAATCCCCGGGACGACGAGCAGAGCCAGGCCGACAACCACCATCAGTGTCGCAATCAGCGTCGCGATAAAGTAGGCCGGCGCCAGTGGATAGTGGATGAAGAGGTCCGCGACGCGCGCCCTTCGTCCATCGGCGAAACGCAGGGAAATAACTGCCAACCCCACGTCCATGATCATACTGCCAACCAATGCGACGATGCCTGCGAGGAATGCCCAGCCCTCCGAGTGTGCATTCAGCTTGTAGACTGCACCATTCAGACCCAGAGCGACGATCAGGTACAGAATCCCGATGCCGAGGAAACACCCCAGATTGTCCCGTGTTGTCCGCCAGCCGAACCGCAGCGCCTCGGCGATGGAGAACCTGTGTGGGTTCATCATGGGCAAACGTCTCGCAGAAAGGATCTTCGTGAGTTGACTCCAGCACGACAGCGATTGCCGTTGCCGTTGCTGTTTACATTATCCGGGCGCGTCCACTCGCTGACCGGGTTGATTATACAATGTGCGGCCGTTCGGCGAACCCGGTCGGATTATACGTGAATCCGTCAGGAAGCGCGCCTTGGTCCTGCATTCCTCGTACTCGGTTCCGGAGTTGGAATCGTGGGTCACGCCGCTGCCCACGCCGAACTCCGCAAGCGCCTTCTCCCGGTCGACCGTAACCGTACGGATGGCGACATTGAACTGCGCCTCGGGGCCGGGCGATATGTATCCGATGCTGCCGGTATATACACCGCGCGGGGAATCCTCCAGCTCCGAGATGATCTCCATGGTCCGCACCTTCGGCGCGCCGGTAACCGAGCCGCATGGAAATGCCGCTCTGAGTATGTCGGATACCCCGACTCCGCTGCGGAGGCGGGACCGGACGGTGGAGGTCATCTGAAGCACGGTCTCATACCGCTCCACGTCCCACAATACCGGCGTGCGCACACTGCCGGTCTCCGACACCCGCCCCAGGTCATTCCGGAGCATGTCCACGATCATGACGTTCTCCGCACGGTCTTTCGGCGAGTTCCTCAAAGCGCGGGCTTGCAGCCGGTCTTCCTCGGGCCATCGCCCTCTACGCCTCGTCCCTTTCATCGGCCGGGCGTTCAATTCACCCGATTTCAATCGGAAAAACAGTTCGGGAGAAACGGACAGAACCTGAAAGCGTCCTGTATCCACGAAGGCTGAATACGCCGTCCGCTGCGACCGGCGAAGGTCGCTGTAGAGGGCCCCGGCGTCGCCCTCGAAGTTCGCCCGCAGCCGATAGGAGTAATTGACCTGATACGTATCGCCGGCGGCGATGTATTCGCGAATCCCGGCCACCGCATCTGCGTACTCGGTGCTTGCGACGGACGGTCGCCACGCCGAAAGCGAGTAAGTCCGACCTGCGCTGAAACGGCCCGCAGCCGGCTCAGTCCGGCGTTCGAACAATCCGAACCAGACGAGCGGCACGGCGCCGGGCGAACGGGTCTTCAACGCGGGATCCAGTCCGGCCGCCGCTTCGTACGCAATGAATCCCGCGGCGTGCAGGCCGCGGGATACGGCGCGTTCCACTTCCTCGAGCGCGGCGTTCACATCGCCGGGACAAGCGGCAGCGACCTGACCGACGCATCCGGAAAAAGAAAACGAGACCCCGTCCTGATCGGACCGGCGGGACTCCAGCAGTACCTCGGGCGCATCCATACGACCCTTCCGGACGGAATCGGGTAATACAGCGTGGGAAAAAGCATCAGGCGGCGACCCGAAAACCGTCGCCGGTCGAATTCAGGCAACTTATTTTCGGTACAGAACACTAGCCGCTGCTTGCGGCGCGGTATTGCGCCCAGTTGCCGTAGACGTCCACCTCCACGCCCTCCAGTTTGGGCCGGATGCCCTTCACCATAAAGCCGGGCCGCCCCATGCCCTGCCCGCCTTCCTGCCTGTTGCGGGGATCTCTGAAACCGAGCCGTACCAGGCGACGCCAGTTTCCGCTATGATTCACCGCCGATCCGTGGATGGTCCAGAGGTAGAACAGGACGACGTCGCCGGCCCTGGCGGGAACCGAAACGGCATCCTGAAGCCGGTACCGGTCCGTGGGCAGGTGGGGCGCGGTACCCGCGCCCGTGATATGCTCCAGCTTTCCGAGCCGGTGCGATCCCTTGAGGAACTTGATGCAGCCGCTGGTTTCGTCGGCGTCGTCCAGGTGTACCAGGCAATCCGTGTATCTTCCGTCTTCGTGCGGGAAAAACGGCAAGTCCTGGTGCATGGGAAACGGCGCCCCCTTGTCCGGCGGCTTCGCGTGCAGTGTGACATGATGCAGTTCAACGGCATCCGATCCCAGGAGGTCGCCGACCGCGGCGCCCAGGTCGCGTTTCGTGATGGCGCGGGACCAGGCCGCGGAATAGTGCTGCAACTCATGGATGGCCACCAGCGTTGCCACCTCGTCCTCCTCTTCGTCCATATACTCCTTCCGCCAGGGCCCTTTCCAGGCGGAGTCCCAGTTCGCGAACTCCTCCATGATGTAATCCAGCTCATCGCCCATCTCCCGGACTTCCCCGGGAGAGAACATGCCTTTGAGGCGGATGTATCCGTTTTCGCGAAAAAAGGCGACCTGCGCTTCGCTCAGCGTTTCCATATCAGGAAATCTCCCATTTGTAACCGCGCGCCTCGTCTATCTGCCGCCGATCACGATGAGGAACGCGCTGTCTTCGACGGCCTCCACCGCGTGAAGGACGTCTGCAGTGAACGAAACCGCCGATCCGGGTTCCAGGGGCATTTTCTCATGACCGCCCGACATCCGGATGTTCCCGCTCAGCGGAATCACGGTCGCCGGGCCCGGGGCACGGTGTTCGTGCAAAGCCGTCCCCGCCCTTATTACGGTAAGGACCACGGTCATCTCATCCCCACGAACCAGCGTCAGCGCGTTCCGGCCCGATTCGGCAAACGCGTTTTCGTCCATGAGCTGTCCGGCCATGGCCTTCAGCGGAAAGGACTCGATCCACGAATTGTCGATGTTCAAGGGTCTGTAGGGTCGCTCAAAAGCCTTTTCCATTGCGTGAGCTCCTCATCGAAGCTGCAAGTATAAAAACCGGGTTTTCGTGTGCCCGCATCCCGGTATGAATAGCGGACTATGGCGCCGTTGTCGTGCTCTCGTTAAACCAGCCCTTCAGGCTCGGATACAGGCCGCGGTACCGCTCAAACTGCTTCTCGTAACGGATCGCGCGCTTGCCGCCGCACCGGACGGCTTCGCCCAGACCCACCGAGCGTTCGCAGGCTGTTTCAAAATCGGGAAATACGCCCACGCCAACGCCGGCGATCAGGGCCGCGCCCAGCGCCGACGCATCCTGCACTTCCAGGACCCGAGCGTCGCGTCCGAACACGTCGACCTGGATCTGACGCCATAGGGCGGACCTCGCGCCACCCTCGCCTATTCGCAGGTCCTCGACTGGCAGCCCGATGTCCTCGAAACACTCCAGGGATCGTCTCAGGTCGAACGCCACGCCCTCCATCAGCGAGCGGACCAGGTGCGCTTTCGTATGGCGCAGGGTCAGCCCGATCCATCCGCCCCGTGCGCGCGCATCAGGGTGGGGCGTTGCCACCCCCTCCAGCCAGGGAAGAAAGAACAGCCCTTCGCTGCCCGCGGGCGCATCTTCCGCCTGTCGGGTCAGAGAAGCGACGTCTTCTCCCATCTGTCGACTCAACCACGCCAGACTCGCCCCGCACGTATATGAACACCCCAGCCAGAAGAATGCGCCCGGAACCGAATGACACATCGGCCAGAGTCTGTTATAAGCCGCGGGATCCAATCTCTCAGCAAACGCGAGCGCGTGCCCCGCCGTGCCGATGCCCACGTTTACGACGCCCGGACTGATAACCCCGCTGCCCACCGCGAGACAGGCAACATCGCCGCCGCCGGCGCAGACGGGTGTGTTCGCTGCCAGCCCCATCTCACGGGAAGCCGCGCCGGTCAACGCCCCGATCACCTCCGGAGACTCCGAGATATCGGGAAAAAGATCGCGGCGCACCTCCAGCGCGTCAAGTATCTCACCGCTCCAATCCCTCGCCCGGACATCCGCGGCAGCGGATACCGATGCGTCCGATACGTCAGTACCGAACGTACCCGTCATCCGGAATCGCACCCAGTCCTTCGGGATCAGCACATACCGCGCATTTTCGTAAACTTCCCCCTCGTGAGCGCGGACCCACAACACCTTGGCCAGCGTGTTGATGGGATTCATCACGTGCATGGCCCGGGTTCGCAGCAAGTCCCCCACGTGCGCGTTCGCCGTGTCGCATTCGGCCTGCGAACGACGGTCGAGCCAGAGAATGGGCGCCCGCAGCGGGTTGCCGGCGCCGTCCACGAAAACGGCCCCGTTCATATGTCCGGACAGCGAAACACCCCGGATTTCATCCACGGACCGTCCCTGCGCCCACAGTTCACCCGCAACCGCCCGGGTTGTCCTGCAGATTGCCGTCCACCAGTCGCCCGCGTCCTGCTCCACCCATCCCGGGTGCGGCGTCTGCATTTCGTAACTCGCACTGGCAGTTGCTAATACGTCGCCGCTTTCATCCAGTACAATCGTCTTCGTGCTGGACGTCCCCAGGTCAATTCCGATTACCAGTGGCATAACCCGGACCGATCGCAAATGGTGGCGTCATTCCCCGGCCAGAAAACGCCGCGGGTTGTTCTCCAGCAGGTCCTGGATCGCGGCGTCGGATACGCCCTCTTCCCGAAGCCGGGGCACGAACCGGGTCAGCACGAAGTCGAGGCCGGGACCGCCACCGTAACTTCGCCAGTAACTCGGCCGTCCCAGATCGTTGCCCAGCAGAATGCGGTCGCCCAGTCCGGCGTCGATCATCCGCTTCAGCACGTCAATGCGCATTTCGTCCGGTCCGTACTTCACTTTGCCCGGGCAGTCGTAACCCAGATAGGCGCCGGTTTCGGCAATTCGCCTGTGCTCCCAGAAATCCGGATTCCGGTCCATGTGGCTCAGGCATACCCGGCCCGGCGGTACGCCCTGCGCGTCAAGGAGCGAAACCTGGTCGTAGCCCATCGTACCGGCTTCCGTGTGGGTCATCACGGGAACGCCCGTTTCCACGTGCACCTTCGCCGCGATGCGCATGAGCTTCCTGTCGGCCTCCTGAAACGTATTGTATCCGCTGCCTCCCTTGACGATGCCGGCCTTCACGCCGGTGCCGTCGATGCCTGTCTCGATATCCCGGATGCAATTCCGGACCATTGCGTCTTCATCCTGGTTCAGGATCGCGCGGTCACAGAAATAGGGCTTGTTGTATCCCGTGATGACAACCACGTGCACGTCAGGTACCAGATCAGCTATCCTGACCACCTGCCGGACATTCCGGCCGAAGTCGATCGCAGACATCTCAATCAGGGTCCTGCCGCCCGCGCGCGCCCAGGATCGAAGCTCCTCGGCGGACCGCTCCACGCTGTTCAGCCGGAAATCCCGATCTTCTCTCAGCAGCCAGTCAGGGGCGTCGAAATAGAGGTGCTCGTGGTAATCCACAACGCCCAGGTCTTCTCCGTCGATCACGCCCCGAACCGTCATCACCGTTCCCATCCCGCCCCCTTAGAAGCTGTCTTAAAACCCCCGGCGGTCTTCACACGGCTGCAAAAGCGTCGGTCTGCGTTGGTCAAAACCACCCGTATACCCAAATATGGGCGGCTTTGCCCGCCTTGACCGACACATTTTCGCGCGCGCTCGGGACTCACCAGGAATTTTAAGACAACTTCTTACCCGTCATCCGGCACGGACAGGAATTCCGTCCACACCCGCGCCATGCGCGCCACGCACGCGTGAAACCAGCGCTCGCCCTTTTCGGCGGAAGCGACCGTGGCATCGCCGAACACCCCCGATCGGGACAGGCTGCCCAGGGGCAGCGTGGACATCTCGTAATCGGTAGACCGCGGCGGGTACTCCCGTACGGCCCTGTCCATCCTGACCTGGTCGGGCTTCAGGTAGAGCATCAATGAAGTTTCGAACTCCTCAGCGTGAAAGTTCATCGGCGCCCATTGCGGCGACTCCGCATCGGCCATAACTTCATCCAGGCCAGGATAGAAGACATTCAATACCCTCAGGTCCAACTCGTCGACGAGTTCCCTGGCGGTCATCTTCAGCGGCCCCGGGTTCGCGCCGTGTCCCGATAGCGTCATCAGTGCGCGACATCCACCCCGGTGCACGCTGCGCGCCAGGTCCTTCACGACCTCGCGAAATGTGTCGAACGAGAACGTGAGCGTGCCCGGATAGTCGCGCCAGCTCCAGGAGTACCCCACCTGGACCGAAGGCAGAAGGAGGCCGAAACTCTGTTTCGCGACCTCTGTAGCCAGCGCCTCCGCGAGCACGGTATCCGTGTTCTGCGGCAGGTGAGGGCCGTGTTGTTCGGTTGCGCCCAGCGGGAGGATTGCAGCGGGCGTATCCGCCAGGAAGTCCCTGCACGCCGGCCAGGTTGCCGTTGCCGCGTCGAGCCAGTTGGACTTGCTCACCCCTTGTCCTCCGGGACATCTTCAACGTACAGCATCAGATTATACCTGACCACTCTATCAGGAGGCAAACTTGAGAGGATTGCCGAAGAGCGGGGAGACGTGAGACGGTAGACCAAAAGCGGGTAGACGGGAGCCGGGAGACGGTAGAAGAAATACTCGCCCGGTGGGTTTTTCCTCATTGCCTTTGGCACGAATAGAATCCTCACAAGGCAGGTAATCTCTCCCCACTCCCGTCTTCCTTCTCACCAGATGGTGGGCCGTGGTGTGGTCCTCTCCCCTCTTCCATCTCCCCTTTCCCCTCTCTTGAAGCGGCCGGGGGAGAGGCGGCCAAAAAGGCGATGAGACGAAAGTAGAGGTTAGAGATGACCCGCATCGTGGGGTATCAATTTATACCGGAGGCGTAGAAGAGAAAAGGATCGGCAAGGATCTCTTCTCCCGTCTACCCTCTCCCCTCTACCCTTCATACAGACTCTCGGTCGGAATATCCGTAATCAGCGCGTGGCCGGGCGTGTAGGAAAGGGCGAATGGCAGCCGGGCCCGCTGTGCCGCCAGGCTGGGCGTCACCCCGCAGGCCCAGTAGAGGCGGTCGGTGCCCTGCGGAACCTCTATCGGATTCCCTGAAATCGTCGCATTCAGGTCCGGAATACCCAGTTCCCGGCCGTTATTCCTGCCAAGAGGCGCCCCATGGCACGCCGGAAAATGACTTGTGTATTCCCATACGGCGTCGCAACGATCGGGGAGAAAGCTCCGCATCGTTACCGCCATTTTGCTCCGAAACCTTCCCGCCGGTTCGCAGTCCAGGTCGGTCAGCTGAATACACGGGCCGAACGCGGGTTCGTATCCCTTTTCGACGAGGAGGCCGTCGAATGACACGCTTGAACCGATCAGAAACGTGACCATGTCGTCTGAATAGAGGGAAACCACGTCCCGTCGCTGCTCGACAACCACGCCCTCCCGGATCACGTCGTACGAACCCAGGTCGGTGCGAATGTCGAGCCCGCGCGCAAATTCCGGACAATCCGTCCGGCCCGCGGGCATCACGGCCAGCAGCGGACACGGCTTCGGGTTCGCCCTGCAGAATCCCTCAAACTCCGCGGCGAACGCCTCGTCCATCATAACCACATTCACGCACAGGTACCCCGATAGCGCGCGCGATGCCACCGTCTTCAGCGCATTGCGGCGGCACGCGAGCCGCACCTCCTGGGGTGATCGAAACGCCTCGGGTTCAGCCAACGCACTCCCCCTGTCAGCCCGTTGAAAAAGCCCATCCGGTCGACGGCCCGCTCCCGCCTGCAGATCGACGCTTCCGACGGACGGCTATAAAAGCTGTTGATGTTGAAGCACGACCTTCCTGAACGCCGCCGCGAACTGATCGATGAACGCGTCCGCGGCCTGGATATGCCCCGGATAGGACAACACCCGCCCGCGGATGGCTTCCGAAACCGGCAAATCTCCCTCGCGATAGCGGGGCAGAGGCACATTTGCCGGTCCGTCGTGACCCGCTCCCCAGAGTCCGGGAAGATCCTTTGTATAGATGGACCGAAGATGTTCCATGTGGCCCACGCCCGGGCCGTTCAGGGGCGCGCCCTCGGCCCTCATAGCCGCCACGAACCGGGCCGCGGGCAATCCGCCCAGCGCTTCCGGCTCGTAGATGAACTTGATCCCTCCGTAGAGTTCCACACCCCTGGCTTTCCTGTAGTTGCAGACAGGCCGGATTCCCGGCAGTCCCTCGATCTTTCGAAACAGGGACTCCCGGTTGGCTTCAAACCGGTCCATCCGATCGGGTAGGTGCTCAAGGGAGACCAGGCCGATTGCCATGGCCAGTGGATGCGGCCGCCATTTCCATCCCAGAAGCTGCGGTTCCAGCTCGCGGTAAACCGGGTTCGTGAGCTCCTGCACCGCGCCCGGCCGGTGCAGGTGGCAGTAAATCAACGCGCGCTCGTACAACTCGCGGTCGTTCGTCGCCACGATGCCCGCCTCGCCGCCCGCTACCGGCTTGCCCCCGGGGGTGGAACCCTGCATACTGAAGCACGCGATATGCCCCAGATTGCCGATTTTCACCCCGTCCCACTCGCTGCCGTGCGCGTGAGCCGCGTCTTCCACGACCACCAGTCCGCGGTCTTCAGCCAGGGCCAGCAGCCGGTCCATATCGCACACCCGGCCGCAGGAGTGGATCGGCGAGAGCACACGGGTCCGGTCCGTGATCCGCTGCGCCGCGTCGTCCGGGTCCATCAACAGCGTCTCCGGATCGATCTCGCAGAACACGGGTGTCGCGCCCATATGCAGCGCGCCCGCGTAGCTGCCAATATAACCGACTGACGTTGTGATGAATTCATCGCCAGCGCCCAGACCCGCCGCGAAGAATCCACTGGCGAGTGCCGTATGCCCGTGGCTGGTCGTGAGAACGTACTTGCAACCGACGTACTCCGCGAACCGTTCCTCGAATTCCTTCGGAACCCCCGATCCCGATCCGGAGAGATAACCCTCGTCGATCAGGGCGCAGACCGCGGCTTTTTCCGCCTCCACGGGTCGACGCCACTGCTCCCCACTATCGGCCGTAATCGCTTTTTCGCCACCAAGAATCGCGAGTTCCCCGGTCATCTTCGATCTCCTCAGATTGCGAACCCCGCGCCGAAGCTCGCTTCGGGCGGGGCCCTTTCTCCACCGATGCGCCCGGACGACGGTTTCAGGCGACTGTACGCTACGGCGCGACGGCCTCCTCGCCAACGTGTTCCCGGATCCAGCCCTTGAGCGGCACGTCCGCGTCCGTCGGCGACGTATATCCCATCCCCCCGGTACTTTCGCCGAGCAACTGCCGCTGAACCGGATCACATCGCTCCATGCAATGGTCAACCGTCATATTGTCCCGGGGCCTGAGCCAGCGGTAACTGTACCCGTAGAACAGCACTTTCCGCGTCAACTCCGAATGATTCCTCCCGGCCGCGTGCCAGAGGCGGCGATCGAAGAACACCGCCGTGCCCGCCGCAGCCAGAACGGGGGTCATTTCGGGCGGGTCGGACGCGCCGTCGTCCGGAAAGTCAAGCCGGTTTTTCAGGTGGCTTCCGGGAACAATGTGGAAATTTCCGCGGTCCGGCTCCGTCGTATCGGACAGAAAATAGGCGACCTTGAGGGAGACCCGCGGCCGGGGCGTGGCGTCCAGTTCGATATTCAGGCGCCCGCTGTCCTGGTGCAGACCCAATCGCCCGCTATATCTGCGTTTGTCCGCCGGTTCCGGCGGGGTGACAATCAGATGGGAGTGGTAAAGCTGGATATTCCACCCGAGAATTCCCCATACCTTGGCGAACGTGACCGGCCAGTCCAGCAATGCCAGAAACTCGTCGTCGAGCCCCACGAAGTCCGTCAGATTCATGCGTTCGCCGGGACCCAGTCCGTTTTCGGCAAGATAGGTCTCGTACACCCTGTCGACCACGCGGTTCAACGTGGAGACCCGCTCGGGCGGAATCGCATCTTCGATCATCAAGAACCCGTCGCGCTCGAACTTCGACTTCTCCTCGCTGGTGAGACGGTAATCCAGACTTTCGGTATCCATCGTCATTCCTCCCGGGAGCCTATGTCCGTCAGCCGGACGAGGCTACCCCAGACCGTTAGAGCGTGGACCCCAACCCCATGGCGTGGGGGTTGTCTATTCGATGCATCCCGTCCACGGGCTCGAAAATACCCGCCAGGCGTGGCAGCCATTCGGCGTTGGCATCGGGCGTAAATTGAGGGGAGTTGATTTCCACGCCGTTGACCATGGGCACGTGCGCCGCGAAGAGCGCGGCGTGGATTGCCGCGAATCCGGGATTGGTCAGATCCTGAAGCGCGAGACGCATCCCGTTTTCCCTCGCCCACGCGGCTGCCAGAAGTGCGAAGCTGTGTCCCTTGCAGGTCTTCAGGGCAAGACCGTTCCAACCCTGGCTCTTCGCTTCCGGTAACAATTCCAGGCTGGTGAGGCCCTCGTCCAGAAACACCGGCTTGAGCCGGGTCACCGCCCGCCAGTCCTGCGGATGCAGCAGGATATCCCGGCCCGTGGGCTGTTCCAGGTACCTCAGCGCCCGAAAGGCCTCGCTGTCCTCGGCCCTGAGCCGCTCCAGGTAGTCCAGTACACTCTCTGCATCCGGATTGGCTTCATTGCTGTCCGCCGTCAACGCGGGGTCGTCTACGCCGTGCCCGCGAAGGGCGCGGTACACCTCGACGGTCCTGGCCGCGTCGGCAGCGTTGTCCTTCCCTAGAATCTTCAGCTTGAAGCCGCGATACCCGTGATCCCTGATGACTTGAGCGAGAGCCGTGCCCAGGTCGTCGGCGCTTCCCACGACCCACCAGGCACGCAGGCTCGGATTGGGAGAATGAAACAGACGCTGAATCGCCGCGCATGCGCCGCCGCCCGAAAAGAGACCGTCCACGTCGGGGAACTGCGCGGCACCGGCGTAGAAGCGGAATGCGGAGCGTCCGGTCGCGATGCCGACCGCGTCGTGGATCGCGGCGTCGAACGGACTGGCGCACATCGCGCGTGCAAGGGCCGGAGGCGAAGATTCACCGGCAACCGACTCGTGAAGCCTGAGGCCCAGTGCCAGCGGGTGCGCGGGCTCGCCGCCGCAGTGCGCGTACAGTCCGCGCGCAACGTCCTCACAGAAACCGCGCAGGGCCGCATCACGAGACTCATGTGTCAGCGAAGCATCCGGCCAGGCCCAGACGTCGCTGAGATAGATCGAACCCCTGCCCCTGCCTTCGCGCCCGGCCACGCGGACCGTGACCGCCGCACGGGCTTCGGTGAGCTCCGAAATCAGCCCGGAACTCAGGTGGAGCGGCGTCTTCAGTTTCCGGGGAATGAACGCGATATCGGCGTCCAGGACCTCGGTGTTCAAGTCCATAGCAGACCCGTGTCCTGTCCCGGGACGGCGCGGGAGCCGTTTTTCAGTCGAATTCCGAGACCAGGACAGATTCGTTCCGCTCCGCGCTCTGCTTGGCCGCTTCGATGACAGCCATCGTATGCCGCACCGACCGGCCGCTTGCATCGGGCGTCTTTCCCTCCCGGCAGCAGTCGGCGAACTCGCGAATCTGATTCTGCATCCCGTTTCCCGGCTCGCCGACATCCACCTCCGTGCCGTTGAGCATCAGCCGCCCATGGGTGAACGACATCGATCCCAGGCTTCCCATGATATACTGGTCGTGCGACCCGGAATGGCAGACAACGGACTGTGACAGCACGCTGACCGCGCCGTTGGCGTGGTTCATGACCGCCGTGTAGGAGTCCTTCTGTCCGCGGTAGCGCTCCGTACTCTCCGTTCCCTGGGCGAAGACCCTGACGACGGGCGAATCCATGTACCAGTGCAGGATATCGTACTCGTGCGGTCCGAAACAGTACAACACGCAGATACCCCCGGTCTCCAGATTCAGGTACCAGTGGGTATCCTGTCCCGGCACGGGCGCGGGATTGAAGTTCCCCAGCCGCCGTCTGAGCAGGTGACCCACCTGGCCGATCACGCCATCGGCGATGAGCTGTTTCACTTTGCGGCTGACCGGATAGTAGCGCATGACCTGACCGACCATCAGGACGCGATTCGCGCTTTCGCACGCAGCGATCATCCGGTCGCACTCTTCGAGCGTCAGCGCCATCGGCTTCTCCACCAGGACGTGTTTCCCGGCTTCCGCGGCGGCCACCACCTGCGCGCCGTGCTGGTTGTGGGGCGTGCACACGTGGACCGCTTCGACATCCGGATCGTCCAGCATCGCGTCCAGGTCGGTATACGCCCGGGCGCCGAATTCCGCCGCGGCCGCCTCCGCGGGATCCGCGAAGATGTCCATCACGGCCGCCGTTCTGATGTTTTCGACCTCCGCGATCGCACGCATATGAGAATGCGCAATCCCGCCGGCACCTACCATACCCACGGATAATACGTCGCCCATTTCATCCCTCCTGAAGTGCCCGCCAGCGACACTCAAAGCACCATCTTCTTCTCCGACGGTTCCAGGTTGTCGTAATTCCAGAGTTGCCTGCCCGCGACGACTTTCTTCAAGTTGCCCGCTCCGTCCGGGGCCTCGAGGCCGTACAGTCCCAGCTTGCGGTCCAGCCAGGCGACCTCGAGATCCGTCAGTTCCGCGCGAACGGCGTCCACACCCAGCGATTTTATGCTCCCGCCGACGTAGATCGTGCCGTCGTACATCGAATCACCGAGATTCTCGTCGGCGTCTCCCAGGACGATCATCCGCCCGCGCTGCATCATGAATCCGGAGAGCATTCCCGTTCGCCCGGCCACCAGGATGGTTCCGCCCTTCATGTTGATGCCGGTACGTCCCCCGACGTCTCCCTTGCAGACCAGGTCGCCGCCCCGCAGCGCTGCGCCGAAAGACGACCCCGCGTTCTTTTCCACAACCACGGTGCCCGCCATCATGTTTTCCGCGCACGACCAGCCCACGCGCCCCCTGATCCTCACGTTCGGCCCGTCGATGAGACCCACGGCGAAATACCCCAGAGACCCTTCGAAATCCAGTTTCAGCCGATTCAGAATTCCGGAACCGAGCGAGTGCTTGGCGTTCGGATTCCGCACCACGACGTGGCCGCAGCCGGCTTCCATCAGTTGCCTGATCTTCCGGTTCACGTCCCTGATCGACATGGGCGCCGCATCGAATTCCTCGCACCTGCCGAAGTCCACCTTCAGCGATCCCGGGTTCACCAGTCCCGCACCCTCTTCGGCACGAAAGAAGACCCGGTTCGTCCGATTCGCAAGCGGCTCGTCGTGCAGGCCCATCGCGTACGACCGGTGCGTCTTTTCGCGGTCCGAGTCTAGTTTCGCCATACCCGCACTTCTCCCGCGTAAGGGTCCACGGTCTCAATTTCCTGAGGCATTACCATCCTGATCGCCACCTCCTCGGAAGCGAGCAGGGTTTCCTCTTCCCCTTCGTAGAGTACCATCGGCTTGGCCGCCATGGTATCCTTGGCCATTCCCAGGCTGTCCGTTGTCGCCACCAGATACGTGAAGACGCCGTCCAGCTCCCGTACGGATTTCACCATCGCGTCCTCAAGCGAAACCGAGCGATCCAGGCTGTCCGCGATATAGACCGCGATCAGTTCCGAATCGCAATCCGACACGAAGCGATGCCCCCGACGCTCCAGATCGCGGCGCATCGACCAGTAGTTGGTCAGCTGGCCGTTGTGGACGACGGAGATATCACCGAACGGATACGCCCAGTACGGGTGCGCGGAACGAATGTCCACGTCGGACTCCGTGGCCATACGTACGTGCCCGATGGCGTGCGTGCCCACAAAAGTGCCCATGCCGTACTGCTCGCTCACCTCGTTGGCGTCGCCCAGGTCCTTGACGAGTTCCAATGCGCTGCCTATGGACAGAATCTCAACGCCCTCCGCGTCTTCAATGAAATCCGCGAACCTGCGCAGGTCTCCATCGTATCTCACGCGGTACAGGAACGCGTACTCCGTCGGCTGATCCGAGGCGAGCACTTCGCCGCCGAGAGACACGATGCGTTCATCCACCTCCGCTTTACGCTGCACGATCTGATCTCTGATCTCGAAGCCGGACTCCAGGTCCTCCTTTTCCGCCACCTTGAACCGCATCGCCAGAGTCCCGGCCGACGGCTCTCCGTACAGCGCAAAACCCGTGGAGTCCGGCCCCCTGTGCTTCATCGCCTGAAGCATCATGGTCATTTCGTTCCCGATCCGACCGGCCCTGTTCCGGTGGATAATCCCCGCGATACCGCACATAAGCACCTCGCTTCCGCCACGACTACGGCAGACAATCCCAGTAGGTCTCCAGGTCCCAGTCGGTTACCGTTGCCAGAAACCGTTCCCACTCGTCCCGCTTGTAGTGCATGTAGACCTCGTACATCTCGCCTGGAAGCGACGAGCGGATCACCTCGTCCTGCTCCAGCTTATCGAGCGCATCGCCCAACGTGGTCGGCAGCTTGGTAACCTCTTTGCCTTCTTCGATCGCCTCGTAAATATTGCGGTGTTCGGGCTGGCCGGGGTCCAGGTCCCGGCGTATGCCGTCGTCAAACGCCTTCAGTAACGCGCCTGCCATGAGATAGGGGTTCACCATCGCGTCCACCGCACGGTATTCGAACCGCCCGGGGCCGGAGACCCGGAGCCCGCAGGTCCGGTTCTGATACCCCCAATCGGAGTAGACGGGCGCCCAGAACCCCGTCTCCCACAACCGCCGGTACGAATTCACCGTGGAACATCCAATGGCTGTGAGCGCGGGTAGATGTTCGATTACGCCGCCGATGCACCTCAGGCCCGTGGGAGCCGGCTCCCGCCTTCCCGGAAGGGGATCGAACATATTCTCGCCGCCTTCCCGATGCGTGAAGACGCCCTCCATGCCGGGCAGTGATTCGTTCCCCAGCGGCTTCAGCACGTCGTCTCCCCCGCGCCATAGCGAGAGATTGTGGTGGCAACCCGATGCAGAGACGCCCATGAAGGGCTTACACATGAAACATGCAATCAGATCGTGCTCCCGGGCGACCTGGGCGCAAATCTGCCGGTACGTGGTTAGCCTGTCGCACGTGGCGAGCGCGTCGTCGAAGGTGAAGTTCAATTCCAGCTGACCCGGTGCGTCCTCGTGGTCTCCCTGGATCATGTCAAGGCCCATCGCACGGCCGTATTCGATCACCTTCATGACCACGGGCCTCAGGGACTCGAACTGATCGATATGGTAGCAGTAGGGCTTGCTGAAACCGTCCGCGGGTTTGCCGTCGGGGCCCTTCTGCAGCCACATCATCTCCGGTTCGGCGCCGTGGCGCATGTGCATCCCGTCGTGGTCCCGCGTGAACTGCTCGTGGATGCGCCTGAGATTGCCCCTGCAGTCGGCGGAAAGGGTGCCTCCGGGATTCTCCATCTCGTCCCGGTTGCGAAAGAGCGTACAGAAGACCCGCGCCAGGCGCCTGTCCCACGGCAGCTGAACGAAGGTCTCCGGATCGGGAATTCCCACGAGTTCCGACGCCTCCGGACCGTATCCGATATAGTTGTCGTACCGGTCCATGAACAGGTTTGCGGTCGCCCCATACACAAGCTGGAATCCGCGTTCCGCGGTCCGTTCCCAGTGGTCCGCCGGAATGCCCTTGCCCACCACCCGGCCCGTCACCGAAATAAACTGGTAATAGATATAGGTGATTCCAAGCGCGTCGATCTTTTCTCGCACCTGGCGCACCTGCTCGTCCCGGCCGTCGGCCCTGACGTAGGCTTCCAGATCCGTTGCAGCCTGATTCGACATAGACGACCCTTCCTCTCTTCAATTGGCGCTTCCCGTTTTCCTATGCCCGGCGTTCTGTCCCGGACTCCAGGGCCCGGATGGCGTTCAGGCCGACCGGCGCTATCTGCAGATCAGCTCCGGCATCCATCAGGATCTCCCACAGATACGCTGCCAGAGACCGCGCACCGAGGACCGAAAAGGCCGGCAGATCGACGGCATCCCGTCGAATGACGAGTTGTGTCGTCCTGGCGACGCTGGTCTGTTTCGCGGCGCCGTCCGGAAATGCGGCGTCGGAGAAATCCAGCCCGCACACCCTGCTCATCAGGGATGGCGAGTATGGTCCCAGAACGCGGATTTCGGACCACGCGTGGGTCAGATTCGTTACGGTAACGAACCTGTCCGAAGCCCGGTCCACGAGCGTCCTGCGGACGGCGACATCCCGGCCCGGGGACGTTAGGACAAAAAAACAGTCGCCGCGAAGCCGGTACACGCGTTCCGACCCGACCACCGCGCCGCCGCCGATTTCCAACTCCAGCGACTCCCACGACGCGTCGGCTTCCTCTCCCTCGACCCGGATCTTGCCGTTTGCCGTCTCATCGGCCAGTGCCGCGCCGCGTCCGGCGGCTGAAATCTCCGCATCCGGCGTGGAATACGCCTCCGGAATCCGCCATCCGGAAGATTCCGTAAATTGCGCCCCGAGGTCCCGCGCCGTTTCGTGAAGTGGCGACAATTTCACCGGCGCCGCCCGCGCATTCACATCTGCAACCTTTCTCCGTCGGGGTCGTAGAACGGCCCGTGGTGAACATAGGCGTCTTCGAGTTCGCCGTCCCGGCGAATCTGAAACCGCGTTCCCGCTTCCGCCGCCACGTGCGCGGGCAGCCAACAGAGCCCGACGGTCTCTCCGAGCGCCGGACTGAACCGGGAGGAGGTCAACCAGCCGATGATCTCCTGTTTTCCGTTACCGTCCGGATGCACCGCCTGCAGACCTTCTTCGGGCACGATCCCCGGCCGCGCCATTTTGAATCCCACGAGCCGCTGACGGGTCCCGCGTTCCGAGATCCGGGTCAACATGGGCTTGCCCAGAAAGTCCCGCTTCTTCATCTTCACGGCCCATTCCATGTTTGCGGAAAAGGGATCGGTCAGCGCGTCGGTATCCTGGCCTACGATGATATGCGCTTTCTCCAGACGGAGCACACGCTGCGCCTCCACCCCGAACGGCCCGATGCCGAATTCCTCCCCCGCCGCCATCAGCGCCTGCCATACGTGCAGCCCGAACGACGCCGGGCAGTGGATCTCGTAGGAAAGCTCGCCCGTAAACCCGATCCGGAGGACACGGCACAGCACGCCGGCGACGCGCGTCGACCGCACCCGCATATAGGGAAACTTCCCGTTGCTCAGGTCGCGGTCCGTGAGCTTTTGCAGCACGTCTCTGGACCTGGGTCCCGCCAGGTTGAACGCCGCGTAGGAATCGGTGAGGTTGACAGCGTGTACGCCGTCGCCCCATCCCGACTGCACCCACCATTGTATCCATTCGTACACCGTCGTCGCGCCGGTGGACGTGGTACTCATATACCACTCGTTCTCCTGAACACGGGCGCACACCCCGTCGTCCATCACCACCCCTTCGTCGTTGCACATCACGCCGTACCGGACGCGGCCGACCCCAAGCTTCCGCCACTGGTTGACGTAAAGCCGTTCGAGCAGTTCAGGCACGCCCGTTCCGGTCAGCTGGATCTTGCCCAGCGTGCTGACATCCATCAGCCCGACCCGCTCGCGCACGGCCTTCACCTCGGCAATGGGGTCGCCGTAGTCTTCGGGACGCAGCCAGAGCCCCGCCACCATCATCCTCGCGCCCTGTTCCAGGTGCCACTGGTGCGCCGGACTCACCTGCACGGGCTCCATGATCTGACCGGCCAGCGCGCCCAGCGTTACCGGCTCCACGGGCGGACGCGACGTTGTCCTGCCCGTTTCCTGAACCTGCCTTCCGTTCGCGCGGGCGCAGAGATGCACGGCGTTCATGGAACACATCCTGCCCTGGCAGGGGCCCATGGAAATCGTGCTGTACCGTTTCAGCAGTTCGAGACTGTCGTACCCCTCGACGATCGCCGTCTGCAGATCCACGTCGGTGACGTCTTCACAATAGCACAGAAACCTCTTTTTCCGGCCCGCGACCAGCGTACTGTCGGACGTCCGCACCGGCTCGGCGGCCTTACGGGCCAGGAGATCGGACTTCTCAGACGCTCCGGGTCCGTCCCCGAAACCCGATGAGGCCGCGGCGCTTCTTCCGGCGATCCGCCCGTCGTCCATGGCGCACGCGGCCGTGGTGGCGCCCGCGGCGCGGCCCGCGACAAAGATGCCTTCCGGCGCGTTCGTCGCGCGCGGTTCCGAGCGCTGCGCGTCGTAGACCGATTCTCCGCCGGCCATGTGGAACAATGCCAGGTCGGGCGTCCAACCCACGCTCACGACAATCAGGTCGCATGCGAGTGTCCGCGCCGCGGATCGATCCGCCTCTCCCAACGGATCGATCCGGGCGACCCTGGCGGCCTGTACGCGCTTTGATCCGACGGCTTCCAGAATCGTGTGTCGGAAAAACGCAGGCACGCCACGGGAAATCAACTCGTCGGCGGTCGCACTGGAACAGGCGTG
Organism: Candidatus Latescibacterota bacterium; assembly: GCA_965208835.1. Lineage (GTDB taxonomy): Bacteria > Latescibacterota > UBA2968 > UBA2968 > JAAXHE01. The sequence goes on from OZ242358.1 coordinate 3,184,313, forward strand.
CCGTTCGTCCACGACCGCGGCGATTTCAATGTCCGCTTCGGCGAGATCCGCGGCCGCGTCCCATCCGTCGTCGTTCGCCGTTACCACCAGCGCCCTTGCGCCCGGTTTCACGCCATAGAGATTGACCAGCCGCCGGGAGGCGCTGCCCAGCATCACCCCGGGCAGGTCGTTGTTGTCGAACACCAGCGGCATCTCGAGTGCGCCCGTTGCGACAACGACGGACTTCGCGCGTATCTTGAACAGTCGCGAGCCCTTCACAGCCGCCAGCCAGTTATCCTGGTACCACCCCAGTACGGCAGTATCGGTGTAAACCTCGATATCCGACCGGTTCGCCACCGACGCCAGCAACGCCTCCAGCCGTCCTGACCCGCCACGCGAGAAGCGCAGGCGCCCGCCCAGTGACGGCTCGACTTCAAAAAGCGCGACGCTCGCGCCCTGTTCCGCCGCCGCAACGGCCGCGCCAATGCCGGAAGGTCCGCCGCCTGCCACCGCCACGTCGACATGCAGATACTGTTTGTCGTACGCGCCGGGTTGCGACGCGAGGTCCACTTTACCCAACCCCGCCGCGCGGCGCAGCAGGTGTTCGTAGGACGGCCAGAGCGCGGTGGGCCGGATAAAGGTCTTATAGTAGAAACCCACCGGCATCAACGGCGCGGCCAGCTGGGTAAGCGAAAGAAAGTCGCGGTCCAGCGACGGCTGCGCGTTCTGCGACTGTACGGCCATTCCCGCCTCCACGCGGCGCGTACAGGCGCGGACGTTCGGCTCGTCGTCTATCTGGACCAGACAGTTCGGGCATTGACCCGCGCAGCACAGCAGACCTCTGGGACGGTGATACTTGAACGACCGGCTGAAGACCTGCACCCCCGCGGCGGCCAGTGCCGATGCGATCGTATCGCCCTCGTATCCCGAATAATCCCGTCCATCGAAGGTAAACGCGACCCGTGCATCGCGATCGATGACCTCGCCGGATTGCGGCGGAAGCCTTTCCGAATCCGCAACGGAATCCGCGCGCGGGATCGATTCAGTCGCCATCCCGGTCCTCCCCGACCGCTTCCGCCTGCCAGACGTACGTTTTCACGACCTCCTGCGTCTTCGTATGCCGCTGGGCCAGGAACCAGAGACCGCACCCCGCCTGGTGATACCACCACGCCGTCTCCACGCCCAGCTTGTTGTCGCTCAGATAGAGATACGCGGCCATCTCCTCATCGTCGCACGCATCGGGATCCGCGGGCCGGGGATTGTATTCACCCCCGAAACGGAACTCGCTTACATTTCGTTCGCCGCAATTCGGGCAGGACAGAATCAACATCGGACACTCAGATTCGGGGCCCATGCAAGGGCCATATTAGAAGCTGTCTTAAAATTCCCAGCGGTCTTCGCGCGGCTGCAAAAGCGCCGGTCGGCGTTGGTCAAACCCACCCGTATCCAATGTATCGAGGCTGCGCGCCCCTCGCCTCTCTTAGGCGGATTTTCCCGCCTTGACCGCCACTTTTTCGCTCGCGCTCGGGAACTCACCGGTAATTTTAAAACACCTTCTTAGCAAAATAACCGGCCTTTTCGGCGATCCGAGGGTCAGTGACCCACCGACGCCGCGCCCTTTTCGCCGACCAGGTCGAATTCCTCGAACCTGGACAGCCTGAACGGGTGAATTAACTCCGGCGTGCGGTCGCCGGCGATCAGTTCCGCCATCGTCCGCCCGCAGATGGGGGACGCCTTGAAGCCGTACGTTCCCCAGCCCACGTCCACAAGAAAACCGTGCACGGGAGTAAAGCCCATGATTGGACTGTAATCAGGCGTCATATCGCAAAGCCCCGCCCACTGACGCAGGACCCGCACCCTGCTCAGAAACGGAAACAACTCGAGCATGTGTCCGGCGATGCTTTCCATAAACGCCAGCGATGAATCCATCGAATAGGACGTATAGGGGTCCACGCTTGCGCCCATCACGAGTTCGCCGCGGTCCGACTGGCTCACGTACACGTGCAGACTGCCCGACACGATGACGACGTCGAGAAACGGCTTCAGAGGTTCGGTGACGCACGCCTGCAGGGGAAAGGTGGTCAGGGGCAGGCGTACGCCCGCCATATCGGCGATGGTCGACCCCCACCCGGCCGTCGCGTTCAACACCGTGCCGGTTTTGATGTAACCCCCGGTCGTCTCCACGCCCGCGACGCTCTGGCCGCGCACGTCGATCCCGGTCACCGCGGTCTGCTGGTGAATGTGCACGCCGCGCCGGTCGGCCTGGTGCGCATAGCCCCACACGACGGCGTCGTGCCGGACGATGCCTCCGGGGGGATGGTACAACGCGGCCATAATCGGGTAGCGGGGATGGTCGCTGACGTCGATGCCCGGGCAGAGTCTCTCGATTTCGGCGGGCCATATCAATTCCGACACTACACCCTGCAGCTTGTTCACCTCCGCCCGCCTGCGCATGGTGCGCACGGCCCCGTCGGTATGCGCCAGCGTGAGGTGCCCGCGCTGGCTGAACATGACGTTGAAATCCAGCTCCGTCGCCATCTGCTCGTACAGCCGCACGCTTTCGTCGTAAAAGCGCACCCCTTCCGGTGTCAGATAGTTGCTGCGGATAATGGCGGTGTTCCGGCCGCTTCCGCCGGAACCGATATACCCTCTTTCGATAATGGCAACATTCGTAATGCCGTGTTCGGCCGCCAGATAGTAGGCGCACGCCAGACCATGCGCGCCTCCGCCCACAATTACCACGTCGTAACGGTCCCTGACGGGATGGGACCGCCACATCCTGGGCAACAGCCCGTTACCATTGAGCGCCTGTCGAATCAGCTTGAACGACACGGAATTGTCCCCTAAAAACCCGGCCAGGCCACGGACGACGGGGGCATTAACTCCATCCGGGCCCGCCCCCCACGACCCGGTTTGTTCCGACGAGGGGAAGATTGCAGATCATGGATGCCTCGGAAGTGAGCGCACGCATGTCTTCAGGCTCCAGATCGTGCACATCCGCCTTTCCGCATGCGCGCGCAAGAATCTGGATCTCGGACGTCATGGCCTGAAGCAGGTTGGCCACCCGCTCTGCCGCTTCATCCACGTCGAGGCGGGACATCAGTTCGGGGTCCTGCGTGGTAATGCCCACCGGACAGCGACCGGTATGGCAGTGATGGCAATGATAAGGTTCCGCGCCAAGCGCCCGGTAGTCGTCAATGAAAATGGGTCGGTTGCAATTCAACGCCATCAACGCCGCCGTGCCGATATAAATAGCATCGGCGCCCAGCGCCATGGCCTTGGCGGCGTCGACGCCGTTCCGGATGCCGCCCGCGATGATCAGCTGCACCTTTCCATACATGCCGATGTCTTCAAGCGCCGCACGCGCTTCACTCACCGCCGCCAGCGTGGGAATCCCCGTATGCTCCTGGCAGATTTCCGCGGACGCCCCGGTTCCGCCTTCCATGCCGTCGACCACAACCACGTCGGCACCCGCCTTGGCGGCCAGGCGAACGTCGTCGAATACGCGCGTGGCGCCCATCTTGACGAAAATCGGAACCTGCCAGTCCGTGGCCTCGCGCAACTCTTCGATCTTGATGATCATATCGTCCGGGCCCAGGAAATCCGGGTGCCGCGCCGGACTCCGCTGGTCGACGCCGATGGGCAGGTCCCGCTGCGACGCCACGTCGCCCAGCACCTTGGCGCCCAGCAGCAGTCCACCCGTGCCAGGCTTCGCCCCCTGTCCGATAGTGAGTTCGATACCGTCGGCGACCCGCAGGTCATGCACGTTGATTCCGTACCGCGAAGGCAGGACCTCGTAGACCAGCGCCTTGCTTTCTTCCCGCTCGGCCTTCAACATCCCTCCGTCGCCGGTCGTATTCGAGGATCCGACCATATTGGCGCCCCGTGCGAGCGCCACCTTGGCGTTGTAGGACAGGGCGCCCCAACTCATGCCGGTAATCATGATGGGCGTATCCAGCACGATTGGCTTTTCGGCAAAGCGATCGCCGAGAACCGTCTGAGCCGAGCAGCGTTCCCTGTATCCTTCCAGCGGAATGCGCGTGAGCGTACAGGGAATGAAGGTCAGGTCGTCGAACGTCGGCCACCGCCGTTCGCGAAGCGTGCCGAACCCGCGTATCCGGTACCGCCCCAGCTCCGCCTTGACCTGGATGTCTTCGATGACGGCGGGCGTAAACGTGCCGCTTGCTTCCGGCGGACGATGACGCCCGTTATATTCTGCGTCCATAAATGCCCTGTCGGGTTGAATTCAAGGTGCGTCGGTACCCCTTCGTCCGGAATGAAAGGCGGATCACGCATCCGTGCATTACAACGCCTCCCGCCACACCGCGCGTTCGTCCTTGTCGAAATTCCAGAGTTTGCGTCCGGCCACCACCTTCTTGAATGACCTGACGTCCCGGCGTCTGCCCAGGTGTTCCTGTATGGCGGCGTTCAGAAAAGCGAACTCGCTCTCGTCCGGCGTCTCCACAACCGCGTCGTTGCCGAGTTCGGCGATCTCCCCGCCCACGAAACACTCGGTCTCATACATGGAATCGGCAAAGGCGTCGCCGGTATCGCCGCAGATGATCATGCGGCCCCGCTGTCCCATGAAACCTGCCATATAACCGCAGTCTCCACCCACGAGGATCAACCCGCCCTTCATCGCCACGCCCAGCCGGGCCGCGGCGTGACCCCGCACGACCACGGTCCCGCCGCGAATGGACGCCGCCGTACCGTTGCCCGCGTTGCCGTGCACAATCACCTTCCCGTTCATCATCGACTCGGCCAGGCCCCAGCCCGCGCTGCCCTTTACTTCGACGGTCGCCCCGTCAATCATCCCGGCGCAATAGTATCCCACGCTGCCATGCAGCGTGAGATGTACGGGATCCAGAAGCGCCACCCCGAGATTGTGGCGCGCGCCCGGGTCCAGTACCTGCACTTCGCCTTCCCCCGCGGTGAAGAACGCCCTGATCTCGCGGTTGATTTCCCGCGTGGATTTTCCGTTGCAGGTCAGTTGCGCCATAGTCGCATGTCCCTCGCACGGGCTTCTACGACATCGTAGTTTCCATCCAGGGCCGAACGGAAGGCGATCTCTTCCGTAGCCACCGCGGCGAAGTCGTCCGTTTCCGCAAATAGCAACGGTTTGAAGGAATACGGATCCCGGACGAAACCCACGGCTTGTGGCGTGGCCACCAGATAGCTGAAAGAACCGTCCAGATCCACCAGGGAGGCGGCCATCGCCGCCTCGAGGTCCTTTCCATCCGCAAGCTGCCGGCGGAGATACATTCCGATGATTTCGGAGTCGTTCTCGGTGTAGAACCGGGCGCCTTCCTGTTCGTATATTCGCCGCAGCTTGTGATAGTTCGTGATGTGCCCGTTGTGAACGATTGCAAGGTCCGGATGACCGTGGGCCCAGAACGGCTGGGAGTGGCTCAAGTCGATCCGCGACTCGGTGGACAGACGGGTATGGCCGATGCCGTGCGTCCCTTCGAAGCCGGAAACCCCGTATGATCTGTCCAGGTTGAGGGGGGACCCCACCTGCTTTACGATTTCCAGCCGGCGTCCCATACTCACCACCTCCACACCCTCGCCCGCGTCCTCGATTGCCAGCTCCAGCTTGCTCGCGTCGCCTCCATAGGCAAGAACCAGCCTCAGGTACTCCTCCGTGCGCGCCCAGCCGGCCACGGCGCCGAATGCCTCCGCACGCGCCACGACCCTCCGCGCTGTTGCCTCGTAATCCGCGTGTTCCCCGAGACTCACACGCAGGACCATTCGTCCGTTTTGACCTTCACCATAAAGCGCCACGCCTGCCGAATCCGGACCCCGGCAATCCAGGGCGCCCAGCATCTTCAGAATGGTCCGTCCGAGTCCGCCGGTATCCTCCTGCCGGTTCCAGAACCCCACGATTCCACACATCGCTCGTTCTCCGGAATTACACAAAAAAACCCGTACCAGCTTCGGTGAAGCGGGTACGGATGATCGCACCGCACAGGACAAAAGTCAAGCCAAAAACTCTTGGTGTCCCGTCCCTGAAATATACCGCCATTTATCCGCCGCGAACAGGCTGACTCGCCGCCCCGCAGCACCGCTTGAACTTCCTGCCGCTGCCGCACGGACACGGTTCGTTCCGTCCCGTGCTTCGGGCGCGGAACCCCGCCCTTTCGGATTCCCGGGCGCGCACCCATCCCATCACGTTCGCGGCCGGCCTCCCCGCGGCAAGCTCTTTCGACATCATCTTCATGTAGGGGTCCACGTGGCCGAAGAACATCTTGTACCCCCTGCAGAGATAGTTCAGCCCCTCTTCCCCGTCCGGCGCGTGAATAAACCTCTGCTTGGGGCAGCCGCCGTTGCATGCGAACCGGTAGTCGCAGGCCCTGCAATACGCCGGCAGGGTATCGCGTTTGTCGGACCCGAATTTCTCCTGCAGGGGGCTGGCAACCATCTCACGGATGCTCTTTTCCCGGACGTTGCCAAGGTTGTACGTCGGATAGACGAAATGGTCGCAGGAATACAAATCACCGTTGTGTTCAATGATCAGCGCCCTGCCGCACTTTTCCGCGAATATGCAGAGGCTGGCGTCCTGGCCCATCCAGCTTCCCAGCGCGATATCGAACATCTGGACGAAATAGCGGCCTACGTCCTTCCGGACCCATTCGTCGAAGACCTTGCAGAGGAACCGGCCGTATTGGGCCGAACCCACCGACCACTTCGAGACCCGGGCCCGCCCTTCGAACTCCGGCGCGACAAGCTGCAGCAGATCCTCACCCGGCGCGTCCGCGATCCGCTCGACTATCGGGATAAACTGCATGTAACGGCTCCCGATGGACTTGAGAAAGCGATAGACTTCCACCGGGTAATCCGCGTTGTGGGCCTGCAGCACCGTAAGGGTATTGTATTCAACCCGGTGTTTCTTCAGGACTTCCAGGCCTTCCATCACGCGGTCGAACGTGGGCTTTCCCCCTTTGTCAACGCGATACCGGTCGTGCATTTCTCGCGGTCCGTCCACGGACAGCCCCACGAGAAACCGGTGTTCCGCCAGGAATTCGCCCCACTCGTCATCGAGCAGAATACCGTTGGTCTGAAATGCGTTTGTGACGGTCTTGCCGTTGGCATACCGGGATTGAAGGGCCACGGCCTTGCGATAAAAGTCGACCCCCATCAGCGTGGGTTCTCCGCCCTGCCACGCGAAGTGCGCCTCCGGGACGTCCTGCGCTTCGATATAGTGCCGGACGTAGAGTTCCAGCGTCTCATCGTCCATCATCCAGTTCCCGCCGGCATCGGGGTACAGCTTTTCCTTCTCCAGGTAGAAGCAATACTTGCAATCTATATTGCAGACCGCGCCGGATGGCTTGGCCATCACGTGGCATGCCTCCGGCCGTTCAACGGTCGCTTCGTTCGTGGCCATCTGTGCTGTCAAGGTATCCATATGTGCTGTGTAATCAACCGGTTAATGGCAACCTGCCGCTACCCCGTCTGCAACGCGGCGGGATCGAACGTGCGGACGTGCGCGTCGCCGCCTTCCACCGTACCCTTCCACGCGTACGGGTCGTCTCCCGCCACCATCATGATACCGCGGTAGTCGGCAAGCGCCATCCTGCCGTCTTCGGGCGGGCGATGCCAGGGCAACAACGAGTAGGCATTCATATAGTGGTTCACCAGCACCCGCCGAAAGCGGTCCGACCGGTTCTTGCGAGACCGGTGCAACAGGTAGCCGTTAAAGAAGACGACGGCGCCGGCGCGACACGCCACCGGAATCTCCTCACAGTCGTCGAAGCCATAGGACTCCTGGGCGGAATCGAACTCCTCGGGCCGCCCGTGCAAACGCTGGGGATACAGATAGCCGTTCCGATGGGAGCCCGGAAGGACCCACATGCACCCGTTCTCCACAGTGGCGTCGTCCAGGGCGTACCAGGCGCCCGTAAGGCTGCGGTCCCGCGTGGGAATGTAAACTTCGTCCTGGTGCCAGGCCTGTCCGGGAAACCTGGGCGGTTTGATAAACAGCATGGATTGCATGCACTTGATATCCGGCGCCACCAGACGGGCGAGCGCCCGGGAGACCGCGGGGTGCGCGAGGTACTCCCGCATGACCGGACTGATGTGGTGCGGCTGGTGAATGCACAGATACCGGGAAAGCGCCGCGGTATCGGATTCCGAGTTCGGTACGGGATGCAAGTTCTCGCTCTTGTATTCTCCGCGACAGAGCTTTATCCCATCCGAACGAATAGTCTCAACATCTCCATCGCCCAACAGCCCATCGACAACCAGAAAGCCCTGTTCCCGGTAGGACTCGATCTGCGCTTGTGACACTTCCACGGTGGATCCCCACGGGTACGGCGGTTTCAATTGACGTAACTTGCTGAAAAATAAACCCGGTCGCTTAAAATGTCAATGCCGGTAGCCATGGGCACGTTGCCTCGTTGCGCACGGGTCTCTAACCGGCCTTCGTCTGGAACCTCACCCGGTCATACACCGTCTCCAGCCGCCCGGCCTGTTTCCGCATATCGTGGGCGTCTTCAACGTGCGCCCTTCCCGCCGTGCCCATTTCCTCCCGTAACCGGCTGGACCGCAGCAGTGCATCCAGGCCTTCGGCCAGCCCGTCCACGTCCCGCTCCGGGAACAATAGCGCGCACTGAGAGTCGGGCGCCACTGTGGGAATGTCCGCGTGCAGGGAGGACACAATCGCCAGCCCCGAAGCCATGGCCTCGATCAACGCCACTGGCGCGCCGCCTTCGGTATCCCCGTCAGCGGCGGTCACGCTCGGATACAACAACACTGAAGCCCTGCCGAGTTCCTCCAGGCACTTCTCGTGAGGCAACACGCCCAGCAGTTCCACGCGTTCTTCAAGGCCGAGCCGCTGAATCTCTCTTTCCACTTCCGCACGCAGTTCTCCATCGCCGATAATGCGCACCTTCATGCCCGGATAAGACCCCAGAATCCTGCGGCAGGCCCTCAGACCGTACACGTGTCCTTTTTTCTCACGAAAATTGGCATACATCAATACCACGGCTTCCTGCCGGCCCTCGGGCGGCGCCTTGCGAATCCTTTCGAGATCGACGCCCAGCCGGTGAACCTGCACTTTCTCGTAAGGACAGCCGATGGAGACGAGCGACTCGCCCATTCGCGGACCTTCGACCAGAAAGAACTCCCCCTCACTGAACAGCCGCTGAAACCTGCGTCGCCACAGCCGCTTCCGGGGAAGTGCGGAAGCATCCATCCCGTAGAAGGTGGTGACCATCGGGACCCCGGCACCGCGGCGCGCCGCCAGACAGAAATATCCCTCCTGTCCGAAATGGGCGTGGATGACCGCGGCGAGTTCCTCTTGAAGAATTCCCACGTAACCGGCGTACGTTCCCCGGATCTTCCGGATCACCCGGTTGACGGACCGGCGCAGCGGGGGCAGGTCTTCGCTGGAATAGAGGGTCTCAACCGGAAATATGCGCTCATTCTGCCGCGCCTGCGTCAACACAACCGGCCGATATCGACTCAAGCCCCGTATCTGGTCGTAACACCAGACCATGGTCAGGGTCAGAAACGGATTTGCGCAGTGCGCCACGGTCGGCTTTTCCGGCATTCACGACCTCTCACTATCTGAACAACAGTACTTCGCTCACGACTCTTGTGGAATGTCCGGCGGCGCGTGTCCCCGCGGAGACGAAATACTTGACACCCCGCGCCGCATCGCATAATATCGCAAACCGTGAGTCCCCGCACAACACGAAGCCGGTGGACCGGAAGGAGTCGCCATGCCGCAGACCTATCTCGCCTACGACCTCGGCGCATCCAGCGGCCGGGCCGTTATCGGCCGTTTCGACGGAAGCGCCGTCGAACTCGAAGAAATCCATCGCTTCCCCAACGGGCCCATATCCGTGGCGGGGGGTCTGTACTGGGACGCGCTGAGGCTCTACGACGAGATGCTCGCGGGACTCCGAAAGTGCGCCCGGAACTCCGGACCCGAACTGGCGGGAATCGGAATTGATACCTGGGGCGTGGACTTTGCACTCCTTGACGCCACCGATGAACTCCTGGGCAATCCTCACTGTTACCGCGACGCGCGCGTCCTGGGCATGATGACGAGGGCATTCAGCCGGGTATCCCGAGAGGAAATTTTCGAACTGACCGGCCTGCAGTTTCTGGAGATCAACACACTCTATCAGCTCTTTTCCCTGGCGGAAAAGAACCCGCAGCACCTGCGCATCGCCGGTACATTTCTGATGATGCCGGACCTCTTCAACTTCTGGCTCACCGGCCGCAAAGTGTGCGAGTTTTCTAACGCCACCACCACCCAGTTCTACAATCCGAGGACGGGCGGGTGGGCAACCGACCTGCTGGAACGGCTCGGGATCCCGGGCGACATGCTTCCCGAAATCGTCCCGCCGGGAACGCCGCTGGGTCCGCTTCGTCGGGAGGTCGCAGCGGATGCCGGCATCCGGTCAGGCGACGTCATTGCGCCGGCCTGTCACGACACCGGATCGGCTGTGGCGGCCGTCCCGTTTTCCGACGCAGACGCGGCCTATATCAGCTCCGGCACGTGGGCGCTGCTCGGCGCGGAACTGCCGGCGCCGTCCGTTACGCGGGCGGCCCTTAGCCACAACTTTACGAACGAGGGCGGAGTTTGCGGCACTTACCGTTTCCTCAAGAACATCACCGGTCTCTGGATCGTACAGGAATGCAGACGCATCTGGGAAAACCAGGGTCGCGCATATTCGTTTGCCGAACTCGTCCAAATGGCCGAAGCGGCGCCCGCATTGACCTCGTTCATCGATCCCGATCACGCGGACTTCCTCGAGCCCGGGGATATGCCGGCCTGCATCCGCACGTACTGCAGGCGCACGGAACAGCCGGAACCCGCCACCGAAGGCGCCGTCGTCCGGTGCGCCCTCGAGAGCCTCGCCCTCAAGTGCCGGTGCGTCCTGGAGGACCTCGAGTCGGTCCTGGACAAAAGGCTGCACACCATCCACGTCGTGGGCGGAGGCATTCGCAACACCCTGTTGAATCAGTTCACTGCCAACGCCACCGGAAGGCCGGTTGTCGCCGGGCCGGCGGAGGCCACCGCCCTGGGAAATATCCTCATGCAGGTCTATGCCCGAGGCGAAATCGACTCACTGGCGGGAATCCGCGAAGTCGTTCGCAATTCCACGGAACTCGTGACGTTCGAACCGGGCGGTGGCGACGCATGGGAAGACGCATACGCCAGGTTCAGGCAGTTATTGAACGTCGAGGCCAATGTCCACTGAACCGATACTAACCTTGATTCGTAAGTCTTCGGGGACGTTAATTCGATTATGTGCTTGTAAATAAAGGCGATTAGACGGCGGATTACCAGGATACACCAGGCCACTGGACGTGAACGGTAAAAACATCCTTCTGTACGTCTATAACGCCCCGTTTCGGAAGGCTTTATCGCGTCGCCGCGTCGCTGTTTTTGCGGATTTAAGGCTTACCGCGATCAGAACAGAGAGAGTTGATCGGCCGTCCGGACCCGCCGTTCCGGGGACAGGCGCTCGCGTTCCAGAAGTTCCGCGGGAATATTCTCCAAAAATCGGGACGGCTCCGGACGGGTCCGCTCCCCGAAACGCGTCCTGCTCCTCGCACAAAGCATGACGGCCTCATCCATTGCCCGCGTCAATCCCACGAACAACAGCCGCTGCTCTTCCTGCACGTCCCCGTTTGCGTGCGGAATCAGGCCCTCCTCCACGCCGCAGATGAACACAACGGGAAACTCCAGCCCCTTGGACGCGTGCAGGGTTGACAGCGTTACCGCTTCCGCACGCGGCCGCGCGACACCACCGATGCGCACGTAATCGGCATCGGCGCCCAGTACCAGCGTATCGAGGAACGTACGGACGGTATCGAAATTGACTGCCATCCGGGCAAGGCGTGCGAGATCCTCATCCTCTTCCACCCCGGCGACGTCCTGCCACGTCCTCACCAGCGACTCGACGGATTCCGTTTCCGCCATTTTTCTGAATGCCCCGGAGGCATCCTCCAGTGCCGAGACTTTATCGCGAATCTGCTGCGGAAATTTGCCCGCCGACAGGTCGCCACCCGCGCGCCGGAGCCGATTCAGCGCTGTGTTTCCGGGATAGAAGATTGGAACCGCCAGCGCGCGCAGCAGTCGAAGATGCCCCGCCGACCGGAACGCGTAATTGAAAAAGGAGATCGCGTGCCGCACGTTCCCTGCTGAAAGAAAGCCCTTCTGGCCGACCACCCGGTACGGCAATCCCTCTTCGATAAAACAACGCTCAATCGCCTCCGCCTGCCGTCCGGTCCTGAACAAGACGGCAAAATCCGACAGGCTCCGGTCGCCTCCCCCTCCCACCGACTGTCGACCGCCGACCTCGCCCGCCTGAAGCATATCCGCGCCGCCCATCATCCGGCTGATCTCACGGACCACCGCGATACCCTCCGCCGTCTCACCCGACACGGAAAGCAGCCGAGGCGCTACACCCGCCCCCCGGACGGCGTTCAACTGACGACCCGCCCCGATCACGGAGACGGCCGCTCCGGCGACCTGGCGCGTGGAGCGATACGTCCGCTCCAGCACGAACGTCTTCGCATTCGGCAGATCTTCCCTGAGCTTGTGAAAATACGCCGGACTCGCCCCGCGAAATCCATAGATGGCCTGGTCCGGATCGCCGATCACGAACAGGCCGGTACCGTCGCGGGAAAGCGCGGTCACCAGTTGGTACTGCACCGCATTCACGTCCTGAAACTCGTCCACGAGTACGTGCGCAAACCGGTTCCGGACTCGCTCGGACGCCGCGTCGGCTTTTCGCAGCGTCGACAGGAATTCCAGGAGAATGTCGTCGTAGTCCCACACCCCCAGTTGACGCAGCCGGTCCTGGTACGCTTCCCGGACGCCGCGCAATGCCTCCGGCACCTCCGCATCGAGGTTTGTCTTCGCAAATGAGACCGCCGACCGTACGTCCCGCACGGACATGCTGACTTCAGTATCCGCGATGACCTCGGCCAGCAGTTGTGTCGCTTCCACCTCGTCGATGACCTGAGGCATCTCCCCGGAAGTGCAGGTCTTCATCAGATTCAGCGCCACGGCGTGAAACGTGCCCAGGGTCAGCCCGTCCAGTGTCCCTGCGTCTGATAACAGTGCGTGAACGCGTTCCCTCATTTCCGCCGCGGCCTTATTCGTAAACGTGACCGCCAAGATATTCTCCGGCGGGACCTCTGCCTCCCCGATCAGCCGCGCCAACCGGTGGGTCAACACCCGCGTCTTTCCCGTGCCCGGACCGGCCACCACTATGGCAGGCCCGCTATCCCATTCAACGGCCTCCCTTTGCACGTCGTCCAATCCGCCGTCGCCCGCGACGTCCGCGACCGCCGGCGCTTCTCCGCTTCCGCCGGATGTTCCCTCGCGCGCTGACGCCGCCTCGAACGTTGACGGCTGCGGCGCCGTTTCCGGTATTTCCGGCAAGTCGAACAGCGCGGGCTGCCGGCTCAAACGGGCGCGGTCCTCCGCGGAGAACACCTGGATCCTTCCGTATACGCCGTCGTACCCCGCCGCGATCTCAACCTCTCCGGTGCGCATTCGACGCACGCCCTCCGCCACGAGCGCCTCGCCGCATCCGGCAATCGCCTCGGGGGACACGTCCCTCAAGATGGCCAGTTCGGGGCCCAATTCCGCCAGCATCTTTTCGTAAACCGCCTGGACCCGCTTGCTGGTTGGCCCCACCCCGAGGACAGAACCGATGACTTCCGGCAACGGAATCAGATTCTCATACGGCGGGGCCACGGCCGGCCTGCCCCCCTCCTCCCTGTCGGCCAACTGCTCGACGCGGTGCAGAACGCCGACCGTCAACCGCTTTCCGCATTCCGGGCAAAGGCAGTCCGCGGCAATCGTCCGGCCCGGTTCCCAGCAGATTCCGCATTTCCGATGTCCATCGAGGTGATACTTCCCTTCTTCGGGATAGAATTCCAGCGTCCCAAGAAACCGTTCTGGGGCTCTCGACTTCAGCGCCTCGTATATGCCCCTGTACGACAGTTCGGTATCGAAACAGGTGGCCTCCCGCGCCAGTTTCGACGGGGAATGCGCATCCGAATTGGAAACGATCGCATACCTGTCCAGCATGGACAGGCGCCAGTTCATCGGCGGATCGGACGAGAGACCCGTCTCGACGGCGAAAATCGAGGGCAGCATGTCTTCGAAACACTCTTCGAGCGTATCGAACCCGGAACTCGCACCCAGCACGGCGAAATGCGGCGTCCATATATGCGCAGGGATGAACAGCACGTCATCGGCGGCTTCGAGGCAAATCTCCACGAGGTCCCTGCTGTCCAGCCCCAGAATGGGCCGCCCGTCCGATTTCAGATTTCCGATGTCCCCTAAACGGGCGTTCAACCGCTCCACCGCTTCGAAACCCGGCATCAGAACGACGTGGTGCACCTTGCGCGTCTTATCGTTCTTCTTATAGATCAAACTGATTTCGGTGGACAGCACGAAGCGCACCGTTCCCCGGCATCGTTCCGGCAGCTCCTCATCTACGGCGGCCCGTAGCGCCGGCTTCAGACGAAACAGCCCCTCCTCCGCGGGCTCCAGGCGGTCCTTCAATTCCTCGATCCACTCGGGATGGGTGAAGTCGCCCGTCCCCACCACGTTTACGCCCTTGAGCGCGGACCATTTGTAGAGGTTATCGGGGTTCAACTGACGGCTTGTCGCCCTGGAAAACCGGGAGTGCAGATGTACGTCCGCCACAAAACGCATCGCGTTCTCTCTAACCTCAGTAATTCACAAACACAAACTTACATGGATGGACAGGATGAGCAGGATAAAGACCCTATGGACCTGAATCCGCGGCAGCTGCGAGCGTGCGGCGCGGCATTTGCGCATATTTTCAGGTTTCCATCTGGCGGCGGTCTGCGACTGCTTCATATTTGTCACGTCCGGACGACACACACTGGAAGACCTGATAACCCGCAATCTCAACCCACATATATGTTCTGTGGCAGATGCCGCAGACCTTCAGCGCGTGCGGTTCCGGACTCTTCCCGAAACGGTAATCAAGATCGTCATAGCCGCGACGGAGCTGCGCAATGTCATCGTGCGTATATTGCTTTGAAAGCCGTGCGAATACCGCCGGCGGCAGGTCGGCCACCGCCTTCCTGAGTTTCCTTGGATCGACATCCCATGGAAACGACAGTTCGAACCCGCACGCGCACCACCGATCGGACATATCCCAGTCCGACTGAAACCACCACTCGTCATAGATTCGCCGGCAGGCCTCGCACAGTTCATACGACAACGCGGGATCCATACCCTCTTCGTGGATCAGATCGCCGATCCGCCCGCGCTCCGCGTCCGGTAAGTTCCCGAGCTTTACCGTTCGCTTATGACAAAAGGCGCACTGGTGGGCGCTCCTCCGGAGAATCACCAACAGCACGAAGGGTCCGACGATTACAACCGCCGCGAAAATCAGACCCAGGATTAACATCGCAGTCTACCCTCGGTTTGCATCGAGCCGTGTGCCAACGCACTTCCCGGGAGATCCGTGGACAAGATTCGCTCGCCGATTTCAGTTGGCCCGGTCGTATTTGTCCATACCGCCCGACACGACCTGGAATACCTGAAAACCCTTCACGGGCAACCACATATAGATCCGAAAACAGTTTCTGCACACGAACAGGATATGTTCGTCGGACACCGACGAGTACAGCCGCTCGTGCAGCCCTTCTCTCCCGTACGTCCGTTCCATAAACTCCAGGACTTCCGGGCGAATTCCTTGTAATGCTGTCTTCAGCTTGTTGGTGTCGACAATCAGAGCAGGCCGTGACAGATCGCAGCCACAGGCGCAGGGGCGGTCGAGCAACTCCCATTCCCTGCGGAAGGGCCGATCGTCGCTGAACCAGCGCCAGTCGTAAATGCGCCTGCAATGCGGACACACCTCGTGCTGCTCCGGCTCCCCGGGCATTCCCTCGTCCCGGATAAGGCGCCGCACCTCTTCCGCATCACCTCGCGGCATCAGTCCGACCGGCGTCGTCGATCGCACACACCAGCGGCAGCGGTGCATCTGGTGCTTTATCAGGTACACAATCAGGACCACAGCACCCATTACGACGATCGCTATGATGGCTATTTCTAACGTGGAAACATCCAAAGTTACGTCCGCCACTGGAGAATATCCGGATCACGTGTTCGCGACAGCCGAATCACGGATGCTGAGATCCCGCGGTTGCATGTGCCAGTCGTTTTTTTCTCGCCGGACAGGGGTCTGTTTACTTTCGTATCAATGTCGAAAGTGTATTTTCCAGTATAGTGTATCCCAAGGCGAAATCCAAGCCTTGCCGTGCCGTTCCATGTGCTCTGAACCGCCGCATTCGGTCAAATCCGATTGACCGCCGGATTCCATCGTCATATATTCGGGTGACGACGGGTTGGCGATGTGCCGTTGCAGTGAAACCGAGAGGAAACGCAGAATGACGCTGGACCAGCCGATCCTGAAGCTGCGGCACCATAGGCTGGACGCCAATACGATAACCAGTCCGTTGGAAAACCGGGGAAAAAAAGTGACCACGGAAATTTGATTTCATTGACTATAATGATATCATTGCGTACATTATGGGGTGGAGGTGGAAAAATGGCTAGCTTGACGATTCGCAACATAGGTGATGACGTGAAGCAGCGCCTGCGCATCCAGGCGGCAGAGCACGGCCACTCCATGGAAGAGGAAGCGCGGGTGATTCTGCGCACGGCGCTAAACGAGCACGGACCTCCCGCCAATCTGTACCGCGCCATACGGGCTCGGTTCGCACCCCTGGGCGGAGTGGAACTGGAAATACCGCCGCGCGACCCCATGCGCGAACCACCCCGACTCGGCTGAGTTGTTGGAATGATCCTTCTCGACACCAACGTCGTTTCGGAATTGATGCGTCCTGAGCCCGATCCTGGAGTGGCGGCGTGGCTTACCGACCAGCCCGCTGCGAATGTTTTTCTCTCGGTGATCACCGAGGCCGAACTGCGCTACGGCGTTGCCATTATGCCAGCAGGCCGCCGCCGCGAGCGGGTCGCAGCTGCAGTCGAGCATATGCTCCAGGGAGATTTTGCCCGGCGCATCCTGCCCTTCGACAGCCAGGCAGCACGGCTCTATGCGCAAATCGGCGCCGAGCGCCGGGCCGCCGGTCTCCCCATCAGCCATGCCGACTGTCAGATGGCCGCCATTGCGCGTTGCCGAGGGGCGGCCATTGCCACCCGAAATGCCGGTCATTTCGAGGGCTGCGGCATCGAGGTAATCAACCCATGGTCAGCTTGATCGTCCGCCAGTCGCAAATGGGAGAGCCGTCGCTCAGAGCCGAGTGGAAAACGAGACCACGCAAGACCGCCAGATCGCGGATGCCCACGAGAAAACATCCAGGCTTGCCTGCTCTTTGCACATCGTCATCTTTGAAGACATTGGGATACTCATGAACAATACATGAATTGACCAAAGCCCGCTAGACGACATCATCAGGCGCATTGTGGAGGTGGCCGAGCCGGAGAAGGTCATCCTCTTCGGATCCGTCGCGCGGAGCGACATGAACCGCCACAGCGACGTCGATCTGTTAATCATCAAGGAGGGAGCACATCGGGGAAGCCTGGCGGGGAGGATCTACGAGAATATGCACGGCGCCGGTGTGGCGGTCGATGTGGTTGTGGTCACCCCCGACGACGTAGAGCGGTATAAGGACAGCCATGCTCTGGTCATCAAGCCCGCGCTGCGTGAAGGAAGGGTTGTGTATGAGTCCTCCTGAACGGTACCCGCCCGATGATCCCCGGGAATGGCTGAACCGTGCCAGGAGTAGTCTGGCAATGGCCCCGAGAACGTGGAGCAAACTACCAGCTTGCTTTACCGGATCAAGCGGGCTTGGGCGGCGACGGTGCTGTTCCGTGGCAATTCGCCGCACGCTGGCATCGGACTCTTGACGATTCGAATTTAATCCTGACAGATTGACCGGTTGAGAATCTTACGCTTTCATGTGGCTCTCAAGCAAGATGGGAAACGACTCTATGATCGGATTGCCTCTTCAGCTGTTCGGAACCGCCCTGGCCTTCGTCGCGACGGTTTCGAGCCTGACATCTGCACAAGAGGGGGGCCCCGATGCGGAATTCGCGCCCTCCAGGAACCGCGCGGCGTCCCTTGCGCGGGGGGATTTCTATGTTCTGGGCGCCGCCACCCTGGATCTGCGGGCAACGTCGCGGTTTCAGGACAGGAATTGTTCGAGCGAGACTCCGGCGGCGCTCTATGGTTGCGGAACCGGCGCGGACGGCGACAACCTGAGCGCCTCGGGCGAATTCGCCAGGGCGCCCGGTTTCGAAGTGGGCGCGGGCTACGTTGCGACAACGCGCATCCGCGTCGAAGCCACCGTTCAGTACCGCCCCACGTTCTCCTTCAACGGCCGCGCCAACTTTGTGCAGACCTCCGGACGTCAGGACGTCTCGGCCGACATATCCTCCCTTTCCGCTCTTGCCAGCATTTATGCAGACCTCCCCGGAAGGGGACCGTTCAGCCCTTTCCTCGGGTGCGGCGTCGGACTGTCGCGGAATACAATCGGCGAAACCCAAATGGAGTTCCCCAGGACGACCACGATCGTGCCAGGCGCCAGCGGGACAGGATTTGCGTTCATGTTGGCCGCGGGCGCCGCGGCGCGGGTTTGGGGAAGGGTATACGTCGACGTGGGTTGGCGGTACCTGGATGCCGGCGCCGTGGAGACCGGGCGCGCCAAGGGGCGAATCGTCTGGCGCGACGGGAGCCGCCAACCGCTGGAACTCGGTCTGGCGGAGACGAGTGCGAATCTCTCCAGCCACGGGCTTCGGGTTTCGCTGCGGTACGGACTCTGAACACGCGCAATTGGCAGGATGGCCGCTACGGAAAGGAACCGCGGCGTGAACCCATTCAGCGTCTATTTCGCGGGTGAACTCTTCGACCACAAGCATCTCATCGGCAACGCCATTCTGGCTGAGGCCATCGATCGCCATTCGGACTGCCGGTACAACTGCGTCGTACCGCAGCACCTGGAACAAGCCACCGGTCGGGCTGTCGACATCCGGAATCAGGACCTGAAGCAGGTGATAGCGTGCGACCTGGGCCTGTTCAACTTCGACGGGACGGACCTGGATTCCGGTACGGTGGTGGAGTTCATGGTAGCCAAGTTCCTGGACATCCCGTCGGTGATTCTGCGCTCCGACTTCCGTTCCGCCGGGGACCAGGACAAGGATGGCGACGCCTGGAACCTGATGTGCTCCTTCTACCCTCGGGTCCGCGTGCTCGGGTTCAATGCGATGTCCTGGTACCAGGAAGCGCGGGTCGGCGCTTCCAACGTGACAGATTGTTCTGACCGACTTTACGCCAGGATTGCCCACGCTGTTATAGAGCAACTGGACGCGGTCCGCGCCGAACCGCCGGTAGCGGAATTCGATGAAGAACGAAAACGCGAGCTGTACGAGTGGGCGACTCGCTTCCCGGGCGGCGGGCTGGAGCCCTTCTGCGGGCCGGGATTCGTGGACGAGGTGATCGAGTCCAAGCGAAGGAAGGGTTTGCTGTAGAGAAGCGAACAGTCGGACATCAGGAATACCGCCACATCCTGTCCATCCATGTAAGTTCATGTTTTTTGGACTATCCTGACTCAGGAGCTTGATATGTACGATATACGGGGTGGACTTGCCCGACTCCAGTCGAAACGCACCGGCCGGCACTCCTCCTGGGATACGTCCGGGCGAAACAGCGACGCCTGGATCTTCGAGCCAGGTGAGACCCGGATCCTCGCCGACGTCGAAGGCCCCGCATGCATCACCCATCTCTGGTTTACCCAGGGCAACCACTACCGTGAGTGCCTGCTGAAAATCACCTACGACGATGCGAAGGAACCAAGCGTACTGTGTCCCCTAGGCGACTTCTTCGGGCTGGGCCACGGCATCGTCAACTCCTACCAGTCATTGCTCTTCACCGCGTCGACCAATAGCAACAACCAGTTCGAAACCGGCTGCGCGCTCAACGCGTACGTTCCCATGCCCTTTCGCAAGAGGGCACGGTTCGAACTGGTCAACGAAAGCGACGAGCCTCACCGGCAGTACTTCTACGTGGACTGGGAGACCTGTCCCGATGGCGTGCCGGCCGACACAGGGTATTTCCACGCTGAATTCCGTCGCGAAAACCCCTTCGGCGGATGGGGACACGAAATCCGGGTGAACTCGCCGGAAGCGGATATCGTCAATACGGGACGGGAGGCATGGGAAAACAACTACGTGATCCTGGACGCCGAGGGGCGCGGACACTACATCGGCTGCAATCTCAGCGTCACCAATTTCCAGGGCACCTGGTGGGGCGAGGGCGACGACATGATCTGGGTGGACGGGTACAGGTGGCCGCCCAACCTGCATGGCACCGGCAGCGAGGACTATCTGAACCAGGCATGGGGTATGCAACCCAACGCCTTCCTGCGGAATGGCTCCTCAATCTACGAAGGCGATACCGACGGCTACCAGACCAGCTACGTCCACCACCTGGAGAATCCGGTCCGCTTCGAGCGGGAAATCAGGGTGACCATCGAGCACGGCCACGGAAACCATCTGTGCAACGAGATTAGCAGCGTGGCCTACTGGTACGGCGACCGCCCCCGCGCCGTGGCGCAGCCGCCTGCCGTGGACCGGCGCCTGCCGGTTCGGCGCGACAACCGTGGACGTTGGCTGTACGACGCGCGTACTCAGTCGACCTCCCGTACCGTTCCGCTGAATGATGAGATGAAGAGAAATAAAGCCGGCTGGAACCGTGGAAAATCCGTGACCGACCCGTAACGCAAGGCAGGGTCGGCGCCGGCATGCCGCTGTAACCGGCGCTCAGTCTGCGCTTTTCGATATTTCCGACACCCTCCAGATTCGCACCGATCGGCCCGGAGGGTCGATCCTTTCCATCGCGCCGCGGTTCGACAGGAGTTTTCCATGCGTTTCGTGCTGGTCATTTTTTTTACTATTTTCGGACTCGATTCGCTTTTTCACAGCTCGCGGGTATGGGCGCAGTCTGAGGATGCCAGCCGGCCTCGCTCGGGCTGGTACGTCGGCGCGACAATTGGTGTGGGTCAAGCTGGTGACATCGATCAGAATGGCTGGAACAGGGACACGTTCTGCTATCCTACGGACGCCTGTTTCGACCTGGATCCCATACCCCGTGTCTCCGGCTACCGCTGGGAATACAACGTCGAACCTGACCGCGGCAACGCGCTCGAGATCGCTATAGGACGCGTGTACGATCGAAAACGGCTGGAACTGTCGGTCGCACAGAAGAAGAACGGCGTCAACCAGGTCTTCCGTAGCGTCACCGATTTCGACGGTGTACGGATGGAGGACCGCCGGGGCGGGACGATTGCGTCCAACACCCGGGCGTGGATCGACGATCTCGTGGTGCGTTCGTTTTCGCTCAACGCTTACTACGATCTACACGGTGCGCGCGTCGGCATCTCACCCTACATAGGCATCGGATTGGGAGCGGCGCAGTTCGTGATGGCCGGGGCGCACTTTTCGAACGACCACCAGGAAACATCGGACAGCCGCCCCGTTTACGATCCGCCGCTTTCGTTCTACAACAGCCGGCAGGAAGGCGACCTCTCCGACGTCGTTCCGGTATGGAGCGTTCACGCCGGAGTTGATTATTCTTTGGGCGACAATACGTTGCTGGGATTGAAGCTCACGTATTCGATGACAGGCGACGCGGAAGTCCGCGGTGAATATTCGATACATCCCATGCAGAGCCTGGACCCGGACTTCCCCAGTCATAATGCCTTCGCGGGCGCCCGTCACTGGATATTGACGCTGAACGCCAAACGGTTTTTCGGCAACTGAATCAAGACTTGCGGAACTGGAGTAAACCATGGGAAAAAAAGGCGATTATCCGGGGTTGTTTGAACTCTACGAACGTGACCCGGACAAGGCCGACAGGCTCCTCTTCGGCCGCGAGACCTGTTCCGACAGGCGGGGATTCCTGAAAAACGCGGGTTTGGCGGCGATGGGGGCGATGGTCGGATCCATCATTCCGTTCCATCGCAATATTCCCGCGCACTTCATCCCTTCCGTGCTCGCGGGTGAAAGGGTCATTCGCGGTAAAGACGGTCTCGTCGTGATCAACGAACGCCCTCTGAATGCGGAAACTCCCGCCCACCTGCTGGATGACGCCATTACGCCGACGGCAAGGCATTTTATCCGGAATAACGGCGTTCCCCCGGTAAACACGGATGCGGCCGGATGGATGCTGGCCATCGACGGCCTGGTGGACAGACCGACGATGATGGGCATCGACGACCTCAAAAGGAAGTTCGACGTTGTCACGCGCGCGCTGGTGCTGGAGTGCGGCGGCAACGGCCGCGCATTTTTCGATCCGCCCGCGAAGGGAGACCCGTGGACCTACGGCGCCGTTGGCTGCTCGGAATGGACGGGCGTACGGCTCGCCGACGTCCTCAAGGCCGCTGGCGTCAAGGCGAACGTCGTCTACACCGCGCACGAAGGCGCCGACACCCACCTCTCCGGGGAGGCAGGCAAGTTGCCCCTGTCCCGGGGCGTGCCGATCGTGAAGGCCATGGACGAACACAATCTGATCGCCTTCGAGCAGAACGGAAAACCCATCCATCCGATGAACGGCGCCCCGCTGCGCATGATCGTGCCGGGGTGGCCCGGGTCCTGCTCGCAGAAGTGGCTGACCCGCATCCGGCTGCGGGACCGGGTCCACGACGGCCCGAAAATGACCGGCACGTCCTACCGGGTACCCAATCGTCCGATTGCACGCGGCGAGAAAGTGGATGAGAAGGACTTCGACATCATACACAGCATGCCGGTAAAGTCTCTGATCACGAGTCCGGTCGACGGGCATAGAACGGACGGCAGGTCGCTGACCGTCCGCGGACACGCGTGGGCCGGCGATCGGCGGGTGGACTCCGTGCACCTTTCGATCGACTTCGGCACTTCGTGGATGAAGGCGAAGCTGGACGAGCCGGTGAACGCGTTCGCCTGGCAAAACTGGCAGGCCAGAGTCACGTTTCCTCAGGCGGGATATTACGAGGTCTGGGCCAAAGCCACCGACTCGCACGGCGCAAGCCAGCCGCACGCGATCGCCTGGAACCCGCGGGGCTATCTCAATAACACGATGCACCGCGTTGCGGTGACGGTTGATGGAGCGTAGAAGGAAGAAGGAAAAAGGAAGAAAGGCGGGGAGACGGGAGAAGGTAGAAGGGAGAAGAAATCCTTGCCCGGTAGGTTTTTCCTACTTGCCTCCGGCAGGAGAAGAAACCTCACGAGGCAGGCAATATCTCCCCTCTTCCGTCTTACTTCTCACCGGTTTTTTGGGGCCGGGGAGAGAGGTCTGGGCGGTGCGGAGCGGTGGATCTTGATCTTGCCTTTCGCTTTTGGCTGACGGCTGACCGCTGATAGCTGATGGCTGATGGCTTCCGTTAAAATATCCCGATCGGGCCGTTTCTTATGAAACTCACATCGGAGCAGGTCCACCTGTTTCGCCACAACGGATTCCTCAAATTGAAAGACCGGCTTCCTGAGGAGCAGTCGGCAAAGCTCAGAAAGGCGATCTGGAGGAATATTCGCGAGGAGGTGGAACCGGCCGTGCGGGACCCCGAAGGACGGATCATACGCCTTTCGGGCATCGCGGACAGAGACCCTGTTTTCCTCGAAACCGCCACCTGTCCGATCGTCCTGGATCCCCTGGAATCACTTCTGGGCCCCAACATCGAATTCATCAGAAACCGGCACAACCACGCCACGCTCCGGCTGGCCTCTGAGGACCGACCCGAGAGAATGCACCGCGACGTCAGGCAGTGGTCCAGGACGATCGTCACGGTGATCTTCTATCTGGAGGAAACAACCGTGGAAAACGGATGCACGCTGGTCGTGCCCGGCTCCCACCAGTTCCCGGGCGTCGGCGGCCGTCTGTACGACGAATCCTGGACCCTGGATCTCCTGGACCAGGCCCTGCCCGCGCCAATGCCCGAAGGCGGAATGCTCGTCATCGACAGCATGATCATGCACGGCGTCGGGCAGAATCACACGGACGGCACAAGGATGAGTATGACCATGGGCTACCACAGCGTGGACGAAATCGCCGACATGGAGAATCCTCACCGTATGCTGGTGCGCGGAGAACGGCCCTACGACGGCAACGTACCCCGGACTTAGTAGTCAGGAGACAGCGTGCTCCGGCTCCGAGACGGGAAAGACCCCCGTGTCCATTCTCCTCCTATTCCCAGCATTTAGCCGGCTATTCGATCGGTAACGAATCACCGATGGCATAGCCTTCGTATTTCTATGAATGTCGCAGATAACGTGCATTTCTCAGGTGTGATTTGCGATCAGGCCTGGCATTCTGTATCTTGCATTAAATGTGACGTCGATTGTTGACTGGATTGATGCACCTTGGACCTCCGTACGGGAAGCCTTCAGTGTATGAACGCGAGAGTGCAGAAAATATCAGAACCGCTCCTGGACGAGATCGCCAGAAAAATCGTCGATCACTTTCATCCAGATCAAATCATCCTCTTTGGCTCTCATGCATATGGTGTGCCGAAGGAGGATAGCGATCTGGATCTGCTGGTCATTATGGAATCGGATTTGCGTCCGACAGAGCGAAGCGCCGCGATTGTCAGCATCTGTCGCCCCAGATACGTCGCAATGGATATTGTCGTCCGTACACCTGAAGAAATCCGGACCCGCATGCGAGACTTCGATCCATTTCTCGAGGAAATTTTCAAACTTGGACGCACCCTCTACAAGTCACCCGGGTGAAACAGACGCGTGGGTCTATAAAGCGTAAGAAGCAGTGGCTATCTTTCCAGCTTTACCGATTCAGCATGTCCCACCCATTTCTCAGTGAGCGAGAAAATCACGGTTTCGTGACAAACTACAACTATGCGCTCGAAGTCTCTGTATCGATCCAGAACACGAGTGACTCGCGCGCGGACGCTCGATAGTGGCTCCCAGTCTCTCGTCTCTCCGGACGGCCATTCGCCTCCGAGCGACAGCATCTCAACTACGGTCTTATCGACGAGTTCAAGCGAAGGTCGCCACGCGCATACCCATTCGTGCAGATCGAACTCGACGCGAAGATCGAGATCGAGAATCCGGCTGATGAGGTTGGCCGACTGGAACGCACGTGTCATGGGAGACGAAATAACCAGTTGATAATCTTCGGCTTCGAGAGATACTGATGCGTTCTCAATCTCGCGAATTCCATTCGGGGTCAGTGGGACGATGTGTGCCGCCCAGCCGACCTCCGCGCCCTTCAGACTGCCGCCGGGGGCCAGGGGCCAGTCCGGTTCGCCGTGCCGGATGAGATGGAACGTCGTCATTCAACACATGCTCCCGGTTCAGGATTTTCTGCCCGCGATCAACAGCTTCTGGGGAAGACCCTGAAGCGGCGCGCCTTCCCATCCCTCAGCCTCATCCCCGATTTCCTCGAATCTGATCAGATCGACGCCCTGCTCGATGACGGCCCTGAGGTACTCGGAAACCGTCCAGTGAAATTCGAACTGCTTCACTTCACCGGGCGCCTTATCGAGGACATCCCTGGATGCAGAGTATTCGTGCGGGCCGTTGTCAAAATAGCTGAAACCGACTTCCAGCGACGATGCCTGACCCTTCCAGATACGTCGGAACGGATGGTACTCGTTGATCAGAAACAACCCCTTCCGGCGCAGGATCCGAATTGCCTCCCGGTAATAGGCTCGCAGGTCACTGACCCACACCGCCACGTGACCCCCAGTGTACACGATGTCGAAGCTGGCGTCTTCCAGACATCCAAGGTCAGCAACGTCCGACTCGACGAACTCGATGGTCAGACCCAGTTCGTGGGCGCGCCGTTCCGCCACCGCCAGTTGTTCCACCGAAATGTCGACGGACGTGACCCTTGCGCCCATACCGGCGAACGCGAAGACTGCCAGGTTGTCGCCGCTGCCCAGCACGCAGACGTCCTTTCCTTCCGCATCCCCAATCAGATCCATCTCTTGCGGCAGGAAGACCTGTTCGGGCTGCATGTGTGCAATTCGCCACGTGCCGCGGCGGTCGTGCATGGCAGCCCACGTTTCTGCCCCGAAGTTCCAGCGGTCCCGGTTTGCGTGGTGATATTCGTTCACTATCTCCCTCTCTACTGTCAGCAAGGATCGTACTTCGACGCAATCCGCTTCAAAGTCGGCTGTGGTCTGGACTTCGCAATCATTGCGTGGTGCCCAGCACCTCCACGTAAGCGTCGTACAGACTCTGTATCTTCTCCACGTAGTGTACGGGCTGGCCGCCGCGGCAGTATCCGTAGCGCGCCCGCTCGTAATAGGCCGGCTGCGAAAGCAGGCGCATCGCCTGGTCCACGTGGCCGAACCATCGGTTGGCGTCCCATCCCTTTTCGCGCGCCAGGCGGCGGGCATCCAGCAGATGTCCGTAGCCGACGTTATAGGACGCCAGCGCAAAGTGAATCCGCGACTGGATCGGGATCTCCAGGTCGAATCGCCGGATCAGCTGATGCATGTACTTCGTGCCGGCATGAATGCCCTCCTCCGGGTCCTCCAGGTTTTCGAAACCCAACTGCAGCCCCGTGCTGGGCATCACCTGCATCAATCCCCTCGCGCCGACCCAACTGACGGCATTGGGATCGAACTTGGATTCCTGATACATCTGCGCGGTGATCAGGCGCCAGTCCTGACTGTATCGCTTCGCGTACTTTTTCGCAAGATCGTCATACGGCGACAACTGTCCGCTAATGCCGACCCGCGTTGAATCCTTTGCTCTCGCGATCCGTCGAGGGTTCTCGAAATACCGCTTCTTCATCATATTGAAGTAAAGTCCGCCTTTTTCGCGCCGGATGTACTCGTTCAGCGACCCCAGAAGGGCCGGATTGCCTTTGCGAACTGCCCAGCCCAGCGTCGTGGATTTGACGCTGAAGGCGGCCTTGAGTCTCAAACCATACGTTCGTTCCACGTCGAACAGGTTGGAATCGGCAATTGTCAGGTCATAAAGGCCGGACTCGACCCCCGCCATAATCTCTTCGGTCTCGACGTCTTCGGGTAGTTTGACGATCCGGAGGTCTTCCACGGAATCCTGTAACGCCTTCAGCGTCGCGTAGAAGGAAGAACTCCCACGCACGTGGAACGTCCGGCCCGCCAGATCCCGGATTGACTCAATCGAATCGTCGTCCTCACGCACGACGACGATTTCTTCCACTTCGTTATAGGGCTGCGTAAAGTCCGCCGCCCGCTGTCGTTCCGGGGTTATGGTCATCGCCGCGGCCACCACGTCTCCCTTGCCGTCGTTCAGATCGGACAACAGTTCGGCATGGGATTTCGGTATAACGATCTCCAGACGCAGGCCGTGTTCCGAGGCGAATTTTTTCATCAACTCGTACTCGTATCCGACCTGCAGGCCCCGGTGGATGAAATACGTCATTGCGTTGTTGCGCGTGATCATACGAAGCCGGCCGCGCTCGATCAGACCAGGGAGATCGTCCGTGAATTCCTGCTGCCGCTCTCGAGAAAAGTGCCGGGCCTGCAGAAACTCATCCACCCTGGTCTTGAGCTCGGTATCTTCCGGCCGCATCATCACCGCGATCGGGCGGCCCTTCGCCAGCACGAGCGGCGTTGTCAGGCTGTCATAGTAACTGGACAGGGCATGCCACAGATGCGAATCGGACAACGTGGCTTCGTATTCGCCCTTGGCGACGCCATCCAGCAATGCTTCGATGTTCTGGGTTTCGGGAGCGGTCCGGATTCGCAGGGTCGGTACCTGCCGCTGGAGATTGACGAGCGTCTGATAGTACGAGCTCGAACGCCGCACGCTGATTTCCATGCCCGCGAGGTCATCGACCGTCCGCGGTTGTTTGCCGCCCGTTCTGGTGACCAGGTATTCGTCCACGTACATATAGGGGACCGAAAACGCCGCTTGCTTCTGGCGTTCGGGCGTTATGGTCAAGCTGGCCACAACCACATCGCCTTCCCCCTCCAGCAACTTAACCATCATCTCCGAAAAATCCCCAACCTCAACGAGCACCGGCTGCAGATCGAGAGCCTCGGCAAGCTCCCGCGCGATGTCGTAGGCGAGCGTTACCTGCTCCCCGTGCCGTGGCAGATATTCGATCGCCTCGAGAGGGACGATCGCCCTCAGTCTACCTCTTGAAACCAACTCGGAAAGGTCGCCGGTGTATTTCGGCGCAGAAGCCGACGACGAGGAATTATCGGGTTCGCTGCATTGAAGCAGGACGCACACGGCGCCCAGCAGCGGCAGCAGCGCACCGATCTGACGTTTCATTTGAATCTCCTGATCTGGATGTGTCGCTTTAAATCCACTCTCCCTTAAACGTCGGATTACTCGATGAAGTTGCCTTCATGACAATGCGTTACCACATTGGATCCAATTCCATGCGGTGGCATCCACGCTGCCCATATCCGTAGCGGCCCTCTCGCCAATTCGATCACTCCGCATTAATCGGGAGTCGTCGACGCGGGCACCTGTCAGTCGCCCGGCTTCTGTCCGATGTAGAGGATGTGCCTGGACGAAGCGACGATGCTCTGTTCCTCGCTGATTTCGAACAGCAGATTCCGCCACAGTTCTCGCTGATTTCCCCGCAGGTTGTTATAGCTTTCATCGTCCGAAGCAATCGCGGGCTCCACCCCGGCAATATTCAGTGTTTGGAATCCCGCGCGTTCATGCATGGGGGCGACTTCCTCATAGCGAACGAAATACCCGCGGAAGCCGCCACGCGGCGCATCATCTGGGCGATGGCCGTCGCTGATCAGGGACCGGACCTCACCATGCCTCTCAATCCACGCAGGGCTATTCCTTATCAGGTCTCCTAAGATGCCGAATCTGGAAATCATGGTCGAGAAGACCACGCCCCCGGGTTTCAGGCGCTCGAAGGCGGATTTCAGAGCCGTCGTCCGATCGGTTTCAGCTACCAGGTGGTACAGTGGGCCCATCAGGAGAACGGCGTCGAACTGTCCGCGTGGAATCCCGTCCAGGGTGCGCGCATCGCCGGTACGGAAATCGGTCCGCTCGGCAAGACCCAGCGCCTCCGCCTTCGCACTGCACCGGGCGACGAACCCGTCGGCGATGTCCACAGAGGTAATCCGGTAGCCCCGCTTTGCCAGTGGAAAGGTATAAAACCCCGTGCCGAAGCCGACTTCCAGAAGTCTCCCGCGGGAAGGGAGGTAATGGTCCAGGTATCGCCACGTCAAATCCGCTTCCAACTGATGGCGCGTAAGGCGGTCATCCTCGGCGTCCCAGCCGGCGTTGTAAAATTCGCGTATGTCGGTCACGTCGTCCATAGATTCGTCTTGATTCGTATTATTGTCGCCCGCGAGTTGCCTATTCGCGATACCTGGTCATGCACCGCCACAGATCGGCGTCGGACCACGGGCGGGAGTGTTGGTCCGAAGCCTATTTCGGCACGGGTTCATCTGACTATTCCAATCAAGGCTTGTCGTACATTGACAGGTCGTCCCAGTCCTCCCGCATCTGCGGTCGTGCCAGCTTCGCATCGGGACGCCAGATCTCCCACCCCTCCGCATACAGCCCTCCGGGACCCTCTATTTCGTCAACGGCGCGTTTACCTTCGTTCAACACCGCCCTGCCCGCTACCGGTGTCATCCGACCCTGGCTGACCGCGAGATCAAGCTCATCCCGATCTTTCCATTTCCAGCTTCGGTCCGGATCGACAATTACATCCAGCTGATGATCTCTGAAATCGAAGCCCAGCCGCGTACGTGTAAGCATGCTCTGAAGATTGACGTACCAGCCCTGAAATACGCCATCGGCAGACCACCTCACCCACGTTGCGCGGTTTTCGCCCGGCCGGACGATTATCAGAAGCTCCGCCCACCGCCAGACCGAATCATCAAGAGTCCAGGTCCGGTTCACCCAGTCCCGCGGCCTGTCCGGAGTATCTGGAGACAACACGGGCTTTTTGGCTGGCGTCCCCACCGGAAGCCATAGCACATTCCTGGCGTCGGAATCCTCGACGACGGTGACGGGTTTCACGTCGATGATCCGGCCGTTCTCGTCGAGCTCACGGTAGAGGATCGCGTCTCCGCAACGGAACCTGGCGTTCACTGGATCGCTCCTTCTCGATAGAACGGACTCCGCCGCATATCGAAATGTGCGAAACGACAACCGTTCAATCCGAATAGGCTGCTGCGGCGTTGGCCGGGTCTCCCGAATCCAGATTTGCGTTTTCGACGAACCATTGCGAGTTCGCGTACAGCGCCATGACCGACTTGTGGCTGAGAAACCCTTCTCGTCGGTAGAAATCCTGCTGTCCGTGGACACACGCGAGGATCACCCTGGGAACGGCGAGTTTCCGGAGGATCGATCTCAAGATCGCCCTGCCGACACCCTGGCGCTGATATTCCGGCGCAACGACAAGCTCGCAGACGGTCGCAGGCGCCTCGTCGTCCGAAATCGTCCGTCCGCCGCCAACCAGCGCTGCTCCGCTGAAGGCAAAACAGCTGATTTCGCTATCGGCGTACGCGCGACGGAGTCTTCCCGGATCGAGCTTTCCCAGAGGGGCCCGCTTGTAGACTTCCGCGAGGTCCTTCCAATTGACGCCCTTTGCATCCTCCTTATAGACGATCTCATACGTCGACATGTTTCCCCCAGTTGAATTGAAGCGTTCTGCGCGTGAAACGCGTAACCTGTTTATGTCGGCGAATTATCAATGTGGGTTGTGTACAGACCGGTCGTTCCGGTCGGTGAGGTTGTTGTGTACGTCAGACGCGGCCACTGACATCCCGCACCACACCCCGACCGGTTCCCTGCTTCAGTTCATTCAGAAACCGCGCCACGTCGCCCCGCGACCTCAAGATCACGACGTTCTTATCGTTTGTGACCCGTTCCAGGTCATCCAGAATCCCAGGAAGCCGTGTCCTGTTGTAGTTCCAGATCCAATCGAGGAATTCCAGATCGGGCAACTGCTCCCGGCAGCCGGGGTTCAAGTCCGGCCGGCTGCGACCCAGATGCCTGATGGCCCGCTTAAATACCCGAAAGAGACAGGTGAATCGGGGCAGCGCCAGCAGGACCACCGTGTCGCTTGCCGCTATCCTCTGTTTCATCGTACTTCCGTAGTTTCCGTCCAGAATCCAGGTCTCGCGCTCGAGGAGCTCCCCGTGTTGGCGCTGCCAGACGTCCCTGGGGGGCTTCTCCCAGTTCGGCCTCCAATGTACGGCGTCGAGATGGACGACCGGCAGGTCCAGCAGAGTTCCGAGCTTGACCGCCAGTGTGGACTTTCCCGAACCCCCGCAACCGATGATGCAGACCCTTCGCATAATCGATTTGCCGTTTTCTGTGTTGGTTTCTGGCTGCATGTTTTCCTGGTTCATCTCCCGCCGGATAAGGGAATCCTCATTCAGCCTCCTGAATCCGGCCCGTATCAGCGATGTGGATGTCTTCGTCCTGTCTTGAGTCGAAGTATCGGCATAGACGATGGGTGTGGTGATTCGACAAATTGGATCCCCCCTTTGGTTCTCATTCCCACACATGGAATGAGTGATATTAATGCTTGTTAAACAATAATCCGGGGGAGTAATTCGGTTCATATGAGCGCATGCGCGCCTCCCGATGCCCAGGTAGACGCCAGGCGTCACTTCCAGCACAAGTCCGAAACGACCGGATAGTGATCGCTGGGGTAGAGCGAACCCTGGTGGCTTCGGACAATCTCGGACTTCTCCACGTCGACCCGCAGACCGGGATAGCGAAACAGGACCCAGTCCAGACGCCAGGAAAGATGATGGAGCATCGGGTCGTATGCCGTTCCTGCGTAACCGTGATAGGTATTCGACGCCGCTCCGTCGCGAAGTCCGGCACGCTGGAACGCATCTTCGAAACCTGCCGCAAGCAGGATTCGGTGTACCGCGTCGGTAATCGTGCTGCCGGCTGCGGCGGCGGCCTCCACCTCAGGCGTCCACGGATTGCAGTTGAAGTCTCCGGTCAACAGCTGGAGTTCACCGCCTTCTGCAGCACCGGAGATCCACCGGTTCACCAGAGATGCGCCCCCGGTCCGGGCCCGTTCGCTGATGTGATCCAGATGGGTATTGACGTGGAGGAAGTCCAGGCCTTTCGCGAGGTCGTGAAAACGGACCCAGGTTGCGGTCCGGACGCAGGCGGAATCCCAGGACCTTGAGTAGCACTCCGGCGTGGTGCTGAGCCAGAATCCGCCCCTCGAGTGCGGCTGAAGTCGCTCACGCCGCCAGAAGACCGGGTTGAAGAGGTGGGGCGGGTCGTTCGCGTGCGGGCCCTGGAAGCTGTCGTACGCCGTCAGCGCTTCGCCGAACGTGGCGAAATTCGGCCACTGCGTTTCCTGAAAGCCGATCAGGTCCGGCGACGCGTCTTCGATCACGTCGCAGACCAGTTGCGAGCGGCCGGAACCTATCCATGCGTTCTCCGGCTCATGTTCGTCGCAACCGCCGGCGAGGTTAAGGCTCATCACGCGAAGTCCGGACATTCCTGAGTCCTTTAATGCAAGTTTCGTGCCGATATCGGTTAGGGCAATAGAAAACCCACGGTCTATCGACCGCGGATGTGCGGACGCACTTCCCGGTCCAGCCGTTCCGAGAGCACGTCCTCGGCGACTTCCAGCTCAAAGTTTGTCTGAATGTTCATCCAGAATCGGGGGGACGTGTAGAAATACCGGGCGAGTCTCAGCGCCGTATCCGCGGTTATGCCGCGTTTGCCGAGGACGATCTCGTTTATGCGACGCGGCGGCACCCCGATGGAAAGCGCCAGTTGGTTCTGGCTGAGATCCATCGGCTCGAGAAACTGTTCCTGCAATATTCTCCCGGGATGAACGGGAACCGTTTCTCCAGCGGACATAGCCGTTTTCTCCAGAGCGATCGATTGCGACGCCACAGGCGGTGCCGGAATTCCCGATTTTCGTGGGATCGCACAATATACATATTTTATAACGTTTTCCGTTAAATGACAAGTATTAAATTATAAGCGTTAAATAGAAACCGTTAAATGTTTTTCATTAAATGTATATCATTTAACGTATTATCTTAAATGTAATCCGTTTAACTATATACATTAAACGGATTACGTTATAAACAATGCAGACGCGATGCAAGGCGAAATACAGACAGCGCTGTGAGGAAACTAGCTGTCAGCTAAAATCGGTGAGACGTAAGCCGGTAGACGGGAGAGATTTCCTGCCCTGTAAGGTTTCTTCTCATGCCGCAGGCAAGTCGGAGGAACAGATCGGCAATGGTTTGTTCTCCCGTCTCACCTCTCCCCTCTAACGGTTTTTGGTCAGCCGCAGCATGTTAGTATCGCCCCGACGGAATTCGAATGGAACCGGCACCACCTCAATGTCTGCGCATTCTTGCATGGTGCGGATCGTACCGTCCAGATGCCTCGAACGTTTACCCGCCATGTCCAACAACGGATACACCCGGACCTCGCGCCCAACCCGAAGCAGTTCCCGCAGGTACGATATGTGAGTCTCGGTATCGAACTCCTCGGAGTAGAGAAACAGCAGGTGGGAACAGAGGACAAGATCGAAGGATTTGGCCCGGAAGGGCAAGTCTGGAAGATGCCCGGCAACGTAACGGCCGCTTGCGGCGGCCGAGCGGAAGTCGCGCAGAAAGATTGAGAGGACGTCGCGGCGCAGCCTCACGACCGTTTCGGGGCTTTCATAGTGGTCCCAGATAAACCGTGCGTACGCTTCTCGCGCGCCCTTGAGCATGCTCGCGGACGTGGATTCGAAATCCGCCTCGATATTGCGGCCGGAAAGCCTGTACACGGGATCGACGGCGACGACGAATCGCCCGGTTCCGCCCCATTCGGCCGCGAACGACGACGGTCCTCCACCGCAGTCCAGGACCCGCGCGGACGAGGGGACGTCGGACAATGCGAAGAACGCCTCGTATTCGGCCGCGCTCCGCCCCCAGGCGGGAACGGCTCCACCAAAGTCGAATTCATTTGGCATGAACGCGCAAACCCGGACCGGGAATAATCAAGACAACATTCAACTCACACAAAGACACAAAGGCGCAAAGCCACAAAGAAAAAGCAGAGAAAGACCATAAGACAAGAGCAAAAACCAAAATCAGGAACCGCCGCCCAGACAACTCTCCCCGGCCCCAAAGAATCGGGTAGACGCAAGACGGGAGAAGGTACAGACTTCCTGCCCATTGAGGTTTCTTCTCGTGCCGCAGGCAAGGAGGAATAACATACCGGGCAAGGGCTTCTTCTACCGTCTCACCTCTGCCGTCTCCCCGCATCTCTTCCACCCGCTACCCTCTCACGGCCTGTTTTGATGACCTCTTCGATAAACCCCGCTTTGCCGGTCTGATAGGACTTGCGGTCCTTTGGAAATCGATTCGCCAGGTCCCGTTTCAGCCTGCTGTAGTCTTCCGCAAGGCTTCGGTTCGATCTCAGGCAATCCCGGAAAAGGATCATATCTTTCCAATCGGTGCTGGTTTTTTCGAACATATGTATCTGATGCGTGCGGGGATCACCCTTGCCGAAATAGTGCCTCCGAGGGATGCCGTTTTCTCCCCTGAACTCGTACCCGATCCCGGCAAGCGGCTCAATGCAGATCGTCGCTTCGTCAATGTCCTCGACGGCGACCGCAACGTCCAGCTTTGGCTTCGCGCACATCCCCGGGATGGACGTGCTGCCGACATGCTGGATATCCTCCACGTAATCACCAATCGCTTCTTCGATATTCTCCTTCTCCAATTCGAACAGGACGTTCCATTCATCCCGATAGGGCGAAACCGACACATCTCCACCCTTCAACCCGAGCAACTGTCCTTCGCTGAACAGTTCCGGTATCCGTTCACGGGTCAGAAAGGTCCGCAGTTCCGGATCCACCCTGGATATGGAGTCGATTGAGACCCACGAGAATGCAAAAATAACGCCGGATTCCGGGCCCACCGTTCCAATGTGCTCCCATTCGTCCGGCAAGTCAGAATCGGCCCTGAACAGGTAGTCCGTCCGTTCTACGTCTGACTGGATGTAGGGTTTGAAGTATCGGGTCGTCCCGATTTTCCGGATAAACCGCAGTTCTTCGATCCCCGACTCTTCGAGGGTTTCGCGGTGCGCGGCCTGAAGCGGCGATTCATCGCCTTCCAGGTTCCCACCAGGAAGTCGATAGTATTCGTACCCGATGGATTTGAGCTCGAGGACCAGCAGTTCACATCGCTCATCCGCACTATACCTTATGATGTACGCAAATGCCTTATGGACGAGAGACCTGGTCATGGGTTTACAGTGCCGGGCATGTTAATGGGCGGCGCAATGGTCTGCTCGTGCCCTGACCGATACCATTATACGCCAATCGCCGATCGGATGGCTGCCAGCGTTTCGGCGGGCGTCTGATTGCTGTTGTCGATTACTGTTCCGATACCGGGATCGACATGGGGCATTCGATATGGGCATCGTGCGCGACCGTCAATCAATGAGTCCCCAGAGCCGCTTGCGCTCCGGAGTCCAGTCGTGCCATTCGGGATGCACGTGTTTGAGCGCAGCCAGATCTCGCCTGCGCCCGCCGGCGGGATAGTAGTTCCAGCCCATCGCGCGGCGCGGCCCGGCGGCCGTCTTGAGGCCTGTGGCGTGCCAGCATGACGGGGTCCACACCAGCGTCCATCGGGGGTCGAGGATAACCTCCACTTCGTGCGGGTGGCGGGCGAAAAACTGACCGGGCATTTCGTCGTGCGTCCCGGTGGCCAGTTCGAGCTGCAGAAGTTCGGCCGTGACCTCCTCCGGGGGGCGGTGCTGGCTGCCGGGCAGCACCCGGAGCGGACCGTTGCTGGCGTCGTGGCGGTCGAGGGCGGTACGAAAGGACACCTGCCGGACTTCCGGGCCGCCGTCCACGTGCCACGCCACCTGGCGCCTTTCGCCCCGTTGCACCTTCGAAGCGTCGCCGATGCCGCAGGCCCCCACATGCACCTTCTCAACGCCCAGAATCCGCCTCGCCGCATCCACGAGGTCGTGCCGCTCCACCATTTGCAGCACCGGTTCGCCGATCATCAGGAAGAGACACGCCAACCGGTTGCAGCCCGCCGGGAACTCCGTGCGCTCCCATTCCGGTTCCACTTCCTGCTGCCTGCTGTCGACTTTCCGCACACCCTGCGCCCCCAAAGGGTTCGGGATGAGGAAGAACCCGTTTCGCTCGAAGTGCGCCAACTGGTCGTCGCTGATCTCCAGGCGATTCTCCATGACTCAAGCCCTCGCTACGGTTAATTCAGCCAGTTTGTCCTCATCGAGTTCCACGCCCAGGCCAGGGCCCTCGAGCGGTGTCAGATAGCTGCCTTCTGCCCTCACGCGTTCCCTGGCCGGCGACGCCATATAAAGCAGCGGACCCATCGGATCGCACGGCAACCGGACCTGCGGTGAGGTGATGCCCACGGCGATCTGGGCGCTCATGCCCAGCGTGGACTCCTGGTCGGTGCCGATGAGGCAGGGCAGGCCCGCCGCCTCCCCCACCGCCAGGATGCGCTTGACATGGGTGAGGCCGCCGGACACACAGGCCACGTTGAACGCTGTACATGCGCCCCGTTCGGCCGCCTCCCGCGCCTGCTGCAGGGAGCCGATATGCCATGTCACGGGCAGATCGACGCGTTTGGTGAACTGCGCACTGGAACGCATGTCATATGTCGGCTGCTCGAAGTGATACGGGTCGTGACGCCGCAGTCTGTCGCCATAGCGGAGCACCTCCACCCAGTCGCTGAAGCGTCCGGAGAAGTCGATTGACTTGAGCCGGATGAGGTCGCCGTGCCTGGACTTCATCTCGGTGAGGAAGCGGTCGTCGAGGTCCACGTCGCCGGAGACGTAGTAGCGGAACAGATGGTGACCCAGGTCCACCAGGCGCTGCAGGTAGGATCCGGCGCGTTCGAAGTCCTCCAGCACCTGAAATCCGAAGATCGGGTAGCAGCAGTAAAGCGAGTCCCGCACCTTGCCGCCAAGCATCTGGTACACGGGTACGCCCTGTACCTTACCGTTGAGATCGTAGAGCGCCAGATCGACGGCGCTGGCCACATGCGGATCTGAGACCGTGCTGTTCCAGCTCCGGGCGCGAGCAAAGTCGTTGATCTCGACGATGCGACGGGCGTCGCGACCCTTCAGTTGCTCGTTCAGCTGCCGCGCCAGGGCCGGCACGTCGGCGCACCGGCTGTCCGACGCTTCACCGAGGCCGATCGGACCGTCGTCCACGTGGACCCTGAGCAATACGTGTCCGGAAATTTGGCCGTAGTAGCGCGGGGTCTCGATCTGGATGACTTCGATACGGTCGATTCTCACGAGCTTCTCCAGGCTACGCGCAGAACCGGTTCATTCACAACGCGAAATCTTACATGGTTGGACAAGATGAAGAGCCAAAGCCGACCAGGATTAAGCAGGATTACAAGGATCAGGCTGGATTACAAGCAAAAAACAGGATCAAATCGACCGATATTTGCAGGACTAAAGACCAGGTGCAAGATCAAAACCTGGTGATGTTCAGCCGCGGCCAAACAAGCGCAAATTCACACACGACGGATTGACCGTCCAATGACTCCCCCATGAGGGGGAGTCACAGAATCCGAACCTCAACTTACAAGGTAGGTTCTTTACGCCGAATCACCAAGCGGGAACGTCAACCTCCTTTGGAACCGGAAACTCCCGTCGGGGACCATATACACCAACCGGTCGCACAGGAAGGAGCCGACGGGCGCCGTATCCTGAAGCCTCGCGCAGAGTTGAAGGCTCTCTTCAATGGAGATGAACTCGGCGACCGTCATATGCGGCGCAATGCCACGTCGGCGATGGGCTTCGTCCGCAAAGCCCGACGTGCCGTGAAGCATATGCTTCAGGCGTTCGATGGGTTCCCGCGGCGTAATGCGATACGCGACACCCGGGTGCCGCGTGGAGGCATAAAGCTTTTTATAGTGAAGCTCGAACGGCCGGATCTCGGATAGGACGCCGTGGATTTCGCCGGCAAGCGCGGGACTCATTTCGCAGCACAGCGGATCGGACAATGAGATGTGCGCCGGACACCACGCCGCCGAGCGGGGATCATACCGTGCCCGCAGGGAATCAACCTCCCGCGACACGTCGGGCGGCGGCAGGATCAGGATCACTCCCAGCCGGTAGCCGCGCTGCCAGTCTTCCCACTTCGATGTATCCGTTGCATAGGTGATCACAATGAACTCCTGACCGTCGGCGGCGCAGGCGCGTTTCGATGGCACGCCGTTTGCGCGATTGAACCGGCAGTATGACAATTCCGGTCGGCTTGAATTTGCAGAATAAACGACGTTTGTTGTCAATATATTATTGAAAATAAATATCTTATTAGTGACATCCCTTGAATCTGAACTGAAATCCTGCTAAATGCATCCTCAATTGCGAGGGTACGACTGTCTGCATCTTTCCTCTCGAATTGCACATAGGTTTTCAATACAATTCACTGCTGTCCGAAAACCGTGGGACTCTCGGACTCAAGGTTCGAA
The DNA here is from genome assembly GCA_965208835.1 of Candidatus Latescibacterota bacterium. Taxonomy (GTDB): domain Bacteria; phylum Latescibacterota; class UBA2968; order UBA2968; genus JAAXHE01. The sequence continues at coordinate 3,222,701 of OZ242358.1, forward strand.
TAGTGGCTTCAATTGGCGATCGTGTGAGAGCTTGACCCGGATAACGAACACCCGGTTGCCATCGGTGATCCATATCCTCTTATCGGATAAACTTGAGAGGCGTTGGGACTGTTGAAGGATGGACGAATGCGCATTGCTACCGCTATTCTTCATTCAGCTGTTACACACGAAGCCGTGATCAAGGACCTGTTAGTGGCTTTTCAAAAAACATAATAACAATGCCGACTCACCGCATTTTCAAACCTGCTGCCCTCTTGTTCCCGTAGCCTGTTCCATACAGCAATAGTACCTAGATTATCCTCCATGGCCCGATGTGCCTGCAATTTACGATAACCGCACCAGTCCATCGCATTCTGCAATCTATATGTATTCTTTACATATTTTTCAAGGCCGCGAATCTCACGATACAGTTCCATTACGCACACAAACAGACCTGCAGCCGCCACGACGTGCGAAGGTAGAAATTGCAGTTCAAATTCCGCGTTATAAACCGCCACGACTCTGTCACGAATCGCGGCCCTTATTGCAGGAACCTGATCTTCAAATGTCGAAGAATGCGCGACCGTCTGTGGACTTATTCCATGTATCCCTTGAGCCTCCGGCCAGGATTCAGTAAAGACCGGTTTTATATATTCATTCATAATTTCACGGCCATCGTAATCGGCTATCGCAATCTCCACAATTTCATCGTCCTCATAAAGACCTGTGGTTTCAATATCAAGAAATACGGGTCTGCTGATGTCCACGACCTTTCCATCGTGTCGCTCCAGCATATTCCCCTCCAGTTGAGCAGTGTGCTCTTGCCGCATGTGCATTCAAACTATCAGCGCAGACGACGAAAATCAACAAAAACCCCCGACCCTTTCACATGGTCGGGGATCTTTCTGGCCGCGATTTCCAAACTCGACACTGGGTCACGCCAGGAAACATCGAGCTCCAATGTAGCCCTGGCTACATTGGCCCTGGAAGAGAATCCTGCATCCGCGGCCGTTGGAAGCCCGAAACGGAAACACGATCAACGGACCCACGCGACTATCGGCGCACGTCGGTTAGTATTTCCTCAATGGAATCGACGAGCCGTTGTTTGGGTACGGCGCCGACCATGCGGTCCACGACGCTTCCGTCCTTGAAGAGCAGGAGCGTTGGCAGGCTCTGTATACCGTACCGGACTGCTGACGAATGGGAAGTGTCGAAATCCATTTTCCCGACTTTCAGCCGCCCGGCGTATTCGACGGCCAGTTCCTTGACAATTGGGGCGATGAGCCGGCAAGGGCCGCACCAGTTCGCGCCGATGTCGACGAGCACGGGCCGATCAGAGGATATGACTTCGGTATCAAAGGTCGCATCCGTAAAATTAGCGGGCGTCACTGATCTAACCTCCCTGTTTATAGTGATTTAACCACAGGATCGAGCCGCGAAAAGGCAGGGAAGAAGAATTCCGGTTCGATGGACCGGACCCTGCCGAGATCGCACATCAGGCCGATATGCTTCGCGTTGGGGGAGATCCTGCCGGTCTCCCAACGGGCAATGGTGGACTGGGGAACAGCGAGAATCTCTCCGAACTGCTGCTGGGTCATCCCGACGGCTTGCCTAAACTCCCTGATCCGCAGCCAGTCGAACGGCATAGGAACCTCCGGAGATTATATCATATTTGCTATAAATATAGCGGATCGCAGGAATGCTGTCAAGGACGATATTGTTCCTGGCATATCCATCGATACGAATTTGGAGGCGCTGAAGGGGGTATCGCGGGTACCGCTGGTCGGTGTTGTATCAGGGGCACGGCGGACGCGAGCGTGGACTTCGGGCACGGATGATCCGTTCGCGTCTAACTTATGCGGCCTTTTCGAGTCCTGCTTTCAACGTTGAATGACATGCGTTCCATCGGTCCAATTCTTCGCGAACCTCTTCATCATCCCGCATGCCGACCCAGCACGTGACCCCGTGAATGAACATCAGCATGCGTTCGTTTGCCAAAGCAGCGGATTCCTCCTCTCGCCACGGAGGATCGCAGACTTCCCGGTACGCTTCGAGGAACGCCGCTTCCACGCCTTCGTCCACGAGTCGATATCGCGCCGTTTCGCCCCACGGCAAGTCGGAATGCGGCGCCAGGTAGTAGGTGGAGACGCATACTTCGAAGACGCGCCGACCTCTAGACGCATGGTTACAGTCGATGAACCTGAGTCGTCCTTCGTTATCGATGATCATATTCTGCGGCCCGGTATCCACGTGCAGACCCGTTTCGACCAGGTCCGGACGCGCGCGGTCGATCGCTTTGACGCACCGTTCCGTTTCCGCCACGTACTCGATGAATTGGTCGTGATAAGGCTTTCTCCTGGACGACACCCGCATCTTACGGACGTCCTCCACCAGACTGTCGATCGCCCGATGATTCATGCAGAGACTTTCTTCGTCCGGAAGATCCCGATATTCAATGCCTGCATTGTGAAGCCGGGCAATTTCAGACCCCGCCAGACGCACGTCCGATTCGATTCCCCGCTTCGGCGGCCTTCCCTCCACAAACGGGAAGACCTCGACTGCCATCCCCCGCTCCGTCACCGAGAAGGTCTTCCCGTCAAACGAACTCAACGGCAGGACGGTCCGTACGCCATGATCGTTAAGGTGCCTCTGGAATCGATGTACCTGCGACAGACAGCGAACCAATGACAATGAACCCTCTGAGTTCAGCGCGGGAGCGGAGACCCGCAGGACATACGGATTCCCGGTATTCCCGCACGCGATCCTGACAACGTGGGCGATCCTGCCGCTCATGGCGCGATATCGTCCATCCCAGAGAATCCCGTACTTGCGTTTGAGCCATTCGGGGTCCGGAAGGGTATCGTCCAGGCTCAAGGCCATATCATCCTACCTCTACACCAGGGAATACCGTTGCCGCCAGTCCAATACCAAAGGTATCGACGGCGTGCCCGTTCGTCTTCGACTCCGATGGATCGTATCGTCGAACTGCAGACATCAGGATATCACCCACATTTCAGCTGTTCGTGAATCCGTCGTTTGCCGAACTCGATAAAGGATTCAGTCTGGTTCTTCAGCAACTCGGCTTCATCGCGCGTGTCCGTATCCCGGTATGACGCGACTGCCGCGTCGATTAGCGGTTTCCATTCGGGAAACCGGGAACGAGCCCATTTGCCGCTGGAAAACTTCGATACAACGACGTTACGCTCCTGGACACTGAACATGATGCGGCACATGTTGAGGACGCAGTAGTCGGGGTATTGAAGGTTCTGCTGGATGAACGTTGACTCGTGTTCGAGAGCATTGGTGATTTCGTCCCACGACGGGGCCGGGAAGATGTCCTTCGGCGGCGGACCATAGAGCGTAATGAAACGCTTTGCCCTGATATGCGCGCAATGCAGCGACCATGATTCGTCCCGTATTTCGGGCTGCATCTGGTGCGCCGGCGGACGCGTTTTCAGGGCGTCTTCGTACAGTATGAAATAGGCATCCAATTCTCCACCCAGTGGCGGAAATCGCTCCGCAATATCCCTCTGCAGTTGAAGAATTTCGTCTGAAACCCGGTCCCTCAGCGAGTCTTCCAGGATCACATGGCAGTCGATATCCTGTATCGGACCGGAGTCCGGGAATACGGAGGCGCCGTGCATGTAGATGCCGTGCAGGTTCACATCGAGGATCGTTTCAAGACCGCCAACGAAGGCCTGGCAGACCCTCCTGGCGTCTGAGGGGAGTTGGTCGAAGTTCATAAGAAGCTGTTTTAAAATTACCGGTGAGTTCCCGAGCGCGAGCGAAAAAGTGGCGGGCAAGGCGGGAAAACCCGACCATATTTGTCTATACGGGTGGGTTTGACCAACGCTGACCGGCGCTTTTGCAGCCGCGCGAAGACCGCTGGGAATTTTCAGACAGCTTCTAAGGCGGGATGCGTCACCTATCGTGTGATGGCGTCAGTCGAGCGACGGGGAGATGCTTTTCTTCAAAGTATACCGCACTTCTTCATAGCCGTCCTCTATTGCGACCTCTCCCCTTCTCCAGCCGAGATGTTCGTAAAACCCCTCGGCGCGGGTGTTTGTTTCTGTCTCCAGCCAGATCTCCTCAGCGCCGTTTTGCCATAACCAGTCAACAGCTGTCTCCGTCAGCCGTCGCCCGATTCCGCGGCCTTCGTATGCCGGCAGGATGAACAGCGCCCAGATGGACCTCGACTTGACGTTCGCGATACAGAATCCGACGATACGTTTGCCGGCTTCCGCCACCCAACACCTGCCCTCGGTCCGCAGCAATTCCGCGGAGCGCTCGGGCGTTATTCCGGACGCTGCCAGCTCTGCCTCGGTCATCGCGTTTTCGGTCACAGCGGTTCGGATTTCGAACAGCGCGGGTATGTCGGCTGCGATGGCCTTACGGATTTGGATCTGGTCTATGGTCAATTCATACGGTCCTTGACTGGTCGACTCCGGAACCCTCTCTGAATTTACGACTTGCCGGGCGGCTCAGATACGATACCTATATTCTTTGGCCCCTTGAACGGGAATTCGACGCGTTCAAAGGACACCCCATGGCGGCCGTAGTATGCTTCGATGGCATCGAGCAGTTCGTCCCGCCCCAGTTTTTCCTCAGACCAGAAATTGCAGCAGGGCACGAGGACTACGGGCCGAGTGAGAGCTGCCTGAGCCACGGGCCGGGTCGCTTCGTCGGCGTGCAATCCAATAATCAGGTCATAGTAGTCAGTCATAGAGGCATCGAATTCCACGGGCTGGTTTGGCACGCCCTTGAGCGTCCAGGCGCGAGGATCGACGACCTCGCAGTCGTAATTGTACCGCTTGCGCAGGATCCGGGTCAACATGCCCTGCCCGCCGGCAACGTCTGCGAGATAGCGGACCGTTTTTCCAAAGCGCGTATCGATAAATGATGCAAGCACATCAAATCGCTTTGGATCACCATGAAATCGATGTCGAGAGTTATACTTCATATCCGCCATTTTCTAATTCATATAACTACTTTAATCACAAAAGGTTATTGGTTGTTCTCGGGTTCACGAATTATGGATGACCTGAAAAATCGCTCCTGAAATTCGGTCAACTCCAGGATCTGTCTATCGGAAAAATCCTTGCCTGAAGGCGCGATAACGAGCTTGTCGTCATCATCGTCAGATCGCCGAATGACCGCAATGCAGGTGCCAGTAAAGGTCGTGATCGGACTTGAGACACCCAGAATATAGGCGTCCAGCTCTTCACCGTCAGGCGCCGGCACGCCCGGGAGGAATCCGTAGTTGACGGGATAGACGAACCCCGTGTCAGGGTGCCTGGATCCCAGCGGGCGGTCGACAGAGACCCGGACTGTCTTTCCGATAAACGTTCTGGCATCGACGAATTCGCGCGTCATGTTACGACGACCTCCACCGCCTGTTTAAGCTGGGGAGAACACTGGCTCAGGTTTCATGCTTCGTCGCTCACAGTGCGAATCACCAGGCCGTCCACGAGGCGTGAATGGAGAACCGCGACGGATAATGTAAGTAAAATCGCTAGATCCACACCGTACCAATTATTCAAACGATTTCACCATCTGAACGTGCGTATCGTCTTCGTCGACGATCTTGAATCCGAGCCCCTCGTAGAATGCGGTGGCGCGGGTGTTGATCTTCAGAACCTGAAGCCTTACCGAATTTTTCTGTGCGCCGGCATCCGAGACAATAAGCCGCATACACGCTGACCCGATGCCCTTGCGCTGGTATTCTGGAAGGATAAAGATCTGATACACCCTGACCCGATCGGCGGTCGAGGACGTGGAGAAGTAACCGACATCGGTCCCCCGATACTGGATAATATGCACATCCTGTGAAGCAAACCGCAATTCATGCAACTCTCGCTGATCGGCGCCGTCCCAGCCCCAGACCTGTTCGACGTATTCCCGGAACGCCGCCTCCTTTACCAAAAAAGTGAAGTCAACGTCCGCCGAAACCGCCTTGCGTATATCCAATCCTTCCATAGCAAAATCAAATATTTACGGCACGGAATTCAGTTGAAGATGCAGTGCGGTTATCCCCCGCCAATGGTACCCACGTCGTCGACGCTCGGACATACCTCGATCACGCAAAAGTCACGGCGGGACAGGACGACCCACGACGGCAGACCCAGCTTCTTCCACAAAGCGAACGGTTCCAGGTCGGAATTGCGGCTGACGAACAGGCTCATCACGGTCCCATGCGTGACGATCGCCAGGTTCTCCCGGCGAGACCGGTCCAAGACCCCGAATACGGCATTCGCAAACCTGTTGTACGCGCTATCAGCTGTCTCCTCACCGAAAACCTGATCGGCGGGTTGCTCGTAGAATTGCCTGATCGATTGCTCGAATCGCTCCTTCTCCATGAAGCCGGCGTTCACGCGCTCATGTTCGTGAAGCCCCTCCACAACTTCCACCGGGACATTCAACGCGCCGCCAGCGATTTCAGCCGTTTCAATGGCCTTGGGTTCAGCGCTGCTGACGATCAGATCCAGACTATACCGGTCCAATCGCTCACCAAGTATCCGTGCGCGCCGGCGCCCTTCGTTCGAAAGAACCCATTCCTTCGCGGGGACGGACGGATCGATCTCCGGTAGCGAATGTTTCACGAGAATTAGCGTTTGCATAAAGGCGCGAAACGATTGCCGAATCCCCGTCGTGAGACCTTAACCTACTTGAGGTTCAAAACCAGTTCTTTACCCAATGCCCTGGCCGCTTTTCTCAGCGTTGACAGCCGAATGTCTCCGGCACGGTTTTCCAGGCGAGAAATCGCTGTTTTCTTTGTATGCATCAACCTGGCGAGTTGCTCCTGCGTCAAACCGGCTTCCTGTCGGGCCTGCCGCAGCAAAACGCCGAATTCGAACGCCTTGTACCCTTCCTCGAATCCTTCTGCAAATTTGGGATCTGACTTTTTTCGCTGCGCAATATACTCTTCGACGTCACCCATGATTCCCGCTCCCTGCGATAAAATTCTATGCGCCTCGCCATTCCAAAGATAACATATTCGTTAACCTTCGACAACAAAAAAGCCGCCGAAATCTATTCTGATTTCCGTAGCCGCGTGACGGATCGAGATTCGGCGTCGAAGTCGCACTCATGCGCCTACGACAGCCGGACCCTCCGGCGGTCCGTTCCGGGTTAAACTCTCAAGGGCGGCGAAAGGGAATAAAGGTCCCAACGTCTCTTCAGACCTGCCGATGTCTTCGATAGACCACCATCGAAACTCGCGGAAGGCTGAGGCCTCGCCCTGAGCCGGATTCCCGTCCATGACGGGTTCGAACGGGTCCGTCTGAACCAGATAGAAGTACTCGTCCTGGCTGAAGTCGCGGTTGTCCCACGTGAAGTCAACTCTCCTGGTCCAAACCAGTCGATCCACTGTGAATCTCGTTGCGCCAGTCTCCTCGCCGACCTCCCGGCGAAGCGCGTCCTCGTCGGACTCACCGGGCTCAAGGCCCCCGCCCGGAGTCACCCAGAACTCATTTCCGGATATGGGCTCCTGCACCCTCATCAGCAGGACCTGACGGTCCGGCGTCAACATGACCGCACGTACGACTCGTCTTCTGATCATCGTTCTTCCGTTCTGGCGTGTCTGTTCGTTTCAGTTTCTTACCGCGCTTGTTCGGCTACAAGGCTTCTTTCCGGTTTTCCGTGTGTGAGGACCTGCGATGCCAATTCGTCGAGGAGCGCACGGATTCGCGCCGCTGCAACGAGATCATTCGTACCGGAGGACATCTTCCGGATTCGCGGTCGGGAGTCTGAACAATCGGAAAGTGGTCGATTGTGATACAGTAATGTTCGAAAATGGAAACAGAGCCGTCCGATTCACCCTTCGTTGGTTTCTACCAGCCGGCCATCGAGGATATTCACAATTCGCCCGGCCTTCCGTGCGATATCCGCTTCGTGTGTGACAAGGATAATCGTGCCGCCATTCACGTGCAGCCCATCGAAGATATGCATGATTTCGGTTCCGGTTTTGGAATCCAGATTCCCCGTTGGCTCGTCAGCCAGAATGATGGCCGGGTTATTGACGAGCGCCCGGGCGATCGCGACTCGCTGGCGTTCTCCGCCCGACAGTTCGATGGGGCGGTGATGCATTCGGTCTGCCAATCCGACTCGCTCAAGTTGCTCCACGGCTCGCTCCTTGCGCACCTTTGGAGAAGTAGCGCAGTAAATCAGGGGAAGCGCTACATTTTCGAGGGCGGTTGCGCGGGGCAGCAGGTTGAACGTCTGAAAAACGAACCCGATTTTGAGATTGCGTGTTTCCGCGAGCCGGTCGTCGTCCAGGTCCGCAACACTCTCCCCGTCCAGGAGATATTCCCCGGTCGTCGGGGTGTCCAGGCACCCAATGATGTTCATCAGTGTGGATTTCCCCGATCCGGACGGTCCCATGATGGCGATGTATTCCGCGGCTTCGATCTGCAGGCTCACGTTGTGAAGAACCGGAACGTCGCGGGCGCCCATCCGATAGGACTTGAAGATACGTTTCAGGTCAATAACCATTGCATCCTGCCCGGATTCTAAGGAGATCTATCCTCGTCGACGAGACTACGCTCGTTTTCGAAATCGTATAACGTCTGGCGTTTTAAATCAGCCACCGCCAGCTGGTACTGGATGTAGGCGTCCAGATAGGCCTGGCGGGACTGCGTAAGGTCGTCACGGGTTCGCGTGAGATCCTGTGCCGTGATATTCCCGTTCTCGAATCTGGCGCGGTCGATTTCATAACCGCGCAACGCCACGTCTTCGCTTTTTCTGAGGACCTCCAGCCTGTCGCGTGCTTCGCGAATCCTGGCAATCGCACTGCGTATCTGCAGAACGACCCTTTGACGTCCGTCTTCCAGGTCGAGCACGCGCTGGTCCAACCTTGTCCGTGCCGACGAAACTCTCGCTCTGTTCAGGCGGGAGTCCCAGAGTGGGACGGAAAGTGTGAATTCCATACCCAGATTACGGGGGCGACGCCGGAGGTCAGTCCAACTGGCATCCAGAAGATCGGTTGTGGACGCGTCGTTTGGAAATGCGTTCGTAAACCCCGTCCGCTCGTACGAAGCGGAGAATTCTCCTCGGACGTTGCCGTCTGCCCGAGTCTCCCGAAGGTGGATTTCGGCAAGGCGCTGATAAATCTCGCGCTGCCGCAACGACGCGCTGTGGCGAATACCGTGTGAAATCGCCCGTTCTTCGTCGATTTCGAAGGTCTTCAGATTCAGATCCGGGCGAACCGTCACGCTGTCGTCCAGAGACAAACCAAGCGCCAGCTTCAGTTGGTCGGAATGGCGCGCCATGCGGCCCACGGCCTGAAGAAGCTGATTACGGCTCCGGGACAGGGCGACTTCCATCTGAAGCGCTTCCACCTCCGGAATCAGCCCGGCCTCATATTTTTTTCGTGCCAATTCATGAGCCTGCTCCTGTTGAACCAGGGCTTCACGAGCGATCTCCAGGCTACGTTGAGCGCTATAGAAATCGTAAAATGCCTGGGTGATTTCATAGATGATATCGAGTTGGGTGCTGGTATATGCGCGCTGCCGGTTTTCAAGATGCAACCGGGCGCGTTCCAGATTGAGTTTGAGTTGGTTGGGCGCAAACAGCGGCTGCCGGAAGTGAACGCTGAGGGTACTGAAGAAGCGCTTGCTTCGCTCAGCAAGATTGAACGGTTCCTGAAATACGGATTCCCGAAGTTGCCTGAAGTCAGACCCGAAACTCAATTCGCCGTTTGTCACCAGAAATGGCTGGACGAGGGAAACCGCGCCAAACCACTGGAGCATACCGATCTTGTTGTAAATGGGCAACTGATTGGGTACGCGAATGGCCTCTACGCTCTCCAGATAGTCGGGAGCTCGCAATGACAGATTCACACGGGCTCGCGTGCTGCGTTTTGCTGCGTCCATTTCGAACCTGGCGTCTTGCAGGTCCAGCCAGAGATGACGTGCGCGGTACCCGTCGTCCAGGGCCAGGACAATGGCATCATCCAATGTAAGGGCCAGCGTTCGTTCCTGGGCCGGAATCGATACCCAGGAGTTAATGATCAGGCAGATTGCAAAGAGTCGCATGGGATTCCTCGAATCTCACTTTGACCGCATCCGGAGTACAAGTTTCGGCGCGTTCGCGCCAACACCGGACAGCATCTCGGCGACACGATTATCGTACATCCTCGAATCGAGATGTAATGTGCCATCAGTTCGACGACTGATATTCTACTCGTATCTGAGCGCATCGATGGGGTTCACGAGGGCGGCGCGCCGGGCAGGAAACGTACCGGACGCGACGCCGACTGCGCCCGACAGGCCGAAAGCCAGTACAACCGCCAGGGGGGAGATGATCGTCTTGAATTCCGCAATGGCGTCAATGACAACGGCCATGCCTACGCCAAGAAGAATACCGGCAAGTCCGCCGGCGAGGCTCAGGCCAACGGCTTCGATGAGGAACTGAATCAGAATCTCTCGCTGCTTTGCACCCATAGCCCGGCGTATGCCGATTTCGCGGGTCCGCTCCAGCACGGTGGCCAACATGATATTCATGATGCCGATGCCGCCTACCAGAAGCGAAATCGCTGCGATCGATCCCAGAACCATATTGTAAATACGGCGTTCCCGCTCCTCCTGTTTCAACAATTCGAATGGAATGACAAGGTCGAAGTCGGCGTTCTGGTGATGCCTCCGTTGCAAGACTCGCCTGATTACCGCGGCCACTTCCGGAAGGCGCTCCGAGTCTTCCACCTGGACGGTGAGCTGATCTATCTGACTGGCGAGGGGATTTTCTTTGCTGAATCTGCGCAAGAAAGCAGAGAGCGGAATATAGACGTCCTGATTGAGATTGCGTGCGGCCAACTCGCCCACGGTCTCTGTAAACAGCGCTTTGTTTGCCATTGTGCCGACCACTTCAAACCACTGGTCGTCCATCTTTACCTGCCTGCCTACTGGGTCTTCTATGGGAAAGAGTGACCGGGCGACCTCGGCCCCCAACACGCAGACCCGAACTTCCCGGTCGTGCTGATCTCGCCACAGAAACTCGCCACTTGCCGGGACGGACTGGAAGATTTCCTTGAAGGCGTGGCTCACCCCCACCAGGGTGATCTTCGTCGACCTGTCTCCATGTTTGGCTTCAAGGTCCAGCTCGGCCTGCGGCGCCACGTGTACCGCGCCGGGTACGATCCGGCGGATGGCTTCGGCGTCGGCCAGCGACAGTCCTGACGAGAATCTGGCGCGCGCTTCCTCCAGTTCTTTTTCGGTCAACTTCCTGTCGCGTACGATGATGTTATTGACACCCAGTACCCTGAATTTCTCCAGGGCCTCTCGCTTTGCCCCCTCTCCGATGGCGAGCATCGCAATCACCGCACCGACACCGAATATGATCCCAAGCGTCGTCAGAACGGACCGGAGACGGTGTTGAGACAGGCCGTCCAGGCCGAGCCGAAGCATGTCACGCCGGTCCATCAGATCGAGCCCTCCTCTACCGACCTGACAACCCGGTCGCCGACCGAGACGTCGCCGGATATGACGACAGTGCGTTTGCTGCGAGGTCCAAGGCTGACGGGAACGCGTTTAAGTCCCCAGATCCGTTTCACGTATACAACGAACTCGCCGTTGTCCCGGTGGATACAATCGCTCCGCACAAACAGAGCGTCATCCAGGTCTGCCACCATGAATTCACAGCTTACGGTCATACCCGGTCGCAAGAGCGGATCCGATTCATGCACCAACACTTCAATGGCGAAGACTTTGCTCTTGTCGTTTTTGTCCTTGCGCCGCCCGATACGGCTGACTTCGGTAACGTGGCCCGAAAACTCAAACTTGGGGAATGCGTCCAACCTCAGTCGGACCCTTTGTTTCAGCGTTACCTTCTCGATGTCGGTCTCACCGACCCACGTCCGGGCCTTCATGCGACTCAGGTCCGGCAGACCGACAATAGGGGTACCCGGCCACAACTGGTCGCCCGCAGCGACTTTCTGACCGGTCTGCCGATTCTGTCTGTATTCGATCAAGCCTTCAGCCGGCGCTCTCAAGTTGAAGCTCTCAAGGGTCCGGCGGGCCATATCGACCGCCGACTCGATTTTTCTGATCTTCGCCCTGTGAATCTTCAGGTCCTCCGCCTGAACAAGCCTTACGGTTTCGAGTTTTCCACGCAACTTTCGTAGAGTCAGATGTTTGATCTGTTTATCAAGAGCCTTGAGTTTCTTCTGAGTCTCGGATTCAAAGCGAACACGTTGCTCGTCGATTGCCGCCATGCGGAGGGACGATTCGGCCGAACGTATCCTACCCTCCAATTCCTTGACTTCGCTCCCGTGCTGAACGCGCATTTTGTTGAGGTCGGCCCGTCCGATGGCAAGGTCGGCCTCCTTGCGGCCCATTGCCTGGACGACTCCCGAAGCCTCAATGTTCCCCACCAGGTCGCCCTTACTGACGAGAGTGCCCTCGGGCTCCAGGTTGGTTATCTTCGGACGGCCGTACTGCCAGTTGAAATGGGGCATGGGGATGATGGTGTACCGTACGGCCTGCAGCTCTCCGGTTTCCATCATCGAAGACCGAAAGCGACCTCCCTCGACCCGTGCGAACTGATGTTCCAGTTCGCCGCATCGGGTCTGGGCAAGCAGAATCGCAGGTACAAGAAGAGAGCGGCCGAGCCCGCGCAATCTGTCGGCGTGACTGCGAGCAGGTTGTTCGTCGGTTCCCGGCACGCCGGATTTGCGGTTCATCGTGGCTCACCCTCTCCAGTAGAGAGCGATTCGACGATCGCGTTGGGATCTGTCAGGGCGATTTCATCACCGTTCGACAGGCCGCTGTCCACGACCACATGGGTGTCGTTTTCCTCACCAAGGGAGACCGCTTGCGCCTCAAATCTCCTTCCGGTTCGACGATATACGATCGGTTTCCCGTTTTGTTCAAAAACGGCAGGAAGAGGAACGGACAGCGCGTCCGGAATCCTCTTTACAAGGAGCCGGCAACTGACTGTCATCCCGGGCATCAGTCTTTCGTCGTGTCCGTCCAGCTTTACGACGACGTCGAATACCTTGACCTTCTCTTCCTTCGACTTGTTCCGTGCAAGCAAGGCGACTTCGATCACTCGTCCCGAGAACGTGGTATCGGGATACGCGTCAAGGGTGACCGCAGCCCGTTGATCGACTTTAACCTTGGCGATTTCGATCTCGCTCGCTTGAACCTTCGCCTTCATCTGGCTCAGGTCCGGCAGGCCAATAACCGGCCAGCCCGAATAGACCTGATCATCGACCTGATATTTGTTGCGCGTATAAGGATTCTTGCGAAGGATTGCGATGCCGGACGCCGGCGCCGTGACTGTAAGCATCGCAAGCGTATTCTTCGCGGCGTTCAATTTGTCCTGTTCCTGCTGCAGTTTCAACTTCAGTTTGCTGATTTCTTCACGGTGGATGTTCTTTCTGTTCTCCAATTCCCGAGCGGCCTGTTCCAGCTTGATGCCGGCTTCCTCAAACCGAAACTCATCCTGTTTGCGATCGATTTCGGCCTTGAATTGCGCCTGTTCCAGCTTCAACCGGGCGATTTCCCGACTAATGCGACTTATGTCGAGATCAATCTCAAGGCCTTCAATCTCGGAGTTGCCTTTGGCACGGGCTTTACGCAGTTCGGCCTCGGCGATTTCAAGGTTGGACTCTGCCTCTGTTATGGCCTTTTGGACTTCACCTTCGTCAAATTGAACGAGTAGTTCCCCTTCCTCAACCTGCTTGCCATCGTCTACGAGCTTTACAATCTTGAGTTCGCCAAATCGCCAGTCGATTGGCGGCGCCATAACCACCACGGACCGCACCGCTTCGAGTTCTCCGGTAACAATGAGGTTGCTCGTAAACTCGCCAGGCTTGACAGTATGGGTCTCGACCGACGGAGCGCTTACGCCTGCACAAGCGGTCAGCGCCGCCAGACCGAGAGGACCGAACAGGGAATTTGGCGTTTTCATTACAAATTCCAATGCAATAAAATCACTCCGGGGGCCGACGCAGGGCGAGTTCCGCACCAGCAGCCAGGTCGCCTTCTATTACCGCGAAATCGGAATTCCTGGCGGCCAGATTCACCCGGCGCGGTAGGAATCTCTTCCCTTGTCGCAAATAGACCACATGCAAGCTGTCCTGTTGGAATACACAATCAAGCGGCGCAACGAGGGCCTCAGACCGTTTTTCCACGAAGATACGCACCCGTGCGGAAAGCCCGGATGTAAAACCGGAACTTGTGGAATCCAGTTCCACGATGACCTCGACCTGTTTCACCCTGGAACCGGCCTTCAACGGTTTTGCACGTGGTGCGACCCGCGCGACCTTCCCCGAAATCGGGTCGGTACTCAACGACGAAATCACAACTTCCGCATGCTGACCCTCTTTCAGTCCTTGTGACTGAATTTCGTCAACCTGCAACGTCACTTGCATAACAGACAGATCGGGGATTCTCAAGACGGCTTCTCCGGGGTATTTTGCACCGCCTTCCCGAGGCTTGTCGAATCGCCATCCCCGGTCATAGATCACGATGCCTGCGGTTGGCGCTCTGATGCTCAGCTTCTCGATCGATTCTTCGGCTTCTTTGAGCTTTTGTTCGGCCTGTTTGATGAGGATGTCCGTGTGGGCAAGCTCTTCTTTCTGAATCGCTGCCATCGATTCGAGCTTCTTGCTGATTTTTTTTGTTCGCAGCTCGTCACGTTCCACTTCAAGCCGTTTGATTTCCCTAAGCCGAGGCGCAACGTATTCGAGTTTGGTCATTTGAAGCCGTGAAATCGCCACGGCGGCACGCGCGCTTTCACGGTCCGCTTCCAGCAGGTATTGCTGGGCATTTCGTTCCGCTTGTTTCTTATTGGCATCGGCCCGAGCTATTGCGAGCTCGTTGTATGCGATCCGAAAGTCGTTCTCGAAAGGTTGGGTATCAAATCTGACGACCACTTCATCCTTCTTTACGGCAGATCCTTCCGCCGCCAGATAAGAAATCTCAAGTTCCCGCCAATAGCGCAGCCGGGGCGCAGTCAGCGTTGTCGCCCTCTTGGCCTCCAATACGCCATCCGCGTCGACGCTAATGTGAAAGGGTTGTTTCGAAAGGGTGTGAACAAGGGGGGGCCGCCCGGATTGCCCCGGACCGCATCCGGACAGAACAAGGAATGTCCCGTACAAGATCCGGAAGGCATATGAGGTTGGCGCTCGCCGTGCCGAACACGATTTAGAGTGTGACATAGGCATCGGTATAGATTTGGACACTTGCTTAACTGAATAGTTCACAGAAAGGGTAGTTTTCATTCCAAGTCACTCAGTGTTTCCGCAAGAGATCCGCCATCTGGCCAGATGTCCCACGGGCAACGGCTGGTAAACTTGACACATCGCATGGCGGATTGCTCCACCAGAGAATTTATCAAAGACCGTGCCAAACGTACATGTTACGTTTTATCAGTCAGTTATGACAAAAACAAATCGCCGAAGTGTTCGGGAAGTGTCCGATTTTGATACAGAAATGTCCGAAAACGGACACTCGGAGGGATCGAGTAGGGCTGGCAGGAGATAAACGGAATTGAGCGTATCCACGGGTCATGGACGTATCTGGCGGCCAGGTTCAATGTCGTCTACAGAGGTAAGGATTCATCGCTTTGGCTTGAAAAAGCAAGCCTCTGCCCTGCTCCTGGCTTCTAATCCTGCTAGTCCTGCTGTAGGTTTTGATCTTGCCCTTGGCTTCTAATCCTGCTTAATCCTGGTCGGTTTTGACTTTTATCCTGACTATCCTGTCCATCCATGTAAATTATGGTTTTTAAATGGCCTAAGTCAGATCGAGATCCTCATAGACGGCGCTGTTGATCTCTCTGTTGCGGACCTGATGGGCTTCTTCTCCGGGTGTGCCGTTAAAGATGCACACGACAACCAGGCTCGCATCGGGATCCACGAAGGCGATGGACGACTGATAGCCTGCATTGCCAAACGCGCGGGGAGAGGCGTGTCGCCCGAAGCCGTACGGAGCCGACTCCTTGCGGTAGATGTTCGAGTTGACGTAGAATCCCAGACCCATGTCCACGATATGACCCAGGATTTCGTCCTTCATGCCGGTTCGATGCCGGGAGGTAATCGCTTCAGCCGTCTGCGGAAGCAGGATCCTCTCCCCGTTGCACCGTCCTTTCCCGAGCAGCATTTCGTAGAAGCGTCCCAACTCCCTCGCCGGTCCCCTACCGCTCCCACCCGGCACGCATTGACCGATCGTTCGATCCAGATCCACGCTGTAGTGCGACGGCTCCGGCGTTTCGGCAGCGGTATTGTACATCAATCCGATCCGGTCCTTCCTCGCCTGATACGTCGATGAATCCATCGAGAGGCTGCAGTTGGGCATATCGAGCGGATCGAAAATCTCACGATGCACGTATCGGTCGAAGCGCATGCCGCTCTTACGTGAAACGACCTCCGCAAGCACAAACCAGGCATTCGCCACGTCATATCGCGCCCGCCTTCCCGGCAACCAGCCTTCCCGCAAGGGCGCATCGCAAATTCCGGCGACGATTTCTTCCCAAGAAGATTCGGACCACGCGACGTCGACCGGTCCGATCCCGCCGGTATGCGTCAATAGATGCCGAAACGACAATCGCTCTTTTCCGCCCGCCCCGAACTCCGGCAGGTGTGAACAGACGGGATCGTCGATTTCGATCAGGCCCCTCTCCCACACCTGGGCGACGGCAACCGCGGTGATGCCCTTGGTCAACGACATCCAGACGGTTATGGTGTCACTCGTCATCGCCCGGGTTGTCGTCGCATTCCCGACTGACACGTCCGCGACGACACTGCCCTCGACAGACACGTAGAGCTGAGCGCCCGGATGGAGTCCGTCTCCGACGCCTGCATGAAGCAGACCGACGGTCCGTGTCAGCGATATATCCATTGGCAAGTCAACTCTCCCGCGGCACCAGATCAGGACCGGTGCAGGTCCGGGTCCTCCAGGGCCTCGTAGATCACGCCGCCCTCGACGTTGCGCGGCATGGGCGCTCCCGTGAGGTAGCAGACCGTGGGCGCAACGTCGATGACGCGCACCTGCCGTTCGAGACGTCCCGCCGGGCGCACGCCGGCGCCGGCTGCGATGAAGGTCGAGTGCTGGCCGGCCATCCCGAACGCCACCGAGGGCAACTGCTTGCCGTGGGCGCCGTCGAACTCGGGACGCAGGGCGTAGACGACGTCGCCCACCCTGTCCGACCACAGGTTCACCATCTCCGCGTCCTCGCGCGTGACGGCCAGCGCGAATGTCCGCCGCCCCGTGGCCGGATCTACATGGTCGTGCAGCGCCTGAATGATATCCTGGCAGACGGCGTTGTAGTCCGCGGGATCCACGATGCCGCCGGGTTCCCGGCCCTTCAGGTTCACGAAGATATGTACCAGGCCCACGTCCGCCGCGCGAGTCCGCGACCAGTCGATGGAGCGGTTGGACCCGCTGCCCGTGTATTTCAGAAAACCTGCCTGCTCCAGCACCGCCGCGACGTTGACGACGGTATGCTGCTGGGATGTGCCGCCGTGGTCGGAGACCAGGAAGAACGCGGTGTCGTCACCGGCCAGCCCTCGCAGGCGCCCGATCCAGCGGTCGATGGAAGCATAGGTGCGCTCCACGCCTTCGCGGCACCGACGCTGCACCTCCGGAGGCGCACCGGAGTGGGGATCGGCGACGCGCAGGAAGAAATGGCTGGTGTAGTCCGAGGCGTGGGTCTCCGTCATCAGCAGGTCCCAGTCCCGTGAGCCGGCGAGATACTCCGCCATGTCCGCCAGGCGCTGGTGGTGGAATTCGAGCAGCTCGAAATAGGTATCGTCGTCGATCAGGCCGAGGGCGTCGCGCGCGGGATTCTGCAGGAAGTTGCCCACGTTCCGGTCGATCTCGCCGGCCACGGAAGCGGGTTTTGTGTACCCGTCGGGCGGCCAGATCTGGGGGATGAAGAGCTCGAAGGCGTCAGCCTCGGGCGTCAGCGTGATCAGCTTGGCCCGCACGTATCCGCTCACCTTTCCGCCGTCGATCTCGAAGTTGTCCAGCCACCACTCGCTCCACTCCCCTACCCCCAGGTCGGCCAGCGGCTTTGACGCGTCCTTCGACCGGCAGAGGCGTACCCGGTCGTAGCCGCCAGCGCCGCTGGCGTAGATGAGCGCGTGGAGCGGCACGGGGGCGCCCTCCCGACCCCGCTTCATGCCCTCCCGACCCCTCGCCAGGGACTGGATGATGAGGACCGCCTCCTTCGGCGGCCGCTTCGATTCCGGCGCGCCGGACCATCCCGCGGCGTCCGACAGCGTCACCGGGTCGAACTCGCGTACCCCCTGCAGGGCGCTCGGGTCAAGGGTTTCCGGGTCGCGCTGCGCCTCGAGCCGCCTTGGCGCCCATTTCCCGGCGACGAACAAATGATAGCCCGCCACCTGGTGGTGGTTGGAGACGCCGGGGCCGGTACCCTCAACCTGCACGCCCGTGCGCACCGTTGGCGGCCACGACATCTCCCACTTCACCAGGATTGGCGTCCGGCCGCCCCGCTCGAAGGCGTTCCAGATGTATTCCGAACGCGACAGAGACGTGTCGATGCCCCAGAGGGTGCGGTCCAGGGGCTCCCCAACGTGGCGGATATTGAAATCCATGATTCCGTGGGTGCCCGGCCACGATCCGGTGGACAGGGCCGTCCACCCCGGCGGCGTGAGCGTGGGAAAGACCCCAACCATGGGCCGCCAGACGCCCGCCGCCATTAAAGCGCGCACATTGGGCATATGGCCCGCGTCGGCCATGTTCCTGACCAGTTCCATGCTGGCGCCGTCCATGCCGGCGACGATGGCGCGCCGGGCGGGTGCGGTACTCATAAGATACCTCCTGTGGTCACAACTGTCCAAAAACGGGTGTGGTTAACATCAATTCAATAAAGACAAACGTCGAATTGGCCACAAAAAGCTCGAATGCGGGGAGACAGTAGAGGTTAGACGGGAGAAGAAATCCTTGCCCGGTATGTCTTCGCTACTTGCCTTCGGCACGAAAAGAATCCCCACAAGGCAGGTAATCTCTACCGTCTTCCGGCTCCCGTCTACCCGCTTCTGATGGGCCGGAGGAAGAGGTCCCGTTCACGTCCAGCGATTGTGAATGTCACAAAATTACGCGAAATAAACGGCTGGCAAGAAGGGCAGACAGGAATGTCCGCCCCACCTTTAAACCGGCTTCCTGAACGCGTAGAGCACCCTATGGAAGGCGTGGTATGACTTCCTTCGCCATCAATTCCATCGAGCGCTTCATCATCGCCTTGTCGTCCCAGTCGTGACCGATCATCAGGACCGTGCCGAATCCGCCTGTGACGTCGTAAAGCGCCTGCAGGCGTCTCGTCACCGTGTCGGGACTGCCGACGATGGCGATCTCATCGATGAAATAGTCGCGGTTGAGGTCCGCATCGGACATCTCCGGGTCCATCTTCGGCAGGTCCAGCATGTTGGCTGTTTCGAGCATGCCGCGAAGATACATCAAAGAATCGGCGAAGGCGCCATTGCAGGCGTGCTCTCGAGCCTCGGCATCGGTCTCGCCCACGCAGATGCTGCGAGAGATCCGCCAGTCGTGCCGGTCCGGATCGGGCCGCCCCCCTTCCGCGGCTCCCTCGCAGTACATCTCCCAATGCCGTTTCACCTTGTGCGAGGGCGCCATATTGATGCTGATGGGCAGGAACCCGCGCCTGCCGCCGGTGGTGGCCGCCATGGATTCTTCCCTGACGATGCTCATGGCAATCGGCGGATGGGGCTTCTGATACGGCTTCAACACCTCCCCCAACCCCAGTTCCGGGACTTTCTCCGCCATCGTGACGTTCCAGAAATCTCCCTTGAATTCGAACGGCCCGTCCTCGGTCCAGAGCTTCATGACGATGTCCATCGCCTCCAGGTTCATCAGCCCCTGGGTGCGCGGGTCCGGCAGATCGAACAGCGGCCAGTCGGTAGGCACGCCGCCCTGCCCGAAGCCCACGTTGATGCGCCCTCGGGACAGGTGATCGAGATACGCGAGGCGCACGGCCACGTTCGCCGGGTGATGCTGCGTCATGATGGTGACCCCCGTGCCCAGTCGGATTCGCTCCGTCTGAGGGAGGACGTGGGCGATAAACACGTCGTTTGCGGGAATCGGCTCCCACATTGCGGTGTGGTGCTGGCCGATCCACGCCTCGGCGAAACCGAGCTCCTCGGCCCACAACACGCACTCGATGTCCTCTTCGAACGTCTGCGTGCGGTCCTTCTGCGGCGGATGCAGCGGCATCATGAACTTTCCGACTTTCATTTTCTTTCCTCCCGAACAACTGAAATCAATCGTCGGTTGTCCACCGGTTCTTCATTCACCCTGTGCGTCATTGAGTCGTCGATAAATCTCTCTTTGCGTGTGCCGCTGATCTCGCGAATCACTGACCATCGCTACCAGCCGTTTCATCTGCCGGCGCTCTCAGACTTTCGAACACCGCGGCCGACAGGATGATCAG
Organism: Candidatus Latescibacterota bacterium; assembly: GCA_965208835.1. Taxonomy (GTDB): domain Bacteria; phylum Latescibacterota; class UBA2968; order UBA2968; genus JAAXHE01. Next base: position 3,243,086 of record OZ242358.1, read on the forward strand.
CCCGCCGGTGATTTCCCTGCCGGATGGAATGGCGGCCAGGAAAACGATCGCGATGATGACGCCGTAGACGGTTTCCAGCGCCAGGGTTATTCCGACGACTTTCCCCGAAAGGAGCCGCTGGCTGTTGACGAACAGAATTCGAGCGAAACCGGTCAGCATCACGCCCAGCACCACCACGAGAACGAGATCCCTTGTTCCGGGCAACTCGAACAGGGTCTCATTGTAGAACATGAATGGAAGGAGGAGCAGGCCCGCGATGCCCAATTCATAGGCTGAAATGTCCCAGGTATTGTATCTGTCGATGATCCGTTTCTTGCGCAGCAGGATAAAGAGGGGGAGCATTGCGCCGGAGGCCATGCCGTAAAGAACCCCCTGAAAATTCGCATCGGACAGATCGAACTCCGGCGCCAGGCAGTAGACACCGATCAGGACCGCAACCGCGCTGGCGAAGTCAACGGCCCGCAGCCTGACGTTGAAGAAGAGACTCTCCAGAAACACCATGAGGACCGGATAGGTATACGTCGTCACCAGGCCGATGGCGACCGTCGAGACCTTGATCGACTGGAAGAAAAGTACCCAGTGGACCGAAAGCAGGACTGCGATCGCCGCAAAGGTCGCCAGATCGCTCCAGCTCCTGATGGGCGCGTGGCTCTTGAGCCGTATCGCGACGAGGAAGAGGACGATGGCCGCGAGCACCGTTCGCCAGAAGACGATCTGATACGGTTCGAGGTCCACCGCCTTTCCGAGAGGACCGATGAATCCATACAGGAGTGTTGCAACATGCACCTCCACGAGCGATCGGGACCTATCTGTCATGCCCTGGCCTCGATACCGGACGATGTCGGTGTTGGTTGCGCCGGCTGGTACACTCTTGACATTGATGGGGTCTTTGTCGTACTTTTCACTGCCCCAAATGAAGCAAATAGACGAGGAGAATCACAATGCCTGAGCCATCGATCGTACGAGACCTGGAAGAAAAAATCAGTCGCCTCAGTACGGATGAGCAGATGCAGCTTATTGAGCGCGTTAGTCACCGTATACGCGCTGTCAACACTTCGAACAAGGTCATTGATGCTCAGTAAGGCGAAATGGCAGCCGATCCCGAAATTCAAAAGGAACTCAGGGATATCGAAAACGAATTCTCCTCGACAGAGGGCGACAGACTGGATGACTGATGGCCGTCGAGCGAAGCCCACGGGTTGGAGTTGATTTTCATCCTTCTTCGACGTTTTTTCAAAATTCAAGTATATATTCCGATCGTAATTCGGCGCACCCTGGCCGACGCCTCTCCATCCGCGAACAGCGCCGTCCCGATGGCGGGCGCCAGCACCTGTCCGGTCGGAAAGCCCTGCGGACCGCAGGACACGTAGGAATACCCCAGGTGCGCCTTGGCTGACTTCGCTTCGATATTGACGATGACTCCCAGGTCGACGTCATCGATCACCGTCCCTCCGTCCTGGATCTGACCTTCGCCGCCTTCGGCGAAGAGCGTCTGCTCACCCTCCATAGACCCGTCCCGCGTGACAAGCCGCACGCGGCCGGCCGGCGGTACGCCGGCATCCACGGGAACGGCTTCCAGTTTAATCCCGGCGGGATTGTCACTCGGTGAAACAAAACCCAGGCTGAACTCCGCCGACCCGTTCACCGTCACTCCCACCGCCACCAGTTCCATGACCTTCACGACGGACATGCTCATGCATGGACCGCTCAACGTCACGCCGGCGCCGGTGTTTCCCCTTGCGACCATCGCGTAGTGACTGCCGTAGGCATCCGTATAGTCACACGTCGTGGCGCTGGACGATCCGGTCAGCGTTTGCGTCATCCACGCCGGCTGGCCGTGTGTGAAGTTGACCTCCTCGACTTCCGCGTGATACGTCGTTCGCAGCATCCTTCGGTTCATGGTTCTTCCCCCTGCATCCAATCGGTCGATTCAATTGAGTCCTGATGACCTGCGTCTACTTCCACTCGATCACCGCCGCGTTGATCCCGCTGCATAGCAGATAGAGCTTGTCCTCGTGAAACACCGGAAACGGCCAGTGTCCGGAATCGAGTACACACCCCATGTCCTCGTACGGACCGGTCACGTCCGAGCCCTCCGAAAGCGCCCCGGAAAGTCCGCGATCATCGTTGAACAGCATCAGCCAGCGGTCCCAAAAGCGGACGAGGATTGATGCGAACGGACCCCGGCTGCCCGGCATATTCCCAAGCAGCGGTTTTTTCGACAGCCGCCAGTGGATGCCGTCCACGCTCATCGCCAGACCGGCCACGGTCGTCACCCCATTCGCCTGCGCGTTCCATCCGAGCCCGTTCCCCTGAAAGGTCCCGATGAACATCGGTCCGTCCTTGACCACCCGGACGTAGCTCACGCTCTGACCGTACCAGTGGTTCTTTCGGTTCGGGTGCGTTGTCATGATAGGGAAAATCTTCTGCTCGAAATGGACGCCGTCACTGGAAGTCGCGAGTGCGGTCGGCTGCCTCCCGCTCGTGTGTACGCCATGGAAATACATGTAGACCTCTCCGTTATGCACGACGGCCGAGGGAGATGAAATGTGCTTCGTGAACGACGTCGCCGAGAGTTCGAGTACGGCCCTCCGCCACGTCCACGGACCCAGCGGGTGCGGCGCCGTTGCGAGCCAGATTTCCGACCCGTCGTGCGTCGCCACGTAGGCGTAGAACGCATCGATCGGATCCGGAAGCACACCCACCGTCGGCAGCACCGAGATGTACGTCGCATCCTGTCCCGCGAATTCCTGGTCGTCCGTCGCCGTCAGGACCGGGTTTCCCTCGTACTGCACCGCCTTCGGCAGATGGAACGACATCTGTCCCGCGGCGCCGGCCGCAGTGTACTCCAATGGAAAGGTCTTCATTCTGCCTCCTTCACCTTTTACGTTGTATACGCCTATCTGCCGGGAGTCCCGCCCACCGGAAGCGCATCGACCAGATCGTGAAAGGAATCGTAGATCTCACAATCCGCACCCGCAAACCGGAACCTGTCCTGGTGCCCCTGCGACACGACAAGCGGACGGCAGCCCACGGCGCGCGCCACCTCCACGTCGTGGTCCGTGTCGCCTATGAATAGCGTCGCGGATGGAACGAGGTCGAAATCTTCAATCAGATCGCGACATCTCTGCTCTTTCGACGCTGCCAATCGATCGGAAAGCCCGTACACACCCTTGAATTGTCCCTGTATTCCGTGAATTCGCACCCACGAAACGACCATTTCTTCTTCGGCAGCCGACAAAACGAACTGGTCTATTCCATATTTCTCCATGTAATCCAGCGCCTCCGCGATTCCCGGATTGAGCGAACACGATCCGATTCCGGCCTGGTACACGCTGTGGAATTCATCGGAAATTTCGCGTTGGTCTTCACCGTTCAGGTTGAATCCCAGGCGACGATAGTAATCGAATACGGGAAACCGGAAGACCCGTCGATGCGTCGCCTTGTCGATCGTCGGCAGTCCTCTTCTGCGCAACAGTTCGTTCATCGAGCGCGTGGCAAGCTCTACGTCATCCAGAATGGTACCGTTGAAGTCCCAAATCACTGATTTCATTGAACTTTTATAAAGTACTCGCGCCCACGGAAATTACAAAGGAATTCAGTGCTGTCCAAGAACCGTAGGATACTGAGAGATAAGATTCGAATAGTGGCTTCAATTTGCGATCTTGTACGGGTTTGACTCGGATAACGAAAACGGGTTGCCATCGGTCGGTTTTGTTTCAACGTATGTTATTCTGAGCGGAGTCGAAGCATCTCTCGCCGCATCTGTCCCGCGCTGCAGGCGGACGTGCCGCCTCTCAGGTATTGACACGTGAAAATCGCAACAGGGATGATCCGATGCTGCAGTAGATCCTTCGTCGTCCTGGGGGTCTCCTCTGGATGACAGCGGGGAGCCAAGTGTATGACAATCGTAAAACATGCCATTCTGAGCGCGCTGGCCTCCTCAGGATGACAGTCTTCTCGAAGGCAGGACCGACTCGTTTCTCCAATGGCTGTGGACGATCTTTCCAGCCGTTTATTTCGCGTATTTTCGCGTTTTCGTAGTTAGTCAAGTCCGCTTGGGAACAGGTGTGCAAGTAGCACGATAATTTTCCTCGCTCAGTTCATCAATTCGCCGAGAACCTCCAGACCCTTCTCAAGAATCGGATCTTCCGAATCGCTCCTGGCTTCCGTCATCGGATCGACGAGTACGGAAGGCGTATACACACTTCTTGACGATCCGACGAACCCTCGAGACGCCGGGTCACCCTTCAGCGTGCCGTTGAAGATCTTTTGATTTGTGTACTGAAATCCGATTCCTGTATTGGGCATCCGCATCGTGAGAACCGAACCCTCCAGTCCCGCCATCTTCGTTCCAACCACGGTCGCTCGATCAAGTGCATCCAGGCTGATAGCCAGACCCTCGCCCGCGCTTCCAGTCCGATGGCTTACCAGAACCACCAGAGGTTGTTCGTACTGCCATTCTCCGCTCGGTCTCACCCGGCTCAGAAACGGCTCTCCGTTGCGGGGCACGGTTTGCTGGTAGACGCACTCCCGATCGATCAGGCGTCCTATAATTCCCTCGACGACCCCCGTATTGCCGCCGCCGACTTTGCGCAGGTCCAAGATCAGACCGTTGGTATCGCGGAGTTCTTCCAGTGCGAAGTCGAATAGATCCAGGAGTCGATTGCCTGCCAGTGTGCTGTTGATGATCATGTAACCGACACGGGGATCTAGTGTACGAAAATCAAGTCTGATTTCGTGTTGCGAATCATATACTGCATCAAAGGCGTCGAACGGGATGGATGCTGGCGTCGCCTCGCCCTGGAATTCGACTTCGATGGTCCTGATCTCATTCCGATTTCCCGCCAGGACTTTTCTCAGCGTCCAACTTCTAATCTCGTCGTCGACCTCGACGATTGCCCTGCCCATCCGCTTGCGGACGGCGTCTTCGATCGGCATTCCATTGAAACCAAGGATTTCCATCCCGGGACGCAGACCTGCGAATTCGGCGGGAAAGCCCGGTCGGATTCCCGTAACGATCGCTCTTCCGTCTGTCCATTCCGCCCAGATATCCGTCCGCGAAGGCACGATGTTCGGCGAAGATGCCGTATGCGTGTTCAGATGAATATGGTCGTCGTACAGTTCCTCCAGAACCGTCTCCATCAAAGCGATAAATTCCGATTTTGTCGAAATCGAACGAATTTGAGGTCGGTAAATCTCTCTGACTCGATCCCAGTCCGTACGCTTTTCGTCAAAATATGCATAGTCCGCCCTGAACGTCTCCCACAGAAAATCGAAGTCCTCTTCATACTGTTCCGCCGTGAGGTCGCTCTGCGCAAACGCGATGGAACTGCTGAGGAAATTGAACGTCAACAGCGCGCAGAAGAGGAATACAAGGAGCATCGATTCCGGTCCGGTGTTTTGTTCCAGGTGCGCGACCGCGATACCGCGGATCTTACGCAATGGGTTGCCGCAAACGTCGGTCAGAGGATCTCGCTGCCGAAGTCCGCATAGGTCCCCGCGGTGGAGAGCCTGATTGGGGTATCGGATTGATCCGGCTCGGTTGCGATGGAATCCAGCGACGCGAAATCGGGGATGGTCCAGACGGCGAGGCCGCCGGGTTCGGGCGCCAGTGTCCCGATTCTCTGCACGAGGAGATTCAGCGTGAAATCCGGATGCTGTTTCGCACGGCTCTTGAAGAAGCTTGTGACGTTATCCGTGGTGTCGCGGGTGCCGAAGAACTCGGCGTAGTACGTGCCCTTACGGGCCGGTACCGGCGGGAGCAGCGGACTGTAGCAGCCGGCGACGTCGATCCGCGCGACCTGAAAGAAAGGCTGTTCCAGGTCGTCCGCCTCGCCACTGCGAAAGATCCGGTCCCACGCGTCCAGTCTCTCGAGACCGGCGTTCCGCGTGTGCCAGACGGTCATGTACTCCGGTTGGGGTCCCAATCGCCACGTGCGGCCGATGGACAGAACCAACTCGTCCTCATACCCGCTGTCCCAGCCCTCCTGTCCCTGTGCGGCCTGCGCGCGAAACGTCTCCAGATCGATGCCTGGCAGACGGCTGATGTACTCGATGTAGACAAGTCCCATCGTGTGTGTTGTCCTTATAATTCAAGCTCCTGCGACAGCGACTTCACGCCCGGATGACGCCGATGCGTAGAGCGCGTCCATGAGCCGCTGGATTCGGACGATCTCCGTGCCCGAAACGGGAGACACCTCACCCTGACGGACGGCGCCCAGAAATTCGTTGATCAGCTGCCTCATATCGTAGTCACACGGCTTCAGGTCGGGTGCCTCCTCACGCCACGATCGTCCGTCGTCGGTCCAGATTCCGAGCGGTGAGACGGACGCGTTACCCCGGTCTCCGAAAAATGCCCAACCCTCGTTTCTGTCAGAGGGTCCCTGATAGAAATTCCCTTCCACGGCCAGGATCGTGTCTCCGGTCAGCCGAATGAAGCCCGCGCCGAAGTCTTCGAAATCCGGATCGAGCGACATCGGATCGACCTCGCCTGCCGGGAGTCCGGCCGGCGGCGGGCGGTCGGACCCCCTCTGATGTCGGAATGCGCTGGCGGTCAGGGGTTCGGGGTTGCCAAGAAGCCAGAGTGCGAGGTCAAGGTTGTGGATCGTCCAGTGCGCCAGTACGCCGCCACCGCATGATCCAGGCGAACTGTAGGCGATCGCCGGCCGGCCGTATGCGCACCCTCCCCACGTCCGAACGGCGTATACGTGACCGAGGACGCCTTCCGCGAGCCGGTCTCTCAGGTACCGTGACTCGTCCCAAGTCCGGTATTCGAAGCAGATACTCAGCAGCCGGTTGTTTTTTTCGGCAGCGCGGACCATGTCCCGGGCCTCGCCCGCATCCATCGCCACGGGCTTCTCGCACAAAACGTGACATCCCGCTTCAAGGCACATCACTGTTAGGTCTCGATGGTTCGAAGGCAGCGTTGCGATACTGACGACGTCGGGCTTTGCCTTCTCGAGCATCGCCTCCGCATGCCGAAATCCGGCGACTCCAAACTGTCCGCTGGCCCGCGCCAGCCGTTCGGGATCCAGATCGCATACGCCCAAAAGCGTGCAGACCCCGGCATCCGCTGCCTCCCTGTAGGCCGGCAGATGTTGCGAGGTTGCGATATGACCGCACCCGATCACGGCAACTCTCGTCGGACTCATAGGATCCTTGCGAAAAACGGGTTGAGGTGAGACGGAAGACAGTAGAAGAAATGCGGTTAGACGGGAGACGTGAGCAGGTAGATGAAATCAATGCCCGGTATGTTTTTCCTCGTTGCCCCCTGCAAGTGAAGAAACCTCACAAGACAGTCAATCTCTTCCGTCTCCCGTCTTGCGTCTACCCGCCTTTTGGCTGACGGCTGAAAGCTGGCAGCTGCTTCTGCATCAGTTCAATAGGACTGTGCCCGTGACCCGGAGAATTTCGCAGTCCGTGAACAGCCCGTCGTCGTACGTCAGTCTGATCCCTTCACAATAATTACAGGAAGGCCCCCACGATTCGTGGTCCGCATCGGGCACGCAACCGACCGCACTGGCTTCGATGAATCCGCCATGAGATAAGATCAACGCCCTGCCGCCTGCCGGAAGCGACCGGGCGACATTGTCGTGAAAAGCGGCCAGTTCTCTGGCGAAGTTGGCGACGACGCTGCTCGGATGTTGACGAATACAGGCAGAGAATCCGCCAAACCCCTCGTCAAAAGCTATCTCCGCGTTTGACGGCATGGAAGCCAGCAGTTCGACCTGATGGTCAACGGCATAGCCCATGGCGATGCCGGTCTCGAACGCACGCGGGACGGTACTGGTGTAAACTCTGTCGAATGCCGTCATACCCTCCCCAACCCGCCTGGCGAGGTCAACGCCGGCCTGCGAGAGATGCTGGCCAGGTTTCGTCCGCATCGAGTGTCTTCGATGTTCGATGAATGTGACAGACATATACAGCACCTCACAGGTTCAGGGTTTCTCGGCTGCAGCGCCTCGCAAGTCAGTGCCCGGGAATCGTGATCGTATTGCGCGACGTATGACGTTAACCTCAATTCGAAAAAAGACAACAGTCAAATTGGCCACAAAGAGCATGATTGCGGGTAGAGGGTAAACCAAAAGCGGGTAGACGGGAGCCGGTAGAAGAAACGCGGGGAGACGTTAGAGGGAAGACGGTAGATGAAGTCCTTGCCCGATATTTCGTAACTTCTCGCCTTCGGCCCGAAAAGAACCCTCACAAGTCAGGAAATCTCTCCCGTCTTGCGTCTCCCCTCTCACCAGGTGGTGGGGCGGGGTGTGGTCCTCTCCCCCTCTCCCGTCTTACGTCTCACCCGGTGGTCGGGCGGCGGGGGGAGAGATGACGAACACGTCCAGCGACCTGGTGTATCCTGGTAATCCGCCTTCTAATCGCCTTTATTAACGAGTACATATTCGAATTAACGTCCACGAAAACTTACGAATCACGGTCAACCCGCGCTTCGGAAAAACGCCATCAGGTCTTCACGTGCCCGACGACTTCCGTGGACAATGCTGTGAGGTTCGTCTTTATACAACCTGAACTCGGCGCCGGGGACCCTCGCTGCCAGATCCCTGCCCCAATCCACCGGTACTTCCCGGTCTCTTGCGCCGTGAACGACAAGCGTTGGCGCCCGCAGGCGTTTACATTCGACAGACATATCTTTGTCAATGTACGCGTCAATCGACCTCAACTGGGTCTCGTACCACGCCTCGCGATCCTCCAGGCCGGACTTCGCCACAAGCCTGCTGACTCGCTCGTCGTATTCCGCCAGCGTTCCCCGTTCCTCCATCTCGTCGCGTTCCCAGAGGACGTCGAGAGAAAGTTCGACACCTTCGGGCCGGCACTTCCAGGCAGCCTCAGATCCCTGTTTATAAAGGATTTCCAACTGTTTTTTAACAATACAGGTAACAGGATCTTCGTCCGGCCAGAGATGCGCCGCGGTTCCGGCCAAAACCAGTGTCCTGACACGTTCCGGGAAATGCGTTGCAAAGAGGATCGCTATCGGACCCCCGGCGGAGGAACCGATGACGTGCGCGCATTCGATGTCGAGGTGGTCCAGCAATTCGACCAAATCGCGCGCCTGGTTCTCCAGGTCATAGCCCGACTCCGTGCGGGAAGACAGCCAGCAGCCCCGGCGGTCGTACATCACATACCGGAATTCCGACGTGAAATCCATCTCCCATCCCCACCCGCCTCCTGGGTCGGCACGGAGATGCATGTCAAGAGACGGGAAGCCACCGTGAACAAACGCGATGACTTCACCTTCTCCTCGGACGTCATAGAACATACGGAAGCCGTTTATATATGTATAGGGCACAGTCTTTGGATCCTTACGCATAGCACGCAATCAGATTGTCGATTATCTATCGATCCGCTTCGAACGCCAGGTCGACGGGAAATTTGTCACGTGCGAACCGTCCGTCCTCAGCCGGGTTGTCACCTGCCGCATCGTTGCCATATAAAAACGTAAGGAATCACACTCATATACGCAGGTACGAATCAGGTGTCAAGGTCAATTCCCCGAATGCGCCGCCATTTTTGCGGCTGCTTTCCAGCTTCCGTTTACTTGACGAAGCCGATCGTTTCGTGTATACTACCAATTGAAATCCTGTAGGTTCTGTGTTCTTCCGGAGAAGGTAAGGATGTTTTCGCCCTTCAGACGGCTTCATCCGGTTGTCGTTTTCGCCCTTGCAATATTCGCGGGATACGTTGCGGTCTTTCTACTTGCCGCCTTCGCCGGACACGATCACGAACAGCAAGGTCACGATCATGAATGTGCTGTCTGCGCCTGGTTCGGCAACCTGAGCATCATTCTGCCGGCAGTGCTGGTGCTGCAACTTTGCTTTCTGTATTTCAGGCAGGGTTATTTCTCGTTCCGTTCCCCGCACTCTTTCCTCTTTCTGCCGGAAGGACGCGCGTCCCGTGTCCTGAACCATTTCGGTGTCCTGTCCCGGAAATTTCTCACCATTCGACTGCCGATTCATCCCGTTTCGCTACGTTCCCCTCGCTCGAATCCGCGCGTGCAGAAGTGGGGCTCGGTTCTGCACGCGGGTAGACTCTCGGGATTGGGTATCGTGCATTCGCGCCCCTCTCCGGGACACGCTACATCCACAACGCCAGATGACCGGCCCGGCGGATTTGCCTGACGGCACAACCGCAGTTCGTCTGCCATACTGGCGGATGTTCATGCAATTTTCGGGGCGAAGTGACGTATAGGCACACTGGAGTACTTTAATGTTCAGCATGCTGAAGTTGAAGACATCCCTTCGCTGGATTGTGACGGCGGCGGTTTTTGCCGTGTTCGCGTCCGGTTGTGGTAAAGAAGACCCCATCACGCAGCAGGAAGAGCATTACGAAGCCGAAGGCCTCGTCCTCCTCGACTCCGGCGAGCGGTTCTTTCGTTATTTCCAGGGCAGGATCGACTCGGGCGAAGGCAGAGCGGAAATCCTGGCGGTCGCTCACGGCGAAGTCACCAGCAAGTGGAGCATTCGCTTCCTGGACAAAGACGGAAACGAAATGGCGCCCCCCACCGGCGAGGGCTTCAGTTTCACGTGGGAGATCGCGGACACGTCAATCGTGGAGGTCGTCCAGGACGCGGGGGAAGCGGGTAAATTCGTCTTCGCCCTGCGCGGCCTCGAAGATGGCGAAACCACCATCAAGCTTCAGATTTCGCACGAGGGGCACATCGACTTCACCACGGTGCCGCTCCCGGTGTACGTGGTAGAAGAGCACTCGTCCCATTTCAATGCGGAAGGGCTTGTCATCATCGAATCCGGCGTTCGATTCTTTCGCTATTTCCAGGGCGAGATCGACTCGGGCGAAGGTCGGGCATCGGAACTCACGGCCCCAATTGGCCTGACGCCTCACTGGCGCATCATGTTTCTGGACGAACACGGCGATGAAAAGGACCCGCCGGACGATCCGGTATTCACGTTGGGCTGGACCATTGCCAACCCCGACGTTCTCGAAGTCGTTCAGGACGAGGGCGACGAAGGTTCATTCGAGTTTCACCTGCGCGGCTTGCAGGAGGGCCAAACCACGATTGTATTCGAAGTCTGGCACGAAGGGCACGTTGACTACACCACACGACCCATTCCCGTACACGTGGAGTCACAGGAGGGCCAGCACGGCGAACCCGTGGGCGTTCGGCTTAAGGAAGAAGACAGTGACGAGTTGCTTACACAGGCGCCGGTTAAGGGAGAAGGCGAAGCCACCGAGGCCCTGACCGTTGCCGTAGGCGACACAACCGACCACGTCGCGACATTCTTCTTTGACGAAGACGACGTTGAATTCCAGCCGGAAGCGCCCGATCACACGCTGGGCATCGCGGTGGCCGACACCTCGCTGCTCGCCATCGATCCGCCCGCAGCGCCCGAATACTGGGCGTTCAGACTCATCGGCAAGAAAGCGGGCACGACCACCATTACGCTTTCCATTTTACACGACGGCGAGGCGGAGGACGAATTCGCGCCCATTTCGGTAGCAATCACCGCACAATAGCAGGAAACGTGGGGAAGGGTTGGTTCTAGCAGTCCGTTAATAAAGTCGCTCTCCAGGAAGCCTGGATGGGCTTTTTCAACGGGCTGCCAGCCCTCCCTCCCTCTGCAACGTCGGAGTACATTGCAGATGACTCACGTATACAGGATAAGGCTTTTGCCCGGATTGTCTGCCTGATCACCGAGCCTGGCAGGCGGCCCTCACAATCTACAACCTGCCGGACCGACGGGTCCGTGTTCCTGTACGGGATCACCAGAACCCTGGCCGGTACGAGGTCCTGCGGGTCGAACGGAACGGGTTCGGAATTTACGTTTCCGGTATTTTATGGCTGTATCCAGGTTCGTTTTGCGCTCATCTGGAGACCGCAGGATGTCTTTTTCCTCCCGACGGATTCACCCGGTTGTCGTTATCGCGCTGGTGATATTCGCGGCCTACCTGGCGGTATTCCTGCTTGCCGCGTTCCCCGAACACGATCATAATCAACCATGTCACGATCACGATCAACCATGTGCCGTCTGCGGCTGGTTCAACAACCTGAGCATCATTCTGCCGGCAGTGCTGGTGCTGCAACTTTGCTTTCTGTATTTCAGGCAGGGTTTTTTCTCGTTCCGTTCCCCGCACTATACCCTCCTTCTGCCGGAAGGACGCGCGCCTCCTGTGTCCTGAACCATCCTGGTGTCATGTCCCGTAAATTTCTCACCATTCGACTGCCGATTCATCCCGTCTCGCTGAAACGTGGTCATTGAGCTTGTCGAAATGCCCGCGTTTCAATATCCGTCGTTGGTTAATCTATATCCCTTCGCCGACCCTTCGACAAGCTCAGGGAGCGGCTCAGGTCTCACCCGCTGGTTCCTGAGCCTGTCGAAGGATGCGAGCCGGGCGACTAAGCTGTCGAATTCAGGCAACCTATTTCCGGGACAGAACACCGGCGTGTCTTCCTGACACGTCTTCCGTACTTCCAGATTTTTTCAAACAGGTCATTCCAGGTCGGCCCTGGCTCGAATCCGCGCGTGCAGAAGCGTGGATCGGTTCTGCACGCGGGTAGACTCTCGGGATTGGGCAAAGCGCATTCCCGCCCCTCTCCGGGTCAGTCGACACCCGTATCGCCGGATGACCGGCCCAACGGGTTTGCCTGTCGGCAACTTGCCGGCACAACCGCAGTTCGTCTGCCACGCGGGCGGATGTTCATGATATTTTTAGGGGCGAAGTGAGATTCCAGTACACAGGAGAACATTAATGTTCAGCATGCTGAAGATGAAAACATACCATCACTGGATTGCAACAGCGGCGGTTCTTGCCGTGTTCCTGTCCGGTTGTGGAAAAGAAGACCCCATTACGCAACAGGAAGAGCATTATGAAGCCGAAGGCCTCGTCCTTCTCGACGGAGGCCAGCGGTTCTTCCGGTATTTCCAGGGCAGGATCGACTCGGGGGACGGCCGTGCGGAAGCCCTGGAGGTCGGTCACGGCGAAGTCACCAGCAAGTGGAGCATCCGCTTCCTGGACAGGGAAGGCAACGAAATGGCGCCCCCCACCGGCGAGGGTTTCAGCTTCACGTGGGAAATTGCGGACACGTCGATTGTGGAAGTCGTTCAGGACGCGAGCGAAGTGGGCAAATTCGTCTTCGCCCTGCGCGGCCTCAAAGATGGTGAAACCACCATCAAGCTTCAGATTGCACACGAAGGACACATCGACTTCACCACGGTGCCGCTGCCGGTACACGTGGGAGGAGAGTTCGAGGCGGAAGGGCTCGTCATTATCGAATCCGGCGTTCGATTCTTCCGTTACTTCCAGGGCGAAATCGACTCTGGCGACGGTCGGGTATCGGAACTCACGGCGCCGGTTGGCATGACGCCCCACTGGCGCATCATGTTTCTGGATGAAAACGGCGATGAAATAGATCCGCCGGAGGATCCCGAATTCACGTTCGGCTGGACCATCGCCGACCCCGACGTGGTCGAAGTCGTTCAAGACGAGGGCGACGAGGGTTTATTTGAGTTCCACCTGCGCGGCTTGAAGGGGGGCGAAACCACCATCGTGTTGAAGGTCGAACACGACGGACACACGGATTTCAGCACCAAACCCATTCCCGTCCACGTGGAAGAAGAGTTCGCGGCGGAAGGGCTTGTCCTCATCGAATCCGGCGTTCGATTCTTCCGTTACTTCCAGGGCGAAATCGACTCTGGCGACGGTCGGGTATCGGAACTCGAAGTACCGGTCGGCCTGACGCCACACTGGGGCATCAAGTTTCTGGACGAAAACGGCGATGAAATAGATCCGCCGGACGATCCGGAGTTCACGTTGGGCTGGACCATCGCCGATCCCAACGTGCTAGAAGTCGTTCAGGACGAGGGCGACGAGGGTTCTTTCGAGTTTCACCTGCGCGGCTTGAAGGGGGGCGAAACCACCATCGTGTTGAAGGTCGAACACGACGGACACACGGATTTCAGCACCAAACCCATTCCCGTGCACGTGGAAGAAGAGTTCGCGGCGGAAGGGCTTGTTCTCATCGAATCCGGCGTTCGATTCTTCCGTTACTTCCAGGGCGAAATCGACTCTGGCGACGGTCGGGTTTCGGAACTCGAAGTACCGGTCGGCCTGACGCCACACTGGGGCATCAAGTTTCTGGACGAAAACGGCGATGAAATAGATCCGCCGGACGATCCGGAGTTCACGTTGGGCTGGACCATTGCCGATCCCAGCGTGCTCGAAGTCGTCCAGGACGCGGGCGACGAGGGTTCTTTCGAGTTCCATCTGCGTGGCTTGCAGAAGGGCGAGACCACCATCGTGTTGAAGGTCGACCACGATGGACACACGGATTTCACCACCAAACCCATTCCCGTGCACGTGGAAGAAGAGTTCGCGGCGGAAGGGCTTGTTCTCATCGAATCCGGCGTTCGATTCTTCCGTTACTTCCAGGGCGAAATCGACTCTGGCAACGGTCGGGTATCGGAACTCGATGTACCGATCGGCCTGACGCCGCACTGGCGCATCAAGTTTCTTGACGAAAACGGCGATGAAATCGACCCGCCGGAGGATCCGGAGTTCACGTTCGGCTGGACCATTGCCGACCCCAACGTACTCGAAGTCGTCCAGGACGCGGGCGACGAGGGTTCTTTCGAGTTCCACCTGCGCGGCTTGCAGGAGGGCGAAACCACGATTGTATTCGAAGTCAGACACGATGGGCACGTTGACTATATGACACAGCCCATTCACGTACACGTGGAGGCACAGGAGGGTCAACACGAGGACCCCGTTGGTGTGCGGCTTAAGGATGAAGACAGCGACGACGTTCTCACCCAGGCGCCGCTGAAGGGAGAAGGCAATGCTACCGAGGATCTGACGGTTGCCGCAGGTGATTCGACCGACCACATCGTGGCGTTCTTCTTTGACGAACACGACGTGGAATTCCAGCCGGAGGCGCCCGACCACACGCTGGGCATCGCGGTGGCCGACACCTCGTTGCTCGCCATCGATCCGCCTGTAGCGCCCGAATACTGGGCCTTCAGACTCATTGGCAAGAAAGCTGGTACCACCTCAATCACCCTTTCCATTCTCCACGACGGCGAGACGGAAGAAGAATTCGCGCCGATATCGGTGGAGATCACCGCACCATAGCTGGAAGCACGGCGGGAGGGCGAGAACCGCCCTCCCGCCTGCTGCAACGTCTGAAAACTCTGCAGATAGATGAACTACACAGGATGAGGCTTCTGCCCGGATTGTCGGCCTGATGCCCGAGCCCGCCAGGCGGACCTCACAATTTTCAACCTGCCGGGCCGACGGGTCCGGATTCTGGTACGGGATCAACAGAGCGGGGCCGGCACGACGTCCTGGTCTTTTAAATCAGGTCATTCCAGGTCGGCCCCGACTCGATCAGAAATGCGGCACGGATCGACGCGGATGGACCCTTGGGACCGCGTATCGCGGATTCCCGCCCGTCGTGGGTTCAGGCTACGTCCGCAAGTGCGGGTAATCCGCCCGGAAATCTGGCATTTCGCCAACATACCGGCGAATCTGCGGTTCGTTCACTACGTCGGCGGATGCTCACGATTGATTCGGAGCGAAATGAGATTCCGGTACACTGGAGAAAAATAATGTCCAGCACACTTAAAGTGAAGACATCCAGTCAATTGATTGCAACAGCGGCGCTCGCGTTGTTGTCAATGGTCTGTCTCGCGGGTATCAGCTCGGCAAATCAGGCCGTGTTGATCGAAGGGTATGTCTTCGACGGCGAAACCGGACTGCCCGTCAGAAATGTGAACGTCCTCGCCGCGGATCACGCCGCGCGCGCGTCTACGGACGGAAAAGGCCGGTTCGTGCTCCAACTGTCTCCTGGTGCTTATCGGCTGTCACTTACGCACGTCGGCTATCGGGAAACGCGCCACGAACTGAACATCTCAAGCGCCAGGCATCCCGTTGTCTATCTGGAACTGGCGCGACTGGACCACAAGCTGGATCCCATCGACGTTGTGGCCAGACGCGCTGAAACCCGATTTGAAGAACTGCATGAGGCCACCCGTGTGCTTTCTGGCGACGAACTCAGGAAGAAATACAGCATCACCCTGGCCGAGACCATGAAGAACGAACTCGGCGTTGCCATCCGAAGCATGGGACCGGCGCCGGCCCGCCCCGTTATCCGCGGGCTCAGCGGCGACCGTGTACAGATCAACGTCGACGGGATTCAGTCTCAGGATCTTTCGGCAACGTCGGCCGATCACGCGGTAACCGTCGAGACTTTCAACGCGGAACGCCTGGAAATCATCCGCGGACCCCGCACGCTGCTGCACACGGCCACGGCCGGCGGCGGTGTAATCAACGTCGTCAAGCACAAGATCCCTGAGACCCGCCCGAAGCGCTTCTTCGGGAGCGTGGGCGCCTACGGAGAAACGGCGAACCGCGGATATTTCTCGTCCGCCGCCCTAACCGCGCCCGTGGGGCCGCTCGCGTTGCACGCCGAGTCCACGTACCGGGATACAAGGGACATCCGGACCCCGGTCGGCCGGCTTGCCAACACGCCCATCAACACCCGCACACATGCACTCGGCGTTTCCTACGCGGGCGAACGGGGATACGTCGGCGCTTCTTTCGACCAGTTCGATACTCATTACGGCATTCCCGGCGGATTCATCGGCGCGCATCCCAACGGCGCGGACCTCGATATCATGCGCCGGGTCTTCGATGGGAGGGCTGTCTATCGGTTCGACGGCGGGACGGCAGACAGAATCGAGGCAGGCTTCACGAGGACCTATTACTACCACGTTGAGTACGAATCAAGCGGCAGTATCGGATCCGAGTTCCTTTTTCATGACCACAGCGGCGATCTCAAACTCTACCTGAACTCGGGAAACAAGGAGCAAAACACCGTTCTCACCGCCGGCTTTGAACACCGCGATCTCAAGCTGGGCGGTTTTGTCTTCACCCCGCCCACGCGCAAGCAGGACGTCAACTTCGGGCTGTATCACGAGACTATCTATCGCAATATCGAACTACAGGTCGCGACCCGTTACACCTATACCACCTTCGACCCGCGCCTGGAGGCGTTCTCCAACGCGAGCCTGGATGTAGACCGCACCTTCCATACATGGTCCACCGCATTCAGCCCGCTATTGCCCATTACCGACCAGTTGACCGCGGGCTTCAGCCTCAACCGCTCCCAGCGCGCGCCCACCATCGAGGAGCTCTACAACGAGGGACCGCACCTTGCCGCTTACACCTTTGAGAAGGGCAACGTCGAACTCAATGCCGAACGCAGTTTCGGCGCAGAGGCATTCTTCCACTACCTGCGGCCGGGATTCGACCTGGTCTTCACGGGATTCTGGAACGAATTCGGCAATTACATTGCGCCGCGAAATACGGGAGAAATCAACTGGTCTCAGCTACTTCCGATCTACGCCGCGGAAGGTATAGGCGCGAGAATGACGGGCGTGGAATCCCACCTGAAATGGCGCCCGAACGCGCGATTGGAGCTGGAGATGAAACTGAGCCATGTGCGCGGTGAAAACCAGGACGACGGTACGCCCCTGCCCGAAATGCCGCCGCTCAAGTTCGTGGGCAGCGCAACCTACAGGCACCCCTGGCTTACCGGCGGCGGAACCGTGGAGTGGGCCGCGGGGCAGAACCGCGTGGATACCTACGAAGACCCTACCGCCGGTTATTCCATCTTCGGCGTTTACGTACAGCGGGATTTCCAAACGAACCACGCCCGCCACAGCTTTATCCTTTCTCTCGAGAATCTTCTCGACACGGAGTACCGCAACCACCTGTCTCGCATCCGGTCCGTGATGCCTGAAACAGGCAGGAGTCTGAAGTTGAACTACAAAATGTATTTCTTTTAATGTCCACTCGCCGTCGACGGAAAGACAAATCAACAGCCCCGTGTCAGTCGTTATACACGGGGCTGGCTTTTTTTTTGGTCTGATCGTCGAACCCTGGCAGCATACCAACGGCGAAAAAACTACTCGTATTCCAGGCTCTCAGCACGCCGTTCCGCATCCCTGCCCGACATCGCCCGCCGCATCACGCGTTCCACAACACGTGGAAACCAGGTACCCCGAACAACCGCCGTACCGTTTCCGAAACCCGGGACAAGCCGACGTTTTCTCTTACCGATGCCCCGAAGGATGACCTCCGGCGATAATCAGACCCCTACGGCATCGGCCATGAATCCTTGATATGCTTCGCGATAGTGAGGCTCCCAATCCGCCCGATCAGGTTGCCATTGCCGGGCGGCCATCCAGCCCAGGGCGATCTTCGTTGCGGTATCCAGGTCGGAACCCTCGAGGCTCGCGAGTCCCGCTTTGCGGCGTTTTGCAGCCATTCTGGGGACGAGGTCCCTGTGGCCGGGTCGATTTCTGTCCCCTGAATTCAAGACCTGGAGATACGCGGGATCCAGAATCCACGGGCGGCGATTCGGGTGGATATCGATCAGGACCGCGCGCTCCCCTTCCGGCGGCGGATCTCTCATCAATCCGTTGCACAGGTGAAAGTCTTCGAAACAGGTTTCGGATCCACACTTCGCGAGGATGAACTGCCAATGGTCATCGAGTCTCGACAGAAGCCCGTCGACGGGTCCCGGACAACGCTGCCGGATCCCGCCCTCCAGCCAGCCGGAGACTTCGGTCCGCGACGTGACGTCCAGCGTGGGATCGTTAATCAGGTTCGCGTATTGATAGAAGCGAGTCCCCGCGTCGAGCATCAACTCGAACTCCCTTCCGTTCCAGGAATTCCCCAGAGGTCCGTAAGGGATGGCTTCCGATGCCAGCCAATGCACGTCGATCTCCCCCAGGCGGGATCCCGCGGCATAGACTCCCGGGACCAGGTCCGGCGCACGGCGATTCAGTTCCCTGCACCAGAAGTTTTCTCGCGGGCTGGTACCGACTTTTATAATGACGACCAGGCCCGTTTCTCGATGCAACCCCCGGAGATGCACCGCTCTCAATCCGTATTCCTGGACGAACAGCTCGATGTTGCTCGCGATTGAAGTGATTTCTGCCGTCTGGTTCACGGCGTCAAGAATCGCCCGCAAGACCGCGTCCGACCGCGATACCCGTCCATGGTGGCCGAAGATATTCACTGAACAATTCCTGTCTTGTCGCATATGGAGCCGCTCGTATCGGCACTGTTTTCGAAGACCTGATCAGCCACCGGGACGTCAGAAGTGGTCTGGCGCCCAGAAGATTACCTCGCGGCGGGGGAACCACGCTTCGAGTTGGCGAATTTCCCCGGCTTCAAGCGAAATCCCACGGGCGCGAAGGATCGGTTCCAGGTCGCGGCCCGAGGACTCTCCAAACAGGAGCCGGCACACCAGGTCGACCGGCAGCCTGCGCGCCAGTTCCGCCGCATCGGGAACGGTCATGGCGATCAGCGACTCGACATCGCACGGCAGGACCATCATCGAGTTGTCGCCCCCGAGTCTCAGGTCGGCGTCGGTGGCGGCGACAAGAGCGTCGACGAAGGCGTGGCCGTGGGGAATCACGCCGTGGACCCGGGTCACCCCGGCTTCGTCAATCACGCACTGAACGAGGGTATCAAGGGCGGACGCGTTGTCGTAAGCGACCTCATACACCGTCGCTTCGTCGCCATTCCGCACCCAGTTCATGTAACCGCAGAGTCCCGCCGGGCTACGGACGACGACGGCGGGCAGCACGCCTCGCACGCGTGAGGGCGCGTAGTCCCAGTACGGACGCGGACGCAGCATCGTGCCGCTCCGGCCGGCGTTGTGACGCTCATAGAGCGCGATCGTCTCCTCCAGGTCGCGGCTCTCATCGAACGGCAGGACTTCGAGCGCGCGCCGCTCCCGGTTCGGAGAAAGTCGCAACTCCGCGTGAAAGCCCATCAGCGGTACGCAGCACCAGCCGAGGCGCCGGTAGAATCGCGCAGGAATCGCGCTGAAGAGCAGACCCAGGTCATATCCATCGTCCCGCATGTGCTCCGCCGCATGCTCCATCAGGCGGGTGGCGATGCCGCGTTCACGGTAATCGGGATGCGTGGTAACGCCGCCGATGCCGCCCATGCGAACGGGTGTGGCGCCGAGGTGGACCCGGCGGTCCCAGATGCGCAGCGTGGATACGATCCGATTGCCGACAACGACAACCGGCGTGTGCGACGGGCGCCACGTCGGGTCGCCTTCGATATAACCCCGGTACCGCTCACGGCCGTCGGGGTTGTGCACGGCGCAGAGCAGATCCAGGAGATCCTCGAGCTCCGATTCACGAATTGGACGAATCGTTTCCATGGTATTCGTTTTGGCCTGACGAACGCAGCCTCCGCGCGGCGATCTGTTGTCAGCCGTCGATTGCCAGCGACAATCCGTCGTATGCGATTCTGTACCCGTTTTCCGCGGCATAGGCGTCGAGTTCGTCGTGCTCCAGGTATCCTTCGTGCGAAATGTGAGTCGCGTAGACCCGTGCGTTGTCCTTCAGGAGACCGCTGCGCCTGAAGCGGTCCACGTGGCCGATGACGTCGACGGATGCAAGATGGTCGGGCGGGCTGATGTCGATTCCGACGCCGTATGTGTGATCGAGGATGAGCAGATCGAACCGGGTGCCGGCAATCAGCAGGTGCTCCCATACGTGCTCCGGAAGCACCGAGGTATCCGTACCGTAGAATATGGCCTGCCGGCCCTGCTCGATCGCATAGAGCAGGGCGCCCTCTACCGTGCCGTGGTTCGCGGGAAACCCTGTGACGCGATAATTGCCGATGACACGTCCCTCGAATGGCTCGAGGCGCAACGGATCGATCCCAAGCGCACGCCGGGCCTTTCGATCGAAGATGCTGCCGTATCGGCATCTCTCGGACAGGTCGTTGTCGATGGCTCTCAGCGTATCGATTGAACCCGCCAGTATCATCTCTTTCGCGAGGACAGTCCCATAGGACTCGTGCCTCGACATGATGAACTCGGGGTCGTAGTGGTCCTCGTGGGCGTGCGTCATGAGGCAGACGCCGATTCCCGTGAGGGATACGTCATGGACGTATGACGCGCTGACGACGTCCGGACCGATATCCACCATCAGGTCGTCGTTGACGACGATGGACGACCGCCTTCTGAGGTTCTTTCCGCCCGCCCGCCTCGCGCCGGTACAGGCCTCGCACACGCAGAACGGGCTGGGCACCGAAGGCGCGGCCGATGTTCCGAGAAACATGACTTGCATTGCCTTACCGGTCTCCGATGAAGTGCGCCGCAGAGCTCACTTCAGGTGCTCCGTCCGCAGTTCCCGCGACCACTCGAAGTAATCGTACAGCCTTACCAGTTCGAATTCATCGACGACGTCGGCCGCGGATCGCTCCGGGGTCTCGCTATAGATCACCGAGGTGCCCACCTCCCCCGTGATGACGATGCGCACGGCTTCGCCGTACTTTCGCTTGATATCGTCGAACCTTGCCCGATTCTTGTCGAGATGCACCACCTCAAAATCCAGATTGATGCGGGCGGATGCCCAGCTTCTGTAGTTATTGCTCGTGTCCAGGGTGGTCCCCTGGGGATCGATGACGGTGCAGGGCGTCCCCCTGTAGACCGAGCCGACGAAGTAGGCCTGCACGTCCAGCGCCCAGAAGTTTTGCACCAGGCCGCCGTGGTACATGGAACTGAAGAGTAGCAGTTTCGGCTTGAGCTTTTTGTACTGCGCCCGCAATTCGCCAAAGTTCAGGTCGAAACAGATCACCCCGCCCACGGGACCGAATTCCGTGCGGATCAGCGTCGCTCCGGGACCTGGACGCGTGCCGTGATCGAATTCCGGGTACACCGGAATGTACTTGCGGTAGATGCCGGCCAGTTCCCCCTGCCGGTCGAGCAACCCGAGGACGTTGAAGACGGCCTCGCTCTTGGGTTCTTTCTGATGCACCGGCACAGTGATGTAGCAGTTGTATTCCCGCGCCAGGCCAGCCAAAAGCTGTGTCGTCGGTCCTTCCGGCACCTCTTCGTCGCAGGTGCGGCAAATGGTCTCCGGCAGGACGATCAGATCGGGCGTAGTGGCGCGCGCGACCTGTCCCACCAGGTCTTTCAGGTCCTTATGGGTCTGCGCCATCACCTTCTCATCATCACCGCTGATCGGGGCGTACGAAATGCTGGAAACGACGATGTAATTGCTCATGGATTCTTCCTTTCGTGAGACGATATGTGTGCCTTGAATTCCGTAGTCCATCATCCTGGATCGTCATCGATCCGTACCGGGAAAAGCCTCAAGAACGCTTCTCTGGACCGTCACCCGCGCCGACCCAGACCCGATTCCCGTCGGGATCACGCACTCTGAATTCCGTCATGTCGTAGAAAGTTACGCCGATGGGGTCGGGGTCGAATCCGGCGGCAATCAAGCGATCACGTATCGATTGAATTTCGGACGCATAGTAGTAAACGACAGTTGCGGCGTTCGACTCCGTTCGGATCGATCGGTCAATCATCACCTGGCAACCATGTTCACCTTCGAGTATGGCGTGGCCCCAATCATCCCTGCGGCGGACGATCTTCAGACCCAGCCCTTGCGAATAGAAGGCAATCGCTTGATCCAGATCGGTTATCGGAACCATCGAAGTAATGCGATGTATACTCACAGTTTTCGCCTCTCTGCTGATTACTTCAAGGTGGTCAGGCCATGCCTTAAGCGGATCTGTCGCCCGTCATCCCGGACGCCGCCATCGCGGCGCCACCCAAAGGCCTCGTAGAAGGCAATTCCGCGCACGTAACCTTCCACGGTCCAAACGATCGCCTCGTTGTACCCGTCCGCAGCCAGATGCCGCAGTGCGACGGACATTAATGCCGTGCCGATTCCTGTGCGCCAGTGCGACGGATCGACAGCGATCGTATCGAGTTCACCGAGGCGTTCATCGACCGGGTCCCGGCTGGGTCCGATGCCGGCGACCCCTGCAGTTGTACCCGAATGTTCAGCGACCCACCAGCGATTTGGGACGGGTTGATCCAGATCACGCCGCCACCTGTCCGTAAGGGCAGGTGTTACGGTTCTGTCGGCCCGCGATAGCAACGCGCCGAATCCAACGTTCCAGGAATCGACGTAAATGCGCGCGACAGTCTCGGCGTCAGCAGAGGTGGCGGGTCGGATCGTCGGTGGTATTATTCCTTTCGCGTGTTGTTTCATCTGACGGCTTCCGTCACGAGCTCGTTGTCATGCGAAAGATAAGCAATCAGCTGATACGAGGTGATCAGAGATCAGGTCTGATAGGAATAGACAACGTCAGCGTCCGTGAGAGCTGTGGATAGCTCGGGCACCGAGTCGACCGGGATAAGCTGAATGCTCCATCGGTGCAAGATTTCGGGCATTGCATATACTTCCGATCCGATTGCTTCGACCGGTTCTCTGGAGATGTATTCGTTGCTGGGCGTCTTCGTGAAATGGCGGTCTTCGAAGATATAGACGTTGGCCTCAAATTCCACTATCCGCGTCTCATCCTCACGATTCACGAAGATGCAACACCTTCTGGCCGGATCTGTCTCGAATCCCAGGATGGAAAGCTCTCCCCTGGATTCTTCAGAGTTCCTGACTCTTATTCTATGAATTTTCGGAAACAGGTGAATTGAAATCTCTTCAAGGTCGCCGGCGTAGAGCAGGCAGTCCGGGATATAGCCTGGCTTGGAACGTCTGCTGCTGCTCCGAAAATCCTCGGTCCGGTAGAATCTCGTTGGCTCGAACAACAAACTCTCGCGCGGAGCAGATACCTTGTATAGATGCATTGTATCGACACCTGCCTTGCAGCGGAATCACGCTTCAGACGATCTGTTTCGCCAGTAGAAATACGACGATATATTCCAATTTTTCATAGATCTGGTGGGTTTGGAATTCAGCGTGTGGTCCTATTCACGATAAATCTCATAGTGAAAAGAGGACAACCGTAAAATTGGCCACATAAAGCACAAAAGGCACAGAAGGTATCGGTGCGATGCGGCTTGTGTCGTAACGCCAATGCTGCCCAGGACAAAGTGACCGGCGGAACAAAAAACCGCACACCCGCGGGAGGCCATCAGGTAGTTGCGATTGCCTTTCCCCGGAGCGAGGGCATCCCTGCCCTCGACGGCGAACAGGAAGGATCTATGCGCCGCCATCCCAGATGTGGTGTTGGATCGAAGGGGAGCAATCGGCCCTTGATGTGGAGATTCGTCGGTTGCTCGAAGTTCGAGGGCAGGGATGCCCTCGCTCCGGTTTTTGGTGGATCATATCGTGATAAAGTGCAGGTCGCCCTCGGTCGCAGGGCGCTCGCGCCCAATGTGGCGACCTGGCGGTTCTACCAGGTTTTGGGGCCGCAAATACGGCGTGGATTCCATGTCCGATATGAAATATACGCCATTCGTAATCGCGTCACGCGTTAAATCCATTTAGCGATATCAATATCGGGACAACGTGAATCCAAAGCACAAAGGCAAGGATCTTGTCGTTGACATTGAATCCCGTGAATATGTCATCAATCACTGCAATCCAAGGTAATTTGATAAAGACGATTTTGGCCAGGTGTGAGCAAACATGTCGTTCAGCAGGCGAGACCCGCGTTCGGGACCCGTGATTCTCGCATCTACCGTCCTACGGGAGTCTATGCCGTCAGTCTCAGGATCGGTCAGAGGAATGAACGACCCTTAAATCTATTCCAATCAGGAATAGATGCCGGCGGCGTCAGATGAATCCTGAATCGGTCCATCATCGAGCCGACGCAACCCCGGTGTGCATGCTGAAATTGTCGTATAAGGTACATGTCCGATGTCAGTTTTGTAATGTCGATCGATGAAAGTACCAAATGTTCGGTTCACGGTATGTGCCCAGATTCTCTTCCTGGTCGATCGTGATTGGCGCCAGACCGTCTGGAATGCAGTAGGATCCCGACGTTGAGAATCGCATTCCCGTCCATTTCTCCCAGTCCTGGTTCGATGCAGTCACCGTAAGCGATTTGTGCATGAAACCCAGTCTTTCGCCACCCATTTCCTCGTGGACACGCAACCACGGATCCAGCAGACGACCTTTGTCATCCCGGCGTTCGGCATACGCTTCGATTGAAGCTTCCGCGAACTCGTGTTTCCGATTCGGCCTTACGGGGGCCAGGAAGCCCCGCAATCCCTTCGCTGTCGACAGAGATCGCATTTCGGAAAGGATCTTTCGACTAATTCCCCTTCTGCGATACATCGGCCGCACGAGAACGCCCAGAGCACTGAGTACACCTGCAGTCTTTACCGGCCAACGGGCCGAATAGACCATCTCGTCGATCGTCGAAGGCAAGGGATCGCCTGGCACCCATTCAAACGGTACGGTCAAGCCCGCAGCCACCAGGGCACTGTGTTCGAGAACGAGGATCTGAAAGCCCTGAAACTTCGTGTAAATGGAAGACCAGTTCCGAATATCCGCGCGCAACAGAAACTCGGGCCACGTGGAATCATTGAGTTCTTTCAAGGCGCCAGACATTTCGGGCATTCGGTCAAGTGTGACCAGATCCATCTACTTGATCCAATTGGAAAGGAAGGTAGCGACGGCGCGGGTTCATGCGCTGATGTGCACGGGTGAAAGTTCAACGCTGATGTTCTTACGTATCCATCAATTCCATTCGGACGAATTCGAACTCCCCGCCATTCGTCCGGTTCATATAATGTTCGACCTCCCTGAAACCAATTCGTTGATAAACCTTGATCGCGCGCGTGTTGAATGCCGCAACGTGAAGCTGGATGGTCTTCGGCGAGAATCGAGACTGCGCGAAGTCCAGGCCTGCGCGCACGAAATCTGACCCTGAGCCCTTCCCCGTCAGGTCCGGACGAAGTCCCAGACCGTAATCCACCGCGCCACCCGTGATCTGGAACGCGAAAAACCCGATCAATTCGCCTGCGCCGTCCCGAACGCCGAACATCGAGTCGCCGCGAAGCGCGGGATCCAGAAGCTCCGCCAGATCGTCGGCATCCGCCTCGGCATCGTAGAATGCATACTCGCCATCGTAATGCCAGGTGGCAATTGTCTCGGCGTCCGATTGAGTCAGTGGTTCTATGTGGAACTGCACCGGATGTACTCCATTGATCTTCGATCTGGCGTTCAGTCCGTTGTCGCCTGCCGACGGCGCAGACGCTCCAGGCTCTCCCGAGACCACACTTCGTTCCTGTCGTATCCCTTTTCAAATTGTGGAACATCCGCCGGCAACTTGAGCCAGGCATGCTTGTCCACCGTCCAGATGTGTGCGCCGATCTCAAGCATCCTGATGTCATCCAGCGTTCTCGAGTTTAGAAGCGCCGTTTCAGGGTGATTCGTGGCAGTCCTGTAAATGACATCACCGCAGGACTTGCAGATGAATTCCGTTCGTTGCGTCGATATCTTCCTGAACGAAACGTCGCCCTGATTGATCACGATGTCGCTTTCCAGGACGATGGTTGTAATCCGGAAGGCGGAACCGGACGCTTTCTGGCAATCGAGGCAGTGACATGCGTGTACGAAAAGGGGCGGGTACCGGAGCCCGTATCGGACCTCTCCGCAACCGCAGCCGCCTGAGAACCGGGAGCACTTATTCATCGATTTCTCCAACCGCCTTGCCGAATTGGACGTCGGTTGAGCTCGCATTGAAATAGCTCCTCAACCGGGAAAATGCTTCGCTTTTGTATTCATTGGGGAAACTGTGCCCGCATTTCTGTACGGCAAGATACAGATGATCGGACAAACCCTTTGGTTCGTAGAACTCCCTTCTGGCCTCGTCGAAATATCCACTAATCTGCTCGATCATCTCGGGGGTCTTGTCCAGAGATTGCAGCACCGTCATCAGATAGCGCGGCGCAATTGGCAGAAGGTTCTTCTTTGTGACCCGCCCCGTTACAAGCCCCGCCTTGACGCGCGGATCGCGAGCCATCGTACTGGCAGCCTGCGCCGAACCCATGGAGTGACCGATCACGCCAATGCGTTCAGAATCCACAAAGTCCAGTGCTGAAAGAACATCGACCGCGCGCATTCCATCGTACGCGTGTTTGAACCAGAAAGGCCGGCCCAGTGGCTCGTTCAAAATCTGATGACAGTGCTTGTTCTCATAGGGATGCCTGATTTCAGGAATATTACGCTCGCCGCAATTTATCGCATCAGGCGCCAGAACGACAAACCCTTGAATAACAAGCTCATAGCCATAGGCCTGATCGGGGCGTTGGACGGCCTTCCCGACAACGGCATCTTTTGCAATAATGCAATCGGTGTTGCACTGATGAAAGGCAACCATTGCCGGGTAAGGTGGTGAGAATCGCTCATCTTTGGGGACCAGAAGGTATGCCGGGATGCTTCTTCCCGACAACTGAGGCATCGTTTCTTCGGTCTCAACGCGATAATCTATCTTCCATTCTTCGTAAACGTGATCACGATCGGACCTATAGTGCTTGTCCAGAACCTGAACGTCGAGCGGAGGAGGAACAGGATATTCAGCCACTTCCTCCTCAATTTGCCTTATGAAGTGTTCACGTTCCTGTCTGATGGACATGATCATGAATTCGCTCAATCACAATGGGTCGGGATCAACGTTCGTTCCGGGTACAGGGGTCGATGCCTGCGGCAAACTCCCGCAGCACGTCCACCGCCATTTGCACGTCTTCTCTACGACAGTCGAACTGCCCCACCTGGAAGCGAATGACGAACCGTCCCTCATGGATCGTATGCGTCAGGTAGATCCGGCCGTCGTCATTCACCGCGCGGAGCAGTCGTACGGTGGCGTCATTGGCATCTTCGCCGTCCGGCGCGTACTGGAACGTGAAGAGCGAAAGGCGGCAGTCCGTCGTCAGTCGAAATCCGTCCAGCGATGCGATCGCCGCGGCGGCCTCCTCGGACCACGCGATATGGTCCCGGATGCGCTGGCGGAGGTCTTCAAGCCCGTGGGCGCGCAACAGGAACCAGAGCTTGAGCGCCCGGAAACGACGCCCCAGCGGAATGGTCCACTCACTGTAATTGGTGATTTCCGACTGACCGAGCGTTTCGAGGTATTCAGGGCGGATCCCCAGGGTGCGGACCTGGGGTTCCGGGTCGGCGAGAAACTGGATTGAGCAGTCGAACTGCGCGCCGAGCCATTTATGGGGATTGAAGACGATGCTGTCAGCCTTCTCGACGCCCTCCCACAATCCTCGCAACTCGGGGCAGATCATCGCGGAACCGGCCCACGCGGCATCCACGTGAACGTAGAGACCGAACTCGCGAGCGACTTCGATGGCCGGGCGCAAGCGGTCGGACGCGCCGACCGACGTGCCGCCGACACAGAGGACGACACCGGCGGGCAGGAATCCCGCCTCGAGGTCGTCAGCGATCGCCGTACGGAGCGCCGAGGGGTCGAGCGCGCCGGATCCGTCGGTCGTGACTTTGACCAGGTTCCGCTGGCCGATCCCCGCGACCCGGATGGATTTGTCGATTGACGAATGGGTCTCCGGCGAGGCATAGAACCTGAGCTGTTTCTCACCCGTTATTCCGGAGTCGATCCCCCGCCAGTTCAGCGCGCGTTCGCGCATCGTCAGAACGGCGCAGAGATTGGCCGCCGTCGCGGTATCCTGGATGACGCCCTGGAACCCTTTCGGGAGCCCGAGCGCCTGGCGCATCCAGTCCACCATCCGCGTCTCGATTTCCGTGGCCGCGGGCGAGGTCTGCCAGAGCATGCACTGGGCCGCCATAACCGCCGTCAGATTCTCGGCAATCATCGAAGCCGGTGCGGCGCTGGCAGGGAAATAAGCGAAAAAGCGAGGGTGCTGCCAGTGCGTCATCCCGCCGGGCACGATGCGCTCGAAGTCGCCGAAGATCGTCTCCAGGTCTTCCGGAAATTCGGGCGGCGCCTCGGGCAGCATCGCGGCGATTTCGCCCGGCGAAGTCTGTGCTCGAACGGGCCGATCCTCGAGCGTATCCAGGTACTCAGCGCCCCACCGCGCCGCACGCTCCGCCCATTGATAATAGTCTTCTCTCTTCATAGCTCTCAATATAACACAATCGCTTCAAAACAACGATTATTCGTAGTTCCAACTGCAAAATCTGACTCAGACCTTGACAGTAAGACTTCAACGAAAATGCGTACATGTTTAATCATGCTGCTTGCATACGGAATGGTGTTGGAATCCCCCCACCGCATCAGCCGTCGCCGACCCTTCGACACGCTCAGGGCAGGTTCAGGGACTGGCACTGGGCAGGCTATAGGCCTCCCAACTGCGGTTTAGTGAACCAAATAACGCGTGGTCATTGAGCTTGTCGAAATGCCCGCTATTCAACTGCCCTTCGACCCTTCGCCGGGCCCTTCGACAAGCTCAGGGACCGGAGACTTGCTTCAACAAGCGTTGTGCAAGCAAGGCAAGTTCTCAGGGGACGGCTCGGCTTCTGCGACTCCCCCTCAAGGGGGGAGTGATTGGTCCATCAAGCCGGCGCGAGCGTTCCCGGCCATCGATTTGGTTTCGGCTAAGCAATGCGACGCCACACCAGGGCATAACGCTTGAAACAGCGACCGCGTTTATGTAGCTTGATACCAGACCGGTTTCGCTTTTTCTGATGTGGCCCGGGGGAAGATGTTCGCCTTTCGCGGTCGTCCACATAATGGCACGGTCGTCACCTGATTCGGTTTCTGTTTTAAGCTGATTGCTGACGGCTGATAGCTGACAGCTAATCACTTCGTGCCACATTCTATCGATTGGACCATTCCATGGACACGCTTCCGTTACCCGCCCGTCCCAATCATGCAGATTACTTGAAGCTGGCGGAGGAACTCGTCGAGGCCGCCCGGTCGGAGAATGCCAACGCCTTACAGGAGTGGTGCGGCGGGTGGCTCGAGTCGATCGTCCGAAGCTCCGGACCGGACCTGACGGACTTTGTGCGGGGAAGTTGGGAACGGGCGATAGGCGAAGTCGAAAAAGGCGCCCGCGAGACGTCGGAGACGGCCAAGGAAGGTGGCGCCGGGTTTGAACTGGCCGATGCGCTGGCTCTTGTTGCGCATGCCCACAGCTTTGGGGATTGGGATGCTTTCGCCAGGTTTGTCGACGAGGACACGCGTCAGACGCCGGAGGGGGCCGAGTTCGAGGTCGCGGCCGACGCCGTGGTCGACGGGGACCTCGCCAGGCTCAAGGCGCTCCTGCGGCGCAATCCGGCTTTAGCCCACGCCAGATCGGCGCGCATTCACCACACGACGCTGCTGTATTACCTCGCCGCCAACGGCATCGAGGACTTTCGCCAGCGGTCGCCCGCCAATGCGCCCGAAATCGCGCGGCTATTGCTGGATGCCGGCGCGGAGGTGGACGCCCTGTGCGGGCTGGGCAATTCGGATGACACGCCGATGTTGGCGCTCGTAACCAGCGTACATCCGCACTATATGGGTGTGGCGACCGACCTGATTGAGATATTCGTGGAGGCGGGTTCGAAAGTGGATGGCCTCAACGGGGACGGGGCGCCGGTACGTCTTGCCCTAAAATTCGGATATCCCGAATCGGCAGCGGCACTGGTGCGCCTGGGGGCGGAGGTAAAAACTGTCGCGATGGCCGCGGGACTGGGCCGGTTGGATCTGACGAAGGAATTCGTCGAGGAACGCGGCGCATCCGAGGCGGATCTGGCGGCCGCGTTTGAAGATGCCTGCCGGTTCGGCCGGACGGATATTGCCGAATACCTGCTGGCAAACGGCGTCGACGTGGACGGTCAGGGCACGTGGAATATGACGGGCCTGATGTGGGCTGCTTCCCAGGGACATCTCGACACCATGGCCCTGATCCTCGATCGCGGCCCATCGCTCGAATTGCGGAACGAGTTCGGTGGCACCGCATTGGGCACGACCCTGCATTTCGCGATTAACTCGCCGGGACCCGGGGCTGACTATCCGGCCGTGATCGACATGCTGCTGAACGCTGGATTGAAGTTCGAGGGAACCAGGAAGGGAACGGGGCTAGACGATATCGACGCCGTGCTTCGCAGACACGGCAAGGTCGATTAGAGCGGTAATCGTCTCAGCGGCAAAACAGGAAGGAAATCAAGGCGCTGCCATCACGGCTGCGCCTTTTTTACATTGCGAACGATTTGCTTGACAACACGCACGTAATACTTTATGCTGAATGAAACAGCCACCACGGGGCAACTTCGGCTACATTCATCACATAGGAACAGGAACATGCTCCCGTGACGGCCGTGTTCGCACCGTCATTAATCACTCCGCTGATTCGTCAGATCTTCCGAAAACAGGAAAAATACATGGACAGCATCGGACAAGCATTTGAAGACACCGAGAACGCAGCTGAATCAGCACGCCAATCCGCTACCAAACTCGTGAATTTGACCAGACGCCTGCAAAAGGCCGCCAAGGAGGGCAACGTAGGCGCAATCAAAAAGGCACGAGTCGGACTCAATCTTGCGATTGAGAACCTGACGCAAGTGGTGACGGACGCTATCCAGTCGTGGCCCTATGGAGATGATGAGGTAGCCGAATACCTCAAGGGCGGCTATACGCACGAGTTGCGTCGTGTCGCGTTAGAAAGAGGTCTGGAAATCCATTTGCGGGACGGACAGTTGATCTCACACCCATCCATCGTGCGGATTTCGCCTGAGGATGAGGCGGTCCGTATTGACAACAAGAAAATCTCGACGATAAAGCCTTCCTACCTGGCCGATCTGCTGGCCGCGAACCAGAAGAAGGGCAGTCGCTTCTCGGCTAAACGGTTTTTGGAAGCCCTGCACAGGGTTTACCTTGAGCTTGTGAAGGAAGATGCTTCGGATGGACTCATGAAGGGTGGTTCAGGGCGTGTGGTACTCTTGGCAAGAATCTACAGGTTATTCACGTCTCTGCCCGGTAGCGGGCGAGATTATGCACAAATTGACTTTGCCCGGGACCTTTACCAGTTGGAGACAAGTGGAATTACAGAAACGACGTCAGGCGCCAGAGTATTTTTCCACGCGTCCACGGGCACCCGGGGCGGCAGAAACGTATTCACCTTTGTGGGTCCACAGGGCCAGGACATCAAGTACTTCGGGATTCGATTTACGAAGGATGACTGATGCAAAACACAATCTCCATCTCTCTCAAGGACTGGCTTCAAGTCATTAACGAAGAGTACCTTTCGTCGTATGTCCGCTTTGGGGGCGCGTCGATCAAGTTCGTAGTGCCATCAAACGAGGGTTCCGAGGCTGGTTTGTACGAAGAAACGGAGGCCAGCTGCCATGAGCTGGATTACATCTTCATTAGACTGAACGCTGAGGCGATGCGGGCGCACATGCCGCAGGACTTCTTTTTCAGGTTTGCCAGCCAGGTCGATTGGCGGCTGCTGGCTCGCCGGATGATCCTGAGGCTCGCCGCCGAGCAGGGCTACCAGATTGACGGAATACGTCCCGACGTGGACGGCAACGTCTTCGACGCCATCGCAACAGCCAATGGTCTCGAATCAGAGTTCGTTCTTGGAAACCTCAGGCTGATGATACAGAACCGTGTCTTCAGGAACACCAAGATGGCGAGAGATTTCCGGGTGTGTATGAGCCATCTTTGCATGGAAGAGAACAGCCGTGGCGGATACATGGGGGAGCCGCTATTGAATTGGCTAACGGGAGAGAACACGCGAATTAGTGGTGTCCGTCCGTTTTCCATCTACACCAGTATCAATCGCAACACGGCCAGATATTTCATTGAATCGGCCTTCTATTGGATTCATCATGTGGGGCACTCCGGAACGCTAGTGTTGTTTGACAACTCCCGCGTAACAGTAGCAAGAAATCCGAGAGACGGTCTGCGCTACTACACGAGAGCCATGGCAATGGAACACTACGAGTTACTACGGGAATTTATCGACGGCGCTGACAGGTTGACGAGCACGGTACTGCTGGTTGTAACCAACAGCGATTTCCTCGACGACAGTGGCGATCGCGGATCTCGAGGCTATGGGATATATGAGGCCCTGCGCACCCGAGTGATGGACGACGTTAGAGATAGGAACAGGGTAAATCCGGTCGCATCCCTGGTACGGCTGTCATAGGGAGGTGGAAGGCAGTGGCGGTTTTAACCGATAAACAGAAATTCGCCTCCAGGCGGGCCTTGGAGGCTCTCCGAAACGGCGTGCCTAACAGGGACGCAGTGAAACTATTGGGCTGTAACCAGCCGGAGGCTGAAGGTCAATTCGAAGGTATGTTGACCGGGGCTACGGAAGGCGTCGACCCTTCGTCCGGCACTTTGGGTATGCTGGTCTCCGGTGATTTCGGTTCCGGCAAGTCTCACCTGCTTACTCACCTGGAGGATCGGGCCCTTTCGCAGGGTTTCGTCTGTAGCAAGGTGACCATAAGCAAAGAGACGCCGCTATACGACCTGGGTAAGGTATTTAAGTCGGCAGTGGATAACGCTCAGATGCCTGACCGGACCGGCCGGTTGATGGAGGAACTAGGACAGGCGCTGAAGCCCGATTCACAGGAATACGCCGGCTTCTTTAAGTGGTCAAACGACACCGGCTCTAACGGGTTGAGCCAGATGTTCCCGGCCAGCCTGCTTGTTCACGAACGGTCGCACGACCTTGAGCTGAACAGCGAGATCGAGAACTTCTGGGCGGGCGACAGAATCTACATTTCCCGCGTCAAGAATGGCCTGAGACAGATAGGGCAAAAGCAGAGTTACTCGTTCCGAGCGCCCAAAGCCGCCGACCTGCCACCCCAGCGTCTCCGTTTCGCCGTCCAGCTGATAAGGGCAGCAGGTTTCAGGGGCTGGGTGGTACTGCTGGACGAGATCGAACTCGTGGGTTCGTACTCTCTCCTGCAGCGGGGAAGGTCTTACGCCGAGTTGGCTCGTTGGCTGGGACAGGCGGCCGGCGGGACATATCCTGGGCTGAGAACCGTGGGTTCCGTCACCGACGATTTTGCTTCCGCAATTATCACGGATGGAAAGAAAGACCGCGACTACGTGGGGCCAAAGATGGATAGTACGGAACGTTACCAAAGATTGAAGGCAGACGCCGATATTGGTATGAAGTTGCTCGTACGAGAGTGTTCCCCGCTGAATCAACCAACAGACGTTGACATTCAACTGACCATGAAGAATCTAAGGAGACTCTACACCGACGCCTACGGCTGGGATGCTCCACCGGTACCCGTAAGGGCCGGTGGCGCAGGGTATCAGAACCGGATGCGCTACAAGGTCCGCGCCGCCATTAACGAATGGGATTTGATGCGGCGCTATCCCGACTACCAACCCAATACGGAGGGCGAGGAGTTTCGACACGACTATTCAGAGAACGCCGACCTCGAACGAGAGTCCCGGGACGACACTGATTAGAACGGGACCATTTCTCCTTCCTGGGGTAAACTGAATTGCCGGGTACTTTAAATGAACTGAAACCGGTGAAGGCGAAGTCCGTGACGGTGGCATGGCTGCGGTTCCTGGAAGAAAAGGGAGGTACCGGCATACGTGCGGCGCTGTTCCAGACATCGGCGCAAGGTGAACCGATGGATTTCTGCTTCACCCGAAGGGTATGGTCGGGTTCGGTTGGACAACCCACTATCGACAAGCCGGGTTTTATACAATCGCTGGCAGAATCACTACTCAGAACCGTCACCTTTGTGCCAACGTTGATACTCGTTCGGGCCGATGAAGTACCTCACGGATCAATCAATGAAGAAATAAAGGTACCGTTTTGCCGAATTGCAGTTTCCAGTGTTCGACACAATCGCGAATCGGACGACACACATAATGGTCATCATCCGGATTGGGTTACGGAAAAACCCGATCCAGATGCCGAAGCGAGCCAACTTCTCTTAGAGATACTGGATCGGGGCAATCCCACCGAACCATTCGAACGGGCGACTGCAGCATTGGACGTCGCCTTTGGCGACGATCGGATTCGTGCTGTCACCGACCTTTCAAGTCTGTCCGTTGTAGTGAGCTTGTCTCCACTCCCGGAACGCCCCGGATTTCCGGGCAGCGATTACTCGGCAACTCGTGAGAATACCCACAGACCAAGTCCAAGCCCACCAACCGACGTCGTTCTGGCCAAACGTCTGTGGTCTGTTCTGGCCAACCCACCCGATCATTCCCAAACGATCCCGTTGCATTGGGCTGGAGATTTGATGCCCTTCCAGCAGCAGGGTGTCCAGGCATTGCTGGAAAACCGCCGGCTATTGTTGGCCGACGACATGGGATTGGGTAAAACCGTACAGGCAATCACAGCCTTACGGATTCTCCGGGCACGTCGAGAATTCAAATCGTGTTTGATAACGGCTCCCGCAAGCGTGCTAAATCAGTGGCGACGCGAACTCGAAAAATGGGCGCCTGAGCTTTCCGCGATCATCATCCGTGGTTCGGTATCGGACCGCAGGTGGCAGTGGAGTGCCGATAAAGAGATAACACTCGTGAGTTACGATACCCTTAGGTCCGACTTCAGCACCCAATCTCTGGTCGGTCGCAAGAACTGGGACGTGGTCGTAGCGGACGAGGCTCAGAGGATCAAAAACCGCAACGATACGAGCGATGCCCTTAAGAGGTTGAAAAGAAATCGCTCCTGGGCTCTGACCGGTACCCCTATGGAAAATCGCGAGGAGGAGTTGGCTTCGATACTGGAGTTTGTTGATTATGACTCCACCGGAGTGACAAAACGGTACCGTCCAGGTGTGGAATTGCAGAGACGTCACCGTGAGTTGCAGGTTCGACGCAAGAAAACGGAGGTTTTAAGGGATCTTCCTGTAAAGCAAATCACGAAGGTCGACATTGAGTTGGGCTCTCGCCAACGCGAGAGCTACGATAAGGCCGAACAGGAAGGCATCGTCTACCTGAAGTCTCTTGGCGCGGAAGTCAACGTGCGGCACGTGCTTGAGCTTATCACTCGATTGAAACAAATCTGCAACGCCGACCCCAAAACCGGTGAATCCAGCAAATTGGCAGACATCACGGACCGCGTGGACCAACTTGCAGCACAGGGACACAAGGCGCTAATCTTCTCGCAGTACGTGAGTGAGACATCCGGCGTGGGAGCCGTGGCCAACCACATGCGGGATTTCGTTCCGCTTACCATCACTGGAGACTTGCCTCTCCAGGAGCGGGCCGAGATCATCGAAAGATTCAAAACCAGCAGCGAACACAAAGTGTTGGTGCTGTCGTTGCGGGCAGGCGGTCTTGGATTGAACTTGCAGGAGGCGTCCTATGTAATTCACCTGGACCGTTGGTGGAACCCCGCCGTCGAAAGTCAAGCCGAAGACCGAAGCCACCGCGTCGGCCAGACGGTCAAAGTCAACGTCATCAAGTATTCCTGCGTTGGTACCATTGAGGAGCGCATTGACGACATTCTTGAGAACAAACGGGAACTGTTTAACCAACTCATCGACGATGTGTCGATGGATCTGTCCACCCAGCTGAACAGTGAAGAACTTTTCGGGCTGTTCGGACTAGAACGGCCGCTCGTCGCGGATCGAAGGGATTGTTAACCAGACGGATGCACGCTTGAATAGCCTCGACCAAGGTTAGCGCGATAAATTGTCGTAGATTCGGTGGCTTTTGGGAATCCAGATTACATGCATGATCACGGTTGGCACGTTCATTTTGATCAAAACTCTGAACGAGCTTGGATAGCCCTTACGACAGCTTTCCGATTCTGCCAGCATAGACCCGCGACAATAAAGAAGCCTGCTCCGCAGGCTCAGGGCGATGCCAAGGAAACGCTTACGACCAGCTCAGGTCGACGCCCGGTGAGCCCTTGGATCGACGCAATTTGTCTTTACACGATGTGCGAAATCCACGCTATCGAATCATAGGGCACGCGCCTCAAAGTCTAGCAAATCACCACCGAACTTCAGGAAAAATGCAGCAAATTCGGACCCTGTCAACATCGTAACCGCCTTGCCTGTGTCTTCTTGAAGCTTGTCCAATTCCTGCCTGAAGTTTTCGCCCGGGATCGTCCCCGTTGAGACGATCAGTCCCTGATTTGCGTGTTCATATTGCTGAAACGCTCTTCTGATATCTTCGATCGCGCGCGTATTGTGAATCTCCCCTTCGAAGGATTTGACCTGAACAACCAACGTATCTCGGTGAACCAATCCTGGGATGGAACCGAATTCAAAATCCACTATCAAACCGGCCCCGTGATCACGAGCGCCTCCCTGTCGTTTCACACCCCGAACGCCAGGAACGCTTTGAAAAACCTTCTCTACCAGAGGCTCGAGTTCCCTGTTTGGATGTGTGCGGCTGATTTTATGTGAGATATCTTCGAGAAGTGGTTGAATCTGCTCCGAAAGATATGCCAGGCTTGTCTCAGACGTTCTCGGCGCTGGTGCCTCTGTTTCTAGGGCTTCCAATAGCCGCCTGAAATCATCCTCCACGTGTATCGTCCACCACCGCCCCTGTAGTTTTAGACGGGCGCTCAAGGCGGGCGTCACCCTAGCGTCGTTCCGATTAAAGGAGCGTACCGATTCCGGGCAGACGTCGAATCGATGATTGAAATCATCGTCCCCGCCAACCCAATGGTACTCACCTGTCACCCTTGCCACAGTGCATTCACCCCACACAGGAAGATTGATATAGACAACATAATCGCCTTCTTCCATCCTCAAAAGAAACTCCTGGTAACAGTTCTTCTCATCATCGCTGAGCGAATCCCATCCCGATTCTTCGATCCTGTTCTTCAACTCCCTTAGATCGGCATTTACGTAGCTCCAGCCAAATCGACCCTTGCCACGCGTCAACGAGTCAAATATGCGTTCGTTCCAGTCCTCGGTGGCTTTGAGCGCGTAGATCGTCATCTGTCTCTCTCCTCTGCAATTGGATTCATCGTTTCACATCAAAGTAGCCATGCTGCGGCTGGACCATCGTCTTCGGTTCTGTCCTACGTATTTCACCGGTTTATTAGTGGCCGGTTACGATGGGGTGGTGAACGTGTTGGCATCGCTTTCTCCCAGTTGGGAAGTTAAACTGAAATCCGGCTTGAAGTCAGACCCGTCCCGCGGATTTCGGCCACCGTGACCATCTGCCGTGCCTGAATGTACGTATTATGTGCGATCGCACCTACGCATACTCATATAAATCTGCAAAAAACGTGCCATTTTTTTTCGGATTAAATGTTGAATATAAGGGAGTTAGGATATGAACTGTCAGTTTCTGTCAGGTGAAAGACGCCGAAAACACGCCATTGGAGGGGTTAGCACAAATATTCGCCATGCCAGTCATCATCAGCCTGGAAACTCAAAAACGACTTGCAGAGCCAACTCTAAGAAGCCACCGGAAGTGTTGTAATTTGCAACGTGGCGGGAGACTCGCGGAGAGTATTCGTGGGTGGGTTTAATGGATCGCGGGCAGGAAAGATGGAGAGGTATTCCAGGCCGAAGCCGAGGAAGGGCTTACCAAGTGGGCCGGGCGAATACGGACGTATCGATCGACACCACATCTTCATCGGGACCCTGCTTGGGCAGGTCCGGAAAATTGGGCTGGACTCCGGCTTACTTCACGACATTTTGTCTAGGTGTCGGCACTGATGCATCCATAATCGTTCGCCCTATTCATTGTAGCTTAATTTAAGAAGAGGAACTGTCTCATTGAGATGGGCACAGAGCGATCACTCGTGTGGGATGAATCAATCTAATATCAGTTTGTTTTTTGACGACTTGCAACTTCCATTCCTTTTCATCCGTCAGAGCGAGTCGGGTTCAATGAGCAATGGCATCATGTGGTGGCGCCCAACTGATCTCCGGACATTGTCCCGCGTTGCAGGAGATCCTTCGTCAGCCTAGCGCCTGCCTGTCGGCAGACAGGGCTTCCTCAGAATGACAGCTCACGTACACGTATCTCAGAGACATTTCATTGAGGGTCGTGGGACGCCATGTCACTCTTAGCGTAGTCGAAGAATCTCCCGTCTACTCGATTGAACGTGCGCCGGAAGCATTCATCAGCCTATTTGCGCGGACGCTTCCTCAGCAAAACACTGTGCGCGCGTGTTCGACACCCCCACCTCATCAGCCGTCGCCTGCGCCTTATACACTTCGGCAAGTTCAATGCAGGCAGGCTTAGGTACCCGGCGCGGGTTCCCGCGCCTTCAGGTCGACTTTGTAGAGTGGCAGTTCGCGTCCCGGAACGCTCTCGGAAGATCTGGTACCAATCTTCCTGGCGCCCATTGCAAGATAGAACCCGTCGGCATGCGGGTCGCCCTGAATAAGCATCGTCCTGAATTCCAGGTTGGATGCTGTTGATACGGCATGTCGCAAGAGACGTCCGCCATATCCACGTCCGATTTCATCCGGCTCTACAAAGAGAAACGTCAACTCGACTTCACTTATGGTTGGCGGTTGGAGCATATAAAATCCTACAATGCGTCCCGAATCGTCGATCACATACGCAGGATTGTGCGACAATTCTACATCTGAGACCGTCAACTCTTTCTCGCAGGCCGAAAGGAATGATTCGTCATACCCCCAGAATCCCTTGGACCTGCGTGCCAGAGCGGTGAGTTCGGACCCTTCACCCTGTCTGGCGCGACGAATTATACCACGGTCAATTCGTGTTTCACGACTCGTCATATCCACTGAAACCCGATAAATCTGCCGGACCCAATGCCCCGACTAAAGGGAGACCCTGTGCTGCCCATCAGGTGACGGCGGTCGGCTGGCCCGTGGAAATCATCACATGCTGCAGGTGATCCTTCGTCAGCCAGACGGCACCCTTCGACAGACTCAGGGCAAGTCCTTAGGATGACAGCTCACGTACACGTATCTCGGAGACATTTCATTGAGGGCCGTGGGACGACATGTCCTTCTGAGCGTAGTTGTGCCGAGTGCATCGTGGGACCGGTACTACTGCTGCATAATCTGTATTAGATTTCCGCAGGTATCGTCAAAGACGGCCATGATGATGTTCTCCCACTCTGTCGGCTCCATTGTAAACCTCACACCGAGCGCGCTTAATCGCTCATGCTCTGCGCGAATGTCGTCCACGCCGAAGCAGGTCGCGGCAATGCCCTGTTCGAATATCCCTTTCTGATATGTCTTCGCGACCGGATTCTCGTTCGGCTCGAGCAGAAGCTCGGTCCCTTCCTGGTCGTCGGGCGAAACGACCGTGATCCACCTGTGTTCCCCAACCGGAACGTCATGTTTTTTTTCGAAACCGAGTATCTGGGTATAGAACTTCAGCGCTTTGTCCTGATCTTCAACAAAAACGCCACTCAGTATGATTTTCATCGTGATTTCGCCCCTTTCAGTTTTGAGATTCAGGTTTGGGTAACAAGAACAAATCTGTTGAATTTCTCTGCGATAATACTCATGCAGCCATGAATCTCGCAAACGTACATCCTTTCGGATGGCAATAATTGTACCTGAAGTACGACTTGAAACCGATCTTCCGGTAGACCGGCTCACCCATCACGGACGCCTGCAGGACGGCAATCCTGTACCCCATCTGACGGGCGTCCTCCATTGGCGCAAGCGTCATCGCGGTTCCGATTCCCCGCCTCCGATGTTCCGGGAAAACCTCCACCTGATACAGCCCGGCAACGCCCGAAGAGAGAAACATCATCGAAGTACCGATCGCTTCGCCGTCGATCTTCCCCAGATAGAGCCTCACTTCCGGCGATTCCATGAGAACTTTGAACATATCGAATTCGAACAGAGGAAAAAATGACAGCCATTCGCGGAGCCCTTCGTCATCGCCTACACGTTCTATTCTGAGGTCGACCGGGCATGGACGCTCCTCACCCGCCCCATCCAATCGGATCGCCATCCCAGGCGGATCGTGGTCCATCGCCACGAACCCGTTGCTCACCAGATGCGTCCTCAGGTCCTTCGGCTCTGATTCCGGACCGAATTTCAGGAGTGGTGGTAGCCTCCTCTGCTCTATACCGGCACGGATCTCATGGATTCCGCTTTCCAGGTTCTCTTCCCTGAACCGCGGTTCGACCAGATAGTTCGGCCACCACGGCTTACCGATAACGCCGGTGAAATCTTTCTCCCGCAATATGGTCTTACCACCCCTTTCCGCGGCGAAGAGGAAAAGATCGATGTTGTTCCGCTCAATCGCCGTTGTGACGGCAGGGTCCGAATGGTCTTCCAAGACAGAAAACATCTACAGGTCCTCAGCGTTTGATTTCGCCGCGGAGTTTCGACAGCAAAGCCCTGTCGACGTCGGGAAACGTACACAAATCTGATAGCAAGGTCTCGACATTCTCAACGGAATAATCCAGCCCCGCCCGACCCAGTTTCTCGCAGGCGCTGAACATGTAGTGATTGGCATCGTCCTCGCCCCGCCTGGCTCGCTTTACCGCCCATACGACGTTCCAGAACGCGGACGTGGCGACAGACCAGTCCGGGAACGGCGAAGGCCATTTCTGAGAAGCCTCCAGGTCAGACTTGATATACAGATCTATCCTCCAGAATACAGGATAGTCGTGAAAATTGACCCGGACGTTCTGCGCCATCCGGTCGTTTTTCTGCTGAGGATCGTACCGCAATGAGAACGCGCCGAAACGTCCTTCCAGGCACGCCGCTAGAGAATC
Organism: Candidatus Latescibacterota bacterium; assembly: GCA_965208835.1. Classification (GTDB taxonomy): domain Bacteria; phylum Latescibacterota; class UBA2968; order UBA2968; genus JAAXHE01. The sequence continues at coordinate 3,284,436 of OZ242358.1, forward strand.
GAAAAACCCCTGCGTGAGCTCAACCTGAACGCTGGCTTCGAGATCCACGTCGCTGTATTGGTCGACCTTCCCCGAGGCGAATGAACCGAAGAAGTTGACCGTTCCAGGAGAAAAATGCCTCCGAAGGACCTCTACGACTTCATTTCCGAATTGATGTATGGTCATCTCGTACACGCATGTGTGGGATCGTTCAATCGATCCTTATTTCCGAACCTACTGTCAAAAGACTATCCATGTCTTCTTTCAAATGAGATGAGCCAAATTCGGGATTTCCGGGACTCAGAATATAGCAAGCAGACGTGACGTCCATGTTTTCGTGCATCGGAAAGACATGTGCGTGGGCGTGGGGCACGTCACTTCCAGCGTAGAGAAAAGCAACGCGTTCAACCCGATAGATTGCTTTCATTTTCCTTGCGAGTCTTTGACCAAGTTCCATTATTCTCGCTGCGAGGCCAGCAGGAACATCGTCGAAGTACTCGAAGTGACGTCGTGGAATGATAAGGCAATGGCCTCTCCGTATGGGCCTGTTGCCAAGAAACGCTACGATATGGGAGTCCTCCCACACGATCACCGCGTTCGCGTTTCCGGAGGCTATTTCGCAAAATGGACAAGCTCTCACGTGGTCCTCGATTTCGCAGTTTCCTCGCGATGGAGGCTGGGCGGTTCCGACTCCTCTTGTCTGTCTCTGAGTGTTAAACGTTTGATAGTGATGTATATAGACATGGAAGTGTAATGGTGACACTGGAACGGCAATCGACAATTTTCGCTCTGGAAGGTTTCAAAGCCGTTGCTGTCGCTTGAGTTCAGGTAGAATGTAATTTCGCAAGATAGGGTTCAATTGATACTTGCCGGATTCAAGATCGGCCATAGACGCCCAGGCAATCTCGAGTACCTCGTCCTGGTCCGGAATCGGTTATCCATCAATGCCTGCCACATAAGCTCGAACTCTAACCGTGTGCCTCTCCTCGGTTTCCGGCAGGCAGACAATTCGCTCGTACTCGCCGAAGAATTCGGGATCCGTCGGCGCAATGCTGAGCTCTTCCTTGAGTTCTCTACGCAATGCATCCAGGTCCGACTCTCCGCTCTCGAGCTTTCCGCCGGGCAGAAGGAAATCATGGACACTATCGCACTTCACGAGCAGGAGGCCATCACGTGTGATCAGAATTCCTGAGATGCGGACGACAGTCTTCATTCTTCCCTTTCGTACATCGTCAGTATCGAAACCTGGTGAGCGGTCCGGTTCTGCGCGTATTCACCGGTGGGAGATTGCGAAGTCGTTTCGTTACTGACGTTTCAGGAGGAATATCATCTCGGGCATGTCCGGCCCGATTGGTTTCCGGTCAAAAGAACCGAATTCTCCCACGCTCTCGAGACCGGCCGCGAAGATTAGCGCTTTGAGATGTGGATAGGTATAGACGCTCATTTTGAAGTTCTCGGCTTCCTCCGACAGTACATGGTCGCCATCGCAGAGCCGGAAGATAAACCTGCCCGACAAAACCAGATTGACCGGGTCGTACCCGTCCTTCACGAAATACCGCCGAATGGTCCCGCCGGTGCCGTCCTGCGCGGGCCATTCCAGTTCCAGATGTTCTTCGCCATCGCCGGAAAGCAGCTTGTCGAACCGGGGATTGAACACATCCAACGCGAGAATTCCCCCATCCGTCAGGTGTCTCCCGGCATTCCTCAAGGCCGCCAGTTGGTCTTCTGCGGTGTACATATGCTGCAAGGGTCTGAACGGAATCACTACCAGGGGAAATACATCAGCCAATTGAAGGTTTCTGAAATCTCCCTCAATGACCCGTACCCGGGGTTGTACGTCCGCAGGTTCCTTCGCGAGCTTTGCCCGCAAGACCGCCAGCATCGAACCAGAAGCATCAACGCCCGTGACATCAAGTCCCTGCCGGGCAAACGGTAGGGTAATCCTGCCGGTTCCGCAGCCGAGTTCGAGGATCGGCCCGCCATACTCACCGGCCAGATCGAGATAGAAGCCCCTGTCGACCAGGTCCTCCTTGACATTGTATGCGGCATCGTAATGCTTCGCTGCCAAGCGGTAGGAGTCTTCAGTCATCGTGGCTGAACTCCACCAACTCTCGCTATAATCGATCGCAATTCGGGCTCCGAAAACCGATTTGACTTCAACACTTTGCCGTCATTCCTGAATATGGGCTTACCCTGCTCATCCAGCTTGCTCATGTTGCTCCGGTGGACCTCATCGAAGAGCTCTTCGGCAATGTCCTGCAGTCCGTGGGCGATAAACGTACCCAGAAGCACGTAAAGCAGGTCGGTAAGGGCGTCCGCGACCTCGACGATGTCATTGTCACGCACGGCCGCTCGATATTCCTCTAACTCCTCCAATAACATTCGGATACGCCATTCGCTTATGTCCGAAGGCAGCTCCGCAACAGGTGTTCGCTCCAGGTGGCACTGGAACACCTCATGAAAGTGCCTCACACAATCGAGTTGACCTTTCATCTGACATCTCCTGGTAACCCGCCCAATACCCTTGCTGGCAGTCCATTGGAGTTGGCTCGTCATTGTTCCCGCGACCCTTCACCAAACTGCCGGTTTGCTGTACCTGAACTTGCACCTTTCGACCAGATTCGCTGCTCCTCGTCCTGTAGGGGTGCCCCGTGTGGGCGCCCGGCGTTTCGCTTCGTCAATTACTGCCTCTGACCGTGCTTTCTTAACGGATCGCCTCCGGCCCAATTGCGAACGGCATGTAATTCTACTTATCGCCTAATCGTGCCCGGCAAGCAGCCTCTCCCTCAGTCCGACTGCCGTCCGGTACGCATCATCGAGAAACTCAGCGGGTGGTTGCGCAGGGTCATGGGGAACCGCCTCAATCATTACCGGGCCCGGATGCGACGTGGGATACGCACTGGAAACAGTATCCCAATCTACGATTCCCTTCATGGGAAGCCAGTGAACGTCGGTCCGGCCGTCGGTGTCCGAGAAGTGCGTCGTAAGGAGACGATGCGCCCACTTGCCAAGCACAACGCCGGGCGTATCGGAATACAGGGTGTCGTGCGAACTGTCGTAGCACAGGCCCAAGCTCTCAAGAGGAAACTCATTCAGAATGAAGTCCACACGACTGGTAACCCTTGTATTCTCGAGCGCCAACCTGATCCCGCTTCTTGCCGCCTCCTCTCCCAACCTTCGAAATATCTCCAGGCCCTCCGCGCGAGGCCGAGGCGGTATCGGCCCCTTCGTGACGTGCAGCACGATGCAGGAAATGGAATGCCGGCTGCAGTACTCGATCAGCTCAAGGTTCTCATCGACCAACGTGTCGCGTTCGGAGGGACTGTCGGACCAGAATGTATTCGCCTTGTCGTATGGCGCATGGACGTGATCAATGGCGAGTCCGGCATCTGCAGTCATTGCGGGCATTTCGTGAGCACGTCCGGATTCAACCATGGGTTCCTGATTTCCCATCCACAGAAACGTGTGGCTGAAACCACTCTTCCTGATCAGCCTCAGACGTTCGGGGAGCGGCAGATCGTAGCCGAACCAGGAGAATGTACCAAGAGGCGGCGCCGTTTCAGACGAAGTCATGGGTTGCTCTTCTCCACCTCAAGCGGCCGCAGTCCGCGCCGTCTGCCGGAACAAACAGGCCGACACGACCCATAAAGCGATGAAGAGCCCGTTCAGGAGCAACAGATCCAGCGGACCGCTGGCTGGAGAGCCCAACTTTCCGATTATCGCCACCAGGGTCACGAACACCTGGCCGAGCGCCGTGGCGAACAGCGCGAGTGACATGCCGCGCGGCTGGAATCGCGCGATGACGGCGCCGACGATTCCTATCGCGAGCACCCCGAAATACATCAGGTTTGCGTGGTTGTTCTCCGATCCGATCACGCCCACCGCGCCGTTTACCCAGAGGAGGACAAGCGCGGTCACAAGCGCAACTCCGACTGCAGATCGGTAGGAATTACGTATCTTCATTGCTGCTCCTTTCGTCCCGGCGTGGTTGTTTGGACATCCTTGACAGGCAGGAGCGCCCCTTTTGTGCGCCCGCCTTCCACAATGACAAATCAGCCGTCCGCAAATGACGTTAACACGGCGTCCCAGGCCAGTTCGGAAGCCATGAATCCTATATCAAGCTCATCCAGCGTTTTTGTCGCAACTTCGTTTGTGGTAACGGCATACAGGATATCACCGTCATATTGGGTGTGGAAGGGCTGAATGGCCTGCGACATGGAGCTATGGACCTGTTTAGCCAATTGATGGAGAGATCCCGCGTCCAACTTGCGGTTGGTAACCACCAGTGTCAGGGTCGTGTTTTCGCGAGAAGGGTTGCGCCGTGTCGACTCACCGGACCGACGATGGACCCGATCTCGAATGTGAAGCCGGTTTCCTGTACCTGGATCCCGATTCCCTCGAACGACCTGCCCTTTACGATTGACAATCGCGCCGAGCGCATTCACAACGGTGAATACAGCAATCCTGGTACGACCGATCTGTCGATAGGCGGCGCCCTGTCCGGATGAATCTCGAACACCCAGCCCGGATCCGCCGCCAACGTTAGCCGAACGACCGGCGCCCCGTGCGCCGAGAGGAAAGACGCCTGCGCGGGCTGCTCTCAAAGCGGCCCTGCCCAATTGCGTATCCGGATAGATGGCGTTATTCCTGCCTCGCCAATCCCAGATTATGGCGCCGGATACGAGTGGAATATTCTCCCAGTTTATGGAATAATTCTGCATTGAGAGAAGCTCAGCGCGTACACCAAGCGCTGCTTCAAGACCGAAAAGTGAGCCGCCGGCAAAGCAAATGGCGTGATACCAGCCATAGCCGGTCTCACTGGCGCCAACGCTACCCCCTCGAATATCGACAGCCGTGGAGATTCCCTTTGGGAAATGGAAGACGGTGCAACCGGTTGGACCTTCTTCATACTCGGCGATACCGACCGTCATATCCGGAAAGTTGAATTCGAGGGTTGGACCGTCAAATACAGTCCGAGGCCTCAATTGTACGCTATCGTGCGAGATCAGTTTTCTTCGCCTGGCCATAGCGCTTGCCTGTCTGGATGGAGATTTCGTCGGAAGTCAAGAGGCCATCCTGGAAATTCAGTTTGACTCGGCGATCGAATCTATCGCGGAGGGCAGGTCTGCCAGTCTGGCGATTGTCGCATCGGGGACTTCATCCGGTACTCGAGATTCCAGGACCGCATATCTCCCCTGCCGGAACCAGATGGTCCGGATGCCAAGCCTTTTCGCCGGAATGATATCGTTGTCGAGGCGATCACCGATCATGATCGCCTGGGAAGGCGAAAATCCAGCCCTGTCGAGTATTGTCCGGAAGAAACGCTCATCGGGCTTCTTGATCCCGATACTTCCCGACACTTCCCTGTGGCGAAACCAGCGCAGCACGCCGAGATCGTCGAGCACGTCCGTAATACTCGCGGGCGCATTGCCGGCCAGGGCTAGAGTGTATTCCTCGGCCAACTGCTGCAGCATTTCAGCGGCTCCGGGATATAGTCGAAACCCGAGAGACCGAATTTCCGCATAGTGCGATCGCACCCGCTTCGTGATCTCATCGAAGAGACACACGTCAGGTCCGGCAAAATGCCAGGTGATGGCGTGCATGGCGCTTGGTACGAACTGCCGCAATTTCTCGCCGTCCAACCGCCTGTATTCGTCGACAGACAACTCGAAGCCGAAGCTTCCGAGCGCGGTTCGGTGCACTTCCATCAAGGCATCCTGTTGACCGGCGGCGTCGAGAATCGTCTCCCCGACGTCAAACAGCAACACGGTATTCATCGCATTCTCACGCAGGATCATCGGAAACGCTGTACTGCGTTGAAACATTCGACGGTTGGCAACTTCGATCTCAGAGCCTTGCCGTCGTCTCCTTCAACGTCCGAAGCAGCCTTCGCATTTCGGACTCGTACGATCCACCTTCGTTTCCGATGGGCTTTCGCGCAGTCATCGTCCAGATGAGTTCCTGCAGGGTGTAAAGGATGTGTAAGGCCTCCCACGACGGTCCGTCAAGTCCCCGTGCGTGCATGTACTTCCGCCAGATTGCTTCTCTAAACTTTCCGAATGTTTCCCGGTACCGCCAGATCTCTGCGCCCCATTCTCCGAAGTTGAACTCGAGGGCGGGATTCCCGACACCTGCGTTTCCCCAATCCAGGATCCCGGTTACTTCCAGGTCCCGTTCCGACCGGACCAGGATCTGGTCTTCGTGGATATCGCCGTGAAGCAGCACGTCGTCCATCATGGACAACTCTGACAACGCCCGACGCCATTTGCCTGTTGTCGACACGGAGTTCAACTCGCTGAAATCCTCCGTGCCGCCTCCTGCAGCCAATTCGCGGACCGATGAAGCGATCAAACCTGGCAATTCGCCCAACGAACCCGATCGCAGTGCCCCATACATCCATCGATACGAGTCGCCGTGATCGCCGTCCATATCCTGAGACAGTGGTTTCAGGAAATCAGTTTCATGACCCAACTCAAGGTTGTGCCAGATCGCCGTAAGCCGTCCGATCGTGCGAAGCACTTCCTCATAGTCACTTGAGCCTAGCCAGTGTTCGATGTTTCCCAGCAGGATCCCCTGCAGTCGTGTGACAACGCCGAACCGGTACGGGCTCAGTTCGCGGTTCTCGACCGCCCTTACGAGCCTGGGTACGGGCAATTGATCCAGCTCGCTGAAGAGCCTGTATAGGTCCAACTCGACATTCAGAGAACATTGGTACTTTGGATGCCTTGGAAACAGAAAGACACGATCCGGAGACTTGATAATGTGCTTGGACCATCCGGTGAAGTCGGGTTCGAGCTCTCCAAGTGTCAGCCCGAACTCGTCACAGAAACGATCGAGGTGAGGCCCAACCAGGATGGCTTCGAGTGCGTTGGAGTCTTCCGCCGTCGAGTTATCCGGATCCGCGTGCTCTAACGACATTCGGCTGCTCGGGAAGCGGGTGTGAAGGTGGGACGGACATTCCAGGCGTGCATTATCGGTTTTCCGGCACCGGATCTCCCGCGCTGCTGGCCTTCGCCAGACTGGCGCAGACCAGTTCCTCGTCGTTTCGGGCGAACACGTGTTTGTAGGCGAACGCGGGATGTGCCCACGTGACGCCACCGCGACGGTTCAACTGGTCGCGCGTGGGTTCGATCAGTTTTGCACGGCTGATGATATTCACCCCTTCGGGAGACAACGTGGTAATCAGGAGTTCGCCACGCTCATTGAACATCCAGACCCTGTCTGCGTTCCGGACAAAATGGATGTTGCTCCAACGGGCTTTGGGTACCGCCGTGAGGTCTTCCCAGATGCGATCACCGTTGCGGGCGTCGAGACATCGGAGTTCCCCGTAGCTGTCCACGCCATAAATGAAATTGCCAATGCGGACCGGGGTCGACATTGTCGAATGGAGCGCGTCCGTGTTTCTTTCGTTCTCTCCCCTGCGGTGCCAGCTGAGTTGCATCGACGGTTCGTCCGGATTCAGTTTCAGCAGCAGCGATCCGTCAAAGAAGTCAGTAAAAAACACCTCGTTCCGATAGAAAACCGGACTTGCGATTCCGATCTCCATGCGATTCGGCGGGAAGGGATGGCGCCAATATACGCCGCCCGTTTGCGGGTCGAGACCGGCGATGCTCTCAGCCGTCCTGCTGACCAGCACCCGCTGACTGCCCTGGGTAATCACGATCGGCGCCGAGTATGACGCCTTGTCGTCAAGGGCCTTCCATCTCTCAGCTCCAGTCTGCAAATCGAACGCGACGAGGCACGCTCCCGGCGTACCGCCGATCTGGACGATCACGTTCGCGCCTTCGACGACGGGCGCGCTTGCGATTCCCCACGTTGGCATCGCGATATTGTATTCGGCGTTCAGATCTCTTCTCCATTTCAGTTCGCCCGTGGCGGCATCGAAGCAGTGGAGATGCCCCATCGCCCCGAGGGCGTAAGCGAGACCGTTATGCACGGTAACCGTCGCGCGGGGACCTGCGACATAGTCTATTCTGTACTCGCAGTCGTACGTGTAAGACCATAGCAGCTCTCCCGTTTCCCACGCGAAACATTGGACCCTTTCGACCTGCTTCGGTTTCGCAAGCCTGTCTGTTACGTAGACCCGCCCGCCGGCGACGACCGGGCCGCTGTAGCCGCTGCCGATCGGCACCCGCCATCGGATCGGGATCTCCGGGCCGTAAAATTCTTCAAGTATCCCGGTCTCATGCCATACACCGTCCCGGTTCGGCCCGCGCCACTGAGGCCACTCGTCGGCCGAAACCGAGGAGATTGGGATCAGCACGACGAGCAACATCAAAGCGATGATCGATTGGATTCGATACATGGTTAATCCTGTCCTTTCGTTTGTCGCAGGGAATCCAGTCAGCGACGCGAAGTATTGAGCTATGTGAGCAGACAGGAATGTCCGCTCCACCCTTTCAAACCCTGGAACCGGGTATCGCTTTGGCGCATAAGGCATTCGAGTCTATACGCCGGTATATTGTATCCGGCGCAGCAGTTAGATATTTCAGCTTCGGACCTCTACTTCTCCATGTCGCGCTCTATTCCAGCCTCGTACCCAGCCACGTCCGCATGCGCTCGGCATAGGGTCTGCGCTCGTCAGGTGTCGTGGAAATGCGGCGTTTGCGATATAGCCCGTCTCCTTGCCACCGCGGGAAAACGTGCAGGTGATAGTGCCAGACATCCTGGTTTCCTGCAGGCTCATTGTGCTGGCGCGACGAAACGCCGTCGCAGTCATAGAGCTCTTTGAAACCGATGGAGACCTCTCTGGCGACCCCCTGAATTCTGGCCAGCAGGCGGGTCGGCATCGTGTAGATGTTTTCAATGTGTTCATTCGGAATGACGAGAACATGACCATGATTACCGGGCCACCAGTGGGAAGAGATGAAAGCCGTCACGTCACCGTCACGAAACACGACGTCCTGCTGTCTTGTCGCAACGTGTTCATTCTCTATTCCCTTCACGACAAGACAGAACGGACAAATGTACCCGTCGGGAGCATGCGTGTACGTTTGCATTGGATGGACCCTAGTGATCCGTACAGTCGGCCCACTTCTTGAAAACCAGAAGAATGTGGCTGCACATGCCCATGAGAGAACGGTCCCTGTCCGTTCGACGCCTCGCGAGAAAGGAGCGCTCAAAGTCGTGCTGTTGTATTCAATGCTAATCTGCCAGGCGCTTTCGGACCCCGCCTGGCGAACGCGCGAGTCCCGGAGTTGCTCTCAGATAGCTTCAATGGCGCGGTCAAGCCTGCTGTGTATTTCCCCCGTCTCAGCAAGTTCCAGACTTGCCACTGCCCACGAAGGAAACCCGGGGCGTCGAAAAGCCTCGACGAGAGCACACAAAGGGGCGACCAGTTCGTCCAGGACTTCCTCCCTGGAATCGGTCTCGCCGTACGCAGATCGGAATGCATCCGCGGCGTCTGGCCCAAGAGAGCCAGTTACGTTTCTGCAATCCGAATATCGCATTCCCAACCCGAGAAGGTGAAAGTCGAACACTACGGCCCTGATTGGTCGTTCGTTCCGGGACAAAGCCAGGTTCGTCCAATGAAAGTCATTGAAAGTCAGCGTCTCAGCAGAAGACATCACTGCATTCCTGACTCTGTCGATATTGCCGGCGAGTATGGACCACTTTTTCTTGTCCGAGCCCCCGATCCTGGCGGCAACTTCCATGATCGACGCAGGCGTCAGCGCGTCGATCTCACGCCGCAAGAACGAAGATCGGTGGTCGACTCCCAACCGGACGGCCGAGTCCGCATTGTGAAGTGTGCGATACCATTCCGCAAGAGCGACGCCAACTTCAGGTTTCCCGATATCTTCCTCATGAGCAAGCCTGAGATGATCGCTGACGTCAAGATCCTCGAGTAGTAGCGCATCATCCGTCCTCGCAATGACACGGACGGTGGGAACCTCAAGATCCTCGAGGAGCGAGTACGCACATATTTCCCTCGATGCCTCCGCCTCTCCGAATACCTTGAGAATGTACGGGGAACCTTCAAGATTGATCCGGAACAGGCGGTTTCCATGTTTCTTCCTGATTGGATCGACATTGTCCAGACGGGCGGTTTCAAAGCCCATATTCTCCAGGCTGGCACGGGCGATTTCAGTGGAATCCGTCAAATCGTCGATCCCCAGGTGTCGTCTGAGAGGCGCAGACCGCAGCCGTGTTATTGGCACGCCGCCGTCGCTACTTCGCCGCGGTCGTATCGTGGCCGGCCAATTCATCCAGCAACTCTGTTGCCGACTTCTGGTTTCCTTAGATAAAAACTGCGGCCATCGCGCCGCGGCCGTGGATTGCGTGAAGCAGGTTGTCGATCTCGATCATCTGCGCCTGAGGGGTCTTTGAGGTTTTCCATCGTGACACAAAAGAACGTATTACCGCAGTATTTCCGGTGCGTATGTTCGCATCACTATGTTCCTGGCGCCACGCGTGCCAGGTGAACGTGTGGCCGCACTCGCCGCATTCCAGATGCTCGTCCTTCGTTCTCAGCATCCAGGCAAACGCGCGCCACGGGAGTTCGTATCGGCAATGAGCGCATTTGAAAGCACCCTCACGTCGAACGCCCGATTTGCCGCATCTCGGACACTTCAATTCACCCGATTCACCTTCAGAAGTCGCCTGAATCGGCTTTGGTTTTTCCCGTTTCGGACGCCGGATGATATCTCCGCAATGCGGGCAGGGTAGCCTGGTCTGCCGCTTTGGCGATTTGCTGTACACATTCCACTCCCACGATCTGTTACATCGAGCACAAGAAAGCGTGTTTGTGGCGTAGTGCCACTGCAACGTGTCCCAGCAGCGGAGGCACCTGGGCTTCTTCGTCAGCGGACTCGCACATTCCGGCCACGATGTGGATTGGCCGCAGGACGGACAAGGAAAACGCCAGGTTCGCGCCTCCTCGGCTTCTCTGGTCTGGAGCTGCCGGCTGTGTATCGAGCGATGGACAATGGATCGACATTTGTCGCAGGTGACTTCTCCTCGGAGGGCGCGATGAAACGCCAGCACATCCTGCGCGCGGGCGAAGAGGCCCCATCCGACCTCAAGAAGAAGCTCATCGTCGCAGATACCCTGCCGGTCCAGCATATACAATCGGCGAATACGCCACGGTTTTACTCGAGACGAGGTCATGTCCATTTACGTCTTTCTCAGCCACCTTGAACCTGCGTATTGGCGTAGAAGTTGACGATGTTGCGATCCGGATCGCGAAACCAGACGGACCGGCGACCCCATGGTTGGGTCGTGGGCGGTTTGACGATTTCGACGTTCATGTCGGTCAATCGCTGGTATTCCCTGTCGACGTCCTCAACCTCGAACTCGATCGTATACCTGCCGGTTCCCGCTCCTCTCAGGCTTCCAGGAGCCATCTTCTCCGTGCCTTCCGCAGAGTAAATCGACAGGACTGCGCCCTCTGTCGGGATGATCTCGAAGATATTCGCTTCTTCAGGTTCAAGCTTCAAGATTTCCCTGTAGAAGGCGCTCAATCGAGGCACATTGTCTGTAACGATACAGATGCCATTAAATCGCACTGCGAACCTCCGTCTGTCTTTGCGAAATTCCGCCTGCCGCCGCGAAACCGTCGAAGCGATAAGAGTATAACAATAAGATTTCGATGCAAGATGCGTTCATGTTTGATAATGCCGCTTGCATTCGAAAATGCGTTGAAATCCCCCCACCGCATCAGCCGTCGCCGGCCCTTCGACAGGCTCAGGGAACGGCTCGACTTCTGCGACTACCCCTCAAGGGGGGAGTGATTTGATCACTAAGCTGGCGCTCGCATTCCCTGTCACCTATCTGGTTGCGGCTGAGCAGAGCGAAGCCGCGCCAGGCGCAGAACACCGAACACTCACGCCTCGATCACTGGTCCCCAATCCGGAGCGAAATCGTTGGCCTGACTGTTGGATATGTTGATCAGGTTCCCGCCGTCGAAATCGACCCGGTAAATCTGTTGGCGGCCGTCCTCTTTGGCTGTAAAGACGATTCGCTCGCCGGTCGGAGACCACGAAATCTCGCCAACGCCACCTTCAAGATTCGTGAGGCGTCTGGGATCGGACCCGTCTGCATTCATCACGTAGACCTGCGTGTCACCGTCGCGGTCCGATTTGAAGGCAATCCACCTGCCGTCCGGCGACCATGCAGGACCGTCGTCGTCGCTCTGCGAAACGTGCAGCCGCCGCTGGCCGCTGCCGTCGGGGTCCATGACGTATATCTGCGACTTTCCATCGCGGTCCGTCGTGAACGCAATCTGAAAGCCGTCGGGAGAGTAAGTCGACTCGAGTTCGCGCGCCGGACGATCGGTCAGGTTTCGCTGGTTGGAGCCGTCGCGGTTCATCGCGTAGATCTCCACGTTGTCGTCTCGATCGGTGGTAAAGATGATCGTCTGCCCATCCGGCGACCAGTGCGGACGTAGATCCGGAGCTGAATTACGGGTCAGTCGTCTCGGTCGGCTTCCGTCTGCATCGATCAAATAGATTTCTCCTTTGCCGTGACGGCGGTCGCAGTACGCGATGCAGTCTCCGTCGGGCGACCATCGCGGATGATCTTCCTCCCACCCGTCGGTACGGGTAATGTTCGTCTGATCGCTTCCGTCCGGGTTCATTACGAAGAGATCGAAGGTCCCATCCCGATCGCTGACGAACGCGATCTTCGAAGCTTTCACAGGTGTACTCTCTCAGACGGTTGGTGTCAAATTGGGGCCCGGAAAACGTCCGGTTCGGCCCGGGAGCGAGGGCAGACTGTCTTCGGTCGCACGGCGCCCGTGGCCGATTTGGAATAATTCGGAAACGACGATTGTGGACAGGTGTGAACGGAGCTTATGCCTCGTGTTTCCTCAGCACGAGAAGCTCATCTTCCGTCGAAGCTTCGAGCGTAAAATTGAAACGGTTGACATCCACGCACATGTCGACGTCTCGTGGATTTATGCCCGGGTAGCCCTCTGCTGCTGCCTGACGGATATCGATCGCCGCCCTGGATTCGGATGCTCTGCGAAGGTACGGGGCCGGATCGGTTCCGGGATCTCGAATAAGTGCATCGATATATTCGGCGCAGGAGAGATCCTCTTCAGCCGTTCCGTCCTCGCCAGTTACCACATAGGTCAATTCATCGGGCACCAGATTGCGTAATCTCCGGGCGACTGCCGATGCGCAGACGAAGCCCGTGCAGATCAATGGCCTGCAGTGGCGGACGGCAACGGCGCCGATCGTTCCGGCGGTTGTCCGCTGCACGATGGTCTTGCCAAGGATATCCGCTCCCTGAAGGTCGGCGGGCGAATTGTACAGATCGAAACCCTCAGCCGGCGCGCCGTCCTTCAATGCCAGAGATCCTGGAAATCGCGACTTGAGTTCAATGGCTTCTTCGAGCTCCTTGACCAGAATCATACGAGCGGCGCCAAGATGCAAGGCCCAGGCGGCGACGGTATACGCCCGCATCACGTCGATGACAACCGCGGCACCCGAGACCGAGTCACACTCACCGATTCCTACAAACCTTGCCATGAAATAGTCCCTTCAATGAACGCGTTCCGGATATGGATTCTCGGGAAGTCTAACTCCCCCTACCCAGGCTACATGGTGTGTGGTCTCGATTTCACCGGATGATGTCGTGTTGCGTTCAGCGAACAGTTTCAGGCGAGGGTCATCACAACTCGGAAGGGTTCCTCCGGCCCATGCCCAGATGGAACATTGGAACTGCAGCCATTCGTAGACATCCGGATAGATTCTCTTTTCGACGACGTCGGCTGCAAGACGAATCCCTACACCGCTCCTCTCCATAGAGACCCGCATCTGGTCCTGAACCGTGATCGTCTGAGACAGCCGTGTGCTATTTCCAAAGACTTCCTTCACCTCTTGATGGTGCAGCTCCCCTATCAGTTCACAGAAGATGAAACCGCCCGGCTTCAGGACACGCAATGCAGCATTAACACCGAAGCTGTCATACCCGATGGGCGCGCGTTCGGAGTAGACGAAGTCGAAGGACTCGGGCTCCAGGACACGACCATCCGCGAGAAAATCGAGACGCTTGAACTCTACGTTTTGTACTTGTCTCGCTGCCCGGTCTTTTTCAGCCAGTTCGACGTGGCTGGGGTCGTTGTCGACCCCGAGCGCCGAGCCAAGGCGATCCGCATTCAGCAGAAGCGTCACACCGTTACCGCAACCGATGTCCAGCACCCGCATCTCCCGGCGAAACCGCGAAGCGATAACCTCGCTGGTCCGGGGCGCAATATGTCCGTCGGTGCGGTACTTCGCCGGCTTCGAGCCGTAGAAGGAGTGTTCCTGATTCAGGATCGACTTCAGACGGTCCCGGTCAAATTCCACAGATCGAATCTCCAATCGTTCGTCGCGGAACTGAAGTCGCGAAAGGGATCAGACGTTTGTCGCGTCAAAAAGACCTAACTATGACGGTTCGTTTCGAATAGAGAAGAAATACGGATGCGCTTCTTTCTGTCCATCATCGGCCGCAATCCCGCCTCCAACGATACCTTCCTGTTCAATCTCAAACCCGGTTTCAGCGAGAATCTTCCTGTACGTTCCGGGCCCAAAGTTGCTCCAATACATGGTTTCGCCGAGGAAGTCATCCTCAGTGTATCCGGGCCCGTCATCTTTCGGTGCAACCGTAAACAGAAGGAGTCCGCCCGGCCTGAGCCATCGCGCGAACCGCCGAAAGAGTTCTCGATGCTCCTGTCTCGGAATATGGAAGATCGCGTAGTAGCTGACAATTGCATCGAAGCAGGCCGCGGGGAATCCGGTTTCCAGAACGTCGGCGCGGATGAACGTGGCTGAAGGGACATTTTTTCTCGCCATACCGATCATGCTCGATGAGATATCGACCCCGGTAACTTCCAATTTATCAGCCAGTTGACGCGATACGGGAATGCCCGCGCCGCACCCGACGTCAAGGACTCCGGAGCCCGGCGCAAGGCGTTCTTCGATCAGATTGAGTTCCACACCGGCCGCGGGACTTCGCTGGTTCGCATAGTCCATCGCGCATCGGTCGTAGGCCGCCCTGACAAACGCTCGATAATCGGTTTCGGGATCGTTTGCAATCTTTAATGACATCACACCTGCCCAAAAACGGATTTGATTAACTGCGAAAAGACGAATAGACGAGAATACGAAACGGCGAAAAGGCGAAACTACGAATTACACGAATAAATGCGAATAACACCAGAAAACGAAAGACGAAACGGCGAATAGACTAAAAACCAGAAAAAAGGCTGAAAGACAAAAGCATAACTACGAATGGCGCGAATTTACACGAAAAAGACGGTGGTGATAGTCGTCCGCAGCCATTGGCGAAACGAGTCGGTCCTGCCTTCGCGAAGACTGTCATCCTGAGGACTTGCCCTGCTTGTGCTGAGCCTGTCGAAGCAAGCCTGCGGTCCCTGAGCTTGGCGAAGGGTCGAAGGGGCCCCCAGGCCAACGAAGGATCTACTGCAGCATCGGATCATTCACGTGGGATTTTCACGTGTCGATACCTGAGAGGCAGCACGTCCGCCCGCAGCACGGGACGGAGGCGGCGAGAGATTTTTCGACATCTCTCAGAATGACATGCGTTGCAACAAACACCGACTGATGACCACCCGGTTTTCGTCATCCGGGTCGGACCTGTACAAAATCGCCAATTGAAGCCGCTTTTCGAGCCTAACCTTGATTCGCAAGTCATCGGGGACGTTAATTCGAATATGTGCTTGTAAATAAAGGCGATTAAACAGCGGATTACCAGGATACACCAGGTCACTGGACGTGAACGGAAAAAACGTCATTCTATACGTCGATATTGCCCCGTTTCGGAGGGTTCTATCGCGTCGCCGCGTTGCTGTTTTCTTCGGATTGAGGCTAATCTCTGAAAATCCGAAGGTTCCTGGACACCAGTCTCCATTACTCTTCACGAATGGCGTCTACGGGATTCAGCCTGGCCGCCCGAAGGGTTTGTCCGGCGACAATAAACATAACGATCGATAGAGAAAGCAACGTCGAATAAACAAACACATCCGCACCCATCTGAACTCGATAGGAGAAATCCAGAAGCCATAGGGACATCACATAATATGCGACAGGCCACGCCAGGAAACCGGCCACGAGACCCATGGGTGCGAACTTTCTCAATTGCATCGCCACAACCCGCCATTTCGATGCCCCCAGAACTCGACGAATGCCAATCTGTTTCTTGTCCCGTTCAACCGTCGATTTGACGAATCCCGCCAGACCGATTCCGGCCAACATCAGCGTGATGGAAACGCAAATGCCGACGATTTTCTTTAACGCGTGTTCTTCCGAGTACAATCGTTCGAACCGATCTGTCAGGAATCCGCTATTCGACGGGAATGCCGTCCGGGGCGCAACTCGTGACCATGTCTGATGAATCCAGTCTACTGCATCGTCTGTACGTTCCGGATGGATTCTTGCCAGAATGGGGGCGCTACTTTCAACGAGGAAGATGCCAAGTGGTTCGACCGGATTTTGCTGTGACATGAAATGAAAATCCTCGACCACCCCCACAACGGTTCGACGTTTCCTCCACCAGGTGATTTCCTCCCCGATCGGCGAGTTCAATCCCAGCAGCCTTACCGCAGTTTCATTGAGAAGGCACGTGCGTTGATAATCATCCTGGATCGAGAAATCTCTTCCTTGTTTGATTTCAATGCCCAGGGTCTCCAGGTAGCGACGACTCGCCGGGAGACTCCGGATGGATATATTGCCAGTAACTGAACGACCTCGCGCCGTGTAGCTTTGCAGATTCCCTCCCGGGATGCCGCCGGATGCAACATCGAGAATGGATGGCGATCGTTTCAACTCCCGCTCAATCGTCAACCGTTGAGAAGCCGACAACCCCGGAGTCGAAAAATAGAAGACCTGTTCGGGCGACAGACCCAGTTTCTTCTTGTCGACGTGGTCCAGCTGCAAGTATACGATTGAAGCAACAATCAGCAGAAGTGTGGAAATCCCAACCTGAAACAGGAACAGCACATTCCGCAACCACGCTGCCGTTCTGAATGCCAATCTGCCTTCCACGATATTTGCGGGCTGTGCCCTGTGCAGCCAGAGAGCTGGAGACGTCCCAACTCCAACGAACAGAAGGAGGAGAAGCACGAAGCATGCTGCGATCACGCCGGCAACCTGTTCAAACTCGTAAGCCTGGACCGTGAGCGTGACGCGATTCAACCAGGGCAGACACAAAGTCGCGATCGTGACAGAAGCCAGCAGCACTATTGTGACGATCAAGAGAGAATCTGCCGCTATCTGAAAAACCGGTTCGGATCGCCTTGCCCCAAAAACCCTTCTGGCTCCAATTTCCCTCGAGCGGTCCAGAAATCGGGCCGTGTTGAAATTCACAACATTGGTACAGACACCGGCCAAAATGAAAATTGCCAGGACTGCAGGGACGTAGATATAGACGGATCGGCTGAGACTCACGTTGGCCGAAAACTGTTGATTCTGCGATGGGTCAAGATGGATATCCGTCAATGGCTGGAGAGAGAGCTGAAAGCGTTTGGCATCTCGATTTCCGAAGAATCCCCGAATGAATTCGCGTTCCTGCGCAGCGAAGTCACTGGAGGTATCGCCTTCATCAAGCAGCACGTACGTGCAAACGGACATCCAGCGTTTGGAATTAAAATAGGTCGGGAGATGATTGGTAACACTGTCAATTGAGAACAGATAGTCAAAGGAAATGTGCGAATTGCGGGGAACGTCCTTCAGGACACCGGTTACCGTCAAGAAATACGATTTGCCCTTGAATTCCCCCGCTTTGATGACCCTTTCCAGTGGATCTTGATTCCCAAACAGCTCTCTCGACAGGGATTCTGTAATTACAATTGAAAAGGGCCTTGCGAGCGCAGTCCGTGCGTCTCCCTTGACCAGTGGAAAGGTGAATATATCAAATACGCTGGCATCGACACTGTAACCCGACGCGCGGATATTGCGGTCCTGGAACTCGACCACTCTGTTAAAGCGGAAAAACCGGACGTAGTCATGGACAAAGGGATATTCTTCAGTCAGACGCGGTCCCATGAACCACGCGGACTGATGCCAGATGCGTTCACCGTTATCGAATTTCTGACGCACTGACAGACGGAATATCCTCTCGACATTCTTGTGAAACCTGTCATAGCTGAGTTCATTCTGTACGTAGACTGCAATCAATAGTACGGCAGCGATACCAATGGCCAGGCTCGAGATGTTTATGGTTGATGCGACCTTGTGTCTTTTCAGGTTTCGCCACGAAACGATGAGGTGCGATTTCAACATTCAGTTGCTCATCCTGAAAGACAACTCCAGCGTTTCTTACTCGCCGGATATCTTAGTCACATAGCGAGTCGGAATTTCGGCGCTGTGTTCCACGGAGTGAGTACTACCCGTTCTTGTCCTGCGCGATACACAGACTGTTACCGTCGGGATCCTCGAAGCTGAACTCGATATTGCCCCAGCTCTGGTCCCAGAGCTTTCCAACCGCAATACCCGCCTGCCCATACTCCTCGTAGACGGCCGCCGCGTCCTCGACATAGATCTGAACCGTACGCTTCCCGGGCGGACCGTCGCCGGGAAACGAGGAGACGACAATGTGGGCCGAATCCCGGACGACACCCATGTAGCACGGGTCCCGCTTTGTCGGGTCGGGCCGCCACGCGTACACCCGGCGAAACCCGAGCTTTCCGCAGTAGAACTCCTCCGCAGCCACCGAACTCGATATGCCCAGAATTGGTACCGCCTCTTTGAACATTTCATCGGCTCCATTCGATCTAACGATCACCCTGTCAAAAAGGTACGGAATTACGAACCCGAGCGATCCGTCGGTGGTCCGAGGTCGCGCGATAAGGATCATGCTCGCACCGCCCATCCGCGGTCTCTATGAACCTTCCTGTCACGATCAGTCCGACTCCTCGACGGCCAGAGACCGGACCGTCACGGTCGAACCCCACCCCGGCCCGATGCAAACGGGACCCGCCAGACCCCGATAATCGATCCGGTGAAACTCATCTCCGCTATCTCCCTGGTTCGTAAACCTGAGTTCATCGTCGACAAGAATCCGCATGAAATCCCTTTCGATCACCCAGGATACCTTGACCCAGGTATCCTGGGGAATCCGTCCCTGCCCCCTCACGTGGAACGGATGACCATACACCGGTTCGTAGCAGGCCAACTGATCGGGTACGGCTTCCCAGTTCAATATAACGTGCCCCTTCGCGAAATGGAGACGCAGGTTTGTCGAATCCGTCTTCGCCTCCGCTTCGATCGTCAGCGGTACCTCGTATGCCCCGCGGGTCCGGACGTAGCCATATCCCGATAGAACAAGATGCTCACTGTCGCATTTTGCGACACATTGGCTGACCGGCAGCATATCGGAGAGTCGGATCACTTCCATCGAATGTTCCTTTAAATCTGACCAGCCCCTGGTGCGCGACCACTGATTCCATCAACTCGATCCACAGTGGCACGGATCACAATGCCCTATTACGCTGGCACGAGGGACCGGTAGAAGAATTCCCGATTATTCGATTCTTACAACAAGATATCTACGCGAGATGCGTGCGTGTTTGGTCATGCCGCTTGCATTCGGTAATGTGTTGAAATCCCCCCACCGAATCAGCCGTCGCCGTCCCCTTCGACATTTCGACAGGCTCAATGCAAGCAGGCTCAGCGACAACAGATTCAGGGCAGGTAATGGGTCTCCTGACAACCGCTTAATGACATCCAATGAACTGAATAATGCGTGGTCATTGAGCTTGTCGAAATGCCCGCCACTTAACAGCCCTTCGACAGGCTCAGGGCAACGCCTTCGTCTAGCATGGGAACCGGCTCGGCTTCTGCGACTCCCCCTCAAGGGGGGAGTGATTGAACCGTTAAACGATCTCGCGTGTTCACTTCCACATACGTCGAGCGAGGCGGCTCCCTTAAACGAGCCAGACACTGGCATATCATCTCCCCCTTGTTCAGGCTTTCCGGAGGATCACGTAGACATTTCCAAGTTCCCCGATCAGTTCCTCATCGTCTTCCAACGCTTCGAAATTCTCCCCGAATATTGCAGCGACTTCGAAACTGCCTGATCTGCGAGCCAACTCCTCAAGATCGGAGAAAAGCCAGAGCCTCAACGTATGACGTTCCTCGAAGCGATCTGTCTCTGCGTTCTGTTCGACCTCGAACGTACAAACCTGGTGACTCAATTTTGTTTCACTGTCTTCGTTCAGGATTCTCCACGACGTACTCACACGGATGCCGCCGCGTTCCAGCGCCCAGAAATCACCGGCCGGAAGTTCGCCTTTGTGAGCGAAGTTTAGATGGAGAACATAGACACCATTTTCACGGAGTGATGAACCGGTCGCTCTCAGATGCGAGACGACTTCGTCATCCGAATGGAGGTATCCGATGCTGTTGATCGAATTCACCGCGGCATCGAATTCGCCCGGTATTTCAGCGGATGCCATTTCGGCCTGCATCACTCGGGCGTTCTTCCCATCCATTGCAATTGAGTCCCTTGCAAATTGTACCATGACGGCCCTGTCGTCATAGCCTGTGACCTGAAACCCGGAGCCAGCCAGCGCTCGCACCATTCGCCCCGTTCCACAGGCCGGTTCGAGAATATGTTTCACCGGGATGCGATTCAAAGACGCGTTTGAAGAAGCGTATCTCGTCAGAGAGATCCCATGAGAAGGCAATGTCATAGATCTCCGGATGGCTGTAGAGTTCGAACGTGTCTCTCTCTTTGTGCGTGATCAGTTTTTGCCACCTTTCACTCGACGTTTTCTACTGCAACAAAACCCGTGCCAGCAAACTGCACCGCGCAGGGATCACAACAATCAACAATCCATCAGCCCAAGCGTTCGGGAAGTACTCTCACAGATCTGTCTGACAGTGTCGATCTCGTTGGTGGACAGGGGACCGATTTCCGGGTCGTCGTCTTGAGACAGGACCAGTTCGTTCGAGTCTATCCACTTCCACCGCTTGGGATCGAGCCCTGAACCCGTGAGGTATTCATCGTCGAAGTCTCGAAGCACCGGAAATTCGTGCTCCAGCGTCACTCGTTCTTCAAGCGCGCCACCCAGCAACCCCTCGAGGGTCTCCCGAGGGTAGCGACACAGGACGTCGTACCGAACGAACAGATCAACCAGCCGGCGGTCCTGCCACAGCTTTGAATTGACGGCGTTCCACTGGTTTGCAACCTGAGTGATTTTGTCGGAAGATACCATTTCCCGCCATCCGCGCGGCTTGACGCCCCACCAGCCATCTTCCGGGCCGCGCGATCCGTCGACGTGCCGGAACCGTTTGAGCAGAGAGAAGGTATTCGAGACCGGCTTTCTGACAACGGCAACAACGAACATGCCAGGCAGAATCGCCTTGATCCAGGGAAGCCGAACCGTACTGTACGGGCACTTGCTGATCCCCAATTCCGTTGGTCGGGAATCAAGTCTGGCTTCCGTATCCCTGCGTACGTACTCCACCGCGTCCGGAGTTGCATCGTCGACGCCAATCTCATGACCCTCCTCTCCCGAATTTCGCTGGTAGACGACACCGGCAGGAAACGCGGTGGGTGCAAATGACGGCCTGTTGCCCCAGTCTATTCCGCCTTCAGTCTTTCCCCGCCCTCCGAGAAACTCAGCCATGCCGGTGTTCTCGAGCAGTCTGACCAGGAGGGAAGTGCCTGATTTCTGAAGCCCTGCGACGTGGATGATTCTCTTCAATTCGATTTCCTCGAAATATCACCGACGCCGGTAGAGCAAGTATG
Organism: Candidatus Latescibacterota bacterium; assembly: GCA_965208835.1. Lineage (GTDB taxonomy): Bacteria > Latescibacterota > UBA2968 > UBA2968 > JAAXHE01. Next base: position 3,306,108 of record OZ242358.1, read on the forward strand.
GTCTGTCCAGCGCGACGTCGAGTTCAGCGACGGGTCCCGGCCCGACCATCGCGTGTTGCTGGCGGGGTTCCCTAAAGCGGTTGCCCTATGTCTATTCGATTGCCATCAGGGTCTGCGATGACGAAGTCCCGAAGACCGTATTGCTGATCGCGCAGTCCCTTGATGATCCGTACTCCCGACTTGCTGAGGTGATCGAAAAGCGCATTCGCGTCACTCACCTTCAGGTGCACGACGTTGTGTAACTGTGGCTTCTTGTCACTGCTCAACGAGAGGTGAAGCTCGGCCCGGTCTCTCTTCATAATCACAAAGCCGACTGGATTTCCGTTCTCGAACGTCTTGCGCATTCCCAACATCGACGCGTAGAATGAAACGGACTTCTCGACATTGCTGACTGCAATGCAGGGCGCCATGCGCCCTAACTCGACTGAATCCGGGAAATTCGATGAATCGCCCATGAACGCTACCTCCTTTGTTGACCAGAGGATCCGTAACTGAGGCAGTGCTCAATGCAGGACAATGGCCGGTTTTAGTAACCGAGGCGGTGCTCGGATCGATGATCGGGCCGGGTGTTACTTCGAAAGATGTCGAGAACTGCTCGCTGTTTCTGGTTACGCGACGTCGTGATTGCGCATTCTGTCCGGTTGACTCCGATTGCCCATTCGGGATTTTGAGAATCCCTACGAACCTTCCGGCCTTCTATTACGTCATGAAATCAGGAGGACATGGCCCGAATGCATCCACAGCCGCCCAGAGAACTCGTCAGGCAATCCTTAGTGGGAAACCCCGAGGCGTTTGTGGCCGTTGTACGTCACTTCGAAGATAGACTGGCGACTCTCATTAGATACTTCGTTGACGATGAAGACGATGCGGCAGACGTGTTTCAGGACACGGTCCTCCAGGCGTGGGTGACTCAGCACCAGCTTCGGGATCCATCCAGGTTCGGTCCGTGGCTCTTTCAGATCGCGAGAAACCGCTCCCGTGATTTCCTTAGACGAAAGCACAGAAGAGAACTGCCGACTTCGCAAAATGAACTGGAGCGTATCCTGAATCAGTCGCGGACAACTACACTCGAACAAGCGGAATCGGTTCGACGGATCATGCGCGCAATAGAGAAAATACCAGATTTCGAAGCTGACGCCATCAAAGACTTCTACTTCAGAGGACTCAAGATTTCCGAAATCGCAACTCGTACCGGACGCCCCGACGGCACTATCAAACGCAGGCTTTCAACCGGACGCAATCGAATACGTGATGTACTCGGCGTGTCACCCCAAAGAGGGAGGCCTACAATGCCGGAAACCGACTCTCAGGGATTTATTCATCGATTTCCTCGAGAACGGCCCACCATACAAATCAACAGATCAGAACGTACACCCTTCTCTGTGGACTGCCAGGAGCTAAGATGGTGGTTCGCGGTGCCCAAAGTCGACGAGTCGGTGCTCGTCGCAACCTATAGTCCAGACCAGTGGACATTGACGTCGGTGATGAGAATGGAGGCAACCGGTATCGCCGAGGTCCACGGCGTCGAAGGGATCGAAATCGAGGTCACTGAATCCGATACGCAAACGTCCCTGGCCTGCAGGGTCTGCACAATCGTCGGACGTCTCACAGAAGAGAGGGCTCAGTACCTGGCTGTCTTTCAACGAAACGGCAAGTTCAGCGTCGAAACCTTCCTGAGTGAGGCCTTCTGGCGGGATTCTATGCGGAAGCTTGAACCTCAGGGGTCATTTGACGAGGCGGCGCCCCGGATATTTGCCAGAACCGACGAATCATCTGATGAATCCGGGGCCGGGAATCACGAGGTCCGAATAGACGGTCGTTTGTTCTCGTGTTTACGGGTTCTTGAGCTCGAGGGAATTCCCGAAGAGCCAGATTCCATCTTCACGGAGAGTTTCGTGACCTCCGAAGGCCGCACCTTACTCAGGAGACACTACTGCCACCCTGAATGCGAAAACGTCCCCGTCGATCATTCCGTAGAGGTCGATGTGGACGGAGCCAAATTCGTACATTGGTACGACAATTTGACGGATAGTGCACTGAAATAGTGTTGATCCGGGCTCGTTCGCGTTGTCTTTCTGCCGCGGCCGGCATGCCAGTCGCCGCTGCCCCTTATGCGCTTAGAGTACCTTTCATGTCATGCGCGAATCGGTACAGTTCGCCGAAGTCTGCAGACTCGGGACCGAACAGCTCCGCCGCTCGTCTAAAGTGGACTGTCCGTACTTCCACAATTCTGCTGTTTAAATCCGGATCGGGTCTTTTCACTGTGTTTTGTACCACGTTTGCCCACGATACGACCCGAACGTGTTCGGGGTACGGAAAGTGGGATAGCCGGGGGCGGTCGACTCCGGACACGCAGTAGTACATTCCGATCGGATGGAGATTTCCAGGAATGCTCCCCGTCTCCTCCAACAGCTCGCGGCGCCCAGCCTCCTCCCATGTCTCCCCGGGTTCGAGCGTTCCTCCCGGCAATACCCATTTCCCGTTGGAACGCCTGGTGGCGAGACAGTGGCTGTCGGAGATAAACGGAATGACATAGGCGGAGCCGCAGATCGTCGAGGCCGATTCCTCTTCAAATCTGCGGAAGTGGACATTGGGACGAAGCTGCCCCATCAAGCCACTCAGCGTGGGGTATTTCGCGATGATCGTGTCGAAGTGTGTCCCGTCCATGTTGAGGCCGCATCAGGTTATCCGTCGCCGCGATATCCACCGCCGGCAAGAGTCGGAATGGAATCCAAAGCGGCGGATTCAAACCTCGCCCCAGCTCTTGAGCAGGTCAGGATCGGCGCCACCGTCTTCCAGAACGGGGAACAGGTGCGCGTGTTTCATCCTTACGGCCGCATCGCACAACAGCCGCGTATACGGCTTCACGAGCGCACCCTCGCTGATCAGCCACCGGCTGAGTTGCTCGTGGCCTCCCGTCACCGCATAGTGCAGTGGGGTCACACGCCAGACGGAGTCGTCGTCCTGTTCTTCGGTCAGCAGACGCGGATCTGTCTGCAGGCACTGCTTTGCGCGGTCCACGTCCCCCAGATAACACGCCGAATAGATATCTATGACGGATCCCGCTTTAATCAGCATGTCAGCGATTTCGAGCCTGCGATAGCGCTTCGCGATACAATAGGGCTTAAGGAGCACCGGTATCTCCGCGCGAGTCCGGCCGGGGACATTGGGATCGGCTCCCGCACGTAACAAGAACCGCACGATGTTTATCCGGTTGCCGCGCGTCGCTTCCCACAGAAACGTCCGATTGTGCCCGCCGCTCTTGGCAAGCAGCAGCGACGGGTCAAGCTCGAGGTGCCGCTTTACAGCATTCAAATCGCCTCGCCGTACCTCTTTTAATATCTTGTCGATACCGAAGCGGCCGCTGTGTCCTGAGCGCGGCTTGACTTCATCTCCCCATCCATGGTCGTCAGTCTTCGGGCCCATCGTCTGCGTTCCCGTCAATACCGAAATCAATATTTGATTACGTCCTGCCGTTCGCGAACCGGGACCCCGGCTTCATAGCCATGCCTGAGCGTTTCGAGAGAAAGCCGAATGGTTCTCAATTACACCAACCGTTTCACCAGACCATAATCCACCAGTTGGCGCACCCTGTACCCTGCGCCGAAGTAGATCTCCTGGGCCGGGTTGTTCAGTCCTGTATGGAGCGTATTGCGTGCTACACCCCGTTTCTTGAACTCCGCGCACATCAGATTAAACAATACCGTACCGATCTTGCCCCGCCGGTAGTCCGGACGCGTCCCGATCCCGGTAAAGCCGCCCCTTCCATCCGTTCCAATGCGGACCGGTCCGGCAAAACCCACCACCACAGGACCGTCCGTCGCGATCAGCACGGGATTGGGCGGATCACCGTCCAGACTGGACTTTACAGAAGCCTCCCAGCCACCCGGGAACAGTGCCTCCATAAACTCACACAGCGCCTTCCGATGTTCTGCTTCGCAAAATCCGAAAAGGATGCCACGAGATCGGTTGTCTTCGATATAGCTCTTTATCTCATTACGAAGCTCAAATTCCGCGAACGTCGTTTCCATAAACAGACTCACCGACCCGCGGTTGCGGAATCCCTGATTCAGGAAAAACGTATAGGCTGGCGTCTTCATATCGACGCCTGTCGCGAATGTGATCGGATTGCCCTTGTATCCGATACGCATCTCCGTCTTGCCGCAGCCAGATAGAAATCTCTCCGCGGCATCCGCGAGCCTGCCCCCAACCCCGATTCGCCGATAATCCGAATCCACGATCAACACGCTCAGGAATCCCGTCTCTTCGACACCGGGCGCGACGGCCAGCACGAACCCCACAACCCTGCCTTCCACCTTCGCTGTAATCGCTCCCTCCCGGTCAAAGTCCGGATGCGCCAGGACCCGTTGCCGAAAACCCGCTTCATCCATCCGAAAATCGTATTTCCGGTCTGCAAACGTCCGCTGCCAGAGGTCCATCACCTGCGCCAGGTCTTCGTCTTTCCAGGGTGCAATCGATATCTTGTCCATATCTCCAGTCCACAAATCCGTTTAAGTGCCTGGAAGGAAAGCGACGGCTTCGATCTCGACCAGATAATCGGGGTGAGCGAGGCCGCTGACGAATAACAGCGTGTTAGGCGGGAACGCGTCCGTGAAGAAGCGGTTTCGGACACGGCGAAAGGCATCCAGATGACCGCGATCGGTCAGGTAGGTAGTCAGCTTGACGATGTCTTCAAGACTCCCGCCGAGTTCCTCCAGGATGGCCTGAAGATTCGCGTAGACCTGGTGAGTCTGCGCCTCGATGTCGCCCTTCCCTACCAGGTTGCCGCCAGGGTTCAGGGCGATCTGGCCGGCGATGTACACGGTGTCACCGGCCTTTGCGACGTGTGAATACCCCACCCCCACCGTCGAGTGTACGCTCGCCGGATGTATAATCTCACGGGCCATTGTTCCCGACCTCCTATATCATCGTGTTGTGATTACCTCGATGCGAAGAGAGACAACAGTCAGATTGGCTACGAAAAGCTTGAATGCGGGGAGACGGGAGAGGTGAGACGGTAGAAAAAAAGGCGGGTAGAGGTAAGAGGGTAGACGGTAGATGAAATCCGTGCCCGCCATATTTTCCCTTCTTGCCTTCGGCACGAAGAGAATCCTCACGAGACAGGCAATCTCTCCCCTCTACCGGCTCCCGTCTACCCGCTTCTGAGGGGCCGGGGGAGAGGTCCCGAACACGGCCATTATCCCGGTGTATCCTGGTAATCCGCAGTTTAATCGCCTTTATCAACTTGCACATAATGGCATTAACGTCCACGAAAACATACGAATCCTGGTTAGTTTCTGCCGCTCAATCTTCCGCCTATCCAGGCCATCGGTATGTACGCGCCAACCAGATCCACGACGTAAAACAGGACGGGCCCCCCTATCATGAAGGCGTTGGCGATGCCGCCAATCAGGAAGAGTCCGCCAACCACCATCGCTGCCGCCACCCTGCAGCTTGCGGCGATGAGCGCGGCCAGATACGCGCCCACAAGGGTCCCCAGCGCATGTGCAAGGAACGGGAAAATGAAGTGCTTGAACTCAAACAGGTGCATGGAAGACTTGATGGATTCCACGTTGGTCACGTCGACGCCATCGGGAGGCGGAATGACATATGGCCCTACCGTGACCAGAATCATATTGGCTATACTGCCGACAACACAACCAACGATAACGGCAAGGACGTTCTTCAGCTTGGACTTCATGAATCACCTCGTGAGTTAAGACTTCGTTTGGCGGGCGCCCACAAAGGACGCCCCTATAAAACTACGGAGATTCAGTCAGGGCTTTGGGCGGGCGTCGGGGCGTGTCGACTGCAGCAACTTTCAGCCCGCGAGACGTGGCAGCACGTTTTCCGCTCTTCCCTGCACGAATAAGTCTTCCTTGTGGAGAAACTCCGGCCGGTCGGGAGAAATCGAAACGATCTGTATGCCGCTGTCGCGGGCATAACTGATCAACCCATGCTCGTCTCTCCCGAGCCCGACTGCCAGAAGGACGTTGCCTTCAGATAGCCACGCCCATCCCCTCGCAACCGGTTTGAAGTCGTCAGGTTTCTTCAGGTGGACGTTCACGGATCCCGCCCTCTCGTGGAGCTTGTCTTCATTGCCTGTAATGACGTGACGAACGCGCCCTCTTTCCTCGAGATCCGCCAGAGCCCGGTGCGCATCGTTGGGTTTCGCCTGTATGAATGCAGCTTGAAACCTCGCAAGAATCCTCGCGAGTTCTCGAGGCCTTTCGATCATGAATTCCGCTACGGCGCCAGGAAACGGTTCATGCAACGGGAAGTGCCGCTCCAATCCCTGTGCGCCTCTGAAGGTCGGGATGCCGCTGCCTGCGGAAATTCCGGCTCCCGTGAGGGCAACCACGGGGTTTTGTGAAACGAGAGATTGCAGGTCTGAAACCGCGATCTCTTTTGCGGCTTTTGGACACGCTCTCGTGCTGACCGGGTAGTATTCGTTTCTGGCTACAAGTGGATCATTCGTCTCCCTTGCTTTCGACTCGAAGCGACTGAAATGGACTTCTCTCAGATTCGCTGAGTCGCCGTAGCTCAGCAAAAGGTGACTTGCCGTGGTTCCTACGGCACTCTTGGCGAAAGTGAACTCAACATTCCAGTCGGCAAGCCGATGAGCCGGCTTTCCCGATCCTGGACCCAACTTCTCTCTGAGTTGCTCCAGCCAGCCACCCTGTACATCATCCGCAATTTTTCCCGAGCAAGCCACGCATAGACCAAGCAGGTCTATGCGTCCCGCTACGTCCACTCCAAATTTACCGTAGAATCCAAACGTCCGGCCAGGGCCCAGAAAGGTCCAATCGAAGTTTGTGAAACTTCCCCAGATCAATCTGTAGGATTCAAGCTGCGAGCGCGTGAGATTGAGAACGAACATTTCAAGAATGCATCTAGCAAGCGCTGGTTAACGCCTTCGACGCTCCGAACAACGCCGTTGACCGCTGTGCGGGATTCAAAGAGTCTAGCCGAGTTTTCTCTCCAGCCATTCGATGGCAAAGTCCGCCAGGTCCCTCGCGTCGAACAGATACGAGTCCGCGGCGCCAACCATCCCTCTGGCGACGCTTCCGCGATCGAGATATTCTATTACTATGCGCTGGAAATAATCTCCGTGGAGACGGTCAACGATTCCGTTGGACGTATCGAACTGCTCGAACGCGATCCATTCGCACCTGCCATCGCGCAACACCGGCCATCGATACCGCTAAGTTCTCTTATGGGGTATGGCGGACATATGTTCCGCGTAGTGAAGAATGGTCAGGCTATCGAACAGCGGTCCCAGCAGAAGTACCTTCCCCCCAACGTCGCACAGTTTTTCAAGAGGGGAACCCGCGCCATATCCGAACTGCAACGGATGGTCTGCCGTAATCCATTCCGCCTTTACCCCGACAGCCGCAACTCGCGCCTCGGGATGGTCGCTGCAACGCACCTCGGGCCACGTGCGCAGGAACTCCGTAAGAATGCTCCAGCGACGATTGGCCCGAGTCCGATACGGGTCGAACGGTGGACACTCTGCCAGGTATGCGTCCTTCCAGTCGTCCGGCCAATCGTCGAGTTCGTTCAAGGGCTCCTCACACTTGATGTACATCATCAAGGTCCCCGTTGAACCGATCACGTCCAGGATCGCCCGAAGCACCATATCAGGACCCCCGACGATCCAGCCGACCGCCTTGACGGAAGCATGGAGCATCACCGTGTCGCCTGATGCAAGCCCCAGGCTCGACAGATCAGACATCAATCTGCTTCGTGTGATCACTGGTAGGTCTGTGTTGACCATACTGACTGTCTCCCGCGTCAAGGAAGACCTTGCAGGGCAGATAACGTGTCGATGCGCCGATCGGTGAAGCGGGCGGTCGAAGGCCTGGACGCCGCTTGCTCTCCTTGGGTGTCTGGCTCGTATTGCATACGACGTTTCGGATGTTCCTACGAATCAGGCGCAGGTTCTTGTCGGCCAGGATGGATGCCCCACGTTCGCAGGCAGCCTGCAAGGCGGTCTGGCTACCCTCTTTGTCTATCGTGCAAACACCAGTATTGCATCGCATCGGCGGCGCTCCTTGCGAACGCCACCCCGGTGAATATCGGAATAACTATTCACCACCTCTCCCCGGACCACCATCGTGCTGGATCCACCTCCGTCCAGGTTATAGGCATTGTACGCGCCAAGACCGGCAAGGAGATCCGTGAGCTCCGGAAGGGTCATCCCCATCGCCAGATTGGGCTGACGACCATCAGCGACGATCAGCCAAAGCGTGCTATTGTCCTTTGATATCCCTATCGCCGTCCTGGGATGTCTCAGGTCATAAAACCACGGCTCAAAGGACTCGGCGCTGTAATCAGTAAACCGCCGGCCATCTCGAATCAGCAGTGTCCCGGCGCTCGTATAGCTGCAATCTTCCAATGGAAGCGGGCTACCCGGATTCTCCCGGGAGATCAGCTGATGGCTGATCTTCGCCTTTGAACCCACCCGGGCGTGCTGCTTCAACCAGTCGGCATACTTGCCGGACCCGGAAAGGACGTATCCGTTGGAAGGGATGAGATTGGATCCGACATTGTCGCGGATGGCTGAAACCGTATCCTCCCGCACGATTGCCTCGACACCATTTCGGTCGGTGAGTGTACTTCGGTTCCACTCCGGTGTATAGAGGATGAGGTCATTCTTGTCGAGTTCTACTTTTTCGGCCCCTTCTTTATCCCATCCACGGACTTCGTTTCGCCTCCGGTTGATTCCGGTCACCTCGCTCTCTTCACTTTCATCCATTGTCACCGTTATACTCAACAGTGGTTCCGCGACGATCATGGTCTGCCTGTCGTTCCTCGTACAGATTCCAACGCTCCTGCGACCGGGCGATCGCGGTTCGCTCAGGATCTTGCCATCCAGAACAAAGAACTCGCTTGGATCGCCGTGAAAGATGTTCCATGCATTGTTTGAAAAGGAGTATCCTGCATTCACGGCGACAAGGGCGTTGTATCTCCTTGCCATATCGCTTGTCGCCTCCTGCCCGATGATCTGATTCATCGCCATGACCATCTTCAATCGGTACTTCCGCAGGTCTATCTCCGCCACGTGGATGTTCTGGGGAAGACCCTCGCCGGTCGAGTCCGCAGAAATATGCGTTCGAACCACTCCGGGTGCGACCTCGGTCACCGTCGCTTCCACTTTGGCATTCAAGGGTGGAATCTCGTTCGCACCGATTGTAAACCCGCTCGACAACAGTGCTGCCAACAACAGCTGGATGCTCGTTCGCTTGTTCATCCCAATCTCCCAACTGAACGATCTACCAAAATTACCGTCTGTACACGTTCGCCGCGGTCCAGGACGCAACAATCATACGAGTTGCGACGGGTTCCTTTGAGGCACATTCACCACAGCATTTATACCTCGGGTATCCGTCGTGACTGAAAGGTCCGAAATGCTCCGTTCATATGTCTTCTAACGTTCTGTGGGGCTGCGAGCCTACGAAGTAGGTTGCTCGAGTGCGAGAACGCACCGTAACTAGGCACAGGCGTGTTGTGCGATGAGTTGACCTCAACAGCTTCCGTACTCCGGATCAGAGAAGGTTTGCACTCGATACCAATACCGGTATAACTCGCTGAAACCATACTTGCGTTGCAGAGCCAGAGCTGGCTCGTTGTTAGCCAACACCTGCAGGTATGCCAGACGGGCTCCCTGCTCAAATCCCCACTTTAGCCGTGCCTCAAGGAGCCGACGGCCAAAGCTCTGTCCCCGATGCTCGGGATCTACCAGCAAGTCAAAGAGACCTATGATTGAGCCCGAAACAACTGCGCGGGCGCAACCTACGGATTTACCATCAGTCCGGGCGATAACATAGGCCGACGGAGTGGAGGTGGCGTTGAGCAGACTGCGAAATACCTCAGAGTGCTGATTGCGATCAGACAGACCTCTCCAGGTTTCGAACCACTCATCTGTTGCACATTCGTATAGCGATACGGCAGAGGAGCTATCGGGACTGGCCTCAAGTCGCTTGGTTTGAACCAGCGTTTCGGCGTCACTGGAGTATTGACGCTGGGCCAATGTCTCGTCCAAATTCCCAGGTTTACAGGTTGGAAAAATCTTGAAAAGACAAGGTAGCGATGCCCGCGCGTACGCAGCTTCACAATGAACCAGCTTCTCCTGGAGCTGGGTTGTGGATCCGTACAGCGGGACTACACAATTGGCACGGCGACTGTATCCCTCAGACATTCGAACGATCCAGCCGTCGTAGAACTCTGTTTGCAACGCGGGTAGCCCGTTCAACGCGGCCTCTTCCAGCGTTGCGACGAGCTCTGTGTTGTTCGTTGAATCAATAGCGTTCGTCATAGGAATAACATCACGCCAGTTTGCAAACCTGCGAATGTGGGTTGCCGAGGGCCAGGCGCCGACAGGCGCGGAGCTCAAATTGCTGCGCGGCAGGATGTGGAATACTCTGCGTCTGATTGAACATACTTGGTTTCATTTGTACCCAGCCATTCGGTCGAATGCGTCCCAACAAGGGGTGCGGTTTCAGGCATTCGTAACCGTTTCAAGGTCGCGACACGCTTTCAGCAAAGCCTCTTGAATGTTCAGAAACTCCAGATACCCGTGTGGCATTGGATACCTGGCGCTGTCGAACGGCTTAAACGGATCTATGATCTTCTGCCTTGCAAAGGCGTAGAGCGCTTTCTGGTGCTCTGTCGCCTCTGGCGCCCGATCAAAGGAGATTCCACAATTATTGCGCCACAATCGAGAATCAACCGTATCGGCCATCGCCTGAATTCGCGAGTCTCGATTCTCGAACTTCGAGTTCAGGAAGTTGGACAGTCTCCCGGCCTGCACGTGTGGTTTTCGCCCGACATCTTCGTATCCAACAAAAAGCCGGTGCGCAGCGTCTTCGGTGTGGCGCAGGATCAGCGTCATCATGTGCTGCCAGCGCAGCAGATTCATCGCCACGAACGAAAGCCGCACTTTCAAATTGGACGGCATGATGAACTTCTGCCACGACACGGCTGTATCCAGAGGGTGGCGAACTGTGATTATATAAATCGCATCTCCCCATATCTGTTTGAAAAACGGGAGATAATGACAGAGCGCAGGATCCTTCCAGAACCAGGGGCCGCCCTCGTCCATCTCTGACATCAGGGCAGCGGCTTTTGTTCGATACTCCGGGTCAGAAGCATAATTTCCGATTCGATGTTGAAAGTCACGGTCCCACCAAGTCGCCCCGGAAGCAAAATCCCCTAACTCGGCCAAAAAATCCCATAACGGCAGGTATTCCCAATAGCCGCGGGGCGCATGCGCATCTGCCGCGTGCAGCTTTTCCGAAGCGCCTGCATACGCGCCCCATGTGTGCACCATCTCGGCAACCACGGATGTCCCGCTCCGCTCGACACCAAGTACGATAATAGGTTGGCTTTCAGAGCAGGTCATTTCGAGTGCCCTTGTGGACTTCCGCCAATGACGCATTACGTTTAGCCGCGCACGAATCCAGGCGTGGTGACGTCCAGGCGCCGCGTCGCCGAATCAGGGAACGAGCGTACCTGTTGAAGTCAAGGTCTTCAGGCCGCGGTCAGCAGGATAGGGCGGCCATCGGTAATGACAACGGTATGCTCATAATGAGCCGAGAGAGATCCGTTCGAGGTTCTCATGGTCCAACCGTCGCTGTCTTCAACCGCCCGGGCCGGATTCTCGGCAATCAGTGGCTCGATCGTGATCACAAGACCATTCGTAAGCGGCGTCGAATCGAGCGGATTATAGGTATTGGCAACGATGGGGTCTTCATGGATGACGCGACCGACTCCATGCCCCGTAAGCCCACTGACAACCCGGAATCCTTGTCGCGTCACCTCTCGCTCTACGGCACGGCCGATGCAATTGATCGGTTCGCCCGCACGGGCTACGGCCACCGCCTCTTCGAATGCCGTGCGGGCGCACCGGCACAATCTGACCGCTTTCGGGGAGCATGGAGGAATCGGGATGGTTATTGCTGCATCTGCAATGTAGCCGTTCAGTTCCGCGGTGACATCCAGGCTTACAATGTCACCCTCTTCAAGCACTCGATCACCCGGAATACCGTGGACGATTTCGTCATTGACGCTGATAAGATTGACGCCGGGAAAACCGTAAAATAACCGGGGTGCGGACGTTGCGCCGTACCGCTCGAGCACCAACTCGCCGGCGCGGTCGACGTCCGATGTGGTTACTCCGGCGCGGACGGAACCCGCCATTTCCCTCAACGTGGCGGCAACCACCTGCCCGGCCTTCGCGAGGCCTTCGAAATCTTCACGACATTCTATCGACAACGACCGACTCCCTTTGAATGGTATAACTCTCAATAGTGATTTACGCCGAAGGATGGCGTCTACGATGGTGTTCGCCGAGGTCGTGAAGGGGCGGGATCTTCCACTCAGCGATGCCGAATGGGCGCCAAGAGGAACCAATCAGCCTCTTTCTTTGAGTATCGGAGCCGTCAGATCGGATAGCCGTTTGCGTTGGTTGCCCGCTTCGTCAAAGTTCGACGGGTCCAGCCAGATTTCAAAGGCCTTTCGCAAAGCAGGCCATTCGGAGTCAATAGCGGCAAACCAGGAGGTGTCCCGGTTTCGTCCGTTATAAACCTTGGCATTTCGAAACACGCCTTCATACGACAATCCGAGCCGTTCAGCAGCAGCTCGAGAAGCAACATTGAGACTATCACATTTCCACGAGTATCGTCGGAATCCAAGGTCAAACGCATGCCGCATCATGAGATACATTGCCTCTGTGGCGGCTGGTGTCCGTTTCAAACGCCCGGGGAAGTAGAGATGTCCAACCTCAATGCAGCCATTCAGCAGGTCGATATTCACGTAACTTGCTAAACCGAGAACCTTGCCCACGCTGCTGGGCCTTATTGCGAAGAAGAGAGGATCGCTCTGGAGACACCCGGAGAGCCAGTGACGGTAATCCTCGAAACTCTCGAACGGCCCATAGGCGAGGTACGTCCAACTGGCTCCATCTTCATCCGATGAAATTGCGTTGTAGAGTTCGCACGAGTGCTCGTCCAGATTCAAGGGCTCTAGACGGCAGTACCGGCCCTCCATGACTTCCCTGGCAGGAGGCCGACACGGTTCCCAATCTGGAATCGGAAATCCAATGGGTAGTCCTTGATCACTAAAAAACGAGCTCAATGGGTCGAGGATCCTTTCTCTGAGTTTTCGTTTTCGCGTGCGTTGAAGCTCAGTCAACTGGGATATAACGCTCTCACAGGCCGCGAATATGCAGGGTTAGGCAATCTGAGAGAGACGAATGTCCGAAGCCGCCGCCAGAAGAGTGATAGGCTGTGCGTCCTGGCATCAGGACGAACCCTTCAATTTTCGGCGATTCCTATTGCCGCCCTGACGCGACCGAAAAGTCGAGGCTGTATTTGGGGATACGTCAGGTTATCTGGAAGATCTGAAAGGAAGGCAAGCTCTTCGATTTCAGAATGCGGATTTTCAGCCATTTCGGTCACAACGGCATAGAAGAGTCTCCCGTGGTCGATGTTCCCGTCATGTTCTACCGAGTAACTGCAGACCTCCCGGATTTCCCAAGCGCACGCTCCGGTTTCCTCGGATAGTTCTCTCGTGGCAGCCGCCAGGGGTGTTTCCTCTGGCTCGATATGTCCGCCAGGAATCTCCCAGCTTTCACGATCTTTGTGCCTGCAAAAAATCCACTTTCCACCGGTCTGAGCGGCGATTGCCACGTAGGTTAGATTTGCATCTGGAACGTCCCCCGATTCGTGGAACGAGATGGTCAAGTCCCAAAGTCTCCCTATATGTCAGACAGGCGTAGTCACATTGGAGGTGTTGGTGAAAACGCCGGAACGTAGCAAAGGATAAGATTAATCATGACAAAGGCAGCCCCTAATGCGGCTCAGCGCAGGCTCCCCCGCCCGAGTGGGTTTGGATCTGTGATTCGACCACGCGACTTTCACACAGCGAAACTTCAGGGCTGTCGACCATCGACGTCTTTAATCCCATACTCTCGGGCTAAATCGGGGACCTCCAGATATGGTCTCACGTCGACCTTGCTCATCACCTCCGGGTCTGCAGCCAACGCCGCTATCGCCCGGCCGTCGTATACTGGCGTAAACGTCTTCTCCAGGTCTTCAGGTCGGGTGTTCACGTCAGGCACCCAGGTTCGCATGTATTGGTGTTCGTCGCCAAGCGACAACAGGATAGCTGCTATTCCGTTCTCCCGACACTCTTCTGCCATACCATGCGTCATTCTGTATATCGCGGACTTGAACGTGTCATAGAACAGATTCGAGTGGAACTTGCTGTCCGGATTGATCCCACTGGTGGTGTTGACGATCAGACCGTGTCCCTGCTCCAGCATGATCGAAATTGCGCCCCGAGCAGCCGTCATATGGGATCTCAATCCGGCTCCGTGCATGAGTTCCCACTGTCGTATCAGAAGCTCCCAGAACAGTTTACGCCCCCAGAATCCATCGCCCATCTCGTAGCCGCCCCAGGCGTTGTTCACGAGCAAATCCAGCCTTCCTTGTTCGCTCTTTACTCGAATGAAGAGTTCCTCAACCTGCTCATCCATCGTGTGATCTACCCGGACAGGAATCCCCTCGCCACCCCCGTGAGTCACCGTTTCAGCCGTGTCTTCAATGGTTTCGCTGGGGATGTCCGTGGTCTGGTTCCCGCGGATGCTGCGTCCCGTCACGTATACAGTCGCGCCTGCCTCGCCGAGCGCTGTGGCAATGCCCTTCCCCCCTCCGCGGCTTGCTCCGGTCACGACGGCTACTTTGTTTGCCAACGTCTTCATCTTCCGGATGTCCTGTCCCTTATCTCACTGACCCATAACGATCCGCTCTACAGAAGCAGATTTGCCCTGGTCAATCTGTCATCCGCACCTTTGCGGGCCCCGTAAGCAAAGCCGCCGCGAGAACCTGGCAGAATGCAGCCGCCGGCAGCGTGAAAGGCATTGAACGCGGCAGGCTCAAGCGCGCAGGCGCTCGAGGCATTCCTCATACGCTTCGAAGCGCTCGCCTTCGCGCTCCTCGGGATCTACCTTTTTGAGGAACAACGCGCTGCCCGGTTTCTTTCCGGTAAACTCGCGGTGGCTTCTGATGTGCGCCGGGTTCTCACCGCTCCACTTGACCTCGCCATCCTGCAGATACACGAAATTCCCGCCGTGTTCCTCGATCATCGATTGCATTCGATCGCGATAGAAGAGTCCCTGTTCGCAAGCCGTTTCCCTCACCGTGGCCATGATTTCAGGTGGATCTTCCTCCTCAGAGTCAAACTCGTTCAGTGGACCCTCGACCTCACTCTCGAAGTCGATTTCGTCGAGATCCACCGTCCCGAATCCGCTCTGCGCCGCGACGAGCAGATGGTTGCGGTCGCGGCGGAATGGCGGCGTGGGCCAATCGGACGCCGGATCGTGCCCCATCAGGCTCGCGCCCACCGCGTCGGTGGCGATGATCTGGTCGCCCGCGATGAGGGTGTTACACACGCGTCCCTCGCCGTCCCACTCACGACCCCACTGACCGGTCGTGGCGTCGATGACATTGAGACACGGATTGGTAATGCGCGCCAGATCGGGGAGTACGTAGGACAGCCGGATCGCGTGGTGGAAATAGGTGCGCACGCGACCCTCCGGCGGGATCGTGGGCGTGAGGCCGAACAGGTTCTTTGTGCAAAGCGTGACGCCCATGAAGAGATGGTTCTTCATCTTCGCGACGGAGACGGCCTCATCCGCTTCGCTGAAGCACCGGCTGAGTGTGTAGCGCTGGAACATGCAGCCGCCTCCGGGCACGTCATACTCGGCGAAGGGCGGATAATTCGACTCCGCGTGTTCCACGTCGAATTCCTCGAGCAACGGAAGGTAGTTGAAGTAGTCCGTCGCGGCCCCGGACGCGTCCCGGCAGAACGTATCGGCGGCGACAAGTGACGCCGAGGTCCGCTCGCGCAGGAGGCGGAGGACAGCTCGACAGACGGAATCGTCGACGAGCTCTCGTCGGCGGCCTTCGAAGTGAACCACATTCGTATGCCCCATGTTGAACTTGAGCGCGATGCGGCCCGCCTTTTCCAGCTTCTCCCAGGAGCGCGCCAGGGGGGCGGTCGCCCGTACCAGGTTCTCGTAGACCTCCTCGTCGGAAGCCCGGTGATCGCACTCTACTGCACGAACGCTGAATTCACGGTCCATTTCCATTCTCTCCTTGTGTTATTCCGGCCTGACGCATGAAATTGAAAAAGCCGCAGCCCGTCGTGTCAGGCAGTCCTTCGGGTGCTACTTCCTATTCGAGGAGTTTCAGCGCGGTCGTCCGGTCCCAGCCTCCTGGCGTCGGACCCTGGTATGCGGCGAGGATTTCCAACACCCTGGCGAGGGAGTGTAGTTTCAGAACCAGCTCCTGTTCGATACTCAGCGGTCGGTAGGTCCGCCAGAAGCGTTCTGCCAATTCTGGTGTCTTTAGGAAAACGCTCAGATACAGATCCCTCGAGTCGGTGAATGCAGGTGCAAACGCAGCATTTTCGAAATCCAGAACCGCTACCAGATTAAGGGTCTCCGGATCGACACGAAGATTATGCAACTGAAAGTCATGATGGACAAGAGCATCGACTTCCGCTGCCCCCAAAGTCTCGGCTTGGTCGGTCCAGAGCGCAATGCAGCGATCGAGGATGTCTTTTCCCAGCCAGCCTTGCTTCCGGAGGTCCCCGATTGCCCGCTGGAATCGGTTCTCCTCGGACTTCCGCCACTCGCTTCCAGTCATCGGGTTACCGAGAATGGCGACGATATTCGGACCGACAGGAGTCGAGTGGAGGTCATGCATTTGAGACGCGCATTGCGTAAGGATCTTCTCCTTGTCTTCGAAACCAATCTCGCTCCACACCCGGTCGCCATCGACGCCACCCGCGTATTCTATGAGAGCATGGGGATAAGCGACAACGGCGTCGCCGGATGAGACGTGGATCCAGTCAGGCGTGGGCACCGCAGATTCGCGCTGGACAATTCTGACAACCCCCTCTTCCCTTCGCATTACGTCGTCGTCTGAACATCTGACCCAGACCTTCAACACAATCAAGTGGCGACCGGGCAATTCCAGCAAGAAGATCGCGTTCACCTCGCCACGCCTCAATCGGCGGATCGAGGTCGGTTCCGGGATGCCGGCCTTTAAACAAATGGCCCGCGCGATTGGAAGCGAAAGATCATAATCGACGAATTCCCGGTATGTCAGGAGTGGTTTTGGAGCAGTCATAGGCAAGCGGGAAATGGTCCAACAATCACCTCGACCAATCACTGTCGTAGGCCGCACGAAAATTCAACGGTGGCGATGTGACTGACATGTAGACAAAGGTCTGGGTACCGGAATTGACAAACCCGTGAAGGTCACCTTCCTCAAACCGAACAACGTCACCTTCAGCGAATCTCGCTACCTCACCGTTATCCAGAAGCAGATTTCCGGAACCCTGTAAGGCAATCCATATCTGTTCCGATGCGCTATGTCGATGCGGAGGATTCTTGCCGCCAGGAGGGACCATGACCTGTGTAATCGTAACCCTCTGCGACGATGAGTTCTCTGGAAACAGCAGTTGTCGAGATTCAATCCCAAAATTGATGAACACCTGGATGTCCGAGGAACGAATCAGTTCCATATCGAATCCTTCTCAACCATTTTTCGGCGAACATTATGTTGGCTTGCGACTCGCTTAGCTGGTTGCCGATGCGCAAGGCGACTGACGAGTGGCGCACACGGCTCTGAACATCAATTGGACGTGTGTTCTACTTGTGTGTTTCTATTGACTTTATCAGTAAGCCAATCTTGTCGTCGTATCCGGCAACAAGCCTGGGAAGTGTTTTGATTTCAGCCCAAAAGAAATCGAACGGATGGATAAGAGATCCGTCCTCCGAATGCTCTCCGTAACGCCACGTTTCTTCTGTTGGCCCTTCCACAGACAGATGGTAGAACCAGCGATGTTGCAGTTCATCGCTCCCGCAAAACCTCATGTCCATTGTATCCCGCGCAAGGAATCGCACATATCTGAGCGCGGTCAATCCCGTCTCCTCTTCTGCTTCTCGCATCACCGCACCCCGAGGATTCTCTCCCGGCTCAATCGTCCCCGCGGGAACCTGAATGCCGGCTTCCGAAGACCCGGGTTGCGTAAAGAGGAGTAGCCGGCTCCCATTGGTGATATATGCGTAAGCTCTGTGACGGGTTTTCATTGGTGACGGAGTTCTTGAGACCCAGGTCTCTTATGAGCTACAAAATACTCGACACCCCCGAAGCCGGAGGTGCCGTGTTAACCGATGTGGAGGTCTGCCGGATCACGGTAGAGTTCAAATCGCAACAACCGCGCCCTGGTTATCCTCGTTCATTTGCTGTCAGTGCATCCGACCAACGTCCGGCCATTTTCCTCAATTCTTCCTCGTGAATTGGCCAATCGTGAAGCGTGGCAGGATCGAAGTCAGCGTCATTAGCAGTCCGTTGATAAAGTCGCTCTGCAGGCGAGGCCGAGCCATTGTGGACGAAGACAAGGCGCGCAACCGAGTCCCATCCTGCGATTCGGCGATGGCGCGCAACGCAGTATTTCGACCGCAAGGGCCGGCCGTAGCCCGGATGGGCTTTTTCAACGGGCTGCTGAGACCAGACGAGTGTATGCACTTCAGAATCGATGCGCACCTGATTAAATAGCACTTCATCTACCAGTGGTCCGAACAACTCGCCCTCAAGTACCGGTCGAAAATCGATATCCTGAGTCGTCTCATCGTTAAATCGGACATGAATCCGATAGGGCCCGACAATCTCGAACGAAACGACTCGGTAAATTGGATGACGCATTTTATCCAAACTCGCTGTGCACCGAACTTGAAGATTTGCAGTGAAGCACTTGTACCAATCGGCTTCCCGGGAGCGAGGGCATCCTGCCCTCGACGGCTGACTCGCGCGGCTCTGGCGCCATCATTTTCAATATGATCTCGGATGCAACGGCAACCATTGGCCCTTGATTCGAGTTTTGATGGGTTACAGGAAGTTCGAGGGCAGGATGCCCTCGCTCCGCATGTTCGTGGATCAAGCCGCAAAAGAGGGCAGATTGTCCTCGGTCGCAGGACGCTCGTGTCCGTTTCGAAACCCTGGGGGAAATGTAACGAAATCTACAACGGTAAGCAAAATCCGAATCGGGACAGGTGGGATTCAGTTTCTGCTCCTCGGAGTAACTCCAATAAACTCTTCAAACCGCGATTTCATAAGCTGACGCCAATCGACCGGGTTTTCGATTCAAGCTGACGGCTGATCGATGCCCTTCCTGTTTCCGGACGGTCGGATTATGGCAATCAATTTCCGAGCGCGGAACTACGGCCATTTGTAATGCCGTATCTTGGGATCGCGGTAGGTCGCCCGGGTGTCCCACCACATTGCGATGCCGATGCCGCCGCCGTCATACCTGGCATCGGCCACCTGGTTGACGAGTTTACCGTCGATATAGGTGGTCAGCGAGCGGTGCCGGGCCGATATGATGAGGTGGTACTCGCGCCCCTTCTCCAGTGCGTAGTTGACGACACTGAGCTTGGTGACACCGTGGATGCCCGGCTCACGCAACGTGACGTTGATCGTCTGCCAGGCGTAATCGAATTCGACGAAGTAGAAGCCCTTTCTGTCGTCGGTCGCGCGGAAGGGGAACTGCATGCACGAGCCCTCTTCCAGCGTGACGAAAAGCGAATACTCGTAGTTCTTCCATCCGGTATCACCCTGGAAAATATGCGACTTGCGTTCGCCGTCCAGCTTCCCGACAATGGCGTCGCCATCGCGAGACCACCCTTCGGATGACGCCGTCGATAGCCAGCCCTCGAGGCCCGTGCCCTGAAGAAGCGACTGCCAGGGGATGATCAGGCCGTCAGGGCGGCTCCGGCCATAGTCGTTGTCAGCGCCGGCATCCGCGTCGACCGTCGAAACAGAGAAGACAAACGTGAGAAGGCACACGAAGAGGATATTCATATCATCGTCCTGTTACGTTGTAATCACGCGTTGGACGACCTCCAGGCAGCGAAGGGCATCAGCCGACAACTGAACACTCTGACTGCGTCTAGCCTTCTACCTCTCGCCCGTAGACCGTGCGAATCACGTCCTCGATATCGGGCTCCTGGACGGACACGTCTCGCACCCGATAGCGGGCCGATAACTCCGCGATGAGTGCGGACGCAGACACCTGGCTCCTCGCAAAGCGGATGCGGACGACGTTGTTCCGCCTTTCGAGGATCTCCGCGTGGGGATGCGCGAAGCCGCTCAGCGGCTCGCCGTCGCCGGGATCGCACTCGACGATCAGATAGCGGTGAGGGGTGATTGAGTCGACGAGCGCCGCCAGCGGACCATCTTCGATAATGCGTCCCTGGTTGATGATGATGAGTCGCTCACAGAGTTCCTCCACGTCGTCGAGGTCGTGGGTGGTCAGCAGCACGGTGGTGCGCCGGCGCCGGTTGATGTCCAGGATGAATGTACGGATCGCCGCTTTCACCTCGATGTCCATGCCTATCGTGGGCTCGTCGAGAAACAGGATATCCGGCGCGTGCAGCATGGCGCCGGCCAACTCCCCGCGCATGCGTTGCCCGAGGGACAACTGCCGCACCGGTGTGTCGAGAAGATCGCCGATGCCGAGCACCTCGCAGAGCTCGGCCAGGCTCCGCTCGAAGTCGTCGCCGGCAACGCGGTAGATCCGCTTGAAAAGCTCGTAGGATTCGCCCAGGCGAAGGTCCCAGTTCAGTTGGCTGCGCTGGCCGAACACGGCGCCAATGCGCTGTACGACCGCCCGCCGTTGCCTCTGGGGCGAGAGGCCGACGACGGAGACGCGCCCGGACGTTGGATAGAGGATGCCCGAAAGCATCTTTATCGTCGTCGACTTCCCCGCGCCATTCGGACCGATGAATCCCACCAGCTCGCCCGGCTCGATCGCAAAGCTCACGTCGCGCACCGCGTACACTTCACGCCGGTTGGGCCGGAACAAGCCCTTTACCGCACCGGCCAGCCCCTTTTCCTTCCCGGTCACGCGGAACGTCTTGCAAACCCTCTCCAGTTCAATATGCGCCATGATCTACGACCCTGCACTTTCATAGCGGCGGAGGCCGGCGGCAAAGACAGCCAACGCCAGGACGAGCATGGCGACACCCACAACGGGCGTCCACAGAGCCACGTCGAGTGGCAGCGACGTGTTTGCACTCTGGCCGAGGAAGTCGCAGGCGGGGTAGAACCCGATGAAGCCGAGGGGCAGAACAAAGGTCAATAGCGCCTGCAGGGGCCACGGGTACACGGTCAGCGGATAGAACGTCCCACGCGCCATCAGTTCCATGCTGGCGTCCACCAGGGGCTGGCTTCGCATGGTCCAGAACGCGATGGAGCTGATGAGGGTGAGGTAGGACCAGTAGATCAGGGTCCCGCCGGCGATGACGAGGAGTACCTCGGCGACATTGAGCGGGGTCCAGACAAAGCCGGACAGCCTGGCCCCGTAGAGGAAGTAGCCCGCTCCGATGCCCAGGTGCACGAGGCCGACGACATTGATTCTGTGGCAGGAAAAGTGGAACGTGATCTCCAGAGGTCTGAGAAGCATCAGGTCGAACTCGCCGCGCGTGACAAACCGATCGATCTGCCGCGACTGAAATGACAGAATGGACATGACGCCGCGGCTCATCAGGCTCAGCCCGTACAGAAACGCAAGCTGTGAGAAGGTCCATCCCGACAGCGGCTGGAACCGGTCGACCAGTACCTTGAGGGCGACGCCGATCCAGATGTAGTTGAAGCCCAGACCGAGGCAGATGCTCAGCAGTGAGAACGGATACTCCAACGCCCGTTGCATCGACAAACGGCCATACATGGCTCCAACGGACAGGTGATGACGCAAGTCGGCGATCACGGGACTACCTATCCTCCCTGAACGAAGACCCGCCGCTGGGCGCGTTTCCAGACAAAACCCGCGAGCAGGGCGAATACCACAACCCAGAGAACCTGCACGGAGAGGATGTGGACGACCTCTGCGGCAGTGACGCGACCGATGTAGATCTCCAGCGGCGCCTGGAACATGTACTGAAAGGGCAGCCACCGCGAAACATTGGCGATGAAGTCGGGAAACAGCCACATGGGCACCAATCTTCCCGACAGGGCAAAGACAAGGCTGGTCTTCACCGCACTCACGTCCCCAAAGTCGGTGACCCAGAATGCCGTCATGCCCACCAGGACGCTGAGCAGCCACAGGAGCAGGAAGCTCAGCGCACAGCTCGGCAGAAACAGCAGCCACGCGCCCACGCCCGCCGGCAGCGGTGGAGCCACAAAAAGCAGCGAGATGGCCAGCAGGGGCAGGGCGAACTGCGTAACGGCAGTCAGCGAACGCCCCACATCTTCGGTCATCCAGTACCAGACGAGGTTCACCGGCCGGATCAGATCGAGCGCGATCTCGCCTGCGCGGATCTTTGCAAAGAGCACGTCGTCGATGCTGACAGTGAAGCATGCATTCATCAGCACGGCGACGACGGCATACGTGACCATCTGCGCCTCGGTGACCCCGGCGACCTCGTCGATCCCGCGATACGCGGTGCGCCAGAGGAAGACGGAGCCAAGGAGGAAGAACAGGTTCCGCCCGATTGACGACAGATACTCGAAGCGGTAGGCCAGCGCGTTGAGCAGCTGGAGCTTCAGCAGGTAGGTGTAAAGGTGCATGGATGGTTGGATCCGGAAGCGTGATTCTCGACGTTCAATCTATGCCTTCGATTGCAGCCTCGCCCATACGAATCGCCACATGCGGGAGAGCGAGTATACGGTCATCCAGTTCCCAGGTTTTCCGATTGGGCGATCTCGGGCTCCATTTCCGGTGGAGTTGGCAGAGTCGTCTGGCATACCAGGCCGCGAAGATGAGAGGGAGTGCGGTACGTTCATCTTCGGAGGGAGGCCGTACTGAGAAATACCCCGCCACGAATCGCTGCATTTCCTCATCTGAAAGCTGTCGACCCACGGTCCCGATCAGCCATTGAATCCGGACCATCACCACGTCCACAAGCGCCGGAGCGAAGTGAGCCGAATTGAAGTCGGTGAACCGAATCTCACCAGACGGGGAAGTGATCGTATTCCAACTTCGCACGTCTCCGCGACACAAGAGCCAACGGACGTTCATCCTGTTCGGCGTGTTGTTCAACTGTGCTCGAAGCCGGGTGACCGCATCTGCCGCGTTCGAGGAGAACGTCGTCCTCTTGCAATACTCGAGAGCGTCAGAGATGTACAGCCGCGCATCCTTGACTTCTGAACTGAAGATTGGAAAGTCTTCGCTCGCATCGTGAACCCGTGCGAGAGCCTCCCCCACGTTGCCGAGCGTATCGACGCGGTCTACAACCTCTCCTTCCAGGAAGCTCTCGACCGAAATCACCAGGTCTCGGACGGATTTGTACAGCCGACCATCCGTGGTTGGACGGATGTCGGGACACGGCGCGCCGCGCTCGGCAAGGTGTCGAACGAATTCCACAATGGTTTTGGGATGGACCGAACCGTCCCAACCCGGATTCACGCGGAACACAACGCGTCCGTCCCGCAGACTGTCACAAAAGAAGACGCACTGTGAGTTCGCCCTGCAGACGTTGTTCACTTCCAGATCCCAGAATCGCTTGCAGAGATCCACAATCTCTCGCTGGTCGGGCAGCGGGCCCGTTTCGTCTCTGGATCTGGGATATATGGCTTCCATTGGTTTTCCGGGCCCCGAACCGGCCTTAGCGGTTACGCGAAGGGCGTAAGATCTAAGCCGTGGGCGGACGTGTCTGTTGAAGCTGTGCACCCTGCTTCCGCCCGGATTTCAGGGAACAGTGTACTTTGTCCACCAGCGATGGTCCATAGTGAACTCCATGTTTTCTACCAGATGACCGATTACGGATTCCACCTGGGCTTCATCCGGTAGATTGTCGATAAGCCTGTAACTTTTGCCATTGGAACACTCGCGATCTGAGTAGAAGTCGATCCCGTCGTCGCTCTCGGGTGCCCGGTATCGTTGGCCCCCCATGACAACCACAGCTCCTCGATTGAGTTTTCTATGGACGTTCTCCACCAGCCGGTGCCAATCAGAATACGGCACATGATTGATGAAGTTGAAGTGAAATGCAGCATCGAAACGCTCATCTAGCTGGCCTAAATCGAATGCGTCAGATTGGACGAACTCAACGTTTGCCTCGTTCACTAAACTACGTCCGATTGCCAGGATCTGTTCCGACGTGTCCGTTGCTAATACCGATTCAGCTGTTTGCGCGATGTGTTTCGTCCATCGTCCCCCTCCAGCTGCGAGTTCCAGCACCTTGCGACCGGAAAATGCCCGCTGGATTTGTTCTATTGTGCGTCTCTGTTCGACGCTCAAGTTGGCTTCATCGTCAATGTAGGATTGCCGCACGACGTCCCAGTCGTAAGAATATTTGGCGCCGTCGTAGTATTCGATCATCTGCATGCGGTACGAATGCGAATTCAGATCTACCAAGAACACCTCCGATCTATCCTGTCCCGCTTGGGAAAAACACTCACTGCCTGGACCAGGTATCGCAATTTCAACTGAATTCTTCACCGCTTGTGGCCCATTCGTGAGGGGTGACCGCAGGCGCCGGGTAGCGGACGCCGTACAGAATCCCCACCGGACAGCCTTCCCAGTGGGGATCCAATTTGGTATCGGTCGACATTAGAGACCAACATCATTGGGCCGACTGACGGCCTTCCATTCAGTATCTGCAGCGCCGGGGAATCTCGCGCATGCGATTCCGTCTGTTTGTGGATAACCTCTCCTGGCTTTCGCACGTGGAGGCATTGGTCAGAGCCGTACCCAGTCTTTGAGGTCTGCATGCTCGAATATCATCTCGCGCTGTATCTGCAGATCCTGTCCCAGGCCGGCTTCGAGGGCTCTCTCATACATGGCAATGGCGATCCCGACGTCAACGTAGGCCAGACCCACTGCGTTAAAGTAGATTCTTTCGTCGTCGTTTTCCCTCCCCGGCTTCGTACCACGGACCAATTCCACGAGATTCGCGTACAAGTCGTCATCCGCCAGCAGGCCCTCCTTGTACATACGACTGAGCGTCTGTGTTCTATGTTTCACGGTCTCCCAGTCATCGCATACAATCTTATCGCACAGTTTCGCCACGTTGTATTCATCCTCCCATCCACCAATGTGACTGTAGAAAGCACCGGGTTTCATCCAGTCCGCCTTAAGCAGCGGCGCCTGTGCACTGGTTGCCGTGACAATGATGTCCGCTCCGTCAACGGCACGTTCGAGGTCTGAATTCGCCATCGAAAAATCCATATCGGGAACGATTGCAGACATTTCCCTTGTAAACTGTTCTTCCTCGGCACCCAGCTTCGCGGCCACACGACATGTCGTCAGTGAAGGTATGGCAGTCTTCATCGCGATCAGATGCATCTTTGCCTGTTCACCGGCCCCGATGAATCCGATCGATGTTGCGTCCTGACGCGCCAGATATTTGGCGGCCAGTGCGCCGATGCTTCCAACCCGAATGTTGGAACACAGGGTGCCTTCCATGAACGCGATCGGGAATCCATGGACAATCTCGGACAGGATGATCACTGCCGAGAGATTCTGAATCCCGTGTTTGACCGGATTCGGTGGAAAGACCGACACCCACTTCATGCCGCAAATTTCCTTATCCTTGAACGTCGCCGGCAGGCAGTTGATTCTCTCCTGGGTTTCATCGTTGAAGATCTGCACGATCTTGTCAGGAAACAGAACGTCTCCTTTGTCAAAGGCACGAATCGCCGATTCGGCAGCGTCCATCGCCATCCGGATATCCAGGCATCCGGCGGCAAGGAGGTCTTCCTGTGAAAAGAAACGGCAATGAATGTCATGGCGAGGCATCAGTGATCCTTCCGTTTAGAATTAGCCTTAATTTCACAAAAATCGCAACGTGGCATGGCGACGAAACTTTCCGAAACGGGCTGAAATGGTCGTTAGGAAGGACGCTTATTCAGTTCACGTCCAGCGACCTGGTGTATCCTGTAAATCCGCAGTTTA
Source organism: Candidatus Latescibacterota bacterium (assembly GCA_965208835.1). Lineage (GTDB taxonomy): Bacteria > Latescibacterota > UBA2968 > UBA2968 > JAAXHE01. The sequence continues at coordinate 3,332,076 of OZ242358.1, forward strand.
ATCGCCTTTGTCTACGTGCATATTTCCGGTCTTACGTCCCCGAAAAATTTCGAATCAAGGTTAGAATCAGATTTCCCAGTTCGACACGTATGATCGGCTCTTGAGTCGCTCCGCAAGCTCAATCAGTACAGATAGTGACTTGCTCAATCTGGCCGTCGTCGCGTCGTCGAGTTCGCCTCCCTCACCCCAATTGTCGCCGTGCGCATAGACATTGTAGGGGCTGACAATGCACTTGAAATCCAGCATCAGGGAGGTTGCGAGAGAAGCAAACGCCATATAGCTGTGCGGATAGCTGGCCGAATTGACAAACATCACGACCTTGTCATAGAAAGCGCCTCTGCGCGATCCGCCAGGTGGCGTCGAGCCCATATATTCGACGAATTTCTTGAGCTCCGCGCAACACGCCCAGTTGTAGACCGGACTGGCCAATATGACCGCATCGGCTGCCGTAATCATCTTGTGGCACGATTGGTAAACCTCGGATGAATAGATCTCGTCGTCGTCGAAATTCGGCGGATCAAGTTGCCGAAGATCGATGAAGTCAACAGAATGCCCCTTGTCCTCCAGGGCTATCCGACACAGGTCAGCAAGCACCCTGCTCCGACTGCGGGCATCGAGACTGCTGCTGACGACTGATATTTTCATCCAGGACTTCCTTCCTGATCGACCGGCATCGCCTGGCCTACGACATTCTTGCCACCGGCGAACCCACTTATCGTAGCGAATGTGGGTTGCGCGAGGTCGCGGGAGCGAACGCGACCGGCGCTCAGGCGGATCCGTTATTCGGCGTGTTGTTCTACCTGAGCCAAACTCTTGGTGGGCAGGCTTCTTCCCCTTATGCAAAGGCCAGTTTGTACAGCCTCGCGGCTTGTTCGAAGGCCAGCCGCACGAATTCTTCCCTCTCCTTCACCCTCGAATGTTCTGTCAGAACTTCAAGTGTTACCGGCCCACCGTAGTCGGTGTTGCGGATACGCCCGCACAGATTCTCCCAGTCAATAAACCCATCGCCGGGAATGACATGGTCAACATATTCCCGGACCCGGTCTGACAAGTGAAGTGCCAGAAGCCGATCTGACACATCCTCGAGCAATGTGAAGGGCCTGGGACCTCCCATTTGATCATGTGAAGAATCATAGCAAAACCCGAAAACATCACCTGGTAAATTGTCAAGAGCGCGTCGAACAAGATCCGTGGCGGGTCCGGGATGAACATTCTCCAGTGCTAATCTAACTCCGTTGTCCCGAAGGATTGAAGTCAGAGCCTCGCAGGTGGCGAGCGCCGCCTCGAGGTGTTCATGCATTTCCCTGGACTCTAGGACGAATGGCCCGGCGTGCACCACAACCGTCGGTACATCGAGAAAGGCCGCGGATTCAACCGTGGCGGCCAGGGTCGAATGCGCCTGCGGAAGGTGAAGTGGTTTGCCGTGAATTGTGTCCATACGCAGGTTGCAGTCAAGCAGTAGATTCCGCAAACCGGATCTCCTCGCGTCTCCAAGGTAGCTCGAATGTGGCTCTTGTGCTCCAAGCGAAACATGCGTGAATCCTGCCTCAGCTATCAAGGGAAGCAAATCCTCAAGTGGACAGTCGTATGCAAAGGACGTAGCTATGGATGTCTTTGGTCGGCTCATGTGCTCTCGCTACACACTGGCTCCGCTTACACTCCCGCAACGTGCCGGCTCCGGTCCCCACGATTCATCGCCCGTTCACCCGGGTTGAACCCAATCGCCAGGCAGCGCATGCTCCGAAACGCAAATATGAAGCTATAATTCTGATCCAGCCAACTCTCTCCCGGTATTCTATTCAGCTCGGCGCTTGAGCAAAAGACGCAACAGAAGACGTGACCGCGTGGCCTCCCGCCAACCTTCGTCTCTCAAGACGACTCTGAAGTTCTTCGTACTCCCAGTTCCCGCTCTCGGCCTCCTCACGCCATTTCATGTTGTATGTCTCTCGCTTGCATACGTCCAGGTTTTTCGGGGCCAGCGTGAGCCACGTCTTCCCTGAGGTAACACTTCCGAAGCCGTTGAAGCAGGGGGAGTGCATGTAGAGCAGGTTCTTTGCCATGTACGTCAGATAGTCTTCCGAGCTATACCTGGCTCCGTTGTGACTCAATTCGTCGTTGCAGAAAATCGTCCTGTGTCGGCATAGGCGGTCCCTGGTTTCCCATGGATTCATAATCAATCCGTCAGAGTCACGCAGATACGCATTGTACGAAGGGTCAACCATCACCCACTTCGAGCGAGAAGTACACCAGACCACCGATACCACATGATTATCATAGTCGTACGGATTCAGCGGATTCAGAGATACCAATCTGCTCCGCAATCCAATCGAAAGGCAGGCCTCTGTAAGCACGATAGACAGCATGTAGCAGTTGATACCACAGTCCTCACCCTTGCCGAACGAATACCTGAGAAGTCCCGAAGCGTTCATGGGCACCGATTCGCAGACTTCGGGCCGCGATTTGGTTATGTCGCCTCTGTGGCATACGCCTTCAGACATCCACTGCATCAAGTTCAGGACCTTTGACCACTCGTCTCCTCCTCCCGCAACCTGATCAAGGCTATATTCTTCGCGCAGACTTTCGAGCTCAGGATGCGAGAGTTCATATTGGAAGCGAGGCGCCGACTCATCCGGTGAGGAGTCAAACTCGTCAAACAAGCGTAAGAGCCCGCAGTTTAGCATGAACTGGTAATTCATCGTTACTTCCTCAATTAATGTTGATTCTCTCTTCCCATCGCAGACATTGTCCTTGCGGGCTGCGAACCTGCGTCAGCAGGATTGGCGAAGTGGCGAAATCATCGAGCCACAGCCCGTCGTTTTGCACGTTTGCGACGCGCACCCTCAGGCCAAGCTCTAAGGTGGCTGAAATACAATGCACGCCCGAAGGGTTTCCGGCTCTCCGGCCATTGTACCCCGGGGACGCCTCTCAGTCATTTGGCCTTGCGCTACTTACTATCGAACCTTGCAGATGACCACCTGCTTGCTCGCGTCACCGGAGAATGCCGCACCGTCGAAATTTCCAACTCGGGATTCAATGAGAAATCCATTGTAGTGAAGAAGAGCTTCAAGCTCGGCGGGGAACAGCATTCTCAGTCGCAATTCATGTCGAGAGACCTCCTGGTCGGCTTCGTCGAGAATCCGGTACGTGCCCGCATTTAACTGAAGCGCACGGTCGTACCGCCCCTGTAATTCAACGCGGAGCCGATGACCAGTTTGCGGATCTGAAATGGTCTTGACCGGGGACCACCTGTCAGGATCGAGACTGCGCCATGACAGGCTCGGGTTGAACACATCAAACGCGAAGCATCCGCCTTCCGCCAGAGACTCGCGTACGCACCCAAGCGCGCGCTCAATGTCATCGCGGGTGTGCAGATGGAGGAACGAGTTGTTCGCTACGAAAATGAGGCTCTGTGGTATGGGCGGCCGATATGAACGGAAATCGTCTTCAACCCAGTCAATCGTCAGACCTTCCTCCAAAGCCTTTTTCTTGCCGGTTTCGAGCATTGAATTTGATGGGTCCACAGCGGTTACCGAAGACCCGCGCTTCGCGAGCGGTATCGCTATCCGACCGGTGCCCGCGCCAAGTTCGAGAACGGGTCCAGGATACTGTGCAGCAAGACCCAGGTAGAAATCGATACCGTCATCGTGACCAAACAGGGCGTCGTAGAGGAAACCATCGTCGTAGATCGAAGACACGCAGACACCTCGTTGGAAGGGACTCGCTCTGGATGGGGTGATTGCCGGTTGTGTGCATGATTTTCCGAGATCGGGTGGTTGGGCAATCCATCGCCATTTGCGTGTAACATCCTCGCCGTGCGCGAACTGCCGCAGGCAGTTGCAGCGAAAGTGCCTGAGCAGCGACCCGCGCCCGGTCGTGTTAGCCGCCGAATCTATCTGTACACCAGCATGGTTCAGAAATGACTCGGATTGTCGATGCGAAACGCAAGTTGTGTGATCTTGCCTTCCCCGAATACGCTCTCCTCAACTTTATCCAGCTGAGGAACTCTTGTGAAGCCGACCTTTGTGAATAGATTGATGCTGGGCTGATTATGTTCATATATACCTGCGACTATGTAATTCAATCCAAGTTCGCGGAAGATATAGTCCACGGAGAGACGAACGGCTTCCGTCCCGTATCCCTGGAATCTATATTGCTCGTAAATCCAAATCCCCAAGTCAGGCTCTCGGTGTGCAGGAGCTAGACTGGAACGACCAATGGGCGTTTGATCCTGCAAATTGACAATCGTCGCATTGAACCGCTGTGGGGGTCTGTCAGGGTTCGTGAAATTTGCCAGGAAGTATTCGTACCCCTCATCCTCGTGTCTGGAGTTAAAGTTACGCTGTGTTTCCGAGTCCTTCCAAGTCTCGTAGAATGGCCTGTAGTCCTCATGTAAGAACTCCGCAAGGGCGACTTCCCTCCCTCGTCTGTAAAAGGATCGTGTCGAGACCGCTGAGCACATGGTCATCCTCAGCCCAGGAGCGTGTCGCAAAAGACGACGCTCCACGAATTTGCCCTGCTGACGATTGTTACTTTCAGACCCCAGAATCGCTACAGAGATCCCTAATTTCTCGCTGGTCAGGCAGCGCGCCCGTTTCGTCTTTGGATCTGGGATATTGGGCTTTCATTGATTCTCTCAGCCCGGAACCGGCCGTAACGGCGCATTGTAGGTAACGTTTTGTGGATTAATGAACCGGCTTAGCCGGTCGGCGAAACCCAGGCCGCGTGAAGGCGGCGCAGCATTAACCCACTGTAATCGGTCGTGGAAACTCCGTGAACTGGGCGCCTACAATAGCAGTGTGATTCAGTGAAAAATATCGCCCCGTTTGATGACTGAGCAGCAACCCTTCGCTCCCAAATTCTTGAGAAACAAACCGATCGTCACATCGTCCATACGTCTTCATTTCATGTCCCCTTTATCAAAATCGAGTACGTCATTTCGATGAGCTTGCTTTACTCATAACTATGCCTGATTGTCCGTGTAACGAATTGCTTGCCGCGTGAACATTGATGAGTACACGCCCTTGATCGACATCAACTCCTCGTGCGTGCCCTCCTCCACGACTCTACCATCTTCAAGGACAACGATCCTGTCAGAAATTCTAGCAAGGGAAAGCCGATGTGTAATAATCACGGAAGTTTTGTCCTTAGCAATGTCTGCCAGAAGGGAGTGTATTTCATGCTCCGATTTCGGATCCAGGGCCGCAGTAGGCTCGTCCAGGATTACCAAGCCGCATCGCGACAGCCTCAGGAAGGCTCGAGCAAGTGCTACCCGCTGCCACTCCCCCCCGGATAGTTCAATACCGTCATCGAGTTCCCTTGTTAAGTGCCTGTCCATAAATCCTGGCCGCGTCTTAAGAACTTCATGAAGTCCGGCACCGGTGGCTGCGGCTTCAATAGCATCCCTATCACACAGGTTGTCAATTGACCCGATGCCAATGTTCTCTGCCCCCGAAAGCGGAAACCGGGCGAAGTCCTGCATCACCGTACCGATTCTTCGTCTTAGATCCACTAAGCCAATTTCCCTGATATCCATACCATTCCAGGAAATTGATCCCTTCACAGGGTCGAAGAGCCGACATAGCAACTTTACAAGCGTGGTTTTTCCTGCTCCGTTCTCTCCAACAATTGCAACTGTCTCCCCGTCTCGAATTCTCAGATTAATGTCTTTCAGTACAAGACGAGTCTCACCGGGATACGAGAAGGACAGTCCGTCAATGTCAATGACTGACTCATCTCGTTCAACGATTTCTCCGCCTTGATCCTTCAGTTCCGGTTCAAGATTGAGAATGCGAAAGATAGGCCCGGTAGCTAACCCAACAGTCCGAAGCTCGGACGCATTGCTGACCACGATGAAGATGCCGCGCTGTACCTGGAACACAAGACCAGCGTAGAGCGCTAGATCGCCGACCGAAAAACGCCCATCCAAGACTGCGAGAACAACGTACACGAACGGCGCACCTACTCCGACAACGCTGAGTAGCGACCAAAATAGAATCTGATAAGTTCCACGCCTCGTCACCTCGTAGCTTTCTCTGAAGGCAGACCAAAACTTTTCCTTCCAGCGATCGAGTATCAACGACTGGATCCCGAACAACCGAAGCTCCTTTGCGAATTCCTTCGAAGTCAGGATCCTTTCGAAAATCCCGACCTGCCTTTGAAGACTTGCTTGTCGCGCCTCTACGTTCCACTCCTTTTGTTCGTAATAGAACTGAACACAAACGGACGGCACCATCAGGCCGAAAATCACGAGCGGAACCCACCACTCGATCGAAGCTGACAGAACCAATACAGGAATCACCACGAACGTTCCGATCAAGAGATTCCCAACTACGGCGGTAAGACTCCTTAGTCTGCCAACTCCGCGAAGCGCAAGCTCGAGTTCGTTCAATAGCTCGGGTGTCTCAAAAAGTGCTATATCGTTAAACATTGCGATCTTATGATATACCCTCTCCTTTATTCTGCCCTCAACAACCCGCCCAAAAATCCCCACTCGGAATCCCTGAATCGTCTCGATGGAGTCCATCAGAAGATTGCATGTAACAAAGGCAATCATCCCGACGATAAGAGCAACTGACAAAGATGCATCAACTGAATAGTCCTTGTGCTCCACGACTTCATCAATTACTATCTTCTGAATGTACAGGATCGCAGCTGGTCCTGACCCGAGGCCTAGCGTTAGGACAACCAGGCGCACTGTCTGACTTGGGGCAGTACGGACAACCATTGCCACGCTGGCACAAACGTTTCGAAACTCTTTTGTCATTTCTCTGATTAGGAAATTCATTCGATGATCAGACATTGTGCCCCGGAACGAGATATTGTCAGATGATGTGGATGGCGTGGCGGCCGCTTTCGGGCGAAGCCCTAACGGGCAAACACAGTGGGCATAACATAGCAGATGTTTATTTAGAAGTGGCTCTTGAAGTCTCGGCGGAGTCCTCACTTCTTCCAATCGCGCCTATCGAACCAAGCATCGAGCCGATCATGACCAGAAGGGCTCCTGCCAGACTGAGGCTGTTGAGTTCTTCCGGCTTAAGGAGATCCGGAAGCATAGGAGCAAAAAGGGTCATACCTGCTACTGTGATAAGGGGTGTCGTGGCAAGGACAACGCCGACTCTGGATGCCTCGATGTGGTCAAGTGCTTCTGCAAAACTCAGATAGGAAATGAGTGTAATCAGCGCACAAAGTGTAAGCAATGCAGATTGGAGCCGACTCAATTGAAACAACTCAGTGGGATGCGAAAACGGCAAAAAGATCAGTGAGCCCGCCAGATAGATGAGAAACATAATTGACTCAGAGGGAAGAGATTTCAGCAATTGCTTCTGAGATAAGGCGTATACGGCCCAGGATGCGGCGGCAGCAATCGTGATCAGAATCCCGGGTAACAGTGAACCGGCACCCGAGAGGATTTCTGAATACCGCTGATTGAAAAACAGAACCAACCCGATGATCAATGTGATGAGTCCAAGACCTTGTAACGTACTGAAAGATTCCCGGAAGATGCCAAGACTGCCTATCAACAAGAACATGGGCGCTGCTTGAATGACCACTTGAACGGTGCTGGGCGATACAAATTCCAATCCCCACAGGTAGAGTGCGAAATTTCCACACAATCCTGCAACTGCTAGGAATAATAGTAGAAGCTTGAAACCCCGGAGTCGAAAGGCTTGAGAAAGCCCATTTTTTCGGGCAACGACTATTGCCAATAATAGGGCAGCTACGCCGAAGCGGAACCATGTGATCGTAATCACATCCAGACTGCTCAACAAGCCTTTCAGGACAATGGGCAATATTCCGAATAGAAGTGCTGTCAAGATGGACAGCATCAATCCATATTGCCAGTGACCGGTAGGTCTATGGATATTCATCCAACGGTTCCGATTTGCTGTTATCGAGTTCTGTGCCTGATTTGGCAATTGGGGTGGTTGTGTTCTTACGACACGTTCGTGTTATCGTCGTTACTGCTTTCGAACTCGCTAATCGAGTTGCCGATGGACAAGGTGGCGTAGCCCGCAGCCAGCCGTTGCTTTTTTTTACGAGATCGTCCCCTGAATCCGAATGGTTCCCTCCAACAGTATCTCCCCGTGCTCGTCCTTCCGCTCGGCCTGCCAGTATCTTCGCGCCCTCTCGAACATCGATGCAAGGGTTTCCGACGCTTCGAAGTAACTTATCAGGTTCATATCGGCAGTGAACGCGCGCGCGCATTCAAGAATCTCGACATCATACAGTTCGCACGCTTCCCTGTGGGAGTCGAATCGTCTGGCCGCACTCGCTTCCGGCCAGAGAAAGAGGCATTCAAACCGACTTGGCCTATTTGGAAATTCCCGTTGCCGAACGGTCTCCCACGCGAGTTCCAACATCGCACGACCTGTCTCGGCGGCATTTGGAACCGTTACCGCAGGAGAGCCCGTTTGGACTTCGATCAGGACCTGACGCATCAGATAGTTCTTGAAGTCTCCGGGCCTTACAACGGTTCCGGAGCAAAGGCCGGACTTCGCCGACCAATACAGGTGAGTTCCCGGTCCGATTTCACGAGACATTGAATAGGATCTCGCCCACGCGGTTACAGGTTGCAATATGGTTTTTCAGGGCTGCCACGGTATTGTCTTGCACCAATTCACGCCAGAGAGCCCTTGCGTGAAACGTCCGGAGAACTTGCCGCAGGCAAGCTGGAAAAGGGCTGGGACGCCAAGAGCCGCAAGCGCTGTCGGTTCGATCATACACGGGCTTGAAGAACGCCATGGGCGTCAGAACCGTTGTCTGATTGATCGAATTGTATCGTACAGTCAGAAAAGCCAGCATCCAGAATCAGCCTGAGATTGGTTTCCACACTGAGTCTGATATCATAGTTCCATTCTCCCTGTCTGCCTCCCGGAAGCTTTGCAATCCACGCGGATATGGCGTGAAGGCATCTCAAGACGTTCGATCATCGAGGAACCGGATTGCCTCGGCATCGAGCGTCGCACCGCAGTCCGCTAATGCGCGCAACGCCTCGAGCCTGTCTCGTTCGACGGCGAACTGTGCTGGTGAGCGACCGAAGTTGTCCAGGTCGTCAAGCGAAACACCCCGCATGTGCAGGTACTCGACCATCGCAGGGAGGTTCTCGTTTGCCGCAACGTGCATCAACGTGCCTCGTTCTCCGTCAAAGTGGCCGATATTGCATCTCGCATGTAGATCCGCGTCCTCCAGCGCATCCAGGCGTTCGGTCATCTGCGCTTGGACGAGATGCCTGGGTGTCAACGAGACGCCCGCCCCTGCGAAGATCTCCATGAGCTCGACGTGACCGTGGTCGGCGATGGTGCCGAGCGCGTCGAAGCCCCACTCGGTAGTCACGGTGGGGTCGGCGCCGCGTTCAAACAGATACCGGGCGAATCGTTTCATACCCAGCCAGCCAACGTAACCGAGTGGCGTCTCGCCGCCATCCCCGATCGTGTTTATTGGGGTACCGCGATCGATCAGGAGTGACGCCATCGCAATGTGCTGGTCGGTCGTCTGGTCACCGCCGTCCTTTGCCCATCGTGGCATCGCCAGATGCAGAAGTGACGCCCCACGCTCGACGCCAAGCTCCTTTTTGTAGACCCGTGCCCTCGCCAGATAGGGAAACGCATCGAGGATCCCGGCGACAGTGTCGAAATCCAACGCCTTTACCGCTTCTTTAAGCGCTTCAAACGTCTCGCGGGGTGCGACAGGGATGTTCTCCGAAAAGCATCGACTAAGATGAAATGGCCCCTCAAACCCACGTTCACGGGCAAGAGCGATGGAACAGTTGTGCGGCGTCGCACCTTCTTGAATAGCCGCATCGCTGAAGGGCTCGAGGATCGGGAACGCGTTACGGTAACGCGCAATTGCCTCGCGGTCACCGTTTTGAATTGCCGCATGCATTATCTTTCCATCGGTGCTCTCGTCCGGTCTTGCTTCTGCTGTCATATATGTTCCTTTGGGGCTGGGCGGCAAACTCACTCAGCGCGCATTGGCATAGCCGCGGCATTACCGAACAGCCACGGAAATTCGTTTCTGGTTGGATGAACCAGGAAAATTGGGCAAACCCACCATACATCACCTACCCTTCAATCCCGCCAGATATTCGGCGACTTCGTTTTGTCCCGCGTGCCGTGCCCAGTCTTCCGGCGTGGCGTTGTGTCGATGATCTCTGATGTTTATGTCGATTCCTTTGCCGACGAGATAGACCACCTGTTCCATTCGACCGGCGAAGGCGCATTCGTGCAGAATGCTGGCCGGCTCGTGGGTACTCCATCTGGTGTTGATATTCGCGCCGTGATCCAGGAGATAGTCCGCGACTTGATAATTGCCGTTCTGCACAGCCCATGCCAATGCCCTGTCGACGATCTCCTGAACGCCGACCAATGGTGATTCCCCGGGTGGGCAGGAATACAGGGATGGATCGCCCAACCTCGGGAAGCCGTTGGTGAACCTCTTTGCGACAGCTTCCATGTTGCCCAGACCGGCAGCGTGGGGCAGATCGTCAGGCACGGGCCAGATCTGCGACAGGGCCGGAACATAGTCGGCATTCCCGTATTCGAGAGCATAGAGGATGGCGCGCGACGCCGGCGGTTCAGCCACCGTAGTTATGGCCGCGCCGCTCGTGATCACGGCTTTGATCACCGGGAGTTTTCCTTCGGAGCAGGCCGCGACTGCAAGCAGCATCTCCTGGGTCTCGAGATAGCGGGGACCGAGAAGAAAGGGTTCGGTCGAAAACAGATCGCGGATGGATTCCGAGTCTCCGTCGTCCAGGGCAGCGAGCAGGCGCAATTCCACGGCCCGACGCCAGATCAGGCCGGGTTCGCCGTCCGCCTCCCGGTACGAGCGCGCCTGTCTTCCCCCTTCCGGCCGCTGTTCCAGGAGGAAGTCGACAAAGTCCGTTCTCCCCTGCCATGCCTCCACCCTTGTCCGGAGATCGTCGTCGAGCTGAAGGCAACAGCCTATCAGGAAGTGCGCGATGTCGCGATGACCCAGCCGGCAGGCGTAGAGAAACGCGTCGGCAACGATCAACGGATCATCCGCGGGATCGGGCCAGTCCGCCTCAGCACCGTTGTATCCGGTACGCAGTTCCGCCTCCGGGCGTCCGACGTCGGACAGGAAGCCGGCAGGGTCGAAACATCCCCGCACGCTTTCGAGATCGCCCCTCGCGGTCAACGTTCGGAGGTTTTCCGGCAGTACGCCCTTCTCGTCAAACAGCGCCAGCATGCCGTGGGCGCCGGTGTCGATTGCCCTCAAGTAGACACGGGGATCCATAACCGCGCCAGCGTCGAGCAGAAGGCGGGCACAGTCGGGCCGGTTGTAGACGCCTTCATTCTCGGCGCCGGGAAAGTTGGCATACGAAATGGTGGCGTAAAGCAGAACGCCGCACTCGTCGTCCGGATTGTACCACATGAGCAGGCCCGGGTGCTCCGCAACGAGACTCTCAAGGCGAGCGGTATCGTTGGCGTCGATGGCCTTCACGGCTGCTTCTACAGCCCAATTCAACTCAGGAGCGGGCATCGGTATTTCTGTCTCCTACATGAGATAGCGAAACGCATCCCTGGCACGCTGGAGCCTGGTTGTATCATCAACCAGACGGGCCAACCTGTGGAAACCATAGAGTGTTTTAATCCGATGAGTAAGCCTGGCGCGATCTCTCCTCAGGGCGCCGGATTCCCAATAGATCCGGGGTGCAGGGATCCTCTTCAGCCGGCGCTTCCGTCCCGAGTTCGTCCTCGACATACGGCAGCGATCTCCACAGGCGAACATGACGATGGTGAGCCTCAAGTCCTTCCTGCGCCAGGTCATGGTAGCCACACTCATAGAGATCGATCAGCGAAGCGGCATGGTTGATAACGTGCCACAATCCCCCGTATCCCTGTCTCCGTTCGGCAGCTGTCTCAAGAAGCTCATCCAACACCGCTTCGATCATGCCCTCCAGATTGGAATACGGTGGAAAGTCTCGTTGTTCCGGCAACGTGATCATGTCTCCGTCGATCCGACCCTTTTCCCTCCCGTAGTAACCGCTGCCAGCCGATGCCCGGTCAAAGCCCCCGATCAATCTGCATAAGCCATCGATGATAGACGATGTTGCGTGCTGGGGGTACTCCTGAAGCGCCCGAATGGAAAGAGAGGCGAAGATCACGTTGTGACCTGAGGAGCGTGTTTCTCCGATGTTCCTGGAGAGGACCTGTGCGATGCGGTCAATCTGATCTACCTGCACGGCTTCGTCCGGATACGGCACAAACAGTTCCGACGTTGTGATGGATCCGCCTTCGCCGGGGTCGAATACCGACTCTCCATTGAGGACACGATCCAGTTCTTTCTCTATACCCGCATGAACCTTCCTGTCCAATTCACCGTGTTCCTTACTGAAGAGATAGCCGGCGACCAGGGTAGCGCCCAAATGTCCGGTCATGGTATTCGCAAGGTGGGCTCGGCTCAGTCCCAACAGCCCCTTTTCCAGATACTCAGGTCTAACCGCCATATATCATCTCCACGTCTTGACGGCGTCAGTCAGGCAACTCCCAAATGGATTTCCGTCGCATTTTGCAACAGATTCTTATTGATAACGAGTCCGCGGGACGTCGGCTATTGCCTTTCGTAGAGGGATGCAATCGGGAGATAGCCGGAAGTAACCGGCAACGCGCGCTCGACGATCCGGCCTCGCTGAACCTGGAGCGACCAGGCTCCGGATTCGGCATTGGCGGAGATGACCCTGTACCCGTCCGGCGTGAACGCGACGGCGCAGTCATTGTCGATGGCGAGGCCGTTTCCACCCTTTCGCTTCAGCATATCGTGGAAGTCCTGCCTTCTGGGTACGCCGGTGGTATCACTGTTGTAGTGAGGACACGCCAGCCCGCTCAGCAGTCCCATGCCGGTGACGGCTATGTAGCGCCAGTCGTCGGGGCTGTAGAAGGAAATCGAGTCGCTGTGCCCACGGTCGAACCAGCAGATCGCTCCTGCGCTCACGCCGCAGAGGACGGCGCCATTCGTATGAGCTGACCTGAGCAAGGTGTCGACGCCAAGCCGCCGCCATCGGCGCATCATCTTGAGCGTGTTTCCACCACCGACGTAGATGATGTCGGCCCAGGCGATCTTCTCGGCGATAGACCCCGGCGATGGCGGTTGGCCAAGCAGGTAGAGCACGTCGGTGTCGCACCCGTAGCTCTCTCGATACGCTCTGTCGAATGCTTCCCAGTACTCGACCGAATCGCTGCTTGCCGTCGGGATGAACAGGGCGTTTGGGTTCGATGATCCCGACAGCTTGATGATTTCCACGTCGATGGGCCGGGTTGCCAGGGTGCTGATGTCTCCGCCACCTATTGCGACGATGCTTCCCATCACATGACCCCGTAGGTAGTCAATCTGTGAGCAGCGCGAGACCTGCGTACCGCATTTATGCGGCAAGCGAATCGTAATTCTCTTTCAGCCACGTGTTTTCTTCTTTCAGTTCCGCAAGATCTCCACGTTGGTAGAAGATGGACCATGGGAGGAGTCCCTGGCTGCCCAGAGTCTCGGTCCTGCGGTACTCTTCCAATTGCAAATCGCTCAAGGTGTCCAGGATTGCGCTGGTATCCGTGCCGTAAGTGTCAGAGAGTACTGCTAACCTGGACCTGAGATCCGGCTTATCGGAAAACCCGGCTTTACTCCAGTGCGCTTCGCTTCGGAGAGGCACCGCGTACCAGGCAAACTGACTGACATCGCAGAGGGGATCACCCGGCTCGGCAAAATCCCAGTCGATTATTCCTTTCAGGTTTCGCCCTTCCCAGACCGTATTCCAGGGTCCAAGATCCCCGTGTCGGATGATCATCCCGGGTCGCCAGGCTACATTGGGAACATACCATTCGGCATCCTCGGGCGGCTCGAAATCCCTCACTGCATTGTGATATCGGGACAGAAAAAGCGCGACCTCGGCAAGGCCCTTTTCCTCGAGCATCACCTCCGGCCATGGTCGCCGGACAACCTCTCCAGGGATAAACGAAAGCACCTCGCGCCCGAGTTCGTCGAATCCGAGGACACGAGGAACTCCTGAAAACCCGACCGCCTCCAGGTAGCGCAGCAGGGCGTGCACGGCCGGCGTCCACCTGTGGACAGGTCTGCGCACGGTGTCTCCAATCCGCACAACGGGATTGACGCTTCCCCGGGCGGACTCACCCTCTTGCAGCATCGTCAGATTCTCCCGAGCCTGATTCGTAATTGCCCTCTTGTCTGGCCGCATGTCTCGCCACGATATACAAGCTTGCGAACCGTGAAGGTGGCTGCCGACAACCTGAACGGCAACGGCGCCGCAGCACAAGACGTGCTGTTAGCGGACGTCGCCAGTAGCATTTATCGTCAGATCAGATCCGGTTCAGGGAGTCCAAGTTCCTTGACCGTCCACTGAAGACCTGTAATGAGCTGCGCCTGCTGCAGTTTGCGAACCAACGGCGTGTGGGGCAGGTCCGGCAACCCCGCACGCGAAGCGAAATACCCCGTAACATACGACGCCAGATGACCGGCGTCCGCAAGAATGTCCTGTGGAGGCGGCCCACCCTCGTGACAGAGACCGGGCAGCCAGAAGGCAATGTCGAGATCGGGATTGCCGGAGCAGGCGTTGTTCCAGTCGATTAGAACGGCCCGGCTGGCACGAAAGCAGATGTTGTCGCTTCTCACGTCAAGGTGGACAAGCGCTTTGCCTTCAGGTACCACTCTATCGTGCGCCATCAGGAGGGCGGGCAGACACTTTGTCAACCACGATTCGCTTGCGACGCGTATTGACAGGAAGGCCTCCGGGTGCGCGGCAACTTCGTGCCAACCGCGATGCGTGAAGATCTCCTGATATTCGGGCACACTCACCTGGCTCCCATGTATCGTTGCCAGACTGTCAAGAACCAAATCGACGCGAGCAGGCGTCCAGGGCGGTGGCCACGCGTTCCCGGTCAGGTCCTCCAATATCAATAACGGAGGTTCCTCCTCATCATAGGCCAATACAGCCGCCATGAAATCGCCGGAAAGCTGGCGGTAGACCGAAATCTCGGAATGCAGCCACGCGCTGGTGCGCCGGTCCGCAGCGCACTTCGCAAATGCCGTGTTTCCGTCCCGGAATCTTACGATTCTCCGGCAGGCGTTTGTGTAACCTCCCTGAACCGGTAACAACTGGTACACTTCTCGTCCGGTCAGGTCCGCTATTCGCGATTCAAGTCCGTCGCACCAGGTGTCCGGTCCCATAAATAACTCGCCATTCTCCCACCGATTCATCACGTCCAGTTGAAACGTGGTCATTGCCTTTGCTGCCTGCACTGAGCCTGCGGTCCCTGAGCCTGCCGAAGGGCCGAAGTGGCTTGTCGAAATGTCGAAATGCCCGCGCTTCACTTCGTCAGGAAATTCCTGCCGTACCGATATGCGATCTCGAGATTCCTCGCCGTGTTGCACGATGTTGCAAAATGATCCGCCATCCCAGAGAGAAGTGCAAACTCACAATGCTTCACACCCGCGTCAGGGCGGAGGCGATCATGGGTGTATAACCGCCTCATGGCTTCAGCAATTCCGGACTCTACCAATCCCTCTAAGGTATTTCCGACAGGACAGAGAACGAGCGCTCTTTCCATGGAGAGGCGTGGAAACGGATGGGTCTCCATGGCGAGTTGGTACTCGTAGGCGTATCCGCAGACCCAGACCCGGTCGAACCATCCCTTCAACTTCGCCGGACAGTCGCTCCACCAGACCGGAAAGACAAAGGCCAGACCGTCTGCCCTGCTGATCTTGCTGTGTTCGACTTCCACGTCCGACGGTATGGGGAGGGTGGGGCGATTGCCCTGGACGTTCATCTCGCGAGTGTACTCATCCGGAGTCATCTCGCATTTGAAGTCCATTTCGTACAAGTCCCCGATCTCGTAGGAATGTCCACCGTCGTCGAATCCTCGACACAATTCGGCCAATACCTCCCCGGTAAAAGACCTCCTCGTCGGATGCGCGAAGACAATGTATGCGTGCATCAAGGGACCTCCGCCGGCAGCGGTGCAGGCCACGGCGCTGGACAACACGGCGCTGTTTTCGAAAGTAGTCTCAATCAGGCATGCGCCGTAACGACCGGCTGAAAGTAACCTGACTGTTCAGGCGTATGCCAGGCGACTTTCGAGAATCCGGCGGACTCCAGGGCCAGAGTGAGCTCCTTGCGCCTGATTGCCCGGTAGCGGGTCCTTAGCTCTCTTACCTGCCATCCATTCGGTGCCCGGGTCATGATGAATTGCCGAATCAGACAGGTATCTGAATTCTTCGACCAGTCCCAGACCTGAAACGTAATGACCTCGCGCTCCGAGGCACCCTGAACATTCGCACCCTCAAACGACGGTTTTTCCGCGAGCAACCGATCGTAATCTCGAATACTGGCAACAAACAGTCCATCAGCCTTCAGTGTGCGCCTGATGCTTCGGAGAGCGGAAGTCAGGTCTTCATCGGTCAGGAGATGAGGCAGTGAGTTATCGCAACTGATCACAACGTCGAACTTGCGGGCGAAGGCACGTTCCACTTCCCGAACATCGGAAACGGCGAACTCAATCTTCAGACCCCGGTCGGCTGCTTCTGATTTCGCCCTGGCAATCGCCTTCGGGCTGAGATCTGACGCGAAGACTTCGTATCCCTGCTGCGCCAGGCCAATTGTCTGGGTGCCGATTCCACATGAACAGTCCAGGACAAGCGACGCACTTGCCGTCGATTCACGTTGAATCAACCGATCCAGTACGCACGACTGCCGTTCGATTGCCGATTCCCACTCCGCGTAGACGTGATGGTAGTCAGCAGCCAGGTCATCGTAAAAACGTCTGACGTCTTCGCTCAACGTCGGCGACTCCCTCGAATGAGTCTATTCCCGAAAACGTCCCCACGGGCATTGAACTTGCTGAAGGCAAGTCAGATCGGAAACGCGAACGCGCCGGAGCCGCAGTCCGGCGTGTCAGCGGTAGCCGCTTCCTGCCGCCTTTATCGCTACGCGATGTTGGCGCGGATCAAGTGCCTGCCGCAGCTGACTTTTCCTGCATTTGATCTTTGATCCATTCCATCCACTCAACCAGTTGAGACAGATATTCGTCTACTTCGTTCTCACTCGGCTGTACGGGATGAACATAGATTTCAGAGGTTCTTCTCAGAAAACCTTGCCAATCCGGAGAGACCTCTTCCAGCAGCGGAAGAACCTCGGACCCCTTGAGGGAATACCTGCTTCCGCTTGCCATGAGGAGATAACCGCCACCCAGCACGGCCAGGCGTCCGAGCTTGCGGAGGCGCAAAGAGGTCTCTTCAGGAAGGGAGAAATCGGTCGTGTTCTCCTCCAGCAATCCCGCTGCAAATCGGACCAGTACCCTGGGGTCGCGGAACGCGCCAATGGGATCGGGGGGTGGGATTTCCATCCCTTTGATCAGATCCTCTCCCCAGACAAGTGTGGCATCGTGGCAAAGTCGCGTTGCGACCTCGGAAACCCTGTCTACAGATCGCGGTGTGACAAGCCCGTGAAGTGAGAGGAACTCTCTACGAAGGGATGCCTCGGATTCCCGTAGCCGGAACCTGTCCGCATCGGTGACGGCGTCAATTACAAATGGATGCAAGTCAAGATCGGAGACTTCGGGTACCGCTTCGTTCCGATGAACACTTCCCCACACGTAGACTGAGACAAGCCGTTCATCGAATAGGTCGCAATACACCGAAACGTGGTCCACCACGGCGTCTCTGAAGAAGCCATCCGCGATGGAGTCGAGATTGACAAACCTGTCGAGATCTTTCCCCGCCACGACACCTCCTTCACGCTCGGGCGACACGGTGGCCTTCACACGAAGATGATCACCGTCGATGCCAAATGGCGCCCTCTAATTTGGCCGCTCTTTTTGCGCTTCAATCAGGAATTTCCTTGCCGTGAACGCCAGCTCATTGCCGCTGTCAAGTCGGTGTTTCAGCCTCAATAGATGCTCCACGTGCGTTTCGACAGAAAACCCGGGTACAAGCCAGGGAACAGCCTTCAAGTAGTAGACCACGGCGCCCACGTCGGCGAAAGCCAGCCGGCCAGACCAGTCTTCGGCATTGAGCATAGTCAGGCCTTTCGTTCTCAATTGAGCCACGTTCCTTTCGAGGGTGGATCCGGGCGATTGCGGTTTCACGTCAAACGCTGCCAGCAAGTCACAGGCCCATAACCCGTGAACCTGCTGGGTCAGGAATGTACCGCCCGGCGTGAGAATACGGGCAACTTCATTGGGATTGAATGCGGAATGGCGATTCAGAACGAGATCGAACTCGCTATCGGAAAACGGCACTGGATCGCGATTGGATAATCGAACATCGACAACTCTCGCTCCCAATGGAACGAGACGCTCTGTTGCCAGCTTGCGGTTCGGTGCATATTCCTCCGTTGCCACAACCACTTCAGGCCAGAATTCCTGTAAGTTCAGGAACCGCTCACCCCCGCCTGTCCCCATGTCAACGACAGATGAGCATCGGCGCATGAGGTCAGCGGCTCGAGAAGAAAAAGACCATGGAGCTTGCTCTTCAAACATCCTGCCATCCAGCCAGGAAAAATCCCATCCCGAGAAGAGCTGTTCCTCTTCACATCTCCAACTATCGACAAGCTTGTCTAGACTCATATTGCGCGTTATCCGGAAACGGTGTCGGTTAATTGATTGACCACGCCCTCATTTTTTGTTTGAAGTTATGCCCTGTTGCCTGACGGTCCGGAACTCACGAACCCGTCGAAGCCGGATTGGGCGGAGGCCGGGACGGCCGAAGCGGTGGGTACTCGTGTTATGCGAAAGCGAGTTCGCTGGATACGCTATCCGGTTCTTTCGAGACCACCTCGGCCCATATGGATGCTGTTTGATCCAGTAACAACTTGAGTTGAGACTCTTGTAGATCCTCATTGAGGAGCCACGAACCCGTTTCACCACTTCGAACTGCATACCACGTATAGGCAAACAGGACATCGCGTTTGTCATCGAGCTCCGTGATCTCCTCGCCCACGGCCAGGCGGGATGGATACGACGTGACGTGCCGCTCTGCAACATCAGCGGGAGCCCTGGCAAACCTTGCTTCTACCTCATCCGCGGTAAGAGAAAGCAGTCGGATGAGGCGATTCGCAATTCCTTCTTCCTGGTGCTCGTGAGCCAGAACGGAAAAACGGGTGAAGACTCTTCCGAAGGACCGATCTCCGTGCCCCCACCTTTCCATCAGATATGGGACTGTCACACGCGCGAGTTCCTGAATAGAGATCCCTGCCTCAATCAGACGACCTGCGTCCAGATATGACTGAACCCGCTGAGCGAGAGCGGTTACACGTCTGACTCGCTCGATTTGGCGCGCATGGACAACCGTTGGGTTAAATCGACCATCGGAGAGCAGCACAACAAATGCGGGAGTATCGCAATCCTCAGACCCGTGAACTGATTGACCGAGATGGCTCTTGTCAGTCGCATGGAAAGTTCTTTCATCGGCCATCAGTTCATCCAGGTGACGCTTGCCTTTGATCAGGTCGTCCGCCTCGTCGGCTGTAAAATGAAGTCGCCCAGCGTCAACAGACGTCGGCCACGTGTCTCGAGCCCATTCTCTCGTGATGGCTAACGCAAGCTCGTCCACTCTTTTTGGAAGACTGCTGTCCGCCTCCCTGGACGCAATGTAGATGAGGTCTATATCAGATAAAGGCCACGCCACTCCTCGACCAATGCTACCCCCGAGAATTACACCCGCAACGCCAGGAGCAGATGCGATCCGTTCGATGGCTTCAACGGTTCGCTTCTGGAGAACAAGCTCCCAGTTTTCCAGGTGTGCCCGGAAGAGATCCGCCCTGAACAAATCGAACTCACTTTCGCAAAACGTCTCGCCGGATTGCGAACCCGACCAGCCGGTTGCCGAAGGCCAGCGCGGCGATGGCGCCGCAGCGCAAAACGTGTTGTTATCGGACGATGCATTTCGGCCGCGTCTGACTATGCAGTCCGCTAATCCGACAGGAACCCTTGCCAGCGATGACCTTCAGGATACAAGACTTCCAACCCGGCTCCCAACCATCTCTTTGACTCGGCGGACATCAGCGGCAGGCACGTTTCAAAGTCCAGATCATCTTTCGAACGAGGATTCCCGGCTTTGTACAGCAGTTGAACCTCGATCCGTATGCAGGGAACACTTCTGTATGCGACGATCAAGTCTCCTCGTTGCCCGCCAATCAGTCTGCTGCGTTTGCTGAACCACCTGTCGCCTTGGCTCTCAGTTAACATGATCTGAAGCTGCCATGCCTTTATGCTGGTATGGCCCCATATGTCAAATATCCCGTAAGGCAAGTACTCTGATTCCGCCCAGGGTCGCAATGAACCAGCCGGATCAGCCGCGTACAGATGCCAATTCGAGAGCCAGCGCTGTACTTCGAGTTGCTGATCCCGGTACACGATGACGTCTATATCGCCGTGGCCCCTGACGCGCTTTCCCGCGAACTGCTCAACCGCATAGCCGCCAGCGAGTCCCCACATGAAAGGAGCGCCAGCGAACAATTGCGTCAATTCCTGGACTGACAAGGGTTGCCACTGGCTTAGGGGAATCTCAGGAGTGGTCATACAGTTCGCGTTCTGCGCTTAAATGACGTCCGCAAACGCGCAAGCATTGCAGAAGCGGCACTTCATCAAATAGTGTGAGGGGTTTCTGGCACTCTGTCAGTGACTCACGCAGGGCCGTTTGAGTGAAGCGACGAAGGAGCGGAGAAATTTACAGATCTTCATTCGGCATCTGCGGATGTTGGGCAGGAAAGAGCGCATCCAGGAGCTCAGCCGCATCGCCAGTAAGCAACATATCCGACCGATCGGCAATCTCAATTGGCGCTTCTTTTCCAATGATGATTTGTGCAAACTCATGACCACTTTCAACGCTGTTGTCTGCTTTGCCACCAGGTTGCGCAGAGACTTCACCGTTGTCGATGGATAGAATTACAGACTGATCCGGGATGGAGATCTGTAATGTGCCTATGAAATCTCTGAGATGCGACTTTCGTAATCGTCGAGATAACTCCGGTGCGATCTTGGTCAGCGTCGTCTCAAGGTTGATGATGCGAATCTGGTTCCCCGTCCGACCATTGTGGTTTCTGGCTGAATAAAGATGAGGCAACTGCCGCACGCGTCGTGCCAGCGCGCTGCGCCAGGGTAGTCGGACGAATTGCACCCTGGGTCCCCGGTATTGCCGGGCAAGTTGCCCTAAAACGCGCAGGATCTGTTCCGGATCACCGGCTGAATCCGTATGACGCAGGTCGCGCCCCTCGTGATCTTTCTCTGTATTCGGGCCATCGTAGAGATAACCCACCGCACGTCCGGTTTTATCGTTGAAAATGTACGCCGTCCACGGATCGTCGTCTTCCGGCGGGCATTTGCCTCTTCGGTATGTTGGACGGACGGTCGTGCCGGTCAATCCGTCGTGCCATCGATTGTGAAGTTCAGCCAGGTCTCTGCGCCCGTGAATCACGTTGACATGTACTTCCCCCAGCTCTATTTCCGGGGCTGCTTCGGGCAGGTGCTCGGTGTCTATAAAATACGTCTCCTGATCCGGCCAGGCAAGCACGTAGCCGAAATTCGCAAAGCGATCGAGCGGTTCGGTACGTGTACACGACATATCATAACCATGGGCATACATGGCGTCCAGCGCCGCCTGAATTGTTGCCGCGTAGATCCCCTCATCCCGATAGTCGGGATGCACGGTCGGCAGATTGATGCCCCCGGTCCGAACCGTTGCGCTGCCGATACGCATCGAGAGATCATAAATGCCCGCGTGTGTGACCACATCACCATCCAGCGTTCCGATCCGCGACGTCTGCCAGTCGTAGTGACTGTGCGCGATGCGTCCGGCGCGACACTGACGGCCGATGGCGTTCCAGCGCCTGTCCAGCAACTCATAGATACCTTCGCTATGGTTCGTTTGATCAGGCGCCAGGATTTCTCGCACACGGTCAATGAACCGATCGTCCCGCGAAGGCCGGTTCTCATGCATATTGTCCTTCACCATATCGAATAGCCTTTCCTTGAGCCGTTTCCGCGCAGACCGCAGACGGTTCTTCACGACGGCGACTGACACACCCAGAAAAGCGGCCACTTCCCGCTGTGAATAATCCGAGATGTAGAACAAAGACACGGCCTGACGCTCGTTTTCGTGCAACGTGTCGATCGCTTCTCGCACAAGGCACCGCATCTCGTTTTCTTCTGTTGTTCGATCCGGATGTTGCTCTTCCGATGCGATCTCGACGAGTTGCTCCATCGATACAATCTCGACCTTCTTACCCCGGCGCGTCATCCGATCGCAATGTTTGAACACGATCTTGCGTAACAAAGCAGGAAAGGCGAAGACGTCGTACACCCGCTCCAGATTCACCCACGCCTCTGTAAACGCCTCCTGCGCCGCGTCCTGCGCCAGGTGAAAATCCCTCAACAATGCGTACCCGTATCCCACCGCGAGATCTTGAAAGTGTGCCACAATCTGCTCGTAGGCCTTCAGATCTCCTCGCTTTGCGCGTTCAAATATCGGCTTCAGTGTCTCCATCTCGATCCTCTGATTGTGAAGGCCTTCACCGATAATATCCCATTTGGACTGCATTGGGTGTACTTATCCTGAGTTTTTCTCATACCTGTCCAAAAACGGATTTGATTAACTACGAAAATCGCGAAATAAACGGCTGGAAAAATCGTCCAAGACCATTGGCGAAACGAGTCGATCCTACCTTTGCGAAGACTGTCATGTTGAGGACTTGCCTCGAGCGTGTCGAAAGGCCATCAGGCAGTCGATGCGTCCGCGCACAAGCTCATCTACAAAGGGCATGTAGTACACGTACAATCGAGAATACGGGAGATTCTTCGCTGCGCTGTGATTGACGCGCTTTGCGATTGCCCGTGGTGAAACGCTGAGCCCACACCTTCGCAGAGCATGTTATCCTGAGAAGGCCCGCGCGCTCAGAATGGCATGTTTAAAGATTGTCATGCACGTGGCTTCCCGTTGTCATCCATAGGACCTGCCCTGAGCGTGCTTGCATTGAGCTTGTCGAAATGTCGAAGGGTGCCCCCAGGCCGACGAAGGATCTACTGCAGCATCGGTCCCTCCCCGTGTGATTTGCACGTGTCGATACCTGAGGGGCAGCACGTCCGCCTGCAGCGCGAGACCGAAGCGCCGACAGATGCTTAACTCCGCTCGGAATGCCATGTATTGCAACAAACGCGAGAGTGCGAGACCGTGCCGTTCGATGGGATCCGAACTGCCTGTGGTGTATTCGAGACGAGTAGACGGAAAGGAATGGCGGGAGGACTTTGAGTGGCTGGTCTGTTGGGGTTTCTTGTCTTTGCCTTCTATATGCATCTGTCTATCGACAAGCTTGCCTAGACTCATATTGCACGTTATCTGGAGACGGTGTCAGGCCGGGGTTCCGCGCCAGAAATCGTTGTACGCCGCCAGCGGCCCTTCACCGTGCGGCCCGGTAGCCAGGTCGAGCCCCCCGAAGAGATAGACGGCCCCGCCCCCCACTGCCATAACGGGGATTCGCTTCACACCGGGACGTTTGGCGGCGACAGAATAATCCTTCGCGCCGTTGTGTGGATACAGACAGTCCCACCGGCCGGCTCGAAGATCGTACTGCCACAGATCGTTCAACTGGGGGTGCTCCCCTTCCCCTCCTGCAAATCCTCCGAACAGATACAGGTGATCTCCGATCACAGCGTATCCCAGCCCGTACCGGGGGGAAGGCCGTGCAACGTCATCCGGCCGGTTCTCCTCAATGCAGGTCCAGGCGCCTCCGCCGGGATCGTATTCCCACAGATCGTTGTAGAACTCCGGCGTTCGATCCTGGCTGTCCCGGCCGCCCCACAGGTAGAGCCTGCCGTTCCAGCCGACCAGCACGGGACAGTACCGTTTCGGCGGCCAACCGTTGCGCCCATTCGATGCAGGCCCCAGGTGCTCCCATTTCCCGGCCGGCGCCTTGTAGCTCCACAGCTGTGCATGCGTCATCGCGCCGTGTCCACCCATCACATACAGGCAATCGCCCAGAACGGCCGCGCCCCTACTCCCCGATCCGGCGGGACGATGCCCATCCGCCATTATTCCCGATGTGCGCCCGTCGTCGGGCTCTATCAGCTCCCACGAGGCAGTCTTCGGATCGTAGGCCCAGAGATCGTTCAGCTTGATCTCCCCCTTGCCGGGGCCCCGCACTGAGGACCCGCCAAAAAGATAAAGCCTGCCGTTCAAGGGCACCCAGGTCGTGAGCTTCCGGGTACACGGTCTGGTATCGGACGGTTTGAACCCGATGCGCCCATCGTGGTCTTCCAGCCGCGTCCACCTGCCTCGACCCGGGTCGTAACGCCACAGGTCGTTCAGTGAACCCTGGACAGAGAGATCTCCAGGCCCTTTCGGCTGGCCGTACATCACTTTTATTCCCCCGAACAGATAGACGCAACCATCGCAGCTCAACATCCCGCCGAAGGCCGCCCGCCTGCAGGGTACATCCTCGGCCTGTTCCTGGTCGGGATGCAGCAGTTCCCACTTCATCGTGGACCTCCGCACGGCCTGACATGTGATTCTGCGAGATGGCTTCAGGACGCGTAAAGAGCAAACAGCCTGGCGCGGTCCAGGTACACTTTAACCTTGACCCCGCCGCGAGCCTGTGAGACCATCTTCTCTTCGAGTCCACCTTCGTTATCCCCGACTGCGCCTTGCGGATCGCTTTTCCATTGTACCCGGTATTCTGTTTCATTCGCCGAGAAGGGGATGCAGTCTTCTTTGCCGAAACCCGGCACGACCCGGTCAAACGGATCGACGACCTCCACTCGAATTGAACCGCCGGTCGCATCGGCGTTGATCCACAACGAAGTGGGCCGGATACCCAGCGGGACCGTGGTCACCACCCCCTGCGCCTCCGTCTTCAGACAGACCAGCCGGTCCTTTTCGATCTTTGCCAGATTGATTCCCCGCCGGGATTCTTCATCGTAGCGCGTCCCCTCGCCGTGCAATTCATTTGAGCAGCTGTGATAGACCCAGATCTCGTCGCCGCGGACAAAGGGGGAATGAGACGGATAGACACTTCCGCTGTCGTGGCTGCCGCGGGGGCCGCATTCAAGAATGGGTTCGCGGTTGCCCGCCCGGTGCCAGGTCCGGCCGTTCTTCGAGTAGGTCAACTGAATGTCCATCCGGTTCATCCATTCCGGCATCCAGTCTTCGATCCGGTTCCGGGCGATCCACCCCTCGTTGAGCGTGTGAAACACGGACAGGAAGCCGATGCGAAAGCCGCGATACGCCACCGAACTCATTCCGTAAAACTCCCGGTCCTGCGGGGGATCGAACTCATCGGGTGCGACGATGATCTTGCGCGGGGTCCAGTTTTCGAAATCATCGCTTTCAGCCATGCAAATGATGCGCACGTTAGGCCGGCCCCGCAGAAAGACGACGTAGCGGTGGATTCTTGTATCCCAATAGGCGACCAGGTGGGTATCCGAGCCCTGTGGAATGACCGGATTGAGCCAGCGCCGGGGCACGTCCCAATGAATCCCGTCGGCAGAATACGCCACACAGACCGGCTGGACGATACCGGCGAATATCATGTCTCCGCTCTGGAACATAAAGAGCATCTTGTAGCGTTTGGCGGGGTCTGTTTCGATGGGGTCTTTCATGACTCCTGTCCCGGCCCCCCATCTCAGGAAGGGAAAGACCAGGTTGTTCTCTTTGCTGCCGGCGTCCTCGACGAGGTTGAGGACGGGTTTTTCCCAGTGGATCCCGTCCTTCGACACGGCGTAGGCCAGTCCGTCCGCACTTTCGCCACGCGCATCGCTCAATCTCCGGCTCACGCCGTACCACATCTTGAAGATATTTTCGTCTTCGTCGTACAGGACGTTGACGTAGCCGCCGATCAGCCACTCCTCCTCCCAGGCCCGATCCTTCTCAATCAGAGGCTGGTGCGAAACTTTCTTTGCGGGTACGACCCCTTGCACGACGCCGTCGAGATTCTCTACATACGTATTGTCAATGAACAGAAAGGCCGATTTCTCGTCCGTCATTGGTTTCTCCAGGTATTGAATTGCTCGATGATCATCAAACGAACTCACAGGGCTTGTCGAAGCGCCCGCGTTTCGGCACCCTTTTCCTTCGCCGACCCTTCGACCCTTCGACAGGCTCAGGGAGCGGCTAAGGGCGCCCGGTCAATGTAGTGGAAAAAGAGGTAGACTTTCGGGTGCTGCCCGTAATGTGTGTCAGTGCGGCCGGGGTGGTGGTTGGGGCTTCCTGGACGCAAGCCTGGAGCGTTCTACTTCAAAGTCTCCACAGCTCTCAAGAGGGATTCAGATGTTACCGAGTAGCCCAGGCGGGCTTCAAAATTGAGAATTGCGACTCGCGTTTTCCACAGTCCATCCAGAGTCTCAGCCGCTTCATATGTTGTGGTACAGTCGGTTACAACGATAGGCATGTAACCCAGGCGACTCATATTTCTTATGCCATGGGGCTTATTCATCAGACATTCATCAGTCTCAAAGCCCATATAGAACAGAGTCTTGATACGCTTTTCAGCAAGGAGCCGATGAAACTGGTCTCCGGAATACACCAGCAAATCGCCGTCCTGGGGTTCAACGGGTTCAGGTATCGATATTTCGTCATAGAGTCTCCCCTGAATATTCGCCCAATCCTCCATCCGCCATATCAATTCGCTATGCTGACTCTTCCAATTGTCCACCCACTCTTGAGGAGGCCATTGGCCGTTTCGATTCTCTTTTGAGTTTTCGGAAGATGCAGAATTCTCAGATAGGCTCTGGCGCTCTTCATCGGTTGTCGACAGATTCCATTGAGGGTATTTTTTCAGAAAATCCGATTGATTGCAGTGAAAAATCTGGAAGTCCATATCGCGAAGCGTATTTACCAGTGGCCCGACTGTTGTCTCAGTAATTCGGCGTTTTCGTTCAGCGTGGGAGCGACCTCGTTCAAAACTGCGATCACCAAGTTCTTCGTCATAGGGGCCATCATCCCAGCCAAAATTCCAAAAATCAACCAGCGCAATCCCAACTTCCTTGACGTCAAAAGTAAACGGGACACGACGCCGACAGAATGTCTCCTCCGTGAATGCCAATCCATCCTGGGGACTGCGTGGCGTATATTCAAGATCAACCGTGAAACCCATAGGATGGCCTCGCTTTTGGACGCAGGACGCGCCGTCAGGTCTCTGGGCCGCATTGCACATATCGTTCCGCCGCGTCCAGGAGCTGGCTGCCGGGATGTTGTTGAAACAGTACTAAGTTTGCATAAGCTCATGGATCAGCGGCGGAACCTGGCGTATATCGGTCAGTTGCCGCAGGGCGCCGGTGAAGTCCAGGCCGCGCGTCAGGCCCTGCGGTATGACGATGCAGCGCAGCCCGGCCGCAAGAGCGGCGCGCAGCCCCCGGTCCGAGTCTTCAATGGCGACGCATTCGGCGGCGCTGAGGCCGTTTTTCCGCATGGCCGTGAGGTAGGGCTCGGGGTCGGGCTTGGAATGCAGGTAGTCTTCACGCATGAGCGTGAAATCAATGTAGTCCAGCATGCCGGTAGCGGCGTGGATGATCTCAAAGTGCTCCCGCCGCGAACTGGTGACGATGCCCATACGCACCGTACCGTGGAGTTGGCGCAGCACCTGGCGCGCGCCGCCGATGACGGGCACGCCGGCCCTCACGAGTTCGGTGAAGCGGGCGTTGCGCCGGATGCGGGCGGTCTCCAGCGTCTGTTCGTCTATGCCGTGTTCGGCCGCAATCCTCCTGAGGCCGTCGCTGGACTTGAGGAAGAACTCGATGAAACGGGCTTCGCTCAGGCCGACGTCGAGGGTTTCCAGGATTTCGCGGCAGGCCTGGAAGTACAGGCCTTCGGTGTCGACCAGGACGCCGTCGTTGTCCCAAAGAATGGCTTTCAGCATGGTGCTTTAATTCCTTTCCGCCGACCTGCCGGTCTGCGAACCTGTGAATCAGGTTGTCGAAGGCCAGGCCGCCTTAGGCCTGGCGCCGGAAGCCGATGTATTATGCGAGGGTTCGGCCAATAAAGTCTCTATTTGAGACGAATCGAATCTGAGCACATCACAAAAACCGAACGCCCGATTCGCACACACTTCGCCGTAATCCTCGCCAAAAACCAGCGAAGTTAGCGCCTGTAGTACGCCTGCGTGTGTAACCACCAGGACACTCCCAGATTCGACGAATCTTCCAATCTCATGCAGGCCAGCCGTCACCCTGTCCAGAAATTCGGCCGTACGCTCCACGCCCGGTATCAAATCAGGAATCACTCGGTCTGTCTTTCTGTCGAAGCATTCGGGAAACCGCGCGGTCTGTTGGGCGCGGGTAAGGCCCTGAAACGCTCCCTCGCCTCTTTCAGCTAGGTTATCCGATTGAAGGCCATTTTCGACGTCCAATTGGCGTGACAAGAGTTCGGCCGTCTGAATGGCCCGACCAAGTGAAGAGGTCACGACTGTGCCGAAATTCTCGGACTTCAGTCTTTCACCAAGCTCGCGTACTTGACTCACGCCGACGTCGGTTAGCGGCGAATCCAGGCAGCCTTGCGTTCGGCCCTCGACCTTCCAGACTGTCTCTCCATGCCTGACGCAAGCGATGGTTCTCTTCGATGCCGCTACGGTAGGTTGAAGCCCACATGCGGACTTTGTCATTTTTTTTCGTTTTCCTTGGAGCGACTCCCTAGAATGCGCAGTCAAAATCCCACATGCAGAGTTGACCTCTTGGAAACAGAGTACTCAATAGATTCGCTTCCGTTTTCTTTAGTTCTAAATTGTTGGAGAATACGATATGTTCGATCCCCATATCCCCAAAAAGCAGTTTTATCAACTGTTCCTGGTTGAGGTGGAGAGTTATGTCCGGCATGACCGATTCTGTCAAAATGGACAATACCCCTTCATTGATATTCAAGATCTGAATACCAGCTTCATATTGAATGGCGATAAAGCCCTTCCATTGATTGAAATCAGATTCTGCAAGCCGCAGCGTCAATAGAGGTGTGATCTTTCGCAAGATAGATTCAAAGTTGATAATCCGAACCATCATATTATTGGATTCGAGCCGGTTAACTTTGCACCCTGCATCTTCAAACAAGCTTTGGAATTTCAATGGAACAAGAGCATCCATCGTCTCTACGCCTTCAGCCTTGGCACAAACAAATACGTGCTTGAGTAGATTGACCAGTTCTCGATCCTGGCCTTGGGAGAACCCAATTTCGACGATATCCCAATCGACGGATCTCAGGTAAGCTGACAACTCGCCATTTCCTCTTGCCTTCCAATAGAGGGCAGGTTCATCTTTGAGATATTCTATCTGATGATCCCAATAGGTAGAATTCCTTACCACTGAACCTGAATGTAATGAGTTAAATTGATCATAGGTTGCGATTATTCCGTTCGGATCATTTTTAAAAGAACCACAATCTATATGCGATTCATCTGGCGCTCGCAATCCGCCGTCCCTCGGAAGATCCAATCTCATGCTGAATGTCGGGTAAACGACCCAACCAACTTTCGCATAATGAGAAGGAATTCGAGTCGTTAAGAATGAAATGTCATATCCGCTTTTTTTCATGTAAGAAGCGCTAACCTTCATCAATTGCGAGGAATAGCCTCTGTGCCGATAGTCTGGCAAAGTATACACACTTCCAATACCACCCATTTGTATGACACAGTTGCCAATATGAATTGGGCGACGAAAAATCTGAACCAGGCTCACAACTTTCCCGTCCAAGAAACATGCAAGTGTGTCATCTCTTGTAATCCATGGATCTTCCTGGAGATACTTGGCTTCGCGCTTGACCTGCCTGTCGTATTCCGTCTGATCGTCAACAGACTTATGAAAAAAGCAATGCACCGTGTCCATGAATTCAGACTGATTGCCTGGAGAACGAAACTCGACTTTCAAATATCGCCACCGATCTATTAAATACCTTCCCGTTGCGGGCAGTAGGGCAATCGGTTTGTGGTTTTGACCCTATAATTCTCGAGATCTGGCATTCAAACCGGCATTTTGCAGAACGCTTCGTTAACCCTCAGCAGCCCCACTCAGAACCTAGCAAGTCGCGGGCCGACGTACAGTGCGCACCATCAGGCTTCAGATTCTACATGACCGGCCTGAACCTGGCTTGAAGGATCCTGTGGGCTGACAACCCACCAAAAGGGGCGCCACAACGCCTGAGGTCCTCCGCAACCTTGCGGAAATCGTAACTCAATCTGTGATTCTCCACGTGCCACTCCTGCCCATCCCACCACACGCCGGCATATCCGGCTCGATGATCTCCGTCATACGGAAACCCGATTGAATCAATGATGCTGTATCGCTGACCGCACGGAACGCCACAGGACGCGTAGTGAAGGTGTCCAGCCACGATCAGATTGGCCCTCGCATCCCCCAGCAGTGTCCTGGCCTCGGCTTCCGGAGTAACCGGCCGCTGACTGAACGGAACAGGTTGAAGAACCAACATACCGTTCACGTCAGCAGGCGTTGCGTGCACAATGAGAAGATCGTCCTCCGGAGACCGCCCTCCCGGCGGCGTTATCCTGTGTTCAAATGGCAGTCCCTTCAGATAGCTCAGGCCATCCGTTCCCAGCTTCTCTCTCACCCAGTCCAGTCTTTCCCCGGAATGCCGTTCATCGAAGACCAACTGGTCTGTGTTCCCGTAGATCGTGGGGACCCCCAGACTTCGAATCGCGTCAAGACTCTCGGCCGGGCGGGGTCCGCTCAGCACCAGGTCGCCGGCGACCACCAGACGATCACAGGATTGGCGTTGCAGATCCTCGAGAACAGCGTTGAGTGCAGCCACGTTGCCGTGAATGTCTGAAATGACCGCAACTGAGTATGGCAGGGTATCATTCATTTCACATCTCAAGAATCTGGCTGTGGCGGTGAACGGTAGAATGTCGAAAATCAATCATCTGCGCCGGGTCGACGTCGATTCCTCCCACCTGAACAACCTATATCTCAATCGTCGTAAGCTCGTCAGGATACACGATACAGCCGCTGTATCCATTCCCATGGTAGCCTCGACGCAGCCTGCCGACGACCTCGTCACTGTGCGGAGAACCGCAGTGGATGACCACGACCCTCGATATGCCGGCTTCATTAGCGATGTCAACAACCTCTGAGATGTCCGCGCTGACGCCCCGGATCGGATGCGAAGCATCTTCGTCATTCTCTTTGAAATTGCGCATAGAGAGCCCCGTAACGAACGTATCGACCCCCCTGGCCAATGGCCTCAGTTCGGGACAGTCCGCTGCATCGCACAGGAAGAGCACGCTGCCGCTATCCGTATCGATCCGGTACGCCAACTCGGTCAGGTAGGGGTCGACATGAGGAACCTGTACAGCCGTCGTCTTCCAACCCTTCCCCTCGACAACGGCTCCTGAACTGATGTCGGATACGTCGACCTTCATGCCCGGGCGGGGAAGTCTTCCGCCTCTCCCCACGTGCCCGTGGTGGCTGATGTGGTGTTCTCGACGCGCAACGATATCAGGAAGGAAGGCGCCGTCCTTGCCAAAGAGGCGATCCACGAATTCCACCGTCGGAGGCGGACCAAAGACTCTGAGGGGACGAAGATCGCCGGGATCGAGATCGAACCGCAGCAGGGCAAAGCACGGGAAATCAACGATATGATCCGAGTGATGGTGAGTCAGGAAAACCGAATTCACCTGTGCAGGGCTCATTCCCATGCGTGCCATCTTGTAGGTTGTGCCGGGGCCGCAATCAACCATGATTCGATCGTCGCCGATCTCGAGAATGCAGGAACACCCGTAGCGTTCACCCATACGGCTGGGACGCGGACCACCGTTACCGAGAATGTGTAGCTTCATTTGACAGTCACCGGACAGCCTTTCACGTATTATGCGCTCATGTTGGTCTTTTCGCCGCCAACTCTCGATTGTGCGGAAGAATCCGTTCGAAAAACCCCGTATGGCTCATTCGCTTTAGTGCAGTTCCATCAAACAAAGTAAGTGGTTCAGAGGTTTTCCGGGCGGCCAGGACGGGATAACAAAACGACGTGTTATACGACGGCCTATTCCGCGTCCGGATTCACGGTTCCACAATAGAACTTGTAGTATCTGTGCTGCCGCAGTCCGAGCTCCTGGTAGAACGCGGCTGCTGGCGTAGCCTCATTGGCAATCAGGGACACAGACGCGTCTGATTCCCCAAGCGTGTCGAGCAGATGACGCACCAGGCTTCGACCATGGCCTGATCGACGTCGATCAGGTTCAACAAAGAGCTCCTGCATGTAGTAGTTGATTCGGTCCTGCCACGGATAACTGTATCCGAACATCGCTCCGACGACGTTATCGTTTTCGACGGCGACGAGACAGTGCCCGGGATCGAACCTCCAGAATCGACCGAGGTAGTGGTGGGCCTGGGCGACGCTCCACGATTCCTCGTACGGCCATTCGGAGAAGACCTTTACGAATAGACGTGCACAAGCTCCCAAGTCCTCCGACGTGACTGTGCGTATCATACCTGATTTCTCCTCGGATCCCGAATGCAAAAACAGTCCTGCTGCCGGTCGTAAGACGTTCCCACGGTTGGCGAAGGCCGGGTTTGACGAGGCGATGTCGAAGCAAGTCATCGTTCTCGCCCGCGGCGAACACTCCCGCAACGAGGCAAGGATCCTGCTCAAATCCGGCCCTCTTCGGGTACCTCGCGCCCGCCGTCCCAGAACCCTGGCTTGTCGGTCTCCGTCGGCCAGTACCCGCCGGCGTCTTCATTCCATTGGTTTCCGCACATCGACGAGATGATGGTCCATTCCGCCGCCCCGAAATCCGGCTCGGGATGGTACAGGAAGCGCTTCAAACCCGCCTCCCGCGAAGCAGTCAGGATACCGTAGAGATCCCGTGCCTGCATCGGGTCGCCTCCGTGGGGGCGGCGACCCGTGGACACCCAGGCGATGACCTTGTCCGGATCGCCTATGGCCTCAAGTGCCCGCCGGGTCTCGTTGTAGACCACCCTGGAGAAGAATTCGTCGGGGAAACCCATCTCCATGTCCATAAGCGAGTTGACGCCGGGCAGATCGATGCCCAATAGCGCCTTCACGACGGCGAAACACTCCGCCTCGCTCAGGGACGGATTCCACTTTCGCAACCGTCTTACCCAGCGGGATATGGTCCCGTACATGCCGTCCATGCCGCGGTGCCAGAAATAGTGTTTCGGAAAGATATAGTCGAAATACTCCGCCATCTGACAGTAGTTCTGTCCGGTGAGCGATGACCACGCCGCGGCTCGCGGGATTCCGCCCAGCTCCACCCTGCGATCGACGGCGTCGACCTGTTCCCGCAAATACTGCCAGTCGAAGCGAGAAAGCTCCTGCCGCTTGCGCAGCCAGTAGAGCACGTCCTCGTTGACGTCGAACAGGAGCATTGCCCCCAGCATCCCCCCGTCGGCGTGGAACCGCACCAATTCCGGTGTCAGATTATGCAAACGATCCCGCATGTGGTTGATGCCGCGTTGTATTCGATCAATCTCGGCGCCGACCTGGGCGAAGCGGGCCTCCTCACCGGGTCGGACCTCCAGGAGCTCGCCCCCGTGGTGGAAGGCCAGCTCGTAGTGGTTTTCGCCCGGACCGTCGACAATGACGCCGTGTACCTGCGGAAAGGCGTTCATCTGGTCCTGCACGTGGGCGGTCGGGCCGCCACCTGCGAAAATCAGCAGTCGCCAGCCCCGCTTTGCGGCGTTGTCCAGCATTGCGTGCAGCTTCTTCTCTTTTGTGAGGTCGCGCGGACGCTGTTCCGGGACTTCCGCCCCCAGGGCCTCGTACACCTTCGGGTCGGGAGCCCACGCCGGAATGGTGGTGCCGTCGTCCTGGAGGAATGTCATGCGGCCCACGGCCAGACCACGCACGCCGCCGTCCTCCCAGGCGTCGAACCGCTCCTCGAACCCGTCGAGCCAGTGTTCGAACGGGCTGTCACTGCAGGTGAATACCCAGAGTTTCATTTTCCCCTCCTTTTGGCCTGCCAGGAGCGATTTCCGTCAACGGCCTTGCGATACCCGACGTTTCAGGAGCGTAGCGGAGGTATTGTGCCCGGAGGGCCGAAAAGCCGGATCCGCAGCTCGACGTGGTATATGATTTGCCAGCCGGTATGGTCTGGGGTTCCCAACGACCAGCATCAGACCCTGGTTTTGAAATGCGCACCTGCATCGTCGTCACCGAATAGCCAGCCAGTGTCATCGTTGCCAAATCGTTCATTTATCTCACTGGCATTGGGTAACAACGCGTAGGATTCAGGAGTGTTTATCTTTGAGGTTCGAGGATCGAGGTGGTAGTCCAGCTCATCACATCTGGGTAACTCGAGTCCCAGGAATCCGAAGATCTCCCTGGCTGCAGCGCGATTCGTTCCGAGGTCCCCGGTGTATAGACTCTCGTAGTTGACCTTCATGTAAGTACCGATTGCGCGCCGTTCAATCACACTGTTGTAGCAGCCCCTGAGCTCTTTCGCGTATTCGAGACCGTCTTCGATTTTCTTCAGGGAAACTGGCTTCAGATTCCGGTAGATGTGCCTGGTTTCCTCATTTAAGTCCGAGATCTGCCAGACTTTCGTTTGTTCGGCTATGCATCCGGAGACTTCGGCTCGCAGCAGATTCGCCCTTTGCAGGAAGATGACGGTGACCTCAGGAGAAAGCAACAGATGGGTGTATAGCTCTTTTGGAAGTTGGTAGCTGAGGATCTTTATCCCGTTGTACCTGGCGAAGAGATCGTCAAGGGCTTTCTCAAGCGACGGAACGTCCTCAATGAAGTCTACGTAGTTCCTCTCTCCCGGGTTTTCCTTTGCGTATCCGTGCCAGAACGGTTCAAGCGCGACGTTCATCAGCGGATGCAGCTGCAAAATGCGGTAGAGCGTCGTACTTCCGCTTCGCGCATGTGCAAAGATGACGGTTCTTTCCGGAGGACTTGCCATCTCGTAATTCAAGAGTGCATCTATTTCCTGGGTACTCTGAATCCGCTTCTTCACGAACTACGCCATTCAACTTAGTGGGAGGCCAGATGTCCGAGGACGATCAGAGGAGTCAAGTAGAAGCTCGATGGGAACAAATCGGCGAGGAAACGCCGGCCGGGGATCAGGGCCTGTGGCGTCCGTTGCCAGGGGTCGCGGCGGATCGGGCCTTCCGGCGCATTGGGTGAATCACGTTGTGATTAGCCGGTTTCTGGGGACGTCGATTCCCCGAGTCGGCGAAGCGACGAATCCCGCAGATAAGTCCCGCAACGGGCGCATGCCTACCTGCTGAACGCGTCGGGCCTGCCGGAGTCCGAGGGCCAGTACGCGTCGCGGCTCGGGTGCCAGCGCTTGCCGCACAGGTCGGAGATCACGCTCCATTCGGGGGCGCTCAGATCAGGGTCCGGCTGGAACAGGAAGCGCTGCAGGCCGGCCCGCTCGGAGGCGGTCAGGATGCCGTGCAGGTCGCGGGCGGTCATGGGCTCGCCCCCATGCGGACGGCGCCCCGTCGACACCCAGGCGATCACCTTGTTCACATCCCCGATGGCCTCCAGCGCTCGGCGCGTCTCGTTGTACACCAGCTCCGAGAAGAACTCCTCGGGGAACCCCAGTTCCATGTCCGCCAGGGTCTGCACCCCGGGAAGCTCCAGCCCCAGAAAGGCCTTGACCACGGCGAAGCCGTCTGCCTCCAACAGGGTCGGGTTCCAGTCCAGGACCTGCTGCACCCAGCGGGCCATGGTGCCGTAGAGGCCGTCATTCCCGCGGTGCCAGAAGTAGTGCTTGGGGCAGACGTAGTCGAAGTACTCCGCCATCTCGCCAAATTCGTGCCCGGTCAGTGACGAGAAAGCAGCGGTGCGCGGAATGCCCCCCAGCTCCACCTTCCCTCCCAATCTCTGCATCTGCGT
This sequence comes from Candidatus Latescibacterota bacterium, assembly GCA_965208835.1. Taxonomy (GTDB): domain Bacteria; phylum Latescibacterota; class UBA2968; order UBA2968; genus JAAXHE01. The sequence continues at coordinate 3,367,881 of OZ242358.1, forward strand.
GTGCACGGCGCGCATGAACCCCCGCGCCGCTTCGCGGCGGGCGCGCAGCCAGTACAGGGCATCCTCGTTCAGGTCGAACAGGTTCAGTGCCCCCAGCATGCCGCCGGACGCGTGGTAGCGCACCAGATCCGGAGTCAGGTTGTGGAAACGCTCGTTCAGGTGCGCCATGCCGCGGGCGACGCGCTCCACATCGGCGCCGATGGCTTCCAGGCGGTGCCGCATGCGACCGTCCAGTTCCAGTAGGGCCTGACCCCGATGGAAGGCAAGTTCGTAGAAGGTCTCACCGGGCTGGTCCAGGATGACGCCGTGGGCCTGGGGATAGGCACTGGCCAGGTCGTGCACCCCGGCGGCCACCTCGATGGCCCCAAAAGGGTCCTCCTCCTCGGCTAGGCCGCTGGTGGTACCCTGGCCCCGCTGGTAGAGCAGCCGGAGCCCGTCTCTGGAGTCGAAGATCATGATGTGCCAGCCCCGGGAGGCGGCGTTGTCGAGGAGCGCGTGGAGCTGCTTCTCCCTCTCGGGGGTGCGGGCCGTTTCCGGGGGCGGCTTTATGCCGAACGCGGCGTACACCTTTGGGTCCGCCGCAAACGAGGGGGTGAGGGTGTCCCCCCACAACGGCATGCCGGCCTCGTTCCTGAGCCACATCCGTCCCACCACGATGCCGCCCACCCCTCCCGCCTCCCACGCGTCGAAGATGCGCGGGTAGTCGTCCAGCCAGCGCTCCAGGGGATTGTGCACGAAGATCCAGGGTACCATCGCGTCACCTCTCTCTCTGCATGATGGTCGGTTCCTTAACTGCACATTCAATGAGCATCCACAGCTAGAAACCCATCATGCCCAAGAGGAGGACAAGCAGGATTTCCCAAAGACCTATGCCGAACATTCTCGCCTCCCTTGTTTTCGGTCAATCGAATAGTTGATAATTATCTCGGGCTTTGGATTTGGAGTGAATATTCTGGACTCGTTGCACGACATTGTCATTGCTGACACCCAGGCGTGTTGCCGGAGGCCGATGGAACGAACGCGACCGGCGCGCACGCGGACCTGTTATGCGTCTGCACAGGTTTTCGGAGTTGCAGGGGCAAACGGGGCACCTTAAACTGAGTCTTTCCGGGTCTTGTTTTTCAGTCTTGTTCACCCGTGTGAGCCAAGTACTGCAGCGCCAATGAAACGGCCGCAGCCCAGGACAAGACCTTGAACTCCCCAGTCCTGAGCGCATCCTCCAGCTCTTCACGAGCAAGATGCAGAAGCTCCTGGTCCTCGATGTCATCACTCGAAGGTTCTGCTACCGGTACAGCATCGCGGGCCAGGAATAAATACCGAATACCGACGCCGCGATTGGGATCGACTTTGTAGCTGCCGAGGTCAATCCATTCGGTCGATTGAAATCCGGTCTCCTCCAGCAGTTCACGCTTGGCGGCGTCTAGAGGATCTTCCCCAGGTTCGATCATTCCTCCTACCGGAGCCAGGGATGTTCCCTCCACTGCATACTTCGTCTGACGAAAACAGAGGAACCTGCCATCGCAAGTGATGGCGAGGACAATCGCAGCGTCAGGACCAACAATCCATGGCCAGTCAGAGATAACCTGCCCATCCGGCCATTCCACTGTATGACTCTCAACGGTCAGGTACGGACCCTGATCTATGATCGTGCGACGGGAGAGGGTCTTGAACGGCCGCAGCTCCATACCTTCGGGTTCCATCTGTCCTCCGACGTTTACGCCCTGTTTCGGGAGGTTTTATTACGACGCCCGGTTGCCGTTTTTATCGTATTGGGGCTATCTCTTTGAACAGGAAAAGCTCCCCCCGGTCGTCCTCAAACGGGAAACCTGCCAGAAACCCGCACTCGGAAAACCCCATGTGTCTATGCCATGTCTGCGGCTCGTATTCATCTACAACGCACGAACTCAACAGGATCCTGTGGCCTCGGCGCCGCAGATCGGCTTCTACGAACGCCAACATAGCCTTCCCAACACCCTTTCGCTGGTGCTCACACAATACTTTTATCAGGCTGATGAATGCGGTGCCGCCATCATGTCCTGGCCACAAAAAGCACAGGTGAAGCATTCCCACGAGTTCACCCTGCAACTCCGCGACGATCACTTCGTTCATGCCGGAGATCTGCTCGGCAAATCGATTCGAGTCCAATGTGGCAGTCTTTACACACCACTCGACGTCTGCCTTGCCAGCAAGTCTCACCAGTATGTCTGTCATGGTCCACCGTATATCGCAGGACAATTAACCTCAATGGGAAAAACAGCAACGCGGCTACGCGACAAAACCCTCCGAACCGGGGCGTTATCGACGTATAGAAGGACGTTTTTTCCTACACGTCGAGTGACCTGGTGTATCCTGGTAATCCGCCTTCTAATCGCCTTTATAAACTGGCACATATTCGAATTAACGTCCGCGAAAAATGACGAATCAAGGTCAAATCTCTGCCTGGTTCAGTCTCCCGCGTCCGCCCACTGGTACACGTGGACCTCCAGCGGCAGGAACAGATCGATGAACTCTCGGGACTCGCTCTGCGCCATGCGATCCTCGAACAGCACCCTGGGCTGAACTGGTCGGTCGAACCGCCACGTGCCCAGGACCAGGGCCGGTTCCACGTTGACGGCGATCAGGGTGTGGACGCCGTCGTGCAGCCGCTCGATGAAGTGAATGGCGTCTCCCTCCTGCTCGAGCCGCACGCCTTGTACCTGGGTGCCCGCCGCCAGTATGGGGGCCAGATGTCGCACCTCGCTGGCGACCTTGAGCACCTCGGTCCATTGCCGCGGATAGATGGCCACGTCGTCGGTGTACTCCGTGCCGGGAATCTCGCCCCCGGGCGCGTAGAACAGCAGCCCTTTGACACCCCTCGTCAGGGCGAGGTAGTTCATGGACCGAATCTCCTCGCGACTGGGCCGGAAACCCCCTTCGAGGGTAACGACCTCGCCGCGCTTGCTGTCGAGACGATAGTCGAAGGCCTGGGAGATGAACCAAACATGCTTGCCCTTGCCCTCCACCCGCGCAGCCTCGAAGGCATCGTCGAGGACCAACTCGTAGATCGAGGTGATCGAGTCGTCGGGCAGCAGCGGGTTCAGAATTGGGTAGCCGTAAACGAAGTAAGCGTCGCTGAGTCTCCCACCCCATGTGAGCATGAAGATGACCGGGTGGTCCGTGTCGTGCTGCCGGATGAGCTCGTAGGTCTCGGTCGCCAGGGGAGACTGGTTGTCGCTGGCGTACTCGTTCCACCACCCCAGCATGGCCGGGTGGTCCTTCGCCTGCTGCACCACCTCCGTGAGTTGCCCGGGCTCGCCTCTGCCCAGGGCCAGCGAGGCGTAGTACACGTGCACCAGCCCCTTCATCCCGAGATCCAGCAGATCGTCCAGCATCTCCCCGGCGCCTTCGCCGATCAGCTTGTAGTTGATCCCGGCCTCGGCCGCCTGGGCGATATAGGGCATCCTGCTCGTGGGTGAGACGTTCGACGAGTAGATTCCCACCGGAAAAAAGGGCTCGCCGTTGACGCGAAACACGTCCCCGTCGAAACGCGACTCCAATGAAACCGGCTCGTTGACGCCGAAGCGCCAGCGCAGTCGATTGCCGGCGTTGCCGGCGCGGTCGTTGACGACCACCTCCACCTGGTGGATGCCGTCCTCCAGGGCTCCGATCTCCGAGAAGGTGAATCCGCCCTCCGCTACGGCGGCGCCGGCGGTGACGTCCTCGCCGTCCAGCAGGACCCGCACGGAGGCGACGTCGATGCCCGAGCCCTCGTCATCGAAGACAGCCGATATAACCGGCGAACCGTCGACCCTCGTGTCCGGCGCGGGGCTGGGGAGCACGAGCGCCGGCGGCCTGGTGTCCCTCTCCACCACCGGCGTGGTCTGCGCCATCAGGCGATCCCGCATCGATATCCTCAGGTCCTTTTCCGCCACGTATTGAGTGACGATCTCCCGGTCTGACAGGGCGCGGTTGTACACCCGGACGTCGTCGATCTGACCCGTGAAGTGGCCGCCCAGGCCGGAGCCGTAGAAGCTGGCGCCGATGTACATCGGCGCCTCCAGGGTGCCGGTCGCGAAGGGCTCACCGTACCGCCCTCTCAGGCCGCCGTTCACGTAAACCCTGATCCCGTCGCCGTCGTACCTGCCGGCCAGGTGAAACCAGCTGTCCTGCCGGACGCCTCCGCCGGCGGCGCTCTTGCCGTGCTCGGGACACTCCACCAGGGAGAACCGGACCGCGTTCTGGCCGAGGCTGAGCCGGTAGTTCTGGCGCAGCGTACTGCAGCCGTTCTTCGACAGTACGGTCTGCCCGGATCTGACGGACGTGTTCACCCAGCAGGTCACCGTGACCGCATCGGAGAGTCTCAGCATCTCCGAGTCCGGGATCTCCACGTAGTCATCCACCCCGTCGAAGCGGAGGGCGTAGCCCTGATCCAGTTCCACGTACTCGGCCCCGTGAATGGCGCCCTGGAGGCCGTGGCCCGAGGCATCGCCGGCCACGGAGCCGGCCCCCTCATCGAACATGTAGTGCGCCACGAGGCCCTCCTCCGCCGCCGCGGCGCCGACGGCGAGGGAGAGGAGGATCAGCCCTATCTTCGTTCCCATATTGACACTCGTATCTCCGAAAGGTCTGACTTGCGTTCCGCAGAACGTCCGGGCTGTTTCTGCTCCGTCCAACGCAGCGGGGCTTACGTCGCACGACGTAAGCCCCGTTCGTTTCACCTCCTCGATGAGGTCCAACCCACGCCACCTTCACCGGCCTTACCCCTTCCGGCACGCCATCACCCGGAAGGTCGAGGAGAAGGGCAGTGTCGACCTGCGCCCGTTTCGGTCTATAGCAGATGGTCCAGAATGAGATTGGTCGATTCAACGATGCGTTGATCGCGAGGCCGCAGATCCGGCTCGAATGCCTCGCTCGTTAGATGCTGCAGACCCTGAATGTAGCGGACAGCGATTTCTCCCGCCTGCTCTTCCGTGAACTGCTGGTCCTTCTCCGTAACCATTCCTCGCGCGAATTCCTTCGAAAACGAAACCGGTTTGCCATTCCGCGTCAGCGGCTGTCCGCCGCCGTCCATACGCCAGAAGCGGCTCGAGTCCATCGTGTACAATTCGTCTGCCGCCACGATCCGACCTTCTGTGTTGACCCCGTGTTCCGTCTTCGTGTCCACGAGGATCATTCCGCGCTCGGCGAGATACTGGGAGACCATCCCGAAAGCCATGATGGATGCGTTGCGGAGCTCGTTGTATTGGCCGGGCGTGCAGACATTGTTGTCAAAGAGATACTGTGGATCGATCGTACGATCCACCTTGTCCTTGGTGCTCGGCGTATCCATCAGGTATGGCAGCACGCCATTGGCGGACAACTGATCCACGTCGATCTGATGGCCCGCATAGTCGAGCGTCGCCTCACCCGCCTCCCTGGCCTGCAGCCAGTGTTGAAAGAGGGACGTCGAGGTGCTGCTCTCGGCGTTATACATCCGAAGGACGTTCTCCACCATGATCAGCTTCAGATTCTCTGACGGAATCACCGTCGAACTGGCCTGAAGACCAGGCACCTTGAACTGAGAACTGCCCAATACGTGTTCCACCAGACGCAACATGTGGTCATGATTGGCAGCCAGCACCTGATCTTTGAACGGGATGGCCCCGCGATTCACATCGTGCGTCGATATCCGGTTGTTCCGGAACATCAGCCGGATCGGCTGGCCTTCGTTGGTCGCGAGGTTCTCGCCAAACACCGAGTCCGATACCTTCCCCTCCAGGATGGTGCAGCCATCGAGTCGCGGAAGATCACCATCGGCGATAATCTGCTTGATCGGACGCCCCTCATTGACGCGTGCCCCGCTGTCGGCCACCAGTTCTCTGATCTGGGATTCATTTAGCATGGGTATGGTCCTGTTCAGGTGAAGGCCTCTGGGGGGAAACACTCAAGGGAACAGCGATCGTCGTAGAGGCTGGCTTTCGGAAGTGGATCGTCGTCAGGTCGGGGATACCATGTGGGGGGAGTACATGGGCGTAGCAAAAACCAGTCGGCTTGTTACTGTGTTTAAGATACATTGTGTGTCCGCTCAGAGCAAGGAAAACCGGCTCGGATCCTCCCGGATATACATTGATCTACCCCGCAAACTCAGTCCTCAACAGCGGTTGAACACGATACCTCCATTGGCTCTCAATCAAGGAATGGTCTGGTGATTTTGCGGCTGCTTCCAGGATATTCGCAGCTGCTCGACTGGCCATGAGGGTAGGTATGTACGCTTCCAAGTCCCTGCTGAGTGAACGAACTTCACGATACCCGTTCAAAAACGCATCAGACCTCTCCTGGAAATCGGGACGACCGTAGGGGCCGGCCAGGATAACAGCGATGTCATACAGATAGTAGCCGAATCCGCAGTCGCCGAAATCAATCGCGATGGCGTGATCCGGTCGAAAGAGGACATTTCCGAAACTGAGGTCTGCGTGAATGAGGCCGAACGTCTCTGTGTCGTCGCCCATCTGGTGTTCCGCTTCTGTTAGCCGACCATAGACCGTTTCCAGATCGCGGCGAACAGGAGCCGGTCCAATCTCATCTAAAGGAAACTTCGAACGGGATCCGATAAGTCCCTCAGCGTCATACGTGGGTCGATCAAAACCCGTGGGTAGGGACCAAGCTTCAGAGTGATTGTGCAACTCACCCGCAACGCGGCCAAGCAATTCGAAGTGCCGAGGCGATCGGTGGTCCTGATCCAGGATGCGTCCGCTGAGCCAGGAAGTAACGGATACCGGGAATGGTCCGGGTACGCCTGGAACATCTGTCACGATAACTCTTTTGCCGTCAGGCGATTTATAGGGCCGTGGAACGGAGAGCGTGGTATCGTGGCAGAGAGCCTCCAGCCAATCCAATTCCGATTCAATTATCCGGGGCGCCTTCTTGTCACGGTGAATCCGCACTCGATACTCGCCTGAATCGCAGGTCCACTTCAACTTGCGACAACGGCATTTTCCGAAACCCAGTTCGCGGAGCGCGGCTTCTTCCACCTTGCGTAACCGGCGGATTCGTCCCTGGTGAGTTAGCTCGTCGAAGCTCCGTATGGCCATTCCGACCTCCACAAATGCACCGTCAACATCCGTTGAAGACAGACCGCAAGGGACAACACGCTATCGCCATCAACGAACAATGGCGCATCTGTTTTCGGTTTGTCGACGGGGACGCTTACGACGTTGAAATCACGGACTATCACTGAAAGGAACATTCCATGGCCATCACAAATACACAAGAACGCGCCATCCCGCCGACTCATCCAGGTGAGATGCTGCGTGAGGATTTCCTGCCGGAATATGCGCAAACAGTGACGTCCCTGGCGGCGGCATTGGGTGTATCCCGTCAGACGATAAATGAGCTTCTGCGGGAGCGGCGCGCCATCTCACCCATCATGGCATTGAAACTTGCCCGCTTGTTCGGGAACTCTCCAGAATTTTGGATGAGGGCCCAACACAAAAGAGATCTTTGGGAATCAGAGCAGCGACATCAAGGCGAACTGGCGAATATCGCACCGCTCGCGATTACGTAGACGACGTTTCCCTGCGCAAAACCCTTCCCCCTTTTTCTCGTAACGTCTTCCGCGCCCCCGAACCGCGCTACGGTTGGGCAAGGAGCCGAATGGCCGGATCCGCAGCCCGACGTGTTATTTGATTTGCCAGCCGGGGTGGTGTGGGGTTCTCAGCGCCCGGCATCAGACCGTGGTCTTAACAAGCACACCTGGGTAGCTCGAGTCCCAGGAATTCGAAGATCTCCCTGGCGGCAGCACGATTCATCCCAGATTGTGTCTTTTATTGAGTCGCTCCGTGGGCAAGTAGCAGAGCGCGGATCTTCTCCGCCTCTGCTCTGGTCCACCCGTCTTCCCTGAACCACCCACTCATCTTCAGGGGGGTGTAGCCGTATTGCGCCTTTAAATTGACCTTGGCCCTTCGGGCGACCAGCATTTCAACGGCGTTCACCGACTGTCTGCCGACCGCTTCATGCAAGGCGGTCCAACCATCGGGTCGCTGTGCGTCGACGTTGGCCCCTCGATCCAGCAACAATTCCAAGACCGCCACCTGGTCATTTGCGGCCGCGGCGATGAGCGGCTCAGCGCTCTGGAGGAGCACGGGATCCGCGGCCAGGAGCACCTCGACTTGCTCCACGCGTCCCAAGGCCGCTGCCGCGACTACAGTCCAAGGCGCGCCGCCCTCGACCAGGGCATCGGCGACGGCGTGCTGGCCGTTGTAGGCAACTTGACGCAACAGATCTACTTGGGTGAGTTCTTGATCCATCAGCGCTGGTTCCTCCTGCAGCAACTGGCGCACCGTGTCAGCGTCGCCGTCGATGACCGCATTGATGAAGTCAGCCCGATAGCGGAGAATCCGGGCGCGCTCGGCCGCAGGCCGGTGCTGAAGGTCGATAAACTCCTGGATCAGCCGGGCGGTACCAGGATGCTTGCGCCGGGCTCGAGAGAGAGGCGTTGTTTCCTTTGCATCCGGACTCCCCAATTTGCAGGCCGCTTCTACATCGGCCCCATGCGTGGCGAGGAGCTCTACGATGAGGGATAGGCCTTTCTCCGCGGCGTGCGCCAGGGCCTTGCGGCTGCCCCGCGTGTGCATGGCGGCGCCTCGATCCATCAGCAGCTTGGTTGCGACTAGATCGCCCTGATTGGCAGGCCAGCCCAGCGCGAACCATGGGTTGTCCGGGTTGTTCTCAGAGGGGCTGTCCTGGTTGGGATCAGCGCCGGCATCCAGTAGTATGGTAGCCGCAGATAGGGTGCCAAAGCGAAGGGCATGGGTGAGTGGATACGCCCACGCGGTATCCTTGGGGTCCGGGTCGGCGCCGGCGTCGAGCAGGCACCGCACCAATTCATCGTTGTGCGACCGAATGGCCAGCAAGAGTGGACTACTGTCACAGTATTCATCGGGTCGCCGAATCTCCAGCTCTACCTGCTGCTCAAGCAGCAACTCAATGATGGGGATCGAGCCCGAGCGCACTGCCCACATTATGGGGGCCGGTCCCTTGCCTACCGGATGGGCGAGTGTCGGATCGTCGCGCAGCAAGGCGGCGACCTGCGCTTCGTCCCTATTCGCAATGGCGCCGAAGATATCGTTGGGCACGCCGCACTGGAGCAGTTCCTGCACAGCTTTTTCGTTGTCGGCTTCTCGGGCGGCCATCAGGGCCGTGTAGCCGCGCCCGTCCTTGGCTTGCACATCGGCGCCCCGGCGCAACAGCAGCTTGAAGATCCCCTGCTTGCCGGCGGCTAAGTGCAACGGCCAATCTCCGCTGGGCAACGGTTGGTTGACCCTAGCCGGGTCCGCATCGAGTAACGCGCGGGTTTCTTTCAGCATCCCCACTTTGATGGTATGCTCCAGGCCATAGGCGGCACCGGCCTCGATCAATGCCGCAACGATGTTTCGGTGACCGTGCTCGGCGGCCTCATCGATGGGCCGACGCTGATCTATGGCATTCTCCTGGTCGGGATTGGCCCCGACGTCCAGGAGCAGTCGGATCATCTCTAGCTGCCCCAGCCAGGCGGCCTTTTCCAAGGCCGAACTCCCGGCACTGTCGCCGATCCCGCCGTTGGCGTCGATATCAGCGCCGGCCTCGACCAGCCGACGAACAACCTGCAGGTGGTCCGGTGTCGGCCGCCCTACGGGAATGGCGTGATGCAGCAAGTTATCGGTCTCGGGGCCGTCGCCCTTGACGCGGACGTGGGCCAAGCCTGGGTTCTTTTGCAAGAGGGCGTCTACGGTCTCGGCGTCACCGGCTTTGACGGCCCTGCAGAGGGTTTCAACTTCCTCAGAATTTCCCACCTCTTCAGTCGGACTGCCCGCTTGTGCCAACGCTTCGACGTGGCGTTTGAGGTCCGTCCATTCCTCGAAGCCATAGTCATGGGCAATGGCGCGTCGAGTATCCTTGAGGGCAAGTTTGGCCTGGAAGATTTCGTGATCCGACAAACCAGCCAGCTCGGGAAGCGCCCGTCGGAGCCGATTGGCCGCCTCAGAATCTCTGGCCTGGTGGGCATTGAGCAACGCCTTGGCCTGGTTTCTGAGGTGCTTGAAGTTGGGATTGGGGGATAAAGCAGAGGTAGACATAAGACACTCTTTCGTAGGGCCTGAGGTCCGCGTGCATCATGCAGTAAGAGTGATGGGCCTGCTTGGGCAGTTCGCTGTGCAACAGAGGCAACCTAAGGTCTTCTCGCGGACTCGGGGGCTCCCTCAGTGCATCCACTTCCTGGGTACTCTGAATCCGCTTCATCACCAACTACGCCGTTCAACTGAGAAGGATGCCAGATGTCCGAGGAAGATCAGAGGAGTCAAGTAGAAGCCCGATGGGAACAAATCGGCAAGGAAGTCTCAAGAGCACCTGGGTACACAAATGAGATGGAAGACCTGCACGATTTCTTCGACATGGCTGCTGATATATGGGACGAGAAATTCGGACCCGGTTCAGCCCAAGTCTATGTCGAAATGGCTGGTCAGATTTCCCCCACGGAAGGGCAAATTCGAATCCTTGATCTCGGGTGTGGGACTGGCTTGGAGCTGGACCAGGTATTCCTGAGAGCACCAGACGCAAGCATCACCGGCATCGATCTTGCCGCCGGGATGCTTAATCGCCTTAGAGAGAAATATCGCTCAAGGGCCGATCAGATCCAGCTAATCGAAGGGAACTACCTTGATGTTCCATTCGGAGAAGGCGAATACGACTACGCAATATCGAGTCTCACGACACATCACCTGCCGCCGGAAAACAAGGTCATTGTGTATCGTAAGATATTCAAAGCCTTGAAGCCGTGTGGATCCTATATCGAGGGCGATCAAACAACCTCGCAAGAAGGTGAGCGAGATGGCCTTGGTCGATTCCGACGTGAGGTTGCCAGACTTCCAGAGGCTGATCGTGCTCGATGGAACTATGACATCACACTTAGCCCAGACACCAACATGCGCTTGCTCAGGGAAGCCGGTTTCAAAGTGGTGAACCTGATACGAGACGATAAACCTGGTAGGTGTGCAGTGATCGCGGCCAGGAAGACAGCCGACTGAAGTGAATTGCCTCCAATGATCGCTCAGGGCTCTTTGGGCCGAGCGTAGCGAGCCGGGGGCCATGTGTTACACGATTGCGGCGGCGCCCCCTTCACGGCGAAGCCTTTAGCGGAGCGGAAGGACAGTGTACGCCATCGATAATCGATTTCTCCCCCTTCTTACGTTTCAGCTCAACTCTTCGCACCTTTATGCAGTACGTAATTCCATTTCTCCTTAAGGAATAAAACAACATTGGCCTGTTTTTTATAGGGCTCCACAAATTGCTTGTATTTCTCAAACTCTGAATCGGCATGGGCTCTTGAAAACTCGATTGTCTGGTGTCTCTTAGTGATGTCTGCTTGATGTCTTATTTGTTTTAGCTGGTCATCGCTGGTGCATATAAAAACGGAGAAGTCCAAATATGGAGTCAATTGTTCATTCATTGAGTGCAAACCATCGACAATGAGAATGGGGCTTGGGGCGATGACATCTTTGCTCGTCGCTTTTTCCCCAATAGAATGCTCATAAGGGTAATATTCTATAGACTGGCCTTTTTTGAACCGCTTTAAGTCATTTTTCACCAGGGGTAAATCATGTGACCCTGGCTGATAGCCACTAATTCCTCCATTAATTCTATCGGTCCTTTTCATCAAATATGAATCAAGAGTCAGGTGGTTTGCTTCGATACCCTTCTGTTTAAGTTTGAAGACCAATTGTATAGATAAATTTGTTTTGCCCAAGTCGGCTGCGCCACATATGGCAACAAGAACTCGATCATCTCTTCGTTTTAGAGACGCGATTGTATTCGCTACTTCCTTTAGTATTTCCATCGATAATTGTGTCCCACGATAAAACATACCTTGCGACTCTGCAGAGAACATCCGGGATATCTCAGTCGGGGTAAAACAAATTCAGCCGCAGGATCACTCATCCGTTGTCGGTGGAGTAATTTCTGCTTTTAGCCTCAATCCGAAAAAAACAGCAACGCGGCGACGCGATAAAACCCTCCGAAACGGGACAATATCGACGTATAGAATGACGTTTTTTCCCTTCACGTCCAGTGACCTGGTGTATCCTGGTAATCCGCCGTTTAATCGCCTTTATTTACAAGCACATATTTGAATTAACGTCCCCGAAGACTTACGAATCAAGGTTAGGTTTCGTGCACGGTTTGTCGGGGTGGTGTTGGCGGGTTTTGCTTTTGCGCCGCTTTCGCCTGGCGTTTTCGCCGTGCCCGAACCGCGAAGCGCTTGCGCGAAGGCGCGTCAGCGCCCAAGCCGGGGACGGACATGTCATGTAAAGTGCGCTATTTCCCTCTTAGCAGTCCGTTGATAAAGTCGCTCTGCAGGCGAGGCCGAGCCATTGTGGCCGAAGACAAGGCGCGCGACCGAGTCCCATCCTGCGATTCGGCGAGGGAGCGCAACGCAGTATTTCGACCGCAAGGGCCGGCCGTAGCCCGGATGGACTTTTCCAACGGGCTGTTAGTCTACGAAGTCATGGATCCTTTGATACACGCTCAACTTGGCCGGATCCAATTCTTGTCCATACTCCCGAAAAAATAACGAAACCCACTCGCCACCCAGATTTCTGCGAATGGTATTGTACGCGGCGACAAAGTCGAGATATCGATCTCCTATCCCTGCATAGCCCCAATCAATGTAGCCACTCAGGTGGCCATTGAGGACTATGATGTTGGGAAGGCAAAAATCCCCGTGGGTGAACACCACGTCTTCTGGCGGCAGGTCGGCCCGTATGCTTGCCAGTTCATCCCGCAGGACACTTCTAGTGCCGCCTTTGGGGATCTGACCATCCAGCACGCCTGAATCAATCAGGTCTGTTGCCCACGCAAAATAGCGTTCAAAGCGCCAATCCAATGGGCACGAATCGACTGGAACGGCATGAATCTCGCGAAGTCCATGAGCGAACAGACGTATCAGACCAGGGATATCCGTCCTGGCCTCTTCGTGGACGCCAGAGACGCCAGCGATTCGCGTCATCAGCAGATACTGAGTATTGTCTTCCTCGTGAAAGCAGACCATGCCAGGCACACTCAGTTTGTCGTGCAACCACGACATGGCCGCTTTTTCGGCACGAAGATCAGATTCTTGTGGCGCAGCGAGCGCATCTCTGATCTTGAGGATCAAACCCTGCTTGCCCGGGTGAGCAAATGCAAATACATCGGCGCACGATTCAGTCTTGAGATTGTCGCCAATTGAGACGAAGCCCTTCAGACGGGCTTGGACCGGGTCTGGTAGATCCTGGACTATCAACGTCAACCTGCGTTCGAGAATTGCCTAAATTGCATTTTACATAACGTGGGAGTGCGGGGCCGGAGCGACCGAAGGATGCGAAGCTGCAACCCGTTGTTAACCTCAATCCGAAAAAACAGCAACGCGGCGACGCGATAAAACCCTCCGAAACGGGGCAATATCGACGTATAGAATGACGTTTTTCCCTTCACATCCAGTGACCTGGTGTATCCTGGTAATCCGCGTTTTAATCGCCTTTATTTACAAGCACATATTTGAATTTACGTCCCCGAAGACTTACGAATCAAGGTTAAGCGCAGGCGGCTCAGTAGAGGCGAAGCCACACATAGGCGACCCCAGAACGCACGGTTACCCGATTCAGCTTCTCGTTCAGGTTGGCTTCCTGCCCATGTAAAGGATGTGGCCCGCGCCATCCACCACGGAGGCGTCCGAGGCAGTCTCTATCACGAGGCTGAGCCATCGATCCCAGGCTTCTTTGTTTTGGGCAAGCGCGTTCGTTTCTTCCTCATATCCTGTGGAAAGGCCTTCGCATCCTGCCATCTCCACGGTTTCCAAACCGGCGGCTTCGGCAAGCTCACGGATTTCGTCCGAGCGGAAGAAATGGACAGGCACGCCATTTACCGGTGCGTTTCCGGTCCTCAACAGATCAGTGAACAAAGGCCTACCGAGATCATCTTGAAAATGCCTCAGAAGGTGACGCAGGACGGCCAGATAGCCGCGAACTGAAACGCAAACCAATCCTCCTGGAGTAGCGGCATTCATCAGCTCTGTCAGTCCCTTCGCCCTTTCAGCAGGCTCATCCAGGTTTGAGAGCGGGTCAAGACACAGGACAGCATCGAATGAGTCGCTATCAATTGCAGACAGATCCCTGACGTCGCCAACGACTGTGTCCAACAGTCTTTCTCTGACCTCCGCAGGTTCCGCCCGAATTTTCTCTACGGCGAGATCCAGACATCCCCTTGAGACATCCAGTAAGACGACCTGATACCCCCTTCGACACAGCTCTACGGTATAGCGTCCCGGACCTCCTCCCACATCCAGCACTCTGCCTTTCCCTGGGAGATGCCTGGCAAGCCGATCCATCGTGACGCTGAACTCCAGGCTCTGGTACGGGGCCTTCTCAAGGCGCTTCCATTCGCGTTCCGGGTTCTCGTCATAGATACTGGCTACTGATCTCATCATTGATCCGTAAAAATCAGGTGAACCGAGTGACCGAGTGGTTTCAGTGTCGCTTGCGCACTCGCCAACTTCCTATCCGTTTCATTCCTCCCACGGCAGGAAACAGACTTTGACGGCCTGAAGGTTCTCCAGCAGGTCTATGCCTTCAGCGTAACGTTCGAGCGGCAGCTTGTGTGTGACCAGCGCGGCCAGGTCGAGCTTGCCGCGGAGAATGAGGTCGAGCGCATATTCGGCCGATTCGCGCGAGTGGCCCTTGTATCCGCACAGCCGCAGCCCGCGGTAATGCCGCGGGCTGAACGTGTAGTCTTCGCGCTGCACGCCGAACAGGGCCAGGACATCCTGAGTCCGGTCCATGAGAAACTCCACCGACGCCCTGGCGCCGACACAGTCCACGGCCGACTCGAGTTTTGGCCATTCCGGCCGCGCCGGGAATTTGCCCGACAAGTCGGCCCGCGGGTCGTAGCAACCGGCCGCGCCGAGACGCTCGGCCATGGCGCGGCGGTCGGATACGAAGTCGAACCCGTACACTTCACCGGCGCCCTCGGCTCTGGCCATCTGTAACGCCACCAGCCCCGCCGGACCCAGGCCGCAGACGCCGAAACAACGGCCCAGGATTGCGTCCATATCGCGCAGCATCCGGAAGCAGGCGCCTACGCACATAGCCAGCTCGAGTGGCGCCAGCGCCTCGTCGGGCAATTCTCCGGGGACGCGTATGACTCTTGCCGCGTCAATCGCGATGTATTGCGCGTAGCAACCCTGATGCCCCTCGCCGCTATCGCGCCAGGCGCACACGCGGTCGCCTGCCTTCAAACCAGCCACACCTTCGCCAACAGCCTCGATGCGGCCGACGGCTTCGTGGCCGGGCCTGCCCGGCGTGAAGGGGTAGTGGAATGCATGGCCGACAAACATCGGTTCGTTGTGACGCAGGTGCAGGTCCCACTGCGGGCAAGTCGTGACCGCAGTGATACGAATCAGCACCTCGTCCGGACCGGGCTCGGGAACGGGGACATCGAGAATCTCGAACTCGCGCGGCGATGTGACCTGCAGGATCTTCATTGTCCGCGCTCCCGGCATGCCCATGAAGGTGCAGAAGCCTTCATCATTCCGCCTATCTTACGTGACCCTGAATTCGTCCGAAAAGTTCGCGCAGCTTCTCCACCCGCGGTGTATCGAGGTGCGGCGGGTCAACCACCGGCAGGTTCTCGCGAAACCGTTCCGGCCTGCGCGTCCCGACACAGCAAGTGCTCACGTCCTGCGCGAGCACGAAACGTAACGCCGCCGCGGGCACACTGTAAGGCTTCAGGAAATCAAACAGGTCCGGATCCGTGTACGGCGGCTGGGACGGCAGATAGCCGGCCGCGACATGCCGCCGCACGCACTCCAGCGCCGCCGGCACACTGACCAGACCGGACTCCCGGCTCGCCTGGTTCAGCGGCATCATCACCGCCGTGCCGACGTCGTGCCGGGCACACAGCGGCAGTACCGATTCCACCGCGTTTTGCAGCAGAAAATTGATCGTGAGCATGACCACGTCCAGGGCGCCGGTGGGAACCGCGCGCTTCAGGATCTCGTGTGTTCCGTCAACCGTGGAGAGCTCGCTGATACCGATGAAACGGACCTTGCCCTGCTCACGAAGCCTGGACATGGCCTCGTAGCAGCCATCGTTCATAAAACGGTCCAGAGATTCGAGCGTGCGTATGCCGTGGCCGAGAAAAATATCGAGACGATCACGGCGCAAGCGGCGCAGGCTCTCCTCGGCAGAGGAGGTCAATGCCGCCGCTGAACCCGTGTATGCCGCATCGCCGCCCCAGCCATCGTAAGGCTGATACTTGGTCTCCACAATGATATGGTCGTGGCCCCGCAACGCTTCGCCCAAGGCGCTCTCGCTGTCACCGTTGCCGTAGCCGGCGGCGGTGTCGACGAAGTTGACGCCGCTCTCGATTGCTGCGTGTACTGTGGCAATGAACTTCGCCCGGTCCTGCGACGCGCCCCACGCTGCACCGTAACTGAGTTCCGAGACCTGCAGTTCTGTTCTTCCCAGACGGCGATACCGCATGATCAGTTCCTTTGTTCCGCTTCTGGTTGGCGGGATCGGGGTCGCCGCAGCCAGGTCCCCCGGCCTCATTCCCGTTCGAATTGACCCGAACGAACCATCGCATGGATCAGGTTCAGGATCAGCCGGCCGGCCGTATGTCCGCCCAGGCCGTGCAGATCGTGTTGCGGAACGAACTCAACCATGTCCATTCCCACCACGCGCCCCTTCTGCGGCAGGCCGCGGAGCAGGTCCGCTGCCTCGGCAAATGTCAGACCACCCGGCTCCGGGTGGCTCACCGCTGGACTGATGGACGGGTCCAGCCCATCAAAATCCAGCGTAATAAAATAGTTCGCGTCGTCCGGAATCCGCTCCAGCACCGCCGCAATCCCCTGCTCGTGCACCTCCCGCTCGGAAATCAGCACATTGCCTGTTGCCAGCGCATCCTCTACGTCGTCAATGCGGCCGCTACCCGTCCCGCGCAGCCCCACCTGGACAATCTTCGCTACCCAATCCATCTCCGAAACCCGTCGCATCGGACTGCTGTACCCTTCCCGCACCCCGTCCACCTCGTCTCTGAAGTCCAGATGCTGGTCAATCTGTACGACAACAATCGGCCCGAACTCGCGGTACGCCCGAATCACGGGAATGGGAACCGCGTCGTCTCCGCCAAACACAATCGGCACCGCGCCCCGGGAGAGGATCGTCTGTACCGCCTCCGTGGCCCGATCCACTGCGCCCTTCAGATCCATCGGATCGCCCGGTACATCGCCGCAGTCCACAATCCGGATCGCCCGACCGTCCAGCAGTGGTCCGCCAAAATCGAAACTGTAAAACGGCCCCATTGCATTGCGGTACCGCAACGACTTCTCGCGCAAATATCCGGGCGCGTCGAATGTCCACGACTGTCCCATCTCGTACGGAATGCCGTAAGGCACACCCAGAATCGCAATCTCCGCCTCCAGCGCCGACACATTCGTCTCCACCGGCGCCTGGATAAAGGAGATGAACCCGCCGCTCGCCGGTTTCCCGAGGGTCCGGTACGACGGAATCGCGGTCAAAGGCAACGCCATCGCGTTATCCTCCTGAACATAAGGTATAGTTTCAAGTAGCCATGCATGCGTTTTCTGATATTTCAGCTAAATAACGTATTAGCCTGGAAAATCGATAAGTCGTAGCTTATATGGGTCTGTGCCTCCCCCTTTCGTGAAGCAACGAACGTGCAGAGATTCCGCGTAAGCCTTCAGATTTTCCCCCGATGTCTCGATCTATTGAGCAATCATCCTCAATCCGAAAAAAACAGCAACGCGGCGACGCGATAAAACCCTCCGGAACGGGGTGTTATGGACGTATAGAAGGACGTTTCTTCCCTACACGTCCAGTGACCTGGTGTATCCTGGTAATCCGCCGTCTAATCACCTTTATTTACAAGCATATATTCGTATTTTCGTCCCCGAAGGCATACGAATCAAGGTTAGCCGCAATTCCGCAAAAGCCGCAACGCGGCACCGCGACAAAACCCTTCGAAACAGGCCGAAATCGTCGTCATAAAGGACATTTTTTAATTCACGTACAGTGTCCTGGTGTATCCCGGTAATCAGTAGTCTAATCGCCTTTTTAACCGACACATATTCGAATTAACGTCCTCGAAAAATGAGGAATCAAGGTTAGGCTTTGGTTGCAACGATCGCCAGCAGAGATGGGAGCGCGTCACCATCCAATTCGGCAACTGATTCGAGCCGCAAGTCAGCAGCGAGCAATTTGTTGAAGAGTTCGGCAAGAGGAACGTGCCGGACACCCACCTTCGACCGAATGCCCTCACCCAATCCAGGACCTTCGAAAACTCGTGCTGTTTCCCGGTAACCCGGATGGATCCTGGCAATTCCCGTGTCTCTCTCGATGGTCGCAAATGGTCCCAGAAAACAGGGATGTGTGCCCAGGATAACGAAACGCCCGTGACGATCCAGGACGCGGTGTGCTTCCGAGAAGAATGGCCCTACATCATCGAAATCAGTAAGTGTCAATACCGACACGACGCGTCGAAACGTGGCTGACGAGAAAGGCAGACTAAACGCATTGGCTTGGACAATCCTCGGAGAGCGATCACTTGCCAGTCGAAGCTGGTCCGCTGAAAGGTCGACTCCGATTACGGACCAGCCAAGCGATTGCAGTAGCTGGAGATGCACACCTGTTCCGCAACCAATGTCCACACAGAGTCCGGAGCCGGGTCCAACCAAACGCGATAGATGAGCCGGGATGTTCTCGTAGAAAGGCATCTTGAGATATTCATCGTACCACGTCGCCCAGCCGTCGTATCGGGCACCATCTTGGTTGGAATTCAAGGAAGGCATAGTCTCCTGCTGATTCTGGAAGGCTTCCGGTGTTTCGCACCCTTCTGAAAGCTTCTATCCCGTAACTACGGTATTACCGAACAGTTACGGCAATGGGTTCCCGATCCGAAGATCTGCGAACGTTAGGGAACACTCCACGATGAAGCTTGCAGCCCGAGCATGTTCATGAATGCTTCCTGCAGTCCCAGCAATGCCGCCTAACGGTTCTTGGCTTTACGACCTGGGCCAGTCCCAAAGGCCCATGGGCCCGAAGGGCCGAGCGGCAGATGCCCCGAGACGTAAAGCCAGTGTCGTGTTAGCCGTCGTTTTTAATTCGTATCCGTCTATTGTCGGGGCCTTGTGTATCGTAATGTAGCCGCTAAATCATTCAGACAAACTTCTCACTCACCAAAGAACGGGTACGGTTCGCCGGCTTCCACCAGCCTTTGTACCAGACTCGAGTACTTCAACACCTCCGTCAGCCGGGCACGCCAATGCGGTGCGTAGAAGGCAACGAATTCCTGGAAGAACGCTCGCGCATCCTCACTGACGCCATCGAAGTATTGCGGCAGCAAAAACCAAGGCTGGTCACTGGCGTAGTTCAGCCCCCGCTGGCGCATCGTGAACTCTGCCGCGGCCCGTTTCTTTACCGAGATCATCAACGAGCGCCTGAGCTTGTCGGTGTGATAGCGGCCCCGATGAATGCACAACTGGGTAAACAGCACCGCGTCACCGGGTTCCTGGTGGAGACGAACGGCGCCTGGCATATCGTTCGAGCGGTTGTGGATCCCATCATCGGCGACGCAGATCGCGTGCTCTTCGGGGGAGTAGTCACGAAGGTGAGACCCCGGCACCACTTCGAGATCGTCCGTAGGGACCAATGCGATTTGCATCTGCAACCCTGCTCCGGTCTCCGGTATCCGGGATACGTCTGCTTCTGCACCGATCTTGTCCTTGTGCCAAAATCCGTCCTGGCTTTCTCCGGTCGGATTAAAGTAGAGACTGCTCAAGGCGAAGAGGAATTCTTCATCCAGGGCTGCGCTAAGCGATTCGACAACTTGGGGCGACCCCATGGCATTGAGCAGAAAGGCAAGATCGTCGGGGTGATCGCGGTGATATTCCGGGTCGTTCAGGTGCCTCATGTAATTGGCCTGGGGCCCCACCGGTGGATTGTCACAGCGAGGAGCGCGCCGCCACTGTTCCAGCACTCGCTCACAGATCTCGCGCAGCCTTTCTGTCGTCGCTGCGTCGAACAAACCGCGCACCACGGCGTAAGAGTGTTGGCGTAGCTGCCCAGGGCACGGTTCAGTAGAAATGTCCATTATATCCTCTTGTGTTGCTGTAAGAATTGCGTCGTAATTGGACATTAAAAGTACGGACAGGCTGTCTCGTACTGTCTAACCCTGATTCCTCAGAAATATACGGTCCAGATCATAGCTAAGTCGGGTGAAAACAGATATTTCTACTATCAAAATGCCCGTGTTCTTGCGTATATTTCCAGGTTAACGTAGCTCAGATATGCTAAATCAAGGCTAACTACGTATGGAAATCTATGCTCTATTAATTGCGGCCAACTACGGTATTACCGAACAGTTACGGAAATGGGTACCTGATCCGAAGATCTGCGAACGATCGGGAACATTCCACACTGAAGCTTGTAGCCCGAGCATGTTCAGGAATGCTTCCCATTCTATATCATCCGAACAAGCAGCGATGTTCCTGACTCTTGTAGACTGTGGATTATCCGCTTCAAAATTGAAACTTCCGTACTCATTTCCGAAATATCTGACATCTCTGGCGCTGTAAATTCGACTACAAACTGTCGTCCCTAAGCCTCAATAGACAGTATTCTTAGAGTGGCCGAAACACAAAGCACCCACAATCGGAACTCTGTCTTCCTTCGGAACTAACCAGATACGACTCGATAGGTCGAGTCGAAATGACTGCTGCATCTTCCGTGTTTCAATGACTGTTCAAAGATTCTATGAAACGCTCCTCGAATACATCTTGACCGCTCGTTTTCCGTTTCAGCGTTGCCCCACCTGAACTCAATGGATATGCTTGGATCCAAATTGGCTTTGTACCTATGAATTGCGTCAACAGTATTCTCATGACCATTCTCCTGGACGTATTTCAAACAACCGTGGAAATCCAGGACATCGCGCATTCCTGAGCCTCCAGGTTCTTGATTGAGTTCTACCAGTGTTTGCGCGGAAACGCTGCCTCTCGTGGCTCCGGTATCGTTGTTTATGAAGTCAGCGAATTCCTCCAATTTTTGAGATGACCAACCTCTTGAAAAATGTGGCACACTGATGATTTCATGACAATTGCCCTGTATTGCGACCGTTTCTATCGCAAAATTACCGAACTCTTGAACTTCACGAGAAAAGTAATCCGCAGAATCCTTCCCGTGGGTAATGATTAAAGTGGGCTTGATTTCAGTCAGAAGGAAATGGAAGACTTCCGTAACCTTTTCTTCGATCTGAAGGTCGGTGTAATGTTCGGTGGGTACCGAGTAGATATTCGTCTCCAATATTACATAATCTCCGACTAAATCAGCAAGTTTGTTCAAATTGCGTCGAGTAGCACCAACACTGAGACGTCTCTTTTTCCCTGGTCTTGGCGGTCGATTCTTTCTTTCATTCCTGTAAGCTTCAAACCAGGAGACTTTGTCAAATCCTGAACAGTCACTCCAATACCTCCAGAAGCCGTTCTCCATCACGGTGGCTGGATTTAGACCTACAACGAAAATCTTGCAATCGTAGGGTGAGCCCTGACACACAAAGGGTCTACAATTCTCAGGTAGAATCGCGCTAAGCTTTCTCCGAAATTCAGCATGCTTAGTCATTTGAGATGCCGCCACCTATTTCCTCGCATTTTGATTTGCCAGTTCCGTCCCTCACGCGAATGTAAGGCGACAAGCTCAGGATAAACTCCGCGACGCAGCGCAAGTGGGCGCGTTACCCGCCGTTTCTCTCAAGCTTGCTTGCAAGAGCTTCAAGCTCATTACTGGCATCGTACAGCGAATGTGGGTGGCCAGATCGTTTTCCCGTGATGAGCTTACTTTTCAAGAGCCTTGAGTGCAAATCATCACAGATGAAATCCACGAGGGCCTCCTGTTCCCTCCTGCTCTTACTCTTGGTAAGCTCCTCCAGTGCTTCTACAACCTCTCCAGTATCTGGCAACTTTCTAAATTCCGCTGACAGCCACTTCCAATAAGGAGCATAGTCTTTCGAGAGTAGCAAATACACCGTCATTGTCCGTTCAATTAAGTTGCCCAGGCACGCCGCAATAGCGATTGGGTCCTTTCGCTTCGCCGTTCTAGAGAAGTTGTACTGTCCATGGTGCCACACTTGGAACGTCTCATCCCTTATCCGGTTGACCCATGCGTCCGTCGGGTAGTACCAGAATGCCTTCCTGCGAGCTGAAAACTCCCCGAGCGGATCGTGAAAGATCGTCATGTGCCGTAGCATGTATAGATGAACTGCCTTTGTTCGTTTTAGCCATTCCTTGCCTGACTTTGGCGGCGTGGCGCATCCAATCTCCCGAGAGAACCACCGGTTTATCGAGTCCACAGAGTAGACGTTCGGCGCCGGATGCCAGCGCACACCAAGCCAGGTTCTGGGAGCATCTGCTTGAATCGAGCGTCGAAGCTTCCTGCCAAAACGTCGCATATCCTCCCCAGTCAGAACAATCTCGAAGCCCGGTCCCCACTCGTGGTCTCGAGAAAGCTCGTCATCGTTTCCGAGACTTTGGGAGCGTCCAAACATGAATGCGGCGACGCGTTCGGAGAGCTGCGGAAACTCCGACCGTAGGTAGGGAAGGCCCCATTGGTTGAAGTACCGGTGAGCAATCTGTAGACCGTTCAAAGCAAGACTCCGGCTATCCTTAGGAGAAATGGCGAGTGACGTTCTCGGGCCTTGCGAACCTTGCGGGCCCGTCAGGGCTGGCGCGCCGGGTGCCGTCATGCTTTCCCAACCAGAGCAACCGGTGTGACAGAGGCAAGGATGCCGAAGGCCGAGGGAGCGTAAGCGACGGTAGCGCAAGGCCGCGTGTTACATGCTGGCGGCGCCCCCTTCACGCCGAAGCCTTTCAGGAGGCAGACGTAAAGTGCACACCATAAACAATGGCTTGCTGGTTTCGATTCGTTTCTCAGGTAAACTCGCCTCCGCCATTTAGAGAGGGTTCGCTTTAATGAGTTGGAACAGGTCACCTTTCCTGATGCGCTCCGATGTCAAGATTTGAATCAACTTTGCCAAAACGTCAGTCCGGTCGAAGCGTTTGAATTCCGGGTAAAGGTCGATGCGCCAACGGAGATAGCCCTCCAGTTGTTTCAGATCTGGGAAGATCTGTTTGGCCGTAAGGAACTCTGCCTGTAAGGCGCGGCGATGTGCGTAGGCATGCGAGCGCGAGGCCAACTTGTGCTGGATTTCCACATGCTCGTGCACTGCACACAAATGCGCGTACTGCCTGTTGAATTCGATCAGGTCTGACGGGACATAAATCGTCCCTTCCTCGTCGTAGAAGACAAAATCGGGTGTCTCGCCTTCATACCGAAACACCGCATAGGAGAGGGGAATATCAGCCACGACTGCCTGCTCGGTCCGAATGACCTTCTGCTTAATCGCGTCGAGCGTCTTCGTAGCTTCAGGATGTGGCAGTCGAAGCAATTGGTTCGCCTCTTGGGTGAGGTTAGCCCAAGCTCTTGGGTTTTGTACACAATCAGCGGGGGTTGGGTGGCTGGATATCCTCCGCTGCTCGCGTGGAACGTTCAAGCACCCCCAAACCTGCTGCTAGCGCTGCGCTTGCCCCTGGCGGTTTTGGTCAAGCAATCGCCGTGACAGCAAAGTACAGGTATCGCGGAGGCGCGGAGGCGCGGAAACGCCGGAGCCGGTGGTGTCGTTGTTAGCCGCCATTACCGGGGGGTACGCCTCCCCTTGGATTCTCGCTCCCAGCGAGACTATAGCACGCACCCCCACACTCGGAACTCAATCCGCTCTTACCAGAACGCGGTTCTCAAATCCACCCATCGTGCTTCCACCAACGGTCACCCTTTCCAGTGATCCGCTTCCGTCTGGCTCGAAAATGAGATCGCAGCAACTTGCTTCAATGGAGAATGCGTTCTGACCCTTTGGGATGAGCTTGGACTTACGTAGCCAGAGATTGTAGACAAAAAGGCTGCCATCCTCCAGCTTGACTTCGTGCTTCGTGGTGCCATATCTAGGCGCGCCCTCCACGGTCTCATAAGTCCCCACAAACGACCGAAGATAGCTTTCAGGCTTCGGATCATCCCCTTTGAAAGGCACCGATAGAAAGTTAAGGATTTTCCCTCGACGGTCTTCCCAATTTCCGCCCGAAGTCTCAACGCCAATTTTCAAGCATTCGAACTCCGCGAATAGTTCATCCGTTAGGCGTCTGCTGATGTGGTAGAATGCAACAAGGCCTCCGAATCCAGTTAGATTCTCACTTCGGGCGAATGGCTTGGTTGTAATCTCGTCCACGAACCAATCCTGCCAATCAGCGCCCCTTTTTCTGCAGATTTCCCTTAGCGCGAGGTCAACATCATCTTGATAGAGATAAATGAGAACGGGTTTTAAGTGCCCGACTATAGCCAGAACCGAATGCGCGAATTTCTTGATCTCGTCCCGCTCCACATTCGCCAGCAGTAGCTCTTCAATCGTACACTGGAAGATGCTGCTTTCAAGAATCGTGACGACATCCGATTCTTCGGCTCGATGTGCGAAAGAACGCCACTTGGCGAGCGTCGTTTCGATGAATTCACGTGTATCTTGGCCGTCCTCCAGTTCCGTGTAGATGGGATGGTTGCTCTCGGATTCGTAGAACCACGTTGCCTTGAACCCATTCCGTTGAAGTTGCATGGCCAGATATTGCGCTGTTGTTGACTTGCCCGATCCCGGTAAGCCATCAATAAGGATCAGTTTCGAGGAGTGGGTCAACGGAGTCTTCACCATCAGAAATCGGCTCTTGGTCTCGTGCGTGCTGTATATGGTATGAGGGGGATGGGGCGATGGCGGCTAACGTTCCGCGGGCTGCGAACCTGCCGCAGGCAGGTCTCCTACGGAGGTCGAATGGACGGAGCCGTGGGTGCTCGTGTTATGCGCCGGCATCCCTACCTACATAAAGATATTTCAACAAAAGACGTCCCAGCTCAGTAATCCTGACTGTATTCTCCGCTCCTTCACCGCGTACTTGCGGGACGGCGTCAATCTCTGCGAGTCCTGTCATCAGTAGGGCTTGTCTGGTCTGAAGAGGGGGCTGCTGCCCTTCCCCAAGATCTCCTAGCAAAGAAAGATCAGGCATATACGCCCGGTCTATCGAACCCGCAAGCCGCTGAAAGTCCTCATAAGCAAGTTCTTGCCGAAGATAGGCGCTGAAGAGTCGCCCAATGAGTTCCGGTTTTCCCATGTCATCAAGTCTGTCGAGCAGGAGAAGAAGATTCTCCTCAACTCTCTGTCGGAGGTCCACGTCCTCATCCATTCTGATTGAGAATTGAAGCCGTTCCCCGTGATCGAGTTCTGAGATGGGCCGAAGAAACCGTAGGATTTTCTTTACAAAGAGGTTACCCCTGATGTCATTGGCCGCACGATACAATTTGACAGCCCATCCTACGACCGGGATGTCCCTGACAACGCCTTCCTCCAAGGCCGCATCCAAGATCTTCTCTATCCCCTCGGACGACATATCGGTAAGTTGTGGACTTGCCACGGTCCGTACGAGGGTATGTTCCTGCTCTTCGTTCATTGATCCTCCGGTGCTCATTTTTTGCCCATAACTACTTTATTATCTAATAGTTACGACAATGGGTGCCTGATCCGAAGTTCTGCGAACGTTCGGGAACATTCCACGCTGAAGCTTGTAGCCCGAGCATGTTCAGGAATGCTTCCTATGGTTGCATCGTCTCTAATCAAAAGCTGCCTCCCATTCTTCCATCAATGCATCCAGCGAGCTCTGGAGAGTCACTCTCACAACAAGCATCACCTCTCCCCCCACCGGTTCCGCAACTCGATGACGGTCAGCATGGTCACCTCACCCGTCGCTTCCAGCCCGGCATCCGCCTGAAACTTGCGCAGCGCCTCGCGGGTGGCGTCGTTCAGTTCTCCGTCAACCGGTCCGGTCTCGTATCCCATGCCATTCAGGATCATCTGCACCTCGTAGGTGTGCTCCGGTCCGGCGGCCATATCGGACGCTTCTTCGGCTTCTTCAGGTTTCTCTTCAACAACCGCCGTGTCCTCCGAGATCAGCACCCAGCGCAGGAGCCTGATTTCAAAGAAAACGGCGACGGTTCCCACCATCCACAGCAGGCCGAACAGCAACGCAATCCCCCATCGTATCGCCAGGTCCCCTTCCCCGCCGGCCGACACGCCGGAGCGATCGAAGACTTCGGGCGCGAGCAGATAGCGCATGCACAGCCACAGCCCCGCATGCAGGATTGCGAGGACGACCGGCGTTCGGGCCGGAACCCTCAGAGGCGAACGCGAAGGACGCCAGAATTGGGCGATTGCGAGGGTCCAGAGATCGACGAGGATCAGAAACAGGGGAAACGCCGCGAGGAAGCCCACGGCCCGGTCGGCGGCGGCGGGCTCCCGCATCCATGCCCACCACGCCGGCCCCAGCAACGACACCGCCAGCACGATCCACGTGCCAAGGCGAAGCAGCTGCGCCGTTCTCGACCGCTCGGGAGCGGGTGCGGCGGAGCCTGTTTCTGGCTGCAATCGGTTCACTTTCGTTCCTCCGCGGGGGCGTTCTTTCGTCTTGCCCTTCCGGGACGCGGATCACTTGGCTATATTGTAGAGTACACAACCCGGTCCGGACCCAATATCAAGCCGGCTGCATACCATGAGTCCACAATCCGAAATTCTGGCCGTCGAACTGGTTGACGGCAACAAAATGGCGCACTATACCCGCGCCGGACGCGAGATCCATCCCTTCTCACCCTGGTTGCTGGTCGAGGCACCCGAGGAGTGCGACAGGGCGGGCCTGGCCGGCGTACGGAAGATAACTCACCTCAAGGGCGGCGGCCAGTTCCGGTTTCTGGTTCACTTCCACTCCTGGACCGATTTTCTGGATGCCCGAGGGCGTCTGTCAGCCGACGGCATCGTCCATTTCGACTTCAACAACCCGGTCAAACAGCACCTGATGCTTTCCGGAAACACACTCTTTCGGGGCCTGCGTTACAATGACGCCCACCGCCTTCAGCTGGATATCGAGACCACCGGCCTCAATCCCGAAGCGCCGGACGCACGCATCATCCTGGTCGCGCTTTCCGATAACAGGGACTACGAGGAAGTGCTGGGCGCCAGGAAGACGTCCGAAGGCGCGCTGCTCGAGGCGCTGAACCACCGCATCCGGAGCCGCGACCCGGACATCATCGAAGGCCACAACATCTTTGACTTCGACCTCAACTACATCCAGGTGCGCGCCCGCGCACTGAACGTCAGCCTGCCCTGGGGCCGCGACGGCTCCGAACTGAAAGCCGGGAACGGGAGGCGCCGCTACCGCGTGGGCGCCCGAAGTCCCACGTTTCGTCCCGCCACCATTCACGGCCGTCACATTATAGACACCTTTCACCAGATCCAGCGATTTGACATCGGCGGGCACCT
Source organism: Candidatus Latescibacterota bacterium (assembly GCA_965208835.1). Taxonomy (GTDB): domain Bacteria; phylum Latescibacterota; class UBA2968; order UBA2968; genus JAAXHE01. Next base: position 3,395,310 of record OZ242358.1, read on the forward strand.
GGAGAGTTACGGGCTGAAGAACGTCGTCCGTACGCTGGGCCTGGAGCGTGGGGACCGCGTCTTCGTCGACGGGCCCGATATCCGGAAGACCTGGCGTGACGATCCGGACAGGGTCGCGGACTACGCGCTGGACGACGTCCGTGACGTGCGCGCGCTGAGCGAAATGATCGCCACAACCGAGTTCTACCAGACCCAGGTGCTGCCTTACCGGTTTCAGGATGCCGCAATAACCGGGCCGGGCGAAAAGATCAATGCCCTGATGATCGGCGCCTATCTCCGTCGCGGCCTTGCGGTTCCGAGGCCTGGGCACTCGGCGCCGTTCGGGGGAGGTTATACCGAACTCTTCGCCACCGGCGTCTTCAGCCAGGTTGTCAAGGCCGACGTGGAGAGCCTCTATCCTTCAATTATGTTAAACTACGGCATTCGACCTGCTTCCGACACAGAAAACGTGTTCCTGCCCATGCTGCAGCGCCTGACCGGACGACGTCTCGAGGCGAAAGCCGGCCTGAAGGAGGCGCAAAGCGATGCCGACCGGTCTTACTGGGACGGGCTGCAGGGAAGTTACAAACTCCTGATCAACTCGTTTTACGGGTATCTGGCTTACGGAAGGGCGAATTTCAACGATTACAAGGCGGCGGCACGCGTCACGGGTCATGGCCAGCAGATCGCCAGGCAGGTTGTGACGATGCTGCGGGCGAGGCAGGCACGGCTCATCGAAGCCGATACCGACGGCGTGTATTTCGTCGTGCCCCCGGGAGTCCGATCGGAAAGTGAAGAGCACGATTTCGTGGAAGCGCTGTCCCGGGAACTGCCCGACGGCATCCGTCTTTCCCACGACGGCAGGTTCCGGGGCATGCTCAGCCTCAAAGCCAAGAACTACGTTCTGGTCGATTACGACGGACGCCTCATCGTCAAGGGCAGCAGCCTGCGCAGCCGCCGTGACGAACGGGTTTTCCGTGAGTTCGTCCGGAAGCTCGCCCCGCTGCTGATCAACCGGAAGTCCGATGCCGCTTCGGCCCTGTACACGCAGTTCGCCGACCGACTTGGGGCGGGGCAATTCGATCAGAGAGATATATGCCGCAGGGAGACCGTTACCGAGAAGACGTTTTCGAATCCGAACCTGAGGCGGCTGGCCGCCGCCGCGGAGGGATGTAAAGCGGGTGACAGGATTGCGGTGTACCAGAGAAGCGACGGCAGCCTGGCACGAATCGAAAACTATGACAACGACGAAGACAGGGGATACCTGTTGCGCAGGCTGCACGATATGGCGGGACGCTTCCGCAGCCTCTTCGGCGACATCGAATTCGATCGACTCTTTCCACTCCGGAAACAACCCGCGGGCAGACAACTCAGTCTGTTCTAGGAACCTTGCCCGGCCGTGTGACCATAGGAAACCTCTCTACGGCTTCCCACAAGCCACCATAGCACAACACCCATCGCACATCCGGAGACAGCAGGAACAGACGCCGTCAACACGGGGCCCTGGTATTGGTACGCGAAGACACTCGCGACCACGCCAACGACAACCAGGACCACCATCCACAGGGCCGCACGACCCTGATCGTGGGCAGCCAGAAGCCCGGTGTGCGCCAGGCCGCACAGCACAAAGGGCGGCACGCACCACACCAGTTGCATTGCGAACGGCAGCGCAGGAAGCCAGGCCTTCCCGAGAAGCCAGGTTATCGCGGGTCCAAGCATCAGTTGAACCGCCACCGAAACCGCAATGGCAATGCCCGTCAGCGTGACGGCGGACCGGACGACGAGCTTCATGAACGCCTGCCGATCGGGCAGCCGTGTGCTCAGGGCGGGCAGCACGGCCTCGAAACTCGCACCTGTCAGAATGAGCAGCGCCGCCGCCAAGCGGTACCCGACGGCCAGGTAACCGGCTTCGGCGCCGCCTCCGGTCTGATAATAGATCGTGAGGTAATTCAGACTCAACAGGTTTATCAGGTAATACACCGCGGGGAGATGTTTCAACCCGTCCACGATCCGGCGTGGATTGAATCCAGGTCGAAGAACAGGCCCGAGTTCACCCGCCACCCTCCGGACAAAGACGTATCCGGCCGCGAGATAGCCTGCACGACAGACCAGGTAGCACGTTGCGACGCCGGCAAGACCCCAGCCGGCAAACATCGCACCGACCCCGCTCGCCAGCAGGAGAACGTTAAGCCCCATCATCAGAAGGGCGCAGTATCCGGACCGCTGGAGACCCTTGAACACCGCGTTGAGCCCGTCCCCCATGCTCAACGAAACCGTGGAAACGCCCACGAGCAGCGTGGCCAGCGTCACCTCCGATCCTGCGCCGATCGCCCAGGCAACACCAGCCATAACCGCCAGCACCGGGAGCGCCAGCGCCAGCTTGAACGATAGCGCCTCCAGGCACGCAATGCGTCCGTCCGCCGGGCTGGATGCAGAGGCCTTGATGATCCGGTTGTTCGTTCCCGCATCCAGAATCGGCACAAAAAAAGCGGTCAGGCCGATGACAAAAACGTAGTCGGCCAGTCCGCTCTCCCCGAGAAGCCGCGCCACGCCCACGAGAAGCAGCATCCCCCCAAGCAGGTGAGCGGCTTTCTCCACGGTGATATAGACCGAATTTTCCGAAACCCGCGTCAACGTTCCCTCCGACGTTGCCGGAAACAGGAAAAGCAGGTCAGCGCCTGCTTTTCGAGTCATTACCTGACAGCCCGTTGAGAATGGCCTTCAGAAATCGAACCCCAGACGGTCGTCCACGCGTACGGTCACGGTGTCGGGTTCACTTGTAATCGCACCTTCGGCAACAACGATATCGTCACGGACGCGCAGTTCGAAAACAAAGTCGGCCGGCGCAACGGCCCTGAAAACCGGCATGCTGTTCTCGGCGTCGAAATCGACACCGGGACCGTCGAGCTGCGTCCAGGCATACCGGAGCGGGTCCCGGTCCGGGTCCGAACTCCCCGTTCCGTCCAATGTCACGCGGAGTCCGCTCCCGTACGCGATCGTGCGATCCAACCCCGCATCCGCCACGGGCGGTCCCTGGGTGACATGGATTTCGACCATCCCCTCCGTTATGGTGCCTGATTTTCCGTCGTCGACTTCAACCTTGAGCGTATAGACGCCCGTCACGATAGGCGCGACCCAGACCACGGTCACCGAATCCTGAAAGAGCCCTCTCAAAGAATCCTGGTTGCTGGCCGCGAACTGCCCGCCCTCTTCCCTCTTGAGGTCCGTCCACAGATAGTCCAGTTCGTCGTTGTCCGCGTCTGAAGTGAAGAGCGTAATCTGGACCTCGCTTCCGCGTCCAACGGACGGATGGTCATCCTGGTCCGTGGTTAGCTCCACGATCTGCGGCTGTTCCTGTCTGTCCAGCAGGCCACATCCTGTGAGGATAGTCAGACAGACCAACACCAGTGACCAGCGCACGATATCCCTCGGCGAAAAATTGGCAGGCGGGACAGATCCGTGTATAGGGTCCGTCCGGGCTTCGCTGCAACATTGACGGAGCCGGGACGGAACACCCGTTCTGACTCTCTGGCCGCTATTGAGTTCCATCAAACGCGCGGGATTGTCTGAGAACGCCGGCGCGGAAACGGGGCGTCATCACGAGGACAACGATCGAGCTTGAGTTTATCAGCCCGTTAAAAAAGTCCATCCGGGGAAGCTCAGTTTCTTTCCTTCAACAACATCCTCATGTCGGGCAGGAGTTTCTTCACGAGACCGGGATCGGTCCCGTCGTAGTATGCCCGGACCCGCCCCTTTCTGTCCACCAGCGCAAAGCGCAGGCTGTGCATAATCTGGTCCGTGCCTTCTTCCACGCCTCCCACACCCAGTTGAAAGCCGTTACGAATGACGCTGTACACACCGGGCTTCTCGCCTGTCAGAAACAGCCAGCGATCCGCATCCGCCAAGTAGCGGTCCGCATACCCGGAGAGCACCTCGGGGGTATCCCGCTCCGGATCCACGGAAAAAGACACGAGGCGCGCGTCCGGATATTTCCTCAGCGGCGCCTGGAGCGCCTGCATTTTCGCCGAAAGCAACGGACACGGACCCGCGCAGTGCGTGAAGATGAAGTCCGCGACCCAGACGCGGCCGAGCAGTTCCGAGAGACCCATCTGCCTGCCGCTGCGTTCCACGAGCAGGAAGTCAGGAACCTCGCCCAGAACCGGCATGCGCTGCGATTGGGCACGTATGGCCTTGAGTTCGCGCAGGAACAGAAACGTCCCCACGGTCAGCATCAATAGCGTCGCGCCGGCGAGCACCAGCCAGAAAACGCGAACCTGTCTGGGTACACCCATCGGTATTATCGCACTCCTTCCCGCCGTCTGATCACACCCAGAGAGATGCCCAACGTCAAGAGAACGAACAGGCACGTCACAAGAAGACACACTTCGAACGGCGGGATCCCTCCCGCCAGTTCAGGCGCTTCCAGGTACAGGGCATGCCGTACGCCGGCAACACCATAGGTCAATGGATTGATCCGCATCAGCCAGCCGAGCCATTCCGGCACGCCGGAAAGTGGAAACAATGCCCCGGAGAGCGCCCACATCGGCAACAGGAACAGGTTCATAATCGCGTGGAACCCGGCCGTGGACGCCATTTGCCACGCGATTGCGAACCCCAGACCTGTCAGCGCCAGACCCACCAGGAACAGGAACGCCACCGTTGCCGCGAGCGCAAAAGGGCTGACCGGAATGTCAAGCTGGTATACGAACAGCAGGAATACCATGCCTTCCAATACCGCCAGCGTCGTTCCGCCCATCACTTTGCCGATCACCACGCCGCTCCGCGAAACCGGCGCGACCAGCACGGACTGCATAAACCCCTCACGCCGGTCTTCGACCACCGAAATCGTGGAAAAGATCGCAGTGAAGAGCAAAACCATAAGGAGCGCGCCCGGATAGATATATTCCAGGTAGCTCATCGTTCCCGATGTGCCCGCGGGTGCGAATGACGCGCTCATTCCGATGCCCAGCAGCAGCCAGAACACGAACGGTTGCAGGATCGCGCCAAGCAGCCGATGCCGGTCTCTGGCGAATCTCACGAGTTCCCGCTTCCACAGTGTGGCCGCCGGGAGGATAAACCCTTCGCCACGCGTTGCCTCATCCGGCATGCCCGCCCTCCGCCGTCTCGAACGGACGCCCCGTCTCCCGTATGAACACATCCTCCAACGTGGGCCGTCCCAGTCTGATTGCAGAGATCCGTTCCCGGAAACCGGCGTACAGCGAAGCCATCATCGCCTGCCCGTCGTCGCATTCAATCCGTACGGTGCCGTCCACAAGTGTCGTTGTAACGCTCACCTGCGCTTCGATTTCCGCCCTCAGTACCTCTGTTTGTTCGGCTTCGATCACCAGAACGTCCTTGTTCATCGATCGCTTCAGCTCGTCCGGCGCACCCTGCGCGACAAGCCGCCCCCGGTCCAGTATGCCCACGCGGTCGCATCGCTCCGCCTCCTCGATGAAATGCGTGGTCAACAGTGCGGTGACACCCTGTTCCTCACGAAGCTTCCGCAAATCGTCCCACAGCGTTCTGCGGGCGAGCGGGTCCAGTCCGCTGGAGGGTTCGTCAAACAACAACAGTTCCGGCCGGTGCAGCAGTCCTCTTGCCAGATCCACGCGCCTCCGAAGTCCGCCGGAAAGCTCCTCCGTCCTGTCGTTCTCGCGATCCGTGAGGCCGACGCTCCGGAGAATTGATTCGATCCGCTCTTTTAAGGCGCGCCCGCGCAGACCATACAGATGGCCCTGATGGCGCAGGTTTTCAAGAACCGTCAGCTTGAGGTCCAGGCTGGCATTTTGAAACACGACCCCGATTCGCGCACGTATTTCCGCGGAATCACGAAGAATATCGCGGTCCAATATGCGAACGGTTCCTTCCGAGGGTTCGAGGAGCGTGCTCAGGATGCGAAACAGCGTCGTCTTCCCCCCGCCGTTCGGGCCCAGCAGGCCGTAGATTTCCCCCTTCTCGATTCGGAGGTCGATTCCGTCGAGCGCAATCCGGCTTCCGTAGCAATGGCGCAACCCGGCAACTGCGATGGCAAGCGGCACAGGGACTCCTCAGAAGCTGTCTTTAAACTCCCAGCGGTCTTCGCGCGGCTGCCGGAACGACGGCGCGAGACACCGGGAACGTTCAAAGCCGCCGCATGTCGGAAACCGACGCGATCCCAAAAGAGAAAGGTGATAGGCAACCCCTATCACCTGGCAATACCCGGTTTGCGTCGACCGACCCGACTACAGAAACGCATCGAGCAACAGGGCGATCCAGAGCAGAGGCAGATAGACCAGCGTCGTTCGCAGCAGCCGTCTCGCGTTCTGCTCCGTCCGGGTTCTGGAAAACACGACAACATAAAGGACGAGGCATAACCCCGCCGCCGCTGCCACGGCCGCGTAGAGCAAACCGGTCATCCCCGCAAGCCACGGCAGAAAGGAAAAAACCAGCAGGATAGCGCCGTATATGCCGATCTGCGCTGCCGTCCTTCGTCCCGCCGGATCGTCGATGGAAACCATCTTGAATCCGCCGCGTTCGTAGTCGTCCCTGTAGATCCAGGCGATAGAGAAAAAATGAGGAAACTGCCACAGAAACAGAATGCCGAACAGCAGCCACGCGCCCCAGCCGATCTCCCCCTGCGCCGCGGCCCAGCCGCCCATCGGCGGCAATGCTCCGGCAACGGCGCCCACCGCGGTATTGTGCGTCGATCTTCGCTTCAACGGCGTATACATGAACAGATAAATAACTGATGTCAACCCTGCCAGAAGGGCCGCCAACCAGTTGATCTGCAGCCCCATATAGAGGATACCGGTTCCGGACAGCAGCAGCCCGAACAGATAGGCCTCTTCCGCATACAGACGACCGGCAGGAAGGGGCCGGTTCGCCGTGCGCTCCATCCTGGCATCCGGCTTCCGTTCCAGGAACTGGTTCAGTACGGCCGATCCGCTCGCGACAAGGACGGTCGCCAGCAGCGTATGCAGGAGTCGAGTGGACTCGATGACGCCGGCCGCGCCCAGAACGAACCCGACCGTTGTACTCAATACGACAAAGACGGTGATTTTGGGCTTGGTGAGGGCCACGTAATCCATCAGGCGCGCCCACGACAATGCCACGTCCGCCGTCCCGGCCTCAACCCGCGGTTTCATAAAAACAAAGTCCTCCAACGCTCAGTTTTCTACCTGCACCGTTGCGACCCTGGAATCTACTGCACCGCATATCCGCCATACGCGCAGCGTCAGCACCAGGCTGGTGGCAAGCACCGTCGCACCCACGACCACGTGTAACGTCGTGATTGCGACCGCCTTGCCCGTCCAGATCACCAGGGCCCCCAGCGCCAGTTGAACGACAAGCTGCGCCAACAAAGCCACGGAGGGCCTCGTCAGTTCGGGCCGGGATCCGTGGGCGCGCAGAACGCGGCACGCGGTCCAGACCAGAACGCCGGACACGACAACGGCCCACGCCCGATGGGCAAAGTGAATGGCAACACGTGTCCGGAACGTTTCGATTGAAATGGGAAACGGGTCCGTGGCGTCCACAGTCAATTCGGAGAACGGCGGAATCAGGCGGCCGAAGGAAAGCGGAAAATCGGGAATGGCCAGGCCGGACTCGGTATGCCGCATCAGCGCGCCGAGGACAAGCTGGATGAAAACCACCACCGTGCCGGCGGCGACCAGCCACTTCAGCGGCGCCCCGCCCGTCTCCGAAATCGGTTCCACCGCCGCCTGCCAGCCCGCCGACGTAAACAACGCGATGCCAACGGTAACACAGAAAAAGACTTGCGCCAGGCAGGCGTGACTTACGGAAATCCACGTGGGCAGGAGGTACAGAACCGTCAACCCGCCCAGCAGGCCCTGCAGAACAACCGCGGCCAGGGCTGCAACACCCAGGATTCGCAACCACCGCCGTTCTTCCCGCCGCCACAACCAGATGGCAAGAGCGGTCGTCAGGATCCCCACGAACGTCGCCACCATCCGGTGACCGTGTTCGTAGAAAATCCCGCCGATCATGGGCGGAAACACCATACCGTACGAAAGCGGCCAGTCAGGTACCGCCAACCCGGAGCCCGTACTGCTGACCATCGCACCGGCGAAAATTAAAAAAAGGGTGGCGCCGGCCGTGAACACGGAGAACCGGTGCAGCCAGCGATACCCCTTCGACATCGCGATATCCATTTCCGTCCGGCTCACCCGCCAACCCCGGTCATTCCGCGTCGGCGGCAAGCCACTTGCCGTTCAAACCGGGCATTCCCGGCCGGCCCCGGGAATTATCCAGCGCGTTACCGAAACGTCGCGCCCGGCGCACCCAGAAGATCGTCACGCCCACAATTCCGACCAGCACGGACACGACAATCCCCATCAGCACCAGGACCCCCGCCGCAGCCCCCTTCGCCATATCGGATTCCGGATTCCCGTAACACACCGCGCATGCCCGAGCCACCTCGGGAATCATAACGCCAATGGCTACGGCCGCGGCAACGCAGGCGCGCCTCACAGGTAACTCCATCCCTTGAGCTTTTTCAGAAACCAAAGGCCGTACCAGACCAGGACGCCGCACCCGGCAAAGGAAGCGACGCCGAGTCCGAGATTCGTGCCGTTGCCCGTTGCGAGGTAGTCCTGAATCGCCCAGATGCCGAAACCCAGACAGCACAGTACGGACACGGTGCCAAAGACCACGTGGAATGTTCTCAGAGACATTGGGTTCTCCGAATCTGGACTAACCCTACATTTCACCCACGCCCGAAAATTCCGTAAATGAAGGCAGCAGCATCAGTAATACAAAAAAGGCGACCGTCACCGCCAGCACCCAGTAAATAATCTGTTTCTCGGAAACCAGATGCATGAAATAGCCGGCGACCAGCCCGCCCTTGATACTCGCAATGAACAGTGCGATCAGGACCGTTACCGCAACCGACTCGATATGGAGATAGGAGACGGCGACCGTGACTACCGTCAGCACGGCCAGCGCGGCAAACACCAGAATGTAGACCCGAACATGCTTCCTGATCTCTTCAATGCTATCGGCCATACCAGGCTCCTTACAGCAAATAAAGTATCGGGAACAGAAAGATCCAGACCAGATCCACAAAGTGCCAGTAAAGTCCCGCACACTCGATCCGGTTGGCAAACTGCTCGGGGGCGGTATGCCAGAGCTTGCTTCCCGGGAACAGCAGGTAGACATTCACCACGATGCCGCCGATCACGTGCAGTCCGTGCAGGCCGGTCATCGTAAAATACGTGGCGTAGAAGGTGCTGGTGGAAGGATAGATGCCGAGATGAAACTTGTGGGTGTATTCGAAGTATTTAACAACCAGGAATACGAACGAGAGCAACACCGTCAGGCCAAGATAAAGCTTGAACCTGCCGAAATTGTCCATTTTCAGGGATGCCCAGGACATAACCATGGTCACACTGGACGCGATGAGCACGAACGTATTCAGCGTGGCCAGCGGTACACTCAGCAGCTCCCAGCCATGAGGCCAGGTCGGCGCACCGACCCTGAGCAGCACCAGCGTTGAAAACAGTGCGCCAAACAGCATGACCTCGGACGCCAGGAACAACCATATCCCGAATTTCCCGTTATACACCCCCGTAATGGGGTGCGGCTCCACCGTGTAGGGGATTTCTTCAACGGACACCGTTTATCTCCCTTAACCAGGATTCGTATGGTTTCGTGGACGTGAATTCGAACACGTTTGAGTTGACAAAGGCGATTAAACTGCGGATTACCAGGATACACCAGGTCACTAAACGTGAACGGTATAAATGTCTTTCTGGACGACCTCTACGCCCCGTTTTGGCAGTCTTCGTCGCGTTGCCGCGTTGCTGTTCTTGTTCATTGAGGTTCGTTTTCTCGGACGGATGCCGGGGTTCCAACGTGCCCCCAAGCGGCGGGCCTAATCGTCGTCCGCCGGCGTTGGCGCCGGTTCGGGTTCGGGTTGGGCCACCTGCCCGTTTTCAGACGCGTATTGAGGCGTAAAGTCGCTCGAGGCACCGGGCACGCTGTATTCGTAAGGCCCCCGGTAGACCTTGGGCGCGACGGCGAAATTTCCGTGCGGCGGGGGCGTCGGCGTCGCCCACTCGAGCGTGGTGGCCTGCCATGGATTGTCCGACTCCACCTTCTTGCCCTTCCTGATACTCATAAAGAAGTTGACGATGAAGAATATCTGAGCCAGCCCCAGCAGCCAGGCAGACCAGGAACTCATGGCCGTCAGGCCCTGTACCTGAGCCCCGTAGGCATATTGGGTCTGGTCGTAGAGACGCCTGGAAACTCCGGCCATCCCAACGAACAACATCGGCATGAAGATACCGTTCATGAAGACCAGACTCGACCAGAAATGCAGCTTACCCAGGGCCTCGTTCATCATGCGGCCCGTCACCTTGGGGAACCAGTAATAGACACCTGCAAACAGCGCGAAAATCGTTCCCGGCGCCACCACGTAGTGGAAGTGGCCGATCACGTAATACGTGTCGTGCAGATGCAGGTCCGAGGCCGTGAGGCCCAGCGGCAGCCCGGTCAACCCCCCGATGGCGAACATGGGGATAAACGCCAGGCAGAACAGCATGGGAACCGTAAACCGGATGGACCCGCCATGGAGGCTCAGCGCGAATGCGGTCAGGATGATTACCGACGGAATGGAGATAATCATGGTTGTGGCCTGGAAGAATGTACTGATTGTCGTCCCCATCCCGGTCATGAACATGTGATGCGCCCACACGATAAACGACATGAAACCCAGAAAGACAATCGAGTAGACCAGCGTGCGATATCCCCACAGCGGCCGGCGCGTGTTGTTGGCCACGATCTCGCCTACGATGCCCATCGCCGGAAGAATCAGCACGTAGACTTCGGGGTGCGCGAGAAACCAGAACAGGTGCTGCCACAACAGCGGGCTTCCGCCGCCGCTCACCTCTAGCGGCTGTCCTGTGACCACCAGGCCGCTCGGCATAAAAAAGCTGGTACCCGCGATCCTGTCCATGAGTTGCAGGACCCCAGCGGCTTCTAGCGGCGGGAACGCCAGCAGCAGCAGAAACGCCGTCACAAACTGCGCCCACACGAAAAATGGCAGGCGGAAAAAGGTCAGGCCCTCGGCCCTCATCTGCACGGTCGTCACGATGAAGTTCACCGAACCCAGTAACGACGACGTGATCAGGGCCACCATGCCCCATAGCCACCAGGTCTGCCCCGTCGGTGCGATGACGGCCAGCGGTGGATAGGAGGTCCAGCCGGACTGTGCCGCGCCTTCCGGAACGAAAAAGCTGGCCAGCATAATGACGCCGCCCACGAAGAACACCCAGTAACTGGCCATGTTGAGCTTGGGAAACGCCATATCAGGCGCACCGATCTGGAGAGGCAGCACGTAATTCCCGAATCCGCCCACGGCCAGCGGAACAACACCCAGAAAGACCATGATTGTGCCGTGCATCGCACCCAACTGATTGTAAAACTCGGGCACCATGATCCCTTCCGGCATATTTATCGCGCCGAACAACTTCCCGATCCAGGGCATCGGCTGTCCGGGATAGGCCAGTTGCCAACGCATCATCATCATCAGGCAGAAGCCGAAAAACAGAAAAAACAGGGCGGTGACCGCGTACTGAATGCCGATGACCTTGTGGTCGATGGAAAAAACGTACTTGCGCCAGTAGCTCAATTCGTGGTGTCCATGATCACCGTGCGCTTGCTCAGCCATAAACAAGGCTCCTTAGAAGGAAAAATCGTCTTCTTCGTCCGCGGCGCCGGACTGCTCGTCGAACCAGGCCTGAAACGTCTCCTCCGACTCAACCGTCAACTGCCCGCGCATGCGGTAGTGCCCCAGTCCGCATAGCTGGGCGCAGGCGATGTCGAATGTTCCGGTTCTGGTCGCCTCGAACCAGATCCTGATGTCCTGGCCCGGAATCGCATCCTGCGTCAGGCGCATCACGGGGATTTTGAAACTGTGAATGACATCCTTCGACGAAATGTGCGCAATGACGGGTCTGTCCTTCACAATGTGCAGATTGTTGATGGCATTGAAATCGTCGCTGCCGTCAGGATCGTCGGGATCCAGGCCCAGCAGATTGTCAGCACTGACGAATTCGGGTGCCGTCCGTCCGAATTTTCCGTCTTTCCCGGAGTAATGAATATTCCAGGCAAACTGCTCGGGTACCACCCGCACCACAAGCGCGTCGGATTCGTCGGGAAACGCGTGTTTGAAGTCGGCCCAGAGCGGCATGGACAGTCCCACAAGCAGTACGGCCTCGACGACGATCACGCCGTACTCCACGTATTTGGCGGTTTTTCCCTTGACGGGATCGTAGTTCGCGTCAGGGTTTGCCCTTCTCCGGTAGCGGACAAGGCAGTAGACGAAGAAGACGCCCCAACCCAGAAACAGGGCAATCATAAACACATGCAGCCAATTGATCAGCCAATCCACGGTTGCGCCGTGGGTTGAGATGTCAATTGGCAGCCAGTAACCGTACACCTTTTCTTGCATTCGGGACCCCTCCCGTATCAGTCCTTTAAAAAACCACTCGGGCTGCCTGACAAGGCTTCACCGGCAGGCCTGCGGAGCAGCTTTTTTAACGGACTGCAATATTCACCGGGTGGACCCGACATTCCACCCGGCACTGTCAATCCGTAGGATTGCGCCTACTTCTTCTTTCTCGGCTTGATCTTGAACATGAAGTCCACGGATTTGGACTCGCCGTCGGCGACTGTAACTTCCTGCGTCATCGTGCCCAGCCGCTCGCTTTCGTGCCACGCCTCGATCGTGTATGTTCCCGCCGGCAGCCCCGCGATCTCGAATTTGCCACCCTCGCCGCTGACGGCGAAGAACGGGTGATCCATCACGCCGATATAGGACTGCATCCAGGGATGCACATCGCACTTGACCGGTACCATCACCTCCGCATTTGCGAACGAAATGCTGGTCTTCTTCATGAACTTCGGCATCGCTTTGTTGATTTCAGCCGAGTTCTGCGGCTTCGGGTGGATATTGTGGAGGGTCCCGTCGCTGTTCAGCACCGTGATCGGTTGCCCGGCCCTGACGCCCATAACGTGGGGCACATAAATACAGCCCTGCTGGTCCAGAACGGCAGGTTCGGAAGGCGTGTCGAACTTTCTGCCCTCCAGACCCTTCTTGACGTAAACGAACACGTTGTGCAGGCCACCGTCGTCTTCCGCCACCACGACTTCGCTCCGCGCTGGTGCGTCTGGGTGCTTCCCGGCGCAGACCGGATCGGCCGCCATCTGGATTTTCTTGCGGCCAGGTTTCTTGCCGCCGGGCAGTTCCAGTTTGATGGTTCCGGAAACCGTCGCGCCCGCCACCGCGTCGCCGGACGCGAAACAGGCGAAACTCAGCGCTACGAGCGTTGCGACAAAACCGTGTCGTTTCATCTTCTACATCCCCTCTCTTCTTCATTAGAAGCTGTCTTAAAATTCCCAGCGGTCATATTAAAACAGCTTCTTGTGGTTGCAGTTTGCCTGCCGGATCCCTGTTGCCAGGCGCCGGCTGACGTTCCTCTATTATTTCCAATCGTAAAGACGGCCTGAGTTCCAACTATCGTCTGGTGAGCCGGGAATCCTGATGGAGGCCGTGGATGATGTAATCCGTAAGCGCCTCGATGACCACGTCAGTCGGCAGAACGAGAAAACCGTCCTCCGGCTTGACCCCCTCGGGCAGCTTCAGATAGGCGGCCATTTCCTCGGGAAGGTACGTCATTTCTTCGCCGAAGAACGTGGGCATCTTGGTGCCCGGCTGAAGCTTCTGCGGATCCCACAGCCAGTCCCTGATCCACGCCTGTTTCAACCGCTCCCTACCCAGCTTCAGGTCGGGCGCCCAGCTTGCCGGGTCGCCCGTGGGCTTGATATCGCCCTGCTGGTGGCAGGTGAAACAGTTGTAGATGTCCTGACTGAACAGTTTTCTTGCACCGATCATCTCTTTTGAATTCAACCGTTTATGTACAAAAGTCGCGTACGGAAACTGTTCCTTGTCCAGTCGGGAAAAATAGGTGACCAGGTCGATGGCGTGCTGGTCTTCGAAGCCGAACGTGGGCATCCGCGTCTCGAGCCAGGGCCGGATTGGCTCCACATTCTTCAGGAAAGCGAAGAACCAGTCCGGCTGGACTTTCCTGCCTTCGCCGTTCAGGGACGGCGGCACGTAGCCCTCGGCGTCGGACGCGGAGACTTCCTCGGCACCGTAAGCCTTCACGAGAGGATCCCGGATCGCCCCGCCCTGGTTCTCCACAACGTGGCACCCTTTGCAATTCCTGTCGTATACCAGCCAGCGTCCCTTCTCGATGTCGACTTCGTCGGGCTCCAGGCGTTTGACCGCATCGGTGCCCACCTGGCTCCGGTTCAGGCTCAACAGCGCTGTCGTCAACGCGTGCGCGTCTGCATCGCTCAGGCCGAACTGCGGCATACGCAGCTTGTCGTCGAACTGCCTTACTTTGCCCTTGTCGAAGACACGGGGCTGTTTGAGCTTCTTGAAGAGCCAGTCGTGACGCGTGTAGGGAATGGCGTCCGGATCGGTGTTGTAGGCGCCAGGTTTCCTGGCCAGCAGACCGAAATCCAGCTTGTCCACGTCCTTGCTGCCTTGCTCGGTCAACTCCGTGCCGATGGGCTGGGTATCTTCGAATCCGGGAATGAGATGGCATCCGAAGCAGCCTTGCCGGGAGATGATCTTTTCACCCAGCCAGATGTCCCGCTCGTGACTCGACATCTCAGCCAGTTGCAGCTTCGCGGTCTTCACGGGCAACCGGCTTCGCAGATAATTCAGGACCAGGTCGTCGCGCACCTGCGCGTCCACCGCGGCCACCTGCCGGGCTTCAAACTCCGTATTCCGAAGCGTCAGCAGATACGCCGATATGTCTGCCGCCTCACGGTCGGTCAACCTCAGATTCGGCATGCGCGTGTCCGGGAAATAGGCCGTGGGATCCTTCAACCACGCGTAAAGCCAGCCCTCGGACAGCTTGCTGCCCACGTCGTTCAGGTTCGGCCCGAAATTCCGGAGTCCATATTCCTGGCCCAGACGGTCGTCTGCGCCCACCACGTGGCAGGCCTTGCAACCCACCATTTCGACGAGTCGCTCGCCCCGCCCGGCATCGCCTTGTACCGGCGGCGACGGGTATTCGGGCCGCTCGGACTTCTCGAAGATATACGACACAACGGCATTGACCGCGGCCGTATTGCGCGCGATATCCTCCGGCCCGCTCACGTTGGCCAGATCGAAGATCTTGGGCATCTTGGTGGTTGGCCGGAACCCCTTGGGATCCCGGACCCACTTGATGGCCCAGTTTCGATCCAGCTTGCCTGCCGCCTTTCGCAGGTCCGGCCCGACCTTCCGCTGATCCTGCAGGGTATGTTTCGCGATTTTGTGGCAGCCGGCACACCCCAGCGTACGAACGAGATGGAGGCCGCGATTCAGCCGGTCCGCTTCAGGGACGTCCACAACGCCCGCGTGGCACTGGGCGCACGAAGCTTCCACGTAGCGGCCGGGCAGCATGGGGTGGTCCCAATACTTCATCTTCTTCCAGCCGTACAGCTTCTTCCAGCGGGCAGCCTCGACGTCGTCGCTCGGGGTATGGGCCGTATTCTTGAACGTCACGCCCCGATCCCTTCCGAGGTGACAGGTGGTGCATCCGGACTCGGAGAGGGGATGGGGAGAGCCGCTGCTCAGGAAGAGGTCCAGTCTCGGATGTGTGGCGAACGTCCTGGTGCGCCCAAGCCGGACGTCGTCTTCCGCGTAGACCGTTTCCATGTAGGTTTTCAGCGTCTCATCCTTGAACCAGCCGGTTTCCGGATCGAGCTCGTAACCCGGTCGATCGATGTTCACGTGGCAGGTTGTACAGCGGTCCACCCGGGGAACCCGGGTAAAGTTGAGCTCGTTTCTCAGGTCGGCCAGAACGACCTGCCTGACCTTGATGGAAGGATCGATAAAATCGACCATCGGCAGGTTTCGGAACACGTTTGGGAAACTGGGAACGAGACCCGTCAGCTTTCGCCTCAGGTTATCTTCATCCTTGTGTAGCGCGCGACGACGGGACTCCAGGGCCTGTCGCTGCCCGGCCACTTCGTCGATGATCTTCTGCTGCGCCTTCTGCTTTTCCTCCACGGCCTCCCTGGTCAGCCGGAACTCGTACATCCGGGCTTCCATGGCTTTCATCTCGGCCTTTTTCTCTGCCGCCGTTTCGTCATGCCCGGCTTTGGCAGCGTCTTCATACTCAAACTTCGCCACATCGTACATCGCTTTTTCAAACTTAAGCCTCTGATCGGCGCTGTACCACTCCGCCTGAGTGAGGCGCTTCAATTCGGTCGTCGCCGCGCCCACACGTTCCTGGTGTGCCCGAATCGAGGCCTCTATTCCCGCGAGTTCATCCTCAATCGCCTTCAGCGCGCCCTGATCGACGTTCTGCTTTGCCAGCTCGATTTCGGCTTCGGTCTTGAACGCCTCCAGCGCCATCGCTTCCTTCTGAAAACCCTTCCATTCGCGGTCGTAGTCATCCCAGACCATCCAGATTACGGACAGAACCAGCACCACGCTGGACAGGGCGAAAATCATGTTCATTTTGTCTACATTGTAGACAAAATCGATGAAGCGTTTCGGCTCATTCATCGAACGGCTCCGGGGCGGTGGCGTACACCCTGAGTGCCGCCACCAGCCCAATCAGATATACCACGGAATGTTGCGGCGGCGCCGGAAACCAAACGAGAACCCTCAGATATTGAAGAAATACTCCGGTATGGCGACAATGTACTTCAGGTTGAACAGCCAGCGAAGCAGCATCTTGATGGGGAGGGCAACCATACAGAGGAAGAAGAATATCATCACGCTGTAGCGTGCGAATCCCATCGTCTTGTAGAATTCCTTGAACACGGTCTGCGCAAGTAAGGGCGGCGGCACCAGAAAATACAGGATGACCACCAGAAAACCCCATATCTCGCGCGTCAACCAGAACGATGGCAAACCCGTTCCAAGCCACTGGACGTAGATGTACTCCGACATATTGACGTTGACAAGGGCTTCCAGTTTGTGCACGTCCCAGAATTCGTAGGGTCCGAAGAAGTTCCAGTTCGGGCCGCGCAGAAACGTGCCAATCATGATCAGCAGCACCCACAGCACCACAAAACCGAATAGAAATACCGTAATGGCGAACCGGCGTTCCTTGAACGTGTAATAGCCCAGCCCCTTGGGATTCCGGTCGATATACGGAATGGCCATGAGCCCCACGATGACAAGTGTGGGAAGGACAACCCCGGCGATCCATGGATCGTAATACACCAGCATTTCCTGCAGCCCCAGGAAATACCAGGGCGCCTTGGAAGGATTGGGTGTTTTCGCCGGGTTGGCCGGCTCCTCGATGGGCGCCTTGATGAGCACGGACCAGAGAACCAGGAACACAGTAGCCAGGGTCAGGCAGATCAGCTCCGTGTAGACCAGATGCGGCCAGGTGAGGACCTTTTCCTTGAATTCGGCTTTCTCTACCGGACCTTCTCCCCTCGCGATGCGATCGTCGTTATCGTACCCCTGTTTCAGACTGTACCAGACAAAGAAACCCACCAGAAACAGCAGCATGACAATGGGTATATTGTCTCCCTTTGTCACAATGATGCGGAAATTCTCGTCCTGAAAACTTACAAGGAAAAACACAATGGAGATGATCAGGGCGGGGAGGCCGAACCGGACCGTCCAGACCCAGCGGGTCCGCAAGGCCAGGAAAAAAAGCACGGCAAACAACGGCAGGAAATATTCAGGCGTGAGAAGCCAGTTAACGAAGCCTTTCAGAACGTCCATCGTCTACCTCGAAGATTCCCCGTTTCTGCCACACCGGGGACGTTACTACATCGGGCCGGAAATCCCTCCGTCTTTTCGGACCCGCCAGAAGTGGACAGCCATAAGGACAGCCGCAACGAACGGGATGAAGAGACAATGCAGGACATAGAACCTCAGAAGCGCGCCTTCCCCGACGAACCGACCCCCAAGCAACGCGAAACGGGCATCGTCGCCGGCGTGGACCAGATTGATATCACCAAGCATCAGGAACGCCGCCCCCGGACCTTCATGCCCGAGAAACGGGGTTGCCCGCGCCATATTCGCCCCTACGGTTATCGCCCAGATGGCAAGCTGGTCCCAGGGCAACAGATACCCGGTAAAACTCAAGAGCAGCGTCAGCAGCAACAGAATGACGCCGATCGCCCAGTTGAATTCCCGGGGAGGCTTGTATGATCCCGTCATAAACACGCGCAACATATGCAGCCAGACCGTAATGATCATCGCGTGGGCGCCCCAGCGATGGATCTCCCGCATGATTCCCAACGGCACCTGCTCGCCCAGGTCGATGATGTCGGTATAGGCGTATTCGAGCGTGGGCCGGTAGTAGAACATGAGCAGAATGCCCGTTATGGTCTCGATCAGAAAAATAAAAAAGGTGAGCCCACCCATACACCACGTGTAGCGCACCCGGATTCCTGATTTCGGGGTCCGAACGGGATGCAGATGCAGGAATACGTTCGTCAACACCACCTGCGCCCGGCCGCGTTCGTCTCTCGGTACGTCGTGCCGGAAGACGGACTTCCATATTTGAGAGCGTTTTGTCCGGTCCAGGAGGCCGGAAAATTTCGGCATACCGTGTTCTCCCGATTATACCGCTATCAGTCCGTTGATAAAGTCGCTCTGCAGGCGAGGCCGAGCCATTGTGGGCGAAGACAAGGCGCGCAACCGAGTCCCATCGAGCGATTCGGCGAGGGAGCGCAACGCAGTTTTTCGACCGCAAGGGCCGGCCGCAGCCCGGATGGACTTTTTTAACGGGCTGCTATGCTGAAACTGACAAGAAAACCGCGTAAAGGAGGCTTCAGAAGTGTACCTGCACCCCCGCGAAAACCGCGGAGGTGACTTTTCGACAGCTTGTTCAGATACGCAAAAAGGACTCCGGGTTGTCCCAATGCCCTTTTTCATACTGGAATTTCCGTGTTTTGTCGACCAGTACCTGGCCGTCCTCGGCAAGTACGATGCGCGCCCTTTCCAGCGGACGCGGGGCCGGACCCTCGAAATTGATGCCCGTCATATAAAAACCGCTGCCGTGACAGGGACACTTGAATTTCTGTTCGTTTCCAAGCCAGTTGGGCGTACAACCCAGATGCGTGCAAACCGAAATGAGCGCGAACATATCCTGCGTGGTTTTTACAATCCAGACGCTGAACTTGTCTTTCCAGCGTTCATCCACACCCAGGTCGTAGTCATCCGCGAACCCGATCTTGAATGACTGGGGCGGCTCGAACAGCACATTCGGGAACAGGAAGCGTGCGAAACCCAGAAGTCCCGCGGTCGAAGCGACCGCAAATGACGCCCACGCCAGGGTCAGCCACGTAAAAAATCCGCGGCGGGTGGTCATGCCACCTTCGGCCACGGACTGTGTTCTCTCCGGCCCGGGGCGAATCGCGGGCGGGGCGGGCGACGTCTGCACGATCACGCGTTCCGCAGCCGGCTCGTCGGTTTTCTGCGTTAACGCGCGGGCGGCCGCGGCCCTGTCCGCGGTGGTCGCTGCTTTTTTGGCAGGCGCGCCTGCCGGCGCGGCCTTGCCGCCACCACGGGCCTTGCGTATCAACTCCGCCTTGGCCTTCGCGCGGGCAACGCGATCCTGGATATCGTCAAGCGACGAAAGATCCACCTCGGCGGCTTCGGTATCGCCACCGGAATCGTCGGCGGCCTGCGCGGACGCTCCCTCCGCCGGCTCTGCCACGGACTCATCGCCCGCGGCGGCCTCCCGGGCCTTGCGAATCGCTTCCGCTTTCGCCTTGGCCCTGGCCACCCGATCCGGAATTTCGTCGAATTCCGACAGATCGATTTTGTCTTCCGACATGTTATCCCCCGGAAACCTGCCGAGCGGTTTTCGAGCGGAAACACTTCAGGGCTTGGTTATACGTGATATAAGACAGGGAAATACTGGAAATTGAATCACTTACAGCGCAAAATACACCGGCCAAATATATCGAAATCATCCCGAATTGTCAAGCGGGATTTTCCGTAGATACGGACCTCCCGGGGACGTAGAAAAAGGGACCCGACAGGCACTCATAAAGGGCCGGATCCCCCGCTGCAATACCGTCTGTTCGCGCTGTTCATTTCTTCCCCCATACATTCAGAATTTCTATGGCGGCCTGCCGGACACGCAGGTCCGAATCCTGTTCGCGCAGGCGCTGCAGCGCGGGGGTCAGGGACCTGGCGTTGAGCATGCCCACGGCCCTGATCGCCTCGACAAGGATATTGCGACGGCCCTCGCCACTTATCCGATCGAACCCTTCCAGGTATCCCGGGCTCAACATCTCCTCCAGCACCTCCAGGCCCGCATTATTTCCCGCGACGGCCAACTGCAGGGCGGCATTCCAGCGAACGTCGGGCGCGCGGTCGTGAAGCGCCTGTTCCAGCGCCGGCGGAACGAGAGGGTCGTCCAATCCCCCCAGAGCGTATACCGCGGCCTTGCGCAATCCCGCGTCGTCGTTCGATGCGATTCTGATCAGGTGCGGCACGGCGACCGGGTCTCCCTGCGCCCTCAGCGAAAACATCGCGTTGATCCGGGTTTCGTCGTCAGGGTCTTCCAATGCGGCGATCAGAACGCCGACGAGTTCGGAATCCTGTACCCTTCCCATGGCCGCGGCCAGAAAACGCCTGACTCGGGGGTCGTCCGACCGGGAAGCCTCGAACACCCGGATCAACTTTCCGACAAACCTGCGGCCGATCCGACCTTCGCGCTGCTCCTGGTCCAGGACGGTGGCCAGTTCGTACGCGGCCTGCCACCGGCTGTTGATTCCGCCCACCCGAATTGTATTGAGATAGTCTTCCGCCGTCTTTCGCTCGACCGTCAACAGCCCCAGTCCCAGGTATATTGCAAGCCCGACCAGAATGATCGCCACGGGAAAAATGACGAACTGCGAGACCAGTCTCGCCCTGGAGACGTCCGCGTCCGAAACCGGAGCGGTGGCGTCTTCGGCGATTTTTCTGAGTTCCTCTTCGGGAGTCTGCTGGTCCATACGACAACCCCTGTCCAAAAAACACCTTAACAGTCCGTTGATAAAGTCGCTCTGCAGGCGAGGCACGGTGTCCCGTCCCGGAAATATGTCACCATTCATCCGCCGATTCATCCCGTCTGGTGGCGTTGCCTTCGCTCGGCGACCACGGACAGGTCTCCTTGCTCAGGCGCCTTGCCAGCCGGGTGACTCGGCGGTCGAATTTCGGCAATCTATTTCCGGGTCGGAACACTTGCCATTGTGGCCGAAGACAAGGCGCGCAACCGAGTCCCATCCTGCGATTCGGCGAGGGCGCGCAACGCCGTATTTCGACCGCAAGGGCCGGCCGCAGCCCGGATGGACTTTTTCAACGGGCTGTCAGAGCCGACGCGCAAGTACACAGGGTCCAATATAACCAGAGGCCACACACGCTGTCAAGATCGGTGTCATGACCCGCGAATTCCTGACCATTCAACCGCCGATTCACCCTTGACAACCCTGGTGAAAGACCTTATTTTAGCCTTGGATGGCATGACTCACGCAGGCAGGCACATTCTAACCGGAGATTACGACTCAGTGAACGTAGACCTTACCCAGTTTGACAACATCTCCGACCGGGTGGCTCGCGCCAGGGCCAAAGCCGACGCCGTGCGGAAAGCCAAAGAGGGCGCCGGCGACGCCGCGGAAGCCGCGTCCGACGCAGCCAAAGCCGCACCGGAAGCCGCGACCGCCGTCGCGGAAGTCGAAAGCGAACCTGCCGGCCTTGCCATTCTCGAATTCAGGCCCGGCATGCATTTCAAACTGAACGGGCGTGCCGGACGGACCGTGGGTATCCGCTACGACCTGGTCAGCTTCGTTTACGATGACGACCCCGACCAGCTCATTACCGCGGACCGGTACCGCCTCAGCCACGCGCACGCGGAGGGCACGCTGGAATTCGCCCCGAAGTCAGAAGTCTACCGTCCGGAGCGAGTCTCCAGGAAAGAACGCGTCGACTATCACGAACACCTCTGGCTTGAATCCCGCTCCGGCATGACGGCCAAGAAGAAGCGGCCGCGGCATATCGCCATTATCAACCCGGACTATTGCACAGGCTGCAACGCCTGCATCGAAGTTTGTCCAACGGACTGTATCGAGGAAGTTGACGTGGCCGACGCCGGCCTGGACGGCATCGGCACGTTCTGCGAAGTCCGGCTGGAAGACTGTATCGGATGCATCCAGTGCGTACATATCTGCCCGTGGGAAGCCATCGAAATGGTGGGCACCCAGCAGGTTGAAGAGGCGTACGGCATCCCCGTGGGGACATTGTAGACCGTCATTTACCATCTGTCAAAGGGAAGAGCGCCAACCCGATCCGGTTGACGCTCTTTTTTTGTTTCAGCCACCAGACTGCGCTTTTCCGTCAGCAGCAACCGGATGAGAGCAGTTCCCGGACACGGCGCATGTCCTCAGGCGGTTCCGCGTGGAACTCGAGCGCTTTGCCCGTGACCGGATGCACGAATCCGAGGGATCCGGCGTGCAACATCTGCCGGTTCGCCAGATTCAGGGCCGCCCCGGCCGCAATCCGGAGGGTCGGCGAGATGCCTCGAATTCGTTTCGCACCCCCTCCGTAGGTGGAATCACCAAGAATCGGATGGCCGATGTGGGCGAGATGGACGCGAATCTGATGGGTTCGCCCTGTCTCCAGGCTCAATTCCAGCGTCGACGCGAATCCATTGAATGCTTTTACCTCGTACCGGGTGGCGGCAAAACGCCCTCCGGTGTCCACGACGGCCATGCGCCGGCGGTCTCCAGGACTCCGGCCGATGGCCGCCTCGATGCGACCGTGTTGCGACTGTGGCTGACCCCATGCGAAGCCGGTATAACGCCTCATCGCCGTGCGCGCCTCCAGTTGCGCCGCAAGCCCCCGATGAGCCGCGTCGTCCTTGGCCACCATGAGCAGGCCCGATGTCTCTCTGTCCAGCCGGTGTACAATTCCCGGACGAAGTACGCCGTTGATCCCGGAGAGACCGTCGCAATGGGCAAGGAGACCGTTTACCAGCGTGCCCGATCGCATCCGGCCCGTGGGGTGTACAACCAGGCCCGCCGGCTTGTTCACGACAAGAAGATGCCCGTCTTCAAAAAAAACGTCCAGAGGAATGTCCTCTGGATCGAGTCCGGCGGGTTCGGGGTCCGGCAGACGAACCACGATCTCTTCGCCGTCCGAAACCCTGTAGCTGGATCGAACCCGTTCGCCCCTTGCAAGTACTTCCCCGGAGGCGATCAACGCCTGGATTCTGGACCGGGAGAGCGGTTCGCAGACGGCCGCCAGCATCCGGTCGAGTCGACAGCCCGCGTGTTCCGGAAGGACGGTGACTTCAAACTGCCTCATCCTTTCCGCCCTTGAGTAAGCCACAACCCAGTATCAACAGCCCGGCGCCAAACGTGACGGAAGCGTCGGCGACGTTGAACACCCACCACCGAACGGACCCGAGTCCGAAATCCAGAAAATCGACCACAGCGCCGAATCGGATCCGGTCGATGACGTTGCCGACAGCCCCGCCCAGCACAAGCGCCAGACCTGCCGAAGCCACCCGCTGGCCGGGCGGCAGACGGAGCCACATCACCGCCACGATAATCAATGCCGCCCCGGCGAACACGAGGTGTGCGACATTTCCCCCCAGCCTCAATCCGAACACGGCGCCGGGGTTCTGTATATAGGTCAACCTGAAGAATGAGCCCAGTACGGGAATCGAGTCTCCGAGGACCATCGATTCCATCACCATCCGCTTCGACACCTGGTCCAGAACGAGGACGACACCCGATATCCAGAGGCTCCGCACAACGGCCTCCCCTGGCGACGGACCGATTGAGCCCGTTCACCCGGAAATGCAGCAAGTGAATTATTTGGCGCGAACACCCCGCCGCTGTTCGCCTTCTTTGCAGGGCACGCACAACCTGGTTGTGGGAACGGCTTCCAGACGCGCTTTCGGGATCGGCTTTTCGCAGATCCTGCATGCTCCAAACGTCCCGCGCTTTATGCGCTCGAGCGCGTCCTCCAACTGTGCCAGATACGCGCCGTCCCGGGAAGCGAAGAGGAACGCCTTCTCCCGCTCGATCGAATCGCTGCCCAGTTCCGGCATGTGATCCGAGTAAATCTGCCCGCCCGATGCCTCTTCGGAGGTTGCATGCATGGATCGCTGCTCGAGCATCCCCAGATCCTGAACGATGGACAACCGCTTTCTTTCCAGGATCTCCTGGAAGTATTTCAGATCTTTCTCGTTCATCGTCCTCTCCGCCTGTCTATTCAAAACGCGCGCACGAGCCGGACGCCGCCGCCCTCTTGCGTGCGTTAGCAGTCCGTTGAACAAGCCGCTCTGCAGGCGAGGTATGCTGTCCCGTACAGCGATTCGGCGAGGGAGCGTAACGCAGAATTCCGACCGCAAGGACCGGCCGTAGCCCGGATGGGCTTCTTCGACGGGCCGTCAGGCCCGGAGCGTATCATTCCTGAGAGAATTTCAATTGCGTGAAACGCCGATCTTGCCGCGCAGCCCGTTCACCTGCCACTCCCTGGTAAACTGGCAGGAAACCGGCAGTTGACCCACAAGCAAATCCTGTGCGAGCGTCTCGCCGCTGACGTATGCACGATAGCGGTCAACCGCACGCTCCAGACTGCCCTCTCCCGTTACGCCAACGTGAATGCGGTCGACAACCTGCAAACCCATCTCCTTGCGCATATTCTGTACCCGGTTGACGAATTCGCGCGCCGTACACTCGTCGATCAGTTCATCGTCGAGGTGAACGTCCAGCCCTACGCACAGGTTGTTCTCGACGGCCACAACCACGTCGTCTTTCTCCCGCCGCTGGACTTCCAGGTCCTCAAGAGCGATTTCACCTCCCGCAACCGCGAGCGTTTCCCCCGTACGCAGGCGTTCGATATCCCCGGGGGCCAATTCCTCGATGCGACCTGCCACCTCGTTCATGCGTCTTCCGAAACGCGGCCCCAGCGCCCTGAAGTTGGGTCTGTATGAGATTTCGCTCAACTCGGTCTCATCCTCCACGAACACGACCTCTTTGATATTCAGCTCTTCGGCGATCAGACCCTGCATTGACGTCAGCGCTTCGCGTCCGTCGGTATCCGGCGGAAGCAGGTAGACCCGCCGCAACGGTTGACGCACTTTGAGATCGTGACGGTTGCGAAGCGACCGGCCCAGAGCGACCGCGCGCATCGCCAGATGCATCTGCGCCTCGAGTTCGGGGTCCCGCAACGCCTCGTCGGCCTGCGGCATATCGCACAGGTGGACGCTTTCGGGGGCCTCCCTGTCCGCCCTTCTGACCAGATTCTGATAGATACTCTCGGTCACAAACGGCAGCACCGGCGCCATCGCCTTGACCAGCGTAACCAGCACCTCGTAGAGCGTCTCGTAGACTGCCGCCTTGTCCCCGTCGTCTTCCGACTTCCAGAAGCGGCGGCGGCTGCGGCGGATGTACCAGTTCGTCAGCTTCTCCACAAACGAAACCATGACCGGCACGGTCCTGTACAGCCGGTATGCGGCCATCTCGGCATTCATTTCGTGCAACAGCGTCTGCAATTCCGAGAGGATCCAGCGGTCCAGTTCGTGCGTGCGCGCCGCCCCGGCGGCACTGGCAGGCGTCCAGCCGTCGATATTGGCATAGGTGACGAAGATTCCGCCGTACGCATTCCAAAGCGGAATGATGACCGAACGAAGACTCTCCTGTATTCCCCGTTCGCTGATTCTCAACTCTTCGGCCTTCAGCGCCGGCGAGTTCAGCAGATACAGCCTCAATGCGTCAGCGCCGTACGCGTCGAGCATTTCCGTGGGTTCCGGATAGTTCTTCAACCGCTTGCTCATCTTGCGTCCGTCCTCTGCAAGCAGCATACCGGAAACAATGCAATTCCTGAACGCAGGCTCCTGAAACAGCGCCGCGGCGAGGACCGTCAATGTATAAAACCAGCCCCGGGTCTGATCCAGCCCTTCGGAAATGAAATCGGCCGGGAAATTGGCCTCGAAAAACGACCGGTTCTCGAACGGATAATGTGTCTGGGCATAGGGCATCGAACCGGACTCGAACCAGCAATCCAGAACCTCGGGAACGCGCTTCAACATGCCTCTTCCGGTGGGGCTGGGGATCTCGATGTGGTCGATCAGATGCTTGTGCAGGTCCTCCACCTTCTGCCCGCTCAAACGCTCCAGTTCTTCACGGCTTCCGACGCAGATCGTCTCCTTCGTGTCCTCGTTGCGCCATACGGGCAGCGGCGTGCCCCAATAACGGTTCCGGCTGATCGCCCAGTCGCGCGCATCCTCCAGCCAGCGGCCGAACCGTCCGTCCTTGATATGTTCCGGCACCCACCGGACTCGCTGATTCGAGGCGATCATCTTGTCCTTGATGGGTTCGATGGCCACGAACCAGGTAGAGATTGCGCGGTAAATCAGAGGAGAATCGCACCGCCAGCAGTACGGGTAACTGTGAACCAGCGTACCCTCGGAAAAAAGGAGACCATCCGTTCGCAACCGCCGCACGATCTCGCGATCGACATTCTTTACGAACTGTCCTCTATATTCTGGTATTGCATCTGTAAACGCGCAATCCTCGTCAATCGGACACACAACCGGGATGCCCTTCTCAACACCCAGTTGATAGTCATCTTCACCGAAACCGGGAGCGACGTGTACGATCCCGGTACCGTCGTCGGTGGACACGAAATCGGCCGCAACCACGCGAAACGCGCCCTTGTTCCCAAGATCCGAAAAATGGCGGAACAGCGGCTCGTAACGCATTTCCAGCAGCGCCGCGACCGGCTCCTTCTCCACCCGCACCACCTCCCCGTTGCGTCTGCCGAACAGGGAGTCGAATCGCGGTTCCGCAAGGATCAACTGTTCTCCATTTTCCATGTGAACGCGTACGTACGGGATGTCGTCACCGACGGCAAGCGCCATGTTTGAAGGCAGCGTCCACGGTGTGGTCGTCCAGGCCAGAATCGACGTATTCTCCTGTCCCCGAACGCGGAATCGCACCGTGATGGAAGGATCCTGGGTATCCCGGTATCCTCCGAGATTCACCTCGAAATTAGAGAGCGGCGTGGCACACCTGGGGCAGTATGCGAGCGAATAGTATCCCTCATACACCAGGTCCTTGTCCCACAAGCTCTTGAACACCCACCATACGGACTCCATGAAGTCCGTATCCATCGTCCGGTACTGGTGGTCCCAGTCCACCCACCGCCCGCACCTCTGGATGACCTGCTTCCACTCCGCCGTGTACTGCAGCACCTGTTCACGGCAGAACTCGTTGAACCGATCCACGCCGAATGCGAGGATGTCTTTCCTGGACTTCAGGCCCAGTTGCCTCTCGGCCTCGTTCTCCACCGGCAGCCCGTGACAGTCCCAGCCGAAACGCCTGTCCACCCGGTATCCGCGCATCGTCCAGTACCGAGGTACGACGTCCTTGATAATCGACGCCAGCAGATGCCCGTAATGCGGAAGCCCGCTGGCGAATGGCGGACCGTCATTGAAGATGAACGAATTGGATTCCGGTCGGGTTGTCACCGACTTCGCAAACGTGCGGTTTTCCTCCCAGAACCGAAGGATCTCCTTCTCCATTCCAGGAAAATCCATCCCGCCGGAAACGTCTTCAAATACCCTGTCTGTCTCTTTAACCGTCGACATGATTGCTATTCGTCGTCAATGTTTTGCCTGAAATTGCGGATCATTGCCCGTCGTCGTCGATTCGATACGGGGACCGCGTCCGTCCCCGGTCCTGTCGCCCCGTAACGCAGAACGGTTCAGGCGGAAGTACTCTGCCGGGAGTCGCCGGTTTTATGGATCGGACTGACCATTCACCGCCGCGACGATCCCATGCTCGTTCTCCCCCAACAAGGCCTTCTGCTCCGGCCACATCATCACCGGCAGCCGGTCGATCGGAAACCAGTCCACGACTTCGTGGTTCTCGAAGTCGGTGGGCACGACGTCCACCTGCTCGGTCCGATAAAGGAAATAATGCGTGGATTTCCATTCCGTCCGACGATAGTTCATCCGTGCCCGAACGCCCATCGGCCGGATCAACTCCAGTTCCGTAAACCCCGCTTCCTCCTCGATTTCCCGCCGGGCCGCCTCCTCGATCGACTCGCCCTTGTCCACGTGTCCCTTGGGGAGCGCATATTCCTCGTACGACTGCTCGCGAATCAGCGCCACCATCACCTGTCCGTCCTCGACCCTGACGACCACACCCCCCGCGGAAACGGCTTCCGGCACGCCGTCGGGTCTTCGGTACCATTGTTCGTCGATCATCCTGTCCCGTCCAGATAGTGTCCATAAAGGACGCTCAGCCGGTGCTTCGCCTCATCGGAAATGGCGCCGGGCGCCGTAATAATCGCATCCCGCGCCGCGCGGAAACACTCGCAGTCCGAAGATTCGGGCAGCAGCCCGGAAATCTCCTTCACCACCGCATTGGCCATCCGTGTATTGGCCTTCAGGATGGCCAGTACGGACTCGATGTCGACATCGCCTTCCTGTTCGTGCCAGCAGTCGTAATCCGTGCCCATCGAAAGCACGGCGTAACACATTTCCGCCTCACGGGCCAGTTTGGCCTCCGGAAGCGCTGTCATCCCGATCACAGTGGCATCGGCGGCCCGGCGATAAAAGTGCGACTCCGCCCGGGTGGAAAACTGCGGTCCTTCCATGCAGACGTACGTGCCGCCCTCGTGGACAGCAGCACCTCTTGTCTTCGCCGCCCGGGCAATCAGGGCGCGCATTTCCGCACAAAACGGATCTGCGAAGGAAACGTGTCCGACAACCCCGTCGCCGAAGAACGTGGACTGCCGATTCCCCTTGGTACGATCGAAAACCTGATCCGGAACGACCATGTCTCCCGGCCTGATGTGTTCTTTCATGATTCCCACGGCGCCCACCGCAAGGACGTTTGTGATGCCCAGCTGCTTCAGTGCATGGATATTGGCGCGGTATCTCACCTCGGACGGCAGCAGCGTGTGACCACGCCCATGCCGGGGAAGAAAGACGACCGTGCGCCCGTCGATTTCCGCTTCCACAAGCAGATCCGAGGGGCGGCCGAAAGGCGTATCCACATCGTGCTCCCGCACCACCCTGACGCCATCCATCCGGTAGAACCCGGAGCCGCCGATCACACCCAGGCGCAACGTCTTCGTCTCTGTCATGGATCCGCTCCGCTCATGCTGGAAAACCCCGACGCGCGACGGCGCCAGGCCCACCGCGAAAATCAGTCCTTCGTATCCGCGTTTTCTTCATTCGTAATCTGGCCGTTGCCACCCTTCGCGTACGCTTCTGCGCCGCCGTCGTTTCCATCGACGCCGTCGAGTTCATCGTCTGAAAGCTGAGCCAGAAATTCGGAGTGCGCCTGTAACAGAGACTGAAACCTCGCTACGAACATGTCCCGCCTGGTCTTGAGATTCACCAGCTCGTTCCGCATCTGCCGCACCTGTGTACGCGCCTTATCCACGGCGCGATTCGCCAGCGCTTCGGCCTCGTTCACGATCAGCCTGCCCTCTGTCCGGGCATTCTCCCGCACGTCATCCGCGGTCAGTTGCGCCGTCTTCAGCATTTCCTGCAACGTCGTCTCCATCTGCGCGTACCGCTCCACCTGCTCCTGCAAACCGGCCTTGCGCTCCAGTGCCTGCAAGCGCTCGCGGTTCAGTGCCTCAAACGAATCCGCGACCGAATCCAGAAAGGCCGTTACTTCATCCGGGTCGAGACCTCGAAAGACCCGTTTAAACTCCTGCTTCCGGATATCCAGCGAAGTCAGCTTCACGGGAACCACCTCCATAGCCGTCCCCGGCGCCGGCGGCGCCGGTAAACTCGAGCGGGCGGCAGGGGATTCCGCCCCGAGGGGAGAGGGAAGACGCGATTGAGGATTCAGAACCGGGCAGGGAGGGAGGCCCGGACGATCTACACGATCACATACCCGACTTCCAGCACTACGACGTGCCCAGTCCGAAGACCGCGAGAACCGCCCCTTTTGCGAAATTCAACAGCAGGATCAGTAGAATCGGCGACAGATCGAACATCCCAAGCGGCGGAATCATGCGCCGGAAAGGCGCCATGACGGGCTCGGTGAGCGCATACAGCGTCCAGATCAGCCGTCCGTTTCGCAGAAAGGGCATCCAGGAAACGATGATACGAGCGAGTATCAACACCAGGAAGACCGAAATCGCGCCGTAAAAAAGCCAGCCTATGACTTGAAGAAAGGCCAAGTTCAACAGTGCCCGCAACACCCCTTCCAGCGCCAGCAGCACATCGTTGCTGACCCACTTCAGGAAAAAAGCCGCCAACAACGTAGCCAGAACCACAAATAACGGCGCAATACTGAGACTGTTGGACGCCGGCAGGCTTTGAGCAACCGGCCAGATCATGGGATCGGTCCACTCCCGAACAACCTGAGACAGCCGTCCGAAAGGCTGCGTTTTAAACAGTATCCAGCGCAGGACCATCAGGACTACGACAGCGACAACCACCGCAAATGCCACAAAATCGACGGCTGTACGCAGGAAGTCAATGACCTGCAACAAGACGTATAACATTGCGACCCTTTTTTCGAAGCCCTGCAACGTCCGACCGTCAGGCGCCTCTCCGGCGGTACATCGCACCGCACGACATCCGGAAGGACTTCGCGCTTCCGTTACTGCCTCGCACCGAAGATCGCCGAGCCGACGCGCACCATCGTGGCGCCTTCCTCGATTGCGACCTCGAAATCCCCCGTCATACCCATGGACAGGTGTGCCATCGACACGCCCGCAATACGCGCCGCTGCAATCTCTTCACCCAGTTCCCGCAATTGAACGAAACATGGTCGAACCGCCTCCGGATCCGGCAGGAACAGGCCGATCGTCATCAACCCCTCCACACCCACACCTTCCAGCTCCGAAATCCGCCCCACAAGATCGACTGTTGCGTCAGGCTCGGCTCCGAACTGCGAGTCGGCCCCCGATGTATTCACCTGTACGAGCGTCCGTGCGGAAATCCCGGCCTGCACCGCGCGCTTTCCGATCTCCTTTGCCAGCCGCAGACTGTCCACGGAGTGGATCATCTCGAACAGGCGTAGCGCGCTCTTTACCTTGTTCCTCTGCAGATGTCCCACGAGATGCCACGCCACGGCATCCGTGACGTCGCCGACCTTCCTCTCGGCCTCCTGCACGCGGTTTTCGCCAACCACCCGAACCCCAGCCTCCGCCGCTTCCGCAATGGCTTCCGCGGGCTTTGTCTTGGATACCGCGACAAGGGTTATATCATGCGCCTGCCGCCCTACTCGCTCCGCGGCCCGGGAGATGCGTTCCCGGACCCGTTTCAGATTCTCCGAAATCGACGTCATTGGCACTTTGCCGAAACGAAAAAAGGTGAGTCACGGTTCGGATGCAGAATTATAAATTTACAACAAGAAGGGTCTTTTAGCAACCGATTCGCTGACGCGCAAATCCGGAGTTCGACAGAGCGCTTCGGCAATAATCTCCTAACTAGTTCAAAAAAAGCGAATTATGTGGTAGTACACGGGAATTGGCCGAAGCCGCGGGCCTTATCCGGCCTGATCTGCCGGATCCGACCATTCCGGGGAATCGCTTCCGTCGCCGTGGATTTCGACAACGCCGCGGCTCCCGTCCACGGTAACCCTGTCTCCGGTCCGAATGCGCCGCGTCGCTCCCGACACCCCCACCACCGCGGGGACCTGGTACTCCCGCGCGATGACCGAACTGTGGTTCAGTACCCCGCCGATTTCAGTGACCACCGCGCTCACGCGCCGGAAGAGCGGGGTCCAACCCGGGTCGGTACCCAGCGCGACCAGAACCTCCCCCTGCGCCAGCGTTCCGAACTCCTCGGGCCCGCGAATGATCCGTGCGGTTCCGCTCGCCGTGCCCGAACTGGTTCCGACGCCCTGCAACCGTTGCGCATCCTGGTTTTCGTCCGGGACCGGATTCTCGCCACGCCCTTCGATCCAGAAATAGAACGGCTGGCGAACGCGCGCGCGTTCGAAATCCGCGATCCGCCGGTGAATCTCATCTTCGGATGCGACCGGGCCGCCCCGGAACGCGTTCTCGACCTCGTCGCAGGTCAGAAAAAACACGTCATCTTTCCGCCGAAGCAATCCCCGGGATACAAGATGATCCCCGAGCCCCAGAAAAACAGCCCTGTACCCGGCAAAGAGTCTGTCCAGGTGAAATCGCAGCTCCTCACGAAGTCCTAGATAGATCCTCGCATATCTCAACACAAACCGAAACAACACGACGCGCGCCCTTCCCCAGGCCATTTCTGACAGGCGCCCGCACACCTTCGCTTCCGCCCTCCGCATCGTTTCACGCGGCTCTCTCTGTATACGTAAGGCTCCCGCACAGAGGTTCTGGCGCAGCATCTGCACAACGATCTCCGGGCGTTCCCGCCAGCGTGCGAACGTGAAATCCCGGTTTGCAGCACGAATTCCGTACGCATCGATAAATGAGTTGAAGCTGGACGCAAAGCCGCCTTCGCCCTCACGCAGATGTTTCAGGAACGCCGCGTCCGTACCGGCTTCCAGC
This sequence comes from Candidatus Latescibacterota bacterium, assembly GCA_965208835.1. Taxonomy (GTDB): domain Bacteria; phylum Latescibacterota; class UBA2968; order UBA2968; genus JAAXHE01. The sequence goes on from OZ242358.1 coordinate 3,427,783, forward strand.
ATCCGACGCAGCCCGGCGTCGCTTCGGACCTCCTCAGTCAATTTCCCCAGTGCGGCGTTGGCCTCCGAAGTCCTGTTTCTTTCGGGTACCAGAAGCAGATCCTTCAGTGTAGCCATATCGAGGTCCGACCAGCGGACCACCATCGTTCGCAGGCCCCAGACGCAGTTCATCGCAAATGTGTAACTCCACTGATTGACATCCCGTTGCTGATGCATTGCCAATTCCGTCAGCCTGTCTGCGGCCGCAAGAAGCACGTCCGGGCCCCTCGCCGAGCAAATCTGTCGCTCTATAGCAAGAATCCGCCGGTTGAATACCGGGAGAAATGCCTGCCTGACCCTCCGGTGATTGCTGTGAATCAGACCGTAGGGCTCGGTGATCAGCAGGCCCGGCAGCCGCAGGAGCGCCGGAACCATGCGCCACCAGGTCCACGTCGAACCCTTGACCTCCTCCTGGAGACGCCGTGGCAGAATATCCAGGGCGTCGTCCGCCATCAGGTTTTCCGGAACCAGCTTGAGCGCATCCGCCACGGCGTCGGCATTCACATACATGTAACAGTCGATCACCTTCATGACGTCGTCGCGTATCAGCGCACTCAGGCCCAGGCGCCGCGCGGGACGTTGAAACGTATAGGCCTCGCTCAGGCGTCCCCCGATGACGGACGCGGCCATCGGACAGAGGGCCTCGGACCAGAGGTCGTCGCAGATCCCCCGCGTCCACACGCCGCTCGGGCGGGTCACAGTCGTGGTAATCGGCCGTGTCTGCAGGAGAAAAAGCCGACCGCCGGAAAACGCCCATTCGATGTCCTGGGGCCGGCCATCGTAGAACGCCTCGATCTTCCTGCCCTGCCTCCACAGGATACGCAACTCATCCGGTGAAAGCGCTTCGGCGTCCCGCAGCCCATCGGGCATGGGCTCGGCACGGCGGTCGCCCGGCCTGAGCCGCCACAATTTGTGCGCGATCTGTTTCTCCGCAACCCGGCCCGTGTTCCCGTCCAGCACGTAGGAATCGGGCGAGACCTCCCCCCCGACCACCGTCTCGCCGAGCCCCCAGTTGGCTTCCACAAAAATGCCCGGCGCGCCTGACGCGACCGGGTTACGTGTAAAAAGGATACCGGATTTCTCCGCCTCGACCATTTCCTGTACTACGACCGCGATGCGTGGAATCAGATCCGGGGCATAGGTTCGCAAGCGCTGGTTCCACGCCGACGCCCAGCACAAGCGGACGTGTTCGAGTACAGACGCGACATCCGTCAGGTTCAGATAGGTCTCGAACTGACCCGCAAACGCGAATGCGCTACCGTCCTCGGAGGCGCCGGACGAACGCACGGCCACGGGTTTTGCTCCCGGACCGAGGAGCGATTCGGACGCGGACCGGATGGCGTGCTCCACGTCGGAGGGAAATGAACCCCTGGCGACCGCCTCCTCGGTCGCAACGGCCGGATCGATGCCATTGTGTTCCAGAAACCGGACACAGGCATCCGCCGTGACGCAAAATCCGTCCGGAACGCGGAAGCCGCCCGCAAGCAGGCGACCGAGATTCCGCGCCTTTCCACCGACGTGTTCCGGGGACGCCCGGGACGCCCGGGCGAGTTCGACCACCATTTCCATTGTCTTCGCCTTCAAGGCGCTCCGCGATGTGTTCAGGCACGTGCGCAACGGGCCGGACGGCTGTTATCATCGGACTGCTGAATCGCTCCCGCGCGGCCGATTCTGCCGCTCTGTCTCCAGCGCTTGAAGGAACCCGTGCATCTGTCCCACGCAAAACGCAATATAGGCCCGCCCGTCCTCATCGCCCGCCAGTTCCATGATGTGATCGTAGTCGATAGCGCCTTCATACCCGACGTCGTGCAATGCCCGGACCACCTGAAACATGTTCAGGTCTCCCTGGTCCGGAATCACCTCTTCATATCCTCCGGTTGCGGGAATGGTTCCTCGCACGTTTCGAAAATGCACGTGAAAGATCTTTCCCTGTCCCCCGAATCGCCTGATTCCCTCGAAAACGTCTTCGCCCGACTCATACCGCGTACCCACGCAGAAGGTCATCCCGTTTGCGGGCGACGGCACTTCCGAAAACAGCCGGTCGAATGCCGCGAAATCGTACAGGACCTGCGGCACGCCATACAGGCTGGGTACGGGAGGGTCGTTCCCGTGCATCGCGACACGTGTGCCCGCGGCTTCGGCGACGGGCGCCGTCGCGCGGAAGATTTCGAGCGTACGTTCCCATAGTTCCTCGTGCGTGGGGGCGCCGTCGGGCGCCGGCCTGTTCAGCGCGTCGCGCAAGTCGACCTTCAGGTGCCGATAGCCGCCGCGGCCCTCCACCCACTCGAACACGCCGCGAGGAAACCCGCCGAACTGGGCAGCCTGAAAACATTGTATCCCGACGACGGGAAAGCCGTATTCCCCGCATAGCGCGACGTTGGCCACAAGGCGATCCAGTTCCTCTCCGGCTCCCGGTTCACCCATAAAAATCGCGCGTGAAAAGGCGTTCGTGGAATTCGCCCTCTCGATCTTCAGGCCCGCACCGTCCACGACTTCCACCACTGCATGCACGCTTTCGCGGCGGAGTTGACCGGACTCCTTATAGCCCGGAAAGATATCCAGCGTCACGTCCACCACATCCACGCCGATCTGCTTCAGAAACCTCAGATCCTGCGGCCGGTCCAGCCAACCCGGATCGATCCGTGTGCCGATTTTGATCACGGGACACCTTTCTTAGCGATAATTTCGTTTTTGCGCCGACGCGAGTACCGTCGTGGGTCGGCGCTTCAGCTTTCACCCAATCCCGCCGGGGGGGCATCGAAGTACCCCTCGTCGCCGAAGAACGGAAACATCCCGAACCCCGCCGCCAGGTCGCGTTGCTCCCAGACCAGGCCGGTCTCGCAGTAGCTCAGCGAACCGTGCGCGGGCGGCGAAAACTCCGGTCTCCCCAGCAGGTCGCTCCGGAACCACACGCTCCGGTGCCCGAAACACACCCCCTTCTCCAGGTTCTCCCGGGCGAATTCAACCATATGTGGAAACGTCTGCTGGTACTCCGAGCCGGGCCCGTATTCTATGTGGGTCATCAGGTTTTCTCCCGTGGCCTGCACCTCGCCCATCGACATGGGTTCGCCGTGCCTGATAAAGAGGGCATCGGTGTTCGGATCCACCACCGCCCACTTGCCGTACTCATCGAACCAGACCTCGGCCACGAAATGCCCGTTGAAGCCATTGACCGCCTCGGTGAGTACCGCGCACCGGGCCGGGATGCCCGCCGCCTGGGCGCAGCTCACGAAAGCCGCTGCATAGTGGACGCACATCGCCACCGGGCGCTTTCCATTATGCCCGGCCTGCCGGGGCGCCCACGCGAGCAGGGTTTCCGCGTCCCACGGCGCGTATTGACCCGCCCTGAGTGAGTTGGTATGCTCCCAGCTGGACGCCAGCCAGGCCGATAAGGCACGGACCCGGTTGATCAGCGGTCCCTGGTCTCTTGCGACCGGCGGCAGCAAACGCCTCAACGACAGCAGCCTGGGCGACTCCGCGACCTCCCAGACCATGGCGGGAGGCGGCGGGTCCTCTCCCTCGGACAGCCGCACGCGGACGACGTATTCGCCCAGGACCGCGTTGAGATAGCCCATCCGTTCGCTCCGCCAGGTCTCGCCGCCGTCGTCGCTGACCCCGCTGCCGGTTTCGGCGCGCCCCGCTTCCATCGCGAGGGACCAGCCATCCATCGCCGTCCCGTCGGTCCAAAGTTCGAAGGTGTTGTCGCCGACCCTTAAGTCTGATACCGGAAGTTCATACCAGGAATACGCTCCGGGCCGATCGGGCTCGAACGCGATGACCTCCCTGCCGTTCACGGCCACCCGAAGCGGGGCTTCGTTCTCGGGATAGGGCCGGGCGAGGATATAGACCATCCCCGGCGCGTCCGTGGCGGGTAACGCAAGTGTCTTGCGGGCGCGCCGAAACGTCGTCAATTCCTCACACAGCGACGGCATTACCCGCCCCTCTTCGCTGTAATACAATCGGCTCATCAAGGCCTCTCATTGTTAGGTTGGCGTCTTCCCCACCCCCAAACGACCCCTGTTGCCTTGTCCTCTTTCCAGTTGCGGTGAGACGGAAGAGGGTAGACGGTAGAAGAAGCCCGTGCCAATATGTCCCTCCAACTCGCCTGCGGCATGAGAAGAAACCTTATACGGCATGCGATCTCTACCCTCTCCCGGCTTACGTCTCACCCGGTGGTGGTGCGGGGTGTGGTCCTCTCCCCTCTGCCGTCTTACGGCTCACTGCCTTCGGCGGATCGCTGTTCTTGCTGCTCCCGGTCGGCCGAATTCCGGCAATCTATTTCAAGGACCGAACAGCAGCTCCACAGATTCATCGTCCAATATATTCCGGAAGGGCAAGTTTCCAGTTCTCGTAGATGATATTGTGGATCACCTCGTCGGGGACCGTGGGAAAATTCGTCCCCCTCACCACGTCATTCACCTTCCACTGCCCGGCAATGACCTGCGCCGCCGTCGCCGACGGAAAATCGGATCCGAATATCAGCTTGTGCTCCACACCGTATTCGATCGCCGACATTAAGGCCTGGTAGTGCCGCCGCGGCCGGTAGTGGAGCGCGGATACGTTCGAGTAGAGGTTGGGATGCTTCCGAATGAGCACCACGCATTCATCTTCCCACGGATGCCCCATGTGGGAAATGACGATGCGGAGATCCGGACACGCAATTGCGATATCCTCCAGCTGAATCGGGTTCGCGTACTTCAACGGGCCGAAACGGACGAACGACGTTCCCTGGTGGATATTCAAGGGTATACCCAGCGATTCCGCCTTCTTGAAGAACGGCAGGTGACGGGGATCCTGGGGGTCCCAGTTCTGGTAGATAGGCGCCACCTTAAGCCCCCGCAGACCGAGGTCCTCCACGCAGTATACCAGTTGGTCGATACAATCCGCGTCGTTCGGGTTGACCGAACACCAGCCGAAGAACCGTTCCGGGTTTTCGTCCACGAATCCGGCAACCAGTTCCTGGGGCACGTCGATTCCCACGTGCGGCGCACGCAGGCCGAACACGATGACGCGGTCGCAGTCTTCCGTGGCCTCCAGCAGTTGCTCGGGCCTGGCGTCGAACGCGTTGCGCTCGTCACTGGCGTCGTCGGCATAGTACACGTCGGGCGACAATCGCATCTTCGCCTTCTTGGCCGCAAGCGCGGTCTCGATGAATTCATCCGACAGATGGTCCGGATACCACAGCAGATTCGTATGCGTGTCGAAAAGCATGCCGCGCTCCGTTTGCGTTTCGTGTGAGCGCCGGGCGCTACACCAGGAAACGCGTCAGCACGTTGCCCGTCAGCCGGGAGAGTTCCTCGCTGACCAGAAGGGAACTGATATAGGTGATCGACCCCGTCGAAAAGACGGCGCCGCCGCCATCGGGCTCGTGAATGACCATGTGGGCGCCCCCGTCGTTGTCGTTGGTCCCGCGGGCGAGCAGCTTCACGTTTTCGGGAGAGAACCTGGGCGAGATCTTGTCCGTTTCGTGCCCCGACGCTCCGCCTGGAATTCGCATGTGCTGACACTCTCGACCAAAGATATCCCCGTCGGCGAGACCCGTGCCGTCGAATGCCCAGTGGCCGGCGTCGACAGCCCGATACGGCGCCGCCGTCATGATGCCTGCATCGGTAAATACCACCCCGAGCAGGTTGGCCTCGGACTCCTGACGCCTGTGCATGCGGCTTTCAAATCCACCGTCCCGCTTCTGCCGCAGGTTTCCGTTGTGTACGATCATCCTGTCCTCGTCCGGGAATTCCACCTCGCAGTTCAGCCCGTTGCCGCCCAGATACATCAACCTCCCGCCCCGGTTGAATACCCAGTCCTTCACTTCGCAATACATCCTGGCGGACCAGTATTCGGGATGGGGCCCCAGAATCAATACGGCGTAATCGTCCAGATTGAGCGCTCCGAAATGCAGTTGGGTTTCCGAGTAGAGGTCGTACTCGAATCCTTCCCGCTCGAGCCAGCCCATCAACCGCCATTCCGCCGGCGCCACGTGATTGGGCGCCCGGCCCTCGATCGGATCGGTTACCTGTTCATCCTCCGGTACGACATTGATCGGCTCGGGGCGTTCAAAGGAAAGCGGCAGATACTCCTCCGCATCGTAATTGACGTGCTCGGGATCGGTGTAGCGTTTCAGCTCGAGCCGGGCATTGACGGTCGGTGTGGGCGGCATCCTGTCCGGGTGGATATAGTTGCTGCGCCCGCCGAAGTTGTTATAGCAGTTCCAGTTGATGTCCGACGCCAGCACGGCCACGCTCGCCCGCGGCTTTGCCGGCGCCACAACCCACGGAAACGAAAAGAACAATCCGGATTCGGTCCTGGCGTGAAAATAGTAGAGACCGGAACGTTCGGGCGCCGTTACCAGCTGTTTATGACCGGGGCTGGTATATCCGATTTTGTTCCACTGTGCGCCTACCTGCGTATAGTCGCCGTCGGGAGTCAACTGCACGGTGGCCCGCGGACCGTGCTCGTCGTACCACCCGATGGGCCTGATGAGTTTCTTTTCCCAGCCGTAACGCCACAATTCAAGCTTGTACTGTTCGTGTGAATGCACACGGAATTCGGAGCGATCGCCCGACTTGACGCACTTGGGCCATACGTAGCCCATGAGGCAGTCCTTCAACAGACGAAACTGATGGGGTTCATCCGGCTTTACCTCCATATTGACGATCTTCGACCCGTACCCGTTCAGCGCCAGAACCACCTGATACGACCCGGGCACAACGTCCGCATATACCGCACCCGAGGCCGAAGAACGTGCAGGCACCGCGTTTCCCGACGCGTCTCTGAACTCCAGAGCCACATCGGACAACGCGATGTATCGCTCATCACTCACGTAGCCCACCAGCATATCGCGCTCCCCTCTACTTTTGAGTCTCCGTATTGATTCCTAACTGTCAACCGATGCGCCAACGACGCCATTAAAGCAAATAGTCGGGCGGGTGCGCCGCCCGCCAGTCCGTCGCCTGTTCGTATGCATAGGCCAGCCGAAGAATCGTCGCCTCGTCGTACGGCTTGCCGGTCAGCTGCAGGCCCACCGGAAGCCCTTGAGAGGTGAACCCGCAGGGTACGGATACCGCGCACAGGCCCAGCCAGTTTACAAGCCGCGTGAGCAAACGGTGCGGCTCGCCCCGGTCCAGATCGCGCAGACGAGGTGCGGGCGACAACATCGTGGGACCGGCGACCGCCTCGACGTGTGCCAGCCTCGTAGCCGCCGTCCGCATCATTTGGGCTCTCTTGCGCTGAATCTCCGCAAGATCGACGGCCAGCAATCCCGGCTCGACCTGAAGACGCGCGCGGACGACTGAGCCGAATGAATCCGGCGCTTCCGACAATGCCTCGCGGTGGACGACAACCGCCTCGGTCCGCAGAAGCCTGAGGTTATCTTCCTCTTTCTCGGCCTGAACCGCCTCCGGAAACGTCATCTCCCTCACGTTTGCGCCCAGGCTGCCCAGGACCTGAATCGCGTCATCCACAAGCGAGACGACCTCGGGATCCGCACCATTGAAGAACGGCTCGCGGACCACCGCGAGCCGCAGACCCCTGACATCCTTCTTCAAGTCGCCCATGACATCGCCGACCGGCAGATCGTGGGCAGTGGCATCACCGGCCTCGGCGCCTGCGATCGCCACATACATCAGCGCGGCGTCCTCAACGCATCTGGCCATGGGCCCGATCGTATCCAGCGTCCAGGAAAGCGGCATCACGCCCCCCGTACCGATACGACCCGTTGTCGTCTTGAGACCGACGACGCCGCAGTACGCCGCGGGAATACGAACCGATCCGCCGGTGTCCGTTCCGATCGCGGCTGCGGCCAGACCGGCCGCGACGGCCAGGCCGGATCCGCTGCTGGAGCCGCCGGGAACCCGCTCCGGGTCCCACGGATTCGGAGGCGTGCCGAAGTGAGGGTTGATTCCAAACGGACCGAAGGCATACTCCACTAGGTTCGTCTTGCCCAGCAACACCGTCCCTGCCCGCGCAAGGCGCTTCGCCACCGTAGAGGAGGTCGCCGGCACGCAGTCCTGCCTGGCCAGGGCTCCCGAAGTCGTTCGTATGCCGGCGGTATCACACAGGTCCTTCAAGGCGATCGGGACGCCGTGCAGCGGACCAAAATCGTTGCCGGACCGGAGTGCCAGTTCCGCTGCTTCCGCGTCCGCCCGCGCGCGATCTGCGGTTACCGTAATGAAGGCATTCGTGCCGGGCTGATACCGATGGATCCGTTCCAGATATGCTTCGGTTACCGCCACGGGCGAAACCTGCCCGCCGCGGTACATCCCGGCGAGTTCCGTGGCCGACAGAAAGTGAAGCGAGGGCTTCGGCCTATCCACAGCCCGGACCTCTTACCTCCTGCCGCGCAACCTGTTCCGGCAGCAACCCGCGAGCAAACCCGTCGGGATCCGCCCGATGGCCTTCAACCAGTTGCCCGATCTCTTTCAGCACCCGCTCGCGGTCGTACAGTCCGTACCGGTAGATGTCGATGGGCCCGATCAGTTTCAGATAGAAATGATTGCCCGCGTCGTGTTCCTCCGCGCATGCGCTGGGCTTGTGTGCAATTTCCAGTTGCGCTTCAAACGCGTCCGCGAACGCCGCCAGCAGCGGTTCACTGCGCAGATCGGCCGGGATCTCGGGAAACCGGCTCACCAGTTCCTGAACCGTCATCCTCCTGCTCCTCTCCGTGTTCCGTTCCGGGTTCCCGAAGCAATTCATCGGGAATCCGTTTGCGCCCCTGATAACCCTCCATGGGGCCGTGATAATGCGTGACTGCCGGCTCATCGCTTCGCCAGCACAGAAGCACCTCCTCGCCGTCGATCACGGCGGGGAAATCAACGAGGCCGAGGTTGAAATTGGGATCTTTATACGAACAACCGATGCCCTCCAGTTCCTCGAAGAACTCATTCAACGACGCAATCAGCTTCCTGATCTCGGCATCGTCGGCCGCTGCAGGACCGAGTTCGCCGGCCAACTGCCTCAACCGGCGTCCGGATGCCTGGATGTCGGCGACAATGCGCTTCACCAGCGGCAGCGTCCGATTGGCCTCCAGCGGCGTAAAATACCTGATTTCATCCATCGACTCCACCCCCGTGTCCAGAACCGTCGGGCGCCGCGCCCGTATCCGAAGAGATGCGATCCCGCCTCCCGTCATCTCCCGCCACAAAATCGTCCAGCCGTATCAGCGCTCCCCCTTCGGCGGCAGACGCGTTCGCGCCCAACACCGCGGCCAGACTGTTCAACGCCTGCGGGTACCCGTTTCGCAGTCCCGATGCGTCACCCGAACCGATCGCTTGGACAAACTCACGCGCCTGGCTGGCGAACGGATTGTCCGCGCCGGGTGACTCGAAAACCGTCTCTCCGTTTTCCACAACCCTATCCCCCGACCACTCCATCAGAGAATCGTCACCTACCACCAGCACCTCCCGCCTGGACGCGTTCACATTTGTCAGCACGCGCGAGGTGGTGACACTGGCCACGACGCCGCTTTCGAAGCGGTAATTCACATCGTACACATGGGGCAGGTTGATGGGATCGGGACCTTCCCCTGGCTTCCGATAAAAATAAAACGCGGAAACCTCCGTAATGTCGCCCAGGAAGAATCTGAGCAGATCCACCATGTGAATCGTATTCTCGACAAACGATCCGCCGCAGAGTTCGAAACGGCTTGTCCAGTATCGAATGTGACCGCCGCTGTAGAGCAGTTGAACAAGGGCGTGTCTGGGTGTCCGTTCCAAGACCCGGTCCCGCATGAATGTCGCGGATGCGTAATAACGACTCATGAAACCAACCTGAGAAGGGACGCCAGACTTCCGGATCGCCTCGCTGAATCGCACGGCCTGCGCGATATCGAGGGTCTGGGGTTTCTCCACCATTACAGGGATCCCCTTTTCCGCGGCGATCAACTCGGCATCCGAATGCAGGGTGGGCGGGATGCAGATGTAAACCCCGTCCAGATCCTCCTGCTCGAACATTTCCCGATGGTCGGTATATACGGCATTCGCCCCGAAAGTCCGCGCCTGGCTGGCGGCCGTTTCACCGTCCATGTCGCAGAATGCCTGCAATGTCACCCGGCCCTTGTCCGCCAGTGCGGCCAGCGGCGGAAGATGGGCATTTACCGTAATGTAACCCAGGCCGACAAAACCCAGTCGCGGCGCCGTCATCCTAAGCCTCCTCGATCTGACGGATCAGGTCTGGCGTGAGGTATTGCCCGTCAGAAACCGATGCACACATTTCAAGCTCGTCAAAATCAGATGCCCCGCAAAGCAGCATCGTCACTCTCGGGTCAGAGAGAAGATAACGAAGCGCCGCGTTCACCAGTTCCTCCGGGCCGCCCGCGAACAACGCTTCCACCCGGCGGAGCCTGGCGTGCAATTCGCGGAATCGTCCGTTTTCGACAAACCGGTCGCGCTTGGACCCCAGCAGCCCCCCGTGCAGCGGGGACGCGGCGATCACCGCCACGTCTTCCGCGGCCGCGGCGGGAACAAGAACTTCCGTGGCTTCCTGCGTCAGCAGATCGTATTTGCAGAACGTGACTACCGAGACGAATTCATCGGTTTCTTTCAGGATTTCGCTCATCAATGTCAGATCGGAACCGGTCAGTCCGATGTGTTGCGCAAGCCCCTGCGAACGAATATCCACCAGCGTCTCCAGTGTGCGCTCCCTTCCGAAAATCCCGTCCCAACCGGCCTGCTCCGCTTCATGCACCTGGACCAGGTCCACACGGTCCCGTCGAAGGCGTTGCAGACTGGCATCGAATCCACGCCAGATCGCGTCCCGGGTATAGTCGAACGGTTCCGGAAAATAGCCCACCTTGGTCGCCAGATAATGCGATTCAGTCACACCCTCCAGAGCAAGCCCGAACACCTTTTCGCTGCGTCCTCTTCCATAGAGTGGCGCCGTATCGAAATAATTCACGCCCAACTCGAGCGCCCGCTCGACCATCTTCACTCCGTGCGCGTCGGGCAGCAGGCCCTCCTCGGGCCGGCCGTAAAACCACGCACCGCCCAATCCCACCTCGCTGACCCGCCAGTCTGTACTGCCGAAACGCCTGTATCTCATCCTGGTCTCGTACTGTCAGGTGTCAGGTCCCGAAAAAACTCACCGCACGTCGCGATAGAGACGGCACAGGCGTTTGTCGGAAACCGAGCACAGATACAGAAATCGCAACATCCACATCCAGAAAATCGTGGGCACGACCCCCCAGCGCCGCCAACGGCGGGTGGACGTGCGGACGCTGCCGTCCAGGAGGACGAAGCGACCCAGCTCCCTGACGGACGCGCAGAACTCCGAGTCTTCGAAAAGCGCCACGTCGGGAAAGCCGGCCACGCGGTCGAACACGGCCCGCCGGACATATATTCCCTGATCCCCGTAGATGACCCCAAAATACCTGGACCGCATTGTGGAGAGGAAGGCGATGGTCCGGAACATCCACGAATCCTCGGAAAGCCCCAGCCGGAAACTTCCACCTGCCACGCAGGGATCCTCGAGCGACTCCCGGATCATCCTCATTGCGCCGTCAGGCAGAAACGTGTCGGCGTGCAGAAACAGCAGCACCTCGCCCGAGGCCGACTTTGCCCCGCGGTTCATCTGTACGGATCGGCCGGGTCTCGGCGACGTTACCAGCCGCGCAAATCCGGCTTCCCGGGTTCGTTCCTGCGTACCGTCGCGGCTGCCGCCATCGACCACGATCACTTCAACGTTCCGTTGTCCGCGGAACTGCGCCAGGCAGCCTGCTATCGTTTCCGCTTCATTGATTACGGGAATGATGACACTGACTTGCAACGTGTTCTCGTGGAAATATTTAACCCTGACGAATTACCGCTTTTGGACAGGAAATCTGCGCGCGTAGCTTACGGACGAAGCCAGAAGAAGCAGCGCCGAGAGGTACAGGAAAGGGACCTTCAGCGGCTGTGCATCCATAGCGTAGGCAATCAGCAACACGCTCATCGCGCAACTGGTCAGCTTGCCCCAGACGTTGGAAGTGAGTACGATCCGGTCGCGCTTTAACAGAAAGACACCGGCCAGGACAATCGCAACATCGCGCCCCACGACCACGACGACCACCCAGAGCGGCAATCCCTTCACCAGCGCCAGGACGATCGCGATCGCATCGATCGCCACCTTGTCGGCAATCGGATCCAGGATCTTTCCCCAGCGCGTTACGGTCCCCCAGCGCCTCGCGAGATATCCGTCCAGAATATCGGTTATAATCATCACCATGACAACGGTGAACAGATACCACTTATACGCCGGACCCTTCCATATCATCCAGAGAACCGGGCCGGTCAATGCGGCGCGGAACAGGCTGAGCCCGTTTGCAGTCGTCCAGAACGGATCCGCCGGACGATTCCGGCGCGGCGTGGCAGGGGAGGCGCTTTCGTTCATTGATCCGCCTTTTCGCGGGGCGAGAGCACCACACAGCCCATGTTCGCCAATTCGCAGAACGCATTCTGCGCGGGCCCCCACGTGGTCAGATGATACCTCCCGTCCGGTAACTTCTGGCTTCTTGTGAAATTCGCGAAAATGCAGGACATGCCATCGTGCCGCGCCCGGCTCACTTCCGGTACGCCTTCCCAGGGGATGGCCAGCTGCGCGCACCAGCGCCCGTTCCCGTCCACCTCTCCGACCGTCCACCTCAGCCCGGGCACGTCGAATTTCGCCATCGCCGGCCAGTCGCTCTCCTCTTCACACGGGAAGTAAAGATCCAGAACGGCGCCAAGCGGGTTCACCTCGATTTCGTAGTAGCCGCTTCCGGCTCGAAGGAAGACCTCCACCGCGCATTCGTTGAACAGGTCCTGGTCCCGCGCCCGCATCGTCACCGGAACAGGGGATGGATCCGATACAAGACACACGTAAAGGGCCTCATCGTCCCAGAGCGCCGAGGCTTCCAGGAAAAAACCGGGCGGGTCGGCCTCGGTTCCAATCAAATGGAATTCCCGGCTGACGGTTTCGGCCGACGCCCACACCGTACCATTAATGATTCCATCCAACGGCGGCGGGACGGAGACCCTTCTGCAGCAGTAGACCGGTCTCTCTCTCATGGATAGTTCCTTCCTGAATTCGTGTAAGGGAACGAAAGCGCCGGCAGGCCGTGTGAGTTCGCAACCTCCCGGGTTACGACACCGGCGAGTGTCGCCGCGTTCATCTCAGTCCCGGTCGACGGTTTCCCTGTTTCCACCCGCACGCGATTGTGCTACCAGGTGTTCGAAGATGCGGTCCCACACCGTGCCTGGCAACGCTTCGGGGTGAAACTGTACGCCAATAATGCGTCCGTCTTCCGTCTCTATCCCTTCGATGACGCCGTCTTCGCTTACCGCATTGACGCGGAGCCCGTTACCGGGTCCTTCGATCGCCTGAATATGGAAGCTGTTCACCTGGAGAGAGTCGCCCGGCCGGCCGGTCAGCCGCGCGAGCCAGGTATCCGCCAGCGTTTGAACCCGGTGCCGCACCGGACGTTGTTCCGACCGCCTTGGGGAATGGGCGCATTTGCCGAGTTGGGCCTGTAAATCCGCGTAAATCGCGCCGTCGAACCGGGCATTGATGAACTGCATTCCGTAGCAGATGCCCAGCATCGGGAGGTCCCGATTCCGCGCGCCGCGGAAAATCCATTCGTCCGTCTTAGCCCGGGTCGGGTGTACCGGGGGCAGGTCGTCGGGAAGTACACCAATCAAACCGTCCGTTATGCCGGGACCGCCCGTTATGATCAGCCCGTCAATCAGATCCAGTACCGGCGCAAGCACCTCCCGGCTTTCGACCATAGGCAGAATCACAGGGCAGCCCCCGGCCCGTTCCACGGCATTGATATATGCGCGACCCACGATCTGCCGTGAGTCGCCGCTCTTCGGCGTCTCGATGCCTGTCGTGATGCCGATTACCGGACGGGGCACAAATTCCTCCAGAATCCTGTGCGGCCACAAACGCGACAAACTAGGCAAACATCAACCGAACGCCGATCGCCAGCACCAGGGCCAGGATTGCCCTGTTGAACCAGACGACGGACAACCGGCGGTTCATCAGGATACCGAGCCCCACGCCCGCGGCAAGCGTCGGCAGCATGAAGAGGTCCATGCGCCACACTTCGGGGCCCAGCAGGCCCAGCTGTGCATAGGCCAGCGCTTTCATGGAATTCAGCGCCATTCCGACCAGCACCGCGGTGGCCACAAATACCCTGCCGCTCAGGCCCTGGGGAATGAGATACAACATCAGGATGATGCCGCCGGAATGGGTCAGTACCGAAACGACACCGAGCGCCACGCCGGCCGCGACCGCCGAAACGGACGGTACTTTCGGCAGATGGTCTTTAAACGCCTGCAACAGGCTGAAGACGCATGCCAATCCGCCCAGCACCCGCCGGAACCAGAGGTCGGGAATGGCATCCAGTAAAACCCAGCCGACCAGCACACCGATCGCCATCCCCGGAATCAGGCTTCCGACAACCCTGGAAACGCGGTACTTCCAATAATACCGAATCGCGATCAGATCCGCCGCCAGAGACAACGGCAACATGACGCCCAGCGCCAGCTTGGCGGGTATCACCAGCGCCAGCAGCGGCGTCACGACCACGCCCACACCGCCGCCGAACCCTGCCTTCATGATGCCAATGAGCAGGCCCGCCAAAGCCAGCACCAGATGCGTAATGTCCAAACGGTCCCCTCTCGTTACCGAAACCGGGGAATCGGTCTCCCCGCACCGGCCGGCGAACCGGTGTTCCGTCTCCATGCCACGACTACCGGTTGCTGCCGAACACCTTTCTCTTCAATTTCCGGAGTACGCAAAACAGCCAGCGAGCGTCCCGGATGACCGGCAATCTGAAGTAGAGCCCGAGCCGGTATTTCCGTCGGACGCGCCAGACAGCGCGGTCGTCGGACTCCCTGCGGCTGATGTTGGCGCCGTGGATCCGGTAGTAATAGAGGGGTTTTGGAACATAATGCCCGCAGCCGTGCCGTCTCAGGACGACATTCAGCCACAGATCCCAATCCTGATAACGCCGCAGGGATTCGTCGAATCCCGGAAAACTCCCTGCCCGCAACAGTGAGGCGACATCCACATAGTTGCCCTTTCGCAGCCTGTCCGGCTGGAAGGGTCCGGATTTCCTGACGCCGTCCGGCTCCGGGTACCAGGAACCGTCACCGTCTGTGAAGTTGATTCGATCGCAATATACGAAATCGAGACCCGGACGTGCGAGCGCAGCCCCATGCAGCACATCCAGGAATTCGGGCGACATATAGTTGTCCGCGTCGAAAAAGACCACCCATTCGGCCGAAACATGGTTGAATCCGAAATTTCGGGACTTGTTCCCGTTCAGGTATTCAACACGACGGTATTCCATCTCCGGAAACTGCCTGGCGACGGCATCGGTCTCGTCGGTACTGGCATCGTCCACGACCAGCACAGACGCCGGTTTCAGCAACTGGCTCTCAATCGAATGCAGGCATTGCCGGAGATAACGGCCGTAATTGTGACAGGTGACGATTACGGCTATATCCGCCTTTCGCTCTGGAATCATCCCTGCCCGTCCGGTGCCTGCGGTCGCTCGGGAACCTGCCCTCTGGCTATGCGCAGCAGTTCGACCTGGTACTCCAGACCGAGCAGCCCGTCCGCTCCCGACACGACGGGCCGACCGTGGGATCCCCGTACGCACGATACGAAGGCATCGACCAGTATGTGCAGAAAGTCGTCACATTGCACAGATTCACTTCCGTGGACGAGGCGGGCGCGGTAGATTTTATCGTCGTCGACGTACCCCTCCCAATCCACCATGAAGCCGTTGACACCAAACCGTCGCGCCGGTATGCCCTCATCGATATCCCGCATGACCAGTTCCACGCCGCACCGTCCGGGGCCGCTGACGTAATCGAACCGCGCCCGGTTCTCACGCTCTTCGATTTCGCAGACGGCGGTTGTCATATCCATCCTGCCATCCGGAAGGAAGCCAATGACCAGACTCAATGCGTGCGGGGCCACGTCCGCCCAGATTTCCTCGTAGCGTTTCGGCCCTTTTCGTCCCTTCACCTCCATTTCCATCGTAATCCTGGTAACGTCGTCCCACGCTCCGCGGACCTGCTCGTAAAACGCCCGATAGTGCGGTATGCCCGCCGGATACTGGGCAGACACCCCCAACAGACGTCCCGCGTCCTTCGCTTTCGAAACGACCGCCCGTCCGTCGGCCAGAATCTCATCCAGTTCCTTGTCTTTGTCCCAGCAGAACGGCTTCTCGCAAAGCACGTGTGCGCCGGCGTCAAGCGCGGCAATCGCGTGCGCCCTGTGCAACGGATACGGACTCGTCACGGCGACGATGTCGGGGGTTTCCTCCCGCAACATCGCCTCCACATCCTGGTACGCCCGGCCGCGGAAGCCGAAGTATGACGCCAGCCGCGCGCGGGTGCGCTCGCATGAATCCCTGGACGTGCCCGTGAACGCAACCACGTCGCACCCGGAGAGATCGTACCAACGGGCATGATGCTGACCGATTCCACTGGCGCCTATAACGGCGACGCTGAGCGGCGTGTCGTACATGACTGCTCCTGGCCAATGATTCCGTCGAAGGACCCTTGTAAAATAGATATCCTCACAACCGGGGCCAATGCTTTTTTCCGGCGCCCGGCAGGTGTGCGCCCCGGTCTCCCTCGCCAGCTGATCGGCGGCGTCGAGACCGACTTTTAGCGCGGCGAATCCGTGCGCCATCCCGAAAGGACGGAAGGCCGTTCCGCGCATCTGCAGGATGGTCTTTCCTTTTGAGGGCATTAAAGGAAACCCTTGTTTTTTTTCTGCTTTTTGATATACTTAGCATTCCGCATCCGTCTTCAGATCGTGTACGAGACCGGCCGATCCTCCGTGGGCGACACGTTCCGGTTGCGGCGTGTTGACGTCCTGTCTGCTATTTATTCCAGTTCTCAGGGAGGACATGAATGATAAAGGAAAATGTACAGGCTGCCTTGAACCAACAGTTGAATTCAGAACTGTACGCCTCGTATTACTATCTCTCGATGTCCGCCTATTTTCACGCCACGAACCTGACGGGTTTCGCCTCCTGGATGCGCGCCCAGGCCCAGGAGGAACTGATGCACGCCATGAAGATTTACGACTTTATCAATGACCGGGAAGGCGAGGTGGCGCTGACGACCGTTGCGGCACCCAAACGTGATTGGGACGATTCCCTGGCGGCGTTCGAAGATGCCTATCGGCATGAAAAGGCGGTTACCGCCCAGATCTACGACCTGGTGGACCTGAGCGTCGAGGAACGGGACCACGCGACCAACACCTTTCTTCAGTGGTTCGTTACCGAACAGGTGGAGGAAGAGGCCACCGCAAGCGATATCGTCAACAAGCTGAAACTGGTCGGCAGCGACGGCAACGGCCTGTTTCTTCTGGACAGAGACCTGGGAACACGAAACCAGGAATCAGACGGGGACGAATAGAGGAGCTCGTCGCCGCACAACTGTCGTTGCACAACGAACCCCTCCGCCAGCCGGCGCCGGTGGTATTTCACCGGAAAAAATCATGATCGTAACTTGACAAAACGCTATTCGTATGTTATCTTGTTATTTCACAGGGCTTTCTGTAAATAGCTAGTCTCATTTGAAATCGGAGTCGATTGCAGTTTCAGCCGCCACCCCTTGGCATTGAAACGGTGATTCCGGCAAGTTACGGCTCTCCGACCGGACAGCATCCGGGCTGCAGAACCAGGGAGGGCCGGAACAGAAAGCAACCTCGGGAATCGGTTCCCCGATCGGTTTCCGGAAGAATCCTGAGTTTCCCCACGAGTTCAACACCTCACCCCTGGAGGGGTTGAACTTTCCGAATCTCCCTTCTCCCTTAGAAGCTGTTTTAAAATCCCCAGCAGTCTTCGCGCGGCTGCAAAAGCGCCGGTCGGCGTTGGTCAGACCCACCCGTCTTACGAGATCGAGGCTGCGCCTGCTCGCCTCTCATAGGCGGATTTTCCCGCCTTGACCGCCACTCTTTCGCTCGCGCCCGGGAACTCACCAGAAATTTTAAAACTGCTTCTTTTTCGATTCCTCCCCTTTCCGGATTGTGTCATTCACGTTCACGGTCCGCTCTTTCGAGCGCCGTGTATCGCAAGTCGTGCATTCTGCACGCACAGGATACGTCTGCGCGCGAGCTCCGGGTGGTTCCCGATTGATTGCATCAGGCAGGGAGCCGTCACGCAGACGACCGCACCATTGTCTGGGGGAAAGTAATGCCTGCAACGGTTATGAGGCAGCAGAACGGAATCTCGTCACGGGGAAAGAAGCGGTCAGCGCTTGAACTCTATCTCAAGGATATCGCGTATAACGATCTGCTCACGCCGCAACAGGAAGTGACGCTGGCCAAGCGCATCCGGGCCGGAGACCGCAAGAGCCTGGAACAGATGGTCGAGTCCAACCTCCGGTTCGTTATCACGATCGCCAAGGAATATCAGGGGCGGGGATTGCCGCTGGAAGACCTGATTGCCGAAGGAAATCTCGGTCTGGTTCGCGCGGCAACGCGGTACGATGAAACGGTGGGCGTCAAGTTTACAACCTATGCGGTCTGGTGGATCCGGCAGGGCATCCTCTCTTCGCTGGCGGAAAAAGCCCGTATGGTCAGGCTGCCTGTCAACAAGATCAAACACCTGTGCCGGCTGGCGCGCATTGCTTCAAGCCTCAAGCAGAAACTCGGCAGGGAGCCAAGCATCGACGAGATTGCGCGGGGGGCCGACATGCAGCCCAAACAGGCCCAGGATCTGCTCAATGCGTCGCGCTGGCACGTGTCCCTGGATATGCCGCTGGAGGATGGTCCGGACTCGTCTCTGCTCGAAGTCCTGGAGGATAAAGACCAGGTGTCGCCCGAAAACGTAGTGATGGAACAGGCGATGGCCGACGAAATCCGAGCCGCGCTGGATACCCTGTCATCCCGCGAAGCCCGAATCCTGCGGCTTTATTTCGGAATCAACGGCGAAGACTCCATGACGCTGGAACAAATAGGCAATCAACTCAGTTTAACTAAGGAACGCGTTCGCCAGATTCGAGACAAGGCGCTTGCATCGCTCAAACACCCGTCGCGGATGCGAAAGATCCGCGCGTACCTCACGGAGAACTGAGTACAGTGGCACACGATACGCTCAATAACCCGGAAGTTTCCCTCAGGGGCGCCGTCTCACCCGTGCTGGATATCGTGGGCGTACATCACATCACGCTGGTTGCGCGCAATCTGGATCGATCCAGGTCCTTCTACGAGAAATTTCTGGGTCTGAACCCCATACCACGGCCGGATTACGACTTCGAGGGCGCCTGGTACCGATGTGGAAGCCTGGAGATCCATCTGCTTGTGGCGGAAGAACACCCGGATCCTTCCAGGCGCCATATCGCATTCGAGGTCTCGGACTTTGAGCGCGTCGTCAAATCTCTGGATGGCGGGTGGGTACACGTCGTGGGTGGCCCGGGCATCAGACCGCACGACGGGAGCCGCTTCGTGTTTCTCCAGGATCCCGACGGCAACCTGATAGAAATCACGTGTCGAGGGGCAAAGCGCAAAGATTGAAGCGTCGTTGAAACCTGATGAAAAAAGGGCCGCGATGGATATCGCGGCCCTTTATTGCGTCTGATGCGAGTCCGCCCGGGGAGCTCATTCACCCCCCGTCACCCGCAGCACGGGCTTCCGCGCGGCCGTTGCTTCGTCCAGCCTCCGGACGGGTGTGTGGTGCGGCGCGTGGTGCAACAGGTCGGGGTCTTCTTCCACCTCAGCGGCGATCTGTATCATGGCGTCGATGAACTCGTCAAGCTGTTCCAGGCTCTCCGTCTCCGTGGGCTCGATCAGCATCGCCTCGGGCGCCACCCTGGGCAGAGGAAAATAAATCGTTGGCGGGTGATGGCCGTAGTCGATCAGTCTCTTGGCGATATCCAGAGCGCTGACCCCGCTGGACCGCTTCTGCCGCGACGCCGAGAACACCATTTCGTGCATGGGCTGCGCGGACTTGGGGCGGTCGTAATACCCGCCCAGCCGGCTGGCGATGTAATTCGCGTTCAGGACGGCCATCTCGCTCGTGCGCCGCATTCCTTCCGCACCAAGCATTCTTGCATAGACGTACGCGCGAATCACCATCCCGAAATTGCCGTAGAACGTACTGACCTTTCCGATCGACCGTGGACGATCGTAGTCCAGACCGAAACGATCGTCCGATTGCGTGACGACGGGAACCGGCAGGTAAGGCAGCAACGCGTCTTTCACGCCGACGGGTCCTGACCCGGGACCACCGCCGCCGTGCGGGGTCGTGAAGGTCTTGTGCAGGTTGATGTGGACAACGTCGAATCCCATATCTCCGGGTCTGCATTGTCCCAGGAATGCGTTCAAATTCGCTCCGTCGTAATAAAGCAGGCCTCCGCCGTCGTGGACCACCTGCTGGATGTCCTGGATTTCGTCCTCGAATACGCCGAAAGTGTTCGGATTGGTCAGCATCAATCCCGCGACCCGGTCGTTCATCTTGGCCTTCAGGTCCGCCACGTCCACTGTTCCCCGGTCGGTGGATTTCAACGTCTCCACCCGGAAACCGCACATCGCCGCAGTCGCGGGGTTCGTTCCGTGTGCGGAATCCGGAATCAGCACAACCTGCCTGTCGTCCTGATTCTCGCGATGGTACGCCGCTATCAGCGAAATGCCGACGAACTCTCCCTGTGCACCCGCGGCCGGCTGAAACGTAAACCCTTCCATTCCGGTAACGGCCCTCAATATACCGTCCATCTCCCACATAACCCGCAACGCAGCCTGCGACGCCGTCTCGTCCGCAAAGGGATGTAATCCCGCGAAATCGGGCAGGCGCGCAACGCGTTCGTGTACCTTTGGATTATACTTCATCGTGCAGGAACCCAGCGGGTAAAACGCCGTATCGATACTGAAGTTCATGGACGAAAGATTCACGTAATGGCGCACCAGCTCCAGTTCGCTGACTTCCGGCAGTGCGGGCGCGTCACTCCGATGCATTCCGTCCGGTATCGGCACAAACGCGTCCCCCGCGTCCGGAAACCGCGTGCACCTGCGCCCGTTTTCGCCTCGTTCAAAAATCAGCAGATCCCTGTCCATTATATGTTTCTCCAGGCGTCAACCAGGCGCGCCACGTCCGCACCGGTCTTCGTTTCGGTTACGCACGCCAGGACACACCGGTCCAGTTCCGGATAAATGCGCCCCAGATCGATACCGCCCGCGATGCCCTTTATCCGTAACGCTTCGAGCGCTTCGCGCGCGGGGCGGGGCGTTTCAACCACGAATTCGTTGAACGACGCGCCCGAAAACTTCAGAGAAAGCCCGTCGATGCCGCACAGCGCGGACGCTGCTTCGTGGCTTCGGTTCCAGTTCAACATTCCAACTTCACGCAGGCCAACGGGCCCGAGAGACGCCAGATAGACGGTCGCGGCTGTCGCGCACAGCGTCTGATTCGTGCAGATGTTCGAGGTTGCCCGTTCCCTTCGAATATGCTGTTCGCGTGTCTGGAGCGTCATCACAAACCCGCGCTTTCCGTCCACGTCGGTGGTCTGCCCGACCACACGCCCGGGCATTCGTCGAACATGCTGTTCGCGCGTGGCGAACATACCCACGTAGGGGCCGCCGTAGGACAACGGCAGGCCCAGGGGCTGACCGTCGCCGACCACAATGTCCGCTCCGAAGTCTCCCGGCGGCCGGATCACCCCGAGGGAAATCGGATTCACCGACGCCACGTAGGCCGACGGATGGTCCTGCAACAGGCTGCCCATCGCGTCCAGCGGTTCCAGCACACCCAGGAAATTCGGGTTCTGCACCACGACCGCGGCGGTATCGTCATTCAGCTCCGCCTCGACAAGCTCGATGTCAATGGTTCCGGCGTCCGTCCAGGGAATCTCCACCAGTTCCAGTCCGATACCCCGAACGTAAGTCTCCACGACACGCCGGTAGAACGGGTGCAGGCTGCGCGGCAGCAGTACCCGCGTACCGTCGTTGATCCGGACCGCCATCATTACCGCTTCCGCCAGGGCGGATGCGCCGTCGTACATGGAGGCATTGGCCACTTCCATACCGGTCAACTCGCAGACCATGGTCTGGAACTCGAAAATCGCCCGCAGCGTACCCTGGCTCACCTCCGGCTGATAGGGCGTATATGCCGTATAGAACTCGCCGCGGGAAATCATCGCGTCGACGACGCTGGGCGTGAAGTGCTCATAGGCGCCGCCGCCCACGAACGACAGCTCCGGGGCCTGCTCCCGCGCCGAGCGGCCGAGTTCCTCAATCAGTCCCAACGCCTCCATCTCGCTGATTCCGGAAGGCAGATCCAGGGAACCCAGCCGCAGAGACTCCGGGACGGGATCGAATAGCGTATCCGTTGAATCGATCCCTATCGTATCCAGCATCGTCCGAATGTCCTGATCCGTGTGCGGTGTATAATTCACGAACACAACCTCGTATATTGAAACGGTGGAAACGAACCTATTTCTTCAAATACGTGTACTCCAGCCCATCTGATGGCTGCCACCCCAGGATCCGCTTTGCCTTCTCGTTTGAAAACTGTCCGTGCGGGCGATCGCCGAAAATGTTGATGGCTTCGCACCGCGAAGGCAACCGGTCCAGTTCGATGGTCAGCCCCGGAACGAACGCGGCGGCCGCGTCGCGCCACGATACCAGAAACGACCAGTCCCGAACCGGCTCGGTCGACGGGTCGTGATCTCTGAAGATGTAGAACATAAAACACAACACGTAAACGTCGCAATGCGCCGTAAAGATCCGACAGATTTCCTGTCCCAGACCCTTTGAAAGCGCGTACAGGTTCGTACCGGGCATCGGCGGCACGTCGGGGCCGATCCCATAGTCCCACCCCTCATAGGGTGCGCCCTGTACGGTAAAATGCGGGCCCGTATTGATGACGCGACGGACTCCGTGTTTGACCGCCGCGCGCATGATGTTGTAGCACCCCAGTGCATTCACGTCGAATGCGACCTTTCGATGCGGCCGCAGGACGGACAGGTTGATGATTGCATCCATTCCGTCGGCCGTGCGCATGACGGCATCCGGGTCCGCGACGTCCACGGGGATCATCTCATGCGGCGTCTCAAACGGTTCCAGATCCGTTATCCGAAGCGAAACGTGTTCCTCCAGGGCCTTGACGACATGCGGCCCCAGCATCCCGTTGCCGCCATAAATCACGACCTTCATTACCATCTCCAATCGTGTGCATACCTCGATGTTCGAACGTCCAGGCCGCTCGCGCCGCGCCGTATGATGTATCGGCGCCGGTCCGCGGATTCCCGGCTGGCTATTTTTTCAGGTACGTGTATTCCAGCCCGTCCCTCGGTTTCCACCCCAGGATCCGTCTGGCCTTCGCGTTCGTAAAGTGCCCGTGCGGCCGGTCGCCGAAAATATCGAATACCTCGCATCTTGAATGCAGACGATCCAGTGGGATCTCCAGTCCGGGGAGGAACGCGTCGGCCGCATCCCGCCACGTCACCATAAATGACCGGTCATGAACCGGTTGAGAGGACGGGTCGTGACCGCGAAAACTCCAGAACAGGTAACACAGCACGTACACGTCGAAGTTCGAGGTGAAGATCCGGCAGATTTCCTGGCCCAACCCCTTCGAAAGCGCATACAGGTTCGTTCCCGGCCTGGGGGGCACATCCGGACCGATGTGATAATCCCAGTCCACGTAGGATTCGCCCTGCACGGTAAAGTGCGGCCCCGTGTTGATGACGCGCCGGATCCCGTTTTTCACGGCCGCGCGCATCACGTTATAACATCCCAGGGTATTCACGTCGAACGCGGTCTTTCGATGCGGCCGCAGAACCGACAGGTTGATGATCGCGTCCATCCCTTCCGCCGCGCGCATCACGGCCTCCGGATCCGCCACGTCCACGGGCATCATCTCGTGGCACGTTTCAAACGGCTCCAGATCCGTAATCCGAAGGGTCACGCGCCTTTCAAGCGCCTTTACGACATGCGGCCCCAGCATCCCGTTGCCGCCATAAATTACGACCTTCACTCTCATCTCCAATCGTGCGTATACCCGCGCCCGGACATCCGCAGCGTTCGCGGCGCGCCGTACGATGTACCGGCGCCGGCCCGCGGATTCCCGGTTGTCTATCTTTTAATGTACGTGTATTCGAGCCCGTCCCTCGGCTGCCACCCCAGGATCCGTCTTGCCTTCGCGTTTGTATAGTGCCCGTGCGGCCGGTCGCCGAGAATATTGAACACCTCGCATCTTGACGGCAGACGCTCCAGTGGAATTTCCAGTCCGGGGAGGAACGCGCCGGCGGCATCCCGCCACGTCACAATAAAAGGCCGGTCGTGAACCGGTTGAGAGGACGGGTCGTGACCGCGAAAACTCCAGAACAGGTAACACAGCACGTACACGTCGAAGTGCGAGGTGAAGATCCGGCAGATTTCCTGGCCCAGTCCCTTGGACAGCACATACAGACCCGTTCCCGGCCTGGGGGGGACGTCCGGACCGAAGTGAAAGTCCCAGTCCCTGAAGGGGTCGCCCTGTACGGTAAAGTACGGCCCCGTGTTGATCACGCGCCGGATCCCGTTCCTCACAGCCGCACGCATCACGTTGTAGCATCCCAGGGTATTCACGTCGAACGCGATTTTTCGATGCGGCCGCAGAACCGACAGGTTGATGATCGCGTCCATCCCTTCCGCGGCGCCCATGACACCCACAGGGTCCGCCACGTCCACGGGCATCATCTCGTGGGGCGTTTCAAACGGCTCCAGGTCCGTAATCCGAAGGGACACGCGCCCTTCAAGCGCCTTTACGACGTGCGGCCCCAGCATCCCGTTGCCGCCGTAGATCACGACTTTCATTACCGTCTCCAGCGTCGCGCGGAAATGATGATTCAGATGCCGAGGGCTTCTTTGGCCTGGCCGATGGGGAACCTTGCGTTTTCGACCTCGGACTGCACGTGCAGCACCCGCCACATCGGCCCGTCTATCGTAAGTGCCGATGCGATGGCCCTGACCGCGTCCTTCACCGACAGCGCGGCGTCGCCGTCGCCGCCAACTTCCCCGAGTCGCAAACACGTCACGCGCACCGAGTGTTCCCGCGCGAATTCTCTGCACGTGAATTCACCCAGGTACTTCCCAATGGGTCCCGCGTCCGTGGACGGCCTCGGCGCCCACTGCTCGGTCACGTTCCAGTTCGGATCGCACGTCTCGAACAGGCTCATCGAACTGAGGTACACCACGTGGCCGACGTTTTTTTCCCTGGCGGCTACCATCAGATTGTACGTACAGCGCGTCTGGAAATCGATCTCGCGCTCGTCACTCCGTTGGCCTTCGGGCAGTTCCGCGACATGCACGATCGCATCCATTCCTTCCACCAGCGATTCCGTCTCGCCATCGTGGCCCAACTCGCACTGACGAAAGGGAAACTCCGTGGTGACGTCCGAGACGTCGGTCAACGTCACTTCGTGCTGCTGCGAAAGATCCGCCGCCAATGCCTGGGCAAGCGCCGTCCCCGCCGATGTAATCAGTAATTTCATGAATCATACTCCTGTAATTGAAACCACATCCGTACGTGGACAGGTAGACTTTCACCGCCAGATAAGGTTGTCAGTCCTGCTATAGCGACTGCTGTCTACGCGCATACAAACCGCGTCCTAAACGGCAACCACGCGTCGTTGTCCCTCCCCGCTTTCTGACGGGATGATTCTGATCTCGATATCGCGATTCAGGCGGGTAAGGAATGTCATCAGACGCTCTACGCTGTAGTGGTTAAACTTCCCCCTCTTGAGACGGGATATTTCGGGTTGCTGCACTCCCAGGATTTCCGCGGCTTCCGCCTGCGTCAGCTTCCGTCTTCCTATAATTCGAAACACCTCAAAACCGAGCGATGCCTTTAGAAACAGCTCACCCGCTTCGGGTAATTCCAGATCCTCGAACACGTTGCCTGAACTCCGCTCAACGGCGATCTCATCGCTCATGCTTCGCCTCCAGTTGCTGTGCCGCTTTCAGGCGTCTCCTCATTGGATCCACCTCTTTCGCCGGGATCACTCGGAGATCATGAAATAAATATAACCATTTGGATATAAATTGTCAAGGTCTTCGATCCAGGTATTGCAATATAGACCCTCTTCGGTCGGCCTAAAGATGTCGATAAAGGGTCACCTGGTGCTGGGCAATATTGAAACCCGCTTTCTCGTATGCGCGGCGCGCCGGGGCGTGACCCTCGTCCAGACCCGTACCCACGCACGCAAAACGGAGGCCCTCAGACCTGAAGCAATCCAGGGCGTAGCGATACATTGCCGTACCGAGCCCGTTGCCCTGTGCTTCGGGCGCAACGGCATTGTTCGTTATTCTGCCCAGGGACTTCCTCTGATCGATCGAAAACGTCAGGAATGCCGCCACACGCCCCGTCTGTGTGGCAACGACAACGCGGAACCACTCCGGATGCGCCTCCCAGTGGCGGCGGACCGCGGCCGTTTTCTCATCCTCCCAATTCGCGCACAACACGGCGTGCATTTCCTCACCCATGATTTCAGCGGTACTCGCGTGGATCCTCTGCCACGCCTGGCGGGCGATCTCACCCACGCGCTCCATATCTCCCGAAGCCGCGCGTCGTATTTGAAACCCTGCGGCGAGTTCGGAATCCGGAAGGCTCATCCATCCCCCTGGTTTTCGTTATTTGGCGCCTGGTCCTGAATGGAGTCTGCAGCAGGAAGAGCGAATGGACTTCACGTGCGGAACGCGTTACCCTCGGCCGTTGCACTGCAGTGAAACGTCATCAGGACAGGACGCGCAGTCGACGGCGCTGTTCGCGAAATATAAAGGCGTTGACATTCGGTCGGGAGCCGATATCTTGAAATCGAATTCTTGACAGTCCGTTGACAGTGTCGCTCTGCATGCGGGGCACGAAAGGAGCCTAACCGGATGAAACTTGGAATCGTCACCTATCAGATCGCGAAAGACTGGGATGTCCCCACACTGATCGACATGTGCCACACCACGGGAATCCAGGGCGTCGAACTTCGCACCACCCACGCACACGGCGTGGAGATCGCGCTTTCAGCCGCTGAACGGAGCGCTGTCCGACGTCGGTTCGAAGACGCGGAAGTCGACATCGTCGGCCTGGGAAGCGTCTACGAGTACCATGACGCGGATCCGGAGACCGTGCGCCGGAACATCGACGGGACCGTCGAATACGCGAGACTCGCCGCGGACCTGGGCTGCTCCGGCGTCAAGGTGCGTCCCAACGCGCTGCAGACGGACAAAGGCATTCCGGAAGAAGAGACCCTGGAACAGATCGGGCGTGCGTTGGGAGAATGCGGCGAAGCAACCGTGGACCTGGGCGTCCAGATTCGCGTCGAGGTCCACGGCAGGGACACGTGCGAACCCCGGCGCATGCGCACGATCATCGACCATGCCGGCCACGACAACGTCTACATCTGCTGGAACTGCAACCCCCAGGACGTCGTTGACGGCTCGGTGAGGAGCGGCTTCGACTTGCTGAGACACAAAATCGGGCTCGTGCACATCAACGAATTGCACAAAGCCGAATACCCCTGGCGGGAACTCTTCGGGCTGCTGAAAGCCGAAGGATACGACGGATACACCCTGGCCGAAATCCCCGACAGCCCGGAGCCGGAACGTCTCCTGCGTTACTACAAAGCGCTGTGGCAGGCGCTCATGGTCTAGCAGCCCCGTATCCGGAAGCTCCATACTTCGGATTTGTGGGTAAACCAAAGTCTGCCCGAGCGAATGACAATGCCCGCATTCGCATTCACCGGGGGCGTTCCCAGCGACGCGTGTTCGAACGAACCCGGTTCGATCCGAACGATCGCGTTGCGAAAGAGCGCGTAGATCATATTGTCGGGCCCCGCCGCCATGATCCTGGGGGCCTGTTGGCCCGCCAGGTCGCCGTAAGGCAGCTTCGCCTCGAAGTGGACGATCTCGCGCGACCCGGGATCGAAAACGAAGAATGCGGATCCGGCGGCCAGGCCGTAGATCAATCCGTCGGGACCCAGGAGCATGTCAGGAATCACCGTGGCGCCGGGCACAACCACCTCGCGAAAAAGCACACGGCCTTCATCCGGATCCAGAATGTAGAGTTCCGCCTCCTTCGCGTGCGTCTCACCTCCCGTGCCGGGACTGATCGTCGTCCCGCACACGATGTTCCCGTCCGGCAGCGCCGCAATCGATACCGTGCTGTGGGCGGGAATCAGCTCCTCGTGTGTCAACAGCGTATGGCTCCCGGACCCGGTATCCCAGATCAGCATCCCTCCCCCCGTCAAGCCATAGCCCGGCGTTCCCGTCATGATCAACCGCCGCCCGTCAGGGTGCGCCAGCAGCGCGTGCGGGCGGATAATTGTGGGATTCACGGATATTAAAACCCTGGGGTTCGGGTCCTCGGGCGCCCGATCGTCCCACGGCCGCGCGGGGTCGTATTCCCAGAGCCTGCCGTCCGCGTACTCCGCGCAGTAGATCTTTTCGCCCTGAACGGCGAGCGCGTTCAGGTGTCCGATCAGGTCCAACAGCCCGTGGTGGGTGAACGCATCCGCCTCCGGATCGTACGTATAGAACCTCAGGGGATGCCCGGTCGAACCGTGGATTCTGCCGTCCGGACCCTCCGCGATCGACAGGATGGGGGATCCGGCCGATTCATAGTCGATTTCCAGACGTCTTACCGTTCCCGCCTCGGTGACCTCGACGTACTTCTCCGGAAGGTTGATCTCATCGAGCGACCAGCCATCCGGGAAATTGTCCAGGACCGCCTCCTGGATGCCGGCCAGGATCGGCCGCTCGGCGGCGGGCGCGTCCACCGACGTCACCGCGCCTTCGAGCATCGCCCACCACGGACCGGTGTCGTACGTCCTCCCGTACACCTTGCTGTCCACGCCCCGGTAGACGGTCGATGAGCCGTGCCGGCGGTCGGATTCGGGAATCAACGCGGCACGTTCGCCTGTTGCCGGATTGAATGAAACGATCTGCCCGCGCGTGGCGCCGATGCCCGCGTAGACCCACCCGGAACCGTCCACCGCGATCGTCCTCGGGTACTGCGGCCAACTCTCATGGTTCAGCGGGCCGTGGTTCTCCAGTTTTCTACTGTCCGGATCGAAGCTCAGCAATTCGCAGTTGGGATACGCGGACGTCCAGACCGTGCCGTTATCGTCTTCTGTAAACGACATGGCGAATCTCGGCGGCGCATCGGACCAGAACGTGAAGCGGCGTGATTCGGCGTCGAACTCCACGAACTTGTCGAAATACGAATAGAACCGGTTACGCGTGGACAACAGAACAGCGAAGGGTGTCGAGGCCATCCCGAACGGAGTCGGAATCTGATCCACCTCGCCCGACCGCGCGTCAATCACGAGAATCGACCCGCAACCCCGGTGGTCCATCGGCCACGCCAGGACGATCGGCCGCCCGTCGCCGTCTACCGTTGCCGCTACCCCTCGCGCACGACACACCGGAGCCGCCACGCCGTGGCGCGCGAACCCGTCACCGAAATCACGGGTCCCCGCGCTTGCCGCGCGCCTGAAGATCAACAGAAGTGCCGCGAGGACTGTCGCAAATGCCGAGAATAAAACCAGGCTCATGCCTAACCTCCGGAGAGACGCATCAGATACCGCCGGATCCACGGCTGCCAATATGCCGAGCCGAACCTCGAAAGTCAAGTGGATGCATCCGTACCAGGGAAGTCGCTGCAGCCAATTGCCGGGATGCCGGACGTTGCTAAAAAAACGCCGATCTACTCTCAGATCGGCTTCGTGAATAGCACATATATTATTCTTTGCAGCGTTGATGCATTCCGGACGATGAGATTCACACGGGACCGGTGACGTTTGCGTTGGAGACTATTGCCACTAGGGCAAAACAGGTGGCGGCTCTATCCCTGCGACATAGGTGAATTCAAGCCGTTCGGTGTACTCCTGACCTATCGCGCTTTGCCCTGCCCTTAGCCGCCCCCTGAGCCTGTCGAAGGGTCGGCGAAGGGCCGTCTGACGCGACAGAACGGATATAGAAACGCGGGCACTTCGACAAGCTCAGTGACCACGTTTCTCAGGCGTTGCAGTCGTTTCGACAGGCTAAACTGCTGCAGCGCAGAATACGAACTATAGATCTCTCCCGGTAAAATGTCATCACAATTCGATTCTGACCGCACGTGGACACCGGATTACAGATCCTTGTACCAGGTCAGTTCCACGTCGTCCAGTCCGTCTGCATGATAGGCGTACAGGTGGACCTTGCCGAGCCGCGCCCCCATGTGCGCGTAGAAGCGGCAGGCGGCGACGTTGATGTTCTGGGTCTCTATCTTCAACTGATTGCAACCACGATTCCTGGCACAGGTCTCGGCGTGTTGAAACAGCGACTTGCCGACGCCCCGTCCCCGGTCGTCCGGGCGGACCCGAATGTCCCACAGGCCGGCGAGGTCTTCCCGCCCTTCGCAATAGTTCACGTCATCGCCGTGAAAGGCGACGATCGCGCCGCCGATGCGCTCTCGCTCCCGGAACGCGCCCAGGAAGATCCAGTTCGACAAATCCCACGATCTGCGCGCCAATCGTTCGGGGCCATCGGGTTCGTCATAGTCCTTGATATAGGGCGGCTTCACGGCTTCCTCGATCAGCCGGATCCCCCCCAGGCCGCCGGACACCCGTTCGACGCGAAAGCGGCTGTTCACTTCGAAGCCTATCGGCACGCTGCCGTATTCGGGCAGGACGTCGGCGGTTTCCTCAACGATGCGGAAATCCACTGCTCTTTCGATCACCTGTCGTACCCTTCTGGTGTGCAGAACTGGCTCAACCCGACACCTTGACAAGCGGCTCGATGGCGCTGACGTCCGTCCTGGAACGGGCGACGTCAAGGTCGTACATCCGCTGCAGATTCAGCCAGAAGTCTGGGGTCATGCCCAGTGCCTTTCCGATTCGCAGCGCTGTATCCGCCGTAATGGACCTGCGGCAGTGGACGATATCGTGGATGCGTACTTGCGGCACGCCTATCGTCTTGGCCAGGCGGTATTGCGTGATGCCGAGCTCCTCCACGATCTCCGCCAGAAGTTCTCCCGGGTGTAACGGTTCAGGGGTTGACATTGGCACGCTCCTCGGTGGCAACCGGTGGCTTCGATTACCATACGATCTATATTATCTTCTGCATTAATTTCAGCATTATTGGCTATAATCCCGGATGTTACGTGTTCGATGGCTTTCACACGAATTGTGCCAAATCTCATCCAACGTGAGGATGTTTACCTCTCCTATTTCCTGCGCATATCACTTCGATCACATCCTTGCGCCAGCAGACACCAAGCGCTGCACCCTCTTCTTTCCTGCCAACACGACCACTATAGCAGCCGATAAACTCCATCGCGCGGCCGGACAATACAACATCGTTCCGTTTCCAAAATCCGGGTTCCTTTTCTTCGATCGGTCCGTATGGATTCGACATGTCCCAAGGTCCAACATAAAGTGCGAATACTGGAGAACCGGACATACCCTCTCTTGTCTGTGAGTCAACAAAAAACGCGGGTAGAGTATTCCCATTCTGGAGGCCACCGAATTCCGACATTATGCCTCCAATAGTAACATTAAAGTAGGGCTCCGAGGCTATGTAGCCTGATTTCCACAGAGGAAGCCCGATGCCAACGCTGATTGATCGAGGGAATCCTAGTATGAACACAGTGCACCCAGGCTCCACTGGGATCCGGTCTTGACTAACGCGATTTGCCGCGTTGTGCCAAAAATCCGGACAGTTTTTGGGTCGTTTCATGGGCAAAGCGACGACATCACACATAGATCCGATTTCCGGATGTTCGAGCCAGAGTGGTTCTAAATTCTCGTAGATATTTACTTTTCGAGCGACAGTTGTAAATGATTTTTTTGAATCCAGAATCGTTGCAAATTTGGCCTTTATGTACGTGGGGGTCCTTCCTCGGGAGCTTAATGGACACTTAGTAATAAAGTGCCTCCCGCTGAAATTGTGCCAGTTTGTTACGAGAAACCACTTGCTATCAGACTCGTAGAAAAAAGCAGTGCCGGCAGAAATAACACCTTGATCGTCCCACATTTGAATTTCAAATGGACATTGCGAGTACGTACTCCTGATTCCTTTTTCAGGCATCGGTTTAGACTTCCTATATTAATCGCGACATTACTGTCTTGCGAGATTCAGATCCAGTAGCAACTTTAACGCTTCTTCTTCGGAAATATCATTGTCCCAGCCATATGCTGCGGCTACAGCCGTATCAAGCCCTGCATGTGCGTCGGCGAGCCATTGGGGACGTGCGTTGTAAAGGTTTGTCAACGTGCGTTTCTTAAGTTCCTTAGCTGCGACTTCATCGCGTGGTATCGGTCGCGTGGGATAACCGGGAACCGGTTCGTCGACCCATTCCACCCACTCTGGCGGATTAAGCCATCTGTCGCGGAGTTCGACCAATCGTCTTGCTGCATCGGCGATGGCGATTGCACGAGTTTCATTAGCGTATTTTGATACGGCAACGTCGGGCGAGAGCCCCGCGGGAAAGGGATAGGTCTCGAATGTGGTGGTCGGCGTATAGCGAGGATCGTTGCCTTTTCCAAGCCACGTGCCGAGCCGCAGTGACCATATTTCGTGAAAGCGGCTATGCAGAATGCCGAAGGTTGTGTCGTCGTCACGCGCGACAACTATCAATGCGTGGTCGGGACAGATGCGTACGTCGCGCCAGTCGAACAATCGGTGTTTGGATACGCAAGGCGTGGCCATGTAACGCGATATCCCAGCGAACGCACGCCACATACCTGGTCTCGGCTCAACATGCCGCCACCAGTTCTCACGATAGGCTTCTCGGCGATTTCCCTTTCGCAACGGATAGACTCGTTCCTGTACCCATCGAAATGGCTCTTCGTATAGAGCTGCATCGGCGGCTGTCATCGACCACCCGAAGTCAATAATCCACTTGCCCGACGAACGTCTGGTTAGGTCCATTCCGTTAAACCACGGCTTGAGTACGTCAGCATTCGTACGTCCGTTTGGATTTGCTGGAAGATTGAGCCACTTTCTAGCTTGATCCCCTTCTATATCGAAGGCGCCACCCTTCGTATCACCCATGAATGCGACGTTTGAGTTCTCCAAAAGGCGCCCGCCACTTGTGACATCCGCCCCGCGCCCAGCGGCACGCGACGTGAGATCCATAAAGATCTCGTCAACGCTTTCGCCATCAAGGCGTATCTCCGAAATGGCATTGTCATCAGCCCGCGTAAAACAAACGAGTGAAACACGTACATTCGCTCCGTCGATCACCCACGGCTCGTCACTCCAGGCATCGAAAATCCTCCCATTGTCGGTCGCCGCACGCAGAGCACGGCGGTTAGCACCGCCGCGTATGGAGTTAGTGGCGACGAGACCAACCCTCGTGGAAGTTCCGGAAGCGATCTGCTTACCCGCTTTCTGAAACCAGTAGCAGACAAGGTCGGCTTCCCTCGGAACGCGTCCGTCGTACGACGCAAACATCCGAGACACGTAGTTCTCACCGAGGTACGAAATTAGAAGCTTTCCGCCTAGAAACGGTGGATTTCCTATTATGACATCCGCATCAGGCCATTCCGATTCATCGCCATCCTGTGTCAAGATTGCGTCACGGCATTCAATGGTATTAAGTGGTTTAAGTACGGGACTTTCAGCCCAACCATACCCGTTTCGCCGCATCCACTGGATCTCACCGATCCAAATCGACACGCGAGCTAACTCAGCGGCGAACGGGTTGATTTCTAATCCTTTAACGTTGGCGGGGCCAACCATCGGAAACGAGCGCTGGAATTCGAATGCCTCGGCTTCAAGTTGAATCGTATGTTCTATATCCTTGAGAGCATGCAATGCGATGTAAAGAAAATTACCGGATCCGCAGGCCGGATCCAGGACGATGAACGATCGGAGCCGACGCAGAAAGGCGTCCTTGCGTTGCTCGGCCTGACGGCGATGTCGAGTTCGAGCAGAAGCAGACCGGGCAGTTTCCGATCGCTTCAACACATCTATAATCTCCCTCTTCTCCTTTTTCCACTCTTCCAACCATGGTCGAATTATCACGGGCTCGACGATGCTCATTATCTTTTCTGGGTCTGTATAATGCGCTCCCAATTGCGCCCGTTTGTTAGGGTCCAAACCGCGCTCAAATAGAGTACCCAAAATAGAGGGATCAACTTCCGACCACTCCAATTCCGCCGCACGCAACACCGTCTCGATTTCGGCCGGTTCCAAGTGCAATGTGGCACCGTCTTCGAACAAACCACCGTTAAACCACACGACCGGTTCAAAACCGACCTGTCCACCAGTTGCCATATTCCCAAATAGAACGCGAGACATATCGATGAATCGATCGGGGTGCTTGCGTGCTTGCTTCAACATTCGAGTAAAAAGGTTGTTTGGCAATAGACCCACGTCCTCGGCGAACATGCAGAAGACCATGCGATTCACAAAATGCGCAACTGCTTGCGGCTCATGGCCACGTTCTCGTAAGGTCAGAGCCACCGCCGCAAACGCCGTCGCGGCGCGCTCGGTCAGATCCTGTCTGGTCTCATCAGGACGCAGTCGATCGGGATCGGAAAGTGCCCATTTGAGCTGTTCGCGGACCTCGGCATCGATCAAGTCATCGATTTCGAACTCGTATGTCTTGCTGACACTGTTCGTCCAATGGGTACGAATCCGGAATCGGTGCATGTCCGACACGATCAATAGGGGCGGGTTCTCCAAAGCCAAAGCGTATTGCCGAAGTTGTGTGAATGCCGCGTCCAAATTCGCGTGGAGACCCTTGTACTCCCACGCGAAGCAATGTCGCTTCCATACGTCGGCCCAACCATCGCCGCCGGTTTCCTTAATAGCGCCCTTCTCAAAGCAATACGTCTCACCAGTTGGGTCGGCTTCGACCGGCGTCGGTTCGCCGACCAACCGGCACACGTCGATAAAGTGCTCCTGGGCAGCTGAGCGTTCCTTGAGTTCGACGTCACGCCATTTGGTTATAAATTCTTGAGGAGTCATGGTGATTAAGGCCGCCGCCGATTTGGAGGTGATTCCAGTGGAGTGGAGTCCTTGAGGATGAATTCGGTCACAAACAAGAAACAGCTGCATTGAGAATCATCTTTGAGCCAATAATCGATCAGAGATTCTCAAGATGCGCTTTCAATTCTACAGCTAAATCCTGGGCTTCTTCGTTCGAAAGGTAGGGTGCCTTAATCGTCGAAGCCCAGTTTTCCAAAGGGCAACGGTTTTTGTTGTCAAACATCCACGTACTTCAGTTTATATATTTCATTTGTGCCCGACAGGCTATCTAGAGTTACCGCTTTAACTGGTCTGCTGGTGCCATCGACCCGCCACCGAGCCAGCGCAAAATTCACGTATTTTTCCTCATGAAAATCCAGGAATTTTGCATAGACTTCGTACCAATATCTCCTCGTCTTTCTCTTCCATCCCCTCCGCTTCAATTCTTCTCTCGCATCATAGAATAGGCCCTTCAATTCTCTGATCATTATCGTATCCGGAGCGTCCTCTATGTTTTCGAAATATTTCTCAACTTTTTCCTCAGGTGGTGTGTTTTGTATGCTTAAATTTATACGTTCTCTGAGCAATACAAAGTTCCCAAGACGCCGTTTGTTCACGTCAAGGCCACCATTGTTGAGATAACTTGACTCAAAAATTCCATGAGGATCCTTATCCTTTACTGCCCAAATGTGTTCAATAGTATAAAAGTCGTTCGGTCTCAGGTCATCTCTTGGTGCCAGTTTCTCAACCAGCGTTTCCCCACGTTTCTCCAAGCGTTCCAGATTCCCCTCATAACTTGCAAGGAAGTATTTCAGCCATCGCCAAGAATAGTAGTCTCCTGACTCATCGTGATCCAATGTCAGGTACTTGACCATTTTGGGGTCGTTGGCTTTAGAATTCACGAATTCGCGCAATTGCTTATCGAGCCAAGATGCATCTATCAGTGTAAGGTCCGCGCGGGTACTTGAGTGAAGGTTGTAGAACTCGTGTGCTAGCCTATATAACTCACCCTGTCCAGAGTCAGACCGTGAGGCAATGCCTGTTCCATAGAATCGAAAGTTAAGTTTTTCGATCAGTCGCAGTAGATTAATTCTAGCTGAGAGTTCAGTTTCGCGACTAAATATCGCAAGAGTCAATGGGAGCACGGACGCCAACACGGGTTGATTTCCGAGACGAGTCAGGCAGATTTCCTCATGCTGATCAAAAACGTCTTTTCTTGTGAAGAGCTTGCGATAGGTATGTGCAGATTCTTCAAGAAACGAGACGAAGTTGTCGAGAGACTTCCAATTGCCCTTTTCTGTGGTCGGGAAGTTGGCCTTTAGATTCTCGTAGACGTAAAAGCTTCTATTCTTGTTTGTGTCGTGAAATACGATCCAGCAGTTACGAAGAAATGCGTTTTCGTCATCGTTGGATGTGAGATTGCAGCTATTTAGGTGGTCCAATATTCTCGGCCATTTTTTCAATACCGTGGATCGTAGGTCTTGGATGTCATTTTTCTCTGAAAAGTACATCAGGTAGTTTTTGACCTTCTCCAGTTCACTAAGTTGCTTCCCCCGGTTGTTGATTACTTCAAACATGATTCCGATTTCTTTGGTCCTATTTGGGGCATACATCAGGAATCCAAGTTTAGTAGTCACATAATCATAAACTTCAGTGATTGTTTCTTCATCACTGTATTCTTGAAACCATCGTTTAAACTGAGCAAACGCGTCAACGATGTTCTGGTCCCCCTTACTATTGGCAATTACCCTACACTCTGGGTCATTATCCAATTTCTGAAACAGTTCATGGTGGTCGCTCGATAACTTAAACTTGGGACGAGTATTTCCGGCTTCGCTGCCTTCTTCGATGTAAAAACGCCTTAAATTCCGAGGCGCCTCTTTGTTGATGCGTCTAAAGGCGTGAGCCAGGCAAGACAGGAGAATTATCAGAGTCGTCAGCCGCTGTTGACCGTCAACTATTTCATAGACATCACGATATTGCGATTTGGCAACAACCAACGTCCCAATGTAGTGGAGATAACCTCCTTCTATCCCATATGTAATGTCCTTGAGCAAGTCTTCGCGTTGATGCTCCTCCCAAGAGTAACCGCGCTGATAGTCGGGGATTGTGAACGACCTCGTTCCCTCAGCGAAAACCTCCTTCAACGAGAGCAATTTAAGGCGTTCTTCACTAGTGGACATATGAAATCCTCCCAATTTTAGTCTTTATCGGAATATTTCAGTAAATGTAGATTGCTTGAATAACCGAGCGTTTGACACAACTCTGTCCGACGACTGGCTCGCCTTGGTAACACAGGAGCAAGTCCTTG
Organism: Candidatus Latescibacterota bacterium; assembly: GCA_965208835.1. Taxonomy (GTDB): domain Bacteria; phylum Latescibacterota; class UBA2968; order UBA2968; genus JAAXHE01. The sequence continues at coordinate 3,465,040 of OZ242358.1, forward strand.
CTTTGCCACAACCACACCCGTGTGATTCCAGACAGCTCAATGATGGAATCGAAGACCACATCCCACGGCCGCTTGTCACCGGTTTTACGTTTAGCGTCACCTTCCACAAAATGAGAAAATACCGATCTTTACATAATTCGGTCAAGGCTTATTGTCTGACGGCAATATTAAGGGAATCAGACAGCGTGACAACGTCCTGCGTTGAAACCAGGAAATCGGATACTCCTGCTGCACGAACTCGCGTATCTGAATAGCAAACAGCCTTCTAATCGCCACCTCCAGTGACACCAATCGGCTGTCGATATGTACGATTCATCACGCTTCACACAGAGAGTAGCGCCGTTACCGATATTTCAGGCGTCCGAATTAGGCAAACCTCGCGGATGCGGCCAGACTGAATGCACAACTCAAGCACGTCGAACACTGATTGATTCAATGCAATCTAGCGTCTGGCTTTCCTGTCACTACGTACACAAGCGAGATCATCGGAAGTTTTCAGAACTAGCCATAACCTGTTAATTTCATTGCATTTTGTGAGTTTTTTGTCTATTTTCGACCTTTCGCGTTGACACAATGAATCTGGGCATGCCCACAATGACCCGAAAAACCGCAGCCGGACTGATTCTCGCCATCCTTCTTCCGCTCGTTGTCATCCTGTATCCGGCAGACATCGATACCGTGCCACGTCTGGCGCTGGCGCTGTCTCTTGCCACGATCGTTCTATGGACATTCGAGCCCGTCCCCCTGGAATACAGTTCGCTGCTGATGATCGTCCTCTTCCCCGTCCTGGGGGTACTCCCGTTCGAAACCGCATTCGGGCCGTTCTCCAGCAAGACTGTCTGGCTCATCTTCGCCGGCATGGCCCTCAGTCTTGGCATCACGGAAACACCGCTGGGAACACGGATCTCGCGCCTCGTCCTGGGGCGCATCGGGAGCCTGAACGGGCTCATCCTCGCACTCCACGTCCTGGGCATGCTTTCCGCGCTTCTCATCCCCTCGGGGGTCGTGCGAATCCTGATCCTGATGCCCCTCATCGTCACGCTGCTGCGTACGCTTGGTGAACCGCCCGGATCACGGGTGAGCGCGGCGCTGATCCTCTCGCTGGCCTGTTCCACATACTACGGTGGCACCGGCGTTCTTACGGCTTCGGTGCCCAGCCTGGTGGTCTTCGGCGTCCTGGAATCCCGCGACATTACCGTTTACTGGGGACAGTGGACGTTGTATCTCTTTCCCGTTTTTTCTCTGTGCCGCGTCGCGTGCTGTTACGCGCTGATCCGTCTGCTATTGCCCTTGCGGGGTGCGGCACGCATCCCGTCAAAACCCCACATGGATGCCGACGTCCCCGATCGCGTTACGCCCGCTGAGAAGAAAACGCTGTGCATCCTGTTTGCGGGCATCCTGCTGTGGGCGACAGACGCGCTGCACGGCATCCATCCGGCCTACGTGGGCCTGGGTCTCGTTCTGGCCTGTTACCTCCCCGGATTAGGGCCCCTGCATCCCGACCTGCTGAAAAAGATCAACTTTCCGCTGCTCATCTACATCGCCGCGGCGTTCTCCGTTGGCCACGCGCTGGAAACCACCGGTTTCAGCCCCCTGCTCGCGAATCAGTTCACGGAGTGGCTGGGTCGTTTCGACGGCAGCCTGCTTACCCAGCTCGGTGTGCTTTCCGCCTTCATTCTGCCGTTCAATTTTATGGCGGACACGGCTGCCGTGGCCGCCATCCTCACGCCCGTCCTCCTGGATGTCGCCGCCCAGACGGGCATGGCGCCGCTTCCCGCCGCACTGTGTATGGCCATTGTCGCAAGCTGCGGATTCTTTCCGTACCAGGCGGCGCCGTTCATCCTGGCGTACAGTTTCCGCTACGTGCATATGGGCCAGTTCATCCGTCTCATGGTTCTCCTTGCGCTGGTCTCGCTCCTGTTACTCCTACCCCTCAACTTCCTCTACTGGCGGCTCATTGGATTGATCTGACGATCATGTCGAAGGCGGGAAGACGGGAGAGGGTAGACGTTAGAAGAAATCTTTGCCGCTCCGTTCCTCCTCTATGCCTCCGGCAAGAATTGAAACCCAACGAGGCGGGTCATCTCTAACGTCTTACGTCTACCGTCTCACCGCTTCTATCAACACGCCCACATTCGAATTAACGTCCACGAAAATTCACGAATCGAGGTTAACGCTTGACAAGCCTCGAGTGTACGGGTACCATCGTTCTTTCGTCCATTATCGTGGCAATTCCCATTGGAGAACCCGATGAATGCAATGCGAATCAACGGAGACACGGCACTGGCCTGGGGCGCGATCGAGGCCGGAGTCAGCTGCATAACCGGCTATCCCGGTTCACCTGGCACCGGCACATTTACGGCACTGTCCGACACGGCGTCCGAATACGGCCACGATGCCGAATGGTGTCTGAACGAACGCATCGCTCTGGACGTCGCCGCAGGGGTCTCGCAGGGTGGCAAACGGGCGCTTGTGTGCATGAAGAGCGTGGGCATGAACGTGGCGCTGGACACCCTTATGGTCCTGAATATGACCGGGGTACATGCCGGGCTGGTGATCCTCATGGGCGACGATCCCGGCGCGTGGGGGTCGCAGAATGAACAGGACGGCCGTTTTTTCGCCCCCCTTGCAGAAATACCCATGCTCGAGCCCGCGACGCCGGCGGAAGGCCGGCGAATGATGCGTTGGGCTTTCGACTTCTCCGAGTCATTCCGTACGGTCGTAGTTCTGCGCATCACCCGGAGCTTCAGCGTCTGCGAAGCCGACCAGCCCCCGGTCCGCAGACCCGCGTCCCTTCACGCGCTGGCCCCGGACCGGGAACCGATGCGCTGGATTTCGTCCCTTTCAAACTGTATCCCCAACCATCGGCGGCTCCATCGCAATCTCAAGGACATCTGCCGGACGTTCGAGGAGATTCCCTTCAACCGTATCGACGGCGCCGGAGAACTCGGCGTCATCGCATCAGGATTCGTCCACACCAAACTTCAGGACGCGCTCGAAGGTGCGGATACGTCGGGACTCCGGCGCCTTAAGATCGGCTCCCTGTATCCCCTCCCCAGGAGCCTGATCACGAACTTTCTCAGGCACTGCGGGCAGGTCCTGGTGCTTGAAGAAGTGGACCCGTATCTGGAAGACAGCATCAAGACCATCGGGTACGACGGGCAGGTCACTCCGAGAATCCTCGGCAAACGCAGTGGACATGTGCCCGGAGAAGGTGAACTCTTTCGATGGCAGATTCAGGAAGCACTGACGGCCTGTCTGCCCGGTCTGGCTCCAAAGCGTGTATACACCGAAGCGGGCTGGGAGGAGGAAAAGCCATACCGAAAATCGCACTGCGCCGGCTGCCCGTACAATGAAATCCTCGCCGCGCTGCGTGAGGAAGCTGCCGCCCTGGGTCAGAACCCGTTCCTCACCGCCGATCCCGGCTGCGTTGTGATTGCCGCAAAATACCTCGACACCAAGCTGTGCATGGGATCCGCCGTCGGCGCGGCGCTGGGACTCCAGAAGGCAGGCGTGGGAGAACGGGCCGTGGCCATTACGGGCGACTCGGCCTTCTACCACAGCAGCGTAAACGCGCTGATCCATGCCGGATCGACCGGCGCATATCTGTTGCTTGTGGTACTCGACAACGCCGGTTCACATACGACCGGAGGCCAGCCCACCCCCGATCGGGGCGTCCCGGTCGCCGGAAAACCAGGTCCTGTCGTTGGCATCAACAATCTGGCCGCGGCCTGCGGCGTCGACTCGGTCTGGACGGTCGAAGAAACGGATCCTGAGTCACGGATGCGCGGAATCTTCCGGGAAGCGTTACAGACCGAAGGCCTCGGCCTGGTGACGATTCGAAGACGTTGTGAGCCGGTGGACTGAGCGGCGCAAAAAAAAGGGATCGCCAGGGAGAGTGTCGAATCCCATACGAGCCCTTTAGAGACGAGCGTAATTCCGCGCATTAAGTGCGGACACGGGGCAGCTGGTGAACCCCTCTTCAATACATAAAACGTTCAGAAGCGGTCTTCAGAACGCGTGAAATACGTCCTGCTGTCCAGGTCTTACCGGAACTCGAGAGAAGACACGATTGTACGGTATTCGTCGACCGGAAAGGCGGCCGACGTCCCGTTGCCCAGCATCAGATAAGCCTTCCTCCCGTCCAGCACGACCGTAACGAAGAACCGGTCCCCCCTTTGGCGCAGAAACACCGTCCGGAAGATCCACTCGATGCCCTCGCGTCCGGAATTCTGGAACGTGCGCTTCTCCTGGGCCCTGTACCCCAGAAAGGTGGCCTTGAACTCCTCCTCGAGTTCGGCCGTTACGGTCTGGAGTGTCGCTTTATCCGCAAGCGCGCGAGGCCTCAGCGTCAGAACCGCCGCGAATCCGATATCGGCTCCCGGTTCATCACGACTTCAACCCTGGGCAATCCGTTCGGCTCCCGGGTCTGGAAAGACGTCTGGGCAGTCCATCCCCACACGTCCGGAACCGTAATCCGGAACCCCCACTCGTCGTTCGAATACACCCTGTCGCCGTCGGAGTCGCCGGTCGGATTGTTGGCGGTGTCCTCGGGAATAGGACCGCAACTCAGCATCGCGAAGAGACATACCAGACAGAACCGGAAGCCTGTTCGGGGTCTGGACATCGTGCCCGCCTTCCTTTGTTCGAAATGCACGTTGAATTCACACTCCCGGCTGTTTGATCCGTTTACCCGTGCGGCACAGTCCCGATGCCGCCCGCCGGTCACCCCGGGCAACGGTCAGCGCACGATGCCCAGCCGTCTCCATCGGATCTTTACGAACGGATTCCAGATCGGCGCGCCGGAATTCCAGGAGAAGTAGATCAGAAGCGGGTGTGCCTTTACCCTGTCGAGCGACACCGGTCCCCAGAACCGGCTGTCGTCGCTGTTGTCCCGATTGTCACCCATCACGAAGACATGACCCGGAGGCACCATATAAGGGCCGTAGTTGTCGCGAGGGCTGTACCGTTTCGGCTGTGTCCGCAGGTCCATAAACTTCACGCCCTCGGGATTCACGTATGGCTCGCCGTTGACATAGACAACCTTGTTTCTGATCTCGATCGTTTGTCCTTCCACTGCAATACACCGCTTGATGAAGTCCCGCGACGGATCCTGCGGATATTCGAAAATCACCAGATCTCCAGGTTTCGGAGAACGAAAACCCGGCATTCGAAAGGAAGGCAGCTTGTAGTTCAGTACCGGCAGGCGATCGGGAATCTGCGTTCCGAACGTGAGCTTGTCGCCGAGAACATAGTCGCCCTCCATCAACGTGTTCTCCATGGATCCTGACGGAATATGATAGGCCTGGACCAGCGTTGCCCGGATCAATACTGCCAGAAAAACAGCAAAAAAGATCGATTTCAGATAATCGACCAGAATCCGTCCGCTACGCGGCCGGCGGCGACGCTTCGACATCATAGATCAACCTCCATTACGTCCCCCTTCTGAACTGTGTGAGGATCGGCGTTTCAGATACGCATGCTTAGACGCGGAAATTGGTCGCCGGTTCCCGACCGGCGCCGCCGGGATCTGAGAAACGGGGCGCTTCCGGCCGGCCGCTGTCGGCGGAGCGGTTGGCCGCAAGGGTCACGTCGAGTGAACGGACGCCGTCCTCGTAGTCCGACAGAACGGCCGATCCGTCGCCCCTTCGAATGGCTTCCACGAATACTTCGTCGATATCTCCGATATCCTGCAGAACCGGACCCGGGTCTGCCGCGGATTCCGGATAGACGGTAAGGCCTTCCGTACCGAATTCCACTCGCATGTCTTTCATCACGAAAGACATCAGTCCGGTCCCGCCTCCGTTTCGAAACGTACACGTGGAGGTTAACGAGCCGATCGCCCCCGTCTCGAACTTCAGATTGATCGAATGCACGTCCGGTATATCCAGGTTTTCTTCGTCATCGAGCGTACGCAACGCGTAATAGGCGTGAACTTCCGCCACCTCACCCACAAGAAAGCGAAGCAGATCCACCTGGTGGGTGGTCTGCTCTACGATCTGTCCGCCCGACTGCGCCATCACGCGCCACCAGGGCGTTCCCGGCAGCCCGCCCCATCTGTGGACCGCGGCCATGCCGATCGTTCGACCCTCCAGGAATGCCTTCGCCTGCTGTACGATGCCGGTATAGCGCAGCTGATAACCCACGCAGGTCAATACGCCCGCCTCTCGCACGGCCTCCAGGATTTCGAGGGCTTTCTCCATTGTCGGCGCCACGGGTTTTTCCACGAACAGATGCACGCCCTGCCGCACCGCCAGAATCTCAGCGTCAGTATGTGCAAATGTGGGTACGCAGACATACAGGGCCGACAGCGATTCGCAGTCCAGCATCTTCCGATGGTCTGTAAACGCCCTCGCGCCGTATTCCCCCGCCACTTGCTCTGCGGTTTCACGACGCACGTCGCAGATCGCCACGATGTCCACGTCTTCAATCGCCTGCAACACCCGCATATGGGATCTCGCGCGACCCCCGGCGCCGATGAACCCAACCTGAATTGCCACAACGCCCTCCTGAAGCGATGGTGAAACCGTATGCCGGACCCTGACAGTCCATTGATGAAGTCGCTCCGCAGGCGAGGCCGAGCCATCGTGATCGAAGACAAGGCGCACGACCGAGTCGAATCGGCGGATTCGGCAAGGGAGCGCAACGCAGTTATTCGAACACGAGAGCCGGCCGCAGCCCGGATGGGCTTTCTCAATGGGCTGTTAAATTAGCCGGGCGCGGCGAACGCTGTCAAGCGAAATCAAGAAAAGAAAGATCACGCGCGTGCTTTTATCTTTGAATTATCCCGTCCCGGCACTTAACTTACCCGTTCAGATCACGCTTCAATCACGAACTGAAGAGGATGTTTCCCATGCGAGTCGAGGATCTGGATACGCCCGCGTTGACCATCGACCTCGACATATTATCAAGAAATATCAACGACCTGGCCGAATCCTGCCGCAGGCACAAGATCGCACTTCGTGTCCATACCAAGACTCACAAGATCCCTGAAATTGCCCACCTTCAGCTTCAGGCCGGGGCCATCGGTATTGTGTGCCAGAAGTTGGGGGAAGCCGAAGTGATGGTCGATGCGGGAATTACCGACATCCTCATTCCATACAACATCGTTGGCACACGGAAGGTGGAACGCCTCGTCCGCCTCCGGAAAAAGGCAACGATCGCCGTAGCCCTGGATTCGGAGACTACGGCCCGCGGCATTTCAAATCTGGCGGGGGAACCGGAAGTCCCCGTCCTGATCGAACTGGACACCGGCGGCAATCGATGCGGTGTTCAGTCTCCCGAAGCAGCCCTGGAACTCGCCCGCAAAGTCGTCCAGCTGCGCGGCCTCCGTTTCCAGGGCATCATGACCTATCCCAGCCGGCCCCAGGCGAAACCCTTTCTGACGCGGACACGAAGGCTGCTGGAAGACGCCGGCATCCAGGTGCCTGTTGTCAGCGGAGGCGGGACCGGAAGCGAGGCCGTCTCCAAACAGATTGGCTGCACCGAAACCCGAATCGGTTCCTACGTCTTCGAGGGGATGCGCCGAATCAATCACTCGGACAACCCTCCGAACCCGATCACCTGCGCCGAACGCATGATCGTGACCGTTGTGAGCGCGCCCACCCCCGAACGAATTATCGTGGATGGCGGCCAGAAAACCTTCGCGAGCTATCCCCCCATCCCGTACGGTCACATCGTGGAACACCCGGATGCCAGAATAAACGGCATGTCGGTAGAACACGGCCATATTGACGTCAGCGACTGCGACCATGCGTTCCAGGTAGGGGAACGTATTTCAATTATTCCCCAGCACCAGGGCATGACCACCAATCTGCACGATACCGCCTACGCGGTAAGAAACGGCGTTGTGGAAGCCGTCTGGGCCGTTGCCGGCCGGGGCCGGGTGCAATAGACGGGCGAGTCGGGCAGACCGGCCATCCTTCGCCGCCGATTCCCATCTCTGCTTCATTCAGCCAGGTCCATCCCGACATTCGACGATCCGAAAGGAGATTCGCAATGCGCCAGGTACAGTGGGAACGCATGTTTCCCGATCAGTTGGAAGCCGCATATGACGATTGTCCACTTGTCTATTTCACATACGGCCTTTGCGAACCCCATGGACCTCACGACGCGGTAGGCCTCGATGGCCTGAAAGCCCACGGGATCGCCTGCGAGGCCGCGCGCGCACACGGTGGTATCGTTGCCCCGCCGGACTTCTGGCACATACACGAACTGGGCGGGTATGCGCTTTGGCTCGAACGAACGGTGGGGCAGGCCAAACGCTCCTGGATGACCTGCATGCCGCCGTGGCAGCATTTCAAGAACATCTGCTACCACATCCGGATGGCCGACCACCTCCGCTTCCACGCCGCCATTTTCATAACGGGTCACTACGGACCCAACTGGAAAGATCTCAAAACGCTGATCGACCTCGTGCAACCCCACGTCGGCACCAGGCTCTACGGTCTTCCGGACAGCGAAGCCAACAAGCCCGGCTTCGACAACGACGGACAGAGCGGCGGCGACCACGCCGGAAAGGTCGAGACGTCGCTCCTGTGGGCGCTGCAACCGGACTGCGTGGACCTCTCCCGGTTGCCGCCCGAAGACGCCCCGGGGCCTCATTTTGCGATGGGGCCGACGGTCCGGAAGTCAGATCGCCGCGTTGGCGAGCGCATGGTGGCTGACGAAGTCCGCTGGCTGGGCGAAAAGGCAAAGGAACTGCTCGACGACTACGGAAAAGCGAATGCGGGCCACAAACTGCAGACCTACGAAGACGTGGAAATGCTCTGGGAGACCGTGGTTGGCCCGGCGCTCGGGGAATTCGAGACCATGCAAGACAGCTGGTCAGGGGAATCCCTGCCCGAAACCTCTGTCTGGCATCCCAACTGGCACGTACCCAACCGGGGATAGGCCCACCGCGGTCGGGACTCGTCTAGTCCGGACGGAATGAAGGACGATGCGCGTACAATCGTATTGGACGCCCGGCTCTACTTTATTGAGTCCGTTCAAGCAGTTCGATCTCGTAACCGTCCGGGTCGTCCACAAAGGCCATCTTCCGTCCCGTAGGAAACGTCTCGCGCCAATCGCCGGGCCAGATTTCGATGCCCTTGTTCTCCAGACCGCTGCAAAACACAATGAGATCCGGCACCCCGATTGCAAGATGCATCAGATCCTCCGGCACGTTCAACTCGTAGTCGTCCGAATAGGTCAGCTCGAGCGTATGGGCGTTGCCGGGCAATTCCAGGTGCATAATCTGGTTTCCCGCCGGAGACTTCTCCGACCTGCTCTTCACCACAAAACCGAAATGGTCGCAATAGAACGCCGCCGACCTGTCCAGATCGCTTACCCGAATCCTGGTGTGGAGAAATACCGCCATCGCAGGCTCCTTTCTTCTCGCGTTTGTCGGCCGGACCGGGCAACGGTGTTCTGCCCAGAAAAAAAGGGACAGCCAGTAGCTGCCCCATTGACCGCGCCTTCCGTCCCGCCAGTTTACACCTTTGCCGGCGAAACGGCTTCGGCTCCGTCCTCCCGGTCGGTCGTTCCGTTGGTTTCCGTTTCGACGCCCAGCGCCTCGCGGATCTGTCGTATCGCCTGAAGGTAATAATTCCGCACCGTACTCTTCGAGACAGAGAGCAGCAGCGCGATTTCCGCCATGGACTTGCCCTGCGAACGCAGTAGCAATACCTCGTACTTGCGGCCGGTCAACGTCGGCTCGATCGCGTTCTTCACGGCATCCAGTTTTTCGACGTCCAGATCCGTATTCGCATAGGGGTCGGGATCGAGCGAATGCCGGAGGATGAATGACAGCGGCACGGTCTCCGTTCGGGGATGACAGCGCTCCAACACCGTGTTGTATCGGGGCCCTCGCATACCGTGATCACACTCCTGAATTGACCAATGACTTCCCGCACCGTCGCGGGCACAATCTCATACGTGGACAATTTAGCCTGTTCTTCTCGCACAGGCAAGCGAAAACTCGTCCTGCGGGTCAGTCCAGTGGCCGCCGCGCAAAGCCGAACCCCTCGGCAGCCTGAAGCACCCGTTCATTCAGCCGGTCCGCATGCAACAATGTTTCACGATCCGGAGTCAACGCGAGGCTGCGTACCGTCGTATGTCCGATGATACCCCTCGCGGCCAGCAGTCTCTTTTCCACCGCCAGGTACAGCTCCATGTCCTGAAGCGAGAAGACGATCTGCGCCAGGATCCCATCGAACACGTCCAGCGCGCCGTCCACGTCGCCGGCCGACCCCAGCTCCCAGATTCGATTCATCACATCCGCGTGCCCGAGCCCGGGCATCACGCCCGCGACGCCCCAGTCGAACAGATCCGGCATGTACATTCCGCCCCATCCCTCCAGCACGGCAACCTGGTCATTCGTCGCCTCCCGAATCCCGCGAAGCTTGGGGCCCAGAAGCGGTTCCTCCAGCTTGATATACCTGAAATTCCCGCAGGATTCACGAAGTCGACGGCAGAAGGTCCCGTCGACGGTCGGCCCGCCGGGATTGAAGTCCTGTATCAGGACGGGGACCTGCACCGCGTCGCAGATGGTCCGGCAATAGGCCAGCAGGTCCGTTTCCGTCGTGCCGAACTGTCTCGGAATTGCAAAACTGATGACGTCGGCGCCGGCATCCTCGTTTGCCCGCGCGAAATTCGCCGACTGCCGCGCCGAAGGGTGGTTCGACTGACCGACGACCGGAATCCTCCCGGCGGCGGAAGACACCGCGGCGCGGACAACGGCAAGGCGCTCTCGTCCCGATTGCTTGTAAAACTCGCTCGCGTACGCGGGCAAACAGACCGCCCCGATGCCGAAAGCCACCGCCGCCTCCACCTGCCGTCCGATATCTTCGAATACGATCTCTTCCCCGTCGTCAAACGGCGTTACCAGTACCGCCACGACCCCCCGGATATCTTCGATGGACATACCGATCCTCCAGCAACTCTGCAGTTGTGCGGCCGCATCCGTCCGCGGGATGCCGCGCAAGGAACGGGCGGCCCTGCGGCGAAAATGAACGAAACGACGATAACCGCGCCGCACAGGGGACGCCTGTTGTTAGAATTCACGACGCCGCCGGCGGTTGACTCTGACGCATGGATATGTTAAATTGAAAGGCCGAATGGTGTCCGCCAAGAGACGGTCCCGGAACGTGGGCCGATCAAATCCGATGGAGGTCTCCGTGGCGCTGCTGACGGCTGGAACCAAATCCCTCCCGGCCATCGAATCCATTATCGAAACTGAGTCGGATTTTCCCGATCTTCAGAACCTGCTCCGGTCTGCGATCGATATCCGTCCGAACCAGAATCTGCGCCTCGTTGCCAAAGCCTACCACTTTGCCGAACTTGCCCATCGCGACCAGCAGCGCAAATCCGGCGATCCCGCCATTTCCCACGCCGTGGCCGTGTGTCGCATCCTGATCGACCTCGGCCTCGACTCCGCCACCATCGCCGCCGGCCTGCTGCACGACGTCGTCGACGAGACCAGCGTTCCGCTTTCTCAGATCGAGTCCCATTTCGGGCATGAAATCGCCGGCCTCGTGGATGGCGTCTCCCGAATCAGGGATTTTTCCTTTCAGAGTCCCGAGTCCGAACAGGCCGAAAATTTCCGCAAGATGCTGCTCTCGATGGCCCGCGACATCCGTGTGGTTCTCGTCAAGCTGGCGGACCGCCTCCACAACATGCGCACCCTGAAATTCATGCGGCCCGCAAGCCAGGAGCGTATGGTCTACGAGAGTCGCGATATCTACGCACCCCTTGCCCACCGGCTCGGCATGTCCCGAGTCCGGGCGGAACTTGAAGACCTCAGCCTCAAGTGGCTGGAACCGAAAGCGTACCGGTATATCCAGGAGAAGATCAACCTGACGCGAGAGGAGCGGGAGGCCTGCATCGAAGCCGTCCGCAAACCGCTTGAGGAGGCGCTCGACAACGCCGGGATTCAGGCCGAAATGACGGGCCGCTCGAAGAATTTCAGCAGCATTTACAAGAAGATGAATGTGCGCGGAAAAACATTCAACGAAATCTACGATCTACTTGCGCTTCGTATTCTGGTTGGAACCGTTCCGGAATGCTACAATGTTCTGGGCCTCGTCCATACCATGTATCCGCCGGTCATCGCCCGCTTCAAAGACTTCATCGCCACGCCCAAGAGCAACATGTACCAGTCGCTTCACACCACGATCGTCGGCCCCAACGGCATGATGCTGGAGGTGCAGATCCGCACGCTGGAAATGCATCAGACCGCAGAGGTTGGCATCGCCGCCCATTGGCTGTACAAGGAAGGCAAGCGCGGCCCGTCGGAAATGGACCGGCATATGGCATGGCTGCGCAGCCTCCTGGAGTGGCAGCGTGAAACCAGCGATCCACGGGAATTCCTGGATGACCTGAAGGTGGATCTCTTCCCGAACGAGATCTTCGTCTTCACCCCCAAGGGCGACCTCATCCAGCTTCCGGAAGACGCTACCCCACTGGACTTTGCATTTGCGGTACACACCGACGTCGGACTGCGATGTACCGGCAGCCGCGTGGACGACCAGATGGTCCCTCTGTCAACGCCGCTGGAAACGGGCAGCACCGTCGAGGTGATGACGTCACCACACCAGCGACCCAACCGTGACTGGCTCGATTTTGTCAAGAGCGCGAAAGCCCGCAGCCGGATCAAGCGCTGGTTGCGCGAGGAAGCGTATTCTCAAAGCGTCCGGCTTGGCCAGGACATCCTGGACCGCGAACTCAAACGGCGACGTAAACGCACCGCCGAGGACAAACTCGAGTCTGCAGCCGCACACTTCAACCTCCGGGACATTGAACATCTCTACGCCAGCCTGGGCAACGGGACCGTTTCACTTGAACGGGTGGTTCATCAGATCTTTCCCGCGGCCCGGCCAGCCCCGAAACGGCAGCGTCCGGAACCCAGGAAGAGCGAGAAAAAAAACCCGATCGTCATTCACAGTCTGAATCACCTGATGATCCAGTTCGCCCGTTGCTGCCAGCCCATATATGGCGACGTCGTTCTCGGCGTCATTACCCGCGGCAAGGGAATCTCCGTTCACCGGAGGGATTGTCACAACGTTTCAAACCTTCCCGAAGGCCGCGTACGGCTGATTGACGTCGACTGGAACTCGGAAGAAGAGACGACATTCACGGTGCAGATACGCGTCAATGGCGTCGACCGCCCGAACTTTCTGCGCGACATCAGCGAGGCCATATCGGGTCTTGGCGTGCCTGTGGTCGATGGAAGGCTGAACACTGACGGCGGCCACGTCGGTAACAGGTTTACCGTCGAGGTCAGAAACGTCGCACAGCTCCGGGACCTCCGGAAAAAAATCCTGTCCGTGCCGGGCGTCTCATCCGTCCAGCGTATAAACGGGACTTCTGACGACGTCCTGTAAGCAGTTCCGGTTGCCGCGCCCCCGCGCTATTCAAGACGACCCACTCCAACGATGCGCGCGACAACGGTTGTCAACCGCTGTTCTTCCTGCCTTCTACGTCCTTTTTCCACCGATCCAGAGTAACCAGGGCCTCCAGCGGCGTGGTCTTGCCCAGGTCCAGATTGCGCAACTCGGTCAGGACCGGGTCTTCAGGAGGCGCGTCAAACAGATTCATCTGTCCCATGGCCACGGCAGGCTCACGACTCACCGAGGCCTGCGTTTTCTTTTCGGCCGGGGTCAGGTCGTTTGTTTCCAGCCTGCGCAGCACTTCACGGGCTCTCGCGATCAGGTTGCGAGGCATTCCGGCAAGCCGTGCCACCTCGATGCCGTAACTGTGGTCGCATCCCCCTGGCACCAGCCGGTGCAGAAACGTCACGTTATCGCCTTCCTCCCTGACCGCCACGCTGTAATTCTTCACCCTTGGAAGCAATTCCTCGAGTTCCGTCAATTCATGATAGTGCGTGGCAAACAGCGTCCTTGGTTGTATAGACGCTGTATTGTGCAGATATTCCGTCATTGCCCAGGCAATGCTCAGCCCGTCGAACGTACTGGTGCCGCGGCCGATTTCATCCAGAAGCACCAGGCTTCTGGTGCTGGCGTTGTTCAGGATGTTTGCCGCCTCGTTCATCTCCACAAGAAACGTCGATTCGCCCCTGGCCAGGTTGTCGGACGCCCCCACACGTGTAAAAATCCGGTCCACCACACCGACTCGCGCGGCTCTTGCCGGAACAAAGCTGCCCAGTTGCGCCAGCAGGACAATCAGGCCGATCTGTCTCAATATCGTGGATTTCCCGGCCATATTCGGACCGGTTATAATAAGCACCTGTTCGTGTTCACCATCCACGAAGAAATCGTTGGGCACAAACGTGCCCGCCGGCAGCAGCCCTTCAACGACGGGATGACGACCCTCCCGGATATCGATTCCCGTGGAATCGTCCACTTCCGGGCGGACGTAGTCGTTGACCGCGGCGACCTCTGCCAGACATGCCAGCACGTCCACCACCGCCACGGAACGCGCAGTCCGCTGCACGCCGTCCACCCAGGTCTCAACTTCGCCCCTGAGTTGCTGAAACAGCTCTTTCTCGAGTTCCTTCGCCCGTTCGTCGGCGCCAAGGATCTTTGCTTCCCACTCTTTCAATGCCGGTGTAATGAAGCGCTCCGCGTTCACCAGGGTCTGCTTGCGCAGGTAGTCGTCCGGAGCCTTGTCCATGTTCGCCTTCGTGATTTCGATATAGTACCCGAACGCCTTGTTGTATCCGACCTTGAGCGACGGAATGCCGGTACGTTCCCTCTCTTTCGCCTGCAATTCAGCCACCCAGCGGCGTCCTCCTGACGCCGCGTCGCGAAGTTCGTCGAGTTCCGCGTTATGGCCTTCCCGGATGATGCCCCCGTCACTCAACTGGAAGGGCGGCTCATCCACAACCGTGCGGCCGATAAGCTCAACCAGTTCGTCCATGTCCGGCAACCCATGACGCCTCGCCTTCACCAGCAGTTCCGCCGCGGCCTCATCCAGCGTGTCCCGCAGAACGGGTATGGCCTCAAGCGACGTCTTGAGCGCGACGAGATCCCTGGGGCTGCAGCGCCCGCAGCAGATGCGAGACATCAACCGTTCGAGGTCGCCGACATGCTTGAGTGCCGTGCGGACCGACTCCCGCCGCACCGGATGCCGCACGAAATCTTCCACGGCATCATGCCTGGATTCGATCCGCGAAATATCCAGCAGTGGTTGCGAAAGCCACGCCCGTAGCGTCCGCGCCCCCATGGCGGTGCTGGTGCGGTCCATCAGGGACAGCAGCGTACCTTCCCGCCGGCCTTCCTGTATTGACGTGATCAGCTCCAGATTCCGCTGGGTTACCAGGTCGAGGCCCATGCACGCGCTTTCGGTCTCACGTGACAGACGCGTGATGTGAGAGACCGCGCCCTTCTGGTTCTGCTTCAGATAGGCCAGCACCGCACCGGCCGCACTGACGCCCAACGTCAGCAGGTCGCATCCGAAGCCCTTTAGCGAATTGACCTGGAAGTGTTCCAGCAGCAAGTCGTGCGCATATGCAAATCCGAAATGCCAGTCTTCCGCGCGTACGAGTAGCGTGCCCGGCATTCGTCGCGCTAACTCATCCTCGTTGGCTTCAACCCAGGATTCGGGTGCGAGTACTTCGGCAGGGCCGATTCGCTCCAGCACTTCCCACAGATCGTCCGCATCCCGCTCCATGGTGCGAAAATCACCTGTGGACAGATCCGTAACCGCAGCGCCCAGCCGGTTGGACTCCACCCAGAAACCCAGCAGATAGTTGTTCCGGTTCTGATCGAGCAGGTTATCCGAGAGCGCCGTACCTGGAGACACCACCTGGACGACCTCGCGGCGCACAACCGCCTTGCCTTTCTGTGGCGCCTCCATCTGTTCGCAGATGGCGACCTTGCGGCCGGCCTTGATCAACCTTGCAAGATAGGTATCGAGTGCGTGATGAGGCACGCCGGCCATCGGCACACTCTCGCCTCCCCGGCCGTTGTTACGGGACGTCAATGCCAGACCGAGAAGGCCGGAGACCTCTTTGGCGTCGTCGTAGAACGTCTCGTAAAAGTCGCCCATTCTGAAGAGCAGTACGGCGTCCTTGTGTTCATCCTTGAAACGCAGGTACTGTTCCATTGCGGGCGTAACGTCTCTTGGCCGTGCCATCTGACGTTTCCTAGTTACGTTCAACGATTACACAATGCGCCACCCCGACCTCCTTCTCCACGCGGGGCTTCTGGGCTTCGGCGGCGGCCCGGTCAGGAAACGGCCCGACCAGCAGGACACGCAAACCGGGAACAATTGCCGCCTCGTCACGTACAGGAAATCCGGCCCGGACCAGCCGGCCGGAAGTGCGCCGCAGGCGCTCCCCGGATCCGAAAACACCCACACGCACCCAGATCCTGCCTGCCGAATCCCGGCTGTTCAGTAGTTCCTTGAGTACAGCCAGCCGCGCCCTGACGGCCGGCGGGGTGCTGCCTGCTCCCAGGGCGTCGGCCTCTTGCTCGGCCTCGCTGGTTCGACTGGCAAGCACGAGTGCCTCAATGCGGCCGAGGCGGGCGTGAGGGGCGATTGCTGCCTGGGGGGTGGCATCGATTATGGACTGAAAGGCGGAAAGCGCGGAGTCCGGCCGCTGGGTCGAAATGTAGACACACCCCAGCCGGAACCGCGTCAGGGGCACCAGGGGACTGCTGCCGTATTCGTTCAGCAACTGCTTGTAAAGGTTTTCCGCACGAAAATAAAGCCCGGAGGGCCCGGCATAGTCCGCTTCCGCCAGTTCAAATAACGCGTCGTCCGCGAGTTCGTGCCGCGGGTGGGACTTCAGAAGGCGCCTGAAATAACCCCGTGATTTAGCGCCCTCCGGGGTCAGACGCCCCAGATAGTACAATGCCACCGGATTTTCGGGCTCGGCATTCAGCACGTGAGTGAAAGCGACTTTCGCACGGTCGAACCGCCCGTCTCGGAACAGCGCGACCGGATCCGCGGTATCATCGGAATGCAGGGGAATCGCCGGCAAAGCCAGAAAAATGAGGAAACTGACGCGCCGGATGCGGATCAACGTCAACTTGCGCCTGAGAAGCTGTTTTAAAATTACCGGTGAGTTCCCGAGCGCGAGCGAAAATGTGGCGGTTAAGGCGGGAAAACCCGCCCATATATTAATGTATCGTGGCTGCGCGCCCCTCGCCACTCTTGGGCGGGTTTGACCAACGCCGACCGCCGCTTTTGCAGCCGCGCGAAGACCGCTGGGAATTTTAAGACAGCTTCTGAGGGTGCACATATGGATGCAATGCGAACGCCGGTACCCGGCAACGGTCTGGATGGAATGCGCGACGGGCGTTTTATCGGCGACGGCCGATGCCGATACCACGACGTGCCTTCTGACTCGGTTCCATCTTTCACCCGCCCGGGGTCGGGACGGGCAGGGTGGCCCGCTGCCGGCGACACGCGGTCAGGTATGAACGAATATACTCAGAGAACCGGAATCGGACCAGGCACAACGGCGATCGCGGCAGGTCCGCCCGCGATCAGGGCAGTTCCGGACATTCCGCCCGCTCTCCGATGACCCGATTGCGTTGTACGTCAGTGAGACGCACAGGGGCGATGGCGTTCTTCGCGCTTTCGGGTCCCGGGGCATACACGCGGATGTAATTGTCGGTAACGCCCTGCAGGTATCCCGTTTCAGGCTCGCGTCTGTCTTCGAAGAGTACGTTCAGGGTCCGCCCCCTGAAACGGCGGTTGAACGCTTCTGTCTTCCGCTCGGCCAGACGCCTGAGCAGCGCGCCTCGTCTCTTCTTGACGGCCGCGTCCACCTCCGAGCCCATCTTCGCCGCGGACGTGCCGGCGCGCGGCGAATAGGGAAACACGTGCAGGAATGCCAGAGGACCACTGTCAATCAGATCGAAGGTATTGGCAAACGCCTCTTCGGTCTCACCTGGAAAACCCACCATCACATCCGCGCCCAGGCCGATTTCGGGCACCCTTTCCGCCAGCGTCTTGATCAGTGAGAGATAACGCGCACGCGTATACGGCCTGCGCATCGATCTCAGAATCCCATCGTCGCCGCTCTGAAGCGGAATATGCAGGTGCCTGCAGAACCGGGACGAAGACGAGAAGAAATCGACCATTGCATCGCTGATGTAAGACGCTTCGATGGAACTCACACGAAACCGCTGCAGCCCCTCGATCCGCTCGATGGCCTCGAACAGATCAAGCAGCCCGGGTCCATCCAGATCCGCACCGTAGTCTCCAATATGCACGCCTGCGAGGACGACCTCCTGATATCCTGCGTCAACCAGCCTCCGCACCTGGTCGAGACAGCTCTGCAGGCCGCGGCTCCGGCTGCGACCCCTCGCAAACGGTATAATGCAGAATGAACAGAACTCGTTGCATCCCTCCTGGATCTTCACGAACGCTCGCGCTCTTCCGCCGAAATTGAAGATATCCATGTCCTGAAATTCAGCGGTTCGACGCCGGGTCACGTAGCTTCGTCCGATGGAACAGGTATCGTTGATCAGATCGAGCAGTTGGGTCTTCTCAGCCGTGCCGACAACGAGATCGACTTCGGGCATCTCGATCAGCAAATCGGGATCGGTTTGCGCGTAACAGCCCATGGCCACAACCGTGCCTTCGGGCGATATCCGATGCGCCCGGCGCAACATCTGCCGGGACTGGGCGGCGCCCTGTCCCGTGACCGTACAGGTATTCACGACCGTAACATCCGCCGTACTTCCAAACACGACCTCCCGGTACCCTTCGTGTCTGAATTGCTCGCGGTACCATTCCGTATCGTAGGTATTCAACTTGCAGCCGAGCGTATAAAACGATACGGTTTTATCGTTTCCGTTCATCCGTACGCTTTCTGGCATGCACTGCCTGTGCCGCTTGCGTTGTTTGTGCTGAACTGGCTTGCATTGAGCTTGCTCGCATTGAGCTTGTCGAAATGTCGAAATGTCCAAGCAAGCCTGTCAGATTTCCGAAATCCGCAGTGTCCAAACAACAAAGAGTTGAGGACAACTCCTCAACTCTTTGTTTCGAGCGAACCCGCTGTCCGTACACCCTACGCTTCCGGTTTCGACGCAGCCACCGTCTCGTCCTCAGTACCGGATGTCTCCGCGGCGGGTGGAGCGTCATCGACCGGAACGTCACCGTTCGACCCCGTTTCCGCCGCTTCGGCTGGCGCCTCGGCACTGGCTTCGGGTTGTACAACCGGCTCCACGTCACCCGTCGATTCGGCATCATCCCCCTCGGCTGACGCTTCGGCGCCGGCCTGGGAATCGGAATCCGCATCCCCGGCGGTCGCTTCGGGCTCGGCCGAGTCACCCACCACCTCGCCGACCGTTATCGGCTTCGGCTTGTGGCTTTCGATATAGGCGTCGATTTCTGCCTGTTCGGCGTCTCGAAGATATTCCTTCACGCTCAACACGATTTTACGCTGCTCTTCGTCGAATTCAACGACCTTGAGGGGCAACTCGTCCCGTTCCGAGAAGTGGGTCTGGGGAGTTTGCAGATCCGACAGTCCCAGCTGCGAAACAGGAATGAAACCCTCGACGTCGCCTTCCAGATCAACCACGACCCCGCGCTCAAGCAGGCGGGATATTCTCCCCTCCGTCGTCTTGCCCACCGCGTACTCAACGGCAAGTTCAGACCAGGGGTTTTCTATGGTCTGCTTGTGCCCCAGGGAGATTCGGCGACGTTTTTTGTCTATATTGAGTACAACCACGTCGACCTGCTCACCCTTTTTGACGACGTCGCTGGGATGGCGCACCCGCCGTGTCCAGGACATATCTGAAATATGGACGAGGCCATCGATTCCCTCTTCGATTTCCACGAACGCACCGAAATTGACCAGGTTGCGAACCAAACCGGTAAGGCGCGTTCCCACGGGATATTTTTCGTCGAGCGAAAGCCAGGGGTCGTCGGTCGTCTGCTTCATGCCAAGCGATATCTTCTGACCCTCTTTGTCCACGTTCAGAATGACAACCTTCAACTGGTCGCCAATTGAGACAAGCTTGGACGGATGGCGGATATGCTGTGTCCAGGACATCTCGGAAATGTGGACGAGGCCCTCCACCCCCTGTTCCAATTCCACGAATGCTCCGTAGTCCGTGATGCTGACCACTTTGCCGTCCACGCGGTCTCCGACGGGATACTTCTCTTCTATATTCTCCCAGGGATGCGGCGTAAGCTGTTTCATTCCCAGAGAGATCCGTTCGCGCTCTTCGTCGTAGTTGAGTACCTTGACCTGGACATCGTCGCCAATGGACAACACCTCGGACGGATGTCCGATCCGCCCCCAGGAAATATCTGTGATGTGCAACAGACCGTCCAGACCGCCCAGGTCGATAAAGGCACCAAAATCCGTGATATTCTTTACCGCGCCTTCGCGGACCTGGCCGACTTCCAGTGTCTGAAGAATCTGCTTGCGCAAACGCTCCCGCTCGGCTTCCAGAACGACCCGCCTGGAAACAACGATATTGCGCCGGTTCTTGTTGAGTTTGATGATCCGAAACGGGAAAACCTCGCCGATGAACTGATCGAAATTCTTGACCTGCTTGATATCGATCTGAGACCCGGGGAGGAATGCGTCAACTCCGAACAGATCCACGACAATACCGCCCTTGATGCGCCGCACCAGCCGGCCCTCGACGATCTGATCGCTGTCATAGGCGTCCTTTATACGGTCCCACACCCGCATAAAGTCGGCTTTCTGTTTGGACAGCACAATCTGCCCTTCCTGGTCTTCAACATCTTCGAGGTAAACCTCTATTTCCTGTCCGACCTCGACTTCTGACGGATCGGCAAACTCCGAGAGCGGTATGGCGCCTTCGGACTTGAACCCGATATCGACCACGACTGTATTTTCCGCGACGGCCAGAACGGTTCCGGAGACAATTTCACCTTCGGTGATATTGCTCATCGTGTCATCATACAAACTCATCATCGAGGCGAATTCCTCTTCGGAGTATTCGCGCTCGTCCAAAGCTTCCAGTGCCTCCGCGCTCGTCGGCTGGGAGACGGGCTGGCTCGCTGTGTTGTTTTCTTCCGACATGAAACTGCGACCTCCTTGGCCGTTCCGCACGAGGCGGTTGCCCCTGACGCACGGTTCGGCGCAAATTTACACGGAAAAGACGGAGACAGGATCTCCGCAGGGATCTTACCGGCGCTCAAGCATGGCACCCGGCGCAGGCGGGCCGGTATTGCGCCTGCGGGGGCTCAGGTTACCTATACAGAGCATCACCTCGCTACTGATGGAACGATAGGCGGCTCGACGTCTGGCGGGCAATCCGGCTGGAGACACGCAAATCGGTTCTCCGAACCGCACGGTCACGCGGTTGAGACCGATAAGGCTCGTCCAGATATTGACCGTACCGGAAATATAGACCGGCACCACAGGAACCCGCGCGCGGTACGCCAACATACCCACGCCGTCTTTGGGCCGCCTCAGCCGGGACGTCTTGTTGCGCGTACCCTCCGGCGAAAGAAACATCGCACCGCCGGCCTTGAGACACCCTTCGATGCCGCGCAGCGCGCCCCGATCTCCACGAGACCGGTCTATTGGCAGTGCGTTCAGCTTCCGAATCAGCCAGCCAAGTACAGGAACGGGAAATGCTTCCTGCTTGGTAACATACGAAAGTTCCCGGCACGCCGCAACCCCGATGAATACGGGATCCGCATAGGAGGCGTGGTTGCTCGCAAGGATGACGCCACCCCGTCGCGGCACAAATTGCCGGCCGGCAACGTGAAGCCGAAACAGGCAACTGCATGCCCCGACGCCGAGCGCCCAGAGAATCCGGTAAAAAAGATTGTCCGGTCGTCCGGTGTAAATGTCTGTCCGCATGGTTTGCAGGTGGTTCCTTCTATATGCCGCACTCGCGGGCAAGTCCCACCACGCGGGCGACCTGCGCGTCGATATTCAGGCCGGTGGTATCCACCGTGATAGCATCCGAAGCCGGCCAGGACCCCGAACGCCGCTGCGTGGCTTTGTCGCGCGCGTCCCGATCGCGAATCTGTCCCATCAATTCGTCCAGGTCTGTCCTGACTCCGCAATCGAGCAGTTCACGGTGTCGTCGCCGCGCCCGCTCGACGACGTCGGCAACCAGGAATATCTTCAGTTCAGCTTCCGGAAAAACCGCGGTGCCGGTATCCCGACCCTCCAGTACGATACCGCCCTCGCGCCCGAGCTCCCGCTGACGCGCTACGAGAATCTTTCTGACCGCGGTATGCACCGCTACGCGGGAGGCGGCATCGGAGACATCCGTCGAACGGATCTCTCCCGTCACATCCTCCCCATCGATCAGAACCCGCTGGCCGCCGTCCTCCAGGCGAAAGTCGAACGCCAGTGCGGCGGCGGTCCCGGCGGCGGCGGCTTCATCGTCCGGACTGAGACCCCTGCGAGTGAGGGCCAAACCCAGGGCGCGGTACATCGCGCCCGTATCCAGATAGAGATATCCCAGCCTGCTGGCGACACATTGAGCCGTCGTGCTCTTGCCCGATCCCGCGGGACCGTCGATGGCAATTACGATACCCCTCTTTCCCATCGCGACCCTCCGCCCCCGGTTGTTACGGATTCGGGTCCCCTCCATCGGTGTCGACACCGCCCGCTTCCGATAACCCCGCTCGCCCGTCGGGGCCCTTCAACCTCCCGGAGGCGTCTCCGGCGCCTTCACCGGTCAAGCCCGCCGCGGCCTCCGGGCGGATCATCGCCTGCAGCAGCTCGCCCTGTGTTGACGCGGCGGCCGCCTTGTCTTCCAGCAACTCATCCAATTCCCTGACCTTTGGCAGATCCGACAGTGTCTTCAGACCGAAGTGCTTCAGGAAGTCCCGGGTCGTCCCATACAGCAACGGCCGTCCCGGCGCATCCGATCGGCCTGCGATGCGGATCAATCCCTTCTCGAGCAGATGACGCACAACCCCGTCGACCGAAACTCCGCGAATGTGCTCCACCTCGACCTTCATGACCGGCTGCTTGAACACGATGATGGCGAGCGTTTCCAGGGCGGCCGACGAAAGGCGGACAGGCGCTTTATCTTTCAGGAGCCGCCGGACCCATACGCCGTATTCGGAATGGACCATGAACAGGAATCCGCCGGCAATTTCCGAGATCTTGAAACTGCGCCCGGTCCGGCCGTACTGCATATTCAGGTCCTCCACGTACGCACGCACGTCTCCAGCCCGCGCTCCATCGAGCAACGAAGCGATCTGGCTGGCGCCTAGCGGTCTGTCAGACGCCATCAACAGGGCTTCCACAATGCCCTGATTGCGCGCATCTTCATCCGACGCGGCCGGGTCAATGCCTTGCGACTCGCCCATTACATCCCGATTAAATCGAAGCTCCAACGGACTGTAAAATGCCTTGTTTGATTGTTTCGCCGTTAACGATCAGGCGCCGGTTCGGGATCGGGTTCTGACTGATCTTCTTCTCGCCTGTAAACCCAGATTTCACCTTTCGAACCGCTCTGTCTTGCAAGTGCTCGCCCGGCTTTAATGAGCTCGAGCAGGGCGATGAATGTGACGATCAGGACAATTCTCGGAAGTCCCGATACCAGGTCAGAAAACTGAACCCGATTCCTTTCCTCCAGTATGTTACGGACGACCTCCATCCGATCCTCGGTCGTGACTTCCAGTTGATGTATCTCGTGGTAATCCGCTTTCGGAGCGGCCAGGAGTGCCGTTCGGAACGCGGACATCAGATCGAAGAGACTTACGGAACCAAAGGCTGCAAGCGGATCCTGTTCGGGCTCGTCGACTCCTCCGGTATCCAGCGCGGCGCCCCGATAGAAACTGTCCCGATGCGAATCCTGTTTGTCTTCGAGCCAGATGGCCACTTCCTTGAATTGCTGGTATTCCAGCAAACGCCTTACAAGTTCTTCTCTGGGATCTTCTTCGTCTTCATCGGCATCGGGGTCCGCCGGCAGCAGCATACGTGACTTGATTTTCATCAACGTGGCCGCCATCACCAGAAAATCTCCGGCAGGTTCCAGATTGAGCGTCTGCATCACTTCGACGAACTCCAGAAACTGCCGCGTGACGTCGGCGATGGGGATATCGTAGATGTCGATCTCGTCCCTGCGAATCAGAAAGAGCAGCAGGTCCAGCGGCCCCTCGAAAACGTCCAGCTTCAGTCCGTAGGTATCGTCTCCGGCGTTTCCCGGGACTGCCGGCGCTTCGGCATTCATTCGAGCGATCTCCCTTGACGTCCGGCCCTCGTTGTTCAATCCATGAAGAGATACGGCCGCCAACGACGGTCCGGCACGCCGATCAACTGGCTGATGGTGGTAACGGTGGTGGGCCTGCGGGGACGGCGCAGCAGGTTGATTCCCGCCTGTTCGGGCGTTTGATTGCCTTTGAGATTGTTACACGGCAGACAGGCACACACCAGATTCTCCCAGGTATCCCGTCCGTTTCCTGTCCGGGGAACCACGTGATCGACCGTCATCGGTCCCTTCCTGGTACCGCAGTACTGGCAGCGGTGTCCATCCCGTTTCAGGACGTTCTTCTTCGACAGTGCGAGCTGTCTGGGCGCCACGCGTACGTAAATGCCCAGACGGACCACGCTTGGGACCGGAAACCGGTCCGAAACCGTGCGGACACACAGATCCAGCGCTTCGATAACCTCGGCCCGGCCGCGAAACACGAGAACGATAGCCCGACGCACACTACACACCTGGATGGGTTCGTAACTCTGATTCAGGACCAGAACCGGCCGATTCAGCAATGGCATACATCCCCTCTTGCAACAACCCCGAAGCGAAGAAAATAAACGTCGTCGACAGGGTTGAACGCATGGCGAGTGTCCCGGTTGTTCGCCGTGAGCAGATGCGTCTGCAACCGGGTTGAATCAGCACCCGCGATGCGCTAAGGATTTGACTTAACAGAAAAAAAATAAAGCCTTTACGAAACGATGTCAAGCGCTTACCCTGCGCAAGGTGCCATATCGCAATCTGTATTTCCGACCGGTATTCGCACGTGGCTGGCCGCCCCGGAAATCCTGTGTTTTCGGGCTGCAATCGGCGACGGAACGGAGGACTATATTGGCAGCTATCCGTCTTCGACGAGTGCGCCGTAAGCCTGCGGGCTGAGAAGCGGTTCGAGTTCTTCGCTGCAGGTCATCCGAACCACAACCATCCAGCCCTCGCCGTACGGATCTGCGTTGATCGGAGACGCATCCTCGCCAAGTTCATCGTTAACCTCGAGAACGACGCCGGACACGGGCGCGTAAAGGTCTTCCACCGTCTTCACCGCTTCGATCGTACCAAAGGGCTGACCCTGCTCGATCTCGGCACCCTGTTCCGGTAATTCGGCAAAAACGATATCACCCAGCTCACCCTGAGCATAGTCTGTGATGCCTATCGTGCCCCGTTCGCCCTCGACCCGAATCCACTCGTGCTCTGACGTATAAAGAAGGCCGTCCGGAATTTCCGACATGATTGTTGGCTCCAAGATGAAGGTGGTGTTTCCAGACCGGGGCCGCCAGCCGTCCTTTTAACGGATGCCTGACGTTTCTCCGGTCTTGCCGACGTTCAACCTCCGTATCCCAATCTGGATACGAAATCCGTGTCGATCCGACCCTGGCGGAAGTCGGAGTGCCCCATCGCGCTGATATGAAACGGGATGGTTGTTGGAATTCCCTCAATGACGAACTCGTCAAGGGCACGGATCATGCGCGCGGTCGCTTCCTCCCGCGTGTCGCCATACGCCAGCAACTTTGCGAGGAGTGAATCATAATGGGAAGGGACCCGATAGCCGGCATATGCGTGTGAATCGACCCGTATACCCGGTCCCCCCGGCGCGTGGAACGTGCTGATTTGTCCCGCGGAAGGACGGAAGTTGTGATCCGGATCTTCCGCGTTGATGCGGCATTCAATGGCGTGCCCCTTCGGCTGTATGTCCGCCTGGGCGAAGGGGAGCGGCTCACCGGCGGCCACGCGGATCTGCGTCTTGACCAGATCGAATCCGGTTACCAGCTCGGTGACCGGGTGCTCGACCTGAATGCGGGTGTTCATTTCAAGAAAATAGAAGCGACCGGACGCATCCAGCAGAAACTCCACGGTTCCTGCGCCCGTGTAACTCACCGCCATGGCCCCCGCAACGGCTTCTCTGCCCATTCGCCGGCGCAGGTCCTCGTCGACCACTGGCGACGGCGACTCCTCGATCAACTTCTGATGGCGTCTCTGGATGGAACACTCGCGCTCACCCAGATGTACGATGTTGCCGGCCTGGTCGCCCATGACCTGGATTTCCACGTGCCGCGGCGCCACGACTTCCTTTTCCAGATAGAGCGTTCCCGACGTGAACGCCGCGGACGCCTCGGCCTGCGCTGCATTCCAGGCGCGCTCGAGGCCCTCCGCCGAGTCGACGGTGCGCATGCCTCTGCCGCCGCCGCCTGCAACGGCCTTCAGGCGGATCGGGTAACCGATCTCTTCGGCCGCAGCCTGCGCCTCTTCAAGTGCGTTCAGTACACCCGTGCCCGGCGCCACAGGAACGTCCGCAGCCAGCATCGTTTCCCGCGCAACGGCTTTGTCGCCCATCCTTCGAATGGCATCCGGAGACGGTCCGATGAATACGATCCCGCACGAAGCGCACATCTCCGCGAAGTCCGCGTTTTCGGCCAGCGGCCCGTAACCCGGGTGAATCGCATCGGCGTTCGTTACTTCCGCGGCGCTCAGAATGCGAGGGATGTTCCGATAGCTCTGGTCTCCGGGAGGAGGCCCGATGCAGACATCCTCGTCGGCAACGCCAACGTGCAGCGAATTGCTATCGGCTTCGGAGTGTATTGCGATCGTCCGGATGCCCAGTTCCTTGCATGCCCGGATCACACGCACGGCGATTTCGCCCCGGTCCGCTACAAGGATTTTATCGAATAAGGGAGTGGATGACACGACAGTTCTGGTGGGACGGCGGTTTGGGCCGCCGCATCATTGAAGGAAGCGCCTTAGAAGCTGTTTTAAAACTACCGGTGAGTTCCCGAGCGCGAGCGAAAAAGTGGCGGCAGCGTGAAGACCACTGGGAAATCCAAAACAGCTCCTTAAAGCGGTTCGATGAGGAAAAGAGGCGTATTGTACTCAACCGGATTGCCGTTCTCGACGAGGACACGGACCACCCGGCCCTTTGTATCCGCTTCAATTTCATTCATAATCTTCATGGCTTCGATGATGCACAGGGTCTGCCCGACCGACACGACGTCGCCCTCCTCCACGAAGACCGGCGAATCCGGGTTGGGCGCACGATAGAACATACCGACCATCGGAGAACTGATACCGTGCAGGCCTTCGGTATCGTCTGGTTCTGCGGGAGCGGGCGTATCGTCCGAATCGGCCGCCTGCGGTGCGACCTGGGCAACCGGCTGGACGGCGGCCGCGTTGATTCCCGCGGCGACGCGAATTCTCTTATACCCCAGAACGCCGCGCTCTATTTCAATTTCCCGGACCTGGTCTTCGCCAACCAGCTCGATCAACCGCTGCAGGGTCTCCGCCATGGCTTTGGAGAGTTTCACGCGCGCTCCTTAACTAGTGGACGACGGCCGGTAACAGGGTAACGGGTCGCGTCGGCCGCAATGCTACCGAAATCAACCTCCGGCGCACTCCGATCAGATTCGTTCCACGTACGACTCCGTTCGGGTATCTATCTTCAAAACGTCGCCCCGTTCAACGAATAGGGGCACCTGTACGGAAGCTCCCGTTTCCAGCACGGCCGGCTTGCTGCCACCGCTGGCGGTATCTCCCCGCAGCCCGGGGTCGGTTTCCGTAACCTCCAGCTCGACGAATATCGGCAACGCGACGCTCACGGCGTTTTGCTCCGCGACCAGAATTTCCAGTATCTCATTTTCTTTCAGATATTTAACCGCGTCTCCCATTACCTCCGGAGGCAGTTCGAACTGATCGTACGTCTCATTGTCCATAAAACAGAACAGATCGCCGGATTTGTAGAGATATTGCATCTTGCGCCGTTCGAGCCGAACATCGTCCACTTTGTCTCCTGAACGAAACGTCCGGTCGATCATTGCGCCCGTCTTCACGCTCTTGAGGCGGGTACGCACGACGGCTGCGCCCTTGCCCGGCTTAAAGTGTTCGAACTCGACCATATAATAAAGGTCGCCGTCCAGGCGCAGGACCATTCCATTTCTGAATTCGGACGTTGAGACCATCGTTCGGCATTACCCTCCCATGCACGCGCCATCCATCTTCCGAAGTTCCTTCAGTCTTTTTCTAAGACGCTTATTGTCCGGTTCGCGCTCACAAACTTGCGTCAGGACGGCCACGGCCTCCTCGATCAACCCCTGCACCACGTACAACTCGGCCAGGGTGGAGGTTGCAATCGGCACGATTTCAGAGTCGGCATCCACGGGCCGGTCTTCAACGTGGCCACGATCGTCAAGAAGGTCCCGCAGCAGAAAGGAAAAATCCTCACGTTCCGCCACGGGCTGGTTTTCCTCGACCGCTGCATCCGACGCCACGGGCCCCGTCTCATCGCCGGGCCGGAATCCTGAGGCTGGGCCGGCTTCCGCCTGCGCATCAGCATCCATCTCGGCAACCAGCAGCCGACTCAACGGATCGACCGTCAGGGCGCACCTGAAATAATGCTGCGCCCTTTCCTCGGAACCCAACTTTCTTTCGATCCTGCCGAGCAGCCAGCTGGCTGAAGGATTGTCGTGATCCAGCGCGAGTGTATCGTGTAGCTCCCGGCGGGCGTCTTCCAACCGTCCGGCAGCCAAGTGGCACCGGCCCATGACAAGATGGCCGGTCGGGTAGAACGGGCGATACCTCAGGCCCTTACCGCAGATCTCCGACGCGCGGTCAACGTTACCCCGGCGCAGCAGCTCATCGGCGAGGCGCGCAAACAGGATCGAAGCCGGATTCCTGCTGCATATTCTTTCAAGCTTTGCAAGGGATGCGGCCGTCATCTTCTCACCACCCCGTTCAGTGTCCCGTCCCTGAAACGGGTGACCACTCATCCGGTCTTGCCGTTCAGCTTGCGCTGCCCTTGCTGAGCCAGTCCAAGCCAGCCTGTCGAAGCGCCTTCACTTGCCGACGCTGGGCCCTTTCTGGCGCTGCCTCGTCTCGGCGCCGATGTAAACTGCAGGGTCTCTCGTTTCAAGCCGACGGCTGATTCCTGTATTTCCTGCTCGGTACGGCCGTATTGCGGCAATCCATTTCCCGAACCGGACACCAAACCGGGGGAAAGTATATGTAAAAGACCAATGCTTGTCAAGGCCGCCACAAAGAGGCCGTTCGCCGGGTTCCACGCCGAATGGCTGGATGAAATCGGACACGCCCGCAATTGGCGGCGCCGGAGCCGCAAGAATACACGAGAACCAGTGGCGTGCCGTGTCGGTTTCAGGCCTGAAGCCGGGGCGTATTTTACCGGGATTTGCCTTGTGCGAATATGGGCGATGTGCTATATTCAAAGCCGTTTAGCAGTCCGTTGCTAGAGTCGCTCTGCAGGCGAGGCGTTGTGGCCGAAGACAAGGTGCGCGACCGAGTCCCATCCAGCGATTCGGCGAGGGAGCGCAACACAGTATTTCGACCGCAAGGGCCGGGCGCAGCCCGGATGGGCTCTTTCAACGGGCTGTTATGACGCAATTTCGCACCCGTCCTGTCCGCTCGTGGAGGCGGTAATGGAACTCATCAAGCTGTTTGTATCATTCACAAAAGTTGGCATCTTCGCTTACGGCGGCGGACCGTCCATGATTCCGCTGGTTCAGGAGGAAGTCGTTGACGTGCACGGCTGGATGACCATTGAAGAATTCACCGACGCACTCGCCATGGGCTACGCCCTTCCAGGTCCTATCGCCACGAAAATGGCAGCCTACATCGGTTATCAGGTCGCGCAGACCCCTGGCCTGATCGTCGCCCTTCTGGGCACGGTCTTTCCGTCTCTCCTTCTGATGATGATCCTGGGACTGTTCTTCATGGCGTACAAAGGCGCGCCGGCAGTCCAGGCAATGCTGAAGGCGGTCCGGCCGGCGGTGGTCGGTCTGCTTCTGGTGGTGGTCTGGCAGATGGCGCCCAAGTCGGTGACCTCATGGCACACAGGTCTGATCGCGCTGGCAGCCTTTGCCGCCATCCATTTTCTGAACCTTCATCCAGCCATTGCTATCGTCAGCACGGCAGTGCTGGGTCTGGTCGTCTACCGCTAGTTCGGCGGTTCCGGCGTCACGCTCCCGGGGGCTCATATTCAAATGAAGGACTACTCGATCCTCGAACGTAAAGCGCTGAAAAACAATCCCTTAAGCGATCGGGAAATGCTGGCGGCACTCGATACGCCGGACGAAGACCTGCTTCTGCTGATTCACGCGGCTTATCGGGTTCGCCACCACTTTTTCGGGAACAAAGTACGGCTGCACGTTTTGCAGAATGCCAAAAGTGGACTGTGTCCGGAAGATTGCGCGTACTGCTCCCAATCCGCAGTGTCGACCGCGGCCATCGACAAATATCCGCTGTTGCCTCGCGAGCAGATTCTCGACGGCGCCAGAAAGGCCAAGGCGGGAAAGGCACTGCGGTATTGCATCGTCACCAGCGGAAGAGGCCCCACGGGCAGAGAAGTGGAGACCGTTGCCGACATCGTGCGCGAAGTCAAACAGACCGTCGATATCGACATCTGCTGCTGTATGGGGCTGCTGGACGAAGCACAGGCCAGAACGTTGAAAGCAGCCGGCGTGGACCGGATCAATCACAACCTCAACACCAGTGCCGGACATCATGGCAACATTGTTACCACGCACACCTACACGGACCGGTTGAATACCCTTAAAGCCGTCAAGGCCGCCGGACTCGAAACCTGTTGTGGAGGAATCATCGGGATGGGTGAATCCAAGCAGGACATCGTCGACCTTGCTGTCGCGGTTCGGGAACTCGACATCGATTCGATTCCCGTCAACTTTCTGCACCCCATAGATGGCACGCCCCTTGCCGGGCGCAAACCGATGTCGCCTCAGGAAGGCCTGAAGGTTCTGTGTTTGTTCCGCTTTGTCAATCCGAATAAGGAAATCCGTATGGCGGGCGGACGGGAACTCACGCTCGGGTCCCTCCAGGCCCTGGCCCTCTATCCGGCGAACTCCCTGTTTATGGAAGGTTATCTGACAACCGGAGGACAGTCCACCTCGGAGACCCATCGACTCATCGACGACATGGGATTCGAAGTCGAAGAGCAGTGGAAAACTGAAGATGGAACGAACGTGCCGGCAGGCACGTTGATTGCAGTCACATAACGCCTCCCGCAACCTATGTGGACCTACGATAAACACTACGATATCATCGTTGTGGGCGCGGGGCACGCCGGAACCGAGGCGGCCCTGGCGGGCGCGCGCATGGGGTGCCGCACGCTGCTATTGACGATGAATCTGGACACGGTCGCCCAGATGTCCTGCAATCCGGCGGTCGGAGGGATTGCGAAGGGCCACATGGTGAGGGAAATCGATGCCCTGGGCGGCGAGATGGCGCGGAACATCGACGCGACGGGGCTGCAATTCCGCCTGCTCAACCGGAGCAAAGGGCCCGCGGTGCAGGCCCCCCGGGCCCAGGCCGACAAAAAAGCATACCAGTTTCGGATGAAGTACGTCGTGGAAAGTCAGCCGAACCTGGATCTCAAGCAGGGCCTTATTGAAGACCTGCTGGTTGACGAGGGACAGATCAGGGGCATCCTCACCAGATCCCGCACGGTCTTCCTGGGCCGGACCGTCATTCTGACGACGGGCACGTTTCTGAGAGGCCTTATCCACGTCGGGGACCGGTCTTACAGTGCGGGTCGCGCCGGTGAAGGTTCCGCCGAGCGGGCATCCGGCGGCCTTCGGCAGTTGGGGTTTGAGCTGGGGAGGCTGAAAACGGGGACCCCGCCGCGGATCAATTCACGCAGCGTGAATTACAGTGTGATGGATGTCCAGCCCGGTGACGAGCATCCGTGTCCGTTCTCGTTCCGCACCGGGGCCATCACACAGGAACAGCTCCACTGCCACATCACCTGCACCACACCGGAAACCCACGAAATCATCAGACGGAATCTGGATCGATCCGCGATGTACAGTGGCCGTATCCAGTCGGTGGGCCCGCGGTACTGCCCTTCAATTGAAGACAAGATTGTCAGGTTCGCAGACAGGGAGAAACACCAGCTCTTTGTGGAGCCCGAAGGCCGTAACACCCTGGAAGTCTACCTCAACGGTTTGTCAATGAGCCTGCCTGAAGACGTTCAGGTTGAGGTCGTTCGCAGCGTAACCGGCCTTGAAAACGCGGAAATCATGCGGCCGGGTTACGCCGTTGAATACGACTACGTCCCCCCGAACCAGATCCTTCCCACCCTTGAAACCAAGCCCGTCGGCGGTTTGTTTTTCGCCGGGCAGATCAACGGCACCACGGGCTACGAAGAAGCGGCCGGACAGGGCCTGATGGCGGGCATCAATGCCGCGTTGCAGGTCCGGAACGAGGACCCGCTCATTCTGGACCGCGCCCAGGCATATGTTGGCGTGCTGATTGACGATCTCACGACCAAGGGTACCGAAGAACCGTACCGCATGTTCACCGCATCGGCGGAATACCGTCTGTTGTTGCGGCACGACAACGCCGACCTTCGGCTGACCGAAACCGGCCGCAAGATCGGGCTGATATCTGACAGCGCGTACGAGTCCTTCAAGCGTCGCGCGGGCGCAATCGTCGCCGAACAAGACCGCCTGAAGCGGGTGAGGGTTCCGCCCTCTGACCGGGTCCAGCAATGCCTGCGGAAAGCCGGCACAACCCCTCTCGCTCAGACCGTGCCCCTGATCGATCTGTTGCGCAGACCGCAGATCGACTACAGGTTTGTTCAGGCGGTGGCGCCGCCGCCTGAACCGTTGCCTCCGGATGTGTGCCATTCAGTTGAGGTGGAGCTCAAGTACGAAGGCTACATTCAGCGCCAGAAGGCGCAGGTGGCCAGATTTCAGGATCTGGAGGCAATGCACCTTCCAGAAAACTTCAACTATCTCGACCTTCCCGCCATCTCCCGCGAAGCTGCGGAAAAGCTCGCCCGGGTGCGCCCTCACTCGCTGGGTCAGGCTTCACGGATTCCCGGTGTTTCACCCGCTGATATCTCAGCCCTGATGGTCATCCTGAGAGCCCGTGCGCGAGGCGCGGCATGAATCTGGGCGCGACACGGGTGCAGGCCGTTCTTTCGCTGCTGGCCGATCCCGATGCCGATATCGTGGAAATCGTGCGGAGCAAGCTTTTCATGATGGGCGAGCCGGCTGTGCGTGAGATCCTCGATGCCGCGCCCGGAGGCTCACCTGCACAACGGGAAGCCGGCCGGATTCTGTTGTGCCTCAAGGAACCGCCTCTGGAATCGCAGTTCCGGAATCTCCACGAGGGAACTCGCGGAGACATCGATCTGGAGACGGCGTCGTTTACGCTGGCCAAGCTCGAATACCCCGCTCTTGACATTCAGCGATACCGAAGCCACCTCAACAAGATGGCCGAGGAACTGGCGCCTTCGATCGCTCCCGACGACCATCCGCTCAGAGTCATCCAGACCCTGAACCGTTATCTCATTGAATCCCAGGGATTCCGGGGTCAGAAAAACGAACCCGTCTGTCCGGCCTCGAGCTATATGAACAGGGTCCTGGATCGGAAGACAGGGCTTCCAATTTCCATATCCGCGCTTTACATTTTTCTGGCGCGACGGCTCGATCTTCCGATACTCGGCGTGGGAATGCCCGTACACTTCATCGTAAAGTACAAAACAGCGGACGGCATGGAGTTCCTTTTCGACCCCTTCAACAAGGGTCAACTCCTGACGGCGAACGAGTGTGCGGAATATCTCTCCCGATTCGACGTGGCTTTCGAGCCATCCATGCTGCGCCAGTCATCCGACCGGCAGATTCTCACCCGCATGATGTTCAACCTCTGCGCAGCTTACAGAGATCGAAAGGACGCGCGAAAGGTCGACGCCCTCGAACGTCTGGTTAAAATCCTTCTCAAACGTCACCCGTTTCAGGAGTAACCGGTTCGCTCGATTCGGAAGGCTTCGACCGGAGATTGACGCCGGTTTACCGGCGTCCCCTGTGAGTGCGGTCAGCCGAAATCAGATTTCCACCCCTGTACATGACACGCTGAAAGCATCCGCCCGCGGTCCTGCACAAGCAGGATCGCGGAGTGACAGGTTTCACACAGCGTTCAATTCAGTGGAACCGGGACCCGTCGCCGTTCTGACCCTATGCCCGAAAACATAAAAATCATTGTACAGAACCGAAAAGCCAGGCGGGACTTTTTTCTTGTCGACACCTATGAAGCCGGCGTTGAACTCAAGGGCACGGAAGTAAAATCACTTCGCCTTGGCAACGCCAATATGGCGGACAGCTATGCCCGCGTGGAAGACAATGAGGTCTTCCTGCACAACCTTCACATCGGAGAATACACCGAGGCCAACCGCTTCAATCACGACCCGATCCGGAAACGCCGGCTCTTGCTGCACAGGTACGAGATCGACCGGCTCAGAGTCCGTACGGAAGAAAGGGGTCTGACCCTTGTGGCCCTTAAGCTTTACTTCAAACGCGGCAGAGCCAAGGTCGAACTCGCCCTTGCCAGGGGCAAGCGCGAATACGACCGGCGCCGGGAGATCGCCAAACGCGACGCGCAGCGTGAAATGCGGCGCGAACTCAAGGTGCGAGAAACGAGATTTCGAATCTAGCAGATCGCCGCAGTTCAGCCGCGAAGCCGGCAGGCCGGCAACCCTTCGAGACGAACCATGAGAAACGAGAATTGGAGGCGTGTAATTCTCCCCGCCTCCCTGCTGGTCGCCTGTATCGTGTTTTCACCACCGGGTAACTCCGCCAGCGCGGGACAGACGGAAGCCTCCACTACCATTCCCGCCTGGAGAATCGGTGGCGGCGCGTACGTGTCCCTCGGCGACCTGGCCGGGATCCTGGGCGGCCGACTCCATCCCTATCCGTCCGGGGGAAAGATCGGATTGCGCAGGGGAGGTAATCTGATCGTCTTCACCCCCTTTTCCTCTGTCGTGACCGTAAACGACGTGGGATACAGACTGCCGCTGGAAACGCGATACCACAACACCGAGGCTCTTTACGTGCCGTCAGAAGCGATCCTGGCGCTGCTGGCGCGAACCCTCCCCGGTTTTCCGAAGGTGCAACCCGTTGAGAAACCGGCCCGCGCGCCGATGCGCGGAATACGGCGGCCTGCTGCGGGACTACCGCTACGCGGAACGAAAGTCGACCGCAAACGCTGGACGATAGACACGATCATATTGGACCCGGGGCACGGAGGCAGAGATCCGGGCGCGAAGGGAAAACGAGGGACGAAGGAGAAGGACATTGCATTGAAGGTCTCCATTCGTCTGAAAAAACTGCTTGAAGACCGGCTTGGTGTAAACGCCGTGCTGACGCGCAGCACGGACAGGTTTGTTACGCTCGGTCAGCGCGCGCGCATTGCCAGAAAGAACCAGGGGAAACTATTCGTGAGCATTCACTGCAACGCGAGCAGAAGTCGCCGTGCGCGAGGTTTCGAGGTCTACTTCCTTTCCCAGGCCAAGACTGACGAAGCCGCCGAAGTGGCCAGACGGGAAAACGCCGTCCTCGACCTGGAAGAACAGGACGAATCGGGCGCCGTGGACGAAATCGAAAGCATCCAGTTCGGCCTGCTTTCAACTCAGTTTCTGAAAGAGAGTCAGGATCTGGCGGCCGATATTCGCGCCGAGGTGTTGGGAAGCCTGAGGCCATTGGCGGACCGCGGCGTCCGCCAGGCCAATTTTTACGTGATGCGAGGCACCATGGGGCACATGCCTTCTGTCCTCGTGGAAATGGGCTTCGTCTCCAACCCGGCCGAAGAGAGTCAGATGCGAAAGACCTCGTACCAGCGCAAAATGGCCGAAGCAATCTTCAACGGAATTCGAAATTTCAAACACCGATATGAACAACAACTCACCCGGAACTGATCCGTCCATGCGAATCGACCTGCCCGGCGGCGATCCGGGGTACTATTATGATCCCCGGGTTACAGCCGGCATGCACGGCGAAATCAGACTCTCTCCCAGGGTCGAAAGACATTGCAGATGCGGCGGCAGGCCACCGTACCAGATTTTTCAACAGCCGGATGCCGAACCGGTCTGGTGTCCATGCCGGCGCTACAGGTTGAAGACGCAGGAGATCAACCGGCTCATCGGGAGCTCCGGCATCCCCGATCCGTTTCGGTACAAGTTCCTCGACGATTTCGACGACGGTTATGCAGAAAAGGCGGCCGACCTCAAGCGGCAACTGCGCACACAGATCAAACAAGCCCGCAAGTTAAACCCCTCGCGCGAACCCGGCACGAGGGCGAACGCCAATCAACCGCTAAGAGGGTATTTTCTGACGGGCAAACCCGGCGTTGGCAAGACCTACTTCTCCTATGTCGCGCTCAACGAGCTCATCTTCCACTCCGGCCGTCCCGGTAAATTCATCAGTCTGTCAAAGTCATTCTTCCAGACACTGCGATTCGCATTTGACGAAAACAGCCCGATGCACGGCAAGTCCGAGACATTTTTGCGAACGCTCGGCAATGTCCCGTTTCTCGTCATCGACGACTTCGGCGTTCAGCGGAACACGGAATGGGAGCTGGAAATGCTCTACAACCTGGTGGATACACGGTATGCCAATAGACGATTCACGATTGTAACCACCAACCAGGACATCGAAAACGTAAAGGATCTGGCGGAGGGCAGGCTCTATTCGCGATTCTTGGAAATGTGTTATATTGTCCGCATCAAGGCGCCGGACTATCGGGAACAACACAAACATGAATTATAGGAGATGAGAGCCGGATCTGGATAAGGGTCGGAAGCTCCGACCAGGGATTCACATATCCTGCTCCACGCGTTGCAACTTCAATTGCGGGCTTCACATGTCGCGTCTGGTGGTCGCCACCAAAAACCCAGGCAAGCTCAGAGAGATCCGGGAAATACTGGGATCGGAAGTCAGGCTGCTTTCACTGACCGACTTCCCCGGCGTCGGGGATATCGTGGAGGACGGCAGGACTTTCGAGGCCAACGCCATCAAGAAAGCGCTTGCCGTAGCAAACCATACAGGCCACGTCTCCCTCGCCGATGACTCCGGCCTGGAAGTGGACGCTCTCGACGGTGCTCCGGGCGTTTATTCCGCGCGATTCGCGGGCGAAGAGGCCACCGACGAGCAGAACAACGTCAAGCTGCTCCAACTCCTCGAAGACACCCCCGACGAACAACGTACGGCGCGTTTCCGCTGTGTGATAGCCGTCTGCGCACCCGACGGTTCGGTAGAGACGGCCGAGGGCACAGCCGAGGGAAGTATACTGCAGTGCCCGCGGGGAACAGGCGGATTCGGTTACGATCCCCTGTTTCTGGTTTCCGGCCTCCGTCGGACGTTTGCGGAACTGCCGCCCGCCGAAAAAAACCGGCTCAGTCACAGGGGGAAGGCGCTGCAGTCCGTGTTCCCTCTACTGAGCCGGTTTCTCTGAACACGCCGCGCCGATCCGGTCGATCAATCCGATCCGGAATCGTCGACTTTCGGACGCCGCTGGTAACGCCTCACCCGCCGGACGAAGATCCATACCAAACCTGCCACGGCAAGATATTTCAACACCTCCCACACCCATCCCTCCCATCCCAGAATCACGGGCCAGAGCGCGAATATCGACAGCAATATGAACACGTCCTCGAGCGCCAACCAGATACGGCGTTCATTGCCATTTGACATGGATGTATCCTCAGATGGTGTTCAGTCCCGGAAACAGATCGTCGAGACCCGGCCGACAAAAAGCAGAAAAATCAGCTCTCAGCCTGAACCGATTGGCAGATTGACCCCAGGATCACAAATCGAGACGTGGGCGCCATGATGCGGGCCGCAGAAAGGACCGTCCGTACGAGTAGAACGACAGCGCCCTATCGCCCCGCGTCCGTTGTCTGCTGCAGATACGAATAGACCTGATAATTCCGATATACCAGTTTGACGTAATTTCGTGTCTCACGGTAGGGTATACTCTCGACAAACTCGTCCACGTCGTCAGCCGGGAGCCGGGCCGACCACTTCCGCGCCACGTCCAGTCCCGCGTTGTAGGCCGATAGAGCCAGGCCGAGCCGTCTGTCTTTGCTATTCCTGAAATACCGGAAATGATCGGCAAGATGCCTGGCCCCAAAGCGAATGGACGTGTGCGGATCCCACAGGTCTTCGGTAGAATACCCCTTGAGACCCAGCTTGCGCGCAATCTGACGTCCTGTTGCCGGCATCACCTGCATCAACCCGCGGGCGCCCGCTCTGGACAACGCCATATCGTCGAATGCGCTCTCCTGGCGTATGATCGCGAGAACCAGATTGGGGTCGAGTCCGAGAGACCCGGCGGTCCGGCTGATTTCCCCCCAGTAATAGGTCGGGTACAGCCTGCGGAACGAAGTGAGTGAAATCGGCATCCCGCGTTCTCGTTCCAGATTGACGATCAGGCCTGAGATTCGGAGTGCCTGGTTCATCGCTCCGATACGTTCAAACCGCAGCTGCAGTTCACTCAGAGCGTGCATCTCCTCTCTGTGCGCCCACCTCGCGTGTCTGTATTCCTGTTCCGCTTCCTCGTAGAGCCCCAGGTCCGCCAGCCTGTCACCTTTCAATAGAAACGGCGACGGCACGTACGTGGGCAGCCGCTTGTCTCCATCCGGAGATGCGGGACCCGGAGGGTGCACCGTGTCCTTCAACGCCAGAATCGCGCGGGCCCGGGAAGCGTAGTACGAGGTTGGAAACCCGGCGGCCGCGCGCCTCAGCCATTTTGCGCCCAACTCCGGACGTCCCGTCCGCTGATAGGACTTGCCCGTCCAGTAGCAGCCCTGGTCGCGCATGTAATTTTCCGGCGTCCGGTCCGCCAGCTGCATGAAGACGCGGGCAGCCTCTTCGAACCGACCCAGACGGAAGAGGGCATAGCCCGCCCGCCACCCCGCCCGATCGGCAAGACGGCTCCTGGGGTACCGCGCCGCAAGATTCAGAAACACCTTGCGCGCCTTTGTGCGCCTCCCGCGCCGCTCATAGGCCATCGCGGCCTGCCAGAGCGCTTCCGCGGCGCCCGGGGTCGCGGGATACCGGCTGGCGAAAGATTGGAATTGGCCGGCCGCCTTTAGATCAAGCCCGAGTTTTACGGAACAGCGTCCCAGATAAAACAACGCTTTCGGCACCCGGTACCGCCGATGGGCTTCCTGAAACGCCCGCTGTGCTGTTCGGTAGTCCTTTTGCTTGAAATGCGCAAGCCCCAGTTCCTGTTGCGCCCGACCGCGCCAGCCGCTCTCACCGGACTCCCTCGCGACCTGACGCAAGATACCCACCGCTTCCCGAAACCGTCCATGGCTTGAATAGGCGATCGCCCCGTAGAAGCGTTCCTGCACGGTTCGCAACAGCCCCATCGAACACAACGCGGCCAACGACTCCGGCGAATCCGGATGGTCCCGCACCATCCGCAACTGAATTCGCCTCGCCTCCGTGGAATCTCCTGAGGCGTTCAACGCGTCCGCAAGGCCCGCCAGCGCAGTGACCTTCTTCTCGCTTCCGTCGGGCAACCGGCGGTACAGCGCGGCCGCTTCCGATGCCTGTCCCGCCCGCAAATGGAGTCCTGCCGCCAGAAGCGCCGCGTCTTCCATCAGGCGCCCCGACGGCCGCACATCGAGAACCCGCGCATAGTACACCAGTGCGCTGTCTGCCCGCCCGAGCCCGAGGTGGCATTCCGCCTGCCAGAAGTCCATGTATTCGCGGATGGCCTCAGACGCCTTCTCCACGGCGCGAAAACCGGCCAATGCGTCTTCAAAGCGCCCAAGCGCCTTCAGACACAGGGCCCGTTGAAGCTGCGCCCTGCGAATCGCCCACTCGTCCATCCCCGCCAGATCCAACCCGGACAGGACCTGCAACGCGTTCCGGTACGCGGTACGGGCAACCAGGGCCTCAGCCCGCGCCAGCCGGTCCAGGCGCTCGCCCCTGCCCAGCCGCGCCGGCAGCGCCAGGACAGCCGCCGCGACAAGCGCCAGAGCCACTCCGGTGAGCCAGACGTCCCTCAGCGTTACCCGGGCCGGGCCACTATCGGTCTCGGAACTGGACTTCATGGCTGGTGGACAACGGTTTTCATCTGAAGTGAGGGCGCGGCCATTCCGCGTCGATTCCCGTCTCGTCATATGCAAGACCGACGGGGATGGGATTCCGGACTCCGGCGTCGTTCAGTACTCCGTAAGCCTGGTGCATTGATCAAATGACGGGACGGGCTCACGTCACCCGCTCGCGCCCGTGCCGCTATTGGAAGAACGGCTTCAAGTCCTCGATAACGGCCAGTACGCCAAAGTAGGTGAAGACGATACCGCACAGAATATTGAGCGTGACGAGCAATGGACCCATTCTGAACGGTTCGGGAAGGTATTTGCGATCGGCCCATACCATGGCAAAGCACCAGGGTCCGGCAAGAAGGACCCCGGTAATGTGGAGAGGAATCGTCATCATCGAAATCGGGTTCCAACCCACGCCGCGGGGGTCCAGGGTTGCCGTCCACCAGGCGTAGATCACGAGCCCGATCGCCGCAACGCCCGAATAGCAAAGCGTCCACAGGCGCATCTTGTCCAGGGTCAGATCCCGCCACTTCAACCGGGTGGATCGAACGCACTCGTGCGCGGTCCGCACGTAGAGTTCAAACGCGCCGTAGACCGTACCGAATATCGCGAAGAAAACACCTGCCTTGTAAAGCGCCGACAGGAGGATTTGCGCCGTCTGGCCGGGATGAAGCTGTGTGAGGAATACGACCTGGTAGTTGTAGAGATCCATTCCCGAGGGCACGATCCGATTCGTATGCAGGAGCGTTGCACCGAGAATGAGAAACGTCGCGGTGAACACGAGCACACTGCCGAAAGATACCGTACAATCGATAAGCGGCGCCTTCAGCCACCCGCGCCCCAGCCGGACATTCCTGTCGTCCACGGCCAGCGCCGGCCTCCGGCTTCCGCCAGTCACCCTGCCGATCAAACCCCAGGCCTTTTCTCTCAACATGCCCACGTATCCCACGTAGTCCTGCACACCGCCGCCCATAACGCCCATATATGCGACCATCTCCACGATCAGCGTACGATCGGCAAATGCCGGGTTTGTCTTGACCCATTGCGGGTATTCCGGCAGGGTAGGCGTGATCGCGCCGGTAAGTACCGACAGCCAGTCCGGATTGACGGCAAATGTCGCGATCAGCATGACGACCAGCATCGACCCGACGAGTGTCAACTGAACCCGTTCCAGAAATCCGTAACTCTGCATAAGGGTCAACACCGCAAGCAGCACAATGAACAGGATTGCGATGGCATGGGGGTACATCCCCGGGTCACCGAACAGCACCCACGACGTGATCGTGCCGAGCATGATCGGCAGACTCGCAAGATAGAACGGGAATGCAACGATAACCACAACGCCGATTATACCGGGAAACAGCCCGCGCGGCCCGGGCAATGACGCCCACCGCTCCATCGGATGTTCGCCGGTGAGTGTCATGTACCGCGCCGCGGAGTAGACCTGCACGCCCTTCGTGAGACAGAAAAGACAGAATGCCCAGAACATCGCATAGCCGAAAATCGCCCCGCTGCGCGACGCCCAGACCGTCTCTCCACTCCCGATCGTTACCGACGCGATGACGGCTCCGGGTCCGAAGAACCTGAGAAAGTCCATCACACGCAGCGAGCTCAATTCCGGCGCCAATTCCGGAAATCGCTGTTTCTGTTCATCAGGATTCACGCGAACCCCCAACGTCTGCTCTTTCGCGCCACCGCGGGTGTACGCGGTCGAATCAGGAACGGTCTACCTGATTGCGAACGGATTTCCCGGCGATCCGGTGGCGCCCTTCAGCCGTAACGGCGCGAAGACGAACGCGAACTCGTAAACGCCGTCAGCCGCCAGGCCGTCCAGGTCCAGATTCTCGAGGATGTAGACGCCGTTACGCTGGATCAATAACTCGTGGACCCGGAACGCGCCTTCCGAGTCTTCACCGGGCACGGCCTCGACCGCCCATGTATCGGCGCCGACCATGACGATCTTCATTTCAAGCAGCCACCGCGCGGCCTCGAGCCCGATGCCCGGCTGGCCCGAGTTGTAGGTCTCGTTGTCGACCATCCACAGTTTTCCGTGGCCGGTTCGGATCAGCACGATGTCGCCTTCCGTGACCGAGACAGCCTGCTTCTTCAAGGCCCCTTCGATGTCGGCTGAGGTTATCACATAGCCTACTTCCAGCCGCTCCAGTCCCTTGTACTTCGCCACGTCCACCAGTACGCCGCGGGTGAAGATGACACCGACGTTTTCGATTCCGAGTTTCTCCAGTCCGTATGCCGTCCCTACCTCTGACCGTGTAAATCCGTTGTAGAAGATGTCCTGATCGCCCCTACGCGTACCGATGTGACCCAAACCGTCGAACTGGGTCCCCACCTGTCCGATCTCGCCGCTGAACATCTCGTCGTACCAGATCAGCTGGTTCTCTCCGACGGGACCTCCGGTTGGCGAACCCGGAATGGTCAGACTGTAGTGCCGGTTGCCGAAGAGCGGAATGCCCGGCTCGTACACCCGTCCGAGCTGGTAGGTCTTGCCTTTCCGGATCAATCCCGCAGCCTCCATTACCTTCTGCGGGGTCAATCGGTTTGCCGCTCCTCGCTGGTCTTCCGGCCCCCACTCCGAAGGCCACCACTTGTCCCCTTCGGCCGCTTCTTCCGCGACGGCCGGCGTCATTGCGACGAGGCATCCCACAACCATCGCGCACAGATATCTTTTTCGCATACCCGCCTCCTCCAAGTCTGTTTTGGATAAAAACCGTATCGGCACAGAACGGAATTATGATAATACCCCCAATGACCAAAGGCAAGCGCGTAATGCGTATATTGACCCGACGAACAGAAGCCTGTTGCGCCCGGAACGGGCGCATGCTATCTTGGACGCCGCCCTGAACGCGGCCCTGGAATCCGGGCGCAGATGCCGCAATTCCGGTCAAATGTGAGGCCTGCCGATGAAGACCGAAAGACTCGGCCGAACCGGACTCGAAGTCCCAATTGTGGGCCTGGGTACCGGCTTTATCGGCATCGCTGACGCCAACCGCGCTGCGACCGAATACGACTTCATGGAATCGTGGACCACGGATCGGCCCATGTCATCCAGAGAAGTCTCCCCGCGGTCCAGCCATATGGAGGCCGAACTGGGAATTGCAACGGTGCACGCGGCGATCGAAGCGGGCTCCACGCTGATCGACACCGCTCCACTGTACGGTTCGGGCAACAGCGAATCCATTATCGGCGAGGCCCTCCGGCAACGCCCCGACCTTGCGGAACGGTGCACGGTCACGACAAAGGTCGGGCAGACGGCGGCCGGGCCGGACCATTCCTACGACGCCGTGATGCGGCATGTCGAGGCGAGCCGGCAGCGGCTGGGAATCGACGCCTTCGACGTCCTCTACATCCACGATGCCATGGACATTCCCAGCGAGGAAGTCATGGGAAAGGACCGTGCACTCGGCGCCCTGCGAAAACTCCAGGATACGGGCGTTACGCGTTTTGTCGGTACCGCCACCAATGACCCCCACACCAACGCCTGGTACATTGAAACGGGGGAATTCGATGCCGCCGTGGTTCCCGAGGCGCTCAGCCTGATCAATCAGCTTGCGGAAGACCGGATTCTGCCGGCGGCGGTCAGACACGACGTGGGTCTCGTGATTGCCACGCCGGTTGAACGGGGACTGCTTGCCACAGGCCCGACGGACGGCATCAACTACCTCGCACGCAGCTTCAGCCAGTCCTGCCTGGACCACGTGGCAAGCGTCCAGGACCTTTGCAACGGCCACGGCGTACCGCTGGTTGCGGCGGCTCTGCAATGGTGCACGCGTCATCCGCAGGTGGCCGCCACCATACCCGGCGCCCGGGTCCCGGCGGAAGCACGGGCGAATGCTGCCGCCGGAGACGTCGAAATTCCTGAGACATTCTGGAAAGAACTCGCCCCCCTCATCCGCCACTTCGAAGCCGACGTTGACCGGTAACCGTCTCATGTCTCTGAAACTGACCCTTCTTGGCACCGGCACCCCGACCCCGCTTGCCCATCGTGCGGGCTCAGGCTATCTCGTGACGTTCGACGATGAGGTCCTGCTGTTCGACTGCGGACCGGGTATTGCAAGACGCCTCCTCGAAGCGGGAGTACCTCCCGAAGCGCTGACACGCCTGTTTCTTACCCACCTCCACTACGATCACAGTGTGGACTACGCGTGCATCGTGCTCACGCGCTGGGACCAGGGCGCAGGAAAGGTCCCCGAGCTCCACGTCTACGGACCGGCCCCGCTGAAACGCATGACGGAGAGGCTCCTGGGGTCCGATGGCGCCTTCGGGCCGGACCTGGAGGCGAGGACACGGCACCCGGGAAGCGAGTTCGTCTACGAACGGCGCGGGGGAATCCTTCCCCGGAAACGCCCCGAGCCCATCGTCACCGAAGTGGCGGACGGCTCGAGCATTCAGGCTGGAAACTGGCAGGTCGAAACGGCCGAAGTCGTGCATGTTCAACCGCAGCTTACGTGCCTGGCCTACCGGCTGGACACCCCGTACGGAACGGTCGTCTTCGGCGGAGATACGGCGCCCACGGGCAGCCTTACGGACCTGGCGCAGGGCGCGGACGTGCTCATCCACATGTGCCACTTGATCAACGATGTGGAACTGGATCCGCGCATCACGGGATGCTGCTCCGGACACCTGGACGCCGCGCGGACCGCCCGCGATGCGGACGTCGGCACGCTGGTCCTGACCCACATTACCGAACAGCTGGAACCGCCCGGCATCCGGGAGCGCCTCGTGGCCGAAGCCGCACACATCTTCAATGGGCGGATCGTCTTTGCGGAGGATCTGACTGACGTATCCGTGGGTGCCGTCGACCCGGAGCCCATCCGATAGCCGGTACAAACCGGCCGCGATCGACCCGCCTTCAGACAAACGACTCTTACTTCAAGAGGTTTCCAGGTGAAAGCCATCATCCTGGCCGCCGGCAAAGGGGACCGCTTCTATCCC
Organism: Candidatus Latescibacterota bacterium; assembly: GCA_965208835.1. Lineage (GTDB taxonomy): Bacteria > Latescibacterota > UBA2968 > UBA2968 > JAAXHE01. The sequence continues at coordinate 3,509,944 of OZ242358.1, forward strand.
TTCAGCCACTACCGGCCCAAACCCATGTTTCCCATCTGTAACCGGCCCTTGCTGGAGTGGAGCGTCGAACGCATCGCCGCCGCGGGCATCACCGACGTCGGCATCGTTGTCGGCCATCGGCAGGGCCGGATACGCAGCCACTTTTCCGACGGCCGCCGGTTCGGATGCGGAATCACCTATATCGAACAGGGGGAACAACTCGGCACGGCCCACGCCGTATGCGCCGCCGCAGGATTTATCGGGAGCGACGACTTCCTTGTCGTGTACGGCGACCTCTTCTTCGAACCGACGGTCCTTTCTCAACTCCTGGACGCATTCAACGGCCGTTCCATTGCCGCCGTACACCACAGCGAGCAGCTCAACCGTTGCATCCGCATTGAAACCGATACCGCGGGAAATGTCGTCGATTACACGTGGAAGCCCCGTTCATCCACCGGCACGGCGCTGTCGGGCCTGTTCGTTTTCAAGAACGAGGCGCTCCAGGACCTTGGCAATACGTCGGACTTTGTTACCAACGTCCAGAACGGTGTCACACCCCCGGAGGGCCACGAGATCGCCGATGCCCTGGCGCTCATGAACCGGGAAGGCCGGGCCGCCGCCGCCGTCGGCATTGACGGTGTCTGCTTCGATATGGACATGCCCTGGGAGCCCCAGTCGGTCTGCCGTCTGGCCGTACGGGAAATGGCCCTGCGCCTGCAGGCCTCCAGTATAGCCGCCACCGCGCGGGTCGATTCCGATGCGCACATCGACGGCCCGGTGTTCGTGGACGAAGGCGCGACCATCTCAAAAGGGGCACGTATCAGCGGACCCGTCTGGATCGGCAGAAACACGCACGTTCTCGAAGGCTCCCAGATTTCCTCGCACACGGTCATCGGTGACGACTGCAGAATCGGGCCCTTCGCGAAGGTCTCCGGCTTTGTCGACCGCAACAACCACATCACCTTTCTGGGAGAATTCAGCGGCGTCATTCTGGCGGGCGGCCGCATTACCCACCAGATGCAGATCGCCGGCATCTACGGGGAAGGCGCGGAGTTCGGGGCCGGCACCCAGGTGGGCACGCTTCGATTCGACGACGGGCCGACGCAGGTGGAAGTGAGGGGCATCCGTCATCCGGCGCCAGGTTTTTCGGGGGCCCTGTTCGGCGACTACGCACGCACCGGTGTAGGAACCATACTGATGCCGGGCCGCATTGTCGGCCCCGGCGCCATGGTCGGCCCCGGCGTGGTTCTGATGAACAACGCGCCTCCGCACAAAGCCGTCATCCTGAAACAGCAGCATCAGGAAATCGACTGGGGACCGGAGATTTACGACCATTGAGGCGGATGATGCGACGGGACCATATCGAGGCAGAGATTCGACGGCGCGCAGATGGTTACAAGCCCCAGACCCATCTGATTGCCGACTATTACAGGGTTCGGAGGAAAATCGCGTACCCCCTCCCGATCCGCGAGATCTACCTGCCCGGATTGCCGATCCCGGGCATCCAGACGTATCCATGGGCCACCTGGATGACGTGGAGCCTGGAAGAGCGGATTCTGAGCCTCGGTTGGGCGGCGTCATGGTTCAGTGACGGGGAGGCCCGCCGGTTGGCCGTTGCCGGTCTTGACGCGCTGGCCGAATGGCCGTGCTACCGGCAGATGCCGATGCCCGACCTGAGTTCGGGTCACGCGCTGCGTATCCTCTGGCACGCCTCTACCCGCTGGGACTGGCTTCCCCCGCGCATGCGAGGGAAGATCGAGCACGCGTTTCTCCGACACATAGCGGACACACTCCCGTTGTCCGAAGCCAGGCATGGCGCGTATGCGTGCAAGGACGATATCCTCGCGTTGGAAGCGCCCAATACCGCGCTGCACAACATCCCGTTCATCGGCACGGTCGGTCTCGCCCTTGCCGCGAACGGCATCTCGCACCCCGCCGCCGACACATTGAACCGCAGGCTGGAGGCGCTCCTGGGGGCGATCCTGGACCTGCGCTCCTGGGGCCATTCGGAAGGAATCGGTTACGACGGATATATCCTGGACTTCGCCGCCGATTGGCTGGATACGCTCTCCCCAACCAGACGCAACGCCCTGATGGAACATTCCCGATTCGGGGACGTCCTCGATGAGTCCATCGCCCTGGGAGCACCGGGCGACGTCGCGAATATCGCCCAGCTGAGCGACGCCGAACCCCGGGAGATGCCGTTTCATATATCCGGCCATGCCAAACTCTTCCGGCACCGGGCGTCGCCGCGTACGGGCTGGTACCTGAAACGCTGCGGCCTTCCCTGGCTGCGAGCAGACGCACTGGCGGCGCTTCACGGGATTGACGACGATCAAGAATTTGAACCGCCCCAGGCAGGGGCCATCGACGCGCACTACGCGGTTGTACTCAGAAGCGGATGGGAGCCGGACGACCTGGCCGTGGCCATGGCCGCGAGCAACTCGAAGATGAGCCACGTTCAAAACGACAACGGGACCATCGTCATCGGCGCACGGGGCCGCTGGCCGGTATCGGACCCCGGCTATCAGCAGTATATGAAGAAACGAGAACGCGAATTCACCCTGGGGCTCACGGCGCACAATGCGCCTGTGATCAACGGGATGGCGCAGGCGGGGAAACCGGCGGACCGACGGGTGGTTCTGCGGCGGTGCGGCGGAACGACGTATTCGGCAGAACTGGACCTGACCGACTGCTATCCAGCGGAGCTGGCGTTGGACCGGGTCGTCAGAACGCTGTGGCTTTCAGACAGGGACCTGGTGGTCGCCGCCGACCGCGTGCGAGGCGCCTCCGTCGAGTCCGTCACCTACCACTGGCACGGACATCCGGACGCGGCCTGGTGGGTACAGGACAATATGGCGCGCATCTACGCGCCCGACCTTACGTTCTGGATCGGCTCGCCCCAGGCCCGGATCACAGACGGGAACGTCGACCGCCTCCCCGGTTCCAGGGGCCAACTCACGCTGGTCGCGAACGCAGACCCGGCCGCACCCTGTGTCTGGTGGGTATTTGCGAAGGGCGATATTCAGCCCGTCATGACCCTGCACGATCGTGGACGCGGGATTCGCGTCGACGGCCGCGATTTTGAAAATTCCTGAACTTGATATAAGGAACCCTTGAATGAACGCTTCGAAGATCTGTGACGTGCCCTTCCTGGCGCCCTCCAATTCCACCGGGGAGCTCATCTTCGACCCCGGACTCGGCCGCCGCGTACTCTACCAGTCCATGTTTTCCGCGGTCCCCGGCCGACCGCCGGCTCTGGTACGCACAGACTTCGAGCACCACGAATATGCGTCATTCGCCCAACCGGAAGGCAGGGGGACGTGGAAGGTCCGTCTCCTTTCCGACAACAAGCTCTGGTTTGGAATGAACGGTCCCGGGCAACTCGCCTGCTTCAACCCGATGACCGAGTCCTGGGAAGGCGTTCCGCCGCATCGTCCGTCCTCGAAGAACACCCATCTCACGGACGTGGTCGAAGGACCGGACGGACGATTGTACATGCCTGGCTACCCCTCCGGCAACTGTGTGAGTTTTGACCGGGGCACCGGCGAATACAGGGACGTCCCCGTGGCGGAAAGCAACCACCAGCTCTTCGCCGCCTGTGTCACCGACGGCGGAAACATCGGCATTCTTAACGGCCTCCAGCACGGCGTCTATTCGTTCGACCCCCGTACGAATGACGTCAATGTCGTGTCGCCGCCCCACCTGACAGGCCGGCCTGATGCCTACAGCGGCTTCCTGCGGCTCGGGGACCAGTTCCTTGTCACCGTCGGCGATCCTGAGGGCGGTATTGAATTCTGTCGGTTTTCCGCGCTCGACCTCAGCTTCCTCGGTTCTTTCGTCGTGAAGACCGCGATCACGTCCGGACGGAACCTGATGGCCTCGCCGGACGGCCGCCCTTTCCTGAGCGTGGACGACGGTTACATCTACGCCATCGACCTCGAATCACATGCGGCCGACCTCGTTTGCCGCATCCCTTACGTTCCAAGCCGCGGCAACTACTATTTCCTCGACGAGCATCGGGTCCTCTTCGCCGGCCATTCGCAGTATTACGGCATCTGCGACATCAGGACCGCCGAACTCGATCTCCACCGGACCGAGATCGAGAATCCCCCCATCGGCATCTTCTCCATCCTGCCGGCATCTTCCGGGGACATCTACTGCTCGGCCCATCTGGGCCTTTCCCTCACGCGTGTGGAACCTGAGACGAAACGGGCGGACGTGCTGGGCCTGACGTACAACGGTTCCGGCGAAATCTACGGCAGCGCCGAAGCCCGCGGCGACATTTACAGCATCTCGTACACTCACAACGTCCTCACCGTGTACAATCCGAATCGACCCTGGCGGCCCGGACCGGCGGAGGGCGACAACCCCCGGAATCTGGGCCCGATGGGCGACGAGCAGTACCGCCCCGTCACCGGCATTCTCAATGGACCGGGCAACAGACTCTACGTCGGATCCATGCCTGACTACGGGGCCCGCGGCGGCGCGCTTTCCGTTGTCAATCCGGAAGACAACAGCCACAAGTCGTACCGGCACCTGGTTCCCGACCATTCCATCCTGGGTCTGGCCGCAGGCCCCGAACACGTATACCTCGGTACCAGCATCGTCGCGGACGGCTACATCCGGCCCGCCGAGGGCAACGCCCGCTTTCTGATTTTCGATCCGGAAAACGAAACGGTCGTGTACGAACGGGAAATCGACGGCGCCCGGAGTCTCATCACGATGGGATGCAGCGCCGGCCGCGTCTTCTTCTGGACCGACGACCACGAGGGCGGCAGCCGTCTCTTCGGGATCCGCCTTTCGGACCGCGCCGTCAACGCCCTCAGCACTCCGTTCACCAGCGGCAGGCCCCACAACCGGCCGATGGTGGCAGACGCGAACGGCGATCTCTACTTCACCCACGGCAACCGCATCGTCCGCCTCGACCCCGGAACCGAAACGCTCACCGTCGCGCACTCGACGGGACGCGGCCAGAACCCCATTCTGGGCACCGCACCCGACGGGATCCTCTTTGCCCAAGGACATGAACTCTGGCGCCTTTCGCCGGAACAGCCGCAATAGAGAATTGGTACCCCTCCGTGAAGACCGACCCTGACTGGAAGACCCGAATTCGCCCGGACCACCCGCGGATCTTCGTCAACCGGGACACGCTTCCGGCAATCCGCACCCGCGCGTCGACCGTCTGTAAAGACCATTACCTCAGGGTCAGGTCTTTCGCCGCGGCGAGTCCGCCGGACACGGGATGGGCCGTCATCGACCGTCCGCCGCCGCTGCCCGACGGCACGGAAGTGCGGGACTGGGGCCACCGGATGATGTGCTCGGCTATCGTCTATCTCCTGGAGCCCACCGCCGAACGGCTGGCCCGACTCGTCTCCGAACTGCGCGCCAGCGCCGAATACTTCCACGCATGTTACGCGGAGAACGAGTCCGTTAACTGGTACGCCGCCAGCCGCGCCGCGTGCCTGGTAACCCTTGACTGGATCTGGAATGACCTCGAGGAAGACGACCGGCGGGAGATTGCGCTGCGGCTGCTCGACCACGTGGACGAAGCTCTCCACAAACCAGGCATCCGTCGCCGCAACGGTTCCGACCACCGCAGCGGATTCTACGGCGCACCCAGCCTGGCCTGGTTCGCGGGGCTCCTGCTCCACGAAGAAGGCATCGACGATACCACGGCGGCCCGTTTTCTCGAAAAGGGCTATGACGACCACGTCAGGCTGCTGGTTCACCGCGCGTCCGCGTGCGGCGACGACGGCGGCGAAGCCTCGCCCACGCTTGGATACGCATTCGGCGAATACCCGCTGGCGCAATGGAATTTCATCCATACCCTCCATTCGTCGACAGGTGAAGACATATCCGGTAACTGGGCGCACATCCGGATGTTTCCCAACTACGTGATCTGGAACTGGCTGCCGGGCGACCTGGAGTTCGGTTACGGCGACAACACGCATACCGACAACCGCATGCGGACGAACTGGATGTACACGCATATGTCGCATGTTATGCACCTGTTCGGACGGACGCATCCGGAGTGGGCCGGACTCGCCCGGTATATCCGGGACACGGCCGGCGGCGGCTTTCCCCTGGACAAGTGGCCCGTCTACCCGTTTCTGCTCCACGGCCTGGACAGCGCGCCCCCTGCCGCGGGCCCGGACATCCTGCCGCCCGCGCGCAATTTTGAAAACCTGGGGCAGATTTTCATGCGTTCCGGCTCCGGCGACGACGACACGTATGCCCTTTTTTGCGGTGGGGGCAGCCTGAGAAGTCACCGCCACTATGACGCCACGCACTTCACCATCTTCAAAAAGGGATTCCTTGCCCTGGACAGCGGCACCCGCATGGGCAATACCGACAACCTGCAGAACTACTACGCGCAGACCGTCGCCCACAACTGCATATTGATCAAGATGCCCGGCGAGGCGCCGTCGCCCTACTGGAACGGCGAGGTCTACGGGCAGGCGGGCGGACAGAACAAGACCATCGGTTCCGAAATAACCGCCTTCGAAACCAACCCCCACTTCACCTACGTCGCCGCTGACGCCACCCCGGTCTACAATGCCGAAAAGTGCGCGCTTATGGTCCGTCAGTTCCTCTTTCTTCCGCCGGACCACTTCGTCGTGTTCGATCGCATTACGTCCACCCGCGCCTGCTACGCGAAAACCTGGCTCTTGCACCATGCCAACGAGCCCATGGTTGATGGCAACGCATGGAGGTCGGATCAGGACCGGGGACGCATACTCGTCCGGACACTGTTACCCGAAGACGCCACTCTCGAAAAGGTAGGCGGACCCGGCAGGGAATTCGTGGCCGACGGCGTGAACTATGCGATTGACGCCGGCCCTTCGAAGCTCATTGTTGAAAACAAATATCCGATTGGCAGAATGCACTACAAGGAGGTTCCGGAGCTGATGGGCCGATGGCGGATGGAAGTAAGGCCGGGTGCGGCCCGGAAGGAGGACCTTTTTCTGCACCTCATACAGGTTGGCGATCAATCCCTCTGCTCGATGAGCGATGCGAAGGCGGCCGTGACCGGGGCCAAAGTGGAACTCAGCTTCAGCGATTCCGATGGTGAAGTCTTCGTTTCGTTCGCGGCAAGTGGTGAGTCCGGCGGGCGCATCACTCGATTCCGGCGTGGAGAACCCCTCGTCGAAAAGGACCTCGCCCGGGATGTTCAGGCTCAGGGCGGGCTCGCGGTACCCGACTGAGTTCGGTCGGACGCGCCGAAGAAAGATGCCCGGTTCCATACCCTTTAACCAAGAGACGTCAAATGGACGAATTCCGCGGCATCTATCCCGCACTGATCACGCCGATGACGCGTGAAGGAGACTTTAACGAAAATGCCTTCCGCCGGCTTATGGAATACAACATAGAATCGGGCGCCCACGGTTTCTGGGTTGCCGGGGGCGCCGGTGAAAGCGTCCTGCTGGAGGACGAGGAAAACGCCCGTATCGCCGCCGCCGCCGCCAATCAGGCCGCCGGTCGCGCGAAAATCATCATGCACGTGGGGGCGGTCACCACTGTGCGCGCCGCAAGGATGGCTGAAAACGCCGCGGAGGCCGGGGTTGACGCCATCTGCGCCGTGCCTCCTTTCTTCTACCGGCCCGGACCCGACGAAATCGTCGAACACTACCGGGTGGTGGGCGCCGCGGCGGACCTTCCGCTCTTCGTCTACAACCTTCCAGGCGCCACGGGCGTGGAGATCACCCTCGAACTGGCTGAGAATATCCAGGAGCATGTGCCGCAACTGGCCGGCCTGAAACACTCCGCTCCGGCATTCGTAAACACGCGCCACTTCGCCAGGATGGGCCTTTCGTGCCTTATCGGCAGCGCGGCGCTGCTCCTTCCCGCACTCACCATCGGCGCTGCAGGCTGCGTGGACGGCCCCCTTGCGCTGTCTCCGGATGTGTGGGTCAATATCTGGACCGCGTACCATCGCGGTGACATCAAGTCTGCGGAGGCCGAACAGAAACGGGCGGCCGATCTTTATACGATCTTCAACCGCGCGGGATATATCGCGTCCATGAAGGCCCTGATATCCGAAAAACTCGGTATCGACTGCGGCGCCCCCCGCCCCCCGCAGCGTCCGCTCACCAGCGAGGAGAGAGCCTTCGTTATCCGGACGGCGACGTCACTGGGAATGATGGAAATCGAAAGTCAGGATGGCGATTGATCGTGCCGGGCCTCGGCGATGTCCCTTTCCGGAGCTCTTTACTGCGCCTATGGACCCTAATTGAGGAGGACACACCGATGATCCCCATGCTCAGCAGCCTGTGCTACGGACCGCTCGAAGTCTGTCAACTCCCGCGGACATGGTGGAAGGTTCTGCTGCGTAACGCGGGCATAATCGACGAAGAGTACCCGGACGTCAGCGAAGGCCTGGACAAATCCGTCCTGGAAGTGCTGAATCTGGACAGGTCGAAGACGCTGGCCTATCTGCGGGAAGACATGCCCGGCTACCTGCAGTTCGAAGCCTGGGTCCTCCGGCAGAACGATGGAGCGCTCGACCGCAAGGCGATTGACAGATGGAACGAATCCGTACGCACCCGAATTCACACCAGACCCGACAAGCTCGAGGAAACCACGAGTGACATCGGCATTCCCAACGACGGCGCGATCACGTCTGCCGTGGTCCTTAACGGACTTCAGGACTGGTCGCTCTTCTACAAACGCGACCTGAAAGGAAACTTTTCTGCCCTGAATGGTTCCGTGGTTCCACTCATCTCCAGCCTGGATTACGGACCGCTCAACGTCTGCCAGCTCCCGCGGACCTGGCTGAAAATACTGCTGAAGTCCAGGAACCTGCTGCATCCCGATTATCCCGACATGACCGAGGACGGTCTGGATCCCCGTGTCTTGCGTGCCGTGAATATCCAACCGGACGATGCGGTCTGTTTCATCCGGGACAACGCGCCGTCCTATCTCGACTTCGAAGCTTGGATTCTCGGGAGGAACGACGGACGCGTGGACCCCGGCGCCGTAGACGCATGGAACGGGTTTGTGCGAAACCGAATCCACTCAAATGAGAAGATCGTGGATATTCACAATACACTGGGCCTGGAAAACGACGGTAGCCTGACCTCCGCCGTCGTCCTGAACCACATTGAAGACTGGCACTTCGCGCACGCGGACCTGACGGGAGGGGGCGACATCTCGTGAACACCGCCGTCAACGTCCGGGCGCCACTCCCGTTTTTCGCATTTCTACGGTCATTCATTTTGCGTTCAGATAGTTGTTGACAGGTTCCGATTTATGAATTAAAATACCGTTAAATTCGGGTATTAGTTTATATTGTCGACAGACGGGATTAGCGGCGCCGATCTTTCGGGTACAGTCGGAATTTCAACCCCGGGTGTGTCATGGGAACGGTCTACGCTACTTAATTGCGTTTCAACAGTTTCAGGAAGGGTGGTGATATTCGGATCCACGTCGCCAAGCTTTTTACCGTTGTACATCTACGTGAGAAACTGTGGCTCGGGGCAAGTTGCCGCAATGAACCTTGCACTGCGTAAGTGATCGAGCGATATATCTTAAATATCTGCACAAGGTCTCTTCCTATCGCCATCACACCCTCCAGGGTCAATTCCTGAATCCCATCAGGCACAGTCTCTTCATACGGTCTGATCTCAGTCATTCACCCGAAAATCGCGTGTATCGCAATCCGTGGCGCGGTCATGTGTGCGCGTTGCGGCTTGATTGCTGTAAGTCACGGTACCCACGTGAATCGAAGTCCGGGGGTGTGACCGTATGGCGGCTTTTGTGTGCTTTGCAAAGTTAATCGCTGTAACCGCAGTTAGACGTTGTCCCCGATGTGGCTGGGCGGCGCACCCCGCGCCTCCGTCGCGTCTGTTTTCAAAGTAACGCCTGATTCACGGTGCGGAATGTGACTGAATGGCGCGCCCTGCGCCTTCTAAACAGTCCCTCCCCTGCAGCTGCGTGAATCACTGTCCCGGGTGCGGCCGGAGGGCCAGACCGGCGCCTTCATCACGGTTTTTCACCCTGCTCTCTTGAATCGCTGCCCCGCGTGCGGCCGGGCGGCGCGCCCTGCGCCCTTATCCCGGTCAATTGTGTAAATCACACACGTACCACAGTTCGGGCTACGGTTCGGCGACGTGTCTTCCGTTTCAATTTCTCGGTATATCAACCTAATCGAGGGAATCTCGGTCCCGGTGCGGTAGTGCAGGTGGGTCAGGTCTGCATCAGTGACTGGAGCCGCTCCCATCGGGCGGATGCGCGGCAGGAACGCGAAAGCATTGACGTCGCGTCATTCTCTCTTTCTTCCCGCGTTCAGAAAGGAGGTGGTATCGGAATCCAAATCGCGAAGCGTCGGACCGCGGTATGTGTACGTGATAAGCTATGGCTCGGGGCAAGTGCTGAGGTGAAACGTCTCTCTGCTTGAACGGACGAGCAGTGTACTCCAGTTCTCTCAGCAACCCCATCACTCGCTCCAGGTCATTGCAAGAGTTACATCAGTTACTGTCTCGTCATGCGTTTTACTAATGCGTTGAGGGAGGGCATTCAGATGAAAAAGCTGACGATTTTGAGTCTAATTGTCGTTTCGACGGCCGCCTTGCTTGTACAGAACGGCCACGCACAGGACTACAATCGCTGGAGCTTGCCCGAGGGCGCCATTATGCGCCTGGGCAAAGGATACGTGTGGGACGTGGCCTGGTCGCCGGACCGCACGCGCCTGGCCGTCGGGGGTACTGCCGGCATCTGGATCTACGATGCCAGCTCCGGAGAAGAGATTTCCCTGATCACAGGACATTCATTCAGGGCCAATACGGTTGCGTTTTCGCCCGACGGTCTGACGCTGGCAAGTGGCAGCAGGGACGATACGGTGCGGTTGTGGGACGTGTCCACCGGAGAGGAAAAAAGCATCCTCACGGGGCACAGGTACGACGTCGAGGCGGTGGCATTCTCGCACGATGGGGCGACGGTGGCAAGCGGGAGTCGCGACGGCACGGTGCGGCTGTGGGACGTGACCACAGGGCAGGAAAGAGGCACCCTCGTCAATGAAAGTACCGGGGCAAGTTGAATAACCCCTGGGTCGTGTCGGTGGCTTTTTCGCCCGATGGTGCCACTCTGGCCAGCGCCAGCCGGGACAGTACCGTACGGGTGTGGGACGTGGCCACAGGGCAGGAAGAACACACGCTCACAGCACATACCCATGAGGTCCGGTCGGTGGCTTTTTCGCCGGACGGAGTGACGCTGGCAAGCGCCAGTTACGACCATACGGTGAGGTTGTGGGACGCGGAAACGGGACAGGAGAAGTTCACCCTGGACGGGCATACCCATCGGGTGTATTCGGTGGCTTTTTCGCCCGACGGTCTGACGCTGGCAAGTGCCGGTCGGGACAGTACCGTACGGGTGTGGGACGCGGTCACAGGGCAGGAGATGGGTACCATCACAGGACATACTTCCAGCGTCCGATCGGTGGTGTATTCGCAGGATGGGATGACGCTGGCAAGCCGGAGTTTCGACAGTTCGGTGCGGGCGTGGTTGGTGCGGGTATGGGAACTTGATACGGGGCAGGAGAAAAGCAGCCTCAGCCTCACAGGGCATACGTGGTCTGCCAATTCGGTGGTGTACTCGCCGGATGGGACATTGCTGGCAAGCGGCAGTAGCGATCGTACGGTGCGGTTGTGGGACGTGTCCTCAGGGCAGAATATACGCGCCCTCACAGGACATACCGATCCAATCTTATCCGTAGTGTTCTCGCCGGATGGAAAAACGCTGGCAAGCGCCAGTTACGACTGTACGATTCTGCTGTGGGATGTCTCTTCACGTGCCACGCTGCAACCCCTTTCCGCCGATTTCGACGGCGACGGAGCCGTGGGCTTTTCCGACTTTCTGCAATTCGCCGCAAATTACGGGTTGAGCTGGGGAGACGCGGGATATGACGCGCGATTCGATCTGGACGGCGACGGCGAGGTCGGTTCCGCCGATTTGTGGATCTTCCGGAAAAGCTACGGCCGGGGTAGCTGAAGCGCCGGGACCGGGTCGGGACGATACCGCTCCAGGTCTGCATGATTGACAGGAACACCATGCCCTCGAGCGGGTTGCCGGCTTGCGAGCTGAAGTCTGGGTGAACGCTTTTATCGACATCGCATCAATCTCGCGGTTCTTACGCGTTCTGAAGAGACGTGTACGTGGAATCCAAGCCGCCAGATGTTTCGCCGCTGTACGTTTATTCGCAGACGACGATCGGCTGCAATACCGGTTGTCGCCGATCACCAAATTGATCACGTTCGGAAAGGGGTTAGAAAATGGATCGGGACGACCTCAAAGGAAGAATGGAAGCACTGGAAGAAAGGCTGCGCTGGCAGAAGCGGGCAATTGCCGGTTTGATCGTTGTATTCCTTTTCAGCGCGTCGCCCGCGTTGACCCGGGCATCGAAATGGTTCGACCGAATCCTCCCGGCAAAGCTGACCTCGTTAAGCCTTCAACACGTCACGGAACGGGGCGAAGTGCGGTTTGACGATCTTTCGCCCATCGGGGTGGAACTCCCGTTGCCTGAGACCGGGTATGTTGAACTGAGCAAGATCGCTCCGGAGCAGACCGTCAATGCCGTCGATACGCTGCGAGTGGGTGCGGTTCACATCATAAACGCAAACGGAGCGCTCGTCGCGGCAATCGGGTCGAGTCAGTCCGGAAACGGTGTGCTCGAGGTGAGGAACAGCAGCGGTGACGTTGTATCGGTTGTGGGCGTGGATCCAAGAGGACATGGCACCATGGGGGTCCTCAATTCGGCCGGTCGCGTCACCGCCGCCATGGGCGCCGATCGGTCTGAACAGGCCAACGGAGTTGTCGACGTCAAGAGCGCAAAGGGTTCGGCGGCCGCACTCGCCTTTGATGATGCCGGGGATGGTGCGATCGGTGTGTTCAACATGGACAAAAGGCTGGTTTCCGGATTCGGCATTGACAACAATGGTCACGGCGCCCTACGCATCGTAAATGCAACGGGCGGAGTCGTTGCCGCGATAGGTGCGGATAAGTCGGACGCCGCCAATGGATGGATGGATGTCAGAAACAAATCCGGACCGGCGGCGGGATTCTCCGTCGACGCGGACGGAGACGGCCTGGTCATCGCGGGCAACCGAAACAACGATGAGGTTTCGATAATGGGCGCGAATGAGAACGGGCATGGTATCGTAGGATTCAAGAATGCGTCCGGGCGGGTTGTGGTCGGCATAGGTGCCGATTCGACCGGCGCCGGGGTGTTGAATGTCGAAGGCGGACGGTTCCGGGCCTTTCTCGATGCGGACGGCAACGGAGTCGCGAAAACGCTTGGGCAGCATGGGAATCTTCTCTGGTCTTCTGAAGCGTCTCCCGACGGTGGAGGCGGCACGTCTACCGGTCTGATCGGGGACTTCGACGGCAACGGCAAGGTCGATTTCGCGGATTTCTTGACATTCGCGGCGAATTTCGGCAAGACCAGCGGATAACGTAACGTACGTATCGACCCTTCGAGACGAGAAATCGGAACGAAAGCGTTTGCAGCCGACTCACGATAAGTGGTTTTACTTCTTGCATTTTACGTGTAGACACAGCGAAATGGGGGTGGAGACGAACTCAAAGCCGAGCCAGTCGCGCAGCAAACGGGCGGCTGGACCCCGAGTCTGCGCTTCAGGAAGGGGCGGTTGGCTGACAGGTGGGGCTGACGGCCTGCCATTGGCGCAGAACCTCAAAGACGAGGACGGCGCTGGCCGCGGCGACGTTGAGGCTGTTTTTGTAGCCGTACATGGGAATCTCAACCAGCTCGTCGCAGCACTCCAGTGCGTTGCGACTCACGCCGAGGGCCTCATTACCCACGATGAGGGCCAAGGGGCACGGATAGTTCAGCTCGGTGTAGCAGCGACTTTGCGATGTCGTCTCCAGCGCCCAAACCTGCACTTGGCGAACGCGCAAGTGCTCAATGGCTTCTAGCGTGGTGGCGAAGTGGCGGGTCTCGATGTACGGGAGGGTACCCAACGCCGTCTTGTCGAGCTTGGGATGGGGAGGATGAGCCGTGTAGCCACAGGTGTAGATACCCTGCAAGCGACCCGCGTCGGCCGTGCGGAAGATCGCGCCGACGTTGAAGGCGCTGCGCAAATTGTCGAGTACCAAATAGAGTGGGTGCTTGGGCAGGCGGATGAATTCGTCGACGGGCATCTCCGCGTCGAACGTGCGGACCTCAAAGCTGGTCTCCTTGCCGTAGTTGCCCGGCCGCAATTTCACCCGACTTCCTCCGGGGCTACGGGCCGCTGCTCGGCGGCAGAGAGCCGTGCGGCCTCAATAGCGACCATGGTCTGCCGCACGCTCTCGGCGGTAACGGCCAGTTCGGCGCGGCCGGCGAGCGCGTCGGCGATGTTTTCGTAGTAGGAGCGCCAGCGACCGGGTGCCGTCTTAATGATGGTTTCCTCGGCTGACCTATAGAGGCGGGCGTAGTGCTCGGGTGCCTCTTCAGCCGCGTCGATGTCGCCGGCGATCATGGCCTTTTCCTGCGGGTCAACGCCCTCTTTGACCAGTGCGCCTTCAGTGCCCAGCGCGTACCAGCGCGGCTTGGACTTGCTCGCCAGCGACGAGGTCTCCACGCGCGCTTCGACGCCGTTGGCAAAGTGGAGCACGGCCAGCGCGTGGGACTCGACGTCAATGTTGAGTGGGTCGCCAGAGTGGAAGGTGGCGTACACCTTTGCGAGCGGCGCGACGATGAGCTGGAGGGCTTGATCGACCAGGTGTGCGCCTAAATCGAAGAATTTGCCGCCGCCGTGATGTGCGATGCTACGCCAGCCTCGCGGAGGCCCGTTTTGGCCCCAAAACATCTCCAGCAAAAAGAGATCGCCGAGCAGCCCTTGCCCCAGCGCGTCTTTAACGGCGAGAAAATCGCCGTCCCAGCGGCGATTCTGAAAGACGCTGAGCAAGCGGCCGTGCGCTTGGCTGGCGGCGATCATCTGGTCGGCCTCAGCCATGCTCAGGCACATGGGCTTGTCGGTGACAACGTGTTTGCCCGCTGCCAGCGCTTGGATCGCGTGCGGGGCGTGGAGGTCATTTGGCGTGGCGAGGACGACTAAATCAACGGCTGAATCGGCCAACACCTCATCGAAGTGGCGGAAGGTCTTTACGCCCAAGTCGCGCTGAATTTCGTCGCGGGCCTCTGGCCGGCTTGTGGCGATGCCGTAGAGGTTCAGGCCGCCGGCCAGTCCCACTAAATAGGCGTGGAAGCAGCGGCCGGCAAAGCCATAGCCGATGACGACGACATTGGGTTTTTCCATGACTCTACCTGTGAAACGGGCGTTTTGCGGCCGACAAATGGGCACTCATATTAAGAGAATTCAATGGTTTGGGCAAGTTTCAGGGGGAGCACAATGTAGCAGATTCAAACCGGATGTTTGCTCCGATGAAATGCAACGAGGAAGTCGGATACGTCGCTTACGGCTAACTCCAGCATGGCCCGCCCGTCCTCGACGGTGGCATCCGCCGGGTTATCCGTGTAGCCGACGCCCGCCTGCCACTCGCCGTGGACCTGAACCACCGCGCCCGAAAGGCCCACGTCCAGACCGGCGTCGTCATGGACCTGACCGCTCATCGCGTCCAATGCCTCCCCGTTCACCAGGTCCGGCCGTATCGCCATCATCAACGCCGCCTCGAATCGCCCGGCGTGGCCGGGGATGACCGACGACGGCATGACACTGGTGAGCGCCTCCCGCGCGATCGTCCAGTAATCGCCTGTCGCCACGGCCGCCGGATTGCCCAGCCGGTTCACGAAGTCCTGTCCCACGAGTCCGTTCGGGTTGCAATTTCCCCCGTGGCCGTTCAACACCACGAGCCGCCTGAAGCCGCTTCGCGAAAGGCCCTCGAGAACATCCGTCACTGCGCCGACGTACGTGGTGGTCCTGAATGACAGCACACCCGGAAACGGATAGTGATGATGGGAGTTGCCGAATTGCAGCGTGGGAGCCACCACGATCGGGACCTGCTCATTTGCGCGCGCCGCCGCCCGGCGCGCGACCGTCCCGCAAAGAACGGCGTCCGTACACACCGGCAGGTGCGGTCCGTGCTGCTCGATAGCCGCCGTGGGCAGGACTGCCGTGGCCGTGGGCGCGATCGCCCGGATCTCTTCCCGGGTCATCTCTTCGAATAGAATGGACACGAACTGTCCTCCTGATTTTGCTGTTGCTGTTGTGATTCGGCTGCGATACTTCCTCGCGAGCCGATGCCCTGAACCCGCTGACCCTGAACCGTTCCCTGAGCTTGTCGAAGGGCCGGTGAAGGGTCGAAACGCGGACGAAGCGCGGGCATTTCGACAAGCTCAATGAACGCGCTTCGTCGAGCTTGGCAAGAGAAATTCGTTTCAGAAACCTATTCGGGCTTCTCTGGTGAGGACCCAATCCACGTGACTCCGACGCGTAGCGCCTAAATCTCTTCGAACGGATACAACGGCCGCCTTCGATGGTGGAACTCGAATTTGCGCATATCCGCCGCCGTCGCGCCGGGCGTATCCACGCGTATCAGACGCGTGCACACGGGCGCGTACGCGGCCACGGGCGAGTGTACCCCCTTGGCGACAATAACGTCGAACGTGTCCGGACGCAGGTCGCAACTGGTCATCACGCCCAGACTCACCGGAACGACCCGCCGCGAGGTCAGGCTGATGGTCAAGCCGTTGTCCGTATCCACCACCGCCGTTTGACCCATGTCGAACGCCGTCCGGCCGCCGTGGCGAATCTCGGACTCGCGGAACCGGCCGCCGTAAACGCCGCGGACCGTGACGGGTACCTCCAGTGGCGGGCCGTGCAATTCGTCAGTCTTACCGCCCACCCGGAGCGTCACCCGGTTGCCCACGCCCGCCCCGGCCGCTTTGGAAACGGCTTCCCTGTCGTACAGGCACACGAATGCCCTGATATTCCCGCGCCCGTGCAGTTCATGCGCAAGCATCGTCCCGTCGCCCGCGGAACCGCCGCCCACGTTGTCGCCCATATCCAGCAGGCAGACGGGGCCGCCCGTATCCACCGCCATGTCGACCGCTTCCCGGATGCCGATGAACTCTCCCTTGAAGTCATCGCGAAAAGCGTGGAGATGATCAGCGAGTTCTCCGGCCACGGACTCCGCGAGGCGTGAATCTCCGTCCGTCACGGCAATCATCGCCGCGCCCATTTCGGGCACGTCGGAGTACGGGAATCCCAACACGATGCTATTGGACAAGACGTCCGGCCGGTCCAGCAGGCGATCGGCAAGATCGTACATCGGCCGGCACGGAGCGGAGCCCGTCAACTGTCGTTCAATATTGATGGCGATTGGCGGAAACGCTGCCGCCTGCGTGGGTCTGATCTCGCTCCGAAGGGTCCGCGCCATCAATCGCGCAGCCTGCAGGCCCACCTCTTTCTGGTCCAGATGCGGGTTGCTGCGATAGGCAATCGTTGCGTCGCAGGCCGCAATCATCCTCTCCGACAGATTCGCGTGAGGATCTATTGTGCAGATGATCGGCGTACCTGTGCCGACAATGCGGCGGAGCCTGGACAACCAGTAACCGTCGAGGTCCCAGTAGGCCTCCCCCTCACCTACGTTCGCCCCATGGGGCGCTACCAGCCAGCCATCCAGTTCTCCAGCGCGGTCGACCTGTTCGAACATCATCTGCATCAACGCGTTGCAGGTGTCCTTCGTAATCCGGCCGGAAGGCTCTGTACTCGCATAGAACAGTGGCACCGCTTCGATGCCCGACTCTGCCAGACCCGCGAAAAAACCGCTCACCTCGTTAAGCCCGTCTTCAAATACGTCCGCCACTTCATTTCCAATGAGAATCCGGCTCGACCGGAACATCTCCAGTGTGGTGGGCGTACCGATGAACGTATTGGACTCGTGAACCAAAGAGAGTATGCCAACGCGCATATCAGAATATCCAGATCCAGCCAGTTGGATGTGGGCGAAATGGCGCCTTAGCAGCCCGTTGAAAAAGCCCATCCGGTCTGCGGCCGCCCCTTGCGGTCGAAATACTGCGTTGCGCTCCCTCGCCGACTCGCAGGATGGGACTCGGTCGCGCGCCTTGTCTTCGGACTTGCCTGCAGAGCGACTTTATCAACGGACTGTTAGATGAACGCCGACTTTCAATATAGAATCCGACTTTCCTTAAATCAAATGGTTCTTCGTCCGTTTCCGACACACGAGGGAGTCGTTTATGCAATCTGTGCTAACCCGGTGATTCAGGTCCGCTTATGCATCTGACCGCAAGATAACTTTATAAACCAGTTTATAGTATCGAAGGCATTTGAACAAAAATAACTAATGGATTCGTCTTGCCATTGCAACGTAAATACTTTATATTGGAACCAGATACGATAAGTCCGGCTTATTGTTAAGGGTCGGTTTCGGAAACCATAACTGAGCGGACGCGCCGTGTCGCGCTTACCTTACGCTATCCGCTCAGACACGCGGCTGCCGGAGCGCATCGATTCCGGAGGGGCTGATGGACCTAAAAGAAAGTATTCACACCGCACCGATCACCCAGGTCGACCTGTCGTATTACGTCGAGACGGAACACGGCACGCGAGCGGGCGATGTCATCGAGAAGATGAAGGCGAGCCACAGGAAGTGCGCGCTAGTCATGAGACACGGCCGGCTGATCGGCATCTTCACCGAACGCGATATCATGAAGAAAGTGGCGGGCAATCCGGAAAGCGGCAACGCGCCGATCGACGACCTGATGACGCCCGGTCCTGAGACAATCGACGCGGACATGAATATCCTGGACGCAACCCGGGTGATCGCCTCGAACCGTTACCGGTACATGCCGGTGACGAACAAAGAGGGCAAGGTCCTGGGTACACTGACGTATTATGCCATCATTAAATACATCTGCGACTATTTTCCACAGGAAATCTACAACCAGCCGCCCGTGCCGGACGTGTTTGCAAAAGCCCGCGCCGGCGCTTAGCGCGGCTGGACTCCGTAATCGGATGTGCAGCCCCAGGAAAACAGGAGGTCGATACAGATGGCCGAAACAGTCGTCGAGGAAATTGACGCAAAGGCCGATTTGCTGGACGAATTGATGGAGGTCGAATCCATCGCGGTTCGGTTTGCCGGGGATTCCGGCGACGGCAGCCAGTTCGTTGGCGGTGAATTCGCCAACACGTCGGCCATTGTGGGCAACGACATCAGTACGATGCCGGACTTCCCGGCCGAAATCCGTGCGCCCGCGGGCACATTGCCGGGAATCAGCGGGTTTCAGGTACGCATTTCAAGTGAAGACATCTACACACCCGGAGACGAGCCGCAGGTGCTCGTTGCAATGAATCCGGCCGCGCTGAAGGCCAATCTCCCGGACCTGCCGCACGGGGGTGTGGTTATCACCAATACGAACAACTTCACCCGAAACAACCTGCGCAAGGCCGGCTACGATTCCGACCCGCTGGAAGACGGTTCGCTGGAAGGTTTTCGCGTTTGCCAAGTGCCTCTGACAACCCTGCACAAGAAGGCCGTAGCCGACATCGAAGGCCTGTCCAACCGGCAGGTCGATATGATGAAGAACTGCTTCGCCCTCGGCCTTGCATACTGGATCTTCGACCGTCCTCTGGAACCGACGATCCGCATGCTGGAAGAGAAATTCGCCAGCCGCCCCAACGTCGTTGAAGGAAACGTAACCACCCTGAAGGCCGGATACAATTACGGGGAAACGACCGAGCAGTTTCAGTTCAGGTACAGGATACCCAGAGCCGTGGTCGAACCCGGCACCTATCGTGCCGTTACCGGCGCCCAGGCCACCGCGATGGGATTCGTCACCGCAGCTCACAAGGCCGGCAAGACCCTCTTCTACGGCAGCTATCCCATCACGCCTGCCAGCGTCCTGCTCGAAGCGCTGGCGGCCCTGAAGAACTTTGACGTGCGCACGTTCCAGGCCGAAGACGAAATCGCAGCCATCGGTTCCGCCATCGGCGCCGCATTCGGGGGGGCCTTCGCCGCAACCGGTACGAGCGGGCCCGGCGTCGCGCTCAAGAGCGAGGCGATCAACCTCGCCCTGGTTCTCGAATTGCCACTGGTGGTCGCGAACTTTCAGCGGGGCGGACCCAGTACGGGGCTTCCTACGAAAACGGAACAGTCCGACCTGCTCCAGTGCATGTTCGGCCGCAACGGCGAAAGCCCGATTCCCATTGTCGCCCCGGCCACGGCCTCCGATTGCTTCCATCTGGGTATCGAGGCCTTCCGAATCGCCGTTGAAAGCATGTCACCGGTCTTCTTCCTTTCCGACGGCTATCTCAACAACAGTTCCGAACCCTGGAAGATTCCCGATCCAAGCGAAATTGACGCCATTGTCTTCGAACATCAAACGGATCCTGAAGATTTCCAGCCATATACGCGGAATGCGCAGACCCTTTCCCGTCCGTGGGCGCTTCCTGGAACGCCCGGTATGGAACACCGCATCGGCGGGCTGGGCAAGCAGGACGGCACCGGAAACGTCTCATACGACCCGAAAGACCACGAACACATGGTCAGGGTCAGGGCGGAAAAAGTGGCGCGAATCGCCAATCGCATTCCCCGCCAGGATGTGTACGGCCCATCGGCCGGCGATGTGCTTGTCGTCGGTTGGGGCAGCACTTTCGGCGCCATCAGATCCGCCGTTCGCAGGGGGGTCTCCAACGGCCAGTCCGTCGCGCACGCCCACATCCGATACCTGAACCCGTTTCCGGCGAACCTCGAGAGCCTGCTTCTGCGCTACCGAAAGATCCTGGTGCCGGAAATCAACGGCGGGCAGCTTTCGCTGCTTCTGAATGCCAGGTATCCTCTGCGCGTCATCAGCTATCCCAAAGTTCAGGGGCAGCCATTCAAGATTTCCGAGATCGTGGATAAAATCCACGAATTACTGGACTAGCAGCCCGTTGATAAAGCCCATCCGGGCTGCGGCCGGCTCTTGTGGCCGAATTACTGCGTTGCGCTCCCTTACCGAATCCCCAGAGTCGCTTCGGTCGCGCGCCTTGTCTACGGCCACGATAGCTCGGCCTCGCCTGCAGAGCGACTCTATCAACGGACTGTTAGACCGTATCCTTGAATCTGGAGAACGACCCATGGCCGAAGCCGCATTGGATTCACTACAACTGACGCGTAAAGATTTCGTATCGGACCAGGAAGTCCGCTGGTGCCCCGGATGCGGGGACTACGCCATTCTGGCACAAATGCAGAGGGTGTTGCCGGAACTCGGAATACCCCGGGAACAGATTGTCTTCATCTCCGGAATCGGTTGTTCCAGCCGGTTTCCGTATTATATGAACACGTATGGCGTGCATTCCATACATGGACGCGCGCCAACCCTCGCCTCGGGCCTGAAGGTGGCCAACCCGGACCTCCACGTGTGGGTCATCACCGGAGACGGCGACGGGCTGTCCATCGGCGGCAACCATCTGCTGCATATCCTGCGCAGGAACGTGGACGTGAACATCATTCTCTTCAACAATCGCATCTACGGCCTCACCAAGGGGCAGTACTCGCCCACGTCGCTGCCGGGCCACAAGACCTATTCGTCACCGATGGGCTCCATAGAGCAGTCCTTCAATCCCATCTCCGTTGCCATTGGCGCCGAGGCCACGTTTGTCGCGCGGTCCGTCGACAGGAATACCAAGCACCTCGCCGAGATGCTCCGCCGGGCGGCCGCCCACAAGGGCACCTCGTTTGTCGAAGTCTATCAGAACTGCAACATCTACAACGATGGCGCGTGGTTCCACATTACCGAAGCCGATGTCAAGGACGATAATACGCTAATTCTCGAAAACGGTCAGCCGATGATATTCGGAAAGGAGCATGACAAGGGTATCCGGATGAACGACCTGCGTCCGGAAGTCGTGCCACTCGGGAACGGCGCATCCGAAAACGATCTGCTGGTGCACGACGAATCCGCCGACCCGCCCGCGCTGGCCTACATGCTCAGCCGCATGGAATATCCCGATTTTCCGGTGCCGTTAGGCGTCCTGCGTTGCGTGGACCGGCCGGTCTACGAAGAAGAAATACTCGCACAGGGGCGCGCGGCCGTGAATCAGCAGGGGGAAGCCGATCTGTCCGCGCTTTATCATACCGCGGATACCTGGGTCGTTTCGGAAGAGGACAGCATTCCGACCGAGCGTGACGTCGTGGAGGAGGAAATCGAGACGGATATCCCGGATATCATACCGGGAATCGGCGGAGAGGATCCAATAGACCCGAAGGGCGAATTCGAGCGTCTGGTCATCGATCCCATCTCGACGGTAGCGCTCCATCTCCCGGAATTCATCGCGCCCGGCGCCTCGATGCTGGAAGCCATGGCGCTGATGGAGGAAAAAGAAGCTGGCTGCCTGCTGGTTTCCGAAGACGGCGTGACGCTTCAGGGTATCCTGGCCGAGGGTGACTTCTTCGTCAAAGTTGTCGGTAACGACATGGACCTGGCAACGACTTCCGTCGAAGACGTGATGACGCCCAATCCCACGACCATGAGATTGTCTGACCCGATCGGATACGCGCTGCACCTCATGGACCTGCACGGGTACCGGCATATACCGGTTGTCGATCACGCCGGAAGGGTCGTCAAGGTGATCTCGTTCAGGGCGGCTCTCGAGTTTTTCGCTCAACTCTATGACAATGGCGCGAACGGCAGTTGATTCAGGCGCCCCGTCAGATTGGACTGAAGGAGCCCCGGACATCGGCGTCCGGGGCTCCTTTTTACGTTGGATTCCAGTTTAACGAACGAACCTGGCGACGGGCGGCAAGGAAATCCGCGAATGCCGCTCCTCGGGTCACTCAACCGTCCGGCGGCCGATTGTATACCACCTTCGCCACCAGGTCCTGGGGAAATTCATCCATTCTTCCCGGTCCCAGACGCTCCACCTCCACCCTCCCGGTTTCTATTTTCCGCCTGAGCGCGCCGACATCCACACCCAGAAACAGGACGGGAAACTGCTTCAACTTGAAGTATGCGTTGTTATAGTGCTTCACCGCCCCGTGATAGATCCCGCGTCGAAGCTGATGGTACGCCGCGGCAAGCTGGATCAGGCCCTGAAAGAAAATCCGGCTCGGTTCGGTATGCCTGCGCCACACCTGCTCCCAGGCCTCGTGGCTCTCCCAGTGCTCGCGGCAGTTGAAGAGCGCAACGCCTCTTTCGAAGTCCGCCCAGTCCTCAACCGACATCGCGGGTTCAACCACGTCGGCTGAATTGATGAGGTATGCCTGCTTCATCCGCGCCGATTTCAGGTCGGAACCTCGCACGCGCTATCCTCCCGAATGCACTTCGAGCATCGTCTCCAGCGCCGCCAGATGCGCCTGAACCCTTATATCCATCGCCATCGTCGAAGGCGTCTCCGAGGTAATCAGACGATCGGTATACGACTGTTTGAACAACACGATCGGCACACCGCCGCCAAGACGCCGCTTTTCCACCTCAAGGTTCGGAAATATCACGCCGTTCAATGCCGTTTCACCTTCGATTTCCGGTTGAGTATTCAGCGGGCAGACCCCTGAAACCTGTTTCGTAATCCGGGGTCCCGCGGGCGCGAGTCCGCGAACCTGTTCGTAGAGATAGTACCCGGGGCTCTCCCAATCTTCGTGAAGGTCCATTACCGCCGCGAACTTCCTCCCTCGAATGAATCGCTTCAAAAGGCCGATTTCCGGTACGTCGTCACGAAGGAATGCCCAGTTGATGTCCACGTTTTGCGCATTCGACCGGGTATTGTGAACATATCCGTAGGGGTTCAGGCAGGGTATCACGAAAAACCGGAATCGATCCAGCCATTGCGCGCAGCCCGTCTCCAGAAAAGCCAGAGCCCCCTCCGTTCCCGCCGGTTCGTCGCCGTGGGTCCCGCCGTTGACGTAAATGGCCGGTAGCGCCGGATCTGTGCAAAGCGCCGCCAAAACGACCGGAAAGCCGTTTATACGGTCCAGCACTTCGATTCGGACGCCCCACTGTGAAAGCGCCTCGGTACGCCGGACGACGTCGTTGTAGTCACGCATGAATAGTAACCCTGTGCCCCGTCCGCCAACCCGTGATCGCGCGACTCAGGCGAACATCTCCCTGCCGAGCGTAATGCCATGCGCTTCGACGGGGTCTACGGTCCTTCCGACCCGAGCCAGCCGCCGGGACAACTCCGAGGCCAGAACTTCACCCATCTCCCGCGTCTTCTCGGGAAGTTCCAGCGCCAGGTTCCGCTGCTCCGAAGGATCGTTGTTAAGGTCGTACAGCTCCCGCATGGGATTGCCGTAAAAGTCCGGCTCGAGTGCGGCGATCAGCTTCCACCCGGTCTTGCACACGGCCCATTTGGCCATCCAGGTGCATTCCTGGGAAAGAAGGGGCTCCCCTTCTTCCCGATCCGATCCGCCGCGTATGAACGGGAGCAGCGAACGCCCGTCCATCCTGCGCGGGGCCGGCAGCCCGGCGCCTTCCAGCACCGTCGGAGCGATATCCGTGAGTTGAGCCAGGGACCGGATGCGGCTTCCATTGAACCCGGCCGCCGGCCACCGCACAATCAGCGGAACCCGTATATCGCTCTCGTACAATCCATGGTGATCGAAGTAGATACCGTGCTCACCCAGCTCCTCGCCGTGGTCACTGAATATGAACACCGCCGTTTCCTCCGCGATACCCAGGTCCTCAAGCGCCCCCAGCAATTCCCGGACTCCGTCGTCCACGCATCTTACCTCTGCGTCGTACTGGCTCCGTACAAATTCGATGTCGGTGATCTGCGCGCCCGCCGCATCCGGCCACTCGGACGCCATCCGCCCCAGCCAGCCGGACGTCCACCAGCTTCTCAGGGGCCGCCGGTAGAATTCGTCCAGGCTGCCCCTGTTTTCCACTGTAGGATCGCTGGAGTAAAAAAGGTCTCTGTACCCCTTGGGAGGCATGTACGGCGTGTGGGGATCCCAATAGTGTACGAAGAGAAAGAACGGCTCGCGGTCGCGGGCATTCAGCCACTCGAAGGCCAGCTCATTGAACCGAAAGCACTCGGGATAACTTCCCGCTTCCCTCGGATTCAGGCAGACGTCGAACCCCCGGGAAAACCAGGGCTTGTGATGATCCGCGAGATTGTCCACCGCCGCCGTGGCGTAGCCGGCCCGCTGCAGGAATTCAGGCAGAAAAGGCGCGGTCTCGCCAAGGGACCAGCGTCCCCGGTGCGCTACGATCCCATGCGTGGTGGGCCACTGTCCGGTGAATATGCAGGTAAACGAGGGTTGCGTGGGTATCGACGGCGCATAGCAGTTCTCGAACACCGCCGACCGGCGTGCAACCGCGTCGATGAATGGCGTGGTTGGCCGGTCGTATCCATAGCATCCGAGCCGGTCCGCTCGCAGGCTGTCGACGGCTATCATCAGGAAATTCATCCGCGCGCCTTCACGGTAGGTCCGGACACTCGAAGTAACCGTTGGACGTTTTTCTCACTCTGTATCCCGCGAGTCCGCCCGAACCACCCAATCCTCGAACTCCAGGCTCTCGGACAGATGCCAGGCCGTCAGGTAGAGCGACGCGGTAAACATCACCGCCTCGCGCGCTCGCTCCATACCGAATGCCACGACCTCGGGAGCCGGCGTCCACTCGCCCTCACCCGCGGGCGGCAATCGACCCTCCAGGCCATATACGGCGTCCAGGAGCGACCTGCTGTTTTCAATCTGTGCGGCAATTCCGGACATCAGGCTGTCCAACACGACGGGTTGTTGACCCGAAGCCAAAGCCCCGGGCGCGGGGTCGATCCTGCGTATCAGATCGTTCACCTTGTAGTGTATGCCGCTGGGTTGAATGGCGCCGTCCGGACCGGGCCGGCCGTTGAAGTACATTGTCACGTGCAGCGGCTGGCAGAGGTCCTGGGCGTAATTCGCGACAAAACCGGCGTACATCAGACACTTTTGTCTGATGTGGCGATTGTCTGGCCAGCGCCTGTGCTCTGCAAAAGCCACTGCCAGCCTCTGCGTCCACTCGGCTACCGAATAGGGCAGAAAACCGACCTTGTCCGGCGCGACGCCCTGCTTTGCGCAAAACTCAAGCAACCCGTTGCGATCAGCCGGCAGCGAAGCGTCCGTCAGTCGTTCCGGATTGAAATAGTGTTCGGGAACTTCGGCGCGGCGCAAAATCGGCGTTCCACGATTCCTTGCCAGGTCGGGGTCCCAAACATAGTGTGCGATCGCGTCTCCTCCGGCGCGAAAGAAGCCCGGCATCCGCTCCGGAAGCGAGGCGACCGCAGCTCTGGTGACGATGCCGTGCCCGCGGACCCACCATCCCTGGGCGGCGTTCGCATTCAGGACGACCAATACCAGTACGACAGCCCATCTCGCCATCTGGCACCCCTTACCAGTCCGTTGAAAAAGCCCATCCGTTCTACGGCCGGCCCTTGCGGTCGAAATACTGCGTTGCGCGGTCTCGCCTGCAGAGCGACTTTATCAACGGACTGTTATATGCGCGTCAGCTCCGTTCCGTCTGCGGGAAATCTGCGTTTCTGAATTCTGACTGCGAAGTTACATCGGCGCATCTTCTTTGTCAACGTCTGGTTAACAGAAGCGGAGGCCTCGTGTGAGACCTCCGCTTCCGATTATGGCGGGAATGTGTGGGAATCGAACCCACCCAGCGTGTGATTAGCACGCCGCAACGGGTTTGAAGCCCGCGAGGGCCACCAGTGCCCCATCCACTCCCGCACAAAGAGCGGGCTTTCGGCAATCCCGTTATCCGGTTGCTTCGCAGGATAGGCCGCATCCGGAAGACTGAATGCCGTTGAAAGCCGCGCAATGTCGACCGACACGATCCCCTGGCCGGCACCTATATCTGCCCGGCAAGGACCCGGACGTCCCCCTTTCTCACGGTGACGCCCTTGTTGTCGAAATAGTTCAACAATGGAACGGCGTATTTGCGCGTGGTTCCCACCAGGTCGCGGAAAGCCGAAACACTCATTTCCCGGTTTCGCTGCAAGTAACCGTCGAGCCCCTGCTCAATCTCCTCGAGCGTGCGCGGCAAAAACACCAGATTCTCGTCGAGCCTTACGATCTCCCCCATCGCCTGCATGGCGGCCGCGACAGCGTGAACTTCGGCGGCGTCCTGCGCCAGGTGTACGCCAATCTCGTTCAGATCGGGAGGAGCCGCCCGCGCCGCCCTCAGAAGATCCAGAATTTCCTCTCTGATCCGGCCCTGATCCCCCGAGAACCGGATCCGGTGTTCGGCCAGCCGCAGCAGGGGACCAACGGATGCCAATACCTTCTCCGAGAGCAGATGGTCGATTGCGTGCTCGAAGAAGCCGGCAGGCGGCTTTCCCTCCACGCGCGGGCGGAGTTCGTTATGTGAAACCCCTGCCCTGAGAGGGTTGGCCTTGTGGTAGGTCGACAACGCTTCTGTTATCCGTGTGAGCAGGGACTGCCACGAATCCGTATGGACGTAAACGGCCACTCCCGCGCGGCGAAAGCCGAATGCGTCTCCCTCATCCAGCAAACCCTGCAGCCGGTCGTTGGTCTCGGACAGAGACAGCCCCAGCGCCGCCGCAAGGTCCCGGGCGGAATGCGCCCGGAATCCCGCCGCCTTCAGGCGAAGGCCCAATACCCGGGTCGGATCCTCAACTTCGGACCCGCGCAGTCGTTCCAGCGTATCCTCCCTGAAGCGGCGATGCTTGACCGGCTGCGCATCCAGCACCACCCCGCCGCCCAGTGTCTGCACGGGCGAATAACGCCGGATCACGAATCGGTCGCCCCGGGCGGCCACGCCGCGTCCTTCCAGGCGAAACTGCACGAGCTGAGACTCACCGGGGTGCAATTCGTCGGCTTCGAGGAGAACCACGCGCGCCAGCACGTCGCGCGGACCGAGGTGCAGATGCACCCGCGTCCGGTTCTTCACCGAAGCCGGCGCATCCTTCAGCAGCCGCAGCCGCGCGTCGAGCATATAGGTTGAACTGAAATAGCCCTGTTGCGCCAGAAGATCGCCCCGGGCAACCTGATCTACCTCGACATCGGCCAGATTGATCGCCGCCCGGTGGCCGACAAGGGCGGTTTCCACGCCCCTGCCGTGCACCTGCACGCCGCGCACCCGAACAGCCTGGTCTGCCGGCTGCAGCATCACCACGTCCTTCACCCGTACCTTGCCGGACAATACCGTGCCGGTCACGACCGTACCGAATCCCCTGACGGAGAACACCCGATCCACCGGCAGACGGAACACACCGCCGTCAGGGCGCGTCTCCACCTTCCCGATTTCTTCCTCCAGCAATGTCCGGAGTGTCTCTATCCCCTCGCCGGTCGCAGCGGACACGGGCACGATCGGCGCGCCGTCCAGAAACGTGCCGTCGAACAGATCGCGCAGGTCCTCCACCACCAGTTCCGCCCAGTCCGGCTCCACCAGGTCCACCTTGTTCAGCGCCACAACACCCCGCCGCACGCCCAGAAAATTCAGGATTCCCAGGTGTTCGCGTGTCTGGGGCATGGCCCCGTCATCGGCCGCGACCACAAACAGTGCGAGATCCACCGAGCAGACACCCGTCACCATATTCTTCACAAACCGTTCGTGACCGGGCACGTCGATGATGGTGACCTGGTCCTTCCAGTATGCGAATCCGATATCGATCGTGACCCCCCGATCCTTTTCCTGGGGGAGCGTATCCGTATCGATACCCGTAAGCGCCTTGATCAGCGCGGTTTTGCCGTGATCGATATGACCTGCCGTACCGATGATAACGTGCGACATCAGGCTGACTCCACACAGATCCCCGCCGCCCCGCACAGCGCGGCCTCTACGATGCGCAACTCACCGGCCGCCACCGTTCGCAGATCCAGAAACAGTCGATCGTCCCGCACGTATCCGATAACCGGCGGATCGTTCGACCGCAAACGGGCCGCCAGTTCGGTTACGGAACCACCGGCGAATGACACACGTAACGCGACGCTGGGGATTTCCTCAAGCGGCATGGCGCCGCTTCCCGTCTGGGCGACCGAATCCACCAATTCAACCCGCAACCTGTTGTCGGGCAGTTGACTCAGCCGAGACAGACTCCGCCGACCGCGCCGCTTCAGCGTTTTGACAGGCTCGGTGAGCATCGCGAGCGTTGGATGCGTCCGCAACAGTTCCTTCCGATTCAGGAAAAGTCTCAACGTTGACGCCAGCGCGGCGTACGTCAGCTTCCCGCACCTCAGCGCCCGCATGAGCGGGTTCCGACGGATCCTCCGGATGGCGTCTCGCCGCCCAACCAGAATACCCGCCTGGGGGCCGCCCAGCACCTTGTCTGCGCTGAACGTAACCACGTCGGCGCCGGCCGCAACGCTGTCCGAAACCAGGGGTTCGTGAGGCAGACCGAATTCGCGCATGTCCACAAGTGCACCGCCGCCCAGGTCGTGGACCACGGCCACACCGCGCCGATTGCCCAGCGCAACCAGGTCCGCGAGTGAAACCGCGGCCGTAAATCCCATCACCTTGTAATTGCTCGGGTGTACCGCCAGCATCAGACCGGCGCGGTCGGTCAGCGCCGCCTCGAAGTCTTGCAGGTGGGTCCGGTTGGTCGTACCGACCTCGACCATCACTGCGCCGCTGCGCGCCATGATTTCCGGGATGCGAAAGGACCCTCCGATTTCGATCAGTTCGCCTCGTGAGACCAGCGCTTCTTTGCCCAGACACAGCGTATTCAGGGACAATAATACGGCCGCCGCGTTGTTATTGACCACGGCCGCCGCTTCCGCGCCCGTCAGCACGCACAGCAATTCTTCGACCAGGGCCGTTCGGGACCCGCGACGGCCCGTTTCAAGGTCCACTTCCAGATTGCTGTACCCCGCGGCAGCTCCCGCGACGGCCCGGGCGGCCGCATCCGGCAGCGGCGCGCGTCCGAGGTTTGTGTGCAGCACGATTCCCGTGGCGTTGACGACCCGCTTGAGACCGGAAGCGGCAATGCGCTTGAAACGCCGGCAGACATCGCGAACCACCCATGCCACCAGAAGCTCCCGGGACTCGCCGATCGCCTCACCTTCAAGCACGGCCTCCCGGGCCGCGTCGATTCCCTCGCGCACGAAACGCACGACCAGCGGCTGATCGCAGCGCTCGCACAACGCCCGCACCTCTGGTTCGGCCATGACCGAGTCAACCGAAGGAATTACCGAAAGGTTGGCCTGTGCCACCACGTTTCTCCCGATTCTAGTGTTCTGTCCCGGAAATAAGTTACCTAATTTCCGGGACAGAACACTAGACGCCATCAGCGATGCACGGTGCAGGGTATTGTGTACCCCGGAACGGGTTCATACCCGCAGGGAGGCCTGCCTCAGGGTACGATGCTGAACGAAATCTCCTTCGAAGCCTGTTCATCCGCCAGCAGGTCCGTTACGGCCACCCTAACAAGCTGTCCGCCCTCTCGCGTCCCGGTCAGGTCCAGCTCCACGTACGCCACTTCGTCCGGCCGGTTACCGGCCTGATCGTAGGCGATCACGATCTCCTGGTCCTTTTCTGACAGCCGGAATACCCGGCCCAGTCCGTGCAGAATTTTCGCAGGCAACGCCCTGTCCCTCTTTGACCGCAACGTATATTCCACTCGATAGCGCGTCTGTCCGAAGGCATCCTGCTTCAGATTATATATCTCGAAATAAACGAACGCGTTCTGATGGCTCCGAAACGCAAGCGACGACATCGGGATTACCTTAAGGCCGTTCTTTATGTACTCACCCTCCGTCTCTTCCGTCGGTTCCGTCGCGAAGGCCAGTTCGATATCGCTGATCAGCAGCCCGGATGTTTTGTGATAGTCCTCCAGGACAACCGCCTGCTGATAGACCTGGGACTTGCCGGAAACCACGTCCCTTACCTGCAGGGCCATCTGGTACGTACCCGGCGGCAGGTCCACCGGCATCACGCCGGGAATGAACGCGCCGTCGGCAACCTGCCGGTCCGAGGGGGCCCTGAAGGCCATCTGATCCACCTCACGATAGACTTCGTTCCACGAGCCGTCGAACAAGGCTACGCCCCGGTCCAGCAGAATGAGATCCGTCTTCCCATCCACATTCAACCGCACGACCTCGGATGCAGGCAGCCCGTAGTAGACCTCAAGTCGCGTCCTGGACTCCGGTCCCCTGAAATCCGCAGGATAGTAGTAGAAATCGATGGGCAGATCGGCGAAGTCGGGCGAATAGCGTGACGGCCGCGTGGCCACGACATTCTGCATGATCACCCCGCCCTGGAATTCGGCCAGATGGACACCGATATGCGGCGCGACGCTCAGCGGAAACGGCGCAAAGTCGTAACGCCTGCCCTTGAAGACTTCCGCGAAGGTGATCTCGATTCCGCCGTCAACCTGCGTGTAGATCCAGTATTCCCACTTGGCATTCGCGGCAACCGGAAAGATTGGCAACCCCGGTGAAATGGCCAGTGCCATCCGGGAACGATTCACGAAATTCACACGCGTTTCCTGTAATTCCCGATTCCGTTCGGCCTGAACATCGTCCCATCTGCTGATGTGATCGGGATTTCCAAGCCGGATGAATACCTCGCCGCGCTTGTCCCATCCGCCATCCGGCCTGGTATAGTGTTCCAGCGCGTACGCGACACGGCGATAGTGCTCCAGCAGACGTTCGTTTTCAGGTGTGAGAGGAGTTGGGTCGCGTCGGATCCAGTACCGTGCGGCGAGCGCATCTCTCTCCTCGGGAAACGCCGCCTCAAAACGCGCAAGGTCCTCGTCGTCCGCCACAAGGGATATGTCCTGATATCTGCGTTGTTCTGCTTCCGGCAGGAAGGAGAAATAGACCTCGAACAGTCGGTTCGCACGCTCGAAGTCGCGATTCATCAGGGCAATAACGGCGAGATCGCGATTGGCCGGAACACGGGCGTCGCCACCGGCCTTCAGCAGCCCTGAGAGCGTGCTGACCGCTTCCTCGCTGTTGCCCAGCGAAAGCCACAACCTGGCCAGCCGGATTCCCGCGTCGGGGTGTGCCGGATTCACCGCCATCTCTTGCTGGTAGACGGAAATCGCCTCGTGGCGCTTGCCGTCGTCCTCCAGAAGCAGTCCAACCTGGTAATGAGCGTCCGGGTAGCCGGCATCCATTTCGATCACTCTCTCAAATGCCTCCCGCGCCCGACGTTTCCGCGTTTCCAGGTAGACGACCGCGAGGTGGTATTGCGCCTCCGCCATGCCCGGATCGGCCCTCAGGGCACGCTTGAAATACGTCTCTGCGCGCCTGAATCCCTGCCTGGATGCCATATAGGCCAGTCCCAACCCGTTGTAACCGGCTGCCCTGGCGCCTTTTTTCACCGCCTTCCTGAATGCGTTTTTGGCCTCTTTCTGATTGCCGGCATCCAGGTACGCCTGCCCCATCAGGACGTAATCCCGCGCCGTTTCCTCTCCCGTGCCGATCACCCGCTTCAGCGCGGCGACGGCACGTTCCGGCCGACCCCCCTCAATGTCCGCTTCCGCCCGGACACGCAGCGAATCAGCCGGCGCCGCCGATACGGATGCAACGATCGTGAGACTCAGGGAAATTATCCACGTCATGGTCAAGCCTTCTTCGTAGAGACGCACGGCAAGTCACTGAGAAAATCTATCGAATATACACTCCGCACGCAAAGTATTTCTATGCTTGGCACGCGTGCGGGGAGCCGGTCCGCAATCCCGTAAATTCAGCATGCTTCGGCATTGACAAGGCGCCAGTGCAGGTTTATCTTTCCGGCCGGTCAATTACTGGGAAGGGTCATTTATGTGCGTCCGTAAAGTCGTCATCCCGGTTGCCGGGCTCGGTACCCGATTGTTGCCCACGACAAGAGCCCTGCCGAAAGAGATGCTGCCCGTTGGCAAATATCCCGCGATACAGCACGTGGTCGAGGAAATGGCAGCCGCGAATCTGACGAAGTGTCTCTTCATTACCTCTCACAGCAAAACTATTATCGAAAACCAGTTCGACAACAACGTCGATCTTGCCTCACAGTCTGGCCAGAACCACGGATCCAATGACACGGGTCAACTCGACTACAGCCGGCGCGGCATCGAGTTCTTTTATACCCGACAGCAGGCGCTCTCCTCCGCGAAGGGACCCCGGGGCACGGGCGCGGCAATACTCGCTGCCGAGAGCTTCGTGGACACGGAGCACTTTGCGGTCGCCTACGGCGATACAATTATCAACACCAGGCATACGCCAAACTTTCTTGCTCGAATGATCGAATCTCATCTCGAATTCGGGTCCGCGTGTACCGTGGGCGTCCGTCGGGTCACGTCCGATATGGTCGGACGGTACGGAATCGTCGAACCGGACCCGGCAGACGATCTGAACGCAGACAGCTTCGCCATCCACGATCTGGTGGAAAAACCCGGTGCAGACGAGGCGCCAAGCCTGATGGCCGTGAGCGCCCGCTATGTGTTCAGTCCCGATATCTTCGATGAAATCCGCGCGCTTACGCAGGCCGCGCGCGAAGAAATCGGCGTCACGGACGCCATTCGAGGCCTGATACGGCGGGGGAAATCGGTCAGATGCGTGCGTCTGTTACCGGACGAAACAAGATACGACATCGGTAGCCACGCCAGCTACTACAGGGCGTTTATTGACTTTGCCCTTCAGGATCCCGAGTGCGGAGACAGAATTCGGGAGTACCTCGAAGCCTGCTTAACAGCCCGTTAAAAAAGCCCATCCG
Source organism: Candidatus Latescibacterota bacterium (assembly GCA_965208835.1). Taxonomy (GTDB): domain Bacteria; phylum Latescibacterota; class UBA2968; order UBA2968; genus JAAXHE01. Next base: position 3,543,458 of record OZ242358.1, read on the forward strand.
GACTGCGGCCGGCCCTTGCGGTCGAAATACTACGTTGCGCGCCCTCGCCGAATCGTAGGATGGGACTCGGTTGCGCGCCTTGTCCTCGGCCACAATGGCTCGGCCTCGCCTGCAGAGCGGCTTTTTCAACGGACTGTTGAAGCGCGCTGGCAAGACCCCCGATCCGGGTGAGGTTCGCGGACAATAGCACGCCACAGAAAAAAGCCCTTCGGAACTCAGAAATCCGAAGGGTTTTGCCAAATGCAGTATTGGTTGGATTCGACGAACGGAAACGGGAGCCTCGCCTGCCGGGTGACTGGCCAATTGACCCAGCATCGACGGCGCCACGGGTTCCGGCTTCTCTTCCCGAACGCTCCTCTTCTCCCAGGAATGCCCGTTCAACGCGTCTGATCATCGTCGGTCACGAGTTTCTCGCCGTCGAAGATCAACTTGCCCTTTTCGTAGATGCAACCGGTCTCCTCGACCAGTTCGTATTTCATCAACTGACCATGCGACATATGATTGAAGACTTCTTTGGGGTCTTTGTATTTTTCAATCAGTTTTTCGATTGGACCCTCGAACTGGATGGACCTGCGAACGGGTCGCTCTCTTTCGCGACGTTCCCGCTCCTCCGTGGTTAGGATAGGCAGCCGCTCAGCCGCGGGTCCGAGCCGGCTGGTATACTCCTGCCGCTGTCGAAACCGGTCGTGGCGCTTCTCGAGTTCCGACTTGTCCCCTACGTTGTCGTAATATTCCGATACCTCGTCCGCCTTCTGCCTGAATCGCTCCTGTTCCTGGTCCTTCAGTTCATCGTTGCCCATCTTTCGCATAATATCCTTAACCGACTTGCTCATTCATACGCCTCCAGGTCATTGGGACATCGGGTCACGCAGACGCATTTGTCGCGGTGCGGCGATATTTTTCGGCTCGGCTCCACGACAAAAAACATACATCGCGGCCTCGCATTTGTCAACGGCAAATTTCGAGTTTCCGTACCGCCGCGTTCCCGAAATGCTTTGACTCCCGAAAGTCTCCAACGTAGTTTGTCGTCGGTGAAAAAGGGGCCCGCAAACGCGCCCCGCGACCCTGACCCTGGATCGCCACGATCCGATGCGTGGCATTGCACCGGCCCTGGCAGCCCGTTGAAAGGGTCGATCCGGGCTACGGCTGGCCCTTGTGGTCGAAATACCGCGTTGCGCGCCCTCGCCGAATCGCCTGATGGGACTCGGTCGCGCGCCTTATCGTCGGCATCGCCTGCAGAGCGACCCTATCAACGGACTGTTAACAAGGAACCCTGGATGTCCGAACTCGATCGTCTCGTCAAGCTGATGGCCCGGTTGCGCGGCCCCGACGGATGTCCCTGGGACCGGGAGCAAACGCACCAGAGCCTCAAACCCTATCTGATTGAAGAAACCTACGAAGCCCTGGACGCCATCGACAGGGAAGACGACGATGGCCTGCGGGACGAATTGGGCGATGTACTCCTTCAGATCGTCTTTCACGCGCAGCTTGCCCGGGAGGAATCCCGGTTCACGTTGGAAGACGTGGCTGCGGCCACGTCCGAAAAACTCATTCGCAGGCATCCGCACGTGTTCGGGAGCGCCACCGCAAATACCCCCGGACAGGTGGTTGAAAACTGGGAAGCCATCAAATTGAACGAAAAGCGGGAAAGGGGCCTGACCCCATCCATCCTCGACGGCATTCCAGGGCAGCTCCCCTCACTGCTCAAGGCACGACGCGTTCAGGAGCGGGCGGCACGTTCCGGCTTCGACTGGGAAGATTCGGGCGAGGTTGAAGACAAGGTGCGCGAGGAAGTGGACGAGTTCCTCGAAGCGTGGCGGGACGCGGACAACAGGGGTGTAGAAGAAGAATTCGGCGACCTCCTGTTCTCTCTGGTCAACCTCGCCAGGTTTCTGAAGGTCTGCCCTGAAGAATCGCTTCGGAAAACCGTCGGGAAATTCGAGTACCGCTTCCGTTATATCGAGCAGGAGCTTGGAAGGCAGGGCAAGAACCCGCAAAACGCCAGCATGGAAGAAATGGACCGGCTGTGGGAGGCATCCAAGAAACAGCAGTCGAAAAATGCGTCCGCCGATCGCGATTCATGACAGTCCGCTGTTCAAGTCGCGCTGCAGATAAGATGATGGTGTCCGGTCCCCTGAATGAACCCCGAATTCAACGCCCTGCCACGCGTTCATACACCTGCACCGCCGCCATCAGATCCTGGATCGCCATTCCCGTAAAATAGGCAATCGCACCCTGGCCGCGCCGGTCTTCCAGTCGGCCCAGTGCCGCGTCTCCAATGTTCAGTACGCGCCCCTCGCCGTCTGCGGCCAACCGGTCCCCGCCCAGACCGGCCAACAGGAAATCTCCCGACTTCAGAACCTGTTCCGGATGGTCTGCAACCACCTCCCGGCTGCTCAAGAGCCCGGGATCGAGTTGCGCCGTCCTCGGGTCGCCCGCGATTACGGACAGATGCACCGCATCGCCAACGTCCCGCGGTCCCAGGATCGGTCTGGGCGTGGGAACGGCCGTCATCACGGCATCCGCCCCATCCAGACAGTCGCCAATCGCGTTCGCACTCCTTATACGGGCGTTCACCTTTGGCTGTACGAACGCGGCGAACGCCTCGACGTTGGCGGCGCTCCGGCTGGTCGCCCTGATCTCTCGCGGCCCCAGGGCCGCGTCGGCGCACAGCGCAAGCGCGCGTGATATGCGTCCGGTACCCACAATCGCCAGCACCTCCGTACTGGCGGCAAGATAGCGGACGCCGAGCACGCCCGCTGCGCCCGTCCGCATATTGGTCAGATATTCCGCATCCAGCTCCGCGCTCCGGCCCGTTGCAACGTCATCCAGTTCGATCACCGCGGTGCGCCCCGCAAGCCGCCCGGAAGCAACATCCGACCGCTCCACGATCACCTTTCTCGCACGGTAACGCCGGGGCCACTCCGCAGGCATCTCCAGGCGGAACACATCCGCGCCGTCCGTCCTTCGCACGTCTTCACGGCGCGGCGGATTCAGCACCTCTCCCGATCCATAGAGGCGGAACGCACGGTCACAGCCTTCCACAACCTCCCCGGCGCACAGTATTCCCGCTATTTCGGCATCTGAAATCCGTAATTTTCCATCCAATCGTCCACCCTCCGTTGCATTTACCCGGACTTGGTAACCGTCCAAACGAACTTACGCGACTGTTGTCGCATTGTGAAGAGAAAAGTGACGGGACGCCACGGGATTCCGATCCGCTTCAGGCACGGAAATTCGACTTGACGGGCTCCGGCTCCGGAACAATATTGAAAGCCCGTTTCAAGCACTTTCGTCGCCCAATTCCAAAAACGAGGCATCTCATGAAGATTACGGACGTCGAGACTTTCATCGCTGGCAACCCGTGGAAGAACTGGCTGTTTACACGCGTACATACGGACGAGGGGATATACGGCGTCGGCGAGGGCACGGTCAATTTCATGGCCAGGACCGTGGAATCGGCTATCCACGAACTCAGGCCGCAGTGGGAAGGCCAGGACCCGTTCCAGCCCGAACGCATCGTCCAGCGGATGTACCGCGACGTGTACACCGACGGCGGTCAGATTCACAAACACGCGGTGGCCGCCATCGAAGTCGCGTGCTGGGACATCATGGGCAAGTGTCTGAACAAGCCCGTCTACCAGCTTTTGGGCGGCCAGATGCGCGACAGGATCAGGGCCTATGCGAACGGCTGGTATCGCGGCCCGCGGACGCCGGAGAACTTTCACGAGAAGGCGCTCGACGTGGTCCGCCGCGGGTACACGGCCCTTAAATTCGATCCTTTCGGTTCCGCCTACCAGATCACGGACCTGGATGACGAGGCGCTGGCCATCGACATCATCGCGGCGGTACGCGACGCAGTGGGACCCGGCGTGGACGTTCTCGTGGAGGGCCACTGCCGATTCAGCACATCCACCGCCCTCAAATTCGCCCGGAAGATGGAACCTTACAACCCCACCTGGTTTGAGGAGCCGACGCCCCACCACAAAATCGATGCCCTTGCCCAGGTTGCGAGAGAGTCGCCGGTGCCCATCGCCACGGGGGAAAGCCTCCATACGAAGTACCAATTCGCCGAACTGCTGAAACACGACGTCGTCCACATCCTTCAGCCGGAGCCGCTGGCATGCGGCGGGCTCTGGTCAACCCGAATGATCTGCGATATGGTCGACGCGCACTATGGCGTGGTCGCGCCGCACGACGCGCAGGGCCCCGTCTGCACAGCCATATGCCTTCAACTCGCGGCGTGTACGCCCAACCACTTCATACAGGAGACCTTCGACGAATTCAACGTGGAGTGGGAACGGGACCTGGTTACGGGCGAAGGGTATGATGTCGTCGACGGCCACTTCGACGTACCCGCCTCGCCCGGCCTGGGCATCGATCTCAACGTGGACGAGATTCGTAAACACCCCTATTCCGTGAACAACCACCTGCCGCTGTTCAGGGACGGCTGGGAACGCCGCGTTTCCCAGGAGGAGGTGACGTCATGAACGTGGTCTTCATAGTACTCGACAGCTTTCGACAGGATCACGTGAGCCTGTACAACGGCGGCGTCGCACCCTTTTCCGGTATCGACCCGTGCAGGACGCCGAATATCGATGCGTTTTCCGAGGAGGCAGTGGTCTTCGACAACGCCTATCCGGAAGCCCTGCCGACCATTCCCATCCGCTGTCAGCTGATGACCGGCCAGCGCACGCTGCACAGCCGCGGCTGGCAGCCCCTCACCGCGGAAGACGTACACGTCGCCCAGATCCTCTCTGAAGAGGGATATGTCTGCGGGCTCGTCACGGATACCTACCACTTTCGCGCTCCCGGAATGAACTACCACCGGAACTTCGCCTCGTACGACTGGATCCGCGGCCAGGAATACGATCCCTGGATCAGTGCGCCAACCCGGCGCAATATCGAAGAATACGTCAACGGCAATTTTCCCGAGACCTGGCGCAGGCGCATTTCGCAATTCCTGGCCAATACCGACGGCTTCCACTCGAAGGAAGACGAATTTGCGTGGAAGGTGGTCGACAGCGCCATAGACTGGCTGGAATCGAACCGGGCGCACGAAAACGTCATGCTCTGGGTGGATTCGTTCGACCCTCACGAACCGTGGAATCCCGTTCCGGAATTCGACAGCTACACCGATCCCGGGTACCGGGGTCCGCGCCTCATCATGCCGATGGGCGGATTGTCGGAAGACTGGGCTTCATCGGACGAGATCTCCCATGTCCAGGGTCTCTACGCGGGGGAATGCGCCTTTGTGGACCACTGCCTCGGCCGGTTGTTCGATGCCCTCGGAAACCTGGGATATTACGACGACAGCGTTATCTTTCTGCTGGCCGACCACGGACATCCCCTGAATGACCACGGAAAATTCCTGAAGGGCGCGGACCGGATGTACAATGAGCTGCTCAAGGTACCGTTCATGGTCAGACTGCCGGGAGGGAAACACGGCGGTCGCCGGACGTCAGCGATCGTCCAGTACCAGGACGTGCTGCCCACCCTCCTCGACGCGCTCGACCTGGAAGGCAACGCCGATGCAATGGCGGGCCGGAGCTTCATGTCCGTGCTCACCGGAGATTCGGACGAACACCGGCGGACGATGATCACCGGTTACCACGGCGGAATCGACCGATGTACCCGTGACAACACCTGGAGTTACATCCAGCGCCCCGAGGGCGAACCCGACGAACTGTACCACCTTACGGACGACCCGAAGGAAAAAAGCAACCTCATCGACGATCACCCCGACGAGGCGGTGCGCCTGGCCGGCGCGTTCGGCAAAGTGTTCAAGCGCCGGTTTTCGAATACGGTTAAAGGCGTCCAGGGGGAATACGAAATGGCATCGTCGAGCATCGACTGAACCGGCACTATACTGAGCACCCCACTCATACGAGGAGACCCCGTGGAAAATCCCGTCAAAGCGAAACTCCTCAGGGGCGAACTGTCCCTGGGAGGCTGGCTGAACCTGGGTTCGCCGCTCGCCGCGGAAGTCATGGCAGCCGCAGGATACGAGTGGCTGGCGATAGACGCCGAACACTCGCCGTTCGACATCCCGCTCATCGCGGACACGTTCCGCGCAATCGAGGCCCGGGGCGCCGTGCCCTTCGTCCGTGCGTGGGACCACGATCCTGTTTCGCTTGCGCGCATCCTGGACGCGGGCGCCTACGGCATCATCGTACCGCACGTGAGTACACCACGGCAGGCAGAAGCCCTTGTGCAGGCCATGCGCTATCCTCCCGAGGGCGCCCGTTCAGCCGGAACGGGAAGGGTCGCCGTGTACGGCGACGAATATCGCCGGTGCGCCAACGACGCGGTGATGATCGTGCCGCAGATTGAAGATATGGAAGGGATCAACAACACCGAAGCCATCATGTCGGTCGAGGGAATCGACGTCGGTTTCCTCGGGCCCGGCGACCTGGCCCTTTCAATGGGCGTGAACCGGGGCCATCCGGACCACGAGGCCGCCATTCAGACGTTCGTCTCCGGATGCAAAAAAGCCGGCAAGCCCTATGGGATGCCGGAACGCGAGCTGGAGATCGTCCGGAAACGCATACGCGAGGGATTTACGTTCATGGACATCGCCAGCGATCTGCGCACCCTCGAAGCAGCCGTACAGGATGCGCTGGCCGAGGCCGGGACCTGAAAAACCAGGCGGTGCAGCCGGCACGCCTGTTTTCGTCGCGTCAAATTGTCACGTACCGGGACGTGGCGCGGTGTCCTTGGTGGGGGTCGCAATGGAATCGCCGGAAAGTGTACCCTCGAACAAGCTGAAGACCTGGCTCTTCAACCCGTTCTACTACATCGCGGGCGGAGTCGCCCTCGGCGTCGGGCTGGCCGTCATGGTGATCGCCAGCCTCGTCGGCGCGGCTACGAATTACCACTTCGACGGTGTCATCGACCTCCATTCGGGTACGCCCGCCCCGGCGTGGGTCTTTGTCGCTGAAAACCTGATCAACTGGCTTGTGATGGGCGTTCTGGTCTATCTCGCGGGCCGGCTGATTTCCCGGAGCCGGATCCGCCTGCTGGATGTGTTCGGCACGCAGGCACTGGCGCGCGCGCCGATGGCGATCACCCTATTCTGCGTGCTCCTCCCCGGTTTCAGGCGCGTTACAGACCACCTGGCCGGACAGCTGATGCAAGGTTCGACCCGGTTCGAGTCCGGCACCTCAGGGCGCGATCTCATCTCCTTCTCACAGGTTGAAGCACTCGACCTGGCCGTTTTCGTCCTGGCGGTCGTTCTGGCGCTGCTTCTGCTCGTCTGGACGGTGTTGCTGATGTACCGCGCTTTCGCCGTCGCCTGCAACGTGGGCGGGGGCAGAGCCATCGGCGTATTCACGGTCGTCATCCTGCTTGGCGAGGTCCTTTCCAAAGTGTCTATCGGCGCGCTCCTCGCGGCAATCCAGGTTTAGTCCCGGAATACCAAAACTCGCCGGCCCGAAGTACCGGACCGGCGAGCCCAAACCGCCATCAGTCTGTCAGACACGGATGGACCGCGCCCTGCCCGCAGGCCATCGTGAAAAACTGAATTCGGAATCCACGCACGATCGATCAGGCCAGATTCCCCTCCGCGCGACTCTTCGAGCCTGTCACCACTACCGGCTCCTTCATGCCTACGCACATATTGCCGCCTATCAGATTGAAATCGCTGGACCCGCTCTCCACGATGCCGCAGGTCTGCGTGGGAGCCGTCTGATCGTCGGCGCAACGGTTGCCCCGGACAATCGTCCGATCAAGGTCGTGCAGCCTGATCCCGGGCCATCGTCCCGGCGCTTCCTGCGAATTGCTCAACAGCAGGTTGCCGGAAAGCATGTGCTCCTCTCCCCTGCTGGCGTCGATTCCGCAACGTCCGTTGTACGCGCAGACATTATCGCTGACGATATTGTGGTGATCGCCTCCGTTCGCGACCCCGCCGATTCCGTGCTGACCGTTACGTGAGAACACGCTGTCGCTGCAAACCGTATGGTGTACCTTGGCGCAGAAGAAAAACCCGTCGCCGCCGTTGCCTTCGGCGATATTGTGGGACCAGATACTTGCGCGCAGGGCCGTGCCGGGGTGAAATCCGTGACCTCTGCACCCGTGCGCCTGGCATTGCACCACCTGGACGTCGCTGCCTCTTTGAATGCCGATACCGTCGCTTGGCCAGTCCGACACCGTGCAATTCACCACCCTCACCCGCCGGCATCCGACCAGATGGACCGCCGCGTACGTGAAATCCCACCAGGGTCCCCGGTAGTCTTCCGGACCCCGTATGGTTAGCCCCTGAATCTCGATATCGACCACATCCCGCGCGTGAATCGCCGGAAAAAGACGCACGGCGCGCGCGTTGTCAGCCACCTTCAAGTCCCGTTCCATCGGTACGTCGATCCGGACGCGAGTGCCGCTTCGCTCCCGTACGACACCGTGGGTACCGTGCCAACCGGTCTGACGATCGTCGCACAACCCGACCGCGTCGCCCGCCTGGAACGGCGGACGTGCAAGGCATTCGAACTCGTACTCGCCGTGATGCGCGTCCTTTTCCAGGGCGACCGATTCCGGCGGCCCTATCGCCAGGACGGTTGCAGGCCCGTCGCCAACCAGACTCACGCATCCGGGAAGACAGACTGGCTGCCGCAACGGGTAGGTTCCGGCCGGCGCGCGGACCCGTCCTCCGTCCGGAGACAGAGAAGCGATCGCCTCGCCGATCCCGCATGTCGGTGATGACCGGTCGTAGAAGTCAGCGACATTGACTTCGGCCCGTGGTCCCGATGACTCCGCCATGATCGTGTGCCCTGCGCGAAATACGACACCTGAAACTGATGTCCCGCACCGCGATTCAGCTCTCAGACCCCCGGCGGTTCCAGGATGACCGTCACGCCCAAATCCAGGTAGATCGACCGTTGCTCGGCCGCGGCGATCCGGTGACACACGGCCACACCGGTACCCTCGAGAGACCTTGCCACGTAGGCCACGGCGTCATCGACCGACTTCAGGGCGTGATTGGGATGTGACCTCAGGTTGAACGTGAGGTCGGTGGGGCCGAACGAAAGGCAATCCACCCCGGGCCTGGCCAGAAAATGCGCCCGGGTCGCGGCCTCTACCGACTCGATCTGCAGCCACAGCACCCCGTATGCGTTCCACCAGTCCGCGTATTCGAAGGGATCGGAGATCGTGGACGCCCCGCGCCGCGAACGTCCGCCGATACTCCGGATCCCCGCCTGCGGATAGTAGAATGCGTCCACGGCCTCGATTGCCGTCTCATCCGTCTCCGTCTGGGGCACCTCGACGCCACACGGCCCAAGGTCCAGGTAATTTCCGATCAGGTACGCGTTCCTCGTGTGTTTGATGCGAAACTGGACAAATACGTCCAATTCCTCAGCGATGCCGCAGAATTCCTCCAACCGCTCCTCATTGAACGCGGAGTGCTGGCTGTCGGCAGACACGAAATCGTACGGACCGCTGTCCATCACCTGCAGGAAACGCTCCCGCGTCGCATCCAGCGGCAGCGTCGTACCCACAATCTGTTCTCCACTGCGTATCCGTTTCTTCAGACCAATGGCGTTTTCGAACATGAAGCCCTCCATGTGCGCCGGGAATCGCGCGTCATGTTTCGGAATCGGGAATCCGTGTATCGAATCTCACACCGCATTTCCGGTATTCAGCTCATCGGCGTGCGCTCTTACCTTCTCAAATGCCAGGCACACCTCCTTCATCCTCTCCTCGGTCGCCAGCAATGCCCGCTGCGACAGCCAGATCCGATCTGCACTCGCCGTTTCCACGTTGGGCAGATGAAGATTTCGATAGTCGGGCGCTTCATCCATCGTCGTCCATGCGTAGGGCCTGTACGCGCCGGCCTTCCAGTCGTTCTGAAACAGGGGATTCCGATAGACCGGCTCGGCGTAGCCTGGACTCGCCGGCACGCCTTCGGCTCTCAGCGCTCGCAGAAACCGGTCCCTCGACACCCCTTCGAATGTTTCCGGCCGATATCTTGCGCTGTAGATGTGCCAGCTCGCACGAGTCGCTTCCGCCAACCGCCTCACCGGTTCAATTCCGTCGACCCGGGACAGCGTCCGACTCAGCATGGCCGCGTTCTGTTCGCGAATGTCCGTCTGTTGGCGGACCCTCTTCAGCTGGCACAGCAGAATCGCAGCCGTGAAGTCGGTCATGCGATGGTTGCCTCCCCAGCGCATCTCCTCCGGCGCCCGATCGAAACGGGAACGGCCCGAGTTGATCACGCACCCCATCCGGTCGGCGACCTCTTCGTCGTTGGTCAACGCGATGCCACCCTCTCCGGAAGTGATATTCTTGCTCTGCTGAAAACTGAAGCCCGATGCCAGGCCCCAACTGCCCAGACCCTTTTCCATATACGCCGCCCCCCAGCCGTGACAGGCGTCTTCCAGCACGACCAGATCGTGTCGGTCCGCAATGGTCTGAATCCGCCTCATGTCGCATGCCAACCCGCCGAAATGCACGACCATGATCGCCTTCGTTCGGGGGGTAATCGCGGCCTCGATCGCGTCCGGGTCGATATTGTCGGTATCCGGCGCGATGTCTGCGAACGTTACCGTCGCGCCCGCCGCCAGAATACCCATACACGTGCCGTGAAAGGTGAACGGACTGGTGATGACCTCGTCGCCGACGCCGATCTCAGCACCCCGGCAGGCAGCCTCGAGCGCATTGGTGCCCCCGCTGCATACCAGGCCGAACCCGGCATCCTGAAAGCGGGCGAACGTCTCCTCCAGTTCGCAGCACTTTGGACCGTAGTTCCAGTTCCTGCTGTGCAACACGTCCATCAGCAGAGACGCTTCGGCCCGGTCAAACCGCGGCCATGGATCCGCATCGTCCCGGGTGACCGCGGGCTCTCCACCAAACAGTGCGAGTCGGCTGGACATCACAGGCCCTCAAAACAGGAAAATTCAGCGTTGCATTACGGGCAGGTCGGACATAATATTCAAGATAACCGAGGCCATTTTCAATTCGAAAGAAAATAACCGTTAAATCGGCCTCAAAAGCCTGAATGCGGGTAGACGGTAGAGGTGAGACGGTAGAAGAAATCCTTGCCAGATGGGATATTCCTCCTTGCCTTTGGCACGCGAAGAATCGTCGCAGGGCAGGTAATCTCTCCCGTCTCCCGGCTCCCCTCTCACTAGGTGGTGGGCCGGGGTGTGGTTAAACTTCATTGCAAACGGAGCGAATTCATGAGAGTCAAAGTCAGCAACCGGACCACGCCGTACGTATTTCATTCGCCCCACGGGCAGGTGCTCTTCCGCATGGAAGAAGCCGAGGTTTCACACGAGCGTTTTGACGGCCGAATGAGCCCAACGTCCGTACGTGTGAATTTCAGCAGAGGCGACAGCGTTGCGGTACTCCTGTACGCGGGGGACACCGATGAGATCGTACTGGTCGAACAGTTCCGCTATCCCGTATATGCGAGCCACCCGGAATCGGAGCGGGCGGGTCGCGGCTGGATCCTGGAAACAGTCGCCGGCATTAAGGACGCCGGGGGACCCGACGTGGCCAGGCGCGAATTGCTGGAAGAAACGGGATACGCGCTCAGCGGCGCCCTGGAGCATCTCACTACCGCTTACGTCAGTCCCGGCGGAACGTCGGAACGCGTCGAACTCTATCTGGCCCACGTAAGTAAACTGGAAGGCGTCCGGAAGCACGCGGGGCTGGAAGCCGAAACGGAAGACATCCGTACGCACACCATCCCGTTTGCGGAGGCCCTTCGCATGGTGGCAGACGGACGGATTGTGGACTCGAAGACGATTATCGCGCTCTACATGCTCAAAGAGCGGTTAGAGGGAAGACGGGAAACGTAAGAAGCTGTCTTAAAATTCCCAGCGGTCTTCGCGCGGCTGCAAAAGCGCCGGGCGGCGTTGGTCAAACCCACCCGTATAGACAAATATGGGCGGGTCTTCCCGCCTTGACCGCCACTTTTTCGCTCACGCTCGGGAACTCACCGGTAATTTTAAAACAGCTTCTAAGCGGACCACCCATCACAGCAACCGTCCCTTTCGCACCCGGCCGGCTTCGGGGTACCTGGCTGCCAGCCCTTCCACCGCACTAACGAATCCCTCCGCCTGCGCCTCAGCCTGCCCCACGAAGCGCTCGCTCTCACCCAGAATCTCCTCGATCTCCTCCGACGAGAGCGGGACCCGGCTGTCATCTCCGAGCCGTTGTACCAGGTCGTTTTTCTCAAGGCCCTCTTCGCGCATCTCCAGCGCCACGGCCACCGCGTGCTCCTTCAGCGCGTCGTGGACCTGCTCGCGACCGGCACCGCGCTGTACGGAAGCCATCAACAGCGTGGTTGTGGCCAGGAACGGCATATACCTGGTCAGTTCATTCCGTATGACCGCCTCATAGACGCCCATTTCATCCAGCACGTGCAGCGCGGTCTCCAGCATACCGTCGAATGCGAATATGGCGTCGGGCAGCGCCACGCGGCGCACGACCGAGCAGGACACGTCGCCTTCGAACCACTGGTCGCCGACGAGCCCGCCGACCATATGAACGTAACCGCCGAGGAGCACCTGAAAGCCGTTGATCCGCTCGGCGCTTCGCGTATTCATCTTGTGGGGCATGGCGGAAGACCCCACCTGGCCCTTCGCGAAGCCCTCCGTTGCGACTTCGGCGCCCGCCATCAATCGCAGCGTGCGCGAGAGATTGGCGATGCCCCCGCCCATCTGGTACAGACAGCTGATCACTTCGAAATCCAGTCCCCGCGGATAAACCTGCCCCACCGCGTTCAATTCGCGGCCAAACCCCAGGTACACCCGCACCTCCTCCTGCAAGGCTTCCAGTTTCTGATGATCACCGTGTACAAGTGTCAATTGGTCCAGCGACGTCCCAACCGCGCCTTTCAGCCCCCGAAGCGGGTAGTTCTCCACGAGATGCTCGAATCGCCTGAACGCGTGCAGCATCTCCTCGCCGAACATGGCAAACCGCTTGCCTACCGTCGTCGGCTGCGCCGCCGCGTGGTGCGTCCGGCCGACAATGGGCATCGCCTTCCATTCGTCTACCCGCCGGGCCATGCGAGACAGCAACGCCACGTACTTGGGGGCCAGGTACCGCAAGGAGCGCAGCACCTGGAACTGTTCCACGTTGTCCGTCAGGTCACGGCTGGTCATGCCCTTGTGTATATGTTCGTACCCGGCCAGCTCGCAGAACTCCTCGATGCGCGCCTTGACGTCGTGCCGTGTCTCGGCTTCCCTGCGCTGTATGGAGGACAGGTCCACTCGGTCCACAACGCCCTCATAAGCGCGAATCGCCTCCTCGGGCACATCCAGCCCCAGTTTACGCTGGGCCCTCATCACCGCGATCCAGAACCGCCTCTCCAGCACGATTCGACCTTCTTCGGACCAGATCGCCCTTACGTCCGAACCGGCGTACCGACCGGCCAGAACATTCGGTATATTCTCCGACATCGATTAACCTGCTTTCGGTTCCCGGTAAGTTTCGGCGTGAACCGGATGCGACGGCCCCGGATCCAGCAACTCATCGGCGTATGCGAACAGCGCCGGCGTTCCGCCGGTATGCACAAACACCACCGTCTGTCCGGGTTTCCACTGACCTTCCCGTATATGCTGCAACATCGCCCCGAAGGCCTTTCCGGTGTATACAGGATCCAGAATCAGCGCTTCCGTGCGCGCGGCCAGCACAACCGCTTCCCGGCTTGCGTCCGTCAATGTTCCGTATGCATCCCCCGCGTAGGCGCCGTAGCTCTCGAAGTCTTCTCCAATGAACGACAGGTCCAGCTGCAGCATCTCCGCCACCTTGTTCGCCACCCGGGCCAGATTCGCGGCATCCTCCTGGTCATCCTGGGGACTGGGACTGATCCCGACGACGCGCAGCGGAAGCCCCAGCGCGCGGGCGCCTACGACCAGCCCCACGTGCGTATGCACCCCCGAGCAGACGTAAAGCCCATCGGGGCGTATGCCTCGGTCCTGCAGCTGTTCCCCCAATTCCAGAAACCCGTCGACGTACGAGACGCTTCGCAGATAGTATCCGTCCGTGCTCGTATTGTAGACCCGCTGACCCTCCGCCTTCAGGCGCTCGATGACCTGCGTTTTCTCTTCCGGACGGTCTACGAGGTGGACCTCGGCGCCAAAGAGGTGATCCAGCAGCAGGTTTCCGTTCACCGGATGGGAATGCGCGTCCTTCCGTCCAACCATGACGGCCTTCAGCCCGAACCGGGCCGCCATCGCCGCTGTGAGTCGGGACTGGTTGGACTGGGACGCGGCCCCGTGCAACAGAACGTCATAGCCCTCCCGGATCGCCGGCGCTACAGAATACTCGAACTCGCGGACCTTGTTGCCGCCGAAGGCCATGCCGGTCAGGTCCTCCCGTTTGACCAGGATGCGGGGTCCTCCCAGCTTTTTCGAGAGCCGGGGACAATCCAGGAGCGGTGTGGGCAGGTCTGCCAGCGAAAGACGCGAAAAACGCTCCAGGCGCTTCTTGAGCGCTTCGGCTGAAATGACCGGCTTCTCGGCCGCCATGCGAGTACCCTTCCTTCACTCGGTTTAACCCATGGATTCACGCGGTGTTGCCGTGCGCGAGGAAATATAGTTTTCCGGAATATCGGACGCAATGACTATCCCTGCACGGTCATTTAAAACCCCGCCAACGAAGCGTCAGCGGGGCCGAAATCCGTTACCGGGGGCGGCGGATTTCATCGGCACACGTCAAAGGATTTCCAGCACGCCTTCCGGCGGACGGCCCAGCCTGGCCCGGTCGCCGTTGACGACGATCGGCCGCTCGATCAGGATGGGATGCTCCGTCATTGCCCGGATCAGCGCCGTCGGATCAGTGAGCTTTTCCTTAAGGCCAAGCTCACTGAATTCATCTTCCTTCGTACGTATCAGGTCCGCGGGCTGAATACCCAACATCTGCAGAATGTCGTAGAGCGTCTGCTCGTCCGGAGGCGTTTTCAGGTATTCGACGATTCTTGGCTCTATACCGCGATCCTTCAGGAGATTCAACGTCTGCCTGCTCTTGCTACACCTTGGATTGTGGTAGATCACGACTTCGCTCACGACAGCCTCCTTCGTTTTCAGGGAATCACAGGAAGGATCAAACGGGACGGCCGGTTCGCGTCGTGGAAAATCCGCTGATGCGCCGTTTTCAGGACGGTCTCGCGGTAATCGTCGCCACCGGTATTGTGGTTCCGGTCGAAATTAGGAAAATCGCTGCTGGAAATATCCAGCCGGATCCGGTGCCCCGCCATGAAGAGATTGCTGGTCGGATTCACCTGGATCACGTATTCGTAGACACGCTCCGGCTCAATCAATGACGGGTGATCGAAGGACTCGCGATACCGCGCGCGTACAATGCCGTGACAAAGTTCCTGGACGAATCCGTCCGGCCAGACGTCCATCAGCTTGGCGACAAAGTCCGTATCCCTGGCCGAAGACGACGCAAACAGACGCACTTCGACCGGTCCGGTCACCTCCAGGGGGGCGCTCAGCGGCGGCGTCATATACACCATCACGTCGCGACGTCCGTCCAGAGTCCGCTGGTCCATCGGCGCGTGCTGGCCGCCCGGGGTGTACAGGGTCATTACCGGGTCTCTCGGATCGTACCCGTATGCGTCCGGCTGCTCGTCCCGGGGCGGCTCCCTGGAAAGCCATCCCGCGCCCGACCGCAGGTCCGCGTGGCCCGAACCATGCAGATAGTAAGTCGTATATACCGTTCGTTGCAGCGGCCATTCCCGCTCGCCGCGCCAGGTATTGGCCCCCATCACGAAGAGTTGCAGCGGCGGCCAGTCCTCGGCCTCGCCCGGCTCCCCTTTCAGCCAGCGGGAGAACCACGCATCCGCGATTTCGTAGAAGTCCCGCACGGCTTCCGGGCCGAAGTCCACTTCACCCACCTGCCGGTCCAGGTCCAGGAGCGTGTGGGTCCAGGGCCCGACGATCATATACTGATTCTGCCGGGCGCGTTCGCTCCCGCCGTTTTCGCGCATTCCCGTAAAGTGCTTGAAGATACCGATTTGTTGATCGTACCACCCCGCCGTACCCAGCACGGGGACGTCCACGTTCCGGTGTCTCTTCTGGAATCCGAAATGGTCTGCCGCATGATCCGCAAGCCAACACCGCCAGTGCCTGCCCATCCCCGGCATGACATCCTCCGGGATGTCCATCAGCGGCAGATACCACAGCCACTTGCTGCGGTCGCGTTCCTGCCAGAGCCGCGATGCGTCCTCCCTGGTCTTCTCCTTCCACGAATGGCCCGCCCGTCGCGCCGTATCCACGGAGAGGTTGTTGATCGTCCAATCCATCACACGGCCGAGGCGAAGCACGCCGCTCAGCTCTCTGTCCAGCAGGCTGGCCGCAATCCCGCCGGCAAGCATCGCCACCAGGTTCGGCGGCCGCTTGTGCGCGAGTTCCCACTGCGTCCACCCGTCGTACGAATTTCCGAACGTACCCACCCTGCCGTCGGACCATGGCAGCGCAGCCGACCAGGCCACCGTATCGTAGCCGTCTTCAGAATCGCGGTGATCAGCGCTGTAGAACCCGGGCTGAAACTCTCCGTCAGAAGCATACCGCCCGCGCACGTCCTGCAAGACCACCACGTAACCGCGTTCGGCCATCTCCGGACCGATCTCGAGCTGTTTCTCACCAGCCTTGTCGTAGGGTGTCCGGCAGAGCAATACCGGAAACCGTCCCGGCCCGTCGGGCCGGTACACGTCCGCGCGCAGCACCGTGCCGTCCCGCATCACGGCCTGCAAATCCCTGTCCTTCACCGTACGGTAAGGCATTCGCGTGTTCCCGTTCCCCCGGTTCGAATGACTCGACGGTGCACGCCGGAGACCCCCTCGCGGGGCGGCAATCAGTTCAATGACCAGACCAGCACGGTGGTATCCGCGGAACCGGTCAACAACCGCAGCCCATCCGGACTCGCCGCCAGTGCATGTACAGCCCCTTCATGCCCCGTGAACCCGGCCGGGGGAGCCGTGGATCCCGGATCCCAGACAATCACCCTGCCATCCTGCCCCGCCAGACAAATCGACCCAGTATCGGGAAGATAAAGGATATCCTCAACGCCGTCTCCATGCGCGTACGAGCGCACCTCCCGCCCTTCCTGCAAGTCCCATTCAACCACCCACCCGTCACGACCCGCGGAGATCACATGGCCATCCGGTCCAAATGCCACGGACTGTACCCAGCCACGGTGGGCGGTCGCCATCGCGTTCAACTCTCCGGTCGCCAGATGCCAGAGCCTCACGGTGCCGTCCCGACCACCGCCCACGAGTTGCCGGGCATCCGCCGAGACCGCCAGCGCCAGTACGCCGCCCAGATGCGCTTCCAGCTTGCGTACGGCCCGTCCTGTAACGGCATCCCACACCCGGACCGACCCGTCGTCGGCGGCGCTTACGATTTCCCCGGCGCTCGCAAAGGCCACCGCCCGTACATATCCGCGGTGCCCTTCCAGCGCGCGCACTTCCTTGCCGCTCGCGCTGTCCAGGACTCGTACGCTGCCGTCCTTGCATCCCGCCGCAACCAGCGCGCCGTCGGGAGAAACCGCCAGCGCGTGGACCTCTCCGCCCGGGCACCCCACCGTTTGTGTTGTCGTCCATCCCCCCGTTTCCCACCACCTGATGGTCTTGTCCGACGATCCTGAAATCGCATGGGATCCATCGGGAGTAACGACGAGTGCCCGAACACCCGACATGTGCCTTTCCCACTTCAGACGAGGCAGCCCCGTCTCCGCGCTGGTCTCCGCCAGCAGCCCGTCGCTGCCGTGGGACAGCACCCAGTTTCCATCGGGCGAAACCCGGATCCGGTTTACATGGTTCTGGTGCGGGTACCATCGCCTCAGAACCGCGGCCGCATGACGGTCCCACAGCCGGATCGACCCGTCCCTGGATCCTGTCAGAACCTGCCGGTCGTCCCGGGCGTATGCCACGGACGGCACCGCGTGCCCCAGGTGCCCCGTATAGGTCTCCAGGCGTTCGTAATGGCACAGGCGCCACTCGTTCGACATGTGGCGCGTGCCCACCAGAAGCCGCTCTCCGTCCGTGGACAGGCACATATCGTAGCAGACGTAATCCTCGACGAAGACCTTCAGCCGGGTGCCGGTCGCCAGGTCGAAGTGGTAGACATTATTGCCGGGCTGATGGGCGACCAGCGCCGTCCGGCCATCCGGGCCGTACAGGCAGAGATCGAAGCGCTCGCCGGCATCTGAAATCGCTATGCGCCGCCGGCCCGTCTTCCGGTCCCACTCCTCCACCGTGCCCGTCTTCTGGTCAAGCGTGAGCACCCGGTCCTCGTCAGGCGAATAGCGCAGGGAGACGAGCGACGTGCGTCCCGTGTCAAAGCGGACCGATTCCCGTGTTCTTTCGGCCAGGTTCCACTCACTTATCACGCCCGCTTCGTCGGCGAACAACGCCCTTGACACGTCGCGGTTCCATGCCGCGGCCGTGAGACGATGCTCCGAAACCTGTTGCCGTGCAATGCAGTTGCCCTGTATCAGATCCCATATGCAAAGGCATGCCCCCGAAAGCACGAACGCGTTCATGCCGTCGGCGGAGTAGAACATATCGGTGACCGACCCGCGCATCCGGCGGGTGCCGAGGCGCTGAACCGCGCGATCCGGCAGGGGATCGCCGAGATGGTCCTTAAGACCGTTCATGACTCGACCCTCTGATTCTCGACCAGCTGCCCCTCGGGCCCCAGCAGATTCTGGTACGCCCGCGTATTTCCGCCGGCCCGCACGACGTTTTCGGGCAGGGGGCTGAGGCAACGGTTATGGTGAATGCGGGCATCCTGGCACGGCGCACCCCGAATCGCCACGCTGCGTACGTGCTGGGCGATAAACGTGTTGTGATGGATGTCCATCCAGTCTCCTGAGATCTCGGTCGCGTCTCCCCGATCCTGCCCGCCGTGCATGTCGAACAGGTGACCGTTGGCATGATCCAGACAGATATTGTAACGGGCCTCGTAGCCGGAACCGGGCGTTCCGCTGGACGCGATATGGTGTCTGCACCAGTCAAACAGATTCGCCTCGACCAGGACGGTAGCGCCGTTGATGCTGACGCCGTAGCCCAGGCCGCCTTTCTGATTGTGGTGGATGAAGTTGTGGTGCACGTATCCCCTGGTCGCACCGTCGTCGAACCGGGTGGCTGCCACGCTGAAGCCGCGGATCTCGCAATTGTCGATCTCCAGCGCGAAGTGGGAGGTGAGAATTCCGTTGGATGTATGCGCCGCCCGGTCGCGGTGGGGGTAGGGTCCCCGAAAACGCAGCCCCGTTACACGAATGCAATCCCCTTCCGTCCGCAAGAGAAAGGGCGTATCCGGCGCGTTTGAATAGACCAGACCTCCCGCCGAGCCGTCCGTGCCGCGGTCACCGGCCAGCGTCACCGCTTCCGGAATCCCGAGACCCGGCCGCCCGCTCATGTCGATCCGGACGTCAGCCGGTACGAAGACCACGTCGCCCGCCGCCGCTTCTTTAAGCGCCAGCGCCAGTTCTTCGTAACTGCGGACGGAACGGTCGCGGGTCTTGACGACGTCCGCGTAGCCATCGCCTCCGCCTATCGGATTCCCCGTGGGGTTGCATTCCGCACCGAATGTCTCCGCCGCCCGGCCCTCCCGGTCTTCTTCGTCCGCCCAACGCGCCGTACGCGCCGTGAGTATCCCCCCGCCCGACTCTCGTTCGATCAAAACCACTGAAACACCTCCCGTCTTCAACGGTACAGGACATTCTTTGGGACAGGACACTTAGTCCAACACCCCGCAAAAATCCATCGCCATCAGCGCATAGACCCTTGCGGCTGCCTCGATGCGGGCCACCGACACCCACTCGTCGTCGGAATGGGCCGTCTCGTTCGACGGACCGTAGTAAAAAGTGGGCACCCCGGTCTCGTTCATATAGATATTGGCATCGCCCACCAGCCGTCTTCCCACGTACCTGACGTCCGCGCCAACCACCTCCCGGTGGGCCGCGGCCGCAGCCTGAACCGCAGGGTCGTCCCGCGGTGTTTCGAACGGCTCCCGCTGGAGCGCCATGTCGACGGTGAGCTTCATCTCCCCCGCCCTGGCGAACGGCTCGGCCATCGACTCCAGTTCAATCAGTATCGAAGACATTGTCTTTCCCGGCAGCCAGCGCCGTGTCCCCGTAAGCACGCACCGGCCAGGCGTCCGGTTGAAATAGTCGCCGGCATGAACGATGCCCAGATCGATCCGTTCCGGTCCGGCCAGCGGATGGACGTCTCCGGCATCCAGTTCCAGCTGGCGTTCGGTTATTCTCCGGATCAGGTCGCCCACATGGCGAATCGGGTTTTCCGGGAACGGCACGTAATTCGTATGGGTGCCGCCGCGTTCGGATGTCAGCGTTATCGTAAACACCATCGATCCCATACTCATCACCCAGAGTTCGTCTCCGCCCTCCACGATGAGAATACGGTCGCACTTGAGGCGTCCGCTGTTCACGTCCGCCACGAGCGCCAGGGGGCCGTCTTTCTCCGCCTCGGGCTCCTCGTGGCCGACCACGCCGCTGACCAGCAGATCGCCCCTGAGCCGCACGTCCGCCTCCTGCAACGCCTTTGCCGCACCCAGCATGGCCGCAACGCCACCCTTCATATCCGTCGAACCACGCCCAAAGATGCGGTCGCCCACCCGCCGCACCGGGGTGCAGTCGCCAACGGGAATCGTATCCAGGTGTCCGTTCAGCAGCAGCGCCGGACCGTCGTTCGTGCCACGGATCCCCGCGTACAGATTCCGCCGTCCCGGCGTCACTTCGTGCGCGTCCACGTCGAACCCCAGATCGGCCAACTGCGCCTCAAAGCAGGCACAGACTTCGGCTTCCTCGCACGTGACGCTGGGAATCTCGACCAGCCTGAGCGCCTGCTCGGCCATCCACTCCCCGTCTATGGCATTCAGAACCGCCTCTCGCGCGCTCATTTCAGACCTCACCACAGGCATGGACAAATGCGTCCGACGTGGATGTATAGCCGACATTCGCTTCGATGAACCGGATCCCGAAGAAATCCGCCAACCCTTCTGCCTGGGTTTCCGGATAGTCAACGGTACTGCAACAATCCCGAAGCACGATCACCCGGTAATTCCGGTACATGGCCTCGGTAACCGTCGTGCCAAGACAGATCCGCGTGTCGAACCCGACCGTCACCAGGTTATAGATGCCCAGACTTCGCAGCAGTGAATCCAGGTGCGTCTCGAAGAACCCGCTGTACATCTGTTTCTTTACCACGTAATCGCCGGCGTCCGGTGCGATCACATCCGAAAACGCGAGGATGTCATTCGGTTCCGGCCACGCATCCAGAACATCCACACCGCAGGTCCGGATGGACATATTGCGCCATTCCGTCTGATCGTTGGTGGAAGGCGCCAGGTAATTCGTCACGTAGACCACCGGGAGCCCGAGGCGCTTTGCCGCGTCTTTTGCAGGACGGATATGGTCCACCACAATCTCGCGGTTCTTCAACACGGCGGCACGATACAACTCCGGGACGTTCCCCGGATCGTGGTCGGGGTCATAACCCTTTCCGTAGACATCCACCAGGAAAAACGCCGTATTGTCCAGACCCAGCTCAAGCGCCTCTTCCGCATGGCCGAGATGCCGTCCGGGCGGGTGCTGCCGGTAATACCTGCCTTTCAAGCGGATCTTGCTCGACATCGACGCCTCCAGCGGTCAGTGTGTCTCCACGGTTACCGGGGTCTTGCTCTCCAGGGACCGGTAGGCGGCCTCGGAGAGCCGGGCGACCTGCAGGGCAAAGTCGGGGGCTTCGTACCCCTTTCCGCCGCTCCTGATCCAATCGAAGAACGCCGCGTCGGGCGTGGTCTCGCGTATCCGATCGGGAATCGTCATCGGTTCGTCGTTCACCAGCACCGCCTTCACGTGCCACTTGTAAAGGTGGAAGACGATGGATCCTTCCGCGCCGTGGATAGCAATGCGCTCGTCGTGCTCGATCGCATTGCCGAACGTGCTGATTGTGCCCAGAGCCCCGCCCTCGAACCTTACGTTCAGTACCGCGTTGACATCCACCGCCTTGCCGTCGCAATCCATCAGTGCCGAGACTTCCACCGGCACCAGTCCGGTTATCCAGAGCGTGGACGCGACCAGGTGGCTGCCAGTATCCATAAACATCCCGCCACCGGAAAGTTCCGGATCCAGGCGCCATCCCTTCACACGTCCCCAATTCTGGGTCACGTAGGACACCACCCCGCGCAACTCGCCAATATGCCCTTTCCGAACCAGTTCACGGGCGTACACGTGGGGCGCGAAGTAATTCCGCTGATAGCTCACCTGCAGAAACCGTTCTTTCTCCGTCGCCAGGTCGATCAAGGCCCGCGTATGCCTTGAAGAAACCGTCAACGGCTTTTCCACCAGCACGTGCAATCCGGCTTCCAACCCGAGCCGCGCCTGCTCGAAGTGCATTGAATGCGGTGAACTGATAAAGATCGCGTCGAGCGCCTCCTCCTGAACCATGCGGCGATAGTCCTCGTAATGGGCGACTTCTTCGCCGTATCGATCCATCAACAGACGGGCCTGCTCCAATACCGGATCCGCCACGCATACCAGCTTCACGTCCTCCTCTGCCTGAATCCGCGGCACGTGCGCGCCGCGCATATTGCCGCCGCAACCGATCAGACCCAGACGAATCGCTTCAGCCATTCCACCCTCCATCGTGTCATTTGTTCTCCCCACTCGACACACCCAGGCACGACCTCACATACTCCAGATTCCTGAGACTGTTCGCTGCCAGCCCCTCGAACCCAAGGTCGGCCACTTCGAACGCATCCGGGCTGATGTCCAGATGCGTCTCGACCACGACAAAGCCGCTGTACCCCTCGGCGGAAAGGGCGTGCAGCTGTCCCGGCCAGTCCACGATCCCCTCCTCCGCCAGGGACCAGGCGCCCGTGCCCGGATCGAAATTCTTCACGTGCACGTGGGATACCAGATCTCTCAGATCCTCGTATTCCTCCGGGTACGGCGATGCCGTACCGGCCCGGGCGGAATTACCGGGGTCCCAGCAAAGCGAGATTCTTTCTTCGCCCACCTGTCGAATCAACATGGCTGCCTCGGCGCCTGTCGCCCCCCAGCAGACCGCCTCGTTCTCCAGCGCCAGACGACAACCCTCCCTCGCCGCGATCTCCGCCATCTGTCCCAGCCGGTCCACAACCGCCGAAGGAGGACGCGCCGCCGCCGTTCGCTCGAATGCAAAACCGGATACCCGATCGGTGCCCAGTCGCAGCGCCCATTCGCACGCCCGGGGAAGCGATTCGCGCAGGTGTCGGTCGAGTCGGGGATCATCAAGCGGCCCCTTGAAAAAGCCCGGAGAAACCCCCGAAATGCCCAAACCCGCGTCCTGGACGCACGCGTGGAAGGCTGCCAGCTCATTGTCGTCTACGGCCGGGAACCGGCCACCAGCAAGCTGACGCACCTCCATGTGCGAGACCCCCCACTTTGCCGCAAGGGAAATCGCGCGCGCCGGATCGTACCGATCGATTTCATCCGCAAAGATCGAAATCTTCACTTTCCGCTCCTCGGCGCCACTAACCTTGATTCGTAAGTTTGTGTGGACGTTAATTCGAATAAGTGCCAGTTAATTAAGGCGATTAGAAGGCGGATTACCCGGATACACCAGGTCACTGGATGCGAACGGAAAAAATGTCCTTCCGGACGACCTCAAAACCCCGATTTACACCGGTACCTTCTGTGCATTTTGTGCCTTTTGTGGCCAATTTCACTCTTGTGTTTGTAGAGTCGAGGCTAACCATCGCACCGGTTTCGCACATTTCCGATTGTCATTTCAGGAATCCTGCGGCCCCACAGTCTGCAGTGCCTCAATCATCTCTGTCGAAGTGACCGAATATTTCCCGAACATCTCCAGAAACAGAATCGCACCGCGGGTCTGCCACAACCCGTCCTGTGATTCGAACGACTCCATACCCGTCCCGCAGTCCCGCAGGATGATGACCTCGTAGCCGCGCTTGCTCATTTCAATCGTGCCGTAATCGCGCAGGAGGATGCACGCGTTGGTATTGAACCCGAGAAAGAACAGGAACAGGATCCCCTCGCGTTCGCAATACCGGTGTAACTCTTCTCCGTTGTAGATGACAACCTCTCCGTCACCCACATGAACCAGCGGATGCATCCGGCGTCTGGAACGCATTTCGGCAATTTCCGGCTCTCTCGGCTCGTCGGGTCTGGCATAGGCTGCATACGCTCCGGACTTGGATTTGAACTCCCGGGGCGGCCACGTTTCCCCCGAACCGGCCGGCTTCGACGGATCGTCGATCAGCCTCACCCAGGCCGGATGATGTTCGGCCAGACCCGGCGCCGGCGCGTGGATCAGCCGCAGCCCGGCCTCGCGGCAGGCCGCGAGCAACGGCACGATACGCGCCTCCACGATCGCGTCCGCACGCTGTGCCGGTTCCTTCAGGTAATGCTCTTCCCACACGTCCACCAGCACGAGTGCGGACTGCGAGAGCGGTACGCGCCAGTCGAGGTATGCGTAGTCCGTGTTCTTCTCTTCCCACGGCACGCCAGGGTCCACGTGCCACCGGTAATACCTGGGCCTGATTTTCAGTTCCCTATCCATAGTGGCTCCATCGTTGAGGGTCATCGTAAAGCGGGACTGCGCCTTCATAGCGTTCCAGGTCCCGCAAGTCCGTCGAATAGTGCTACGAGTCCGCCGTCAGCGTCACGGTGTCTCTCCCTTCCAGACCGGCGACGACGGGAAACGTCTTCCTGCGAGGACCCATTTTTCCCGGCACATACCGCACCGAAGGCGGGAAATAGGCATACAGCGCGGTGTGACGCGGGCGAGGAGACGTATTTGGACCGGATCCGTGAACTGCCAATGAGTGGAATAACACGGCGTCACCCGCATTCAGGGGTACGTCGGTTTTCCCGGAAAGATCCACGTCATTCCGATCTGTCAGGGACTCATTCTGACGACGGGCGATGTGACCCCAGGCCTGAAGCCCCCACTTGTGGCTACCGGACAGGACCTGGATACACCCGTTTTCCGGACTGGCGTCTGTCAGAGCGATACTCACCGTTACCAACGCCGGGGGCTGCATCGGCCAGTACGCCGAATCCTGATGCAACCCGTGCGACGACCCGTGGTAGGCGGGTTTGAGCATCAGCGTACTCCGAAACAGTAGCAGGTCAGGACCGAGAAGCGACCCGACGAGGCGAATAAGCTTCGGATGCTCAGCCAGATCCCTGAAGACCCCGGATAATTCTCCCGTCTGTTCGATTTTTCGCAATACAGGCAGACCCGCTCGCGTCGCGTTTCCTGCGAATGGCTCGAGTTGAAAGCGCTCTGCCGCGGGATCGCCGCGCGCATCCAGCTCCACCGCCAGCCGATGCAACCGCTCGATCTCCCGCTCACATACGGCTACCTCATCCGCGGAAAGCAGTGCCTTCGCCACGAGATAGCCATCTTCCTCGAATCGGGTTCTCTTAGCGTCCGGTTCCATCATTGCCCTGCTGAAATGGGTATGCCGCCTGCATCGACAAAACCGTACAAAACGAAACCGGCTCTGTCAAATACAAAACCACAAGGCGGTCAGAGAATCTGAGTTGGAACGACCTTAGTCAGCGCACTTCGACCGGCGGGCTGCCAGTCAAGCCGCAGCGTTTCGCATTACCTGTCACGTTTCGAATCTTTCCGCAGCACAACGCCTTTCCCGCAAGCCCATGTGGGCAGCAAAATCGTCAGCTGTCGTGATTTCAATTCCGTGTATTTCGTTGACACACATTGTCTCAGTGTGTATCTTACACATTATGACGAGTTCCGAGATCATTCGAAAGTTGACGCAAGATGGATGGGTTCTGAAAAACACAAAGGGGAGCCACCATCAGTTCACGCATGCGCGGAAGTCCGGCCGGGTTACCGTCAAACATCCGAGCAAGGACATTCCAATCGGAACACTGCGCAACATCTACAGACAAGCCGAATGGCAATGGGAGGACCGCTGATGCGATTTCCAGTTGCGATTCACAAGGACGCCAGTACCGGATATGGCGTCACCGTGCCGGATCTGCCGGGGTGCTTCTCGGCCGGAGATACGCTGGAAGACGCCATTGTCTCGGCTCACGAGGCCATCTCCTGCCACATTGAGGGCCTGTTGATGGACGGTGAGCCGATTCCGGAACAGGCGCCCATCGAGACCCACCGGGCTCGCGAAGCCGGAAGCCCCACATGGGCACTCGTATCCGTCGACGTTTCGCGCCTGTCGAGCGCGATCCGGCGGGTTAATATCTCAATGCCGGCGCGTGTGTTGGCCATCGTGGACGAGGCTGCAGCGCGGGAGGGCGAATCACGTTCGGGTCTGCTAGCGCGCGCGGCCCTCAGCTATATTCATCAAGGTTCCGTTGCGGTTCAACGAGACGAATCTTGAGAATCGGATAGGCGCGGGAGTCAACCCCGTCTCAAAGAGACCTCACCTCGGATTCAGCGCCAGCCAGGACCTCAGTGCCGGCGCCTGCGGGTGGTCCGGCGCCAGGTCCAGGACTCTTCTGAAGTTTGCCCGGGTTTTCCGTACGTTTCCCAACGTGTGATAGACAACGCCCAGGTTGTAAAACCCCTCGGCGTATCCGGGGTCCAGGGCCACGGCCTTCTCATAAGCGGATATGGCCTGTTCATAGTCCCTCAGACTGAGATACGCGTTCCCAAGATTCGAATGCGCCCGGGCATTACCCGGTTTCAGCGCAATCGCTTTTCGGTAGGCCCCGACCGCCGCGTCGAACTGTCCCGTTCTATAGTACAGATCGCCGACATTGTAATAGGCCGCAACGAACCGCGGCTTCAATGCGATCGTCTCTTCGAAATATCCCGCCGCCCTGTCATATTTCCTCAGACCGTACAGGGCATTGCCCATCTGGAAGTGCGCTTCCGCGAAATCCGGCTTTAGTTCAATCACCTTCTCGAATTTCCCGATTGCCCGTTCGTACTTCCCTGTGTCGTAATACATATTTCCAAAATTGTAATAGGCTTCCGCGAAATCCGGCTCCAGCGCGATCACCTTCTGAAAGTACACCGACGCTCGATCATACTGTTTCAAGTCGTAATACAGGTTGCCGAGATTGTAAAAACCGCCCGCAAATCCTGGATCGGCTTCAGTCGCCGCTTCGTACGCCCCGATCGCCTGAACACTCCTTCCGTGATCCCTGTGGTATACCGCAAGCGTCTCCCATCCGTGCGACCGGGCGTGCGCCGACAGATATCCCCCTTCCATTTTACTGGAAAACCGGGCTTCGGCGGACAAATCGTCCGCGTTAACGCCGATCCAGAACACCGTGTGCAGGACCGCGGCCGCGCAGATCAATCCGGCGGCATCGACGGAGACGATCCGATCCCGAAACTCGCGGACCACAGTGAGCGCCGCCCACAACGTAATGGGCAATGCCGCGAAGGCGAAAACGTCCCAATCCCTGAAAGCGCCAAGTTCGGGGTTCGCGACAACCGTAAACAGGATGGGAAACAGCGCGGCAACCAGAACAAACTGACGATCTGGCCCCCGCAGCCAGCTCGTCCTTCGGCACAGAAGCAGAGCCATCAGGGCAGACGGCGTAACGAGGAAGTACTGATTCACGAAATCGACCCATTTCCCAATTGAAAACAACCTGTAGTGTTGTTTGGGTCCAGGTTCCGAAAACAGGTTCAGGATATAAAACCCCTGTCTCTTTTGAAGATACGCGATCAGGTCGAACTGAATCAGCAGGAGCGCGCCGAAACAAACGACGGCGCTAACCAGCAGGGCGAACCCCGCTCTCGCTGCCAACCTCCCGTGACCGGTTGTACCTGAGACACCCTCCGCCCGGCCATTGAGTATGGCCAGCGCCAGCAGGGAGGGCGCAAGCGTCATCATCGTTATATGGAGCGCCATCAGGACGCCCAGCAAGGCCGCGGGCCACCAGACCGTCAACCTGCCATTGAGTACGCGAATGCCCAGGAGCAGATATAGCAGCATAAACGGGAACAGAAACGCGTAATTTTCAACATAAGCGAAAAAAAGCTGCATATACCCGGCCCCCAGCAACAGAGCCAGAATCAGGAATCGCTCCAGGGCGCCCTTCCCAAGGAGCCGCGCGGCATATCTGGCTACAACCAGATAGAGGATTCCGGAAACGCAACTAAAGATACGATACGTGGTCTCGGCGGAATGCCATGCTGACGCACCGGCACGGTGCAGCCCCCTGACGATCCAGAACGTCAGCGGCGCGCGGTCCGTCCTCGGGACTTCGGACCAGAAGTCGTCCAGTTCGCGCATCAACATAATCCCGTCGCCGAGCAGATGCACGGCGGATCGCATGCTCCAGAAAACCATAAGGCCGCCGAACAGAAGCAGGACCCACGAGAGAACCGATTGCCAGGTGCCGAATCCGCTGTCGAAGAACCTTGCAATGCCCCGGGTCCACCGCCCAAGGCGCCGCCGGGCAGCCATAAAAAGCAGCGCCGTGCTCAACAGCACGAAAATCGTCCGTGAAATGGCATCGTGGAACCGCAGGAAATCAACACCCCATACTGACACGGGCTGCCAGTAGGCGAACAGAATATGCAGGCCAAGAAAAAAACCAACCAATATGATCGGCTTACCGGTATCCGTGTGCTCTTCCTTCCGTTGCATAATCGCCCGCTCTTTGTGCAGAATACTACGGGTCAGCCCGAGGCGTTTCGGGAATTCCGTCGCGCGATGCGTGGACCGACCAATATTACCGCCGCCGCCAGCAGCAGCACGACGTCGACAATCAGCAGGGTGAAACGCAGCGGCGAAAGCGTGGGTTCAAGTACGATCCGGCTTTCCCCCGGGCCCAGTTTCAGCGCCACAAATCGCCCTGCCGTCGTGTACGGACGCACCTCGCCGCCATTTACGGTGATCCGCTGATGTGGATAGGCCGTATATGCCAGCCGCGCGAAACAGGCCGCGCTGGCACGTACGACCAATTCGACCCGCTGGTTCCACAACCGGTGCGCCAGAACCTCCACCCGCGGCGACGTGCCCAGGTCTTCCTTCGCGTGTTCGTCCGTCACCAGGATCTGCTCGCAGGCACGGTTTTTTATGTCAACGTCCATAGACTGCAGCAACTTCACAAAGTCGCTCAATGCGAGGCTCTGGATCCTGCGCGCTTCCCGTTCATCCACACCCGACCCGGACCGGGCGCGCGCCCGGTCCAGTTCAAGGACCGGATAGGGCCATCCGGAGATTTTCGACGATACGACGACCGGACTGGCTTCAGGAAATTCTCCATGAAAGATCCGGTCCTGTTCTGAATCCGAATACAGCAGATGGCGGGTGTTCATCAGAAAGAGCCCCGCCCGGATAACGTCGAATCCCGGCGTCTCCTCCAGGCCGGCCCCGTCGTCAAGGCGCTCCAGCGACAGGTGAAGCAGATCCTGGAAACGCCGGACAAAGGCCGGAACCGACAGCGGATACTGCGTGAACGTATCCAGAGGTGTCGCCAGGCCCGTCTCGAGGGTCAGCCAGGGGATGACGAAGTGATAATAGATCCTGTTGGTCGTATGGAACACCCGATAGCCGGGAAGCTGTCCGTCCATGTGAGCTGCAAGTTCCTCCCGGAACCGTCTGTAAACGGGATGATGCTGCAACGGCAGCGGCTTCGCAACAGGCCAGGCGTTCGGGTCACGCCGCAGGTCCTGCAAGGCGCGCGGCCCGATTTTCGACGCCACACCGGGAGAACGGTACGGCTGCTGGAAGGTGGTTGGCCCCAAATCCGCCAGGACCACCACGAGAATCGCCACGAAGACCCCGACGGGGCGCTTCCGATCGGCAGCGCGCACGGCCGCAAACAAACCCACCAGCACGGCGACAAAGAACACCACAAACAGCAGATAGCGGGAGGCGTTCATCGCCTGCACCACCCCAAGGGACTTCAGGACCGGCCAACGGTAACCGAATACCAGCAGCAGCGAACCGATCAGGCAGAAGCCGATCGGAAAACCCCAGGCACGCACTTCAGCCCTGCCGCTTCGAACGATCCGTACCAGTCCCCACAGGGCAATCGCGACCAGACTCACCCCGAGATAGCCGCCGTACCAGTGGTCCTGCGCCTGAAAGAGCCGGAACCGGTAGTTGGACCAGAGCAGCAGATGCCGCCAGGTGGGCATCGGAAAATCGGACATGTAGAACCCGGCGTGAAGCCCCGTCAGTCCCCGTTCCAGATACATCGGAACGGTCAAATAAGCGCCCAGCAGCGCGCCACCGCCGAAAAGCAGCAATCCGTACCGGATTGAAAAAGGCGTGTCTCCGCTTCTGGTCATCCGGCACCTGACTAACGCATATAACAAGAGAAATAACGTTGCCCAAAATCCGTAACCGGGATGCGTAACGTGCAGACAACCCAGCGCGATACCGCCGCCAATCGCCTGGGCCAGCCGATTCGGATTGTTCCGAAGCCCCTCCCAGTAGTAAAACGGCAACGGAAGCAGGGCGTAGAACAGCGAGAGCGGCAACCTGCCCATAATGAGGACCTGCTGCGTATGCCAGAAACTCAATACGTACGCGAGCCCCGCCGCGACCCCGGCCTGTCGCGACCCCGTCAACCGCCGGACGAAAAGATACGCACCCAACCCGGATACCGCATGGGCGGCGCCCAGCACGAATTTGATTGACGAGAACGGCGCCTGAAGCACCAGATTCACCAGCCCGACCAGGTAGTAGAACAGGAAGCCGTAAAACTGCAGGTAGGGCGCGCCATTGCAAAAGTAGTGCGTCCAGATCGGGACCTCACCCTGCAGCATTGACGTTGCCGCCAGCCAGGCGTATGTCACGTGCAGGTACGTGTCGGCGCCATGCGCGAATTCCCCCTCGGCAAAATAAAAGCGAACCAGAATCAGGCTCCCCGAAACAAGGAACACGACAGTCCGCCTTTCACTCGCGAAGATGTGCTCGAAAAATACCGAGAGTCGCCGTCCGCGCCACTCCATGCCGATCAGGAGCATTCCAACAAGGAATATAAATATGAGCAGCAGTGCATCGGCGGTGCTGAAATCCACGAACCGCGATATAACCGATAGAAAGCCCTGAAGACTGTGATACCTCAGGCCCGGTCGAAGAACGCCGAACTTATCCAGCGTCACATACTGGAAGAAAATCAGCAGCCCCGCCAGCAACGCCAGCAGGGCCGACACGTCCAGGGGCCATCCGGTTGTTTTACGTCCCTCAGGCCGTTTCAAATCGTACTCCACGCCTTTGAAGCTGCTTAGAAAATAACCTGCGAGAATACGAAACTACAAGAATACGAAGAATCCGTGGGTGAGATCAATTGCCACAAGAGGCCCAAAACCACATTGCGGAGAACGTATTCCAAGCGCGCTGACTCAACGCATCTGGCGCTACTCGAAGGACAACCCCACTCGAGCGGGGAAAAGCTGGGTGCTGCCACGCTCTCCTGACGTAAATCCGGCCTCGAACCGGGCTTCGGCAAAGAGGTGGACCCGGTCCGTCAGCCGGATGTCGATTCCGGCGCCCGCATTCACCGCGAACCCGGTGCCGGATTGGCCGTCAACGTGAAAGATCTGGTTGCCAATCTCAACCACTTCCGTATCGGTTTCGGAATAAGACAGTATGCCCACGCCGCCAACCGCATACGGAACCGCCCTTACGTCCAGATCGTCGGAATCGATCGCCTTCGTGTATTTCAGACTGGCATACGCGCTGAACAGATGCTTGTCTCCGCCGCTGGTGCTCGTCACAACACCGAGCGCGTCGTTTTCCGCCTTGAATTTCCCCTCATCGAATCCGAAACGGACATAATTGATATTCCCCTGAAGCGCTATGCTGGGGTTGAGGAAATATTCCGCTCCGACTCCCAGGCCGATGCCCGGATACCAGAAGTCCGACAGCGAACTGGATGCAGACGCGGCAAACCCCGCGGTGACGAAATAAACCGGCTTCTGCTGCGCTTCGACGTCGCCTGTCCATCCGCCTGCAAGCAAATGTACCCAGATTAAAATCGACAACACTCTCACCATATCAGGTCTCCTTTTTCCGTCAGTCATCCACTCCTACTCCCGTCCAGCGTCTTACCTGTCACCGCCTTCCCCCAGCCTCCTCCATCCCTGAAGAATGGACGGGATCATCTCTACGGGTTGTCCGGCTTTGCAGAAAACCGCCCACATGACATCCCAGACCCGCGGATTCCACTGGCACAGATCGATCCAGTCCGCACACGGCGTACTATCTCCGTCCATACTGTCCACGCGTCCGCCGATCACGGGATCATCCACCGACCCGTTCCACATCTGGTCCAACAGGGTATGCGCGAATCGCTTCATATCGGCGTTGTTGAATACGACGCCGCGCCGGCAGGCATCGACCGCAAATCCGACATCGATTCGCCCGTGGCTGATATCTTCAATGGCGCTGTGTCCGTGAACGCCGCCTTCGATCCAGTCCCAATAGTACCAGGTATACGCACGACCTGTTTTCCACAAATGCCGCTTGAAATTCTTCGCCATGCGTTGCGCCCGATCGGCAAACAGGCTTTTCCGCGATACGCTCTGCAGCGACAGGTAAGCACGACCCAGCGCGAGATACTGATTGTGCGGCATGATCCGGTTCGGAAACCGTTCCGTCATCCACGGGGAAAACCGATATCCGCCCGAGGACGGGGATGCATCCACCCAGTCACGCTCGTGCTTTTCGGCGATCTGTCTTCCGATAAGGCGAAGAAACGTCCGTGCGCTGGTTCCGAAGCCGGCCTTCAGCTGCGCACTTTTCAGGACGTGCTCGACAAAGCGGCTCACGGGATGCAGGAACATTCCCTGGTGAACGATATACTCCAGCGGCTCGCCCGCAAATACATGCACCCAGAACCGGTCACCGGCGCGCGCGGTGCCATCGATGGTGATCTTGAACGGCGCAAAACCCTTCAGCGTTGCGCCGGGCCGAAACCGGCCGTCCGCCAATACCTTCCGTGTCCCATATTCCTGGACGGCGTACCTTCGCCCGGGGAGGACCTCCACGACGCGAATGCAATCCTTCGCCATGTCACCCCCGCGGATAACCCACACCCGGTCCTCCTGTGGTGTGATCCGAGCCGTTCCACGGTTGTGCATCGGTCCCGTTCTCACCAGCGCCACCGAATACGTCGGGGTAACCCAGGTCGCATGCCCGTCGGCAAAGTGGTCCTGCCCTGTGGCGATCATCCGGTCGAAATGGTCTACGACCTTTCCCAGCCACCTCTCGTCCCCGGTAGATTCATAGATTTTGACGTACGCATCCAGAAACCCGCTCTCTCCCCATCCCAGGCTCCCGGAGTCCGGTTCGTCCGCTTGTCCTCTGCCACGATTGTGTGACCGGTCATAGCCGGCAAACCTTTCGACCATTTCCTGGAGATCAAAAGGCGCTGTGCGGGTGTTCACGGATGCCTCCACTTTGGACGGGCGCCCACAAGGGACGCCCCTACAAGGTAAGGGGCGAACAATTCGCTATGTAGCAGGAAGTCTAATTGAAAATGTAGGGGCGTCCCTTGTGGGCGCCCCCCTTTTCGTCTTAGACTATTCTGACCACTGCTTTTCGCCTTTGATCTTCTCTCTCCCCTCACTCCTATTCTCTCTCTCCTCGCCTTGCGCTCATTGAACGTAGAACCCGGTCTCTCTGTTCGATGTCAGTCCGCTGTTCAGGTCGATCACGTCGATTTCCAGAATATACTGTCCGGGCTTTGTGGATTTCAGATCCAGTTCCATGTACACCTCTTCTGACTCCGAGTTTCCAATCTGTTCGTATCCCACTGCGAGTTCCTGTTTTTTGCCGGTCAGCACACGCACCAACTGCGAAATGACCCCCCTGGCCTTGCGCCCCTGGACGCCTTTGGGTCGAATTGAATATTCGACCTTGTACCGGCTCTGCCCGAATTCGTCTTTCTTCAGGTGGTAAATCTCGTAGTAGACGAATACACCCTGGTCCCTGCCGAATGTACGCGTAGGAATGGGTATGACGCGCAGACCGCCCTTCCTGAACTTCCCCGTTTCATCCGACTCGACGACCGAGAATGCCAACTGCAGCTCGCTCAGCTGCAGGAATTCCCGGTCGTAGTTGTCAATCACGACCTCCTGGCGGTACCGTCCCTGCCTACCGGACAACCTGTCCTTGACCTGCACCTCCATCCTGTATGTGCCGGGGGGAACGTCCAGACCCACCAGATCGGGAACAAAGCCGCCGCGCGTGCCTGTCAGGTCGCCCCCTCCACGAAATACCAGGTTACCCTGCCTGCGGTACACCGCACCGGTGCGAGGGTTGTTCAATGCCACGGAACGCTCCAGAAACATCTCGGTTTCGTCGTCGTCCCCCGAATACTTGCCCAGTTTGTACGGCGCTCCGAAATAGACCTCGAGGAAGGATCCGGTACCCCGTTTGTCCTCCCGGAAGTTGGCCAGATCGTAATAGAACTCCAGCGGCAGTTTGTTCTCAGGCGGCTTGTAGTAGTCCGGAGTTACCAGCGCCGCCTGTTGGGCTACGGACCGCGGATTGAACTGGTTAAACCGCGCCAACTGCTGCATCGGTATCCGAACGTCCATCGGCGGGGGCGCATATTCGAACTCGCCGCGCATGTGCTCGTCCGTAAACGTAATCTCGATGCCCCCGTTCACATCGGTATAGACCCAGACTTCCCAAGGGACCATCGAGGCGTCGTCCTGAGAGGATACAGCCTTGAATGCGAAATCGTTTGGGGAGTCACCGAGCGCCAGAGCACCCTGGTTCATCTGGACATTCTCAAACCGGAGTAACTCCAGGGAGGCATCCGAAACCTCATTGTCCGCCGTAATCCCCGATTCAAAGGTGATCCCCGTGCGCTGGGCCTGGCTCCCGGCTACGACCCGGGTGGCCTCGGTATTGCGGGAGGTGATGCTGAGATCCACGCCCTGCCGGTCGGCGGCGAACCCGTCGCCCAGGTTTGCGCCACCGCTGAGATTGGACTTCAGGCTGCGCACGGCGTACACGGGTCCGCCCATGAAAGTCATCTGAAGGGCAGCCTGCCCGTACATCTGCCGGGCGATGCGTTCCCGGACCCGCTGCACTTTCAGGCTCTGGTTGTAATTCTTCATATCGGAGGTTGACCGGTAGTCGGGTTCCCCGAACCGGATATACACCTCGCCCCGGCGGTCCCACGGCTGTTTGCCCGTTGAATATGCGCCGAGCGCGTACCAGACACGCCGGTAATGTTCCAGCAGCCGCTCGTTGATGGCCGTTGTCAGGTCGGGGTCGTGCGCCGTCCAGAACCGCTTTACCAGGTCGACGCGACCCCGTCCATCGGCCTGCTCGTAGGCCTTGCGTTCCTCGGGGGACATCAGCAGGATCGGATCGCGATAAAGCGCCTGCTCCTCGTCCGTCGCCGCCTGCAGGAACTCTTTGAAATAACGATCCGCCCACTCCAACCGTCCCAACTGCACGCACGCCTGAGCCAACACGGCGAGAACGCCCGTTTCATCCGGATGTTCGAGGACGTAATCCGTAAGGAGCTCCACGATACGCTCGTAATTCCGGGACCGCAAATAGACCGCGGCAAGGCGCTTTCGCCCTTCGGGGTCTTCAGGCTTCAGCGTCATGTATCGGGCGTAGAGGAGCGCCGCCCGTTCGAAATCCTCCTCGTGGACCTCGTACCATTCACCCAGCAGCAGATAGGCGGGCGCAAACGTTGGATCGATGTCGATCACTTTCTCAATGTCATATCTCGCGTCATGCTCCCGCAGGCTGCGCCGAAGCCTGGCCATGTTGAAACGCGCTTCCAGATAGTCACGGTCGTACTGCAGCGCCTTCGTATAGTAGCGGATCGCGTCGTATCGGGCCTTGGGCCGTGTTTCAAACACCTGCCCCAGCCCGTTATACGCCTCGGCCAACCTGTGGTCGAACCGTACGGCGCGTTCGAACGAACGCAACGCGGCATCCGGATTCCTGGACTTCAGATAGGCGTAACCCAACTGAGAATGCCCGCGCGCGGATTTCGGCGCCATCAGCGTGACCACCTGCAGCACCGGCACAGACGCCTTCGGATCCGATTCCAGCGCCCGTCTGCCGACGTCCAGCAGCGAATCGACCTGTGCCGTTCCCGCCGTCCTGTCCACCACCTCGAATCGGTCCCCGCGACGGACCAGTTCCAACAGCCGACCGCGGTGATACGGACTGATCACCATTGCTTCGCCGTCGACGGCGCCGGATCGATAGAAATAGCTGATTGTGCGTTTCCTCCGATCCATTGGTGACCTGAACACTTGTACAAGGATCCGCTCTTCCGAGTCGTCCAGCCCGCCGGCTCGCGCCGAAGCCTTTAAAACCTCCAGGTTGGCAGGCGGGCTGCCGTTGTGCAGTTGCCGGTACTCACGAATCATCTCACCGATCGCGGACAGGTTCTCCCTGCCGACCCATCGTGCGCCCTGGGACGCCGCCATGCGCGACCTTCCGGCCAGTATTTTCGCGTAAGCCATTGCCGGCTTCGAATAGAGGAGGTGGTCCCGTGCAAGCGATTCGAATTGCTGGGCCGCATTACGATATAGACGCCGCGCCTGGCGAAACTCCCACTGATGCAGGGCCGCGTAGGCCATTTTCACGGTCATCATCGCCTTCTCAACGCCCGAGAGCGAGCGGCTGGGGCCGTTTCCCGGCCCCCCGTTCTGTGCGGAAACCCACGCCACATCGAGGTGTCTGAGTTCGACGACTCCCGGACGGCGGACGACCGTGCCGTTAATCATCACCTCCCACACCTGGCTCTCCACCATCGGCACTGCCGCCTGCCCCACCCCTGCGAGACGATAATCTCGCAACGGGCGGTCCTTGTAGAACAGACGCCGCCCGTCCGCGGACCATCCCAATTGTCCCGGCGGCCCCGGGAAGGCGCCCAGTTTGCGTTCGGTTCCCGCTGCATCCGCGGTCCAGACTTCGGTCAGTGCCGCCTGTCCGTTTTCATAAGAAGCCGTCCAGATCCGCTGGTTGGCCGCCTGAGCCGGGACCGAATGCCCGAAAATGGCGAACAGACAGCAGGTGGCGAACAAGCGAAGAGAGCGTGAACTGAATGGGATGTTTTCCCGACTTGGCACCCAATTCTCCTCCCCGAAGACTCGGGGCAAGGTGTGAAACGAGAACAAACTCGTCCTATTTGTCATCATTATACAATAAGGAATATGGAAGAAAAATCAAAGCTGAATCTGGCCATGAAATAAAATCCACCATCATTCCAACAGCATCCGAATCCGGCGCCGGGCCTCGGATGAAACCTGCGGATCGCCGCGCCATTGCTTCAGAAATGCTTCGTAGGCCGTGACCGCATTCCCTGACTTGCCCTGGGTTTGAAGCACCGTACCCAGGTTAAAAAACGCTTTCGTGTCTCCCAACGCCGCTGACCTTCGATATGCCTGTGCCGCCTCATCCGGCCTGCCCGACTTCTCCAAAGCAACGCCGAGATTGAAGTGGGCTTCCCTATCCTCCGGCAGCAGAATCGCTGCCTGCCTGAATCCTTCGACCGCTGCCGCCGGTTCGCCGGCCCGCATGGCAGTCACGGCCAGATTCTTCCACGCTTCCGCATATCGCGGATCCAGGTCTACGGCTTTTCGATACGCCGCGAGCGCCTGTTCAAAAGTCCCCTTCACGCCGTACGCGTTGCCCATATTGTTATAGGTCATGGCTTCTTCCCGTATGGACAGCGCCCGTTGAAAAGCAAGAATCGCCTGGTCCATCCGTCCCCGCTCGGCATGCACCTGCCCGACCGCCTGGTGCATCTTCGCACTCTCAGGATATGCGCTGGCAGCACTGGAAAACAGGCTGAGATCATCTCTCCAATCTTTGTTTCGCACCACCGTGCGCGCGGCGTACCCCAGGCATACAAGGCCCATCGCGACAACCAGGGTGAACCCGAACCTCCTGAACAACCGCTCTGCGCCAATCCCCGCAAGCGCGAACACGCCGAGCGCAGGAATATACAGAAACCGCTCCTGAACCATTGAGTTCAGCAGTACCACGGTCTGCGACACGCCCATATAGGGCACCCAAAAAAGCGCTCCACAAAAAAACAGCCGTGGCCATCTGATCAGCGATCGCACCCACAACCCCAGTCCCGCTACCGCCAGTGCCAGGCCCGCGATTACACCGGGCTCCAGCAGGGAAGCCGCAACCGGAATCGCATTGTACGAGTAATCCACGGAAAGCCGCCACGGTAAGACCAGGAGCGAAAAGTAGTGCCAGAAGATTCTCCCGGCTGTGAGGATACGCGTCTCAAGCGAAGTGCCATAGAGTGGATTCACCAGCTCCGTCATCCCACCGGGTGCGAAGCCCAGTCCTGCTGCGGCGTCTCGCACGAACAGACAGATCCCGAATACGCCAGCAAAGCCCAGCCACCACGGCCATCTTGCCCGGCAGACATCCAGAATGCATCGGAGAAAATCCCTCCCCTCAAGTTCGCCCGCCGACCAGGCCAGACGCACTGTCGACGGTCCTCGCCGCCCTTTCCGTCCATCACCCTTGACGGATAAAATCCGGTTTCCTGGATCCGTCATCCCCGCCGCGAGGTCATATACGACGACCAGGCCCACCAATGCAAGCGCGCTCTCCTTGCTGAGTAATCCACAGAAGAAAGCAATAAGCGCGAGCACATAGGCCGCTCGGGGACGCGAACGTTGCGTGTAAAACAGCATTCCAGTCAGCAGAAATGCGCCGGCGAGCAGGTCGGACCGGCCAAAGGTCACACCCGCCGCCACTTCCGAATGGATCGGATGCACCGCAAACAGCAAGCCCGCAAAAACCGCCGCAAAACGACTCATGCCCGTACGCCTGCACAGCATCCACGCCAGCAGGCTGCAACACACGTGAAGCAGCACGTTGGTTAGATGAAATCGAAACGGACGAATGCCTCCCAACGCGTCCAGCAGAAACGTAAGCACCGTTAGGGGCCGGTATTGACCTGTATCGTTTCCAGGATAGCCCGCCCAGTAGTGGGTTGTGAAAACGCTTCGAAAATCCAGCCGCTCCACGATCCAGCTTCGAACGATCAGAAACTGGTCGTCGTAAACCAACCCGTTTACCAGCGCGTTGGCATAAACCACAAACGCCGTGACGCCCACCAGAACGGGCCAAGCCCACGTGTGCTTTACGTCCGCGCCGGAGGCCGTAATCGTGGGCGCCTGACGCTTCCGGGATTTACGTTTCGCCATGTCTGCGTTTTCAAATACCCCCGTGGGCCGGGCAACCACAAGGGGCGCCCCTACAACGTCAGGAAGCATTTCCGGGAGTTAACGAGAAGCTATGAGATTGCATAGATGAGGTGTCAGGGTATAGATGGCTGTTGGGTTGGTTCTCCATAGCATCAAGCAATATCAATAAAGAACGGGCGGCGTCCAGGCTCAGAGTCCCGGTCGCCGCCCGTCGGTTCATACGCCGACAAAGCGCCGGACTATATCAGATTTGATTCGGATCCAACGCTTTGACTGGCCGCCGTTAGAACGTGCCGCCGACAGAAACGCGGATCGGCGGATCGAACATAACGACGCCGTCGTTCTTCTGCAGGAGCGACACCGCCACGTCAGCCGTGATCGTGCGACCCCCGAAGGTCTGCTTCAGCCCTGCGCCGACGGCAATGCTCTCAAGGTCGTAATTCCACTTCCAGCCTGCGCGCAATGCCAACGCGTTCTGCAGCCACAACTCGGCGCCGAAGTGCCAGCGTTGCTCGAAGTCTACGAAGAACGCGCTTTCCACGGAGGCGGTGAGGTAGGACGGATCGCCCTTTTCACCGTAAACTTCCGCCGCGACGCCGATATTGTAGACGAGCGGCAACAGGTACGCGCGGTCGCCCGACTTGCGGTCCGGACCGAAGTTCCTGAACGCCATCGCGATGCGAAGGCTGCGAAAGCCCGTGTAGAAGAAACTGCCCACGTCCACCGTAAAGCCGGTGGTCTTTACCGTGTAGAGTTTTTCCTGGACGTAGTTCGCCTTGGCGCTGAACGAGAACTTGTCGGTGAACTTGATCGCATACAGCAGACCGACGGAGATATTATGTACAACCACGTCCTGCCCGGTTCCGTTGGGCTGATAGATCGTGGTCTCCTTGGAGGGCTTCGGGTTGTGGGACACGACTGAAATGCCCAGCACCTCGCCCCTGGCCGAACGCGTGTTCCACACGGCTGCAGCCGAGTAAAGCTGCGTGTCGAGAAGGAATCTCGTCCAGTTCAACTGATAGGCCACGCG
Organism: Candidatus Latescibacterota bacterium; assembly: GCA_965208835.1. GTDB lineage: Bacteria > Latescibacterota > UBA2968 > UBA2968 > JAAXHE01. Next base: position 3,583,591 of record OZ242358.1, read on the forward strand.
CTCCACGTGTACCAACCCGGAGCCGTTCCAGAAGATCGCGTTGATATCGTCCGCTACCGCGGTAAACGCGTCGCCCATCGCCACGGCGCGGGCGCCCTGGCCGATCTTCAGGAACTGCATCCCGGAGATATTGACTTTCTTGACACCATACTCACCGGTCACCCCGCCCCACTTCACGGCCAAAGCCGGTGAAGCGGCAAGCAGCAGGGCCAAGACCGACGCAATGATTAGCATGCTTCTTTTCACGTCATTTCCTCCTTGTTTGAGCCCGCTACTTGATCAGCACGAAGCTGCCTTTTCGGGTCTCTCCGCCGGATACGACGACGAAATAGTACAAACCGGTCTGCACCTCGCCGGCGATATTGAACGTGATCTGACGAAACTCGGTCTCACCCTTGGTAAGCGGGGTCCGGTCCGTAGTTTCCACGCGGTCGCCGGAGGCCGAGTAAATGTGAATGATCGCGTCCGAAGTCAGGCCCACGATGCGAAGGTTGCGGGAGTTGGGATACTGGTGTACACCGTCCACGTAATACGGATTCGGCACGATGAGCACCTCTTCCGGGAGGCCGGACAACAAGGCCTGGAACGGCTTGCGATTGTCGCCGTCATACGTTCTGGCGGTCGACGGACCCCAGCCGCTCTCATATCCTCTTCGGATGTTGTTCTGCACGCGTTCGCTGGGGATGTCGTCGATGGTCATCCCGCTGTTCCACGTGTAGGAATCCACGCCTCTGGCATACGGGCGGGCGGAGTAGAAGTAGGAAAAGCCGGCCGTGGTCTCCAGGTCTTCGTATTCATAGACGCCGTCGGCGTTGATACCCCATTCGCCCCGGGGCAATCCAGCCGGACTGACCGAAGACCCGCTCGAACCGTTCTCGATGATCCCGTAGAGCTCCCACGGGCCCCAAGAGAACCACTCGGATTTGTACAGGCGGACGCCGAGTACATCCTGTTCGCCCGTGTACGGGTTGACCGCGGACTCGGACTCTCTGCCCCACCGGATCAACTGCTTGGCTTTGGTGGAAGACGTGAGATTGTCCGCCGAAATATAAGCCTCGGTGGGCGAGGCCGGCACCTGGTAGTTGTTGTCATACACCCAGTGGGCCAACTTCAGATTCTCCAGGGCGGCCTTCTCGCCGGCGGTCTTTACCTTCTGAATCTTGGCCTCAGGCGTCTCAGGTCCCCGGTCCCACTTGATGAGTCCGATGTCCTGCTCATTGGCGGGAATCGGCTCCAGAAGCGACGGGTGGCCCGCTCCCCAGGAAAACACGAGCTTGACAGACTCACCCGCGCCCACGCTGTACGGCCCGTAGACCGTCATGTCGTGGAATACCTTGCGGCTGGCAATGTCGCCCTCATCGGGATTGGCCTGATAGCCCGTGGCCGTAATCACGCCGGCCAACTGCGCGGCGTCGTGCGTGGTATACGTGGGGTCGTCGAAGTCGCCGGTTGAACGCGCATGCCACCACTGGAACGAACGGGGCTGCATGTCTTCGCCGGGTTGCACGTATTTCCCGCGGTCGGCTTCGTTGAACGAGAACTTACCCGCGTCGTCGGCATAGGCAAGCGGCGCCATAAAGTAAGTGCTCGGCGCTCTCGGCTGTCCTTCCGTCTGAAGAATATTGTAGTTGGAAGGCACGATCGCTTTGAAGAACGGATCGCCGGTATCGTCGTGCGAGGAGAACGGGTTGTCGGAGTCCCTGCGGATGACCGCGCGCATGTCCTCGCCCACGAACGCGCCGTTCGCCGAGAATGCGTTCGGATAGCCGTCGGACTCCGTATACCACATCGTGTCATCCATGCCGCGGGCATTTGACGCGTAGAAGTTCCAACCGAACTCCTCGAGAATGCCCATGGCCGTCATCGCAGCCACGTTCTTGAACGCGATGTAGAGGTTGTTGATTGGACCCGGCGCTTCACCCACGCCGTCGCCATCGAAGTCGCCGATGTTGGTGAAGGTAAGGTCCACGATGTAGAAGTCATCGAAGTCCGGGTTGGACCAACTGTAAACGCGCCGCTGCATCCGCAACCCGTTCTGTTTGTCGATCCACTGGGCGATGATGGTCTCTTCCGGGATGGTTACGTCCACCAGGTTGTGTGCGCCGAGATTGAAGTTGGCGATGTGGGCCGGCGGAGTCGATATAGGGTCCCAGTTGGCGCCGTAGAGACTGCCATCGTCGTCGGCCGTCACTCCCGGCCAGTAATTGGCCAAGGCGCCTCCGGCACCCTGTTCGCCAGGAGAAATCGCACTGTTCGGCATCTCGGCAAGCTGCTCCAACGGATTGGGCTGCCCCCAGTTCTCCTCGGGATTGCCCACCGGATCGTATGGGAAGGCCTGGTTGTGTTCCACGATCTGCAGGTTCTCTCGGGGTCCCGTCACCGTGACCGTGCCGCGGTCGGCGTTCAGGATCCAGATGCCCTCGCCACCCGAGACCTTGTAGTCGTTGTACATCTGCGACTTCTGGTTGGACGTGAACTGGGAGAGCACGGCGCCGAACGAACCCGGGCCGTTGCCGTTCCAGGGATAGGCGTTGCGCCTGTAGCCGCGCCCCCACTCCTGGTTGCCGCCCATACCGCCGATGTTGTTGTAACTGTTGGATATCAGCGACCGCAGGTTATACCTGCTGGATATGTTGTCGGGAGTGGCCTGCGCATCGGCCGGAACCGGCTGAAATACAACCGCAGCCAGCGCAAGGCAGCTGATGCCAACCAACCCCTTGGTGATGAAATTCAATCGTTTCATATCCTTCTCTGCCTCCATTCGAAAGCATTACGGAGCAGACGCTCCGGAAGCGAGCGAAGCCGCCGCTTCCGGAGCACCACTACCTTACCAGTTAACGCGCAGCCCGAACTGGGCGAGACGCGGCGAATGCGCGTAAGTACGATCCCGGCTGTCGCCGTAATTCAAGTAATTCTTGTCGTCCGGTGTGGGTCCGTCCAGTCCGATATACGTCCAGAGGTTCCTGTTCGACGGGCTGGTCCGGTCCTTCTGGTTGAAGACGTTCCGGATGTCGGCGAAGAGTGTGGGCTGCACCCGACCGGTCACGTTAAAGGTTTTCTCGATGGCCAGGTCGGTCCGCGAATCCAGTGCGAGGTCGCGGTAGTACCGGTTTCCGCCTTCTGGCGGGGCGTAGTTGAAGATGCCGCCCGTCTGGATGCGGGAGGTAACGTTCAGCCGGAAATTCTTGAGCAGGGTCCCGACAAAGGCGTGACCGAATTCGAAATCATCCGGGAACGACGCCAGAAGCGAGAAGCTTCCGAAGTTACGTCGGTCGCCGCTCTTGGGGCGGAAGAACAATGTGGTGTAGCTGCCCGTGTTGATCTTGACCGAGCAGTTCGGACCGCAGTTCCCCAGGGCGGGGTTGTCGACCGGCCGGAGGCCGTCCCACACGCCTGTCCCCAACTGACCGCCTTTGGCCCGCGATCCATCGTGGTAGCTCTGGCCCTGCTGCGCGAACTTGACCAGGTCGTCGCCGGTCAGCCGGCGAGGCGCCTCGCTGCCGTCCGGAAGCGCGTCCCAGTAAATCCAGAAATTCGGGACGGTGATACCGCGGTCGGTAAAGGCGTTGGTGGTGGCCAGATGTACAGTCGTAGCCGAGTCCAGGTACACGTTCCGGATCACGTTACCCAGCTTGCCCGTGGTGATCTGCGACCACTGGTAATTGTACGAAACGTTGAAGGAGAAGTTGTGCGAAAAGGACTTGCGGATGGACATTTCGACGCCGCGGGTATCGCCGTAAGCGCCATTGTCCAGGGTCCTCGAATAAGGAATCCAGAAGTCCCTCGGCCCGACCCACGTCTCGTTGGGATACGACGTGTAGTGGTCAACCTCACTCTTGTAATACGCGGTCAACGTGGCCGTGTAGTCGCTCACGAAGTTCCAGTCGGCGCCCACCTCGAAGGCCGTTGTCTTGGCGGGTTGCAGGAGGTGCAGCCCGTTCTGGCCTGAGTAGGTGGTGCGGAAGTTGTTCAACCGCTCCGTGGCGTCGATCCGGCCGTTCTCGTTCACGTCACGGTCGCCGGCGTCGCCGGAGGTCCAGTAGTCCTCACCGAAGTAATACCAGAGATCCGCCCACTGCAGGAACACGCCCGTGGAGAACCGCATCTGCGATCGCTCCGTGATCGGATGCGAGACGCCGATCCGGGGGCTGAACTTCACGTGCCAGGGCGCATCCGTGACCCACAGGGAGCCTTCCTGGTACGCCCAATCGCGCGCGCGGGTATAATAGCGGAACATGGAACTTCCGCGGTACGCGCCGAAGGTCAACTGGCGGGAGTTCGGGTTGAACGTATCCAGGCGGACGCCCAGGTTCACGATCATCCCCTGGAACTCCATTTTATCCTGGACGTAGGCGTTCAGGAAGAAGGGCTTCACCTTCTCGCCCATCTGGCCTTCGTTGGCGATTATCCGCATGTTACGGGCGGCCGGTGTGGAGTCGTACCTGAGAATCATCGTGAGGGCGCTGGTCTGGTACTCGACCCCGGCCTTCATGAAGTTTCCTTTGGTGATCTGCGACGACAGATCGACCTTCGCGCCGATGCGCTGGCGGTCGTGCTGCCCATATCGGGCGGCCTGCCGTCCGATGCTGAACCACCCTGCCTGGTCCCGGAAAATTTCTCCGGTTACGTCGTGGGTCCCGCTGACCGTGTCCATTCTGGACCGGGAGTGCGAAATCCTGACTTCGTAGAACGTGCGAGGGGACAGTGTGTGCGTAAGCACAGCGTATTGCAGTTCTTCGCTGAGCTCATGCAGGCCGGCCGCCGACCACTTCTCGGGCAGGAACAGGTCGCGCCCCGTGCCGCGCCTCATCGCGCCGCCGCCGCTGCCATGGCGTCCGCCGAAGAGGTCAGGATTGCCGTTCGAATACCAGTCCCATCCCAGATACATTCCACCGACTTTAAACTTGAGATTGGCGGTGGGCTTGATCGTAATACTTCCGGAAACGTTGATGTTGCCCGGATCGTCCTGGAAACGGCCGCGGTCATCGTAGAAACCGACGCGCTCGGCCCGCGGCGTGACTGCCGCGTACCTGCCGTGCTTGGCCGTGGCCACGAACGACGCTCTCTCTCCGATCGGACCGGACAGATTGCCTTCAACGCCGTAGCCCACCCATTCCGTATAATTCGTCCTGACGTGAATCAGCTCGCCGGCGAGGTCCTCGAAAATGGGATGGTTTATCTTTCCGGAGAGATCCGGATATTTTTCGTTGGCCCAGACGGGGTTGTCCCACATCACCTTGTCCTGGTGCTGCGGGGAGTCGTAGACGTTCTCGCCCCAGTGCTTCTTGCCGGCGGGCTCGTAGCGGAACTCGCCCCAACCATTTACCTCGCCGCCGCCTTCCTTGGTAATGATCTGAACCACGCCGCCCTGCGCATTGCCGTATTCGGCGGGGGTTACGCCCGTAAGCACGGACAATTCCTGGATGGCGCCACGGTTCACTGTGCGGTAGTTGCCGCCCCGGCCGCGACCGTCGTTGTGGTTCATCCGTACGCCGTCCACAACATAGGCCACGTCGTTGCCGTACCAGACACGGTCTACGTATCCGCCGCGAATCCGGTTGGACCCGTCTACCGCAACGCCCGGCTGCAACTGCAACAGCTCGGACGTACGGCGGGCCGCCGCGAGATTACGCTCAGTCTCTTCGAGCGTAACGGTATACTTGCTGGTGGTTTTGTCCGGCTCCACGAGGGGTCGGCCGGCCGTTACCACCAACTCGCCCAGTTCGAGGGCGGTTTCTTTAAGGTTGTAATTAATGGTGGTCGTGTGGTCTGTACTCACCTCCACGCCCGTCTGAGATACGGTTTCGTATCCGATAAGAGACGCTGAAAGGGTATAGACACCGGGCGAGATGTTGATGATGACGTAATACCCGTCGGCATCGGCCGTGGAACCCAGATTGAGTTCCTTGATCACGACGTTCGCGCCGGGCAGGACTTCCCCGGCCTGATCGCGGACCACGCCGTTGATCTTGCCTGTGACGCCGGCCTGCAGGTCGCCGGCGACGAGACTGACGGCAGCGACCGCGACTGCGATTCCGAAAAACAGAAGCTTACGCTTCATTGTGAAACCTCCTTCGTTGGGTTGTTACCCCGGCTGCGTTGAATTAACGCCAGAAGTAAAACTTCATTTGCACGCCGACGTCGACCAAATGCATGGGGCGCACCTTCTCCAGCCCGTAGAAGAGCATATTGCGCAATTCGCCCACAACGAAGTTGTAGCGCGCGCGCAGGTCGACGGCCAGGTTCTGGGTGACGAAACCCTCGACACCGACGCCGGCGTTGGCGCCGATGGTGTATCGCTGATCAACCTGGTCTTCCATGACAAAGTCCAGATCAATGGGGTCGTTCGTCTGGCGTGAATAAACCAGGTTGCTGTTGATCGCGTAATAGCGATAAAGACCGCCTCCAACCAGGAGATAATACCGGTAATCTCTGGCCTTGAACCCGTGGGTGGCGTTCTCTTCGCCGACGAAAAGCAGGCCGTTCACGATGAGGTTGTTCCACGTGATTTCGGACCGGCCGTTCGGGTGCGGGTATTCCTGCTGGTCGATCGGGTATTCCCAGAGATCGGATGCCGGTTTCCCGTTGGTGAACTTCGAGTAATTGTACTCGACTTCAATAACGGTACGCTGGCTGGCGACATAGCTTAACGTGGCTCCGTATTTGCCAGTGGCGTCCCAGCGCTCCCCGAGCCGATGCATCGGGATATTGTAATCGGCGATCCCGCCAACCGCCCATCTGCCTTCCTGGGCCTCTGCGCTGTTCGAAAGACCCACTGCGGCCAGCGCAAAAACAGCCAGAAGAGCAATACGCACAACTTTCATCTACTCACCTCCCCATATGAGAGTGAATGATGCGGAAACTCCCCTCCGCCCATCACTTCGTCCCACGAACGGAATTTGCGAAGCAGACTCCTCTCTTCTCGATACACGGCCTCCTTTCTTCCCGGGCTCCACATTAACAAAAAGGGGCACAATCCTGAACATAAAAACATCATGCGATTACGCCCCGCCGTTCGCCAAAACTGGCCTGTAGTGTAAATAATACATATGAAGAACCGATGACACCTGATGATTTAATTCTGGCACACTTCCCCTGTTTTTTTAATGATTCCATAAAATTTAGTTGGCGCAAATGCATTTGTCAAGTTTTTTTTATCGGCCGGTTGTGGAGGAAACTTTTTTTCGCACAGCACACGAAGACGCTTCGAACATCGGCCGCGGGCGGAATCAGGAGGGAGTATTAACGACCCGTGAAACCTGTTCATCCCCAATAGACAGAGGGACGCTGCGACCGGAAGCCTCCGGCCCTGGCAGCCCGATGAAAAAGCCCATCCGGGCTACGGCCGGCCCTTGCGGTCGAAATACCGCGTTGCGCGCCCTCGCCGATTTGAAGGATGGGACTCGGTCGCGCGCCTTGTCTTCGACCTCGCCTGCAGAGCGACTCTCTCAACGGACTGCTATTTCTCAAGGATCTGAAAACGACCTTCCCGAACCGTCTGCCGACCGGTCACGAGATCCTTCACCGTCATCTTCACCCGATAGCGCCCCGGTCTGCCTTTGCGCAGGTCCAACTCGACATAGTCAGACTCGTCGGGCGAAGCGCCCACCTGCCTGTAGCTGACCGAAATCATCTCTCCTGATCCCTTCCGGGCCAGCGTTTTCAGCTTCTTCCGCCCGCGTCGCACTTCGTACCCAACCTCATATCTGGTGTTACCGAAAGAATCTCGAGTCAGATTGTATATCTCGAAATAGACGTAAACCGGTTCCCCCGATCGAAAGGCCCGGGACGGCGCCGCGTCGATCTGCCATCGGCCCCGGACCGACTTCGGATCGGAGACCGGCCCCGCCTCGACGACGCGGTACGCCACCTGGAGATCGCTCAGGATCAACTGCCCGCTGTCGTAGTCGGGAACCTCGACCTCCTGGTGATAAGCCTGAAGCCGGTTCGTATTCAGCCTGGACATCTGCAACGCCAGTCTGTAGGCGCCGGGCGGTGCGGTCAGGTCGACCCGGTCCACGGCCAGCAGCCCCGCCCCCCTTCGGGACGGCGATATCCGCAGGTCCAGCCGGTCCCGTGTCTTCCGCACCTCCTCGGTCCGGTTTTCGATCAGCGCAATGCGCCGGTCCAGAGTCACCGTTGTGTCACGGTCTCCGGCCACGAGGACGTTGTCAAGCGGCAGTCCCAGATTCAGCTGAAGATCCGCTTCACCGTTTCGGCCACGGAACGTGAGCGCTTCGTAATAGAATTCCATGGGATCCAGATGGGATAAATTGTATCTTTCGGGCAGGTCCTTGGAAATTCGCGCCACCCGGGCGCCGGGCGCCAGGTTGGGCAACCGCGTCATCAGCCGGCGCATTGGGCCCTGACGCTGCATGGCGAGCTCGCCCAGATCGTACCCGTCCGGTGTGGGCTCCGGAGCGAAATCGTAGATGCCGCTGTACAACTCATCCGTAAACACCACCTCCAGCCCGCTCTCGATATCCGCGTATATCCAGACCTCCCATCCCACCTTCGAATAGTCCATGCTCGTGGTGACCGGCTTGTAATGCGTCATCCCCACGTCGATTTCCTCAGGACCGCCAAGCGGCTTGCTGTTGGTCCGCCACTCCGTCTGGGAAAGCGCTTTTTCGACCGTACGGTCCGACCGGATGGGATAAACCGGGCCGATGAAGTTCATGTCCATTCCGCGCCGTCCGTAGAGTTGAAACGCCAGCTTTTCCTGAACGCGCTGCACTTTAATGGGAACCTGCGCGTTGATCTGCCTCCAATTGGATTTCCAGTCGGGTTCCCCGTACCTGACGAACACGCGGCCGCGGGCGTCGAAGGGCCAGGCGATTTCACCGTACAGCGTCATTGCCCGCCAGACGCGACGGTAGTGTTCCACGCGCCGCATTGCGCCGCCGCTCGTCTGGAACGGGTCGCGCTTGAGCCAGAAGCCCCTCAGAAACGTTTCACGATCTTCCGGCGGCGTGTTCTGATACGCCTGAACATCATCCGGCGCGCCGACGTTCGAGATGTCGTAATAGGCCGTCCGCGCCTTCGGGGGCAGCAGTGAGATATACCGCTCGAACGCCCCGAGGGCCTCCTCGTGATCCCCCCAGGCGGCAAGTACCTGCGCCTCGAGAGGCAATCCCCGCTCCGGACCCATCAACGCCGCCAGTTGAAGCACTTCTTCGTACCGCTCGATTTCCAGAAGGTGCATCGCAAAGTCGAACGCCGACTCCTCATCGTCGGGTTCGCGCGAAAGGAACTCCCGAAAATACCGGATGGCTTCCGGCGGGTTCCCCAGCGACAGATGGTAATCAGCAAGCAGCATGTACGACGGCGCATGGTCCGGATCGTGGCGGAGCACTGTCCGGGCCGAGGCCAGTACCTCTTCGTTCTTCTTCAATATCAGGTACGCCCGACCCATCAGATGATGGGCGTCGACATAGGTGGAATCTGCACGTACGGCGCGTTCAAGGTTCTTCAACGCCCGCCTGGGGTTGTTCATCAAGTCGAGATAGACCCGCCCCAGACCGTACCGCGCCGCCACCAGCGTGGAATCCTGGACCAGCGCGTCCCTGAATCGTGCCCTTGCGCGTTGCGCATCCTTCGCCTTCAGATAGAGCATTCCGATTCGCACGCGCAGCAGGGCCGGGTTGGGATATGCATTCAGGGCGCCTTCCAGTTTGCCAATCGCCACCCTGATGGAATCCGGGTCGTCAGACTTCGTCGTGCGGATGTAAACCGCGTCGACCTCGCCGGGCGACAGCGTGTCAGCCCTGGCCGAAGCAGCGCACCATACGATTGCGACAAGGACAAGAACGCACAGGAACCCAGGGAAGGACCGGATTTTGCGTACATTTTCCGGACAGGACATCTCGTCAAGCCTCCCGGTACAATAATGTCTAGACCTTATGTATCGATGTGAACGATCAAGCTGACTATCAGTGTATCCCAATGTTCTGCCAGAACGTGCCCCAGGCGAACCAGAAACCGTTGTGCGAAGGCAACTGAGTCAGCTGCCTGCCCTCGTGCGTCCCGTCCACACCCTCTCCCTTGAGGTTCCACGTTGTGCCGGTTTCGTTGTCTTTTACCATAAACGGATAGGCGCTCAGGGTCGAATTCACTTTCTCGAACGTGAGCGTGGTCGCCTGGCCGTTCACGCTGATCTCGCGCGAAAAGGGAATGGCCAACTGGGCGTCCCGGTAGAAGACCACCAGGATGGGATGTTGCCTGGGTCCCTCAACGATCGTGTCGTTGATAACGTCTTCGCGGTGCATGGCCTGGAAGGGATAGGCCTTGACCATCTCACCAAAGCGGACCCCCATTGCCAGATCCTTGGCGTCGAAGAGGGCCGAAGTCGCTGTGTCCATGTTCGGAAACAGAATATACGCGTTTGCCGTCCGGTAATCCCCTCCCTGGGACGGATTAATGTAAGGATACTGAGTGTATTGGTTAATGTTGTATCGGGTCCCGTTACCGTCGATCACCTTTGTATCGGGATGGATCCGCTTCCAGTATTCCCAGGTGCACTCGGTCACCGGCAGCAGTTCCAGTTCCTCGCCCTGTCGAGGACCAAGCACGGCCTTGTAGATCATTTGTGGATAAAGCGATTGCCTGTCCCGCCGGTCGTACATGATCAGGTTGTTGTTGAACAACAGGCCGGACACGCCAACGTGAATCCGTTCGCCATCAGCTGCAACGCCATTGAAGACCATTCCCGTGCCGGTCAGGGGGCAAAGCGTCACGATCACACTCTCATCGCCCGCGGTGTCGTTTATGATTTCGTGGTGCCAACCAATATTGTGTGGATAGGCCCTGGCCTCTCCGTCTATCACAATCCCCATGACAATATCATTGTCCCTCAGATATCCCGCTCCGGTGTCACCAGCACTGACGAAATCGGGATCGGTCACCGCGGGTATACAATCAGGGCAAGCGCCCGTAGCGATCGCGTCTGTCGGAAATGAAGCCACGTCCAGAAAGTTGCCGCCGGCCCGGGGTTGGCGCGCGTGCTCGCTGCGGCTGCCCTGTGAAGTCGATCCCCCGCCTCCGGTTCCGGTTCCGTCTGTCGGACCTGTCGCGCCTCCGCCGCCGTTCCCGCCGCAGGCAGCAAATAACACAGCAAGAATCAAGGGAAACGAAAACAGTCGCTTCATTCAGGGCCTCCAGTTGGTCTCGCCGGAACGTTGTAAATCCGGTGCAGGTGACACATTCATAATGTATATATAGAAAAATTGAAATCTGATAAATTGGCTCCGTCGCTCGAGGCGGCATACCCGGGACGGGTGTTTCGGATCGATTGAGAGATTTCGTAATTCAGGGATAATATACCTGGTACAGGAATGAATGTAAACCTTTCGGTCGCAGATCCATGGGAAACGCAGCAAAAAAGGGCATTTTGTCTATCTTTGGTTTACCTGATGCAAGCCGGGCGAGTCTTTGTAGGGGCAGGTTTGAAACCTGCCCCTACGGTTGAGCATTGGGCTATATTTCGATCTCCTTGCTCGTGCGCACACCGTGACGCACTGGCGGGCCGGGCGGGACACCCCCGGCGGGCATCCACCGCTTCATTGGCGCGTTCCTTGACTAAATTCCATCTTCCGTTTATTTTATGCACCCCATAGGCAAGCCCGTTTTCCTTCGGCATTTCCTTAATCTAAGAAGCTGTCTTAAAATTTCCAGCGGTCTTCGCGCGGCTGCAAAAGCGCCGGTCGGCGTTGGTCAAACCCACCCGTATAGACAAATATGGGCGGATTTTCCCGCCTTGCCCGTCGCTTTTTCGCTCGCGCTCGGGAACTCACCGGCAATTTTAAAACAACTTCAAACGACAATCCCGCCAGATGGCACTGCCAAAACCGCAAGAACCCTCCATTGAATCGCAAGCTGGCCACCGGGACCGGGGAGTCACGCTCCGCGCCGTGGGGATGGGCGTGCTCGTATCGGCCCTCAGCAGCGGCTGGGTCGCCTATTCCCGCACCGCGGCGGATACGTCGTCGGTCAATATCACCCACCTGCCCGTTTCCTTTTTCGGCGTCTTCATTGTCGTCCTCACGATCAACCTGATCCTGCGCAGGAGGCCCGGTTCGTCCGGTCTGGGCCCCTCGGAAATGCTCACGATCTTTGCGATGGGCCTCGTCGCCGCAATGGTCCCCGCCAGGGGCCTGACCGGTATCTGGCTCGGCCTGATGGCGGTGCCGTACTATCGAAGCACGCCCGAAAACGGCTGGATCGACTATGTCCAGCCGTACCTCCCCGACTATCTGTTTCCAACCAACGACGGCAATCAGACGACCCTGCTCTACGAAGGCCTGCCGGGCGGCGCCGCGATACCCTGGAACGTCTGGTACCTCCCGCTGTTCTGGTGGCTCACGCTCATTCTGGCGGGGTTCGTCGTTTGCGCCTGCATAACTGTGATACTGCGAAGACAGTGGGTCGAATACGAACGCCTGGACTACCCGCTGCTGGCGCCCATCCTGGAAACCATCGACGACGTCCACGACGCTTCGGGCGGAAACAAGTGGCCGGACTACTTCAAGGGACGTCTGTTCTGGATCGGCTTCGGGATCGCCTTCGGCATTATCGCATGGAACATGATTTCGTATTTCCAGCCAACCTGGCCGCGCATCAGCATGAGTCCCAACAAGGGCCTGTTCTACTTCGCCCGGATCTTTCCGCCGCTGCTCACCCACATCAATACGTATACGATCGGCTTCGGGTATTTTGTGAAGCTGGAGATCCTCTTCTCGATCTGGTTCTTCCACTTCCTGCTGATGTCCGAGATCGCGCTGATCCGCAAGACCGGTTTCCAGTTCGGCCGCATGCACCAGTCCGGCGGCGGGTGGGGAGATCCGCTCGTCCAGTGGCAGTGCCTGGGCGCGTTGTTCGTCTTCGTCGGATGGGGATTCTGGGCGGCCCGACACCATCTGAGGGACGTATTCCGCAAAGCCTTCTTCAACGAATGCGGTGTGGACGATTCCAGGGAGATGCTCTCGTACCGCACGGCCGTCATCGGGTTCATCGCGGGCAACCTCTACATTGTTGCATGGCTGCACCAGGCGGGGATCGAGTTGGCGTTGCTGGCCATCACCGTTCCGGCCTCGATCATCATCTACATCGCGCTCGCCAGATTCGTATGCGAGTCCGGCACCCTGTACCTGGGACTGCCCACCAGCCCCCTGGATATGGGCTATCAGATCCTGGGTACGGAGACTATTTCGGCGAGGGTCCTTACCGCCTCGGCTACGTCGCACGCCCTGCGGTGGATGTATTTCATGCCGGCGCTCTCCCAGGGAGCAAAGGCCATCGACCGCGCAAAAGGCAACCGCCGCGTGCTGTTCTGGGCCGTACTCGGGGGCCTGCTCACCGCGCTGGCCGTGAACATCTGGATGGTGCTCTACCTCGGCTACAAGTACGGCGCATTCAACTTTACGGATTATCCGTTCGCAAGATACGCGCCGCGCCTCTACGACGCCGTTGTCGCGAATATCAAATCGCCGGAACCGGCCTCCTGGGAACGTCTCGTGCTGTTTGCGTTCGGAGGCATCCTCATGGCGGGGTTCACGCTCCTGCGTTATCGCCTGCCGTGGTGGCCGCTGCACCCCGTGGGTTTCATCGTGACCACGACAAGCCTGCTGCACGAAATCACCGCCATCCTCATCGTGTGGCTGTTCAAAGCCATCGTCATGCGGGTTGGCGGCGTACAGCTGTACCGTTATTTCCTGCCCCTCTTCTTCGGAATCATCGTCGGACGGGCCACGGGCGTTCTGGCCTCCTTCATTGTCGATCTGATCTGGTTTCCCGGAGGGGGCCACCACGTCCATGGATGGGCGTAGCTTTGCGTGCCGGACTTCCGTTGCTCTCTTGACAGACCACCTGGTTTCCGCGTTATTTTGGGTCGAAAGAATGCCGGGTCACTACTCTGGAGGATCTGCCTGTGAATAAGTGTGGTTTGTCTTTTCTCCTTGCTTCGCTAGTGCTGTCGTCTTCCGCCATAGCGCAAGATGACCCGCTCCTTACGAGTTTCCCTCACGAAGTCACGCGGCTTGACGAGATGGGCGGGCTACCCGGCGCCGCGATGTTCGACTACGACAACGACGGCGATCTGGACGTCTACGTGGCAAACGGCCATGGCTTCCGCAATTACCTCCTCGAAAACGACGGGTCCGGCAATTTTGCGGACGTCTCCAGGGAGGCTGGAGTGGCTGTCACGTTAGAAACACACGGCGTCGCGAGCGCCGATATCGACAACGACGGCGACGCGGACCTCTTCGCGGCCACGGACGGCCGGAACTACCTCTTCCTCAACAACGGCGACGGGACCTTTACCGACATCACGGAATCCGCGGGGATCGCGTCCCGTTACTTCTCGTCCACCGTTGCGTTTGCGGACGTCGACAACGACGGGTACGTGGACATCTACGTTGGTGGCGCGGGCGGCGAGGATAGCGTCGTACAAAACAGAATCGTGGGTACGGGCGAAATGTATTTGAATAACGGCGATCTGACCTTCAGGGATATTACCGACGTGACCGGTACAGAAGCGACGTACACGTGGTCGGTCCGCTTCTGCGACTACGACGACGACGGCGACCCGGATCTGTTTACGGCCAACGACCAGGGCATTGCACTGGCGGGCGAGTGGTCTCCCATCCGGCTTCACAGAAACGACGGCAACCTGAGGTTCACCGACGTCACAAGGGAGGCCGGCCTGGGCATCACGGGAAGCTGGATGGGGCTCGCGTTCGGAGACTACGATCTGGACGGCGATTTCGACTTCTTCGCTACAAACGTCGGCGGCTCGTTCGTGACAAAGGAAGGCGATCAAGAGTACGACTGGCACGGATTCTTCCTCAACGACGGTGGCGTGTTCAGGAATATCGCGGAGGAACTGGATGTGTCGCAGGATCGCACACTGGCCAAATTGGAATTCGGCTGGGGCACGGTCTTTACGGATTTCGACAACGACGGCGATCTGGATCTCTACTTCGTTGGCAATTTCGAGATGCTCGAGGCCTATCTCAATCCGGGTTACCTTCTGATCAACGACGGAACCGGGGCGTTCAGCGACTCCACGGCTCGCTACGGCCTGAGGACGGTTGACGGGACCGGCAGACCCACGATCGCGGTCGGCGTTGCGACCGGCGACGTGAACAACGACGGTCACGTGGACATTTTCGTCGCCAATGCCGGTACGGATTACAAGACCGGATATCCGATGCTGTTTACGGAAAAATTCGACGACAACAACTGGATTCGACTGAAACTTGAAGGCACCGAGAGCAACCGGTCGGCCATCGGCGCCAGGATCCAGCTTACGGCCGGCGGCAGGACCCAGATCCGCGACGTGGCCAGCGGCGGCAGCAGTTTCTCGCAGAACAGCCTGTGGCCCACGTTCGGCATCGGCAAGAGTGCCATCATTGACTCGATCAGAATCAGATGGCCGAGCGGAATCGTTCAGACACTCATGGAGATCGAGCCCAACCAGACGCTCGAGATCCTGGAAGAGCGGCCGCCGCCCGAGGTCGTCTACGCTAACCCACGTGCCGATTTCGACGGCAACGGCAGCGTCGATTTCAGTGATTTCATCGCCCTTGCCGCGGCGTTCAACACGGATGACTCAACCTACGATCTGAACGGAGACAGCTTGGTCGACTTCGCCGACTTCATCGAATTCGCGAGGTCGTTCGGCCGGCCGCTGCCATAAATAAAGCCCGGCGGCAGAACCGTCGGGCCTGACTGAAATCCGAGTTCCAATTCGGCTTTTTTCCAGCAATCAACACGCTTCCACGGTTTCATCACGTCACGCTTCCATTTTGACCCTTCGATATGCTCCGGGCAACGGCTCATGGACCGGCTCATGGTTCCTCGACCACGACGAATCCGAGGGAGTCCACGGATGCGGACCCGAAGAGCCCGATCCCACCCTCCACGTGGAAGAACGGCCGCCTGAAATTCTCGCCCGCCAGCCCTCCGAACCAGCCCTCCTGCGCCTCCGGCCCAGAGCGCACGTAGTCAAACCAGTTCCTGTCCACCGCATAGATCCGCATCAGGTGACGCCCGGTGAAGTAGATTGCGAACCACGGCAGCCTTACACTTCCTTCCGTGGACTCGATCGCCGGCGAACTTCCCGTGCGTTCCGGTGAGTCTTCGGACAGTTCCCGTGCGACCTCATCGGCTCCCCGGTCGAGACTCACAATACCGACCTGATAGCCCGGCACGTCGATCGGATCGAATCTGGCCTCGAGAAATCCGGCCTTGAAGACCACCCTGTTTTCCGGCGCAAGAAAGACCCCGTCCGACAGATCGGCAAACGTCTTCAGCCTTCGCAGCACCGCTTCGGTCCTCTGATCCAGAATAACGGCCTCCCGCACGCGGACCGGCCCGGGCGTGACCGTCGTCGCCCGCGCCGTCCTGCCTTTTGAGGCCACCTCAATGACGTACGTCGTTGCAGGTGCCACGACAGGAGGATCGGCCGGGGGCGAATACTGAAACGGACCCGCGTCCGGATCCCGCGCATATCGGAAGACCCGGTCACCCTGCCGAAGTTCCACGATGGCGTCCGACACCACGGCGTGCCTCGGACTGTCGCGGTCGCCCGCGGCCACCGTCTGCGTCACGAGTACCGGGGGCAGCGGCCGTCCGACGATCAGCAGTCCGTCGAGTACGAGTTCACCTGCCGCGTCCGGACCGTACAACGATTCGGGTGTCCGTTCGGCCTGACAGGCCGTGACCACAAGGCAGGATGCTGCCGTCAAAACGAACGCGACCGCATTCCTCGATATCATAGTTTCACCAGATCCGTTTCGATTTCAGAAGGCATAATTTATACCCAGCGTCGGCACGACCGGCAGCATCTTCACGACCTCGGGTTCGGTATGGATTTCGTCCGGTTCGAACTCGATGAACCATTCGTTGCGGCGACTGTAGACGTTGAACACCTGAAGGTACACCTCCGCGTCGACGCCGAACAGACTGAATTGACGTTTGACGCTCAGGTCCAGCCTGTGGTACGGCAGCAGCCGCGCGCTGTTCCGGTCGGCCGGCAGCGCATAGTTCCTGATTCCTGCTTCCGGCTCCGTGGGACGCCGCAGCCTGTAGACCGCCGACCCCGGCGTAAACGCCTGTCCCGTCGCATACAGTAAATTGGCACCCAGGGTCCACCTGCCCACCCGCCAGTTGCTCACAAAAGAGAGATCGTGCCGCCTGTCGTACTTGGGCGGAAAACGCTTTCCCTCGTTCAACTCCTGAAAACGGCGACGAGTCCATCCCAGTGTATAGCCGATCCATCCGGTGACCGACCCGGTGCGCCGCTGCAAGAAAAACTCAACACCTGCTGCAACGCCGGTTCCGCCGCTCACAAACGTGTCTTCCGACGTGCCGGCTTCGGATCCGACGGCAACGTTGTTGTCGAAAAGCACAAGATTCGCAAGGTCCGTATAGTACCCTTCTACTGAAAGCTGATACCGTTTCGACGGTTCCCACTCGAAGCCAGCCACCCCCTGCCAGGAACGGCCGGGCTCCACGGTCTCGTCGAGAGGCACCCAGACGTCGCCGCCGCTGAAGACCTCGGTGGTCACCAGCTGGATGTACTGTCTGTATGACCCGCCACCCAACTTCAATTTCAACTCGGGCGTGATGCCATGGCTCAGCGCGAATCGGGGTTCGACGTGAAACCTGTTTCCTTCGGTGAAATAGTTCGATCGCGCACCCAGTCTCACGCTCGTCTCGGGCCGGGGCTGCCACAGATCCTGCGCGTACGCCGAGAAAAGGAAGGGCCTTTCGCGGATATCCAATTGATCGTCCTGGTTGAAACTCTGTTTGTACGCGAAGTCGAACCACGTGCCGATAAACCCGAAATTCAGGGAATGCCGGCTGCTTGCGAAGAAGTCCAGGTCCCCCTTGACGGTGATATCCGTGATCCCGTTGGAAAACTCAATGGGGGTCTCGATCACGCGCACTTCCGTGTTGCTTTCGTATTTGCTGCCTGACAGGACGAGATTGCCGAAGACCGCTGGGGAAAACACATGGGTCCATCGACCCGTGAAGGCGGTATTGCCCCACCTTACATTGAAAAAACTACCGTCATCCAGGTCGAGTTCCAGGTCGTCGCGTCCGAAGTATCCGCTGAACATCAGCTTGTCGCCTTCACCAAAATCCCGATTGAATTTCGCGTTCGTATCGTAGAAGTAATAATACGGCACTTCGGTGTCCTCGTCCCTGATCAGGGAAAGAACCGGTTCCAGGTACGTCCGCCGGCCGGAGACCATCCATGAGCCGTTGCCCGCGGGTCCCTCCAGCGTCATCCGGGCGGAAATCAGGCTGACTCCTCCCGATCCCTCGAATCCCTTCCGGTTGCCGTCGCGATTGCGCACGTCCAGAACGGCCCCCAGTCGTCCGCCGTACTGTGCCGGATACGCGCCCTTGTGCAGGCTCATATCCTTGATGGCGTCCGGATTGAACGTGGAAAAGAAACCGAACGCGTGCGTGGGGTTATAAAGTGGAATCTGATCCAGCAGGATCAGCGTCTGGTCCGGTCCGCCACCCCGGATATACAGCCCGCTTGTGAAGTCAGAAGCCGACTGTATACCGGGCAGCAACTGAAGGCTCCGGAGAAGGTCGGTTTCGCCTACCGCCGGCAAGTCCTGCAACTGCTCGGTTTCCAGCGTTACGAAGCCAGTCTGCACATTTCGCTCCGCCTCGTACGGGTCACCCTCGACCACGATCTCACGGGAAAGAATCGGTTCGGGAACCAGCTGCACATTCAGCTCCCGCAACTCGTCGCCGGAGAATCGGAGGGAATCCACGAAGCTTCGGTATCCGATGTAGGAGACGACGAACGTATATTCGCCGGGAGGAATGTGCTGGACCGCGTAATACCCGTCCACGTTGCTCAGTGCGCCCAGCGGCGATGCGCCCCCTTGCAGGACCACGTTCGAGTAGGGGAGCGACTCTCCGCTGGTGCCGTCTGTCACGAATCCGCTCAAAGTTGCAGCCTCGACTGCGCCGGGCAAGAGAAGAACCAAAATCAGAGTGCGCACTGCGTTCACCCGTGTACCCCCATTCGCGTTGAATCGTCTCGCAGTGAAACCAATCTTCGCCGCTCGCGGATCTCCGTAGAATCCAGGTCGCCGCGACCCTCGGTCGAGTCCGGGCGCAGAAAAAAACCCGGCATTTTCGCCGGGCTTCATTGTTCAGCAAGCCGTCAGGTTGTTCGAAATACACCCTTCCACCCGGTCCTGAATGCCTGATTGGAAAAACGACCGAATCCCTCCGGAGTTCCCGGATTCTGTATCGGCGACACGCCGGGGAAACTCCCGTTTCCAGGCAGCGGCACTCTCACGACAGCCACTTGAGCAGCCGGAGGACGCCCTGTTTCACGGGGTTCCGATGAATGGACCCCGCGCTCGCTTCGTTTGCCTGAGATCCGTGCTCGATATACCAGTCGTACGCCTGGACCATCGTCTCCACGTTACTGTACCTGGGTTTCCAGCCAAGCTGTTTCATCGGCACCGAGAGGTCGAAATAAAACGGTTTGTGGTAGGTCAGGTAGTGCCACGGCGCAAGCGGACATATTTTAAGAACATCCAGGAGCTTCAGGACAGACACGGTCAGTCCGACCGGCAATCCCACGATTCTGGTCCCGCTGCCGGCATGTCTGATGGTCGCGTCCAGGTCATTGCGTAGTGTCGAAAACCGGTCGGCGCCGATATTGAATACGCCCTGCGTCTCTTTCTCCGCGCCCAGCAGCGCAGCCGTCACCAGGTCGTCGACGTGGATAAACTGAAAGGGATTGTCACCGTTGCCGATGACGTAGATGTTCCGGCCGTCCCGAATCCATTCGAACAGGATCTGAAAAATGCCCAGCCTGCCCGGCCCGAGGATGGTCCGCGGGCGAAGAACCAGACTGGGCAACCCCTTCCGCGCTGCTTTCTGGACCTCCTGTTCCGCCGCGAGCTTCGCGCGACCGTAATTTTCAACAGGCGTCATCGGCGTGTCGCAGGTAATCGGACATGCATCAGGGATGCCGAACACCGCCGATGACGACATGTGTGTAAACAGTCTGACACCGGCGTCAAGCGCGGCGCGCGCCGCAATCCGCGTGCCTTCCACGTTGACGCTCCGGAATTCCCCGCCCGCCTTCGCCAGAGGCACCAGGGCGACGTTGTGATGCACGAATTGCACGCCCGTCATCGCCCCCCGCACGCCTCGGCGATCCCGGATGTCGCGCTTCACGAATTCCGTACCGCGAGGACGATCCGGCGAATCGATGACATCCAGAACCCTTACGCCCTCACCGAGGGCGTGCAGCCGCCGCACGATATGGCTTCCCAGAAATCCCGAGCCGCCCGTTACCAGGTGCATTGCCATGTGTAGGACCTGCCTGCCCGTGGTGTTCTTTCCCTGGAATACCTCACCAATCTCCAGCCGAACTCAGAAGCGATTTCCGTGACCGAACACCGCGCAGCGAATGAGATCCCGCGCCGTCGCCGAAATCTCATAGACCACGTGCGCGGGTCTGACACGATAGTACCAGAGGCGGTTGACAATGCGCTCGCCGGAAAAGATTCTGAATGGCACGCGGTGGACCCGCGCAATACGATAGCCCGCCTTGGCGAAACAGTAACGCGCCCGGTAGGAGTGAATGTCCGCGCAAACCAGGTCGACGGGGCCCGGCGGCCATCCATTCCGGTCCATGAGGTATCTTTGCAGCAAACGCGCATTACCTAGCGTATCGACATAATCGGGCGCCGGATATACCGGACAGTGAATCTGCCGGCAGGCCGACCTTGCGGTCAGGTATGCGTATGCCGCCTCCTGTTCAAAGACGTTGCCGCCAAACTGATTCGCGGGGGCCAGATACACGACGGTCGCCGGCGTCGCGATTCCCGCGACATAGTCCAGAACCTGCCGAAAAACAAAACTTGGCGCGGGCAGGGCCTTTCCGCGGGCGTCCCTGGCCAGTCCTTCCGGTACGACAACCAGGGGCATCTCTTTCACGGCAGGAATCCCCGATCGATACACCATCTGATGGACCGCCGCATGCCCTCCTCCAGGCCGACTCGAGGGCAATAGCCCAGTTCCCGTTCGGCTTTTTCGATGGAACACGCGATAGTCTTGTTCATCTCCGACAGAACGTGCATCTCCTGCCAGTACAATCCGGCGCCCTGGATGATCCAGTCGCAAGCCACGGCGAATTCGCTGACAATTCCCGGCAGTCGCAACCTCCTGTGCGCGACCGGCAGGTCGAATTCATGCTCCAGGAGTCTCTCGATGGTGTCAACCGTTTCGTTCATCGTGTATGGCTTTCGATCTGCGATCCAGTAGGTCTGTCCACGCGCTTTCCCGATATGACCGGCAAGCAGGATGGCCTGACAGAGATTGTCTATGTACGTCATGGAACGCCTGTTCCCGCCGCCGCCAACGACGGGTACGCGCCCGTTCTGAATCATCTTGAAAAAGCGAGTCTGCCGCGGCGGTTGACCGGGACCGTAAAACCAGCACGGACGAAGAATCATGGTTTCGAGTTTTCCCGACGCGTGCGCCGCATTGACGAAATTTTCCGCCAGCATTTTCGATTTGCCGTAACTCATATATGGCCGATTCGGCGAATCCTCGTCAAACAGGCGCTCGTTTCCGCTGTGATGACCCGCCGGACTGTTGGACGAAATCATCACCAGCCGCTCAACACCGTGCTCCACGGCGCAGTCAACGACGTTGCGTGCGCCGCCCGTATTCACGTCGAAAAAGTCCCTGACTCGCCTGGGATGAATGACGCCAATCAGGTGAAAAAGCGTCGCGCCTTCGGCATCTTTAAACAGCTGTTGCAACGACGATTTGTCGCGCACGTCACCCGCCACCACGCTTACCTTCCGCGAAAAGCCGCGCAACTCCTCCGGGTTCACGCCGTTCAACACAAAGCACCGTATGCGGCGATCCGCATACGGTTCCGTGAGCCAGGGCATACCGGTACTTCCATTGACGATCGTATCGACCAGACGGGTGCCCAGCCAACCGGGCGCACCGGTAATCAGGATCATGCGCGAAATTTCCTTCCTTCCGTCGAATATTGCCGACCGCTGGTCAACAATCGCAATTCAGATTATACGTTTGTGCCGATATCCGGATCGAAATCCGCCGACAGAACGCTCCGGGCGCAGTCTGGCAGCGGAAAACGCTGGCAGGCCGTTCATAAAGTCGCTCTGCAGTCGAGGCCGAGTCATTGTGGACGAAGACAAGGCGCGCGACCGAGTCCCATCCTGCGATTCGGCGAGGGAGCGCAACGCAGTATTTCGACCGCAAGGGCCGGCCGTAGCCCGGATGGACTTTATCAACGGGCTGCTAGTCCACACGAGATCCGATCCACTCGCTCCTGTTGCAGGTGATATCCACGACGTTTCCGTCGGGGTCGAGTACCTTGAACGAGACCGGCGGACGCATATCGGGATCGACAGGGTTGCGCTCCTTCACGTTTTCCCGCACCACCTCCGCTCCCCAGTCCGTTATGCGGGCCCAAGTCGCATCCAGGTCTTCCACCACGACGCCGAAATGGATGTACTCGTTACCTTCTTCGAGGGGTGGCCGATTTGAATCCCCGGGCTGCTGAATCAACGTAATATTGTTCGTTCCGTCGCTCATATCCAGCGCGTCGCCGCGCGGACGGTGCGCGATAAAACGCCAGCCGATCACCTCCTCGTAAAACCGCCTGGACAGTTCCATATCGGCGCAGCGGAGCGCCAGGTGCCTCAGCAGACCCATAATTTCCTCCTCATTGGCAATCTCCGGGTCGAATTCTCCCGCACAACCCGTACAAGGCGACGCTCACCCTGCATCCTGAAGTACGCCCGCGGCCCGGAGCACCGTTTCCTGCACGATCAGTTCATGATCGAGTGACCGGACGGTCGGTCTCCGGCCCCGGATCTCGGCGACCATTGAGCGGAGACTGCCGACGTACCTCGGTTCGTTCTCGACGGCCACCTCCTGCCATCCCTCTTTGAAACCGTCGCGATCCTCCTCCAGACAGAGGCGTACCACCGGGTCGGGCTCGAGCGGCTCCATGACCACACTTCCTCGAGTTCCATATACTTCGAACCGCCTCGACGGAAAGGCGGACACTTCGAGTGCGGACGACTCGACAATCGCCATCGCGTTTTCGTATTCGAAGACGACCGCGGTATTGTCCCTGAAAGCGGGCACGGTCCCACGTTCGTTTCTCAGGAATGACGTCACCCGTTCAGGCCGTCCCAGCACGGCCACGACGATGTCCATCAGATGACACAATAACTCGAACAGAATGCCGCCCTTGTGGACTGCCAGGCCCTCACGCCTGTCGTCGTCGACGAGCGTAGACATCCGCCCGCGAACGGAGAAGATGTCCCCGAGTCTGCCGGATTTCACACAGTCCAGGATAAACCGGAACCCGGCGTTGTACCGGAACATGTATCCCAGCTGAAGCAGCAGTCCCTTCTCCCTGGCCAGGGCGACCAGAGCCTGAAAGTCCTCCCAGTTGTCTCCCGCCGGCTTGTCCAGCCAGACGTGTTTTCCGCGATCCAGCACCTCACGGGCAAACCCCAGATTCTGTGCGATCGCGCCTTCCACCGCAATCGCCGCAATCGAGTCGTCGTCGAGCATCTCCTCCCTGGTGTCGTACCAGTTGACGCCCCTGTACGCCTCCATCACGCCTCTCGCGGACCTCACCGACGAATCCGGTTCATACACGCCGCAGAAATGCACGTCCGGGTTGGCCTTCAATACCGCCGCCTTGCCAGCGGCGTGAGAGTGCAGCATACCGTATTGTGCAAACTTGACTTTCATATCTTCCTTCCACAATGTGACAGTTGAGAGTCGGCCCGGACCCGGCGCCGTCGTCTCGGTTTTACGACTACACGGAGCAGCTCGCCCATGTGATCCAGGAGCATCGGTACGCGCGCTGCTCCCATACACCGGCGTATATGCGTCCGCGCCTACGTTCCGCCGGTCCGGTTGGCGCGGTCCTTAAACGGTGTCTCCATACCCAGTTCCGCCGCAATTGCTGCCAAATCCCTCTGGTGGTCCGGACCGACCGGTATGCCCTCTGAAGCCCAGCTCTGCTCCCGTTCCCATTCCAGGGCCCCCGGAAGCAGCGCGCGGTCTTCGCCTGGAAACGGTTGAAGCCCTCGCACGTCAGATATAAAGTCATCCATCTGCCGCTGAAACGCTTCCCGCGGCGCAAAAGCGGCGATATCCACGGCAAGGATGAAAGAACCCTGGTTCACCGCCGGCCACGACGCTCCCTGCTCGTCAAACGTCTGAATTCCCGCCAGCAGGCCTCCCAGGGCGTGACAGACCGCACCCAGACCGAGACTCTTGAAAAACGTCGCTGGCATGCGTTGGAATATCGTCTCGAAGTTCCCGCTCCCGTAAGACGCCAGCGCCGTCGACATATCCAGGACCAGTGGATGCTCCCGGCCGGACGGAACCGCAAAGCTCATCGGCGACGCGCCGTTGGCCGCCATGATCCCCTGGTCGGAGGACAGGCGGCGGACATGCGAAGACACGACGAAGCCGGCCATGCCCGCGCCCGAAATCACCCGGGAGTACTTGCTTGCAGCGCCGAAATGGAAATGGTTACGCGTGACCACCGCCGACATCCCCGCGACCCTTGCCTTTTCCACGGCGAGGTGCGCCGCCCGCCATGAAGCAAAATGACCCAGCCCCCCGTCCCCGTCGACCGTGGCCGTCGTCGGGGTCTGATGCACAATGGAATGTTCCGGGTTCGGATTCAGTTTTCCGTCGCCCAGGAGACGCAGGTAGCGCGCCGACTGCCGCGTCCCGTGGCTGAACACGCCGCGAATGTCGGTGTCCACGAGGAGTTCGGCCATCAGCCGTGACCGGTCCGCGGACATCCCCACCCGGCGATACAGTTCAAGCACGAACTTTCGCATGGCCTCCGGCATTACCCGTATGAATTCCACGGGAACGACGTTCACGCCATATTCCTCCTGAAAAGCTGTCTTAAAACCCCCAGCGGTCTTCGCGCGGCTGCAAAAGCGTCGGTCTGCGTTGGTCAAATCCACCCGTATCGAGAGGTCGAGGCTGCGCTTGCTCGCCTCTCTTAGGCGAATTTGCCCGTCGGCGCTGCGCGCCCTTCGTGCCTCGGCACTACGCGCCCCTCGTGCCACTTAACCGACACATTTTCGCGCGCGCTCGGGACTCACCGGAAAATTTAGGCAACTTCTGAGTCTGCCTGCAGAATAGGCCATGAGCCTACATGATGCCGAACCGTTCAAACGCTTCACTCGAGGACATCCCTCCTTCGATGGCCTCACGGACCCGGTTCTCTCCCCTGACCTTGTCCAGCGCCCCGTTGATGACGTCGGTCTCGGCGGCGGCGGGGACGATCACCACGCCGTCCAGGTCACCGAACACGATATCGCCCGGCGAAACCGCGGCGCCGTTCGAAATCGTAATCGGACAGCGGAAGTCGACAACGCGCCCCCGCACCCGCTGGTCCTGAGCGTACCGGCCGGCGCAGAACGTGGGGAAGTTCAAATCCAGAATCCCTCGCGTGTCACGGCTGAATCCGTCCAGAACGGCGCCCGCCGCACCCAGCTTCATCGCCCTCGTACTCAACAGTTCACCCCAGAGGGCGTACGTGGGGGATGCCCCGGTACATATATAGACGTCGTTCGCAGCCAGATCGTCGAGCGCCTCGAACATCAGGCCGAACGGCCCTTCATCGTCCATGGAACCGGCATCCAGGTCGGTCCAATCGGCCTCCAGAACCGGCATTGCCCGGCCCGCCACGACCATATCGTCACGGAGGGGCTGAACCTCCGGCGGCAGGAACTGCCTGACCAGACCCACCGCATCCATCACGTCGCCGACCACGGCGGTGAACAGTTCACGCCGCATCAACTCGAAGAGTCCGGCATCGTCGCGCCATTCGGCCATACCGTCGTTCTCCTGAGATTTAACCTTGATTCGTAAGTCTTCGTGGACGTTAATTCGAATATGTGCGAGTTAATAAAGGCGATTAAACTGCGGATTACCAGGAGACACCTGACGTGAACAGAACCTCTCCCCCGGCCCCTCAGATTCGGGTAGACGGGAGACGGTAGACGGGAGAGATTTCCTGCCTTGTCGAGTTTCTTCTCATGCCGGAGGCGAGAAGGAATAAAGTATCAGGCAAGGGTTTCTTCTACCGTCTTCCCTCTACCCTCTACCCGTATTCAATCTCCTTGTCGACTATTGGACTGTTGCCTTTTTTTGGACTGCGATTTATGGACAACTACTTACCAACAGGCTTCGTACGTCCGTACCACGCGAAACCGTTGGCCCACATCAAAATCGTACAGATATCCCTTCGAGTAGTCCAGGTCGTCCACCATTCCCCTCACGAAATCCACGTTGCCCACGTCGATCAGCGTTCGGTCTCCATCCCGGCGAACCTCGCGAATCCGGTAGGTCGCATCGCGTTCGTTATCGTTCTCGATGGAAATGAACCCACCCCCCAGGGGTTCGTCAGGCGGCCTTGCGGATGTCCAGATCCGGCCCGGCTCGCACGCTTCCACCCTGCCCCGCCACACGCCCGACGATTCCCGGATGGACCGTTCATCGGTGCCAAGTACCGTGCCTCCCGTCAGCACAGCCCATTGCGCCAAACCGTTCACCTCCGAATACACGCCCAGACTCCCGTCGAACCTGATTCGTCCGTCCACCTCGACCAGAGAATCGCCGTCGCCGAAAATCAATGTATCCACCCGGTCGCCAGGCAGATGGACTTTCAGCGCTCTGGCGGCGCCGGAGACCTCAACTTCCTCCGCGGAGTTGACCACGCGAACGCCGTCGTAGGCTTCGATCAGACTCATGAACGAGGATTCGAGCCGGTCGCCACCTTCGTGCGAGGCGACCGCATAGGTCAATCTTCGCGGATTCCCCGGCTTGTTCTGCGGCGGGTCGCCGTGGCACAGCGCCACTTCACCCGGTGGGCTGAACAGACTCCACCGCAAATGCACGTCGGTCATCAGCGGCTTCCCTGCAGCCCGGGAATCCGCTCTGACCTTCCAGGTATCTTTCACCCTCCAGTCCACGGATACGACGCGCTCGGGCGAAGCGCAACGCCTTACATCGTACAGATATTGGAAGCCGCTTCCCCTGTAACCGTTCAGATCCACAACGGATCCATCGTAAAACTCGCCGAAACCGACGTCGACGCCAGCGTAAGTCCCGCCCGCCTGCCGCTGCAGCCGCATCCCCGACGTCTCGATTTCACCTTCTGCCGCGTGAAACATGAAATGGTGAGATTGCCCGCCGGATACGCGGAACAAATCGACGACATAGAAATCCCCATCCGATACCCGTACGAGAACGCCGCATCGCCCGTAGGTACTGCACTGCGGATATACATCGGGCGAAGACACGGAGACAGTTTTCACGTTCTCCGCGAATCCCGCGAAACCAACCTTTCCGGAATAGGTCCCTTCCTGGGGAGTTCGATCCACAAGAACCGTATTGTGTGAAACCGTATGATTCGTCCAGCCCGACCGCGTGGGCCAGACCCGGGCGTGCTCGGGATAGCCCAGATCGGGCAACAAATCCAGTCCGAAGCCGTAGAGCCCCAAATTGAGGCGATCCGCGTGTCCGTGGCCCTTGTTGCGACCGTAATACAACCACATCGTCCTTTCAAATTCACCCTGTCCGTCGCGCAGCATGGCCAGACCGTATCCCGTCATCACATCCGATGTCAGCCGCAAGGGGCCGCACTTCCGGACCGTTTCCGCAACCCGGTCCCGTACCTCCTCCGGGTCCGGATCCGTTATTGCGCCGTGTACCTTCGACAAATCGCCGCCCGCCAGATGATCCACCGCCTGCGCCAGCTCGTCGTCTCCGAATACATCGAATCCGTACAGGCATTGCTCCAGGTCCTGTCCGCCGAGTCCGGGGCTTCCGGTGCTCCCGCTGTCGCCGATGGACGGAACAAAACGATTCAGCGCCGTCACGCGCATGAACGCCAGGTACATCTGGCGGTACCTGGCGAAATCGCGGATCCTGTGGCGCGTATATGACGGTCGCGACCTGAGAATCATCTCGAGCGACCGCATTCCAAGGGGCCACCTCAGCCAGCCCAGGCTGTACCCCGGAGCGCCCTCCGATCCCACGCCGTCCCGATCGATCTCGCGAGCGAAGAGCAGGGGAATGTGTCCTCCCGAGGGCCGGCGGCCGATGAGGAATCCCTCCCTGAAAATCCAGTCCAGCCGGTCATCCGTCTGATCGTCGTCGAGCGCAATCGCCAGCATGGCCATGGTGGCCTGGTCCCCGGGCTCGTTGTGGTGGATATCGCCAGAGAGGATGGCTTCGATCCCTTCCTTCAAGACGTGGCGCTCAATATGTCTGCTCAACGCGTCCGCGGCACCCTGCTCGACCAGGCCGTGCCGCAGCTGTTTTGCCCTCAGAAACCGAAACAGCTCGTCTTCGTCGTTCCAGGCCGAGCGGACGAGATCGAAGCACTCGGTAAACGCCTTCAGCAGGCCGGGCTCCCAGATCCGACCGTAGATCCGACCCCTTCCGCTGAGTCCGTCGGAATTGAAAAACCCATGTCGCGCCCAGAACGACCAGTCCATATCGGGATAGACATCGGCGATGCGGGCGAGCAGCACGCCCGCCTTGTGGGCGTAAACGCGTTCTCCAGTCAGCAGAAACGCTTCGCGTAACGCGCTGCACGCAGAGCCGATCTCCGACCAGATTCCATAGTGTCCATAGACACCGACAAGCTTGAACGATTCGCCCGTCTCGTCGGTCCAACCCGTCCCATCGTCTACGGCGAACCCGTGCCTGGGATCGGCCGGATCCGGATGGTCGGTATTGTAGAGCAACGATCGATCAGCACGTTCGGGATCGAACAGACCGTCTTCGGCGATCCCGCTCCGGTAATACGCACCGAAGTCATTTGTCGGAAAGCGGCCGTTGCACGAAGGACATCTGATCTTCCACGGGTCCGCCAGCACATCGACTTCGAAGCGTCCGCCGTGCCGGTGGATTCCCTGGCCGCATTGCGGGCACCCCTTTTCAACGCTCGCATTCGTGCTGCGCCCGATCGTCTGACCCGTAACGAGCGCCCAGAGCGCATCGTCGTCGAGGCCCACCCATCTCCTCGCCTTCTCAACGGCGAGATCCCGCCGGTCGGCCGCCCAATCGAATCGCGTCGCGTTATGCCGGGCGTTTCTCACCTGCTCCGGCGTCACCAGTTGTCCGCCTCGCCCCAAGAGAGCCTCCTTTACAGCCCTTTGGATACGTTCCGATGAGGAGAATGCGACAAGATACGCGCGCCCCGCGCGAGGATCAACGGTTTTGTTACCGCGCGCACTTTAACAGCCCGTTGAAAAAGCCCATCCGGGCTGCGGCCGGCTCTCGTGGCCGAATGACTGCGTTGCGCTCCCTCGCCGAATACCCAGAGTCGACTCGGTCGCGCGCCTTGCCTTCGCTCACGATGGCTCGCCCTCGCCTGCAGAGCGACTTTGTCAACGGACTGTAACAGCCCGCAGCCCTGCCGATATGGGTTGACTTGAGGGGCCGTCCCGCCTATCATATCGCCCGTCGGTCGGTCGCGCCACGGAGGAGTCAAACATGTCCCACGACAGCGTCTTTACGTTCCGTACCCATGGGGGCGTCTGTGCAGGCGAAACCTGGATTTACGATCGCGATGAGCCCATTGCGCGTCTCGAAGACAAGCTGATCGAACAGCCCGAACAGAACCTCCGATATTTCAACGGTAACGCCAAGCCTGTAAACCTGAGGGACCTGAAACTGGCCCCGGGCGGCCGACCGCTCGTGTGCGGCGTGCAAATGTACTGGGTGTTCCAACACCGCGTGCTCGCCACCACAGACCTGATCGACATCCTGGTCCAGGGCCAGGAAACCGACCGACTCGTGCTCACCGTGATCACGGCGGACCCGGGAGGCGTGGCCACATCGCGCCGCGTGCTCACGCTGACGTACGACGACGCAACCGGATCGTATATCTACGACTTCAGGGCCCACCTGGATATCCACAGTCCGGAAGCACTCGACGGTGAAGAGACCGTATCCTTCGAGTACTGCGACCCCTGGTACAACGACATCCCGGGACCAACGGTCGAGTTCCCGGGAATGTGGACGAAGAGGTATACGCATCTCCTGGCGGAAACCGGAGACGGCGCCGTCTGGCAGATGCCCCTCAACCACATGGCGACCGGCATTCCCGGCCCGAGGTCGCTCAAGCGGGACGGCCTGTTCGTCCTGGCATACGACGAGGGGAGCAACCCCGCCTTTGAATTCGTCGGGGACACCGCCGAACGAACGACGGTGGGCGTTTGCAACTGGGGTTACGACATCCACTTTGCGGGTCATTACACGCGCGACGAACTCTACGCGCCGTTGTGCCCACACTTTCGTATCCGCCTCTGCCCGGACCGTGAGGCGGCGCAGTTGAAGTCCCGTGCGGAGCCCGTTCCCCAGGTCTCGTACAACGGCTTTGTAGAACTCCCCCTCTACGAACGCAGAACCAGTTTTTCCCGTGGTCTGCAGCTCAACAGACCCACCCCGTCCAACACCGATCCCTGGCCCTGGCTGCCGGAGGGGGAGGGCGCGGAATGGTGTAAGGATCACGGACGTTCAGACCCGTTCTCACTCAAGATCGACAAAACGACGGACGGACCCACCGAGTGGGTCATGGATCGTGAGAGCGATGGCGCCTGGACCGAACGCTGGACCCGGTCAACCGGCTTTCGCGTTACCGTTTACATCAAGACCGAAAACGTGCAGGGACGCGGCGCCTTTCTGGCCGTACGCTGGGGCGTCTTCAACGAACCCGAAAAATACCCTTACATCGGTTCCAGTAAACTTACGGGCACCAATGACTGGACACGGGTCAGTGTGGAGATCCGCGGACCATCCCCGCCGGACAGCGGGGCCGTGTACCTCATCCTGCGCCAGGATGGCAGCGGCACAAGCTGGTTCGACGACCTGGAAGTCGAACGCATTGCCGGCTGAAACAACGGCCGGCTGGAAGCCCGGAGTTCAAACCCAGGACGAAAGATGAACGGATCTCTTGCGCCATCGTCGGTGGGATTCATCGGCCTGGGGGAAATGGGCGGCGGAATGGCCCGCAATCTGTTGAAAGCGGGATTTTCCCTGCTCGCCTACGATACGTGCAGGCAGGCTTTGGACCGGATCTCGAGGTCTGGCGCGCGGACGGCGGAGAACCTGACCGGAGTGGCCGGTATCTGCGAACGGATCATTCTGATGCTGCCCGATACCGGTGTCGTTGAGGCCGTGCTTTTTGGAGACGAAGGCCTCAAGCCTCGATTGAAGGCCGGGCACATCATCATCGATTGCGGCACGACACATCCCGATTTTACGCGGGAGGCGTCACGACTTCTCGCTGATCTCGGCGTACATTTCCTGGATGCGCCCGTTTCCGGGATGGGCAGCCGCGCGGCAGATGGAACCCTTACCCTGATGGTGGGCGGCGACAGGAGCGCCTTCCGTTCCGTCGAACCGCTACTGAATGCCATGGGTTCAACCATTTACCATATGGGCGTATCCGGTAACGGGCAGCTCGCCAAGATGGTCAACAATACCCTCTTCAACATCTCCTGCGCCGCGCTGGCTGAAATGCTCCCACTCGCGGTCAAACTCGGCCTGAACGCGGAAAAAATGTGCAAAGCCGTGATGACCGGCAGCGGGCAGAGCTACGGCTTCGACACCTTCGCGCCTCTGGTCCTCGAACGGAATTTCGGACCCGGATATCCAATGGCAAACGCACGAAAGGATGTTGACGCCATCACTGGGATACTGGAAAGAGAGGGTGTGAACCTGCCCGTGGTCTCCGCCGCCGCCGGTACCTTTCGAGCGGCTCTGGAACAGGGAATGGGAAACCTGAACAAGGGCGGAATGACCCGAGTCTGGGAGGCGGTCCTGGGTGTCGAAGTCCGAAAAGACACCTGAATCCGGTTCCCGGCTGACGTCGATGGCCCACGGAACCCTTTGGCGACGGCTTCGGCTTTCCGCTTTCGGCCCACTTATTCGATGAAGACGAACACCGATATCCTTGTAATTGGCGGCGGCTCCATCGGCGTCTGTTCCGCCCACTATCTGTCGGAAGCGGGGAAGGACGTTGTCCTCGTTGACAAATCCGACATCTGCGCGGGCAGTTCCTACGGCAACCAGGGCCTGATCGTCCCCAGCCACAGCATTCCGCTTGCCGCACCCGGCGTAATCGGCAAGGCTTTCAAGTGGATGTTCGATCCCGAAAGCCCGTTTTACGTCAAGCCCCGTCTGGACCTGGATCTCGCGAGATGGCTGCTGGAATTCCAGGCGGCCTGTACCCGGGCGCGCATGCAGCCGGCCCTGGCGATCCTGAGGGATCTCAATCTGGCGAGCGTTGAGCTCTTCACGGAAATCGCCGCCATCGACGGCCTGGATTTCGGGTTTGAAAAAAAGGGCAGCCTGATGGT
Organism: Candidatus Latescibacterota bacterium; assembly: GCA_965208835.1. GTDB lineage: Bacteria > Latescibacterota > UBA2968 > UBA2968 > JAAXHE01. The sequence continues at coordinate 3,616,053 of OZ242358.1, forward strand.
TTACGGGACCGAAAAGGGACTTGAGGGCGGTATCGCGGAAGCCGGCATCCTGTCTGAAAAGGGGGTCCGGACGGAACTGCTCGATCCGGGCGGCCTCCAGAGGTTGGATCCGATGGCCAACTACAACGCCGCGGGCGCCGTCTACTATCCACAGGACGCCCATGTAAATCCAGCGAAATTCGTTAGAGAACTCGCCCGTCACGTTGCCGGAAACGGTAAACGCGTCAGGATACGTCCTTCAACGGAGGTGATCGGCTTCCGCCGAAAGGACAGCCGGATCCGCACGGTCGTCACCACGCGGGGAGACATCAGTGCGAACGAAGTCGTTCTCGCGGGAGGCGCTTGGTCGCCGGTCGTCGCCGCGGAACTCGGCATGAAACTGCCAATACAACCGGCCAAGGGCTACAGCGTCACCTTCGAACGGCCCGCCCGCTGCCCTGCGGTTCCGGCCTCGCTTTCAGAGTCCAAGGTGGCCGTTACACCCATGGGCGATATGCTCCGCTTCGGCGGCACCCTGGAACTGGCGGGTCTGGATCTTTCCATCAACAAACGGCGTGTCGCGGCCATTCTCAACGCCGTACCACGCTATCTGCCCGACCTGAAACCGAACCGCCTGAAACACATCGAGACCTGGCGGGGCCTGCGGCCATGTACCCCGGACGGCCTACCGTTTCTGGGCCGCAGCCCGACTTTCGAAAACCTCACCGTCGCTGCCGGGCACGCAATGATCGGGATCTCGCTGGGACCCGTTACAGGCAAACTGGTCTCACAGGTGGTCACGCGTCAGACACCGTCCATTGACCTCAATCTCCTTAGAGTCGACAGATTCGAAAGACCCTGAGGAGCTAACTGAAAATAACGAAACTACGAAACTACGAAAGGCGAATACAACGAAACTACGAATGAACGAGACTACGAATGAACGAAACTACGAATTGACGAAACTACGAACTGACGAATGAACGAAACTACGAAAGAGCGGGAATAAATCATCCGTCTTATGGTATTCTCGTATTCTCGTATTCTCGCTTTACGAAACTACGAATACGCTCATACGAATTGAAAACCGACGAAAGGTCACTTATGCCCGAGTTCATCCGGTCCGACAAGCCCAATGTACTGCTGATCTGCACGGATCACTGGAGTGGACTGCTCACCGGCGATGCGGGCCATCCCGTTGTCACCACGCCGACGATCGACCACCTCGCCCGTTGCGGCGTCAGTTACACCAATGCCTATTCGGCCTGCCCCTCCTGCATACCCGCCCGACGCTCACTGTTCACCGGCATGAGCCCGAAGGCGAACGGAATGCGCTCGTTTATCGACGGCGTTGACTTCCCCGAAGTTCCCACCCTCGCCCAGTGCTTTCGCGACGCGGGTTATCAGGCGTATGCCGTGGGGAAACTGCATGTCTACCCGCAGCGCAACCGGATCGGCTTCGATGACGTCCTCGTAGAGGAGCAGGGCCGCCACGTTCACCATGACATTCCGGACGGGATGGCTGACGACTACGAGCTCTTTCTGGCCGAGCAGGGCTACGGCGGGCAGGAATACGCCAGCGGCATGACGCAGAACGACTACATCGCCCGTACCTGGCACCTGCCCGAGTACTGCCATCCGATCAACTGGGCAGCACGAGAGATGTGCAAAACCATCCGTCGACGGGATCCTCGAAAGCCCGGCTTCTGGTACCTCTCCTTTTCCGCGCCGCACCCGCCCAACACTCCGCTGCAGACATATATGGAGCTCTACCGGGAAGCGCCCCTCGACGAACCGGCCGGGGGCAACTGGTCGGCAGACTTCGATGAACTGCCCTACCACATAAAGACGCTGAGCAACCCGGACAACCTCGCGATGGCGCGCGCAAAACACCATGAATGGGAGTATTCACGGCGCGCTTACTATGCAATGCTCACCCATATCGATCATCAGATCCGGATCGTCATCGGATACTTGCGGGAATGCGGGCTCCTGGACAACACCATCGTGGTCTTTACGAGCGACCACGGCCACATGGTCGGCGAACACGGGCTCTGGTGCATGACGCCGTTCTACGAAATGTCAGCAAAAATACCCCTGGTCGTGATGCCGGTGAGGGGCGACAAACGCCTCCCAGGCGGAACCCGCGACGACCGCCTGGCCGAGTTCGCCGACATCATGCCCACATTGCTGGACCTGGCGGGCATACCCATACCCGATTACGTCGACCGCCAGAGCCTGGCGGGCGACCGTCGCCGGGACGAACTCTACGGCGAACACGGCGAAGGAACCGCGGCGATGCGCATGGTACACGACGGACGATTCAAGCTCATCTACTATCCCGTGGGTAACCAGGCACAGCTCTTCGACGTCGCCAACGACCCTCGTGAAACACGGGACCTCGCCGGTGACAGCGGCTTTGCCGACACGCTGAACCGCCTCAAGAGCCGTCTGGTGGAACACCTCTACGGCGAAGATCTCAAATGGCTGAAAGACGGCGAACTCGTCGGTCTGCCGGCCAGGCAATACGTCCCGTCGGCCAAACGCGCGATGCGCGGCCAGCGCGGCCTTCGATTTATGTAACTGAATTCGCCGGCACAGCCTCCGCAGGAAGGAGCCCTCTATGCCCACGACCGAAACCGGATCGCCTGCCCGTGCGGTCACGCTAATGATCTACACCCGATATGAATACCGCAAGGTGTACGCACGTGTCCACCTGCTCGGCGAAACCCATCTGGCGCAAGGGGGCAAGGTGGAGCTGGTCCTTTACAGCACACGTTCGGGGGAAACACGGGAAACCAGGGTTGTCAGCAACATCGGGCACGAAGAGATCGCCTTCGACACGGGGGACATACCATCGGGTTGCTGCGACTTCAGGGCGACCTTCATCGACCGGTACGGCACCCGCTTCGCCACCCGGACGCTTCAGGACAAATGGCCGGGTGATTTTAGCTGGTTGGGGTCCCGTGCCGGAATCTCTCGCCGCGTACCCAATCCATGGACGCCACTCAACGTTACGGAATCCGGGGACGGCCTTGAGATTACCTGCTGGGGAAGAACTTATGAATTCCCGGCAACCGCGTTCTCCGCCAAGGCGACTTCGGGCGGCAGCCAACTGCTTGCCGGTCCATTGAGGCCGGTTGCCCGCGTAAACGGCAAGAAAGCGCGCTGGACGAAGGGCCATCTCGAACTGATTTCGGCAGAAAGAGATCAGGTGGTTTTCAATGTCCGTTTCGAATCTCCCGCCGGCCTGGCCGTGACGGCCAGAACCGAAATCGACTTCGACGGGATGGCGCGGATAGACTGGTCACTCACCGCCAGCACGATCCTGCGCCTCGACGCGCTCTCACTCGAATTGCCCGTTCGCGGCAAACACGCCGGATACCTGTACCACTTTCCCGGAAGCTGGGGCGGAGTCAGAAACGTCGGCGCGCTGTCGAAGAACGGTCTCAAGATGGGATATCGCCCGTATATCTGGCTGGGGGACGAGGAACGCGGTATCGCTTTGTTCTCGGAATCGGACGCGGGCTTCCACACCCGCAATCCGCGGAAGGTCACCGAAATCACCCGTCGAAAGAACCGGGTAAGGCTGCGCATCCATTGTGTCTCGACACCGATCAAGCTCCTTCCCGGCAGCCGCGAGGGCGGGCAGTTCACAGGTTTCGGAACCGAAGACGTCAGGCCGCTCACGCCTGGCGGCGTCGTTACCGACGAACTGCGATACACGTTCGGATTTCAGGCCACGCCCGTCAAGCCCGTCGTGGAGGACGCCTGGGACCAGCGAATATTCTGCATCGGCCAGACCACGACCGGTTTCAGTCCCCGACTGAACGTGTCGGACGCCCTCCTGGACAGGTGCGTGGATTCCGGTGTCCGGGCCGTCGTCCTCTTCGAGCACTGGGCGGACGCGGAGGCGTACACCCGGACCCCGCACGCCGCCGAAGTCCGGAAGATCGTCAAGGCCTGCAGGGACCGCGGACTTCAGGTCCTGCTCTACTTCGGCTTTCTCATCTCGGACATCATCGACGAATGGCAGGCCGTGGGCAAAGACGCGCTCATTCTGCCCAAGGGCGGATATCCGGTCTTCCACTACCAGCCGCAGCCGGAACAATCCGCCTGGCGCGTCTGCCTGAACAGTCCGTGGCAGGATCTGCTCACGGATGGCATCGCGGGAGTGATGGATGAATTCGACATCGACGGGGTCTACCTGGACGGGACCGAATATCCGTTCGGCTGCTGCAATACCGAACATGGATGCGGGCATAAGCGGTCCGACGGCAGTATCGCCCAGACCTATCCCATCTTCAGTACGCGCTCAGCGATGCGGAGAATCTACGAAATCGTAAAGTCACGCAAGAAAGACGGCCACGTCAACGTGCATAACTCCACGTGCATGACCATGCCCACCCTCGGTTGGGCGACCGGATACTGGGACGGGGAGCAATTCCAGGGCGTCGGCAGCGGCGTGGACGTTTCCCGGCTGTTGCCCCTGGACGCCTTCCGTGCCGAATTCATGGGCCGCCAGTGGGGGGTTCCCGCCGAATTCCTCCACGCGGGCGCCGCCTACACCTACAATCAAGCGTGGGCGTTTACGCTTCTGCACGACATTCCCGTCCGACCGCAGAATGCGGACGATGACCTGGATCTGGCTGCCGAAGTGTGGCGCGCCATGGACGCGTTCGACCGCAAGAACGCCGAATGGATTCCTTATTGGAGGAATCGCAGATATATTGGCGTTTCTCCCGGGGACGCCTGCGCCAGCATCTATCGTCACCCGGAAAACGGCGTTCTGGCCGTTGTCTCCAATATGAACGGCAAACGCAAGAACGTCACGGTACGGTTGAACATGAACAAGCTGGGGCTCGGTACTGCCCCCGTTGCGGAGGACACGCTCAAAAACAACGCCGTCCCGATCCGGGACGGCGTTTTGAAATTCACGCTTTCAAGTCTGGAGTGGAAACTCATCCACATCCGCAACATCTGAACGACCTTTCAGAAGCTGTTTTAAAACCCCCGGCGGTCTTTGCGCGGCTGCAAAAGCGTCGGTCTGCGTTGGTCAAGAGCCACCCGTATCGAGAGGTCGAGGCTGCGCTTGCTCGCCTCTCTTAGGCGCCTTTGACCGCCGGCGTTGCGCGCCCCTCGCGCCTCATAACCGACACATTTTCGCGCGCGCTCGGGACTCACCAGGAATTTAAAACAACTTCTCAGGTTTCGTTGACCGCCTGCAAGAGTGCGTGGATGTAACCGTATGTGTAGGCGAAGGCGACTTGCGCGGGTTCCTCCCCGGAAATACCGGGGACGTGATCGGGCATAATCATGTATTCATAACCGACCTCATTGAACGTGCGCAGCGCTCTAAGCATATCCACGTCCCCTTCGTCGGGAAACACCTCCATAAAGTCCCGGAACCCACCCCTGATATTCCGGAAATGCAGGTTGAAGATCTTCCTGCGCCGGCCGAACCAGCGGATAATGTCGTAAATCTCCTCGCCCGGGTCTTCAAGGCTCTCGGATATCGTTCCGAGGCAGAAATTCAGCCCGTTGTAAGGGCTGTCGTATAACTCGACGAACCTCTTCAGCCCGTCCACCATCCCCATAACACGGGCGACGCCGCGGTACGTCACATCGCCGATCCCCGGATCGGACGGATGACAGGCCATCTGAATGCGGTACTCTTCCGCCACCGGCATAACGCGTTCGAGCCAGTATTGGATACGTTCCCACATCGTATCGGCGTCGGCCGCCCCTCCTTCAAATTCCCCTAGGGACTGGTCGAGTTTTGCGTATTCAAAAGACGAAAGCCGCGACCCGCCACGACCGTAACGGGATTCGGTCCGGAGGTGTCCCAGTATGGTAATGTTGTAGTTGAGACCCCGAAGCCCGGCCCTGGAGGCCATCCGGACGATTTCGCACAACCGGTCGATCTGCCGTTCCCGTTCATCGCTCGGGGCGAGAAACACGGCGCCGGCCGGATTACTGAACGCGCTGCCCGAGCTGAGCGGAATGTGAATCATCTCGAGATTGATACCGTACCCGTCAAACCGGTCGCGCATCCGGATCAGCATCTCAGCCGACCATTCGGTCCACGGCTCCACCGGCGTCTGGTCCACGTTGTACACGCCCAACTGCGACAGGACCTCAATGTCGGTATCGTGACGACATCCCACCTGTGTCCCTATGTACATGATTCGGTCCTCTCAATGGATTTCGCCGATCGGGAGTCGGCGTCCGCCGGGTTTACAGTTTGCCGATCGTGGGTCTTGAGGGCAGCGAGGACGAAAACTGATCCACGCTTTCCCAGGGCGGCTTGAGCGCGTGGCGTGATGCGACGGGCTCCGGTTGACGATAGCGCACATGAACGGTGTGCCTCGGACGCCGGGTGTGTCTGACGGAGCCGCAGTGATAGCTGCAATTGTTGAACATGACAGCCGTTCCCGCCCGGCCGTATATATCTACACGACCCGTACGCCGGGTCAGTTCCCTACCAAAGGCGTCCACCCAGGTAGGTCGCTCCGGGTCGACGTATCCGACGTCTGCGTCGTCGATCCGAAGCCTGTCCTGCGCGCCCCATCCGCTGCTCCCGGTGTGCGTCTTCGGCAGATTTCGTTTGGTTTCGACGCTCTCCGGAATGATGCTGAAGCAGTGGGACTCTGTGTCAACGTCATCCATGTAGAAGATCGCCTGCAGCGCCGGCACGAAAAAGTCGTTCCGGTCCGCGCCTTCCACGTTTCCGCTGTCTTCGCGATGCCACACGCGCGTGAGACACAGCGGATCGCCGCCGTCCTGATCTTCGGGGGGCTGGACGTCGCAGGGTTCCCGCCTGAGAAACGTCAGGCCGGACAGCCCGGCGCCCGGACCCAGGATGCGGCGGACAAGGGGTGCGACAGAAGGGTGGCAAACCAGCCCGTCCAGCGCCTCGGTCCGGTGGAGAAGCTCGGGCGCGTCACAGCCCACGGACAGATGACCGGATGCCGTTGGAGCAGGCTCCCAATGTTCCGGGTGCGCGGCCCGATCCGCGGCGATTCCGCTGTTGACGCGCGCGACCTCTTCATCCGTCAGCGCATCGCGCACGACGATGTAGCCGTTTTTCTCGAAAAATCCGATCGTATCTTCCATGGATGTCATCCCTTTCGCTACCTGTTCGGTCTGTTGAATCCCGGGGTCCGCCCCGCAGCGTTTGAACGAGTGTCCTGTCCCAAAAATTCCTCACCATTCGACCGCCGATTCATCCCGTCTCGCTACGTTCCCCTCGCTCGCCGACCTTACGCAGGTCGGTGGCGCCTTGCGAGCCAAGCGACTCGGCGGTCGAATTTTGGCAACTTATTTTCGACACAGAACACCAGGCGTTCCGCTCAATGAAGATCCCCGCATTGCAGTTTTATCCGGGCCTTCGCCCGTTGCAGCCACCGGTGCATCCATCCGTCCCCAGGAAATGAATAGATAATAACGATCGCTCATATGTCAAGGCAAAAACCGCCACTGGCGCCGCCCTGCGCATGGAAGTTGCCGGGCGCTCGACCGATGGATATATTAGATGCCGCACAGCCGTCGCTGACCGTCATTCTCAACGCCCGGTCCGCGTATAACAGCCCGTTGAAAAAGCCCATCCGGGCTACGGCCGGCCCTTGCGGTCGAAATCCTGCGTTGCGCTCCCTCGCCGAATCGCAGGATGGGACTCGGTCGCGCGCCTTGTCTTCGGCCACAATGGCTCGGCCTCGCCTGCAAAGCGACTTTATCAACGGACTGATAAACGCCGGAGTACCGTTGGTCGGACACGCGCCCGATGCCGATCGCCGGAATCCGAAGGAAAGGACTCCCGATGTCCAGACTCCGGGACGTCAACACGACCGATATCGCCGACGCCATCCGTCTCGGCTGCCGCACCATGTGCAGCGTGTTCAACGCGGACGACAACAATGTCCCGTTCTTCAGTTCCAGGGTGCTCCCGGAAGCCCGGTTGAGCTTCAGTCCCGTACACTCCGAGTCCCACGTTCCCGGGCGCCACCTGAACGCCTTGCTCAACGCCGAAGACGCCATCGGGATCGAACTGGACGAACGCTGCATCGACAACCACGCCAACGCCGCCTTTCTTGCCTACGGGGGCCCGGTTGCGCTGCCGATCAACCGGGACGAAGTTGGCGGGCCTCAGGTCAACTTCACACCGCATAACTGCCGGGAAGGATTTCATGCGTTGTACCCGCTGGTCCGTTTCCGGCGTTCCGAACGCGCCCGTGAGATCGCCGAAGCCAGTATCCGCTCGATTCATGAGTGCTGGAGTCCGGCAACCGGCTGGAACTACGATTACCTCGAAGGCCAACTTGGACTCAAGGTCTTTCGCTCCACTTTCGTCGTCGGGCTTGGACGGTCCATCGGTCCGCTGGTGAAGTACTATAGGGCAACGGGGCACGGCGCCGCACTCGATCTGGCCATCGTCCTGAAAGACAGAGCGCTGGACTATTTCAATGAAAACGGCGACTACAACCGCGAGGCCTTCGGGGCGCATACACACTCCACCACGTGCGTGATGTCGTCCCTGGCACAGTTGGCCGAACTGACGTCGGACGCCCTGCTGATGGACCGTGTGAAAGCCTTTTACGACAACGGCCTCCGTGAAATCAGCGATCCGCTCGGCTGGGTGATCGAGAACAGCGGTGACGAAGCTCCTGCCGACAAGGGAGAAATCAACAACTCCGGAGACATTCTCGAAACCGCGCTGATCCTGGGTCGTTGGGGATATACCGGGTACTACGACGACGCCGAACGCATTCTGCGGTGCCACATTCTGCCTTCCCAACTCCGCGACATTTCATTTATCGACGATCCGCCCAACCCCGACGGAGATGACGGCAAACGGGACGTCGCCAACCGGCACGTGGGCGCCTTCGGCTTTCCGGCCCCCTACGGCCACCGCCCGATCGGCGCGGAATCCGTGAGTTTCAACATGGATATCGTGGGGGGCGGGGTGGGCTCACTCTGCGAAGCCTACCGGGAAACCGCGCGAACCGACGGCGCGGGCCACCGTGTCAATCTGTTGTTCGACCACGAAACGCCGTCCCTGAAAATCGAATCTCCATACACGCATTCGGCGCTGAGCGTGCGCGTAAAACGCCCGGGACCGCTATGGGTGCGTGTCCCTTCCTGGATGGACGCGTCGAAGATCAGCATCCAGGGTGCGACGGTAGCCCCGCGCCAGACGAACGGCTATCTCTACGTCGCCCGGCCCCCGCTCAACCGTCCGATCACTTTCGAGTTTCCGCTCGTCGAACGGGAAATCGTGCTGAATCACCGTACCCGTCAGATTCGTGTACGCCTGCAGGGAGACGCAGTTGCGGCGATGGACAACTTCGGCGCGGATCTGACGTTTTTCGATCCGTACGAATAAGCCCGCCACGACGCGAACGGAACGCCAGGCTTGCTACAGAATCAGTCAGCAAGGCACGGACACCGTCGAGCCATTGAAAGGAGCCGCGTTTGAAGATCACCCACGTCGAGGCCACTCCGATCCGCGTACCGCGCCCGCAGCCCTTTACCAGCAGTCTCGGGCGCAGCCAGGAAACCGAGAACGCGATTGTCGAAATCCGGACCGACGAAGGCATCACGGGGATCGGCGAAGCCTGCAGCATCTGGGACCGCAAGGGCCGGGGTCAGGCCGAAGACATCAACGATCTGCTGGCAGAGGCCCTATCGGGCCGGGACCCGTTCCGAATCGCAGAAATCCACGCCCTGATGAACAGCCTGCTGCACCGCTCCGAACCCGCGAAGGCCGGCGTGGACATGGCCCTCTACGACATCGTCGGCAAGTCGCTGAACACCCCGGTTTACAATCTGCTTGGCGGGCGGGTCCATGACCGCGTTCTACTCAGCCATTCGCTCTCCATGGGCCAACCGGATCAGGTGGCTGAGCAGGCCGCCTCTCTGGCGATGCAGGGATACGGGACGCTCAAGGCAAAAATCGGCATGGATGCAGACGCCGATCTTGCCACCGTCGAGGCCATCCGCAGTCGTGTGGGAAACGACGTCGTACTGCGCGTGGACGCCAACATGGGCTGGCGCAATGCCAAGGAGGCCGTGCGCAACATCAAATCCCTCGAACCCTGCCGGCTCGAACTGGTGGAACAACCCCTGCATTTCAGCGATCTGGAGGGCCTGCGGCACATCCGGGATCACGTGGATACGCCCATTATGGCCGACGAGAGTGTCTGGACGCCGGCAGACGCCATGGCCTGCATCAGGGCCGGTGCGGTGGACGTCTTCAATGTTTACGTGGCCGAAGCCGGGGGCATCTATCCCGCTGCGCAGATCTTCGCCATCGCCGAAGCAGCCCGCCTGCCCTGCATCATCGGCAGCATGCCTGAGCTCGGCATCGGGACTTCCGCACAGGCCCACCTCGCGTTTGCCATGCGAAACCTGGGTTATGCCAGCGACGTAAACGGCTTTGTCTATCACGCGGACGACGTCATCGTCGAAACCCTTCAAATTTCGGACGGTCATCTACTGCCGCCCCCCGGACCCGGACTGGGCGTAAGCCTGGACCGGGACAAAGTCGACCGGTACCGCATCGCCTGAAGCCGACCTGCAAATTCCGAAACTGTCCAATAGACCCACGGAGTACGCTATGACATCCGCCAGAGCCGGGTGGGCCGAAATTGAAACGACCCCGCCGCTCGGATTGCCCATGGGAGGGCGCGGTCCTCGTTTCACACCCGGAAAAGCCGTTCTCGATACGCTCATTGCGCAGGCCACTGTCCTGGAAGATTCCGGGGGCAACCGGACACTCTGGATCTCCGTGGACCTCGTGGGGCTGTCGCCGGTTATCGCTGAACCTCTCAGATATGACCTCTCCGCACTCACCGGCATTCCCATCGAAGCCGTAATCCTGAATTATTCCCACACCCACAGCGGCCCTATGGGCGGCTTCGAAGGCTACGCCACGCCCTTGCCCAAACCGACCGAACTCCATGCGTACGACGAGTCCCTGTGCCGAAACATCATCCACGTCGCGCTCGCGGCAGTGGAAAACCTGCAACCGGTTACGGTGACCGAATACCGGGGCGCGTCGAAGGTAGGTATCAACCGACGAAGAAAGGGCCCGTCCGGCGAGACTGGAATGGGTCCGGATCCTGATGGGGCACACAACCCGGACCTGTGGCTGATCGACGTTTCCGCGCTGGACGGCGGCGACCGGTGCGTGGTTTTCAGCTACGGATGTCACCCAGTCATTGTCTACGGTTACGCGTGGGACGGCATCTCCGCCGACTTTCCGGGTGTCTGCCGCAATACGCTTCGATCTGAACTCGGCGCAAACGTGCATTGTCAGTTCATCCAGGGCCTCGCAGGGAACGTCAGACCCCGTGTCCTGGCTGATCTGATCCGTGGCAGATTCCGTAAGTCGACGCCCGCCGACCCGGTGACCGCGGGAACGGAACTCGCGGGCGACGTTGTCCGGTCGCTTCGTAGCGCAGGCACGAGGCTGGATCTGGATATCGCCGCTGCTCAAGGGCGATTCCTCGCCCCGCGCGACCAGAGAAGAATACCCCCCGCGGACCACTGGCGATCGCTGTCTACTTCGGACGACGAACTCAGCCGGAATCTTGGCGGCTACTGGGTCGAGCGGCTCGAAAGCGGTATTCCACCGGTGAAGGCGGTACCCTGGCCCGTGGGTCTGATACGCCTTGCAGAGGAGCGCCGGATCGCCTGGATCGCGGGAGAGGTCCTTGCCGAATGGCTTGGCCTCGTGAGAGCATGGCTGAACGACCCGAACCTGATCGCGTGGGGCTACTGCCAGGAGGGACGCGGTTATCTTCCAACGGACGAACTTCTGCCCGAAGGAGGCTACGAAGTCGACCGCGCCAACACGTACACCACCACCGGTCCGGGTCCCTTCGCCGAAGGACTCAACGCGTCGGCCCGGCAGACCTTTCTGTCGCTGGCCCGTCAACTCCAGGCCTGACACTTCTCCAGCCCGGCCTCCGGAATGCCCGTGACAACACCCATCCCGACAGCCGTTTACCCCTGACCGCACCGTCGACATGCCCGCAAACTGGCGCAACAGAGCCGCCGCACCCTTTGAGCCCCGGAAGCAGCCGGCAGCCGGATCGCGCGGCGTGGTTGCCGCCAATCATCCGATCGGCTCCGCCGCGGGCGCACAGATGTTTGCTCTGGGCGGGAACGCCATCGACGCCGCGGTGGCCGCGCTCTTCGCCCTCAACGTCGTCGAGCCACAAATGGTAGGCCTCTTCGGCGCGGGCTGGATCAACATCCGCCTCGCCGACGGCACGCCCGTCATTCTGGACACGTATGCCTGCGCCCCTGCCGCGGCAGCGTCGGGCATGTATGCGCCCGTTTCCGACGCGTGGCCGGACTACATGCGGGCTGAAAACGACGCCAACAAAATCGGCCCGCTGGCCATCGGGGTTCCGGGCGCGCTGAAGGGATGGTGCGAGGCGCTCAGGCGCTGGGGCGAGCTGGACCTGAAGACCGTCATTCAGCCCGCGATCCAGGTTGCCGAGAACGGATTTCCCGCCACCGGGTATCTGGCTGAATCCGTGGCGCAGAATGAGCGGCATCTGAGCCAATTCCCCGAAACAGCCCGCATTTTTCTGCCCAAAGGGCGGCCCCTTGCGCCGGGCACCCGGCTTGTTCAGCCCGATCTCGCCGCGTCCCTGCGGGACATCGCCGATGGAGGTCCCGACGTACTCTATTGCGGCCCGCTTGGAAAGAGAATCGTCGATCACATCCAGGAAAGCGGCGGCGTCCTTACCATGGAAGATCTGGCCGCCTATCGCGCCGTGCGGCGCAGCGCGGTCAGAGGAACCTACCGTGGATACGAACTCTCTGTGCCGTCGCCTCCCTGCTCCGGCGGCGTACACCTGCTTCAGATCCTCAATCTGATGGAGGGATTCGACGTCGCGGATCTCGGATTCGGGACAGCGGAAAGCATCCACGTCCTGGCCGAATGCTTCAAGATCGCCTTTGCCGATCGCACAAAACACATGGGCGACCCCCGACATGTCGAAGTGCCCGTCGAATGGCTTACATCGAAAACCTATGGAGCTCAGCGACGCGAGGAGATCAACCTGGCGGTAGCGGCCCGTGTCGACGCGGGCATTCCGCCCTCAGCCGAATCCGCGTGTACCACCCATGTGACCGCCGCGGACGCGGCCGGCAATGTGGCCTCCATGACCCAGACCATCAATGAAGCATTCGGCTGCAAGGCCATTGCCCCGGGAACCGGCCTGTTCCTGAACAACAATATGGCCCTCTTCGACCCTCACCCCGGTATGGCCAACTCGGTCGGACCCAACCGGCGTATGCTCAGCAGCAACGCGCCCACCATTGTAACCAGAAACGGCGAGCCCTGTTTCGCGTTGGGCACCCCCGGCGGCGTACGCATCTTTCCCGCCGTACTGCAGGCTATCGTCAACCTTGTCGACCACGGAATGACCCTGCAGGAAGCGGTTGAAGCTCCCAGGGTATGGACCCAGGGCCAGGAGCTGGAAATCGAACCCGTCATTCCCCGCGAGGTAAGAACCCGGCTCACCGCCCGCGGTCACGACGTACGCGAAGTCAACACCGTTGCCGGAGGGATGAACGGCGTCGCCTACGATCACACCACCGGGACCATCTCGGGCGCCGCCTGCTGGCGCGCCGACGGGTCCCCAGTTGCCGTAGCAGGCGGACCGGCGCGCCCCGGAATCCGGTTCAGACCAGACGCCGGCCGGACGTAACGTCGAACCTTGCGTAAATTTCCCGACGCCGAATCCGGGAAGCTGAGTCGTCAGCACCTGCAAAACGGCGCTATTCAATCCTCTGCATTTGGAACCGGGAGATTCGTGGACAATGTATCCCTGGCTGGAGACCTGGCATGGTGAATTCGATATCGCGGAGATGCTGGACTCCGGCCGATGGGAACGATACCGGACTCACGTCGAGCATCCCGCGACCATCTTCTCACGGAGCGATATCGACCGCGCCAGGGAAAACGTCTCCGACCACTCGTGGGCACGAAAGGCGTTGGAGACCCTTCTGGTTAGAGTCGAATCTGCGGGGACGGTTTCCGGGGAGTGGGTGCGGACCTATGTGCCGTCGACGACCCCTTTCTCGCCCCATTTTACCATGTGTCCAAAGTGCGAGTTCGCGCCAATGCACGGCGCCTACGACTGGTATCCGTACGATCCGGAACACATCCGCTGCAAGGGTTGCCGCACCGTATATCCAAACGACGAATATCCGGAAGACGTGGTCTTCGCTAGCCGCTTCGACACCGGGCAGAATATCACACTATATGGCGGGAAGTCGTGGCAGGCATACGGATACACGGCCATCCACTCCAGCTTTTCCGGCCATGCCCGCATACACCAGTGCCGGCACGCGGCGAACACTGCCGAAGACCTGGCGCTGGCCTACGCGCTGACCGGAATACGGGACTACGCGTCGAGCGCAGCGTCTATCCTGAAACGGTTTGCCGACGTCCATCCCGCGTATCTTGTACACTCCTCATACGGCGACATCGCGGACTTCGATCCGAAGGTCGCGGCAACCCGGGTCGATAATCTGCCCGAAGACGAATGGTGTCCGCCGGGCAACAAACCGAACCGAAAGCTCCATCCCGGATACTGGGCCGTACTGCGCTGGGGCTCCTCCGGAGGAATGGAAGGCACCTCGCTGCAGAAACTTATCCTTGCCTACGACCTGGTGGCCGAAACCCTCTCAGACGCGGAAAAACGGCATATCGAGCACGACCTGTTCCTCGACGCGGCCGTGATGCTCTTCTCTGACGACGTTATCAACAACAAGACCGGTATGAACCGTTGCGCCGTCGGCCTGATCGGAATCGTCTGCGGCGACCCGCTGCTGATCCGTTTCGGCCTCGACGGCTTTGTGAGGGCCGTGAGGGACTGGTGGCTGCCCGACGGGGGAACACCGGAGTCAATCGGATACGCGGGCATGATGTTGTCCGGCATCTGGCGCATCGCCGAAGCCCTCAAGCGCTATTCGGATCCGGATGGCGTGGATCTGCCGCCGGCGCCTCTGCATCGAGTGGACCTCTACAGATGGCCGCGCTACCGGGCGGTCTGGCAGAACATGGCCCGTCCGCTCCTGCCGGACCTGAATTATCCTCTGCTGGCGGACAACCGGCTTCCCTGTCACCTCTCTGCCATGTTCGCCGACATTCTCGCGCGCAACTACCCGACGGAAAACAACCGCATGCTTCAACGGGACATCGCCAGGATGGAACGCTGCTATGCCGGCCGCATCGCGCAGTTCTGGTACGGCGGCAACCTGGACACGGCGGCCGCCTTCTACCGGCAGTCTGTCGCTCTGCCTGATCGACCTCCCAGGTTCACCGACGATCTGGGGCCCCACCTGAACATCGGAACCCTGCGTACGGGACGAGAGGGAAGCGGCGGCGCGGTCATCCTCTACGGCGCGGACTGGAAGGGCCACCATCACCACGACCATCTCAATCTATACTATTGGAAGGAGGGTCGTGAACTGCTCACCGATCTCGGCTATCTGTGGGATATGGAAGACCTCCGTTACGGAGTCAACCGTACCTTCGCGCACAATCTGGTGCTGGTTGACGGTGATGAGCAGGCAACGCGCGGCCGCCGGGCATCCTTTCAACTCTTTTCGGCATGTGCGCACGCGAAGGTGATGGAGGCCTCTTCCAACGTCTATCCGAACACCTCGGTCTACCGCCGGACGATCGCCATCGTCGGCAGCGGCCAGGGCGAATACGTCGTCGATATCTTCCGCGTCCGGGGCGGCGGCCGACACGACTGGGTCATGCACGGCCCTGACCGTTCCCTCGCAATCTCCGGTATGCGGACCAGCCCGACGGACGAAGAGATATACGATCTCACGCAGACACGTCATGGTCAGTCGGTATCCCCCTGGTCCGCCGCGTGGGCGCACGGCAACGGGGCGCCTTTCCGCGTACACTTCCCGGCGTGCGAATCCGAACAGGTTCTTGTCGGCGAGGGTTTCGGGCAGCGCAAGGCCCGCGACAGAGGCGCCACTGTCCCGTACCTCCTGCGCCGGCGAAACAACCGGGACAGCGCGTTCGTAACGGTGTATTCCGTTGGTAACGCCGTCAGCTCCGTACGCGTTCTCTACCTGAACCCGACCACACTCGCGACCGTCGTCGAGGTCACCACGAACACGGGGAGAGATGTGTTGATCAGCGCCGGTAACGACCGGGCCCCCGAGTCCGTCGAGCAGGCGGGCCTTTCCGTTCGCTTCAACGGCCGATTCGGTTTCATCTCGGGTGAAGACGCCTGGCTGGTCGGAGGCACATGTCTTCAACGAGGCGAAATCTCCCTCAAGCAAGACTTCGCGGCACTGTCCGGTCCCGTCCTGGAGACCCGTGTTGACGAGAGTGAATCCGGCCTGGTAACCGATGGCCAGAAGAGCCGGCTGCGCCAGCTGGTGGGTAGACACATCTTCGTAACCGAAGACGGAAATAGGATCCGGGCATATCCGGTTCTCGGGCTCACGGAGTCCGGAAGACAACCGGTGCTGGTCACACGTCGCGGCGACCGGGGTCACGATATCCGGGACGGCAAGTCGTGGATGGCCTGGCTGGATACATGCTGAACACCGGAACTGGCGGCGGGCTGCAACGCGCAGCGGACGCCGGGTGGTTAGAACCGCCGTATCCGGGAACTTCGAACGGACGGAAGCGTTTCAGAGTTATACCCCTTTGTCGTCCTTCATTTCCGGCAGGAGGCCTCGGTGATGCCAGGCACATTCTTTCGCGCTCTTTCGGTTCTCGCCCTTGTGCATTTTATCGCGAGTCCTGCGGGAGGGGAACCTCCCGCGCCCGCGGATGCACTGAAGAGACAGCTGTCGAAACGCGGGGAAGGATCAACCAGTGGGAAAATGCTGAAGGGGTTGCGACAGAGGCTTAATCGAAAACGGGATCTTGAGAAGGAACGCACAATGACTACAATCGCGCTGGAGCGCCTGTTGATACAGAGGTCGCCTCTGGATAACATGCCCATCGTCAACCCCGGCGCCGGTTTCGCGTTCAACATGCCCATCGCCCGACCGGACCCCAACATCGACTACAAGCTGCGTATACTCAAGACGCCGGCCGTCACATACGTCGTGGATTCAATCCGGCCTGAATCGCGAAAATTCAAGCCCAAATGACGAATCAGGGCATTTTACGGTCGAAGACGAAAAAGGCTCCGGGTTCTTCCCGAAGCCTTTTTTGTGCCGGATTCGAAGGGATTGAGAGGCGACTACAACCCGGATCTGTGTTTGCATCGCGTTACGCCAGGGTAAGCGCCGTATCGATCAAACGCTGTCCGGCCTCCCAGGTCAGCGGCGCCGGCAGATCTGAATTGAACATGAAAGCGGAACGGACCTCGTAACCACCTCCATCCCATCCCAACTTCGACGGGAAATAGCCGGCGTGTGCGTTCGCCTGATTTACAATAACCAATCGATCGTCGGGCCATCGACGCCTGAGTTCGAGCCCCCACGAACCGAACAGCTGTCCTGGAAAACACGCCAGAAATACATCCCCGATCCGAAACCCCTGCACCTCCAGTTGCACCCTGTCGGGTACCGTATCACCGGCCGCTCGCATCGCCAGTTGATCCCGCGCCCAGCCGGCCTGGTACGAATCAGGTCTGGAGCCCGCCAACTGTTCCTTCAGATCCGCGCTTGTCGGCAGTGTATCCAGCAGACACGTGCAACGGAGCCGACGCGCGTCGAGACGCGACACGTCCGTCTGTGTGATGTTCCCGGCCAATTCCAGCACCGAACCCGCCAACCCGCCGCCCACTTTCTGCACCTCGGCGAAATTCTGCTCCGGCCGGTAAGGCCCCACGTCGCCCAGGCAACCGTTGAAAAACGCCGATGTACCGCCCCACGCTTGTTCCAGTTCATTGCAGACCACACCGGGAAAGTCAGGGGACCAATAGA
Organism: Candidatus Latescibacterota bacterium; assembly: GCA_965208835.1. Lineage (GTDB taxonomy): Bacteria > Latescibacterota > UBA2968 > UBA2968 > JAAXHE01. The sequence continues at coordinate 3,633,969 of OZ242358.1, forward strand.
GATTTGTCCCGGTCAGGATGGTCGGATGGCAGCCGTAGTTCACCCACGTTGCCACAGCGCTTCCGTCCTCTGCCGAAAAGCGTACCAGCCCGAGCATCGAATCGATCGGTTGACCGTCCTTGCGCCGGTTGTGGTGAAACACGGGTTCCCGCGTCTGCGCGAAGCCGATCGATACCGGCTTCAGATCATTTGATGCTCTGATCACCGCATCGACGATCCGTTCCTTCAGGTCCGCCATATACGACGGGTCGGGTGCGTCGTCGCGGAACCGGGTGGTTACGGGTCCCGAGTGGGTGTGTGTCGTCGCAATGAGAATTCCGTCGATTGCAATTCCCGTCCGTTCCAGGATCGCTTCCCTCATCCGTTCCGTCGTGCCTTCGCTGAACCCAACTGTGTCCACAACGACGAGCGCAACACGTACCAATCCCTGTTCGCACACAAAAGCCCTGGCCCACAGCGGCAGATGGACACCGACGGCCGGGTTCGTGCGACCCGCGTATCCCGCCATGGACAGTCCGGCCGGCGGCGTCACGTCGACCTTCGCGGCGCCCATCCTCAGGTTCTTTCGCATCATCTCCTCCCTGAATCGAGTCGAATACGAGGCCGTCGGAATCGTAGAATTATCCTTGACACGCAGACGCCGCTTTTGTATTTTACCCGCTTCGAATTCGGGATGATAATCGTGTGTTTTTCATTGCTTTAGCAGTCCGTTGATGAAGTCGCTCTGCAGGCGAGGCCGAACCATTGCGTTCGAAGACAAGGCGCGCGACCGAGTCCCATCCAGCGATTCGGCGAGCGAGCGCAACGCAGTATTTCGACCGCATGGGCCGGCCGTAACCCGGATGGACTTTCTCAACGGGCTGTTAGCCACCCTAGCTCAGCTGGTAGAGCAACGCATTCGTAATGCGTAGGTCAGCGGTTCGAGTCCGCTGGGTGGCTCCATTTGCAGGAAAGGGCCTGTGTGATGGCATACACAAGCCCTTTCTTGTTTCCGGATGATTCCATTGGCAAGGCTAACAGTCCGTTGATGAAGTCGCTCTGCAGGCGAGGCCGAGCCATTGCGTTCGAAGACAAGGCGCGCGACCGAGTCCCATCCAGCGATTCGGCGAGCGAGCGCAACGCAGTATTTCGACCGCAAGGGCCGGCCGTAGCCCGGATGGACTTTTTCAACGGGCTGCTAAACCACAACCGTGTCCGGCTGGTTCTCCTTCCACGCATTCCAATCGCTCAGGAAGCGCTCGAGGCCGTCTTCCGTGAGCGGATGCGCCAGCAGCTTTTTCAATACGTCGGGTGGTAGAGTGGACACATCCGCTCCGGCGCAAGCGGCATCGATGACGTGGAGGGGGTGCCTCAAACTGGCTGCCAGCACCTCGGTCTCAAATCCGTAATTGTCGTAAATCCGGCGAATGGTCCTGATCAAGTCCATTCCGACGTGCCCGATGTCGTCCAGGCGCCCCAGAAAGGGACTGATATACGCAGCTCCCGCCTTCGCCGCCAGCAGTGCCTGGTTGGGGGAGAAGCACAGCGTCACGTTGGTGCGGATCCCTTCATCGCTACAGGCCCTGATCGCCTTAAGCCCGTCCAGCGTAATGGGAACCTTGACGACCACGTTGTCATGTATGCTCGCCAGATGGCGCGCCTCCTCGAGCATCAGTCGCCACTCGGTACTTACGACCTCGGCGCTGACCGGCCCGTCCACCAGTTCGCAAATCTCGAGTATGATCTCCTCAAACGTTCCCTCTTCCTTTGAGATGTGCGTCGGATTCGTTGTCACGCCATCCAGAACGCCCATCTCGTTGGCTTCGCGTATCTCGTCCAGATCGGCCGTGTCTATGAAGAACTTCATCACTCGCCCTCCTGCAGTTTGGTTTTCTATAGTTCCTGGAATCGGAAAATCATAAAACCGTAATTCGTGCTCTTCGCGCTGATGAGTCGGAACAAGGACAAATGTGACTCAAAATGCCCTGTCGACGAGAAAACTGCACATCTCACGCATGGTTTCCCGTGCCTCGGAGGGAGGAATCTCGTTAAGATGCGCTTCCGCGTCCGCCGCCCACGCCCGGCAAGCGTCTTCGGCCCTTTTTATGGAACCGTAATGCTCCATCAGCGAGATCGTCCTTTCAACTTCGTCCGTTCTCGTCTCTGAACGGTCTCGATTCAGGATTTCCCGCACCCACTCCTGCTCATCCGGAGAACATCTGTGGAAGAGATCGATTACCATCAGGGTCCGTTTTCCCTCCGCGATGTCTCCGCCGCGTTCCTTTCCGTAACCTCCGGAGGTCGTTGCCGGGGCCTGGTGCGCATCTTCGGCCCGTACGGTCAGATTCAGCAGATCGTCCTTGATCTGAAACGCCACCGCCATTCGCTCGCCGAACGCACCCACCGCCCGCTGGCAATCCGGGGATGCGCCCGCGACGATTGCACCGGCGGTACACGGCCCCCTCCCGCTGTACCAGCCCGTCTTCAGACGCAGCATTTCCAGAAAAATCTCAACTTCGGGGACCTCGCCCGACTCGATCCAGCCGATGTCGTACGCCTGTCCTTCAAACGTGCGCTGGGCGCCGTAGAGCATTTCCTGTATCAAATCAAGCGCAATGGCGTCGCCGAGAATGTCCCGGTTGCTGGCGAGTATTTCGAACACCTTCGAATGGAGCGCGTCGCCCGCATTGACGCTTAATGGAACGCCGTGAAGATGGTGCAGACATGGCTTGCCTCTGCGCATTTCCGAACCGTCTTCAATGTCATCGTGAACCAGCGCGAAAGACTGGAACATTTCAAACGCCGCCGCCGTCCGCAACGCCTGCTCCACGGCGCCACCCAACCCCTCACAGGCAAGCAGTACGAGTACGGACCGAAACCGTTTGCCTCCCCGAATCGGATAATCGCGCATCGGTTCGTACAGATAGCCGAATGGCTCGGCCTGAGGCAGAAACCTGAAGAGTTCCGCATCGATGAGGGGCACAAAGGAATCGAGATAGGACTTCAGGCGATCATTCACCGGCACATCCCTCGCGCCCTTCCCCGCAGCGTCTATCCCGGCGTTTTTCCCGGGCCGTGATTCGGGTGACAAGACGCCCGGTATTTACGTAATACGTCGGAAGCAATCCTGACCGTTGCGTGGAGGAAGCGAATACTCGTAAGTACTGGTCTTGGGCCGTCTGTTGAGAAGGAGTATTACGCAGGAAGGAGGAGGATGGGGAGGAAACTGCCCGAGAATATAGCGACAAGCATGAACGGGGTCAACTGTTTTCGTATTCCGGCCAGGGATGCCATGAACCGGTTGCCCGGACAGGCGGAAGGCGCGCCGAAACGCCGTGTGTTAACACCGATAGGCATCGAAGACGATTTTCAGATCCCGTCTGGCTCTCAGAAAGTCCGAATACGGCGTCCGGCTCCTGTCATCCAGGCATCGCAGGAAGTCCCGGGTCATCTCCCGATACCCCATCAGATCCGATATTCCTGGAAAGTAAAGCCGGACGCCTCCACGCCCCTTCTGCAGCACATACAGACCGTTGCTTTCAAAGACGATCTGTCCGTGCGTGCCAAGAATCCGGGAGTGCTGAAAGGTGCCCCCTGTGCGGCTTTTCGTGTTCCACGAATACATTAACTCGGCCGTCACGTTTCCGGGATAGGTCAACTCGACGACCGACGTCCGCTCCGGTTCTCCGTCGCGCCTTCCGGGAAACCGGCCATTGACGCGTTCCGGATCACACTCGAACATTGCGGAGATCAACGCGACAAAGTGGATGCCGCCTTCGAGCAACGCGCCGTACTGGCGTTTCCAGCCGACTGTCGCCTGCGTGAACATCTTCTTCACCTGTACCGACCTGATGTCTCCGATCCGGCGCTCCCGGGTCAATGCCTTGATTCTCTTGAGCAACGGCTTGTAGTAGTAGTTTTCGGCCACCATCAACAGCGGTTCGGGACGTAAAGCCACCGCCGCGCCGACCTCATCCACCTCCTCCGGATTTACGCACATCGGTTTTTCGACCAACACAGCTTTTTCGGCCGAAAGCGCGCGTACCACCTGGTCCTTGTGGAATGCGGGAGGGGATGCAATCACCACTGCGTCGATGTCGGGCGATGCCAGCACGTCCTCAAGACGCCGGAAGCTGCCGCTGCCGCGAAATTCATCATTGAATCGCCTCGCACTTCCTTCGGACCGGCTGCAGAAAAAAAGCTCGGCCGAGCCCGAGAGATTCTTCGCGTGCAACCGGGCAATGGTCCCGCAGCCCACCAGACAGATTTTTCTCATTTTCCTGATTCCGGAAAGGCGCGGCAACCTGTTCGCGCCAGCTGAACTCAACAGGCCGCATGGAACCGGATGTCTACTTATGCTCCGTGCGAATGACATCCGCGACCCGTAACGCGTTTGCCGCGATTGTAAGGCTGGGGTTGACCCCTCCCGAAGTGGGCATAAAGCTACCGTCGAGGACGAAAAGATTGTCTATGCCGCGAAGCCTGCAGGATTCATCCAGAACGCTGTCCCGGGCGTGGTTACCGAAACGCAGCGACCCAACCGCGTGGGAAAACGTCTCCAGATTGTAGATTCGGTGATACAGACCGCCCGCCTGCTTCAAGATGCGCCTGGCCCTGTCTGTCAGGTATTTCCTTCGGAGGCGGTCTCCGTCCGAATATCGATGAACGACACCGGTCACCGCGATGCCAAAATCGTCGAGTCGAGCAGTCAGATGCACCCGGTTTTCGTATTGGGGTTCGTCCTCCGCGATGCAAAGCAGGTTTTGCAGGTAACGCGTTACGAATGCCGACAGATTCCGGTATCCGAATGGCGCGTAGTGCTTCAGAACTTCCGGGGCGGGCGTGTAGATGTCCTGAATCGTTCCTACCGACGTACCCAATCGGTCCCTCAGGTCTTCGTAGAAATCCGTAAAGCACAACTGCTTGTGAAATACGCGGTCGGGATTGGTACGAAACGGAAAGAGACCGGTGACCACGGCATTGCAGTGCCGCATTAGAAATCGGCCGATCAGCCGGTGGTTGTCGAGTCGCTCCAGCCCGGAACGCAACAGTATGGCCGGACTCTGCAGGGCGCCCGCGCTGAGAATCACGACCTTCGCACTGAATTCGACCTCCCGCTTTGTGGTCCCGTCCAGACATCGGACCCGTACGACCCTGCCGTTTCGGGTTTCCAGTTGCAGTACGATCATCCCGGGCATGACAACCAGGTCAGACGCCTGTGCCTTCGCCAGAATTGTCATGGCCACGTCGTTTTTGGCTTCGATACGGCACGGAAATCCATCGCAGGTGGAACATTGGATACATACCGGCCGATTGTTGTTCGTGAAATTCAGTGCGAGCGGTATCTTGAAGGGGCGGTAACCGAGTGCCTTCGCGGACTCGTATATCCGCTTTGCCGGAGGCGTGAGTTTAATCCCTCCGAAACGATAGGCTCCGGACCTCGGCGGCTCATGCATATCCGCCCCTGCCTGACCGTGTACCTCCAGCAGATGCTCCGCCTCCGTATAATACGGCTCCATTGCTGAGTAATCGATCGGCCAGCTCGAAAAATCCTTCTCACGCAATCGCAGCGACGCCCCTCCGTAAAATACCGACATGCCACCCACCGCTTCGTTCGGGTAGACGGAGTGAAGACCCCGGTCACCTTCTACTTCGAACGGCGAACGGCTCCTGTACCGCTGATCGATGAGGATCCCACGCGGGCTCCAGTCCAGCGCATCCCGCTTCACCCAACCGCCGCGTTCGAGCAGCAGCGTCCGGAAACCAGCCCGGCTGAGCGCGAACGCCGCAGCGCCGCCGCCCAGACCCGATCCGATCACGATGGCTTCATAGTGTCGTGAGCTCATAGACGTACAGAACGATCAATCCGACGATAATAATCCACGCCGTATAATGGTACTTTTCGCGCGTCTCGATGCATCGTGTGATCCGCGGCAGGTCCGGTCTGAACTTCCCGGACATCGTGCGCTGCACGTATGTCTTGTAATACTCAACCAGAAACCGTTCCAATCCGCCGTTCATGAAGATCAGATAACCGAGCGGTACCGGCGAAAGCGGGTTGTTTGAGTAGAAAAACACGGGAGAGCAAATGGCGAGTACCGTTGCGGAACGGAAGAATTTCAGAGGTGCAAATCCCTCAAAGGGAGCGTCCTTATATGCGCCTCCGAGAGAAACCAGCATTCCGGTGGAAAAGGCAACCGCCGCGAACACCGCGAAGTCAACGATCCGCATTGAAAGAAACAGCAGGGTAAAGACACCTGACACCAGAACGACGCCGGACAGGAGACGCAACGGTTCGCTGGAAACCGGCCGGCCGAAGAACGTGATTCTGGACGGCACCGCGTATTTCGACTGATCTTCCGATCTGAAGAATCCCTTGTACAGCTCCGCAAGGAACCGTTCAAGGCCCATGATGGCAAAGAAGACCTGAAACAGGCTCAATTGGCGGAATTCCCCGCTGAAAAGGGGAAGCCAATACAGAGCGCAGAAAATTACGGCATGGAAATAGACGCTGCGGGGAAAGGTGCGGCATTTCATGCCCTCATAGGGGGAGTCCTTGAATGCACCCCACAACGAGGTGTACAGACCTGAAATCAAACTGACGAGAAACGGGATCAAGAAACCCATAGGCGGGTACCGTGGCTGCCGGCAATACCGAGGATAGTCGACGGACGGTTAACAGTCCGTTGATAAAGTCGCTCTGCAGGCGAGGCATGGTGTCCCGGCCCGGAAATATGTCACCATTCATCCGCCGATTCATCCCGTCTGGCGGCGTTGCCTTCTATCGGTGACCTTGCGCAGGTCGCCTCGCTCAGGCGCCTTGCCAGCCGGGCGACTCGGCGGTCGAATTTCGGCAATCTATTTCCGGGACAGAACACTTGCCATTGTGGTCGAAGACGAGGCGCGCAACCGAGTCCCATCCTGCGATTCGGCGAGGGCGCGCAACGCCGGTTTTCGACCGCAAGGGCCGGCCGTAGCCCGGTTGGGCTTTTTCAACGGGCTGCTAAGATAAATCCTGACGTGCGACGCGTCAAGGCGCAGACAAAAAAAGACAGAACACGTGAAGGAGCGCGTATTCTGTCTTCTCAAACAATCGGATTCCGGTCAAAAGGTCCGCGAGTGTCAAGCGGGTCGGCATCCCGCCTCCCACCGGCTTATGTCCGCGCACTTCCGACTCTGACCGCACCCCGCTTCCGCTTGATGCGATCGAGGATTTCGAGAACGGCGGGCAGGACGATCACGGCCGCCACAAAACAGGTCAGAAGGCCGATCACGGCCAGTTTTCCGATAGAATTCAAACCGGGATGCCTTGCCATGATCAGGCCGAAAAAGCCGATCATCGTCGTCATCATCGACACGAGCATCGCGCCTCCCGTATTCCGGAGGATCACAGGTATCGAATCCGCGCCTTCCTCCTGATACCTGTGGAACAGGTGCACGCCGTTATCGATGCCCATCCCGATGATGGTTGGCAAGGCAACCATATTGTAGAAATTCAGCTTCATCCCGGTCAGAAACATGCTACCACACATCCAGATGGCGCCGCAGATCAACGGCAACATAACCAGCAGCCCGTTTCGGATGCTTCTGAAATCGATGAATACTATGAGGAAGACGACCAGAAGTGTGATGCCGATCGCCCACCTGCTGTCCCGGATCATCAGCTTGAGCATATCCGCGAATATGATACTGGAACTGGACGAATAAAACGTCTTTCCGGATTCGGTCGTAATCAGGTGGGTGTCGTTCGCGAACTCAATCGCCTGGCGTCCGTCCCGAAGTTGCACGCTGGGGTAAATGAAGGCGAAATGGGCCCGACTGCCGTCTACAGTTGCAAACTTGCGCAGGATGTTTTTCGGCAGGTCGTCCACACGCAGCTTGTTCACATCCATCAATTCCCGCAACTCGTCCACACGCTCCTTCTGCTCGCCCTTCAGCAATTTCGCTCCTTCGCCGTCCACCAGTTCGCGAAGTTCGGCGATCAACGTCAGTTTTTCGTCCTCCTGTTCGGGAAGGAAGGACCAGAGCGTTCGGATCTTGTCAACCGTCGGTGTCGGATCGTCGGATGCGATCTTGCCGTTTACCGCGTCGACGATTTCATCCAGCTCCTCTTTGCTGTCGGCCAGTACCACGCTCGGGGAGTGAGATTCGCCCTTGAACTTCGAGAGCGAATTAATCTTGTCTTTCACCTTTTTCGATGTCGCAAGATTGGAACGCAAATTGGTAAAGTCATATTCGAACCGGATCCGGTCTAGATTGTATGCCAGGTAGACCGTAACGGCGATCGCAAACGCGAACACGACCGGCGCCATCGGAAACCGTCCCTTGCCCGCGCCCCGATGGTGTCCGAGCACCTGCCGCATCCGCACGAGCTTCAGGCGCTCGTCGGCAAGAACGAGAAAGGCCGGAAGGACCATGGTCATTGACACCAGCGACATGATGATTCCGGTGCCCACGATAAAGCCGAATTCCGAAAATCCCTTGAAATCCGTTATCGTTAGCGAATAGAACGCCATCGACGTTGTCATTGCGGCCGTCAGGATCGCCTGCCCCGTCTGGATCAGCATCGTCTCGACCGATTGCCTGACATCCATATTCGCCATTCGATCTTCCAGGTACCGGGAAAACATGTGAATGCCGAAATCAATTCCGAGACCGAACAGAATCACGAACAGGAATCCGGTCATTGTGTTCAGGTTGCCAATCGCCCAATAGGTTATGGCAAAGGCCCACGTCAGCCCCATAACCAGCGGAATGGCAACAAAAAAAGCAGCCAACGGCTGCCTGAAATAAAACGTGAGTAGCAGAACGACACCTACAAAGCCGAAAATGACTGTCGACTCGATATCGTCAAGAATGACGTTATATTCATCGATCTTGTTCTTATACGACCCTCCGATGGAGACGATCATACCCGGATGGTAGGATACAGGGTCCAGCGTCTGAACGGCACTCTGGATAACGCCGTACATCTCTTTGGCGAATCCGATATTGCTCACCGTTCCGGATGCCGTAACCTCCACGGCAACGATGGTACTGTCCGGATTGGTATAATAGACTTCGTGTCCGCGGTCTCCGTTCTCCTTGTATTTCGCCTCGATATCCGAAAAATCGAGCGGTTCGTCGTCTTCGCCGTCGTCGAGACTGAAAAACAACGGGGATAACTTCAGTTTCTCCTGTCCGATGCGGTCGTCGATTCGAAGTTGAATGTCCTCCAAATCCTCGAGATCCATATACAGCAGCGCGTTTTCCTTGAAAAAATCCACTTCACGCTTAATATCGACGTAATTTACGTATTTCCAGTACTTTTCGGCCTTCAGTTCAACAAACAGGTCTTCCACAAATTTCCTGGACGCCGAGAAATCCTCGCACTCCGCCAGAACAACCAGGCTTCCCACGCCACCCAGACGCGCCTTGATATCTTCGAGCGTCTTCACGCTGGGATAGTGTTCCGGGATCAGGGCCGCGATATCCGTCTCGAGGCGCTGGATCAGACGATAAACAAAAAAACTGCAAAAGATCGAAAGGAGGGTCGAAACGATAATGATAGTGGCGTGTCGTCGATAGACAAAATCCGCCAGAAACCGCAACCTATCCTGCATGAATCATTCCTTCCCTTTCCCGTCTGCCTCGTCCTCGTTCAGCTTGTCTCTGAGTTTCTTTACAAGACCCTCGTACGACGACTTTCGAATTTCCTTGTAGAACTGAGATCGATTGTTTCTGGCTACGCTCAGGTCGTCGATCACCATATCGTAAACCAGCCATTTTTCGTTGACGGGGTGGAGCTTGTAGTCGATGTGGCTCTGTTCATCCCTGTAATGAACGATTGTCCGTACAACACCCTCCGTACTGTCGACCTCCGAACCCAAATACTCGATTTTCTCGGATTTGGTATACAGCTTCGGATCCGCGTAGTTCTTGACGATCAGCCGCCTGCACAGGTCCGCAAATTCAGCCTGCTCGGCCTCTGTGCGACGCTGCCAGTGGCGGCCCAACGCGACCATGCCGAACCGGCGGAAATCGAACATGCCTTCGACGATTGCCCTCAACTGCTCCCGCTCTTCGGCCGTTTCTCCCGCGGTTTCCGAATTCACAATTGCCTTGATCGACCTGTCCCGTTTTATCATCGACTGGAGCAGTAGTTCAGCCTGGCCCGCACCCAGGGCGAGGCCAGGACTCAAATATCCGACAAAAGCATAAAACACAATAATATACGACAAGATTCTCATTTTATCCAGTCCCTTTTTCAGGTAGAAACAAAACGACCCGGCAAAGGAACACCTTTCCGGCCGGCTCGAAACCCGTTCAATGCTTAAAAAAACTTCCCGCGGCCATCTTTCGCTTCAATCCGCCTTTCCCGAAACCAGCTTCTCCGCTTCCGTGGACCGGGTTCGCATGATGTGTCCGATAAATCCGAAGACGGCGCTTACGACCAGTCCGGACCCGAGCACAAAAATCCAGTATATCGCTTCGAGCCAGTTCAGAACTGCCAGGACACAGAACAATGCGGCGAAAAAGTCCCGGCGACACGCGAACTTCAAGCCGCAATATATACGGTGCAGCAATCCGCGGCGCTCTTCCGGTACCTCGCTCGAAAACCCCATATTGAAGCTGACGATGCTGCCCGATCCGCTATGCTTCAGGTAGACGCAGATGAGCAGGACCGCAAGTACATTCAGCGCGAGGGCACTGAAGCCCAGCGCGATGACAACCGGTTCCGCCGTCAAATTGTACATCCCGTAAATGACACCTGAGAAGAATCCCAGATAGGAGACGTTGTCAGCGACCGTATCCAGCCATTCACCGAAGCGGGACCCCGAAAACTTGAGCGTGGCGATCTCACCGTCGCAGCCGTCAACAATTGAAGCGAACTGGAAAAGCAGCCCGCCCAGCGCTACGTACAAATGGCTCCCTTCCGCCATCGCCCAGCCGGCCAGAAAGGTCACCATCATTGCGGCGATTGATACCTGGTTGGGGGTCACCGGCGTCTTCACGAGGAATCTGGAGATCCAAGAAGAGACCTTCCTGTTGAAATGCCGCGACACAATCCCGTCAGTCGGCTTGCCCAACCGGGCAAACAACGCCGTTTCTCCCTGGCGCAGTGCTTCCGGTGTATCCACGTCCTGCCAGAACAGACCATCAATGTCTACCGCCCGCATGTTTCCTCGCGACGCGATGATTCCTACGCCACCTGAAAGCGTCTCGTCGCCGCCGGCAATGGCAAGCTCAAGACCGTCGAACAGAGCCGGACAGCAGAGAAAAACGCCCGTATCCACCGCGTCGTATTTGTTCAACGCCTTGCCGATCTTCCGGATCCGGTCGCCTTCGAGGACGACTTTGGTTGCGTCATCCAGGTCCTCAATCCGTTCCAGCCGGGTGTCTACGCACAACGCCGATTCGCCGGCCCCCAGCAACAGACGGCGCATACGGGTGATCACCTTCGGTTCGAACAGATGGTCCGCCATCAACAGAAGAAACGTACCCTCCACAAATTCACGCGCTTTAAGTACCGATAGCCCATTGCCACGCTTCCACTCCGGGTTTTCAACCCACTCCATATGCACGTCGATCTGCGGGTCGTTTGCGATGGCTTCGCGTATTTCATCGCCCCGATGACCGATGACAATGACAAACTCCGAGATCCCCGCCCTTCCTGCGGTCAGTATGGCCCTCTTCAGCAACCCCACACCGGCCACTTTAACCAGCGGCTTCGGCCTGCCGCATCCGTGTCCGTTAAGGCGGCTGCCCATACCGGCAGCAATAATCACCGCCTTTTTTACCATGTCATCCTCCCGATTTACTCCAGAATCGAATTTCCCGTCGCACGCATCAATGTCACCCAGGCGAGATTGAACTCCAATACAGCCTGATAGTACTTGGCGCGGATAATGCCGTACTCCTTGACCGCATCGACCATCTCTCCCGCCTCCTCCAGACCCGCATTGAATCCGTCTCTCGCCGAAACAAACCAACGCCTGGTTGCCCGGCGGGCTTTCCGTGCCGACCCGATATTCGCCCGCGCTTCAATGAGCGAAAGGTAGGCGCTTTCGATCTCCAGGCGGGCGCCATGTGTCGCCAGCCGAGCCTGATAGCTGAGCTTTTCGTAGGCCAGGCGGGCTTCCTTCACCTTCGCTCGCGTACTCGCGAATGACAACGACTGCCTGAAGCCAAGCACAGCGCCCAACTCGGTCACATTGAACTCATCCTTCAAAAACGGGTTCCGCTGGCGGTCTCTGTTCGGCGCAAAGCCGTACTTGAACCGGCCGGCGAGAAAAACCTGCGGAAACAGGTCGGTTCGGACAGCGCGCACCTGTGCTGACCGCACCCGGAGCCCTTCCCGAATCTGACCCAGATCCGGTCGCCCCTCGGCAAGTGACAGATAATGTTCCAGTGGGCGGATCTGTACGTCAACCGGTTTCAGACTTCCGTCGGCGAGAACAAGAGAATCTGACCTTGAAAGCCCCATGAGAATTCGTAGCGCCGAGCTTGCGAGCCCCTGACTCTTGACAACCTTGTTCGCGTTTTCCTCCACGTCGTACACGAACCTGTCAATACGGTGCAAATCCGTATACGTGAAATCCCCCGTATCGGCTTCCAGCTTTTGAACGATCGTTCGCCGCGCCGTTTCAATCTCCGCCCGTGACTCATTCGCAAGGGACCGAAGCCGATTTGCCAACAACAGCAGATAGTAAGCCTTGGCGACCTGCTGTTCCAGGTCAAAGCGGGATCCGTCCAGTCCGGCGCGTTGCGCGCCGATCCCGCCGGATGCCGCTTCCACCGCTGCAGCGAGTTTTCCGAAGGTGAAGAGTGGCTGAACCAGCGACAGTTCGGTTCTCGAAAACACACTCATCCGCCGCCAGTTGCTCACCCCCGTAAGCGCGTCGCCGCGAGCCTCAGGCGAAGGCCCGAATATCCATGTGAAATCCATACTGGGAAATCGCGCGGCATGCACCTGCATGAGCCTGTTCTCAGCGATCTGCAGATCCGCCTCCGCGGCCTGAATGGATGGACTCGACGCGAATGCCATCCGCACGCACACGGCAAGATCGTATGGTTGTTGTCCGGATGCAGAATAGCAGGGACGGATACCGATCCCGAAAACGCAGACCAGAGCAACTGATACAGGAATCCTTGCCAGGTGTGAAATTTTACGACACGTGTGGGAAAATTGCAACGCCTCCCCCGTTATCCACCTGGACATATGGCGTGCGGATTCAGGCGGAAAAACCAGAAGAATATTCGGATGTACTAAATTCGTCTTCATTCGACTTCGTTTTTTTTGTGGAGTCTTTATAAATACAGCGAAAGTCGTGCCATCAAACCGGTCAACCATCGGCATGTCTTCAGGACCGCAGCGCTTCAAGTATAACGGCCTGCACCCGCCTGGCTACTTCAACGGCGTCGTGCCGTTGAACCGCCGAAACCCGGGCGGCCGAACCCATTCGCCGTCGCAATTCGCTGTTCTCGACTACTCTGAGAATGGTCTCCGCGAGACCTGCGACGTCGTTAGGCTTCACCAGCAGTCCGTTATAACCATCCCTGATCAACTCCGGAACGCCGCCGGTTGCTGAACCAACCACCGGCGTACCAAGTGCCAGAGACTCAATAACGCTTCTGGGACAGGGGTCGGGCGCAACGGAAGGGACAAGTGTGACGTCCATATCCTTCAGATACGGTCGGACGTCGGTCCTGAATCCCGTAAACAGCACCCGTCCCGAATACCGCCCGTTGGCCACTTTTCGGCGATAGTGATCCAGGAGGTTCAATGAGCGTTTCGGGCTGCCCCCGACAACCACCAGAACCACGTCCTTGCGACGCGCCAGAACACGCTTCATCGCCGACAGCAAGGTGTCGATACCCTTCCACTCTACGATTCGACCGACGAATCCCAGAACGACTTCGTCAGGTCCAATTCGGTACATCCGGCGCACACACCCCTGAACGACTTCGGGATTGAAACTGACCAGGTCCGCGCCGTTGTATACAACGTGGACCTTTTCCTTTACCGATGGGAAATTTCCCGCACACGCCTCGGATACCGCGACGATTCTAACAACACTCGAAGACCGGGCGAGCCTGTCGAAAAACCAACCTCTGAAGGTCTTACCATAAAGGGTCCGGCAGTGCCAGATGACCGGAGTGCCGCATACCATACCAGCCACCGTGCCCATCAACTTTACCATCATCTGGTTGCAGTAAATCAGTCCTACGTTCTCCCGGGTGACCATGCGAACCAGATCGACCGTAAACCTTATGCTGTCGACGGCGTTCAGTACCACCGACGCCATCGTGCAGATACGGTTCCGGCCGTGAAACCGCATCTCCGCCAGACGCTCCTTCAACCGGGATTCGATACGGTATGGGACCCGTATCTCCTCAAGCCTGCTTTTCAACACACCCTCGTTGGGCATGACGACCAGGGGCTCGAGCACGGCCGGATCGAGATGTTTCAACAGGTAAAAGAGACTGTTCCCGGCCCCTCCACGCCCCGTACAACCTGTCAGAAAAAGCACCTTGATCTTTTTGGCGCCCTTACCCGCGTACAAAACGGGCGACGAAACACCGGCCTCGTCGCCCATTCCACCGAAACGTTCGGTCATCAGTTCAGCCGCCTGATAATATGATATCCCAAGGGTGTCTGAACGACCCCGCTGGTCTCGCCCACCCGCAATTTCAGCACCGCTTCCTCAAACGCAGGATTCAGATCTCCAGGCGAAAAAAAACCCAGATCGCCCCCGGTCTCCGCAGAAGTATCGCTGGAAAATTGGCGCGCAAGTACTCTGAAATCCTCGCCCGCATTGAGTTTATTGAGGATTTCCTGCGCCTCGACTTCGGTTTCCACGAGAATATGGTACACCCAGAGCTTTCCGGACTGTATCCCCTCGATTTCGTCAATCTTCATCTGTGCGGCGCCTGCAATTTCCTCGTTTGGACTGTATGCGATGGCTTTCTCGAAGGCGCGCCTGGCAAGATCGAACTCCCGCCTCGAAGTTCGGGCAAGGCCAATATTGAAGAGTACGCCGGCGTTCGTGGAATCCACCGCCAATGCCCTGCTGTAGACCACAAGGGCCGAGTCGAGGTCCTGCTGCCCCGCGTAGATCAGGGCAAGATCTCCGTAGGGCTCCAGAACGTTCGGGTTGGAACCGATCGTTGCTTCCAGCGCTGACTTTGCCTGCGCGATGTCTCCCTTCTGCAGATAAACCTGCGCGATACCGTACTCAAGACGCGCCCGTTGAGACTCAGGTGCTATCTCCATAAGTAACCGATACTCGTTTAGCGCGAGGTCCCATTTCCGCTGAACCGTATACAGCCGTGCGAGCGCTGAACGGGTATCCAGATCGCGTGGCTCCAACTGAGACACCTTCTCCCACGCTTTCCGCGCTGTGTCCAGAGAGTCCACCTCGGCCGCCATCTGACCCATTGAACGATGCACCTCGGGATCGTCCGGCGCTAACGAAACAGCCTGCCGGTATGCGGCGAAGGCTTTCCCTGTCCGGCGCATCGAGTGGTAGATTGCGCCCTTGTTGACCAGCAGGGAAACGTCGTTCGGATTCTTCTTGAGTTCCTTCTCGAGTACCAATATCGCCCGTTCGTAAAGCTGATTCGCATCCTGTGGCTTACCCAAAGCCCCGTAGATCTGTCCCTGATTGATCATCAGAACCACACTTTCAGGGTTGTTCTTCAATCCCTCATCGAAAACCGAAAGCGCTTTATTGGGGTCCTTTAGCGCGACGTGCAAACCCGCCAGGGACTGGTAGGCTTCGATATTGCGGGGTTCCAGAGAAATCGCGGCCCTGAGGTCCTGTACCGCCAGCCCGGGATTGCCGGCCTCCTGATAGAGTATTGCCCTGTCCATCAGCAGGAGTACGGAATTCGGAATCTGCGCCAATCCCCGGTTCAATACGTCCAGTGCCTCGCGACCTCTGTTGAGTTGCGCATGGATCCTGAATAGCGCGTCGTAGGGCGCTTCAAGATTCGGCCCCAACCCGATGGCCGTCTCAAAGGCCTCGATTGCGCCTTCCGGCTGTCCCAACTGCGCATACACCATGCCGAGGACGCCGTGAGCGTTCGCGCTGTCCGGAAACGTCTTGGCGAACAGACGGGCCGTAACCAGCGCGGAATCGGCTCTTCCGTGAGCGCCATGGGCGCTGATCTCCGCCAGGAAGTCCCTGGCACTTGCGCCCTCATTCCAAAGAACCAGGCAAAAACCGACAACAATCGACCGTTTCAACCGACCGCCTCCATTTGTAAGATTATTTCGATTACCTACCCGATGTTCACAATCCGCCCCGGATCCGTTCGGCCGCGAATATCTTGACATGCTCCTGGATTCCCTTTATTATGCCGAGGTTTTCTATTTGCCAGACGCGGGGCGACGGGCTGTTTAGGCTACAACAGGGTCCAGGCCTCCAACGGCGACTTCCGGCCGGATTCTTCGGCCCGCGACGATCACGCCCCTGTACCCCCGGTCCTCCCAATCATGAACGTTCTTCAACGGGATCCCATTGCCAGCATCCTGTTCGCGCTTCTGGCGAGCTATCTGGCATTCGACCATCTTCCGGAACGGATACCGGTACACTGGAACGCGTTCGGACGCATTGACGCTGAGTTGCACAAACGAGTCGGCGTCTTTCTGCATCCCGGCGCAATGGCCCTCGTCTATATCTTCTTTCGTCTGATCCCTTATGTTGACAGAAACCGCGTGCGCCAATTGAAGGACATCGGCCTGTACGATCCGTTCCGAAACGGCGCGGTCCTCCTGTTCGGATACAGTCATCTTCTGTTGCTGGGCATCGGCCTCGGGTGGGTAGACCGCGAGGCGAACCTCTTTGCCGGCCTGCTTTCACTCGCCGCCATCCTCATTGGATACCACCTCAAGAGCCTGCGCCCCGCGCGGTTCGATCGTCTCCTAAAGAGGGTCGGCGTCTCCAGCGTTCCACCCGCGCCGGCTTACGTCTGTAACGTCCTGATCCTGGCCGGGGCGTTCGGGCAGGCAGGCACGGCGACGGGCACGGTGCAACTGGCGTGGTTTGTTGTACCGCTGGGCGTCGGCTACGTCTTCGTACGCCGGCGTTTCCGCTCCGATCGGACGCCGGCGCCGTGACCGTGCTTAACGAACGCCTGACCCTTCAGGCCAGCAGCCTCGCCCTGCTTACCGCCATCCTGTGGGGCGGCAACTCCATCGCTATAAAAATCGCTCTGGACGGCCTGCCTCCGCTGGCGTTGGCGGCCGCCCGTTTTCTTCTGGGCGGGCTGGCTTTAATCCCCTGGGCGTTCTTCTCCGGCGTCCAGCTCCGGCCCGGTTCAGGCGAAAGACGAGGTCTGTTTCAGCTGGTTCTGCTCTTTGTCGCGCAAATCTACCTGCTCAACGCCGGCACGAATTTCACGACGGCCGGTCGGTCGACTGTCTTTATATCGACGTACCCGTTTTTTACCGCCGTCTTCGCACACCTGTTCATGCCTGGAGACCGGCTTAGCGGCCTCAAGATTGCAGGAATGACCCTCTCTTTCGCGGGTGTCGTACTCGTGTTTGTCGAAAGTCTCATCAGTGGACGCCTCGGCTATCTGCCAGGAGACGTGATGGTTCTTACGAGCGGACTGTTGCTTGGAGCCAGGCAGGTCTATACCAAGAAGCTGACCCAATACATCCATCCCGCCCGTCTTCTGTTGTGGCAGGCCGCGCTCAGCCTGCCGATGTTCATTCTGCTGAGCGCCCTGCTGGAGGACCTGAAAACCACCGTCATCAGTCCGGTCGTCGCCGGTGCGATCTTCTACCAAGGTCTCGTGGTTGCCGGGTTCTGTTTTCTGGTATCCGTAACGCTCCTCAGACGCTACAGAGCCAGTCGCCTCGGGGCGTTTGGATTCGTTACGCCCGTCGTGGGCGTTGTGTTCAGCAACCTGATGCTGGGTGAGGTGATCTCGGCGACACTTCTCATCAGCGTGCTGATGGTCGGGATCGGCATCGCCATCGTCAATACGGAGACCTGAAGCCAGTCAGAAGTCGAAAGAACCAGACCTTCCACGAATCGCAAGCCCAATGGCGTTTCAACCGCCTACGTCGCACCTACCATGACGAACGCCACGTCCGCGACGTTGGTTCCCGTCGGACCGGTCATTACGAGGTCACCTAACGGCTTGAAGAAGTGGTACGAGTCGTTGTTTTTTAACGATTCGATCGCAGAAAGACCTGCTGATTCCGCGCGCTTGGTCGTTTCGGCATCCGCAATCGCCCCGGCCGCGTCCGTCGGGCCGTCGGTTCCATCCGTCCCGCCGCTGAACAGCACCGTCCCCTCCCATCCTGACAGATGCATTGCGCCCGCGAGCACCAGTTCCTGGTTTCGCCCTCCCTTGCCGCTGCCCCGAACGGTTACGGTCGTCTCGCCACCCGCAATCACGCATGCAGGAGCCGCTACAGGCACACCCGACGTTAGAATCTCCTTGCCGATTGCCGAATAGACGTTTGCGACCTCTCGGGCCTCACCCTCCAGGCGTGTGGACAAAACAAGCGTATTATAACCCAGATCCCGGGCACAATCGGCGGCAGCGGCCACCGCCAGACCGTTGCTGCCGACGATAACGTTGTGGCACCTCTCCAGCACGGCGTCTCCCGGTTTTGGCGTTTCGGGAATCTCTCCGGCCGCACCAGCTCCGAATCGCGTCCGAACCGCTTCCGGGAGACGACTCGAAACCTCGTACTTTTGAAAAATCTCAATGCAGGTCTTGAACGTGGATGTGTCGGGAACCGTTGGTCCCGAAGCGATCACGTCCATCGGATCACCGATGACGTCCGACAACATGAGGGACACGACCGTGGCCGGAAACGCCGTCCGGGCGAGACCCCCTCCCTTCACGCGGGACAGATGTTTGCGGACCGCATTCAGCTCCACGATATTGGCGCCGCACTCGAGCAGCAGCCGGGTTGTGTCCTGTTTCTCCTGCAGCGTAATGCCCTCGGATGGCGCGGGCATCAGCGCCGATCCACCGCCGGAAATCAGGCATATCACGAGCGTCCGGTCGTCAGCCCTCTCGAGGGCGGCCAGGATTTCCCGCGTACCCTCGACACCCGCCTCATCGGGAACCGGATGACCGCACTCCACGGTCCGTATTCGGCGAAGGGGCTCCGCATGCGCGTACTTGGTATTGATGACTCCGTCTGAAATCCGGTCGCCCAATTCTTCTTCGAGCGCAACACCCATCCGGGGCGATGCCTTGCCGGTCCCAACCACCAGCACCCGTTCAAAAGATTCCAGATTGTAGTCCACGCCCCCGATCCGAAGCGTCCGTCCCTGCAATCTCACGAAACGCTTCACGCATTCCTGCGCGTCCACGGCCGCCACGGCCGATCCAAAGATCGACGCCGCGTCAGCACGCATCCTGGCAACCGTGAACTCCCTCATATCCGTTGCTCCTCGAATCCGCAAGCCGGTCTGTTCCGTGGCCGCGGCTTACAAACCGGAACCGGAAGCTACTGTCGTATATCGAAACTGATGGCCGTGCGGCCCGTCTGGCCGCTGTTTTCGTCAGTAACCATAATTGTCAACAGTTGCCGTCCCGGTACGGTGGCACCCATGTCCAGCTCGAGGTGGGCCCTTTCATCCGGACTGGTGCCGACATGATCGTATTCGATGCTGATGACGTTGCCGTCCTCACGTTTCCCGATCAACCGCCCCAGGCCGCCCAATATCCGTGCACCCACGTTTGTCCTGCGCAAGGACCGTATCTGGTACGATATGCGATATCGCGTTGCCCCGAATTCGTCTCGAGTCAGGTTGTAAATCTCATAATAAATGAACACCGGCTCGCCGGGCCGGTACGCCCTGGACGCCATAGGGATCACTTCGATATCGCCCTTTACGAAGCGTCCCCGATCGGCCACGTCGATTCGCGCGCCCATTTCCACGTCGCTCAGTGAAAGCGGCGCCGCCGGATACGCCTTCAAGATGCGATCTTCCCTGTATATCTGAGTCCTGCCTGAATTACGGTCCATCACCTGCACGTCCACACGGTAAGTCCCCGGCGGCAACAGCAAGCGATCTATCTCCGGAATAAATGCCCCGGCAGAGGTATCCACCACGCCCGACGCCCGCAGGACCATTTCGTCGTCGGTTCGATGCACGAGCCTGTTGTCGCCGTCGTAGACCGCGACGCCCCTGACCAGGTTCGCGAGCCGTCCGAGGCGCCCGTCGCGATACGCCAGATCCCGGGTTGGAATCCCGTAATAGACCTCCATCGCCGTCAGGTCATCCTCACCTCTAAACGAGGCCGTATAGAAGTAGAAATCCAGCGGTCCCGTAGCAAATGTAGGACGATAGGCGGCCGGCTGCCGGGCCACCTGATTGAGCATCACGGTCTTGGGGTTCATTCTCTGCCAGATTCTCGTGATCCGACCGGTGCCCACGGGCATTCTCGCGAACTCGTACGGCCCGGGATAATTCGGCTGCACGAAGGTCATTTCGATACCCGGCCCGACGTTCACATAAATCCAGTACTCCCATATTCCGCTTACAGGATACACCGGCCTGCCCAGAATGGAAGACTGGGCGACCTGTCCCAGCGATCGTACCTCTTCCTTGAGGAGCTTCGCGCCGGCAGCTCCCGCTGACGCCAACAAACGATCCTTGACCGTGAGCACCCTCGGGTCCGTCTCGAACCGGACGTCTCCGGAACGGCTGACATGATCCGGTTCCCCGAAACGCACGTAAACTTCCCCGCGATCATCCCACGGGAACTTGTGCTCTCCATGATTTTCCCTTGCCACGGCCACGCGGCGATAGTGCTCCACCAACCTCTCATTCGCAGCCGATGCGGGCGCGGGGTCCTGCCAAACCCAGAATTCCTCCGCCGCTTGCTTCAACTCGTCCAGAGTCTCGGCGCCGGAATCGTCCGCAGTATTGGAAACCAGGCTCAAATCGTAGTAGAGCCGCTGTTCCTCCGGCTCCAGACGGTCGATGTAGGCGTCGAACAACGCCTGCGACCGATCGTAATCCCGTCGCCTCTGGTGGATATCCGCAAGTTCCAGCACCGCACGCCGCTGGTGCTGGTTCGGGTTCTGGGCGACCGGTCTGAGTTCAGCTATCGCCTGATCGGTGCGGTCCTGCAGTTTCAGGACAACTCCATACCGTAACCGGGCCTCGTAGTGGTTTGGATTTACCGAAATCTGACTCAGATAGGCCCTTTCGGCCTTCCCGTACTCGCCCTTCGCTTCTTCAATTACGCCAATCTGGAACAGCGCGTCCGGGTGGCCGGGCTCCATTTTGACCACCTTGCGGTAGGCTCCGAGCGTTTCGCTGCTACCGAACCGCCGGTACGTCTCTGCCAGATTGTACTGCGCTTCAACATAGGCTTTATCCGCCCGCAGCGCGTTCCGGAACGCGTCGATCGCCTGACGAAGCGCTTTCGGGCGGCGTCCGTAGACGAGGCCCAGCCCGTTGAAGGCGGGCGCATACCGTTTTTTCTTGCGAAGCGCCTGCCGGAACATTTCTTGCGCGGCATCCAGGTCGCCACGTTCGAGATGAATGTGCCCGAGGCCCACGTAGGAAGGCGCGTGTTTGTCGTAAGCGTCGATGGCGGACTGAAACAACTCAACCGCCTGCCCGAGTGCCCCAGCCGCCACCTGCGCAACCGCCTGGTTGTAAAGCGCCTCGGCACGGGCCAGGGCTTCATTGTCTTTGGCCTGCACCTGCATAGCACCGGCAAGCGCAATCAATGCGCATACCGCAAGCGGCCATCGATGTCGTCTCATTACCCGCCTCCAGGGGGTGATGACACGGGCGCTGGAGATTTGTTTACATTCCCATCCCGGGAGTTTTGCGATCATACGCGCGCAACCGAACGCCGGGCTCGCCGGCCGACAATAGGCGTTGTCGTACGGTTTGTGTTTCATGCCTTGCGGCCGACGCCACACAACGCCGCCACCGCGGGCTAATGATACAAAAAACCCCTGAAAAACACAAGTTCGGCCGGACGAAAGATCACATTGGGGCGCCCTGCTCAATGCGTTCGAACGGGGTCCGATAATCCCATATCCAACACGAAGCGCAGTGGTTTGACCCGTCAATGAACGCGATTCGCAGCCGAAGCGTCAGGCCTCGCGAGACCGCTGGCCGCGGGTTACTCCAGTACGTCACGGCCTTCTCCTTCCGGTATGCGGAGCCCGATCGTTTCCAGATGCATTTCCAGGAACCTCAAAAACGCCTCGGCCGCCCGTGAGAGGCGTCCCACTTCACGACACACCATTCCCACCTGGCGCACCGGAAGCCCCGTCACTCGAATCGCTGTCAACCTGCCCGATCTCACCTCGTCCCGAACCGCGACTTCCGGCACGACCGCTATTCCGAAGCCGATTTCAACGAAGCGCTTGATCACTTCAATGCTGCCGAGTTCCATGATGACGTGCGGCTGAAGTCCCGCCGCCGCGAACATCCGGTCCATCAGTCCTCTGCTGGTACTGCCTCTCTCGAGCATCAACATCGCGCTGTCGCTCAGCGAATGCAGATCGACGGCTTTCGCGGATGCCAGGCGATGCGTCGGACTGGAAATGGCGACGTCTTCTCTGATGAAAAACGGCCGTGTCCGCACCCTGGGTTCCGTTACCGGAAGCGTGGCCAGTCCGAAATCCACCGCCCCCTCCAGAACCAGTCGCACCACCTCCGGGGACATCCGGTCGGTCAGCCGGATTTCGATTCCGGGGTACGCCTGACGGAAGGCCTTTACCGCGGGAGGAAGGACGTAGGCACAATTCGTATCGCTGGTTCCGATACTCAGTCTCCCAGTACGCAACTGTCCGAGGGCGGCCATGTCCTGCCGAATCTGTTCGGCCATCTCCAGAATGGCCTCGGCTCGCGCGAGCAGCAGTCGGCCTGCTTCGGTCAAAAGAATCTGCTTTCCGCGCCGCTCGAACAGGTCTTCCCCGAGTTCGTCTTCAAGCGCCTTTACCTGAAGACTCACCGCCGGCTGTGTCAAGAACAGTTTTTCTGCTGCACGCGTAAAGCTCTTTTCGCGCGCGGTTTCGACAAACCCTCTAAGCCGATCCAGATCCATCTGTCAGTACCCCACAGTGCTGCGGAGACAAATCGCAAAAAGCAGGTGGCTTTGCCTTCCCGCCGTGAGACCTTGCAAGTTTGCATAAAAATATAATATAATAAAAATAATATTAATAAATTTTTTTTATCTCAAGAGATCTGTTATGGTTTACCCGGCCCGCCTATCCATACGGAACGGGTCAATTCAATGATTCCAAGGACCATGCCCGATATGGAGGTGCAATGTGAGCGCAACCCTCGTTGTAGACGCGTTCTGGGGCGATTCCGGCAAAGGAAAAATCGCCGCCTTTACCGCCCTCAAACAGGAAGCCGCCTTCTGTGTACGCGCAGGAACCGGCACCAACGCCGGCCACAGCATCTACTTCGAAGACGGCTCAGAAATCCGTACGCATCAACTGTGCTGCGGTTGGTTACACCCTCGCACGCAGCTTCGGATAGGTAGTGGCGTCGCGTTAAACCCTGAAATATTCCTCCGTGAAATCCACAGATACGAACTTGCCGACCGTGCCCGCGTGGATCTGCGGTGTCCGGTGATCGCGCCCGAACATCGGGCACGCGAGGCACGGGACACGCATCTTGCCGCCAACGTGGGCAGCGTATGCAGCGGCAGCGGCGCCGCCAGAGCCGACTTTGTCATACGCAGGGCGCGGCAGGCCCGAGACATCCCCGAACTGAAGGATTACCTCGCCGACGTACCGCGAGAGATCAACACGGCATGCACGGAGGGTCGCGCTGTTGTCATCGAATCCAGCCAGGGAACCCACCTGTCCCTTTCGCTGACTGCCGACTACCCGTTCTGCACGTCCGGCAATTGCACCGCCGTCGCCGCAGCGGACGATTCAGGCCTTAACTGGCAGTACATAAAGGACGTCATCCTGGTGGTCAAGGCGGTACCCAGCCGGGTAGGGGCAGGCCCGTTGCCGTTTGAGATTTCTGAAGCTGAACAGGACCGGCGTGGTATCGTCGAATACGGCGTCACGACCGGGCGCCGCCGCAGAAAAGCCCGCCGCATTTCCTGGCGGCACCTTGAAGAGGCAGTAATGCTTAATGGACCCACGCAGATTTCCCTCACGTTCTGCGACCACCTTGATCCTGACGTGCGGGGCGCCCGCACCAGGGATGCCCTCACGGATCCCGTGTTGAAGTTGATTCGTGACGTTGAATCGCGCACAGGCGTACCGGTAACGACTGCTGAAACGGGCAAGTATTTCGGTGATATCGTAGACCTGACCTGATCTCGCAACGATTGTACTCAACACGGGTGGCGGGCGGGAATCAAACTGCACTGTCACGCGCGCTGCGGATGATTTCCAGCCAGGTCGATTCATAGTCTGCAAGCGCCCCATGCCAGGCGTCTTGATTTCCGGCGCCACGCCGGAAATCCAATGCCAGACTGTCGACAGTCCGCTCGGCCGCGTCTATGCTGGCCAGTCGCTCCGCATCCAGTGCAGGCGAGGCGAGGCCGTTGATTTCGGTCTGTATGCGTTCCACAACCCGTCGAAAGTCGTCGCTCAAGCGCGTGAACGCCGCCCCTCCGGTGAACCCCTCGTTCCGCCCAACGCGATTTGACATTTGGGACCTCCTGGTATGGATCCTGAAATATCACCTCGTTTCCGCACTTTTGTACAACCGATGTATACTATACAAATGTGCAGCTGTCAAGGGAGGGCAAGACGCCTGTTCGCGGATGGTGAGCCGCAGATTTCAGTTCCCCATTGGTCGTGCGCCGGCCGGCCGGCCGACGGGAGCGATTCTGCATGCTCATGTGAATTAACTTTACACCGGCTGACGCTCTCCCATATATTGGTTGTCAGCCGAGAGGCGTCGAAAGAGGAGGACGTACTGAAATCCTTGTGACGTTCGAAAATGAAAATCCCTAAAGGAGGCGCATGATGCTCATTTTGATTCGCAGCTGGTTCATTTTCCCGATCGCGATGGGCGTGGTATTTGGCTGCGGCGGCGAACGCCCGACCACGTCGTCCGATTCACTGTCTGAGGACCATGCGGGAGAGCCGCTGGGCAAACTGGCATTCGATGGAAACGTGACTTCGGCCGTCGTGGTTGCCCGTCTCCGTCAAGACCGGTCTCCGGCAGCCGGCGCTGAGGTTTCCTTCTCGCGGTCGGTCTCGGGAAAGAGCGCCGACTACGAGTGGGCCGGTACGACTGACGGACGCGGGCAGACACTGGTGGCGCTTGAATGGATGCGGGCTGGCGGATACGTCCGCGCACAGGCACACAGGGACGGCGCCCTCATCGGGTCGTGGTCCAGCATCCCGATCAACCCCGGCGTCCAGGTCACCGTTGAACTGACCGAAGGAGAAAAAGCACGCGTCACCGGCTCTGTCCGACTGACGCCGGGCGGTCTTCCCGAGGAAATCCCGATTGGCGTCGTTGCGCCCCTGACAGTCAGTCAGACCCAATACGGTGCGGGCATTGAAAGCGGCCTGGCCCTTGCGCTCGAAGAGATCAACGGCACATCGACGCTCGGGGGCGCGAGTATCGTTTTCAGGAGAGAGGACTCCCGCGGTATGGCGCAGGGTGCCGTTGACGCGTTCAACAAACTGATTCTTCACGATTACGTCCCCGTCATCCTGGGCCCCGCTCTCTCCACGGAAGCCAAAGAGGCATTTCCGGTCGCACAGCAGAACCATGTTGTCGCCTTCAGCACGACCTCCGCGGCGTCGGGCCTCAGCGCAATTGGTGACTTTATCTTCCGCGCAAGCCTGAGTGTAGACGTGCTTATCCCCGGCGGTGTCTCAATCACTCGCGAGAAGCTGCGATACGGGCGGGTCGCCCTGATGGTCGACTCGACGGACGTCTTTTCCCGAAGCAGCGACGTCGCGCTGCAAAGCGCCCTCGCGGAGGAGGGTGTCGAGATCCTGACGAGAGAGACCTTTGCGACAGACGATACATCCTTTGTCGATCAATTCGCAAGGATACGCGGTCTGAATCCGCATGCGGTTTTCGTTTCCGCTCTGTCGCGGCAACGCGTTCAAATGCTGATCCGGGGCCGACACCAGGGCATTCCTGCCAACATTCCCTTTATCGTACCGGGCTTGACCCAGGACGAAGTACGGGAGGCCGGCGATGCCGGCGAGGGTGCGATCGCCATTACCGGCTGGACTGCCACGGCAAACACACCGGGGAATCAACCGTTCGCTGAGAAATACAGGTCGAAATTCGGCGCGGAACCGAATCGGTGGGCTGCGCAGTCTTACGCCGCGCTTTATGTTCTTTCAGAGGCGATTGCAACGGCCGGGTCCACGGATCCCGCGGCCATTCGCGAGGCGATGGCCGGCATCACGGACCTGGACACCATTCTGGGTCAATTCTCGTTCGACCGCAACGGAGACGCGGTCTACGACCCGATCATTCTTATTGCAAGAAACGGTATGTTCGAGGTTTACGAGTGACGTAAACCAACCACAAGAGGAGAAAAACGATGAGCGAGATGCCGATCGGCGTCATGATGAGCGCTGGATGGACCCTGGACCAGCTCAGGCATGTGCGGGATCTGGGTTTCGACAACGTACAGATTCACGCCCCGTCCGAGGACGTGCTGGAAGATCCCAACGGAAGTGCCGCGCTGATACGGGACATACAATCTGTGTGCATTCAGATTACCACTGTTTTCGCGGGGTTTTCAGGAGAGAGTTACGCCGACATTCCCACGGTCAAAGAAACGGTGGGATATCTCAATCCTTCCATGAGGGAAGAACGCATGAGAATAACCGAGCGTATCTCAGACTTCGCACGCGCGCTCGGCGTTGACAAGGTGGCCGCGCACATCGGATTCGTCCCGGAAGACCCGGATCATCCGGACCACCATGCCATGGTTGAATGTGTCAGAAGATTGGCCGACTCTTGCGGCCGGAACGGGCAGGACTTCTGCCTGGAAACAGGCCAGGAGACGGCTTCCGCGCTGCGCCACTTTCTCGAAACGCTGAATCGCAACAACGTAGGCGTCAACTTCGACCCGGCAAATATGATCCTGTACGGAAGCGGAGAACCCATCGAGGCCCTTGGAATTGTTGCCGACTACGTCGTCAGCGTTCATGCGAAAGACGGCAAGTGGCCACCGGGGGAAGGACAGCTGGGTACGGAATACCCCCTTGGCAGCGGCGACGTGGGCATGGACCGCTTCATTGCCAAACTCAAGCAGATCGGATATCGCGGCCCGATCACCATGGAACGCGAAATTCCGGATTGGGACCAGAAGGTGAGGGATCTGGTTCAGGGAAGAAATCTCCTGGAGAGCCTGATTTAGTGTTCTGTCCCGATAATTCGCCACCATTCGACCGCCGATGTCCGTCGGGCCGCGAACGGAAAAACGCCCTCTCTCCGTTGAGTAACCTTTTGGCGGGAGGGAAGGTCCAAAAGGACGACGACGGAAAAAGGGCGTATCTGTTCTGTTATACGTCCGCGCGCGGCCAAAGTTTCATTATGAAGAGAGTCAACCGGGTTGTATCGATCACCGGATGCATTTACGGGGTGACGACCAGAATGCGATCGTCGTCCGTCCGCGGCTGACCCCGGCCGTCCCTGTTGCTCGTGGCAAGGTATACCTCGCCATCGGGTCCCACCAGGACATCTCGAAGACGTCCGAAACGGCCGTTGAACAGATTCTCGCGGCTCATCGCTCGCAGACCGTCGGAAGACAGGCCGATTCGCCAGAGCGCCTGCCCCTTCAACGTCGTAAACAACAGGTTTCCCTTCCAGGCTGGAATCAGATCCTTAGTGTATATGTCCGCGCCTGCCGGTGCGATTGTCGGCGTCCACGCCACCAGCGGTTCCACGACGTTGTTTGCCGAGCAATACTCGGATTCACCGGTTAGAACATCATTGTCGCAAAACCCGCGCACGCCCGGCCATCCATAGTTTCCGCCCCGCACGATGAGGTTGACTTCGTCGTTGTCAAGGGGTCCATGTTCCGTACTGTAGAGCCTTCCGGTCGAGGGATGGAACACAAGTCCCTGTGGATTCCTGTGTCCGAATGAATACACCGCCGTGCCGAACGGATTGTCCTGAGCCGGCTTTCCTTCCATGTCAAGTCGAAGGACTTTGCCCGCCAGCGAATTCAAATTCTGGGAGAGCGCGGGAGATTGAGCGTCGCCGGTCGTGACATATAACAAATTATCAGGACCAACAGCAAGCCTCGATCCGTCATGATTGGGCGCACCGGGAATGGCGTTCAAGAGGAGTTCGGGCGCGCCCAGTGCTGTGCCGTCGTATCGCATCCTTACAAGTCGATTCCGTACACCGCTGCCAGTACTATAGGAATAGACCGCATAGACGTAGGGCAGGCTTTCAAAATCCGGGTGGAACGCGATACCCATCAACCCGCTCTCGCTCAACTCGAAGGCATCGATTCGGCCCACCTCCGAAACCACGCCCGTCTCCGTATGCACCCGGGATATCGTTCCCTCACGCTCGCTCACCCAGATGTGGCCGTCCGGCCCCCAGGCCAGATCCCACGGCGTATCCAGGCCGGTAGCCAGCGTCTTAACGGTAAACCCGTCCACCCTGTTGTCGGCTACCTGCCCGCCTCCGTTATCGGCGACGGGATTCTCCGGCTGGGAATCGTTTGCGCCCTTTCCACATCCCGCAACCACAGATAATGTGAGCAATACCGCTGTGACTCGGCGCCCCACCATTTTGCGTCTCTTTTTCGCTAACGCACGACCTTTCCGACCGCAAGGGCCGGCCGCAGCCCGGATGGGCTTTTCCAACGGGCTGCTAAAACAATCCGGTGAAGTCAATCGAGAAATACTGCTTGGGATGGACCGTCTCCGCAAAATCGGTTGGCCATGCCAGGTCGTAGCGAAACAGAGCCAACCCCATATTCACCCGGACACCCAGCCCATAGCCCGCTTTCAGGTCCCTGAGCTCGAACCCGCCGTCGCGCGCTTCCCACGGATTGAAGCTGTCGCGATTGAACGCGCTGCCGACGTCCATGAACAGCTCACCCTGTACATTCTGGAAAAACAACGGGAGCGGCCAGCCCAACGCCAGCTGTCTGAGCAGTGGAAAGCGAAACGCGACATTGGCCAGCACATACGAGTCGCCTGCCATCTCGAACACGTCGGCGCCGCGCAGGGGCCACACAAAACTGGAGAAGAAGATGCGTTCACGGTCGACGGAAGCAAACGTGGCGAAATTGGGATTGATTGAGTTGTTTACACCACCCAGGAAGAAGATCTGCCGGTTCCGACCGAAACTGGTTCCGCCCGACATACGGACGGCGAGGGTGTACTCGTCCAGCATCGGGACGTATTTACGATAATCGCCCTGGACCGTGCCGTACTTCATTCCCGCCCAACTGCCCCGTACGGACAACCTTGCCCGTCGTCCCTTTGTCGGTCCGTAAAGAGAATATAACGCATTGTCGTCGACGAGTTCCAGGCTGTTGATTACGGCCTTGTTATTGGAAACCGGCGTACCGCTCCCCCTGATGACCCTGCCCGTATAGCCGGCTCGGAGATATTGATTCTGATAGGAGCCCAGGTTTTCACGGGAGATGCTTATCGCCTGCATGCTGGTCTCGAGTCGCGTAAATCGATTGAACGGCCGGTGGAAAACAACACCCCCTCCGTAGATCCGGTCCGCCACGACCTGACCGTTTGAAATGAAGAAGTTCCGGGTGTGAAGCGCGCTGAGGTAATAGTTGGTCTGGTGTTTGAGGTTCTGGTATCCGAGGAAGAGGTCGCTGTCTTTGAGGGAGAAGCTGAGTCCGGATTGTATGATGAGCCTGTGGTCGCCCATCACGTCGGTCAGGGACAGGTGCAGCAGGCTGCTCACGCCGTAGAACGTGTCGAAGCCCGCGTTCGCCCCGAAGAATTCCGGTTTGAGTTTCACGCGGTATTTGTTCACCGTGAACTCCCGGTTCCAGTCGCGCAGCGTCAACTCCCTGTCGCCGTCTGCCGCCAGCGTATCCGTCCCGGCCTCCTCGTCGTCGTCGCTCGCCTCCGCCGCCGCCAGCGCCATCTGGTCCGACATCCACGTCTCCACTTTCCTGTCCGCCGCCGCAACCACCGCCGCCGTGTCTTCCTGCGCTGCCACACCCCCGCTGTCGACCGCCGCGGCCGCCTTCTGCTCCTGCTGCCGCTCGCGCTGCAGCTCCACGAACGGACGGTCCTCGATGCCCGCCAGACGCTTCGCATAACGCGTCAGCGGCAGATCCTCCATCCCCCGCTTCTGCTTGCGCGGGTCCTTTATCACGAAGATGTCATAGCCCCCGCGGTGAAACGTCGTAAACGCCAGCTTCTTGCCGTCCGCGCTCCAGTCGATATACCGCGCTCCCGACAGCAGATTGCTGATCGGATACATCTGAGAGCCGTCCACGCGCGTGATGTAGACGTTGCCCACGCCCGTCCTGTCCGACACGAACGCCAGCGTCTGCGAGTCCGGTCCCCACGTGGGATGGCTGTCGTTCACCTCGCTTTCCACCACACGCCGGATCTCGCTCCCGTCCGCCTTCAGCACGAACACGTCATACACACCGAACTCGAAGTCCTTCGACCCGTCATACGTCAACGCCGCCGACGGCCGGTCCGAACTGATCGCGATCCACTTCCCGTCCGGCGACCAGTCCAGGTGCTTCTCGTCATACGGGTCACGCGTCATCCGTCGCAACGACTCGTCTGCCACGTCCACTACGTACACGTCCGACCACCCGTCCTTCAACCCCACGATCGCGATCTGCTTCCCGTCCGGCGACCACGTGGGCTCGAACAACCCGTCCAGATCGAACTTGAAACGCTTCGTCACACGCTTCTTGCGCACGTCCAGCGTATACAGCGTGTTCTTGTTGCGCGACTTCGCCGCAAACGCGATCTGCTTCCCGTCCGGCGACCACGTGATGCCCGGACGCAGCACGAACAGCCCCTCGAAGTCCGACGAACGCTCGCCCTCCACCAACCGCCCCAGGTCCTGACCGTCGATCGCCGACATCAGGTAGATGTCGAACGTGCCCTGACGCTCCGTCACATACGCGATCTTGTCGCCCTGCGGCGAAAACGACGGCGCGATATTGTAAAAACCACGGCCCGCACCCGCCTCCGTCAGCTGCTTCGCCACCTCCTCCGACGGATGGTGCAGGTTGATCTCGTTCCAATACTGACGCTTCAGCCACAACTGCCACTTCTCGTCCAGCTCCTCCACACCCTCGCCCACCGACGCCTTCAGCGCCTTGTCCACGGAACGCGCGGAACGGAACGACGAAATGAACTCCGCCACCTTGTCCTTGCCATACTCCTCCTCGATCATCACGAAGACGGACTGCCCCCCCTTATACGCAAACGCGCCGCTCAACGACATCATCCCCGGCACAAAGCCCGTGATCGTCGCGTGACGCATGAAATTGTCGGCCTCGCGGTCCCAGCCCCCCTGCGACAGATACTCCGCCACACCCTCCGCGATCCACAGCGGTGGCAGCGACGCCGCCTGCGTCATCATCGCACCCAGCCATCCGCCGCCCGTCCACATCTCCAGTGTCACCACGTGTACCAGCTCGTGGTGGATCACGTGACGGAAATCGGCATACGACCCTGTATACGGGATCACCACGCGACCCTGTGCAAACTCCGTGAAACCACCCGTGAACTCCGACTGCTCCGTCGGCGTGATGTTCGTTACCGAAAACCCGTTGTGAGAGTTGTAGATCACAATCGGATAGCGGTCCTTCAGCGTATACTTCAGGTCCTTCTCCAGACGCACCAGCGATCGCTCCGCCTCCTTCGCCGCAAACTCCGCCGCAGACTGCGACGCCTTGTCGAAATAAATCTTGAAATGCTCCGTCTCCAGAAAGTGCCAGTCGTAATCGTCATACGTCACCTTGTTCTTGCCGAAATACTCCTGGCCCATCGCAATACCGCAGGAGAACAGACTGATGAGTATCGCTGACATCAAGTGACGCCCTATCATGATTGACCTCCTTACCTGCGCGGGAGTTGCGGTGGCCGACGACGACGGTTGCGTCACCGCCCACTACACCTCTAACTGTCGGCGTTTTTCGCGACCTTACAACGACGATGGGGTGGGGGTCGGCCGCCGGGATTTTACCGCCCCCACCCCGCTCCCGCAAGAATTCTGCGGGAAGAACTCAATGGCCTGATTGCATGTTTCCTTCCTCAACGACTTCTGCCGCCCGTCCCTCGCGCTACACCATTTAGAACGACGGTATGTCCAAATCGTTCCCCCGATTTTTCCAATGACATCCGCCGCCTTTTCCATATATTAGCCGTAAAGGAAGACCGCCATGTGCGCGGAATCCGTTTCCGGAACCGCGTCGCCGCCCGTGGCGTTCCGCCGCGTCCGGTCCAAATCATAACGCGACCGCAAGCCACGTTATCCGGGAAATTGTACGATGGAGAAAATCAGAGTCGGCGTTCTCGGCCTGCGGCGGGGCATTGCCCATCTGCGCAACTTCCTGGCACTGAATCAGGTCGAAGTCGTTGCCGCCTGCGACCGTTTTCCCTATTACCGCGATCAGGCGCGCGTCCTCGTGGACAGCCACGGCTCATCAACCGAACTGCTGGCTGAATTTGACGATCTCCTGGAACGCAAGCCCGACGCCGTGGTCGTCGCCAGCAACGGCAGACTCCAGGTCGAGCACGCCTGCATGGCACTGGAAGCCGGTTGTCACGTTCTCTCGGAAGTCCCGGGCGCAGACACGGAACACGAACTGATACGCCTTCGTGACGCCGTGGAACGCACCGGATTGACATACATGCTGGCCGAGAACGCGTGTTACGCCGGATTTCTGCCGTATTGGCGCAAGTGGGTCCTGGAAGACCGCTTCGGACCCATCTCCATCGCTGAAGCCGAATACCTTCACTACCTGCCTGAAACACTCTTCACACCTGACGGGAAACGTCTGTCGCCTCACCAGGCGCGGTCCGCGGGGGCCGTGAATGCGAAACCAATATGGCGGGCGGACCAGCCGCCAATCCAGTATCTGACCCACGACCTGGGCCCGCTCCTGGAGATCCTGGACGACCGCGTCGTTTCAGTTACCTGTTTGAGCGCCCCGTGGCGCTGCAGGGAAGTGCCCTTGAGATCCGACGGCCAGATCGCCCTGTTTCACACACAGAAGGGCACGCTTATCAAGATCATGGTTACTCTGAACACGGTCCGCCCCTCCGAACACCGCTACAGACTCTTCGGCACCGCGGGGAGCGTGGAGATGTTCACGTACGAAGAATGCACCCGTTATTTCGATAGCGGTTGCAGTCACAAGGACGGCTGGAGAGTTCTACCGGTCAGCAGGTCGGCCGTTGACGATGCGACAGGCGGCCACGGGGGAACGGATCTGAAAGTCGCCGGGCAATTTACGGACAACCTGCTTAAAGGCCGACCCTCTTCGATTGACGTCTACCGCGCAATCGAATATACCCTGCCGGGCATCATCGCTGCACGTTCCGCGGATCTGGGCGGTACCCCCATTGCAATTCCCGACCTGAGACGGGTTCCGTTTACCCGGACAGATTTCTGGGACACACTTCAGATTCCGGAAACCGAACCTCCATCCTTTAACTACCGACCGCCGCTGTAGCCTGTCCGCCATCGTCCAGAGCCCCGCAGGTCCGGCTCGCCCTTCATCTTCCATTGCCAATGACATATACATCCGTCGAACTCCAACTCCTCAAGAACAGGCTGGAATCCATCGTGGACGACATGGCGCTCACTGTCGTTCGTACGGCCTATTCAACCATTCTCAGAAACTCGATGGATTTTTCCACCGGCTTCTGCGATCCCGACGGCAGGCTGGTCGCACAGGGCCTCTGTCTTCCCTTGCATCTGGGAAGCCTGCCGGACGGGCTTGCCGCCGTACTGAGCCGGTATGGCGACGCCATTGACGAAGGCGATGTTTTTCTACTCAACGATCCGTATGAAGGTGGCACCCACCTGCCTGACATCTACGTTTACAAACCTGTTTTCGTCGACTCCCGCCTGCTTGGATTCACGACCGCCATCGCGCATCACACCGATATCGGCGGCCGGGTCGCGGGGGGAAACGCCTGCGACTCCACGGAGATCTTTCAGGAAGGCCTCCGCATTCCGCCGCTCAAACTCTTCGCTGCCGGCCGACCCGTGCAAGCCATCTTCGACCTGATCGAGCGGAACGTCCGCGTTCCCCGAAACACCCTTGGGGACCTTCGCGCCCAGTTGTCCGCCTGCCACATCGGCGAAAGAGCGGTCGTCGCACTCGCGGGGGAACAGGGTTGCGATCGCCTCCAGCGCGGATTTTCCGAACTTCTGGATTACGCCGAGCACCTCACGCGAGCAGAAATCGACGCTCTTCCGGACGGGCGTTTCACATTTACGGACGTACTCGACGACGACGGTATCGACCCCGATGAGATCCCCATTACGGTCACGGTCGAGGTCGCCGGCAGCGCGCTTTCGGTGGACTTCAGCGGCACAGCGCCCCAGGTAAAGGGGGCCATCAACTGTGTCGCTTCATTCACCAGGTCGGCGGTCTACGCCTGTTTGCGCTGTCTCATGCGCGCGGACATCCCCACCAACTCCGGATTCTTCCGTGCCATTGACGTCCGTGTCCCCTCCGCGACGATTGCCAACCCGGTGCCGCCCGCTCCCGTAGCCGCCCGCGGCCTCACCGGCTTTCGATTGGCCAACGCGATTATGGGCGCGCTCGCTCCGCTGGCACCGCATATCGTGCCGGCGTGCGAAGTCGGAGGAGATACCGGAATCTCGATTGGCGGATACCATTCTGACGGGACGCCTTTTGTCTTTCTCGAGTTTCTCTTCTGCGGCTGGGGAGGTCGTCCGGACCGGGACGGGATCGACGGGTGCGCCAGTATTGTGGTCAATTTTTCCAATAACCCCGCCGAAGTTGTCGAAGCCGAATATCCGCTCCAGATCCTCGAATACGGATTCCTGACCGACACCGGCGGCGCAGGAAAGTATCGTGGTTGCTGCTCCATTGTGCGCGAGTACCGCTTTGCTGAAACGCAAGCAACCCTTCAGATCCGCTCGGATCGCCATAATTCGCGGCCATACGGCCTTTCGGGAGGCAAGCCGGGATCTCCATCCTGCAACATCCTGAACACTCACGCCGAAGCCAGGAGACTGCCCTCAAAGACGCTGCTCAACCTGAAGAGAGGGGACACCCTGCGGCACGTACTCGCAGGCGCCGGCGGTTGGGGCAATCCATTGGAACGCGACCCTCAACGCATCCTCGACGACGTCAGAAACGGAAAGGTCTCTATCCGGTCCGCAGAAATGCACTACGGCGTCGCCATAGACCCGGACACGTTGCAAATCGACGTTGCGCGCACGAGCGGGCTCCGATCCTGTTCAGCGCGCGCATGACGCCCTCATGTCAAATCGGTCCCGGTTGCATCCAGGCAGGTAACGAAACGCGGACGATCCTTTGGACCGCCCGCATCTTATACTGAAACGTCCGCTAAAACCGCATACATTCCAAGTCAATCACGACATTCCTCCACTCGTCCAGTTGAACGCGAACATCCGGGGGAACCAGCGTGGTTGCGTCATAATCCTCTAGAATCAGCGGGCCCCATAAAGGCGATTCCTTCAGTTGGCTCCGCGTCAAAACCCGTGTCTCAATCCATCCCTTATGCTCCCCGAAATATGCCCGCCGTGTGCCGGGCATCCGGGCACCTTCATCAGGTTCGTCGATGTCGTTCCCGCTGGGCATCGGCGGCCCGGGCAGGAACGCGCGAATCCTCAATGTTACGATTTCAACCGAGCCGGTCTCGGCGCGGTGCCCGTACGTGCGCTCGTGTTCTTCTTCAAACGCGTTCGCCAGGTCCACAAGGGTGCCACGGTTCCACGATCCGCCGGGTGCCCTGATCGGCAGTTCATAGGACTGCCCGGCGTACCTGAGATCCACGAAATTCTCGAATGCCGAACCAGGCAGACGTTCTCCGGCTTCGTCCGCCATCCTTTCAAATGCAGACTGAAGCTCATCCGGTTCCGCTTCCAGCAGTCGACCCAGGCGGGTGTGTGCCAGATCGTACTGCAATCCTGCCGAGACCAGACCGATGGCGCTGAAGAGCCCCGGCGCGGGCGGCACCAATACGCGCTGTATGCCCAGTACACCGGCCATCGCCACGGCGTGGAGAGGGCCGCTTCCGCCGAAAGCCAGCAACGTGTATTCACCGGGATCCCGGCCGCGCTCTGACGAAACCGCACGCACTGCTCTCACCATACGTGCAACCGCGATCCGGTGCGCCCCCAGGGCGGCCTCGGCCACCCCCAGATTCATCCTGGACGCAATACATTCCTGCATCGCGCTGCGTGCCAGTGCGACGCCCAGAGGAAGGCAACCCCCAGCCGGTCCATCGGGATTCAGATATCCAAGCAGCAGATTCGCATCTGTAAGCGTAGGCCGTTTTCCGCCGCGCCGGTAGCAGACCGGACCCGGGTCCGCTCCTGCGCTGGCCGGTCCGACAAGAAGCGCTCCACCGCCGTCGACCTCCAGGATACTCCCTCCGCCAGCTCCGATCTCGGCCAGATCGATACTGGGCACCCGGGTGGCGTACCCGCCACCGCTAAGTAACCTCCCAGCAACGGACAACCCGCCGCCCACCTCGTAGTCCGAAATGCGGGATATTTGTCCGTTTTCGATCAGCGCAGCCTTGGCCGTGGTCCCTCCCATATCGAATGCAATCAGATCCATGCAACCGATGCGACGCCCCAGCGACGCGGCAGCGACCACGCCCGCGGCAGGCCCGGATTCGAGAATCTGCACGGGACGCTCGACCGCTGTAGCAGCGTCGGTAACGCCTCCCCCGGACTGCATGATCCGCAGCGGAGCATCTATCTTCAGGGTTTGAAGTCGTGCGCGAAGATCGCTCAAGTAGCTCCGTACCACGGGCATCACGTATGCGTTAATCACTGTAGTACTGGTCCGTTCGTATTCCTTGATTTCGGGCAGGACTTCCGAGGACAGCGTCACAGTCCATCGCCCGGCGGCACGCAGCAGCTCACCTATCCTGATTTCGTGATCCGGATTTACATACGAGTTGAGCAGGCAAACCGCGATCGAAACAACACGTTCCTCATTCAGCCGTTCGATCGCAAGAAGAACACTCTCCTCATCCAGTGGTTCCAGGACGTGGCCATCGGCCGCAATCCGTTCCGTCACCTCCAGACGGAGATAACGTGGCACAAGGGGCTTCGGCTTCTCCCAGGAGAGATCGTACAACCGGGGCATCCGCAGACGCCCGATCTCAAGTACGTCTCGAAATCCCCTGGTTGTGATCAGCCCGGTCCGGGCGCCCGTGCCGCCAAGGACGGCATTGGTCGCCACGGTCGTGCCATGAATGACTTCATTCACCTGCACGCTGGATCCCTTTACAACATGACTTACGCCATCTATTATGGCCCTGCCGTAATCTTCCGGCGTGGAAGGCAACTTGCACAGTTTGACGCGGCCGTCTTCGTCAACAGCCACAACATCCGTAAACGTGCCGCCAATATCGATGCCGATGCGCATATTCCCGCAATCCTTGAAGTGGAATTCTTCAATCAATAAACAGGTACCTTGCGATAAATATCACCGCCAGCAGGTCCACCAGGGGGTTCACCTCGTCCCCCTGTCGCCCCAGCCGCTTTACAATGGGAAACGCGATGAACCCCATCGCAAGACCGTCCGAAATACTGAACGTCAACGGCATGGCGATCATGGTCAGAAATGCCGGCAAAGCATCGGTGACGTCGTGCCATTTCACGTTAACCACCGATGCCATCATCAGTACCCCAACCACGATAAGCGCCGGCGCGGTTGCAAACGCCGGAATGGCCTCCACGAGAGGTGTAAGGAACAGGGCCAGCAGGAACATGGCGCCTGTTACAACGCTCGCGAAGCCGGTGCGCGCCCCGGCTGAAATGCCCGAAGCGCTTTCGATATACGTCGTCACAGTCGAAGTCCCGAACAGAGAGCCGAATACCGTACCCAATGAATCGGCAAGCAGCGCCCGGTTTGCCCGCGGCAGCCGGCCCCGTTCATCCAGAAATCCCGCTCTGCCCGACACCCCGACCAGCGTACCCATGGTGTCGAACATATCCACAAACAGGAAAACAAAGACCACGCCGATTAAACCTACATCGAATGCCGCCGCCAGGTTTACAGCCGCGACGCCAAACAACTGTTCAGGCCACGCCGGCAGACTGAAAAACCCTTCAGGTGCTGCGGTCACGCCCGTCAACACTCCCAGAACCGTCACACCCAGCATCCCGTACAATATGGCTCCCTTAACGCCTCTTGCCAACATGACGCCCGTGCCCAGCACACCCAGCAGCGTAAGTCCAACGGGTCCACTTCTGATTTCTCCAAGTGTGATCAGCGTTGCTGAATTCGCCGCCACGATTCCCGCGTTCTTCAATCCGATAAATGCGATAAACAGTCCGATGCCGCACGCCGTGGCATGCTTGATGGTATCGGGTACGGCGTTGATGATGGCCTCTCTCACGCGCACCAGCGTCAACAACGTAAAGAGGATACCCGATGCAAGAACGACGCCCAATGCCAGGTCCCAGCGCACGCCCATCCCCAGCACCACGGTATACGCGAAAAAGGCGTTCAATCCCATCCCCGGCGCCAGGGCAAACGGATAATTCGCGACAATGCCCATAATCAGGGTCGCCAGGGCCGCTGAAATGCAAGTTGCGAACAGCAGTTCTCCAAAAAGATCCTTCCCCAGCGCTTCCGACAGCATGCCCGGATTCACGGCCACGATATAGGCCATCGTGACAAATGAAGTCAGTCCGCCAATCACCTCTGTCCGAAAGGTGGCCCCATTCTCTTTAAACCGAAAATACCTGACAATCGAAGTCATGAGCCTCTCCCGGGGCAAATGCAAGATTAACCTAAATTCGAAACTCTTCGGGGACGTATAGCCGAAAATATGCAAGTAGACAAGGGCGGTTTGACTTCGGATTACCAGAATACGCCTAGTCACTGTGCATGAACTGAAAAAACGTCTTTTTGGACGACTCTTTCGCCCCGTTTCAGCGGTTTCGTTCGCGTCGCCGCGTTGCTTTTTTTGCTAAATCGGGACAAACTGATCAGTCTCGGAAATTCACCATCTCGAAGTTGAGGTCTTGCCGTTCTCGTGCCTGATTGCGAACCGGAAATCCCCCTGAAACGCTCTCCACTATTCGAAATGCGGAACTGCGAACCCGTCGGTTCACGCTTCAGAACCTGTAGCGCGGGCGGTCGGCTTTGCCCTTGTTTTTGTTTCGGACTTATTTACATTTGTCTAACGTGGCGACCTCACAAACCGGTCGGTGGCCTTCGGCCGATGCTTCCGCGCTGAGGAACACGTTCAAGCCCTGGAGCCATGTCATGTCAGAGGATATCGGACCGATCCTGAAAAACTGGCCCTACGATCCCCAGAACAGCATCCGAAAAGTAATCGATCCCAGGGGCGTGGAGAAGATTCAGGTGCGTGTCGATCAAGGTGCGTTTCAGGGCGTTTTGCAAATGGAATTGGATGGCCGGCCCGATGGACAGAAACCCTACAATCAGACCTTTGTCCTGGACTATCACAAACAGCAGTTGCAGAAACATGTGGGCGCGTCCGGGTCTCCCGCGGGCTTCAGTCTGGATGAGCACGCCTGTTCCGAGATTTTCGACGAAAGCCGGCGGATATACGAAAGGTATGTATTCCTTCTGCAGATTCGGGATTACAACAGGGTTATACGCGATACCGAAAGAAATATGGACGTATTCCGCTTTGTCAACAGGTACGCCGAACGTACTGAAGACAGGGAAAACCTCGAAAAGTGGTGGCCTTACATTCTCAGAATCCACGCCGTCGCAAGGGTAATGATCGCAACCCAGCAGGACGACTACGACACGGCACTCGAGATAATCGGTGACACTCAGACGAAGATTTCTAACCTCGAAGGTGTGGAGGCCGAAGAGTTTGAAATCGAAAAAAAGCGCTCTCAGGAGTCCCTTAAGGAACTTGAAGACGAAATACTGAGCAAACGCCCGCAGAGTCCGGCGGAAAGACTCAAGGAGGAATTGGCTCAGGCCGTCGAGGACGAGGATTTTGAGCGCGCCGCTGCCATTCGGGACAAAATCTGGGAATTGGAAGAAAATTGACGCAATGCACCGGGAGTGTACGGTGAGTTCTCCAGGATTGGCGTTACGGCCTTAGTTTCCGATCTATTCCAGATCATGTCGTCGAGGAACGCACACCCCTCAAAATAGGCATATACAGCCAGAGCCTGCAAGACCTTTGACACATGCGCCCAGGCGGCAATGCAATAGATTCGCATAGACCATGTCCCCGTAAACGGACTCAGTCTCCTGCCGGAATTCCACGTGGCATCAAAAACACCTTGACTTTTCGGATCGAATCCAATACTATATTCCCCGCAAGACAGATCATCCGCTTACACACCGCCTCCGATGTTCCACGGATCAAATTACCGGGCAGTTACAGCCCGGCGGCCTACGTAAGGGATTCATCCAGTGGCATTGAATCTGCGCGCTATATCCGTTCCAGTCCCGGGCAACGATAACGTGAACCCTGGCGTCGCTCTTTTGGTACCCGTATCCCCTGGACGGCAGGGCTTATAATCCGGAATGGCAGATACACGAACTCAGCCCGCCGTCGATGTCGATTCGACGGCGTTTTTTATTTGCGGTTTTTCCACATGAATTTGACGGATCGCCGGTGCGTGTTTATATTGCATTAATTAACCGCAGAACGGCTTCTTACACTTGGGAGTACACTGCAGATGGCAAAGGAATCCGAGCAAATCCGCGCATCCGAAACCAACGGGCGTCCTGAAAAGCAGGTGGCGTTTGGAGACGTGTCTTCGCCTCCTCCATCTCCGATGAAAGGCGCGGACATTCTGGTGGAAGCGCTTGTCCGTGAGGGTGTCGATGTCATCTTCGGATATCCCGGCGGCGCAAGCATGGAGATCCATCAGGCGCTCACACGTTCCCGGATCCGAAACGTGTTGTGTCGGCACGAGCAAGGTGAAATATTCGCCGCAGAGGGATTTGCAAAGGCATCGGGCAGGGTTGGCGTATGTCTGGCCACATCCGGTCCCGGAGCTACCAATCTGGTCACAGGATTGGCTGACGCGAAGATGGATTCCGTTCCTCTGGTAGCCATAACGGGTCAGGTGGCAACACACGTGATGGGCGGCGACGCTTTTCAGGAAACACCCATCGTCGAGGTCACGAGGCAGATCACCAAGCACAACTTCCTGATCGACCGTATCGAGGATATACCACGCATCGTAAAGGAGTCGTTCTATATCGCTAATTCCGGCCGGCCGGGACCGGTGCTGATCGATGTGCCGAAAGACGTCCAGCAGGCCATGCATGCGCCGGTCTGGCCGGACGACGTGGCCATTCGAAGCTATAATCCACATATCAGGGCCGACAGCAGAGCCGTCGAAAACGTGGTCCGCGCGATCCGGGAAGCCAAACGGCCGATCCTCTATGTCGGCGGAGGCATCGTGGCCGCCGGCGCCGCCGGGCAACTTCGGGAGCTTGTCAGCAAAACCGGCATTCCCGTCGTGCAAACGCTCATGGGGCTTGGCGTCTTCCCGGAAACCCATCCGCTCTCGCTCAGAATGGTCGGCATGCACGGAACCGTCTACGCAAACTACGCGATCAACCACGCGGACCTGTTGCTGGCTATGGGAGTTCGTTTCGATGACCGCGTTACGGGAAAGCTCGAGGAGTTCTGCAAACACGGCAAGATCGTACACGTCGACATCGACCCATCGGAAATCAACAAGAACAAAACCGCACACATTCCTGTTGTCAGCGACGTCAGATACGCCCTTGAGGACTTGAATAAACAGGTGGTACCCGGAGACTACAACGCCTGGCATACCGAACTGAAAACCTGGCGAAAGAAACATCCGCTCGCCTATCAGGAAGCGGACGACGCGATCCTTCCTCAGCACGCCATCGACTTGCTGTATCGAATGACGAACGGAAAGGCCGTGGTCTCAACGGGTGTGGGACAGCATCAGATGTGGGCCGCCCAATATTACCTGTTCGACGAACCGCGCAACTGGCTCACATCGGGCGGGCTGGGCGCGATGGGATTCGGCCTGCCAGCCGCTCTGGGCGCTCAACTGGCCAGACCTGACGACCTGGTCGTGAATATCGACGGCGACGGAAGCTTTGTGATGAACGTGCAGGAACTGGCCACGCTTTACGTGGAGAAACTTCCCGTTAAAACCCTCATTATCAACAACCAGCACCTGGGAATGGTGGTTCAATGGGAAGACAGGTTCTACGAAAGCAACCGCGGCCACACCTTCATAGGCGATCCGGAAGGGGGCATCCACCCCGATTTTGTCAATATCGCCAAGGGTTTCGGCATTCCGGCAGCGCGCGTGGAACACAAGAAAGAACTGGAGGGTGCCCTGGAGCATCTGCTCGAGACTCCCGGCCCGTACGTGCTTGACGTTATCGTTCCCTATCAGGAACATGTGCTTCCCATGATCCCGGCGGGTCATACATTTGCAGACATAATCACTGAGTAAATCCACGGGCAACCTGTCAAAATCCGGATGTTGCGATGCAGCATCCGGATTTTCGTGTCCGCAGGGAACGCCTGTCACAACGTCAATGTCTAAGTGTGTGGAAGGGCAATCGCGGGCACGTTGTCAATTCACGCTGCAGTTCGCCTGCGATTTACGGATCATTGCCGGATGACGCGACAGTCCTGATTGTCGGTTTGGATCCATGCCGCGTTTCCAGGAGCCCGAATGGGTGGAGATCTGGATCTGGTCAGACGTTGTAAGGAGGGAGATCAAAAGGCGTTTCGCGTCCTTGTGGAACGTTATGAAGGGCGCGTCTACAATCTTGCGTGTTCAATTCTGGGAGACCGGGAGATCGCCCGGGATGCCGCCCAGACCGCCTTCATCCGCGCATACCAGGCCTTGCCCAGATTCCGCGCCGACTCGGGGTTCTACACCTGGCTCTACAGAATCGCCGTCAATGTCTGTCTCAACGCGGCTCAGAAGGAGAAACGCCGGCGAGATTCAACGTCGCTCGATTCACTCCTCGATTCCGGACATTTCTCAACCGAACACCTGTGGGAACGCCGAACACCTGCCGGCGATTTCGAACGCCTGAAACTGCAGGAAACCATACAGGAAGTACTGAATCTGATCTCTCCCGACCACCGGCTCGTTATTGTACTGAAAGATATCGAAGGCATGTCGCAGGAAGAGATTTCCAGGACGCTGAATTGTTCGGTCGGTACCGTCAAATCCCGCCTCTCCCGGGCCCGGGCGCATCTCAGGGACCTCTTGCGGCCCGTTTACAACGAGTGGAAAGAGGGGACGCCGCCATGACAGACTCCGAAGTCAAGAAACTTTTGCCCGCATATCTGGAATCCGACCTCCCGGCCGAACAGATGCGCGAGGTTGAGGCGCGTCTCGCGGTCTCGTCCGCCTGCCGGGAAGAACTGGAATATCTTACGC
Source organism: Candidatus Latescibacterota bacterium (assembly GCA_965208835.1). GTDB lineage: Bacteria > Latescibacterota > UBA2968 > UBA2968 > JAAXHE01. Next base: position 3,677,453 of record OZ242358.1, read on the forward strand.
GCATTCAACGTCTCATTGCCGCCAGACCGGAGTCCGCGTCACCCGGACTGTGGCAAGGCATTGCACGGCGAATGATCGTTGAAGACGTGGCGGAGCCCTGGATACAGTTCGAGTGGGTCGGCAAGAGGTTTCTTCCTGTTCTGGCGGCCGCGGTCCTGCTTCTGGCCGTCATTGGCAATCTCACCACAGAAGCTCCCGCCTTTACGCTTGACGAGTATCTGAAAGTGCAGTGGGAGGAATCGGACGTCGCCATGCTCTCGCAGGAGGAACCCTCCCGCGACGACATTCTATATATTTTGCAGACGAGGTAGCCGATGTCGACAAACGCCACCCGCATGAAGGCCGTCCTGCTGGTGCTGGGCATTTTCGTACTCGGAGCAGCCCTGGGCGCAGCGTATCAACGCTGGCTTCCCCCCGGCAAAGATCACCGGCGTTCCGACCGGTTGGAACGCCGCGGCGGGCCTCCTTTTGGCGCATCTGCGGAGCGCCTTCTCAATCGATACGTTCGCAACCTCGAACTGAACGACGAGCAACGGGCCGAAATCGAAGGGATCCTGGATGAAGGCCGTGTGACAATGGGCAAGATGCGCAGGGAGATCCGCGCGAAAACCGAGACGGTCACCCGGAAAACCTGGGCCCGGATTCGAAATATCCTCACGCCGGACCAGCAGGAGAGATTCGACGAATTGACAAGCCCTATTTCTCCGGCAATAATTCTGCAACAACTCACCAGGGATCTGGATCTGGACAAAGAACAACAGGCGACCGTGAGACGTATCCTGAAGAAAAATTGGGCGGCGATGCAAGAGCTGCGCAGGAAGACCCGGAAGCAATTGAGGACACGGCAGGAGAATACGCGAGAAAAAATGAACGCCGTTCTAACACCTGGGCAGTCGAAACAGATCGAGTCGCTCAAACCCTTTAATTATCGGGGATTTCACCGAAGGTTGGACCTGGATTTATCTGAAGAGCAACGGACGAGAATAGAACGGATCGAAAAAAGAGAACGAGGCGCAACACGCCGGATATTTCAGAAACGCGACGAGCAACTCGGATCCCTAACCGGAGAAACCTGGTCGGAAATCAAAGCTCTTCTGCGTAAAGATCAGTTAGGGAAGTTCGAAAAAATCACCCGTGGTATCGAGCGACGTATGGTATGGAAACGCCAGCTCAGACGCAGGTCCGTCGGCAGGGCGCTGGATTTCTGAACGTATCCTGGAACGCACAGAGATATTCATCTGTCCAAAGTGTAAGGTTCTTGCAGAGCGTGCGTCTGCATTCAGCTGGACAGCCGTCCATAATAACCTCAAGCCGGGGAAACCGAAAGGAGAAGTACCATGAAACGTATGGCCCTCATCGGTGCCGTTGTCATTCCCATTATTGCCGTCGTCTGGGCTCTGCCATCGGACGCGCATCGCGGCAAACGCGGCTGGAAGAAAGCCCGGAAGGCGCCAATGGAAGCCCTGGAGCTCTCGACGGAACAGCGGACGAAGCTGGAAAGACTGAACCTGGAGCGGTCCAAGAAGATGGCGCAGCTGCGGGCCGACCTCAAGGTGGCCAGGCTGGATCTCAGGGCTGCCATGCGGCAGGACAACCCCGATCCTGCTGAAGTCAAAGCGCGGGTTGCCGCTGTAAACAAGGCGCGATCCCTTATTCTTGAGAGCAAGGTGAACCACAGGCTCAAGGTCAACAACGTCCTGACCCCGGAGCAGCGAAACAAGCTTCGAGAAGTGCGAAGGGATCGGTCAAAAAGAGGATGTGGCAAGATGTGGCGCAAGCGCAGCTACGGGAAGGGCTCGAAGGGGATGGGACATACCGGCCCGGATCGCGGCGAAGGGCAACCGTCTTCGATCTAACCGAACAAGCCGGGAAGAAAGGTGTCGTAAATGTCTTTTCGCAGATTTGCCGTCACGGCCGTCATCGCTTCCATCACACTCCTCGGTTGCGGAAATAAAATCCCGGTCGAGTCCCCGGCCGGCTCCACCGAGGGCGCAACGCAGGCCTCGAAGGCATCCACGGACGAGATAGAAACCAAACTTGAGAACGACCGCTCCAGCAAATCGGACCGCGGTCACGGCAAAGGGTGGGAGCGTCGTATCGCAGCGCTGACCGACTCGCTGGGTTTGAGCGAGGAACAGGTCGAGGATCTGAATGAACTGTACGATGAATACCAAGCCGAAATCAAGGCCCTGTACGATAGCGCCAAGGCGTCGGGTGACCGTTCCGGGCTCCGGGAGCAACTGCGTGACTCGAGACAGGCATTCGATGAAAACTTCAATGACGTCCTCACCGACGACCAAAAAGCCAGGCTCGCCGAGATCAGGGCCAATGCGGCCGCCCGCAGGAAGGACACGGGATGGGAGAATTACATCGCCGCATTGACGGATTCTCTCGGCCTGAGCGAACAGCAGGTCACGGACCTGAATGAACTGTATGAAGATTACCAGGCCGACGTAAGAGCCGCCAGGGATAACGCACGAGAGTCGGACGCCCGTTCAGAACTCCGGACGAAGTTGAAGGAGTTGAGGCAGGAATTCGAAGACGGTTTCAACGACGTCCTCACGGACGAGCAACAGACCAGACTCGAGGAAATCAAGGCCAATGCGGCCGCCCGCAGGAAGGACAAGGGCTGGGAGAATTACATCGCCGCACTGACAGATTCGCTGGACCTGAGCGACCAACAGGTCACCGATCTCAATGAATTACACGAAGACTATCAGGCCGACGTGAGAGCCGTGATCGACAATGCTCGGGAATCGGACGACCGTTCGGGTCTCCGGGATAAGCTGCGAGAGCTGAAAGAGGATTTCGACGAGGATTTCAACGCAGTCCTTACGGACGAACAGAAGGAGAAGCTGGACAAAATGAAATCCGGGGGACGGAAGCGATCAGGAAAGGGCCACGGACACGGCCGTAAGGACAGGAGCGGCTAGGATCCCGGAGAGCCCCTTCAAGATCGCTCGGTCGTCTCTCAAAAACCCGCCGTCGATCCTCCCCGACGGCGGGTTTTCCACGACGAAATCCGCAATCGCATGGCAGAAGACTGCCCCCGGCTATCGGGCTTCGAAGAAGAATCGAATCACGTCGTCCTCCTTGAGCATGGCATCGAAGAATTCCTGGTCCTCCTCGTTCAACTCTCCAGACGCCTGCAGCACAATCCGCATATATTGCTCTCTGGTGAACGTCAGTGTCAGTCTGTCGCCGTCCACGTCAACCGAGCCTTCCAGAACCTGTCCGTCTTCCTCAATGATCGTCAGCGTATTGCCGATAGCAGACCAGGTACCCGTAACGGACCATGTGCCCGTGCTGTCCTGATCTTCAAAGGTGCCATCGGCGTGGAAACGGCGGCCCGGAGACCAAACACTGTCACGCAAGCTCGTCTCCATTTCGCCTGTGAACTCCTTGACGATGGCAGCCGCAACCGTGCTATCAACCAGCCCCTGTTCCAGAATGGCGGCAACCAGATTTCTGCTGATCGTCTCGACCATGTCCGTGCCGACGTATGCCCAGGTACCGACAATATCCAGTGACGAAAGCAAGGTGGAACCCGTCACGCGTGCCTTCCCGCCAATGGGCAGTTTAACCGCCACTTCGTATCCGCCGTTTATCGGAATGCTCGACCAGGAATCCAATACATCTTCTAACTGCACGGCACGCGCCCGATAGTAGCCGTTGACGTTGACTCCATCAATTTCCACACGGGCTTCACCATTGGCGTCCGTCGAGCCCGACCACGCATAATTCGCCATTCGTCCTGAAACCGACCGGGAAACCTCCACGGTGACACCGCTCACAGGCATTCCATCCCGCAGTACTGTGGCCACCACAACGGCTGGTCCCGCACTCGCTCGTACAGCCAATTTGCCTATTGGCTGCCCCGAATTACGTTGTCCGGAATTGATATGAGCTTCTTCTGCCAGCCTGTCGGCTTCGGGTACCATTGAAGTGGTAACGCGGTCACCACCGCAACTGGACATCGCACCTGCGACCATCGCCAACACAAACGCACTGCGAACTCGACTAAACATCGCGGGCCCCCTTTTTCGAGTGTCTCCTCCGATGAGCAACGAGATTTACACCTCCAACATCCCCGGACTCTTGCCTTTGGCAAGGCGTCGTTAATTCAATGAAGACCAAAAACAGATCTTACGGATCCTGCCACAGTCTAAGACTCTTGAGTCCGCGGATTGTTTCCGACCTGGTCCTGATGGAACGAAATGGATCGCTCCCCGGACTGAACCGTGCAAATCGCGGAGACATGTCGGCGTGACACCAGCACCATTTTCGGTCGCCCCTGCAGATTCGCGTTTGGCTTTGCGTTTAACCCCGTTTGCCGCAGACGTGTGGACAACCATTGTCTTAAGGCTCCTCCGCCAAACCGCCGGGGCGGGTTCGGACTCTAGAGGCACTGCAGGCGACAATCCTGTCCAACCGTGTGATTGCCTCGTAAAATGCTCGAGCGTTCATCCTCCGACGCCGATGCGCGGGAATCCTGAACAAAACACTTGACATATCGAGCGAATCCTGTTATCTAATCGTTTCGTTGCACATCCGTCAATGAAATCTAATACATAGTATCCGAGAGGTCGGTTCACAATAAAAAAGGAGATCGGTCGATGGAGGTTAACACCGAACGGGACAACGGCACCTTAATCGCGAAGGCTGAGGGTCGCGTCGACGGGTCCAATGCCCGTGAGTTCGAGGAAGCGCTCGATTCCGCAATCACACAGCACGAAGACGGTCAAGCGGTGATCGTGGATTTTGAAGGCCTTTCCTATATAAGCAGTGCGGGTCTCCGGGTCATCCTGCTGACCGCGAGGACGCTTCGAAAACAGGACAAGGAATTCGTCGTCTGCTCGCTCTCTGATCCGATCAGGGAGGTCTTTGAGATCAGCGGATTCGACAAAATCATACCGGTTTACGCCACCAGATCGGAAGCGCTGGCAGCAGTCGGAGGATAGTATCGGGTTGGCCCGGGACTGCTTCGCGCAGGCAAATGCTGTTCGCTGCGGGAGCATCACGGTTGGAAATGACACCGTAGCCATACCGGGTGCGCCGGACGGTTTTCATGTCGTCGTCAAATGGAATGGACGGCGTTGCGTCCGGTAGTATTCCGGTTTAGGACGGTCCCGCCTGAACCTCCCGAGATACTGAAAGGCCGACCATGATCGAAGACCTGCTGCCGATCGGGTTGCTGATTGTTGTAGCCAAGCTTCTCGAATGCCCCCTCGACCGGATTGGCTTGAGTTCGATTGTCGCCTACACGGCGGCCGGGATTCTCCTCGTTCCCGTCGCTGGAATCGTTGAGCCGACGAGCAAGCTTCAGATTTTTCCGGTTATCGGCGTCTTCATCCTCTTATTTCTTGCCGGCCTCGACGAGATAGACATCCCCGGTTTTGTGGCAACCGTCCGGGGGCGTTTTTTTTTTGTCACCATCCTGGGGGCAGTTACGGGAATCGTGCCGCCGGCGTGGCTGACGTCCGTCCCGTCGAATTCAATTATTCACAGGCATTCCCGGCAGACCACAGACCCGCATCCTGCCGGACTCTTGAACGGAGCAGCATCCTGATTCAATAATTCGACGCACCATCCTATCCCGGGGTATTTACGAAATGTCTGCGCTCCCGTACAAAATCCTGGTAGTGGACGACGAGCCCGACCTGGAACCGCTCATGCTGCAGCGCATGCGGCGTCCGATTCGGAGAGGCCGCTACACCTTCGTGTTTGCACGTAACGGTATAGAGGCTCTCGAGCGTTTGCACAACGACGACACAATCGATATGGTGCTGTCCGACATCAATATGCCCCAGATGGACGGTCTGACCCTGCTGGATCAGATACCCAAGGTGGACCCGAACATCCGTTCCGTGATTATATCGGCGTATGGAGACATGAAAAACATCCGGATCGCGATGAATCGGGGTGCGTTCGACTTCGTCACCAAGCCCATTGACTTCTCCGACCTTCAGGTGACCATCGATCGAACCATGCGCCATCTGATCGAATGGCGTGAAGCGCTGGAGTCGCGCGACAAGCTGATCGCCCTGCAGAACGAACTGGACGTGGCCAGCAAGATGCAGCAGTCGATTCTGCCCACGAGGTTCCCTGAGAATCCGTCCTATCAGGCATACGGCAGCATGGAACCCGCCCGCAACGTCGGCGGCGACTTCTTCGACATCATCCGGCTGGACGGCGGACGCATAGGAATCGCTATCGCTGACGTGTCAGACAAGGGCGTCCCCGCGGCCCTTTTCATGATGTCAAGCCGGACGGTCCTGCGGGGTGCGGCAATCGGGACGACGAGCCCCGGCGAAGTGCTGTACGAAATGAACAATGCACTTTACGAAAACAACGAAGCAGCGATGTTCGTAACCGTCTTTTACGCGGTCTTCGACCCCGCCAACCGTCAGTTCGTTTACGCCAATGGCGGACACAACACGCCGCTCATCGTAAACGCGGCCGGGCAGGCCGAACCGCTACCGCTGACCGGCGGTGTCGCCCTTGCGATGTTGCCGGACATCGAATACAGGTACAATTCGGTCACGCTTGCCCCGGGTGATACGGTCGTTCTCTATACGGACGGTGTTACTGAAGCCATAAACGACGTCGAGGAAGAGTTCGGAATGGATCGCCTGCAAAACGTCTTCACCGGTGCACCTCCTCGGGACGCCCGTGAAGCCAACGACGCAATATTTGGCGCTGTGAGAGGATTTGTAGGCGAAACTCCCCAATTCGACGACATTACCTGCGTTACGTTACGAAACAGAGGGCCGGAAGCGTGAGCGCGAGACAATCCTTTCGCATAAAGGCCGATCTCGATGAACTGCGGCAGGTCGCAGCAGCAGCCGAAGAGCTGGGGCTGCAGGAAGAGTGGTCGCCCGCGCTGATTCATCAGATCGACCTTGCTATAGAAGAACTCGGCAATAACGTCGTCCGGCATGGTTTCGAAGGCGGTCCCGGAGAACTCGAGATTACATTGACCTCTGACGACGCTTTGATCACGCTCGAAATCGTCGACGACGGCCGTCCGTTCAATCCCCTGGAGGACGCGCCCATACCCGACGTGGAAGCGGCGCTCGAAGACCGGCCCATCGGCGGCCTCGGCATTCACCTTGTCCAGACCATGATGGACGAGATGCACTACAAGCGGAAGAACGGGCGGAACCACCTCACGCTGGTGAAGCGGAGGACCGAATGAGATCGAACTCTCTCCGGGGGATGTCGCTGCTCGTCGTGTGGGCGGTGCTTTCGAGCGGCGCGGAAGCCGGCGAGTTCGAAAACGGCGTCTCCGACGAGCACATTCTCTTCGGCCAGTCCGCCGCCTTCAGCGGCCCCGCCGCGCAACTCGGTACGGACATGAAGCGCGGCATCGAAGCCGCGTTCCATGAGATCAACAAGCGCGGTGGTGTCCACGGGCGCCGGTTGGAGCTTGTTTCCCGTGATGACGCGTACGAGCCGGAGGCCGCCATTGCAAACACCCTCTATCTCATCAATGAGGCGAAGGTTTTCGCACTCATCGGCGCTGTAGGAACACCCACCTCACGTTCAGCCACACCTGTCGCCGCGGAAGCCGATATTCCGTATATCGCCCCATTCACTGGCGCGGCATTCCTGCGCGACCCTGATTGGAACAACGTGATAAACCTGAGGGCGTCGTACAACCAGGAAACGGAGGAAATGGTCGCGCGCCTGACCCGTGATCTCGATATCAAGCGAATCGCAGTATTGTACCAGGACGATTCCTTCGGCCGAGCCGGGTACCATGGCGCACGCCGGGCACTCGAACGGCGCGGAATGGAGGCCGTGGCTGTAGGTTTGTATCCGCGCAATACCACGGCGGTAAAAACGGCACTGCTCGACCTGCGCATGGCAAACCCTGAAGCGGTGATCCTGGTCGGCGCGTATGAACCGGTCGCGACTTTTATCGCGTGGGCGAGGCACATCGGTATGGACCCCGTTTTCATTACGATCTCTTTCGTGGGCAGCAATGCTCTCGCAAAGCAGTTGGGGCCGGCCGGAGCGGGCGTCTATGTCACACAGGTCGTACCGTTTCCAGCCGACGACTACTTCCGCGTGGCATCTACCTACCGCCGTGCACTGTCGTCATTCGATCCTGAGGCCGTTCCCGGGTTCGTTTCATTCGAAGGGTACCTGGCCGGCCGCCTCGCCGCAGCGGGCCTCCAACGCTGCGGCGCCGACGTCAATCGGGCTTCCTTTCTCAACAGCCTCCGCAGCACACGAGTCGTCGATATCGACGGATTTGAACTGCAATACGGCAGCAAGGACAATCAGGGGTCGGATGCCGTGTTCCTGACGATGATCGGTCGTGACGGCCGGTATTATCCGATCGATACGCTCGAGGAAGCGGAGCCGTGATTGGCACACTGAAACAGCTTCTCAAAGGCCGCTTCCGCATCGCCACGCAGCTCTATCTGGGAATAGGAGGCGCGGTTGCCATCACCATGGTCGCCAGTCTGGTCGGGTGGCTCTCGTTCGATCTCGTAGGCGACATTCAGAACCGTGTGAACGAGGGCAGCGTTCCGGAAATGGCCGCTGCCTTTGGGGTCGCCCAGCAAAGCGGAACCCTGGTCGCAGCAGCGCCCCGTTTGACGTCAGCGGCGACGGTGGATGATTTCGACCGCGTAAAGGCGGATATCGCTGACGAGCGCAGGGCCTTCGAATCACAGTTGGCGGCCCTGATGCAAAGGGACACCAGGAAGGAAGACGAGGAGCGTTTCGGCAGAATACACGAATACGCCGCAGCACTCACGTCAAACATCGAAGCGATTGAGCATGAGGTTGCCGAGTTGTTCGAGCTAAACGCGCGCAGCGAAGCATTTCGCATGGAACTGTCCGATCTGCGTGCCAAATTGTTCGGCATGCTGATTCCGGCTATTGACGATCAACTCTTCTACGCGATGACCGGCTATCGTACGATAGGCCAGCCGCCCGCGCCTCGCGAGCGGCATTTTTCAAACGAAGAATTCGATCGGTACCGCCACCTGGCCGACTTGAAAGCCGATGCCACCATTGCGACGCAACTCCTGTCTAGTTCATTCAACCTGTCCGACGCACTCCTGCTGGAGCCGCTGCGGGAGCGCTTCGAGGCGGCGGCAGGGCGCATCGAACGCAGCTTGTCGGCACTCGGCACTTCACCGTGGAGCGATCGGATCGCCCCGCACCTGAATCGGCTCTTCGATCTGGGCGTGGGGAAGCAGGGCGGTTTCGATCTGATCGTTAGAGAGTTCGAACTCACTGACCGGCAGCGAAACCTTCTCCAGGACAACCTGAGACTCGAAATCAAACTCGGTGCGGAAGTAGAGGGGCTCGTCGGCGCCGCCCGCGAACGCACGCGAGAGGCCACGCTGGCATCCACACAGGCAATTGGAACCGGCCGCAGCGTTTTACTGGGACTGAATGTGGTCAGCATCAGTGGAGCCGTGTTGATCGCGTGGCTGTTTGTAGGCCGGGTGTTGTTGCGCCGGCTCGAACGTTTGTCGGACAGGATGCGGGCCATGGCCGATGGGGACCTGGAAGCCAAGGTCGATATCAGCGGGCACGATGAAGTTGCCGATATGGCGGCGGCACTGGAAGTATTCCGACGGCATGCCCTCGAGGTCCAACGCCTGAACCTCGTCGAAAAGCTGGCCGAGGAGCTACGCGAGAAAAACGATCAGCTGGAAGCCGTGCTGGAGGACCTGCGAAAGGCGCAGGACCAGATCGTGATGCGCGAAAAACTGGCTGCGCTCGGCGAACTGACCGCCGGGGTCGCTCACGAAATCAAGAACCCGCTGAATTTCGTCAAGAACTTCTCCGAGGTCTCCCAGGAACTTCTGGAGGAACTTGGGGAAGAACTCGAGGACACGCTCAGCGAAGAAGGCGGTGAACTTGACGAAGAACAGCGCGAGCTCGTCCAGGAAATCTGCCAGGACCTCAACGACAACCTCGCACGCATCAGGGAACACGGCGAGCGCGCCAACCGGATTGTCCAGGATATGCTGTCAATGGGCCGGGGTTCCGCCCAGCGACAGGCCACAAACATCAACAATCTGCTCGACGAACACGCCAGACTCGCGTACCACAGCGCGAGGGCGAGCGACACGGAATTTCAACTCGACATCCAACAGGATCTGGATCCGTCAGTGGGCGAAGTCGAAGTGGTTCCGCAGGATCTGGGCCGCGTGTTTCTGAACATGGTAACCAATGGCTGCCACGCGACCGACGAGAGACGACGTGAGAATGCAGAATCGGACAACGTAGAGCCGTACATGCCTACGCTCTGGCTAAAGACCCGCCGCGGCCCGGAACACCTCGAAGTACGCATAAGGGATAACGGTAAAGGGATTCCACCCGACGTCGTCGATAAAATTTTCAATCCGTTTTTCACGACCAAGCCAACCGACCAGGGCACGGGGCTGGGTCTCGCCCTTTCGAACGATATTGTTCGCGAGCACGGAGGAAGCATTCGTGTCGAAACCGAGCCCGGTGAGTTTACCGAAATGATTGTCGAAATACCGCTTGAAGCGCCCGCATTGGTAGCAGAGCCGACGACCGAAGAGGAAGCAAGCTGAAGTCATTACAGGGAGCCGGTCTGACCCCGGCAAAGGACCCTTGAGAGCGCCGGAGCCGATCGACGCGAGGAGGATCCTCGCTCTTCATCACGGTGCTCCGCCGTGCAGGGATTCGCGGGCAGACATGGCGGATTGATCCGCTTTTCGATGTTGAACGCCTCTTCAAAGTGGAGACGAGGCCTGGCCGAAATGCCGTTCAGTTTTCGCAATGTATTCCTGGTGGCGTACGCCGCGGGTCTGATTTTGGGCTGCGGCGGAGAGCGTACGCTTGCACCTGGGTTATCCGACAATGAGGAAGCGTCGGGTCAGCCGCTGGGCAAACTCGTCGTCGATGACAACTCGGGTCGGGCAGTTGTGGTGGCAACCGTGCTTGGTAACGACGCGCCACTGGGCGGTGTCGCCGTCGCGTTCGCTCGTTCGATCTCCGGACTGGCGCCGGATTTCACGTGGACCGACACGACAGATGCGAATGGTCGGGCGCGCGTGGATATCGCCGGTGCAGGGGGCTACTATCAGGTACGGGCTACGCGTGGCGGCCGCCATCTGGGTTCGTGGTCGAGTATTCCAGTCAACGGCGGGCAAAGAGTAACGGTCGACCTGCCGGTCGGAGGGACGGCGAGGGTGACCGACGCGTCCATTCTCGCGTCGGGGCGTCTTCCGGCGGAGATTCGGGTTGGTGTCGTCCTGCCCGAGACGGGTGACGGCAAGTCCGTCGGTCACTTCGTAAGAAATGGAATGGAATTGGCGCGAGAAGAGGTCAACCTGTATGAACTCGGCTCGTCGACACTTCAATTCATCGCAGAAGACAGTGAGAGCATGCCGGAGGTCGCGGCAGCGGCCTTCGAAAAGCTGATTCACGATGACGAAGTTTCGGTAATTCTGGGCCCCGGTTACTCTTCCTCAGCGGCCGTGGCATTTCCGATTGCCCAGCAGAACAGCGTTGTGGCGTTCAGCCCGACCGCGGCAGCCGCCGGATTGGGCGCGATCGGCGACTTTGTGTTCAGGGTTCCAGCGCCTGTAAGTCGGATCGCACAAAGCACACTCGAAGTTGCAAAGGCGAAACTGCAGTTGAATCGGGTTGCCGTCATATACGACAGCACAGACGTATTCTCAACGAGTGGTTTCGAAGAAACCGGGAAGGCACTCAGTGCCTTGGGCGTAGAGACGCTTACGGCCGAGGCGTTCGCAACCGGACAAACCGATTTTTCCGCCGAACTGAGCCGGATAAACAACCTGAAACCGGATGTCATCCTTGTCTGGACCCGGCCGCTGCAAAGGGTCGTGATTCCCGTTCAGGGCCGCGAGCTTGGAATACCTTACGAGATTCCATTCCTCGTTTTCGGTTTTGCTTCAAGCCAGATCGAACAGGCAGGCCCTGCGGCGGAGGGATTGATTACAGGGACGTTCTGGTCTCGTTCAATCGACACGCCGGCGAATCGTGCATTTATCGAGAATTACCGCGCCAGATTCGGTGGCGAACCCGATCTGTTCGCGGCGGAAGGATATGTGTGCGTGCGGATTCTTGCGGCCGCAATTATAAGGGCCGGTTCAACGAATTCCGAGTTGGTCAGGGACGCGCTGGCCACCATCGAGATGCCGACCGTTGTCGGACAGTTCGCGTTCGATGCGAATGGCGACCCGACTTATCCGGCGGTTCTGCAGGTGGTCAGGAACGGCAAATTCGAGACTCTGGAGAACTGATAGCCCCCGTACCGGCATCACTATTGCGCAACGCGATTACTTGCGGTGCCGGCAACTCTAACCCGCGACTGCAATCGTTCAGACGGCTGCTATGGAATTCGAATCATACGCGCTTGACTCCAACATTTACGACGAGATGTTCCATCCGGACGGCACACCCAGGGAGCATTGCCGCCCGCTCTTCGAAGCGTTGGGCGAACTCTCGACGGATGAGCTTTCAAGCGTCCAGGAACGCGTTACCCGTTCGTTTTCCAATGAGGGCATCACGTTTACCGTCTACGGCGATGAAGAGGCCACCGAGCGCATCATTCCCGTGGACTGCCTGCCACGGATCCTGTCAGGCACCGAGTGGGACGGGCTCGTAAAGGGCCTCACGCAGCGCCTCACAGCGCTAAACCGGTTCCTCCAGGATATCTACAATGACGCAAGCATCATTGGCGACGGCGTCATCCCGGCGGACATGGTCAAGGGTTGTCCGCAGTACCGGGTGGAAATGCTAGGCGTTTCCCCTCCCAACGGCGCCTGGGTATCCGTCTGCGGAACCGACCTCGTGCGAACCAACGACGGCTTTCTCGTACTTGAGGACAACCTGCGCGTTCCCTCAGGGGTTTCGTATATGGTGGCGAACCGTAAGGCGGTGAAGGCAGGATTGCGCCGCCTCTACAGACGCTCGCGCGTGAAGGACGTAGAACATTACGGCAGATTTCTCCGCGAAACCCTTGTCGAGCTCGCGCCTGATGGGCGGGCCGATCCATGCATCGTGCTGCTGACGCCGGGCGTTTACAATTCGGCGTTCTACGAGCATATGTTTCTTGCCCGTGAGATTGGGGCGGCGCTGGTCGAAGGCAGAGATCTCCTGGTGAACGACGGGTTTGTCTACATGCGCACCACAACCGGCCTCCGGCGTGTCGATGTCGTCTACCGGCGTGTCGACGACGACTTTATCGATCCTCTGGTCTTTCGCGCGGATTCCCTTCTTGGCGTGCCCGGCTTGCTGCACGCATACAAACTCGGCAACGTGACCCTGGTTAACGCACCCGGCACGGGCGTCGCCGACGACAAGAGCGTCTATGCCTACGTTCCCGATATGATACGCTACTACATGAATGAGGAGCCCGTTCTGTCCAGCGTGGACACCTACCTGTGCCGCAGGCCGGAACACCTGGAGTACACACTCGACAACCTCGAGAATCTGATAGTAAAGAAGGTCGGAGAGTCAGGCGGTTACGGCATGCTGGTCGGCCCCCATGCCACGCCTGAAGAGCGGGAGGAATACGCGAAGCATCTGCGCGCCAATCCGGCCGAATTCATCTCGCAGCCCGTTTTGCCGTTGTCGCGCGCACCGTGTCTTGTCGACAACCGGTTTGAGCCCAGGCACGTCGACCTTCGCCCGTTCGTGCTGCACGGGCAAGAAACGCGAATCGTGCCAGGGGCATTCTGCCGTGTCGCCCTGCGCCGTGGCAGCATAGTTGTCAATTCAAGCCAGGGCGGTGGCGGCAAAGACCTCTGGGTCCTTGAGAACTGAGCAGTCGCATTCGTAGATTCCGGCACGAAGGTAAGACAATTCACCGTTGGGTCGTAACCACGAAAGGAGAGGATATGAAAGGTTTCTTTAGATCGCCGTTTCGCAAGCGCGCCGTCGGTTCCGTCGGAAAGATCGCCCTGTTGTTTCTTGGCTGTCTGCTTTGCGGGACCACGGCCGCGTACGCGGCGGTTGACCAGGAGACGATGTTCGTCTTCAATACGTTCGCGTTTCTGATCTGGGGCGCGCTGATTATGTGGATGTGCGCCGGGTTTACCATGCTCGAGTCCGGTTCCGTTCGCACCAAGAACGCCTCGATGATCTGCATGAAGAACATCGGCCTCTACTCTATCGCGGGTCTCGCCTATTACTTTCTCGGCTACAATCTTATGTATACTGAAGTCGGGAAATTCATCGGCTCGTTCACACTCCTCTACGGGCCCTCTGCCGCAGATCTCGCTCTGGTAGCGGGGCAGGAATCGGCAAAGGCCAAGGTCATCGCGAATAAATATTCCACCATGTCCGACTGGTTCTTCCAGATGGTCTTTGTGGCGACGGCCGCCTCGATCGTGTCCGGCGCCCTGGCGGAGCGAGTCAAAATGCTGTCCTTCTTTCTATTCACACTGCTACTGACGGCTGTCATCTACCCGGTGGTAGGTGCCTGGACCTGGGGTGGCGGATGGTTGAGTGCAATGGGATTCAAGGATTTCGCCGGCTCAACCATTGTCCACAGCACTGGTGGCTGGGCGGCGCTTGCCGGGGTCCTGGTCGTCGGCCCGCGATTGGGCAAATATCGGAAAGACGGCAGTGTGAAGAATACACCGCCATCCAATATCGTGGCGGTGACACTGGGCGTGTTCATTCTATGGTTCGGCTGGCTCGGCTTCAACGGCGGATCGCAGCTCGCGCTCGGGAGCGCCGCCGACGCGGTGGCCATGAGTCACGTGCTGGTCAACACGAACCTTGCGGCGGCAGCCGGCGTGGTTGTGGCTCTTATCGTCTCCAAGCCGATCCTTGGAAGAATGGACCTGTTCGCGAGTCTGAATGGAGCAATTGCGGGGCTGGTATCGATCACTGCCGGACCCGACATCGTCCAGCACTATTGGGCAGTCGTTATCGGCGGCGTTGGCGCAATCTTCTGCACGGCCGGGATCCGGCTGCTGGAGAGGTTGAAGATCGACGACGTCGTGGGGGCGGTTCCCGCTCACCTGTTCGCTGGAATCTGGGGAACCCTGGCTGTCTGCATCGCCGCGGGCGGCAACTTCGGCGTACAGCTCCTGGGCTGCGTCGCGGTGGGCGTGTTCGTGTTTTTAACTTCGTGGGTGGCGTGGCGTTTGCTGGACGCGACCCTGAGTGTCCGAGTCACCGAAAAGGTCGAGCGGCTGGGCCAGGATGTCGCCGAGTTGGGTATCGAGGCCTATCCCGAATTTGTGCTTACGCCGGAAGAAGCGGATGAGGATTAATGGCGACGATTCCCGGAAATCCCAGACTGCTTGCGCGCAGCGCGCAGGGTCTTTATTGGATGGGCCGCTACCTGGAACGGGCGGAGCATCTCTGCCGCCTGTTGCGATTCCAGGTGGAAGCGCTGGTCGACCGGCCAATCCGGGAGATCTATTTCGGCTGGAGTCGAATCTACATGAGCATGAACCGTCGGCCTCCCGGCGGCAGCATCACGATGGTCGGGAGCGACGACTTCACGCTCGCCGATTCCTACACGCTGGCCGACGATCTCACGTTCGAACGCACAAATCCGGATTCGGTCTGGAACTGTTTCTCC
Source organism: Candidatus Latescibacterota bacterium (assembly GCA_965208835.1). Lineage (GTDB taxonomy): Bacteria > Latescibacterota > UBA2968 > UBA2968 > JAAXHE01. The sequence goes on from OZ242358.1 coordinate 3,693,024, forward strand.
CTCGGCCGTGAGAATGCGCGGCAGATGCGTCACTGCATCAGCGGAGAGATGTGGACCTGTCTGAACCTCGCGTATCTGCGGCTCCGTGAACTGGACATCCGGGATATCTGGAAGCCTTCACCGGAGAGCTTCTATGCAGAAACGGCAGGCGACATCAACACGTTTGCCGGCGTGGCGGAAGCCACGATGTACCGCGACGAAGGGTGGCATTTCCTTCGGCTGGGCAGGCATATCGAACGCGCCCAATGTTCGGCATCGTTGTTCCTTTCACAGCTCTCCATGGACAAACTTATGGACGAGTCCTCCGACGCGGACTGGACGAACCTCTTGGACGTCTGCCAGGCCTATGACGCTTACACCCGCAATTACAGCGTCGACGTCCAGCCGCGTCGAGTCCTCGACCTTCTCGTTACCGATCCTCTGCTACACGGTTCTCTATGCTACTCGCTCGACGCGGTGGCGTCGGAACTCGATGCCATCGGTACCGGGTCCGATGAGCAATCCAGTGCAGTCGCCCTGCGCATGGCCAGACGTATGTGCGCGCTGATCCATTACGATTGGCCCGACCGCGAAGACCGAGAGGTCCTTCTGGGAGACCTCATGGGCTTCTGCCAGGAACTCCACGATCTTGTTACCGGAGCATATATAGACTACCCCGCCGTCAACTGACTCCCGGGTGTGCCGCTACCTTGGCCGGAACGATTCAATACGAAATCAGGCACGTCTCACGCTATAAGTACGCATTCCCCGCGCGCGAGTGCGTCATGCTGCTTTGCCTGAAGCCAATCGAAAACGGGGGTCAGCAGCTTGTTCATTTCGACATCGAAACGCAACCTCCGGGTTCCCTGAGCGTTGAAACAGATCCTTTCGGGAACACGCGGCACGTCCTCAGCGTCCACCCGGAACACGAGTCGCTGGAGATTGTGGCTCAATCCACTGTCAGACCGTCTCCGTTCAAGCCGCTTCCGGCCGGTCTTGGAGCCGATGCGTGGAATGAGATCGACGCCTCGAGAGACGCATTCCAGCATTGGGACTATGCCCACCCCAGCGAGATGGCCAATCCGTCGCCCGCGCTCACCGATTTCACCAGGAAAAACGGCATTGGGCGCGGAAACGACCCGCTCCGGGATTTGATCCTGCTTTCAGATACGCTGCACAGCGTGTTTCAATATACTCCGGGAAGCACTTCAGCCGCGTCTCCAATTGAGGAAATTCTGAGCTCGGGCCACGGCGTCTGCCAGGACTACGCCCATGTGATGATTGCGGTCGCCCGGTCCTGGGGTGTTCCCGCCCGCTATGTCTCGGGCTATCTCTACGTTTCCGGTTCTCCCGACGGCCAGGCCTGGAGCAATGCCACACACGCCTGGGTGGAGTGTCTGCTACCGGAACTGGGGTGGGTGGGCTTTGATCCCACCAACCGGAGCCTTGCCGACGAACGACACATCCGAATCGCGACCGGACGCGACTTTCTGGACATCTCTCCCACCCGCGGCGTCCGACAAGGCGGCGGTGAAACACGGCTCGAAGTCGATGTCCGGATCCGTCCACTGACGGATCTGTGATTCTGACCTTGACAGAACGAGTTCTCACCTTTATAATTAAGACAAGATCCGCATGGGGTGCCGAACGGCTGAGATCATACCCTTGGAACCTGATCTGGATTATGCCAGCGTAGGGATGCGGAACATTGGCCTTGCGAACAATCAAGCGGCCGTTCCTTCCACGGGGACGGCCGTGTGTGTATCGTACACGACGACTCGCAGTTCCCGGGAATCATAACAGTCCGTTGGAAGAGTCGCTCGGCAGGCGAGGCCGAGCCATTGTGGGCGAAGACAAGGCGCGCAACCGAGTCCCATCCTGCGATTCGGCGAGGGCGCGCAACGAAGTATTTCGGTCGCAATGGCCGGCCGTAACCCGGATGGGCTTTTTCAACGGGCTGCTAAGGCGGTGGGGTATCCATCTAAGGAGACAGAGTGATGAACAATTCCCCGGATAACGGCAACGCATTCACGAACTCGAAAAAAGTCTATATCGAGGGCCGAGACAACGTGCGAGTGCCCGCCCGCAAGATTCAACTCGCCAACGGCGAACCCCCGGTGTACGTCTACGACACCAGCGGTCCGCAGGGACACGATGTGCGCGAAGGGCTCCCACCCCTCCGTCGCGACTGGATCGAGGCGCGGGGCGGCGTTAATGAGTTTACGCCTTCCGCTTCTCCGGAAAACCCGGACGCTCCGGAGATCCCCGATGGGCTGAAACGCGAAACGGTTCTGCGAGGCAGCGACAACGTCACGCAGATGCACTACGCCAGGCGCGGCACTGTTACGCCCGAGATGGAATTCATCGCGATTCGCGAAAACGTCGAACCCGAATTCGTACGGTCTGAAGTCGCCAGTGGCAGGGCGATCATTCCGGCGAACATCAACCACCCGGAAAGCGAGCCGATGATAATCGGGCGCAACTTTCTGGTCAAGATCAACGCGAATATCGGCAACTCTGTCGTCACCTCCTCCATCGAAGAGGAAGTCGAGAAACTCCACTGGGCGGTAAAGTGGGGCGCCGATACAGCCATGGACCTATCCACGGGCACCGACATTCACGAAACCCGGGAATGGATCATCCGAAACTCACCCGTTCCCATTGGCACCGTACCCATCTACCAGGCGCTTGAGAAAGTTGGCGGCGTTGCGGAGGACCTGAATTTCGACGTCTTTATGGAAACGCTCGTCGAGCAGGCCGAACAGGGCGTGGACTATTTCACCATCCACGCCGGCGTGCTTCTGCGTTACATCCCGCTCACCGCACAACGGGTAACCGGCATCGTTTCGCGCGGCGGATCCATTATGGCGAAGTGGTGTCTGGCGCACCACAAGGAAAACTTCCTATACACACACTTCCGGGATATCTGCGAACTCATGAAGCGCTACGATGTCTCATTCTCTCTGGGTGACGGACTCCGTCCAGGCGCCATCGCCGACGCGAACGACGCGCCCCAGTTTGCCGAACTGGAGACCCAGGGGGAACTCACCGGAATCGCATGGGAGTACGACGTCCAGGTCATGAACGAAGGCCCCGGGCACATCCCGATGCATCTCATCAAGGAGAACGTGGACAAACAGATGGACCTCTGCAACGAAGCCCCGTTCTACACACTCGGACCCCTGACTACGGACATCGCACCCGGTTACGACCACATCACGTCCGCCATCGGCGCGGCCATGATCGGCTGGTACGGGACCGCCATGCTCTGTTATGTCACGCCCAAGGAACATCTGGGCCTTCCCAACCGGCAAGATGTGAAAGACGGTGTCATCGCATACAAGATCGCGGCCCACGCCGCCGACCTCGCCAAGGGCCACCCCGGCGCGCAGGCCTGGGACGATGCCATATCCAAAGCCCGATTCGAATTCCGGTGGGAAGATCAGTTCAATCTCTCGCTGGATCCCGATACCGCCCGCAAGTTCCACGACGAAACCCTTCCTGCCGCGGGCGCCAAGGTCGCCCACTTCTGCAGCATGTGCGGACCACAGTTCTGCAGCATGAAGATCACACAGGACGTGCGCGAATACGCAGCGCAAAAGGGTCTGGACGTTGATGATGCCCTTGATGCCGGTATGGAAGAAAAGGCGGAAGAGTTCCGGCAGAAGGGAACGGAGATCTATCAGGAGGCCTGATCTCGACGGGGATTGGTCCCCAGTTCTCCGCTCAGGACGGATCCGGATCCGGTTTCCATCGACTCGAATGATCGAGCCCGTTCAACTGCGCAAATTGCTGTTTCATCACGGATATCAGGCCGGGATGGATCAACTGCGTGCTTCAATCGGCGACACCCTTCGCTGTCTGCCTTCCCTTGTTTCCGCCGGCAGGATTTCCGGCGCATCCTCCCCGGCCTCAACCATCCGCCGGACCAGCCGTTGTCTCATGATCCGCGCCACCTCGTGGTGCGAAGTCATCCCGATCAGGTTGCACAGCTCGTACGGGTCCGCCTCCAGATCGTACAGATATTGCTCTACGTATCGGTCGGACCCCGCCTTCTTTGCCCCGTGGCACTCCGGTGCGTCCACGCCGTACTTCCACCGACGGGTGCGCACGGCCCTCCCCACCTGAGCCTCGCTGATCTGCACGAACGTCTCCTCCGGCCAGCCCTCGCTTCTCCCGACCGTCAGCGGCAGGATCGACCGGCCCTGCATTTTATCGGGTACCGGAATCCCGGCCGCAGCCAGTAGCGTGGGCGTCAGGTCGACAGTACTTACCAGCTCACTGATGCGCCCCCCGCCGTCGAATCCCGGGCCCTGAAGAGCCGTTGGCACCCGAATCGAACTCTCGTGGCATGACCGCTTGTATTCGGCATTACGGGTCTTGAAGTGGCAGCCGTGGTCCGAAGTAAAAAGCACAACCGTCCGTTCCGCCAGATCCGTACTCTTCAGTGCGTCCAGCATCCGTCCCAGTGCCTCATCCAGTCGTTTCACCATCCCGTAGTAACCGCCGAGATGACGATGGGCGGATCCCCCAAGTGCGGCCAGATCGGGCGGTATCCATCGGCCGTCATACCGTTCGCGGTAGCCGTCAGGCGCCGGATAGTCGTCGATATGGTTCTGGTGATGCGGCTCAAGATAGGAGACAAAAAGAAAGAAAGGTCGTTCCCTGTTCGCATGAATATACCGGATGGCCGCATCGGTCATGGCATCGACCCGATATCCCGGCAGATCCACCGGATCTCCGTGATTGTCGTACATGACCGTTCGATAGGCCTCCGACGTGGCTTCGAGCACGTTCGAAGCCAGCCAGTATTCATAACCTCCGCGCACCTCCGGTGGCACCGGACCCTTCGAGCCCCTTCCATACAGGTGCCACTTGCCTATGTACGCCGTGCGATAACCGGCGTCATTGAAATGGTGTGCCAGAGTCCGGCTGTCCGGTGGAAGAGGGATTCCATTGCGAAAGCAACCCGTTTCCGTAGCGTACATCCCGGTCTGCAGACAGGAACGCGCGGGGCCGCAAACGGGCTGGCAGGTAAATGAATTGAATATATGGGTACCCTGCTGCGCCATCCGATCGAAATTGGACGTCAGGCCCAGAGGATTCCCGTGAACGCCGGTTGTATCCCACCGTTGCTGATCCGTATAGAACACCACTACGTTCGGCTTCTCAGTCACACTTGCCGACATTGCAACCTCCGACTGTTTTGTCTTCCCGCGCGATATGGACGTTGCAAAGTCGCCCCTCGCTCTGCAGGTGCCGTTCGATATCCCCACTCTCCACCGCAATCCCGAGGCGCCCGTCTATCAGTCCGTTGACAGAGTCGCTTTGCAGGCGAGGTATTATGTCCCATCCCGGGAATATTTCACCATTCATCCGCCGATTCATCCCCCTGGAAGCTGTCTTAAAATTCACAGCGGTCTTCGCGCCTCGGCACTGTGCGCCCCTCGTGCCTCTTAACCGCCGCTTTTTCGCTCGCGCCCGGGAACTCACCGGTAATTTTAACACAACCTCTTTCGATCGCACTGCAAAAGGGCGTGACAGAATGCGCCCATGGGGATATCTTATGTCTTCGTCAGCGGCAAAACAGGGCCCCTATACCAGATTGCCAGGAAACCTCTGATGAAGAATCAGTCGATGAGACATCTGCTCGAAAAGGCCGACCGGTACCTTGCAGGCGGCTGTCTGGGCAGCTTTCGGATGCCGGACGAAGTCGCAACCGTGATGGAGCGCGGAAACGGCTGCCGGATCTACGACATCGATGGCAGGGAATATTTGGACTACATCCTTGGATCCGGCCCGCTCATCCTGGGTCACGCCCATCCCGCTGTGGTCGAGGCCGTCCAGCGCCAGGTTGCGCTGGGGTCGACTTTCTACGCCCTCAATGAACCCGTCATCCGCCTGGCCGAGCGCATCGCTGAAGCCTCACCCTGCGGGGAATCCATCCGCTTCACGTCCTCCGGCACCGAAGGGACCTTTGCCGCCCTCCGGATGGCGCGTGCATTCACCCGCCGGGAGAAGATCCTCAAATTCGAGGGTGGCTGGCACGGCGCACACGATTACGCCCAGCAAAGCACAACGCCGCCAAAACCCACCGACGGGCCCGTGGCCGTCCCCGACTCCCAGGGGATACCCAATGCGGTAAGCCAATCGGTTCTGGTCGCCCCGTTCAACAATGCCGACGTAGCCGTCGAACTCATCGCGTCGTATGCGGACGACCTGGCTGCGATTATCGTTGAACCCTTTCAGCGCGCCCTTCGGCCGGAACCAGGATTCCTTGAAGCCCTTCGCCAGGCGTCAAGCGACTATGGCGTCATCCTCATCTACGACGAAGTCGTTACCGGCTTCCGCATCGCCTGGGGCGGCGCACAGGAACGCTACGGCGTTGTGCCCGACGTTGCCGTCTACGGAAAGACGATCAGCGGGGGGTATCCCATGGCCGCCGTCTGCGGGCGCGCGGATATTCTCGCGTGCGCCGACCCCCGCCGCAAGGGAAAGGCGCCGTATACCTTTGTTAGCGGCACCACAAATGGCAATCCCGTCAGCGCCGCCGCCGGACTGGCGACTTTGGACGTACTGGAAACTGAGGGTGTATATACAAAGCTCTACGACATCCCCGCCCGCCTCCGACGCGGCCTGGAAGCGCTTGGCGCAAAGATGGGACTCCCGCTTAAGGTCCTGGGCGAAGGACCGGTGCTGCAACCCTATTTCGCGGATGTCGAAATCCGCAACTACGCCGACACTCTCAAAGCCGACGCCGGCGCTGCCAGACATTTCAGCGTCGAAATGATCAGACGGGGCATCTTCTTCAATCCTGCCGGCAAGCTCTATTTCTCACTGGCGCACACGGAAGCCGATATCGACCGGACGCTGGAGGTCGCCGAAGTGGCCCTGCAGCGGGTTCGTGTCGATTTATAGACTTGGCGGGAGCAGAACCGTGTCACGTCTGCCGGCGTTTCACTGACGGATTCTCCCTGAAGCTCCCTTCCACCTTCAATCACGATTCCAATATATGGACCTCTTCCTGGGCAAGTCCACCGTTGTCGGAGCCGGTCTGATGGGCGGTCAGATCGCCCTGGTTCTGGCGCTCGGAAGCCGAGAAACCTGGCTGATCAGCCGGCGGCCGGAAAGCCTGGACAAGGCACGAAGAAATCTTGAGAGGTACGCGGAGGATCTCGGACGGCACAACCGGCTTCGAGGTGAATCTCCGGCCGCCGTGCTCAACCGCATCCACACCACCACGGACCTCGAGGCCGCCGTTGGCGAGTCCATCTTTGTCGTGGAATCCATCACGGAAGACCTTGAATCCAAACAGGCGCTCTTCCATCGCCTGGACGCCCTCGCGCCAACAGATGCTCCCCTTGTAAGCAATACGTCCGGACTGCCCATCACCAGACTCGCGGAAAAAACCCGGCATCAGGATCGCATTGCCGGTTCTCACTTTGTCCAGCCCGCCCACATTGTACCCGTAGCCGAAATCGTCCGCGGCCAGCAGACATCGAGCGAGACGATGGATCGTATCACCCGAATCTGGCAGCGGCTGGGCTACTTTCCACTCCACGTCAATAGAGACGTACCCGGATTCCTCGTCAACCGTCTTCAGCACGCCCTCATTCGCGAGGCGGTCGACCTGCTGGCGTCCGGCGTCGCGTCAGCCGAGGACATCGACGCCGCCTTCCGACTGGGACTGGCGCCCAGATTCACCACCGCAGGTCCGTTGGAGCAACGCGACATCAACGGCCTGTCCATGCACGTCCGCGTCGCCTCGCACCTGTGGAAGACCCTGGGCGGGTGGGAGCAGCCGCTTGCCTATCTTCAGAAAATGGTCGACACGGGCGCAACGGGCCTGGAGTCGGGAAACGGTTATTACAACTGGACGGGTAACGACCCGCATACGGTCCGTACTGAAAAGGACGAGCAACTCCTTCGCAGGACCGCCGAGGTGATGGCGGACTGGGAGGCGGAGCGGGAGACGCGTCAGCACGGACAGGAAATCAAAGCTTCGCAATAGACCAGCGACCGCTTTTCGCAGTTGCAGGAGGCACGATGAGCGACAACACTTACGAAATGTCGGCTGAAGAACGGTACTTCTTCGACCTGAGCGGATACCTGGTCGCACGCAACGCGCTCACAGCGGAAGAGGTCGACGAATGCAATGCCGCGATCGATCACTTCGCGGAACTCGTCTCCACCCGTTCGGTTGACAAGCAGAGTCTCTCGGGCGATTCATCTGCACTGAAAGGCGTGCAGGGGCGCAAGGAACTCACGGGGATGCTGGGTTGGCCGACGCCTTACAGGGAGCCGTTCCGCCGGCTGCTCGTCCATCCCGTTGTGGTTTCACGCTTGAATGAAATGTCCGGAAAAGGCTTCCGGCTGGACCATGGCCCCCTGTTAATCGGCGCGGAATCCGGGGCCGAGGGCCACCAGCTGCACGGCGCGGGCGAACCGTTCGGTCCTTCCGTATGTTATCACCAGCAGAATGGAAGGATGTACTGCCGGGGCGTCACGGTGGCCTGGCAACTGTCGGATGTCAATGAAGGCGACGGCGGTTTCTGCATCGTACCAGGGAGCCACAAGACGCGCGAACCCACCCCCATGGGAGTACGGACCGTGGAAGACCACATGGACCTGGTTGTGCAGCCCGTGATGAACGCGGGTGACTTACTGTTTTTCGCCGAATCCGCCACGCACGGAACCCTGCCGTGGAAGGGCGCGAACGAACGGCGTTCCGTACTCTACAAATATGCCTCACGAGCCGCAGCCCGCGCAACCGGGCGCTATTTTGCGCCGGAGTCCCGCTGGGGAGACTGGGTCCACGACCTGAGCCCCGAACAAAGGGCCGTTCTCTACGGACCGGGCGTCCACACCGGTAATGACTTTCCGCGGCTTGTATCCGACGGCAGCAAAACCTCGATAGCATGAATGACCACGTACATCGCCACTGATTGCCGCTGGAGAACGCGATGGATGCAAGAGAACGCTACTTCTGGGATTTGACAGGTTACATCGTTGTAAGAAACGTACTGAATCCCGATCAGATCGCCGCTGCGAACGAAGCTATCGACCTGCACCGGGACCGGATACGCATAGCCGACGACAATCTGGGAGCGCGCGGCTCGCATGCCCTGCGGGGCACCGGCCGCCCCACCATGCACGACCTCCTGCAGTTGGAACGCCCCTACTGCGATCCGTTCCGACAGATGCTGGCCCACCCTGCCGTCGTACTGCGACTGAACACGATGTGCGGCAGCGGTTTTCGCCTGGATCATGGTCCCCTGCTGATATCCGGCGTCAAGGGCACCGAAGGCCTCACCATGCACGGCGCCGGCGAACCGCACAGACCGCACGTGGCCTACAACCATCAGAACGGTCACTCCTACTGCGGAGGCGTCACCGTAAGCTGGCAGCTCGCCGACGTGAATCCAGATGACGGCGGATTCGTCTGCGTCCCCGGTAGCCACAAAACCGGATATCCGATGCCACCGGGCGTCCGTACCTGCGACGACGATATGGGTACCGTCGTTCAGCCAGTCATGCGCGCCGGCGACGTCCTCTTTTTCATGGACGGCGCGCAGACCCATGGCACACGTCCCTGGCAGAGCGAACGGCCCCGCCGCTCGGTGTTGTACAAATACGCGTCAAGATCCTCCGTAAGGGGCGGCCCGGCCAAGGAACTCGCGCCCCCTGAAATCTACTGGGGCGAGGACGTCGTGGCGGATATGACCGACGAGCAGCGCGCGGTCATGTTCGGGCCTTACTCCAACCACCGCGGCGAAGTTCCGTTCCTTGCCGTGGATGACAATGGAAACGTGCGAATCGAACGTTGAAAACGTCCAATGGAACACCCTGCATCAGAAACCATTACGGGGCTGATTCAAAATACCTATGCATCGTTTGCACTTCTGGCGGGAATGCAGCTTGACGTCTTCACGCCCCTGTCCGACGGCCCGATGGATGCACGGCAGGTTGCGGAGAAGATCGGAGTGTCCGCCGACCTTCTCTCCCCGCTGCTTTACGCGCTGGCGGCAACGGGCCTGCTTCGGGTTGAAGGAAGTCGCTTCGTCAACAGCGACGAGGCACAGCACTATCTGGTAGAGACAAGCCCGGATTGCATCGGCAACCTGCACCATCTGCTCTCCGACCTGTGGTCGGCAACCCTAAGGACCGCGGACTCGATTCGGCTCGACCACCCGCAGGCTGAACACAGCTTTGCCGAAATGCCCCCCGTGCAACTGCACAACTTCCTCCGCGGACTGCACGACGAAGCGCTGGCAACCGGACGGAACCTGGCGGCCAGTTTCGATTTCTCGTCGTACACGCGTCTTCTGGATGTTGGCGGGGGATCGGGCGGGCTGGCCATCGCCGCCGCCGAAGTCTGTCCCGACCTCAGCGCAACCGTTGTGGATTTGCCGGAAGTGATCCCGTTTACGAGCCGCTTCATCTGTGAGGCGAAGGCAAACCAACGGATCCGCACCCTTGCGTTGGACGTCACACGCGAACCCGTACCAGGCGAGTTCGACGTTGCCGTGGTCAAGGCCTTTATCCAGACCCTTCCCCCGGACCAGGCTGCTGTGGCCCTATCGCACGTAGGCGCCGCGCTCCGACCCGGGGGCGCCGTACACATTCTGGGTAATGGTATCCTGGATGACTGCCGGTACTCACCGCCCGATGCGGCAATCTTCAACATCGTCTTCCTGAACATCTACCGCGGGGGGCGGGCCTACACGGAAAGCGAGTACCGAAACTGGCTGATTCAAGCGGGATTTGCGGATGTCCGTCGTGTCAGGCAGCCGAACGGATCGAGCACGATCACTGCACGAAAGACGTGAACCCTTCGACGCCGGGCATGCGACCGAAGATCAGCGCCACCAGAAAGAATCGCATTGACATACCTGGGATGCCCGTTGCAACTCCCGGACGATGCGTTCCGGAAGTTGCCACCCGGATGAAGCGATTCGATCCTCAATCGTCGACGGCGCGCCGGCGCTGGTTTCGCATCAGTCTATAGGGAAATTCATGGACACCGACCTGGAAACGTACCTGTTTGACCTTCGCGGTTATCTGCATCTCGAAAATGCGCTCTCCAACAGGGAAGTTGGAGAACTCAATGCCAGCCTGGATGAAATCCCCCCACTCGCGCCAGGGGAATGGTACGGCCACGTTCAGGCCCATACCTACGGCGACGACACCTCCGGTCTGAACCTTCAACAGGTATATGAAGCTGGAGAACCCTTTGAGAAACTGATCGATCATCCCTCGTGGTTCGAAAAGGTGAAGCGCTTTGTGGGAGGCGAGGGCAGCTTCGATTACCACCACGGCCCCCTGTTCATCGACGAGAATTTCGCCAACTTTCGTGAGCCCGGCGAAGCCATCGGCCTGCATTCCGGTGGATTTCCGCCCATTTTGCGCAACCAGTTTCGCTACCATGGCGGGCGTTTCATGTGCGGCCAGATTAACATCCTGATGGCACTCACCGACATCGGGCCGGGCGACGGGGGGACAATGGTCATTCCCGGAAGCCATAAGTCCAACTTCAAACACCCGCACTTCGACAGGCACCGGATGGCCAGAGACGCCACTGTCGAGGGCATCGAGGGCGCCGTCGAGATCCACATGGCCGCCGGAGATGCGCTTCTGTTTGTAGACGGCATCTCACACGGCTCCGCCCGTCGGTCAAAACCGGGTTCCCGGCGCGTGGTTGTCTATCGCTACGGTCCTTCGTGGGGTAACTTCCGGCATGGCTATCAGCCGTCACCGGAACTCCTGCAAAGGCTCACGCCACAGCGGCGCCGGATCGTCCAGCCGCAGCAACGCCTCACTCGATAACGGCAGGAAGGTGCCGATTCCAGGTGACAGGCTAAAAATATCGCCGCAACTACTTCAGTCCCATTCCAGTAACGAAGGAGATTGCAATGGCTGACTCACAGGATTCGTTGGAAGAATTGAAGAACTTCGACACCCCCTCGATCACGAATGTCGTAGCCACCTATCCCGGCGACCCGCTCTGCCTGAGCCTTTACAATCCCTGGACGGAAAACTGGTACACGGACCAGTCCATCCGTTGTATGTACCCCGAACTGGGCCGAACGGTGGGTTACGCGGTGACGTGCGTCTTCGGGCTGCCGGACCCGGACTACGACTCTCTGTCGTTTCTGGACGTGATCGACGCACTGGATGCGTCTCCGAAACCAACCGTTCTTGTCTTCCAGCAGAAATTCCCGCCTGAACTCGCGGCCAAGGTCGGCCTGGCCGGCGGAAACATGACCTCTGCAATGAAGGCTGTGGGGTGCGTAGGCGCCATCTCCAACGGTCCGTCCAGAGACATCGACGAGATCCGTCCAATGAAATTCCAATACATGCTCAGCGGCGTCACCGCCGGCCACGGCGGAATGGCCGTACACGCCGTGAATGTGCCCGTCTCGGTCGGCGGGATGGACGTGGCGCCTGGCGAGATCGTCCATATGGACGAGAACGGAGCCTGCAAGTTTCCCGCCGACAAACTGGATGCGGTTCTCAGCAACGTCCGTGCACTGCAAGAGGAAGAGGAAGCTCGAATGGGCGCCCTGCTGAGCGCCACGTCCGCAGCCGAAGTGAGGGCAATTCTGGGCGGCCATACCTACGCCGACGAAGAAGAAAGCTAACAGTCCGTTGATAAAGTCGCTCTGCAGGCGAGGTATGGTGTCCCGTCCCGGAAATATGTCACCATTCATCCGCCGATTCATCCCGTCTGGCGGCCGAATCTCGGCAATCTATTTCCGGGTCGGAACACTTGCCATTGTGGACGAAGACAAGGCGCGCAACCGAGTCCCATCCTGCGATTCGGCGAGGGCGCGCAACGCAGTATTTCGACCGCAAGGGCTGGCCGTAGCCCGGATGGGGTTTTTCAACGGGCTGCTAAACGACGATTCTGACGCGATCGCCGACGGCCGTGGAATACACTTCGAATGGTTCGCCGATAACCTTCGAAAAATCAAACGTTTCCTCGACGAAGAATGTCGTGCGACGTCGAACTCTTCGAATCGTGAATACGCGGTCCCCGATCCGCAGCCGGCATCCCGGATATGCACCTTCTTTCGGGTGATCGACGTCGCTGTCGAACCTGGATCGCCTTCCGGATGTCACCGCACCCCTGCCCCTGACGAATCTGGGCATATCCGCGAGGAATACGCGGCTGCCTCTGCCCTCACGCTCGATTCGATTCACGAGGTACACCGTTTCGAGTCCTGACGGATGCCGGGCGTAGACGACTTTGCCGTTCAGCGATCCGTCGTCCGGCAACGCGACGTCCAGCACGAGTTCGCTGCGCCCCGGTTCACCCGATATGTCTCCCGCCAACTCCGTTACCGTCCCCACGTAGTCGCGAATCCGCTGAACCGCCGCGTCGCCCACCCGGAATGACGATCCGTCGATCACGTCGAGGTCGGCGTCCGCGGAGGACTCGCTCAACACGGCGGCCCGTCCCCTGAGGTCGAGGCGTCTTCCGTCGGGGAGGGTTGCGGCCAGCCCCTCTCCCTCGGGATCTATTGCAATTGTCCGATTCCTGCCGGTTTCATCCACTTGCAGCACCACACCGGAACCGTCCCGCGCGACGATTTTTGCATCTTTGACGAACCCCTCTCCGGTATGCGCTTCGATGACCGACACGAACATGCTTGAATCGTCCTTATGGCGCAAACACACCGTACGAAGCCAGTAATCGTCCAGCTTGCCGTCATCCTCCTGCGTCCGGCGGATGGACGGCGCGTCGCTGACCAGCAATCTGCCCGCCTGGACGCCGACGAACCTGACATCAACGAATGTGCCCTCGCCTTCGAACCGGACCTTGAAGTCTTCGGATACGTCCTTTCCCCGCGTACGATGAAAATATCCGTATAGCGCGCCGCGGGTCCCGTCTCCGCTCAATATCATCTCGCCTTCGGCCGGGCTCAGGTCAGGCGCCGCCGAAATCACCTGATCGAAATCAGCCGATCCGTGCAACAGGTAGTCGTGTACGTCCCCGCCCTTCACCTCGAACAGGTCCACGACGTAACCGCTCTCGGGCCCCGTTGGAACCAGCATCATCGTCCGGCGATACACGGACGTATTCTCAAATGCCCCGGGTGCTTCCGCACAGACCAGTCCCGCCCGCGTGCGGGAAGCAGGGCGATAGCAGCGCAGCCGCCCGCTGTCTGTCGTCTGCTCCTGCCCGTCGACGACCACGGTATTGTGGCTGCCGACCTGCGTTGCCCACGCCCGGTAACGCGTATGGGTATATCCGATGTCCGATAGCAATTCCTTTCCGAACACATCCAGGCCCATCGCCAGAGAATCGTAGTGGTGATGCCCGCCCCAGTATCCGTAACACAACGTCGCACGAATGGCCCTTGCGGATCTCCCCACGCCCAGGATGACATCGCCCGCCCCCGGCAGGAGATAGTTCGAAGGTACCAGCGCCAGCAGGTCCTTCTCCGTGACACGCCTGTCCGCTTCCGAAGTCCTTCGAAACAGCGCGTATTCGACGTCGGCGACGGGAATCCGGGAGGTGCCTGCGATTTCATCCGCCGCCTCCACGAATTTGCCCATTGATGCAATCCGGCTCGAAACACGCGCGAAACCTGTGCTGATCCCCCACGTATCGTTGGCCATGAACGTGCGTCCGTCCGGCATGAAAAGTCCCATCGGCGCCGTAAAGATCCGCTGCAGAAACGGCATCTCTCCGTAGACGTCGATTCCGCCGGGCCCACTGATGACGTCAGGCACGCGCAGCGTTCCGCTGGTGATCATATTGAAATAATTCACCGTATCCTCATGCCAGTACCCGTCGTAATTGTAACAGTTATCGATCAACGTCCGATACAGCCCGTACGCTTCCGCCACGAAATGCGGCTCGTCCAGGACCCGCCCGACGAGGGCCAGCCCGTTGATCCTCCCACCGTCGTAATTCGTGGAACCATGGGGGACCTCCAGTGTGTGCCGAATCGCCTCGTACAGCAGGTCCCGTTCGATTGCCGCGCGCACGTCCCGGCCCTCGGCCACGGAGAGCTTCTCGATCGCGCCGCTGTCGGAAATCAGGTCGTAGACCTGGGCGAGCCGGAACGCATTGTTTGCATCCGAAAATGGGCTGGCATGGAAATTACCCATGCGGGCAGACACAAACGGGAATGGCGGGTCCTTGTAGAAGTGGTTTTCGTAAAATCCCTTTCGGTCGGCGTGAAGATACGCCCGGCCCAAGCCGTGCACGGGGTAGTTCTTGTAGACTTGTGACAGCCGATCCAGAATTACCGCGGCTTTTTCCGCATACGTTGCCTCTCCCGTCAGGACGTAGGCCATCGCCAGCGGATCCGCCATTCGGACCACATGGTACTGCGTATAGTTCAGCAGCATATTTTCGAAATAATACCGCATCCCCTCGTCATCCTCCCAATACCGGTATATGACCGTCCCGCCCGCGGGGCCGACCACTTCGATCTCTCCCACCGGCTGATGTTCCGGTCCCGGGAACACACTCCCACAGATTTTGCACCTGACGTGGCCGGGATCCTCAGGCGACCACTCCCAGAAATGGATCCGCCAACTTCGCTTGCGGCGGTCCACCGGACAGCGGGGAAGCGGAAAGTTGACCTGCCCGGAGATACCCGCCCGTATCGCCTCGTCCGGCATCTCCAGAATTCCCCGGCGGGCGATCCACCGCAACCGGCCGTCCCGGAACCGCTTCGCCCAGTCGTGGGTCTCCACCCGCCGCCGGGCACGCTCGATCTGATCCGGGGTGTAGAATAGCGGGTGCGCCACGCCTCTGGGAAACGGCCGTTCGCCTTCCCAGTACCGTTTTTCTCTCGAGCAGTCGATTCGTTCGATTCCCATATCGCGCCCCCAAAAAGATGAATCGCATCCCGCCGCAAGAACCACCGTCCCCATCCCGGCGTCTCGCAAAAATTCCCGTCTCGTGAGATCCTTCTCGGACATTCCAGGCACTCCACGTATCGCGCGGAAGGGTTCGCCTTAATTCCGAAAAAACGGCATTGCGGCACCGCGAATTAACGCTCCCAAACAGGCAGGAATGATCGTAAGGGAGGACATTTTTTCCGTTCACGTCCGGTGACCTGGTGTATCCTGGTAATCCGCAGTCTAATCGCCTTTATTAACTCGCACATAATCGAATTAACGTCCCCGAAAAATTGATGAATCAAGGTTAGATCCCGTCCCACAAGCTCCAACCGCACGCACGCCCAGGGTCACGCATCCGACTTCAAGCCGTCGCGATTGGCACCGGATTGCGAAATATACGGCGACCGCAAATCGAAGTCCAGACACACCTTTGACGCGAATTCCATCACGTCGGAAATTGCGACAAGGACGGCTCTAAGATGCCATAAAGCAGGAACCACGCCCGCCTCAAGTCGATTTGCTGACGACGAATTTTCGCGACGTTTACGCCCGAAGTTTTCTGCGAATTTAAAAAAAACGTGATTTCCCCTTGACATTTCCTAATTAATTCGTCATGTTACTAATAATTTAGTAATCTACATCGTGGAGTTCACTGGAAAGTACGTTGAAGCTCCTTCGACTGGGGCATTTCCGGGTGGCCACGGAAGTGAATCCATCGCGTCGCTTGAGACTCGGTAGTCAAGCAGGGACAAAAGGAGATTGAAATGGCGAAGAAAAGACGACTGGCCGAAGTGGAGTGGGAGGTGATGGACGGCGTCTGGAGATTCGACCGCCAGGTCACCGTTCGCGACGTTGTGAATCACCTCTATCCCAACGGCGAAAAGGCATATACGACCGTACAGACGATTATGAACATCCTGGCCGAAAAGGGCGTGCTGGATCGCGAAAAGATCGGGCCGGTCAACGTGTACAGGCCAGCCGTCACGAGAGGGGACGTCGCCCGGGCGGAGACCCGAACTTTGGTATCGCGCATGTTCGAGGGCTCCTTTGGCGCCCTGGCGACCTATCTCGTGGATTCGGGCGAACTATCGCGGAAAGAGCTGGATGAATTGCGCGCATTGATCGAGGAAAGGGAGAAAGCGAAGGAAGGAGGCCCGACGTGAACACATTGATCCATCTGGCCGAAACATGGTGGCCGCTCTACGCGGTACACATGGTTGAAGTCTCGCTTTTCATTTTGCTGGTATGGGCCGTGGACCGGTGGCTGACACTGGAAACGCGGTTGCGATACGCGCTCTATCTGCTGGCGCTGGCGAAGGTGTTTGTACCGCCGGTTCTGGCTATTCCAATACCCGCATTTCTCGTTTCTCCAGCAACAGTCGCATTGGATGAACCCGTGTATTCCGGAGTGGTATCCGGGGCTGTCTCAGTCTCTCCCGAACCAGTAACTACCTTTCCACCGGCGTTCTATCTGTTCTGTCTGTGGACACTCTCAGTCCTTGTCTGGACTGGTGTGGCACTGTGGAGGAACGCGGCCTTCCGCCGCACGCTGAAACCGGCAGTCCCGGTGGACCTGGCAATCGAAGTTCCTTCACTGATTGCGCCACGCAACCTGAAGGTCTTTTCCAAAACCGACCTGCCTTCTCCCATCCTGGTGGGCTTGTTAAGACCGCGGCTGTTCTTGCCCACGAAGTGGTCTTCCTGGACGCCCGAAGAGCTGCGAGGCGTCGTAAGGCACGAACTGGCGCATTTTGAAAAACGCGACATTCACGTCCTCATTCTGCAAGCCATCGCAACGGCTCTCTTCGGCGTAAACCCGCTGGTCTGGCTGTTGAACCGCCGCCTGATGTTACTCCGGGAACTGCGCTGCGACGAAGCGGTCCTGCGCGAAACGAACCTGACACCCGCCGAATACGGACGTCTGCTTCTGGGTTTGGTCGACAGGAGATCTGCACCCCGCGCCCTGACTGTATTCTTCACCGATCGGGGAACGTCGCTGAAGAAACGCCTCGAGTACGTCCTCGGCTTCAAGGAAGGGCGAATCAAACAGTCGAAACGGCAGGTGGCTGCGCTCGTTCTCGTCGGCCTGATGATTGTGCCGCTTTCAATTCGAGAGGCATATACGCAGATGGACAGTGAACCTCAGTCGTCAATTTCCGCCGTACACGGCAAGACCGCCGATCCTGAAAAACACCAGACCGCCGAGTCTTCACGTGGTGTCGTTGACAGTACCGAGGTTGTTTCCGTCGTCTACGACATAGAGGAGGTCGACGAAAAGCCCCATCTGGTGCAAATCTTCGCGCCAGATTATCCTGAAGATGCGCTACATAGTAAAATAGATGGTGTCGTGATGTTGAAATTCATCGTCAATGTCGACGGATCGGTGAGCGACGTAACCGTATTGAAGGGGCCGGAGATATTTCATAAAGCCGCAACAGAAGCGGCATTACAGTGGCGTTTCAGACCGGCTAAGCATCGTGGCAAGGTCGTTCCTGCGTGGTGCACGACGCCAATGAGCTTTTCCCGCAAACCTGAGGAAAAAGCCCGGTCAATCGATCCTGTATACGCAAAGCTTGAGAAAGGCTTAGAATTTGGAGCGATCGATCCTGTAAACGCAAAACTTAAGAAAGGCTTTGAATTTGGAGCAGTGGTGGATGTGAAGCCGATCATCATACAATTCGTTCCGCCAGTTTACCCGGATGTTGCACAAAAGGCAGCGCCTGAGGTCAACGTGTTCTTGAAGTTCAGGGTAAACGTGGATGGATTGGTAAGCGACGTGCGAGTCCTCGGGGTCAGGGTAAATGGACTTATACGTGAAGGTTGGCAAACGGACGATACGTTTCGTCGACCGGCCATAGACGCCATATCCAAATACAGGTTTATTCCTGCCCGGCATGAAGGTAAGGCTGTACCCGTATGGATGATGCACCAGATCAGTTTTAAACTGCCCGAACATGGGGCCGCGCAATCCATCGAAAAGAGCGATCCTGGTGGTGAAAGGGTCTACGAGTTTTGGGACGTCGACGTGAAACCTGTCGTCATGCATGCTGTTGCGTCAGCTTATCCCGACCAAGCATTAAAGGCGGGCTTGTCGGGAAACGTGTTCTTGAAGTTCAAAGTCAACGTGGACGGCTCCGTGAGTGACGTACACAACCTCAGAGGTCAAGTGATATTTGTGAAACCAGCGATCGATGCCATTTCGCAATTCCGGTTCAAACCTGCGCAACGCAAAGGCAAACCTGTCGCGGTGTGGATGACGCAGGCGATCAAGTTTACACCCACCGAACCAGAAGCCGTACCGGACACCGACAATGTCGTAGTCAGCGACATTCAGGTCTTCGAGATTTCGGATGTAGACGTCGTGCCGGTCCAGCTGAATCTGAATGATATTCGGCCGGATTACCCGGACGCGGCAATAAAAGCGGGCTTAACAGGCAGAGTGATATTGAAGTTCAAGATCAATGTGGATGGCTCCGTGAACGACGTAAACGTACTGGAAGGCGATGAGGTATTTCGCAAGCCCGCGATTGATGCAGTCAAACGATTCAGGTACAAACCGGCCGAACGTGACGGCAATCCTGTACCCGTCTGGATGACGATGCCAATTAAATTTGCGCTTCCCGAAGATCAGGAGGACACAGTTCCCGAAACCGGAGAGCCCGGCGTCGGGAATTAGCGAACTATGGCATGTCACGGCTGTCCAAGATAATTTGGAAAAGTCGATTTTGGACAGGTGTGATGGCATGGTTTATTTGTGACGCTGACGCCGATTTCAGGGGTTGGTTCGGATTTCTTCCCTTGTTGTACGACTGAGATTTGCCTATTTTTGAGTACTGATGAGAATTTAATGGGAAAAGAAAAATGGAGTCGGTCAAGATTTGTCAATTCAATTCGAGTGGGATGAGAGGAAATCCAGCGAGAATCATATGAGAGGCAGGAAAGATAGCAAGGTGCGAACGGAATATGATTTCTCTGAAGGCGTTCGAGGAAGGCATTTTAAGGCTTACCGTGCGGGACACACGGTTGAGATAACAACACAGGACGGATCAATCGAAACCCGCTGCTTTACCGAAGAAGACGGATCTGTCATGTTGGATCCCGATTTAAAACGGCATTTCCCGGATTCCAAATCCGTGAACAAAGCGCTACGTTCCCTTATCAAGGAATCGTGAACTCTGGCATTTCGCCCGTCCGTCACGAATATGGTGCAGCCTTTCGAAACGCAATGCTAAACGCCTCAGCCGCACCCTCCACATCCGATTCCTGGATCAGTCCCGCATTGCTGCATACCGCCACTCGTCCGACCGCGCTTCAGCAAATATCCACAGGAAAGCCCGGCAGGTGATCCCTCGCCGGGCTTTCTAAATTTGAGACAGTGGATTCTTGCGAAAATGAAGGGGGCCGTAAACGACGACGGGTTCTGATGCGGTCAAGAATCTCTACCTGCACAGATTGACGACTGTTGGACGGACGCAGCTACTTTTCCATGGGCGATCGCATCAGGTTGTAATACACGTCTACGCCTGAGTTCAACTGCCCAATATCGATCCACTCGTCCGCCGTGTGTCCTTGCGCAATGTCACCCGGACCAAGTACGACCGCGGGGATGCCCGCACGGCTGAAGCTGCTGGCGTCCGTACCATAGCCGACGCCAGTCAGGCCGTCCGGAAGTCCCAGCGATTTCAGCACAGAAGCCGCGAATGCGCCGAACGCTCTCCCGCCGGCCGGGTCCAGCGGACTATCCACCATATCGGGCGTTTCCTGAACGACCGTCAAATCTGGATTGTCCGCCCGAAGTTCCTCCAGAATGCGTTCCACCGCCGGAATGACCGTATCCGGGTTCTCGCCCGGCACCACGCGACGGTCCACGTGGATTTCGCAGTGTTCCGGTATCATGTTGATCTGGGTGCCGCCGTGTATGAGATTGATGCTGCACTGCGCAGCACCTGTGAGGGGATGTTCTGACGTCAGTTGCGAAATGTAACGCTCCTCAAGCGCCCCGATCACCCCCGTCATCATGCGAATGGCGGACCGCCCACGGGAGGGATCCGAAGAGTGAACCGCCACGCCCGCCGTCCGAATCCGCCAGCGTACGACGCCGTTGTGCGCAACCACGGCTCGCAGCCTTGTGGGCTCCCCCACGATCACACCCGCCGGCCGCCAGGCCAGTTCCGGCATTTGCGACGCCACAAACGTGCGTACACCCGTCTTCCCGACCTCTTCGTCCAGGGTATACAGGATCGCCACGTTGTTCGGGCCGTTTCGCCGACGGTATCGTGAAAGTGCCCAGAGCATTGCCGCGCCGGTTCCCTTCGTATCGCACGTTCCCCGGCCGTACATTCTCCCGTCCACAACCCGCCCCTCGAACGGGTCCACCGTCATCCCGTCCACACTCACTGTATCCAGGTGGCTTTCAAACAGCAGCCACGGGGCTCGAGCGTCCACCTGGTGAGAGACCAGCAGATTGAATCCGTCCCCCGTCACCGGCAGCCGGCGCGTATCCAGCCCCATCGCAAGAGCCTGCCCCTCCATATACACCGACAGCGCCCGTTCAGCGTGTGGCTTCCCCGAAATCGCCGAATTCACGGTGTCGAACCCCACCATCGCCTGGAGCAGGGATTCGCATGAGTCGTGGATTCCTGAGGCCATCCCGCCCCTGTTCATCGCCAGCGTTCCTCGAACACGGAAATTGCTGTGCGAGCCGCCAGATTGGACGTTTCCACCCGCTCGCGGTAGCCGCCCTTCATCGTCATCCCGGTCTCTATGGTGAACGAGGGCCCGTATCTGTTCGCTCCGTAGTCCGCCAGATTCAATCCTTCGCCGCGTTCCGCTGCGATCAGCCAGAGTACGCCGCGCTCAGGCGTCTCGAAGAACGGACCAGGCGCGTACCCTTGAGGCGCAAGCTGCGCGCCCGAATCGGCGACTGCCCGAATCATCGAATCGGCCATTCGTTTTTCCCACATCTCGTCGTCGTCATTTCGCTGGTGGCGCGCCGAGAACCAGAAACCGTCTCCGCCATACTCGTGGAGGTCCAGCGTAAGGCCAGGATTAACCCTCGCCATCACATTCCGCGCGCATCGGGATTCAACCGGCGCCCAGGGCGTATCGTGAAACCGGTTGATGTGCAACACCTCGCCCTCCGGGCTGACGATCAGCGTATACGCCCTCTGACAGGGTGCAGTGCCTTCAATGCCGGCCTCGCTCGAAGGATAGAAGATCCGTCGTCCAAACAGGGGTTCCAGGAATTCGGCACCCACCTCGAAACGTCCCAGGAGACCCGTCGTCGAATACCCGTACTCACCTATGATTGCGAGAACCGTATCTTCCTGTTCGTAAAGAACTTCGCCCCGAGATTTCAGAAGTGTCCGAACATCCTCAACCGAACCCACCTCCGGTACCTCGCCCAGACCCATGCTCAAAGCGTACCCGTACCCATTCATCCCCATGGGATCTCGACTGGGAATCACGTAGACCTGATGCTCGGTCTGCAGTTCCGTCAGAAGCCCGACGGCCGCCCCGACGCCCGCCTGTTCCGTTGAGTGGCTGCCGGCGCTGATGAAAATCGCCGGTAGTTTATCGCCTCCCGTTCTGACACACACTACCGGCGCGCCATCCGGGGCACATCCAAGTACTTCAGGTCGATAGCCGTGGGTTTCAATCCAACCCAGAAGGTCCGCGTACCGGTCGAAAATCCGCATAGAATCTCTCCCCTTTGAATCCCTGAAAGAAGCCCTCATTACTGAAAAACCGCCTGTGTAATTATGACGGTCGGGGTCTCAGTCTTCCGCCCCTTTCCAACCGGCATTCAATATTGTCACCGTTTCGGTTGGAATCGCCGGATAGTCCCGAACGGTAATAGCGTTCTGTGTGGCCGATTCAATCTCGAATCCCGTCTGTGGTGTCGTGCCGGTCAGTAGAAAGGCACCTGCGACGCGCCCGGGATCGGATATCGGTTCCGCAAGATGGAAGGTCCGCTCTTCGACGGACCGGACGCTCAACGTCGTGCTTGCCTCGGCCAGTGAAACGGATAGTTCGCCACACGCCAACTCCGTTCCATTCAGCAGATACGCCTGGACGGCGCGACCCTGCCCGTCCACCGATGCGAATCCGAATCGACCCGCCAGGCGCACGGGACCGTACTGGCGCTGTTCCAGGTCCATTGACGATATGATATAGTCGGTGCGGCCGTGCAACTGAACCTCGATTGCCACAACGCCTGTTGCAGGATCGTCTTCGATCAATCGCGCACCAACTACCGGCGAGCTTCCCGAGTCGTAAGGAACGACTAATGTGGCATACCGGCTTGAGAGCGGCATGCCCTCGTCACCGGCCCGGTTCTCCGCCAGAATATGCCCTACGGAGGGCTGTTCCAATTCTTCGGTTGTGAATATCCGCCAGCCCGGTGCATCGGCGATCACCATCCGCTGCGGCGTATTGAGCACCATCAGATCCAGGTTCACGCCGCGATGTTCCCAGCTGAACGTCGCGGATTTTTCAGGCGAAACCCCCCGCGGATTTTCCAGCCATTCGGCCCAGACTTCGGAGAGTGTTTTCGATTCGTACGTGGAGAGATCGGGAACACCGCGGGCCAGCGTTCCGTTGCACTGAAAGCCGTACTGATGGGTTCGCCCACCTCTGACCCGGAAAACATCTACGACGTATTTCCGGTCCTCCGGCGCGTCCACCATAACGCAAACACGCTGGTAGACGTCGCACTGCGGATAGACGTTTACGCCCGAAGCCTGTACCACCTCGATGCCCGGCGCCAGGCCGAAAAGCTCGAGGTTCGAGCCGCATTCGCTTCGCCGTTGATCTTCTTCGTCGACAACCACCAGATTGTGAGAAAGGGTGCTTTTCATCCATCTCTGACCGCTCCGACCGTCCGGAAGGCGCTGATCGCTGCCTGAAAAATACCCGCGGTCCGATACCATTTCCGCTCCGTACGCGTACACGCTCAGACTCAACACGTCCTGATGCCGATGACCCGTCTGCACCGTCCACTGATGTTCGTTGCCGTTCAGAAAGAGCGCGGTATCGCTGGCGCCCCGACCACCGCGCAATACCCCGACGTGCCATCCCGGAAACCACTCGGAACGAAGCGGCAGTTCCGCGGCGTCCGCCCTGAGATCCGGGGGAAGATACCACAACGCATACTCCCTGCCTCTTTCGGACAATTTCGCGCCTTGAACCTGCTCCAGCAATCCAGCATAAGCCCCCCCGATGCGAGCGGCCAGCATCTCCAGGGAAAGAAGGTCCGCCGTCGCAATGTATTGCGTATCTCCGATCACAGGCATCCGGTTTCCCGGGGCCAGCGATCTGACCAGTGACACCAGCGAATCATGGAATCGCCCGCTGGAGAAGATGTCCAGCGAATCGATCCGTTCTCCTTCATCGGATAGGTACCCGGGCGGGTCGCTGTATCCATGCAGCAGGTCGGCCAGTTCGTGCACATTTGAGAGGTTGTGGGCCGAATAGGACGGACACTCGGCGTAGAATCCATCGTGGTGGTAGCGCTCGTCCAGCATTCGGCGGAAGCCGTCCAGTGCGCGACGGACACGGTCCGGATGCCCGAAACGCATCCCCACACCCGCGCTCAACACGAAGACGGCTGTGCCCTTGTTGGAGAGTGAGTTCCAGTGCTCCATATCCGCACAACCGGCCAGGATCAGATCATCCAGAATGCGACGTTCCGTGACCTCATCCAGCACCCGGCGGCCATCCGGATACGATGCGTCGCCAATCAGGTCATACGCGACCAGCAACGAGAACAGCGGGCCGGCATCGCTCCCCTTCCCGTGCACGCGCAGGTGCCCCGCGCCCCAGAACCCGTTGTTCAGCGTGGAATAAGTCTCAAACTGATGCAAGCCGTAAGCGTGCCGTACAGCACCCGGTGGAAACCGCCCGCCCGTGGGTCCGCCCGCCAACTCTTCACCGCCCATATTGGCCGCCACTTCCGCGGGCGGCAGGTCGGCGATACTGCCGTCGTACGAATGGTAGAGATAATTCGGATAAACACGAGCGAATCTGTCCAGAATCCAGACCACCCGTTCAGCGTACCTGGCCTCGCCTGAAACGGCAAACAACTTCGCCAGCGTCAAAGCCTGACCCGTTGCCCAGCCCACCTTGCAATCTCGAATATGCCCCGTGAAACTCGTCATCGTGGGACGTTCGCCTAGCCACTTGAGCGCATGTTTGGCCCTGTTATCGGGATCGGCCACTTCTTCAGGCGTCTGGTAATACGTAAACCGCTGCCCCATACGAGGGCATTCCAGAACGCCGGTTTCAGGATACCGCGCATTCGGGTAAACCGTCCCGCAGACACTGCACGAGATTTCATCCGGACGCTCTATGGTCCAGTTGAACCGCCCGCCTCCCATCAGCGACAGCTTCCCCACGCAGTGGGGGCAGTTCTGGCCATAATGGGTTCCGGGCGTCAACTCCGGAATCAGCGCCTCGAAAAACCCGCGGTCCTGCCGCATCGAAAGCGCGACATCTCTCTCCCATCCCTCCACGATACCCTTCGCCCAATCGTAGCGGACCACGTTTCGGCGAGCGTTTTCAATATCCGCGGATTTGTACAACGTCCGGGGACCGGCGCACGCGCTTCTGGTTGCCGCCAGGAGTACTGCCGGAAGGATGAACAGGAACACGAGAATATGGAATCGCAAGAACCAGGTGTCGATCAACGCCGACTGTACACCGGGTAGTGCAACCGCCCATGCCATCGACCCCAGACATGTGAGATTTAACTGCCACATGACGATTTCTCCTATGGGTTGCGGCCATAGAGGGAGTCCGCCGTCTTTCCCAATATCCAGGCCCTGTCATCGTCAGCGAGAAAATCCATCGCTTCTTCGATCACACGGAAGCCGACGGCCTCGCCACGCTGAGGGTCTTCGGGGAATCCAGTACATCCCAGCATCCGTCGGGACCCGAACGCGTCGTAAACGGCCTCGACATACTGATGGACGTCTTCGTGCGGCCATGGCTTCTCCGATATCCCGTCAATCCTGGTGGCTTTCACGTAGAGATTCGGATACTTTGCGGCCGCGAGCAGGTGCCGAAAACTCCCGTCCAGGCCTTCGGACAGGACGGGCTCCCCCAGGTGATCCACGATCACGTTTACGTCCGGGAATCGCTGCAACATCGGTTCAAGCAATCGAATCTGATTGCAGCGGCCGAACCACGTGAACGGGACGCCCAGCCTCTTCGCGGTCTCCCAGAGCGCCGTCTGATCGTCACGTGACAACCATGATGCGTCTTTATCCTTTATTGGATACAACCGCATCCCCTGCACGCCGTGCTCGCCGTGGAGCCGTTCCAGCTTTTCGGCCGCGCCCGGTCTTACGGGGTCGATCAGCGCCACGCCGTGCAGACGATCGGGAAATCGCCGCATGCAGTCACACATGTAACTGTTGTCGTACCCATGATACATGCACTGGATGAGTACGGTACGGTCGATGCCGTTCAGGTCCATGTAGCTGATGAGGTCCTCCACCAGACCCGGATATACCGGCCGGCTCGCTGACATCTCATCGTTATGCGTAAACGGCGGCGAACCCATCGTCCACACGTGCACGTGAGAATCGATACGCATAGGTTCCTCCAATCAGGAAAAGAGTCCGGCCTTCTCATTCACGACGCGTCTTCCCCTACAAGTCTGCACAATGCGTCCAGGGTAATGCCCTCCGGACGCAAACCCATCCGGCAGCAGCCGTCCATGATTGTACGGAGGATGAGTTCAAGATTCAACCGTGCCGGATGATCGGGATCCAGGTATTCCTGGTCGTTATGGCTGTCCGTCACGATCACCGGAAACCGGGGCTCGTCGACAACGAACCGCTCCAGCACGTTCCGGATAACCGCCGCGTGATCGTACGGATGCGGTACATAGGACCATTCATAACCCTGTTCGCCTGCGTGTCCACGTCGAACCGGCCGCCCTAACGCCACGGATACCGGGACATTGACCAGATTGGTTTTCCCTGCGATCAGGCGGCATCCCGAATGCGCCCGGTGCGGATAGTTCTGTGCCCCCTCCCAGACGCTATGGTGCCCGGGCAGGACTCGCCCCGGATTGGACAGACTGCCCCCGGCGAAACCGAGTTGGTTCAGCACGCCGACAGTGTCATCACTGGCGGAAAAGTAGCCCGCCCTGAAGTAACGGGGTGGGATGCCCAGCGCGGATTCCCAAACCTGCATGGCTTCGCTAACGATCCCCGACTGCTCTCCGGCGGAATACGCCCCGAGGTCAAGCCGGTATTTCAGGTGCCTGAGCTTGTACGGGTGTACATGCAGCCCCAGACATGCGCCGCGGTTCCGCAAGTCCAGGAGCAGTTCCGCGTTCTCGAGCGCCACCTCGGGATGCGCAAGAAGCGTGACAGGATATCCGTACTTCGCTGCCGTCTCCGCGTATCCGCAAATCGATCGTGCGCTCTCCTTGTAGTCGGCCGGACCGCTCCCGGACATCCGGATTGCATAGGGCGTTAGGTCCGATCTGGCGGTCTCGCAGTCCATCGTCAGCAGAACGTAAATCGTCCGCAAATCGTACCTCTGCCCAACGCACCGCACAAATGGGAACTTTTACACGCCGAAAATCGCCTGGCTCTATCCACGCCAATCCATATCGATGCTGGTGTAGCCATGCGTATATTTCACTAAATGGTCCGGCAGATTCTCCAGAAACCATCGTCCGGACTGAGGGATTTCCCATGGAACATCGATACCGTGCCTGCGGTCCCGGAAACCGACGCCACACGACAGTCTCGGCTCTTGCAGCCGGTTGGGAAACGCGCCATGGTACGTCCGGTGGGCAAATACGATCATATCACCGCCATCTGTAAACAGAGGCACAAGGCCGGGAACATCAAAACCGGCATGTGGCCGCTCTTCCTCGCCTTCGGGATAAAACGACCGCCTGTCGGCCGTCATCCTGAACCCCTCGGGACCGTCCCAATCTTTCACGTGGGAGTCTTCGATGACACACAGACCACCATGAACCGGGCGGGACCCCGTCAGGTAAAACCACTTGCCAGACGGCCACAGACCGCGATTCAACACATCACCCGAATTCCTGATCTCCGTCGAATACCCGCACCAATCCGTATGCCAGGCCACAGGTTGAGACCCCGGCATGCGAATGATCGCGGCCGACCGATGTAAGGTGAGATCGTCCGTACCGATCAGATGACGATGAATATCCATGAACGGTTCAAACTCCAGGAGCGACCATGCTCCGGGCCCGGATTCAACCCACGCATGGCGCGTACTGCTCTGACCCGGTGTCAGCGCGCCGTCCGGATCCGTGCCGTCCCACACCGCCTGTTTGACCTCCTCAACGCGTTCCGGCGGCAGCACGTGTTTGATGACCGCGAATCCATGCGCCTCCAGGCATTCGCTCATTGCGTTCAGATCCCCTGCGTCAAACTCATACTGATATCCGGTGTCCGGCTTCATCACGTGTGAATAATCGTCCATCGCTATGTCGCTTTCGTTCAACGTTCATTTCGCCATGCCGGTTTACGTGCCGACCTTCACGCCGTCGCACGACGGAATTTCAACGTGTCGGGAGACCGGGCTGACAGACTCTCAATCCCCTACGGAGGTTCGCATCATTGGATCTTTCGATCCCAGATAATGGTCCAGCGTATTCCGGGTTGCCGGCCGTGTACGGAAATCGGCGATCCACGGCTCACGAAAATAAGCCTGTTTCTCTCGCGGCAGACTGTCAAGTACGTCCGGAGGCACATTCAGCCGGTGCCAGTGCGTTGCCAGGTGCGAATAGGCGTGAAGGACGGCAATACGCGGCGTATCCCGGGTCCATTCCGGCCCGGCGTGGCACACGTTCTCGGTGAAAAATACGGCGCTTCCCGCGGGGCAGGCATATCCCATCAGATACGGGCTTCGCTTACCCGGCTCCATCGAAAGGTGCTCGGGATGCATGTCAAAATTCGCCTTATGGCTGCCGACGATGAAGTGCGTGCCCCCGTCTTCCGGTTGCACCTCCGTCAACTCGAAGACCACGCGTACCATCCCGGCGTGAATCCGTCCGTTCTGACAGCGGTATCCGAATATCGGATCGATCTGGCTCGGCCCTCCACCGTGGAGGCCGCCGCCGTGGGACTCCCCTTTCTTACGCCATACGCAGTAACAGCCTTCCATTCGAATCTCGGGCCCGATAATCTCTTGCAGGACCTCCACGACCTTCGGGTGATCGATCAGAACGCTCGACGGTCCTCCCGGGACCGTACGATGTTCCGGCGGCAGTGCGCCGGGATCATGCACGATGCGATCGATCTGCTCGACGATGGATTCGATCTCATGCTGATTCAGAATGGCCGGTCGCACCAGAAAGCCCGTCAGATCGAAACGAAACTTCTCTTCATCCGTCATGCCCATCTCGATTCCTCCGCAGTATGGTTCGCTGTTCGCCCGCCCGCCTGACCGCAATATATGCAAACGCCGGAAGCCGACAAACTCACTTCGCAGGGTCCCCACCCGGATCCGGAAAATCCTTTCCGGGAGGTACGCAGATGTTATCTTGTCATCTGACGGGAAGGTTGGAAAGGGTACTCGGGAACAAAGGAGGAGGCGGGATGGGCGACTCCGATAAGCAGCGATGGATCCACCCGGCTGGATTCGTGGACGTGGCGACCCTGGAGGAGATCAGGCGAAAAATCCGATCCCGCGACTGGGCAAAGAAGGCCGCGCAGGAATTGCACGCCAGCGTGCAGCCGTGGCTCGAGCGGCCCCTCGAACAGATCGAGTCGCTCATGCCGAAACGAAAGATGCAGGTTTACTGGCTGCTGATCTGTCCCGTCTGCCAGGAAAGGCTCAGGTTTGAACCGTTCAACGACCGGGAAGCCACCTGCCATCGGTGCGACATTGCCCATGCGCTTGATCAGCAGTCCACGGCGGTACATCTGACCGGCAAGTATTCAGGGACCCTGTACGAAGGCTGGGGCTGCTCCTACATCCAGGCAATGGCGACCACGGCCCAACACCTCGCACTGTTGCATGCACTGGGTGCGGACCGCTCGTACGCCAAACGGAGCGCCGGCATTCTGAATCTGTTCGCCAGACACATTCAATCGCTGCCCGTACAGGGGAGCGGCACCCAGCATGTGATCTGGACCTACAACATGGAGGGCGACTGCGTCATCGTACTCGCGCTGTCGGAAGCATACGAACTCCTCAGGTCCACGGACGGGCTCTTTACCGAACAGGAACACTTGCGGATTCGGCAGAATCTGCTCCGGCACTGGGTAGACGCGGTCTTCCGTGTTGAAGAGGACAGCAGCCCGCGCCACAACGGCATGTTCGCCTATCTCAGTTCGGTCGCCATGGCCGGCTGCGCCATCGAGAGTACGGATTACGTGGACTGGGCGTTCGGCCACCGGGATTACGCTTCCGAACGGCGCCCCGACCACTGCGGCATCCGCTGGCTGACGCGCAACAACTATCTGGCTGACGGAGGCTTCTGGGGCCTATGCAGCGCGTACCACCTGTATGCCCTGGGTCCGAACTGCCGCGCGCTCGTACTCGGCCACAGGCTCTCGCGTCAGATGCCGGACCTGTTTCCCCCGGAAGTCTATGACGAACTGAACCCCGCGAACAGCAGTTACCGCGCCGTGCGCCGCGCCATCAAATGGTTCACCGCGCAGGCATTTCCTGACCTGAGCGTAGCGCCGACGGGAGATATGGGAGGGCGCGCCAGCCTTGCCAGCTATCCGCTCACCGCCGAAATCGGATATCGCTATCTGGACATCGACGAAACGGGATCGTACCGCGTGCTTCGGGAGGGTGACCGAGGACTGACCGGGCTTCTCTTTGGTGCGGACACAATCGAGAAGAAACCCGTACCCTACCGGAGCGTCAATCTCTCCAGCGGGTACGCGGCATTGAAACGGGAGGCCGGCGGAAACCGCTTGTACGCCGGATTGAACGCGCTCCTTCCGGGCTCCGGACACGCGCACGCGGACCGGCTGAATTTAGTCACCTACGCGCACGGCCGGATGCTCACGGGCGAGAAGCGCACCCGTTACGAAGATCCCGCTCAACGTATCTACAGCGGTGCTTCATACGCCCACAACACGGTAACAGTCGACGAAATATCCCAGGTTCACGGAGACCAGCTTCGGAATGAGCAGGTCCCGCTCATCCACACGTTTGTCGATCTCCCGGCGGGCGAGGTGGCCGAGGCCCACGGCGACCGGGTGTATGGGCAGACCGGCATCTACCGTAGAATCCTGGTCCAGTTCGACGCGTACCTGCTGGACATCTTCCGTGTTCAGGGCGGGAATATACACGATTGGTTTTACCACGGAATCGGAGAGGAGCCGCGGGTCGGTCTTGCGATGACGGAGAAGAGCGGATTCGAACCGGCGGATTATGTCACGCGAGGCCAAACGGAATTTCGTGAGGGGCTTGCACAGGAGACGTTTGCGGCGACCTGGCGCGTACCCGCGGAACCCGGAGCAGGAAACGGCGCGAACCGGCACGACGCATTCAGCCGGGTGACAATGTCAGGTTCGCCCGGGCAGACCGCCTTTCTGCTGAACACCTATCCCGATCCGGGAAGGCACAGCCTGATGGTTCGCCATCGGGAGACAGACGCACCCTTTGTGGCCGTCCACGAGGCCTACATCGAAAAACCGGTTGTCTCCGACGTTCGGACGCTTTCGGGGAATGCGGCGGCGGTTGTCCATGTCACTCACGCCGACGGCGGCAGCAGGCAGGCGATCTACGAGACCGGCTCGGGGCCGGATGATCTCAGGATGACGGGTCGCTTCGCCTCGATTGCCCACGACGCCACAGGGCGTCCGAGAAGCGTCATCATGGTCCACGCGACAGAATTCAATTGCCGTGGGATCCGTTTGCGATCGGAACGGCCAGTGACGCTATCGGCGGTATTCGACGGTGACACGATCCGAATGGTCTCCTGTCCACCGGTGGCCTATCAGACGCTGGAAGGCGAACCAGTGTACAATACCGGCCCTGATGTCGACGTCAGTATCAAACTCGCGCCCGACGGCACGCGAACGGGCAGGGAAATTGAAGCCAGGCTGCCGGGACAGACGGGGAGCGGACCGATCTGTATCGAGGTGTAGGATATCGCCGGACCGCTCGCGAGGATCCGCTCATCAATGGCTATCAGTCCGTTGATGAAGTCGCTCTGCAGGCGAGGCCGAGCCATTGTGGTCGAAGACAAGGCGCGCAACCGAGTCCCATCCTGCGATTCGGCGAGGGCGCGCAACGCCGTATTTCGACCGCAAGGGCCGGCCGTAGCCCGGATGGGCTTTTTCAACGGGCTGTTATTGCGGCCCAAATCATGCCGAACAAGACGGCACTCACTTCCGCTTTCCGCTGGCGTCCGCAATTTTCGGGCTGCCCGGCCCCACCGCGTTTCTCACCGCGAAATAGTCTTCGCGGGACAGGCGCCGCCCGCCCGCCCCCACGGCCTCGGCAATCTGATCCGGCGTCTTGATTCCAGAGATGGCCACGTGAATCGCCGGATGCATCAAGGTGGCGGACAACACCAGCTGGTAAATCGTCAGTTCGTTTCGTTCCGCGATCGGCCTCAGGCTTTGCACCTTCGCACACAATTCCCTGAACCGTTCTCCGCTAAAATCGGGATGATTCATCCGGAAATCGTCGAACGTCTCTCCTCCGGTGTATTTCCCGCTCAGCAGCCCCTTGTGCATGGGCGAATAGATCATCACCCCCACATTCTCCGACTGGCACCAGGGCAACAGATCGTTCTCTCCGGCCGGATCGATCAGGCTGTACGGAGGTTGGACGACGTCGTACCTGCCGAAACGGCGCTGCGCCCGGCATTGTTCCACCGTGTGGTTGCTGAGACCGTAACACCGAATCTTGCCCTGGTCGCGAAGTCTTTCCAGCGTTCCAGCGATATCGGCAAGCGGCGTCAACGGGTCGTACATGTGCAGCAGATACAGGTCGATTGTCTCGACCCCCATCCGATCGAGCGACACGTCGCACCGCGCTGTTATGTGTTCGGGCGAAAGATCGGGATACCGGGAGCCATCGGGATTGAAGTGGTTGAACACCTTGGTTGCCAGCACGAGTTCGTCCCTCGGCAGATCCCTTACCACCTCGCCAAGTACGGTTTCGGCGTAGCCGTCGCCGTAGGCCTCGGCCGTATCGAAAAAGTTGATCCCGCGATCGAACGCGAACTTCATCGCGGCCATCGCATCGTCTTTCGACTGCGGTCCCCAGAAACGGGGACTGAGCTGCCACGTGCCGAAGGCGATCGGGGATACCGACAGGCCGCTATCCCCAAGAACAACGCGGTCCATTGCTATTCCTCCCATCATCGACGAATTTTCTGGTTCTTTTCCGGAAAAACCTTTAGGGGCGGGGTAGACCCGCTAATCGGCTGCGCGGACGCCCGTTTCATCCATCGTCCCGAGTCCCAGACCCCGCAGGTCCGCGACCGAGTCGCTCTCCTCCGCCTCGTACAGTTTCCAGATGACCTTGAGTCCCTCGAGACTGGATACGGGATCGGTCAATGGCTTCCGGCCGGTCTCGATGCAATCCACGAAGTGCGCCATTTCCACTTCCGTCGGCTTGGCGTGTTTTTCTTCCATCAATACGATCTCCCGCTGACCGGGATCGTGCTCGCCGGGCACGTGTTTTTCAACGTCGCCCAGGTACACGACCCGTCCCGTGCGCAGATGAAGTTCCACCATGCCTTTCTCGCAATGCGCGTGAAAGGAATAGCCGAGCCGGGTGCCCCTGGCCCCCCAGGTGCCGAAGTGATATCCGAGGATGCCGCCCTCGAACTCCAGGCACACGTTACTGGTGCCCTCTCTTTCCATCCACGGCGTGCCTCTATTCGTTCCCAGGTGTACGCCCTTCACCGGCCTGCCAAGCATCCACAACATCAGATCGATATAGTGGCAGCCGTGGCTGAAGAACTGACCTCCGCCGAGCATGCCCGCCCGGCAGTGCCAGCTTTCCGGATCGCGCTGGGTATGCTGCTCGGTCCAGATCGACAACTGGAAGACCTCGCCGAATGTCCCGCTGTCCACCACTTCCTTGAACTTGAGTATCAGGGGATGAAACCGCATGCAGTAGGCTACCATCAGAACCCGGTCGTTCCGTTGTGCGGCTTCGATCATGTCCAGACACTCCCGTTCACTGTTGGCCATCGGCTTCTCCACCAGCACGTGCTTGCCCGCATTCAGGCAACGCACTGTAACCGGGTGGTGGAGATGATGGGGAAGCACTACGAGTACGGCGTCGACATGATCCAGGACCTCCTCGTAGTCGGCCGCAACCACGGGGTCATTGGGAAAGTGTTCGGCGACCGCCCGCGCCCGCTCGAGATCGATATCCACCACCGCCGCAATCTCCACCCTGTCGAGCACCTCGCTCATCCGGCTGGCATGGGACCGGGCCATGCCGCCGCATCCGATGATACCCACCCTTGTTCTTTCTGCCATTTTCCGTTCCTCCATTTCTGTTCTACCGGACTCAGATTCCTATGGATGCAAACCGCCTGCGGTCCCGCAACAGTTCGATGTCCCTGTGCGTTGACTCATCACAGGGGAAAATCCCTTGCAGAATGTCCCCGCACAGCGGTCCTTACAAACCTTCTCCGCCTTCCCACTCGAAGATCACTTTACCCGTCTCTCCGCTATCGAAGATTTCAAATGCCTCTTTCGCCTGTTCAATGGAAAAACGATGGGTCACAATCTCGTCCAGCGGCACCGGGTGGGTCTGCAGAAAAGCAACGGCATCGAAATAGGCGCCCATCGAATACACGGAATTACCCCTGAGCGTGAGCTCCTTTCGAAGGATATCCATAAAATCGATCTCGAGCGACGCCGCGCCGGCGCCCACGTAGATCACCGTTCCGTGCAGACCCGCGACCGCCGCCGCCTGCGCGCGCGCGATGCCGCTCCCCGAGCACTCCACGACCCCGGCCGCTCCGTGTCCGCCAGTATGATCCCTGACTGTCTCAACCGGGTCGTTCTCTTCCGCATTGATCACAACCCCGCCGCCGATACGGGCCGCGAGGTCAATCCTGAAGCGATTTATGTCCACGCCCAGCGTCCTGTATCCCATCGCCTCGCCCATCAGAAGCGTCGTCAATCCCACCGGACCCAACCCGAACACAACAAGCGGATCGCCATGACGTTTCGATACCTTGTTCACGGCGGAAAAGGCCGTCCCCGCGGTGCAGGCAAGTTGCGTACCGACCGCAAAAGAGACACCATCGGGCAGCGGCATGCAGTACCGGGCCTCCGTGACCATGAAATCCGCGTGGGACCCGTCTCGCGTCCTGCCGAATGCGCCCTGTTCCGGACAGAACACCGGCGTTCCGGAGAGACAGACCGCACAATGATTGCACCCGACCGTGTGATAGACACAGACCCTGTCGCCTTCGGACAGATTTGCAACGTCCGTTCCGACCTCGGCCACGACCCCCGCCGGTTCGTGCCCGGAAATCATCCCTTTCCGCTCCTTCGCCCACTCCCGGCTGCTGTGGTACTTATGGAGATCGCTCCCACACAGCCCCGCGACTCTCATTTCGATGACCACCTGACCGGGCCCGGGTTCCGGCCGATTAAAGTCTCTGACTTCCACCTCGCTCTCTCCGAGATAGACGACGCCCCTCATACCCTCACCTCCCGCCGCGTGGCTTCCATTGTGAATGTATCCGATTCAGGCACGGATCAGCGACTCCCTTTCTCGAGATTCCATGGCACGCATTTCGACGCAGGGCGGCGGTCTGCGATTGAATTCCCCCGTTTGATTCCCTATCTTTGTCCCCTGCTGTCATGATTCCTAGTAGGAATCGCCATTACTGATTTCGGCTGAGGTTCGTCGCGCGCCTGCCTTCCTGAAACGGAATCCTGGCCTGGCGTTCCGTTCCGGAACACTGAGCGGGGCTCCGCCACGGCGCGAAGGTTATGATACTGCGAAGCCCGATCCTATGCAAGCAGACATTGCGAAGGAATGCCGATAAGCCGGTCGAGTCTCATAAGCGCAGCCGGACACCTTCCAACCCTTCCAAGAGCCATGGCCCATACAATCCCTTTAGCCGCAACGCTTTCCAACGTCGAGCCGTCGCGCATCCGCGAGCTGGCCGACGTCGCTTTCGGCATGGACGGCGTCTACAAAATGCACTTCGGCGAATCCGATCTGCCCACGCCCCGATACATCAAGGACGCGGCCGTTCAGGCATTGGACGAAGGATACACGTTTTATACCGAAAACGCCGGCCTGCCCGGACTTCGGGAAGCCCTGGCCGAAAGATACGCCGATATCCACGGCGTGACCCTCGCGCCTGGCGAGATCCTCATTACCGCATCGGGCGTCCAGGCCCTGAACGTCTCAATCCGCTGCGTGATCGATCCTGGTGACGAAGCCATCATTCTCACGCCGAATTGGCCCAATGCGACAGCCATCGTCAACCTCTTTGGCGGCAGCGCGGTTGAGATTCCGTTTATCAAAGACGGGGGTCGCCACACGATCGACTTCGCCGTGGTGGAATCCGCACTCAACAGGAAGACAAAACTGCTCGCCTTTACCTCGCCATCCAACCCGCTGGGCTGGGTCGCCTCGATAGACGAGCAGCAGAAACTCCTCGATTTCTGCCGCTGCAACGACCTCTGGCTTCTCGCGGACGAAGTCTACGAGCACATCTACTACAACGGACCCGTCGCCCCGTCCATTCTGCGGCTGTGCGACCGAAACGACGCCGTAATCGTGGTGCAATCCTTCTCCAAGACCTATCGAATGACCGGGTGGCGCCTGGGCTGGGTGGTCTCGCGCCCGGACCTGGTTGACAGGGCCGCTCAACTCAACGAATTCATCGTATCACACGCCCCCGCGATGGTTCAGCGGGCGGGTGAGATTGCGCTTCGGCACAGTGAGTCGAATTTGCACGATATGGTCGATACCTATCACAAGAGAATTTCTTACTGTTACGATGCCTTGAATTCGACAGCGGGCGTGTCAGTCAGTCCGCCCGAGGGCGCCTTCTATCTCTTTCCCAGCATCGAGGGCGTCAGTGATTCGTTTGCGTTCGCGCTTGAACTGCTCAATCGACGAAAGGTATCGGTTGCGCCAGGCATCGCTTTCGGCGCAGGCGGTGAAGGTTCGGTTCGGCTCTGCTGCGCGTCGGACCCATCCGTATTGGAACCGGCAATGGATCGCTTCTGTCGATATATTGAACATCGATGAAGATTCGCTGCTACCCCGATTGTAGGACCTGCAGGTAGCGAGGCAATCCCGAACAGGAGAAACTCATGCCTGAAACAATGCTGTCCGAACCACGACATTCTGTACGCGTAGAACGCAATGTACCCATAAGAATGCGAGACGGCGTCGTCCTGCCAGCCGACGTCTACCGGCCCGACGGCGGCGGTCGACATCCCGTCATCGTGGAACGTGTTGCCTACGAACTCGTCGGCCGTTGCACGTCGAACGGCGAGTTCTTCGCGAGCCGGGGATACGTCTTCGTCGGACAGAACGTGCGGGGCACGTTTGCCTCCGAAGGCGAGTGGCAACCGTTCCGGGACGACGGATGGGGCGCCAACCGCGACGGATACGACACGATTGAATGGGCAGGTGTTCAATCGTGGTCCAATGGCCGCGTGGGTATGGCCGACGGCTCCTATTCCGGATTCTCTCAGTATATGGTCGCCCCGACCCGGCCGCCGCACTTGAAGGCGCTCTACGTTCGGCAGGGCGGAGCAGACTATTACAGCGGTTTCTGGTACCGTTACGGCGCCTTCTCACTGCCCTTCCAGAAGTGGGCGATGCAGACGCTGCTGGCCCAGCTGGAACACGAAAGCGCGCCACCGGGTTTGGATGCCGCGAGGGCCCGCCTTGCAGCTGCATTGGACGAATACGAAGACTGGGAGCAGCATCTTCCGTTGAAGTCATTCCCACCCCTGGAGGGTCTGCTCGACTGGTATTTCGATTACCTGGCCCACCCCGAAGACGGTCCCTACTGGTGGCCCACGAACATCGCGTCGAAATTCGGCGATATCGACACGCCCATGCTTCATTTCGGCGCGTGGTTCGACGTCTTCCTGGACGGTACGCTGCAGTCCTTCCAGGGAATCCGAAAAAGCGGTAAAACCCGGGCTTGCCGACAAGGCCAACGCCTGCTGATCGGACCCTGGATCCACGGTCCGGGCAACGCCGCCAGGCGTGTGGTCGGCGAACTCGACTTCGGCCCGCAGGCAGCGTTCGACATGAACGCGCACCGCCTGCAGTGGTACGATTACTGGCTGAAGGGAATGGACAACGGAGTCATGGACGGTCCGCCGGTACGCATTTTCCTGATGGGAAAGAACCAGTGGCTGGACCTGGACGACTGGCCGCCACCGGGCATTACGTACCGATCCGCGTATTTGCGGGAGGGCTCCGGCAAAGACGAAAATTCGCTCAACAACGGCGGGCTGGCCTTCGATCCGCCCGATAGTGCCGAACACCCCGACAGCTTTGAGTACGATCCGAAAGAACCCATGCCCGGGCTGCGCTTCTATCCAACGCTGGGTCCGGTGGACCACCGGCACCTTGAAGGAGGGATGCTAACCTATACTTCGGCGGTACTGAAGCGAGACCTGACCGTCATCGGACCCGTCAAAGCCATCCTGCACGGACTGTCATCAGCCCCGGATACGGACTGGGTGGTCCGACTCTGCGACGTCTGGCCGGACGGCCGGTCCATGCCCGTCTGCGACGGCATCCTGAGGGCGCGATTCCGCAACTCACTGCAACGACCCGAGATGATGACGCCTGGGAAGATATACAGGTTTGAAATCGACATGTCCGCTACGGCCCAGGTGTTCCAATCGGGGCACCGCCTGCGCATAGAAATCACAAGCAGCGATTTCCCACGGTACGATCGGAATCTGAACACGGGGGGTCCGTTCGGAGAGGAAGCCACCGGCCGGGTCGCTGTCAACACGG
Source organism: Candidatus Latescibacterota bacterium (assembly GCA_965208835.1). Classification (GTDB taxonomy): domain Bacteria; phylum Latescibacterota; class UBA2968; order UBA2968; genus JAAXHE01. The sequence goes on from OZ242358.1 coordinate 3,731,823, forward strand.
TCTTCCACGACGCGGGCCGGCCGTCTTGCGTCGTCCTGCCCGTTGTGGAAGACTCACCTTGATTCGCAACCTTTGGAGACGTTAATTCGAATAAGTGCGAGATAATAAAGGCGATTAAGCTGCGGATAACCCGGATGCACCAGGCCTCTGGACGTGAACCGAAAAGACGTCCTCCTGGAAGACCCTTACGCCCCGTTTCGTGTGCTTTCGTCGCGTCGCCGCGTCGCTGTTTTTCATGGGCTAAGCGGCCGTCTCACAATCCGAGCCGCGGGACCCCGGTTTCTTGTCCTTGCACCGACCGGCAGAAAACCGCCCTGCACGGGTACGCTGTTTTTCGTCGTAACAGCCTCCCGGCAGGGCCTTTTGACCCTACAGCCTCTTTCACAGTTCATTCTTCCGGAAATGCATTGCACCCGGGGGGCGCCTTCCAGTGACCCGCCAGATCGTGGTCCACGACGCCGGCCCACCGTCGCAACACACGCCGTCCCTCGGTCCGTCGCTTCAGCTTCGCCCCGATCTCGCCCCCGTGCCATCCCTCCCGGACCCGCTCCAGGAGCGCCCCCTTCACCTCCGCACAACCCGGGTCTCTCGCCAGGTCGTTGAATTCATGGGGATCGTCGTCCAGATGGAATAACTGCGGTTCATCGAAACCATGGTAATTGTTCAATTTCCATGGTCCATGGCGGACCATCCGGCCCGGCGGTTCGTCGGCACCGCTGTAATTTTCGGAAAACACCTCATTCGACCAACCCGGCGCCCGTCCGTCGCCCTCAAGAAAACACCTGAGGCTGCGGCCTGCAACCTCCGGCAGCGGATCTCCGCAGGCCAGGTCGATCAGCGTGGGGCCGACGTCCAGCAGGCTTGTCACGGCATCAACACGCCGCCCCTCCCCGAAACGCCCAGGAAACGACGCGATCATGGGCACGCCGGCGGATCCCTCGTAAAAGCTGCTCTTCCACCACATCCCGTGCTCACCTGCCATCTCCCCATGGTCTGAGAGATAGATCACCGCGGTGTTGTCCGCGAACGACGTTGAAGCCAGCGTCTCCAGCAACCGTCCGATCAGACCGTCCAGGAACGTGACGAGGCCGTAGTAGGCCGCGCGTGCCCGGCGCACCGCGTCGTCGCTCAATCCGTTGACCCCGCGCTTCTCGCGCCAGAGACGCATTGCCGGATGCAGCTCATCCAGGTAGCTTTCGGGAACGGCCGGAAGCTCCACCCGACGGTGATATTCCTCGTATAAATCTCCGGGACAGATAAACGGGCAATGCGGCAACACAAAGCCCGTTACGAGGCAAAACGGTCGCTCGGCGCCAGTCCTGTCGCGGCTCTCAAGGAAATCACAACAGGCCTCGGTCACTGCAACGTCGTACGCCTGGTAGGCCGTACGGCCCGGTCCGGAGACTTCAACCGATTGGCGGGATTGGCCGGTCGTCCCGGTCGGAATATGTCCCAGATCGGGACCCGGACCTCCCGGTAACGGACCCGATACATCTCCAATGATGCGCTTCTCGAATCCGTGAAGCTGGTCCGGTCCGACAAAGTGCATCCTGCCGCCCAGGACCGTCTCGTATCCCGCCAGCCCCAGACCGTGTGCGAAGGTGGGAATGTCCGACCTCAGAAAACAGGAATTGGACCAGACCTCGATATCAGACGCAGGACGTCCCGTAAGAAAAGTCATCCGCGACGGCACGCAAAGCGGCGCGCCGCAATAGGTATTTTCGAACAGCACGCCCCGCCTCGCCAGCGCATCCAGGTTTGGCGTTCGGACGATTCGATCCCCGGCACAACCCATGTACCTCCGGTTGTGCTGGTCCGACATGATCACCAGAAAATTGGGTTGGTCCGGCACAACAAGCCCCCTCGCCTCCTGTCCATCAGTCACGTGCGTTTATTCGCACTGTCTTTTCAGAGACTTCCCGATCCCGAGAGCGTAACCAGCCGGATGCGATGGTTGTACGTATCCGCAATGTAAAGAAACCCGTTCGCCTCATCGAATGCGACGCCGGCCGGCCGGTTTAATGCAGCCGACGTCGCAGGACCGCCGTCGCCGCTAAACCCCGGATTCCCAGTTCCGGCCACCGTTACAATTGTACCAGAAGACAGATCGATTGCCCGGATGCGATGGTTCTTCTCATCGGCGACGTACAGACGCCCGTCCGGGCCGAACTGTATGTCGCGGGGGTTGTTCAACATCGCCTGTATCGCAGGTCCGCCGTCACCGCTGAACCCCGCGGCTCCGTTTCCGGCAACGGTATCGATACGGTCCCTTTCGAAGTCCACGCGCCGAATACGCTGGTTGAGCGTGTCGGAAATGTAGAGGTTTCCATCGGGCCCAAAAGCCAATCCGCCAGCCGGCGGAGGATTGTTGCCGGCAGGGAGTTTCAGTTGCGCCTGCAGGGGAGGACCGCCGTCGCCACTGAATCCGGTCGTGCCCGTTCCCGCCACCGTGGTAATGACGCTGTTGGCATCGATCTTCCTCACCCGCAGGTTGCGCTGATCCAGCACATACAGCGTGTTGTCGGGCGCAAGCACCGTCTGCGACGGATGGTTCAGGAGCGCGTCCTCCGCGGCACTGCCGTCGCCGGCAAACCCCGGCGTATCTCCCAGAAATACCCGTACCCTGCCGCTGACAGGATCGAAAATCCGCAGCTTGTGGTTTCGCCATGCCGTGAGCAGATAAGCCCCGCCTGACAACTGGACGAGATGGGTGGGATGACTCAGATTGACCGACCTCCCGGGCGCCCCGGGCGGGATGCGCTCGGACTGCGCGTAGGAACCGTCGCCCATCAATCCGCTGCCGATCGCCGTCTCCAGCGTGCTATCGCCTATGGCCGCGCGGCGCACGCGATGGTTGGCCCAATCCAGAACGTAGACCCGGCCCTCGTGCGTCACCATGACGTCGACCGGCCAGTAGAAGGTGGACAGCAGCAGTACGTTTCCGTCGCCGTCCCATCCCGCGTCCCCGGTACCCGCCCAGGTGCATATCGTCCCCGGCGTATCCGAACATAGCGAAGGCGGCGCAACCGGCTCCTCGTCGTCGTCGGATTCGATCGGGTTGTCGTCACCGCACGCCGTCAGAAAACAGGCAAGCAATCCGAAGACAAACCATATGCTGCACCGCCACACACCATCAGTTCCAATCCGCATCTTAGCTTACCCTCACACCTGGTCCCTCTTGACCGGCCTGCCGGTTCCTCCCATTACCGGCGTCGATTACCGCCGCACGTCAGGACCCTCAGAAGTCACTCGCACAACGAAATCCACCCTGTTCATCCGCAAGGAAAGGCGGCTCGAACCATCGAGTCGTCGTGTCGGCAAGGTCAGTGAATGCCCACGACCCTCCCCGCAATACCCGGTTTGCGCCCGTCTCACCGCCTTTGGGGTTTTCTCTTGGAGAATCACGATAATAAAAGGGGTCGAACCAGTCCTCGCACCATTCCCAGGCATTTCCTGACATATGATGCGCCCCGTATGGGCTTACGCCTTTCGGGTGGCTATCCACATCCACCGTACGTCCTACATAATGGTCGATATTCGCGAGTTCAGGGGTGGGCGTAGCCGTACCCCAGGGGTAGGGCCGCTCGTCCGTACCTCGCGCCGCCTTCTCCCACTCCGCTTCCGTGGGCAGGCGCATTCCTGCCCATTCGCAGTACGCCTTTGCGCCGTACCACGTCACGTTCGTCACCGCCCGGTTGGCGAGGTAGAACGCTTTCAGCACGTACTCATCCTTGATGGTACGCCCCAATTCTTCGTTTTCCTCGTCTTCGTCCCCTTCGCGTCCGGCCAGTACGTCGATCGATATCCGAATATCCGCTCTTCTCGATTCCAGATTGTACAGCACGTTGTCTTCCGGGTCCCGGTTGCGATTCGCCGCGTTCTCGTAGGCGATATCCTCGTCGGTCTGCCACGGCGCGGTGCGGCCGACGATTTTGGTGTTCCGGTTCCTGTCGTTCAGAAAGGCGATGTACTGCGCATTGTTCACCTCGTATTTGTCTATCTTGAACGCGTCAAGGTAAACGACATGCGGAGGTGCGTCAGGAACCAACCCCTGGTTGGTTCCCATTACGAAATCTCCTGCGGAAACGTCAAGAAGTTCATGCTTTACAATAGGAACCACAGGTCCATCTACCACGGTCTGTCCGAAAAATGACGCGAAAATCACAAAGTCGGGCATGTCCACCGCTCGACTGCCGTCCAGATCGTAGATCGGGTCGTCCGACTGATACGCCCGTGCGAACAGGACAAAGTCGGTCAGATCGATGGTACCACTGCCGTCAAAATCCACGTCTTCAACCGTGACCCTTTCTGCCCAGACGCGCACCGGGACAAATACGAGGCTAACGATGAATAGAAAACATAAGAGACAACGCGCCATGTACGCTTTCTCCTGCACCGGGAATTTCGGTCGAACAACAGACGACCTCCCCGGCGCGATAATTCCCGGCAATCTCCTCATTTCTGCACCACGAACGTCGTTTCCTTCGCAAAGGACTTTCCGCTGTTCAGGTCCGTGACTTCCACGTTCAGGTAATGTCGCCCCGATCGCGCCTCTCCGAGTTCGAGTTCCGTGTAGGCCACTTCAGACTCCTGTACGCCCAACTGCTCGTATCCAATCGCCACACCCTGTTCTCCTGATCTCCCCGTCAGCGTCTGTGCCAGCCTCGAAAGCACGCCACCCGCTTTCGGCCCCATGGTGTACTCGACCCGGTACTGGGTCTGGCCGAACTCATCCCGCTTCAAGTTGTAGATTTCGTAATACACAAATACGTTCTGGCCCGACCCGTATGTTCGAGAGGGCATCGGTACCACGTTCAACCCATGTTTTCCGAATTTGCCGGCATCGCCGGCGGCATCGCTGACCCTGTATGCCAACTCCAGGTCGCTTACACGGAGACCCTCACGATGGTAGGATTCGACCACGACCTGCTGCCGGTATATTCCCAGCCGACCCGTCATCCTGTCCCTGGCCTTCACTTCCAGCCGGTAGACGCCGGGCGGCACTTCCAGCCTGACCACGTCCGGGAGGACCACGTCCGGTCCCGTTCGATTGCCAGGTTGCTTGTATAACACCTCCGCAGTCTTGCGGTAGACTTTGTCCGATTGGGGCGAAAGCAAAGCCAGCTGCCGGCGCACCGCGACTTGCGTGACGTTATGTTCGGGCAGGTAGTTGGTCACGGCGCACGGTATGCCGTAGTAAATCTCCAACACACTCTTGCCGTCTCGCCCCTTGAAGTCGGCAAGTGTATAGTAAAAATCAAACTGAGATTCAGCATATTCCGGTGTGTAGGTATCCGGAGTCATTGCAACCGCCTGCTTGAACACCTGCGCAGGCGAAAAGCGACGAAACTTCGTCACCTGCTCTATACCCAGGTCGGGCGCATCGGGCACCGGCGCAAAATCGAAGATCCGGGAGTTGAACTCATCGGTAAACGTTATCTCTATCCCTCCGTCGATATTCAGATAGACCCACGACTCCCACGGCGTGGAACCGAGGTCGGCCCCTGCGCTCAGAACCGGACTGAAACCCGATCCGGCGAAAATCTCCGTATTGATGCTGGACGGGAGGGGTCCTGTAACCATGCTTGCGAACTCACGCTGTCCGATATCTCCGCCCTCGCCAATCGTCCCTGCCGTGCTGGAACGCTCCGTATCGTTGCGATCCGACGACGAGCCACCGTCCCGGCTTCCCTCCGACGTCGTCATCTGCCTCAGATTCGAATCGGAACCATCCGGGTCCCCGCCCGTGAAGGCGTCACGCTCTCCCTCGATGCCCAGATCAGCCGAAGTGCTCTCGAATCCAAGAACATCCCGCTCCAGAGCAAAATTGCGTAGGGGAAAGACAGGACCCATAAACGACGCGCCAATGGCCTCGGTGCCATACAGCTGCCTGGCCAGCCGCTCTTTCACGCGCAGCACGGGCAAGCTGTGCCGGAAATTCACCTTCCGCGAACTCGTCACGTGGTCCGGATCGCCAAACCGCACATACACCTCGCCTCGACGGTCCCAGGGCTTCTTGCCATTGGAGAACTCCAGACTGGCATACCAGACCCTGCGGTAATGCTCCAGCAACCGCTCATTTACCGAAGTGCCTATGTCCGGATCCCTTACGTTCCAGAAGCTTTCCAGGTAGGCTTCACGGGCAGTGCCTGACGTCCGTTCGTATTCGGCCATTTCCTCCGGCGACGCTATCAGACTGATGTCACTATAGAGTTCTCGCTGCTCCAGGTCCAGCCTTGAGATGTATGTCGAGAAAAACCCCATCGCCATATCGTATTTGTTGCGCTTCGCGCAGGCCTGCGCCACAATGGGCATCAGTTCGATTGCATCAGGGTACTCGTGCGTAAACGCCCGAACCTTCTCAAGAATCCGGTCGTAGTCCTTCACTTTCAGGTACGCATGGCCCAGCCGCCTGCCGACTTTCCGGTCGGCCGGCCTCATCGCGAGAAATCGGGTGTACCAGACAATGGCTTCCTCGTAATCCTCCATAAAGTTGGCGTACCAATCTCCCATCAGCAGATAGGCATCGGCGTATTCTGGATCCGTTTTCAGCACCCGGTCCAGCTCCGGCTTTACGTCGTGCTCGTTGAGCATATATCTCACGAGCGCGATTTTATACTGTGCATCTACAAAGTCCCGATCCCGCATCAACGCCTTTCTGAAATACGTAATGGCCTGGTAGCGCTCGTTGTGGAGTTCCATCAACACGAGGCCCATACCGTAATAGGGTTCGGGATCATTGCCTGGCAGCGCCGCTGCTTTTCTGAACGCCCATTTCGCACCCCTGTAATATTTGTCCTCCAGGAATGCATATCCCAGTTTCAGATGCGCATTCTTATCCCTGGGACGCTGGTGGGCAACGACACGGAGTGGAAAGATCGCCTCGTCCACTTCATTTTTGTCGAGACGCGTCACACCGAGGTCGAATAGTGAATCGACCCTGGCGCGCGGCATATTCTGCGCCTGCACTGCGTAACCGCCGGGACCGCCCAGAAGATATTGCACCCGCCCCCGGTGCCAGTAACATGTCAACACGGGGCCGCCGGCATGAACTGCGGGACGGAAAGAATATCCGATGTCAGGCATGTGGGGTTCGTCGGTTGCAGGACAATGGAAGAGTTGCTTGAGTTGCGTCAGATCCCGCGCTCTCTCGGATGCGCCCAACCGCCGCTTTTCCAGTTCGACTGACGCCCATGACAGAAGTCCGCTCAGGTCTGATGTTTCTTCATTGCTGCGCACCGAGTCGAACTCTGAAATCAGATCGCCGACAACAAGCAGGCGTTCCGAGCATACTGCTTCCTTCAGTGTCTCGTCATTTTTGATTCGGCTCCGAATCGCATCGATGTAGCCCTGGCAGCTTCCTCGGGACAGACCCAGCGGAGCATAGGACCTGCGAATATCCTTGAAACCGCTGACGGATTCCCGGTAAGCATCCCTGGCGCCGCGGTACTCCCCACGATGCATCGCGTGATGACCACGAACCCACCAGTTCAACGCCTGATGCACCATCAGCATTGCAGCGTCGATCTCCTTTTCGTGTGTAGGCTGCGGAGGCCTTGCGGCGCCTTTTTCGCGTGAGCTGCGCCACGCCGGCGCTTCGCCACCATCCATTCCAACATGGGACAACTTGCCGTCCACCACGGCGGCAACCGCATCCGCGTCCGCAGACCACCCTAAAGGACCGCGCACGTGTCCGCGCACAAGCAACCTGGCGCGGCCGAAGTAATCAACGGTCCACAAGCCGTTGCGATCCGTTACGGCCAGCCGAGTCCCATCCGGCGCCACCGCAAAGTCGATCGGGTCCAATTCGTCGGGCAACGGCCAGAGTGACTCCCCGGATGCCTGAATCCGCCAGATCCGATTGCGTACCAGGGGCAGACGCCGCTGTTTTCGCGCGTCGGACGTCAGCCTGCCCAGGGGCGTGGTGCCAAACGCGACGTGATCCAACCCCCGCTCCAGATAGACAAGCCCACCGCCCGGCAGGAATCCCACGTCCCCCGGAGGACCCAGGTAGATTCCAGCACGGGTCGGCGCAGTCCCGTCGGTTCGTCCCTGCCAGATCTGCGTAAACAGGACCATCGGCTTACCGGAAGGGATGAGCCAGACAACCCGCTCACCGTCACGCGAGTATTTAGCGGGCGGTGCGGCAAGGGCCCCCGAAGCCAGCCCGAGCAAGGCTGCTGCAATTGCAGTGTATTTCAGCAAACGTCCCTCCGGAACCTACCGATGTCCGAATAGCGAAGCGGGCGGAACAGCGACAAGGAATGCCATAAAGATACGAAAGTTATCCCCTGTCGAACAACCCTTCTGTTGCAATCACTTCCAATGCCTCGCCCATCGCATGGACGGCGTCGTCAATATCCGCTTCGGTATGCGAGAGATTGGTATAGCAGACCGAATAGATGATGATCCCACGCTTAAACAGCTCCTCGTTGAACCTGAGAAACTGCCCGGCCGCGTTCGGATGATCGAATACCAGCTGTCCGACCGGATGGGCTCCCACGAAACGCGTCGGCAGGCCCAATCTCTCACTGAACTCATTGAAGCCTTCGTGAAGCTGTTCGCCGCGCTTCCACAGCGTTCCGATCACATCTTCGCGTTCGTACACGTCCAGAACGGCCCGAGCCGCGGCGAGACCCAGCGTATCCCCTCCAAACGTGGACGACACAACGCAATCCTTCACCGTCTCCATTACATCGGCTTTTCCCACGAAACATGATAGAGGCACGCCGTTCGACAGGCCCTTTGCAAACACCGCCAGGTCGGGAACCACCCCGAAATACTCCTGCGCACCCGCCCGCCTCAGCCGGAACCCGGTAACGATCTCATCGAAGATGAGGACGGCACCGTGTTGCTCCGTCAGCACACGCAATTTCCTCAGAAAGGAACGCCCCTGTTCGACTTCCGCATATGCGCAGGCCACGCTTACGGCCGCAATCTCACCCGCAGAAGCTTCGAAAACCTCTGCATACGGCCCAATGTCGCCCCACGGCATCGCGATGTACGTCTTGCGCGTCGCCTCCGGCACTCCGCCCCGAGCCATCGTGTTGACCCAGCCGTGATACCCGCAGGTCAGGATGAGCTCCCGTTCCGTAAACGCCCTCGCAAGCCGGTGCGCGGCCGCCATTGCCTCGCCGCCCGTCTTCAGGAATCGGACCCGTTCCGCGCAGGGCAACACTTCGACCAGCCGCTGTGCGACCTCGATTTCCAACGGGTGGGGATAGCTGAATATGATACCGCTTTCGAGTTGCTTCCGGACGGCCTCATCCACCTCCGGAAACCGGTACCCCAGGGTGATGGGTCCCAGCCCGTTCCTGAAATCGATATATTCGTTACCATCGGCGTCCCACACCCGGCATCCATCGCCCCGAACCAGGTAGCAGGGCTCCACTCCTCGAAGCGCCTCTCTCGGGGCCTTGGAATGGGTCTGCGTGCCCAGGGGGATAACCTTCTGCGCCGCGTCATACAGCTCCCACGAGCGGGCGACCGATCGCTCAACCGCCGTTTCCATGATTTACCTCCGGAAGAAATTCATATCCAGGTCTCCAACCCAAGACAATTGAGTCCATCGTTACACCCGCACACGGTGGGTCAATACCCGTGGATCGAGTGCCCGCCGCCCGGAAACCAGATCATATCCACAATCAATGAAACTCCCACGCCCGTGGAATAGCCCACGAGCACGCCCAAAAAGAACGGTACGTAACGACGATAGAGCGCCGCCCCGCCGATCCGCAGAATCAGGAATTTGATGGCCCAGGCAAGAAAGACCGAAAACACGGTATAACGCACCGACGTTCCCGTACCGGCCAGCGCAAAACCGACCGGATGGAAGGGCCACCAGGGAAACCGGTACTTCAGGAACGTCAGCAAAGACATCACCGCGGCGCCGATGCCAAACAGGCTCAACTGCAAACGGTGGGGTGGTTCCGGGTTGTTCATCTGGGTCAGCACACGTCCAAAACCGGATTTGCTATACCTCGTGAACGGCCAATCGTTGAAATTATAGGCCCCGTACGTATATCCCAGATACAACGTAAACACAACCGAGAATATACACCCCAGACCGAAGGCCAGCAGTAGAGCGGCCAGCACACGCCGCCGCCCGTCGCGGGGGCACGTGTCCGACAGTTTGGCCCCGTGAATGACCGACGGCATGAACAGGCCCTTGCCGTAGGACGCGATGCCGTTCGTGAATCCGAGCGTCGTCAGACTGGCCCCTGACAGATTCCGCGATCCGAACAGGGACGTGACAAACCGCTGCGGCCCCACGGGCATGCTGATGAAGACCAGACCCACGTCGGATACGATGCGCGAAACGCCCAGATAGAGGATGAACGCGGCCAGAACAAACACACACGCCAGGACAAGACTCATTCCGGCCTGCCACCACCAGAAAACGGCGAATAAAACGCACACGATCAGCCCGAATACCGCCGTCCGGAACGACATCATCTCATCTCTGTCATCCAGGGGCGCGTCCCTTCCGAGCGCCTTCATGAAGACCAGTCTCAAGTGGTTCCGCGACGTCCAGAAACCCCATCCCACCATCGCAAAAAAGGCACCCAGGGGCACCCACTGAAAGTCGGCGGAGGCGTGGGACCACGAACTGGCGTTAATTCCCAGCCGGTTCAGAATCCCGCTGCGAATGATGAACAACAGATCAAAAAACCAGAGACTGAACAACACGTCTATGTTTGCAAAATAGCAAAAGGAAATCGTGAACATATTGATCCGCGTCCACAGGCCAGGGAAATAACGTTCGAACTTGATCCAGGGACCCCATCGGATATTCGGAATCTGTGGAAATCCGGGAATGAAATAGTGGATCATGTTCCAGGCCAGAATACCGAACGCGACTGCAAATCCGATCCAGAAGAGCCGCGGAAAATCCGATGTCTCCGCCCGCTCGGTAAGTTCGGTAACGGGGCGCAATATAGGGAATGAAATGCGTTCGCTTTCCATCCACTGCTTTCGCAGAATTACCGCGAGGCAGACCGAACCGAAAAACAGGGCGGTAATCAGCCCCATCCAGCAAACCACCGGCACCAACCAGACGTCCCACGGAATGGTGTCACCGGGCGGCAATCCTTCGAACAGGTGATTCAATGTGCCGCCCGTGTTTCTGGGGGCCAGCCAGTGCGGGATATTTGGATGGAAGTACTCTCCCCACTGATTCTCCGGCGTCGCGAAATAGAACGGCGCCGCGATCGCACCCAGGAAATAACCCGTCAGCCCCACGGACGGTATGGCCCCGCCCACAAGACCGCCCGCCAGCACGACCAGCAGTTCCGTTGACGACAACGCATATCGACTCGCGAGCAACCGGCACAGCGGATTCAGTCCCAGCGCCAACAGGAGGTAGAGCAGCAGAGTGCCCATCGGAAAGTGACTCAACGTCATCCGCGACGCGTGGACGACGTATTCAACGTAGTTCACAACGACGTTCACCCCAACCGCCAGCGCTCCTGCCAGGAAAACGCTGCGCAGCGTCACCGCCTGCGTCTCGATGCCACCCTCGATGTCGGCCGATACCGCAACCGTTGAACCCTCTGCCATATTGCCTTTCCTTACATCCTGTGAATCCCACAAACAGCCGCCAGTACTCACCTGCATACCGCAATATACAAAACGAAAGCATTAAACACAAAAGCACGGGCCCCAACTATCAAGCCCGGCATTGCCGTCCAATAGCGCATCATCTCCACTTTCCGACTACAACCCGACTAAACGCCTGCCGCCCACGTGTTTCCACCCGCCCGCACCCTTCCCGCACGCCTGAGGTATTCCGCGCAGTGCGCACCGCCCGCGATGCCCCCGACCACCTCCAGTTCGTGCCCCATCTCGAGCAATCCATCCCGGATGGCCTTTTCAAGCGTTCTCGTAACCATCACGGGCTCCTCCATCTGGACGTGCATCCGCGGACCGGACACGGCCTCGTAAGCAGACGCACCGAAATCCACGATTTTCTGCGCGATTCGGGCGTTCACGCTCACGAGCCGCCTTCCCCCCGGCAGCCCCGCCGCAACGTCCCGGTCCGGCAGGCGAATCATCAGCGGCGCCGTATTGTTCAGGGGCCGTTTCAGGGGCGCCACCGAATTTCTGCGGCCGGGCCGCGGATCCAGGCGGCACATTCCGTGCCCCAGGATCAGACCGGTGCCGGGCACGGTAACCAGAGACCCGAATGCGCCGCCCTGCGAGATCGTCACGGACGCCACGTTGCCTTCCGCGTCCGCGGCGGAAACATGGAGCGTCCCGGTCGTCGAATCTCCCTCGGGCCACGGGGACCGACGATCCACAAATTCCGGAAACTGTCGCATCGACTCCACTCGTCCTGCCGCGTAGTCTTTACTTAGAAACCGCTGGACCGGAACGTCCACGTGATCCGGATCGCCCAGGTACAACAGCCGGTCGCGCCACGCCAGTTTCAGCACTTCGGACAACCGGTGCCAGTACGTTAACGTATCCTCGGGCACGGGCTCGAAGCACTCCAGCATGTTGAGGATCTGCAGAGCAGTCAACCCGCCGTTCGGCAAAACCGCGGCATAGACGGTCGCGTCGCGGTACGTCGTCTCGTACGGCGCGGAGACACGCGGCTCAAATCCCGCCATATCCTCCCTCGTCAGCGCACCGCCGGAACTGTTGACGTGGTCCGCGATCCTCCGGCCGATTTCTCCATCGTAAAAGTCGCGCCACCCCGCCTCGCACGCACGCGTCAGGGATTTCTCCATATCCCGCCGGTGCCAGGTGTCGTCCGACGTGGGCAATCGCCCTTGCGGCATCAGGTGCTTCTTTGTTGCAGGAAACCGCCGAATCACCGGCTCCAGGTTCCGAATCGCCGCCGCCGTGGAACCGAACGGGAATCCGTTCTCCAGCAGTGTCAGGGACGGAGCCACGATATCGGACCACTTCAAGCGGCCCCATCGCTCCCACAAGACCCCCATCCCCGCCATCATTCCGGGCGGCCCCACGGCGCGGGGTCCGTGGACATTTGCGTTATCCCTCACGGAGCAGAGATACTCGTTCTCGTTGATCCCCTTCGGACCTTCCCCCAACGGCATCACGTCGTACATCGTCTCACTGGCCGACGCGGGTGCAATGGAGTTGGCATCCAGAGACCATACTCTCCCGGTCCGACCGTCGAGCACCAGCGCGCAAAGCACGTAACCCATCACCCCCGTGGACTGCGGCTGCAGCATACAGCAGGCCATGCTGGCTGCGGCGGCCGCGTCCATCGCATTCCCGCCCCGGTCCAGCACACGAGCGCCAACGCGAGCCGCCTCCTCCGGCCCGGCGGCAACGGCGCCCCGGCACGTGAGGACCTCTTTCCCCTCAATCATTGGATGTCTCCCCTAATGGGCGATCACAAGGGTCGCCCCTAAGCAGCGGCTTTCTACACATCCGCGGCGACCTTATTGATTGCGGCCGCGATATCACGGATGTCGGATTCTTCCATATGCTCATGGATTCCCCGGACGGCGACGGTTCGCAAACCTGCGACGGCCTGGGGGGTTGTGTCGGGTCCATAATGGTACTCGCGGTCCGTGACCCCGCAGCTGAATGGACATCCGCTGTTCCCGTACGTGATCTTTTCGGTCAGGTATTTACCACGCATGAATATCGGATCTCCGATATAGTGGGCGCCTACCGCGACACCCTCCGCGGACACCGCCCTGCAGAACCGGTCCGGATCGTGGCCGGTCACGTGAAATATGTAATTCCACCACGACACCTCCCGGTCCGCGTCCTCGGGCACGGGCTCGATTCCCGGCGCACCCGAAATCAGCTCACATAACAGCCCCCCGAGTTGGATCCGACGCTCGACGACGGCCCGCACCTTTTCCAGCTGCGCCAGGCCCACGGCACCCTGCATCTCCGTCATGCGATACGTGGGCGCAAGGAAACCGTGGTCCCGTTCGCCCATGTACTGATAGTCCCAGCCTTTATCGGAAAACAGTTTCAGCCTGACATACGTCTCCTCGCAATTGGTAATGGTCATCCCGCCGTCGCCGGTCGTCATATGTTTGGACTGTTGCAGGCTGAAACATCCCATGTGTCCGAAGGTGCCAACGTACCGTCCCTTGAATCGGGTGGCATGGGCCTGGCTGCAATCCTCGATCAGAATCAGGTCGTGGCGATCAGCAATATCCGCCACCGCGTCCACGTCGCACGGCCTCCCGAAGAGATGGACCAGAATGATGGCACGCGTCCGGTCCGTAATGACGGCTTCGATAGAGGCGGGCGTCATGTTCAATGTCCTGGGATCCACGTCTGCGAAGACCGGCACCGCGTTCTGCTGCAGAATCGGCATCACGCTGCCCGGATCCGTAACGGGTGCGGTGATGATCTCGTCGCCGGGCTCCGGGTTTACGGCCCCCACGGCGAGGTGAATGGCCGCCGATCCGCCAGTGGAACTCTGGGCGTACCTGACGCCGTAGAAACTGGAAAACGACGTTTCGAATTCCTTTACGTAACGGCCGCTTTTGCCGAACAGATTCTGGCTTCGCAACGCATCCAACAACAATTCCTCCTCCCGCTGCCCGAACGGCGCCCGGGCAGGAAACGGTCTGGTCCGTACCTTTCTCCCTCCATCTATCGCCAGTTTTGCCATTTTGCCTCCATCAAAAGAAGAATCCAGAAGCCGGCAATCAGAATCCGGAAGGGAAGGCTGATTCTCTTCCATATCCTGACTTTCGACTCCTGGATTTCTCAATGACGCGCCGCCCGGTCCGCCACCGTTCCGACCCGACTCCACTCACTTACCGCTCCAACCTGAACAGGACCTCCTTCTCGGCTGCCGCATTGCCGTTCTGATCCTCAACGCGGACCGTCAGCCGGTTCACGCCGGACTTGGCATTCCCCAGGTCCATCTCGAAATACTCCTGCAAATCCGTTTCCTCACGGATCTGTTCCGTAGATACCGAAACCTCCGGATTTCGTTCGCCCCTGCGGAAAAGGCCGCCAACCCCCGCCCAGAGCCGTCCGAACGTGCCGCCCTTCTCCGGCATTGAATGGATCGTATAGTGCAATGTAAACCGGCTTTGGCCGAATGTATCCGGTTTCAGCCCATAGGCTTCGTAATAGACAAACGGGTGCTGGTTCATTCGATAGGTCTTGGTGGTCATCGGAATCACCCAGATGCCGCCACCCTTGTCATATTTCTCCAGGCCGCCCTCCGTGGACACCTGAAATCCCAGTTCCAAACCGCTCAGCTTCAACGTATCCTGCGAATAATCCTCAACCTCGAGCCGTTCCTTGTAAATGCCTGAATGACCGGAAACCAGATCCTTGACCTGTACGCGCATTTCGTAGGCGCCCGGGCTCACGTCAATCGCGAGTTGATTCGGAATAAAGGTCCCCTTCCCCGTATAAAGTTCCTTCGAGGTGCGCAGCACCAACTCTTCGCTATCCTGCAGCGTGTGTCCCGATTCCGCATCGTACAGCGCAACCGCGCAACCCAACTGAAACACGTGCTGGTCTCCCGTTTCTGACTCGCTCAAACTGCGCGGCGGGATTCCATAATAAACCTCCACGCGCGTCTTGCCATTGGATCCTCTAAACGTCGCACGATCGTAATAGAAGTCCAGAAATGCCTCGCGTCCGCCCGGCAGATAGTGTTCGGGCATCTGCCGTATGCTCCGGTTCATCACCATTGCGGGCGAGAACTTCACCATCCGGCTGGTCCGCCGCAACGCGCCTTCGTCGAATGCCGCAGCGGGCACGGGCGCAAAGTCGAACTTCCCGCCGCCCATCTCGTTGGTAAACACCACCTCGATTCCCCCGGCAACACCTGTGTAGACCCAGGACTCCCACTTTATAAAAGACATGAAGTCCCCACCCGTCACCTGCATGCGGTTCGGGGACAGGGTCACCTCGTAATTGTCTCCATCCAGCTCGGACATGTCAGCGGGCGCCATCGGCTCATCGACCAGAGCGGGCGCACCCTCTACCTCCAGCGCGTCGGGAGTCTCGCCCTGATCGGTACCCGGTGGCAGTTCAGCGGGGAAATCCAGACCCACCTCGTGCATCCTGCGAACCGGGAAGACCGGCCCACGTCCTACATCCATCATGCTGTGCGGTCCGTAGATATCGTATGCGACACGCTCCTTGATCCGCTCTACTGAAACCGGCATGGGCGGCGCCACCGCGGCGGACGTCGACCGGTAATCCGGCGCGCCGTACCGGATATAGACCTCTCCCCGCCGGTCCCACGGATTCGCCTGTTCGGAAAAAGCGGCCCGCGAATACCAAACGCGGCGATAGTGCTCCAGCTTGCGCTCATTCACGGCAGACATCAGATCCGGGTCTCTCACCGACCAGAACCTAACCAGAAACTCCCGCCGCGCCGCCGGATCCTCCTCAGTCGCCCGATAGGCAATAAGCTCTTCCCTGGATGCGATCTGACTCACATCCTGGTACAACAGGCGTTCCTCGGGCGGCATTCGGGAAAACCCCCTGCCGTAATATTGCATCGCAAGGTCCAGCGCTTCCCGGCTTGCGCAGGCCTGAGCAACAACGGGCAACAGCAGCCCTTCGTCCGTCGTTACTTCCAACGAATCCAGCGCTTGAGAGGGTAAGTCTTCAAAGACGCCCGTCCGGATATAGGCCGTGACCACGGCCTGGAGCACGGTCGGATCCCGCGTCCGGTCTACCGACAGAGAGCGCACGTAGGCATCGAGTGAATTTTCGTAGTCCTCGATGTCGGAGTACAACCGTCCCATAAGCCGATGGACCAGTTCGAATCCGGGCGAAAGCGCGGCTGCCCGTGTGGCATGGTAGATTGTCTGTTCGGAATACCTCCCTTTTTCTCCCTCCGCGGTCCCCGACCTGTAGGAGGCCAGCGCCATCCCGAAGTGGGCGGGCGCAAACCTGTCGTTTTGCGATAGCGCCGATTGAAACGCCTCTCTCGCGCCCGCCAGGTCCGCCTTTAGAAGCCGCGCGTATCCGATCCGGGTATCCATGCCGGCCGCATCCGAGATTATTCGAGGCCAGTACGCGCGCAACGCTCGTTGAACCTCCACGTCGGGTCCGGCGGCGGCGGTCGTATCGGCGGCCGTCTGCAGTGCCGTTTCTGCGGCGGCGCCGGTCGGACTTCCCGAAAGCAGAAACGTCAATCCCGCAAGCAAGGGCACCAGTGTCCGCAGTCGATTCCGGTACATCGTCATCGTCCTCGTTTCGGGTTGGCGACGATACGTCAGACCGCGCGCCTGAAGTTTGAAGTGCGGCGGTCGAATCTATCCTGCTGCTACGTATATTACTTGGATGTCCATATTAGCAATTGGTTGCAGAAAATCACAAAGGCGGGGAGACGGGAGACGCAAGAGGTAAGAGATGACTCGCCTCGCCAGGTTGCAATTCATGCCGGAGGCCTAACAGCCCGTTGAAAAAGTCCATCCGGGCTGCGGCCGGCCCTTGCGGTCGAAATACTGCGTTGCGCTCCCTCGCCGAATCACAGGATGGGACTCGGTCGCGCGCCTTGTCTTCGACCACAATGGCTCGGCCTCGCCTGCAGAGCGACTTTATCAACGGACTGCTAAAGGAGGAACATATCGGCAAAGACCTCTTCTCACGTCTACCCTCTCCCGTCTACCCGCTTTTGGGCTTTTCCTTCTTCCTTTCTACTTCTTCCTTTTGCCTTTCTCCTGCTTCTTACAATAAGAAAGGAGGACGATCCGACGGACCGCCCCCCCCTCTATGTTTACCGCGCACCGTGCCCCTAGAACGTCCCGCCCACGGACAAACGCAACGGTGGATCGAAGATGCCCAGATCCGCGTTGTGGTAGGAAAGGTCCACGGTGATCAGCTGACCGCCCGGCAGTTCGTGCTTCAGACCGGCGCCGACGCTCCAGCTTTCAAGAGCCGTATGCGTACGGTAACCCGCACGAAGCGCCAGCGTGTTCTCCAGCCAGAGTTCCCCGCCCATGCGGGTAATCGGCCGGAAGTCCGTCACGAACTCGTGCTCCAGTGAGAGCGTAAAGTATCCGGGATCGCCCTTCTGCCCGAATATCTCCATCGCGCCGCCAAGGGAGTACGTGGTGGGCATTACCGCCGTGAAACCGCCCTCGGTCGCCTTGACGTTCGGACCCAGGTTCCGGAAACTCATGGCGATCCTGCTGCTACGGTACCCGGTGTAAAAGTGGGTGCCGATACTGTAGTCCAGGGTAGAGACCTTCTCAAGGTGCAGATCTTCCTGGATCCAGCGAATCTGACCGCCCAGCATGAATTTGTCGGTCATCTTCTTGGCGAAAATGGCGCCGAGGGCAATATCGCTGCCCCTGAACATGGTACCCGTGCCCCAGGGGGCCGTCGGCGTCGTGACTTCCATCTCCTCCGTCTGAAAGCTGTTAACCGTAAACCCGATGGTCCCGAACCCTGCGTTGAACGCCAGAGCCCCCGAGACCAGCGAAGAGTTGGACAGCCAGCGGGTGTAATTCAGCGTATAGCCGACGTTCTCGATGTGCCCGATACCCGCGGCATTCCAGAACGCGGCGGTGATATCGTCGGCGATGGCGGTGTAGGCCCCGCCCATCGCCTCGGCGCGGGCGCCCTGGCCGATTTTCAGGAACGGGAACTCGGAAAGTCCCACGCGCTCGACCCAGAGGCCCCAAGCCTTGTCAACGTTTTCCATCTTCGGATCGATCAACGCCCCGTCGCGCGACCCGGTGCCGGGCGCCGGCTGCTCTACCGCCATCGCCGGCGTCGCGGACAGGAGAGCGACGGTCACGAGGGCCAATCCCAAGATGAGCCATCCTTTTTTCATAGCAATTCTCCTTAAGACGTCGCGAGGTTCGTTATCGGATCACGACAAACGTGCCGGTCTTGATCTTTCCGGCGCCGGCCGAACCTTCAACGCCGTGCACGGCATAGAAATAGATTCCCGGACCCACAAGCGCCCGGATCGTGGAATACGGCCGACCGGTCCACCGCGTCTCGCTGGACGCGTTGTTCTTCTGACGCAGCACCTGGATCAGCTGCCCGGCAGTGTTGAAGATATAAATAAACGAGTTGGACGGCACGTTCACGAAGCGGATTGAAAGGCCGCCGCCGTACTCGTTCGTGCCGTTGGCCATGTACGGGTTCGGCACCACCACGATATCGCGTTCCAAAGCGTCAGCGGCCGCCACGAACGGCAACACGGGCGACCCGCGGTTGACTTGCAGGAAGTTGGAGAACGGACCTTCCTGTCCGTTCTGCAGGAACTTCTGCGCCCTGGGAGGGAGATCCGCGAAAGTCATCGTGCCGTCGTTGTTCACCCAGTCGTTATGCGGTTCCTGGTAGGCCCGGATGCTGTAGTAATAGAAGAATCCGGCGTTGGAACTCGCGTCGGACCAGCCGTACATTCCGGGACGTGCGGCGCGCCGGCCATCGCTGGCCTGGTTGGCCAGCCCCTGGGCGACGGACTCGTCGGTCTCCGCCGCTGCGACGGGCCAGTCCGCGCCCGCATCGTACGTGACACCTGCCGGCAGCGGTCCGCCCACGGGAATGTCGCCGACCAGCGAGAACGGGCCGGTGGCCGTGAGCGTTCCACGCAGCCCGCGGTAGATGCGGAAGCCGGCCACGTCGGCTGCGCCGTAGTCGGGATGAACCGCGCCCTGGGCCTCGGCGGCCCAGAACAGCTTCACCTTGGCGTTCTCGTCGCTCTTCACGAAAACGTCGACGTCGGGTGGGCCATCCGGAATGTCAAAGCCGCTCTGATAGGCGAATAACGCGTGTTCCAGGTGTTCTACGATCGCCTGCTCGCCCGAAAGGAAACTGGCTTTATCGGCGGTGAGCGACCACTGCCAGATGTCTATGGGGCTTTTGCCGGGACCGGCATACTCGGCGCCGGAACCGGCCACAAACGCCACCACGACCTTGGCCTTGTCGCCAGGGCCAAGCGCCCATGGGCCATAGACCTGCGCGTTCGTGAACCCGCCCACCGCGGTGGGGTTGTCCTGCGCGGACGTTGCCGTCAACTTGGCAAATGCCTCGGCAGGGGTCTCTCCTTCAAGGACGGGCTCGTCATAGTCGGCGGTCGTGCGTACGTTCCACCAGCCCTGGTAGACCGGCTGGTCCGCCGCGGGCTGTACGTACTGACCCGCGTCGTGCATGTTGAACGCGTGTCTGGGGTCGTCCGGGCTGTCCGCGAACGCGACCGGCGCCATGCCCACGAATGAATGGGCGGACAGCTTGCCGTCGGGGAAGGCCATCTCCTTCAGGTCGGAGGTTTCGATATCCTTGATCCAGGGGTCCCCTGTATCCTCCCAGGCCTTGAACGGGCTGTCGCCGTCGAACTGGTAGCTCAGCTTGAGCCCCTGCGCCCTGGCCGCGCTGATGGCAACAGGCCCGCCGGGGCCGCCATCCACGTAGTTTCCGGCCTCCGTGTACCGGAAGTGATCGTCGAGACCGTCGTCGAACCACCGCCACCAGCGGCCGCCGCCCTGGTTGTTGTCGGAGGTTTCATTGATTTTCCAGGTGGCCACCAGCGGCAGGTACACTTCGTTGTGCCGGTCGCTGCCGGTGTTTTCCAGAATGAATTCCGCAATGACGAAATCGTCGAACATCTGATGGGACCAGTTGTGGACCTTTCGGGTGATGGTGATATCGAACTTGTTGGTCCACTTGGCGACCAGAATCTCTTCCGCAAACGCGTCGTCCGGCGTGTATTCTCCGGGCGAGAAGTTCCAGATCAATCTTGGCGGTGCGCTGACGTCATTTTCGTCCGGAACGTTCGCACCCTGCCAGTAGTTGCTGGGTTGCGTAAACGACGCCCCGCGCCCCTGCTCCCACTCCGTGGCCGCGCCGAGGTGCGCCTCGGGCCCGCTGGATGGATCATAGACCAGCGGCGTGATATCGACGCTCTTGCCCCGGGGGCCGGTCCAGGCCGCATCCACACCTCCGGGCCCCACGACCATGATCCAGGTACCGAATCCGACCGCGTTGCCGCCCCGGCGGGTATAGTTGGAACTGGCGTTGCTGCTGGGGATGTTTGCCCAGCCGGGATACCAGAACATATCCGGCTCTCCCGTCTGCCCGCTTCCCAGATTCCAGCCGCCCATGGTACCGTCCGAGTTCCAGCTGATCTGGAGGTGACCCCGGCTGGTGGAAAGCCTCGGCGTGTCGCTCTGGTCAACCGCCCAGGCGCCCACTGGCAGGAGCAAGCCGCAAACAAGCGCCATAAGCTTGATGCCTGGTTTCATACTTGCTTCTCCCTTTCGTTAAGACCGGGGACGGGGAAAAACCCGCCCCCGGTATCGTTGAACACGATTAGAAGTTGACTTTGAGTCCCACGCCCACCTCGCGCGGCTTCCCGTAGTACCGGGTCAGTTCGTTGTAATCGCCGTGCGTGAGGTAGTCCTGGTCGTTCGGCCTGGGAACGTTCAGACCCCAGCGGACGAAGTCGGGATAGGAGCCGCCGACGGGGCTGTCCTGCTGGTTGAACAGGTTGAAGATCTCCACGTAGAAGACGGCATTCCGGTGCCCGCCTTCCACGAGCGTCTTCTCAACCTGCAGGTCGGTCCACGTTCGGATGGGCCTGTGGCGCAACTCCGGCTGCTTGCCCGGTGGCGTGTACCATTGGGGCCTGCCGCTCGTAATCCGCCAGACCAGATTGGTGCGCAGGCCGCCCACCGCGTGGAACTGACGCAGCCCGGGACCGAAGTCCATCGGCGTGTCCAGGTACAGCGAGAGGCTGGACTGGACGCGCAGGTCGGACCCCTTCGGATTAAACAGGCGGCCGCCGCCGTACGTGGGCTGCCACACGCCGTTCATATTGGCCGGCGCGTCGTAGGCCTTCTGGATGTCCATGAACTCGAAGATCACGAACTGATACCTGTCGGTGATGGCTCTGGCCCTGCCCCGCCACCAGCTGGCCACCCTCGTAGCGAGCTTCATCCGTTCTTCGAGCGAGAAATCCTTGCGTACGTAAGCCGATCCGTTCCATTCCCAATCGTGATACTGGTCGGGGTTCATCACGTACGAGGAGTCGGGGTAGAACATCGTGGCGTTGGAACCCACGCGCGCCGTAGACGCCCAGCCGAAGTTGATGGCCGCGTTGAACGAGAAATAGTGGCTGAAGCCCTTGCGCACGTGCAGTTCGAGCCCTCTCATATCCTGGAAGGAACTGGGTTTGCGGCCCCAGACCCAGGTTGTGCGCTGCGGCTCGTACCAGTACCGGCTGCCTGAGGAAATCTTGCCGATGGCACTCTTGTAATAGGCCGCGATACCCGCCGTATAGTCTGCGACGAAGTTCCAGTCGGCGCCCGCCTCGTAAGCCCTTGTACGCGTGAGTGCAACGTAGGGGTTGGCCATGCGGACCTGACCGTGCAGACCCCGGAACGCGTCCCACGCCACGTGGGCGTCAGGACCGTTGGACCGCCACTGTTCGCGGAAGTACTCGAACAGGTCGGGCACTTTGGCGTAGAGACCGGCCGTGAAGTGGAAGGCCGACCGCTGCGTAATGGGATGGGAAATCCCGAAGCGCGGGCTGAACTGGGTCGCCCACTGCGGGTCGACCGTGACCATATCCACGTGTTTGATCAGCCAGCGGTTCTGCGGTGTCTGAAGCTGCGAGACGTTGTAGAACCGATGGTTGGTGTATAACGCGTCGAACCGGATGCCCGCGTTCATCACCATGCCCTCGAACTCCATCTTGTCCTGCAGATAGAATCCGATCTGGATGGGGTTGATCGGGGCTTTCACGTCGGGCAGATTGCCCGAGTGGGTGATGAAGTCCACAATCCGCTGGCTCGGATTCGGCGAATTGTAGTTCAGGTAATAAATGCTGAACCGGGTGAGATCAAACCCGCCCTTGACGAAGTGCCCCTTGGACACCTGAGAAGACACGTCCAGCTTCAGATTCAGCCGGCTACGGTCGGCGATGGTGTAATTCGCGACATTGGCGGGCTTCACGTTGAACCAGCCGTCGAGGTCCTTCTCGCCGAATACGGTCACCGGGAACCCGAACTGGTCTTTCGGCCAGTCGGTTTTCTGGGTATCTTCCAACGTTGTGTAGAACGACACCCTGGCTTCGTAGAACGTCTTCGGGGATACGGTGTGGGTCAGCGACGCGTAGGTGACCCGGTCGGTCACTTTCCGTCCGCCGGCCCCGGATCCCTCCGGCAGAAAGATATTCTGACCGTTGGACGCCCTGTCGCGCTGGGTGTTCGTTCCCCTGTTGAAATAGTCCGCCGTGGAGTAGATCTGCCCGATGCTCACTTTCGCGTCGGCCCCCGGTCGGAACGTCAGCTTGGCGTTGCCGCGGAAATCAAGCGGCGTTTCGAGCGTGGGAAAACCGCCCGACATCACGCTGATCAGGCTGGTCGCGCCGAGGCTCGGATCGAACGTGGCATTGCGAACGGAGGTGTTCAGCACGTCCGTAGGCTGCCGGGACCACCGGGCGCTGGCGAAGAAACTGGCCTGGTCGCCCATCGGGCCGGAGATGCCGCCCTCGATATAGTAACCCTTGATGTCGGTATATTCCACGGCCCTGTGCGCCAGGCCCACCTCGTCGTCGGGCGTGCCCGGAACGCCGTCTTCACCGTCGCTCAGGATCACCGTTTCGGCGCGCCACTCACTGTCGTCCCACTTGAGCCGGTCGCGGTGATACGCGCTCTCATACAGGTTGGAACCCCAGTGCTTCTGGCTCGGGGGCGTATAGCGCAAATCGCCCCAGCCGCGGAAGTCGCGACCGCCGTCTTTGGTGATGATGGAGACCGCGCCGGATTCCAGGTTTCCGTATTCCGCGCTCGCGCCGCCGGAAATCACGGTGATTTCCTGAACGGCAGTCTTGGAGGGTCCGGTGAACTGCCGGCCGTACCCGTCGTTGTTCGGCAGAACCACGCCGTCCACCATCAGGATGCCGTCTTTCGAGTCTCCGCCGCGGATGACGTTGGCATTGGTGAGCTGCACGCCCGGATTCAACGTAACCAGGTCCGTGACCGACCGCGCCATGGGCAGCGCCTCCAGTTGCTCGACGCCCATCACGTAATGGCTGGTGGTCTTGTCGGGCTCTACCGGCGGGCGCTCGGCCACGACCACGAGTTCCTCGGCTTCGAGCGCCGTCTCCTTCAACTGGAAGTCGACGGTTGTGGTAAAGTCGGCCTGGATTCGCACGTCGGTCTTCGTGACGGCGTTGTAGCCGACCATTGACGCCACCAGCGTAATGTTGCCCGGGTCGACGGAGATGACAAGATAGTAACCGTCAGCATCCGACTGCGCCCCCCTGCGCGTGCCTTCGATAACGACATTCACGCCGGGAAGCGGCTCACCGGACGCCGCATCCATAATGCGCCCGGTCAGTTTACCGGTCTGGCCCGCAAACGCGTCCGTGGAAAAACCCACAAGCACGAAGAGCGCGACCGGCAAAGCCACAAACAACTTCCATCTGTTCATCTTAAAACCTCCTCCGAAAAGATTCCGCGGCTATTTCCCGCTGAAGTAGAATTTAACCCCGGCTCCGAAGTCCAGCATCTGCAAGGGGAAGGTTTCGGAAAGTTCCCAGTCTTCAAGGCCCCGAAGATCCCCGATCATCATATTATAACGCGCGCGCAAGTCCACGGCAACGTTGTCGATCACGAATGCCTCGACTCCCAGCCCTGCGTTGATGCCGAGCGCGTACCGCTGATCGGTGAACGGCTCAAGTTCAAGGACAAGCTCGCCCGTCTGCCCTGGCCAAAGCAACCCGCTGACGTCGTTCTTGTACCGATAAAAGCCGCCCCCCACCGCCACGTACGGAGCGAAGCTGCTGGCGGCGAATGGCTGCCCGATCTGCCGCAGACGAACCAGTGCGTTTACCAGCAGACTGTTCAGGCTCATGTTGCTTGACGCGTTCGGGCTGGTATGAGCCTCGCCATCGGACCAGGTGAACGTTCGGGTCAGCAGGCTCCCGTCGGTGAAGTTGCCGCTGTGAAACTCGAGCTCCACAGTTACGTTCGACGCGGGCACGTAGGCCGCGTTCAATCCGAACTTGGAATCGTTGTCGTACCATTCGCCCAGGCCGAAGACCGGCACGTTGTAATTCGCGAACACGCCGACCCCCCAACTCCCTTCCTGGGCGACTGCAGGCCACGCTGATACCGAGAATACAAGAATCAACAGGCCGACAACCCTGAACACCTTCATAAACACCTCCTTATTAGGAAGATGACTAATCCCCTCCACCCAGCTGTACATCTGCGTTCTGCTTCGAAACAACAAAGACTTGCGAATTGGCATCTGATAAAACACCCGCAGTCTGCTCGTTTCTCCACCCCCTTTCGGATACAAAAAAAGGGCGTAACTGTCCGGAAACCGGCAGCGCCCGACTAAAGCACATCTGCTTCAATCCTGAAATTTTTGCGATAATATGCTACGCGGTAACAATTTAACATAAGCCAACCGTTGTAACGCGCAGGTTCGTGTGAGAACACAACCGCAGGGTATTCGAGAGAAGATATATAACCATTTCTTAAATGTCAACACTTTTGTAACGTATTTTTTAACGGGTCCGGAAACCGAATCAGGCTGTGCGGGCCGCTGCCGGCCCGGGACCGGCACCGAGGACCGAAAGCACCGTTTCTCCGATATCGGCCGGGCTTCCGCAGACGTGGATGCCGGCGCCCGTGAGGGCGGCTACCTTTTCCTCCGCCGTGCCCTTGCCGCCCGAGATAATGGCGCCTGCGTGGCCCATACGCCTGCCTGGAGGCGCGGTCTGACCGGCGATGAATCCGACGACGGGCTTAGGGAATGAATTCCTTACGAAGTCCGCGGCCTGCTCTTCGGCGCTGCCGCCAATCTCACCGATCATAACAACGCATTCGGTATCCGGGTCCTGCCCGAAGGCATTGAGACAGTCTATAAAGCTGGTCCCGATGATCGGGTCTCCTCCGATACCCACGCACGTGGACTGACCGAGACCCAGGGCGGTCAACTGAGCGACGGCTTCGTAGGTCAGCGTCCCGCTGCGGGAAATGACCCCCACGCTGCCGCTCCTGTGAATTTCGGCCGGCATGATGCCTATTTTGCATCTCCCGGGAGCGATGATGCCCGGGCAGTTGGGGCCGATAAGCCGGGTGGAGCGGGAACCGAGGTAGTGATTGACTCTGACCATGTCCAGCACCGGGATGCCTTCGCTGATACACACGACCAGGCTGACTCCGGCATCCGCGGCTTCAATGATCGCGTCCGCCGAGAACGCCGCGGGCACGAAGACAATCGAGGCGTCTGCGCCCGTGGCGTCGACCGCGTCGGAGACCGTGTTGAACACGGGTACGCCCTCGACGCGGCGGCCGGCCCGGCCCGGCGTAACGCCGCCTACGATCCGGGTGCCGTAGTCCAGCATCTGACGCGTGTGAAAGGAACCTTCGCTCCCCGTAATCCCCTGTACGACGACCCGAGTGTCGTTATCGATGAAGATGCTCATTTCATATCCCTGTTAAAGACCATATCCGTCAGGAATGTTGCTGAGTCTCTTGGTGCGGGAAGACGTGAGACGAGTAAAGGAGAGAGTGGAGAGAAGTGAGAAAAGAGAGAGTCGAGGGCCTCTCGCTCCTCTTCCCTACCGTGTTTACCGAATTGCATTCCTCACTCCTCACTCCTCTTACCTCACTCCTCGCTCTTCACTCCTCTTTCCATTCGCGTTTCCCGATCTGCGTTCTCTCACTCTTCACTCCTCTTTTCTCTCTCCTCGCTCTTCACTCCTCACTCCTGGTGCTGCGGAAGGGGCTGCGGTCTGCATCGCTCTTCGATGCTGCCGTCCGCCTTACCGATCACGACCTGGTGCGCGAGACCGACAAAGAGGCCGGATTCAACGACGCCGCAAATCGCGGCGATACAGCGCTCAAGATCCGCGGGGTCATCGATGGCGGCGAAGGCGCAGTCCAGAATGTGGTTGCCGTTGTCCGTAACGAAAGCCCGGTTCTCACTAACGCGCAGTCGTACCCGGCACCCGAGAGCCTCGAGTTTCAGTCGAACGTACTGCCAGCCGAAGGGGACCACTTCCACCGGCAGCGGGAATCCTCCGAGGCGGTCCTTGAGTTTGGATTCGTCGGCAACGATGATTTCACGGTGGCTGGCTGTAGCCACGAGTTTTTCGCGGAACAGGGCGCCGCCGCCGCCCTTGATGAGGTTGAAAGCGGGATCGATCTCGTCCGCGCCGTCTATAGTCAGGTCTATCCGTATGGTCTCGGCGAAATCGATAAGTGGAATCCCTTCGCGTTCCGCCTGAATCCGTGACTGCTCAGAGGTTGGGATCCCACGAATCAGAAGACCCTCGCGAACGCGTTCGCCCAGCTTCTGAATTGCGTAGAACGCGGTCGATCCGGTCCCGAGGCCGACGATCATCCCGTCGTCCACCAGTTCGGCGGCCCGTTCCCCTGCGGCTTTTTTCGGGTTGGGAGACACCTTGTCATTTCGCAACGTAGAGCGACCTTATCAACGGACTGCTATGCTCCCTGTAAAATTCCAGGTCTGATCCGACTCGCGGGGAATTTATACATTGGCGATCCCCGTTGCAACGACAAATGACCGTGACATACGACGGCCGCGGCGTTCGTCGCCGGGTCATCATCCCGTTGAAAGAGCCCAACCGGGCTACGGCCGGCCCATGCGGTCGAAATACTGCGTTGCGCTCTCGTCGAATCGCTCGACGGGACCCGGTCGCGCGTCTTGTCTTCGGCCTCGCCTGCAGAACGACTTTATCAACGGACTATAAGACCAAAAACAATTGACAATCTCGACCGTATACATCATATATATAGATCAGACGGTTCTGAGAGCGACCCTGCCAATCACGGACGACCTGTGAACCCGGGAGGCCATGTGGCGTACGACACACTCGAAGATTTTTTCGGAGATATCGTGGGGAAAGCCAGGCGCGGGCTGGGCTTTTCGGAAGAATCGCTTGCAGACGCAGCGGGGTTGAGCGCAGGAGATATCGGACGCATTGAAGCCTACGAATTCACGCCCGGCGAGGACGGAATTCTCGCCCTGGCCGGCTCTTTGGATCTGGACGGACAAAAGCTGATGCGGATTGCGAACGGGTGGGTGCCGGAGTACGGAAATGCGCCGCACGACGACGCGCGACTGTCCGTCGAACGAACGATTCTGGACGCCGGCATGGAAGTGAACGCCTATGCGATGAAGTGCAAGGCGACCGGGGAAGGCGCGATTGTGGACGCGGGCGGGCAGGCGAATCGGATTCTTGCGCTGGCAGAGCGTATGCATTTGAAGGTGACGCACGTGCTGCTTACACACGGGCATGGCGACCACGTGGGGGCGCTGGCTGAAATCGCGGCAACAACCGGCGCCCGGGTGTGTTGTTGCGAACGGGACTTCGGACTTCTGGGCAGCCTGAAGGAACTCGTGACCGATCAGGTGGACGACGGCTGGCGGACGAAAGTGGGACGAATCGCCATCGATGCGGTGAGTCTCCCCGGGCATACGGCCGGCGGAATCGGTTACGGCGCCGACGGGGTATTCTTCTCGGGCGACGCGCTCTTCGCGGGATCCATGGGCGGCGCGCTGGGTCCGGCATATACCGGTCAGATCAGTGCAGTAACGGAAAAGGCCCTGTCCCGGGATGAGAAAACCCGCGTTTTCCCCGGGCACGGACCCATCACCTCCATCGCCGAGGAACTGAAGCACAACCCGTTTTTTGCGCTCTGACCCGTGGCGGAAGCCTAATCGGTAATGGCGGCAAGAGCCGACGGCAAGCCGTGAAAACCGGCGTTTTCATCTCAATTTCCAAGCGATACGGTACACGATGAGGCGTGTCTACAAATCAAGGAGCTTGGATATGTCCAGGTGGGTTCTTCTTTTCGGAATCGTCTTGTTCTCCTGCGGTATTGCGATGGGCCAGGAGTATTTCGGCAAGAACAAGGTGACGTATGACGATTACGACTGGCACTATCTGGAGACGGAACATTTCAAGATCTATTTCGACAAGGCGTCGCAGTCTGCGGCGGAGTTTGCGGCGAAGGAGGCGGAGCGATCGCTGGTGCGATTGGAGAAGGATCTGAAGTATACGCTGAAGGACCGGTATCCGATTGTGATCTACAACTCTCACAACGGGTTTTCGGTAACGAACATCACGCCGACGGAGCAGTCGGAGTTCACAGGGGGTTTCACGGAGTTTGCACAGGGTCGCGTGGTGATCCCGTATACGGGGTCGTATGCCGATTTCCGTCACGTGATCCACCACGAGCTGGTACACGTGGTGACACTGGAGATGTGGACGGGCGGCGGGTGGCTGGGCGCGATGATGACGCAGACGGCGTCGCTGCCGCCGCTGTGGATCGCGGAGGGTGTGGCGGAGTATCTGTCGCAGGGGGGCTGGGACCGCGAGGCCGACAATTTCATGCGTCACGCGACGATCACGGGCTTTGTGCCGGGGATGATGTCGTTGAGCGGCGCGTTCGCGTATAAGGGCGGGCAGTCCGTCTTCGTGATGATCGAGGAGGAGTATGGCAAGGACAAGGTGGCGGAGTTCATTTCGTCGTTCCGTTCCGCGCGTTCCGTGGACAAGGCGCTGAAGGCGTCGGTGGGCGAGGGTGTGGAGGAGCTGGACGAGAAGTGGCAGTTGTGGTTGAAGCGTCAGTATTGGAACGAGATCAACCTGCACCATCCGTCGGAGGAGGTGGCGAAGCAGCTGACGGAGGCGGGTGCGGGCCGTGGTTTTTACAATATCGCGCCGTCGTTTTCGCCGCAGGGCGACAAGATCGCGTATGTGACGGAGCGTCAGGGCACGTTCGACATCTACCTGATGTCGGCGATCGACGGTCAGGACCTGGGGCGGTTGGTGGAGGGCGAGCGTTCGTCGGACTTCGAGGGGCTGTTCGTGCTGCGTCCGGGCATCACGTGGTCGCCGGACGGGAAGCAGATCGCGTTTGCGGCGAAGTCGCGCAACAAGAACACGCTGTATACGCTGGACGTGCGCAAGAAGCGTGTGACGAAGCGTTTCAAGTTCGATCTGGACGGGTTGTTCGAGCCCACGTGGTCGCCGGACGGCAAGCAGATCGCGATCGTGGGGTTGAAGGACGGGTGGTCGGACGTGTACGTAGTGGACGTGGCAGACGAGTCGTTGCGGCGGATGACGCGTGACCCGTATGACGAGAAGCACCTGGACTGGTCGCCGGACGGGAAGTGGATCGCGATCAGTTCGGACCGGCCGTCGGCGGCGTTGGCGTATGACGGGTCGAAGGACTTCGAGTTCGGTGTGTATGACGTGTTCGTGCTGAAGGCGGACGGGAGCGAGATCCGGCGTGTGGTGGAAAGCGAGGTGAACGACAGCCATCCCACGTGGGGACCGGACTCGCAGACGCTGGCGTTCGTGTCGGACAGGACGGGCGTGGGCAACGTCTACATCACGCGCGTGGACGGCTCTCAGATGTATCCGATCAGCAATCTCTTGTCGGGAGCGCGGTATATCGACTGGAGCGCGGACGGCAAGAAGCTGGCGTTTACGACGTTTCACCGCGGGGGCTATGACATCTTCGTGATGAAGGACCCGCGCAAGCAGAAGCGGGGGATGGAGGATCTGCCGCTGACGCGTTATGCGAAGCGTCTGGCGGGCATCGAGGACCGTCCGTTCGTGGAGCTGCAGCGCGAGCGGCAGCAGGAGCAGAAGGCGGCCGCGGCGGTGGACAGCGGGGGTGTGGCAGCGCAGGAAGACACGGCGGCGGTGGTCGCGGCGGCGGACAGGAAAGTGGAGACGTGGATGTCGGACCAGATGGCGCTGGCGGCGGCGGAGGCGAGCGGCGGCGACGAGGAGGAGGCCGGGACGGATACGCTGGAAACCGACGGCGACAGGGAGTTGACGCTACGCGACTGGAACCGGGAGTTCACGGTGAACAAATACCGCGTGAAACTCAAACCGGAATTCTTCGGGGCGAACGCGGGCTTCGACACGTTCTACGGCGTGAGCAGCCTGCTGCACCTGTCCCTGACCGACGTGATGGGCGACCACAGGCTCATCATACAGTCCGGGCTGAGCTTCTCCCTCAAAGACAGCGACCTCTTCCTCGGATACCAGAACCTCAAACACCAGACCAACTATTACCTCAGCGCCTTTCATACGCGTCTGTTCTTTTTCGACCGGGGTCAGTTGAACGCCGATCGGTATTTCGGCGCGGAAGCGAGCCTTGTTCGGCCGTTCAGCCGATTCAGCAGGATGGAACTGGGCACGCGGGGCATCAGGATTTCCCGCGAACGCCTCGAACGGGAACGGTACGACAATCGGTGGGTTCGCCGCGGGTTCACCGGCAGCAGCCTGCGCGGGCTCTCGGGCACGGAAGTCGATTCCCGGGGAGCGGTGGTTTCCTACCTGGCTCTGGTGGACGACAACTCGCTGATGGGCGGCTTCGGAGCCGTGGACGGGCGGCGGGTGCGCCTCGGCGTTGAAGGAAGCTGGGCGGGAATGCGTTTTGCGGCACTCAACGTGGACCTCCGCGAGTACATGCTCGCACTGGACGAATATACCTTTGCCTTTCGTCTCTCCGGCGGCACCAGCTTCGGTCAAAACAAGAGGGTCTATTTCGTCGGGGGCGTCAACAACCCGGTGAATCCGAATTTCTCAACATTTGCCAACGTGGATCAGGACCGGATCTTCTTTTCCAGCTTTGTCTGGCCGCTGCGCGGCGTCGAATTGTTCGAATTGGCCGGCGACACATATGTGTTGGCCAATGCGGCGTTCCGTTTTCCCCTCATCCGGGAGCTTATCATGGGATGGCCGCTGCCCCTCTTCTTCCAGAACGTCCAGGGCGAATTGTTCCTGGACATCGGCGGCGCCTTTGAACGAGAGAGATGGCGCGACGGCTGGATCGCCCGCGACGGCGGCTTTGAGCTCAATGTGCCACAACACTTCCGCGGCGGGAGGTCCAAACACGGTCTCGAGAAACCGCAGATGGCAGCTGGGTACGGATTCGGCGTTCGGGTTAACCTGGGCTACTTCCTGTTCCGGTACGATCTGGCCTGGCCCACGGACTTTGCGCAGACCTACCATCCGCACCAGTATTTTTCAATTGACATTACGGGACATTTTTAGCAGCCAGGACGACCCAAAAATCGCGCCGGCGTATAATGCCGGTCCGCCTCTCCGCAAGTCCGGCGCGAAACCGTCTGGCGGTGCCTGAATTCGGAGTTTCGGGAGAACGTGTGAATTGACGGCCAAAGACCACTACAGGGAAGGATTGAAGCTGATCTCCTCAGGCAGCCTGGACGGGGCTCTCGAGATGTTTCACAAGGCGCTGGAAGAAGATCCGGAGTTTTACATGGGGCATCTGGGCCTGGCGCAGGTCCTGGACAGGCAGGGCAAGGTCGATGAGGCGATTCTGCACGCCCGGGATGCGATTCGGATCGCTCCGGAGGAGCCGCTCGCCCATACGAGTCTCTCGAGGCTCTACCAGCAGAAGGGCATGATCGAAGAGGCGGAGGAGGCGATGGAAACCTCCCGGCGGTTGCAGTCCTGACCCCTCAAATCGGGTACATCCAGCAGGGCGCGGACATATTGGTTCGCGCCCGCTTTTTTTATTTATTCTCCATTGAATCTGCGTTTTCCACGCCGCCGAGCCTGCGGGCGAGCAGAAGACGTATCAGCCCCGGTCCACCTGCAACCAGATATGTGATGAAGGCAAGACCATGCATCACCGTCGCGAACGCCAGGGCGTCCGCCAGTGGTACGTCGCATACCGAGTTGAGGGTCTGGCTGCAGAAATAGTGGTAAGTCCCCGTTCCTCCCGGGGTGGGTATGATAACGCCGATAGTCGAGATGACCAGGACCACGACAGCGTCGAAAAAACCGAGGTCGAAACGAGACGGAAAACCGAAGGCGAAGAACGTGACATAAGTGGTGAGTATATAAACCAGGTTGAGAAGAATGCTTGATACGAGGATTCCGATATAGCCCGAGGTTGCGCGAACGCCGCCCAATCCCTGAAACACGGAACGGAGAATTCCGGTCAGCCGGTCCGCGGCCGATCGGGAGACCCATCGTACCGGCAGAGGCACAATATTCAGTGCGCGATCGCCGTAGATCGACAGAAGCGCAAAAAGCACAAGGATGCTCACCGTGGCAGCCAGTGCGAACAGAGCGACCCCTTCCATCCATGGGAACGCCGTGACGATTCTCCCTCTCGAAAAATATAGGACCCCGCCTAGAAAGATGAGAAGCGCCAGCATGTCGATCGCCCGTTCTACGAGAATGGTGGCGAGAATACTGCTCAGCGGCAGGCGCCGGTCGCGTTGAAGCGCAACCCCGCGCGCGATCTCGCCGGCACGGGAAATGACGTTGGTTGCCGCGTAGCCCACGAGTATGGCATGGCTGGCTTTAAGGAAAGATATCTGACGGCTGACGGGTTTCAGGAGGATCTGCCAACGCCATGCACGGGGGAAGATCGAGAGGAAGAGCAGAAAGACACTCAGGGCAAGCCAGGAAGCGCTGGCTTGTCTGACGGCAGACCACAGCCTGGCAGGTGCGACGCCCTGAAAAGCCAACCACAGAAACCCTGTGGCGAGCGCCGCCCCGATGGAAAACTTGAGCAATGTCTTTATGGTTTGAGGCACCGTTGGTATCCACGTTCAGTAGCCAAATCCGCGCAGGGCCTGTTCCTTTTTCCGCCAATTCTGGACAACCTTCACCCGCAGGTCCAGATAGATCGGGGCATCCAGGAAGGCTTCAATCTTGCCTCGCGCATTCTTGCCAATGGATTTCAGTGTATTTCCGTTTCCACCGATGACGATGCCCTTCTGGGACTTCCGTTCGACGACAATACTGGCCCGTATGTAGGTTCTGTGGCCGCCTTCCCGGTACGTCTCCACTTTGACCGTCGTTGCATAGGGCAGTTCCTGACGCAGTTGCAGGAAAATCTCCTCCCTGATGAGTTCGGTGACAAAAAACCGCTCCGGGTGCTCGGTGAGCATGTCTTCCGGGAAGAATAGAGGTCCTGAAGGCAGCGCCTGCTCAAGACTGGACAGAAGCAGATCGACATTGTCACCGGATTGGGCTGAGACCGGCAGAACATCCTGTACCTGGGCCTCTTTCCTCACGGTATCTGCGCACTGCATTGCCCGGGCCGGGGAAACCAGGTCGGATTTATTGACCGCGACGATGCGCGGGCTCCGGACCCTGCGGAGGACTTCACGCATTTCCTGGTCGAACGTGGCATCGAAGGCCGAGGCGTCAATCACACCAAGAAACACATCCGCGTCACTCACGGAACGCCTTATCTGATCGCACATTCGCTCGTGCAGACGGCAACGGGGTTGAAACAAACCCGGGGTATCCAGAAAAATCATCTGAGAGGTCCGCGAGGTGAGAATGCCCGATACCCGGTGCCGCGTGGTCTGAGGTTTTGCGGTTACAATGGACAGGCGTTCGCCGACGAGCAGGTTAAACAGCGTGGACTTGCCCACGTTGGCCTTGCCGGCGATGGCGATATATCCGGATTTGAAATCGTCCGCGTTTTGCATAAAAGAGTTCAGAATTCAGAAATACAAGGAACCCGAGATGCGGTAGGTGTTGTCCAATTCACCATGTTCCAGAAAGGCGAGGTCGAAAGCAACGCGTCTCCCCAGCCTGACGCCCGCACCTGCGGTAAAGTGATTTCCCCTTGCACCCAGACGCAAGGCCAGCTTGTTCCGGTACAGGTATTCAATGCCGACTCTCGCACCCTGAAAATTGTCCGCGGCGGACTTTTCCTCTCCGACGCTGATACTCCCGCTGCAGGTGATCACTCCGTCAGCCGACTCAACAGGCCGCGCGAGCGCGAGCCCGAACACAAGGACCGGCGGGACCCGGTCCGACGAGCCGGAGTCGAAAGTGATCTTCAGGGGAATGAGATTACGAACCATCAGTCCGGCGGTGAGGCCGTGACGGGGGATATAGAGCATGCCGAAATCGATACCGAATCCCGATCCTTTTCCGGCGTCGAGGTTGCGGGATACGAGCTTCACTCCGGCGCCCGCGGACAGATTCGACCTCAGGCGCCGGCCAAAGGCAAGATGCAGGTGGTACTCAGTTGTACCCGCGACACGGGAGACGACGGGACGATTGTCCGGGCCCGGCGCAAATGTTGGATTTTCAAGAGTGGTGATCTTGACGCCGTCCACGCCCAGGCGCGTAAGGCCGACGCCAAATCCGCCGAGAGGAGAAGGCCCGCACAGGGTAAAGACGTCATGGTTGACCGTCCCGCCGAACTGCTCGGCATGTTGTATCTGCAATTCTCGCCGCCGGAGCCGTTCAAGGCCTGCGGGGTTCCAATAAATGGCTGTCGCATCGTCACTTACGGCCACAAAAGCGCTGCCCATCCCCAGAGGTCTTGCGCCAGCGCCGAGCAGCAGCGGGTCTTCTGAATAACGGGTTTCGTCCTGCGCTGTAACCGGCACGGGTCGCGACAGGGCGAGCATCAGAATCGCTAGGAGAAACTGCTTCACGGGACGGACTCTTACCAGCCCGTTGAAAAAGCCCATCCGGGCTGCGGACGGCCCTTGCGGTCGAAATACTGCGTTGCGCGCCCTCGCCGAATCGCAGGATGGGACTCGGTTGCGCGTCTTGTCTTCGGCCGCGATAGCTCGGCCTCGCCTGCAGAGCGACTTTATCATCGGACTGTTACGGTATGAAATCAAAGGTTGGAACAAGAATCGCGGTGCTTCCCGGCCGGAGAGCGGAGTCCAGAGCCTTGATGTCGGACGAAACAAGGGCGATGCCGAAGGTCCTGTCAGGCAGAGGAAATTCGTACGGCTGGATGAGCAGGGAAGGTGAGAAATACAACCTGGAACGACCCCGGGGACCCTCTATCAGCCGGCCACTGAAATCAATCGGTAGCCGTCGGCCGCGAAGCCGGAGCCCGGAATTTCCGGGTTCGACACTGTGGGGGGCAAGCCGGGCGATCATTTGGAGTTGCGACGACGACGGGTTTGACGCTTCCGCAAGTCGATAATTCTGAATTGCGCATACCCTCAGGATATGCGCTCCGGCCTTCAGATAGACCTTGCGGGTTGGAAGGTCGATGACGAGGTAGTAGTCGTCGGGATTCTTGCTTACGAATCGAAGTTCGAGGTCCAGTGCCTGTTTTCTGTTAAGAAGCGTCTGTTCGAGCGAGTCCGGAGCGCTCGCGGCGCCGGCCGGGACAGACGGTATGGACAAGGAGATCAGGATGGCGAAAGGTAGAGTCAATAGATGTACACACGGCTTCCGGTGTGTGCCCTGGCGAACGTGGACTTGAGGTCGGCGTCGTTCAGACGAATGCATCCGTGGGTGATATTTCGCCCGATCAGATTCGGGTAGAGATTGCCGTGAATCTCGTAGCCGTCGCCCAGATCCAGTGCGAACTTGCCCAGCGTGACCGGATCCAGGCGTCTGAAATCCCACGGTAGTACGGGAGCCTCCAGACCTGCCTCCACGAAAGCCCATTCCGGCTTCTGCCATATCGGGTTCACCACTTTTCGCCGGATTTCGAATCGTCCTTTCGGCGTGTTGAACCGCCACAATTTCCGCTTGTCGCTCAACAGAATCTTTCCGCTTCCGGTTGCGCAGACCGCTTCCTCCAATAGACGGTTTCGGTGCCAGACCTGCAGGCGATTGTGTACCGTGTCGATAACTATATTCGGCCTTTCGTCCAACAACGCGTTGAGGGCGGCTTCCAGCCTCTCGATTTCCACCTCAAGACGCTTAACTGCTGACGACGAAACGGGGGCGCCTGCCGGACCGGTGCGCGGGCTCGGGGCGTCCTTCGGACCCGTCTGGCAAGCGACGGTGACCAACAAAGATAGAGAAAAAGAGAAAGAAAACCGGAGCATGCAAAGCGTACCAAAGAAGCTGTCTTAAAATTCCCAGCGGTCTTCGCACGGCTGCAAAAGCGCCAGTCGGCGTTGGTCAAACCCACCCGTCCTACGAGATCGAGGCTGCGCTTGCTCGCCTCTCATAGGCGAGTCTTCCCGCCTTGACCGCCACTTTTTCGCTCGTGCTCGGGAACTCACCGGTAATTTTAAAACAGCTTCTAAAACTGGAAAACCGAGAAGAGTGAAGGCTTCTCGGTTTTCCAGATTAACAGCTTGATTGAACGCAGCGTTGGACTATCGTAGATACCAGGCTTTGTTTTCCTCTTTCCAGTCTTCGATTTTCTGCATTGCGGTACCAACTGCGTCCTTTACCCCGCCCAACTTGCCTTCCGCGGTCTGAGCCTGGGCAAGGGCATCCATGAACATACCGTTTTCCAGGCTTCCCTTTGCGCTATTCAAGGACGCCTCGGCTTCCCCAAGGTCTGCATCGAGCTGGTCCAGATCTTCATCCGCCCCTTTTCCGCGGGGCGCCGCATTAAGCGCTTCACGGGCTTCCGCCAGACCTGGAGAGGTCGAATCTATGATCGCCTGAGCGTCGTCGCGTGTTTTCGCCTTGTTGGTTTCCGCCTGTGTTACGGACTGGTTTGCGCGTTCCTCCGCTTCGATTGCGGCGGCTCTGGCCTCTTTATATTCGCCTTTTTCTGTTTTGTCCTTGGCATCCTGCAATGTATTCGTGGCTGAACGGAAAATCTCCTCGGCGTAGACATCGGCCTCGGCGGCCTTTGCTTTGCTGAGGGCGCCTTCCGCGGCTTTGATTTCTTCTTCGGGAGGTTGTTCGCAAGCCACAAAGGCCGCGGCAAAACAAACAGCAAGGCCGATTCTCAGAACAGATCGCATCTCCCCTCCTTGGTTGATAAGACCTCGAACGTTGCCAACAAGTCAAACAGAAATAACCATTTCCGAAACAACCCACAGTAAATACATTTATACAGGAAGAAGATACATCCTAAGTTCAACAATGTCAAGCGATTTCTCCACAAATTTCGCCACTGCGCACCGGGAAGACTCGATCCGGGCGGCGCCTGGAATGCCGACAACAAAGGGTGTAATAGAGAGAGATGGAACCCCCGGTACCCACGATGAATCCAGTCCCGCCAGACCGCGTCCGTGCCCCTCTCGCAGCCCGTTGAAAAAGCCCTTGCGGTCGAAATACTGCGTTGCGCTCCCCCGCCGAATCGCTGGACGGGACTCGGTCGCGCGCCTTGTCTTCGGCCTCGCCTGCATAGCGACTTTATCAACGGACTGTTTGCGGTTGCGAGCCCCTGGGGCAGACGGTATATTGGGGGCGCTCGGGAATCTACCGGCAGGTCGGTGTCGTGTGGCAGCCCGGGCCCGGAACAGAATTGACTCCCCGATCGGGGCTGCGACGTCGAAGTCCTCAGTTCCCGCCAACATCAGGATCACGGAATCGTAATCTTACCAGCCCGTTGAAAAAGTCCATCCGGGCTACGGCCGGCCCTTGCGGTCGAAATACTGCGTTGCGCTCCCTCGCCGAATCGCTGGATGGGACTCGGTTGCGCGCCTTGTCTTCGGCCACAATGGCTCGGCCTCGCCTGCAGAGCGACTTTTCCAAAGGACTGTTACGGACAACAGCAACACATCGACAGAAGACACTGCAGGAACAACAGGAGGAATCCATGGGATTCGAAAACCAACTGGGTGTTGCAGCGCTCTCGGTACTGGGAACATTGCTTCTCCGATGGATCGGGGTTCCCAAACGTTGGACGCCGGTGACGCCTCTGGTTCTGTCGATGCTGATCGTTGGGTTTTTCGGAGAACTTGAGAAATTCAGCGACACACTGAGGATCGGTCTCGTCAGTGGGCTGTTCGCCAATGGATTCCTATTCCTTCTTCTTGGCACCCGGAATGGATGACCTTATTCGAAGACGATTGAGGTCATCCAGTAGTTGCTTGGCGTCGAATACGACGGAATTCTTCGAAGTGCGTTTTTCCTTACGCACGTAGGCTTCGAGCGCTTCCCGGGCTTCTTCGTGGCGACCGTCTCGATAGCAGGCCAGCCCCAGGTAAAAGTAAGCGTCTGTCTGAAGCGAATCGGCCTCGACCGCGTTCCGAAGATGCGCAATAGAATTTTCATAATTGCGAATGTTGAAGTACGACACCCCCAGTTTCAGATAGACTGAAGCATCATCCGCCCCGGCAGCCGTCGCCTTTCGATAGGTGTCGGCGGCCGTTTCATAATCCCCCCGATTAAACGCCAGGTTGCCTAGACTTACGTAGGCCTCACCGTATTGCGGGTCGATCTCCAATGCCATCAGATAGGCGGCCCGTGCCTTCCCGAGTTTCCCTTCCTGTGCGTATGCCATTCCCAGATTTCTGTAGATGTAGCGGCGTTCCGCGGTGTCGGACTGAAACTGAAGCGCCTTTTCATAGATTTCAATGGCTTTGTCCGCCCGTCCCGTATATATATATGTAAGGCCCAGATTGAGATACGCGTCCGTAAATTTGTCGTTGAGTTTGACCGCACGTCTGTACTCCGCAACTGCCTGATCGGCGTATCCTTTATGGTAATAGGCCAGCCCCATCAGATTTCGCACGAAAGCCGACCCGGGTTTGAGTTCCAGCGCGGCTCTATATTGCGCCAGGGCCGAGTCATAATTCCCTTTGTGATAGTATGTTCTGCCCAGATCGACACGTGCATGAAAGATTCGGGGATTGGCTCTTGTCGACCGTTTCAGGTATTCAAGTCGTTCATCGGGCCGTGTCAGCAGGCGCCCGTACAGGTAAAGGCCCACGGCCGACCCGGGTCTGGCCTGCAGGCGTCTCAGGTATTCGGAAAGCACCTCCCGTCGACGGTCCGCCTTTATCATCAAATCCTGGTAATGCATATTCGCCTGGATGTCCTTGGGCCGCACATTGATCAGGCGCCGGAAATGAGCCAGTTCAGCATCATTGCCTCCGACCTCTGCGCCATGGGTCGGGCTTCCGAACCATCCGATGCCAATGAGAATAACGAAGATCAGAGTGTTAGACACATGCGCCTCGGTAGACAACAGTCAAACGCAGGATATCGCCTGGCGGCCCGTTGAAAAAGCCCCTCCGGGCAACGGCCGGCCCCTGCGATCGAAATACTGCGCTGCACCCCCTCGTCTGAAGAGCGATTCTTTCAACGGACTGTTGGACCTGATCCGCCGCATCCGGACTTCAACGACAATTCCGACCTGCGACCCGTTTGCAACGCCGGTGACAGGTGTGGACCCGGCGGCCACGAAAAGGGGGTGATAGCATCGTCTCTATCGCCCCTCTTTTCCTGCGATGGCTTGCGAGCCAAAATGCCATTCAGCAAGAAAGCAATTAACGAATGATGTCGAATCGCGTCAGCCGCGGCGGGGTAGACATTCAGATAAACCGGCGAATGCCCGCATTCCGGATGTCGAAGGGGTGTGAACTGACGGCACCAGTAGGGGAATCCTGCACTTTCGGACCGAACATCGCGGCTGCAGGAACCGCATTCTGGTTTTGGGCGGAACGGAATCGCCGACGTGCACCTATCTGTCTTTTTTCAGAAGGATATTCAAAGGTCGTTTGGGCTTGTAGAGATAGATGACGTCGGCAGGGTCCAGCATGGTATTGAATATGGCGATTTCGTCAATTTTGCCGGAATAGGCGTAATTGTTGAACCGGATGGCCAATTCATCCATGTTCCAGGAAATGTTGCGTCGGATATTCTTCTTCCGACCGATTTCCTCGCCGTCGACGAAGAGTGCGTATTCGGCATCGGAGTTTCCACTGTTGATATTGGACCAGGTGACCACAACGTGGTGCCATTGGTCGGACTTCCAGTTGAGCCTGTCGTACCTGATCGTCCACTGCCTTACCAGTTCTTCCCCGACGTTTTGCGTCTTGTCGGGATAACAGCCGAAACGGAGTGCGCTCGGAGGACGATCCTTCCGGTTCTTGTCGAAGTCTACGAAAATGACCGCGTCGTCCCACTTCTTTCCGACGGAAAAGGGCTCGGGAAATTTCTCCTTGAAATCGTTGTTTGGATCTACGCTCAGCCAGAAAGAGACCCCGCCGGACCAGGAACTGCCGGCGTCGTAGGGAAAGTTGCCTTTAGCCTGATAACTCAGATAGGTTGCACCGTTCGCGAATGAAACGAAACCGTCCTCTTTGCCACCGGTAAACTCATGCCTGGGAGGGCTGCTCGTTTCCATTGCAGCGACCGTGCCCTTTTTCTTCGTAAATGCCTCGAAACGGGATCTGTCGTCAAAGTTGGCGAAAAAGAGTACGTTCGCGGCGAGCTTTTCCTCGATTTTCTTCTCGGGACCGCCGCAGAAAGAAAGACAAAGCGCGGCAGCCGGAATTGAGATCAGGCGGGGAGCGCACCGGGCCATAAGGCACATCTCCTTTCGGGAGAGGGTAAGATCGATGAACCCGTACAGCTTGCCGTATCAGCGGATCACCAATATAAAAAAAGCGTGTTCCGGCGCAAGGGTTTTTCTTGTTTGCGTAATTCGGATGCGATTGACGGGAGGCGCGAAAACCAGAAAAATCAGATGATTAGAGCAACCGAAAATGCCTTGACAACAGTTTTCATATTTATTATATCCAAATTTTGTGATTTGCCCGGAACGGCCGGTATTTCGAAGAGAACCATCGGTCACCGGCGGATGATTTCGACGACCATCCGCAACGTGTTTCATGCTGAGAACGCGCCGATGTGCCTGAACGCGATTCAATCCCCGCCAGGCCCGCTATCGGGCTTTTTGCCATGGTTCGTCGATAGAGTCAAGACGCCCGAAACGTAGTCCTCGTTACCCTGAAGCTGTCTTAAAATTCCCAGCGGTCTTCGCGCGGCTGCAAAAGCGCCGGTCAGCGTTGGTCAAATCCACCCGTATAGACAAATATGGTCGGATTTTCCCGCCTTGACCGCCACTTTTTCGCTCACGCTCGGGAACTCACCGGTAATTTTAAAACAGCTTCTCTCAAGATTCAGGAGTTGAAAATGCTGCGCAAACTAGGCGGCGTGATTCTCTGGCTGATCGCAATCTTTATGCTTTCGTCGGTTACCGTGTTCAACCCGGGACAGGTAACCGACTTTTTTGTTCGTGTGTTCAATATCAAGCCAAGTGTTCCGCAGTTGCGCGAGGAAAAACCCTCCCATAGAGACGAAAGCATTCAGGATTTCGCCGATCAGATCTCAGAGGAGCGTCTTCAGGAAACTGTATCTGCTCTCACTGGATTGGGATCTCGCGTGCCGGGGTATCCGGGGCACAGGAAGGCATTTGAATACGTCAAGAGCCGTTTCCAGGCGCTGGGCCTGGACGACATAACGGTCGAGGAACACCACGTTACGGTACCTATCGACAAGGGCGCGAAACTGGAGATCCTGGACTCCGGTGTGAAGATCCGGCTTTACGGACTCTGGCCCAATCATGTACAGACACCTTCCCTGCCGGAACAAGGCGTTACCGGCGCACTGATCGACGCGGGAGACGGCTCCTTCAAAGCGTTGAATTCGAAACCTGTGAAAAACAGCATTGCATTGATGCAGTTCGATTGCGGACAGAACTACCTCAATCCCCGCATGCTGGGTGCGCAGGCTGTCATCTTCTACGATAACGGCGGCGTGAGCAGAGGACAGGCACTGGAGAAAATCCTCCAGGTGCCGGTGGACGTGCCGAGGTTCTGGGTGAAAAGAGACGACGCGGTCCGTCTTGTTTCACTTGCGGAGTCCGGCACCGCGCTCGTGAACGTCACGTCGAGGATGGACTGGGAAAAGGTCCCCACGTGGAACATCTACGCCACACTGCCCGGCTCCGATGAATACGTTACTGAGCGTGAAGAACGGAAGTGGAAGGACGAGATGGTCGTCCTGAGTTCATTTTACGACGCCATTTCCGTCGTGCCTGCACTGGCCCCGGGCGCGGAGAACGCCACAGGGCTGGCTGCCCTTCTGGAAGTCGCGGCTGCGTTGAAAGACCAATCCTGGCTGGGCGCTTCCTCCCGACTGCCGCAGCTGCCGAGGTATACGGTAAAATTCCTGGTAACGGGCGCACATTTCCAGGGGTTGGCCGGCATCAATGATTTTCTGTTCAGGCATTCCAGGGAAAGCGACCACTTCCGGGAGAAAATTCCGGACGGACAGAAGATCGACTTCCGTCTCTACGTCGGGTTCGACCTGTCGAGTGAAACGGACCAGATCGCCAGTTTCTCCCACGGTACGTTCATCAACCCGAACTGGTCAACGAACAACTACGAAAACAACCTGCTTGCACCCTATGCCAAGAAGTTCAACAAATACCTTGCCAAAGTCTATCCCGGCGAGGAGCGCCACGTCGACGCCGTCGCGCCGCCGAAGCGAACCTGGAAGAACTACATGCCCATCCGTCTGGGATTCGACAGTGAAGCGGTCAAATTCGTCGGCAAGGAAGGAATTACGCTGGCCAGCCCTTCCACAACCCGCGAAAAGGTGGATACGCCCGCCGACCAGGTGGAATTCGTCAACTTCTCCAACCTGGCCCACCAGACACGTACAGCAACAGGCATGCTGCTGAAGGCGTTGGAAGATCCCGAATTCTTCCGGGTGTCCAAACTCAAGCTTCAGGACCTTGGTCACAGCATGAAGGGGCGAAT
This sequence comes from Candidatus Latescibacterota bacterium, assembly GCA_965208835.1. Taxonomy (GTDB): domain Bacteria; phylum Latescibacterota; class UBA2968; order UBA2968; genus JAAXHE01. Next base: position 3,775,209 of record OZ242358.1, read on the forward strand.
TCTCTGGTTCGAACGGGATGCCGATTTCGCGATTCCGCGCGTACCGGTACCGGGGGCGATCGTCACCTACCAGCAGCCCGGTCCGGTTGCGAGCTGCGGCGGGGTCCGAACATTGATTGTGGATAAGACCACCCAGGGCCCCAGGTACATCAGTGATCGCTCCACGGGGCCTATGTTCGGAACCAAGGCGGAAGTCGAAGCCACAGGGCGGTTCCGCTTCGACATCATGCGTAACCGGTTTACAAATCAGATACTGGCATACGAAATCGACGATCGCGGCAGAATCACCTCGGCGCCGGACCTGGGCACGGAAGGGGAGGAAAAGTTCCCGACAAGGCAGGGCTATGGATGGTGGGAAAACGAGATGCTGGCGGTCCTTTTCAAGTGCCGGTCTCTCAGCGTGTTTGAAATCATCGATTCCAGTTACCTTTCCGCGCTCGATTTCATGACCGTGTTGAATGCGGGCGATTCCCAGCCGATGGAATACGGCTATTATTACATTGAAAATCAGAGTATCAAGGAAGGCGATGTCACACGGGCAGCGGTGGCGTTTACGGCCATGAACCCCACTACCGACCGTCCCGACCCCATCAAGATTCTGATGAGTACAGGCCTTTTTGGCGTGAAATACCTGCTGACCAACGCACCTGAGGAGTTGCTGGAACAACCCGTGGACAAGTGGGATGTGGACGATGAGTTGCTGGAGCGGTCCCGGGGCGCAGGATATCCGCCTGGCATAATCCTGTATCCTTCCTACAAGGCCGCCAAGGATATGTGGGTGGTCGACGATATCAGGATGAAGCAGCTTGCCCAGTACGGAATTACCAACGCACGGCTGGAGAAGTTGCACACGCATGCGGCCGACGCGCTGAAGAAGGCGCGCGAGAATCTGGCCAGCCACGACTACGAAGGATTTATTGCCGCGTCCAGAGAGGCGTGGGGCCTGGAAGCACGGGGATACCCCGAGGTCATGTCAACCGCAAACGACACGGTGCGCGGGATCATCTTTTATTTCATTCTCCTGCTTCCGTTCTCCTTCTTCTGCGAACGGCTGCTTTTCGGATTCCCGGATATCACCCGCCGTCTGGTCGGCTTTGCAGGAATCTTCGTGCTGTTTTTCATTATCCTCCGATACGTGCATCCGGCCTTCAAGCTGAGCAGCACGCCCTACATCATCTTCCTGGCATTTGTAATCATGGCCCTGGGCGGCATTGCAATGTTCATTGTCGTTTCCAAATTCGGCGAGGAAGTCAGGAAGATGAAACAGGCCTCGGCGGGCACGTACGAGGCGGATGTGGGTCGGTTGAGCGCGACTGCCGCTTCCATCATTCTGGGCATTTCCAATCTGCGAAAACGACCCCTCCGTACCGGGCTGACGGCGATCACCCTGACGTTGCTTACGTTCACCGCCCTGTCGTTTACATCGGTGCAGACTTCCATCAAATTCTATCGCCTGCCGAGGGACAACCAGCCGCCGTACCCTGGCGGCCTGGTACGGGATCGATCCTGGAGGGGATTGCAGGAATCCGTACTTCAGTACCTGACCAGCGCTTTCAAGGGCCGTGCGACCATTGTTCCCCGTGCGTGGTATCTTTCGCAGGTTCGCGGGGAACGGGCGTACGTCAATTTCTCGCGGATCACGGATCAGACTTCCTACCTGGGCTCAAGAGATACCTATGTCGATTTCGACGTGGGCATCACCACCGGAAAGGACAGCTTCGTAAACGGCTTGCTGGGGCTTACCGCGGAAGAACCTGAAATCACCGGCGTCGACCGATACCTGATCAGCGGAAGATGGTTTGTCCCCGGAGAGACGAATGTGTGTATTCTCCCGAACGATCTCGCGGAACTGGTGGGAATCTTCCCTGAAGACGCCGGGAGTGCGAAAATCGAGATGCTGGGCGGCGTCTTCACCGTGATTGGAATCATGGATTCCGAGGGATTCAACAAATACAAGGACATGGACGACGAGAAGCTGACGCCGGTGGATACGGTAAAGGAGAAGGACGACCTGGCGGACGCTCAGGACCAGGACCCGCGAGTCGTCGCTGCGGCTCCGATCGAGACGTTTACGCATCTGGAGTCGACCAACGTGATGATATTGCCTTATGATTACGTCCGCAATATCGGAGGCACTCTGAATTCCGTCGCATTAGCGAACTTCGTGGACGCCCAGGGCAATCCCAGGTCGAACTTCCTGCCTGATGTCGAGGAATTCATGACACGGGTTTCTTTGACTATGTTTGTGGGCCACGAAAACAAGGTCACGGTGTACAGTTCCATCGGTTCAACGTCTCTATCGGGATTGGGCACGCTCTTCATTCCGATTCTGATTGCCGCATTGATCGTGCTGAATACGATGATGGGCGCGGTGTACGAACGGTTCAACGAGATCGGGATTTACTCGGCGGTCGGGCTGGCGCCCAATCACATTGCGGCGCTGTTTCTGGCGGAAGCGACCGTATTCGCCACGGTGGGCGCCGTGTTCGGATATCTGATTGGACAAGTGCTTGTTCTCGTGCTGTTTACCCAGGCGCAGGCGCAGGGACAACTGCTCAGCCTCGAATTGAACTATTCTTCGTTGTCAGCCATTTCGTCCACATTAATTGTCATGGCTACGGTATTCCTCTCTACACTGTACCCTGCCAAAAAAGCCGCGGATATGGCCGTGCCTGATGTGACCCGAAAGTGGGAGTTTCCGGAGCCCGAGGGCGACAGATGGGTATTCGATTTTCCGTTTACCGTTGGCGGCGCGGAAGTATTGGGAATGTACACGTATCTGACACGCGTCTTCGAGTCATACGGCGAGGGTTCCGTAGGCGACTTTGTGGCCGATTACGTCCGTTTCACTTCGCAGGACATGCAGGGTGAGCCACAATATGAGATCAACCTCACGTGCTGGCTTGCGCCATACGACCTGGGCATCAGCCAGGAGGTGGCGCTGCTGGCCATTCCAACGAGAGAACACAATATTTACAAGATTGAGGTCGTCATCAACCGGCTCAGCGGTGACGTGGCCTCGTGGAAACGCATCAACAGGGGTTTCCTGAACGTCCTCCGGAAGCGATTCCTGGTCTGGCGCACCATTCCACCCGAACTGAAGCACCAGTACGCGGACGAGGGCAACCGCATTCTGTCAGACACGGTAGAAGAAGCGGCAGTATAGGAAGTATACGCTCCGGATCGCGGGCAACCGGCGGGTTGACCCTCGACTCTCTGCTCCCAACGAGGAGGGGTGGTTTTGGCAATCGAACCCAAAGACCCTAGAGAAGAGCAGGAACAGTACGAAAACATCATGCCGGTCGATGCGCCGTTCGAAGATGGCTTCAATATGAAGACCCTGTGGGCGACGCTTTTTGTGGGCCTGGTGATGCTGCCCGGTGCAATCTATCTTGGCCTGGTTACCGGACAGAACATGGCGGGTGCGTCCGAATGGGTGACCATCATCCTCTTCCTGGAAATCGCCAAAAGGTCCTTCGTGAGGCTGAAGACGCAGGAGGTCCTGGTCATCTACTGGGTTGCCGGCGGATTGCTGGGCGTGGGCGTCCGGTTGGGCAGCGCGGCACTGGTGTATGGAGGGCCGTTCGGCGGATTGATCTGGGATCAATACCTGATCCAGTCCCCGGCCGCCAGAGGGCTTGCGGATTTCATACCGGACTGGGTGGTTCCCCGGATCAGCGAACATCCGGAGATTTACGCGGAACGTACGTTCCTGCACGCCGCGTGGTTGAAGCCGATCGGCATCCTCGTCGCATTGACACTGTTAAGCAATACCGCGAGACTGTCGCTTGGGTACGTGATGTTTCGCATTACGAGCGACATCGAACGGTTGCCGTTTCCGCTGGCTCCAGTCCAGGCCCGCGGGGCCACCGCGCTCGCCGAAACGTCGGCCAAACAGGAAGGCTGGAGATGGCGGGTATTCAGTACAGGAGCGTGTATCGGATTGGTCTGGGGCCTTCTGTATGTCGTGGTCCCGACACTGTCCAGCATATTCCTGACCGATACGGTCCAGATCCTTCCCATTCCCTGGATCGATTTCACGGAACAGATCAAGACCATCCTGCCCGCTGCGCTGTTTGGAATAGCAACCGACCTGGGCCACCTGATCGTCGGGTTCGTTTTGCCGTTCTGGGTGGTTATCGGGTCGTTCGCCGGCGCCGTCCTTGGAAACCTGGTTGTCAATCCGTTTCTGTACAGATGGGAAATCCTGGACCGCTGGTCCGCGGGCATGACGGCGATCCCGACTTCGATCTCCAACCAGTTCGACTTCTGGCTCAGCTTTGGGATCGGCACTTCGTTCGTCATCGCGTTCACTGGATTCTACCAGGTGTTTCGGGTGCTTATGGAACAGCGCCGTCAGAAGCAGCAAACGGGGCATCATACGTCCGGTATCGACCTCGAGGACCTTCCGAAGGGCCGGTCGGATATGAAGATGATTTACCCTATTCTGTTCTGGGGCGCCGCCACATTGGGCTTTATCGTGATGTGCCAGATGCTGGTTCCCGAGTTCCACTGGGGCTGGGTCGTGTTCTTCGGACTCATTTACACGCCGATTTCTTCTTATATCGGCGCGCGCATGATCGGCCTGACGGGAAGCCCGTACGGGGCGAGTATCCCCTATTTACGGGAAGCGGGAATACTTCTTTCCGGATACAAGGGCGTCGCGGTCTGGTTCGCCCCCCTTCCGCTGCACGACCACGGCCTGGCCGTGCCTACCTACAAACAGATGGAACTCACGAAAACGAAATTTGTCAGTTACGTGAAATTGACCGCGGTGACCATGGTGGTCATTTTCATCTTCAGCTTCATCTTCTGGGAATTCATCTGGCGACTTGGACCCATTCCCTCATCCAGCTATTACTATGTGCAGACATTCTGGCCATACGACGCCACAATGACCACGATGTGGCTAAAGTCGACAATGCCGGACCTCGAAGGGCAAGGGACCGTCGGCGTCGAACTCCTCAAAGATATTATCAAACCGGAACTCATCGGCGCCGGATTCGCCGTTGGCGGCCTCATGTATCTCATTCTGGCCGCGCTGAAAGCGCCTACGCTGTTCTTTTTCGGCTTCGTGGGCTCGCTTGCAACATGGCCGCATTTCGTGATCCTGCAGTTTGCCGGCGCACTGCTTGGACGTTTCTATTTCGCCAGGCGTTTCGGCGAATCCAAGTGGCGGGCGTACGCACCCATTCTGCTGGCAGGATATTACTGTGGCATGGGGCTCATCGGGATGACTTCGGTTTCCGTTGTGCTGATTTCAAAGGCCGTCTCCCAGGTCGTATTCTAGTGTTCTGTCCCAAAAATATCTAACCATTCAGCCGCCGATTCATCCCGTCTCGCGGCGTTGCCTTCCCTCGCCGACCTTCCGCAGGTCGGAGGCGCCTTGCGAGCCGGGCGACTCGACAGCTGAATTTAGGCAACCTATTTCCGGGACAGAACACTGGCAGTCCTTTGATAAAGTCGCTCTGTAGGCGAGGCCGCGCAATGCAGTATTTCGACCGCAAGGGCCGGCCGCAGCCCGGATGGGCTCTTTCAACGGGCTGCCAGCCTGGAAGCCTGTGTTGTATGACGGAACGCCGCCCGGATCCCGGCTGTCTAAGGAACACCCAAGACGCCTGATCCGGGCCGAATTTCATCCGCCTGGACCGGATTTCAACCACAGGGAGGTTTCAATGAAGCGGGGCGAAAGAATTACGGGACTTTCGCTGATTGCCTTTGTCGTATTGGCGCTTACCATGGATGCAGCGGCACAGCCCGATCGCAGGGGCGGACGGGAACGGGGACGGCGCGGGGGCGCGGCCCGGATGCGAATGATGTTGCCCCTGGAGCAGACGTTGAGCTTTCTGGCTTTCGACGAAAAGATAGCGTTGAAGGACGACCAACTGATTAAGATCAGAAAAGCTCTAATGGAGATTCATGGAAGCCGGGCCGAACTGCTGAAAGAAATGCGGAACGGCGCCGACCGGCAGCAAATCATGGAGAAGCTCGGCCGCCTTCGCAGTTCAATGTTCGAGAAGGTCAAGGCGGTGCTGGACGACAAACAGGATGAAGTTCTGGATGGCTATCTGGAGAGGATGCGGCGAGGGTTTCAACGTGGACGCGGCGGCGGCCGGCGGAGTGGCGGTCCGCCGGGCGGCGGTGTTTGAGGTCTTGTGATGAATCTCCAGGAGGTCGGCCAAAGACTCGAGAAACCGTTTACCTTTGCCGTGGTGGGTGACACGCATTTTCTGCATTCAAAATTTGGCCGACCGACGGGCGACACCGGCGGTTCTTTTCGTCCCTTGCAGATTGACCAGTATCTTGAGAGCGTTCGATATGTCCTGATGCCGATGATGGCCTCTCTAAAGGAAGTTTCTCCTGAATTCCTGGTAATCACCGGTGATCTGGTGGAGGGCCATCAAGACGTCGAACTCGCGGTCGATGAGATCAAGGAAGGGCTGGAATTCTTCGAGGGATATGGGATTCCGCTTCTGTTTGCGTGCGGAAACAGGGACAGGGTCGAGGCATTTGACAGCGTTGTTCTTCCGTATTTGGGCCGCTGGCTGGGCAGGACACCCCGGGAGCGGTTTTTCTTTCTGGACGTCGCCGGCTGCCGGCTCATATTCCTCGACACCCCCGCCTGGAAACGGAATGGCGCACAACGGGAATGGCTGGAACTCGCATTGAATGACCGGGAGGCCGCGGGGATTGATCGAACGTTTCTGTTCGGACATCATCCTGTCTGGCCGCTGGCAAGGGCCTTTTTCACCAACATCGACCTCCATCTCGATCTGCCGGAAATACTGCAGGAGCATCCTGTAGACGCTTTTTTTTGTGGGCATACCCACAACCAGAACGTGTTACTTCACCGTACGGATGGACGCCCGGTTCTGCAATGCATGTGCGCGTCCATCGGACTTTCCAGTGAGATGCCAACGCCGCTGGACCGGGTACAGGACCTGATACCGTATCCCCAGGACGTGCTGACCTGTTGGCCAGGCTACCTCGAAAATACGGCACCAGGATGGTTTATCGTTCACGTCGGTCGGACCTCGGTCGAAGCGTCATGGCACCACTTGAATCGAGGTGTGGAAACACGACTCGTCTGGCAACGCCCGGGAGATCTCTCGGCATTCGAAAAGATGGACCATCCGCCGGATGCCCGGTTGATTTACGACGACCTGAATCATATCCGGCGTGCTTCCCTTCGGTTCTGCGGATGGCATGCCCTGCGCCAGGACAAAGAGGTATTCCTCAATGGCGTGCTGGTCGGCAGCCTCCCTCCCGCGAACGACTATGCGCCGATCCGGATGGATTTGCCAGCGAAATGCCTTGAACATCTGCGTATGGAAAACAGGCTCGAGATCCAGGTTCCCCGGAACGAGGCATGTACGCTGGGCAACTTTATACTCGAAGCGGTCTTGCCGGGTGGACGATTTGTGCGCACACGTCCAACAGGCGAGATATTTACCTGGTCCGACCGGTGGGGCGCGTGGAATTCAAGCTCGCTGATGAAAATGAAGCCGGGACGACCGGCAACAACATTATTGTGTTTCCAATGAGTACAACATAGACCAGGTTTTCGAAAATCTCAATGAAAAAACAGCGATTTGCAAACAGGTTGTTAAACGAGACCAGTCCCTATCTGCTACAACACGCACATAACCCGGTGGACTGGTATCCGTGGGGCGACGAGGCCTTTGAACTTGCGAAGAAAGCAGACCGTCCCATTTTTCTGAGTATCGGATATTCGGCCTGTCACTGGTGTCACGTGATGGAGAGGGAATCGTTTGAAAATGAAGCCATCGCAGCTGTGATGAACCAATTCTTCGTGAACGTCAAGGTAGACCGCGAAGAACGGCCGGATGTGGACGAGATTTACATGAATGCGGTACAGATGATGACCGGCGCCGGCGGATGGCCGATGAGCGTGTTTCTCACACCCGACGGAACACCGTTTTACGGCGGCACCTATTTCCCTCCCGACAGCAGATACGGCCGCCCCGGATTTCCGGACGTACTCCGGTCAGTGGCAACGCATTACCGCGACAACAGGGGCAAAGTGGGAGAGGCTGCCGAACGCCTGATGGCCGGATTGAAACGGCTGACCGACCTGCGAAACCTGGATGGAGCGTTGACGGGAACTTTGTTTTCTGAAGGACATTCGCAGATCGCCCGTAATTTTGACTGGGAGAATGGAGGATTCGGATCGCAGCCGAAGTTTCCCGGCACCATGAATCTGTCGGTCTTTCTGCGGGAATTCGAGAAAACCGGAAATCGCAATGCAATGGATATGGTACTTCTAACCCTGCGGAAGATGGCGCGGGGAGGGATATACGATCATTTGGGCGGCGGATTTCACCGGTACTCCGTTGACCATCGCTGGCTGGTCCCCCACTTCGAGAAGATGCTTTATGACAATGCCCTGTTGACCGTACTCTATCTGGAAGCCTTTCAACACACCGGAGAACCACTGTTTCGGCAGATTGTGCAGGAAACACTGTCATACGTCATTCGCGAGATGACCGACCCGCAGGGCGGATTCTATTCCACTCAGGACGCGGACAGCGAAGGGGAGGAGGGCAGGTTTTTCGTCTGGGACCAGGAGGAGGTGTGCGCATTACTGGGGCAGGAAGAAGGACGGTTGTTTTGCCGGTACTACGATGTGCGTCCGGAGGGTAATTTTGAACACGGTAAGAGCATCTTGAATATACCGGTTGAAGTGTCAGAATTGGCCCGTTTCCTGGATGTGGACCCGGAGCGCCTGGACGATGTGATTCAGCGCGGACGGAAGATATTGGCAGATGTCCGCGAGAACAGGATCAAGCCGGAGCGGGACGATAAAATCCAGGTGAGCTGGAACGGTCTCATGATCTCGGCTCTTGCTCGCGCGTATCAGGTTCTCGGTCGATCGGAATATCTGGCAGCGGCGCAGAACTCGGCCGATTTCATACTCCGGAATATGCAGACGGAATCCGGCCATCTGCTGCACACTTACAACACCGGGAGGGCCCGGTTCCCCGGTTACCAGGACGATTACGCCTTCTTCAGCAACGGACTGCTCGACCTCTACGAAGCCTCCTTCGATCCGCGCTGGCTGAATGCGGCGGAGGCACTCACAGAGACGATGCTCCTCGAATTCTGGGATCCGGAGCAGGGCGGTTTCTATTTCACAGGTCGGGCGAATGAAAAACTGATCGTACGCTCAAAGAATCCGTACGACAACGCAATACCATCCGGAAATTCGATGGCCGTTATGTCGCTGATGCGTCTGGGTACGATTCTCGACCGACCGGACCTGTGGCAGAAGGCGGAGCAGACCCTGAAGCTGTTCGAACCGATGCTCCGAGAGATGCCATCCGGTTTCGGCCAGATGCTCTGCGGTCTGGACACCTTCACCAGGCGTCCGATTGAGATCGTTTTGGTGGGCGACCCGGAGGATTCAGCGACGAAAGATCTCCTGAAGACCGCTTACGGACGCCTGCCATCCAGCCGGGTGATCGTTCTCGCGGATCCGGACAAGAGGGAAGATCTGGCGCGGCGCATTCCATTACTTTCGGACAAGAAGGCAATTAATGGAAGACCAACCGCGTACGTGTGCAGAAATTCGGTCTGTTCCGCACCAGTAACATCAGAAACCCAACTGCATGCATTGCTGCGGAATCCATCGTGAGGGGACGCGATTGCGCCAATCGCAGACACAAGTTGGTTAAAACGCCCCAAGAAGCTGTCCTAAGATTCCCAGCGGTCTTCGCACGGCTGCAAAAGCGCCGGTCGGCGTTGGTCAAATCCACCCGTCTTATGAGATCGAGACTGCGCTTGCTCGCCTCTCATAGCCGGATTTTCCCGTCGGCGCTGCGCGCCCCTCGTGCCTCGGCACTACGCGCCCCTCGTGCCTCTTAACCGCAACTTTTTCGCTCGCGCTCGGGAACTCACCGGTAATTTTAAGCAACTTCTAACAGGAGGATGTTATGGCATCGGTATTGGTGGTAGGAGATGGTCCCGGTGGACTGAGCGCGGCTCTGTTCCTGGCCAAGAACGGCATGGATGTTGTGGTGTTCGGGCAGAATACAACCCCCATGCATAAAGCCATGCTCTACAATTACCTGGGTATTCCCGAATTGACCGGGAGCGAGTTTCAACGCATTTCCCGGGATCAGGTCGCGGCTCAGGGTGCACGAATTGAGGACGTGCAGGTCGCCGGTATCGAAAAGACGCAAGCCGGTTTTACATTGACCGCGGAGGGCGGGGCCACCCACAACGGTGACTATCTGATTCTGGCGGCCGGAACCAATGTGAAGCTTGGCGTGAGTATCGGTCTTGAGAGAGGTCCGGACGGGCTGGGATGCGACAGGGACGGTCGTACGGCAGTAGACGGACTCTACGTAGTGGGATGGAGTACGCGGCTGCGGAAAACGCAGGCGATTATTTCCGCCGGTCAGGGTGCGTCCGCCGCGCTCGATATTCTATCGATCGAGGCAGGCGAGGACGTACACGATTTCGACGTTGTGTCATGAAACATACCTGAAGATGCAGCATCGGGACATGGCGTTCCGTCGCGTAAACTGCTCGCCATTCGACCGCCGGTGGCAGGACGATTCCTTCGGGAGGCTAATAGTACCTGGGTGTCTTTCTGGGGGCAGCCGGTTTAGGAGGCGCCTCACTTTCAGGAATGCCGTGGCTTTCAATGATGCCACGAACCACGTGTACCGGTAGGCCCATTCTAACGGCCAACGCCATTGAATCACTCGGACGCGCGTCCATTTTGAACGTCGTTCCATCCGGACCCTGCAGGGTAAGTACGGCGAAATACGTACTCCCCAGCCCCCCTTCTTTCAGTGGGCGAAGTTCGTCGATTACAATGGATCGGAGGCGGACGCCGGCCCCTTCCAGAACGTTGTGGAATAAATCGTGGGTGAACGGACGAGGAAACGTCTCGTTCTTCAGTTTGCGCCAGATTGCCATCGCTTCGCAGGGACCGATCCAGATAGGAAGAAGCCGTGCGGTCTCGTTGTTACGTAGAAAAACGATGTATTGATCTTCCGAATCCCGCCCGACCTGATGGACTTCGGTCTTGACCAGGTCCTTTTCCGACGGATACGCCGCTGGCGCGAGGACGCCGCTCAGACACAGGCATAAAGCGCAGGAGTAAATCACCGCAGAACGGCATCTATCGTGCATCTCAGTTCCTTTCTGTGTATGAAGCCGGCGCTGACTGACATGATTCCGTTGCGTTCCGGGAATATACGCCGGCGCCAATCACGGGGCAATTCGAATTTCCGGCATAGGGACTGAAGAGCTGTCTTAAAATTCCCAGCGGTCTTCGCACGGCTGCAAAAGCGCCGTGCGGCGTTGGTCAAACCCACTCGTCTTACGAGATCGAGGCTGCGCTTGCTCGCCTCTCATAGGCGGGTTTTCCCGTCGGAGCCGCGCGCCCCTCGTGCCTCGGCACTACGCGCCCCTCGCGCCTCATAGCCGCCACTTTTTCGCTCGTGCTCGGGAACTCACCGGTCAATTTAAAACAGCTTCCGAGGCTTGTGGGTTGACAAGCTGCGGTGAATGTGCTATCTTTTTCCGTTTCAGAATTTTACACGATTTGTGCTGTGTAGCAGTCCGTTGATACTGTCGCTCTGCAGGCGAGGGCGAGACGTCGTGGCCGAAGACAAGGCGCGCGACCCAGTCCCATCCAGCGATTCGGCGAGGATGCGCAACGCAGGCCTTTGGCCACGAGAGCCGGCCGCAGCCCGGATGGGCTTTTTCGCCGGGCTGCTATATCCAGGAGAACGCATGGTTGTCAGCATGACGGGTTTCGGGAGGGGAGAAGTCGAAACAGACGGCTACCGGGCGTCGGTGGAACTGCGGTCTGTCAACGGGCGCTACGGCGAGGTATCCGTCCATTTGCCCAGACACCTGTCTCCCCTGGAACAACGGATCAAGGAGCTCGTGCTTTCAGTTTTCTCCCGGGGCCACATTCGTGTCTCGGTGAGTGTGAGCGGCGACTCGCTTGGACAGGGCATCCCGGTTCTGAATGAACGTGTCTTTGAGGGATATCGAGACGGACTTGCGCGGTTGCAGACTCGTTTGGGCGCTTCAAATGCACCCGATCCCCTGCAGGTCGCGCTGATGCCGAGTGTATTCGAAATCGAAACCAGCCCACCGGATCTGGAAGCAGTCTGGAAGGTGGTTGCGCCGGCCTGTGAACGGGCCGTCGCTCAATGCCATTCGATGCGGGAGACAGAGGGAAAACAGCTGGCAGCGGATCTCGTCCAGCGGGTTCATCAACTCGAGGATCTGGTGGGGCAAATACAGGAATTGGCACCCGGTCAGGTCGCGTCCACCCGCAGGAGGCTCGACGAGAAACTCCGGGAACTCATCGCCCCTGAGAGTGTCGACCAGAACCGTCTCCTCACGGAAATTGCCCTGCTCTCGGAGCGCATGGACATTACCGAGGAAACGGTCCGCTTCCACAGTCACAACGAACAGTTTCTGAAGACGCTGGGTCGCGACGAGCCGGTCGGCAGGCGTCTGAATTTTCTTCTCCAGGAGATGCTCCGCGAGGCAAACACAATCGGCTCCAAAGCAGGCGACACCGGAATTGCGCATCTGGTGGTTGGGATCAAGGAAGAGATCGAGAAGCTCAGAGAGCAGGTGCAGAATATAGAATAGCAGCGTGATCGGTTCCACAGATGGAAAAACCGTTCGGAATTGAGGCCCTGCAAGACCGCCTCGTTAGCAATCCCGCGTCGTTCGTCGTGGTACTGTCGGGTCCTGCAGGCGCAGGAAAGACAACCATCCGCCAGGGACTGCTGGAATGCGACAACGCGTTGCGGGTATGTGTGACCACCACCACACGCGCCAAACGCCTTAACGAAGTGGACGGCGTCGACTACCATTTCGTCTCGGAAGATGCGTTTCGTGCGGGGCTGAAACAGAGGTGTTTTTTCGAATGGGCGGAGGTGTACGGCTTTCTTTACGGCGCAACCTTCGAGGCGATCGCGCACGCGCTTGGACAAGGCGGCGTTGTGCTGCTCGTGGCAGACGTGCAGGGCGCGGCGGTGTGGAAGCGCTTGCTCAGGAAACGATGCGTCAGCGTGTTCGTGCTGCCGCCATCGGTCAAGGTGCTTGAGGAGCGCCTGGGAGGGCGTAAGACCGAAGAGGGTGGCGTCTTAAAGCGCAGGCTGGAGAATGCGAGGTCTGAACTTGCTAAAGCCGTGGAGTTCGATTATCTCGTCGTCAATGGGGAGCTTGATCGCGCCATATCCGATGTTCAGGAACTGATTCGCGTTGAAAGGCGCAGGCCATGGCGAACGCCCGACTTAATTGATGAATTCGGGCGCCGGAGTGTGCCTTAGAATGTATTTGCGACGGGCAATCAGATCGTACAAATCAGTTGCACGTAAAACGACTCGATTGCGATCACGGGCAACCCTGCCCCACACAGACGGAGGATTGGATCCAAATGTCACGGATTTTCTTTCTCGAAGAGATCAGCAGCGACGAAATTAACCCGTATGAGGCGGTCAGCGCCGCGTCTAGAGAGTCCCGCCGGATCAACCAGGCCCGGATGGCGAGAGACGTTTCAGGAGAGGCGGAAAAACCCACGACGCTATCGCTGGATCGTCTCTCCACGGGAAAAGTAAAAGTTGCGTACGACACCGATGAGGAAATGGAAGCGGAAGATGGCAATGCCGTCGAAAATGAGGATCCTGCTGGGAATTAGCGGTGGGATTGCCGCCTACAAGGGGGTTGAGGTACTTCGTGGCCTGCAGCGTGAAGGCGCCGAAGTACGGGTGGCGATGACCGCGGCTGCGCAGAAATTCATACAGCCGCTGACGTTTGAGGCGCTCTCCGGCCACCCTGTCTACACCCGGCTTTTTCCTGACGCGGGGGATCCGGATATTGTTCACGTCAAGTTGGGCGAATGGCCCGAACTGATTCTGATTGCCCCTGCAACGGCCAATGTGATTGCCAAAATGGCAAACGGCCTCGCGGACGATCTGCTGACGTGTACCTTGCTTTCCAGTGAAGCGCCGGTGATGGTTGCACCGGCAATGGAGACCGCAATGTACCGTCATCCTGCGTCGCAACGCAATCTCCAGCGGCTTGCCGATATGGGATATCGCCTGATTGGTCCCGAGGAAGGTGCGCTTGCATCGGGCCGCAGCGGGATGGGGCGGCTTGCGGACCCGGAGCGCATCGTCGCCGAAGCAGTCTCCTCGGCAGCGACATTCGGAGATCTTTCGGGTAGAAAGATCCTTGTTACTGGAGGGCGGACGGAAGAAGACATCGACCCGGTTCGTTTTATCACGAATCGATCCACCGGAAAGATGGGGTACGCGGTGGCCCGCCGCGCCAGGCAGCGCGGCGCGGACGTGGTTCTTGTGAGCGGCCCGGCCGATTTGGATCAACCCGCTGGTGTGGAACTCATTCGAGTAAGAACGGTTTCCGAAATGCGTGCGGCGACCGAATCGGCATTTGACGAGGCGCATGCCCTGGTCATGACGGCGGCCGTGCTGGATTTCAGGCCTCGCGTCGTCGCCGACGCGAAAATCAAAAAGAACGCCAACGGGTTGACGCTGGATCTCGTTGCGAACGAAGACTTTCTGGTAGGGCTGGGCGCCCGGAAGAAAGGCCGGATCTTGGTCGGATTTGCGATGGAAACGGAGAATGGCCTGCCAAACGCGCGAAAGAAACTCGTTGAAAAGCACCTGGATCTGATCGTCATGAACGATTTGAACGTATCGGGCGCCGGATTCGGCGTGGACACCAATGTGGTCACGCTGATCGACGGGGATGAGGCAGAACCCTTGCCAAAGATGTCCAAACTCGAGGTTGCAGATCGGATTCTGGATTGGGTGATAGACCGTTGGACCCAGACGCCGAGACCATAGAGACCCTGAAAGCCGTGCGAACATTTGTTGAGGCGCAGGCGGAATTTGGTCTGACGGAGTTCAGGCGCGCCGGCGCCGGTGCGAAGCTTGCCGATTTTCACGAATCGATCCGTGACTGCCGACTGTGCGGGCTATGCGAGCAGCGGCGCAGCGTTGTCTTCGGCAGCGGCAATCCGGATGCGGGACTGATGTTTGTCGGTGAGGCGCCAGGGGCGGAAGAAGACAGGACGGGGCTGCCGTTCGTCGGAGCAGCCGGCGCATTGCTCACCCGCATGATCGAAGCCATCGGTTTCAAGCGTGAAGAGGTCTATATTGCCAACGTTATCAAATGCAGGCCGCCGGGTAACCGGGACCCGCGACCGGAGGAAATAGAAACGTGCAAGCCCTTTCTCGAACGGCAGATTGAGCACATACAACCGGCTGCGATCTGCGCCCTCGGTCTATTCGCCGCGCAGACCCTGTTGGAGACCTGTGAACCGATGGGCAGTCTCCGGGGTCGGATCTTTTCGTATCGCGGCATCCATCTGATCCCCACCTATCATCCGGCCGCACTCCTGCGAAACCGGCATTGGAAACGTCCCGCCTGGGAGGATCTGCAGTTGCTCAGGCGCGTTTACGATAACGCCGCCGGCTAACAACCGCGCGTTCCCGACCCCTCGTTTGGACAAGCTCGTACTCATCGCGTGATCTTATGGCTTCCCAACCATCGAGTACACAGACTCCCGTCGATCGTCCGCAACCTCAGGCGCTTGAGGTCGAACGGGCGGTTCTCGGCGCGATGTTCATTGACAACGCGGCTATCAGCCGGGTGATCGAGGTCCTTGGCGACGAGACGGCGTTCTACCATACCGCAAACCGCCGGGTATATGCGGCCCTGCTCGCGTTAACCGAGCGGGGACTGCCGGTGGATGAGGTGACGGTTGCGGAGGAATTGAAACGCCGCGGGCAATTTGAAGACGTGGGCGGGTATGCCTATGTTGCCGGCCTGGGCGGCGAAATGGCGACCGGCGCAAACGCGGAATACCATGCCAGAATCGTGCTCGAGCGCGCCCAGCGCCGCAGGTTGATCGACGCGTCCACGCAAACGATTGCGGAGTGTTACGACGAGGCGGAAGAGGTCCACGAGGTAATCGACCGGGCCGAGCAGCGGGTGTTCGGAATTGCTGAAGGCGAACTCGGACAGGGTGTCGTGTCGCTGCAGTCCAAACTGCACGAGACATTTGAACTCATTGAAAAAGTCCAGAAACAGCCCGGCGCCCTTTCGGGCGTTTCCACAGGATATGCTGATCTAGACAGGATAACGGCCGGGCTGCAGACTTCGGATCTGATCATCATTGCCTCACGCCCCTCGATGGGGAAGACTGCACTGACGTTGTGCATGGCGCGAAATGCAGCCGTTGAAGAGAAAACACCGGTTCTCTATTTCTCTCTGGAAATGAGTATGCAGCAACTCGCGATTCGTTTGCTCTGCGCCGAAGCCCGTGTGAATTCGCACCGGCTGCGTACCGGCAGGCTGTCAACCGAAGAGTGGGAGCGGATGGCGACCTGGACCGGAAAGCTGTCACAGGCGCCGTTTTTTATTGACGACACACCCGGCATCTCCGTTCTGGAGCTGCGGGCCAAAGCCCGCCGCGCCAAACTGGAGCACGGCATCGGCATAATCGTTGTGGATTACCTCCAGCTGATGACAACCTCAGCGCGAGCGGACAACCGGGAACAGGAAATCGCGAGTATTTCGCGATCGCTCAAAGCGCTGGCCAAGGAACTGGACCTGCCGGTTGTCGCCTGTGCGCAGTTGTCGCGCGCGGTCGAGTCCCGGACGGACAGGCGGCCGCAGCTCTCCGATTTGCGCGAGAGCGGCAGCATCGAGCAGGACGCTGACGTCGTCGCGTTTCTCTATCGGCCGGAGGTGTACGGTATACCCGATGAAGAGGGAAATCCACAACCGGACAAGGCCGAGATCATTATCGGCAAGCAGCGCAACGGTCCGACAGGCAGCGTGGATCTGCGGTTCATGAGTGATTATCTGAGGTTTGAGGAGTACGAAACTTTCCGCGACGATCCATTCTAGCGCCTGACACTCGACCATTCGGATCATGCCAGCACGCCGCCGGCCGTTACCGCAGCGACCGCAACCGTGTACGAACTGAAATCAACCTCAAACCGAAATAAACAGCAACGCGGCGACGCGATTAAACCCTCCGAAACGGGGCAATATCGACGTATAGAAGGACATTTTTCCATTCACTTCCGGTGACCTGGTGTATCCTGGTAATCCGCCGTCTAATCGCCTTTATTTACAAGCACATATTCGAGTTAACGTCCCCGAAGACTTACGAATCAAGGTCAAACCTTGAATCTATCAAACCGAGGAATGAAAATGGAAGGTTACCGATCTCCAGTCAGGGTATCCAAGCTGCTCTCACTGATGCTCAGGCATCGGCCGGAAGAGTTCGGCGTCCAGGTGGACGGGTACGGCTTCGCGGACTTCGACGCGGTGATATCCGCATTGAAGAAACAGGATGCCGATATCGAAGTCGAGGACGTAGAAGCATTGGTATATAAGGCCACCAAGAAACGGTTTGAGATTGTCGAAGGGCGGATCCGTGCGCGCTATGGACATAGTTTCGCCATGGAACTGGGATCCGAACCCATCGAACCTCCCGAACACCTGTACAAGGGCGCAGGCGTGTCGGAAGTGGAAGGCATTCTGAGATCGGGATTGAAGCCCGATAACAGGCAATACGTACATCTCTCTTTCGACGCTGACGTCGCGCGAAGGCTTGCGGGACACCGGCGGGAGCCGGGGACCGTGATACGGGTTGAGGCGAGAAAGGCCGCCGGGGGCGGGATTCAGTTCTTCGACTGCGGCCCCACGGTCCTCTCACGGGAAATTCCGCCCGATTTTCTCACTGTCGAAGACACACCGGCGCCGGTTCTGGATGGCGGCGTGTCTGAGAAGCAACGCGAGGAACCGGTTTCGTACGGAAGAAAACGTCGATTTGGGTCGCGGAGATAGCAAACGTGGCAAAACAGGATCGGTCGGGAGCACACGCATTGTTGAAAACAGCCGCCAGTCTCTCCGGCGAGATTGGCGCTGATCTCGTTTTGCTCGTGGCGGACTCCGGTGTGACCAGGACGGCTGTTCAATCCCTGAACGATTCCTGTCCGGTGCTGCTGGTTACCCGACGCAATCGCTTTCTTCAGGGTATCGAGAGTATGGGGATCCGCCGGTTAAGGCTTGATTTCGACGATGTTTCTCATCTGGAACGGGTGCGGCAGGGCATTATGCTGGGCATGGAGGCCGGTCACATCAAAAAGGGCAGTCGGCTGATCTGCCTCTCAAGCGTCATGGAACACGGTGGTGTGGACACGTTGATGACCGTGGATACCCGCAGGGAGTTTGAGGACTTCGATCCGGAGAGCCTGGCTCTGCTTGCGGACGATCTCCCAATCGAAGTGGTCAAGTCGGTGCTGGATATCGCCCTTGACATCGGACGTGAAGGCCGGGAAGGGGAGCAGGTAGGCACCCTCTTCGTGCTGGGCGACTCCGACCGCGTGCTGGCGAATTCCCGCGTGATGACGTATGATCCGTTCCGCGGGTATTCAAGACGGGAGCGGAACATCTGCGATCCCGACAACCGCGAAGGTGTGAAGGAGGTTTCTCTGATGGACGGCGCCTTCATCGTCCAGGAGGATGGCGTCATTCGCTCAGGTTGTCGCTATATCACCTCCTACGTGAGGGGTCTCACCCTGCCCAAGGGGTTGGGTGCGCGGCATGTCGCCGCGGCAGCGGTAACCAAGAACACCGAAGCGATCGCGGTGGCGGTTTCGGAGTCTACCGGTACGGTTCGGGTCTTTAAACGCGGAGAGATCGTCCTCCGGCGAGACCCGGGCCGCCGCATCGCCCGTTAGCAGTCCGTTGATAAAGTCGCTCTGCAGGCGAGGCCGAGCCATTGTGGCCGAAGACAAGGCGCGCGACCGAGTCCCATCCTGCGATTCGGCGAGGGAGCGCAACGCAGTATTTCGACCGCAAGGGCCGGCCGCAGCCCGGATGGACTTTTTCAACGGGCTGTTAGACGGTCGTTTCCGGTTGCCTTTATAGGCACGCGGTAAGACCGGTATGGGGATACGCGGGATCACTGCCGGCCGTCTTCAGATGTGCGCGTTTCACCGGACACATTGGGATGATTGCCCGATGAAAATACGGCTGCGTCGGCGCGAAAACCACATAGAGGCCGTCATAGGGGACATTGTGCATCAGGTAAACCGGGTCGCCCGGGCATTCCCGAGAAGCAACGCCGACCGCTTCATCGGGTTAATGGGAGAAGACGGACATGAGATCTGTCTGATCGAAGATCCCGGCACGCTGGACGCCGATTCTCAGGAAATATTGGTCGCCGCGTTGAAGGACACTTACTTTATTCCGCGGATTCGGGAAATCCTGGCGATGTCGCCTCGCGGAACGGGCGGTGAATGGACCGTTGTCACGGAAGAGGGAGAAGTCGAGTTTCGAACGCAGGACCGCGAGGCGCTGGACGGTTCGGAACCGCCGTCGATCACGGTAACTGACGAGAACGGCAGGCGTTATCGGATTGAGGACTACTGGGCAATGGATCGGGAGAGTCGAAATACAATGCGCGATCTCGTACCGGATGAGGTCTTGCGGCGCAGGGCCAGGGTTGTTTCGCTCCGCCGGTAGTGTTCTCTATTTCGGTACCGGACATGGAGTGAGCACGCCTGTCAAGGGGTCGGCGAAGGGATATCGATTGGCCATCGACGGATATTGAAACGCGGGCATTTCGACAAGCTCAATGACCACGTTTCAGCCAGACGGGATGAATCGGCGGTCGAATGGTGAGGAATTTTTGGGACAGGACACCCGGCAAAGCAGATTCTTGATTTCCGGTATCCTGATCGGCGTGTGTGCAGTCGGCATATTGGCACTGGGTGAATCCCGGTACAGGATGCCGCTTTTTTTTGGTCTGTTCGGGCTCTGGATGGTCTTCTACCTGGTGGCTGTGTGGCATTGTACAGGGGCTTCACTGAAGACTGTGGTGCTGTTTGGCCTTCTGTTCCGCGTCATTCTGGTTTTTTCCGCGCCCGGCCTATCGGACGACGCCTACCGGTACCTGTGGGACGGACGCGTGCAGGCCTGGGGGATAAATCCCTACGTGTATCCACCTGCTTCCGAAGCGCTCGCCGACCTCAAAGACGACGAGGTCTTCTCCCAGGTAAACCATCCCGAAGTACCCACCATCTACCCCCCTTTGGCTCAGATGTTCTTCCGCATGTGTTATCTCATTCATCCGTCGATCTGGACCATTAAGATCGGCCTCGCTCTTTTCGATCTGTTGACGGCGTGGTTTCTTCTGGGATTGATTCGGCTATACGATCAGCATCCGGGACAGTTGCTTATATACCTCTGGCACCCCCTGTTGCTGGTGGAGGTGGCGGGCAACGGCCACATCGATGCGCTGGGTGTTTCCTTCATGGTTATTGCGTTCCTCTATCTTCAGGTTGGAGGTTACGCGAGGGCCTTCGCCGCGCTGGCACTCTCCTTTTTGAGCAAGTTCTTTGCCATCTGCCTGGTTCCGGTCTTCTTGCGCTGGATCTGCGGGAGGATTTCCCGTAGGACCGAAGGGCGTTTGCCGGCTTGCTTCAGACCACAGGCCGTATGGTCTGTGCTGATTTTCACGGTGACGATAGCGGCCGGGTACCTGCCCTACCTGGAAGCCGGAGAGGCACTGTTCACAGGGTTCCTCACGTATGCCGAACACTGGAGCTTCAATGCACCGGCCTTTGACATCCTCAGTTACGTGCTGGGTAACCCGCAGTGGGCACGCACGGTCATTGCGGTCGCGTTTGCCATGGCGGTAATTCTCGTCACGTTCAACAGGATGCCGCCGATTCAGGCAGGTTTCTTCCTCGTCGGCGCCTTCCTGTTGCTTACGCCGACATTGCACCCATGGTATGCGATCTGGATGGTACCCTTTATGGTCTTCTACAGGCAACCGGCATGGCTGGTCTTTACAGGTCTGATCGCAATTTCGTATCACGTCCTGATCAGATATGCGAGCGAAGGGATATGGGAGGAGGCGGTCTGGGTGAAGGCTGTTCTATTCGGCGGGTTCGCGCTTGTCTGGGCATTCGAATGGATAAAGAAGCGACGCGCCGAGACCTGAGGTCCGCAGCCTATACCACCTTGCCGAACAGGAGAGCAAACCGGACGAAGTCCGAGAATGCGACGTTGCCGTCGTCGTCCAGGTCGAATCGGGGATTGGTGGAGCCGAAGGCGCTGGCAAACATCAGAAAGTCGGTAAAGTCAACCCTGCCGCTTCCGTCGAAATCGGCGATTCCCGCCGAAGGAAAGGTGGTCTGCCCGGACGTAAACGTGACGTTCCTGAATCCGGAAGCGAGGGGTACGCCTGACGAGTCAGCGGCCATGGAACATGCAAGGCTGTACTCACGACCGGCTTCAAACGGCAAGAAAAACGAAAGCAGGGCGCGCTGGCTCGTTCGGTCAAGAGTCACCGAGGTCGGGCGACCCAGGTCGGGGGTGACCGAATATCCGTTCGGATTGGCCGTTCCGGCTGACATCGGTTCACTGAACTCGAGTGAGAGACTGTTCGCGTGGATGACTTCCACGCGATCCAGTTCCGGAGCCGGATTGGGGCGCAGGACGTGTGTTTCGGAGCTGATCTCGTCGCCGCCGGGCAGAGTGGCAATCACAACGTAACGATACACTCTGTTTTCGGCCAGGCCAGTGTCCGTGTACGAATTAGTGGTCAGTTTGTCCGCTATGGCTTCCGGCATACTTCCGTCGACCCCGCGCAGAATGCGATAGATGGCGCCGCTTTCGACGGGCGCCCACGCCAGCCGTACGCTTTCCGGTCCCAACGGATAAGCATGAACGATCTGTAGAATCCTGCTTATGCCCGGCTCGGTGCGTTCCATCAGACGTACGGCGCCGTCCCTGTTGTAGAGCAGCTCCGCGTAACCATCCCTGTCCAGATCCGCAATGAGCGGGCGGTAAGTCAATGAAACGGTTTCATGCCAGACGGGTTCGTATGAATCCGGGCCGGTGGCGCGGATGAGGTAAAGGTCCGGGCGCAGACAGACGGCCAGGTCGGGGATACCGTTGCCGTCCACGTCGCCCGTCGCAATACCGTTTCCCGTCGAGATTACACCCGAGACTCGAATCGACCACTCCTGTGCATAGGAGGACAATCCGTCCGCACTGTAGATTTCAAGGTCCCACCGGCCGTTGAGTGCGTCGTTCCGGTCTTCCGCCGCGCGGGCGACGACGAACTCCACGTCGCCGTCATTGTCGATATCGGCGGCGCCCCCGATCCATTGGGTATTGGTGCTGTCACTGCCCGCCAGTTTCCAGGTCTGCGCGAAACCGCCTCCGGGCAGAGCCTCATAGATCCAGAGGTCTCCGTCGTCGTCGCCTGAGAGGATTTCCTTCCGCCCGTTGCCGTTCAGATCCGCGATGACAAACCGGGGACCGGGCCGGTTTCGGCCTTCGGTCGGATTCGGAAGAGGGGTGCCTCCAATGAAGGCACCTTCACGCGTACTCCTGAGAATACGAATCCCAGGCATATCGGCGGATCGGGTCACGATCTCGTTTCTACCGTCGCCGTCGACATCGGCGATTTCCCCGCCCCGGGCTTGATCCAGATTCAGAAGGACTTCGGAGGGAAAGGGGTTTCCCCCAAAGAGCAGGAGGCGCGGAAAACGGGTGCCGAGCAGATCGGTGCTACCGTCGTTGTTCGCGTCGCCCAGAGCCAAGGGCCAGAACGACTCGCTGGTCCGGAAGATGGTGGTGAAGCTTCCATCCTCGTTGCGTTCCAGGATTAGGTTTGTATTGTAGGTACGGCCGCTGGCGTAGGGCATCAGTACGAGTTCGGGCCGCCCGTCCATGTCGAAGTCGGCGGTCTCGTTTGCAAGATACCCGTCGGGCAGGGTGTCGATCTCCACGAAACCACGAGAGGAGAGACGAAGCGGATCCACCCTTAACGTCAATGGTTCGGAAAACACGGCCTGTCCCCCGGCATCCCTGGACATGATCCGGTATTCCAGGGGCCCGGGTGCGAGGTCTGGAGGCAGGGTGACGCGATGACGGGTGTAGATGATGTCCGAAAACAGGGTGTCTTCTCGCGTCGCCGTAGACGAGCGAAAGAGCAAGGCACCGCGTGTTGGACGTCTGGTGTGCCATTCGGCCTGGTACGCCTGGCGGTTTCCAATGAGTATGGGTGCGAAAGACGCCCTGGATATAACCGGCAAGGCCCGCAGTATGCCGATTCGCACCCGGTCTTCAAGTGTCGTGCCATCCGTCAGCCTGACCAGCAGCCGCAGGATGACAGTGGTGTCGGCCGGCGTACCCGGGGTCCAGGAATGCCGGATGTTCGATCCCGGCGGTCCACCGGAGAGCCGGTTCCAGGATTGAGGATCTTCTCCCCTGCCGGAAAACAGTTCGTAGCCGGCAACGTTGGGACCATCGGCCCGGGCGAGGATGTCTACGTTCCGCCTGGCGCCGTCGTCCATCCGGGGGTGGTCGATCTGCACGACGGGGGGATCTGTCCATCCCGTCGTTTTTTCGAGCAAATTCGCCGCATCGATACGACCGGCACCGCTGCTGCTGTCCCAACCCTCCGGACCGAGATCGACTACGGACGCCGTGAGCAACGAGCGGACCTGCTCGGGGGTGAGATCGGGACGACGGGAGAGAATAAGCGCCGTGAGGCCCGCGACGTGGGGCGCCGCGAAGGACGTGCCGGAGGCGTGTACATAGCGGTTTCCCGGCGTGGTTGTAAGCGTACCCGAGCCCGGCGCGACCAGGTCCAGCGGGACCCCCAGGCTGCTGAACGCGGCAATCCGGTCGCGCGGCGCCGTGGCTCCCACGGCAATGGTTTCGTCCATGGCAGCCGGGTAGGAAAGGCCGAATTCGCCGCTGTTACCTGCGGAACTGACCAGGATGAGGCCGCTCGCGGCGGCATAGCGCACGACGTCGCGGATCAGGAACGCGCTTTCCGGCCCACCCCAACTCATATTGATGATGTGGGCGCCGTTTTCCACGGCATAGAGAATTGCGGCGGCAAGGTCGTCTTCTTCAAGAAAGGTAAGGTTGGATTGCAGCGTCACGCCGGCGCGAAGGGACATCAGTGCGGCGCCCGGCGCGACGCCGGCGATGCCAACGCCGTTGTCTGTTACAGCCGCGGCAATGCCTGCAACACGGGTGCCATGGCTGGATTCGTCCATGGGATCGTTGTCGCGCGAGAGATAGTCGCCTTTTGCCGGTAGTGTCGGGGTGTGGGTGAAGTCCCACCCGCGAACGTCGTCAATGTACCCGTTGTTGTCGTCGTCAACGCCGGGACGACCGGATGCTTCGACGGTGTTGATCCAGATGTTGTCTGCCAGATCTTCGTGGGTATAGTCCACGCCCGAATCGATGATGGCGATGACGACAGGCTGTTCTTCCGGCGGAAGGCCGTCCCGCAGGGCCTGCCACCTGATTTGATCCAGACCGTACTGATCGGGCAGTCGCGGGTCGTCGGGCGCGTCGTGGTGGTTGAAGAGGTGGATGGGCTGTGCGTAAACGACGTCCGGGTGCTCCGTGTAGGCGGCCGCGGCTTCCACGGGACTTGCGCCGGGGTCAATCTCAAGGCGGTACACCTGCGCCAGTCCCATGGCACGTTTGGCCGGGACAGCGGGTGGCTGAAAAACGGGCTCGGGGGTGCCGGCGGCAAAGCGCAGATGCAGGCTTTCCAGGCTTCCCACAGCGGTTTTGGCCGCCGCCGTTCTGAACCTGATAAGAATCTGTCCCGGAGAGTACGCGGGTTGAGCCGTGGCCGAACTGAGGGCGGGAAACAATATCAAGACTTGAAATATGGCTGATTTCGCCTGCATCCGGATGGTTGGATTCAAGGTCCGGCTCCCGGACTATGTTCCTTCGTTAACCTGCAAATCCAATGGGCCCGGTTTCACCGGGCCTTTCGTTATGGACGGGATATCCGGCCGGAGGTTCCGTTTATGTCGATTGGCGATCGGGCAATGCTCCTGCGCTTCCCCGATCCGGGGCTCCCGGCAGTGCGGCCACGAGTGCGGCGGAAGGAAGTAAAATGAGGGAGACGCAAGCCAGGGCAAACGACATGGATGTACTGTCTGCGAGAAGTCCGATGCCCGGAAGCATAAGGCCCGAAATCCCCCATGCAAAACCCATCACCAGTCCCGTGGCCGTGCTGGCGTGTTGCGGCAGGATGCGCTGCGCCAGCACAATATTGGTGGTGGCGCCGAGATCGAAGACGAATCCGGCGAAAAGAAAACACAACAGAGAGACGGGCCCCGAGGTAAAGCAAAAGACAATATAGAAAACGGTCGAGAATGCGCACGACCAACCCAGAAGCCTGCGAGGCGGGACACGGTCGCCGAGATATCCGCCTGCCAGACGGCCCAGCGTGGCCGCGATCAGGTACGCGGACAATACCCAGCCAATTTTGGAGATATCCCACATCCGTTCGTGTCCGAGAATGGATATGAAGCTCACGCAGGCCGCGTGTACCAGAGATCGAAATACGGCGATTGCATACAGGATCCAGAGGGGACGCATGGCCGACGTCCGAAGAAACGCGAAGTTGATGCGGACCGGCGCTTTCGTACTCTCGGCCGGCATGTCGGTCCTGGCCATTTGAAAAAGGACCGTTGCGGCCACAAGACAGGGAAAGATAACGATCCATAGAGACTCCATCCCGTAGCGCGAAATGACCTGTGTCCCCGTTACCGGTGCAATGGCCATGCCTAAAGGGCCGCCGGTCAGGAAGACCGCCATGGCAAAGTTGGACCGTCCGGGCATTGACGTCGTCACCAGGCCGCCGGCCGTCGGATGGAAAAGGGACGAACCGAGAGATGCCAGGATCAGAAAGCCGGCGAGCACCGCTGCCGTTGGCAGCATGCCGATAAAGGAAACGCATAGGCCGCACGCAAGAACGCCGAGCGCTGCCAGACGCACGCGATTGGAACGATCGCCGATGTAGCCCATAAACGGTTGCGGGATATTGCCAAAGAGGGAGACGACCATCGGCAGGAGAGAAGCTTCCACCAGCGTAAGCCCGAACCTGTTCTTGAAAAGGGCCAGCAGCGGTGGAAACAGGGTCATGTAGAAGTCGACGGTGGTATGCGCATAGGTGATCAGGCAGACCCGCGGCATAGGACGTCGCGTTAAACGCATCTGAGTTCCCTGGTGTTGGTCGTGCGGTGAAATCGAGCGGGATCCGTCGAATGGAAGAAACGTGAGTCGGCGGGAGGTTTACGCGAGGCCCGCGCGTTCGATAACGACCTCTCCAATCTTGTCATGGATTCCCAGGGGTCCGGTGACCCGGAATGTGACGCCTGGAAAACGAGCCGCGGCGCGTTCAACCATGGCAGGAATGTCGTGAGTGGCGTGACGGCCGGGCGAGAGCATGTACGGGTGAACGATCACTTCGGTTGCGCCGTCGCGAACACAGGCCTCAACACCTTCTGCCAGGGTGGGTCGGGCGAGTTCCATATGGGCGATGTGCACGAGAAGCCCCACACGTTTCCGCCTCACGATTGCCGCAACCTCTTCCAGCATAACATTGGCTTCGTCCCGGGTAGAGCCGTGATCGACAATGAGAAGAGCTTTAGACATAATAGATCAACGCTCGGAAATATCGGAAGTTTTCGCCGCGGTGTCGGCCTGCTGCATTTTTCGAATTGAGGCCAAATACAGGCTCTTGATTCTGGTTCATTTTTCCCAGCGATCGAATCCGGTATGGAGAACCTTAAACGAGTCACCTGGCTCAAAGTCGTACCGGAATCCCTTTGAGTAATCCAGGTCGTCCACCATACCGCGGATGAAATTATCATCGCCGACTCGGATGAATGTCTTGTTGCTCTTGCGCTCGACGCTTCGGATCCGATAGCAGGCATCGCGTTCATTTTCGTTCCGGATGGAGATGTAAGCACCTGAAAGGGGGCCGTTGGGTGGAGGTTCGTCTGTGTGGATGACCCCGGGCTCGTGGTTGGAGACGATGCCGGTCCAGGCGGCTTCCGCCATCCGGATGCCGTGTGTCTCGGTACCTAGGTTCGTCCCGCCAACGAGCGCGGCCCATTGCGGGCCGTTTTTCGATTCCGCAAAGATTCCGAAGCTGCCGTTGAAGCGAATGCGCCCGTCTATGTCGATGGAGCTGTACCCGTCGCCGAAAATGACTGTGTGGATATTATCGTCCTGCAAGCGGACTCGTAGAGCACGGAGAGCGGGTCCGCCAGGGAGGTCGACCTCTTCAATCTTCACAATATTCCGGTTTCTTTTGAAAGCCTCGATGATGCTCAAATAGCCGGAGTCGAGGGGCTGTTCACCCTCATGGGCGACAATTCCGTAGGTCAGACGCCGGGGATTGCCGGGTTTGTTGCGAGGTGGATCGCCGTGACAGAGTGCAATCTCGCCAGGGGGGTTTATCAAGTTCCATCGCAGGTGAATGTCGGTCGCCGCGCCGGGCCTGGATGATGCGGGGAGCACCTGCCACGTATCCGTAATAGTCCAGTCGACGGAGACCGTTCCGGCCGCTGCCGCACAACGCTTTACGTCGTAAAGGTACTGGAAGCCGCTGCCACTGTAGTTACGTACTTCTCCATCGTAAAATTCTCCGAATCTGACGTCTTCACCCGCGTAGGTGCCTCTATCCTGCGGCGTGAACTCAAGCCCCTCAGTCCTGACGATCCCTTCGGCTGCGTGGAAGAGAAAGTGGTGTGAAGAACCGCCGGAGACCTGGAAAAGGTCTGCTACATAGAAATCCGCATCGGAGATGCGCACTAACGCGCTGGTACGGCGGTAGACCGAGCACTGTGGGTAGACGTCAGTCGATGAAACGGAAACCACCTGAGCTTCCTCGGTCGTCGCACAGAAGTCGACCTTTCCGGAATAGCCGCCTTTCTGTTTGCTTCGATCAACAAGGACCGTGTTGTGGGAGACGGTATGGCTGGTCCAGCCCGAGCGTTTTGGCCATACCCGCGCGTGTTCGGGATAGCCGAGATCCGGCATCAGGTCCAATCCGAAGCCGTAGAGGCCCAGATTCAATCGATCCGCATGCCCATGGCCGGTGTTGCGGCCGTAGTAGAGCCACAGGGTGCGTTCGGTGTCATCCGCGCCGTCTCTGAGAAGTGTCAGACCATACCCCGTCATCACGTCAGAAACGAGGCGGAAGGGTCCGTGTTGCGCTACGGTCTCTGTCACGCGACGCCGAATGGCTTCCGGATCCTCGTTGAAGATGCTTCCGTGAATCCGTGTCAGATCTCCACCAACGAGGTGGTGTGCAACCCTGGCGAAAATGGGATCGCCAAACAGCTCCAGGCCCTCCAGACATTGCTCGGCGGTGAGACCGCAAAGGTTGGGTTTACCCGTTTGGCCCGTGTCACCAATATTTGGGATGTATCTGCCCAGACAGATCATGCGGATGTGACCCAGGAACATCTGCTTGTACCGCAAATATCCCCGTACATTGTGGCGGGTGTATGAGCGCCGGCATCTAAGTACACGGTCCAGATCGTTCATACCCTGGGATTTGTGGAGCCAGCCCAGGCTGTAGGATGGCGCGGCTTCGGAACCGATACCGTCCCGGTCGATTTCTCCCGCGAAGAGTTTGGGGATGTGTCCGCCGCTCGGCTTTTCTCCGCGCAGTTTGCCCGCCTTGAAGATCCAATCCAGCCACTGGTCGGTATCTTCCGCATCCAGAGCGACGGAGAGGACAGCCATCGTGACCTGATCGCCGGGTTCGTTTCTGGCGACGTCGCCCGCGAGGATGGCGGCAATGCCCTCGCGTATGATGCGATCTTCAATATGGCGGCATAGTTCCTCCACGTTGTTCTGTGAACACAGACCGTGGACGATCTGTTTGCGTGCGAGGAATGTGAAGAGTGGGTCGCCATCTCGCCACGCGGATCGGACGGCATCATAACATTCCGTAAAGGCGATGAGCAGGCCCGGTTCCCAGATTCGGCCGTAGATACGACCCCGGCCGCTCAATCCGTCCGAGTTGAAGAATCCGAGTCCAGCCCAATAGGACCAGTGCATATCGGGATAGACGTCGGCGATTCTGGCAAGCAGAATTCCGGCTTTGCGGGCATACACGGGGCTGCCCGTGAGCAGGTACGCCCGCTTCAACCCCTGGCAGGCGGCCCGTATTTCGTTCCAGATGCCATGGTGTCCATAGACACCAATGAGTTTGAATGATTCTCCGGTATCGTCGGTCCAGCCAGTACCGTCGTCCACGCACCAGGCGAAAAGGGGGTCGTTCTTGTCTGGATGTTGTGTATTGAAGAGCAGGCTGCGGTCGGCTTTGTGAGGATGAAAGAGTCCGTCGAGACCGATGCCGCTCATGTAAAAAGCGGCAAAGTCGTTGCCGGGGAACCTGCCGCTGCAGTTGGGGCAGATGATTTTCCAGGGGTCGCGAAGAACGTCCACTTTGAAAGCGCCCCCATAACGATTGATGCCGTCGCCGCATTGAGGACACCCTTTGGTGACGCTTGCGTTGGTGCTGCGACCGGTGGTTTGCCCGGTAACGAGGGACCACAGGGTGTCATCGTCCAGATCAAGCCAGCGCCGGGCATGATCGACGGCAGCGTCCCG
Organism: Candidatus Latescibacterota bacterium; assembly: GCA_965208835.1. Taxonomy (GTDB): domain Bacteria; phylum Latescibacterota; class UBA2968; order UBA2968; genus JAAXHE01. The sequence continues at coordinate 3,804,729 of OZ242358.1, forward strand.
CTCGGCGGCAGCCCAGTACATTCGTTCGATGTTACGGCGCGCGTTGGCGATCCCTTCAGAGGCGATGAAATGTTCACCGGGCATAGGGGGGCAACCTAAATGACGGCGGCTTGAGGGTGTTGCTTGAGATAGCGCTCAACGGCTTCAAGGCGGTGGACGTCCCGATCCCGGCCGGAGAGAAGGGGGACAACGGGCCACGTTTCGGTCCGGCTGATTCGAGCATCAGGCCAGATCCTTGAGGATTTCCTGCGCGGCATTGTGGCCTGGAATGCCGCTCACTTCGCCCCCTGGATGCTGTCCGGCACCGCAAAGGTACAGACCTCTGTGCGGGGCTCGATATTGCGAGAGTTCCGGAAGGGGCCGGTTCCAGAAGAGATGTTCGCCGGCGTGTTGCACGTGCCAGATGCAGCCGTCCGTAAGGCCGTTCTCGCGCTCGATGTCCCGCGGCGTCCGGAAGACGCAGTTTTGGATGGAGGCCCTGAAATTGGGAGCAAATTCCGTGATCTGGTCGATGATGCCTTCGGCGATCTCGTCCCGGACGTCGTCCCACGCGCCCTGCCGGAGCCGCGCGGGCGCCGGGTAAATCCACACGGAGGCGGTGTGATAGCCGGGCCGGGTGAGGGTGGGATCCGCGAATGAAGGCATCGAAAAGCTGACGACGGGTCTGCGCACCGGCAGGCCGGCTTCCAGTTCATCCCATGCCGCTTCGATCTCAGGCCTCGATGCGTTGAGCGTGATCGCACCCCGGTAGGGCTGTTCAGGATCTCCGTCCCAGAACTTCCATTGCGGCGCTTCGCTGATAACGGCGAGCAGCTTATAACAGCTCACGTGGGTGATCAGACCCTCGAGCCGCCTGCGCAGCCTGCCGTTGACCGACTCGGCCGGCATGAGACTGAGGAATGTACGCTTGGGGTCAAGGTTGGAGACCGTGATCCGGCTGCGGACTTCCTCTCCATTTGCCAGGCGCACACCGATAACGGCGTTTTTCTCCACAAGGAATCCGTCGACGCCCGCGTCGAGATGGATGGCCGCGCCGGCTTCCCGCGCCGCGTCGGCGATCGCATCGCTGACGGCGCCCATTCCGCCCTCGACGTAGCCATAAGGATGGGCTTCGCCGGTTTCGGTGTCGGGGCGGTTGATGGAACTGTAGGCAAAGTGAAGTCCCAGGGGATTCCGGCCGACGGAGGCGCCTTCCGAGGCGTGGAGATCCCTCAGGTGATCCGTGGACAGGAATTCATCCTGAAGTTCCAGGATACGGGTGGAGATGGCTCTTTCGAGCACACCGGCCGACGGCGTGCCGGCTATCGCGGAACGGACATCCTCCAGGGGTGGGGGGGCCTGAAACCTGTAAGGGGTGACGATGTCCGAGAGCGTCCGCTTGAATTCACCGTACCGTCGGGAGTCGGCGCGTTCGCTGCTTGTGAGGCGGCTCCGGTGGGTTCGATTCCTGGGAGAGTCGTGATCCGACGGCCCGTCGTAGGTGCCGTCCGGGCGGAGGCGGATGTACCCTTCGCGCGGCAGCATTTTCATCCCGCGATCATAGAGATTGAGATCCCGTATTACTCTGGGGGGCAGTCCGTGGATCATGTGGGCGCAGGTTGAGAAGTGAAATCCGGGCCACAGTTCTTCGGTGATCGAGGCGCCGCCGACAAAGGGACGGCGTTCATGCACGCTGACGTCGAGACCGGCTTTTGCCAGATAGGCAGCGGCAGTCAGGCCGTTGTGGCCGGCGCCGACGACGATGACATCCGTATCCATGAATGGTTTCCCTTCGATGGGAACCGACCCCGTGCGTTCGCAGCCAAACTGGGCGGTTCCATGGAAATATCTATGGCTGCGGTCTTAGCAGTCCGTTGACAAAGTCGCTCTGCAGGCGAGGCAGGGTGTCCCGTCCCGGAAATATGTCACCATTCATCCGCTGATTCATCCCGTCTTGCGGCGTTGCCTTCGCTCGGTGACCGTGAGCAGGTCACCTTGCTCAGGCGTCTTGCCAGCCGGGCGACTCGGCGTCCGAATTTCGGCGATCTATTTCCGGGACAGAACACTTGCCATTGTGGCCGAAGACAAGGCGCGCAACCGAGTCCCATCCTGCGATTCGGCGAGGGCGCGCAACGCCGTATTTCGACCGCAAGGGCCGGCCGTAGCCCGGATGGGCTTTTTCAACGGGCTGTTAGGGCCTTGCCGGGCATCGGTCACCGCGATTTCCGGTCCGCTGCCCGCAAGTTGAACAACTTCGCAAATATGGGATTCAGCCCCATTGATTGCATTATGCGTTATGTGCGACATCCCTGGATGCTTCGACGTATGCATTCAGGTGCGCTAAAGCCCGACCGCTGATGATCGTGTCCTTCACGCGTTCGACAGCCGCGGACGAATCGACATCGAATCCGAGCAGATTGTCCTTGATCGCCGTGTTCAGCACGATCTGGTCATAGATCCAGCCCCTCCGTCCGGAAAGGGCTGAGCTGCCCGCTTTTGCAAAGGCGTCTGCACATACGGTTTCGGGTCGGGGCTGACTGTCGTACCCGAATCCGGCGGTCTTCGGGTCGATGTCGCGATCGTATCTTTCAATTCGTCCGTCGCGTGTCCGGAAGCCTCTTACATTGTTAATGGCTTTCCGTTCACCTTCGGAGGGTTTGCCGAGCCGCAGCCCGAAGGAACTGCCGCCTTCCATTCCCTTAACGACAAGGGCCGAGTTGAGACCACGATCCGCAGCAAGTCGCAGAAACATGTCTTCGTATCCCGGATGGTAGTATCCGATGACCATGTGGTTCTCTCCTGGGCAGGTAAAGAGCCGCTGGGCTTTCTCCGTTGCCGCCCATGGCGGTCGTTTGCCGATATGCGCACGGAGTTCTCTGGCAGCGCAGGCGGCCGGCGAGAAAATCCGCTGGCTCACGTATGCGAAACCCACGTGCGGATTTTCAATGAGCTCTCCCGCCTGTTCCAGCGTGAGATCGACGTTCGCCCCAAGCGCCTTGAGGATCTGTTCGTCGGTGACCCCCCATTTCGGCGGCATCCCGTCTACCCCGTGAAGAACCGTCGGGCGTCCGAGCGCGGCCCTGACAGCCGCTACGAAAAGGGTCGGGCGGAAGTATCTGTTCGATCCGTCGTACGGTTCACCGAAATGCGTGAGCGAGCCAACGTTCAGTTCCACGACGCTGGACGGGTCAAACGCGGCGTCCAGGTATCCGCGCGCTTCGTCGTACGTTTCGCGGTTCATCCGCTGGCCGATGAGCGCCGCGCCCTTGAGCGCAGCCCGCACGCGACCCTCGAGAATAACGCCGCACATCCGTCTGGTCTCGCCGTAACTCAGGTGATCGCCTGAGAGGATCCCGCCGAGAGCCGAGATGAGAACCGCTTCCCGTTCGTTCTGCGCTTCCAGTTTCCGGGACGGATCCAGCACGAAAAGGACTTCGGCCGGCAGATCTCTGCGTAGCGTCGAGCGGTACCTTTCAAATGCCCGGGTTTCGGCGCAACTCCACCGTGTCTTGGACGGGAATCGGCGTCGCAAGGCCATGGCCGCGAAGAACGCACCCATCTGAACGGTCGATACGCGCTTCGCATCGGGTAATTCACCCCTGACGGAACGCAGAATCAGTTCCAGGATGCGGCCGGGCTGGGGATCGGCGGGTTTCAGGCCCAGCGGCCGGGACTGATGTGGTCCGGTGCAGACGCGGGATTGAGCTTCCAGAACTTCGTGGTTCGGACCGTGGTGGCGTTCAGTCGACATGGCTTGCGTACCCTTCAGTGATATTAAGAAGCTGTCTTAAAACCCGCAGCGGTCTTCGCGCGGCTGCAAAAGCGTCGGTCGGGACTCACCGTTGATTTTAAACAACTTCTAAATCGGCGTTAGTATACATGAATTCCGGTGTGCTATCAAGCGGGTCTGGCGGTGCCTCCGGTCTCCGGGGATGTGGACCGGGCCAATGCCGGACGACCGGCCCGGGGCGTATCGGGATCGAAAAAACGGTTTGCACACAAGGTGTTTTTTGTTAAATAAGACGTGATTGACGCAATCGTGATTCGTGCCGTAGGTGAGATCGAAAATGACTGTATTCCTCCTGTGTCTGTTCCTATTGGGTTGGACGAATACCCGGCTTCAGGCCGAAACCGTTCGCGTGTATGCCGCAGTCAGCCTGATCGGATCGATGAAGCAGATCGAAAGGATCTTTGAAGAGGAAAGCGATATTGAGGTCAGTATGTCGTTCGCGGCGTCTTCCACGCTGGCCAGGCAAATCGGGCGAGGGGCGCCCGCTGACGTATTTATCTCCGCGAATCCGGCATGGATGGATTATCTGGAGTCACAGGGACTGATTCACACGGACACGAGAACCGACCTGCTCGGCAACTCGCTGGCAGTTGTGGTTCCCCTCGGAGAGGGGTTCCAGATTGAATGGGAGAAGCGGTTCGACTTTGCCGCGGCGTTTGAGGGACCGCTGGCTCTGGCGGACCCCGAACTCGTTCCCGCGGGAATATACGCAAAGCAGGCGCTCATACGCCTGGGATGGTGGGCCGATCTGAAAGGCCGACTGGCCGTCTGCCAGAACGTGCGTTCCGCGCTCGCATTCGTGGAACAGGGGGCCTGCGCGGCAGGCGTCGTCTACGCGACCGACGCGGTTTCGAGCGCCCGGGTCGAACCGCTGGCGGTGTTTCCAACGGGCATGCATGACGTGATTGTTTACGCCGCCGCAGTCCTGAAGGGTCGGGACGTCGCGAATTCGCGTCGGTTTCTGGATTTCCTGAAATCGGCGGCCGCGTGCGATGTATTCAGAGAGGACGGCTTTCGGATCCCCGTTTCCCTGCGAGAGATCGAACAACACGGGCGGGACTGACGCACCGGGCGCCGCGTGCAGTTGCCAGCGGTCCGGATAGCAGTTGCCGTCCAACAGACGAGGGTAGAGGACATGTCAATTCTGAACAGACTGAATATCGGCGTTGCGGGCGCCGCGGGCAGAGGCGGGGGTTTTCGTGCGGCTTTTGACGCGCATCCCGCCGCCCGGTTGCATGCCGTCTGTGACATACGTGAGGACCTGCTGGACGCGGCGGCCGAGAAGCTGGGCGCCTCGGAAACCTATACAGACTACGACGAGATGCTTGAAGAGTCCGATCTGGATGCCGTGGTTATCGGTACGCCGATGCAATTCCACGCGCCGCAGGCGATTGCGGCCCTGGAGTCGGGCGTCCACGTCCTGAGCGAGGTCACGGCCGCGGTTTCAGTGGACGAGTGCAAAAGCCTGGTTGCCGCCGCCGCGTCATCGGAAGCGATCTACATGATGGCGGAAAATTTCACGTATATGAAACCCAACGTGCTTGTGAAAGAACTGGTGAGGCGCGGACTGTTCGGCGACGTCTATTACGCGGAGGGCGAGTATGTACACGAATTGAAGGGATTGAACGAGATAACGACCTGGCGCCGGAAGTGGCAGACGGGAATCGACGGCGTCACCTACGGCACGCACAGCCTGGGGCCGATTCTTCAATGGATGGCGGGCGACCGCGTGGCACGGGTCTGCTGCGAGGGCAGCGGACACCATTACAGGGATCCCAGAGGGAATCGATATGAGAATCAGGATTCCTGCGTGATGCTGTGCAAGACCGTCAAGGGCGCGCTGATCAAAATACGTGTCGACATGCTGTCGGACCGCCCTCACTCAATGGCGAACTACTCCCTTCAGGGCACCACGGGATGTTACGAGTCTGCACGTGCCAAAGGGGAGGCGAACCGGATCTGGCTCGGGGACTTGTGCGAAGACGGGAATACCTGGAAGGAACTGTCGGAACTGGAAGAAGAATATATGCCGGAGATGTGGCGCAACCCGTCCGAAGACGCGCTGAAGGCGGGTCATGGAGGAGGCGATTATTTCGAGGTTCTGGATTTCGTGAACGCCATCACGGGAAAGGCGCCCTGCCCGATCGGGATCCACGCAGCCATGGACATGACGTTACCCGGTCTGATCAGCCAGGCATCCATCGCGAGTGGCGGCGCATGGCTGGATGTTCCGGATTCGAGGACCTGGGTGTAATGAAAATCCGGTGGGACCCCGAGGCTGCGGTCGATTCGCCTTACACAGGTCCTGGCGCCAATGCACCCGCACCGAAAATGACCGAAAATTCGTTTCCGCGCGCGGACTTGGTTGCCGCGTGCATATAACAGACGCTGAACGCCCTGCGGGGAAGGTCCGTGTGATTTGTGCCGGAACTGTGTAACAGCCAGTTGTGCAGAAGAACGACTTCGCCCTCATCGAGTTCCAGGTATACGGGCTCAACTTTCTGAACCGATTCGTCGATCTGCACGGGGTCCAGGAACCCGCTCGGGCTTTCGGGATTGACCAGGCCCCATTTGTGAGACCCGGGGATGATTCTGACACAGCCGTTTTCAACCGTGGCAGGGTCCAATGCCGTCCAGACGGTAACGAGCGGGTCCCTGTCGAGGTCCGTCCAGCGGTCCTGGTGCCAGGTCAGGTTGTGACCCTTTCCGGCGGGTTTGTTCATAAACATGGCGCGGAAGCAGGCCACCGGTTCATCTCTGCCGTATACCCGGGCGCAGATGCTCCGGAAAAGCGGATTCCGCATGTAAGCGAGGAACAGTTCATCGAATTCCAAATCCTGGATTTTCCGGTAGTTCAGGGTGGCGCCCTTATGCCCCCTGGTCTGGGGTCCTGGACCTTCACGGCCTTCGACGACGTCCAGCTGCATCATCGTGCGACTGTAATCCACGGGTGCGGTACCCAGCATGATATCGTCGATTCGCCGCTTGAGCGCCGCCATGGCGGCGGTATCCGCAACCCTGCCCAGGCGAAGATAACCCCTGGCTTCAAACCGTTCCCACTGTTCGTCGTTCAGGCTGCTCATTGGCGTCCCCCGGGGAAGAGCCCACGAACCCTGCGTCCGCCATTCCGGCCCGGCGGAAAGGAGTCGATCGCATCCGCTGATATCGGATCTCCTGAAGCAAGTTAATAAAGACAGGATCGGTCATCAAGTTTTCCGCGAGGAGCGGCCAATGTCGGACACGGTATTGTATCTCTCGAGAAGTGACGTGGAAGCGGTGAGTCTGTCGATGTCGGAGATCATCGACGGGCTGGACCGGATGTTTGTGGAAAAAGGAGAAGGCAAGGTAGAGATGCCGCCAAAGCCGGGCATCCACACGCAACCGGATGCATTCATTCATGCGATGCCGGCGTATATACCGAGCCTTGAATCGGCAGGAATGAAGTGGGTGTCGGGATACCCCGAAAACCAGGCAAAGGGGTTGCCGTATATCAGCGGGCTGTTGATTCTGAACGATCCCGAGACCGGCATTCCAACGTGCGTGATGGACTGCACATGGATTACGGCAATGCGGACCGGTGCCGCAACGGCGGTTGCGGCGAAATACCTGGCACGCAAAGACAGCTCTACGGTTGGCATTGTCGCCTGCGGCGTCCAGGGCCGTGGAAATCTCGAAGCGCTCTCGTGTGTTTTCGATATTCAGGAAGTAAGGGCCTACGATCTCTATCCGGATCTTGCCGATCGATTCGCGGCGGAAATGGGACCCCGGCTGGATGTGCGGATAGAGCCGGTTCGCGAGGCTTCAGAGGCCGTCAGGGGACTGGACATCGTGGTTACCAGCGGCCCGGTTCTGAGACATCCGGAACCGGTGGTTGGCAGCGGGTGGTTGTCCGAGGGATCGTTTGCGTGTCCTCTGGATTTCGATTCATATTTTCGAGACGATGCGTTCCGCGAAGCGGACAAGCTGGCATGCGACGATACCGGCCAGTTGAACTATTACCGCAAGACCGGCTATTTCCGTGACATCCCCGAGCCGTATGCCGACCTCGGAGAAATCGCGGCGGGGCTGAAACCCGGACGGGAGTCGGCGAAGGAGCGCACGATTGCGATCAATCTGGGCCTTGGCCTGGAAGACATGGCCACTGCGATTCTGGTTTATCGTCGTGCGTTGGCGCTGGAAATCGGGACCGAGCTACCGCTGTAGTCAGGCCCTTCAGACGAATACGCCGGGGAGGTGAAATGACTCGACAGACCGACGATCCGAAACAGATCGGGCTATCCGAAGAAGGCATCCGGGCGGCTTGCGGAATCCTGGAGGAGGCGGTGATCCGGGAAGAGCTGATGGGCGGCGCACTGCAGGTGTCGCGGGGCGGAGTCTCCCTTCCGCCAGCGTGTTTCGGGCGCCGTAGACTGGCCACGGACGATTGTCCGGTCGCGCCGGACACCCTGTTTCTGATCGCATCCATTACCAAGCCGATCGTGGCGGCGGCGGTAATGTCGCTCGTGGAGCGGGGCAAAGTCTGCCTGGACGACCCCGTGGCAGAATTAGTACCGGAGTTCGGGCAGGCGGGCAAGGATGGCGTGCAGGTGCGGCATCTCCTGACCCACACTTCCGGACTCCCGGACATGCTCCCTCAGAATCTGGCATTGCGGGCGGAACATGCGCCGCTGGATGTCTTCATACAGCATATCTGCGGGGTGGAGCTGCTTTTCGATCCCGGAACGCGGATATCGTATCAGAGTTGCGGAATCGCGATGCTGGGCGAGATCGTTCAGCGAGTGGAGGCGACACCCATCCGGACCTTCCTGAAGCGTACTTTCTTCGATCCGCTGGGACTCGTGGATACGACGCTGGGTTTGCTGAAACGGAGCCCGCGGGAGTCCGACGTAAAGATCCGCAGCGGCGAGTACGGCGGGGCTGACGTCGTGTCATGGAACTGGAATTCAAACTACTGGCGCGGATTTGGCGCCCCGTGGGGAGGCCTTCTGACGACCACGGCGGAAATGACGGCGCTCTGTCAGACCTTTCTGTACGGCGGTTCACTGAACGGAATCCGCGTTCTGAAGCCTTCGACCGTCGCCGCAATGACAGCGGACCAGACGTCGGCGATGCCGGATCTGGTCCGGGCGGACAGGCTCAGACAGCGATGGGGGTTGGGATGGCGCCTGCGCGACCGGGTAAGTTCAATCTTCAGCGATCTGACTTCGGACGCCACCTTCGGACACGAGGGGGCGACGGGCACGGTGGCGTGGGTGGATCCTGAAACCGAGACCACGTGCGTACTGTTTACCAACGACCCGCACGGCGCGGCTTCCCTGCGTCCACGGGTGGGCAATGCGGTTGCGGCCTCGGTGATGTAGTCGGGGACCGCACTTCGAGCGTATCGCGGCGGCCTCCTGCGTTCCGGTGCGGGACACGGATGCTTCGTTCGGTCCAACGAGGCAAGCAGTTCTATCCTTCAACGTGGACGTTGCCGAAGAGCGTGCTGACCGATTCGTCGTTGTGGATGCGGCGGATGGCTTCCGCCAGAATGGAAGCGACGGAAAGTACCTTGATTTTTCCGTTCCGGACGTTTTCAGGTACGGGAATGGAATCTGAAACGACGAGTTCCGTCAGGACGGAGTTCTCCACGCGCTCAACCGCGGGGCCGGCCAGTACGGGATGTACGATCGCGGCGCTGATATCCAGAGCCCCGTGTTCCCTCAGAGCCGCAGCTGCCTCGACCAGCGACCCGCCCGTGGAAATCAGGTCATCTATGATCACGACGTTCTTGCCTTCGACGTCGCCGATGATGTTCAGAACTTCGGTCTGCGTTCCGCTCGAGCGTCTTTTGTCGACAATGGCCAGAGGAGCGTCCAGCAGCTCGGAATAGGCGCGGGTCATCTTGATGTTACCCAGGTCGGGCGTGACCGTGACCAGGTTTTCCATGCCCTTCTCCATCAGGTAGTTTCCGAAGACATTGATGGAGTAGAGATGGTCCATGGGGATGTCGAAGAATCCCTGGATCTGGTTAGAATGCAGATCCAGCGAGAGAACCCGTCTGGCGCCGGCGGTCACGATGAGATTCCCGATCAGTTTGGCAGTGATCGGCACCCGCGGCCTGTCCTTCCGGTCCTGGCGGGCATAGCCGTAGTACGGCAGCACGGCGGTAATGCGACGCGCGGAGGCCCGGCGGGCCGCGTCGATGAGGATGAGGATCTCCATCAGGGCGTCATTGGGCGTATATTCCCCGTTACCGCAGATGGGCTGAACGATGTAGACGTCGTTGCCACGCACGTTCTCGCGGATCTGGACGCTGGTTTCTCCTCCTGGAAAACTCGTGACTTCGGCCACTCCAAGTTCGATATCGAGGTGTTGACAGATTCCCTCGGCGAGGGATCTGTTTATGTTGCCGGTGAAGACCTGAAAGTCGTAACCCAAATCGTCAGCCTCCTTTGGGGAAATCGAGTCGCGGGGTTGAATCGCCGATTCCGAAAACGTCGGTTGAAATATAAAAACCGCCAGACGCCGGAACAATCGAATTTGACAATGCAGGACGATTCGGATAGCGTCAATTCATCGTCAGGGCGCGGCCTGTCGATACCTGGACGGGCCTTCGCGGGCGTTTCAGTTCGGCGCGTGTCGGAAGTTTCGTTCCGGATTCTCCTGCATTGTCGGGATCTGTCGAAGTGCCGCTGATTTCAGGAAATTTTATACATCGAGTGCCGTGCTGACCATCATCTACCAGGACGACCACTACGTTGCCGTTGACAAACCGAGCGGCATCTTCGTTCACCCGACCCGCCTGGGACGCCGGGAGCCCAACTGCATGTCCCGCCTGGGCAGGCAACTGGGTCATCCCGTATTCACGATTCACAGGCTGGACCGCGCCACGTCGGGCGTGCTTCTCTTCGCGCTGAGTTCCGAGGCAGCCCGTAAAATGTGCCTCCTGTTTGAAGAGCGCAGCATCCGGAAGGAATACCTGGCCGTGGTTCGGGGATTTGCGCCCGAAGCCGGACGGATCGATCATCCCCTGCGCAAAGACAGGAAAAAACCGGCGGCGGATGCGGTGACCGACTTTGTCCGGGTGGGTAAGTCCGAACTTCAGGAACCCGTTGGCAGACACGATACAGCGCGTTTCTCACTGGTACGGGCGGTTCCACATACCGGCCGCATGCACCAGATCCGGAGGCACATGGCCCACATCTCCCATCCCGTTCTCGGCGACACCAGGTACGGCGACGGCGCGCAGAACCGGTTCTTTCGCGCCCGGTTCGGCATGCGCCGTCTGGCGCTGATGGCCGTCCGCCTCGCATTTCGGCATCCGTATACCCGAGAAAACGTCTCTGTCGTCGCGGAACCGTCGGAGGACCTTGAAGCGACGTTCACTGCGCTTGGCTGGAGCGAGTCGTCAGGCCCGTGCTCTCATCCGCCCCTGGCTTCCTCTACACTCTGAGGCCGCCCTGAAACGTCTCCGCCGGCCCACCTGTACAATCTCGGCAAGAGCGCCAGCGTTCGATCTTCGAGAGGAAGTCTTATAGGGGAACTGTTGCCGCGCACCGATTGCCTGGCCGCAATGGCCACCTCGAGGGCCTGGCGCAGATCATGACCCGTAATCCACGGTTCGCCCCGACCGCGTACTGCTGCCAGGAACGACCTGAGCGACCCGGTCAGATATTGAAATTCGCTCCATTCATACGGCTCATAGGCGGTTTGTTCTCTTGTGCGACGCCCCTCCGGATCAAATCCACGGTAGACCTCCGGGGGCGCCCAGTTCCATCGCACCAGTGAATCATCGGTCCACACATCCACGCCGCCGTGCGGTGTTGGCGTGCCAAATACCGCGCAATCGATGCCCGAACTCATTCGAAGCCAACCGTGAAGAACAAGACCCTCATCCGTTTCCGCAGCCAGCGCCTCCTCTTGCGCGCCCCAGGCCATCACTTCCTCCACTTCCGCACCGGCAAACAACCTCAGTACTGATATATGCTGACAACAACCGCCCGAAATCTCACCGCCGAATCCGTGAACGCTGGCCCCTCTCAATGCGCCGAATTCACCGGCGTGAATCCGCCGGGCCACTTCCTGAACCTCGTGCATCGCCCGCTGCAGATTGCCCCCGCCGAACACCACCTCCTGTTTTCTGCAGACATCGACCATCTCGTCCGCATCGGCCAGCAGACCGGCGATGGGTTTCTCCGCCGTCACCCCCTTCACACCCGCCTGTGCGCACGCCACCACCGCATCCTTAATGTACTTTACCGGTGTTACCACGGAGGCCACGTCGGGAACCGCGTCACGTAACAGGGCCTCCGCGTCCGGATAAAGCGCCGTTACCCCGAATCGTTCGCCCACCGCCCGGCGTCGATCCGCGTTGACGTCGGCAATGGCGACGAGCTCAGTATCCGGATAGGCCGCAAATGCTTCGGCGTAGACCTGGCCCATTCTACCGCATCCGATGACAGCCGCGCGTAGATTGACTTCACTCATTGTGCTCTCCCTTGCTTGCAGGAATCCGTCCGGACGCGGAGGGCATGGTGTCGGGGGCGACGATCGAAGGAAAAACCCGGCAGGATCTCAGCTACATGCCCGTCAATCCGAAACAGATCTCGATTATCCGTAGCGGCGCCATCGGCGACTTCGTGCTGACGCTGCCCTCGGTCAACGCGCTGCGCGCGGCTTACCCGTGTTCATGCCTCCGACTCATCGGCAACCCGTCGATTCTCCATCTCGCCCCTGTTAATAACTTCGTCGACATCAACAGCGCGGAAGTCGCCGGTCTTTACAACCCTGAGGGGCCGGTCTCTGAACGTACCCGCGCACTCTTCTCGGATGTCGATCTTCTTATCGCCTACGCCGTCGACCCGGATCGCAGCCTTCAGTCCCGCCTCACCGAAATTGTCCGCGGCCGGGCCATCGTATACGACCCGCGCCCGAATGGGGGTGTGCACATCGTCGAACACCTCCTGACGCCGCTGAGACGGATGGGCATTCCCACGTCCGACCCGATGCCCCGTATCCGTCCGGCCGTCGATGAACTGGCTCATGCAGGCGAGATCCTTAAAGAACACGGTCTGGCCTCCCCTCTGATCGCCATTCACCCCGGGAGCGGCGGCCGGGATAAATGCTGGCCGCTGACTTCCTATTTCGATCTTGCCCACAGACTCGCCACTCGCGGAGCGGGCGTCATGGCCGTATGCGGCCCCGTGGAGCGGGACGTCGTCGATGAACTGCCGACTCACCTTCCCTGCCTGGTTCCCCGGGACCTTCGCAGCCTTGCCTCCCTGCTGCACACAGCCGACCTGTTCATTGGAAACGACTCCGGTCCCGGACACATAGCAGCGGCGGTCGGCACCCCGACACTCACCTTGTTCGGACCCACCGACGTGGAAACGTGGGCGCCGCGGCATCCGCTCGCCCGTTTTCTAAAGGCCCCGGACGGCCGCCTCCCTGAGCTCACGGTCGAATCCGTACTGAATGCCGCACTCAAACTCCTTGTAGCGGTACAGCCACCGCCGCATTCACACCGAATGTAGTCCGCGCCGACGAGATACTGCTACCGGTTAATGCCAATGGATTTGACAGCCTGAAACCAATGTGGCATATTAGGTCCCGACATCGATAGCATTCTGGCTTCGTCTTCGCGCGCCGCTGGTACCAACCGCAAGGGGATTCGAATGAGCGCCCTGCTCGACCTGACCTTTCGAGGGAATTCAATGGCGGGATCCGTCAACGACGTGGGCGAGTTGCGTCGTTCGGACGACATTCTTCGCGATCCTGCCGCGCTGCACGCCCGAATGGCAGACGACGGCTACCTCTACCTGCCCGGACTCCTCAACCCTGAAGAAGCGCTGACGGCGCGGCTGGAAGTCATGAAACGCCTCGCCAGGATGGGCTCGGTGGATGAAACCCTTCCAGTTATCGAGGGAAAATACAAGCCGGGCGGCGGGCTCGGCACCATGTTCGACATCACACTCGATAATCCGGCGCTGACGAGAGTCCTCTATGACGGACCCATGATCCGTTTCTACGAACGATTTCTGGGAGGACCCGTCACCCATTTCGACTATACATGGTTCCGGGTCAAGGCACCGGGAACCGCATCTCCCACCCAACCCCACTACGACGTTGTCTACATGGGCCGCGGAACCCCCAACCTCTTCACCTCCTGGACCCCGCTGGGGGACGTACCCTTCGAAATGGGCGGCCTGATCATTCTGGAAAATTCACACAAAAACGAACGCCTCCGGCACACATACGCACGTACCGACGTGGACAAATACTGCGAGAACGAAGACAAGGCCGGACGGATCGTAGAAACCGCCAGGATTCAGAAGCGCGACCTGACAGGCGAGGAACAGTCCCGAATCCGATGGAATTCCACCGGTTCGTATGCTTCCGACGCCATACAGGCTCGAAACGAACTCGGCGGCCGATGGCTGACGGCGGACTACAAACTGGGCGACGTGCTTGTCTTTTCAATGCGTACGTTGCACGCAAGCTCCGACAACCGAACCGACCGGATTCGCATCTCCTCCGACTCACGTTATCAACTCGCCTCCGAACCTCAGGACGAACGCTGGATCGGGACCCGTCCGCCGGCGCATGGCATTCGCGCGAAACAGGGCATGATCTGCTGAACCGTACTCGTTCGCGAATTGAATTCACCGGCCAATCCGTCCACAAGTGAACGGTCCGGACTTCAACAGAATCGCCAGTTCTTTCAATTCCCCTCGCGCGAGCCGCGTTCCTGCATCTGCCGCACAAACGAATTTTCCGAGTATTCTCCACGAACGGCCCTGAAATCGGCGGCAACCTCGTCCGCGCCACCGTCGGCGCCATATCCGATTGCCGCGGCGGCGCCAAACTCCTTTTCCGCATCCGCCAGCACCCTTCTCGTGGCCGAGGCGCGCAACTTCCCGCGGGCCGCTTTCATTTCCTCGAGGCCGTCTTCCGTCAGCGCTTCCACGCGGGCGCCAGTCCGGTCACGGTACGTACGGCGCACCCATGCCCACTCATCCGTTACATACATTCCGTCAGCCGACGCGAATGCCGCATTGAACGCCGCCACCGTGTCGATGTTTCCGGAAACGATATCCGTTTCAATCGATGCCAGCCGTGACCCCGCCAGCAGCAAACCACCCACATCCGCCCAACGCTCATCGTATGCCTCCCCATCCGTCGGGCCCAGAGCTTTTCCGTCCGCCACCCGCTGAAGTATCTTTTCAACCAGGTACAGGTCGATCGCGGCCGCGTAGCTCCTGATGCCGTGGCGCAGGACCAGGCGCCGGATCCTCACGCCGTTGTGGCGCACCTGATCCACGTCTCGCGGTGTCCTGTCGTACAGATCGTTGAGAAGCGCTTCTCCCCGCATCATCCGCTCGACCGTGTAGGGACTGAACACCTCGTACCGGATCCTGTCGCGCTTATCGGATGCCGTGCGCCGGTCCCGGTCCGGCCATTTGTCGCCATCGCGGATGGTGCCTACCGTGTGCAGATTCATCGCAGGCGTAAGAAAGCTCGCCCCCCTTTCCTCGACGAGGTACGAGAACGGCAAATCACGAATATCGAAGTTCGTCATATGCTTGCCGATGACAACGGTGAACGGCCCGACCGCGCTCGGCAGGAGCATATAGGAAGAAGATCCCGTCTTGCTCCCTCGTTCGAGTACACCCTGGTGTACCGGACCGAGCTTATACATGTGGTTGCTCTGGTTGGTCCCGCTGCCGGCATTGTAGAACGAATAGAGCCCTGCGATCAGTAGCGTACTCTTGTGATGGGTTACTGTGTAAGGACCGCCGAACACCGCGCACGCTTCGCCGTTAAAGCACTCCGAATTGGCGAAAAAGAGGGAATGCTCGGCTGAAAACTGCTTTCCGACCTCAACTCCCTGCCCAATAAAGCACCGGGTAAGAGTCGCGCCACTTTCCACACGGGAGCCTTCCGCAATGATGAAATCCTCGGCCACGACGGATGCGCCAACCCGCGTGCGCGCCGCCGCCTCGCTCAATACGGTCCCGTTCTTCAGCATGGCCGCCCCGACGACCTCCGCGCCGCAACCGACATTTACATCCAGAATCTCGTTTACATGGGCTACAACGGCTCCTTCGCCAACCACGCCCGCGTCCGACGCGTTCTCTTCGACGTATGCGTCGACCATCGCCTGAAGACGCGACGTCATCTCCGTCCGGTACCGGTGCATGCTCATGACGTATGCGAACTGACTGGACATCTCATTGAACATCGGCACCTCGCGTCCACCCCCCTCGTTGACGGGTTCCACGACAGCCCCGTTTCCGAATACCGCGCCGGCGCGCGTCGCCATCTGCCCCACGTCCGTTACGACCGCCCCGTCGCCAACCCGGTAATTCGAGAGGTGACCGCGGACCCGCGTCACCCGCACGTTGTCCCCCAGCACGCAGTCTATCAGGGTTGCGTCCGAAATCTCCGCCGGCAAATCCGCGCCAGCGAAGGACACGGTACCTTCCTGGGTGCCCAATTTTACCTGGCCGTAAAAACCGACACGCTTCACGCGATCCGGATTGAATCCGCGCTTCACTTCTACCTTCGACCAATCCTGGCACGCGCACCCGTTCCTTTCCATCGCCGCGACCTCATCCCTTGACAGTGCACGATATCCAGCCATGTGTGAATTCTCCTTCCTTCGTGATCCAGTTCAGGCGTGCGTATCTTACTGAAAAACCGGTCATTATCAAATCGGGCCGGCGGGTAAGATATTCAGCGCCGCACCCTCCGGCAAGCGTTTTCTGTGGAATTCCCCTCGCGTTTCGTCACTTCCTGTCGAAGGGCAAAACACTTTACTTCAATCCGGCCTTTTGGTATATTGGCTGTCCTTTTCGGACCCTCACCGAATCCTGATTCGGGGGTTTGTCGACAAGGCACCGATTGTCCTGAAAACTGGATTTGCAGCCGATTCAACCGGCTGATCACAAGCGCCCGAAACGAATGGCAACTGGAATACGGCGAACCGGGAACACACCAGACGGAAACCGGACGAAAGGACGTCAATGGCAGGTACGATCAAACTCGAGGTTTGCGAGAGCAGCGCCGACGTGGCGGTCAAAGCGTCGGAGATCATCGCAAGTCTGATCCGCGCGACGCCGGATGCGGCGATCGGTCTGGCCACGGGATCCACACCTGAACAGACCTATGCCAGACTCGCTGACCTGCATCGCAGCGAGGGCCTCCGATTCGCCCGCGTCACCTCCTTCAATCTGGACGAATACTGGGGCCTGGATGGCGATCACAATCAGAGCTACCGTTATTTTATGGACGACCGCCTTTTTCGGAAAGTCGACATTCGACCCTGGAATACCCACGTCCTGAGCGGTACTGCCGCCAATCCGGATCTGGAGTGCAGGGCATTCGAGACGAAAATCCTTGCGGCCGGCGGTATCGACCTGTGGTTGCTCGGTATCGGCACCAACGGTCATATCGCATTCAACGAGCCGGGCAGCCCCGTGGACAGCCGCACGCGACTCGTCAACCTTGCGCCGAGTACGATTGCGGCGAACAGCGACGGCCGTTTTTTCAAGGATGCCGCCAGCGTCCCTCGATTCGCCCTTTCGGCCGGAATCGGTACCATTCGAGAGGCGCGGCGTCTTCTTTTGCTGGCCACCGGGTCCGGGAAGGCCGATGCCATTGCGCAGGCCCTGGAAGGACCGCCCTCAACGGACTGCCCGGCCAGCCTGCTGCAGAGCCATCCGGATTGTACGTTCATCGTGGACCGCGAAGCGGCTTCCAGGCTTGAGTCCGCTTAGAAGTTGTTTTAAAATTACCGGTGAGTTCCCGAGCGCGAGCGAAAAAGTGTCGGTCAAGGCGGGAAAATCCGCCCATATTTGTCTATACGGGCGGGTTTGACCAACGCTGACCGACGCTTTTGCAGCCGCGCGAATACCGCTGGGAATTTTGAGACAGCTTCTTAGAACCGAGCGTCGCGCACAATGGGACTCCCGTCCGGTTTTCCCGCATTTTCATGGAGCGTCAAATGGATCGCGAAACAATCAAGACAGGCGTGTACCAGGTGATATCCAAGGTTCTCGGAATCGACACGAACGAGGTCTCGGAGGATCAGAGCTTCACGGCGGATCTGGGCGCCGAGTCCGTACAGTCCGTAGAACTCATGGCCGGCTTTGAAGAGGAATTTGAAATAGAAATGGACGAAGACGAAGCCCTGGCCGTACAAACCGTGGGTGGTGCCATCGACTTCATCGCACAGTATGTAAACGACTGATAGCGAACCAACTTGTCCTCGTAATTGCCAGGAGTGTGCCTCATGAAAACAGGAGAACTGATCGAAGTTGACGAGCCGAATCTCCTCGACGAGCAGTTCGACTACAACCTGCCGCCCAGGATTCAGTTTGACGGCCCGCTATATGAGGAAATTGGAGACCAACTCGTCAGATTCGACACGGAGGAAGCCCTTTCCCGCGACCTCGTCATTACAGATACCACCTTCCGGGACGGCCAGCAGGCGCGCCCGCCTTACACGGTGGAACAGCAGGTCAGACTCTACGATATGATGGCCAGGCTCGGGGGGCCTGGCGGCATTATCCGGCAGACCGAGTTCTTTCTCTACACGAAGAACGACCGCCGCACCCTGGAGGAATGTCGCGCGCTGGGGCACCGTTTTCCTGAAATCACCTCGTGGATCCGGGCCGACAAGGGCGACTTTCGCCTGGTAAAGGAAGCTGGCGTACGGGAAACCGGAATGCTCACACCCAGTTCCGATTACCACATCTTCTACAAGCTCAAGAAAGACCGCAGAAAGGCGTTCAACGACTACCTGGAGGTTGTCGAAGCCGCCTGGGAGTCCGGCATACGGCCGCGGTGCCACCTTGAAGACGTCACCAGGGCGGACATCGACGGGTACGTGTTGCCATTTGTCCAGGAACTGATGCGCCGTTCCGAGCAGGTACCTCCCGAATTACGCGCCAAGATCAGGCTCTGCGACACCATGGGATTCGGGATCAGCTATCCCGGCGCCAGCCTTCCGCGCTCGATTCCCAAGCTCGTTTACCGGATGACCAACGACGGCGGGGTTCCGCACGATTGCCTGGAATGGCACGGGCACAACGACTTCCACAAGGTTCACGTCAACGGGGCTACCGCATGGCTCTACGGCTGCAACGCGCTCAACACCACATTGTTCGGTTTCGGCGAACGCACCGGCAATCCTCCACTCGAGGGGGCCATACTCGAATACATCGGCCTTCGCGGGAGCCTGTGCGGTATTGACACCATGGTGATCCAGGAGATGGCCGACTACATGCGGTCCATCGGCGTGGACATCGCGCCGAACTACCCGTTTGTGGGCAGGGACTTCAACACCACGCGGGCCGGCATCCACGCGGGCGGGCTGCGTTCCGACGAACGCATATACAACATCTTCGATACAACCGCCCTGTTCGGACGTCCGCCCAGGGTGGCCATTACGGACAAGACCGGTGTCGACGGGGTGGCCCTCTGGGTGAATGAGTTCCTTGGTCTCAAGGGCGAAAACCGGCTGAGCAAGATCAAAGTGCATAAGGTCGCCCGCTGGGTGATGGATCAGTACGAAGTGCACGGACGGATGAGCGCAGTTACGGACGAGGAACTGGAAGAACAGGTCAAGATCAACCTCCCGGACCGGTACGCAATCTTTCAGGCAGGGCGCAAAGCCGGCTGATCCGCTCGTTTCGACTTGAGGTTCCGGCTTCTGGCGACATATCGTGACGACCCGCACCGTCTCCCACACCGCATTAGACGCCTTTTGCGTTGACCTCCTCAAAGCGGCGGGTGTGCCTGAAACCGACGCCCGAATCACGGCCCGCATCCAGGTTGAAGCAGATCTCCGCGGCGTACACTCCCATGGTGCGCGCGCCATTTCGGGCTATATCCGCCGGATCCTTAAAGGCGATATCAACCCGAACGCCCATCCACGTGTCCTGAGCGAGGGGGCCGCGTACGTCCACGTGGACGCGGACAACGCCCTCGGACAGGTGGCCGCCTACGGGGCGATGCTGCGCGCGATCCGGAAATCCGAGGGGTCGGGCATCGGCATGGCCGCCGTCCGGAACACCAATCACTACGGCGCCGCAGCCTACTACGCCAACATGGCGGCCGAGGCCGGTATGGTGGGATTCAACACCACCGGGGGACGAGAAAACCGGGGCAACATGGCGCCGTACGGCAGCATCGAACCCGCCATCGGGAATGCGCCTTTCGCGTTCGGGATTCCCGCCGGGCGGGAACGCCCCATCATCCTCGATATGGCCACAGGCGTTGTTGCCGCCGGAAAAATCGAGATTGCCCGGGACCGCGGCGAGAAGATTCCCCCTGGCTGGGCGCTGGACGCGGCGGGCAATCCCACGGAAGACCCGGAAAAAGCACGTATTGTCGTACCGCTCGGTCCGAAGGGATCGGGACTCTCCATCGTGATGCATTGTATCGGCGGCATCCTGGCCGGGGCCGCCTTTCCGGACGTGGAAAAGTCCGGCTATCTGTTCATCGCGATCGATGTTTCAACCTTTTCCGATCCCGATACCTTCGCAAGAGAAGTCGACGCCCGCATTCAGACCATCCGCGACGCCAGGCCGGCGCCCGGCGTTGAGCGCGTCTACTACCCCGGCGAACCCGAATGGATCAGCCGCGAACGCAACCTGGAAGACGGTATCCCCATGCTTCTTCCACATGTGGCCGACCTTGAATCCGTCGCCGACCAACTCGGCGTATCCACCCGATTGGGATGACGCTCAAATTTCCGACCCGCCGATGGACATCCTCGTCCTCACAGCCACCGCATTCGAACAGGCGACGCTCAGAAGAAACATTTCGCATCCGACCACGCGCACCTTCGCCCGCCGCGCGCGCACCGAGGGCAAACTGGGGACGCGCCGCGTCGTTTTGATCGAAACCGGTATCGGCGCCGTCAATACGGCGCAAGCGTTGACCGCGGAACTGGAGGCCGGTCGGCCCGACTTCGTTCTGCAGGTCGGCGTGGGCGGCGCCTACGCCGGCTCCCGGCTGAACCTGGGGGACCTCGCCGTGGCCACCGAAGAGAACGACGGGGAGTTGGGGTTCCTCGCGCCCGACGGCTGGCACCCGGCCGATCACATCGGTATCCCGGTCCTCAGCAAGAACCGGATCCACTACAATACCTTGCCACTCGACGCGGAACTGGCCCGACGCGCGGCAACCATGATCCTCGAAGCACGCCCGGATGCGGCTCCGGCCGTGCGCTCCGGTCCTTTCGTAACAGTACAACAGTGCAGCGGCCTGGCCGCCAGGGGAAACGAACTCGCGACGCGATTCAACGCCATCTGCGAGAATATGGAAGGCGCGGCCGCCGCGCACGTCTGCACGCTGTACGAAGTTCCTTTCGTCGAACTGCGAGGCATCAGCAACCTGGTGGAAGACCGGGACACGCTCGCGTGGAAGCTACCGCTGGCCTCCGGGAACGCCCAAAAGGCTGCGGGTGTCCTGATCGAGAATCTGGCACCGTGAGAAGCTGTCTCTAAATCCCCAGCGGTCGTTGCGCGGTTGCCGCGTTGGGGTTTCGCACGTTTCGAGGACCCGATGGCCTTCGTTTCGCTCGGCTACTCTCCCTCCCCTAACGACACCTGCATCTTCTATGGCCTCACCCGGGGAAAAATCCCGGGTGCGCCCGCGTTTGAAACGACGCTTGATGACATAGAAACGCTCAACAGGCTGGCCATGGATGGCGGATTGGATGTTACCAAGGTCTCCTTCCATGCCCTGGGTTTTCTTCGGGACCGGTACTGCCTCCTCCATTCGGGCGGCGCGATGGGCCGCGGGTGCGGTCCCCTCGTCGTTGCCGCCAGACCCCTGAATCCGCAGGAACTGACCCGGGAAAAGATCGCGATTCCCGGAGGACTGACCACAGCCGCCCTGCTGCTGCGCCTGTTCGAGCCCTCACTCCACGATCTCGTCGTTCTGCCTTACCACCGCATTATGGATGCCGTACGGAACGGCGAAGCCGGCGCCGGGCTCATCATTCACGAGAGCCGCTTCACTTACACCGATTTCGGGCTGCAGGAAGTCATCGACCTGGGCGAATGGTGGGAACTCACCACCGGCCACCCCATTCCGCTCGGGGGCATCCTCGCCCGCCGGGACCTGGGCGCCGACCGGATCCGCGCCATCGATAGCGCTGTACGAGCAAGCGTGGAATATGCCCGAACCCACGCCGACATTGTCCTTGAAGACATCCTGCGGAATGCCCCGGAAATGGATGCTTCCGTCGCGCAACGGTTTATCGATCTGTACGTCAACACCTATACCCTGGACTACGGCCCGGACGGGGAAGCCGCGATTGCCGATATCGTCGCGCGCGCCGAAACCGCCCGCATCATTCCTACATCCGAAAATAAGCTCTTTGTTGACGAATAGCCTCAAGTCGAAAAGAGACAACGGTCAAATTGGCCAAAAAAAGCCTGAATGCGGGTAGAGGGTAGAGGGAAGACGGTAGAAGAAACCCTTGCCCGATCCTTTATTCCTTCTTGCCTCCGGCAGGAGAAGGGACTCCACAAGGCAGGAAATCTCTCCCGTCTACCGTCTCCCGTCTCCCCGCTTCCTGGGGGATGGGAGGAGAGGTCACGAACACGTCCAGTGACCTGGTGTATCCTGGTAATCCGCCGTTTAATCGCCTTTATTTACAAGCACATATTTGAATTAACGTCCCCGAAGACTTACGAATCAAGGTTCATTGAAAGGAGCCGCTTCAATGTCAAGACCCAGTATCGGATTCATCGGACTCGGGATTATGGGAAATCCCATGTCCAAACACCTGCTCGCGGCCGGTTACGACGTGGTCGTGCACAATCGAAGCCGGGGACCCGTCGCCGAACTGGTTGACGCCGGCGCCAGGGAAGCCCATTCACCCAGGGAAGTCGCCGAACAGAGCACCGTTGTCATCACCATGTTGCCCGACTCGCCGGACGTGGAGGAAGTCGCTCTCGGACCCGGCGGTATCATTGAAGGCGTGAGCCGGAACGACATCTACATCGATATGAGCACGATTGCGCCCACCGTCACCCAGGACGTGGGCCGGGCGATGGCACAAAAAGGTGTTCGCTGCCTGGATGCGCCGGTAAGCGGAGGCGATGTCGGCGCGCGGAATGCCACCCTTTCCATCATGGTGGGCGGCGACGAGGATGTATTCAACTCGGTAAAACCCATTTTCGCGGCGATGGGGCAGAATATCGTGCTTTGCGGACCCCTCGGCGCAGGACAGACCGTTAAGGCCTGCAACCAGGTCCTCGTTGCCGTAACCATCGCCGGGGTGTCCGAAGCGTTGACACTCGGCGCCAGGGCGGGCGTCGACCCGGCCAACATCGTGCGTGTCCTGGGCGGGGGCCTCGCCCGGTGCGGCGTCCTCGAAAACCGTGGCGAACGCATGGTCAACGGCGATTTCGACCCGGGCTTCCGCATCCGGCTTCACTACAAGGACCTCAACATCATTATGAAAACCGGCAGCGACTATAATGTGCCGCTGCCGGTTACGAGCATCGTTCACGAACTGTTCAATCTGGCGATGGCCAGGGACCGGGGCGAACTCGATCACTCCGGACTGTTGACCGTCGTCGAAGACCTCGCCGGCGTGCAGGCCCGCACGGCCGGCGCAGGTTGACTCGCCAAAACAGTCCGTTGATAAAGTCGCTCTGCAGGCGAGGCCGAGCCATTGTGGTCGAAGACAAGGCGCGCAACCGAGTCCCATCGAGCGATTCGGCGAGGGCGCGCAACGCAGTATTTCGACCGCAAGGGCCGGCCATAGCCCGGATGGGCTTTTTCAACGGGCTGTTACTCCGTCCAGCGCATCACGTCGTCCAGCGGCTTGCGTCTGGGTTTCGGGATCTCGCTCGGATACCCTGTATAGAAGAATCCGATGATATACTCCCGGTCCTGATCCACGCCGAGCAACTCGTAGGTTTCCTCCTGCATGGTAATGGGACCGGTACTCCATTGCATTCCAACGCCCAGCTCCCACGCCGCGAGCTGCACATTCTGCATGGCGCAGCAGACCGCCGCGTAGTCCTCCCGCTGCTGCTGCTCATCTCCTTCCTGAACGCAGGATACGGCGACGATTGTGGGTTTGGACATGAACTTGTCGTAACCCGCCTGCCACAGCTTCCTGCGGCTTTCGCCGTCGGCACGGTCTGACGCCTTGCCTTCCTGGATGTCCGCATATCGCTGCCCCAGCGTCTCTTTCGTGCGCTCCCCCAGAACGACAAACCGCCACGGCTCCGTGACGTGGTGATTCGGCGCCCACACGCCGAACTCGAAAATGCGTTTCAGCATCTCGCCGGAAACGGGCCTTGAGTTGAATTTAAAAATCGTCCTCCGCGCTTTCAGCACATCCAGAACATCCATTCCGACCCTCCAGAAAATGGCGGTACACGGCAGCGACGCGGATAGCGTTCATCCCTGAGCAGCCGGTGTCTCCACTGTCATACCCTTTGCCCCAGCAACGCCTCCGTGACCTTCCGCACCGCACGGACAGCCGCGTTCGCCTCACCCACGGTATTGTGCTGGGTCAACCGGACGGCGCCGACGCGTTCTCCACAGGTCCTGGCGTTCGGACACGCCTCGAGCGGATACGCACCCTTCTCGAGACGGCCGGGCCGGTAGCTGTTGAACGCCGCCGGATCCCTGTGCAGCCTCCTGAAAACCTGCCATTCGACCACGTACTGCTGTGGTTTGGGGAATGCCGGTATGCCTTCCGCCGCGACCATCCGGCAAAACGCCGCCGCATTCACCCCGAGCACCTCCGGATCTACCGAAAACAGCGCCCACCAGTAGCTGGGCTTCGTCCCCGGCGGCTGCGGATGGGGCTTCACGCCCGGCAAACCGGATATCCCCCGATCGAACGTCTCGCCGAACGCCTGGCGCCTGGCGATCCACCCCGGCACCCGCTTGAGTTGCACCGATGCCAGGGCGGCGTTGACGTCGCTCAGCCGCACGTTCAAAGCCGGGAAGGCGGGCGTTGCCGGCGCACCTGGAAACCTCGGATAGCATTTGTCGGAAAACAAATCGGCCTTTTCGGCCAACCTGCGACTTCGGGTCAGAACAAACCCGCCTTCGCCCGACTTCATGTGTTTGCTTTCGTTTGTACTCCACGCGCCAAGTTGCCCGAATGTGCCGAGATACCTGCCCTTGATGGACGCGAGATGCGCCTGCGCACAATCTTCGATCACGGTCAATCGAAGCCTGCGGGCGACCCTCATGACCGCGGGCATATCCACCGCGTATCCCCCGTTGTGTATCGGCATAATCGCCCGGGTGGACGGCGTGATTGCGGCTTCCATCGCCCCCACGTCCATCAGAAGACCGTCCGGCTGCACGTCGGCAAAGACGGGAATCGCGTTCAGCTGGAAAATCCCCATGATACTGCCGTAGTCAGTCAGGGGGCTCAAGACGACCTCGTCCCCCGCGCCGATACCCGCTGCGGCCAAAGCCACGTGAATGGCCGCGCTCCCGGAACTCGTCGGCACGGCATATGGCAACCCGTAGAGCTTCTGCAGACCCTCGCGATACGCCATGACGGCCTTGCCACGAGCCAGCGGCAGCGCCGGTCCATCGAGCAGCTTCTCCAGCGCGGCCAGTTCCTCCCTGAAGTGAAACGCTCCCGAACGCCATGGCTTGCTGTGTACCGGCCGTCCGCCGTCAACCGCCAGATCGGACTTCCTCGTGACCTTTGCCAAACGACCCTCCTTGATTGTGGTAACTCACTGCCGTCGGGGACGAAGACCCCCCGACGGCTATGTGTTTCCCGATACGGCGTGTTCTTCCAGTACATCCCGGTCGATCTCGATTCCAAGCCCCGGAGACTGTAACACCGGCACGTCCCCGTCCACTGCCTTGATCGGCTCTCTGGCGAGTTCGGTGCGGAGCCGGTTCTCGGTCATGTCGAATTCAAATAACGAAGGAAACGGATTCAGTGTTTCGGGCGAGTCGGGGAGGGTTGCCTGCCAGTGAATCGTAGCGGCCAGGCGAATGCTGGTTCCCCACATGTGAGGCAGCACTCGCACGTGGTTGGCGCTTGCGAGCGCGGCAACTTTCCGGCACTCGGTGAATCCGCCGGCGTCGCTGATGTCCGGTTGCACAATATCCAGCCCGCGATCCTGGATCAGGTTGCGGAACGCCCATCTTCCCTGGAGCGCCTCGCCGCCGGCAACGCGCACGCCCAACGTCTGACGGATCTCGCGGTAGCCTGCAATGTCGTCGGTTGAGATCGGTTCCTCGAACCACAGCAGATCGTTTTCCAGCAGGCGACGACCGACGTGGATCGCCGTACCGGTATCATAGCCGCAGTTGGCATCCACCGCAAGCAGGGTCGAATCGCCGATCGCCCCTCGCACCGCGGCCGTGTTCCTGACGTCGTAGTCCACGCCGAATCCGATTTTCATCTTCACCGCCCGGAACCCCATATCCACGTACGACGCCGCCTCTTCCGCCAACGTCCGGGTCATATCGGCCTGACGCTGCAGGAACAACCCGCTGGCGTACGCGGGAATCCTCTCCCGGAACGCGCCGCCCAGGAGCCTGTAGACGGGCATTTCGAGCGTCCTGCCCACGATATCCCACAGCGCGATATCCACGGCGCTCAGCTCCGAAAAGCCCACGCCGCCCCGCAGATACAGGTCGTTCCAGATAACTTCGACGTCAAACGGATCCCGGCCCACGAGCCTCGCCCGCAATGCCGATTCGTTCAGACTCGAGACCCCTTCGCCCCAACCCGTCACGCCCGCGTCGGTAATGACCTCCACCACACCCGCCGTCCTCGCGGTATTCCAGACAATGGAATTCGCAAAAGGCGCCTTCAGGGGGTAACTCAGATTGTAGACTTTGATGTCGGTGATCTTCATTTTGCTTCACTGACCGGCTTTAAGCCGAAGCCCGCCGGCGGCTGTACTCCACCGCCTCAGGAAACGCGGCGCCGGATGTTCGGCCTCCATAACGTTTACGCACGACGGGACGCGGGCGAGGCGCCTCTATCCTCTCCCGGGAAACGTCAATTCGGCGACCCCGGACTTGTCCAATTCGCCCTTGCCGATTTCGATCATACGGTCGTACTGCTTTTTCGTGGCATCGGCAAGCGGCAGATTCAAACCGGCATCATGGGCCAGGCCCAGGGCGATACCTGAATCTTTGGCGGCGTGCGCAGAGGAAAAGTAACACTCGTGGTCCCGCGCCACCATGTCCTCTCCGTCTGTTTCGAGAACGCGGGAGTTGGCGCCCGTCTGCGAGAACACCTGTTGCAACATCTCCAGATCGAGGCCCAGGGCCGCCCCAAGCCCGAGTCCCTCCGCCAGGCCTGCCGTATTTATATTCATCACCATATTGACGAGCGCCTTGACCTGAGCCGCCTGTCCGGCCTGGCCAATGTACTTTAAATCCGTGCTCATCGAATCCAGAATCGGGCGCACGTCGTCGAACACTTCCTTCCTGCCTCCGCACATGAGATAGAGCGTGCCTTCCCGGGCCTGTGTGATACTGCTTGCCATACACCCTTCCAGGCTTCTTGCGCCCGCCGCCTCCGCCAGCGCCTGGACGTCGACGTGTACCTGCGGGGCGATTGTAGCGCAATTGATGAAGACCCTTCCGGCTGCGTCGGAAAGCAGACTGTCGCCTTCGGTTGAAAATACCGTTCGCATCGCTTCGTCGTCGGTGACGACCGTGATAATCTGATCCGCGGCAGCAGTCACGCACGCCAGCGAGTCGGATGCATCACAACCGAGTTCACGCGCCAATTCGGCCGCGGAATCCGATCGGACATCGTATACTGAAGTCACGATGAATCCGTCGTCCTTCAGATGCCTTGCTATATTCGCGCCCATACGCCCCACGCCCACCACGCCGATTCTGAAATCTGAAGTCTCCATGTTGTCCTCCGGCATACAAAGAAAGAGCGTTCAACTGCCGGCGCTCGTTCCAGCGCGGCCAGCGGTCGAACGCTCCATTCGGAACAACCTACAGGCTATTGTGGAATTCCGTCCAATCGTCGAGATTGTTCAGATTTACGGCGTCCAGAATCGATCCGTCGTCGTCCACTCCGGCCGCCGACAGAATCGAGCCGCGCGTTTCGTCGTCGTGGTGATATCCCAGAATGGCCGCGTTGGAAGCGTCGATCTCGTCCTGCGGTATGCTGCCGCCGCGCTGACTCACCACCCAGTTTTCGAAGTCGATATACGTCGGCAGGTTGCTTTTTACGTAGTCAACCGCCGCATCCCGATCGACTTTCAACCCGTCGAGCACCATCTGGTCGTAACCGGCGCCGCATTCAGGATAGTCTTCCGCCAGCTGTCCCTTTGCGGAAAGCGTCAGCTTTAACCACAACCTGGGCAGGTGGATGGCGCCGAGAGGTCCCGCGACACCGGAGCTGATAAGGGGAATCGTGCCTGCCATCGTGTGTCTCCTTCTGAAGTTGGGGAGTTTGATGAGATGGAAAACGCTTCACCGATGCACCCCCGTTCACCGGCCTGATTTCCAGAATAAATGTACAGGATGCAACACCTGTCAACAGGAAAAACACCGGACGCGGGTCCTCGCCTGATCCGGTCGGGCCGGGAGGCAGCGCGTACAAACCAGGCGCGCCAGACGTGAACCGCATTGCGAACACAGTACACAGGACGGGCGGATGAGATCGTCGCTCATCCGCCCGTCCTGTGTCCGGCATTTTCACGCTTCCCGGCTGTTTTCCAATCGGTCGATTTCGTCCCGCAGCCTGCCGGCCTCTTCGTAACGTTCCTGGCGGCTGGCCTGTTCCATCTTGCGGCGGAGATCGTTGATCCGCATCTCAACCGGGTCTCCGGCATCCGCTGTCCCGCTCTTGGGAACTTCCGCGACCGTCATTACGGCCTCTTCCTTGTCCTCGACAAGCTTGGGCGGCGTCCAGGCTTCGATCGTTTCCGGCTCCTCGGCGCCGACGCCAGGCCGGTCTTCGTGACCGGCTTCGGTGATAACAGCCTCCGATACGTAGATAGGCGCTTCGTAACGCAGCGCCAGGGCAACACAATCGCTCGGACGTGCGTCGACCCGCCAGCGCTTCGCGCCGCTTGCGAGCGCCAGCTCCGCGTAGAAGATGCCCTCTTTCAACGCCACAATGTAGACGCCTTCTATTGTGGTGTCGAGCTGACCCAGAATGGACCGGACCAGGTCGTGAGTAAGCGGGCGCGGCGGGCGCTCGTTCGTCAGTTCGGCGTAGATGGCGCTGGCCTCCATCAGCCCGATCACGATCGGCAGCAGCACGTTTTGCTCGCTGTTGCAAAGCCAGATCATACGCGGTTGGGATACCTGTACAGGTCGCAGCGCGTTCAACGTGCGTTCAATGTCGATCCTGACTTCAACCATCTGCTTCCTCCGGCTTCTCTTTTTTCCCGGAACGCGGTCCGCAATATAAGAAAGCCGGACTCCCCGGCAAGGTTATTTTTCGTCCTACTTAGACACACTGCGACGCAAACCGTTCCATCTGGCGAATACACACCGCCTCGAGCCGTTCCGCGCTCCCCGGCGCGACCCGGGACCAGGGTCCGGCAACCACCTCGTAACCACCCTCTTCGTACGCGCTGTGGATCGGGAAATACCCAACCCATCCGTTCGCGTTGCCCGTTACGAACCAGGCGCCGGCATGTTTGATTGCGAGCCCCGTCTCGACGAACACCTCCCCCGGGAGCGCGACCCAGCGCAGGCGGCCCAGCGCCATGGCCTGGACCTCGATCTGAAGCGGACCTTCCGCGAGTTTGCGCGCGAGCCGAAACGCCAGGCGGTTTTCGTAGGAAGGATTCCGCGCCGCCGCCTTTTCTGCGTCCTCCAGCGACGGACATGGCCTCGCGTCCAGCTCCAGTCTTTCCGTGTCGTAGGCCACGTCGGTGGAAGACAGCGGAGGGCCCTTTTTAAGACGGTCGATCTCTCCGAGCGTGGCTGCACCCAGCGTTCGGCCGATCCAGGACACGTCATCGAAATTGGTCGTCACGCGTATCGAGTTGACGTTCCCGCACGCGCCGTTGACGAAGAGACACGTCGTGCCGTTGAGGCGCGTTTCCACGGAAGCCGTGAGGGCGCCGGGATAATCCGCCGACACCGGCGGAAGCAGCATGGCCACGACGGGATGCGCAGAAAAGTTCACCATCACAGCATGCGGCCTTCCGGTCAAGGCTTCGAGATAGAGTACGTTTAGCGCCTCGTCCACGGCCCAGATTCCAGCCGCCTCCTCGAGCGGCGGCAGTGCCCCGCCACGGTTCAGTGTGCCGTCTTTCAGGAGAATCCGGCGGTGCCGGGCTACGCCAGGCACCTGTGTCGCCCCAGCGTAGGCCCTGACCGCCGTCCGCTTTTCCCACGCTTCGGTTACCGTGGACGCCAGCGTCTCCAGGTGTGCCTCCAGCCAGTCCTGAATTCCCTCCGTATCCCGGAACGGCGTCAGCCCCAACATCTCGGGCGTGGAGTGGGAATGGGTGGCAGACAGCATCACCCCTTCCGGTGCAAGGCCGGTCCGGCTGGCAATCCGAGAACGCAACTCCGCCGTAAAGTTCCGATCCGGACCCAGAATCGCGTTGTCGTATCCGACCGAGTCCACCGCCAGCACAGCAATCGACCTGCGGCCGTCGTCGAGCACCAGCGCCCTGGCGTACAGGTCGTCGTGGACACCGTCGAATGGCTCGCAGGTGCCGTTCCCGGACGACGTCAGATACGGCACCCAGGTGGGGGGCGTAACACACCGCTTTACCGCGCCTGCCATCAGCATTCTACATATTCCTCCATTCCCGGGTTGACACGGGCAGTACCCGCGGCTAAATTACGCCCACATCCGCCAGAAGAGGAAATCCGATGAAACTCTCGCTCTCCGTTCGGGTTGCAGAAAGCTTCAGCAACAAACGTGTTGTCGACATACCGCTGCCCACGCTCGCGGCCATCGCCAGAAAAGCCGGATACGACGCGCTGTGCATGCGCGCTTCGGCTGTTGGCATACAGAGCGCTCCGGAAACGGTGGAATCTGCACGCACACTTCTTGGCCGGGAAGGCCTTGCAGTCTCAATGGTCACCGGCGACTTTGCCGTTCCCGAAAACGGCGACGACGGCCCGGGTTGCCTGCGGGACATCACGCCGTACCTCGACCTGGCGCAGGCCCTCGGATCCGATCTGATCCGCGTCTGCATCAAGACCGAGGCCGACATCCCGTTTGCGGGAAAATCGGCCGATGAGGCCGCCGACCGGAATATCCGCCTGGCCCACCAGAGCCATACGCTCAGCCTGTTCGAGACCGTTGATGGCTCGCTGGATGTCCTTGGAAAGATAGGCAGATCCAACTTCGGACTGATCTACGAGCCTGCCAACCTCGCCCTCTGCGGAGAAGATTACGGACCGGAGACGTTACGAAGATTTCAGCCGTACCTGTTCAATGTCTACCTGCAGAACCACGCGCCCCACCCCGATGGCGACCGGCCGATGACCACCTGGGCCAACGGCACCGTAATGTCAACCCTGCGTCCTCTGGATGCCGCGGAAGGCATCGACTTCGGCCGGGTCTTCGAAGGGCTGCGGGCCATCTCCTACAGCGGGTACGTCACGGTCCACCAGGCGTTCGGCGGACGCCTTCCCCCGGACGAAGCGGCTATCCGCTCCGCAAGATTCCTCAAGTCGTTCGCCGTCTGACAGGTTGCAGCGGGATATTGCCGCGGATGCAGTATCAGGCGTCTCGCTCACGGCTGTATTCCGCGGTGATTTCGTGTTCGATCCCGCCCCTGACGTTGAACCGACCGACCACCAACATTTCCACGGGCGAACACGCCCGAACCAGGTCATCCAGAATCCGGTTCGTCACCTCTTCGAAAAACGCTCCCGTATCGCGAAACGACCTGAGGTAGTGCTTGAGCGACTTGAGCTCCACGCATTTCGCGCACGGAATGTAACGGACGACGATCGTGGCAAAGTCGGGCTGCCCTGTAAGCGGACACAGCGACGTGAACTCCCGGCACGTAAATTCGATCGTGTACCGCCTTTCCGGGCGCGGATTCTCGAAGACCTCCAGCATTTCGCTCGCCCTATTCCGCAATCCGGCGCTCCTCTCCGGAATCGGCTGCACCGTCGGTTGCCGTATCAACGGTCACCGTCGCCGCAATTCCGCCCCTTACCGTGAACTCGCCGATCACCGTCATTTTCTCCGGGTTACAGGCAGCGACAAGATCGTCCAGAATCCGGTTGACGGCCGCCTCGTACGACATCGCCTGATTTCGGAACGACCCCAGATACCGCTTGAGCGACACGGTCTCGATACACGCGCCGCCCGGCACATAGCGAATGGTGACCGTGGCGAAAACCGGTTCACTCGTGACCGGTAGAACGGCCGTGAACTCGGGAAAGACAAACTCGATCGTATACGGCCTGTCCGGCTGAGGGTTTTGTGTCGTCACCAGACCCAATTCAACACTCCATGGCAGCGTTCCGACCCGGCTCGCGTCCGGACATGCGGAGCCGCGCCGGCGCGAACTCAGAACCTGGGTACAGCCACCGGCTTACCCGAGCGTACCGATTCGAACAGCGCCACGCAGATTGCCGCCGTGCGGACGGATTGCTCCAGGTTCACCTGCGGCTCAGTGTCGTTTTCTATCGCCTTTAACAGGTCTTCTATCAGCTTTCGCCGGCTGTCCCCGCCGTCGTCCGCGACCTCAAGCGGCGTCCACTTTCGGTTCTGCAGATCCGAAACCAGGCGGGCGGGCGGCGCCTGGGAGGTCAGGAACGTCTTGCGCGTGCCGTATAACTGCACATTGCGAAAGCCGGGCCGGGCCGAACCCATTGTGGTAAGCGTCTTGGCGATGCATCCGTTTTCAAAGCGGATGATACCCACCACGCAGTCGGTCACCTCCAGACCGTGCATTCCCGCGGATATGCCGTTTCCGTACGCCGCCACCTCCGCCGCCGGCGAGTCCACAATCCACTGGATCACATCCACGGGGTGGATGCTGCCGCCGGCCGCCGCATTATAGCGCGAGCCCAGTCCGCCGCGCCATCCCTCGCGGAACAGATCCAGGTGGTTTGATATATAGTCCGCTTCGGCGTAGAACAACTGGCCGAACGCCCGCGCCTCAACCTGGCGCTTCAACTCCTGAAACGTCTCATCGAACCGGATCTGGCAACCATGCGACACCTTCCGTCCCGTCCGGCGCGACGTCTGCACGATTCTTTCGATATCCTCAAACGTGGTGGACAGCGGCTTCTCGACAAGCACGTGCTTCCCGGATGACAACATCGCAACGGCCGGGTCGGCGTGCAGATGGTCGGGCGTGCAGATCGAGACAACGTCGATGCCGTCCAGATCGGCCAGGGCGCGGTAATCCGTATACCGCCGCCGCACGCCCTCCTCCTCCCCGACCTGTTCCAGCAACTCCGCGTTTACGTCGCAGATCGCCGCTACCGGCGCGCCCGCTTCCCGGTAGGCGGCGATGTGCCCCCTGCCCACGCCCAATCCAATTATGGCCGCATTCAATGCCACCTGTCAGACCTCCACTGAGACGATGCTCGAGCAGATTTAACCAAGAAGCGTACTGCGTACCGATACGCAGTACGAAGAGCAGCGGGCCGAGTCGAAATCAGCTTCGTCCCGGCGCAATCGGCACCAGGCTCGCACCCGATGGCCTTGGCCCGGAGGGCCTGATCGGCAGACGATCGTACGATCGGTACCGGACATCGAGATGCGGTGTCTCGACCCTCTGGTGGCCCCTGTGACGGGAATCCATCAGCGCATCCAGCGCTCCGCTCACCAGGAGCGTGCGCTCTACCGGATACGGCGGTATGCCGGTGAGGAAGAGTTCGTGTATGTTCCGGCCGAGGTAGCTGAAATGGGCGTGGGGATCATCCGGCAGGAACACCTCCATCCCCCGTACGCCGCCCTGCTCGCGACCTGCGTATCCGAACCCCTGCGTGTAGCCGTTCAACATAAGCGTGGCAGCCTTCAACCCGTCGGCGTATTCCAGCAGAAAGACAGCCGGGTCGGGGCAGTGGTCTTCCATTGCACCCGCGGCTTTCGCCTCAATGGGTTCGCGCGCGGCATCGGCCAGCTCGCGGGACCAACGCCCCTCGTCACCCGCACGCCACACGGCATCTCCCTCCAGGCACTGGACAGCGACGATGCCGGTCTCGCCGCCCCGCCTGCGTTCGGTCATACACTGCAACAGCTCGAGCGCGTGGAACCCGTAGATGTCGAGGCCCGAATACCCGATTGACAACGCTTCCGCAAGCGGCGTATCCAGGTCGTATTCGAGATACGGACGCCTCCACCCCAGCGGCACCGAGGACCCGGCCAGAAAAGGCACATTCAGCATTCCGGCCCGTTCGTACATCCACTTTGAATTCACCCAGTCGTACGCCAGGTGTTTGTCGTTGAACACGGGCACGGACCGGCCGGAAGTCGCAAGAACCCCGCATACCTGCTCGAAGAAGTACCGGCGCGGATACATATGCTGCTGCTTTTCGTTCCACGCGTAGTCGCCGTGCTCGCCGATGATCAGCACGCCGTCGACCGCCAGTTTCTCTCCGCCCAGCGTCAATGCCTTCGGAATGCTGTTGTAGACCGGCACCCCGTGTTCATTCGCGAGTTCGAGGCCGACGTCTTTCTCATGAACCTGGTCCATGTACATCGACGCGACCTCGACCTGCGGCGGAATCAACCCGTCGTCCGACGGGAACCCCTTTAGAAACTTCGTAATGATGACGTCGGCGTGGGAACGCGCATAGTACGTCGTCACAATGGCCGCGATCTTTTTCAATTCAGACATTTGCCAAAAGCCTTTCGAAACAACGGGTGAACACGGAGTTTGCCATTGCCCTGACATAGCGGGAAAGGGCAGATCGCCCTGCCGATGGTACGCCGTCCGGGCGAGAAAACACGGGCACGGCGCCCGATCCGCCGGGAAAATATGAAGCCCGCGGGAATCGATGTCAAGGTGAAATGAACTTCCCGGATTCGGGACAATGCCCGGTTTATCCGCCTTGATTTTGAAGGATGGATCTTCTATTTTGGTGTCTCAGAAGTTGTTTTAAAATTACCGGTGAGTTCCCGAGCACAAGCGAAAAAGCGGCGGTTATGAGGCGCGAGGGGCGCGCAGCGCCGACGGGAGAATCCGCCTATGAGAGGCGAGCAAGCGCAGCCTCGATCTCGTAGGACGGGTGGATTTGACCAACGCCGACCGGCACTTTTGCAGCCGTGCGAAGACCGCTGGGAATTTTAAGACAGCTTCTCAGGTCAGGATGCCGATTTCCGACTCCACGAGACAACCGATATGGCCTATACCGGTATGAAATCATGGTTGCAGGACGAACTGAAATCCATCCGGAAAAACGGACTCTACAAGACGGAAACACAAATCGTTACGCCACAGAATACACTGATCCGTACCCCGGATGGTGAAACGATCAATTTCTGCGCCAACAACTACCTTGGGCTGGCCAATCATCCTGAAATCGTGGAAGCTGCGGCGGAAGGATTGGGCGCATACGGATACGGCATGGCATCCGTACGCTTCATCTGCGGCACCCAGGATCTGCACCAGGTCCTGGAACGACGTATCTCAGGGTTTCTCAATACAGAAGATACGATACTCTATACGTCCTGCTTCGACGCCAACGCAGGACTGTTTGAGACCCTTCTGGGCCCTGAAGACGCCGTGATCAGCGACACGCTCAACCACGCCAGCATTATCGACGGCGTCCGGCTGTGCAAGGCGCGGCGCAGTATCTATCGTCACGCGGACATGGCGCATCTGGAAGGCCGGCTGAAGGACGCTGCGGACGCCCGTTTCCGGGTGGTCGCCACCGACGGCGTGTTTTCTATGCACGGCGACGTCGCGCCGCTCAAGGAGATCTGCCGTCTCGCGGACGCCCACGATGCGCTGGTTATGGTGGACGATTCCCACGCGACCGGTTTTATGGGCGCCAACGGGCGCGGCACACCCGAATTCTGCGGCGTCGAAAACCGGATCGATATCCTGACCAGCACGCTTGGAAAAGCCCTTGGAGGGGCCTCGGGCGGGTTTACGACGGGACGGGGAGAAATCATCGAGTACCTGCGTCAGCGCTCTCGCCCCTACCTTTTTTCCAACACGCTGGCGCCCCCCATTGTCGCGGGCGGATTGAAAGCGCTTGATCTCGTACAGACGCGGCCGGAGTACCGCCGCAACCTGATGGAAAATACACGGTACTTCAGGAAGACGATGGCCGAACGCGGTTTCCGCATTACAGAGGGCGTCCACCCCATCGTCCCGATCATGCTCGGAGATGAACAGAAGACGGTGCGCATGGCCCGGGCAATGAACGAACGCGGCATTTTCGTCGTGGGCTTCAGCTATCCCGTGGTGCCGAAAGGGGAAGCCCGCATCCGCGTCCAGGTCTCCGCGGCCCACACGCGGAAGCAGCTGGACCACGCGGTCGATACGTTCGTGGACGTCGGCACGGCCCTCGGGGTCTTATAACCCAATCCTTTGACCCCTTTTCTCTAAATCCCGAAAAAGGAAGCGGTTGCCGGCGCAAGGGCCGCAACCGTCAACAACAAGAGGACACGCCAATGGATATGCCCCCGCAACAATCCCTCCAGGACCACGTCGCCATCGTGACAGGGGCGGGGCAGGGTATCGGCCGTGCCGTGGCTCAGACCCTGGCCGGGCACGGCGCGCACCTTGTCGTAAACGACCTCGACGAGTCCAATGCCGAACGAACGGCCGAAGAACTCAGGTCGTCGGTCACCACGGCCTTTCACTTTCAGGCGGATGTCACCGATGCGCCCGGGGTGCAGGCCATGGTCGACTGGACCGCGGACACATTCGGCGCCGTCCACATTCTGGTCAACAACGCCGGCATCCTCTTTCCGACCAGCGTTGTCGACATTGACGAAGACGAGTGGGACCGCGTAATCGACGTCAACCTCAAAGGCGCCTTTCTCTGCTCAAAGGCCGTCCTCCCTCATATGCGGGAAGCGGGTTGGGGCCGCATCGTCAATTTCTCTTCCACCGCCGGCAAGAACATCAGCACCGTTGGCGGCGCGCATTACACGGCTGCCAAGGCGGGCGTGCTGGGGTTCACACGCCACCTCGCAAGGGAAGTCGCGCCCTACAACATTACCGTAAACGCCGTATGCCCGGGACTGATCGATACCGAAATGGTCCGCGGAACCATTGATGAGGAACGAACACGCGCCTATGCGCGAGGCTTTCCCATACCCCGCCTGGGCAGACCCGAGGAAGTGGCCAGCCTCGTGGCCTTCCTCGCCTCCGACCAGGCCGCCTACATCACGGGCGCGTCGCTCGACATCAACGGCGGAGATCTCATGATATAGTGTTTCGCAGGGGTTAGCAGTCCGTTGATAAAGTCGCTCTGCAGGCGAGGCGGAGCCATTGTGGCCGAAGACAAGGCGCGCAACCGAGTCCCATCCTGCGATTCGGCGGGGGCGCGCAACGCAGTATTTCGACCGCAAGGGCCGGCCGTAGCCCGGATGGACTTTTTCAACGGACTGTTAGGGGGTATTCACGGAATGCGGATTGAGAGCGTAAGGACCTTTCTGGTTCATCCGGGCAGCGCGAAAAACCTGCTCTTCGTCAAACTGGAAACCGATGCGGGCATCCACGGATGGGGAGAGGCCTATACGCAGCATGACAGGGACCGGAGCGTTCAGGTCCACGTGGAGGAACTGGGACGGTACCTGACAGGACGATCGCCGTTCGATATCAAGCACTTCACGTACGTGGCCTACACGGATTTCGCCGGCAAGCGGGGCGCGATGGACCTCTACGCCGCCATCAGCGCCATTGAACAGGCCATGTGGGATATTGTCGGCAAGTCTTTGAACCAGCCCGTCCATAACCTGCTAGGCGGCGCCTGCAGGACCAGAATCAAGGTCTACGCCAACGGCTGGGGGAGCTGGTACGATCCCGGGAAGGGATTGGATGAACTCGCCGAACGTGCCGCCTCGGTGGTGGCGAGGGGATTTACAGCGCTCAAATTCGACCCCTTTCCGGGCCCCTGGCGCAGCATCGTCGACCGGAAGGACGAACAGACCGCCGTGGACCGGGTCGCGGCGGTGCGCGAGGCTGTGGGCCCGGACGTGGATATCCTGGTCGAGGTACACCGCAGGCTCTCTCCTGCGCCTGCCATCCGCGTTGCCCGCGGCATGGAGCCATACAATCCGTTCTGGTACGAGGAGCCGGTTTCGTCCCGGGACCTCGACGGCCTCGCGGAAGCCAGACGAAACATCCGCATCCCGGTTGTCACGGGAGAAGAACTCTATACAAAGGCTGAATTCCGCGAGGTTTTTGAAAAACGTGCCGCCGACATCATCAACCCGGACGTCTGCAATTGCGGCGGCATCCTGGAACTCCGCGAAATCGCGGCGATGGCCGAACCCTGCCACGTCGCGGTCTCGCCACACAACTACAACAGCACCACCGTGGGGCTGGCCGCCACGATGCAGGCCGCGGCAGGAATGCCCAACTTTCTGATTACCGAGTACTTCGTGAATTTCGAACCTGCGGGAAATGAAATCGCGGTGGATCCGTTCGTCGTAGAAGACGGTTACATCACGCTGCCCACCGTCGCCGGACTGGGCATCGACCTGGACGAAGGCGCGCTCGCCGAACATCCTTTCCGGTCGTTCCCCGAAAGAAACCTGCGGCGCCCGTCCGACGAGGGTCCGTAGCCATCTGATGTTCTCAACCGCATACGGCGATTTTCAAATCTGTTTACTGGGCTCGGGTTCAGGATATCCCCGGTATTCACGCAAAGGAGATAGAAGATGGATCGTGGTGACTTGAGAGATAGATTGGACGTGCTGGAAGAAAGGCTGCGCTGGCAGAAGCGGGCGATTGCAGGGTTGCTGGTTGTATTCTTGTTCAGCGCGGCGCCGGCTATGACCCAGGCGCCGAAGTGGCTTAACCGGATGCTTCCGTCGAAGCTGACCTCGCTAAGCCTTCTACACGGCGAGACTCCAGGCGACGTGCGGTTTGGCGGTCTTGCCCATCTCCGGCCCGAACTCCCGTTGCCGGAGACTCGGGAGAGCGGGCCGAGCAAGATCGCTCCGGAGCAAATCATCGACGCGGGAGACACGCTGCGTGTTGGGACGCTTCACATCGTAAATGCAAGCGGGGCGGTCGTCGCGGAAATCGGGTCGGAAGAATCGGGAGACGGTTCACTGTTGATAAGGAATAAAGACAGAGCCGTAGTTTCCGTTGTGGGCGTAGGCAGGGATGGACATGGCACCCTCGGCGTCCTCAATGCGGCGGGCCGGGTCGCGGCGGCCATGGGCGTGGATCGCTCGGAACAGGCCAATGGATGGGTCGACGTCAGGAGCGCGACCGAGTCGGCGTCCGCGCTCTTCTTCGACAACGCGGGAGACGGCGCGATGGCGGTGTTCAACACAGACAATCAGCCGGTTTCCGGATTCAGTATTGACAACAACGGCGCCGGGGCCCTTCATATCGTGAATGCGGAGGGCGGGGTCGTTGCCGCCATGGGCGCGAATGATAACGGGCACGGTCTCGTCGGGTTTCTCAATGCCTCCGAGCGTGTTGTCGCCGGCATGGGGGCGGATTCCACGGGCGTCGGCGGGCTGGGAATTGAAGGAGGCAGGTTCAGTGCTTTTGTCGATGAGAACGGCAATGGAGTCGCACGTACTCGCGGCGCGGATGAGGAAATCCGCTGGTCCTCTGAGGCGCCTCTCATCGGGGACACCGGCACGTCGACCGGGCTGATCGGGGATTTCGACGGGGACGGCGACGTGGACTTCGACGACTTCCTCACCTTCGCGAGGAATTACGGCAAAACGAGTGGGTAGCCACCCCTCCCCGGCGCGGGAAGGGGAGGAATGATCGGGTCAGTCGCCGGCAAAAATTCAGATCCATCGTATCAATCTTCCCGATTGGCCCGGAAATCTTCCGCATATCATCACTGAATTCCCGGTCCGATCCAATGCGTTTCATTGACGTCAGCTGAATCGTCCATGTCCCAACGATCCGAAGAACCCTCCGAAACCCCTTCCAATCTGCACGGCGCGCTCGCGCCGCTGAACATCCCGGACTATCGCCGGCTGCTGGCCAGCAACGCCCTCTGGTGGCAGTTCATGTGGATGGAAATCATCGTCGCCGGCTGGCTGGTGCTGGAGCTGACCAACTCGGCCTGGCAGGTGTCGCTGATCGGCTTCTACCGCATGGCGCCGCTGCTCCTGGTCGGCTTCGTGTCCGGCCCCCTCACCGACCGGTTCGGCCGCCGGAAGATCATCATCTTCTCCCAGATCGTCAACCTCGTCGTATCCCTCCTCATCGCCCTGATCATCCTCACCGACAGGCTGGCCGTGTGGCATCTGGCCGTGGGCGCGCTGGTTCTGGGTACCACCTGGGCGGTGGATTGGACCGCGCGAAGGTCGCTGCTACCGGACCTGGTTGGCAGAGCCCGAACCATGGACGCCATGCTCCTCGAGGGAATCTCCCAGAATATCACCCGGGTTGCCGGACCCTTTTCCAGCGGCGTCCTGTACGCGACCCTGGGACCGCTTGGCTGTTTTCTGATCCTGACCGCGATGGCGCTTGCTTCGCTGCTGATCCTCGTGCGGCTCTCCAGACGACCCGTCCTCGAGGGAACCCCCACAGATGCTTCCCACTGGACCCGGACCGTGGAAGGGCTGCGCTATATCCGACGCAACCCCACGATTCTGGGCGTTACGCTCATTACCGTTGCCATGAACTTCCTGGTCTTTCCCTACCAGACCCTGTTACCGGTGTTTGCGAGAGACAT
Source organism: Candidatus Latescibacterota bacterium (assembly GCA_965208835.1). GTDB lineage: Bacteria > Latescibacterota > UBA2968 > UBA2968 > JAAXHE01. The sequence continues at coordinate 3,845,263 of OZ242358.1, forward strand.
CCTGAATCAGGGCCCTGTCGGCTTCGGTGTACTCGCCTCCGCCAACGGCGTCGGCGCGTTCGTCGGCCTCTGGCTTGTGAGCAGGCTCAGGCGTAATCTCAGCACCAGCTGGCTCTATGCGGGCGGCTCGTTCCTGATGGCCGCCGCTGTGGCTGTATTCTCAATGTCAACCGATTTCTATCTTTCGCTGGGCCTTCTCGTCCTTTCGGGCATCGGCCACGCGGCATTCGGCCTCCTCCAGAGCACCATCGTCCTGCTGTCGGCGCGAGACGACATGCGGAGCCGCGCCATGGGCGGCATCGTACTCGCCATCGGGACGGGTCCACCGGGCCGCCTGAGCGCCGGCGCGGTGGCCGAACGCCTTGGCGCGCCCTTCGCCGTTGGCCTCACGTGCGCGATCGCGGCCCTGGTCGTCGTTGCGGTCACGGTGGCCATGTCGGGGTTCCGGAACGCATCGGCCGCACGGGAAGCCAGGGCATAAGAAAACCGCCCTGTAAAGGCGGTTTCTCCATCATCCATATTATTTTCAGCTACTTAAAAGGGAATTAGCACAAATTCACATCGCCAGTATCCGCTCGACCTCATCCCTGAGCGATTCATCCAGCCTGGGGCCGAACTGCGCAACCACGCGCATCGACGCGTAGTTCGCCAGCCTTGCCGAGTGTACCGCGTCGAATCCGTGAGTAATCCCGAACAGATAGGCCCCGGCGAACATATCTCCCGCGCCATTGGTATCGACCGCATCGACGCTGAATCCCGGCGAAAGGAACCGTTCGGCTCCGTCCCATACAATGGCGCCATTGGCCTCACACGTGACCGCGTATGCGCCCACCATCGTCTCCAGTGCAACGCAAGCCCCGTTCGTCTCGCCCGTTTCGGTAAAAGCCCGCGCTTCGTCCTCGTTACAAAACAGCAGGTCCACCCCGCGGGTTACGAGCGCCCGCATCCGGTCTCCGAACGCGGCTACGATGGTGGGATCGCTCAGCGACAGCGACACCCGGGTTCCCCCCGCGCGTGCTTCGGCCTGGGCGGCCAGCGCCCCTTCGAACCCGCTGTCGGACGCCACGAGATACCCTTCAATGTACAGATAGTCGCTGTTTTGTATCACATCGGGCTCGAGCTGTTCCGGGCCGAACGTTGCGGTAATGCCCAGGTACGTATTCATCGTGCGATCGGCGTCGTCCGTGATCATAACGAGGCATTTCCCCGTGATGCCTTCTCCCTGAAACCGGTTGGAAGCCACGCCGGCCGCCGCCAGGTCCTGGAGATAGAAGTCCCCGTACGCGTCCTTCGCCACCTTGCAGGCGTAGTGGGACCTTCCACCCAGATTCACCACGGCGATCATGGTATTCGCGGCGGACCCGCCGGACGAGCGTTTCAGTAGGTCATCACCCAGGTGTTCGAGGAGTTCGTGATGCCGGGCCTCATCTATCAACGTCATCACGCCCTTTTCGATTCCGGCCCTGGCGAGAAAGTCGGGCGTTACCCGAAATTGAATATCCACCAGTGCGTTGCCGATGCCGTACACACTAAATGCCCTGGCCATAAGCGCTCCTTGCATTATCGGTCTGATTCCTTATCATATTGGCGTTCCCAGTCTGCACGAATTCGACGGATCGTGGGCGCGGAACGGCACGTACCGTTGACACTCGCCAGCAGTGACCCATATCACACGGCATCTCTCGACACAGGTAGGGGCAGGTTTCAAACCTGCCCCTGCGAACGGGGTCATTTTCGCGACCAAAATACAATGACTTTGATAAGAATACTACCATTTTGAGGAATCAAAATTGAGCAAGACCATTACCTGCAACGTTCGGGAACTGACCGTCCTCATCGACGTAGAAGGTGACAACGAGGGCTCGCGCAACCACGAACTCTGGCGGGCGAACACCTTCAATGAGAAAGAACCCGACACCCTGGACTGGATCGACACGTGGTTCAAATCCGGCGAGACGATTTACGACGTCGGCGCGAATATTGGCCAATACGCCCTGTACGCGGCGCGAAGGCTGGACGAGCGCGCCCGGATCCTGGCGTTTGAACCCGAAGCCCTGAACTACGCCAAACTGAACCGGAACATCCTGCTCAACGGCCTCGGGGAGGTTGTCACGGCCTATCCGTTCGCCATTTCGGACCGGACGTCCGTTCAGCATTTCTACTCCAAAACCTTTGCTCCGGGCGCCGCGCTCCATGCGCTGGGCGAACCCGTAACGCAGGGCGCCGTGCCCTTTGCGCCGCAGAACCGCCAGGGAACGCTGGCCGTGTCACTGGACGATCTCACCGGCCGATTCGGCCTTCCGTTTCCCGATCACGTGAAAATTGACGTCGACGGCATCGAGGACAGGATTGTCGCCGGCGCGTCGCGAACACTTGAGGATACCAGGTTAAAAACCGTGCTCATCGAAGTCTACATGTTCGAAGACATGGCTCGCAGGATCGAAACGGCGTTCTTCGAACGGGGTTTCGTCCTGGCCAACGTCAGCCCGGTCGACTACTCGGAGGGCATCGTTCAGAACCTGATCTTCCGCCGCGAAAATCTGATCTGAGAAGACCCCATGGCCATATTTGAAAATGACGTGCTGAAACGCCGGCAGCAGCGTGCGGCAGACGCCTTTGGTGACGACCCGCCCATTGTGCTCTTCGGCGCCGGGAAGCCCGTTCAGATTCCCGGCGGACAGGACCAGACCTATCCGTTCATTCCCTACCCCGAATACTACTGGCTCACTGGTTCGAGACGCTGGGGTGGCGTTCTGGCCTACGATCCGCAGGATGGCTGGAGACCCTTCGTGCGGCCGGTTTCTCAGAACGAAAGGCTGTGGGAAGGCGGCGGTGAGGACGTCGAAGGCGACGACGTCGCCGGACTTCAGGGCTGGCTGGATCAACGTGCAGGCCACCCCGTCGCGGTCATCGGCGACGACGTGGATAACGTTAAAACCGACCTTCAACGGGCAGCGGCGCTTCAGGTATCCATCGATGGCGTCCGCCGCCGGAAAGACGCCGCCGAGGTCGCACTGATCGAACGGGCGGCCGCGGCAACCGCAGCCGGCCATGCGAGAGCCCGCGAGACCATCCGGCCGGGTGTCAGCGAACGCCGCATCCGCGTAGAACTGGAATCGGAAATGTACCGGCAAGGCGCCGACGAAGTCGCCTTCGACACGATCGTCGGCGCCGGAACTCATGCGGCCGTGCTCCACTTCGAACCAGGCCCCAGAATGGTGGAACCCGACGACCTGGTCCTCATCGACGCCGGCGCGTCCATCGCAGGCTATGCGGCCGACGTCACCCGCACCTACCCGGCTGCAGACCGCTTCACGCCGAGGCAGCAGGCCATCTACGACCTCGTCCTCGCCGCTCAGCTGGAAGCCATCTCCACTTGCCGCAAAGACGTCGAATGGCACGACGTTCACCGTGCCGCGGCCGCCGTAATCGCCCTGGGGCTTTGTGACCTGGGCATCCTGAGAGGCGGACCGGACGTTCTCCTCGACAGCGGCGCGATTTCTCTCTTCCTGCCGCACGGCGTCGGCCATATGGTCGGCCTTGGCGTTCGGGACGTGGGCGGCCTCGCGGCCGGGCGCGAAGTCAGCGTCCATTGCGGCATCCGGATGCGCGTGGACCTTCCGCTCGAGGAAGACTTCCTGATGACCGTCGAGCCCGGTGTGTACTTCGTTCCCGCATTGCTCGACGACCCCGAACGGCGCGAACGATTCGACGATATGGTCAACTGGGACGTTTTGGCGTCCTGGCGGCCCGTGGGCGGCGTCCGCATCGAGGACAACGTGCTCATCACCGCCGGAGATCCGCGTATCCTGACGGCCGAAATCCCCAAGTGAACGCTACGGTTATCGGCGGAGAAGGCCGGGCCGAAACGCGGTACATCGCCACAGCAGCCCGTATGAGGGTCGTGAAGGTCATGTCTGATACATCCCCTGCCTCGTCGCGCGCGCCCGGACCGCGCGGGCTTCCACTTCTGGGCTGCGTCCTTCCGTTCCGCAAGGATCCAATCGGATATCTGATGGATGCCTGGACCCGGTACGGCGACGTGGTCCGACTGGAAATCAGGGGGAAGACGGTACACCTGGTTACCCGCCCGGAACACATCGAACACGTTCTCGTGCACAGGAGGAAAACCTATTTCAAAGGCTACGGGTACGACGACCAGAAGCTGCTGCTGGGCGATGGGCTGATAACGAGCGAGGGTGAACTCTGGGAGCGCCAACACCGGATCATGCAGCCGTTCTTCACGCCTAGGGGAACGATGCGTTTCCTGGAGGTAATGGTCAGCGCAATCAGCGAGATGCTTATGCGATGGGAGCCCCTCGCGGATGGCGAACGCGTGATTCAGGTCGACGAGGAGATGGCGCGCCTCACGGGAAACATCATCGTTCGAATTCTCTTCAGCAGGGACTTGAACGACGAGACAGGTCGGATCGACGAAGCATTTCAGTACTGCGTCGGATTCATCGACCGGCGTTCGGCGGATCTGATCGCGCTGCCCATGTTCGTCCCCTCGTCCGCGAACCGGCGATTCAAACAATCCCTCAGCGAAATCCACCGGTATATCGACGAACGCATCGACGAGCGGCGCGACCATACCGGGGAAGAGGATCTGCTCTCGGTACTCATGCACGCCCGGGACGACGAAACGGGTGTGCGTATGGACCGGCGGCAGCTACGGGACGAACTGGTCACGCTGTTCGTTGCGGGATATCAGACAACGATGCATGCGCTGACGTGGACGTGGTACCTGCTGGATCGACATCCACAGGTTGCGGGAAGGCTGTGGGAGGAACAGCGTTCAATCCTGAACGGGCGTCTGCCCGGCCTCGAGTCCATCCACGAACTGAGCTACGCCCGAATGGTATTCCAGGAAGCGATGCGCCTATACCCGCCGATCAAGGTGATCGTCCGGGAGGCTGCGGGCGACGACGAGATTGACGGGTACCGCATCCCCGTGGGCTCACTGGTGCTGGTGAGTCCCTATATCACGCAACGCCATCCTGCCCTGTGGGAAAATCCGGAGACATTCGACCCGGAACGATTCAGCCCGGAGCAGGCGGAACGACGCTCCCGCTACGCCTACCTTCCCTTCAGCGCCGGACCCCGGATCTGCCTGGGCGGAAACTTCGCGATGCTGGAAGCCGTGCTGGTGCTGGCGATGGTGGTCCGGCAGTACCGGCTTCAGCTTGTGCGCGGGCATCCCGTTACGCCGTCGATGGACGTGAAGACGTGGCCGCTGTACGGCATGCCGATGACGGTCCACCGGCGCGAGTAGGAATCATTCCGATTCTAATTCCTCGACGGGACTAACTTTCCTCCACCGTCTCGATCGTATTCAGAATCGCGTCGGCGTCCTCGTCGGCGGGTTCGTCGCTGAGAATCCGCCATTTGTACTGGATATCCCGCTTCCCCGCGCCCGCCGCGCGCAACACCTCGGCTTCCGCCCAGCCCGGACGCATCAGATGGAGGCACGGCGGCGCCAGCCTTCGGGAACCGCGTTTCTCTGCGTATTCCACGTTGACCCCCGCCAGCGCATGGTCCAGATGGGGAATCACCTCGTGTAACAGGAAATCCCGCGAGAACTCTCCCTTTATCTCCGCGTAGATCTCGTACCGGCGGGCCTCCACGCTCGCCACCACCCGGAACTGCTCGACCACGGAGACGTCAAATCGCCGGCGAACCTCTTCGAGCGCCAGCAGGAGATGGTTCACGTGCATTTTCTCGCCCGTGATGCTCGTCATGTCGCGACCCTTGCGGATGAAGGCCAGCAGCGGTGCATTCCGGTAGAAACCGGTCACCTGAACGATGTCGTGAATATCGTAACGGTAAAGCCCTCCGGGGGTGGTCAGCAGCACCGCATAGTTCACGCCCGACTCCAGTTCGTGACTGGACAACACCTGTGGATCGGCGTCATCCAGCGAAGTCTCGGGGATGAACTCGTAATAGTTACCGTTCAGCGAGAGAATGCCCGAAGCGGTATTGTCCTGGTTCGGAAGGGTGAAATGTCCTTCGCTGGCCAGAAAGCCCAGGTCGCGCATGGGGACATCGCCGTAATATTCCGGCAGCTTCCGGGCCTGAACGCCGACACTGCCTCCCAGCCAGCACGCGATGAGTTTCAGGTCCGGCCAGCAATCCGCCGGAAGGAGCGAACCGGTCCGCTCCAATATGCCCTCGAGGACCCCCGCGCGGTCGGGATCCGGCACCATTAGGCCGGAGAGTTGTTCGGCAAGTTGTGGCTGGTCCGGCAGGTCGATACCGGGCGTGCCGTCGTGGACCGCGCGAATGACGGCATCGGCATTCTTGAGTGCGGTTTCCGCGAGGCGAATGAGTGTGCTTGGATTGGGTGTGCCGATGTACGAAACGCGCCTGGCCAGCGCCAGGCGCGCGGCCACAAAGTAGCGGCGGTCGTAGTCCTTGATTTCGGAAACCGCGTAAGGGACCGCGTAGGTGCTGCGGATCGGCTTGGGGATACGCTGGTAGAGCATACCGGACGCGCTGCCGTACGGAAGTCCGGAGGGTGTGTAACCCTCGACCGCCCTGCTGACAATCCCGACAAATGCGCCGTCCAGAAACCCGGGATGGTCCTGAAGCGCGCGATAGATCCATTCCAGGGAAAAACTGGACGCGAGCTTCATGGACTCGGGCGTGACGGGAATGTACTTCGGTTCTCCCGTGGTCCCGCTCGTCATATTCAACATCCGGGGTGCCGCGGCGGTGAGGACTGTCTGCTCGCCCGCGGTGATCCGGTTGACGTAGGGCCGCAACCCTTCGTAGTCCCTGATGGGAACCTGGCGGCGAAAGTCGCCCTCCGTGCGGATCGACGCAAAGCCATGGTCCTTTCCGAACGCGGTGTCGGCGTTGGCCTTTACCATACGGCGAAGCAAGTGGTTTTGCACGTTTTGCGGGCGTTCGGCCGCCCGGTCGAGCTTCCGGGCCAGGCCGGATCCCTTTATACGAATAATCGTCTTGACGAGCTTTCCCATTGCTCATCCCGCAGCAAGAGTGGTTGTTGTTTCCGCGTGGGCGCGCAGGATGTCATCGCGTACGTTGACGCCAAGCCCCGGACCCCGCAGCAGCGGCGCCAGTCCGCCGTGGTTGAACGCGATGGATTCTTCGGTCACGTCTTCGACGAGCAGCATGTTTCCGTAGGACCCCTCCACAAACGAAACCCGGTCGATATGGGCGGCCACGTGACGCCCCGCGGCCGAGAGGATGGCGGATTCTCCCACCTGGCAGCCGAGCTGCAACTGCAGCCCTGCACGGTCGGCCATCCGGGCGATCTCCAGCGTGCGGACCAGACCGCCGCACTTGGAGACGCGCAGATTGAAGAAATCGCATGCGCCTGCCTGAATCAGCGCCTCCGCGTCAGCCAGGGTGACAAGGGATTCGTCGGCCATGATCGGAATCGGCGACCGGGACCGCACATTCGCCAGCACCTCCGGATCGCCCCGGGGGATGGGCTGCTCGGCGCACGCGATGTCAAGGGGCGCAAGAGCCTCGAGGGTTTCGACAGCCGCATCGGGGGTGTAGGCGCAGTTCGCGTCGACCCGGAGGGAGACGGAGGGTCCGACGGCCTTGCGAACGGCTGCCACGCGGTCTCGCGCGTCGTCCCCGTCGATCTTGATCTTGATGTTCTGAAGTCCGTATGCCGCACAGACCCGCGCATGGCGGACCGCGCGATCTATGGAACCGCCGCTGATGACGCCGCTGTAAGTGACCGTTGTCCGCCGGGGGCGCACAAAGTCGCTCAGTGACAGTTCCCGGCAACGCAACAGGACGTCGAGCAAAGCCAGTTCGCAGGCCGCTCTTGCGGCGTGCCACGCAACGACACCGTCGTCACCGCCGTCGGGCAATGTCCGTGCCACGGGTTGCAGAGTAAGAACGGCTTCCGGGCCGGGTTCCAACGCCCCAAAGTCTAAGTCCGCAATGGCGGGCCAGAGACAATTCGCGATGCGATCGACGCAGGTCTCGACCGTTTCACCCGTCACGTACGGACGCGGCAGCCCTTCTCCGTAGCCAACCGTGCCGTCTTCGGCAGTCAGGCGCACGACGACCGAGTCCGAGCGGGACCTAACCGAAGCGCTGTGACCGAAGGCCTCGACGAAAGGAATCCTGAGAGAGAAGCACGTTGCGCCGATGATCTTCATCACGATCCTCAAAGCGGGGCCAGGCCGCAGCGTCCCGGCCGCAGGCGCATTGCGGACCGCATGCGCCGGAGTTCCCTGATAGACGAAATCGTGAGATCGGGAACTTCGGCGGCGCGGCGCGGCGTCTGAAACCGTGAAAACCCCTGCAAAACACGCATTGTCAAACATCCCTGAGATCTGGCAGGTCCGATGTCGTTATCGAGCCGGTCTCCGACCATCAACACGCCCTCGGGTGCGCACCCCGCCCTGGAAATGGCGGCGCCGAAAATCCTTGAATCGGGCTTGGAAAGGCCGAGTTCGGCGGATGCGAGAACAACAGAGAAATGGTCCCTGATACCCCAATCCGAGAGCCGCTTCTCAGTCCCTTCGGACTGGTTGGCGATGATGCCGAGCCTGAATTTCCGCGAAAGCGTCTCGAGCATCCCAGGCACACCGGGGTACAATGCTTCCAGTTCTTTTACATAGCGAACAGCGCTTTCAACCGCGCGCCGCTGTTCCTCCGTCAGATCGAGCCGCGCCAGCATGGCGCGAAACGGGCTTGGCGCGAAATCCGTCGCTGCCTGTTCACACAATTCCATGAGTTCGTCGACGGAATGGCGCAATCCGAACCTCCGGACACGCTCGCATACGCCCTTGAGACGCGCCCGGTGCGCCCGGGTTTCGTCAACCAGCGTCCAGCCCAGGTCCAGGTATATCCATTCGATGTTGGTCATTGGGGTGAAAGCTCTCTGCAGCCGCACATACATATCTTCAGCATAGAGTATGGGCCTCTGCGTCCACAGAACCTCCTGACGGTTGACAGTCTGGTACGATTGCAATATACTGTTGCGTTTCCGTTTCTCAAGCCATATTCAGGAGCGCGTTATGGTATGGATTTTCGTTTTTTTCGGCCTGTTTTCGCCGGTCGATGGAAAGCAGTCCTTGTACCCCAGGCATGAGGCGACGGTGGTTTCCGTGTACGATGGCGATACGATGACCGTGGACGTGGAGCTCTGGCCGGGTCTGACGTGGCGCGGAAAGGTGCGCGTGCGGGGCGTGGACACGCCGGAAATTCAGACGAAGAGCGATGCCGAAAAAAGACGCGCCCTGCTGGCGCGCGACTTCGTCAGGGAAAGGATCGGGAAGACCGTTTACCTGGAGAACGTGAAGCTGGGCAACTTCTCCGGACGCGTCGTGGCCACGGTCAGGCTGCAGGATGGATCAAACCTCGCGAAGGTGCTGATCCGGGAGGGACACGGGAAGGCGTACAAACGGCGAAGATAAAAAGTGGGAAAGAAGAAGGAAGAAGGAAGAAGTATAAAGGGAGAAGCGTGGGAAACTTTTCAGTATGTGACGCCCGCGAATGGTTTTTCGATGTGTGAATCAAGAATTGGTGCGCTAAGTGAATCGTGGAACCGGCGGGGCGCGGCGCGGTCCTCTTCCTTTTTCCTTCTTCATTCCCGTTTTCAATGAGCCCGGCGCGTGGTTTTTACTTGAGAGAGATTATATCCCGCTGAGACGGGCTGAGGCGTTCGGCCAGGCCGGGGCTGAATCGCAGGTGCTGACCTCCCCAATCGGGCATATAGCCAATGCTGTAACAATAGTAAAGCGAGCGACGCGGACGCCCGGACACGTTCACCGTGGACCCGTGTGTGAGCGCTTCGGTGAACAGAATGGCGTCCCCCGCGCGCGCCGGAACGGCCTGCAAGGGAGGGTTATCGTTGGGATGGCCGCCCCAGGGTCTCGGGAAATTGCTCTTGTGCGCCCCGGGGATCACAGCGAAGCAGCCGTCTTCCGGCCCGCAGTCCAGCATCGGGAAGACCGCTTTCGTCAGCGTCGACACCATCTGTCCGTTGCGGCAGTGATACTGGCACTTGGGGAGGATGGGCGTGCCGTGCATGTGCATCCCCGTATAACCCCCGCCCCATCGATAGATCGTGTACGTGTGGTTTAGACGATAAGGCCCGCCGGTAACGCATTCCACGGCATCCAGCAATCCGGGAAGTTCCATCAGCGGCAGAAATGCGTCGTCGCCCTCCATGATATTCGAAATATAGAGGTTTTCCGGCGTGCGCTCCTGGCCCAATACCACCGGTGCAGGGTAATCCATCGGGTCCACGGCCTCGAACCGGTCGAGCGCGGCATTGCAGGCCGCCACCATTTCCGGCGGCACGATCTGCTCAAGGATGATATATCCCTGCAGGTCGAATAGATATTTCTGTTCCTGGTCCATACCGCCTCCTCATTCACCGAATCAGTTCACCATCCAACACGGGTATTCCAATGTCCAATCCCAACGTTCAACCGCTCGCCCAGGACTTCGTCATTGCGGCTCAGGTGCCGGATCCGGTGCGACTCTTCTTCCACGACCCCGACCTGACCCGCCTGGACGACGGCACGCTGCTGCTGGCCGCGCCTCAATGGCATCGCCCCGGCTGGGATTATTCCCGCCGTCTGCGACTCCTGCGAAGCGACGACGGAGGACTCACCTGGGTGGAGCTCCCCGGCCTGCCCTACGAAGAAGCCACCCCTTTCGTGCTGGACGGCCGCCTGCTCATGTTCGTGCAGGAAAAATGCCACAAGGACTTTCTGGTCGTGGCCAGCGACGACAGAGGAGAGACCTGGAGCGATCCCCGGACGGTGATCGAAGGCCCCATCTGGAACATATCCACCTCGAGGGTTCTCCGCCCCGAAGCCGTCTACTGGGCAATGGACTGGGATCTGCCCGATCATGGGCACGGCGGGAAGACGATGCTCCAGCTGGACAGGAGCATGTCGCCCCTTGACCCGGGAGCATGGACGCTGTCAAATATCGTTCGCCAGCCGGAGATTCCCGCTGCAATGACCCGAAACCTCTTCCCGGACGGAAACCGCCCGCAACTGTCCGGCGGCTGGAGAGACCCTCTCGTGTGGCTGGAGCCCAATACCGTCGAAGTCCGCGGCCGCATCCGCGCGTTCTGCCGCTGTGTTTTCGACGAGTACGCGGCCGCCCACATTGCCGCCGTCTTCGACTACGATCCAGACGCCAACCGCCTGAGCTTCACGCAGTTCGCGGCCTGGCCGGGCGCACAGTGTAAATTCTACATTATTCACGATCATTCAGCATCAATGTACTGGATGCTGAGCAACCTCATCACGAACTCACAGGACCTGCTTGGCTGGGCAGAAAAAATGCGGGAGTCAGGATATCACGGAGGCCCGGGAAACGAACGGCGGTGGCTCTATCTCCACTATGGAATCGACTGCCTCAACTGGTTTCCGGCCGGTTGCGTGGCCCGCTGGCCCGACAACGTCTACCGCAGCTTTATGTATCCCAGCGCCGTCGTGGACGGGGACGATATCGTGGTACTCTCGCGCACCAGCCGGGACTCGGGCGACCAGCATGACGCCGACCTCTGCACCATCCACCGCATTCGAAACTACCGCAGTCTGGCCATGGACCTCCACGCTGGAGGCCTTCACTGATTGCGGTCACGTTTTGGCCAGGATATCCAGGTACGCCTCTACCGTGTTCGCCAGCCCCATTTCCAGCGCTTCGCCGATCAGCGCGTGGCCGATAGAGACTTCCAGGACGCCGGGAATGGAACAGAACCTGCCCAGGTTCTCCAGGTTCAGATCGTGCCCCGCGTTGACGCCAAGGCCCGCATCCTGAGCGATCGCGGCAGCCCTTGCGTATCCCTCGAAAACCGCCTCCAGATCCTCGTTCTCTCGAAACGCATCCGCATAGGGTTCCGTGTAGAGCTCAATCCGATCGGCCCCCACAAGCGCGGCTCGCGGGATCTCATCCGAATCGTAGTCCATAAACAGGCTCACGCGGCTGCCTAAAGCCTTCAGTTCCTGAATGATCGGCATCAGGCGGTCGCCGTCCTTCGAAAGGTCCCAGCCATGATCGGACGTAAATGCGTCCGGCGTATCAGGTACCAGCGTGCACTGCGTGGGCTTCACGCTCCGCACGATGTCCAGGTATCCGGACTCAAAGGGGTTCCCCTCGATATTGAACTCGACGCCAGAAACGAGCGCGTTCAGTTCGTACACGTCTGATGGCCTGATATGCCTCTGGTCGGGCCGGGGGTGGACGGTGATACCGTATGCTCCGGCATCGATACAGATCTGAGCCGCCCGGGTCACGCTCGGAATGCCTAGGGTTCGCGTGTTACGTAGCAGCGCCACCTTGTTTACGTTTACGCTGAGTCTGGTCATTTGAGCCGCCTTTCGCGGAAGCCGGTTTCCGGTCGAAGCCGGCACGACATGAGTGTTCCAGTCAATCGGAAATATAGCCTCTCGGATATCCGTTTTCAAGGGTCAATCATCACATCGACCCGGCGGCGCTCTCCGTCAAATTTCACGGTAGCGGCCCACACAGCGAGGTTCTTCAGTGGGCAAAACCCTTGCAGAATGGCAATGCGCTCCGTTATATTGCCTGACGCGCCTGCGTGGGAGGCGAACAGAAGTTTTCTCCATTTGCCTGACACTGATACAGTTATGTCGAGTCCGCAGCTTGTCCTTATCGGAGGACCGAATGGCGCCGGAAAGAGTACGGCCGCTCCACAGCTATTGCGAGATACGCTGGATGTGGCCGAATTCGTCAATGCGGACACCATTGCATCGGGACTGTCGGGTTTCCACCCGGAGTCAGCTGCCCTTCAGGCAGGCCGCGTTATGTTGGCACGGCTCCGTGATCTGGCGTCGAAACGCGCGGATTTCGCTTTTGAGTCGACGCTCGCGAGCCGCAGTTTTGCACCGTGGATACGCCGACTGAAGCAAATCGGTTATGTTTTTCATTTGACATTCCTATGGCTTCCCGATCCGGACATAGCAGTCGCTCGAGTGGCGACACGCGTTCGAGATGGCGGCCACGATATCCCCGACGCAACTATTCGACGGCGATACTATTCAGGACTCTGTAATTTCTTCAGGCTGTACCGTCCGATTGCGGATCATTGGCGTTTTTACGACAACACGGGGACCAGCGGACCCAGATTGATTTCGACGGGCAGCGGTACCGTTGACTTGGAAATACGGGACCTCAGACTTTGGACACACATTACGAAAGGTGCGTAGGATCGTGAGAAGATCATCGAGCAAAGATGTTAGCAGGATCTTCAAGGAAGGCACATTGATCGACGATGCTTTGAGAGAAGCCGTTCGAAAGGCGCTATTGCAGCACAAACGCAACGGGAATCCCATTGCAACCTGGCAAGACGGAAAGGTCGTGTGGATCCCCGCCGATCAGATCCAGGTAGACATGGATACCGATCAGGAAGCCAGCGGATGAATCCCAGCAATCTGTTGTTCATCCTCTCCGACCAGCACACGCGGGACATCACCGGCTGCTACGGCCACCCGGTTGTCAGGACACCGAACATCGACAGTCTCGCCCGGCGAGGCACCCGCTTTTCCAGCGCCTATACCAACTGCCCCATCTGCGTGCCGGCCCGCGCCTCTCTCGCCACCGGGCGATACGTCCATCAAACGGGCAACTGGGACAACGCGTTCGCCTACGATGGCAGCGTATCCAGTTGGGGCCACCTCCTCCGGGAGCAGGGATTTCAGGTCGCCTCGATCGGTAAACTGCACTTCCGCGCCGCAAAGGACGATAACGGCTTTTCACAGGAGATCGATCCGCTGCACGTCGTGGACGGCGTGGGCGACATATTGAGTTGCATCCGGGGTAACCCGCCGTTCCGCGACAAGCGTTCCGCTATCCTCTGCGCGGGCCCCGGAGACTCGACCTATCTGCAGTACGACGTTTCGAACGCCGACCGCGCGTGCGCATGGCTGGCAGAGCATCGTGACGACGAGAAGCCATGGGTGTTATTCCTGTCGTTCGTCTGCCCGCATCCGCCCTACATCGCGCCGCCGGGACTCTTTGAATCCTACCCGCCGGAATCCCTCCCCCTGCCCGCCCAGCGGCATTCGGACGACTGGCCAGATCATCCCGCCATACGGCGGTTCCGCCGGTTTTTCCACTACGACCGTGGCTTTGCCGAAAGCGAACTGCGAAACGTCACGGCGGCCTATTACGGGGCCTGTACGCATCTGGACCGACAGATCGGCCGCGTCCTGAACGCGCTCGCGGACAACAATCTGTTAGACACCACACGGGTCCTCTACACGTCGGACCATGGCGAATCCCTTGGTGCGCGCGGACTCTTCGGGAAATTCACGATGTACGAGGAAGCCGCTTCCGTCCCGCTCATTCTGGCCGGGCCCGACGTTCCGCAGGGCCGGGCAGCCCATACGCCCGTTTCTCTGGTCGACTGCTTTCCCACGGTGCTGGAATGCGCTGGCGCTACGAGGGAAGGCACGCACCTCCCCGGACGTTCTCTATGGCAGATCGCCAGGAATGCCGACGAGAATCGGACCGTTTTCAGCGAATACCACGCGGTCGGTTCCCGCAATGCCGCGTACATGCTCCGTGACCGAACGTGGAAGTACATTTACTACGTGGACGAGCCGCCGCAACTCTTCAATCTCGAAAACGATCCGACTGAAACAACGGATCTCTCTGGTCTTCCGGACCATCAGTCCACACTGGCGGCGTTCGAGCGGCGGCTGCGCGACATTCTGGATCCCGAAGCCACGGATGCGCGCGCCAAAGCGGACCAACTGGCGAAAATCGCGTCTTTCGGCGGCGAAGAAGCCGTTCGGAACAGGGGCGCCTTCGACAACTCTCCGGTTCCCGGCGAGACGCCGGCATTCCGGGTCCATTGAATTTCTTCACAATACGATCCTGGTCTCGTCATTCAACTCCGAATACACCAATGGGAGCCTGTACCGTGACCGACGAAGAAAAATTCAGCTTCGACCTGGAGGGCTACCTGGTTGTAAAGGACGTACTCACGCAGGACGAAATGAAGCCATTGAACGCCGTTGCGGACAGGTTCGCTTCCGAAAACGGCGACCCGGGCACGAGCACAATCAGCCGCGTCTCTCAATGGAGCCCCGGATTTCAAGCACTGATGGACCACCATAAGATCGTGCCGTACCTGGTCGAATTGCTGGGCCCGAAGTTCCGCATAGACCATGACTACTGCATCTTCATGAAAAAGGGAGCCGAGCGCGGCGGCCTGCACGGCGGTGAGACGGACACCGAGGCGGACCACTGGTACAATTACCGCGACGGCGTGATGCGCAACGGGTTAACCGTGGTCACCTACTTTCTCTCTCCCGCACGGGCAGGAGACGGCGGGTTTGCCTGCATCCCCGGAAGCCACAAATCCAACTTCATCGACCGCCTTCCCCGGGACGTACGGAAATTCGAGCGTGACGCGCATTACGTGGTACAGCCCGAAGCGGACGCCGGCGACGCGCTCATCTTCACGGAGGCCCTTATCCACGGGACGAAGCCATGGTCGGCCGATCACGATCGCAGGGCCCTGCTATACAAATACAGCCCCGGACACTCCGCCTGGTCCCAGGGATACTACGACCCCGGTGAATACGCCGGCCTCACAGATCAGCAGCGGCGACTCATGGCGCCTCCGTCGGTCGGGCGACGACCGGATACCGTTGAGACGTGAGACAGCTTTCACGACACATCATTGGCAAACTGCCCCGACGGACGACAATTCCAGGTCCATCCGTTCCCGCGTCCTGAGAACACGTTACCAGCAGGAGATTCAACAATGCCCGCCCACGAACCCTGTCCGCTGTTTATCAACGGAGAATGGGTCGAATCCGACCGCACCGTGACCGAACCGGTGTACAACCCTTCGGAAGGGATACAGATCTCCGCAACGCCGATGTGCGGCGCCGATGAGGTTGACCGAGCCGTCAGAGCCGCGGGCGCAGCCTTCCCGGACTGGGCCGAAACCCCGGCAGTCGACCGCGCCCGGCTCATGTTCCGCTTCAAGGAACTCCTTGAAAAACACTTCGAAGACCTCTCCCGGATCGTCACCCGCGAACACGGAAAAACCCTCGACGAATCCAGGGGCTCCGTCCGGCGCGGTATCGAAGTCGTGGAATTCGCATGCGGGGCACCCTCACTGCTGATGGGCGAGGCCCTGGAAAACATCGCGACAGATATCGACTGCGACACGATCCGGCAGCCCCTGGGCGTGTGCGCGGCCATCACACCGTTCAACTTTCCCGTCATGGTGCCCCTCTGGACCCTGCCTGTCGCCCTCGCCTGCGGGAATACCTTCGTTCTCAAACCCTCCGAAAAGGTCCCGCTCAGCGCCATCCGCATGGTGGAGCTCCTGGCGGAGGCCGGACTCCCCCGAGGGGTCCTGAACCTCGTGCATGGCGGCCGTGACGCCGTGGACGCGTTGCTGCATCATCCGGACGTACGAACCGTGTCCTTCGTCGGTTCCACGCCCGTCGCACGGTACATTTACGAGACTGCGACGCGCAACGGCAAGCGGGTGCAGTCTGCGGGGGGCGCCAAGAACTTTATGATCGTCCTTCCCGACGCCGACCCGGACGCCACGATCGATGCGGTTATGGGTTCCGCGTTCGGCTGCGCCGGTGAGCGGTGCATGGCCGGCAGTGTTCTCGTGTGCGCTCACGACGCCGCCGAACGGTTTCTCCCGCGCCTCAGCGACGCCGCGCACGGTTTGCGCGTCGGTCCCACGGACCGGGATGCGGATGCGGAGATGGGTCCTCTCGTTACCCCCGATCATCTCGAAAAAGTGAGGAGCTCCATCAACACCGGGCTTTCCGAGGGCGCCGAGCTGGCCGTGGACGGACGCGACGTGGTTGTGGATGTCTGCCCCAACGGCTTTTACCTGGGGCCGACCCTATTCGACCGGGTAGAGCCCGGAATGCGGATCGCCCGCGAGGAGATCTTCGGGCCGGTCCTGTCGGTGATGCACACGGATGACCTGGATGGCGCCATCGAGACCTGCAACAACAGCGGTTATGGCAACGCCGCCGTCCTCTTTACCGAAAGCGGAGGCGCCGCGCGCAAGTTCCGCCACCGCATCAACGCCGGCATGGTGGGCATCAACACCGGCGTTCCTGCGCCTATGGCATTCTTTCCATTCTCCGGCTGGAACAACTCCTTCTTCGGCGACCTGCATGTTCAGGGCCATGAAGGGGTCTCCTTCTTTACACGTCAGAAGGTGACGATCAGCCGCTGGGGATGAGCTTTGAACAAACGCCTCCGGAAAATCTTCCACGACGTCCTTTCTCTGCCCACGGCGCCCTTTTATGAAGACGCCGTTGCGGCATTCATCCGGAAATTTGCCGGGCGGCGCGGAATTCCGGCAGAAGCAGACCGGTACGGCAACATCGTCCTTAGATACACGAAGGGGGACCGGGCGGAATCCGTAGCCCTGGCCGCACACATGGACCACCCGGGCTTCGAAATCCTCGAAGCCGACGGACGGGACCTCTCGGCGCGCTGGCTGGGGGCATGCGACGAACGCCACTTCCCCGGCGGCCGACTCACGATCGTCTCGAAAGGGAACGAGATACGCGGCCGGGCCACGTCGGCGCTGGACGACGACAAGACCTTCACCGTCCGTGCCGCGAGTCCGCTCCCGAGTCCTGAAAACGCGTTCGGTTACTGGGGCCTCAGGCCGGTCGCGTTCGACGGCGATCTCATCCGGACGAAGGGCGCGGACAATCTGGCAGGCTGCGCGGCGATCCTGGCCGTCATGGACCGGCTGCATCGCGAGAAGGCAGACGCCGACCTGTTGGGCGTATTCACACGCGCCGAAGAGGTGGGTCTGCTCGGCGCCGGCGGAGTTGTACGCGCACGAACCGTCCCCAGGCGGGTGCCCATTGTCGTACTCGAGACCAGCAAAGCCCTTCCCGGCGCCGAAATCGGAGGTGGACCCGTCATCCGCGTGGGCGATTCCATGAGCGTCTTCGATCCGCGCGTTGAGTACGCCATACACAGCACCGCGCGTGACCTCGCCGGGAAAAAACGCAAGTTCGGATTTCAGCGCCAGTTGATGAGCGGCGGCGTCTGCGAAGCCACCCTGTACATCCTGCATAACATGGTCGTTGGAGCCCTGGCATTTCCCCTGGGCAATTACCACAATCTGGGCAAACGCTGGCCCGCGGAAGAGATCATCTCCGCGTCCGATGCCGCGAACATGGTCGACCTTTGCTTCGCGCTGGCCATCAACCCGCCCGTTGGCGAAACCCGAGGTCCTATGAAGAGACGCTTTTCCGCATCCTTCAAATCCAGGGAAGAACGCCTGCTGGTGTCCTGTCCCGAAAATATCTAACCATTCGGCCGGTCGCGGTCCTTCGAATCCATGCAATCCTACCTGCAAACCCTGCGCCTCTTCAACCGTGACGTCCGGCTGTATCTCGCCGCAACGATCCTCTTCGGCTTCAGCCTGTTCGGCGGCATTTCGTCCCTGTTGCTCAACCTTTACCTGCTCCGTCTTGGTTACGGACCCACGTTTGTCGGGTGGGTAAACGCCACAGGCGCGTTTTCCTTTGCGGTCTGCAGTCTTCCGGCAGGATTCATGGGGGCCCGATGGGATCCGCGTCGGGTTATGATCGCGGGTATAGGTATCGCCATCATCGGCAACGGTCTTCTCTCCCAGGCCGCGCTCGTCGCCCCCGGCAACAGAGAACTGTTCATCATAGCCACCAACGCGCTCGGACTGCTGGGTGTGGCCCTCTACATCGTCAACGGCGCCCCGTACCTGATGGGAGTTACAGGCGCGCGCGAACGCAACCACGTTTTCTCCATGCAGGCCGCCCTCTTTCCGCTGGCCGGTTTCTTCGGAAGCTTCGTAGGCGGCATTCTACCCGGCCGGATCGCCTGGCTGATGAATGTCGCCCCAAACCACCCGACGCCCTTCCGCTACACACTGCTGGCCGCGTCCGCGCTGCTCATTCCGGCTCTTTTCCTTCTCATCTCCATGCAGAGGCCTCAGGTCCGTCAACCACGTGAGAGCGTGGAAGAATCCGATGCGCCGTTCCCGGTGGGACTGATTGCGCTGATCGGGGTGGTCTCCCTCCTGCACGTTGCCGGCGAGGGCGCCGTTCGTACCTTTTTCAACGTCTACATGGATGCCGGCCTTCAGATACCCACCTCTCTCATCGGCACGCTGATGGCCACGGGACAGCTTCTGGCGGCGCCCGTCGCCCTGACGTTGCCGTTTTTCACCGGACGTTTGGGCAATCATCCCACGGTCGTGTTGAGTGCCGTCTGTACGCCCCTGATGCTGATACCCATGGCCCTTCTTCCGCACTGGATTCCCGCCGGCTTCTGCTTTATGAACATCGTGGCTCTGGCCGCCATCCGCCGCCCCGCCTTCGTTATCTACAATCAGGAAATCGTGCCCCCGCGATGGCGCGCGACGATGTCAGGCGCTTCGTCCATGATGGCGGGCATCGGCTATTCCGTGATCGCGATGGGCGGCGGTTACATCATCTCCACCGCCGGATACCCCGCCCTCTTTTTGACAAGCGCCGCGTTTACCGCGCTCGGCACCCTGATTTTCTGGGCTTATTTCCGCACCCCGCGCGGCGAGTTTGCCCGACCGACATCAATGAACCCGTCCTGAAGGAGATCAGCCATGGAATATCGAACCCTCGGAAAAACCGGACTGCGCGTATCGGAAGTCGGCTATGGCGCGGCCCAGATCGGCAATATCAATATGCCCGAAGACCGCGTCGAGGAGGTTCTCAACGCCGTTCTGGACGCCGGCATCAATTTCATCGATACGGCCGCCATGTACGGACAGAGCGAAACCCGTATCGGCAAGTTCATCTCCCGCAGACGGGACGAATTCATCCTGGCCACGAAATGCGGCGACTACGTGGGGGAAACCGACGGTCAATACCACATCGTGAGGGACTACAGCCGGGACGGTATTCTGCGGACGATTGACCAGAGTCGCAAGAAGCTGAATATGGACGTGATCGATATCGTCCAGTTTCACGGGCTGCCGGACCCGGACGACGACGACGAGGTGGCCTTCGAGGCGCTGCTCGACGCCAGGGAAAGGGGCTGGACGCGGTTTGTGGGGGTTTCGGCGGACGGAAACGCGGCCGCGGCGGCAGCCCTGCGGTGGCCCCTCGACACGCAGGAATTCACCTACAACATCCTCTATCAGGAATCCGCCGACAATCTCATGCCCGCCTTGAAGTCACAGGGGATGGGTACCATCATCAAGCGCCCCATTTCCAATGCCGTATGGCAGCAGAAGGAACGTCCCGAAGGCGACTACATGGGTGGTCCCTGGGACCGGGCGCAGTCCATCCCGCTGGCCGAACTGGCAGGAGAGATGCCCATTCTCGAATTCGTACTGCGCTTCACGCTCTCACACCCGGACGTTTGCACCGCCATCATCGGCTCTACCAATCCCGATCACATCCGCGCCAACGTCGGGATCGCAGACGGAGTGTCGCTTTCGGACGACGTCGTACGGAGAGCCAGAGCGGCGTTCAGGGAGCGATTCAGCGGTTAATTCTGAATGTGGATGTCAGAGATTGGAACTGGACGCCCGGTATTGCAATACCGGGCGTTTTTCTTAATAACTGTTTTATTTAATGTTAAGGCACATTTCTACCATAAATCCCGAATTTTTTCAGATTTTGGTTGACAGAAATGCGACATATTCGTATTATAGGCCACGCGATAGTTTTATCTATAAAACAATCATTATATATTCATTATTTTCGCACTGCATGCAATACAATTGATGCCTGAATCGCGTTCGCTTGTCTCTTCCGAAATCGAGGGACCGATCGTGCAGACAGGAAGAGGCCGGACTCGAGACATTGCTGCTGGCTTCGATGAATCCGAGACGCCAGGTGTTCTAATCGTTCAGACTGCGACTGTGGGAGCAACCCGCCAGTCGCTACCTCCGGACTGCGGCGTTTTCCGTTTTTTCGAAAGTGAGGGATACCACGTGGAAAGATCCCATATTCTCGCACACGACGCCGGAAACCGGCAGCCCATATGCGTTTATCGCTGCGACAAGGGCGGCGTGCACGTCTTCTATGGTTATGTAAACGTCGGTATGCCGCCCGAGCACTTCCGGCGGTTCACGCAAGCGGTTCTCGATGTCCTGAAACGCATTACGGAGGGCGATTGGGACGGCTATGTGACCCTTCACTACGGATCGACTTCTCTCGTTCTGGCTCAAGAGGATTTCGTACCGTTTGCCGGGACGATACGTGAAGCTGCTCAAGCCCTTGAGGTCTGCGAGGCAAACCAGGTGAACGGGCAATGCGGACCCGAGGTCCTGCCAGACAACGTCCACGATTTTATCTTTCAATCATACGATCGGAGTCGTCTGAATTGAACTGGTAAAAGGCTGTCGACATCGTATGGGGGAGAGACGGATCCGCATCGGATTGACGTGATACGCTTCGCTGGATGTCCGAGAGATTTTAATTGACATATCTGCCATCGAAGTGTATTATTTTTCATGCGATAATTTTATATATAAAACAAACGCAGGTTCTACAAAACGATCGACGAATATGCAAAACGGTCGCCTTGTATAAAGATCCACATCCAGACCAATGCTGATTCTCAACTGTGGAATCGGCAAACCACGTGGTTTGTACAGTTCCCATTAGCGCGCCGTTGTGCAGGAAATACCAATGGTCGGACGCAGTCTTATCGTTCTGGTGTGGCTCATCCTCAGCGTGGCCCCGGTCACGCGGGCCGGCAATGTGGACGGCGAAGGCAGTCGCTCCACTGCCTCGCGCGTCGTATCTGTCGGCGGTTCGCTGACTGAAATCGTCTATGCCCTGGAGGCGACGGACGGATTGGTGGGAACCGATACGTCCAGCGGGTACCCGGAAGCGGCTACCCGGCTGCCACAGGTGGGTTATCAGCGGCGGCTCTCCGCCGAGGGAGTGCTGTCACTCAACCCGACGCTGGTGTTGGCGACCGCCGACGCCGGCCCACCCGCGGCGATCGTGCAGATCAGGTCGGCCGGAGTGCCGGTCATGGTGGTGCCGAACGCACGAACCACCGATGGCGTCAAAGAGAAGATCCGTACAATCGCCAGGGCGCTGGACCGCGAGGAAAAAGGAGAGGAACTGGCGAGGAATCTCGAAGCGGACCTGCTGCTGGCGCGGGAGTTTGTCGCCACAGCGGAGGAAAAACCAAGAGTGCTCTTTATATACGCGAGGGGTCAGGGCACGATGATGGTATCGGGATCCGGTACGTCGGCACACACGATGATCCAACTTGCGGGGGCGGTAAATGCCGTATCAGGATATGAGAATTACAAGCCGCTGACCGCTGAGGCGTTGGTGGCTGCTTCGCCCGACGTGATTCTCATGCTTACGTCGGGACTCGAAAGCCTCGGCGGCGTGGACGGCCTTCTCAAAACGCCGGGGCTCGTGCTCACACCGGCCGGACAAAATCGCCGGATCGTGGCCATGGACGGGCTTTATCTGCTTGGATTCGGCCCGCGTACGGGAAAGGCTGTGCTGGAACTGGCACGGAAATTCCATTCGGAGACAGGTGTTTCCGAGGATCAATAAAGTGAGCGTCACCGACGAGATTTCGTCCCGCCAGATTCCAGAAACAGCCGATGGGGGTGTTGCTGCGGACCGACCGGACTGGCGGAAAAATCGCGCAGCCATGGTTCTGTCGGGGTTGGGCGTGCTGCTGGCCGGGATGACGGTGGCATCCGTCGGTACAGGCGCGGTTGCCGCATCTCCGGGGCAGATTCTGGCCATCTTAGGCGAACGGATCGGCCTGTGGCTGCCCTGGACCTATCAGCCGCAGCAGGAAGCCGTTGTAACAGCAATTCGCCTTCCACGGGTGTTGCTGAACGTGCTTGTCGGCGCCGGACTATCAGTTTCCGGAGCGGCAATGCAGGGTCTCTTCCGCAATCCGCTTGCGGACCCTGGCCTGGTGGGCGTGTCCAGCGGTGCGGCTCTGGCGGCGGTCTCAGTAATTGTGCTGGGAGCTACCGTGCTGGAGGGTTTCTCTTCGGCGCTCGGACTGTTTACGCTTCCCCTTGCGGCGTTCGTCGGCAGCGGCGTAACCACGGTGATCGTTTACAGGCTCTCCAGCGTACAGGGACGTACCGTGGTTGCCACCATGCTGCTGGCAGGTATCGCCGTGAACGCGCTGACCGGTTCGGTTACCGGCCTGCTGACCTTCGCGGCGACCGACGAGCAACTTCGAAATATCACCTTCTGGAGCCTGGGTAATATGGGTGGTGCTACCTGGACATCGTTGGCCTCCGTGGCGCCCTTTATCCTGATCTCTGTCTGTCTTCTGGTCCGGTACGCAAGGCCTCTGAACGCCTTTCTGCTGGGAGAGGCCGAAGCGGGGCATCTCGGTGTGCCGGTTCAGCGCATGAAACGCGAGATCGTGGCATTAACCGCTTTGGCCGTTGGTGCGTCGGTCGCAGTCACTGGCATTATCGGCTTCGTGGGCCTGGTCGTACCCCACCTGCTTCGCCTCACTGTGGGTCCCGATCACCGCTACGTGATGCCCGGTGCGGCTCTGCTCGGGGCGTCTCTCCTGATGGGGGCCGATCTCGCCGCACGCACGGTCGTAATGCCTGCCGAACTGCCCATCGGAATTGTGACGGCTATTGTCGGAGCGCCCTTTTTTCTGTATCTGCTGCTGCGAAACAAACAGAAGATGCAACTGTTATGATCGAAGCCGACGAAGTTTCTGTACATATCGGACGAAAAGCACTGCTGAATCGCGTCAGCATCCAGGTACGACCGGGTGAAATCGTCGCCGTCGTGGGTCCCAACGGCTCGGGAAAGACCACGCTGTTCCGGGTGCTGTGCGGCGACCTGTCGCCTTCGACCGGCTCGGTCTGGCTGGAGGGATGGTGCCTCGAGGACTGGGCATCGACCGAACAGGCCCGAAAACGCGCGGTGCTCCCGCAGACCGCCACACTCGATTTCCCGTTTACGGTTCTGGAGGTCGCGGTTATGGGCCGAATGCCTCACCTGGAGGGTTCCGAGGGCACGCGAGACTACGCGATTGCGCGCTCCGGCCTCGACATGGCGGGCGTCGGTGAACTGGAAGACAGGATATACCCCACGCTTTCGGGAGGTGAGCAGCAGCGGGTGCAGTTCGCGCGGGTTCTTACGCAAATCGGAGAGCAACCCTCGGACGGCCGGCGATATCTTCTGCTCGATGAGCCCACATCCAATCTCGATCTGGCGCACCAGCATCGGATTCTGTCCACTGCCCGCAACTTCGCCTGTGAGTCGACCGGCGTATTGGCGGTGGTCCACGACCTGAATCTGGCCGCCCAATACGCGGATCGCATCCTTGTTCTGAAGGATGGCGAAGAGCTCACCACAGGTGGACCGGCGGAGGTGCTCACGGAGGGAGTCATTGAGCAGGCCTTCGAAGTCGGAGTACAGGTGATTCCGCACCCCGCACTGGACTGCCCGCTCATCGTTCCGCTTCCCGAGACTTCAGCGAAATCTAGAACCGCCCAAATTGCGGGCAGCGCGATATTCGGTCCTCAGGCAGGGACTTCGTTCGATAACTGACACGATTGACATATGCCGGGATCAGAAGTCTTGAAGCGAAGACAGCTTTGCTTTAATGGAGAAAATCGATGTCACGCGTCAATTCGTCAGGTACGAAGAATCAGGCCGCGCCATCGGAAACGGACGCCAGGCCGGGTGCGTGTCTTGTGACACGCTGTCTACTTAAGGGACTCAGGTATTCGGGATGGTTCGTGTTCCTGTGCTGCCTGTGCGGTTACGGCGTGGCGAACGACGATACCGGGCACATCGACGGCGTGGTGCAGACAGCAGGCGGCGTGCCCCTGGCCAATGTGAATGTGATCGTCGCGAATACTCCGGCGGGAACCGTTTCTTCCGCCACCGGGCGGTTTTCAATGGTCGGCATACCTTCGGGTGAACGTACGGTGGTCGCAAGCCTCGTCGGCTATCGGAATGCCCGCCGCGAATTAAGCATTGTCGACAACACCGTTTCAAGGATTACAATCACTTTGACCCCGGAAACAACCGCACTCCCCGCGATTGTCGTAACCGGAACCAGATCGGCGCAGCGCACTGAAGACACCCCCATCCGGACGCAGGTCGTCACCAGACGTGAAATTGACGACACGGGAGTGGTCGATCTGGGAAGTCTGTTGTCCGAACAGACCGGGCTTGCCGTCATTTCCGATCACGGCACCGGCGTTCAGATGCAGGGGTTCGATCCCGATTATACGCTAATACTGGTCGACGGCGAACCCATTATCGGACGCACAGCCGGAATCCTCGACCTGGACCGCTTCCTGGTGAGCAATCTCGAACAGGTCGAGATCGTAAAGGGTTCCACCTCCTCGCTCTACGGCAGCGAAGCTCTGGCGGGTGTGATCAATCTGATTACGCGCCTGCCTGAAAAGCCGTTCTCCGTTTCCATTCGCCCTCGATACGGAACCTTTGGCGCCTTGAATTTCACCGGCGAACTGGAATCAAGGCAGCGGGAAGTCGGGATATCTCTCTTTGTGGACAGAAGCCGCAGCAACGGATACGATCATACGCCGGAGACAGTCTCGCCGACCGCACCGGAATACGTCACCTATACCGCAAGTCCCAAAGTCGTCTATCAGCCGAACGACCTTGTAACGTTGTCCCTGACTGCCAGGGCTTTCCGCGAGAACCAGTACAGTCCGGAGGAGATCACGTCGCGCAGCGGAACCGTGCCCATTGACCGGGACGCACGTCTCACAGACTGGAATATCAAACCCGGAATCGTCTTCCAATGGACGCCGAGCCTTCGAATAACCGGTAAGCTCTATACGGCAGGATACCACACCAGAAGCGAGCGGACCCGAAGCGATAACGGCGAAGCGTACGACCTGGCGACCTTCGACCAGGCCTACCACAAGGCGGAGTTACATGCCCGCTCGCTGATCGGGAAGACCAGCATTGTGACCCTCGGCGCCGGAGCGGTGTGGGAATCCGTAGAGGCCGACCGCATCACCGGCGGGCGCCAAACCTCACGGAACGCCTTCGCCTTTCTCCAGGAAGAGTGGTTGCCGGCGACATGGCTCGACGTTGTCGTCAGCGCGCGTGTGGATGCGCACAGCGATTATGCGACCCGAGTGAGCCCGAAAGCCGCCCTGCTCGTTAAGACACTGCCGTGGCTGCATCTGCGCGGGTCCATAGGTAGCGGCTTCAAGGCGCCTACGTTTCAACAGCTGTACCTGGATTTCACGAATCCTTCGGTCGGATACTCCGTACTCGGTTCCACGTATGTCCGCGAGGGAATGGCCGCGTTTCAGGACGAAGGTCAGATTGCCGGCGTTCTGCAGAACGCCGAAACCCTGGAGCAAATTCGCGCGGAAAGCGCCGTCTCGTTCAACACGGGCATTGAAATCGCGCCTGGAAGACGCGCGTCCGCCAGCTTCAACTTCTTTCATAACAACATGAAGGATCTCATCGAGGCTTCGCCGATTGCGCGAAAGAAGAGCGGCCAGAGCGTATACACGTATTTCAATCTCAACCGCGTCTTCACACGCGGTATGGAAAGTGAATTCAAGATACGCATTTCCAGGGAGGCCGGGTTTTCGGCGGGCTATCAATACCTGGTTACCGGAGACAGGGACATACTCGACAGACTCCACGAAGGCAAGGTAGTAACGGTGGATTCGGAGACCAACAAGCTCCGCCGCGTCGAGACCTCCGAATATGGCGGCCTCTTCAATCGCTCGACCCACACTGCCACGCTCCGCCTGGCCTATCGGAGTGATAAAACCGGCTTCGGCGGCAGCCTGCGCGGGGTATATCGAGGACGATACGGTTATGGGGACCGTAATCTGACGAGCATTCTGGATGCGCCGGAAGAGTACGCGCCAGGCTACGACCTCTGGCACATTTCATTTTCTCATCAAATAAAGGATGCCGCAACGATTCGACTGGGTGTACGGAACATCTTCGACGAAAAACGGCTGGACTACGTTCCCTCGCTGTCCGGCCGAACGCTGTACGCAGACCTTACGAAGGTCTTCTGATTGGATCGGGATTGATCTATTAAGGACACGATGAGAACCCCGACAATATCCACCAATCACTTGGCGGGAGGTGTATGAAAGGAATCTTCTCATGTAGTATTTTTCTGTTGTTCGTGCTGCCTGTGAACGTCACGGGCGAAAATGAAAAGTCGGAACCGAGAATAAAGCTCACGGGATACGGCGAGCTCATCTATTCGCATTTCGACTACGGCCCGGATCAGAAGAGCAGCCCGACGGGTTCACCGCCTGACAGCCGCGCGATTATCGACGTTACGCGACTGGCGCTCGAGCTGGAAACCCATCTGCTGCACGGCGTCGAATTTGAAACTGAAGTGGAAATCGAACACGGCGGTACCGGGGGTGCCCTCGAAATTGAATACGAGGAATTCGGTGAGTACGAATCCGAAGTGGAAAAAGGCGGTGAAGTCATCCTCGAAGAACTCTACATTAAACGCGAGTTCAGCGACGCCTTCAACGTCCGTCTGGGCCACTTTTACGTTGCCGTGGGACTCACCACGGAGCTTTACCACCCCACGAGTTTTTTCGGAACGCGACGTCCTGAGTCGGAAACCTCGGTCATTCCCGCAATATGGCACGAAACCGGCATTGAAGTCAGCGGCCACGGCGATCGTCTGAGCTACCAGATTCAACTCGTCAACGGCCTGGACGCTACGGGTTTCAGTTCACAAAGCTGGATTGTTGGCGGCCACCAGACGCGCTTCGAGGAAGTTCAAGCATCGAACATGGCCCTCGCGGGCCGGCTGGACTACCGTCTCGCGGATGGTCTCACCCTCGGAATTTCGGGCTATCGCGGCAATAGCGCCGACAACCGGCCCAAGCCCGATATGAAGGGCATCAGTGCCACGATATCCATATTCGATGTCCACGCCGTACTGCGATACAAGCGTCTGCGTGCGCAGGGCATGTATCTCTACGGACAGCTGCAGAACGCTGACATCGTAAGCCAGCGCAACCGATCGCTTTCCAATAATCTCGATGTGTTGCGCACGCCGGTCGCCAGTGGCGCCTATGCGTCTTATGCCGAAGCCGGCGTTGATATTCTGCCCACTCTCACGTTGCGGCCGGAAGATCAACTCTACGTGTTCCTGCGATTTGACCGCTACGACACAATGGCGAGTGTCCCGGAGAACTTTTTTGACAATCCACGATTCGAACGAACAGTATTCACCTTCGGTCTAAACTACGTTATGGACAACGCTGTCGTTCTCAAAGGCGACTACGCCATGCGTCGTCTGGGCCATTCAAAATTCAACGGAGAAAATACCGCCAGCTTCGGCGTTGGTTTTCAGTTCTAAACCCTTTCGAGGAGACACCCATGAAATTTACGAGGATTTTACTCAGCTTCATGCTCGCCTTTTCGCTCGCCGCCTGCAGCGACAAGGATGAAAACCCGGTTGCACCTGAACCGGAACCGGATCCCGGATTCGACTTTTCATCTATTTTGACCGATTTTGCGGATAAGACGGTTATCCCGATCTATAAGGATCTTGCCGACAAGACGTCCGACCTCCTCGTCGCAGTCAACAATCTCCGGACCAATCCATCGCCCGCGACGTTGTCAACCGCCCGTGCGGCGTGGGTGGCCTCGCGCCAGCCCTGGGAGAGAAGCGAAGCGTTTCTGTTCGGCCCTGTCGACTTCAAGGGTTACGATCCGGCACTGGATTCCTGGCCCGTAAACCGCGCGGACCTGGAAGCCGTACTCTCGAGCGGCGATGCCTTAACCAAAACGTCCGTCAATAACCTCGAAAACACGCTCAAGGGATTTCATACGGTTGAATTCCTGCTCTATGACGACGGCGGAAGCAAGGCCGTCAGCGATTTCACGACTCGCCAGTTCGATTATCTGATAGCGGCGACTGAACTGCTCGACGATGCAGCCAACGCGATGTACACCGACTGGAGCGCATCGGGCGGCAACTTCCGCGACCAGGTTGTCAATGCAGGCGGGGGCAGCAACACCTACACCACGCAGAAAGCAGCCGTCCAGGAAATGATCAATGGCATGGTTGGCATCGCCGACGAAGTCGGAAACGGTAAAATTGCCGACCCCTTCAACGAACAGGACACACGGCTTGTCGAATCGCAATTCAGCTTCAATTCTCTCCTTGACTTCCAGAACAATATTCGTGGTATATGGCACGTGTACACCGGCGGATACAATGTCCAGGCAGTGGGCCTCGACTATTTCGTCAGGAGCAGGAACGCGTCTCTCGACCAGCGCCTGAAGGATGAAATCGAGACGGCCATCGAGGAGATCGGGAAGATCTCCTTCCCGTTCCGCGATGCTCTGGCTACCGATGCAGCGCAGATCACGGCAGCCCAGCAGGCCATCGCCACGGTGCAGGCGACCCTCGAAGGCGATGTCTTGCGCCTGGTGAACGCAGAGCCATAAGAGCCGCCCACGCGACTGCAGGCGAGCCGACAGGGCAATCTATAGAAGATGCCCTGTCGGCGCAGTTAAGGCAGCCGTCCGCTTTTTCCACTGTGCATGAGACCCGTATACGTGACAAAAACCGGCAAGACTCCACTGGCTATCGCCGCCTTGCTGCTCATTTCGGCGTGTGGCAGTGAAGAGACGATTTCTCCAGTTCCCGACGAAACCAGACCGCTGTCTGGCGGGCAGGCGACCGTTTTCGACGCCTCCAGTCAAGCTTTCGAAATGCCCATTCCGACGCTCTCGGCCAGCGAACTTGAGAAGTTTCTCGCTGGTGATGCCACCTTCGAACAGGTTTTCGTCACGCCGCCCGCGGAGGTGAATCCCGGGGCGGGTCCCGTATTCAGCCACACCTCCTGCGTGGGATGTCATTTGCGCGACGGACGCGGGCGCGGCTCATTCGGCACCGAGCCGCCCTTTGTCGGCTCCATGCTCTTGCGCATCAGTCTTCCCGGCTTCTCTCCGCACGGCGGTCCGGCGCCTGTACCGGGTTTCGGGATACAGCTCGGCGACCGCGCGAACTATGGCGTTAAGCCCGAAGCACGCGTCCAGGTCAGTTCTTTCGAAACGGTGGAAAGACTCGCGGACGGCGAGGAAGTCTACCTGAAACACCCCGTCTACTACATAGTAGACACGTATCAACCTTTGCCAGCCGGCGTGCTCCTGTCGGCGCGCATGGCGCCGCCCGTATTCGGTCGCGGTCTTCTCGAAGCGATTTCCGAGTCTGACATTCTCGCCCTGTCGGATCCCGCGGACGCCGACGGGGACGGCATTTCGGGCCGTCCCAACTACGTGCATAATTTCCGGACGGGCCAGACGGAACTCGGACGTTTCGGCCGGAAAGCCAACAATCCCGATATATTGCAGCAGGTCGCGAGCGCGTACAAAGAGGACATGGGCGTTACCAGTCCATACTTTCCCATTGAATCGGTATGGGGGCAGACTCAATACGACGGCCGCGACGACGATCCGGAGATTACACAGGATATTCTGGACATCACGACGTTCTATATCCAGACGCTCGCCGTACCCGCACGGCGCAATTGGGACGATCCCCAGGTCATTCGCGGTGAGATACTCTTTGAATCGACGGGTTGCGCCGGCTGCCATACGACCACGTTCCGGACGGACAGCCACCCGATCGCGGCATTATCCGGCCAGATCATCCATCCCTATACCGATCTGCTGCTGCACGACATGGGCGACGCCCTGGCCGACGATCGACCGGACTTCGAAGCCACGGGGCGCGAATGGAAGACGCCGGCGCTCTGGGGCCTTGGGCTCACGGAAACCGTCAATGGCATTCCGCCGGGATTCCTGCACGACGGCAGGGCGTTGACCCTGCTGGAAGCGATTATGTTTCACGGCGGCGAAGCCGAACGGTCGCGCGAAGCCGTGCGCCGGCTTTCCACGGAAAATCGGGAAGCCCTGCTCGCGTTCTTGCGATCGTTGTAGAAAGCCAACCTGGCGCGATGAAAATCGGCTGGACGAAACATCCTCGGCACCCTGCCGGACGCCTTGCGCCGAGTAGATCGGTAGACGCCGATCTACTTCCACAAACCTTCATAGGGAGGATGTTGTGAATTTGCGACGCTTGTTTTACGCCTGCATTGTCGTCCTTGCAACCGTGCCGCTTCTCGCCCAGATGGCTGGCGACGCCGATTTCGACGGCAACGGCGAAGTCGATTTTCAGGACTTCCTATTGTTCGCCCGCGCTTTCGGGTCCACGGATCCTCAATTCGATCTGGACGGGAACGGCGAGGTCGACTTTCAGGACTTCCTATTGTTCGCCCGCGCTTTCGGCGGTCCGGCAGAGCCCGACATGGCGCCCATTACGACGTTGACGGAGGTCGTGGTACGCGACCTTCCGTCCGACCCCGACAGGCTGGACGTTTTCACCTATTACAGCCTGAGGGACAGCGCCATCGTCGCCCGGACCGATTCCAATTCCACGAAGTGGGACCTCGCATTCAAGTCGACAACGGTCCTGATCAACGGCGGCAGCAGCGGACCGGGCGATGGCGGCGCGATCGTGCTGACGGAAACGGACTACGATACCCTCTCAATGGCGCCCGATTCTGAATATGCGGTTGACATGGAGGGACAACCGGCGATTTCTGGGCAATGGTATACCTATACCGGTCCGCCCGACCATCACATCCTGATCAACCCGGGCGTAGTGCTGGTTGTCCGCACGGCCGACGGGAGATACGCCAAGCTCAAGTTTACGAGTTATTATAAAGGTGGGGAGGCAGTTCCTTCGTCACCCGAAGCGAGGGGGCGCTTTCTGAATTTCACCTACACGTTCCAGCCGGATGACTCCCGTTCCCTTGTCGGACCATCCATGGAAATCACAACGCTTACGGAAGTCATTGCCCGCGACGTCGCCGCAGACACGGGTAACGTGGGCGCCTTCACCTTCTACAGTCTCCGCGACAGCGGTCTTGTCGCCAGTGCGGACTCCAATTCCACGAAGTGGGACCTGGCTTTCAAGTCCACGACCGTACTCACGAACAGCGGCAGCAGCGGGCCCGGAGAGGGCGGCGCGATCGTGCTGACCGCGACGGATTACGATACACTGTCGATGGCGCCCGATTCGGAATACGCCGTCGATCAGGAGGGACAACCGGCGATTTCTCGGCAATGGTATACCTATACCGGGCCGCCGAGCCACCAGATCCTGATGAACCCCGGCATCGTGATCGTGGTTCGTACAGCCGACGGGCGATACGCCAAGCTCAAATTCACGAGCTATTACGAGGGAGGGGAGGCGATTCCGGCTGGGGACGCAAGATCCCGCTTCTATCATTTCACATATACGTTTCAACCCGACGGCTCGCGCTCGTTTCGTTGATTGACCATCTGAAAGGGAGGTACACGATGGTCTCCGTTGCGAATCGGATCTACATCCACCCGGACTATGCCGCGAATTTCGAGGAGCGGTTTCGCAACCGCGCGCATCTGGTGGACGGTATGCCCGGGTTCATCTCCAACAAGGTACTGAGACCCATGAAGAGTGGGGATCCCTACGTGGTGCTGACCCTATGGGAGTCCCGCGAGGATTTCAAGAACTGGGTGAATTCGGAGGAGTTCCAGAAGGGCCACTCCAGATCGGGAACGCTGCCGAAAGAGGCGTTCACGGAACCCAGCCACCTTGAAATCCACGAGGTGTTTCTGGACACGGAACGGGAGCACGCGGACGCGGTTTGACTAACCTCTTCCGAGCCACACCCGCGGTATAGGGATGATTGCGGCGGAACACACAAGGGGCTACGAGCCATTACTCGTAACCCCTTGTTTTTTATGGTCGGGGAGGCGGGATTCGAACCCGCGACCCCCTGCTCCCAAAGCAGGTGCTCTGCCGGACTGAGCCACTCCCCGTACCAACATCCTGGATATCACAATTCCGTTCGGAATATCTACAATTCACAGATATTGGGCAAGCAAAAAAGCCGAAACATGCACGCGTACCGCGTAGACCTGAGACAAGCCTCGAATCATGCCCGGCTGTTTATGACACGTATACCCGTCAACACAATCGATCCCGGTTCTCAACATCCACAGCGCCCGCCATTCCGAGGTCCATGGATTTCACTTGCCCGGACTGACGGCGCAAGGTAATTTGGCGTGCGGTTGTAACCGAGTCGTCTTGCAAACCGATTTCGAGAGAATCTTTCCCTATGCCCGACAAACCGGTACTCATTATCGACGGCCATCTGGATATGGCCTTTAATGCGCTCTTCTACCGGCGCGACCTCACACAGCCGGTACATGTACTGCGCGAACGTGAAGACGTCGTTCGCGCCGACCTGTCGACCCATAAGGACTCGCTGGAACGACGTGCTGGCCTGGAGGACAAGCGCTACACGGTGACCGTAACCCTGCCAGAGATGCGAGAGGGCCACGTCGGTATCATGCTTTCAACGATCATGGCACGCGTTCAGGCCCCCTCCATCGACTCCCACAACTCCGTTCGCGCCCAGTCGGTCGCATACGCAAGAGGCCAGAGCCACCTCCACTACTACAACGCCCTCGCCCGCCGGGGTGAAATCACGTTCATCAGAAACACCGGCGACCTGGATGAATGTGTCGCGTCGTGGGAGCATCCAACGGATACCACGCCGATCGGCCTGATTCTCACCGCCGAAAGCGCCGACCCCATCCTGGGGCCCGACCAGGTGGGAGATTGGTGGGACGCCGGACTGCGCTCGGTATCCCTTACCCACTTCGGGGCCAATACCTACGGCCACGGGACCGGCACGGTCGGAGGGCTCTATCCGCCCGCCTATCCCCTGATGGACGCCTTTAAAGACGTGGGCATGGTCATCGACCTCACGCACGCGTCGGACCTCACGTTCTGGCAGATCATGGACTATTGGGACGGACCGGTCCACGCAAGCCACTGCAACTGCCGGGCGCTCCTTCGCGGCCAGAGGCACCTGAGCGACGAGATGATTCAGGCCATCGTCGAACGCGGCGGCGTCATCGGAGTGGTCTTCGCAGAACAGATGCTCAGCCCCTCCTGGGACTGGGACGATCCTTCAACGCATTACACCACCGCCACGCGGCCGATGAAGGCCGTTGTCGAACACGTCGACCACATCTGCCAGCTCACAGGCAACAGCCGTCACGTTGCCATCGGAACGGATCTGGACGGCGGGTTCGGACTGGAGCTCTCACCCACGGACTACAACACGATCACCGACCTCCAGCGGTTTCCCGGCATCCTGGAAGCGCAGGGATACGATTCTGAAGACATCGACAACATCTGTCATGGAAACCTGATCCGATTCTTCAAGGAGGCGTGGTCCTGACGACCGCCGTTTCGTTGCCTGCCCACGCGCCAGACCGCCGCGTCAATCAAGCCAGGGGTTTCGAATGCCCGACCGTCCGTACCTGATCGCAGACAGCCACCTTGACCTGGGGTTCAGCGCTATTCAGGTCAACCGGGACCTCACGCAGCCGGCCGCAACCGTCCGCGTCCACGACGCCGAACCCGTGATGCGCAGCTTCGGTAGCTGTACCGTGACCTTTCCGGAACTCCGCCGGGGCAACGTTGGCATCATATTCGGCACGATGATGTCCCGAACCGACCCGAATGACCGCTGGACCCGCACGGGCATGTATTGCCAGGACCAGTGCCACGGCGTAGGCAGAGGCCACCTGGCCTATTATCAGGCGATGGAACGCGAAGGCGTGGTTCGATTCATCCGCAATTCGCGGGACCTGGACGAAACGGTGGCCGCCTGGGAAGACCCAGCTCCGGACACGCCTATCGGCGTGGTGGTGGCCATGGAAAGCGCCGACCCCATCCTGGACCCGTCCCAGGTTCCCGAATGGTACGATCTGGGGCTCCGCATCGTGAGCATTTCACACTACGGCGTCAGTTCTTATTGCCACGGCACCGGCACCGAAGGCGGCCTCCTCGAACGCGGCAAACCGCTGCTCGACGCATTGAAGGAAGCGGGGATTATCGTCGACCTCACCCACACCACGGACCGGGCCTTCTGGGAAATCCTGGACGTCTACGACGGCCCGGTGGCCGCCTCCCACCACAATTGCCGGGCACTCACCCCCGGACAGCGCCAGCTAACCGACGAGATGATCGCCGCCATCGTCGAACGGGGCGGCGTGATCGGCGCCGCATTCGATGCCTGGATGCTGGATCCCGACTGGAATCGTGAGATTCCCTGCTGGGCCCAGAGTACAAAGGCCACCCTCGAAACCGTTGCCGATCACATCGACCACGTCTGCCAGCTTGCGGGAAACGCACGGCACGCCGGCATCGGAACGGACCTGGACGGCGGTTTCGGACAGGAACAGGCCCCGCGCGACCTGAACACCATCGCCGACCTGCAGAACCTGGTCGGCATCCTCCAGCGCCGTGGCTACGGCGAACCCGACGTTCGCAACATCCTCTCCGGCAATTGGGTCCGTTTCCTCAAGGAAGTGTGGGAGTAGGAGATCCACGGGACGCGGGAGCAAAGAAACGCGTGGAGTCGGGAACGTTGCCTCGCGACCATGCGATTTCCCATCACTGCCATTGAAGGGCGCCCAGACATGTCCGAAACGGTAGAATCGACGCCATCCTCGCTGAGCGAGTCGCCGGATCGCGCGGCTCGCAAGGCGGGATTTCTCTTGCTTCTTACCGTAATTTTCACGGTTGCGCTCATCTACACGCGGGTCGCCGCCGACGCCGACCAGCCAACGCTGCTCGAGTCGCTGGCAGCCATTTCACGGCGTCCGGCCATGTACATCCTTTCAGGAGTTGCACGGCTGTTGTCCGGCATTGCGCTCCTAGGTGCAGGCTTGCTCCTGTTGCAAACCTGGATCATTCGAGGGGGCTGGGCGACATCGGCCGTCCCCCGCCTGTTCGTGTTATCGGGCGCGCTCACCGCGGTGTCGGGAGGGATCGCAGTCCTGATCGCCCTGCATCCCGCGCTCGAGGCCGTATCAGTTGGCGGGGCCTCACCTGTTCCCGGCATGTCCGTGCTGGAGTCGATGTCGGACCTGCGCTGGCTCACTGGCGCGGGAGGATTCGCCGCAGCGGGACTCGCCCTGGTCGTGGCTTCCAGGTATCAGTGGAAAGTGGGCGGCGCGCTGCGAAGGGTAGTGCCCATCTCGGCAGTACTGGGCGTCGCGATGCTATTCATCTGGTTTGACGGCGCGGCGGCTTTCCACATGGTAGTAGGAACGGTCTTCCTGATCTGGCTCATCGTCATCGGATCCATGCTTGCCAGCGGACGCGTTGAACGGCAATATACCACGACTTATCTGAGGGAAAGTTGACCCGGGATTTCCCGTCTATCTACGCGCGTGTGTATGCCTCCCAGACCTAACCTGCTTCTCATCACGACCGACCAGCAGCGCGGCGACTGCCTCGGGTGCGACGGCCATCCGGTTCTCGAAACCCCCTACCTGGATGAACTGGCGGAGGGCGGCGCGCGTTTCAACCACGCCTATACCTCTGTCCCTTCCTGCACCCCCGCCCGCGCGGCAATCCTGACCGGAATGGACCAGTGGAACCATGGCCGTCTCACCATGACGGGCGCCGACTCGCTCGAATACCCGGCAACGCTTCCCGGAGAACTCGCCAGTGCCGGCTACCACACCCAGGCCGTGGGCAAGATGCACTTCCACCCCCAGCGCAGACTCCACGGGTTTCATCATATGGTTCTGGACGAGAGCGGACGACGATTGGGCAATTTCATCAGTGACTACCACGTATTCTTCGAGAAACACAAGGAGGGCGAATACGGCTACCGCGACCACAGTGTCGACTGGAATTCATGGATGGCCCGTCCATCGCATCTGCCGGAACACCTTCACCCCACGCACTGGACAGCATCGGAGGGCATCAGGTTTCTCGAGAATCGGGACCCCACCAGACCCTTCTTTCTCTGGTTGTCGTTTGCCCGCCCCCATTCACCTTATGACGCGCCGCAGACCTACTACGATTTGTATATAGACAATCCCGAGGTGCCCAAGGCGGCCGTGGGTGCATGGTCCGCCCGGTACGACCGTCGAATCGCGGATGTGAACGCCCCGCGCACCCGCCGCACCGACGCGGAGACCCATCGCGCACGCGCGGCATATTACGGCAACATCACGTTCATCGACCATCAGATCGGTCGTGTCCTGCACGAACTGCGCCGTCGCGAACCCGCGGCGTCGGCCAACACCCTCATTCTGTTCACTTCGGACCACGGCGACATGATGGGCGATCACCACCACTGGCGGAAGACATACGCGTATGAAGGCTCAGCCCGAATCCCCTTCATCGTCAAGTACCCGGATGTCTGGGATATACCCCCAAACCGGACGCTGACGGAGCCTGTCGAGCTGCGAGACGTCATGCCCACGTTTCTCGACGCCGCGGGCGTAGCCGTCCCCGAATCCGTAGACGGCCTGAGCCTGCTGGATCTGTCAAGGGGCCGGACCGACGGCTGGCGAAATTTCATACAGGGTGAACATACCACCTGTTACGATAAGGAACACGGCATGCAGTACGTAACCGACGGACGGGAAAAGTTCATCTGGTTTCACCACACGGGCGCCGAACAGTTCTTCGACCTGGAAGCCGATCCTCTGGAGTGCAACGACCTCGCGACGGATCCCGCCTGTCAATCGCGCATCGACGTCTGGCGGGAACGCCTGGCTGGAATCAACGAACAACGTGGCGACCCCCGCGGCCGGAACGGCAGACTCGTGCCCCAGCCCGACAGCGCGCTGTCTCTTTCACCCAACTATGAGAAATGGAAACAGCGTGCGAAAGGGCTGAGAGACGCCTGAATTAAAAAAAGCGCGGATTGCGCCGCGCCCCAATTGTATACGAGGAGATTATGCCGACAAGATACTGGCTGATGAAGTGCGAACTCAGCGAGTGCAGCTTCGACGACCTGAAGAACAACCGCCCGGACAGCACTGGAAAGTGGCGCGGCGTTCGTAACTACCAGGCCCGGAATTTCATCCGGGACGACATGCAGACGGGCGACGTCGTCCTCTTCTACCAGTCGAACTGCGACGAACCCGGCATTGCGGGACTGGCGGAAATCGTGCGTGCGGCCTATCCTGACCCGTCGGCCTTCGATCCCGACAGCAGCTACTACGATGCGAAATCAACACCCGACGATCCCCGCTGGTTCTCCGTGGACGTCAAATGGAAAAAGGCCTTCAAGACGTATGTTCATCTTAAAGACCTCAAAGCCAATCCCGCGTTGAAAGAAATGCTGGTTGTTCGCAGGGGCCAGCGACTTTCCATCCAGCCTGTGAAGAAGAGTGAATTTGAAGCCGTCAGCGAAATGGGAGGGGTCTGAAATAATCCCGTCACCCCACAAGACATCCTCATATTCCAACACACACCCGTCCCGATTCAACTACGGCGCCTCCGGAACTTCCACCGGCAAGTCCAGCCGGTCGCCCCATTCCTTCCACGACCCGATATAGTTGCGCACATTTTGATAGCCCAGCAGGCGCAACGCCAGGTACGAATGGGAGGAACGGTACCCGCCCTGTCAGTAACACGCCACCGTCTGTTCCGGCATCACGCCTTCACGCTCGTACATCTCCTGCAACGCTTCTGCCGGCTTGAACGCACCCGACTTGTCCAGATTGTCCAGATACTCGATATGCACGGCGGCGGGAATGGCGCCGCCCCGGGCGGACCGCGCCACGCGACCGAAATATTCGTCGTCGCTCCGAGTATCCAGCGACACGAAATCCGCCTTGCCCAGCGAATCCCGAATCTCTTCGAAGCCAATGTGGCGTTCCTCGACGGGCGCCATTTCGAAAGAGGCCTGGTCCGGTACCGGGACTTCAACTGTGGTCTTGAATCCCGCCGCCGTCCAGGCCTGAAGCCCCCCGTTCAGAACATGCACGTCAGGGTGGCCCAGGTATTCACAGATCCAGAAACCACGAGCCGCGCGCATCCCGGAGTCGTTTTCGTAAAACACCACCGTCGCATCGGAGCTGATTCCCCGGCTTCCCATCAGGTAGGCCAGGGTCCACATGAACGCTTCGAATGCCTCGCGTCCGGTGTTGTTCAGACTAATTCCGTAGAGGTCCAGGTGCAGCGCCCCCGGAATGTGCCCGGAAACGTATTCGTGCGTCGGCCGGACATCCACAATGCATATCGATGCTTCCTGGAGGCGAACATGCAATTGCGCGGGCGTCATCAGCAGTTCGGGATTCGCATATCCCTTATCATCCATCAATGTCCCTCCTGACCGTAATAGGCGTTGACTTCAATACATCGCCCGCCCAGGCGGGCCGAATCCCATCCCGCCAGGATTG
Organism: Candidatus Latescibacterota bacterium; assembly: GCA_965208835.1. Lineage (GTDB taxonomy): Bacteria > Latescibacterota > UBA2968 > UBA2968 > JAAXHE01. The sequence goes on from OZ242358.1 coordinate 3,884,529, forward strand.
GCGCCAGGGAATACAGGCCGTCGCGATAGTCGTTCAGTATACCCCCCCGATGCCCCGAACGCACCGCCTCCACAAAGATCCGATCCTGCTCGAACCAGGGATCGAACTCCCCGCCCCGATAGACGGTCTCTCCGTTCAGATCGATTCGGTCGTAGTTAAAGATCTCCAGTCGTCCACCCTCGAAGAAAAACGTGAACCACGGCTGTGGCGTACCGGACGGGTCCGCACGCACGAACGTCATCGTCATTGTCGCTCCGTTGTCCAGCCGGAAATGGAAGGAGGACGAGAGCGGATCGCTGAAAACCTCGGACTGCTCGAAATAGAACGCCTGGACTTTATCGACTTCCAATCCGGTTGTAAACCGGACGTAGTCCACGGCGTGCACGCCCCAATCGAGCGCGGGACCCCCCGATTGGTCCATCTGGCGCCACCAGGAAGCCCCTTCCATTCCCTCCTTACGCGGCGGCGGTCCGCCCACGGATCGAAACACGACGTGCACGATCCGCTTCTCCGCAAGAATCCGCCGCGCCTCGCGGAACAGCGGTCGATATCGTTCGCGAAAACAGACCGTGCTCAATACCTCCGCCTTCCGGACCGCCCGGTCGATCTCCAGAGCCACGGCCATCCGAGTCGCCTGCGGCTTTTCGCTGAACAGATGAATTCCGCGTTCCACGGCTCTGATTTCGACGTCCGTGCGGGCAAAGGCGGGCACAATCGAAAAGAGCACGTCAAACCGCTCGTTCTCTACCATTTCGCGACCATCGGCATAGACCGCCGGGATCTCAAAACGCTCCGCCGTACGTCGCAGGGCCGCGGCATCCACGTCGCATGCCGCTACGACGTCCACGCCCAGCTTCTTCAGGTTCGGAATGTGGGTCTGGTTTGCCCACGACCCGGTACCGTATATCGCAGCCCGGACGGCTCGCTCGGATGCGTTCGCCGAATCCGACCGCGCATCGTTTTCTCTGTGTTCGTTTGCCACGTCCCTACCCATTCGCCAGGGACTCCGCTGTCTGAACGATGGTTTGCTCCTCGTCCTGGAACCTTGCCGGTTCGCCGTAATAGGGGTACGCGTTGGGCTCGTACCCGCCCTCCTCGTAGTGCCGATCAGTACAGAGGTATCCGATTTCGTCGTTCGCATATCCAACCGGCCAGACGTCATCCGCGTCGACCAGTCCCCTCAGTCGCTTCTCGATGGCGTGACCGATCTCCTGTACCGGCTCGCCCGGTATGGTGACACACGTCAGCGGGCCTACCGCCATCAACTGCATTTCCGTTGCGCGGCTGTCGGGAATGCCGCCCCTGGCGATCATCTCAAGAACGCCGCTGGCCCACGGCCCGGTCAGCAGGCGGCCTCTCGCGCTCTCATCAGCCGCCTTCTCCCTGAGGTCTTCTACGGGATCGTGTTCGCCGAATGCGATTCGCACGTCGGTTCGCCGCGCATTCAATTGCGAGGACCGCCGGGTCTTCAGACTCCCTGCCACGCGCACCACTTCTCGGCCCAGTTCTTCGCCGCAGGCGTCCAACTCGGCCTTGGTGGCGGATTTGAACCCTCCTGTTTCCCGATTGATTACCGCGGGCCGGACATTCCCGAAACACCCTGCCAGAAACAGCGCCCTACACCCCATCGCATCTTCTATCACGCGACGGGCGATACCCGCGTAGTCGGGCGAAATATAGCCCTCGGACCCACTTTTAGTGGTGGTATGGCACGAATAGTGAAACAGTACCGCCTGCGGCGTTCCGTCCTCCGCCTCGACCAAAAGCACGCGGGCCCGCCGATCCACGATTCCGCCGAAATTCTGCATCATGCCCGACGTACCGGGCAGCGGCCTTCGGCTAATGTTGAAATGCGCCGACCCACAGCCCAACCCCATCCGTACCGGCTTGATGTCCGCCGCCGCGCGGACGATGCTCTCCGCGGTTTCTTTCTCGATCGTATCCATCCACCCCTCAGGCGGTTCCATTCCCAGCGACGGAAGCGTTGCCGGGGCTGAATGCGTGTGGCTGCACGCTACCATAACGTGATCCCCCGGAATACCGCACGCCGCGGTCACCCGTGCACGAATCCGGTCGGTTGTCTCTTTCGTCACGCCGATTACATCCAGGGTGGCGATCGCCGTCCTCACGCCTCCCTCATCGAACACGATTGCGCGGACTTCCAGCGGGTACAGTACCGAGTGCGAGGGATTCGAACTCCAGTGCCCCTGCAGAACGGGACCCGGTTCCGGCGTTATGTCTGACGATGCGACGCCGCTCTTCATGGTTTTCTCCTTTTAAAGGAACTTACAGTCTTGCCCGCCGTTCGGCGCGTTTTTCCATCCATTCGTAGATCACCGGCAGGAGGACCTACGTCAACAGGGTCGAGGTGATGAGACCACCCACCCCGACGGAGGCGAGCGGACGCTGCGTCTCCGCGCCCACACCCGAAGACAGCAACATCGGCATCAGACCCAGGATGGACGTACTCGCGGTCATCAGGACAGGTCGCAGGCGATCCAGTCGCGCTCGTAGTCAGGCTAAAATGACATCGGGACGATTGAAATCGTCCCGATGCCGACATAACGATATGTATCCGGCCGCAGTTCATGCGGCCCCAAAGCCAGTGACGACTCTGCTATAAGCGACCCGCTCTGCTAGAGTGCGAAACCCAGACTGACGCCGCCCCAGACCCTGTTTTGCTCGTCCTTGGTCCGATGGAAATCGAAATCCATAGTCTCTATTTCTTCGGTCCGGCGTATGAAACCGATGACGGGCGACAACGAGAAGTAGCTATGGCTGACACCGAGCGAAACCGACGCACCGGCATGGTTGAATTCGAATTTACCGGTGGTGTCGCTGTATCCGATATCGGCGGAAACGCCCAGCGTGACGTTCCCCTCCGGTGTTAGTTGAACTTCGTGACCGATGCTGCCATTGACATACCAGTAATCGAATTGGCCCAGGTCGCGATAGACCGTCAGTGACGGGGAGGCCGAAACGTCCAGGCTCATTCCCGCAAAAAACTCCGTAGTGAGTCTGTCGCCCTTCGGAAGGCTTGGAAAGGTGTATTGAATTATCCCGACGGTAAGCCCCACATTTTCGTACTGTTCGCCCAGATTGCGGTCGTACGTAACCGTAAAGTCGAGTTCATCGCCCGCTTCCTGAATGCTCCTTTGCTTCAATGCCCAGGAACCCCAGATGTTGAACGAGAAACCGGAATCGCCGAAGCCCAGGGTAAGAGAGGGCTGCGCGGAAGGCTTATCCGTGAAGGCCACGCCGCGGAAAATGTAATGCGTGACAAGATCCGTGCTGCCCTCTACGGAAATATCCTCTATCTGGGCGAATGAGGGACTGGCAAGCAGACTAAGCGTAACGACAAGAACGAGCGTGCGAGTTGGCATGTTCTTCATTCCTCCATTCTTTATTAGGTGATGTCCACGGTGGATCTCACCCTAACCGGAAGTTGACAACACTTTCGTGAATGCGTGATGAGAGCTGATATCGGGGAGGCTGACGTGTTGAGGCCGGAAATCGACGCGGAGACCATCCGGCATGTCGGATCGGGTTCACTTTGAACACTCCTGTCGAATAACAGGACGATTAATCTTAGGGTCGCGACGGTTGAATGTCAAGCTGAATTTTCGCAAGTCGGGTCGTGCTGAGGGACGGGCGGCCGGCACGGGTATTTCCGCTTTGCCCCCGGCGCCTGCTGTCGGAACGCATTCGGCCGACCGTTTGGTGTATCTTCTGCCGCGAGCCCGGGGTTCGCGCCGCGGGACTCTCGAAGAAAAAGCGGTACCTGGAAGGGCCTGGTGGTTACCTATTCGGTCGGGTCGGCTATTCGCGTATGTTGAGACCGGATGTCCAGCAGCAGGTTTCCCTGGCTGTCTTTCAGAATTAGAGTCGATTCGTATTTGGCATCGCCACTGAACCGATTGACGATGTTTCCCCTAATGCCCAGGCCGAAATCGATGTATTTCCACCTCATCGTTTCTGTTTTCCCCTCCCATGCGCCAACCCAGAATGAGTGCCCGCCGTCGGAATCGAACACCCATTTGTGATACTGACCGCTATCGGCGTCAAAGCGGTGAATCTCCCGTGTTTGCCAGACGCCACTCTGACCGGTTACCTGCAGAAAGTGGTCTTCCAGGATCCACTGGGCCGTTGACGTACCGGTAATTTCGGTTCCGACCAGCGACCAGGCCGCAGGCCTGACAACGGTGCGATGCTTCCAACTCGCGTCCCACTTCTTCAGAACCTTGCGGCTATGCGTCTCTTTCGAGAAACACGGATCCGCGACCAGGGCCGTTGCAAAGGCCATTACGGCCGACGCTATGCAGATAGCTCTCATATACCGTCCCTTTCGACAAGAGACCATCAGCGCCACTCTCGAACCCGGATCCAATGAGCCGTCGAAGTGCAGGTTTCGATACAGAACCTGTGCATTCGTCCGCATTGACACACCATCTACCTTACGAACAGCATGTCGCGGTACGTCGGCAGCGGCCACAGATCGTCCGGGATCACTTTCTCCAATCGGTCAGCAACCTCGCGCACCGCATTCATCGCCGGGATCACGTTGTCGCGCATGTGAACCACCTTGGACGACATCTCGTCTCCGCCCAGCTCTTCGTTTTGCGTGTCGAGCTCGTCCAGCGCATCGCTCAATTCATCGACCATGCCGGAAACACGGTTGATGTTTCTCTCGAGACCTTTTGTGGAGCCGCCTGCGTTCTTCGATCCGTTCCACGCCGACGTAAGCTGCGTCAGGTAGGTGACCGCCGCAGGCAGGATCATACAGCGGGCCATGTGCGCCGCCGTTTCGGCTTCGATGTTGATCTTGATGAAGTACTGCTCGGTGAGCACCTCCAGCCTGGCCGCCAGTTCCCGTGGCGTCATAACACCGTACTTGTCGAAAAGCTCCTCGTTCCTTGGAGAGTCGAGCGCAACCAGCGCGTCGACAGCCGATCCCGCGTTGTACAGCCCGCGGCGGGCGGCCTCCTCCACCCACTCGGTCGCGTAATTGTCGCCGTTGAAAATGATCCGCTTGAAGGACGGGATCTCGTTGGCCAACAGCGTCCAGAGCGCGTCCTCGATCGTGGTACCGGCTTCGACGATCGGCTCCAGCAGTTCCGTCCAATTGTCGATTGCTTCCGCTACGATCGTGTTGAGGACGGTTGCCGGCAGCGAGATATTTGCCGACGAGCCGACCGCGCGGAACTCGAACTTGTTCCCGGTGAATGCAAAGGGAGACGTGCGGTTCCGGTCTCCGGAATGGCGTGTAAGGTCAGGGAGGACATTGACGCCCAGGCCGAGGAGCCCGTCGTGTTCCCGCTTCTCCGCCTTTCCCGATTCCTCAAGCTGGTTGAATATGTCCTCGAGCTGGCTGCCCAGGAACACCGAGATGATCGACGGAGGGGCTTCGTTCGCGCCCAGACGGTGATCGTTCCCGGCGCTGGAGACGCTGGCCAGTAGCAGGTCCTGGTGCTGCTCGACCGCGCTCATCACCGCGGTGCAGAAAAACAGGAACATCAGGTTGTCGTGCGGCGTGTCCCCAGGATCCATCAGGTTACGTTCCGAAGTGCCGAAAGACCAGTTCAGGTGCTTTCCGCTCCCGTTTATCCCGGCGAAGGGTTTTTCGTGCAAGAGGCAGATGAATCCGTAGCTGCGCGCGCTTCGCTCGAGGATCCGCATCATCAGCTGCTGATGATCCGACGCCACGTTCGCGTTCTCGTAAACCGGCGCCATCTCGTATTGCCCCGGCGCCACCTCGTTATGGCGCGTCTTCATCGGCACGCCCAGCCGGTACAGGTCCATCTCGATGGACTGGATGCACGCAAGCACGCGCTCGTGGATCTGTCCGAAATAGTGGTCGTCGAGTTCCTGCCCCCTCGGAGGCTTTGCCCCGAATAGTGTTCGACCCGAGGTCATGAGGTCGGGTCTGCGGTAGTAGAACTCGCGGTCGACGAGGAAGAACTCCTGCTCGGGACCGAGGCTGGCCGTTACCATCCCGGCGTCGATACCGAAGAGTTTGAGCGCTCGTCGTGTGACCCGGTCGAGTGCGTCCATTGAACGGAGCAGCGGAATCTTGGCATCAAGACTCTCTCCCGTCCAGCTCGAAAAGGCAGTGGGAATGCACAGATACGTTGCCGACTCGCCGCCCATGATAAAAGCGGGTGAGGTAGGATCCCAAGCCGTGTAGCCACGTGCCTCGAAGGTTGCCCGTAGGCCTCCCGAAGGGAACGACGACGCGTCCGGTTCACCCTGAACCAGTTCATCGCCGTTAAACTCGGTGATGGCGCGTGCATCAGCGTCCACCTTCAGGAAGGAATCGTGCTTTTCGGCTGTATGCCCTGTGAGCGGTTGGAACCAGTGCGTGTAGTGGGTCGCACCCATCGAGAGCGCCCAGTCTTTCATCGCCGCAGCCACCGTGTCTGCGATATCGGAGTCGAGTTGCTTTCCGTGGCGAATCGTCTGAACGAGCCTGTTGAAGACGTTTTCCGGGAGCCTGGACTGCATTTCGTTGAGTCCGAATGTGTCTTTGCCGAAGATGTCAGGCAGAAGGTCACGGTCGCCCGATCGGGACTCCGGCTTTCGGTCCCAGGTTTTAGCGGCACTGACGGAATCGAAGCGTCTTTGGATCCTCATTGTGAATGCCATCCTTATGAAACGGTGTGGGTGTGGGTATGCGTGTGGTTTACAGCCGCGTCAGCGCGGCGAGTGGTTTATGCTCTTCGGCAGCGGTCGATATCGCGGATCTTCCGTACGGATTCATCCCTATTCGTCCGTTCCAATATCCGATAATTGCCTAGGCGAACCAGTACGAATAAAGATCCGCCTGCCTGAGGTAGAACTTCAGCCTGATTTCCTTACCCTTCAGCGGATCCAGATCCGTCCGCTCAATCCACGTCAGCCGATGGGAGATCGCGTCTCCGTCCAGCGTGGCGCACCGGACCGCGGCGTATTCCGGCGCGTGGTATCCATCCTGTTCGATAACGGAGACCGCGAGTTCACCGCCTCTGGCATCCGCGTTCACATGGAGTGAGCCTCCCGGACATATCATCGGCTTCGTCAACACCCACCCCGCCTGTTCCCCCGCAGCCAGACTCACGAATCCGTCCCTGCGAAGTCGCGCAAGCCCCGGAAGTTTCGTGTAGGACAAGCCGTGGCCATGCACGGCCATTCCGAAGTAAAACCAGAGTTCGTCCCCGACGACCACCGGCGAGTTGCAGGGCCAGATGACTCCGGAGTCCAGGCCTCCCGGAGTGGTATCCAGAAACGGCACGCGACCCTCTGGCCGATTCCAGTGAACCCCGTCACGGCTCGTTACCAGCTCAATGTAGCACCGGCCCAGCATCGCGGAATGTGCCGGCCAGTCCGGCAGCCGGTAGGGGAACCGCTTGGGGCGCTCTTCGGCAAACCCTTCGTGCACGCATAGCAGCCCGACGTACATCCTTTCGTAGAAGAACACGCCGATCGTCTGGAACTCCGTACCGGCCGGATCGTCGACGTTCGGCGCGAGTACCGTTTCGAGTTCGGTCCACCCGCTCAGATCCTCGCTCTCGCTTCTGGCGATCAGACGCATCGCGAGGCCTTCCGGATCGATCACTTCGTCAGGACGAGCGACCTGCGGGCGGAAATAGGCTACGTAGCGTCCGATGTTCTCGTCCCACCCCGCCATGCAGTTCAGCCCGTCGGAATGCCCGATACGGCTTGGTACGCGTGCCTTTTGCACGCCGGACCACGACACTCCGTCGGACGAAAAGCTGATACTGTGGGGGTAATACAGCATCTTGTATCTGCGGGCGTCGTCCGATTCGTGTTCGTCGATAACGACGCTCGGCAGGGATCCCGGCGGCTCGAATAAGACGTTGTTTTCCGTACTCCCGTTGATGTCGACACGATTCAATGCCGGAAGCCGCCAGTGAATGCCGTTCTGGGACTCCGCGTAGGCCACCACAGGCGTCCCGCCCCCGTATCCGAAGTCCCTGATTCCCGGGGGTTTCGTCTGGTAATACATCTGAAACACGCCGGACGGGCCGCGAACCACCGACGTGGGCGTCAGGGCAGGGTTGAGCTTCGGGACGCCGCCCTCACTCGGTACCCGGTCCTCCTCGTACCGCACGCCCTCCCGCGCGTCGTGAAACTGATTGCCGACGAGCAGAGGATTCCCGACGTATTTGACCGGCGAGTGGTATTGCCGCGAGACACGAAAAGTCTCCGCGACCCCCTCGTCATCCAGAAACAACTGACGCTTGTCAATTGCCGACATGAATTAATCCAACAGGAATGGATATCAATCAGAAAAAGCGGCCGAGGTCAGGATATTTGTTCCACTCGCTCCTGCCGACATGCAATTTGGCGTCTAAGTTGAGACTTGTCAACGGGTATCGCTTCCAGATAATGAAAAAAGGTCGGGAGATCCCGACCTTGGACACTATCTGCGACCCGTTAAGTTGTGAACGAAAGACAATCGTCAAGAATACCAAACTTTATACGGGACAGTCTGATGGTCAAGCGCGACAGACTGGCGCCAATCCGCTTGAGTGATTCCGTGCCGTGTACCGGAATAGGTCTTGTTCTACCCCCCCGCAGCCATCCCGAAGACTGCGGCGAAGAGGATGAAATCGGCGAAGCTGATCTGCTCATCGCCGTTCAGGTCCAGATTCGCCTTGAAATTCGGATCGCCGGAACCGGCGCCGAAACTGCTGGCGAAAATCACGAAGTCACCGAACCCGACGATCCCGTCGCCGTCGAAGTCGGCCCGTCGCGGATCGGTCACGGGGGCGTCTTCGTAGACCGGCCGCCCCCGAACGGCGATGCCCCGGGGCCCGTCTTCCAGCGTGAGCGTCTTGCGGATGAATCCCGATGCCGCATCGATAAACAGCAGTTCGTTCGAGTCCTGGTTGGCCGCGTACACGGTCTTGCCGTCGGCGGACACGGCGACGTCGCGCGTTTCCCTCCCGCGCGACGCCCACTTGAGAATAACGCGATTCAGTTCCGTGTTGATAACGAGCACCCTTGCGTTGGTCCGGTCCGTGGCATAGAGGCGTTTCCCGTCAGGCGAAAGGGCAAGCCGGAAGACGCTCGCGGCTGGCTGGTCGATTTCACTGACGACCTCGTTCGTTTCGGTATCGATTACCGAAACGCCGGCCCCGTCACCGCTGCGTCCGAACCTGGAAACGTAGAGGCGGTCTCCGGACGGAGAAAGCAGCAGGGAGCGCGGCGAGACCGGCACGTCGATGCGGTGGGCCACCTGCCCGGATTCGATATCCACCACCATGACCTGATTCCCGTCTATATCCGCTGCGTATAGCCACTCTTCATTCGGGCCGACCGCGATGCCGAATGGACCCCGTGACTGTTCTCCTCCACCTGAAACGGGCGTGGAAATGCGCCTCCGCTCCCGGAGGCTGCCGACTTCCACCACCGATACCGTCTGGTCCGCGGCATTGCTCACATATACTTGCGACCCGTTTCGGGACATCGCCAGATCCAGCGGTTCACGCCCCACCCGAATGACCTGGACTTCATGCGTGGCCGTATCAATTGCCATCAGCTTGTTTTCAGATCCGTCCGTATCAGCGCCGTTGTTCGCGACGTAGACATACCGCTCGTCGGGCGTCAACAAAACGCTCAAAGGGTCGCCTCCCAGCGGTATCCGGGCTACTTCCCGGTCCAGACCCGTATCGTACACGACCAGTTGCCGCGAACGACGCAGCGCCACGTACACGACCGGCTCGCCTGAGAGTGCCAGCACTTCAAAGCGGAGTTCCGGCAGTTCCTCGGCGGGATAGACCGTTTCATTGCCCTGACTGTCCTGTGCCCGGAACCGATAGGTAAACACCGTACCGCGCTTCCGTCCCGGAAACTCGGCGGAGTAAAACCGTCCATGTTCCGGCTGCAACACCAACGTCTGGACCGGCCCGCCGTCGATCCGGTAGTCCGCCTCGACCAAAACAATCGGGTCCTCATCCAGAATGCGGACGTGTAGTCGATACGGCCCCGAGGGGCTCGGCGTGTTGTTCGGCAGTACGGTCGGTTGAACATCCGGAAAGCCAGGTAGGGCCGTTCCCAGCGTAAAGTCGACCGAAGCCACACTCCTGCCTGGGGCAACGCGAACCACGTCGGCAACGTCCCGGATCGCCCGATTGTCGTAGTATTCCTCAGGGAAGCCGGCTTCGAACTCGCTGTAAATGCCGCTGAAATTCCGCGTGGTTACCGATCCGCTCACCGGTTCGATGCCCACCTGATATTCACCGGGCGGCAGGCCTTTGATTTCGTATTCTGCGTCTCCGCCGATCCCCCTGTTTTCACCTGTGGTTCCCGACAGGACGCCGGCGGCGAACTCACCGGTATCCGCGCGATATGCAACCACGTGTACGCCAAATGCTCCGGTGCCGTCACGGCGCGTCACCCGTCCGGAAATTGCGCCGGTGGATGTGATCGCCTCCGTCGACGGATACAAAGCCGAAACCCCCGCACGGTCGTCCGTCGTAAGGGTTCGTTCCTCTCCAAAGTAAAAGGGATACATCGACGGGCGAACGGTTCGATCTCCCGCCAGCGGCGAATGTGCAAGTCCCAGCAGGTGGCCGATCTCGTGGACCAGCACATCCTGCATATCCACCAGTCCGCCCTCCTGATCCGGATTTCCCGCCGAATAGGAATAGTCTCGACCGTTGAAGACGATATCCACATCGGTTATGTGTCCCTGGACGTCCCAATTCATCCGCGCGAACGCAATTACGCCTCCACCACCGCGTTCGGGGAAATTACTGGCGCTCCGGTCATAGACAATTACGTTTTTCCCGTCGGTGGTTGACACTTCCAGATTGCCGACGCCCCGGTTCCTGAACGAGGCGAATGAAATGGGAACCTCCTCCCAGGCTGCGAAGCTGTCGTTTACCAGGCGTCTTACATGTCTGTCCAGGAAAGGAAACTGGTCGATCTTAAGCCAGAATTCGATCGCGCGCGCTTTTCCCGCCGACCATCGCACCGTGACAATCTGGCCCTGGCTGTTCCGGTGCATCTGAAACACGTAGGAAAACGCAGGAGTTGCCGGAAAGCACCCCGCCAGTACTGACGCGACAAGCCAGACGTACAATCGACGCGTCCTGTTTCCAATATTGTGTCTCATAACTCAGTCCTGTTGTATCAGCACCGGTTCCGGCGTCTCCTGATCCACGTACCACACCTCTTGCCGACCGTCTCCGTTCAGGTCCGCACGTGCTTCCGCAACGAACGTCGACCCTTCCACCGTCACTCGATAACGGAACCTCCCGGGCACCTCGTTAAGCTTGAGAACCTCACCGCTTTTTTCACTGTCTATGGGCAGATAAGTTCCATGTTCCTTCAAGTGCGCATGCTCCAGCCCGTAGATCAACTCGAGGTGCATTCGGGCCCGGGCGCGTTCGCTGTCGTCCGGAGACCGAGCCGTAAGCCGATAGATCATCAGCCCACAAAACAGCACCAGTATCAGGACCGGCGTGAGATGTTTCCCGATGGAGAGTCCTCGTTCAGATACATCGGGCACCGCTATTTCTCCCCTTCGAGCTTTGAAGACGTCCAAACGTAGAAATTCAGACGCTCCTCAGCGGTCGTCTCCCATCGGGAAACGACACTTATTGTATCTTTAAGTGCGAACAAGGGTTCGGCGGCAACGAACGGTCTGACCGCACCCGGCGTCCACGAACGGTTGCCGTCGAAGTCGACGAAAGCCAGCACCCGGTAATTCCCGGGTGGCAACCCTTCCAGAGCGTATGAAGAGTCACCGGGCGCGACGGTGAGTGTATGCGTTTTTTCGGACGCGGAAATCGGCCGCGCCCGCACCACGACATGCGTCTTTGACACGACAACCGACCCACTCAAGATGCCCTGGTCCTCGGGCGACGCAACCGAAAACCTGAACACAATCTCGCCTTCGGCAGGGTTACCGGAAACATCCCTAACCAGGTCGGCCCGTGCCCGCAAAGCGTATGACTTCCCGGAGTCCCAGGCCTGAAGGGGCCGGAATGCAAGCCGGTTGGGTAACGGCCATGAAAACCGTCCTTCAGGTGCGTCAGTGCTGTCGGAAACGACCCAGAACCCAGGTTCCGTAACGGCGGACATCGCCTCGCTGAAGTCAATACGTAACGCGGCATTCTCCGAAACGTGCCGTGCTTCAATTCCAGGATCGACGCGAACCGGAACGGGCGCCCGCCGGTCAGGCCGTCCCTCGCCGCGGACTCTCGCCGCCTCGCCGGGTGCGATCGGATTCCCGAATCGATCTTCGATCCCGCCCAACTCCACCCTGTATTCCGTTCCGGCAGTCTGCGGGCCGGTAACCAGCCACACCCGGCTGGAGTCCTTCACGTCCGGGTAGATCGCTTGCACCTCGAGCAATCCGTCGTCGCCGGTTATCCGGGGTGGCGAAAACAAAATCACGGGTTCGTCGAACCGCAGCGACAGGCGCCGCCGGTCAGGTGTCCGCGCAGAAATAAAACGCGGCGGCACGCTGTCACGCACCGCCATCTTCAGCAGGCTCAATTGCACCCGGCCGTCGCCTGATCCAAGCGGGATGTCCCCCGGCGGCACCGCCAGGGGCTCGCCGGGATTGTACGCCTGGTCGCGGTCGCCATCCTGGAATGCGAATATCCGGTACCGACCCGCCCCCAATCGTACAAATCGGTACGTCCCGTCGGCACCGGGTTGTGTCACGTATGCAGGAGGGTCGGCCGCAGGATCGGGATCACCGGCGCCGGTCAGGTCATACGCCCATACGTAGACCTGTCCCCGCTTTCCGGTACTCGGCTGGACGCTTCCGTAGATTTCGCCACCACTCAACCGGTCGCCGGTTGAGAACGCGAAGCTGTAGGACGCCACCATACGGTTGAACGACTCGTCTGAACTGCCGGCGCCAACCGACACGACGTAGGTACGATCCTCGCGGAGGCCTTCGCGTGGACGAATTTCAAGCTCCCGTCCGCGCCATCTGAATTCCGGCTCGGTGGAAAAGCGCGGCGAAATGAATATCGCGCGCGTCACCGATCGGCGGTTCATGGATTCACTGAACCCGATTCGAATGCGGGTATCCGTTCCCACGCCCACGGAATCGGCCGCCGGCGTCGTGTGGACAACCCGCGGCGGGGTCGCATCCGGTGGACCGCCGGGCGGCGGTCTGGGGTTCGCGCACGCGGCTGCGAGAAGCGGCAAGAGGCCCACCAGAACACGAGCCGTCTTCTTCCGGATGGAAAAAGACAGGCGTACCGTGAATGGCCATCCGCCTACCTCCTTGTCCGTTCTCACGTCGCTACGCTCTCGGATGCGCCTGCCGATAGGCCTTCTTTAGTCGTTCCACGCTCACGTGGGTATAAATCTGCGTTGTGGACAGGCTCGCGTGCCCAAGCATCTCCTTTACCGCATTCAGATCGGCGCCCCGGTCCAGTAAATGGGTAGCGAATGTATGCCTGAGTGTATGCGGCCCCAGACGGCCCCTGCCCGTCGCCTCTTCGAGATGCCCCACCACCCGGTCCTGAATCCCGCTTGCGCTCAACGCCCTGCCGGAACGGCTCAGGAAGAAACGACGGCGGTCAACCTGGGGCGCATCGGCAGGCAACAATTCCGACCGGCGTGCGAGATATCTGCGGAGGGCCTCCCGGGCAGGCCTTCCGACGGGCACGAGTCGCTCCCTGCCTCCCTTCCCGGTCACCCGGACGGTCCCCGTGTCCAGGTCCAGGCTATCCATACTGATTTCCGCGAGTTCCCGCAAACGAATGCCGGAACTGTAGAACAACTCGAGAATCGCCCGGTCTCGCAAACCCAATGCCGTATCCGGCGACGGATTTTCCAGCACGCGACGCACTTCTCCAATGTCCAGATGTACCGGCAGGGTCGTCTCCTGCCTTGGCGGACGGACCTGAAGTGCCGGGTTCTTCCGCAGGCGGCCCAGGCGGCACAGAAAGGCAAAAAACGTCCGCAGCGAAGCCAGCTTCCGTGCGATTGAACGCCGGCCGAATCCCGCGCCATTGAGATGCCCCAGGAACGCCCGTACGTCCTCACGAGCAACGCTCCTCGCCTCCGGATCTTCCGAACACGACCTGACCTGCAGGAAAGAAAGGAACCCTTCCAGGTCCGTACGGTAGGCCCGAGACGTGTGCGGCGACAGACGACGTTCGTTGGCGATATGGCGCAGAAATTCCGCGATCAATTCGTGCATAAACAGGGCACCCTTATTGGAGCCGATACCTGCCAAGGGAACGGGGTACGCGGACATAACGGCAGGGCCGGCGGCGATTGCCGGTTTCAAACCGACTTCCGCAGGCGGTCTTACGCCCTTTCCTCCTCCGGGGCGGGCATCGCATGCCTGCACTTCAGGCAACGGAGGGACGTGCGGCCATTGCGACCGGCATGTTCAGCCAGAAACGGTCCTTCACACATTGGGCACGGCAGGTTCAACGGCCGGTCCCAACTCGCGTACGTGCACTCCGGAAAATTGCCGCAACCGAAGAACGTCCTGCCCCGCCGACTGCTGCGTTCCTTGAGTTGTCCGTTGCATTTTTCCTGCGGACAGGGCACTCCCGTCGAAATCGACCGGGTATTTCTGCACTTCGGGTACCCCGAGCAGGCAAGAAAACGTCCATTGCGTCCAGTACGAATGGCCATTTCCGACCCGCATTTCTCGCAGACTTCGCCCGACGGTTCCGCCTCGGAAGCCTCGAGCGGATGGGTATTGCGGCATTCAGGAAATCCGGAACAGGCCAGAAAGCGGCCGTTGCGACCCCACTTGATCACAAAGACCTTTCCGCACTTCTCGCAGATTCTGTCCGTCTCCTCCTGGAGCGACGCCTTCAGTTCCTTGCGCTGCCCTTCCGCTCTTTGCAGATCCGTGGCAAACGGACCATAGAAGTCTTCCACCACCTTCACCCAGCCTGCCTCGCCGTTTTCCACCTGGTCGAGCTCGTCTTCCATCCTCGCGGTGAAATCCACATTGAAAACATCGGGAAACGCCTGGACCAGAATTCCGTTGACGGTACGCCCCAGATCCGTCGGCACGAACCGTCCGCTCTTTCTTGCCGTGTAGTCCCGGTCCTGGAGCGTGCTGATAATCTGAGCGTATGTACTGGGGCGTCCTATTGCGCGTGACTCCAGCTCCCTGACGAGGGTGGCCTCGGAGAATCTCGCGGGCGGCTTCGTGAAGTGCTGCTCGGGAAGCAGTGACATCATCGTCAGGACATCTCCCTTCTTCAAGCCATCCGGGAGACGCGTCTCGTCCTTCTCGGGATCGTCGTCCTTGCCCTCCGCATATAGCGCCGTAAAACCGGCGAATTTCAGCACCGACCCGGTTGCCCGCAATTCATACTCGCCCGCACGGATATCCACAGCCGTCCGATTGAACACCGCCGACGACATCTGGCAGGCGATGAACCGATCCCAGATCAATTGATAGAGTTTCGACTGATCGGCAGTCAGTTGCGCCTGGACAACCTCCGGAGGGCGCTGAATGTCCGTGGGGCGTATCGCCTCGTGCGCATCCTGCGCCCCCTTTCCCTTCCGGTAGGATCTTGCCCGGACGGGCAGATACGCCTCCCCGAACCGCTGCCGGATATAGTCTCTCGCCGACGATACCGCGTCGCTCGCTATCCGGGTGGAGTCGGTTCGCATATAGGTAATCAAACCGGTCGTTTCGGTCGCACTTTGCGTTCCACTTCGTACCTCAATGCCTTCGTAAAGTTGCTGGGCCACCTGCATCGTCTTCCGCGCAGTAAATCGCAGCCTTCGAGACGCCTCCTGTTGCAGTGTACTCGTAATGAAGGGCGGCGCCGGATTGCGCCGTTGCACCTGTCGTTTTACGTCGGCGATCCGGTATCCGGGATCGGAGGCTGCCGCGCGCAGATCCAGAAGGATACGGTCCACCTCCTCCCGGTCCTTCAGCGCCAGCTTTTCACCCTTTAGCCGGACCAACCGCGCCCTGAACGGTAAGGTATCCTCACGCTTCACCTTCGCGTCGACGGTCCAGTATTCTTCGGGAACGAACGCTTCGATCGCCGCCTCCCTCTCGCAGATCAATCGGAGCGCGACGGACTGAACCCGGCCGGCGCTCAGACCGCCGTGAACCGTCTTCCAAAGTAGTGGACTGACCTTGTACCCCACGAGGCGGTCCAGAACCCTGCGGGCCTGCTGAGCGTCCACCTTCCTCAGATCGATTTCTGAGGGGTTGGCCACCGCCTCCCTGACCGCCCGTTCCGTTATCTCGTTGAACATGACCCTCTGGGCATCGTTAACCCGCTTGAGCGCCTCGGCCACGTGCCATGCGATGGCTTCCCCTTCACGGTCGGGGTCCGTCGCCAGAATCAGCCGCCCCGCCGAACGCGCAGCCGCGCGAAGCTCCCTGACGAAATTGTTCCGATCGCGGATAGTACGATACGTGGGCTTGAATCCGTTAGCGACGTCGATGCCGAGTTCCTTCTTCGGCAGGTCACGGACGTGTCCCATGCTGGCCATTACCTTGAAGTCTTTTCCGAGTATCTTGTTGATCGTCCTCGCCTTGGCCGGCGACTCGACCACCACCAGCGCATCCGGCATATTGTCTCCCAAAAGAACGAGCCACGTCGAAAGAATTCATCGAGTGACTCACCCCGGTTACGATAGGTTGTAAGAAGCTGTTTTAAAATTACCGGTGAGTTCTCGAGCGCGAGCGAAAAAGTGGCGGTCAAGGCGGGAGAATCCGCACATATTTGTCTATACGGGTGGGTTTGACCAACGCCGACCGGCGCTTTTGCAGCCGCGCGAAGACCGCTGGGGATTTTAAGACAGCTTCTAAGATTCGGAAAGACAGGATTGCATCCCTAGAAAAGCGTCGCCTGACGATCTCTGCGGGTGCCTCGTGTGTCACGTGCAACGCGTCCGATTCAAAAATACGAGCGCCCCAGTCAAAAGTCAAGGCTAAACTAATAAGATATTGTAATGCATATATTTATACCATGCAATATCAGGCGCCGCCGCGAGGCGGTTTGATGGACTGTGGTCGCGTCTCGGATTGGTCCTGTCTGCCCTGCCGTTCCGATTGCGCCACGATGGCCTCCGCGACCATGAACACGAGCGCCAGGCCCAGCGCAAGCCGCCAGAGTTCCCTGCCCCCTCGCGCTTCCCGGACTGCGGCCGCAGGGGATGTTTGCGGCTCAACAATACGCAGACGTGCCCCCGCGAACACTTTTTTGAGCCGATCCGATGACGCGGGTGTTGGATCCCCTTCCCCCGCATCGATACGAACTGCGAATCGGTCCGTCAGACGGTCCCGGGCGTAGATTTCCCAGACTCCGGGTATATCCACCTTCCCAACCGGCCAGACCGAGTGTACGCCGCGTTGCTCGGGCCAGATGGTTCGGGACTCGCCGGCGGGAGGTTTCAGCAGGGCCTCACGGGCTTGAACGTCAGACCGGTTCCTATACACCCTTTCGCCCACGGAATAGTCTGACTGACCGGGAGACCCCGCCGCCAGATACCGGCTCAACCGATGTATGAGCGGAACGAAGATTCCCGTAAGTGGCAGGTCGGTCCATCCCAGATCGGAATCCAGGCCTGCGGCAAACAGCGCCACGCGACCGGCGCCAAGGCTGGTCTCGGCCAGTGCGGGGTCACCGCTGCGAAACAGCAGAACAGGCTGAGATGAGTCGCCCAGCCGCAACCGGCAGTACGCGTAAAAACGGGGCGTTCGCAGTCCTTCAGCCGGACCGAAGTCCCTGAAAACCGCATGGTCCGGGAGCGCTTCACGCAGTCGGTGATAGGTCTTGTTTTGCCCGGGAGAACCTTCGATGCCCACGAGCGACGCCGAAAACAGGCCCGGAAGCAATACAGCATTGTAGAACCGGAAATCCACTTGATCCCCCAGGACGATCATCAGTCCCATTCCGCTCCGCACCCGATATTCAATGATCTTCACGGTACCGGCTGACAACCGCGACACGTTGAACAACAGGGCCACGTCCGTTTCATACAAGAGATCCGCGTTCAATTCACCAGGCCGAACCGATCGGACCGATACCGCCTGCCCCGACCCTGCTTCCAGGGCCTTTGCGACGAAATAGGTTTCATCGTTATTTTCGGCCACCAGAAGCACCCTCACGCGCTCAGGGATGTTCAGGACCGACGTGTACACGTTATCCGCCGCCAGGTCGTCGTCACCCAGTTCGACGCGCAAGGGAACCTGTCCTCCCCTCTCGGGAACGAACCGGAAGTGGAGACGCCGGGAGGTCCCTGGCTCGGTACGAATCACCTGCTGACCGATCCGACGTCCGTCAAGATAGACCTGTACCGGCGCGCGCAGCCGGACGGGGCCGCCGTAGTCCGTTAACGACACCCTCAGCGTCGAAACGCTTCCGGCGGAAAGGATCCCTTCGACGGGGGCCGCATGCCGGATGCCCATATTGTTAGGCTCGGACGGCCGTACCGGTACGCAAAATACGGTAAAACCACTTTCCTCGAAGAGCGTATCGGGTACCTCCGACCAGCCGTTTCTGGCAAAATCCGAAACGACGTAGAGCTCCCTGTTCGGAATCTCCGTCTGTGAGGCACGCGTCAGTGCAGCCTCCAGCGCGGGTTGAAAATCCGTCCCGCGGTACGTGTGCCGCATAACCTCGAGCCTTGCCGCAAGACGGTCGGGACGCCCGGGCTCGACCTCCTCCACGCGGTCATCCACATGAAACAGGCGTACATCGTCCTGTGCATTGAACAGTTGCAGGACCTCTTTCGTCCGGTTTCGAGCGCGGTCAAAGAGGGTACCCTCGTGTACCCTGTAACTCATGCTCAGAGAGCGATCCAGCAGTAGCGCAGCAGAAGTTCGAACCGCGCCGCCGCCATCTACTCCTTTTATCCGGGGACGCGCAAATCCAAGTACCAGGAACACGATAACCAGTGTGCGGAGTATCAGAGCCAGAATCTGCTTCAGCCTGAAGCGTCGCATTCGATCCTGCTGAAGCGTTTCAAGGAGAGCCACGTTGCTGAATGCGACGGTCACGGCCCTCCTGCGGTTTAGCAGGTGGATCGCCAGCGGCAGCAACGCGGCCCACAACCCGTGCAGTACGGCAGGAGATGAAAAGGATAGACCGAACATGGCGATCAGACCCGGAAACAGAACCTACAAGTGAACCCGTGGGTCCGGTTCATATACAAAAAAAGCCTGCTTCTCAATTGATCGCAGGCTGACGTTCTTACCGGAGCGTTCTATCAGGAATGAAGTCTCTCTTCTTCCTCAATGCAGGCAATCAGTGACTCCCGGTCTTCCGATTCAATGAGATGCCGTCGAAACGCCTCGCCTTTGAGCAGGCGCGAGATTCGCGCCAACGCCTTGATATGCGGTCCTGAAACATCCATTGGCGAAACCAGCAGGAAGAAAATGAAGGTTGGCTGGTCGTCCAGGGCGTCGAAGTCGACGCCTTCCCGCTTGATGCCAAGTACACCGCCCAGTTCGCTAACGAACTCGGATTTGCCATGCGGAATGGCGATGCCATGACCGATACCGGTACTCATTATTTCCTCGCGAAGAAGCACCGCTTCAAGTACCCTGTGTCGATCGGTGATTTTCTCACTGTCTACGGCATCGACCAGCTCCTCGAGAATTTCCCGCTTGTTCCGGCCCCTCAACCCGGAAATAACCGACCTGCCTGAAAGAATCTCCATCAGGGTCATGAATGCGTCTCCCGCGAACACCCCGTAACCACCGCAAGAAGCTTTCTTAAAATTACCGGTGAGTTCCCGAGCGCGAGCGAAAAAGTGGCGGTCAAGGCGGGAAAATCCGCCTATGAGAGGCGAGCAAGCGCAGCCTCGATCTCGTAAGACGGGTGGGTTTGACCAACGCCGACCGCCGCTTTTGCAGCCGCGCGAAGACCGCTGGGAGTTTTAAGACAGCTTCTTAATATCCGGCGCCTGTACAGCCAGACCCGGCGAAGCGAAAAATAACCCATAGCTTGTTCGTAGTCAAGGGAAAAGGCACAAAAAACAGGGGGATACGCCAATGTCGGGACGGTTGACAAATGCCGGTGAAACCCTCGGCGCCAATGAACGTCCGAACATCGTCAGGCGCAGGCCCCGGGTATCGTCTATCCGGCGGTCCGGCCTCGGATGAGGAGTTCTCTCTCGTAACTGCGCAGCAGGTCCGAGCGGGTGATGATCCCTTCCAGTTCTTCCCGGGAATCCGAACGAAATACCGGCAGCGTATCTGCATCCGTGTTTGAAAACTGAACAAGAGCGTCGGCCAGTGAATTTGAGGGCACCAGGGCGGGCGGTGGTTTTCCCATCACGTCTTCGGCGATCAGCAGCGCATGCATATCATACTCAAGCATCACTTCCCGAATGTCATGAAACCAGATCATGCCCTTGAACCGGCCCCTGTCGTCGAGGAGCGGAAAGTCGTTGTGGTTACTGCGGCCGATCAGGTCGACAATCTCGCGCAATGGGGTGTGTTCTCCGATAAAGTCGAATTCCGAGCGTACGATGCGCGAGACCGGTAGTTTTTCCAATACCGACAGATCCCGCCCCTGGTGTATATTCAAGCCCCTGCGCCGGAGCTTTAACGAATAGATGGACTCCCGTTCGATCACGCGCGCCACGACCACCGCCAGAACGGTCGTGAACATCAAGGGCAGAATGAGACGGTAGTTTCCAGTCATTTCAACGATAATCAGGGATGAAGTCAGCGGGGCGTGCGTCGTCGCTGCGACAAAGGCGCTCATGCCCACAACGGCGTATGCGCCGGGAGGGCTGATGACACCGGGCAACCAGCTTTGTGCGAGGCGGCCAAAAGCGCCGCCGAGCGTGGCGCCCATGAAAAGCGATGGCGCAAAAAGACCGCCCGATGCGCCCGAGCCCACGGTCAACGAAGTACTGAGCAGCTTCAACCCCAACAGAAGACCCAGCATGGGCAGCAGAATCTGCCCTTGAAGAGCGTCGCCGACAATCTCGTAGCCAACGCCCATCGCAGGTGGACATCCGAGACCGATAAGCCCCACCAGCGCGCCGCCGATGGCCGGCTTCAGCCACGCAGGCATCCCGAACGCGCGCCGGTTGAACAGATCTTCGGTGGCATACAGCAGCCTGATGAAGAAAGCGCCGACGAACCCCGCGAGAATGGCGAGGATAACGTACCATCCGAGCTCGTGGAGGTTTACAAACTGATAGTCCGGTACCTCGAATACCTGGCGCTCGCCCATATAGGCCTTGGCAACGACGGCCGACATAACCGAAGAGATGACCACCGGCGTGAATGCGGCAATCGTAAAGTCCGCCAGGATGATTTCCAGTGAAAAAAGCACACCTGCGATCGGCGCGTTGAAAATGGCCGAAATTCCGGCCGAAGCGCCGCAGGCAATCAACGTCTTCAGGTTTGCTTCGGAGAATCTGAACAGCCGGCCGACAGTGGAGCCCCAGGCGGCCCCGATCTGGATGATCGGCCCCTCGCTTCCGGCCGATCCGCCGGACCCGAGTGTAAAAGCTGAAGCAAACGCCTTGGCAACCATCACCCGCGCGCGAATCACACCCCGGCGGGTAACGATCGCGTTCATAACTTCCGCAACGCCTGGGCCTCGCGCCTCCACCGCGTAGTAGCAAGCGATCAAGCCGGCGGCCAGACCGCCCATGGCAGGAATCAGGGGGAATAGATAGGGCTTGCCCAGAAGTTGCGGGGCGTCAACAAGCAGCAGCCTGTGCGCCAGGTCGAGCAGCCACTGAAACAGCACGGAACCCGCTCCGCAGCCGACTCCGATCAGAATGGCCAGACTGATGAGGATGGTCTGTTCACTGAGGTTTAACCGGGGGAAGAACCGAACGATCCGGTTACGGAAGCGCTTTGCGGCATTGAGGGGTGTCGATATGGATGGCGAGGGATCAACATCCACCGTTAAATCCCTTTTCGAGCGATTCGGCGAGGGAGCGCAACGCAGTATTCCGACCACTGGGACCGGCCGTAGCCCTGATGGGCTTTGTCAACGGGCTGCCTGGCTGATTTCGACGCCTGAGTATACCTTCCGCCACCTGTACTGTCAAGCGGAAAGCGGATATTGCTGGGTACGCGAAAACTTGAAACATTTCGGCCGAATCGGCGTAAAACGGAGGAAATCTGCGCTCATCGGCCGGCAAACCGCCATGACCGGCGGTAAGTCACTCCGGCTCCGGCCCATTCGAAACCGAAAGGAAATCAATGCGCCCTGTTGAACACCTGCCGACGTTTTTCGCCTGGACGTGCATCGCCCTTCTGTTGGCGCCATCCCCTGTCTTTCCGCTTTCACCCACAACCGCGGACTCCCTTTACGCACGTGGACAGTCCGCGGAACGCATGGACGACGTTCGCGAAGTCGTCTCCCGGCTTAACGCGGCACTGCCTTCCACGGTCCATCCTGCCGGCATGCGGATCCGCATTGGCAATCTCTACCTGCGGTTGCAGGAGGCGGACAGCGCGGAGGTCGCCTTCAACGCCGCCGTCGAGGAGGACAGTACTCTGGCGGGCGCCTATCTCGGCCTGGGCGAAGTCCTGCTTGAACACCGGAACAGACCCCGATCCGCCCTCGTCCAGCTGCAAAGAGCTGTCGACCTGGATTCCACGTATGCGGAAGCCCACTTCATGATGGCTCGCGCTTACCTGCGATCCAGAAAGACCACGGCAGCGAGGCGAGCCGCGGACAAGAGTATTCAGGCGGAATCGAACTACGCGGCACCATACCTGTTTCTGGCTAAACTCTACCAACGTGAAAACAACAACCGGGCCGCCTTTACGTTCTATAAAGCATATCTCGAACAGCGCCCCGAAGACCAGTCCGCGGCCTATGAATTCGCCGTTGAACTGCTCAAGGAGAAGGAACTCGACAGAGCACGTGAAATCGCCGAACGGCTCGGGGGGGCGCGCGGCCTGCCAATCGTCGCCCAGGCACTCATGGCCGACCGCGACTATGAAGGCGCGCTTGGGGCCTTTTCGGAGTATATCGACGGCCTGAACGCTGAGGAACAGGCGCTCTTCGAAGACATATCGCTGGTAGGTCTTTCCCGCGAAGTGAGAGCCTATCGTACGACGACGCCGGAAACGCGCGAGGCGTTCCTTCGCAACTTCTGGCTCAGAAAAGACCCCTTCAAATCGTCGGCCGGCGCGATGCGTCGTGCCGAGCACTACCGCCGGGTCTGGTACGCCCGGACGTTTTTCGGAAAGAAGAAATTCCCGTATGACCGGCGGGGTGAGATTTACATTCGCTACGGCGAGCCGGATTTCCGATCCAGCTGGCGCGAACTGAATGCACAGATGCCACTGAAGGTCCAGCGCGTTCAGGAACGCATGGCCCACCAGCTTTACGGAAACAAGGCCCTGGCCCTGACGTTCGTGGGTCCCGTCTACCCCATTCGCTCCGCCCAGGCCTCGGAAAACACGTGGCGAAACTCGGAGGTCCGCGCAACCTCGCAGCCGATTCAGACGATCGACGAAGCCGCTATCGGCCTCGAACGCTACAAACCCATTACCTCCAGCGGCGACTGGTCGGCCGTACCCTGGGCGGTCTGGATCTACGCAGATATCGACGGCGGCATTGAAATCGCACTCACGGACGAGTTCAACACGGGCAACTTCGACTACGCGCCGGAACCCGTCCTGGGCCCGGAAGATATCAATGAATACAATATGCAAAGCCGGGGAGGCCCATTCCGCAACATGGTCAACCGGCTGAACACCCTGTCTCCCGCGGCGCGGATGACAAGGGTTGCGAGCAAGGAACCCGAACGATATGCCTTCGAAGCGCTGGAACCGCTGGACTATTATTATGAATCCCTTTCCTTTCGCGGAATCGACGGCAAAACCGAACTGCAACTCAACATCGGCCTGCCGATCGACAATGTAGCGAGGCCCGATGACATCGACACGACCATCGTCGTCAATCGCCGCGTCGCGCTTGTAGACAGCCGCAAGGGCCGACTTCACAAACGCAGCGACGACCTCGCCGTGCCGGTTACGGACGCCAACCTGGGACGGAGCCTGCTGGCGCTGGACCGCGTGGACATTGCCGCCGCGCCGGGTGTATATCAGCTCGCGGTGGAGGCCTGGCGAAAAAAAACGGACATGCTCCAGGTCTATCAGCAGACACTGGAACTGCCCGACTATCGCGGCGGCGAACTCATGATGAGCGACATCCAGATCGCCCAGAACGTCGAGGAAGCCCGCGAAGGATCCAATTCCAAGTTCGTTCGTAAAGGCTGGGACATTCTTCCGGCGCCGTCCCGCACATTTCACGTGGGCAGATCCGTCTTCGTCTACTTCGAAGTCTACAACCTGGAAAGAGACGCCTTCGGGAACACGCGTTACGAAGTGACGTTCGAGGTCATCTCAAAGTCCACAAGCGACAAATCTCCGAGGACGTTCCTGCCCAGAATCCGTAAAGACGGTGAATCCATCGAAGTCCGGTACGAGCAGGTGGGTACGGAAACATCGGTCTCGGACTTTGTCGAGCTGGACCTGGGACAGGCGGACCCGGGTCGCTATTCGCTTCACATGACGGTCAAGGACCTCAATGGAGACCGTAACATTAAGCGGGACAGCATTTTCCGGATAGCGGCGCGCCCGCGCCGGCGATAGAGGCACAGCGCGAAAAGCCGCACCCGAGCGGATGCAGGCAGGCGTCTTTGCGCTTCCCGCCTTCATTCACGACGCCTGGAGTCAGATCGTCTCTATCGAGCGCCATCCGATTCCACGATCCGACCAATCACCCGACTCGCATCACCAGAGTGCCGGACACCCGATCGTGCAGCGCCTGCCGGTCCGGATGACGGCGCGTGATCCAGACGAGCGCAAGGCCGAGCAGAGAGCCGGAGTAGAGAACGACCGACCAGAGATGAAGGCCTCTTGCATCGAAGTCCGGTGGCGGCGTGAGGACGCGTCCGGCACCCAATGCCACCTGATGGGGTTCCGCATACGGGTTCAGCACAGACAGGACGATCAGGATCGCGAAAGCAGGCGTCCACTTCACTGTGGAACGGACGAATGCCCGGGCCCGCCCGATCGCGCCACCATCCACGGAGATGACCCTCAGACTCGTCATAATCTTTCCCGGCGTCTGTCCCCTGCGCGCAAGGAAAATGGTACAGTAAACCAGCGTGATCCCGTATTCCAGAACCAGCGCCGCTATCGGCGAGGGCGTGACCTCTCTCAGAATCCGGGAAAGCGGCAGATCCAGCAGCTTCAACATCAGCATGTCAATGACCACCGCGAGAAGCCGCCGTCCAAGCCCGGCCATTTCATCCTGCATCAGCATCGTGTTGAATCCCCGCCTCCGATCGCGGCGCGTGAAGCGCGATCGGCAGAAATTCCCTGAACCGCAGAAAATCGTCGTCTGTAGTCAGGACCGGCATCTCGTACCTGTGTGATACCGCGCAAATCAGGAAGTCCGTATTCGATCCCTGAACGCCCCGGCTTCGACTCAGATTGAAAAATTCGGCTGCGCATTCATAGTCAGCGGACTTGAGCGGGAGGTCCGGAAACGCCCGTAAGCGACTTCGAAGTCCTTCGAATTGAACTTGCGAACGAATTCCGCAGAGAATCTCCTGGCGGACAGGTCCGATCAGTTGTACACGTACCTCCCTGACAAGCTCAGCCAGTTCCTCGACGACAGGATGTTCGGAAACGACTTTGCGTCTCAGTGACAAGGACCAGACGCTGGTGTCCACCATAACCTTCATTTCCGATTCCGCTGTATCTTGTACTCGAAGTCCGGATCGTAGTCGACCGTATTGAACAGATCCAGTATCTGGAGCTGTCTGCGGCGCTGGACATACTCTTCGAGGGCCTCGTTGACAACAGCCCTTTTTGTTCTGTGCCCGCTGACCCGGCGGGCTTCCTCGATCAACGCGTCGTCAAGCGCAAGATTTGTCGCCATTATACACCTCCGTCTTTACACGTCAATCTACACAATACTATGTGTAGAACCAAGCAGAAAATTCAGAGTCCAAGGACATTCCTGCCTCGAACGGACGATTTACGGCGCAGCTTTATTGTGCTATCGGAGGAGGTTTAAACCGTGAGACTCCTGCAATTCCGCGATCCATCCGCCCCGAAACCCGCGCGTCTCGGGCTGGTCGAGAACGACACGGTACTGGACCTCACGGCGTGCGAGCCCTGCCCCGAATCGGTCTACGATCTCTACTTCATACACGGAGGCGACAGCGTCGGGCTGGAAGGGGCAATCGCGCGCATCGACACGGCGGGAGCGCCCGCCTACCGCCTGTCTGATCTGATGGACAGCGAACCCTGCGCCGATCGGCCCCACCTGACCGCGCCGGTAACGCCGCCGCCCGGTCAACCCCACCGGTTGCGGGTCTGGCTGGCGGGCGTGACCCACGCGGACAGCGCCAGGCTTCGCGAAACTGAAGCTAGAGAAGCTACAGGAGGCGCCGTAAACGTATACGATCAGAAATACAGGGAATGCGCGCAAGGCGGCATACCCGAACTCTTCGCGAAGAACGACGCGGACGCGTTGGCGGGACATCGCGGGCTCGTCTCCCGCCCTGACGATACCCGGCGCCTCGTTCCCGAAACCGAACTCGTCACGCTTTACGGACTGAACGCCCGCGGCCAGATCGAACGACTGGGCTTTACGGGCGGCAATGACTATACCGACAACGGTATTGAAGCCGAAAACCCGCTGAATCTTCCCCAGGCCAAGAACTGGCACGGCGGTTGCGCCAGCCTGGGGCCGGTTCTGGTCACGGATTCCGAATTCGACGACGCCAGCGTCGCCGTATCCTGCGAAATCCTGCGAGAGAACAAGCGAATCGCCCGAAAAACCGGACGCACCGGACAAAGCCATCTCAATATGCCGGACCGGCTCTTCCACCTTGAGCGGTCTCTTTTCGGTCGACTCCCCCTGGGCGAAAAGTCCCTGCAACTGTTATACTGGGGTACGCCCATCGTCTTTTCCGAAGCCGATCTGCCCAGCGGCCTCCAGGTTAACGACACCGTCCGGATGTCGTTCGGCGGTATCGGCGACCTGCAGAATTCGATCGGTCCTTTCACCAGAAACCGCCAATTGGCCTGGCTGGAAGCCAATCGGCGGTAACCGTCCGGTGGAAGAGTCGCTCTGAAGGCGAGATGTGGTGTCCCATGCCAAAAATACGTACCCCCGTGACGCGGGGGTTAGCACCTACAAGACCCGATCGTGCCCCCACGGATCCTGTTTGACGATCTCGAATTCCTTGACCGGACTCCGGCCGCGGGGCGCGTCGTGCAACGTGGACGGATTGTAGGAGGCCCCTGCCAGCTTCAGCAGCGATTCCAGCTGGGGCTGGCCCAGCGTCAACCCCTCCAGAAACATCTCCTCGCCATTGATGTCCTTCACGGTGGTGCCTTCCGGCCCAACGAAAACCCTTCGCAACGCCCGCATGACCGCACGGTATTCCCGGAAATACGCAAGCGCTCGGTCGGGGTCCCCGCCGTCGTATTTCAGTTCAGGCATCGATAGCCTCCGCGTTTCGTGCGTGCCTGTTACGTCCGCAATAACCGTTTGATTCAAGACAAATATGGAAGTCCACCGCAAATCGGACAAGTGGATTCAACAGCCGCCACCGTCAGGCGGCATTTGTCTTTTGTAGACCTGTCAATGACCACATCAAACAACGCTTGCAGTTAATATGCGATTAGGTTATAATTTTGCTAAATTGTACCCTATAATTTAGTATTTCTAATTTCACATATTACCCAACATGCATCGGTCCCGGTCTTGGATCGGGCTGGCGGACCGGCGTCAGGTTCCACGACGTCGTGTGCATATTGTAAAGGAGAACCGTCATGGCGGAAAGCGCCAGAATACAGATTGACGGACGGCCAGGTGAATTTCCGTTTCCAGGCACCCCCGACGTGGGCGACGGAGGCGATGCCGCAATCTGGGTCGAAAAACACATCAGCCAGGGCGCCTGCGCCTACCCCATCACGTCTTCCTCCATTCTGGGAGAGAAATACAGCGCGGTGGTGTCCAACGGCGGCGTCAACCTCTGGGGCGACACCCTGATCTTCATCGAACCCGAGTCCGAACACAGTTCGGCTTCAGCGGCCGAAGGCTTTTCGGTGGCCGGCGGCCGGGTCACCAACTTCACCTCCGGCCAGGGCCTCGTTCTGATGAAGGAGGTGCTGTACACAATCTCGGGCAAACGTCTTCCGGCGGTCTTCCACATCGGCGCGCGCGCGTTGACCTCCCAATCGCTCAATGTACACGCGGGCCACGATGACATCATGGCCGTTGCAGACTGTGGATGGGGCATCGTATTCGCCCGGAACACGCAGGAAGTCATGGACACCACGCTCATCGCGCGCCGTGCCGCGGAAGCTTCCCAGACACCGTTCATGGTTGTGCAGGATGGATTCCTCACAACCCATACGGTGCAGAACGTCATGGCCATAGAGCCTGAACTCATGAAGCTTTTTGTCGGACGCCCGGAAGACAAGATTCAGAATCTGATGGATGTCGACAATCCGATGATGAGCGGCGTTGTTCAGAACCAGGACAGCTATATGAAGGGCAAGATCGCCCAGCGGTACTTCTACGATCGCGTTCCGGACGACCTGCAGGAAGCCATGCAGGAATTCTACAGGATGACCGGAAGGCGCTACGACATGATCGACGGATATCGGCTCGAAGACGCCGAGTACATCATCGTGGGTATGGGCAGCATGCTCGAGACCGCCCTCACCGCCGTCGACTGGCTGCGGGAGACCGAAAACCTGAAAGTGGGCGCCCTTCACGTCACGTCGTTCCGCCCGTTCCCGGGCGTTGAGATCGTGGAGGCCCTGAAGAACGCAAAGGTCGTTTCCGTCGTGGAACGCATGGACAACCCCCTTGCGCAGTCCAATCCGCTTACCGCCGAAATCAAGTCTGCCTTCGTCGATGCCGCCTGCGGCTCGAACGGTTATCCGAGGATCGAACGCATCCCCAAGATTCTATCGGGGATGGCCGGCCTGGGAAGCCGCGACGTCCGGCCGGGCGACTTCATTGCCGCGGTCAGAAATATGCAGGCGGCGGCACCCCGGCGGAAGGAGCTCTTCGTCCTCAATATCGAACACGAACTGGCCCTTCAGAGGCAGCCCGATCCGGGAACACGGGAAGTCGGGGCCTTCGCGATGCGCGGGCACTCGATCGGCGGATACGGATCCGTTACGACAAATAAGGTTATCGCCACATTGTTGGCGAACCTGGGACTTCACGTACAGGCCTACCCGAAATACGGATCGGAAAAGAAGGGTCTGCCCACCACCTATTACCTCACCGCAGCCAACGAACACATCCGGACCCACTCCGAACTGGAAGTCGTGGACTTTGTGCCGCTCAACGACGTCAACGCCTTCAATACCGCCAATCCGCTTGCCGGCGTTGTCGACGGCGGTATGGTCTTCATCCAGAGCCCCCATGCGGAGGCTGAGAAGGTATGGGACAATGTTCCCGGATGGGCCAAAAAGACATTCCGCACCAGAAACATCAAACCTCTTGGCCTGGATGCCGTCAAAATTGCCCTGGAAGAAGCACCGTCGCCGGATCTGATGCAACGTTTCCAGGGCATTGTTCTTCTGGGGATCTTCCTGAAACACACGCCCTTTCAGAAAGACCTGAATCTCACGGAAGACGAGCTGTTCGTGAACGTGGAAAATGCGGTCAACAAATACTGGGGCAGCAAGGGCAAGGGCGTCGTTGACGCCAACATGAACGCGATCATGAGAGGTTACCGGGAAGTCTTCGAAGTCCCGCGGGAACTGATCGAAAGCACAATCGATCAGGAAACGGACGCACTTCCGGCCGGTTTGGTCTCGATCGGATGCTGACCGGTCGTGTCCGTCCCGCTCACAGCGTGATTCCGGTCGCGTGACGATATGACGTCGATAGAAACATAAACCGTAAAGATCCGGCCGATTGAGGTCGTTCAAGCCGGATCGGGAGTAAATTACCATGTCGACCAATGGCAAAGGCGAGCCCTCCACACTGCTGAGCGTCAGTTCATTGGAGGAAATGGATGAGGAGCCGATCTCTTCGTCTCCACTCAACCTGCATACCCTGCTCGATATCGAAGACTTCAACGGCCGCGTTGTGGCCGGCTACAATACAGGCATTGCCGAACAGGGGTTGCCTGCCGACGTCGGCGTTGCCCGCAGCCTCGTGGGGCCGGGCACCGGCGCCCTTCGCGACTTCAGCTACATCGCGCCCGAGATCCCGGAATTCATCCAGGAGAACTGCGTCGGCTGCATGGACTGCGTCACCGAATGTCCCGATACGGCCATACTGGGCAAGATTGCGACCCGCGAAGACCTGGACGCCGCGCTGGCCAGGACGACCGATCCGGAAAAGAGGGAATTCCTGCGCAACCAGTTTTCCGAGACTTCGAAGTACTACAAGAACTTTGAGAAAAAGGGCAAGGAAGGCGCTTACTTCGGCATCTTCATAGACCCCACCAAGTGCAAGGGCTGCGCCGAATGCGTCGAGGTCTGCGCCGACAAGGATGCCCTGAAAATGGTCACCAAAACGGAAGACAACCTGGAGGAATTCCGCGCTGCCTGGGACTTCCACAACGACCTGCCTGAATCTCCGAGCGAATATATCCTGGACAAATCCGTTCAGGACATGATGCTGGCCGAACGATCTCTGCTCTACGTGGGCGGCGCGGGATCATGCATGGGCTGCGGAGAAGCCACGGCCCTGCGTATGATGCTGGCGTCCACGGGTTATCTGCACGGGCCCGAAAACATCGGCCTCGTCGCATCCACGGGCTGCAACACCGTCTACACCTCCACCTATCCATACAACCCTTATACGGTGCCCTGGACCAACTCCCTCTTCGAAAACGGGCCCACCGATGCCATGGGCGTGCGGGCCCGCTGGGACCAGATGGGCTGGCGGGACAAGAAGATATGGGTCATAGGCGGAGACGGGGCCATGCTGGATATCGGTTTCCAGGCGCTCTCACGGATGCTCATGTCAGGTATGAATATCAACGTCCTGGTCCTGGATACCCAGGTCTACTCCAATACAGGCGGACAGGCCTCCACCTCCAGTTACATGGGGCAGAACACCAAGATGTCCGTCCACGGCTCCGCCGTTCCCGGAAAAACCGAACGCCGCAAGGAACTCGGACAGATCTGCATGATGCATCCGGACACCTTCGTGGCCCAGACCATCTGCAGCCTGCAGAACCACTTCTACCGCGCGATCGCCGCGGCCAACGAGTTCGACGGCCCGGCCGTTATCAACGTATTCACCACGTGCCAGCCCGAACACGGTGTGGGAGACCACCTGGCCGGACACCAGGCCAAACTTGCCATGGAGTCCCGGGCATTCCCCATTTTCATCTACGATCCGCGCAAGGGAGAACGCATCAAGGAGCGGCTGGATCTCCGGGGCAATCCCGCCGTAAAGGACGACTGGTATACCATTCGCAAAACCGGCGAAACCGTCGACTTTGTTACTTTCGCCCGGACCGAAGGGCGTTTCGCCAAGCACTTCGACAAAGACGGAAACCCTTCCGAAACCTTGATGGCCGCCCAGGAAGACCGCCGGCAGAACTGGCGCATGCTCCAGGAGATGGCCGGCATTATCTAAGAAGCTGTCTCAAAATTCCCAGCGGTCTTCGCGCGGCTGCAAGAGCGCCGGTCGGCGTTGGTCAAATCCACCCGTCTTACGAGATCGAGGCTGCGCTTGCTCGCCTCTCATAGGCGAATTTTCCCGCCTTGACCGCCACTTTTTCGCTCGCGCTCGGGAACTCACCGGTAATTTTAAAACAGCTTCTGAACCCTCGCCGCAGGCAGTTTAAATGGTCTCTGCACTGAAAGCCTCTGGAGGAGTGCCTCCGGGGGTTTTCTTGTTTTGTTTCCGCTCCTGCCGTGCGAAAGGGCAACATATTTGACTTTTCGGGCGTCTACGGGTAAATTCAGGAGCCGATTGGACATCGATCGATTCGCCTGTATCGGCCGAGCGGGTGGACGAGGTTTCCCCTCGCGCCGGAGAACACCAGGAATTCTGAAACAACCTCTAACGAGGCCGCGAATGTCTGATAAAGTCATCCGAGTTCCCTCCCGAGACGTCGACCCCGCAGAAACCCAGGACTGGGTCGAGTCGCTCGACTACGCCCTGAAAAACTACGGTCCGGACCGGGTGCGCTTCCTGTTCAAGAAAATCGAAGAGTGGGCGCACCGTGCGGAAGTCGTCATCCCCTTCAGCGCCAATACGCCCTATGTCAACACGATTCCGGCGGACCAGCAGCACCCGTATCCGGGCAACCGCGAAATCGAACGCCGCATCAAGAGCATCATTCGATGGAACGCGATGGCGATGGTGGTCCGAGCCAACCGGGAATACGATGGGATTGGCGGCCATATTTCCACCTATGCGTCGGCCGCCACGCTGCTCGAGGTGGGTTTCGACCACTTCTTTCACGGACGGGGCAACGGATTCGTGGGCGACCAGGTGTATTTCCAGGGGCACGCCGCGCCGGGTGTCTACGCGCGGGCGTTCCTCGAAGGCAGGATCGACGAGCAGGCCCTGGAAAATTTCCGCCGGGACCTCCGGCGCCCCGGCGGCCTCTCCTCCTATCCGCATCCATGGCTGATGCCGGACTTCTGGGAATATCCAACCGTATCCATGGGCCTGGCGCCCATAATGGGCATCTATCACGCGCGTTTCAACCGCTACCTGGAGGACCGGGGTCTCAGGGACACCTCCGGTTCCCACGTGTGGGTCTTCATGGGCGACGGAGAAACCGACGAACCTGAATCCCTCGGCGCGATTACCCTGGCGTCCAGGGAAAAGCTGGACAACCTCATCTTCGTGATCAACTGCAATCTCCAGCGGCTGGACGGACCCGTACGCGGCAACGGCAAGATCATCCAGGAATTGGAAGCCGCCTTCCGCGGCGCCGGCTGGAACGTCATCAAGGTGATCTGGGGAGACGACTGGGACCCATTGCTGAATCGCGACCACGAAGGGATACTGGTCCAGCGAATGAACGAAGTGGTGGACGGCCAATACCAGAAATACACAGTTGAATCGGGCGAATATATCCGCAGAGATTTCTTCGGCACCCACCCCGGGCTGCTCGACATGGTCGACCACCTTTCGGACGAGCAGCTGCAGAAGATGCGCCGCGGCGGGCACGACCCGGAAAAGGTATTCGCCGCGTACAAGTCGGCCGTTGAGCACAAGGGTTCGCCCACCGTCATCCTGGCGAAGACAATCAAGGGTTACGGTGTAGGCGAATCCGGCGAGGGCCGGAACGTCACTCACCAGCAGAAAAAACTCAATGAAGACGAACTGCGGGAATTCCGATCTCGATTCGGGATTCCCATCTCGGACGACGAGGTCGCCGCCGCGCCCTTCTACCGGCCTCCTGAAGACAGTCCCGAGATCGAGTATATGAAACAACGCCGCGAGGAGCTGGGCGGGTACCTGCCCCGCAGGCAGGTCAACACGGAGCCCCTCGCCGCTCCCGGTCTGCACCTTTTCGACGAATTCCTGAAGGGCACGAAGGGGCGGCAGGCCTCGACGACGATGGCCTTCGTGAGGATGTTCTCGAAGCTCCTGCGCGATCCCGAGATCGGCAATCTCATCGTGCCCATCATTCCGGACGAAGCCCGCACGTTCGGAATGGAACCGCTCTTTCGTCAATGCGGAATCTACTCCCGCGTCGGCCAGCTCTACGAGCCCGTCGACGCCGACAGGCTTCTGTATTACCGGGAAGTCAGGGAGGGGCAGATCCTGGAAGAAGGCATCAACGAAGCCGGTTCCATGTGCTCGTTCATCGCAGCCGGCACCGCCTATGCGACATGCGGCGTGAACACAATCCCGTTTTTCATCTACTACTCCATGTTCGGCTTTCAGCGCATCGGGGACCTGATCTGGGCCGCAGCGGACATGCGGTGCAAGGGGTTTCTCCTCGGCGGCACGGCCGGACGGACGACGTTGAACGGAGAGGGTCTTCAGCACCAGGACGGCCACAGCCACGTGCTGGCCAACACCGTCCCCAATTTGCTTACGTACGATCCTGCATATGCGTACGAAATCGCGGTCATCGTACAGGACGGGATCCGGCGGATGTACGGTAATCAGGAAGACGTCTTCTATTATCTGACGCTGGGAAACGAACCCTACGACATGCCCGCCATGCCGGAGGGCGCCGGGGAAGGCATCATCAAAGGCATCTATAAGCTCAAGGAGCAGTCGCTGGAAAACGCGGCGCACCAGGTTCAACTGTTCGGCAGCGGCGCTATCCTGAGAGAGGCCATTCGCGCCCGGAGCATTCTGGCTGAGAGATATGACATCTCCGCGCAGGTCTGGAGCGTCACCAGTTACAAGGAACTGCGACGAGACGCCCTCGAAACCGAGCGCTGGAACCGATTACACCCGTCGGAACCCCCGCGCAAGCCCTACATCTCGGAAGTACTCGAAGACGCCCGCGGCCCCATCGTGGCCGCTTCCGATTACATGAAGATCCTGCCCGACATGATCCGACCGTGGGTGCCGCTGGATCTGGTTGCGCTGGGTACCGACGGCTTTGGAAGAAGCGATACCAGGGAGGCGCTTCGCCGGCACTTCGAAGTCGATGCCGAGTCCATCGCCGTCGCCACGCTCCACGCCCTCGCCAGCCAGGGGAGGATCGGACCGGACCGGGTTGCGCGCGCCATCGAGGACCTTGGCGTCGACCCCGAAAAGGCCAATCCGGTCGCGGCCGGCCCAACATTGAGTTACGGATAGTCGTGTCAGGTACCGGAAACAGGTTGCCATTGATCCGTCGGATCAAACCGGCTCGCCGCCGGCAGACTTTGACGAACTGCAACGTGAGAGGCTGCTGAACCGTCTCTACGAAGAACAGGCATCCGCGAATTGACATCGTGAGGGCGTTCCGGTAACCGGGTTTGGCTGACTGCTGAGAGTTGACAGCTGTTTTTTCTGCTTCCGGTTGGGCCAATCCGGGCGGTTAATTTCCGGGACTGAACGCCGGCGTCGTCTGTAGCGCCCGAAAAGGAGGAACCGTGGCTGAGGAAATCAGACTTCCGGACCTTGGCGAAGGCATCGATCAGGGCGACGTGGTGCGCATCCTGGTCTCGGAAGGAGATTCGATCGAGGTCGATCAGCCCGTCATCGAACTTGAAACAGACAAGGCGCTGGTTGAAGTTCCATCGTCAGTTGCCGGAACCGTCGCTACGGTCAACGTCAGCAGTGGCGAAAGCATCTCACCCGGCGCCGTGCTCGTCACCGTCAACGCGGAACAGGCGGGCGACACCCCGGAAGCCGTACGGGAGTCGCACGCGAAGGACAAGAACGAACAGCAGCCTCCCACGGACGCGCCGGCGGAACGGCGAGCGCCGCCCGATCCGGTGAACGCGGACACGGACGAAGAAACGCCCGCCGTCGTGAAATCCTCAAGCGTCACCGTGCCGGCCGCTCCTTCCGTGCGGCGGTTCGCACGGGAACTCGGCGTCGATCTCCGGCAGGTTCCGGGCAGCGGAGCGGGAGGACGGATCACCCGTGACGACGTGAAGAGCTATGTACAGTCCTCCCTGAACGAATCGGCGCAGGCCGGACCCGTCGTCGCGCCTGACCTGCCGGACTTCACCCGATGGGGCCACGTCGAGCGACAACCCCTGCCAGGTGTCCGCAGAACCATTGCGCAGAACGTGGGCACGGCGTGGGCGCAGATCCCCCACGTCACGCAGTTCGACCGGGCCGACGTGACGGACCTGGAGGCTTTCAGGCAGCGACAAAAGGCCAGTACCGAAGCGCGGGGCGGCAAGCTCACGCCCACGCCATTTGTACTGAAAGCCGTTGTCAGCGCACTGAAGGCCTTCCCGCAGTTCAACGCCAGCCTGGACCAGGCGGCCGGACAGCTCGTCCTCAAGCACTACTACCACATCGGCGTGGCCGTTGATACGGAGCGTGGCCTGCTCGTGCCGGTTATCCGCGACGTCGACCGGCGCGACATCTTCGAACTGGCCATTCAACTCGACGACCTCGCCCGCCGCACGCGGGAGGGACGGGCCGATCTCGAAGAGCTTCAGGGCGGCACCTTTACCGTCACCAACCTGGGGAGCATCGGCGGGACTTCCTTCACTCCGATCGTCAATTTCCCCGAAGTCGCCATACTCGGCATGGGACGGTCCCGGCAGGAACCCGTCGTGCGCGATGGGCGCATCGAAGCCCGTCTCATCATGCCTGTCTGCCTGTCTTACGATCATCGCGTCGTGGATGGCGCCGACGGCGCACGATTCACAAGGCACCTGGTTGAGTCCCTCGAAAACCCGGAACGTCTGCTACTCGGGGGATGAACCCCATTCCACAAACCCGATGGCCCGCACCAGGGCCATCCCGCTACCCTTGTCCGGAGCGACCATGCCGGAAGGTACCCACAGGACCGACCTCCTCGTAATCGGCGGCGGGCCGGGCGGTTACGCCGCCGCTTTCAGGTCGGCGGACCTCGGAATCCCGGTTACGCTGGTGGAAGCCGACGACCGGCTCGGAGGAACCTGCCTGCTCCACGGTTGCATCCCCTCAAAAGCCCTGCTGCACGTCGCAGGCCTGATTTCGGAATCCCGCGAAGCGGCAGCGTGCGGATTAACGTTCTCCGAACCGGAAATCGATCTCGATAAAATGCGCGGCTGGAAAGACGGGATTCTCACGAAGCTCTCGCGCGGCCTCGACGCGTTGTGCCGTCGGCGCCGGGTCAGGCGCATCCGCGGCCGCGCCGCGTTCGAGTCTTCCCAAC
Organism: Candidatus Latescibacterota bacterium; assembly: GCA_965208835.1. Taxonomy (GTDB): domain Bacteria; phylum Latescibacterota; class UBA2968; order UBA2968; genus JAAXHE01. Next base: position 3,921,237 of record OZ242358.1, read on the forward strand.
GGGTCCGAATCTCGGGCGGTGACGACGTCTCTAAGATCGACTTCGTGCATGCCATCGTCGCCACGGGGTCCCGGCCGGCGTTGCCGCCAATTTTTGACATTGACAGTCCGAAAATCCTGGACTCGACCAGGGCGCTTGACCTGGAGAACATCCCCGATCGCATACTTGCCGTAGGCGGGGGTATCGTCGGACTCGAACTGAGCACCGTCTACGCCCGGCTTGGAAGCCGGGTGACGCTCGTCGAGATTACCGACGGCCTCCTGCCCGGCGTGGACCGGGACCTGGTCAAACCCCTGCAAAAACACGTCGAAGGCATTTTCGACGGAATCCACGTCAACACCGCCGTCGCCTCCCTGGAAGAAGGCGAATACGAGATTACAGCAAGTTTTGATGGGGATTTCAAGGGGGGCTCGCAGGCCTTCGACAACATCCTGCTCTCTGCCGGCCGGGTTCCAAACACCGGGGATCTGGGGCTGGAAAACACGAGGGTCGAGCTCTCGGATGCCGGCTTCATTGTCGTCGACGGACACATGCGCACGGCCGATACCCGCATTTTCGCCCTTGGAGACGTTGTGGATGGCCCCGGGCTCGCCCACAAGGCCGCCCACCAGGGGAAAGTTGCCGCCGAGGTCATCGCCGGGCAACCCGCGGCCTTTGACAGCATCGTCCCCTCCGTCGTCTACACGGACCCGGAGATCGCGTGGTGCGGCCTGACGGAAACCGAGGCGCGTATACAGGAGCATCCTGTCAAGACCGCCCGCTACCCCTGGGCCGCCTCGGGCCGGGCTGCAACTATCGGCCGTACCGAGGGGCTTACGAAACTGATTTTCGACCCGGAAACCAGCCGAATTCTGGGGGCGGGGATCGTCGGCCCCAACGCCGGCGAACTCATCGCCGAAGCCGTCCTCGGTGTCGAAATGGGCGCTGTCGCCGAAGACCTGGCGCACACGATCCACCCCCATCCTTCCCTGTCAGAATCCCTGGGCATCGCCGCCGAGGTACATCTGGGCACCGCGACCGACCTCTACATTCCAAAAAAGAGATAACGTTACATCAGGCGACAGCGGCTGCCCGAAATTACCGCCTTTCGCGGTCGATCCGGATCCGACTTCATCGTGCAACGAGATTGACAGATATCCTGACGGAACGTCATTTCAACAGCACCATCTTCCTCACGGCCGTGAACTTGCCCCCATCCACCGCCAGGCGGCTGCAGTAGACACCGCTGGATACTTCCTGCCCCGAGTCGTCCATCCCGTCCCAGGTTATCTGGTAATAACCGGCCTGCCGTTTTCCCTCTGCCAGCACGCGTATGCGTTGTCCTAACAGATTGTAGACAATCAGCGAGACGTCACCCGCCTCGGGTAACTGGTAAGCAATCTGGCATTCGATATTGAACGGGTTCGGAAAATTCTGATACAGGGCGTATTCACCGGGTTCGGCCGGGGCGTCCCCGAGGAAGCGGCCGGCGATCTTCCATCCCGTCACTTCGCCCGCGTCGGTCCCAATCACGACGCCGTCTCCAATTCTCAGGATGCGGGTCGGCTTCCCCGAAACCCTTCCAAGACCCCGGACCTCGCCGGATCCATCCAACACAATGATGCTGCCGTCCTCGCAGCCGGTCACGACCCAGGACGCTTCATTGGCACGCAGGTACGCCAGTACCGTGGGCGGGCTGTGAAGCCGCCGTGTCCATACCCGATTGCAACGCGCATCCAGTGCCACCACGAGTCCCTTCGACGTGGCCGCGAGGATTTCTTTCTTCCCGTCTCCGTTCAGGTCTCCGATGGCCAAGTCGCGCATATTCTGCGCGGGAATCCGATTCCCCGGGCCGAAGTTTGCATTATAGAGGGCGGCGCCGTTCTCATTCCACACGGTGACCCGGTTCCAGGTACCGTTGATCTCGCTGATCACCTCTTTCGCCCCGTCGCCGTCCAGATCTTCGTACAGGATGTGTTTCCGGCTCATCGAGGCCCATCCGCCAATATACGTGTGGCCAGCCGGAACACCGGCGAACCGACCCCGGGTCACCTGCGCCGACCGACTGTTCACCACCGACAAAGCGTGCGAATCCGTGGGCTGTCGTGCGATCAGGAGATCGACGCCGCCCCTTGGACTCTGAATCAGTGCGAACCGGGTTCCGGGCCCCCAGAACACCGGCAACCTCTCCTCGAGCTCTCCCCTGCCATTCAGGATTTCCAGCGTACACGCGCTTCCCACGAATGCCTGGCTCTTCCCGTTTCGAAAGATTCCGGTATGCAGCCCGTGGATCCCCTCGTGGCCCGGCGCCGTCTTGAACCAGTAGGTCTTCCCGGCCCGGTAGACCGCCGGGTGCATTTCGGACACGAACGTCCACCGGCGTCTTCCCTCCAGGTCGAATGCGATCACCTGTTCGTCCCTGCACCCCACGAGCAACAGCTGGAAAGCATCCCACCATGCCATCGCCCTGATAGGGGCGTCCGTTCTGAAAAACCGACCCTCACGGCCATCCTGTGTCAACAGATGGACCCCGCTTTCCGCCGCGACTCCGATCCACGTCTCACCTTCGGCCGTGAAGGAAATCATGTCCGTCACGGGGCCGCCGATCCGCGTTCTCAGAAATAGAGGCGCGGGCGGACCCTCCGGCGCTACCCGAGCATCAGGAAGTTCTGCGTCCCGGCGGCGCGACGCCCTGGCCTGCGACAACATCCTGCTGAGCCTGTCGACCGTTTCGGCGAGCACGCCCGGATCCGGCGTCGCGCCAGTCAATTCGTGCCGACCCTCCGTCACATCGAACACGGCGCCGCTATCAGAATCGGCAAGGATCGGCAGCGGAACGCCGTCCATGACGACGTCCGACGGTTCGGCGAAGGACGCGCGGATGCGTGTTTCTTCCCTGGCCGTGAACACCGCCGATCCCGTGTGAAAATCCCAGTCCAGATCGACTGGCGCATCTGCTGCAAACAGAATTCCCGGTAAACCCGCGGTTTTCAAGTCCTTCCCGAAGAGGTGATCGCCGGCCAGCAGGACAAGGTCGCCCGCAATGCCGGCATATTCACCACAGACGGCGATGGCCGGCTCGGGAAGACCCAGTGCCGCCGCCTGCGTTCCGAGCCGCAGGCAGGAGACCGGAACTCCGGCCGCGCCGTTATCAGCAATAAGAGAAAAAAAGGTGCGCTCCTCGCCGGAGGATACGGCGCCCGTCCAGACCAGGGACGCCGTTCTCCCGTTCAGCGTTATTTCTACCGGGTCGGAGGCCCGGATTCCAAAGCGCACGCCGCCGGTCTCGATGTGCGACTCGCCGCCCGCTGCAATCGAACGCCACCGACCCGGCGCCGTCCATTCCGTTCTCACTTCGAGATTCGCACTATCCGTCCGGAATTTCAGTCGGTCCACGAACAGCGCATACCTGCCCACGCGTTGCATCAGGGCACGGCGCCAGCTGCAGAACGAAGCATCGGGGACCTCGGCGACGGCCACGGCCGTCCTACCGACTACGTCCCGATAGCGAAGCGCAGCGTCCATCGGACTGTGCGGCTCCACAATTCCGTCGGCCCCAGTCAGCACCTGATTTCCGTACCCCTGAAGTATAGTTTCTCCGTCGAGGCGGAGTTCCAGAACCGCGAACGAGTGGTAGGGATTCCGGGACGCTCCGTTCAGCCCGTCGATCAGGACATAATCGCCCGTCCCGTCGCTCGTGCTTCGAAAACTCCCGAATTGAAACGAGTCCGAAAGCGGCAGCCCGCTCGCGCGTCGTTTCCACATTGGCTCGGGCAACTCGAGGACGCTCCACTGTTGGACGAGATCGGTCGGCTGAGCCGGAACAAGGCCGGGCTCCGGCCAGAAAGACTGCCCCAGTCGGAACGCATCCAGGTTCACCCCCGTCCTGCGCGCGTATTCCAGATATCGCCCGTCACCCGTGAGATATGCGGCCTTGTGAAGATATCCGATAGACGCGTAACGAAGTGCCCAGTCGGGCTCGCGGCCGGATATCAGGATCTCCTGCCCGCGCAGCAGAGTTTCAAGAACGCCGTTCCGCAGCGCCGCCCGATCCCCCGAGATCAGCATATATGTGAGAATCGGGGCGATGCCTGTGCTGTACCAATACAGATTGTCGGCTTCGCCCATCACCCACGCGTGGTGACGTAGAGGAGAGAATTGCCATTCGGCCGCCCACATGCATTGCTGCCACAGCGGGTGCGGATAGTCCTTTTGAAAGTATCGGCCGAGACAATAAAGCGCAACGGCGGCCCACTGGTGGTGCCGCGTACCGACGCCTGAGGGCGGCGTGTCATAGGCCTCTCTGCCCGTATCCAGATTCCGTACGATCATCGCGGTCCGGCTCTGCCCATAGGGATCGTGCGAAAACTGCTTCGCGAACGCGTTGGTGATCCGCAGCCGCTGTTCGTCCGTGAAGACCGGACTCTCCTCGATCAGGTCCCAGAAGAGGATCAGCATATGCGCGGTGTAATGGTATGGACCGCTGAGGGGCTCATCCTTGTTCTCGATCCTCTCACCGTCGATCGCCGCGATCCGGGCCCTCGCCGCGGCGTCCGGAAATGCCAGTCGCAGAAATTCCCGCGCATGGCGTTCCTCACCGGTCATATAGTACATCGCCATGTGTTTACTGATGCTGTTCCACCCGAAATACCCCACGGACCGGTAACCCGCGGAGGCCTCCCAGGTTTCGAATTCCTGGAGTTCTTCCGGTACCTGAATGGCCTTTCCAAGACGGATCTCCATCATCCAGCCCAGCGACAGGTCGGCGCCATTGCCGTCGCTTTCGGCAACCTTTCGAATAATGACGTCTGCCGCCTGACCCACCCCGGTGGCATCGCTCCCGCCGACCGTAATCACGTTGCGACCGTTTCCGAAGGGATTGTGAAGCGAACGCACGTCGTAGCCGCCCGGACCGGGGTATTTCAAGTCCAGCAGCGTGTAGTATCGATCGTACAGTGCGGAAATGGTGCGATTCGTGGACCTGTTGCCCAGCAATATCAGGTTTTCTACAATCGGCGCCGAACCGGCGGGTGAATCGTCCCGCGCCAGGGGAACCTGCACCCCGGTGCGTTCAAGAATTGCCCGCTGGATACCCGCCGCTTGGGCGTCATAGACTCCGTTTGACGGGACCACGATCGTCGCGGCCGCCCGTCCGTCCTCCACGAGTACGGTATTCAGGTACATGTCTTTGAGGCGCTCATACACCGGCGGGATTGACGCGGGATTCGCGTGAAGGGACGTTGTCGCAGATGAAAGGAGAAGGAGAAGGAGAAGGACAACCGCGTGCGGAACCATTTCCACGTTCCTCTTTCGCGCCCTGACGCACCTGCGGGCGCGAGGGCGGTCAATAAGCCGTAACAACACAGGGTCGCAGAAATATAGCCAGTTTAAGGTCCAATGTGTAGTCGTACCTATTCGGCAGTCGCATAGACAGGGCGCGCGAGGGACTCTTCACCCTCCATGTCTGGACCCCCGATACCTTGCGTGACCACCGTCATTCGGCTATCTTTTGGCTTGAATCAAGCAGGAAGGAGAAAACATGCAATACCGCGAATTCGGCAATACGGGCATCCATGTCAGCGAGGTCAGCCTGGGAGGCGCGTACATCGGAGGACGGGACCCCGAACGCGAGCGGGAAAACGCGGTTGAGATCGTCCAGCGTGCGGACGAACTGGGAATCAACTATATCGACACCGCGCCGCTTTACGGCAAGAGCGAAGCGCTGTTCGGGTACGCCCTCGAAGCCGCCGGCGCCCGCCTGCATGTCGCCACAAAGTTAGGGTTTGACCCCAAAGACTTCGACTATCGGCGTGACAGCGTATTGCGAAGCCTGGAACGAAGCCTGAAGCGGCTGCGCATATCCAGGCTTTTTTCGGCCCAGATCCATCAGGTGAGCGAAGCCGGCTGGGAACGCATCGTGGAACGGGGCGGGACCCTGGAGGGGCTGCGGGAGGCGCAGAAACGCGGCCTGTGCGACCACATCGGCATAACGGACCGGGCCATTCCCCTTCTGGCGAAACTCGCTCGCACGGGTGAGTTCGAGACCCTTCTTGTTTTTCACGATTACCACCCCTGTTCGCAAAAGGCCGCCGATGAGGTCATACCGGCGGCAGCCGCAAGCGGGATGGGTATTGTGGTTGCCACAGTGCTCGCCGGAGGGCTGTTCTCCGACGAACCCCGGCGAAGGGCGGCACTTGAAAACCTGCAGGATCCGGGCGACCGGGCCAACGCGGAAGCGATCATTGGACGCCTCCGGGATAAACCGGGGACCGTGCCCCGGAATGCGTTCCGATATGTACTGGCGGACGCGAGGGTCAGCACGGTATCGAGCGGCGCGGCGAACGCGGCCGAACTGGACGACGTAGCCCTCGCGTCGGAGATGGGTCCGCTTCGGTTGGGCTGAGCCGGCTTGAAGCCCGGGTGTTGGCGCATACGATGCGCCTGATGTATTTCAGGGAACCGTCTCCCGTCGCCTGGTGTCTTTCATGGGCGCGTGATCGACTGTAACGCCCATGGATGCCTCGTTTAATACGTTGGTGCGCATTGTTCCGCACGGAGGGTCGCAAGATGAGGAACTTTCTGGCTTTCGCGATAACATGCGTTCTTGGTACGGCTGGCGCAGCCCCAGTCGAAGCGACCGATTCCATCCAAACGTCAGCTGACGGTCTTTACCGCGAGGGCATGCGGTTGTTCGAAGCTGGAGACCCGGACGCCGCGCTGCGGAAATTCAGGCAAGCGCTGGGAATAAGCAGGAAACACGCGCCTTCGTTGGTCGGGATCGGCCACGTGTATCTGCGGCGTGACGACCTGGATGCGGCCGAAGACGCGTTTATGGATGCCAGGCGCCGGCAAAGGAAATACGGCCCCGCCCACAATGGGTTGGGGCTGGTGTACATGAGGAAAGAAAAGGGGTTGCAGTGGGCGATCAAATACTTCCAGGATGCGATTTCAATGGACCGAGCCTATGCCGAGGCCTACTACAATCTTGCAAGGGCCTACCGTGAGATTGGCGACACCAAAGAGTTGATGGCGTACAGGCGACTTTCAAATATCGCACCGGAGCATCCGGATGTCTGGTTTCGCATCGGTCGCATCTACAAGAATGGCGAAGCGGGAGAGTATGTCCAGGGCGAAAAGGCGGAAATGGCCTTTCGAAGGCAACTCGAGGTCAACCCGGATCACGCGGAAGCCCGGCTGGAACTGGGGGAGGTATTGACCGAACTGGAAAGGGCTGATGAGGCCCTGCCGGTTCTCACGCCGCTTGTGGAATCCGGCAATCCCCTCCAGCAGCGGTCGCTCGTGGCGATTGCAGAAGCCTGCATGAAACAGCGCCAATTCGACCGCGCCGACGTCCTCTTCGACCGGTATCTCGAGGGCCTGGGAGCGGACACGCAGACCGTATATTTCGACCTGCGCGAAGTGGCGGAAAACGGTGAGCGGGAAAAATTCGAAGCCGCGCCCCCGGCGGAGTGGAAGGCACTTTCCGAGAAATACTGGTCCGGCCGGGATCCTGCCCCCGCAACGGCCGCGAACGAGCGAAAGCTGGAACATTACCGCCGCGTGGCATACTCGCTGGAGCATTTCGGAAAGGACCGGTTCCCCTGGGACGTGCGCGGAGACGTCTACGTGCGCTACGGCAGTCCCGCCCACGTGAGCAGTTCCGAGAATATCCGATTCGAAACGAACCCGAAAGCGATCAGGATCAAGGAACGGATCGCACTGCATGCCGGCGACGCGCTTTCCCACATGCTCAGGGTGCGAAACAGCGAGACGACTTCCTACGGAGGCAGGGACGGAGATCTCGGCGAAGCGAGTGTTTTAGGGCCCGTCAGCGAGAATCTTCGTGAAATGGAGGAGGCGGGCGTCACGCGGACAGCTACCGGCGGATACAGGGCGATCCCGTTGAGCGACGGCTCGGGGGATCTTTCCGGTAAATTGCGGATGACGTCCAGCATTCTGGGCTGGCCGGTGTACCCCGTTTACGGAAAAGTCTGGGAATACTGGATTTATACGGACGTGGGGCCCGGGATGGAGATTACCTTCACCCGCACGCTGGGAAAGACGTCTTTCAAATTCGCCGATATGCCCAGCGGGAAGGGCGGACACTCCCGCCACCTGTATACCTGGCAGCGCATGAATCCCAAGTTGAAACTGGACCATGTAGGTCGCCGTGTGCCCACACTCTACAGGCCCACATTCGCCACGGGTCCGCTTGCGTATTTCTTCGACTCCGCGGGCTTCAAGGGAGCGCAGGACGCTTCGAATCTTGAAGTGTACTATGGCATACCGCTCTGGGAGCTGTCCTTCTCCCCGGGGTTCGACGGAAAGCCAACGGCCCGACTGAAAAACGGCGTGGCGCTTTACAACGATGCGAACGAGCGGGTGCTGCGGAGAGACGCGGAATTCGAGTTGTTTTCCGACATGCCTGCGGATACTTCCCGGATGGCCTATGTTCCGGAGATGTTCCGGGTTTCGGCTCCGCCCGGCAGATACCGGATGTCCGTCCAGGTAATTGACACCGGTACGGGCAGATCGCAGGTCTACGAGCAGCACGTCGTGTTGCCGTCATTTGCCAGCGGTTATCTGAGGCTGAGCGGAATCCAGCTGGCTGCGTCCATCCAACCCGCGGAGGGCGATCGATTCCGAAAGGGTGACATCCAGGTCGTTCCCAATCCCACGCGGACGTATGAACGCGGGCAATCGGTTTTCATCTACTACGAGGTCTACAATCTGAAGCGGGATTCGTTCGGAGCCACGCGCTACCGGGTGTCCTACGAAATGCGGTCGGCGCTGAGCGAATCGATTGGCGCCCGTATTCGAAGTGGAATCGGGAAACTGATGAATATCCGGCAGCACAATCAGGCGTCGATTTCGATCGAATACGCCCATATCGGGAACCGTGCAGACGACCAGGGATACGTGGAGCTGGACATGGCGGCTTCCGATCCGGGAGAAAAGTTCGTGAGGGTGACCGTAACGGACCAGGTGTCCGGACAGACGACGACCGGAACCACGAGATTGACGATCAGGTAGGGCTGACCTCATATGGACGATAGGGGCGGAGGGGACCGGGAGCAGCAGACGACATCGGACCATTTCGGGCATCGACCACGTTTGTCACGGAGCGATCCATGAACATCAACCCGCCAATCCGGCTGGTTCTGGCCCTCCTTCTGTGGGCCTGTTCGGAGGAAGAGGCGGCGGTTAGCCTTTCCGGAGCAGTGGCGCGCCCGGGTGCTTACGCCCACAAGCCGGAATGGACGGTGGCCGATTACGTAGAGGCCGCCGGCAGTTATACCGCGGAAGCGGTCGTTTCCGAGGGAAGGTTGATCCGGGTACAGCGGGACAGCGTGACCAACGAGGAGACGCTCCGGTCGTGGTGGCCACTGGTATCGTCGCCACCGGTCTTCGCAGGGGACGTAATCGTCATCCCGTTTCGGACGTACGCGGTGCAGATGGATTCCGTACGGCCGGTGGAAAACCTGACCATTCAATGGAAGGACAGGGAGTATCGGGTTCCGGAAGCGTGGCTGGCCGAAGGCCGGACCGACTCGGGGGTGATGGTTGCTTCCGTGATTGGTACCGGCACGGTCGTTGGAAGCGCAGAAGGAGAGATCCTGGGCAGGTTTCAGTATCTGTACCTGCATCTCCACCCCCATGTCTACGACGAATTGGCGCTGCCTGCCCGAAGCCCGGTTGAGAACGACATGATCCTGGAAGATGCCGTTGGTGTCCATCAGAGCGTTTTTCCCAGACTCCGCCACCGGTCCGGAGTACGCGCCGAGATGCCGCCGGCCGGGTATTTGCGGGTACTGGCAGGCGTGTGGCCAAAACCCAAGAGCAAGACGATGCCCGGTTCGGGCATGCGCAGACGGAAATACAGGGACGGACGAGAGTGGACCACGTTTCCGGATGGCAGGCAGCGAGTGGTCTTCCCGGACGGGCGGGTGGAAGTGGAATTGCCCGACGGAGCGCGGGAAAATCGCCATGCCGACGGCAGGATCGAAATGACGGACGCGCGGGGAAACGTTCGGGTGACCCATCCTGATGGAGGGATCGCTGCCACATTCGCGGACGGCAACCGGGAAGAACGATTTGCCGACGGGCGCATCGTTCAGCACTTCAAGACCGGAACAGAGCGGACGATTTTTCCTGACGGCAGCGAGACGACGCGATTTGAGGACGGCACCCTCCGCGTGAAGCGCAGGAATGGGACCGTTGAGATGACCTTTCCCGAGGGAATGAAGGAGACCCGTTATGCGGACGGTCGAATCGTTGCCATAACCGGTGAAGGACACCGGGTCACCGTGTTCCCGAACGGACGGCGGCTTACCCGGACACGGGACGGTACGGTGCTGGAGGAATTCGCGGACGGGCGGCGGGTACAACGGGGTCCGGACGGCGAGCGTGTGGAGGTATTTATAGACGGGACCAGGCGAACCTTCATGAAGGACGGCTCCTCGGTTATTGAGAAACCTGGAGGCGGCCGCGTCGAGCGCCATGCGGATGGCTTGACCGTAGAGATGTACCCGGACGGGCGCGAAGTGCAGACCGGTGCCGACGGCGTCCGCCTGGAGGTGTTTCCCGACGGCCGGGAAGTACAGACCGACGCCGGTGGCAACCGGCTGGAGACGTTTCCGGACGGACGGCGTCTTCAGAGCGACGCAAAGGGCAACCAGGTAGAGGAGTTTCCGGATGGGACGCGGATCAAGACCTTTGTGAATGCCTACAGGTACTGGGGACCGTTAAGGAATGATCTTGCGGACGTCGACGAAACACCGGGCCGACTGTCGCCAGGTGGTCGCCTGCGGGTGTCGGGCGCTTTAATTTCCGATCTCGACGACCTGCTGGCGACTGTCTTCCGGCTGCCCGATGGCAATGTGTTTGAGTCGCCGGTTGAGCGGGAGGAAGGGCGGTTTTCCTGTGTGTTCCCGGAAAGTGTCCTGACGAAATCCGGACATTACCGTGTACAGGTCCTGGCGCAACTCGCCGAAGGGGCCGTCGTGGTCGCCGACCGGCCCCTGGTCGTTGGGCATCCGCCGCCGCTCGGGAGATTTGTACTCGCGGTCATGCCGTTTCGAGGCGCGGAAGACGCCCGGAGCCGGCTTTCGCGGATGATCAACGCGACGCGCAGCCGACTGGGACTGCCGGCGCTTAAGGCGCATCCACCGCTGATCGATGCGGCCCGGGCGAGGTTGTGGGATGTCCTGGCGTCTGGCGGCCCTGCGACCGAACGGACGCGCTGGGGCGCGGAGAGTATTACCCGGGGTCCTTCCCTTGAGGAAGTATTCACCTATATGATGCACAGCGCCGCCCAGAGGCGGAGCATTCTGAACCGTGAATGGAAGCACGTGGGCCTGGCCGTGGATCAGGACGGCGCAGAAATCGTGGCCGTGGTGATTCTTGACAAGACCTAGTGTTCTGTCCCCACAGCAAGTTGCCTAAATTCGACCGCCGAGTCGCCCGGCTCGCATCCTTCGACAGGCTCAGGAACCAGCGCTTGAGCGCAGGCGACCTGCGTAGGGTCGGCGAGCGAGGGGAACGTCGCGAGACGGGATGAATCGTCGGTCGAATGGTGAGGAATTTTCGGGACAGGACACCAGCGTGGACGATGCGGATATGAAAAGGGCCGACGTGAATTTGTCGGCCCTTTTTTACGTTCCCGTATTCCGGAACGACCCCTAAGAAGCTGTCTTAAAATTCCCAGCGGTCTTCGCACGGCTGCAAAAGCGCCGGTCGGCGTTGGTCAAACCCACCCGTATAGACAAATATGGGCGAGTTTTCCCGCCTTGACCGCCACTTTTTCGCTCGCGCTCGGGAACACGCCGGTGATTTTAAAACAGCTTCTAAACGGAAAAACAGGCGCCCGTAACTGCGCGTTCATCCGGTGAGGTCCAGCTATTTCCGCCCGTACTGAAGAATGAAATCTTCCACCATCTCCCGGGCTTCGTCGTCGCTGAACTGCTCGGGCGGGGTCTTCATAAAGTAGGAGGAGGGGCCCAATAACGGTCCTTTCAGGCCGTGTTCCAGACCCAGTTTGCAGCAACGGACCGCGTCGATGACCACGCCTGCGGAATTGGGCGAATCCCATACCTCCAGTTTCAATTCCAGGTTAAGCGGCACACCGCCGAAGGTTTCACCTTCCATCCGGATGTGGCACCACTTCCGGTCTTCCAGCCACGGCACATGATCGCTGGGGCCGACGTGGACGTTCGCCTCACCCAAATCGTAGTCAAGCTGGGAAGTCACTGCGTTGGTCTTGCTGATTTTCTTGGATTCCAGCCTTGATCGTTCCAGCATGTTGTAGAAGTCGGTGTTCCCGCCAAAGTTCAACTGGTAGGTACGGGTAAGCTTGACGCCTCGCTCACGGAAGAGCCGGGTGAGAACCCGGTGGGCGATGGTTGCCCCGACCTGCGATTTGATATCGTCTCCAATGATTGGCAGGCCGCGCTTTTCGAATCGATCGGGCCAGTGTCCCGCGCTCGCAATGAAAACGGGCACGCAATTGACGAAACCGCAGCCGGCTTGAAGAACCTGCTCCACGTACCACTTCGTGGCTTCTTCGCTTCCGACAGGAAGATAGTTGACAACCACGTCGGTTCCCGATGCTTTGAGGACCTCCGCCACGTCCACGGTGCTCCCGTCGGCCTTTTGTATGACTTCGCTGAGATACCGGCCCAGACCGTCGTGGGTCATTCCGCGCTGAACGGGCACGTCGAGGTGAGGAACATCCGCGAATTTGACGGTATTATTGGGCTCGGTGAAGATCGCCTCGCTGAGATCCCTGCCGACCTTGTTCGTATCGATGTCGAACGCGGCCGAGAACTCGATGTCGCGGATGTGATAGCCGCCCAGTTCAGGATGCATCAGCCCGGGAATGAAGCTGTCTTCAGGCGCATCCCCGTAATACTGGACGCCCTGGACGAGAGAAGATGCGCAGTTGCCGACACCGACGATGGCAACGCGGACTTTCCTGGCCATTTCAACACTCCTTCGAGAGAAAAAGTTCCGCCTACTTGGACAAAAACAGGTGTAAAAGATAGGTACATTTATATATTTGACAAATGAATAATTACTATATTATTTATAGGAATTCTCTATAGAAAAATGTCTTGTTCAGGGGTGACTTAAATCCGGGCGCCCACAAGGGACGTCTCTACAAGTGCATCGTCGGCACGAAACCCGGATCGTTCCAATTCACGGAAGTCTGGGTTTATAGGGGAGACCCTTGTGGGCGCCCGGCCTCCGATCTCTGCCGACTCACCTCTACCCTCTCCCGGCCTCTCGGGAGGGCACAACAGGAGGTGTAAATGAACCTGCAACACCTGAAGTACTTCCTGGCAGTCGCACGCGAGGGCAGTTTCAGCCGGGCGGCACGTGAACTGCACGTGACGCAGCCTACCGTCAGCAGCGGCGTGGCTGACCTGGAGCGTGCGCTGGGCGTGCGACTCTTCAACCGGGGCAACCGGCATGTGGGGCTGACGATGGAAGGAAGGACGCTTGCGAATTACGGGATGCAGATCCAGGATCTGGTGGAATCGACCGAAGACCGGCTCAGACGACGGGACGTACTTCCGGGCGAGGGATTTCAGTTCGGGGCGATCGACGCCGCCGTTACGTATCTGTTGCCTGACATCCTGAAGGCGTACATGCGGGACTTTCCTAACGTGGCGCTTTCCGTTCAGGTAGCGCCCTCCCGATATCTCGTGGACGATCTTCTGCTTAACCGCTCCGAATTCGCGGTGATTTCGCTACCGTTCGCCCATCCGAAGCTGGAAACGGTTTCCATACACCGGGACTCCATGCCCCTGGTGGCGGGGGCATCGCACCGGTTTTCCAGGCGTTCGTCCGTGGCCCTCGGAGAGATTGCTGAGGAGCCGTTGATTCTGTTTCACGCCGACTCCGTGTCGCGAAAAATCGTGGACGAACGGTTTGCCGAAGCCGGAGTATCACCGGGCGTGGTTATGGAAATGCGGAGCCCGGAGGCCATGAGGAAGCTGGTGGAGGTGGGCGTGGGTATTTCCTTCCTGCCGCATCTGACCGTTCAGGATTCCCTGACGTCGGGGGCGCTGGTGACCGTACAGGTGACGGGTGTACGGTTCGGCCGTGAGATTGGCGTGGCCTGGCGGCAGGGGCGATATTTCGGACCCGCGATCCGGCACCTGCTGGACGCCGTCTTTGAACGGTTCGGAGTCACAGCCGACGGAATGCACGATGACCCACACGACGTTTAGCCTCAATCCGAAAAAAACAGCAACGCTGCGACGCGATAAAACCCTCCGAAACGGGGCAATATTGACGTATAGAATGACGTTTTTTCCCTTCACGTCCAGTGACCTGGTGTATCCTGGTAATCCGCCGTTTAATCGCCTTTATCAACTTGCATATATTCGAATTAACGTCCTCGAAAAATGACGAATCCTGGTTAGTATTTCACGGTCATCACGTCGGTCGCCTTCAGCGCCTGTTCGATCAGCGGAGGCAGGTCGAGTCCGGGTTCGATTTCATGGACCGTCTTCAGATTGGCGCGGGTTTCCGGATGTTTGGGCACGAAGACCGTACAGCAATCTTCATAGGGCTCGATTGAAATGTCGTAGGTGCCGATACGCCGGGCAAGATCGATGATTTCCTCCTTGTTGTCCCCGGAAAGCGGGCGAAGAAGGGGAAGCGGGGTCGCTTCCTCGATTGCGCGCATATTCGACAGGGTCTGAGAAGCGACCTGGCCGACGCTTTCGCCGGTGACAAGGGCCTGCGCGCCCTCCCGTTCGGCGATGGCTTCGGCGATCCGCAACATGGCTCTTCGATAGAGGACCACCCTGTAACCCGGCCGTGCGTGGGTCATCACGCGGCGCTGGATCTCCACGAACGGCACCAGATACAGCGTCGACCGGTACTGGTACCGCGTCAGCACCCGTACAAGCTCCTCGGTATTGCGCTGCGAGCTTCGGTTGGTATACGGCTGGCTGTGAAAGTGCACGAACGAGAGCCGCACGCCGCGTTTCATTGTCTTGTAAGAAGCGACCGGCGAGTCGATGCCCGATGACAACAGACTGACCGCACGCTCGTTCGCGCCAACGGGAAGACCGCCGGGCCCGGATGTCTTCCCGGTATAGATGAAAGCGCCCTGGTAGGCGACTTCGATGAAACAGGTCAGGTCCGGGTCGTCCAGCATGACCCGGGCCCGGGAGAGCGTCTGGACATGGGCGCCCACGTCGCGGTTGATCTCCTCGGACGTGAGCGGGAAACTCCTGTCGCCGCGACGCGCGGCAATCTTGAACGAGCGAAAGTCCTCTTTTCGAACGGCGTCCCAGGCCCCCGTCCGCAGGTCTTCGATGGTGTTGGGGACGCGAATGGCTTCGGAAAAATTCGCAATCCCGAACACGTCAACCAGGCGCTCGCGGATGGCCTCGATTCCCGCATCCGGGGGCAGTTCCAGGATGATGCGACCGGAAAGGCGCCGGACGGCCCCGCGCGGCAGGCCTTTCAACGCGCGAGTGACGTTGGTGCACAGCTGCCGTTCGAAGCGTCCGCGGTTCCTGCCCTTCAGGCCGATTTCGTGGTAATGGATGAGAACAACGCGTTCGTGCGCGGCGCCCATGGCGTCTCTCGGGGAAATCGATCGCGGGAAAGCAGGCCGGTTGACCCGTCCTGCGGTACGGCGGTGCAGGTCCGGCGCTCCAGGGGATTCGACATTACATCTTCCTTAGCAGCCCGTTGAAAAAGTCCATCCGCGCTGCGGCCGGCCCTTGCGGTCGAAATACTGCGTTGCGCGCCCTCGCCGAATCGATGGATGGGACTCGGTTGCGCGCCTTGTCTTCGGCCACAATGGCTCGGCCTCGCCTGCAGAGCGACTTTATCAACGGACTGTTAGAAGCCAATAGAGATTATGAAGGAAGTTGCGGTTGTCGCCGTCGACGTATATCATCTCGCCTCCCATTCGGCTGAACGACTTGCAGAACCTGAGGTAATACGCCGGGTTGTCTTTGGGAGGTTCGCCACTGGACCAATCCCAGGTCATCGGCGCGAGATCGTTGACAGCTATGAGCGGGCGTATTACGCGTTTGTTTTCCTGAATTCGTAGATTATTGGCCAGTGAGAGGGCTTTCTCAAAGACCTGCGGCGCCATGACAGCCGAGCCACTTGAGAGGAAAACGCCCCCATCCAGATCCACCACGCCCCTAGCGAACACCCGGAAGTCGATATCCGCGCCGCGTCCGATTGCCGCGCCATTGGCCAGGTGATGGTTGTGGATGATATCGTAGCCGATGCCCGGATGTACCGTAAGTGGCACGCCGAGACGGTATGCCTGGGCCGTGACGGACGCATCCTTGAAAGGGTGTTCCACGCGGCAGCGGCCGGAAGGAATGCCGAAACGGGAGACGACCTGGAGCAGTTCGGCGTACGCGGGCATTGCGGGTGAGTCCGTGGGGACTGCGGCCCATTCGCGCAGGGCGGATACCAGGTCGTCGCGGCCGGGGATATCGCAGCCGTCTTCCGAAATGAACTTCCCCAGCGATTCGCCGTAGCCCCTGCCCTCCAGCGCACCGGCGAGAACGGCCAGATGGATGTATCGGCCGGTTTCCTCCCACGTACCGAAACACCCCGTCGCGACATTTGCCCGCACGTCTTCTTCGGAACGCCCCTGAAAGGCATACTCCCAGTCGTGAATCGTTCCGGCGCCGTTGGTGGCCAGATGGGTGATCCAACCGCCCTCCATCAGACGGGTCACGACCGGCCCCAGGCCGTTCTTGACCAGATGGGCGCCGTACGCCAGCATGACGGAGGCGCCCCGCCGCCTGGCGTCGCGGATTTCTTCGGCAACGCGCCGCAGCCTGTCCGCCAGCAGCCCGGAGCCGGGCGCAGGCGCGTCGGGATCGACCATGATCTCGTCGATCGAGAACTTGCTCCGCCTCTCCGACAGAGATCTGAGGACGAGATCCCGATGGTCAATCTGTTGATACGGCATGAGCCTGCTTGCCTATTTGGCCACCCAGCCCCGCTTGAGTGGGACGTCGGGAGATTCCAGGACGCCGCCGTAGATCGTCACGGCGGTGATTTTTCCGTTCTGCATCCGGCACATATGCACTTCGGTGGCATCCAGCTGTTTGCCGTACATTGCTTCGGGCAGTCCGGGAAGAGGCTGGTTTACGATACCCGTGAAGTGAAACTCCACAGCGGCCATGTCGTGGTCAGCGACGATATTGAGAATTTCGAGCTGCATGTCCCGCTCTTCCTCGTGACAGCCCTGCCAGAGCGCTACCAGCTTATCCGCACCCCGGATGTTCAGTGCGCCGCCGACCATGGTCGCGTCGTCGGCGTAGGTTTCGCGAAGTCGCTTCCAGTCACAGGCGAAGGCGGCTTCGAGGGACTCCCGTGCAATTCGAGCGTTGTTTTCGGCGGACATTCGCATCTCCCTTTGTAGTTGCCGGATCGTAGCCCTCTCTCTATTCCACGTCGGCGCCGATCCGGTATTGTTCGAGATTTCCCCTGTATTGCAGACCGAGAATCTCACGGGACCGTGCGACATTGCACGTTTTTTCGGCACCCGGCGTCCCCACGACGTGGAATACGTCGAAGTCTATATCCTGGGACTCCAGGCCCAGCCGGCAGGCTTCCGCGAGGTCGTGGCGGCACACCCAGCCCTGGCGGTAGGGGCGCGCTTCCGTACCCAGTTTTTCCCTGTAGCGGCCGATCCCGAGCCTGCTGTCAACGATGTAATCAGGCCGGAGCACGATGATGCGCAGCCCGAACGCGTCGTAAAACTGCCGGCACATCTCTTCCTGGAGGCGTTTCGTGACGCCGTAGAGGCCGCCGTCGGGACGCCTGACGTCGGCCGAGAAGAAGATGCCCCCGGGATGGGCGGTCTGGCACGAACCGATGTGCACGATTCTCCCGATGCCGTGCCGCCGGGCGGATTCCAGCACGTTCCAGAGCCCCTTGACGTTGATAAGGAAGGGCTTTGCGTCGTCTGTGCCATGGGCGCCGGGTTCGTCCGAGTGGTACACCGCCATGTGCAGAACCGCGTCCATGCCCGCCACGGCACGATGAACGGCATCGAAATCCACGATATCACCGTGCACGACGTCGCCGCCCGTCCACTCGCCGTCGGTATCGTTCCAGGCTTGCCAGGCCTGCGGGCCGTAGTCGAAAGCCCGGATCCGATGGTTCCCGTCCAAAGCGGCCAGCGCCGCCCTTCCCAGCCAGCCCGCCGCGCCGAATACGACAATGTTCATCTTCCTGGCTCCCCTCGCAATGAACAGGTGTCAGAACTTCTCCCCTGCAAGTCCGTATTTCCTGTAATAGTGACGAAATTGATCGTAGCTCAAGCTGAGCGACTCGGCCGCCTTGCGCTGGTTCCAGTTTGCGCGGCTCAGCGCGCTTCTGAGCAGGCCGAGTTCAAATGCCGTGACCTGATCGTCAAACCCGTCTCCGGGTGCGGCCACGGCCTCGCTGGTGATTTCCGGCGGCAGGTCCCGCGGCTCGATGGACGCGCCCGTTGCCATGCACGCGGCGCGTTCGACGGCGAATTTGAGCTCACGCACGTTTCCAGGCCACGCGTAACCCAACAGCTGGCGCAGGGCGCTTTCCGAAAACGGTCGGGCCTCGAGGCCCGGCACCTCCCGGACGATCTGTTCGACGAAAAATCCGGCGAGCGGATGGATGTCTTCACGACGCTCCCGAAGCGGAGGAATGCGGATGATTTCAAAACGCAGGCGGTCGTAGAGATCCTGCCGGAAACGGCCTTCACCAATCTCGCGCTCGAGGTTGGCATTCGTGGCGGCAATGATACGTACGTCCACGCTGGTCGGCGCGGCGCCACCCACCCGTTGAATTTCCTGGTACTCGATGGCGCGCAAGACGTTCTGCTGGAACTCGGGCGTGGTGTTGCCGATCTCGTCCAGCAACAGAGTGCCGCCGTTTGCCGCTTCAAACCGGCCCGGCCGGGCTTCCGTGGCTCCGGTAAAGGCGCCTTTCTCATGGCCGAAGAGCTCGCTTTCCAGGAGGTTGGCGGAAAGGGCGGCGCAGTTGACTTTGACGAATGGACGATCTCTTCGTAACCCGCCGTAGTGGATCGCTGCGGCTACGAGTTCCTTTCCGGTTCCGGGTTCGCCGAGAACCAGGACCGGTCGGGGTATGGAAGCGATGCGCTCTGCCTGTTGCATAATCCGCAGCATCTGGGAGCTGGCGTTTACCGTCCGGTACTTCTTCCCGAATTCGTCCCGGTAGAAACGGTTCTCCCGGTCCAGATCCTTTACCCTGGCCTGGAGGCGCGCGTTCTCCTTGAGTACGGCAAGTACGCGGTCGAGTTTTTCGAGGCTGAGTTCGAGCCTGTCCTCTATATAGAAATCCTTCTCGATAAAGTCGGAAGCACCCATGCGCAGGGCCGCAACGGCATTTTCCACGGTGCCCTTGCCCGTGAGGATAATGACCGGCAAATCGGGTGCGAGATCGCGAATCTGGCGAAGGATTTCGAGACCGTCCGGCTCGGCCGGTCCGAAATCGATATCCAGAATGGCCATGTCAACGTCCGAAACGTGCTTTCGCAGGTACGCAAAGGCGGCTCTTCCTGTTGGGAAAGCCCTCACGATCCGGCCATCAACCTGAAGGCTTCGCGTGAGCATGCCCAGGATTTCGGACTGGTCGTCTGCGACAACGATTTGCGGGTTCATGACTTACTCGATGAATTCCTCGGCCAGCGGCAGCCTGGATGAAGATATCGGATCGCCGCTCCAGCCGATGCTGTCTGTTTCGGAAACGAGTTCGAAGTCCACCGGAATGTCGATGCGAAACACGGCTCCGGCGCCCGGTCTGCTGATCATGCGCAGGTTTCCCCTGTGGGCGGACACGATGCGCGAGCAGATGCTCAGGCCGAATCCATTGCCCTTTTCTTTGGTTGAGAACCCGGGATCGAAGATTCTGCCCTGGATCTCTTCCGATATGCCGGGCCCGTCGTCTTCCACTTCGATGAAAACCGAAGCCCGCTTATTGTCGTAGCCGGCCTGTACCGTGACCACACCCTCCTCGTCTACGGCGTCCAGTGCGTTCAGAATCAGGTTGGTGACGGCTTCCCGCAACATGCCGGGGTCGACCTTGACCTGCGGAACCTGCGGCTCGTACACGAAGCGGAGCAACGCACCGCCGGTACGGGTAGAGACTGTCTCCCTGATTCTGCCCAACAACGGCGGAACGTCAACCAGTGTGGGGTTCAACGGGTCCTGCTTCATGCTGCGCAGATAGGCGACCCATTGGTCGTAGATGTGCTCCTGGTCCCGGGCGATCCCTGTCAGATCATCGAGAAATCTGTCTTCCTGCGGGACCCTTCGAATCAGCCGGCGTGTACGACTCCCGACCAGTCCCATCAGGTTCTTTATCTGGTGGCCCCGCGTGTACAGGCTCTCACCCACCTGCACACGCCCCATGTCGATGAGTTCGAGGGATAACCGTGCCAGAACCGAGGCTGCCTTTGCGCCGAACTCTTCGATGATGGTCGTATATTCCTGCTCCATCTGCGCCGAACTCTTGTGATCGAACAAGAGATGCGCCAGGTTTCTGTAGGGCAGCGCGTAGTCCGGCTCGAGCTGGATGGCTATCTTGAATGCGCCAAGTGCCTGGAGGGTCTGACCCGCTTGCATGAGCAGAACCCCAAGGTTGTTGTGACCCGGCGCGAACAGCGGATTCGCTTCAAGACCGCGACGGTAAACCATGATCGCTTCATCGACGTTTTCCGGAAGGTCGTCGAGGAAGCTGGCGAGCAGGAAGCAGGTGCCGTCCACGTTGCCGAAGGGCACCCCCCGATCCACGGCATCCAGAATATAACGAAGCGCGTCGACCGCCTGTTGCCGACCCGTCGATCCCGATTCCGCGCCCTCTGCCCGCAAGAGCGCCAGTTGAAAGTGCGCCGCCAGATGGTCAGGATCAAACCTGGTGGCGGCTTCGAGGTCCTTCAGTCCCCCTTTGAATCCGCCCTTGATCCGGCACAGGCCCATCTTGAAATGCATGTCCGCGGCGCGGTCCGGGACAAGATCCAGGCAGACGGTAAAGCAGTCCAGCGCGTCCCCCCAACTGCCCTGTCTGAAGTGTACAACGCCCAGGTTATGGCGCGCCCGCACATTCCCGGCATCCTCCGTCAATGCCGCCAGGTAGGCTGCTTCGGCACTCGCCAGGTCGCCAGTTTCCATCGCGTTGTCGCCGCCACGGCAGTGCCTCCGGGCGTCGGCATTCCCGGATTCAGGCAGGGTCCGGGCGATACCGATACGGTCGGACGGGGCCGGCGCGTTGTCCGGTAATTCGGATTTATTCAATCGGTTACACCTCGATCAAACGGGTTTATTCAGAGGCTTTTTCGGTTTTGTCTTCAGTGCCGTCCGCCGGATTCATCCCGCCTGCCATCCTGCCCAGAAACTCCGGCAGTTCCAGACCCGCCAGTTTTGCCAGTTCGTGCATGGGAGGAATGGCGCCCATCAGACGCTGACCGAGGTTGGTCATACCTCCCTGTCCGTTGCCGCCGTCCCAGACCACGATCTTTTCCAGCGGGAGATTCCGAATGGCTTCGGCCTGTATGCCCGCAACCTCGGTCAACCGCTCCACGATGAGGAAGGCGGCGGCAGCCTGGTCCTTTCCGCCGCACGCGGCAACCAACTCCTTATAACCTTCGGCCTTGGCATCAAGGATGGCCTGGGTGCCCTCTGCTTCGGCCCTCCTCTCCGCCAGAATCGCGGCGGCCTCGCCTTCAGCCACAAGTGTTTTTCGGGTTTTCTCCGCCTCGGCCTGCACAACCAGCTTCTGTTTCTGCGCCTCGGCCTCTACGACGATTTCGGCCCTGAGTCGGGCTTCTTCGCGCAGCGACCGGGCTTCCTCGGCCTCTCTCTCCGCCTTTTCCTGGGCGACCCGGATGGCGCCGTCGGCGGCCTTGGCCGCCTCCTGTCCCGTCTGGCGCGCGACCTCTTCTGCTACCGTCTGCTGCGCCATGTAACCGGCCTTTTTTGAATCGGCCTCAGCCTCGGCCTGCACCGCTTCCGCGTCCAGAGCAGAGACCATCTGGCGTTTGTTTCTGGTGGCCTCCGCCTCCCCGATCTGGGCTTCGGATTCCAGTGCGGCAACCCTCTGTCGCCTGTCCGTGGCGGCTTCCGCCTCGCCGATATCGGCGGCCGCGTTCGCGGCAGCCACGTCCGTACGCTGGTCACGCTCCCGTTCGGCCACACCCACCTTGCCCATTTTCTCCTGCTCGGCCACGTCGATGGCCGCCTGGTTGATGGCTTCGGCAGCCGCTTTCTGACCAAGGGCCTTGATATAGCCGCTCTCGTCTTCGATATCCTTGATATTCACATTGATCACGGAGAGACCGATTTTCTCCATTTCGGTTGACACGGCGTCATTGACCTTGGACATAAACGCCTGCCGGTCCCGGTTGATTTCTTCGATTTCCATTGTGGCGATCACCGCCCGCATCTGGCCGAGGATGATATCCTGCGCCTGACTCTCGATCTGTTCGCGCGAAAGACCCAACAGTCGGATTGCCGCATTTTGCATCACGCCGGTCTGATTTGAAACCGCTGCCGTGACGGTTGTGGGAACCGACACACGGATGTTCTCCTGGGAAAGCGCGTTGTCCAGGTCTATGGGAACGACGAACGGCTCCAGGTCCAGATACTCGTAGTCCTGAAGGAGCGGAAGGACGAAGGCAGCGCCCCCATGTACGCACTTTGCGGCCCCTTTTCCGGTCTTTCCGTAGACGACCAGTATCTTGTTGGAGGGACACCGTTTGTACCTGGAAATGAACGTCACGAACAGAAGAAACACCACCAGCAGCAAAATGATCGTTAGAATCGTCTCGGTTGCCATCGCAATCCCTCCTCAAATGAATATTCCACCATTGAACGAGATCACTCCCGGGGGAGGATTCCAACCGGTTTCAATTCTCGATCCTTCTTCCGCGTTGTCGCGGGCCCGCAATCAGGACACTGCAAGCAAGGAGTTCGGAACCGGAAGTCAATCAGGACGTGATGGGCTCGACCTCAAGCGTGGTTGGACTAACCACCCGGAGAATGCGGACAGGCGTTTTGGCCGAGACCGGCATGCCGTTTTTTCCGCGGGCAGATACGTAGGCGACCGTCCCGCTCTCTATCACCCGGACCTGCCCTGTGCCGCCCTCCGGTATATCCAGATACACTTCTCCCGACGTGCCGACGCAGGTATCCAGGCTGGCATTTCCAGTCTCGGTGAGCTGCCGGATGCCGTGGAAGAAATAGGCCACGACCGCCATGCCCGCGCTGCCCCAGACAAGCGCGTAGACAAGGGCGGTTCGAACTTCCAGCCCTCTTTGCAGATAGAGAGCGCCGGCCCACCCGAACAGCATGCCAAAGGCAATGAGAGACCTGATAGAAAGCAGCTTGAAAGAGGCAACCGTACCGTCGTTGAACTCCGGCCCGGAATCGCCGAAGTTCGCATCTCCAGACACGGCCGCGTCCGCACCTCCTCCGAGACCGAGCAAAGCCGCCAGGAGTTGCCAGACGAAAAACGCACTGAAGAAAATCGCCACGACGTAGAAAATCTGGTTGAGTACGGTCAGTTCCATCCACCAGCTATCCATATCCGGCTCCCTTCTTCGTACCTCGTTGAATCTGCGCAGCCGATCTCCTGCAAGTGGACATAACGCGGGCTGCGTCCGGCAGCGTCCTGCGCCGCGAAATGTGATATAGAATATTCTCTGCGTCAATACAAAATCGTGACGGTTTCAGCAGGTGTCTGCCGATGCCGGGCCATTCACTGACCGTGATATCGTCCGGGAAACCGGCTGAATTTCAATGGCTGGCACCCTGGATCCCGGACCTGATCCCGGACCGGCCGTTATGCGGCATCAGGAGGGCATCAGCCCCCGCTTCTTGAATTCGCCCTTCAATTGGTAACGTCCGCGGTTGAGCCAGGTCTTTACCGTCCCCATCGGAATCTGAAGCGCCAGGGTGATCTCTTCGTAGGACCAGTCCCGGACATAACGCATCCAGACGACCTTGCGGTACCTGGCCGGCAATGCGCGAATGCTCTTCCTGACCAGTTCGCGCTGCTGGTTTCGCTCCACCGAGACTTCCGGATTCTCGTCCACAACGGGCATGCGCGTGGCATCGGCGAGGGCCGCGGGGTCGTCGGTTACCTTTATCCACCTTCGGCGCACCTGCTGTTTGCGAAAGTGGGATTTGTGCACGTTCAGCGCAATCTGGGTAAGCCAGGTGGCGAATGCGGCCTCGCCTCTGTACGAGCCAAGAGCACCATACGCCTTCAGAAAGGCGGTTTGAACAAGATCCTGCGCGGTTTCTGGATCGCTCGTCCGTCGCACCATCGTCGCGTAGATTTGTTCATGACAGGCCCGGTAAAGAACACCAAAGGCAGCCGCGTCGCCATCGATTGCCCTTCGGACCAGATACTGTTCGTTTTCCATTTATTGGATTTCCTCTTTGAGGTACTGTGAATTACCTGGCGTAACCGGTCAGCAGCCGGTAACCCACGTAAATCAGGACGAACGACACAAGCAGTTTGAGGAGCAACAACACGATTTCCAGGGACATGCCGATGAGCTTGATCGCTTCGAAGATACCTAGGTACGCACCTATGGCGATAAGTATGATGCCGAGAATCTTTGCGAGCATGGGTTTTCCTTTCTCGTTCGAGGTGGTGATGTTGACAAAGAATACCTTCTGGACTTTGAAACGAACCAGGAGCCCACTCTATCCCTGGTGTGCGCAGGCGGGATCCGATCTCAACGGCAATCAGCCCGGTGGCCCATTGCCTTCCGTCCTGCCGAGTTTTTCGTCCATGGAAATCAGTACATCCTGAACGTCCGTCATTCTCCGTTCCAGTTCGTTCAGGCGGGCGTTGACCGATTCTGTCTCTCGGGCGCCAGTTCCACCGGTCTGGCCGCCGGTACGTCGTCTCAGGAATTTCACAACGCTGCCAATCGCAAGGATTGACACGGCAAGGATCACGGAGATTGACAGAATTCCCAACGCAATATCCATGACGAAACCCCTGAAGTCGAAATGGTACGTCGGTGCGAGAGGGTCGCCGAAGAGGAATTTCAGCGTTACCGCACCTATAAAAAACAGGATAAAGACGACGGCGCCCTTGGTAACGAACTCTCGGTTCATCAGGCTTCCTCCTTCGGCTTGCAGTCGTTGTTCAGACGCTGGTTTTGTCTCGCCTGAGCCTCTCATCCAGGGTGATGATCACCTCCTGGAGGTCGTTCAGGCGCTGGTCCACGGCGTCCAGCCGGGATTCCATTCGTTTTGCCCGTTCGGGACTCATCCCCTTGCCTTCCCTCTTCTTTCTCACATGTATATAGCTCACGAAGCCCCCGGCGAAAATAATCAGACAGATGCCGATTCCGATATCCATCGCGATGCCCAGCCCCGTTCCGGATTGAGCCAACTCAAGCCGGTCTGCGACGTCCTCGAGTTTACCGGCAGTTGACTCCAGACGTCTCTGATTTTCCAGGAACAGTCTCACGCCTTCGTCCGTCAGGCCGGCGGTTTTATCGGACAGGGTAAGCGCGGGAACGTCATCGGCATCTGGCAGCAGGTTCCACCGTTCCGACGTGAAGGCCCAGATCACGAACCCGACGGCCGCCATCGCCAGGAATATACCCACAGTGGATCCGCTTGGCTTTTTGTTGCCGGGAGTCATTAAATAAACGGAAAATCCACCCGCGACCATCAGCAGGCAAAGAGCCAACGCCAATTCCAGTATCCAACTCATCCTTTTCCCTCCTCTGAAATCCCTGCGTTTCGATAATCCTGAGTCGGATTTCCGGCTAACTGAATTTTCAAGCCACCTTATTGACGTTTCGTGTGGCGGCTTCCGTCGTACTGCTCGCCGCCTCGGCATACTTGAAAAAGCGCGAGAGCCTCGTCACTTCAAGGGCTTTCCGGATCCGACGGGAAACGCCGCTCAGCCTCAGGTCGCCACCGGCGTTTCGGGTGGATTTCAGGCCCGTTGCCAGTTCACCGAGCATGGCAGCGCCGACACGATTTACGTGCGAAAAGTCGACCACGACCGTGCGAGCGCCGCTGTCCACCAGGTTCGTTATCTTGCGTCCCAGGGTCGCCGCGTCCGGGTTGGCGACGGGGTCGCCGCTTACGGAGACGACAACCGTCCCATCCTGAATCCGATCGCTTAGGTGAATGCGTTGTGAATTCATGATTCAATGCTCCGTATTTTGGTCAGGTTTAAATCTGATGATTCCGGATCCTTCTTCTCGACGTTATCCAATGACTTTGCCAAAATTCACGATGCGCCTCCCGATACCTGGCGATTCAGCTTTTCATCGATCGCGATCATGATTTCCTGGATATCGGTCAATCTCCTGTCGAGGTCGTCCAGTCTGGCATTCAGACGCTCCTCGACCTTTCCCGGCAAAACCCCCTTGGACTGCCGATCTACGTATTTGTGTACGGCGGCCGCGAGCACTATCAACGCGATTCCAACACCGACTTCAAACATGACATCCCTCCGTCAATTTAGTGATATCAAAGTTCATCCACCGGCTTAGCCCGGTGTTTTTCGGACCCGCGTTCAATTTCGGGAAAGTGATACACAACGAGACCGGACTCTGACACACGCACCTCGGCGCTGCCGCCGACGGCCAACGCACCGAGGATCTCTTCCGCTTTACCTACCGTCATCCTCCCGTCAGTAGCCGCCTCCAGAACGGTGACGCTACCGCCTTTCTCCCGGGCGAGCCTGAGCAATCGATGTTGATACTGCGCGTAGCGCCTATGTTCGGCCGACATGTGGACCGAGCGGGCAGCGAGCCATAAAACCAGCGCAAGCGCGATGACGGCGATGCCCACAAAAAAGTCCAGAGGGTCGAGGCTGAAGCCGGACGACTGGAATCCGGAAAAGACTATGCCCATCAGACCGCCGAAAACGAACAGAATCGCTGTGGCTTTCAGCAGGACCGAGAAAGCGTATCGCATAGAGCAACTCCCGTCAGTGGCCAGATCGGAGAATCGGAAGGACAGCCGACGCGATCGCGGACATCGAACCGTTCCCGGCATCTGCCGCGCGGGTCGGGTCTTCCGGAAATCACGCCATGCCTCTGTTGCGTCGCGCATCGTTTTATCGATCTCGTACGCGATTTCGTCCAGGATTTTCTGGAATTCACGCATCGGATTTGCGGATCTTTTTCTTCAGGGCCTCGAGTTCCTCTTCCACCGTGTTCCGTCGTTCCAGTTTTTCGAACGTGTCGTCGAGCGAGGGATCTTCGCCTGCGATTTCGGCGTGAGCGGAAGCCTCGGCTTCTTCGTTCTCAACCCGGCTGCGGAAACGTTCGAAGCTGGAAAAAGCGTCGTCGCCTATGCCCGAGAGCCCTTGGGCGATCTGCTTCCGCGCCTGGGCGGCGCGTCGCCGCGCGATGAGGGCGCCCTGGCGGGTGCGTGCCTCGTCCAGTTTGGACTTCAGCTGCGACAGTTGCTTCTTGAGTTGATCGGAGGTCTTGTGGCTCTCTTCGAACGCGACTTCCAAATCGCGGGCGGCTTTTTCAACCGTGGACTTTCGTTCCAGCGCGCGCCGGGCGAGGTCGTCCTCACCGGATTCCACGGCGAGTTCGGCCTTCTTCTGCCACGCCTCGATCTGGTCCGTCTTATCCAGCAGTTGACGCTCCAGGCGCTTCTCGTTGGCGACGGCGGTCCCGACGGACGCCGTCGCCTTGTTCACGGCCTCTTCCATTTCGAGGATCATCTGCCGGATCATCTTTTCCGGATCTTCCGCGCGATTCAGAAGGTCGTTTATGTTGGCCTTGATAATGTCCGCCATTCTGGAGAAAATTCCCTTCGCCATGATTATACTCCTTTCTCTTGCGGGTGTCCGTAGCCCGTCACGGTAAAAAATCCCAGAATCTGTCACACATCCGCCGATCTACCGTCCACTTATTGCAAGGACCGTGCCCATTTGACAATAAGCCATAGAATTATTTAAATATCTGTTATTTATTGATTTATTTCTTAATCCCTTGTACGGTTGTCGACGACTGTTGGTGAAATACACCAGATACAAGGCGAAAACGACCGACTTGCATCGGCTCCGGAGGCTCGTTCACGTCCATAGCCGACTTGTCTTTTTCGGACAAATGGCGTAAAGTTTGGAGTCCTCTAACCTGAGCGATCGGTGTAGCTGCGGGATTTTTCGAGTTT
This sequence comes from Candidatus Latescibacterota bacterium, assembly GCA_965208835.1. Taxonomy (GTDB): domain Bacteria; phylum Latescibacterota; class UBA2968; order UBA2968; genus JAAXHE01. The sequence continues at coordinate 3,949,397 of OZ242358.1, forward strand.
CCGTGTAAGTCGGCCAATATGGACAAGTACAGACAACTGCGCATGCTGAGCGCCGGGCTTTGCCTGGTCATGTTATGTGCAAGCCCTCTTGCCGGGCTTTCGCTGGTCTACAAGGTTCGTAAGGGCGATTCCCTGTGGTCGATTGCCCGAAAACACCAGACCAGCATCGGGGCGATCAAGCGGATCAACAAGCTGCGGACCAACAACGTCTATCCGGGTCAGGTACTCCGTCTGACACCACGGATTGTCAAGTATAACGCAGCGAACGGACCTTATTACTACCGCAAGCCCACTGCCGGCAGGCAGAGGCATCGGAATTACAGGGAACGTTCGCGTTCGTCCCCGAAGACGGACTATACACGCGCACGAACCCTCCTGCAAGCCTTCGATGCACAAATTTTCGCCAAAGCCCCGAAAAAGAGATGGCAACCGCTCAAGGGCTGGCGGATTGTGCTTGACCCCGGACATGGGGGTATCGATCCGGGAGCGATCGTTTCGAATACAACGGGCAAGGATAGACGGGTATATGTGGTCGAGGATGAATACGTGTACGACATCGCGCTGCGCATGTACAAGAGACTCCGGCTTCTGGGTGCCGAGGTCGCATTGACGGTGATCAGCCCGAATCACCTGATCCGGGACAACCTGCCGGCCCGCACGACGTTTGTCCACGAACAGAACGAAGTCTACAACGATGAGCGGTACAACAGGAGAAATTCGGAAAAGGTGAGACCCAGGAGCGCCAATCTCTCACAGCGAGTCCGGGTGGCGAATCGTTTTTTCAAGAAGGCGCGCAGAGACAGGTGTCTGTTTGTCTCGCTGCACGCGGATAACACCCCCGGGCGCCCGCAAGGTCCGCTGGTGATCTATCACAAGAGGCGGGGCAGGGTTGACAGGCGTTCCAGGTCCTTCGCCCGGGTCATGCGTTCGGCCCTGCACCGGCCGAACCTGCCCGCGGGGGACCGGGGGAGGAACCTCGCGGTCCTGCGGAACAACCTGGCTCACGCCGAAATTCTCGTTGAAGTTCACAACGTCCACCACAAGCACGAGGCCTGGCTGATTCGACGTCATCCGATACGCGAGCAGAACGCGGACCGAGTCGTTAAGGGAATCCTGGCTTACGCAAAAAAACGAAGATGAATGTTCGAGAATCGCTCGAATTCCGAACGCCATCGCTGGGATTCATCCGCTCCAACAGGCATCCTCGTTCTTCCGGAAGCCACGCGCCTATCTCTCGAATCCCCTGATCCGGAGTGAATTCGAGATCACCGATACGGAACTCATCGCCATGGCGGCGGCCGCCACCATGGGCCCGCCGAGCGGGTTGAGAAGGCCGAGAGCCGCCACCGGAATCAACAGTACATTGTAGGCAAACGCCCAGAACAGGTTCTGGCGAATCGTGCGCACGGTCCGCCCGGACAGGCGGATCGCCGTCTCTATTCCGGTTAGGCTGCCTGACATGAGGGTGATATCCGCGCTTTCCATGGCGACGGCCGTCCCGGTGCCGACGGCAATGCCAACGTCGGCGGTCGCCAGGGCGGGCGCGTCGTTGACGCCGTCTCCGACCATTGCCACACAATGCCGCCGGTCCTGCAATTCCGAGATGCGGGCGGCTTTCTCGTTGGGCATGACCCCGGCAATGACCCGAGGGATTTCCGCGTGTTCCGCGACGGTTACGGCGGTCCTTGCGTTGTCTCCCGTCAGGAGGATGACGGTCAGGTCAAGTAACTTGAGATCTGCAACGGCGCGGACGGAATCGGGCTTCAGGACGTCGGCCACGCCGATGAGGCCTTCCACCTGATCGTCGACGGCGACGAAAAGGACCGTTTTACCGTCCGCTTCCAGTCGAGCCGCCTTCGCATCCAGGTCGTCGGTCAATACGACCTGGCTTCCCACCAACCGCCGGTTGCCCAGTAGAACGGTGCGACCGGCCTTTTTTGCGCGCACGCCCTGCCCCGGCAGGGCTTCGAATTCGTGAGATTCCTCAACGGACAGTTTCCGTTCCCGCGCCGCGTTCCGGATGGCTTCTCCTAGGGGGTGTTCGGAGCCCTGTTCAACGGACGCTGCCAACCTGAGCAGATCCGATTCCGAGCCTGTACCTGTTGTGACGAAGTCGGTAACGGCAGGCCTTCCGGTTGTGAGGGTGCCGGTCTTGTCCAGGACGATCGTGTCCAGGCGGTGGGCGGTTTCGAGTACCGGGCCGCCCTTGATGAGGACGCCCAGTTCCGCCGCCCGGCCGGTGCCGACCAGTATGGCCGTGGGCGTGGCCAGGCCCAGCGCGCACGGACAGGCGATAATGAGGACGGCAACGGCGTTGAGCAACGCGTGTGAGGCGCCGGATCCGGAACCGGCAATCCACCACAGGACGAACGTAAGCAGGGCGACGCCGAAAACGACCGGCACAAAGATCCCGGCAACCCGGTCCGCGACCCGCTGAACGGGAGCGCGCGAGCCCTGGGCCTGTCGAACCATCCGAACGATCCGGGCGTGTACCGTTTCGGCGCCGACCTGTGTAGCCCTTACCGTGAAACTCCCGGTCTTGTTGAGCGTTGCACCCAGAACCCGGCTTTGCCTGCCTTTTTCAACGGGCATGCTCTCACCCGTGATCACAGACTCGTCGACGCTCGATTGCCCCTCCTGCACGACACCGTCTACAGGGATTCTGTCGCCCGGCCGGATGCGAATGAGGTCGCCCACGGCGACATCCTCGACAGGAACCAGCGTCTCCTCGCCGTTCCTGATGACACATGCGGTCTCGGGACGGAGATCCATCAGCGCACGGATGGCGTCGGCGGCGCGGCCGCGGGACCGGATTTCCAGCAACCGGCCCAGGAGGATGAGGGTGATGATCATGGCGGAGGTGTCGAAGTATACGCTGACGGCCCCGCCCGGACCGGCAACGGCATGGGGCGCGGCAACGCCGGCGACGCTGTATCCGTATGCCGCCAGCGTTCCGACGGCAATAAGGCTGTTCATGTCGGCCGTCATGTGCCGCAGGCCGCTCCAGAACCCCTTTAGAAAGCGCCATCCGCACCAGAATTGTACAGGAGTTGCCAGGAGGAAGAGCAGAAGGTGGACCTGCCGGATGGAGTACGGCGCTCCCAGGAATTCGTTCAGCATGCCCGCGCTCATTATCAGTATTGACAGCGCGGCCGCGAAAATGAATCGTACGCGGACCGAGCGCTGCTCCGCCCGTTCTTCCTCCCGCTCTCCGTCGTTCGCGGCGGCGTCCTGTTTCACGACTGTTGCGGCGTACCCTGCATCGATTACCGCGCGCGTCAGCGTGGAATCGGGGACCGCGAAATGGCGCACCGTGGCGTGACGGGCCGCGAGGTTGACCTCGCTGTCGACGACGCCGGGAACCCCTGTTAACGCGTTCTCAATTGCGGACACGCAGGCGGCACAGTGCATGTCGCGGACGGCGAGTCTCGTCTCGTCCGTGCGGATCCCGTAGCCGAGACTCTCGATTTTTCCAACAAGCCGCTTGACAGCGTCCCGATCAGACCTGATCAGGACGCTGGCCTCTCCCGTCGCATAGTTGACGACCGCTTCCTTTGTGCCGTGGTCCTGTCGCAATTCTTCCTGGATGCGGGCGGCGCAGGCGGCGCAGCTCATCCCGGTAACGGGTAAGGTCAGGCTGACATTACCACTCGACTCTGGAATTTCGGACATGCCGTATCGGTCCTGTTCCTTCCACGGTGCCACGACTCGATCGAATAGATTCAGCTAAAAATTCAGGGAGCCCCGGAGCCCTAAAAATGCTCGAAGCCGCGCGCTTCCAGCTCCGTCCTCACTCCCTGCGCGTTCTCGAGATATATGCGTCCGTCGCCCGCTTCGATCCGCCCGATGCGCGAAATCCCTGACTTGGCAGCGAGTGCCTCGACGTCGTCTCTCCCCCCGTGCGCCACCGTACACAACAACTCATAGTCCTCTCCGCCCGATATCTCCAGGTTCCGTGTTCCCGCATCCGAAAGCCCGCGGAATCGCCTGAACGCGGGTGAAACGGGAATCGCCGTCCCATCGATCACCGCGGACACCCCGCTTTGCCTGCAGATATGCCGCAGATCCGAAGCCACCCCGTCCGAGAGATCCAGCATGGCCGTCACAACGCCCGACGCCGCCAGCGCCTGCCCCAACGCCACCCTGGGCTCCGGACGTTGGTGCCTGCATAGAAGGAACTCGCGGTCCTCCTCAGACAGTCCTACTTCGTCACCCTGCGCCAGTTTCAAGCCCGCCGCGGAGTCCCCGAGCGTGCCCGACACGTAGATCAGATCGCCGGGGCTGGCGCCCGAGCGGTAGCACACCCGGTCCTGATCCATCTCGCCGGTGAGCGTCAGATTCATGACCAGCGGCCCTGTACTCCGCGTTGTGTCGCCGCCAACGACGTTGACGCCAAAACGGGAGGCCAGTTCGCGCAATCCACGATATACGCGTTCCATATAGCCCACGTCCAAGTCCCGGTGAATCGCCAACGAAATCAGCGCCTCGCGAGGCTCCCCGCCCATCGCCGCGACATCCGAAAGGTTCACTGCAAGCAGCTTATGGCCCAACCAGCGGGGATTGGAAACCTCAAGCACGAAATGCACGCCTTCAACCATCAGGTCGGACGTGATAAGCCGCACCCGGTCGTTTTCGCACGCCAATACGGCGCAGTCATCCCCGATTCCACAACGTACCCGGGCCGTCCGGGGCATCTCCGCTGCCCCGATCCGTTCGATAAAACCGAACTCTCCTATCTCCCCAAATGTCGCCACGGGGCTCTCCACCGGAAAAGGCGGTCCACTCAAGTCGGTAATAGGGACGCGTATGTCTGTCTACACGGTGACAGACCTCACACCGGCCGTTCCCGCCGCCGCTGCCAGGCCACGACATCCGCATAAGGCACGTCGCCGCCGAATATGTCCAGCGCACTGCCGATTGTCAGACCCACTCGCCCTCTCCCCAGCGTCTCGACGCGGTCCAGATCTTCCAGGCGCCGCGCGCCGCCCGCGTACGTCACGTCTATCGGCGACTCGGCCCCGAGCAGTTTCACGAGCGAATCCTCTATGCCCGTTTGTTTACCCTCTACGTCCACGCCGTGCACGAGAAACCCGTCGCAGAAATCCGAGAGCCAGTTCAGCGTGGGTCCGTCCACCTCGACCCCGGTAAACCGCTGCCACAGATCGGTCACCACCAGGTAAGCGCCGTCTCGCCGCCGGCAACTCAGGTCCAGCACCAGCCGATCCCGACCAACAATGCGTACCATCCTGTCGAGCCGATCGGTATCTACACGCCCGTCTCGAAACACATACGAAGTAACGATGACATGGCTGGCGCCGGCGTTTAGAAATCGGCGCGCGTTTTCGGGCCGGATACCGCCGCCCACCCGGAGCCCGCCAGGAAAGGCGGATAACGCTGACAGCGCGGCGGACTCATTGCCCGGCCCCAGCATGATCACGTGACCTCCCGGCAGATTGTCCGCCATGTACATCCTCGCATAGTCGGCCGCCGCCCGGTCCGTCTCAAAGTTCGTCTCCGGCGCCGCGACGCCGTGCAACGACCCGCCCACTATTTGAACCACGCGCCCGCCACGCAGATCGATACAGGGCCTGAATCTCACGGATACTCCTAAGAAACCGGCTTAAAGTCCCGGCAGGCTTCGCGCGTCCGAAACCGCGCATGCCCCGAGCAGGTTCACGCAGAAATCGCCGACAAGGACGGATGAACAGCCGGGATAATATAACGTACTGTACCAACCACTTCAACCCCGGCCCATCCATGGCATGAACAAAAAAAACCGGAGGGTTGCGCCTCCGGCTCATACATCAACCGTGGATAAGCAGCCACCCGCCGCGGAAGGAACGGGGGCCGGTCCGCCCGTGCGATCAGTCGTCCGCCGGCTGTTCGCTGACGGTCCGGCGGAAAAACGCGGCTCGAACGACACCTTTCAGAAACGTCCGCAAGTCGTCCAGAAGTGTGTAGCAGATGGGCACAAGCAGCAGGGTCATAAACGTCGAAACCAGCAACCCGCCCATCATAGTCCGTCCTAGCGGGGCATAGGGAATCCCGATCAGATTGCTATTCCCCAATGCCATTGGCAACAGGCCGAACACCGTGGTGAACGTTGTCATCAGAATGGGACGAAACCGGTTGTGTCCGGCCTCCAGAATTGCGTCTGTGCGGCTGAGGCCCTCCAGTCGCATCCGGTTGACCATATCCACCAGCACGATGGCGTTGTTTACGACGACACCGATAAGTACGATCATGCCGATGTTGGCCATCATGTCCATTGGCGTGCCGGTCAGATAGAGCGCCCAGTACACCCCCAGGAATGAAAACGGAATGGAAAACAACACCGAGAAAGGCAGGACCACGGACTCGAACAACACACCCATCAGAAGAAAGACACAGGTAACGGCCATCACCACCGCGAATATCGTATCGTTGTCGGACTCCCGGAACTTTGCGAACCGTTCTCCCTTGTTCCACGAATATCCCCTGGGCATTTCGAAACCGTCCATCGCCCGGTCGACTTCGGCGTACAGGCTCTTGAGATCGTCCTTTGTCGTAAACGCTTTCACCTCCAGGCGCGTCTTACCGTCTTCCCTCCGTATTCTCCCGCGCCCCGGCGTTACCTTGAAGCTGGCCAGTTCGGAAAGCGGGATCATCTCCCCCGACGCGGACCTGAACATGAAACTCTTGAGATGATGCAGCGTCTGCCGGTCCGCCTCTTCCAGGTACAGGCGCGTTTCCACCTCCCGCTCACCGGACTGGTACCGGGGCAGGCTCACGCCCTGCATGGTGAAGGCAAGCGTCCGCGCCACTACCTGCGGAGAAATCCCGTAGCGCCTTGCCCGTTCGCGGTCGATGTGGACCTGCGCCTCGTCCGTGGAACGTTCCAGGTCCGAGTCGACGTTCACCACCGAGGGTATCGCCCGGAGCCGGCGCTCGACTTCGGTTACGAGACCCGCCAGCGCCTCGGTGTCGTCTCCGTAGAGGTACACGGAAACTGACGGGGCACCGCCCCCGCGGGCCCGGCTCTCCACGCCTATGCGCACCCCCACGTACTTGGGCATCTTCTGTTTCAAGTCCTTAATGACTTCCGTTCGTTCCATCGCATTGTCGACCGGCACCCCCAGACCCGACCTCAGGTTCTTGTACGCGACGTACCACCACGCCTCATTGGGATCCGAATCCAGAAAGATCTCGAAATTCCCACGGGTCTTGCGGAACCACGACCGGATGGTCCTGATGCCGTACGCCTCCCGCTTGGAATCCAGGAATTCTTCCACTTCGTTCATTAATTCGAAAGTTTCATACGTCGTGAAATCACGGGGCGTTCGAATATTGATATCGATATCGTTGATATTTCCACGGGAGGCATCCGAGCGTTTTATCCTGTCGGCCGGAATCGCAATGGTTGCAAATACCGCGAGGAGGATCAATATGGCGTCCCGGCGATGGCTCAGCGCCCACTTCAGAACGCGACCGTAACGCATCCGGGCCCAGCCGATGGACTTCGAGTCCGGCTTGATGCGGCCGCCCCCGAAGCGCACCGAGGCCAGCGGAATGATCAGCAGCGCGACGAACAACGACCCCACCAGCATCACGATCACAGGAACGCCCATCCGGGAAAGATAGAACGTCATACCGACGTTGCCGGTCATCAACATCAGGGGCAGAAAGACGACGACAGTGGTCAGCGTTGCCATGGTAATCGCCATGGCGACCTCGCTGGCGCCCGAGACGGCAGCAGTTTTCGGCGTCTCGCCCTTCTCCCTCCGGCGGTAGATGTTCTCCAGAATGACGACCGCATTGTCGACAACCATCCCCACGCCTACCATCAGACCCATCATCGTCATGAGATTCAGGGACCACCCGGAAAAATAAAGCACCGTAACCGTCATCATCGCGCACAGCGGAATCGACAGTGTAATGATGGCCGTCATTCGGATGACACGCAGGAAGAACAGCAGGATCAGCGCGGCAAACAGCCCGCCCCAGAGTCCCGTATTTCTCAGAGTCGCGACCGACGCCCGGATGAGTTCGCCCTGGTTGAAGAATACGTTGAATTGCACTTTTCCGTCCAGGGCAGTCCCGTTCTCGATCTCGATGAGCGCCTCAGAAACGCGGTCGCAAACCGTAGCGATGTCCGCCCCGGACTCGGCCTTGATCCCCACGGAAGAAGCTGGCTGGCCGTCGATTCTCTGATACCAGCTCCGGGCCGGAATGTCGTAGACCACGTCGGCGACTTCACGCAATCTGACGCCGCCCTGCCGGGTACCGACGGGAATATTGCCGACCTCCTCGAGACTGCGGTACCGGGCGAGCGAACGGACGTAGAATTTCTTCGTCCCCTCGTTCACATAGCCGCTCTTTAGCGCGAAATTGTCACTTTGCAGCCTTTGAACCATGTCGTAGACATTCACGCCCCTCGCGACCAGTTTCTCACGGTCGATTTCGATCATCACCTCTTTCGGGTCCGCACCCCAGAGTTCCACCCTTGCCACGCCTTCGATGCGTTCCAGAGGTCGTTGCACATGGGTTTCCAGGTAACGGTACACGTCTACGATCGAGGAGTCGAGGGCCGCGCCTACCCACATGATATTCCAGCCTTCGTCGTTGTACTTCCACACGAATATCCGATCCCGGACCTCCTCCGGAAGTTCCGGTTTGAGACGATCCAGTTGATCACGCAACTGGTTGTACGCCAGGGTCATGTCGGCATCCTGCTGAAACCGGAGGGGCGCGCCGACGCCCCGGCTGTCCGTGTACGTCCGGACCCGCTCGATTCCCTTTATCGTTCGCAGGCGCTCCTCCAGGGGGCGCGTTATCTGTTGTTCAACCTCCTGAGGCGTGGCGGTCGAACCGGGATACCGGACGCTCAACCAAAGAAACGGCGGCTCGAATCCCGCCGGCATCATCTTTACCGCGATCCGGGAATAGCCCACGGCGCCCATCACGAGCAACGCCAACAGGCACACCGCTATCGTCACGGGTCTATTGACGGAGATACGCGTTAGAAGGGAAGATCGATTGTTCATAGCGACGATGATCCGTTTGTCTCAGGTTGTCAGCCCGGCCTCCGGCGGCTTGCCCTGCCCTGAGACGCTCCCTGAGCTTGTCGAAGGGTCGGCGAAGGGCTATCGGATACCTGAGATCGGCGCACCCAAAAGCTCGCGAAGAGTTACAAAAAGCGGGCATTTCGACAAGCTCAATGACCACGCGTCGACACGGAGTTTCGACCGACTCCGCTTGTAAAAAGAACCCCTCGCAACAGGACTGGATGAAACGGTCGAATGAAAGGCGACATATCTCCCAGATGGAACATGGAGCAAAATTGCGGGCCCTTCGCGTAATGGCGACTGATACATGCCATATCCTTTTGACGCATCAACCCCCGAAATGATTCATACCTGCTGTTAGTTGCGCAGCAGCGCCGGCAGGCGTCGAGCGGGAAACGGAACAGAACGTACGGGCTGAACGGACATTTGTCCGGAGACTACGTGCAAGACCTGTCCACGATCCGCCGCAGCGCTTTTTTTCGCGCCTGTCGGCGTTTCTGTTCCATGCGCTTTTCTCTGGAGGTACGCGAAGGCCGGGTTGGTCTACGGGGTTTGACCGTGTGGTTCAGCCCAATGAGTTTTCGACGGAGACGCTGGAGGGCAAGGTCCCGGTTGCGTCCCTGGAGGCGATGTTCGGACGCAACGACCTTGATGCCGGAGGGAAGGTGTACAAGTCTGACCGCGCTTTCAACCTTATTGCGGTGCTGGCCGCCCGGTCCACTGCCGCGAAAGGGATGGAATTGCACTTCCTTGAGGAGGACGTCAGGATTGGTGTTGTAGCGTGGCATGTCGGGATCCCTGGCCATTCTCCGTGGTCGCGGCCTCGTCGGACCGGATCGGATGCGGGATCCTGCAACCCTGTTCCAAGAAGCCGTTTTAAAATTACCGGTGAGTTCCCGAGCACAAGCGAAAAAGCGGCGGCCAAGGCGGGAAAACCCGCCCATATTTGTCTATACGGGTGGGTTTGACCAACGCCGACCGGCGCTTTTGCAGCCGTGCGAAGACCGCTGGGAATTTTAAGACGGCTTCTATAGCAATCCGGCCCGGCGGAGGGCGTCGGCCATGACGCTTTCAGATTTGTCGTCGGACGAATTTTCCTTGATCTTGAACGCTTCGATTTCCTTAACTTCAACCGCCTTCTTTTCTTCTTCCTGAAGATCGCGTATGGAAAGTGAGATGCGTTTCTTGTCCCGGTCGATTTTCCGGATCCGGGCGCGAACTTCCTGCCCTACCGAAACGGCGTCATCCGGCCGCGCAACGCGGCTTCGGGCGAGTTGCGAGACGTGAACCAGGCCTTCCACACCCGGAACGACTTCGACAAAAGCGCCGAACTGCTGGATCGAGACGACTTTGCCGGTGATGACCTCTCCCTCCTGCAACTTCTCCAATGCGCCGTCCCAGGGATCGGGCAGCAGGGCCTTTATGGAAAGTGAGATCCGCTCTTTGTCTCCGCCGAGGCCCTTGAGTTCGAGGATCTTCACGTTGACTTCCTCGTCCGACCGGAGTACGTCCTTCGGATGCCCGACGCGGTTGTGCGCAATTTCCGAAATGTGCACCAGACCCTCCACGCCTCCGAGATCGACAAAGGCTCCGAACCGTTCAAGCCTGGTAATCTTCCCGCGGACTTCGGCGCCTTCGTTCAGCTTCTCGCGTAACTCATCGGCGCGACGGGCGGCCTCGGCTTCGAGATGGGCTCGGCGTGACAGGACGATGTTGCGGCCCCGGCCCCGGAATTCGACAATTTTAAATGTAAGGGTCTGCCCGGCATAGGAGGCGAGATCCTTGCTGTAACCCGTATCGATCTGGGAAACAGGACAAAAAGCCCGTCGGCCGCCGAGATTGACGACCAGACCGCCGGAGTTGAATCCGGTTACTCGTCCGTCGACCGGTATCTTGTTTTCGTAGGCCTGGCGCAGCATCTGGATATTGCCGGTCCGCCGGGACAGGGTCAATCGAACTTCGTTCTCCACAGAGGCGACAAAGGCTTCGACGGTATCGCCGACGCTACAGGAGACCTCGCCTTGCTCGTTCTTCAATTCCTGGACGTCGATAACGGCTTCGCTTCGGCCTCCATAGTCCACAAACACGGAAGATTCATCGATCGACTGAATGTGACCCGACAGCCGCTGGCCCACGGAAAGTAAGGGGGCGGGCGCCTGATCCGATTCACCTTCCAGCAAGGCTGCGAATTCGTCGCTGGAACGGTCTGCGACGTATTTCTCGTCCATTTCGTTCACATTCTGCGGTTCTTTCATGCGGCTTCTCTCAAGCTCCTTTTCCGGCGATGTTCGATCATTTCCCCACGCGCTCGCCGGGCGCGCGCGGCGCGGGGATCCCAGGCAGGAAACCCTCGGATCAAGACACATTAATGTATGAGAAAATTACAAAGACGCAAGGTTTTTTTGGCAATTTCAAACTGGCGACGACGGCAGTACAACGGCGGGAACCCGGTTATGTACGGTTCTGGATTCGGAGGCATTTCGAATCTCATCGTTGATCGCGCCGGGTCGTTATGGTATATTTCCCCGGGATCAGGAGTAACGCAATAGAATGCATTCACCGACAGGGAACGGAAGATGAACGAAACAATCGAAGGTGCGCGGCAGGTTGCGCTTCGGGTATTGAAGCCTCGCAAGAAAGAGCTGGAACACGGATTGGCGTTACACGCGGAATCCATCGTGTGCGACACGTACGGATTCGCGCCCCGGGCCGCAATCGATGGAGACGCGATGGCCGCCGCCATCGAAGCCGGCGCGTCGGAGGCGGAGCTGAACGATATGAACGAAGAGATGTCGATGACCCGGTGCGCAACCGACCCTGACGAGCGCACGGAGTTTCAGGAGGCGTGGCGGTCAAGCGGCGTGACGTGCATCGTTCAGAACGCCGGAGAGGAGGGGCAGGCGCCCCTGCGACTGATCAAGCGTCTCGCGCGGTTTACATATGTGGCGGACGTCATGCGCGACTTTCTGCTGCGTGCAACCACACCCGAGGATATCGAAACAGCCGGGAGTCAGGGCAAGCAGTGTCTTTACATGAGCGGAAACGGGGTCCCCCTGTCTCAGGACTGGGTGTCCGTGGAGGAGGAACTCAGATACATCCGGATTTTCTTTCAACTGGGGATTCGGATGATGCACCTGACGTACAACCGGCGCAATATGCTGGGAGACGGGTGCGCCGAGCCGGCCAACGCGGGGCTGAGCGATTTCGGGAGATCCGTGGTCGCCGAAATGAACCGTGTGGGCGTGATCGTGGACGTGGCGCACGCGGGCTGGCAGACCAGCCTTGAGGCGGCCAGGGCGTCCGCGGTCCCGATGGTGGCAAGCCACTCGGGCTGCTGTTCCGTGAACGAACACGTCCGATGCAAACCGGACAACGTGATCCGGGCGATTGCGGATACGGGCGGTTACGTGGGCATCTGCTGCATTCCGGCATTCCTGGGTCGAAGCGGAGACATACAGGCGCTGCTGGACCATGTCGACTATATGGTCAGGACGTTCGGGGCCGATCATGTGACGATCGGTACGGATACGGCGTACGCATCGCGCGCTGCCGCCGCTGAAAGGAGTAAGGCGCCGCGTTCACGGGGGCGTCCTCGGTGGGCATACTTCTGGCCGCCGGATGCGTTTGGCGACCGCTGGCGGCAGGATCACATGGTGAAGAGTCTGGCGTGGACGAACTGGCCGCTCTTTACAGTAGGGATGGTCCAACGCGGACATTCGGATGCCGACATCCGCAAGATCCTTGGCGGCAACATGCTCCGCGTGGCGGGTGCCGCTCTGGCGGGATGAACGCGGTGGGTTGATTTCCGGCAGGGCCGGTTCGCATTCATTAGCCCCAATTCGAGAAAAGCGGCAACCGGGCGTCTTGGAAAAACCTTCGAAACGGAGCGTAAACGTCGTCCGGAAGGACATTTTTTCGTTCACGTCCAGTGACCGGGTGTATCCTGGTAATCCGCAGTTTAGTCGCCTTCATCAACTTGCATGTACTCGATTTAACGTCCACGAAAACATAAGAATCATGGTTAAAGGATGCTCCATGACTGGAATTCTCAATCTGATGCTGTCTTTCGTGTTTTTCACCTTTGCGTCCCTGCTTCCGGCGCATGGACAGAGTCCGAGGCTGATATGGCAGCCCGAGGGACCCGTTTCGCAATGGTCGACAGGTCCGCTCACGGCGGATTTCGACAATGACGGCGTTGTTGGGTTTTCGGATTTTCTGTTGTTCGCCAGCAGTTTCAACTCCCGGGATGGCGAGCCGGCGTACGACGCCAGGATGGACCTGAACGACGACGGAGCTATCGATTTTTCCGATTTCGTTTCTTTCAGCGCCGCTTACGGAAGGCCTTCCGACGACGCATTCTCCAACCGATACGTCATCTACGCGCTCGACCCGTTGCTGGGAGGGATGGCGGTTATCGACTCGGACTCGCATCTGCTTTCGGAATACCTCAGGTTTCGAGGTCCGACAGGTATGGCGGTCTCGGCGGACGAACGGACAATCTACGTCTCGGAAGGATTCGGTCTCTTTGCAATTGATGAAAATCACGAAGCGCTGTTTTCGATCCCTACGGAATCGCAGGGTCGCGTAGTCCTTAGCCCGGACGAGCGGATCGCATTTGTCACCGAGGAACGGCACGACCGACTGGTGGTCCTGGACCTGGTGGCACGTGTTCCCGCAGATACGATCTCGGTAGGCGAAAGGCCGATCGACGTGGCGATTACACCGGATGGCAGGAAGCTCTACGTGGCGAACGCCGACAGCCGCGACATCTCGGTCATCGACGTGGAACGCGGGGAGGTCACGGCCGCCATCATTATCGGCGGGGTTCCAGGTGAGATCGGCATCACGAAGGACGGCGCGCGAGCGTACGTGACCAACGTCGACCGAGGTGTCGTCTCCGTGCTGGATCTAAGTTCGGATCAGGTTGTAAGCGGCCTTCAGTTGAGTGGAGATTCTGCGCGTGGACTGGCGTTTTCACCAGACGGCGAGACGCTCTACGTGGCTTCGACGGGGACACGCTCCGGCGGGTTTCTCGTAACCGTTGACGTACAACGCAATCTGATATCCCAGCGTCTCCGCGTCGGGGATGCCGCGTCCACGATCGGCGTTGCTCCGGATGGCGCCCGCATCTACATCGGTACGCTTGTACTGGACGGCGGCGGACCTGGGCTGAGCGCCATCGACCTGAAGGACGGGCGCGTCATGGGCCGGTTGCTGGGCATCGACTTCATCGCGCAGTTTGCCTTCCGCACCCTTTCTCGGAGTCAATCCGTCCGCGAAAATTGACCCTCCGCGGACCCCCGCCGCACCACCGTCGCCAGGTCGCCCAATCCTCAGTCGATCTTCTTGATGATTCGGATCTTGACCCGCGCAACCCCCTCCTCCACCATTTCCAGACGACGCGCCGCACCCAGGGAAAGGTCCAGAATCCGGCCTTCTATAAAGGGTCCCCGGTCGTTGACCTTCACCTTGACGCTCCGTCCGTTTCCGAGATGGGTAACATGGATGACGGTACCGAGCGGCAGCTCCCGATGGGCCGCGGTGAGACCGTACATATCGAAGATTTCACCGCTGGCGGTGGGACGGCCGTGAAACTTATGCGCGTAGTACGAGGCAAGGCCGACCTGAAAGGCGTCTTTGGTGGAGATAACGGGAGAATCAGCGGTCGTCTTTTCGGAGTCGGTCCCGGGGGGCGAGGTACGATACCTCGGCCGGGAAAAACAGCCTGAAGTAAGGCCGATTGCAAAAATCAGGAGAATGTGAATTGCAACGCGGTCAGTTCCGCGGCCCGGTTTCAAACGAACCCACGAGGTCCGATATGCTCCCGATCCCGTGGCTCCGGCAGTATTCGGCAATGCCATCGACAATCTCCACGGCCGCCCAGGGGTTGATGAAGGTGGTGGTTCCTATCTGTACAGCGGATGCGCCAACGATGAGAAACTCGATTGCGTCTCGAGCGGTCGCAATCCCGCCCATGCCGACGATAGGTATCGAAACCGTATCGGCGACCCGCCACACCATCGCCAGCGCGACCGGCTTGATGGCAGGTCCGGAAAGCCCACCGGTAATATTCCCCAGAACAGGGCGACGGGTGCCGGCGTCCACGGCAAGGCCAAGCAGCGTGTTGATCAGCGCGATCCCGTCCGCACCGCCCTCTTCGACGGCCGCGGCCACCGAGGCGATGTCGGTCACGTTGGGCGTGAGCTTGACGATGACGGGAAGCCTGGAGGCCGCCTTCACCGCCGCTGTGACATCGTGCGCGGCCTGCTCGCGACACCCGAAAAGCTGGCCGCCGTCCTTCATATTGGGCGAAGAGATGTTCAATTCAAGGGCGTCTACGTTCGGTATGTCGTTGAACCGTCGCGCCATTTCGGCGAATTCGTCGTTCGAGGTGCCGGCAATGCTGACGATCCGCGCTGTGGGAAGTGCCTGCAAGGGCGGTACCTTCTCGGCGATAAAGGCATCGAGACCGGGATTCGTGAGGCCGATGGAATTGAGCATTCCGGAAGGCGTTTCCGCGGTGCGGGGGGCACTGTTGCCGGCGCGGGGATGATAGGTTATCGTCTTTGTAACCACGCCGCCTATCCTTGCGAAGTCGAGCATGCCCTCGTATTCGGCGCCGTGCCCGATGGTTCCCGAGGCCATCATCACTGGATTCCTGATGGTCAGACCGCCGCCGATGTGTGTGGAAAGGTCCATGGGCGTTCCGGGATGGCATTCCGAACAGTCCGTTGCTAAAGTCCTCTCCGCCGGCCAGGCCTGGCACCTGTTACCAGACGATCGCGTGTGCATCCACCACCGGTCCCTCAATGCAGACCCGCCGGTATCGATGGTCTTCCCTGTCCGCTTCCCGGTATTCCACGACACAACCGACACACGCGCCAAATCCACAGGCCATATGGTTTTCGAGGGATGCCTGGCACGGCAGACCGCGATCTGCTGCGATCTCGGCTACCCGCGCCATCATGGCGTGTGGACCGCAGGTAAGTACCTGTGTTCCGACCTGCAGAGCATGTTCCGGAATCAGGTCCGTCACAGGGCCCTTATGCCCGAAGCTGCCGTCGTCGGTAGCCAGCCGTCGACGGAGATCGGAGGGAATCACACGATCCATCCCGGGCATGCGCGACTTGCTGGCCGCCCCCATCAGGAAAACCATGTCCTTCCGTCGTTCTTCATGGTACCAGGCCATGAAGGCGAGCGGAACCAGACCGACCCCTCCGGCGACGAGCAGGACACGGCCGGTAGCGGGAGGGACAAATGGGCGTCCGAGCGGGCCGAGCAGGTCGAGGCGATGACCGGGCGCGGCGGCGGCCATCCGGCAGGTGCCTTCTCCGATGGCGTCGTAGACCACCTCTATCGATCCCGCATCGGGGTCCGTGCGAAGTGCACTGAATGGGCGCCGAAGATAGGGCGACTGACCTGCGTCGGTAAGGACCTGGACGAATTGAGCGGGGCGGCACGCCCTGGCAATCCGCGGCGCGCGCAGTCTCATCAGGTAGACGTTTCGCGCAATCTGCTCGTTGACAAGGACTTCGGCGTATTCCTGGAAGAATTGAGGAATCATGTGGACGAGAGCGTCACCCGCGCAAGCCGAAACGCCTTGAGAAGCTACTTGGAA
The DNA here is from genome assembly GCA_965208835.1 of Candidatus Latescibacterota bacterium. Classification (GTDB taxonomy): domain Bacteria; phylum Latescibacterota; class UBA2968; order UBA2968; genus JAAXHE01. Next base: position 3,966,059 of record OZ242358.1, read on the forward strand.
GCTGTCTTAGAATTCCCGGCGGTCTTCGCACGGCTGACGTGCAAGATTGTGGCTTTGCGACTCTTGTGGCAATTGACCTCAGCCACGGATTTTTCGCGAATTTCGTAGTCTCGTAGTTTCGTAGTTTTGTCTTTCGTCGTTCCGTCGACTAATTCTTGGGCGGGCTTTCGTTGTCCCGCTTGGGTTCTTCAAGCACCCGGTCGGCGGGCGCGGCACTATCGGCTCGATCAGCGGGTTCCGTATCCGGTTCGGACTGTGCGATGGCTTTCAGGAAATCGCCTTTAAGGCTCGTTGACGCGAGATCCGCGAACTCCGTGAGCGGATAGCCGTCAACAAGCTTCTGGTAGTAGACCCGGGCGGAATCGGGGTTCTCCAGACGGTTCGCAAAGGTCCACGCGACTGTATAGAGCGCCCTGGCCGCAACCGGGCTGTTTGGGAATTCCAAAGGCAACTGTCTGAGGATATCCAGATGGCCGGTCGGGCTGACCCCGTCGGCCATCAGCGACTCGGCCTCACGAAACCGCGCTTCAGCCCTCGCGTCTTCCTCGAGGGCCTGCGCCAGCCGCTCGCGGGCGCTCACGGCATAGGGGTTGACGGGGTACGTGCCGATCAGTCTCCGGAACGTCTTCTCGGCCGCTTCCTGGTTCTTCAGACTGTCCGCGTAGATCAGGCCGATGGCATACAGGGCTTTTGGCGCCAGTTCGGTGTCGAGGCTGTCGGCGATCGCGTATGCCCTCCGATACGTGGCGAGCGCAGAATCCGGTTCTGAGAAGTTGAACAAATACATCTCCGCCACGTTGAATAGCGCCTTAAGGCCCTTTTTCTTGCCCTTGGCGGCCGCCTTTTGAAAGCGCTCCAGCTTGACCAGGTCCTTTTCCCGGTCTCTGGCCGCCTTTCCTACGTCGGAACCGGGTCGTTCTTTTCGGGCGCTGGCGAAGAGCTCTTTCGCCTTCTCCATGTCTCTCTGGGTCGTCTGGGCGACCATCGCCAGCCGGTAGTAGGCTTCGGCGCTGAATTCGGTTTTCGGATTGTTCTCGATGACTTCATTGTAGATCTCATCGGCGATTTCCTGTTTACCCATGAGATGATACACATTCGCCCGTTTAAGATGGACTTCTGGCTCATACGATCTCAGGCTCTTGATATTCAGTATGCGGTTGTACGTTCCCAGGACTTCGTCCAGTTTTCCCTGACGCTCGAGAATGCTTCCGATCCGAAGGCGGGTTTCGAAATTGATCTTGTTTTTCGGTTTCGACTTCAACACCCGGCGATACGCCAGCAGGGCTTCTTCGTACCGTTCCAGGTGAAACCTGGCGTCGCCGATGCCTAGCCATATTCGCGTAGCGAGGCCCTTGGGCCTCGCCTCCAGCAGCTTCCGGTACGCATTTATGGCGGCGGCGTGATCGCCGGCTTCGGCTTCCAGTTCGGCCAGCGCGAGCCTCGCTTTCCCGTTAAATTGCGCATCGGCGCTCTCGCCCACGTTGGCCAGTACCGGACGCGCTTCTTCTGCCCTTCCTGACGCCCAGAACGTAAGCCCCTTCCAGTAGAGGGCCTCGGTGAGCAGCAGGCTTTGTGGAAAATTGTCCTGCAGTTCCTGGAACTTCAGCAGGGCGTCACGATAGTTGCGGAGCCAGTAGAAGGCCTTACCGATCAGCAGCAGGCTGTCGTCCACCCAGTCGCTGTCCCCGTGCCGGTCGAGGACGATGGAAGCCTTGCGTATGGCACGCCAATAGAAGTCGCGGTACCTGAACACCCTTTGCCGGTTCTTCTGGCTGGTGGCGGCCACGTTCTCGGCTTCCTCTCTCTTGCGTTCGGCTTCCTGGAACTGTTTTCGGGCATTATAGAACGTGTTGTAATAGACACACCCGGAAACCAGGGTTCCCGCAAGCAGGACGATACAGAGCAGCAGGATCATCCGGATTGATTTCATGCGTTATCTGGCTCCTTCTTCCCGTGGAATTCCTGGAGTGAACGAATTCTGACCGTGCCGTTCCTCTTGAGGGATTCAATGCCGGCCACCGCGGCCGATGCCCCCGCCAGCGTGGTCGTGTACGGGATGCCGTATTGAAGCGTGGCCTGGCGAATTTTGTGATCGTCCGCTTGCGCGGCCTCACCCGCCGGCGTGTTGACCATCAGGACGATCGACCTGTTCTTTATGGCGTCCAGAATGTTGGGACGGCCCTGTTGGATCTTGAGAATGGACTCTGCGAGAATGTCGTGCGCCTTAAGCCGGGCATGGGTGCCGCGGGTCGCGACAATCCGAAAACCAAGCTCCGACAGCCGCCGTGCAACGGGTATCACGGCTTCTTTATCCCTGTCGTTGACAGAGATAAACACGGCGCCTGAGGTGGGCAGCCGCACTCCCGCGCCGAACTGCGCCTTGTGGAAGCTCAGACCGAAGTCTGTGTCTATGCCCATCACTTCGCCCGTGGACTTCATCTCGGGACCCAGCAGGGTATCCACACCCGGGAACTTGGCGAAGGGCAATACGGCTTCCTTGACGGCGATGTGATCGAACGAAATTTCTCCGGTCAGCCCCTGTTCCTTCAGGGACCGGCCCACCATGGCGCGCGCCGCCACTTTAGCCAGGGGAACGCCGATCGTCTTTGAAACAAAGGGCACCGTCCGGCTGGCGCGCGGGTTGACCTCGATAATGTAGACTTGATTGTCCTGCAGCGCGAACTGAACGTTCATCAACCCCACGACGTTCAGCGCGCCGGCCAGCGCGTGGGTGTGGGAACGGAGTTCATCGAGGTGTTCCCCGGAAATATCGTACGGAGGCAGCACGCAGGCGCTGTCTCCCGAATGCACGCCCGCGCTTTCTATATGCTGCATGATTCCGCCGATCACAACCGACGTATCGTCCGCCACGGCGTCCACGTCGAACTCATGCGCGTCTTCGAGAAAACGGTCTATGAGGATGGGATGCTCCGGCGATGCCTGGATCGCCTTCTCCATATAGCTGAGAAGCGCATTGCGTTCGTAGACGATGACCATGGCCCGCCCGCCGAGGACGTACGAGGGCCTGACAAGCACCGGATAGCCGATGTCGTCGGCCACGGCGACGGCCTCGTCAACACTGGTGGCCGTACCGTTTTCGGGCTGGGAAATGCCGAGTTGCCTGATGAGCGCACCGAATCGCTTGCGGTCTTCGGCCAGGTCGATGCTGTCTGGAGACGTGCCGATAATGTTGACGCCGCCGCGCTCGAGGTCGCGAGCGAGGTTCAGCGGCGTCTGTCCGCCAAGCTGTACGATGACGCCGTCGGGCGCTTCCAGATTAGCGATGTTGAGTACGTCTTCGGCCGTGAGCGGCTCGAAGTAGAGTTTGTCGGAGGTGTCGTAGTCGGTGCTGACGGTTTCAGGGTTCGAGTTGACCATGATCGTCTCGTAACCGTCTTCTTTCAGCGCGAAAGCCGCGTGCACGCAGCAGTAGTCGAACTCGATGCCCTGCCCGATGCGGTTCGGCCCGCCACCCAGGATCATGATCTTGGGCCGTTCCGAGCGGATGGCCTCGTTTTCGTTTTCGTAAGTCGAATAGTGGTACGGCGTATACGCTTCGAACTCGGCGGCGCATGTATCGATGGTCTTATAAACCGCCTGGATATTCAGTTCTCTCCGGAGAGCCCTTACTGTCCATTCGCTGGTCTTCCACAGGTGGGCGAGCTGCCGGTCGCTGAAACCGTATTGTTTGGCCTTTGTGAGATCCGTGCGGCCAACCCCGGCCCGGAGGTCTTCGATGGTTCGCTGTTTCCAGTGCATACGACTGCAAGACTCCAGGAGTCAAGCCACGAGTCCCGCAAGCTCCTTTTCGAATTCGGTGATCTGCCGCAGGTTCTCGAGGAACCACGGGTCGATGCCCGTCAGGTCGTAAAGTTCGGATAGGGGCCATCCCGCTTCAAGCGCGGCCTTGAGATAGAACAGTCTCTGAGAATTGGGTACTCTCAGCCGGTGTTCGATCACGGCGCGGTCGAGATCGGCCACTGCCAGGTCCTTCCCGTCGGCTCCGAATCCGGCGCGGCCGATTTCGAGGGAACGCAGGCCCTTCTGAAAGGCCTCCTTGAACGTCCGGCCGATGGCCATGGTTTCGCCCACCGACTTCATCTGGGTGCCAAGGAGGTCTTCCGTCTGGGGGAACTTCTCGAAGGTCCATCGCGGAATCTTGACCACGCAGTAGTCGATGGTCGGCTCGAATGAAGCGGGCGTTTCACGCGTGATGTCATTCCGGATTTCATCCAGGGTATATCCCACGGCGAGTTTGGCGGCGATCTTCGCGATGGGGAACCCCGTGGCCTTCGAGGCCAGCGCGGAACTCCGGGACACCCGCGGGTTCATTTCGATGATGACGATACGTCCGTCCCGCGGATTCAGCGCGAACTGAATATTGGATCCGCCCGTCTCCACGCCGATTTCCCGGATAACGGCGATAGAAGCGTCCCGCATGGCCTGATACTCCTTGTCGGTCAGGGTCTGCGCCGGCGCGACTGTAATGGAGTCGCCGGTATGGACGCCCATGGGATCGAAATTCTCGATGGAACAGATGATGACCACATTGTCCTTCAAGTCGCGCATAACCTCCAGCTCGAACTCTTTCCACCCGATAATGGACTCTTCGACCAGGATCTCCGTGGTGGGCGAGAGTTCCAGCCCCCGCATCGCGAGATGTTCATATTCTTCCGCGTTGTATGCCGTGCCCCCGCCGGTGCCTCCAAGCGTATAGGACGGTCGAATAATGGCGGGATAGCCTATTTCGCCGATAATTTCCCGGGCTTCTTCGGCGCTGCGCGCAAATCTCCCCTTCGGAAACTTGACGCCGATATCGGCCATCGCGGCCTGGAAGCGTTCTCTGTTTTCGGCCTTCTCGATGGCTTCGGCATTCGCACCGATCATCTCCACGTTGAATTCATCGAGGACCCCGCTGTTGTAGAGCTCCATGGCCACGTTCAGTCCGGTCTGTCCGCCCAGCGTGGGTAGAAGCGCATCGGGACGCTCCCTTTCGATAATGGCCGCGCACACCTCCGGCGCGACCGGTTCCACGTAGGTCCGGTCCGCCATTTCGGGATCGGTCATGATCGTGGCCGGATTGCTGTTCAACAGGACAACCGAATATCCCTCTTCCTTGAGGGCCTTGCATGCCTGCGCGCCGGAGTAGTCGAACTCACACGCCTGGCCGATGATGATCGGCCCGGAACCGATGAGCATGATTTTCCGGATGTCGTTGCGTCTTGGCATAAGTGCGGGAAAGGTCTCCGTCTATGAAATGGATGCGATGATCGTTGGACTTAGAAAAAAACCTGCGGCTGTCCTTGTAAAAGGGGGATGCTCGCAGGCGGTGCGGATCGGTATGGCGGTGCAGTGTTCTGTTCCGGAAATAAGTTGCCGAATGGTGAGGTATTTCCGGGACAGGACACAAGACTCAGACATTTTGCAGCAGGACCAGGTAGACCAGCAGGAGTATCAGGAGCAGCGTGACCGCAAAGCATGCTTTCAGGAAAAAGTCCTTTGCCCTGTTCCGGGGCGCGTTGACGCCGATGGGCAGCGAAGGTGCGGACGGTTCCGGAAGCGACCCCGAAAACCGCTCCTGTTCGATGAGCTGCTCCAATTTTGGATCGCACTCACGGATGACCCTGAGGATGAGGCGCTTGTTTCGGGCCGCCCGCTCAGCGTACCGCCCCTTGAGTGACGGACGTGCGCCTGCATCGGGGATGAGAAGATCCGCGTCTTCCCTCGATCCGGAAGCGTCTTCAACCAGGCTGAGCGCCCTGGCCCTGGCGAGCTGTTCGGTGAGCCTGCGCGTTTGTTTCCTGTCGTGGACGTTTTCGCGGATTACCCTGCCGCAGATGCTCACGAAGCGTTCCATGTCCGCCCGGATCTCACCTTCCGTAAGACCGGAGAGATAGGACTCCTCGATCATCTCGTCGATGCTTTCGCGGATATCCGGCATGGTCTGGTTCTCAGTTAAGCAGTCCGTCCAAAAAGTCCATCCGGGCTGCGTCCGGCTCTCGTGGCCGAAATACTGCGTTGCGCGCCCTCGTCTTCAGAGCGACTTTATCAACGAACTGTTAACGCATGAAATTGAATGTATCGGTCTTTGGCCGCGTCTGTTTCGATAACGCGGCGGGCCGTCGGCAACGCGGCAGCAATGTCGCCAGCAATCAGTCCGGCCTTGGCCGCGCGTTCCACGCACAGATCTCCGGCCAGGCCGTGCATATAGACTCCCAGGCAAGCCGCAGTTTCCGGGTCCAGGCCCTGGCCGATCAGCGCCGCGATAATTCCGGTAAGCACGTCTCCGGAGCCGCCCGAGGCCATGCCGGCATTCCCGCTGGGATTGACGTACGTGAGTCCGCCGGGTACGGCCACAACGGTCGGCGCGCCCTTCAGGACAACGATAACACCGGCCTGGTCAGCGAGTGTCTGGGCCGAGCCGATGGGATCCGAACGAATGGCCTCTGCGCCGAGACCGGCGAGACGCGCGAATTCGCCCGGGTGCGGCGTGACGACGGTTGGCGCTGACCGCATTTTCAGGCATTCCGGCGCTCCGGCAAGCGCGTTGATTCCGTCGGCGTCCAGAACGAGCGGGGCCTGGATATCTTGAACGATCCGCCGGACCAGCTCCACGGTTTCCCGATGGGTGCCCAGGCCAGGTCCCATCGCCACACAGTCGGCCTCCGCGACCAGTCTCCGTATGTCGCCTCGGGCACGAAGGGCGAGGCATCGGGGTTTCCGAACCTCGGGAAGCGGATGGGTCATCGCCTCCGTGAGCTTGACCTCGAGAATATCGTTCAGGCTCTCGGGAATGCCGACCCGAACCAGGCCGGCGCCGGACCTTAGCGCACCCTGCGCCGAAAGCACGGCCGCTCCCGTGAAACCCATCGATCCGGCGAGGATGACCACCCGGCCGCAATCACCCTTGTGGGCGTCTGGCGGTCGTTGAGTCAGAAGCGCCGCGCCTCCGTGAGCCGCGGCGAGTTGAACGTTGACCTCTTCGGCGTTAACCGCCGCTCGGGGCAGTCCGATGTCTACGCAATGAAGTGTTCCGCAAAGGGCCCGGCCCGGAAAGCGAAACTGCCCGATTTTGGGAAGTCCGAAGGTAACCGTGCGCGTTGCAGCGGCGCAGGGCCCGTCCGCACGGCCCGTGTCGGCATCCAGGCCGGACGGGACGTCTACGGCCAGGATGGGACAGGCAGCGTCCCTGAGCGTATCGATCGCGCCCGCGACAATCCCGCGGGGGCCGCCCCGAATCCCGGTACCAAGTAGGGCGTCTACCGCCGCCGACGCGTCATCAAGTGCGGACCTGATTCGTTCAAGGTCTTTAGTTTCAATGATTTCTTCGACTTCAAGGCCGTTCTTGCGCACCCGATCCAGGTGGTGGCGCGCATCGCCCGTGACCTGGTCTTCCGGCGCCAGCAAAAAGGCGGAAACCGAAGCGCCGGCAGATGCCGCGAGATCCGCGATAACGAACCCGTCACCGCCGTTGTTGCCCTTGCCGCAGAGTACGACGATTTTTTTGCCCGGAAAACCACCGACGAGATCGCTGAGTACCCGGCCGGCGCCGCGCCCGGCATTCTCCATCAGCCGGATGCCGGAAACCCCACGTTCGATGGCTCCGCGGTCGATGCGGGCCATCTGCGCGCCGGTTACGAGCCTGGCATGGACCTGGGGCACCGGGCCTCCGTGGGGTGCTGTCTGAAAACCCGCAACGGTCATCGTGCGGCAGCAGGCGCCGGCAGAATCCGGACCACCCGAGGACGCCTGAAACTTGCCCAAGAAGCCGTTTTAAAATTACCGGTGAGTTCCCGAGCACGAGCGAAAAAGTGGCGGTCAAGGCGGGAAAACTCACCCCTATTTTTCTTATACGGGTGGGTTTGACCAACGCCGACCGGCGCTTTTGCAGCCGTGCGAAGACCGCTGGGAATTTTAAGACGGCTTCTAATGATACAGGAATCACCGGGGCGGCGCAACCTCAATTTTGCACTGCTGAAACCGGCCGGAAGAGAGGGTCCGAACAGCCGTAAACGTGAATGACCGGTCTGCCGCGCGACAGATGTTTCGAGAGACAAATGCCTTGACAGAAAGCACCCGTTTTCTATAGTTTTTCCGCAGGACCGCCGCAGATATCAGGCCTGTAATCAACGCGACGGTGGGGTGACGGAGTGGTCGAACGTGGCGGTCTTGAAAACCGTTGATCCTTACCGGATCCGTGGGTTCGAATCCCACCCCCACCGCCAAAACAGCGACACGGCTCGTGGTTCATCATTTCAGCCATGCCTCCCGAAAGAAGGGAGACTGTTTTTCGCGGATTCAGCGTCGGGTCCGAATTCGCAGGTTTTCCTTGATTTTACAGGCCCGTTTTGGTAGTATTAGATTCCTTTGAATCCATTTTTCGGAGAGGTGCTGGAGCTGGCTGAACAGGGCGGCCTGCTAAGCCGTTGTAGGGTTAATTCCCTACCGAGGGTTCGAATCCCTCCCTCTCCGCCAACAAAAAGCGGTGAGAGGCAAGAGGTAAGACGGTAGAGGGCCACACCCCCGCCCCAATGGTTTTGCGACTTTTCCTACGTCCTGTTTCTCTCGTCTGGTTGCCAACCGCCGATTGCATGTAGCTACCACTTCAACGCCGGCACGTGGACGATTCGCAAGACACTCACTACCAACACAACATCGGCGTGGACATCTGTGTTCTCGTCTCACGTCTTACCTCTCACGTCTCACCGATTTTAATGACCGAACCCGTTCTTCGATTTGCGCCCTCGCCCACAGGCGGATTTCACGTGGGCAACGCCCGTACGGCGCTGTTCAACTTTCTCTATACCCGGCATTACGGCGGACGGCTGCATCTGCGCATTGAAGATACAGATCGCGACCGGTCCACTGACGCCGCCCTCAAGACCATCCTGGACGGACTGGACTGGCTGGGGATTGCTTTTCACGGCCAGCCGATATTTCAGTCCCGAAACGCGGCGGCGCACCGCAATACGGTTGACCGGCTGCTGGAAACCGGACACGCGTATTACGCCTATGAGACCCCGGAAGAAGTGCGAGCCCTGCAGCAGCAGGCGCAGCGGGAGGGGCGGCGGGTTCAGTACAACAGGGATCTGACATCGGAACAACGCCAGGCATTCGAGGCCGAGGGTCGGCCGAAGACGGTACGCTTCAGGGTTCCTGAGGGCGAGACAGTCTGGCAGGACCCCATCAGGGGCACGCAGCGATGGGACAACGTCGAGGTTGAGGACTTCATCATCCTGCGGGCGGACGGGTCCCCGATTTACCATCTGGCGGTGGTCGTCGACGACCACGACCTGGGCGTGACGCTGGTGATCCGGGGAGCGGAACACCTTTCCAATACGCCCAAGCAGGTGATGCTGTTTCAGGCGCTTGGATGGACCGCCCCGGCGTACGCGCACACGACGTTGCTGATGGGGACGGACGGGAGAAAGCTGAGCAAGCGCCTTGGCGCGACGACCGTCACGGAATACCGGCAGCAGGGCATCCTGCCCGAGGCGTTGTTCAACTTTCTGGCGCTTCAGGGCTGGTCTCCCCGGGACGACAGGGAGGTCTTCACAAGAGACGAATTGATCGAGGCGTTTTCCGTTGAAGGAATGCTCAGGAAGAACGCGGTATTCGACGAGCGGAAGCTGGCGTGGCTGAACGGCGAACACCTAAGGCTGAAGCCGGTTTCCGAACTCTTGCGGGCGGCGCTGGATCTGTGGATTGACACGGGATGGATTGCGGCGGAAGATGCGGAAACCCGACGCGGGAGCCTGCTCAGGGCCGTAAAACTGATGCAGCCTCGCATTCAGACCGTGCGGGATTTTCTGAATTTCGAGTACTTTTTCAATGATCCGCGATCATACGAGGAAAAGGCCCGAAAGAAACACTGGAAGGTGGACAGTCCCTCCCGGCTGGAGCTGCTTATCGCAAGGCTGGAGGCCCTGTCCGACTTCAGCGAACGGGAAATCGAAGGCGCCACGCGAACGCTGTCCGGGCAACTGGGTATCTCCACCGGAAAGCTGATCCATCCCACCCGTCTCGTACTCAGCGGCACGAACGTCGGACCCGGCCTGTTCGAAATGATGGATGTTCTGGGACAGGAAACCTGTATCCGGCGTATGAAAGCCGGTTTGGAACGGCTGGGTCGAAAGGAGACCGTCACCCGATAGACCGACAATAGGCAAAACCGATATGGCTGCCCCCTCGTCTAATGGCAAGACATGCGGCTCTGGACCGTAGTATCGGGGTTCGAATCCCTGGGGGGCAGCCAAATTTTTGTCTTTAACGGCGACAGGTGCTTTGAATATCATTCCCTCCCGCAAGGAAAAATGAAAAAATCGGGAGTCAAATACGATAGCTTAGACCTGTATATTTGATGGTCATGGAATGAACATACCCTTCGCGCAGGCCCTCGAGGTTGGCGATTTTTGCGCGATTCAGCGCGCGCCGAAAGCCGACTTCCACCGCCACGCCTTCTTCGGAACGCGAATCGAGAATGTGGAGCGCTGGCTCGGTTACCCGCTGGAACGGCCGGCTTTTCCCATGCCCGGCCTTAAGGCCATGGATGACTACGCCGCCAGAGTCCTGGGGCCCCACATCAGTTCGCGAGAGGCCTTTGAATTTACGGCGGCGGCGGCGATCGGCGACGCGATTGAAGACGGCGTCCGATGCCTTGAGATGAGCTTCGACGTGCGGTCTGTCAGCCACTTCGAGGGCGGTTTCGCGGAATTCGCGACCACCATCCAGAACTTGACGGAGCGATTTCGCGACCGGATCGATCTCAGGCCGGAGCTCGGCATCCCGCGTGAGATTGTCGGTGACAGGGAGATGGTCCGTCGCATCCACGCGGGAATCGAGTCCGGCGTCTTCCTGTCGATCGACCTCTATGCCGACGAAAACGCGTGTTCGGTCGACGCCGTGATTCCCATCTACAGGAATGCAAGTTCAGCCGGAATGAAATTGAAGGCGCATGTTGGCGAATTTGGCGGGGCCGAACGCGTACGGGAGACGACGGAAGTCCTGGAGCTGGACGAGATACAACACGGCATCGCGGCAGCTGAATCGCCCGGAGTGATGCATTGGTTGTCAAAAAACCGGATTCGACTTCACGTCTGCCCGTCCAGCAATGTCATGCTGGGCGCCGTGGACTCGCTCCCGTCGCACCCGATCCGCGTACTCTTCGATCATGGCGTGGAAGTGACCGTAAATACAGACGACCCGATGATCTTCGGGCAGAGCGTCTCGCAGGAATACCTCAATCTCTACCAGGCGAAGGTCTTCAGCGCCGACGAACTGGACGAGATTCGAGCCACGTCTCTCGCCACACGATCCTGACGGGCTACCGTCGGGTTTACGCAAGCGGACACGCATTCATCCCGTCAAAGGCCGGCATTGCCTGCGTAACACGGACTGCGGTGGCAGCGGGGTCAGAGAACGGAGAAAAACAATGCGAGAAATCGTGATGTTCGGCGGCACGGCGCATCCGGAGCTGGCGGAGAACATCTGCAGCCACCTCGGTGCAGCCCGCAGCCGCAGCACGCTGAATCAGTTCAGCAACGGATGCTTCCAGGTGCAACTCGAGGCCAACTGCCGGGAGGCCGACGTCTTTCTCATACAACCGATGGTGATGCCGGTTCACGACCATCTGATGGAACTGTTGCAGATGCTTGACGCCGCCAGGGGCGCATCGGCGGCGCGTACGACGGCCGTGATCCCCTATTTCGGCTATGCGCGATCGGACAAGAAGGACGCGCCCCGGATCTCAATTGCGGCCCGGCTCGTTGCGGACCTGCTTTGCACGGCCGGCGCCAGCCGCGTGCTCACCATGACGCTGCACGCGGCCCAGGTGCACGGCTTCTTCAGCGTACCTGTGGACCACCTCAACGCGCTCCACATTTTAGCCGGCCACTTTCAGGGTCGCGACCTTGAGAATACCGTGGTGGTGTCGCCTGACCTTGGACGGGCTAAAGAAGCCGCCCACTTCGCCAGGATGCTGGGGCTGCCCGTGGCCGCGGGCAGCAAGCGCCGGATCAGCGACCGGGAGGTCGTTATCGACGCGATTGTAGGCGACGTCAACGGCAAACGCGTGATCGTCCTGGACGATGAGATCGCCACCGGCGGTACGATTGTCGAATTGATCCGCCGTCTACGCGAGCGGAGAGTTAACCAGATCACCATCACCTGCACACACGGACTCTTTTCGAGCAATGACCTCGAGCGATTCTGCGCATTGGACGAAGTCCGGGAGGTCGTGACGACGGATACGGTGCCCCGGTCCGCGGCGATTCAGTCGCACGAGAAACTGACGACTTTGTCCGTGGCGCCCCTGCTTGCCGAAGCCATTCGCAGGATTCACAACGGCGAGTCGGTCAGCAGCCTGTTCACCGAACCCGAATGGATCGCGGAAGACGAATCCGGGAGCGCGTAAGGAATTGTTGAAGGCATCCCGTGTGCGGGACAGCGGGACGGCAAGTCGTTCTGCGCGAAATCGAAGATTGAATAACGAGGCGAGGTCATTGAGCTTGTCGAAATGCCCGCGTTCCACTATCCCCAAGGAGCCAATCGACATCCCTTCGCCGACCCTTCGACAAGCTCAGGGAGCGGCTCAGGGCTGATGCGCTGGTTCCTTTGCGTGTCGAAGGCGTTGTCCTGTGCTTGTCGACGGAGTACGAGCCGGGCGATTCGACGGCCGAAATCAGGCAACCCATTCGTGGGACAGAAAACTTGGTGTCGTTTAATTCTCTCTCTCATTCGAGGTATTACCCATGAACGAAGCCGACGGCAGCCGATCTGACGCCGAAGACGAAGTCGCTTCCGATTTTATCCGTGATGCCATTCGGGAGGACCTCGCCGACGGCCGGTACAGTGGCGTGATGACTCGTTTTCCCCCCGAGCCGAACGGGCATCTGCACATCGGCCACGCCAAGGCGATCTGTCTCAATTTCTGGGTTGCCGAGGAATTCGGCGGCGTCTGCAATCTCCGCTTTGATGACACGGACCCCGCCAAGGAAGAGGCCAGATATGTCGACGGAATCCAGCGGGATATCCGATGGCTGGGGTTTGACTGGGAGGACCGCCTCTATTTTGCCTCCGACTACTTCGAACAGCTCTACGAATTCGCCGTCAAATTGATCGAAAAGCGCAAAGCCTACGTGTGCGATTTGAACACGGCCGCGACCCGTACGTACCGGGGGTCGGTGACCTCACCGGGAAGAGAAAGCCCGTATCGAAACCGGTCCATCGACGAGAACCTGGACCTGTTTGCGCGGATGAGAGCCGGTGAATTTCAGGATGGCACGCGAACCCTGAGGGCGAAGATCGATATGGCGTCGCCCAACATGAACATGCGCGATCCAGTGATGTTTCGCATCCTCCGGGCGTCTCACTACCGCCGGGGAAACGCGTGGTGCATCTATCCGATGTACGATTTCACCCACGGGCAGTCGGACGCGATCGAGGGGGTTTCGCATTCCCTGTGTTCGCAGGAATTCGAAGACCACCGCCCCCTTTATGACTGGTATATCCGGGAGCTCGGGATTTTCCCTTCGCGTCAGATCGAATTTCCAAAGCTGTTCGTCACGCATACGGTGGTGGGAAAACGACATCTGCGGCCATTGATCGAAAAAGGGCTGCTGGCCGGATGGGACGATCCCAGGCTGATCACGCTATCGGGACTTCGGCGCAGGGGCGTGCCTCCTGAGGCGATTCGGAATTTCATCCGCCGCGTGGGAATGTCCAAACGAGATACAACTGCGGAGATTGATCTCCTGGAGTTTCACATCAGGGACTATCTGAATCAGCATGCGCCCCGAGCAATGGGCGTAATCGATCCGCTCAAAGTGGTCATCGAGAATTACCCCGAAGACATGGAAGAAACGTTCGAGGCGCAGATCAATCCGGAAGACCCGTCGGCCGGGACGCGCACGGTGCCGTTTTCACGGGTGGTCTACATCGAGCGGGAGGATTTCATGGAGGACCCGCCCCGAAGATTCCGCCGCCTTGCGCCGGGGCGGGAGGTCAGGCTCCGCGCGGCCTGTTATATCACCTGCACGGACGTCGTGAAGGACGTGGATGGAAACGTCGTTGAACTTCGATGCACGTTCGACCCAGAGAGTCGGGGCGGGTCGACACCTGACGGCCGCAGGGTCCGAGGTACCATCCACTGGGTGTCCGCCGCACACGCGGTTGAGGCGGAGGTGCGCCTGTACGATCGGCTGTTCAACGCGGAGAATCCGATGGAGGTTGCCGAAAGCGGGGACATCAGCGAAACGGTGAACCCGAAATCTCTGGAGGTGCGGCCGAGCTGTTTTGTGGAGTCCACGGTCAAGGACGCGGAACCCGGTGCCCAGTTTCAATTCGAACGATTGGGATATTTCTGCGTGGACCCGGATTCGACGCCCGATAAGCTCGTTTTCAACCGCACGATGACGCTGCGCGATACCTGGGCCCGGATGCAGAAGAGAGGGAATCCGCCCAGGGCGACGCGTGGTGGTTGAGGCGCCTTCGGATTGGACCAGCGATTCGCCGGACGGTTGAATCGATGAATATTGTGGACGGAAGCAATCATGCCCGTACGGAAGACCGCACGGGCATCTTTGTTTCAGGGATGGTTAGCGACTGACAATGTATAGGGTTTTATTTCGGCGGAGGCTCACCGTTTGTGTTGAAAGGCGGAGGCGTCTGGAATTGTGTCCCCCTTGCCGTTTCCTCAGCAATCCATTTTTCAACCTGTTGTTGCACCTCAAGACGGCCCTTTTCCACGCCCTTCTTTAAATTTCTCGCCTTTACCCATTCAGTTATTGCGCCCATTGCGTCAATTGCCTCCACAACAAAATACGCTGTCGTTACGGCCAGGACACCTACGGCAATAAGGTCCTTTAGAAAGTCAAAGTTCCATTGCCATTCCCTAAATACCCAAATTCGAAATATCAATCCAACTGCACATAGCGCCAGAGAAAGAATCCGGAACCAGAGCCGTTCATCTTCCTTGACGCTCCAAATTGAAACCCACTCCATCTATGCGTTTTTCACCTTCGATTTCCGCCGTTCAATGTCTGGCTGGCCGCACACACGAGAAAGTGCCTTCAAAAGATTTACGTACGTACACGGTAAAACGTCCGAGAATCTTGGTTTCGTTTCATCTAACCCGCCTGTTTGTCTTTTTCATTCTATTGTTCGACGTGACTCAGAAATCCTTCGATGGGTTAATTATATCCAACAAGAGTTCATCTTTCAAGAGATTTTTCTGATCGAACCATTGTTTTTCTCAAGTCGGCACCTTGAAGACCGGAGCGGATACAGACGTCAGACACAGGCTAGTGGGCGAACCTAAGACCGATGGCAAAAGTCCACGATACGTAGGCCTGGTTCCATCCATAACTCCTGATAATATCCCGGCCGGGTTCCGCAATATAGTCGAATACGGCTAGATTTAACCGGATTTCCGTGAAAACTCTGGAAGAACTCTTCCTTATCCGGGCTTCGCCGCCCGCTGCGAGCTGAAAAAACGGACCATTATCCCAATCGAGGCGCTCGTACGGTTCACTTTCCCGCAGCCCGTATATCCCGATACCGAGCCCAAGAGTGGGCGTTAACGTAGAGTCCGTCACCGCACGTCCCCGGACAAATACAAATACCGCCCGGAAAGACCTGGTAAAATCCGTCGCTCTGACTCTCTCCTTGCGGGTGTTCTCAGAGATTGACGGGCCGGATAACCCGTCTTTGGAAAAAATGGCGGTTCCGATTCCCAAGTCGAACTGATCGATGTGCAAGAACAGGTCCCCGGCAAGAACAAGCCCTGCATGTATTCGATGGAAATCCGTTTGAGCGGTCAGCAGATCCCCCTCGCTATCTCTGCCGCAGTAGACCCACGCGGTCCGCAGTTCCCGCAGATTCCGATCTCCGGGGCGAACGCTGCCGCAGTAGAGACGACTGACGCCAGGAATGGAATAGCCGCCGGAGATACTCGCACCCAACTCCTGTGCATTTGACGTACCGGCCGCAAGGAAGAAAACGACCGTGAAACCGATAGCACGCCGCATTCGGTCCCTCCGCACGATGAAAGTCACGCAGAGGTGTATAGATCAAGAAGCGTGCCAAGATTCCCCGGGGTCAGTCTTGTTATACATCCGCCCTATATGTTCTATGACTTATATTTAATAATATTAATCAGTTACTTGTTATTTCGAGAAGTGTCTCGGCGTCGGTCAACCGTGGCTGAGACTCAAGATTCGCCACCCATTTTCGGTGATAAACGTGGGCGCGATGCACACCTGTGGCGAGCCCTCGACAGTCGCCGCAGTCGAATAATGGATTGGAAATTGAATGCGTGTCGCTTATTGTAATACGGAAGATCCGGTAAACCCGCGCGAAGGCTGATCCTCCAGGCTTAACGTACGGCCTTCAACCGCTCCCTAAGCCTGTCGAAGAGGCCTCCAGACAGACGAAGCGTCCGCGCACCAGGCAGTCTTCAAAGACCATATGCGACACGTACAATCTAGAATACGGGAGATTCTTCGCTGCGCTGTGATTGACATGTCTTACGATAACCTTTGGCGAAACGCTGAGCCCACACCTTCGCAGAGCATGTCATCCTGAGGAGGCCAGCGCGCTCAGAATGACATGTCTTAAGATTGTCGTGCACGTGGCTTACCGCTGTCATCCAGAGGAGGCCACCAGGCCGACGAAGGATCTACTGCAGCATCGGTTCATCCCCGCGCGGTTTTCACGTGTCGATACCTGAGAGGCAGCACGTCCGCCTGCAGCGCGAGTCGGAGACGGCGAAAGATCCTTCCACTCAGCTCAGTTATGACATGCGTTGCAACAAAAACCGACCCATGGCAACCTGGTTTCGTTTATCCGAGTCAAACCCGTACAAGATCGCGAATTGAAGCCACTTTTCGAACCTTATCTCTGAGAATCCCAGGGTTCTTGGAAAGGTGTGATGTCAGAGAAACAGCTGAAACTGAAAGTCATGTGCTCGCGATTGCCGGGCCTCCGTTTCGAAGACCCTTACAAACACGAACCCAGGGTCAAGGAACCCGTGTATCTCGGAATCCAGCGCGGGACCGAGGTCATCGAACAGGCCCCCGCCGACCGGCATCGGGTGGTATTTCATCCTGAGTTCCGTATCGGGAAGCAACCTGACGGGTCCCCGAATTTTCTGGGTCCGTACGCACAAGGCAGACCCCGGGACCGGTTCTTCTATCTTTCCTGGGGGGTGAAACGGTCCGATCGATTCAACATGTTCCGACGGCTCAAGATCCGCCTCACCCACCTGGAGTGGCCGGAGATCGAACAGGCGCTCGAGACGGACGAACCCATCGTCGTGAGGCTGAAGTTGACCGACGATCACGGCGGCCCCGCGTGCGGTACGCCGGACGACTCGCGGATCGCGTGGGGACGATGACCTGCGTGGAGAGGGAAGAAGATGCCCGTTGAAACCGTAGATTTGAAGTTTCTTGCGCCGGAAGAAAAGGGCGAGGTGTCGGCGTTGATCGCGAGGCCGAGCGGGGCGGATGCGCTGCTCGTGCTAGGCCACGGCGCGGGCACGAATATGCGCCACCCGTTCGTCCAGGACCTTAGCGACACGTTGAACGACGCAGGCATTGCCACATTTCGCTTCAACTATCCCTACTCAGAAAGGGGCGGCGGCATGGATGGAGAGAAGGTGCGCCTGGCCACCGTCCGCGCCGCAATCGCTACCGCAATGAATCACGCGGACGACCTGCCCGTCTACGCGGGCGGACATTCCATGAGCGGGCGCATGGTCTCTATGGCCTGTTCGCAGGAACCGATGGATGGATTGAAGGGCATTGTGTTTTTTGCATTTCCGCTTCACGCGGGAAAACCGAACGCCGAACGCGCCGCGCATCTGCAGGATGTCACGGTACCGATGCTGTTTCTGTCTGGGCAGCGGGACAAGATGGCGGACATGAAACTGCTCGGGCCGGTTGTCAATGGGCTGGACGGCGCCACGCTCCACGTTGTGGATACGGCCGATCACGGATTCAAGGTGCTGAAGCGGAGGAATACGGACGAACCCGTTCTGGAGGAACTGGCCAGGGTGGCCGGTGGTTGGATGCGAGGCGACTGAAGGATCGTTCGCGGCTTGTTTGGAGGAATACGGTATGATTGAAAAGATCCATGAACCCGATTTAGACGAAAAGTTGCATCGTTCGCCCCGCGGGAGTTTCTGCGTGTCGCGAAAGGACATTTCTGGCGCCCTGGAAACCGAAGGTCAGCCGTTCGAGGTCGACTGGGTGCGCCTTCCCGCCGGCATGACCAACTTCCCGTATCACGCACACCAGGTCCAGTGGGAGTTCTATATTGTCGTCAGCGGCCGCGGAATCGTCAGGCGGAACGACCGTACGTTCGAGGTGGAGTCCGGCGACGTGTTCGTCCAGCCGCCCGGCACGGCGCACCACATTCGCAATCCCAGCGAGGACGAGGACCTGGTCTACTACGTGATCGCCGACAATCCCGTTTGCGATCCCTGCTACTATCCGGATTCGGACAAGTGGGCCATCCGTCCGCCAGGCAAACTGGGCCGTATGACCGACGCGGAGTACTACGACGGAGAAGAGTAGAAATAAACCGTCTGGAACTCAATTCCTGCGGAGTTACATCATCACAAGGAGGGCGTGGCTATACCGGCGCCCTTTTTTCATAAAACCCGATCTTGACATTGCCGTTTGTATGACGTATATTTTTTGAAAATTAATACGTCATGAAGATTGAGAGATCGAAATGCAGACCAAACTCACCCTTCGGCTGGAAGAAGAACTCATCGGCGTCGCCAAGGAATTCGCGAGGTCCAGAGGGAAATCCGTCTCCAGGATCGTTGCCGATTATTTCGCACTCCTGGGACGTGAACAGGAAGGACTTGATATCAGTCCCAAGGTGCGATCAATGAGAGGCTCGTTGCGAGGCGCCAACGCGGAGGATTACCGGAGGTATCTCGAGGACAAATACCTTTGAAGATTCTCTTCGATACCAACGTGGTGCTGGATCTGCTGTTGGATCGCGAACCGTTTTCAGATACCGCCGCCAGGCTTTTTTCCAGGGCCGACGAGGGCGACTTTTCCGGGTTTATCAATGCGACGACCGTGACAACGGTTCACTATCTCGCGTGCGGGACGGTGGGAGACCGGCGGGCGCGCCGCGATATCGGAAACCTGATAGACCTGTTTGACGTCGCGCCAGTAAACCTGGCCGTGCTGGAAGGAGCCCTCCATTCGAAATTCACGGACTTCGAGGACGCAGTAATGTATCATGCGGCCCTGAACGTAAATGCGGACGGCATCGTAACCCGAAACGTCGGCGACTTCAAACGCGCGACGATCCCGGTATACACGCCTGAAGAACTGGATCACTTGATGCAGATTACGGACGAAATAGCGGACGGCGAGGGGCAAGGGGACGATGATGTAGGTTGAATCTGCGTTAGGGACAGAACCCACTTACACGAGCCCCGGAGAGTCGCTTCCCCGGGGCCTTGTCATGCTCACGGACGTCCATGGATCAGGGGACCGACGACAGGAGATATTCAGGCGGGGTCTCGCCCTGGCGAATGACGGTAAAGTCCCTGCCCGCAGGGATGAGAAAGGTATCCCCTTTCCCCGCGCGGAACGCGTCGCCACCGCCCCGGATCCCGGCGCTTCCCTGAATAAACGTAACCGCTGACACCGAATTGCGAGGTGGATGGTCGACCCTGTTTCCGGTGGGATTAAAGCGTTCCAATCGGAAGTGTTCGGACTCAGCCAGGAGGGCCCGGCCGGGACGTTTCGAGAGCAGCGTGGACGAGGCGACGGGTCTCCTTCGCGGAGCTTCGAAGTCGATAACCGCCAGGGCGTCGTCAATATGCAACTCCCTGGGCTTCCCATCGGCGCCGGGGCGGTTGTAGTCGTAGATGCGGAAGGTTATGTCGCTGGATTGCTGGACCTCGTACACCATGACCCCGGCGCAGAGAGCGTGGACCGTTCCCGGCGGGATGAAGACGACGTCGCCGGGGCGGGCGTCGTAAAATTCGACGGCATCCGAGACGCGGTTGTTGTCGATGGCATCCGCGAACGCGGATCGGTCAACCCCGGGCTTAAGGCCGCACGCGATGCGGCCGCTATCCGACCGGAGCACGTACCAGGCTTCCATTTTTCCGAATTCTCCAGGATGTTTCATCCGGGCGTATGCATCGTCCGGGTGAACCTGAATGGAAAGGTCCTGCTGTGCGTCGAGGAGTTTGACAAGCAGAGGGAAATCGCCGTGGTAACGGTCGAAGACCGCCTCGCCGAGCAATTCGCGGCCGTGCGATTCAACCAGATTGCGAAGGGACCGTCCGGATAACGTGCCGCCCGCAACGGTGCTCTCCATGCCCGGGTACACGGAGACTTCCCAGGACTCGCCGTAGAGCCGGCCGGGAGGCAGGGCCTTGCCGAACTGCTCCCGCAGCCCGCGGCCGCCCCAGATCATCTCCCTCAAAAAGGGTTTGAGAGGAAGCACGCTCGGTAGCATGGCTGGATCCGTGTCGGATGATTCGCGTTACACGGCGATGGACGTTCGTTTCAAGATATCCGGTACGTCTGGCGATGTCAATGGCGTTCGGTTCAATGCACCCTTCCACCCGCCCCACAACCTGGTGAGACGTAAGAAGGGAGCCGGTAGATGAAGTCCTTGCCCGATAGGTTCTTTCGACTTGCCTACGGCACGATCAGATACCTTGCAAGGCAAGAGATCTCTCCCCTCTCCCGTCTTGCGTCTACCCAACTAGCAATTCACACATCTATAGTCGTATTGCCACGAAGTGCTTGCGCCAATTAATGTAACGAGGTACGAGGATATCTATTCCGCTTGCGGCGTTTGGGCTCAGACATTAGGTTATGTGCCCGTTTTGGGATCTGACGGAACGGCGAGTCGCAGGCCCCTGAAGCGGGCGCATCGGCCCCTGCCGGGATGCACAATCTGACCACTTCAAGAGGCTGGATATGTCGGGCGATAGAATCGTAGAACTGGAGCGCCGGATCGGTGAACTGATGGCGGAACTCCACGCCCTGCAGAAGGAAAATCCGGCATCGGCGGTCGCCAATTACACGTTTGAAACGATGGCGGGCGAAGCCACGCTGCTCGACCTGTTCGGCGACAGGAACAGGCTGCTGGCCATACACAACATGGGCCAGGGCTGCCGCTATTGCACGCTCTGGGCCGACGGCTTCAACGGACTGGTCCCGCATCTGGAGTCCGCTCTGGCGGTAGTCCTCCTGTCGAAGGACCCGCCGGAAACCCAGCGCCGTTTCGCGAACGCCCGAGGGTGGCGGTTTCAACTGGCCTCCCACGGCGGAGGGAAATACATCCGAGAGCAGTCCGTCATGGACGGGGACGACAACTACCCCGGGGCCGTGGTTTATGTGCGAGACGGAGACACGATTCTCCGCAAGAACGCGTGTGTCTTCGGACCTGGAGACATCTACTGCGCGATGTGGACGCTGCTGGGCCTGGCGGGCCTCGGCGAAGCGGACTGGACGCCCCAATTCTCTTACTGGCGGCGCCCCGAGAGCCTGGATGACGGCGGCCGGAACGTCCTGGGCTGAGTACGGAACAAGGTGCGAAGCGCGCAGGGAGTCAATCGCCAGGCGGCTTTTCATTTCTCCTGCGCGCGTCGTTTTGAGGTTTCGGTGAATCTGATCGTGTTGTGCAGCGACACCTTTCGCGTGGATCATCTCAGTTGTTACCGGGACGATTCGCCGGTCCGGACGCCCAATATCGACCGCCTTGCCGAGGAAGGCGTTCGTTTCGATTCCGCATTCGGCGAAGGCATACCCACGCTGCCCGCCCGCCGGGTGCTCTATACCGGACGGCCGATCTTCCCGTTCCTGTGGGCGCCTCAGAAATGGGACCGCGTGCAGCTTGCCGGCTGGCATCCCTTGTTTCACGAAGACGTGACGCTGGCGGAGTGGCTGGTCGAACGTGGTTACGTCACGGGGCTGATCAGCGATCTGCCGCACCAGTTCAAGCCCGGAAAGAACTTCCACAGGGGATTCGTCCAGTTCAACTGGGAACGCGGACAGGAAATGGACTACGTTGTGGCCGGGCCCCGGGGTGCCGCTCCGGTTGAGAGGTTCGATCCCACCGGCCGCGGATCGCCCGTGCTGACGCAGTTTCTGATGAACAGCCGGGACTGGAAAGACGATACCGACTGGTGCAGCGTGCGGGTGATTCGGAAGGGCATCGAATTCCTCAGGGAAAATGCCCGCCAGCAGCCGTTCATGCTCTGGCTGGAGTGCTTTTTCCCGCACGAACCGTGGTTTGCCCCGCCCGAACTGGTGGAGCAGTATTACGAGGGGGACGACCACGACGGCGTGGAGTGGATTTTTCCGCCGGCCAGTACGGACGGGATGAGCGACAACCAGGTTCACCGGGTGCGGGCGCACTACCGGGGCCTGTGCGCGTTGATCGACCGGTGGTTCGGCCGGCTGATGGAAACCGCGGAAGAATTCGGACTGCTGGAGAATTCCATCGTCGTCTTCCTTTCCGATCACGGCACGATGATGGGAGAACAGGGTCAACTCCATAAAGGCCCCAGCCGGCTGCGCTGGCAATGCACGCAGGTGCCTCTGATCATCCGGCATCCGGACGTGGACGCCATTGGCGGACGGATCGTGGATGCCTTTGTGCAACACCAGGACCTGATGCCCACCCTTCTGGGACTGATGGGGATCGATACCCCGGATCGATGTCTGGGCGAGGATCTCCGGAGGTACGACTCGGGAGACACTGTAGGCGGGAGGGAGCACGTGGTTACCGCATTCGGCAACTACGCCAGCGTTCGCAGCAGGAAATGGAACTACCAGACACCCTGGGTGAAGAACAATCCCACGTCGGAGGGTGGAAACGCGCAACCGCTGGCGCCGCCCGAGCTCTACGATCTGGTGTCCGATCCCGATGAACTGCATAACGTGGCGGCAGATCATCCCGACGTCGCAGAGGAATATCACGACCTGCTCATGAATTACATCAGGAAAAACAAACCGGTGACGGGAGGCTCACTGGAAGTTGGCGAAGCGGCCCTGTCGCACGTGCCGCTCTTCGATCAGTCACGGTTGTAGTTGCACTACCGGGTCGGGGGCGCATCCAAGCAGACGCGCGGCCGCCCGCCGCCCGAAAACACGCCAAGGAGGTTTGAGATGGCCGAAAAACTGGGGGTTTTGGTACACGGCGCGGGCTGGGTTTCCACCCAGCACATCATGGCCTTCACCAACAACCCGCATACCGAAGTCGTGGCTGTATCCAGCCGGAAACTGTCGAGCGCCCGGACGCGTGCCGAAGAGGCCGGACTGGAGGGCATCGGGCTGTACGACAACTATGAGCAAGCCCTTTCACACGACGGTGTTGACATCGTGTGCGTCTGCACGCCGCAGCGCTTTCACGCCGAGAATACCATCGCCGCGGCGGAGGGCGGGAAACACGTCGTCATCGAGAAGCCCATCGCCAACACCCTGGACGAGATCAGGTCCATGCGCACGGCGGTGAACGAGGCGGGCGTTCGTACGGTGGTGAGCTTCGTGCTGCGATGGAATCCGCTGTTCGAAACCATCAAAGCCATGGTCGCCGACGACGCCCTCGGAGACGTCTTCTACGTGGAAGCCGACTATCAGCACGATATCGCAAGCTGGTGGACGGGCTGGGACGAGGCCAGGAAGACGAGCACGGGCGTGAGCGCGTTTCTCACGGGCGGCTGTCACGCCATCGACTCCCTTCGCTGGTTCGCCGCACAGGGCGAGTTCGAAGCGGCGAAACCCGTGGAGGTGTTCGCCTATTCGGGCGGTTACCGGAAGGGTCTCAAGAAAGAGTTCGACTACCTGGCCAACAAGTGGGTGGACGGCCTTCCCCTGGAGTACGACGACCTGGAAGTCGCCCTGGTGAAGTTTTCCAATGGAGCCGTCGGAAAGGTCTCCGTGAACTACGGGTGCATCATGCCGTACACGTTCCCCGTGGAGATCTTCGGAAACAAGGGAACCGTTAAGGACAACAAGGTCTGGTCGCACAAGTATCCCGGACAGAACAGCTGGGTGGAAATCCCGGCCATCCTGCCCGATAGCGCGGACGTGACCCACCACCCGTTCCAGGGACAGATGGATCACTTCGTGGAATGCATTCAGACCGGCACGGAATCGCACTGCAACCTGGACGATGCAATTGTCACGCACGAGATCGCGTTTGCGGCCTTGCAGTGTTACGAAACCGGACAGCCTGTGCAACTCCCGCTGATGCAGGACTGATTCCGAAACCGGTGACGGGGTCCGGTGATTTCCCTGTCGGTACCGCCGCCTGTTCGCCGGACGAGAAGGGTCCATCAACCATGCCAAAACGGAACCTGTTGTTTTTCGGTGTGGACAGCCTCTGGGCCGCCCACATGAGCTGTTACGGATACGGACGGTTGACGACCCCCTACGCGGACCGGCTGGCCACGCAGGGGGTGTTATTCGAGAAAAACTACAGCCCGCATATCCCGACCACCTCCGCCTATGCGTCGATGCTGACCGGCATGGATTGTTTTTCCACGCAGGTCGTGGCGCTGCGCCACCAGGGCGGACTAAGGCCCGAAGTGAGGAGTCTCCCCGAGATTCTGCGCGGTGCCGGATACGATACGACTTGCGTCGGCTTCACGGGCAATCCCAGCTCACGGGGGTTCGACCGGTATCTCGACTACGAGGCCTGGGGCTCATGGGAGCAACGGCCCCTTCGCAAGGCCGAGTGGCTGAACGACGTTACCATTCCGGAACTGGAGCGGCTCGCCGCCGCCGACCGGCCCTTCTTCCTGTTTCTGCGTCATATGGACCCTCATGCGCCTTACCTGCCGCCCTCGCCGTACGATACGATGTTTTACAGCGGCGACCCGTGCGATCAAGCCAAAACGTCGATGGAACCGGTGCGGAATTTCAAGCCGTTTCGGGACTTTCATCTCAGCTGGATGCCGCCCGGCATCACCGATGCGGACTACGTGATCGCACAGTACGACGGCGAGGTCGCCTATATGGACGCCTGCATCCAGCGCATCCTCACCCGATTGGAAGAACTGGGTCTGGCCGAAGATACCCTGGTCGTATTCAACGGCGATCACGGAGAGACGCTGGCCGATCACGATTGTTATTTCGATCATCACGGGATGTACGACTGCACCCTGCACGTTCCGCTGATCCTTCGTCTCCCTGGCGTGCTACCCGAAGGACTGCGCGTGAACGGCTATACGAGCCATGCGGATCTCGCGCCGACCCTGTTGGAACTTCTGGATGTGCGCTCAGAGATCGAATTCGACGGGGATAGCCTCCTGCCGCTGATTCGTGGACAGCGGGCTTCGAACCGGGCGGAGTTTTATATCACGGAGGCCACGTGGATGCGCAAGCACGGATGGCGCACGCCCGAGTGGAAGCTGATTGTGGCGCTGGAGCCCGATTTCCACGGAAAGCCCGAGGTGGAGCTCTACAACCTGGTAGCGGATCCCGACGAGAACGACAACCTTGCTGACACGGAACCCGGCGTCGCACGGATGCTGCGAGACCGCATGGACGCCTGGATCGAAAAACGGGAACAGGAAACGGGCCTGACCAATCCGATGTTCACGAACCTGCAGTGGCACGGCACCGGGCACGAGGGCCCTTTCACGAGTTCGGAGGCGGCATACAACGCCCTCTACATCGGGTCGCCGAAGACGGCCAGGAAATTGCAGGCGCGCGACGCCGAGGAAAGCGATGAAACGCCAGGCGGTGAGTCGTAACCCCGCTCCGGGTGGGCTTGCCGCCGTACCCACGATGAAGGAGAGTGAAAATGAGCGACGGATTTCCGCTCCTTGAGGTTTCGGGATCGCCCCTGAATCGCGGCAGGGCGCACGGAGAGGCGTTCCGTGAAGAAATTCGCGCGTTGATTCCGGTCTATTTTGACTACCTGGAGCGTACGAGCCGGAATCATGGCGTACCTGTATTGAGCAGGACGCGGGTACTTGAAATCGCCGGGACCTACGCGAAGCCCGCGGAAGCCTATGCTCCGGACCTGGTGGAAGAGGCCGGAGGAATTGCCGATGGCGCGGGTGTGCCTATTGAGGAGATCATGGCGCTCAACGGCTTCCTGGACATTTTCGACTATCTCTCCCCGAACTTTATCGGGGCGGGATGTACGACGTTCATGGTCCCTGATATGGAAGGCGGCGCACGTGCCGCCATCGGCCAGAATTACGACCTGGTGGAGATCTTCCAGCCTGCGGCAGTATTGCTGCAAATCACCGGTGCAGGACCGGACGCGCTCATGTACACGACGGCGGGAATGCTCGGGAGCGCGGGTCTGAACAGCGAGGGCATCGGCGTTGTCATCAACAACCTCGTCCCCGGCGACGCCGGACCTGGCGTTCCCTACCCGTTCGTGATCAGGCGCATTCTCGCCACGGCTCAAATCGGAGACGCAATAGACGCCGCGGTCTCCTCTCGCCGGGCGTCCGGCATGAACTATGTTCTGTGCGACCGGCACGGGGAGATCTACAACCTGGAAACCACGGCCGCCGACTACGAGGCCACCAGCCCGTTCGACGGACCGATGGCGCACTCGAACCATTATCTGGCGGACCGCCTTATTCCGCTGGAGCGCCGCGCGAACGATCAGCGGGGCCAGAGCCTCGCGCGCTGGGGCCGGGCAACGCGGCTTCTGAACAGGTCTGCCGATCCGGATGCCGAGACGATCAAGTCGGCGCTCGGCGATCACGTGAACAGCCCCGTTTCGATCTGCAGGCACAGCGTGGACGGTTGCGGGCAGACGATTTGCGGCATTGTTCTGGAGCCGTCAAATGGCAGAGCCTGGTTCGCCAGGGGGCCCTGCTGCGAACACGATTGGGTGGAGTACCGTCTGTTTGAGGTCGCGGGCCGTCGTGTCGCCTGACGGAAGTCGCCACCAGCCGCAGTTCCTGAACCTCCGATTGAACGACGACTCACGACCCACCACCTGAAAGCTTCTGACATGGATGCGAAAATCGAACGCTGGTTCAGGGCGCCGTACGGGATGCCCAATGGAGTGCAGGCAACCGGCGACGGCATATGGGTGGTCGATCAGGTAACGGACCGGGCCGCGCTGCTGGACGTCTCGGATGCGGACGAGTACGGAATGCTGCGGCTGCGGACGGAAGTGCAGACCGAGTCGTCCAACACCAGCGGGATGGCCTGGGGTGAAGGAGCGCTTTGGCTGGCGGCCAACGGTTCGGCGGAGAAGTGGAGAACACCCCGTGACACGGACGCGGATTCGGGCGAAATCCTGCGTGTGGATCCAGCGTCCGGAATCACAAAGGGGCGATGGCCGCTGCCGGGCGGCGGCGGCACGCACGGGCTGGAATACGATCCGTACGAGACCGGAACGTTGTGGCTGACCACGTTGAAAGACCAGACGCTGACTCAGGTGCGAATATCGGACTGGACGATTCAACGCGTGTTTCCCCTTCCGTACGGACGCGCACACGGCGTTGTTCGCGTTGAGAACGGGGTGTGGATAGTACACACTTCCGATCGGTTGATCGTAAAACTCGATCCGCTCACGGGCGATCAACTGGATTGCATCCATGTCCCGCCGTCAGATCCGGAGCCCCATGGGCTCTCCGGTTACGATGGCGGTTTCCTCTATTGCGACGCTTCGTCGGGATGGGTTGCAAGAATCCTGGCGGATGGGTAACACGGGTTGTTGCAGCCCGCGCGAGATACGGAAGAGAGTGATGAAACACAAGGTGCTTTCTGTTAAGGGATCGACGCGGGGAACCGCGTATACGATGAGCAACAAGATCCTGACCCACGCGGGTAAGACACACGTGGCGTGGCTGGACCAGATCTGCAAGATCTACGTGCGGACCTACCATCACAAGACCAGGCGCTGGGGAGTGCCGGTCTACGTGGGTACCGGGGACGACAACCACGCCGGAGCGGCGTTTACAATGGATTCGCGTGGCTATTTGCACCTGGCATTCGGACCCCATCACAATCCAATCCGTCACGTGGTGAGCAAGCTCCCCAATACCGCGACGTCGTGGATGGAGCAACCCTCGTTCGGAGGGACCACGGCGACCTATCCGAGCATGGTCTGCGACGCGGACGATACGTTGCACGCGTGTTACCGCGGATCGTACGCCGCGGAGCGGCCATGGTCGCTGGTGTATCAGAAGAGGAAGAAGGGCGGCGCTTGGACGGACCCCGTCAAGCTCGTGGACCCCGAAGGACCGCCCGCATATACGCAATTCGAAAACGCGCTTCACATCGACCGGCGCGGAACCCTGTATCTGGCGTATCATATCGTACGGGCCACCGATGCCGATTACGGCGACACGCGCGGCAGGGGGTTCGGGCTGATGCTTTCCCCCGACAGAGGCGAGAGCTGGCAGACTGTCGACGGACGCGCGCTCGACCTCCCCACAACCCCGGCTTCAACCTGCGTTATCGAATTCAATGAAGGTCTCGACGTCCGCATGGGTAACGTCGTAACCGGCGGCACGGGAACGCCCTGCTTTACGCTGAATCGCAGGGAGAACGGCGCGGCGGAGACGTTCGTTTACACCAGAAGAAAGGACGACTGGCAGGTGGTCTCTCTGATGCCCCACTCGGAGCGGCTGTTCGGCGAATGCGAGATGTCGGACGTGTGCGCGCTCAGCATCGCGGACGACGGCGTCATCTACGCGGCGGGCCCGGTCTGTCGGCGGGGAGGCGGCTGGGCGGATTCCAGCAACGAGATCGCGCTGTTTACGTCGCGGGACGGCGGGGAGACGTTTTCGGGCTATAGGATATCGGCGGACGAACCGGACGCATCCAACTGGCTGCCGGCCCTCGAAAGGCAGACGGGACACAACCGTGTGGACGTACCGCGTCTGGTCTATACACACGGGCATATCGGCGAGGGATGCAGCCCGGATATCGATACGGAGATCCGGTATGTATCGCTGAACGGCATCGCGGAGGCGGAGGCAGCTGTCGCAGACGCCCGGGTCGCGGGCGCGGAGCAGTTGAGCGGAATCCGCTTTACAGAAGTACAGCGCGGGGAAATGAGGCGGGACGTGGAGCAATACCGCCTCCGTTACAGGGAACTTCGCGAGGTGGACGTGGGCTACGACGTGAGCCCGTCGTCTGTCTTCCTGCCCGGCGTTGAGGCGCCGCCGTCCGGAAAACAACGGGCGTTCCGTTTGACCGCTTCCGCGGTCGAGCGACCGGCATCCGATGATGACCTGGCGTTTCTGCCGGTGGGCGCGCTGGCCCGTCTGGTGGAATCCCGCGAGGTTTCTCCCGTTGAACTTACCAGGCTTTATCTGAATCGACTCGACGCGTTCGGCGAAGCGTTGCACTGCGTGGTTTCGTTGACCGAAGACGTGGCACTGGCGCAGGCGAAGACGGCCGAGGCGGAGATCATGGCCGGTGATTACCGGGGGCCGCTGCACGGGGTCCCCTGGGGCGCCAAGGACCTGCTGGCCACAAAGGGAATCAGGACCACGTGGGGCGCCACTCCGTTCAAAAGACAAACCGGCGAAACCGACGCGGCCGTTGTGGAACGGCTTCGGGATGCCGGCGCGGTTCTCGCAGCCAAGCTCTCGACCGGGGCTCTTGCGATGGGGCCGCACTGGTTTGGAGGTATGACCCGGAACCCATGGGATATCCAAACAGACTCAAGCGGGTCGTCGGCCGGACCGGGCGCCGCGACCGCCGCGGGCCTTGTCGGCTTCAGCATCGGTTCGGAGACACAGGGTTCGATCGTCTCGCCGAGCCACACCTGCGGGGTGACGGGGCTGCGGCCCACATACGGCCGCGTGAGCCGATACGGCGCGATGGCCCTTGCCTGGACCATGGACAAACTCGGCCCCATGTGCCGCGGCGTTGAAGATTGCGCGGCCGTGTTCAGCGCGATTCACGGACCGGACGGGAGAGACCGATCCGTGGTGGACGCGCCGTTCAACTGGCCCGCAGCCCCGGATGTAACCGCACTGCGAATCGGATTGATCCAGCCTGAATTCGATGCCATCGATGATGCCGCAGACCGTGTTGTCTACGAGGCCGCGATTCGGACGTTCGAGGGTCTGGGATCGCGGGTCGAACCGGTGACGCTGCCGGAATGTCCGCACGGCGCGGTCTCGATGATGCTTTGCGTGGAAGCGGCGGCCGCGTTCGACAGTGCGACGCGGGCGGGCGAGCTGGATTCCATGATCGATGCGGACAAGAGTTCCTGGCCCACGGTACTTCGCAGCTATCGCATGGTGCCCGCCGTTGAATATCTGCGCGCGCAGCAGGTGCGTTCCCTGATGATTCGCGACATGGAGGAACTGATGGCGAATTGGGACGTGCTTCTGGCGCCCGGAAGAGGCGGGGCGAGCCTGACCGTTACCAATCTCACGGGCCATCCGGCCCTGACGCTGAAGTGCGGTTTCGTGGAAGGGATGCCACGGGGATTGACGCTGATCGGGAACCTCTACGACGAAGCGACCGTTCTGGCCGCTGGCATGGCATACGAGCAGGCGACGGATTGGCATCGTCAGCATCCGAATGTCGGAAGAGGCTAGTGAGACAGGATCCACCCCTCCGAAATCGGTCCCTCGGACACTGAAATCGGGGCCCCGGTATTCACGTCCGCGGACCCCTGATCCCCATAGTTCCGGTTTTGCAGGTGTGTTTTGGTGTAAAATTCGCAACATCATCAATCATTGGAGGTCTGAAAGATGGCAGAAGAATTCAGAGGCATGCCGTGCCGGCGGGTTGGGAACTCCGGTCTGTTCGTATCGGTCGTAGGGCTTGGCATGTGGAAATGGGGCGACCCCGTGTACGATGGATCCCGCATCGGTGACCACGAGGGGTTCAAGGTCCTGGACCGCGCCCTGGAACTGGGGGTCTTTCACTGGGATACGGCATGTTCCTACAACCTGGCATCGGGAAATTCCGAACGCCTGCTGGGGCGCTACTTCGCCTCGCGTCCACGGGCGGTCAGGGAGCAGGTGGTCATGGCAACCAAGATTCACAACCCGGTGCGCGCAGAGCACGCCATGGAGGCCGATTTTACGCCAAACCAGCTCGGCGCCTCCCGGACGTACATCCACTTCGGCGTGGACAAGTGTCTGGAGCGGATGCGGACCGACTATATCGACCTGCTCTACCTGCACCAGAACGGCACCGACGAAGAAGGAAACTACCGGGTGCCCATCGAGGAAACCTGGGGTGCGTTCGACGATCTGGTCACGCAGGGAAAGGTGCGTTACCTGGCGGTTTCCAATCATTCGGCGAAACAGATGGCCAACGTGGTAGCGGCGCTGGAAAGGGTGGGCAAGGACGTCTCCCGCCGGATCGTGGCCGTGCAGAACCGGTACAATCTCGTACAGCAGGATGCGGTCGCGGCCGAGGACGGCGGCCGCGCGGCTGATTTGCTGAAGGCGGCTGCCAGGGCCGAAGTGGGCGTGATTCCCTATTATCCGCTCGCGAGCGGCCTGCTCACCGGCCGGTACCGCAAGGGAAGTCTGGAAGACGCCAGCGGTCGGATCATAGACGACGGCGACGAGGCCGAATTCTTGACGGAACCCTACCTGGAGGCCGTCGAAGGGCTGCTCGCGGTTGCTGAAGCGAAGGGGATTTCTCTGGCCCAGCTCGCCATCGCCTGGCTGCTGGCCAGAGAGCAGGTGCCGTCCGTCATCGCCGGCGTAACGGCGATGCGGCACCTGGAGGACAACGTGAACGCGGCAGGCGTGGTGTTGACGGACGACGAGATTGCGCGAATCGACGACGTCGTGCAAGCCGCGCTCGGAACCGGCTAGAAATTCTGTCTGAAGCGGCCGTGAGGCCGTGCCAAAAGAGCTGCTTTATCAACGGACCGCCGGGATCCAACCATGCTCGTTGAACGGATTGTAACCTACGGGCGGATGATCAAGTTTTCGCACAGCGTCTTCGCCCTTCCGTTTGCGTTCAGCGGCGCCGCGCTGGCGGCGCTGCAAGCGGAAGTCCGCCCGGTCCAGGTGTTCTGGATCGCCGTGGCGATGGTGGGGGCCAGGAGCGCCGCGATGGGGTTCAACCGGCTGGTGGACCGGGAGATGGACGCGGCGAATCCCAGAACCGCGGCGCGCGAACTGCCTCTGCGCCGGATCTCTCCAGGCGCCGTGCGCGTGCTGGTCGCGATTTCCTCCGCGGCGCTTATACTGGCGGCCTGGAGGCTGAATCCCCTGTGTTTCGCGCTATCGCCCGTGGCCCTGGGCATTGTCTTCTTCTATTCCTATACCAAACGGTTCACGTGGGCCACGCAGTTCTTTCTCGGCCTCGCATTGTCGGTTGCGCCGATCGGCGCCTGGATCGCGATTGCCGGAAGCCTGGACGCGGAGATCCTGCTTCTGGGAGGCGCCGTATTGGCATGGGTGTCGGGATTCGATATCATCTACGCCTGCCAGGACGTCGAGTTTGACCGCGGCCATGGGGTTCGTTCGATTCCGCAACGTTTCGGCGTGCTCCGGGGGCTCGCCATCGCCCGGGCCCTGCACGCGATTTCATTTCTTCTGATGGTCGCGGTGGGGGTGCGTTTCGGGCTGGGAGTCATCTACGCGGCAGGACTCGTCGTCGTGGCGGGGTTGATGGTGTACGAGCACCGGCTCGTGAAGCCGGACGACTTTTCAAGACTGAGCGTGGCGTTCATGAACGTGAATGCCGCGATCAGCGCCGTCTTTTTCGTCTTTACTCTGGGAGACGTGTTGTGGCGGTGAACCGGACAACGGTTGCGATAACCGGCGCCAGCGGGGCGATCTATGCGCTGCGCACCCTGCGCGCGCTGCTGATGAACGGAGATGAGGTTCATCTCATCGTCTCCGGATTCGGCTGGATGCTGCTTAGAGAGGAAGCGGGCTTCGAGGGAAAGCAGACTGAGCTTGAGAATTTCCTTGCGGACAGGTACGGCGCCGGAATTGCGAACGGACGCGTGATCGTCCACCAGATCGGCAATATGGCGGCCCCGGTTGCCAGCGGATCCGTAGACCTGCGCGGCATGGTCGTCGTACCGTGTTCCATGAAGTACCTGTCGAACATCGCTCACGGCGCGTCGGGAAACCTGATCGAGCGGGCGGCGGACGTCACGCTCAAGGAACGGCGTCCACTGATACTGGTCCCCCGGGAAACGCCGATGAGCCTGATTCACCTTCGTAACATGACCGCCGCCGCCGAGGCCGGCGCCGCCATCCTGCCGGCCATGCCGGCGTTTTACCAGAAGCCCGAGACCTTTGAGGACCTGGCGGATTTTATCGCGGGGCGGATCCTGAATCTTCTGGGCATGGAACACGACCTCTTCCCACCCTGGACAGGGCGGTAGCGTCCATACGCGGGGACGGACGAATGACCACGGACCTGAAACGACATATCGAGGAAACCGCGCTGGTCGACTCCCACGAGCATCTGCGGAAGGAATCGGAGTGGCTGAACAACGGCCCGGACATCCTGCAGGACCTGTTCGGAAACTACGTCCCGGCCGATTTGCACACGGCCGGCGCACCTCCAGCCGCCATGAAGCGGTTGATGGACGCATCGGACGCCGACGTCGCCGGGCGATTCAATGGGATCCGCGAAGCCTGGGAAGCGACGCAGTTTACCGGATACGGTGAGGCGGTTCGGCTGATTGCCAGGCATGTGTACGACATCGACGTCCTGACCTCGGATGCGCTCACGGACGCCCAGGAAAGGATCGGCGCACTGCGGCAGCCCGGCGAACGCCTTCGCATGCTGCGCGATAAGGCAGGACTGGATCACGTCCAGACGGACGATTTCCAGTGGGCCTGCCTCCCCGACGCTTCCGGCCTCGATTTTTTCCTCTACGACCTCTCCTGGGCAGGGTTCTGCAACGGACAGATCGATCCGGAGCAGATTTGCGCTGAGACGAACGTCGAGGTGACTGGGCTCGACTCCCTCCGGCAGGCGATGGCGGGCATCTTTTCCAAGTACGCCGGATGCGCGATCGCGGTGAAGGCTCAGCACGCGTACAACCGCACATTGAACTGGACGGAACGGGACGACTCGGAGGCGGCAACTGCGCTCGATAAGTTACTGAAGGGACCGGACGAAGAAGCCCCGGTCCAGACGCGTCTCTGCCTCGGGGACTGGTGCTGGGCGAGAGGCGTGGAACTCTCTATTGAACACAACCTGCCGTTCAAAATCCACACCGGATACTACGCGGGGAACGACCGCATGCCGGTGAGCCGGATCGCCGCGGGGAATATGTGCGCGCTGTTCGCACGATATCCGGACGCGCGTTTTGTCCTGATGCACATCGCCTATCCGTATAACCATGAACTCGTTGCGCTGGCGAAGCACTACCGCAATATCTGGGTCGATCTCTGCTGGGCGTGGAGCATCGATCCATACAGTTCCAGGGACTTCCTGCGACGTTTTCTGCATGCCGTCCCCGCCAATAAACTGTTCGCGTTCGGGGGCGACACCGGATGGCCGACCGGTGCGCTCGCGTATTCCATTCAGGCGCGAAATGAAATCTGCCGCACGCTTGAGGCGGAGATCGAGGACGGATATATGACGGAGAAACAGGCGATCGACGTTGCGACCCGCATCATGCTGGAGAATCAGTACGCCTGTTTCGATATCGCCGGTACCCGCGCGAATATACGTGAGGCCGCCAATTCGTAGCTCCGAGTTGGCAACGCAGTTACGTTTCTTTCGTTGAACAGTAAAAGCCGCCGGCTCCCTGCTACCGGCGGCTTTTGTTGTAACTTATCCGGATGTCTCGGGCGTCCGCGCTACCAATCGGCCTCCGCGTCGAAATTCACGCGCATGGAAACCAGCGCGCGTATGGTACGTACCCTGTCTTCGCGATTGCCTTCCGTCTGTTTATACCCGCCAACCACGGCGGCCAAGTCCAGCGCGAAATACCGGTCCAGCTCAGCGCCGATCCCGAGCGTCCACGCGTCGCGGTCCGTCTCGATCCGCACCTCCGGTACGGGGCCGCCGCCCACGTATCGAACGGGATCGCGATAGTATCCGGCCCTTAGTGCAACACCCCTGCCGGGAATGGCGTATTCACCGCCCAGATGGACCCGCACCGCACTTCGGTACTGCTGTCGAAAGTCGTCGACGTACGGCGTGTTGTTCCGGGCCAGTACGTTGTAGGTCGCTTCCTGTAAATCCCCGTAGTGCACGTCGCCGCTCAACGTCAATCCCTTCGAGGACCATCCCAGACCGAATCCCAGCGAAACCGGCTGCCGTATCTCATATCTGTCAGCGTAGTTGTCGCGAGGATAAGTATCCTTCCGGTCGTCGAACGTATCTTCGAATTCATCGACCAGTTCGGCCGACACCCGTATGGGTGTAGCCGCTGAGACCGTAAAGCCAAGGCGGAAATTGGACGGATGCCAGTAATGGATGCCGCCCTGAACGCCCAACGAGGAAAAGCTGTCGTCGGATTCGAAACGCTGGTAGATACTTACCGTATCCACGTGGACCTGTCGAACGTCTTCAAGCGTGAGTTCCTGCATGAATCGGTTGGTTCCACGCCATTTGTAAAGCGAAATACCCGCTGACAGGCGCGGCGCCAGATCGATAGCGGCGCCCATTGTCCAGGCGCCGAAGGTGCCTCTGTCTTCCGAGAATCCCGACTTGTCGAATTCGTCGACTTCATCGTACGCGTCGATCCGCAATCCGCCGTCGAAGTGCCGGACGCGACCGAATCCCCCCGCAACTACAAGGCTTCCCCGGTAGACCGGTATGGGGTAGACGATCCCTCCAGTAGCAAAGCGTGTGCTGTTCAGCTTAAACGCCGAAGCCTGGCTGAAGAAATGCGACTCATTCCGATAGCGGTCATGGGACATCCCCCACGAGATGGACCCGCGCCGGGCCCGTGCCAAGCCTGCCGGGTTCCAGAAGAGACCGGAGAAGTCATCCGATACCGTGACGTAAGCGCCCCCCATCCCCATCGCGCGCGCGCCGATTCCGGAAAACCCGTCCAGCGCAACCTCCTGCGCGTTGAGCGCTGCTGTCCAGGCGCATATCGCCACAATCGGAACCATATGAAGCACTCGCCTCATCGCATTCCCCCTCTGCGACGCTGACCCTCGCGTTTCTCCTCGCGCTTTTCCTCCTGTTTCTTCTCTTCTTTGGGTTTAGACGACTGACCGCCGTCCGAATCACGTGGTTTCGAGGCGGTCCTCGATGTGCTGCCCGATCGTTCAGTCTTCGAATCGGTTCGGATGGCGCTTGCCGCGGGCGCTTGTCGCCTCCGCGTCGTCTTTTTTATCCTGCCCTTCCGGACGGTACCGGCGGGCGCGTGCTCCCCACCCCGTAATCCGGTGTATCTGATGCGCAGGCGTGGTTCGTGAAGGTCGATCGGATCTGCGTCGACCGGACGATATCTGTACGTGGGAGCGGGCAATCGTCCGCGCGCAAGAACCCGCCGCATCCACCCCCTCCACCAGGGTCCGTATGCTGCCGTCCAGTAGGCATGTCTCCATCGGAAACCGCGTCTCGCCCACGACGGATATGCCGGGAAATAGGGTTCGTAATACCGCGCCACACCCCATCCGTACGAATCGAAACTGTTATACACATACTGTCTGTATACGACAACAGTGTCGATATCCGCGGGCGAAGCGTAACCGACCGGTCCTTCCGTTTCGTATTCTGGCGGCCGAATCTGCGTATAACATCCGGCAAGTGAGAACACACACGTCAGCGCACGGCAGATACGATACACCATGGCAGCCTCCCTTGATCTGAAATCCGCACATCTCTTCTGTGCCGCCGCCACAACGCCTCCCATACACCAAATAATAGCCAATTTCCAAACTGGACACAATACCACGAGCATTGAAGTTACTTGTGGGAAAAAGGGAGAGGTGAGAAAATCGGGTAGACGCGAGACGTGAGACGGCAGAAGAAAACCTTGCCCGTTATTCTATTTCTCATCGCCTACGGCAGGAGGAGAAACCTTACAAGGCATATAATCTCTACCGTCTCCCGGCTTACGTCTTCCCGCCTTTAGCAGACTGCTGATCGCTGATTGCGTTTTTTGCTGTTCTTCCGGAACAGCGTCGCGATGAGGGAACGGAACCCCATGATCTTGCCTCTGCCAGGTTCTTCTTCCACACAGCAGGATTCCGAACCGGAACCGCTGCTTCCTGTTATTTCGGCGAGTCGGGACTCAATTTCGTCGTTTTCAGGAAACCGACCCTCCTTCAGCTTTGAGAAGACCGTCTCCCCATCAGCAGCGATCTCAAATCTTCCCCTTCCCGAGGGAACCAGCGTGAAACGCGAGATATCCGTCTTGTATTTTTCCAGCACGTGGCGCGTCAAACTGACGGCCTGGTCCTCGTAGCCTCACCTGGCGCAGTAGACGAGTTCGATGTCCAAAGTGGACCTCCTTCCGGTGAGAACAATTGTCTGGTAAGAGAGCGGACTGGTTTGACATCGCCGCAGCCCCAGCTCGATCGCGAATTTCGACCAGACGCGGGTTTCAGCCCGAATCGCCGGTATAGAAGGCGGTCGTGCGCCTTGCCGCCGCGCGTGCGGCGATGGGGTCTGTGCCGGCCGCAACGGCAGCCTTTTCCCATCCCCTGCTGCTGCCTGCAATATACGCCCTGCCTTCAGGAGAAACGGTGAACCCGGCTTCGTCCAGCAATGGCTCTTCCGGTTGGCTGACATGGATGGATAGTCCCATGAGACCCATTTCCCACCCTACACCGGCCGCGCCGGGTCCATATTCGTCCCAGTGTTGCGAATGGTAGGCCGTGTGGGTGAGAGTAAGCCGCGCATGTCCGGCATGATCCTCTGAGATACCCGCCTCCACCCAGCTGACGTCCCCGCCGAATTCCCAGGTGACCTCGAAATAAGATGGTCGCCGGCACGCATTAATCACCCCGCCCGCGTTGCCCTCCAGTTGAAAACGGCCGTTCAGTTCCAGTTCGCCGCAGATCGGGAGAAACCAGCGCGAAATCCGCCGACCGTTTGTCACAGCTTCCCACAAGTCCGCGACCGTCGTGGGGTAGCTGCGGACAACCGCGACCGAGTGAGCTGATCTTCCATCGCGCTCCAGCGACGACACGCAGCGTGCTGCCGCGTTCAATTGCGCTTCGACATCGAAGCGCATGGCGTCCTCCTGTTGATTAAGGCACAGTCCCGACAGCTCGTCGTGCGATGCTTCGAAGAAGCCCACCGAACAACAGAACATGAATTGGATACAGGGCGTGCCAGTAGAAGCGCCCCCATAAGCCCGTCGGGTCGAAAACGGCGGTCTGGCGCACCCTGGATCCCCCTCCGTTCCGCGAAGTGACGTCGAATTCGAGCCAGCCTCGCCCTGGCAGCTTCATCTCTGCTGCAAGCCTGAGACGAACATTCGGCTCGCAGACATCCACCCGCCAACAGTCCAGGACGTCCCCCGCGGCCAGGTTCTCCGGGTCTCGCCGACCGCGGTTCATGCCAACCCCGCCCAGGAGAAGATCGACCAGACCGCGCAGGCGCCACATCCAGTCACCGAAGTACCAGCCCCGGACCCCTCCAATGCGCCGTATGGGGGCGAAAGCTGCCTCGGGTTTGACCGGGAGATCGACAGCGGCCGAGTGGATCATCCGGCCACGGATACGTACGCCGCCCCAGCGCAGGGCCATTCCGGCCGTCAGCAGGGTCTCCGACCACGGCGTGACGGCGAACGTCGCGTCCTCTTCCTCTACGGCCCGTGAGATGGCCGCCCGCAATCCGAGCGGCGTAATTGGAAAAGCGGTCCGCGCAGCAGCGTCGTTTACGACGGTGGCAGTGCGAAGACCGTCGACCAGTTCGCGGCCGACCCGCGCGTAAACCGGAGTTGTCAGCCCCAGCCAGAGGCTCGAAAGGCGGGGTGTCAGCAGCGGCACGGGAATCAACAGGCGCCGAAGACCGCGCTGCCGGGCGTACTCCCGCATGATCTCGCGGTAGGAGACCACGTCTGCTCCGCCCACTTCGAACTGCCGGCTTTCTCCATGAGGAAGGCCAAGTGCCGCAACAAGATACGCGATCAGGTCGGCAAGTGCGATCGGTTGGGTGGGCGTACGCACCCACGAGGGGCAGACCATCACAGGCAGGCGCTCCACGAGGGCCCGGATCAGTTCGAACGAGAGGCTGCCGGCGCCAAGCACGATCCCGCTGCGGAACTCGATCACGGGCACGCCGGACTCCCGCAACACCTCGCCTGTCTCGTGACGACTGCGCAGGTGTTTGGAGAGCCCCTCGGCGGCGCCGAGCCCACCCACGTATACGATGCGCCGCACGCCGGCGGCGCGAGCCGCGTCACCGAAGTTGCGAGCCGCGTCACGGTCCCGGGATTCGAAATCGGCGCTTCCGCCCATCGAGTGAACCAGGTAATACGCGGTTTCGACGCCCGAAAATGCGGCCGCAAGCGACGCCGGATCGAAGCAGTCACCGCGAGCAATGCTGCTCTGCGGTCCGACCTTCCCGTTGAGCGCCGCAGGACGGCGGGTCATGCAACGGACCGGTCGACCCTTCGCCTCGAGTGCCTCGAGCAGCCGTCCGCCGATGCAACCCGTGGCGCCGGTCAGCAGAATCTCGGGCTGTGGTTGCGTCTCATTCGTCATGCGGTCATTTCAGTTACGTCTCTGTCAGGTTGTGCCGAGGTCCAATCTGGCGTAGAGGCGACCCGCAGGTCGCCCCTACAGAGAGGAGGATCTCGGCGATCCGATCTGGTACGAATATACAAAAGGGGGAGGCGGGACTCAACCCGTTCCCCTTTGAATTCGAAAGGCAATCGTGAGATCATCCGGGTCATTAGGTCAAATCAGACGCAGGGCGACCGGCCGGTCGCCCCTACAAAACGATGGGTTTCAACATTCCGCTACGACAGGATTCTCCGGGTCTTCCGGCCATCTGACCGGGTTTTCCCCGATGTATTGCCGAATCCTATTTAAGCTAGACTGATTCCTGATTACGTGGTCGTAGTAACTGCGCTGCCAGACCGCCGCACCCGGCGTGCCGCGGAACGAGTTGATGCGTTTGGTTACGGAAGACTTGAACCCTGCCATAAGTGCGCCAAGTGACCTGGCGTGTGGCCCTCCAGGAGCGACCGGCCGCTCTGTCCCCTTTCGTTCGTCATTGAGCATGACGATTCCGTGAATATGGTTGGGCATCACAATCCAGGCGTCCAATTGGACTTCACTGCGGACTTGTGCAGACTTCAACCATTCCTCGGCGGCGATCCGCCCCAAGTCGTTTAGCTGCGTCTCAGCGTCGACCACTTCGCCAAAAAGCAGCTCCCGTCCGAACGTGCAAGCCGTAATAAAGTAAGCTCCTTTACGAGAATAGTCATATTTCCGCAATCGGAGCGACTGACGACGACGTTTTCCAGGATAGAAAGAAGCGTTCGCTATCATCTCGGTGTTTTGAAACACGTAATCTCGTCACGATAGTATGCAAGCGATCAATTTCGGCGTAGGGGCGACCGGCCGGTCGCCCGTACAACAGCAATTCCCGCGCCACGAACCAGGCGTCACACCTGTTCGGATCGGTCGCGACGCGGGATTTTCAGTCGTCGCCAGGGAGAACTGGAGCTCCCATCAATTCCCCAGATCCAACACCTTGGCGCCCAGATATGGAATTGAGAAGGAAAGAGTTGACATCGTGCACTATATCAGGTAGTTATATTGCAGGCTGAAAAAAAACGGAGGCCTCTGATGAAGACCGCTCTCGTACAAATCGGAGATTCACGCGGCATCCTTATACCCGGGTCGTTCCTGGAACAATGCCAATTTCCGGACGAAGTGGAGCTCGAAAACCACGGAGATCATTTGATTGTTCGTCCCACTTCGAAGCCCCGAAGCGGATGGGAGGACGCCTTTCGTCGTATGCGCGAAAACGGGGACGATAACTTACTGGATGATGCGTCTCAGTCATTCGACGAATGGGACATCACGGAGATTCCTTAGGTCCAAACTTCGGCGATAGAAGCGGCAATCGGCAAGTCGAAATAGACGGGTTCTTAGGTAGGTCGCTCAAGAGGACGACACTAGCGGGACTCAGGTGCAGCCTGTCGCTAGCCGGATGTTAACCAAGCAGATTGGAGGAAGTGATGCGTACACTCTTGGTATTC
This sequence comes from Candidatus Latescibacterota bacterium, assembly GCA_965208835.1. Classification (GTDB taxonomy): domain Bacteria; phylum Latescibacterota; class UBA2968; order UBA2968; genus JAAXHE01. The sequence continues at coordinate 4,007,123 of OZ242358.1, forward strand.
CTCTCGATGACGTTTGCCTCGATTCAATTCGCACAGGCGCAGCCGGCAGATGTCGCGAGTCATGTTGCGGCGCTTAAAGGCAAGACGTTCTGGCTGAAGATCGCTTTTGTAGAGGTGAACGACGGGATTCGGGGCATCGATGCCGCAAATGTCCTGGAGAACGGCGAAGTTTCGTATCGCGCAACAATAGGTGGTTTTCGCCAGTCGCAATCCCAGTCGGCCGAGGATTTCGCCGAAGAAGTCCGGAATATAGTTATTCGGGATGAACTTTCCGGTTGGAGCGTGCGGGTTATTGAAAGGGGCGCGAAAGCTGTCATCCGAAAAGCCGAGGCAAGGGAGAAAGAGGTCTATATAGAACTCGACAAGCTGTCAGGCGCCCGGCATGCCGTTCGCCTTAAAGTCAATAGAGACAATTATACAATTGCCGAAGTCGATCGCCTCTTCAAGATTGCCTTTGCCGCAAGCGAAGCGAAACTGGCAGGTTCGGAAGCAACCGTGCTACTTGAGATGAATATGTCCATCGAGGAAGTAATCGACCGCAAAGGCAAGCCCGGAACGCGCATTGAACTCGGCACCAAAACCATTCTCGCCTATGATGGCCTGAAGCTGATATTCACGGATGGGAAGCTGGTGGATGCGCAGTAGTGCGACCGGCCGGTCGCCCCTTCAGGCATCATTGTGGGTCCGAGACGGACCACGCTTCGCAGACCCTTTACACCGGATTGCTCTCGCCGGTTCCCTCGCTATAGTACGCCGTCCCCACATTGTAAATCGCGTCGCGCCTCTGGCAATACCCGTTTCTGCTCAAGGCGCGCTGCGCGTTTAAGGCGATGTCTCCATCCTCATTCTGATCCAGGATCCTCACCAGGTTCGTTTCGGCGCGGGGCGCAGACACGTTCCGCATCCGCCGCTTCCCACGCGGCCAGTTGTTCCGCGGTGGGCACATACAAGCCTGCTCTCCTGTAGTCGTCATCACTAAACGGCGTGCCGCCGGCATGCCAGGCGCGGCCGACGATCGGGTCAGTGAATCTTGAACCTCCCGGAGCGGGGTTTCGTTCGTCCATGATAGTTTCAATCCTTGTTCTGAAGGTGGACTTCGTCCGGTCCGACCCGCGGGCCTTCGTCAGTGTCGTGCTTGGCTTTCATATCGTCAATCAGTCGCTCGGTCTCGGCCCAATGGGCAAGCTGTTCCGGGGTCGGAACGGGCAGGTTCGCCCGGCGATAGTCGGCATCGGAGAAGGGCGTGCCGTCCGGGTGCCAGCACTGAAAGCCGGCGGAGTCTTGTCTGTTTCGCATAGCTGTTTCAATCCCTATTCTGTTTGAAGGTCTCCGCCGTGCGAGCCGGCGACGAACGCTCAGCCCTCCACCCGGTTGTACCTCCGCAACTCCTCCCGCAGCCGGTCATGCGGAAGCGCGCACAATATCACTTCGTTGAATTCCTTCATCTACTCGCCCGCCGCGATCATTTCGACCGCGACAAGATAAATCCGATATGTCGCAGGAATTGCGACAATCAGGTTAAAAAACCTACCATCGGCGGTGCGCTGTCAGCTGAAGGTTCGGGCCAACGGCCGGTCGCCCCTACCTAACGGTTATTGTTAAACCAGCTTCCAGGCTGGCGGGTGCCGACACTGACGAGCATACAAAAGCGATCTCTTTCGCTGAATTCTCAATCGTGCGCTTGACAACGTATTCCGTTCGTTTATATTGTTATGTTATAACATAACATCATTCAATCGTAGAGGACGACCCGCCTGTCATGAAACCAGCCGCAACCTGGCCTGTATCGACAGCCTCTACATCACGCCAGGCCGCGGGCGATCAGCCCGTTGAACTGCACCAGAACCTCGACTCCGGCGTAAACCTAACAGCCCGTTGAAAAAGTCCATCCGGGCTACGGCCGGCCCTTGCGGTCGAAATACTGCGTTGTGCTCCCTCGCCGAATCGCAGGATGGGACTCGGTCGCGCGCCTTGTCTTCGACCACAATGGTTCGGCCTCGCCTGCAGAGCGACTTTATCAACGAACTGCTAAGCCCGTGGCAAAAGCCAGCCCAAATGCCGCCTCAACCGGCATCAATGAAAGCGGCGGCGATGGCCTCGGCATTCGGTTTTCTGAAACGGTGACGATTTGATGCGATTGAGTTACGACAAGGTGGTCTTTCTCGCATGGCTGTGTGCCGCCGCATTCTCGGCGGATCTCCACGCGGCAACGATGCTGCCCGGCGAGCCGATCGCGGCCGAGTACTCCAGCGGTGAAAGTCACGCTGACACCGGGCAGGCATCTTCGCTCTGGGATCAGGCTGCGACGTGGGTCCTGGATAAGCAACGCGATTTTCTCGTACAGCTGACAACCGAATTGCGAACGCTGCGCGGCAAGGATGACGTCGGCTGGGCTTTGGTGCTGATGAGCTTTCTCTACGGTGTCTTGCATGCCGCGGGGCCCGGGCACGGGAAGGTCGTGTTGACGACCTATCTGCTGACCCACCGAAGCCGGCTGAATCGCGGGGTCGCCATGGGCGCCGCAGCCGGACTCCTTCAGGGGGTGACGGCGCTGGTGCTGGTCTACGTCCCGATCGGTCTGGCAGGTTGGCTGCCGTTGGAGACGGAGACGGCATCATTGTGGGCTACGCGAGTCAGTTTCACGCTGCTTGCGATCGTCGGACTCTACCTGTTGGTACGCGCGGCAGGCGCCCTGTCAGAAAGCATTCGCCAATTGCGCCGAGAAACCGGCGAAGTCCACCACGACCATGCCGATCATGTACACGGGGCGGATGGCGGCTGCCGGCATCTGCCCAGCGCTGCAGAGATTGACACTGCCGGCAGCCGGCATGCGGCGGCTGGCGTGGTTTTGGCCATTGGGCTGCGCCCTTGCAGCGGAGCAGTGTTGGTGCTCGTCCTCGCCGCCGTGATGGATTTACACTGGCATGGGGCGCTTTCCGTGTTTGCCATGTCCATAGGTACCGCGATCACCGTTGTTGTCCTGGCCGTTATTGCGACGCGTGCGCGAGACTGGGCGAGTGAGGTCGTCGCTCACAGGTCGCCGTTGTGGACGCTGGCGGCCGGTGGCGTGGGCGCGTTTGGCGGCGCCCTTCTGGTTGTTTTCGCGCTGTGGCTGCTTAACACGTCGTTTGCACTTAAACCAGCAATGGGTATGTAAGCGGTGGGCCCTGGCCTCGTTGTCCGCGCGAATTGTTATTAGGACTATCCGAATGAATCCACAATTCTCTCCCCTTCGGGCCGGTATCGGAGCGCGCCTCGCGCTTGCCGGCGTCGCCGCCGGTCTGTTGTGGTTCGCGGTCGCATGGGCCCTGCTATGAGTGCGCCAACGGACGGTACGATCCTGCATTTTGATAACCTGACCCTCGGATACGACCGCCACCCCGCAGTCCATCATCTCGATTACGCCATCCGCGCTGGCGCCCTGGTCGCCGTGGTGGGACCGAACGGCGCCGGAAAGTCGACTCTACTTAAAGGGACCGCGGGCAGCCTCGCGCCCCTTGAAGGCGAAATCAGGTTGACGGGGATCAAAGCCTCGGACATCGCGTACCTCCCTCAACAGTCCGATATCGATCGGAGCTTTCCGATCTCGGTCTTCGACATGGTGGCCATGGGATTGTGGCGAAAGACGGGGGCTTTCCGTCGATTCGGACGTGAGGGCAACCGGAAGGTCGGCGAAGTCCTGGATATCGTGGGTCTGGGTGGTTTCGAGAAACGCTCCATCGGCACCCTCTCCGGCGGGCAGATGCAACGTTCCCTGTTCGCCCGCCTGCTCCTCCAGGACGCGCGGCTGATTCTTCTCGACGAGCCGTTCACGGCGATCGATTCGGCGACAGTACGTGACCTAAAGGGACTCATTCGTCGCTGGCACGGGGAGGCGCGGACGGTCGTCGCCGTCTTGCACGACCTGGATCAGGTTCGGACGGATTTCCCCGAGACCCTGCTGCTGGCCCGCGAGCGGATCGCCGCCGGTCCAACGGAGGACGTCCTTTCTCAGGGGAATCTCGATCGAGCGCGCCGGCTTACAGAGGCCTTTAACGAAGAGGCGGCCGTATGTGGGAGATAAACGCCAGGGCCACCTACTGTCCTGTCCCAAAAACACCTCACCATTCGGCCGAATTCAGGCAACTTATTTCCGGGACTGAACACTACCCTCCTGTAAGGGGCGCGTGATGTACGATGCCGTCATCGCCCCGTTCGTTGAATTCGGCTTCATGCGTCGGGCCCTGGTCGGGTGCCTCGCCCTTTCGCTGGGAGCGACGCCCATCGGGGTGTTTCTGACCTTGCGGCGGATGAGTCTTGCCGGGGATGCCATGGCCCATGCAATCCTTCCCGGTGCGGCGCTCGGGTACCTCGTTGCAGGGCTGTCGCTCGGCGCCATGACACTCGGCGGGGTCATTGCGGGAGTGGCTGTGGCTTTGCTCTCCGGAATGGCGGCCCGAACCACCGTGGCCCGTGAGGATTCCAGCCTGGCCGCCTTCTATCTGATTTCCCTCGCCGTCGGGGTCGTGATCGTCTCGACGCGCGGAAGCAATGTCGACCTGTTGCACATCCTGTTCGGCACGGTACTCGCCTTGAACGATGCGGCCATATTCCTGGTCTCGGGAATCGCCACGGTCACCCTTTTCGGGCTTGCCATCATCTACAGACCATTGGTGATGGAGTGTTTCGACCCGGGCTTTCTCCGCTCGGTCAGTCCCTTGAGTCCGGTTGCCCACTACAGCTTTCTCGTCCTGACTGTCCTCAATCTGGTGGGCGGGTTTCATGCACTGGGGACCCTGATGGCAGTGGGCATCATGATACTTCCCGCCGCTGCCGCCCGGTTCTGGACGCGCGACGTCACGCCCCTGGTGGTCATCAGTGTGATTGCGGCCTTCCTGGGCGGGTTCGTGGGCTTATTGTTGTCCTATTACGCCAGTCTGCCTTCCGGCCCCGCCATCATCCTGACGGCGGGCGCGTTCTATCTGTTTTCGCTGTCTTTCGGACCTGACGGCGTAATCATGACGCGCCTCAGGCCACGCCGTCATCTGGAAGCATGATTTTAATACCGAGCTACGAGTAAGCTTATGACATCGAAGCGATCTATCCTGTTTTCCGTCTTCGCCGCTTGTTTGATCGCCGTGTCAGGTTCGGGGACCGTCGGCGCCGATGCCCCCATTGACGTTGTCGCATCGTTCAGCATCCTGGGTGATATGGTCCGGCAGGTAGGCGGTGAACGGGTGCGCGTCACTACCCTCGTCGGCCCCGACAGTGACGCGCACGTCTATCGGCCGACTCCGGCCGACGCGCGGGCCATCGCCGGGGCCAGGCTGTTGGTCGTCAATGGATTGGGCTTTGAGGGCTGGATAGACCGTCTCACGGAGGCATCCGACTACAGGGGGCCAGTGGTGACGGCGACAGCAGGCGTCGAACCCCGCAGGGTGGCGGATCCCGATCGCGGCGAAATCGATCCCCATGCCTGGCAGAGTCTGGCCAATGCCCGGATCTACGTCCGCAATATCGCCGACGGATTGGCTGCGATCGACCTGGCGGGGGCCGAAATCTATCGCGGCAACGTGGCGCGTTACATGAAGGAGATCGACGAGGTCGAGGCACAGGTTCGCGAGGCGATCGGTTCGCTGCCGGTCGATCGGCGCAAGGTGGTCACATCCCATGACGCTTTCGGCTATCTGTCTGCAGCCTACGGCATCGAGTTCCATGCACCGGTCGGGTTCAGCACCGAAGCGGAGGCCTCCGCGGGTGACGTGGCCAGGCTGATTCGTCAGATCAACAGCGAGAAGATTCCGGCGGTCTTCGTCGAGAACATCTCCGACCGCCGCCTGCTCGACCAGATCGTCCGGGAAACCGGAGCGAAGATCGGCGGCACGCTCTACTCAGACGCTCTGTCGAAGGCGGACGGGCCGGCCGGCACGCACCTTGACATGATGCTGCACAACATCCTGACGTTGTTCGCCGCCCTGTGCGACTCATCGGGTTCAGAGACCAGGGGTGTACGTCTTGTCCGTGGAGCTGACGCAAGCCCTCGAACGCCGTGCGCAACCAGCTGCCACGAGAGTTGCGCGGCGAGGAGAAGCCCATGAATAGCAAAGCGCTTTCCCGGATCCTGGAACGAGCCGAGGCGTTGTGCCATGAGCGCGGCGCGCGGCTGACCGAACAACGCAAGGCCGTGCTTCAACTGCTGTGCGTATCGGACAAACCACTCAGTGCTTACGAGCTGTTGGAACGCATGCGCGGCGTTGTCAGAAATCCCGCGCCGCCCACGGTCTACAGGGCATTGGATTTCCTGCTTGGGCAGGGCCTGGCGCACAGGCTCGAGAGCCTGAACGCATACGTGGGCTGCGCACATCCGGATCATCCGCACGCCAGCCAGTTCCTGATCTGTGATGACTGTGGCGACGTGGCCGAGGTTGAAGACCCCATTGTGGTCAGGAGCCTGAAAGCGGCAGGCAAGGAGATAGGATTTCGTACCAGGCGGCCGGTCGTCGAACTGCTGGGAACCTGTGCGCAGTGCATTTCGGATAGAGACGGTCTTGCTTGAGACGAATCCTCATCAAACCCACGGACGCCGTTGACGCCGGGCTACGTAAATAGCGAAGCGCTACAGCATCGATCGCGACCGGCGAGGCGCACTGCTGGAGCCGAGCCCGCCCGACTACATCATCACCCTTTTTGAGTGAGGGAACTGAATGCCCCTGTCAGAGAGACTTCCCGTTACTGTCCTTTCCGGCTTTCTCGGCGCAGGCAAGACCTCGCTTCTCAACAACGTGCTCCACAACCGCAAGGGCATGCGCGTCGCGGTCATCGTCAATGATATGAGCGAGGTCAACATCGACGCGACGCTCGTTGAGCGCGGCGGTGCGGAACTCTCGCGGACCGAGGAGACGCTGGTCGAGATGTCGAACGGCTGCATCTGCTGCACGTTGCGAGACGACCTGCTTGCCGAAGTCTCACGGCTCGCACAGGAGAGACGCTTCGACTACCTGCTCATCGAGTCCACCGGGATTTCGGAGCCCATTCCGGTCGCGCAGACCTTCACCTTCGAGGACGAAAAAGGTGTGAGCCTGAGCCAGGTTTCGCGCCTCGATACCATGGTCACGGTCGTGGACGCGGCGAGCTTTCTGCGGGATTACAACGCCGCCGAAGCGCTCCAGGACCGCGGTGAGTCGCTGGGCGAAGAAGATCAACGGACGGTGACCGACCTGCTTATCGACCAGATCGAGTTCGCCGACGTCATCGTGCTGAACAAGCTCGATCTCGTAGGCAACAATCAGGCTCTCGAGGTCGAGGCCATCGTGAAAGCGCTCAACCCCGGCGCGAAGATCCTCAAGGCGACGCGCGGACGGGTCCCGCTCGAATGCGTGCTCGACACGGGCCTGTTCGACTACGATAAGGCGGAAAGCTCCGCCGGCTGGATTCGAGAGCTTCGGGGTGAGCACACGCCGGAGACCGAGGAGTACGGGATCTCGAGTTTCACCTATCGGACGCCACAGCCCTTCGACGCCGAGAAGCTCTGGGCGTTCCTGCACGACGCCGAGAACTGGACCGGCGTGCTCCGTTCGAAGGGTTTCTTCTGGGTCGCCGCCGACCATCGGGTCGCCTACGAGTGGGCTCAAGCCGGCGGGGTCAGCGACGTGAACCCCTCGGGGATGTGGTGGGCAGCCGTGCCCTGCGAACACTGGGAACACCCCGAAGATCAGCGACCCGACAAGCAGCCGGGCTGGCATTCCCGCTTCGGCGATCGCGCGCAGGAGCTCGTTTTCATCGGCCAGGAGATGAACGAGGCGGCGATACGCGCTCGCCTCGACGCGTGCCTGCTCGACGAACGCCTCGCCTCCGCCGACAGCAATGCCTGGGCAGAGCTCCGGAACCCGTTTCCGGAGCTTATCCTGGAAGAGGCTTCAGCCTGACCGAGTATGCCTCACCCGTTTTTGCGAAAGGGTCACTCTACATCGATACCGGAGACGGGTTCATGCCGCGGGATTGATTTCCGAATCTCCTCCGAGCAAGCATACCGGGGCGTGTGCCGCTATCCGGTCCCATCTTCGGTCTCGCCGTGTCACAGGGAGAAGAGGGTATATGTTGATCAACACCTCACGCCCGAACCGCGCACGGGTTCGCCGTATCAAAAACGCATTGCGCGAAGCGTTGAGCCTACCTGATGACACGGCGATTTCGGTCACCGAACTGGCGTGCCTCGAAGAAGGCTGCCCGCCTGTTGAGACCATGTTTGCTCTGCTTCAGCGCGATGCCCCACCGAATCAACACAAGCTTCACAAAGCCACGGACGCCGTTGACGCCGAAGACCTGTTGCAGGTCTGCACGTCGTGGGGATTCGACGTCCAACTTCCATTGCTCAAACGTCTGCTCCAGGGGGACTAGATGAACAAGCCGAATTTGAAAATTCCACCTCGAAAAGTACCCGTTACGATCCTTACCGGCTTCCTCGGCTCCGGCAAGACAACCCTGCTCAACCGGATTTTGAGCGAGGAGCACGGCAAGCGCATTGCCGTAATCGAGAACGAGTACGGGGAGGTCGGCATCGATCAGGGGCTCGTCATCAACGCTGACGAGGAGATCTTCGAGATGTCGAACGGTTGCATCTGCTGCACGGTGCGCGGAGACCTGATTCGCGTACTCGGCAATCTCATGAAGCGCCGTGACAAGTTCGACTATGTGTTGGTGGAAACCACAGGGCTCGCAGACCCCGGTCCGGTCGCTCAGACCTTCTTCATGGACGAGGAGATTCACGGGGAGTTTTCGCTCGACGGGATCGTCACGCTCGTCGATGCGGCCCACGTCGAGCAGCAAATCGGCCGGAGCGACGAAAGCACGGAGCAAATCGCGTTCGCAGACGTCCTGGTTCTCAACAAGACGGACCTCGTGAACGGCGAGGCGCTCGACAGGCTCGAAGCCCGGCTGCGGGACATGAATCAAATGGCGCGAGTCGTGCGCAGCGAGCGGGCGAACGTGTCCCTCGATACTGTACTCAACCTCGGCGCCTTCGACCTGGACCAGGCGCTCGAGCGTCGTCCCACCTTTCTCGAGCCGGAGTATCCGTTCGAATGGACTGGCGTCTATTCGCTCGATATCGGGCGCTACGAACTCAGCCTCGCCGATGGACCCGATCCGGCGATGTCCCTCGTCGTCGCGCCCGACCAGGGCACGAATGACGCCGCCCTCCGCGAGGGTGCGGAGTGGTGTGTACGGCGATTCGGCGAACCCGCGGAGCTCATTTGCCCGGGGGACGAGATTCCAGTCGGAAGGCACGTGAACCTCCGGCTCGACTCTCCAGGGCATAAGTCGTTCTTCTTGACAGTCAATACGCGGGCGAGGGTAGGCCTCTACGCTCAACACATCGCGGAGGAGTTCGATCTCAAACTGAAAAACGCGGATGGGGCGACAGTCAGCCTGGAGGACAGTCCACGCTCCGGGATCACCTCCAAAGAGAACGGCGCCCCGCGTGTTAAAGGAGCGGTGGTTCCAGTTGAGGTCGAGCGGACATGGGTCGCACAGCACGAGCACGACGACGAGGTCGGCTCGTTCGCGATCGAGAGGAGCGGCGACGTCGATCCTGAAAGTCTCAACGCCTGGCTAGGCAAACTGCTCCGTGAGCGCGGGGTGGACATCTTCCGAATGAAGGGCTTCATCAGCGTGGCAGGTGAGTCGCATCGCTTCGTCTTCCAGGGGGTTCACATGCTCTTTGACGGCCAGCGGGATCGCGAATGGGGGGACGCGCCCCGCCGCAATCAGCTCGTGTTCATCGGCCGCAACCTCGATGAGCAGAGCATTCGGAAGGAATTCGAAGCATGTCTAGTTTAAATGGACGGCAGGAGGCGTCTGCATGATCGGTACCGAGAGCAGCGAAGTCGTCTATGATGTCGTGGTCGTCGGCGCCGGTGCCGCAGGCGTGGGCGCCGCGGTGGCTCTCAGGCATGCCGGCATCGAGAACTTCATCGTATCCGAGCGTCACTCCGTTGGCGCATCGTTCGACTCATGGCCGGCCGAGACTCGCTTCATCACGCCCTCGTACCCAACCAATTCGATCGGCATGCTCGACTTGAACTCGATCGCGATCGGGACTTCACCCGCGTTCAGTCTGGGGATCGAGCATCCAACGGGTGAAGACTACGCGGCCTATCTGCGTGCAGTTGCACACTTTTTTGAGGTACCTGTCCGCGAGAATACGGACGTGCTGCAGGTAGCAAAGGTTGGCGACGGCTTTCGCATCGATACGGCCGACGAGACCCTGCAAGCCAGGCACGTGATTTGGGCGGCCGGCGAATTCCAATACCCACGCGTAAGTGGGTTTGATGGTAGCCAGTTGTGTTGCCACACCGCGACCATCGCCAGCTATGAAGAGCTGGACGGTGACGACTTCATCGTTGTGGGCGGCTACGAAAGTGGTGTCGACGTGGCCTACCACCTGGCGTGTCGCGACAAACGGGTGCGGTTGTTCGACAAGGATTGCCCGTGGGAGGACGAGAGTTCCGATCCCAGCGTCGCGCTTTCCCCGTTTACGCTCGAACGGATGCGTGAAGACTGCTTTGTTGAGCAGGTGGAACTGTTTCCGCACACACCTGTCGAGTCGGTCACTCGCGTGGACGCCATGTTTGAAGTTAAGGCTCGGGACGGGCAACGGTTTCAAACCGGCGTGCCGCCTCTGTTGGCAGGCGGATTTGAGGGGAGTCACAAGTTGGTCGCCGATTTGTTTGAGCGACGCGACGATGGCTCCCTGCTGCTGAGCGAACACGATGAATCGACCATCGTACCGGGAGTATTTCTCTGCGGCCCCGCAGTTCGCCATGACAATTTCGTCTTCTGCTTCATCTTCAAGTATCGACAACGATTCGCCGTTGTCGCCAAAGCAATTGCAACCTCGCTAGGGCTGCCGGCCGAAGCGTTGGAAGAGTACCGCAACTGGGGCATGTATCTCGATGACCTCTCCTGCTGTGGGGAGGAGTGCGTATGTTGACGGGAAACGACGAAGGGACCGTCGCACCCGGCGTAGGGCGACGCCGGCGAAACAGGGTGCGGAGCATCGCATGGCTCGGACAAACGGCTGCCAGCGTTTGCTGGATTGGCAGCATGCTGACTTACGGAATCAGATCCAGTGGGGATTGGTTGCAGTTGTTTGCCGCATCCGCATGGCTGTTGGCCAACATCGCAGTGATTGCGAATTCGGAGGCTGATTGAGATGTCGGCAGCACTTCACGGAGTCGGCAGCCCGAGGGGCGCGCTTCGCCGGGGCTGGTCTGCGGAGGTTGACGATTACGCCATCGCCGGGGGCTGGAGCCTGCGCGGCGAGGCGCTGATGGTCGGCGACGCCGCGGGCGGCGTTTACGCATTCGACGGCAGGTCTGGGGCGACCGCCTGGGAGCGGCGCGGTGTTCATGAAGGCGGTTTACTCGCAATGGCGATCCACCCGGGCGAAACCGCGTTCGCTACGGCCGGCCAGGACAGCCGGGTCTTGATCTGGAGCGCCGCTGAGGGTCGGGTAAGCCGGACCATCGACGTTGGCGGCGGTTGGGCAGAAAACGTGGCGTGGTCGCCGGACGGCCGATGGCTGGCGGCCTCCTGCTCCCGGCAGGTTCACGTGTATGGTTTGGATGGCGCGGAGATTTGGCGATCTGATGATCATCCCAGCACCGTCAGCGCGCTCGCCTGGTCGAGCGCAGGCGAGCTGGCGACGGCCTGTTACGGTCGCGTGACGTTCTTCGACGCGCCCACCGGCCAGATTCGCCAGAAGCTGGAGTGGCAGGGATCCCTGGTGTCGATGGTACTGAGCCCGGACGGCGACATCGTGGTCTGCGGCAGCCAGGACAATTCGGTACACTTCTGGCGTCGTGCCACGGAGGAGGACTCCATGATGTCAGGATATCCCGCCAAGCCGTCGGCCCTGGCTTTCGATGACACCGGCACACTCCTGGCCACCGGCGGAGCGGAGGCGGTGACCGTCTGGAACTTCTCGGGAAGTGGCCCCGAAAACACGCGGCCCGGCGTCCTGGAGTTTCATATTCAACCCGTCACGACACTTTCCTTCGCTCGCCGCACGATGCGCCTGGTATCGGGGGGCCGCGATGGCGCCGTGGTTGTGTGGTCGATTCAGAGAGATGGGAAAGGCGATCCGATCGGGACCGCGTCCGTGGAGGATACAGTGGCCGAATTGTACTGGCGGCCGGACGGTCGCGCCCTCGCCGCGCTCGACGCGCGGGGTGGCGTGACGGCCTGGCGAGTGAGCGACGCGTAATGAATGCACAGACTGAACGCATCCGAGAAACGCTCGCCAGGGACGGAACATTGGCTCCGGCCCGAGACTGCGTTCTTGGGCAGGTCGTGTTCTGCGAAGGCTGTTGCTGCGGACGGACGGAAAACGGCTTCCCACCGGTGCCCCGCGACTGGCTCAAGTATCGGTGGAAGGTTGAAAAACTCAGCAAGTCGGTGCAACTGACGTTCTCCGGTTGCCTTGGCCCGTGCGATCTTGCCAATGTCGTCTGTGTCATCTCGCCCCTGGGAATGCAGTGGTTTGGGGGCCTCCAGGAGCAGTGGCAATACAACTTGCTCCTGGATTGGGCCATTGCCTCGCGTGACGCGGGTGCCCTGGTCGAATTTCCTGCAGAACTGAACCGCCACCGGTTTGAACGGTTCGCTGTTTCCGACTCCCGTGAGAATCCCGATTGCAGACGGTCACACACCCAGGACCGCAGCTTTCAGGATGCATCCCCGTAAACGACTCACCCACCAGCCGGGGCAAGGCCGGCGCGAGACGTTTTCGCGACACTCTGCCGTACGGTGTATCGATACGCGGCACATTCCTTTAATCCGTCCCGGGAATGGACGGTTACACGCGTAACTTCCGCGATCCGAACCAGACGCCAGCCACCCCGATCAGCGGGTTGAGCCAAGTGAACCATGCCGGCTGGCGGGCGCCTGCGGTTGCCTCCATCATTGACACGTCGTCGGGACGAGGTCCGGCCGCCATCTCTGCCGGCATCAGGGCCGTCACCACCCCGAGTACGAGCACGACGGCCATCAGAATCGTGGCGGCCCTGGCATCGTGCGCCACCCTGGCACAGACGACTCCGCCTATGTACGCGCCTACGAGCCCGAGCACGACCGAGCCGAGTGCCCATCCTCCGGATACCTCCCACGAACCCGGCTGGAAGGCGCGCGAGGGCCCCAACGACAGCCACAGAATCGAGAAGAGTGCGAAGAGTACGACGGCCATGGCAATGTAGCCGACGACGGCGGCGAGAATGTTCCTGAGCATCTTGTTCCTCCTTGAAAACGAGTAGCGTTGTCCAGCGAAGTGTGGACCTGAAGCGGGCTCGGATTTACAACGAGGCGTAAGCCTGACGACTGTGGCCGCAACGACCCTGGAGGCATATCTGAGAACGTCGCCCTAAACAGGATCAGGACCGTCGACGACGGGCACCTGATTTCGGAGCGGTCGATCCGGCATGCTGCCTGCTCTCATTATTCAGAGATACACTTGATTTGCCGGCGTCGTCAGCAGTCTGGCGTACCTGACCCGCGCCACGGCGTCAAACGTGGCCACCAGCGGCGCACGTTCAGGCAGTAGGTCTCGTTCGACCCCCGAATCTTTCTCGGAGTTTCGGCTCTTCATAAAGCAGCACGGTCAGGTGGAACGCGGCGAGCATCACCCCGGCGTACGCCGCAAGCCGGGCCCGGCCAAACAGTAGCGCCTGCCCTGAAATGATGATCAGCACGGAGATGTACATCGGGTTTCGCACGAACCGATAGAGGCCGGAAGCGACCAGCATTTCGGTTTACGCCACCGGCGCCGGTGTGCCGCGCCCCTCGAGGACGAAACGGGCGAAGCAGTCCAGCAGGCAGGCCAGACCCGTCGCAACCGCCGCAACCCCCATTAATCGCTCGCCGGGCAACCCGAGCAGCAGTGGCTGTATCGTCCAGCCGACCAGTGCGAACGGGACGACACCGGCAACGACAGCCGGAGCGACCCAGAAGAAGACGAACGACCCGACGATCGCACGCGTACGTGTGCGCTTCACGTTTCAATCCTTGTACTGATGGGAGTGACCAGAGATCGATCAGTGTACTGGTCTTGACGATCGGTGTACATGTTTCAACTGGAATGTATAACATCCCCGGGAAATCCCCAGGTTCCAGACCCCCGCGGCTACTTGTGAGAGTTTCAATATTCCGGTGGTGAGAGATCGATCGCCCATTCTTTGAACTTCGAGACGTTGACGTCGGATCGGTCGAGGAGTGTAAGGAGTTCCTCCTGGCGGGGTTGCCCAAAGACAACCCGGTAGGCTGCGAGTTGACGTTTGAGGCGTACGAACGCTTCGACCTCCGTCGTGTATGGCAATAGTGGTACATGGCGCTGCACGAAGCAGTCTCCGGGGGCGATCCAGTGAGGTACCAGGTCGCTTTTCCCGGCGGCTCGCGCAGCCTGGTCGGCCAGCGCGAACATCTGTCTCCAGATATCTTCACCCGCCCTCCATGACGTCAAGGCGTCGTGCGCGTGGCGAGCAGCGACGTTTCGCCGGACCGCATGGCCCTTATAACGGTGAATCCGGCCTTCGCGTTGCTCAAGATCGACCGGATTGCCCGGAAGGTTCCAGTGGACCAGGGAGTGACACCACGGATGGAAGTCGAGCCCCTCCTGTCCAATCGACGTACTGGCAAGCACAAACGGCCGAAACGGGCTATTGAAAGCGTCCCTCACGACGTCCTGGCTGATGTGATCACCTTCGTCCGTTCGGATGTGGCCGAAGCGTAGCGCGAACGCCGTGCGAAGGCGGGTTACTTCGAGTTCAGGCTTTGTTCCACTTCCTCCCGCACCTTCTGTCTCAAAGAACCTCGCATGGACGCGAGAACGCATTGGACGTACAACCTGGATGAGTTTGCGGGCGCATCTGCCGGCGATCTCGTCACCGCTGGCGTCGCCGGACCACGACTCCTGGTCCCACAGCAGGTGCCACTGCTCGTCAAGTACTGCCTGCAGGTTCCCGTGGCGGCAGTAGCGAAGTACCAGTCGCCAGTAGGCCGAACCATCGCGCTCTTCCGCTCCTCTGTCGGCAAGCTGGCGCAGCAGCGCCGTCACGGCAGGCTGATTGAAGAGACGCCAGAACGCGACTGCAATCATGGCCGCGAACCGGCGACGTGAATCATCGCCAATTCCCGTCCCGTTTCTCAGGCTGCGTGCCGCGAGAATCGCCGGCGAACCAATGGCGACCTCGGTGAGCAATCTCGCAAGATTTGCCGGACGCCGGCCGAGTTTTCGCGGATCGACCCTGAGCAGATCGTCGATGTACGCACCGAAGCCTTCCGGATTTGGACGACCCGTGTCATCCGATAATCCAGGAAGTTCGCCATCCGCCCACGTGCCAAGAAAACTGCGCAGATCCGGATCCATCAACAGCGGCGCCATCCACTCCCACCTGTCATCAATATCTCCTTCTTGCGGGTTAGGAAGCTTCGGATCGGCAAGAAGTTCGTCGACCCGGTCTCGCACCCACGCCCGGCGATCCTGTCCAGACCGAAAGTCCAACGGATGCGCCCGGTCCGCCAGCGGAAGGCACGGTATGAGCAGCAGCAGGAGACGATGGCGGGAAAGGCCGCCCAATTTCGACTTTGCGAGCCTTAAAAGTGGTCTCTGCTGCTCGGCAAGTTTCTCATATGACCCATTCCGGCCACGCGTCATCAGTCGTTCAGCTTCGTAGCTTAGTACGGCGCTGACAACGTCGGGCACCACGTTCCAAGCCGAAAACAACAGGCGCTTCGTTGCTTTTTCCTTGCCCTTGAAGGGTCCTTCAAGCGGCCAGTACGGAAGCGTCGGCGGCATCCAAAGAAGGCGCCATATCCCCTTGTCGATCAACTCCCCGACCAATTCACGCAGCTTGGCACTTCCGGGGTCGATGCTTTCCCACCTACGTATCGTCGCTGGCGTCAAGAACGCCGACTTATGTTGCTGAAGAACCTCGACGATCTTTCCCGGCGTGTTAATTGCCTCGTCGAGTAGTTCGTTGAACCTGTAACCTCGCATGAAGTGAGCCAAATACGGAGCTGATTTCCAAAACGGCATCGGATCGCGGTCACCGACGGCCCGAAACAACGCGTCGGCGGCCAGGTACTGGCGCACGTCGGTTGAGGTCACGGTCGCGTTACTCGGGACCTCTGCCACCATCGCGTCATTGTCTTCACTGGCTGCGACGCGCTCGGATCGCGCCATCACGTTCCTGAGCGTTCCTTCGACCTCGCGTTTCGCTTGTTCGACTCGCCCCGGCCCATCCGGTTCTCCCGCTGCCGCGCGCTTTAATGCTGACCCGAAACGCGAGAACTGGCTCTTAATCTCTTCGACAACCGCGTCATCGTCGCCATACAAGAACCTTGTTGTGGCCAGGAAGTCCTCGTAGTGGTCCTCGTGTTCGATCTCCGCATCTGCGGTGTAGAGTTTGTACGGCGTCGCGGAGAGCAAGAGCGTCCGCACACGCTTACCGTCGTGCGCTTTGGCCTGGAACAACTCATGAGCCAGGTGCGCCGCGGGGTCTCGCTCGCCGTCACTTGTGTCGAGCAGCGACTTAAAGCGCTGGAACTCGTCCAGGATTACGAGGTCGGGCTCCAGGGCCTTGACGCACACTTTGGCGAGTACCCGGCGCAAATCCGATATAAGCCGGTCTCGCCGGTACCGCAGATCGTCCGGCCAGTAATTCCGGTAGTAGCCGAACGCACTCAGGATTTCTCTAAATCTGTACTCCAGACCGTGGCACTCATGAAACGCATTCTCAAACCTTCGCCGTATTGAGTCTTCGATAGGTCGGGGGCGGTTGTTGAGGAACCATCGCCAGTCATCCCGGTTCGTAATCCATCCCTGCAGGAAATTCATAAGCGCCGTGCGCCGTTCGGTCAGGGGATCGAGCAGTTGAAACAGCACCTCCCGTTCCGGGCGCTGGCCGGCGGATTGCCCCATGTTGAAGGATGTTCCCGGCGTGAAACTGACGAAGTTCAGCTTGCTGTCGACGAGACCTGGTTCGCCTTCCTTACGCGCCAGTTGCGTGGCCAACATCGTGAGACGTGTCGCCAATGCGAACGACCGTTCTTCGGCGCCTCCGATCCTCAGCTTTGGGAGATTGGCTCGTGCGATGCCGGCATTGCTGCAAATGTAGATGATGTCGATCCGTTTGACGTCGTCCCAGAGGTGATCGATGGCGCGCGCAATGATACCGCGGGCGACCAGCGTCTTCCCAAGGCCCACCTCGTCGGCCACCAGGAAGCGTCCTGTACTGTCTTCCGCAGTGAACAAGCGGTGGAAGGCATGTTCTACTGTCCGCCGTTGGAAGGATTTGAGTGGTTTAAGACCCGCGTCTACCGATGGACGCTTCATGATCGTGGCTCCGGTGCGATTGCCTCCTCGACTGCCGTCCAAATACTGAATAGTTCGTCTGGCACGATCAGGCGCCCTTCTTCAGTCTTCCGAAGTTCGTCGATCAGGCGACGTACCGGCTTCAGGCGATCGGGGTCTCGGGACGCGGTACGGACGAGATCATCCAGCAAGGTCTCACCGCTCTGCCCTATTCCCCAGTTAGAGGAAGGTTCTCCTTCTCCGCTATCTTGCGCCCAGCCGAGTACAGTGTCGAGTCCGCCCAGCAACGCCCTCAGGAAACGAAGGAACTTCTCAGGGGTGTCCAGCAATCCCTTGAGTACGTGATGCATGCGATCTTCAGGCATACCGTGAGCCGGAAGTCGCAGGGTCATGCGGACGTCGTCCACGCCCTGGACGTTGACACTCAGCCGAAAGGCGATGAATGCCGTCAGACGCACAATGGGCAGATTCCAACTGATCGTTTTCTCCAGGCGCAGTGCTTGATCTTCGGCTACGGAGACGGGCCAGGCTTCGACCTGGACATCGTCGGCCATTTGAAATTCGGGCCCGGTGATAGCCAGCGTCCATGAGTCGCCTGAGGAACCGCATCTCACTTGCAGGTTAGAATTCAAGAGGTCGTCCCCCAAGGCTTCAAGGCGTTTTCGGGCAGCGGCGATGGCTGGGTCTTCTATCTCCGGATCGACTCTCTTATACTTCATGCACAGCTTCCGAAATCCGGCGTCAAGGAACCTATCGATGCCCTGACCGCTGTGGCCCCCTTTGCGTCCCTTCTTTCCCGTGATGGATGCAACCATTTCGACGTTTCTGCCATTGAACGCCGACGCTGTCAGGTTGGCGGAACCGACGTACCACGTAACGTCCCAACGGTGCTCCACGGCGATCATCTTGGCGTGCAGCCCCGACGGGCGATCAATCCCGCCAGTCATCGGTTCGTTCTGCTCAGCCAGACTTTCCTCGGGCTCCCCATGCGCGGTATCCCTAAGGACGAATACATCGTTCCATTCCGCCAGTGCATCTTCAGCGAGTCTGTCGAGTTCCTCCTGCCTGCTCACGAGCATTCGGTCGTTACCGCTCAACTCCCTGACGACCCCCAGTCCGGTCCGACTGATGAACGGCGCCACCGCAAGTGTTCGATATCCATTCGACGGCGGTCGCCAGTGACGGCGACGCCTGGACAATCCGATTGAATGGAATTCGACAGGAGATGCGAAGCCGTCCGGGGCGGGAAACCTGATTCGTGAAACCTGATCGGCAAGTGCATCAATGCGATCGGCGACATCCGTGAGAACCGGGTTTACGGCCAGACGAGGTAGCGCTTCGAGGAATTCACGGAGTGGTCGGCTGACGGCCGCACGCCTCCTGCCCCGAAGCCGCGCCTCGCTCGCGAGCGCAACGTCCCACGAACGGTCAAATGTCAGATTGCGCGACAGGATTGCAACGCGCAAAACGTCTTCGGCATCCTCCCCCGAGGCAACAAACCGAGCCGCCCACACCTTCGGGTGGAATGCGCCACCGTTTGGGGCGCGTACGGCATGCACACTCGGCTCGAGCATTGAGTACAGAGGTCTCACGTTGCGTGGAATTGCAATGCCCGTTTCATCAACAAACACGTGGATACGGTCGCCAGCGTCACGGATCGCCTGGTGCAGCCTCAGTGGATCTTGAAGCAACTCATTCAACCCTTCGTCCGTATGCGCGAGCACCGATAACGGAAGCAGCAGCATCGTTTCCAGATCCAGGGTATAGGTCGTCAGTACAGCAAAGTCGAGGTCGTATCCGCTCGGCGGGCGGAGCAACTCGAAGGCTGTGGTACGCGATTCGGGCGATAACATCAGGCGGCCAACCCCCTGTGAAGGTCGGTGAGAAACTGCCGGACGCGAACCCAGCGAAAGTCCATCCGACCAACGCCGACCCATGGTTTCCACTCCATCAGGCGACTCCGGTTTCCAAGTCGTGCGCGTGCTCCCTTCAGGTGTGACTCGCGTTCGGTAACCAACTCTCTTAACTGTTGGTCGTTGGCGATCCTGCCGGCATTCAACTTGGTAATGTGTCGAGACCAATCTTGAATGAAGAGTCGTTGGTGATGTGGAGCAAGCCCGCCGCGTCGAGCTACCAATTCCCAGAGCGGATCCGGATCGAATGGTTGAGCTTCTTCCGCCTCACGCCCCGCCCATTCAGTGAGCTCTGCACGGAACGAACTGATTAATTCGCCATCATCGTCAGTGTCAAGCATCTCGCGACGGTGTTCGGCCACAACCAGATTGTAGAGCAGTGGCATGCCCTCGACGTGTAGAGAGAACCGCCGGGCTAGTTCCACGGTATCACGAATACTCTGAGGTGCGCGGAGGGCGTCCGGATCGTCCCAGAAGTCGTCCCCGGGCGAATCGGATCCATTGCGGGCCAGCCACGCCAGCAGGGCACCGGCGCAACGTTCCTCCAGGCGGCCGAGAAGGAAGTCGGCCTCGTCACGGTTCAACGCGAAGGATGCCTCCCACGGAAAGCCAGCCGGCGGCGACGGCATACGCGGATGCCAGTGCGCATCACGGCTCCAGATAACGCCTGGATCGTCCGCCCGCCCCACACTGCCGCGGCCATCCGCAAGCGCGTCAAAGTGCGAGTGGTACCAACTCAGGCTCTGCTGCGGCCTAAAGATGCCCCATCGAGTCAGCGCGCTCCAGTATATCGAACTTGGTAACCGGACGAGTGAGTGGCGGGCGTATACGCCGATGATGCCCTTCTTGTCTTCGCCCTGTTCCAATCGTCCGATAAGATCGACTTCCGCCTGACGCGCGGCTCGCTCCACGTCTACACTCCTTACCCGACGCGTCTCCAACCTCCGGTAGATCCATGGAATGAGGAGTACATAACGCAGCCGCGTCTGGATATAAGACGTGCCGGGAAAAAGTGCGTCAGAGATCGCGTCCCGTAGGTTTCCGAGCCCCATCTCGTCGAGCGTGCCCTGCTCGTTGAACAGGTCCAGCACCCGCCGCATCTTGTCGCGGTCGCCCGCCGTCAGGTCGAGCCAGGTCAACGTCGCCTGCATTGCGTGAGTCCTTGTACTGATGGATTCCTACCGGGAACCGCCGGACTGACGACGTCGACGCGCACATTCAGCATCGGCCTTTGCCCACAGAGTGAGCTGGGAGAGCGTAGGCACAGGCAGGCCGGCGTTGCGGTAGTCCTGGTCACGGTAAGGTGTCCCGTCCGCATGCCAGCACCGGCCTGGGCCACCTGTCTGTTTGTCGACGACTCGCTTGGTCATATTGGTTTCAATCCCCGTTCTGATGAAAGATCCCCAACGGGTTTTGTCTTTCCGCTTCAGCCCAGGCTAATAGCTGTTCATCCGTTGGGGGAGTCAATCCCGCCTTGATGTAGTCGGCTTTGTTGAAGGGCGTTCCGTCTTCATGCCAAGCCTGACCAACAATCGGATCGGCCATTTTTCTGCCTTTGGTGATGTTGGGATCTCTTGGCATGTCAAACCTTCCTTGATTCGGCGTTTATGATTATGGGAGCGTCTAATTTTGATTCTTTGGCGTCTTGCCAACCGTCAAGGCAGGCTTTCATGGATGCACGGGAAAAGGTTGGGCCGTTTCTGTAATTTGTGCGCTTGTCGCTGTAGGGATTTCAATCCTTGTTCTGATGGAAGATCCCCAACGAGTCGACCTGCTGGCGCTGGTCGTCTTGGGCCCACTCGAGCAGCTGCTTGGCCGTGGGACAACCTGTCCGGCACGGCGATACTCTTCCAGTGTGCAGGGTGTACCGTCCTCACGCCACATACGAGAGATGCCGCCTGACTGTCTGTTTGGGCCTTTGATGAGGCGGAATCTTCTTGGTCGCTTGGGCATGCTGGTTTCAATCCTTGTTGTGACGGAAGATACTCGCAGGGCACCGGCCACTGTTTTTGTTTTCAATCCGCTCCCCTGCGCGGGGAGCGACTGGAGTTGCCCGAGGACTGACGCCGCCGCGCTCGCCGAGCATCGGCGCGAGCCCAGAGCATGAGCTGGAAGAGCGTAGGTACAGGCAGGCCGGCCTTGCGGTAGTCCTGGTCACTGTAAGGTGTTCCGTCGGCATGCCAGCAGCGGCCTGGGCCGCCTGTGTGTCTGTCAAGGATTCGCTTGGGCATGCGGTGTATCACTCCGCGCCCCCGCGTGGGGGGCGACCCAAGACCCGAGACGTGGGCGGTATGGCTTTCGTGTTTCAATCCACGCCCCCGCGTGGGGGGCGACGTCCGGCTGCTGCCGGCGTCAGGATAACGCGGTCGTTTCAATCCACGCCCCCGCGTGGGGGGCGACGTATATGTTGGAAAACCTTTGGTTCTTTGTCTGTTTCAATCCACGCCCCCGCGTGGGGGGCGACAGACCGGCCCGACTTCGATGTGCGGGATAGGGTTGTTTCAATCCACGCCCCCGCGTGGGGGGCGACTGTGACTACTGCCATACGCTATCCGAATCGACCGGTTTCAATCCACGCCCCCGCGTGGGGGGCGACAGATTCACTCTCAAGCGGGGGAGTCCAATCAAATTGTTTCAATCCACGCCCCCGCGTGGGGGGCGACCGCCATCAGAGGCGGCACACGCACCTCCATCTTGTTTCAATCCACGCCCCCGCGTGGGGGGCGACGTGTCAATCGTTCCGCCGAAAAACAAATCCGGGTGTGTTTCAATCCACGCCCCCGCGTGGGGGGCGACCTGGGCCGTATCCGTGACGACCCGCAGCCGGTTCTGTTTCAATCCACGCCCCCGCGTGGGGGGCGACTGACCATACGGCAGTTTTTCGCCGCCGTTGCCATGTTTCAATCCACGCCCCCGCGTGGGGGGCGACCCCGCCTGGGTTCCGCCAAACAGACGCCTGACAAGTTTCAATCCACGCCCCCGCGTGGGGGGCGACCCTGATACGATCAAACCACATTCACCTATTAAGGTTTCAATCCACGCCCCCGCGTGGGGGGCGACTCAGGATCTCGGCGTCATCATCCAGAGATCGGAGTTTCAATCCACGCCCCCGCGTGGGGGGCGACCAGCATATCGAAGACGCCATCAACCAGGCACTGGAGGTTTCAATCCACGCCCCCGCGTGGGGGGCGACAGCCGGAGAAGTTTGTGCGCCGCATCTTCGGATGTTTCAATCCACGCCCCCGCGTGGGGGGCGACACACGAAATATCCGGGCCATCCCTACGAGTTTATGTTTCAATCCACGCCCCCGCGTGGGGGGCGACGAGGTATCGGAGGCCAAAGTCCTTGATGCCAAGGTTTCAATCCACGCCCCCGCGTGGGGGGCGACCGGAGGCTACCGCGGCGGCGGAGGACATCCTATTTGTTTCAATCCACGCCCCCGCGTGGGGGGCGACTCACGGGCAAGAGAACGGGCGGCGGGCCGGGCAAGAGTTTCAATCCACGCCCCCGCGTGGGGGGCGACCTTGTACGTCGCCTCGAGCAGCTGGCGGGCCGTGTTTCAATCCACGCCCCCGCGTGGGGGGCGACTGGCCTCCCGGCTCTCTTTCGCTATGCTGATTAGTTTCAATCCACGCCCCCGCGTGGGGGGCGACCCAGCCGGCGGGCCAGGGTCTGGACGTGGGTCTGTTTCAATCCACGCCCCCGCGTGGGGGGCGACACCCTCGTCAGACAGTACCCGGGCAGAGTATGAGTTTCAATCCACGCCCCCGCGTGGGGGGCGACCAAACACATGGATCAAACTCTGTAGTAAATATAGTTTCAATCCACGCCCCCGCGTGGGGGGCGACATCGGAATGAAATCCGAATGCCGGATGCTGGAGGTGTTTCAATCCACGCCCCCGCGTGGGGGGCGACGATTGTGGGCAAAGACAACCAGATGGACGGTTTGTTTCAATCCACGCCCCCGCGTGGGGGGCGACTGTTGCAAGCTAATACGTTGTGTCGCAATACGAAAATGACGAGCTGGCGCGAACCGTATCCAGCTCTCTTAGTTTAGAATAGCTACTTGCACCATCGTGACTCGAATCTCTTTAAGTATCAATGGGTTGTACAATGCGCGGACCTCCCCGTGTTTACCTGACCGCTTGTGGTTCGCACCTGCCCACTCACACAATCAATGTTCCGTTCAAGTCGGTCGCCGGCTTGGCACCAATGTGCTCTACACGTCGCTTCCAATTAGCACCAAGGAAATAATATCTGAGACTGTCGGTTTCTAAATTGATGATCGCCTCAAGCTGGGCACTTAAAGCGGCCCATTGCGCGGGCTCCACCTCAATCTCGAACACAGAAAACTGCACTCTTTGTCCAAAATCGCGACATATCTTAGCGACACGACGTAAACGACGTGCGCCGCCATCGGATGTCGTCGAGACGTCGTACGTAACGAGAACCATCATGGTTGTTGGCTTTTCTTTCCTCGCGGATGCGGCCGTCGTTCAAGAGAGTAGGTTGAGTAGCCTCATTTCCATAACCACGGCGGGTGGGCATCTAAGTCGCCTCGAAGATGCCGAGCCAGCAATTGTGCTTGGAGATATGGAACTAAACCGAGCGGTGCCTGCTCCCCAAGAAAGGGATGGCGACGCTCTACACGCTTTCGCTCCTGCCATGCACTGAGAACCGTTTTGCGAGCGGCATCGCTCATTGAGACGCTGCCGCCTTCTCGAACTTGGAAGTCCTTAGCGCGTATTTGCCGACGATTGACTAGCGATAGCACAAGCCGATCAGCCAAGACGGGTCGCAGCTCTTCCATAAGGTCTAGCGCAAGACTCGGACGGCCGGGACGATCTCTATGAAAGAAGCCCACTGCCGGATCCAAGCCAACGCTCTCGGCGGCAGAGTTGCAGTCGTGAACGAGAAGCGTATATAGAAATGAAAGCAGGGCATTCACAGGGTCACGTGGTGGCCGACGGTTGCGACCTGCAAATGCCATCTCTGGTTCGGGTACGCGGATCAGGAGACCAAAGAACGAAAAATAGAGCCGTGCGGCCTCGCCTTCAAAACCTCGTAGTCTATCAACACTGTCGTGGCCGTCGCTAATGCGTTGCACAATCTGCCGCAGGCGATTTGTGGCGACGGACATAGCTTCTCGGCTAGAAAGCTCAAGTTGGTCTCCATAGTCGCGCTGCGCTCTTTGCAAGACGGCTCTCTGATTAGCGATCTTGCCGACGAGAATGCTGCGGACGATTTCTTCCGGTGTGTCGCTGACTCTATATTGTGCGCGACGCAGCAGTACATTGCCAGAAACTGGACCCTCGACTCGGGCTTGGAATCGGCCGAATCGACTTAGGAGTACTAAGACGATGCCACCGGCAGCGCAGGCTTGGATCAGAGGTGGAGATATATAGATGCTGCCGAACACCACCACCGACCCCAGCATGTGGAACGGAACCCTCACACGTTCCTCGCCCTCTACTTCCGCGACCAGATTCTCGCCGTCCTTGGTCAGACGTGCTTCAGGCGTAGTAACGTATAGCGTATTGAGCAACCGCCTCATGGGTGTTCTCCAGACTCGGCAAGGTGCGACGATAGAGTGCGGGTTCGCCAAGCGAGAACCGAATGTTCCATTGCCTTTGGGCGACACTGGTCAAGCAGAGAACAGCCTCGGCACTTGGCCGCTTCGTATTCGGCTGGGGGTGTACGACCATGTGCAAAGAGCGCGGCTACTTGCCCGACCGTCGTCTCGGTCAGGGTACGGAGCTCAGCCTCAAAAGACACTTCTCTCCGTCGTTTGGTTTGGTTGTAATAAAACGCTCCTATCGGCACCTCTGTATCGGTCATTTCTTCAAGGCAAAGTGCCTGAGCGCATAGTTGCACTTCGTCGGCGCGATGCACTTTGGCCTTGCCGCGTTTAAACTCGACAGGGAACGGGGTCGTCCCTGTCGGTCTTTCGTGGAACTCGACCATATCGGCGACGCCTGTAAGATTGAGTCGAGTACTGTAAATCGGAAGTGACATCACCTGACGTACACCCGACTTTCGCCGATGCCCTGATTCGTCGATGATTTGATGTAGTACCCGACCTTCAGCGGTAAAGCGATTTTCCTCCCAAAGCCGTTCCAAGTGAATCAGAGCGCATTGCCTCATACAGTACACCGCGTGTTGCAAAGCCGACACGGGTATCGACTCCATTCTATGTTCCGGTCCACGCCTCTGCGCCGGAGGTACTCGTCCGGGCTGTTTTTCACTCATCGTAATATCCACTCCGCATGTTTAATGCAATGTCCTACGCGGGGGGACTAGGAAATCAACTCGATGGCCTCGACATTTGCTGGCATATCTTCTAAGTCGAATTCCACGCTATAATCGGCAAAGCTGCGGGCGGGCCTAAGGGTACCTTCGCTACCGTTCTCTTCTGTGCGTCGTACACTTACCCGCTCAAAGAGCTTATGTGCAGGCGCGTTACCCAAGGCGCTAGTGTGCTTAAAGGCGATGAGCTGACGGGCGACCATTTCGCCTCGGGCGGCCGAGTGGTCGTGCTCAAACATCTGTGTCAAAGCACTCCAGAGGACATCGAGATCATCCGGCGAAAAGCCGGTGCGTTCGGCGAGCTTGGCGGAGATAAAACCATGTGCTCGATACAGCCCGTAGGGCACAATGTGTTTGCGACCCATGGTACGATGCTCGGTCCGCTCGTCCCCGTCGTTTTCGCCGCTGGCCTTCTCGCGCTCCTCCTTTTCCTTTTCGTTGGTCGCTGCCATGCGCGTTATGGACATTTCGAGCGGTACGATCGGCTCAATGGACCGCGCAAAGGTCACTTGTACTGGCCCACGTACTTGGCCACAGTTGATGCCGGTGCTCATTACCGCACCGAAGGTACGCACATCAAAAAAATTGTCGCACATGAAGCCGCGCAAGGCGTCCATCTCCTCGTCGCTTTGTGGGTTTAGTTTTTTTTGTGTTAACCTTTTCGTCGTCGGGGCGCACAACTTGATACGCCTTCCGGTGTTGCTCGTTGAGCAAAGCACCTTCTTGGACGTAGATCGCATAGCCGGACTCGTCGCCTTTAGCTAGTTCGACAAAGTTTCGCACCTTGCGCTTGAGGCAGACATCTGTGACCAACCCTTGGTTCGTTTCAGGGTCGAGGCGCGGGAGGTTGCCTGCATCCGGGTCGCCGTTGGGATTGCCGTTGTTGACGTCGAACAGATAGACGAAGTCGTAGCGATGATTGAGTGCGGTCATTCTTCGTTCTCCTTTTCTTCTTTTTTGGTGAAGAATACGTTTTTCTGGTGGTAGTAGCCGATGGCGAAGAACGCTTGACGCTCCATCGTCAGCGTTGACACAAACAGCTTCTCGGGTGTAGCGCATTCGTAAATTTGGGTGATGTCCCGGTCAAGGCGAATCTCTGCACCTCGACTGTTGGGGTCCTTCCGAAGTTTGGCCAAGTGGTTCATGGCGTTGCGTTGCAAGATGGGAAATACAGAACGCGGCGTCGCCGAAGCTGCCCCATAGTACTTATCGCGTATCGTGGCGTTAACATTGCCACCGAGAGCTTGCCTTTGCGCGTGCTCAAAGCAAGCAAAGAGCCGACCAAGCAAGTAGCCAGGATCGACGTTTGTAGGATCGAGAGACACGAGATTATCCTCCTTTGTTGAGTGTATAGCCGTGCGCCGGTTGCGGCATACCACGGCTTTGAGTAAGGCTACGCGCAGGTCCGTTACGGCTTTGTCTGACCGCAGGCGCATGAGAATCGTAGATAACAAAGTCTGCGGATAGGTGCGACCCGTCAAGATGGCGCGCAACATCTCCCCAGCGAGTTGGGGAGGGATGTGTTCGTATGGGTTTTTCACCTTCGTTGTGGCGACCTCACGTAGACAGCGTCGAACGCTTGGCTGCTCGTGGCGTGGCGGCGGGTCAATACGCATATCCCGATAGTGCCAGAGGATATGCTCTGCAATCGTCGCAAAGTCGTCCTCCAGCCAGAAGCGAGTCGAAATACGAGCTGCATTGGGGGCCAATCCCAGCACATGGAAGCGCACACCTTGGGGCAAATCCGGACTAATTTCTATTATGGGACGGCCCTTTGCCATTTTTTCGAGGATGGACTTGACGGCCTGATCGCTTATTTCATCGTCCGCGCCATTGGCATCATTGAGGAAGCAGGCAAATATAGCCTCGCTTTGTGCCGTTTCTTCCTCGTTCGATCCATCGGCCCAGAATACGGTCGAGGCGTCTCCGAGTTGGACTTTGTTTTCGTTGGTACGGAGAAAGTGGTTGAGGGACGTCGTATAGGCAGCGGCCGCATCTTCGCTCACAGGCGCATTGTTGCCCTGTTTATGCTCATACGACTCAAAGGCGTCGAGATTGAAAGAGACGATGTTTGCGCCGGAAGACTGTGCGCCGCGTACCCCTTTAATTGAAGGGTGAGTCTGAGCGATGGGTGATTTCTTTCCGGTCACCAAGCAAACGGCTTGGTCTGTGTTACGACCCTGATTCATCTGCAAGGTCCAAAGCTGGCGTGCGGCCTCGCGATCATGAATAAAGTTGCGATCTCCATCTAGCCGGAAAACCACATTGGCTCCCTTCATTTCGTCTGGCCAGCCATGAGAATCGAAGTACTCTGGCTTCCACCATTGCAAGAAACGATAACAAGCCATAAGCCCTGCGTCGTTTTCGCCTTGCAGGGCATCGAGGTGCCGTTCCCGAAAAGCCTCTTGCTCTTTCTCCACCCTCTCCAAGGCTTTGCCACCTTCCGCAACGCCAAGCGCATAAGACGCCTTATCCCATAGAAAGTTCGGCACAACTTTGACTGTCCGCTTTTCCGGCCTCGGAACCGAGTGCCGTGGTGCCAACGGGTTCTTCCCTGAGTGATCTCGTAGGTCCACGGGCTTTCCCACGGGCTGACCGTCGGTTCCCAAGACGACGCAATAGCCGACCCGCTCATCGGAATAGCCAAGCGCCGGCACTTTGTCTTCTTCTGAGAGAAGGTGATAGGCCCGCTCAAGAGAAGCTAAAATGCTCATCGCCTCACCTCTGGTGAATTAGGTGAAGGAACTTCGACCACGCCCCGTTTCAATTCGGCGCGAAAGAAAACAGGCTGTCGCTCGTTTGCGTGGTCAATATCGTAGAGCATCCAGCCCAAGTCGCGGTTTTCTTCGATTGCAGGCGGCAGGTCGTCGCTCTCAATGAGAGTGTAGTCTGCGGCGAATTCTCGCGTTCCGAGACAGGGCTGGTGAAAGCACTGCCCGTTCCTGGCGCGGCGATTGAAGATGTCGAGATGTTTGCCCACGTTATCGCTTTCACTCGCTTCGTCCGATAGGTCAAAGTGCGCTTCAATGGCGTAATCGACATTGACCAAGACGGTGGCGGCGCGTTGCTGGCGATCATCCTCAACCCTGGTGTAGAGGGTCTCAATGGATCCCCGGTTTCTTGCCGTGCGGACGGATCCCGTGGGAATTTTCTTACCGACTTCGTTGCGCCGGATCGACTGAAACTGAATCCGCTTGAGGACGTGAATGCGGTCAATGCGCCAGACGATAGCCGGTTTCCAGTGAATGGCCTCCAGGATGCCGCGTGCCGCCGAAGGTGTCATTACGTCGTAGGACACGCGTTCGACCTTCATTTCCGGCCGGGTGAAACAGGCGTACTTGCCCTCTACGCGCAGACGTACTCCAAACATGGAGGAACTCCTTTAATGTGGCTTTGTAGTGTTTCAATGCCTCCCGCCGGTAGGCCACTTTCCAATTATACCAGCATCACCTCATCGCCGAGCAAATCGAAATCTTCCCAAAGTAGGCCGACATCATCTTGATAGAGGCTGTTGGTGAAGAGAACTGTGAATTGATCACCGAAGCGTTCTGACTCCGCAGAGAATACGTGATTATTTGTGACGAGTTGCTCTCGGAAACGAGGGTAAACTTGCACAACGTAGGGCTGGACCCGCCGTGCTATGCCGCTGGGCCGTTCGGTATATGCGAGTTCGCGCAAAGCCTTATGTGCCTCTTCTTCTCGATCAATGATCACCGGCAAGAACCCGCTCTGGATCAGGCGAAAGCTCTCGCCAACCTCGCGGAAGGAGAAAGAAGTGCCGTGCTTACTCATCTTAAACTTTCGCAAGAAATCATCGCCAAGGCCCTCTCCTTTGCGCCAGTACACCTCTTGGCAGTAGTCTTCCATAGCCTCCGGCGACAGCAGGTGGTCGTGGTGATCCCTGATGCGTTCCATATCTCCGGCGAGTTGGCTCAACTCAGCCGGAGTGGAATGTTCCGCTGGTTGGAACACAGTAACAATGCTGTCCGCAACATCTCGTCGTCCCTCCCTATTGCAGCGTCCAGCAGCTTGGGCAATCGAATCAAGCCCTGCCTCGGCCCGCCAAACCCTCGGAAAATCCAGATCAACACCCGCCTCAACCAGCGAGGTAGCAATCAATCGGCATGGCGTTCCTGCCTTTAACCGCTGGCGCACATCCGCAAGAATGCGGCGGCGATGCGCTGCGTACTGCCGCGTACTCAGATGCACGACGCCATCAATGTCTGCTTCACAGGCTTGCCAATAGAGGTCTAGAGCGTGTTTCCGACTGTTGACAATAATCAGGCCTTGCGACGTTTGCGCGAGGGCATCGCATAGGCTATCGTCGGTGAGTATGCCTTCGTTGGTGATAGTGACGCGAGCGAGCTTCTGGTGCAAGAGCGGCGGATTGGGCGCGAGTTCGCGTACTTGGATGAAGCCCCCTTTGAAATCAGGCGCCTTGAGTGCCGGTTGGGTCGCGGTGCAGAGTACGATGGATGAGCCATAGTTGCGAGCAAGTTCGTCAAGGACAGCAACCGCTGGCCGCAGCACATGCAGGGGGATCGTCTGCGCTTCGTCGAGGACAATGACCGCACGAGCCACGTTGTGCAGCTTGCGGCACCGCGATGGGCGATGGGAGAACAAGCTTTCAAAGAGCTGGACGTTAGTAGTCACGACGATGGGAGCTGCCCAGTCGTCCATGGCGAGCCTTAATTTATCGGAACCCTCCCGTTTTGTGGTCTTCGTTTCGTCAATCGCCGAATGGTGTTCGAGGACGACACCCTCCCCCAGCACATCCCGAAAAATCTCCACAGTCTGATCAATCACGGAAGTAAAGGGAATCGCATAGACGATGCGCTCAAGCCCATGTGTTTTGGCATGGTCGAGAGCAAACGCGAGGGAAGTCAAAGTCTTGCCTCCACCGGTCGGTACATTGAGCGAGAACAGGCCCGGAGAGCAATCCGCTTGAGTCCGAACATGCTCCAGAATTTCGCGGCGCATGCGGTTGACCTTGCCTTCACTGGCAAGTCCGTTGAAGTGACTATTGAGTCTATTGCGTAGATGAGCGACTATTTCGGAAAGCACTGGCCAGTCGCGGTCAATGATCTCGCCCTTTGCATCAGCGTAAAAGCGCTCGGTGTCGCGGAAATCTCCGTCAACAAGGCACGAGAAGATCATCCGCGTCAGGAAGGAAAGCTGAAACGCCGTCGTCTCGAGTTTTTTCGTTAATGTGAACCCTTTAAGCCAAAGACCGGTAGCATCGGGCCGAATCTCCAACTCCCAAGCCGAGTCAAGTGGGTCGAGCGTTTTTCTCAGCCGTTCATAAAGCGAACCAGTTTCACGGCGCATGTCCGGCAGGCCCCCATGATGCCCAGCGATGGCATAGGCAATCAGTTCCGCCATTGCCTTGTCCTTATCTGATTCTGTCAAGTTCCTGACCATTTTTGCGCCAGCGGTCGCGTGATCAACCGCTGGTCCGCCGTGCAAGCGCTTCTGGTACGGTTTCGTGTACTTGCCAACATCATGTAGAAGCCCAGTCAATCCCGCAGCTTTGCCAGCACCAAACTTGGCTCCCCGTACTGCCGCCTCATCTTGGACACTTAGCAGGTGCTCTCGTAGCGGCTGCCAATATTCCGTGGACCGATCTTCTAGCGAATGTGCGTAAAAGATCCCGTGCCTCCACATTTTAAGGATTCGGCTGCCATTCCGGCGCCAAGCCTTGTCATTCGGCGTCGCAAAATGCGACGTCGGCAATCTTGCAACGTCAACGCAGTGACATTGCAAGATCAGAATCTGCTCGTCGCAGGCAGGTGTCATCGGTCCTAAGTGTCTCAAAATGCGACAGCGATGCGAGAATGGCCGCGGGATCGTCCATTTTCCATCTCCGTGTGACTTCTCGCCTGCACCTCACCGCCGAATTCATATCCGCGGCTGTTTCCTGTTCCAGTTCCTCCGGCCGAAATCTTCCGAACCGCCGGGATTGCTGCGGCGACTCTCGTATGGAATTGGCTTTCCTGACGGCATTCCTGGCTGCACACTTGGCCTCCCCAACGGCATCCCTGACCGCTCTTCTGGCGATCCTCTCCGCTTTGTAGGCTGCTTCGCTTTCCATCTTGGCGTCTTCATACCTCTGCAGGACTGTCTGATAGTTCTCCCAGGCCGCGATGTCTCTCTCCCGGCCCGTTTCGAATATCGCTCGGGCAACCTTCGCGGCTGCGTTTCTGGCAGCGCTTTCCGCCTTCATTGAAGCATTGTGTTTCATTCTGGCATCTTCATATGTCTGCACGGCAAACCGGTAGTTCTCCCCGGCCGCCGCAACGTGTCCTTCCCGGTCCGCTTCGTAAATCGCCCGGGTGCGTTTGAAGATCACCCAGGCGTCAGTCTTTTCCCGGCGCCGTTGTTCGTAAAGGGCGACAATCCATGCGGCTTCCCACACGTCGAGTTCGGCTCCGGCCGCTTGATGCTCTGTACTTTCGATTGCGACGACGCCGATTGCAAGCGTGGAGATGGCCAAGACAACGTATCGGGTTGTGCTCATCATAGGTTTTTCACCTGGCTGTGGTTTTGTGGCGTGTTTTCGGGCCGAGGATCGCGCCGGGTGCGATCCTTGGTGTCAAACCTGTGTCGGGAATCCACCGTAAATGCGGGCAACCACAAGGGTTGCCCCTACAAATGCAAACGCGGCGTTACGAGGGCAGCATGCCCTCGGTCCCGGGTGTTGTAAAACGCGACAGTCGCCCACATAAGTGCATGATACGGAATATTTGTTGAACTTGCGTTGAATTCTTAAGCCTATTCGTTGATTTTATGGTGAAATACGTCGCATTTTGCGTCAGAGAGGCCACAACGATGCGACGGTAGCTGGATTTCACAGCCGTCTATCGAAATTGCGTTCAGACAATCAACGGGAAGTCAACCGGCGGTGCATGGGGACGGAAGGATTGCAGCGCCTGAAAAATCCCTTTGCAACGGCAAGACGTCAGACGAGGTAAGAGGGCCGCCTGCAGCCCAAACCTGGGTTTGGCGCCACACGGGCGACCGGCCGGTCGCCCCTACGGAGCCTAGGCGTGGAAACGTGTACAGAAATCGCCAATGACCGTACAACCAAAAACATAAAGCCTTTCCGTTTACGTCAGCGCGGAGACCTGGCAGGAACTGAAACGACGGTTCGAGGGCAGGATGCCCTCGGTCCCGGGAGGAATAAAGCAGCTGACAGCTATTGGTGTACAGCCGTCAGCCAGGAACAAGAAGCAACAAGCCCGCCCGACCATCCCCGGCCACCGGCAAAACGCAAGGCGTTGGGGTGCCCGCGTACAGGGCTCCCGATAGTAACCTCAATCGTATCAAAACAGTTGCTTTTCGCCGGGAAGTTGTCTATATCTTGCTAGGCGCCGTGACGGACCGGCGCCCGGGTGACGAGACCGCATTGTGCCCGTTCGGACCGCACGGGTGCCCTGTTTAGACGGCGCCCTTCGACCGATCCAAGACAAACCGGAGCATATTCCCCGCATCCACGACGTTATCGAGGGCAGGTTGGAATCCAGATACCGCCTGATGCGTTAATATTTGCAAGGGAGTTTTCAATGCTTAACACTACCTTTGGGATTGTGAAAGATGGCAGAATCGAAACTCTGGAACGCATCCCGTTGCCCGAAGGAAAGAGAGTATTGGTAACGATCTTGCCCGATGACGATGCGTTCTGGCGTGAAGCCAGCGGGGAATCCCTGGAGCAGATTTGGAACAATGATGAGGACGATGTTTATGTCCGATTAATCGACCAATGAAGTAGGGGCGACCGGCCGGTCGCCCCTACACGAAAACAAGAAGGAATCGGTAAGGTGGAAGCGGCAAGAGACGAACACCGTTAAGTGACAGGGATCGTCGAAGACGCCCTTCCATATATGCGCCTTTACGCGGGAAACCACAAGGGTTGCCCCTCCAAATGCAAACGCGGCGCATCGAGGGCAGGATGCCCTCGGCCCGGGATGTTGCGAAATGCGACAGTGATCCGAAAGTAGGCGTGGACATCGCACATTTCACACCCCGGCGCCGCTCTTCCCATACATCTCCCCCGCCGCGATCATATCCTCTGCGATCTCCTGTCTCAGTTCTTCCGGCGCGAGGACCTCGCACTCCGGCCCCCAGCTTCGAATCCAGGGTTTCATCTCGAGCGTGTGTTTCACCCTGAGCCGCATCCTGCACCCGCCGTCCGGCTCGTCCGTCACGTCCACCACGCCCGGCCAGTCCGATTCACGCACGCGGTACGCGACCTTCCCTGAAAACCGAAGTACGACGTCCACGACTTCGTCGCCGCCCATGATGCCCCACGAGTGCTCGAGGAATTCGTACGGATCGAATCCATCCCTCGTCTTGAATTTCGTCTCCAGCAGCGTCGCCCGTTCAATTCGCTCCACTTTGAACTCTCGGATGTCCAGCCGCAAATGGTCATATCCGATGACGTAGCAGGCGTATCCCACGGGCGACGGCTCGATGAAGTACGGATCTACCGTACGATCTGTGGTTTCGCCAGTCTGCGGATTGTGGTAGATCATCCGAACCTGCCTGCGTTCGGACCATGCGTGCGTGAGCGTCTCCAGAACGCGCAAATGGTCGCGATCCGGCCTGCGCCTGTCGGCGACCGCGGCCGTTCGATTGATGTGTTCGCCGATGGACTCCGGCATTGCGCTCGCGAGCTTTTCGAGTGCAGACACGACGTGCGGATTGTGTTCGTCGCTGTGCGCGGAGAGCAGGCGCGCGGCCAGGTAGAGCGCCAGGGCTTCGTGCAGATTGACCCGTACGGTGGTCAGATATCGTTCCTTCAGCACACCGAACCGCCCGTCATCCTCCCATATCGGCGACCCCGATTCGCCCAGCGACTGAATGTCCCGGTACACCGTACTTCGGTGTACGTCGAATCGCGAAGCAATTTCCGTCGCCTTCCTGCCGCCTGACGATTGGTAGAGATAGGTCTCGATCGCCTTGAGGCGTTCAGCGCGGGTCATTGTTCGTTCCATCAGGAATCCTCCACCGGAATGTAAGTACCGGTTGTCGCAAGTATTGCGACAAAAAGCTTTCAGCTATCAGTATACAGCTGTCAGCCAAAAGCCAAAGAGCCAAACGATTGACGTCAGCACCGTGAGGCGGGAGGTACAAAGTGGCGCGGCGAGGGCAGGATGCCCTCGGTCCGGGGGACAAAGGCAGCGGTCAGCTATCAGTGTACAGCTGTCAGCCAGAAGCAAAATACAAAAGGCCAGTCGGCTGACGTCAGCGCCGGGTCGTTAGAGGACAAAATGGCGCGCCAAGGGCATAGCGACGGCGTGAGGCGGCCTTGGACGATTGGCCAGGCGGGCGAACATGAACCGATCTCATGTATACAGAGCGCTTTCCGCAGATGGCAATCCTCGACTGGACACCATGGAGAAGGTTCTGAACAGCCTCGGTTTCAGACTGTCTATCGAACCGCTGACAAATGAATAAGGGCGACCGGCCGGTCGCCCCTACGGATACTGCGCATCGGGATGATTCGGTAGGGGCAACCCTTGTGTTTGCCCATGTCACGCTGTTCAGTCCGTCAACACGGCCGTTCCGCTGACCGAGACCATGAGCATGCTGCCATCCCCAACGACTTCGTAGTCCAGGTCGATTCCTACGACCGCGTTGGCGCCCTCCTGCCGGGCGGCTTCCTCCATTTCCGAAAATGCGATCTCGCGGGCCTGTTTGAGTTCCTTTTCATACGCCGCGGACCGCCCCCCCACGATGTCGCGAATGCCGGCGAAGAAATCCTTGAAGATGTTCGCGCCCAGAATGGCCTCGCCGGTGACGATGCCCCTGTAATCACGGATGGTCTTGCCTTCGATGCCGGGTGTGGTGGTCATAATCATGGATGGGCCTCCTCAGATCAATTGGACGGTTTGCTGCCGGCTTCGGTGGTCCGGTATACGGTGTCGGACTGTCCTATCAACGCTTATTTGTAGCTGTTATAGACGATCGAGAGCCAGCGGTCGGTACTCATCCAGCCCTGGCCCCACGACTGCCATTTCTCCGGGACTCCGGCGGCCTGGATTTCTTCCAGGGTCTTTCCAGCCGCGATGGACGCTTTGACAAGGTTGGCGCACGTTTCCAGCATCTCGAGCGCAGCCTTCATGTCTTCCGGCCCGGCGAGCGGCCCGTGACCGGGGATTATACGCGCATCCGGAGGGATTTGTTTCAAGAGAGACCGTACGGCCTCAATGTAACCCTGAACGTCTCCGCCGCCGCGCAGGTCGACATATGGAAATCTACCGTTGAATAAGAGGTCTCCGGTGTGGACGACATTGGATCCGGTGAAAAATACGACGCCGTCGCCATCCGTGTGGGCCTTCGGAAAATGGACGACGCGCAGTTCCTCGCCATTGAAGTGAATCGACAGTCCTCTGTCGAAGGTGATTTCCGGCAGCGCGGCTTCGGGCAAAGGCCTGTCGTCGACGCGCTTGGCCGCAAGACGGTTTCGGACGTTCCGATGCGCGACGATAACGCCTGTTTTTCCGAAATGCGCGTTCCCGCCGGTATGGTCGCCATGGTAGTGCGTATTCAGGACGAAGGTCGGATCCCCGCCCCCCAACTCGCCGATGGCTGCGCGGATCTTTCCGGCCAGCGGCGCGAATTGATCGTCGACAATCAGGACACCGTCCGCGCCCACCGACACGCCGATATTGCCGCCCCTCCCCTCGAGCATATAAATGCTGTCCGTGAGTCTGGTGGATTTAATCTTGACCGCGGAATAATCCCTCTGCGCGAACGCCGTGCCGGTAACGGCCAGTATCGCGGCTATCGGTAACCAACTGGACATAGCGAAGTTCCTCCAGAAGAGGTGAGAAAGGAAGAAGGAAAAAGGAAGAACGAAGAAAAAGAGAAACCATCGTGGAGTCGGCGAAGGGTGTCGAGAGACATCGCGATAGTGTAGCGTAACACGGGCATTTCGACAAGCTCAATGACCACGTCTCGATTCACTCGCAATTACAAGCTCACCTTGCACGAGCCGCAATTCGAAGCACCGTCGACCTTGCGGAGAAGAAAATCGAATGCAAATAACTGAAAACCTGCAGAAGCCTGGCGGGAACGCCGGATCCTCTTCCTTTTTCCTTCTGCCTTCTTCCTTCCTCATCAAAAAAGGCCCGGAGCCATATTCCCGGGCCTGTTGAAACCATCCTAGCAAATAGGGGCGACCGGCCGGTCGCCCCTGCTCCACGCGAGATCCGAATCGCCCGAACGTGTACTTTCGCGACTGGCGCTACGCCGTCCTTCCGTCGATGGTGCCCACTTCGATCTTCAGCTCGTCCCGGTTCACCACGCGGTCGACGCGCCCGTCACGCACCCATACCACCCGGTCGGAAACGCTCAGCATCTTGTGGTCGTGCGTGGCCGAAACCACGGTTACGCCCGAATCCTTGTTCATCTGACGCAACAATTCTATTATCTCCGTTCCGGTCCGCAGATCCAGGTTTCCAGTGGGTTCGTCGGCCAGAATGAGGGCCGGATCGTTGGCGAACGCCCGGGCAACAGCCACGCGCTGCTGCTGTCCGCCCGATAGCTCGAAAGGCTTGTGCGACACCCGATCGCCCAACCCCACCTTGTTCAGGAGTTCCACTCCCTTGTCCCTGGCCTCGTCGCTGGTCAGCCCCGCGAATACCATGGGCAACGTCACGTTTTCCAGCGCCGTCATCACCGGAATCAGATTGAACGTCTGGAAAATGTACCCGATTTTCCGGCATCTCAACCACGCCAGTTCATAGGCGTCGAGCTGCGCGACGTCTACGTCGTCGATGTACACCTTGCCGTCGCTGGGTTTGTCCAGACCGCCAACCATATTGAACAGCGTGGTTTTCCCGGAGCCCGAAGGTCCCATAATGGAAATGTACTCGCCCTGTTCAATTTCGATATCCACCCCTTTCAGCGCGGACACACGAACGTCACCCATCTCGTAGACTTTTTTCACATCCTGCGTTCGTACGACAGCCATCGTCGACCTCTTTCATGTATTACGGAAACAGGGTCTTCGACCCGAATCAGGCGCGTCAGACCTCCAGACGCATTGCGTCCACCGGCTCCATCTTGGCGGCGCGATAAGCGGGAAGAATTCCGCCCATCAGGGAAAGGAAGGAACCAAGCACGATCGCCATCAGCCCGCGTTCCAGGATTGTGGGCCACGGTACGTGACCCATGACGCCGGTGCCATACCCGATCCAGGACGTTAGAATGGACAGTAGAAAACCCACTGCCACGCCCAGCACGGTACCCGCCATGCCCATAAAGGCGGACTCGAGAATGAACAGTTTGACAATGAATCCATCCAGCGCTCCCATGCATTTCATGGTGCCGATCTCCCGGAAGCGCTCGGTGACGGACATCAGCATCGCGTTTGTAATGCCCACCAGGCAAACCAGAAGTGAAAGCACAACCAGCCAGGTGTTCTTGGCCTCCTCCTGTCGATTGGCTTCGCTCTCCTGACTGATGTCGATTCCCTTCTGTTGTAGAATGAGGTTCATCTTCGGATCGTTGGCGTTTCGAAGACTGTTGACTATGGAACTGGTTGTCCAGATGGACATCAGAAACGAGATAGCCAGAATTATGCTGCTAACGGTGATCAACGACCGCCCGAACCGGATTTTCACACTGTTGAAACTGATTTCGACGGCCTTTCTGACTGGCAGTTTGACCTGCGTGCCGATTTCCCGGCGGGCAGGTGACGAATAACTCTCCGCCATGAACTCCTCCAACCGCTATCTGTAGCCAACGACACGTCGCGGTTCCACATCTGCGCAAATGCGACGCTCGAATGGGTCTATTCGTTGCCGGGATTCCCCGGCTGTTTCATCCGGGCCGGCGCCGGTGCGCCCGCCCTATCTGACTTCTGCACCGCGCATCGCCGGGACGTGGGTGCGCCCCTGGCGCGTGGAATAATGCGTCCGATCCGCAAGCAGCTTTCTCGCCCGGTCGAACAACGCCAGCGTCTGAACGACTTCCGGATCCTGACTCACGGCGACCTTGCCCGCCTCCCGGTCTCCCCAACGGAATTTCGCGAAATATCGTTTCATCTGCCGCTTGATCAAAGCGATGCCCGATTCGAAATCCGCATCCGAAAAGGTCATGTCGCTTTCCCACGCCTTGAGGAATTCCTTGAATTCCGTCATTTCGCGCGGACCAGGCGTATATTGCAGAAGATAGGTATCGAAATCCGGGTACGCCCCGGTGAACTCCGACCCGCGTTTACTGGCGAATTCAAAAAAGTGCCGCCGGGTCAGCCGCTGTTCGAAATCGCCCGGACGCACCGGTTCCAATTCCACGTCGGGTGTGATCCCGCCGCTGCCGTAAACCTTACGGTTCAGAATCTGTGTGAAATAAACCGGTTGAGAGAGTACGCTGTCCGGATCGGCATTTGGATCGTATCTGTCGTGCGCCTCCTGCAG
The DNA here is from genome assembly GCA_965208835.1 of Candidatus Latescibacterota bacterium. GTDB lineage: Bacteria > Latescibacterota > UBA2968 > UBA2968 > JAAXHE01. The sequence continues at coordinate 4,046,111 of OZ242358.1, forward strand.
ATAGGCGCGCCTGTCGCTCGAATACGGACGCTGGATCGGCCGCTCGCTGGGCGTGAAATAGCGCGCAACTGTAAGCAGGACTGCGCCGCCGTTCTTCAGCGAATATTGCTTTTGAACCAGCCCTTTGCCAAATGTGGTCCTGCCGACGATGAGCCCGCGATCATAGTCCTGAACGGCGCCCGCCACGATTTCTGAAGCGCTGGCGCTGTAGTTGTCGACAAGCACCGTCAGGGGCATATCGAGAGGAACGATCGGATCGCGATCCGCGAAATGATCTTCGCGGGAACCCCTTCTGCGGCCCTCTGTATACACCAGGAGGCGGTCCTTTTCCAGCAACTGGTCCGCCACCGCAACAGCCTGCTCAAGGTAGCCGCCACTGTTGCCGCGCAGATCGAGGATAAGTTTTCCTGCGCCTTCCTCGACCAGTCCTTCGAGAGCAACCCGCAACTCACTGGACGTACGACTCGAGAACCGGTCGATCTTCACGTAACCCACATCCGCATTCAGTTTGAACGCATACGGCACGCTGGGCACTTCGATCTTGTCGCGAATAATCTCAAACGTGAGGGGGTCGGCCACTCCCGATCGATGAACCAGAACGATGACCCTGCTGCCCTTGGGCCCCTTAAGCCGCCGTTTCACCTCGTCGGTCTTCCGAATGCCGACCACCGATACCCCGTCGATCTTCACGATGCGGTCGCCAGCCTGGAGTCCCGCCTTATAGGCCGGAGATCCGACAATTGGAGACAATACCGTCAACTGGCCCGCGATGATCTCGAAATAAATCCCGATTCCCTCGAACGAGCCCTGCATCCTGTCCTGGGTGTCCTGGAGCTCCTCCGGTGAGATATAGGTTGAATGGGGGTCCAGCCGGGAAAGATAGCCTTCGATCGCGCCATGAAACAACTCAACCGGATCGGTCGAGTCATAGTACTGGCGCCGCACCAGGTCGGCCAGCTGATCCAGGGTGTGCACCTGCATCGCCGTATTCACGCGAGGCGCCTCGTCCGCGACGGCCGTCCCCGGGCGACCCGGCCCCCAGACGAGGATCAGTATGGAAACAACTCGAAATACGACCGACATACAGAACTTTCGAGAGTCGAGTGTCCTGTCTCGAAAATACATTGGCATTCGGCTGAAAAAAAAGCGTTTCAACTTAACGACGCCATCCTGAGATGTCAAGGAGAAACCGCATCCGCCGGGGCGACATCAGCACCCGGATCTCGCGGCCCTGCCTTTCGACCGGGTCAGGGAAAACACGAGAAGCTGCTTGGAAAACAGATAATACTCCTTGAGATTCAGCTTGCTGGTGCTGTACTGCCGGTTGCGGAACACGTAAGGCACCTCGATGTACGTCGACCAGGTTCCCTTAACCAGTATCTCCAGCAGTATCTTATACCCGGGAGAAGTCAGCGTCACACCCCGCAGCACCCGGCGATGCAGGAAAAAATACCCGCTGAGCGGATCCTGTACCCCGGTCAGCTGCCTGGCTGCCAGTACGCCTGCCTGGGAGATCAGCTTTCGATACCAGGGCCACCTCTCCACACGGCTGTCCGGATTATACCGGCTGCCCAGCGCAAGATCGTTTTCACGAAGCCCGAGGATCAAGCGGGGCAATACCGAAGGATCGTGGCTAAGGTCTGCGTCGATCACTCCAAGGCAGTCGCGGTCCGACTTCTGAAATCCCGCCATAACGGCGCTGCCCAGTCCGAGTTTTCCTGGGCGGTGTACCACCTGAACGGGATACCGGTCCGCGAGCTTCTCCGCTTCCTCGCCGGTACCGTCCGGAGAGTTGTCGTCTACGACGATCAATTCAACATCCATCTCCGGAAACCCTCCGACCGCCGCGAATATCTCCTCCGCCAGCAGTGAAATGTTCGGGCGTTCGTTGTAGGTTGGCGTAATCAGAGACACGCGCAGAGGGGTTTCACCCATGCCGATCACCTCTTGAGAAAGGTCCCCGCAGGCAGAATGCGGCCCATGCGGAGATTGAAGACAGCCGCAGCCGGTAAATGAGGTTCGATCAACCGGCTGCAACACCCATTTTCGTGCCAGTCCGCTTCAGGTTTTCGGAAAAAGATCGCAGCGCCGGATCGAACAGTTCGCGTGCGAGATCCAGCTTCAGGCCCGCACCGGGGGGTCTGGGCGCAACCTGTCCCAACTCACGGGAAGTCACCGGCACAACCAGATCGGTGTCGAGATCGAAACAACGGCAGATCCGCTCGACCATCTCAAACCTGGTCATGATTTCGGGACCCGCAAAATGGATCACGCCCCGGAATTTCCCGCGGCACAATCCAAGGAGAAATACGGCAAGTTCATCCACGAAGGTGGGATTGGCCCATTCGTCGGTAACGATCCGGACGGTTTCGCCGCGAAGAAGGGATTCGAGGGCCCACGTCACGAAATTGGGCCTGCAACCCGCGCGATACCCGTAGAGTACCGCCGTTCTGACCACCACTCCCTGGCAGGACGAGGCCAGAACGACCTCCTCTGATTCCAACTTGGTCCGTCCGTAAACGTTAACTGGATTGACGGGATCGGTCTCCGCGTACGGACCGGACAGACCGTCGAAGACATAGTTCGTCGAAACGGTCACCAGGCCGACGCCTGCGTCTTCACACGCCCGAATCAGGTTTCGGGTTCCGCATACGTTGACGCGGTGCGCCAGGTCGGGACTACGCTCACATCGGTCCACGCCAGCTTCAGCGGCCGCATTGACTATCCAGTCGGGACGCACCTGCGAAACCGCACGGACAACTGACTCCGCATCCGTGACGTCCATACGGACACAGTCCGACCCCAGAAACGGCGGCTGGGGGTCCCGCGCGGCGGCAGTCAGGAATAAACCCTGAAACGGCACGTCACACAGCGCCCGACCCAGAAACCCGGAAGCTCCCACGATCAATACTTTTCCATTTGACCCTTTACCCATCGACTCCACCGCACAGGTTATTAATTGTCGCGGTTTTGCGGAACGGACGGCGGCGCCGGCCCTCCCTCCAGGCGCAGGTACATTGCCATCCCTCTGTGCAGAGCGCCCGCGCTGGAGGCACGCGCCAGATGCGAATTCGCCAACGCCGCGAGTATCTCACCGGCCGTTTCCGCATAACGCCGGTTCGCGGTCAGCCCGTACAACCTCGTAAGCACCTGAACGGCAACCCCGTTACCCGACGGCACCAGACGGTCCACGGCGTGGAAGACGGCCGCGTCAGGCTCTGGCCAGCGGTCGCGCAGCGCGCCGGTGTCATCGAGAAGCCGCTCCAGCATCACATCGGTGAGCTTCAATGCGAAACGTAATTCGGCGGTATCACCACCCGCGCTGTAGAGATCCAGCGCGGCCCGTGAAACAACGGCCTGGTCGGCAAGCAGGAAAACCGGCGATGCAGGCTGGTCGAGGACATGTCGCATACCACCCGCAGGATGCGTAAGCCGCGTGCGGATAGACGCCATGACGTCACGCGCCAGGTCCAGGTAGTCCGTTCTTGAAGAAGCCTGATAGAGCGCTGCGAGTCCGGTAACTGCCAGGGCGTTCCACGAGGTGTAGACAGCCGGGTCTCTCGGCGGCGCGCGACCCGCCTCCAGCAGGACCGCACCACTCGATTCTTCGGAAAACCCCGCGAAACCTGCGACAAACATGCCGTTCCGCGGTGCATGGAATCCACCAATTAGCGCATCGCCCAGCTCAATCGCGGCCGCCGTGTCCGTCCGAGCCAGGACTGCCAGCCAGCCCGCATTCATGGCCAGCGTCTTCTCCCGGTCGAGTACCGCTCCGTCGGGCGTGAGCCGCCGCTGGAAGAACGTACCGTCGGAATCGCGCAGCGGGCTTTCGACGATCTTATGCAGCCGATCCAGCGCCAGAGCCCGCGCCACCGAGTCATCGCCGTCAAGAAGTGCAAGAAACGACTCCGGACCCTGGACCTCATCCCGTTTCAACGCGGCCACCGTGCTGTCCGTAAACGACTGCAGCAGGCCGGACGACACCTCCGCACGAGGGGAAGGCAGCGCTTCTCTCGCTGTCCACAGGGCGAGATTCCGTCGCTCGCGTTCAAAATCAGCCCAACGCTTCGGATTATTGGAATAGACCCACACCCGTCGCAACAATTCCCGGAGGTCATCCGGATCCAGATAGGTGGAACCGGTCATCCACTCGCCTTCGGGAGTCAGAATCGCCGTTGACGGCCAGCCGCCCAGTCCGAATCGCTCCGCAAGGTCGGGGCGCCGGTCCACGTCCACCCGTACCGGCCACGTTCCCCGTCCGATCGCCCGCGCCAACTCCGGGTCTTCGAAACCGCGACTTGCCATTTCCCGGCACCAGTAGGACCGGCTGGAATAAAGAAAAACAAACAGCGGTCGATTGAGAACACGCGCGGAATCCCGCTCTGCCCACCCTCTCCAGGTCACCCGTCCGGGAGGCTGCGCGGACAGTTCGGAGAATGCGGCGGATTCCGGAACCCGATCGCAGGTGCCAGACCCGATGCTCAAAGTCACCAACACGCAGGCCAGACGCAGATGACTCGGCGCGATACGCAAGAGGACCCCCCGGGGACGACAGCCACGCGCATCGAGCGAGAGATCGTGTTCCGTCCCGGAAATACGTGGCCTGATTTCGACCGCCAGGTCGCCCGGCTCGCATCCCTTCGGCAAGCTCAGGACGGCGCCTTCGACAGGCTCAGCAAGCAACGCAGCGAGACGGGATGAATCGTCGGTCGAACGGTGAGGAATTTTCGGGACAGGACACTGATTGAGAGTCGAGAATTCTTTTCCAATGTTAAAGGCCGCCAATCATCCCTGTACCGAAACACCTGCCGGGAAAACGTGACGGCCGAAAGGAAAAGTAGGGAACCACTGTGCGCCAGATGCGTCTATATCTTGAAATCGACAAAAAGACTTGACATTTCAATGGCGATTAACGTAATTTTTTCGCTTGACGAGATCCGAAGCGGCCCGATATCCGGGTGGCGTTCGTAACGGCCTGCGCAACCAGGACCCATCGTTGCACATAAGGTTTGACATCAGGTTAGAAATCCAGAAAGCGCTCGAGTCTTCACCCGATCTTCGAAAGCAGTATCGCCTCTTCGATCAACATAATGGGAATGTCGTCTTCAATCGGGTAAAGGTAAGCCCCGTCCTCACGAACAAGGCCTCCGTCAACGGGTTTCTCAACGCGGGTTCCCCCCCGGTTGCACAACTCGCCCTTTTCAATAAGATTGTTGACTTTTTCGATCAGTTCCCGACCTGCCAGACTGACAGGTGATTTGTCTTCGGGACAGGCCAGAATATCGAGAAGTTCCTTGTCGATGCTCACCCTCGAGCCCCTTAGAAATGTAATCGCCTGATTGGTGTATCCGGTTCTCCGCAGCACCCAGTCTGAGAAAATATACAACAAGAGGTTGTCTAACAAGCTTTTTCCGGCAGGAGCGCCTATTCCGAACATTCGCTGACGTGTTTTGCCCGTAGATCCACAATTCCGTTCCACAAAAGAAGCTGTCGACAAGGCTGATCATCACCGCCTTCGCCTCCCTGGGCGTTCGTCGCGTTGTGGACTTGTTGCCAAAACCTTTAGCGAGTGGAGTGAGTGCCCGTGCCGTTCGAGAGATTACCCGGGTCGTCGGGCAATAGAGTGGCCCAAGCCTTCCAGCCCTCTCCGCACCCGGTTTTTTATGCCCTGTCGCTCTGTCATTTCCCGTCGGGCTCAATCGCGCGATTAGAAAACCGTTACGACTCAAGGAGCCGAAACCCATGAAAAACAACCAGATGTGCGTATGCCTGATGGGCTTTATTCTGGCCGCTGCGTTTGTATTCCCGGTCCCGACGTGGGCGACGCCGGAAAGCCAGGCCGCGGCGCCCTTTCTACTGTTTCAGCCCAGCGCACGTTCTGCTGGAATGGGCGAAGCCTATATTGCCATTGCCGACGGCGCCAATGCCACATATTACAATCCGGCGGCCCTAGCCGACGACACCGACAGGCACATGAGTACGACGATGTACAAGCCCGTTCCATCATTGGCAAGCGACATCTTCACGTCGTTCGGCGCCTACACGCAACCGGTTGAAGGCGTGGGCAACCTGGGCTTCAGCCTGATCTACACTTCGCTCGGGTCCCAGCACCGTACGGACTCGCAGGGGCAGGATCTGGGCAAATTTACGAGCTTTGGGGTGGCTGTGGCAGTGTCCTATGGAACTTTTGTCGTTAAAGACGTGTCTGTCGGCGCAACCATGAAGTTCATTCATGAAAAGCTGGCCAGTCAGGGCGCAGGCATCGAAAAGGGCAAAGGCGCAGGTACGTCTTTCGCAGGCGACCTGGGCTTTATGTGGAAAACCTCCGATCGGTTCACGCTTGCGTGGGCGTTGCGAAACGTCGGGCCGAACATTACGTTCATCGATGCGGACCAGGCGGACCCGCTGCCTCAGAATTTCACCATCGGGGTTGCCTATACGGCGCTCCAGCGCGGGAATTCAACGCTGCTCTTCGCCGCTGACATCTATAAACCGCTTGCAGACAGGGGCTTTTTCTCGTTTGTCACGGGTTGGAACGACCGCGGCAGCAGGGAAGAACTCGAGGATATGGATTACCATACCGGCATCGAGTGGACATACAACCTTTCCGAAGAATCCGCCTTCGCCCTGCGAACGGGATATTTTCACGATCAGGACGGCGACCGGAAGAGCCCGACGTTCGGCCTGGGCCTCAAATACAACTGGGCGTCGTTCGATCTCTCGTACTTCGCCAGGAGCAACTCCGCCCTCCGAAACGTCTTTCGCTTCACTGGCGGGTTTTCCTTCTAGCAGTCCGATGATAAAGCCGCTCTGCAGGCGAGGCCGAGCCATTGTGGCCGAAGACAAGGCGCGCGACCGAGTCCCATCCAGCGATTCGGAGCGGGAGCGCAACGCAGTATTTCGACCGCAAGGGCCGGCCGTGGCCCGGATGGGCCCTTCATCGGGCTGCCAGGGCGTTCCCTTCCGTCACTTTTCGTCTGACTTCTCATAGGGTCGAAAACCATCGTGTGGTTGCGGCGGGTTGAACCCAGACGCAGTCTGCAATTGGCGCGGAAGAGAACGAGGTTGGCGTTCCTTTTCGCCGTTTGCTTTTTTTCTTCCGTCCTTTCGCCGCCTGCCGTCCAGGGCGCCGGGGAAACCTGGCGCATCCTGGCTGTCCGGGTCTCATTCTCCGTGGAAGACCCCGACGACGTGACCACCAGCGGAAACGGCGCTTTCGACCTCCGGACTTTCGACTCGGTCCGCGACGATTATATCTTCCCCTTCGACGCCCCCCCGCACGACAAACCCTTCTTTGAAGCGCACCTTCAGGCCCTGCGCAATTATTATCTGGATATATCCGACGGTCAACTTGAAATCGATTACACCGTGTTCCCGGAGGAAGCGAATGAAAGCTACGTCATCGACAGGCCCCTCAAGGAATACGGCAACGGGCGCACCCGGACTGAAATCGCCCAGCGAATCACGCAACTCTTTCACGACGGCATCGTGGCCGCCGACTCCGTGGAAGGAGCGAACCTGGATTTTTCCGGCTTTAAGGCCTTCGTGGTCTTTCACGCCGGGCTCGGCGCTGAGGCAGGCGGGCAGGCCATCAACGACATACCGTCCGCATTCGTTTCCGGCAAGGATCTCGATCGCTTTGTGGACGGACCAATCGCGGTGGACGACGGGGCAGCGGTTGTGCACAACGGCATGTTGCTTCCCGAAGCCGTCAGTACGGACGGCAGGGGCGGCCTGAACGGCACGCTGGTTCGTTTTTTCGCGCATCAGCTCGGTCTGCCCGGGCTGTCCAACTTCGAAGATGAACTCCCCGCGGTGGGAGACTGGAGCCCGCTGGATACCGGTGGTCCGGGCGCGGTTGCCTCCGCCGCCCGCCTGGAACTTCAGCCGCTTTCTGGTGAACCTGCGGACAGCCTGCTCATCGGATTCGTCCCAAGCCGCCTCCTCGCGTGGTCCCGAATCCGTCTCGGATGGCTGGAGCCGGTGGTGGTCACGCGGAACGACACGGTGCGGCTGGTTGCGCCGCATGTTGCGGATTCCGATCTTCCGCGGGCGGTCAAAGTCCCCCTCAGCGCCACCGAGTACTTCCTTCTGGAAAACCGCATCTCACGACTTGCTGTATACGGGCGGAAACCGAACATAGCGTTTTCAGCCGGACAACGCGTCTGGCTCTCCATGGACGACTACGATGCCTTCATTCCCGGTTCGGGCATTCTGATCTGGCATGTCGACGACGCCGTCATCCAGGCCAGCGGCGACGGCACGGCCGTCAACAGCAATCCACAGTACCTCATCAGCCCGGGGCAATACAGGCGCGGCATCTCGCTCGAGGAGGCGGACGGGCTGGAGGATATCGGGAACAACGCCGCAGACCGGATCGTACAGGCCGGAATCATCAGCCTGGATGCCATAGAAGGCGGCGTCCGGGATCCGTTCTACGCCGGAAACGCTGCACGTTTCGGGCCGGATACCGTGCCCTCGACCAACAGTAACCTGAACTATCCCACCGGCATTACGATTCAGATCCTCAGCCCGCCCGCCGATACCATGGAGGTGGTTGTCACCTTTGACTTCCAGGAGGACGCCTGGCCCGCAACCGGGTTGGCAAACGTCGGGCCGCAGGCCCCCCGCGCAATCGACCTGAACGGAGACGGCGTCAAAGAGATACTGCGCAGCGGCGGTCCCGTCGAGACGTCACCTGGCGGAAATGCCCTGCCGCTGTCTTTATCCGGAAATGCCGCCACGCTCGAACCGGACGCGACGTTTCCGTTCTTCACGCCATTCACCCCCGCCGTCGGTGACGTCGACGGAGACGGCCAGGACGATTTCATCTTCGCCCGGGGCCACACGCCGACCCTCTGGAGTCGCAGCAAAACCACCACTTCGCCGGCCGGACCGGCGCAGGACATCACATGCCCGCCTCTCGTCGCCAGCATTGGCGGCGCGTTGGTGGACGTTTGGGGATGGTCCAACGGCGACGTTACCTGGGGCAACCTTGCGGGAAAAAATACCGGCGTTGCGCAGACGGGATCGGAACCCGTCGCCGGACTGGCGGCGGGAAACGTGGACGACGATCCGGAAGACGAGCTTGTCGCACTGGCGGGACAGGGTCGGCTCTTCATTGCCGAAGCCGATGGACGTGTTCGACAGGTGGCCGATCTTTCCGGGCCCGTCATGGGATCCCCCGTACTGGGCGACCTCGACCGTGATGGCGGGGACGAGATCGTCACGCTGGGCGCGGACGGTGTGGTATCCATCTTTTCCAGGGGGCACATGACGGCGCAAAGCATGCCGGTGCCCGGGGGTGCAGGGTCGGCGCCCGTGTTGGGCGACCTGGACGAAGACGGCTACATCGAGGTGCTATTCGGCGGCGAGGGTCGCCTCTGGGTCGTGCGCTTCAACGGCGTGCATCAGACCGATACGCCGCTTGCGTTTCCTCTCAAGGACGAGACCGGCCTGATATCCGCGCCGCCCGTACTTGCCGACATCAACCTGGACGGCGACCCGGACATATTCGTGGCCACCGGCGGCGGCTTGGTTTATGGCCTCGGCGCCGACGGCTCGATCCTGCCGTCCTTTCCCCTGCCCGTTTCAAGCCCGGTGCACGCCTCGCCCCTGGCCGACGATCTGGATGGCGACGGCACCCTGGAGCTGGTTGTCTTCACAACGGAGGGCGCGGCGCATCTCTGGCACCTCGAGACCTTTGACGCCCATTTTACGGGCAATCATCTCGTCTGGAGCCAGGCCGGAGGTGGGCCCGGAAACGCGAGTCGACTGCTCACGCTGCCCAGCGACCCGCCGCCGGAGACTACGTCGCTGCTTCTCCCCCCGGACCAGGTCTACTGCTATCCCAACCCCATTCGCGGCACGTCTGCCACGATCCGGTTCTTCCTCGGAAAGAGCGCCCGTATCCAGGTGGCCGTGTTCAACGCGCTGGGTGAAATCGTCGAACGGATGACTATGGAGAATCCGACGCCTCGCACGGACAACGAACTGCGCTGGAACACGGTCGAGTATGCCAGCGGCTTCTACGTTTGCCGCGTGGAAGCCATCTCGGAAGAACGATCGGAAGTCCGCTTCGTAAAAACCGCGATAATCAAATAGCAGTCCGTTGATAAAGTCGCTCTGCAGGCGAGGCCGAGCCAATGTGGTCGAAGACAAGGCGCGCGACCGAGTCCCATCCTGCGATTCGGCGAGGGAACGCAACGCAGTATTTCGACCGCAAGGGCCGGCCGTAGCCCGGATGGACTTTTTCAACGGGCTGAAAGACGTCAGATGGATGCGATGGTCATACAACGGAGAAGGAAGGCGTACCGTACCGGACTGACGAGTCCCTCATCCGGCCTGATCTTCGGGATTTGCCTTGCCCTGCTGCTCTCGGCGTCTCTGCCGGCCGGCGCCCAGTTCGACGCCAACCATCCCGAACTGCACTGGGAGGTAATGGAGACCGCCCATTTCAAGATATATTACCACCAGGGTCTCGCGGATTTTGCCCGCCGCGCCGCCAGGGCAGCTGAGACCGTGTACGGTCCGGTCACGGCATTCTACGATTTCACACCCGACGAAAAAATACGGCTGATTTTGAAAGACACAGACGATTATGCCAATGGCGTGGCCTTCTATTACCATAACACCATGGAAATCTGGGCATCCAACCTGGAATTCGAACTGCGGGGCGACACCAACTGGCTCCAGAACGTGATCGCGCACGAATTCACCCATATCGTTTCGCTTCAGACTGCCCGAAAGGGTCCGCGACGCCTCCCGGCCATTTACTTCCACTATCTGGGGTACCAGAATGAAGAGCGCCGCGACGACGTTCTCACGGGCTATCCGGACGTCTTTGCGTCTTACGCCGTTCCGCTTACGATCGTACCGCCCTGGTTCGCCGAAGGCACCGCACAATTCATGGCGCCGGGCGTCCATTTTGACCGCTGGGATTCCCACCGCGACATGATCCTGCGCATGGCCACGTTGAAAGATCGACTGCTCACCTACGACGAAATGGGGGTGTTCGGCTCCAAAACCGGTCTGGGACTCGAAAAAGTCTACGACCACGGCTACGCCCTGACCCTGTTCATCGTCAACACCTTCGGCGAGGACAAATTGCCGAAGATCTACAACAATATGAACGCGCTCTGGCGTACCGACTTCGAATCAGCCGTACGCGGCGCAATCGGTATTTCAGGACGCGAACTCCACCGGCGTTGGGTTTCCGCCCTCGAGGAGCGGTACGAGGCGAAAGAGTCCGAACTTGAGGGACGCCTGGTAGACGGCGAATTCCTGCATGGAAACGGATACTTCAACCTCCACCCCCGCTGGTCACCCGACGGGGGCCAACTCGCCTATCTGTCCAACCAGGGCGGCGACTTCGGACGCACCGCACTGGTTGTACATACCCTTTCCGACAGCTCTTCCGAGACACTCGCCGGCGGCGTCGACACCGCTCCGGACTGGTCGCCCGACGGACCCCGTCTGATTTTTGCGCGACACAGCCATCCCGACAGATACGGCTCGCGGTTCTGGGATCTCTACACGGTGGACCCGACTGTGACGCGGGGACACGGGCTGTTCGCAAAAACCAAGGCGACGCTCGGCCTGTCGCTGAAGTTGCCGCCCAACCAGAAACGTCTGACCCACGGACTCCGGGCAAGCCACCCTGCATATTCGCCTGATGGCAAACAGATCGCATTCGTCGTCAACGGCCGAGGCTCGACCAACCTCGCCGTAATGGACGCAGAGAGTGGAAATGTCCGACGGCTCACGTCCTTCGACGACGGCTCACAGGTCTATACGCCCCGATGGTCGCCCGACGGTTCGCAGATCGCCTGCTCGGTCTTCCATCCGGAGGACACGCGGAATATCGCCATCGTACCCGCAAGCGGCGGGCGGTTGAATACCGTCATTTCCTCCGCGGGCACGGATCGCGATCCATGCTGGACTCCCGACGGGGCGGGCCTGGTTTTTTCCTCGGATCAGGACGGAATTTTCAACCTCTACCACTTCAACCTTACGAACGGGTCCGTTCACCGCATCACCCGAGTACTTGGCGGCGCCCTTCAGCCACACGTCAATCCTGAAGACCGTCGAATCGCCTTCTCCCACTACGGCGCCAATGGATATGAGATCCGGATCCTCTCGGGAAATGGCGCCTGGGAGCCGGTCGCATCCGCAATCTTTCAACCGGAGGCCGGGCGTCCGCCCGCCGCTGCGGCAGGGGACGACCCCGTACCGGAAAGCCGGCCCTACGGCAACGAATTCTCCACGACTTCGTTTTTTCCCCGCATTGCCGTGGACGCCGGAAAGGTGAAACTGGGCATCTTCGCCGGATCCAACGACGTCCTGAACAAACAGTCCCTCCTCGTAGGCGCAATGGCCGCCCGCGACCGGGATCTGGATCTCTTCGCGGTGTATGAATATCGCCGCTGGCGTCCAACGGTTTATCTGGAAGCCTATCGGGCCGTGCGCCACGAAGAAGACGACGTTCTCAACCGTGACGAAAACTTCCGCATCTTCAGCCAGACGTTCACAATCTCCGGTGTGGAACTCGGCGCCAGGAACAAGCTCGGCACGGGCAGCCGCCTGGACGCCAGGTTTATCTACAACCTGTCATCCACCGACCAGGACGTCGCCCGGTTCAACGGCATGGATGAAGTAAGCGTGGGCGCCACCACACATCATGGATTCAATTTCGCGTTCACGTATTCACTGCGCAACATCAGCCGGACCAGAGACCGGGAAATCAACCCCCGGGCCGGACGGGAGATGTGGTTCCGTTACGACCGCCAGTTCAACTATTTCATCAGCGGGTTCAAGGAAGACACGTCTCTTCTGATCGAAACGTTCGACCGCTACTTTTTCAACCGGTTTACACTGAGCTGGAGTGAATATCTGCCGGTAGGTCCCGGACGATCCGCCCTGGGTTTGCGATTCTACGGCGGGCTGATCGACAGTGAAGTGGATGATTACTTCGATTTTTTTCTTGGCGGCCTGCCTTACATGAAAGGATATACGTTCTATAGCCTCGAAGGGCGCAGGGCAGCCATGTTTCGCGCCGCCTACCGCTTCCCCATCAGGACGCGGATGGATCGTCAAACCGGACCCATCTACTCCGATCAGCTCTTCGGATCCATCTTCGCCGGCATCGGCCGCGCGTGGGACGGAAACGATATGGACGACGTTCTGAACCGCGGCTGGAAGCGCGACGTGGGGATCCAGATCCGTTACGACGCCACCTCCTTTTACACCTTTCCGACCCGCGCCAGCCTCGATCTCGCCTACGGTATGGATACGTTGCCGCGAGTGGTCGCGGGGGAGGAATTGACAAAAAGCGGTTTCAAGGTCTACTTCGCCCTGCTTTTCGGATACCTGCAAAGCGTCGGAGGAAGATAGGCAAGAACGGGGAGAGGTGAGCCGGGAGACGGGAGATGAAATCCTTGCCCGATATCTTCTCTCCACTCGCCTCCGGCCTGAGAAGAAACCCCACGGGGCGGGCAATCTCTCCCCTCTTACGTCTTACTTCTTCCCCGGTTTTTATGACAGGAGTTCCTCGTGTACCGTGCCATCCCGATCCTGGTCCTGTTGACCGTTCTCCCGATCCAGGCGGCAGACCGTCCCGAATTGCGCCAAGCCAACGCGAATGTGTGGCTGCAGGATAACGATCCCCTGAAGACCGACCGGAAATCGCCCAAACTGGCCTTCGCGATGTCCCTTGCGGTTCCGGGACTGGGCGAACTCTACGCGGGCGAGCCGAAGCGGGCGGCTGTTTTCATGGGGATCGAAGCGCTCACGTGGTTCAACTATCTGCGCTGGCGAAACAAAGGGAACGACCTCAAGGCGGAATTCCGGACCTTTGCCGACCGGAACTGGGACGAAGGCCGGTATCGGGAATGGCAGGACTACAACAGGGCCAGGGGCTCGCCGTATATTGAAACCGAGACCCTGCCGTGCAAACATGCCCTGGACGGGTGCCACAGGGTGGACACCCAGCAGTACTACGAGATGATCGGCAAGTACGACCAGTTCGTATTCGGGTGGAGGGACGTCCGCGAGGTGGGCTTCGAGACCGGAAACGGCAACGTCGTCTCCAATCAGCGCATCGACTACGAAAATCAGCGTAACGAGAGCAACAAACTGCTCAAACGCGCCTCGGTGATCGTCGGCCTTACCGTTGTCAACCGCATCGCGAGTTCGATCCATGCCGCGTTGCGTGTGCGGTCCGCGCAAGTGTCGGTTTTGCCCCGGCCTGACCGGACCGAACTGGCAATCCACGTCCTGTTCTGATCGCCGGGCGACCCGTTTTTCCGTAGCCGAAAATATGTCAAAACCACTCTCCAAAGCCCGCGTCCTTTGCACGGTCCTGTCCCTCACTCTGATTGGCGTCCCTTCGGCCGGACACGCCAGGGGCAAGTCACCGGCCGGCGCGGCGGCGCTGTCGCTCGTACTGCCGGGACTCGGTGAGTTCTACGCCGGCGGACGCCGGTCGGCGCGCTTCTTTCTGGTCACGGAAGGGATCTTCTGGTCCGGCATGGCCACCTTCCGGTTCCTCGAATCCTATCGCGTCGATGCGTATCACGCCCACGCCGCGGCCCACGCCGGCATTCGCCTCAATAACTTTCCCGAGTCCTACATCAAGGAAGTGGGAGACTTCGACAGCATCTACGAACGAAACCAGCGAGAACGCTTTCTGGCCGGCGAAAGTGCGAACATACGGGCCGAAACGGCGGGCAATATCTGGGAGTGGGATACGGAGGCCTCCCGGATCGAATTTCTGGATCTGCGAAGCAAAGCTACTTCCGCTGAACAGAAGGCATTCCTGTTCGTAGGTGGCCTGATTCTCAACCGCTTCGCCAGCGCACTCAACGCGGCTTCGATTGCGCGGAAAAGCCGCGCGCAGGGCACGGGCGTCCAGCTTCAGATTGTCCCTCGGGGCGGCCTGTACGCAAGCATTCGCCGGGTTTTCTGAGATCCGAACCCCAGTAGGTGCAAGGGCTTCTTCCCGGCAGTCATGAAAGGGTGGAAACAGCTTGGCTTCTTCCGTATCGAGTCGGGCATCTTGCGTCCGGATTCCTTCCCTTGCAGGGATCGTGCTTTGCCTTCTGCTCTGGACCGCGGCGTTCGCCGACCCCGGAGGCCGCTGCGGCACGCCCTATCTGCCCGTACGTCCACATCCCGGGTCCGCGGCAAAAATAAAGGCCGCCGAAACGTTTGACGTCGGCGACCCCCTGACCGTTCGCGTCTTCAATTTCGCCGCGCTTCCAGGTACCGATCCATACTACAGGACGACGACGACGTGCCGTCTGAAGGGCGAGCACTGCTATATTTTCGTGGAGGACGTTATCTGGGGCGGTTCGCGTGTTACGCCCACTGCCCTGACGTCCCTTGCCCGCGCTTTCGACAGCTCCACACCCCGCTATCCCGACCGCGGCATTTTTTCCGTCGACACCGAGATCTTCGGCCCCCCGCCAGACGCTGACGGCGATCCACGGGTCGTAATCGTTCTGCTGGATATTATGGACAGTATCCTGGGCGGCAGGATCCTGGGATATTACGATACCGCGAACCAGGCGGCGCCTGTCGGCCGGGAAATACTCTACATCGACAGCGATCCTCTGGACCTGAACAGCAATCTGGCGCGCGCGACCCTTGCACACGAGTTCCAGCACATGCTGCACTGGAACGGCGATCCCGACGAAGCCAGATGGGTGGACGAGGGCTGTGCGGAATACGCAGAACTGGCCTGCGGATACAAGAACACGACGAGCGGGGCCGCGATGAACTTTCTGGGCGTTCCCAATCTGCTCAAATCGCCGGACCCGACCCTGGCTGTACCATCCGAAACAGGGCTGACGGACGCGGCCAGCTGGTCAAAAGGCGAATTCCTGCCTTTCCTCTTCGACCAGACGTTTCTGGTCATGACCTACTTCGCCCAGCGCTACGGAGACCGGGCCGTCGCACGCCTGGTCGCCGAACCAAAAAACAGCATTGCCGGCTTCAACCGCGCCCTTGAAACCATCGGTGCGGAGGAGCAATTCGAACAATTCTGGGCAGATTGGGCGGCTGCCGTGTTCGTCAACGACGAGAGCGGCCTGGGATTCCGAGGTCTCACCCTTGAACCGGTCAGAAGGGACACCGTCGCGGTTCCTGCCGACGACCTTGGCGGCGCCCTCCAGCTCTGGGGCATCGACTATCTCGTGCCGCTTACGTCAGGTCCGACCGGCCTCTCAATGGACGTCAGAAGTAACAGCGACCTGCTTGTGACACTGGTTTCCGAACGGGAAGACACGCACGACGTCGCCGCCGTCTCGGTGCGGCGCGGCGTCCCTCGCCGCATCGGTCTCTACGGCGGATCCCCAACCGTATTGGCCATCACCCGGACCACGGCCGGAGATCGGACCTACGACCTCTCGCTGGCCGCGCGCGAAGGCCACGTTCCCGGCGCCGCTGACTTTGACGCCAGCGGCACGGTCGGCTTTTCCGACTTCATTGCATTTGCCGAGGCCTTCGGCAAATCGGCGGACCGACCGGGTTTTGACCCCTCGTTCGACCTGGATGGGGACCGCACCGTGACATTCTCAGACTTCATCATGTTCGCGCGGAATTTCGGCAAGTCTCCGTGAAACGCCGCGCTGGCAATGGTCCCCTGCTCAAATGAATCTCACGCTACTCCGCAAGCGTGGACCGGCGCCAATAACCCGCAAAGTGTCGCTTCAGCCACGCCAACGGCGCACGGAGCAGCACGTTGTAGCCACCCCAGGTCCATCGTGTCACCCGCTTCAGTCCCGCAACGGACGCAATAACGGCCGCACGTGATTCATCCAGCCGCGCCGCCTTTCTGCCCAGCGTCAACAATTCCCTCTCGTAGTTGAATCGAACCATATTCTGCGCATGGGCGGCCAGCGCTTCAGGCGCCTGGATGCGGGTATGGGGACAGACCGTTTGGCGTTCCGTAAATACAAAGGAGGCGACCCACTGCGCGGAGACTTTGCCGCGGGCGTCGCGCGCCGTCTCCTCGACGGCTTCCCGGCTCAATACCCCGTAGGTGCGGCAGACGAGGGGACGAACCGGGTAAATTGAACACCCGCCGATTTCGGTCAGAAACGGGCATCGCACAGGCCGTTCTTCCGTCAGAGCCAGAACGGCGTCGCGTCTTTCGGGTTCGAAGTGGTCCTGCACGTAGTCGACGATGTTGAAGTACTCAATCGAATACAGCGGATACATCGTCGCAAAATCCGCTTCCATTTCCTCCTTCGTTAGCTCGCAGCACTGTCCCAACCGGTCGCAGTGGCACGACACAGCAGGGACCTGGTCGTAGACCGCCTGCAGGCGGCGTCGATCCGGTTCCGAAAGCCATCGTTGTTCACGTGATGGCGCGATCTGTAACAAGGGTGTTCTCACAATCAATGTACCTATCAGCCCGTTGAAAAAGCCCATCCGGGCTGCGTCCGGCTCTCGCCCTCGCCTGCGGAACGACTTTATCAACGGACTGCTACGCCGCAGGCAGGTCGATATTGTAAAACGCTTCCCGGCCCGGATACACGGCGGACTCCCCCAGTTCCTCTTCGATTCGCAGCAGCTGATTGTATTTCGCGATCCGGTCCGAGCGTGAAGCCGATCCGGTCTTGATCTGACCCGCGCCGGTTCCAACGGCGAGGTCGGCTATCGTCGCGTCCTCCGTTTCGCCGGAACGGTGCGAGATCACGGACGTATATCCCGCATTGCGCGCTGTTTCGATCGCTTCCAGCGTCTCGGTTAGCGTACCGATCTGGTTCACTTTGATGAGAATAGAGTTGCCGACCTCCGATTGAATACCCCGCCGAAGACGCTCCGTATTCGTAACGAACAGGTCGTCTCCGACGAGCTGCACCCGGTCCCCCAGCCTGGCCGTCAGTTCCGCCCATCCGGCCCAATCGTCCTCGTCCAACCCGTCTTCAATGGAAACAATGGGATACCGCCGCGTCCAGTCTTCCCAGAAGTCAACCATCTGCTCCGAGGTCCGTTCCGAACCGTCGGATTTGTGAAACACGTACCTGCCATTGTCGTAGAACTCAGTAGAAGCCGGGTCCAGCGCCAGCAGAATGTCCCGCCCGGGTACATATCCAGCTTTCTGTATTGCTTCCCCGACCACCTCCAGCGCCTCTTCGTTGGATGCAAGGCTGGGTGCAAATCCACCCTCGTCGCCAACACCCGTGCTGTATCCGCCCGTTTTGAGCACCTCCCGAAGCGCATGGAAAATCTCCGCGCCTGCCCGCAGCGCCTCGCGGAAGCTGTCGGCGCCCACAGGCATCACCATAAACTCCTGCAGGTCCACGCTGCTGTCGGCGTGGGAGCCCCCATTCAGGATATTCATCATGGGTACCGGCAACGTGCACGCCGATGCTCCTCCGATGTGGCGGTAAAGCGGCGCCCCGAACGCGGCCGCGGCCGCTTTGGCAACAGCCAGCGAGACGCCCAGAATGCCGTTGGCGCCCAGGTTGCCCTTGTTCGGGGTTCCGTCCAGCTCGTTCAGCCGCCCGTCGATCGCCGCCTGGTCCGACGGGTCCATTCCCGCCACGGCCGGGGCGATTGTCGAATTCACGTTGCCGACCGCACGCAGGACGCCCTTGCCCAGGTACCGACCTTCGTCTCCGTCCCGGAGCTCGACCGCCTCGTGCTGGCCGGTGGACGCGCCCGAAGGAACCGCCGCCCTTCCGGCAATGCCGGAGGTCAGCGCAACCTCGACCTCGACCGTTGGATTGCCCCTCGAATCCAGAATCTCCCTTGCATGCACGCGTTCTATTCGTGTACTCACGCCTTTCATCCTCCGTGGAAGTTTCGCACGTACGTATGATCCGTCCACCGCCAATCTTTCGAACCGCCCCGGTCGACGCTCCCGCCGTACGCAGCCGTGAATTTGTCCAGCTGATTCTGCAGGTGATCCCGCAAGGCGGGGTCTTCGGGACGTAACGAGATCGCGTGACGGATCACTTCTATCGCCCGTTCGTATTGAGCAGTTCTATACAGGATTTCCGCGAACGTATCGAGATAAGTTGGCGAATCGGGAACCTGCTGAAGGGACCGCCACGAGAGTCGTTGGGCTTCCTTCAGCCGGATCCCCTGGATGGCGTACAGCCATGCCAGATTGTTGGTGCTGCTGTGATCTTCAGGATTCAGCGCAATCGCGCGCCGGTATGCTTCGGCCGCATCCTCATACTTCTGCTGCTCGTAGAGTACATTGGCAAGAAGCGCGTGCACTTCAGCAATACCGGGTTCGATATCCAAAACCGTTTCGAGCGCGGCTTGGGCCTTGTCGAACAGCTCCAGCTGATAGTACAGTTGCGCGAGACGGAAATGGGCCCATAGCGCAACGGCCCAGCGTTCGACGGCCGCCTCGAGGATGCCCAGTGCCTCGTCCGGCCGGTCCTGCCCCAGCTGCAGGTCAACCAGATCGCGGTAGAACGGTTCATAACCCGGCACCTGCTTTTTCCCTCGCTCCAGCCAGCCGATCGCGGCGGACTCCATCCCCTGCGCTTCGCACATGGCCGCCAGATCCCGATAGACCTCCGCATAGTGAGGTTCCAGCTCCAGCGCGCGTTCCAGCGAAGCCGCGGCTTCGGCGTACTTACCCAGCCGTAGATAGGCTAGACCCAGTTGATGTTGGTAAAAGGCGTCTTCCGGCACCACGGAAGCGGCGGCCTGAAGCACTTCCAGCGCAGCCGCCGGTTCGCCGCGGGACTGGTGCATCCGGGCGGCCTCGAGGTATTGTGACGCCGTCCGGTCCGCGCATCCTCCGGTCAGGATCAGCAGACAATACAGGTAAGGGCGCACTGCCGTGCGCCCTCGTGTTAGCGATTGTTTGATGTCCATCGTGCCGATAGCTCCGCGAAATGACTGAATTATAGAAATCCGTCGGCAACGTGTCAAGCGCCATTTCGCTGAAAGCCCGCGTTTTTTGCTTGACGGGTTCCCTGCGCCACCTTATTTAGATGTAGTTATAAAACCGCCAACTGTTCGCCGTTTCTTTTGATCCCGATACCCGGATTTCACGTGCGTTTCAGACCCGCTCTCATTCTTCCAGGCATCCTGATGGCCGCCACAGGTGTCGGCGCGGGAGACCTGTTGACGGCCAGCCTGGCCGGCTCGAAGATCGGCGTTGGCCTCGCGTGGGCAGCAGTGATCGGCGCGCTGCTCAAATGGACCCTGAACGAGGGTATCGCCCGCTGGCAGATGGCAACCGGAACCACGATGCTGGAAGGCTGGGTCCACCGGCTCGGCGCCTGGGTGCAATGGGTATTCATTGTCTACCTCATCATCTGGAGCTTCTCGGTGGGCGGCGCGCTGGTCACCGCCTGCGGCGTGGCGGGCACCGGTCTGCTTCCCATCGGCGATCCGGCCACGTCCAAGATTGCATGGGGCATCATCCACTCCCTGGTCGGCCTGTCCCTGGTCTGGATCGGCGGGTTCCGCGTGTTTGAAGTTCTGATGTCGGCCTGCATCGGGTTGATGTTCGTTACGGTCCTTTTGACGGCCCTGCTGCTCGGACCGGACTGGAACGCTCTCGCCAGAGGCCTGTTCTTTCCCGCCATCCCGACCGGCGGCGTGGGCTGGACCCTCGGCGTCCTGGGAGGCGTTGGCGGTACGGTTACCCTCCTGTCCTACGGGTACTGGATCCGGGAGACCGGCAGGCAAGGCCGGGCAGGCGTGACATCCTGCCGTATCGACCTGGCGGTCGGGTACACCGTCACCGCGCTGTTCGGCGTTGCGATGATTATCATCGGTTCGCGGGTCGCGCTGGATGGCAAGGGCGCGTCCCTCGCGCTCATCCTGTCGAGCCAACTCGAACTGGCGCTCGGGGCGCCGGGCAAATGGGCTTTCCTGCTGGGCTTCTGGGGCGCGGTCTTCTCCAGCCTGCTCGGCGTGTGGCAGAGCGACCCGTACATGTTCGCGAATTTCCTCGCGCTGCGTAAAGGGGTCTCTCCCGAAGCCTTTCAGAAATCGGACATCCGGCGATCCACTCCCTACCGCGCGTACCTGGTCGGTCTCGCGATTGTGCCCCTCGTGCTGTTGTGGGGTTCGGTGGCCGAAGTCCAGCTCACTTATGCCGTGCTGGGTTCGTTCTTCCTGCCCCTGGTGGCGCTCACCTTGCTGCTGATGAATAACAGGACAGACTGGGTTGGACCGGGCTTCAAGAGCCACCCCGTCATCAACGCCATCCTCGTTGCCACCCTGCTGTTCTTCGGATATACCGGAGGGAAGAAAATCCTCACCACGCTCGGCCCAATTCTGAGCGGCTGATCGACTTACATCCCTACGAACACCGACATTCGCAGACCCGAAATGGAAATCGCGCGATCAGATGGTCCAGTCGCGCGATTTCCTGTTGGGTATTGTCGGATTCGAACGGTTACTCCCTATTCACCAATGGGAAAGCCGACGCCGACCTGAAGGGTGAGGTTACGGTTCTTGACGTCGTCCTCGCCGGTCTCGTCAATCGACAGAAGCCCCAGCGTGTAGCGCAAATCCACGGCCAATGT
Source organism: Candidatus Latescibacterota bacterium (assembly GCA_965208835.1). Lineage (GTDB taxonomy): Bacteria > Latescibacterota > UBA2968 > UBA2968 > JAAXHE01. The sequence goes on from OZ242358.1 coordinate 4,067,623, forward strand.
CATCTGTTCGGAAACCGCTATTTCCGCACCGATTCCTCCCGTAATCCCCAAGTCGATACCCTTGGCATCATCTCCGCAGGACTCCGAGACATTGCGGGTTTCGCCGCCCAGGCTGATCGTGGCAGATGTTTCACACCCGGTCTTGAACGCAAACGACGGGCCGATGAGCAGGTTCGCCGTAGCCGAACTTCCTGACGGTGTGAGACTCACAGACCCAAGGCCCGACAGCTCAATGTAGTCAATATAAAGATTCCCTTCCAATCCCTGGTGTTCGGCACGGTATCCTTTCTGCACGTAGCCTCCATCGAGTCGGAGGCCGAAGTTGTCCTGTACAGGGAAGGTCACTGAAGCACCGATAGAAAGGCCGGTGCGGGCTTTCAATGCCGATTCGGGCACGCCTTCCGTTGGCACATCACTCAAAGTCGCCCGGCTCAAGCCGCCCCGAATGGCAAGCGTGGTCTGGGCCGGTATGCCGGCGGGGAGGTTGATGGCTGCCAACGTCAGTGCGCTTATGAGGATATTTCTCCAAAGCTGTTTCATGGATACGACTCCATTTTAAAGATGGTTTCATTGAGACGGACCCCGGCGGACGATTATTCCCTCCACGTCTGGTGTCGCAATCTCTTTCTTGTGTTCCTCCTTTCTCCAAATACGGATCCTCCGGTTCACGCGGTGCTCGTGCCGAACGCGCCGGCGAAAATCACGAAATCGCTGAACCCGACGGAGCCGTTGCCGTCCAGGTCGAACCGGGCGTCGTATTCGGCATCGCCCTGACCGCGCCCAAAGGCGGTGGCGAACAGCAGAAAGTCGCCGAAACCGACTTTCCCGTCGCCATCGAAGTCGGCTTGGGCTCTTCCCGTGGCACTAAACGTTACCGGATCTGTATTTGAAACCGTTGCCACAACTGTGTTCGTCCCGGGTTGCCTGCCAAGCGTCAGCGTCGTGGCGGCGCGGCCGTCGGCACCTGTCGTGGCGTTGGCAACGGACAACGCGCCGCCGCCGGCTGCGACCGTGAAAGTGACCGCGGCGTCGGTAAGCGGATTCCCGTATTGATCCCGTACTTCAACCACCAGGTGCTGCGCCAGGGTGTCGCCGGGCGCGCCGTGCTGGCCGTTGCCGGAGATGATCTCAAGGGCGGCGGGACGGGGCACGGTCCATTCCGTGACGTCCCACAGAATGACCGTATTGTCCGGTGCCCCGGAAGCAAGGGTGGTGCCGTCTGGTGAGAACGATACAGAATAGACCAAATTCGCAGCATGCCCTTGCAGTGTGGCTAAGGTGGCTCTGCTTGCCACGTCCCATAGCCAGACCGTACCCGCCGTTGACGCGGAAGCGAGAGTTTTTCCATCCGGAGAAAACGATAGCGAATAGACCCAACCCCCATGCTCAAGGGAAGCGAGAGGAACTCTGCTCGCCACGTCCCACACCCGCACCGTACCATCAAAAGACCCGGAAACTAGGGATTTCCCATTAGGAGAAAATGAAACGGCGGCAACCAGGTCATTGTGCCTTCCCAATGCGACGATCTGTCGCCTGGACGCCACGTCCCACAACCGAACCGTATTATCAGAAGACGCGGAAGCGAGCGTCTTGCCATCCGGAGAAAACGATAGCGAAAAGACGCCTCTCTCATGACCTTCCAGGGTTCCAATCGGTTGTCCAGTTTCCACGACCCAAAGCCGGATGGGCTCATCTCCATATCCCGCGCCGGAAGCGAGCATGGTCCCATCCGGAGAAAACGATACGGTTTCGACATATTCCGTATGCCCCTCCAGGATGCCAGTCTGTTCCCCGGTCCTCATGTTCCAGAGTCGTACGGCGCCATCTCCTGCTCCAGCAGCGAGAATGGTACCGTCCCGAGAAAATGATACCGCATAGACCGGAATCCCAACTTCAAGGGTTGCGATGGGTGCGTGCGTCTCAACATTCCACAACCGCACCGTACCATCGACTGATCCAGAGGCAAGGTTGGTCCGGTCCGGAGAAAACGACACCTCCTCGACCCTTTTCGTATGTCCTTCAAGGTAAGCGATGGCCTGCTGCGGGATTTCCGAAAGGAAAAATTCCGTTTCGCCGACGTCTCCATAAGTATCCACGGCCAGGACCGCAATCCGGTGCACGGCAGGGTCCGACAGGCTTGAACCCGGTTCGAAAGGGATACCGGCGTCATACTCGAACTCGGTTACGACATCTGTTTCGCCCCTCAACCCACGGCATGACTTGAGTCCAGAGCTTCCGGTACCCACGTTGTCCCCTCCTGCTGTAGCAAAGAGGATCACCTGGTGAATTCCCTCAGGATCAGTAACATTGAGTTGGACGGTGACACGCTCCGAACCTGCGGGATACCTATTCGAGGAAGTGTGTTCTACGGTGGGCGGCTTCCCCTCTTCGAACGGTACAGCGGGATTGAAGTAGGGATTGACAGCCAGGAATTCGGCGGCGCACGCAGAGAGGACCCCGCGCTGATCAAATCCATACGACATGATGTACCGATTGTCTCTGAAATCGTGATTCAAGCCGAAGGTATGTCCAAGCTCGTGAGCCACCGTGAAGAATCGGACGCTGTGGGGAACCAATATATGGCCGTTGTTTTTCGCCCCGGGAGATGTGAATCCTCCAGCAAATCTACCGCGTGCAAGAGGGATTTTATCGATACTAAGGTCAGTGACGATAAGGTAAATGTTGGCATCAAGATCAAACCTTTGTTCGATTTCAGAGACTGGCCAACCCCCGGTCGCGTAGTGGCTGTCTGTGTGTTGTCCGTCGACGTGATGCACGAGCGGCTCGCCGCGGGCATCGGTCTCAAAGCGGAAGGTCCTGTTGGCGTAGCCATGCGCCTCCATCTGCTCAGCGTAGAAGGTTCGAACTCGACGAATTACAATCTTCATCGAATCCACCACTTCCTGGCGAAACGGCCGGTCGTTCGGCAAGAAGTAGATCATCCTCACGGTGCGCGGTTCGCCGACGTTCAGGCCCGCCTGGCGCTTGGCCGCTGGCCAAGCGCGAGCCCGCTGCGAGTGCCCGTGATCTTCAATGGCGCAAAAATGGATGCTGTCGGGAAGAACCGGCGACGCATTGGCAACCTGCATCGGCGTAAGGAGACAACCGATGAATACAAACTGAGCGGAATGAAAAACAAGAGGTTTCATGGATATTAATCTCGATCCGAGAAAGATCGGGTGGCCCCGCGAAAGGTTTTGGAGAATCACCACAGCTGCCTGTGGCCCGGCGCCGATCCGTGGCAACGCGCGATCCTGTAGCGCACTTGCCAATTTGCGGTACCGTCGCTTGACGGTGACTCCATCCCAAACACAGTTCGAATACCGCTCACTCTGTTTCCAGATGCCACTTCAATTTTGCGCCGTCAAGGTTTACCTTCACACCCTTCATTTTCAGTTCATCCAGCTTGACCGGCAAGTTCCCGCGCAGAAGAAAACCCTGATCTTCATACGGGCCGATGAGCGAATCTTCCTTGTTGTCCAGCTTGATCTTCCGTCCTGCTAATGTCGTAAAGACAATGTCCTTGAACTTGCGGGGCTTGCCAATGTCGGCGGTGGCGTAAGCCTTGCCCAGGATCTGTGTGGGGTCCAGAGAATAACGACTGGCAACAGCCGACGTCGTCCAACGCTGGCACGACATTTCAAGGGTCACGACCTCATCTCCGCGGTTGGTGCGCCCCACCACTCGCACCGGTTTGTCGAACACCTCGACCCTGGATCCGGTAAATGCGGCGATGCGATCGTCCAGCAGCGGGTGCGAGCGAAAAGCCCGCATATTCTTCTCGTCTCCCCCCAGGTAGTCCGTGTAATACCGGAGTTTCCTCAGCACCCGCGTCATTTCTGCAAGCCCCTCATCGCCGTATTGCCGCTCCAGATACAACGCCGCCATCGCGTCGGCCTCTTCCTCCATCGATCGCGGATACCCTTCAAACAACACGTCCGTCGCCGCCTTGGCCAGGTCGTATGCGAGCCCTCCGAAGATTACTGCCTTTTTGATCTTATCCTTTTCTGATTTCTTCCCGGCAAGCACGCCCACTATCGCCCCCACGCCGGCTGCGATGGCCTGTTTCGTTCTCTCTTTGCGATAGATCCTGTAGCTGTGCCGCCGCTCGACGTGGGCGATTTCGTGTGCGATCACGCCCTCGATTTCCAGATCGCTCTCCGCCGCATCAATCAGACCGCGATTAACAAAAATCAATCCCGTGGGAAGGGCGTATGCATTGACCTCATCGTCTTCCATTACCGAGAACCGATACTTGTACCCCTGAAGGGGAACCGGCCAGTTGTCCAGCACCCGCTGGCCGATCTCGCGCGCGCGCGACTGCAACGCGTCATCCGTCGCCAACTGTCCCATGCTTTGAATCTGCTGCGACGCATATAGCGCCAACGTCCTTTCGGTCGCGTAGTCACTTACCAGCGGCATTCGCATGAAACACAGCTTGCACGCCCGCATGCCCGCGCCTTCCGCTTCGGCGTGTGTGTGAAAAGCCTGTCGTTTGTCTGCGTCGGGCAGATGATTGGACGAAGCCACGTGAAACACGTTACTGCTCGTATTCCCGATCAGGTTCGGCGGAACCTCGGTCTCCTCGCCAGTGCTGAAACACAGCGCGAATCCCGCGTCAAAGGCCGCCCGATTCAGGGGCGGCGAATGCAAGGGCGCGGAGAACGTCACCAGCCCCTTTCCCAGCCGTGCACTCCTGAGTTCGATTCTGAGCTCGTCGTCACGCACTTTGACAGACCTGATCATCACTGGTTCGTCCTTTTCAATGCGAAACAGGACCGGATACTTCCGGGAATGCTGGAAATAGTAGACATTGCCGCCGTGCTCGTAGTACGTCATTGGATTCTGATGGATGCTCCCCCGGAGAATCAGGTTTCGGCCCTTTAGTTCCTTCTCTAACTCCTTTCCAAGACGCCCTGAGATCTTGCTTCCAAACACGTCGCCACTCGCGCACAAAATTAAAGCGACACACAGGAAACGGATGAAATTGACCATTGCCGGACTCCTTTCTACGATGTTGTGGAGGGTTAGCAAAGTTAACCTTGATTCGTCATTTTTCCGGGACGTTAATTCGAATATGTGCGAGTTAATAAAGGCGATTAGACTGCTGATTACCAGGATTGACCAGGACACCGTACGTGAACGGAAAAAATGTCCTTCAAGACGAACACTTCGGCCCGTTTCGAAAGGTTTCGTCGCAGTGCCGCGTTGCGGCTTTTGCGGAATTGAGGTTAGATTTTCACAGTGTGGCTTCTACGTAAGATGGATGCTTGTTTGTTCGAGGACTCGTGTTATCGGCGACCTCTCCCCCAGCCCATCTCCGGTTCGGTGAGGGGAGATCCGGTGACGTTGGCCCGACAGCGGGCGCCGGGCGAAAAGAGGTCAGTCCAGGACACGGTTCTGGCCGGCCGACGCCTCGTCGAGAAGGGCCCGGTCCTCCGGCGTGATCGACCAGCCTACGGCGCCGGCGTTCTCCTCCATGTGAGCCACCGTGTCGCCGCCGGTGATCGCGGCCGTCACCTCGGGGTGGGAGAGCACCCAGTTGATCGCCGTCTGCGCCACGGTGCGGCCATGGGCGCCGGCGATCCTCCGCAGGATTTCGAGGGTCCGCCCCGCCGCCTCGTTGAGATCTTTCTCCAGGGCATCAGCGCGGCCTCTTGCGTAAAGGGTACCTTCGGGCGGTGGCTGTCCGGGCGTGTACACGCCGGAAAGGAGGCCCACCCCCAGTGGACTGTACGTCATAACCCCGAACCTCTGGTCGCGCTGCGCCGGCCACATCTCACGCTCGAGCTCGCGATTGAGAAGGTTGTAGGGGTTCTGGATGCATATCAGGGGATCGAGCCCGAGGCGGTCCTGCGTCCACAACGCCTTGAGTACCTGCCAGGCCTGGAAGTTGGAAACGCCCACGTAACGCGTCTTGCCTGCGCGCACCACGTCGTCGAGGGCTCGCAGGGTCTCCTCGAGGGGCGTCTCCTCGTCGTACACGTGCAGGATGTAGACGTCAATGTGATCGGTCTGGAGGCGGGCAAGGGTGCGGTCGATCTCCCGCATGACGTGATAGCGCGACAGGCCGGCGTCGTTCGGCCCCTCGCCGATGCGGCTGGCGACCTTCGAGGTCACCACAAGGTCGTCGCGGTGCCGCTTGAGAACGCGCGCGAGTAGCTGCTCCGACGTGCCACGGGTCTCGTACGCGTCCCCGAGGCCGTAGACGTTGGCGCAGTCGATGAAATTGATCCCAAGCTCGATACCCCGTTCGATGGCGCGTTCCGCCTCGTCGACGTTGTCCTGCCCGCGCAGGCCCAATCCGTAGGCCAGGCGCGACACCTTCAGGCCGGAACGGCCGAAATTGACGTATTCCATGCGCTCCTCCATGTTTGGAGAACTCCCGTCAGGTGACGTTGGTTACGATTTCAAACCCGGCCCGCCCCAAAAAACCCGATGGCGCCAACTCGGGGGCGCAGGTTTTCCAACGAGCCAAACCCATCGACAAATCTGAAAAAGTCAGCGAAATTTACGACGCCGTTGCCGTCCAGGTCGAATTTGGCGTTTGTGCTGCCGTACGCGTCCGCAAAGAGGAAGAAATCCACGAAGTCGGTCCGTCCGTCGCCGTTGAAATCAGTTGAGGCCGGAGCTTGCACAAGCGGTGTTCCGCTACTTACGGCCGACCACGAACCGGGTCCCCGGTTGGTGACGGCACGCAACTGCAGGTCGTACCGGGCGCCGCCGGCCAACCCGGCCACCTCGTAAAACAGCGTGCCGGAACCGGTTGTCCGGACGTACCGCAATACGGTCCAGTTGGCCTCGGCTTTGTCCGCGGCGTCGCTGCGAATGTAACGAACGTCATAGCCGGTGATAACCAATGTGCCGGTTTCGATCGGAGGTACGCGCCACGAGATGGTGAGCGAGCCGGTACCGGCTGTCACCGAAAGGATGGCCGGCGCGTCCGTGCGGAGCGTGAGGTCATAGGCATACAGCTTCTTGTCCACGTCGTCGGCCACCCACATCGTCGTGCCGTTCGACCAGATCCCGACCGGGTGGCTGTTCCCTGCTGCATTCAGCGAATTGACGTCCTGAAAGGGGTTCCGGCCATAGTACGTCAGATTGTAGGCATAGATCTTCGCGTCGGCGTAGTCCGCCACCCACATCGTCGTTCCGTCGGACCAGATGCCCCGCGGGTGGTTGTTCCCGGCGGACCCAAGCGCACTGACTTCCCTGCCGAGATCTGCAACCTCGAGCTCCATATCATAGGCATACAACCTGGCATCCGTGTAATCGGCCACCCACATTGTCGTGTCGTTCGACCAGATACCCTCAGGGTTGTCGTTTCCAACACGCTCGAGCCCGTTGATGTCCCTGTCTGCGTTACGGGCTCCGGTCGACAAATCGTAGGCGTAGACTTTCTCTCCGAACCACGGATCGTCTGCCACCCACATCGTCGCTCCGTCGGACCAGATGCCCTCAGGGTTGCGGTTTCCGGCGGCCGCCAGCGTATCGAAGTCCTTGTTGGCGGCCCGCGTGCCGGAAACCAGGTCATAAGCATACAGCTTGCCGTCAACTTTGTCGGCCACCCACATTGTCGTGCCGTCCGACCAGATGCCCTCAGGGTCGTTGTTTCCGGCGGCCGCCAACCCGTCGATATCCTTAGCAGCGTCCCGGGCGCAGCACTCCCCTCCGAAGATTTCGTGTATCGAACGCAGCTTCACCTCATCCTGGCCGCCGACCGGCAGGTCGTTGCCCGTTTCCGGATAAATCCGCGACGCTGACAAGACCACAAGAACCGAGGCGAAGAGCCCAATACTTGGTTTTCCGCTTCTCACAAATGGCATTCTTCGGGTTTCCGACAATACAGACCGCGACCACCTGAACCGGTTTTGGTTCGCGCGCGAGTTTACCGGTTGCTCGACTGTCGAAGGGATTCGTCGGGCTTCGAACAAGACAGTGTAACTCGACGACGGCGCCAGAATCGCCTACGCACCAAACGCATCGACGAATCTGAAGAAGTCAGCGAAATCCACGATGCCGTTGCCATCCAGGTCATAGCGTGGGTCCGTACTGCCGTACGCGTCGGCGAAAAGGAAGAAATCCACGAAGTCCGTCCGGCCATCGCCGTTGAAATCTGTCGCGGCCTGCCCACCGGATACGCCACTTCCGAATATCTCCAGGGGAAGGTCGGCGGACTTGACGAAGGCGTATCCGGAATGTTTCGCGGGCAACGCCGGCAGTGTCCCTATATCCACGGTAGCGGCGAAAGTCGTGCCGGGCGTTCGTGTCACGGATAGCGTATCGCTTTCGAGGCTGCCAGCGGAAAGTGTGATCGTTGTTGCGCCGCCATTGATGCTGCCGTTCGCAACGCGAAGCGGCAGGACGACGTCAAACGGCGCGCCGGTTGGCGCCACTGCCTTGAACTGTCCTTCTCCGGTTTTCTCCAGGGATACATTGAGCGGTAGGGGATCGACTGCATTGCCGCCAAGGCGGAGTTCGGTCAGGGACGTCAGTCCTTCAAAGACGCCATCAGGAAGACTGGTTAGCTGATTGCCTGGCAGGTTGAGGCGCGTAAGACCGGTCAATCCGGAAAAATCCCCCGGTTTCAACGCTGAGATGCTCTGGTAGCCGAGGCGAAGCTGGGTAATCGCGGCGAGATGCGCTTCGGTCACAATGCTGGAATCGCTGATGACCGGCACGGCGGCAACAATTCCATTGCGCACCTGTGCCGTACGTTCGCTTAGCGGCACGGCGGGCAGATTGCTGACCCTGGCTTCGGCGGACATCTCCCCCTCGCCCACGGTGTTCACCGCGCGAACCTCGAATGTGTATTGTGAAGGGTTGTTCAGGCCGATGACCGTGTAACCGGCCTCGTTATCTCCACCGGCGCCGCTGTCGGGAACAGGCATCCATGGACCGAATGATCCATTTCGGACCTTTTCCCGGTACTCGTGACCCGTAATTTCAATGCCGCCATCGCAAGGCGTGGTCCAATGCAGCCCAACCTGGTTCCCGTCGTTGATGGCGGTCACGATGGGGGCATCCGGGGCGGTAGGGTGAAGGGTAATTTTCCAGGAGTATTGAAAACCAACAGGCCAAACCATGTGAGATGTTTCGCGCCAAAGGTACCAACTTGCTCCGTAAGCCGAGCCCTCCCCTGCATCAGCTAACGCTAAACCACCACTCGAGGAAAGCTGACTAAAGGACATAAGTTTCCTGTCGCATGAAGAGAATCCGGGACTAATCAGGAGCGAAATCTGATGGGTGAGATTGTTACCGATACGCGATATACTGATTCCATGGATTGTATATGTAGCGCCTCTATATGAGAACGTCGGGTTTGAAATTGAACCGGCATTGTGATGTCGACTGTAACCGAAACCCGTCGCATTGCCGTTATTGAAGTCATTCCCCCATGTACCTCCAGTGGAGGTTCCCGACCAGACCCGGGTTACGACAGCCCCGGCAGTGACCGCCAGCGGCAGGTCGGCGGACTTGACCAGCGCGTATCCGGAATGATTTGGGGGCAACGCCGGCAGTGTGCCTATATCCACGGTAGCGGCGAACGTCGTGCCGGGCGTACGCGTCACAGAAAGCGTATCGCTTTCGAGGCTGCCAGCGGGAATAGTGATTGTCGTCGCGCCGCCGCTGATGCTGCCGTTCGCAACGCGAAGCGGCAGGACGACGTCAAACGGCGCGCCGGTTGGCGCCACTGCCTTGAACTGTCCTTCTCCGGTTTTCTCCAGGGATACATTGAGCGGCAGGGGATCGACCGCGTTGCTGCCCAGGGAAAGCCTGGTCAGCCCGGTCAGTCCTACGAAGATGCTGTCGGGCAGCGCCGTCAGCCGGTTGCCGATCATGCGCAGATCCGTCAGTACGGTCAGTCCGTCAAGGAGGCCCGACGGCAGCGTCGTCATTCGATTGAGGCCGAAGCGGAGCGTTTGCAGCGACGAAAGCCCCCAGAAAATGTCCTCTGGCAGGCTGGTGAGTTGGTTGCCCCACAGTCGGAGTTCCTCCAGACTTGTGAGCCCATCGAAGTCTCCGGATTTCAATGATGAAATGCCTGTATCGTTGAGGTAAAGTGCGGTTATGCCATCAAGGTGCGTCGCCGTGATTTGCGCAAAGCTCGAAACATTGGGGTCGTTCAATCGGACAACGCCGAGAATCGCATCTCGCACCTGCGACGTGCGCTGGCCGACCGGAGCAATGGACGCCGTCCACTCAGACACGTCCCAGAATTTGATCTGCCTGCTATTCGGCCTCGCATCATTGCCGATGAGCATTCTTCCGTCTGGAGAAAACGTCATGCGCCGCACGCCACCCGGCCCACCTGAAATGGACGCCAGGAGTTCGCTCTTCGAAATGTCCCATAGTTCAATCAGACCGAAAGCCGTCACTGCGAGAGTGGCGCCATCCGGCGAAATCACCGGATAGGCACGATTGTAATCTCGCATATCGTTCACCGCGCCGGTCTGTACTCCTGTTGCCAGATCCCAGAGCTTCACTGCCCATGAAACGGGTGATGCGACGAGTGTCCCGTCCTTTGAAATCGCTACGGCTCCTTTTGCTCCAGTCTCTATGGTCCGAATCAGGGCTCTTGTGGACACGTTCCAAAGCCTGACAGTGCCGGTAACGGAAACGGAAGCAAGGTTCCCGTCGCGCACAAAGGCGATCTTGCCTACTCTTTCCGTGTGTCCTTCAAGGGTAGCGCCATTTGTCCAGGTCGCGACGTTCCACAACTTTACCGTACGGTCGAATGATCCGGAAGCGAGCATCGAACCATCCGAGGAAAAATCCAGAGACGCCACCTGATCAGCGTGTCCTGCCAGCGTCGCGACCTCTGTTTCACTGGTCACGTTCCACACTTTGATCGTGCCTTCCTTCGATCCCGCGGCGAGCAGTGTACCGTCGGGTGAGAAGGCTACCGCCGGGATCGTGTTGGCCGAATGGTGAAAGGTGGTTATCGTCTCCCTTTTCGTAGCATCAAGCAACTCCACTCGCCCTGATTCGCCTATTGCCAGAAACGCGCCAACAGGGGAAAACGCGAAGTCGCCAATATCGTAGAAATTCGGCCTTTCGAGTGTGGCGATGTGTTGTGGCGAGTGTCCCGCCTCGAGCGTAAATGACTTAGGACTCACCGTGCTGGTTCGATTCCCGGCTGTATCGACTGCCACGACATAGATCGGATGCAGGATCGTATTGGAGAGCGTCGTATGCGCCTCCGGTGCGGTGCCCACGTTGTCGGATGGAAGCCTTCCGTCGAAATTGAATTCGACGACGGTATCCGTTTCGCCGGACAACTCGTGGCACGCTTTCACTTCGGGTGTGCCGCCCAGGAATGGATTTTGGGGGCGGACGAACAGAATCACCTGTTGGAGTCCGTCATCATCGCGGACTCTCAGTTGAACGGGCGTACTTTGCGAACGGAACGGATATTCGGTTGACGAAACAAGCTCAACGGCAGGCGGCGATGCGTTTTCGAGCGGGACGTCGGCGTTGAAGTACGGATGAACGGACAGGAATCCCGCGGCGCAAGCGGACAGTCTGGCAGACGACCGGTCCGCGCGCCCATACGACATTATGTACTTATCATCGCGAAAGTCGTGGTGCAGACCGAATGCGTGCCCCAGTTCATGGGCGCCGGCAAACCAGTCCCAATCGCCGTATATCACCGCCCATCCGCTGTCCTTCACACCTGTTCCGCGTCCGTGGGCTGAACTCGCGCTGACGTCCATGACAATCAGTATGATATTGGACGAGTTGTCGAACGCTCGTCCAATCTCGCCTTCCGTATATCCTCGGCTGCTGTAACGGCTGTCGCCGTAGTCCCCATCCACGCGATGAACGACCGGATCGCCCTGATCATCGGATTCGATCTGGAAAGTCGTGTATCTGTGCCCGTGGGTTTCCATCTGCTCGGCGTAGAATGTCTGAAGATCAAGTATCCCCGCCTTCATGGAATCCACGACTTCGGCGCGATACGGCCGGTCGTTCGGCAAAAAGTAGAATAGGCGAACGGTCCGCGGTTCTCCCACGTTCAGGTCGGACGCCCACTTACCCGCGGGATGGGGCGCGTCGCGCTGCAACTGTTCCGGGTCGACAGGCAGGCAGAAATGCACGCTGTCGCCAGGTTCGGATGATGCATGGCCGTCTGACGGCGGTGGGAGAAGGACAGACAGAACTGCCAGTATTGCGGTATGCAAGTTTGTCTTCACGTCAGGAGCCCCTGTCTGTGACGTTCGCTCCAGGGTGAATCCACGCGCCGAAGGCGCATTTCTCGATGCAGTCATTCATGTCTACCCACGACGTCGACGATGCGTCCATTCTCATCAACAACGTAGATCGGTCCCTCCGCAATGCAATCCCCCCAGTGCATCAGATGCTCCGCGACGGGCTTGGCGCTTGCGGGGGTGGGAAGCCTGTATTCATCGGCCTGGCCGATATCGACCTGGTAGCCGTGGTCGGCCAGCGACTGGATTGAAATCTTGCTTAAGGAAAGGGACCCCACGAGGTCCGGTCTGACGCTCGCTGTCATCAGTTCGTCGCCAAACACCGACCCCCGCCAATGGCTGCTATCGCTCTCTACAGGTACCTTTGGGCCGATGTAGTTCCGCCCTCCCGCATCGTCAAAGGCTCGAATCGCCCTTGGGCCGGTGAAGTACACATCACTCTCACCGCGAACAAGGTCCAGTGACTCCCATAACGTCCCAAATCCGAGCACGTGCCCCATCTCATGAAGGATTACGTCAGAAAGAATGGTCTCAGACATCCATTCCAGGTCGTCCCTGTCGATTGCTATCACTCCGATTTTCGTAACGAGCGTCCCCTGATCTCGATTTCTTTTGACAATGCGCGTTCCGCCTCTTCCGAGCGTGCCCTCGGCGCCGTCAATTTCAACGATGCCAACGAAAATCCGCAGGTCATCTACAGTATCGTCGACGAATATTCGTGCGTCCAGAAGGTCGTCCCACCGGTCGATCGGATTATCCGAAAAGTCGCTGTCCGGAATGTCTCCGGTAATGATGGACATCCATCGTGCGGCAGCCTTGTGGAATAATGCCTTCTTGGACGCGTTGAATCCGTCCCCTGAAGAGTCTTCGATGAAGACGAGCTCGATTCGGAAAGGAGACGGCGCGCCGCCTACGCCCACCCCCGAGGGGTCGATCAGCCCGTCCGCGCCCGTGACGAGGTCTTCCACGCCGGACCCGTCGAGATTGGCCCGCTGAATCTTGTCCGTACCGGCGTCTGCCCAGTATATCTTTCCCCCGCCCACGTCCAATGCCAGTCCGTTCGGCTTATCCAGGCCGCTGGTCACCAGGTCTTCAATACCTGACCCGTCCAGGTTCGCCCGCTGAATCTTGTCCGTGCGCCGGTCGGTCCAGTACATCTTCCCGTTGGCCAGGTCCAGACCCAGCCCGGTCGGACTGCCGAGACCACTCGCAATCAGGTCTTGGACTCCCGACCCGTCCAGGTTAGACCGCTGAATCTTCCGGGATCCAGGGCTCGTCCAGTACAGCTTACCGCCATCCAGGTCCAGTTCCAGTTCGCCAGGGAAGACAATCCCGCCGGTGATCAGATCCGCAACGCCGGAACCATCCAGGTTGGCGCGCTGAATCCTGCTGGTCTGCCGGTCCGTCCAGTACATCCTGCCGCCAACCGCGTCGAGAGCAAGGCCGTAGGGTATTCCCAGGCCGGTGACAAGATCTTCCACATTAGAACCATCGAGATTTGCCCGTTGAATCCTCGAAGCGCCAGCGTCCGTCCAGTACATCTTCCCTCCGGCCATGTCCAGGACCAGGCCGTCCGGGCCGTCCAGTCCGCCGCCTACGACCAGGTCTTCAATCCCCGAGCCGTCGAGGTTGGCGCGTTGGATTCTGTCCGTGCCCCAGTCCGTCCAGTACAGCTTCGACGCTCCACCGGCAGGTGGTGTCACCACCGCGACCGTTATGCTCACGGCAGCGGAGCAGTTGTTTCCGGTATCTGATTCATCTGTTACCGCATCTACGCAGGCCCCGTAGTAGTACGCTCCAGCGCTTGATGGCGCTGACAATCGAATCCACGCATTCTCGGTGCCGGCGGCTGGGAGGCCCGTTACCGCACCTGTGCCGAGTTCGATATCACTCCTGGAAATCGTCGCGTCCCGCGAGCGGTAGTATCGCAGTGTGGTCGAGCCCGCAGGTCCGTCGCCCCGGTTCCGCACGGTCACATTGAGTGTGAAGGACTGCCCGGGCGTCAGGGCGTTGTCGCTGACCGTGAGCGCGGCGAGTACAAGATCCGGGGGGCTCCCACCGCCTGAGGTCGGGACCACCTTACCGAAATTCCGCGCAAAGATCAGAAAATCGGAAAATCCGATCTCGCCGTCACCGTCCAGGTCGAAACGCGCGTCAAAACCCGCGTCGCCCTGCTGCGCCCCGAATCTTGACGCAAACTGTAGAAAATCGGAAAAGCCTACCGTCCCGTCGCCGTCAAAGTCGGGAGAAGGCGTCGAATTAAATATGATCACCCTGTTCGTCGTGAATACGTCGCTGGCCGTGGTGCTCTCGGCAAGTGTGACCATGTCGATGCCGATTGAAAACTCACGACCCGTCACATCAGAAATTGTCTCGAACTCGGCACGCGCCAGAAAACCGGAGGGCGGCAGCGTCACGGGCGTACTGCTTGCGAAGTTGGTCCCCACTGACCCCTCTGGAAGGGAAAGGGGAAAAGAGCTGTTCTCGGCCTTTACGTATTCCAGAAGCGAAGCATCGAAGTCGAATTTGAGGACCATCCCGATCAGCGAAGTGTTCAGATCCGCAGCGAAAACCTCGATGGCGATGGTTTGTCCCCTTCCTGAAACGGCGCCTGACGTGACGCCATCGTCGATCCGGTCGCCGTCCCCGCCGTCGGATATGAGGTCAAGTGACAGAACATCGCTGCCGTCGGCACCGGAAGGCACGGCATTGAACATGATCACATCTGAGGTTGTAAGCACGTCGCTCGACGTTGTGCTTTCGGCAAGCGTGATCATGTCAATGCCGATTGAAAACGTCCGGTCTGTCACGTCTGCGGCGGTCTCGAACTCGACGCGCGCGAGAAAGCCGGAAGGCGTCAACGAAATTGGTGTTCCAGACGCGAAGTTGGCACCGACGGAACCCTCAGGTAATGTCAGGGGAAACGCGCTGTTTTCGGCCTTTACGAAGGAAAGAAGCGAAGCATCGAAGTCGAATTTAAGCACAACGCCGATCAGCGACGTATTCACGCCCGTGGCGAACACCTCGACGGCGATGGTCTGTCCGTCTCCGGAAAACGTACCGGTGACGACGCCGTCGTCCGTCCGGTTGCCCGCGCCGCCATCGGCAATCAGATCAAGGGAGAGTACCGCATTCGCATTGGGTCCGGCATTGGCCTGAACGGCAACTGCCATTGACACAATCGCCACGAAAGCCAACAGAGCCCGGCTTGAAGACATGAACGATACTCCTGTCCGGCTTTACGAGCCGAATGCATCCACAAACTTGAAGAAGTCAGCGAAATCGACGACGCCGTTGCCGTCCAGGTCATAGCGTGGGTCCGTACTGCCGTACGCATCGGCAAAAAGGAAGAAATCGACAAAGTCCGTCCGTCCGTCACCATTGAAGTCAGTGGGCGCTCCCGGCGGAGACGTCCCCGTCGAACGGCCGCCGGTCTGCAACTCGTAGGCGTAGAGCCTATCGTCTATGTAGTCGGCCACCCACATGGTCGTCCCGTCCGACCAGATGCCTCTCGGCTCACTGTTTCCGGCGTCATCCAGTGTTTCAATGTCCTTGACCGGGTCATGAGCCTTTGAGGTCGTATCGTAGGCATAGAGCTTTTCATCGAACCAGTCCGCGACCCACATCGCAGTCCCATTGGACCAGATGCCCAGCGGACTCGCGTTTCCGGCGCTTCGGAGCGCGCCGAACTCACGTGCGGAATCCCTGGCTCTTGTGATCAAATCGTAGGCGTATAATTTCCTGTCGGAATTGTCCGCGACCCACATCGTATTGCCATCAGACCAGATGCCCCAGGGATCGTCGTTGCCAGCCCGATCCAGGGTATCAAAGTCCCTGGAGGGATCGCGTACACGGGAGGCCATAACGTACGCATACAGTTTCCTGTCATGGGTGTCCGCCACCCACATGGTTGTTCCATCTGACCAGATGCCGGCAGGTGAGTCGTTTCCTGCCGGATCCAGCGTGTCAAAATCCCTGGAAGCGTCGCGAGCCCGGGAGGTCATGTCATAGGCGTATAGTTTCTCGTCATGCTGGTCCGCCACCCACATGGTCGTACCGTCGGACCAGATGCCCGCAGGGGACGTGTTTCGGGCCGGGCCCAGAGTGGCGAAATCGTTCGCAGGGTCCCGTGCGAATCGAACGCCAATCGATGTGAGTTCCCACTTGCGCACGTCTCCGTCCTCGGCGCCGGTGACCAGAATACCGCCGTCGGGGCTGAAGGACACGCTATGTACGGGTGATTCGTGTCCAAGCATCGCCTTGACCTTCCATGTACGTGGGTCCCACACCCGAGCGACACCGTCGGCGCTTCCACTGGCGAAGAGGCTGTCGCCCGTTGCGAATGCCACGCTGAGAACGGGCGATTTGTGATCCAGCGTGCCAAGGAGTTCTCCATCCTCGGAGTTCCACACCCGCACCGAACCGTCCGTGCTCCCGCTCGCAATCACACTGCCGTCGAAACTGAATGCCAGGCTCATGATCGTCCCGGTATGCCCGGTCAAGGTGTGCTGGTGAGCGCCGGTTCTGCCGTCCCATAACCGGATGGTCCCGTCCGCGCTCCCGCTGGCAAGCACCTCGCCGTCGAGACGGAACGCAAGACTCGACACGCTGTCCGTATGGCCTTCAAGGGTCCTCGTGTGCGCGCCCGTCTCCGCGTTCCACAGTCGGATAGTCCCGTCCGCGCTCCCGCTGGCCAGAAGGTGGTGATCCAGTGGACTGAAGACCGTGCTCAGAACGGCGCCTGTATGCCCGCTCAGGCTCGTCTTGAGTTCCCCGGTACTCGGGATCCACAGATGCAGCAGTCCGTCCTCGGTACCACTTGCCAGCACGCAGCCGTCCACGGCGCAATACGCCAGGCTCAGTACCGCAGATACGTGTCGCAGCGTAAGCGTTATCCCCCCGGTGAGAATGTCCCACAGGAGAACGTCGTAGTCGCAGCCGCCGCTTGCCAGTATCGCCCCATAGGGGTCGAAGGCAGTGGTCAACACACAACCCGTGTGCCCCACGAACGTCAGTGCAAGCCTGACGGTGAGGTCGACCACCCCGACCGCGACTTCGACAACGCCAACCGCGAGGTCCACGACCGCGACAGTGACGTCTATGACGGTCGTTGCGACAGTGGCGATGGTCTCGACAACGTCGCCGATCACACCGAAGAGATCGTCGAAGAAACCGTAGCCCGTACCGGGTATCGCGCATACTACGAGAAGTACCGTTAGATACAATACCACGAATTTCCAATTGAGCAACCTTCGCTTCATTGCGAACGCCCCATTATTCTATGCCGTGTTCGTATACGTTCATTTACCTGCCGCCAATTCTCGCGCCAAGCCCGACCAGAAGCGAGAAGTCATTGACTTCGTCGTCGAACCATCTCCTGTACTGAGCTTCCGCGCGCACAAGGAACGCGGCGCCCGCGCGAAGCTGGTAACCCACGCCCCCGCCGGCGGAAAAGTCGGCCTCAGCCTCCCGCTCGTCCACGTCGAGAACCAGAACCGCGCCGTTGCACAGCAGATACGGCCCGGATCCCGCGTTGTCGTGCAGAGAAAACAATGCGCGCCCGCCGAGATTGAGGGACGTGGTACGTATCGTGCTGCCGGAACTCCGCCCGATGTTGATTTCCGGCCCGACGGACAGATTGGCGCTCGGAAACCAGGAGACGTAAATCGATGGATTGCCCAGAACGCCGGACGTCGGGGAACCCGGCGCCGCCATCATGACGATGCTGTCGTCGTCGGAGGAGATACGCGAAATTCCGAATCGCGTTCCGACTTCGTACAACGGCCCAGCGATATTCGGTACTTCACCGCCACTGCCCGTTCGCGCGCCCAGGCCGAGAAGAAGGGAAAAGTTATCGACGCCGTCGTCAAACCATCGCCGATATCGTCCCTCCGCACGCAGAACGAAAGCCGGCCCGAGATGCCATCGATATCCCAGACCCCCGCCTGCCGCGAAGTCAGTCACTGAGGGGCGTTCACGAAGATCGAAATGCCTAACGGCACCGTGACACAACATATAGAGACCGGACCCTGGAGATCCCAGCGGAAAGAACGTGCCTCGACCCCCAAAGTAGAGCGATGTAATTCCAAATACGTCTCCCGCGGTCCGCCCGGCACTGAACTCCGACCCGACCGACACGTTTACAACGGGAAACCACGAGACGTAGAGCGAAGGGATACCCGGGATGCCCAACGTCGGTGAACTCGGCAGACCGATTATGGTGGCCCCATCGCCATCCGAGGAGTGATGGGTGAGTCCGAATAGCGTACCAATCTCGAAACTGCGAACCGATTCCATTTCCTCTGCAGAACCGGATCCGGCCAGTACCAACAGAACCACGCACCCTAATGCGACAGGACGCAGCATAGATTCCTCCGGTGGGCGATTTCGAGGTCGTTCAGGCGCCGAAGGTCCGGCTTGTACATCTACGAACCGAACGCGTCGACAAACCTGAAGAAGTCCGCGAAATCCACCCTGCCATTGCCATCGAGATCAAACCGTGCGTCGGTGCTGCCGAACGCATCGGCGAAGAGGAAGAAGTCAATAAAGTCGGTCCGTCCATCACCATTGAAATCGGTTGTAGCCGGAGCTTGCACCATGGTCGTTACGGCATGCGCCACCGACCATGGGCCTTCGCCGGAGCCGCTGACCGTACGCACCTGAACGTCGTACCGCCGGCCGCCGGCAAGGCCGGTCGTTCTGTAGCTCAGTGCCCCTGACCCGGTTGTCCAGACGTCTTCGACCACGGTCCAATTCGCGTCAGCCTTGTCGGGGGCGTCGCTGCGGATATAACGCAGATCGTAGGCGGTGACGACCGAGCCGCCGGTGCTCGATGGCGCCGACCACGTTATGGTGAAAGCGCCGCGGCCGGCCGTCAATGAAAGTATGGCTGGCGCCGTCGTGGCGGGAGCTCGGGAAGGCATGTCGTAGGCATAAATCTTGTGGTCGAAGTCGTCCGCCACCCACATCGTCGTACCGTCCGACCAGATGCCGGTCGGGCTGTCGTTTCCGGCATCGTCCAGTGTATCGATGTCTTTGCCGGGATCCCGAACCCCCGACTTCAGGCTGTAGGCGTAGATCCTGGCGTCGAAGCTGTCCGCCACCCACATCGTCGTGCCGTCCGACCAGATTCCCGTCGGATCGTCGTTTCCAGCCTCATCCAGTGTATTAATGTCCTTTCCGGAAACACGGGCCCCGGTTGCCATCGCGTAAGCATAGATTTTCTCGTCAGACATATCCGCCACCCACATCGTCGTCCCATCCGACCAGATCCCTTCCGGGTTGTCGTTCCCTGCAGATTCCAGCGTATTGATGTCCTTGTCGAGGTCACGAGCCCGGGTGGCCAGCGTGTACGCAAAGATCTTCTCTCCGAACCAGGGATCGTCCGCCACCCACATCGTCGTACCGTCGGACCAGATGCCCTCCGGCTCACCGTTTCCGGCGTCGTCCAGCGTATCGAAGTCTTTGGTGGGATCCCGATCACCGGAAGCCAAGACGTACGCGTAAATCTTCTCGTCGCCCCCGAACTGGTCGTCCGCCACCCACATCGTCGTACCGTCGGACCAGATGCCCTCCGGTTCGTCGTTTCCGGCGGCGCCCAGTGTATTGATGTCTTTGGCGGAGTCCCGGTCACAACACGCGGCCAGGGTCACATTCTGCGACTCGCCCGTGCCTCCGTCCTCGCCGCCGCTGCCCGTACGCGAATAACCGACGATTGCCGGCACCAACACGAGAATCCATACGATATGCCGTCGTTGGCAGACAATGTGCATCAACGCTTAACCTTGATTCGTAAGTCTTCGGGGAGGTTAATTCGAATATGTGCTTGTAAATAAAGGCGATTAGACGGCGGATTACCAGGATAAACCAGGTCGCTGGACGTGAAGCGAAAAAACGCCCTTCATGACGACCATTTCGGCCTGTTTCGAAGGGTTTCGTCGCGGTGCCGCGTTGCGGCTTTTGCGGAATTGAGGTTAATACCACTAAGCATGATCTGTTTCCTGATCCCTTTCACCGGCGCTCACGATCCGAACGCATCGACGAATTTGAAGAAGTCGGCGAAATCCACCGTGCCGTTGCCATCCAGATCGAACTTTGCGTTCGTGCTGCCGTATGCGTCGGCAAACAGGAAGAAATCGACGAAATCGGTCCTGCCGTCGCCGTTGAAATCGGTGGTCGATCCGGTCGTTCCGCCAGTTGTCGGGGACGCATCAGGTCGCTGCCGCCCGAACTCCTGCCACGTGTCCATACCGTCGCCGTCGAAGTCCGCACGCAGCGCAGGATACTGCTGCGCAGTCCCGAAGTCCCAGGGTTCGTCGCCACCTGTGGCCGTGTCGCTGTCTCCGTCCGCGTTGTCCAGGTCCAGGTTCCATGCGGCGTAGATGCCGGTGTATCCGCTTGGCGTCTGAAGTTCCCCAGTCGTCTTTCCCTCCCCCGCAGTGCTCGACACCCGACCGGAGGTTGTGGTATTCCAATAGCTGTTGCTGACGCCGCTGCCCTGGTTCCGTCCCACGAGGCCACCGACGTCGCTACCCGAACTCGTCACCCATCCCGTCGCATAGCCGGCTCGGATATAACCCCACTGGTTATACCCCACCAACCCGCCCGCGGAATCATCGCCGGTCACGGCGCCCGTCGCGTAACTCGCCCCGATGCTGACGTCGTTCTGCCCCACAAGTCCGCCGACGTTTGTCTTTCCGGTCACCGCCCCTGTCGCGTAGCAGACCGCGATCTTGCCGCCGTTGTGAAGACCGACCAACCCGCCGACGTGTGACTGGTTGCCGGTACCCGTCACCGCCCCTGACGCGTAGCTGGCGCGAATGCTGCCGTAGTTGTACCCCGCCAGCCCCCCGACACGGCTGCGGAAGCTCGAACCCGGGCCCGTCACCGTCGCCTCGGTGTAGCTGGCAGCGATGCTGCTTCCTCTGTCGCTCGAGCCGCCGTTCCGGCCGACCAGTCCCCCGACCTCGCTGCTTCCGGCGCCAGTGCTAGTTACCGACCCCGTCACGTGGCTCCCGGTGATGATGCCGGCGTTCTTCCCCGCCAGCCCGCCGACGATGACTCCCCGACTCGAGCCGCTCACATCGACATCCACAACTCCCAGGTTTCTTACACGCCCGCCGTTGCCGACAACCCCGAAAAGTCCGATCCGACTGGACGAGCGATCAATGTACAAACGGGAGATCGTGTGATCATTGCCCTCGAACGTGGCGATGAATTCGTTACCGGTACCGGGACTTCCGATGGGGTCCCAGCCTTCACCGCTGTGCCAGTACTCGTCGAGATTATCCACGTCGCCATCGCCGTCGGTGTCGAAGTCCAGGTCGCCCTTCAACTCGTACCCCGTACAGACGGGTACGTCCGGAGTGGCTGGATGCTCATCATGGTCGACCAGCGCGCATCCCATGCTCGCCACGGCATCAGGGAAGGCCGTGGTATAGGCTTGCCGGTTTGTCCCACTGTCCACCGCACCGTCGCCGTCCAGATCCCATCGTATGGCGTTCAACTGCGCGAGGGTTCTGATCTCGATCAGGCCGTCGCCATCGCTGTCGTAGGAAACTGTAGAGACCGGAATCGAGGACGGCGAGGAGGCGACCGTCCGCTGCGGGTCGACATCGTCCGCATCAATGTCTCCATCACCGTCGAAGTCCCTGCGCAACACGGGGTACTCTGAGGCTGTCCCGAAATCCCATGGATCGTCGTCGGTGTTATCGCCGTCCAAATCCAGGTTCCAGTTTGCGTAGATCCCCGTATAGCCGGTTGGCGCACACAGTTCCATAGTCGTCTTGCCGACCCCTCCACCGCTCGAGGCTTGCCGGGAGGTTTCAATATTCCAATAGCTGGCGACGATGCTGCCTGAGCTGCCCGCCTCCAGCCCGCCGACCGTAAAGTTGACGCCCGAGCCCGTCACGGCACCCGTCGCATAGCTGGCGACGATGCTGCCTGAGCTGCCCGCCACCAGCCCACCGACGGCAAACCCATTCCCCGAGCCCGTCACGGCACCCGTCGCATAGCTGGCAACAATCCTGCCAAATCTGTAGTTGCTCCCCACCAGCCCGCCGACCGCAGAGATCCCGCCCGAGCCCGTCACGACACCCGTCGCATAGCTGGCAACAATCCTTCCTCGTCCGTGGTTGCCCCCCACAAGCCCGCCGACGCCTCCGTTACCAGAGTTCGCCACCTCACCCGTCGCATAGCTGTCGATGATGATGCCTCGATTGACACCCACCAGCCCGCCGACCCAATTGCTTTGGCCCGAGCCCGTCACGGCAACGTCGCGAACCGCCACATTCCGCACCTGCCCGCCGGTGCTGACGCTCCCGAACAAGCCGATGTTACGCGTGGTGCGATTGATGTACAGGTTAGAGATAGCATGCCCATTGCCCTCAAAGGTGGTTGCGAATTCCGAGATTGGCGCCCAGCCGGCACCGCTGTTCCAGTAATCGTCGGTCCAATTCACGGCGCCGTCTCCATCCGTGTCAAAGTCCAGATCCACCGCCAGCTCATAACCGCTGCAGTCATAGTCATCGGCATCGTCGGCCGTGGTGGGACAGCCCATGTCCGTCGCGGCGTTGGGAAAGGCGGCGGCGTAAACGGCGGCGTTGGCACTATTGTCCACCGCACCGTCGCCGTCCAGGTCCCAGCGCACTGCGTTCAACTGCGCCAGGGTGCTGATCTCGATCTGGCCGTCGCCGTCGCTGTCGTAGGAAACCGCGGCCTCAACCGCCTCGGGCGCTACAGACAGAAGGACGGCGTAGAAGGCCAGCCAACATGGAACAGGCACGCGGAGTTTGAGATTCACCGTTGGCGACTCCATAAAAACTCCTCGTCCCAGGTACAAATCGAAATATGGTCGGGATTATTCTTCATCTGCAAATCGCTTGATTTCCCAATCGTTGCTGGCGACTACGATCCAAACGCATCGACGAACTTGAAGAAGTCCGCGAAATCCACGGTCCCGTTGCCATCCAGGTCGAACTTTGCGTTCGTGCTGCCGTAAGCGTCCGCAAACAGGAAGAAATCGACGAAATCCGTCCTGCCGTCGCCGTTGAAATCCGTCGCCGCTTGCGTCTGCCCCTCACCGCAGTAGGGCAGACCGACCTGGTCCAGGTCGTTGTTCGCAACGTCCTCCAGGCCCGCCGGGATGCAGCCTTTCAACTGGTTGCCTGAGAGATACAGGTGCGTCAGGTTGGTGAGGCTATCGAGTTCCGCGGGTATGGAGCCGGTCAACCGGTTGTTGGCGAGACTCAGCGTGGTCAAGCGTGTCAGGTTGCCAAGCTCCGCCGGTATGGAGCCGGTCAACTGATTGCTGTGCAGATTCAGTTTGGTCAGCCTGGACAGGTTGCCCAGTTCAGACGGGATCGCGCCGCTCAACCGGTTGCGGTAGAATTCCAGATGAACCAGGTTTGATAGATTGCCCACTTCGGAAGGAATTGCTCCGCTTAACTGGTTGGAATAGAGATACAGCGACACAAGGAAGTTGAGGTTGCCAATTTCCGCGGGGATTGGACCGCTCAACCGGTTCAATTCGAGATTTAGCTCAATGACCCGGCCGGTGCCGGTTGTACTGACACCCTTCCACTCTTCAATGGGCGTGGCACTGAGCCAGTTCGTCTTGTCACGCCAGTTGGGGCCGCTGGTGGCATTGTACAGCGCAGCCAGGGCGACGCTGTCCGGGTTGGCCGGCGTGGAAGCCGGCGAAGATGCCCCCGTCCACTCCGAGGCGTCCCACAGTTCGATCCCGTTCAGCCCGACCGAAGCAAGCAGGGATCCGTCGGGAGAAAACACCCCGTTGATCCCGAAGCCACTTCCGTCCTCCAGGTGGTCCGGATGCCCAAGCCTGGCGACTTTCTCCGTCGTCGCCGCGTCCCACACGAGGACCTCCCCCAGTCCCGCGCCGGTGGCGAGCACCGACCCGTCCGAGGAAAACGACGGCTTTCCATGCCCCTGAAGGGTTGCGGTCGTGTCCCGCGCCGCCACGTCCCAAAGCACCATGGGTCCGTCGGTACTCGAAGCGAGAACGGTCCCGTCTGGCGAGAACGCCACGTCCAGGACCCGTCCGGTCTTGCCCTCAAGTGTCGCGATATTGGTACGTGTCGCCGTGTTCCACAGCTTGACCGTGCCGTCCCTTGAACCGGACGCGAGTGTACCATCGGATGAAAACGCTACAGAGAAGACGTGACTCGTGTGCCCCGTGAGGGTGGCGATCAGCGTCCGGCTGGATACGTCCCAGAGCTTGATCGTCCTGTCGCCCGAGCCTGAAGCGAGGGTGTCGCCGCCGGGCGAGAACGCAAGCGAATGGACCCCCGTGGGGCCCCCCGTATGCCCCGGCAGCGTGGCGATCAGGGTCTGGTCCGCCACGTTCCACAGCTTGATATTGGCCTCGTCGGTCCGGGTGGAACCGGAAGCGAGCGTGGCGCCGTCGGGCGAGAACGCAAGCGAAGAACCGCCACCGCTGAGTGACGCGGTATGGACTCGCGACGTCATATTCCATAGTTGGATCCCCGCCGACGAATTCACAGCGAGGACCGATCCGTCAGGAGAAAACTTCGCGCCATAGATCTCCGGTGAATATTTCCCCGTAAATCTGAATAACGTGGCGAGGTGGTGTTCCGACGCTTCCGCAAAGACGAAATGCGTATCGTGCAGTGGTCCGGTATTCGCATTTCCCTCTGTATCGACCGCGAGGACCGACACGTACTGCGCGGGGGAGGCGGAAAGACTTGAAACGCCTTCAGAGGGAATGATGCCGTCGTAGTCGAACGTGGCGACAGCCTGATTCTGACCGGTGAAAACCCGGCACGATTTCACTTCCTGCGATCCCGCGGCCGCGTGGGGCGATTTCGTCTTGAGGAAGAACACAACCTGGTGAAGTCCTCTGCTGCCGGAAGCCGTAACCCTGAACTGAACGGAGAAGCTCGTTGCCCCGGCCGGATATCTCAGCGGCGAGATCAGCTCTACGCCCGGCGAGTTGAATGCCCCCAGGTCGTATCCACCCTGATATCCCTTGATCGGGATTGCCGGATTGAAATAGGGATGTACAGACAGCAGGCCGGCGCTGCACGCCGCAAGCCGGTTCCATCCCGGGCCATACGACATGATGTTGGCGCCATCGTTGAAATCGTGCTGCAAGCCGAAGGCATGGCCGAGTTCGTGGGCCGCCGTTTCATCGATGAAGCTGGCGGGCAGCAGCGCGTAACCGCGGTTATCCGCCCACCGGGCGCCAAAGCCCGCCACGTTGCCCCAGCCCAGGTTGTTGTACGTGCTGTGGTCAACAACGATGAAGAAGATGTTCTGGCTCGTGTCGAACGTCGATCCCAGGTCCCTGAAGACGTTTCCAATGCCGACCATGCGATACGAGGAGAGATAGCTGGCATCGGAGTTTGGCGCGTCGAAACGGCGTACGATCGGATCGCCCTGCGCGTCGGTCTCATACTCAAAGGTCATGGCGCCTTTGCCGTTCGACTGCATCTGGTTGAGGAAGAAGGTCCTGATCCGGGGAATCCGCGCCTTCATCGAATCGACCACGTCCGGGTTGAACGTCCTGTCGTTCGGCAGGAAATAGATAAGGCGCAACTGGCGTGTCTGGCCGGAATCCGACACCGCCGCCCGCTTGAAGGCCGGACCGAACGCCAGTTCATGCCCTAAGTGCTCATGATCCCGCGCCTGGCAGGAATGCGTCCAACCGAATTCGGGAGAAGAGGCGTATGCGAACGGCGACAACAACAGGACAGCCATACAGGTGGGAAAGACGGCAGAAACGATGGGGATTTTATCGGACATTCGTACCTCCAGGTATCACATAGAGCGCCCGACAGTTTACGTGACCACGCACCATTGGACAGGAACCCTGAGCCGCTCCCTGAGCCTGTCGAAGGGTCGGCGAAGGGTGAAAAAAGCGGCGAAACTGTCGCAAAATGCGACAGTTTCGGCAGGATAATTCCGAACATCAGCTCAATCCTGCGGGAACCAAATAGAACTATGCTGTGGAGAAAAATGCGCGAAGGTCGTTTACTGGATTGGATTTGCGGTGAGAAACATGGAATTCGCCAGGGACGTGAAGAAATTCTGGTAGATTACGGGTTCCCTGACCGGACCGCGGTAGTACGCATTCATACGCACCAGCACCTGCGTTGTGCGCCTGCTACGTACGGTTACCGTTAATCGAATTGGATATTTGTCGATTCTTCTGGCTGTGATCGTCCCGAGCGCCTCGTCCGCCTTTTTGATGACAAAACCGAAATCCTGAAGTGTGGCGATGATGGCTCTCAACGTCCTGTTCTCATCCGTGGTATCGAACGCACGGGTCTGCATGCTTCGGATTTTCAGTGGACTTTCGGCCAACTCCAACTTCAATGGTTTTTTTTCTTTCGACATACAGACGCCGCCTGAAAGCCCGAAGAACGTGAGAATCAGCGTTGCGATGATGCTGGGACTCTTCATAATTCTGTACCCACGGTATTTACGGCAATATCGTTATGAATGACGATCAGGGCCGTTCAATCGACCTCGTGAGCGGTCAGAAACATTGATTTTTCCAGGAACCTGAAAAACTTCTGGTAAATTGAAGGATCTTCGACTCCCTTGCGATTGTATTCCAGATTGGCGCGCACCTCGACCTGGGTTTCGCCCCTTGGACGTACGGTTACCGTCATTTGCGCCCAATCGTTCCTTCTTGTCGCGCTGATAACGCCGAGCACTTTATTGGCTTCGTCTATGAGAAAGTCGAAATCCTGAAGTGTGGATATTACACTCCTGAGTGCCTTTTTTTCGTCCGTGGTGTCAAATGCGCGGGTCTGCATGCTCCGCAGGTTGATTTGACTGGTGTCCATCTTCATCAATTGCCCTTTGGAAGTTGCGCATCCGGACAAACCGACTGAAATCGCGGTGACAATTGCGGTGAACGCTATCCTGGAAAATCCCATATTGCTGTTTACCTGGTGAATCACCGCTTGTATGGAAGCGACGAGGTTAAGGCAGAAATAGCATCCACTCAATCAACTTCATGAGCGGACAGGTAGATTGATTTTTCCAAAACGTTGAAGAAATTCTGATATACGAGCGGGTTTTTTACCGCTTTATCGTCGAACTGCGCGTTCGCTCGCACCAACAACTGGGTTTCGCCCCTCGGGCGGACCGTTACGGTGATCAGGAGCGGAAGTTTCTTCTTGGAAAACAGCTTATACTTTATGTCCGTTGTTCGGGCGCTGACCGTTCCGATCACTTCATTCGCCTCATTCACGATATAGCCCAGGTCCTGAAGTGTGGAAATCACAGTTCTGAGCATGCCTTCTTTATCGGTCGTGTCGAATGCACGGGTCTGCATGCTTCGCATCTCGACCTGGCTTTCGTCCATCTTCAACAGATGCTCTTTCGATGACGCGCACGCGGAATAAACGAACAATGCGCCAATCGCGACCGCCAATTTCCCGGTTGCTGTCATATTTCCTGCCCTTCCAACAGAATTGACTTTGAGAGTAGATCGAAGAACCTCTGGTACATCTCCGGTTCATCCAGGCTTTGGAGCCGTGCCACTTCGTCATCTGTATTCCAGACAATCCGCTGAAACGTCACTCTTACGTAGTGTATGCTGTCGTTATCCTCCGACGGCCGACGGATTACGATGGACGCCCACAGCTTCTGATAGTCGTCGACGGCGGGTACGTGAAAGATCTGGTCAAAGACATCTCCGTCTTTCGCAGCAGCCGCAGCCATCACGCCGAGCAGGAACGTCGTCGCGCCAATCAGCACCTGCTCCGCGCGCTGCGCTGCGTCAGGATCCGCATCTCTGTCTTTTGCGCCAACGATAAGTCCGAGACTGGTCTCGCTCTCATCGATGATGAAACCCAGGTCCTGAATCACGCCGGTCGACGCGGACAAGAGATCGGCTTCCGAAATCCCTTCGTATTTTCTTGTCTGTAAAGCCCGGTTTTGCAATGACTCCGGAGTTAGTCTAAGGACATGCGAGGGCAGGCCGCCCCTGGCACAGCCTGTCAACACCAGAGCCGCCATGACCAGTGGCAATACTGGATGTATCCTTGCCCGGATCATCCTGGGACCTCCTCTGTTTGGGCGGTCTCGCAACCAGCGCTTCGATACAGGGTTTGTACATTTCAGAACCGCGATGCGTGATAGGCGAAGTCTCTCACCTTCTTGTCCTCGTCGAATTTAATGATTACGGTGAGCGTCCTCTGCGACGTCGATTCGGCTCCGGAGTCTCCGGCCAACTTGGCGCCCCTGAAAGCGAAATCGACCAACCCGACAAGAATCAGAGATGGAATACCAGCCTTGCTGGACGAGTATGCCTTTTCCGTGGAGATCTTGTCATATATCCACACTTCCCGCCGCTCTTCGTCGGTCGAGACGACATTCGGCGATCCGAGAGCCTGAGCGACCTCAGCGCCGCTCATGCCCACTCTGATTTCCTTCTGGACCACTCCCACGGTCATCCGGTCGCCCTCGTCATCCCGCACAGACGATCGGTGGTGCTGTGCCACCATGCAGCCCGACAGAGTCAGTACGGCAATTGCCGATACGAAGTAAGCCTTCATTTTCGATTCCTCCTTCTTGAATGCATTCCGATTTCACGCACGTCGAGTCACGTGCATGCTGAACCCGGTCACGTACGTATAAGTACGTTTTGCGACGGTCTTTCCCTCTGCGGATGCGGTTATAAGCCGCCGATACGCAGCCAGTGACGAGAGGCAATATTCACCAATGCACGATTCAGCCTATCCCGAAGTCCCGAAGGCATCCACAAACTCAAAGAAATCTGCAAAGTTCACGATGCCGTTGTCGTCAAGGTCGTATTTCGCGTCCGTGGTGCCGAAGGCGTCCACGAAGTCGAAGAAGTCCGCGAAGTTCACGATGCCGTCGCCGTTGAAGTCCGCCGTCTTCTGTCCCTGGGTCTGAGTGCAGTCCGGCAAATTGAGCTTGTCCAGATCATTTTGGGAAACGTCCCTCAATGATGGCGGGACGCAACCTGTCAGCGAGTTCCCCGAGAGATACAGCAGGCCCAATCTGGCCAGTCCGCTCAATGTCGAGGGAATGGACCCGGTCAGCCTGTTGTCGTCCAGGCGCACTTCCTGCAGCAGACTCAGATTTCCCAGATCCGCGGGGATCGTACCGGTAAACCTGTTGCCAAATATGAGCAGCTGCCACAGTTCGGTCAGGTTGCCCAACTCAGTCGGGATTGCGCCGGTCAACTGGTTCTCGTAGAGGTTCAGTATCTGCAAGCGGCGCAGGGTACCAACCCACGACGGGAAATTGCCGGTCAACCCATTGATCTGAAGGGCAAACTTTCGAAGGTTGGTCAGGTTTTTCAGCTCCGCGGGGATGGTACCGGTCAAACGGTTGCTCGGAAGAACCAAATGGGTCAGGCCGGTCATCGTACCCAGCGCCGCGGGGATGGTCCCTGTCAACTGGTTGTAGCCGAATTGCAACGCGTTCAGGCCGGTCAGGCGGCTCAACCCGGCCGGAATGGTTCCGTTCAGGCTCTTGTTCCAGAGTCTCAAGTTCGTTACGCGCTGCGGCGTGCCGCTTATCGTAACGCCGTCCCACGTCGCGATCGCGGTATTCTCCGACCAGTTCAGCGACGCTGTCCCTCTCAGGGGATCCCTCGCCTCCAGCAGCACATTGCAGTCGGAGACCAGCCACGGGTTGGCGGCAGGATTCGGCACGGCGCTTCCGGTCGCGCACGGCCCCTGCGGCGCCGGCGGCGTGGGAGCGGCGGCGACCGCGAGGGCCAGACCGAATGGATTGTCCAGGCCATCGGATCCGGTCACAAGGTCTTCCACGTTTGAACCGTCCAGATCGGCGCGCTGGATCCTGTCATTGTCCAGGTCCGTCCAGTACATCTTGCCCGCGGCCAGGTCCAAGTCCACCTCGACTGGTTTGGCCAGACCGCGGGTGATGACGTCTTCGATATTGGAGCCGTCAAGGTCGGCTCGCTGAATCACGCCTGTTTCGCGATCCGTGAAGTACATCTTGCCGTGTACCACGTCCAGCGCCAGACCGCTGGGACTCCCGAAACCGCTGGTGATCAGGTCTTCCACGTTAGAGCCGTCCAGGTCCGCACGCTGGATCTTGTCGGCCGACGAGTCCGTCCAGTACATCTTGCCGCCGGACACGTCCAGAACCAGGCCGGCCGGGCTGTTCAACCCCCCGGCGACCACCAGGTTCTCAACGTTGGAGCCGTCCAGGTCCGCACGCCGGATCCTGTCCGTACCCCAGTCGGTCCAGTACATCTTGCCGCCGGACACGTCCAGCGCCAGCCAGACCGGCGTGTCCAAACCGCTGGTGATCAGGTCTTCGACGTTCGAGCCGTCAAGGTCAGCACGCCGGATCTTCTGCGTGCCCGAATCGGTCCAGTACATCTTCCCGGCAGACAGGTCCACTGCCAACCCGACCGGGGTATTCAGACCGCTGGTGACCACGTCTTCCACGTTCGAGCCGTCCAGGTCCGCACGCTGGATCTTCTGCGTGCCCCAGTCCGTCCAATAAAGCTCCGGATTCGCCTGCGGTTCGTTCACGTCGGTCAGGTTGATCGTCACGTCTATCGTGGCACTGCCGCCCTGGCCGTCGGACACCCGCACCGTCACGTCGTAGCGGTTCTTCACCTCGTAGTCGTAGATGACGCCCGTTTTGGTCTGCAACTGGCCGCTGGTTGAGACGAGGACGAAACTCGCGGCATCCGTACCCTCCAGGCTGTAGGAGAGTGTTCCACCGTCGCCATCCGTCGCACGAATCGGGCCGCCGACGTTCTGTCCCGCTGGCGTATTCTCTGCGAAGCTGCGCGTTGTGCTGGCGCCTTCGCTAAACGTCGGTACGTGATTCGTCCCTCCGCCTACCTCCGCGGTAACCGGCAACTGCGCCGTCAGCGACGCCCCACTGTAATTCGCGATTGCCCCGGCGCCCACCGTGAACGTCAGCGTGCCGTCGGTGTCAATGTCGCCGTTAAAGGTCAGCGTGACTGTCACCTTCGTGTCGCTCACGCGCTGGACACCGAACGCGCCCACGCTCACGCCGGTAATGCCCGATACTGTCACACCACCCCGAACGTCGAAAATGGAACTTGCGTACGCGCCGCCCGTAAGTGTCAATGTGACGACGCTGCCGTTCAGCGTCGCCTCGGTCAATGGAGACGGCGTCGACGCCGTCACCGATTCCATCCCCGCGCTCACCGGCAGTGTCGCGATGAGTGCGAGACCGCTGTAGTTCGCGATCGCGTCCGCGCCCACGGTGAACGTCAACGTGCCGTCCGCGTCGATATCGCCATTGAAGTCCAGTTCAACCGTCACCTTCGTGTCGCTCACACGCTGGATACCGAACGTGCCAACGCTCACGCCCGTAATCCCCGATACGGACACACCGCGCCGGACGTCGAAGATAGAACTCGCGTAGGAACGACCCGAAAGCGTGAGTGTCACAACGCTCCCGTTCAACGTCGCCTCCGTCAAGGACTGCGCCACTGTCGCAACAACGGTTTCCTCCAGGGCAACTACATCTACCTGGTCCGTAAGCGCGGGTCCGCTGTAGTTCGCGAGTGCCCCCGCGCCCACGGTGAATGTCAACGTGCCGTCCGCGTCGATGTCGCCATTGAAGTCCAGTTCAACCGTCACTTTCGTGTCGCTCACACGCTGCACCCCGAAAGTGCCTACGCTCACGCCGGTAATTCCCGACACCGACACCCCGTCGCGGACGTCGAAGGTAGAACTCGCGTATCTCGCCCCGGTAAGCGTCAACGTCACCACGCTCCCGTCCAGCGTTGCCTCCGTCAATGGCGAAACCGTTGTGGCGGTAACCGATTCCATCGCCGCGGCCACTGAAAGTTGTGCCGAGAGCGCGGGCCCGTTATAATTCGCGAGTGCCCCCGCGCCCACGGTGAACGTCAGCGTACCGTCGCTGTCGATGTCGCCGTTGAACGTCAGCTCAACCGTTACCACCGTATCACTCTTCCGCTGCACGCCGAACGTGCCCACACTCACACCCGCAATACCCGACACGGACACCGCATCTCGGACGTCGAAGATGGAACTCGTGTATTTTCCTCCGGTGAGCGTCAACGTTACCAGACTCCCGTTCAGCGTCGCTTCGGTTAACGGTGATGCCGTTGTTGCCGTCAACGTCTCCATGGCAGCACTTACCGGCAACTGCGCGGTCAGTGCGGACCCGGTGTAATTCGCGATCGCGTCCGCGCCCACCGAGAACGTCAACGTGCCGTCGCTGTCTATGTCGCCGTTGAACGTCAGCTCAACCGTTACCACCGTATCACTCTTCCGCTGCACGCCGAACGTTCCAACGCTCACCCCGGCAATGCCCGATACTGACACGCCGTCACGAACGTCGAAGATCGAGCTCTCATATAGGCCACCAGTCAGCGTAAGCGTCACCACGCTCCCATTCAGCGACGATTCGGTCAACGGCGACGTCGTCGTCGCCGTCACCGATTCCATCCCCGCGCTCACGGTCAACTCTGCGGTCAACGCGGCGCCGTTGTAGGACTCGATCGCGTCGGCGCCCACTGTAAACGTCAGCGTACCGTCGCTGTCGATGTCGCCGTTGAAATCCAACTCAACCGTCACCGTGGAATCGCTCACGCGTTGCACGCCGAACGTGCCCACGCTAACGCCCGCAATTCCGGACACCGAAACGCCGTCACGAACGTCGAAGATCGAACTCTCGAAATCTCGTCCGGAAAGCGTCAACGTCACCACGCTCCCGTCCAGCGTCGCTTCGGTCAACGGCGACACTGTCGATGCCTCCACCGTTTCTTCCACCGACGGGATAGACAAATCTCTCGTTAGCGCGGCGCCGTTGTAAGACGCGATGGCTCCCGCGCCAACCGTGAACGTGAGCGTTCCTTCTTCGTCGAAGTCTCCGTTGAAGTCCAGTTCTATCGTCAATTTGGTATCGCTTGCACGCGTTATCCCGAACGTCCCCACGCTAACGCCTGCAATCCCCGATACCGTTACCGCCCGACGGATGGAGAAGATAGACCGCTCGAAAGTACGCCCGGCAAGCGTCACGGTAACCTCGCTGCCATCCAGCGTCGCCTCGGTCAACGGACTTGACGTCGACACGGTGATCGACTCCTGAACCGCAGGAACGGGAACCTGGGCGTTTCCCGAAACCGGCAGGGCGAATGCCGCCACAACGACTCCCAACGTCATCACGGCGGATCGCCAATTCCAAACTCTCCGTTCCATAAGTCAGCATCCCCTATTCAAAAGTGCCTCGCGTGACACGTCCTCCCTCGATGCTGCATCCGCCGGCAGAAACACAGGTGTATCTGGTTCCGTCCTGCAGCTCGATCAGGCCGCCGTTCTGGAAGCTGAGTACCGCGCGCCCCCCGCTGATTGTAAGGCTCGCATTCCGAATGAGCCTGGGCACGAAGAAGCCGGTGGGGAAGTTCGGAAGCACGTCACCGACGCCCCAGGTTCCGCCGCCGTTACCGCCTGCGGCGCCTACGGCCAGTCCGGATGGGTCGACCAGCCCGTTGGCGCTCGTCAGGAGGTCTTCGACGTTGGACCCGTCCAGATCCGCGCGCTGCACCCTGTCGGCATCCACGTCCGTCCAGTACATCTTGCCGCCCGAAACATCAAGGTCCAGCCCGTTGGGAGTCGTCAGACCGGTGGCAACCAAATCTTCAACACCGGAACCGTCCAGATTTGAGCGCTGGATCTTGCGGTTTCCGCGGTCCGTCCAGTACATCTTGCCGCCCGACAGATCCAGGGCAATGCCGGTTGGGCTACTCAGTCCACTGGTCACGAGGTCTTCCAGATTGGAGCCGTTCAGGTCCGCACGCTGGATCTTGTCCGACCCGGGATTCGTCCAGTACATCTTTCCATTGGCCACGTCGAGTGCGATTTCACCAGGAAATGCCAGGCCGGCCAGCGTGAGGAGGTCTTCAACGTTGGAACCGTCCGGGTCCGCGCGCTGGATCTTTCCGTTCTGCCGGTCCGTCCAGTATATCTTGCCGCCGGACACGTCAAGCGCCAGACCGTACGGCACGCTCAGGCCGCTTGTGATGACGTTCTCCACGTTCGAGCCGTCCAGATCCGCACGCTGGATCTTTGCCGTACCCGCGTCCGTCCAGTAAATCTTGCCGCCCGATATATCCACGGCCAATCCGTCCGG
Organism: Candidatus Latescibacterota bacterium; assembly: GCA_965208835.1. Taxonomy (GTDB): domain Bacteria; phylum Latescibacterota; class UBA2968; order UBA2968; genus JAAXHE01. Next base: position 4,101,972 of record OZ242358.1, read on the forward strand.
GCCGTTCAGGCCCGCGCTGCTGACCAGGTCTTCGACGTTGGATCCGTCCAGATCCGCGCGCTGGATCTTGTCAGTACCCCAATCCGACCAGTACAGTTTCGACGTACCCGTGGCGGGGGGCGTCGTCGCCGCAACAGTAATGCTTACCGCGGCGGAGCAGTTGTTTCCTGTGTCGGATTCACCGGATACCGCATCCACACAGGCGCCGTAGTAGTAGGTGCCGGAATTCGAAGGCGCCGTCAGGTCAATCGCCAAAGCCAGATCAATCGATCCGGGATTCCCTCCCGACGCCGCAAGGCCGTTCACCGCGTCCGTTCCAACTTCCGTGTCGGACGTTGAGATGCTCGCGTCGACCGACATATAGTAGCGCAACGTCGTAGCCGCCGACATCTGATCGCCCTGGTTGCGAACTGACGCGCCCAGCCTGAAGGTGTCGCCGGCAGCCGGGCTGCTGTTGCTGACGAAAGGCGAAACGACAACCAGGTCGGCACCGCCTCCACCCCCGCCGCCGGAACCGCCACCCCCGCCGCCGGACGCCGTCGCCAGGGCCAGACCCGACGGGTCCACCAGCCCGTTGGCTCCGGTTACCAGGTCTTCCACGTTGGAGCCGTCCAGGTTGGCGCGTTGAACCTTATTCGTGCCGGTGTCGGCCCAGTACATTTTCCCTCCGGACACGTCGAGAGCCAGGCCATTCGGTCGATCCAGACCGCTGGTGACAAGGTCTTCGACATTGGCCCCACTGAGGTCCGAACGCTGGATCTTGTCCGAACGCCTGTCCGTCCAGTACATCTTGCCCCCGGAAACATCGAGTGCGATCCCGGTCGGACTGTCTACGCCCCTGGTGACGAGGTCTTCGACTCCTGATCCATCCAGGTTGGACCGCTGAATCCTGTTCGCGCCCGGATTGGTCCAGTACATCTTGCCGCCAGACACGTCCAGGGCCAGACCGCCGGGAAACGTCAGACCGCTGGTGATCAGGTCTTCCGCGTTGGCGCCGTTGAGGTCGGCACGTTGTATCTTGTTCGTCTGCCGGTTCGTCCAGTACATCTTGCCGCCAGACACGTCCAGGGCCAGACCGTACGGTATTCCCAGGCCCGTTACCAGGTCTTCCACGTTCCCGCCATTGAGATCAGCACGCTGGATCTTGTTGGCGCCCGCATCCGTCCAGTACATCTTGCCGCCTGCCATATCCAGCGCCAAACCGTCCGGCCCGTCCAGTCCGCCGCCGGAGACCAGGTCTTCCACCCCCGAGCCGTCCAGGTTGGCGCGCTGGATCTTGTCGGTTCCCCAGTCCGTCCAGTAGAGTTTGGAAGCTCCAGGGGTGGGCGGTGGTGGCGCCGCAGCAACCGTCAGGGCAACGGCGGGCGAACAGTTGTTCCCCGTATTGGACTCGCCGGAAACCGCGTCGACACACGCGCCGTAGTAGTAGGTTCCCGAACTGGAAGGCGCCGTCAGGTTGATCGACTCCGCGCTAACGCCGCCGGCAGAGAGTCCGCTCACCGCGTCAGTGCCTGCTTGCGTGTCGCTGGTGTTCACTGTCGCGTCGGTCGAACGGTAGTAGCGCAAGGTCGTCGCGGCAGACGTTCCGTTACCCTGGTTCCGGACTGTCGCGCCAAGCGTAAAGGTCGCCCCGTGCGATACGCGACTGCTGCTCAGAGAAGGGGACTGAACGACCAGATCCGGGTTGCCGCTACCACCACCCCCACCGCCCGGCGATGGCGGTGGACCTCCAAAGCCTTGCGCGAAGATCAGAAAATCCGTAAAGTCAACCGAACCATCGGAATTCAGGTCCTGCGCGGCATTGTACCTCCCGTCGCCCTGCCGCGACCCGAACGCGCCCGCAAAAATCAGAAAGTCCGAAAATCCGACGAAATCATCGCCGTCGAAGTCGGGAGAGGGCGCCGAGTTAAACGTAACCTCACTGCTTGTCCTGAGTTCGTCGCTCGAGGTGGGACTTTCCGCGAGGGTAACCGACTCGATGCCTATGGCGAATTCCCGGCCGGTTACGTCCGCAACGGTCGTAAACTCCGCACGCGCCAGAAACCCGGAAGCCGCCAGTGTGACGGGGCTTGACGCCGCCAGGTGGGTGCCGATGGAGCCCTCCGGAAGCGACAGTGGGAACGCGCTGTTTTCTGCCTCTTCATACGACAGCAACGAAGCGTCGAAGTCGAATTTCAGGATCATTCCGGCCAGGGACGTCCGCACGCCGGTCGCGAATACCTCAACGGCGATGGTTGTGCCCCGACCGGAAACTGTTCCCGACGTGACCCCGTCATCCGTCCGGTTTCCGGCGCCTACACCAGGAATCAGATCAAGCGACAGGACGGCATTGGCATTGGCGCCGGCGAAAGCCTGTCCGGAAACGACGACGACCGCGAGGGCGGCAATCAACAACAGAATCCGTTTGGGAAGCATCGGGGAACACTCCTTTGTTTCGACGTCGATTTCATTCCGGCAACTCGACCGGGGTTGAGATTCGAATCTTGGCTCGCGACGTCGCGATTGAATCTCCTGCGCGTACGATGTCGACTGGATTCAGAATCGTGGAATTGTAGTCAGGCTTACTTCAACAACAGCATCCTCCTGGTTGCTGAGAAACTGCCCGCTTGTATCCGATACAGATAGATGCCGCTGGCCACGCGCCGGCCCAGCGCGTCCGTCCCGTCCCACGTCGCAGTAAAAGACCCGGCGTTTCTGCGTTCGTTCACCAGGACGCGCACCTCCTGGCCGATCAGATTGTATATCGCCAGCCGAACCATTGCCGCCTCCGGCAACTGGTAGCCGATCGCGGTGGAGGGGTTGAATGGGTTGGGCATATTCTGCTCCAGATTGAACCGATCCGGCAGCGGCTTCAGATCGCCGATTTCGGCGTGATGCAGCATGTCGACGGCGCCATCCATGCCCACCAGAACGCTTTCCGATACCTGAAAGTCGGACGACAACGGCGTTGCGCTCGTCCTGAACACAAGCTCGACGAGCTTCCCGCCGCCACTGGCGCCTCGGCCGTCGATCTTCACCGCGCCAATATCCACCTGCCCCGGCGTCCGGTTCGAAGACAAGAACAGGGTCTCCTGACCGGAACCGGATTTCAGCAGGTTGCCGTCGAGTTCCGTGGCACTAACGAACTCATACTTCAAGGGATCGTATTGCAGCGAAAACCCGTATCCCTTCAGATCACTGGTCTGCGCCACCGACACGAGCATTTTCAGAACGCCGCTTTCCGCGTCCGGGTCGTTCACGCGCTCCAACTTGAGCGTAGCGCCGGAGTTCCGACCTCCGGTAATGGTCAGCCCGCGGGTCATGTCACCGGCGAATACCTGGCCGATCAACACAAACGCCGCGCAAACGGATGTAGAAACGAGATTCCACATAACTGCCTCCTCTTTGCCGTCACCCGATCGGTGACGAGGTGAATAATGCCGTCAGCACTGGGGCGTGCACCGGCACACACATCGCTCCTTGTCGACCAACGAATACCGACGCTGATGTGGCGACAATCCCAACAGCGGAAATTGTCAGTCGTTTTATCGAATGCACTGTCACTTCACAACAGTAGCAATTCTGTTCGGAAACTGGAACGGACAAATCGCACGGTTGAACGGAACGTTCGAAATTAGCCGGTACGTGACCTCGGCCAGCGGCCGTGACATGACGCCTCGCAGCCTTGAGAGAAAGACAGCGGTACACCTCGCGAATGCGTTCAGTTGCACACAAATCCGCTGTCGGAGGGATTTCGCCGATGAGAGAAGGAAGGCACGATATGGAGCCGTGGAAGGGCTGGCCGGGCATTTAGCCGCACCGGCAGAAAGAAAGAGGAAGGAAGGTAGGATCGAAAGTTCTATCGTGAGACGCTTTGCCCGATTCTTGTCGGCCGCGTGTCGCGCCCATTGAAACGTTGAGGGCTCCGGGGCAATGGCCGCCATCGCGGCCAGCCTCGTCACCGCCAGCTTGAGTACCATGTCCACTCCCTCCCTTTAGCCTTCGGCAACTCAGTTCATTGCCACGGACATTTGCAAGTCGCGGTTTCTGTATGCCCTGGCATTCCAAAACTGTTAACGGGTTGGAAAGGATTCACCAAATCCGTCTTCAATTTCCGGTTCAGGCGACGTTTCATGATGATGGCGGCAGAAGCCGACTGAGAACTTTCAGTCAAGAAACAAAGTGGTATAGACCTGGTACACTGACTCCTTTCATTCGAATTTTCCCGGCGGAATAGAGACGCGATAGACTTGACCTGTACCGCGCGACGGGAAAATCGCGTTAGGTTGTTGCGATAATAGACCCAGAATGGAGAACCGTGCCGGACGGCCGCGTCGCCGGATCGCAAATACCGATCTCCCGTTTCGAGTCATCTCAAGTCAAGGGTGAAAACAGCCAACTGTTAAAATTAGGAAGTCGCGCTCACGTGGCATCTGCCCGGGATTCCGAAATTCGCGCGCCAGCCCATTCGGCACTATTACCTGAATCATCCTGGCTATATCGCACATAATATAACACTTTATTACGTGACATGTTCGTGATATTTGCCTTTAATAAGTGATTCCTTTGTTATATATTGCCCGAGATGACGTAGCAGAGGTAATTCACAAAAACGGATAATACCTGCGAATAAAAAATCCGAGATCCAACTTTGAAGTCAAGACCTAAGGTTTGTCCGGACGTCCTGGACTTGTCCCAGTTTCCAATTTCTACGGTATTTCGTCGGGCTGTTTCCATATTTCTCTTTAAATACCTTGCTGAACGTCGACAATGATCCGAAGCCGCACAGATAAGCGATTTCGGAAATCGAAGCCGTAGTGTTTTTTAGTGCTACTTCGGCTTTCGCCAGGCGAACGTTCCGCAGACTCCTCGTGAATGATTCTCCAAGGTGCATTCTGAACAAGGCGTATCCATAGGACTTGGAGAACCTGAAATAACGCACGACGTCTTCGAATTTCAGGTTGGGATTGCTGTGGTTGTCTTCGAGAAACGACTCCAACCGGCTCTTCCACAAGTCCTGCAGAGGCATATATTTCCTGATGTTTGCCAGGAATATATCTCTGTCAATCGGCTTGTCAAATACGCTCATGGTGAAAGGCCTGTGCACCTTCTCTCCCGGTTCAAGGGTTCCCAGGCTTGTAACCAGCAGCACTGACGTCTGAATCTCTTCTGCCTTCACGCCCTCCAGAAGCGTGATCCCCTCCTGATCCTCTACACATACCTCGACCACGGCCAGGTCGATCTTTTCTCTTCTCAGTATTTCAAGGCCCTTCGGTCCATTTTCCGCGGTGACGATTTCATAAGGTTCGTCTTTCAGGAATCCTGCAAGTTCCGACGTTACTTCCGGGTCTCGGTCCACGATCAAGATTTTCCGCTTATCCATTGCGTTAGATCCCCCTCAACAATCAGAGTTGCCCGTATTCACGGCACACAGACATACGACGCACAAGCCTGGGGGAATCTCCGACATACGGCTTACCGGAGCAGGTCATTGCGGTGCACACTAAGAATATCTGCGACGGAAATACGATGTCAAGAACGCAAGTTTGTTCTGGAGTACTAAATTTGTCCCAGTTTCCAATTTCTGCGATATGTGGTCGGGTTTCTCCCGACTTTCGCCTTGAATACTTTGCTGAACGTCGATAGAGACGCAAAGCCGCACAGATAGGCAATTTCCGAAACCGAAGCTGAAGTATTCTTCAGCGCGTCTTCAGCCTTTGCCAGTCGGACTCTCCGAAGTCGGACACTGAATGATTCACCCAGATGTTGCTTGAACATTCGATAACCGTACGTCCGGGAGAATCTGAAATGACGTTCCACGTCCTCGAATTTCAACTCCGGATTGCTGTAGTTGTGTTCCAGAAACGAATCCACACGGTGCTCCCACGTGTCCTGCATTGGCAGGCATTTCCTTATACCCGCCAGGAACGAGTCTCTCTCTATTGGCTTGTCAAATACACTCACGGCATAGGCCCCGTTCGATCTCCTCGTCGAATCCAACTTTCCAATCCTCGTCACGAGCAACATCACCGTTCCAATCTCCTCTGCCTGCACCCCTTTCAGGATTGTTGTGCCGGCCATGTCCCGCGCACACGCCTCGACGACGGCGAGGTCGATCTTTCGGTTTCTGACAATTTCGAGACCTTTCAGTCCGTTTTCGGCGGTCACGATCTCATAGGGTTCGTCCTTAAGGAAACCCGCGAGTGTCGACGCTTCAGCGGACTCACGACCGACGATCAATATTCTCAGCTTGTTCATGGCTTCACTCCATGGTAGGAATACGGGTTGCCTGTAACCACGACGCAAAGACGCGCCTGGCACGCACAATTCGGAGTATCCGGATTGCGGCGATCTACAGCCGGCCGTTACATCGCACGCTCTGATCGCACGCGCCGAAAACAGGAATGAAAACAGGTTGGAAAGAAGATGCCTCGGGAGAGGATGTGGCCTGATCGCCTGCAGAACTACCCGGAGAGGGAGCGAACCGACGGATCTGCGAGTGAAGCGATCGCGAGGAAATGGAAAACACCGGGCCCGGCACACTGGCGGTGTTGAGCGCGAAGGCGGGAAATTTGGGAGAAAATGCCATAATCAATTGTGCGAACCGTTCAGTGAATTGGGTGATGTCTGGTGTCGTGCCGTTCGCGAGGATTCGTCTCGAAAACTCGCAGATTCATCATCCAATTTACATAATTATTTGTTTTTACTTCACTTAAAATCAGTTCGCTTTATCGATCCTGGCGTTTTCCTCTCGAATGGTCACAAAATGCGCTGGTTAGGATAACTTCCTGAAGGCATCCGGGGCAAGCCGTGCCACTCAACCCCGGACATCCCGATTTCCGTCAACTATTGCGCTTCACACGCTCTTGCCCGGCCAGAGGTTCCAAAAAAATTTCGTGCTGGATGATAAGTGTTTAAATAATCGAAACTTATAAAGTTCCAATGTTTGCGCAACTTTCATTAACTGTCTGAATCGCCGTTGTCGCGACGGATGCATCCTCGATACAATGCGCAAAAAAAAAACCGTAACGGCAGCCAGGATTCGCAGGCCGCCCCACGGACAAATTCGCACCCTTAACAGCCCTTTGAAAAAGCCCATCCGGGCTACGGCCGGCCCTTACGGTCGGAATACCGCGTTGCGTGCCCTCGCCGAATCGCTGGATGGGACTCGGTTGCGCGCCTTGTCTTCGACCACAATGCCTCGGCATCTCCTGCAGAGCGACTTTATCAACGGACTGTCAACGAGTCTTTCGATTCTCAGGATCCCGCTGACCGATCGATGACCTTACCTTTCGACACGCCTCAACGGTATACGATCAACCGCTCTTTCACGCGGACCCGTTTACGGCCGTCATCCGCGGTAACGGTGTAGAGGTATACGCCGTTGGCCAGCAGGTGGCCGTCTGCGTCTCGAACGTCCCATCGAACCTGATTGTACCCCGCCCGCCCGGGTGCGTCTTCCAGAATCCGGATCAGTCTTCCGGAAACTGTAAAGATGCGGATCACGACCTCCGCAGGTCGAGACAGAATGTACGTAAACTCCGTCGCGTCCGCGGTCGGGTTGGGGACGTTCAGCACCCTCTCTATTGCGAGTTCCGACGATACCTGAAATGCCATGGACTTCTCTGCGGGGCCATTGCCCAGCTGGTCTGTCCCTGAAACGGAGAGCGTGTAGCGGCCGTCATCCAACCGAGGAGACCAGGTGAATCCCAAAGACGTCCGGTCTTCTTTCCGATCCGACACCCGGTCTGAGGTCAACACATCGGAGAGTTCATCATCGAGTCCTTTTAGCACAATTCGCACTGACCGGGCGTCTATGCCGCTCGAATCACGGAACACGGCCGAGAACTTCGGCGTCGACGGCAAATAGTCGTCCACCCTGACCTCGCCCGCCGCGTCCAGCGCGATCAGGTCCAATTCGGGCCCCGTCCGATCGTCGCTGGGATGGACTTCAACAGTCTCGTCAGCTGTGGTCTCTCTCACGTAGTAGCTCCGACGGCCGGAGAGATCCTCAAGTCGGGCTGTTACGACGTTCGTTCCGGCAAATCTGGCGGTATTCCAAACGAGGGATACCGAGGTCGTTTCACCGACAGGCGTTTCTTCGGGAACCGGCGCGCGCCCAATCAATCGTCCGCTTTCAGGTGCACCGCTGTAAAAGGCCACCACAGCACCCGGAACCAGATTCAGGGGGCCCATGTTCCGGGCCTGAACCGTCAGCCGCACGGGTTCCAGTTCATCAACTTCGAGGGGCGCTGCATTCAGCCCTGACAAAACAAGATCGGACTGCGGCCGGTATCGAATCTGCCATCCGGTTAATCCGGCGGAGGGTCTCAATTCCTCTCCGAACAGCCGGACACGGACACGGATACGGTCTACTTTGAGATCGCCCAGGTTTATCCCACCTTCGGCGGCGACGCCGGTCCATTCGGCAAGGGGTGCGAATCCACCCTTCGGAGACGCGCCGAGTATATCCATTTCCGCTCGCCCGCCCGCCGCCGCCCGAACGTCGAGTGTCAATGCGTGCCAGGCACCGGCCGGACCGATCGGCTCCGACAACAGAGTCCCGTACGGCGGCAGCGATTTCCCCGCGTAACGGTAAATCGTCGGACCATTCAGCTGGCCCATCCATACCTTGTTGTTGATCCAATCGTACTGCCCGGTCAGGATATCGGTCTCGGCCTGGTCACTATCGTATTCCTCGACAAATTCCCCGTTCCGTGCGTCAACCACTCGAACCCTGTGGGTCAGCCCAGTACCGAATTCGACCAGATAGAGGTACTTTCCGTCCGCGATCACGCCGTCTGTAACCAGATACGCAAACCCGGTCTCGGTCGGCGCGACCGTGAATTCCCGCTCCAGCCGCCAATCGTTCGACGGATCGAACACCCGCACCGACCATCCTGAGCGCTGTACGCCGTCCACCGCTGCCGCCAGGTTGTATATATAGGTGCCGTCCGAAGTGATCAACGAGTGACCATCGAACACCAACCCGGTTCGGAACTCCATCAACCCGTCCGGCACCTGTACGCGATCCACAACCCCCGTTGACGGTGAAATCCGCGCCAGTTCGCGTCCCCGCCGATTGTCAGCATAAATAAACCCGTCACCGTGAAATGTTGCCGAAACCCCGAGGACGGGGGTTTCCGCAAGGACGCCGTAATTCTGTCCGGCGCGCGTGCCCCGGAATCCGGTGCCAATCCGCTCGAATATATCAGTCCCAGGATAGACCGCCGTAGGAGAATAGAACCTGTTCACGTAAAGGTAGGCGCCGTCCGTACACAACACGCCCGTGCCCCTGACGCCCTCGGCGGCGAACGCCTCTTCCCGGGTGGCCGCGTTCAAACGCAATGGCGGGGGATCGACTACCCTGGAAACCGCGCTGTCAGCCAGCCGAACGTCGGTTCCTTCGGCCGACCGAAAAGCCCTGACTGCGTCCTGGCGCCACACAACCTCCCGCTCGGGCGCGGCGGGCTGTGCGGTGAACTCCATCACGGCGGACCAAGCCCCGAATTCGTCGGCCTCTCGCACCCGAATCCGCCAGAAGTATGTTCCCGGAGCCAGTTCAGCCGCCTTCCACAACACGAGCCCCTCGCGCCCCGCGACGGGTCCGGAGCGAATCACGCCCGGCCCGTCGAACGACGGCGAGCCACTCACCTCGAACTCTCCGTACGTTTCCTGAGCGACTGTACCCACACGCACGGCCAACTGCACTGCAGAAGCTGGTACGACCTGACTCTGCCTTGGCATCGTGGGCACGGCCGCCAGACCGCCGGCTACGTACAGCTCGACCTCCACGTGGTTATTGGCTTCATCCAGCTCCGGAATCTCATCGTCAGGATCCGCCGTCAGCGCCAGCAGGTGTCTTCCGGACCGGCCGGCCAACCGCCACATCACCGCTGTGCTGTCGGACTGGCCAAAGGCGGGGAACACGCCCGCAAATAGCGTATCGACCACTCCGCGGTCCAGATTGCGGTCCACCAGAAGAACCGCGGGGCCAGTACGTGGCGTGATACCGGCGTTTTCTAACCGGATTGCGATCCGGACCGAGTCTTCCACAGTCAACTGAGTCATCCTCTCGACTTTCAGGCTACCGGAATCCAGAGCAAAGTCGGGGTTCGGCAAAATGGCAAGCTCCTGTGCGGGGTCCCCAATCAACTGTATACCAAGGGTAAGCGTTCTAAGCTCGGGGAAACGCGTGTCCAGCGCCGCTTTTGCCACGGCCAGACCGGCGCCGAATTCGCGGACGCCGTCTCTCAAGAACGCGGCAAACAGGCGGTCGTTCAGAAAGTCGTTGGTTATGACAGCCGCGAGTGCTGACGCCGAGATATACGCGATCGCGCCGCCGTCCGCCTTCCCGGTCATTTCCTCCGCCAGGCACGTGAATCTGGGATCCGAAAAACGACCATTCAGGCAGGACAATGCCACGACGATCGGCAAACGGTCCGCATTGACGATCTGACGCATATAGTTATAGCTTCTTCGTTGCGAACTTCCTCTCAGGAACCGCGCCATTCCCGAGACGCTTCCGTGCCCCAGGAAATTCACCAGCAGCCGCCCCTCGTTGATTTGCCGGATGACTTTACCCGTGTCCTCATTGGGTTCAGGTCCGATATCCTCATCGTTGTAAACCTTGAAAGATTCCAATCCCAGCGGCTCGGCGTAGTTCGCCGACAACCGGTCGCTGGGGGACGTGAAGATGGACAACGGATTGTAGTTTGCCATAAACAGCGCCCTGTCCCGCCACCGGTCATTCGGCGCGTGGTCATAGGCTACGATTTTACGGACCAGGGCCGCCGCCCCCCGTCGAGTAGCCACCGGAAGTCGGCCCACGAATACATCCTGGAACAGATCGTCCTCTGAACCCGCGACCGCGCCGAAAAAGTGGTCCGTATATGTCAGCCCCCTTCTTACGGACTGGAAAGGAAGCGAGGGAACAACGGACATGGCCACGTGCCGCTCCACGACGGATTCTTCAAAGTTGCGCCGGTAATCGAAACTATCCGGGCCGAATAGCAGAAGATAGGTTGGCCGCAACGTCCAGTTTTCGAAGGCGTATCGCATGAATCGACGGATTGCCCGCGGCTCGAACTGCCCAAAGGAGAACGCGTCGTAGATATCCATAACGTCCACGACCTGAACCTGCAGTCCTCGTCCTCGCCTGTGATCCGCCAGGCGCTCCGCCGCTTCGCGAAACCGCGGATGGACAACAATTGCGTAGTCTGCACCCTCCTGCCCGAACGCCGGCACCCTGGCCGCCTCTCCGGCGGGCGCCCTTGGGATAGCTTCTGAATCCATCGCGACAAACCGCCCGGATACGGCCGGCAGTTCGAATCTGGCCTGAAATCCCCCATCCCGTGGCGTCACCTGAACGTGCTGGATCCTTCGTGCTCCGGCGAGGTCGTAAACGGACACGTCGGCCGTCCGAAAACCCGAAATGGAGAAATCCCGGCCTTCTTCGGTTTCATCAGGTTCGAACTCCAGCTTGCCTTCTACGCACTCGAACCTGCGGGTATAGGTGACTTCCACCCAGTTGAGCAGAACGTGTTCGATGTAGTCGGCCGGAAAATCCGCGGCTCCCGGCGTCGCGAGCGTCACCCGGATCGTATCGCCTAGTTCCGACGCCGGCACCGCCCCTTCGGCGACAAACGCGCGCTTCCCGTCCCACCGGTCGTCGGCCAGAACCGTTCCGCCGGGAAGCCGAACGACCGTGCGATGATCGGGTTCGAACAATCGTCTGAAGGTCAATCCGTGCATGCCAACCCTGATGTGGGCCGTCGTTGCCGGGGTACGGTCCAACCCGGGCAATGCCACGGGCACGGTCACGGGATACTCGCTCACGTTTTGAAGACCGGTACCAGGCCTGCCCGGCGAGCCGGTTCGCCCCCAGAACCAGTGGTCTCGATTCTCGTCAGGAGCGCCTCCGAGCGGATCGTAAAGCGAATCGACCTCGGCATGCACCCTATGCGTGAACAGAGTGGCCGGTTGGTATTCGCTCCCGGGCGACCCGTCCACCTCCTCAAAACGCAGGCCGGGTCTGCCGTCAAGCGTGAGCCAGTATACCTGTTCGCGTCCCAGTTCATGTTCGAAATTCCGATCCGGCGCACGTCTGTACTCCCCGTAGAATATCGCCTCCCCTCCCTCTCCGGGCACACCGTCTCCATCGTTCCGAACGTCTACGGGTATCTCCTGACCGTTGAGAAAGACCTTCAGTCGTTCCAGGTCTCCCGTCTGCAGGGCAATGCCCGCATCGGCGAACCAGTCCGCGTCCAGCCGATAAAGCCCGTTATCCTTTATCCGGATCTTGTAGTATTCGGCCGCCGGATCCAGGTTTTCCGAGATCCGTGGCTTTCGAAGCCCGTCGTCCTGTTCGGCCCGTCCCCTCCAGGGCCGCGCCTGATCCGCATTCAACAATGAGGTCTCGTAGAATTCCTCGAACCCACCGCCGGAGCCTTCGGCAGAAGGCGAAACCCCAATGGAACCCTCGTCACGTACGAACCGTACGCGCACCCGAAGCTTGCGGGCGATGCGAAGCTGCTGCCGTGCCGGGTTGTACTGTATCGGCCTTAAGGATATTCCGGCAACCCGCTGGTCCCGCATGACGCCGATGCGAGAAACCACGGCCTGCTCCTCAGGATAGAGGCCATCGGTGGCGTAAAAATCCACATCCGGCTCGTAAACCTCGACTTCCGTCTCGAACTCCCCCCGACCAGTCGACCGGGACCGCGGCGCCGGCATAAGCAGCACCCCCGAAATCTCTTCGAACTCCACTCCCACAACCGTAACCGCGATTCGCGCCCCGAAAGGCACACCCAACAACGTCCCTCGCACGGGCACCGCCGGAAGCCCTGGTTCGGGCAACCACATTCCACCGGGCAATTGAACCTGAGTGTAGGCAACACCGTCAAGATGGACGGTTCGAAGCTGATAGTCCGAACCGTCGACCTCGATCTCGACTGCGTCCGCTTCCGTCCGTACCAGTCGCGGCTCGCCTCCGTAGGTCCCGGGCGTTACGTGAGGGATCAGGAGCATCAGAGCGAAAAACGCACACGCTTGTAAGAAACGCGCTGACATGATCGTTACCATCGTTCGTTTCGGAGTTGTAATCTGCCGGTCCCGCCCGTGTCAAATATCACCACGCGGTCGTGGGTGCCCGTTTTGAGTACAAACTCGGCCTGTGTTGGGCCGTGAAACCGGGATTCGCCCCACTTCTTTCGTATGACCCCGGGGCCCAACCGCTTGCCGTTCGACCCATACAGCAATCCGGCGTCCGCCTGTCCATGCGCCGAGAAATAGCCCCCGTTCCTGATTTCGATCCGCCAGTGCGCCGGACCCAGCCGCGTCACTTCGGTCTCAAATCCGCCGGGATCCGTAAGCCAGCAATGGTTCACGGCAACCACCGGGGTTTCCGATCCGCCGCGGACCGCCAACGCGTTGTGCAACCCGAATGCGTACAGCGGTATCTCTCCGAGGCTACCCGACGGACTCAGAGCCGAAGGTACGTTCAGAACGTAGAGTGTTCCTCGGCTTTGCTGCGTAAGCGGCGCCAGGTTATCCAGAACGCTCTCACTCAGGACAGAAGCTTCCCGCCAGAACCACCCCTCACGGGCAAGCACCAGGCCGTAATAGCCGATCAACGTTGCCAGAAGCAGGTTCCTGCAGCGCAGGACGGCCCGCCGGTCCGACTGCCAGGAAGCCCATACGTTCGCAATCGCAATGCAGAAAAACACGGAAGGCAGGTAGAGATACCACCGGTGAACCCTTCCCAGGACCGGCGCCAGGCTGGCCAGGGTCAGCCCGCCAAGGTACAACGTGTCCCGAAGCGCCTTGCGCGGCCGTCCGGACAACCAGAACACGACGGCCGTCGCCGCCAGCAGGACAGCGCCGAAAAGCGGGAAGTCGGTCATCCCCATTTTCGCACCTGACTTGAGCAGGTCCAGGCCAAGCCCGGGCAGTGTCAGGTTTCGGTCAGGAATCCCGGAAAGTATCCCGCCCAGGACGATCCAACGCACAGACAGGTAGATTCCCATGGCAACGGCACAGCACACAAGCGCCCTGCGCGCGTTCAAGGAACGTACCGTCCTGTCGTAACAGAACAGGATCAACAGTACAACGGGCAGGGACAGTGCCATTTCCTTGGAAAAAAGAGCCAGCAGGGAACACAGGCCCGCACCCGCCAGCCGCCCCGGAGACTGGCGTTCCCGGTCGGCCAGAAACAGAAGCAGGGCGGAGAGGTAGAACAGCGCACAGACGGAGTCGGTGCGGCCCACAATCCAGAAAACCGTATCCGCATGGACGGGTAACACTAAGAAAAGAAAGAGCGCCGTCCAGGCGGCCAGGGCCCCGTTCAGCAGCCGCCGTGCCAGCAGATAGACAAGAACTCCGCAAAAGCAGTGGATCAATACGTTTACAATGTGATATGGAAGCGGATCGTAATCCGCAAACAGAAAGGTGCCGTAAAGCGTCAGGGTGACAACCGGACGATAATATCCACCGGCGCCGGCGAGCCCCGTCCAGCTGGTGGTGAGGATCGATTGTATCCCCTCCTCGCACAGACGGAGGTGCCCCCAGTCGTCGTCCAGCAGTGACACGCCCGAAGACAGCCAGACGATCAAAGCCGCGATCAACCCGAACGACAGACAACCTGCGCAGATCCATCCGATGGAACCGTGGTCCCGCAAGGCGCGACTCCCAAATAAAAAAACCGGCGTACGGCCAGCCCCGTCCGTTCCGACACTCGGGTTCGGACGGTCTAACGCCAGTTGACGACTTCTCATATGTCGGATCGCGTCTCGCGAGCCGGAGGGGTGACTCCGGGCGCTACCGCAACCCTGGCGCGTGAACGCCGGGGAAGATGCAGTGTTCTGTCCCGGAAATAGGTTGCCTAAATTCGACCGTTGGGTCGCCCGGCTCGCAAGGCGCCTGAGCGCGGGCGACCTGCGCAAGGTCGGCGAGCGAAGACAACGCCGCGAGACGGGATGAATCGGGGGTCGAATGGTGAGGTATTTTCGGGATAGGACACTATGATTCGAAATAATTGATGATGCGCCGAAGGGTGTTGTCTAGGCTCATTTTCGGCTCGTAGTCCACGAACGATCTGATTTTGGAAAGATCCGGCACCCGATAGTTGAGGTCTTCGTACGATCCCTTTGCGAATGCCTTGTCGTAAGGCACGAATTCGACAGGGGCATCGCTTTCCGTCAGTGACTTGACTTTTTGTGCCAGATTGACAATGCTGGTTTCGTTGGTCTCGACATTCCCGCCCAGATTGAAAATTTCACCCGGCGTGTCGGGATGTTCGGCCAGCGCAACCAGGCCGTCCAGAGCGTCTTCGATATCGGTAAAGCAGCGCCGCTGTTCCCCGTCGCCGTAAACGGTAATGGGGTGGCCAAGGAGCGCCTGCTTGACCATTCTCGGTACGACCATCCCGTAGTCCCCGGTCTGTCTGGGGCCAATAACGTTGAAGAACCGAACAATGAGCATCGGCAGTTTCTTTTCACGCCAATAGGACAGGCCCAGCATCTCGTCCACTGCCTTTGTCGTGGAGTAGATCCAGCGGTCGACAGTAATGGGACCGAGCAGCCGATCGTCGTTTTCCTGGAAAGAAACCTTGCCGTTCTTTTTCCCGTACACCTCGGACGTTGACGCGAGCATGACGCGCTTCTTGTCTTTATTGGCGAGTTCCAGGACAATTTCGGTTCCGCGGATATTGGTTGTCAGGGAATGCAGCGGATTGTCAATGATGTAATTCACACCCACCGCGGCGGCCAGATGATAGATCGTATCGCACCACTCCACCAGCGGACGCAGCGTCTCCGACTCGAGTATCGTGCCAACCTTTATGTTGAACCGCGCGTTGGACTCCAGGTGGTGAATATTGTTGTAATCTCCGGTGGAAAGATCGTCCAGTACGGCAACCTCGTCGCCACGTCTCAAATGCCGTTCGGCCAAATGTGATCCAATAAACCCCGCCCCGCCGGTAATCAGCACCTTCATGCGTACTTCCCTTCCCAGCAGTCACCCGGAGAACCGCCTCCGGCCCGCTTGTTTTCGGATAACTTATAATAGAGGTGGCTGAAATCTTGCGCCAATCGCGCTAACCCGTATGATTCAACGACCTTACGCCGCTCTTCGTCGGCAATTCCCCGCCGTTCCCGTAACGCTCGCAGTATCCCGCCGGTGAGCGCATCGGGGTCACCGGGCGCGACCATCAGGCCAATCCGTTCGCTACGAAGCAGATCGGGCACACCGCCCACCCTGGAGGCAACCACGTAACATCCGGAGGCCACCGACTCCAGCAACGCTACCGGCAATCCCTCGTGATGTGAAGACAGCACCGAAAGATCAAGGGAACCATATATTCGCGCCATGTCGTTGCGAAAACCCGTAAACCGTACCCTGCCATTGAGCATTCGCGTACGCGCAATGGACTCGAGTTCTGCCCGCAGTTCCCCGTCGCCAATCACGACGAAACGGACATCCGGCACGACCCCGGCAACCTGTTCGGCGGCAGCCAGGAAGATGTCGACGCCCTTGATAGGCACAAGCCGCGCCACAATTCCGACAAGCCTTGTCGAAGCGCCGAAACCCAGTTCCTCGCGGAAACCCGCGTCGCATCGCCGGTGGTTCAGAAACGGCTCAAGATCCACGCCCAATGGAACGGTGCGAATGCGGGCAGGCGCCGCGATACGATCCGCCAGAAGTTCATCGCGTTGCAGTTCCGAGACGGCAACCAGGACATCGGTGCGACGGGCGAGCAGCCTCTCGACAAGCACGATCAGTCTGGTCTTCCAGGCCGAAAAATAGCCTCTGAAGACCAGGCCGTGAAACGTATGCAGCGTTACCGGTACTCCTGCCAGCCATGCCGCGATTCGACCGACAACGCCTGCCTTCGACTTGTGAGTGTGGACAATCGCCGGGCGAACACGTCTCAACAAACGATACAGCGCGACGAGCACCATGAAATCGCGAATCGGAACAATCGCACGGCTGAACCCCCGAACCTCCAGAGGTTGAATTCCGGAACGACGGATAACGTCTTCCATTTCGGCTTCGCCGGGCGCCACCTGGCCCTTGACCACAATGGAACGATATCCCCGTGTTTCCAGCGCCCGGGAAAGAAAGAGCAGATAGGGCGTAGGCCCGCCAACGTTAAGACGATCGATAATTTGAACCAGTTGAATCGGCGAACGCGCGCGGGATGGATCCGCTGGCAAGCCGACTCCACAGATGGAACCACCACGATCGGATTGGATAAACGGGCTCCGACGCCGGAATCAGCGATTCAAATATACACACCCTGTGATAAACCGGCAATGTAA
The DNA here is from genome assembly GCA_965208835.1 of Candidatus Latescibacterota bacterium. GTDB lineage: Bacteria > Latescibacterota > UBA2968 > UBA2968 > JAAXHE01. The sequence goes on from OZ242358.1 coordinate 4,119,269, forward strand.
AAGTTAATTTGCAATTATTGTTCTGTCCCGGAAATAAGTTGCCAAAATTCGGCCGTCGAGTCGCCCGTCTCGCAAGGCGCCAGAGCGGAGGCGACCTGCGTAAGGTCGGCGAGCGAAGGCAACGCCGCGAGACGGGATGAATCGGCGGCCGAATGGTGAGATATTTTCGGGACAGGACATTGATAAGTGAATCGAATAAATGCGGGCGGGCGCCTGAGGCGCGCGCCGCGTTCGTTCGGCAGGCTCGCAATCGAAACAGGAGCGCCGATGTCCGCTCATGCCTGCGCCGGGGCTGCCGAATTCAGGATCCGCAACAGTCTCCTGCTGCTCCGATTCAGGGAATAACGCGCTTCCATTCTTGCCCGTCCGGCCTTACCCAACCGATGCCGAAGCGCCCGATCCTGAATCAGCCGTTCGAGGCAGGACACCCATTCGTCGTGGGTGCCTGCACAGAAACCATTGACGCCGTCTTCCACGATTTCGCGGTTAATGCCCACCGGGCTGCTCACGGCCGGAATACCCAACGAGAGGTATTGCAACAGCTTGTACCCCCCCTTTCCCCGGGTCCACGGATCGTCGGGCAGAGGCATCAGACCGATATCAATGCCGCGCAGGTCCTGAACCTCGGTTTCCAGAGACCAGGGGCGCCATTCCATTGGCACGGCATTCGTGTGAAAACCGCCTTCGCCGATCAGGCAGAGCCGGAGATTGTGGTGCCGGACGCCCAACTCGGCCAGAGGCCCACGGATGAGTTCCAGATACGGGGCGGACGTATAGCTCCCAATCCAGCCGAGAACCACGCCTTCGCACTCCTCGACCGCTCTGCCGGGTGAATACCGCTCCGTGTCAATCGGTCCGGTGATGATCGATACCCTGGGGCAATATCGTTCAGCATACGCGGCCGTGTAGGTGTTTTCGACGAGAGCCCTGGACGCGGCGCGAAGCATTCTTGCCAACCCCCGCGAGTGGTGCCACGTTCGGAGCCGCGCCATCCAGTCTTCACCGGGTGCCTCGGTGGTAAAAATCGCGTCGTCGAAATCGAAGATGACCTTCCTTGAAAACCGACGCAACAGCCAGGCAATGGGTGCACTGAAAAAAACCCGCTGTACAAACACGACGTGGTACCGGGGTGCAGACCGGAGGGTGCGCAACCCGGCCAGGAGCGAACACCACCACACCCAGGCATAGTGGACCAGGCGCCCGAATCCTCTCTTCGAGTATGTCCAGGTGGATATCCGATCGGGCAAAACAATCGACACGTCGGCTTGTACGCCATTGGCCTTAAGGAAGGGGAGATAATCGAATACACGTGTACGGCTGGCGGCAAACCGGGGCCCGGTGAGCGCGACAAAAAAAACTCTCAAGGCGGGAGGACTCCTTCAATATAAACACAGGATTTCAGGGAATCAATGGAAAACAGCGCGATTGGCAGTCCGTTGATAAAGCCGCTCTGCAGGCGAGGCCGAAGACAAGGCGCGCCACCGAGTCCCATCCTGCGATTCGGCGAGGGCGCGCAACGCAGTATTTCGACCGCAAGGGCCGGCCGCAGCCCGGATGGGCTCTTTCAACGGGCTGTCAGGGGTAACCCGCAGTCAGGTTGCAAGCCACGATTCGGGTGAATGCCGATCGAGAAGATCGAACAACCTGCGGTTTTCTTCCTGATAGAGTCCGTGCAAATGTCGAAGGACCGGCTTGCTGGGAAGATAATCGCTCTCCGGCAGGAGGCGCCCGAGGACATTTGTCAACGGAGACAGGAACGGGAAATAATAGCGGGCTATCAGGTGTAATTTGCAACCGTTGAATCGATTGACCTTCTGCGCCATTCCCGAAAACCGGAAAGCGTCGTCGATATCCAGAAAAGCACAGACCTTCTTCAAGCCCTCGTTCGGCCGTTGCACGATATCCTCTTCAAAGAAGAGTACCAGTATTTGATCCCGTCTGAAGAGTTTCAGATAAGAGCTGAGCAATGTGAAGAACCGCCCCACCTCGAAAACTCCGAAACTGTCGAGCAGGGCGGATTTTTCGCCTGTTAGCAAATCGTCCATTCGATGCAGTGGAGAAATCCGGCCGGTCCTTATCAGATGCTTTACCGCTGAGACCGCCCGATCCACTGGATTCTTGAGGGTAACGATCAGTTTCACGTCGGGCAGATGTCCGTGGATATGCCGGTGCACATCCGGCATGTGGCCTTCGCCTCCCCTTCCGTCGGCCCAGAAGTAATCCGGCGTTTTTTCACCCACACGTCTTCTGTCTTCCGCCCCTTCGAAATGACTGATATACCAGTCCATCCCCTTTTCGTAATTTCCGGCCTTGTCGAAGAAATGTATCTCCTGATCGGGCATGTACACATCGGGGTGCTGCCGCAGCATGGCGGCCAGCCACGTCGTGCCGCATTTCTGGGCGCCGATAATCAGGAAATCCGGCAATCGAGCCATATCCACATCCTTCCGGCCAGCTTAGAAGCTGTCTTAAAACCCCCGGCGGTCTTCGCGCGGCTGCAAAAGCCTCGGTCTGCGTTGGCCAAATCCACCCGTCCTACGAGATCGAGGCTGCGCTTGCTCGCCTCTCATAGGCGAATTTGCCCGTCGGCGCTGCGCGCCCCTCGCGCCCCTCGTGCCTCTGAACCGACACATTTTCGCGCGCGCTAGGGACTCGCCGGGAATTTTAAAACAACCTCTTAGAAAGCCCGTCCGGTCCGCGCCTGCAGATCGATTTTTCTAACGCCGGATCAATCCGGCCAGACGAATTGCCTCAGCGGCGGTCTCTTTCGATAAAAAACGGAAGGCGAGCGGATAGGCAATCGCACCCGCAACAGCGCAGGACGCAATCAACGCGAAATCGGGCAGTACGCCAATCACCAGCCACTTGTATCCGGCCACCACCCCTGCCATCAGTGCACTGCTCAACGCGGCGGGATACAATGCCTTGAGGTACTCTCCAAATGCAATCCTGGCCAGCCGGTTCACGATGCCCTGCGAGGCCGCGGTCAGGACCAACACACCGAGGCTTGCAGCCGCCGCTGCTCCCGTTATCCCCCCGGAGATGCCCAACCAAAGGGCCGCAAGCATAAAGATGGCGCCGGCGACATTCCAGATCAGCGCCAGCCCGGTACGGCCCACGGCGGAAAAGACCAACCCGGCGGGAGAAGCGATAGCACGAAGCGCTCCGGCCGGACTGAGCAACTGAAGGACAACCGCCGCGGGGGCCATCTTCGGCTCAAACAGCAAGACGACGCCTGGATGCGCCAAAAGGAAAAATCCCGCCATAACAGGGAACACAAGCACGGCGACGTATTTCACCGTGGAGAGATAGGCCCGGCCGAGCCGGGCGACATCGTCCTGGAGAGCGGAGAAAGCCGGAAACGTCACCTTTGCTACGGCCTGAACCACGCGGGTCTGTGGAAATGCGATGAGGCGGTACGCCAGTCCGTAGTAGCCCAGCGCTTCAATCCCAAGGAATCTGCCGATTAGAAGATAGTCCAGGTTCTGCTGGACATAACCCACCATCCTTGAACCCGTCCACTTGCCTCCGAACCCGAGCAATACACGGGCGTCCGCAACGCTGATGGAGCGGACAGGGTTGATGGGGCAGAAAAACCAGGGCCCCAAACCCAGAACGGCGTGGCGGACCACAAAAGCCCAGACCAGACTCCACACCTCGAATCCCGATAGCGACAGCGACGCCATCGTAATTCCGCTCGAAAACGCCGCACAGACATCCAGGATTGCCAACTGTCCGAAACGAAACGTGCGCTCCATCCGGGCCCGGGGAACGGTTCCAATCCCGGTGAATACGAGCACCGAGGCCATTGTCGGGAGAACGGCCGATACCTGTGGGCCGTCAAAAAAAAGCCCGCCCCAGAAGCGGGCGGTCAGATAGAGGAGGGCGGCCAGCGAACAGGAGATGAACAGTCCCATCCAGAATGCCGCGGCCAGATGCGCTTCCCGCGCATCCCGCTTCTGAATGAGAGCTCTCCCGAGACCCATTTCCGAGGCCAGTATGCCCAACCCCACAATTGTGGCTGCGGCGACCTCCGTACCGAAAGCCCGGGACGGTTCGCTCAGATGCCGCACCACCAACCCCAGCGCGCCCACCTGAATCAGATAGCCGGCGCCCTGCGCCAGGCCGGTCCACGAGAAACCCCGGACAGTTGTGCGACGCAGGTCGGTCATCCGGCCTCTCCTGCAAAGCAACGCCTCCAACAGTCTGCTATGCGGTCTCCACGCGGGCCAACCGTACGCCGGTCCAAACCGCCGCGGCGATCACACAAGCAAGAATTGTTACGACAATCACGGGCGACACCACAGCCGCAACGATTCCGGACAGGGCCAGAAGCCCGCCCGCGAGATGAATTCTCCGAACCGCGCCCCTGACGGAATATCCCATCCGGACCAGCCGCTGCGCGACGTGATCACGGCTCGCCTTCATCACGGGCAAGCCCTTCCTCTTTCTCACGATACACAGGAACACGGCTTCGAAACAGGGCACCCCCAGCACCATAATCGTACAGATTTCACCCTGCACGCCCGGCATCGCCCTGGAAATCTCCACCGACATTGCGCCAAGCACAAATCCTGCAAAAAGACTGCCGGCGTCGCCCATATAGACTCGTGCGGGATGGGCGTTGTAAACCAGAAAACCCAAAAACCCTCCCGCCAGGCTGGCGCCGAGAATCACAACCGTCGCCGCACCGCCGACCAGACCCAGACCCGCCAGGCCAATAGCGGCTATTGCGCCGGCGCCCGCGGAAAGACCGTCCATCATATCGAGCACGTTAAACGCGTTGCACATCCAGACCAGCCAGACGCCGGTCAGTACGGCGTCGACGACCGTACTGCCCGTTGTGTCGAATCGAAGTCCGCTCCCGACCGCAATAACCACCGTGAAGATCTGAAAGCCAAGCTTTTGAAAGGGCGAAAGCGGCCATTTGTCGTCGACGAATCCGATGGCGCCCATTCCCAGGGCGCCGATCCACAGACCCACCGGAAACGACAGCGGCGCAAAGGGAAGCAGCAATAGGGTGGCGATCGCGATGGCCACGCCGCCGATCGGAGGAACCGACTCCGCACCGTTTCCGCCGCCGCAATTCGACCACGAGGCGCGTAGGGCGGCGGCACGAAGAAGCGGTGTCAACAACAGAGCGCTTCCGAAACCAAATGCGAGGAAAAGAGCGGATGACAACACGGCGTACTTTCTACTTGAGAGCGGGGTCAGTGCCGGAGTCACGTCAACCGGGTTGAAAGCTCCGAACAGCGTCGATAACCTGCGCCACGTCTTTGTCGGTCATGGACGGATAGAGCGGAAGCGTCACCAGATCACGCCACACCGACTCGGTTACCGGCAGTGCGCAACGATAGGGTTCGTGGATCGGATAGAGATGGTTCGGATAATAATGTACGCTGGAATCGACATCCCGCCCGTGCAGATGGGCCACAAGATTGTCTCTGTCCGCCGCGCGAGGCACGTAGGCATGGAAGGCGCTGCGCGCGTATGGCGCAATCAAGGGCGTTTGAAGCCACGCCAGATCGGAAAACGCCCTGTTGTATTGCAAGACGATTTCGCGTCGCTGGGCGTTTGCCGACTCGAGCCTCGCCAGCTGGACCAGACCGATTGCCGCATTCAGATCGTTCATATAGAACTTGTGACCCACTTCAGTCACTTCGTACAACCAGCGCTTCTGCTGCGGCCCCGCGGTAAATCGGTCCCAGGTACCCTGCGGGATGCCCATCCAGCTGAGCCGTTTGAGTCGCTCGGCCAACTGCGCATCGCTGGTGGTCAGCATACCACCATCGCAGGTCGTCAGGTTCTTCTGCGCCTGGAAGCTGAAACACCCGATCGTGCCCAATCCGCCAACCATCCGGCCCTTGTACCTGGCGCCGCAGGCGTGGGCGGCATCCTCCACAATCGGAATGTCCCGGGACGCGGCGATCTCCAGAATCGGGTCCACGTCGCACGGATGGCCACTGTGATGAACAACCATTATTGCAGCCGTCTTATCCGAAATCCGCCGTGCCACGCAATCCGGGTCCAGGTTCAAAGTATCCGGATCGATGTCGCAAAAGACGGGAGTAGCCCCGTTCTGCAGAATGGCATGGTTGGTAGCGACAAAGGTCATGGATGTGGTAATGACCTCGCGGCCCTCCACGCCCAGCACCTTGAGCGCCAGCAGCAATGCCGACGAACACGAATTCACGCTGACTGCGAATGACGTCCCGATATACTCGGCAAACCGTTTTTCGAAGGCTGCGGCCTTCGTGCCTGCCCCCACCCAGCCGGACAGCATCACCTCCCGAACCGCCGCTACTTCCTCTTCGTCGAAACAGGCCCGCCAGATGGGAATCATGAAATCTCCTTCGAACCCGCGCATCCCAACCTGGATCCGAAGCCGCCGCGACCATCATTGCCCCGGGTCAGGACCCGTCTGTACGCCTTGAGCCTCGCCCCGGCCTCCTTCCGGAATCCGGGCAACAAAAACAGACCTCCCCAGAGCAGCGTTCTCAAAACCATCTCCGGAAACGTCAGTAAAGCCAACAGCCGGCCTGCATGATCTCCCAGGTGTTTTTTCATCACATAGAGATGACTCGCCACGCCCTCCACCAGCATCCGCTCCAGCACCTTCTTCGAACTCTCACCACCCGCATGGAATGCGTAAGCCTCCGGCAGATAGGCCACGGACCACCCGGCCCTACCAAGCCTGAGGCAGAGGTCTACGTCTTCATAATACATAAAAATAGCGTCGTCCATGCCGCCAACTGCACCGAAAGCGCTGCGACGCATAAGGAAACAGGCACCTGTCACCCAGCCGACCGAAGCCGGCCCACGCGAGACCCGGCAGCCGAATTTAAGAAATGGAAATACAAGATGCAACAGGAATTTACGGCAGATTTCGCCAGTCAGTCGAGGCGCCCTTCCGCAAGAAAGCTGCGCTCGGCCTTTCCGATCAACGAGTCGTGGTCCGACAACGCCGACACGGTCATTGGCTTCAAGATAGTCCAGCAGGCGTTCAACCGCATCCGGCGCCACGGTCACATCCGGATTCAGAACGAGAACATATGGAGCGGCGGATATTTCCACCCCCCGGTTGACGCCACGCCCGAACCCGAAGTTCCCTCCCATCTCAACCAGCCTCACGCCATCGGCAAAGGTGTCCAGCGCGTCAGGACTTCCATCCGACGATGCGTTGTCCACCACAACCACGTCCAGCTGCAGACGCCCCTCTATTCCCTTGAGGCACGCGACGCATCGGAGGAGGTCGTCACCCGCGTTCCAGTTTACGATCACCGCCGTCACCGCCGGTTTCATCCGCCTCTCCATCCAAACGGGCCAGAATGCCGAGAAAACACGCATGCCAGAAAATCAGCCGGTTCCCCATCATCGTATTGTCGGTCATAATATACACCAGCAGCGCCGCGTAGACCGCAAGAAACGCGACGCAGAATCCTTTCAGCTGCGAATCGTCGGTACGGCGAAACAGGCCGTAGGCAATTCGCAGACCCCTGACAAACATCCAAAGGAAGGCGATTACGCCCAGAAATCCCATACGCATCATGATCGTGAGATAGGTATTGTCTACGCCTCCGGAGGTAAAGACGTAGGGACGGGAGTACTCGTCGACCCTCAGATAGGAAATCGTGGTTCCGTGTCCTCCACCCAGTACCGGCCTCTGCCAGATCTTCTCCAGGGCCAGAGCGTAGGCCAGCAGACGCCCCTGAATCTCCAGGTCGCCCTCAGCTACGGTGCGCCGCAACCGATGAGCCGCCATATCCTCGACGCCCGCGCCGGTGAACTGCTGGAAATAGTAGCCCAGGCCCAGCAGTAAAACGGGAATAAGCATCAATATCAGAAGCCGTCGTCCTCTATGCCTCCCGCGGTCCAGCAGGACCAGACCGCCCACGCAGAAGAGTCCGAACAACAGACTTCCCCACATCGCGCGTCCCATCGTGACCACCAGCGCAAGACCGATGGGAACCAGAAGAAATCCGCCCAACATGCGCCGAACCGGCGACGTTTCGTACAGGAAGGCCGCCGCAAGGACCAGAACACCCATCGGCAGCAGCAGCCCCTCACGCCTGGCCACCCTGTGGAAGGCTCCGGCATACGAGAGATCGACCGTGCGTACGAATTCGATCAGGTACTCTACCCCCACGACGGCCGCTGAGATTACCAGCACGGCCAGAAACATCCCGCGCCTGCGGAGATCGAAAAACCCTGTTACGACGAAAAACAACACGTAGTAGAGCGGATACCGTACGTCCCTCATCACCTGCCGAACGTCCTGCCCGTAAAACAGACCCAGCCCGATCGATGCCATTACCAGACCAAGAAAAACCAGCATCGGACGGTCCAGCCGGGTGCGACGCCAGCCCAGCCTGCGTTCCTGCAACCAGGTGACAAACGCCACTCCCCACACCACCAGAAACAGCGCCTCGCAGAAGTGCAGGTTTCCGGGCAGCATCAGATGGTCTTCGTAAAACTCGGACGATATCACTGAGGCGATAAAGCACAGATACAAGAGCGCCGAGGTTACAGACGTAAAGAGGGCAATACCGGAAACCACGATCAGGCTCACCGTGATTACCGGAATGACCTCGCCGAAACGCCAGACGGGCAGCGATATCAGCGCGAGTTGCGCGAGGCATACGGCCGGGATCAGCCACCGTTCGTGCATCCCCGCGGTCAATCCGCCCGTTTCCGTCGCCATCGGTCCCCTTCCCGCTCAGAAGCTTTTTGAATACAGGATCTCAGAAAAAATTCAGGTCCAGTTTCATTCGCCATTCGTTCGTTCCTCCGTCCCCGCGTTTGCCGCCACGAATGGATACATTGCGCTCACGCGTCAGCCGATAGGTTGCGGAAAAAACGAGGTCGGAGCACGGCTCGAAAACCAGGTCCGCGCCAATTTGCGTCCGCCTTTCCACCGTGCCGCTCAGGAATTCCCGAATCGCAGGATCCTCCGGCCGCCGTCCCCGCCGCGCATCTCCTCCGACATTCGTCAGCGTACCGTCAGATCTATCGATATTCTCTCCCAGACGCGTCCTTTCGAAGCCAAGGGCCGCAGAAACCGAGGGAGAGAGCCGGTGCGTCAGCCTGGCCCAGACCCGGTCCGAATTCGGTCCGGTCGGATAACCCAGGAGCGCGTCGAAATGCGTAAACGCGTTTATATTGAACCTGTGAGAGTACACAAACGGTTCGATGTGCACGAACTCGGCTCGAAAATCCGTATCCGGCAACCCGAACGCATCCACCCAGAACACGCCCGCCTGTGCCGCGAGCTTGTTTGAGAAGTCGCCAGGGCTGAACTTCCTCAAGTCATCCATAAATAACGCGAGATAGGTCTGTATCCGTTTGACCGGCCGAAGAGAAATATCCAGCCCCACAGCCAGGTTGTCCTTGTCCCCCACCGCCATCTGAGCAGCGGTGAGTACCGAAGCGGGAGATGCATAAAGAAACTCGAAATCACGGTCTCCGTATATCACCGCCTCCTGGAATCCCAGACGTACGCGCGGAGAAACATCGACCTCCACCCGGTGGGCGGCAATCGCCTTGGAACGAAGAAACGTGCGGCGGTGACCGTTGTCAAAACCCGTGCGGGACGGGTCCACAAGACCCGAATCGGCTTCCAGGAACCCGAGGATGTGGATGAAACGCACCCGCCTGTACGCCGTCCGGAACCGAGCCATCCCGAACGTCGGCGCGAAAGGCGCCAGCAGCAGGTTGCCGCTCCTGCCCGGGCCCCAGTCCAGGCTGCCCTTTGCGGCATCCGCGTCGAACCAGCGCGTCGCCCACACCAGCTGATAGGTGGCTTCGCGAAAGTCCACCGCCTTTCCCTTGAATTGAACCAGTTCGATCGGCCGCGCCAGTACGTCCGCCCGGGTCAGGCGGGGCAGGGTACTCCACTCCCTGGCTTCGAAGTGCCGCGCGCGAAAACCGAGACGGTCTCCAAGCGTGCCGCGGACAATCGCGCCGATATGCGTTTGCGAAACCGTTTCCTTCTCTCTGACCTCGCCCCGAACCAGAATCAGTTGCTGGCGGAAGAGCGCTTCGACTGCGACAGATGCAGACGTATCCCGCCGTGAAAAGAGTGCGCCCGCCAGCCGCTCGAGCGCGCCGGTACCGGCTTCGGGCGCGGCATAGCCCAACCGCGCGGCCTCCGTGCGAAAAGAGGCCAGATGTCTCTGGAGTATCCCCCGCTCTGTGCCGGACATGGCGGCCTTCGCATCGCGATTCCGCAGGACGTGAATCAATAGCCCGGCGACTTTCAGACGTGTGTATGGCCTGGTCTGCGACGCGGCCGAGTCCAGCCAGCCATGGGCATCGTACCGGTCCAGTGTCCGATAGACCCTATGGGTAAGCGGGACGTCCGGAGTATTGTCGCCCGCGTGGACAATCCCGCACAGGGAAAGAACAGCCAGCATGAGGAATGCGGATCTCACGACGCCTTTTCCGGAGGAAACGGGACTCCGTGGAAAACTGACTTTCCGGTACCGTCACGACGGCCTCGGCCATGCCTGCAGACACGCCGTCCGAAGTGCCCGAACTGAAGAATAAACACCAGCTTCCCGATTCTCCAGGCCGGACGACAGTCCGCCCAATTATACCATAACCCCGCGAATTGTCAAGCGAACGGCCTCCGAAGTTCAAGCGGCTGTACTTTCCCCCGAAATCCCTTGACTTTGCATGGTCAACCTGCTATTATTCGCATCCTGAATTCGGATTCACACCTGATTTCGGTCCAGCAAACGCCCAATTCGCATCCTGTTCCGGAAACGAGGCGCCGTTCGGCTGTCCGCGTCGGGGCAGAACACGTATGGGCGCCGCGTCCCGATGGTACAGACATTCAAACCTGCTTCTGAATGCGCGGACTGCAAGCTTTGCGAACGAGGGCGGACGGTCGCGCCCGGCAATGGGTCGCCGGATATCGCCCGCGTCGTCCGGGAAGTCGTCGGGAGGATTCGGAGCGGAAAAGACGGCCTCATCGAAGTTCCGGTGGGTGTCTCCGCAAGGCACTGTCACCTGAACCGTGAAGCCATGGATATTCTCTTCGGGGCGGGGTCGGAACTCACGCCTTACAGAGAGCTCTTTCAGCCCGGCGCGTATGCGGCGGAAGAATGCGTCTCCGTGATCGGGCCCCGGCTGCGCGCCATCGAGCGCGTGCGGATTCTGGGACCCGCCCGGGACTATAACCAGGTCGAATTGGCCCGTACGGACGCCATCTTTCTAGGTCTCGATCCCCCAGTGCGGGACTCGGGCGACCTGCAGGGCGCCCAGCGGGTCACTTTTGTGGGCCCGAAGGGGTCCCTTACCGTGCCCGCCGCCATCCGCGCCGTGCGGCACCTACATCTCCGACCCATGGACGTTGCGGATATGGGGCTCGCCGGGCGCAGCGCCGTTCGCGCTCACATCGGCGGCGACAAGGGACTCACCTTTGAGAATGTCAGGCTGAAAATCGATCCCGACTATCTGCCCGAACTTCATCTGGACACCGACGACGCCAACGCGGCCGACCTAGTTTGCGGAGGCAAGGCATTCGTCGAATCCTGAGAAGCCGCTTTCCGGGGGTCCGGGCAAAGCAGCCCGTTGAAAAAGTCCATCCGGGCTACGGCCGGCCCTTGCGGTCGAAATACTGCGTTGCGCGCCCTCGCCTGCAGAGCGACTTTATCAACGGACTGATAACTCATTGGCGTCTTTGTGGACTAAAAAGGCTATCAGAGCTGTACCGAATCGTCTGACCAGCGCGCGAATCTTCATCCTGGTGGTGTTGCTGACGCCTCCGGCTGTCGCATGTTATCACCGGGTGCAGATGGACGATCCCTATATCACGTACCGCTATGCGCGAAACCTCGCTGAAGGACGAGGCTTTGTCTATAACGAAGGCGAACGGGTGCTCGGTACCACGGCGCCGCTTTACGCTGTGCTCCTCTCGGTTCCCGGCCGGATCGCCGGAAATTTTCCGCTGATCAGCACCCTTTTCAGCGGCGCGGTGCTGGGAGCGCTTGGATGGCTGATTGCGCGCATCCTGGCAGACTTCAATGAAAACAGGGGCGGTTTCGTTGCCGCGTTTCTCGTGGTTCTGAATCCGTATCTTGGCGACGTACTGGGATTTGAACTGATTCTGTTCCAGGCGCTGATATTCGGCGCCTACGCGGCCTATTTTTCGGACCGCCCGAATCTCGCGGCTGTGCTGCTGGCGCTTGGCACGCTTACCCGCGGTGACGGGCTCGTACCAGCGGGACTGATCCTGGGCCACTACCTGTGGATTCACAGGGGAGAGGCCTGGCGGCCGCTCCTTGTCTTCGCCGTTATTGTCGGCGGGTGGTCGATCTACGCGGCGTGGACCTTCGGTTCGCCCTTTCCCAATACGCTCGAGGCAAAGCGGGCGATGGGCGCGAGCGGGCTCTGGCGGTCGTTATGGCACGGCGTCCTCTACACCGGCTGGCGTTACCTTGAGTCGTCGCCTTTTTTCGTCTGGTTTGCGCTGCCGGCGCTCCTTGGCGTCATCAGGATATTTCGTCTGGACAGGCGCATTCTGCTCATCGCGAGCTGGCCGTTACTCATCTTTCTCGGGTACTGGGCGATGGGCGTGCCGGCGGCCTATAACTATTATGCCGGACTGGTACCGCTCCTGATGATCCTGACCGCTCTGGGCACGGCCTCGCTGGCCGGCCGGCTCGCGCGCGAGTGGTCCGGCTGGCGGCGCCATGAAATCCGGATATGCGCGCTGCTGTGTATCCCGCTGCTGATTGCCGTACTGACCCCAACCGTCAATCTTTTGGGCCGGGAGCCCCAACCGCGTTACCGCATCTACAGGACGGCCGGTGAGTGGCTCGCAGAAAATACACCGGCGAATGCTACCGTCGGAATGGTCGAAATTGGCATCGTGGGCTTTTACAGCGACCGCTATATTGTGGACGTCTGCGGTCTGATCACCCCCACGGTCGGACCCCACATAGCGGCCGGCGACGTTTCCTGGCCCATTCGGACGTACAGGCCGGATTTCATGCTCTTGCACGATCCGCTCTGGGCTTCTCTCGAAAGCCCGATCGCGTCCGCACCGTGGTTCCGGGAATCCTACGAATGTATCAGGACCTTCGACGGCCCACGTCCCTACAGGCTGGTCGTCTACAGGAAAAAATAGGTGGGCGCTATACCCGCCTGGATTGGGTCGAACACTCTCAACAGGAGGAATCGCGACATGGGTGAAGCCCTTGGCTTGATCGAAACCAAAGGTCTGGTGGCGATGATTGAAGCGACCGACGCCATGGTGAAAGCGGCCAACGTAAAGCTAGTAAACTGGGAAAAAATCGGCGCCGGCTACGTGACTGCCGTTGTCCGGGGCGACGTGGCCGCCGTTAAAGCCGCTACCGAGGCTGGCGCCGCCGCCGCCGGCAAGATTGGCGAGCTGGTTTCCGTGCATGTGATTCCGCGGCCCCATGGCAGCCTCGAAGATGTGCTGCCCATTGGAAAATCGTCCTGAGAAGCTGTTAAAAAACTCCCAGCGGTCTTCGCGCGGCTGCAAAAGCGCCGGCCGGCGTTGTGCAAAGCCACCCGTCTTACGAGGTCGAGGCTGCGTTTGCTCGCATCTCATAGCCGGCTTCACCCGTCGGTGCTGCGCGCCTCATAGCCGCCACTTTTTCGCTCGCGCTCGGGAACTCACCGGTGTCTTCTAAACAGCTTCTGAAACGCTGAGCGTCTACAATGATACTGTGTAAAGTGGTGGGGACGGTTGTCGCCACCCAGAAAGACAAGGGGCTCGAGGGGTTCAAACTCCAGGTCGTTCAGACCCTGGACATTCAGACCCTGAAGCCGGGAAGCCGTTTCCTGGTCGCCGTCGACGCCGTCGGCGCCGGTACCAATGAAGTCGTCCTGTGTACAAGCGGAAGTTCCGCGCGTATGACCGGCTCGACCGAAGACCGTCCGGTCGACGCGGTCGTCGTCGCCATCGTCGATTCTGTCGAGATGGAGGGCGAATCGACCTACCGGAAACACCCATAAATGAACCTTGACACATAATTGTTCACGGACCTGAATGTCGAATAAATACAGAAGAGCGAAGATGAATGGACGTCGAAATTTCAGGATGCCTGGTGAGACGTAAGACGTAAGACGGTAGAGATTACCTGCCCGGTGAGAATTCCTTTTATGCCAAAGGCTCAGGAGGAAAACATACCTGGCGGGTGCTTCTTCTCCCGTCTCACCTCTACCTTCTCCCCGCATTCAGGCTTTTTGTGGTCAATTTGACTGATGAACTTCAGCGAAGCACAAATCAGATCCGTCGTTGAGGAAGTCGTCCGAACCCTCGCGCCGGAAGGGCAGGCTCCCGCGGTCGTCTCGCCTCCCGTCCGGACGCCCGGAAACGGGGACGATGGCATATTCGAACGTCTGGACAGTGCGATCGAAGCGTCTGCTCGTGCCCAGCGCGAACTGGAGGCCCTGTCGCTGGAGGCCAGGCGCGGAATTATCGAGGCCATTCGAAATGCGGCGCTGGACCATGCCAAGGGCCTCGCGCAGATGACCATCGACGAGACCGGAATGGGCAGAATTGCCCACAAGATCCGGAAGTTCGACGTGGTTGCCCGTCTCACCCCCGGCGTCGAGGACCTGGAACCGGTGGCCTGGACCGGAGACCGAGGACTGACCGTCGTGGAACTGGCGCCCTTCGGCGTCGTTGCCGCCGTCACACCCTCCACACATCCGGTTCCCACGACCGTGAACAACGCCATCAGCCTGATCTCCGCGGGAAACAGTGCAGTAATTGCGCCTCATCCTGCCGCGAAAAAGGTCTCCCAGCTGGGCATTCAAATCCTCAACCGGGCGATTGTCGACGCGGGAGGACCTCCAAACCTGTTGACCGCTGTCCATGACCCCAGTATTCAGACCGCCCAGGAACTCTTCGTACATCCGAAGATCGACCTGGTGCTGGTGACTGGCGGGGGTGGCGTGGTCAAGGCCGCAATGCAGGCGCCGAAGAGAGTCATCGCCGCGGGTCCCGGGAATCCCCCGGTGGTGGTCGACGAAACCGCTGACCTTGACACGGCGGCGGCGGGCATCGTGGAAGGCGGCGCATTCGACAACAATATCCTCTGCATCGGCGAAAAGGAAATCTTCGTCGTCGAATCCGTCGCCGACGAACTCAAGCGTTCACTCCTTTCAAGGGGATGCGTGGAACTGGACCGCGGCCAGATCGACAGCCTGACCGGGTGCGCATTCACCGCAGATGATGGCGGCGAACATATCGTCAACCGGGAATTCGTGGGACGAAACCCGCACGTCCTCGCCGAGAGCATTGGCCTGAACGTACCGCCCGAAACCGAGTTGCTGATCGGCGAGGTTGAAGCCCGGCATCCCTTCACGCAGAACGAACAGATGATGCCGTTCATCCCAATTGTCCGGGTTCCCGACGTCAACACCGGGATCGAAAGGGCCGTGGAGGCCGAACACGGCTATCACCACACAGCGGTGATGCACTCAAAGAACGTCGAAAACATGACCAACATGGCGAGGGCCTGCCGCTGCAGTCTCTTTATCAAGAATGGTCCGTCCACCGCCGGCGTGGGGGCCGGCGGCGAAGGATACACCTCATTTTCCATCGCAACGCCCACCGGCGAGGGCTGCACGTCGGCCAGAACCTTCACGCGCCAGCGACGCTGCACGCTGGTCGACTATTTCAGAATCGTCTGAAATCCGGCGAGGACCATTCCCGGTTTCCACTTTCAACGCCCAGGTGCCCATGCAACTCGGCCGCGTCTCAGGAAAAATCATAGCCACAAGGAAAGACCCTTCGCTCACCGGCATCCGGATGCTCGTAATCCAACCTTTGGACCACCGCCGAAACGATTTCGGAGATGCGATCGTGGCTGTCGACGTCGTTAGCGCGGGACAGGGCGAGACCGTCTACTGGGTCAGCGCGAGGGAAGCGCCCAATGCCCTGCCCGGGAAATACGGGCCGGTGGACGCCGCCATCGTCGGCATCGCCGACCGGATCGATATCCGGAACGAATAATGCCTGAGCCGTGCGCAGTTCTCCGGCCTTACCCAGATCTCCGGTTCCCATGATTCTTGCACGAGTCATCGGCAGCGTTGTTTCCACCCTGAAACATCCGGCCTACGAAGCCACAAAACTAATGGTGGTACAACCTGTCCAACCGGACGGCGCCGACGCGGATGACACCCTGCTTGCCGTCGACGCGGCCGGTGCGGGCGCGGGCGAAACCGTACTCGTCCTCCGCCAGGGCATTGCGGCCGCGCAGGTCCTGGGGGTGGACCGGCCGCCCATCCGCTCCGTAATCGTCGGGATTGTGGATCGGGTCGACTGTGAGCCGCAGAGGTAGATGAACCGCAGCCGTCGACGACCTGCGCAACTTAGAAGGTCATATCGTGATGACACTCCATCAGGCGAAACTGGATATCCTGGAAGCAGGGCGCAGACTCTACGACAGAAGTTACATCGTCTCGAGCGACGGCAATATCTCCGCCCGCTTCGACGAAGGCCGCCTGATTGTAACACCCAGCGGGCTGTGCAAAGGGAATCTCTCCGTAGAGGATTTGTGCGTCTGCGATATGGAAGGCAGGAAGATCAGCGGCCAGCGCAGCCCTTCCTCGGAAATCGGCATGCATCTCTTCCTCTACAGGGAAAGGCCCGACATCAAGGCGGTCGTCCACGCGCATCCGCCTACGGCTACGGGATTCTCAGTTGCCGGAATGCCGCTCACCGATTGCGTTCTGCCCGAGGTCGTGATCACGCTCGGCTCGATACCCACGGCGAAGTACGGCACGCCCGGGGGTCCGGAGATCTCCGAACCGATTCGAAAATTCGTCAAGGACTACGACGCCTATCTGCTCGAGAATCATGGCGCTACCACCGTGGGTTCCGACGTGATGAACGCCTATTTCAAAATGGAAACACTGGAACATTTCGCGCGAATCCTCTTCGTGGCGCGCCAGCTGGGCGGCGCCAACGTCCTGAACCAGGAACAGGTCGACAAACTCCTCCGGATCCGCGAACGCCTGGGTATCCGGGGCCCGGATCCCGCGTGCGCCGTCGGCGATGCGCCGTCCGGGCCTGACACGTCAGAATCGGAAATCCCTACCCGTCGCACACGCAGCGCCTCGAACCCTGCAGGCGATCCTCCTCCGCCGGAAGACGACCTCATCACCGAAATCACCCGCCAGGTGACGCACGAGCTCCGCACCAGGATCCAGCGATAATCTGAAACACCTCAAGCAGCCGCTGATGAAGCTGTCTTAGAATTCCCAGCGGTCTTCGCGCGGCTGCAAAAGCGCCGGTCAGCGTTGGTCAAACCCACCCGTCTTACGAGATCGAGGCTGCGCTTGCTCGCCTCTCATAGCCGGATTCTCCCGCCGGCGCTGCGCGCCCCTCGTGCCTCGGCACTGCGCGCCCCTCGTGCCTCATAACCGCCACTTTTTCGCTCACGCTCGGGGCCTCACCGGTAATTTTAAGACAACTTCCATGAAAATCCTCGTCGCCAACGTTGGCAGTACGTCATTCAAGTACAAACTATTCGAGATGACGGACGAGACAGTGCTCGCAGAGGGGCGCCTCGAGCGTATCGGCGACGAGCGATGTCCCGTTCAGCATCGCATCGGCCGCTCGGAAACCCAATCCACCTGCGCGCTTCCCGATTATCCTTCTGCGATCCGTAACGTAATGGAAGCTCTCGGCAGCGTGGTTGGCAGCCGGGGGGCCTCCGACCTGGACGCCGTGGGATTCAAGACCGTCCACCTGCGTGGAGAACCCGGGACGTACCTGCTGGACGACGGAATTCTCGAGCGCATGGCCGACTACAACGATCTCGCGCCCGCCCACAACCCGCCGTACATACAGGCTGTCCGGATCTTTCACGCGCTCTACCCCAACCTGCCGCTGGTCGGGCTGTTCGAACCGGCCTTCCACACCACCATTCCCGATTACGCGTACACCTACAGTGTTCCCTTTGCCTGGTACGAGACTCACGGTGTGCGCAAATACGGCTTCCACGGCGCCTCACACCGCTACGTCTCGGAACGGGTGCCAGTGCTCCTCGCACGACCGGTCGAAGGGCTGAACCTGATTTCCTGCCACCTGGGCGGAAGTGCGTCTCTGTGCGCGGTCAAAGACGGAAGGTCTATCGACACCACGATGGGATTCTCCGCCCAGGACGGTATCATCCACGGCAAACGAAACGGCGCTATCGACCCCTTCATCATTCCGTTCATAATGGATCGCGAAGGCCTCTCTACGGACGAAGTCCGACGCATTCTCACCACGGAAAGCGGCCTGGCCGGCATTTCCGGCCTCAGCGGTGACGTCCGCGACCTCGAATCGGCCGCCGACGCCGGCAACCGTCGGGCCAGACTGGCCATCGAGACGTTCTGCTACGGCGTGAAGACTTCCATCGGCGCGATGGCTGCCGCGCTTGGCGGTGTCGACGCGCTGGCCTTTGCGGGAGGCATCGGCGAACGCGGCGTTAACGTTCGGCGGCGCATCTGCCGTGGTCTGAAATTTCTGGGAATTGAGCTGGACCCGGAAAGGAACCGCTCAGGGCCTCCTGAGCGGCTGGTCTCCGCTTCCGAAAGCGCCGTAAAAATCGCGATTGTGACCACCAACGAAGAAATCATCGTGGCCCGGGAGACCGCGGCCTTCCTGACAGCTGAATAAAAAAGCCCATCCGGGCTGCGGCCGGCCCCTGCGGCCGCAATGCTATGTTACCTGCCTGCTGAGCCAATTCTTCTACGGACGACGATGCCGTCCGTGGCAGCGTACGGATCCTCGAACCCATGAATTTCCTTTTCATCGCGCTATTTCTCCTGCTCGCGAACCCGCTGCCCGGGTTCGATCGGGAACTCTGGACCGCCTTCCCCAATATGAACTCGGTTACAGCCCTGGCCGAGGGCAGCCAGTACATCTACGTGGGTACCGAGCAGGGCATCCGGCGTTACGACATCTACGGCGAACGCTGGCACAGGCCGCTGACAGTCCTTGACGGCCTGCCGGACAATCGCATTCGCGCCATTGCCTACGACGCCAGTACCGGCGAACTCTGGATGGACACGCCGTCGGGTGCGGCCCGCTGGCTCACACGGCTGGAAACCGTTTCCTATTTCGGCGATGACCCGCCCCCGCGCCGTCCGCCGGCGCCGATTCCGCCTGTCTATATGCCCTTCGGCTTCTTCATTGAGGGCGGATGGATCCGGGGTCCGCGAAGGAGCTATCCCATCACGGCGACGCTGATGGACACCTGGCACACGCTGTGGATCGGCACCGGCGGACTGGGAATCGCCAAGGCAAAAATGACGGACCGGCAAGTCGAATTCCACGCTTTCGGGCCTCTCGACGAGAATATCACTGCCATGGCGAGAGACGGAGACAGCATCTGGTTCGGAGGCAGAGGCCTCTACGGCATAAGGGAACAGGCAATAACGCGGTACCATCTCTCAACACAACTGTGGGAATACTTCGAGCCGGAGCACATCATGGGTCTCGATGAGGCACGTATTTCCGCCATTCTTCCCGATAGCGCCACGGTCTGGTTCGGCGCCTGGAACGGCCTCATCCGATACGTGCGACACTCCGGTCAGTGGATAACCTATCGTTTGACCGGCCGGCGCGAGGTCACCGCCCTGGCCAGAGCGGGATCCCGGGTCTGGATCGGCACCCAGGCCGGACTGGCCGTGTTTGATACACAGGCGGACACGATCCGCTGGGTCGGCGGCAGCGAAAGCTTCACCATTCATGCCATGGCCGCCGGCGCCGGCTACATCTGGGCAGGCACACATCTGGGTCTGTTTCGCTGTCCCGTTGACGACGTGAACTGGACGCCCGTCCGGAGCCCCGGAGGACTCACGTCCCGTCCCATCAACGGGCTGGCCACCTGCAGGAACCACGTGTGGGCAACGGTTGAGTCGCCGTCAGCGCTCATTCATCTGGCCGCGCCAGACTCGGCATGGCGACGATTCGCTCTCGCCGAGATACACGGCGACCGTCACGTGTCGATTGCGGCCGATACCAGCCACGTCTGGCTTGCCACCGACCTTGGCGCGTTCCGCTTCGATATTTCCACGAAACTCTGGAAGCGCTACACGCAGTCCAGCGGCCTGATCGATGACCGTACGCAGGCCGTGCTGCTTCAGGACGACTACGTCTGGTTCGGCACGGAAAAAGGCGCGAGCCGTTACGATTGGTCGCAGGACTTTTTTCGATAACGTATTGTTTTCCATTTATTAAGTGTCAACTTCCCTTGGTCGCGAACGAAAAAAAACGTGACACAAACCGACATTTTCCTTATCTTTAGGTTTGGCACATTACGTTACTTAGCGGCAGTGTTCTGTCCCAGAAATAGGTTGCCTTTAATTCGGCAGTCGAGTCGCCCGGTTCGCAAGGCGCCAGCGCGCAGGCGACCTGTGTAAGGTCGGCGAGCGAAGGTAACGCCGCGAGACGGGTTGAATCGGTGGCCGAATGGTGAGATATTTATGGGACAGAACACCGATACGTAATCGAATGGTCCTGATGATCTTTCCCCTATTTCATCTGCTAAGTTGAACGACAGCGGCCACTCCGGGCGCCACCGTGCGCCCGGAGTGGCCGCTGTCGTGTTTTCGCATTTCCCGCTCCGGATCCCGATATGGCCAAAAGCGCGTTAGGTCTTATTGAAACTCGTGGATTTACCGGCGTCGTTGAAGCGGCAGACGCGGCCGTGAAGGCAGCCGCGGTCGAACTTGCGGCTGTCGAAAAGATAGATGGAGGCCTCGTTTCCATTCGAATCCTGGGAGACGTTGGGGCCGTACAGGCCGCTGTCCAGGCGGCCGCCGAGGCTGCAGAACGGGTCGGCCAGCTGGTATCCCGACACGTGATTCCGAATCCCCATGACGATCTGGTGGACGTGTTCGAACTGAACGGTCCCCAGACCCCATCTCCGGAAAATCCGGATGTCAGCGGTCTCTCGGTCTTACAGCTCCGACGGCTGGCAAGACAGACACCCGGTCTGCCCATAAAGGGTCGCGAGATCTCTCGCGCCACCCGCCAACAATTGATCCAGGCGCTCCTCAGCGCGGATGCCAACATCGACACCTAATGTCGAAGGAGTCCCGGATGGATAAAGACACGCTTTGGGAACGCATCAAGAGAGGGATCATCGACAGTGCCGCAACAGCGGCCCACAAGGCCGAACACCTGGGGAAAATCGGACGCGCCAGGCTTGATATTGCGGGAACCCGCCATGCCATACACGAAGCATTCGCGGAGTTGGGCGGTACGGTCTACACGCACCTGTCCGAGGGCGGCGAAAGTGACGTTTCCCAGGCAGTCGACGTACAGGATCTGGTGCGGAGAATCAACGAACTTGAGAATCTTCTGCAAGAACGGGAAGCACTTCTGAAGAATCTGAAAGCCGGCAACAACCAGGAAGAGGAGAAGACCGCAGAGACGGAGACATAGTTTCGGCATGACACCCCAACCCGCGCGGGTTTGCCAGATTGTCTTCTTTGCAGTCCTCTTCCTGTTGCGGTTCCAGACCGCATGGGCCGACAGTCCCGTACGGTCGTTCGCAAACGTCGTCAGGCTGGTAAGGCCGGCCGTTGTCAGCATTTCGGCCAACAGTTCCTACGGCCGTGAGTTCTTTCGGTCGGGGATGCGCCGGGGTCCGTCAGCGTTGCGTTACGGATCGGGTTTTGTCCTGGACGCGACCGGACATGTCCTGACCAGCAACCACGTGATAGAAGGCGCAATCGGAATTCAGGTCGGGTTTTCCGACGGTACAGAATATGCCGCTGAAATCGTCGGGCAGGATCCCGACACCGACCTGGCGCTTTTGCGCCTTCATTCAAGAGTTCCGATCGATCGTTCGCGCATAGCCCGTCTGGGCAATTCAGATTCAGTACAGGTCGGTGACTGGGTGATGGCCGTAGGCAGTCCTTTCGGCTTTCATCATACTGTCAGCGTCGGTGTGATCAGCGGCAAGGGACGGCATCTGGAGCGAATTCAGGGCGACATTTCTACGCCGCCTTTTCAGGATTTTCTGCAGACGGACGCGTCCATCAATCCCGGCAACAGCGGCGGGCCCCTGGTCAATAGCGCCGGGCGGGTCGTGGGCGTGAACACCGCTTACAATCCCGTGGGATCCGGCATCGGGTTCGCCATTCCGATCGACGTTGCCGGAAGGGTTGCGGCGGAACTCCGAAAACATGGGGAGGTTGTCCGCGGTTACCTCGGTATCCGTCCCCAGGACCTGACTCCCGATCTTGCGGTCGCGCTGGATCTGCAGTCGACTTCGGGCATACTGATCGGGGAAGT
Source organism: Candidatus Latescibacterota bacterium (assembly GCA_965208835.1). Lineage (GTDB taxonomy): Bacteria > Latescibacterota > UBA2968 > UBA2968 > JAAXHE01. Next base: position 4,141,551 of record OZ242358.1, read on the forward strand.
TCAGGCGGACAGCCCGGCGGGGCGCGGCGGCCTCAAGCGTGGCGACGTCATCAGGACGCTTGACGCCAGCCCTATCACGAATGCCCAGAATTTTCTCAACCGGATTACACGGTACCGTCCGGGGGAATCCATTGCGCTTGTTGTCCTTCGGGACGGGAGACCGCTCAGGATCTCCTGCACGCTAGGCCGGAGGCAGAAACAGTCTCGGCCCCCGAACGGAGTCAGATCCAACAGTTCGAATTGGCCCGGGCTTGAGGTCAAGAATCGCTCAGATTGGGAAAGCGGCCGCCTGCAGGTTTCCAGATTCGGACCCGGAGTCGTGGTACATTACGTCGCGCCCGGAAGTCCGGCGGAAAAAAAACAAATCGAACGCGGCGATGCGATCCTTGAAATCGACGGCGTTGCCATCTCAAACGTCCGGGACTATCACAAGATGGTTGAAGAGATCAAGAGGGCTGTAAGGCCCGGTTTGTTCCTGATCCTGAAAAAGGACGACGGCAACACGCGATTCGTTGCCCTCCGACCGGGGCGCTGAACCCTCTTCAGAAGGTGTCATAAAATTCCCTGCGGTCTTCGCGCGGCTGCAACAGCGCCGGTCAGCGTTGGTCAAACCCACCCGTCTTACGAGATCGAGGCTGCGCTTGCTCGCCTCTCATAGGCGGTTTTTCCCGTCGGCGCTACGCGCCCCTCGCGCCCCATAACCGCAACTTTTTCGCTCGCGCTCGGGAACTCACCGGTAATTTTAAAACACCTTCTCAGTCATCTGCTGAAGAACGTCCGACAGTCTGAAAGGAGGCAATCTTATGTAGCGCTCACCTGTCTACAGGACCGACATCAGCATCAGCAAGGTTCACTACGACAGTCTTAATCCCCTTCGAGAAGCTCAGTCGTTTCTCCCGAACTGATCTTCTCGGCTCACAGTCCGGCTCCGAAACCCCGGCCAACTGAACCGACCTTCCCCGGTGCAAAGAAAGGCTGACGAGTGTCTAAGCTAGCTAAAAGGCCGTACGCGCGCGAAGATGAATCCCTGGATCAGTACCTTCAAGAGATCGGAGAAGTCGACCTTCTCACGGCAGATGAAGAGATCGCCCTCGCCAAGCGAATCAAGAAGGGCGACCAGGATGCCCTCGAGAAGCTGACCAAAGCAAACCTGAGATTCGTAGTAAGCGTGGCCAAACAATACCAGAACCAGGGTCTCTCGATGGGAGACCTGATCAACGAAGGAAATCTGGGACTTATAAAGGCGGCCAAACGCTTCGACGAGACAAAGGGCTTCAAGTTTATTTCCTATGCTGTATGGTGGATCAGGCAGGCCATCCTTCAAGCCCTTGCCGAACAGTCCAGAATCGTACGGCTGCCCCTGAACAGGGTGGGCGCCCTGCACAAAATCGGCAAGGCATCCAGCGGGCTGGAGCAGGAATTCGGGCGGGAGCCCAGCCCCAGCGAAATTGCCGATGAACTTGAAATGAGCGACTATGAGGTGATGGATACACTCAAGATCTCGAGCCGGCACCTTTCGCTTGACGCCCCGTTCAGCGAAAGCGAAGACAACAGTCTGCTGGACATTCTCGAAGATCAACTGCAACCACCTCCCGATGAATCGCTCATAGACGACTCGCTTCACCGCGAAGTCGAGAAGGCGCTGGCAACCCTCACGCCACGGGAAGCCGAAGTGATCAGTCTCTACTTCGGCATCAACAGGGAACACCCGCTTACACTGGAAGAAATCGGCGAACGATTCGGATTGACCCGGGAGCGGGTACGCCAGATCAAGGAAAAGGCCATCCACAGGCTGCGCCACAACTCCCGAAGCCGCCCGCTCAAGGCATATCTTCATTGAAGACGACATGCCTCCGAAGCCACAGCCAGCACCGCGCGCTGGCTGTGGCTTTTTTTCTCTGCGGCCGACCCGGTCTCGCCTGCTCTCGCTTGACGGAATCACGTGAAACATATAGATTGGTGGAACTTACAGCCCTCCTCGACCGTTCAACGTCCACATTCACCGAAAGGATTCACCCCCATGTCGAACAGTAAATCCCTGAAGTCGCTGCTGGCTGTCGTCGCGTTCCTGCTGATTGCCAACCTGGTCCGGCCGCTGTGGTCTCCCGGCACGGCCCATGCACAGAGTGAGGAGGCGGGCTCCAGTGTTGCCATCACCGGCGCGGGTCAGAGCGCCTGGATACTGAAGGACGGCAACGTCTACTACGCTATCTACGAAAAGCAGTACGAGTCCATCCGCATCTACGGTCCCGAAGAACTGCCCGAAGAGTGATCGCCACCATGGGTCGTCATTCGGTATTACCGAAGAGCCGGTATTCTCGCCCGCGAATCTCCGCCGGTCTGCATAGCCTGAGGCATCCATGAGTACGTTCCGGGAACAGAACCGGCTCATCGGCGCCCTGGTTTTTCTGATCACGTGTTTCGTATATATCCGAACCGTTGCGCCAACGGTAACCTTCTGGGACACCGGCGAATTTATCGCGGCCTCGTACATCCTCGGTATTCCACATCCTCCCGGCGCGCCCTTTCATACCCTCCTGGGCCGAATTTTCACGCTTTTCGCGGATCCCGATAGCGTTGCATTCAGCGTCAACCTGATTTCTGTTCTATCGGGGGCCGCCACAGCGCTCCTGCTCTTCCTTTGCAGCGTTCGTCTGCTCTCGCGGTGGCTCAGACCCGACCGTATATCCGACCGCATTGCCATCCTGACCGGGGGCGCGGTTGCAGCGCTTTCCACGGCGTTCTCCACGTCCTTCTGGGCAAATGCCACCGAGGCCGAAGTCTATGCGCTGTCTATGCTGTTCACCGTCCTGGCGTTTTACATTGCCCTGCGCTGGGACGGCGCGCCCGAAGACAGGTATCGCGACCGCCTGCTCATCTTCATCGTCTTTCTCTTCTTCCTGGGCGCGGGCGTGCATCTGCAATGCCTGCTCACCGTGCCTGGAATCCTCATCCTGGTCTTCTCCGATCTGCTCAAGGGTCGGTCCACTTCCGTACAGGCATCCGTCGTAATCGGGCTTACGGTATTTCCCTTTTTGTGCATCCTCTTTCCAATTGAAGTCACCGGCGTCCTGGTACTGGCCGTACTCGCCTCTCTCCTGATGTTGCGCCCGGCGTGGCGTCATCCCGCGTTCTGGCTGTGCGCCATCGGTATGATCGCCCTCGGATATTCCACGTACGCCATGCTCTACATCCGTTCGGGCCTGAATCCGTTCATCGATATGAACAATCCGGAGACCTACGAGAATTTCAAGGCCTTCCTCACCCGCCAGCAATACGGCGTCCACTCCATTTTTCCACGCCGCGGTGACTTCTGGGACTTTCAGTTCAACATCCACGTCAAATATTTCCTCCAGCAATTCCCGTTTTACGATCAGGGGCTCGTCGGCCGCTTCTTTTCGGAAACACTGCCCGGGTTCACAGGACGTTTTTCCGTCGGCGAAATGCTGGCGGGCACGTTCCGCAGGGCCGTGGCCTCGATGGACGGAAACCGGGAAAACATCGCGTATTCGGTCGTGCCCATTCTCCTGGGTATCGCCGGCGCGGTCAGTCACTTCCGCAGAGACTGGAAGCGATTTGCCAGCGTATTCGCCATGTTTCTGCTCATGGGGCTCGGGCTCGTCTTGTATCTGAATATGCCCGACCCCGAACCCCGCGAACGGGAGTATATTTTCGTTGGCGCGTACGCATTCTTCGGCCTCTGGATCGGCGGCGGCGCCGCTGCCCTCATCGTCGCCGTTACGCGAGGTCACGCCGCGGTTCCCGCAGCCGCGCTGGCCGCGGTCGTGTGCCTGATCGTGCCGATCGGCCTGCTGCAGAACAGCTACTTCGAACGCGACCGCAGCGGGGACCTGGTCGCTCGCGACTATGCCCGGAACATCCTCAGTTCCTGCGAGCCCGACGCCATCCTCTTCACCAATGGAGACAACGACACCTACCCGTTGTGGTTTCTCCAGTATGTCGAGGGGTTTCGCCCGGATGTCCGGGTGGTCAACCTCAGCCTGCTGAAAACCCCCTGGTACGTCAAACAGCTGCGCGACCTGGATCCCATGCTTCCCATTCCGATGACGGATGCAACCATTGATCAGCAGGTCATTGCCCGCCCCTGGCGGACACAATTCGACATCCCGCTCGCTGACAGCACGATTATCGTCAAAGCCGAAGACATCCCCCTCACCGAATTCCCGGTGGGCAACCAGCGCATGGATGTCCTGGAATCCCACACCTTCATGATCTGGTACCTGGTTGACCGGAACAACTGGCAGCGTCCGCTATATTTCGCGGTTACGGTTCCCGAGCGAAACATGGGCGGCCTGCGGTCCCATCTGTCCATGGAAGGCATGGTCTACCAGCTCGTCAGACAACGCGCCCCCGGGCAATTCGACGCGGGATTGACCTCCCGGCACCTGCTTGAGAATTACCGTTACACCGGAATTGCGGACGCCAACGTCTACAAGGACCCGGTCGCCCGGCGCCTCATCAGCAATTACCTGGTTATCTTCGAAGGCCTCGTACGTACGCTGCATCTCCAGAACCGTCCGTCAGAGGCCCTGCAAGTCATCAGGGTTGCGGAGAGCACCATCCCACCCGAATCAGTAGGCCGGGAGGTGTGGTACTCGCTGATGCACGAGAGTTACCGGAATCTTGCCGTGAGCTTTCTCCGTGCCGGGAAAAGAGACAGTGCGAGCCTCTGCCTGGAGGAACTGATTCGAATCAGTCCTCACGAGGAGAAAAAAGAGCAACTTCGTGAGAATCTTCGGTTCCTTGTTCCAACCCTTAAGAACGGTTCCGAACGTGAAGCGGGGGACGAAGCGAAGGACGAATAGCCGAGAACAATCACACCGCACAGAAGACGGGCCGCCTGTTTGCTACAGGCGGCCCGTCTTCTGTGACGATTCCCGATTCGGCGATCAATTTCCGGGACAGAACGCTACACCCGCTTGAATCGACGGGCGCTGCGACGCATAAACAGGTAACCCGCGATAAAACCGCCGATGTGCGCATACCACGCCACGCCGCCGCCCACCCCGCCCGAATCGGCCGATGCATTCACCAGTTGGATGACAAACCAGACGCCAAGCACAAGCAGCGCCGGCACGCGGACGATCTGGATAAAGAACAGCAGAAAAACGAAGACATGCACCCGGGCGCCCGGAAAGCGCGCGAGGTATGCCCCGAGAATACCCGCAATCGCCCCGCTGGCCCCCACCATGGGGATTGTGGAGTCGGGATCCGAGAGAACATGGCCCAGTGCGGCCGCCACGCCGCAAAAGACGTAAAACAGCAGAAACCGTAACCTGCCCAGCGTATCTTCCACGTTGTTCCCGAAAATCCACAGATAGAGCATGTTGCCGCCCAGGTGCATCCAACCGCCGTGCATGAACATGGCCGTCAGGAACGTAAGATAAAGCGGAATCGGCGTTGGCGAGATGGCATCCACGCCATGGGTGACTTCAAACGGAATCAGACCCATCCGCAGCGTGAATACGTCGAAACCGATCGATCCGAGGGAAAGGGAATATATGAAAACCCCCACATTCAGCAGCAGGATGCTCACCGTGAATACGGGGGTGCGGCTTGTGGGATTGTCATCTTTAATGGGCAGTATCATCTGCCTATCGTACCGTGAACGAACGCACCGCCCTGCCCCGGTTGCCGCAGGCATCGGATACGACGACCTCCAGCTTGTGGATTCCGGCCGGTAGCGGCTGCCTTGGCCGGGCCTTCACCTGGCCCGCTTCGGGATCGTACTCCGCGATCAACCGTTTTCCATCCAGATGCATGAGAATATCTTCCTCCCGCCGGATGCCCGATTCTCTGTCGCCGATCGTGGCGATAAGTACCGGCCGTCTATCGGAAACCTTCGCGCGTGGTTCCGGTCGCCGGATTCTCACGCGCGGAGGGGTCTCGTCCAGCAAGAGCGCATAGGTGGAAAAACTCGAGACCTGAGCAGCCACGGCATGGCGGCCCCTGACCGGACGGTTGCCGACAAAGACCCAGGCTCCGCCCCTGGTCAACCGATAGATTCCCAATCGCTCCGGCCGGCTGAAGTCCGCAGGGTATCGGAGGACAACCTCCACCTTGCGCCGGAATGGCACATCCTCCGGCCCGAACCGGTAACGCGTTCCAACCATCGTCAGACGTTTCGCCCCTTTCCCGGGAGCGACGGCGATCCGACCAAAGAAAGGCCGGTAAACGTCATCGGCGTCGAAGCGGGCCTCCGCCTTGCCGTCGGGAGACCGCAAGACCCCGCCGCTCCGGCGCACCGGCGTCTGGGCGAGGTGTACCACGCTGCGCCCCGTACTGCCATTCCGATCGACCGCGGAAATGACTGCCGCAACGTCGCCCTGCACGTCCGGATTGAATCGCAGAACGGTTTCATAGCCGTATAGACTCCGCTGAATCACCTCAGGTGCCGTCTCGCTGTTCGCAAGCCAATTCACGGTTACCGCGGGAGGGGCCGACAGCAGCCGTTTCGACACGATCTTCAATACGGCGAAGTCGGGATAGTTGCGAACGTCGCATTCCAGGAGGCCTGGCTTCGCGTCGCTGTGCGGCGGCGGTGCAGGCGCGCAGACTTGAAAACCCTCAGACTCGAAACGGTCCCGGGCGCGAACCCTGTAGACCGCTTCCGGGACGTGCAAGAATGCCGCACGGACACGGCCGTACGCATCCAACCCGACCGGGCTTACGGGACGCCAGGAACGTCCGCCGTTCGAAGACCGCTCCACAACGATATGCTTTGGATTTTCGTCCCGCACCCGTGCCCGCACCATCACGGAATCGCCTTTCAATTCGGCTCTGGCGTCAACGACGCGAGGAACCGAATTCACAATCACCTCGAGATCCGCACGGGAACGGTTCCCGGCCACGTCTTCAACCACCACCCGGATACGATTTCTGCCGGGATTCAGCGCCGCACCGCGACCCGGGGACGGTATTCCCGCATGCAGAATACCGTCTCCAACCTTGTACTCACCGTACATTGGAAGCTGATTCCCTGCAGACCGGTACAAGTTGTGATAGAGACCTGCGCCACGCCGCTTCAAAACGAAATTCCGGTCCAGCTCGACCTGGTTGACCTGACTGTACGCGAAGACCGTGTACGTGGTCTCGAAGACCTCACGGTCGTTTACGTATAACCGCAAGCGGTACGGCGCGAAGCGGTTGCTCAGCACGGATGCATCGGCCCCGTCGTACGTCTTGACGCTCACGCCGATGCGCCCGGCTATCATGGGTACGCTGCGCGCGACGTAGCGCTTCTGCTTGGGGCGCCAATTCACGCCAATCGTCGCCGGATCCGTCTTGTCGGAAACACGGGACTCGGCGTCCATTGGAATCAGAGCCAGGGACTGAACAGTTGGCGCTACGGTGTCTTTCACCTCGAAGCCGTGAAGCAACCCGTTGAGGGGCCGTTGATTCCTGTCACGAATTTCGAAATGCAGATGCGGCACCCCACTGCCGGTACTGCCGGAATAGCCGAGAGTTTCACCGCGTTTCACCTTGATCTGGTTCGGCTTGAAGAAGAGATTCACGCTGTAAAAACCCCGTCGCTCCTGTTCCGCCTCGACAACGGCCTTTACCTCTGCCGCAAAGCCCGAGAGGTGCGCGTAAACCGCGGTCCGGCCGTCTTTCAACCTGATGTAGACCACTTTTCCATAACCCCAGGGCGAGGTCCTGACCCGCCAGACGTACCCGTTCTCCACGGCCAGCACGGGGTACCCTTCATTTCCCCACGTCTTGAAGTCGAGCCCGGCGTGGAAACGCCGCGGCCGGTATTCGCCGAAGGAAGAGGTGAGCGCGGGCGGGGCCGCCATCGGCCAATGGTAATCGCGGGATTCAGCGATGCCTGAATCCGCAAGGCAGAGAACCCAAATCAGCAGGATCGCACGCATCGTTGTCAGACTTCCCCTTACCATAAGGTGGGCGGAAATTCCTTCCCGGATCATGCGCGACACATTATAGGTATTTTGACGTCCGGGGTCAAGCGGGCACCGGCTCTTTTCCGACGGACAAAAAAAACTTGCCTGCAAATCCGCCTTCCTATAATTTATCGTGTTGTCAAGTAGTTATTCGAATCGTTCAAGGCCGGATATTTCACATCCGGTCTTAGCAGTCCGTTGAAAAAGCCCATCCGGTCTACGGCCGGCCCTTGCGGTCGAAATACGGCGTTGCGCTCCCACGCCGAATCGATGGATGGGACTGGGTCGCGCGCCTTGTCTTCGACCTCGCCTGCAGAGCGGCTTTATCAACGGACTGATAGACCTCGGGCGGTCGCCGCACTTGACCGCTGCCTTCTTTCCGCTCACCGGAGGGTGTTAATCGCATGCTCAAAAACCTGCGCAATGTGGTCCTGATCAAAGCCATGATGTGGATCGTGGCTATTTCCTTCGTGGCGCTGATGGTCTTCGACTGGGGCGCCGGCGGAATGACCTGCGCCGGGCCCGGCGATACCGTCGGTGTCATCAACGGCCAGAAGATCAGCCACCAGCAGTTCGTCGAAGCCCTCCGTGACGCGTCCCGCCAGTCCAAGGCCGGGAACAACCCCGAACCGGAGGAGAGCCAGCTCATCCGCCAGATCTGGGACCAGATGGTGGCACAGATCCTTTACGCCCAGCAGATAGAAGAGCACGATATCGCGGTCTCCGATGCCGAGGTCAACTTCATCAACAGGAATCAACCCGTTGAATGGGTACAGAACCAGGAAGCCTTTCAAACCGACGGCAGATTCGATCCCGAGAAATACGGCAGGTTTCTGGACGACCCCGGTACCTACTCAAGCCCTGAAAGAAAGCAGTTTGTAATCAGCGCCGAATACGCCGTCAGACAGGCTGTGCTTATCAGAAAGCTGCAGGAAATGGTTGCCGGCGGGGTGAGGGTGACGTCCTCGGAGGTCAGGGAAGCTTACGAGCGGCAGAAAGAGAAAGTCCGTGTCGCCTACGCGGGCCTCGAGGCCTATTCCATCGCCGATTCGCTGGTTTCCGTTTCGGACGATCAGATTCGTGCCTATTATAACGACCATCTTGACGAGTTTCAGCGGGAAGCGGCCGTCAATGCCTCCTATGTCGCCTTTGAGAAGAAACCTTCCGCGAAAGACGAAGCCGATGCAGAAGCCGAAATCCACGACCTGCTTGCTGAAATCCGCGCCGGTGGAGACTTCGCGGCGCTGGCCGAAAACAACTCGGATGATCCCGGCAGCGCCGAAAGAGGCGGAGATCTCGGGTTCTTCGGGCGCGGAAGGATGGTAAAGGCCTTTGAGGACGCAGCCTTTGCCCTCAACCCGGGCGATGTCTCAAAACCCGTACGGACCCAGTTCGGATGGCACGTTCTCAAGGTCGAGGAACGCAAAGGCGAGGGTGACGAGCTCCAGGTCCGGGCCAGGCACATCCTGCTGAAAATCCGTCCGGGCAGGGACACGCTGGACAGCCTCCGTCTCGAGGCGGAGCGCTTCCAGGAGCGGGCGGAAGAATCGGACTTCCTGACGGCGGTGGCCGATCAGAACCTGCAGGCAAAGGACACGGGTTTCATCACCGCCGGCGGCTTTTTCCCGCTGTTGGGAAACAGGACGTCCGGGCTGGTCAATTCCTTCCTCACCGCTTCGCCGGGGAGGATCTCTCCAGTTTACGAGACCGAACAGGGCATCTATGTCTTCGCCCTCGTGGCGAGACGTGAAGCCGGCCCGCAACCACTGGACGAAGTCAACAGTCGCATTTCAACCAAACTCAAGACTGCCGAGAAAGTCAAGATTGCATCTGCACGCATTGAACCGCTGCTAAAGGACATTCGCTCCGGACAAAGCCTTGCCGATGCGGCGCGCAATCGCAACGCCCGTTTCGCCGAGTCCAAACACTTCGGCCGAGACGACTTCGTTCAGGGCGTCGGCCGCAGGAACGCGTTTACCGGCACGGCATTCCGGCTTGAAGAAGGAACCACCAGCGACGTGGTCACCACGGACCGGGGCGCGTACGTGCTGCAGGTGCTTGAGAGAAAACCGATCGACGAGACTGAATTCGAGGCGGCAGGCCCTGAACTGGTCCAGCGCCTTCGGTCTGAGAAACAGAACGAAGTCCTGGCCGCCTGGTTCAGCGACCTCAAAGAGCAGGCGGAAATCATCGACAATCGGCATCTCTTCTATTCGAATTTTTAGATGCTGTTTTAGAATTCCCGGTGAGTTCCCGATCCGTAACCCGACCGCACAGGATGACTCGCGTGGCCGTCATTACCGTCTCACGCCAGCTCGGCAGCGTTGGCGATCTGGTAGCACGCCGGGCGTCGGAAGTACTCAGCTACGACTTCGTTGACAAGAACCTCATCACGGAAGTGGCGAGAGAAGCCAATGTGCCCGAATCCGAAGTCGAAAAATTCGACGAACAGGCGCATAGTGCGGTAAAACGATTCATCCACAGTCTGATCGTGCCGTCCCGGTCCGTACCGACGCCCCCGGCGATGCTCTGGGGGCTGGAATTTCCATATGAAGTATCGGCGACGCTTCTGGCCGGCGACGCGACAGCCAACGAGGAAATGCACCTTCTGGACCAGCGGGACTACCTCAGATTTCTTCAGGCCACGGTCCATCGCCTTCGGAAACGGGACAGTGTAATCATCGTCGGCCGGGGAGGCCAGGCGATCCTTCGGGACGACCCCGATACGCTCCACGTCCGAACCGTGGCTCCTCTGGAAGACCGCATCCAGGTCGTCGTGGAACGACAAAACCTGCGAACACAAAGAGAGGCCAGGGAACTGATTCAAAAAAGCGACAGACGCCGGGCCGCCTACCTCAGAGACAACTACCAGATCGACTGGGACGATCCAGCCCTGTATCACGTTGTCGTGAATACGGGCCGGACCTGCCTCGAATCCGCCGCACGCATCATCCAGCACTCCGTCTACGCCCTCGGTCGTGCCTGAATGCAAGCGTAGACGCCCCCGTTCCCCGCTCCGCATAGCAATGAACAGGCCGGACGGCACCGCAACTCAACGACACTTCCCGCAACCTGGCGGGAGCCCGGTATCCTACCGTCAGTCCACAGAATTGCCCGCGCATTGTCCTTGACTTGCCCGGGCCGACCGTACATTCCTACCGCCAGCGTTTTCCAACTCCACTATCAGGATAACCGTTGACGTCGTGTCTAGTGTTCTGTCCCGGAAATAAGTTGCCTGAATTCGGCCGCCGAGTCGCCCGTCTCGCAAGGCGCCGGAGCGCAGGCGACCTGCGTAAGGTCGGCGAGCGAGGGGAACGTAGCGAGACGGGATGAATCGCCGGTCGAATGGTGAGGAATTTTCGGGACAGGACACCAGGACGTCGATGGCGCGAGGTTTCGAACCATGCCCCCGGACATCAGCCGCTCAAGAATGCGTTCCATCTCCAACAAGGACCTCTTCGCCGCGCTCGACCTGAAGGGGGCGGACATGAAGCCCATCCGAAAAGCGGTGAAGGCTGGAAAGTGGAAGAAGGCGGCCGAGGCCTGGGGCGACTACTTTTCCGCGCGTAAAGAACCCCTGAATATGGTCGCGCCAACCGGCGACAAGCCGGATCCGGACCGCATCAGGGAGGCCGAACGAGTCGTCGCGCACGAGATACAGGGGTGGCACGACCTGACATACAAGTTCGGAAAGAAAGTCGACTTCAATGCAAATTGGGGACGCTCGGGCGTTTACGGTACCCACTACTGGGGATGGTCCGATTGCCTTCGGGTCGCGTTCGGACAGACCGGCGACCCCCGCTACGTGGAGTGTTTCGACGATCTGTTCAACCAGTGGTACGAGCAGCGCAACAACATAGACAACCCCGCCAGATACGACGTCATTTTCTACGAACTCGGGCTGGGAGGGCGAACACCGCGGTTCATCGATCACTATTTCGCGTACCGGTCCACCGGCATCCTGAGACCCGTCACCCATCGACGCATGTTGAAATCGATTCTGGGCGCGGGGCGCTGGCTCTATCTCCTTGAAAAGGACGATGGCTATCGCAGCGGCAACTGGCAGATGTGCGGCTCGTGGGCGCTCGTCTACGCGGGCGGCCTCTTCCCGGAATTCAGGGAGGCGCGACACTGGGTTGGTATCGGCGTAAAACGACTTCTCGAACACGTCGACAGGGACTTTTACGCGGACGGCTGCCACCACGAACGCGCCTCCGGCTATGGCGCGTGGTGCACCCGCATCAGCGAGGATCTCCTTACTTTCTCGGACAGGATCCCGTATATCAAGATGGAAACCGACCTGCGCGCACGCATCGTACAGATGTACGACTGGTTCCTGTCCACCACGTCTCCGCTGGGTGAGTCCCAGGGATTCAACGACGGAGGTATCGGACCCCAGGACGCCATATTGCGGCGTGCTACCGAAATTTCCGGAGACGGCCGATATCTCTGGCCCGTGCGCGCCAGGATCGAATCCGTTTCCCGAATCCGGCCGAAGAAACCCGACTATACGTCTATAGACACACGGCCGTCGGGATTTGCCGTCATGCGTTCGGACTGGAACAAGGATGCCCGATATCTGATCGTCAACTATGGACCATGGGGCGGAGGCCATACCCATAACGACCTGCTCGATTTCGAACTCTACGCCCATGGAGAACCGCTGGCCGTAGAGGCCACCCGCTGGGGGCCCTACGACAATCCGCTCGATCAGTATTTTCGTTCTCCGCAGGCCCACAACCAGCTTGTGGTCAACGATGCGCCAATGGACCGAGAGCATCACCGCGGCGAGGACGTCGCCTGGGCGACCGGAGAGAGGATGGACTATTTTTCCGCAACCCACCGGGCTTACGTAGCGCAATACGGCACCCTCGTCGAGCGGCGCATCACGTTTCTGAAACCCGGCTACTTCCTTGTGTCCGACGCCGTTTTCGAAGGTCCCCAGCACCATGCCTACACATGGTACCTCCACGCGCCCTCCCGTTGGAAAGGCTGCGGAAGCCGTATGCTCACCACAGGACAGCCGGGGCTGCAGGTCGTCCCCGCAGAGCCCTCGGAGATTCATTATGTCCGTCGCGGGACGTCTTATGAGGCACGGGATGGCACGCCCGGCAGGTACCCCAGCCGCTACTGGATCGGCTTGCAGAAATGGGTCCGGGGCGAAGGCGCGAATGCCGTCGTGTACGATGTCGCGCTCGTCCCGTTCAAGTCGGAACCGGAGGACGTCAACGTGTCCAGACGCGCGGCCAGCATCGACGGGAACACCTGCCGCCCGGAAGTCGCGCGTGGCGTCCGGATCCGAGGCGGCGACCGGGACGATCTGGTGGTCTACGGCAGGGAAGGCGAAGCCGTTGCATGCGACGGGCTGTCCTTCAGCGGAAGGGTCTGTGTTCTCTCATTACGGGACGAGCGACCGGTCCGCGTCGCGGTACTGGACGGCGGCGAGGTATCCTACAACGGTCTGCCGCTGATTCGCACGAACCGCGCCGGTCTCACCGAAGGCGAATTGTAGACACTAACGGAAGATGGCGTGCAACGCCGGAACGGATGGCGCCGGACGTGCCATTCACGGTAATGCTCATGTTCAGATTGGTACAGCTGATTCATCCCCGTGAGGGGCGGCGCATTGCCGTTGTCGAACGCGACGGCTGCCGGCTGATCGACACGTACACATCGGTCCACGGCCTGGCGAGCTTCGTTTTACGGTCCGACGCCACCCTGTGTACGGAAATTGAATCAAAGCTCGGAAGGAACTTTCACGATTACGACGCTGTCTACCACGGCAGGTCCGAGTGGAAGCTGCTCCCCGCGTACGATCACCCCGGCGAGCCTTCCCGCTGTCTGGTGGCGGGCACCGGGCTGACCCACAGGGCGAGCGTTGACAACCGGCAGGCCATGCACGACCAGAACACGGTCGGCGAAACACAGGTCACCGACAGCATGCGAATGTATCAATGGGGTCTGCAGGGCGGCAGACCCGAGCCCGGCATCGTTGGCGTCCCGCCCGAATGGTTCTACAAGGGGACCGGAACCATTCTGCGCGCGCACGGCGAGCCCCTGGACGTGCCGGCCTTCGCGGGCGACGGCGGCGAGGAGCCTGAAGTCGCCGGGGCGTACATTATCGATTCGGCAGGAAAACCCAGGCGCATCGGCCTCGCCATCGGCAACGAATTCTCAGACCACGTCACCGAGAAGAAAAACTACCTGTATCTGGCGCCCTCAAAGCTCCGGACCTGCTCCATCGGTCCCGAACTTATACTCGATCCCGATTTTGAGAGCGTCGACGGAGAAGTCTCGATCGAACGAAACGGTATCGCCGTCTGGTCCAAGACGATCGCGACGGGTGAGGCCTGCATGGCGCATAGCCTGGCCAACCTCGAGCACCACCATTTCAAGTACCCCCAGCATCGCCGGACGGACGACGCTCACATCTTCTTCTTCGGCGCGGACGCCTTCAGTTTCGGCGCTGATGTCGAACTGGAGGACGGAGACGTCATGGCCATCTCATGGAACGGCTTTGGAAGGCCGTTGAGGAATCCCCTCCGGATCGAAACTGATGAAGAAACCCTGGTCCGGGTCGATCCGCTGTGAATGGCGCCGGTCTGGCGCGCGTCGGGGAAGCCACCTGGTTCGCGGGTAAGATCCCGCTGGCGCTTCCAGCTTGAAGGACGAAAACGATGATCATTGACGTACACGCCCACGTCTTCCGATATCCTCAACACTTCACCGAAGCGTTCCGGCGGCAGGCCGCCCGCGCCAGAGGCGACGTGGAAGTCGACCTCTCGACCAGCCCTGACGACTACCGGCGGCACGCGGGTGAACCGGTTCGCACGATCGTCTTCGGCGGAAAGGCCAGACTGAGCGGTGTCTGGGTAGAGGATCGCTTTGTGGCCGAAACGGTAGCCCGGAGCCCGGATGCGCTCATCGGCTTCCTGTCGGTCGATCCGACGCAGGAGGGCTGGCAGGACGAGTTGAGAGAGGGACATCAGGACCTCGGCCTCCAGGGAATAAAGCTACTCTCCATGTACGCCGGCTTCAGGCCCGACGACCCGTCCGTTGAGCCGCTCTGGCGGTACGCCCGTGAACACGAACTGCCCGTACTCCTCCATACCGGAACCACCTTTGTGTCGCAGGCGCCCCTGGAATGTACGCTTCCCCGCCACCTGGATCCGGTCGCCATTCGCTTCCCCGACGTAAAGATCATCCTGGCGCATCTGGGGCATCCCTACGAAGGCGAATGCGTTGCGGTTATCCGAAAACACCCCAACGTCTACGCCGACCTCAGCGCCCTGCACTACCGCCCGTTTCAGCTCTACCACAGCCTGATGCTCGTCCAGGAATACGGCGTCTGGGACAAGCTGCTCTTCGGCACGGACTATCCTTTTACCACCGTCGACGCATCGCTTGCCGGCCTCCGCAGCCTGAACAATATGCTCGAAGGCACCGCGCTGCCCCGCCTCGACGCCGACGAAATCGAATCGGTAATCTATCGGGACAGTCTCTCCATCCTGGACCTTTCCTAGTGTTCTGTCCCAGAAATAAGTTGCCTGAATTCGACCGTCGAGTCGCCTGGCTCGCAAGGCGCCAGAGCGCAGGCGACTAGCGTAAGGTCTGCGAGCGAGGGCACTTCGACAAGCTCAGCACAAGCAACGTAGCGAGACGGGATGAATCGCCGGTCGAATGGTGAGGAATTTTTGGGCCAGGACACGAGCTCGATGCGCATCGACGCACACATGCACGTCAACTACCAGGGCATGGATGCCGGGAGCCTCATTTCCGAGATGGATGCCTATGGCATCGACGTCACGTGGCTGCTGACGTGGTACCTTCCTCCCGGACAGGGCGCGCCGGGATTCGGCGCCGGATTCAGCCCGCTCAACTACCGGCCGGACGGCACACACGCCGGCGCAACCCTCGATCACATTCTCGCGGCATGCGACAGGTATCGGGGTCGCTTCATCGCCGGGTACTGCCCGTGTCCCTACGAGGGCTCCGCCGCCGATCTCTTTGAGAGTGCCTGGCGGATGCATGGGGTGAGGATTTGCGGCGAATGGAGCTATCGCCTTCTGCTTGACGACCCTCGAAGCATCCAGCTGTTCCGCCGTGCCGGTCAACTCGGCGCCCCCGTTGTACTCCACATGGACGTGCCCTATCTGCCGGACAATAAAGGAAACCCAACGTATCAGAACAATTGGTACGGCGGCGACATCCGAAACCTGGAACGCGCGCTGCAGGCCTGTCCCGACACGATCTTCATCGGGCACGCGCCCGGCTTCTGGCGGTACATCAGCGGCGATGCAGTAACTTCACCCGAATCCTATCCGTCCGGTCCGGTCACCCCCGGCGGGGAACTCCATAGCCTCCTCGACAACTATCCCAACCTTTACGCGGATCTTTCCTCCGGGTCCGGCCTCAACGCGCTAAGCCGCGACCCCCAACACGCCCGGGACTTCCTTATCCGCCGGGCGGACCGCCTGCTTTACGGCCGCGACGGGAAGGGCAACGACCTGCAGGAATTCCTCCCGACCCTCGACCTGCCCGCGGACGTCCTGGCGAAGATCTACTACGAGAACGCGATCAGACTCGTGCCGGTGGATTGACGGAAACCAAAACGGCCACCCTGAAACAGGGCGGCCGACACGCTGCCATTCGAATCTGGTGATTTGCCTTTCGGCGGATATTCCTCAACTGAACGTGGCCGGTCGCGCCTCCCTCAAGTCCAGGCCCCACGTCCCCTTGTGTCCAGGTCCAGCTGCAGGCCGCGTTCGGGAAGGGGAACCGCCGCCCGATAGGTTTCGGCGATCTCCGCCGATGTCGCCGGGACCAGAGCGCAGCCCAGCTTTTCGCATATTTCCCTCGCCGCCGCCACCACGCCCTGCATCGTCTCCCTACGGAAGTCCCGCGCATCGCCGTAATCGAAGATATTGTGCGTCAGCGCTTTCAGGTACTTCACCGGTATGTCGCTTCCGTTGTCGATCTGTCGTTTCACATTCTTTTGAATGGTATACCAGTGGTTCTTGGCGTCCACCAGTTCAATGCGCAGATCCTGCGGGTGCGCCCCGCCCCACATCCGCGAGTCGACGTCCACAGTGGTCGGTATATCCACGAAATTCACGTCACCCGTCAGGGATCGATTGTACCGGTGCGGGTAGTGGATGTCCAGCGGCGAACCGCCCCATACACAGGCGCAATGAGGAAGGTTTCGCGTTGGCATCGACACCGTGCCGTGCGTGAACCCCAGCGCCTCCAGCGCGGGAAAGGTATGGTCGTTGGCCGAAAAATAGCCGGGGGTGAATACCGAGGGCGGCCGGCCCATCGAATCGGCGAACTGGTCCGCAGCCTCCTTCAGAATCGCCACCTGTTCCTCGAACCCGTACACACCCAGGAACTCTTCGTACCCCTGTTCCGCCGGATGCACGTGAAGGCCCACCTCGTGGCCTTCGGATTCGAGTTCGCGATACACGCCCGCGTGTACCTTCATGTCCGACGGGATCACGACAAACGTCCCCTTCGTGCCGGTCCGCGAGAAGATTTCGCCCAATCCCCGAATCGACCGTTCGCCCAGCGCCGGGTCGCCGATACTTCGCTGCGTGGCCTCACAATCCACCTGAATGTTGAAGAAGACTTCCGTCATGTATTTCCGACTCCGGTATTGAGACGGGTTCCCTGTACTTTACCCGGCCACCGCTCGTCCATCGAATGCATCGACATCGGCGTATTCGCGCACAACGGCGTCACCTTCGTTTCGGAACACCGAAATACGCAACGGCACCGACGTTCTGCCTGCCAGCGTATACCGCGCCGCCTCTCCGTCCGTTGATACCTGCTCGAACCGGACCCCGTCTTTTCCCTGCAGATAGTGGCCGATTTCATCGTGGCTGGCGTAGACCTTCTCGTAGCCGGCCGTCATCGTACGCGTGCGGGCCAGAATGCGGTCCCATTCTTCCATGGTAACGGCGTCGAACTTCTGCTCATGGGTCACGATCTCCGCGTAGAACCCGGCACGCAGCCCGTGGCGGATCTGCAGGGCCGCATTGCCGGCGGCCTTTTCGACGTCCGTTCTTTCGTTCTCCCGCAGATAGGGCGTGCATCCCGTCAGGAAATCCTCCTGATGACGGGCAAGCATGGCCGCGAAGGCGAAGAAGCCGTGGTCGTCGGGGAGATAATCGTAATAACACGTCTGCAGGCCGTAAGGCCAGAACCCGTCCTGCATGCACATATCGGCCTTGTGCAGCCCCGTCTGCAGGGCCGGGCAGAAAAACCGGTGTCCGCGCTCCTTCAGGAAGGGAAGCGCCCGAACGCCGTACTCACCCCAGTGGAATCGCAGCGTCGCACCGGGATTGGCCCCCACCTGATTCCAGAACGCGTCCGCAAAGGCGAAGTTGGATTGCAGTTCCGCCTGCGAACACTCGCCCTTTCCGAAGTTGTAGATCAGCAACCGATAATAGTCCAGCGCGTGGCTGTTGTAGTGGATTTCCCCGCTCTGCATTCCCGCCCTGATTTTGGGAAACAGACGTTCCGGTACGTTCGCGATGAACAGGGACGGCATCGGTTTGAACCCGTAGCTGTTCGCGATATCGGCGAATGCGAAATCGTGCCGACCCTCGCAATCGTCCCAAGACATGGTGACGAAGGGTGGAATCATATTGGCGGCGAACGGCTTGCGCGCGGTCCACACGATCGAACGCCAGAACAGATCGTCCATCCCGCGGGCATGGCCGTAGAACGCATTCCGCCACACTCTGGAGTTCAACGTGAACTGCACCGCCCGCCCGTTCCCCCATTCCGTTGCGAATACCAGGGGATAGTTGCGCGGTTCGAACGCGCTCCAGGGCGCGAGGTGCCGGATATAGATCAGCTGCTCCTTTCCCAGAATTCCGTCCGCGAGCGGAACCACGGAATCGCCCCATTTTTCGGCGGCGATTGCCGTCACCATCCGGTCGAACGTGTGGAATTCTCCGGGCGACTGCAATTCCGTGATATAGTGATCCCGTTCCTGCATCCGCACGGTATCGGTCGCGTATGGATGCGGGTTGATCCGGTCGAAACCGAATATCTCCAGGAGGGGGCCCTTATATCCTCTCAGGTCGTAGTCGAAATTGACGAGCCCCGCGCCACTACGAACCGCGTCCGCAATCAGACCCCCCTCGGAACGGGTCAACGACGCGCCCAGGCCGTTCTGCGCCAGCAGGATGCCGGCGCATTGGCCCAGAGACTCCGGCGTTGGCCGTTCCCCGGCCAGATCCAGCAGGCGAAACGGCATACCGAAATGCGCCAGCGCCGCCAGGACCGTCTCATCCACAATCATCCGCTCCCAGTACGGCCCGTCGCTGTCGATCACGACCAGCAACGCGCCGTTACCGGCACTGGTATGTTGTTCCCGCTGCACCCGTCCGCTGCCCGATGCCATGTCACTCTCCTTCTTCCGGTTCCGACTCTGACGTTTGAAGTATATGACTCAAGTGCAACGTACACTCGCTGCGCAGAACCGGAACATCCCGCTCAATGATCGCCCAGACGATGGCGTCATCCACGTTTGGATACTGATGTGTCAGTTGATTGCGAAAGTCCACGATTCGTCTAGCCCGTGTTATGCTGCCGAAGATCTCCTTCGACATCCTGTTGAGAGCTGCGAGAGCCTCCCCGATAATGATGAATTCACGCTCTACCGAGGATCGGACCAACCGGTTGCCCTCGTAATCTTGAAGATCGAGGCCCTGGACTGCGTTTATGATCGCATCACAGGCCTCGACTACGTCCGACAGGTAGGCTCGCGCGTCACGCGGCATATAACAGCTCCTTGGTACGCGCAATCTCGCGTGCGATATAGGGGTTCTTCACGGCGCCTGAAATGACCAGATCGACCTGCTCACCCAGGATGGCCCTCAGATCTTCAAGCAGGCCGAAATAGGCATCGACTCGAGCATAGGGTTCCATCGAGCCAAGTTCGACCAAGAGATCCACGTCGCTCCTGCCGGGCTGGAACTCGTCTCGAAGAGCCGATCCAAACGCATCCAACCGGATCACGCCGTGGCGTTCGCAGGCCTCCGTGATGGCGTCCAGCTTGTTTCGCAAAATCCCTGTCATCGGTACCTCCAATGCACTCGCCCCGCTCAGGCAAAGACCGGTCGGACGAACCCAAATGCAGAATATCTCACGACTGAACAAGCTCTCGACATTACAACACGGAGAACCGTTCAGTTAAGTCACTCATACAGGTACCAGCAGCTCAATTGGTGCGATGAGCTTCAGAAGCGAGATGCGACGTTTTCAGCACGACCCAGCGATTCTACTCGCGAGTACGTTGTACGATTTCTCAAGGTTGTCCCTTGTGTCTTTGTGTCTTTGTGTGAGAACAGGTTGTTCCATCTAAACCTTGATCTCCCAGAGATATCCACTGCGGTAGGGACTGTCGTTTTCGCCCGCGTAGATCGTCCCGTCGGGAGTGACGGCTACGTCGTGCACCTGCCAGCAATCGGCGTCTCCGTCCGAAACCGGTCCCAGCAGGTCCCATGACTCCGAGTCAGCGTCGAACCGGATCACCTCACACTTCCCGTCCCGCCCGGTTACGCCGTAAGCCGCCCCGTCGGGGCCCGGCTGCATGGTTGTCAGCCGGCTGCGGCGGTCCGCAACGGGCGTGCCGAGATACGTGCCCATCCCGGTCTCCGTATCGATCCGGTATATCGACCCGTTCGCGCCGCTGGCGTACATCCGGCCCCCGCCCAAGTTGAAAATACCCTCCACACGCTCGTATCCGTAGCTGCCGTCCGGCTTGGGCAGACCGGCGTCGAAATACGCGATCCTGTCCGTTTCGGGGTCGAACTTGCACAGCCGGTTGCGGTCCACGCCTGCGAAATTCTGCCACGCCCGCGTCACGCTCCAGCCGCACCACACACACCCTTCGTCGTCCAGCTCGACGTTCTCGCCCTGGGCCATCTCCATCCCGCTGCTGATCGGCCCCAGGTCGTCCGAGCGGCCGTCCGCGAGGTTGAACCGGAACATGCGTTCCGGCGTGAACGTCATGCCGTAGATCACGCCGCGCTCCTGGTCCAGGCAGATCGACTGGATGTACATATGCGGCATGGGAATCCCGACTTTCCTGATTTCTCCGGTCACGGGGTCGTATTTGACGATGGCCCCGCCTGGCGCCTCCCAGTACCGGTCGATATCGTGCAGGAGCGCGATTGCGCCGTAAAGA
Source organism: Candidatus Latescibacterota bacterium (assembly GCA_965208835.1). Lineage (GTDB taxonomy): Bacteria > Latescibacterota > UBA2968 > UBA2968 > JAAXHE01. The sequence goes on from OZ242358.1 coordinate 4,162,671, forward strand.
CAGCCGTCTTTCTCCCACCTCACCAGCGACCTGTGAAACTTGGCATCGAACGGATCGGCCACCTTCCCGTACCCCAGATCCTCGAACTCGCCGGTTGCGCGATCGTAGGCGCGGAATATATCGGCGTTGAAGGATGTAATCCCAAGGTAGATTCGGTCATCGTCCGCGTTGTGATACACGCTGTCCATGCTGATCCAGCCCTCGCGCCAGGACGAATCCGCCCTGAAGTCGTTATATTCCCAGCGGTCCTCGATCTCGTCGTCCCACTGGTTGCCGTAGTCCACGTCCTGCAATTTGAGCGCCCTGACCTGCATCTGACTCTCCTTTCATTTTCACGGCGGCGGCATCACAGAACTCCGCCTCCCGCTGACAGCGCCTATACCGCCTCGCTGATCTTGTTCAACGCCCGGAAAAATTCGTCGAATACCTCCACAATGTCTGCCGCGATCTCGTGCTCCGTGCCCGCTTCCCACTCGTCCGGCGTCAACCGGGCGAACGCCTTCGTGCCCTCCACCTCCGACGGAGACAGGAGATCTCCCTTCAGTTCGTCCAGAATCGTTACAGGATCGTCCACCGTCTCACCCGTCCTGATCTTCCAGAACGTCCGGAACGGCATCCGGAAGAAGCTGTTGCCAATCCTCCCCAGCTCGTTCTGAATCAGCCAGGTGGTATCGAAATGCGCCGGTGCGTGGCCGTAAAAGTGGAGGCGACCCTTCATCAGTCGCGAGAACTTGGCGTTGTCGAAAATCACCAGCGCGGGGTCCAAAGGCACCTCCTGAAGCGCCGCTCTCCACGCGCCGATATCCGCGCCCGCCTCACCGGGGATCAGCGTCACTGCGTCCCTCAACCGTACCAGGATTTCCGCCAACGCCTCTTCCAGCGCGTCCTCCAGCGTGGTAAGGTGCGGCTCCTCGTACCACCTGGGTATCTCGTAGTGGGCGTGCAGAATCTCCCTGATCAGGTCCCAGCATCGCAGCCCGGGGAAATGCCGTTCCGCGATCTCGAACGCATCCAGCTTGCCGCAGATATTCTGTTTCTCGAGAACGCAGACGGCCGAGTGGACCGGCGGATTGAAATAGTGCATGATCCGGCTGTGCAGGGGATATTTGTTCTCGTGAACTCCCAGGTTGATGGCGGGATCGATCGTGCGGTTGTATCGCCCGAAATACAGGCAGAACTTTTTCAGATGAAAATACTCGTCCTTCTCGTCCCAGGGTCTCCGGGCGAGGGTGTCCAGGGCCTCGCCGAGTCTCTTCTTGTCCTCGGTCAGATAGTACGTCCACTGGTGGTATTCCGGATAGTAGTTCCGCTCCGACGTGAGTTCGGACCAGGTCAGATTCACCCCGGGCAGGTGCTCGAAGTTCCGCGCCCAGCAGGGATATTTCTCGCACAGCCGCAGATGCGTCTCGCCCATGGTCGTGGACAACTCGCACCAGTCGTCCACCGTCATGCCGTCGTTCACGATAAAGCGGGTGTCGAAATCGCTCATGCCCGGCAGCAGGTCCCGGAACATCCACTTGCCCGCGATCGCCTCGATCTTGTCGCAGTGATACCGGCACGCCTCGTAGTACGTCCGGATATAATCCTCAAAGTCGTTCTCCGGCCTGGGTGCGAATTTCATCGCTCCTCCTTCTCGGTGTCAGGCCACCATTGCCAATTCGGCTTCCTGGTTCCGGTCAAGGGAAATCACGACCGCCGAACACCGGCGCCCCTCAACTTCGAGCGTCACGGGGGACTGCTCACGGCCGTCCAAAAGCACGCGCGAGACCTCCCCGCCTCGCTCCGCGATGATCGTCAGGCCCTCGATCGCCTCAATTGCCGTCAGCCTGGCAACCGCCCGTTCCGGGCAGGAACTCAGCAGTTCAACCCGCAACGCGTCCCGCGCCTGGACGAAGCGGGACCACTCCTGCAGGCTGCCGGTTTCGATGCCCATCGCCGCCAGGGACGCGTACACGATATTGGCCGCCTCGAACGTGCGTCGCAGGTCTCCTTTGGGCCGGATCAGATAACACGGGTGGAAGGTCCCGATGTGCGGCACGTGCCAGCGGTCGCGGGACTCCACGACCCAGCGGACTGCCGCCTCCGCGTACTCCACCTGGCTCAGTCCCAGCGTGCCGACGCCTGGCTCGGTGATGCTCTGCGAATCGTCGAAGGTGCAGGGCTGGAGAAACAGGTCCAGCAGCCCTTCGTCCGGGTCGAAGTAGCGCATGGGCATGGCCGACGCCAGCGAAAACGGTCCGAAGTCGTACCTGTTCATCCGCGGGTCGTGGCCGCAGAAGTGAAACGGCATTCGCCATCCGTGGTCCGTCAATATCTTCGCGGTCCCGGCCCCCGTCCACTGGCAACCGTGGATCACGATGTCGGTCACCGGTAGACCCACTTCGTCGGTAAATCGACGCGCCTGGACTTCCATTTCCGTGCGAATGCGTTCGTGGACCCCGTCGTCGAGTTCTTTCAATAGGCGGTTGTACGTAAGCGGAAATATATCCACTTCGATCGACATGAAGTGGCCCCGGTCCTGCCACTCGCGGATCAACTTCCCCTCGTACCGGCTCACCGGCGCCCTGAAGAAATTGTGCTTGTGCCCGTACTGCTCCGCCAGGTCCATCCCCACCGGAGCGCCCTCCTCCCCGCACCCGTCCGACTTGAAGAAGACGGCCACGCGCCGCGCATCGGGCATGTGCCAGACGCGTGGCACGATGCCGCCGCCGTGCAGGTCCAGCAGCAATTCCCGGAACAGGTCCTGGTGAATATCCGCCAGCGGATGCTGCCGGGAGTTCCGCTCCGCGATCCCGATCAGCCCGAAGATATGCCTCGGCCCTCGCAGCGGCAGCATTTGTGCCTGTTGATCCAGCGCCCAGGTTCCGTGTCTCAACCGCAGCACCGCCCCGACCACGTCGTAAGCCAGCACAAACGCCCTGCCCCGCTCGATGCGTTTCCGGACAATGGCAGGACCGCTCCGCTTACCCAGGTTGTCGACCAACGCGGCCAGTTCCTCGCCGTCGCACGAGACACTGAGCCCGGTTTCCCGCGGGCAGTACAACGGCTCAGGCGGTACCGTAAGTCCGGCGGCGGGGTGAACGACAACCCGACCGTCCAAAACCGCCTGGTGCTCGTTTGCCAAAGGCTCGGAGGCCGTTTCCTTGTTCGGATCCACTTTCTGGGTCGACACCACAACCCGGCGCTTCACGCCCAGCCTTGCCGCCAGGTCGCCGCCCGACATCACCGCGAGCAGCCGCCCTCCGCCGCGCAGGTAGTCTAAGAGAATCCCGGAGGCCCGCCGTCCGAACGCCCCACGAAGCGTCAACACCACGGTCGCATTCTTCAGGCGAGTCGGATCCAACTCCTTCTGCGAGAGGACGTTAAAATGAAACAGCCCCTCGGCCTTCAGGATCTCCGTCGCGAAGTCGTGCTCGAGGTTCTCATCCGGCTTGACGATCAGAATCGACTTCATTGATTTCATCACCAAGTAATTGGTGGAACGGATACCGGTTCAAGGTTATACGGTGCGCTCGTGGAATAATCGCCCCCCCACCGCATCAGCCGTCGCCGGCCCTTCGACACCCTTCGACAGGCTCAGGGCGAGTGCTCAGGGGACGGCTCGGCTTCTGCGACTCCCCCTCAAGGGGGGAGTAATGTTGATGGGCATTGCTTGAATGTATTTTACAAAACAACATTAAATGTAGCCTCCCTGGCATCCTCGGCGCAGCCGAGAATCGCTGATAGAAGCGTGGTCATTGAGCATGCCTGCATTGAGCTTGTCGAAATGCCCGCGCTTCCCAGTCCTTCGCGGATCTGTGAATGTAGCAGGGTGAGAAACACGGCGACGTCAACCCAACACGACCTCGCGATTCTCCGTCGCGGAGCGATAGATCGCATCCAGCAGCGCATTGGTCTTCGCCGCTTCGCCGAACGGGCAGACCGGCTGGCGTCCATCCCGAACCGCATCGACGAAATCCTTCACGACCGGGCCGTGTACGTTGTCGTCGGGTGTCAGATCCAGCGTATCCACCTGCCGACCCACCGTTTTGACGACCTCGCCCGAATCGTAGGGATGCCAGTACACCTTCGCCTCGGACCCGACGATCTCAAACTCGTGCCGCCAGGTCTGCGAACTCCAGCTGAATGACGCCGTGACCAATGCGCCGTTATCAAGTTTCATGACGATGCTCGCACAGTCCTCCACGTCCCACTTCTGCACCAGGTTCTCGCACCGGGCGTACACCGAAACCGGCATCCCCAGGAGCCCGATCATCACATCGAACATGTGCGTGCCCATATCGCTGATAGGGCCGCCTCCGGACCGCTCCCGGAAGACGCGCCAGCGTTTCGGATCGTCATCCGCGGGGCTGAACCAGGAAAAGTAGACGATGCGTACGAGGAGGACCTGGCCGAATTCGCCGTTCCGGATCATCTCCTGCGCCTGGAGATACGCCGGGAAAAGCCGCCGAAAATAGGAACACCCGGCCAGCCTGTCGCTGCGCCCGGCCGCCTCGATGGCGCTTGCACATTCCTCACCGGTCACGCCCAGGGGTTTTTCCACGAGCACGTGCTTGTCCGCTTCGAGGGCCTGAACCGCGTGGGGCACGTGCAGCCACACGGGCGTTGCGACGTAGACCGCGTCCGCCGACGTCTTCTCCAGGGCCTCATCCAGATCGGCGTAGACCTCGGACAGGTCGTATTCGGAGGCCAGCGCCCGGGCGTTATCCTGTACCATATCGCATACCGCCACCAGTTCCGAATTCGCGGCGCCCGCGAGGGCGGCGGCCACCCGCTTTCGGGCGATATCCCCGGCGCCAACCAGAAGCCACCTCACGTTGTCCATCTGCCCTCCCAGGCATTTATTATGGGCGCCCACGAGGGACGCCCCTACAATACGAAAAATTCACGAATTGAACTCTCTTGGTTCCGCGCCGACGTTGCATTTGCAGGGGCAATCTTTGTGGTTGCCCAGATAATTGCGCTGACAAACGTGACCTGATTTCGCCTGGCCGTATCGTAAACCGGTTTTAGCTGACTGCTGATGGCTGAGAGCTGAAAGCTGTAATTCCGGTTTCTGGTAAAGAACGCTAACCCAGATCCGAAATCGTCTGCTTGATTGCCCACGCGATATATTCCAGGTCTTCCCCGGTCGTGCCCGGGAACACCGGCGTACTGACGACCTGTTCGCAGACCCTGGCCGCGACCGGACAGCCGTCGCCGTTGTACCCAAGCTCCTGAAGGGCGTCCCATGTCCACAGCGGCGGGTAGTGCTTTGCGGTCCCCACCTGATATCGATCCTTCAGGTGAGCGACGAACGCGTCCGTGCTGAACCCCACGGCATCGGTATCCAGCCGGATCACGTGCAGATGGCTTCCGTGGTCGGGGCCGTGTCCGGCGGGTAGAATGACCTCGTCGACGCCGGCCAGCAGCGCATTGAGACGGACCATCCGTTCGCGGCGATCCTGGATCACGCGGTCTATCTTGGCCAACTGGGTAAGCCCGACCGCGTATTGGGGTTTGGTCATCCGGTAGTTGAATCCGACCCGCACCACCCGTGTCCCGCTTCCCCCGTAAACGTACCCGAATGTTTTCAATTGCCGGACCTGTTCGGCGAAGTCCTCGTCGTCAGTCGTAACCGCGCCTCCCTCCCCCAGACACGTCATATTCTTGTTGCTCTGAAAACTGTAACACGAGGCCTTTCCCCGTCCGCCGACGGGTTCCCCCCGGAATCTGGTACCGACCGCGTGCGCCGCATCGTAAATCACCGGAACGCCCGTCTTCCCGGAAATCTGGTCGAATGCGTCCACGTCGCAGGCGAGGCCGGCAAAGTGCACCGGAATGATCGCCCGGGTGCGCTCCGTGATCTTCTCCCTTACCGTCCGGGGGTCCAGATTCAGACTCACCGGATCGATGTCGGCAAGCACCACCCGCGCGCCCCTGGCAATCGCGGTACCGGCCGTGCAGACAAAGGTGAGCGGGGTCGTGATCACCTCGTCGCCCGGGCCGACGTCCAGCGCCATCATGCAGCAGTCCAGGCCCGTTCCGCAGGAGTTGACCGCTATCGCCTTTCGGGCGCCCTCGTGCGCGGCGAACGCATTCTGAAAGTCGTTCTCTTCGGGGAGCGGAAAGAACGTGCCTTCCGACTCAGCAACGCCTGTAAGCATTCCGCTGACAGCATCGACGTCGTCCTGCTCATAGACCCCTCCCATGGATCCGAAGGGCACCTCTCGAATTTCCATGAAACCGGGCGCAAACACCCCCTCTTTACGCGGGAGAAAAACGCGCCCTTCCTCCTTTCCGAATCGTCAATAACTCAAGCATTTCCCGTGCTTCATCGGTGTCCTTACTCGTTCTTCAAGTTAATATCCGGTCACCTCCTGTCAAGCGCAAAGACGTGAGACGACCGCTTCGGGAATGGGCCTATGTCAGCCCATCGAAAAAACCATCCGGGTTGCTATTCAGGGAATCAATACCACTTGTGAACGACGTGCCCCCGATTCGGAAACCATATTGCGTCCACGACCATCCCCGCCGTCACGGCGAGGATGTATCCGACGAGCATCCCCAGGAAAAACGGCATCGACCGCCGGTAGAACGCCACCCCGCCCGTCTTCAGCATGATCAGCTTCACCAGCCACGCCACCAGGAGCGTGGACCCCATGCGGCGCGCCGCCGGGATGCCGGACAGCGCAAACCCGATCGGGTGTAACGGCCACCTGGCGAACCGGTAGCGCATCAGATTCACAAGGACCATCGCCACGGCGCCGATCAGCAGAAACCAGTAATCGATCGCCTGCATCCTCGCCGGGTTCAGGATCTCGTTTACGGTCATCCCGTACTGCCATTCGCCTTCGTGGATGATCAGCCAGTTGGGTCGGAAATTGTAGGCGCCCACGTGGTATCCCAGCCAGATCGTGTACAACGTCGAGCTGATCACACCCACGACAAATGCCGCGAACACACCCCAGAATAGCCGGCGTTTGTCCGTTCCGACGAAATCGCCCAGGCGGTTGATCTGCGCGACCAGCGGCATGATGAAGCTCCTGGGATGGCTGACGGTGAATGACAGCATGCCGAAGGTCGCGCGCGTGGACGCATTCAGGGCTCCCGCGCCGCCAACCAGCGCGCCCGAGAGTTCCCATGCGGACGCGGGCGGCTGGATATAGATGATTCCCGAATCGGCCACGACCTTGGCCACGAAGAGATAGGCGATGAACATCGTCGGAATCAGCAGGGCGATCATCCCGGCCTCCACCCCTATCCGCCCCAGAAACGCCGCGATGTAAACGCAACTGCCCAGAAGGCCGATCAGCGCTGCCCGATAGGAGAGTAATTCCCGGCCGACGCCGGGCGAAGACCCGCGCGCGTGAAGCGCACCCCGGACGACTTCGCGCAGGTGGTGCCGGGAGATCCAGATCCACCAGAAAACCAGCGACACGAACGCTCCGGCCGCCTGCCACTTGTAGGTCGTGGTGGTATAGGGCCCGGCGCCGTAGTGCGGCGAGGTGGCGACGATTCCTATGCGATTCAACGCGCCCGCTTCGATCATGTACACGAAGTCGAAGAACCAGATGCTGAAGAGCACGTCGAGGCTCGCGAAATAGGAAAAGCAGATGACGGGCGTGCTGAGAAAGATGAAAAACGGAGGATATTCTTTGGGAAGGAGGTCCCAGATGAAGCGACCGGTTGCCGTGGGGAAGCTGGGTACCATCGGGTAGAACCAGGCGATCATGTTCCACCAGAAGACGATCGACGTCAGCGCGAATCCGGCCCAGAACACCTTGCCCTTCATGAACTCCGGCAGCCACCTCTCTCCGGACCCGGCCCGCGATGCCATCTCCAGAACCGGAGCAAGCGCCGGGTACACCAGCTTTTCATGGTCGGCCCACTGGCGGTGCAGGAGAACGGAAATACAGATACATGTAAAGCCCAGTACAAAAACAAAAGAGAGCCACCAGATCAGCGGAAGCCCCCAGACGTCCCAGGGAATCGACGCTCGACCCGGCAGCCCTTCATAGAACCAGGACATCGCCCGGCTATCGTTTGTCGGGATCAGCCATCCAGGCAGGTGCGGGTGGAGGTACTCGGTCCACCGGTTCTCCGGCGTCGCGAAATAGTGCGGGGACGCCATCATGCCCACCAGGTAACCGCTGACCCCGTAGTTGGGCCCGATGGCGCTGATGACTCCCATGCTGAAGACCGTGATCCATTCAGACGGCGACAGGACGAAAGCGGTCCCGAACCTTCTGGCGAGCAAGGCGCAGCCCAGAATCGACACAAGGCACAGCAGCAGCACGCCCATCGGAATCTGGGCGACCATCATGTACGACCCCTTCTGGATGTAGCGGGCCGTACAGGCCAGCACGCTCATGGCCATCGCAATGCACAGACCGATTACGATCGACCGAAGCGTCACACGCGCTTCCGGCTGTTTCTCGCCTCTCACGATACCTTACTCATGGTCTTCCTTTGCGGCCGCCAACGGATTGATCCAGACGACGGCCCTGGTCCCCCAATCCGTGGACATGACATCGTCGTAACCGTCACCGTCCAAATCCGCGAGACGGACGATATTCGGCCAGTTGAGGCCCGCGCCGTCGCCGAGACGCGTCGCCTCCCACATGGTTCCATCTCCCCTGACGTTCCGGAACACGTAGACCCCGTCTCCCCCGTCGGAGGGCACCACGATATCCAATCGCCCGTCCCTGTCCACGTCTCCGAGGTCGAAGGAATAGGCGTGGCCGAGGCCACCGGCAATCCTATGGAATTTCCACTCCATCCCGGGTCCCAGGCGCTCCCGCCATGCCAGATACCCGTTTCTGAGACTGGTCTCGACACAGTCCAGGTCCCCGTCCCCGTCGAGGTCCGCAAATCGCGCATGGACCTGGGAAAGGGGTTTGTCGGAAAAGCCTGCGACCCATCGCCGCACCGAATCGGGCGATTCCACGCGGATGGAATCCCGCTTCCACCCGGTCCCCTTTCCATCGGTATTGATCAGGAGAAACGGCCGGGACGCGTGTTCGGAGGCGCACACAAGGTCCAAATCCCCGTCCAGGTCCACGTCGCCCGCGTCCACGCCGATGATGGGAGGCAGGTCCACGCGAATCGGCATTTCTTCCCAGGGCTCCGATTCGCTGCTGTTCTGACGAAACCACCCCACTTTGTGGCCCGACTCCGAGATGGAGGTGACCACAACGTCGTCGAGGTCGTCTCCGTCGACGTCCGCAACCACGGCCCTGACCGGAAGCTCGAGCGCTTTCGACCTGAGACTGAGTTTTCTCCAACTCTCCCCATCGGAAGTCTCGTATATCACGGTCTCGCCCGACAGATAGCAGGGGACCACAACGGCCGCGTTCCCTCCGGCAGTGCGGCGTACGACAACGGCGTCTTTCGGCGTGACCTGCCGGTCGTCCAGTGGACGAATACGAAACGCCAATCCTGAATCCGGCGGAGGCGCTAGGTTCTCCAGCCAGTAGACCATGCCGTACTCACGGTCCTCGTCCGGGATCTTTTCCCCGCCCGATTGAAAGGCCACGACGAGGTCCAGGTCGCCGTCCCGGTCGAAATCGGCCGCGTTTATGCCGTAGGAATTGGTCCCCGCGAGCGTTCCGCCCTCGCCGTCACGCAGATCGACGGACTTCCATTTCGCGGCCGCGTCGGCGCCGAATCCCCTGATATCGGGGCTGAGGGCCAGAATCTCGCGAGGGACCTGGGCGGCGGCGGAAACGGCGACGGCGCAGGCAACGGCCGCGACGATTCCCGGCCACAACGCCCGGAAGTCGAAACGCGCCATCACGGCCTCCCCGGCATCTTCGTCGTGTGGATGCGCCCCCCGATCCCGCCCAAGTCCGCCGGCATCTTTCCTGAAGGACGATCCGCTCCGGGCCGGAAGTCCGGGACCCTGACGACCCTGGACCCTTCCTCGATCGAATCCACGGCCAGCACCGCCGGAGCCATCGAGTCCATCACCCGGTACACGTCGTACTCGAGCGCCTCTCCCTTGAGGATGGCGTCTCTGAAATACATGTGCACGTAGTAGTCGGCGTCGCCGTGGCCGCTTCCCCGCGCCTCCGGGGGCGCGTCGGTCCGCCGGTACTGCCAGTCGACCTCCATCCAGTCGTTCATCTGCGTGTCCGCCAGCCACAGTTTCGGCTTTTCCTTTCCGGACCGCCGCCACTCCACGCTTCCCTTCGTGCCGATCATCTGCCACCAGTGGTGGTCGCCGTGCGGCCTGGGCTGGTTGAACCCGTTCAGCATCCGGATCAGCGTGTCGTTCTCCGTCTTCATCAGCGCCACCTGAATATCCGCGTTGAGCATCTCCGGCGTCGTATAACTGGGCGGCCTGGTGCTCATCGACGTTACCTCGATCACGCGGTCCTCCAGGATCTTCAGCAGTATGCTCAGATCGTACGAAGCGGAGATGATGTACGGCAGGTATTGCGGACTGGCGGGCTCGGCCTCAGGGTGGTCGGCAAGCGCCTCAACCGGGTAATTCTTGCCGGTATTGTAATCCTGGAACCACTGATGGGTGCCGTAGTAACCCAGGTACTGACCTTCGGCATAGGTGATTTTTCCCAGCATTCCGTCGTCCACCAGCTTCTTCCACCCGTCCACGAACCCCCAGAACCTCGTCTGCTCCGCCAGGCTGTACACCAGCCCCGTCCGCTCCACGTTCGTGACGATACGCCAGCATTCCTCCATCGTATATGCCGCGGGCACCTCGGCGTTGACGTGCTTGCCCGCCTCAAGCGCCTCGGCGGCCATGGTTCCCTGCTCCAGCTGCCTCACCACCAGACCCACAGCGTCTATACCCTCGTACGCCAGAAAATCGTAGTAGTTGCTGAATACCTTTACGTCGTCGCGATAGGCAATTTCTGCCAGCGCCCGCTCCTGGAGCGGCTCGATCCAGTCGTAGATGGCCGTGATCCGGTAACCCGGGGCGCTCTGAAGCAGCCGGATCCAGTGCAGCCCGCGGTGGCCCAGCCCGGCAACGCCTATTCTGATCTCATCCATCGATGCCTCCATTCAAGTTGGCGATTTCGCCCGTTGAAGCCTAGAACGTCGAATTCCTGCAGACGCGCGCCGCCAGCCAACGCTTCGTGCAGGATAACTGATGCCCGGGATCGTTCCGGATTGCACCGGCGTACCATTGGTACTCCGGTCGCGTACACATGATCCGCCTGCTGGTCACACGGGATTGCGCTCGCAGCCCAGCGCCTGCGCTATCGCCCGGATGTGCGAGGGGCCCGCGCCGCAGCACGCGCCGATGAAGTTGATGCCCTCGGCCCTGGCCTTCAACGCGTATTGGGCCATCTCGCTGCCCGAGACGATCATCGACTCGCGAATGACTGAATTGTTGGGGCCTGCATTGCGATACCCCTGCGGCTGATATGCGATGGGGATGTCCACGGCTTCCCGCATCGCCAGGACCCCCGGCCACATGGTCATTGAATCGCCGGAGCAGACGAGGCCGACGATATCCGCACCTTCGTCCGCCAGGACCTTCGCGCACTCCGCCGGCGTGGCGCCGTCGTGCGTCCGGCTGCTCGAGCCCATCAGTACCATCGCGGGCACGTCGGTTTTCTTACAGCGCGACAGGCACAGCCGGGCTTCGTCCAGCCGGGCGAACGTCTCCGGCACGAGCAGGCCGGCGCCCGCGTCCACCATCCAGGAAATGTGCTCGTCCCACTCCGCGCATGCCCGCTCGCGCGCCTGCGCATTGTCCGGCCGGTATATGTGCGGCCCCGTCCAGGACCCCGCGGCTGTCTGGTTCAGGCAGCCGGCGACCAGGGCTTCGCCGCCGGACGCCTCGATGGCCAGCCGGATTGCCGTGCGGGAAATCTCCTCCAGACGCGCGGCCTCCCCGCTCGGGCCGGCGCCCTGTTCGTAGCGGCGTTCGAGTTGCGACCGGCTGGTCCACCAGGTCTGCGCCTGCAGCACATGGGATCCGGCCCGAAAGAAATCCTGGTGGATCTGGCGCAGCGCGTCAGGATCTTCAAGGATCATGGCCGGGGTATCGTAACCCCGCCACCTCGCCTCGATGATCATTCCGCCGTCGCTCAGAACGACGCCCTCCTCCAGCATCTTCAATATGTCCATGCCCATCCTGGCCCTCCTACAAAAATCATGTCCGAGTTCCAATATAGAGTTCGGCGACTGCTGGCCTCAACCCCCTCGTTTCTCGTTATCGCGGACGGAGTTCGATGTGTTTCCGCTCGCAGTCCAGCGCCTGCGCCATTGAGCGCAGGAGCCGGATCACCACCCCGTCCGATCCACCCACGAAGCGGATATCGTGGGCGACCGCCTTCAACGCATACTGCCCCATTTCAATCCCGTAGACGTGCATGGCTTCCCGCATGGTCTTCCAGTGGCCCCGGCACGTGCGGTACCCATTCGGCAGAAAGGCGATCGGCGCGTCCACCGCGTCACGCATTTCCAGCACCACGGGCCACAGGTCCTCCGGTTCCCGCATGCCGCCCGCACCCACGACGTCCGCGCCGTCGCCTGCCAGAACGCGCGCGCACTCGGCAGGCGCGGCGCCGTCGGCGGTCATTTCATCCTCGCCAAGCGCCGGTTTGTTCAATCTTCCCTCGGGCAATGCGATGTCCACCGTCACCACAACCGGCAACCCGCTGCCCTTGCAGCACGCCAGCGCCAGTTGCGCCTCGTCGAGCCGGCCGAATGACTCGCAGACGAGCAGATCCACGCCCGCGTCCGCCAATATGCCGGCCTGTTCCTCCCACTCCGTCCGGGCGCGGTCCGCGGAACCCGCGTCATCAGCCTGAAAGGCCCCCGTTGGCGCCAGTGTTCCAGCCACGAGCGCCTCCCCTCCTGCCGCACCCTTCGCCAGCGCAACGGCCGTCCGGTTCATTTCGTCGATCCGGTCGGCCGCATTTCCGTTCTCCCCTGCGCCGAGCCCGGTTCGGGTGCACCGACCCGTCAGGGCTCTGATAACGCCGGCCCCGGCCCTGAAAAAATCCTGGTGAACCAGGCGCGCGGCATCCGGGAAGTGCTCGAGCGCCGACCGCGCCGAATATCCCCGGAGGCGCAACTCCTCCACGTTTCCCCCGTCGGCCAGCACGAATCCTTTCTCAAGCTCCTTAAGAATGGACTCCGGCATAAAATGACTCCTTTCCTGATATAATCTCGCGGCAATCTGCACAGATGGTTAATTTGCAGTCTCTAAATTCGGTGAGAGGGGAGACGGTAGACGGGAGAAGAAATGCGGGTAGAGGTAAGACGGTAGAGGGTAGAGATTTCCTGCCTTGTGAAGCTTCTCTTCCTGCCGAAGGCAAGGAGGGATAAATTAGCCGGCGAGGATATCTTCTACCGTCTTACGTCTCCCGTCTACCCGGTTTTCTCCCCCTCTCCCGGCTTACGTCTTACCGCTTAGTGCCAGCTGTGTACCCTGTGACCCGAATGCGGGAACCAGATGGCGTCCACGACCGTGCCTGCGATCACCGCAATGATATATGCCGTCAGAATCCCGATGAAAAAGGGCAGCGAACGCCGGTAAAACGCCGTGCCGCCGATCCTGAGCATGAGGAACTTGATCAGCCACGCGACCAGAAGCGTAAGGCTTTCCAGCCTGGCGAATATCGTACCCGAAAGTGCGAACCCTACCGGGTGCAGGCGCCACCTGGGCAGCCGGTACCGCATGACGTTCAGGGCAGTCATGATAACGACTCCCGCGAGAAACAGCCAGTATTCCACCGCCAGGATCGGCCGGGGGTTGCGCAACGCGTCCACCGCCAGGCCGTAGTTCCATTCACCCTCGTGAAGAATCAGCCAGTTCGGCTGAAAATTGTACCCGCCCATGGTGTAGGCCAGCCAGACCGTATGGAGCGTCGAAACCACCGTACCGACCATGAACGCCCCGAAGATTCCCCAGAAAAAGCGCCGCTTGCCTTCGGGTATGAAGTCTCCCAGACGGTTCACCTGCGCGATCATAGGCAACGCGAAACTCCTGGGGTGGTTGACCGTGAACGGCAGCAGGCTGGAGGCGGCGTTCGTCGACGGGTTCAGCCTGTGCGCACCGCCCAGCGCAAACAGCGCATAGTCCCAGGCCACCGCAGGAGGATCGACGTACACCAGCCCCGAGTCGGCGACCACCTTCGCCACGCCCACGTACGCGATGAACATGGCCGGCGTCAGAACCAGGATCATTCCCGGTTCGATGCCTATCCGCGATAGCCAGGCCACAATGTAGACGATGCAGACGACCAGCCCGAGAACGGCCGTACGATAGGATATCCACTCCCTGCTGTCATCCAGGGCGGAACCACCGGGGCGGAATGCCTTCCGGAAGACCTCGCGCAGGTGCCCGCGGGAGATCCAGAGCCACCAGACAACCAGCGCCGCGAAGGCGCCCGCCGTCTGGAACTTGTAGCTCGTGAGGTTGTACGGGCCGGAACCGTAGTGCGGGGACGTCGCCACCACGCCGAGTCGATTCAGAAGGCCGGCTTCAATCATATAGAGGACGTCGAAGAACCAGATGCTGAAGAGTACTTCCAGGTTGGCGAAATAGGAAAAACAGATGACGAAGACGCTCAGATAGATGCAGAACGGGGGATACTGTTTGGGCAGGAGATCCCAGATATAGCTCATGCGGGTGTTCATCACCTTCGGAAAGGTGGGATAGAACCAGTGCACCATATTCAGCCAGAAGACCGCCGACGTGAGTCCGAATCCCGCCCAGAACGCCTTTCCCTTCATGAATTCCGGAAGGACGCGCGCCCCGGTCCCGCTCCGGTTCGCCATCTCCAGGACGGGCGTCAGCGCGGGATAGACCAGTTTTTCGTGGTCCGCCCACTGGCGATGCAGAATCACCGACACGCAGACACAGGCGAACCCCAGAACGGCGATAAAGACGAACCACCAGAGCAGCGGCCCCCACCAGTCGTGCCAGGGAATGGACATCCCGTTCGGGAGCCCTTCGAAGAACATGGTGATGGACCGTTGTTCGTCCGTCGAGATCAGCCAGCCGGGAAGGTGCGGGTGCAGAAACTCCGACCACCGGTTCTCGGGCGTGGCGAAGTAGTACGGAGCCACCATCTGGCTCACCAGATACCCGCTGATCCCATAGGTGGGGCCCATCGCGCTGATCAGGCCCATACCGAAAATCGTGATCCATTCCGCGGGCGCCAGCACGAAACGGCCGCCGAACCACCGGGCAAGCGCCGCGAAGATCAGGATGGAAACCAGAAAGAGGAGAAGGTCGCCCATCGGGATCAGGCTGATGGCCATGTACGACCCGTGCTGGACGTAACGCATCGTATTGGCGAGAAGATTGACGGCTACGGACAGCCCGAGCCCGAATATGACAGCGCGGGTCGTTACGCCCTGGCGCACGGGATGCTGTTTCCGCGTTTCCGCCGTGCTGGCGATGGCCATGGGTCTACTCTCCGCGCAACCCCACGCCGCCCGGGTCCGCCGGAAGCTCGCCTTCCGCCCGGTCCCGGTTCGGGCGAAAGTCGGGAACCCGCATCAGCCGGCTTCCCTCCTCGATCGAGTCTATGGCCCGTACTGCCGCGGCAACCGTATCCATGGCCCGGTACACGTCGAATTCCAGCGGCTTCCCCTCGAGAACCGCGTCGCGAAAGTGCATGTGCACATAGGAATCCGCGTCGCCGTGGCCGCTGCCGCGCGCCTCAGGCGGCGCGTCGGTACGTTCGAATCCCCAATCCACCTCCGTCCAGTCGTTCATCTGCGCGTCCGCGAACCAGACTTTCGGCATCTCACGGCGTGACCGCCGCCACTCCAGGCTGCCCTTTGTGCCAATCATCTGCCACCAGTGGTGGTCTCCGTGCGGGCGCGGCTGCGTGTGGCCGTCCAGCATGCGAATCAATGTATCCTTTTCGGTCTTCATCAGCGCCACCTGTACATCCGGCTTTTGAATTTGAGGATGCGCATAGCTTGGTCTCTTCGTGCTCATCGCCGTCACTTCCGTCACCCGGTCGTCGAGGATCTTCAGCAGGATGCTCAGATCGTAGGAGGAAGCGATAATCGGCGGGGTATCGTGGGGAAACGTGGGTCTGGCCTCGGGATGGTCCGGCAACTCCTCTATCGCATATTGTTCCCCTGTACTGTAGTCCTGAAAGAACTGGTGCGTACCGTAATACCCCACGTACTGACCCTCGGCATAGGTGATCCTGCCCAGGCGCCCATCGTCCACAAGGCGTTTCCACCCGTCCACGAACCCCCAGAACCGCGTCTGCTCCGCCAGGCTGTAGACCAGCCCGGTCCGTTCCACGTTCGTAACGATGCGCCAGCACTCCTCCATCCTGTACGCCCCCGGCACCTCGCTGTTCACGTGCATGCCCGCTTCCAGCGCTTCCGCCGCCATCCGCCCGACCTCACGCTGCCTCACCACGAGGCCCACCGCGTCCATTCCGCCGTATGAAAGGAAATCCCCGTAGTCGGCGAATGCCGCCACGTCGTCGCGATACGAAATTTCGGCGAGGGCCCGTTCCTGAAGCGGTTCGATCCAGTCGTAGACGGCCGTAATGCGGAAGCCCGGGATACTCTGCAGCAGCCGGATCCAGTGAAGGCCGCGGTTGCCGAGTCCCGCGATCCCAATGCGAATTTCGTCCATGCACGCCCCTCCGGTATTGATGTGCAGACTTCAGTCGAGTTGAAAACGAATGTAGATGAACATCCGCACTTCAACGGCCTCCTGGTTCTGGTACCCGGGGAGATACCGGAAACCCGAGAGGGCGTCCAGCGATGCACGGTGAAACAACTCGTGCCCCTTGAGGACAACGCTGTCTTTGACCCGGCCGTCCCTTCCAACGGTAAATTCCATCAGGACGACGCCCTCCAGGCCGGCCTGCCGCGCTTCGTCCGGGTACGCAGGTTCCACCTGTTCGAGGAGCCGCGGCTTCCGTTCCACAAGGCGGGCGGGGAGGACGACTTCGCCATCCACCTCCTCGTCCGTGCCGGGTGCCGAAAAGAGCGTATCCGACGGCACTGAGAGACGTATGGACACCGCGTCGAATTCGAGTTCGGCGGTCGCGTCAACGGATATCTCCTCGGGCAGCAGGTCGCGGCTATCCGTTTCGAGGGGCACGGTCGGCCGTACCGGAATCGGCAGCTTTATGCCCTGTCTGGTCTCCGGCACCTCTGTTAACTGGATGAGAATCGGATGTCTTGCGGAAGTTTGGGTGCGGAGCCTGAAGGACGGGAAAGTGAACGCAACGGCCGCGTGCAGGGCGAGCGAGATCCCGATGCACAGGGGGAAGACCTTCCGGTACTGCGCCTTCAAGTCCGCTTCGGGACGCCTGGTCCGGATTATTTTTCCGGTAATCCAGGGTCTGGGAGGCAGCCGTTGTGGCATCGTACACTCCACGCTGCCTGCAAGGCCGGCGTGCATGGGATCAACACGCGTTCATGGCGCGCGGCGACCATCCGTCAACGATAGGAGACCATTCCGAAAAACCGGCTCAAACGGCATCGGGCGCGCGTCCCAATGCCCGCGCCATCGCCCTGATCGTGTTCGGGCCCGCCCCGCAGCATGCGCCGATGAGATTGATCCCCTCCGCCTTCGCCTTTACCGCGAAGCCGGCCATCACGTCCAGGGATACACGCGTATCCTTTCCGCCCGGTCCGAATCCGTTAGGCTGCCAGGCAACGGGCACATCCACCGCATGACGCATCTCGGTGACGAGATTCAACATCCCCTCTGGCGTCCCGTTGCATACCAGACCCACCACATCGGCCCCCTCTCCCGCGAGAACGCGGGCGCACTCGCCAGCCGTGGCGCCGTCCTCCGTCGTCCGGCTTATCCCCATGAATACCATGGTCGGAACGCTCGTTTTCTTGCAGCACTCGAGGCAGACAAGCACCTCGTCGAGGCGATGAAACGTCTCCGGAATGAGGAAATCCGCACCGGCGTCCACCAGAACGGCGATCTGTTCGTTCCATTCCGCCTTCGCCCGGTCCCTGGAAGAGGGGTCTTCCGGATCGAATATCGGATCGCCCTCCCACGACCCGGTCCGCGTGGAGACCAGGCATCCGCCCACCGGCGCCGTCCCGGAAGACGCTTCTTTCGCAAGCTGCACGCCAATCCGGTTCACTTCGTCCAGCCGGCCGCCCCATCCGAAATGACGATCCAGCTGGGATCGCGACGTAAACCAGGTCACCGCTTCGAGTACCTGTGAACCGGCGTTCAGGAAATCCCGATGGATCTGCCGGATGGCGTCTGGATGTTCCAAAATCGCCGCCGGCGTGTCGTATCCGCGCCACCTGGCTTCCAGAATCATGCCGCCGTCGCACAAGACGACGTCCTCGCCGAACATTTTCATCACGTCTTCCGCCATCTCGCCGTCTTCCTACGTTGTGTCCTGTCATTCGGTTACTTCGGACGTTTTTTTATTTACTGCGTTGCTTCCCTGACCCAGAAGCGGCCTTCCTTGGTTGCCCGCTGCCCGCTGTTCATGTCCTTTACGGTCATCCTGACCCTGCGGCGCCCGGCGGCGGTCTCTCCGATGTCCAGCGCCACGTAGTCTGAGACCGACGCCTCGGTTCCGGTCTGTTCGTAGCGTACGGTCACCGCCGATTCCGACCGCCCCAGAACTCTTGTCGAGAGTCGCGAGAGGCTGGTGCCGCTCTCGTCGGTGCTGTAGACCTCATAAACCACCTCGTAGCGCGTCGCCCCGAATTCGTCCGGCGTGAGATTGTAGATTTCGAAGAAGACGAACACGTGCTGCCCCGCGTCGAAAACATGCGAGGGCAGCGGCGTGACGTTCCATTTGCCGCGGACGAACTTCGGGTCGGACCCGGGCATCACGGCCGTCACCTGCCGCGCCACGAACAGATCGCTCAGCTTCAGATCCTCTCCGGAGTAATCTTCCACGGAGAGCTTCTGCGAATACGCCTGCAGCCGTTTCGTGTTGTGCCGCTGCACCTGCAGTGCCAGTTCGTAGTCCCCCGGCAGCACATCCAGGAGATCCACCCGATCCAGAAGCGCCCTGTCGCGCCGCCGCCCCGAAACCGGCACCTCCAGGTCCTGCTGCAGCGCCAGCACCTTCGTGTACCGGACGTCCATCAGCGCGACGCGCCGATTCACCATCACGTCGTCTTCCGAATCCCCGGGCAGTGCGACGTGCTCAATGGGGATGCCCACGTTGACCTGGATCTCCGTTCCGCCGTTTTTTCCCCGGAAAGTGACCACGTCGTAGCTGAAATCGAGCGCCTCGAAACCCGACACGCTGTAGTACTCCGGCTCTTCCCGCGACACGGACGCAACACGGGTTGAAGGCGCCAGTTCCGTCAGCCGCTGCATGAGCCGCACATAGGCCATCTGTCCCACGTGGGGGTCTTCATCCAGGTTCTTGAGATCCTGGCTGCTTACGCCGGGGACCGGCGCATAGTCGTATACGCCGGAGTTCTGTTCATCCGTGAAGGCGACTTCCAGCCCCTTTCCCACGCCCGCATAGACCCAGACCTCCCAGGGCACCGACGCCCAGTTGTGCCCCGTCGTTACCGGCTTCCATCCGCTCAGCCCGATCGCGAATTCGGGGTCCAGGTCGATTCCGGCCTCTATGGGAGAGTCTTCGAGATCGATCAGTTGCTGCGGTGACGCGGCGGGATTGCCCTCGGCGCCCGGTTCGGCCTGATCGGGCGCAAACACGGCCAGATCGAGCTCCTCGATTACAGCAGCCTGCAGGTCGCGCCGAATGTCCTCGCTGGGCTCCAGAAAGGAACCCAGATCGGTTCGGATGGGAAAGACAGGCCCCACGAAGCTGATGCCCAGCCCCTGCGCGCCGTACAGCTGGTAGGCGATATTGTCCTGTACGCGTTCGACCGCCGGAGGCACCTTCGGATTCGGCTGGATCGAGGAGGAGCGGTAGTCCGGCGCGCCGTAGCGGATATAAACCTCGCCGCGTCGGTCCCAGGGCCACTTCAACGTTCCATACTTCGTTCGGGCGTACCAGACCCGCCGGTGGTGCTCGGCGCGACGCATGGCGCCACGGGAGGCTTTGAACGGGTCGTGACGGAGCCAGAACCGCTGCAGGAACGCCGCACGCTTCTCCGGAGGGGTGGCGCGCCAGGCTTCGATCTCATGAGGCAGCCCGACCAGCGACACGTCCCGGTAAAGCGCCTGCTCTTCGGGGTCCAGGCTTTCGATATAGATCTTGAACGCACGAAGCGCTCCCTCGAAGTCGCCCCGCGCCATCAGCGCCTGCGCCAGCAGCGGCAGCGCGAGGTCGTTGGTCATCAGTGTGGTAAGGGTCTCGACTTCCTCGAATTTCTCTTCTTCCAGCAACTCATTGGCAAATGCCAGCGCCGCCGCCTGGTCCGCCGGCTTCAGTTCCAGGTATTTTTCGAAGTAGACCATCGCGCCATGAAGGTTGCCCTCCTCGCGGTGCAATTCAGCCAGCAGCAGGTGGGCGGGCGCGATCCGTGAGTCGAACTCGAGCGCCCGGTCCGCAGCCTGCCTTACACCGGGGCGCCCGGTTTCCTGGTAGGCCCTGGCAAGCAGATAGTGCGATTCGGCATGGGTCGAATCGGCGCCAATTGCGGCTTCCAGATGCGTCAGCGCCCGTGCCGGGTCTGCCTCATGTTCGAGCGCCAGCCTCCCCAGTCCGGAATGCGCATCAGTCAGATTCGGATTGAATTCAATTGCGCGAACGAATGCAGAGCGCGCACTGTCCACGGCGCCGACCGTCAGACGCCGGCGCCCGACCTGGGCAAGAGCCCGCGCCAGGTACGTGTGCGTCCAGGTATACGTGGAATCGGCCCTCAACGCCGCTTCCAGATGCGGCAGCGCGCCCGCCGCGTCCCCTTCGAGTTCGAGAGCCACCCTTCCCAGCCCGCAGTGCGCCGTGGCCAGCGCGGGATCGAATCCCACAGCGCGCTCAAATGCCGACCGCGCGTCGCGAGCCCTTCCCACCCGCAGATACAGCATGCCCACCCGGTTCAGGACGAGTCCGGCATGGTCGGGATGATCGTCGACCGATCGCGCCAACATTTTTGCCGCCGCAACGACCGTCGGAACGTCGCCGGCTTTCAAGCCGCGTGCGTAAACGGCATCCAGCTCCGACAACGTCATTCCGGCAGCCGGCGCGTGATCCGGCCAGAAACCGGCGGCGGCGATCAGCACGCCAACCGGCAGTGCGCGCATACGCGACCACCGAGGACGTTCCATCTGCCGACATCTCCCGCATAAACAGATAGGCGGCCCTCTCGCTTTCAGAAGCCGCCTATCGGGTTCACTTCAGTTGCGCTTCCCCGCGATCAGAACGATCCGGTCACCGAGAACCGCAGGGTCCCGCCGTTGTCGGGGAAATTGTCGAACTTCACGTAGGCGATATCCGCCTGCACGTGATGAATGCCGCGCTGAATCCGGACGCCCGCCCCGGCGGTAACGTCCTGCGCGTCGTAACCCAGCTTGTAACCGGCCCGAAGCGCGACGATGTTCCGCAGCCAGAGTTCGGCGCCCACGTGCATCCGCCGTTCGACGCTGACGCTGTAGAGCGCCTCGACCGCGCCGGTCAGCGAGACGTCTTCCCCGCGTTCCCCGTAGACCTCAGCCGCGGTTGCCATGCTGAAGAAAACCGGCATCTTGCCCTTGATGGCTTCGTCCGTGAGGAGTACGAGGTCCTTCCCGAAGTTGCGCAGCGACATGCCGATGCGCAGGCTCCGGTATCCGGTATGGTAGAACGTGCCGACCGCCAGGTCGAAAACGCGGTAATCGTAACCCGTGTCGAGCTTTTCCTCGATCACCCGCGCCTGGAATCCCACCGAGAAGCGCTCGGTAAACTGCCTGGCATAGACCCCGCCCACCGCCCAGCTTCCGGTGTCCAGGATCCGGCCGGTTCCCTCCGGATTGAAAATGGTGGTTTCTTCGATATCGCCCGTATTGAACGCCACCAGACTCAGGGCGAGGGCGCCGTAGTCCGTATTGACGCCGATCGCCGCGGAGTTCAACTGGGACTCCAGGAGCCACCTGGTGTTCGTGAATGCGAACTGGAGCCGATTCGGCGTCATGGCCGTGAGCCCTGCGGGATTCCAGAACACGGAATTGATGTCGTCCGCCACGGCCACGTACGCGTCGCCCATCCCGGCGGCGCGCGCGCTCTGGGAAATTTCCAGGAAGGCCGCGTAGGTCTCGCCCACCGGGGTCTGGTTGGAGATGTCGGCCAACGCCGGGGCGCCCAGCAAGAGGACGCCGACAAGTGCCGCAAAGCCGATCCGATATATGCGCCTCATGGCGACCTCCTTAGCGAATGATGACCAGCTTGGCGCCCTTCACCTGTCCCTGGGATTCCGACACCAGGGACTCGACGGTGACGAAGTACACGCCGAAGGTCAACTGCGTGATGTGCGTTCTGTTGAACTGGAAGAAGGCTGCTTCGCCCTCTGTCTGCGAATCGTGGTCGACTTCGCCCACCAGGTCGCCGGCTACCGAGAAGATCCTGATCTTGGCCTTCCTGGGGACATTCAGGATGCGGATCTTGGTTGAGCCCTCGTAGGTGTGCGGCGACTCGGGGATGTACGGATTCGGCACAATGAGGATATCCTTTTCCAGCCGGTCCGCGCTGGCCGTGGGCACCTGCACGGGGCTGTCGGGCGCCGCTCCCGAGGGGGGCAGATAGTACGTGGAAACGTCTCCGATTCCGGATTCGTAGGCCCGGACACCGCCCTCCACCGTGGCGCCCGTAACCCGGCTGGCGAATCCGGAATTGGCGCTGCCCTGGTAGGAGCGCACGGCATAGTAATACTGGAATCCCGCGAGCGACTCCGTGTCTTCGTACGCGTATTCCGCGGAGCCGTTCGCCGGTACGTCCTGGATCATCTTCCAGAGGCCCGGCTGGGTCTCGGACTGGTAGACGCGGTAGCCCGCCACGTCGGATTGCCCGGTATCCGGATTGATCGACTTCTCCGGGTCGCCCTTCCAGGTAATCAGGTTGCGGGCGTTCTCGGACGAGGACACCGTCGCGTCCACGTCGGGAGGCTGGTTGGGCAGGTCGTAACCCAGCGCATAGGCCTCCTTGGCTTTATTGAGGTGGTTGAGCAGATTGGTGAACGCGGCGCCGTTCTCTTCCTTCTTGAGTTCGCTGGTGTCTCCCGACTTCTGGTAAGCCCGGAAGTTCTCCGTAACCGGTGCGGCCGCCACGTAGGCAAACACGAACTTCACCTTCTGGCCGGGCACCAGGTCATAGGGGCCGTATGTCTCCAACGGGGTGTAGCCCGCGGCGATGCCGTGCCGCCCCTCCCACTCCCAGGTGGGGATGGGCATATACGGCATTGGACCTGACGGAACCGCCGGAATCGGGAGCAGCGGCACGCCCAGGTTGGGATTTCCCGAACCCCTGCTCGGGCGTTCCAGAAGCGGTTCGTTGAAATAGGACGGTTCCGGCGTGCTGATCAGCATCTGGTAGAGCGTCTCGTGGTTCATCTCATTCGGGTTCGGTTCGTCCGTGAGTAACCCGACGGCGGCCGCCGCGCTGGACGGATACCGGTACAGAAAATGGAAGAAGTTGTACGAGAACGGCTGCTCAGGAACCTTCGGCGCCTCGTAGGTCTCCGGATCGCCCACGAACCCGTCCGTGGGATCCACGTCGATCGGGGCCTTGCCGATCCATGCCGGGGACGTGATGTCCCCGACGCCGATAAGACTTGGGAACGTGCACTGCGCGCACCTGTGTTCGGAGCGGTACGGATCGCCGATATCGTCCGCCAGCGGCCCTGTCAGGCAGAAGTTGTCCCAGTCGTACTGGTACGTCAGCCGGAGGCCGCGCGCGGATGCCGGACCGTCGTAATTGGGCGCCTCCGTATACTTGATCTTGTCGTCCTGGGAATTGTCCAGGGGTCCGAAATTGCTGCTGCACCCGTCTCCCGTGCCGTAGTCGGAATAGTACGCCCTGTAACTGACCCGGGAGACGCCCGCGGATGACGGCAGGAACCGGTGATGGAAGGAAAAATAGACGTTCGTGAGATTGTGCCCGCCGCCGGCGAGGTCGGCCGCGCGATCGCCGTCGGTATCCCCGGTGTTCTCGAATACCCACTCGGTGATCACGAAATCGTCGTAGTCCGGGTGGTTCCACGCAAAGGCCGCCTTCTCACCCGTAATGCCCAGCCCGGTGGTCCACTTGCTCAGAACGATGTCTTCAGGAAAATTGTCGGTGGAAACGTCGTTGTACTGGCCGATGCGGTAATTCAGGATTTCCCTGGGTTCCAGCGCATCCAACTCCACCCCGGTGCCGGGCCACCAGTTGGCCATCGATCGCCCCGAATTGGGGCTGACCACGTCGCTGCCCAGCCCCGCGTACTTGCCCCTGAAGTCCACGCTGGGATCCACCGCCATCGCCACGACGTCTTCGCTTTCTTCCATCGCCGATATGAGGGGGTTGGCCCAGCTCACCGCGGCCTCGCCGTTCACTCTGGTGGCGATCCACCATCCGTGGCCGCGGCCGTTGTGCGACGTCAGATCCACGTGCATGCTCCCGGCGCTGCGCTGTTCCCCGTAGTAGGCGGAAAAGTCGTTCGTTCCGCCGCCGCCCCAGCTGATCAGCGCGAACCCCGGATAGGCCAGATCCAGATAGAGGCCGGCATAGTTCCCTTCCACCGGCCGAGCCCCTTCGGCGCCCGTGCTGAGAAAGCTGTGCCAGAGGGTGCCGCGCGCGAGGTGCCGGGGCGTTAGCGATTCACCGGCCAGGTTGGAGATGGTCGCCCGCTGGGCCTCGGCCGGACGCCAGAACGCGCCTGCGATCAGGAGTGCGCCTGTAATGATGGTTATGCGTCTCATTGATTTTCTCCCCGCCTGTTTGCGCCGGGGCAGCCGCGCCGCCCCGGCGTCAGATACATACCTAGAAACCGATCCGCACGCCCGCATTCACGTACCTCGGCGTTCCGCCGCGCCTGAAATTCGAGTCGCCGTACTTCAGGTAATTGGTGTCGTTCGGCGTGGGCTTCTTCAGGCCCCAGCGCACATAGTTGGAGCCGGAGGAGCCGTCGTAGAAGGTATTGAACAGGTTGAACACCTCCGCGTACAACGTGGGGGTGGTTTCCCCGATCCTGAACGACTTCTGGAAGTTGAGGTCGGTCCGGACGAAAATCGGACGGTTGCGGACGGTCTGCACGCTCGTCCCGGGAAGCGTGATCTGGAACTGCCGCCCGTTGTCCAGCCGCCAGACCACGTTGGCCTGGATGCCGCCCAGGATTTTGGCGCCGCCGATTTCTTCGCCCGGCCCCCAGTCCATCGGCGTGGACCAGAGGAACTGGAAGGAGGCATTCGTGGTGGGCGGCTGCCCCCGGAACGCGTCCACCTGGCGCCAGACGTCCTCGAACCAGAGGTTCTGCATTTCCTGCTTCTCTGATTCGCTCAGGCCGGGATATTCGCTCCAGGGACGTATCGCATCGAGCCGGTTCGTGCCCCACCCCCCGACGAAAGTCGTCCCGTCCGCCTGTTTCTTGCGGATCGCCTCGTTCGCCCTGTGGCCGATCGTCCGGATTTCATCGTCGGTCAGACGAACAATTTCGTCATTCGCATCGACCGTGAAGTATTTCGAACTGGCAATGAAGTTGGAGTCCGGAAACGTCGTAACCTGAAGCTGTGAACCGCCCGACCAGTTGAAGAGCACCCAACTCACGTCCAGGCCCACCCGGAATGAGAAGTTGTTGGAAAATGCCTTCGTGAAACCCATCTCGATACCCTTGGTTTCCAGGCGGGCGTTGGGACCGCGGTGACCCACGTAGGTCAGGGTCTGCACCGGATCCGAGAACCGATGCACCCCGCCCGAACCAACCCGTTCGGTCCGGCGGTAGTAGGTGGAAAGCTCCATCACGAAGTCGCTGACGAAGTTCCACTCCCCGGTCACCTCGAACTCGGCGGTACTCGGCAACCCCCCCGGGTTCTGATAGCCGCCGTCGAGGCGCCACTGCCCGCCCCCGATCCAGTTCAGATCGAACCAGACGTCGTCCAGTTCGGGGTGGTTCTGGGCGTCGGACGTGGTCCAGGGCTCCAGCCACAGCAGGG
This sequence comes from Candidatus Latescibacterota bacterium, assembly GCA_965208835.1. Taxonomy (GTDB): domain Bacteria; phylum Latescibacterota; class UBA2968; order UBA2968; genus JAAXHE01. The sequence continues at coordinate 4,188,634 of OZ242358.1, forward strand.
AGAATTGCGGAGGTTTGTAGTACACGCCGTATGAGTACCGAACGGTGGACCGTTCGGTAATTGGATGTGACAGACCGATCCGCGGCGACAGGCTCGTCATCGGCCGCGTCTTCGCCAGCGGCACCCGCCCCGTGCGCCAGGCCTTGTAGGTCCTCCAGCCCGGCAGTGCCTTCATAAAGCCGGACAGAGTCCGCTCGGGCCCGCCCCAGAAGCTGTCGAAGCGAAGGCCTGCGTGCAGCACGAGGCCCTGGAACTCCAGCTTTTCGTCCACGTACGCGGCCAGCCGGTTCACCGTATACCGCTTGCCGGGCTCGCTGTTGCCGGCCATGATCTTGAGCGTGGCGTTGGTCGCGCTGGACCGGTTGTAGTCCCAGTTGAGATTGCTCATGTTCTGAAACACGAAACCGGCCTTGAAGAGATTCCGCCGGGTGAGCTGACCGGTGAAGTCGTACCGCAAGCTGTACCTGTTGTTGTCTTCCACGACGATGCGCCTTCGCTCCCGATCTATATTGAATTGGCCCAGCTTGTCTCTTCGCCATGAGGTTGTCGTGGCGTCCACGTCTTCACCCGGGTCCGTCTTCGTACCGTAGTACCCCACCTGGAATTCGTGGAACATCCGGGGGTTGATGCTCTGGGTGCCCGTTACGTAGAAGATCCGGTTGACCCGGTTCTGCTGGTAACCGGTCGTGCCGTTGATGAGGAAGAGGTTGCCCCCCACCGAACGGTTGGCGTCGCCGAAGAACGTGGGCTCGTTGGACTGATTGAAGCCCACCTTGACCTTGAGGTTCGGCGACGGGGTGAAGCTGATTTTCCCGAAGATGCTGTGCTGCCGCAGCCCCGTCAGCGTGGGCGCGGGCAGATTGATCTTGGCGCGGCTGGTTTTGCCGCTCACCACGAACGTGGCGTTCTCGCCCAGAGGACCGCTGACCCATCCCTCCACGAAATGTCCGACCGAACTCTCGTAGTCCTGCTTGACGTGGATCTGCTGTCCGGTTTCCGGATCCTGTTCGTTCACCCATTCGGGGTTGTTCCACTGCAGCCTGTCGCGCCAGTACCCGTTCGCCCCGCCGCGCTGCCCCGGCGTGGCGTCGTATATGTTGGCGCCGCGGTGCCGCTTGCCGGGCAATTCCACCCGGAGGTCGAGGCCGCCGCGGTAAATCCGCGTACCCTCCCTGCTGATGATGTTCACCACGCCAGCGGGCGACGAGGCCTGTGAGGCGTCCGCCCCGCCCCTGACCAGCCCCATCTCCCCGACGGCGGTTACCGGCAGGTTCGTGTATTGCCGGACACCCGTCTGCTGCGAGGTGTCCAGGTTCATCAACTCGATGCCGTCGAAGGTCCAGGTCTGCGCCGCGCGCATCGAATAATAGCTCATATGCCGGATGCGCACGCCGTTGCCGGGACTGTCGTTCACGTTCGTACCCACGGCGTACTGAAGGTGCTCCCTGACGCCTCTGATGATGGGGACCTGTTCGATCTCCTGCGAGGATATCTTCGCCTCGCTGGACGTCCGGTCCACCTCCACCAGGGGCCGCTCGGCCCTCACCACGATTTCCGCGGCCTCCAGCGCCGATTCCCGGAGCGTGAAATCGGACACCGTCGTCAGGCCCGCGGCCACCTTGACCCGTTCCCGAATCACCGCCTCGTAACCGACAATCGATGCCTTCAGGGTGTATAGCCCGGGCTCGACACCGATAATGACGTAATACCCTTCGCTGTCGGACGTCGCTCCGAAGCGCGTCCCTTCCACCACGACGTTGGCTCCGGGCAGGGTCTCGCCGTCCGCGTCGGTCACCTGTCCGGTAATCTTGCCGTAGAAGGTCTGGGACTGCGCCGGCTCCGCCAGCAGGCATAGCGCCGTAATGATGCCCAAAACCAAAAATCCACGCCTCATACGCCAACTCCTTAGCTGATAGATCCGTGTAAGATCCGACCGTCGTACTCTCCTTGCCTTGCGATCCTCTCCATAGGCGGTGCTCCCTGTTGACAAACCGGTTGAAGTGGATTCAAACAGTCTTAAGCGGAGCTCCGGAGAGGGGTTCATTCGCCCGCGCCGAAGTCCCCCGCGAAGCTGACAAAGTCCAGGAAGTTGATGGTGTCGTCTCCGTTCAGGTCGAAAACCGGATTGAATTCCGGGTCGCCCCGGCTCCTTCCGAATGCCGCTGCGAAACTCTCGAAGTCTGAATAGTCGACCTTCCCGTCCGCGTTGAAGTCCGACCGGTGACGCGAAGTCACGGGAATGCTGCTGAAGACTCCGGGATTGCTCAACGACAGGATCCGTCCCGGCGCCGGGTCGCCGACCCGCCATGCGCCTGTCGGATCGCCGAGTTCCATGCCGTTCGTGAATCCGTCCCTGTCGGAGTCGAGCAACGCCAGGCTTGGCCCCCACACCACGTTTCCGGAATACCCGGCCTGGGACAGAAACCCGCTCTTTATCGTCACACCGAAGGCGTTCAGAGGGCCCCCGCCGCCCGTGTACGTGTGGCAACTGGCGCAGATCGCGTCGCCTTCGTCTACGGCTTCATGCGTCAACTCGGATAGCGGGATGTCCAGCCTTGTCGTTGTCCTGCCCCTGTCGACGTGGCAGGTGCGGCACCGGGCCGCGTTGGCGTTGGGGACCTGAAAAACCCTTTTGGGCCGCGCCTCGGTTTCCGGGCGGACCAGGAATACGAGTATGAGCACAAACGCTGCGGTCCGGGCGCTCATTTATCGCATGAAGTACTTGACGCCGACCATCAGGTTGAAACTGAAAATCGGAAACGTCTTCTTCAGTTCCCAGTCTTCGTAGGGCCTCAATTCGCCCATGGATACGTTCCAGCGGACCCTGAAATCCACGAGAAACTGATCGGACGTGCGCCGGTAGAAGCCCAGCCCGGTGTTGATGGACAGCGCAACGTCCTCGTCCACCGTGGTTTCCACCATGCCCTGTGCATCCGTCCGGATCTGTTCACCCACCTGCCCCGGCCAGATCAGACCCGATACCTCGTGGGTATACCTTAAAAACCCGATGCCGGCCGCAATGTACGGAACGCTCTGCCCGACTTGGTCGGGCTTGAGACTGCGCAATCCGTTGACCACGATGCCGCCGATCCACATATTTGCCTCGGCGCCGGGACTCTTTATCCTGGATCCGTTCGCGGCCCCGAGACCGTTGTGCCAGGTGAACTGCCGGTCGGACAGACCGGCGTCCGTCAGCGGCGAGTATGTCAATTCCACTTCCGTCATCGTTCTGTCGGACACCTGGTACGTCAACTGCCCGACAAACGCCGGCGAAATATTGTACCAGCCCTTGAGCGGCCCGGCGGGCCTCAGCATGGATCCGTGGACGCCAAGCGCGTAGCGCATCTCCTGAGCATGCGTGGCGGACGTGATGCCGAGTCCGAACAGAATAAACGCGCCCAGTACCGGGACGAGCGCCAATCTGAGAATGTCCGTTGCCTTCATAACTTCGGACCTCCTTTCGAACTACGGCCGTATGTTGACCTGTTTACTTGCATGTAAGGATGGATTCCGTCAATCGGCAAGGCGCCTCAGGAATCCCTCGCCGGCCATCCCTGAAGCATCTCACCGATACTGAATATAAGCCGGGATTAACATAAAACAAAGAGAAAATCGACTGCTTATTATAGTTCGGATTAATTTAACTGAACGAAGATCTGCATTGGCAGCTGACCGGGACAAAGTGACCGGTGGAACAAAAAACGACACACCCGCGGTAGGTCATCAGGAAGTCGCGATTGCCTTTCCCGGGAGCGAGGGCATCCCTGCCCTCGACGGCGAATTCGCGAGGCCTATGAGCTATAATTCCAGATGTGGTTGCGGATGGAAGGGAAGCCATAGGCCCTTGATATGGAGATTCGGTCGGTTGCTGGAAGTTCGAGGGCAGGGATGCCCTCGCTCCGGATACTTGCAAATCAGGGACTGATACAGGGCAGGATCGCCCTGGTGCCAGGGATGTCATATCAGTTATCGCGTGGACTCAAGCATACTGCTGATAAGATGCAAGGAGGCAATAGGCCCTCGATGCGGGTATGGTTTTTGTCTGTGCCTGTTCGAGGTCCTGACGTATCTTTTGCTGCGTCAGAACACGAAGCAGGTCCCAAGTCGTCAAAAGTGGAAGAGGACGGATCTCATGGAGCGGGTTGACGGGCACGTTCTAAGGGCGCCTCTGTTTCTTGCGATCGTCTTCGCCGCAACGCTGTTCCCGGACGCGACAGGCGCGGCAACAGGAATGTCGTCGGCCGCGCGGCGGGCGCTGGAGGCCGGGCTGGAACTCGCCGGTGCGGGAAGGCTGGAAGACGCGTCTCGCGAAATGGCGCGCGCGGCGGAACTGGCGCCCCGGTCTGCTGAGGTCTGGCACAATTTCGGCATCCTTCGCGCGCAGATGGGCCGGCTGGAAGCGGCCGCGGAAATGCTGGAACGCGCGGCCCGTCTGGAGCCGGATTACCGGCACACCCACGTGGTGCTCGGCGCCGTCTACCAGCGTATGGGGCGGCTTCAGGATGCGGGACGCGCATACCGTCGCGCGGCGGACCTTGCTCCGGACCTGCCGGACGCGCACCGGGCCCTCGGCATTCTCGCGGTTGAGCGAAACGACCTCGCTGAGGCGGCGGCCGCATTCAGGCGAGCTGTGACACTGGCGCCCCGCAGCGCAGAGCTTCAATACCGGCTGGGCGCGGTCGAATTAAAGCTCGGCAACGGCACGGATGGCGAATCGGCCCTGAAGCGGGCCGTCGTCCTGAAACCCGACCTGCTGCCGGCCTGGCTGGAACTGGCAGCTCACTACAAACGCCGGCGCGACCTGGGCAAAGCGCTGGAGGCGTACGACCGTGCTGCGGTTCTCGACCCCGCCTCGGCGGCCGCGTGGCTCGGGGTGGGGGACATTGAAGCCGCCAATGACAACGCTTCCCGTGCCGCCGACGCCTTCCGGAAGGCGGAAAGAGCGGACCCGTCGAAACCCGAGGCTCCCTTCCTGCTCGGCCGTTCGCTGATGGTTCTGGGTCGGACCGCTGAGGCCGTTCCGGCGTTCAAGCGGGCAATCCGGCTGGCGGGCGACTTCGCAGATGCGCGATCGGCCCTTGCCGAGGCATACGCCGCTCTCGGGGAGGACAGGAGAGCCGTCGATTCGTACCGTGAGGCCGTCCGGTACGCGCCGTCACACGCGGGCGCCTGGTTCGGGATGGGTGACGTTCTGCTGAGGATGGGCAGGCTTACCGAAGCGGAAGCGGCATTCCGGCGGGCGATCGCGCTGGACCCGGATCACGCACGCGCCCGCTACTGCCTGGGGCGCGCATTCATGCTTCAGGGACGTCACGAGGAAGGGAAACGGGAACTGGCGGAATTCGAGCGGCTGTCCCGGGAAGCGCACACGCTGGACGTACTGGAGCGGGCGGCCCTGCGCCATCCCGAAAACCCCGAACTGCACGATCGCCTCGGTCGGGTCTACGCTTCCCGGGGGCGGAACAGGGATGCCGCCGCCGCGTTCGGCCGGGCCGCCGCACTCTATGAACGGGCGGGACGACTGGATGCGGCGCGGCGGGCGCTGAAGCGCGTCCTGGCGCTGGACCCGTCGGACGAAGTCGCCCGCGCGGAACTGTCCCGACTCCGAAGGAACTGACCGATGCGGCGGTCGCGTCAGGCGTCCGATCCCGGAATCCGCTGCAGGCTTCTTAAGTGCACGGTGTCAATCGTCCGTAGAACACTTCGTTGCTGTTCTGCTCGATAGGCCCCGTCCAGTAGCAGTCTATAAAGGGCGCATGGGTTCCGCCGGCACGCATTGTGTTGGTAAAAAAGTGCCACAGCCGGGATGGCATTTCCAGCTGAACCGGTTCGCTGATCCGGTCCCACCGACCGTCTTCGCCCGTTGCGTACCAGACCCCCTCCGCGTTGCCTCTGCCCCCTCGCGTCAGGAAGTAGTGGAACCGGCCGTCCGGCGCCTGGTAGATCCGCCCTCCGTTGAAGTTGCCCATACAGAAGTGTTCGAACGGCCCGCCCGGTTCGCCGACCGCGTGGTAGAGCCGGCTGTTTCCCGGGTCCTGCCCCCGCCCTGCCCAGACCGTGGTGGCCGGCTGCCGGTTTTCGTAGTACGTCAGGTGTACACGCCCCGGCATATCCATCATCAGGTCCTGATGATCGGTCGTGCCCCTGGCGCGCCCGTCGAACGTATCGGACACGTCGCTGATAACCGTCATCCGCCAGTCTTCGGGGGCCTCGAACACGTCCGGGCAGTAGTAATAATAGGCCTTCAGGACAGGGTAGATGCCGTGGGGCGTTTCAATCATCCTGACCTCGCCGGTCTCCCGGTCCCTCAGCTTCACGGTCTGGTTGGGATACTGGTCGCCCGCCAGAAAGTAGTCGTCGCTGGAAATCGAATGCGCCTCCGAGCCGTTCAGCATCACGAAGTTGTAACCGCGGTTCTGCTCGTGTGTCACGCTGCCCGACGCCGCCGGACGATAGCCTGTTTCCGGGTCCAGCACGTACCAGGCCATGGTTGGAAGCCCGCCGGCGACGAAGATCCGGCCTGCGGCGTCGATCGACGCGCCGAAGCGGCTTTCGGCGGTGGCGTATTCCTGAATTGTAAACCTGGCGACCTGGCCGGGCGGGTCGAAGATGGCGTGGTAGCTGGCGTTCTCGCCCGCGATCACGTGCAGCCGACCGGTGCCGTCCACAAGCAGGTTGCCGTTCTGCGGCACCGGCGGCAGGGGATCGCTTGCCTCCCATCGCCCGTCGTCGACGCGCATGAACACCACAAGCGTCATGTCGTCCCGCCAGCTCAGCGCATAGACGTCCTCGCCCGCGCGGACGATGTTGGACTGGTTGTACCCCCAGCAGCTCGCGCCGCTGCCTCCGGTCTGCAGGTGGCCCGCGGTGTCCGTAATCATCTCCACTTCGAAACACGGCGACGCCGGCTGCGCATACGTCACGTGGACCCGTTCCGGACTCATTCGTTTCCTCCTTCCGTGAGAAAGCACGCGGCCTGATGTCCCGGCTCGACCTGCATCAGTTGCGGCGTCTCCTGACTGCACCGGTCCATGCGATAAGGGCACCTCGGATGAAAAGCACAGCCCGTCGGGGGATCGATCGGGCTCGGTACCTCCCCCTCCAGGATGATCCGCTCCGACTGGACATCCGGGTCGAGACGCGGAGCCGACGACAGCAGAATCCGCGTATACGGATGGTGTGCCCCGCCATACAGCGCTTCCGTCGGCCCGATCTCCACGAGCTTTCCGAGGTACATGACTCCCACGACGTCCGAGAGATGCTCGACGACTTTCAGATCGTGAGAAATGAACAGGTACGCCAGACCGAAGCGTTCCTGAAGGGATTCCAGAAGGTTCAGAATCTGCGCCTGGATGGAAAGATCCAGCGAGGAGACGGGCTCGTCGCAGATCACGAACTGGGGTTGCAATGCCAGCGCGCGGGCGATGGCGACGCGCTGCTGCTGCCCGCCGGAGAACTCGTGCGGAAACGCGTCCGCGAACCGCCTCCCCACGCCGACGAGGTCCAGCAACCGTCCGACCGATTGCTCCCGTTCCTGCTTTGTGCCCACCCTGTGGATCTTCAGGGCGTCCCCCACAATGTCGCCCACGCTCATCATCGGGTTCAGAGACGCCAGAGGGTCCTGAAACACAATCTGCATTTCCCTCCGAAGCGCGCGCAGTTCGCGGCCGGATAGCGCGCTCACGTCCCGCCCCTCGAAATACACGCTTCCCGCGGTGGGCTCGTGCAGTCTCAGGACCGCGCGGGCGAGGGTCGACTTGCCGCAGCCGCTTTCTCCGACCAGTCCGAAGGTCTGGTTCCGGTGGATCTGAAACGTCACCCCGTCCACGGCCTTCACCACGTCCCGGCCCTGGTGGAAATGCATCTTCAGGTCCACAACCCGCAACATCGGTTCCGACATAGCGTCGTCCGTTAACCTCGATTCAAAATGAGACAACAGTCAAATTGGCCACAAAGAGCCTGAATGCGGGTAGACGCAGACCAAAAGCGGTGAGACGTAAGCCGGGAGAGGTTAGAGATGTCCTGCCTCGTGAGGATTCTTTTCGTGCCGAAGGCAGCGAGGAATTAAATATCGGGCGAGGATACCATCTACCGTCTACCCTCTCACCTCTACCCGCCTTTCTTCTACCGTCTTACGTCTCCCGCCTACCCGGTTTTCTCCCCGTCTACCGGCTCCCCTCTTACCAGGTTGCGGGCCGGGGTGTGGAGATCGGGAATAGGGTTTGAAACCCGAATAAACGCGACGTATATTGGAACGGCAACTTCATGCGTTTCAATTTGTTCCCGGCATCCCCGGCACGACGCCGAAAAGTAGGTCCGGGTACCCTCGGATGCAAGCACAATCATGGCCTCCTAACGCTGCTGACGCCCCGGGGAACGACGTGACTGGGTTCACACAACGAACCGACACTGAAAGGATCGTCTCATGGCCGTAGATATCACGCTGGCGAACGAAATCCGGGTGCCGCGCCGCGGAGAGTGGCTGTGCAGGGGACTCCCGTTCCCGGAGGGATCTCTGACGGATTCCGCGAGGCTGACCCTGAAGGACGAGACGGGCCAGGTCCTGCCTCTCGCATCGGAAGTGTTGGCACGATGGCCTGACGGGTCCCTGAAGTGGGTGCTGCTTCAGTTTCCGGTACACTTTGACCGCAATGGACGGAAGCACTATGCGCTGACGTGGGCGGAGGACTCCCGGGAACCCGATACGGGACCCGGGATTTCGGTTTCGGAGACAGAGGCGGGAATCGAGGTCGACAACGGCGTTCTGCGATTTGTACTTCCTGCTTCCGGAAAGGCGTTCCTGGTCGGGTGCAGCAGGAAAGACCGGGCGTGTATCCGAACGGTCAGCGCACAGATCGAAGACGAATCCGGCGTCGTATACTCGAGCCGGCTCGAGGGAGAACCCCGTATTGAGAGGTCCACCGGCAAGATGCTGGTTGTGAGCAGGAAGGGCACGCACCGTGACGAGGCCGGTCGAAAGCTGTTTTCGCTCGTCTTCCGGGTAACGGTATTCGCGGGCGCCGAGGACCTGGAGGTGGAGTACCAGTTCATCCACGATGAGCCCTACCGGGACGTTCCGGAACGCCTGAAACTGGCCCAGGGTATCGGTACCCCGAGCGTGGACCTGGAAAGTCCGCGTCTGCGGCAGCTGCGGGCGGTGCGGCTTGTCGTGGAACACGCCATCGGCGGCGCCGACGAATTCACAACCTGTCCCATCGCCACGGTCGGGAACCAGGGACTGATCACGTCGGCCCGACCGATTCGGGGTTTGTTGACCGAGGCCCCGCGTACGGCCATGTACGACGCCATGATCGACGCCGACGTGAACGACGGCGAAACGCAGGTTGGCCGGTCGCACGGGTGGGTTTCCGCAGGGGACGGCGAGGGCGGGGTCGCGGCCTCGGTCCGGAAGTTCGTCCAGCAGTGGCCCAAGGGGTTTTCCGCGGACGCCAACAAGATTGTTCTGGATCTCTGGCCCGAAGCCGCGGGGCCGCTCGCGATCTTCCAGGGGCAGGCCAAGTCGCATCAGGTCAAGCTGCGCGCCTACACGGGCGACGCCGCCCAGGCGCGACTGGCGGACTGGCACTTCGCGTATCAGTTTCCCGTGGTCTTTTCTTCTCCGGACTGGTTTATCGACTCCGGCGCGGTCGGGCCCGTTTTCCGCTATCAGCCTGGGAAATACAAGGGCATCGAACAGAAGTTCCGCCTGGAATTCGAGCAATTCCTGGGATACGACCGGCGCCTGGGGATGATGGACTACGGCGACTACGAGCAGTTGATGAGTGCTTCGTGGGGACGCCTGGATTTCATGGCCAATTGTGAACACGACTTCGGCCAGACCGTGTACCTCCAGCTTGTACGCACCGGCAATTACCTCTATCTCGACGCCTTCGAATCCGCGATCCGGCACGTGATGGATCTGGACATCATACACTTCGACGATCACTTCGACGAGCAGGGCGGATGGACCGCACATGGCGCTTTTCACGTCGGGGCGGACGGGAAGCCGAACTGCCACCTCTCGCACATGTGGGCGGAGGGATTTCTGTCTTACTACTATTATTCCGGGTATACTCCGGCGCTGGAGTCCGCGCGCGGCGTGGCGGATCTGATCTGCAGGAAGGTGGCGGGGGGCGGCGGGCGGCGCGGCGCGAGGGACCGGGGGTGGCCGTTGATCGCGCTGTGCAGCGTGTACCGGGCAACCGGGGAAGAGCGGTACGCGGAGGTTGCGGAGACGATTGCGGCTTCTTTTACTGAGGGACCGGACCCGCTGGAACCCAACGGCGGCTGCAGCGGCGGCTGGGGCCCCATCCCCTACCAGCAGGCGGTGATGGGCAGCATCGCCGCCACCGGGCTGGCGTACCACTTCCAGACCTTCGGAAATCCCGTCAGCAGGGAATCGTTCCTGAGGTTGTGCGACTTTCTGGCAAGCGAGGACGTTCGCACGCCTGAAGGGCTCTATCTGTCCATGCCCGGAAACGAGACGCCGATGAGCTACATCGGTTTTTCCGCCCTCCGGGAGAGTATCGGCTACGCATGGGAAATCACCGGCGACGAAAAGTACGTGCACGCCGGCCTGCGGGACATCGAAATGAACATGATTTCGACCTTCACGTCCGTAGGGCATCTCGAGAAGACGAGATTCGGGTGCGAGGTCGTCCGCGCGACTGGCGACTCCATCAGCGTCATCTGGCGCGATCTGCTTCGATTTTTCGATTACGCGGACCGCGCCGGGCTGCTGCGGGATTTTTAGCTGCGGGAGATCCGACCTTACCCTTCGTGGTGCCAGCAGTAGACGGCGTGGTCGTCCGATATCCGGGTCATTCCCGGGTGCTCCTCACGGCACACGTCCGTCGCGTGCGGGCAGCGCGGATGGAAGCGGCAACCGGAAGGCGGTCGGGTCATGTCAGGCGGTTGCCCGGGGATGGTGTCCAGACGCCCCCGGACCATCTTCGCGTTTTCCAGCAGCCCGATGGAGTACGGGTGCCTTGGGGAATTCAGGAATTCACGGGTGGGCGCGATCTCGGCAACCCTGCCGGCGTACATCACGACGATTCTGTCGCTGAACTCCACGGCCAGACCGAAATCGTGCGTAATCAGCACGGTGGACATGCCGTACGACGCCTTCATCCTGTTCAACAGATCCATGATTTGAGCCTGCGTGGTGACGTCCAGCGCCGTGGTGGGTTCGTCGGCAATCATCAGCTTCGGCTCGCAGCTCAACGCCATTGCGATCATCACGCGCTGCTTCATCCCACCCGACAGTTCGAACGGGTAGTTCCGGTAACGCGACGCCGGCGCGGGAATGCCCACCTCATCCAGCAGCGACACCGCGCGCTCGAAGGATCGCTTCCGGTCGGCGCGACCGTGCCACAATAAGGGTTCCGCGATCTGCGGGCCGCTGCGCATCGTCGGGTTCAGGGAAGTCTGGGGGTTCTGAAAGATGAACCCGATGTCGCTGCCGCGGATTTCCTGAAGCGCCCTTTCATCCAGTTCGAGCAGATTTCGTCCCCCGAAGTCCACCTCGCCGGCTTCGATCTTTCCGCTTCCGCCAATCAGTCTCACAACGGACAGCATGCTCACGCTCTTGCCGCTGCCGCTTTCCCCGACGATCCCCACGCTCTCCCTTTCCCCAACCTCGTACGAAATCCCGTCCACCGCTCTCACCACGCCGTCGCGGCGGTAGAAGTACGTCTTCAGATTACGGATCTCGAGTAGAGCGGACACGAACCTGCCTCGCACAGAGGGAAGGACTTACTCTTTGGGATTGAACGCGTCGTTCAGCCCGTCGCCCAGATACGTAAATGACAGCAGCGCGAGCGCGAACGTGGCGGCCGGCCACGTGAGCTGATAGGGAAAGGCCCTGAAATTCAGGCTCCCCACCTGGATCAGTACCCCCCAGCTCGGCCGGGGAGGCATCACCCCCAGGCCGAGCAGGCTCAGCGCCGACTCCGTCATCATCAGGCCGGGGACCATGAAGGCGATCGCGACGATCAGCGGGCCGAATGAGTTCGGGAGCACGTAACGCCGGATCGCGTATCGGTGGGTTGCCCCGAGCGCCCGCGCCGACTCCACGTATTCGAGGTTCTTGATGGACAGGACCTGGGCGCGCATCAGCCGGGCGAACCCCACCCAGCCGGTGGCCGCGATGGCAATGAAAATAGTCACGATGCCCCGGCCCAGGACGGACACCAGGATAATGCTGAACAGGAATCCGGGGAACGCGTACATCACATCGGTAAACCGCATCAGCACGTTGTCCACGACACCGCCCGCGTAGCCCGCGACCGCGCCGATGAGGCCGCCGATCGCCACCGAAATCACCGTGGCCCCGAATGCGACCGCCAGGGCGGTCTGAAGGCTGAAGATCAGGCGGCTGAAAATGTCCCGCCCCACCTCGTCCGTCCCCGCGATGTGCCGCCAGGACGGCGGCTGGTACGCGTTGTCCAGGTCGATCTGGTTATACCCGTACGGCGCGATGGTGTCCGCCAGGGCTGCTGCCAGAACCATCGCGATCACAAACCCCAGGCTCAGCACCGCCAGACGGTTCGAGGCGAATCGCTGCCAGACGGCGCCCCAGTACGAAATCCGCGGCGGAGGCGACGACTCATCCGCATCGGACTGCAAACGCCCAGAGGGATTCAATGCAGCCACGGGTTATCTCCTTATTAGAAGGTCATCCTCTGTCTTGCCTATAACTCGCCCGGATGCGCGGATCGATCAGCGCGTACCCGATATCCACCAGGAGGTTCATCAGCATGATCAGGAATCCGAAGAACAGGGTGGACGTGATGATCATGGGATAGTCGCGGGTTCCGGCGGCGGCCACGAACAGCTTGCCCAGGCCGGGGATATTGAAGATTTCCTCGATAAACGCCGTGCTCACCATGAGATTGGCGAACTGCGGTCCGGTGATGGTCAGCAGGGGGATCAGCGAATTCCGCAACGCATGGCGAAAAACCGCCTTGTTCCGGTTTCCCCCTTTCGAGAAGACCGTTCGCACGTAGTCTTCGCCCAGTTCTTTGATCAGGCTCACCCGGACGTACCTGGCGATGCCGGCAACGGGCTGGAAGACCATCGCCATGACCGGTAGCACCGCGTACTCCCACGTCCCCCAACCGGACGTGGGGAACAGCTGAAGCGACACGGCGAAGAAGACGATCACCACCAGGGCGATGACGTACGACGGGATGCAGATGCCCAGCATGGAAACGAACATGGTCGCGCGGTCAATCCACGTATTCCGGTACAGTGCCGCCCCGATCCCCATGGGAATGCCGACCAGGAGGGCAAGGAGCATCGGCGAGAAGGCCAGGACGAACGTCCGCGGAAAGGCCCTGGTCATCATCTCCTGGATGGTCGTGTCCGGGTAGCGGAACGAGGGTCCGAAGTCCAGAACGGCCGCGTGCCTCAGATAGATCAGGATCTGCTCCCAGACGGGCGTATTCTCGCCGTAGCGTTCCTCCCAGAGCATGAGCGTCTGGCTCTTCTCCTCGAACTGGCTCAGCCGGCTGCCCGTTATCTGCTGGTTCATCAGCCGTTCGATATTGAAGAAGTCGCCCGGCGCGGCGTGCATCAGGTAGAACGTGATGATCAGAATCGCGATCAGGCTCACGAAGATCTGACCGACCCGGCGGAAGAAGAACATCACCATAACGTCTCTCCAGTTCGGGATCGCGCCGTTACGCACCGATGACGTCTGTGCCTATTGTGGCTAATTTTACGGTTGTCTTTTTTTTAGCTGAGGCTGGTCGACGGCCGGACGCCGTGCTGCTGTCGTTCCGTTCTCGTCAATATCGATCCATTTCAGATACATGGGGTTGGCCCACCAGTAGGCACAGAATTTCAGCCCCTTCACGTATGGCTTGACGAGCGCCGTGGCATTGGCGACGTGGAGCGGGAAATCCCAGCTGAATTCCTGCACCAGGCGGTGTACTTCGCGGTTGATCTCCGCCCGGCGGGACGGGTCCCTCGCGTGGTGCGCTTCCTGGCGCATCTCCTCCAGCCGCCAGCGAAGGTCGCTGGTGTTCGACCACTGGAAATGGTATTGACGGGCCTGGAGAAGCGTGACTTTGAGCGCCTTCCAGCACCATTCCAGGTCCGCATCCGGTTCGCCCGCCGTCCGCAGGATCTCGTCCGCGGTCTGCTGCCAACCGCTCATCGCCTCCTCCGCCTGCCTGCGCAGGTGCGGACCGTGCCTGCCGTTTGCAAAGAGCGACATCACCGAGTCCGCGTATGCCCCGATCCGCCGGCGGACCGGCTTGAAATCGGAGAGGTTCTCCCCGCCTTCGAGTCTGATCATGCCCGATCGGACCTGCAGGATTCGCCGCTGCCCCTCCCACCAGGCCCCGTAGACACCGGGATCGTCCGTCCACTGGACGTTTTCGATCCATATCGTGCCGTAGATGGGATTCGGCCACGGCGCTCCCGAGGCCGCAAAGCAGATTCCCGCATAATGCGATGGATTCAGGGAAACCCGTTTGTCGGCGTACACTCCCAGTTCCTGATTGTCGATCCTGAACCGGATGCCCAGGTTTTCTTCGAGCATGGCGGCGATCACCACAAACTGCGACACCATCTCGGGAGCCAGGTACGACGGGATCAGAATCACCGACTCGGGAATGCCCTTCCCGCCCGGATATCCGGCTTCGGACAACAGGCGCCGGGCTTCTTCCACGTGGAATCTCATCCCGAACCCGGGATCCCAATCCGGCATCGCGGGCGTGGAGAGCATGTGCATCGGCGTCTCCCTCCCGAGAAAGATCGACTCCACGATCCGGCGCTTGTCGAATCCGAGGGCAATCGCCCGTCGAACGCGGGCGTCCCAGTAGACCGGGTGCTTCGAGAACAGAAATTTAACGAAGGAGAGTCCGCTCGTGGGCGTCAGGACCAGTTCGTCGCTTAGTTCGGGATGGTGTCTGGCGTAGTAGATATCGGCGATCGACGGCAGCAGCGCAAAGTCGATCTCGCCGCTCTGGTAACCTTCCAGCGGTCTGCCCGCAAACCGGCTGTTTATCCGCTCCAGATTGCCCCGGGGCAGATTGTACTTCGGATTCTTCTCCAGGATAATATGGGAATTGAGTTCCCACTCCACGATCCTGTACGGTCCGTTCCCCTGGTAGTTGGGCAGCTTGTGCCACGCGTCTCCATGCTTCTCCAGGGAGGCGCGGTGGATCGGAAACATGCTTCCCGTCACCATCGCGTTCATGAAAGCGGGATACGGCCTCGCGAGACGGAAGCGCAGCGTGAAGTCGTCCAGCACCTCCACACCCACCTCGTCCTCCCGCGCCGCGCCGTTTCTGAAATCCATCGCCTTGACCACGTACTGCAGCGGCGTATCCCAGAGCCACTTGCTTTCGCGCCCGGGTTCCATCTGATAGATGAAGGCGGCCCTGTAGTCCCGCGCGGTTACCGTCGTGCCGTCGTACCAGCGGTTGTCCCGCCGCAGAAAAAACGTATACGTCAGCCTGTCTTCGGAGATTTCCCATCGTTCGGCCTGCCCCGGAATGAGCCCACCTTCCGGCCCGAGTTGAACCAGGCCCTCCTTCGTGCCCAGCGTGATCTGCGCGTACATCCCCCCCGTATACAGATAGCTGTTCAACGTGCTCACCGGCGGCCCGATGTACCGGATCTCCCGGGGCCGGCCGGCATGCGCCGGTACACAGGAAAGCGCCACCGCAATCACTGCGAAAATGACGCCCGTTCGCCAATCCGTGCTCCGGAGAATCATGGACCCGCTTCCCCTTCCTCTATGACAAGCTCCCGATCGACCGAAATGCTCCCCAACCGGTCCACCGTGCCGCCCGGCCACCGGACCGTGACCGAATCGGCGGCTGCGTGCTTGCCGAGTCCGAAATGCAGACGGAAGTCGTTCTGCGACAGATAGCTCGATCCGCTGCGGACCTCGCGGCTCTGCCGGCCGCCGCCGGCCCAGACCGTCACGCGGGCGCCAATGCCGTTGCGGTTGGACACGCGTCCGGCGGCGCCTGGATGCTGCCGATCCCCGCGAGCTGCTCCCACCAGCTTTATCCTCAGCCAGCGGTTCCGGTTGCCCACCTCGTTTCTCAGGAGCCGCGCCGTACCGTTCACTGCCAGGATGAATACGTCCACGTCGCCGTCGTTGTCGTAGTCCCCGAAGGCGGCGCCCCGGCCGGGAACCGGTATGGACAGATCGTCCTTCACTTCGCGCGTGACGTCGATGAAGCGGCCGTCGCCCCTGTTTCGCATCAGGATGCCGGGCTGGTGGTAGACACTCCCCACCCGGTCGGCGTTGTCCAGCACGTGGCCGTGCACCATCAGAAGATCGGCCCAGCCATCGTTGTCGTAGTCCAGAAATCCGGTTCCCCATCCCACGTGGGGAAACGTGGGGGTCCTGATCCCTGAAATCGACGAAATATCCGTAAACAGCGCCCCGCCCTCGTTGCGGAAGAGCCCGGCGCCCTGCAGCCTGAAGTTGGTGACTGCCAGGTCCAGGCGGCCGTCCCGGTTGAAGTCGCCGAAGTCCGCGCCCATGCTGGACTGAAGCTCGCCGGACCCGCTGTAGGCCACGCCCGACAGAAGTCCCTTCTCCACAAAACGCCCGTCGCCCTGGTTAAGAAAGAGAAAATTGGGCGTCATATCGTTGGCCACGAAGACGTCCACGAATCCATTCCCGTCGACGTCGGCGCACGCCATCCCCATCCCCTTGCCGCCGGGATTGAAGACACCCGCCGGTTCCGTGACATCCTTAAACGTCCCGTCGCCGTTGTTGCGATACAGGCGGTCCGCCGCCCCCTTGAAATTGTCGGGATGCGGATAGAACCGACCTTCCTCCGAGAGACTTGCGGCACGGGAAACGTAGGGCCTCAGGCCTGTTTCCCGGGAGGCGGTCGAGTAGTCCACGTAGTTGGCCACGTAGAGGTCGAGGAATCCATCCGCGTCGTAGTCCAGGAAGGCGCACCCCACGCTCCACACGGCATCGCCGGCCACGCCGGCCTCGGCCGCGACGTTTCTGAACGTCCCGTCGCCGTTGTTCCGGAATAGGCTGTTGGGCCCGTAGCACGTCACGTAGAGGTCATCGTGCCCGTCGTTGTCGACGTCACCCGCGCAGACGCCCATGCCGTAGGCCGTTTCGCCCACGCCCGCGAACCGCGTCACGTCCGAGAAGCGACCCCCGCCGGCGTTCCGGTAGAGCCGGTTTCTCGGGGGAGGTCCGGCATAGCCGGGCAGCGTCCCGCCGTTGACGGCGAATACGTCCAGCCGGCCGTCGCTGTTGTAGTCCAGGAACGCGACGCCCGCCCCCATCGTCTCCACGAAATACTTCTCCCCCGTCCCGCCGTGGACGTGCCGGAAGTCGATGCCCGAAGATGCCGTCACGTCCACGAAACGCGGCGTTTCCGCGTACAGCGCACCGGCATGAAGAATCAGAAGGAAGAAGGAAAAAGGAAGAAGGAAGGAAAACTTTCCCATATAACACGCTCGAAGCCGGACTCTCGTTAACGGTTAAACAGAAATGGTTCACGAAAGAGCGCGCGAAAAAGCGGGGAGACGGTAGAGGTGAGACGGGAGAAGAAGCCCTTGCCGATTTGTTCCTCCGACTTGCCTGCGGCATGAGAAGAAACCCTTTGCGGCATACGATCTCTCCCCTCTCACGGCTTACGTCTTCCCGCTTTAAGGAAACTGCGGAACCGTTACCCGTTCCCCTCGCGCGGCGGCAAGCTCGCCGCAGATCGCGGGAGCGCACGAACGCGCGGCCTGGACCGCGTCGATGAGCGGGCGGCGGTCGCGGACGATGGCGTCGAAGAAGTCCAGCATCATATCGAATTCCGCCCCCTGGTGTCCGGGTCCGGATCCCGTTATCAGGGGCAGTTCCATCCATCCATCGCCCGATTCCACGGTATTCAGAAACCGGTGGGGAAGGTGAACGTATCCGGAACCGACCTCGTTGCGCCGTTCGCCTTCGTAACATCCCAGCGTTCCGTAAAGCGCGAGATAGTTCAGGTGAGGGCGGCGGAATCCGTAGCTCTGCAGCGCTTTGACGATCACGCCGCTCTCGCTCTTCATCAGCGCCGCCGCGCTGTCGAAGCCGTCGCCGGTATTCGCGCCGAAACCCTCCTCCGGGCTGCCTTCGACGAAGCTCGTACCGCGCATCCCGAATGCTTCCACTTCCACAATCTGCTCGTCACCCAGCAGCCAGCGCGACGTGTCGAACGTGGTATGCACGGCCGCGTTCAGCGGCGGCTCGATGCCCCCTTCACACCCCCGGTCGGCCGGCATCCCCACCTCGCGCTCACGGTCCACCCAGTACCGCTTCCTCCGCCGGTAGTCGCAGTTGTACTCCGCCTCCACGTACTGCACCTTGCCAAACTCCCCCTCCACGCACAGCTTCTTCAGGGCTTCGTACCGGTTATACCACCGCAACTGGTTGCCCATCTGCACCTTGAGTCCGGTTGCCTCGCTCAGATCCACGATGGCCCTGCATTCCTCCAGGGTGACGGCAAGGGGCATTTCCACGAAGACGTGCTTGCCCGCCTGCAACGCCTGGATTGCATGCTCCCCGTGCCGGTCCGTGCCCGTCTCCACCACGACCACGCGGACCTCGTCGTCCTTCAGCATGTCTTCGTACCGCCGGTACGATCTGGGGACGTCCAACTCGCCGGCGACGTATTCCGCCAGGTCCGGGACCTCGTCGCATACAGCCACGGTCCGACTCCGGTCCAGGAGGTTGCACAATCCCGCCATGAACCGGCCCCGTCCCAGGCCGACCACCCCCACGTTCAAGACACGGGCGCCCCGGTCGGGACCGGCAACCCGCATGGGCGGCCTCTCCTGGCGCGCCATCCATTCCAGGTATCGCTCCATCCTGGCCTGTCTCGCCTTTTCCGAATACCAGTCTCGAGACAGGTACCTTTCAAGAATGTCGCGTCTGTTCGGGTCCATAATTGACTCCGGTGGTCACACGAATTCAGTTGGGGCGACCGGCCGGTCGCCTGAATGCGGTGAGACGTTAGAAGGAAGACGGTAGATGAAATCCTTGCCAAATGAGATATCCCTCCTTGCCTCCGGCAGGAGAAGAAACCTGACAAGGCAGGCAATCTCTCCCGTCTCCCGGCTCACGTCTACCCGCTTTTGGCTTCTTCCTTCTTCCTTTTTCCTTCTTCCTTTTATTCGCTGTTCAGCAGCGTATGGACCGCCCGTTTGAACACGTGGATCGCGCGTTTGGCGGCGCCGTGCGGACCCGCCGTGGCGACGTTGATCTCATAGAATACGCTGGGGATGCCAAGCCTCCGGGCCATCTGATAGCACATCGTATTCTCACGATGCACGTTGGCCTTGCCGTGCGTGGACAGGCCGTCGGTCTCCAGGCGCATCGTGTCGCATAGGGCCTGGTACAGCCGGGCGCGATCGGTATTCTCAAAGATGGGATCGACCACCTCGTACCATCCATCGTAAGGGTATTCTCCGTTTTCCCGCCAGCCCACGAACGCATGGATATTCATCCACATCGCCGGCCGGACTTTCACGAGCCTTTCCCATAGCAAGCGGCTCTCGTGGGCTTCGGGCGCCTCCGCTTCCGGGTCGTCGCCGAAGGACCGGTACATGTCGAACCCCTCGGCGTTGAACGCGTTCCTGCCTGCAACGTTTCCATCGGGATTGACCGCCGGCAGGACCTCCACCTGTATCCGCTCCCGGAGAGCGACGGCATCCGGCACGAGAGACGTGATGTAATCCGCAATGCCCAGCATCCCCCACGTGCCCGAGAACTCGACCGCGTGCTGTCCGGCCACGCACAGAATCCGCGGCTTGCCGGGCGCGCCGGTCCGGATTCCGGTGATGTCCCGCCCCTGCACCGATTTGCCAATGGTAAATGCCTCGCAGCGGTCCCCGCGTTCATCCGCCAGCCTTCGGAGCGCGTCTTGCGTATCGCTGTAGCGCGCGGGCCATGCGTTCGTTACCCGAATCGTCTCGTTTGCCTTCAGATTCAGGCGGATCAACAGCGGTTCCTCCGTATTCCGGACCCGCTCGCGGTCGAGCGGCTTGAATCGACCGTCGCTCCGGGATGCGACCCACACCGTGGTCGGCAGGCTGACCACGAATCCCTCCGGGCCGAATCGCGAGTCCGGCCACACTTCAACGGTTACCGTCGATGCAGGCCCGTCATTCCGGACGTCGAAGCAGAAGTAGTAACAATAAGTCGGCTTGTCTCCAATGACCTCGAGCCGGAACCGGTCGATTGCGATCTGCCGGATATGCTTCGCGTTTCCGCATTCGAAATCAGCCGCGATTGAAATCATCCCAACTTTCCCCCGTAGGCACGTGGACGACGCGCGCTCGCGTGATGGATGGTATCAGTGGTAACCGGTTCCCTCGGGCGGCCGGGCGTACGCCACCGCGATCCGGCTGGGAACGCCGGTTCGTTTCATCGAATTCACGCCCCTGCATGACAGCGACTGCACCCCCTCCCGCATCGGCCAGTCGAAACGTTCGCCGCACCGCTGCCAGACCCCGTCGTCGAAGCGGATCTCGTAGTGGTCGAAGAACGGCATACAGTGCGAAAGCGTTACCGCCAGCCTTGCCCCCTCCTCATCCCAGGACGGATGCGTGGAGATGCGCACCAGATTCACTGTCCAATATACATCCGGGAGACTGGAGGTCAATCGAGCGGGGCCAAGCGGTTTGAAGTTACTCACGAACGTGGGCAGGCACCTCCTGTCCACCCATTCCAGGGTGCGGCGGTCCGTCAGAACCCGGACCCGGGCGTAGTAGTCCATCACCCTGTTTCGCAGGAACCTCGCGAACAAATGGCGGTTGACCTCCTCGTCATAGTCCTTCCGGCAGGTGGGGTCCCGGAGCGCGAGACGGACGTGCCTGGCATCGGGAATGACGAATTCCGGCTGATCCTGCACCATTTCGACCTCATCCGTATTGCTGTCCAGCCAGGCTTTCCGGATCTCCAGCGCGTTCAACGGCGTACCGTCCCGCTCGTAGTGGACGTTGATATCGGGATCCATCATCACCCACTTCCGGTATTCGTTGGACCAGACCTCCGCAACCGCGTGTCCGACGTTCCACATAGCGTAGTCCCGGGGCGCCTCGCAATCTTCGATGGAGACCGCCACCCTCCGCGCCGGCCAGCCGAGTGCGGTTGCCGCATCCACGAATACCCGGGCGTAGGAACCGCAGAAGAAGCGTTCCCCCCTGCTCACGGCCTCCAGAATCCCCAGGCCGTCGTCGACTTCCGGGCGGTTGTACCAGAGCCCGTGGTCCCACTGTCCGCGGACCCATCGCTTCAGGGCCAGAAACCCCTCGAATTCCGTCCCGCAGCCCGCCACGACGTCTTCCAGACTGTATTCTTCCCTGAGGCGCACGATTCTCGGCGCATGCGGGTCCCCGTAATCGTGGCACCTATAGTCCCCGCTGAAGTCCGGGACGTTATAGGAGACGACTCGGAATTCACCAGGACACATCAGGCTCATGGGATCCTCCCGAGAACTACCCGGCTCGCACCGGCTTCCCCAGCGCCTCGGCCATCGCACGGATGTGGGATGGTCCCGCGCCGCAGCAGCACCCCACGAAGTTGATCCCTTCCGCCCTCGCCTTCAGCGCGAACGCCGCCATCTCGTCGGGCGTGACGCCATTGCTGTGACGGTGGACGGCGTAGCCGACGTCTTCGGTATCCGTCATTTGCCTGAATCCCTTCGGCTGGCAGGCGATCGGCACGTCCACCGCTTCCCGCATCTCGAGCGCCGTCGGCAGCATCTGGTCCGGATCCCCGATACAGACGGTCCCCACGATATCCGCTCCGTCGTCCGCGAGGACGCGGGCGCATTCCGCCGCACTGGCGCCGTCCTGCGTCTGTGTGTCGCTTCCGATGCCCACAAGCGCCATCGTCGGCAGGCCGGTCTTCTTGCAGCTTTCCACGCACAGCCGCATCTCGTCCAGACGGAAAAACGTCTCCGGGATCAGGAAGTCCGCACCGGCGTCGACGAGAATCGCGATCTGCTCTTCCCATTCGGCCTGCGCGCGTGCGCCCGACGAAGGATCCTCCGGATTGTAAACCCGGTCTCCCAGCCGGGAGCCGGTCATCGTGGAGACGAGACATCCGCCCACCGGCGCCTCCCAACCGGACGCCTCTTTCGCCGCGCGAATCCCGGTCCGGTTGATTTCGTCAACGCGGCCTCCCCATCCGTATTTCTCCTCCAGCTGAGCGCCCGAGGTAAACCACGTCAGCGCCTGGAGCACCTCCGATCCTGAATTATAAAAGTCCCGATGGATCTGCTGAAGCGCTTCCGGATGGGAGCCGATGATGCCGGGGACATCGTAACCTCTCCAGTTCGCCTCCAGGTACATCCCGCCGTCACCCAGAACGATCCCTTCATTGAGCATTTCCATAAGATTCCCGGCCATATCTCAATTCTCCTATCGACAGTGATTAAATCGCCCCGCCCCCACACGTCCACCCCCCTCGACGTGGGGAGAGGGTAGAGGTGAGACGGGAGAAGATATCCATGCCAGGTATGTTATTCCTCCCCGCCTCCGGCACGAGAAGAATCCTCACAAGGCAGGTGATCTCTACCCTCTTACGTCTTACGTCTACCCGCCTTTACAGTAGTTGAATTCCCCCACACCCAGACGTCCCCATTCCCTTGATGTGGGTAGAGGTGAGAGGGTAGACGGGAGAAGAAATCCTCGCCCGGTATGTCATTCCACCTTGCCTTCGGCTCGAAAAGAATCCTCACAAGGCAGGCAATCTCTCCCGGCTAACGTCTTCCTTCTCACCAGGTGGTGGGCTGGGGTGTGGTCCTCTACCCTCTTCCGGCTTACGTCTTCCCGCTCTTACTGCAGTTGACTTCCCCCACACTCAGACGTCCCCTATTCCCCTGATGTGGTGAGAGGTGAGAAAATCGGGTAGACGGAAGACGTTAGACGGTAGATGAAATCCTTGCCAGATGAGATATTCCTCCCAGCCTTTGGCACGAGAAGAAACCTCACGGGGCAGGCAATCTCTCCCGGCTTACGTCTCACGTCTTACCGCCTTTACAGTAGTTAATGAGGTCCTCCCGAGATTTACCCGGTTCGCACCGGCTTCCCCAGCGCCTCGGCCATCGCACGGATGTGGGATGGTCCCGCGCCGCAGCAGCACCCCACGAAGTTGATCCCTTCCGCCATCGCCTTCAGCGCGAACGCCGCCATCTCGTCCGGCGTGACGCCGTTGCGGTGACGGCGGACGGCATAGCTGACGCCTTCGGTATCCGCCGCTTGCCTGAATCCCTTGGGCTGGCAGGCGACCGGCACGTCCACCGCTTCCCGCATCTCAAGCGCCGTCGGCAGCATCTGGTCCGGGTCCCCGATGCAGACGGTCCCCACGATATCCGCGCCGTCGTCCACGAGAGTGCGGGCGCATTCCGCCGCATTGGCGCCGTCCCGTGTCTGCTTGTTGCTTCCGATGCCCACAAGCACCATCGTCGGCAGGCCGGTCTTCTTGCAGCTTTCCACGCACAGCCGCATCTCGTCCAGACGGGAAAACGTCTCCGGAATCAGAAAGTCGGCGCCCGCGTCCACCAGAATCGCGATCTGCTCTTCCCATTCGGCCTGCGCGCGGACGCGCGACGAAGGATCCTCCGGATTGTAACCCTTGTCTCCCAACCGGGAGCCCTTCATCGTGGTGACGAGACAGCCGCCGACCGGCGCCTCCCAGCCGGACGCCTCTTTCGCCGCGCGAATCCCGGTCCGGTTGATTTCGTCCACGCGGCCTCCCCATCCATATTTCTCCTCCAGTTGTGCCCCCGAGGTAAACCATGTCAGCGCCTGGAGCACTTCCGAACCCGAATTGTAAAAGTCCCGATGGATCTGCTGAAGCGCATCCGGGTGGGAGCCGATGATGCCGGGTACATCGTAACCTCTCCAGTTCGCCTCCAGGAACATCCCGCCGTCACCCAGAACGATCCCCTCCTTGAGCATTTCCATAAGATTCCCGGCCATATCTCAATTCTCCTATCGACAATGATTAAATCGCCCCGCCCCACACGTCCACCCCCCTCGATGTGGGGAGAGGGTAGAGGTGAGAGAATCGGGTAGACGGAAGACGTAAGACGGTAGATGAAATCCTTGCCAGATGAGAAATTCCTCCTTGCCTTTGGCACGTGAAGAATCGTCACGAGGCAGGCAATCTCTCCCCTCTAACGTCTTCCTTCTCACCAGGTGGTGGGGCGGGGTGTGGTCCTCTTCCGTCTTCCCGATTTTACAGTAGTTGAATTCCCCTGATGTGGGTAGAGGTGAGAGGGTAGACGGGAGAAGAAATCCTCGCCTCGTATGTTTTCCCTCCTTGCCTCCGGCACGTGAAGAATCGTCACGAGGCAGGCAATCTCTCCCGGCTAACGTCTCCCCTCTCACCGCCTTTACAGTAGTTGATACGGACCCGGCTGATCCGGCATCGACGTCGGTTTTCCGATCGCCTCCGCCATCGCCCGGATGTGATACGGCAGGGCACCGCAACATGCGCCGATGAGACCGACGCCCATATCCCAGGCATCCCTCGCGTAGTCGGCCATCTCACGCCGGGGCTGGTGGCGGAGCTCGAAATGCACGCTGGATCCCGAGGCGATCTCCCGGGTATACTCCGCGCCGTTCTCCAGCACGTACGCCAGGGGTTGGGCGCAGACGGGTACGGACACGGCGTCCATCATCTTCCGCATGATATCCCGGTACAGGTGCCACGGCCGCCCGCAATTCACGCCCACGACGTCGGCGCCCGCGTCCACGAGCCGTTTCGCGACTTCATCCGGAAGATGCCGGTCGGCGGTATACTCCCCCGACTTATAGGTGAACGCCACCACGGCTGGCACGCCTGCGGCTTTAATGGGGGCTAAGCCCAACAACGCCTCTTCCACCGAGTAGAAGGTCTCCACGATGAACAGGTCCACGCCAGCCGCCGTCTGCTGTCCCACCCGCCGCTCGAAGAACGCCTGCGCCTCGCTCTTTTCCTGCGCGGAAAGGGGTGACCGCCTCCGGTACGATCCGATTCCGGAGGGGCTGAGCGTACCCGCCACGAACCGGTCCGGGCCGGCGGCCTCGCGTGCAAGCTCGACCGCGGTGCGGTGCAGCTCTTCATCCCGTTCCATCCTGCCCACGCCCCAGGTCATGGCCTGCAGCACCTCGGCGCCCGCGAGCGCGAATTCCCTGTGCAATTGGAGCAGGCCCTCAGGGTGGTCCAATACGGCCCAGGGTACGCCTTTGGCGAAACTCCCCAGGCACCGCCGTTCAAGCTCCAGAAAGTAGCCACCGTCGCAAAGTACCGGTCCGTCCTTAAGGCGATCCATAAATCCCGATGCCATGGTAATACCTCCTGCTGGTCTTTAGCCTTAATCGGAATAAAGATAACGGATGAATTGGCCACAAATAGCCTGAGTGCGGGTAGACGGTAGAGGTAAGACGGGAGAGGAAACCCTTGCCCGATCCTTTTTTCCTCTTTGCCTTAGGCACGATAAGAATCTCCACGCGGCAGGCAATCTCTCCCCTCTACCGTCTTGCGTCTCCCCGACTTCTATCAGCACGTCTATTTTCATAACTTACTGCGTCAGAAGGCGAACTGACTAAACTGGATAATTGCCAGCCTTCCTTTTTTCCGAGGGCCTGAAATCCGGAACCTCCAGACACGCGTTCCCCTGCTCCACGGACTGCACGGCCACAATGGCCGGCGCCGTCAGATCCGCCGACCGGTACACGTTCAGCGGCGGGTCCGAATCGTCCAGGATGGCGTCCAGAAACGAGGAAAGCGCGAAGTAGTCCATATTTCCGTGCCCGCTGCCCCGGGCCTCCTCGGGAAGGTCTTCCGGAGAATATTTCCATTCCGCCTCACGCATCGATTCCTCTCCGGCGCTCTCCAGCCAGATCTTCGGCGTGTCCACGCCGCCGGCGCTGCCGTATATCTCCGCGGAGCGGGCGGTCTCCACCTTTCCCCTGGTCCCTTCCAGGTGCCACCAGTGATGGTCCCTGGGCGTCGCATACGTAAACCCGGCCGCCATCCGGACGATCGTATCCTTTTCCGTTTGCATCAGCGCCAACTGGATATCCGACGCCGGGATGCCTTCGTAATAATAACTTTCCGGACGCGTCGTCATGCAGGTCACCCGCGTCACCCGGTCCTGCAGCACCGTCAGGATGGGGCCCAGGTCGGTGGCCATGTACAGAATCGGATGGGGAAACCAGTTCCACATTCTGCTCTTCGCGGCCCTCGGATGATTCGACGCGTCGTCCAGATGGATGCGTTCGCCCGTTGCTGAATCGACCCAGAACCGGTCCGGCGTCATCCAGTGAAGATACTGCCCCTGGGCGAAGATGACGTGGCCGAGTTCGCCCTCCACGACCAGTTTCCGCCAGGCTCTTACAAACGGGTGGTACATCACCTGCTCGGCCATCTGAAACTTCAGCCCGCTGCGCTCCACGGCCACCACCACCCGCCATAAGTCATCCATATCATACGTCAGCGACACTTCGCAGGACGCGTGTTTCCCCGCCTCCATCGCCCGGCAGATCAGGTCCGGCTGATCGTGCGGCGCCGTTACGATCGCCACCGCGTCGATGTCCGCCTTAGCCAGCATCTCGCCATAGTCGGTAAAACACGCGATATCCGGATCGCCGGCTTCGCGGTACGCCTGCCCGACAAGCGCCTCCACCCTGTCGCAGAGCGCCGTCACACGGCAGGACTTGATCCGCCGCAGGTTCTTCATCCACGACAGCCTGCCCCGCGGCCCCAACCCCACGATCCCGATCTTTACCTGCTTCTGTTTGGGCATAAGATGCTTCTTTCAAAGGTTACAATACTGAAGATGAGGCGTTGCTATTGTAGGGGCGACCGGCCGGTCGCCTAAATGCGGTGAGACGTGAGAGGGTAGACGGTAGAAGAAATCTTCGCCCGATATGATATTCCTCCTTGCCTCCGGCACGAGACGAAGCCCGACAAGGCAGGTTATCTCTCACCTCTCCCGGCATACGTCTTCCCGCTTCTAAGACCTTTCCCCTAACCCCCTTCCTGAAGGAAGGGAGAACCGGGGCTCCACGGCGTCTTGTCCAAGAGAAAAAACGGAGATGACGTTCTCCCCTCAATCAAAGTGTCTACAGATGACCGGCAAGGCGACTTAGTGCTTTGCACCCCCTTTCCTTTAGGAGAGGGGGCCGGGGGGAGAGGTCGCCTAAATACGGTGAGAAGTGAGAGGGAAGACGCGAGAAGAAATCTTCGCCGGATATAATATTCCTCCTTGCCTCCGGCACGAGAAGAAACCTCACAAGGCGGGTGATCTCTCCCCTCTCCCGGCTTACGTCTACCCGCTCTTTGCTGACTGCTGAGAGCTGATGGCTGACAGCTTCTTTTGCTGCTTCTCGAGACAACCGGTCACACCCGGTTCTGGCGTTCAAAGTCGATGTCAGCAGCACAAGATGAAACCGAAACAGAAACGGCAGCCGAATATCAGGCTGCCAGGTAGTCAACGTGCCTGGAAGAGTCGGTTAAGTTTTCTTATGTGGTTCCTCATTCTGTCACCGCAATACTCTCCCTGACCCCCGCACACGAGCGCCCATGCCCTTCAGTTACAGTCTACTTCGACGGCCAACGCCTGACGGACAAACTGAAGGATATCACCGGCAAAACGCAGTCCCTGTTCGCTCTGAAGCGCGCCGTAGTGTTCATAGGCAGCCCCGTCAGCATGCGACCTGGGACTGCGTGTCGGCAGATAGTAACTGTCGAGCACCCGACCTTTTTCGACCAGGAGCTCCGGTGGTGCATCCGAAAGCTCCATGAGAAGGCGCGCAACAATGTGGCCCTTTTTCCTCTGTCCACCAGCAACATGGATTGCCTTGACGGCCTTTTCCGCCGCCTGGTGCGAGGCGAAGCAGGCCCAGGCGTGACGCCCACCGTTCTTTGAGGCAACAGCCTGCTCCAGATCGTGCTCCGCCTGGTCAAGCCAATCTCTCCATCGTTGCGTCATCCTGTTACTCCAGCTCTGTTAATTTCCAGACGCCGAGACCGCTAAATCCCCGGTTCATTTCGCTCCGAATTTCGGTACTTTCGTAGGCCACGTCGCTGAAAAGTTAAAATATCCCTAATTCTGAACTTAAGCAAGGGGAAATGACCGTCAATTGCCGTTTATCGAAGCATGAACTTGCGCTGACTCTACCGGCTCTCTGGCCCGGCATGGCGTTTTTCGACAGATAAAGCATTGACGGCGGGTAGACCAATACATACCTTATTCTCAAGGTTTAGAATGGACTCCAGGCTCACCGGACTCCGTGCGCCGCCAGCTTGCGGGCAGAGGCCATAGAAAACGCGAAGAGAGAGGTCATGAAGTCATTCGAGAGGATCACCATCGATCCCGCGGTCATGGGCGGAAAGGCATGCATTCGCGGCCTGCGCGTCACGGTTGGAACCGTCGTAGGACTGCTGGCGGCCGGACGCACGCATTTCGAAATCCTCAAGGCATATCCCTACCTTGAAAAAGAGGACATCGACCAATCCCTGGCCTACGCCGCGTCGAAGCTGGAGGGAATTGACGCGAGACAAACCTGAATCCATCTTTTTGGAGCGCATCAGAGCAGTTGAATCTGCAAGGTCTCGAATCAACAAGCAAATGAAAGCGGACGCGAAAAGGCAACAGCATGACCGGCAAACTGCCCATCAACATTGACCACCTGCTTCGCCAGCGCCCCATCGAAGGCGAACGCGTCGAGTACAGGACTGGCTGGAATC
This sequence comes from Candidatus Latescibacterota bacterium, assembly GCA_965208835.1. Classification (GTDB taxonomy): domain Bacteria; phylum Latescibacterota; class UBA2968; order UBA2968; genus JAAXHE01. The sequence continues at coordinate 4,217,354 of OZ242358.1, forward strand.
CGCAGAGGGTGCTGCACACGATCTGCGCCTTCGCCAACGACTTCCACAATCTGGGCGGCGGATACGTGGTCCTGGGCGTCGAGGAACATAAGGGCCGGCCGATTTTGCCGCCCAAGGGAATCATGCCCGATACCATCGATACGATACAGAAGGAACTACTCAATCTGGGGCATTCCGCGATTCAACCACATTACCATCCCCTCGCCGCTACCTATAACGTCGATGGCCAGACCATCCTCGTCCTCTGGGCGCCTGGCGGCGAAACCCGTCCCTACAAGGCCAAAGTGAATTTAAGTGGGGAGCGCAATGATTGGGCGTACTACATCCGCAGACACAGCAGCACTGTTCGCGCCAGGGCGCAGGACGAGCGTGAGCTGCTCAGTCTGGCGGCCACAGTGCCTTTCGATGACCGGTATCGCCAGACGGCTTCGCTTGACGACCTGTCCCATCGGCTGATCCGTGAGTTTCTCGGAGAAATCGGCAGCGAACTGGCATCGGACGCAGTGGGCATGTCTGTCGAGGACATTGGCAAGCGCCTGAACATCGTCGGAGGCCCTCCAGAAGCGATGTTCCCCAAGAACGTAGGTCTGCTTTTCTTCAACGACCGCCCGCACGACTTTTTTCCGGCAACCCAGATCGATGTCGTGTGGTTTCCCGATGGACCGGGCGGCGATCAGTTCGAGGAGAAGGAGTTCCGCGGGCCGTTGTCCATCATTCTCAGCGAGGCGATCGGCTACATTGAGCGGAACTACCTGAAGGAAACCGTCGTCAAGTATCCCCACAAGCCGGAGGCCGAGCGATTCTGGAATTTCCCGATTGGCGCTATCGAAGAAGCGCTGGTGAACGCCATCTACCATCGCTCATACGAGGAGAGGGAGCCGGTTGAAGTTCGGATCACCCACGAAGAGTTGCTGGTCTTGAGTTATCCCGGTGCGGATCGCTCCATCCGTATGGATGACTTCAAGAAGGGGCAGGCCGTGAGCAGGCGCTACCGCAACCGGCGTATTGGTGAGTTTCTGAAGGAACTCGACCTCGCCGAGGCCCGCTCAACCGGGGTGCCGAAGATTTTCCGGGCCATGCGGCAGAACGGATCACCGGAACCCATCTTCGAAAGCGACGAGGATCGGACCTGGTTTCGAGTGCGCCTGCCAGTGAATGAACGGGCTTTACTCGCCGCGACGGAACAAGATACAGGACAAGATACAGGACAAGATACAGGACAAGATAAGTCATTGAAAATTATTGGGAAAGGTCACGACACCCCACAAGATACCCAACAAGACACCCCACAAGATACAGAACAGGTCACAGACCAAATCCAGCAACTGTTGGTTGTGCTCACGGGAGAGATGAGCCGCGCCAGTATCCAGGCGGGATTGGAACTCAAAGGCCGACACCATTTCATCGAATCGTACCTGAATCCTGCCCTGGAGGCCGGATTGATTGAAATGACTCTCCCGGAAAAACCCACGAGCCGCCACCAGCGCTACCGCCGCACTCCTAGAGGCGAGGCGTTCCTGGAACAGATTAAGGGAAAGAACGACGCGAAATGAAGACCTCGTCCATCGCATTCAAAGTAAGGAAGAAGGATGAAAAACGTCGAAGGAAGAAGGAAAAAGGAGGAAGGAAGAATTGCGGTATCTTTGAATTGGCAGGCCTTGAGAGTGGCATGTAATTCGAGATCCATATCGAAGCCGTACGCTGGTACGTACGTCGTAACTATCATCCTCCGGGTCTGAGGCGGCAGGTTAATTGGAGTGGGCAAAATGGCCGCGCCTACGCGCGTCCCACTGGATACCATTCTGCCGTCTACTGTTTGACTTGAGGCTGGCCCGAAGTTCTTCATAAGCCTTGTCGACTGATGTCACTTCATCACGTCGCCATCCGTCCCAGACGTCCTTTAACGCTAATCCAACACCGGCGGCTCCCAAAGCACCGACACCGTAGCCTATATGCTCTGATGTGTTGCTCTGCAATTTTCTTACCCGGTCAAAGTCCGGAGTCTCGAAAACTGCCCTCCAGTCGTAATACCGGCCGAGTTCGTGTAACCACAATCCGCCTTCCATTAACCCAATCCCAGTGAGAAATTGCATAGTGAGGCGAAACTTCTTCACGGGTTTATGTGCCTTAGGGGGCGTATCCCTGTCACGATCCAAGATACTCTTGACGGATATAGCTGTGATCATAGCGCCGGCCATACCCAATAAATACGCTTTGTTTTCGCCGTTGTTCGAGTCCACGTACCAGTCAAGCCGTTCCCATTGGTGGATGTAAATCTTTTCATCCACATCGTGATGAACAAATCCACCCCAGAACATACCGGTTCCAAGTAGAATACCGAAAATTGAAAGTTTCATATCCGAACTCCTCTCGACGTGTTCCCGGACTCGGATAATGTACCGGATTTCCAATATCGGAACAAGCCTCAGAGGATTCCATATTTACTCCAAATCCAAGCGACAGACCACGCGATTATCCTGCCTTTATTTCTTCCTTTTTCCTTCTTCATTTTTCTTTTCTCTCGCGGTTGCCCTCGTCCTGATTGGAGGAAGTCTTGCCCAAACTCAACGCCAAGCGACAGATCACGCTACCGGCTGATCAATGCCGTTTAGCTGGCATCGAGCCGGGCGACGAGTGCCTGAGTTTCGTGGCCGATGGCCGCATCACCATCGTCCGCCAGCAGCCCGGCAGCGCCTGGGGATGCCTGGCGCATCTTGAAGGAGACCCGTCGGTTTCAGACGAGGAATCGCGCCAGGACGCCATTGGAAGAAAGCAAGGCCAATCGCCGTGATCGCAATTGATACCAATGTCCCGCTGGGGATCTCTTGAGAGACGACGAAGCACAGGCTGAACGGGCGCGTCGCATTGTTGAAGGCGGTGAGCGCGTTCTCATTTCGGACGTGGTTCTGGCGGAAACGACGTGGACTCTAGCCGGCCGCCGGTATCGGGCGACCCGGGCCGACCTGATCGATCTGGTCAACAACCTGCTGCAGGATTCCAACGTGCGCTTCGAGGATGATGAGGTGGTCTGGAGCGCGTTGCAGGCGTTTCGCAGAACGGAGGCGGACTTCGCAGACGCCCTGACCATGAGCAAGGCCAGAAAAACGGCCGCCGACGGAGACGAGTTCGGCGCGTTTTACACGTTCGATGATGCTGCATTGCTACTGCCTGACACCGCGGAGCCGTAGCGGCTTCGGGAAGGAGGAAGTGAGAGTTGCGAGGTTGTGTCCAAGGCTTGTTGTGAACCATCCATCTTGGAGAAACGTGGGTGGTTTTTCTTGAATTTTTTTTCCTGTCCCCTATCATCGGTGCGTACGCATCGATTGTAATAGCACACGGGAGGAGAAATTTATGGATGTCGATCAAGTTCGCGAGCTCATAGAGGATGCATTTCCATAATTGGTTTCTTCACAACGCAATAATCCAGACGGTTGGGCGTTTTTTTATCAGCGTATTGAACATGGTCGTCGCATTGCTCGCGTCTTGGAATATAACAGAGGTGTTGAATTCAAGTTTGCGGTTTCTGCTCGAATTAATGAGCGTGAGGGATCATCCTTAGAGGGCACTGAAGTCATGATAAATGGACAGGAAGAAAAGCTCTGTGGTTGGATTCGTAAAGAGATAGCACGTTGGATTATTAATTATGGGGATTGAAATGCCCTCTTGCCTCTCGCCTTTTTCCTTCCGCCTTCTTCCTTATTCCTTGTCCCTCTCGCGGTTCCCCTCCCCTTAGCGCGCATCTAGCCGTTTGACTTCGCCACGAAGTAGCGTTATCCGGTTTTAGCTGACGGCTGCGTGCTACACCTGATGCGTGACAGATGACCCCGATGAACGATCTCATCGGGGTCTTTTCTGTGTCGCAAAACGCGCCGATAGCGTCGCAAAATGCGTCACTTTTTGTTGTGGCCTGATTGAAGATTTCCATATATTGCGGGTTTTATGGGATAACACATGTAGTTCGATGGAATTGTGCGAATCAGCGAAATAGGACGTTCGCATTGACTGACAATTACTGAACTCCGGAACAAAAGGCGCGCGACACGATCGACGCGACCCGAAAACCCGTTCGCGGGAGATATTCAACCTCCCTCGAACGGAAACCATACTGGCATGGAACGCAAATGACGACTCGCTACACGTCAGGCCTCGGCCTTTTCCATTTCTCAAATGGGTCGTTCCCCGCTTTGCACGTTCGAGGCCTGCTCGACGCTCACCCGCGTTCCCGCGCTCGTGTACGCTGAAATGCTCTCAGCGACCCTTTGGCCACGAGGGGGCTTCAGACCTTGTCGTTACCTCCATGATCCGCCCTGGCTGCTACAAACTGGAGCGTCTGTAGTTGGACGCGTTTCGCATCGTTGGAAGTAGGCTACGTTCCCAAGCGCACTTTGAAAACGCGAGCTCGAAAATATGTTAGAGTCACACAAGGGATACGAGGAAACGGAAGCGTGAGAGAGGACAGAAAGTGAAACGAGAGAAAATCACGCTCGCCCAACTCGAATCCTTCCTCCTGAAGGCAGCCGACATCCTGCGCGGCAAGATGGATGCCTCGGAATTCAAGGAATTTATCTTCGGCATGCTGTTCCTGAAGCGGTTGTCCGACGAGTTCGACCGCAAACGCGAGCAGCTCCGCAAGGAGACCTACGCACACCTCAAAGACCAGCCGGATCTCGTCGCCGAGTTGCTCGAAGACAAGACGTCCTACGGCGAGACTCTCTTTGTTCCCGTCAGAGCCCGCTGGCACGAGCCCTGGAAAGACGATAGCGGCGATCTCGTGCCGGCCCTGAAGGACCTCAAGTACGACATCGGCAACATGCTCAACAAGGCCATCGCAGCCATCGAGGACGACAACCATACGCTCACCAATGTACTGAAGAACAACATCGACTTCAACGCGGTGAAGGGCAGGACCAAGATCCCCGACCAGAAGTGGAAAGACCTGCTCGACCACTTCAGCCAGCCCGGGTTCGTCCTCGTCAACGACAACTTCGAGTTCCCTGATTTGCTCGGCGCCGCCTACGAATACCTCATCAAGTTCTTCGCCGACAGCGCCGGCAAGAAGGGTGGTGAGTTCTACACCCCGGGCGAGGTCGTCCGCCTCCTCGTCCAGCTCACACAGCCGGAGGCCGGCAACACTATTTACGACCCTACGGTCGGTTCCGGCGGCTTCCTCATTCAATCCCACCAGTACGTGGAAGAGCAGGGTCAAAACGCCGACGACCTCGCCCTATACGGCCAGGACGCCAATGGCACGGTCTGGTCGATCTGCATCATGAACATGATCCTCCACAACATCACCAAATCCACCATCGAGAACGGGGACACGCTGGAGGATCCGCTCATCCTCGACAACGGACAGATCCGCAAGTTCGACCGGGTGCTCGCCAACCCGCCGTTCTCGCAGAACTACAGCCGCGCGAGCATGAAGTTTACCAACCGCTTCCGAGAGTGGTGCCCGGAGACCGGCAAGAAGGCCGACCTCATGTTCGTGCAGCACATGCTCGCCAGCCTCAAGCCCGACGGCAGGATGGCGACGATCATGCCGCACGGGGTCCTGTTCCGCGGTGGTAAGGAAAAGCTTATCCGCGAGCTTTTCATCAATGACGACTGTATCGAGGCCATCGTCAGCCTGCCGCCCGGCCTGTTCTACGGTACCGGCATCCCCGCCTGCGTGCTGGTATGCAACAAGACCAAGCCCGACGCGCTCAAGGATAAGGTCCACTTCATCAATGCCGATCGCGAATTTGCAGAGGGCAAGAATCAGAACCGGCTTCGCCCCGAGGACATCGAAAAGATCGATTTCGTCTTCACCCACAAGCGCGACCTGTCCAAGTACTCGCGCCTCGTGACCAAGTCCGAGATCGTGGACACCCACGACTACAACCTCAACATCCGGCGCTACGTGGACAACACGCCCGACCCGGAGCCGGAGGATGTCCAGGCGCACCTCATCGGTGGCATCCCTGAGGCGGAGGTCGCTGCGCTCGCGGACGACTTCGCCAAGTTCGGCGTTAGCCCGGATTCACTCTTCGAGCCGGAACGTCCCGCTTACCTCGCCTTTCGCGAGTCCATCGACGCCAAGTCCGCCATCAGGGCAGTGCTCGAAGCGGATCCGGCCCTGCTACGAACCCTCACCCTGCACCACGACGTGCTCGAAGCCTGGTGGGCCGTCGCCAGGGACGACTTTGTCCAGCTAAAGGAGGCTAGCAACGGCGGGAAGAAGATGCCCGAGGTCCGCCATGAGCTCCTTACCAGCCTCAAGGCCAAGCTCGTGCCGCTGGGCGTGCTCGACGAGTTCAAGAGTGCCGGCGTCTTTGTCAACTGGTGGCAGCAGATCCGCTACGACCTCAAGACCATCGTCTCCACGGGTTGGCACCACACGCTCATCCCGGATGAATACCTCACCGCCGAGTACTTCCAAGTCGAGGCCGACGCCATCGAGGCGCTTGAAGCAACCATCGCTGAAGCCCAAGGTGAGTTGGCCGAGGCCGTCGAGACTGCCCAGGACGTAAACGGCTACGAGCCCGACGAGGACGAGAAGGTCACCGCAGCCGCCATCAAGAGGGCTCTCAAGGCGCTCATCGACGACCTGAAGGGTACCACCGGCGCCTCTGCGAGAAAGGAACTCAAGGACCTCACGGACCAAGACAAGGCCATCAAGTCGATCGAGAAGCGCATCAAAAACGCCAAGGCGACACTCAAGGAAAGTGCCGCGGAGTTAGAGTTCAAGCTCAAGCTCAAGCACCTTGGTGCCGTCGACTTCAAGACAGAGACCCGGTCGTTGGTCGCGCAGGCCAATGCCCGTCTCGCGGGGCTGGATCCGAAGAAGAAGGCCGATAAGAAGACCATCACTGCGCTCCGCAAGGACAAGGAGGCACTGAACGCCCGCATGGCCCGGACTGATACAGTGTTCGAGGCGATCGGCGGCCAGATCAGCGAGTCCGATGCCCGCCGCCTGATCCAGAAGAAGCTCTACGACTTCACCCGCGTCGAGTTGGACCGCTACCTTAGTGCGGAAAAACGGGTACTCGTGCGAGTTGTGGAGAACCTATGGGAGAAGTACGCCATCGCGGCCGACAAGTTGGAGAATGATCGAGCGGCAACGGTCACCACGATGGGCGATCTTCTATCGGCATTGAGGTACCTGAGATGAGAACGCCAGCCGAAGTAAGGCTCCATTCCTGTGTCACGCTTGAGAAGGGAAAGCCGCCTGCCGCGCAACCATACTACGGACCAGATGCCGACAGGTACTTGACACCGGAATATCTGCGCATGGGTGGAGAATGCGGCTTGGTTAAGGCTGCACCTGGATCTACGCTCGTTGAGGATGGCGACACAATCCTGCTTTGGGACGGATCCAACGCTGGGGAGGTTATTCGTGGCCGAACAGGCATTCTCGCGTCGACGATGAGTCGCGCATCGCATGCTGGCCGCTTCGACGACGCTTACCTTTACTATGCACTCAAACATTGGGAGCCGTACCTAAAAGGGCAGACCTCGGGATCCGGTATCCCGCATATCGACAAAGAGATTTTCGGCAACCTTGCGATCACTGAGTTCGAATTACGCGAACAATCCAAGATCGCCGAGGTGCTTTCGACGGTGGATCGAGTAATCGAGCAGACCGAGGCGCTCATCGCCAAGCAGCACCGCATCAAAATCGGCCTGATGCAGGATCTGCTCACCCGCGGCATCGACGATCACGGCAACATCCGCTCCGAACAGACCCACCAGTTTAAAGACTCGCCTCTCGGGCGGATTCCGGTGGGCTGGGAGGTGCGAGATCTTCAGTCACTTCTCGCTAATGTCAGCTCCCCAATGCGGAGTGGGCCATTCGGAAGCGCACTTCTAAAGGAGGAGCTGGTGGAGTCTGGAGTCCCATTGCTCGGAATAGACAATGTTCTTCCTGAGAGATTCGTGCCCGACTATAGAAGGTTTGTTTCAACAAAGAAAGCGGTGCAACTGCATCGATATCGAGTTCGCCCTCGCGATCTGATGATCACGATCATGGGAACGGTCGGTCGTTGCTGCGTTGTGCCGGATAACATCGGCGAAGCGCTGTCGTCAAAACACGTTTGGACCCTGTCACTCAATCAACATCTGTACTCTCCATTTCTTGCGTGCGTCCAGATTAATCATTCACCCTGGGTGCATAGTCACTTCGTACGAGATGAACAGGGAGGAATAATGGCATCGATACGATCTGAGACGCTGCGCACGACGCGATTGCCAACCCCGCCACCACCGGAGATGTTGCGAATCGAGCAGATACTGTACGCCGCAGCTGATGATCTGCGGCGGATCGAGAGCATGAAGGACAAGGCTGTCTTGTTAAAGACCGGACTCATGCAGAATCTGCTCTCGGGAGACCGCCGCGTGACCGCGCTACTCTAACAACGCCAAGGGATCACGACATGAGTGGCTGCATCAGAAACGGAGGCCATGCAGATGTGGCTCAGTGAACTGCAGATCCGCAACTTCCGAAAGATCGACGCGCTCACAGTGAGTTTTCCGCGGGGTCTGACGGTGTTGGTTGGCGAGAACAACTCGGGTAAAACGACGATAATCGATGCACTGCGCCTCATGTTGTTCTCCAGCCGGGAGTTCGACTCCCTAAGGCTCACGGAGGATGACTTCCGAATCGGAACCGAACACGCACCGATCGAGATTTCCTGCCGATTCACCGGACTTGAGGATGAGGACGAAGTCCACTTTCAAGAGTGTCTCGTCGATATCGGCGATGGCAAGTTCGAGATGCAGTTGAACGCCCGTGTTGAATTCAATGAGACGACGAATCGCTGCAACGTGAAGATGTGGGGTGGCGAGACGGAAGGCGGCTCACTTCCGTCGAACCATTACGATCGACTTGCGACAGTCTACTTGCAACCGCTGCGTGATCCCGAACGTGGCCTGCGGCCTGGCCACCATTCCCAAGTGTCCCGCCTCATCGACTTCCTGACCAAGGAAGAACAGCGCGAAGACTTTGAAAACATCGCCAAGGATGCGAATAGGCAGATTCAAGATCTGATGCCAGTCAAAGACGCAAAGGACGACATCAATGCGCAGATGGCAGCTATCGCGGGTAGAGAGTTGACCCAGAACACTGAATTGATCTTCACCGACCCTACTTTCCGCCGCATCATCGCAGGGCTGCAGCCTGAGATCGAAGAACTTCCGTTTGCCCTAAATGGGCTCGGATACAACAACCTAGTATTTACATCTGCGACTTTGGGCACGCTTCGGCGGAGTCGACAACTCTCATTCCGGTCAATCCTGGTCGAGGAACCTGAAGCACATCTGCACCCACAGTTACAAATGCTCCTTCTCAGGCATTTGGCTGAGGTCGCCAGCAGGCACGAAGCCAATGAAGTTCAGGTCATCGCCAGCAGCCACTCTCCCATCCTTGCAAGTCAGGCCCCGATTGACTCGGTCGTAACAGTTCACGAGGTTGATGGCAGGGTCAGTACCGTCTCAATCTCTTCCATCACGATTGACGATAGGATCAAGAAGAAGCTCCAGCGGTATCTTGATGCGACCCGGGGAGAATTGTTTTTCGCCCGCCGCATCTTGATGGTGGAGGGGATCGCGGAGGCGTTGCTGCTCCCTGTGCTGGCCAAGATTTCAGGTGGCAACCTGAAGGAGTCGTCCGTGACCGTTCTAAACGCGGATGGGATCAACTTCAACGCGTTCATTCCATTGTTCGGAGTGGAACGGCTAGTTGTGCCGGTCGTCATTCTCACAGATGGTGACGCGAAGGAGATCGGTAGAGAGATGTCGGCAACCGCAGCCAACCTGAAAGCGCTTGAGTCTGACGTGCCCAATCTGAGCGTCGAAATGTCGGAGATTACTTTTGAGCACCAACTTGCTCGTTCCGAGGCGATGCTGCCGTACATGATTGCGGCTCTCAAGGAACTACATCCAAGGAGGGGAGAAACACTCGAACGTGAGCTCGGGGCACTTGAATCTGCAGATGAAAGAGCGAATGCATTCCTGAGTGCTTTTTTGGCATCCAAGGTGTCAAAGGGCCAGTTTGCTCAGGAACTCGCAGGTGCGTTGGACGGATGCGACCTCGGGCCCGAAGCCGTCCCCAACTACATTCGCAAGGCGCTGAGACACTTGGGCGTCCTCACGGAGAGGGTAAATGGTGGCTTCGACTGATCAACTCCGGGATGCTATCCTTGAGCAGAATCCGACTGACCAGCAGAGGGAGGCCATCTTTGCTGAGGAGTTGGAGTTTCTCTTGCGCGCGGCTCCAGGAAGCGGAAAAACCTGGACGTCATGTCGACGCTTTATATGGAGGGCGGCCAACTGGCCTCATCCTGTCAGCGGACTGGCCCTCCTGTCGTTCACGAACGCTGCCATTCGCGAGTTCAAGATCGCCACAGCCAAGTTAGGGCGAAGAGACGTCCTATCCGATCCGAACTACGTCGGTACGTTTGACTCGTTTGTTGAACGCTACATTCTCGCACCGTTTGGCCACCTACTCACCGGTGCAGACAAGCGGCCAAAGCTATTTCCAGGCCCACGTCCAGGCGATTGGAATAATTCTAAACTGAAGGTGTGGCGAGACGGCAGGGGCCGCACCAAGATCCCCGTTCCGGCATGGGAAGTCATACCCTATCTGGATGGCGACAAGGTCGGATTCAATGCGTCCTCCGCATTCGGGAATCAGCCTCTCGCCGCATCCGGTGATGCTGTCCAAAAACTGTTGTCGTTGGGTTTCTATACACATGCGCAGCGAGTGTTCTGGGCTTGCAGGCTTCTCTTCAAGCGACCTCACATCGCAGAACTCCTCGCTAGGCGCTTCCCCGAGATCATCGTTGATGAGGCGCAGGACTCTAATGCATGGTTGCTCTTCCTATTGAACTTCCTGCGAGAGAAGGGCGCACGGATCACGCTCGTTGGTGACCCGGACCAGTGCATCTTCGAGTTTAGTACGGCAGATGCGACTTCGTTGCCAAATCTGAAGACAAAGTGGTCAATTCCCGAAATGCCCTTAAGTCAGTCGTTTCGGTGCAACAACCAGATCGCAGCGGCTGTGCGTAACGTGGGCGGGAACCCATTGTTCACGGGAGCTGGGGATGGAGCAACGGAATGGCGCCGTGCGTTTGTGGTCAAAGAAACGTCTACGACTTTCTCTGATGGCCTAGCGGCGTTACAACGTCTCGCAGACAAGGCCGGAGTTAGCATCAACTCTGCCGCCGTCGTCTGCCGAGGGCATGGACAACTGCAATCGGTGCGGGGCAAGGTGAACTACACCAAGCTAACAGGCAAGGCAAAACGTTTGGCTACGGCCGCTTTCCTTCGTGATTCCCGACACGATTACCGTGGAGCATCGCAGGCCGTCGAGAGCATCGTGCGCGAACTCACAGGTGACGATCCTATGTGGGAGCGTATCGATAACGACCCGACGTCGCGCGAGCGCGCGGCTGTGGCATTGGCAGTCTGGAAGTTCGTTAAGAGCCCGAACCGGCTAACACCAGTATCTCAGCTTGGTGACACATGGATTCCTTCCATGCGAACGCAATTAGCGAGCTTGTTCGAGGAAATCGGCTTGCCATGCGACGTGAAGCTTGGGCATCACATCAAAGCAACGGGACTCTCCGCTGCTGAGAAGGCTCTGCCGCTCTTCGAGTCGGCCCAAGAGTTCCCGGAAGTTCGGCAGGACACGATTCACCAGGTGAAAGGCGAGAGTATGGACGCCGTGCTCGTCGTCGCCGGTACAAGATTCTGGAGCTCCGTGGTGGCGGCGGTACAGCGCGGTGACAACACGGAAGATCGACGGCTGGCGTATGTAGCCATGACGCGTGCCCGCCACCTGCTCGTGGTCGCGTTACCGAAGGGGCACTACGATAAGCACCTAAAGACCTGGTTAGAATGGGGCTTCAGGGTGGCGACGTGACGGACGCCCGCACAAATCCGTACGAGCGACGATGTTGTTTCAGGACTAGAGCATGAAAGCGAGCAAGGAGTGTTGCGATGGACGAACCCAAACCACTCGATAGCCTCTTCAGAGAGAAACTGTTCCGCATTCCCGACTACCAACGGGGATACGCTTGGAGACGCGAGCAGTTGGATGCCTTCTGGGAGGATCTTATCAACCTGCCCAACGGTCGCTCCCACTATACCGGAGTGCTGACTCTGAACGAGATTCCGTCCACCGACGTTCAGCAGGATGACAAGGAGTTCTGGCTGGTAGATGACCATTCGTACAAGCTGTACCACATCGTCGACGGCCAGCAGCGGCTGACGACCTTCACGCTGTTTCTGCAAGCCTTCATCGAGGTTCTTCGCAGCTTGCCCGAAAACGAGGGTCAGGCGGATGACGCGATCTACCTCACCGAGACGCTCAGCATCGCAGCCGTCGAAAGAAAGTTTCTGTTCGAGGTGAAGCCGCCCGGGAAAGCCTTTCGCACCTACAAGTTCGGTTATGCGGTTGACAACCCCAGTGACAAGTATATGCGGTACCGAATTCTGGGTGAGGAGGGTGGTGGCATGGTTTCCGAGACGTTCTATACGCTTAATCTCAGCAATGGGAAGCGTTACTTCAAAGAACAACTGCGAGCATGGCACAAAGAAAAAGGGGTCTCAGGGCTCCAAGGCATGTACCGCACGCTGACCAAGCGGTTCCTGTTTAACGAGTACATCATCAAGGACGAGTTCGATGTTTTCGTCGCTTTCGAGACGATGAACAACCGCGGCAAGACGCTTTCGGATCTGGAATTGCTTAAGAATCGCTTGATCTACCTGACGACCCTCTATACCGATGAGGATCTGGATTCTGCAGAGCGCAGAGATCTCCGTAACTTGATCAACGACTCTTGGAAGGAGGTTTACTCCCAGTTGGGGCGCAACAAGTCGAAGCCGCTGAATGACGACGAGTTTCTGCGGGCCCACTGGATGATGTATTTCAAGTTCTCGCGGCAGACGGGGCGAGACTACATCAAGTTTCTGCTGGATCAGCAATTCGCCCCGCAGCGTGTCCATCGCAAGATTGTTCAGCCGGTGGCACTGGAGGAAGCCGAGGAGCAGACATCTGACGCGGATTTGGAAGCGGACGAAGAGAATGGACTGGACGAGGTCGAAAGCGTGGAGCCGAAAGTGGCAGAGTTGCGGCCGAACGAGATTCGCGAATACGTCAAGAGCCTCAAGGTGTCTTCGGGGCAGTGGTTCTGCACGTACTACCCAGAGATGTGCGACGATCTCACACCTGAAGAAACGGAATGGATTCAACGCCTGAATCGGCTGGGTATGGCGTATTTCCGACCACTCCTGATGGCGATTCTGAAGAAGTGTGACAATCCCGGCCAGCGAGTCGACATCTTCAAGGAAATCGAGCGATTCGTCTTTGTTGTGTTCCGATTGACTCAATCCCGTTCGAACTATGGCAGTTCGGAGTTTAGTAACGCTGTCCGAGCGATCAACCGTGGCGACATGGATCTTGCGGACTTGAAGAGGCGGCTGCGGAACTGGATGAGTTTTACGGTCACGGACGAGGGCCATTTCGCGACCGACCACTTTTATCTGTTGATTCAGAAGAAATTTGAGAATGGCCAAGGCTACTACGGCTGGCCTGGCCTGCGGTATTTCCTCTACGAATACGAGCTGGGGTTGATGTCCAGCAGTCGGCAAAAGAAGGTCGACTGGGCGGATTTGCTCAAGACGCCGAGGGACAAAATCTCCATTGAGCACATCTATCCGCAATCCGAGACAGCAGCGTGGAAGCCGGCCTTCAAAGGCATCAGAAAAGGAGAACGGGAGGCGTTCCGCAATAGCCTCGGGAACCTGTTACTCCTCTCTTCCTCGATCAACTCGTCGCTGCAGAACGACGCCTTTGCCGAGAAGAAAAAGCCCAAGTACAGCCGCGATGGCAGTAAGCTCCGCAACGGTTACGCAGACGGATCGCACTCGGAGATTGAAGTCTCGGTTTTCGAAGATTGGGGGCCCGCTGAGATTCGCGAGCGCGGCATTGGGTTGATTAGATTCATGGAGATGCGATGGGACATCTATTTCGCAGATGATCAGGCAAGGGAGAAGATGCTGTTTATCGGAAGCGTCGATGGAGATGGGTCCGGTGGAGAAGTCTCAGAATGAGCTCCTCAGGCAAAACGCCGCAGCACATCAAGCTGGACGAACGCAACCACGTTGAGAAGCCGCTGCTCGACCAGCTTGCGGGCTTGGGCTGGGATATCATCGACCTGACTGATATGAACCAGACCCCGGCCGAAACCGATCGGGAGAGCTTCACCGAGGTCGTGATGACGCCTGTGCTGCGCGAGCGGCTCAAGGTCATCAACCCCTGGCTTGAGGACGATCAGATCGAGGAGGTCGTCAAGCGGCTCACCGCGAACTTCCCGAGCGCCGGCTTACTGGAGAACAATAGGCACGTGTTCCAGCTCCTTATGGAAAACACCAGCGTCAGCGAGAATCGCCAGAGCGGCGAGAGGAGCCCGGCTGTCCGGTTCGTGGACTTTACAACCCGCGACAACAACCGCTTCGTCGCGATTTGCCAATTCAAAGTCCGCGTCCTCGGTACCGAGCACCACATCATTCCCGACATCGTGCTGTTCCTCAACGGCATGCCGGTAGTGGTGATCGAGTGCAAATCGCCCAAGGTCAAGGACGCGATTCCCGAGGCAATCGATCAGCTACTCCGCTACAGCGAGCAGCGCGGGGCCAAGGGGGAAGGGAATGCGCCGCTCTTCTATTACAACCAATTCGTCGTGGCGACCTGCCGGCACGAAGCCAAGTTCGGTACTATCTCCACGCACACGGAGAAGTACTTCTACCGCTGGGCCGACCCGTATCCTCGGACCGTGGACGAGATGGATCACGGCTCAGGCAGCCCCAACGACCAGCAACGTCTCGTCGCCGGTATGCTCGACCGGGACAACCTGCTCGACCTGATTCGCACGTTTACGCTGTTCTCGACGAATGACAAGGGCCAGACGATCAAGATCGTGGGCCGCTACCAACAGTTCCGCGCGGTGAAGGTGGCGGTGAAGCGCCTGCTCAAAGGCCGTAATCCTCGCGAGCGCAGCGGGATCATCTGGCACACCCAGGGGTCCGGCAAGTCGCTCACCATGATGTTCATGGTTCGGGAGATGTACCGTCACGCGCAGCTCTCGAACTGGAAGGTTGTCTTCATCACTGACCGTACCCAGTTGGAACAGCAACTCTCCGAGACCAGTCAAAGCATCGGCTTCACGGTGAAACTGGCCGACAGCATCGAGACGCTCAAGAAACTACTAAGGGCAGACACCTCCGATTTGGTGATGGGGATGATCCACAAGTTCCGCGAGGCGGATCTTACCGAGAGCTTCCCGGAGCTGAACGCCAGCCCTAACATCCTCGTCATGACTGACGAAGCCCACCGGTCGCAGTACAGGCTGCTTGGGGCCAACCTCGACAAGGGCATTCCCAACGCCGCCAAGATCGGTTACACGGGAACGCCGATCGACAAGACCGAGCAGGTGTTCGGCGACTACATAGACAAGTACACGATGCGCCAGTCCATTGTGGACGGCGTGACGCTGGAGATCGTCTACGAGGGCCGCACGCACAAAGCCGAGGTACCGAAACGGGCCGACTTGGACACGGCATTCGAGGATGTATTCAGCGACTACAACATCACGCAGCGTCTGGACATCCTTGGGTATGGATCGCGGAAGGCCTATCTCGAAGCAGAGCCCACCATCAAGGCTAAGGCCCAAGACATGGTGACGCACTACCTTGCGCATGTGTTCCCCAACGGCTACAAGGCGCAGGTGGTGGCGACGTCACGCGAGGTGGCGGTGCGCTACAAGAAACACCTGGACGCCGCGCTCGCGACGGCAGTCGGAAAGCTGGAGCAGGCCAACACGGGCAACCTGGACTTGGACCGGCTCAAGGCGATGAAGACGGACGTCGTGATCTCCGGAATCCACAATGACCTGCCCCACCTCAAGGAGTATTCCGACTCAACACGGCACGATGCGAGCATCAAAAGTTTCAAGCTGTCGTTCGGCGGTCAAGAGGACGGTGTCAACGGAGACATGGGTATCCTGATCGTCAACAATATGCTGCTAACCGGCTTCGATGCGCCCGTCGAGCAGGTGATGTATCTGGACAAGGTCGTGGTTGCCCATAACCTGCTTCAGGCCATCGCCCGTGTAAACCGAGTGAGTGGAGAATCCAAGGAGAAGGGCTTCGTGGTGGACTATGTTGGCATTGGCCACCGTCTCAAGAGAGCGATCGAAACCTACGACGAGCGCGAGCAGAATGAGATTATCGAGGCCTTGAGTTTTCCCGATGAGGAATTGCGTGAACTCAAGGAAGCCCATGCCGACGTGATGACCCTGCTCCTGAAGCATGGACTTACGGACATGACCGATCACGACGCCTTCTACGATGTGTTCTATGACGAGGACCTGCGCTTTGACTTCCTGTTGGCGTTCAAACGGTTGACCAAGGCGCTCAATCTTCTGTTCCCGGCCCGCCAGGCCCTCGAGTTCATGGGCGACTACAAAGCGCTCGCCGAGATAAATGTGCTCGCCGGAAAGCACTTCCGCGACCAGCGCCTGAGCATGAAGGGTATTCCGGCAAAGCTCCGTGCGATTACGGATGCCCACCTTGAGTCCCGGGGCATCGATGTCAAGGTTCCGCTAATCTCGATCCTTGACGAGGATTTCGAGAAGGGCGTCGGCGAGCACCACCGGACCAAGACCAAGGCGGCTGAGATCGAACACGCGATCCGCCACCACCTCGACGTAGACCTGGACGATGATCCGGACCTGCGAGCCTCCTTCGCAGAAGCCCTGGCGGTCATCTTCGAGCAATTCCGGGACAATTGGAATAGGATCTACGAAGAACTAGAGAAGTTGCGGACACGCATCATCAATGCCAGCAACGAGCCGACATACGGATTACATCGAAAGAAGCAAATGCCATTCTTTCGAATGTTCCAGCGTGAGTTGTTCGGTGCAGGTGAGCCGACTGTGGATCAGTCTCGGGTGGATGAGGAACAGGCAGTTAATCGGGTCGACGACGAAGACCGAATCAGCGATCTAGTGAATTTGACGCAGCAGATCACTCAGGTTGTCGAGAGAGAGTTGAGATTGGCAGGATTCTGGGAAAGCATCCCGGCCCGCAACAAGCTGAAAGCGGAGATCCAACAGATCCTGCTCGCGTCTGAGTTTGCCAGCGTGCCCAACCTCATCAAGAATCGTGCCCACATTATTAGCCGAATTATGGAAATCGCTGAAAAAAACAACGACATTATTCTCTTTGCGGACGAGTGACGATGGACATTTCCTACTCGGTAAAAAGATCTTCTAAACGAACGAAAGTTACGATCACTATCGAGCGTGACAGAAGCGTTGTTGTCCACGCTCCGAATCAGGCGTCCGACGAAGCAATAGCGCGGATAGTCGAAGCCAAACGGCAATGGATCTACGAAAAAACACGTCATAGCCAGAAATACACGAGCCTCCCTCATCCTCCCGGCAAAGAGCTCGTAAATGGTGAGTCTGCACTATACCTTGGTCGGAGTTATCGTATCGAAATCGTAAACAAAGAAACGGAGTGTATCCGGTTTGACCAGCGCTTTCTGATACCTGCGTCGCGTGTGCCTGATAAGAACGGTGCCATGCGTGAGTGGTACATTGAGCGAGCAAAGAAAAAAATCCTCCCTCGCGTGGTGAAGCAGGCTCGGGAGCTTGGTGTTTCCTTTGGGCAGACGCGCATTGTTGATAATCGATATCGGTGGGGTTCATGCACAGTTCGTGACAACGTCAACCTGAACTGGCGGTTGATTAAGGCGCCGATCTTTGTCATCGATTACGTTATCGCCCATGAACTCGCCCACCTTTTGGAACCGAACCATACGTCGCGATTCTGGAACATAGTTAAGACACAAGCACCAACCATGAACAGAGCGCGTGACTGGCTACGAGAAAACGGCCAACTTCTCGAGGAAGAGGTTTAGCCGGCGGGTATTGTACGGTGTCCATGGTGAGAGTCCTGGGGGCAATAAGCATCACTTCGAACCTAATTTGAATTTCCAGCATCAGGCGACTGATACCGTCTGCGACCTATTTTGCGGGTCCGATTTCACGGTCACGCAGGAAGCAGAGCGCATTATAACGCTCTCACGGTAGTTGAGTGTTGTGATACCAAACCACTGCCCCCGAGACCGAGATTTGCGAATCTGGGACAACGCTGGAAAGAATCGTGCTACATTTCGACCCCTTTGAACATTCTGTCAGGACGCATTGATATCTATCTGCAACCCACCCTTTTTCGAACGGAGTACCCATGGCTATTCCAGGCTTCCAATCCATAATGTTGCCTTTGCTGAAGCTCGCCCGTGATGGTGAAACTCATAGACTCCGCGATGCTGCGACCATTCTTTCAGAATACTTCGAATTGACGGAAGATGAAATTAAGGAACTCTTGCGGAGTGGACGGCAATCACGGTTTCAGAATCGAGTTGGCTGGGCGCGCACGTACCTTTCGAAGGCCGGCCTTCTGGAAACTCCAAAAAGGGGATCCTTTCGTATTACTTCGCGGGGACTGGATGTCCTAAGTCGGGACCCTGCGGAGATAGATATGAGATTCCTTGAACAATTCGAAGAGTACGTGAATTTCAAGCAGCGCCGTTCCACGCCCAGAAAGCCCGTAGCTCCAGGAGAGTTTGAGGAATCTCTGTCAACGGCCACGCCAGAAGAATCAATCGAGAATGCCTATTCTGAGTTGACGAAGGGGCTCGCAGATGAACTGTTGGACAAAGTCAAAAAGTCGCCACCGGAATTCTTCGAACAGCTTGTTGTAGATTTGCTCGTCAAAATGGGTTACGGCGGCTCCCGACAAGAAGCCGGACAGGCCATAGGCCGAGCCAGAGACGGAGGCATAGACGGGATAATTAAGGAGGACAGCCTTGGTCTGGATATTATCTATATTCAGGCGAAGCGATGGGATTCTAACGTCAGTAGACCCGAGGTTCAGAAGTTCGCTGGGGCCCTACAGGGGCAGCGTTCGCGCAAGGGAGTTATAATCACAACCTCCCAATTCTCGAGTGATGCTACAGACTACGCGGCGAGTATAGATACTAAGATTATCTTAATCGATGGCGACGCCCTCGCCGAACTCATGATTGAACATAGTGTTGGCGTGACGACCGAGACCACATACGAATTGAAGAGAATTGACTTGGACTACTTTCCAGAGGAGTAGGTGTCTATTCAAATGGGCATAAAGTCCCGAGGAAGGCGGTGAGTAACAATTGAATCGAAGAACAGTAGTCCGGATGTGAAATGGAACGCGGAAGACATGATGGACATCGTGCGGTCGTTGCAGCGTGTTGTGTAGGACACCGAACGAGGTTCGAAGCAGTCTTTGGAATCGGATCTGCTCCTTTTCAAAAGACAACTACTGGCGGGTGCAATCCTGTTGTCGTTGGCGGCGGAAATCGCACTGAAGGCGCTGCTTTGCTGGGAAAGGAACGAAGTCCCTGTCAGAACTCATGACTTGCTGAATTTGCACCTGTCCCTGAGTGAGAACACACAAGAATTAGCTGGAAGCGAGAATGCGAAAGGTGAGCCCGTACTCGATAAGGGCCGACCAGCCAAGTATGCGAAATCTTAATTCAGATGTACAGGAGTTGTTTCACGCAAAGATGTATCCTCTGCGCGACGTCTTTTGTTCTCACCGTGACTCGCACACGCACTATCGGTACCTCTACGAGAAACACGAAGGCCGTTTCGAAACTGGTGAAATCAATCACGCACTAAACGTGATCATTGACGTCTACTACGAGAGACGACGTAATTCGGCGCCGATATGATAATGTGCTGGCCGCCGCCAACGGTTGATCTGATACCAGCCGCGGTTTTGTCGTCTCCCATTCTGTATCCAACCAACCATCACGCATATTCAGTCTATGCCGCTCATCCTGAGACTCCGAAAAATGATCCTATCGGGGTCTCTTTCAATTCCAGTGACGAAGTCAGATACATCTCTGGAGCTTTGCCGCGAACACGACGTGGCAGAGCCGCTGATCTGGGTCATTGCGTCATGGGTAATGACATCGTTCCACAGGCCAACCTCAGAATTGGGAACCCGCACAGGGCTAAAGCAAGAGTAAGGCAAGAGTGGGGCAAGAGTCAAGGCACTAGGTCGGCACTAAGTCGGCACCAGGTCGAAATCCTCCGTAACTGCCTGACAGAAAAGGCGATACGGACATTAATGACGTCAGTCAGCAGAACGGACCGAACCAGGTCCTGAAACTCCTGTTGAAAGCCGGATGGCTGGCAATGACCTTTCCAAACAAACCGAACAGCAGCAAGCAGAAATACCGGCTGACGGACAAAGGGCGGAAGCTTATGGCGGAGTTGGGAGAGGTCGACGGTTGAAGAAAGCGCATGGAGAGAGAAGCTGGTCGAAGAAATGGTGGCGTATCACATCGAATTCGATGGGCGGCACTTCCTGATCGAAAACGTCCCCGCTCAAGTCAACGTCGAGGCAGGCGAGAAGCACTTCTCACCGGAGACTGTCGAGCGCTTGCAGCGAGTGGTATCGGAGCGATGCCGTCCCGCTCGAACCATTGAGACACGGGTTTATGAGTATGGATCCCTCGCCTGAAGGTTCCGGCGATCGACGGGAAAAGCGGCTCGTCGGCTCTATTTTCGGAAAATAATGAAGAGGAGAGCTTTATGTACAGGGTCGTGTTTTTCTCAGTACCACTCGCCATTGCTATGTTGGCAAGTCCTGGGTCGGCATTTGAATCAGCTCTATTTCCCGGAGAAGGTCCTATCAGAATCAGGGCTTCCGGAGATGAGATGGTTTTACGAAAAGCGCCTATGGCTCATGCTGGCATTGCAGATACGATTCGGCTTGTGAAAGGCGAGATAATCAATTGGAGTAATGCTCGATTTAGGACGGTTGTACCGGGTCTTTTAATTGTGAGTGAGGATTGTTCAATTGATGGTAGTCGATACGGTCCGGTCTTCTATCTGTCAAGGACGGATTACTACAGATTTAGCGGCAAGTGGGAGACCTTCAGGTTTTCGAAGAGAGATACAATCGAATATCTCCAGTATCGTGCGGAGGGTTCCGCATTCCTGAGAATGAATGGTATCGTGATATCAGCCGAATTACTATCTCCAAAATCTGCGGCGCTAAGAGAAATCCGGAGTCCCCAACTTGAACTTTGGATCGAGGTAGAAGATAGGGATGGTAAGCCGGTTGGTTGGTTTCGGTTGAAGGACGACTTTGTTCATCGGCAGACACGAGCTATAATGTTCCCAAGCCCCGAATTTCTGCATTCTCAATGAAGAGGCCCTGACCATTCACGGTTTGTGCCACGGCCGGTGATGGCAGGATCGGATCAACAAGATAGCGCGCGAGGTCTCGCACGCCAGGTGGAGAAGCAAGCAAGGGATTGCTGGAACTGTTGCTCAAATCGAGACTCCGGGACACGGTCATTTCGGGGTCTCTTGCAATTTCAGATGCAAAATGACTATCATACGTGACCTTGCTTGCATATGGTAAGGCATTGACACCCCCCACCGCATCAGCCGTCGCCGGGCCCTTCGACAGGCTCAGGGACCGGCGTGGCTTCTGCGACTCCCCCTCAAGGGGGGAGTGATTGTGACGTGATTGTGCGACTGCCGGTATCGAATGCCTCCACCAGGTGGCTTGATCTCGGTTTGTCGCTGGTCGGCGCTTCCTCATACGAGAAGCGATATCGGCCACTTTGGCGGCGAGCTTGACGCCGTAGTCAGGAAGAAAGGATAGCCCATGGATATCGCGTGGATTCGCGGTCAGATACCGGGCCTGAAACACGGCGTTTACCTTAACACCGCTGGAATCGGTCTGTCGCCGGTCAGTGTGAACAAGGCGGTCGCCGAGGGCTATCAGCAGTTGCGCAGCGGCAGTGTCAGTACGAGCGACTGGTACGCCGCAATGAGAGAGGCCGAGGACGAATTGCCGGCCAAAATCGCCGGCTTCTTCGGAGCCGATGCAGGGGAAATCGCGCTGACGATGAGCACCGGCGAAGGTTACGGTATGGTGCTCGGCGGGCTGCGGTGGCAACCGGGAGACGAGGTTCTCATAACCAATGAGGAACATCCGGTACCCCTTCAGGCCGCCCAGGGTCTGGCGGACCGTGAAGGGGCGATCGTCAAAGTGGTCGAACTCGACCACGATAAAGACCTTTTTCTGCGCCGGGTGGAGCAAACGATCACCCCGCGTACCCGGCTGATCTGTTTCAGCCATGTCACGACGGATTGGGGGACCCGGTTGCCCGCCCGCGAGATCTGCGGGCTGGCACGGGCCCGCGGCATTTTCACGCTTTGGGATGGCTGTCAGGCCGTCGGGCAGTTTCCGGTGAACCTGCATGAAATAGGCTGCGACTTCTACGCCACCAACGGCTACAAATGGTTGGTCTCGCCGATGGGTACTGGCTTTCTCTATGTGAGGAAAGGCGCGCAGCAATTCTTGAAGCCGCTGCGGCAACCGCACGCTCCCGATGGTACGGCCCGGCAGTACGAGACAGGAACGCGGGCGAGCGTGCTCTACCTGGGTCTCGGCGCGGGTCTCGATTTTTTGGCCGGCATCGGCGGGCCGCAGCCCATCGCCGCGGAGGCGGGACCAAAGGCGGAATCGCTTCGCGAACGCCTGGACGCCATTCCCGGTGTGCGGATCATCGGCTCACGCCGCGCCGAAACCCGGACCGCCATCGTCGCCTTCTCCATCGAGGGCATGGATGGGAACGAAGTCTCTGACGCACTCCGGAACCGCTGGAAGATCGCCCAACGGGCGACCAACATCAACGAACCTACCGGTGTGCGGATTTCGGTGGCGTTCTACACCAGCGACTCGGAGCTGGAAACGCTCGTTGAAGCGATCACGACACTGGCGGGCGAAAAAGGGAATCGGTAACAGGAGAAACGCCGATTGCTTTCGCCGTTACGGTAAACGAGGTTATGCCGGCACGCCGCGGCGTGGTCGGCCGGAAGCGACGTTGACAGACACTCTTCTTGACGTTCGCGTCCCGATCCTGTATATTTCCACCTCGCAGGCATTCGACAATTGGACGCTCTCTTAACCAGCAATTGGACGCCAATGAATCCGACAAATGGACGCTAGCCGTTCCCTGTTTCCCCGCTCACTGGAACCCGTCATCCGGGAGGCACTGGCCGACACGCCGGTGGTCTGTGTGCTTGGACCTCGGCAGTGCGGGAAAACGACGCTCGTGCGGCAACTCGCGCCCGACCGCGCATACGTCAGCCTGGACGAGCACAACTACCGTCAGACCGCCCTGGCGGATCCTGCAGGTTTCGTCGCCAGCCTGCCGGATGCGGTGACGCTTGACGAGGTGCAACGGGCGCCGGCGATTCTCCCGTCCATCAAGCACGCCGTGGACCAGGACCGACGTCCCGGTCGATTCGTGCTGACCGGCTCGGCCAATCTGTTGATGGTACCGACCGTAACTGAATCCCTTGCCGGACGGATGGAAATCGCGCAGTTGCATCCATTGACGGAATCCGAAAAAGCGCGCGCGCCAGGCCGCTTCCTCAGCGACCTGTTGAACGGCACGATCGAGCCGGGAATCAGGCAGGAGGCGACGCCCGAAGCGCAGTCACTGCCTGACCGACTGGTCGCCGGCGGATACCCCGAACCGCTGACGCGCACGCCCGTGCGCTCCCGGCAATGGCACAGGCAGTATCTGCGTAGCATCATCGATCGGGACGTGCAGGACGTGGCGCGGTTGAGAGATGCGCACGAATTGTCCCGCCTGTTGGAGCTGTTGGCCCTTCGCAGCGCCGGACTGTTGAACACCAGCAATCTGGCCGATACCCTCGGCCTGCACCGGTCGACGGTCAATCACTACATCGCGGTGCTCGAGCGGCTCTTTCTGGTGCGACGCCTTCCCGCGTGGCATCGGAACCCGGCCAAACGGCTCATCAGATCACCCAAGATCCATTTCCTCGATACCGGGCTGGCCGCAACCCTCGCCGACCTGACCGCGTACGACTGGCTCGGCAGGAGGGACCGCATGGGACATCTGTTGGAGTCCTTCGTGGTGCAGCAACTCATTGCCCAGGCCACATGGACGGAACCGGATTTGCGTTTCTGGCATTATAGAGACAAGGATCGGGTGGAAGTCGATATCGTCATTACCCGGGGTCAGAAAACCTGGGGCATTGAAGTCAAAGCCGCCCGTACGCTCGCCCCTGGAGACGGGAAGGGGCTTGTGCGGCTCGCGGATCGCTGCGGCGAGGATTTCGAGTCCGGCGTGCTGCTTTACGCGGGCCGCGATCGTCTCCCGCTTGCGGACAAGCGCATGCTCGCGGTGCCGCTGTGCGAATTGTGGGAGCGATAGGGACAGGCCAAGCGTATCTATTCGACAAATGGACGCATAGTTAATCGACAATTGGACGCTAATGAAATCGACAATTGGACGCACATTCGAAAATGGCATTGACACCCCCCACCGCATCAGCCGTCACCGGGCCCTTCGACCCTTCGACAGGCTCAGGGACCGCAAGCTCAGGGCAGCGCCTTCGACATTTGGACAAGCTCAATGCAAGCAAGCTCAGGGACCGGCACTGGGCAAGTTATGGGTCTCCCAATACCGGTTTAAAGACGTCCATTGAACCAAAAAACGCGTGGTCATTGAGCTTGTCGAAATGCCCGCTATTCAACAGCCCTTCGACAAGCTCAGGGCGGCGCCTTCGACCCTTCGCCGGGCCCTTCGACATTTCGACAGGCTCAATGCAAGCAGGCTCAGGGACCGGCTCGGCTTCTGCGACTCCCCCTCAAGGGGGGAGTAATGGTGGAAGGGCTATTCCATTCAGGCCCCTTCAGCAGTTGATTCTCTAATGGAGTCCTATATGAAATGTGTTTTTGACCTCCGTCCTTGTGCCTTCATCGTATTGGGCGCTGTTCTGTGTCTGTCTGCCATTCCCTCCGAAGCGAGTACCGCGGATGGATCCCGGATGACCCTGGAGGCGTGTCTGAGGCAGGCCCTCTCCAGCAACCGCCAGCTGCAGGCCGCCGGGTTCGCGGCGGAGAAGGCGAACTGGGACCGGCGGAACGCGTGGTCGCAGTTCGCGCCGCGGGTCAGCTTCAACACGGAGGTCACGCGGATTGACGAGCAGACGCTGGCGGAGCGGGACTTTTCCAGGTATTTCCCTCCCGAGATCCCGGTACCGCGAGTGGCGTTCCGCACCTCCTATTACTCTTCGTTCCAGGCGCATATTCCGATCTTCGACGCCGAGCTGATCAACGGCCTGTCCGTTGCAACCACCGGTCAGGCCGCGGCCGAACGGACCCGGGAAGCCATACGGGACCGGATCCTGCTCCAGGTCACGTCAGGTTACCTGGAAGTGCTGAAACGCGGCGCGATGCTCGAACTGCAGCGTGAATTCCTCGTCCTCACCGGGCTGAACGTGCAGAAGGCCGAAAGGATGCACCGCGCGGGCAGATATTCGAAGCTGGACCTGCTGCGGTGGCAGGTGGAACACCAGGGGCAGAAGAGCAGCGTGGCCGCGGGCGAGTCCGCGTTGCGCGATGCGACGGTCCGCCTGCGCAGGCTGCTCAACCTCCGTACGCTGCACGCCGATGCGCTGGCAGACCGGATCCCGGACCGGCTCGAGGCCGAGGTAACGCGGGTGGCCGCCCTGTCTGAAGCGGAAATCCGGAAGCTTGCGGGCGTCGACAGCCGCACGCTGGTGGGCGGAAACGCCATGCTTGCGGCCGCCGAACAGGACCGCGAACGCAGCCGCCTTGTCTACCGGGGGCAGTATTCGAGCTATCTTCCCGACGTATCTCTAAGCTATTCCTCGGCCTGGAGGAGAAACGATACGCCGGCGCTGGACGAATACAGACCCTCGACGGTCATGCTCAATCTGTCGGTGCCGCTGTTCACAGGGTTCCGCAATCTCTCGCGTCTTAAGTCCGCGCAATACAGTTACCGCGCTCAGGAGACGCGCTTCTCCGACCTGATCGACGAAACGCGGCAGACGCTCGGCGAAACGGTCAACCGGATCGTCAATCTGAAAACCCAGCGTGAGCTGATCAGAACCAGCCTGGACTTCAACGAGAACAACTACCGGATCGTCTCCCATGAAAAAGAAATGGGGCGGGTATCGAACCTGGAGGTGATCGACGCGAAGCTCAACCTTCAGAACGCCAGATTACTTGAGATTACGACACAATTCGACCTCACCTCGGCGGTGATCGAGCTGAGCTACCTGATGGGCGGCCTCGACGATCTGGTCGAGGAAATCGTGGAGTCAGAATGAAATACAGGGATGTAGTCATCTGCGCCGGACTCGCGTTCTGCTTATACGTGATTTCGTGCGCACCGCAGAAGGACGCCGATTCCGGCGTAACGGCCGACTCCGGCGTGGATACGGTGCGGGCGGTCCCGGTCAGGGCCAGGGTTGTACAGCAAGAACACGTTGAAGAGGCCGTTGAGGTCACCGGCGTGATCGCGCCGCACCGGGCGGTGGACGTGGTTGCGGAGGCCGGCGGCCGGTTGATACGCGTACCGGCTGGTCTGGGGCATCGCGTGACGGCGGGCGATACCCTCGCCGTAATCGACGACCGCGTGGCCGCAAGCCGGCTGGAACACGCGAAGGCGCAGGTCCTCTCCGCGCGGAACAAGCTGAAGATCGCGCGGCTGAATTTCGAGAGCGACCGTCAACTCCTCGATTCGGGGGACATTTCCAGGCTGGCGTTCGAGACGTCCCGGTTTGCCGTCAAATCCGCGGAAGCCGAACTGAAATCGAACCAGGCGGAGCTGAGCCGCGCCCGGAAGGGATTTGAAGACACGCGGCTGACCAGCCCGATCGACGGATGGGTATCCAGGAAGCACATCGAACTGGGCGCGATGATGTCGGTCGGCAAGGCAGCGTACCGGGTGGTCGATCTGACAACGATGAAGATCAAGCTCGGCATCCCTCAGACGGCCATCGGCCGCGTTACGCCGGGTGGGTCAGTACGCATCACCGTCGACGCGCTGGGAGGCCGGACCTTCGATGGGCACGTCCGTTACGTTTCCCCCCAGGCCGAGGAGGATACAGGCGCGTTTCCCGTGGAAGTCCACCTGCCGAATACGCCCGGCATGACCATTCGTGCGGGAATGGCGGCCCGTTGCCGGGTGATTCTGGGGGGTTCAGGCCTTCAGTTCGTCGTTCCCGGAAACGCTGTGGTCGCCAGGGACGGCAAAGCGTACGTCTATCGGATCTGGGACGGCATTGCGCGGCTCACCGAGGTGGAAACGCGGGAAACCTTCGGCGCCCACGTCGCCGTGGAAGCGGGCCTCGAGGAGGGGGATTCAATCGTCGTGGAAGGCATGAACCGCCTGGGCGCCGCAACGCATGTGACCGTTCGCCCCGTACAGTGAGTATAATGCGAGTCGAAGGGTGAGGCACTCCTGATATGTCGATAGCGAAATTTTCAGTCCGAAATCCGGTTTTTGTGAACCTGGTCATGGTCGGACTGTTCTGCTTTGGCGCCATCAGTCTCGTCAGCATGCCGCAGGAATTGAACCCTCAGATTGACTTCAACTGGGTGATTGTCTCGATTCCGTACCCGGGCGCGAGTCCTGAAGAGGTGGAGAGCCTGATAGTAGAACCTGTCGAAGCGGAGATCCACGATCTGGACAAGCTCCATGAACTGCAGTCCTCTGCGGCCGAAGGGCTGGCCCTGTTCCTGATCAAATTCGAAGACATGTCGGAGTCGGAATTCAGGGAGATCTACACGGACCTCAAGGCGCGTATCGACAGGGTGGACCTTCCGGAAGAGGCCGAGGACCCGGACGTGGACGACTTCGACAGCGGCGATTTCCTGCCCATTCTCACGGTCAACATGGCATATACGATTCCGGAAGAGAACGCGCAGATTGTCGCTGAGGATCTCGAAGAGGACCTGAAGAACATATCGGGTGTCGCCAGGAGCCAGGTTTCCGGCCTTCCCGAGCGTGAAATCTGGATCGAGGTGGACCCCACCAGGCTGACTGCCCGCGGTCTGTCGGTCCTGGACGTGGTCCGGGCGCTGCAGGCGAGGAACCTGAACGTGCCCGGGGGTACCCTCACCTACCGTGCAAAGGAATACGCGATCCGGTCCCTGGCCGAGTACCGGAGCGTGGAGGAGATTCGCGAGACGATCATCCGGGCGGCGCCGGGCGGGGAGACCGTAAGAATCCGTGACGTCGCGAGGGTCAGGGACCGCCGCGAAGAGCCCAGGGTGCTTTCCCGGCTGAACGGCGAACCTTCAATCACCTTCTCTTTGTCGAAGACGACCGACGCCAATACGAACGACGTCATCCTGGCCGTCAAGGAAACGGTCAGCCGCTATGAGGAACGGGTACCGGACGGAATCAGCTTCAGCTTTACCGACGACAATTCCGTGTACATCAACCGGGTGATCGTGGCGCTCCGGAACAACGCAATCACCGGGATGATCCTCATATCACTCGTTCTATGGCTCTTCCTGGGGTCCTGGAACGCCTTCCTCGCGACGCTCGGCATACCCATCTCATTCTTTATTACCTTCATCCTTTTGAGCTTTTCCGGTTACACCATCAACGGGAGCACGCTGTTCGCCATGGTGATGGTGCTGGGCATCATCGTGGATGACGCCATCATCGTGATCGAGAACTGTCACCGGTACCGGCTGCAGGGACACAGCGCCAGCGAATCCGCGGTCCTCGGGACGAACGAGGTGACAAAGCCGATCCTCAGTTCGGTGGGCACCAACGTCGCCGCGTTCCTTCCGTTGATCCTTCTGCCGGACGTGATGGGCAAGTTCATGCGAGTCATCCCGCTGACCTTCGCGCTGGCGCTGGCCGCCTCCGTATTCGAGGCGTTCGTCCTTCTGCCCTCCCACTATGCGGAATGGACCCGGCGGTCCAATGCCCACAAGCGGGGGGAACAGCCGTTCTTCAGGAGGCTCCGCAGGATCTACAGTCGTCTGCTGGTCCGTACGCTGCGGCGGCGCTACTGGGTCATCGGATGCCTCGTCGCCGTGCTGGCCGGCGCTGTGATGCTCATCCCGCTTCTCGGGGTGGATTTCTATTCCGGCGAGGAATTCGACGCGTTCAAGGTACTCATCAAGTTCCCTGAAGGAACCAGCCTGGAGGAGTCGGACCGCGTCACCCGCGCCTACGAGGCAGAGGCGCTCCGGCTTTCCGACGAGGACGTCGCGGGCGTGGTCACCAACGTCGGCCTGCTGCAGAGCAACACCGAGTGGGTGACCCGAAAGAGCGTCTCCCAGGTCATCGTTCAGCTTCGGCCCAGGGAAGAGCGCGCGAGAGTTTCGGACGACCTGATCGCCGTGCTCCGGAAGCGCACGGAGCACATCGCCGGACCCGCGTCCGTTGTCTTCGAAAAATTCACCGGCGGACCCCCTGAAGGCAAGCCCATTTCGGTGAAGGTTCAGGGCCGCTATCTCGATCGCATGAAGGAAGCGGCGCTTGCGCTTCAGGACTCGCTGCGCCGGATCCCGGGCACGCTCGAGATAACAGACGACTTCCCGCCGGGCAAGGACGCGATCCGGATCGAAGTGGACGAAGTGCGCGCGGCCCTGTACGGGTTCTCGGCGCAGGAGGTCGCCCTGAACGTCCGATACGCGTTCGACGGCGTGGAGGCGACGAAATTCAGGGACGGAGACGAAGAGGTTGGCGTCATCGTGCAGTACGACCGGAAGGAACGGTCGGCTGTAGAAGACGTGCTGAACGTGCAGGTAACGAACTCGAGCGGCAGCACGGTGGCGCTGCGGGACATGGTCTCGTTCTCGATCGGCCCGGGCCGGACGCAGATTCAGCGCTTCGACCAGAAGCGGACCATCTTCGTCACCGGGGAAGTCGATGAGGCCGAAACGTCACTGGATCAGATCAACGCCAGAATGCTCGAGATCTTTCCTTCGATCGAGGCGCACTACTCCGACGTGAGCTTCGTGATCGGGGGCGAATTCACGGATTTCATGGAAGCGTTCGAAGATATCGCGGCTCTTTTCGTCATCAGCGTGATCCTGATGTTTGTGATTCTCGGGTCGCAGTTCAACTCGTACGCGCAGCCGCTGGTCATCCTGACTGCAGTGCCGTTCGCGATCATCGGCGCGCTGCTCGGCCTACTGATTTCGGGGAATCCGTTCAGTCTGACCGCAATGTTCGGGTTTGTCGGGCTGGCGGGTATTGTTGTAAACGACGCCATTGTCATGGTCGCATTCATCAACAGGCGACGCCGAAAGGACGGCTCCGTGACGAACATCTGGCGGAGCATCGTCAACGCGGGACGACTGAGGCTGCGACCGATCATCCTGACGTCGGTAACGACGATATCGGGCCTGCTGCCCATGGCGATCGGCATCGGAGGGAAGTCGGCCCTCTGGTCGCCGCTGGCAAACGTCATCCTTTTCGGATTGCTGGTTTCGACAATCCTGACGTTATTTGTCATCCCGTGCTTCATGGCGGCACTGGACGACATCAAACGCGTGCGAAGAAAAGCGCGGCAGAGGGCGGATCGACCAGGTATTGAAACGCCTGCGTAACGGCTGTTGGAATCGTATCGTCGGCAACAGAGTGGCGTCCGATGCGGGACGATCTCACTTTTCGTACCTCGACCAGAAGCTTGTTTTTCGACCGTGGTTCTCTCGCAGTACCTGCGTGTACTCACGATGAGGCGAAATATTCCTCCAGTCATGGATCCGGAGATCGAGTGTATCCAGTTTCTTTAGATAACGCACACCGTGAGTGTAGTATTTGGACTTACCCCGCCTAAGGATAGAATCCAGGAGTGCGCGGTAGAGAACACTTGCCGTGACCCATCGCCTGCTCGCTTCCATGTGATCCGCCAATGGCAGAAGGCTTGTATAGTAATCGCCATCAATCAGTTCCCTTCTATCCAGCAAGTAGGATTCAGCCTCGTCAAGATGATTGATTTCAATCAAAAACGTCGCGTCTGAATAGGAAAGGTGGTCGGATTCAAGGATGGCTTGAATCTCACCCTCGATCACCTGATCGCGCAGGTCTTCACCGATTGCATCCAGAAGACATGCGAGGGTATGTTCGGTGCGATCACGACGGAATATGCGCCAGGCGACGCTCTCCAATTTCTCCTGGTCGCCGATTGTCTTGTATATGGTCAACAACAGGTCGTCTTGTTCGTGAACTTTGAAATGGTCTCTATTCGGAATCCTGCGAAGCCATTTCAGCGCCGTTTGCGCGTCTCCTGTTTCGAGATAGATCCGGGCAATGTCAATACAGGCGGCCGCGGAGAGTTCGGGCCAAAGAGCCAATCGGGCTTTCTCGTAGAGTGGTGCATCTTTCATCTGACGCGCAAGGTTTTCAACGCCTGAAATCCAGTGCAGGGTTCTGTCTTCGTCAGTCTCCTTTCTGGACAGATCCCACAGACGATCTACCATACTTCGCATTGCCTCGTCGGGCAAATACTCCGACGCGCATTGAAACAGTGTATCACGAACCCCGTACTCATCCTCCCTGTTTAATTCCAGAACCAGATCTGTTATCTCCTCTTTGTCGTCGCAGTTGGCGGCAAACGAAACAAACAGATTGCTGGCGTCAATCCGAAATATGTCACCAATGTTGCCGTAAGAATCGTCACATTGCCTGAAAATCGCGTCATCCGCTTTGTAGAATTCAACCACCAGCCTTACGCCCATCAGGTAGTCGTGGATTCCTGCCCGTAGATCCTGGAGCAGACCTCTGAGTTCATCAGCGAAAGCAAACGACGCGCCGCGACCCAGAAAACGGCGGCGGCGTTTGATCCCGGCCAACTTTGCCTTGAAGCGTTTGGTATTCTCTTGTGGAGTCGCCGTCAACCGCTTGACGATCGCTTCTGCATCTCGATGCCGGTCTGCAAGATTCAACAGGACATCCGTGAGACGTTCCGGTCCCAGTTCTATCAGCCGGTTTCTCGTATCTGTATTCTTCTTTTTGTCGTGCATGGTCACACCTGTCCGAAAACGGGTCTGATTCACTACGAAAGTCGCGAAAATGCGCGAAATGTATCCTTCACACTTTAGCCCGAATGTTATGCAGAGGACTTGCCCTGAGCCTGTCGAAGGGTGCCGAAAGGCTGGCCAGGCGTCCGCGCACAGGTTCGTCTTCAATGGGCATGTGCTACACGTCCAATCGAGAATACGGGAGATTCTTCGACTCCGCTCAGAATGACATGTTTTGCAATAGCCACTGGTGAAACGCTTAGCCCACACCTTCGCCAAAACTGTCATCCAGAGGACTTGCACTGAGCCCGTCGAAGTGGCCTGCGTACGACGTCGGCGAAACACGTCTGTTACACGTAAGAGCACACTGTAATGCAGAGCAGGCCGACGAAGGATCTACTGCAGCATGGGATCATCCCGTTCGGTTTGCACGTTTCGATGCCTGAGAGGCAGCACGTCCGCCCCTTCGCGGCACGGAAGCGGTGAAAGATGCTTCGACTCTGCTCAGAATGGCATGTATTGCAACAAACGTGAACCCATGGCAACCTGGTTTTCGTTATCGGGGTCAAACCCGCACATAATCGCCAATCGAATCCACTCTTCGAACTTCATCTCCAGGAATCCCACGATTCTTGGACAGCAGTGGTGCGTGGTGTTTTCCAAAGCTTGTCCATTGACGTCTGAGTTGCTGCCCGCGGCTTTACCATCTTCAATATAGCGTCCATCTCACATAGAGACAAGGATCCGTGTTGTAAGAAGCTGTTTTAAAATTACCGGTGAGTTCCCGAGCGCGAGCGAAAAAGTGGCGGTCAAGGCGGGAAAACCCGCCCATATTTGTCTATACGGGTGGGTTTGACCAACGCCGACCGGCGCTTTTGCAGTCGCGCGAAGACCGCTGGGAATTTTAAGACAGCTTCTAAGTTCCTGAATCGACGATCGGTCTTGTGCTTTTTTGTTTTTCACCGCAAGACGAGAGAGTTCAAATCGCGGTTAGGCGGAATTGGTCGAGACGTACACGGGACGCCGCCACGACGCTGGGATTCACCTGTCAACACCGACGCTAAGAAGCGCACCGCGAAGACTCAGTGCGGCTATAATTCCGGTTAAATTGGACTTTTCACCAGCTTGCGTATATTTTAATCCAGACTCCAGGCATACCGGCGGTCTCAGAACTCGTCTGCGTGATGCGATTCAATATTGATGCATGGTGGAATGGCCTCACGGTCGGCACGTGATCAGGCGACGGACCGGCGTTCACTTTAATAAACATCAGGGAAATCGAAGGCTGACTGCGGAAATTTAGATTCACGTTATTGCGAGGTTGGATAACATGCATAACAGAGCGACCGACGTTCCGGCTCAAGAGACGCCGATTTCACAGTCATTTTGGAAATCGCCGTCAATACAGGAGTTGGCGCGTTCCCAAAACGTGCAGCCAATGGCGAACGTAAGGACGCTGTTCGGAACCTGGTCGGACGAGGAAAACGACGGGTTCGAGGCTGCTATCGACGAACTGCGACGTCGTGACGTCAAGACTGGTACTCGGCCATGAGCGGACCCTGGGTTATCCGCAATACGAATATCAGCAGAAAAACCCGTTTGCAATAGAACCATTTCAGGGAAATCGATGGCAAGACCACCGAAGTGGAAGGGAGGCCAAATTGGCACTGTCAGAAGCGGAAATGAGACAATACGAGGAACAGGGCGCCGTCACTGTCGACAGCCCGTTTACAACCGCCGAGCTCAACCGGGCCGAAGCCGCGTGGGACCGTCTTACGGAAAGCGGGCGTCCGTTCTACGAAGAACCGGACTACCTTGACGTCTTCCAGCACCCCTACTTCGAGGAAGTGGCCCTGGACGTTCTGCGGGCTAACGCCGTACATCTGTGGTGGGGCGTGTCCCCCCACGGCCGTTCCCCAGCCAAAGCGCCTTTCGGGAGCGTGCGAGACCAGTGGGCCGGAGGATGCCACACCGACATCCAGGCCACGTGGGACGACTTCCAGGCGACGCCCCGCAGGATGCGCGCCGAGCTCTGGTTCTGGCTCAACGACGTGCCGGAGCATCGCGGCGCGATGCGCATACTTCCAGGCAGTCACCGGCCCATCATGGAATACTGGAACCGTGTCCTGACTCCGGAGCATAAGGCTATGCTGCCTCGCGTTCACGGCGTGCGCCCGGATCCTCCGGAAGGCGCGCCGGCTTATCCGGAGCATGTCCCCGATCTGACTGATTCGCCCTGGCTGGAGCAGGAACCGACACCCATGGTGGCGCGCAGGGGGCAGTTGCTGATTCTGTGCAGTTCCGGCCTGCACTCGGCCTGGCAGAATGAGGACACGGTTCCTCGAAAAGCAATGCTCTCGGCCTGGGCACCCTCCGGCGTTCCGTGCGGACTCCCGAACGGCCAGCGCGACGCGCTGATGGATTTCTTCCCGAAGCTGCGTCGAAACCTGCGGGCCGACCGGGCGCACATCGTTCCGGAGGACTTCGACTGGCTCTTCGAGTCCAACTACGAGCCGAAGTGGCCCGAGACGTTTATCGGGACTTCGACCGGATAACACAAACTTACATGGATGGACAGGATAAACAGGATGAAAGTCAAAATCGACCAGGATTAAGCAGGATTAAAAACCAGAGGCGGAATTGAGCAGGATTTGAAACAAAAAGCAACATCAAGACCTGCCGCAGGAAAAGGGCCAAAACCGACCAGGATTAGG
Source organism: Candidatus Latescibacterota bacterium (assembly GCA_965208835.1). GTDB lineage: Bacteria > Latescibacterota > UBA2968 > UBA2968 > JAAXHE01. The sequence continues at coordinate 4,252,018 of OZ242358.1, forward strand.
CAGGATTTGAAACAAAGAGCAGGGTCAAAACCGATCGCGATGGACAGGATAAAAAACCAGGATTGGGATCACACCTGGCACGAGCGTGGTGCGATCGACGGCAATCAGCCCTCTTTCGCGGCACGACACACCGATATCCGGAGCGAGGGCATCCCTGCCCTCGAACTTCGAGTAACCGACGGATTTCCACATCAAGGGCTAATTGCTTCCCAACCGAAACCACGTCTGGAATGACGGCGCGAAGACCATTCCTATTCGCCGTCGAGGGCAGGGATGCCCTCGCTCCCGGGAACGCCGACAGGATTAGAAACAAGGAGTGGGGTCACGCCGGTCCAAAATCGTCTTATCCGAGTATTTTTGGACAGCAGTGAGACCGGATAACACCAGGAGGAAGCAGGATGCAGTCGATAGATCGGGATCGGTTCCTGGAAGAGGGCTACCTTGTGGTAAAGGAAGCCATTCCCCGGGAAAAGCTGGAGGACGTCCGTCGGGCCTATGAAGCGCTCGTGAACCGGCAGCGCGAAAACTGGAAGGCCATGCGAAAGGAAGGAGACCCGCCGGGAGGCGAGTGGGAATCCAGCCCGCAGCCCCGCCTGATGCTCAACCGGCCGCCGCTGGCCAGCGCAATCAGCCGGGAGACGGCGCCCGCCGCGGAGGTGTGGCTCGAGCCGAACATTCACGGCATCAGTTCACAGCTTCTGGACGTTGCAGACGCATCGGTCACCGAAATGATGATGATGTGCAATCCGGTTCGGGACCACGGCCCCGCGAAGTGGCATCGCGACCACCACCCGATCGACACCGCACCGCTCAAGGGGTACATCGACGACATCCTCGAAGGGGGACCCCGTTACGTTCAGTGGAACATCCCCCTTTACGACGACAACGTCCTGTGGGTGATCCCCGGCAGCCACATCCGGTTCAACACGAAAGAGGAAAACGAGTTCCTGCTGGCCGATCCGTGCCAGCCATTGCCGAACGGCGTCCGGACCCACCTTGAAGGCGGAGACGGCGTTGTCTACATCCTCCCGATACTCCACTGGGGCAGCAACTACAGCCCCAGGTTGAGACGGACCGTTCACGGCGGATTCTCCACGCATTCGTCGATTGACGATCTTTCATTCGTGGGTCACCTTTCCGCGGGAGCCGCCGCCGCATTCGGGCGATGGAATGACCGGAAGCAGGAGATGATGAGGTTTTCGGAGGAAGCGCTCAGGGCGGTTGTCGAATGCGACGGGGAGGCGTACATCGAGGCGTTGAACCGGCTCCATCCCCACAGAGGCGAAAAGGGAAGGCTGCTCTCCACCGTCTTCATGTGCAAAGCGGCCCTGGCGATCCGACTCGCAAGAAACGCCCCGTACCCCGACGTTCCGGACGAACTCTCCCGCCGGCTTCGGGGCGCACATCCGATTACCCTGAGCTGGGGTCCCGAGTTCGCAAAACGATTCAGCGCATCGGAGGCCGAGACATTGTGGAACCGGTTCGAACCTCTGGACAGGATGCTCCGGTCGGAGGCGGAGCATTTCGTTCCCGGATTCCAGTCAGGGCCTATGAAATACCACTTCAACGAGATGCCGGAGAATTATACGACCTCGGACTTCATTGCAGGATGGACTTCGTAAACCGGAATAAGGATGCTGCCTGCGGCTCAGGTTCTGACGCTCAGGCATTGTCCGGCGTGGCAGACTGAAGAGGAGTTGAATGAAGACGTGAGAATCGACGCTACGCCGGAGGAGGTCGCCAGATCGCTATTTAGAGGCGATCCACCGGTTGCGAAATCGGGCAATGGCGAGCAACCAAAGAGGGAATTCGATTTGTGGCTTGAGGCGCGGAAGGCGTTGGCGGGGCTTACTCGGAGACGTCTAAGCGTGCTTCATTTTTGGCAATTCGTTCGCCGAAGGAATCCAGGCGGGTGTCGATCCGATCCAAGCGGGTTTCGATCTTGTCAAAGCGAGCGTCCATTTTGTCTTCGAGTCTGTTTGTGAGCGTCCACATGGCACCTATCAGGGTGAACAGGAATACGGCCATGCGGATGTTATCGGCACTAAAGATTTTCCCTATCATTGCATTCTCCGCCTGTGTCATTTACTGGAAAAATATCCAGGCTATCAACACTTGTCAAGCACGAATACAAGACTCGGCTAATTCACGAAATGATGTATCCCTACCACGGCCGGAATTGTGAGCGTCTGTCGTGCTTTCCGCATTTATCCTGTCTGGCCATGAGTGTTTGGGTTTATGTAGACGAGAGCTAACCTTGATTCGTAAGTCTTCGGGTACGTAAATTCGAATATATGATTGTAAATAAAGGCGATTAGACGGCTGATTACCAGGATACACCAGGTCACTGGACGTGAAGGAAGAAACGTCCTTCTATACGTCGATAACTCCCTGTTTCAGAGGGTTTTATCGCGTCGCCGCGTTGCTGTTTTTTTCGGATTGAGGCTAAAACACGAAGATGTCCTTTGGACCGACCTCGCTGACGGAACCGTATTTTTCCAGCGCAGCGAGGTCGATTTTGTCTCTGTCACCCACGATGGATATCAGTTTCACCCGGTTCTTCAGGTTTTTGCCGTAGAACGCCAGCATGTCGTCCATTTCGGCGGCCTGGATTCTCTCGAATCGCGACTTTCGGGGATCCACGGAAACGCCCAGCCGTTCCCAGGAACGCACGGAGCCCAGGACCCGCCGGAAGCTGATCTTGTTTGTGCGATATCGGTTCAGAATGGAGGTGCGCGCTTCTTCGAATCGCTCGGGCGTGACCGGCATGTCGTCTATCAGGCCTATAAACGCTTCAACGGCCTCGATCGTCTTGTCGGGCTGGCAGGCGATGGAACCCGCCAGGGTATTCTGGTCTCCCTTCCGGTTACCATTGAAATATCGCGCCCACGCCGAGTAGGCCAGCGAGCGCGCTTCCCGCAGTTCCTGGAAGACGATCCCGCTCATCCCCCCGCCGAAATAGCTGTTATAGAGTTCGGTCGCGGGGACGGACGCCTCGTTGAAATCCTCATCGCCGAATTCTATATAAACGAGGGCCTGCGCAAGCGGCTTGTGGAAGAAGCGAATCTCGGTCCGTTCGGGAGTCCGAGCCTTGTAGAACTTGTACGGCGGCGGGTCCTCCAGCGAACCCGGGATCCGATGGTGTTTTTTCAGAGCTGCCAGGACCTGTTGTAAAGGAAGAGAACCGGTATAGGCGATGGTGTGTTTGTGTTTGAACAGGCCACGGACCAGTCCGTGAAGTTCCTCTACGGCGAGTTCCCGCAGGGCTTCGTTCGGCAACGCGCGCAGATATCGGGAGTCCTCGCCGTATCGGTTGAACAGAACGACGCCGCCCTGAATGGTGCGGTGGTTCTTTTTCGCGTCTTCGCGTTCTGCCAGGACGATCTTCACGAGTTCGTCAAGGGTCGATTTGTCCGCGGACGGGCTGTTGGCAAGTTCCGCCATAAGAGAAAGCGAAGCCTCGATGTTTTCGTCCAGCCCTGAGATGGTTACGCTGGTTTCGTTGTTGCCCGCCCGCATCGAGAATTCGGTGCCGATTTTGTACCACTCCTTCTTCAGGGCTTCGGCGTCGTGACGTCCGGTACCGGACTTGTCGAGCAACCGGGCGGCCATCCCCATCCTGTTGTTCTGGTTGTTGCCCAGGTCTGCGGTGAACGTTAGTGTGAAGAGATCGTTGATGGGGTTCCGGGAGTAATAGAGCCGGACGCCATCGTGGTAATCGGCAATCTGATAGTCTTTGCCAGGGTCGACGAAGGAGGGTTCGATCTCCTCGACCGGCATCGCCAGCACGTTGCCGGCAAAAGCCGACTGGCGGGTGGCGTCGATGTTGATCTTGTCGATCCGGGGCTTCTCGATCTTTGGTATTTCGTGCTGTTCATCGACCCGGTATCCGGCAACGTAATTGTCCGCGAAATACGTCCGCGCGACGCGGACCACGTCGTCTTTGGTGACCCGCTCCAGACGGGCGATCTCATTGACCGTATGGTTCCAGTCGTGATACGCCAGAAACGAATTGCGGATCCGGCGCACCCGGGCATTGTCCGACTCCAACTCCCTCTTGTTGTTCTTTTTGAAGTCGGTGACGATCGCGGGCAGAATCCAGTCTTCGAAACGCCCGCCCTTTATGATTTCAAGCTGATCGAGCAGTAACTGTTCCACTTCCTCGAGAGTCTGATCCTTCTTTGGAATGCCCCAGAGAAACTGTGCGCCGCTATCGTTGTACAGCGAGGGATACGATCCCGCCCGCCGGACCTTCTGTTTCTGGTTGAGATTCAGGTTGATCAGTCCGGCGGTGGCGTTGTCCAGAATCATATCCAGGAGTGTCAGCGCGTCCGCATCCTGATGGCTCCTGGATGCCGTCCTGAACGCCAGAAGCACGTATTCCTCACCCTGGAACCCGACCTGCACCCGCTCGGCGCCGCTGAGGGGCGCCTCCTTCCAGTCCGGCAACTGCGGAAGAGGCCCGGGCTCCCATGCCGAGAAGTGCTCGTCGATCAGTTTTATGGTTTCGTCGATCCGGATATCGCCCGATATCGCGATCGCCATATTGTTCGGGACGTAATAGGTGTTGTAGAACCAGTACATGTTTTTCAGCGACGGATTCTTCAGGTGTTCCACTTTCCCGATCGTGGTCTGCTGGCCGTAGGGATGCACCTTGTAGAGCCGATCGGCGACGGCGTAGATGATTGCCCGGTCCTTGTTGTCCATGGACCGGTTTTTTTCTTCGTAGACGGTCTCGAGTTCCGACTGAAAGAGCCGGAAGACGGCGTTCCTGAAGCGTTCGGATTCGATTACAGCCCAGTGGCGCAATCTGTTGGCGGGCAGGTTGATTCTGTACACCGTCTCTTCGTGCCAGGTGTGCGCGTTGAGACCGGTGCCGCCCATGGCCTTGTAGAGTTTGTCGATTTCATTGGGAATGGCGTATTGGGCGGCAAGCTGGGATTGCTTGTTGATCTCGGCGTAGATGGCTTTCCGCTTTTCAGGGTCGGTTTCGCTGAAATGCTCCTCGTAGAGACGGGTGATGTTGTCGAGATGCGCTTTTTCCTTTTCGTAATCCAGGGAGCCGATGCTCGTCGTGCCCTTGAACAGCATGTGTTCCAGGTAGTGCGCCAGGCCGGTGGACTCGGCCGGATCGTGTTTGCTGCCCGCCCGAACGACGATCTCCGCGTAAAACCGGGGTGTCTGGCGGTTCTCAGTGAGATAGACCGTGAGGCCGTTGTCCAGACGGAAGATATGCACCGCCATCGGATCGTCGGCGCCCGGTTCGCTGATGCGTGTGTATCCAGCGTATGCGTTAGAGACAATTACGCTCAGAAGAGCGACGAAGAGCAGCGTGGACGACGAGGTTCGCAGCTTGTGCATGGATGAATCTCCCACTCTTGACTCGGTTTGAACGTTTGAAGGTAAATGGACATTTGCCGTGGAGACGGCATGATCGGCGAATAAGCAATATAACAAGAGTGCCGGTCGAATTCAATCCCCTGCGGCCATTTCAGGTTGGTCAGGTTCCCCGCGACCGGTCGCACCGGACGCGTACAAGGCCCTTTTTCAAACACAAAAACGGCCGGCGTTTTACCGGCCGTCCCGTGCCACAATCGTAGGCGGTCCGATCTGGAGAACACTGCGCTCCGCACGGATCCGCGACTTACTGAAGTTCGGCGGCCTGCGTTACGACCTTTCGGAAGGCCTCCGCGTGTTCTCTGATTACTTCCGGGCGATGGTGTTTGAACCACGGAATGGAAAACAGGCGCTCCGACATCCGCTCCGTCTGCGGCAGGCTGCCCTCGCCCTGACGTACGTCCGCGTCGGAGTGCGCGACTCGGGTGGGTTCGCCGTGGCCGTAGACGTCGGCGTCGTTTAAAACGGGATGCAGGTGCATCAGCAGATTGGCCCCCGCGCCGCACGAGGTCCCTTCGGCCCGCACCGCCTCGCAGAACTTCTGCAAGGGCAGCCCGCCGAGCTCCTCCGGCACATAGATGCCGTGCGCCGCGTACCAGCCGCCCATTGTACTGCCGGAGCCCTTCGGAGGCCTGTGGGGACGCAGCCCGGGCGCGCCTTCGAGCAGGTCCCAGAACGCGTTCATCGCCCTGTCGATTTCTTCCATCCGCTCCCGGTAATGCCTGAGCTGGACCCGCCCCACGGCCGACGACAGCTGGTGCATTCTGTATTTGAACCCGCCCAGAGGCAGGCCCGCGAACTTCTTCAGCTCCGGGTTTTCGATCTGCCCCGTCCGCTCGTAATGGCCGAATGCAACCGCGCGCTCATAGATCTCCTGGTCGTCTGTTACCAGCATTCCCGCCTCGCCGATGGCCAGCGACTTTCCGGCCATGCAGGACATCGCGCCCACGTGGCCGATCCCGCCCGTCAAACGACCCTTGTATTCCGCGCCGTGCGCGTGCGAGACGTCTTCGATGACCTTGATACCCCGGGCGTTGGCGATTTCCATGATTGCATCCATGTCGGTGGGATGACCGAAATAGTGGACGGCCACGATCGCCTTCGTCCTGTCCGTAATCTTCCGTTCCACGTCTGCCGGGTCGAGTGTGATCGTATCCGGATCGATATCCGCGTAGACAATGGTCGCGCCCAGATTCATCGCCTGCAGCACCGACGCCCAGAACGTCATGCTCTGGCAGATGATTTCATCGCCCACGCCCACGCCGCAACCGAACATCGCCGAATGGATGGACGACGTGCCCGTGTTGTGCGCGAGCGCGTACTTCGTGCCGAACCAGTCGGCATATTCCTTTTCAAACTTCACCGTGACATCCGTGCCTGACATGGCCCCGCGCCGCAGCACCTCCAGTGCGGCCTCCTCGTCCTCCCCGGTGATAATCGGCCAGGTGAACATATCTCCCGAATCGGTTTTCACCGCCTTCGATCCACCCAGAATCGCCAGCTTGTCCATCGTCAATCCTCCTGAGGTGCGTTCCACCCCCGCGTTCAGGTCAGTCGCCGGAAAATACAGCAGATGAATCCTTCGAAACAATGGTCTTAATAGTAAAAAAAAACCGAATCCGCAAGCGAAATATCCGGCAATCCACCTTTCGCGATTGCCCTTGATTTTCAGACGTGAATTAGCCTCTTTTATACAAAAACCCAAACCGACCAGGATTAAGCAGGATTAGAAACCAGGAGCCAAGATCAAAGCCGACCCTGACCAAGAACCAAGAGCAGGATTATACCTGTCCAATATCGTCGTTTCCGGACTATTTATTATCGGCTGACAACCGAACACTGAATTCTGTCTTTCCCTTTGTGTCTTTGTGTCTTTGTGTCTTCGTGTCTCCGTGTGAGTCGAATCGTGGTCGTTTACTTTCGGCACGGAACACCGGTATCTCTGGACGATTTGAACTTCACATCCTTCACCATGTCTGTTCTCATCACTGGCATAACAGGAAGAATCGGCGCCAACCTGGCCGGAACGCTCGTTAACGAGGGACATTCCGTACGAGGCCTGGTCTGGCCTCGAGACCCCCGCATCGACAAACTGAACGGCCTGGACGTGGAGCTGGTCCACGGCAGCCTCACGGATCCGCGAGACGTCCACGCGGCCGCAAAGGGCGTCAGCACGGTTTACCACCTCGGCGCGGCCTTTCAGGGCGGCGGACCCTTTTCCGAAACCGAATATTTCGACATCAACGTTCGCGGCACGTTCAACATGCTGGAGGCCGCCAGGGCGCAGGACATGCCCCCAAGGCTCGTCTTTGCGGGCACCGATGCCATTTACGAAAAGTACGTCCCCGGCGGAATGGCCGAACCGATCCGGGAAGATCGAACCCCCCGGCACTGCCGCGGATGGTACGCCCTGTCCAAATCGCTGGGCGAAGAGCTCTGCACCGGATACTGGGCCACCTACCAACTGCCGGTCGTTATCATTCGATTCTGCATGGTCTTCGGCGCGGGCGAGATTCTGGACTTCCCGCAATTCCGACTGAGCGGATTGAAGGGCCGTTCCGAATTCAAGGGCATGTGGACGGGATCAGAACGTCTGGTCGTACTCAAAGACCGGGACGGCCGGCCGTACAAGAAACACGTTGCCGACGTGCGGGATATTGTCCAGGGCTGCCGGCTGGCGATGAGCGCCGAGGGCGTTTCCGGCGAAACCATCCAGCTCGCGGGCCCCGCGCCGTTCACCTGGGATGAAGCCGTCACCTTTCTTTCCGAACGCCTGGGGATCCCGTATGTCGAAACGGTCCTGAAGGGCGACCCCACGTTCTACGAATTCGACCTGTCCAAAGCCCGCAGACTGCTGGGTTTCAAACCCAGGTACGATATCCGGCGGATGATCGACGACGCCCTGGCTTACCGTCGAGGCGGGGACATCGGCGTCCTGCCAACGGACTAGAAGAGGAAGTCATGCCCCCACACCGCTCCTTCTGGCAAGAAAGCTTCCAGGGGGCCGCAAGTCTCACCTTCGACGACGGCCTCGATACGCAACTCGACAATGCGATTCCCTGCCTGGACGATTGCGGCCTGAAGGGGACATTCTATGTCAACCCGGGACGGTCGCAAGCCTGGGAATCGCAGATTCCCCGCTGGCAACAGGCCAGCAAAAACGGCCACGAACTGGGGAATCACACCTCCATGCACCCCTGCTCCTGCAATTTCGGATTCCGCAACGACGGCTTCTGTCTGGAAAACCTCGGGCTGGATGACATCGCACGGACCATCGACGAAGCCACTGAAGACCTGAACCGCCTTTTTCCCGAACAGCGCGGGGACCGTACTTTCTGTTACCCCTGTTACCAGACGTACGTCGGCGCCGGCGAGAACCGGCAGTCCTACGTGCCGCTCGTCGCCCGCCGCTTCAAGGCCGCGAGGGGCTGGGGCGAACGCGCCAATCATCCGGAACGGATCGACCTTGCCTGCACCTGGTCCCTGGCCGTCGACGGCCATTCCGGGAAAGAGATTGTCGCATACATCGAAAACGCCGTCAATGACGGCCTCTGGGCGGTCGTCTGCATGCACGGCATCGGAGGACAGCATCTCTCCATATCTTCAGCGGCACTGAAGGAAGTTGCCCGGTTTCTGGATCGTAACCGGAACCGGATCTGGACCGCCACGATGATCGAGGTTGCCGACTATATTATCCGGCAACGTGGCTGAAGGCAGCGTTGACGTGACCATCCCCCGCGGGAAGGTTCCGCGGCCGAAGAACCCGATACCCGAGGATTCCGCATGATCGTACAGACACATCTCACCGGTTGCCGCAAGGAAGACCTGGACACCCCGGCCCTCCTGGTGGACCTGCCAACGCTGGAACGCAACACCCGGAAAATGGCAGACATCATCATCCAACAGGCGGGCGTCCAGTGGCGGCCCCACACGAAGGGCATGAAGACGCCGGCGCTCGCACACAGGCTGCTGGAAGCGGGCGCTTTCGGAATTACCTGCGCCAAACTCGGCGAGGCCGAAGTGATGGCGGCGGGCGGCGTGAGAGATATCCTCATCGCCAACCAGATCGTGGGCCCCCGGAAAATCGCACGCCTGGTCAACCTGCGCAACCATGCCGACGTCATGGTCTGCGTGGACGACGAGAGCAATATTCGCGAAATCGATCTTGCCGCGTCGGAAAAAGGCGTCCGCATCCGGGTGCTGATTGAAATCGACGTGGGCATGAACCGCGCGGGCGTTGCGCCTGGCGAACCGGTTCTTTCGCTTGCGCGGACCATCGCCGCCTGCCCGGGCCTGCAGTTCTCAGGGCTGATGACGTGGGAAGCGCACACGCTGGCCATCAAGGACATCGACGAAAAGCGGAGGCTCATCGAGGAATCCCTGTCCAGACTCACGGACAGCGCCGAACTGTGCCGGCGCAACGGCTTCCCCGTGGGCATCGTCAGTTGCGGCGGCACAGGCACCTACTGGATCAGCGCGTTCCATCCAGGCATCACCGAAATCGAAGCCGGCGGCGGCATCTTCGGCGATATCCGGTACCGCACCGTTTTCGGAGTGGCGCATGAATACGCCATGACTGTCCTCTCCACCGTCACCAGCCGCCCCACGCCTGAACGCATCATCTGCGACGCGGGTAAGAAAACCATGAGCAGCGACGCCTCCGTTCCCGAGCCGATCGGCATCCCGAACGTCGCCCTCGTGGCCCTCTCCGCCGAGCACGGCAAGATCGAACTGAGTGCGCCCGCTGAGACACCGCGGGTTGGCGAGACCATTGAATTCGTGGCGGGTTACTCCGACACCACCGTTGTCCTGCACGACGAACTCTATGGAATCCGCGATGGCGTTGTTGAAGCCGTCTGGCCGCTTCCGGCACGCGGCCGCCTGCAGTGACAGAGCCCGCTTCACGCGGAATGTACCTGCGCCCGAAAGCCGCCGCGACAGGGTCTGAATCCGTCGATCGAAACCTCACATCGCATCGCCGAATCGACCTCCGGTTTCGCCCAGTTTTGTATTGACGAATTTTGCATAAATCGTTATCATAAACGCTCTTTGCGAACGAACCGAACGCGATTCAACCGCGCCTTCAGGGGACATAAATGGACATACCGATACACGACGTGCTTCTTGTAGGGGGCGGCGCCGCGGGATTGCGCGCCGCCATCGCCGCGGCCGAGGCCGATTCCGGTCTGAACGTCGCTGTCGTCTCCAAGGTCTACCCCATGCGCAGCCACACCGTCTCTGCCGAGGGCGGCGCGGCGGCCGTCATGCGCGAATACGACAATCTGGATCTGCACTCGTTCGACACCATACGGGGCAGCGACTACCTGGCCGACCAGGACGTCGTCGAGGCCTTTGTAAAGGAAGCGCAGGACGAATCCATTCAACTGGAACACTGGGGCTGCCCCTGGAGTCGGGATGAGGACGGCCGCGTCAGCGTACGGGCTTTCGGCGGCATGAGCGTGAAGCGAACGCTCTACGCGGCGGACAAGACCGGATTCCACATGCTGCACGCCCTGTTTCAGACCTCCCTCAAATACAACGCGGTTACCCGGTACGACGAGTGGTTCGTCACCTCCCTGCTCGTGGACGACGGAGAGGTCTGCGGCGTATCCGCGCTGAACATGCGCTCGGGCGGCATCCACGCGATCGGAGCCAAAACCGTAATCATCTGTACCGGCGGCGGCGGCAAGATCTTCCCGTTTACGACGAATGCCGCCATTAAGAACGGCGACGGTATGGCCCTGGCCTACCGCATCGGGTGTCCATTGAAGGACATGGAGTTCGTGCAGTACCATCCCACCGGCCTGCCGGGTACGGGTATCCTGATGACGGAAGCGTCCCGAGGGGAAGGCGGATACCTGATCAACAACAAGGGCGAGCGCTACCTGAGCGAATACATACCCGGGAAGATGGAACTGGGACCGCGCGATATCCTGTCGCGCGCATTCATGTATGAAATGCGGGAGGGTCGCGTCTTCGACGGTCCCTATGGCAGCTACGTCCACCTGGACCTGAGACATCTTGGCGAGAAAGTCATCGACGAGAAGCTGCCATTCGTCCGGGAACTGGCCAGGAACTACGTGGGTATCGATCCGGTTCAGGAGCCCATCCCCGTCCGCCCCGTCGTCCACTACATGATGGGCGGCGTCCACACGGACATCAACGGCGCCACGCCCGTTCAGGGCCTCTACGCCGCCGGCGAAGCCGCATGCGTGAGTCTCAACGGCGCCAACCGGCTGGGCTCCAATTCCCTGACGGAGTGCCTCGTCTTCGGCGCACGCGCGGGAAAGGTCGCCGCGGAATACGCCGCCGGCCGGGAGTCCCCGGGCACGGACACCCTCGAAAACCTCAACCGCGACGAACAGCGGCGCATCGAAGGGACGTACCTGCAGCCGCGCAACGGCAAGGAACGCGTCGCGGACATCCGTACCGAGATGCAGGCGGCCATGGAACGCGGCGCGGGTATCTTCCGCGATGAAGAGACGATGAAGGAAACCTGCGAAACCCTGAGGAAACTTCAGGAGCGTTTCCGGAACGTCGGTCTGGATGACACCTCCAGCGTATTCAACACCGAACTCACGACGGCGCTCGAACTGGGATTCATGCTGGATGCGGCTGAGGCGCTTGCCCATGCCGCCCTGGATCGCAAGGAATCCAGGGGATCTCACTCCCGCTCGGATTTCGAGGATCGCAACGATGAGGAATACCTGAAACACTCATTGACATACAGGACGGAAGCAGGTCCGCGAATCGACTACCTTCCCGTAACGATCACGCGTTGGCAACCCGAAGAGCGCAAGTACTGATTTCGAATCCCGCGCAAGGGGAATTTCATGAGTAATGGCAAGAAAATCACAATAACCGTTACCCGCTATCGCCCCGAACAGGAAGACGAACCCGTCGAACAGTCTTACGATATCGATTTTCAGGACGACTGGGTGGTGCTGGACGGGCTGAACCATATCAAGGATCACATTGACGGCTCTCTGTCTTTCCGCTGGTCATGCCGGATGGGTGTCTGCGGCAGTTGCGGCATGATGGTCAACGGTGAACCCAAGCTCTCGTGTGCCGCATTCCTGCGCGACTATTATCCCGGCGAAGTCCGTGTGGAGCCCTTGCAGAACTTCCCCATCGTCCGGGATCTGATCATCGACATGACAGACTTTATGGACAAACTCCAGGCGGTGCAGCCCTGGATCATCCGGGAGGAAGAAAAACCCGTTTCGGAAGGGGAATACCTGCAGACGCCCGAAGAGCTGAAGGAATACAAGCAGTTCAGCATGTGCATCAACTGCATGCTCTGCTACGCCGCCTGTCCCGTGTACGGACTCGAGACCGAATTCATCGGCCCCGCCGCCATTGCCCTGGGGCACCGGTACAATCTGGACTCCCGCGACGAGGGTCGGGAACGGCGTCAACACGTGATTGCAAGCGCCGAGGGCATCTGGGAATGCACCTACATTGGCGAATGCTCCGTGGTCTGTCCCAAAGACGTGGATCCCGCAGCCGCCATCCAGCGGAACAAGGTGGCCACCACCGGCGGCTGGTTCAAATCCGTTCTCCTACCATGGGGGAAGAAGTAAGATGACGCGCGAACACGAGACCGAACACAAGGCGTATGTGCGTCCGGTACCGATCACGTGGTGGTTGCACAATCGCCGCTACTTCCTGTTCATGATCCGGGAATCGACCAGCGTGTTTATCGCCCTGTTTGTTCTGGTATACCTGTATCAGCTGTTTCTCGTCTCCCGGGGCGCTGAAGTCCACGATATGTTCCAGGAAACGCTCCGGTCCGTACCGTTTGTCGTGGGTTATGCCATCGTCCTCCTGTTCGCACTGTACCACAGCATCACCTGGCTGGGTCTGGTATCCAAAATCCAGATCGTTCGAATCGGACGTCTGACGATACCGCCCTTTCTCGTGGGACTTGGCGCCTATCTCTCATGGATCGTCGTGTCGGCGGTTGTCGCCTGCCTGTTTCTGACATTGAAAGTCGGTTGTATAAAGTAGGGGGAGTCCGTGTACAAGGAAGACAGAACCGAACCCTTCTGGTGGGGCATGTTCTCAATGGGCGGCGTGGTTGCCGCGCTGTTGATACCCGTCCATATCTTCTTCATCGGGCTGGCCGTGCCGCTCGGCCTGATCGACAAGAGCCTGCTGGAATACAGCCGGATGAAAACCCTGCTTGCGAATCCGCTTGTCAAAGTCTATCTGTTCGTTCTCATTGTCCCTCCGCTCTTTCACGCCGCCCACCGCATTCGTTTCTCACTGCACGAAATGGGCATCCGGAAACTGCTGCTCTCGCTGGACGTCCTCTGCTACGGCGGCGCTCTCCTCGGCGCAGCGGTTTCGCTGTACGTTCTTTGGGTGATTTGAAGGTCCTTTAGAAAACAACCTGAATCTTCAGGCCGTGTCCACCGGACCTTTCGAATATCGAGACCGCCTATGAAACCGGCATTGGTCATCCCGTCTTCAACCGCGGTTTGGATGGCGGTGTTCCTGTGCAAGGTTCTCTGTGCAGCCGCCCACGCGTCGGATAACCCTCCGGACGCCATATACGGGAAAGCGCGCGCTTCGGTTGTCGTACTGGACGTGGAGAGAAGGGACGGTTCCCGAATCCGGGGAATGGGCTTTCTCGCCCTGGACAGCAGAATCGCGGTGACAACCTGGGATCTTGTGGACGACGCGGTCGGGGTTGTCGCCAGGTTCGAATCCGGCGAGGCGTTCGGGGTTTCGGGCCTGATCGACAAAGACGAGAAACGAAACGTTGCCTTGATCCGGATCAAGGTTTTCGGAAGGCCGCTGCTGGAACTGGACGCCGGGGACCCGGTCGAGATCAAGCGGACCTTTGTCGTAGAGACGGTCGAGGGGGAGGCATTCAGACTTGCCGACGGAGAGATGAGTCCCGTCGAAATCGTCGACGGCGTGAGGTCCTATCCCCTGAGCGCCTCCGCTTCTGCCGGCGGCAACGGAGGACCGCTGTTAGACGAATCCGGCCGCGTGATCGGCGTTGTGTCGACTCACGCAAGCGAAGGGCGAGTTTCAGTCCGCGCAATCCCTTCGGTATATGCTCTGGGCCTCGATTACACGTTGCCCACCCGGCCCTGGCAGAAAGCACAGCGCGGCCCTGAGCGGCTCGAAACAACATCCGAACCCGTCGCCGAGGCGGAACCACCGGACCCGAGCGCGATCCGGTTTCGCTTCTACCGGGCGGAAGGCCAGCGGTTCAGCGACGTCAACCGCAACCTGTGGACGGAGTCCATTCTCTGGTGGGTGGACAATATTCGGAAGGAATGCGGCGGGAACCCCGATGTCGGCAGCGCGGAAGACCTGGGCGTGGACGCTGTTGCGATTCCGTCTGAAAAGGCCCGGTTCACAACCCGGACGACGGGATGGAAGTCCTGGGTTCTGGGTAAAGACAACCTGAGGGGATACATCGCCAGGACGGAACGCCACCGTGATTTTCATATCGGCGTTTTTCAGGAAGTCAGGTACAAACCCTCTCCCGAGGAGAAATCGCGTGCGGTTGCGGGTGTGTACGTCCCGCCGAACGTCCTGGCGCTTTACTTTAAGGCCACCCGGATCAAGGAAGACGAACGCGTACACCTGATCGGCAACCTTTTCGGCCTGGACGGCGACGACGGCGGGGTCATGTCTTCCAGACATCCCCGCGGGCCCGGTTCGCCTGCCGTCTACGGCAACATGACCGAATGGCCGCCGCACTGGTGCGGCAAAATAGCGGAATATCTGGATCACTGATGCGTCTTCAAAAACAGCGAGATTACCCGTAATCGCGCTCCGGTGATCCGATCCTGACGCGATGTACACAGGACCGGTCTGAAAGGTATAAAATGGAAACCTTGAAGAACAGCATCAGCCATGAAACGGTGGATAACGTCGGCGCGGTTCTGTCTTGCGCATGTGCGGTCCATTGTGTGGCAATGCCGCTACTGGTAACGGTCCTGCCGTTGCTGGGGCTCGGGTTCCTCACGAGCGAACCTGCGGAACTAATCATCGTCGGAGCCGTTGCGCTCGCAATGGGCAGCGCCGTTTGGGGTGTCAGACACCACAGACACTGGAGAACGTTTCTCATCATCGTAGTGGCAATCGCGTTTATCGCCATCGGCCACGTTGCAACTGAAGGAATCTTTGAAGTCGTCTTCCATACAACAGCAGGAATCCTGCTTGCAACGGCGCACCTGCTGAATCGGCATCTATGCAAGACCTGTCCGGCATGCGGAGACGAACACGCGGGCGATTCTCATTCGCTGCGTTTCTGACGGCCACCGTCGCCTGACTGAACTTTTGACGACTAAACGTCCATCCGGGCTACGGCCGGCCCTTGCGGTCGAAATACTGCGTTGCGCGGCCTCGCCTGCAGAGCGACTTTATCAACGGACTGTTAGGTCAGGGAATGCCGTTCCGTTCGGCCGCCGTACCGGCTGCTCCCTGGCACATAATCTCCTTTTTGACTGACGAAAAGGCCCGGCAGAAATCCTGCCGGGCCTTTTCAGGTCGTTGTGCGGTTATCCGAAAGCGCCGGGTCGGGGGTCGGCGTCCCCGTCAACGTCAGCCGCCCGGCCCCGTCATCTTTTCCGGCCGGACCGCGGCATCGAACGCCTGCCCGTCCATCATTCCGAGCGCCACCGCGGATTCCCGAAGCGTCAGGTTCTCGTCGAACGCTTTCTTGGCAACCTTTGCCGCATTGTCGTATCCGATGCTGGGATTCAACGCCGTGACGAGCATGAGCGACTGCTCCAGGTGGTTTCGGATATTCTCGCGGTTCGGTTCAATGCCCACCGCGCAGTGATCGTTGAACGCCGCGCAGGCATCGGCCAGCAATCGCACCGACTGCAGCAGATTGTAAACGATGAGCGGTTTGAACACGTTCAGTTCGAAATTCCCTGAGGAACCGCCCACCGCAATCGCCATATCGTTCCCGATGACCTGTGCGGCAACCATCGTCATCGCTTCGCACTGAGTGGGGTTCACCTTGCCCGGCATTATCGAGCTGCCGGGCTCGTTGGCGGGGAGTGTCAACTCGCTTATACCGCAGCGCGGGCCCGAAGCCAGCCAACGGGTGTCGTTGGCGATTTTCATCAGCGAACAAGCCAGAGTCTTCAAGGCGCCGCTGGCTTCCACCATCGCATCGTGCGCGGCCAGGGACTCGAACTTATTCTCGGCGGAAACAAACGGATGCCCGGTCAGCTCAGCAATCCGTGCGGCGGCGCGGTTGGCAAATTCCGGATGCGTATTCAGCCCGGTACCCACCGCCGTGCCGCCAAGCGCGAGCTCATTGAGATTGGCAAGGCAACGCTCAATCCGCTCCAGGCCCTTCGTCAGCTGCGTCACGTATCCCGAAAACTCCTGGCTGAGCGTCAGGGGAACGGCGTCCATCAGATGCGTACGTCCAATCTTGATAATATCCTCGAATTCGTCCGCCTTGCCGGCCAGCGTATCCCGCAGCTTCGTGACCTGGGGGATCAACCGCCTGTGGATCTCGCTTACGGCTGCAATGTGCATCGCCGCGGGAAAGGTGTCGTTTGAAGACTGCGCCATATTCACATCGTCGTTCGGATGAATCGGATCCTTGCTGCCCATCCGCCCGCCGGCAATCTGAATGGCCCGGTTGGATATGACTTCGTTGGCGTTCATATTCGTCTGTGTACCGCTTCCCGTCTGCCAGATCCGGAGCGGAAAGTGGTCGTTCAGCTTACCCTCGATGACTTCATCGGCCGCCTGCACGATGAGGTCCGCCTTTTGCGGCGGGAGCTTTCCCAGTTCACGGTTTACAATCGCGGCGGCTTTTTTCAGAATGCCGAACGCTCTGATCAATTCCCCTGGCATGCGTTCTTCGCCAATATCAAAATGAATCAGCGCCCTGGCCGTCTGGGCGCCGTAGTACCGGTGGTCAGGTACCTGTATCTCTCCCATACTGTCCGTCTCGGTCCTGTGTCCCTCCATCTCTCCTTCTCCTGTCGAATGGCGCGCGGGTGCGGGTCAGCAGCGCCGGCATCGTAACTTCATCAACTGAACGTCAGAAGCTGTTTTAAAATTACCGGTGAGTTCCCGAGCGCGAGCGAAAAAGTGGCGGTCAAGGCGGGAAAACCCGCCTATGAGAGGCGAGCAAGCGCAGCCTTGATCTCGTATGACGGGTGGGTTTGACCAACGCTGAACGGCGCTTTTGCAGCCGCGCGAAGACCGCTGGGAATTTTAGAACAGCTTCTCAGGTATTGTCTGGCATTTCAAGATACAAAATCAGGACATTCCCGGCAACCACATCCGCTCCATGCAGGGCGAACAACAAAAAATATAATGGTATATATTATTTTCTTGCTTTTAAAATTACTCGTTCTTATCTTCTATACTTCCCTGCGCACCGTGACGGCGAGGAAATCCTCACAGCACCACCACCTCCGCCGGCCTCTCGATCCGAACAAACCTTCAGCGGCAACAAGGCCGGGCAGGAATCATTCGAAGGAGACGAGCACGTGTTGATTCAGAGCCTGAAAATCTTTTGCGACCTCATCGATACCCAGAGTTTTTCGAAGACGGCGGTCCTGAACGGCGTTACGCAGTCGGCAGTCAGCCAGCAGATCAAGAGTATTGAACATCGCCAGGGCAGACCGCTGCTGGAGCGCCATAAGCGCAAGATCGGCCTTACCAAGGAGGGAGAGGTATTCTACAAGGGCGCCGGCGACATCGTCAAGCGATACGACGAGATGTTACAGCGCGTCGAGGCTCTGGACGGCGTGGTTTCGGGCACCGTTCGACTTTCTTCCATTTACAGCGTGGGCATGCGTGAACTCGGACCCTATCTCAAGACCTATCTCAAAGCCTTCCCCAGGGTCAACTTCAGGCTGGATTACAATCACACACCCCGCATTTACGACGACGTCGCCAGCGGCGAGATTGACTTCGGCGTCGTCGCTTTCCCCAGACCGCACCGTAACATCAAGATCATCCCCTTCTCAGAAGACAATATGGTGGTGGCCTGCCCACCCGCGAATCCGCTCGCTGAGCGTGACCACATTGCCGTCAACGACATCAGCGATCATCCGCTTATCCTCTTCTCCCAGGAAACCCATACCCGGCATGCGCTGGACCAGTTCTTCCGCAAACATCGCATCCAGCCCGACATTGTGATGGAGTTCGATCATATCGACACCATCAAGGATGCCGTCGAAGTGGACCTCGGCATTTCCATCCTGCCCGAACACTCGGTCGACCTGGAACACAAGGAAGGCAGCCTGAAGGTGCTGACCATCAAGGGCGACGTGCTCACCAGGCCCCTGGGTATCCTGCACAAACGGGGACGGAGCCTTTCAATAGCCGCCCGGAAACTCCTCGACGTACTCACGAACGGGAAAGCTCCGGTCGGTGAATCGCAGTTGCACGCCGCCGGTTAAGTCGAAGCGCCAAACCGCCATTCTCAGCGGCCACTGCCGGCGATCATCTCCTGAATCAGGAATCGGAGGAACCGCACTCCCGTGCGGAACGATGGCGCCTTCGACTCCCCTCCGACCCGGTTTCCCTCCCACGTAGGAATCTCCTCGATTCGCATCCTCTGTTTCATCGCACGGATCGTCATCTCGTATTCGATCGTGTAGCCCACCGATCCGGGATCGAGCTTCAGAAATGCCTCCCGTGCAATTCCGCGAAACCCGTTTATCGTATCCGTCACGTACGATCCCTGATTCCAGATCCAATTGGCGATCCATGTAAACACTTGATTCGTCCATTTTCTCAACGGCAGAGAATCGTCGTCCTCCTCGTTACGTGAGGCGGGCAGAAAACGGGACGCGATCGCCATATCGGCACCGCCCTCGACAGCGGCAAAAAGCCTTGGGATATCGTCCGGATCTTCATTCCCGTCGGGGCTGAAGAAGACCAGGCACGCGCCGCTCGACGCGCGGACCGCCGCGCGAAACGCCTCGCCCCTCCCCGGACGCGGCTGGTCCACAAGCCGGACGTGGTGGGATGCCAGGACCTCCCGGGTACCGTCCGTAGAGCCGCCGTCGACGGCGAGTACTTCGTCGGCCATAGCGGAAAGGTCGTGTCCGGCTGAAAACAGCCAGCGGACGCCGTCGACCTCGTTGAGCGTAAGCAGAACAACAGTGCGTCGGGCCATATGGAACCCTGGAATCGGTGAGACGGGAGAGGGAAGAGGGTAGAGATTGTCTGCCTTATCAGGTTTCTTCTCATGCCGGAGGCAAGGAGGGAAAATTGTCGGGCGTGGATTTCTTCTACCGGCTCACTTCTACCGTCTCCCCGCATTTATTCTACCGTCTTACGTCTTGCGTCTACCCGATTCTCTCACCTCTACCGTCTTACCGCCTTTTGGGTAGGTCCGCCCCTGAAAAAACGATCGAACAACTCGACGATACGATCCAGATCGTCTGACGAGAGATCCTGGTGGCAACCGATATAGAAACCGCTTCTGTTGATCCATCCGGCGACGGGATAGTCCGCCTCGCCGATTCCCAGCAGTCGCTGGTAGAGCGGCTGATTGGTCAATGGAAGCATCTCGCGGGTTTCAACCCGGTTCTGCTCCAGGAAATTCACGAGCGCGTCCTTCTTCCGGTCCCTCAGGACGATCGGATACATCATGAACGAGTGGTCGCAACCCGGTCGAATACGGGGAAGCTGCAGAAACGCTTCGTGCCCGGACAACTTCCCGGTCAGCCAGGCGGCATTCGTCCTCCGGCGGGCGATCATCTCAGCCCCCACCTCGAGCTGCGCCAGCCCGAGAGCGGCCTCCATCTCGGTGAGTCGAAAGCTGTACCCGAGACTCACAAAAGAAAATCGCCGGGCGACGATTCTACGAAGTTCCTCCGGCGATTTCCGGTCGTCGTCATCTATGTTCAGATACGTCGAATCCCGCCCGTGGTTGATTAGCGATCTCAGCTTTTCAGCGTACTCCGGATTGTCGGTCGTATTCAGCCCGCCGACGCCGGTCGTCAACAGGTGTGCCGCGTACGTGGAAAAACACCCGATTTCACCGAGACTCCCGACGCTGCGACCCTTGTATCGCGCGAACATGGTCTCGGCCGAATCTTCGATGACCCGAAGACCGTACCGCCGGGCAAGCTCCAGGACTGGATCCATCTCGCACGGCTGTCCGAAGACATGAACGGGAATGAGCGCCCTGGTA
Source organism: Candidatus Latescibacterota bacterium (assembly GCA_965208835.1). Taxonomy (GTDB): domain Bacteria; phylum Latescibacterota; class UBA2968; order UBA2968; genus JAAXHE01. The sequence goes on from OZ242358.1 coordinate 4,272,569, forward strand.
CGCGACGTGACCGCAGCCTCGATTTTTTCAGGATCGAGCTCGTAGTGGATCGGATCGACGTCCACAAGCACAGGGCGCATTCGCGCGTGGATGACGACATTTGCCGTACCTGCAAAGGTCACCGCGGGCAGGATGACTTCGTCTCCGTCGGCCCACCCATGCAATTCCTTCAGCGCCGCCAGGGCGACCAGCAGGGCGCTCGTTCCGCTATTGCTCATCACGCCGAACCGACACCCGTGCGCCTGCGCGAATCCGGCCTCGAACCGGCGCGTCATCGGACCGTAAGACAGCCGGTTGCTGTCCAGGACCTCGTTTACCAGCGCCCTGGCGCGGGGACTGATGTTCAACGTACCCACGCCGATCACCGGCTGCAGGTCATCACGATCTTCGGACACTTCGAACCCGCCTCCTGTTTTCAACCTGTTTCCCGAAGGTCTACGGGTTGCGCGAATGCTCCTCGTACCACGTAATCATGCGCCGAAGCCCTTCGTCCAGCGTCGTCGCGGCTTCGAATCCGAAGTGCTGCCTTGCCCGCGTCACATCCACGCATCGCCTCGGCTGCCCGTTCGGCCTGTTCCGGTCCCAGCGAACCCGGCCGGCGAATCCCGATAGGTCCCTTATTTTCGATGCGAGGTCGCTGATCGAGATCTCCACTCCCGATCCCAGGTTGATCGGCTCCGGCAGATCATATAATTCAGAAGCGAGCAATATGCCCTCTGCGGCATCCTCGACGTACAGAAACTCGCGCGTGGGCGAGCCGTCTCCCCACAGGGTGACATGGTCGTGTCCCTGATTCCGGGCATCCACGAATTTTCGCACCATGGATGCGAGTCCGTGGGATGTCTCCGGATCCAGGTTATCTCCCGGCCCGTAGAGGTTCGACAGTAGAAGATGAATGGCGTTGAAGCCGAACTCCGCCCGGTAGGCCTGGCCCTGCACGAGCATCATTTTCTTGGCCAGCCCGTAGGCCGCGTTTGTCTCTTCCGGGTACCCATCCCAAAGGTTCTCTTCCCTGAAGGGTACCGGCGTGGCCTTCGGATAGGCGCACACCGATCCGATACCCACGAACTTGGGCACGTCGAACCTGCGGGCCTGCTCGAGAAGATGGGCGCCCATCACCAGATTATCGTAAAAAAAACGGCCCGGATACCGCTGATTGGCGCCAATACCGCCAACGGAACCGGCCAGATGAATCACCAGATCGGGACGCGCTCGCTCGTACAGGCGCCTTACGGCTTCCTGATCACGCAGGTCGTGGTCACGGCTGCGCGGCGCGTATATCCGACGGCATCCCCGGTCGCGCAGTTTCCGCACGACAAACCGCCCCAGAAACCCGGCGCCGCCGGTAACCGCAACCCTTTTTTCCATCCAGAATCTCATTGGCGGGACCTCACTGCCTACCTTGTATTCCGGCACCGAAATCAATCACGGAACTCCGGACCGCAAGCCGGTCCACCACGGACTCAGATTTCGCACAATAACCCCTCCGCGGCGGCGTAAGGATCGTTTTCTCCCGCGTGGATCCGGGCGACGGCGCGGTCCAGGCATTTCCGCTCCAGCGCGGCATTCAATCTGGATGCAAGCCGACCTTCCACGCGCTCCCGCAATTCACGCCGGATCTGCCGTTCGCGCAAGACCGCCAATCTGTCTGCAGTCTTCAGGTGGCGCGAGTATGCCTCGAGCGTCTCATAAAGCTCGGCCACGCCCTCCCCGTGTGTTCCGACCGTGCGAACGAGCCGCGTTTCCCAGCCATCGACTTCACCGCGCGCGTGAAGGGTCTCTCTCAGCTCTTTCGCCAGACCGGTCGCCCCGGGACGATCGGACTTGTTCAGCGCAATCACGTCCGCGATTTCCATCACGCCGGCTTTCAGCAACTGGACCTCATCGCCCGACTCGGGCACCAGGGTCAGCACAACGGCATCCACGCAGTGGGCCACGTCCACGTCGGTCTGTCCGACCCCCGCGGTCTCCACGAGCACCACGTCCTTTCCCATGGCTTCCATCACGCGTATCGCGTCCAGCGCGGCGCTGCACAGCCCGCCCGGCCGGCCTTCGTTGCCCATGCTGCGAATGAACACCGCGGGATCGCTCGCGAGCCCCTGCATCCGGATGCGATCGCCCAGCAGGGCGCCTCCGGAGAACGGGCTGGCGATATCCACGGCCAGAACGCCCACAGCCCTTCCGGCTTCCACAAAGCGCTGCGCGAGACAGCCTGCAAGCGTACTCTTGCCCGCGCCCGGCGGTCCGGTGATGCCGATCCGGCAGGCGCCGCCCGTTGAAGGGTACAGGGCTGCCAGAAGGGACGCCCTGTCGCTTTCACGTCTCTCTATGAGCGAAATGGCCCGCGCCGCGGCGCGGACATCGCCCGCGAGCACCCGTCCGGCCAGGTCTCTCATTTCACGGCTTCCCGGAGGCATGCGACAATGTCGCCGGTATGCGTTCCGGGGCCCCAGAAGAACGCAAGCCCTCTGGCCTTGAGCGCTTCCCGGTCCTGTGGCGTCATGATGCCGCCGCCGACCACAAGGATGTTATCCGCGCCCCGTGCCTCCAGGAGATCCATCACTTTGGGGAAGATCGTCAGGTGGGCTCCCGAGAGAGAACTGATGCCCAGCACGTCCACGTCCTCCTGGATCGCGGCGTTCACCACCTCATCCGGCGTGCGGTGCAGGCCGGTATAGATGACTTCCATCCCCGCATCCCTCAGCGCGCGCGCCACCACCTTGGCGCCGCGGTCGTGCCCATCCAGACCGACCTTTGCAATCAGAATTCGCAATCTGCGACCGGACACCTGTGCCTCCCGAAAAGTACAACGCGGAAACTCAACGCTTCCCTGCGCCATCCCCATTCGCAATTTGGGCGGCGTATATTCCCGGGCGAAGATTCGATCATCCCCGTTTGCGAATCAACGCCGCAGCCTTTATATTGAACTGAGATCTTTACGCACAACGCCGTTGCGGAGCGCATCCAGGAAATTCAGACCAGCCTGATTAGAAGCTGTCTTAAAATTCCCGGTGAGTTCCCGAGCGCGAGCGAAAGAGTGGCGGTCAAGGCGGGAAAATTCGCCTATGAGAGGCGAGCAAGCGCAGCCTCGATCTCGTAAGACGGGCTGATTTGACCAACGCCGACCGGCGCTTTTGCAGCCGCGCGAAGACCGCTGGATATTTAAAGACAGCTTCTTAACCCGATGTAAGGAAGAAAGGCCGAAGTATGGAGGTACCGGAATACCTGGATCCCGATGCAGTTGCCGGTTTTCACAGGAACGGATACGTCACTTCGGACAGCCTCTTCAGCGAAGATGAAGTCCGCATCCTGATCGACGCGGTTGAAACGGGCGCACGGGTCGCGGAGAACACGCGCGCGACTGAAGACGCTTCGGGAATGGCGTCCAGGCTGTCGATCTGGCACGAACTGGGAGACGACATCTGGACCGCGGTTTCCACGTGTCCCCGCATTGTCAACAATATCCGCATCCTTCTGGGCGAGGAGGTTGCCTTCTTCCATGGCAAGGTGATGTTCAAAGACGCCCATGAAGGGGGCGCCTGGGAATGGCATCAGGACTACGGATACTGGTATAACCAGGGTTTCGTCTTTCCACGCATGATCAGCGCGTTTATCGCCCTGGACGAATGCACGCGCGAAAACGGCTGCCTGCGGGTCCTTCGCGGATCCCATCGCCTCGGCCGGCTGGACCACGTCAGAGTTGGAACCCAGACCGGCACGGATCCCGCAAGAATTACGGAGATCGAACCCCTTTTCGACTGCATCGACTGCGAGATGTCACCGGGTTCGGTCCTCTTCTTCGACTGCAACCTTCTCCATTCCTCAACGCCCAATACGTCCAGCCGCCATCGGAGGTCGTTCATCATCTGCTACAATGCACTGGGCAATCCTCAACTGGGCGAGAGAAGAACCGCCGACCAAAACCCCTGTCCCGTGGGGCCCGACGACGCCATCTCCAGGTACGGATCCGCATCCGGTTGACCCTGGGCAGGGTTCCTCACTACCCGCTCAATACCTCGCGTTCACGGTCCTGACCCGTCAGCGGCAAATCGACCCACGCGGCGTTTCCGGCATGCGAGACGTGGAAACCCACAATTGCCTCCAATGTCCGCGCGGCTTCCGATGCCGCGTACGGGAAAGGGCTCTTTCCGTCCAGCCAGTCCACAATCTCACCCACCGCCAGGTCCATCGAAGAAACTGAGCCCGCAGGAATCGGCCAGGCTTCCCTCCGCCCGTCCCGGTACTCAACGACCACGCCCCTGCCGTCGAGTACGGCGGATCCCTCCGTACCGTGGATGGAGATCAGCGGCGGCAACGTCGCATAGTCCGCCGCGTCTACCGTGCAGATCAGCCCGCGCTCGAGGCGCAGCATGCCCCAGCCGCCGGGGTCGCGGAACTGATTGCCGCGGCAATCCGGTTTTCCGGACAGATCCAGTGTTCCCGACACGGCCTCGACGGCCCGCCCTGTCAACATCTGAATGGTATCGATGAAATGCGTACCCACGTTACCCAGCCGGCCGGAACCCCATTGCATGGACGCGGATGTCAGTTCTCCCAGCGCGCCGTCCGCCACGAGGTCGCGCAGGCGCCGTGGGTTGGTCTGAAACCGCCGGTTGTGGTTCACAACGAGGAGCGTACCGGCGGCGTCGCACGCTTTAAGCATACGCTCGGCGTCTGAAACCCGGGTCGCGACGGGTTTTTCGCAATAGACGGCACGAACGCCCTGCTTTGCGCATGCGACCGTGATGTCGGCATGAAACGGGGCATACGTCGCCACACTTACGATATCGAGTGATTCCCCGGCGAGCATCTCGCCCCAATCGGCGTAGGTCGGCACGCCCGTTCGGGCCTCAAAACGCTCCCGGCGCCCCTTGTCCCGGCTGGACCCGGACGCCACAACGACCCGGGGATGCCCGCTCAACGCATGGGCGTGGGTCCCGTCCAGGTCGCTCACCCTTTGTCCTATTGCGTCGCCCGACACCTGGTCGGCGCCGCCTATGAAGCCGAGACCCACAATCCCGGCGCGATAGGTATTACCCGCCATGATTACTCCTCTTCTACCCATCCAGTTCGACGGCCCTCCACAGGTACCAGCTCGCCACGGACCGGTATGGACGCCAGATTTCTCCGTACTCCAACAGCTCCGCATGGTCGGGCAGGTCGTTCAATCCGTAGGTGAGCGTAAACCCCTTCCTTACGCCCAGGTCCTTCACCGGCAGCACGTCCGCGCGGCCCAGATCGAATATCAGCATCATCTGCACGGTCCACTCGCCAACGCCGCGGACACGGGTGAAGCGCCTGATGATTTCGTCGTCGGGCATCCCGTTGAGCCGCTGCCCCGACGGGACCGCGCCTTCAAGCGTCTTTTCGGCGAGGTCCTTCACCGCCGCCACCTTGGCCCGGGACATCCCCGCGCCGCGGAACGCCTCGGCGGGTAGAGCAAGGACCTGTTCCGGCTCCGGACAATCTGCTTCAGGAAACAGATCCAGAACGCGGCCATAGATGGTTCCGGCCGCCTTGCCTGAGAGCTGCTGGTAGACGATCGAACGCATCAACGCACGAAACGGATGGTACGGCGCCCGTGCTTCCAAGAGGCAGGGTCCGGCGCGCTCCATAAGGCATCCGAGCGGCGCGTCCACCCTTGCAAGCGCCGCAACCGCTTCTTTCGGATCGTATGTCAATCCATTCTCGATGTTCGCCTCCGCGTCGCCACTCGATCAGTCCGCGGCACCTGATGAAGCGGCCAGCGCCACCGCACCCAGCAGGCCCGACTTGCCTTTCAGCCGGGCGGGAAGAATCCTGAGATGGGGCCTGTGCACCGGCATCAGAAAACGGTCCGCCTGCTCACGCAGCGGCTCGAAGAGCACCCTGCCGGCTTTGGCCACGCTGCCGCCAATCACAATGGCTTCGGGCGCGAGCGCATTCATTGCCGCCGCAACACCCATGCCCAGATATCGACACGTCTCATTCACCAGGTCCAGCGCGAGCCCGTCGCCCTCCCGAGCGGCATCGAAGACCGCCCTGGCCGTAACCGGGCCTCCCGCGGCCTGGCGGATGCCGCCGCCCCTTTCGGGCCGCGCGCGTACGGCCGCCTCCCCGCGTCGCCCGATGGCCGTGCCTGAGCATAGCGCTTCGAGACATCCCCGGTTGCCGCAATCGCAAAGCGGACCATCCGGAAGCACCGGCACGTGTCCCAGTTCCCCTGCGTTGCCGTTGGCGCCGCGGTAGATCTCCCCGTCGATGATGATTCCCCCGCCGATACCCGTGCCGATGTTGTAATAGATCAGGTGGCGGCAGCCCCTGCCCGCGCCGAACGTCAATTCGCCCAGCGCGCCTGCGTTGGCATCGTTATCCACGACTGCCGGTATCCCGAGGTCCCTTTGAATGGTCTCGGGAAAGGCCACGTCGTCCCAACCCGCCACGTGTGTGGAATTGACGATCCGCTGGGATGCGAAATCCACGGGGCCGCCGAAACTGATTCCGCAAGCGGACACGGCTTCGGGGGATGACGCGATAAAACGGCGTCCGACCTTCAGGACCTGCTCAATCATCCATCCCGCGCCGCCGGAGCGATCGGTGGAACAGGTCGTCCGCTTTAGAATGCGCCCGTCCGGCGTTCCCAGCGCGAGGCTGAAATTGGTACCGCCGATATCCACCGCAAGGATCATGGACGCAACCTCAGTCCGCCAGCCCGCGGGCGCGAAGGTAGTCCATCGACTGCTCGACGCGTTGTTCCACTTCGCGCCGCGTCAACGATTCACCCTGGATGCCCTCCAGTTCCAGCGTATAGGGCCCGTTGCGTCCATGGCTGGCGAAGATTTCAAAAATGGACGGAAAATCCACGATCCCCTCGCCAAGTGCGGGGAAGTGCCAGGTCTGAAAGGCGCCGTTCGTGTCTTTCAGATGTACGGCTGCCACCGCGTGCGATACCTTTCGAAACTGCTCGACCGAATCCACGCCCTCGTTGTAATAGTGGACGTTCGCCGTATCGAAATTGATGCCGATATTGGGATGATTCACGCCCCTCATCGTCTCCAGCGCCACGTCGGCATTCGTAACCAGATCCGGATGCGTTTCCATGGCCACGACAATGCCCCTCTCGGCCGCCGCGTCACCGATGTCCTGCAGTCTGCCGTAGACGAAATCCCGGTCTACGCCTCCGGTCTTTACGCTCGTGAACACCAGGCCGACCCCCATCTCCGCCACGGTATTCAGCGAGTGCGTGAACCTCTGGACCACGTCGTCGGCGTGCATCTCACAGCGAATGATCAGACTGGACGCGCGCAGTCCGAATCGATCCAGTTCACGCTGAACCGCATCCCCCTCTTCGGGCTCCGGACATGGAATTTCCACGTGGGTCAGACCGATCCGCGCGAGATGTTCGAACGCGCCGTCCCGATACTGTCGATAGCTGTTCAGGTTGCAGGCAATCAGATTTGGCATGAAACCTCCACGTGACTTGTCGAAGCAACCGCGTCTTACCACCAGAAATCTAAAATCTCCGCAACCCCCAAACGTCCCCGAATCCTTCGCCCTTTTTCTTGCTTTACCACAAGTCGGTTAGACGGTAGAGGGGAGCCGGTAGAAGAAATCACTGCCCGATATTGTATGCCTTCTTGCCTCCGGCACGAGAAGAGACCTCATAAGGCTGGTTATCTCTACCCTCTACCCTCTCCCGTCTCCCCCTTCTAAGGAATACCCTCGAGGCACGGAATCTTGCGAATCCTGGAGATCCATTATAGGGGAACAACACTATCCGTACCGAACCCAACGAACCATTTCCGACAACGTGGCCCGTTTGCCCCTCATCAGGATCCCCACCCGGTAGATCCGCGCGGCCGCCCACATGACCCCGGCTATCGTGCCGATCAGAATCAGGACCGACGCCGCGATTTCGATCCACGGAGGCGTGAGGACGTTCACCCGGACGATCATGATCATGGGCGCAAAGAACGGAATCATCGACATCACCACGGACGGGGCGGCGCCGGGCTGCCGGGTGATGAACGTCATTGCCAGCAGCGAGAGGATCATTGGCACGATCACAAGGATCTGCAGGTGCTGCGCATCCTGTTCGGTGTCGCAGATCGCGCCGATAATGGCGTAGAGTGTGGCATACAGAAAGTAACCGAGGACAAAGTAGACGCCGAAGTAGACCACCACACCCGTTTCGATCGCAAAGGGGAGGTTGGGCCCGAACGCCATTCTGCCGTACGCCGTGGCGAGCAGACCCACGCCGATCCAGACCGAAACCTGAACCAGGCTGGCGGCGCCGATCCCCAGTATCTTGCCCGCCATCATCTGAAATGGATCGACCGACGACAGCATCACCTCCACCATGCGGTTGGTTTTCTCTTCCAGGACGCCGCGCATGACCATGATCCCGTAGAGAATGGTGACCATATAAAGCAGCATGGCGAATGCGAACGAAGTGAAATATTCCCGGGCAAACCCGCTCTTCTTCTCCTTTCCCTTGATGATTTTCAGCGTCTGCAACTGCACCCTGCGGGTCCATTTTCTCACTTCCTCAGGTTCCAGCCCCCGCTGCGCCAGCCTGTGGGCAACCACAATGTGAGTCAATGCGCTCCGCAATCGCCCGACCTGGCGCATATCGCTCACGTTCTTACCATAGAACCCGGCCTCGCTTTTTTCGAAAATTTCGGGAGGTAACACCAGGTAGGCGTCCAGTTCTCCGGCGTTGATCTCGGACGTGAGCTGACGCCGCGTGGTTTCCAGATCGGGACCGGGGCGCACTTCCTGCAACAGATATTCCGGCCTGCCATCCTTGAGCCGTTCGTCCAGGCGGGCTTCGAGCGGCCCGTACAGGATTCCGGTCTGGTCGACCACCGCGACTCGCTTCTGTTTGCCCACGTCTACCCGCGCCAGAAGGACGGGTACGAGGATACTGGCCACGACGAATACCGGCACCAGGAACAGGCCAATCAGGAAACTCTTCTTGCGTACGATTTCTATGAATTCCCGGCGGACGATCGTCAATACCTTATTCATCCTGCTCCCCTCCCGAATCTTCACCGCCAACAGCCATCAAAAAGATATCTCTAAGCGAGGGCTCCGAGACTTCGAACCGGTGGATCCGGGCCCCGGAAAGCGCCTGTCTCAGCAGGTCGCCCGGGTCCGCGCCCGGCTGGAGTTCGACCTCCACGTGATTCCCGCGATGTTCCGCGTGCCGAACCAGATTCGTATCCTCTAGGAATTCGTCGCTCCCCTCAAAGGCAATACGCAACCTGTTCCTCGTATAAAGGGACTTCAATTCCGTTACCGTGCCGTCAAGTACCTTCCGACCGCGGTTGATCAGACAGATCCGGTCGCAAAGCGCTTCGGCATCCTCCATCTGATGCGTGGAAAAGATGAGAATCTTGCCCTCGGCCGTCAGCGTCTGCATGATCTCTTTCAGGACGGCCACGTTGATCGGATCCAGCCCGCTGAACGGCTCGTCGAGAATCAAGAGATCGGGGTCATGCATGACGGTCGCGATGAATTGCAGCTTCTGCTGCATACCCTTGGAAAGCTGATCCACGCGCCGGTTCGACCATTCCGACAGGCCCATCCGTTCGAGCCATTCTCCCGCGCGGCCTGCCGCTTCCGTCCGCGAGAGCGACTTGATCTCCCCGAGAAACACAAGCAGGTCCATAACCCGCATCTTGGGATACAGCCCCCGTTCTTCGGGCAGGTAGCCGATCCGGTCCCTCGACAGGCCCGTCCCACCGTTGCCGTAATCGATGGTACCCGAATCCGGCCCGTAGATCCCCAGGATGGTACGAATCGTCGTGGTCTTGCCTGCACCGTTGGGACCCAGCAGACCGAATGTCTCTCCCGCGGCGATGTCCAGATCCAACCCGTCTACCGCCGTGACGCCGTCGAATGTCTTCGTGACCTGCTGGAGTTGAATCCTGCGCATAGGGTTCTCCCGTACTGATCCGGAGGGATGCGGGAAACGCGGGGTTATCGGTTGCGGGGGGCCAAACGTCCACGATGAACACGCCTAAAATACGTGCAGCGGGAAGGGCGCGCAACAGGACTTTCCCGGTCGTTCGATAACTCCCTGACACCGTCCCGGAGTGGCCGGCTCGGAAGCCGGGTCTATGACGAAAAATAAAAAAGACGCCGGCCGTACTGGGTACGATCGACGTCTTTCGGGAGGGATGTAGCATGGTTGTATCCGCTTAGACGCTACAGGGGCAGGGAGGTTTCAAATATTCTGTCTTCGGTCACACATGGATGTATCCAGAGCCCATTTCTTGCAATCAGGATCGCCGTTGCTGCCCCCTGTATGAGATCACCATCTGATTTAGAAGCCGACCTCGATCATTGCTACAGTAGAGCAGAGGCAGATCTTGACATTGTTGTGAAATTTGTATATATTGTCGTCAAATTACTGCGAAAAATGACGACAATATAGTCAAATGACAATACCACGCATATTTGACGCTCCCCGGAAAAGCTTTTTTCTCCTGGGACCTCGCGGCGTTGGAAAAAGCACCTATCTGCGATTGGCGTTCCCGGATGCGCACGTCGTGAATCTGCTTGCCGAGGATACGTACCAACGCCTGCTTGCGAATCCGGGCCTCCTTGCCGCGGAACTACGGGCCGTACCGGGTGACCGGTGGGTGGTTCTGGACGAAATTCAAAGATTGCCAACGCTGCTTAACGAAGTGCACCGTTTTATCGAAGAACGGCGGCTGCGCTTTGTATTGTGTGGGTCCAGTGCGAGAAAACTCAAACGCGCAGGTGTCAACCTCCTCGCCGGCCGCGCCCTGAATCGCGCGATGCATCCCTTTACTCCCGAGGAGTTGGGAGAGAGGTTCGTACTCCACGACGCCTTACAACACGGACTGCTGCCCATCGTATGGGATTCGGAGGACAGGGCAGAAACACTGGTTGCCTATACGCAGATGTATCTCAAAGAGGAGGTACAAGCCGAGGCGCTTGTGCGCAATTTACCCGGATTTGCGCGCTTTCTCCCCATTGCGGCGCTCTTTCACGGCCAGACCCTTAACGTGACCAACATCGCAAGGGAAGCTCGGGTTGCGCGCACCACGGTGACGGGATATCTGGAGATCCTGGAGGAAACGCTCCTCTGCTTCCAACTTCCTGCATACGAGACCCGACTGCGGGTGCGCGAACGCAAATTGCCCAAGTGGTATTGGTGCGACCCCGGTCTTGTCAGGGCGATGAAAAAGGTAACGACGCCTCCCGCGCCGGAAGAACGCGGCGCTCTATTCGAGGGCCTGATTGCCCAGTTGATCCGGGCGTACGGGGACTACCGTGATCTGTGCGAAGAATTCTACTATTGGTCGACCGCCGCACAGACGCGAACCGAGGTGGATTTCCTGCTCAGTCGCGACGGAGAATTCGTGGCTATCGAAGTCAAATCCGGCGGGACGTTTGCGGAATCCTGGTGCAAGGGCTTAAGGGCCCTGTCCCAACTGCCGGGTCTTTGCCGCCGGCTTGTGGTCTATCCCGAAGGACCTGAATTACGTACCGCCGACGGTATCGAAATCCTCCCGTTTTCGCACTTCTCCAACCTGCTGGCCGCCGATGCCATATGGCCGTGAGAATATCCGCTAAGCGAAGACGGAGGCCCACGAAGCTTTCCTGACATCGGATTCGTGTGAGAGTCCGCTACCATCTCCACAATAAAAGGCACCCGCTTTTCGCAGGTGCCTGTTTTTGTTCTGGTGCCGAAGGTGGGAGTCGAACCCACACGGGCTTGCGCCCACTGGATTTTGAGTCCAGCGCGTCTACCAATTCCACCACTTCGGCGCTGTTGAATCAGGGTTTGAGGAATATCCCCATCGGTGCACAAACTGTCAAGAGGAAACAGGCGTTCGGCGCCCCTACCCGCGCATCAACCGTTTCGGAAAGAGCGGGAGTACGTGCCGCCTGCCAGGTCTTGCCAAGGTCAAATGCGCTCCGGTATTATCGGATGCTGCAGTAGATCCTTCGTCGGCCCGGGGGGCACCCTTCGACAGGCTCAGGGCAAGTCCTCTGGATGACAGGCAGGGCGAACGGACACAGTTGAGAGGCTGTGCCAGGTGACGGTACCCTCGCCACATCAACCGTTTCAGGAAGAGCGGGAGTACGTGCCGCCCGTCAGGTCCTGCCGGGATCCAGCCTGCCTTCAGCCATCGAATGCAAGACTCATTGTATGCAGATTGATGATGGCACCGGATTCTATAAGGACTTGAGGGATCTCGATAGTTGATCCCCGATAGTCAATAGACACCGATGTAAATGGCAGATCATACCTGCGTACCAGTTGCATACAGCGCACGAAAACCCGACGATTGTCTTACTTGAATATCAAGTGAATCACGACTGGTATGGAGATAATAATATTCCCGTTCGGGATATTGATGGTGAAGGGTTTGATACCGTTTCAAAGCTGTTTTGCCATCCGGGCATTCTTCAACCACTGTCAGATGATTCAGATGCCGCCGACAATCAGAGGTTGTATGGGCTTCTAATGCCTCAACAATCAGCCACTTATCGGGACGGTCTTTGCATATCTCGGGCCAGCGCATACAACCTATTCCTCTACAGATAGCGTTGTTTAAATTTCGCCTGACATACAAGCGGTCCGGGCACGGCAGACGGGGCTTCCTCAGGATGACAGGCCGGGCGAACGCGATTGAGAGGGCACGCCAGGGTTCGCTACCCCCCACCGCATCAGCCGTCGCCGCCCTTCGACAACCCTTCGGCAGGCTCAGGACAACGGCTCAGGGAACCGGCTCGGCTTCTGCGACTCCCCCTAAAGGGGGGAGTGATCAAACCGTCGAACGTGCTCCCGCCATTCGGTGCATGCCGCAGCATGAAGGAGGAGCGGTTTTACTTTCTTGCAAAACCCAGATGCGGAACGCTACGGCCGCCGGTCCGCCGCGGGCGGGCCAAGAATCTCATTGTAGACAATCGCCTTGCGGACCGTTTTCGGCTTGAAGTCGAGGTGGATTCTCCGGCGGCGGGTTCTGCGGCGAGGCGCCACGACCAGCGGTTGGACATCCGGCAAGCCGTCCTGCTCTCCTTCCGCCGTGGTTTCCGCCCCGTCGCCGCTTGTCACGGGGTACTCGTCCCCTGGCGCATCGAAACCGGCCGGCCGATACTCATCCCCCGCGTAGTTTTCACTCACAGGGCGTGCGCCTCTCACTTCCCGAAACTCTCTCCCGCCCGCAGGTTCACTGACAGGACGGGCGCCCCGGATTTCCTGAAACTCCGGTCCCGTGGGCGCCTCGCTCACCCGGCGTGTGCCCCGTACCTCCTGGAACTCCCCGGCCATTGGCGTCGGCCCGGTCGGTTCCGGTTCCTGGAAGATGTCAACTTCCGGTGGATCGGCGTCCGGAACGCCCATCGGCGGCATTTCGAGATCCTCTTCCTCAAACTCCCGACGACGACGGCCTTCCAGTATCTTATTGATCAGCGAGGAGATCACACTCAACGCGATAAACAGGATGACAACGAGTTCGAAATTCATGATCTACGCGTCTCCACCGTCCCTGTCTTCTTCAGGACTGTCTTCGGTTTCCGCGATTCCCTCGCGCATCGAGGTATCCGCCTGGATATTCTGCATCCGGTAATAGTCCATCACGCCCAGATTGCCGCTGCGGAACGCCTCGGCCATCGCGCGCGGGACCTCCGCCTCAGCCTCCACGACTCGGGCGCGCATCTCGACCACCCGCGCGCTCATCTCCTGCTCGTGGGCCACCGCCATCGCCCGCCGTTCTTCCGCCTTCGCCCGGGCGATTTTCAGATCGGCCTCCGCCTGATCCGTCTGGAGTTTCGCGCCGATATTGTCGCCCACGTCCACGTCGGCGATATCGATCGACAGGATTTCGTACGCCGTACCCGAATCCAGCCCTTTTCCAAGCACGGTCTTCGAAATGAGATCGGGATTCTCCAGCACTGCCTTATGCGTTTCCGAAGAGCCGATCGTGGTCACGATCCCCTCGCCGACGCGTGCAACGATTGTCTCCTCGCCGGCGCCGCCCACCAGCCGATCGATATTGGCGCGCACCGTGACCCGTGACGTGGCTTTGACCTGTATGCCGTCTTTCGCCACGGCCGTGACCATCGGAGTGGAGATCACCTTGGGGTTGACGCTGACCTGCACGGCTTCCAGCACGTTGCGGCCTGCAAGGTCGATCGCCGCGGCCCGTTCCGTGGTGAGATTGATCCCGGCTTTGTCAGCCGCAATAAGGGCCGTTACCACGTTCTCCACGTGTCCTCCCGCCAGGTAATGCGCTTCCAGGAAGGAGGTGGGAATGGCCAGACCGGCCTTGGTGGCGCTGATCTGCGACCCAAGGATGATTCGCGGGGGAACGCGCCGCAGGCGCATCCCCACCAATTCGCCGATACCGATCCGGACGCGGGCCGCAAGGGCCGAGATCCACAGCCCGACCGGTATGAAATAGAAGAACAGGAACAGCGCAACGATTACGGCGACAACAATAACGAGAAGTAAAACTGCATCGACCATATTTCAGCTCCCCTTGTATCTTCTACCGATTGAATCGATCGGACTCAAGTCAGGACACTAATTGGCGTCCTCGGCTTTACGAACCACGATCCGGTTGCCTTCAACCTCGACGACCCTGATCTGGCTATCCCTTTCGATAAACTCGCCATCCGCGGCCACGTTGACCCGGCGCCCGTCAATCAGCCCTGTACCCGATGGGCGCAGCGGCGTATACGCCACCCCTTCTTTTCCCAATAGCGCTTCATGTTCTCCGGTGGCTACGTAGCCGGCGGCGGCCCTTTCGTCGGCGTGGAGCACGAACCATCTCCACAACCCAACCGAAACTGCGACGGCCAGGACGACCAGAATTGCAATGGCTTCAATCATACCGCGGCTCCGGTCCATCATCGACCATTTCTGGCCAGACCAAGTGTCCTGTCCCAAAAATTCCTCACCATTCGGCCGCCGATTCATCCCGTCTCGCTACGTTCCCCTCGCTCGCCGACCATACGCAGGTTGCCTGCGCTCAGGCGCCTTGCGAGACGGGCGACTCAGCGGCCGAATCTAGGCAACTTATTTCCGTGACAGAACACTAGCCCGTATGGGCTCTTTCAACAGGCTGCTAACTTGCCTCTTCGGTCTTGCGGACCACGATCCGGTTGCCTTCAACCTCGACTACCGTGATCCGGCTGTCCTTTTCGATAAACTCCCCGTCGGCGGCGACGTTGACCCGCCGCCCGTCGATCAGACCCGTACCCGCGGGACGCAGCGGCGTAAAGGCGACGCCCTCCTTGCCCAGGAGTACGTCGTGTTTTTCAGTGGCAATGTATCCAGCGTCGCTGCGTTCTTCTTCGTGAAGCACCAGCCACTTCCACGCGGACGTGCGCGGCAGCATTTTCAACATTAAGCCGGCGATCAGAACCGTCGTCAAAAACGACAGCAATAAAGGCCGGGCGCCCATTCCCACGGACTCCCACGTCCACAATTCGGGTCGTCCCATCAGACTCAGGAACAGGCCTGCAATCATCAGCACGAGCCCCGGGATGGCCAGCACGCCGAATCCTGCTACAAAAAACAGGTCTGCGACGACAAGAATCGTCCCGATCAGGAATAGCAGCACTTCGGTCCAGTCGGCGAGTTCCACCAACAGATGGCTGCCGAAAAACAGGCCCAGGCAAACCAGGCCGATCGTGCCGCCGACGCCCCAACCCGGGCTCTGGATTTCGAAGATCAACCCCAGAAAACCGAGCGACATCAGCAGCGACGCCACAATCGGGTGGGTAAGCCAGCGCACCACCTGCTCCGACCAGTTCACCGACAGCCGGGTTACCCGCGCATCGTCCAGTTCGAAATGCGCCAGTACCGCCCGTAGTTTCTCACCCTCCCCCGTTGCCGTAACCATGTATTCCGCGATCTTATTCGCAACAGCCTCGGTTGTGGTGAGCGTCAGCAGCTTTCCTTTCGGCGCGAGATCCTCCACATCAACGTCTTCGTCGACCATCGCCTCCGCCAGTTCGGGGGGGCGGCCCGTCTTCTCGGCGGTCGCTTTCATCTCGTTGCGAAAATAGGAGATTACCTTCTCGCTGGCCTTCTTGCCCTGCATGTCAACGGCCGTGGCCGCACCGATCGTTCCCCCCTCCACCATGACAATGTGCCGCGTTGCCAGTGAAATCAGGGCGCCCGCCGAGATCGCCCGGGGGTTGATGAAGGCAATGGTCTTCACTTCGCTGTATAGAATCGCGTCCCGGATGACCAGGGCCGCGTCCAGCGCGCCGCCAGGGGTGTCGATTTCGAAAATTACCGCCGACACGTCCTCTGCTTCGGCATCCTCCATCACCCTCGATATAAAGGCGGCGAGCCCGCGTTCAATGGTCCCCTCGATGGGCACGACGTAGACCGGACCATCCGCAAGGCAGGTGGCCGGCAGAAGCAGGAGGAACGCGAGAACCGCAAGTGAAACGCGCATTACGGAGAACTCTCCCCGCTGTTGTAATTCAGGCGACATGATCCTCAATATCAGTGTACCGCATTACAGGATAATTGTCAATGGCTTCGAAACGACCGGCGGGGGTTAGCCCCAATTCAAATAAAACAGCAACAGGGCGTCGTGATAAAACCAACCGAAACGGGGACAAACGTCGTCCGGAAGGACATTTTTTCAGTTCACGTCCAGCGATCTGGTGTATCCTGGCAATCCGCAGTTTAATCGCCTTTATCAATTTGCACATATTCGAATCAATGTTCTTGAAAACATACAAATCGAGGTTTGCCATTGGCGTATTCCGGCTTGACATCAACACCGTATCCTTGTATTTTTTCGACCTGGTAATAAAGGTGGCGGCGTAGCTCAGTTGGCAGAGCAGTGGAATCATAATCCATGGGTCGGGGGTTCAAGTCCCTCCGCCGCTACCAAGATACCTGAACAGCGTCGATATGTGACGCAAGCTCCCGTGGTCAAATTCACGGGGGCTCATTTCATTCGGAGCGACTTCCAGGTCTTCCGCGAGAACGCATTGCCGACGTATAGGAAGCTCTACTGTTGACTCTTGTTTCGATGTATGTTTTTCAAGTCCTGGTGGAGATCGTCGAGGTCGTACTGGAAAGGCACCCTGGAGGCGCGCACGTAGTCCATCATTTCCCATAAGGACACGCCCGCCTCGCTGGCTGCACGCGCAAGGGTAGTTTTTCTTTGGCCGTAAAGACTGGCGTAATGCTCCAGCTTCCATTGATGAATTGCTTTCGACAGCAGCCGGCGGACCGTGGTTGAACGATCGGCCTGCTCGACGTTTTCGATCAACTCCAACGCGCGGACCAAATCCGACGGAAGCCTTGTGCCCACCATCTGTTCCATCTTCATGCTTCCACCTCCCTTGCGAGAATCTAAAAAAAGCATCAGCCAGCGTCAACTTCATGCCGGATAAAGGGATGGGAACAGGGATACCCCTCCGTCGCCCACATCGTTCTTTGGGCCGGGCACAGGATGATCCCGCTGTCCGTATGCAGGCCGGCCTGCCCGTGCTGACAGATGCCCACGGGATCATCGTGCTTCCGGTACATTTGCGTCAGACCCTTGAAGCTCCTCTCAACGTCTTTCTCCACGTTTCGCAGTAACGAGATCCGCGCGTGGCTGTTGTCCAGGTACGGCGACGCCGGATCGTCCTTTCCGACCAGTTCCTTCCCAAGACAATGGTTGGTCTCCCACACCGCGGCCCCGGAAACGGAGGGGCGCCTGATGGTTTGTCCCGCCACGTGTTTTTCCAGAATCGCCACGTCCCCGGTCGAGTCGCCCATCAACACGCTCATTCCGTGCATGGGGACCTCGAATCGGGCGCACAGCGCCGCGGCATCTTCGACGGTGCGGCACTGTTCCGCCAACAATGGCAGGAGAAAGAGCACCGGAACGCCGCCCTGACGGCGTTTACATCCGGTCAGTCCCGTCATGCCGAACCCGAACCCGGCCTCGTTGACCGCCGCCGACGTCCAGATTGTTCCGACAAAGTGAATCTGGACGGAACGCAGTTTACCGGACGGCGCCGCGTGATGAATCGCATTGGCCCCAAGCTCCCTCTTCCCGAGATCGTCGGACTTCCCCAGCCATGCACGTCCATCCTCGTCCGCAAATCCGAAAACGGTGCACGCAGGCGTTGTGGACTCGTCCAGGTCGAAGACGAGATTGAGCTCGAACACGTCGTCAAACGGCAGGCCCGCGCCGATTGCGATCCCCTCGATTTCCCGGATCATGTCGGGAAACAACCCGTCGATCTGCTTCGCCCAGAGGTCCACCTTTCGCTTCCGCGCTTCCGGACCCAGCCCCGGGCGCCAACCGCCATGCCCATTGGCAAAGTCCTCCCTGTAGCGATCGATCAACCCTGCGATCCGATCCGATGCGGCGCGTCCGTGAGCGATACCGCGCGCCATCGGATCGCCTTCCGTCCGGAGATAAAACACAAGCACCCCGTCGTCTAACAGGAAGTCCCCTCGGGCACACGGGATCCCTGTTTCCCCATCGCTTCCGCCATCGCGCGTACGTGTTCCGGGCCGGCGCCGCAACAGGACCCCAGGTAACGGATATCGGCTTCCATGGCATCCATTGCGAACCGGGCGAACTGCGCCTTCGTGGCCGCGGGCCGGTCCCACCAGGAATGCCAGGCGGAAGGCTGGCAACACACAGGGATATCTACGGCCCGCCGCATACGGGTTGCGAAATCGAGCATTGCCGCGGGCGGGCAGATACAGTTCAATCCGACCACGTCGGCGCCGGCATCCGCCAGCTGTCTGGCGCATTCCGCCGGCGAAATTCCATCGAACGTCTCCGCGTTTCCCGTTCCCTCCATGCTCACCGTAACCACAAGCGGGAGTCCCGTTCCTTTCGCGACGTCGAGGGCCAAGAGCGCTTCATCCAGCCACGAAAACGTCTCCAGTATCAGGAAATCAACGCCTTCGTCGCATAACCACGGAAGTTGCTCGTCCAGCCAGGCGCGCGTGCGGTCACGCTTTTCGGCGTCGGAGGGATCGTAGTCCATACAGGTGATCGTCGGGCTGTTCAGGTTGCCCGCAACCAGGGCATCGTCGCCCGCGACTTCCTTCGCGATCCGGCAGGCCGTGGTATTGATATCCTTCGCACGGTCCTCGAGTCCCGCCGGCTTCAGCATGTTCGACGTCCCGAAAAACGTGAGTGTCTGCAGCACCTCGGCCCCGGCGTCCTTGAATTCCTGCGTCAGCTTTCGCACCTCTTCGGGGTGGGTCGCCACCACCTGCGGCGTCATGGCGCCGGTTCTCACGAACCCCCGCATCCGCAGCGCCATCAGGTATCCGCCGTCACCCAATACGAAGCCTTTTTCCAGCCGCTGCAACAGGCTTTCAGACATCTGTCAATATGCCTTTCGCCAGTCAAGAGAATCGTTGGTATAATTAAAGTCGGTGAGAGGGGAGACGGAAGACGGTAGATGAAGGCCTTGCCCGATAGTTTTCTCCTACCTGACTGCGGCCAGAGCTGAAAACTTACATGGCATGCGATCTCTCACCTCTTACGTCTCACGTCTTACCCGGTGGACGGGCCGGATGAGTGGCGTGATTCTCGCCACGCCTCCTCCAACAACGCAACTGCGGCTTCCCGGATCTGCGCCTCGGATTCCATCTCAAGCGGCGCGAACAACACCTCACCGTCTCCCTCGATTCGTGCGCGCTCAGTTGGCAGATATCCGACCTCGGGACAAGGGTTGCACAGGAGCAGAACCCTGTCGAACGCGGCGGCCTCACGAATGGCGAACGACGTCTCCACGAAGGGCTCGCCGGGAAAGTGGACCAAAGCGCTGTCGCCGAGTACGACCGCATGAAAATCAAACCCGCAGGTTGGCCGATCCCGGTACGTTTCCGCCAGCCAGTATTCGTATCGCGCGAGTCCCTCTGCGGCGGGCGGATTCGCCTCCCATTCCTTCCGGGCGGCCTCGACTTCGGCCACGGGTTGCCGATCAATCTGAATCGTGTGCTTGAAGCGTCCCAGTTCCACGTCCGCTTGCGGCGAGAGCCCGTCGTATATCTCCAACGCCGTTCGTGCCAGCGACCTGCCGATTCGGCCGCAGGGGTCTTCCGTTTCGCGTACGGGATGTACGTTGCCCAGCGCACCCGGAATGAAAAGCCCGTCGATCCCCCTTTCGGCAAGCTCCTGGACGACCACGCCCGGGTAGTCCGCCGAGACGTTGCCACGGAGGTCCCACAGAGCCAGCGCATGACATCCGAAATTCGTCAGCGCGATCGGCCGCCTGCCGTCCCGGTCGAATCGCACGACGCCCACCTGGAGATCCACCGCGTCATAGACAAGATCGTCCGGCGGTCTGGGAAACTCCGTCAGCGAGACCATCCGCAGATTGCCGTGCTCATCGTGCGCCCGGCGGTTGTATTGCAGACCTTTTTCCGCCAGGCCCGTGCCCACCGCCACCCGCGCCGGCGAAACGTCGGCCCTGGCCATGCGCACGGCCTCCGCGGCGGCGCGCGCGTAGTGCGCCTCGTTGCCGAATTCCTTCAACGCCTCCGTGGGCTGATTCACGTAGAACTGGAACAGCGTGGGTCCGGTGCCCATATGGCTTGCGCCCGGGAGGATCCAGGCGGGGTCCACGTCCGTCTCCGCCAGCTCCCCGGCCATCATGTCGAAACAATAATCATCGAACAGGAACAGGTCCGCCGCCAGAAACGTCACCTGCCGGTCGCCCTGCCGAACGTGGAGCGCCCGAAAGTAGATGGGATCGTAGATTTCAAACGACTCGTGCGCCGCGGGCGTAATGTCTGCCTTCCCGAAACCCGCCAGTATCTGTCCATCAGGGTTCGATCCGCTCATTAAAAACGACCTCCTGACTGAAACCGCAGACTCCCCTGCGGTCCGTCCATGTCCGGGCCCTGGTTTCCGGCGGGCAGAACAATGCCGACATTGCATCATAATATCTGCATCATTCACTGTCAAGTCGCGATCAGGCGCGCTCGGCGTACCCCCGGTTGTAAAATGCCCGCTGCATGAGATTAATCGCTTGACAACCCGAACCGCCCCGGCCTATATATCACGCGCATGAGCAGGAACAACAGCGTTGACAGAGGCTGAAGATAACCTGTACCGGGAATTACGATGATGGATTTCTATTTCTCCGTCTTGCCGGCGGGCCTGCTGGCCACCGGCATATTCGTGCTGATGATAGCGGGTGCGGTCCGTACGGCCAGTGCCTCCGACAGACGCACATACTATACCGATGCCCGCATGGACGTGGTCCGCCATAATCTGGAGCACTATGGCTGGGCCCGGGAGCACAGAGCCGAGATACTGAAAAAAGCGGAGCATTGGGCCCGCTACGGAGATGCGAAGCTGCGGACCCTCGTTTCACCCCCTCAGGTACCGCGGGGATACCAGGTACACAACGACGGGTGCCCGGTACACGGGGTCAAGGTCCACGAACAGGGGCTATACAGGTGGATAATCGACTTTGACCGACCGTATAAAGTGACATGTCCCGTCGGCGGTGAGACGTATCCATCGAACGACTTCGAGGCATTCCTGGCCACG
This sequence comes from Candidatus Latescibacterota bacterium, assembly GCA_965208835.1. Taxonomy (GTDB): domain Bacteria; phylum Latescibacterota; class UBA2968; order UBA2968; genus JAAXHE01. The sequence continues at coordinate 4,294,087 of OZ242358.1, forward strand.
GGCATGCAAGACAGGTCTCTGCTGACCGGTCCTTACGCCGATGACGGTTGGGGGTGGCATCGTCCGGGAGACCCGGTACCGGCGAACTACTGGTTCGTGGCCTATTACGCACATTGGAGCATGATGCGGTTCCTGATGGAAGCGATCGAAGTCCTGGGACAGGCGGCCGTGTTGGCTGACGAAGAAGAGAACGCGAAACGGTTTGCCCACAAGTGTGCGCTTCTGCTGTGGCAGCTGGCCGAGTATTACCCCGAATACAAATACGAACGACAGTCCAGGGAATCGAAGGAACACAATCCCGAATATACGGGCAAGTTGTTCAACAGGATCTGGGAGACGCGTCCCCCGCATACCTGCGCGATCGCTTACGACGCGGTACGGCCCTATCTGAATACCGACACCGAACTCCTGAGTCTCGCGGACAGGAACGGCCCGGAGATCCACGCCACGATCCGGGATCGGCTGCTGTGCGAGGCAGCCAGGTGCATTCTGGACGCGGCGGGTGGGCGCATCAGAGGCAACTACGGAATGCACCAGAAGGCGCTGCTGACGCTGGCACAGGTGCTGGCGGCTTCCGAAGGCCGTCCTCGCAGCGAGGAGATGGTTCAATACGTTCTGGCGAATCCGGATCCCGAGATGGCCACGGATATGGGATTACGGGATGCGCTCGAAAACCTGGTCTACCGCGATGGGATGCCGTACGAGTCGCTCGAGTACAACAAGATCTGGGTACACGACCTGACGGAACTGGCGGCGTTGATGGTGGATTCCGGTGCGAATCTGTTCGAACACCCACGGTACGGGAAACTTGTCTCCTGGGCGTTTGACGTCTGCATTGCTGGAAAATTCACCCCTTCCACCGGAGATTCGGGCGACATGTTCGCGCAGCGGAGCGCCTGGCAGCCAGCCGTATGTCAACTCGCGCTGCCGTATGTAGACGACGCCCGCCTCGCCTGGGTCCTGAAAACGCAGCCTGGAGCCCGCCAGGACCTCTTCAGCATGCCCGTTGAGGCGCAGGTCCCGGCTGGGACGGACGGCACAAAACCGGAGATCGGTCTGAGGTCCTGCCATTTTCCCGCGTATGGCATGGCCAATCTGCAGTGCGGCGACGAAACGAACCGGTCGGCCGTCTCGTTCTTTTACGGCGACCACCAGGCCCACCGGCATTTCGACCAGTTGAACATCCTGCTCTTCTCACACGACAACGCGCTGTTGACCGACATCGGATACCCGGAACAGACGGACGCCTTCAATCACCGGCTCGCGGGTTTTTTCACCAATACGGTGGCGCACAACACGGTTGTGGTCGATGAAGTGAGGCAGGGTCGCGGGCCTGGACGGCTTCACGGACTGGTTATGGAGGGTTTCGCTCAGGCCGTTGATGCTTCCTGCGACGGGGCTTATGCCGGAAGGGTCGATGTCTACAGACGGGCAAATGTGCTGGTTGAAGCCGCACGCGGACAGCACTACCTTTTCGACGCGTTTTACGTGGACGGGGGACGGCAGCACGACTACATGCTTCATGGCAATCAGGCGGCGTTCGACTGCCGGCCGGGGCTGGGTCCGGTCCGGAAACCGGGCACGCTGGCAGGCGAGGACGTGCCCTACGAGCAGTTCTACGACGACCCCGGTCTGAAGGGCAAGCGACTGTCAAGCGTGCCATACACGGGTTACCGGGGCAGCGGTTACCAGTTCTTGTACAATGTGCAGAAAGGAAACTTGACCGGAGAGGCAACCGCTGAATGGCGCCTTACGAAGCCCATTGCAGACCAGCCGGAACGCCCGTGGCGGGGCATCGGACTTCGGGCCCATCTGATTGGAAGAGACGAGGAGCTGTTCGCGTGCGATGGGCCGGTACAGAAATACAAGTACCTGCCCGAGAGCGTGAAATTCCTTGTGCGCAGGCGTACCGGCACCAATCTTTCAAGCGTGTTCGCCACGGTATTCGAACCCTATAGGGAGACAACGTGGATCCGTCGCGCGACACGGATAGAACTGACGCCGGACGGTTTTCAGGCGGCCGCCGTCAGGGTGGACCTGGAAGACGGGAGCACGCACTATCTGTTCCACGCCCTGGACGCGGACAGGATGTATACGTTGCAGAACGACATCAGAATAGCTGGACAGCTGGCGATTCTGGCGTTGGACGAAACGGGTCGGCCCGTCCGGGCGATGCTGTTCAACGGCAGGACGCTGGAGACGGACGGTTTGCGGCTGGAGGGAGAGGGAATGCGCCGCAGCCGGATCGGGTCCGTGGATTACGGGCGCGGGACCATCGAACTCGCCGATGCCGTGATCGAGGACACCCTCCGGGCCGGACAGGCCATTCCGGTGGTCTCGGATGGATTCTCCGACAGCGTAACGTTGTCGAAAGTGATTGACCGACGGCGATTCTCTATCGGGGATGAAGACGTGAACGTGGCCGGCGGGCCGGTGCTGGATGTGCGTGCCGACCGCCTTCTCACGAGCGCGTCCAATCCGCACGCGCACGCAGGTATGACCCTGCTGAACAGCCTGAGAGAACCGCAGGGACGGCTGGCCGCGAAGGTGGACGGCGGATGGCGGATCGACCGCGAAGGTAGACGACCGATGACGATGGAAGACTTCCCGGTGGCCGACGGCGACGCCGGACCCAGGTATTCGGTCGCCATGGTCGGCGCCGGCGATTGGCTGGAGGTTCCGGACCTTGTACAATTCCAGGGCGTCGAAGGCGCGTGAACGGGTTATCCAATGGCGAATAAACAAAAGACCATCGCCGCGCTCAAAGCGGTTCGCGGAAACGGCGTGGCATGGCTATTGAGCCATCTGAATGCGGACGGGTCCCTGGGAGACCCCACGGAGGGCTTTCACTTCTACAGGGCGCCGTGGACGTTCGCCATTGTCGGCGAAACCGGGGCGGCGGCGGCAGTCTGCAGCTGGATCCGGCGGGAGATGTTGACCGAACAGGGAAGGATCGAGGGGCCCTGCCGTGTGTTTGACGATGCGTACGCCTATCGGAATGCCACGCTGATCGTCGGAGCGCATCTCGCGCGGCAGTACGATCTGAGCTACGGGCTGATGCCGGACCTGCTGTCATGGCAGGATCGGACATCCGGAGGATTTCACAACGACCGGCTGCCCGACGGCGGCATGAGCGACCGCCTGGATATTCCGTACGCGTGCGGGCCCGGACTGGCGTGCCTGGCGACCGGCCGCCTGGATGTCGCGCAATCCGTTTACCGGTTCCTGCGGCGGATTTACTCGGCTCAGAAGAACTTGCCCGAAACCTTTTACTATGCATGGTCCTGCAGAAAAGGCGGTGTGATTACCGACTATTCGAATGACGATGGCTTCTGGCACGTGGTGGAGAACCGTGTGGATCGCCGGCAGCGCTGGACCGTTGGGGGCATTGCGGCCGGATTCCTGTGCCGTCTCTACCTGGCGGAACCCCGCTCCGAATACCTCGCACTTGCGCGGAGCTATCAGGCCTTCTCGATGGCGGCGTCGGATGCGCAGTTCAAGTATGCCCAGGTCTGCAAGAGCAGCTGGGGAAGCTCGCTCCTGTATCTGCTGACGGGCGAACGTGCGTACCTGGAATGGTCATGCCGCATGGGCGACTGGTATGTTCAGACGCAAGAGCCTGAAGGTTGCTGGCACTGGACCGGATACGAGACACAGGGATCGCGCATCGAACTGACGCTGGAATTCGTCATGCACGTGGACACGCTGATAGGCGGCCTGGCGTCCCGGACGTGACTTCCAGGGAGGATTCATCTTGCGGGTTCTTGCGACGGGGGCGACCGGGCGAATCGGGCAGCATCTGGTGCGCGCGCTGACCGATGCCGGGCATGCCGTCAGGGCGCTGGTGGTGCCTCACGATAACCGGGCGGCGGATCTGCCATCGGGCGTGGACGTCGTCTTCGGACGGCTCGAGGAACCCGCCTCGCTCGGCGCCGCGGTGGACGGTGTGGACGCGGTCTTCCACCTTGCCGGCGCGTTGACGTCTCGAGGCTGCCGCGAGGAAGAATTCGTCCGGGTCAACGTCCAGGGCACGTTTCATCTGCTGAGAGCAGTCCGCGACCGGGTCCCCGAACTGGCCCACTTTGTCTACGCCAGCAGCGATGCCGTCTATTTGGAGAAACCGGATGAGGACGCCCGGTACCTTCCGGTGGACGAAGATTATCCCCTGTTGGCGGGCTCGGTCTACGGCGCCAGCAAGATTGCCGGCGAGGAACTCTGTCTGAGTTTCAGCCGCGGTTTTGGCATACCTGTAACGGTCCTTCGCTTTGGCGCAACGGCGGATGCCCGGGAACTCGTCAATCCGAACAGCGTGTTCGCGCGCTGGTTGTTTCTCCGCGCGGCAATCGACCACGTCAGGGCGATAACTGCTGCCAATGGCGCGCAGCTGGAGACGCAATCGACACTTGAAACGCTGTGCAACGGCGGCGAGCAGCTTGTCGTCTACGCGGATCGCGACGGTAACCCTGAGGTCAGGCAGTGGGCGGACGCCCGTGATATCGCGGCGGGATGTTTGCGCGTACTGGGGTCAGCGGCGGCGGTGGGAGAGGTATTCAATATGGGAGGACGCGAACCGCATTGCGCGGAGGCGTTCGTTGACTTTCTGGCCGCTCGGTTGGAATTGCCCCATATAAAGGCCTGCATTCCCACCGCGCGACGGCCCTGGTTTATTGCCAGCGGCAAGGCGGAACGACTGCTGGGCTATGAAGCCCGGTACACGGTGTACGATATGGTCGACGACGCTATTCAGACGCGGGAGACGCCCGTATGAACCTTGCGTGCTGTATATGGGCTATCGAGGGCTCCGAAGACCGGGTCGCGGCGCGTGCGGCCGCGTTGGGGTTCGATTGGATCGACGTAAGGCCGTTCGCGTTTTCTTCGGACGGAGCACGGCGTAAAATCCGGGAGCACGGGCTCATGGTTTCCTGTATCGCAGCGTCGTTCGGTATGCCGGAAGACGCCCGGTTGAGCAGTCCCGATCGCGACGCCCGGCTGGGAGCCGCTTCCTATCTCGATCGGACGCTGGCCTTTGGCGCAGCGCTGGGCGCTTCAGCCGCGTACGTCGTTCCGGATGAAGACCCGTCGTCTCTGGACAGATACGCGGCGGAATTGGAGAAGCTGGCCGAACGGGGAGACGCAATGGGCGTGCGGGTGTGCGTGGAACACTTCCCGGGTTCCGCACTCCCAACCGCCGCGGGGACGATCGCGTTCCTGCGGGACGTGGGACATCCCAACCTGTTCCTGCTGCTGGATATCGGCCATGCGCAGATGTCTGACGAAGATCCGGCAGCCGTGGTTTCAGAAGCGGGACCGCTGCTGGGATATGTCCATCTGGACGACAATGACGGTTCGCGCGACTTGCACCTGGCTCTGACGGACGGCATGCTGACCGAAGCAGCGCTGGTTGATACCGTTTCCGCCCTTGCCGATATCGGTTACCGCGGGAATCTGAGTCTCGAGTTACATCCGGAATTGCCCGATCCGCTCGATGCCCTCCGGCGAAGCCGGGAGATCGTTCTGAACGCGATGGGGTGAAGGGCGGACATTATCCGAAGTCCGCGGCGGGTCGACAACAGCATGTGGTTCATACCTGCGTGTGGTACGTGCGGGTTTGCCATCAATAGAAACGCAGGTATTGATTCAGACCCTGTGTTTGGGAGGGCGAGCCGGAACGCCTGCGAGCATGCCCTGAGCGCTTATGTCTTCATCGATGTCGGGCCAACGGACTCCTATCCCATCGCCGATAATTTCGTAGTTGGCGCGTTCCTCCGGTGTGGCCTCCGACAGCCGCCACGACCAGACAAGAGGAACACTGATTGTGCGACCGTCTACAAAGTCAGCTGTGATGGAGTCGTCAGTAACCCGGACAAGCTGAATTCTCGGTTCTGAACTACCCGCAATGTTCATCCCAGTTCTCCAGGATCAGAATTACATTCGCGCGGATTGCTCTACGAATTCGGTTGAGTTCATGAGGCGAAAAACCCTGATTCCTGCAAAGACTGATCGGTTCGAGCCAAAATTTGCAGATCCGTTTTTCCCGCTGAACGTGTACATGTTTCGGTTCATTGTAGTCGAAGCTGAAGAAGAAGAATCGATAGGGACCGGTAATGTCTCTGATAGTTGGCATTCTTGCAGATATCGACCCAGCAATCCAAAGATTAGCGAAAATCCGCCACAATGGCAACGGTTCAGTGTTGAGTCGGATGTCCATGACCTGAGACAGCCGGTCAGAATTCGCGTATGTAACCCCGTGAATATATGCCGAATTATTATTGAAATCAATAGAGTTCAAGTTGCCCGATAAGGACCTGCAATAAGGGAGTCTACCAATATTCAATTGGCGCCATCGAAGGCAGGTGAGTCAAAGCCAATGAACGATCCACTGTCTCTCCGTAGAGGGCAGACGAGTCAATTCATCCACGATTGAAGAGGCCAGAATGCGAATAGACAGCGACAGAGTCTACCTGTTTCGAGCCCAGATTGAGGGAAACGAGGCGCCATTCGAGGCATACAGGGACCTTGCCCAAGCTGCATTGCGGCTCGTGGACCTCGCGCTGCCGGAAGAAGGAACCGTGCTGCTCAAGCCGAATGCGACTGTACTGTTTCCCGCTGAGAAACGCATTGTAACGCACCCGGGATTTCTGGCGGGCATGGCCGACGCGCTCGTGGAAAAAGGCGTCGACGCAGGCAGACTGGTGGTTGCCGACGGACAATCCGGAGAACAACCGGAAAACGGGAATACGTGGAAGGGGGCGGGGTACACGACGATGGCCGACAGCAGAAAGCTGACGTTAGCCGAATTGAACGACCGCCCCAGCCGGAATGTGCAGGTGCCCGGCGGGGTAGTTTTCGAAGCCTATCCCATTTATCGGGAGGTGACCGACTGCGGGTTCTTTTTCAATGTACCGCTGGCGAAGTGCCACAACCTGGGATGTACGACCCTGGCGGTCAAGAACCTGATGGGAATTCTCGCGCGGCCGGAGCGCCATCTTTGTCATATCCAGGATGTAGACAAGCCGTACGAAAGCGACTTATGGAGGCTGACCGAGAGCGGCCTGAGTCTGTTCGAGGACCGGTTCTACCACAAGTTGTGCGACCTGGTGGCCGCGCTGCGTTCACTGGATATTCCGCGGCTCTGCATGGTCGACGGGTTGGTCGGAAGAGACGGTACCGCGTTCAACGAGGGCGAGAATCATCCGTTGGGGTGGACCCTGATCGGAGAGAACGAGGTCCACGTGGACACGGTTGCGACGTATCTGATGGGCCTTGACCCCGAGACCACACCCTATCTCAGGTTTGCAGCCCTGCGAGGATTGGGCAGCAACAGGCTGGATGAGATCGAGGTGGTAGATCTGGCGGGCGGCGGGGTGATGGACCCGCAAGCGCTGGCACGGATTCGATCGAAGAAGGTTTTGATGCCGATCGCCCGTTACGAGGGCGGTTATTATGATCGGTACCGGGCAGACGGTTCCGTTGTACCCTGGCGGATTGACGATGTGAACGAACAGCGACGCTCGGACGGATTGGAACCCGTTGAGATGTAGCCCGGGCAAACCCGGTGAAGCCACTGCTTGTCAACCTGACACGAAGGCAAGATGAATCAGGCCTCTGAAGCACCCGAATACCGGATGCCACCGGTAGAAATCTCGGCGCTGTTGGACGCGCAAACCACACCGGACTTCAGCATCGACCCCGATGGGCGGTGGATGCTCGTTCTTTCGAAGCCGAGCCTGCCGCCCATATCGGAACTGGCCCGACCGGAATTGCGTCTGGCGGGAATGCGCATCGACCCCGACGCCAACGGTCCTAGCCGGTCCGGGTATTACACGGGGCTGACGCTGAAACGGATCTCGGATGGCAGGGAACGCCAGATCAGGGGGCTGCCGAAGGGAGGCCGCATCGGGTTGCCGCGATGGGCGCCGGACGGGAGCCGTGTCGCCTTTACGGTTCGCGACGGACAGGGAATCAGACTCTGGTGGGCCGGCGTGGACTCAGGTGTTGCGCGGCAGGTGTCGGAGATCCGTTTGAATGGCATCTTCGGCGCGCCATTCGCCTGGATACCATCCGGACCGGAGCGAGTCCCTTCGCTGATCGTCCGGGCTGTTCCGGAGGAACGGGGCGAAGTCCCGGAAGCGCCTCGGGTTCCGCAGGGTCCCGAGATCCGGGAAAACACGGGCCAACTGGCGCCGTCACGAACCTGGCAGGACCTGCTGACAGGGGCGCATGACGAAACGCTCTTCGAATACTATGCAACCTCCCGGCTGGTAGTAATTGCACCGGATGGTAGCGAGCGGTACGTGGGCGCGCCCGGAATCATCCGCCGTGCCGAGCCGGCGCCGGGAGGCTGCCACCTGCTGGTGGAAACCCTCCACCAACCATTTTCGTACCTGGTGCCGCACTATCGATTTCCTGTCCGGATTGAAGTATGGCATCTGGACGGCCGGCTGATTCGCGAACTGGTCGATGCACCCCTGGCGGAGAACGTACCGATCGCGTTCGATGCCGTACGCGATGGGCCGCGCTCGTTCCGGTGGCGTAACGACGCGGAGGCGACGGTGTGCTGGGTGGAAGCGCAGGATGGCGGCGACCCGGCAGCAGAGACGGAAATCCGGGATCGCGTGTACACGCTTTCCGAGCCCTTCGATCGCGCACCGGCGTCGTTGCAGTCTCTCGAGCTCCGTTACGCCGGGGTTACGTGGGGAAACGGCGCGATGGCGCTGGTGACCGAGCGCTGGTGGAAGACCCGCCGGACGAGGACCTGGCGGTTTGCCCCGGATGCGGATTCCCGCGACCGGGAACTGCTCTTCGACCGGTGCTGGGAAGACCGGTACGGTGATCCGGGTACGCCGGTGACGACGTCGAATCCCGCAGGGCGGAGGGTGTTGCTGACCGGTGACAGCGGCCGACACCTTTTCCTGGCGGGCGGCGGGGCATCTCCGGAGGGGGACTTCCCTTTCCTGGACAGGTTCGATCTGAAAACGAAATCGGTGGAACGGACCTGGCAATGCGAACCGCCGTATTATGAACAACCCGTCAGATTGATGGATGAGGCCGACGGTGTGTTGTTGACGTTGCAGGAAACGGCACAGCGTCCGCCAAACGTGTTTTTGCGGACGCTGGAGACAGGGAACATCCGGCAACTGACTGAATTTCCCCACCCGGCGCCGCAGCTGTCGAAAGTGCGGAAGGAAATCATCCGGTACGGGCGGGCCGACGGGACCGGCCTGAACGGCACCTTGTATCTGCCGCCAGAGTATTCAGATGACGACGGTCCGCTGCCCTTGCTGATGTGGGCGTATCCGCGTGAGTACAAAAGCGCCGGTGCGGCCGCACAGGTGACGGGCTCCCGGTATCGATTCACTCGTGTGACCTGGACGTCCCCGCTGCCCTGGTTGACGCAGGGATACGCGGTCCTGGACGGACCTTCCATGCCGATTGTTGAACAGGACGGCGTGGACGCCAACGATTCGTACGTGACCCAGTTGGTATCCAGCGCAGAAGCGGCCGTGGAGGAAGTCGTGCGCCGGGGTGTTGCGGACCGTGACCGCATTGCGATCGGCGGGCATTCCTACGGCGGGTTTATGGCAGCGAATCTCCTGGCGCACAGCGATCTGTTCAAGGCGGGAATCGCCCGGAGCGGTGCATACAACCGTACGCTGACGCCGTTTGGTTTTCAGTGTGAAGAGCGTACGCTCTGGCAGGCGCCGGAGGTCTATCACGCCATGTCGGCATTCATGCATGCCGACAAGATCAAGGCGCCGCTGTTGTTGATACATGGCCAGGCCGACAACAATTCCGGGACATTTCCCCTGCAGAGCGAGCGGCTATATAACGCGCTGAAGGGTCACGGCGCGACAACCCGACTGGTGATGCTGCCCCACGAGAGCCACGGATACACGGCCCGTGAGTCGGTCATGCATGTGTTCTGGGAAATGACGGAATGGCTGGCACGGCACCTCTGAGAGACCACTCAGTGAACTCGTTCAAGGGTTGAAGAGAATGACAGACAATGCGCGTACGGAGAAGCGATCTTCGGATCCGAGCAGGTCGCCGGTTTTCGGCAAACTCCGGTCGTTGCTGGGCGATCGGGTAAGGACGGACGAGGGCATCCGGGAAGCCCACGCGGGCGACGCTTCGTATCATAAGCCCAGGTTGCCGGATGCTGTGGTCTTTCCCGCCTGCAATGACGAAGTGTCGAAGATTGTGAGACTCTGTGCCCGATACCGGACACCGGTCGTGCCGTTTGGTACGGGAACGGCCGTGGAAGGTGGAATCGTCGCTGTACAGGGTGGCGTGTGCATCGATTTGAGCCGTATGAGCCGTATCTTGAGGGTTGGCAAGGCCGACCTGGACGCAACGGTGGAGGCTGGCGTAACGAGAAAGCAGCTCAACCGGCATCTGGCGGAAGCAGGGACGGGACTGTACTTTCCGGTCGATCCCGGAGCGGACGCCTCCCTGGGAGGAATGACGGCGACACGGGCGTCGGGCAGTGCGGCGGTGGGATACGGAACGATGAGGGAAAACGTCCTGGGGCTGACGGTCATACTGGCTGACGGCAGCATCGTTCACGCAGGCGGACGGGCGAGGAAATCGTCCGCCGGTTACGACCTGGCGCATTTGTTCGTCGGATCCGAGGGCACACTGGGTGTCATTACCGAGGTGACGCTGAAGCTGGCGAGGGTCCCTGAGGCGGTATCCGCGGCGGTCTGTGCGTTTCCGGACATTTCTTCGGCGGTAAACGCGGTAATTGAATTGATGTCAACGGGAATAGAAATGACGCGGATCGAGCTTCTCGACGAAGTTCAGATGGGCGCGATCAACGCGTATTCAGGCTTCGACTACAAAGTGGCGCCAACGCTTTTTTTTGAGTTCCACGGTTCCGAGTCGTCCGTTGTCGAGCGCGTCGCGGCGGCCGGGCCGGTCACGGACAGGCACGGCGGCGAGGACTTTCGCAAGGCAACCGGACAGAAAGAACGCGACAGGCTCTGGCAGGCGCGGTATGACGCCTATTACGCGTCACAGACCATGCGGCCGGGTTCGGTGGGGTACGTGACGGACGTGTGCGTACCGGTTTCAAGACTGGCGGATTGTATCCTGAAGACCAAAGAAGAGCTGAAGGCGTCGACCCTGATTGCTCCCCTGTTCGGTCACGTCGGCGACGGAAACTTCCACGTCGTTTTCCTGATCGATCCGAATCGCCCCGAAGAGCTTGCCGAAGCGCGTAAATTCAGCGAACGGATCGTCGAATTCGCCCTGGAAATGGGCGGAACGTGTACAGGTGAACACGGGATCGGTATGGGTAAACTGGCACAACTTGAGCAGGAACATGGCGAAGGGGTAAGGGTCATGCAGGCGATCAAGAAAGCACTGGATCCGCTCAACATCATGAATCCGGGAAAGGTCGTGAAGATATGACTTCGACAGCATCCGACGGAAAATCGGCGATTTTGAATAATTATTCTTGACTTTCGAATTTTTTTGTGTATTATTCGAATAATTATCAATAAAATGGAATAAAATTCCATGAGTGGAAAACAGGAACGTCAGCGGCATATTCTCGACGTCATCACATCCCGTGCGGTCGGGACTCAGAGGGCGTTAAGCGAAGCGCTCAGCGCCGCTGGTATTTCCACCACACAGTCCACGCTCTCGAAGGACCTGAAACAGTTGGGTATCGTCAAGTCGCCGGACGGCTCGGGCGGACTTCGCTATCAGGCCCCGGCCGACGAATCCGGACAGGATGGCAGTGGTTCGAATCTGCTCGCGAGGGAGTTGAGGGATTTCGTCGTTGAAACGGGCGGGGCGGGGCATACGCTCGTGTTGAAGACGATGACAGGACACGCGCAGGGTGTGTGCGAAGCCATCGACCGGGCGGGATGGACCGAGGTCGTGGGGACGATCGCAGGAGAAAATACGATCTTCATCCTGTGCCAATCCGTGGAAGAACGAAAACTGCTGAAGGAGCGAATTCTTGAGATTTCTCAATGACGGGGACGAAACAGTCAATCGCATACCGGGAGACGAGGCAGTCCGGGTTGCGACGTCGTCGAAAGGACCGGGAGTGAAGTACCGGTCGCGGCCTCTGCTGAGCGCCTGGGAACCCCCGACGCGGGAGTGTAATCCAAAGCCCGCGGGAGGATTCACGTGGCTTTGAGCGTCGGCATCTACGGCGATACCGGGATGGTGGGCCAGGAACTGGAACGGGTACTGGCGCATCACGACCGTGCGGAGATCGGCTTCCGGCAGAATTCCAGACGACGGCAGGGCGTCCTGGACCAGTGTGATCTTGTATTCCTGGCCACGAAAGACCCCGAGTCGATGCAGTTCGCGCCGCAGGCACTGGACGCGGGCGCGAGAGTTATCGATATGAGCGGCGCTTTCCGGTTGCCGAGGCGCCTGTTCGAATCCGGCTACGGGCTGGACCACCGTGCTCCGGAGCTTCTTGAAGAGGCGGTTTACGGCATGCCCGCGCTGTTTGCCGACCGGATTGCCTGCGCGCGGCTTGTTGGTAATCCGGGCTGCTATCCAACCAGCGTTATTCTGGCGTTGAAACCGTTGAAGGAAATGGTGCAGGGCGAAGCGACGGTGGTGGCCACTTCGGGAAATTCGGGCGCCCGCAGAGAGATTGAACAGGAGCCCGACGAGGTCACCTACAGTTTCGGCCGGCGGCACAAACACGTACCGGAGATGGAGTTCTATTCCGGTTTTCGGGTGAACTTCACGCCTATCGTTCTGCGCTCCGTATTCGCGGGCATCAATGCCAACATACGAATTGAGCTGGCCGACAGTCTGAAGGCATTACACGCGCACGAGGCCGGCAGACAGCTGGTCGAGGCGATCGCGTCTGCGTATACAAACGAGGACCTTGTCGTTCCCGTGGAGGATTCGGAGGACAAACAGTGGGGTACGCGCGACGTCGTCGGCACGCACAAGCTGGCGATCAAGGTGGGCGTGGACGACGGGTTTGCATATATATGTGCAATGGAAGACAACCTGGGCAAGGGCGCGGCCAGCCAGGCGGTCGAGAATATGAACCTGATGTTCGAGCTGCCCAGACTCTACGGAATTGACGAAGTGTACAGCACGGGCTGAACCGTCGGTCAAAATTGACGGAACACAGCTGCCTGGTAATACGGGAATTTGCGATGGAGCAATTCATTCAGAAAGCCGCCACGCTGGTGGAGGCGTTTCCCTACATCCGCTCTTTTCGGGACAAGATCGTCGTTGTGAAATACGGGGGAAGCACGCAGCCTGACGACGGCGGGTCGGACACGATTCTGGCGGATCTGGTTTTCATGGAAACCGTGGGCATGCGGCCCGTGGTCGTGCATGGCGGCGGCAGGGAAATCAGCAGACGCCTGCAGGAAGCCGGACTGGAGTCGAAATGGATCAACGGATTGCGCGTGACTGACGCGGATTCGATGCAGGTGGTGGAAGACACACTGTTCGGTGTGGTAAACAGAAGGATTGTGGAGGGCATCCGGGCGCTGGACGGATGCGCGCACGGCATGTCCGCAAAAGAAGCCGGCGTTATGCACGTGCGCAGGCATTTTGCACAGGTGGCGTCCAACGGCACACGGGTGCCGGTGGACATCGGGTTTGTGGGCGACGTACACCGGGTGGATCCGGAACCGGTTCGAAGCGTGTGCGCGAAGGAAACGATTCCGGTGATCGCCCCAATCGGCCTCGGCCCCGACGGCAGGAGTTACAACGTGAACGCGGATACGGCCGCCGGAGAAATCGCGCGAACGCTTCAGGCGGAGAAGCTGGTCTTCCTGACGGACGTAAACGGCATTTTGAGTGACAGCGCCGATCCGGAATCCCGGATCTCAACATTGCACGTCAATGACGTGGACAGGCTGATCCGGGACGGTACGGCGAAGGGAGGAATGATTCCAAAGCTTCAGGCTTGCGTGCGTTCGGTGAGAGGGGGCGTTAACAAGACGCACATTATAGATGGACGTGTTCCCCACGCCCTGTTGCTGGAAGTCTTTACGCGTGAGGGGATCGGCACCGAGATTGTCCAATGAAGAAAGACGCGGACCAAGCTGTGTATGTGGAACCCAAAAAACGGGGAGTGGATGATGGACACGAAAGAAATAATCGGACTTGAACAAAACTACATTCTGCAGACCTACGCGCGGCCCGACTTTGTACTGGAGCGCGGAGACGGCGTGCATCTTTTCGACACCGAAGGGAAACGGTACCTGGATTTTGTGAGCGGGTTGTCCGTGAATGCACTGGGATACAACAACCCGACCATTGGCGACGCAATCTCGGCGCAGGCGCGTAAACTGATCCACGTCTCGAACCTCTACCATACGATTCCCGCGCCCCGGTTGGCGAAAATGCTGTGCGAGCGTTCATTCGCGGATCGTGTTTTTTTCTGCAATAGCGGAACCGAGTCCTGGGAAGCGGCGTTGAAGTTCGCGCGAAAATGGGGATACACGAATTTCGAGGAACGCGCAAAGTACAAGTTCATTGCGATGAACAACTCGTTTCACGGACGCACCATGGGGTCGGTTGCCACCACGGGCCAGCCGAAGTACCACAAAGGCTTCGGACCCCTGCTGCCCGGAATCTCGTTCGCGGAATTCAACAATCTCGAGTCGGTAGAACGCCTGGTGGATGCGGAGACGGTAGCGGTGATTCTGGAGCCACTCCAGGCCGAGGGCGGTATTAATTCGGGGGAACCGTCGTTTATTGAAGGTCTGCGGCAGCTGTGCGATGAGATGAAGATGCTGCTGGTGTTCGACGAGATCCAGTCCGGACTCTGCCGGACCGGGGCCCTGTTCTGTTATGAGCACTACGGCGTAACACCGGACATCATGACGCTGGCCAAGCCCCTGGCCGGGGGTCTGCCGATTGGCGCAACACTGATGAGCCAGGACGTTGCCGATGCCGTGGAGCCCAGCGACCATGCGGCTACGTTCGGGGCGCATCCGGTCAGTTGCTCCGTGGGCATCGAGGTCTTCAGGCAGCTCTCGGATCCGGGATTCATCGCGGCCGTAAGGGCGAAGGGCGAACTTCTGAATGGCCGGCTGAATGCGCTGATGGAAACGTACCCCGATAAGATCACCGAGGTCCGCGGCAGGGGGTTGATCGCCGGTGCGGTGTTGGCCGACGTTCCTGCCGCCGACGTGATGGGCGCGTTCCGTGAGCGGGAAATCCTGGTATGTGTGGCCGGTCCGGACGTGGTGCGTTTTCTGCCTCCCCTGGTGATTGAACAGGAGAATATCGACCAGGTCATGGACGTGTTCGACGAAATTCTGCAGGGTTAACCTGGATTCGTCATTTTTCGGGGACGTTAATTCGAATATGCGCCATTTAACAAAGGCGAATAGAAGGCGGATTACCAGGATACACCAGGTCACTGGACGTGAACGGAAAAAACATCCTTCCGGACGACCATTTCGGCCCGTTTCGGAAAGTTTCGTCGTGGTGCCGCGTTGCGGCTATTGCGGCAAATAGATTAGCAGGCGGATGACTGAAAAGGAGCGTCTGTAATGAAATTGGCGGACATTCGGAGCAAGCGGATTGCGCTGGCGGCCTCCGGCGGGCTTGACAGCTGTACGGTTACGCGCTGGCTTGCCGACCATGGGGTGGAGGTGGTGAGCATCACCGCGGATATCGGGCAGCCGGACGAGGACGATATCGAGGATATCGGCCGGCGGATGCTGGCCTGCGGGGCCGTGGATTCGGTTATCCTGGACCTGAAGTCGGACCTGGCAGAGGAGGCAATCACCATGCTCCTGGCCAATGCCGTCTACGAGGGCGGGTACTGGAACACGACCGGTCTTGCCCGACACGTGACCGCACAGGGTATCCTTGAAGAGATGCAGGCGCGCGATATCGACGTACTCGCGCACGGAGCCACCGGCCGAGGGAACGACCAGGTGCGATTCCAGCTCGTCGCCAATATGCTGTCGCCCGCCATCAAGGTGTATGCGCCGTGGCGCGACGACGCATTCCTGGAGCATTTCGGCGGACGCAGGGAGATGATCGCCTATTGCCAGGCCCGGAACCTGCCCATTACGGCTACGCAGGACAAGCCGTATTCGACGGACGCGAATCTGCTGGGGTTGACGCATGAGGCGGGAAAGCTGGAATACCTCGACGTGGCGGCGGATTTCATCGAGCCGGGCATGGGCGTTTTCCCGAAGGACGCGCCGGATCGCCCGGAGACATTCTCCGTAACGCTTGAAGCAGGGCGTCCCGTACTTGTGAACGGGGAGCATGTGGACGCGGTATCGGCGATCGCAACGGCCAACGACGTTGCCGGGCGTCACGGAGTCGGCATCGGTATCCACACGGTCGAGAATCGTTTCGTGGGCATCAAATCCCGAGGCGTTTACGAAAGCCCGGGGCTCGCACTGCTGGGCGCATGCTACCAGTACCTGCTGCAGCAGGTACTCGACAGGCGGGCACGGCGATTCTACGACTCGCTCTCCTCGGTGCTTGCCGAGCAGATCTACCAGGGGTATTATTTCGACCTGTCTTCACAGATGATTCGAGGCGCCCTCGCGCCGGTTCGGAAGCTGGCCGAGGGCTCGCTGACGGTTTCGGTATACAAAGGCTCGGTAACGTATCAGTCCTCCGGTGCCGTGGCGCATTCGCTGTATTCCTCCGAACTGTCCTCGATGGAAGCGATCGGTGATTACGACCATAGGGATTCGGAGGGATTTCTGAATGTGCTGAGTGTCGGCGCGAAGGCGTTGAATGCGTCGCACCAGGTGGAAGCAGGGCTGACGGAAGACTGAGAACCAGGGATTCAGAATCCTCGTTCCGGGACTCGCCGGCTCTTCAGGATTATTCAATGGGTGAAGCTGAAAAAAAACCATGGTCGGGCCGCTTCGACAAGGCGTCGGAGAGCGCAATGGAGCAATTCAACGCGTCCATCGGGTTCGACAGGCGGCTATACAGGGCGGACATCGCCGGAAGCAGGGCACAGGCCAAAGCCCTGTCGAAAATCGGCGTCCTGACGGCCCGGCAGCTGGACTGCATCCTGAAGGGCCTGGACCAGGTCGAAGCGGAAATTGCCGACGGCCGCCTTGTCCTGCACAAACGTCTGGAAGACATACACATGGCGGTGGAGGCGCGGCTGACAGAGATCGTGGGAGAGGTTGGCGGCAAGCTCCATACCGGACGCAGCAGGAACGATCAGGTGGCGCTGGATGAGCGGCTGTATCTGCGGGAGGCGACTCGGATTACCCTTGACGGCATCGATCGGTTGCAGACCGTTCTGTTGGATTTCGCCGATCGGCACATCGACGCTCTGATGCCGGGATATACACATCTGCAACAGGCGCAGCCCGTCCGTCTGTCGCACTATACAATGGCATTGTTCTGGATGCTGGATCGGGACCGGGGACGATTCGCCGCCTGCGCCGACCGGGCGGATGCCATGCCGCTCGGTTCGGGCGCCTTTTCCGGCAGCGCCTTTCCGATAGACCGCGAATTCCTTGCGTCGGAACTGGGTTTCTCGCGTATAACCCGGAACAGCATCGACGCGGTCAGCGACCGGGACTATCTCCTCGAGTTTATGTCCGCCGCTGCAATTCTTATTGGACACCTCAGCAGGTTCTGCGAAGACCTGATCGTGTGGTCGTCGTCCGAGTTTCGGTTTATCGAACTTGACGACGCGTACAGCACCGGTTCGAGCATGATGCCGCAGAAGAAGAACCCGGATTCGCTGGAACTGGTCCGCGGCAAGGCGGGGCGGGTGTACGGCAATCTGATGGCGCTGTTGACCGTGATGAAGGGATTGCCGCTGACCTACTCGAAGGATCTTCAGGAAGACAAGGAGCCCTTCTTCGATACGGTCGATACGGTTCATCAGGTGCTGGAGGTATTCGCAGGCGCGTGGCGGACAATGGCGGTACATACCGATCGGATGCGCGAGGCTCTCGACGGTACCGTCGTGGCGACGGACCTCGCGGATTATCTTGTGAGAAAGGGACTGCCCTTTCGAGAAACTCACCGGATCGTGGGCCGGCTGGTCCGGACCGCGCTTTCGCGGGGACGGCGCCTCGACGAGCTGGACCTGCGGACCCTCCACTCGGAGTGCGATCTGTTCGAGGCGGATGTGGCGGAGTCGCTTCGCGTAGAGGCCAGCGTCAACCGTCGGGAACTTGACGGAGGGACCGGTTACGAGGCCGTTGCGGCGCAGATTCGCAGCGGCAGGCAGATACTGAGCCGGAGAACGCGGAGAGCGGAAGGGTGAAGTCCTTCAGTGAGCGCGACGTGCGGCGGCACTACGACCTTTTGCAACACGGTCCGGAACATGGCCTGACACATCTGAAGGCGATGGATGGAGACCACGTCATCGGCATCGGGTTGTTCGATAACGAGGCCGACTTCGTTTCGGAGTGTCTGCGGTACAACGGACTGGGTACGCTGTTCGTGGGTGTGAACCCGCGGTCGAATCGCCTGATGGAGGACTATGGCGGTTTGCAAAACCGCATGCGCACGCTGTTCATGGACGTGGTTGCGGATGGTGATATCGACTTTGTCACCGGAATGGCCGTGGGCGATCCGGATCGGCTCGCCCAACCTCCTCGAAAACTCCTGCGCGACGCCTCGGTGCTGGCGGACGGCGAAGTCTTCTTTCCGCTCGATAAAGCGATGCCGGTTTCCCGCGAATCCCTGCAGAAAGTCCGGCGGCGGCTGGATATGTGGCTCTACGGCGAGTGCGATTCCGACGGGATCGACCTGATGCAATTCGTACGGGTTGCGGGAACGGCGGCGCACGACGATGGATGGTTCAGACGACGTACGGTGTTCAGAAAATTCCGTCCCTACATAATGGATGGTATTACCGATGAGATCGAGGATCTGAAGGACGAACCCGCATAGCGGCCCCGAAGACGGAACTTTGCGTCCGATGGGGCGTTTACGTGGCAGTGCAACGCACGGGCCGACCGCGGGCGCGCGGGTCGACGACCCGTTTTTTTCGTTATATCGGCTCCCGCGCTTGACCCACGGAATCGGCCGCCGTACAATTGAAATCGTGCCGGGAAGTCACCCCACATCCAGGGAGATGGTTATGTTTCGAAAGTCAATCGCTTTGTTATGCGCCAGCTGCGTGCTGTGGACCAGCCTTGTTGGCGCAGGTCAGACGTGGGCGGCGGAATCGGGTGCTGAAAATGCGGAAAAGGCAGAAAGTGATGGCGAAGATCGTCCCAAAACCACCCGGACAATCGAAGCCCTGGAGGATGCAGGCTGGGCCATCGTCGATGTGAGGCAGATCGAGGGCAACCTGGTGGTGCTGAGCCCGCTCGTAGGGCCGGAAATCGATCTGGAAGAGAGCAACCGCTACTCCCTGTTCCAGGGGCGCAGCGTCTATAACGAGAGGGTACCCCTGCGGCTGCTCGATATGGCTGTGCCCGGCATTCAGACGGCCTCGTTTCTGAAGAGCGGAGAACGCGTGATGGTGAGGATCCGGTACCGGTCCGGCCCGAAAATCGCGAACAGGACCGTACCGGTCGGCGATGAGGACGCGTTAAGACGACTGCGGGAATACGTCGAACACTTCGACGAGGTCCGAAAGGGTGAATACAAGATCGGATTTGAATCCAAGTTGCCTGAAGATGCCGAATACCCCAGGTATACAGACCGGAAAATCTCCTTCGAAGAGCGCCGTCCGCGGGCCGGAATAACGCGCCGGCTTCGAGGCGGGGTCGTGTTGAAGGACGGTGAGCGGATCGAGGGACAGTTATTGCCGGAATACGACGACGGGACCATACTGGTACAATCCGGTCTCGACGCCAGGCGGGTCCCGGTCAATGATATCGACCGGGTCCTGTTCCTTCGCGGGAGACGTTCGACAAAGCTCGGCACCGCGGTCCGGATGGGCGTCGGGGGCGCCGTATCGGGCGCCTTGGTGGGTGCGTTTGCCGGCTGGCAGTCGAACTCACCGGTCAAAGACACAGCGATCCTGTTCGGCGCGATATCGGGCGCGATCGGGTTTTTCACGGGACTGTTCCGTTCCAGTGGCGGCCCTGGCAAACGTGAGTTCGTGCTAGGCCCTGTAGATGACGGTCGTGATCGTAACCCGGACGGTGATGGCGACAGGGAGAAACGTGAGCGCTCAGGCAGGTAGTCTCACGTCCAATAAGACGCCGCCAAGCCCTTCGGTCAATCCGGAGCGATCCGAATGGACGCGACAGCGATACCGTTGCACTGGGCCTCGCTGCGAGGAGGATGAATTGAGAATTCTGCCGTATCAGAACGCAACACCGGAAATTGACGATTCCGTATTCCTTGCCGACGGAGCGATACTTGTCGGCAAGGTGTATGTCACGTCAGAGGTGAGTATCTGGTTCAACGCCGTGTTGCGCGGTGACGAGGAGCCGATCCGGATCGGCAAGGGATCCAATATCCAGGACGGAGCGGTCCTGCATACTGATCCGGGATGTCCCTGTACCGTGGGCGAGTACGTTACAGTCGGTCACAACGCGATTCTGCACGGGTGTCTTATAGATCGTGGGGCGACTATAGGAATGGGCGCAACGGTGTTGAATCACGCACGGGTCGGCGAGGAATCTCTCGTCGCGGCGAATGCGCTGGTCCTCGAGGGTATGGAGATCCCGCCCCGGACGCTGGCCGCGGGTGTGCCGGCCAGGGTAAGGCGGGAGTTGACGGAGGAGGAGATCGCGAATTTCAGGAAGAATACGGATGGGTATGTCAGAAGGAGGGGAGTCTACAAGGGGCGAGACCGCTGAGTTGAGCATTGAGATTCGCCGAAGGCGGGCCCCTGAGGTTTGGCGCCCGCCATTATTGTGGCACCACCGTTTGTTTTTGGTCGCTGAGGAAGTGAGTGTGAAGGTGCTTGACTCGCAGCCGCAAACTGGCAGCTTGCGGCTGCGAGTCAAGGCTGGATACTTTGGCACAAGAATCTGACATAACCGAGAGGTTCGAACGCGGCATCCGCGAATTCAATGCCGGCGACTTCTATACGTCTCACGACACGTGGGAGGACGTCTGGATGGATGTGCGGGGATCCGAAAGACCCTTCTTTCAAGGTATGATTCAAGTGGCTGTCGGCTTCTATCACCTGACATGTGAGAATTATGCGGGCGCCGAACACCTGTTGACCCGGGGCATCCGAAAACTCAGGCCGTACAAACCCGGCCACCGGGGAGTCGACACCGAGTACCTCGTTCGCGAAGCGTCAACGGCACTGGCCGAGGTCCTCGACGTGCGCGGGGGAAGACGCAAGACATACTCTTCGGAAATCGCGCCCAGGATTCGACGCGCATGATCTTTCGGATGATGACTTAAACCAAAAAGGGCCTCCTGCCCTCTTTCTATTTCTCTACATGAAAAATGGCCGTACGCATGGCGGACTGTAAACTGTTCAGGTCGGTCACGGATACCCTGACGCGACTGAAGCCGGGTTTGAGGTTCCCGGCGTCCAGTTCGAAGTAGATTGCCTCGGTAGCGTCAGCGCCTGTCCGGTCGTAGCTCACAACCACCTCCTCTTTTTCGGCTGAAATAATCCTCCGTACCAGCGACGATAACGCGCCGAAGACCCCCTTCCCCAGGCGGGCATCCCGCTGAATGGAGTAGGAAACTCGGTATCTGGTTCTTCCAAATGCGTCTGTCCGCAGGTTATACAGTTCATAGTAAATGTGTATATTCGTGTCCTGCCGGTAGCTCCGGCTTGGCATCGGTACCGCCCAGAGGTTTTCCTTTCTGAACTTTCCTTCCCGTGTCGATTCCCGGATGTCCCAGCACATTTGCAGATCGCTGATTGCCAGCGAATCCACATAATCAGGGACGTTCAAGTCCTGCAGGTACACCCCCCATTTGCCTGAGATCCGGTCCACAAGCTGTACAGCAAGCCGGTAGTCTCCAGGTCAGACGTCAATCCGGATCAGGTCCGGTGCAAAAGTGCCGCGCGCAGCCTGTTCGCCTTGAGGCGCCGGAAAAACCAGGTCTGTCTGCCGCCGACAGTATACGTCGCCACTCGCGTCCGTTAACGCCGCCACCATCCTGACGTTGGAGAGTTCGCTTCCTGCCGTCTCTTCGCTCTCCACCAGGTCCAAAGGAATGCCGAAATAGACCTCCACCGCCGCGGCGCCACCGTCGGAGCCGCGGAAACTGGCCGTGTCGTAGTAGAACTCGAGGTGGTCCATCCCGGGAGGAACGTCGTAGAAATCCGGCATTGTCTGTGTCGCCTTCCGGTAAACCACTGCCGGACTCAGCGACAATATCCTTGGGGTCAGGCTAATGTCGTTGCCGGGTACGCCAATCAGAAAGTCCCAATCTCCGTCGAACCATTTATCCTTGAAAATCAGTTGCAGTCCGCCTGCGACTTTCGTGTATACCCACTCCTCCTTCTTGGCGGACTTGTCTTTCAGAGTCCATCCTTGCGGCCTCTCCCGATCCGATTTGGTGTCGTAAACGCCGTAGATCTGCTGCCCGTGCACGTCGCGTATCCGCTGGACCTCCAGGCTCGGCGGATACGCGTTTACCCTGTCCGAACGCGCACGATATTCAGGCTCTCCATACCGGATGTAGACCTCTCCTCGCCGGTCCCACGGGAATACTTTCTCCCCGAAAAACGTCCGGGCATGCCACACCCTCCGATAGTGCTCCGCCTCCCGCGCCTTCCCCGCTGACACCAGCGCCATATCTCTCTTCTTCCAGAAGGACCGCAGCCATTCTTCACGTTCCCTGCCGGATCTGGCCTCGTAGGTCTCGAGTTCCTCCGGGAAGGTCACCAGCGACAAATCCTCATATAACGCCCTTTCGCTGTCGGGTAATGCATGGAAATAATCCTGGAAAAGCGCAACAGCCTGCTCCGGATCGCCCAGCGCCGCCCATGCCTGAGCGGCCAGCGGCAGAAGCCGTGAATCCGATGAAGTATCCGTGATGGCGGGTTCAAGCACCTCCAACGCTTCCTGATAATTGTGTAGTTCGATGTACGTCATGGCGAGACCTTGATACCCCCGTATATCTCCGGGCATGATCTCGAGATAGCGATTGTAGAGGGCAATTCTCTTTTCAGGGAAGAGGCTGTCCCTGAACCAGTCCCCCAGCATCAGATAGGCCGGCGCATAGGTCGGATGCGCCTCGATCACGTCCTTCAAGGCATGCTCTGCATTCAGGTCGCCAAGCTGGATGTGCAACCGTGCGATATTCATTCGCGCTTCGAGGTAACCCTCATTAACCCCCAGCGCGCGGCGGAAATACTCGAATGCCTTCCGCTTGACCGCCTTCGGGTCGCGTCCGTATGCCAGTCCCATCCCATTGTACGCCGCAGCCGCGGAATCTCCTCTCGCGCCTTGCCGAAATGCCTTCCTGGCATCTTCGAAATTACCGCGCTCAAGGTAGGCGTACCCCAGACCGACCCAGTCTCGTTCGTTGCGCAGCGCATCCAGCGAGTCCGCGGGACTCGCTGCAACACTTTCGCAGAAAAATCGAAATACTGGAAGCAGCACGGCCAATACAATAAACAGATTTGGTTTCATTGGCATTCCTTAACCTTCCAGGAAGAGGGCGTCATCCTGATCTTCCTTCCCTGTGTCTGGATTCACAAAATAAAATATCCCTTCGTATACTGGCGGGATTTCTGCAGATCGTCCCGCCAACAAATAAGGACACGGATTTGTCCATTCCGGTTCGGTAAAATGTGCCTATGGAACTGAAGACGCGATCGAGCCTACGCACGCACGACACAGGCTTCATTCTTCAGGAATTGAGATCCCCATGCGCTTCCTTCCGCAGTATGCGTCTATCGGAGCGTCCGGTTTCAGATAGTGTTCGTTGACATGAACGGGTGGCTCCCGTATATTCGTTTATGGCGGTTAGCTGTTACCATTTAGCAATGTAGCCGATGGCTAAGTCGCAATTTCGACCCAACCACTCCAGAGGAGAATTCAATGCGGTTAGAGGGTAAAGTCGCCTGGATTACGGGCGGCGGCGCGGGCATCGGCAAGGCCGTGGCGATGCGGTTTGCGAAGGAAGGCGCGAAGGTGGTTGTATTGGAACTCGATCGGGACCGCGGGGAGACCGTGGTTGAGGCGATCGAACGGGCGGATGGCGACGCAGCGCTCGTCGTGGGCAGTGCGACTGATCCGACGGACGTCAATCGCGCGTGTGATAAAGCCGTGGAAACATATGGCGGCCTTGATATTCTGGTAAACAACGCCTATTTTTGCCACGGGTCCCACATCCTGGATATCGATCCGGATTTATGGGACCGAAATATAGAGGGATGCCTGAAGAGCGCCTACCTCTGCAGCCGCGCGGCACTTCCGCGGATGATCGATCGTGGCGGCGGATCCATTGTAAACATATCGTCCGTCAACGCGATCATGTCGTTTGGGGAGAGTGCATACAGCGCAGCGAAGGCAGGTGTCATCTCGCTCACCAAAACCACAGCGGTGGATCACGGACCCGGGGGCGTGCGCGTGAATGCAATCTGCCCCGGCACCGTCATCACGGAGGGGTGGCAGCACGTCCTTGAGAAGGACCCGGAGATATTCGAACGTATCGCCGAGGTTTATCCGCTCAAACGCGTGGGCAGACCTGAAGAAATAGCGAATGTAGCGCTCTTTCTTGCCTCGGACGAGGCGTCGTTCGTCACCGGTTCGGTTGTGGTGGCCGACGGGGGCGTGACGTCGGGAAATCCCACTTTTCTGGATCATGTTGAAGGTAAACTCTCGTGAACGCATCGTTTCTGTTGATGGACGGGGCCGTTTCAACTCAGGATCTCGCGGACCTGATGACGCGATGTGCAGACGGAGCAGGAGACGTAACGCCGCCGACCGGGGAGTTCCTCGAAAATTTGAGAAACGACGGGACTGTGCTGGCGTTCGACGGACCGACGCTCGCGGGTGTCTGCGCAATGTCGTTTTCGGACGCCGAGCGGGTCGCGACACTGAGTTTCATAGGGGTACATCCCGGCCGCCGGCGTGCGGGGTTGGGGCGACGCCTGCTGTTGGAAGCGGAAGGGGTTGCCCGCGAAAACGGCATTCAGGCATTACGGACCGGCTCGGCTGTCGACAGCGACAATGCGGCCGCAACAGGACTCCTGAAACAAGCAGGATGGAAACCCGTGTTCGGCGCGAGCCTGAAAATGTGGCGGGAACTTAACGACCTTCCCGTTGCAAGGACGCCGGCGGGGTACCGGATCAGGACCTACGAGACCGGCGATGACACGGCATTCGTCCGCATCAAGAATGCGGCGTTCATAAGTGAGAA
Source organism: Candidatus Latescibacterota bacterium (assembly GCA_965208835.1). Classification (GTDB taxonomy): domain Bacteria; phylum Latescibacterota; class UBA2968; order UBA2968; genus JAAXHE01. The sequence goes on from OZ242358.1 coordinate 4,319,296, forward strand.
CACAGGCGGAAGGGCCTGGACGTCGGCTGACTTCGAAAAGGAATATCTGGACTCGCCGTATTTTGATCCGAAGCGCGTCCTGTTTGCGGTCTGCGGCGACGAACCCGTGGGCACAACCACCGCCTGGACGGCGATGTATCAGGGCAGGGATGTCGGGCTGATTCACTGGGTAGCGGTTGTACCGGAACACCGGAGCAAGGGTCTGGGTTGGGTGTTGAACGTGCGCGCGCTGCACAAATTGAAAGCGCTTGGGTACGGCGAGGCCATCCTGAACACGAGTGAAAAGCTGGAATCCGCGGTTCGCCTGTACCGCCGTCTGGGTTTCGAAGTCATCTTACGGCGCGCGGCGTACGAGAAACCGCTTTAGGGTGACCGCAAGCCGTCCGTCATTGCACAGCGTTAACCATGATTCGTATGTTTTCGTGGACGTTAACGAAAAAATGTCCTTCCTTACGACCATTTCGGCCCGTATCGAAAAATTCCGTCGCGGTGCCGGGTTGCGATTTTTGCGGAATTTAGGTTAAATACTGCAGCGTGGAATCGGAAAGTCAGGATTGCAGATATGAAGCGTTGTCTGGGATTACTTCTGATCATTTGCATGGGCTGCGGATCGTCGGATCCCGTAGGGGTGGTCGAACCTCCTCCCGGCCCCTCCGAAGAGATGCTGTCGGTCGCCGCGTCGGATTTTAACGCGTACCTCGTCAATGTCTTTCGAACCTACCAGACAGTGAACCTGATGAATGCCGAATTCGGTTCCATAACCCAGGGATGGTCGGGGGGCCTGGTTTCGCGGTACTGGACGCGGCAGTTCATGTCGAATCTGATCTCCCGCCTGGAGACACTGCAGTTACAGGTTCGGGACATCCGGCCGGTCGATCACGAACTGCGGAGGATTCACGACCGGTACGAGCAGGGCCTGACCACCTTCCACGAGGCGTTTCTCGCCTTTGTCAACCAGATCGACTTCCCGACGACGGAGGGGATCGAAGGCGTGAACCTGCTCATATTCAGAGGCAACAAACGCATGGATGAATTCCAGTTGATGTTGAGCAATCTTGCAGGACGGCAGATTCAGTTCTAGCACACACGAGACAAACGCAGTAGTGATGCCCTGCCAGGGATGGGCAGCAGGGCCACCGGACCTCGATACGGACATAAATATAAAAAATATAAATACTTATGTGTAAACACGCAAAGAAGGGTCCTTAAGGATCCTTCTTTATTTTTGTTCGTTGACGATCCTCGAAACCCTCATATATCTTCCGAAGGGATACCGAAGCGTTTTCGTTTTTTTGAACCCGTACCCTGCAACATGTGTCTTAGGTTAACGAATGGGTAAATGCCTGATCCCGCGGCCTGCAACGCGGCTTTTTTGTCAATCAAGTCTTGTATCTTAACGTTCATTACAGCCGAGATCCGAAGGGTTCAGTTCGCGGGGCCCAGGGAGAAATTTGAATGATTCGGCTCACGGTATCGATTTGCCTCCTGGCGTTGTGCGCTCCCGCCGTTGAGGCCGGACGGTCCGATCCTGCGAAGGTAGACTCGCTGCTGAATGCCGCGGCGGATACGCTGCTTGACCGCGACCGTCGCGAAGCCCTGATGAAGCGTGCGCTCAGACATGACCGGTCCGGCAGAACAATGCACGCGTTGGCGCGGTTTTACATGGCGCAGGGCACGCCGGTTTCCCGCCAGACTGCCGGCCACTGGCTGCTGCGCGCCGTGATGCGTGAGCGCGAGAACCCTGACTATCGGGCAACCCATGCTGAGCTGTTATGGCGGACGTTGCAGCGTCCAGACTCCTACAGAAAGGCGCTCCAGGTTCTGGAACTGGATCCGGACCATGTAGCGGGCCTCTTCTGGGCAGGGCGTTTCGCGGTCTGGGCCTGGGAGATGACCTATTTTACGGACAGGCTCGATGACGACACTGAAGCGGCAATCGGTATGTATTCAATCCGGGGCGGCAAGACACTGACGTTCGTCGAATATCCTGACCTCACAATCGAGAGTGGAATCGGCTACCTCACCCGCGCCATCAGCCTGGACCCCGTCCACTGGCCTTCTCACCAGTACCTTGGGTTGTCTTACTACGCGGCCGATATGCCCGGACCCCTGATCGAGCTCTTCGAGGCCTATCGACAGCGACGTCCCGAGAATTGGAACGCCCACTTTTTCGCGGGCCTGGGCTATCAGATGAAGGGCGACCTGGAGAGGGCCTATCGTTCCTATTTGGACGGCCTGGACCGGATGTCCGAAACGGCCCGCAGGTTCATGCAGTCGGTCTTCCTGATCCGGAACCCTGTGGAAGAGAAACGGGCTGAGCCACTCCCGAGCGACGAGGAAATACGCAAGTTCTGGCTGGGAAAGGACCCGATCTACCTGACATCGGTCAACGAACGCCTGCTGGAACAGTGCCGGCGCGTGGCCTACGCAAACCTGCGGTTCTCCGATCCCACACTCGGTCGGGAAGGCTGGCAGACCGACAGGGGGCAGATCTACATCCGGTACGGCGACCCGAACCTCCGGTACATGGATGGCCCCGGCAGGGGCCGGAAGGAAGTCTGGGACTACGGCCCGTTTACAGTAATATTCGTCCCTACGGTTACCTGGGACTCCTGGCGGTTCGTAACGGCCAGGCTTGGAAAAAAACGCCTGGAACTCGAACAACTTGTGGACGCGGTACCCGACCTCTATGAACATCCGCTGCAGTATGATGCCCCAAACCAGACGGCGCAGTTCCGGCATGACGACGGTAATACGCGCATTGAGGTGTATTACGCGCTTCCGGAAGAAAACTTGCGGCATACTGTGTCGGGGGAAGATGGAAACGCCGGAGTGGACGCCATGCAAGCGCTTTTTCTCTTCGACTCCGATTGGGATACCGTCCGGCACGGTGTCGTAAAGCTGGAGCGGATGCCGCGGGTCGTCTACGAATCCACGGAAGAGGCATTCCTGCTGGCCGGGGAACGCATGGTCCTTGACCCGGGAATGTATTTTCTTGCCGGTGAAGTCGAAGACCGGACGACGAAGCGGATAGGTACGGTACGGGAGCAGCTGCGAGTAAGGTCCTTCGGGCCGGACACGCTTGAGATCAGCGACCTGTTGATGGCGCGGCGCATTCGAAAGCGTGAGGACGTGCCGTACGGACGGGAGCAATTCGCGGTACTCCCGAATCCGCTGCAGGTGTGCCGCACGGAGGGGCAGGCCTGGTTCTATTTCGAAATCTACAATCTCTCGCGTGACGAATTTGGCGCCACGAACTACCGCATAAGCTATCAGACGCAGTCGCTGCGGGAGGGGGGAGGTGACGGCTCCCCGGCCGGCTGGACGACGGCCGTTTCATACACGTACCGGGGCACACGGGATTGGGAGCCGCGCGATCTCCGCGTGGATATGGACGGTGCTTCGCCGGGGCCGAGGGCGTTTCGAGTTGTGGCGGAGGACCTGCACACCGGTCGACAGGCGATGGCGGAAACACGTTTCCGGGTGAGATGGTAATTTGAAATTCTTGTACTTCTCTCGCCGACCCCTTCGACAACCCTTCGGCGGGCTCAGGACAACGGCTCAGGGAGCGGCTCGGGCCGCGTGCCGGGACCACGCATACTAAAGAGGGCCAAAGCATTAGCCTCGGCCCTCTTTTCCTATTGCGGTGTAATTTGACGTTATTGCCGCGCCGCTCTACTCCAGGACGACGATTTCCCCTGGCGGGATCACCGTTTCACCGCCTTCGTGTGCGACCCGTGCAGGGGCGGCCCCCGTATTCCTCGCCCAGACTGCCCCGGAATCCGCCGCGTTGATTTCCAGCGCGCCGTCCGTGACCACGTTCAGGATCGCTTCCTGCAGACGGGCTTCGCCCGCCCCGAGGTTTCGCTCGAAGGCGACATTGTCTTCGTCGATTCGGGTAACGCCTGCGAAAACAGGAATTTCGCTGAGTCTTGAACGATTCGCCCTGAAGGTCAATGCGCCCTCCTTTTCACCAAAGTTCGCCACAGCCAGGTGATTGTCCGCGAGCAGGCCGATGGCGGACCGTCCCGTTTCCATGGTCACAAAGCCGATTTCGGCCGTTTTTCTGTGGCCGTGGTCCGGGGCGATGAGCGCCGTGAGTTCGGAAACGGTCCTTCCGTCGGCTACCTGGAACGGTTCGTCCACCCGGCTGAGGGTGAGGTCGTCTGCCACCGCGCGCCAGACCTGATAAAAGTGCCGATTGTGATAGACGGTCTTACCGGAACCCGCGTAGACGAAGCCCAGGCGGCCGTCGATGTTGACCCATTCCGGATGATCGTAGGTCTTGACGACGTCGCTGTCCGGATCCGTGGTGACGTAGCTCCTGTAGCGATCGGAGCCGTCCGGCGTGTGGACGGTCCGGAACCCGTTGCAGTTTCCTTTCAGGGCGTTGAAATCTTCATTGACGATGCGCAGGAAGCCCTGGTCGACACTCTGAACGGTAATCGCCTCATTGGCCGTGAGCCGTTCGTACGAGAGGGAGATTCCCGAGGGCAGACCGGCGAAGAGTACTTCCTGTCGAACCGAGCGCTGTGCGCGGTCCAGGATCATCGCGGCGGCAAAGCCGTCCTGATGTTCGTCCACGCGAACCGAGACCAGGTCGTGGCTGTCGGGCTTGTCCTCGACAACGATGCTGGCCAGAAACGAACCCGACGCCGGCGCGACGGTATAGAGTCCGTCCTTGTTCAGCGGAAGCGCCATGATGTCGTTTCGCCATGAGAGCGAGGTCTGACCGGCGCGATGTCTCTGGAAGGCGAATCCGGAATGAGGATAGACCTTGACACCCCTCAGGTTGCGTTCGACGCGCGACGAGGACGCCGGGTCCGGACCGTCACCGAAGATCCGATGGAAGAAATAGGTGTGGGCGGGATTGTCGATGTTATGTTCTCGAATGATCAACGGATCCTGGGGCCCATGCACGATCTCGGCGATCTGACGGTCGTGCATTCGGCCGCCGGCGCTCTCGGCGCGCTGTTCCAGGGTCTCGAGCCCCTGGCGCTCGAAATACGCCGCCTCCGGGTCGTCCAGGTAATACGCGGCCGTCGCATGGGTGAGCGTGCCCGGGTCAGGCGGGAGATAGGGCCAGTCCATGCCCTGCACGGGATGCATCGAGCCCGTCCGGTCTGTCGTTCGTTTGAGCTCGTCGTAAATCTCCCTCCGGTTGAACAGGGCATGGTCCGGTATCTTTGCGCCGAACGTCCCGTAGATGATGCCGAGCCGGCCGGTGAACATGACAGAACTGCCGGTGTAGCTGGGATGCACCATGCCGTGGTTTTCGGCCATATAATCCGGCAGCGCGGTGAACGTCTGGCCGGTGAGTTCCCGTACGGTCCGACCGTCTGAAAACGGCGCGTGGTTTTTCGTGTCCTGCTGGGTTGTGGTTGTGGAAAACATCCAGCGGCGGGCTGTTTCGGCCCAGGAATCGACGTGCGGCGAGTTGCTCAGGAAACACTCAACCGACGCCAGACCGCACGATGTCCAGCCGTTCTCCTCCATCTGCGTGTTGGTGTAGACGCCGCTCTTCGGCGCCATGGCCCCGAACCGTCCGGCATAGTCTTCGTGCATGCGGGCGATCATGGTCCACGTCTCGTCGTCCATAATATTTCCCAGCAGGAGGGCGGTCAGGCCAACGTCGGAGAGATTCGTTCCGCACTGGCTCTCGGGGAAGAAGCCGCGGCCGCGTTCGCCCCATTTGGTGCCCCAGGTCCTGGGGTTGCCGAGGCTCTTCTCGGGGCGGATACAGTCCGCGGGGCCCGTGTCGTGGGTATAGCAGAGGTAGCGGATCCCCTTCAGCGCGATCTCCCGAAGCTCCTTTTTGGAGCATCCGGTGCGTTTCGCATCGTATTCAGGGGAATTGGCGAGCACGGCAAAGACAAAAGCCGGTCCGACCGTGTCGCTGCCGTACCAGTGGGCCCCGCCGAAAAAGTGACCGCAGTTGGGCCGCTCCGGCCAGTCTTCGAAATAGCTGAGGCCAACCGGCACCCAGTTCTCCAGGATGCGCTTGTATCGCCTGCTCAAAGGGGTTTCCCTCGCCGGCACGGAAGACCGGCGACGGTCAGTCACAATATCGGGGCGCATGGTGTCTCCTTATTGGTTTTAGCGGCTAAGAAAGGTGAATTTCAGCGCGGTGTCCTGTTTCCGGCAGCGTTTCCTTCCAGAAGTACCGTTTTCAATCTCCGCTCAGGTTCAGCGGCTCCGACCGAAGATCTTGTCGAATATGGACCTCCGTGAAAGCCGTTCGACTTCGACCCGCGTGCTGCGGATCTCGGACGAGAGTTCTTCCACAACTCCCAGCCTTTCGGTTATACCGTTGAGCTGCTGCTCGACTTTGATGAGCTTTTCGCCGATCAATGCCGGATCGGTAGCCTGCAAAAGCTCAACGGCCCTCCGGAATTCAACGAGGACGCTATTTAGCGATTCAACTGCGGCCCCGGCCACCGACGCGAGATCCGAGACGTTCGCATTGGCTTCGCCGAGTCCTGTTCCCGCTCTCGCCAGTGATTGCTGGAGCTCATCGAATTGTTCCAGCCGACGGACCACTTCCGCGGCGCGTCGTTCCGTTTCACCAAGCCGTTCCTGTAGTTCTTCCAATATATCCATCTACGCTCCCAATGCCTCTGCCAGACCGGGCGTCTCATATTGCCGGACTACTCGATCGGACACGATTTTCAATCGATCGAAAACGTCGCGAATGTTCCACGTCGCGATTACCGCACTGACGCGAGGATCATCGAGTTCAACCGCCCGCTGAATCGCCTTTTCCGCCACGCATGCGTAGTCCGGCGACGCGTCGACGAAATCGAGCAGCGCGACGGTAAGCGGCGGGCCTAGATCAACAGCGCGGGTTGAGGCCAAGTCGTACATCTCGTCGATTGAGGCCTCGATATCCGTCCACCCAATCCCGTATTTCTCGACGCCGGACCGTATCGCGGCGCTGATGCCCCTAGCGCTCACGGTTCCATCATGATCCATGCACATGGCCTCCGAAAGCGCGCGGGTCATCAGAAGCCCCGGATGATCGGGATATGTCTCAAGCGCGCGAATGCACAGTCCGCGAAGCTCACCCGCATCCATCATCGACTGCACTTTGGAAACAAGATCCCACCAGGCGGCCAACTCGACGTCCTCGTTCAGAAGTAGTCCTTCGATGTGCTCGGCGCCAAAGCCTTCCTGAAGGTAGTCCAGCAGTCGTATGCGAATCTCCGCGTCGTCCCTCGCCTGCCGGGCAAGGAGCAAGGCCTCGCGGATCATGCCCCGCCGCGAACGTTCGACAAGGTCATAAGTAAACTCGATCAGAATCGTAGCAAGCGCAAGCGCCGCATCACGCGCCTGCACGGTGTCGATCTTGTTTACCTTGCGAACAAGCGACTTGATCCGTCCCGGCTGCGCGGCGCGAACGAATTCAAGCAGACTGTCCTTGCATCGATCGAAATCGAACGCGTCTACGTGAAGTACAAACCTGCGGGAACCGAACTCGACTTCATAGTCGTCGATCACGCCAAGTCTCAGTAGCCGGTAGATTGCCTTCTCAGCTCTGATGCGGTCATCGCCGTCTTCAAAGGGTCGTTCGATGCGTTGCCTGGAAGCGAGATCGCCCAGCGCATTCAACAGATCAGTCACATCAACGATTTCACGCGCTGCACCGCCGAATGACTGCAGGTGAAACCATAATGCCCGGGTAAGGTCATCCGCCGTTCGGGTACTTCCACTGATCACCTCGAACTTTTCGCGAAGTACTTCGAGATCGAGTTCGGGATCGATCAACTCTGAGGAGCGACCCGGGTCATATTCCGAAAACACGATTGTCGCGCGCGCGGTTTTTTGGTCTCGCCCGGCACGGCCAGCTTCCTGATAGAAGCTCTCAAGCGACATTGGCATTCCAAAATGCACAGTATATCGGATATTCGATTTGTCGATCCCCATTCCGAAAGCCTTGGTCGCGACAAGCACGGGCACTCGATTGGATTTAAAGTCGGCAGCATTTGCACGTTTTCGTGTGTCCCACTTGTCGGCGTCCACAGACGAAGGAGGGCTGCCTGAATAGATGGTGACGTCCGCGCCCGTCGCGTGCTGCACCACACTTCGCACATCCTGCACCCCGTAGATACGGGCGTTAACCGTTGGAACGAATACAATACCTGATGCGGTATCGGCTCCCGACGACCGAAAGAACTCCGTCCTCGGCAATCCGAATCTTCCAGGCAGCGCGTTCAGTACGCCGCGCAAGGCCGCTGACGGGTCTTCGACCGGCGAGGTGCGCACGATATCAAAGCGGATTTCAGAACGGTCAAACGAATCCGGACGGATCAATGAATCCGAGCGATTCTTGTCGATGCCGAGGTCCAGAAGCATGTCCCGCAGGACGGCGCGCGAGGCAGTTCCTGTAAGCGCAAGGAGCGGTGGCGGATTGGATTCGCCATCTACCCCGAGCCTTCTCAGATTGTTCGCGAGGTTCAGGTACGCGGGCCTGAAGTCGTGGCCCCATTCCGATACGCAGTGCGCTTCGTCGATGACGGCCAAATTGACGAGCGTACTCTCCACCAGTGCGCGGAGCGCCGTCCGAAATCGCGGAGACTGCAATCGTTCGGGCGCGTGAAGCACAAACAGGTACTCGCCTCGCTCGACCCGACGAAGCAGGCTTGCGCGCTCTTCCCTGCCCGCAAGGTAGCTGGTAACCGAAGCCGCCCTGTCGATTCCGTACGACCGTAATCCCTCAACCTGGTCTTCTATCAATGCGGTTATCGGGTCGACCACCAGCGTCACACCGGGCATGAGCAGACCGGCGAGCTGGTAGATGATACTCTTACCACCGCCAGTCTGGAGCAGCACAACGCTGTCGGTCTGTCGCAGCGCGTTTAAGATCGCCTGTCCCTGCATCGGGCGGAATTCTTTTTTTCGAAATATGTTGCGAAGGAACATCCTGAGCGGCACGCGAGCCTTTTCGTAGGTCGAGACTACCGCGGCCCGTCTGCGCACATCGAACGACTGCGCGGCAGCGATCAATGCGGGGACGTACACGGGGCGAACGACGAAATCCAGTTCCTCATGTGGAATGCTGTGATACGGACTGTATGCCGATTCGGCACTTATTCGCAGCGGTTCACCGTCGGTTCCGGTTTCAGCGGCCTTGACCCACTGACCACCCCCTTCGTGACTCCAGGCTCCGAAGAATCCGTCATCCGTGCGAACGGAACACTTGGTAGGGACCGAACAACCGCCATACAGGACGTCGATGCCTGCGAGGAACCGAAGGACGTCCAGCACGCCCGGCACGGCCGGTGTTCCCGCACCTTGGATGTGAATCTCCCAACTTCCGTCAGGTGTCAGCCAGCCGTATTCCATGGCACGAGCGACCGTAAACTGGACCCTGGCCGCGTTCGCGCAGTCGAGGGCGAGCGACGCGACAGCCCGCTCCAAGCCACTTATTTGGTCGAATGCCGTGAGGGCTTCCCGGCAGCGAACACGGATTTTGTCGAGCATATCGCCACGGCCATTGAGTACTTCCGTGTTGGTGACGCGCAGGACGTCAATACCGACTGAACCCAATGCTTCATCGCGTGCTTCGTCCACCGCGACCGAGTCATCGTGTTCGGGACCGTCGATCTCTATGGCGAATGGAGGAGCTCCTGGGTGGCAGAAGAGAAAGTCTACGCGACGGACGCCGTTCCCGTATCCGCCCGAAGACTCAACCAGTCGGTCCAGCGGGGCCTGCGGGGTAAACCAGTGACCAGCTGTTGACTCAAGCGCCGCAGGCACCCACTGATTGAGAAACCAGCTTTCTGCCTGGCTCTGCAGCAGTGATACGTCCGACCCGGGATCAAAGTCGAAAGCAGGGTCTAGAATGAAACGGGCTCTTTCGGCGATCCTCGAGAGTACGGTATCAGCCGTGCAACGTAGCGACGAGCTTGTCCGCGGCACCCATCCAACGTCGGTATCTTCCCTATTGGTAACGTCCTGCCGATCCAAAAAGCCGTGGGCACGTAGCGCCTCCCGTTCAACCTCCAGAGTCGCCGGAGGCGTTTGGCCACGGCGCAGCAACTTGAGAATCAGGCCGGCGGCAAAGCGGACGTACTCGTCCACATGCCCGCGCTCTCGGCTCCGACGCGAGAAAAGAACGCATTGACTGAGGGCCCTCGTCAAACGCGCGTCCTGTCCTAGCTGTTCCTTGAGGATTCCCGGGATTGCACCTACCGAAACGTACTCCGGGATGAAGTTCAGTCGACGTACGCCCTCGATCCAATCGACCGGAAGCAGATCATGTTTCGGCACAGGCGCTCGGCGTGAGGTTGCCGCCGGCTCCGAATTGTTAGCAAGACGACGCGTCCCCCGGCACCGGGGAAACTTTGTACAACCCCAGAACCGTTCACCCGGATTGCGGCCCTTCTTCGCCGTACGAAGGGCCATTGGCGCACCACAGGAGGGGCAGCTTGGCGATTGGGGTCGGGAGATCGATTTGTTCATTTCGAGTTCGTTCAACGCCAATCAATCCCGCGCAGACGAGAACGGGTTACAACAGAAATGGCTTAGCCATCTACTGGATGGATTTATCGGGCATAATAAATGCCCCTCAGACTTTCTGTCAAGGGGCATAACACAGGTCGACTTTAACAGCGCGTCCGTCTACTCCACCGCAAACAGTCGGTTGCGCGCGGGGAGGCTGACGATCTTCGAATGGTGGTGGACCCTGAGATCCCTTCTACCGGGATCACCGTTTCGAAATTCGGTCCACGAAACGAGCGTATCGAAGCGTTAGTCTTCCTGCCGGATGGACCAGACTAGATCGCAAGAGCGGTCAGCAACATATCACTCGTTGCTGACCATGGAATTTACGGACCTTCGAATGTTTCAAAAGCCCTTTTCTTATATAGGTCCAAATGTCTTTCGTCCAGAAGAACGTTGTAATCCATGACCTCAAATAGTGAGTATCTCTCGACAAGGCGTTTGAATTTGGCTCCTCTGTCACTCAAGCAATTGTAGAAGACAACCCCTTGTTCATTACTAGACAAATGACCACGAATAAGATCCGTATAGTGCTTTTTCTCTTCGAAATCCTGCAAGAAAGAGTGTTCGTCAACGAATTTAATGGTATTGTAAAGATGCCGAAAATAATGGTCTGCGCCCCGCAGATCGTTTTCCGCAAATTCCCTCCAGATCTCGTTGATGTCCCTGTTGGATTCGCTTTCGTACTTCGTCTTCAATCGACTGATGTACGTACCAAAGCACTGACGTCCAGTACGATGAACTGAATCAGCAGTCTGCAATGAATCAACGATAGCAATGTGTGAGCGCAAGAGCTGAAAGAATGAACTCTCGAAATTTTGTTTCTTTGAGGTTTGGTCTTGCGCCATAAGTTGTTCTCTTTGGAGACCAAGTTCATTCTTCTGAAGGATTATCGCCAAAATTACGCCCGCAAAGGCAAAACCGGCAAATAGCGCATTTATGGCACCGAACGTATCTCCGAATTGTCCTCGTTCCTCCAAATCTGGAAAGAGACATGAAATTGCCAGCGGATAGAGGATCCACAATCCAATGACAATTGCCGAGAAGATTAACATCCAACTCCATATTCGAGGCTTTTTTGCGGTATTTGTCACCATTGCCTCCAGTCAATAGCCATAGAAGTCAATACGCGGGGACCCCAGTCCTTTCGCCGATCCATTCGATCACAGTCGCGAATGTCGGACACTGCTTCACGATGTCATGTATGTCTGCGTTCCTAAGAATTGCATCGCTATCCCTAATCTCGCTATAGGATCGTTTAAGGTGTTTCCGGAATAATTCCTCGACGATTCTCTTCGGAGGTTTGTCCTGATTCTGTTTTTCGGGCGGTCGCCGCCATCCGCCGGGACTCTTCGACATCTTGAGTCGGGACTGAAGTTGGTCGGTCGCCGCGAGGAGCAGAACTTCCATGTCGTGTTTCAGGGCGTTTGCGTGGAATCTAGCGATATGACTTTCGACATCCCTTCGACTCATTCCAGTCTTTTCCAATTCGCCCCGTACCAGCCGGTCTTGCACATCCTGCAATTCTCCCAAATTCCGATGTCTGTAATTGTCGGAAATGCCGCGGTTCGGATAAAGGTCTGGCAGGCTAACAACAAGATCGCACGGATCGTTTACGAGTTTTTCCATCGCTCGTGACCCGATTTTTGTAAGGAATTTGGGCTTGTTATCGAGTTGAATTAGCTGAATGCCCCTGCCGTTTTCTCGTAGTTCCCGCCTCCATCCACCCCACAACGCCTCCAATGCACCAACGTCAGACCTACCCTCCACAAATACCCAGACTTTCATGCACCGGCCTCCAGTTCGCCAGAGCGGTGGAGGTCGCCAAGGGTTTCGCCTGAGACATCTTGAAGCATATTCACGAGCGTCTGCCGGTTCGCTGGACGATGCCAGACGACCTTCGCATCGTCCTCATTCCGCGCCATTACGCCAACGGTATCAATATCGAAGCAGTTGAGCAGATCCGGGCTGTGGGTGGTTACCAGCACCTGGTTGCGCGCTGCGGCGGCCTTAATCATCTCAGCCACAACCGGCAACATACCGGGATGTAGACCCAATTCCGGTTCGTCAATTGCCAAAAATAGCAGGGGCTTCGGATTCAATAGAGCAGTCGCGAGACATAGGAATCGCAGCATGCCATCCGAAAGATCCCATAGATTCATCGACCTGTACATGCCCTTCTCGCGGACGCCAACGAGCAGTTGCGGTGGTGTGCCAAACGTAGTGTCGCAATGGATTTCTTCGAAAGCGGGATACGCCGCCCGGAGAAATTCCCGGAGTTCCTCTGCTGATGACCTGTAATCATATCGTGTGAGGATTTCGTGGAGAACAGTACCCAGGTTGTCGCCGTTAGCCGAAAGGGTTGTAACCGGCTTGATCTCGGCGGCCTTAGTGCGAAGTGCCGAAGATCGTGTGACATCGAACCCTGGATAGAACGCCATATTCGTAAGCAAGTAGCGTACCCAAGAGGGAACGGGAAATTCGTTGAAGAAGCGGATTTGCGACAGCAGCAAAGCGGCATCTTGTTGGACAGAATCTTGGGCGCTACCTGCCTGGTTTGGTTCCGCGCCTTCCGACTCACGCACGACTTCAGCTGCGGTTTGGGTTTCATCGAATGATATCAGACGCCGTTGCTTATTGTCGAATATGTGTCGTCGATAGGGGGTTACTTCGAGGAATTTAAGCGGATTGTTAAATCCCTGTCTAGGATCTTGTGTTCGGAGTACTTCGTAATGCGGGCGAATCTGACCATGACCATCGACCTTAAGAACAACCTCGTATACCAGTGGTTCGCCCCATTCTAAAGGAAGAGTAACCGATGTGGATGGATTGAGAAAAGTCATTTTCCACGTAAGTTCATTTTCCGCCTTACCTGAAGTCAGAATGGAAGCCGCCCCGTAGTGCCATCCGAAAGCAGTATTGAGAGGCACTTCACTGCATTCGCCTATCAGTTGCAGGCAATCAATAAGCGTGCTCTTGCCGACCCCGTTTGCACCAATGACCACCGTGAGCGGCGTGAAGTCCGCCTTGAATTCGTCTAGAAGCCGGTAGCCCCCGATCTCGATTTCAGTAATCATAGGAATAGACCTTTCATCTCAATTCCCGAAAATCTCTCCGTACTCGGCTCTGTCAGTCGAGTACATGACCCTAGAATTCGGGAACCACGCCCCGGCCGCAATATAGAGTCGAATACGACAGATTCAAGGACAACTGACTACAATAAACGCCCCTCAGTCTCCCTGTCAAGGGGCATGGTACTGGCGATAATCGTGCCGGCACTGCCTAATTTTCCTCAATTTACCGAACCGGATCAACTTACGGATGGTGCGGGCGAATCGGACGCAATGTCTACTTCAATCTGACTTTGGGATCGTCCTCATACGCCGAGTCAATCTGGACCAGGCGCTCCAGAATCCTGCAGAACAACTCGAAGAGATCCTTCAATGCCTCGGCTTCCCTGATCACACCTGCACATTCAAAATACAACTCATCGACGCCATCGGGAAAATCGGCGCCAAAGATGCCTTCGTCGTCTTTAATCCGGAGATGTACCTTCGGCTGTTTCTGAAACAACTCCCGTATCCTCTCATCGGCCAGCAGAAGCTTGATCTTTTCCGGACTGTTGCCCTTGATCAGGAACCGGTCGTCAAAAAACCGATCGCCGATAACGATGTCCCGCATACCGAAGAGTCTACCGATCGAACTCAGGAATCCTTCGAGTGAAACATCGAAGTAGAGACCATCCTTGTTGACGAACGGCGCCCGCATCCGGGTGTACTGCACTGTCATCATCATCGTTCCCGAATAGGTTGTCTCCGTACGGGTATCGAGGATGATCCGCCACTCACCGTGTTTGTACGTAACGGCGTTCTCTCCCCAGAAACCCCCGTCGATGAATTCACCCGCAATATCTGACGCAATCTGCCTCCAGATTTCATCCTTTGACGGGCCGAAGATCGACCTGCGTATGCTCATTCTTCCTCCATAGCGGAGATCTTTCAGAATGTGGACGTCTGCCGGCGTGCCCTACTCCACCGCGAAGACCCGGTTGCGCGCGGGGAGGCTGACGATCTTCGAGTAGTGGTGGATTTTCAGATCGGGATTTGCGGGATCGACGGCGGTGGGCGCTTCGATCACGAAGTCGGCAAAGTGCGGTGTATTGAACGCCACGAAGGCGAGCGACAGGCAGTCGACAAGCCGTTCAGGCCGTCTCGAGAGATCCGGAAAGGCGATCGGACCGGTATCGACCTGGTAGCGATCGTCCTCGCGGCGGGTGTTCATCGTCTTCACCGGACACTCGATGAGGGTGCTGAGTCTGGTATCGTCGTTTCGAACTTCGGTCTGCGAGACCAGCGGCGCGAAGCGGTAGGTTTCCTCGCGGATGGACGCGTTCGAGGGCAATTCACGAACGCTCGCGCCTTCCACGAGGTGGAGATCATAACCGCCGAACATCGCTGAGTACGGCCGTGTTTCTCGGTAGTGGTCGTTCAAGCTAACCGGACGCCGGAAGATGAGACCGTACTTCGCGCTGAAAATCGGCAGGAAGTCGTAGTTGTCCTGCTTGAACAGGTCCTTCCGGTGAAAGGTATTCTCGCTCTTGCAGGAAGCGGTCTGATAGAACTCCTCGCTGGTCCCCGCGCTTTCGTCCAGGACCCGGGTTCGCGACTCGATCCAGAAGCGCACCTCATTGGCCGAACCTTTCCCGATGAGGAATGAACGGCCGTAGTCCAGCGGGATCATATCGATTCCGACAGTCGGAGTCCCCATGTTATCGCCCCGTTACCGATGCCTCCCGTAGACGCCCTGGGAGCAGGTATCGATACTGCTTGAAGTCGTTGTCAATCTTTGAGCGGCAGCCTGATCGCCTCTCCTGTCCGGAGGAGCGGTAAGCCGCCAGGGCGATCTCGACCGCTGCCCTGCCGTCTTCCCCGCTGACCGGTGGACGTGTATCATTTACGATGCAGGCGATGAAATCCCTCACCTCGTCGGCAAACGCCTTCTGCCGCGGGTCCTCAACCGCCGCGTGGTCGTACACGGTCTCCCACTGCGACGCGCCATCGCGGACAACCTTGACCTTGTTGTACGGATCGACCTCCATCAAGCCTTTTTCTCCGACGAGTTCGGCGGCGCAACTGAAACCCTTCCAGCCAGGTGGTGGAAGCGCTTCGGAGTAGATGAGGTGGGCGCTGCCGCCATTCCGAAAGCCAATCATCAACATGTTGGAAGTGACGTCTCCGGGAACCTCGGTTCGCAGGGAATAGGACCGCGCGAAGACATATTCCGCCTCGCTTTCGAACCACCAGCGCAGCCTGTCGATGTTGTGTACGCCCCAACCGATGAGACCGCCCGGCCCATAGAGATCCAGGTCCGTGAACCATGCCCGGCGTGGATCGGGCTTGCGGTAGCCGGGCGTGGCGAGCGTATCCCTGCACATGAGCAGCCGGCCGATCGCGCCGTCGTCCAGCAGACGCTTGGATATGGCGCCGCCCTCCCAGTACCGGTGGCTCTGCGCGACCATGAGTTTGCAGCCCGCGCGTTCCGCGGTCCGGATGATGGCGTCACACTTTTCCAGCGTGACTTCCAGTGGTTTTTCCACGAGGACATGTTTGCCCGCTTCGAGGGCTGCAATGGCGTGATCGGCGTGAAGGGCGTGGGGCGTCGTTACGATAACCGCGTGAATATCGTCTCTCGAAACAAGAGATTCCAGACTTTCCTCATAATCCAGACCGTACTCGCCGGCGAGGCCGGGGCCGACCTCGGGCAGATCGGCGGGGTCGTTCACCGCAACGGCTTCTCCCAGAGTCACGTCCTTGAGGGCGTCGATGTGCGTTCGCCCCATCTTGCCCGCGCCGACGATGCCAACCCGCACCCGTTCCATGGGAACCTCTAGAGTGATAGATGATGCAGACAGGTGGATTTATTTCATCACATCAGGCGTTTGCGCCTGGCCAGATAGTTGAACAGTACCGTATCGAAAGGCATCGCGGTGTCCAGCATGACGTAGTCGATGAGACTTTCGCGGCACTCGCGGCCGAATCGCCCGGCAAGGGCGTCCATCCGGTCACTGTAATCGGAGGCGATGTGCCAGGGTTCGGTGGTGACGGCGGAGCCGGTTTCGAGATCCACGAATCGGGTCTCTCGACCGAAATCGAGGTCACGTTCCCTCGGGTCCAGGATGTGGAAGACGATGACTTCGTGCTTTCGATGGCGGAAGTGTTTCAGGCCGGAAATCAGCGAACGGGGATCGTCCATCAGATCGGACAGAACCACGATGAGGCCCCGCCGAACGATACGTTCGGCAAGGCTGTGGAAGGTTGCTGCCAGGTCGGTGTCTTCACCCTCGGGGTTGGTATTCTGCAGCGTTTCGAGCAGGGCGTGAAGATGGGTTCCCGCTGATCTGGGCGGCAGGTAGGATCGAATGCCCCGATCGAAGGATACCAGGCCGACGGCGTCGCGCTGGCGCAGCATCAGGTACGACAGGGCGGCAGCGGTATACGTGGCGTACTGGAACTTGGTGACGGAATTCGAGCCATAGGCCATCGACGCGCTGGCGTCCAGCAGGATGTAGGCCTTGAGATTGGTTTCTTCTTCGTATTGCTTTACGTAGAGCCTGTCGGTCTTGCCGTAGACCTTCCAGTCGACGTTGCGCGGCGGATCACCGGGTATGTACTGACGATATTCGGAAAACTCGACCGAGAATCCGTGGTACGGACTCTGGTGCAGCCCCGTAATGAAACCCTCGACCACGAGGCGGGCTACCAGGTCGAGGCCGGACAGGCGGGCGACGACTTCGGGCTGGAGATAGGTGCGAAAATCGGGCATCGGCGTTGGGAATTGAGAGTTCAGGCGGTGTCTTCCAAAAGACGTTGCACGAGTTCAAGCGGCGTGACCCCCTCCGCCTCGGCATTGAAGCTGGTGACGATACGATGGCGAAGCACCGGAACGCCGACAAACTTGACGTCTTCAACCGCGGCGGCGTACCGTCCCTCGAGGATTGCACGGGCCTTGGCGCCCAGAACGAGGAACTGAGAAGCGCGGGGGCCCGCGCCCCAGTTGACCATGCGTGATACGAAATCCGGCGCTCCGTCGGCTCCGGGCCGGGTCCTGCGGGTGAGGCCCACGGCATAGTCGATCACATAGTCGGCCACCGGAACCTTTCGGATTAGCTGCTGCAGTTCGACGATTTCCCGCGCGTCGAATACCGGCTCTATTTCCGCCGCGTAGGCGCTGGTTGTGGTGCGAACGATCTGTTTCTCCTCTTCTTCAGTGGGATAGTCGATCCACAGGTTGAAAATGAACCGGTCGAGCTGTGCTTCAGGCAGCGGATACGTGCCTTCCTGTTCGATCGGGTTCTGCGTTGCAAGCACAAAAAAGGGTTCTTCCAGGCGAAACGTATCGCCGCCGGCGGTAACTTCGTGCTCCTGCATGGCCTGCAGCAGGGCAGCCTGGGTTTTTGGCGGCGTACGGTTGACCTCGTCCGCCAGAATGATGTTCGCAAAGAGCGGACCCTTTACGAAGCGGAAGGACTTCTGGCCCGTACGCTGGTCTTCTTCCAGCACTTCCGTGCCGGTGATATCCGACGGCATCAGGTCCGGCGTGAACTGGATGCGGCTGAAGCTGAGGTTGAGCGCTCTGGCGAGCGTGCTGATGAGAAGCGTTTTCGCGAGTCCGGGAACCCCGACGAGCAGGCAGTGTCCGCCGCACAGGAGTGCGATGAGCAACTGGTCCACGATCTTGTTCTGACCCACGATAATCTTGCCGATTTCGTCCCTGATACGGGTGTGGGCGGTTTTCAGTCTCTCGACGGCTTCGAGGTCGTCTGGGGGTTGTTCGGGCATGGTCGGACTATCCTTCGCTGGGTGGTCGTAACCGCTTCCGTCGATTCTCCCGGATGCCGGACGTCGGCCGGGGGGATCGCGATCAGGTCTTGCGTTTCTGTTTTTTGGCTGCCGGGAACAGGATGTTGTTCAGGATGAGACGATATCCGGGCGAGTTTCTGCGCAGCGCGAGTTGCGTGGGCGGGTCTCCCACGAAGTGGCGATAGTCTTCCGGGTCGTGTCCGGCATAAAAGGTAAACGTGCCCCGGCCGACGTTTCCGTGGATGTATTTGACCTGCTCCGTACCGCTGACTTCTCCCATGATGGTGACGGACTTTTTGATTCGACTCTTACGAAACGCCGTGGTCTGACCCAGAAATCCCCGTACGACGGGCACGTGGTTCTGGGTGAGCATGGCGGGCACCGGATCGAATTTGGCCGAGAACTCAAACAGCGTGAATGCATCTGCGTCGGGGCCGCGGAACCGCGCCCCGGTGGCGGGCGAGACGTCGATGTCGGCGTGTTCATATTCCATGGGATCCGTGACCAGAGAAAAGTTTTCGAAGGCGATCGTCCTTGAAAAATCCAACCTGGCCTGCGCGTCGGGATGGGGCGGGTCCCCGTCGTACACGGTATCCACGATGTCCACGCCTGCCGCGGCCAGGGCAATGTCGAAGGTGTCCGTGGCGGAACACATGGCAAATACGAATCCGCCTTCGGAGATGTATTCCAGGATTGCCCGGGCAACGGCGCCTTTTTCCACGGAGACCTTTCTGAAACCGAGGCGCCTGGCGAGGCTTTCAAACTCGGTCTGCTGACGTCGATACCAGAGTTCATGGCCGTGGCTTCGGTAGAATTTCCCGTACTGACCGGTGAAATCCTCGTGGTGCAGGTGCAGCCAGTCGTACTCGGAGAGCTTCCCTGCCAAGACCTCCTCGTCCCAGAGAATGTCGTACGGGATTTCGGCGTAGGCCAGGGCCAGTGTGACCGCGTCGTCCCAGGGTTGTTTGCTGGGCGGTGAATAGACGGCAATTTTTGGCGCCTTCTCCAGCCGAACGGTATTCATGTTTCCCTGTTCGATCTCCGAATAGATTCGAACGGCATCGGCTCCGGCGATGCGCTCGAAATCGACGTCGCGCAGACGCGCCTCCCCGGCCGCCGATTCCAGGTAATCCATCATAAAGGAGCCGCCGCGGTAGTTGAGCAGCCACTCCACGTCTATGCTTTGCTGCAGCGCCCAGAAAGCCAGCCCGTAAGCCTTGAGATGATTCGCCTGCCCAGGATCCATGGGGATGAGCAGTTTGTCGGCGGCCGCATTCGAAGAGGCCCCGAACAGGCACAGACTCACCACCATGGCCCTGAGAAGATGGCCGGGGGTCGCGCGCGGAGCGCGATCGAGACTCACCGCGCCGCGCAGACGAGCGACGGATATCCTGGAGAATCTGCGATCGTGGACGGTCACTTATCCGGGCTCCCTGGGGACGGTTTCGAGGGTTTTGATTTTCTGTCGAAGCGTTCGAACCTTTTCCCGGGCCTCCGCGGCCTCAAAGCTGTGCGGATATGCTGAAAGAACGGATTCGTACGTTTTCAACGCGTCCACGTATTGTCCGAGTTTCCGGTCGTAGATCCTGCCCACGGTCACCATTGCCCCGGGGCACAGCGGGCTCCACGGGACGTTTTCAAGCAGTTGCCGGGACGTTTGAATGGCTTCGTTGTACCTGCCGAGCGTGTCCAGAAGGGCGATCTGACTGGCCAGCGCGCGATCCATAAGCCTCGATTTCGGATGGGTTTTCGTAAACGTCCGGAACGCGGCCAGGGCCGCGTCTGTTTGCTGCCGGCGAACGAGCCTGGACGCCGCCGCAAATGACCGCAGCACCCCGTCGTCTTCTTCGTCCGCGTACTCGAGCAGGACCGAGAGCCGCAGCGCGTCGTTGAACGCGAATCGACCTGACGAGCCGGACAGCAGGCTGTCGATGACACCGCGGGCGGCGTCGATGTCGCCGGACAGGAAATGGCATTCGGCGATACCGAAACGAGCCTGCGAGGCGTCTTCCCTGCCACGTTGTTCACGGACAACGCGGGCGTAAACCGACCGGGCTTCCGCAAGCCGGTCCGAGACGATCAATATATCCGCGATCTCGAACAGAGCGTGGTAACGCCAGGAAGTACGCCTCTTCGCTCCGGCGACCGAGCGGAACGCGTCCAGCGCGGCAGCGGTATCGCGATAGACCCGGCGGAAGAGTCGACCCAGCCGAAAACCGGCCTCATGGGCGTAGAGCGTACGGGGAAATCTGTCGACCAGGCTCCGGTAAAGGGACGCGGCCGTGTCGACCTGCGCCAGTCCTTGGCTCGCCCTCCCCAGGCCCAGGAGCGCTTCCGGTTGTCGGGCGATGGCGTTGGAGCCGGCCAGAACCATGCGATAGGCATCGGCCGCCGTGGCGAACCGGCCGGCCTCGAAGGCGTGACGGGCGAGGCGTAACAGGTGCGTCACCTGAAGTGGACCGATACGTGGAATCGTCGCACAGACCCGTAGCGCCGGTCCCTCAAGACCTGCCGCCATGGCGTACTCCGTGAACAGGCGCAGGGCAATCTCGTCGCCGGGATGCGTTCGGACCTCCTGGCCGAGCGTGGCGAGTATCCGGTCCTGCTGGTCGCCCTCCCGTGCGTAGTGCCTGAAGCGCGTTTCGACCTGCCCCACTGATTGGGGCTGTTGGCGAACGAAGACGAGGTACTCGGCGACGGCGTCAGGATATCGCGCGAGCCGTTCGGCGATTTCAGCCATTTCTCCGGCGAACAGGTGCGGGTTTTTCAGGAGGTCGCGTCCCCGCCTGCAAACAGAAAGCGCCCGTGACGGAAGGTTGTATTTCAGGAAGTTGCGCGCGACACGCTCAATCGTTCCCGCATCAGCAGCACCTTCGACGATACGGTTCCAGTGTACAATTGCCGCCTTCAAGTTGCCCGTTTCCGACTGGACATCCGCCAGCCGGAGGCGGACCGTCGTGTCCTGCTGCCTCTTTTGAAGATGGGCCTCCAGGAGACGAACGGCTTCGCTGCGGCGCCCGGTACGGGAGAGAATCGATTCTATGCGAAGGAGGATGTCCGTGCGGTAAGGATACCTTCTCAGGAGTTTCCGATAGAGACGCAACGCTTCTCTCAAGTCGCCGGAGGCTACCTTTGCGTTGGCCTGTCTGAGGGTTTCCCGGGCAGTGGCGGCGGACAGATCCACCGGAGCGAACAACAGAAGCGCGGCAAGTACCGGGACGGCATTTGACGGTGTCCAAATCTTCATCGGGAATCTTCGCGTTTCAGCGCGTCCTCCATTAAAGACTCGAAATAGCTTCGGATGAGTCGATGGTATTCAGCAGCGAAACCCGCATCGAGCGCATCCCGGAGTCGCCTTCGAAGCGGGTTGTCCGCTTCGCCCAGATTTGGCGGCAACGAGCCCGGACCCTGGTATGCGAGTTCGGAACCTCGCCGTGCGCGCCGATCGCTGCTTCGGCCGCGCTCGCGAATCGATCGCTGCGCATCGAGCAGGCGCGAGAGAATTCTGCGCTGTCGTTCAAGCGTCGGTCTTCCTGCGCGCCGGCTCTTCATCTCCTGGATCACGGCCTCCATCTCGGACGCGATGTGATCCAGATCGCCGAGCAGCGCATGTCGCCGGCTGCCCATCTGCCGGTGAATTTCCCGCAACGCCTCCTGGATAGCCCTCTGTCGGGCCGCCATCCGGGCGAGGCTCATCTGCAAACCCTGATCTCCGGACGGCTCGCGCCCCGGGTTGAGCGTGGATTCACTCTGTGCGTTCAGCCCGGATTGTTGGTCTGCCAGTTCCTGCATGCGCTGAAGCATTTCTTCCAGACCCACCGAGGAACCGGAAGCAGCGATGTCCCTGGCCACCCTGCGAAGCGCCATTGCGGTTTCGTTCAGCGCGCCCATCGCGTCCTTGCCGGAAGCTGCCGCCCGGGAACCGGCCCCGGCCTGGAAATGGCCTGCGGTCTCACGGACCTTGATGAGCGCCCGACCCAGCGCGGCGCCGGTTTCAGGCGTCACAAAATAGGACCGGCGGGCGGCTTCCATCAAGTGGTTCGCCAGGCGCGTCGCGCCCGCCAGTATACGGGCCTGAGCGATCGCCAGGGGCGCCGGATCGCTTTCCCTGGAAATTTCTCCGGCCTTGCGCGCGGTCTGTTCCTGCGCGACCGAGAGTCCCAGCAGGTTGTGCGTCATCTTGTTGAGATGGCGCAACAGCGCTTCTTTCCGGCTGTTGACGAATGCCTGCCTGGCCTCGTGGAGTTTCTTCGCGAACCCTTCGAGGTCTTCGGCTATCCGGGCGCCGCCGGTTCGAGCCAACCTCTCTGCACCGCCGCGCAGGTTGCGACTGACACCCCGCATGCGTTCGGGGATGCGCTGCGCTTCAAACCGTTCCGCCAGACCTTCGAGTTCGTTCGCCGCTTCCGGGAATTCACGGATTTCTTCGGCAGTCTCCGCAAGCTCGTCCTCAAACGAGCCGGTTCGCCTTGCGATCGCATCCTGCTGTCCCGCCACGGACGATGGGACCCGCTCATCACCGAGGTTGTCAACCACGCGGCGCTGCTCACGGGACAGCGCTTCCAGGGTCTGTGCCAACGCATCCAGCGCCTGTTCCGTGCGCAGTTGCCGCAGCAGGGCAATCGTCCGCTCCAGAGACTCTTGAAATCCTTCCTGCTCGCCGCGAAACGCCTTCAGGGCCTCCTCCACGGCTTTGGAATCGACGCGCTGCATTGCGCCGCGAAGTTCTTCCATTGCTTGCTTCAACCGTGGCGTTTCGATTTCGGAGAGCAGTCCCTGAATCTGATTCAGTTTTTGAAGGGTTTCGTCCCCCAGAAGTCCGCTCTGTTGGAGCCTGCCGAGCGTTTCTTCGAGTTTCTCGCTCACTCTTTCAAGCTTTTCCGAGGCGGTGGCCTGGGCATCGATCGCGGTTTCAAGCTCCTTGCCGTGCTGCCATTGCATCTGTCGTTCCTTCAACAGCCGTTGCGCGATCTCCTCAATTCGTTCCCGCACCGCCTCACCCTCTTCCCGGATGGCAGTCATCCGTTCCAGACCCTCTTCGTGAGCCTGTTGCGCCTGCCGGTGGATTTCCAGCAGAGACGGAAAGCGGATGGTGAAGGCCGGTGTTTCCGTTATGCCTGGACCGGATACCCTATTGCCGTCATACGCGCGCAGCCTGAAGACGACCCGATCGCCCGGCAGCAGGTCCAGGCCGGAGAGATCCCACACATAGGTCCGGGTGAGTTCTCCCGCGCCCGGGTTGTACATGGGAAAGGGCAGGACCTCCTCGGTCTCGAAATCGTTCACGCGGTATCGGATTTCGATTCTTGAAACGCCGAAGTCGTCACGGGCTTCCACGAACAGGGGAACCCGCATATCTTCCCCCAGTTCGGTGTCTTTACCCGGTCGGAGCAGGCGTATTTCAGGCGGATGGTCCTGGAGGGCAACCACGCGGTATTCTACCGGATTCGCGTTGGCGATATCGTGCGTATCAAGCAAAGCGATTATATATCGCCGATTCTGTCTGACTGTCAGATTGTATAGAGCGGAACGTCCTTCGATCTGCGCAGTTGAAGCGATACTGTCGTCGAAGACGATTTCTGCCCCGCTCAACGGAAGGCTGGATTGGACACGAAGTACGGTCGACGTTCCGGCGATCGCTACAATGTCACCGCCATCGACGTCACGGACTTCGTCCAGCCCCGTATAAGCCGGATAACGATTGTCGTGGCGAATCTTCGTTACCATTGGCCGGGGCTTCGCGGTGACCCTGTAAAC
This sequence comes from Candidatus Latescibacterota bacterium, assembly GCA_965208835.1. Taxonomy (GTDB): domain Bacteria; phylum Latescibacterota; class UBA2968; order UBA2968; genus JAAXHE01. The sequence goes on from OZ242358.1 coordinate 4,343,412, forward strand.
AGGGGTTGCCGCGTCGTTCGCGCTAAGACGGTACTGGAACGACCGCGTCACGGCGGGTATCACGTGCGCGATCCTCCCGTTGCGGACCGAGATTTCAAGGGGCGCCCACGCGTCGTCTTCCCGCAACAGGAGGTGAGCCTGCAGAGGCACGACGCCGGTCACGGTCGCCGTTATCGCAAGGGGTTCTCCCGCAATGATTTCGGTGCTTCCGGGATGCAGGGAAATAAACGTCTCGGGCGGACGGACGAAGGCCGTTCCCGGCCGGGCAAGCCGGCCGGCGGCCGCGGTAAGCGATCCTGGCAGAATGGCGAAAGCCACGAGAATGACCAGGCCCAGCGCACCGCAGATGGCGGCCATCCGCAGGGGCTGAGTCCGGGCGACCAGGGGTTCCAGGTTCAGCTTCGCCAGCGCCTCATCCGCCTGAATCACCGCGGCATCGACCATCGGAGACGAATAATCGGCGTCTTTGTCGGTACCCCCGAGCTGCAATGCGCTGATCAGGCGCTGCTGAAGGCCACCGAACGCGTGTTCGACCTGCAACGCGACGGCTTCCGGGGAGGGCGGAAGGTAGAGAGGGCGAAGACAGTACAATACCCCAAGCCCGACCACAACAAGCGCGGCGGATGCCTCGAAAGCCACCTTGACCGTCGGCGAAAGATACAGGACGGTTTCCAGGAGCAGCAGAACGACAAAGCAGGACAATGCCGCGCAGAGAGCCAGACCCGCGCCGTACAGGCTGCGGGCGGCAACCTGCCTTTTCCGAAGCGCGTTCAGCCTGCCCAGCAGGTTCAGGTACGCGTCATTTGGGGATGTTCCGGTCATAGTTGAGGGAAACGCAAGTTCGGAGGCGCGTTTACTCCGCCACCTCCGCACGGTCAATGCGTGAGCGCCCAGACGACGACGTTCGTGCCCATTTTCAGGGCGGCATCCCGCTTCTCGGGCGGATCATTGTGTACGGCGGCATCGTTCCAACCGTCCCCCAGGTCGCACTCGTAATTGTAAAACACCACAAGCCGCCCCTCGTGAAAAATGCCAAACGCCTGCGGTCGTTTGCCGTCATGTTCGTGAATTTTGGGCAGGCCGTCCGGAAACGGGAAGGGGTGTTGAAAGATGCCGAATGAAGGCGGCAATTCAACCAGTTCTTTATCGGGGAAGGTTCTGGTTATTTCACGGCGAAAGGCTTTATCGAGTCCGTAGTCGTCGTTGGCAAAGAGAAAGCCCCCGTGTTCCAGGTACGTGCGAAGGCGTACGACCTCATCTTCCGTAAATCGAATATTTCCGTGTCCGGTGAGGTACAGAACGGGATAGGCGAAAAGGTCCTCATCCATGATTTCGACTCTGGCTTCCCGTTCGGCTGTGTGGATCGTCGTTCGACTTCGGATAAAGGCCAGAAGGTTGGGAATCTCGGTAGGTCCGTTGTACCAGTCTCCGCCGCCGCCGAATTTGAGCCTCGCCATCGTGAATGATGCGGGCGGATCCAGAAGTTGTGCCGGGCAGCGGGCGGCGCCAACCGTCAGAAGGCAGAACAGAGCGCAGCTCACGCCCTTTCGGGCGTATCGTCCGGCGCCGTCTTTGTGCTTTGCTTCCGTGTCCATCTCTCCTGAGCACAGCCTCCCGAATCAGTGAAGCCCGGACCGTACGCGGGCACTTCGACAAGCCGTTTCGACAAGCCCAACGCAAGCAAATCGGCGAGACCGGATGAATGGTGATATATCTATGAGACGGGACGCGATATCGGAAGTTCCGGGATTCCGGTCAATGGGATCCGATCTGAAGCAGCGGTTTCGACCGTCCGGTTCAGGCGCGGGGCTCTTTTCGAAGCTGAACGTGCATTCGAACTTCACATCTGCAAGGCATCTCTCGTCGATCGGAAACGCGTTGCACTGGAGCGGCCGGTTCTCGTAGATGCTGCAGACGGAGAATCCATCGTCCTGTTTGACCAGGAAGGGACACTTGAAAAGGATCTCGCAGCAGTTTCCGCACCGGTTGCATTCACCCGCAAGCAGCGTTGCCTGCTCGGCAACATAGGACTTCCGAAAGTGAGCCAGGAAGAAGCGGCGAACTTTCCCCGCGGCCTGTCGGGCCCTGTACGGCAGCTTCATGTACGTTCTGTGTTCCATACTGTCGCAGAGTTGAAATCAGGGAACTTCGGTCCTGTCCGCTGATGATTCATTCATCGGCTTCTACACCCGCCCGCTTCGGCAGCCGGAAGAGTTGCCGGATCTCCTGCCACTCTCCGGTTTCAAGGAAGTTCCATCCCCACAGGATAAATGGATAAGCCAGCAACAGAATACACCGGGTGATTATGCCGGACGGACTGGCATCGGGCGCAAATCCGGATACGCCGACAAATACGATACCGCCGGCGATGGCGACCTTCGCGAGCCTGGCGTACTCGTAGGCGACCGGGTAGAATCGCCGTGTGTGGAGATACAGAAAAACAACCATGACGCCGTATGCGGCCAGCGTACTCCAGGCGGCGCCGTGCACGCCCATACGCGGGATGAGCAGGAGGTTGAATCCCACATTGACGACCGCGCCCACGCCCACGACAAGCGGAAGCATGCGTGAACGGCCCTCCGCGTATACGCCGGCTGTCAATATAATGTACAGGCCCGATAACAGGAATGCAAGGGTTACAATGGGAATGACACCCTGAGCCGGCAGGTATTCAGCGGCATTGCTTCCGCAGCCCAGCAGAATGAGATCGCGTGCGAAGGTGGATAGCACCAGGAGCAGCAGGGTTGCTCCCGCCGCGAAGTAGGTTGTCATCCGGGCCACAACGGTACGGGCCTCGGCTCTGTCCGGAATGGCCAGGACGCCCGGCGCCCACGCGGAGCGAAAAACACGCGTAAGCATCTGCATGGGGAGGCAGAACCGGAAGAGGATCTGAAGGATCCCGACGGGGTCCTTTCCCAGGAAAAACATCAGCAGCAACCGGTCGGAAAGGTTTATCAGAAGCAGCGCCGCAGCCGAGGGAACGAAGGGCAGACCAAAGCGCAGAAGCTCGCGCAGTATCGATGTCGAATAGACGGGCCGGAGGACTTGGAACCCGATTGGGCAAAGCGCGAGAAAGGCAAAGGCTGAACTGACCAGATTGCTCCAGAATATGGCGCGTACTCCGTTACCTTCCCAGACGATCAGGTAAACGGTCAGGCCAAGCTGCAGTGTGTGTTGAACGAACCGCACAGACGCGTAGGTTCCCGATCGTTGCCGCACTCTGCACAGCGTAAAGAAGGGCTCGGACAGGGTGTCCAGCAGGAGAATGACAGCGACGACCTGGAAGATGTCGGCGTAGGATGCGGAATTGAGAAAAACGATGGCAAGGCGCGCCGCAGAATTCCATACCAGGAAAGAAAGCAGGACGCCGACTGCCATTAGTGTCCAGTATGCCGTGCTGAACTTGAGGCGTGTGCCTTCGTCGCCGCGCTCGACAGAGAGATGGCGGACGAGCGCATGGTTCAGACCCAGGGCGTACAGGAGAACACTGAAACTGACAAACGCATACGCGAGGGCCATGTCGCCATTTTCGGATGGCGTCAGCAGGCGAGCGTATACCGGCACCAGAAGGATGCCCGTCGCCTTTCCGAGCAGGTCGCCCATTCCGTAAACGGCAGTATGTTTTGTGAGCGATTTGACGTATCGGAAGCGCATGGATAATTTGCGGCCATCCTTCTTCGTGGGCCCAGGCAACGCCGGCTCTTTCCGGCATCTCGCGAATGCCTGTGTTATCCGGGCCCCGCCAACGTGGCACGGAGTCGATTGGATGGGAGGTCTACAGCATGGAGACTGGATCGATGTCCACGTCCAGCGTTACGGCGGCGCGGCGGTTTCGTCCGTATTCCCGCACAGCGCGGCGGGCCAGGACGTTCAGGTGTCTGGAAGAAGGCGTCTTGAGCACGACCTGCCACCTGAAGCTCTTGCGAATACGGGCAAGCGGCGCCTCCGCGGGACCCATGACGTCAACGTGCGGCAGCGCCATTGCGCGCAGCGTCTCGGCGCACAGACCCGCGGTACGGGCAACATCATGCTCATGTTTTCCTTTAAAGAGTAACAGGGCCATGCGGCCGAACGGCGGATACAGCACGCTGCGGCGTCCTTCGAGTTCAAGTTCGGCAAATCTGTGAAAGTCGTGCTGCCGTGCGCACCGTACGGCTTCGCCCTGCGGCAGGTGGGTCTGAATGACGACCTCGCCGGGAGCATGTCCGCGTCCGGCCCGGCCGCTCACCTGCGTAAGCAACTGGAACGTGCGTTCTCCTGCTCTGAAGTCCGGGAGATGAATGCCGGTGTCGGCCGAAATGACGCCCACAAGGGTTACCCCTGGAAAATCCAGGCCTTTGGCCACCATCTGCGTGCCCAGCAGAACGTCCGCATGCCCTTTCCTGAAGGATTCGAGGATCCGGTCATGCGCTCCTTTTCTGCGGGTAGTGTCGACGTCCATGCGTAGCAGGCGCATCCCGGAGAATTGTTCTTTGAGGGCTTCTTCCACGCGCTGCGTACCCACACCGAGCAGCTTGAGATTGGTTCCCTCACAGGCTCGGCATACGGATGGCGCCGGTGTTTGGAATGCGCAGTAGTGGCACACCATCCGCCGACCCTGGGCGTGGTATGTAAGCGTGACCCGGCAATTCGGGCATTGTACACTCTCACCGCAATCCGTACACTGCACGAACGGCGCGTAGCCTCTGCGGTTTTGCAGCAGGATGACGCGTTCCTCTTTTTCAAGACGGTCCTTCAGTTTTTCCCGCAAAATCCCCGAAAACAGCCCGCTCTCTTTCCTCATATCCACCAGGGTGACTTCGGGCAGCGGGCGGGAGTCGATCCGTTCCGGCAGTGAGAGCAGATGGGATTTTTCCATATCGACGTTGTGAAAGGACTCGAGCGCTGGCGTCGCCGAACCCAGAACGATGGGAATATTCTCCATTTTGGCGCGCATCACCGCGACATCCCGCGCGTTGTACCGGGGTGCCGGATCCGACTGTTTGTATGCGCTGTCGTGTTCCTCGTCCACAACGATCAGGCCCAGGTTGGAAACTGGCGCAAATACTGCGGAACGAGCGCCGATGACAATGGTCCGCCGGCCCTCGCGGACGTCCCTCCATGCATCGTAGCGCTCGCTTTCCGATAGCGCGCTGTGAATGACGGCGACCCGGTTGCCGAAGTGGGACCTGAAGCGGCGTACTGTTTGCGGCGTGAGCGAAATCTCCGGTACCAGAATCAGCGCGCCAAGACCGTATCTCAGAACGCGGTCGACAGCCCGGATGTAGACCAGTGTCTTGCCGCTCCCCGTTACCCCGTGCAGGAGAAAGGAATTGAACCTGGTGGGGTTGAGCGAATCCCCGATTCTCTCCAGGGCTTTCCGTTGATGGACGGTGAGCGTGAGTCGCTCGGGCTCGGTGGGTTCCACTTCCGCGTATGGATCCCTGCGCACCTCCCGGTGGTAGATACGAACCAGTCGTCGCCCCTCCAGCGCTCTGAGGATGCCGTATCCAATCCCCGAGCGGTTCAGTGCCGCGGCAGGCATGACGCCGCCGCTGGCGCGAAGGCGCCTGAGACATTCCGCCTGCCGGGGCGCCCGGCGTTCCAGTGCAGGGTATTCCACTTCGAACCACCGCGCATCGGGTACCAGTTGAACCATGCGCTCCTGCAGGGGCTTGACACGGGGGTCTTCGATGGTCTGACAGGTTGTCAGCAAACCCCTTCGAACCAGCGCGTATACGGCACTGCGGACACCGTTCCTGCGCAGTCGCCGCTGCAGTTGGCTGAGGCTGGCCGGTCCGCGCGTCTTCAGGTGGTCCAGAACCTGCTGTTGAAAGGGGGTAATCGGACCGGGAACAGCGCCGTTGAGGGTGGTAACGGCAATGCGCTGTCCGCTATGTGTATGGATACCGGCGGGAAGCGCAGCGGTCAGCACTTCGGACAGCGTACAGACATAGTAGCCCGCCATCCATCGGCAAAGATCGAGGGCGTCTGGTGAGACGACGGCGTAGGAGTCAAGCAGGATGCCGATCGACTTGACGCTTTCCAGGTCGGTCCGGTCCTGAAAACCAACGACGATGCCGGTCGTCCATCTGGGACCCAGCGGAACGAGCACCCTGCTTCCTATGTGAATCCGGCGCTTCAGGTCGTCGGGAACCAGATAGGTCATTTCCCGGTCGATTGGTGTGGCGAGGGGGACAATTTGTGCGTAGTCGAAATCCATTCCGGATCAACGCACGGGTGGCGGCAACACGGATTCGATCTCTTCAACCCAGACATTGTGTCGGGAAATGAAGAGTCGGCGCTTCAGACCGTGTTCTGTAGAGAGGGAAACAGGCTTGTCCTGCAGGAATATGGAGACTGCGGAGGGATCTTCGATTTCCACGCGGAAACCGTTGAGGGCCGTCCACTTCCGCTGTGTGCCGGAAAGCAAGCGGTTATCGAAGGTGGATTCGCCGTCGCTAAATACCAGAACGCGGGTGTCCATCAACGCATCAATGCGGAGTACGATCTTGTCTTCCCGTATGTCCGAGTACTGCTGCGGAAGCGAATAGGACGACACCACCCGCTCGCTCGGCGACCGATTTACGGCGTTGTTCGGATCACGGGACTCAGTACGCGGGAAGTCGGCAGCCGCTTCCTCGATGGGGCTTTCGGGTGCGGCAGGAGGGACCTCGGGAACCGGCGTTGTGGAAGGCTCCGGACCGGAGTCCGCCGAACGTACCGCGTCTTCCGACTCGGGCGCCTCAGTCGATACGGGCGCTACAGGCGACGAGTCGCGTTGGAGGTACGCAGTATGCGGAGAGTCGGCAACCGATGCGTGTGAGGGGCTTTCGGGTGCGGCGGGAGGAATCTCGGGGTCCGGCGTTGTGGAATGCTCCGGACCGGAGTCCGCCGCTAGAACCGCGTTTTCCGACTCGGGTGCCTCAGTCGATACGGGCGCTACAGACGTCGAGTCGCGCCGCAGGAATACCCCGGCAATAACGGCAATTAGCGCCAGGCCGCACAAAATCCCCAGAACGCGGCCCATCGGCAGCGATCGTTCGCGCACCCTGCTTGCAACGACCTGAGTGGTCTCCTCAAAGGGCCTGTTTTTTTCGTACTTGGCCAGCGTCTCCTCGACATCCAGGCCGACTTCCTGTGCGTATTTCTTGACAAACAGCCGAACGTAGACTTCCGGAAGGATGTCGAGGTTGCCGGATTCGATCGCACGGAGATACTCGGGGTTGATACGCGTCCGTTCGAACAATTCCTCGAAAGAAATCCCGCTGGACTCACGATGTGCCCGTAACTCTGATGCGAATTCCCGCATTAAAGGCTCCGGAATCAGTCCTTGCAATGCCCGGCGGCATAGATCAACGACGACTCCCCCACCAGGCGTTCGAGGAGTGAGCAGAAGAGTGAAATCGGCAACCCCACGACGTTGTAGAAACATCCGGAAATGGACTGGACGAACGCGGCCGCCCTGCCCTGAAGCGCATAAGCGCCCGCCTTGTCCATAGGCTCGCCCGACTGCACATAAAGCTTGATTTCTTCCGGCGTGAGCGTTCTCATAACGACGTCCGTCACGGCCACGTCCCGAAGCGTGCGTCCGCACTCGGAGTCGATCAATGTCAGGCCGGTATACACGCGGTGCGTTTTTCCCGAGAGTCTGCTCAGCATTCGAACTGCCTCGTCTTCACCTGCCGGCTTCTCCAGAATGTCGCCGTCCAGCACGACCACGGTATCCGCGCCAATTACGATTTCGCCGTTGAACCTCGCGGCAACCGCCCGCGCCTTTCGGCCGGAAATCTCGCGCACGTAGTCTGCGGGTGGAATCGAACTGTCCAGCGCTTCCGAAACATGGCTCGGCACAACGTCGAAGGTTAGGCCGAGCAGGCGCAACAGGTCGGACCGCCTCGGTGACGCCGAGGCCAGGATGAGTTTTTTCATGGTGGGAAAGGTGCTGCCCGATACGGCGGCGCGGGGACGGCGGCGTGCTAGGATTCTACCATCAGGGTAACGGGGCCGTCGTTGTGAATTTCTACCTGCATATTGGCGCCGAACTGCCCCGTCCGCACGGACACACCCTGGCTTCGCAGCACATCCACGAACTCGTTATAGTACGCCTCGGCCATCTCTGGCGGTGCGGCACCCGAATAGCCTGGACGACGGCCCTTTCGGGTATCGCCATAGAGCGTGAATTGAGAGACGACCAGAACTTGCCCCCCGATTTCAGCGAGGGAACGGTTCATCTTGCCCTGCTCGTCTTCAAATATTCGCAGGTGGATGCATTTGCCGGCCACGTACCGAATCTTATCAGGGTTGTCCCGCCGGCCGACGCCCAGAAGAATCAGCATCCCCCGGCCGATTTCGGCGGTGAGTTCCCCGTTGATGAACACCGCGGAACGGCTGACCCGTTGTACAAGCGCGCGCACCCTGGTTCCTGGAATTCAATGAACGCCACCAAAAGGCGGGTTGCGGTGGAGAAATCCGGTATGAGGCGCAATACAACATACCGATCTGTAATTTAGCCGATTCGCGAGGGCGAGGCAAGCGAAACAACGGGCTGCGGAACCGGGGGCCGGACGCCGGCATTGAGAGTCCGGAAACCGTCACTTCGCGTCAGTTTCTACAACCCGTAACCTCCCCGGCGGTGTTCGACTTTTATCTGCGGAAATTCCTTGATGTAGAGCTTGAAATGAAAGCCCTTGTTGAATCCGGTGGGATACCAGCTGAACGTGGCCCGCCAGCAGTGAAGTTCCCTGTAAACGTAAAGCGTCTGGGAAACAAGCTCGGTGTCTATCAGATCGAAGTTGACGGAATAATTAAAGCGCCAGGCGCGCGTTGGATTCAATGCCAGGTCCGCCTTCACCCACGAGCGCTTCGATGATCCGAAACCCGCGGCGAAAGACTCCCGATAGCTGAAATAATGTCCCACGTTGAAATGCCACGGCTGCGTTGTGTCTCCGAAGTCACGGTAAATGTCGTCTTCAAAGTTAAACCCTGTTCCCGACATGGGAAGCATGGATCTGTCGTATCGCGTTGGATCCGACTCCCGATCGGTTCGCCCGCTGAAGCGAAGGCTGGTGTTGACGCTGAGGCTGCGGAGTCGCGGGTGATACAGGTATAGACGTCCCGATGCGTCGTAGAACGTGTGCGACATATTGAGACGAACGTCGATCCGCCGGACCGGCTTTATCGAGGCGGAGGTCCGCAGGTCGCGCCATCGTCGCTGCGGGTTGGCGTCGAAGTCGTATCCACTGGAGAAACTGGCCGTTGCGAAAGTGGATCGCCGTACTTTGCCGTCCACCTCGGTCTTGATTTCAACGGAATTGTTGAGCCGCATGTTGAGGGTGCGCCTGGGGTCATTCCAGTCACGACGCCCGTGGAAGCCCAGGGTCGCGCCATCGACCCGTGCGGTATGGTAGTACCTGAAGTTGATCTGGGGCTGAAACCGGTGGCGGATACCTCTCAGCCGTCCGATTTGAGGCTTGAAGATACCATAGAGCGAGGTGCCGGCGGCGAGGCTGGCGTTGTAGGACTCCCTGCGCGTCCGTGTATCCGCGCTGGGGCGCGAGGAGGTCTGACTGACGCTGAGTCGGTGGGTGAGATCCAGCCAGCCGAAGGGTTTGTGCTGGCTGTTGACCCCCAGCCGGGAGTTCAGCGACAGATTGTGCGTGTTGTCGGCCCGGTCCTCGTTGCGCGTGAAGGCGTTCGTCAGGCCGCCGGAAACGTCGTAATAGAAGGCGTGGTACCAGAGGGCGTCCCGGGTTGATACGGGCTGACCGAAAATGCGCCGCCTGCCTTGTCGGAAAGAGAGACGTGGGAAACCCTGAAACCGGTTCTGGTTTTGATCCAGATCCCGGTAGTAATTGAGGTTGATATCCATGCTTCGCCTGGCTTCCGTCCAGCGCTTGTCCATGGAGAAAGACGATCGGAGCTGCCGGTTCAGGTACATGTAGAGGTTGCTGGAATTGTGAAGGTCGAAGTTGGAGCTGTTCGTGAAGTCCCCCCGCGCCCTCATGTTGAGGGTCGGGTTCAGCCGGTGCTGATGGTGGAAGTTCAAACGCCAGTCTCGGCGGGAATCACCCGAGGGCTGCCGCCCGCGTTCAAAGGACAGGTTCATATATCCGCTGAGTCGTCTTCGCACCGCGTAGTCGATACCCGCGTCAACGAGAAAACCGTTGCGTTCCCGAAGAGCCGTCTTCAACGTGGCGTCCCAGTAGTCGTTGGGTGCCCAATAATACCCGATATTGCTGACGTTGACGCCATCACGGCTGTTGCTGCCGATCCGGGGTGTCAGTATGCCGGAGCGCCTGCCCTGCGTCAGCGGAAACACGTAGAACGGAAGCCACAACACCGGGACTGGACCCAGGCGAAACGTAACGGAGCGGGCGATGGCCTTGTCATCCTGAATCACCTTCAGGTCGCGGCACAGAAAGTCGTAATGGGTATGGTCCCTGTCGCACGAGGACATGGATATCGTACGGGCGTGAAGTTCCCGCTGCCGATCCAGGAGGATCTGGTCGCCCCTGTAATAACGCCTCCCGTGACGCGCACGGCCGCCCTTCACGCGGCCGCGACCGGTTTCCAGGTTGTAGACCATCGACGAGCCGGTGAATCGCTCGCTGCCCCGGACAAACTCGGGCATTCCAACGGTCTTGCTCCCGGTGGAATCCGGCAGCGCCTCGGCCTCCAGGCGCTTTGCCTCCCGATGGAGGACAACACGTCCAGCGCGCAGTTCCACGACCTTGTATTTCAGGATGACGTTTCCCGTGAAGACGACGCGGCCCGCCGCGATGTCGTCCTCGACCCGGTCGGCCGAATATTCATAGATCAGGGAGTCCGGCGCCGACGTCTCACGGCGTACGGTATGCGGACCGGGCTCCATTTGCGCAAAGGCCGCATTGACCGGAAGCAGCAACAGGAAAACAGGCGGGCCGCAGATGCGGCGGAAAGCCTTCCAGATCGCAGTCGCCTGCTTTGGCTTTGGCGAGTTCATATTCTGGCGCCGCCGTCTGTTTCCAGGCATGGACGCAAGATATGGCACAGAAAACAGCAACCCCGAATCGACCGCAGGAACGACGGACGTTCGGTTTCCCGCCGCGAAGGACTGGCCCCGTAAATTCGATTCAAGCCGCGCCTCACCGGCACGCTCCCCCGTTTTGCAAAAGACATTTGAAGTTGACTTTTCGGCATATTTCGCGTTATTTTAGGCGTTGTGCCTGCAGCGCTGCGGGAGTCGCATCCGATCTGCAGGTAAAAGGCGCGTGAACTTTCAACTCATTTCGATTATTGCGGAAGTGGTGGAATTGGCAGACACGTCAGATTTAGGATCTGGTGGGCATTGCCCGTGGGGGTTCGAGTCCCCCCTTCCGCACCAACGTTGAAGCCGGACGGCGGGCTACGAAAATTCGGGCCGCGCGCTGCTGTGTTTCTGGCGCACGGCTTTTGTCTTGTACAGAAAACAGACAGCGCTGCCAGCCTCGTGTCCTGTCCCGAAAATACTTCACCATTCTGGGGGCCCCTCATCCCGTCTCGCGTTGTTATTTACATTGAGCCTGTTGAACGATGCGAGCCGAGCGACTCGACGGTCGAATGCTGGCAACCCGTTTCCGGGACAGACCGCAAATGAATATTCCGTTTTTCGGATAGTGAGTCAAGCCGAATTCTGAAAACTTCAACCCCATGGAGGGACGATGGAACAGCTTGCGTTCCTGACCGAGGAGATTGTCCGGGAGATCCGGCGCCGGTTCGGCACGCCTGTTTTCGTTTATGACCAGGAGACGTTGGAGGCCCGCGCCAGAGAGGTCCTGGACTTTCCGAACGCGTACGGATTGACCGCCAGATACGCGATGAAGGCCTTACCAACGGCGGCGGTCTTGAGAATCCTGAACCGGGCCGGGCTGCACATTGATGCCAGCAGCGGATACGAAGTGGAGCGCGCCATAGTGGCCGGCGTATCTCCGGATCAAATTCAGCTCACGGCTCAGCGTACGCCACGAAATCTGGAAAGCCTGGTAAAACAGGGTGTGAAATTCAATGCCTGTTCGTTGCAGCAGCTGAGGCACTACGGAGAACTGTTTCCGGGCCGCACGGTAACCGTACGAATCAACCCCGGTCTTGGTTCGGGGCACAGCAAGCGGACCAATGTGGGTGGCCCATCCGCCAGTTTCGGGATCTGGCATGAATATCTCGACGAGGTGCTGGCCATTGCCAGCACGTGCAACCTGAAGATTTCGAGTATGCATACCCACATCGGTTCGGGTAGCGATCCCGAGGTCTGGGAACACTGCGCGATGATTTCCCTTCGAATCGCTGCCCAACTGCCGGAAGTGGAGGTGCTAAGCCTTGGAGGCGGATTCAAGGTAGGGCGGATGCCCGGGGAGGCGTCTACCGACCTGAAGCGGATCGGAATGCACGTTATAGAAGCGTTCCGGGCTTTTCGGAACGAGCAGGGGCGGGGACTTCGGCTGGAGGTCGAACCGGGCACCTTTCTGGTGGCCAATGCGGGAGCTCTGATCTGTTCGGTTATCGATTGTGCCGATACCGGCAAGAACGGGTACGACTTCCTTAAAGTAGACGCGGGAATGACCGAGCTGTTGCGCATCAGCCTTTACGGTGCGCAGCACCCCATCGTGACCGTGCCCGCACAGCCGGAGACGCGCCATCTGAAGGAATATCTGATTGCCGGCCACTGCTGTGAGAGCGGGGACGTGCTGACACCGGCGCCAGGAGATCCGGATGGACTGCAGCCCCGGTTTCTTGGCGAGGCGAGGGAGGGCGACCTGCTGGCGGTGGGCGGGTCAGGCGCGTACTGTTCCGGCATGGCGTCCAAGAACTATAATTCATTCCCGGAGGCCGCCGAGGTGCTGAAGGCACCGGACGGCACGCTGCATCTGATCAGAAAACGGCAGACACTGGACCAGATTACGGTAAACGAAGTGATGCCGGGATTCCTGGAAGCCGAGCCAGGCTAGCCGAAAATTACGTATCTGGGCTGCTTGATGTTGTCGTACAGTCAGATTCATACCCCGGATATTTCTCATCGATCAGCCGGCGAGACATCCTGTATCGCCGGCTGTATTTATGCCCGCCAATTCCCGGACGCCAACGCAGGCGCTCCAGCGCCGGACGGTTGGCGCCCGGCGTCTGCGAAACGCATTATTCGGCAACCCGGTAGCTGTAAAGGTGGGACCCGCTGCCAAAGTAGATTCGGCCGTCCAGGATGTCACCTCCCGGTCCGACGGGTACGGGCGATTCAGCCAGCATCCGTATTTCGTGTGTATCGGGTTCCACGATGGCGACACCCCTCGTGAAGAGGATGAAAATAGCGCCGTCAGGCGCGGTAACAAAAACCCTTGGGCCCTGCTGCGACGTCGTGGGCCCGAACTCGGACTCGAGTTCGCGCTGGTGAATCACCTTTCTGTCTACGGGATCGAAGACGAAAAAGCGCCTGCGGTCCGCGATGCCGTAGACCGTGCCGCTCGGCCCCGAGTACATATCCGTATACCCCTGAACCCCTCGGAAGACCGCCTCGTGCCAATCGAGCTGCCGTGTTTCCATGTCCATAATATAGAGTTCAGCTTCGTCGGCTTTCTGTTCACCACCCGTACCGGCGCTGGTCGTGGTGCCCCCCAAGAGCTTGTCTCCGGCGAGGGGAACCAGGCTCATGGTGGATTGGTCGGGCAGGATATCTGTATGTTCGAGCAGCGCGTGCTCACGGGTCTGTCTGTCCCAGAACAGCAGGCCGCCGCCGGTTAGCCCGTAACCAGGAGTACCGGCCAGCACCAGGGTTCTTCCGTTCGGATGCGCAAGCAGCATGTGAGGGCGGTTGATGACCTCGTGGCACTCGTATAGCAATTCCGGGTTGCAGCCAGCCTTGTCCCGCTCGGTGTGTACCCATGGCTCGGCCGGATCCCATTCCTCCAGCAGACCGTGCGTATATGCGCCGATAAAGAACATGTCGCCTTCTCTGGCGACGGTATTCCACTGCCCCAGCGCCGGACGGTTGATCCAACTGTCGGTCTCCGGATTGAAGCTGAAAAAGTGCATGGGGAACGCGGTGCCTCCGCAGATGGTGTTGTCCGGAGCCGTGGCCACGCCCATGATGTGGGCGCCTTCGCTGGTGTAGTCGAACGAGACTTCGCGGGTCTCGCCGGTACCGGGGTCTTCAACGGCAAGGGTACGCTCGACCAGGCTGCAAGCGACCATTCGTTTACCGTCGGGAAAATCGGCGTGGAACAGACCCTGGCTGCCGGCAATGATCGGTTTTTCACGTCTGTTGTCAATCCTGCCGATATCCGTACGTGTACCGCGGTAAAGTTCCATCCATCCATCCTCGGAACCACCGCTGGTATGCCCGTAAACCCTCCCGTTCAGGTCACGGTACACGGCTGCGTGGGCCTGGGTTCGTTCGCGTTCTGCAAGAAGCGGTTCCGCCCTTCCCGTTTCCGGATCAAGTGAAATTATCTGACTGGCCGTGCTGCCGATGCCGAAGAAAACCCACCCGGTTTCGTCAGCGGCGATCGCCCGTGGGTATTGACGCCAGTTCTGGTCGTAGAGGTTTCCGTAGTCGCGGAATTCGCCGGTACGGGGGTTATATGATGCCACCGCGCTGTTCGGATACGTTCCCGACCAGATGCGGCCGTCGTCGTCCTCGGTCATGCTCATGGCCATCTGCGGCACGGTCTTGTGGAAGAAGGTGAACGCGCGCTTCTCGGGGTCGAATTCGACAAAGTGGCTGTTGAAGTGCGTGTAATACCTGTTGCGGCTGGACAGGATGGCGGCGAACGGACCGTCGCCGCCCGGCGGATAAGGCATTGGGAATTCGTCGGCCTCACCGGTTTCCGCGTCGATCATCAGTAACGCATATCCGCCCCGGTTGTCGTAAAGCCAGATCAGGACAACGTTGCGACCCTCGGCGTCCACGGTAACGGCCGTGCCGCGATGGTTGCTGACGGGCGTGGCGACACCGTGATGGTAAAAACCGTTTCCCATTGCTTCGGTACTGGAACCAGACATGGGATTGCCTCCGTTGAATTCCGTGAAGGATTCGGGAGCGGTTGGACCGGGCAGGCAGGATTGTTCGATGCGACCGAATATAACAACCCGATTGGGGGAGAAAAACCGGTTTTTGACGTCCTTTCGCGACGTCCTGGTCGGAGGGCCGGGTGCGAGCTTCCTATTTGAGATCTGGAAATCCGCGGGTCGGAACGGGAGACGCCGGAGATGACGGACCCTTAGGTACTGTGGGTCGGCAGGTATTCCGCAGGGACTATGGTCCCGGGGGAAGCGGTGACGCGGGCAATGGGCCGGATCTGTGCAAGCGCGAGCGTAAGCGCAGCTTCCGGATCGACCGCGGCAAGGAGCCCGCAGGCGAATAGAACGTGTTCTCGATCCAGCATCAATCGCGGCTTTCCGGGATTCAGCGAGAATGGATCAGCGGAATCCGCGAGGGCCATCTCGAGGATTTCTTCCGGCTGTTCCGACACGGTCAGTGCGCCTCCCGTTCCCACGACGGCGTTGACGTCGGACAGGTCTTTGCCGCGCTGTACGACGACCGGCCCGCTAACTGTTCGGACGGCTTCGACCGTACCCGTATGCCGGGCAACGGCGACGCGTACCGCGGCGCGGGCAAGGGCGTGGTCGACCTTTCTGCCTTCGTTATCGACCTGCAACCGCGAAGCGCGCCCGTCAACGTCGCGGACGATTGATTCAACCCGGACGGCAGTCAGCCCGGCGTCGGAGGCGACCGCCTCCAGACCCGCGGCGTCCAATACCGATTTCGCATTGCGTCGCATTCCCAGGTCCCCCTCGACCGTGCACTTGGCGCGGGGTTCGGGCAAGGGGTCGGCCGAAACGCTGCCCAGGGTAGATTCGCCTGTGCAAATGGAGTGGACATCGGTCGTCGCGCCGCCCACGTCAACCGCCACCAGCGTTCCTACCCCCGGTCGTCGGCCGTCACCGTCCGCCAAAAGCCGCGCACCGTCCAGGACGGCGGCAGGCGTGGGCATCAGAACCAGATCGAACATCCCGCTGGCGCGATCGATCCCCTTTACCTGGACGATTCGATCGATGAAGATGCGCCGGATCTCATCCCGGGCCGGTTCGACGTTCAGCACGCAGTATGACGGCATTACGTTTTCGGTGACCACAACGGGTATTCCGGCGTCCGTGAGTACGTCGCCTATCGCGGCGGAAGCGGAACGGTTACCCGCGACCACGACCGGACAGCGAATCGGAATATCTGACAGTGTCCGCGCGTTTGCAATGATTGCCTCGCTGTTGCCGTCGTCCGTACCGCCCGTAAGCAGGATGATATCCGGATCGTGGCGCGCGATCCGATCGGCGTCTGCGCGGGTCAGTTCACACGCAAATGTGTCGACCAACTTGGCCCCCGCGCCCAGTGCCGTCCGGCGGGCCGCCTCGGCGGTCAATTCGCGAACCAGGCCGATGGCAACCAGGCGGAGGCCGCCGGCAGCGCTGCTGCAGGCCAATCTATAGCGGAAACGCGTCTGGTCGCCCAGACGACGGTGCAGAACGTCCAGTGCTTCGGCATATCCCAGCCCGACGTCGGTCTCAACCGAGGAAGGCGCCTGGCTGGCCGCGAGAAGCCGACCCCGGGTGAGGTCGACGGCCCTCAGCTTCGTAAAGGTACTTCCGAAATCGATAAGCAGTGCAACGGGCCCGCTCATGGATGGTCCCGGGGAATTCCGCCGGCACGCGCCAGGAAGTCGCACTCGAGCGCGGAGGCGATATCGTTCGCACCTGTACCTGAAGGAAAGGCCCTGTCGAATCCCATCGTCAGAAATCGCTTTTCCTCGGCGCGCCAGTCATCTGCGCAATCGTCCGGAATACCGATGAAATAGGCCAGGATCTCTCCGATACCCGCTTCAACGCAGATCTCGCGAAAGCCGCGGCACTCAGGTTCTCCGTGTCCGTGCAGAGAGTAAACCAGGATACCGTCGGCATTGGTTTCCACAGCCGCGTTGACGAAATCAGCGGGCGGAGAAAAGGCGGAAAGCGGCACGACATTGTATCCCGCCGCTTCCAGGGCATGACCCGGAATCCGTGCGCCGGCCGCGTGACGGTCCGATCCAATCACCGCGACAATCAATGTCTTCGATACAATGGTGTGCATCGCACGCTTCAAGTCGTCCTTCTGCGCGGTGGATCAGCCCGCAGCCAGGCACCTCATTCATACGGTCGCGCCCATCGACGCACGATGCGGCTCAGGTGTCCGAGGCGGACCCGCCCTACCTGGGGGTATACGGGAAGGAACAGGAGCTGCGACCGAAGCGCCATTGCAGATGTTGGCGCCTGGTCCGGCAGATTCCGGTCCGGATCGACCACGCATAGCGACGGTGGCCACAGATGTGCGTCGAGGCCGGCATCCCAGAGCCGCCGGCACAGATCCGCGGCGTTGCCGACCCTGACGGCGAAGAGCCAGTAAGAGTGTTTCGCGCGCCGGCCCGGGTAGGAGAGGTCCGATACGCTGCGATGGAATGCCATGGCTTCCTGCCGGCAGCCCCTGGGCTTGAGGGCATTTGAATGCAAGCGCCTGGACAACAGACGCAAGAGGGCGCCGCAGGGTTGACGGCGGATCTTCCTGAGCAGTTCCATTCCCCTGAACCCGCGTGTAGCGCGGTATCCCACGGCATCGTGCGATCTGCCCAACAGGCGGCACGCGGCGCAGAGAAGGGTATACGGCCCCGGCCTGTTGAGCAGGAGAACGACGCCGTATTTTACCAGGCGCAGGAAGAACCACCCCTTGCTCTGCACCGGATAACTGCATTGCTGCCGTCTGACTTTGTCACGAAGGACGGGATCGCCCACGAAGAGAAGGCCGCCGCCCAACGCGGTATAGTACTTGATCGGCCCGAAACTGAACATGCGCACGTCGCTGTCAGGATGACCCGTGAAGCCGTCACCCCAATACGCCTGGGCGCAGTCTTCAAACAGCACCAGGCCGTGCATTCTGGCGAAACGAACAAGGGAATCCATTGGGATGCGGGCGCCGAACAAATGAGTCGCCAGCAGCGCGACGGTTCCCGGCGTCAGCCCGCTGCGGAGGCTTTCCGGATCGGGCTCGAGCGTCCGTGGATCCAGATCGACCGGAACGGGCACGAGTCCGTGGCTACGGATGATTTCGAGTATATCGGGAATGGTGATGGCGGACACCAGGATTTGTGAACCGCGGGGAAACCCGGCTGCCTGGAGACAGGCATCGAAGCCGCTGCGAAGGGAAAGAAAAAAGAGGGCTTCGTCGGGGTCGCCCGTGGTTTCCCGGCACGCGGCATGGCTTTTCGCTCGCCTGTCGCCCGAGAGGCACTGGCTCATGCCGAAAAGGAGGTCGCGCCAGCCGATATCGAGTCTCTTGCGAGGAATCATCTCAGATTCGCTCGTTTGCCGGCGCGCGCAGGCAGGATGAAACGATATGGAGGAACTGATTTCGCATGGGGCGAGCGTACTGTCGGATCGGATCTGACCTTCCGGGCTCCAAGTATTGTATTTCCCCAACGTCAGTGAATCAATATCGCAATTCCCTCCATAATACCCATTTGCCGTTGCATCCTGCAACACATTCGTTGACTTCGAAATTACGATGCTGGAATACGGAAAGATGCCGACAGCGACGCGAAGGGATTGATGGGTAGCGAACAACATATCTCCTCAGCCGTCATCTCTTCTACGGTGCAGAATCGTATACGATGGCTCTGGTGGGAACTCTCGTTCAATTTTCGCCATCAGGCTGGCTCCTCTTCAGCCGGCGTCGCGGCTTGCTCGGGACCGGCCGGGGGTTCGAGCGGTGTCCCTTCGCGCTTTGCCATCTGATGAAACCATCGCAGCCCGATGACGGCCAGTGCGATACCGCTCGCAAACAGCCACCACGGAAGAAACTCCACAACTCCCCAATCCTCGATAGGACGGAATAGCTCCATACGCACCGAAATCAACGACAGAAAATTGTTCAGCGCGTGACCGAACAACGCGGGCAGCAACGAACCTGTCTGTACGACCCACCAGGCAAGAACAAGCCCCAGTATCAGGGCTCCCGTGAATTGCCAGGGATTCATATGCAATACGCCGAACAGCACCGCAGACCACACAATGGCACGCCACCGGGTACCGTGACCTAACAACCCGCCCAGAATAACGCCTCTGCAGAGGACCTCCTCAGTCAGTGGCGCTTGAATCGCGAGAACATAAAACGCGAGACCAAGAGGTGTTTTGCTCCCCATTAGATCGAGGAATATGTCGAGGTATACTTTGGGAACTGGAATCAGATATTGGACGAAGGTTGTAACGTTGGATATGACAATGCCGAATCCCAGGATCGAGACAGTAAGTGGGAGGTATATTCTCCACGGCACTGTCCTTAAAAGCAGGACGTCTGACCAGGGCCGACCGGATCGACGCTGTGCATATAACACAAGGAGAGCGAAAATGGGGAGGCTTAGAATCCATCCCAGGTATTCGAAGATTCGTGTTTCATTGTCCGAGGCGGCGCCGAGGAAATGAAGCACCATTCCCAATATGCCGGTTGCGACCACAAACAAGAAAATCAGCCAGACGGACTGCTTCAGATTCGGATACGCCATGTATTCTCTCCGATCTGTACCGGGGGATACCTGCAACTCGAATGATCCTGATCCACGGCGAGTGTCGCCCCGCGTGTAGCGCCGTCAGACAGATTTCTCGGCCGCCGCCGTTACGACCGGTTCCGGTTCAGCCGGTGGATCCAGCGGTGTCCCTTCACGTTTTGCGATCTGATTGAACCACCACAATCCGATTATGGCCAGGACGATGCCACACGCGTTCAGCCACCACGGAAAGGACACCAGGTTATTGAAATCATCCATCGGCCCGAATATCTCGTATCGCGCAATCGTCAATGCCAGGAAATTGTTGATCGCGTGCCCCGCGATGGCGGGCAACAGGGAACCCGTTTGAATCACCCAGAACGCAAACACAGACCCCAATACAAACGCAGCCGGAAATTGCCACGGGTTCAGATGGAATAGAGCGAAAAGCAGTGCGGACCAAAAAACGGCGAGGCTTCGGCGCTGGTTGGCCAACAGCCCAATCAGAATGACGCCCCTGAACAACACTTCTTCGATAAGTGGAGGCTGGACCGCCAGGTTATAAAAGGCGAAAGCGTAAGGCGTTTCCTTCCAAACCAGATCCCGGAATATCTCCATCATCCATTCAGGCATTGGAATCAGGTAATGTACACCGCGTTCCAAAATGGATATGGTGATCGACAAACCAACAGTGGCCACCGTAAGCGACGGGTAGAGTTTCCACGGTACCGTATTAAAGAGAAGGATGTCGGACCAGAGCCGGTCAGCTCGGCGCCGGGCGTAAACAATCACGAGAACGAAACTGACCAATATCGTTAGGGTCTGCACGTACGAATTGGACGCTAGATCATAGTCGAGTAATGTGCCCGAAATGGCAAGGAGCACCAACAATCCGAACAGGATCAGCAGTAATAGGGCCACCAGCCAGACGGATTGCTTCAAATTCGGATACGCCATGTAATCCCTCCCTTTTGGGCGATCTGATGAACGTGGATCCAACGACCGTGCATAGAAGCACTGACGGTGGAAGTCCGTGCGTTTGCGGCTCTGACGAACGCCATGCAGCAGTCGCATTCGATGTACTGTAAAAGTGTCGAGCAGTCCTTTTCGAACTGCAAAATGCAAGCCAGATTTGAACAAGCGAATAACTTGATGTATATAAAGTATTTATTAAAGATGGTGCGGCACTTTGAAGAGAAGCGGATGTGTAGCGATATGCGTCTCGACGCTTCAAGGAAGATGCCGGTACGCCGGCGCGGACGAGAGATGAAACCCGTGTCTGCGGGCTTTTTTTGGTAGCTGGAACGCGCGCGTTAAAATGCGATGCATTTTGCATCGAATGGCGCATTCTGCAACCCCTGGCGCCGGCCGAATGACCGAGGCGTCGCGCGCCGAAGACAAATACCTGACACGGCGATGAATAGCGCTGACACGTGATGGATTTTGGTGCGGACCAACAGGGTAGACCAAAAAAAATCCCGCTCCATCCCCCGCTTAATCCGTGATGAGCTACTTAGCGGCACCCCGGTTAAAGGGTGCCGGGCAGAGTCACCACTCACGCAGCTTTGAGGATGCGGGAAGGTCCTACGTATTCGCCGAGGACATGGGAGCTACCCTTGTCCCTTTGTGTCGGCTGTTTTATTCGGTAGGCTACCCGACATACGGGTACTGCCCGAGTGGTGACAACCGGAATATAGTTTCCGCTCTTGTGAATGACAAGGGCTAATTTGCTTTTCTACAGTAACGGGTCCATCTGAGAGCGGCGAGGATGCGTACGTCGCTCACGTCGAAATACGGTATCAACGTCCTGATGCAACCAAGCCACATCAGGAGAATTGTGTTCACGCCTCGACGACTGAACTGTCTTCATTGGCGAAGGAACCCGCCACTGTGCCACGCCTCGTATCTACTCCCGGCTCTCCTTCACGGATTCCCAGATCGGGTAATGAACTTCCGCCCGTTGAAACTCTCTCTGCAGCCACTGGCTGAATAAAATGTCGCGAATTTCGTTTGAAACGCGTTCGTCAAGGATTGCCGGAAAGTTCCGTTGCAGCATATACAACGCGAAACCGCCCGGCGCTTTCTCCGGTCCGAATAACTCACCTGGAGAGCCGGCAAACAGGCGGGCGGCAATGCCTTTGGGTAACTGTTCTCGCCGCACCCTGCCCAGATACCCGCCGGCAAGGCGGGTGCGCTCATCCTGTGAGAACTCCCGTGCCATTGCGCAAAAGTCGCCACCTTCCTCAATTGCCTGAAGTCCGATCTCATCGATCACGCCCCTGTCACTATGGAATATCCAGTTCACCTCCGCCTCGTCGAAATCCAGCGTGTGCTGCGCGAAGTACGGTTCGATCCTTCCGTCCACGACTTTGTCGGACAACGCACGCTCCAACCGTTTCGCCCGTGTTCACGGACATCAAGCGATTACACAATGAGGTTGCGGTGACGACTGCGTGGCATGGTTCTCCCGTTTACTAACTGATGCGAGAACCGTGTACATCGAAATTGGGAGATTCTTATACGATTAATGGACACATTTCGGAGATAATTCAAGTGTTGGCGACCGCCTGAATTATTGTTATTTTGACTAAGATTCCGACCCAGAAACCGCTTCTAGATTGCCTTGTGGATGACTCTAACGAGAGAATCTCATTTCCGAGGAATTGAAAAACGGAGAGCTATCCAGATGCCTCGTAACGACGAACCAACCATTAATCGAGCATTGGCCGAAGTATTGCGCGGAAGGAACGCACGTTGGCAAAACACTGGAGAGTTACTAGGTGCTGAGCAACTAGACATTCTATGCGAGGGCGGCAAACCAGATATCTTTGTGGATGACCCATGCGGTGCCGCCGTCATCATCGAAACCGAGTTTTTTCCGGGTAATCAGGTCGAATTTGAAGCCCGCAGCCGTCTCGGAAACACTACCCAAAATACGGGAAAGACGATTGAACAGACAATTGCAGTTCGTGTACCGGACAGTCTAAGGGAGGTTAACCAATCTAAACTTAACGAAGCTATCGAGGCATCGACTCTTGAGTATTGTCTGTATTCTCTGCGATTGTCATCGGGCGGCATTGATAGGTGGCCACCATCGGGTTGGTTAAGTGGTAATGTAGACGACCTCGCACAACTGGCTGAAATTGCAGCGGTATCGGAGCGTGCAGTGACAACCAGTCTAGAGACTCTCGAACAGGGGATCCGAACTTGCGCCGGACGCTTTGAACAAGGGACCAGTGATCGACTTCAAGTAAGACAGCGGATCGCGCAATACCTACATCAATCAGAAGGTGAGCAGACTTGGCGGATGGCGATGGCAATTGTGACAAACGCTATAACGTTTCATACCACAATCGCTGGTACACACGGCGTGAAGACTGTGGACGAACTGCGTCTGTCAGACGGTAACTTGCCAAAAGCGACCGTACTTAGAGAATGGGAACGGATCCTTCATGAGATTAATTATTGGCCTATATTCCACATTGCCAGGCAAGTTATGTTGGTCGTACCAAATGGTCTGGCATCCGAGATTCTCGACGAGTTGGCCGAAGTTTCCAGTAAACTTGCCGCCACCGGGATCACCCGTTCGCACGATCTATCGGGTCGGACTTTTCAGAGGCTGATTGCCGACCGTAAATTCCTAGCGACATTCTATACACTACCTGTTTCGGCAACGCTTCTAGCTGAACTTGCCATTGCAAGAATCAACATTGATTGGTCTAAAGCTATAGACATATGCCGCCTTCGAATTGGTGATTTAGCATCAGGTACCGGCACGCTCCTCGCGGCAGCGTACCACAGCGTTCTTGCTCGCTATCGCCGCCGAGGTGGGGACGACAGCACGTTACATACAAAGATGATGGAGAATTGTCTTGTTGCGGCCGATATTATGCCGGCTGCTACTCACCTTACGACGTCGATGCTTTCGTCCGTACATCCAACACGTACGTTTCGGCGGACCAAAGTTCATACTCTTCCGTATGGAAAAGCGACCGAGAATCCGATTCTCCCGATCTCCCTAGGTTCACTTGATTTCTGCCTTGCCGCGGCTGGTAGAGACCTATTTGGGACACGAATCGTCGTCGCGAGTGGCAAGGGCGAAGACGAAGACTTGGAGAGTCGTGATACGGAAAATGGCGAATTCACTCTTGCCCATAAATCGCTTGACCTGGTCATAATGAATCCCCCTTTCACAAGGCCAACTAATCATGAGCTATCGAATGTCCCGGTACCGTCGTTCGCAGGATTTGCAACCACTCATGACGAGCAACGCGCGATGTCAAAGCAACTTGGACGCATGAAACGAAAATTCGAACACGATGCCGCAGGTAATGGCAACGCAGGCTTATCCTCGAATTTCCTGGACCTCGCGCACCTGAAGTGCCGCGCAGGGGGGATACTGGCGCTCGTAATGCCTCTTTCTTTGTTAAAGGGAGATTCATGGGCTGCGGGTCGTGGTCTGCTAGCAAGATGGTATCGTGACATAACGTTGGTTACCATCGCCGCGGCGAAGAGTAATGAAAAGTCGTTTTCAGCGGATACGGGTATGGGCGAGGTACTGGTGATTGCACGCAAGAGCCATGCCCTAAACGCAAGACCAAGCGGAACGAAGGCGTTGTTTGTGACGTTACACAGAAGGCCAACTGCGACAGCAGAAGCAATGGAGATCGCCCGCCACGTGCATCGGGAGTACGAAACGCGATCAAGCTCTACTCGAATCTTTGTTGGTGATCAAGTTGTCGGTACGACGTTCCGAACTGAAATGCGAAACGGAGGCTGCGGTGGTGTACGTGATCTAGAACTTGCAGAGATCGCCATAGCTCTCGTGTCCGGTAAATTAAGGTTACCAACTGTTAATTTGCCACTTAAAATGTCGACTATTCCCCTTGGTCAATTAGGATCTCGAGGTCTAGTCCATCGTGACATTAATGGCATCAACAGCGATAGATCTTTTCGAGGTCCATTTGAGATTTATCCCGCATCGCACCAACCCACTTATCCAGCATTGTGGCGCCATAACGCCGCGCGAGAAAGACAGGTGCTTCTGTTTCCTGATTCTGAAGGGCACATCAGGCCCGGAATGGAAGGCAAAGCCGCTGAGGTATGGGGTACTGCCAGTCGACTCCACTTCAATCTAGATTTTCGCCTTAATTCGCAGAGCTTAGCCGCAGCTGTAACCGAAAACAGGACAATTGGTGGAACGGCATGGCCAAATTTCCGAGCTAAGAATCTGGATCATGAGTCGGCAATCGTCCTCTGGTCAAATACGACATTGGGTCTGTTCTTGTTTTGGTGGAACGCTAACCGACAACAGGCCGGCCGAGCTAGATTGACCATTACGCAACTGCCGTCGCTATTGGTTTTGGACGCAAGGCAACTTTCGTCGACTCAGATCGCCACATCGGATTCACTGTTCGACGAGTTTGCGAATCTAATGCTCCTGCCTGCAAATGAAGCATTCTGCGACGAAGCGCGGATTGCACTTGATGAGAAATTCCTTGTCCAAGTATTGGGGTTGCCTCACTCGATACTTGAGCCGTTGGGAGTTCTACGAGACAAATGGTGCGCCGAACCGTCGGTGCATGGTGGCAAGAGTACGAAGATTTCGTGATTGGTTACGAGTTCATTCCTGTTCAACGTTGGCAACCCTACTGATCAAATCCACACATATGTGTTTTTAAATCATAGTTCACCATCCAGAAAATTCCGTTGGCAAAAAAGTTCAAGTTGATATACTGAGCGCCTTTATTTTGCAAGGAGATAAACTTGGATTTTCCTGACAATTTGATCGAGACGATAAGTTCCGGGAACTGCGTACTCTTCTTGGGCGCTGGAGCTGCACGTGAAGCCGGTGCCCCCGTCGGCAATGAACTTGCGACACTACTGGCAGACAGATTCGAAAAGCACGATATCTCTACACATAATTTGCGAGAATTCGTAGATGTATTAGAAACGACTTCCGGAGTTGATAGACAGGAAATCGACAAAGCAATTGTAGAAACACTTCAAAAAACATCACCGTCAAATGCCCATCTTTTTCTACCGGGTTTTGTTTGGCAAGCAATTTTCACCACTAACTATGATCGATTAATCGAAATTGCTTACGACATTTATCGAACTTCGCGAGGTGAGCCACCCTTACAAAGGTGCAATGTCGTAAATGGTCTCCAAGATCAAGTGCGGTTAGACAATCGTTCGTCCGTCAACCTGTACAAATTGCACGGCTGCATTTCGTCAATAGGACAAGGCAATCCATTGGTTTTGTCTTCGAGAGATTATAGGAATACTCGCAAGAAACGTCAGCGGATGTTGCGGACATTGAAAATGTTAGCGGTAGAACATTCTATTCTGTTCATCGGCTATTCGTTCGCGGATCAATACTTGAGTGAGTTGTTGGATGACATTCAGCAAGAATCTCCGTATCATCACCACCGAACGATGTTTCTTGTAATTCCCGAATTAACGGCGAGTTATGAAGAGTATTTCCAATCCCGGAACTTTAAACACCTGTCTGGAACATTTGGTCAATTTTGCGAAAGTCTTTCGGAGCTTGTCGAGACGGAGGCCAGAAAAAAAGCACTTACTTCGAGGATTTCTTCTGTACAGACTGTTGGAGATCGCTCAGCTTCAATTCCTACGAGTCTTAGAGTATCTTTAGACTCGCAATTGGAGATATTCCGACCCGAAGGCAGCTTTAATAGGAACCCAAAGAGATTCCTATCAGGTTTTCCACCATCCCTAGATGACTTGAAGAGTCGGAATGATGTAACACGTGATCAACAATTCGAGCTGACCGAAAGTGTCCGAAAGGCACTGCGTACGGAGGCCTACCTTAGGCCAATAGTGATGGTACTTGGAGCGGGCGGCGCTGGGAAGAGCACTCTTGCTGCAAGAGTTGCTTACGATATCGCAGATCAGCGGCTGGCGATTTCATGTCGGCTGAAGAATCCAGAGCAATGGAATATCGATGAAATTGTAAACTTTGCGGACAGGATTCAAGCACCGGTGCTCTTCGTTTTTGATGGAATTGAAGTGCGAAGTTGGCTTCGAGCGACAAAGGATCTTCGTCAAGCATTGACAGTCGCACGCGTAAACGCCACACTGTTGCTATCATGCCAAAAGGCAGTTTGGAACGAATGCAAAGCTAAGATGGGCAGCCAAGATATCGAGGTGTTTGATCTCCAGGATCGCCTCTCGGAAATTGAGGCCGCTAGCTTGATAGAAAAATTGACCGAAGCGAAACTGTTGACCACGGACGCGAAGATACGCCAGCGGGAAGTCTCGAATATTGTAAATGAATGCGACGGTCATCTAGTGGCGGCGCTACTGCAAATCGTGCAAAGCGGCAAATTCAAGGCTATTGTACTCGGTGAATACGGGAATTTGTCGCATAGAGCCCAAAAGGCATATCAATTTGTCGCTCTACTACACCAACATCGCATTTCGATTCCGGATTATCTGCTCAATTCGGTTAGCACCAACAATTGGGATATTTTCGTTGATCAAGTTATTCGCGAAGAGTCTGAGCTTGTAATTATACAAGACCTTGACGCCACATCCGGCAGACTAAGGTTCCGGAGTAGGCATCCTTTGATCGCAAGGACGATAATCGACGCCACTGTGCCAAAATTTGAAGACAGAGTGAGGATGTATCGGCGGATTTTCGCGGAGTTAGCGGCGTCAGCTGAAGACCGATCATTTGTTCTTACACTATTGACGACCGAAAGCGTTAGACGAGAGATTCGCGAGGAACAGTATTTGGAAGAATTCTTCGATCGTGCGTTGGATCTCTTTCCCGATGATCGGGCTCTAATTCTTCAATTTGGGCGCCACGAAAACAACGCAGGGAACTACGAAAGAGCGAGGGAGATTTTGGAATGGGGGAAAAGCATCAACCCAAGAGACAGTCACATACTTCACCAACTTGGCGTCTGTGCTCAGCGCCGCGCGAGGCGCGTGAAAGAGAAAATCGACCCTCTATTACATGACTCGTTGATCCAGGAAGCCAGGTATTATTTCCGGCAGGTCCAAGAAATCGATCCAATTTCACAATACGGATACGTCTCGGAGGCTAGGTTGGCTATAAACCTCGCTAGAAATGAAAAAGATCAGGTCCAGAAATTCGCGCTGATTTCTGAAGCAGAATCGATCATTCGTAGTGGCCTACTTCTTGTAAGGGAAGACGACCACGACATTTTGAGAGGTTGCGAGGCAGAACTATCCGACGTGGCCGGAGATACCAGTGAAGTGCTCCATCGACTGTGCGCTTTGGACGAAAAAGAAACCTTAGGATACGGGTCCTTATATCATCTTTGGGCAGCTTGTCTTGTTCGTGTGGGAAATGTTGACGAAGCAATTGAAGTGATCAAGCGTGGCGTTAAGGACTTCCCGGGCGACGAGATGCTAATTCAGTTGATGCTTCAGATTCTCGAAGGATTTCTATTTCGGGCTCGCAGTCGGGATGTTGCTAGTGAGTTTATCGGATATCTCCAGCGAGAGACAGAGAACATGAATATATGGATAGTCTTCCTTAAAGGCGTAGTGGAACTCTACGACACTCAATATAGGTTAGCAATGGAGTCATTCATGGAAGTGCGTCGACGTATGAACTCTCGAGCGTCAACGCGAATTCGGGATTATCTTAGGGACGAGTCCGGACACGAAATACAAAAGAGGGGGATCATTGAAATTGGACGATATGGGCGACCTTGGATAAAGGATGTAGGCACTGGTATTAAGATGCCCGTCGACAATTCTCAATTCTGGGAAAGGTCCGGCAAACCTCGCGATTGCGTCTTTCTGATGGGATTATCCCTTATGGGTCCAAGAGCATCGATAATCGAGAAATATCAGAATGGCTAGGCGATTGGTCTAATTCGATGGAATTATTCTGCGGAGATTGGATCCCGGGCTTTCCGGTTAGAAATATACATCGAGGTGCTTTGATGTATTGATTCGACCCAAGTTATACAATTACGTAAATCTCGTTGCCACATACGCGCATAGGAGAGTAACAATCATGCCGGCGGACCCGACACATCGGACAACGCATGAGAAGCATGAAAAACCTACCCCACAGTTGATGCAACTGCAGACCATGGAACGCTTGGAGCATCCGGAGCAAGACGATTCACAACTGAGTTCTGACCGACTGCCGAAATCGGATGCAAGCTCAAGCGGTTGAAACTCGGATGCTGACATTTCGCTGAACAGCCATCCAGATAGAATAACTGTGCAAGAGTGAGGAACTCGACGCGCAAATGAAGGCACTTGAATACAGATTCCGGGACTCCCCACTCAACATAGATCGTGTACACGAAATCGTACGGGTATGGCTCTCCAAAAGACACCCCATTCTAGCCCAACTTGAACGATAATGAAGTCGTAATACAAGAATTGCGGTATAGACTTTGTTCTCTTCAAGTGCAGATTGACAACTAGGAGGATCGACTAAAGGAAAAACAGGCATAATTTACTAAGATGAAAGATGAATGCCTGTTTCACGTTATTCAACGGCGGTTGCTCGGTCATCAGGAAGTTCGTGCGAGATTCGCCCCCCAAGTCCATTCTGCTACTTTGCACTTTGGATCGCAATCCCAATGCCCGATTGGATCATTATACCGAGCGGTTAACCGGTAACGCTTCGCACGTGCCGACAGACCGGGAACCGGCCTCTTGTTCCTGAAGGTCGCGTGTGAGACCGCCACAACCAAAGACCCTGAGTGTCCTTGCCTCCAACATCGGTTCTCCACCTCATCTTGTCCTTTCCGGCCAATATACGAAGATTAACTCAGTGTGGAAGTTGCCTTACTCTATATTCGCAGGTAGGTGGTTTGATACTAAAACCAACGACCCTAGTCGTTGCGCCAAAGGATCGCCTGTACTCTTCACAGTTCTTCCAAATCGATGCGTCGTAGTGCAAGGTCCGTACAGAATGTTACGGTTACAAATTGGTGTGTATTTCCTCAATTTCACGCATATCTTCCCGGGATTTCAAAATGCGGGAACGTATTTGCTTATATAAACGCTTTGAAGGACGTTTATCCGTTAATCCATCGATTACGTCCAACATAATTTCGTACCGCGGGAACCGCGATGCTCCTGGATTTCGATGGATGAAATACAAGGAGGGCTTCTCAACTAGCCTAGTCGAAAGCCTGATTGGAGAAATTCAGCCTTCATCGGTCTTGGACCCGTTTTCGGGCATAGGTACCACGCCACTTGTAGCGGCCGGAATGGGACTGCGAGCTACTGGCATAGAGATCCTGCCTGTCGCAGTACTTGTGGGGCGGGCGATTGCGCTCGCTGCCAATGGATTGCGTCGCGATGCGTTTATAAAGGTCGCATCTGCCATGCTGAAGCACCTCAGGACCGAAAAACAAGCGGGGTCGGAACATGCCTTTCCCCATGTCGGCATTACGGAATATGCTTTTCCGTCAGAGACAGAACTCGAACTTGCCAAAGCGCGTGAATTCATTAGTATCGTCGACGACCACAGTATACAAACTATGCTTAACCTCGCATGTATGAGTGTTTTGGAGTCTGTGAGCTACACAAGAAAAGACGGACAGTATCTGCGATGGTACAACCAATCACGTCGGAATGTGAAGACACGGGCAAAGAAGAGTTCGATCCCACGGTTCATAAACGCGCTCGATTTTCGCCTTTCCCAGATGGCAGAGGACATCATACCGTTGACTGTACGTTATGGGAGCGGTGAATCTAACCTGATTGCTGGGTCGACTCTTGAGCACCTTCGGCGTATGCCTGAGGCTTCGTTTGACTTGGTAATCACATCTCCACCCTACCCAAACCGTTACGACTATACAAGGATTTATGCGCTGGAACTGGCTTGGCTCGGATATAATCAAGATGCAATCAAGTCCCTACGCCAAGAATTGTTGTCTGCCACAGTCGAGAACAGATCCAAGATAGATTGGCTGGTGAAAAATTACCGCCACGCATCACTTTTGCCATCGGCAATCCGAATGTATGAACAGCAAAGTGCAATGCACGAAGCGTTGAATATACTGCGGTCGTACAGAAAAGAGTTAAGCAATCCAAATGTAATTCGTATGCTTGAAGGATACTTTATTGAGATGGCTATAGTAGTTGCCGAATTAGGACGAATTGTGAGTCCCGCAGGGAACGTAATTGTCGTAAGCGATAATGTTCAATACCATGGTGAAGAATTCCCAGTGGACTTCATCCTGTCCGACTTTGCAGAACAGTCGGGATTCGAATGCAAACACATCTGGACGCTACCACGTGGAAAGGGTAACTCGAGCCAACAAATGGGCAGATTTGGACGCCGGGAGTTGCGAAAGTGTGTTTACTGGTGGTCAAGATTGAAATAAGGTTTCTTGGATCACCAATTGAAAAACTCCGTGGCTCCAACTCGGCCACAAGAAGAGCTAATAAGCCGGTTACTGACAACATGTACGGAACACAATCTCTGACGAAGGTCGTATACCTTTTGGGTGCGGGTGCATCCCACGCCTGCGTCTCGCACGTTGGTTGCCCACATGGAATATTAATGAAGCATCTCGGACAACCCTTAACGGAAAAACTGCGTACGTTGCTGCAAGATGGATATTTGGACGATGACAGCCTAAACAACCTAGTGAATTCAGTTATTGATGAGACAACAGACTTTGAGCAAGTAATTACGTTTTTGGGTGAGGCCCCTTCCGAAATCCATCGTAGATTCGCCAACGAGATGAAGAGTGCTTTTGAAGCTGTGCTTCGGAGTCAGCTGCAACGCATACGTACAGAAATCAAAGACGATCCCATTGAACTATATAAGGTGTTAATCGACTTGTACAATATTGAGGAATTTCCGGAAAAACTCGAAGGAATTATTACGATAAATTACGACGAATACATCGAAAAAGCTATTGAACAGGTTAGCACTTGTTCTATTGACTTCGGATTCCGTGTACAACCATCCAATCCAAACACCCTTAAACTTAGGCTGCTGAAACTTCATGGTTCCTTTGGTTGGCAGGACACTTGGCCGACTGCACGAGGATGTGATGGCAATTCAACCCTTTGGATTCCGCCTGGTATTCAGAAAGCAAAACAGGCATATCCATTCAATGTCTTGTGGGGGTTGGCTCGTGAGATGTTATCTTGCAATGTCTTGCGCATCATTGGATGTCGCTTGGGACCGAATGATTGGGATCTGATTTCATTGCTGTTCACAATGCGTCACGTCAATTACGAAGAACGTCCCAGGATCGAAGTCATTGATGCTCCATCTCATGTGGAAGATTTGAAGCAGACATATCCTTATCTAGAACTAAGGTCAATATTGGAAGTTGACCGAATCGGCAGTAAATTTGTCGCGGAGTTTACGGGAACCTCGCCTCGCAGATTTGACGAGCTCGACGAAGAAGAACGAGCCGAAGTAATAAGAGCAGCTGGAACCGACCGCAATTGGTTCGAACTTTGGTTGAAATTGCTAGCTGAGACACTTTACGTTGAACTTGGTTCTGTTTTAACTACAACGAAAACGGTCGAAGCGTTCTTGGAATCCTAGGAGGAGCGAGTAATTATGGAAAAGGAAGTTATTTCTTGGTCAGTGAAGGAATTGAGGGGACAATTTAGCTTGATAAGCTTTCCAGAATACCAGCGAGAGCCTAATTTGTGGACACTTGTCGAAAAACAACGGCTAATCGACTCGATGATTAGACACTTTGACATTGCGTCTCTATATCTCTATCAGCATAACGATGGTGCTATGGACTGTGTGGACGGGCGTCAAAGAATAGGGTCGATAATGTCGTTCTTGGGTGAGAACAACGCCAACAGTGACACCAACTTTCCGTTTCGGCCATTGAACGAAATCCTTCAAGAAGAATGTCCACCGTACCAGTCGTTAGCAGGCAAGACATTTAACGAGATCGAACAGCTGCGGAAAACTCACGATGACCCTACGGCAGCAAAGTTCGTGGATACGTTCTTAGGTTATCCGCTAACCGTGATCATGTTGTCTGACAGCAAGGCTGGGGAAGAGTTCAATCTTCAATTTACCAGGTTGAACTTGGGGACAATAATCAACTCTGGTGAGAAACTCCATGCTATGGTTGGTGACCTCAGAGATGCCTGTTTCAACCGTCTTGGCAATCATCCCTTTCTCGAAGGCACGAACATACCAACACGACGTTTTGCGCGTGAGCAGGTGGCAGCACAGATTCTAGCTCAAGTTTTTTCGTTCAGTGCCAACGGAGTATATACGAGGATTAGGCATTTTGACCTTCAACGGATATTTAAGGAACATCGTAAGTTCACCGACGACCAAGAGGAATTGGTTGAACAAATACGCAAGCTTTTTGATCTCTTGCGTGAAGCCTTTATTGGAATCGAAACTCTTCGAAATCGAGCGATAACAGTTTCGACTGTTCTACTCGCATGGCAATCGAAATTGGATGGCTCAGGACAAGCATCGCAACTCGCGGAATTCATTGACGAATTCGTACATCGACTCAATTGGCAAGTTAAGAAAGGGCTGGACCTAGACCGCGAATACCTCTACCTAACGACGTTTCAACACAACATCACACAGGCTTCCTCTGAGAAGTCTTCGATTGAAGCACGCGCTAAGACGTTGCAAGAGGAATTCTTTCGATGGCGCTGTGACGGCGAACTGAAAGGTGACAGTGATTGGAGATTAAAGAATCCAACTAGTGATCCGGGTAGAGAATCCCGTTCATCGTAGAATGGAAGTTTAGCCGGATAATTGGTGGTATTTGGAAGACCGGTAGCGTCTTGTGTTCGTTTATTGGCCGCATTCGGATGGTTGATTTCGGTCGTGGGAGGAGAATTTATGAGTTCTCGATTACGGTTAAAGGTATTATAGAGAAGGGCAAGGATTATCAAAGATCCGTCGGTCCGCGATTCTCCCGCTCTGTTGACGATCCATGTATCTACCTTCAGCGGCATTCGGGACCTCCTCAGTTTGTGTTTGTACGGCAATCCACCCTCTGCTCTGGCCCGTTACATCAATTCTCAATGTCTTCACGCTTGTTGATGAGATACGCGGCAAAACACGCGCACGCTCCGAACATGAAGACGGCATCATTGATGTCTACTTCGGGAGCGCTTTCGGCAAGCAGCGCATGGCGGATGCCGCTTTCATCGTTTGTATACCCGTACAAATTGATGAAAGCCGCCTTCAAAGCTGGATGATTTAAGACACCAGCCGATTCGAGAGATTTTAGCGCTGGCCCAAGCGACTTGCCTGCTTTGGGGTCTATCGTCCGTGCCACGGATTCGACCGCGTGGATACATTCTCTAACTGTATCTGCAAATCGTCCCTCGTTGATAGCGGTAGCTGCAGCACGCATATGGCTCCTTGCGCCTAATGGAGCCTTCTCTGCGATCGTT
This sequence comes from Candidatus Latescibacterota bacterium, assembly GCA_965208835.1. GTDB lineage: Bacteria > Latescibacterota > UBA2968 > UBA2968 > JAAXHE01. The sequence goes on from OZ242358.1 coordinate 4,377,347, forward strand.
TCGATTGCCTTCTGCGTGGCTCTACCATATTCCTCACTGACGCGGGGTATGACTGTTGGTTTACCTCCGATTTCTTGGATAGCATAGGCGAGACGACCTTTTCGAAATGCATCTTCCAATACTTGACGAAGCATAGCGGAACAGTGTTTGTGACTAACCATAAACTCGACTAACGTAAGGAGTTCGTGATATTTCCCTTCGAGAATTATATCTCTCAAATACCCACGGTGGCGAATAGGGGTATGTTGTATTTGGTCGTGGGGCCATTGATGAACCATGAAAAAGTAGCTACGAATAATCATAGAGATAGATGCGTCTTTGTAATAACGATCGTCATCAATCGCTTCATGACGAATCGCCGTATCAACAACGAGCCAAACTATGTGTCTGAAATCCTTGGAAACATACCCCAATCGTATAATTCCAGGCAGTGGCGCAAGTCCCTCTCGCTGAGAGAATGTAAGCCTGCGCTTTTCCTCGCTCGGTTTCATCTCGTCGCTCCTTGAGCTTGTTTCTGAACAATCGGCATCGGCATTTCTCCCAATATAAGTTGAAAACGACTCAAGTCAAAATCTGGCAATCCAAGTTAGTCGGACATCTGATCACGCGTAGAACATCAAGCTGCAATTGTGGATTGTGGCTGAACTGCCTCGTCCGTCGGGTGACTTACGATTGAATCGTTCCCATTGGATCGTATGAGTTATGGACGACCGAAACAAGACACTAGCGGATTCGACAAGATTTGGGCTCTAAGGATGATTGTGACTACGCCTGATGCGAAGGTTATTCCATGTGAGTCGTCCCATTCCTGTTGCCGACCGGGCATATGACAATAGACTTGGAGCACGCAACCGCTGTGCACGCAGCGAAACGCACGCCTGTTAAGTTTCTTCGGACCCAAGCGTCTCCGCCGCTTCTGCCAATGCCGCCATCGATGTGCCGTCCCGCGACACATTGCACATGTCCCGCAGCCTGTTCAGCCCGATGGGCATCTTGTAATACTTGCAGATCATTCCCAGACACGCCGCCCCGCAGTCGGACTGATCGTTTTGCTTCAGGAGCGGAAAACGAAACGACGTTGATGTCTTGTGTTGTTCATCAGATGTCCTTGCGATCGAGACATCTGATGGGACGCCGTCAGCCGCAACGGCGTTGTTCACTACCGCCGCTTCCGCGTGGACGTGACTTCCGCCCGATTGAATCTCGCGGGACTGAGACCTGTCCGATCCAGATTCCCGGTACAATTGCCGGGCTATTTCCCTCAAGGGCGTAAATTCAGGAATTGAATGTTCCAGGCTTTCCAGGTCGGATTTATCCAGAAAATAGATCACGCAGTGGACCCGGCTGCGGATCGTCCGTGACTCACCACCCTTGGAATCCGTCTCTTCGAAAAAATCCCCGGCGTCCAGAGTATGCGAGCTGCCGTCCTAAAAAACACGTCCAACCTGCCTCCGCCCACTATGCAGAACCGGCCGAGCGAGCGACCGGGTTCGACAAGCGTCGTTCCTTCTGAAACCTCTTCGCGTTTAAAGCTCTGAAAAAGCTTTCCCATGTCCGCCCCGGAAACGGACCCCTTCAGAAACCTCGTGAAGTCCCGATACGCGATATTTGCGACCTGATCCTTCAGATAGGCTTCCAGCTCCGGCTCCGCCTTCAACACCTTGAAGAACCCTTCGCGCGACACCTTCAGCACAACGGAATCCTCCGCGGCTCGCACCGTCGCCCGATGTCCCTGCGCCGCCAATAGCGCACCCTCGCCGAAATGATCGCCGCAATAGAGAAATCCTACGGTCTCAGGTTGACCGTCCGCATTCGGCTTGATCACTCGCAGCCGGCCCGACTTTACCATGTGGAACGCGTCGCCAGGCGCCCCTTGTTCAATTACGACCTCTCCGAAACGAAACCGAACGGATTCCGGCTGATTCGACAACTGAGAAAAGCGGGTGAAGACGTCCATTGTTGCTTTCCCGTGAATGGAAGGATTATCGGCGTGTCCGGATGCAGGTCGACGCCCGACTGGATGCGGTTCGTTTGTTATCAGGGATTCTTCCTGCCGGAGACCCAGAATTTTCCGGCTCCGAGGGGCAGCCCTCTACACGGTGCTCAGACTCCAATCAACATTACCGTTCCTGAAGTCCGTGGATTCTTGCCGGTATATACCTTATTTAATATCTATATATACTATATATAATATTCTTATGCGCATTGTCGACCTATCGTGAGGCCTGAGGCCCCCTTACCGATGTGAGGAGATTGGAGCCACGAGCAACCGATCAGACCCTACACTGCATCCAGCCGGGGTTCGGCTTATGGTTCCTGGTGCTCGGAAATGCGTTGGGTCTCTTTCGAAATCCGGCTAAACCACCACAGTCCAAGTGCTGTGAGCGCTATCCCTGATACACTCCACCACCAGGGATTGAATGCAACTTCGTTAATGTCTCCTGAAATGTCCAGATGATGCGTGTAAAAATGCAGCATGGTCACAGCGATGAGGTTGTTCAGAGCGTGCCCGAACAACGCGGGCAACAGTGACCCGGTACGGATTACCCACCAGGCCAATACCAACCCGGATAGAATGATAGGCACAAGATGCCAGAGGTCCAGGTGCAACATACCGAAAAGAACTGCTGACCAGACAATTGCATGAATTCTTGTATAGTTCGCCAACAGGCCGCTCAGGATTATCCCCCTGAAAAGCAACTCTTCGCCCAATGGTGCGACTAAGACTGCCCCGAACAACGCAGACAAGAAGGATGTTCTGCTCAAGATTCCCGAACGATAGACTTCCTGCATCCACTCCGGCATAGGTACGATGCCAATCACGACTTTCATCAATTCAGAATCAAGCATCCCCAGGCCCACTACTGAAATTGCAACGCAGGGCCATACCCGCAAATCGAAATCTCTGTTGAAGAGACGCCGAACGTAATCCCAATCCAGATCGGTTCGACGGTACACGTAACCCAGAATTACGGCGAAGCTCACCAATGCCAGGGTTCCCAATGCGAAATCGTCCTCGAACTGCCATCCCGAAATCGCCGCAGCCAATGCCAGCACTACGAACGCGAGCATGAGCAGAAACAGTAACCAGATCGTCTGCTTCAAGTCCGGATATGCCTTAGAGATCTCGTCAGAATCTGTGGCCGTCATAGATCGATCGCAGTCTGCGTTTACTGGCATGATTCGTCCTGCTTTCTTTTCGTACCGTCAGGCCGTCTCAGTCCGTCGGTGACGTTAGAATCCTGGCCTGGTTCAACTCCGCCGGGACCCGACTCAAATAACCCGCGGACTGCGGTCACCATTCGCGCTGCAGCTACATAGAACTTTTTTCGGAAGACTATAAACGAGACTGCCTGAACAACCAGGACCGCCATCAGGATCGCAAGATCGAATTGAATGACGTATCTGAGAATCAGCAAAGCAGGCACAACGGAGAATAACACGTATAATACGGCCGCGAGAACCCAACCTCTCCACGTTCCCCCCGAGAGGACATCCTTCATCCAGAACCTCCAGTGTTGTGTCTATTGGTCTTTTCTATGAATCAATGGACGATTGTCTGATTTGTTTGCGTCACAATCTAAGAACCCGGCGATCAGCGGTTAGCCGCCATCTCCTGGCGTATCACCCGTCTCAATCCTATTGGAGCTGGCTAATTGAGGTTTGTTCGATATCCGATGAAACCACCAGAGTCCAAACGCCGCCAATATAACGCCAGCGCCTGTCCACCACCATGGATTGAAAACCACGTCGTTCAGGTCCTCCGAGACCGCGACATAGGGAACGTCAACGCGCATAAACGTCGTGGATAGCAGATTGTTAAATGCATGTCCAACAACCGCAGGCCACAGAGATCCCGTGCTTATCGTCCACCACGCAAACAAAATGCCATATATAAAGGCAGGCGAGAATTGCCATGGGTTCAGATGACTCACGCCAAACAGTATCGATGACCAGATAATCGCACAAGTCCTGGAATGGTTCGACAACAGGCCAAACAAGATTATACCTCTAAAGAGAAGCTCTTCGACATACGGTGCGACAATGGCGGCGTGGAAAAGGGCTGACGGGAAGGAAGTTTCGCGCCCAACCGTTGATTTAATGAGTTCCTGGAATAATTCTGGCATAGGAATTACGGAAATTACAACTTTGTTCAATTCAAAGAGAACCAACGACGTTCCGCAAATCGACATTGCGACGCCGGTCCAGAGTTGCCAATCAGAACTTGCATTCCCTGGAAACAAGAGACTTGCCCACCGTCGATCCGTACGACGGGAAATGTACAATAATACTAGCAGATAAACTGCCAATTTGGTAATGCCCAGCAGGTAGTTGTTATGTTCAAGGGGTTGGCTACTGATGATACTTGCTACGTAAATGAGAATTCCGAATCCCGACTCCGTCAGGGTCAACAGTACAAGCAACCAAATGGCCTGCTTTAGGTTCGGATACGCCATTGAGCTCTCGCAAGATTTCCTATTCGGGTTTAACTGATCGCCGCCCGCGCGTTCAAACATGTCACCTCCCGGTTCCTTTCAATAGCGTCTGGCTGTCTCAATCTGGCGGGCATTGCCCTTCAGGCCAGACAAAGCAACCAGGTTCAGACGGGTGATCTTGAATCAAGGCATCCTTTCCATATCGGCGTAGCTTCAAGAAAATCATGATATCTCCAGAACACACAGAGACTGTCCCGCTGAAAAGCAACAGAGACCAGATGGCGGGATCCAACCAGAACAACAAACCGGCAGCCAGTGTCGTAACGATCAATGGAAAGATCAGGACGATTCGGTGAACGCGAATTGTCAGTGGCCTATCGTAGTGACAATAGAAAGCCGCAAATTTCCAATTAGCCCCGAATCGTATCGAATTGAATGGCACCTTGCCCCATTGCAACGCGGCAACGGCGTGCAATGCTTCGTGAACTGCAATCAGCAAGACAACACTTCCGATTAACATCCACCTTTCTACGTTTTCCAGACTGAACTGAATCTTCAATTGCGACAAATGTGCCCCCAAGAAGCAAAAATTGAACGCCAAAAAAAACAAGATGATTCCAAGAGTGATCGCATTGACCTTGCTCACACGGATTTCGATGACCTCCCGGCCCATCTCCTTGGACGGCTCTTGACCTGCGGAGCACATTTCATTTTCCGCCGACATCGGATTCTCCATCATTGTAAATTACACGAAACCGGACCGCCAGGCATTCGATCTGAGGTGTCCTCATCCTTCCTGCTTCGACAATCTAAGGAAAAGCCCCTCGAAAGCCCGCCTGGAAGTCCGTAGGTCCGGTTTCCACCGAACGTGCTTTCGGTGGAAACCAGACCCGTCAACCTTGTGACTCTTAACTGCTCATCTCTATCAACGAATCAGACTGACAGATTCGACAGGCCGTCGGCCATGCCACTGGTCAGTTGATCGTAGGCATCCGAGACGAAATTTACCGCATCCTTAGCCCTATCGTAGTACCAAATGGCGGCTTCAACGACATCCTGAGGTCTTGTCACTGCTACGACCACGAGCCCTGCCACAATCCCTACGACGACGGGATGTCCTCCCGAGACTTGTGCCATCGTATGCTCACTCAGATCTTCCCGTCTTGCAGGCAACGCCTGACAGGAGATGAGCACGCTGTCTCTATCGGTCGCCGCCGGATAAGCCAATGCTTGTGTCATGATGTCCTCCTGGAGAGTTATTCCTATTTATCGTTTTTCAACCCAATGGCCTGAATCTCGTGTTACGGAGACGGTGCCTGTTTATGGAGGCTATTGGGTTCGAGAATCGTGCTTTGCTCTACGGTTTCGTAAGAGCTTCGTGACCATATCTGCGAAGTCGCCGGCATCGGCAGTCGAGATCGAGAAACAGAACAGGTTACGTCCTGGGCGGCGTGACCATCAGTCCGTTTCGTCGAAGTATTCGAAAATGGCTTCTGCAATTGCGCTCGCCATTGCCGTCAAATTAGTGCCCATCCCGATGGGTATGAACCCTCCCGATGTCGTCGCCATCTCATAACTGGCTAATGCGATTTCCCGTCCTGGGAGTTGCGCACAAGCCACAGAACCGCGCACTGGCATTGATTGAATTCGATCGGTCATTTTGTCACCTCCTATCTTCACCCTTTCAGAAATTCGTAAGTATGCCCTGTGGACTTCGCTTGCAGATCATCAAAGACCACGCATTTGCAGCGGTGATCGCAAAGGGAATTTGCTTTGCGTCAGTTCAGGTTCCAAGGTCATTCCTCGTCGTCGAAGTACTCGACAATGGCCTCAGCAATTATTTTGCTAACGTACAGGATCATGAAGGAAGGACCTGTGGGTAACATGAGACCTCCCGATGCATTCATCATCTCACGACGTGCCAGGCCGATTTCCCGTCCTGGAAGTCGGGTGCAGGTCACGGCGCCGTGTACTGGCATCGATAGAACTCGATCAGTCATTTCGTCAACTCCTTTCTACTCGACAATTTCGATGTACAGGTGAGTTTCGCAATATCTGGTCGGAATCCTCCCAAACGGTTACAGCGCCGGACCTGAAGCGTCCGCTTCCGGCGTGTTCGTGCCCAGGTCTATGCCGAACAGGTCCCTCAGGATGTCCCGCCAGCGTATGGCGCCACCGGAGACCTGCGCAGTCTGTCCTGTACTCAAGTCCTCCGTCCGGATGGGCAACCGAGACGGAATTCCGGACGTGTCTGCAAGGCGTGATGCAATGCGTCTTTTCATGTCTATCACCTCCTTTCGTAAACATCCCGGCGACAAACGAACGATGCCGTTTCCTGACAAGCCGTATGCCGCAGTGCGTCGCCGAAATATCTTGATTTACAAAGGGTTACGAGTGCCGTTTCGGGTTCCCGGCACACCCCCTTTGGCGTTACTTCGGTTGCGAATCAACGGAAACATCCAGCTACGCGTCTTGCTTTCGTTCCGTGCCTCCGTCGACTGATTGGACTCGCAATGATTGTGCCACTCGCGATGTCCCGGGACCTAACTGTCTGGTATGCAAGAGAGAAAAAACCGCCGGCCTTTCAGCAGGCCGGCGGTCGACGCCCAGATCGTGAACAATGTGTTCCATTTTGCGGCACCCGGATGAAACCTTGTTGCATTTCGCGCCGCTCAAAACCTGACTGGAGAAGAGTCGTCACCACACAAAAAAACACCGGTGACAAAGCCACCGGTGTTAGACGCACTATGGACCCGCGGAGGGGTGATTTCAGCCTGCGTTGGGCGGGCAGTCGTCAGATTCCCTGGAAGTCAATGTAATACGCCGCCAGGACAACCTGCCACTTGAGCCTTACCGTTACTGTTGCCGAGGTGGGGAGATGTCGTTAAACTTGGTGAGAGGTCCGCTGCTCACGCCTAATGAGTCTCTTCGGACGCAGGGGTTCTCTGGCCCATCCCCAAACGCATCCGTTCAATACCCGCATCCCATCGAATTCCATGCGTATATTCGGAAAATTGCTGTCTCCGACATTCGGCAAATTCGCGCTCACGGGCCTGGGCGGCGTGGTTGTGAATCTCGGATCGTTTCAGCTGATGCTGACGCTCGGCGTACATGCGCTGCTGGCGTCGCCCGTTGCGATCGAGTTGTCGATCATCTCCAATTTTCTGCTCAACAACTATTGGACCTTCCGCAAACGCTCTATGTCCGGAAAGAGGCGGATTCGGGGGTTGAAGTATCATCTTGTATCGCTCGCGACGCTGATGCTGAGCTACGGCACGTTTGTTCTGCTATCCGTGCTTTTTGCGGATGTGCCGCTGGTGATCCTGCAGGGGTGCGCGATCGCCCCTGCCGGCGTGCTGAATTATTCCGTCAACTCGCTCTGGACATTTCGCGAGGCGACTCCCAGTGCCGCGGATGACGTTCAGGACGGCACCGGATGATGCGCGCGCACGCCAAGGGTGAACCGATTGAGCCGATTCGCGACGGCGCGGCTCTGGTTGCTTCTATCCTGGCGCCATTCGTCCTCTACGTGCTGACGATGCCGCGCACCGTCGTGTTGGAGGACGACGGGTTGTTTCTGATGGCCGGCGCGCACCTTGGTGTCGCCCATCCGCCGGGATACCCTCTCTATACGCTGATCGTCTACCTCTTCACGCTGTTGCCTTTTGGCAGCGTCGCCTTCCTCGGCCACCTGTCCAGTGCGACACTGGGCGCACTCGCGTGCGGTTGCGTCCACATTTGCGGCCGTCTGATCGGCGCTTCGCCCATTCCCGCCCTGACAGCCTCCCTCCTGTTCGCCGCCTCGGAACATCTCTGGTCTCAAGCAATTGTTACCGAGGTCTACACGCTCAATGCGCTGTTTTTCTTCGGCATTTACGCGCTACTCCTGTATGGCGTCCGACACCCTCACCGCACCGGCATCTGGATCGCCGCCGCTGCGGCCTACGGACTGAGCCTGGCCAATCACGTGCCGCTCACGGTGCTGTCAGCCCCTGGACTCGCGGCACTGACCTATACCGTTCGGCGGAATCTATACAGAAAGCTTCCGCTGCTCCTCGCCGTTCTCGCGTGCGGCGCAGTATTGCCCTATGTCTGGATGGTCTGGCGTACTCACCAGGACGTCCTGATCAATTTCTACGGCTCGATCGGTTCCCTGAAGGAATTCTGGTTCTACTTCAGCCGACTGGGGTATATCGAAGTCGATTTCAGCCCCAGCGCGGGATGGCACGACCGGTTCAAGTTCATGCAGTGGCTTGGCAAGGAGTTGCTTTGGCAATTGACGCTGCCCGGATTCGCGATATCGGTCCTCGGTTTGGTCGCTCTGTTTCGGCGGAAGCAGGTCGCAGTTGCAAAGTCGGGGTTGCTGGTATTCCTGGCGAGTAGCATTGTGTTGATCGTCCTGTTGCGCTTCGACTTCGACGAGTTTCAGGTCGGAGTGTTTCGTCCCTATTCGCTCTTGTGTTACGGGATCCAGGCAATATGGCTGGGCATTGGGTTGCAGGCTTTCTGTACCAGGCTGGCAGGAACTTTCCTTTCAACAACAACCCATGAACCGAGAATCAGGACCGGTATCGCAACGCTGACCGGCGTCGCGCTGGTCTGGTGGTCTGTCCATTCCGACTTGCACGTCAACGACAGGTCCGACAGCGACTTCGCGGAACGCTACGCTGAAATGGTGTTCGATTTCCTGCCGGAAAACGCGGTCCTGTTCGTATTCGGTGATCCTTCGGGCCCAACCGGCTACTTTCATTATGTCGAAAACCGCCGTCCGGATGTCTCGGTGTACAATTCGCAGGGACTCGTATACGGCACACGCCTCTTCAGCCCGTTCACTTCCGCCCGGAAGCGGAAGTTGATCCTGGAAGAATTCGTCGACTCAACCGGGCGGGCCGTCTTTTCTCCACTTGATGTCGACATCTATCCCGACCGCCAGAAGTGGATTTATGGATTCATCATGCAGACCGCCAAAGGCGGCAAGCCCGGGACCTTAAAGCTGAAACCACATCCTCGAGGCGAAGCGTTCTTCGTACAACTCATCCAAGGCAAGCCCATCGACCGCTGGGAACGCGTCCGGCGAAACGAACTGCTGTTCCAATACGGTCAATACCTGGGACTGATCGATTTCTCCCGCCACCCGTTACGCCATCACGTGAAGGAACTGCTCCGACTTGCACACGGAAGTTACGCAAGCCTGCTCGGCATGGCCACCGTCGTACTGGACAACGGGAACGCCTCCAACTGGGAACAGGTCTCGGGGTGGCTGGCCACGGCGGAGACGCTGAAGCACGAGGCGCTGAAGAAGAAAACCCTCTCTGAACTATATTACCACAAGGGCAGGCTGCTTCATAAGCAGGGCCGGACGAACGCCGCCGTCGAATCCTTCAGAAAGTCATGGGACATATATCCTCATCCCGGGAACAAGGCCCTGGAAGCTATCAATCAATACAGAATCGACTTGAATCGGGTCAAACAACCGCGACCCTAGGGTCGCGAATCCCCGCATCCAATGCCCCCGATTATCGCCACACCTGTTGCCCCGACTCGACGATTGTCCAAGCTTCGCTACGAACTGCACGCGCGGGAATCTGCCGATCTGAGGACGATTCCACGCGGCAAGCGACGGGCATCTGCCAAATCCGGAAAGAAGACTTTCTGGCTGCGGACCGCAAAACCGCGCGCGCTCGTGGATTGCACTTCCCGAGGCGACCGTTGTCACTACAACGGAGGCAGAGACGGTAGGGAGCGGCATTGGATCGGAAAGGGCGTATTGCCGGGCGATACGCCGGGGGCTCGAGAGGTGAGAAATGCGATTGGCAGGACACCCGGTTCGAACGACAACTCGATCGTATAACTGGACGAACGAGATATGTCACCCGTCGTGAATTCCTTCCAACTCGGGCAGGAGCCGGACGCTTTCCTGCTCATTGGGGTCGGTGCGGGCGATGACGGCGATGCAGGGTTCGGTGTCGCTGGCGTTGTACGGAAGGTGGGGCACGCCGGGCGGAATGTAGACGAAATCGCCGCTGTCGACGCGCACGTGCTCCTCCAGATTCTCACCGTACCACAATCCGGACTTGCCGCTGATGACGTAGACGGCGCTCTCGTGGCCATCGTGCATGTGGGGTTTGGAACGACCTCCGGGAGGGATCGACAGCAGGTGCATGCTGAGTCCACGGGAGCCGGTGTTTTCGGCCGTGACACCCTTACGGTAGGTAAAGGCCTGCTTCCCGGTGAAGACGTCCTGCGAGCGAATCAGCTTGCAAGTCTGAGCAGTCCGCGACGGCATAATTCATCTCTCGGATTTTACGACATTGTTGATTGATTGCCTGCGTGGTTTGCGTTTTCACCCGTGTTGCGTCTTCACGGCTCGACAACAGAAAACCGGCCAATAGAACTCGAAATCGTCGTCACCCGAACGACGAATCCCGAACTCGCTTCTGACCTCCCGCGGCGCGTCGGCGAAGTCCCGGTACAATCCCTCCACTGCCTCCGCCGGCGTCCCTGACCTCTCAACCCAATCCGACAACGTCATTTCAACCCGCGTGTCCGCCGTATGGGTTATTTCGAATCCGGTACCGCCCAGGTCCCTGCGCCACTCCTTCGGCGTAGGCGCCGACAGATGCGTCGGGTCCCGTTCCACTTCCACGCGATGATGCCACGCCGCGACCTCCGGATCTTCCGACGTCGTCGTGTCGCACAGAAGAAAGACGCCCCCCGGTCTCAACACGCGGTGGACTTCCGAAAGAAACCTGCCGATATCCTGAAAATGGTGAGGCGCCGTCCTGCAGGTGACCAGGTCGATCGATGCGTCAGGATATGAAACATCGCATGCATCGACAATCTCGAAGCGTACGTTCGCAATGCCTCGCTCATCGGCGATTCTGCGGGCCTGATCCAGCATCCCCTGCGCGATGTCCGAAGCCACGATTGTGTCGCAGCAACCGGCAACCGCGAATGCCGTGAAGCCCGGACCCGTGGCAATATCCAGACCCAGGGTGTAGCGTTCGAGAGACGCCCATGCGGCGAGGATGCGCAGACTTTCGCCTGATGAATGTGCCTCGCTCACGGCATATTGGGCCGCTTGGCGATTGAACTGCTCCCCGGCTGAATTCAATTTCATTCCCGCAGTTCTACCTTCTTACTCAAGTCAAACGTCGATAATCCGTCACCGTCGCCACTGCGCTGCCGGCTTCCCGCCAGGGCAAAGCGAAACGACGCGCTACCGAACGGGATCGGAGTACCACCCGGCCCAGGCCCGTTTCCATCGCCGGAACAACGCGATAACTAACGGGTTCGTCCAGACAATGATCTTCCAGACCGGCCACCTGTCGAAGCGCCGGCTGGAAGGCCGTACACGTGGTTCACGAATAAATCTGACTGTCCGGCCCGTTGATTTTGCCAGCCCTTTCAGCTTCCAGTAGAAGTCGACGTCCTCACCCATCCACACGCTCTCATCATAGCCGCCCGTCTGCTCGAAGATGCACCTGCGACAGAATTGCGCAGCCCCTTGAACCATCCCGGTGGTGCGACCAAAGATCCGCCAGGCGCCAAGATAGAGCCGAACCGCGAGGCGTCGAGGTCGAAAGTCTACGTCCACGCCGCCTCCGATGCACTCTGGATCGCCCATCGCCAGCCGTATCGTTTGCAGAAGATCGTGAGGAACGCTGACGTCCGCGTCGATAAAGACCAGCACATCCCCGGCGGCGTGACGCGCACCCCTGTTGCGCGCGCGGGAGATGCCTTGCACCGGCTCGAAAACAACCGTCGCCCCGCTGGCACGTGCGATAGCGTCGGTTCCATCCACGCTGCTGTTGTCAACGACGATCGTCTCGACGTCCGCGTTCGACCCCGCGGTCAGCAGCTCCGCCGAGGCACGGATCGAGTCCAGGGTGGCGGCGAGATACGCCTCCTCATTGAAAGCAGGGATAATAACGGTGAGCCGGGGACAGGAATCCATCGCTACGTTTTCAACCAAATCCCGCGCAGGCAAGCCTGTATCCTCTCACGACGTGCCCAGGACCTCACGCAGGCGCTCGCCGACGACCTTCAGGTCCTCGTCCGTCAGGGTCGGCACCGACACGTGGAGCGCATCCGCGGAATCCCCCAGCACGATGCTCGGCCGGCCCTCCTTCAGCTCAGCCAGGACCTGTGACAATGATTTTTGAAGGGCCCTCTCGTCGATCCGGATCAGCAGCCCGCTGCCGAGTCCGCGTTTTTCCGTCACGTGTTCCACCCCGATGTGAGGAACGCCATTCAATGAGCGGAACAGTTCGTCGGCCTTGCGCCGGTGATCGGCGAAGCGCGCATCGTGGTCCATTCCAAACCATTCCTTCAACGCGGCAGTCACGGCGACAACTTCCTGGCGGTCCACCTTCAGCGGGCGGCCCACGGTTCGCCGCTCCTCGGTCTCGAATCCTATGAAACCCTGCACGAAAGCCGCGTCCACCAGGTCTTTCCTTCCACACATGATCCCGGTGGAGTTGCACGCGCCGAAGTATTTCGCGCCGTATCCCACCACGTCCGCGCCCATCCGGGGGTACCGGCACATGACGTCCAGCGGGAATACCTGCGAGGCCGCATCCACAATTACCGCAACGCCGCGGTCCCTCGCGATGGCTATGGCGTCTTCCAGCGGGACCACGCCCGGCCCCCCGCCAGGGGCGACGTAGAGCAGGCCTGCCGTGCGATCGGTCATCGCGGCCCGCAACTGGCTCTCCGTCGTACCGTCCCCGTCACCAACCTCCACCAGCTTTCCGCCGTAAATCGTCACGCAGCGTTCGTATTTGTACCGCTGCCCGGACTGAATCAGAAACTCGTCGCGCATCCCCGTCGTGTCGGGCAGCCTCTCCATCCTGCCGCGGTCGTTTCCCGTCATGCATGCGGCCGATCCCAGCGCCAGCACGGACGCGCATCCGGGCGTCACCAGCGCCGCTTCCGCACCCAGCATCCCCGCAATCACTTCGCCCGACCCCTTCAGCAACTCCTTCATATCCACAAAGTACCGGTTCGCATCCTGCATCGCCCGGAGCACACCGGGAGAGAGACGCGAACCGCCCAGCACAGTCTGGCTACCCATACCGTTGATCACGGGGTTCACGCCCAGGTCTTCGTAGATCCGGAGTCCACTCTCGCTGTCCATACGCACCTCATAAAAGGGAAATGATCCGGGCGGCATCTGACATTCCTGCGGCTCACAACGCCGCTGACGACGCCGACAAGATAGCCCTCATGAATATGCCGATCAACGCCTTTTTGTACTTATGCGAAAAGAACAGGGCGACCACAAGGGTCGCCCATGCAAAAGACACAAATCGTCGGGACGGGTCTGCAATGCCGGACTGCCGATTCAGTAGATTCAACAGTCAGTTTCAGTAAAACCCGTCTTGCCTGTAATTTCCCGCGGTCACGAATCGACCGGTTGACGTCGAGGTCATTCAATCGCCCTGCCGAATCCTGGAACGCCGGATTCGAATAGATACGCGACTTTCGCGAACACGGCTCGATTACCCGGCCTGCCATCCACGAATACGAAGTAAAAGTGGCTTTCAGGAGTGAATTCGTAATCGAAAATGGCATTGAAACTAAGGGAATTTTCATCCCGCAACCGTTCCTCAATGCGTTCAATATAGATGCGCCAGCCGACCCTTCGAGTCAGTTGGTAGTTGCCGCGCAACCGGAATACAATCGTGTTGCGAATCGCGTCCCATGAAAGATAGCCGAGATCGACATCCACAGTCGTTCTTTCCAATAGGTTGAGACCTGCGGAGAAACTCGAATATCGGCTGATTTCGCCTCGACGAAACCCGATTCGACCAAATGTGCTCAGGTGCCAACGCTGCGCCGTATAATTCAACTCTGAGCCAAGAAACCTGGTGTCGAAGAGTTCACCGACTTCGCGAAGGGCGCCGAATCCACCGAACGTCGCGAAGTCAATCCGGCCGATTTCGACATTGAACCTGAACTCGTTACGCCGTTCCCTCAACAGCTTGTCTGCATCGGTTTGATATGCGTGGTACATCTCAGCCGTCAATGACCGCACGAGACTCGTCTCCGAAAACCCGTAACTGTATCTTGTGCGTACACGTTTGCGATGGAATGCGTCATCTTCAAGTCCGATCTCGTTGGGACGAAAGCCGTCCTGGATTTCTTCAACCCCGATTTGGGCCATCCAACCTTCATGGACCCACGTCAGTGCCTGGTGGTACGCGCTATGGGTTTGACCACCAACGGAATTCACGGCAAATTGGGACGTTGCAGTCAAGTCTCGACCAAATCCAAATCGACCGTTGAGAGACAAAAGCAACACGTCTCTGTCTTCCTGGTGTTTCTGCACTCCCATGAACCCGACGACCGTACGTTCGCCAATGTCGTAGTTGGCACGACCGGCCAGGAGATTCGCCTGCTTTTTGTTATCCCCATCGTATCGGTCTATCATCTTTCCGTAAGTGTTGATCACGGCGAAATTCGCTGCGCGCAATCTGCCGGCTACTTTCGTCCCTATGTCGATTTCCTGAACGCGGCGCGTATAATACAGGTTCAGGGGCAACTTGAACAGTTCGGCGCCCTCCCGGTAAAATGGCCTGCGTTCCGGCAGTGACAGCTCCCTGTCGCTAACTATGTTGATTCGGGTCGGGTCACTTTCCAACTGAGAAAAGTCGGGGTTGAACGTCACATTCGAAGTGAGGTGTGTCGAGACCGGTACAATAAAGTCCAGGCCACCGTCGAAATCATCCTGACCGTCATCTATCGCACGATAAGTGGCGTAGGGTAGAATGCCGATTTTCGGTTCAATGCCGATCTTTCCAAGATTCAATCCGGTCAGATCACCGAACTCGGACACACGACCGAAAAATGCGGAAGGCGCCCAGGAATAGGATTGACCGCTAATCGGATGCGTCCTCCAGAAGTTGATTCCCCACGTCGCATTGTGCGGGTCAAACCGGAGCACTCGAAACGGGATCGAGAATTCGGCGGTCCATCCGTTGCGGTGTTTTCTTACCTTCGATTCCCAAACGGCATCCCAACTCAGGTCGAAGACACTCTCATTGCTTATCCGTTCGTCCATCTGCGTGCCAAGTGTGTTTGTCGCGAAAACGTAACAATTGCGCCGGTCTCGATAGGTATCCAGCATCACTTCCACGCAGTCATTATGCCAGATACGAGAATCACGTCGGGTCATTGTTTCCCGCAGATTCGCCATATCCGGTTCTTCACAGTATATGCCGATATAGAGCGCCTCTTCGTCGTACAATATCCTGACTTCAGTTTTCAGACGCGACGGGTGAATACTTCCCTCCTTTATACGGAAGAAACCGGTCGCAATGCGTGCTTGCTGCCATACGGCGTCGGAAAGCTCGCCATCTATAACCGGTGCGGTTTTCACCCTGACCGCCTGGGCGACCCGGGTCCGGTGCTGATCATCGGCGCCCAATGACACCGGCATCAGCAACGTCACAACGACGCCGCAAATGTGTAATCGCTTTTTCATCGTGAGATACGGTTCAATCGCATTATCCTCCAAGTGGACGACTGTAAGGGTTTCTATCGGCCGATCCTCCGCACTTACACCCATCAGGATGCACTCCGGTAGGCCCGTCAAAACACAGAAAAAAAACAGGGCGACCACAAGGGTCGCCCAAACGCCAGAATGATATCTTTTCCGGATCGCTACAACCGCGGCCGGCTGCCCGTCCCGTACCCCACGAGTTCCACGTATCCCTGCCCAATCCGCTTCCCGTCACGGCCGGTGATTTCCACCGCGCCCTCCCAGTAGAACATCGACCTGATCAACGCGCTATGGTTTTCCTGGTCCGCCATCACGGGCCGGATCGACATCCGCAGGTTCTCGGCGGGCAGCGCGACCTCCCAGCGCGAGGGGTAGACCGCATCCGTTTCCGGACTTTCCCAGGTCTCCGTCGCTCGAATGGAAAACGCTTCGGGCGCCAGATACCTGGCCTGCCCCGACGCCGAGACTATTGTACCGCCCGCGTAATCCGCGGCGCCGGTGGTATCCCGCAGCACGTACATCATCACCTCGCGGCCGTCGTCCAGCTGCAGGCTGAACCAGTCCCACCCCACCTGATGGGCTTCCAGCTGGTTCGACCCGAACTCCTTGTCCATCCAGCTCCGACCCGTTACCGCCAGCCGCTCGCCGCCCAGCCTGATCTCGCCCGTTGTGGCAAGCCGGGTAAAGCTGTAATACTGGCTGGCCGCGGCCTCGGCATTGCCTTTTCTGCTGAATCCGTTCGGCCCCTGGAAGATCATCTCTTTTTCGGGCCGGGTCGAAAGCGAGAAAGCCATAGGCTGCCGGCTGTCGGTCATCGCGAAATCGAAACCGGATCCGTTCCACCTCAACGTCCATAGCGCGTCGGTACCCGCCGGCGCCCGGCTCCATGCGATCAGCGTGTCCGGATACTGGCCAAACCCACCGAGCAGGGGCGTGATCCGGTAGATTACCTCGCTGAAGTGATGGCGTCGCGACTCGAGATCGCCGATGGCCGCGTGGCCCATGATCACATTGCCGGCCGCCCATTCCGAGGCCAGCGAGGGACGCTGCGGCAACATTCCAACCCTGAAGAAGGTGAACTGGTACCCGAAGCGGCGCCCGTCCTCCGATGTCAGATGCCCCGTAAAATACCACCATTCCGTCTTGTACCCGTCACGCGCCCAGTGGTCGCGCGGGAAGGCCCACGGATAGTCCGGACGGGCGGCCTTCCACTCCCCGGAGTGGACCGCGGGGGCGGTCGCAAGCAGGCAAAAAGCGAGCGCAACCCGCAATCTCTCAAGCCAGTAGCGGGCGCGCTCCGTTTTCAGGATCGATTTCACGATTCGAGCGATTCGTCCTCCGGGGGTTCTTCGAGATTTGCCCTCACGACGACGTTGCCCGCGATAAAATCGTGGATAGCCGGGTTTTTAAAGATTCCTGCAGTTTACTCATTTGGATCCTCCTGGCACCAGACCACCGAAGCCTTCACGACCCTGCCGGAAGAGCTCCCGGACGTCTTCGCGCTGCCGGTCCGTGTTGTAACGGCCCCAGGTATCGATCCATTTCAGCGAGTCGTCTATACCGTTCAGGAAATATTGCGCGGATTCGTCTCGCTCGGCGGGGGGACGGCCGCACGAGAAATAGACCGGGCTGCTGTGGGCGTAGATGGACTGGCCAAAGCTGTCGCGCCCGTCGCCCCAGAGCCGCGCGGCGATCCACCCGTCCCTGTCGACGTCCACGCGATGGCGGACGGCTCCGGCGCGTTTACCTTCGGCATCGTTCTCCGCGTGGATGACGCGGCCATTCATCACAACTTCCACGCGATGGACCGGATAGAAGGAACTGAAGCTGGCTTCGATATCGAGCGCGCCGCCGGAGGGCAGCCGGACCGTGGATCCCATCGGCTGATCGTTGACGGTCAGATCGACGGCGGGGCCGTTGGTGATGAAGGTGTTGCCCGCCTTCATACCGGCGATCCAGTTCTCGTAGGAAAACGCGTCGCTGGTGTTGACGTACACGCGGTTGTTTGAGCAGACGAACCAGTCCGTGCCGGTGGACGCGGGCAGGCGGATGCCGCAGTTGAGGAGCTTGTACCAGAGGTCGTATTCGGGGTCCATCCAGAAGGGATCGAACAGGTTGAAGGCATCCAGTTTCCCGAGCACCGCAGCGACCGGCGCCTCCATGCCCCGGCCGTTGTGGCACCAGATGACGATACCGCCCTGGTCTCGCGCTTCGTCGCAGCAGAAGCAGAGGGGTGGATAGTCCGGGTCGAACTGGGCGGTAAGGATGTGGCCGCGGCTGACGGGCTGGACGATATTGCGGATGTTGAGAAACATCACGTGTCCGTACCCGAAGCCCCAGGGCGAGTTCTCGCCGTAGTGGCGGTTCTCTTCGCCGATGTCCAGGACGTGATGCGCGGTGGTGAATTCGTTCATCACGCCGATGGGATACTTGTTGCTGGCGTAGGGGAGTTGCCTCCTGTCCAGAACACTGACGACGGTCACGTTGTAGCCTTCGACGCTGGAGTCGATGGCCAGCCGGTCGTCCGGCCGCGATTCTTTTTCGTCGTAGTGGATGTGGGTGTTGCCAGGGTACCAGTTGTTCTCCTGCGGGAAATACCATCGGTTGAGGACGATTTCGACGTCTCTCGCGCCGTGTTCGGGCATGTCGACGACCGTTCGCCGGGGCTCGTATTCCGTCCCTCGTTCCACCAGGACGTCGGTACGCCCGCGGCCCCCCCGGACCTCGAAATCCCCGTCGCAGAAGAAGAACGCCGTTCCCGGGCCCCGCTTCAGCACGGCCTCGGGAGGATGCGCAAAACGGCCGTCGGAGGTCAGCACGTGGACCTTGGCGTCGATCCGCTCGCCGGTCGCGCCGTCGATGATATGTCCTCTCAGGATGCCCATAAAGAACTCCGGGGTTGGAATTTCATATCATAAAGGCGCCTATTGCCCTCATCGACCGAAGACGAATCCATGCAGGTTCACTTCACACAGCCGGCGTCGAACGGCACATGCGCCACCAGCGGGCGACCGGCCGGTCGCCCCTGCAAATGCAATGAAGGTACAACGAGGCCAGGATGCCCTCGATCCGGGGGAAGAGGTCTCGTCTGTTGGCTTCCATCAGCCTTCGTCCCCCGACGCCTCTCCCGTCGCTTCCTGGAATTCGGCGATCCATTTTTCGGCGTCTTCCCCGTTATAGGTTCCAATGACCGCGCCGCTGTGTTCCGGAAGCTCATAGGATGCCGTCTTGCCGACGTGTGGCGTCAACTTTTCACGCAGGGTGTTTGCCGTTTCGTGGTACATTCCGTCCAGAATGGATTCCATCTCCTCCAACGCCAATCCGCCGCTGAAAATCGCTCCGCTCAGGTCGGTCTCTTCGCCGACGGACTGCGTCACGCGCTCCGAGAATGAGTCCGGGTAATCCACGTGACTCCTCACGCCCTGAAACTGCGCCTCGGTGAGGTCCGCACCCTGAAGATTCGCATCCACAATGAAGGCACCCTGAAGATGCGCGCGTCCCAGCGTTGTGCCGCGCAGCATCGAACGGGCGAGATCGGCGCCATGCAGATTTGCCCGGGAAAGGCTCGCGGCGTCGAGTCGCGCCCCCACCAGGTCCGCGCCCTGCAGCTTCGCCCATGAAAGGCCGGCCACCTGCAGGTGCGCCCACGACAGGTCCGCACCCTGGAGTTGCGCCCCCACCAGGTCCGCGCCCTGCAGATTCGCCTCAGCAAGATTGGCGCTGCACAGATACGCGGCACAGAGTGTCGCTCCGTTCAACCAGCTTCCCTGCAGGTCGATGCGAAGCCCTTTGCAGATCTCGCCAGGCGATGCGAACAGCAGGTTAAGCAGGCTCTGGACCTCATCTGAAGGTTTCGACCTGTGCCTCCTCCGGTACGTGTCCTGTTCCGTGGTGCGGCGGATATGAGAGCAGAGAATGTCCAACACTGGCTGTCGTAACGCTTCCGTATCCTGCGCGAGGTGGAAGAGTTCGTAGGCGCCGCCCAGGCGTACGGCTACTGACTCGTGCCCCATGTGTTCGACGCCGTAATGCAGGCGTTGATGCCTCCGTCCCAGTTCGGCGCCGTGGCTCGCCCGTGCCTGCTCCGCAGTGGCCCTGGCCTGCTCTACCGCCGACTCGGCCTGTGCTCTTGCGACCGATTCCATTTCTCTGGCGCGTTTGTAGGACATCAGGGCGTTCAGCGCAACCAGGACACCGGCAGCGCCTATTCCCAGGAACTTAAACGTATCGGCTTTCTGGTCCATACCCAGAGCCGCGGACATGGAATATGCGGCCCCGGGTAAGAACAGGAAGCTCACGAATGCCCCCAACGCAAGCACGAGCAGGGCGATCAGAACGGTCTGCAGAACCAGGAAAAGATTCATTGGGTCCTCCCTGTAAAGTGGCGGTATTCAGAATCGGGTTGAGATGTTGTCCCGCATCCCGGTCATGTCGGACGCGGAACCACGTGACAAATGCATCGCGGTCTCGGAAATATTCAGTCATATGCTGCCATTGGCAAACAGAATTCGCGGCACACCGCCCTGCCTCACACCATCAGATCGTCCCGGCCCAGTTCGGTTGCCGGGGTACGGCTGGCGCGCACTGCAGGGTAGAGACTGGCCAGAAAGGCCGCTCCGAGTATGGCTGCCACCTGCTGGAGAACGGGTCCCCAGGGCCAATAGACCTGTATGGTCCATCCGAAATACGCCCGGTTGATCTCGAAAACAAGCACACCCGCGAGCAGCACGCCCCCCAGAAGTCCGAGCGCCAGGCCCAACAGTCCGAATCCCATGCCCTGGCCCAGAAACACCAGGAAGACCTGGCTGCGCTTCGCGCCGACCGCGCGATATAACGCCAACTCGGTTACCTGCTCCCGCACGAGTACCAGAAGCATCAGCATAATCCCGCAAACGGCAATCAGCAGGCTCATACCCTGCAGAATCCGGGTGACCAGAAACGTCTGGTCGAAAATCCGGAATACCTCGTCTCTCAGCCGGCGATTGCTGCGGATTTGCAGCGGCGCATCCGAATACCGGGCTTTCAGGCCCTCTATGACCCTGTCCCCGTCCCAACCCGGCTTGAGGAATAGCGCCGCGCCGTTGACCGGACCGGGGCCGAAGGTGGTCTCCAGTGTTTTCAGGTCCATGACGACCGCGCCGCCGCCAGTATGGTAGTCGTAATACACACCTGCCACGGCAAACCGGACCTCCCCCTCCGGTCCGGAAACCGGGATTTGGTCACCAGCCCACGCATCGATCCCGCGCGCAAGCGTTTCTCCCACAAGAACCGCGGACTCCTCCCGCACTCGTCGG
Source organism: Candidatus Latescibacterota bacterium (assembly GCA_965208835.1). Lineage (GTDB taxonomy): Bacteria > Latescibacterota > UBA2968 > UBA2968 > JAAXHE01. The sequence continues at coordinate 4,398,583 of OZ242358.1, forward strand.
AACGCCCCATCCACGTTTCCGTCGAGCAGCGGAAAACGCACCTCGCCCCCTGGAAGCGCCATGTCAACCCCGGCCAGTCCAATCTGACGGTCGCCGGACCAGGCGGGGAAGCCGCGGAGGCGGTCCACCATCGCTACGCCCGGGTGACCCGCCAGAGAATCCACGAGTTCATCACTCAGTGTACCCTCGTTTCCGCGCCCCCGCCAGGAAGCGGGCGAAATATAAACGTCCGCGCGGACCGACGCGTTGACCCACACCTCCATCGTCCGCCGGAAACTTCCGATCATCAGCGTGATGCCCACCAGCATGCTGACGGCGATGGCCAGAGACGCCACCGCGAACGACGTCGTCCGGATCCGGACGCCCAGCGCCCTCAGGCTGTACCCTGGCCCGAATCCCCTTACGCGCACCCGGCCGCAAACCTGGCTGATCGTAAACGGCGCGCACAGCGGCAGTCCGATGAGGAGCGCCACACACAGCACGAACCCCGCGTGTTTCCATTCCCGTCCCCATCCGAAGTACCACACGCCAGCCGACGCGAAAATACACATGCCCGCCGAAAAAAGGCGCAATACCAGCGACCCCGTATGCTCCTGAAGCGGCACTGACGAAAGCAGGGCACGTGTATCCCGTCGACTCATGTCCAGCGCGGGCGCCAGCGCGCCCGCCAGCGCGCCGCCCATCCCGATCGCCACGCCCAGCCCGTACAGCCACCCCGGCAGCGTCAGGGATGAGATTTCCTCCAGCAGGTAGAGATTGGTGAGCGTCGCGCTCACAAGCTCCATGTTCGCCTCGGCGGCCCAATACCCCAACGGCAGCCCGAGCAGCACCCCCACCGCCCCCAGAAGCGCCACCTCCCCCAGTATCAGCGCAAGGACCTGAACTCGTGTTGCGCCAAGAGAGCGCAGGAGTCCGAACTCCGCCCGCCGCCGTATCAGCCCCGCCTGCGTGCTGCTGTACACCAGAAACAATCCAACGAACAGGCTGATCAGGCTCATCGCCGTGAGATTCAGCCTGAACGCGGCAAGCAGTCCCTCAGCCTGCTCCGACCGCTGGCCGGGCGTCGCCACGCGCACCCCGGGTCCAAGCCTTTCCTGCAAACGCCTTCGGACGCTGGCGGCTTTGGCGCCCCGGGCCACCCGCACGTCTATCTGATGCAGCTCGCCCTTCCTCCCTGTCAGCGCCTGCGCCTGCGCGATATCCATCACCACCAGCTTCCGGCTGGCGACCGGGCTCAGCGCCTGGAAGTCCACCAGCGCCCCCACGCGCAGCCGCACCCTCCGCACCCCGCTGTGCACTTCGAACGTATCGCCCACGGCCCAGCCGAACCGCTTTGCCAGGTCCGGCGTTACCGCGCTCCAGCCGTCTCCCGCGAGCGCGGCCGGAAGATCGCCGGGGTCGCCCCGCCATGGGATCCGCATCGGCGTGAAAAAATCGACCCCCAGAACCTCGAGGTAAAACCGCTCCCGGCCCGCCAGCACCACGTCCGTGCGGTACAACGGCCACGCCGCCGCCACACCCTCAACCGACAGCACTTCGGGGTACAAATATTCCGGAAACGCCGGCGTCTTTCCCAGCACGCTCAAGTCCGCCTCCCCGCTTACCGCCCGCACGGTCCCTTCGAACGCGGCCAGCGCATTGAAATTCACAATCTGAATGGAGAGCACCGAAGCAACGCCCAGCGCCACCCCGAATACGGTCAGGAAATAGAGGCTGCCCCCCGCACGAAGATGGGCGCCCAGCGATTTAGCGAAGTATCGGATCAACGGAACGGCCCTGATCTGCCAAAAACAGTCAATATACGATGCGTTCGGCGCCCCGGGCGGTTACGCGGGGGCGTGCGGCGGGGACGGTAGGCTCAGCTCTCCGCTGTGCAGTTCCCAGACCTCGTCGGCCAACGCGGCGAATTCCCGGCTGTGGGTCACGTAGACCAGCGTCGCGCCCTCGTTTTCAACCAGGTCCATCATCATATTCATCACCCGCCGCCCGTTCTCGTCGTCCAGGTTGCCCGTGGGTTCATCCGCCAGCAGCAATCCGGGCCGGCGCAACAGCGCCCGGCAGATGGCCACCCGCTGCTGCTCGCCCCCCGACAGCTTCTGCACCGGGTCACCGGCGCGGTCGGCCAGATCCACGCGCTCCAGCAGTTCCAGCACCCGAGGGCGGTACAACCCCGTCTTCTCCCCGGCGATCATCGCCGGCAGCGCGACGTTATCCGCCACCGGCAGGTGCGGCATCAAATAGAAGAACTGAAAGATGAGCCCGATCTCGTCCCGGCGCAGCTTCGTTCGCGTATCTTCCGACAGCGTACTCAGGTCCCGTTGGCCGACTCTCACGACCCCTTCAGTTGGGACGTCGATACCGGCCGCCAGGTGCAACATGGTGGACTTCCCGCTCCCGCTCCGTCCCACAACCGCCACCCTCCGGCCCGGCTCCACGACAAACGAAACGCCGCGAAGCGCATATCGCAATCCGACGCCTGCATCGTAGGCCTTCGAAACGGCTTCAAACGAGAGCGCGTTTGCTATTTCGATTTTACCGTTCATCAGGGCCGTATCGGGGAAGAACGCGAGGTGTCGCGGGTACACGACACTGGAGCGTGCAGATGGATTGCGTTTGCGATCGCGGTTGTTTTCGCGTATCTATTTCAGCACAGATCGTAATGCTAATCTTCCTCCGGGGGCGTCCCTTCGATGTCGTTCATCAGAAAGAAACATACGCTCACAAGCCTGGCGCGGACCTGCGGGTGAGCGGCCAAAATCAGTCCGGTCGGACTGAAGAAACTCCTGGACGGCCTGCCTCAAAACACCGACCCGAATCTGATGGTGGGATTTCAGTCCAGCGACGACGCCGGTGTCTACCGGATGGACGACGAGACTGCCCTGGTACTCACGGCGGATTTCATCACGCCTCCGGTCGACGACCCGTACGTTTTCGGACAGATCGGCGCGGCCAACGCCCTCAGCGACGTCTACGCCATGGGCGGACGGCCCATCGCGTGCCTGAACCTGATCGGATTTCCATCCCGGCGGCTCGGGCCGGAGGTCCTGGAGGGCATCGTCGAGGGCGCCCTGAGCAAGATTACGGAAGCGGGCGCTGTACTGGCGGGCGGGCACACGACCGACGACGAGGAACCCAAGTTCGGCCTGTCTGTGACCGGTGTCGTGCACCCTGAAGAATACTGGCACAACGCCGGGGCCCGTCCGGACGACCTGCTCATCCTGACCAAGCCCATAGGCAGCGGCGTGCTGTTTAACGCCAACCTAAAGGGATGGGTTTCGGACGCGGCGCTCAAGGATTGCCTGGACACCACGTCGGCCCTCAACAAAACCTCGGTTGACGTGATGGCGGGGTTTGACATTCACGCGGCGACAGACGTCACCGGCTTCGGCCTGGCCGGCCACGCCCTCGAAATCGCGAGGGGTTCCGGGCTCACCCTGGAGATCTCGGCGGCAGACGTCCCGGTGATGCCGGAAGCCCTGGAAATGTACGAGAAGGGCGTTGGCACCGGCGCCAACGCCGCCAACCGGGAACTCATCCGTGACGCGACCCGGTTTGACGCGGCCCTGCCTGAACGGCACGACGAGATATTCGTCGATCCCCAGACCAGCGGCGGTTTACTGGTCTCGGTTTCTCCCGACCAGGGACGAAACCTCCTGACTGCCCTGCACGACGCCGGAGAGCGTTGGGCACGTATCATCGGTTCCGCAAAGCCGCTCGACGGGAGCGCGCAGATCATCTTTGCCTAACAGTCCGCTGATAAAGTCGCTCTGCAGGCAAGGCCGAGCCATTGTGGCCGAAGACAAGGCGCGCGACCGAGTCCCATCTTGCGATTCGGCGAGGGAGCGCAACGCAGTATTTCGACCGCAAGGGCCGGCCGTAGCCCGGATGGACTTTATCAACGGGCTGCTAAGTGTTCTGTCCCAAAAAAATCTCACCATTCAGGCAACCTGTTTCCGGGACAGAACACTAGCGGCCGACCGCGCTTTCCGCCACGCTAAGCCCGGGACACCGCGTCAGCACCATCTCTCCCACCCTGCCCACCGCCTGCTTCACCCCCCAGGTGGGCCGCGGCTGTCCGATCGGAGACAGCTTGATCAACACCCTGTTTCCGGGACGCGCCAGCACCAAGACGCCGAAGTGCTGTGAAAATGCGCCCTCTTTGACCAGCGCCTCCACCAGACAGTCCCCGTTCCTGTCGGTGTAGAGGGCCGCCAGTTTGATCACCACCGTGACCCCGCGATGTTCCGTCTGCCACGAACAGGCTTCAAAATCCGCCGGCAACCGGTCACGATCGTACTTGCCCTTAAGCAGCATATTCGGCATCGGTCCAACCTTTTCAACGGCTCTTGCCTTGGCGCCGCCTGCTTTTCGCCGCCAGACGAAATAACGGACGGACGCCCCTGCATCCAGGGCCTTTCGTTCATACTTGGTGGGCTTCCTACCGTGTATCCTGCACACCGACGGCGTCTGGAAGCCGGATCGCAGAAGCGGTTGCGATCCCAGAATTTCCGAAATCCACGACGCGTATCCACCGTGGTCCGTCGCCACGGTTACCGTGCCGCCGGGCGCCAGCCGTTCCGCGAGCACCTGGATGAATCCCGGCTGGATCAGGCGCCTGCCGTGATGCCGCTCCTTGGGCCAGGGATCCGGGAAGTTAATATAAACCTGCGCGAGGCTTTCCGCCGAAAAGAGACGTTCCAGCACAAAATCCGCCCCTCCATGGACCACACGCACATTCTCCGGCCCGCCCCGATCCAACCGCCTGAACAACCGCTGAACCGACACCCACGATCGTTCGATTCCTATGAAATCCATCTCAGGATACGCACGGGCCCGGTCCACCAGAAACTCGCCGGTGCCGAAGCCGACTTCCACGACCAGCGGGCCCGAACGGCCGAAGACCTTCCCCCAGTCAACCGGCCAGTCCACCCTTGTCCAGGATACCGTGTAATTCAGGATGGCTTCGCTAAGCGGCCTGGCAGCCATGACACCGCTCCATGGGGAACAAACACACTGTCGAATTCATCCTCGCCGGCGGCGCCAGGCAGCCAATTCTTCTCTCAGAGGCGCCCAATACCGACGGTCCAGCTTACGTTCGCAATCTTCTTCGTGGCGCAACTGAATGTCGACGTCCGTACGACGTCCTTCCAAAACACATCCTAAGAGCGGTCGGCAATCCACCATATCACGGGCTAAATCAGGATATTTGCTCACAATCTCCTGAAGGATGTCCAGCGTCCTGCATTCTGCGAGCCAGAAACGCACGTCATCTTCAGTTGCCTCGGTATGACGCTGAAAGTAGTCGGCCTCGATCAGGCGGCGGATCATTGGCCAGTCTTTGTCACGCTGCGTTTTTTTTGCGCGAACCAGATCCTCCAACGCCATCACCGGTACGGTACAAACCCCGGGAAGTACAATCTCCATACGACGATTCCACAACACGTCGAAGTTCGCCAAGCCTCTGAGTTTACCCATTACATCGATTCGAAGACCTTCGACACCAGGAGCGCCACACCTGAAGTGGCAGGCATGTCCCCGTACGAGCACTTCCCGGCTTAATTCAGGCACGTACGTTGTTTCGGCCTGCAGGTGATCAAGAACAGCCTTCAGGTGATTCAGATTATCTGCCGATGCCAGTATCGCCAGATCGATGTCTCGACTGAACTCCGCCGCTCCGTAGAGGATACAGGCTTGACCGCCCATCAGCAACGCTCGGACTCTGGAACCGAATATCGTGGAAAGGGCTTTGGGTATCGGGCTCAGGTTCAAAGTCACCTCCAAAGAGCAGGAATGTCTCCCACAGTTTCTGCGACTCAACGAAACGCTCCGCGGGAGAACGAGCGTACCAATCCCTGACTTCACCTTCGTACATGGCGTCGTGTTCCTGAGATTATCAGTTGGAACAGATTGCGTTAATTACAACAAGGGGCGTTCCGGATTACCACACCCGGGAGCGGAATCGCCGCCCCGTTGAATTTAGGGGATATGACAACCCGAATCAAGAGGCGCGTTCCGCCGATGCCGACGCCGCGAAAAATCATTGACATCGGAATTCTCGCGTTGCATGTTTTGTCCGACGTGAGCGTTCTGGATAGAAGATGAATAAAATCAATTAGATAGGGAATTCATTAAGTTCCACTGACGCCTGTCGCCGGCGAGTCCGGATGGCCGTTCGCAATGGCAGGCGGCCCGCTCACGGGGATACGATCGTCGAGCGCTGGCGACGGTCCGGATCGCCGCCGCGGATTTCGAAGGGCGAAGATTTTCCAGGGGAGGTATTGCGATGAGGGTATTGATTTTGTCGGGTGAGAATCACGGCTTCGATCAGAGCGCCGGAATGATCCATGGGTTTCTGGACGCCCAGCCCGAACTGTCGGCGGAACTGTGTACGGACAAGGACCTGCTGACGAGCGGGATGGATCAATATGACGTCTGCGTGTTCGGAACGGGGTTCACGCGCACCGTCAAGCGGGAGGACGGTTCGATTGCCCGCGAATCGGACCTGACGCCCGCCCAGGAGGACGGCCTCTTCGGGTTTGTCGCCGGCGGCAAGGGACTCGTGGGGATTCACGGAACGGGATGGTGGATCGGCGGGCGGGCGGCGGATCTGCTGGGCGGGCATGCCAATTGGCATCCGCCCGGGTTGACGTTTACCGTACGGGTGGATGACGCGGACCATCCCGTGATGGAGGGCATCGAAGATTTCGAGGTGGACGACGAGATTTACATTTCGGCGTACGAACCTCAGCTGCGAATTCTCGCGTCCGCGCAATGGCATGGCGGGACATTTCCCGTCGCGTGGGTGAAAGCGTACGGATCGGGTCGGGTCTTCTACACGGCGCTCGGCCACGGCCCGGGGACGTTCGCGAGGCCTCCGGTACAGGCCATGCTTTGCCAGGGCGTGCGCTGGGCCGCAGGTTGAACGGCAGACGGCGCGGAGCCGGACTTAGACAATCGAAGACACCGTTGACGACACAGAGTGTCGGGGCAAGGAGGGACCGAGATGCTGGAGTTGAATCTGTCGGGCAAGGTGGCTCTGGTGACAGGGGCCAGTGAGGGCATCGGAAAAGGGATCGCCCTGAAGTTGGCCGGAGAGGGATGCCGGGTTGCGATGTGCGCGCGGCGTCAGGACGTTCTGGCGGATGCGGCGGAGGCCATCAGGTCGGAATCCGGCGCCGAAATACTCGCGGTGGCTGCGGATGTCGCGCTTGCCGCGGATGTGGAACGGTTCGTAAATGACGCCGTGTCAGAATTCGGTGGTATCGATATCCTGGTCAACAACGCGGGACGTTCGGAAGGCCATCACTTCGAGGATACAACCGAGTCGGTCTGGCATGGAGACTTCGATTTAAAGTTCTGGGCCGCGGTACGCAGTTCCCGGCTGGCCGTTCCGCAAATGAAGGCGCGCGGCGGGGGCAGCATCGTGAATATTACGCATCCGGGGGGCAAGGCGCCGGGACCGGGCTCCGTGCCCACGTCGGTGAGCCGCGCGGCGGGAATCGCATTGAGCAAGGCCATGTCCAAGGACCTGGCACAGCATCGGATTCGCGTGAATACCGTGTGCCTGACGAATATCAAATCCGCGCAGGGCGTGCGGGCGTGGCGGGCGTCCGGCAGCGACATGGATTTCGATGCCTGGTGTGAAGAAGCCGGAAAAGACGTACCGCTGGGGAGGATGGGCGAACCCGGAGAGGTGGCCGATCTGGTCGCGTTTCTGGTGTCCGAAAGGGGCGCCTTCATGACCGGCGCCGCGATCAACTTCGATGGCGGGTCGGGTGAGACTGTCTAAACCGGACTATATCGCCAGTTGATGCTCCGCCGGGAGCCGACGATCCGCGGCTGTGAACGCGCATTCCAGTTGGTCGTGATCCAGACTGTAAGACAATTGCAAACGATCCCGGAAAAGACAAGGGGCGGTGCTGCATCCGAGCACATCGTCCCTTTTTTGTAAATTCGACGAAAGTCCCGACGTCCCCGCTTCATCTGTTCATCCCACTTCCTTTTCTCCCGCCACCGGATCCGTCTGGATTCCCGCCTGCTCGACGCGACCCCATGAAGTACTGCCTCCATCTCCACGCTTTGGCTGATGTTCCAGCTTGCTTCGAACAGCCTGGACGGGCGCTCCCTCAGCGTCCTGTTTTCGGTTTCCTGCTCCTGTCTCGTCCGCATTACCCCTCTCCCTGAACGCTGTGTCTACCCCAGGTAACGTCATTTCCGGTACCCTCTTCGTGCACGGTTCCGCAATCCTGCCGCGGGGGTCGGTTTTGGAATAAAAGGAAAAAACGCCGCAAAGCGGTCAAGACACCTAAAAAACACACAAATAGCCCAACTCGACACAGCGACAACACATCTAATTTGCTATATTAGCCCCAAATAGTACATGGGAAAGCCGGCCGAATCGACGACCGACCTTGTGACAGCCGAGGAAGGGGTGACAACGGGGACCTGCATAGTGACGGTAATCTGTGAGGGTGGACCGTAACCAGGGTGGTTATCCGGCTGAAACTGTGTCTACCCACGCCACAAGCGCCCAGACCCTTTCGTGTCCAGGTAAGGGCCCTCAAAGCAAGCATTCGGTTGAATACAATCGATGTTACTTGTCGGGAGGGAAATTGAAAATGAACAGGACAGCACGTCACTATGTCGCCCAGTTGCTGCTGCTGGCGATGTGTCATTTCGTAATATTCTGCATTTGTTATGTCGGCCACGCATCATCCCCTCCAGCCGGCAGCGTCCATTTCCCACTGCCTGTCGATCCCGAACAGCGGCAGTACGATGATCCCCGGCCCGCCGGAAAATTGGCGGCGGACCTTAACGTGGGTGAACCACGTACCGTAGGCAGTGGGAAATGGACGCTGCCGGGCGGATGATCTACTTCCTACCTAAGGACAAGCAAGCCCAGCCAGATGTAGACGCGACGTTCGATACTTTGATGAAAGTCGTACAACAATCCTACGCCGAGCATATGGAATACCACGGATTCGGAAGGAAAACCTTCCGATTTGAAACCGGCGCCAATGGAAAGGCCCTGGTACATCACGTGAAGGGGAAATTCAGCGATATGCACTACCATGCTGACGCGTTCCGCAAAGTCGAGGAAGAAGTGATTGGACGTTTTGATCTGGAACGAAACATCTACCTGGTATCCCTGGATGTAAGTAACAGCCAGGGGTGCGGATGGGGCTTACGTCATGGGCCCGAAAGTGGAATGGTAGTTATACCCGTCACGTTTTTCAAGAATGAGCATGCCTGGAATTGTGGTAATGTTGCCCTTATTGCCCATGAACTAGGGCATGCTTTTGGGTTGTCGCACGATTCCTTCAGGAATGCCACTCGTAGCCCGTCGTCGTATCATACCGACTGGATGGTTGCATCTTTTGCCGCGGCCGAGTGGTTGGACGTCCACCGCTATTTCAACGTCGGCCAGAGCTATCCTGAAAGAGATGAACCAACCACGATTAAGATGCTTCCACCGAGCGCCGTTCCGCCGAGGGCTATTCGGGTCCGTTTTGAGGTATCCGATCCCGATGGACTCCATCAAGTGCAATTGTTCAACAGCACCGGCGAGGTCATTGATTTTCGAGGGGTTAAGGGCAAGAACGGTACGGTTGATTTTGTCACTCAAGAAGTGACCGAAGCCCCTGGCAATAAGGTGGAACTCCGTGTTATCGATGTATATGGCAACGTCGGGAGTAACCGCGATCCAATCGATATTCTGGCTCTGCTCACCCATGAAGGCGTGTCGATCCCCGATGAAAATTTGGCCGCGGTGGTGCGGCAAACTCTCGACTTGGCGCCGGGGGAAACCGTGACACAGCTAAGAATGTTGAGATTGAGGAGACTTGATGCCACCTCTCGTCAGATCACAGACCTTGCCGGGCTTGAACATGCGGTTAATCTCATAGACTTGGCTCTCGGCGACAATCAGGCGCGCGGCGTCACACCTTTAGCTGGATTGATCATCCTGAAAAAATTGGCCCTTTGGAACAACCGCATATCCGATATACGACCGCTGATGCGGATGAACTCTCTGGAACGATTGTGGTTGATCGGAAACTCGGTATCCGATCTCTCCCCTTGTGCGGGATTGACCGGTTTGAAGGTGATTCATCTCCGCGGGAATCCGATTGCGGATAAGAAGCCGCTATATGGATTACTGCGGCGGAATCCGTTCCTGGAAATTGATATTGAACTTGATATTCTAACACTGGAAATCATCTCCGGCGACGGTCAGGAGGGGGTGCCCGGCGCCGCGCTCGCTGACTCTATGGTCGTTCAGGTACGGGATCAGTTGGGCGAGCCCCTGGGGGATGTTGTAGTGACCTTTACCGTCACTGCCGGCGGCGGGACGCTCTCGGATACCACCGTCACGACAGATGCCGATGGCCGCGCCAGTACCACACTGACTCTGGGCCGCACTCCGGGGACCAACACCGTTGTTGTGACTTTAGCCAATCTCAAGCCTGTCATCTTTGCAGCCACCGTCAGGGTTCACGCCGACTTCAACGGCGACGGGGCGGTGGGCTTTCCAGACTTTCTGCAATTCGCGGCACACTTCGGACTAAGTCGCGGCGACGAAGGGTATAACGCGCGGTTCGACCTTGACGAGAACGGTGCCATCGGGTTCAGTGACTTTGTGATCTTCGCCGGGGCGTTTGGCAAAAGCACCTCATGAACCGGATGATCCTACCATGAAATCGCCCGTTCATTATGCTGTTTTGTTCGTGTCGCTCGGCCTCTTCGTCCGGACGCTCTCCGCGGGCTATGCATCTGCCACGGCCAGCAGGACCGTCTGCGGGTGGCGGGCGGGAGTTCAAGCGCAGTAAATCGACCTCGTCAAGAGCATCGGGCGATGGCAGCATCCATCGCCTCATTTGCTATTTTCCGACCAATCGCGTCTTCACTATCCCTGCTTACAATATCACCTGGTCTCAATCTCCGAATGCTCAAGTCTTTCGTCCACCTACTCGACTCGACCCAGGCGATAGCCGACGCCAGGTACATTGCATATGTACTGGGGGCCGTCCGCGCTGTCGCCCAATTTGCGGCGGAGGTTCTTGACGGCGGTGCGCAGCGGTTGCGTATTGGCAAAACGCTCGGTGCGCCAAACCCGCCTGAGCAGTTGTTTATGTGTCATTATGCTCCCGGCATTGATGGCGAGTTCAGCAAGCAGCCGGTATTCGATATCGGTTGCCGGCACCGGCCGTCCTGCAAGGGACACTTTGCGCTTCACGAAGTCGATCTCCATTTCACCCATGGCGAAGGGCTCGGTTGGCAACGCCGTGCCGGGCGCCACCTGCTTGCGCAGGGCTGCCCGAATTCTCGCCGCCAGTTCTGACGGCGAAAGTGGCTTGACCATATAGTCGTCGGCACCGGCGTCGAAAGCCCGTACGATCGCTTCCTCGTGCCCATAGGCCGAAATGAAAATGACCGGCACATCATACACTTCGAGTATGTCCTCCATCACGTGGACCCCATCGGTGCCCGCGAGCACGAGGTCCAACAATACCAGAGCGGGACGGTACTCTTCCATGAGTTCCGGTACGTCATTGGGGTCGCTGGTTACAAATGGCGTGTATCCCGCATTCGAAAGGGCTTCCCGGATGACAAGCAACGTCCTGGGATCGTCGTCCACGACCAGGATTGGCGTCGGAAGCTGTACGTCGTGCTGACGGATGTCGTCTGTCTCTGTCGATCCTGCTTCCTCCGCGATGGGAACGGTAAACGTGAACCGGGCGCCTTTGCCCAACCCTTCGCTTTCTGCACGTATGCGTCCGCCGTGTGCTTCAACGATGCCCTTGCATATGGCCAGCCCCCAGCCCGTACCTGCATCATCTCCGGAGAAATCCTCCACCTCAATGCGTGGAAACTTCCGGAACAGGTTTGGAAGGTGCTCTTCGGGCACACCCCGGCCCTTGTCCGAGACGGAAACCGCGACGTCGAGATCCTCTATCACGGCGGATACAAGTATCGGTGAATTCTCTGGCGAATTCTGGGCCGCGTTGACGAGTAGGTTTTCCAGCACCTGAACGATGCGTCTGATGTCCGCCATCACCCGAGGCAGCCCGGGCGCCATCTCAATTCGGATGTCGCTGGCAAGCCCACCCGTAAGAAGGGTGTTCCGGGCTTGATCCACCAGGTCCGCTATCGACGTGGATTCGGGATTGACCTGAAGCGTCCCCGTCGAGATCCGTGCAACGTCATGCAGGTCGGCGATCAGCGCGTTCATGCGTTCTGAGTGATCATTTATGATGCGGAAGAGCTGGACGATCTCAGCCACACTCAATGTGGAAGTATCCGCCAGGCCTGACGTGACAGATCCCCTGATGGCGTTCAACGGCGCCCGCAGTTCGTGGCTGACCATGGCAAGAAACTCGGCGCGCAACCGTTCGACTTCCTCGAGATGCGTCATGTCCTGCAACGTCACGACAAAGGACTCGACGTCGCCGGCTCCGGAGCGAATGGGTGTGGCGTTGACCAGGGCGGTTACACTCCGTCCGTTCGGGACCTTGAAGACGACCTCCTCCGCCCGCACCGTCTCACCGGTGCTGAGCGCCTGTGATAAAGAGAGCTTCTGAAGGGATACCTCCCGGCCGTCGGCTCTCCGGATCGTCATGACTTCCAGGAGTTGCTCGGTTGTACCGTCCTCGTCGCGAAGGTCATCGAGGATTCGCGCCGCCTCGCGGTTGAAAAGCACCGGCTTTCCGGTTCTTGTATCGAAGACGGCGACACCCACCGGCGAGGTATTGATCAGGGCCTCCAGGTCAGCCCGTGTCCGCTTCTCGTCACGGTATCGACGGGCGTTTGCGATTACGAGCGCCGCCTGAGACGCAAACATCACCAGGGTCTCTTCGTCTTCCGCGTTGAACCTGCGGCCGCCTTCTTTTTCCGACACGAAAAAGGTACCGACGTTCTTCCCCTGGTGGCGAATCGGTGCGGCCATAAACGTCAGCACCCGGCTCATTGGCGCCGGGGGGTCGAACTTCGGAAGCCCAAGCGCACGCGTATGGGCGTGAAAGTCGTGCAGCCTCAGCGGCGCCTGAATACTGCTGAAATACTCGAAGAGACGGGCGCCGTCACCGAAGTTGAACAGTTTCCGGGTCTCTTCGGCCGTCATTCCTGAGGTAAGGTGGTCCTCCGCCTTCCCTTCGTCGTTCAGCAGCGTGATCAACCCGTATTTGGCGTCGGTCAGAAACCTGCCGCTATCCACGACCCCCTGCAGTACTTCGTCGAATTCCAGGCTCTCGTTGATGTGCCGGCTTGCTTCGTACATCCGGGACAGCCGCTCCCTCAGCGCGCTGTTCTCTGTTTCGTACACCTGTCTCGTCCGCATTGCGCATCTCCCTGAAGGCGCTGTCGGTGCCACACGATTATATTCTCGGTACCCTCTTCCTGCTCGATTCAGCAATCCTGCCGAATTGTCAGTTTGGAATATAAGAAAAAAAGTGCCATTAAATGAAATGAACACAAAAAAAACACGCAAAAGGGACATATTGGCACAGCGTCGACACATCGATTTCGATAAATTGGACCGCTCCATCTATCCGCATTAACACTAACCTGCCGGAGCAAGGATCGCACTCTATGACATCAATAGAGAAAGTTGAATTCATCGCCATTCTCATCTTGCTGATATTGGTTGCATTCGTTCCGACTGGTTCGGTCGCGCAGGGAGATCGTACGACACGACAAGGGACCACCGTCGGTTCCAATGGGCATGACGCGACGTATCTGCCGGATTTCGACGGCGACGAGACGGTCGGCTTTGGTGATTTTTTACAGTTCGCGGCGAAATTTGGACGAAGTGAAGGTGATGACGGATATGAAGCCCGGTTCGATCTGAACGGCGACGGGGAAATTGGGTTTTCGGACTTTTTGATCTTTGCGCAGAGCTTCGGGAAGGACTTTTCATTCGGGATGCTCCTGCCCTGGGACCTGTCCGGAATCGTGCCGATCGAATCGGTCCGGTCTACACCCGAAGGTACGCGTATTTACATGCGGACGGAGTTTGCCATCGGCGCATTCGTCGACCTGCAGATGGAGTTCATCCAGGTCGTGGATGATTTTCTGCCGCCCATGCCGGTCTATATGGTGAAAGCCTCCGATTCCTTGCTGGTGGCCGCGGGAGGCCTCGCCAGGGGCATGAGCGGTTCCCCCATTTTTTCGGCGCAGGGCGTCTGGGGCGCGATCGCTTACGGCTTTAACGCCCAGGACAGCCCGCCCTACTACTTTTTCGCCACTCCCATCGAATGGGTGATCGGCGACAGGGGAATGGTCCCATTGGCTAAGACCTCATCCGTCTGGGGTGGAAGCGGCATCGTACCTCTTGATGTACCGATCGTCAGTACAGGTCTCAACCGCACCCGGTTAACCCCGCAAGGGCGTCCGTCGATCCTGAACGATGCGATCTCGGCCGGTTTGACCAAGGACCGCCAGACGAGTTTTGCGCCTGGCAGGCCGCTGGCGGTGGCTTTGCTGCTGGGCGAACTGACACTCGGCGGTCTCGGAACCATCTCCTTCGTTGACGGCGACCGGGTGTATGGTTTCGGACACTCAATGTTCAAAGCGGGACCGGTGGCGCTTCCGATTATCGAAGCAACGGCAGCCGGAGGGAACTCCAATTTGCAGGCGCCGTACAAATTCGCAACGCTGAATCCTACGGTACGGGGAACGCTTACCGAAGACCGTGTTCCGGCGGTCCGGGGCATTATGGATGAAGCGCCTGACCTGGCGCAGATCAAGAGTGTGTATTCGTTTCCGACGGCCGGAGAAGTTGAGCTCTTGCATATGATTCCCACAGTTGGCGTGAGTCCGGATATGTCCATCGATCTGGTCGCGGGCGCGTTCTTCATACCGCTGTCCAACCGGATCGAACTGCAATCGGACCGCAGCATGCGCATTGCTGCGTATGTTTCTTTTGACGGCTCCGATTCCACGCTTTCACGTTCGCGACTCTACGCCTCGCCCGAAGGACGGCTCGGTTCGTTGATCCGGTTCGCGTTCGCCGACATTTCCTCGGCACTCTCAGCTCTGATGATAAGGGACGACTACGCATTACACGTGACCGATGCCTCCGTGCAAGTGGAAGTGATCGCAGAACCCCGTTTCGCCAGGGTCTTTGGAGTGTCCGCGGACACAGTCGCCAGCCCCGGCGACACGCTGGCCGTTACCGCTTTGTTACGGGTGGGACGCCGGATCGATCGGGAGGTCGAACTGGCGTTTGGGGTTCCCGAAGCGTTTCCGCCGGGCGTCTACCTGCTCGAGGCGGGTTCGGCCGCGGCGCTCGGGGACGCTGCAGGTGGACCCGGATTCGGCCGCCTGCGACGTGACGAGACACTCGAAGAAGCCTTTGAGAGGGTCAACAGCGAAGACGACAACGTGGTCTTGAAAGTCCGGCTGACGTTCGATATGCCGCTCGGATCGCCGGGGGGTCAGCGTCCCCCACCCGGCAAAGAGGGAGGCATCAGACCGTCCGTTTCAATCCGTAAGAATGTCGATCTGTTCCTGCAGGGTTCAGTGAGCAAGTCCATAAGGGTCGTCGTACCGGAAGGGCCGTGACGTATCGAGCGGATCTGTACAGACATCCCCGTGTGTGAGGGCTTAGACCTTTTCAAGAGAAAAGATCGGTCTGCGCGGCGGCAACGGTTGTCCGGCCTGCATGCATTGAAGGAGTCAGGAAGTTGAAACCACCTCATCCTTCGTGATGGAATCCACGTACGACACGTATGAATTCGCCTGTGACTCACCGCGATGGCGGCCGTACAGGCAAACCCAAGCAACGCTTGGCCCGGACGCCGAGAGTTTGACCGACACGAACGCGAGAATCACCGTCCGGACTGCCTCCGGCGCTTGTGGTAACTGATCACCTTTAGCCTTGCGGCGGCGGAAATCAGCGGTGAAACGCGTCTTCGCGCCTCTCAATCGTGGCCGCGGGTTCCCCGGAACCGACGCCAAATACTCCCCGAGACCGGAGGCGTCGCCCGGCCCCGCGGCCCGGTTGGCTTGCGGCCGCCCAACTGTCGCAGATTGCGACGGTTCTGTCCATTCGCACTAATCTACCGGCGCCGGTAGTCCCGATAAAGGAGAGAGTCCATGCTGAATATCAGATATCCGGAACGCCGTTCTGTTAACCGCCGAATCGGTTTGGGGCGGGCCTCCTGCCTCGTGATGGTGTGCGTTGTCCAGATGCTTTGTCCTCCGCCGGTATCGGCCCAGGAAAGCTTCTCAGTGTCTGCGGACGTAGATAACGCGGCACAAGATCAGGGTTTCACGGCCATGGAGGCATCCCCGGAAGCGGCGGTTTCCATCCAGGTCTTCGCAACCAACGTCGGGCAAGCACAGGGCCTTTCGATTCGCATCGTCTACGACGGCGGCCAGGTCGTATACGACGGCGCCGAACCCGGCGACCTGTTTCCCGATGCCCGGTTGGCTGAGCAGACCGGAACAAGCCCGACCTCTGTCACCCTGGAGATCACTTCGCAGGACGGGCGGGTTTCCGCTGCGGCCGGTCTTGCGGCAACGGTCGGGTTTCGCACGACGGATGCGTTTACGGGCACCACCATCCGCATCGTCGAAGCAACGGTGGACCGCGGCGCGCAGCAGGAGACTTTGATGCCCGATGTAGAGATCGCGCTGCATCCGCCCTCGGCGGGTCCATCCGCTGATTTCGACGGCAACGGAATCGTGGGTTTTCCCGATTTCGTGCTGTTCGTGTCGCACTTCGGATCGACAGAGGGCGAAGCCGGGTATGACGCGGGATTCGATCTGGATGCCGATGGATCCGTGGGGTTTGCCGACTTTCTCGTATTTGCAGGCCAATTCGGCCGAAGCGTACCGGCGCCGTCGCCGGACCGCGACGCGCTGGTCGCGTTGTACGACGCGACAGGCGGGTATAACTGGGCCACACAGACCAACTGGCTGACGGATAACCCAGTTTCCACGTGGCATGGCGTCACGGTGGCAGATGGTCGCGTCACGGGGTTAAGCCTGCCTCAAAACAACCTGACAGGCGCGATTCCTTCCGAATTGGGAAACCTCGCCAACCTGACCGCTCTGAATCTTCACCAGAACCGGTTGACGGGGGGGATCCCGTCCGTTCTGAGCAACCTGGTTAACTTGACGGTTCTGAATCTTAACCAGAATCAGTTGACGGGGGGGATTCCGTCCGAATTGGGCAATCTGGTTAACCTTACGGATCTGAACCTTAACCAGAACCAACTGACAGGTGGGATCCCGTCCAATCTGGGCAATCTGGTTAAGCTGATGGTTCTGAATTTTCACCAGAACATGTTGACGGGCGGGATCCCGGCCGAATTGGGCAACCTGGTTAACCTGACCGATCTGGGTCTTCACCAGAACCTGTTGAACGGGGGCATTCCGTCCGAATTGGGCAATCTGATTAACCTGACGGATCTGAATCTTCACCAGAACCTGTTGAACGGGGGGATTCCGTCCGAATTGGGCAATCTGGTTAACCTGACCGCTCTGAATCTTTACCGCAACCAGTTGACGGGGGGGATCCCGTCTGAATTGGGCGATCTTGCCAACCTCAAAGATTTGAATCTTTTCAAGAACGAACTGACAGGCGTGATTCCGTCCGAATTGGGCAATCTGGTTAGCCTGACGGATCTGAGCCTTAATCGGAACCAGTTGAAAGGAGTGATTTCGTCCGAATTGGGCAATCTGGCCAACCTGACCGTTCTGAATCTTAACCAGAACGAGTTAACGGGGAGGATTCCGACCGAATTGGGCGGTCTGGCCAACCTGACGATTCTGAATCTTAACCAGAATGAGTTAACGGGGAGGATTCCGACCGAATTGGGCGGTCTGGTCAACCTGACAGGTCTGCATCTTCACGAGAACGGGCTGACAGGTGTGATTCCGTCCGAACTGGGCAATCTGGCCAACCTGACGGTTCTGAATCTTCACCAGAACCGGTTGACCGGGGCAGTTCCGTCCGAATTGTGCAATCTGGCCAACCTGACGATACTGAGTCTTCACCAGAACGAGTTAACCGGCGTGATTCCGTTCGACCTGGGCAATCTGGTTAATCTGAAGAATCTCAGTCTTCACCAGAACGAGTTAACCGGCGTGATTCCGTTCGAATTGGGCAATCTGGTAAACCTGACAAGTCTACATCTTCACCAGAACGAGTTGACAAGTCTGATCCCACCCAATCTGGGCAACCTCGTCAGCCTTACGGTTCTGAGTCTTCAGCAGAACCAGTTGACGGGGGGGATTCCGTCCGAATTGGGCAATCTGGCCAACCTGAAGGAACTGCGTCTTCACCAGAA
Organism: Candidatus Latescibacterota bacterium; assembly: GCA_965208835.1. GTDB lineage: Bacteria > Latescibacterota > UBA2968 > UBA2968 > JAAXHE01. The sequence continues at coordinate 4,416,876 of OZ242358.1, forward strand.
CCATTTGGGCGGCCCTATTCCCGCAGTACTGGGTAATCTAACCAACCTCGAAGTGTTGCAACTTCACGAGAATACGCTCATTGGAGCGGTCCCGACCGAATTGGGCAACCTGACCGGCCTGAAGTTACTGACGCTTCACTCCAATCAGATCAGCGGCGCACTTCCTCAGAGCCTGACCGCATTGGAAGTGCTGGAGGAGTTCGTCTTTCATGGCGACGGAGGTGTTTGCGCGCCGCGCAGTGCGTCTTTTCAGGCGTGGCTGCAGGCTATCCGATATTTCAATGGACCAACCTGCCTGCGATAGCTAATGCGCCCCCGTTTGATAGGCCAATCACGCCCCCATTGTGGTGGAGTCGCAGAAGCCGAGCCGGTCACTGAACAATTGCACCGAGCCTGTCGAAAGGGTGTCGAAGAGGCCGGCGACGGCCCATGCGGTGGGGGATTCGAACAACATACCGTATGCAAGCAGCATGACGATTCCTCTACGCATTCTGTGTTGAACCCGGACTGCGCTGCGCGGCCAACCAATTCAATTATGCCACGAAATCCCCAACGTCTTGACCGTGTTCGCGAAGCGGGCGTACGATCACGACGCAACAACGAATGAAAGGAGACTGAAATGATCGTCAGAAATAGGTTCGTCCGTGGAACGTTGATTTTGGTGGCACTTGCGTTCACAGGCATTGCCTTTGTTTATGCCCAGACTGCGGCGGATGCTGATTTTGACGGAGATGGGACGATTGGATTCAGCGATTTTCTGGCGTTTGCGGGCAAATTTGGGACCGCTCACGGCGATGGTAGGTACGAGGCGAAGTACGATCTGAATGGCGACGGACAGGTGGGTTTCTCGGATTTTCTCGCCTTCGCGGGATTTTTCGGCCGGACAGTACCGCCCACGCAGGTGCCCGTAAGCGAGGGCTTCGACCTGTACGGAGACAACAACAGTCCATTTGGGATTACGTATGCAAACGAGAGGCTGTACGTCGTATCAATCAGCTTGAATGACGATGGTCCGGTTGCCGGGACTCAGAAGGTGTATGCGTACAGTCTTTCCGGTCAACGCGACGTAGCGTCTGAATTTGAACTTAACACAGACATATTCCCGTACGGGATCGCCTACGCCGATGGCCGGTTTTACGTCACGGCGACGGCCATTGACGGAACCGCAGGCTTGGAGAAGGTATACGCATTCCGTCCCGACGGCCAACGCGATGCGTCATACGACCTAAATATTCCCGGTGACGATGATTTCCCGTTAGGGATCACGTACGCCAATGACAGGTTCTACGTGGTCGTGAATCCAGACGACACCGACATGACGCGGGTATTGGCATACAGCCGATCGGGTCCGCGTGACGGGTCTTCCGACTTCAACCTGTTCGATGAGACTGTGGAAAATGCGCTGCCAAATGGGATCGCCTACGCTGGTGACCGGTTCTACGTAGTCACCGTCAGTCTGGAAGTGGATGGTCCCGCAGGCGGCGCGCAGACGGTATTTGCCTACTCGCGTACAGGAATGCGTGATGCGGCTTCCGACTTCGAACTGGATGCCGATAATTCGAATCCCTTCGGGATCGCGTATGTCAATAACCGGTTCTACGTGGTCGATACCATGGACAACAGGATTTACGTGTATCGGGTATACAGGGAATGAGCATGAAGCAGAGATTCGTCTCTGAGGCGAACTTCCCAAGAGAATGCCGTCTGGATCCTTGACCTAAAAGCGATCAATGATCAAGAATCCACCACGACCCGCTATACAACCCGTGGAAATCAAAAAAGGGAGGAAGCTATGTTGACCTTTCGACGTCTCGCCTTAATTCTCGCGCCCCGAAAATTCCGATTACGGCAGGCCCCGTGTCTTGCAATCGTATGCATCGTTCTGAGTTTGTATCCCGTTCGAGTGGCATCCCAGGACGGTTTTTCTCTCTCTCCGGACGTGGATGGGGCAGCCGGGGACCAGGGTGTGACGACAGCGGAGGTCTCGCCGGAAGCAACCGTCTCCATCCAGATTTTCGGCAGCAACCTGAGCCAGTCCCAGGGCGTTTCCGTTCGATTCGCGTACGACAGCGGCCAGGTCGTTTACGACGGCGCGGACGCGGGCGACGTGTATCCCAACGCTCAGATCCTTGTGGAAACTGGCGTCAATCCGACGTCGGTCACCCTGGGCATCGCATCGCTGGGCAGCCGTGCCGAAACATCGGCGGGCCTCGTCGGTACGGCCCGCTTTCGCACCTCGGCTGCATTTACCGGTACGACTGTTCGGATCCTGAAAGCCGTACTGGGGGGTGGCGGCCAACAGGACACCCTGAAGATGAACGTCGGTATCGAGTTGAATCCTGCATCCGCGGGGCCATCTACCGACTTCGACGCCGATGGTATGGTTGGTTTTTCTGACTTTCTGCAGTTCGCGTCGCAATACGGGACGTCGGTGGGCGACGGGCGCTATGACGCCCGGTTCGACCTGGATTCCGACGGTTCGGTGGGCTTCGCCGATTTTCTCGTGCTTGCGGGTCAGTTCGGACAAGAGGTAGCGCAACCGCCACCCGAGGAATCAGACCGTGACGCGCTGGTCGCGCTGTACAACGCCACGGACGGGTACAACTGGACCACGCAGACCAACTGGCTGACGAACAGCCCGATCGACACATGGTACGGGGTTACGGTGAAGGACGGTCGGGTCACCGGTCTCGTCTTGACGGAGAACAATCTGACGGGCGAGGTACCGGTCATGCTGGGAGACCTCGCCTCCTTGGACAGCCTGATACTCCGGAAAAACGAGTTGAGTGGTGATATACCTCCGAAGCTGGCCGATCTATTAAACCTTACGAAACTTGACCTATCGATCAACCAAATGAGCGGTAACATTCCGCCAGAATTGGGCAACCTTGTCAACCTTGTTAATTTGCAACTTGACCGAAATCAACTCACTGGGACGATTCCGCTCCAATTGAGCAATCTTCGGAACCTAAGAGTACTTTGGCTGTGGCAGAATCCCATACACGGTCGCATTCCTACAGAGCTGGGGAAGTTGGAAAACCTGGAACTTCTTGGTCTCGCGTTCACTGAGTTGAGCGGACCCATTCCGGCGGAATTGGGAAACCTGCGCAACCTGGAGGTTCTGCTATTGGCCATAAACAGGCTGAGTGGTTCGATACCGTCGGAACTAGGAAACCTGATCAAACTGAGGTCACTGCAACTCCACAACAATCAACTTAGTGGGTCAATCCCTGAACAGTTGGGTAATCTTGGAAACCTTCAGAGGCTGTTTCTGGCCCAAAATCAGTTAACCGGCTCGATTCCAGAAGAGTTGGGTAACCTTGCCGAACTGACCGGGCTATCGCTTAACTTTAACCAGCTGAGTGGTGCAATTCCGGTCACATTGGGTAAACTCGAACGGTTGGAATTTCTCTGGATGAACAATAATCGGTTGAGCGGCTCGATTCCTGAAGAATTCGGGAACCTTTCAATGTTGGTGTCCCTGGGATTGGGAAACAACGAATCCCTGATGGGTGTGCTTCCTCAGAGCCTTACGGGATTGACTGAATTGGAGAGCTTCTCCTTTGACGGGACGTCGTTATGCGCGCCGATAAACGAAGCCTTCCAACTTTGGCTAGCGGGAATCGAATCCAGAAGTGGAGCGAACTGCGCACCGGAATCCCAGCGCGAAGCGCTCGTTTCGTTCTACAATTCAACCGACGGAGACAACTGGACGAACAACACCAACTGGCTGAGCGACGCCGATATTTCCACCTGGCACGGCGTTGGTGTTTCGAACGGTCTGGTTACGCATCTGGACCTGAGAAACAACAATCTGAAGGGTGAACTTCCAGTTGAACTGGGCAATTTGACCAGTCTGGAGAGCCTGCACCTTCCTGAAAACTCATTGACGGGACGGATTCCCGTCGAATTGGGGAGCCTGACGAATCTTACTCGCTTCTGGCTGTACGATAACCAGTTAATTGGTGCGATTCCATTAGAATTGGGGAATCTGTCCAATTTGGTCACTCTGGACCTTAGGGTCAATCAACTGAGCGGAACGATCCCGGACGAACTGGGCCATCTTTCGAAACTCGATTACCTGGGACTTGCCGAGAATCAACTGAGCGGTCAGGTACCGGTGGTGTTGGGTCAGCTGACTCACCTTATGGAGTTGCATCTTACCAATAATGAGTTGTCCGGCAGCATTCCCGCCGCGCTGGGCAATCTCTCCAACCTCAGATATCTGGGTCTTGCCCACAATCAGTTGAGGGGCGGGATTCCCAGGGAATTAGGCGGCTTGGACAACCTGCAGGTGCTGTATACAAGCAAGAATGAATTGAGTGGTTCGATCCCAACAGAATTGGGCAATCTGTCAAATCTCAGAGAGCTGCTGTTGTGGGACGATGGATTGACCGGTACGATTCCCGCGGAATTGGGGAACCTGGACAACATTGAAGTGCTGCATCTTCCCGACAATTTGTTGAGTGGTCCAGTCCCAACAGAATTGGGCAATCTCTCCAACCTGACGGAACTGAAGGTCGGCGGCAATCAATTAAGTGGCGCTTTGCCGCAGAGCCTGACCGGGCTGGCAAATCTGAGGATCTTCGAATTTGGTGGCGACGGCAGCCTATGTGCGCCGCGCAGTGACGCCTTTCAGGCGTGGCTTCAGGGTATAAGAGAGACCAGCGGTCCGAATTGCCCGCAATAGTCGTCACGGCGGGCGCCAAGATAGTCATTCTGAGGAAGCCGTCGTGAAGGTGGGGCAGACATTCCTGTCTGCATGCCTCGTCCCCTTTCTATTGAAAAGAAACCTCAAGCGGTAACATGGACAATCCTCCATCTATTCTTATCGACGCAGCGCCAGGATCCTCTAGCGACTCACCGCCAACCGATTCCACCTTGTCGAAGAGAGGATGATATGCTGAAACGGCTTGTTGTATCCGTGGTCGTGATTATCGTGTTTGCCACCATCGCATTTGCGTAGTTGCCACCGGAGATCATGGTCGACAAATATCTCATTCACGCGGAGCAGCTTCGCGCCGCGAAGGACTTGCGGCCGGCTTCGACGTGATGCAGAAGATCATCGCGCTGCAGGAGGAGCACAGCCTCGCCGTACCCGACGACTTTCACTTCAAGTACGCGCGCGTGCCCTGTCGGCGGATTCGGTCTGGATAGCGACTACTACTTAATTGATTAAATTAGAGTATTTATTATCAACGAATTTCGGTGTGACTTTCGTAGCCTTCCACTGGAAGGGGTGTGCGTTTTCGTTATAGGCGTCGATGAAGTGGTCGATAGCGGATCGGAGGTCGCGTATCGAGGCAAAGGACCCGCCTTTGAGTGCGCTTCTCCACAGGATGCTGAACCAGATTTCGATCTGGTTGAGCCAGGATGCGTGTGGGAGGGTGTAGTAGAAGTGGACATTGGGATGCTGCGGCAGCCATCGGTCGTTCTTAGGCTTGTGCGTGTTCAGGTTGTCCAGGATGATGTGGAGTTCCTGATCGGGGTATTCGGCGACAAGTTCGTTCATAAAGCTCAAAAACTGGCGTCGTTTGCGCCTTTTGTAATGCCCGGCCTTGACCCAACCCGTGGCGACGTTTAGTGCAGCTAATAACGTGGTGGTGCCGTTTCGCTTGTATTCGTGGCTAAAGCCGGTGAGGGCTTTGCCGTTGGGCAGCTTGAGCCATCCCTGCACCCGTTGCAATGCCTGGATCGCGGGCTTTTCGTCGACGCATAGGACAATCGCGTTTTCGGGAGGTTCCAGATACAGCCCCACGATGGATGCGGCCTTGGTGGCAAATTCGGGATCTGTGCTGATACACCAGCTGCGTCTTCTGGCAAGTGAGATGCCGTGGTTGCGCAACACCTGCCAGACATAGTGGACAGAAATCCCCAGCTTTTCGGCCAACAAAGGGCCGGTCCAAGTCCCATAGCCCTTGGGCGGGGCTTCGTCCAATGCCCGCAAGATGCGCTTTTCGGTCAACGCATCGTACACCGCAGGCTTGCCCGATCTCGCCTTGTCCTGCAATCCGGCCAAGCCCGACTCGCGAAAGCGCCGGCGCCACTTGCACACCGTCGCCTCGCGCGTTCCCAGGTGTCTGGCTATGTCCCGATTTGCTGTGCCCTGCGATGCTGACAGCACAATCCTGGCGCGCAGCACATAGCGGTGTTGCGTCTTGCCGGAACGGGTCCAACTCAACAACGTCTCTTTTTCCTCGTCACTCAACGTGATCAACACTGCGGGGCGGCTCATAGGCGGTCTCCTCTCCACAATTGAATTGAGATCGATTCCCTATGAGCACAAAATATATTAATTCGCTTTTTTTGTCAAGTAGACACTAGTCTGATTCCATTCAATCTGGGTAATCTGGCTAATCTGAAGGTTCTGAATCTTCAGCAGAACCAGTTGACGGGGGGGATTCCGTCCGTATTGGGCAATCTGGTCAACCTGAAAGATCTGAGTCTTCACCAGAACCATTTGAGCGGCGCCATTCCCGCAGCACTGGGTAATCTAGCTGACCTGGAAGTGTTGCAACTTCACGAGAATGGGCTCGTTGGAACTGTCCCGACCGAATTGGGCAACCTGACCGGTCTGAAGTTACTGACGCTTTTCGCCAATCAGATCACAGGTGCACTGCCTGAGAGCATGACCGCATTGGCCATGCTGGAGGAATTCTTCTTTCGGGGCGACGGAGGTCTTTGTGCGCCGCGCAGTGCGTCTTTTCAGGCGTGGCTGCAGGCTATCCGATATTTCAATGGACCAACCTGCCTGCGATAGGCGCCGCGCGATCGTTCAGGATACCCTCGTCGCCACCCACAACGTTTGACAACACCTCACAATCATCAATGATGGGCTGGATACCCAATCCATCAAACGTCCACAATACCGGGGTAACTCAATCAGCGTCAGAGGAAGGAAGACTTGGAAAGGATGGGTTTTCACGTGTACATATTCCTGTTGTCTTCGGAGGTACCGATGCCCATTCTGAACTTGATGGCAACGGGACGGAGGAGTTCGCGGATCTCTTCAGATTCATCGATGCGTTTGGATCGTAGAAGCAAATCACCGCCGCATTGCTCGTTCGCAACGCCGCGCCACAGTCGATAGACACAGAAATCGATCTCTACCTGAAGGGAGGATTCTCTGATGAAGTGGAAACGATCGTCGAATCTCGCGCTGTTATTGGTCGCAGTTCTGTCAGCGCAGGAAAGCTACGCCCAGACACCACTGAAAGGGCATACGGATTGGGTCAATTCCGTGGCGTTTTCACCCGATGGGAATCTGCTCGCTTCCGGTTCGGACGATGAAACGGTCAAGTTGTGGGACGTGGTGAAAGGAGAATTGGTTGCTACACTGGAGGGACACAGCGGCTCGGTCAATTCCGTGGCGTTTTCGCCGGATGGAAAACTGGTCGCTTCCGGATCGGACGATAGAACGGTCAAGTTGTGGGACGCGGCGACGCACAAAAACATAACCACCTTTGAAGAAACCGCTTGGACGGAAGCAGTGGCGTTCTCGCCCGATGGACAGTTGCTGGCCTCCGGTTCGTGGGATGACGCGGTTACGCTGTGGGACGTGGCGACACACACAAGCGTCGCAACCCTTGAGGAATCGGACGCGGTCTTTTCATTGGCGTTTTCTCGGGATCTGCTGCTCGCTACCGGATTGGACGAAGGTCCGGTCAGGCTATGGGACGTGGCCAGGAGAGAACCCGTCGCTACCCTGGAACAGCATACGGACGACGTTAATTCTGTGGCGTTTTCACCCGATGGGAAACTGCTGGCTTCCGGTTCGGATGATGGAGTGGTCAAACTATGGGACGTGGCTGAAAGAAAGATCAGTGCGTCTCTTGAACAGGTCGAAGGTCACAGTTTGGACGTTGTCCACTCAGTGTCCTTTTCACCGGATGGGACGCTGCTGGCTGCGGGTGGTTCCTGGGACGGTGCGGTGAGGCTGTGGGACGTAGCGACACGGAGAATTGCTGCAACCCTTGAAGGAAATTCAGATGTCGTCTTTGCAGTGGCGTTCTCGCCGGATCCCAAGGTGCTGGCTTCCGGTACTGCAGACGGCACATTGCAGATATGGGACATCTCTTCCAATTCCACGTCTCGGCCTCCGACTCCACCTCAAGATCCGACTGCCGACTTCGACGGCGACGGGACGGTCGGATTCGGTGACTTTCTGCTGTTTGCCGCCGCATTCGGTCGAAGTCAAAGCGATGCCGGATACGATGTGCGGTTCGATCTGGACGGGAACGGCGCGATCGGGTTTGGCGATTTTCTGATTTTTGCGGGCGCGTACGGGAACAAAACATCTTCTAATTGACGATGTGCCGGATTTGGAATGAACCGCTTTGAACGGCAATCTCTTACTGCCGCTGGCCATGCTTCGGACGCGCCGGCGTGGGCGGCGCACTCTGCACGCTGCTGCAATGCCTGGGCTCGACGTCGAACCAGCCTCGATTCATGAATCAAGGGCAACGTCTCGGCAGCCAATCGGAACCGCCAACAGTATCAGGAAATCAGCCAGAAAGGCCGCTAGCTGAATCGATCAGGAGGACAAATGGCTTCCGTGAAATCTGCATTGTACGTTTTCTCCGTGTTGTTGTTGGTCCTCACGCTTCACGTGGCTGCGGGTTCCAATACAGACGATAGTCGCACAACAACCGATGGTGTCGCCGTAAACACCAACGCCGACGACACCGCGTCTATACCCGACTTCGACGGCGACGGTACGATCGGCTTCGGGGATTTCGTGATCTTCGCGGGTGCGTTCGGGTCACACCGGGGCGATCAGGGTTATGATGCCAGGTTCGATCTCAATGGCGACGGGGAGATAGAATTCGCGGACTTTGTGATCTTCGCCCAGAACTTCGGCAAGGCGGCGCCATCGCCTGTCGTTTCGATCCCCGACGCTATTCTGCGCTCGGCGATTGAGGATGCCCTGGACAGGGCCGTTGGTGCAGCGATCACTGTCGCTGACATGGCGACATTGGATAGTATCCAGTCGGTGAATTGGGGTAGAGCGGGCATCAGGGACTTGACCGGCTTGGAGTATGCTACCAGCCTGGCATGGCTGGCGCTTCAAAAAAACGACATCACGAATCTATCGCCGTTGGCAGGCCTGACCAACCTGAATCATCTCGACCTTTGGAGCAACCGGATCCGGGACATCTCGCCGCTGGCGGGCTTGACCAATCTGACATGGCTGAGCGTTGGGGGTAACCACCTCACGGACGTGTCTCCGTTAGCAGGCTTGACCAAGCTGACCTATCTGCATGGTTCGTCGAACTCCATCGTGGACATCTCGCCGCTGGCAGGCTTGACCAATCTGACTGGATTGTACCTCAGTGGGAACTCCGTCACGGACATCTCGCCGCTGGCAGGTTTGGACAACCTGTCCCGTCTGTGGCTGATGGACAACTTTATTACGGACATCTCACCGCTGGCAGGTTTGGAAAACCTGTGGGATTTGAACCTTGGGTACAACCCCATCGTCGACATTTCGGCTGTTTCGGGCTTGGTCAACATGCTTTGGCTGGAACTTGAGGCCACCGACGTCACGGATATCTCGGCGCTGTCAGGCCTGACCGGGATGCGTAAGCTCGTCCTGGGATTCAACTTCATCACGGATATATCGGCGCTTCCCGGCCTGACCAACCTGTCGGAATTGGACCTTCGGGGAAACCCCCTGGGGCGGTCCTCCATCGACGTTCACATTCCGGCCCACGAACGCAACGGGGCTACGGTAACCTTCAACTCGCTGCGCGAGGGCGACTTTGATATCGAACTCGTCTTCCTCGAGTCGTTCACTGAGCGCCATAAGAGGGTATTCCGATACGCGGCCCGTCGGTGGATGGCGGCAGTTATGGAGGACCTGCCGGACTATGTATTTACGCAAGGCTGGTCCGGGCAGTGCGGCGGTCAGTCGTATGAGATCTCTGCTGGCGAGCGCATAGACGACCTTCGGATCTACGTGATCAGCTTCGATTTAGAAACCGCAAAAGATGCCCGATATCCCTCTGCCGCGTGGGGTGGCCCACACCTGCTGCGAGACACCAACCACCTGCCCGTCGTAGGATGTATGGGGTTCGGTTTTTATAGTGTCGGCGCAGTATTGGCGAACGTAGTTCCCCACGAGATCGGGCACGTTCTGGGATTTACCAGTGGGGTATGGGATAGATTTGGCTACTTCCAGAACCCGCCGGACGGCGACCAGCACTTTACCGGTCCACTGGCGATCACTGCTTTCGACGACGCGGGCGGACGGGAATACGCAGGCGCCAAGGTACCGGTGGAGTCCGGTTACCATTGGAGGAGTACCATTCTGGATGCCGAACTGATGGGGGGAATGCAGCTATGGCGGCCCTCCGGTGCGGCGCTGAGCGCGATCACGGTCCAGTCCTTCGCGGATCTCGGGTATGGCGTCGACGTCACGCAAGCAGACCCATATACCCTGCCGAGCGCTGCTTCAGGCGCGAAGATCGCCGTTTCCACACTTGCCGTTCCGGGATTTGGTATTAACGGGTACCGGCCGGAGACCTTCACGCAATCGGGCGCGGATCGGTCCGGCCAGGAATCGATCCGACGGAGCCTGCCCTTGGGTCCCGCAGACGGCCGCGCCGGTCACCTGGAGAGTGGCGAGCGGTTGCGGGGCCCCGGCATCACGTTTGATCTCGCGAGAAACCAACAAGTGTGGGACACGGCACTGCCCACGCACACGGCGCCTGAGCTGACCTGCGGCGCCGAGCCGATGAATGAACCAATTTACGTAGTGGATCCGCAGGGGCGTATCGTGCGAACGATAAACCGGTGATCGTTCGCGTTGCCACATTGGTGACCCCTCAATCCTGCCGGGACGACAAGAGATCCGGACCGAATCGCAAAAATGCGTTTGCGGCCGCAGAAACAGGAGTCGAAGCCGCAGTTGTTCGCTTCGACCCTTCCTGTCTGTCTCGTGGGGAATAACAAAGATAGTGCCATGTGGGCATCGTGAGAAACATAAATGACCCGTTCGGCGTGAAGGCGTAACCCGCCGGTATGGGTACAGAAAAATCAAGCTGAAAGGATCGACAATGTGCCAGGCATCAATCAAGCCTTCGACAGTCTCAGGTTTTGTCATTCTGATCCTCATCGGGTTTTCCGCCATCGCATCCGCCCAGCGCTTCGACCCGGCTCAGCGACCGCTCCCGCCCGAGATCCTGGTCGACAAATATCTGATCCACGCGGAACAGCTCCACGCCGCGAAGGACTATGCGGCTTCGTTCAAAGTGATGCAGAAGATCGTGGCCCTGCAAAAGGAGCACAACCTGGCGGTACCCGACGACTTTCATTTCAAGTACGCGCTGGTGGCCCTGGCTGCGGATTCGATGCGTATCGCGCTGGAGTCGGTGACCAGGTACCTGTCGGCAACGGGGAAAGACGGTTAATTCTACGAGGGAGCGCTCGTTGTGTGGCTTGAGGCTGAGTGGCCTGAGATCAGTGTCGAGGAAACCTGCGCCGGAAAGCGGGCACGCGTTAAGTGCTGGAACGAACTGACCAGTCACCCTCAATGTTACATGTAGGAAGAAAACTACGATGAGGACCGGACTGTAACCTGGTCGGACAAGTGTTCAGGGAACGTAGCCCACGGGAAGGGTACGCTAGTAGCCTGTCGGGATACCTGTGGTTCAGGGGTTGAATGCAGTGGCTACAGGCGGAAAGGTCTCAGAAATGCTCGGGCTCCATATCGAATCTGCCGCGATTAATCAATCATCGGCAATTGTTTCGACAGCTAATTGACATCACCATGGCTGCGAAGAAATCAGGCGGACAGACCTATTGGCGAGGCGTTAGGAGCACAAAATGGCTTCCGGAAAATCAACGTTGTACGTAATCGCCGTGTTGTTGTTATGCACGCTTCACGCGGCAACGGGTTCCAATGCCGACGATAGAAGCACAGCAACGCATGCTGTCAGGGTTGATACCAATGACGACGAAACCGCCTCTATTCCGGATTTCGACGGCGACGGGACGATCGGTTTTGGCGATTTTGTCATCTTCGCGGGCGTGTTCGGAGCGAGTCAGGGGGAAGAGAAATACGACCCAACGTATGATCTGAACGGCGACGGAGAAATCGGGTTTGCGGACTTTGTGATCTTCGCGGAAGTCTTCGGTAGCGACGCATCTTCATTCGTGTCAATCCCCGACGCCAACCTTCGGGCGGCGATCGAGGCGGCCCTCGGCAAGGCCAGCGGAGCGCCGATCACCGTGGCTGAGATAAAGAGGTTGACCGCTCTGAACGCCTGGGAAGCGGGCATCAGCGAATTGACCGGGTTGGAAACTGCCACCAACCTTACGGACCTGAGTCTTGGGCTTAACAGGATTACGGATTTGTCGGCGCTTTCCAACTTGACGAACTTGACATCCCTGAACTTGTGGGGCAACATCGTTTCGGACATATCGGTGTTGTCAGGCCTGACCAATCTTACAGTTTTGCAACTTGGCTTTAACCCGGTCACAGATCTGTCGCCACTTGGCGGATTGGCCAACCTTACGACTTTGGGTCTCTTCTACTGCCACACCGCGGACATATCGGTGCTGTCAAAACTGACCAACCTGAAACGCCTGACCGCCGGGGGCGATCCTGCTCCCATTGTGGATATATCGCCACTTGCTGGCTTAACCTACCTGACATATCTGTGGCTTTCCAGAAACGACATCACGGACATATCGCCGCTGACTGGTTTGACCAACCTGACATTCCTGCAACTCGCGCTAAATGACATCATGGATATTACGCCGCTAAGTGGCCTGTCACATCTTACTGAACTGTATCTTGGAAGAAACCTGGTCGCCGATATATCACCGCTGGCCGGATTGAACGACCTGACAGCACTGGGTCTTTATGATAATCCCATTATAGACGTGTCGCCGCTGGCCGGCTTGACCCGCCTTGAGCGCCTGGAACTTGGTGGCGACGAATTGGCGAACCCATCGACGCTGGCGTCGTTGCTGTCAGGTCTTACCGGCCTCAGGAGACTCGGGCTTAGAACACTCAACATCGCGGATGCATCAATGCTGTCAGGCTTGATCAACCTGACAGAGCTGAATCTCTCCGACAACACTATTATGGATATATCGGTTCTTTCCCGCCTGAACGAGCTGACGGAACTGGACCTCAGCGACAACACCATCACGGACATCTCGCCGCTGGCCGGCCTGACCGACCTGACGGAACTGTACCTCAGTCGCAACATCATCGCGGACATCTCGCCGCTGGCCGGCCTGACCAACCTGACGAAATTGTACCTAAGTCGCAATACAATCGCCGAGATCTCGCCGCTAGCCAGCCTGAACGAGCTGACGGAACTGGACCTCAGCGACAACACCATCACGAACATCTCGCCGTTGTCCGGCCTGACCAACCTGACGCGACTGTACCTCGGGAACAACAACATCACGGACATCTCGCCACTGGAAGGCCTGGCGCGCATGATTGAATTGACTCTTCGGTTCAACGCCATTTCCGACATATCGGCACTAACCGGCTTGACCAACTTGAAATGGCTGTGGCTTCGAGGAAACCTGCTGAACGATGCTTCCATCAACGACTATATACCCGTTCTTCAGAGCAGGGGAACTGACGTTAAATTCGACCCTCCTCGTCCCGAAGGCGACTTCAACATCGAGCTTGTCTTCACGGACGCTTTCTCTGAGAACCAGAAGAAAGTGCTCCAGTATGTAGCCAGACGCTGGATGGCGGTCATTCAGGACGACCTTCCAGACTATGAACTCACCCGGGGTTGGTCCGGGCAGTGCGGCGGACAGGCTTATGAGATCCCTCCAGGGGAGCGGATAGACGACCTTCGGATCTATATGACCACGTTTGAAGGCGACGGTGCTGTAGGGTGGGGTGGACCGCGTTTGTTACGTGACGAGACCCATCTGCCTGTCGTGGGATGCATGGGCTTCGACCTGAAACGTGCCAATTTGCTGATTACAGGGCTCCACGAGATCGGACACGTCCTGGGGTTCGGGACGGTCTGGGCAGAGCTTGGCTTTTATCAGAATCCGCGGGGTGGCGACGAGCACTTCAGTGGCCCTCTGGCGATTGCCGCGTTTGACGATGCAGGGGGACGGGGCTATACGGGCAAGAAGGTGCCGCTGGATGATCCTGCGCATTGGAGGGTTCCTGAGCTGAGTGGGGAACTCATGGTGCCGCATGGAGGAGGGTCGCTCAGCGCGATTACGGTGCAGTCTATGGCCGATCTCGGCTACGGCGTCGATGTCGCGCAGGCTGACCCATATATGATGCCCGGCGCCGCAAGCAAGGCAGTTGCGAAGATCACCGTGTCCGGGCCTGTCGGTCCAGCCTATGACACAAATGTCGTTCGCACGGACGTCTACACACTGTTCGGCGGCAATCCGCACGGACAAGGGCCGATCGAGGGGAGACTGCCCTTGGGTCCCGCAGACGGCCGCACCGGTTTCCAGGAGAGCGCTGAACATGTATGGGGCCGCGGCTTGACACTCGATCTCGCGGAAAACCGCCGGATGTGGGACGCGGGATCGACTGCCCGCGCGGCGCCTGAGCTAACCTGCGGCGCCGAGCTTTTGAATGAACCCATTTACGTCGTAGATACGCAGGGTCGTATTGTGCGCACGATAAGCCCGTGATCGTTCGCGTTGCCTCATTGGAGACCTCTAAATCCTGCCGGGACGACAAGAGATCCGGACCGAATCGCAAAAATGCGCTTGCGGCCGCAGAATCAGGAGTCGAAGCCGCTGTTGTTCGCTGCGACCCTTCCTGACTGTCTCGTGGGGAATAACAAAGATAGTGCCACGTTGGCGTCGTGAGAAACATAAATGACCCGTTCGGCGCGAAGGCGTAGCCCGCTGGTATGGGTACAGAATAATCAAGCTGAAAGGATCGACAATGTGCCAGGCATCAATCAAGCCTTCGACAGTCTCAGGTTTTGTCATTCTGATCCTCATCGGGTTTTCCGCCATCGCATCCGCCCAGCGCTTCGACCCGGCTCAGCGACCGCTCCCGCCCGAGATCCTGGTCGCCAAATATCTGATTCACGCGGAGCAGCTCCACACCGCGAAGGATTATGCGGGCGCCTTCGAAGTGATGCAAGAGATCGTCGCATTGCAGAACGAGCACAGTCTCGCGGTGCCCGACGACTTTCATTTCAATTATGCGCGGGTAGCCCTGTCGGCGGATTCAATGCGGACCGTGCTCGAGTCGGTCACCAGGTATCTATCGGCAACGGGAGAAGAGGGGAAGTTCTACGAAAAGGCGCTGACGTTATTGCTAAAGGACGAAGAGAATGAGGTCACGTCACCGGAGGATTTCTATGAAAACGTTATCAAGACCCAGGAAACTTGTGAAGGTTTGCCGGATCGTTCCGAGTGCTGGATGGCGTTGACGAATCACCACGAATGTTACGTGTGGAACCGCAACTTTCGGCAAGGTGACTCCGCGATATGGACCGGAAAGTGTTCGGGGCACGTGCCCGATGGCGAGGGGACAATAACCTGGTTTTTCATAGACCGCACAGGAGGCAAAGGAAAATCCAGCACAGAAGTCGAGAGAGAATTGAAGAGAGACACAGGTCTTTTTCAAAATGGAAAGAAGCATGGGAAATGGACCAAGCGTAGCCAGTATTCGGAAGGAGGAAGAATGGGGGACCACCTTAGTATGGTAACCGTAGCCACGTACAAAAACGGCACGCTGCACGGACAGTGGGTCAATCGTCTCCTGGTTCGTACCGTGTTGAGTGAAGACGCCTTCGATGATGGCAAGAAGGACGGGCCATCGGACACCACCTACGTCTAGGAAATAGAAAAGGGTCAGTATGTGGACGGAAAACGACACGGCCGATGGGTGTTGCGGAACCGGGGCAATGTGTTTGAAGTTCCGTTTGTGGACGGGAAGGAACACGGTCAAGCGGTCAATCGATGTTCTGACGGGAGGGTAGGGGGAGGTTCTCACATCAATGGCAGAATGACCGGACGTTGGGTGCTATTTGGCTGGTATGTGTACGCGTGCAACGGAGATCACGATGAAGGCACCTTTGTTGACAACAAGAAACACGGAGAATGGATCGAACGTGACTCGAGCGGCAATAAGGAAAAGGGACAATACATTGAGGGCGAGAAAGATGGGACATGGTTGGTATATGATCGATCTGAGAACAAATGCTGGTACGAAAAATATCGTCGCGACGACAACATAATTCGAAAAAAGGAAAAAAAAAGATACGCCAACAGGCAGCGTGGTGAGCGAAGCAGATGAATTCGCGTAGCTGGCCTGGAAGTGTTGTCGGGTTCGGCTGGTAACTGCCGAGACGTCTAGGGTTTTCCCGCATTTGGCGTCGTTTCTGTGCCGACGAGCGTGCGGTCGTGGGTCAATTGACGACAATGCATCGCCTGCAACTGTCGCAAGATACATCATATGTAGCGAATTGCGACATATCTGACCCGCCATCACAATCTTTCGGCTCGCGCTGGCGGTCAGCCACATCGAAACTGACACACGGTCCGTACGCCGGAAAGGAAAGTTACGTCGGCGTCGGTGGTGGTCACGAAACGTACGTCACTCGGATCACTGAAATTGCAAGGAACACGTGAAACAGCATTGACCTGGTGTTTTCAACGAAACCACTACATAACGTCCCTCGGACATCGTCAGACGGTGAAGGAGGCCAGAATGAGAAACACCATGGGAGCCATGATCACAAGCCTTTTCATCGTAATCCTGTCAGGGTATTTCGAGGTCGTATCCGCGCAGCTCCCGCCGGAGATCCTGGTCGACAAATATCTGATTCACGCGGAACAGCTCCATGCCGCGAAGGACTATGCGGCTGCCTTTGAAGTGATGCAGAAGATCGTCGACCTTCAGCAGGAGCACAGCCTCACGGTGCCGGACGACTTCCATTTCAAGTATGCGCGCGTGGCGCTGTCAGCGGATTCGGTCAGGATCGCGATTATGTCGGTGAACGCGTACCTATCGGCTGCAGGGAGAGAGGGTGAGTTTTACAAAGAGGCGCTAGCGCTGTTGGTTGAGGCTGAAGAAACGCAGATTCGTGCCGAGGAAACCTGCACCGGCAAACCGAATGGCGCTTTGTGCTGGAAGGAATTAGCCAACCATCCACAATGCTACGTCTGGGACGAGAACTATCGTGAGGACCAAGCTGTGACCTGGTCCGGCAAGTGTTCGGGCAGCATGGCCACTGGGGAGGGAACGCTGATCTGGGCAAGAGGCGACCAGAAGCATACGGAGACAGGTCGCCTCGAGCGAGGCAAGAAGCAGGGCCGTTGGGTCGTCCGTGACGACGGCGGCACGTCCGAAGGCCTTTTTGCGGACGGAAAACGGAATGGACATTGGGTCCTGCGTTCCTCCGATGGCGAGGTTTCCGAAGGCGCCTATCTGGACGGCAGCAAGCACGGGAATTGGAAATATCAAGACGGAGACGGGAGGCAAAGTGAAGGTATCTACGTGAACGGTAGAAAGGATGGGCCGTGGGTGTTCCGTGACTGGTCCGACGCCGTATTAAATGAGTCCTATGTGGATGGTAAAAAAGACGGCGAGTTTCACGGAGAGTATGAGTTGTGTTCGCGACCTGAGGGTTCGACCCGAATCCCTGTCCGCGGAAAGTACGCCGGCGGTAACAAGCAGGGATATTGGCACAATGACAATTCGTACGATGGCAAGACTGAGGGAGGAAGGTGGATTGGATCCGGTCATTACGATGAGAACGGTAAACGGCAAGGTTCGTGGACGTTTCGGCTATTTCGTTGTAGTGGCGACGAATCAAAATGGAGAGGCAGATACAAGGGTCAATTTGTCGACGGAAAAAAGCATGGCAGATGGATCTGGTATTTGTTTTCGGCAGACCCTGACGAAGGGGGTTGCACCTTCGACAGATACGAACACGGGAAATTCGTGAAATACGATAGGAAGAAGATCAAGACATGCCGCCGGATGGATTGGTGAGGCAGACTCCACAGACGCGTTTCGGCAAGTTCCACTCTACCGTACAAGGCGCATTGGATGTCGAATGTCTACTGCTCTCGGCAACCGCAGCGGATTTGTACTGCGAACCAGCGTAAGAAAAGAGACAGTCGAGTTTCAGAATCGATTTGGATCCGCATCAAGCCCCTATAATCGCAATCGTGATAGAGCGCCAACGATGAGAATGAGCACAAGGAAAATCGTCATGCGGGACAGCGTGAAGAGTCTCTACATCCTGATCCTGTTTGGGTTCTCAAGCCACGCATCCGCTCAGCTTCCCCCGGAAATAATGTCGGATCGATATCTGGTGAAGGCGGAAATGTTGGAGGCCAGTAAGGATTACGCGGCGGCCTTCAATGTGATGGAGAAAGTCATTGCGCTCCATAAAACACACGATCTCAGATTGCCCGTCGACTTTCATTTCAAGTATGCCCGCGTTGCCCTGGCAGCGGATTCGATCAGGAACACCTATGATTCGGTGAATCTGTATCTGACGACGGCGGGGCGGGAGGGCGAGTACTACAGGGAAGCGCTGCTCTTGTCGTTGGAGGCCGAGGAGGAATTGGCGGAGGTCGTGATACGGTCTGAAGACACGTGTGCCGAAAAGCTGGAACGAGGGAAATGCTGGATGCCGCTGTCCGATCGTCCGAATTGCTACGTCTGGAGTTATGGTAACAAACACATGACCGAAACAGCTCCGCAGCTTAAGTGGTCCGGCAAGTGTAGAGGAAACGTCGGTCGCGGTGAGGGAATACTTACCTTTTCTGGATCTGGATGGTCTGGATAAACAGCAAAAGGGATCCTACAAAAGGGGTAAGCTTCACGGCAAATCTGTCAAAATCAACGACCGTGGATTTGTATCTGAGGGTCGTTATGTGAACGGTAACAGGGATGGTCATTGGATTGAGCGGTACTTTAGCAACTGGCGGGAAAGTGGTGAATATATAGACGGAAATCGCGAGGGATCGTGGCTGAAAATGTACAACGAATCATGCACGTCCATCACATATCGCCAGGGCGAAGAGGCAGCGTCATGGCAAGTGGATAGGTCGAGATGCGAGGGGTGGTGACTGGGTCGGGGCCCTTCGCAATGGGAGGCCCGCCCTTCCTGTTATAAACGTACAAAACGCATCAATAGATCTTGCGGAAGAGTCGTAAATTCGTGTGAGTTATCTCATACCATAAAGGAGGAGGCCATGCAGTAACGGTTCGGGTAACGCAAGCTGCGTCACTCACAGATTTCGCGGAAATGTACCATCCGCAGCGAATTGCGACACGTGCGCCCGTCGTCGCGACGACGCCCCTCTTGGGTTCCCGCGGCTCGGATAGCGCCTTGAGCGACTACTCACGACCCGCACGACGCCACTAGTGTTTTGTCCCTAAAGTAACTTGACTATTTATTGAGCCTGTCCTATGTTCTCTCTACACGCTTCTTACACCCATTGGAAAAGGAGAGAACCATGGGACGCGGTCGTCCTCGAAAGCCCATTGTGTTGTCTGACCAGGTCCTTGAGGAACTCAACTCACTTTCAAGTTCTCGTACGTTGTCGCACGGTCTCGTGCGACGGGCCAAGATCGTCCTGATGAGCGCGGATGGTCTCAGTAACCGGGTGATTGCCCAAAAGGTCGGGCTGAGCCAGCAGAGCGTCATCACCTGGCGGAACCGCTTTCTCCAGCAAGGTTTGATGGGTCTGTATGATGAACGCCGTTCGGGCAGACCACGCACGGTTCAAGCCGAGGCCATCACCGGACTGATCCGCAAGACGCTGACCACAAAACCAACGGACGGCAGCACCCATTGGACCTGTCGATCCATCGCTGCCGCAACGAAGATATCCAAATCCGAGGTGCAACGGATCTGGTCCACAGTGGGGATCGCGCCACACCGACAAAAACACTTCAAGCTATCCAACGATCCCTTCTTCATTGAAAAAGTTCACGACATCGTCGGATTGTATCTGGACCCACCCGATTCTGCGATGGTGCTTTGTGTCGACGAGAAAAGCCAGACGCAGGCGCTGGAACGTACCCAACCGCTGTTGTCGATGGGACTGGGATACGTGGAGGGCGTGACGCACGATTACCGCCGCCACGGCACCACGACGTTGTTCGCCGCCCTGGACGTTGCCACGGGTGAGGTGTTGACGCAATGCAAGCGCAGGCACCGCCACCAGGAGTTTTTGCAGTTCCTCAAAAACATCGACCAAAACGTCCCTGATGACCTCGATGTGCATTTAATCGTCGACAACTATTGTACCCACAAACACAACAAGGTGAAACGATGGCTTTCACAAAGACCCAGATACCACATACACTTTACCCCGACCTACTCATCTTGGCTCAACCAGGTCGAGATCTGGTTCAATATCATCACTCAGAAGGCCATCAGGCGCGGCTCCTTCAGGTCCGTCAGAGAACTCATCGACAGAATTCAAACCTTCACCGACAACTACAACAAGACGTCCAAACCTTTCGTCTGGACCGCCACCGCGCAATCGATACTCGAAAAAGTCGAACGACTTTGTAAAGCCATTTCTGGGACAGGACACCAGCACTGATCTTATCGAGAAAGGATCGCATATGTTATCCCTGTTTTTGTCCGCAGCCCTATCCGTTTCTCCCGCTATCGCAGACAGTACTGCGGTGACGATTCAAGATACGCTTGCCTGCGAAGTCCGCTTGTCGGTGCTTCGTGAAGAGCAGACGACGCTGCTGGAGATGGGCGAGGATATGCGTTATTTCGCTCTTTGGTTGCTTGACGGCGGCTGTTCTGTCGATTCCGTCGCGGTGTGGTACGCGGGTATGCGAAATCTGCAGAAGGATGAGGTGGGGCGTCGCAAGAACAGGAAGTCTGTCACGCCCGAGCCATGGACACCCGGTTGCAAAATCCCGGAAGGGTGGACGCGTCCGGATCGTCGACGAAAACCAAACGAACAGTGAGGAGCCCCTTCGAGAAAACGTGATGGAGGACTCTGAGCGCTTCGCCCTGCGACGTCGATCAGGGTGCATCCCGGGACGAAGCTTCAAAGGATGGCGCGGAAATTCCCGTCTGCCCGCGTCGTTGTCCTTCTGTCCGGAACGGTAACGGAAGAAACGGTCGCTCTGCGGAATTATCGGCAGCATCAATGGATCAGACGTCAGCCTAAACTGTCATACCGAGGATGTCGGCGAGATGGTGGAGCGGACATTCCTGTCAGCTCACGTTCATGCACGGGTGAGGCGAAGGGCATCGCTTGCAGGTTGGCCGAAACTGTCATCCTGAGGACTTGCCCTGCTTGTGCTGCCTGCACTGAGCTTGTCGAAGGGGGTCGGGGCCGCCCGGCCCGACGAAGGATCTACTGCGGCATGGAAGGATGTCATAGCGACGCTGACTTGACGAAAACTCGCAGGCAGCACGACTGCGGTGATTCGGCGTACCAATCACTTTTACCCATTTCCGGGAGGATTACAACGTGAACCTCGCAAAAAGGACAGCCTGCGGAATCCTCGCGTTGACGGCAATCGCCTTTGCCGGGCTTGCCATTGTCTATGCCCGGTCCGCGGTCGACGCGCAGATGCGGACCGACGCCCTGCAAAGCCTGAACAATGGCGACTCAGGCGCCACCAGGTCGGTGGTGACCTTACAAGCACTACGGCCGGACCTGGGCGGATCTCAAGCGAATCCTGAGAATCGCTCTCTTTGGGGTGCACTGTCCATAGACGTCAATCAGGGGCAGAGATGGGGCTGGGCAATCGACTATGCGACGGTTCGAGAGGCGGAACAACGCGCACTTTCGGAGTGTGGCAGCAACTGCCGCGTCGTCATGACGTTCCGAAACCAGTGCGCGGCCTATGCGGCGGACCAGGAAAAGGGCAGCACGATCTACGGATGGGGGAAGGACAGTACCAGCGCAGCAGCGAAGAACAGGGCACTGAACGAGTGCCGCAATCGGGGTGGGAAATCGTGCATTGTGCGCGTTTGGGGCTGTACGCGGCGATAGAGAAACGAAGCAGGCCCTGGCGGACTGAATGAATGTGATGGCAGGCGGAAACCCCAGCGGATGCCCCCCTGTGACTTCCGGCGCGCCGTCGCAGTCGCCAGCGCCCAAAGGGGATCCGATGCAACCGGCGCTTCAGAACATGGAGACGGTCTGTGGAAAGAAACACGGGAGCGGTTTATCGGTCAATGTCGACGCCCGGTTCAATTGCCTGGCGGCGTTCGGCGACTACTGCACGCTCAATCGTGCGCCGAGTGAAGAAGCCAGGACGAAACTGCGCGCCAGGTTGGCGCAGAACTGCGGGGTGTTACAGGGTATCGGCGCGGCGGGTAAATGTTCGTATTGTCGATAGTTGGCGGGTCGACCGCTATCAAATCGCGAGTCAGGAAAACCTGGCAGAAATTCAGTTGCGCGACTGATACAAGGTGCGGCCCCGCAATGCTGGTGGGTGGACGGATGGTCCACACCATGGAAGTCCCCACACGGGATACAAACCGAAATGCGGTCGCCATACTGATCTGAGATAAAATATCTCGTGCGCGGCAGGTCGCATTCACCATCGCGTGATGTCTACCGTCATGTAGTCGACTTCAGCCTGTCTCCCGTTTGGCATCGTTTGTGTCGGCTTTTCGATGTAGATGCATCCGAAAAGCTCTTACAATTGTAGAACCATTCGACACTCAGTCAGTTGAATATTAATAAATTAGTTTCATATCGGGCGTCTCTCGAGTTTGTCAACAACCTGGCGCCTTTCCTGGAAGTACAAGTCGGGAGGTTGACATGGACTTTCGTTCAGTAAAGATTCGCAATATGCAGGCGGCGTATCTGTTCCTTGCCAAACTGAAGTCGTTCTCGAGGCCCGTTGTTTTCCTCGTGATGTGTGTAACCGCACCATCCACAACCCTGCCTGGATCAGCGCCAGTGGTGGCCCTTCATCCTCGCAGCGTTCCCGGAGAGGCAGGTATCAACATTACGAGGATAACGGAGAAAGAGGATGTGCATTTTAGCGCTTGGATCGCGGATATGCTGTCGTATGACGACCCACCGCCGCAGAACTTCAGCATCGCGGAAGGCAGAATGGCTTATGTCGATGTTAATGACGGCGGACTCGATGTGTACACCAGGGAGTTGGATGGCGAAAATCCAGTGCGTCAGACGACATTCAGTGGAAACGTCAGAGGCGTTTCTCTTTCTCCCGACGGAGTACACATAGCTTACGTCGAAGAACTGCACGGACTTTGGAATGTCTTCGTATCGACGTGGAATATCGACCCAACTCCGCGTCAGATTAACAGGCGGGGAACGTCTGCGATATTCCCGGTATTTTCGCCTGACAGTTCAACGATTCTCTTCTATGGATCCCAAACAAACGGGTACGGCATTTGCACGTATGATCTGGACACTGGCAACCGGGCGTTTTTCGGTGTAGGCGTCGGATTATCGTTTACTCCGGACGGAAGGAAAATCGCGACGATACGTGAGAGAGGAGACACCGACTTCTACGAAATCTGGCTGGTTGATCTGGAAAACGGGGATGAATCCCTCGTGCTGTCTTCCAAACATCGAAGTTACATAGATTGTGCGGTTTCGCCGGACGGCAAAAGAATCGCAGTTGTTTCGACATTCGCAATTGAAGGCACTCCGCCTAATTTGGACATTTTCTTGGCCAACCTCGACGGAACGGGTCTCAGGCAGATGACTTTTCATCCGGGCAACGACCTGACGCCCAGATGGTCAGCAGACGGCCGGTCATTGTATATCGTATCACAGCGAGGGACGAGCAGCGGAAATTACAGTATATGGCGCATGGACTTAGACTAGCTCGCGAGCTGCACGGGGTTTAGGCAGGGAAGCCAAACCCTGGCGGCGATGATGTCCAACCGCCAATGATGTCACCTCCAATTCGTATCGGTTGCAGGTCAGGATCCGCGAAGGTTTGAGAAACGGTACAGGTATCATGGTTTCGAATGCGTTCGGAGCAGGGAAAGCCGACGCGACTATTCGAGTTGGTAACCTATCGCGCGACTTCCAACGCAACTTGAACAATCGAACCCGGATAGAGTTTTCGCTCGATAATGGCAGCATGAAGGACAATTGGAGATTCAGCATGATGGCGACACGCACTGGCTTTTACCTTGTGGTCCTGCTTTCATTCGTTGCAGCAGTACCTGCCAGAAGCTCCGAGACACGACTGGTGCTACTTCCGCCGGAGAATGTGGCGTACCAGTATGTTCATCTGGTGGAAGAGCTGCATACCGATCAAGACCACGCGGAAACTTTCGAACTCCCGGATAATATCACAGCGCTTCAGAGCGAGGACAGCTTCAAGTTGCCCGGCCTGCGCAACTACAAAGCAGCGTGTGTCGGGCAGTCTGCAGATTCAATGAGGAATATCCCTTACACGGAGGCCGGGCATTCGGGGGATTCTTCGGCAATCGGGAAAGACGGTAAGCTCTTCAAAGAGGGACGGATACCGTTTAAGAGGGGAACGGCAGATGTTGAGGAATCATGTGTTGGAGAGTTTTTAGGGGAAAGTTGTTGGATGGCCGTAGCCAACCACACCGATTGCCGCGTCTGGAACCCTGACCTCAGACCGGACGAGACCGTGATCTGGACCGGCAGTTGTTCAGGGAATTTGGCCGAAGGAAAGGGGACGATCATCTGGACATACGTTGGTAGGGACACGCTCGAGACTACGGAGGCGGGAAAAGGGCGCCTGCAGAAAGGCAAATATCACGGACACTGGATCGAGCATTATTGGGATGGAACGGTCGGGAAGGGTACCTATGCGGATGGCAAGCGGCACGGACAATGGGACTATCGTTATCCTGGTGAAACGGGACCTGATGCCGCGTTTCTGGACGGCAACAATCGGGGGCAGGGGGTCTATTACGAAACGAATGAAAGGGTATGGGGAGGTCGTTTTGTCGCCGGCAAGAAGCAGGGCCAATGGCGTGAATGTTATCCACGTGGCGTACAGAAGGCGTCATTTGTGGATAGCAGCAGACGCGGCCATTGGGTCTGGATTTATGAAAATTGGTTCGGCGCCGTTGAAGACGGTGAGGTATCGCCACATTTGGTGTATGGATATAATGATGGGACGGCTGGCGAAGGCCCTTATGTGGATGGCAAGAAACACGGTCATTGGGTATTTACGGATAGCGATAGCAGCCTAGTGGAAGAAGGCCCCTACGTGGAAGGCCGGAAGCATGGCCATTGGGCTCGTCGTCAGGATAATGGGTATGAGACTGAAGGCCTCTACGTGGACAACAGGAAGCACGGACTCTGGGTCGTACGCTATCCCTTTGGTAGTGTAGAACAGGGGCCCTATGTAAACGGTAAGAAGCACGGACACTGGGTCGAACGTCAGGCCGACGGCAAAGGATGGGGTAGCTATGACGAGGAGCACGTACAATGGCTCAAACGCGAGACGGAAGGGACGGAATGGGGAGGTCCATATGTGAACGACAAGAAGCACGGCCATTGGATAGAACGTGACCTTCAAGGCGGTCGAAGTGAAGGTCGCTATCTGGATGGGGAGAAGCACGGACACTGGGTCCGGCATATCGGCCGGCGCGATTACGTGCTGTTCCATATCGAATCGGAGGAAGGCTCTTATTTACACGGCAAGAAAACCGGTCATTGGGTCACCCTTTTCTGCGATGGCAGCGTAGAGGAAGGCAACTACACGGACGACAAACGGGACGGCCGTTGGGTCATGCGTCACCGAAACGGAGACGTAGAGTACACCGAGTGGATAGATGGCAAGCGTCATGGCGGGTGGTTGACGCGTCATTTGAAAGAGTATCAATCAAAAGGCAGGTATATAGACGGAGAAAAAGATGGCGTATGGTACAAATGGCTGAAGGATGATCGAGCGTGCTGGTCCGCTACATTTCGTCAGGGCGCAATTCTAGAAAATAAAGTGGTCAATCAGGAAATGTGTCGGCGGTGAACGGGCCACGTGACGGGTTCCAGTTTAAACGCGCCAATATCGCCCATGAAGCGGTGAGCGCGGATCTGTCAACAGGCAGTGACGGCTAGTTTTGCAAGGATGCACAGGCGCAGTTGATCAGAGATTCCCAAACCACTCTTTTTGGCGAGTCGCATTTCACGAATGGGTCAGGTTTAACCCTACACTTCTCGCATTAGTGTTGTCAGTATCTTTCTGCCATTTGTCGCGCCATCAAGGAACGGATTAAAGAATCGGACGGCTCTTGTCCGAGTTGTCAAACGAGAGCATTGGTGGGATTTCACGAGGCCGGTTCCGTTATGCGTGGTTGTGTGCTTCTTGGGGAGACCCGATGCTTCCTGCAATCAGATGTTTTGCTGCTACATTCCTCCTCGTAATTTTCACGGTCACCTCCGCCCAGCGCTTCGACGCTGCTCAGCGGTCGCTACCCCCTGAAATCCTGGCCGACGCCTATATGCTGCAGGTGGAGCAGGCCGTTCGCGACGGAGATATAAACCGGGCAAAGGCCGTGATTCACAAAATCCGCGGTCTGCAGGAACAGCACGAATTGGACGTGGAGATTGAGTTTGACTTCAGGTACGCACGTGCAGCGGGCGCTGTCGGTATGTCCGATCTGGCGCTTGAATTCGTGGTGAAGTACCTCGCTGCGGCGGGACCCGAAGGCCAACACTATCACGATGCCCTTGCGTTGATGAACAGAGCGAAGGCCGGATCGTCGGGAGGCGATGTATCGGTACAATTATCACCGGATATTATCACGGACGCAAAACTCTCGGACGCGGAGCAGGCGATTCGAGAAGGTGACACGGATCGGGCGCGGACCGCAATTCAAGATGTCCGTAAGCTGCAGGAGCAATATGCTCTCGAACCTCTGGATACGTTTCACTTCAGGTACGGGAAAGCAGCGGGCGCCATCGACTTGCCTGAACTGGCGCTCGAGTCCGTGGTCAAGTACCTGGCCGTATCAGGGCGTGAGGGGCAGCACTACGTCGACGCCCTGGAACTGATGAACCGCGCGCAAATTGCGGTAAGTTGTAAGGGATGGGACTCGGAAGAATATTTCAAGACGGCGACCGTCGATGAGGTCAAGGCCTGCCTCGACACGGGTATCGACGCAAAGACCAAGGACGATTCCGGCGTAACGCCGCTTCACCGGGCGGCGAGATATTCCGATAACGCGGAGGTCATTACCGCGCTGCTGAATGCGGGAGTGGACAAGGAATCGAAGGACAGCGACGAAAGAAACCCCCTGCATTGGGCGGTCGCGCACCACAATGCGGTTGCCGTCAAGGCGCTTATCGATGTAGGCGCCGATCCGAACGCACGGGACCATGACGGCCAGACACCCTTGCTTGACGCCGCGAAGAATATCGAGAATCAGGAAATCGTCGAATCCCTGCTCAATGCGGGCGCCGACAAGGAGGCAATGGACAGATATGGACTGACACCCCTGTATCTGGCGGCCTGGTATAATAACACGGTTGCTTTAGCGGCACTCATTAGGGCTGGCGCCAACTTGGAAGCTAAAGACAAGCGTGGATTGACTCCCCTGCACTGGGCTGTTGAGCGGGGACATCCCGACGCGATCCGATTACTTCTAGCGGCCGGGGCCGATAAGGCGCGTGTACGAGAAAAATGGACTGCTCTGCATTGGGCAGTTTCGTACATCGAAAATCCATCCTCAATTGAGGCTATGCTTAAGGCGGGGGCCAAGCAAAAATCCGCGGGTTGGTCTAAAACCAGGCCGCTGCATGTAGCTGCGAAGTACAAAAAGAATCCGGAAGTTATCAACGCACTGATTGAAGCTGGCGCCGACGTAAACGCCAAGGATAGGGGCAAAAACCGACCCCTGCACGAGGCGGCTTCGTACAATGAAAATGCGGATGTTGCCGAGGCACTGATTAAAGCTGGCGCGGACGTAATGGCACGCAACCGCGGTTCAAAGGAGACGCCGCTGCATCTTGCCGCACATCACAACGATAATCCTGCCGTTGTCGAATTGCTGCTGAAGGCCGGTGCCGGCCTGGAAACTCAGGACAACGATCACAGAACACCACTACACGGTGCGGCCTGGTACAATGAAAATGCGGATATTGCCAGGGCACTGATTGACGCTGGCGCGGACGTAATGGCACGCGACCGCGGTTCAGAGACGCCGCTGCATCGCGCCGCAAGACACAACGAGAATCCTGCCGTTGTCGAATTGCTGCTCGAGGCAGGGGCCGATGCAAGCGCTCGCGATGATCGGGGCAACACACCCCTTCACCAAGCAGCGAAATCGAGCAATAATCCTGTTATTGTCAAATTGCTGCTTGAGGCCGGCGCTGATGCAAGCGCTCGGGATTTCGCCGAGTACACACCCCTTCACCGAGCCGCCGAATCGAACGAGAATCCTGTCATTGTCAAATTGCTGCTCGAGGCCGGCGCTGATGCAAGCGCTCGGAATTTTTTAGACTACACACCCTTGCATTACGCCGCCTTAAATAAAAATCCGGATATTGCACGAGTTCTGATGGATGCTGGCGCCAATCTCAACCTGCGCGACGAAGACCATCGGACGCCGCTGGATATCGCCGAGGAAGAAGGCAACCATGCAGTCGCACAGTTACTTGCCGTAGCGGGCGGCGAACGTACGGTGGTATCGCAGTCGACCGTAGAAAAGAAAGGAACAGACTGGTCCAAGGTGGCCGTGGGTGTGCTGGGTGCGGCGGCGATCGCGCATGCCGGCAAAGACGCGCCGCAGGAGGCTGTCGATCAGGCCATTACGGATTGGGCCAGGGTGATGGCAGGGGTCGAGTCTTCAGCGGATGCGCCAACCGCTTCCGGCGGGCCGACTCAGGCACAAGGGGAACAGTCGCAGCCGGCGACGGCGGAGGATCCGATGCAACAGGCGCTCCTGAACATGGAGGCGGTCTGTGGAGAGAAATTCCGGAGCGGATTTGCGGCCAATGACCATGCCCGGTTCTATTGCCTGGCCGCGTTCGGCGACGCCTGTGCGCTCAAACGGGCGCAGACCGAAGAAGCCAGGACCAGGCTGCGGGCAAGCCTGGCGCGGAACTGCGGGGTCCTGACCGGTATTGGCGCGGTGGGAAAGTGTTCATACTGTCAGTGAATGGCGTCGCAAACCGGCTCCGTGGGGGAACGACGATCGCTCGCAATGCTGTCATGCTGAGATGGACGCGACGCTGAAGAAGTGTCCGCGCACAAGGTCGTCTACAGAGACCATATACGACACGTACAATCGAGAAGACGGGAGATTCTTCGCTCCACTCTGAATGACATGTCTTGAAATAACCATTGGTGAAATGTATCGGTCAGGTGTTCGCCCCCACTGTCATCCTGAGGACTTGCCCTGCTTGTGCTGAGCTTGTCGAAGCAAGCCCTCGGTCACTGATCCGTTGTCCTGCTTGTGCTGAGCCTGTCGAAGCAAGCCTGCCGAAGGATTGTCGAAGGGTCGAAGGGTGCCCGCCAGGCCGACGAAGGATCTACTGCGACGCCGCATCCATCAAAAGCGTCTGTCACACTCTGACCGACCTGACAGGCAGCACGAATGCGGCCCCTTCAAGCGAAGCCATCCGTCGATTGTCGCCGTAATCACTCCCCCCTTGAGGGGGAGTCGCAGAAGCCGAGCCGTCCCCTGAGCTTGTGGTCTCTGAGCTTGCTTGCATTGAGCTTGTCGAAAGGGCCGGCGACGGCTGATGCGGTGGGGGGTTAAGATGAAAAGTCTCCGCATCGTTGTCCTGGTCATTGTCTGCGGAATTGGGACGTGGTCGCCCCATGCGCCTGCCTTCCAATCCGGCCCGTTTCCCGACTTTGACGAAGACGGCGTAGTGGGTTTTGCGGACTTTCTGCAGTTCGCCGGTCGGTTCGGTGCGGCACGGGGCGATCAGACGTACGATGAACGGTTCGACCTGGATGGCGACGGCGCAATCGGGTTTCCGGATTTTCTCATCTTCGCCGGCAGCTTCGGCAAGGCATCGCCTTCCGCCGGCGACGAGAACGACGTGAACATACCGGATACCAACCTGCGCGCCGTGATTGCTGACAGTCTCGGCAAGGCGCGCGATGCGCCTATCACCCGTGCGGAAATGGCGACCCTCACCGAACTCGAGGCGGATGAAGCCGATATCAAAGATCTCACCGGACTTCAGTTCGCCTCCAATCTCGAATCCATCTGGCTCACGAACAACCCGCTTTCGCATCTCTCCCCGCTTTGCGACCTGACCGATTTGAAGGTGCTGGTTCTGTATGGGAATTCGATCTCCGACCTCAAGCCGCTGTCCGGGTTGACGAAATTAACGGACGTGCACCTCAACGACAACAGGATCTCCGACGCTTCTCCCCTTGCGGATCTGACCAATCTCACGTCCCTTACGCTCGGCGGCAACGAGATAAAGGACCTCGCCGCGTTGTCAGGCCTGACCGGTCTGACGAATCTCGCGCTCTTTCGCAATGGTATCTCCAACGTTTCGGGTCTGTCGGGCCTGACCGATCTGACCGAACTCGACCTCGGCGAAAACGCGATTTCGGACATATCCCCATTGTCCGGTCTGGTCAATCTGAAATTGCTCAATCTCACCCAGAACAGAATACCCGACTGCGACTCGGATATCACGGCGCTGTCTGCCCTTACAAATCTGAATCATCTGAGTTTAAGCGACAACAGGATCTCGGACTTTTCTCCTTTGGTCGCCAATACGGGACTCGGCCGCGGCGACGCGGTCGACGTGCGCGACAACCCGTTGAGCGTCGAATCGATCAGCACGCACGTGCCCGCCCTTCAAAGCAGAGACGTGGAAGTACAATTCGACAACCGGCCGCCGGTTTCACAATGTGTCCCGATCCTTCCACCGGAAGATTCCGTCGACGCGGGTTCTTCTCACACGCTGCAATCAGACCACCTTCACATTGATTACGACGGAATAAGGCACGGGGACCGGCGCGGCGGCGTCGCCGCCGTCGCGTATGCGGATTTCAACAGTGACGGCCACATTGATGTTTTTTACGCGCCCAGCGATGGTTTCCAGCACGACCCAATTCCCGCTGAGATGTACCTGAACGACGGTACGGGGTGTTTCACGTTCGACGCCAGTATCCTGGGTGCGAACCCGCCCGGCAGGTTGGCGCCGCGAAAGGCACTCCCGGGCGATTTCAACGGTGACGGCCGAATGGACGTCTTCATTTTGGACCATGGCCATGACCTGCCTCCGTTCCCGGGTGCGGCGCCGTATGTAATACTTTCGTCGGAGGACGGATACGCGCTGGGCAACGGGTTGGAAAACCTGGTCGGCTTTCAACATGGCGGCGCTTCGGCCGACGTCGACTCCGACGGGGACGTCGACGTATTCGTCACCCACCTGAATGCCACTGGCGGGCCGTTCTTTCTGATCAATGATGGCGCGGGAACATTCACGCCGGATACGGACAGGATTGATGGCCTTGCCCATAAGGCGTTGTTTACCGCGGAATTGGTTGACGTCGACGGCGACGGTTTCCTCGATCTCCTGGCCGCCGGACACGAGTACGATCCCCCGCAGGATCTACAGACGCAGATCCTGTGGGGTAACGCCGACGGCGTCTACAGCACGGACAGTGCCACGATCCTGCCGGCAGTGGCAGGACGCGGTATCGTCGTCGATATCGACGTGAGCGACACGGACGGTGATGGAGACAAGGACATTGTGATCGACCGGACGAGTGACGATTCTACCGACCAATGGTATCGTGGATACTACATCCAACTGGTCGAGCAGATCGGCGCTCGTCGTTTCGAGGACAAGACCGCGGAGTTGATACATCAGAACGCAGACGACGAAACCGATTGGATCGTCTGGATCCGGTTGTGCGATTGCGACGGAGACGGAGACGTGGATATCGTGGTTGACGACGCGGCAAGGAACCTGATCTGGAAGAACGATGGGACGGGCGCGTTTCGGCCGCGGTAGGCAGCGGGAGCGATTACCGTCTTCCCGCATCGAATAGCTGATGCGAACAGGCGGGAGAATCCTTGACGATGCACAGAATGACACGTTTTGAAACTACCATTGGTGAAATGTATCGGTCAGGTGTTCGCCCCCACTGTCATCCAGAGGAGGCCCCCCAGGCCGACGAAGGATCTACTGCAGCATGGGATCATCCATGCACGATTTACTCACGTCGATACCTGAGAGGCAGTACCTCCGCATTGCTCCTCCCGTGGCGGACCGTCGCGTTTCCGGGTCAGCCTTTTGAGGGTGGGACGGACATTCCTGTCTGCCCACATGGATGGTTTTTCTGTGGCAAGGTGACAGAAGAAAGGCCGCCCCGCCAATTGACACCACAATCACTCCCCCCTTGAGGGGGAGTCGCAGAAGCCGAGCCGGCCCACGAGCACTTGCCCTGCTTGGACTGCTTGCGTTAAGCGTGTCGAAGGGACCGGCGACGGCTGATGCGGTGGGGGGTCTGGAATGAAACGTCTCTGTATCATTATCCTGGTCGCTGTTTTCGGAATCTGGACGTGGTCGCCTCAGGCGCCTGCCTTCCAATCCAGCCCCTTCCCCGACTTTGACGAAGACGGCGTGGTGGGCTTCGCCGACTTTCTGCAGTTCGCCGGCAGGTTCGGTGCGGCACGGGGCGATGACACGTACGATGACCGGTACGACCTGGATGGCGATGGCGCGATCGGCTTTCCGGATTTTCTGATCTTTGCCGCCAGCTTCGGGAGAGCGTCGCCTTCCGCAGGCGATGAAAACGACGTGAACATACCGGACGCCAACCTGCGCGCGGTAATTGCCGACAGCCTCGGCAAGGCGCGCGATGCGCCCATCTCCCGCGCAGAGCTGGAGACCCTGACACGCTTCCAGGCGCCGGGGGCCAACATCAGACACATTTCCGGGCTTCAGTTTGCGACGAATCTAAAGGAACTGTGGCTTCAGGACAATGCGATAGCGGAACTCTCGCCGCTGTGCGACCTGACCGGGCTGACGGACCTGGTTCTCTACAGCAACAGAATCTCCGACGTTTCAGCGCTATCCAACCTTGCTGATTTGCACCACGTGAATCTCGGCCACAACAGGGTGTCTGATATCTCAGTGCTGGCCAACCTGAAAAACCTGGGATACCTTGGGCTTTCCGAAAATGCGATTGCAGACCTATCCCCGCTTTCCGATCTGACCAACCTGATCGGGTTATACCTGACCGGCATCGGCGCCTCTGACGTATCCGCCCTGGCTGACCTGACGAACCTGAGATACCTGGAGCTTAACGACAATCGCGTCTCCAATCTCTCTGCGCTTTCCAACTTGACGCAACTCACGGACCTGTGGCTTGCCAACAACGAAATCTCGGACGTCTCTGAGCTAACTGAACTGACGAAATTGAAGACGCTGAACATCAGCGATAACGGCATCGGCGACCTCGCCCCGCTGGCACAGCTGACCAATCTGACCTGGCTTAACATTGGCGGACCCGGTGTGACGGACGTTTCCGTGTTGTCCGGGCTGACCGGTCTGGAGTGGTTGGATGCAAGCGGTACGGGCATTTCAGATATCTCTGCGCTCGCTCACCTGACGAACCTGGTCGAACTCAATCTCAACGACAACACAATCTCGGACATTTCCGCAATTGCCGGCCTGTCAAATCTCAACGTCCTGAATCTCAGCGAGAACAATATTGCGGACTGTCTTTCCGGTTTGTCCGCGCTGTCCAACCTGACACGGTTGACGCACCTGGATCTCAGCAGGAACAGGATCTATGATTTGTCCAGGATAGTTTCAAATGAAGGAATCGACGGTGGAGACGTCGTCGACGTAAGGGAGAACCCGCTGAGCGTCGAATCGGTCTACACCCACGTGCCTGCGCTTCTTGGCAGGGGCGTCGACGTGCAATTTAACGACCGGCAGCCCGTATCAGTGTGTCTTTCGAATCTACCTGACGAACGTTCCGTTGACGCTGGCAGTTCTCACAGTTTGCAGTCCAACTACCTGCACATCGATCGCGAGGGGATAAGGCCAAAAGGCCGGCGCGGGTTTGCGTCCGCGGTGGTGCACGCCGACTTCAACGGCGACGGCCACGTCGATATCTTCTACGCACCGAGCGAAGGATGGCAGCGCGACCCGATTCCCCCGGAGTTGTACCTGAACGACGGCGCGGGGTGTTTCTCTCTCGACACGACTGTCCTGGGCGCCAATCCCCCCGCGAGGGTGTCACCGCGCAAAGCACTTCCGGGAGATTTCAACGGCGACGGCAGACTGGACGTCTTTGTCCTGGATCATGGTTATGACAAGCCGCCGTTTCCCGGAGCCACGCCGTACGTGATTCTCTCGTCGGAAAATGGGTACGTGCTGGGAACCGGATTAGACACCTATGTTGGATTTCAACACGGCGGCGCGTCGGCCGATATTGACTCCGATGGGGATCTCGACGTCTTTATCACCGATCTGACGTCGATTGCCGCGCCGTTTTTTCTCATCAATGACGGCAGCGGCTCGTTTGAGCTGGACTCGGGCCGGGTCGACGGCCTGGAACGCAAGGCGCTGTACACGGCTGAGCTGGTCGACGTCGATGGCGATGGATTCCTCGACCTGTTGGCCGCCGGACATGAGTACGACGCCGGAGGGGGTCATTTCCCAACCCGGGTGCTTTGGGGCGACCGCACAGGCAAATACTCCACCAATCGAGCGACGATCCTCCCTGCTGTCCCGGGGCGAGGTATCGTCGTCGATATTGACGTGAGTGACACGGACGGAGATGGAGACAAAGACATCGTGGTCAACCGCACGAGTGATGATTCTACCGACGAATGGTATCGTGGATACAACATCCAACTGGTCGAGCAGACCGGCGATCGTCGGTTCGAGGACAAAACCGCGGAGTTGCTTCATCAGAATGCAGACGAAAATACCGATTGGATCGTCTGGATCCGTATGTGCGATTGCGATGCCGATGGAGACGTGGATATTGTGGTTGACGATGCCGCAAGAAACCTGATCTGGAAAAATGATGGGTCAGGCGCGTTTCACCGGAGGTAGACAGAGCCTCGCGGTTCCGGGTCCGCCTTTTGAGGGTGGGGCGGACATTCCTGTCTGCCCGCATGGATGGTTTTTCTGTGGCCTTGCGACAGAAAAAGATCCGTCCAGCCGATTCATCACCCTGCCAATCCCCGCATCTCGCGCGCTTCAGCAAAACCTGTCGCACATTGCGCCAGACGCTGCAATCTGCCGCACTTTCTCCCCTGCTGTCTATCGACACAAAAAAGGCACAACAAAATGCGAAAAACTACAAAAAACACACATATTTGCAGCTTTTTAGCCTTGCATTCAAATGTGGCTGCGAATTATAATTCAGTTGCTGAACAGACAATAGGCTCTTTGACTGCATTCACTGATTGACGAACAGCATCGCACTGTAACAAGAACCGCCGGTTCCCTGACCCGCAAAGTCGAAAACCGGCGGTACACAAAGAAGGTCCACATCCCTTGGGTTCCCCGGCAACATTGCGCAAGGGACGGGGTGCGGGCTTCTATATTTGGAAATATCGACAAACCAACCGGAAATGTCAATGGAGCCGATCCGTAAACAGGCCGGTCCAATTCCCAAAAAGCCAAAATCAGAATCGGACAGTTATCGAGGAAGCCGTACAAGCCTCGTCTCCCACGGTGCAATGTGACGTGGCATGACCTGCGACGTCTAATGCCAATGAAGAGATCCTGCAGCGACAAATCTAAAACGGCGACTCATCAACCCGCGCATCGCTATTGAAAACTCGCCAGACTGATAACAAGACGATGGCGGTACAACAATCGTCGATTCGCTGGCGAGTGCATAGATTTATGCGCAAGAATAAACTGATAAACAGCATGCTGCAATCGTTACGCCCTTCGACAGATCCAGGGCCAAATTCAAGCACGCAGGTCTTTTGCGTCGTCGTTCTGTTCGGGTTCGTCTCCATCGCGTCCGCCCAGCGCTTCGACCCAGTTCAGCGACCGCTCCCGCCGGAGATCATGGCCGACACATACCTGAACCAGGCGGAACAGCTACATGCCGAAAGGGACTATGCGGGCGCTTTCAAGCTGATGGAAAAGATCATCGTGCTACAAGAAGTGCACAAATTAAAATTGCCCGACGAATTACACTTCAAATATGCGAGAGTGGCCCTATCAGCAGATTCAACCAAGATTGCGCGTGAATCCATAAACAGGTATCTGACGACAACCGGGAGAAGCGGCGAGTATTACAAGGATGCGCTGGTGTTGCCGACATAGAAGCTGAAGGCCCCGAGATTGGGACCGAGGAAACCTGTACCGGTAAGCCGGTTGGCGCCGGTTGTTGGATGGCTTTGGCTCAGCAGCCTGAATGCTACTTCTGGAATCCTGCGTTAAAAAAGGACCAATCCGCGACATGGACCGGCAAGTGCTCAGGTGGAGCAGCGCACGGGAAGGGACAGCTTACCTGCACTTACACGGTTAGAGACTCTCTTGATTTTACGGAAACAGGTTCCGGACACGTCCGTACGGGAAAGCTCCACGGACGGTGGATTTTTCAGGATCACAACGGCTACGTGGATGAGGGCGCCTATGTCGAGGGCAACCGGCACGGCGAATGGGTCGCCCGCCGTGGGTATGACAAATACCAATCATCCCATGTGCATGGAACGTTGCAATGCGCAGAAATGACCGTTAGGGACGAAGGCGACAAGTCGGAGGATCCCTAATCAAAGGGGCTTATAACCCAAAGTGACATCCTGGCCTATGGTTCCCGGAGGAGGTCGTGATCGACGCGAGCCCGGAGGAGTTGCTAAGGGTGGTGTTGCGAGAGGTGGACCTGAAGCTGATAGATCCGAAGACGAAGGGGTAGCATGATGTTTCACTTTGTGGAAATCCTCTTGGAAGCGATTGTATATTGGTTCCAGCATAAGGCAAAATGGGTTGGGCAGCGCAAAAAGGCCTGTCGCAAATAAGCCACCCGATTGACAAGGCGCAAGTGGCTTGTAGGGGAATTTGTCAGAAGAAGAGGCAGGAAGGGAAGCGGGGTGCCGACAGAAGGTAATGTCACTTTGGGTTATAGGTCGCTAATCAAATGGTAAACGCCACGGCAAGTGGGTCACTGTACATCGGGACCGGTACAGGACGGCGGGCGAATATATCGACGGCGAAAAGGACGGAATCTGGTTAGAGTACATTCGAACGTCGAATGATAAAGATGAATGCTGGTCTCGCATGTTCCGCAACGGCGAAAAATCGAACGAGAAAAAGGTAAAGACGAAAACGTGCCGGAAATGACCGAACCGGCGCGCCTAGGCGGAGCTCGAATTGTTGGGCGCCGTTGCCAGCGCCGTTTGCTGCGAGACTCGGACGACGCGCACCAAGAACAAAAATCTACAGCTTGGAGAGTTCCTCGTCGGCGGCGTCAAGGGTCTCAGATTTTCTGCGTAAACGCAACGGTCAACAACTGCACAAAAGCCAACCAACAGACACCTGTCGCAGGGGAGGAGGCCGAACAGTGTTTACGAGATTGGGAACAGCGATTATAGCCGCCGTCGCGCTGTTGGCCGCTGTATTTCAAGCCGCAATCGGTGCCGGTTCAAACGATCGTCGAGCGACCGCACATGCAGTTACGGTCGACGTTACCGCGTCAATTCCCGATTTCGACGGCGACGGGACGATCGGCTTTGGCGATTTCGTGAAGTTTTCGGGGAAGTTCGGCCAGCGTGAGGACGATGACGGATACGATGCGCTGTACGACCTGAATGACGATGGTGAGATCGGGTTTTCCGACTTTGTTATCTTCGCACAGAACTTCGGCAGGGAGGCGCCACCTCCTGTCGTCGCCATCCCCGACGCCGACCTGCGCGCGGCGATCGTAGCTGCATTGGACAAGGATAGCGGCGCACCGATCACAAGGGCCGAAATGGCGACGCTGGACCGTCTGGACGCAAAAGACGCCGGCGTCAGCGATCTGACAGGCATGGAGTTTGCCGTCAACCTGACATGGCTGAGCCTTTATGACAACGACATCGAAGACATTTCGGCACTGGCCGACCTGATCAACCTGGAACGGCTGTGGCTTTCGAACAACGACATTGAAGACATCTCGGCACTGGCGAAATTGGCCAAGCTGACCGAACTGTGGCTGTCGAACAACCGGATCGAGGACATCTCGGCGCTTTTCGGCCTTACCGGACTCACACGGCTGAGTCTTGGCCACAACAACCTCACGGACATCTCGGTCCTGTCTGGCTTGACCCGCCTGCAAGAACTGTATCTCGAAAGTAATCCGGGTCTATCGGGCGCCTTGCCCGGTTCCTTCACCGGTCTTACCAGTCTCAATGCGCTGTGGCTGCACGGCACGGGGTTGTGTGTGTCGCGGGACGCCGCTGCCCAGACGTGGATTGCGAAGATTGGAAACAAGCGCGGCGTGGTCAACTGCGGGCCCGTGACAGTGGCGACCATACCCGGACAGGCCATTGCCGTGGGCTCGGATGCGACCACCATGCAGTTCGGAGCCGCGTTTGCTCACCCAAACAATAATGTATTGACCTATTCCGCGTTCTCCGAGGACGAGAGCGTGACCCAGATCGAGATGTCAGGCGAGACTCTCAGCATCACCCCCGTTGCAGAGGGCGCCACGACCGTGACCGTGACCGCCACCGATTCCGCGGGCCTAGGGGCCACGCTGGCCTTTCCCGTATCCGTGGAGCACGTCGCGACCCGAAGGCACAACATCGTCCTGAGGGTTGTACATGTCACCACGGACTGGATGCCCTACGCCAGTTGGGGCGGCTGGCCAGACGCCGCTAAACCCAAGGAGAGCGCTGCACTCAAGTACTTCGAGGTCGCCATCTGGGACGAGACGGCGTCCGTGCACCTGTACGAGTTCGACAACGATTTCAACCCGG
This sequence comes from Candidatus Latescibacterota bacterium, assembly GCA_965208835.1. Lineage (GTDB taxonomy): Bacteria > Latescibacterota > UBA2968 > UBA2968 > JAAXHE01. Next base: position 4,455,683 of record OZ242358.1, read on the forward strand.
TGCATGATGCCGGCACGGATCCCGCGCGAATCGCATATCGCGAACAGTATGTGGTGCGCAAGCACACCGGGATGCCTTCCAATTGGATCGCTCGACAGGACTTCGTCAAGTCCACCCTCATGGATTTCGCGAGGTATATCGCCGAACGGTACCCCGATTCGGATCACCACCTTATTTACTCCGGTCACGGCGGTCCGGGCGGGCGGCTCTTCGCAGGACACCTGAGCCAGGAAGGGGCGGCCGAGTTCCTGCAGACATGGCGTGCGGTTCTCGGCAGAAGACTGGGCGTCGTCGACATGGGAGGTCCGTGCAACAAAGGCGCCCTTTCGGACCTGGAGAACTTCTGTGGTCACGCCCGGTTCTATATTGCGTCCGACCTTCCGAACGGAGGATTCACCATGGACGATTGGACCATTGAGAAATACGATGAAGTCGATGAGAATCGCCAGTATCACGCATTGCTCGCCCGGAACGCCGATCTGGAGACCGCGCTAAAGGAGAGAATCGACCTCCGTCGGAAGCGCTATGAGTACTCCCGACAGTACATGATCGCAAACAAGGTAGAGCAGGCGAACTACCTGTATTCGTGCACGAACTTTATGTCGGAATTCGGATGGAACGTCCGATTGTTTATCGAGCAGTCCGGGGGAAGATATGACTACGGCACCGACCTATGGAAGTACCTGACGGAAAACGATGCGTCGAAGCCGCTACTGGAGATGTTTGACCAAGCGATCATTCATGACGCTAACAACAGGGATTTCTTCCCATGGGAGGAGGTCGCCAACGGCATAATGATGTGTTGCGAGGACTGATTCTAAGCTGGTGAGATTGGGACAACAAGAAAAAGGAGGACGCGTTGATGTGGTGATTCATGAAACAAAGGGTCGTACATAGGTGGTGCAACGAACCTATCTGCGCATGGAAGACGAAACGGCTGGTAGAGCTTCGGGAATTATTGTCGATTGCGGGATGGATGTGCGCAGTTCTTGTGATATTAGCGTTCAGGAGGGTGATCGGGAATAGGCACTACGCTGCGGGGTCTCTCGATGCGTAAGAGGTGGGCAATCACTTTGGCCGAGTGATTCCAACCCATTACTACCTGCCCTTGACCTGTTCCCATGGGCATACCTTGAACTGCCGAAATTGGTTGAGTGAGTTACACCTCTTCACGAAAAGAGTATGTGATGCCAATGGAAATCTTGGGCATCACGATTGTGGCGATTGTGATACTTATCATATCGGCGGCCCGTGTTAAAGCTGAATTCGATAAGGCCATTAACCTCATCACTGAACTTAAGCAACACGCCGAGGAGGCCCGCACACAGGTCAACACCCTTACATCCGTGAATAGAGAACTTCGCGAAACCCTGACTGCACTGAATACTCAGGTTTCAACGGCGACGAACCGCGTTTCTGAACTTGAGCAACAAGCAGAGGAGTCCAGTACAAAGATCGCATCTCTTAAAACCGAAAACGGTAAACTCACGGAGACTGTGACCGACCTGAATACTCAGGTTTCGTCGGCAACCAAACGCGTTTTTGAACTTGAGCGACAATTGGAGGATGGACGCACAGAGATCGGTACGCTTATGACCAAGAATTGCGATCTGCAAGAAACCGTGAATGGCTTGAACTCTCAGGTTGAAGAAATGAATGGAATAAGGAAGTTCTTTGATCAGATTCAGGAAAGTATTGACGAACTGTCCAAAAAGGAAAAAGAGTTAACAGGGATAATTGAGCAACTTAAGGAAGGTACCGACCGACCGGTCAATGAGGGTTCCTCCGCACAGACGCAACAGCTCGGCGGCCCCATCTTAAATGTCGTCATCTCGCTATTCCAAATATTAACTCAAGCGGCAAATGTACTCGCAGGATGAGTCGTTTACAAAGTTTGACCGGTGGCGTCCTGCACTTCAGAGCGCTACCGAGATGGGGTTTAACAATCCAACGTACTGGGGGAAGTGGAGCGAACCCCCATACTGTCCGCCGGGCTACTACGTATGTGGTATGAAGCAACGAGTACAACCCAAAACGAGCGGTGACAATACCGCAATGAATGCAGTAGCCTTCTATTGTTGTCCATTAGTTCCGGAAGCCAATCAGCAACAATAGAATTCGCTGCTTCGACAGGATTCGATATTGAAGCGGCAAAGCGGTGAAACCGCGTCACAGGGCGCAGGGTATTTCGAACTAGACCGACGACACGACCAGGGGTTCTGGGCAAAAACGATTTCAATGGTCTCAGTGACGCATTGCTGCCAGTCCACCGTGAGGGTGAGCTTGTCCTTGAGGCCTTTCAACCAAGTGGGCAAAACAAGAGGCCGCCATCGATCCTCAGCGCGACAGTCCGATAAGGTCCGCTTCGGCGTCTTCTCTTACGCCTGAGACCCTGAAGCTGGATTTCTTCCGTACATCGTCTGGCACAGTTCAACTATCTCCACATCGTGTAAGCGCAGCGGGCTTTCGGTACACTGGCGGTGGCCGGCACATTTGTTGACAAGAATAGTGCAAAGCAGGAGGCGATGTTGGGACAGGTAGGCGCGCAGCTAGAAGCAAAACGTGAAGGACGTGTCCAGATTCTCCAAAGACAAGAGGTTGTGAATCGTGACGATAGAGCGCATTGCAAAGGTAAATGGTTGCCAAAATCCGTGCAGGAACGAGAAGCCGCTGATGATCGGCCCGGACACCGACGTCACGTCGACCGAAGGCAAGAATACTTGAAGCGATGGGGAAAGTGGTGGGTTGCGGTGATATGCATGAGCTCGGTCCTCTCGGTGAGCATCTGCGACCGAGCAAATGGATCCGGGCAGCGTGGTCAGTCAGAGCCGGAGCCGGAGCAACGGTCGGTAGGCGCCGTATTCAGGGACTGTGCGGAATGTCCTGAGATGGTGGTTTTACCATCGGGTTCGTTCATGATGGGTTCGGATATGTACGAGGAGCCAAAGCACAAAGTAAAAATAGGGTACCTATTTGCGGTAGGTGTGTATGAGGTGACATTTGAAGAGTGGGACGCGTGTGTGTCTGCGGGCGGTTGCGGCGGCCATTCTCCGAACGACCGGGGCTGGGGCCGCCGGGACCGACCAGTGATGAACGTGAGTTGGGACGATGCAGTGTCTTACGTCGCGTGGTTGTCGAAACGCACGGGGGCATCGTATCGCCTGTTGAGCGAGTCGGAATGGGAGTACGCCGCACGCGCCGGTACAACGACGAAATTCAGCTGGGGTGACGAACCCGATTCCAACCGTGCGAATTGCGATGGCTGTGGCGGTCGGTGGGACGGCACAGAAAAAACGGCGCCGGTGGGCTGGTACCCCGCCAATGCCTGGGGAATTCACGACATGCACGGTAACGTGGAAGAGTGGGTTCAGGATTGCTGGAACGACCACTATCTGCGTGCACCGGCAGACGGATCGGCGTGGATGAGGGGCTTCTGTGGAGAGCGCGTCACGCGTGGCTATTGTTTCCGCAATCAATCCATACACGTCGGTTCGTCGCGGCGCCGGTCTTGGGAAAAGCAGTGGCGAAGTTCCTGTGCCGGCTTCCGTGTTGCTCTGACGCTTTCCCCGTGAGCCGTAACCACTTAAACTCTTGTGCGGGGAGGGGATCTTGGTGGCGCGTTGTTGGGAGTTGCGAATTATTCGGGTTAAGTGATTCAGGAGGCGAAACCGCACCACGCCGGCCTGTACCGAGAATCGCCGCGTGGTCGTCCACTTCGGACAAAGACGGCTCAGTGCCTGATTTGCGCGAGATGGGTTCTGTAGCTCATCTCACGCTTTCCCTTCGGTCCAGAACTCTATGTTAGATGGGAAGGAGAAGGTGAATCACAGAAGCACGTACGGGAGGGAGATTGAAAATGAAGCGTCTATCTTGCCTGCTGTTGGGCATCCTCGGTTGCTTGCTGTTGTTGCATTCTGCGGCGCCTGCCGATTCGGACAGGGCTTTCCTGAGCAAGACGATCAAGGCGAAATTGAGGGAACCATCGGACATCTTCAATGCAAAATACGGGCGCCGAAGTATTACGCTGATGCGTCTTGCAACCAGCGATTGCGAATTGCGTCTGGCTCTCTGGACGCTTATGGGCGAGCCGGTTCAGACTTACGAATTCCGCATGCCGCGCTTAAGGGAGTTGATCTTTGAGGCCGACGATGGATACGCGAATCGCGTTACCGTCAGTAGCGTCGGTGATTCAGAGGAGAACGATATCTCCTTTCACGGAGGATCGTCAGTCTACGTCACACAGGATGTGTTGGACAAAATCCAGTACGTGGGTTTCAGCTTTTCGATCAATACACACCAACTCTCTCCGTTGCCTGAGAAGTATCGTTCCGATAACAATTCCTGGACGCGTGCAAGCAGCTTTGACGCATATATCCATCTGTCGAACCCGGGCGTTTTGAAATCACCGGGGAAGTCGGGTTGGGATACTCCTGGAAGCCCCAAGTGGGATGAATTTTTGTCGAAATACAGGTATCCGCTGGAAGAAGGAGAGACCACCTTGGCAAAACGGCATTACATGGAGGAACAGCAGGCCAAAGAAGCATTTCGCCGCATTCGGTGGCGATACCACAACAAAAAGGATGTGTTCGTTAACAATTGGTTTGATATCCATCACTTGCGTGTGAATCCGGGCCGAATTCTGGATCTTATCCGGCAACACAGTCCTGAGGCGTACACCGTGATTATGGAGAGGGAGTAACAACAGCAAATGCGATGGTGCCTTTATGGATTTTAAGAGGCTTGGCCGGACTGCCAGCTTCTTCGGGCTAGAAGGCCTCGGTGAGTGGCACGAATATGTATGTGTTGAGGTTATCACACACCAGCAGGACGACGATTTCGGCTTCAACGTAGTCCGTGTCCCAGTAGGATGTTTATTTCGTGAGCTCAGTCCTCGGCGGTATTCGTTCTCTTACACTAACCTTGCGCCAGCCCGCGAGCGGTTCGGTGAACCATTTGATTACCATTCACACTTGAGGCACAATGCCGACATGTGTCTTCGAGCAGGGACGGATGAAATAGTTCTTCGCCGACAATTAAGAGGTGGGATGCGTGAGTATCGCCGAACAGACGCCGTTTGTAGCTCTGCTATAGAAGCGCCTCCAGATTTCCGACACACAGGTGGTTCCAGCTAACTTACACTTTCGCGGCCGTCAAAAGCGAAAGTGCGGTTGGCCGTACATCAAGGACAGGAAGGGGAGTGAATCATGTTACGTTTGTCGTCGTATTGGTGCCTAATCACGATCCTGTTTTCGATGCTTCTATTTGCGACGACGTCTGTCGCAGATACTCGAATCACATTTCGCGGAAGACATTTGGGCACCGTAGAAGAACTGAAGATCGTTGGCGATAGCGAGGACTCGACACGGTTGATGATATCGACAGTCGCGCACTTGGACTCACTTTTACATATGCTGGACGAGGAAATGGCCGACAGGGGCTCTTTGGTTGGAGGATGCTCCGCAAGACTATATTGGCGCGAAGGTACCAGAATACGGTGGGGCGGCGAAAAACTCGGCTTGAAATCGAGAGTTCGATATCGAAAGCGAATATGTGCTGTTATCAAGACCCCATGGGTTTCGATATCGACTGATGTAGATTGGGAATTAAAGATCGTCCAGGGTAATGGTCTGGGTGATATTTGGTTAGCAGCCAGAGTCACGAACGTGAGAAACCTGCCACCTTGGTTAGAGGAAGTCCTTGATCTTCGCGTGAGTTCAGACCTTAAAATTCCGTTTCCCGTCAAATGTGGAAGATGTACCTGTGCAAAAGTCGCCCAGGATCTTGACTTAGAAATGGAAAGTGTCAGCTTTGGGTACGAAAATGGCATGTTAAAGGTCGTCGTGCAATGGTCAGCTCGCGGGGATCGACTGTCAATGCTGCTCGGCTGTTTTTGACAGTGGCAGTGATGGACTCTTGAATCTGTCTTGATATAGCGAGCATGACTGTGGAACTTTCGGCCGAAGCGTGTGGTTGGAGTTGAATAAATGTGAGATGGTTTGTTCAGTAAGTGGGGACTCGATCGTCATATATGATGGCGAAGTGATTCAATGCGGCTTTGAAGCTGTGTTCGTGTCTTGTCCAGCTTTCGCCGATGTTTCGACGGGCAGACCCTGCAAATTCGGTCGTACCGAAGCAACGGCGCACGTTGCCATCGAAAAATCGAAGGACGACGGGAAATCCGAATCCTGACACGACCGTTGCTTTATCAATGGAAAAAAACACGACTTACGTACGCCGGCGCCTGGTGCGGTTTACTGAGCGGGGATCAACGAAGAAATAAAGGAGGAATCTCGGTATGGCGAATGGAGATCAGTCGTCGGACACTCTAAAGGAGGCTTACAAGGGTTTCCTTGAAGCCCTTGAGACTATTGTGGAACAGTGGGCAGGAAATATCCCAAAGGCTAAGGAATTTTCCGAGTCGGTTTTTGATGGGTTAAAGGGCGAAGAAGCATGCTGTTTGGTTGTTGAGGCCCTCAACGAACAGCATGAAGCAGTAAAATCAGCGTTCAAGGTCGAGTTGGAATTTTTCAATGCGAAATACACGGACGATAATTTACGGGGATTACTGCAATCTTCAGGTGTGGCGCTGGCGAAGAAACGTGAATTTGTAGAACGTGCTTTGGAAGACGGAGATACCGTAAAGAAATCCCTTGAGGAATTAGTGGGCTCTACACTTCCAGGTTGGTTGAAGAAGATGCTCAAATTACTGAACGAGTTGCTAAAGCTCGTAAGGCCCTGAGAAGGGGTGGGAGCAAGTGAGCGGCAGGACAACGCCGGAGGAAGGAGTGAATCCGGAAATGAACACCGGCTTGTGGTTGTCCCTACCGTCGTATCAAGGGAACCCAGTTAAACCGCTGCCGGATGGATTGGGCACGAATTCTCCATAGATACGCTTTTTGTCAATCGGAAATCCCGAGGAATCGCAATGAATTCTACGGATTGAGGAAAGAAGAAGCCGGTTATGGCGGTTGCGAGGAGCGAGTATCAGCCTACGATGGCGAAGACGGAGGAGGAGGTCGCGATTGAGGCGAGACCGGAGGAATTGCTGCGGACGGTAGTGCGGGGGAGATAGATTTGAAGCTGATTGATTCGAAGAAGGGTGGCCGAAAGGCAGCAGGGCAAGACGGCCAACGATTGGCGGAATGTTACACTGAGTTAGAATTCCCTTAACTATGAAAGCAGCTTTGAAACCACGGCTCCAGCGATTCCATCACATGCAGTCAATACAAGAAGGACCGCACCCGCTATCCATCTGGTAGCCGTAATCATGCCCTTGAATTGATTTTGCGTTTCTACAATTGCCAGGTTACTCTCTGCGAGTTTTTCTCTTCTCTTTTCAATTTTATCAAGTGTTTCAGCATTGGAGTCTACTCGTGTCTCCAGCCTGGCGAGTGTTACCTGAATGCCGTTATGTCCTTTTTGATTTCTTCAAGTGTGATCATTGCGCACCCTCGTTTCTTGAAACATTACGCAATCGAACTCACCTTGTCAAGCCCAAACATGATGAGTCCTGGTTTTTCCGGATCGCAACAAGGGAATGTTTTTTAACTATATTATTCCCAAACACTTCCGTATAGAAAAAACGCGAGGGCGTTCAGGACGTTAGGGAGTGCTATTTTGGAAGAAACAAGCTCATCAGTTCGGATTTTGAGAAAATTAGGTTCTCACACGTGCAGCGCAACTTCGTACAGGCCAGAACCGGCTTTCTTGTTTGATTTTCAATAAGCAGTGATGCCTACGGGAAGGTGACGGCAGCGGAAACCGAAGAAGCGTTGGATGTTCTTCTCGGAACCTGGTCAAGGGGAGTGTGAAAGGAAGTTCGGGTGGGGTCCGTGTTTGGCCGCGTTTCCGGTGTCCGACCGGGGCCCTTTCATTTCCGGCGCCGCGATCAACTTTGTCGTGGATCGGGCGAGACGGTATCGGCAATCTGTAGGGCCGGTTGATGTACCGCCACGAACCGGCGATCCGGAACTGGATGCCCGAGGCCGACCGAGACGAAGCTCGACGCGCCGACGATATAATCACGCGGGAACGTCAGGTACGTGCGCGGTTGCGTCTCGAGAACAAGCAGCTCCACGCCTGCTTCCAACTCGTACGACGCTTCCGATGCCGTCATTTCGTCAACGTTCCTCCGCCAGGAACACCTGGCGCAGCGGTTCCATCACTTCCCTGCGATATCCAGTTCTTTCCAATTGCTGGGAGGGCCCTCCTTCAACAGCTTGAATAGCGTCCTTGCCGCGATATCGAAACCTGTGTCGAACGCATTCCGATATCTCTCCGGCGATGGTCTGGGCGTATTACCGTGTACGATTTCCGACCTTAGGTCGTAGAACTCCTCGACTGACTCCATGACCCGAACCCGTTCTTCCGGGTCTCCGCCCAGAAACCACGATGACCGGGTGCTCAATTTGCGGGTTATCTTCCATCTGTCCAACTCATACATCCGCTCCAGTGCGATGGCGACGTCCAGAATTTTGTCTTCTGACGCGTGTCGGTTGTCACGGGCGAGAGCTTCCGCTAACCTTGAAATCGCCGGAACGTATCTCTGAAACCTGCCCTGATCCGTTTGCTTGAAGAGCTCAATGGATTGAAGCATCCCAACTCGGTCGAGCGGATGGGTTTGTGTCCCGATAACTGGCAGGTATTCCCACGTTTTCCAACTCACATCGTAGGGGTAGTGCGGTCGCCCGAAGAGCAGTGATGCTCTCTGGTCGTGGCAGAAACCGAGATCCGTCAGGTAGTAGACTGGCACTCTCTGGGTGACCGTGAGAAGTTCGACAAATTCCCGGGCACGCTCGAAAAATGGCTACGCGTCACTGAAAGGCGGCGTGTCCCAATCTACCTCCGGCGGATCGGATTCCAGAGAAAAAAGTGTGGGCTTCCAACGGAAGCGTTGGATGATGGCGCCAACGGGCTTCCAACTCTTCCATCTGACTACGTGGGGTGCTACGTCTATCAGAACGTCTCTTTCCAGGAAAGCGTCCAAATCTTCAAATGGAACGACCTCAACGTTTTCAAAGATCTCGAACCGTTCGCCGAACTCCAGACCGTAGAAGACCGCAACATGGTATCCGACGTCCAGGTTTAGGAAAACGGGATGGGCTTCGTCCACAACGCTCAGATTCAGCAGCGCGTCCAATTCTGTCGACGCAACCCGAAAACCATCTCTTCCCAATTGGTCCGCACGGCACATTAGCCCGGCAACCATTGCGAGCCTCGACGAGGAAAGGCCACGAGTGAGAAATCGAGCATTGAATTCATTCGATTGTGCATTCTGCGCCACGACGTCCGCCACTGCAGGGTGTTCCCCTACGATGTCTCTTGCGACGCTCAGGACCTTTCGCATCGGCGCGTAATGTTCCACGAAATAACTTCCATCTCTCAAACAATCTGAACAATAGAACTTGCGCAAAGCACTCGACGGGTCGGACGTCGTGGAGCCTGGAGTTCTATCCATTACTCTGCGCTGCTCCAGCCTGCGGCGCTCGTCAAGTTCATCTTGATAGTGCCTCTGAACGTCCGCTACCTCGGCAAGCGCATTCCCAAGGCGTTCGACCCATCCTGTTTTAAGAAATGAAGTCATCTTCTCACAAACCAAGTTTTCGGCCCTCCTTGCTGTCCTTCACCTCTGTACAATACAGATTGTCGAGTCTCCGAACTTCCGAGTCTGCTCAAGAGATAATCTAGTTCATTGGATAGCGTCCCGCGTGAGTTCCAAGCCCATAATCTCAGATGGTGTTCCTGGCTGTTGCGCTATCCTCGTCACCGCCGGACACCAGACCTCTTACCCCGGGCGAACTCTTGAACAATTCTCCGCCGGGTATCTTGAGAGGTTGCCGATGTCCATGAATCCGATTTGGAATCTCCCGAATTGGCGCTTGAGCAGATAATTCGCTAAATGCGTGGCGAATAACCCTTCTTCATCACATAAACCAAAGCCAGACGAACAGGTCCTGCACACGTGGGCAGACAGGAATGTCCGCCCCACCCTCAAAGTGCAGGCGCCCACAAGGGACGCCCCTACACTGCAAACTTGGCCGGGTGAGAGCGTGCCGTGATATGGCAATTCGCAGCGGCGCAGCGGTGTTGCATAATGCGTCGCTCGTCGCATTTTGCAACAGTGGGAGGGCCATCTTATACGGACTGGCCGAAGGCGTTCGCCAGGATCACGAAGTCCGAGAACCCGACCTCACCGTCGCCGTCCAGGTCAAAGCGCGGGTCGTAGTCGGCCTCGCTACGGCCTGTTCCAAACTTCCTTGCGAACTGGACAAAGTCTGCGAAATCCACCTGCCCGTCGGCGTTGAGGTCGGGGCTGCCCTGCGCGTGGGCGCTGAACACCGCCGGTGTCAGGCCCGCCGCCCGCGCCACCACCGTGTTCCTCCCCGCTGCGGGACCCAGCGTCAGCGTCGTGGCGGCGTTGCCACTCGTATCGGCCCTGGCCGACGCCGGCCGCACCTTCCCGCCGCCTTCGGTGACGCTGAACAAGACCGGCATGCCCGGAAACGGGTCCCCGTGCCGGTCCCACACCGACACCACGAACGGCGCCGGCAGCGACGTCCCTGACGTGCCCCTTTGCCCATCCCCGGACACGAGCGTCACGCGCTCGGGGCGCTGCCGCACCCACTCCGACGTGTCCCACAGCTCTATCGTGCCGCTGAAGCCTCCCACGGCCAGCACGGACCCGTCGTGCCAATAGGCCAAAGACGTGGGGGACCCCGTGTGCGGCAGCCGCGCGTAGATCTTCCCCGTGGCGGCGTCGCGCACGATGACCGTGCCCTCGGGGCCGCCGCTGGCCAGCGTCTCCCCGTCCGGAGAAAACGCCAGAACATTGACGCTGGGCGCATGCACGATCTTCATTTCGGCGACTGTATTTCGCGTGGTCACGTCCCAGAACGCGATCACATCCGAGGCCGCAGCCAGGGTCCTGCCGTCCGGCGAGGGCGCAATCCTTTTTAAACCCTTCTCGCCAGGCCGCACGAGGACGCCTCGTACTCTACGCGCGGCCCAGTCCCACAACCGGATGGAATTGTCGTAGGAAGCCGACGCCAGAACACTGCCGTCGGGAGAAAACAGCAAATGCTCGACCGGTCGCGTATGCCCTTTGAGGACGCCCGTCATCTCGCCCGTGGCCGCGTCCCACGTCTTCATATTGTCCTCATCGGTAAATGAAGCCGACACCAGCGTCGCCCCGTCGGGCGAGAACGCCAGCGCAAGGATCCACCACGTATGCCCTGCCAGCGTGCCCGTCCGTTTTTGCGACGCCACGTCCCACAGCCCGATCCAGCCGCTGGCTGTCCCTGCCGCCAGCGTCGACCCGTCCGGCGACAGCGCCACCGCCCAGATTCTCTCATCCCCCACGTCCAGCGTGGCCAGCTCCTCATACGTCTTCGTATCCCACAGCCGGACGGTGCTGTCCGTCGATCCCGATGCCAGCGTCGATCCGTCCGCCGAGAGCGCGAGCGATACGTAACGTCCTTCGCCGTGCCCTTCCAGCGTGCCCACGTGATACGGCGACCGCTGCGCGAACCTCCATCGCCCGTCTCCATGATTGCCCTGCTTGTCCACCGCCTGGAATTGGATAAAATGGGACGGCGGGTCCGACAACGTCGTGATAACTCGGTTAGACCAGCTGGGGTTGAGGCCGTCATATTCGTACTCGATGACCGCTTCCTTCTCACCCGAGAACACCCTGCAGTCCTTGGCATCGAGTGACAGGTCATAACTGGTAGTTTTTTGGTTAACCAACACGAACAGCAGATGCAGGCCGTGACGCGCTTCGAGCTTCAGACGCACGGTGATGCGCTCCGCGCCCTTATCATACCACAAGGGCGACAGAAGCTCCACCGTGGGCCGTGCGTCCCAATCCGCCCTTTCGAGGGGTACCGCCGCGTTTAAAAACGGACTCACCGACAGGAACGCCGCGCTGCATGCCGATATTCGGATGGGTCTGTCGCCTTTGATAGAGCTGGAACCCAGGATGCCGTGATCGTTTCGATAGTCGTGCCACATCAACCCGAAGGCGTGCGCCAGCTCGTGCGCGGCTGTAGAGAACCTGGTTCTGCCGGGAACCAGCAAACTCCCGCCGTCTTTACCCCCGGCCGCGATGCCCGCCGGGCCGTTTCCCAGCCAGAACTCACGACGGTTGTCAATCATGACGAAGTAAACCACGCCCCTTCGATCGAACACCTGCCAGACCTCCTCGAATGTCAGATAGCTCATTCGGTCGCGATAATAATTGTTGGCGTGCGCCCCGTCCAGGCGATGCACCACGGGCGCTCCGTACCCGTCCGCCTCGTACCGGAACGTCGTGTACCCGTACCCGTGCGCTTCCATCTGCTCCCCGAAGAGCCGCTGCAGTCGCACCATCCACGCCTTCATCGTATCCACCAACGACTGACGGTACGGACGGTCGTTCGGCAGAAAGTAGATCATCCGCACCGTACGCGGCTCACCCGCGTTCAACTCCGACGTCCGCTTGCCCGCAACCTGTGCGTTCTCAACTTGCCACCCCTCCTCTTTCAACACCACGCCGTGAAACACGCTGTCAGACCGCACGGGCGAAGCGGAACCCGTTGCTGGCAGCCACAGCATGCCAACAAAGCACGACCCCGCCGTCACCCACGGCATCAGACGCAATACGCACCGTCGCAGCATAACCGGATCCTCCCTTTGGTCTCATCCCAATGTCACGTCGACAACCGTCGCTCCGTCGTGTACAAACGGCTTCCGATACCGGCGTCATCCGTGCCGTTGGCAGGTCACGATCCGCCACCGCCGCGCGCGGCAGCGTCGCTTTCGATATACCCCGACAGGATCACGAAATCCGCGTAGTTGATCGTCCCGTCGCCGTTCAGGTCCATCCGCCGGTCATACCCCGCGTCCGACCTGCGCAGACCCATCATCTTATTGAACAGCTTCGCGTCCGCGGCGTCGCGCCTCCCGTCGCCGTTGAAGTCGCCTTACAGGAGACCCCTCCCCCGGCCCCTCCCCGGCGCGGGGAGGGGTGCAGTGCCGGACACCGTAATCTCCAGAGGTCGGGTTGATGTACGCGGGCAGACAGGATTGTCCGCCCCACCTTCACACGTGCTTCCTGACGGTCCGGGCGCCCACAAGAGACGCCCCTACACCGCAATCGTGGCCGGGTGATCCGGTACCGCGAATTGACAATTCGCGGCGCGGCAGGTGTGTCGCAAATTGCGCCGCTGATGTCGCATTATGCGACAGTACGAGGGCCATCTTACGCACCCTGTCCAAAGGCCGCGGCGAAGATGAGGAAGTCGGAGAACCCCACCTCACCGTTCCCGTCGAGGTCGAAGCGCGGGTCGTAACCGGCCTCGCCGCGGCTGTATCCATACTTCGCCGCGAACGTGACGAAGTCGCCAAAGCCCACCTCGCCGTCGCCGTCCCAGTCCGGGATCCAGGATGTACGGGTGGTGTGAGGTGACGTGTCCCATAGTTCGATGCGGGCCCTGGAAAGGGCCACTGCCAGTGTCCGGCCGTCCGGAGTAAACGCAATGGAAGAGATAGAGCCCGGATGGTTATACGACTCCAATACTTCTTCCCTACGCACGTCCCACAGGTAAATCGTGCCACGATCCATCACGGTTGCCAGTTTCCCGCCGTCAGGTGAAAACGCCAGATGCGTGGCGAGGGCCGAATGCGTTCTGGTGAGCACGGCGACCTGGTGCCACGCCGCCGTGTCCCACAGCCTGACGGTCCTGTCGAAACTGCCCGCCGATGCCAGGAGACCGCCGTCGGGTGAAAACGCAATCGATGCTATCACCTCCGTATGCCTGTCAAGCACGGCGACCTCCTGCCTGGCGGACACGTCCCACACCCGTACGGTCCGGTCCCGTCCCCCCGATGCCAGGAGACCGCCGTCGGGAGAGAACGCCAACGTTCTGATTTCATCCGTATGCCCGTCCAGTACGGCCACGGCTTCCCGCCGCGCCACGTCCCACACCCGTACGGTCCCGTCCCGTCCCCCCGATGCCAGCAGTCCTTCGGGAGAGAACGCCACCGATTCGATCGTTCTCTTATGCCCGTCCAGTACGGCCACGGCTTCCCGCCGTGCCACGTCCCATAGCTTCACGGTTTTGTCCGTTACGCCCGATGATGCCAGAAGAACCCCGTCGTGAGAAAACGCCACCGAATTGACGAATTGCGCATCCCCGACCATCGTGGCCACTTCTTCCCGCCGCGTCAGGTCCCACAACCTGGCGCGACCGCTTTGCCCCCCCAACCACAGTCTGGTACTGTCTCGCGTCCCCATCGCCAGCAGGTCACCACCCGGAAAGATTGCGATATCGTAAATGAATTTCGTCTCCACCGTAAGCGTGGCCACGTGATGCGGCGACGCCTGCGCGATAATAAGCCTTCCATCATTAGGCCGGTTCCCTTTAGTATCGACGGTTGTCGCCGGCAAATTGTGCGAGGTGGGGTATGAAAAGCTCGAATGGGACAGCGACGGGATCACCCCGTCATACTCGAACGACACGACGGCTTCCGTCTCTGCCGCCACGTCGCGGCACGCCTTCACTTCAGGCGTCAGAGAGCGGTCCTCCGGATTGCCCGTCCACTGGATCACCTGGTGCACGCCGTCGGGATCGGCCACGCGCCACGACACCGTAAAGCGCTCTGTGCCGGGCGCGTACCACACCGTGGGGCCCGCGAATTCAATCGTCGGATCGGACGTATAGTCTGTTCCCAGGGGTATCTCCGGATTGAGGAGGGGCGTCACCGCCAGATACCGCGCCGAGCACGCCGACAGCCGATCCGCATCGGCGCCAAACGACAAAATGTAGTCGTTGTCTCGGAAATCGTGCCACAACAGCCCGAAGGCGTGCGTCAGTTCGTGGGCGGCAGTGCTGAAAATGAAGGCGCCTCCGACCAACGCTGAACCGCCATACTTGCCTCCGCTGGCGAGGCCGGCATAACGTCTGCCACCCGTCCCGTGCAGCAGACCGGTGCTGGTGTCAACGACGATGAAGTTGACCACGTTCTTCACGTCAAAGCGCCGAAATAACTCCCGCTGCACCGGCCCACCGGTTTCCTTGAGATAATACGCGTCGGCCTGGTCGCCGTCCAGACGGTGCACCACAGGGACGCCCGTAGCTTCCGCCTCATACCGGAACGTCATGTATCCATACCCGTGCGACGCCATCTGTTGGCCGAACCACGCCTGCAGACGCACCATCCTCGCCTTCATCGTGTCCACCAGCGACTGCCGGTACGGACGGTCGTTCGGTAGAAAGTAGAACATGCGCACCGTGCCCGGTTCGCCCGCGTTCAACTCCGACGACCGCTTGCCCGCTGCCGGGCCGCCCTCGCGGCGCCAATCCTCCTCATCCAGCAGCACGCAGGGATGCACGCTGTCACCAGGCGAGGACGCTGCGGCGCCCGCGGCCGTGAGGCACAGCACCGCAAGGCAGCGCGTCGCCAGCCAGATACAGGCGGAAAAACGATGGGTCACGCGTCTCTTCATACCGGCACCTCTCCTTTCGCGTCAATCTCCCGATGTTCCGGAATTTCCGGATCCGCCGTCTCTGGCAGACGCGTCGCGCTCGATATGCCGCGACAGGATCACGAAATCCGCCCAGTTGATGATGCCGTCGCCGTTCATGTCCATCCGTCTGTCAAACCCCTCATCGCCCGACCGCAGCCCGATCTTTTCATTCAATAACTTCGAGTCCTCCGCGTCGGCCCTGCCGTCACGGTTGAAGTCGCCTGACGAGATCATGATGAAGAACAGACGCTCTTCCGTCCGGCCTTCGCTATCGGTCACGGTCAGCGTCACGTCGAAGTCGCCGTGCTCCGTGGGCGTGCCCTCGATCTCGCCGTCGTCGTTGACGTCCAATCCCGACGGCTGCCCCGACAGCGAATAGGTATAGGGCGGCGCGCCGCCGGAGACGTCCACCGGTCCTTCCGAAAACGACGCGTTGAGCTCACCGTACATGTCGTTGATCGGCCCGATGACGATGGGCTCCGCCACGCGTATCCAGAACGAACTGCTGGACGCGTTGCTTCGGGCGTCGGTGACGTACGCGGTGATCTGCCAGGAGCCCACCGCCGGCGGCGAACCGTCAATCTCTCCGTCGGAGGCAATGGAAAGGCCCGCGGTACTTGCCGTGGGCGACAGACGGTACGTGTAGGGCGGGCATCCGCCGGCGGCCCTCACCTGTATCGAACCGATGGGCTCGCCCTTCGATGCCGCCACGTCCGAGATGGACCCGACCGACAGCGGCGGGCAGGCAGGCCGGGCACGGCCTCCTCAGTATGACAGGTTGTGCCGAGACCCGACAGACAGGTCATGCACACGCGGGCAGACAGGAATGTCCGCCCCACCCTAATAAACACATCTTCAGCGTGAGGCGGGCGCCCACAAGGGACGCCCCTACAGTGCCAACTTGGCCGGGTGAAAACGTGCCGCGAATGGGTCATTCGCGGCACGGCAGAGGTGTTGCAAATTGCGCCGCCAATGTCGCATTTTGCGACAGTTCGAAAGCCACCTTACGCACTCTGTCCAAAGGCGCCGGCGAAGATGAGAAAATCCGAGAAGCCTACGATACCGTTGCCGTCCAGGTCGAAGCGCACGTCATATCCGTCGTCGCCCTGACCGAGTCCGAACTTTTGCCCGAACATGACAAAGTCTGCGAAATCCACCTGCCCGTCGCTGTTGATGTCTGGATTGCCGTGCGCGTGCGCGATGAACACCGCCGGGGCCAGGCCCGCCGCCCGCGCCTGCACGGTGTTCAGGCCCGCCGCGGAACCCAGCGTCAGCGTCGTGGCGGCGTTACCGCTCGTATCGGCCCTGGCGGCCCTTGTCGATACCGCGCCGCCGCCTTCGGTGACGCTGAACAAAACCGGTATGCCCGGAAACGGGTCTCCGTGCTGGTCCCGAACCGACACCACGAAAGGCGCCCCTAACGGCACGCCCGCAGCGCCGCGCTGCCCATCGCCGGACACGATGGTGACGCGCTCGGGACGCTGCCGCACCCACTCCGACGTGTCCCACAGCTCTATACTGCCCTCGGTGGTTCCCACGGCCAGCACGGACCCGTCGTGCCAATAGGCCAAAGACGTGGGGGACCCAGGGTGCGGCAGCCGCGCGTAGACCTTCCCCGTGGCGGCGTCGCGCACGATGACCGTGCCCTCGACGCCACCGCTGGCCAGCGTCTCGCCGTCCGGAGAAAACGTCAGAACGTTGACACTCGGCGCATGCACGATCTTCATTTCGGCGACCGTATTTCGCGTGGCCACGTCCCACAACGCGATCACATCCGAGGCCGCAGCCAGGGTCCTGCCGTCCGGCGAGGGCGCAATCCTATTGATACCCGTCACTCCAGGCCGCACGAGGACGCCTCGTACTCTACGCGCGGCACAGTCCCACAGCCGGATGGAACTGTCGTAGGAAGCCGACGCCAGAATACTGCCGTCGGGAGAAAACAGCAAATGCTGGACCGGTCGCGAATGCCCTTTGAGGACGCCCGTCATCTCGCCCGTGGCCGCGTCCCACGTCTTCATCTTGTCCTCATCGAAAAGGGATGCCGAGATCAGCGTCACTCCGTCGGGTGAGAACGCCAGCGCAAGGTTCCCCCACGTATCCCCCAGCGTGACCGTGCGTTTCCGGGACGCCACGTCCCACAGCCCGATCCAGCCGGTCTCCGTCCCTGCCGCCAGCGTCGACCCGTCAGGCAACAACGTCAGTGACCGGATATCGCCTTCAATCCCACGCAGCGTGGCCAACTCCTCGAACGTCTTCGTATCCCACAGCCGGACGGTCGTGTCTGCCGATCCCGATGCCAGCATCGACCCGTCCGGCGAGAGCGCGAGCTCTACGGGTCCTGTGCCGTACCCGTCCAGCGTGGCCACGTGATACGGCGACCGCTGCGCGAACGTCCAACCCGCAAATGCGCCTGGGTTGCCGCGCCTGTCGACCGCCCAGAATTGGATAAAATGGGACGGTGGGTCCGACAACGTTGTGGCATGTGGGGAAATCCTCCCGTCGTACTCATACTCGATGAAGGCCTCCTTCTCACCGGAGAATACGCGGCAATCCTTGATTCTGACGATAAAGTCGTTGGCAAAGGGGGGGAACAAGGATCACCAGCTGATGCAGGCCGTGCGGCGCTTCGACCTTCAGACGCACGGTGATGCGCTCCGAGCCCTCGTCATACCACAGGGGCGACAGCAGCTCCACGGTGGGGTTTGTGTCCCAGTCCCACCCGAGGGGCACCTGAGCGTTGAAGAACGGCTGCATAGACAGGAACGCCGCGCTGCAAGCCGACAGACGTTCACTGCCGCGGAAGATCGCAAGGATATAACCCCCTTCGCGATGGTCGTGCCAGAGCATCCCGAAGGCGTGCGCCAGCTCGTGCGCGGCCACCCAGAACTCGAAACCGCCGGGGACGACCGCCCACCCTCCATCCTTACCCCCAGCCGCCCTGCCTGCCGGGGCGCCAAAAGGACCCAGCGCGTCACCCCAGCGATTGTCGATCACGACGAACAGGACCACGTTGTTCGGATCAAACGCCTCCCGGACCTCCCTTTGCACCGTTGTTGTCGTACGGTCGTCATAATAGCGGTCGGCGTGCGCCCCGTCGAGGCGATGCACAACGGGCGCGCCGTTAGCGTCCGCCTCATACCGGAACGTCATGTTCCCGTACCCGTGCGATGCCATCTGCTCTCCGAACCACGCCTGCAGGCGCACGCACCGGTGCTCGCCCCCGGCAACCGCGGGCGAGCCACTGATCGTCGCGGCAGGCACACACAGCAAGGCCACGATGCATCCCGCCAGAAACGGCAGACCGGACAACCCTCGATTACCCCTTCCTTGCATATCCCGCTCCCTGTCATTCAATCGCCGGATCCACCCGACTCACCCGATCCGGAACTGCCCCGCGCGGCCGCGTCGCTTTCGATATACCCCGAGAGGATCACGAAATCCGCATAGTTGATCGTCCCATCGCCGTTCAGGTCCATCCGGCGGTCAAAACCCGCGTCCGACCTGCGCAGACCCATCATCCTGTTGAACAGCTTCGCGTCCGCGGCGTCGCGCCTGCCGTCGCCGTTGAAGTCGCCCGGCAGGGCGACCGTCATCCTGAACGACGTGGACAGACAGGAATGTCCGCCCCGCCCTCGCGCCAGCTTCCTGACAGTGCGGGCGCCCACAAGGGACGCCCCTACACGGGCAACGGGTCCGCGTGATCCGGTACCGCGAATTGCCAATTCGCGGCACGGCAGCGCCGTCGCGATATGCCTCTCATGTGTAGCAAATTGCGTCGAGTGTTGCATTATGCGACAGTGGGAGGACCATCTTATACGGACTGCCCGAAGGCGTTCGCCAGGATGAGGAAGTCCGAGAACCCCACCTCACCGTCGCCGTTCAGGTCAAAGCGCGCATCGTAGCCGTCGTCGCCCTGACCGAGTCCGAACTTTTGTGCGAACACGACAAAGTCGCTGAAATCCACCCGCCCGTCGCTGTTGATGTCTGGATTGCCGTGCGAGTGGGCGCTAAACACCGCTGGCGCCAGGCCCGCTGCCCGGGCCTGCACGATGTTCATCCCGGCCGCGGGACCCAGCGTGAGCGACGTGGCGGCGTTCCCGCTCGTATCGGCCCCGGCCGACGCCGGCCGCACCTTCCCGCCGCCTTCGGTGACGCTGAACAGGACCGGCATGCCCGGAAACGGGTCGCCGTGCTGGTCCCGCACCGAAACGACGAACGGCGCCGGCAGCGCCGTTGCCGCCGCGCCCCTTTGCGCATCGCCGGAGACGAGCGTCACGCGCTCCGGACGCTGCCGCACCCACTCCGACGTGTCCCACAGCTCTATACTGCCCTCGGTGGTTCCCACGGCCAGCACGGACCCGTCGTGCCAGTAGGCCAAAGATTTGGGGGACCCCGTGTGCGGCAGCCGCGCGTAGATCTTGCCCGTGGCGGCGTCCCGCACGATGACCGTACCCTCGATGCCGCCGCTGGCCAGCGTCTCCCCGTCCGGTGAAAACGCCATAACGTTGACACTGGGCGCATGCACCATCTTCATTTCGGCGACCGTATTCCGCGTGGCCACGTCCCAGAACGCGATCACATCCGAGGCCGCAGCCAGGGTCCTGCCGTCCGGCGACAACGCAATCCTTTTTATACCCTCCTCGCCAGGCCGCACGAGGACGCCTCGTACTCGACGCGCGGGCCAGTCCCACAACCGGATGGAATTGTCGTAGGAAGCCGACGCCAGAACGCTGCCGTCGGGAGAAAACTGCAGGTGCTCGACCGGTCGCGTATGCCCTTTGAGGACGCCCGTCATCTCCCCGGTGGCCGCGTCCCACGTCTTCATATTGTCCTCATCGGTAAATGAAGACGACACCAGCGTCGCCCCGTCAAGCGAGTACGCCAGCGCCTGGATCCACCACGTATGCCCTGCCAGCGTGCCCGTGCGTTTTTGCGACGCCGCGTCCCACAGCCCGATCCAGCCGCTGGCTGTCCCTGCCGCCAGCGTCGACCCGTCCGGCGACAACGCCACCGCGTAGATTCTCTCATCCCCCACGTCCAGCGTGGCCAACTCCTCATAAGTCTTCGTATCCCACAGCCTGACCGTACCGTCCGTCGATCCCGATGCCAGCGTCGACCCGTCCGCCGAGAGCGCGAGCTCTACGTAGCGTCCTTCGCCGTGTCCTTCCAGCGTCGCCGCGTGATACGGCGACCGCTGCGCGAACGTCCAACGCCCGTCTCCTTTATTGCCCTGCTTGTCGATCGCCTTGAATTGGATAAAATGGGACGGCGGGTCCGACAGCGTCGTGGCATGTGGGGAAATCCTCCCGTCGTACTCATACTCGATGACGGCCTCGTTCTCACCGGAGAATACGCGGCAATCCTTGATTCTGAGGATAAAGTGGTTCGCAAAGGGGGGTGAAACAAGCATCACCAGCTGATGCAGGCCGTGACGCGCCTCGACCTTCAGACGCACGGTGATGCGCTCCGAGCCCTCGTCATACCACAGGGGCGACAGCAGCTCCACGGTCGGGCTTGCGTCCCAGTCCCACCCCAGGGGCACCTCCGTGTTGAAGAAGGGCTGCACCGACAGGAACGCCGCGCTGCAGGCAGACAGACGTTCACTGCCGCGGTAGATCCCAAGGATATAATCCCCTTCGCGATGGTCGTGCCAGAGCATCCCGAAGGCGTGCGCCAGCTCGTGCGCGGCCACCCAGAACTCGAAACCGCCGGGGACGATCGCATCCCCACCATCCTTACCTCCACTCGCGATGCCTCCCGGTGCGCCAAAAGGACCCAGCGCGTCACCCCAGCGATTGTCGATCACGACGAACAGGACCACGTTGTTCGGATCAAACGCTTCCCGGACCTCCCTTTGCACCTTTGACGACGGCCTTTCGTCATAATAGCGGTCGGCGTGCGCCCCGTCCAGCCGGTGCACCACGGGCGCGCCGCTAGCGTCCGCCTCATACCGGAACGTCGTGTACCCGTACCCGTGTGCTTCCATCTGCTCTCCGAATAACCGCTGCAGGCGCACCATCATCGTCTTCATCTTATCCACCACCGACTGCCGGTACGGGCGGTCTTTCGGCAGAAAGTAGATCATCCGCACCGTCCGCGGCTTACCCACGTTCGGTTCCTCCGCCGCAGCCTTGCCCGCAACCTGTGCGTCCTCGCCTCCCCACCCCTCCTCTTTCAACACCACGCAGTGAAACACGCTGTCAGACCGCACGGACGATGCCAACGCCGTGGTCGGAAGCCACAGCATGCCAACAAAGCACGACCCCACCGTCATCCAAGGCATCAGACGCAATACGCACCGTCGCTGCATAACCGGATCCTCCCTTTTGTCTCATCCCAATGTCACGTCGACAACAGGCTCTCCTTCGTGTTCAAACGGCTTCCGAGACAGGCGTCATCCGTGCCGATCGCAGGTCACGATCCACCGCCGCCGCGCGCGGCCGCGTCGCTCTCGATATACCCCGAGAGGATTACGAAGTCCGCATAGTTGATCGTCCCGTCGCCGTTCAGGTCCATCCGGCGGTCATACCCCGCGTCCGACCTGCGCAGACCCATCATCTTATTGAACAGCTTTGCATCCGCGGCGTCGCGCCTGCCGTCGCCGTTGAAATCGCCAGGCAAAGCGACGGTCATTGTAAAGGACGCTTCCTCCTGGCGCTTGCCCTGGTCTTTCACGATCACCGTGACCGTGGCGCTGCCCAACTGCGTGGGCGTGCCGCCGATACTCCCGCCCGAAGAAATGGTGATGCCCGCGGGGGCGCTTTCCAACGAATACGTGTACGCCCCCCTGCCTCCTGATGCCGACACCTGGATCGGGTCCATGTCCAGCTGCCACGTCACCACCACGTCCGATATGGACCCGATCGACAGCGCCCGGCTGACGTACATGGTAAAGTCGGTTTCAGCCGTTTCAGGTCGAGCGTCGGTGACGGTCACCGTAATGATGAACGTGCCGAGGGCGGTTGGCGCGCCACTGATAACACCCGTCGACGTGCTGGACGAGATTCCGGCGGGTCTACCAGACGTTGAGAACGTGTACGGCGTTTCACCACCCGAGGCGGACGGTGTAATCGAAGAAATCGTCTTATTGACGTCTGCATCCACGTCGTCAATGTCCGCAATCGTTAGCGGCGGGACAATGACCCTGATGATGAACGACTTCTCGCCCGTGCAGCCCGACGCGTCCGTCGCCTCCACCGTCACGTTGAATTCGCCGCGAACTCCGGGCGCCCGACCGCCGATGCCACCGCCGGCGTCTACCTCCACCCACCCGGGGCCGCTCTTCCTCCGGTACCTATACTGGCCCCTGCCCCCCGATGCGCTCGCCGTGATCGATGGCAAATCCTTTTTCACCTCCACCGTCACGTCCGACAGCCCGCCCACCGTAATCGTCGGACACGCCACGGTGACTTTGATCGTCCCGGCGCCGGTATTCCGTTGCTCATCCGTCGCCGTTACGTTGAAGGTGTAGTTGCCGGGCGTCGCGTCTGCAGACGGCGCAACGGTGTATACGTTGCTCGCCGTCTTTCTCGCCCACGCCAGCCCGACAGGGTTCCCGAACGTCTTCGCTCCGCATCCCCCCGTCGCACTCACGCTCACCGTTGCCGTCCCACCGGCCTTCACCGTCACCGGATCCGGGCTCTGCGCGACCGTAATCGCCGGACAGTTCACCGTGACGTTGATCACCCCGGCGCCGGTGTTCCCTTCCGCGTCCGTCGCCGTCACGCTGAAGGTGAAATTGCCGGGCGACGTGTCCGCAGGCGGCGCAACGGTGTATTGATTGCTCGCCGTCTTTCTCGCCCACGCCAGCCCGACAGGGTCCCCGAACGACTTCGACCCGCATCCACCCGCCGCACTCACACTCACAGTTGCCGTCCCGCCGGCCTTCACCGTCACCGGATCAGGGCTCTGCGTGACCGTAATCGCCGGACAGTTCACCGTGACGTTGATCGCCCCGGTGCCGGTATTCCCTTCCGAGTCCGTCGCCGTCACGCTAAAGGTGAAATTGCCGGGCGACGTGTCTGCGGGCGGGGCCACGGTGTATTGGCTGTCCGTCCCCTGTTTTTTTGTCACCCACGCCAGCCCGACGGGGTCCCCGAACGACTTCGACCCGCATCCCCCCGTCGCACTCACGCCCACCGTCGCCGTCCCGCCAGCGGTCGCCGTCACCGGATCGGGGCTCTGCGTGACCTTAATCGCCGGACAGTTCACCGTGACGTTGATCGCCCCGGCGCCGGTATTCCCTTCCGAGTCCGTCGCCGTCACGTCAAAGGAGTAGTTACCGGGCGACGTGTCTGCGGGCGGGGCCACGGTGTATTGGTTGTCCGTCCCCGGTTTTTTCGTCACCCACGCCAGCCCGCCCGGATCCCCGAACGACTTCGACCCGCATCCCCCCGTCGCACTCACGCTCACCGTCGCCGTCCCGCCGGCCTGCACCGTCACCGGATCGGGGCTCTGCGCGACCGAAACGGCCGGGCATACAACCTCGACCGTGAATGAACCTGTACCCGGACACTCGTTCGCGTCCTGAATGCCGACGTTCACGGTATGCGTGCCAGACGCGTCAGGCGCGCTCGTCACGGAGATCGTGCCCCCGGCGTTGATCGTCACCCAATCCGGCCCGCCCGTCTTCGTAAACGTATGGTCCGGCTTACCTCCCGACGCCGTCGCCGCGGCCGTCTCGGAGCCGCCTGCCTGCACCGTCACCTTGCCCGGACCCGCGTATCCAATTGAAGCACACGTCACTCTCACTTTGATTGTCCCCGTGCCGGTATTCCCTTCCGCGTCCGTCGCCGTCACGCTAAAGGTGTAGTTGCCGGGCGCCGCGTCTGCTGGCGGCATGACATCGTATTGGTTGTCCGTCCCCTGTGTTCTTGTCACCCACGCCAGCCCGCCGGGGTCTCCAAACGACTTCGACCCGCATCCCCCCGTCGCACTCACGCTCACCGTCGTTGCCCCGCCGGCCTTCACCGTCACCGGATCCGGGCTCTGCGACACTGCAATTGCAGAACACGAACGAGGGGTTACCGTAATCCGGAACTGGCAACTCTCAGATGCGCCGTCGCTGTCGTTAACCCTCACCGAGACATCGTAAGCGCCTTCCGGCCCGGCCGTCCCGGTGATGGTCGCTTTTCCTTTATTCGCTGTAAGCGTCAGCGTCTGTCCCGATGGGCGCACGGACAGCCGTTGGAACGAATACGGTGGAACGCCCTCCCACGCGCTTGCCGTCGTTCTGATGGCGCCACCCTCCGTTACTGTTATGTCCGAGGGGCACATGATCCCCAACGGCGGCGGCGGGGGACTGACGACGGTAATGGTGAATTGCTCGTCGTCGTGATTTCCCGCATCGCCGGTGTCTCTCACCCGCACCCTCACCTCGTGCCTGCCGGGCGTCGACGGCGCCGTGCCGTGGACGATCAGGTTGCCGTTGTCGTCAATGCGGTGCCGGACCCATTCCGGCCCCGCCTCCTTCGACGACGATCTCGTCCCGCAGCCGCCGGACACGGCGGCCGTACGCCGAAACGTCCGGTTCACCTCCACCTCGAAAGATCGGACGTCCGCAACGGCAATGTCCGGGCAATTTACGGTCACGGTGAACGTCCCCGTGGCCGAGCACCCGTAGTCGTCACGCACCCGCACCGTCACGGTATACGCGCCCGCCGATGCGGCCGTGACGGTGACGGCGCCGTCCCGTTCTCCAATGGACAGCGTGATGCCCTGTGCCGGTTCCGACGAGATAAAGTACCAGTATGACGCGCGGCTGCCGGACCCCGTCGCGGTCATCGAGACGGACTGTCCCACCGTCACCGTCGCGTCGCTCAGCCCGCCCACGGTAATCTCCGGACAAACAACGGTGAGGGTGAACCCCTCCTGTCCGGTATTGCCTTCCTCGTCCGCGGCGGTGACCGTCACCTCGTATCGTCCGGCAGGGGCGGCAGCGCCGCTGATGACGCCGGTGGTCCCGTCGATCTCCACGTCCTCCGGCGCGCCGGTCATCGTATACGCGATCGTCCCGCAGCCACCTTCCGCGACCGCCGGGATCGAGATCGAATCCCCCACCGTCACCGTGACGTCCTCGATCGCAGCCACGGTGACGACGGGGCACACCTGCACCATGAAGGCGCCCTCACCCATACAGCCGCCGGCGTCAGTCACACGCACCGTCACGGTGTACGCGCCTGCTGCCGTCGGCGCGCCGGTGATGACACCGCTCTGTTCGTCGATGGACAGGCCCGACCCTTCGGGAACCACCGCCAGCGCATACCGGCCGTCCTGCGCGCCACTCACGACGGCCTGCATCGACAACGCCTGCCCCACCGTCACTGACGTGTCGCGCAGGCCGCCAACGGCGATGACCGGGCACACCTGCACGGTAAAGTCGCTCTCACCCGTACAGCCGTTCTCGTCCGTTACGGTTACCGTCACGGTGTACGCGCCTGCTGCCGTGGGTGCGCCGCTGATGGCCCCGCTTTCCTCATCGATGGACAGGCCCGACCCTTCTTCGGGAACCACCGCCAGCCCGTACCGGCCGTCCTGCACGCCACTCACCACGGCCTGCATTGACAACGCCTGCCCCACCGTCACCGTCGTATCCCCCACGCCCGTGACCGCAATGGACGGACACCCCGCCCGCGCCGTCACGCTCGACGCCGCCCCGCGCACAAAGCCCGCGCGGGCGCGCAGTTCGAACGTATACGTTGTCCCGTTCGTCAACGGACTCACCCGGTGGCTGCGCCGTTCCACGTCGCCGGCCGCAATATCCCGCCACGCCGCCGCCGATACCGACGCGGCGTCTTCGCCGTGACGCACCTCATACCCGTCCACGGCGTCGTCCATCGGGTCCGCCCACGACAGCGTCACGGCCCTGTCCTGCGATAATGCGCCAAGCTGGTCAGGCGCGGCAGGCGCGGGCGCGGCCGCCGCCGCCGAAGCCTCGCCGGGGGTCGCCGCGGCCAGCGCGCGCACCTCGAACGTATACGCCGTCCCGTTCGTAAGGCCCGTCACCACGTGGTCCGTCGTACTCGCGTCGCTGTCCGGTATGCCGGTCCACGCCGGTTGCGCCGGGCGGTCGCCGCTGTAGTACATCAGTTGGTACGCCGTGACGGCGTCATCGTCCGTGGCCGTCCATTCCAGCCGCACCTGACTGACACCCGCCGTCGCCTCGAGGTCCGCAGGCGCGGCGGGATACGGTGTGGCCGCCGCCGCCGAAGCATCGCCGGGGGTCGCCGCGGCCACCGCCCGCACCTCGAACGTATACGCCGTCCCGTTGGTCAGGCCCCTCACCACGTGGTCCGCCGTGCCCGGCCCGCTGCCCGGGATATCCGTCCACGACGGGGCCGCCGGGCGGGCGCCGCTGTAATACGTCAGCTGGTACGCGGTCACGGACGCGTCGCCCGGGGCCGTCCACGCCAGTGTCACCTGATTTACGCCAGCCGTCGCCTCGAGATTCGCGGGCGTGGCGGGAACCGGCGTGGCCTTCGCCACCGAAGCCTCGCCGTGCACAGTCCCTGAGACCGCGCGCACCCCGAACGTATGCTCGATCCCGTTGGGCAGACCCACTATCGGATGCGGCGACGTCACGGGGACGTCGAACCATCCGGTAACCGGCACACCCCCGCGGAAAAATCGCAACTGATAGCCCGTGACCGACGCATCCGTCGTCACCTCCCAGACAAGCGTCACCTGTCCCACGCCCGCCGTCGCCGTCAGCCCGGCAGGCGGCGCAGGAACAGGCGCGGCGGACACGCTCGACGCCGCGCCGGGACCGAACGTGTTGACCGCACGCACGTCGAACGTGTACGACTGCCCGTTGGTCAACCCCGTTTCTTCGTGGTCGATCGTACCCGCGTCGCTGCCTTCGACGTCCGACCAGGGGGGAACCTGTGCGCCGGCCTCGTAGATGCGCACCTGATACTTCGTGATGGACGCGTCCGGCGGTTCGTCCCAATGCAGCGTCACCGCGTTCACCCCCGCCTCGGCCCGCAGGTTCCCCGGCGCCTTCGCCGTCATCGGCATCACGCCCGCCGCAGCGCCGGGACCCGCCGCGCTGACGGCACGCACCTCGAACGTGTACGACCGCACGTTCGTCACCCCCGTCACCACGTAGCGGTCCGTGCCCGCAAAGCTGCCCGCGATATCCGTCCAGGCAACGTCCGTCGAGGCCCCGGCGTACCACCGCACCTGATAGCCCGTGATCGCCGCGTTGCCCGCAACCGCCCACGTCAGCGCCACCGCCCCCTGCGCCAGCGTCCACCGAAGCCTCTCCGGGGCCGCCGGTACTCCCGGCGCCGCTGTCACCGACGACATGGCGCCCACCCCCGCGGGGTTTACACCGCGCACCTCGAACGTGTACAGCGTCCCGTTCTCCAGCCCACCCACCGTGTGACGCGTCGCCGCCGCGTCCATACCGGGAATGGCCGTCCACGCGCCAGCTATACCACCTGCATCCGTAACCCGCACCTCATAACCCGCGATGCCCGCGTCGTCCGCACGGTCCCACGACAGCGTCACCGCACCCTCGCCCGCAGAGGCCGCAAGGCCACCGGGCGCCGGCAGCGCGCCCACGGTTACCCACACGTGCGACGGCGCCCCCGGACCCGCGACGTTCACCGCGCGCAGGCCCACCCGATACCGCGTGCCGTCGATCAGCCCCGTCAACGTGGTGCTGTATCCCGCACCCTCGTCCACCGCCGCCGCGGCCGTCCAGTCCAGGATCAACCCGTTCGGGTCGCCGTAGCTGACTTCAAACCCCGTCACACCCGTACCGCCCCCCTCGGTCCACGTCAGCACCACCCGCCCGGCGCCGGGCCATCCCGCCAGGCCCTCCACCGCCCCCGAAGGCGGCGTCGGCGTCACCCGTACCACCGACGAGTCGCCGTGCGCTTCCCCTGCCAGCGCGCGCACCTCGAACGTATGCTCGACACCGTTGGTCAGGCCTCCGATCGTATGCGACGTCGACACGGGGATCCCGATCCACACCGAATAAGGCATGCCTTCACGAATATAACGAAACTCATAACCCGTCACCGACACATCCATCGCATCGTCCCACTTCAGACGCACCTGACCGTCGCCCGGACGCGCCGTAAGGTTCGCAGGCGCATCCGGCACGAGAGACACGGCTGCGCTCGCACCACCCCCCGCACCCAGCACGCTGACCGCACGCACCCAGAACGTATACGACGCACCCGCACTCAGCCCCCCCACCGTATGCTCCGTCGTCCCCGCGTGGCTGCCCTCGATATTGCGCCAGTTCTGTACCAATTCCCCGCCGCGGATGTACTTCAGCTCATACCTCAAGATCGTCGCCTGGCCCGCATCGTCCCACGTCAACACCCCCTCACCCGCCACGATCTCAGCAGACAACCCCGAAGGCGCCGCAGGTACAGTCACCGTGCTCGACGTCTCCAGGTCGTACATCACGCTCTCCGACCATCCGCTCAACGCGCTGCCGCGCACCGCGCGCACCTCGAACCGGATATACCGCTCGCGACCCCGCGTGCCCGGACTGAACCGCCGACGCGTCACACCGCCCGAAATCGGGGTCCCGCCGACACTCACACGGAACAACCCGCTCGTCAACGACGTGTGCCTGATCCGGTAGCCCGTCACGGCGCCCGCGTTCACCTCTGGGGCGCGCCACGTCAACAGGATGCGGCCGCCCGAATCCGCGGACGCGTTCAACTCCGTCGGCGCATCACCGCCTTGAGAAAACAGCGGCGACGCGAAAATCAATACCAGCGCGCACGATAGAAGCCATTGTCCGCCGCGGCACAGCCCGCGGTTCATCGCCACCCTCGACCCTGAACACAACGCCACCGCCGCACGCCGCGGTTCCGCCCTACCGTCCTGCACGTTGCACCTCCCTCGTTTTGTTGGACCCCTTCCCCTCCAGGCGACGCCGCACCATCCCCCTTCGGCACCGTGAGAGACGACTGTAGACAGACGTCAAATATAACGATATCGATGTGTCGTCGCTGTGGCGATATGACCATATTGTGTGTTATTTTTGTGTCGATAGCCCGAAAAACAGGGGGATGGCATTCAGGCCCGCGCGATCACGCCGTCGCGCACGGTGCTACCCACAAAAAAAACGGAGCCCTTAAATCAGGCTCCGCTCCTTCTGCCACAACGTTGTTGAATCTCTATGCTTCGCGATTTCGTCCCTCGAACGCCGCCTGGAGTCCACCTACCACGGCTAATCGGACCGACCCACGTGTCGCCCGGGGCGCTCCCGACGTTCGCTCCATTGCCAGTGCGCCGGGACCGGGCTCCGTGCCCACGTCCGTGAGCCGCGCGGCGGGAATCGCATTGAGCAAGGCCATGTCCAAAGATCTCGCACAGCACCTGATTCGCGTCAACACCGTATGTCTCACGAATATCAGGTCGGCGCAGGCGCAGCGGGCCTGGACGGCCTCCGGCAGCGACATGGATTTCGATGCCTGGTGTGAAGAAGCCGGAAAAGACGTACCGCTGGGGAGGATGGGCGAACCCGCCGAGGTGGCCGATCTGGTCGCGTTTCTGGTGTCCGACAGGGGCGCCTTCATGACCGGCGCCGCGATCAACTTCGACGGCGGGGCGGGTGAGACGGTCTAGGCGATCTATATCGCCAGCTGATGGGCCCGGGTGAAGCAGCGGCGGCGGACGACGTGTACGACGATAATCGAGCCAATAGCGGTGGCGGCAACGATCATCAGCATCACGATGATCTGATACTTGATGGCGGTCATCGGGTCCGAGCCAGCCAGGATCTGACCCGTCATCATCCCGGGCAGGGAAACGAGGCCGACGGTCATCAGGGAGTTGATTGAAGGGATCATACCGGCCTTGACCACGTCGCGAAGAATCGTGGCCGTCGCTTCCTGGTAGGTGGCGCCGAGGCAAAGGGCGAGTTCGATCTGGTCCCGCTGTTTGCGCAGGTCTGAGAAGAGGCGTTCCAGTGCGATCGTGACCGCGTTCATGGAGTTGCCGATAATCATGCCGCCGAGGGGGATGAAGTACTGAGGCGTGTACCAGGGCTTGACCTGAACGATCGCCGCCGTAACCAAGATGGAAACGGTCGTGTAGCTGGCCACCATTGAAATGAACGTTGGGATGAAGTATCGGACCTCCCTTTCCTTTACCCGGCCGCGGATGGCGTGGGCGGCCCAGAAGACCATCCAGACGAAGAGGACGAGAATCAGGTACGGGTTGTTGATCTGGAAGATGTACTTGAGAACGTAGCCGACGAGAAAGAGCTGCGCGAAGGTGCGCACCGTGCCCCACGCGAGATCCTTTTCCAGCCTGAGCCGGAAGACAACCGAGCCAGTTCCCGCGATCAGGACGAAAACGAGACACAGAAGCAGTTGTACGGGGGTGATCTCGATCAGGTTCAAGCGGAGACCTCCTGAAGACCGCCGTCGAGCCGGTAACGCCTGGCCCTGACGCGAACCGGATTGAAGTCCAGGTGCGTAACCAGGACAATACCGATGTTCTGTTCCAGCGCGAGTCGTTCCAGCCATGTTTCGACCACGGATTTGGACTCGGGATCGAGGGCGGAAGTGGGTTCGTCGCAGAGGAGAAAGCCGGGTTCGGACAGCAGCGCGCGGATCAGGGCGATCCGCTGTTTCTGCCCTACGGAAAGGGTTTCCGCATCGTCGTCGAGGTCCACGTCCTGAAGCAGGAAATCGTCCATAAGGACTCGGAGCCGGTCTTCGTCCGGCTGTTGCCTTTCTCGTCCGGCTTTAAACGTGAATGAAAGGGTCAGGTTGGTACGCACGTTGCCATCTGCCATTGCGGGCGTCTGCTGGACGTAACCGACTATTCGCCGCAGTTCCGTGACGTTTTGGTGAGACACGGGGCTGCCGTCAAGCAGGATGTCGCCCGAAGAGGGTTCCTGCAGCCGGTTGGGCAGCCTGAGGAAGCTGGATTTGCCGCTTCCCGACGGCCCATGGATGAGCACGAAATCCCCGCTGTCAACGGTGAGGTTCACGCGTTGAACCAGCGGTTTTTTTGTGCCGTACCGAAGTGAAAGGTTTTTGATCTCGAGGCGCATGGCTTCCTGTTTAGTGCGTCTTGCTACGCATTCTCGAAGATTTCGAGTACGTCGATGATGCTCAGACCCGTGTGATATCCCGGGTCCGCATCCGCGGTAGCGGGAATGACCGGCACGACCTGTCCGGCTTCGTTTCGGGTCTGATAGGCCATCAGATGGAGGTCCGGACGAACGAAGTGCCTCGTGAAGGCGTTGTGGCACGCAGCGAATATGCTCAGGACGTCCTGTCGCCGTGCCGTGGATGGGGCAATCGAAAAGCAGTGAGCGGCGGCGCGCAGCGTTTCAGGAAGGTTCCACCACGGCATGTCGGTATTGGCGGGTGCGCGGGATACCAGGTCGAACATCTTGCAGATGCCGCCGGGGCCGGGTTGGAAACCCCCCGCAAAAGTATGCGCGAGCAGCGCGGGCATATGGGCTTCGACGCCCGCGATTTCCGCCAGCTGTTCGGCATCCGCCAGCTTGTTTTCTCTGACGGCCGCGGTGAATTTCAGCGTCAGGCCGATAAATTCGAGGACGTGGCCCGGATCGGAAAGGATCCTGCCGTCCTCCTCGAAGGGCCGGCCGTCGTCATCCACCGCTTCCCAGAAGTCGTACTCCCGGAGACGCGGCACCCGCCCGCCCAGA
The DNA here is from genome assembly GCA_965208835.1 of Candidatus Latescibacterota bacterium. Classification (GTDB taxonomy): domain Bacteria; phylum Latescibacterota; class UBA2968; order UBA2968; genus JAAXHE01. Next base: position 4,487,845 of record OZ242358.1, read on the forward strand.
TTGACGTAGGTCCGCATTTCGTGACGAATGAGGCGCAGACCCATCTCCACGCTGTCGGGAATACGGTGTTCGGCCAGCAGGCCGGCGGCGCCGATCTGAATCATGTACGCGCCGTGGGGATGGCGTCCCGGTCGGGGTCCGGTGGGATTCATCGGATCCAGTGAAACCTGGTCGGTGGTGAACCGGCCCTCGAAAATGGCATTGTCCACGCGGCGGCAGTATCCCATGGCTTCCGCTTCGGCATCCCGCAACTCGAGGTATCTCGCCGCGGCAACCATGCCTTTGGCGCTGAAGAGGTCGCTGAACCCGTAGCTCGATTCCTCCGTGAACTCCAGCGTCCGGATTCCGCCTTCCTCGTCCAGCGTGAACGGGTTTCCATCAGGTGACATGAAAAAGGACAGGTGGCCGGCGTTTCGGGCGCGGATCTCAAGCAGTCTCGCAAGCACGTCGGCCGCGATGCGCTCCAGGCGGCGCCTCAGTTCCGGCGCCAGATTATGGCGGCGCATCCATCGGCAGTGTCCGGCAAGGGATTCGAGGCCGCGACCCTGAATCCAGCCATAGACCGCGTTCCCACCCCTTACGGGATCGTCCGGCGGGAAGTCCTCTCCGGTGATGAGATCCAGCTTGGTATCGATGAAGGGGTAGTCGGGCGCGCGTTCGTATCGATCAGCAATGGCGGCCATCACCGCAAGCAGCATGGCGCGGTAGTCGGGCAGAACGGACACGACGCCGGGGAGGACTGGACGCTCAGGAAGGAGTATTCCCCGATACAGGGTTTCAGCCATGGCGGCGGTTTCCGGGACGCAACCCGCGAATTCCCATCGTGAAAGTGACACTGCGGGCGACAGATTCCGACTTGTGGCGGGATAACGCTACGCCCAGACGTAGACCTCGCCGTCGTCGTCTGACCAGCCGATGAAGACGGCCAGGACGATTCTGGGATCGGTTCCCTCGACCGCGGGGACCTCGTGGATGCAGCGGGTGTTGAAGAAGTAGAGATCGCCGGGTTCAAGTTCGACGCGGCACTGTCCGATGTCGTTCAGCCGGGCGTATTCGTGAAAGGCGTTTTCGGCAATGTGCGCCTCGACGTCTTCCGTCCACAGACACCGGTGCAGGATCGCCTGGGTCGCCGGGCCGGCCTGCGCCGCGTTCTGAAAGCAGAGGATGCCGGCGAACTGGTGGTCGAACCGGGAGACCTCGTAATTGAAGCGTTTTTCGCGCAGCGTGACGTGGTCGATGTGCGGCTGGTAGGTGTGGTGGGTGTAGTGGATGCGGAAGATGGCCGGACCGTAAAGGCGGCCGTCGGGTTCGCGCGCCGTCACCACCCGTTTGCCCGAGGCGAGGGCGCTGAGGCTGTTATAGATGACGTCGACCGGATTGTCGAATCCATTGAAGAGTTCAACAAACAGGTCGTGAGTCTGTACGGAGTGATTGAGAAACCCCTCCTGGTCGTTACCCAGATTCCCCAGGCTCGTGCCGATGTCGATTCGGGTACGGGTATCCCCGGATTCCGTGTCCGAGGGGTCCCGCATCAGGCCGCGGTCTATGAAGCGGCGGATCAGGCCGTCACAGTGGGCCGGGTCGTAGGACCTCGGCAGGAGGATGGCAGGTATCTCGGCCGCTGAAAGGGCGTGGAGCGGATTTTCATACGCCGCGTTGACGGTTTTCAGGTCCGGTCCAACCGGCAGCCAGGGATCCGTGGCCGGCATTTCGGTTTCCTCTCTGAAGCTGTGTTGGAATTCCCGGTGTGTTCCCGAGCGCGAGCGAAAGGGTGTCGGTCCAGGCGGTCGAATTCGCCCCTATCTAAATGTATCGAGGCTGCGCGCCCCTCGCCTCTCTGGGTGGATTTGACCAACGCAGACCGACGCGCTTGCAGCCGCGCGAAGACCGCCGGGAATTTTAATACAGCTTCCAATATCAGGAAAGGTCTTTGAATTCGATGTGCAGGTGATCCCGGTACCCGGTAAGCCGGCGGTAGTCGACCCCGGCGCTGTCGAACATGCGCTTGGAGGCTATGACGGGTTCGGTCTCCGCGTATTTGTCCGCCAGGTAGATGACTTCCCGAATGCCGGATTGAATGATGACTTTCGCGCATTCGTTGCACGGAAAGTGTGTAACGTAGATCGTGCAGTTGTAGAGGTTGGTGTCGATCTTGTTCAGGATCGCGTTGAGTTCGGCGTGGCAGATGTACGGGTACTTGGTATCGAGAAAGTCCCCCTCTCTTGCCCACGGGTATTCGTCGTCCGAGCAGCCGATCGGCAGGCCGTTATAGCCGATGCCCACGATTTTCTTTTTCTCGTTGATGATGCATGCGCCGACGCGGGTGTTGGGGTCCTTGCTCCTCAGAGCGGAAAGCAGCGCGACGCCCATGAAATATTCATCCCATGAGAGATAGTCTTCACGTTTGTTCATTTGAGCTTATCCGGACGATTCGATCCGCACGCGGCCCCGAGGGGAATCACAGGTCACGCGGCGCAAGGTATCTGTGTGAACGGGCTGTGTCGCCGTTACGCGCCAACGACGTAAATATGCTGATCGGGAACTTAGATTGCAACGCCTTATTGGGTGGTATTGGATTCGGTTCATCAACTGTATACATGAACAGGCAAAAGGCATCCGCCAAACCAACGGATGCCTTTTGTGAGACTGTTATGAATAACGGACCGTCAACTTCCGAGATGGTAGGTTACAGCCAGCTTCAGCCGCCGGCCCTTGGGATCGTGCGTGAAGCCGTCGTAGGCCTGCTCGATATTCACGAGAGGAGGCATTGTGTCGAGCAGATTCATGCCGGATAGCGCGATGTTCAACCCGTTTGGCATGTTCCACAGGAACGTCATGTCCCATGTTACATACGATTCGATGGTACCGAAAATGCTCTTGATCTTCGAATTATCGGAGCCCATCGACCCGCGGTCCTCATAAGACGAGATGTAGTTCAGATAGGTCGCGAGACTGTAATCCTGCCAGTAATAGCTCCCCGAAATCCGGCCCTTGAACTTTGGAAGGGACGTCGCGATGGGATTGCCGAAGTTCAGGTAACCGGCGGCGTCCGCATCCTCCAGCAGCACCAGGTTTCCCAGCATCAGTGCTTTTGTCTCGTACGCCAGCGTATAGGTGCCTTCGAGGCCTGCTGTGAACAGTCCTGCTCCCTGCGGCACCCGCGTACCCAGATGCAGATCGATTCCCGAGGTCTTGAGCCCAGGCCAATTGACGATATCCACCTGCACCCGCTCGAGTTCCGAGGCCGCGCAGGTGCCGGTACCGATTCCGTCCGGACACACGATAAATTGCTTCAGGGCGTTCTTATTTGCTTCGTCGGCGTATAAAGCGGTAATGGCGCCGTGGGGCATGGAACCGATCACGTCGCTGAAATCGTAACTCCAGTAGTCCAGTGTCGCCTCAAATCCCGTCTCGGTAACCAGGGCAAGGCCCGCGTTAAAAGTAAATGCACGTTCGGGTTTGAGGTCCTTGCTCCCGATTCTGTCGACCGTTTGATACGCGTCCGTCGCGTTGATCCACTCGAGGGTCGAGAGCGGGCTCTCATTCACGTCGTCCAGCGCTGGCGTGCGGAACGTCGTCTGAACAGAACCGCGCAGGAACAGGGATTGGTCGGCTGATTCCACCAGTTGATAGCGCCACCCGAACTTGGGATCGAAACTGCTGGCCACGTCGTGGAACTCGTAGTTGGCGGCAAGCTGCACGTCAAACCGCTCTCCCAGGCTCAGCGGAGTCTCGGCAAAGAAGCGATGCACCGTCTGAGATTCATCATACGGCCGATGCACGTTGGTGAACGCATAGGGGCCGAATCGGTCCTCAGCCGAGCAGTTCTTGTCGCCGACAACCGGACAGGGGTTGATGGTCACGTCGCCCTCGTCGTTGGGGTCCCCGCTGGCATTGAAAAGCCGGAACTGGTAGCCCGCCGCGTAACTGAAGACGTCCTCGATCCAGGTCCCCGTCATCGTCGCGTCGGCCACCAGCATGTCGGCCGTGCTCTGCATGTCCACTTCCTGGTTGAGCCAGAGTCGAAGTTCCTCACTGTTGGCAAGCGCGGCGCGGTAACCGGGATTCGCCCGGGTTGCATACGCCGAACCGTATTGGTCCGTGAACTCGATCGCATTGCCGAAGGGATTGTAGTACTGGCAGTCGCCCTGACCCGCCACCTTGCCGCCGAGCGGGCCCAGGCGCATTCCGGCAAGAGACGTCTGATCCGCCACCACGTCAACGCCGCAGCGCGGCCCCCCGAAGCCCCGGAAGCCGAGGAAAAGCCGCTCGATGTACACACCCGGCAGGTTGTAGTTGCCTTCGGTGCGGGAGTAGGAAAGGCCCAGGTCGAAATGCGAGTCCCGCCCGCCGAATCCCTCGAAGTCTCCATTGATGGAAGCCGCCAGCCGCAACGTGCGGGAGTCACGGTCCAGCGTTCGCCCCGGACCCGAGTTTCCGAAAGGACGTCCGTTGAAGTACCAGTTCTCGCCTCCCTGACATGCCTCGTAATATGGATCGGACGGGTCCGCGCCGTAGTCCTCGCAGAATGCCCCCCGGCCAGGGTGGTCCGGCGCGACTTCCATGATACTGGTGTCTGTGAGTGGAAACGGCGGATACGACGGCGTCGTGTACCAATCGGCAATCGTGGCCTGCGCCCACAGACCTTCGACGTGATACTCCGCACCGTTATCCAGCTTCCCGTTGATCTCGGCAAAAGCGCGCATATGACTCATATCTTCGATCAGATTCTCATATTGCTGATATCGGAACCGGCATGTCCAGGACTCCCGGAAACCCCCGAATTCCTCGCACCTTGGGGCGTGAATGGCGGCGGTCCATGGGGCCGGCGCCCCGATGGCGAAGGTGCCGGGATTGCCCAGGCTCGACCACCCCAGGCGCTGCCCGCCACCGTGCCATGGCTGCAGCAGGTAATCCCTTTCCCAGGACGGCAACGCCTGGCGTCCCCTCCATTCGGCGGACACGACCGCGTGGGCTTCTCCGAGTTTCCCGCCCCATATCGCGCCGGCGTTGGTATCGCCCGCGCCCGGGAAGTACTCGTGCGCGGCGGAAACCTCGAAGCCCTCGAAGTTACGGCGCGTAAGGAAGTTGGCCACGCCGCCCACTGCATCCGACCCGTATATGGCGGAAGCCCCTTCCTTGAGTACTTCGACCCGCTCGATGGCAATAGAGGGAATCACGTTGACATCGACAAAGCGGCCCCCGATCAGTCGCGCCGGGACGTAAGTCTGGCGACGGCTGTTGATCAGCACGAGGGTGCGCGACGCCCCCAGGCCCCGCAGGTTGACGTTTGCGATGCTTTCGGTGAGCGTGGCGGCCTGGCCTGAATTGTACCAGCTGCTGCGCTCCCCGATCACGCCGTGGCTGGCGCCGAGATTCTTGAAAAAGTCGACAGCCTGCGGAGACCCCTGTTCCGCCATCTCCTCGCGGCCAACCGCCACAACAGCGTAAGTCTGGTTGATGGGGGATTCCTTGAAGGCCGTGCCGGTCACCACGAGTTCGTCCATGTAAAGCAGCGACAGGTCCATACTCAACGCAACGGTAAGGGTCGCGCCGGCGGTGACCGTGATCGTTCGCGGCTCGCCCGCATAGCCGATCAGTTGCACGCTTAGTTGGTGTGTGCCGGCCGGTACGTCGCGGATGGTAAAGCGTCCTGCCGCGTCCGACTCCGCGACCAGGTTCAGCGCGGCGATGGACACGTTAACACCTTCCAGCGGGTCTCCGCTTTCCGCGTCGACGACGGTCCCGGACACGGTTCCGGTCGATTGTCCCACCACAGTATGCGCGTGGAGAAACATTGCCGCGCATACCAGAAACGGAATATACCTTACGATGGACTTCATAGGACCTCCTCGTCTTGGGTCTTCAGCCGAAGTTTGAAATCGGCTCGTTACTCTTGCGGCATGGATGGCCGCCAGAACATTCCCTCACGATATTCTCTTCAGTTCACTTCGCAGCCCTCTCCAGACGCAGAACGCCATACCCAACAGGACGACGGCGAACGGGAGGCCGGTTGCCAGCGAGGCGGCCTGCAAGGCTTCCAATCCTCCGCCAAGCAGAAGCGCGATCGCCACCAGCCCCTCGATCGTACACCAGAAGACGCGCTGCGCCACCGGTGCGTCAACCCTCCCGCCGGCCGCGATCGTGTCGATGATCAGCGATCCGGAGTCCGACGACGTCACGAAGAATACGATTGTCAGCAGCATTGCGACAGACGAAAGCAGTACCGGCGCCGGCAATCTGTCAAGCATTTTGAAGAGTGCAATCTCAAGTTTCCAGGCTTCGACATTCCCGGTAACGCCGGCATAGCCGTCGACCATGTGCTGGTGGAACGCCGTGCCGCCGAAGGAGCCGAACCACAGCAGGCACAACAGTGTGGGCATCAGGAGAACGAAAACGACGAACTCGCGAACGGTGCGCCCCTTCGAGATCCTGGCGATGAACGTCCCCACGAACGGCGCCCAGGCGAACCACCACGCCCAGTAGAACGTGGTCCAGTCGCGAACGAATCCTGTATCTTCACGCCCGATCCAGTTGCTGAGCGGACCGACCTTCACCAGATAGCCGCCCAGCCCCTGTGCGATGCTGCGGAGAACGTATGCTGTGGGACCGAGCAGGATCACGGCAAGCAGCAACATCAGGGCAACGATGACGTTGAATTGGCTGAGGTGCTTGATGCCGACGTCGATACCCGTCAGCACCGAAATCAGGGCAATCGCGGTAATCACCACGATCAGGGCCACCATCGTGGCGCCGCTCGCCGGTATGTCGAACAGGTAGTTGAAGCCGGAGGTTACCTGTTGAACCCCGAGGCCGAGGGAGGTTGCCAGCCCGAACAACCCCGCGAATATGGCGAACGTATCGATAACGTGGCCGGGCCAGCCCCAGACGCGGTCGCCAAACAGGGGATGGAACGCCGAACGGATCGTTAAAGGCAATCCGCGGTTGTACGCAAAGAACCCGAGTGCGAGTCCCACGACGCCGTAGATCGCCCAGCCGTGCAGGCCCCAGTGAAACGTCGTGGCCGCGATACCGGCAACGGCGGCCGCTTCCGTTCCGGAGGCGATGCCCAGCGGCGGACTCTTGAAGTAGTAGACCGGCTCCGCCACTCCGAAAAACAGAAGACCTATGCCCACGCCGGCGGCAAATAGCATGGCGAGCCAGGTCGTGTTCGTGTATTCCGGTTTCGCCCGCGGGCCTCCGAGACGGACCCGCCCGAGCGGCGATACGGCAACGTAGAGACAGAAGAGCACGACCAGGTTGGCCGCGCTCATGAAAAACCAGTTGAGATTCGTCGTAAGCCAGACACGGGTGTCTTTGAAGACTTCCGTCGCGGCCTCCCTGAAGATAAGGGTGCCCGCAACGAAAGCGACGATGGTAAGACTGGAAATCACGAACACCGGGGTCAGGTAGATTTCCAGGCCGAACAGCCGGCGGTGCTGCGCGGCATCGTGTGAATGGGGTCGTGCTCCCGCTGCAGACATCGGGAATATCCACTTTCAGTTGGCGAACGGATCGAAACGCAACCGGGAACCGTCTGTGCCCCGCGTTCTCTATCAGGTGTTGGAGAGGTCAGGGAGCCGGCTGCCATTCCGATTAATTGCACACTATTGAGAGTGTCTCAGAATGAGACGCTTACACCTGAAAGATATGCGGTCTTTTAATTTCCGCAACCTCTACATTTCCTGTTTACGACCACCTTTTGCCTTTTCAGGTGGTTTATTTCCTGGTTTCTCCGGCGCGTACCAGCGCCTGTTTCATCGCGATGGGGCCGATCATCTGATTCACCGCTATCACCGCGACGATTACCGTCACGAAGGCTTCGCCCCAGCCCGGAAAACGGCGGGTGACCTCCAGAGCCAGTCCCAGGCTGACGCCGGCCTGCGTGAGATAGGCCAGACCCGCGATGCGGTTGAAGCGGGGAGGATCGCCGCCAAGGCGCCCTCCTGCGTACGCGCTCAGGTAGATGGCCCCGGCTCTCACGCCAACGAGCAGAATCGCAACGGTCCACGTCTGCATCAGGGCGTCCAGGTTCAGGCCCGCTCCCGCCAGCGTAAAGAACAAAACGTATACTGGAAGACCGACCGATTCAATCGCTTCTATGAAGCGGGAACCCTGACGGGAGACGTTCTGCACGGTGAATCCGGCGGTAACGCAGATCAGCAGGGGCTCGAGATGGATACTGAGGCCGTACGCCTCTTTAAGATACGCGGCGAACCCGTGCGAGATGCTGGTCACCAGAAGGGCCGTACCCAGCAACAGCAGCGGTAGGTTCGCCCGGACCCGGTCAATATAGAAGCCCAGCGCCAGCCCCACGCCCAAACCCGCACCGATGCCCAGCAGGACTTCCACGCTCAGGCCGGCAATGAATCCCAGGTCCAATGCGGCGGCGGGCGACATCACCACCTCGCAGAACGAAATCGCGGCGCCGAACAGCACGATCACGAAGACGTCCAGCGCCACGGTGACGCCGAGCGCGGTTTCGGTGAACGGGCCCGTCGCACGTGTCTCGTTTACAATGGCGATGGCGCTGGAAGGCGACCGCGCCACGGCGAGTACGCCGAAGAGCGAGCCCACCGTCAGCAACTCGAGATTCGAAAAGGATGCGGTGAACGGCAGCAGCGGTGCTGCAAGGAACACGAATGTGGTGACGATGATGAAGACGATGGTGGTCTGTGAGAGGATAGAGTGCAGGATGACGCTCATCCGCTCCCTCAGTTCGGCCATCCTCAATTCGCCGCCCGCCGCCAGTGCGATGAAGGTCACCGCCAGCTCGTTCAGAAACCCGAGTTGGCCCACGGCTTCTCTGGTCAGGAAGCCCATCAGGTAGGGTCCCGTGAGCATGCCGACGCAGAGGTATCCGGTTATCCGCGGGAGGTGCAGCCGGGAGAGGACGTGGCCCGCCGCGTAACCGGAAAGCAGGAGCAGACCGACAACCAGCGTGGTGTAGGCGCCGGGAGCGTCGCCGGGCGGGGTCGAGCCGGCCCAGGCCATGAGCAGACTCAGGGCGATGAAGACGAAAATCAGCCTCATGGCGTCTTTCCCAGCAGGCGTCGCGTCGAGGCCGGAGCGATGAGTTCGCTGGCGATGATGCCCAGCAGCACCACGGAAATCACTGCGTCTGTCACCTCGGAACGGTGGATCTGGTGCAGGTTGACCACGATGGCCACGGCCATTCCCCCGTGAGAAAGCAGACCGAGACCGAGGCCGCTCAACGCTCGGGATCCGGGCAGAAACAGGCGGACCGAAACGAAGCCGCCAAGGGTCTTGCCGAGGGTCCGGACGAGGACATAGACAGGCACCAGAGCCAGAAGCCAGACCGATTCGATACGCCATCCGGCGCCCACCAGGATGAGAAAGATGATGTAGATGGAGTGTTCGCCTCTCAGGAGCACCGTGCGAATGCCCGCCCTCGCTCGTCCTCTCGCCAGATTCGCGACGATGACACCCGCGATGAGGTTGACCAGAAGCGGAGACAGGCTGAGGTACAGCGCTAGTCCTCCCGAAAAGGTTATGGCGCCCATGACGATCAGCAGCATCTCATCGTCCTTGAGGCGGTAGGTGGTCAGGGCAACGACCAGCAGACCGACGGTCAGGCCGAGCCCCGCCGAGACACCGATCCACGTGTAGGTGGACGCGCCGGCGTGCAATACGGCCAGGCACGAGATGAGACCGAACGCGGTCAGGCCGACCAGGTCGTCGATGTTCGATACGTTCGTGAGAAGCCGCATCAGCGGCCGCGCCGGGGCCGGCGTGTTTCGGGAAAACAGCGTGAGGCCGCTGGAAGCCGTGCCCGATGCCGCGGCCGCCAGCGTGACGGCGCCGATCACCAGCAGCTCCGTTTCGCGTGCATAGAGGTAGTGAAAGAGCAGCAGGAAGGGAACGGCCACAACCACAAGGGTGATCAGGCTCTGGACGAGCGCAGCGCCGAAGACCCGTCCCGGAATATGACTCAGCCGCCGAAACTCCCACTGAACGCCGAAGAGCATGCCGATCCACGAGAGGCCCATGCCCACAAACGGATAGAGGCCGTCGAGGGTCGCTGAGTCAAGCAGATCGAGAACGGCGCCGCCGAGAAGAAATCCGACCAGGAGGTATTCGATACCGGTGAGAAAGAGGTTTCTGACACCGAGGGGCAGGCGGATATGGACGAAACTGAGGCGGGAACCGACGAACGCGATCACGACGATCAGGATGGCGGCGAAGACCAGTTTCATGGAGGTTCCCCGCCCTCCGGTCCAAGACGGAAATCGACGGGCAAGAGAAAGAGTGTTCCCACGCCGGGCCGCGTGAAATCGACACCGGTTTCCCGGAACAGCCGGATGAGCGGGTCGAGCAGCGTTCGGTCCTTTACGGGTGCGACGATCACGCTGGAACGGCCGGATCCTGCCGGCAGCAATCCGGCAAAGATGGGCACGTCCTCGGACAGGATGCGCTCCATTGGAGTCCCGTCCAGCACCGTTGCGCCCGTGATTTCCAGCTCAACGAGACCGGAGAGGACCTCGTCGAGCAGGTCCTCGCGGTAGAGTGTAATGATAAGCAGATGCATTGAAATAGCGTATTCGCCCGGGACTTCGGGATTCAAAGGCTAAAAAGGCTCCTGTGCGCGGATGATCTCCATAACTTCATCAGGAGACGCGGCTGCAAGGATCTGCCGCCGGATCTCCTCGCGGTCGAAAATGCGGGCGGTGCGGCTCAGAACGCTCATGTACGCCGGCATCGATATTTCGGAGGAAAGAACCAGGAAGATCAGGTGTACGGGTTGCCCGTCCAGACTCTGAAAATCGATGCCTTCCCCGGATACGCCCAACGCCGCGACCACGCCTTCGATGTCGTCCGACCTGGCGTGGGGTATCGCCACGTGCTGATCCACGCCGCTGGTCTTGATGGCTTCCTGTTCCAGGATGAGGCCGAGCAGCGCGTTGGGATCGGGCAGGTGGACCGACCGGCCGATCATTTCGATCAGCTCGCGGATGGCTCCGTCCCGATCGGAACTGGTCAGGCTGAGTGCGATACGGTCGCCGGCCAATGCGTCGCAGAGTCTCATAGGGCTGATTTCCGGTTTACAGGATGTCCACAGTCGTCGTGCGCCGTTGCGGATCGAATGCGACGTACGTTGCGCCGTTCTCCTCGTAGACGGTCCCGCTTCCGAAGGCGGATCTGTTGTGCACGCGGGGAACGGGCGTGCCGTCTACCGAAACGGAATTGATGTCCCTGCCGGTGAATCGCAACGTCAACTCCGGTGTACGCACGGGCAGGTCGAGCGTAACCGTGTTGTCTTCAACGGCGAGTTCCGCCATCTCCCGCATGATGGCGTAGGTTGTAATCTCACTGCATTTGCGCCACCGGGTGCGTTCTCCGGCCGGATCGCGTTCCTTCAGCCGTCGGACAACGGTCTTGAAGGCGTTGAAACCCCGGCGGTCGGCGTCGTGAAGTCCGTAGAAGCCCTGCCAGTGGCTGATGAGGACGGCGGGATCTCCTGCGTCGATGAGGGCCGGCAGTCGTCCGCCCTGAAGGTCGGCCGTGATGTACTTGTCTGCGTTGACCTCTCCGTATCCCGTCCAGGACCCCGTCCAGTCGCCGGTGCCGGCGATGATCTCACCCATAGCGGTACCGTTGTCCCGGTCTGGATACCAGACGGGCGTTTCCACGGCGCCGTGGGACACGCGCTTGAACAGGTAAGGCGTAGGATTGCCGGTGACGCGGCGGCAGGCGGCTTCGGCGCACCGTGCGTAGAAGTCGAGCGGATTGCCGAATCCCCCCGGCGAGGTGACGCCGGCGGGCGTCAGGCCGACGTTCCGGAGGATCTCACAGGCAAGCGCGATGTAGTCCGTTACCAGTTCCTCCCGGTCCGTGGGCAGCCGGTCCCATCCCCACTGTTCCCAGAGGTTGGTGTCCACCGGCTTCAACGTCTCCAGGTCCACCACGAATGTGTGGGTCATCATCTCGGGGGTGATATCGTAATTCGGAACGATGAGCTCCCTGCACATATCCAGCCAGCTCTCCTGCTGGACCCTGCTGAACAGCGGAAGCCCGTGGTCGATCCGTCCCAGCGCCGCCGGACACGGTACGACGCTGAACTTGCCCTTGACGCCTTCGTCAAGGCAGTATTCGGCGAATTCCCGCGTGAAGGACTCGGGGTGAACCACGGGAACGTCCTCCCACCGGCGGCGCTGACCGTCGATGGGGTTTCTGTCCCGCATGAAGAAGTAATTCAGGTTGACCAGCAGCGTGGAGTCATCGAAGATGATCGAGAGGGGGACGCGGTCCAGTGCGTGGCGGGCGATTTCAACGTGCATCGGGGGGTTCCGTCGGGGCTCTGACCCGGTGAGACAGCCGTTCAGGGTCTACTGGCGTGAATGAAGTCCTAGTCCGCCGTCGCCCCGTCGAGAACCTGTCTCAGGCGCCGGGCGACGATTTCATCTTCACCGTCTTCCATCATGTAGGGCATGACTTCCACGCCCGTCCCGGTGTGGAAGAGCTCGATGCGCGGATCCGAATCGGAGAGTTGCCGCCTGGCTTCTTCCGGCGTGATACGGACGGTTTCAGCATCCCAGTCGATGGACAGCACAGGGGCGACGTTGGACCGGCCGGGCTGAAGGATGCCCGTCGTCAGGGTGGGGATATGCGCGATTGCGCCCGCGATGATTTCCAGCCGGCACTCCCATTCCTTCCATTCCGCGCTGTGGTCCCGCCGCACCCACTGTTCCACGGCGGCAAGCAGTCCCATCACCTCCTCCTTGCCGGCTTTCATGGGACGCGCGAGCGAATGGTGGGGTGCGCCGTTCATGAAAGCGGCGTGCAGGATGTCTTTTCTGCCCAAAACCAGGCCGGACGCTTGAGGGCCCCGAAGGCACTTGCCGCCGCTGTAGGCAACCACGTCCACGCCGTCGGACAGGTAGGGATTCGGAACGTCGGGCCGCTCGGCGGCGGCGTCGACGAAGGTGGGCACGTCGTGTTTTCGGGCGATTCTGACAATCTCGGGTACGGTGATGGTTCCCCGGTCGGCCGCGTCGCCGAAGATGGCGATCATCGCCGTGGATTCGTCAACGGCAGCCTCCAACTCGAGAGGGGTCTCCACCTCGACAATTTCCACGCCCACCATACGGATGGCGTGGTCGTAGACGTGCCTGTGGGACGGCTGCGTGATAACCCGGTTCTTCATCCCGGACGTATCGGGCAGACGTTTCATTTTGTCCGGATCCAGGCCGGCCACGCAGGCGGCCGTGACCTGGCACAGCGCCGCGGCGCAGCCGCTGGTGACCATGCCCGATTCGCATTTCATGAGATCCGCGATCCGTGCGCCTACTTTTTCCATCAGCTCGTCCAGATGCACGTATGCCTTCGAGGCTTCATGGATTGCCCGCCGGACCTCCGGCAGCATCAGGGAGCCGGAGATGATGGTGTAGGTCCCCATGCAATTGATCAGGGGACGTACCCCGATGGATTCGTACGTGGGTTGGGGCGCGGCAGACGTGGACATGTAAGTATCCCGTGGAAAGACGATACCGAGAGTGCGCGTTGTTCGACGGGGCCTCAGCACGGACGGGCCTGGCAACCGATATCAAGAGTCTACAACATGGACGTGGGGATTGCAAGTCCGATGTGGCCTGGAGCCGGCGGGGACGTTGGAAAGGGCGGATCGGCACCTTGGCAACGCTGGGTGGGGAGCAATGCGTGCGCCCACAAGGGACGCCCCTACACGTGCAACGTGTCGGGCGAATGGGTACTGCGAATTGGCGTTTCACGGCGCAGGCAGATGTGACGCGAATTGTGTCACTGATGTCGCATTTTGCGACAGTGGGAGAGCCAGATTACGCGGTCTGCCCGAACGCACCGGCGAAGATGAGAAAATCGGGGAATTTGACACTGCCGTTTCAGTCCCGGTCGTAGCGCGATTCAAACCTGCGTTGCCGCGGCTGAACCGCAATTTCGCGGCGATTCTCACGAAGCTGCCAGAATCCACCCCGCCGCCGAGAACGCCAGGGAAATTGGGGGCGCCTCATTCGCGCCGGACGCTGAAGAGCCATACCGGATACGGACCAGCGATGTCAAGACGATGTAGCTCTCCAATCCGCGCGCCCGGAAGAGACCGGGAAATCCCTTTACTAGACCGTGTTGGGCATGGGGAAATCTCTATCGGGCGAGAATGAAGCTGGCCTTTTTCCAAGCTGTTTCACCGCTCTTCAAATCGACAACTGAGACGTTCAGGAAATACTTGCCCGCGGGGCGGTTTTCCAGCTTGAGTTCCACGTATTCGACTTCCATGGGATCCTCACCCTCCATCTCGTACGTCACTTCGAGTTCTTCACGTTTGCCCTTCTTCCACCGTATAAGGCTGGTGATGATACCCAGGGGGCTGAGATTGTCCTCCTTCGTGACCGTGTAGGATACCCGGTAGTTCGTCTGCGCGAATTCGTCCTGCCTCAGATTATAGATTTCGTAGTAGACGAATACATTCTGGCCCACCCGGTAGGTCCGCGTTGGCATCGGAATGACCCACAGCGCGCCTTTGTTGAATTTATCCTTGTCCTTGCGGCTGGAAATCCGCCAGGCCAGTTCCAGGTCGCTCACCTGGAGGCTGTCCCGTTCATAGGACTCGATCTCGATGTCCTGACGATACCGCCCGTGCTGTACGGACAGGTTGTCCTTTATTTTCACTTCCATCCGGTAGCGCCCGGGGGGCACGTCCATGCGCGCGAGGTCCGGAACGAACGCGCTCCGTTCCGCGGTCACGTCCCCTTTCGCCGCGAAATTCACCTTGTCCTCGCTCCGGTAGACAGCGCCGGTTGCCGGATTCCGCAGCGCCACGGTCCGGTCGACCCTTATTTCCGTCCGGTCGCCATCGATCATGTAGCGCCCCTGGTGTCGCGGTATCCCCACGTAGACTTCCAGCGCCGTCCGGAGATCCCTTTCACTCCTGAAATCGGCCGAGTTGTAATAGAATTCCATCGGCAGCGTGTTTTTCGGCGGCACGAAGTAGTTCGGATGCGCCGCGACGGCCATGCGATAGACGTTGCGGGGATTGTAGCGGTTCAGCATCGCCTGCTGTCGCGCGGGAATGCGGGCATCCAGCGGAGCCGGGGCGTAGTTATAGTTCCCGTTGTGGAATTCATCGGTGAAGGTAATCTCGATTCCGCTGCCTATGTTGACATAAGTCCACGTCTCCCACGGGACCATCGAGGCGTCTTCTCCGGACGTCACCGGCTTGAAGTCCGATAATATCCCGCTGCCCCTGCCTGCACCGGACGACAATTCAACCTGCGGGTTGCTCGCAGATTCTGATTGATCTCCTTGCTCGTCTGGTTCCCCGTCATATACCTGTGCGCGGAAGCCGGGCGCCTCACCCACGCCGCCGCGCATGCTGCGTACCGGATAAACCGGGCCAACGTAATTTGCGCCGGGGCCGGAGGACTGTATCGGCATGTCCCCCCGGAGGTGCCCCACCCCGTCGACGTTGGTCGCGGGCTTCATCAACATATGCGGCGGCGCGGCAACCCCGTACAGCGCGATGGAAAGCCGTTCCTTGACCCGCTGGACCGCGAGGGATTGCTGGAAATCCATGTCGTCAGAGCGGGACCTGTGATCGGGCTCGCCAAACCGGACGTAAACCTCGCCGCGCTGGTCCCACGGCTGCTTTCCCTCCGAAAAATTCTGCAGAGCGTACCACACGCGCCGATAGTGTTCCAGGCGGCGCTCGTTGGCCGCCGTAGTCAGGTCCGGGTCCTGTTCGGACCAGAATTTCTCCACGAACGCGGCTCTGTCAGACGCCGGGGTCTCGTCAAATGCCGCGAGCGTCCCCGCAGAGGCGACCAGCCGGATATCGTCATAGTGCTCCCGCGCCTGTTCTCCGGCGCCGTCCAGGTAGTCCGTGAAAAAGGCGTGGGCTCTGTCAAACGCTTCCAGTTTCATGCAGGCCTGCGCGAGAATCGGCAGCACCTCGTCGTCATCCGGATTCTGCACGGCGTAATCCTCCAATATCTCCAGGATACGGCCGTAGTCCTTTGTTCTCAGGTAGATCCTTCCCAGCCGCTTCCGCCCTTCCGGATCGTCGGGTCGCAAACCCATATATTGAGCATAGTAGAGCGCGGCTTTCTCGTAGTCCTTCTCGAACTCCTCGACCCACTTCCCCATCAGCAGATAAGCCGGGGGAAACCGGGGGTCGATTGCCAACACTTTCTTTATTTCCCGCCGTACGTCGTGTTCTTTCAGTTCGTGTCGTATGTCGGCAATATTGAATCGGGCTTCCACGTGGTCCCGGTCATACTGGAGGGCTTTCTGAAAGTAACGGATGGCATCGTACGATCCACGGGGCCACTTGCGGAAGGTGAGACCCAGGCCGTAGTAGGCCTCGGCCAGCGTGTGGTCGCATTCGATCGCGCGTTCGAAAGCATTGATAGCCCGCACGAGCTTCTCCGCCTCCAGATAGGCGAACCCAAGCCTGCTGTGCCCGCGGGCGTAATCCTGAGCCACCCCCGCCAGGATTTCGAGGGTGGAGATTGCCCTGAGCGGCTCTCGCCGGGTGAGTTCAGTGCCGAGGTTGAGGAGGGAGTCGATCTGCGCTCTGCCCGCGCGTCGGTCGACGGTGCGGTAACCCGCGCCGCTGCGGACGGATTCAACCAGGTAACCGTCGTGAAAGAAGCTCGTGACAACGGCCTCGCCGTCCGCAGCTGCAGGACGGTATCCATGCGTGTAGCTGATCCGGCGGCCTCTCTTGGGATCCAATGCCGAGCGGAACAGCGTTTTCATGACTGTTGAATCCGCCGGCGTGAGCGTATGGGCTTCAATCCAGGTTCTGAGCGTCGAAAGGTCGGGCGGGCGCTGGTTCTCGTGCGCCTGCTCATAGGCTCGAAGGGCATCACCAATGACGGTCAGGTGGTCCTTGCAGACCCATCGGGCGCCGGGCGCCGCGGCAGCCTTCCTTGCGGTTGCGGCCAGGGCCGTCGCATAGGAAAGCACCGGCGCCGTGTAGAGCCCGTGCTTCTTGAATCGCACATGCAGGGCCCTCCACGCCCGTGATGCTCTGTGGTACCGGTCCACCGCCCAGTGAAATTCCCAGCGGTGTACGGTGGTGTAGGCCAGGGCCGAGGCATTGAATGCGGTCGCCACGCCCCACAGCACCGCCTTTGCGGCGGGACTCGGGTCCGGCGGGGCGGCGGGGGCCGCATCCGACGTTGTTCCCGGATCCGTGTCTGCCGTATCGTTCACCTGCGAAATGGAACCATCCCGGATGGCGATTTCCCAGACACTGGACCGGACAATGGGTACGGACCGCGTCGGGAGCATGGTAAGCGTATGCAGGGGGACCTGTAAGGGCGTCTCCCTGTAGCGGAGCCGTTTCCCGCCTGCAATCCACTCCAGTCGTCCGGGTCGGCCGGGAAAGGTGCCGAGATGGCGTGGGGGGCTTGCTTGTTGTACTTCGACCCAGATCTCGGTAATGGCGGACGGCCCGGTTTCCAGCCCAATCGCCCATGCGGTACGGCCACCGCTTGAGGCCGATATCGCAGTTTGACGAATCTGTGCATTGAGACCCTCAAGAGGAAAGGACGTGAAAATCGTCACGGCAGAAAGGAGGATCAATGCCCTCTGATTCATACCCAACAATTGTCCACGTCGCCTCATGTCATCAACCTCTTTCAGACCGAATTACGAGACCCGGGTTTAGCTGACGATCCAGGTATCGAGACCCCTCAACCGGCCCCTCCCCGACACGGGGAGGGGAGCGGTGCCCAACGTGCCGCCCCTCAGGTATCGACACGTAAAATTCGCGCGCGGTCGATTCCATGCCGCAGTAGATCCTTCGTCAGCCGGCGTGTGATGGATACGTTTCCCAATACGAGCCGTCTTCCTCATTGCAGAAATCCTTTCGTTGTTAATTGGGCTCCGGTGCCGCCGCGCCGGGTAATACGTCGACGCATCGTTCAATCCGAGAGCGGCGAAGCGGGCCATCAGAAGCCACCGGGGTACGTTTGGGAGCGGCAGGGCAAGGCCGGCATCCCGGTTGCCACCTCTGTCGGCACGTCGTTGCCCTTAAGGCGGCTGACGCCCACATGCCAGGCTGCTGTTGGACCGCTCCCGTCCCGTGTATTGAAATGCCAATCCATTTCCGTCGCCACTCGTCCTGAGGCCGAATTCGAGCTTCCCGGAATGGAACGAATCCAGACCCGGCGCGCGGCTTTCACTATCGTCAGAGTTGTGGATCACGTGTCGAACGCGTCGCTGAACCTGGAAGACCCCACAGAATTTCTTGTGCCGTCGCCTCAAATCGTCAGACGATGCCGGACCAACATGTTTGCGTTTATACGACATTAAAGTTCATAGTATAACGTGGCAATGATATTTTCACAACTTAATTATGATTTAATGCGTTATTGTAGGATATAATATATGAATTTATCGTGACTATTGTATCGCACGGTCCAATTGGGATTCGCATTTGTCCGAATGCGCCTGCAAAGATGACGAAGTCGCCGAAGCCTATCGCCCCGTCGCCGTCAAGGTCGTAGCGGACATCATACCCCTCCTCGCCGCAGCCTGTTCCGAAGCCCTGGGCGAACAGCACGAAATCCCCGAAATCCACCGTACCGTCGGCGTTCACGTCCGGGCTGCCCCAAGCCGTGGCGCTAAACACCGCCAGCGAAAGGCCCGCCGCACGCGCCGTCACGGTGTTCATCCCCGCCGCGGGACCCAGCGTGAGCGTCGTGGACGCGTTCCCGCTCGTATCGGTCCTGGCCGCCGTCGCAGACAACGTGCCGCCGCCACCTGTGACGTTGAAGATCCCGGGCATGCCCGGGAACGGGTCCCCGTTCTGGTCCCGTACCGACACCACGAACGGCGCAGGCATCGACATCCACGGAACCCCGGGTTCAAGAGGTCCCCTGCGCCCTGACGAAAGGATCCGTGGCGCGGACCATGCGTTTTCAGGCAGGTTGAACGAAATCGCCGGCAAACACGCTTGCCGGGGTCAAATGCGAAGGGACGGATCGACGTGCAACTGCGATCCGTCCCCCAGTGCGAGGACATTCCGCCGGAAATCATCCAATGTCACGATGCGGTAATTAAACGACGATGCTCACGAACCGTGTACGCAGCCTGTGAATTTCCAGACAGGGAAGCGACAGACTTAACCGCAGCGACGCACCGGCGTTTGCGATGCGATCGTGTGACACTGACCGCCACAGGCAAGGGATGGGTTTTCCGCTGACGCTATTCCAGACGCAGCAGCGTTCCGTGAGGTCGGGTCGTGGCGGGGTCGATGGTGAGGGACAGCATGCCGGCTGCTTTGTCCGTTTCGAGTTCGGTCCGCGGGCCGGCTTCGTGTTCGATGAAGGCGCGGCGGTGCGGCGTCCGGATCGAGAGCCGGGCCGGGGTTGTGGTTCTGACCTCGAAGGTGTCCACGGAGACCTGTTCCATCGAGAAGAGCGAGGGAATCCGCCAGGTCGTGCCGGCGTTGAACGGGAATTCGTCCACGTCGATCCGGTTGGCGGCTGCGGACCCTATTCGGTATGCCGTCCAGCAGCCCTGGTCGGGGTCCTGTACCCGGACGAAATGACCCGCGAGGACGACGGGATGCGGAAGGGTTTCTCGGGTCCGGAATCCCTCGCGGTCATGGCCGGCGATATCACCCCCTATTGACGTGACCTCGAGGGCGACGGTCAGGTCAGGCGAGGCGAAGCGGGCCGTTTCCGTCAGAAAGAGCGATTGCCTGGCATCCCTGGATCGCGTGTACACGGCGGCTCGACCGGCGAAGGAGATGTCGCCGAACGCGCATTCGTTCTGATCCCGCGTCAGGATAACGGTGTCGTCGGCCGTCCGGCGGCGGATGCGAAGCGCCACCGGTCCGCCGTCGTTGTCCGGAACAGAAAGCGGCTGGACCTCCAGGATGTCGGGGTCCTGCCTGAAATGGTCGATGACTGCGACAAATGTGTTTCCGTTCCCGGATTCGGCCTTGCGGGCGAAGAGATAGTCGTTGCGCGCGCCGATTTCAGAATGACTCCGCTGCCCTGGTCCTTCACCCACGATAATCTCGTCCACGGGCGATACCAGACGTACCCGCATGGTCATCCCGTCATCCGTCCAGGATGCGCTCCACTGGTCCGAGGGTTCTCCCGAGCGGAGCCCCTCGATATCTTCTCCGAGCACTCCCGGACGTTCCTCCATTGGAATCGGCCGGTCGTGAGAGGGAGGAGAACTGATGCGACCCTCCCCATGGATGGCGTAGTCCTGGACCGCGCCGCCTCTGACGCGAAAGACGTCGACCAGGTAGGCGGGTCCCGAACTCCTGTGGATCATCGCGCAAGAGCGTCTGTACGTTTCAGCCTGTTCGTACGCCCTGCAGTCCGCTTCGATTATCTTCGTGGCGGGCGACGCGGCGAGCAGGCGCAGGTTTCCCGGAGGTCTCCGGTCCCGGGGGAGCTGGTTTGCTTCGTCCAGAACCACCAGGTTGTGTTTTAGCGTGCTCCGGATGCTCGCATTGAGCGGATGGTCGCCGATATATCCGAGGTCGGAAAGGACCTCCACCCCCTCCACGTTCATGGCGATATTGAGGGCGTCCGGGTGGTCGTGGCCCTCCGGCTGGTAGAAGTTCATCAGGAAGGTGGCCGAACCCGTGAGATCGGTCCGGAACATGGCGTCGTAGCCCGTATTGAAGATCGCAAGCAGCCATCCCGGGAAGAACCGGTCCCGCACGGGCGGCGGCGGCGCGCATTCGAGTTCCGCGGACCGGTTGAAGAGGGCGAACGCGTCCCCGGTGTCCAGTCGTACGAACGGGGCGAAATCCTGTCCCATACGTACGAGACCCACGTTGTGAATCCAGGCGGGATAGGGCCAGTCGGACGGTCCTTCGCGCGCATCGGCGGTGTGGGGCAGTCGGCCGTCCGGCAGCGTCATCAGGGTCCGTGCGCGAAGGACGGTGTGGTACGGGCCGCCGGGCTCGTAGAGGTCGAGGTTGTCGTAGCGGTCTTTGCCTCTATACGATGGCGGATCGGAATATCCGTGGGCGAGTTCAGGCAGATTTCGCACGTTGGAGACCGCGTAGAGGTAATAGCTGGAGCCCTCGGCGGTGCTGCCGTCGAATTTAAAGAACCCCTTCAGGTACGGCTCAAAACCCTCGACTCCCCGGTGCACGTATTCCGGCACGCCCAGGAAGCGCCCGAGGGCGACTTCGCCCTCGCGGCAGCCCGCCACCTTGTTGTTGATGCCCTCCCAGTGCGTGAACGTGAAGAGGCCCTCCACGAGCAGGTCTTTGACGACGCGGTCGCGTTCCTTTTCAGCCAGGTAGAGACGTCCGTTGGCGTCCTTTTCGTCCCAGAGCAGATCCAGGGCTTCGGTCAGCATGCAGATGTAATGCGCTTCGGCCTGAACGCCGCCGCCTGACAGGCGTCCGCAGCCCCAGAACGTCTGTATGAGTCTTCCACTCCTCATCGGGGATCGGGCGTTCTGGTCCGGACACGGGTTGACTTCGTACCTGGCGATTCCCCTGTCCTGCGCCATGAGTTCGCAGGCGTAGAGCGGATCGCAGTCCATGTAGGTGTTCCAGTAGTCGCGGAAGAGATAGGTGGGGTATACGGCGGCAAAGCGATTCAGGATGGCCGCCGCGGCACGGGCATATCGATCCTCACCTTCCATGCGATACAGGATGGCCAGATTGCGCGCGACCGCGGGCATGCGGTGGGCTTTCTGCTGGCGGATGGCGCCGCTGTAAGAGGAATGGACCCGGCGCCCGGCCCAGCAGAAGGCATTCCGGCCGGTCGTGAATTCAGGGTCGTTTCTTTCTTCCGGACGGATATAATAGGTCAGGGTCTGGCCTGAGCGCGGCAGGTCGAGGCGCCCCTCTTCGGGATGGGCCTCGTCGGTCATGACGGCGCCGCAGTGGAAACAAACCAGTTTGTCGGGATCGCGGTCGATCCATCGCATGTTGTAGGTGTTGTCCGCGGCGCAGACCGGACAGAATGTCCCGTAGATCTGTGCGGGACTCTGATCGGGGACCATCCTGGCGATCCAGGCATCGGAGCGAGCCGCATAGTATTCGCCCAGTTCGAGAAGGTCTTCGTAATGCTTTTTTGCCCAATCGTGGCGGCGGATGTTGGCGTGGGCGATACTGAAGTTGTCGTCCGTTACAGTAAGGCAGGGGTGTTGGACCTCTCCGGCGCTCCGGCAGTAAATCTCCTTCTTTTCTTCGAGGCGTCGCCTGCACTCCCGCTCTTCGCTGCTGTTCCAGGCCGGCATGGGACCTCCACCTCAATTGAAAAAAAGTCCACAGTCAAATTGGCCACAAAAAGCCTGAGTGCGGGTAGAGGGTAGAGGGAAGACGGTAGAAGAAACCCTTGCCCGACACTTTATTCCTTCTTGCCTCCGGCAGGAGAAGAGACTCCACAAGGCAGGATATCTCTCCCGTCTACCGTCTCCCGTCTACCCGCTTCCGAGAGGATGGGAGGAGAGGTCCCGAACGCGTCCAGTGACCTGGTTTATCCTGGTAATCCGCCTTCTAATCGCCTTTGTTAACTCGCGAATATTCGAATTAACGTCCACGAAGCCTTACGAATCAAGGTCCACTTCAGGAATGACCTTGTACGGATCCCGCCCTGTTCGCGGGGACCCGACGAGCGGGCTTCCCGATGGGGTGAATTAACGGACAATTGCGGTGTCCCGAATGTCCGTATGAACCCGGGTCGAAACCTCGCGGCCGCACGAAAAAAACAAAATGGAGAAGCACTGCGCGCCTGTCAAGGGGAAAGGACGATATCTGCGAATAAGGGTCAGCCGGCCGCGTCCGGCCGGGATCAGGAAACAGACATTACGAAACGACGAATCATATCTTGTTGAAAATAAATGACCTGAACGGATTCTTCGTGGCGCGGCGAATAACCGGACGACACATACGGGCTCTCCATTGCAGGATTCGAAAACACGTATGGCAAAATGGTTCAAAAAAGGTTGACAATTGAACAAAAATGAATTATTATGCTTCAGAAGAAGGATGAAGTTTCTGTCTCCTTTGCAGTCCTGAAGTGCGTCTGGCAAGGATCAGAAGTTCCGGTCCTTGCCGTTTTTGGTTTTCGTCGGTTTCTAACGTTGAAAGGTGGTGAAGCACTGTGCCAGAAGGTCGCGTGAAGTGGTTCAACGACGCCAAAGGTTACGGCTTTATCGAAAGGGATGAAGGCGAAGATGTCTTTGTGCATTTTTCGGCTATTCAGGGCGAGGGATTCAAGTCGTTGACGGAAGGCGAAGTGGTTTCATTCGAAGTTGTGCAGGGACCCAAGGGCTACCAGGCGGCGGACGTCGTAAAGCTGGGGCAGGTCTGACCCGCAGCCACGGTCGGTTTTTTTTTACTTTGTTAATTCTCAATCGGTCCATCCGGAGGGCGTCGGTTCAAGAATCGGCGCCTTTTTTTTATTGGAAGGCGGGAAGACGGTGGACGTTACAGAAACACATCGCGGAAATTTAAAGATAACTTGATATTGTACACTACAATCGTTTACATTTAAAGTAGCGCCGGGCCGGTCAGGCCGGCCGCGCGTCAGTCCGCGGTGGGTGTCCACGGCCGGGACGCGAACACACAGCACATTCCTTCAAGAAGCCACAAACAGAGTCGTGCCTATGGAAAACCACTACGACGTGATCGTAATCGGAAGCGGTCCGGGTGGGGAGGGTGCGGCGATGAAGGCGACCAAAGAGGGAAAGCGGGTCGCCGTGGCGGATGACAGGGCCTCGGTGGGCGGAAGCTGCACCCATCAGACCACGATTCCCAGCAAGGCACTGCGGCACGCCATCCAGAAGCTTATCGATACCGGCCGTTTTGGCGACTCCAGTTTTCCGGATCTTCTTCGGGCGGCGGGGGGCGTGATCCGTCAGCAGGTGGACGTGCGCGAGGGATTCTACGCCAGAAATTTCGTGGACGTCATTCACGGCCGCGCCGCGTTCGAGGACAGCCATGGCATCCGGGTCCGTCTGCAGAACGGAGGCGTGAGGCAATATCGCGCGGACGGTTTCGTCATCGCCACCGGCGCAAGGCCATATCATCCACCGGACGTGGATTTCTCGCACCCCCGAATTGTGGACAGCGATTCGATACTGGAATTCCGGGAACATCCAAGGTCCGTGACGATTTACGGTGCAGGGATCGTGGGATGCGAGTATGCGTCCATTTTGAGGGGCTTGCAGATCAAGGTGAATCTGATCAACAGTCTGGACCGTCTGCTGGCGTTCCTGGACGACGAGATCGTGGACGCGCTCAGCTATCACCTCCGTGAACAGGGGGTGCTGATCAGGCACAACGAGGAATACGAACGCGTGGAGGCAGACGATCGTGGCGTACGCCTGTACCTCAAGTCCCAGAAGGAAATCGTCAGCGACTGTCTGTTCTGGGCGCAGGGGCGGACCGGGAATTCGGACGGAATGGGACTCGAAGAGATCGGCATCCAGCGAGATTACAGGGGTGTCGTCGCCGTAAACGAGAGTTACCAGACGGCGCAGAGCCACATTTACGCCGTGGGTGACGTGGTGGGGTATCCCAATCTGGCCAGCGCGGCATACGACCAGGGGCGTTTTGCGGCCGCGCATCTGATATTCGGGGAGTGTGAGGCCCACCTTGTCAAGGATATACCCACGGGGATCTATACGCTGCCTGAAATCAGTTCGGTGGGAATGACGGAGCAGGAGTTGACTGCGAAGAGGATTCCCTACGAAGTCGGCCACGCGTCGTTCAGACACCTGGCGAGGGCGCAGATTACCGGCCGGACCACGGGGATGCTGAAAATTCTGTTTCACAGGGAGACGCTGGAGATTCTGGGTGTTCACTGTTTCGGATCCGAGGCATCCGAAATCGTCCACATCGGCCAGGCGATCATGGCGCAGAAGGATGGTGGCAATACCCTTATGTACTTCATCAACACGACGTTCAACTATCCGACGATGGCCGAAGCCTACAGGGTGGCGGCGCTCAACGGGCTGAACAGGGTGCGATGAATGCTCTTGAAGTCATCTATATGGACAACCACCTGCTTGTGGTCCGGAAACCTGCCGGCATGCTGGTACAGGGAGACCGCACGGGCGACCGGTCGCTTCTGGAATACGGCAAAGCGTACGTGAAAGCGGCGTTCAACAAGCCGGGCGACGCCTTTCTGGGTCTGGTGCACCGGCTGGACCGGCCGACTTCCGGAGTTATGGTTTTTGCCCGGACGTCCAAGGCGGCGGCCCGGCTCTCGGAACAGTTTCGCGCCCACAAGATCGGAAAGGTCTACTGGGCGCTGGTGGAGGGGAAAACGCCGCGGGAAGGCCGGATGGCGGATTCGCTGTTGCGGGTGGGACCTTCCAGTACGGTCTCCGACAGAGGCCGGGAGGCGGTGCTCGGGTTCCGGCGCCTGCGGTTCGAGCGGGGGATTTCGTGGGTGGAGGTCAGGCCGAAAACGGGGCGGCATCATCAGATCCGTGTGCAGTTCGCGCACCGCGGGCACCCCGTTCTGGGCGATATGCGGTATGGAGCGAGAGTCGGATTTCCGGAAAAGAGCCTTGCGCTCCATGCGCGGGCGCTCACGCTCTCGCATCCGACCCGAAAGGAGCAGATGACGTTCAGCGCGGCGCCGGAGGCGTTCTGGCCGCCGCGATTCAGGTAACACAAGCCCGCGCAAAAATGGCCACAAGGAGCACATACGGCACAAAACCTAAAGGACGTTGAAAGGAGATTGTTCGTGAACAGGAACGAGCAGCAGTTGAACGATATACAGGTCGATCGGACCAACCTGTACCGGGAAGAAAACTACACGGACCTGAAGGTGGCGTCCATTCGTCGCCTGGTGCCGGTAAACCAGGATGGATCGCCCGACGGGACCCGCCGCCAGAAGTTTATCGGACAGACCCATCTGATGTCCCAGGTCGGCCCGCTCCCCGTGCAGTGCGACATTGAAGCTGCAGACCTGGAAGAGGCGCTACGGAAGTTCCCGGAGGCCATCGCAAGGGCCGTTGAAGATATGATGGAGGATGCCAAGGAAAGGCGGCGACAGGAGTCCTCCCGGATTGTGGTGCCGGGCACGGGCGGACTGCCGGGCGCGGCGCCGCCTGGCGGAAACATCAATCTGAGCTAGGGAAGCTGTCGCATGTGGTGGGCAGGAATCCCTGGGTTTTTGGCTTTAGACAGGGCGCATCAGTATGCGCCCTTTTTTACGTCAGCAGGGGTCTCATGGCTTCTTTGAGTTCGGCCATTTCGCGTTCCGTGAGGGGCTTTACGGGTTTGCGGCACGGGCCCACGGATCTGCCCGACAGATTTGTGGCGGCCTTTACGGAAGCGTTGTAAACGTGATGCCAGAAAAAGCGGTTGGCGGGAAACATGCGACGCCAGAGATCCCGGGCCTCGGCGAGTTGCCCGGCGGCGACCAGATTGTAGAGATCGACGGCTTCTCCGGGCATGGCGTTGACCGCTCCCCAGACACAGCCCGGACATCCTGCAACGAGGCTGAAGAAGGCGATGGGGTCCCCTCCGTTGAAGACCTCGGCGCCGATGGCAAGCAGTTCCTGTATTCGAAGAATATCCGCCATGCTGTCCTTGATATAGTGGACATTCTCGATTTCCATCAGACGTTTGAAGAACGCGGGCGTGATATCGATTCCCGTGTGGACAGGGATGTTGTAGACCATAATGGGCGTGCTGACGGCGTCGGAGATTTCCGCGTAGTGTCCGTACACGCCTTCCATATCAGGACCCTCAAAGTAGGGCGGAAGCACAAGCAGGCAGTCGGCGCCCGTACCCTCGGCGTGCCGCGCGTATTCGATCGTCTCCGACGTGCTCACCGCGGAGGCCATGGCGACCAGTTCTGCCCTGCCGTCAACGTGGTCGGCAGCCAGTTCGGCAAGCCGTCTGCGTTCCTCCGGTCGAAGGCAGGCGAACTCGCCCGTGCCGCCGTTGATGAGGATGCCATGGACGCCCGCGTCGAGCATGGAGTCGATATGATTCCTCAACGCGGGTTCGTCGATCCGTTCGCCGTCGTCTGCAAACGGGGTGCATAAAGCCGCGCAGATACCTCTGAGTTTTTTCATTGCGGTCTCCCCTTCAATCGTTCATGTCGCCGGGGCGTCTGACGAAGACCCGGCTTCCGGAGCATGGCTGATGGCCCGGTATCTTGTCCCGAAGGTTTCTGATCATTCGTCAACCTGTTTCCCGGACAGAATGATACGCCCTGCGAAGGTACGGCGAAAGTGGAATCCATACAAGCACACAGCGATCGGGCTGAAGTGCGGGCAGGGTCAGCGGTTTAGAAGGGCCTTGACACTTACAGGTGAAAAATCAATATTGGCGGAATTCAGGAACAGACGGGAATGCCCGGTCTTGGATAGGGATATTCATCCTCTGTGGATTCCCGTTAAGGTCCTGAGTAATTCCGGGTTTTTTGCGGCCTGAGACGCCGTTCGCAGGGTCCAGGGCCCGTACATCTTGATCGTTTGACACGGGTTCGCATAGTCGGTTTTTCGGAGGAGGTTGACATGTCGCAGGTGAGGGAAGTTGGCATACCGGTTCGCGCGGTGAATCGCGCGGCGTTGTACGCGGGACGAAACGGCGCCGGCGAGCCGTGTCTGTATGCGACCATGTCGCAGCAGGCCGCGAATCTCTTCGTATTGCAGATCGATCCGCAGACGGGCAGGTTGCGTCAATTCTGGCCGGACGTTCCCGATTCGAACTATACCACGGCGGTGTATCAGGCGCGGAACGGACGCCTTTATATCGGGGCGGCGCACTCGGGTCAGCTATACTGTTTCGATCCCGAGCAGGACGACCTGGTGAATTTCGGCACCATTAACGGCACGGCGGCTATTTTTCCCTGCAGCATCGACGAGGATTCACAGGGTGTGATCTGGATTTCCAGCTACGGCACCGCGGATCTGACGAGCTTCGATCCGGAAACCCGTGAGTTTACCCGGTACGGACGCCTGGACGACGTGGATATGTACGCCTATTGCCACGTGAATACCGACGATACGATCGCGTCGTTGATCATGCAGACCCAACCGCACGTGGTGGTCCTGGACCCGAAGACCGGTGAAAAAAGGACGGTAGGACCCGTCGTTACGCGCGGCGAAGGAACCTTGAACCTCCACCGGGGGGCGGACGGCAACCTCTATATTGAGTCGAGCGAGGGGAATTTCCGTCTGGAGGGCATGGACGCCGTTCCCGTGGTAGAAACCGTCGCGGCGAAAGCTGCGGCGCCCACCCTGCCGGACGGCAGCACCTTCCGGTTCGTGGATGCGGTGGAGCAGACATGCAGGATTCTGGAGGTAACGGGCCCGGACGGCGCTGCGAAGACCTTCGACATCGAATTCGAAGCCGCGGGGACCGATATCTTCTGCCTGCACGGCGGTCCCGACGGGTGTGTGTACGGATCCAGCGTATTGCCGGAGCGGCTGTTTCGATACGACCCCGAAAACGATGACCTGGCGGACCTGGGCATCTGTTCGACCGCGACCGGCGAGGCGTATTCCATGGCGAACCTGGACGGTAAAGTCTACATCTCGTCATACCCGGGTGCGAGAATCTCCATTTACGATCCTTCGCAGCCGTACAACTTCGGCGAGAGCCGGGGCAGCAATCCCTGGGACATCGGGCGGGTGGACGACATTTCGTACCGGCCGCGATCCACGCTGGCGGGTCCCGGCGGAAAGGTCTGGCTGGCATCCATTCCGGACTACGGAATGTGGGGCGGGCCGCTCTCGTATTACGACCCGCGCACAGAGGAGAAAAAGGCGTTTTACCGCATCGTGGGAGACGGGAGCTGCTATACGCTGGCGCACCTGGAGGCGGAATCGTTGATCGCCGTCGGCACAACCATAGCCGCGGGCAGCGGGACCCAGCCGAGGGTGGACGAGGCCGTGCTCTTCCTCTTCGACTACGGGAAGGAAGAGAAAGTCTGGGAAGGCGCGCCCGACCCGCCCGTGAGGATTTTCAATGCCCTGGCAGCCGTACCGGATGGCAGGCTTATCGGCACGTTCGTCGGCGACGAACGCGGACCCGAACTCTTCGTGTTCGACCCTGCCACGCGGACATTTACGGAACGGATCGCCGCGCCTGAGGGCGGTCCGGTGGACAACGGACTGCAGCTGGGACCGGACGGGATGATCTATGGCCTCACCCACACCCTCATCTATCGGCTTGATCCCGGTTCCCTGAAATTTGACGTGATCGTGGAATTCGATGAACGGTTGACCAGCCACGCGGCGGGCGGACCGATCGTGGGGAACGAGCTGTATCTGTCTTCGGGCCACCGGCTGTTTGCCGCGGAGATATTGTAATATGGCGACCTTTTGGAGACCCGAGCCAGAAATGTGGGATGTATTGCGAGAGGCCGTGTCCGGGATCCTCGCGGATCAGCGGGAAGACGGACGGTTCGGCACCGCGCCCTGGACCTGTCTGGACCAGCATCGGATTTTCCACCTGGCCGCCGCCTGGAGCCTTGAGAACAGTCCCTGGTTTCGTAACGACGAAGTGCTGGCGGCGATTGTGCGTGGCGGCGACGCGCTGATAGACGCGCAGGACAACGAGGGCATGTGGACCTTTCTGAAAAAGGACTACTCGGAGTGGGGTCAGATCTACATGCCCTGGACGTACAGCCGCTGGATTCGCGCGTATATGCTGGCGCGATCCGGGATGGACGGCGAGGCGCGAGCACGGTGGGACGCCGCATTGGAACTGGGTTTCGAGGGGATTTCAAAAACGTGCCTTTCGCACGTTCACAACATTCCGACCCATCACGCGATGTCCCTTTATTGCGCCGGGATGGTATTTGAACGCCAGGATTGGAAGACGCAGGCGGAGGAATTCATCCACGAGGTTGTGGCGGCACAGTCCCCGTACGGTTGGTGGACCGAGAACGTGGGCCCGGTCGTTTCCTATAACTACGTGTATTCGGACGCGATGGGCGTGTATTACAAGCTATCAGGGGACGGACGCGTACTCGAAGCGCTGGAACGGGCGGCCCAATTCCACAGGAACTATTCGTATCCGGATGGAAGCGCCGTGGAGACGGTGGATGAGCGAAATGCGTACAACAGCGAGGTGCGGCCGGGGAATCCCGGATTCAGCCACACATCAACAGGCAGAGGCTATCTGGCACGGCAGCATCGCCTCTTCCTGGAAGCCGGCGGGAAATTCGATGTGGATTACGCCGCGCACATGCTGCTCTATGCAGGCGACGGCGGAATCGAGGAGATGGAGGCCGACCGGGACGGGCGTACCTATGCGATGGGCGGCGATGCGCTGATCGTCTCACGCAAACCCTGGTTTCTGAGCCTGTCGGCCTATTGCTGTCCTTTGGACGAGAACCGGTTCCGGCAGGACCGGCAGAATTTCGTGAGTGTCTTTCACGAGTCGACCGGTTTGATCGTTGGCGGCGGCAATACCAAGCTGCAGCCGCTCTGGAGCACGTTCAGCGTGGGCGATACGTCCCTGATGCGGCATACGCCCGGGGACGCCGATCCTGACTTCGGTCCGTTCGAAGGGCTGGCGCATATCCCCGACCGGGCGGAAATCAAGGCGGATGAAGCATGTCCCGGCATTGATTTGCATTATGGCGCGGACGTGGGACGCGTTACGCTCGTTCCACGCGGAGACTCGCAATTGCTCCTGATTCTTGAGTCGTCGTGCATTTCCGAAAGCGGAATGGAAGCACACGTGACGTTGATCCCGCATTTGAGGGAGGCGCTGCGTTCGTCGACCGGCGAGCTTGCTGAACTGCAGACGGATGTCGTGGAATGGACGGGGGCCGACGGCGCCTGGTTCGAACATGCGGGATGGCGGCTGTCGCTCCCTGCGGGCGCGCGGCTTGTGTGGCCGGCGTTGCCCCACAACGCGTATACAAAGGGAGGAGAGGCCGGCGTCGGGCAAGCCCGGCTGGTACTCGCGCTGCCGTTCTGCGAAGACTGCACCCGGTACGAACTGAGCCTGGACATTCTTCAGGAATGAGGATCGAGAAAACGCACGGCGACGACGCCTGCGGACCCCGCATGAGGGATTCCGGCACCAATTTCGGCTGTACACTCGTTCATATTGGAGGGTGCTGTGGGAGATAAAATCCGGAAGACCGATGAGGAGTGGCGGGTGATGCTCACGCCGGAACAGTACCACGTGACAAGAAGAAGCGGAACGGAACGGGCGTTTACCGGCGAGTACCACGACTTCAAGGGAACGGGGATCTATCTGTGCGTGTGCTGCGGAAACGAGTTGTTTCGGTCGGACGCCAAGTACGATTCCTGCACGGGCTGGCCGAGTTTCTGGTCGCCGTCGGATGATGGTAACGTGGAAACGGAAGCGGATATGTCCTACGGCATGGTGCGGACGGAGGTGAAGTGCAGCCGGTGCGACGCGCATCTCGGGCATGTATTCGACGACGGTCCCCGGCCCACGGGACTGAGATACTGCATGAATTCCGCGGCGCTGGACTTTGTGGAGAACGATACCGAAGAGAAGGATTGAACGACCGTACGCGACGCAGGGGCGCATCCGGACGATCTGAATTCCATTTCGAAGTCACCCCGTCAATTGAGGAGACGCCGATGAGTTTGAATTTTGCCACCCGGGAAATCCAATCGCAGCCGATCGTGGGCATCCGCGCCACAACCACGATGGAGGAGATCAAACAGGTCATCGGCGCCCTTTTCGGCGAGATTATGGAGTACTTTACCCGGAATGGACTTGCGCCCGCAGGAATGCCCTTAACGATTTACCACGAGATGGACGCCGACCGGCTGGAAATGGAATGCGGGATGCCGGTGGCGTCGCCCGTTGAGGGCACCGAGCGCGTTCGCCCTGGAGAATTGCCCGCCGGGAAGGTCGCGACCGTTACCCACATGGGTCCCTACGAGCAGTTGGGACAGACGTGGTCGGCACTGATGAAATGGATGGAAGAGGAGGGCCTGCAGGCGGCGGGCGCCCCCTGGGAGGTGTACGTGACGGATCCCGGCGAGGAGCCCGACCAGTCGAAATGGCGAACCGACATCTTCTTTCCCATACGCTGACCGCCGCGACGGGCACCTGGATTCATCCGTTAACAGTCCGTTGATAAAGTCGCTCTGCAGGCGAGGTATGGTGTCCCGTCCCGGAAATAGATTGCCATTTTGGCCGAAGACAAGGCGCGCGACCGAGTCCCATCCTGCGATTCGGCGAGGGAGCGCAACGCGGTATTTCGACCGCAAGGGCCGGCCGTAGCCCGGATGGACTTTATCAACGTGCTGTAAAGGAGTCGAGAATGAAATACCGCTTTGCCGAAATGATCTGGTATGAAATCAAGGAGGCGGCGGAGCAGGACCGTGTTGCCGTCCTGCCGGTCGCGACGTACGAGGACCACGGACCGCACCTCCCCGTGGATACTGACGTCGTCCTCTGCACGGAGATCTGTGAAAGGGCGGTGGCGCGGATCCCGTCGGAGGCCGTTCTGGCTCCGCCGGTCCCGCACGGGTACAGCCCCCATCACATGGATTTTCACGGGACGCTGACGATAACCTGGGATACCTTCATCCGATACGTCAAGGATGTCTGCTGCAGCCTCGCCCACCACGGCTTCAAGCGGATCCTGGTCGTGAACGGCCACGGCAGCAATACGCCCCCGCTGGACCTGGCAACCCGCCTGACGGTGATCGAATACGAGGGCAGGGTTCTGTGCGGCTCGGTGAACCACTGGGGGCTCCGGAAGGTGAAAGAGGTGGGACGCGAACTGAGGGAGTCGGACTACGGCGGGACCTCCCACGGCGGCGAGTTCGAGACGTCGCTATACCTGGCATTGAAACCGGACCTGGTCGATATGAGCAAGGCGGTCGACGAACGGTCGCCCCTGTCGAACAGCTTCCAGTCCGACCTGCTCGCGGGCGGCCATCCCGAAGGGTCCAGCGCGAATTTCACGCCATACTGGAGCACGAAAACCGCCAGCGGCGTGATGGGAGACGCGACGAAGGCCAGCCGGGAGAAGGGGGAGCAATTCCTCGAGGCGGGCATCGAGGGGCTGATCGAACTGGTTCGGGAACTCAGGGCGACCGAAATCATGGGCCGCCGCGACCAGCACGAATAGACGAAGGGTCGAATCCGTGAAGACTCACGTTTTCACCAGCGGACGGGATGGCTATCACACGTACCGGATTCCCGCCGTGCTTGCCGCTGCGAACGGAACGCTGCTGGCCTTGTGCGAAGGCCGGCGTAACAGCCGTTCGGACCACGGAGATATCGATCTCCTGGCAAAGCGTTCCGAAGACGGTGGGCAGTCCTGGTCGGCGCAGCGGGTCGTCTACAGCGAAGCGGGCGAGGTCACGATCGGCAATCCCTGCCCTGTGGTGGACGCGGAGACAGGCACGGTGTGGATGTTGTTCTGCAGAGACAACGTCGATGTGCTAGTCACACACAGTAGAGACGACGGTCTGACGTGGTCCGATCCCATCGACATCACGAGTGACGTCAAGAAAGAAACGTGGACCTGGTATGCGACGGGCCCGGGCGTGGGCATCCAGCTCCGGAACGGGGCGCGCAAGGGGCGGCTCCTGATTCCCTGCGACCACAGGAACCCGGAAGCGTACGACTGCGGTTCCCATTCCGTCTACAGCGATGACGGAGGGGCGTCCTGGCGTTTGGGCGGTTCGGTCCGGCCGGGGGCCAACGAATGTCAGTTCGGTGAACTCGCGGACGGGACCGTGGCCATGAACACCCGGATGCAGACGCACAGCGAGGGGTATCGCGGAACCGCGTTGAGCCGGGACGGAGGCGAGTCCTGGTCTGAATTCCGGCACGACCGCAATCTGCCCTGCCCGAAGTGCCAGGCCAGCCTGGTGGGTGGCGGCAACCCGGACAGCCTGCTGTTTTCGAATCCCGCGCCGCCCGTTCCGCCAGAAGCCGGCGGCGGAGAGCGGGCGAACATGACCGTCCGGCTGAGCAACGACGGAGGCAGGACCTGGCCCGCGTCCGAATTGCTGCACGAGGGACCCGCGGCGTATTCCTGCCTGGCTTTACTTCCGGACGGCTCGGTCGGCTGCCTGTACGAAGCCGGGTCGAAATCCCCCTACGAGCACATTGTCTTCGAGCGTTTCAGGTTGAATTGAGAAAACGCAATGGATGAGACTACGTCTGGAAGCGGTCCTGCGCTCGAGGAACGATATCGGGCGGCGAGCCCGCGTTCCCGGGCGGCATTCAATCGTGCCAATGCGGTGATGCCCGGCGGCGTGAAAGGGGCGTACTTCTACCAGCCCTATCCGCTGACCATTGAGCGCGGCGATGGCTGTTACGTGTACGACCTGGACGGCCGCAAGCTGGTGGATTTCAACAACCACCATACGGCGCAGATCCTGGGCCACAACCATCCGGCGGTCGTTGCCGCCGTACGAGAGCAGGTTTCCAGGGGGATTGCGTTGAGCGCGCCCGCGGGCGTGGAGGCGGGACTGGCTGAAGCAATGTGCGGCCGGGTAAAGACCGTGGAGAAGATCCGGTTCTGCAATTCCGGCACGGAAGCCACCCTGCACGCCATTCGACTGGCGCGAGGCGTCACCGGAAGGACGAAGATCGCCAAATTCGAGGGTGGATACCACGGCAGCCACGACGTGGTGGAGGTGAGCGTGGCGCCGCCGCTGGAGAAGGCGGGGCCCGCGTCGGCGCCGCGTTCGGTTTCCACGGCGGGCGGCGCTTCGCCGAATGCCGCCGGCGAAGTGGTGGTCCTGCCGTATAATGACGAAGACGCTATTGAGCGATTGCTGGCGCGGTATCGACGCGAACTGGCGTGCGTGATATTCGACCCACGGGCGGGCATATTGTCCCAACGCGCGGAGTTCGCGCAGTTCGTATGCGACATGGCGCGGAGGCACGACGTACCCGTGATATTCGACGAGATCGTTGGATTCCGGTTCGGTACCGGGGGTCTTCAGGAGCACTATGGCATCGAGCCGGATCTGACGACGTTCGGAAAGGTCATCGGGGGCGGATTTCCGGTGGGCGCCTTCGGAGGCCGGGCCGACCTGATGGATCGCTTCGACTCCTCCCGGGGGCCGACAGGCTTCTTTCAGAGCGGGACGTTCAGCGGGCATCCCGTGGCCATGGCCGCGGGTCTGGCGACCCTGAAGCAGTTGACGCCGGACGTGTTCGCGCACCTCAACCGGCTGGGAAAACGGCTCAGGGACGGGTTGAACCGGCTGTTTTCAGAACGTGAAGTCGATGCCACGGCCGTAGGCGTGGGATCGTTGTTCAGCATCCACTTTTCGGGCGAAGAAATGCTGAACTACCGACATCTGGCGCGAACCGACAGTGCGGCGGCGCACCGGATGCTGCTCGGACTGATCGAACGGGGATATTTCCTGGGTAACGGGCTGTTGATGTGCGCCATCTCCGCGCCGATGGACGAAAGTCACGTGGACGGATTGATCGATGCTGTCGAGGGAGCGATTTAAAGTCGCTAATCGTCTCTGACTATTGTGGCTTCGTGTTCTTCAGCAGCGACCCTGCAGAGCAAAAAAGATCATACTTACCCTTTCAATGAAACAATCACTCCCCCCTTGAGGGGGAGTCGCAGAAGCCGAGCCGTTCCCTGAGCTTGTCGAAGGGCCGGCGATGGCTGATGCGGTGGGGGGACTTCAATGCCCTACTGTATGTATGCATCTTGGCATTGTACACTCTCATTCTGCGTTGACGCCTTATTGTAAGACTCGCAGCCAGGTTTATATACCCTTGCCCCACCGGCCTGGAGGCTTTTCTGGTGACTTATATTCACGCGGTCGTCCGCGGCATGCCGCATAAGAGGTGTTGATTCGGGAGGACAATCAGATGCGATACATCGACACACACGCCCACCTGGGGCCGTGGTTCGACGAAATCACGACATTTTCAGCCGAGGGCTTCGTGGCCATGCAGGAACGGGCGGGAATCGAGCGAACCGTGGTGACATCCGGGTCCGCCCTGTTTACAGAATTGATATATGGCAACGAATGGACCATACAGCAGGCCGAGAAACTGGATCATCTGCTCGTCTGGCTGGTGTTGAATCCGTTGAAAATGAGCGAGTCGCTGGCGTTGCTGGACCGTTTCAAGGATCATCCCAAGGTCGCGGGCTTCAAGATCCACCCGGTACAGCACAAGTATCCGGCGGACATCAAGCCCACCTTCCGGCTCTTCGAAAAGCTGGAGCCGCTCGGGCTTCCGGTGCTTTCGCATGGAGAGAACGAATCGTACGCGGCGCCTGCCCGGCTGCGGCGGGTGGCCGAAGCCTTTCCGACCGTGACAGTTATTACGGCGCATTTTGGCGCGGGACAGCCAGGCCAGACGTACGAGGCAATTGATGCGCTCCAGGATTGCAAAACGGGCAACCTTTACACGGATATGGGTACGGCAAGGGCAATCCGCACAGGCATGATCGGGCTGGTGGTGCGCGAAGTCGGGGCGGACCGGGTGTTGTTCGGTACGGATTCGCCTCTGTACGAGCCGATGGCGTTCCCCGCGCTGCTGGCGGCGGCGAATATTACGGACGACGAACGGGAACAGATCGCCTGGAGGAACGCGGAGCGGCTCGTGCTCGCGCCGAAGGGATTGTCATAGAAACTTCCGATGTTGTTGAGTCAGTGCGTCAGGGGGAATCGATAGATGAAACTGGATGGTCGCCGGCGGCGACTGCTTGAAAGGACGTTCCTGGACTATCAGCAGACGTCGGCTTTCATGGAACATCCGTTTATCGTTAAGAGAGCGCAAGGACTTCACTATTGGGATACGGACGGCACGCGTTATTTCGACGGGATCGGCGGCATCTTCGTGGCTTCGCTCGGACACGGGCACCCCAGGGTTCTGGAGGCGATGCGAAGGCAGGCGGAAACGCTGGGGTTCTCCCCGCCAATGCACGGGCTTTCGGACGTGGCGCTGGACTTCGTCGAGAAGCTGAGCGAGGTGACGCCCGAGAATCTGAATTTCATCAAATCCTACAGCGGCGGGTCCGAAGCGGTCGAATCCGCATTGAAGTTCACCCGGCAGTATTTCAGGCAGAGCGGCCACCCGGGCAAGTACAAATTCGTCAGCCGTTATTTCGGGTATCACGGCGCCACGTTCGGCGCGATGGCGGCCAGCGGGACGGGAAAACGCAAGACGCCGTTCGAACCCCAGGCGGGCGGATTCCTGAAGGTTTTCCCGCCTACGTATTACAGAGACCGTTTTGCTTCCTGGGAGGAATGCAACCGTTTCTGCGCACAGATGTTCGAGGACGTGATCGTCAGCGAAGACCCGGATACGGTGGCGGGCGTCATCCTGGAGCCGATAGGCAACACCGGCGGAATTATCACACCCACCGAGGAATATTTCCGGATGATCCGCGACATTTGCGACCGTTACAACGTGATGTTGATCTTCGATGAGATCATTACGGGGTTCGGCAAGACCGGCTCGATGTTCGCCGCCCAGACGTTCGGGGTCACTCCGGATATCATCTGCGCGGGCAAGGGGATCTCGAGCGGGGCGTATCCGGTGGGCGCGATGATGGCGCGGGAGGATATGGGAAACGTCTTTCTCGGTCCGGTGGAGGCCGACGTCAATTTTGCACACGGACATACGTTCGCGGCCAATCCGGTCGCGTGCGCGGTGGGCATGGCCGTGATCGACGAAATCGTCGAACAGGAGCTGGACCGCAAGGCGGGGGAACTCGGCCGCTATTTGGCATCGAAGCTTGAAGGATTGAAGGACCTGGGCGTGGTGCGGGAAGTGCGGGGCCGCGGGCTGCTGCAGGGCGTGGAACTGGTGAGGGATACGAAGTCGATGGCCCTGTTTCCGGAACTGGGGCGGGCGCTGAAGCGGACTTCACTGGAGAACGGGCTGCTGATTCGCATCGATCCCGCGTGGTTCGCTGTTAGCCCGGCGTTGATCGTACAGCGGGAGGACATCGACGAGTTGTGCGATCTGGTGAGGAAGAGCCTGGTCGACGCGCTGGAGCAGGTTGATTCGCAGTATAGCTAGAACCCCTCAAAGGGAGGCGGAAATGACGGCAATGAGAATGACGGTACTCTTGTGTTTCCTGCTGCTGGCAACGCCGCAGATCGTAAGCGCCGGCGAAATGGAAAGACGGTCCCGTATCGAGCTCAGGATGGGACTGCGTAATCACGGGGGAACGACCGGCGCGGCAACGCGGATCGGTCCGCTGGGGGTGGAAACGACCGCTGGAGCGGACGATGTATTCTTCTCGCTGGGTTACTCGCGCTGGATGAAGGAGAACGTCGCCGGCCAGGCCACGGTTGGCGTCCTGTCGGTCGAGGCGAGTTCACGCGCTGGGCCCTTGGGCGTCTCCCAGCAGGCGGCGGTCATCTGCCCCATGATCGTCGGCATGAGATATTATCCGCACAAGGGTTCGCTCGACACCGCGTTCAGGCCCTTTCTGACCGCGGGTATAGGACTCATCACCGGGTTTCAGTCCAGGAACGACGTCGGGCTACACGTGGTACAGGAATCCGGCGCGATGACGACATTCGGAAGCCGGGCGGGCGTGGGGTTTGATCTCGGTATGGGTCGATCCTTTGTAGCGATTGCAGACCTGGGATATAGCCTGATGACGGATTTTTCAGACGAGATAGGCGGCCGGCGCAACTACAGCGGACTTGAATTCGGCCTGGGCATCGGCTGGCAGTTCGGCGGGAGCGCCGCACAATAGGCACGACCTGAGCAGGCCCGCAAATGCAGGAGGTTGCGATGGCGAAGTACAAAGTGGCGATCATTGGCACCGGCCGGGTGGGGTACCAGTTCAGTTTCGGCGACCTGCCGGACAACCACGCCGATGCCCTCAGCCAACATCCGGATTGTGAACTCGTGGCGGGTGTGAACCGGGGTCGTGAAAAGCTGGAGGTCTTCGGGCAGCGATACGGGATCGACGCACTGTATCACGACTACCGGCGAATGCTGGACGCAGTCAGGCCCGATATCTGCATTGTGGCCACCCATCCGGAACTGCATTGCGAAATGGTGGAAACATGCGCCGCGGCGCCCGCGACGAAAGCGATCATCTGCGAAAAGCCGATGGCGCTGTCCCTGGAGGAATGCGACCGGATGATCGCCGCCTGCGACAACGCGGGCATCCTGCTGCAGGTCAATCACAACCGCAGGTGGTCTCCGGAGTGGAACCTGGGACTGCGGCTGCTTCGGGAAGGCGCGATCGGAGAGCTGAACCACGTCTATTGTTACATGGACGGGGGCAAACCTGACCCCTCGTGGCGAAGCGAGAACGAAGGGCCGTTTCTGCACGACTTTACACACTACTTTGACCTGATGGATATGTACGCCGGGGAGGTGGCCTGGATGTGCGGGATAGCGGAGCAACGGATGCGTCCCTGGGCAGTGGAGGACTTCGGCGCGGCCATCGTGAAATTCAGGAACGGTTCGACGGGTCTGGTCCACGGCGCCGAATTGACATCCTATACCGACAATGCGTTCGAGTTGCGCGGCACCGAGGGCGTCATCCGTTTTCTGGGAGAACGGGTCCATCTCTATTGCGCGGTTGAGGATGACTACGAACCGGACAGCGGGTTTCAGTGGCATGCCCTGCAGCACACGCCCGTCGACCACCCGTCGCCCGCGTCCACATATGTCGTCGCGCTGAACGAGCTGGTCGAAGCGCTGGAAGGCCGCGGGGAATTGCGCAGCGACGGACGGGTGGGGCTGCGATCACTGGAGATGGTGATGGCGATCTACCAGTCCCAGCTCACGGGGAACCGTCCGGTCGATTTCCCGCTCGAAGCGCGCGGTTCGGGCGTGGCGGCCCTGCGGGACGCGGGACAGTTTGTCGATCGGAATTGAACATCAAACGGTAAGAAGAGGATTGCAATGGCGGAGACCGAAGCGCGGGGGTCGTGGATCGAGTACGATGTGATCGTCCGAAGAAACGTGATGGTCCCCATGCGGGACGGCGTGAAGCTGGCGACGGACCTGTATTTCCCAGCGAAGCACGGGGAGATTGTGCAGGGCGCGTTTCCCGCGGTAATCGAGCGCACGCCGTACGATAAAGAATCCAAATTCAGTGAAGGCCGGTATCTCGCGCGGCGCGGGTACGTGGCCGTGCGCCAGGACGTCCGGGGGCGTTTCGAGTCGGAAGGCGTGTGGCATCCGTTCGCAAAGGAAGCGCCGGACGGGTACGATACCGTAGAATGGGTTGCCGCACAGCCATGGTGCGACGGAAACGTGGGGACAATGGGCGGGTCCTACTGTGGAAGCGACCAGAGCGCGCTGGCCACGCTGAATCCACCCCACCTGAAGGCGATGGTTGTCGCGGTGGGTACGTCGAACTATCACACCAGTTCGATGCGGCAGAACGGCGCCCTGGAATTGCGGTTCATGATCTATGCGTTCAGGATGGCGACGACAAGCAGGGAAGCGCTCGCCGACGCAACGCTGAAGGCTGCGCTGGACGCGGACTTCGCGAGGGTGGGCGAATGGCTGACGAGGACGCCCTACAGGAAAGGGTCTTCCGCCCTGCGGTTTCTGCCCTCCTATGAACAGTGGGTGCTGGATCTTCTGGGAGAAGGAGACTTCAACGAATATTGGAAGCAGCGGGGATATGCGATCGACCACTACTACGACGAGCACGCGGACGTGCCCACGATTTATCTGGGCGGGTGGTACGACACCTACACCCGGGGAACCACGGCGAACTACGTGGCGCTTTCCAAACGGATGGAATCCCCGCAGCAGCTGCTGATGGGCCCGTGGACTCACGGCGGCTGGGGGAACTCGTTCGCGGGAGACGTGGATTTCGGTCAGGAATCCGTCCTGGACGATTACGACGGATACCGGCTGCGCTGGTTCGACAGGTGGTTGAAGGGCATTGACAACGGCGTCGACCGCGAAAAGCCGGTACGGATCTTCGTGATGGGCGGCGGCGACGGCCGCAGGAACCGGGAGGGGCGACTGAACTACATGGGCGTCTGGCGCGACGTGGAGGACTGGCCGCTTCACGGGACGCGGTTTACGCCGTACTATCTGCACCAGGACGGCAGCATCGGAGAAGACTTGCCTGAACCTTCCGATCCGAGCCGGTACACGTTCGATCCAAGGGATCCGGTTCCCACGGTCGGCGGCAATCTGTCCGCGGGGGATCCGATTCTCGTTGCAGGCGCGTACGACCAGCGAGGCGATTCACGCTTCTACGGATGCACGGACAACCTGCCGCTGTCGGCGCGGAGCGACGTCCTCGTCTTTCAGACGCCCGAATTGAAGGAGCCCCTGGAAGTCACGGGACCGCTGACGATGAAACTGTGGGCGTCTTCCTCTGCGAAGGACACGGACTTTACGGTAAAACTGATCGACGTGCATCCCCCGAACGAGGATTATTCCGATGGCTTCGCCCAGATTATAACGGACAGCATCGTCAGGGGACGTTACCGGAACTCGCGGGATACACCGGAATTGATGTCGCCGGGAGAAATCCATGAACTGGAAATAGTAATGTATCCGACCTCCACCGTATTCGGCGTGGGGCACCGCATCAGGGTGGATGTCTCCAGCAGCAATTTCCCCAGGTTCGACATCAATCCGAATACAGGAGGCCCATTGGGACGGGACCGCCGGGTTGTCCTCGCGGAAAACGCGGTGTTTCACGATCCGGAACACCCTTCGCACATCGTCCTTCCCATCATCCCAGGGTAAAAAAAGACAAGAGTCAAATTGGCCACAAAAGCGCAGCTAGTTCTGCTGTTGCGTCAATGCCTATTATTCGCGTCATCTCGCGTTATTCGTAGTTTGATGCCCTTCGGCTTCTTTCGTGGTTTTTCGTATTCTCGTATTCTCGCGCCGTTCAGCTTTTTTTCGCGGCATTTCGCGTTGTTCGTAGTTCATTTTTTCGGTTTTTGGACAGGCGTGCGGGCAGATGGATGACGATTTCGAGATCAGGTACCGGGATCGAAGAACGGAACGGACAATAACGGAGCCGCTGTCCTACGGGATTTTTCAACGGGTATTCCGGTCTTCGTTCGTGCTTGGACTCTTCCACCTCCTGCTGAACAATTCGGTCTTTTGCCGGTTCTATGGCTGGGTGCAGGCGCGGCCCGGAAGCCGCCGGAAGATTTCCCGTTTCGTGCGGGATTACGGCATCGACGTGGAAGAGATCGAGTTTCCCCCGGAGCGGTATCCGAACTTCAACTCGTTCTTCACCCGCCGCCTGAAACCCGGCGCCAGGCCGTTTGCCCCGGAATCCGACGCGTTATCCTGTCCCGCGGACGGCAAGGTGATGGTCTTTCAGCATCTCCTGGAGGGCGCCAGGATCCCGGTCAAGGGAGGGGCGGTTCCATTGGATCTCCTGCTGGATTCCGACGAGGAGGCGCGCCCCTATCTGCACGGTTCGGCGCTGGTGGTTCGACTCGCGCCGTACGACTATCACCGTTTTCACTTTCCGGATTCGGGAGTCGCCGGCCCGGCGCGCGTTGTTCGAGGCAGGTACTATATCGTCAACCCGCTGGGCCTCGCCAGGGTGCCCGGCGTATTCCGGCGGAACAGACGCGCGGTGACCAGGTTCGATTCGGACGGGTTCGGACGGATCGCTTATCTGGAAATAGGCGGCTTTGCGGTTGGGAGCATCGTTGAAACGTACACGCCGGGCCCGGTCGAACGGGGTCAGGAGAAGGGTTTTTTTCAGTTCGGCGGGTCCACGCTCGTGCTGCTGTTCGAGCCGGGAACGGTCGTTTTCGACAATGACCTGAAGGAAGAATCCGGACGCGGTATCGAAGTGCACGTGAGGGCGGGAAACCGAATCGGCAGACGAATTCAGGATCGGGGAGACAGAACGCGTCAGCCCGGAGCCGCTCCCTGAGCTTGTCGAAGGGTCGGCGAAGGGATGTCGATTGGCCCCTCAGGGATAGTGAAACGCGGGCATTTCGACAAGTTCAATGACCACGTTTCATGCAAACGGGATGAATAGGCCTGCCTGCAGCGCAGGGCACTGCGCAGGCAGGCGGGAGAATGCTGAGAGACTTCTGGGACAGGATACCAGAGCGGGGTAAGGCGCAATCCGGCCTCACCCCGTTTTTTCTTCGGGTCCAAGGCGGACGAATGCCGTCGGATTCGCAAGGTTCCTGTGGGTCACGTCAATCCACTGATCGGATCGTGCGGTAGTTGAGACGCGCACTTCCCTGATTTCGCCCTCAAACGGCGCTCCGCCGCCCGCGATGCTGCCGACGGTAATCGGTATATCGTTCGGTTGAACCGGTCCCGTTGCTTCGGCCGAAGCCACGGCCGTCCCGTCGATGTAGAGGGTTATCCGTTCCCCGTCGTATACGCCCGCCAGGTGATGCCGGCCGGGGGCAGGCGTCCTGTTGGCGCGCACGCTCCGGGTGCCGTTTTCCGTATTGATGGTGAAGGTCGGTCCCGGCAGCGATGCACAGAGACCGCCGTTGTGACCGCATTCCGCGTATTTGAGAATGAAGGAAGCGTCGTCCGCGGTGTCGTAGCGCAGCACCTTGCCGTGAGGCGTGTATTCGCGGTCGTCGTTTTCATCGGGGTCTTCGCGCCACGGCGAGAAGTACACGTAGCGTCCGTCGAACGCGCCTCC
Source organism: Candidatus Latescibacterota bacterium (assembly GCA_965208835.1). Taxonomy (GTDB): domain Bacteria; phylum Latescibacterota; class UBA2968; order UBA2968; genus JAAXHE01. The sequence continues at coordinate 4,531,347 of OZ242358.1, forward strand.
GTTGAATCCGCCGGGATTCGGCGGATAGGTAAAGACGCCTCCGTCGGCTGCGTCCCACGCGGCCCTGTCGCTGAAGTTCATGCAGGTGTTGTAACGCAGCACGCGACAGTGGAAACCACTCTGTTGTTCGTCGCCCTCGTAGAACGGAATGTAGTAGACGTACTGGCCGTCGAATGCCGCGCCGTCGTAGCCCTTTGTATGCAGGCCCGACGTTCCGGCTGCGTCGTAGGCTTCCCAGCTTTCCGGGTCCCTGAAGTCGCCCCGGGTATCGTATCTGACGGCGTTGCTGTGGGCGTAAGGGACGTAATAGACGAAGCGCCCGTCGAAAACGGCGCCTACGCACATCCCCAACCCGAGATCGCTGGCGTCCATGGCCTGCCAGGCGGCCGGATCGTCGAACCCGGCGCGGGTGTCGTGCCGCAGCACGATTCCGCGGTCGTTGAGCGGCGAGTAGTAGACGTAACGACCGTCGAAGGTGGCGCCGTCGTAGTTTTTCGACTCCAGTCCGTCGGTGTTTCCGGCATCGAACATCGCATAGCTGTCCGGATCCTTGAAGCCGCCATGGGTATCGTAACGGACCGCTTTCCCACTTTCGCCCATATCACCGTAGTATCCCGGTGAGAGGTAGATGTATCGCCCGTCGTACGCGGCGCTCTGGCAGGCCATGGTCCTCCCGATGTCGTACGCCTCCCAGCTGCCGGGATCCCGGAATTCCCCGCGCCGGTCATATCGCAGGAAGCGGCTGTGCAGGGTCTCGCCGTCGGTACGCGGGACAAAGTAGATATGGTTTCCGGCGTGCACGACGCCGTAGTACCCTTTCGTGTTGAGGCCGTCCGTACAACCGGCATCGTATCCCTGCCAGCTTTCGGGATCGTTGAACCCGCCCCGGGAATCGTATCGCAGGACCTGGCCGTGGCGATCCTGTGAAGCATTGCATTGCGGCGCGAAGTATACGTAGCGTCCGTCAGAGACGGCGCCGAAATAGCCTTTGGTGTCCAGGCCGTCGGTTTCCCCGGCATCGTAGGACTCGAACGTATCCATCGTGGATCGCAGCGACCATCTGGAGACCAGCGTCTGGAAGGCGTCCGTATTGGCCTGGCTGCTTTGGACCCAGGCTTCGACGGTCAGGGCTTCAACGCGGTCGAGCGGTAAGGAGCGGATCGCGTCACCGTTACATCGGACCAGCGCATAGTGCGCATCCCAGACCGGGTCCGGGCATGAGACAGCGCCTTCTCCATAGCACAGGTTCAGCGTCGTATCCGCGGAGAGCAAGGGAACCCTGACTCGCGCCCTCAGGGCGCCGTCTTCGGAGCAGTAGGACTCGATACGGTACACCAGCGCGTCGCCCTCGCCGGATGCGAAGTGGATGTCGCTCCCGTCTTCCCTGAGAACATGGCCGCCCTTCTCGATTGACTTGAGTGCGTCATCCCGAATGACCACGAGGAGCGGAAAGTCCCGAAGATTCGGGACCACCACTTCAGGATTGAAGGTGATTTTCCGGCGGATCAGTTTCCCTGTTTCTTTCATTTTTTCCTCTCCTGATCAATGTTGAGAATCAGTTTAATCCAGACGCAATTCAGCTGGTCTGAGTCATTCAATTATTAGTACCTATAGAATCCTATTCGCTATCGCGGCTTCGCATTGTTCTGCCAAAACCAGTGAGATGAAAAGGAACGCAGGAGCCCGATTGACGGTCCCAATCAGTTCCACTTGAGGGGGAGTCGCAGTATTCGACCCCTTCCCCTGAGCATGCGACCTGAGCCGCTCCCTGAGCCTGTCGAAGGGTCGGCGAAGGGCTGCCCAAGGGTGCCGAAACGCGCGCACTTCGACAAGCTCAGTGACCACGTTTCGGCAGGCTTAACGCCCGTTTCCGTAAACTGAACCGCTGCAGTGTTAGCCGAGGCGAGTCTGAAACCTGCCCATACGGTCCGGATATCAACATGCACCTGCACTTTCTGTGCCTTTTGTGCTTTTTGTGGCCAATGACGTGGTTAACCACTTGAACAACCAAGATACCGCGTTTGTGGAATTTCCGCCGCGTCCCATCTACGGCTCAAGCGTTACCTTGATCGAACGGTCACCCTCCGCGACGAGATCGATCCCTTTCTGGAATCTCTGGAGGGGCAGACGATGGGTCACGATGCGATCCATCGGCAGGAGACCCTTCCGGATCATATCGATCGCTACAGGGTAACAGCCGGGTCCCAGGTGGGCGCCGTGGATGTTGAGTTCCTTGGTGTCGCCGATGATGGTCCAGTCCGTCGTCACCGGCTCCCGCATAACGCTGAACTCGACAAACGTGCCGAGTTTGCAGATCATGTGCAGACCCTGTTCCACGGCGGCGGGATGCCCGGTCGCTTCGATGTACACGTCGCAGCCGTACCCGTCGGTAAGTTGGTTCACTTCCCGGATGACGTCCGTCCTTCCGGGGTTGAAGACCAGGTCGGCGCCGCAGGCGCGCGCCACGTCCAGACGGTCGTCGCTGAGATCCAGGGCGATCAGCAGGCGGGGATTCTTGAGCCGGGCGGCCGCAACCATTCCCAACCCCAGCGGTCCCGCTCCCGCGATGACCACGGTATGGTCCAGCTCGATTTCGCCCCGCTGCACGGCGTGGATGGCGCACGCCAGCGGCTCGATGTACACGGCCTGATCGGGAGGGACGCTCGCGGGAACCTTATAGTTGAGGGCGTCGGCGGGAAAACGCATGTATTCGGCCATCGCGCCGAAGGTGTTCTGACGGAAGCCGTAGATGTCGTGCCGCATGCACATCCAGTACTGGCCGCGACGGCAATAGCGGCACGCATGACAGGGAACGATCTGTTCCGAGATCGCCGTATCGCCAATGGCGAGTCCGTATTTCTCGCCGGCGCCCGGGCCGAGAAGAACCACCTCGCCGATGAATTCATGGCCGGGGATTACAGGCGCCTGGCAGTAACCCTCGCGGTGTTCGTCCCCCCAGAACAGCGGAGCCCCCAGATAACACTTGAGATCGCTGGCGCAGATACCGGCGGAATTCACGCGGATAACGACTTCCCCGGGTCCCGGACGCGGCACGGGGCGTTCTTCAAGGCGGTAGTCCCCGGGTCCGTGGCAGACAACCGCCGGCATGGAGCGGGGAAGTCCGGTTTGCGGTGTCAATGGCGAATTCCTTCGATGTCCGGCCAGTCGAATTCGTTTTTCGGTTGCAATCGCGCGTCGGCCGGAGACATCAAGATAGGTCGAAACAAACCGGATGGCAACCGAATCAAATGGATTGGTCGCCGGGGTTTTTCCTTGTGTCAGCGTTCACCGTCTCTTTACATTGCGGACGTCTGATTCCCTGATTCTCACTTACCGCGAGAGGAGTGGTTGATGGACCGTCGTGATGCGATATGGCTGCTGGTATTCGTGGTTCTGGGCGTGGTCGGGCTGGCGGTATTTCTCAATTACTACACCGAGGCGATTCCGTCCGCGTCGCTGGACTTCAGATTAAGCCGCGACGAGGTACATCGCGAGGCGCAGGGCTATTTGGAAAACCTGGGGTACAATCTTGCCGATTACCAGAGCGCCCAGATCTTCTCAAGCAGCCAGATGCAGCAGGTTTTCCTGGAGCAGACACTGGGTCTGGAGGAGACCAGCCGGCTGGCGAGAGAATGGCTGTCTGTCTGGTCCTGGAGCGTGCGGTGGTTCAAGCCGCTCCAGAAGGAGGAACTGCGGGTGGGGCTTGATCCCGGCGGACGAATTGTCGGATTCTCGCACCGCATCCTGGAATCGGACGAAGGCGCGAGCATCGCGCAGGACGACGCTCTGGTCGTCGCATCGGATTTCCTGCGGAAAAACCAGGGGTACAACCTGGACGCCTACGAGTTGATCGACCGGTCCAGCACGGAACGCAAAGCCCGGGTCGATCACCGGTTCGCCTTTCGGAAGAAAGATTTCACCGTTGGCGACGACGGACACTACCGGCTGGACGTCGTGGTTCAAGGGGACCGTATCGGACAGTTCAGCGAGTACCTTAAAGTGCCGGACAGCTTCTCCCGCAGTTACAGGGAAGTACGTTCACGGGCGAATCTGTTGACGCAGGTGTTTCTGCCGTTCTGGCTTGCGCTGGGCGTCGCCATGCTGGTGATTCTGGTCAAGAACTATCGCAGAAAGCGGTTGCGCTGGCAGGCCGGACTGATCGTCGGAACGCTCGTGGCCATTGCCTGGTTTGCCGCAAACGTAAACGCCCTGCCTCTCTCGCTTCATAATTTCGAAACAACGGTCTCCTACGGCGCATTTCTGGTGACGCTTCTTTTCAGCGCCGTTCTGGTCGCGGCGGTCAACGGCGGAATCGTCTGCCTGGCCGGGACGGCTGGCGGCGTTCTTGAGAGGGACGTGTTGTCCGAGCGGCGGGCGAGCCCGCTCGGCCGGCTGTCGCTCAGGGGCGTGTTTTCGGCCGGTTTCCTGCGGTCAACGGTTGTGGGTTACGGCGCCGCCGGGGCCGTTCTTGGCTACGTCGCCGTGTTCTATCTGCTGGGCGGGCGGTATTTCGACGTCTGGGTGCCCGCGGACGTGAGCGAGTACAACAACGCGTTCAGCACGGCCATTCCCTGGATCTACCCGTTGCTGGTAGGACTCTCCGCCGCGGCGGTCGAGGAGTTTTTCTTCCGTCTGCTGGCGATTCCCCTGCTGATCAGATGGCTGAAACGGCCGTGGCTGGCGGTGTTGCTGCCGGCGATTGTCTGGGCGTTCCTGCATTCAAACTATCCCCATGAGCCGATTTACATACGCGGAATTGAGATAACGGTCATCGGTATCCTCTTCGGAATCCTGTTCCTGCGATTCGGGATCTGGGCGCCCATCATCGCCCATTATGCGATCAATGCTTTCATCGTGGCGCTGCCGATGGTGAAGTCATCCAGCCTCTACTTCCAGGTGTCCGGCGTGCTCGTCATTGGGATTCTGCTGGTGCCGGCCATCCCAGCGGCGTTCGCGGTCCTGACCGGAAGGGCCCGGCCAGGGGAAGTCGACGACGTCGACGACGGGGAGGCGCCGGACGAACCTGCCGAAATAGAGGAACCTGCGCCCGAGCCCGTACGGTCGGACGTGGATGAAAGAGAGCCCGATTCCTATTTGCCGGACAAGAGGAGATGGATTGTCGCCGGCCTCTGCGCCGTCGCGGGAATCGCGCTGATGATCGGATTCCGCGTGGACCGGTTCGGCGCCCGCTCATTGAAGCTGGAGGTGACCCGGAGTCAGGCAGCGGGTATCGCGGAGGCCTTTTGTGCCGAAATGGGACTGGATGCGTCGGATTATCGCAGGTCCGTTCAGTTTCGAAGCGGGGTCGGCTCTTCCCACTACACGCATCTGATCCGAAACGCGGGGGTCGCTCGCGCGGATACCCTGATGGTGGAGAACACATCGCCGTGGTACTGGCACGTGCGTTGGTTCAAACCGATGGAGAAGGAGGAGATCCAGGTCCGCGTGGACGCGTCCGGGCGCGTCGCGGGATTCAACCACATCATACCCGAGACTCGGGCGGGGCCGGAGCTGGAGACGGACGACGCGCGCGCGAAGGCGGAGGCGTTCGTCGAGCAGACGTTCTCCCGCACCGTCACGGATACCGCGCAATACAAGCTGCTGGAAGCCCGATCGGAAAAAGAAAAGGACCGGATGGACCACCTTTTCGTCTGGGAGCGGATCGACCGGAAGATCGAAGACGGCGAGTTCCGGCTGAAGGTGCGCGTGCAGGGCGACGAAGTGGGTCTCTTCAGTGCGCACTACAAAGCGCCGGAGGAGTTCCTGCGATCCCTCAAACAACGGGGCGCCCGGCAGGAATTGGCCTCGATGGTGCCGGTTCTCCTGATGCTGGCGACGCTTATATTGGCGGGGATCTATTTCTTCCGTCAATACCGGGCAGGGGAAATCCGCTGGAAGCTGCCGATTGGCATCGGCATTGCGGTTGTCTTATTGACCCTGTTGAACTGGATCAATTCCCTGCCGACCTTCTTCCACGGTTACGATACGAGCCAGGCGATGATGACCTATCTGGGTATCCAGGGCGTCGGCCTGCTGATCGGGACGCCGATGACCGGGCTGGCGATAGCGGCGATGTTTGCGCTGATGATGGCGATGAAAGGGTCGCTCTATCCGGAGGAGATGGGAGCCGGCAGATGGCTGGGACTCCTGCGGATGCGGGAGGGCGGCCTTCGCTTCTGGGCGGGCACGCTGGTTCTGGCGGCGGCGTTTCTGTTTCTTCGGACGGGCACCGACAGTCTCGCAATGTACGTGAAATACAACGGCTTGACGGAGTACCTGGAGGCTGGCGGATTTAATCTGCCGTCGGTCAATACCTACGTTCCGCTCTTCAGCGCCGCCATCGGCACTGCCCTGGAGTTAGTCAATCCATTCGCCGTGCTGGCAATTCTGCTGGTCTGGAAGGCCGGAGTCAAACGGGTCTGGTTGATCGTGGCCGGAATCGCGGTCGCCCTGTTGTCGGAGGATGCGATCGCGCCCGCGAGGAGTTTCTATCATTTCGCCGTGCTGGCCGGCCTGGAACTTTTCGCTCTTGGTGTACTGGTTTTCCTCGTCGCATGGCTGATCCGGTTCAATCTGATGGCCTATATTATCGCGATCTGGTCCGGCAAGCTCATCCTGGGCCCTGGGATCGCGTTCATTCAACGGACAACCGACACCGTTTTTCAGTGGAACGGCATCGTAATACTCGTGCTCGGCCTTGCGCCGCTGCTCTACCTGCTGGCTGCCGGTCTTCACGAACGGCGCGAGCGGGCGGAAGGATAAACCGCTGCCCGGATGGGCTTTTTCAACGGGCTGTCGGGCCAGGTTTTTCGAACCGCCAGGCCGACGGCTGAAAGGGCAACCCCCCTCCGAAGGATATCGGAGGGGGGTCTATTTTCGTTCCGTCCGATCCAGGAACTTTACGGAAGCACCCGTTCGACCTCCACGCTCTCCCCGGTCTGTTCCGCCTTCCTGATGGCGTCGGCTACGGCCACGGCGGCGACCATGTCCTCTCCCAGGGGATGAGGCCGGCCCGTCCGGACCATTTCTTTGAGGTGTTCGAGGATGATCGCGGAGCCTTCACAGGCGTTGAAGTCGTTGAGAACCAGACCCTGAATGGCGCCTTCAGGGCCGAACACGTGAGTGAACATCTCGGTAAAGCGGAAGTTGGCCACGCCGCAGTTGATGACCACCCCGTGTTCCGGCCGGCCGGACGCGACGCCGTAATGGAGATGATAGACCGTATGGTTGGGCGCCTTTAGACAACTCACGGAGTGGATGCCCGTCCCAAACACGTGTTGAGCAATCGAAATCGCGTGGATGACCGCGGCAAGGTGGGTGGAGGCGCATGTTATGGTGCCGAAGGTGACGCGGCCGACCTCGTCCAGGCGGCGGACCAACTGTACCACGGCGGGGTTCGTCTGCAGCATGGAGAGCGACATCACAGGCACTTTGTTGGCATTCGCGAGTTCTAGGATCGCGCGGACGTCGGCGATGCAATGCGCGAAGGGTTTGTCGATGAATGTGGGCACACCTTTCTTCAGACCCGGACGCGCCAGTTCCAGGTGATCGGAGCCGTCGTAGTTGCAGTTCGCAATCAACACCAGATCCACGTCATCGCTCACCTGCTCGAAGCTGTCGCAAACTTCCGGCCTTCCGTAGAAGACGTTCGAGAACATCTCCGCGTTGCGACGCTGTTCGTCCCAGACCTTCACGATCCGGAAGCCGTCCACGCTGGGAGCGGTCATCCGGGTCGGTTCGCTGTACTTAGTATAGTAGAAGTAGTGCGTTCCGCCGCGTTGCCAGGTATAGGACATGTCGTCTTCGACGGGCATGGGTTCCCTCAACCGCAGTGGATCGTGGTCGTCCATCTGCGCGCCGAACCACATGCCATGCATGTCGCAGCGGATGATCCCGGTGCGAATCACATCGGACACGACAGGGATTCCTCTCGTTTGATATTCTCAAATATCCGTTGGCCCAGAGTTAGTGAGGGTGGGGCGAACATTCCTGTCTGCCCGAACCAATGGCTCTTTGCCGCAATGCGGATGGAAGAGCCGTCGCTGCTACAATTCCAATGGGTCGGCCGTGCGGATGACGAAAAATTTCCTTACCGGTTGCATCACGTGCCAGTGGGTCTTTAGTCCCGCGGGAAAGTGAACCGTATCCCCCGGCCCCAGGGTGTAACTGTCGCCGCCGTCTTCTTCAATGGCGACCCTTCCCTCGAAGACGTGGGCGAACTCGTCCCATCCGAAAGTCCACTCGAATTTTCCTTCGGAACATTGCCAGTACCCGCCGGACACCCTTTTGTCCGCGCTTTGAGTAACGATGGCGCCGCGTGCCGTGGGTTCGCCTTCCTGAATCCAATCGGGATCGATGGGCATGTCGGGCAGATTTTCCGGCATTGCGGCGGTTTTCATCTTCAACTCGCTCATCTCGCGCTCCTTTACTCTAACGGGTTTGACTTACAACGCCAGGACTTCCCGCCAGCGGTCCGCTTCGACAGGTATTCCCAGCGCCTGGTTCTCCTCCCGGGTCCTGAACATGCGCTCCCCGGGATAGGTCACCGGCTCGCAGCCTTCGAGAGTCTCGGCGGCGCGAAAGTCGGCGAGGGTCTGGTCGACGATTTCGCGCATCCGGTCACCGGCGACAGCGTCGGCATGGATGGCGATATAGACCTGGGAGACGCCGTATTCGTCGTCGTCCTGGGCGATCTGGTACGTCGAACGGCCCCCCGACAGCAGCGAGGCAACCAGATCCAGCGACATCGCGAGTCCGATCCCCTTCCAGTGACCGATGGGCAGCGGGCGCCGGGCGGCCTGGATGGCGGCTGCGTCGTACGACAGGTTTCCGCTGTCGTCGTAACCCCCGGGGACCGGAAGCCGCCGGTTGGCGACGCGGTACACGTCCAGTTTTCCATGGGAATACTGGCTCATCGCCATATCCAGCAGAAAATGACGGCCTCCCGGACGGGGTATGCAGAAGACGAGGGGATTGTTGCCCACTTTCCGGTCGGACGAGCCGAACGGGGGGATGAGCTGGGTCGTATTCGTCCAGCAGATGCCGATACAGCCGGCTTCCGCGGCCCTCAGACCATACGTTCCGGCCCGCATCCAGTGGTTGGTGTTTCTGAGGGCCACGCAACCCATTCCCTGTTCTTTCGCGAGTTCAACCGCGCGGTCCACACAGGCGCATGCATTGAGGATACCTGGGCCCAGTTTTCCGTCCCATTGCTCCAGGACACCGAAGGCACCCGCCCGTTCTGGCTCGGCATGGAGATCCATGCCCTTTCCGGAACGGGCCTGCCCGGCGAACGACGGGAACCGGTTGACCCCGTGGGAATAGACCCCGTCGCGCGTGGTTTCGGCGAAGATTCGCGCCAGGGGTTCGGCGCGTTCGGCCGCGAAGCCGATGTTGTGCAGGACGCGGTTCAGTTCCGTCACCATCGTGTCGAATTGGATCCGGCGCTTTTCCATCGTGCTACGAGTCCCTCTCGGTGTAACCCAGGACAACCAGCAGACACGGGCCGCCCGACACGACCGCGATGCCGGCGTCCTGAGCATCTTCAACGGCTTTCCTGCTTTCCGCGCCGGGTTGCATCCAGATGAATTCGATGCCGGCGTCCGCTGCTTCACGTACGATCTGTTCGGTTACCCCGGGCGGTGTGATCACGGAAATGCGCGCCACCGGTTCCGGAAGCGCCGCGAGATCGGGATAGGCCTTTTGGCCTTCGATTTCCTCGGAACCCGGATTGATCGGGTACGCCTTCAGACCGTGCTGCAGATAACATCGAAGGACCTTGTTGCCGTATTTGGCACGATCCATAGACGCCCCGACGACGGCATACGGACCGGTCTCCAGAAATGCATCGATTGTTTCATCCGGTGTCACGCCAGTTCTCTCCTGCGGTTTGGGTTTGCCAACGGTTACAGTTCATCGTATCGCGGCAGGCTGTGCAGGAACCGGTAGCTCCGTTCCTCGCGGTCGAGCGCGTAGCAGTAGTGTGTGATTCCGTTGGTCACAACCAGGTAATTCGTCCCGACAGACGTATTGTAGCGCGCGATCTGATCGAACGCCTGCTGTTTGATTTTTACGTCGGGCGCCTTGCATTCGGCCATGAGAACGGGTTCTCCCCTGCCGTTGTAGACGATAACGTCGGCGCGGTGCTGCATTGCGCCATACGCAAAAGCCGATTCGACCGCGGTTCGACCCGCCGGAAAACCCAGGTCCTGAACGAGGTGCTGTACCAGGTTCTGGCGGACCCATTCCTCGGGCGTGAGGCGCACGTACTTCCGGCGAAGCGGATCGAAAATGGTCCTTTTCTCGCCGCTGGTTCGGATGTCGAAGTCGTACTGGCGGGGAAAGTTGAGGGATTGCATTGGAATAGGCTGAGAAACGTAAAGCCACGGCGTCGAATGCCGCTAAGACCGTCCTCCGGATTCAGGCAGGTTTGTCGCCTGGCGGGCGGCGTCCGTCGCTACCGGGCGTGCCAGAGTTCGGGACGTTCGACGTGGCGACGGATGGTGTCCAGGAATCGGGCGGCCGGGCCGCCGTCGACGACGCGATGGTCGAAGGTGAGGCTCAGGGCGACCAGGTCCCGGGGTACGATGCGACCCTCGTAAACGGCCGGCCTGGAGACAATCCGACCCACGCCCAGAATGGCGCACTCAGGCAGGTTGACGATGGGCGTAAAGACGTCGATTCCGTACGCGCCAAGGTTTGTAATCGTAAACGTACCCCCTTGAAGGTGCTCCGCTTCGAGGTCTCCCTGCCTGGCCATCTGAATCAGCTCCGAGGTTTCCCTGGCGAGGTCCGACAGGTCTCTGGCGTCGACATTGGTGATGACCGGGACCAGAAGGCCGGCGTTCGTATCCACGGCGATACCGATGTGGATCTCATCGTGCCTGTGGACAGACCCGTCCCGCCACGAGGCGTTCAGGTCCGGATGTTCGGCCAGGGCGGCGGCCGTCAGCTTCAGGAAAAGGCCGTTATACGTAAGGTGAGGAACGTCGAGTTCCGCGCGCAGAGCCACGAAATCCGTCGCATCGGCCTCCGTGGAGAGCGTCACGGGCGCGGTCTCGCCGTGGCTTTCGGTCAGACGCCGCGCAATGGTCCGGCGGGTGGCGCTTGCGACTTTGTTCGCGGACCTGGCCGGTGTCGCCTCACGGACGTCCCGTTCGACAATACGTCCGTTCCGACCGCTGCCCTTCAGCGTACTCAAGTCGACACCCAGTTCCGTCGCCAGGCGGAGCGCCCGTGGGCTGATCGCGGACCTGCTCTTTCTGCCTTTCGGTCGATCTTTGCGAAGACGGGATGGGGCGGACTGTTGCGGCAGGGATTCCGTTTCCCTATCGACCGCCGGCGACGCGGGAGTAGCGGCGGGCGGTTTTTCTCCCGGGCCCAGCAGGAAGCCCAGCACCGTGCCGATTGGTAACGTGTCACCGGGTTGAGGCGCATTGGCCGGTATATGCAGGGTTCCGCTGTCGAAGGATTCGATTTCGTTTATCGCTTTATCGCTTTCAACGGTGAAGATGATTTCTCCGGCCTCGACCTGATCCCCGTTCTGCTTGAGCCACTCGACCAGGGTGCCTTCCTCCATGGTCCATCCCAGGCGTGGCATGACGATTTCAATTGGCATGGAGGTCATCCTCGTGAAGCGCCCGCGACTATTCCTCCATCAGGTCGCGGATGGCCTGTGAAACGGTTTCCGGCTGGGGCATGCAGGCGGCCTCGAGCGGAGCGCTGTACGGCGTGGGCGCATGCGCGCCGTTGAGGCGGCCGACCGGTGCGTCCAGATCGTCGAACGCCAGGCTCTGAACCTGAGCGGCGATTTCGGCGCCGATCCCGCATGGGCCGAAGGCCTCGTCCACGATGATCAGACGACCCGTCTTGTGGACGGATTCCAGTATGGTATCCACATCCAGCGGCGCCACGGTGCGCGGGTCGATGAGTTCCACGGAGATGCCGTCCCCCGCGAGTTCGTCGCAGAGCTTCCACGTCAGGGGAACCATATTTGCCAGCGCGACTACCGTGACGTCGCTGCCTTTGCGGCGGACCTCGGCCTGTCCGAAAGGAATGGCGTACGGCGTTTCGGGAACCGGACCCCGATGGTTGAGGATGGATTTGTGCTCGAGGAAGAGAACGGGATCATCGCCTTCCAAGGCGGTTTTGAACAGCCCCTTGGCGTCGTACGGCATAGCAGGCAGGGCCACGCGGAAACCCGGCAGATGCGCGAAAACGGGATAGTAGTTTCCGGAATGGTGGGTGGCGGCGGCGCCGCCAATACCGACACAACCGCGCAGGATCACAGGCATGGACAGGCGGCCGCTGCTCATATACTGCATTTTGGCGATCTGGTTGACCATCTCGCCAAAGCCGTCCAGGATGAAGTCGATGAACATGAAGTCCACCACGGGCCGCGCGCCGGCCATGGCCGCGCCCGTGCAGAGCCCGATAAAGCCCCGCTCGCAGATGGGGGTATCGCACACACGCATGGGACCGTAGCGTTCGTAAAGTCCGGTGGTGGTATTGAAGTTGCCGCCCCGCTCGCCCACGCCTTCGCCCACGACGAAGATGGTCGGGTCCGCCGCCATGGCATCGGACAGGGCTTCGCGCGCGGCTTCCGTAAACGTGATTTCACGCATGGTTCGCATCCTGTCCGCTGAAGACGTGGTCCGTTACCGTGGCGGGATCCGGCCACGGGCTCTTTCTGGCGAACTCGACGCCCTCTGCGACGGCGGCCCTGACCTCGCTTTCGATTCCGTCTAGGGCTTCCCGGTCGGCAATGGCATCGTCCATCATTTTTCCGGCCAGCAATGCGATGGGGTCCCTGGCCTTCCAGGTCTCGAGTTCCTCTTGTGTCCGGTACCCGGTATCCCGCATGCCCTCCGCGTGGGAACGAGTGCGGTAGGTCTTGCAGTCCAGCAGCGTGGGGCCGCCGCCGTCACGGGCGCGAAGGACGGCGTCGCCGGCTTTTTCATAGACGTCGAGGACGTCGTTTCCGTCCACCTGAACGCCGGTTACGCCATAGCCTTCCGCTCGCTGTGCGATATTCGTATTGCGGGTGGCGTACTCGAAGGCGACTTCCGTGGCGTACCGGTTGTCTTCCAGGACGAAGACGACGGGCAGTTGCCAGATGGCGGCCATATTCAGGCCTTCGTGAAAGGCGCCGTTGTTGACGCCGCCGTCCCCGAAGAAGGCCACGCTGACGCGGTCTGTTCCGAGCAACCTGAATGTATACGCGGCGCCGGCGGCCTGCAGGATGCTGGGGCCCACGATGCCGCTGGTGCCCATCAGGCCGATTTCGGGAGAGAAGAGGTGCATGCTGCCACCCCGTCCCCGCGCGCAACCTGTGGACTTTCCATAGAGTTCGGCGACGAGTTCGCCTATAGGCACGCCCTTGGCGAGCGCATGGCCGTGGCCCCGATGGGTGCTGAAGATCGTGTCTTCCCTGCGCAGATGCGCACAGACGCCCGCCGCGATGGCCTCTTCTCCGACGTACGTGTGGCAGGCCCCCGGGATGAGTCCGGCCTGGTATGACCTGGCAATCTGCTCCTCGGTGCGCCGGATCGTCAGCATCTGGCGGTAGAGGGACAGGATGCGTTCGTTTTCGAGACCTTGCGGCATGGTGCCTACCTTGCCTGCTCTGTTGGTGTCACGGGGTTACCCGCTGACGATCGGGCCGCCGGGGTAGGTGCCTCCGGCGTTCATCGCGAGGTTGCCGCCGTCCATGGGCAACATCACGCCGGTGACCCACGCCGAGGCATCGGATGCGAGGAAGATGGCGGCGCCCACGATGTCCCGCGGCTCGCCGAACCGGCCGGCCGGTATGCCGCCCAGCCATGTATCGGCCATACGAGGTTCGGCCCTCAGGCGTTTTTCCAAAAACGGGTTCATGACCTGGGCGGGCAGAATCGCGTTCACACGCACGCCGCGGCTGCTCCACTCCGTGCTGAGCTCCCTGGTCATCTGCGCGACAGCGCCCATGCCGATACTGTAGGCGACGTGGCCCCGCCCGATCGCGGTGAGGCTCGCGAGAGAGCCGATGTTGATAATACTGCCCTTGCCCGCGGCGAGCATGCGTCTGCCCCCCTCCTGGCAGCTGCAGAAGCGTGCGATGACCAGAGACTGCAGGCTTTCCTGGAGCTGATCCAGGGTGAGGTCCTCGGGCTTGCCGATCATCGTGGCGCCGGCGACGTTGCCCAGAACGTCGATCCGGCCGAATTCGCTGTCCAGCCTGGAGAACATCCCGCGGACCTGGTCGACGTCCGAAACGTCGCACCGCACGGGTATGGCGCGCCGGCCCAGCGATTCGATCTCGTGCGTGGTTTCCTGCGCGCCCGCTTCGTTGATGTCGGCCAGCATGAGATCCGCCCCGGCCTCCGCAAAACCGACGGCCATCGCCTTGCCCATCCCGCTGGCCGCGCCCGTCACCAGGGCGACGCGGTCGGTCATGTCGAATATCGGATGTGACATAGCCCATCTCCGTTCTTGCGCCTGGAAGCGGCTCCGGCTTCGATCGTCCCGGGGATTCGCTATTTCCCGAGATACGCGACGGCGTCGATTTCCACCAGGATGCCCTTGTACATGTCACCGGCGCCAACCAGACGCCTGGTAGGCATCCGGCTCCTGTTTGTGAAATATCGCATATACGTGCGATTGAATTCGTCGCGGTCGTCCATGTCAAGGAGGAAGACGTTGACGCGGACGACGTCGTCAAAGGTGGCGCCTTCGCTTTCCAGCACCTGCACCATGTTGTCCATCGTGAAGACGGTCTGTTCCTCGATATTCCCGCCAACCACCTCGGCGCCTTCGACGGGGCCGAAGCCGGAGAGAAACAGCAGATCGCCCGCGCGGCGGGACATGGAGTAAAAGGGTTCGGGGCTCATCTGTTTAGCCATTGAATTTGCCTCCTGTAGTATTCCGGATTCCCTTCCTGTCAATTCTGAAGATGCAGCGCGTTGTCCTTTCGATGATGGAACAGCGCGGGTTCGTGTTCCTTCAGCGGACGGCGCGGGCGAACGCCGGTGTTGACGATGTTGTCGGGATGGGGCCAACGGCTGTTGAGCACCGAGACGAGGTTCTCCACGCCCGTGATCGCCACGTCCTGGCTGGCCTGCACGGACAGGCCCGAGATGTGCGGGGTCAGGATCACGTTTTCGAGCCGGGCGAGCGCATGGTCGGGCGGCGCCTCCTGTTCGCCGAAGATCTCGATGTCGTCGAAAGTATCAATGGCGGCGCCCCCCAGATGTCCGCTTCGAATAAGGTCTGCCAGGGCATTCTCGTCCGTGATGGCCCCGCGGCAGGTATTGATGAAAAAGGAGCCGGGTTTCATCTTCCTGAGGGTGGGCGCGTCCAGCAGGCGAAAGGTCTCCCGCGTTAGAGGCAGATGCAGAGAAACAAAGTCCGATTCCGACAGCAGTGTGTCGAGGTCCACCATCCGTACGCCAAGGGCATCGGCCTCGTCCCGCGGCGCGTGCATATTCTTCCTTGTGGCCAGTATCTTCAGACCAAAGGGCTTTGCCCGTCTAACGACAGCCTTGGCCGATGCGCCGAAACCGATCAGACCGAGCGTCAGGCCCGAGACGCGTTGAAGCCTGAGACCTTCGTCTCTCGCTTTCTGGAACCTGCCGGCGTAGAAGTGCCGTGACATTGCCGGAATCTGCCGGGCAAGGGCGAGCAGGGAGGCCATGACGTGGTCCGCCATCTCGTCGTTGCAGAACGTAGGGACGTTGGAGACCACGATACCTGCATGGGTGGCGGTCTCGACGTCGATCTTGTCGGTGCCGTTGCCCAGACGGGAGATGATCGTGCATTTGGTGAGGCTCCTGATGACCGGTTCGGGAAGGGACCCCGATACCACGGCCAGGGCGTCGCAATCCGCAACACCCGCAATGATGTCGTCCGGTTCGTACGCGTCCAACAGAGTTGGCGTGATGCCGTAGTGCCTGTACAGCGCCGCCTCGGTCGGATTGATCGGAATGACCTCGGCATTGAGGCGGACGAATCGGATATCTTCGAAACCAGTACTGGGCATCGGAAAAATCGTCGCAAATAGACCGCGTCCGCGCAACGACGTTTGCGGCCTGATTTAATCTCTTGAATGGATCAACTTGCGGAATGTTCGTCCCCGTCTCCCTGTTCCCCCTGCGGCGCGGGTGCCTCCGGTGAAAGAAGAAGCAATCCCGGTACGGAGGCAAAGTGGTGATCCATCGTGACCAGCCGCAAACCGTGCTCCATGGCCTGCGCCGAGATCCAGATGTCGTTCGTCGGGATTGGGGTTCCGGCGCGTCTCAACCCGTTGAGGATCTCGGCATAGAACTCGGCTGTATCCTCGCTGACGGCACATATCTCCACGCGTGGCGTATCGAGAAATTCGGCCAGTTCATCGCGGTTCTTGCGCTGCCTGATCCCGCCTTTGAAGCCCGATAGCAGCTCTCCTATACTGATCGAACTCATTACGATTCGTGAAGCTCGCCGAAGCAACGACACAACCGCCGGTTCCGCGCGCATGGCGTGCGAGTAGATATTGGTATCGATCAGGAGTTCGTTCACTGCCAGAGTTCCGGATCGATGCGTCGCTCGGAGTCGATCTTTTCCTGGATGCGGACGAACTCATCCTCGTCCCAACGTCCAAACAGGTGGTCCAGGTCGCGATGGACCTCTGTGAACCGGCGTGATTTGTCCAATCCGAACTGCTGTCGCAATGCGTCCAGGGCCGTCTGGTTCATGCTCTTTCCTTCCCGCCTGGCCACCTCCCTCAACCTGGCGGCAAGCTGGGGATCCAGGCCACGCAGGGTCATGCTCTTCAGAACATCCGCCAAAGCGCATTTCCTTCCTTAATTGCAATCAATATATGATGGCGAATTGATATCATTATACGAGATCACGCTCCGCAGGTCAAGCACGATCCGTGCGGTCACTTTGAAACAACGGACGTCGAGGGGATTCCGCGCAGGTTCTGCCCCTCCACTGTCGAACACCTCGCAGCCCATAAGGAAGACGACATCAAGCCTGAGTAGCCATTCTCAGGTAAATTAGATGCACGGCTCGGGCCAGACGCTCATCAGCGCGTTGATGGCAGCAGTAAGCGGTCTGAGGTTGAAGGGATGATCTCCTTTAGCCCATGAGGCGCCGCGTCTGCGACATCTCGCTCAATCACCTCGAACGGCATCAGTCGCCTCGGTCGGCCTTCGGCTCTCCTCTGGACCTGAAGCGGGCTATGCGGCAAGTGTTCCTCGCACATGCTACAGTTTCAGAAACAACCCGACTTCCCAGACAGGGGCATCGAGCAGGTTGTGGCTTCGCGTGAACCTCGAAATCCCGGCGGTAATTCCCGCGTTGGGCGAAACATGGAAATCGATCTGGGATCCAAAGGACAGGTACTCGAGATCGTTGCGCGGGTGAAACTCATCGTCTGCTCTGTCTAGGGCTTCGACCCCGCGGAGCCAGATCGAGACGCCTATTCGCTCGGCGATCGTATATCCAGCCTGCAGATTATATCGCAACTCGTCCGCGTGATTGTCATCGCGATTGTCACTGCTCTTTCGGTTGTTGTATCCGATCTCACCTATCAGATAGGCAGGTGCGGGATAGAGCGAATGGCCTACTTGAAGGGAAACATGTTGATTGAATTCGCCGTCGCCTGTCCAGAGGACGATATCCCCCCCCGATTCGCCCAGCGGCAATCCTGCCATGGCCTGCAAGCCGACCACCGTTGGTCCTTCTGTCAGAATCCCGATCCTGACACCTGCGTCCCAATCGCCAACACCGGTCGTTGAATCGAACCCTTCGACATCCACGGCGAAGTGCGTATAGACCGGCAAGTAGCCCACCAGCGTCACCCGGTCAATCACGCCGAATTCCCCGTAAAGACTTGTCGTATAGCCACTCACGGTCGGGATCTCGGTCTTCGATCCATTCGCGATGAAAAGTGACTCGGCGCTGATAACCTGCTGGCTGAGTTTGAAGTACCCCCTACCCTTCGGCTGCGTCCATCCGCCTGCGTGGGCGATGGAGGAATCCAATATCATCACGCCCGTGAACAACGCGGCAAGAACAAACCCGTTCACTTAATTCTCCTTTGCTTAGAAGCTGTCTTAAAATTCCCAGCGGTCTTCGCGCGGCTGCAAGAGCGCCGGTCGGCGTTGGTCAAACCCACCCGTCTTACGAGATCGAGGCTGCGCTTGCTCGCCTGTCATAGGCGGATTTGCCCGTCGGCGTTGCGCGCCCCTCGCGCCTCTTAACCGCCACTTTTTCGCTCGCGCTCTGGAACTCACCGGTAATTTTAAGACAGCTTCTTATCAATTGCCCAATGAAGCGCTTCCGACTTCGCTGTTGATCAGCCTGCAATGAAGAATGAGGTGGCTCCATGAGTCGATATTCTTTCCACTGGCAGGAGTAAACGTCCATGCCTTATTCCCCGACTGCCGTGACACTTCACCAAATCCCCTGGCGCCGGCAGGTAAAGAACCACCTTTGGGCCAGTTAATGTTGTTGCTGGTGTAAAGAGCAACAAACACATCCGGCGCCCCGCTCGGCGTTGACAGTCCGGTAATGCTGAGTCTGAGCTTCCCGTCGGAAGTCTCGCGTAGCGTCACGGATCCACCCGATGAATAGTTGTTTCGTCCACTAATCGTACCGGTACGGCTTCGCAGTGGTTCCGTTACGGTCAGCGTCGCCGTGCCGGATTTGCCGTCCACGGTCGCCGTGATCGTTGTGGAACCGGCGTCCACGCCCGTTGCCAACCCGGATGAGTTGATGGTGGCCACCGAGGCGCTGCCGCTCGTCCATGTGAACGTCTTGCCGGATATCATCGTGTTGTCCGAGTCAAAGGCGGTGGCGCTGAACTGCTGGGTCCCGCCCTCTTCGATTGATACGGACGATGGACTTACCGTTACACGGTCCACAACCGGCGGCGGCTCGGTCACGGTCAGCGTCGCCGTGCCGGATTTTCCGTCCACCGTCGCCCTGATCGTCGTGGAACCGGCATCCACGCCCGTTGCCAACCCGGACGCGTTGATGGTGGCTACCGAGGTGCGGCTGCTCGACCAGGCGAACGTCTTGCCGGATATCAT
Source organism: Candidatus Latescibacterota bacterium (assembly GCA_965208835.1). GTDB lineage: Bacteria > Latescibacterota > UBA2968 > UBA2968 > JAAXHE01. Next base: position 4,550,402 of record OZ242358.1, read on the forward strand.
CGTGTTGTCCGAGTCAAAGGCGGTGGCGCTGAACCGCTGGGTACCGCCCTCTTCGATTGATACGGACGATGGACTCACCGCGACACGGTCCACAACCGGCGGCGATTCGGTCACGGTCAGCGTCGCCGTGCCGGATACGCCATCCACCGTCGCCCTGATCGTTGTGGAACCGGCGTCCACCCCCGTTGCCAACCCGGATGAGTTGATGGTGGCCACCGAGGCGCTGCTGCTCGTCCAGACAAAGGTCTTGCCGGATATCATCGTGTTGTCCGAGTCAAAGGCGGTGGCGCTGAACCGCTGGGTACCGCCCTCTTCGATTGATACGGACGATGGACTCACCGCGACACGGTCCACAACCGGCGGCGGCTCGGTCACGGTCAGCGTCGCCGTGCCGGATACGCCGTCCACCGTCGCCCTGATCGTCGTGGAACCGGCGTCCACCCCCGTTGCCAACCCGGACGCGTTGATGGTGGCTACCGAGGTGCGGCTGCTCGACCAGGCGAACGTCTTGCCGGATATCATCGTGTTGTCCGAGTCAAAGGCGGTGGCGCTGAACTGCTGGGTCCCGCCCTCTTCGATTGATACGGACGATGGACTCAACGTGACACGGGCCACAACCGGCGGCGGCTCGGTCACGGTCAGCGTCGCCGTGCCGGATACGCCGTCCACGGTCGCCCTGATCGTCGTGGAACCGGCGTCCACCCCCGTTGCCAACCCGGATGAGTTGATGGTGGCCACCGAGGCGCTGCTGCTCGTCCACGTGAACGTCTTGCCGGATATCATCGTGTTGTCCGAGTCATAGGCGGTGGCGCTGAACCGCTGGGTCCCGCCCTCTTCGATTGATACGGACGATGGACTCACCGCGACACGGGCCACAACCGGTGGCGACTCGGTCACGGTCAGCGTCGCCGTGCCGGATTTTCCGTCCACCGTCGCCCTGATCGTCGTGGAACCGGCGTCCACCCCCGTTGCCAACCCGGATGAGTTGATGGTGGCCACCGAGGCGCTGCTGCTCGTCCACGTGAACGTCTTGCCGGATATCTTCGTGTTGTCCGAGTCATAGGCGGTGGCGCTGAACCGCTGGGTCCCGCCCTCTTCGATTGATACGGACGATGGACTTACCGTTACACGGTCCACAACCGGTGGCGACTCGGTCACGGTCAGCGTCGCCGTGCCGGATACGCCGTCCACCGTCGCCCTGATCGTCGTGGAACCGGCGTCCACCCCCGTTGCCAACCCGGATGAGTTGATGGTGGCCACCGAGGCGCTGCTGCTCGTCCACGTGAACGTCTTGCCGGATATCTTCGTGTTGTCCGAGTCATAGGCGGTGGCGCTGAACCGCTGGGTACCGCCCTCTTCGATTGATACGGACGATGGACTCACCGCGACACGGGCCACAACCGGCGGCGGCTCGGTCACGGTCAGCGTCGCCGTGCCGGATACGCCGCCCACGGTCGCCGTGATCGTCGTGGAACCGGCGTCCACCCCCGTTGCCAACCCGGATGAGTTGATGGTGGCTACCGAGGTGCGGCTGCTCGACCAGACAAAGGTCTTGCCAGATATCATCGTGTTGTCCGAGTCAAAGGCGGTGGCGCTGAACTGCTGGGTCCCGCCCTCTTTGATTGATACGGACGATGGACTTACCGTTACACGGTCCACGACCGGTGGCGACTCGGTCACGGTCAGCGTCGCCGTGCCGGATACGCCGTCCACCGTCGCCCTGATCGTCGTGGAACCGGCGTCCACCCCCGTTGCCAACCCGGACGCGTTGATGGTGGCTACCGAGGTGCGGCTGCTCGACCAGGCGAACGTCTTGCCGGATATCATCGTGTTGTCCGAGTCAAAGGCGGTGGCGCTGAACTGCTGGGTCCCGCCCTCTTCGATTGATACGGACGATGGACTCAACGTGACACGGGCCACAACCGGCGGCGGCTCGGTCACGGTCAACGTCGCCGTGCCGGATACGCCGTCCACCGTCGCCCTGATCGTTGTGGAACCGGCGTCCTCGCCCGTTGCCAACCCGGACGAGTTGATGGTGGCCACCGAGGCGCTGCTGCTCGTCCACGTGAACGTCTTGCCGGATATCATCGTGTTGTCCGAGTCAAAGGCGGTGGCGCTGAACTGCTGGGTCCCGCCCTCTTCGATTGATACGGACGATGGACTCAACGTGACACGGGCCACAACCGGCGGCGGCTCGGTCACGGTCAGCGTCGCCGTGCCGGATACGCCGTCCACGGTCGCCGTGATCGTCGTGGAACCGGCGTCCACCCCCGTTGCCAACCCGGACGAGTCGATGGTCGCCACCGAGGTGCTGCTGCTCGTCCAGGTGAAGGTCTTGCCGGATATCATCGTGTCGTCCGAGCCATAGGCGGTGGCGCTGAACTGGTGGGTCCCGCCCTCTTCGATTGATACGGACGATGGACTTACCGTAACACTGGCCACGACCGGCGACGGCGGCTCGCAGGTCGTGCCGAACACTTCGGCAAAGAGCACAAAATCACGAAAGCCGATCGCGTCATTGCCGTCTATATCCATCAGCGCGTTGAAATTGGCATCGCCCGAAGAGGTGTTAAACACTGCGACAAAGGAAAGAAAATCCGCGAATTCAACGATACCATTGTTGTCAAAATCAGCCTGACAAGCACGACTCCCATCTCCGTTTTCGGAGATCAGATCAAGAGACACGACGGCCATCGCGTTGCGACCGGAAAAGTCCGATGGTGCGAAGACGAGCAACAAAACGGCGAGAAATAGCAACTTCCTGATTGTCCTGTACGTGAACATGGCAGGCACGTCCTTATCAGTCCGTTGATAAAGTCGCTCTGCAGGCGAAGCCGAGCCATTGTGGCCGAAGACAAGGCGCGCAACCGAGTCCCATCCAGCGATTCGGCGAGGGAGCGCAACGCAGGTTTTCGACCGCAAGGGCCGACCGTAGCCCGGATCGGTTTTTTCAACGGGCTGTTATGTAAGGGTTCAGGTCACCGCTGTCCAGAAACCATGGGATTCTCAGAGATGACGTTCGAAAAGTGGCTTCAAATGGCAATTTTGTACGGGTCTGACCCGGATAACGAAAACCAGGTTGCGATTGGTTCCCGATTGCGGATCACTGTCAACACCGTCAATTTCGCGTATTTCGTACTCTCGTATTCTCGCTTTACGAAACTACGAATTGACGAATCTACGAATTGACGAATCTACGAAAAAGCGGGAATACGTCATTCGTCTTCTGGTTTTCTCGTTCACTCGTATTCTCGTATTCTCGCGCTTTTGAGGCCAGTCTTACCGTTGCCTTTTTTCGGACTGAGGCTTACGCCATTCAGCGGATCCGGCCGCGCGCGTGTACCGGCCACGTCGCTTCGACCATTCCGTTGCGGGTGGCGACCATGACGTCGTGTTCGTTGACGCACGGACAGGGGTGAACCGGAAGCACCTGCACTCGCTCGCCGATCTCCGGTTTGACCGCGCATTGGGAGATGTCCACGTGGCCGTGCTCTTCGGACGCGACTCCGATGAGCGCGTCGGGGTATTCGACGATATGTCCCATGCTGTCTCCCCGTTCCGTCTTGTAGATGGATGCGCTTAACGACTTGCTTCCCGCATCCAGGAACATGCGGTCCCCGGTAGGCCTGCTCACGACGGTCGTGATCACGCGGAGCGCGCACTGATCCACGGTGTGCCGGCCTTCGGCCAGGTGCATGGCGCCGCCTACGGGGTATTCGCCGGCGCGGTACTCGGTGAGTTCGGGGATCTTGTGAGCGTCCAGCGCATGGGGGGTGCCGCCGCCGCTCACGACGTCGCGAGGCAGGCCGGCCCTGTCGAACAGGTCGATGGTTTCCTGTATGAGCGGTCTGGAATCGGGCGGCGTGGGAAAGCCCATGAATCCCCTGAGTTCCAGGCCGGGAAGATCGTGGACGAGTTTCGCCAGCTCGGCGGCCTCCCGAGGCGTGGGAACGCCCGTGCGTTCGAACCCCATTTCCACTTCGATCAGAATGCCGATGGAAACACCCTCGGAAGCGGCGGCACGGGAGAGTCCTCTGACGGTGAATTCGGAGTCCGGGGCGAGTGTTATCGGCAGTCGTTTCGCCAGGGCCGTAAGCCGTTCGAGTTTCCGGGCGCCCATGATGTTGTAGGGAATCAGCAGGTCGGTGTGGATGCCACCCGCCGCCAGGACTTCCGCTTCGCCGAGTTTCTGGCAGGTGAGGCCGATTGCGCCGTGATTCAGTTGCATCTGTGCGACGGCCAGGTTCTTGTGGGTCTTGATGTGGGGACGGAATCCGATGCCGTGTTCTTCGAAGTAGCCGTGGTATCGCTTCAGGTTTTCTTCAAGTGCGTCCAGGTTGATGACAAGGACAGGCGTGTCCAGTTCTTCAATGCGCATGCAGGTCTCCTTCGCCGTAAGTCGTCGCTTTGACTGCAGTGCCATTAAATAGCTTGCGCGGCGGCACGGGTCAAGGGATTTCGAAAGGGGAGCCGGCGTGAACGCTTTTCGCTTGACACGCGTCGCCTCCGGCCCAAAGTTTAGTGCGAATAACAGACGTCATAAGGTTCACGGTACCGTACATACGGATGCCCCGTCGAGAAGACCGACCGGCGTTGGTGTGACTGTGAACTGTTGACCCGGAACGGCAGGTTGGATAGTTTTCCATGGAACGGTCAACATTGTTTACGAAACGTCCAAACAAGATACCGGTTCGCGGAGCAAGGCTATGAAAAACCAAATCCGTCGTTGCAGCCCCTGCCGTCCGGGCCGACTGTGCGTCTGGTTGTGGGTTCTCGCTGTTGCCCTGGCGTCTGAGACACCTGCGGCTGAGGAGTCCCGTCCCACCGTTCGTCCGGCCGCGCGTGACTCGCTGGAATCCGCCGCCGAACGGCACGTGCATTCGGGCGCTTACAGGGAAGCCGCCGAAATTCTCGGCCGGCTTGTCGAAGCGTTTCCGGACGACGTCAATCTCCTGACGCGACAGGGGTACGCCCTGTTGAAAGCGGAAGATTTCGAATCCGCCATCATTGCGTTCGAATCGGCGAAGAAGCTCGATTCGGACCTTCCGGGCACCTACGTGGGGCTCGGGCTCGCCAGATTACGAAACTCGGGAAGGGGCCTGGAGGCGTTTTTCAATTTTCGCCAGGCCGTGGGTGAAGCGAGGTCCGCCATCGAGATCAACGCGGCTTACGGGCCGGCATACCGGCTCCTGGGGGAGGCCTATGGACGGTTTGAAGAAGACCACGAAAAGGCCCTGGGCTATTACACGACCTACATCGAACTGGAACCCGACAACCCCGAAGGACGCTACGAATTCGGACTCTCGCTGGTCCAACTCGGGCAGTTTGACAAAATCGACGAACACATAACGCCCTTTATTGAAACGCACCCGTCGGAAAACCGGCTGCTCCCACTGGCCGCGCAGGCGCACTTCTACCTGGAACGGTTCGGACGGTCCCTGGAGCTCTTCGAGCGATATCTGCAGACGCTGGACCCCCCGGAGCGCGAACTCTTTAACGATATCTCACTGGTCGCCTCCGCGGAGGAACTCGAAGCGTACCGGGCCGCCACGGAGGAGGAAAGGGTGACCTTCCTCAACAGGTTCTGGCTGAAGAGGGACTCCGACATCCTGACGGCGATCAACGAACGGGTCATCGAGCACTATCGCCGGGTCTGGTACGCCCGGACCTTCTTCGCCGCCGCCGCCAGCCCCTGGGACAAGAGAGGGGAGGTCTACATACGCTACGGACAGCCGGATTACCGGTCCCGATCCACGCGCAGGCAATTCGTGCAGAATCCGAAGGTCCAGGCCGTACGGGACCGGATGGCGGTGGCGCTCTACGGCGACGAAGCCGCGCTGTTGACGTTTACAGGACCCGTGTTTCCGGTCAGGGCGAATCGCAGCCATCTGGAGGCCACGCTCTTCGACCAGCGGGTCACCCCCGACGCAGCCGGCGCGACAACCGCTGACGACGACGTCGGCATTGACGCCTCCCAGGTTTCCGCACTGGCGGAAAAAGAACAGGATCCAATGGCGGCGATCAGGGAAAACAGCCGCTTCGACGAGTTCGGGGATCTGAATACCCGGCTTAATTTCGGCGGGTACGCCCCGATCACTCTGGACAACGAGGTCGGCACGGTGCCCTGGGAAACCTGGACGTACACGGGTATCGGAAACGGCATGGAAATCACGTTTACTGACGAACGGGGAACCGGAGCGTTCGACTTCGCGCCCATTCCGCCTCCATCGCTCGACACGGACGTGTCACGGCTGGCCCGATTCACCGAATACGCCCCGCGCGTCGTTTTTCGTAACGCGGTCTCCCGCATGCCCGACGTCTATCGCCCCAGGTTTCACCATCCCCCGCTGGATTTTTACTTCGATCTCGCCAGTTTCCGAGCTCCGGAGGGTGGGACCACGCTGGAAGTCTACTACGGGATACCGGCCGCACAGGTGCAGGTCGGACAGAGACGCGATGTGTCGTACATCCAGGTCAAGTGCGCGCTCGCACTGGCCCCGGCGGATTACAGCGTTATCCATCGTACGTCTTCCAGTCGCGCCTACAGGGTCGCGAGCGATTTCAGTGGCGCACAGAAAGCGTTTATGCCGGAACTGCTCAAACTCCAGGTCCCGCCCGGGAAATACGACCTTCAGGTTCAGATCAAAGACCTGCTTTCCGGCCATAACGGCATATACCGGCAGACGGTGGACGTGAAGGAGTATCCCGATGACCGGCTTCGGATCAGCGATATTCAACTCGCCGCCACAATTGGCGAAACGAAGCTGCAGAAGCGATTTAAAAAGGGAGAAGTGTGGGTTGTGCCCATGCCGACGCGGAACTATCGGGGTGCCCAGCAGGTATATGCATACTACGAGATCTACAACCTGAAGAAGAATCGCTTCGGCCAGACCCGTTTCAAGGTCAAGTACGTTGTGCGGTACGTTTCGAAACCCATCCGCGGCGCGCTCGGATCCGTGGCGTCCGGTCTCCGCTCACTGTTCAAGAACAAGAGACCCTCGGTCTCGATTTCGTACGAACATGACGGTACCGAACCGAACGAACAGAGTTACCTGGAAATCGACCTCGACAAGGTCAAACACGGCGTGAACGTGCTTGAAGTCGAAATCAAGGACCTCGTCAGCGGCAGGAGCGAGGAACGCGAAATCCGCTTTCAGTACGGAGGTTGAGGGAGCGACCGCGCGTGAAAGGAACGGCAAGGTCCCGCTTCGCGGGCAAATTCCCGTTTCGGGAGTTTGTCTTACGGGTAACCGACGAGAATGGAGATGAATCATCGCGTTGGATCCGCCTTGGTCGCAGCGATTGGCTTCGTTGCGCTTTTCTCAGAACGGGAAACGCCGGCGCAGGTCGCCGGGTTCGACCCGGAAGCCCTGGCGAAGCAGTTCGTGGGCTACGACGTCTCCAGAAACGCGGGAAAGGGGTATTCCGAGAGCGCGAGTTTGGCTACGCTGGCGTGGGGTGAAAGCTATCTGCTGAACGCCTACGTCAAGATGTACCGGTCGACCCGGAACACGCGGTGGCTGGATAAGATCGTGGACCACTTCGACCGGATGGTCGCCAATATGAGCGACCACGACGGCGACGGGATCCCCGGGTGGCACACGGACCGGTATTCCGTGTCGCGGATGCGGGCCGAATCGCTGCACAATCGGGGAATGGCGTCCATAAGGCCGTTAGAGGCCACCGTCAGGAATATACAACAGGCCCACGAGGCGATCGACGCGGAGTTCATCATCGAACGGGTCGCTTCGAACCGGTACGTGGTACGGGACCTCACCCACGGAAACGTGGTCTATGACGGCCCGTATTCTCTGGGTCAGAACATCCCCGGCATTCCGGGTTTCGAACTGCGCCTGGACAGAATCCCCGAAATCGGAGACAGGTTCCGCGTGGAGACGTGGGCCGTGCGCCCCCTGGAATACGCCGTTCACGAGGGGATGATCCTGTACCCCATCGTGCAGTTTATCGAACTGGCCCTGAGTGCGGTTGCTGTTAAGTAAATGCGTCGGGACACCACCAATGTCCCTATTGACACGCGGGCAACCACACGGATTGCCCCTACAAATCCGAATTCAGCGCGTCCGGTGGCGTCAGAGATGTATTTTCAGAACACCAGACAAGAAACCGGCGATTCAGGAGCGTTCTGCGGTGCCGATATTTGAACTTCCAGGGGGGCGTCTTTCGTTACGGACTTTTGGCCGGTTGGCCTGGCTCTGCGCAAGGATAGCCGCCGGCGTCGCCGTCGTCGTCGTACCGTTCGGTTACGCGATCACCGGCGTGCACAAGGACGTCCTCATGGGGGCGGGTTCCGGGCTCGCGTTCGGCATCGGCATCGGCCTGCGCATGGGCCATCGCGCCGGTCTGTCCACTGGCATCCTGATCGGTACGGTGGCTGGGCTCATCACGGCGCTTCTGGCAGGCATCATTCCCCAGGACGGCACACTCTTCATCGTTCCGCCGGTCGTCGCGCTCGCCGTGGGTCTGGTCGACGGCATCTCGCCCACGGTCCGGCACGGATACCGGCGCGCCGTCCTCGAGTCCCTGACGATGTCCGTCCTTCTCGGACTGGGTCTGCTGCCCGGACTCGGTCGGGCCGGATTGATATCCTCTCTCATGGTCATGCCGCCCACAGCCCTGATCGTTGGCTCGTACGGGCAAATCGCCGCCAGGCGTCCTTTCCGTCCGCCGGTGTTGCTGATACTTGGTTCCGTGGCGATGTGGGCTCTGGTTGGCTTCCTTGTTGCGAGCGAATTGGCAAGGGGCTCGTCCGTAAGGATTCACGGCGTTCCGATAAGTCCCACTCAGCTCGCTACAGTCTCTATCGTCGTTTTCATGATCATCGTACCGATCGCCGCGTTCCTGGCTGGACGGGCTGCCGCGATGTGGATTCAGCCCCGGCTCCGGGTTTACAGGCAACTCACCGAGTACCTGAGGGTGATGTGGGTGCCCATCGGGAGCTTTGCCATCGGGTACCTGACGCTCATCGTCCTGTTCGCCGGCTTCTACGGCATGCTGGGACGTTTCAGCCAGGACGCGTTCTCGGGGGACGGCGCCGCATCCGGTATCGTCGACTGGATTGCGTTCTCTTTCTTTACCTCTCTGGCAAGGGACTACTCGGAAATCGTTCCTCAGTCCCTTTCGGCGCGGGCGCTGGTCGCCGGCCACCTCGTCCTTTCCATCGGGTGGGGCCTGGTCGTGTTCGCCGCCGTGATGTCCTACCTTCAGCCGCAGATTGAGCGGATCGCAAAGCGGGAGAACGCGGACGGCGACGAACCCGCGTCGACCTGACTGGCGCGTGAAGCATGACACGGAGGAAAGCAATGTTGAAACTGAGGGTTTTGCAGATCGCGGCGAACCGCGTACGGTTGGGGGTGGATCTCGCGGGTCTCCCCGGAGCCCGGATATACCGTTCGCGACGGGCGTCCGGCCCCTATGAAGAAGTCGGGGTGGCGTTCGAGGAGACGTACGACGATACGATTAACCTGGAGCCGGGCAGGACCTATTTCTATCAGGCGATGGAGTGGCGGGCGCCCAGCCTGTATCCGGATGCCGGCAGCATAAAAGGCGGGACCCCGATTCGCGTCGCGGTGCCCCGTGCGCAGAAGGAAAAGCGTTTCGAGCTGTCGGAAACCCGCGAGGAATTCACGATATCGATGGGCGGTTACCTGGATGAATCCAATTCGGTCACCGTGGGCCCGGAAGTCTACTGTCCCGGTCCGAATTCGAGCATGCCGCCGTACGACCAGATCTTCGAACCGAACCAATACGTCGTCATCGAGAACCGGGGAGAGACGGACGTGGTGAACCCGTGGGTGGTGGCCAACGGCCGGCGGGACTGGTGGTCCGTGGAGACAATGACGGAAGAAATCGCGGGCATCGCCGGAGGGGGCAGCGTGAGCGACCAGGACAAGATGATGGCGGTCTGGAAATTCGTGGTTGACGAACTCTACGACAGCCGGATCGGATTGTCCTGGTTCGACCAGACCAGCGACCCGGTCAGGCTCTTCAACGTCTACGGCTTCGAGGGCTGCGTGGCCAACGCCATCACCAGCCGGCGCCTGGCGGAGCAGATGGGCGTGAAGAGCCGGGAAATCTGGCTGGGCGGGACCATCGATGGTTACGGTCGCGGGCGCAGCTGCGGACACGATATCTTCGAGGCGTTCGCGGACGGCGCGTGGCATTTTCTGGATACGGACCTGATGGTGTTCTTTCTGAATCGCGACAACACCACGGTTGCCGGCTCCGGGGACCTGGCGCGGGATATCGACCTGCTGCGCCGCTCCCACCGCAACCTGGGCCTGTGCGGGCGAGACCTGCCCGAGAAGGACTATTACTATACGCCCTTCCGGGAAGGCCAGTACGTCTATCCGCCCAACAAGGGCGGCGCCTGGATGGACGCCGCGGGAAAGATAAATCAGACGCCCGGGGAATTCCCGACTGCACGGACCATGGCATTGCGGCTGCGACCAGGCGAGAAACTCGTCCGCTACTGGGACAACGTCGGAAAGAACGTGATCCGGGGGCGGCGCCTCTATCCGACCGTTCGCTATTCCAACGGGAAGCTGGCCTACCGGCCCGATCTGCGCAGCCCGCTCGCATTGAACGGGACAGAATCGGCGCGTAACGTCGCACAGGAAACGTCCGGCAGACGCGTCGCGCTGCATCCGGAGAAGCAGGGCGAGGTATCGGAGGTGGTGTGGCGGGTGGCGTCGCCCTACGCGATTGCCGGGGCGCGGGTGGGTATCCGGTGTCGATGCGACACGCAGGAAGACGGCCTGGAAGTGCTGCTTTCCAAGGACGGAGAGGAGTGGCGGTCCGTGTGGGTCGCCATCGGACGGCGGCTGGACGCCAGCGTGGACCTGGACTGGTACCTGAATCCCGCGCTGAACGACTGGCGCGGCGAAAAAGACCTCGGATGGCGGATGGGGCCGTGTTATCAATACTATATCAAGGTGGCCATGTGGGCGGGGTCCCGGCCTCACGGGGTGGGCCTGGACGCAATCCGTTTCGATACGGATATCCAGTGCGCCACGCGGTCCCTTCCTTCGCTGTTCTGTGGCGAAAATACGATCGCATACCGGGACGACACCCCGGGGCACAGAAACGTGCGGGTGACGTACGGATGGCGGGAGGAGCGATCCATCCGCCCGCCGGGCGCGCCCGGGCTGGTATACCCTCAGGATGAGTCGGACGTCGACTGTCTGGATTTCGAATTCCGCTGGAAGCGCCCGCGAGGGGGTACCGGAAAGGTGGACGATTACCACGTCCAGGTCAGCCGGTACGCTGATTTCAGATGGTGCGTATGCCCCGCGTTCAACCGCTACGTGGGAAGGACCGCATACGCGGGCGGGACGAAATGGCAGGCGGAGTTTCCGAATCTCCTGAATCCCGATGAAGTCTATTACTGGCGCGTGCGGGCCCGGAACGAAAGGGGCGTGTGGGGAGACTGGAGCGAAGTGCGGTCCTTCGTGCCCCACGGTCCGAGTCTGCCGGCGGACCTCAGGGTGGAGGGCCGCGGCGGAAAGCGATCATTGGCGTGGTCCGCGAATCCAGGCGGGAACCCGGCGGTGCGCTATCGGGTTCACGGGTCCCCGGAGCCCGGCGGATTCTCCGCGACGGATGAGAATCTGCTCGGTGCCGTTGGCGAAGCCCGCTGGCCGTTGAACGATGTGGAGAAGGGGATGTCCTATCGGGTCGTGGCGGTGGATGCCAGCGGCGTCCCGAGTACGCCGTCGGAATACATAACGGTGTGAGCCCAATCCAACTTTCTCGCTGAAGTCCGTCTCAACTGACTCAATGGGGGATACGTATGTCCGAACGTGAATACAGCGCGGTTATCGTGGGTCTGACGGGTATCGGGGCCAGGCGTCCTGCTGAAGCCGAGGGTCTGCCTTTATACGGCGCCATGCCCATGTCGCACGCCTCGGCCTATTACCGTACTCCGCAGACTCGGCTGACCGCTGTCTGCGACCTCCGCGAGGAGGCGCTGGACGGTTTCCGGGAGAGTTGGAAAGACGTGTGGCCCGAAATGCGCTACTATCTGGATTATCGGGAGATGCTGGAAGCCGAAAACCCCGATCTGGTGAGCGTTGCGACGTCCGACCACCGCCACGCCGATATCGTGGTGGACGCGGCCGAGCGCGGTACGGCCGCGATTCTCTGCGAAAAACCGCTTGCAACCACGCTCGAAGACGCCGACAGGATGATTGCGGCAACCGAAGCGAACGGGACCGTTCTTTCCGTGGACCACTCCCGGCGGTGGTACCCGCAATACCTCAAGGCGCGCGAGATCCTCCGCAGCGGCGAGATCGGACCGCTCCGCACCGTCGGGTGCGAGATGTTCGGTCCGCGCTCGATGCTGTTCCGCAACGGGACGCACGCCCTGGATACGGTCTGCTTTCTCGCCGACGGAGACCCGCTCTGGCTGGTGGCGGATCTGGAGGACGGGTTCGAACATTTCACGGAATATCGGGGCGGCGGAGGGAAGGACTCCGCGAGCGATCCCTACGCCTCGGCTTACATCCGGTTCGGAAACGGCGTAAGGGCTTTTTACAACTCCTTCAAGACCGCGTTTTCCGGCTGGCGGTTCGTCATGACGTGCGAGGACGGGCGGGTGGAAGCCACCGATACGTCCGCGAGACTGATCCGCGGCGGCACCTTCGAGACTTCCGAGATCGTCACGGAGCACTACATGATGCACTCCAAGGGCGCCCTGGTGGCGGAACTGGTGCATCTGCTGGAACACGGCGGAGACCCGGTGTCTCCCGCGAGGGAGGCGAGAAAGTCGCTGGAGGTCATCCTGGGCATCCTGAAATCGCACCACGCCGGCAACACGCGCGTCGACTTTCCCCTGTCCTGAGGAGTACATCTGTAATGAAAACCGTCGATCCCGCCGCTGTCTGGGACGTGCGCCCATGGGGGTGTCCGGCACTCACCGTCCGTGACTTCAACGGCGATGGAAGGAACGAAGTCCTGTTTATTCAGAATGCGGGCGCGCACGCCAACGAGGCATTCGATCCGCGATTTCCGGACGTGCAGGGGTACAAGACCGGTGTGGAAGAACAGGAGCTTTTCTGCCTGACGCTTACGGACGGGGAGGGACGGGTTCTCTGGCAGGTGGGAGAGCCGTGGGCGCTCGAACGGCCGTTTTCATGGAACGGCAGCAACTTCTGCCAGGTGGTGGACCTGGACGGGGACGGTCAGGTCGAGATCATGCTCATCCACAAATCTGAACTGATGGTGTACAAAGGGGCCACGGGCGAGTTGTGCAGCCGGCACAGTCTGCCCCATTCCGGGTTCTATTTCGCCCGCGCGGTCCGGACCGATCGCTCAGGCCGGTTCCACATCTTCACGAAGAGCGTGACCACCTCGGCCACCCATGGCTACGGGAATCCCTCCCTCCTGCTGGACCACAATTTCAACGTCGTCTGGGAAATCGAGGTCGACGGCGCCGGGCATGGCGGCAACTACGCTGACGTGGACGGCGACGGGCTGGACGAACTCCTGGTCGGCTTCAGCCTGTTCGATCATGACGGCAGTCCCCTGTGGTCCCATCCCCCCATGTCCGAAAACGATCACCTTGACGATTCCGTGATTGCCGATATCGACGACGACGGACGGTTCGAATTCGCCCTCGCCCACGACGGGCACGACGCGGTCGTACACAATTCGGATGGAACCGTGCGGTTCACCGTTCCGATGCACCATTGCCAGAACATCCTGCCGGGAAGATTCTTCAAGGACGAACCGGGGCTTCAACTGGCCTTTGTGGACAAGGCAATGGGCCGCCCCGAGGAAAGGGAGGCCGCGATCGTCAACGCAGGCGGCCGCGAACTGTCGCGTCACCGGACGATGGGCTATTACTCGGTCATTTCGTGGGCGACCGATCTGGGCGGGGACAGCCTGATGCGCCTGGAGTGGCCGGCCCAATCCGACGCCGAACATCGCGTGGTGTGGGTGGACCCCACGGGCAGGGAACTCGCAAAGCTGAAAGCCAGGGAGAACTTCCACGACCGGTTTCAGAAATTCGGTCTCGAGTCATTTCCGGCCGGGGGCCGTTATTTCGGGACGTGCCACAATTCGACCATCGGAGACGTCGACGGAGACGGACAAGACGAGTACCTGGTAACCGATCGCGAAAAGGTGTGGGTTTTCAAGCAGCCGCGATTATAGTGATTGGATCCTGGCCGGCGCATCGCCTAATCGAAATACTCGTCTTCGCTGAACTTCGTCCAGGACTTGAAAACCGGAAACGGCAAGGGCAGATTACCGTTCGGGTCGTTTACCTTGAACGATATCTTCCCGCCGTCGAAGAGGTCCCGGATCGAAATGGAAACGCCCGATGTCTGAATACAGTTCTCGCACTTATCCGGGAATGACTGCGCCGAATTCGGCGCGACGAAGGAAATCCTGTACTCCGATCCGTTTCCTGACCCTTCAATTCGATAGTCTTTCGCCCGGACCTCCCATTCGTTTATGGCGTGTGCGTCCCTGGCATACTGGGCCCAGAGGTTGAACCCGCCGGTAAAATCGAGGATGACGCCCTTTCTCGGACTCGCGTCCCTGGAAGGCTGGAACTGACGAAACGACCGCCCGTCCATCGTCGTCCTGATTCGTTCTTCTTCATCTGCGCTCACCGGTTCGAACGGGCCGTTCTGCCCGCATGACGTCGCGAACAACAAGGTAGACAGTGAAGCCAACAGCGCAATCCACAGCCGATTCCAACCGTCGGTACGTTCCCCGGTGGACTTCGCACCGCAGTTCACGGCAACGCCCGCTTCCGGCGTTACACGGATTCTATCGGGTTCGTCAGACATGATTTCCTCCCTGCTGGACGGGACATCTGTCATGCCGGTCCGGACGCCACTGACACGACGCATCACGACCCCTGCGAGGGAAATATACCCAAACGTCCGCGTAGGTTCAACCCGGCGGTCCGGACGAACGGATGGGAATGCCCCATGACGCCTGAAGCCATTCTGAACAAGGTCTGCGATTCGATCGACGTGCTGGTCGAGGCGGGAAAACCCTACGGCGGTCTGTTTCCGTCATTGCTGGATCTGGAAACGCACCGGATGTTGACGAAACTGCCCCCGCCGATCCACGGACAGCGTATGGGCGACCGCGCTTTTCTGGGCAGCAATCTTATGCACGACCAGCACCTGCTCAAGATCATGTACGCCCTGGACCGTGACGGGTACCGGGAAGCGGCCGACCGGTACCTGCGCCGGTTCGCGACCCATTGCACCGATACGGTTACCGGCCTGTTCCCGTGGGGCGAGCACGCGTACTGGCATCTTGAGGAGGACCGTGTGGGCGACAGCCACCGGCTGGCCCTTCCGGATAAGGAGCCCGGCACCACGCTGCACGACCATCTGCGGCAGGCGCCCGTCTGGCTGTGGGAAAAGCTGCATGCCTTCAACCCCGCGTGCGTCGAGCGGTTTGCCGAAGGGCTGGACTACCACTACAAGGACGGGGCGCCTCGGGAATATATCCGCCACGCCCACATCGAGCGGAGAGAGCGCCTCGAACGCGGACCGGCCTCCTCGGATTTCCCGCGGCACGGCGGGTTCTACATTCTGGACTGGTCGTTTGCCCATCGGAAGTCGTCGCGCGCGGATTTTCTGAGGCAGATCGAGACGATGCTGGACTACTGGTGGGCTCACCGTGACCCGGCCGGCCTGCTGCTGTCCACGACTCGGGGTCCCGAAGCGCCGGCGCCCATGCACAACGCGAACACCCCGGCCCAGACGGTTTCCCTTGCGGCCAGCCTGCTGGAAGCCGCTGAACTGCTCGATGGAAGCGCGAAGGAGCTGATCGACCGGATGCGGAAGCGCGCCGGCGTGTATATCGACGGTTTTCTGACGGCCCCCCACGATCCTGACGCCGGCGTCTTCGTGTCCGCCTGCCGGCGTGGGACGAATGAAATCTTGAACACGAACCCCGTCTGGGGAAGCATCTATGGAAACTGGCCGCTGGCTTACGTGGCTCTGATCGCCCTGTGCATCTACAGGATCACGGAGGATGAACGGCTATTGGACTGGGCGGACGGTGCGGGCCGCTGGCATTCCACGACCCCCTTCCCCGAGGGTGTCCCGGTCCCCGCGATGGACGCCGGTCTCGCGGTCGAGTTGCTGGCGGACCTCTACGACCTGACCGGTGACACCGACTGGCTGGAACGGGGACTGGAGCTGGCCCGGACGCTGATTCCGAATTATATGGATAGGGATCTTGTACGGGGCGCGGCGGGTATCGAGTGGTACGAGTCCCAGATGGTACCGGGAGACCTGCTGCACGGCATGGCGAGGCTGGCGTTGCTCGCCATAAACCGAGATGCGTGCCCCCTGACAACGAACTATACCGCGAAGTGAGGCGGAACGTGCGTGCAAAGACGTTCAGGCTGTGGGCGGGAGGAGACGCGCACGTGGGCACGGACCTGGCGGCGGGCAATCGCCGGAGCCTGGCCGAGGCGATCGTGCAGGCGGAAAAGGGCGGCGCGGAGGGCGGACCTCCGTTCGAGTGGGACATCATGCTGGACATTGGAGACCTGTCGGGGTCCCAGGCGCCGCCTGGAGACGAAGAAGGGGAAGAGGTCGTACGGCAGTACAGCGCGTCGACGCTTCATCCGCGGGAAGACTTCTACAATATCGTGGGCAACCACGACGCCAGCGGACCGGACGAGCCGTGCCAGTGGTGGTTCCGGAAATGGGTGGATCCCACCGGTGAAAATACCGAGTATTCCAACGTCCACGCGGGCCGGCGGCCGTACCAGGTCGAAGGGACCTGGGAGCGGTACTCGTTTCAGGTTGGGAATATCCTGTTTCTGGCGATGGGAGACCGGAACGACGGCGGGCCGCCGGTGGGGCGGGCCGCCAGAGGCGGGTTCCCGGCCGGCGCGGTGACGCGGGAGACGTTTGAATGGTGGAAGAAGAAAGTAGAGGCTAACCGGGACAGGATCATTGTGACGGCGCACCACCACATGTTGAAGGACACAACGGTGGCATCCGGCCCCTGGGAGGGCGTGGACGGCGGATATCACGGCCGGTTCGAAAACGGAGCGCCCATCGGCGCGTCCTACCTCTATTTCGTTGGGGGAACACCGGATGCCGGCGCATTCGAGTCCTACCTCGAAGCGCATCCGGGGGCGATTGACCTCTGGCTGGGGGGGCATACCCATACGAATCCGGACGACACCCTCGGCGGGAGGACCCACGTGGAGCTGAAGTGGGGGGTGACTTTCGTCAACGTGGCGGCGATTTCCCGATATCACGGAAAGAAGAACATCTCGATGAGCAGGCTGCTGACATTCCGGGAAGGCGCGTCGGAGGTCAATATCAAATGCTATCTCCATATGAGCGATTACGCTGCCCAGGGATGGTACGACAGTGCGGAGAGATCGGCACCGCTTCGGAAGGCATTCTCATATTGACCGGCGTGCCGGTCACGACGGACGGAACCGGTGTTCTGTCCCGGAAATAAGTTGCCTGAATTCGGCCGCCGAGTCGCCCGACTCGCAAGGCGCCAGAGCGCAGGCGACCTGCGCAAGGTCGGCGAGCGAGGGGAACGAAGCGAGACGGGATGAATCGACGGCCGAATGGTGAGGTATTTATGGGACAGGACACTGAGATGACGACATTCCAGATCGACGGCCGTGACAAGCGGCGACCCATCCGGCTGAGGATTGAGGTCGACAACCAGTTCGAAGGCGGTGGCCGGTGGCTTCGGGGCGGCCTGCACTCCCACGTGGCGCAAATGGGCGAGTCCCGCGAAGTCTGCGAACACTACATGAACCTGGGATTCGACTTCCTTGCGACAACGGACTACCTCAGCATCACGCCGATGCCGGAAGCGACGGAAGCCTTCGTAACCGTTCCCGGCGCCGAGATGTTCTGCCCCGGCGGCGACGACCTGACCCATATTATCTGCCTGGGCATGCGGCATCTTCCTCAGCCGCTGGACGGCACGGTGGAGGACGTCTCCCGCCTGGTCCGGGACACCGAGGCGCAGGGCGGACTGGCCGTGCTGGCGCACCCCGCCTGGAGCGACTACTCCTGGGAGAAAGCGTATGCCCTGGCAAAGTCCGGGCTGGTCGGCCTGGAGGTAAGCAACCGGCTGACCTGGCAGATCAACGGCAAGGAGCGATCGGAGGAACTCTGGCAGATGCTGTTCAACGCGGGCGTCCGGCTGGCCGCGATCGGCGTGGACGATGCGATCGTGCTGGACGACGCGGACGTGACCGGGCGGACGTGGACTGGCGTACTCGTCCGGCGACCGGGCGTGGAGGGCATTCTGGAAGGTATACGCGCGCAGCGGACGTACGCCAGCGAGGGACCGGAGATTCGCGACTTTCGCATCGAAGCTCGGGGCGCGGTTGTCGTGGAATGCAGCCCGTGTACGGCGTGTCACATCCGGTCGAAGGGGTTCGGGGTCCGCAGTCTGCAGTCGGCGTCGCCTTCGAATCGGTTCGAGGTCGACCTGACCGTTGAAGGCTACCGCATGCGGGACTGGGTATTCGCGTGCGTGGAGGACGAATTCGGGCGACGTGCCTGGACCAGCGCCATACCCGTCCGCGTTGAGAAGACATCACTCTAGCCCTGGGAGGACAGGATGAAGAGGACCATTCGACGGACGGCGATGCTGCACTTTGAAGAGGCGAGCTTCTCCCGGGACTACGTGAAGTGGGTCGGCGAGGAGGGATTTACCGACATTGGATTGGGGCTGAAGCCTGAAGACGATAAGATGACAGGGCAGGGATACGTCTGGGAAAAGGTCTGCCGGCTGGCGGAATGGGCCGGCGAATTCGGGCTGGGCGTGATCGTGTTTACCGGATACATGAAATATCGCGAGACGTTTCTTCGGACCCATCCTGAACGCAGCCTCGTCTGCGTCGGGGGCAGCGGCGCCGCGTTGGACAGCGACAATATCGTGAGGACACGGTGGCTCTGTCCGTTCCAGCCCGAGAACAAGGCCGAATACGTGGACATGATTCACAAGGTGATCCGGCTGCCGGCGGTTCGGGAAATCCATCTCAATGACGAGGCCGAAATCGGGTTCTCGAATGGAGATGTGGGCTGCTATTGCGACCACTGCGTCGCGGAATACGAACGCGACACCGGCGAACCCCCTCCCAGGGAGGTCGACTGGGCTTCACCGTCCTGGTGGCGGTGGGTGCAGCACCGGATGGAGGCCTGGTCCGCCGTTCACGCCTTTTTTCGCGAGGGAATCAAGAAGGTGCGGCCGGACGTCGTCGTGGGCATCCAGCATTCGCCGAAGGTGGTGACTTTCAACGAAAACCCCTGGCTGTCCGGCATCGACCTGTCCCGCGACGCGGAGGCCATGGACGTCCTGTGCACCGACCCGTACCACCACATTCACTATTCCCATTTTACCTATCGCCCCATGCGCCGCATCCAGGCGGAGGCGACGCGCGCGCTGGGCGGAGCGACGATCGGGCGTTCACTGTTCATCTATCCCCAGGGTTTCATGCCGCCCTCGGGGAGCCTGGAGTTGACACGCCGGGACGGATTCATGGCCGGTGCCGTGCCGTTTGCGCTGGGGGCGGAGAATATCTCCCCATACACGTTCGATCTTTGCCAGATCATCCCGGGCTACTACGACGGACTGCAGGACGCCTCGCGGCTGATTCCCTATTTTGAAAAAACCCGGCCCTACAGCGCCGCCACGTTGATCAAGCCCTCCCAGACGGAAATCTACGGGTATCCCGACAAGCGATGGGGGCGGGAGTACCTGGCAATATGGCCAGACGTGATGAACCAGGTTGGGCTGCCCTGGCGATGGGTCTTCGACCGGCGGCTTCCGGATGCCGGCGAGGCGTTGAGCGGCCCGGTCATCCTTCCGGAGACCCACTGCCTGACGCGTGAACAGCGCTCCGTACTGGAAGCGCACGCGCGCGGCGGCAACGGGCTGCTCCGGGTGGGGCGGACGCCGTCCGGCGACTGGTCCGGGGAAGGCGCGCATCCGCCCCCCTCCGGCGACGAGACAGGGCTCTCGGAGTTAAAGCCGCTCGATTCCGGCCACTCGCTGCTCAAGGGGATCGATACGCCCATCATGCTGGGGTCGGCGTTCCTGGAACCCGGTCTCGAAGGGGAGACGATCGCCGAAGTGGACGGGCGACCCGCTCTCGTAGCGGCCGAGACCAACGGACGGCGTGAGGTCTGGCTGGCGGGAACGCCCCTGTTCAACTACGTGGAACCCGGAGACCACGGAGCCGTACGGGCGCCCACGGGCGGGATGTCACTCTTGCGGAACGCGCTGGCGTGGCTGTCGGCCGAAGCGCCCGCGGCGAGGTTGTGGCCGTATCCACCAAAAAACGACTACGGAGAACTGCGCCCCTGGGACCGCCGGGACGTGCCGACGATGGAACTGTTTCCGAGTCTGGGAGATGGGTGCCTCGTCGGTCTGATCTTCAACTACCTGGGGCTGGCCTACGAGACGAATCTGGAGATGCGGGTTCCGGATGGGTCGGCGCCAAAAACGCTGGTGGATATATATTCCGGCGAGGATCTGATGGGATCCGCCGACTTCGACGGGCAAATTGTCCGGTTGCCGGTGGATATGCCCGGCGACCAGGACTTCCTGGCTGTTGAACTGCAATGGGAGTAACAGTTCAGGAAGACCGGCCTATAGGTGCGAACTCGCGCAGGCATCCTTATCGGCTATCGAAGCGTGGTCATTGAGCTTGTCGAAATGCCCGCAATGCGCTACCCTTCGCCGACCCTTCGACAGGCTCAGGGAGCGGCTCAGGTCAGGGCCTTGGATGCTACGGGCTTGAGATTCCAACCCACAAGAAATCGCATCTGGCGCCCACGTAGTTGCGATCGAATTCCGGACTGACTCCGCAAGACATATCGGTCGCACTCAGGTAGACAGTCCGGTTACGTATAAGATACCATACCGGATTACTCCCAGAGCAGGGCGCGCT
This sequence comes from Candidatus Latescibacterota bacterium, assembly GCA_965208835.1. GTDB lineage: Bacteria > Latescibacterota > UBA2968 > UBA2968 > JAAXHE01. Next base: position 4,571,343 of record OZ242358.1, read on the forward strand.
GTTCCGTCCCGCACCGATTTAAGTTATCCATCGGGGTTGGCAGGCCAGCGTAGCGGGTCCGTCCCGTGAGGGAATTCGCGCCATGCATTAGGCAGGCCCCGCGCCCAGCGGCGACTTTTCTAAAGGCGGTAAGAAGGTAGAGGGAAGCCGGTAGAAGAAATCCGTGCCCGCTACTATATGCCTTCTTGCCTCCGGCACGAGAAGAAACCTTACATGGCAGGCAATCTCTCCCCTCTCCCGTCTTACGTCTACCCGGTTTTTCAAGGAACACGCCGTAGGCAGGGAATTGGGGGAAAGGTGAATTTTGAATTTGGGTCTCGCTTTCTAATTCCGGCCTCTGGCTGATCACCGATAGCTGATAGCGCTGTTTGATGTCGGGGATCGAAGGAATCTTGCTCTCGTTGCTATCTAAGGAGTCGCCCGCCTTGCGGTTTCTTCGGATTCTCTTTGTGCCCTTGATTTTTCATCCTGTCCATCCTGTTCATCCATGTTGGTTTCGCCTCACGACTTAAGGCATTCCACAATAAACGGAGGAACCGAACGATGTCCGAACGAGCCGACGCGCACATCCATCTGTTCGACGGAGGCTACCAGGATTCCTTTATGAAACGGCTGGGCCGGCCCGTCGATGAAGCCGTCGTCTACGCCTCCCTGGCGAAAGACCACGGGGTGAAGGCCGCGCTGATCGTCGGGTACGCGGACGTTCCATGGGCGGCGGAGAACACCCGCTATCTCACGCGGATGGCGGCCGAGTACGACTGGGTGTATCCCGCGGCCTATTTTGATGCAGCGGAGCCCCCTACGATCGAAGCGCTGACGCAACTTCAGGCGGACGGATTCGTGGGGGTGAGCTTTTATATTTTCGGGCCCGAACGCGTGGACGCGCTCCTCGCCATATCGGACGAGGTCTGGCAGTGGCTGGTTTCCAGGCGCTGGCTCGTGAGCGTGAATTCCAAGGGCGACGACTGGAACGCCTGGCAGAATGTCCTTACACGACATCCGGAGTTGCGTCTCGTCCTGTCCCATCTTGGCCTGCCTCCAAAGCAGGCGGAAGCGCCCGACGCGGACGGTGCGAGAGAGGCGATGGCCAGCGTCCTGGCGCTGGCGGAATTTCCCCAGTCGCGGGTCAAGCTTAGCGGCTTCTACGCGCTGACCGATCCGGGCCACGACTATCCGCATCACGCGGCCTGGCCCTACGTTGAAGCGCTGCTGGATGCCTACGGCGCTGGTCGTCTGCTATGGGCATCGGACTATTCGCCCTGCCTGGACTGTCTGACGTTTCCACAGACGTACGACCTGTTTTCGAAAATGCCGTTCCTCACCGATGAGGACCGGACGCGCATCGAAGGATCCAATCTTCTCGCGCTGCTGGACGAGGTCGAATATTGAGCCGGGCTCCGTTTCGCAACAATAAGCTCACCGGAATCGCAATTGTATTCCGAGGTCTGCCCCGGAGGTTCTGAAATGCAAAAACTGGGCGTTGGGATCGTTGGCATCGGACACGCGGGACGGGAACATTTCAAGGCGTTTGACGAGAATCCGGATGCAGAGGTGCGGGCGGCCTGGGCGCCAAGTGTACGCAGACTGGACCTCTTCCCCGGCTCCATGGACCTGTTTGCCCCCACCTACGAGTCGATGCTGGAGCGTGACGACATTCATATTATTTCCCTGTGCAGCCCCAACTACGCCCACGCCGATCAGTCGGTTGCGGCGCTTGAAGCAGGCAAGCACGTGATCTGCGAAAAACCCCTGGCGACCACCCTGGAGGACTGCGAGCGGATCGTACGGATGGCCGACACGAAACCCTCGCTGAAGTTCATGGTGGGGCAGAGCGCGCGGTTCAATCCCATCTGCAAGACCATCAAACGTATGTACGACGATGGAGAACTGGGTGAAGCCTTCTACGCCGAGGCGGACTATCTGCACAACATCGGGAAACGGATCAAGGACTGGTGGGTCGACGACCGGAATCCGCACTTCGGACTGATGGGCGGCGGCGTCCACCCCATCGATCTCCTGCGATGGATCGTGGGAGACATCGACGAAGTATTCACGATTTCCAACCACAAGGTGCTCGCCGAATTTCCGCACGACGATGCGTACCTGATGAATTTCCGATTCGAAAACGGATGCATGGGCAAGATGGCCGCGTTCCTGGGTTGCCAGCGGCCCTATGAGTTGAATCTGGCGATTTACGGCACAAGGGGCACCGCGATCAACGACAGGTTGTATCTCAGCAAAATCGAAGAGTTGGAGGATTTTATCCGGCTCCCGATTACGATTCTTGCCGAGCACCCCACGTTCGGGGAAGAGATGGCGCACTTCGTGGGTTGCATTCTGAACGACGGGACGCCGATGATCGACGTGCGGGACGGCGCGAAATCCGCGGCCACCTGCATCGCGGGTGCGGTGTCCATCGAGACCGGCAAACCCGTTCGCGTGAAGAATTCATTCTGAAATCCGTTCGTCAAACAGTCCGTTGAAAAAGTCGCTCTGCAGGCGAGGTATGGCGTCCCGTCCCGGAGATATGTCACCATTCATCCGCCGATTCATCCCGTCTGGCGGCGTTGCCCTCGCTCGGGGACCTTGCGCAGGTCGCCTCGCTCAGGCGCCTTGCCAGCCGGGCGACTCGGCGGTCGAATTTCGGCAATCTATCTCCGGAACAGAACACTTGCCATTGTGGTCGAAGACAAGGCGCGCAACCGAGTCCCATCCTGCGATTCGGCGAGGGCGCGCAACGCCGTATTTCGACCGCAAGGGCCGGCCGCAGCCCGGATGGGCTTTTTCAACGGGCTGCTAAGGAGAACCCGATGAAGCTATCGCTGTCCGGTCGCCTGATTGAAATGACGAAGCAGTCCTATGCGATGACGGTGGAAGAATTCCTGGCGCTTACGGTCAGCGCGGGCTATGAGGGCGTGCACCTGAGGGACGGTCAGATCGATCACCTCATCAGGGACGAACGCTTCGATGAGGTTGAAGCCCTCTATGCCGGGCACGGGCTGGGCTGCAGCATGCTCTGGGGACGGCTGGATTCGGCTTCGTTCGACGCGGACCTGACCGGAAAGAAACTGGCGCTTCTTCCGCGTGTCGGACTGGACCAGTTGATGATCGGGTATCCCACGGATATCGAATTGATCCGTGAGTGGTGTGACCTGGCCGCACGGCAGGAAATCACGCTTGTCATCGCATGTCATTTCAACAGCATGTTCGAGGATATCCTCCGCGCCCGAGATTTCGTCAGGAAGGTGGACCGCCCGAACCTCGGGCTGAACGTCGATCCGCTGAATATCCACATGGCCGAGCAGGACTACGGCCTGGCCACCCTGGAACAGGTGCGGGACCTGCTGAGCATCGTCAACGTACAGGGCGGCGTACTGCACCAGGGCGAACAGACCATTATCCGGTATTACCTGAAGACCACCCCGACGTTCCGCAGGGTGTACCTGTGCGACGAGGACCATCTCGACATCCCGCGATTCATATCGAATCTGAAGACCATCGGATATGATGGTTACGTCAACGTCCTCGAGCCGTATTCAAAGGACGAAGACCCCTCTCGCGTGGCGACGGAAACGGCCCGGTTGCTGCAGGGATATATCGATGGTTGATGGCAGCCAGATGGCTCCCTCTCCGGGGTCCGCACGTTCCAAAGAATCTCATCAATTTTTCTAATAGCAGATTGAAAAAGACTTGACATCGATAATTCTCGTCCATTAATTGCGATTCGTAGGAATATTACTATCGTGATTTATTCGGAATCATTTCCCACCTTATTCATCGAACAACTACGCATAGACGCCGGACGATAACACTGCAAGGAGGTGATGATCCGACAGGATTGATGGTGCGTTTTGCCTGATGGCACCGGAATGTCCGGATGTTGCTCGTGACATCTGAATTTTGGAGGAGGTTGAATATGCGTAACGGTGTGTTGGTATGTATGGCAGCGGCGCTGCTGCTGCTTTCGGCGGGAACGGTCTACGGGGGCGGTGTGGCCGGAAGTTGGGGGCTCGGGATGTTCCTGGACTACAACCGGTCGATCTTCAAGCTGAAAGACTGGTATGAAACCGGCCGGGGGCAGGCAGGCGTCGTGTTCACCTACGTGATGAGTCCTAGGACCAGCGTGGAGATGGAGTTTCACCGGTCAATATTCGAGAACGGAGCACTGGAAGACACCCCGTTTACCTGGCCCGTAGACGGCAGAGACTATAAGTCACCTGATGCTGCGAGCGAGATGCGTATCAGCAGCTTTCTGGTGAACGCGGTGGTCAGACGAGGAGGCGGAGGCATCCTTGCAAAGGAGAAGTATTCCACCTACGTGACCGTCGGCGCGGGCTTCTACGACTACAAGACGGACGTAAGCGGCCTGATCTTTCCGGGGCAACGCGAGGCGCCCCTGGACAAGGATCTGGTGATCGAGCCGTTCAGCGATTCGCGCACGGCACTGGGCGCCAACGTGGGCCTGGGTGTGGAGGCGTTCGTGTTCGATAACATTTCGCTGGATGTGCGCGCGCGGTACAATCTCCTGCTGGGCGAGTTAAGGCCGATGGAGGCGTGGGGTCTCGAAGGCCAGACGTTTCCGATGCAGTTCCTGAATGCGCGCGGGGGCATCCGGTTCTACTTCGAGAAATAGCAACGCAGGCGTGACATTGAAAGAGGCAGCCCGTTGGATCTCAGTTGGAATGTCTTGCAAGTGAAACAGACGCCGCGAAAAGGAGGAACCATGAGCAGGCTCAGGTTTTTGACGGGCGCTGTGGTCGTTTTGTGTACCGTGTTCTTTGCCGCCAATGCGGTAATGGCCGCGACAACCGGCAAGATCGTCGGCCGCGTGACGGACGAGCAGGGGGAACCCCTGCCGGGCGCGAGTGTGGCGATTGAGGAAGCCCGGCTGGGCGGAACGACCGATGCGGACGGATTCTACGTGATCGTCTCCGTAACGCCCGGCCAGTACAAGCTGACGGCATCGATGGTGGGGTATCACTCGGTGGTCAAAGAGCAGGTGGGCATACGGGTGGACTTCACCACAACGGTTGACTTTCAGCTTCGTGAAACCGAACTGGAACTGGAAGAGATGGTGGTCGTCGCCGAGAGACCGCCGGTGGATCCCGATAAGACGGACAGCCGTTACGTCGTGACCGCCGAGGAGATCGAGCGAACCCCCATTCTGAGAAACGTCACCGAGGTCCTGGAGCTGGAGCCGGGCTATGCCGTTGACGGCAGCGGCGCGATCCGGGGCTGGGTGGCCAGCCACAACGTCGTCTACGTAGACGGCGTTCCTGTTTCCGGCAGAGACGGGCGCGGCATCGGCGGCGGATGGGGCGACGGCGGCGAGAGACAGTGGTACGGCGTCAACCTCAAGGCGGTGCAGGAGGTCTCGGTCATCACGGGCGGTATGAACGCCGAGTACGGAAACGCGCAGGCAGGCGTCATCCAGATCGTAACGCGCGACGGCGGCGCGCAATATCACGGCGAGGCGGAATATCGTCTCACCCCTGCCGGCAAGAAACACTGGGGCGAGAATGTCTACGAGGCGCCGGAACTGCGTGGAAACGCGAAGTGGAACGATCCGGCGTGGACGTCCGAGGTGGACCCCGAAACGGGTAACCTCGTCCACCCGCGCACGAACTACACGGACTGGCGGGGCCACTACCTGGATGGGTTTCTCAGCGGTCCCCTGATGGGGAACTCGTCGTTCTTCGCCAGCGCCCGGCACCTGCGTGACGCCGCCGTGCTCCCCGGACCGTGGCGGACCCGGCCGGCAAACCTGAGGACCACGGCAAAGCTGACGGTCCCGGCGGGGTCGAACATGAAGCTGCGGATCGGATGGATGTACGACTTCTCGGAGAATTTCAACAACGGACGACTGTCCAGGTATAGCTTCCCGAACGTCATCCGGGGCCCGGGACGCGACCTCTTCATTCCCGATGGATCGATCGCGGGGGCGGAAAAACAGACCGACAACATGATCTACGGTGTGATCACCCACACCATCAGCCCCAGGACGTTCTACGAAGTGAGCGTGTCTCGCTATGGAAGCCGGACGGACACCAGTGGCGTGGGGAATAAAACCACGTCCGTCAGGACCGACAGCGAAGGGTATTTCTACATCGGCCGGGAGGACGTCTGGGCATTCAAGGTCGGCGAGCAGAACCGTTTCAGCCTGAAGGCCGACCTGTCCAGCCAGATGACGCGGGGCCACTTCGCCAAGACCGGCTTCGAGTTCATGACGTTCGAGAACTGGTGGACGTGGACCGGCATGACGCCCGGCGACGCGAAACGGGACATCCGTTACATCGGGCAGCCGGAACCCGGCGAGGCCGTGACGCCCAAACAGTTCGGCGCCTACGTCCAGGACAAGATGGAGTTCGAGGGGTTGATCGTCAACGTCGGCCTGCGCTACGACCGCCTGTGGGGTCAGGACGTTCAGTTGCTGCCGTCGTTCACGTCGGGGTGGTACAACGCGATGGATACGTTCATCCAGGCGCCCACCGGGCCCATGCGGACCATACAGGGCTGGAGCCCCAGGCTGGGTATCTCACACCCCATCACGGCCAGGTCCAGCATGCATTTCTACTACGGCCGATACATGATGATCCCCTCCTTCCGGCAGCAGTTCGGGAGCCATTGGGAGACGGCTTCCGGGCCGGACGGGATTCCCGGCGTCCCGTGGAGTCATTTCAACGCGAAAGACGAAAGCTACGGCGCCAACGTCATCAGTCCGGTCTGGGACCACGGTCACCCCACGACCAGTTTCGAGGTGGGTACGGACTGGAACTTCGTAAGCGACTACGTCTTCTCTTTGGCGGCGTTCTACAAGAGCGGCCATCTGCAGAGTACCGGCATCTGGCACGACGCCGTCGATCCTGTCACGGGCAGGACGGGCGCCATCGGGGGCACGTACGGTTCCGAACGCACGGAGGACGTCAAGGGGTTCGAGTTCAGCATGCGGAAGGGCTTCAGCAACTTCTTCGCGTTCCGCGCCGCAATGAACCTGGAGTGGCTGGAAGCCATCCACTGGCTGGGCGACGCCGAGACGGTTGCCAGCGTCCTGATCTATCCCGACCGGAGTTTCATCGCCAGCGGAAGGTATCACAAGGAATGGCGCGTCGCGGGTGGCCGCAGGGAACCCGTTCCGCTCACGGCGGAGGAGATCAAGACGCTTGGCGACAAGGCGGAAGAGAACCTGCAAAAGGTCCGGGAGAATGTGAATGCCTTCAACGCCCGCGGCTCAGCGCCTCTCCAGCCGGCGTGGGAAGTCGAGGGCCTGACGGACGAAGCGAGAGAATGGCTTCAGGGCATCTGGTTTCAGAAGTTCTGGTTCAGCACCGGCAATATCTTCACGCGCGGACGCCGCAGCCAGGGCAGCCTTCAGATGTTCTTCTCCTCCCCGCTCGACTACGGTCCGGGCAAGCAGTACGCGGGCGCCACGCTGTTCGGCGGCATCAACGCCAACCTGATCTACCGGATCTACACGGGCAGCAAATTCAATTACATCAAGCTGACCGGAGCCAACACGCCGGCGAGACGGCCCTTGCACACGGAGGCCGACCTGAACCTGCAGAAGCACTTCCGCTTCGGGAACGTGAACGCCGACGTGTTCGTGGAAGTGTTCAACCTGTTCAACCAGCAGGACGCCAGCGGCGTCACCGGTACGGACTACATGTGGTGGGGGCTCCAGCAGCCCAGGCCCAACGACGCGACGTACCTCAATTACGGGGACGTTTCCGACCGTTCGCGCTATATAGGCAATCCCCGGATAACGCACATGGGAATCAGGTTGAGCTTCTGACGTGAGTGCGCCCCTCCGGAGAAGGAGGGACCGAACTCATTGGTCATCTTTGAGGAGGTCAAAGAAATGAAAAGGAATATCGTAAGCGGGATTGCGCTCATGGCTCTGGTGTTCAGCACCTCGGTCCACGCGGAACTCCGGGTCCAGTCCCGTGCGAAGGTATGGGACATCTACTGGAACTCGGGCACGCAGGGTGTGCGCGCCGCCACGCCCATGAGCTGGTACCGGCCCGTGGGCATGGCTTATCCGGGAAGGTTCTGGGTGCAGTACCCGCAGGAATTCATCGACTACTGGGGCACCCGGACCTGGGGCGTCCGGTCCGAGTGGGTGGTCTACTACAACGAATTGTGCGGCACCATGCCCGGCTGGAACCAGTTCATCGCGACAAGAGTCGGCGGTGATTACCACGTTTCCGAGTCGAAGGCAACGCTTGAATCGGAGGACGTAGTCCCCATGGCCTACGATCCTTCGCAGGGGCCGGAGAGCAATATCGGCTACCGGAAGGTATCTCCCCTGGGTCCCGTTATGGCCAACTGGTGGCCGGGGCAGCCCGCGCCGGGTCCCGCTTCGCCGGTGGAGATCCACAACTACCGGTACAGCGAATATATGGACGCCGACAAGGACAACTTTCCGGAGAGCATCATCGTCAGCAAATGGACCACAAAGAACGGCATCACCGTAACGAAAAAGTCGTACGCATGGAGCTATCCGGACTTCGACGACTTCCAGATTATGGAATATACGTTCGAGAACACCGGAGATTCGGACGGTGACGGCGTGTCGGACCTCGGCGGCGGCGGGCTGCAGTTGAACGATACGTTCCTGATTTTCTCCACCCGCTTTTACGCCTCCCAGTGCGGCCAGGCCCACTATGCGGGGGATTCATTCTTCCGGCGTACCATTCCGATCGCGCTGGACGATTGGTACAAATATACCGAAGCGGCCAACTTCGACGGTCCGGGCGATGCGTTGGGGCTCAAGATGTGGTATGCTTTTGATGCGGACAATCCCGACCTGCCCGGAAACGACATCGGCAAACCCTATAGTGAGGAACGCGCCAACCAGAGCTGGCACCAGTGCTGTCTCCAGCAGACGAAAATCGAGGGGGAGATGGGGGCCTTCCAGTACATCGGCGCCGCCCCGCTGGCATACACGCCCGGATCGGTCAACGATGCCTCGACCTTTACCTTCGACACCGGCGGAGACGCGAGCTTTATCGAGCCACGGGTGGCCGACCAGCCCCACACGGTCAAATGGTGGGACTACAGGGACCGAACGGATTTTTCGGAACCGGGTTCGGAAAACATGAGCTCCGAGCAGATCTACAGCGAACTGACGAGTCCCGCGCCATTCATAAAGGACAATCCCACCACGATAGACGGGCTCGTCGCTTCCTTCGCCTATGGGCCGTACGACATGGCCCCCGGAGACAAGGTGAGAATCGTCTACGCCCTGGTGGCGGCCGCGCCGGTGGAGGAGAATATCTATGGTTGGGCCAAGCAGAGCCGGCAGGAAGATATGCTGTCGGACAAGCCCATGAACAACCTGCTCAAACACCACAAGGCCGCGGCCGACGCCTTCAGGTGGAACTACGATCTGCCCGATCCCCCGCCTGACGTCAAGACGGAAACCACCGCGTCGGTCGACGGATTCAACCTGATCAAGTGGACCGACGCAGGCGACAATGCGACCGACCCCGACTACACCGGCGCCGAGGCGCAGGACATCGTGGGCTACCGGGTCTACCGCTCGGACTATAAAATCGACGACTGGAAGCTGATGGCCGATGTCTCGCTGAAGGACCCGGAGTACTATAGCGGCGGCACCTACCAGGTTGAAGACAGAAGGTCCGTTGCGGGTTTCGAGTACACCTACCGCGTGGCCGCCTACGACTCGGGCCACGACGACTGGAACGGGACCGGGATGGCCATTCCGTCCATGGAAGGTGGCAACAGTGCGCCCGAGCAGTGGGCGGGCGGCGTTATGACCAGCGTACCCTTCGTGCCGGCCAACGCTTCGGCGGACCAGCTGGCGCGAGACGTGATCGTCGTCCCCAATCCGCACAAGGTGGACGGGGCCCACAACTATCCGTCAGCGGGGTTGATACGGTTTACGAATATCCCGCAAAAATGCACGATCCGGATCTACACCGTTGCGGGCGAGCTTGCCGCCTTGATTGAACACGAAGACCCCGCCCGGGGCGAAGCCGGATGGAACCAGATCCCCCACTCGCGCGGCGGTGACGTGCCCGCCGGCGTCTACTACTGGATCGTCGAATCCCAGATGCCGGGGAGCGCGGGCCAGACACAGCGCGGAACGTTGATGATCATCAAGTAGGGGCAGATCTCTATTTCTGCTCGGCTCAGGTCCATACTGAAACTTAAGGAGATGACGCGATGAAACGGACGTTGTGGATCGGACTGACAGCGGCGGTGATCTGCGCCCTGCTCTACCCCCGGGGGGCGGACGCCCAGGACCAGCGGCGGTTGGCGCGGATGGTCCTCCCTGTTCTGAAGATCGATCATGGAGCACGAATGGCCGGTATGGGCGGTGCGTTCGTGGCCGTATCGGACAATATCGATGCCATATTTTCGAATCCCGCCGGACTTACGCATATCGAACGCGCCGCGTTTACGCTCGGATACACCCGGTGGCTGATGAACGACCACATCCTTACGGGCGGGATGGCCTACAACACGGCGTACGGGGTTCTGGGTGTTAACGTCGTTACCTTCAGCCCCCACGAGTTCGAAGAGACGACCATTTTCCAGCCCACCGGGACCGGACGGTACCCGGATATGGGCGATCTCTCGCTGGGCGTGGTCTACGCCAGGAAACTGACGGACAAACTCTCCGTCGGCTCGATGTTCCGCTGGACCCAACAGACCCTCGATACCGACCGCCTGAACGCGTGGGACGTCGGCGTATCCACGTTTTTCTATACCGGTTTCAGGAGCCTGCGCCTCGGCATGACGTTCGAGAACATGGGCAAGGACGTCAAGGTGATTGACGACGTCAGGAAGATGCCGGTTGCCTTCAGCACGGCCGCGGCAATGGAAATTGTCGGCGCCACGGGCGACCCCACCTATATCACGGTAACCTTCGAAAATTCCTACGCCACGGATTTCGCCGACCCGCAGTACCGGTTCGGCGGCGAACTCTGGCTTCAGAACAACTTTGCCCTCCGGGCGGGCTATAAGGCGAACTTCGACGAAGAGTCGTGGACGCTCGGAGCGGGTTTGAAATTCTCGATGCCGAACGGGCGGATCGTGCAGGCCGACGTCGCGTACAGCGATTTCGGCACGTATCTGGATGCCCCGCTGCGGTTCACGCTGAGCGGCGCATTCTAAGCTTTCAGGAAGCATCTTGTAAAAGAGAAATGGCGGTCCTCAGGGATTGCCATTTCTTTTTATCCTCATTTGCTCAAAATGCCGAACTTACATGGATGGGCAGGATAGGCAGGATCAAAAACGATCAGGACTGTCGCGGGGAGCATCCGATAGTTTGCCCTTTTTTCACAACATTGACCGGGCATCCTGAGCCGCTCCCTGAGCTTGTCGAAGGGTCGGCGAAGGAAAAAGGGAGCCGAAACGCGGGCGCTTCGACAAGCTCAGCGTCCCCGTTTGGGCAAGTTTCTCTCTAACGTAGCAGGCATAATAGATGTCAACCATTTACTGCTCCCGGCAATAAGCAGGATTGATAAAGATTAAACAGGATAAGAAACCAAGAGCAGGATCCCAGGGTTACGACACACGCCTTTCCGCATCGATACCTTCTACGTCTTTTGTGCTTTTTGTGGCCGATACGACGGTTTTCTTTTCTCGAATTATGTTTAATGTTCAGTCATCGGATTCTGCCGCCGGCGCGGCGGTGAGGGGCGAAGTGTGGGTCGATTTCGGAAGATCTGTCTGACGTGCGATGTGCAGCAGGATGCCCAGGCCTTGAACTGCGGCTTCTGCGCGGGACCTCTGGGATTTCGATACCACTATCACGACGTTGCATGGGACGACCGCTTCGACGGTACCATGTGGCGCTACTGGCCCCTGCTTCCGGTAGACGCCCCCGATGGCGCCGTGACCCTGGGCGAAGGCGGTACCCCTCTGCTGCCCGCCCGGAGCTTCGACGGACACCAGGTCTATCTGAAGGACGAGACCCGCAACCCCACCGGATCCCATAAGGATCGTTCGCTCTCGGTTGCGATCACACACGCGAAGGCCATCGGCGCGGATGTTTCCGTCATCGTATCGACAGGCAGCGCGGGCATCTCGAACGCCGCGCTGGCCGCACGGGCGGGCATGCGCAGCGTCGTGGTCATGACCGGGGGAACGCCGCCCGATCGGCTTTACCCCATGTACGGCCTGGGCGCGGTGCTTGTCGAGGTGAAGGCCCTGATCGATCCGATCGTGCAGGGGGTGATTGATGTCTGTCGTGAACATGGACTCTATCTGAGCACCACCAGCCGGAATTCCAATCCCTACCAATCCGAGGGGAACAAAACCATCGCCTTCGAGATTGTGGAGGAACTCGGCAAGGCGCCGGACTGGGTCGTGGTTCCCGTGGGTGGCGGCGGCACCGTATCGGGGGTCTGGCGGGGGTTTCAGGATTGTCTGGCGCTCGGACTCACTGACGCCCTTCCCAGAATGATCGGCGTGGTGCCTCGAGACTACAATGCGCTGGAGGCGGCCATTGAACGCGGATTGAACCGCTGGGAAGACGTGCTGGCGCTGCCCTATGACAACCCGCCGCCTTCCATTCTGGTGAAACTCGCCCACGGCTACCCCCCGGACGGCATGGAAGCCCTGGAGACCATACGTTCGTCGAGCGGTTTTTTCATTTCCGTCACGGACGAGGAAGCCCTTTCAGCCCAGGAAGCCTGCGGACGGCGGGAAGGACTGTTCGTGGAGCCGTCCACGGGCGCATGCCTGGCCGGCACAACCCGTCTGATGGACTCGGGACAGGTCCGTCCCGAAGACGTCGTCGTCGCCATCGTCAGCGGTTCCGGCTATCGCGAAACCGCGTGTACCATGGCCGTACGTCCACTCGCGACACAGGCGATTTCCATAGAAGAACTGTCCGATACCCTTTCGGAACTCTAAAGGAACGAAAGAATGTCACTGCATCTTGCAAAGTGGCGTCGTCGCGAAGAGCCGATCCTGTCCGCGCTGACCACCCGCCAGGACTGGTGCCGGGTTGAACTCTACAATCCGACGGTGATCCGCGCGGCGGACAGGTACATGATGTGGTACATCGCTCAAGGTACCGCTACCCGTACAGACGATTCGGTCGTGGGCTTTGCCGAATCGGACGACGGAATCCACTGGAACGAGCACCCGGACAACCCCATCCTCACCCGCGACGATCTGCCGGCCTGCGACGCCTGGCAGACACCCCACGTGATCTTCGACGCGGACGAAGGCCTGTTCAAGATGTGGTTCATCATGTCGACCGTGGTCCGGGGCGGTCCAACCTGGCTCGTGAGCTTCGCGCAGCAACTGGGTTATGCCACCAGCCGCGACGGGCTGAAATGGGACGTACATCCGGAGCCGATCTATCACAGCGGGCGACGTCCGTGCGTGATCAAGGACGGTCCTGGTGCCTACCGGATGTGGATGAACTCATCGCCGACGCCCGACGGAAGCTTCGACGACCTGGTACATCACATCTATCGCTTCGAATCCACGGACGGCCTCCGCTGGACGCGCGACCCCGAACCCGCCGTGAGCTTCAACGAGAAACTCAGGGGAACGGTCTATCCATTCGTCATGCGCGACGGCGACGGATATATCATGTGGTACGGCGCCTGGCCCGCCGGCGGCGAAGTGGTGATCGACACGGGGTCCGAATCGCCGCTGGTCCGCCCCGTATTCGAAATCTACTGCTCCACGTCGTCCGATGGCCTCGTCTGGACCCACCACCACGACGCGCCCGCCCTGCCGGCAACGCGGGATCCGAACCACTACGACGGGCGGTATACCTCCACGCCGTGCGTCGTGGACGGCGGGGACCGCTATCTGATGTATTATTCGGCCCGCGATTGGGGTACCCTCTACAGGACGGGCGCCGACACGCTTGGCATCGACAGAGCCGGAATCTACCGCCACATCGGCGTGGCCGAGAGCGACAGGACCTGAAATGTCGGCGATGAAGAGGAGAACGAGTGGACAGCGCTCGAGCACACGATCCGAGGCAACACGCGCAATCGGAGAATCAGCCGGCGCCGTCGGAAGACGGGCTGACCCTTCGCGCATTCCTGATCGGTCTGGGTCTCTGCGTGTTCATGGGCGTCGCGTTGACCTACAACCGGATGGTCGTCCAGGGGCCGTTCATGGGCAACTACCATATGGACCGGGGCGTACTGTTCGTTTTCTTTATTCTCGTGCTGGTGGTCAACCCTCTGGCGGGAGCCCTGAAGCGCCGCTTCTCACTCGGGCGGGGCGAATTACTGGCCATCTACGTCATGTTGCTGTTTCTGATGCCGTCATGGAAGATGACCAAGGCCCTGCTGGGTTTCATGACGGGCGTCACCTACTATGCCTCGCCGGAAATGCGGCACCTGGAAGCCGTGTTGCCCAATGCCCTGCCCTGGCTGTCGATCCTGGATACCGAAACGGTACGGGGGCTGTACGACGGGCTTCCCGCCGGGGACCCGGTACCCTGGTGGTCGTGGGTGGTTCCCCTGTGGAGCTGGGGGTCGTTCCTGGTCGTGCTTTACGTCGTGCTCGTCTGCCTGGCAGTACTCATGAGAAAGCAGTGGGAGGAGCACGAGCGCTTCGCGTTTCCCATCATGCAGGTGCCGCTGGAGATGAGCATGATGGGCGCGCGGACGGTGGGTCCCCTGTTCCGCGGCAGAATGATGTGGGGAGGGTTCGCGGTACCCTTTCTGATCGGATTGTTGAACGGGCTTCAGAGGTACTACTATTCGCTTCCGCGGATTCCGCTGCGGACGATTCTATGGATCTTCCGACGGGCGATTCCCTTGCACATCGGTCTTCATTTCGCGATTTTCGGGTACTCGTATTTCGTGAATACGGACGTAAGCCTGAGCATCTGGCTGTTCAACGTCATCGCAAAATGCATCAGCGGAATTCTGGCCATTGTGGGGGCGGAGACATACGGCGTCTCCGGGGTCGTAGGGAGGCACAGTTCGCAGGGATCGGAACTCCTGGCGATGCTGGGCATGGGGTATATGCTCGGCCTGGCGGGGTACAGTCTGTGGATCGCGAGGGGGCACCTGCGTGAGGTCTGGGCCAGGGCCATGGGCCGCCCATCGCGCCTGGACGATTCGGATGAGGTGGTCCCCTATCGATCCGCGGTGGCCGGGATCGTTGCAGGGACACTCTATCTCGGATGCTGGCTCTACCAGGCGGGCATCTCTCCCCATCTGGTCCTGCTGCTGGGCTTCTTCAGCTTTGTCGTCTTTCTGGTGCTCGCCCGGATCGTGAGCGAGACCGGATATTCCGTAACCTATTCCCCGCTGAATCCGTCTGAGTTCGTCGTATGCGCCGTGGGTTCCGCGGCGTTCAGTCCGACGGGGCTGACATCTCTGGGCGTCAGTTTCGCCTGGACGATGACCCGGTTGAATACGCTGATGCCAAGGGCCTCCGGCGCGCTGCGACTCGCACGGGAGATCGGACGCAAGCGGGGGCTGCTGGTGGCGATGGGCGCCGCGCTGGCCGCCGGCCTGGTCGCGGCGAGCTATACGACGCTCCAACTGGGATACGAACACGGCGGTCGCAATTTGGACTACTGGTTCCGGGACGTGAACGACTGTGCGTTGCCGTTCGACGAATACATCGGTCGCAGGCTGCTCTCACCCTCGCCCATCTTCTACCCCGGATTCCTGTATACGGGTCTGGGCGTGGGTGTCGTGGTGTTGATGATGGCGCTCCGTTCGCGGCTTCCGTGGTGGCCGCTGCACCCGGTGGCGCTGCCGGTGAGTACGATCGCCTATACGCACAACTATTTTTTCAGCGTATTTCTCGCCTGGGGAATCAAGTCGCTCGTGCTGCGGTTCGGAGGCGCCAATCTCTACAGGACGACCCGGCCGCTCTTCATGGGGATCATCCTCGGCGAGGCGGTCTGCCTGGGAATGTGGATCGTCATCGACAGCATCACGGGCAAAGTGGGCGGGATCTGGATCCTGCAACCGTGAGCGTGCAGACGGCGCGGCTCGGGTGCCGCCACGCCGATCGAAGAGGATACATATATGGATTCAGGAGCAGATCGGATGCAAAGCGAACTGGACCAGATGCGCGTCAACGGCTGGTGTGTGGTCAAGGACGTCGTACCCGAGGACCGGGTTACGGCGGTGAGAGAGCGCGTTATGGATGCCGTACATCGGCACGCGAATGCCGAAACGCTCGACGAAAAGGGCATCGGCCACGTCTCCGGTTTCGTCGCCCGGGAGCAGTCTTTCGCGCCCTATGTGGCGGATTCCGGGGTCATGGGCGTCGTCATGGGAATGCTGGGCGAACACGTCCGGATCTCATTCACAACCGCGACGGTGAATTTCCCCGGTAACCCGCGCGGCGCGTGGCACGCCGACTGGCCCTTCAACCAGAACAACGCGGGGCATATTGCCGCGCCCTATCCCGACGCGGTGATGCACCTCACCACGCTATGGATGCTCTCCCCCTTCAGTGCGAAAAACGGAGGAACCCTCATTCTTCCCGGCAGCCACCGTTCGAACAACAATCCAAGCGGGGGAAACGGATTCGACCCGCTCGGCGCGATTCCCGGCGAATGCAACGCGGAAGGCGAAGCGGGAAGCGTGCTGATGCTGGACAGCCGGCTGTGGCACGCCTCGGCCCCCAACCGTTCCGACGAGCCTCGCGTGTCGGTCGTCATTCGCTACGCGCCCTGGTGGCTCGATACCGGTGTTCTGATGCCCGGGTCCGACGAGCGGAGACTGATGCTGGAGGCCACCGGACTGAATGCGCCCGAAGTCCCGCCCGTTCCCCGGGAAGTGTATGATTCGATGCCGGAAAAGGTGAAGCCCCTTTTCAGGCACTGGGTGCGGTCGTAGGACTGGCGTCTTGCCGAATCGTATCAGTCGTAACTGGAGGTGTACCGAGATGGCCGAGACAGCGACAAAAGCCAAGTATACCGCGCCGAATCCCGGGTTTGGTTTCTCGGATGTGCCACAGACCGAATTCGACTATCCATTCCCGGCCCTGACGCTGGAGCAGCGGATGCGGTTCGAGCTTTTCGGGTACACCATCGTCGAGGACCTGTTTACCGAGCCGGAGTTGCAGTCCATAGAAGCGTCAGCCAACAAACTGAAGGCGGAAATCCTGGACGCGGCCGGCAACGTCGAGATCACGCCGCCTCCGCCGCCCAGGAAATACGAGGACTTCCGGGACGGGGCGATCTGGCGGGCGAACCGGAGGAGGACGGCTTCGGGCGACCTTCACCTGGAACGTCTTGAGATTGAGAACGTGCTGGGCCTGGACCCCGTCTACCTGTCGGTTCTGACAAGGCCGCGCGTCTTGGGGATCGCCACGGAACTGCTGGGCGGGACATTTCGCTTCCATCAGGTCGCCGTCCGCTTCAACCGGCGTTCCGAAACCCCCGTTCTGGGATGGCACGGCGGGGTGACCCGGCACAAGGACCGGGCGGTCCGCAAGAATGGCTGGTTCCATACGCAGATCCTCGGTTTGATCCTCTATCTCACGGACGTGGGCCGTGGCGACGGCGGTACCGGGATCTTCGCGGGAAGTCACAGACTCGACCTCTCGTACGACGATCTGAAACAGTACATCACGGACCATCCGGACTCCGAGTTCTTCCACCAGACCACGGCAAAGCGGGGCTCGGCGCTGCTGTTCGCCGACGGCCCGTTGATGCACCGGACCATCAACATCGAGACGGACAGGGAACGGCTCATCATGCTCTCGCGGCTGGTCCATTCCGACTACGAGTTCGGCGGAATGGCGTCACTCGGACAGACCGACCACGTACCGCATGAGCTGATGCCGCTGTTCTATGGACGGGCGTTCACGCCCAGATATCGACCCCGCGGGGAATAAGTGCAGGAGAGAGTGGTGAGAGCCCCCCGGTCCCCTCGGCGCCCTAGACTTTCTCTCTTTCCTCACTCCTCTTCACTCTCTTCTCGCAACGGAAGGATGATGAGATGGCGGCGCGAGTTCCCGAGGTCCCGGCCTGGTTTGTCCCCCGCATCTGCGGCGTCGACCCGACAGGACGGACGATTTCGGTCAAGCCCGGAGAGACCATTGACCTTCGTCTCGACGTAGAACCCTGTCAGTCGCTCCCGACACGGCAGGACTGGCGGCGCCTGTCCGATCCCGTCCTGTCAGCGGCGACGACGAAACAGGATTGGTGCCGCGTACTCCTCTACATGCCCTGCGTGCTGATAGCGGACGGGATCTTCAAGATGTGGTACGTTGGCAGTTCCGACCACGCGCGCAACCCATCGTACATCCACCTCGGGTACGCCACGTCGACGGACGGGCTGCGCTGGGACCCGCGGCCGGACAATCCGATCGCCACCGACGATGCGATTCCGTGGGGCTGGCGTTTCCAGGCGCCGTACGTGCTCTACGACCAGGACGAGAAGATTTACAAGATGTGGTTTACCGCCGTCGATGAAATCGACGCTGACGGACGCCCGTGGCTGAACCAGCGCGTGGGGTACGGCGAGAGTCCCGACGGGATTTCATGGACGTTCCTCCCGGAGCCCGTGTTGCGAACCGGGCGGCGTCCGTGTGTCCTGAAACTGGATGACGGGACGTACAGGATGTGGGTGAACGCGCCGTCCAGGTCGGCTCCGGATTTGCAGATGACCCTGAATGTTGTTTCCGCCCGCTCCGAGGACGGTCTGCACTGGAAACACGAAGACGACGCAGTTCGGTACGGCGGGATCTATCGCTCTTGCGTGTATCCCTTCGTGATGCACGATCGGGGCGAACTGGCGATGTGGTTCGGCGGTCACCGGGCGGGCGGGCTCTTCGATATTTCGTTCGGGCGGACGCGTGACGGCGGCACCTGGTACTACCAGAACGACGTGCCGACGTTTCCCTCGAACCCGCGAAGGGAAGCGTTCGACGGCCGGTACACGTCCACCCCGCACGTCTTGAAATTGCCGGGCAGATACCTGATGTACTATTCCGCGCGGGATCTGGACGACGGCTGGGTCGCGCCTGACGGCTCGCGCCAACGGGACGGCGAGGGGGTGTATCGCCACATCGGGTGCGCCGAATTGCCGGCCGACGAAGTGGAAGATCCGGGCCTCCGGTATTCGTGGACGTCCAATGGCAGGGCGATAACCGGAAACGGCGGAACATTGCGATTCGTCGCGGACAGGGCGGGAAGACATTCGATAACCTGCCGCGTGGAAAATGGCAACGGGTCAGCCGCGTACACGTGGGAAGTGGATGCAGGCAATGGATAAGACCGTGATCCTGGCCGCCGACCGCCGCGCGCGTTGTGCGGTGGAGGTGCCGGCGAAACCGGAACCCGCTGAAAAGACGGCCGGGGAAGAACTGGCGCATTACATCGGGAAGCTCGCCGGCGCCTCCATCGGTCTGCATCATGGGGAAGTGAGCGGCGCGTCCGTAAGGCTTCTGGTTGGCGCCAGAGCGCGTGACGAGATTGGCGACCGGCTGATGGGCGCGAGACGGACCGCGGAAACCTACCACCGGACGCGGGATCAGGACCACTTGAAGCGGCTGGCCCGGGAACGGGACGCCATCGTCGACTACATCGCCGCGAATCCCGTGGACGGCGCCTATCACCTGGGCGGCATTGGCGGGCAGCGAGGGAATATCAATAACTTCCTGCTGGGACACCTCTGGGGAATCGAAAGGATCTGAGGCATGGAACAACCCATTCTGATATTGCGCGCGGACAGCGACCCGTCGGAAGATCTCTGTGCCGAGGTGCTCCGATGCGAGGGCTTTCCGTGGCACGAAGAACGCCCCGCATCGGGATTTGACGGTGTGTCTCCCGGCGTGAGGCTGGTCGTTCTCGCTGGCGCCGGCTTCGGCCATACGACCGCGGAGCGCCTGGCGAGGGCTGTCTCCGCGGGTGTGACGCTGATCTCAACCGCGCCCGACCCTGCCGTCGCGGCAGCGTTCGGCGTCTCGGTTTCGGATACTGAAACCGATGCCCACGTGGCCGTAACCGCGCTGAACGGTTGGGAACATGGCAACGTCCCGTTGCTGTGCCCCGACGACACTGCCCGCACCCTTCGCGGCGGCCAGGAAGCGGCGGCGCTTCGGGCCGATAGCGGACAGCGGTGCGGATCCGGACTCGTTTCCGCCCGCGTGGGAAATGGAACCGCCTGGATTTACGGCTACGACCTCTGCCGTACCGTGGCCGCGCTGCGTCACGGTACGGGCGACGTGCGTGAGCGGCCGGCGAAGGATATGGGGCCGCTCACGGGGCCCCGGCACATCTACGGATTCTTCGACCTTTCCGACAAGCTGCCCCGGGACGTGCCGGTATGCGATCTGCATCAGGATATTCTTCGGACGTTTGTGCTCGCTTCTCTCGCCGATTCGAGTCTTCCTCGCCTGTGGCACTTTCCCGACGCCGCCCCCGCGCTCTGGTTCGTGAAGGGCGACGGCTGCGGAGAAATCGGCGTCGACGTGGAGGTGGAAGTCGTAGAGGAGTACGACGCCTATCTGACATTCAACAGACCCCCCGTGAGCCGGTACGGCGGTGACTTGATGAAAGACTGGCACGAACGGGGGCACGGCATCACCATCGAAGCCAATCTGGACGACGTCACCAGGCCCGTCGTCGAGGTCTCGGGACAGAAGGTCCGTCGGTCGCGCACCGCGCAGGACCTGAACGAAAACGCACTTCCCGATATCCGCGCCAACCTCGAGGCGCACCGCGACAGCTTCTTCCGCGACACGGGTCTGGACATGGACTCGATCTGCATTCACGGCTGCCAGTGGTCGGGGCAGCCGATGGCGGAAATGGTTGTCGACCTCGGCTGGTACACACCCACCCACTTCATCTCCCACGATCCGCGGATGCGCTACGATGAGCGCTACGGGCCGTATATGATTTCGACCGCGCTGCCTCTTCGCTATTTTCAACACGGTGTGGGGGTCCTCGACCTCTGGCACATGCCGGCGCAGTGGGACGAGAGCCAGACGCTGGGGGAACGGGACGTTTCGGATCCCAAGTCCACCGGAAGGGTGGGCCTTTCGACAGAAGCGTACGGCGAGGAGCTCGCCCGGTTCGCCGAAGACGCGGCACATCGCTGGCACGGGGTACAGATCGCCAACTTTCACCCGAGCTACGTCGTTATGCCCCAGGACGATCCCCGTGCGTCCCGCCGGTCGCTGGAGATGGGCCTCGACGGCGCCCGGGCGGCGGGATGCCGGTTCGAGAACCAGGAGCGATGGTCGCGGTTCTCCCGGGCCAGGGCCGACGTGCGCCTCGAGGGGCTACGGGAAGACGGCCAGGCCGTCTTTCTGACGATGGCCTCCCCTGGCGACCTCCCGGGCCTCACGCTGCTGCTGCCCGATCGCGTGACCGGGGTCCGCGTTGCCGAAACGGGTCAGCCCCTGGAAATCCGCGAGGTTGTGCTGGAGGGACGGTCCCAGCGGGCCGTGTCCCTGGATCTGGTCGCCGAAACGCCGCGTACCCTTCGCATGGAGACCGCAACGGGTCCATTCTGACTACGAAATGGGTCAGACCGAGCCGGTCGGCAGTGTCGAACACCTGCCGCCGGATCTAATGCCGCTGTTTTACGGACGCTCGTTCATACCCAGGTACCGACCCGCGGGGCGATAGGCAGGACGCCGGCGTTTACAACCCTGGGGTATCAGCGCCCTGCATCGCGGAGAATACGAATGAAACGGACAATACGCCGTACGGCGCTTCTGAACATCCAGAAGGTGAGCTATTCCCGCGACCACGTGGCGCGAGTCCGGAGCGAGGGATTCACGGACATCGGCGTCTCCCTGAAAGCGGGAGAGCGGAAGTTCACGGGCCAGGGATTCAACTGGGAACAGGTGGGTCACTTCGGTGCGTGGGCCCGGGAATTCGGCCTGGGGATGACCGTATTCACCGGCTATATGAAGTACCGGGAGACCTTCCTGCGGGACCATCCGGAGCGGGCCATGGTTTGCGTCGGCGGTTCGGGTACCGCGCTGGACAGCGATAACCTCGTGCGCACCAAATGGCTGTGCCCGTTCCAGCCGGAGAACAAAGCGGATTACCTGGATCTCCTGAGGAAAGTGATCGGGCTGCCCGCGCTCCGGGAGATTCACCTCAACGACGAAGCCGCGATTGGGTTCGCAAACGGCGACATCGGCTGCTATTGCGACCACTGCGTATCCGAATACGAAAGGGAATACGGCTCGCCGCCGCCAGCCGATTTCGACTGGGAGTCTGACGCGTGGTGGGCGTGGGTACAGCGCAGGATGGCGCGGTGGACCGAAGTCCATGCCTGGTTCCGCGAGCAGATCAGGAAGGAGCGCCCGGACGTCCTGGTCGGCATTCAGTATTCGCCGGTGGTCGTATCCTTCAACGACAACATCTGGCGCGCGGGGATCGATCTCTCGCAGGACGCGCTGGCCCAGGACGTGCTCTGTACGGACCCCTATCACTACAACCATACGTCGCATTTCACCTACCGGCCCGCGCGCCGGATCCTGACCGAGGCGACCCGGACGCTGGCAGGCGCCACGGTCGGGCGTTCGATGAATATCTATCCGCAGGCATTCAGACCGCCCCTGGGCGGGCCGGAGTTGACCCGCAGAGACGGTTTTATGGCCGGCGCGGTTCCCTACGCGCTCGGTGCGGACAACATTACGCCGTATTCCAACGATCTCGCCCGCATCCTGCCCGGATTTCTGGACGGATTCCACGAGGCGGGTAAACTCATTCCCTATTTCGAGAAGACGAAACCCTGCGCATCCGCCACCGTCATCAACCCCACGCAGACGGAAATCTACGGGCATCCGGAAACCGGCTGGGCCCGAAAGGCGCTGGCGGTCTGGCCCGACGTGATGAACCACGTGGGCCTGCCGTGGCGCTGGCACTTCGACGGTCGCCTCGCGGATGCATGGGAGGCGCTGGAAGGGCCGGTGATCCTGCCGGATACCCACTGCCTGACCCGAGATCAGAGGGCCGTACTGCAGACCCATGCCGCATCGGGCAACGGCCTGCTCTGGGTGGGGCGGACCCCGAACCGGGACTGGCCGGGCAACGGGCCGTGTCCACCGCCGGAGGGGAAATCCATCGACAGTGCGGAAATGCGCCCAGTAAAACGGGACCATCCTCTCCTGGAGGGCATTTCGCACCCCGTCATGCTGCAGTCCGCGTTTTTGCAACCCGGAATCGAAGGGGAGACGGTGGGCGAGATCGACGGGAGGCCGGCGCTGGTCGTGAACGAGGATAACGGCGGACGCCAGGCCTGGCTGGCGGGGGTCCCGGAATTCAGCTACGTGACGCCCGGAGACCACGGCGGCGTCCGGGCGCCCACGGACGGCATACCCCTGCTGAGGAATATCCTGAAATGGCTGGCGCGGGACGAACCGGTTGCCCGCCTCTGGCCGTACCCGCCCGATAACGCCTACCGGGACCTGCGGCCGTGGGACCGCCGCGACGTGCCGACCATGGAGTTGTTCCCGATGATCGGCGACGACTGCCTTGTCTGCCTCATCTTCAACTACGTGGGGCTGGAATATCGGACGAACCTGGTAATGGGCGCGCCGAAAGGCGCCGAGATTACTTCACTGACCGATATCTTCAACGGAACCGAAGCGCTCGCCGCCGCCGAGGTCGACGGCAGCGAGGTCATTATGCCAGTCAGGATGTCGAATCAGACCGAATACCTGGCCGTGGAACTGACGTGGCGATAGTGTTCTATCCCGATTCAGGTGCATGCTTCCGGCTGTTTGGGGTTGATCCTGTTGATCCTGTCCATCCTGTCCATCCATGTAAGTTCCTTTTTGTCGACAAATATGCTGACGGGGACGCGTGGCGATGATACAGACCGTTGACGGAGGCATCCTTTCGTGGCGTCGCGGGACAGGGGCGTTCATGCCCGCCATCACTCCGTTGTCCGATGGCAGCATGATCGCGTGCCAGCACGTGGGCGAGAGCCTGGGTTCCGCGGACAACCATATCGAAGTCCTTCGCTCCTCCGACGGCGCGGCGACGTGGGTGAACGAAGGCAGCATCCACGGCGGCGGGCCTCCGGACGACGGGTGGAGTTACAGAAGCCCCCACATCAGCGAGGCGCCCGGCGGGCGGCTCGCCATGACCGTGACGCGTTTCGAGATGCGGTCCGAAAGGCTGTTCGATCCCAACTCCGAGGTGTTGCAGCGACCGGAGATGCTGCTGATCCGGTCGGATGACAAGGGCCGCACCTGGTCTCCGCCACAGGTCATTCACGTGGACCTGCCGCCGGAGAAATACACGTGCAATGGCGCCGGCGTGCTTCTTCAACTCGATCCGGACCGGTGGATGTACCCGCTGGAAACCTGGAAGCCGGAGGGGTATGCCGGGCCGCCCGACCAGAAGGCCGCGGCAGTCTTCTCCGCAGACCAGGGACGAACCTGGGGTGAGTTTACGGTGGTGGCCGACGATCCTTCGGGGGAGTTGCTCTGGTGGGACCAGATGAATACGGTTTTGCCGGACGGCAGAATTTACACCACGCTCTGGACCCACGTCTATGGTACCTCCGAGGATCTTCCCAATCACTGGACCGTCTCGGACGATGGAGGGAGGACATGGTCCGCGCCGCGGCCCACCAACCTGCGGGGGCAGGTCTGCTCCCCCATCGCGCTGGCAGACGGACGGGTGGCGGCCATATACAACTTCCGCCGCGAACCGCATGGAATACGCGTGGCAATCAGCGAGGACCTGGAGACGTTCGATCTGGATGACCAGATCGTCGTGTTCGACGCCGGGGCCGAGGCCACCCTGGGAGAGCCGGAGACGGACAATTTCCTGGCCGAACACATGCAGATCGCTTTCGGAAAGCCCGGCGGCATCCGGCTCGACGACGGCGACCTGATGACGTATTTCTGGTGTACGGTCGGGGGCGTCACGCATACGCGATGGGTGCGGTTGAAGATCAATTAAAGGGTTGCACGCCGGCGACAACCGGATATTGGAGGCTGAGAACATGAACGGACCCGGCCAGACCTCGACCCGTGTGGCCGCGGACGTCCTGGAAACATTCGTACGCGACCTGTATCTGGCTGCCGGCGTGCCCGGCGACGACGCGGAAACGATCGCCGGAGCGACCCTCTGCCAGGAGACCCGCGGCAATACGACCCACGGGCTCCGGCTCGTTCACTTCAATCTTCGGGGGTTGGACGATGGGACGATCCGGGCCAATCCGGACCAGCCCGTCCTGAGCGACCGGGGCATGACCGCGGTTATCGAAGGCGACCACGGCGTGGGTATTGTGGGCTGTATGAGGGGGATGCGGCTTGCGATCGCCAAGGCCCGGGAGGGTGGCATCGGCGTCGCGCTGATCGTACGCAACAACCACTTTCTCGCCGCCGTACCGTATTGCCTGGAAGCGGCCAACGCGGGCATGATCGGCATGGCGTTCTCAAACACCAAGGGATCCATGGGATATCCAGGCGCCCGCGGCTCTGTGATCGGCAACACGCCGATGGGGTTCGGCATTCCGACAGCCGGCGGCTTCCCCATCCTGTTCGACGCGTGCATGACCGCCTCGGGGGGCCGGATGCGGCAGTGGATCCGGGAAGGCAAGCGGATTCCCCGGGATATTCGGGGCTTCGACCGGGACGGCACGCCCACCGACGACCCGCGGGCCGTCATCGGCGGCGGGACCACGATGCCGATCGGCGGCCACAAGGGCGCAGGTCTGGCCATTCTGGTTGAGGCGCTGACGGGCGTGCTGGGCGGCGCCGCTTTCCTGAGCGATATCACGCCCCGCGACCAGGCGGACCGTACGGACAAGATCCACGCGGTCAGCCATTGCTGCATCGCCATTGACGTCGCGGCGTTTATGCCCGTGGCCGATTTCGAAGCGCGGATGGCGGACTTCGTCGCGGACCTCAAGGGCAGTCCCCTGGGCGGCGAGTCCGATGAGATCCGGCTGCCCGGCGAAAGAATGGAGCGGACCCGGCAAGAATGCGAGATTCACGGCGTGCCGCTGGAACCGGATGTGCGCCAGGAACTGGAGGAGTGGGCAAAGCGATTGGGCGTACGTTTCCCGGATACCGTGTAGTCCGCCGCTGTATCGATGCGAGGAGATATGGACGACCGATACCGGATTCGCGGCGCGACCGAAGCCGACCTGGACCGGATAGGCGAGATCATCCGTCAGGCGTGGGAGCCGATTTTTGGGCTGCACGAAGAGAACTGGGGCGAGGAGCTCTTCGACGCCCTCTATGCGAACTGGCCGGAAAACATCAAGGCCAGCGTCGGGCGCCACATGGCGGAACACCCGGAATGCGCGTTCGTCGTCGAGTCACGCGAAACCGGCGAGGTCGTATCGTTTATCACTTATCTGCTGGATACGAAAAAAGGGATTGGAGTCGTCGGCCTGAACGCCGTCGAGGCCGGGTTGCAGGGGCAGGGAATCGGGACCATGATGTACAACTTCGTCATGGACCGGTTCCGAAAGGCAGGGCTGAAATACGCCCAGGTAAGAACGGGCCTGAACGATGCGCAGGCCGGCGCCCGGAGGGCCTACGAGAAGGCGGGCTTCAACATCGAGCGCAAAGAGGTCATCTATTACGCGTATTTGTGAACACAAAAGGCGTATCTACCGAGTAGCGAGACAACACACTTGTGCGTATATTATGATGCCTGTTCTCCCGAAAAGATCGCTCACAATTAGCAGCCAATTGGGGTAGGTATGGCGCCGCTCCGGATAGAATTGCCGCAAGCCCGGATTGATGATTTCTGTTGTCGCTGGAAAATTACTGAATTGGCTGCGTTTGGCTCTGTGCTTCGCGGTGACTTTGCAAAAGACAGCGACGTCGACCTTCTGGTTACGTTCACCCCGGGCGCCGAACACAGTTTACTCGATCTGGTTCAGATGCAGGAAGAATTGTCGGAAATTCTCGGACGGCCTGTTGACCTCATCGAAGAGCAGGGGCTCCGAAATCCTTTCCGCAGGAAGGGCATTCTGAGCACCAAAGAGGTGATTTATGCGGCCTGAGAGCCGGGATGGCGTTACATTTTATCGTGGCAACCCCTTGCGAGAGAGAAGAAACGTCCATGTTTTGTCGATAGCGGAACTTTAGGATGACTTACTCCCTGAATAGGTCGGAATGGGAGCCGGTACGCACCAGGTACAACTCGGCCCCATCGATACGGTAGACCAAGAGCCAGTCCGGTTCGATGTGGGCTTCTCGGTGATTTAGCCAGTTTCCCCGCAGTTTGTGGTCACGATAACGAATTGGCAAATGCGTCTCCCGAATCAACAACGCCAAGACCTCTCTCAGTTTACCGAGATTCTTCCCTCTTGCCTCTGCTCGTTTTACGTCACGCCGGAATTGAGTCGAACGAACAGTAGCCAGCATGTCAGATGCCAAGATCCCGGAACAATTCATCGGCGCTGCTGAATCGTTTGCCCTTTCCCTCTTCCAGTTCCTTCATCGCTTTGACAGTCGTGGAATTAGGGACTTTTACAGCGAACGGTAGCCGTTTCTCTTCGGCTATCCTCAGCAACAGCAGGCGGATCGCATCGGAAACAGAAAGGCCCATGGCTTCAAGCGCCTCAGTCGCCCGTGCTTTGGTATCGCTGTCGATTCGCGCGCGTACCACACTATCGTTACCCATTTAAAGACCTCCAAAGTGTAGCCACAATGTAGCAACAAAGACATGGCTTGTCAAGGAAGAACCCGGTCGGAATCGACTCGAAGCACTCGTTGAAAGGCGGCGGCCGTGGAGAAGTACATCTTTGCGGGTGGTCCTGCAGAAGCGGGGCGGGCACAGGGCGCGCTCGATCCCGAATA
Source organism: Candidatus Latescibacterota bacterium (assembly GCA_965208835.1). Lineage (GTDB taxonomy): Bacteria > Latescibacterota > UBA2968 > UBA2968 > JAAXHE01. The sequence goes on from OZ242358.1 coordinate 4,599,066, forward strand.
CGCCCGGCGTGAGCTGGAGAAGCGGTTGGAACAACCCCAGGACTTCGAGGACAGCTACTTCCGTGAGAACATGGCTTTCATGCGGCGGGAGTTTCCGGAACTGGTGACTCAGATTGAGGCATACGGCGACGCGGCGGGGATCGAAAACTTCGACCATACGTTTCTGCTGCACGTCTACTTCGCGGCCACCGACCTGGACGGTTGTTCGGCGCTCGGGATCATGCTGAAGGACGACGGTCCGGCGATGTTGAGGACGTACGATACGAGCTCGATGGGCAGGGTCGAGGATTTCGTAAAGGACAAGATCCTGATGGGACTGCCGGACGCCAGGCCGCACGGGCTGGCCGGCATCGGGGAGCGGTTCGGCGTCACCGTCGGCACGGCGGTCAACGACGCGGGGCTGCTGGTGGGCTGCGCGTCGGGGCACCGGAAATATAATCCCGGCGCCAACCCAGAACACGTCAATCTCTATTTCACCACGCACCTGCTTGCGCAATATTGCTCCAATTGCGACGATGTCAGGCATTTCCTCCGGCAGTACCGGATCTCAGGCATCAAAGGGCTCACGGGCGTGGCCGTTGACTCGGCCGACGACATGGTCGGGTTCGAGCTGGAATCGGCGAACATTGCCCTTCGGGAACCCGAAAACGGAATGGTTCTCGAGACCAACCACTGGCAGGACCCGGACCTCCAGCGCCCGTCTCGAAAGGCCGATCCGGACTGGTGGGCGAGCGCCTCGTACTACAACTCTCAGAACCGGGTCCAGTACCTGGCCTGTCACCGTGATGCGTTCGAGAAAATGCGCACCGTGAGCGAACTGACCGATTTTTCTTTCGACGTGCACGCGCCGGGCCGGATTCTGCAGAGCCCTGAAACCAACATCGGAAGCTGGTTCACCACCCACGCGATCTTCATGACGTCGCGGGACCGGAAGCTGCGGGTCCACCGGTATCCGCTGGAGAAGAGACGGTCCACGGAAATGACGTATGGGGAGTGACGGAAACTGCGAAACGGGAGGAATCATGGATCGGAAGAACACGGACCCCGGCAGCGCGGATGGGTTCCTTCTGATGGACGGGATCGAATCGGTTCACCACGTCACGCAAACCGTGTGCGAAGCGGAAAAACACCCGCTGAATCCCGTACTGCCGGTGGGCGACTCGCACGAGTGGGATTCCACCCACTGCGCGCCGTGGTCCTCGCCTACGGTCATCTACGACGATGAAGACGGACTGTTCAAGGCCTGGTACGCCGGATCGGACATCGCGACGTCGAGGTGGTGGGCGATGGGGTACGCCGTCAGCGAGGACGGGATCAACTGGCACAAACCCGAACTGGGCCTGTACGAGTACAACGGGAGCAAGAAGAACAACATCGTCCTGGACGGGCGCGGCCCGATTGTCAAGGACGACGCCGAGCCGGACCCGAACAAGCGATTCAAGGGGATCAAGCGCAGCTTCGGCGGGCAGAAGGTCTATGCCGGAAAGGGCGCCCGGGCCAACTACTCGCCCGACGGGATCCACTGGACCGAGGGTCCGAACATCGACCTGCCGGAGTGGTTTCGCGGCCCCCCCGATATCGGCGTGCTCGTCCGCGACGACCAGGACCCGGATCCCTCACGCCGGTACAAAACCGTCTTCCAGGAGATGGTACCGTTCGACAAGCCGGATATCAAGCGCCACGCCGATCGGTACCGCGGCCTCGGACGCGCGAAGACTCTGGCGTACGGCCCGGACATCGAGAACTTCCGGCGGGCAGAGGAGAATCCCCTGATCTCCCCCGCCGACGGGCTCGAGTACGAAGACCATCACATCATGATGTCGCCGTACGGCGGCGCGTGGATCGTCTGCTACGAGTACGGTTGGTACGTGCCGAACGGCTACGGCCGCTACGGGATGTACTCGGCCGACATCCGGCTGGCGGTCAGCGGCGACGGGCTCAGTTTCGATCGTGTCAATCCCCACCAGAAGGTCATCGCCCGCGGCGCCCACGGCGAGTGGGACGGGGGGCTGCTCATCATTACGGATAAACCGGTTGTCAAGGACGGGACCGTCTACCTGTTCTATGGCGGGGCGGGCGAAGAGTTCACGAGTTGGCCGCCGGAAAACGAGGTCCCCGAGTTCATCCATGAGATGGGGAGCGGGAGCGCGCGCATGGCGCGGATGGGTCTGGCCACGCTTCGCGAAGACGGGTTCACCTGCTTGGAGACCCCGGACCGCGAGACGCCGGGACACGCGACCACCGCCCCGCTGGCGCTGACTGACAGGTCGACCGAACTGACGGTCAACGTGGGCGATGTCCGGCGCAACCGCAACTGGCTCGAAGTCGAAGTCCTGGACGCCGACTCCGGCGAACCGATTGCGGGATACGAATGCGAGGACTGCAATGATATCGACGTCGACGGGCTGCGGCGCCGCGTCACCTGGGGCGACAATGGTCTTGCCGGCATCGGCCGGGACCGCTTCAGGCTGCGCTTCCATCTCTATGGCGCCGCCCGGCTGTACGGTTATCGATTCGACTGAGACAGTGGTCAGAAAAAACGAAAACCAGGAGCGGGTAGACGTAAGCCGGAAAAGGGGAGAGATTGCCTGCCTCGTAAGTTTTCTTCTCGTGCCGCAGGCAAGGAAGAATAGCATACCGGGCAAGGATTTCTTCTACCGTCTACCCTCTTCCGTCTCCCCGCATTTCTTCCACCGGCCACTGGTTTTCCTTAAGGTGAATTCCCATGGGTGAAGCTCATACGGCTGACGTAATTGTGGCCAGGGACGTGATGGTCCCGATGCGGGACGGCGTGCGTCTGGCAACCGACCTCTACTTCCCCGGCGAGGTTGCGAATCGACGTACCGGGACCTTCCCGGCGGTCCTGGAGCGGACGCCGTACAACAAGAACGGCGGTTCGGCTATCGCAAGCTTTTTCGCGCGTCACGGCTACATCGCCGCCGTACAGGACTGCAGGGGACGCTACGGTTCCGAGGGCGCGTTCTTCCCGTTCAGGGACGACCCGGAGGACGGGTACGACACCATCGAATGGATCGCCGATCATCCCTCGTGCAACGGGAAGGTGGGCATGCACGGTTGTTCCTACGATGCGTGGGTGCAGTTCCACGCGGCCACGCAGAACCCACCGTCCCTTGTGACCATGATTCCATTCGAAGGGCCCATCAACGCCTACCACTACAGCATGCGCGAAGGCGGCGCGCTGCATCTCGGCCTCCTGAACTGGGCGGTCCGGATGTCGATAACGGGCCACGAGGCGCAGGCGGACCCGGCCATTGCCGAAGCCGTACGGGCGATGTCCGCCGACGGAACACAGTTCCTCGAATGGGCATCCCGCATCCCCTGGCGGCGCGGTCAGACGCCGCTGGCGGTGGTCCCGCAATATGAGGACGCGGTCTTCCAGCTTTATTTCGAGAACAACGACTATACGGAATTCTGGCGGCGGCCGGGATTCGCGATGGACGAATATTTCGATTCGTTTCCCGACATGCCCATCCTCTGGATGGTGGGCTGGTTCGACTGGTATCCCAGGACCATCATCGACGGGTACCAGAAGATGGTGAGCATGGGACGCGGGAATCAGCACCTGCTCGTGGGCCCCTGGACCCACGGCAACTGCGAACCGTCCTGCGGAGACGTGCACTTCGGGCCGGAGGGCGGCCTCCATTTCCATAAGGATTTCCTCCACCTCTACCTGCAGTGGTTCAACCGGTGGCTGAAGGAGGATACCACGGTGGACGTGGGCAGCGCTGTGCGGATGTTCCGGATGGGCGGCGGGGACGGCAGCCGGGACAGAGACGGACTCCTGCAACACGGCGGGAAGTGGTTCAGCGTGGATGGGTGGCCGCCGAAGGGTTCGCGTTCGATTAACTACTATATCCACGAGAACGGATTTCTGTCGTCCGATGCCCCGTCCGAGGAAGACGCCTCGACCACGTACACCTACGACCCGCGCAATACGGTATCCAGCAACGGCCGCTGTATCATCCCCTACGGTCCGATGAAGGAGGGGTGGTTCAAGGGGATGGGGCCCCGCGATCAGATCGAGATCGAGACCCTTCCCGGGCATGGCATCCCCGGCATGCCCATCGCCTCACGGCCCGATGTGCTGGTCTTTCAGACCGCGCCGCTGACAGACGACCTGTCGATCGCCGGGAACATCAGAGGGAGCCTCTGGATATCCTCGGACGCGCCGGATACCGATTTCTTTCTGAAGCTGCTCGACGTCCATCCCGCCAGCCCGGACGATCCGAACGGGTACGCCTTCCCCGTTTCCGAAGGCATCCTCAGGGTTCGATATCGTGACAGCTTCGAACATCCGCGTCCGATGGAGCCGGGAACGGTGTATCGCATCGAGATCGACATGCAGCCGGCGGCAAACCTGTTCAAAGCGGGGCATCGCATCCGACTGGATCTCTGCAGCAGCAACTTTCCGAATTACGACATCAACCGCAACACGGGCGATCCCGATGACAGAGACTGGCGCATCGCGCGGAATACCGTCTACCACGAGGCGGGACGAGCCTCATACATAGAACTGCCCGTCTGGGAGGCGTGACAACATTCAATGCGGAGGAGTCAACGATGGAAACGCGAACGTTTCGAGGGAGTCCCGCGGAGATCGGAAGGGCCCAGGGTTCCATAAGCCCTGAGGCCGCGCAGGACTACCTGAAGTTCTGGCAGGCCCGGCCGCACGATTTCGAGAATTCCTACTTCCGGCAGAACATGGCATTTATGCGCCGTGAGTTTCCGGATATGATCGAGCAGATTGAATCGTTCGGAGAGGCGGCGGGAATGGCGTCTTTCGACCACGCGTATTACGGCCACATTCTCTGGACCGGGCCCGTGGGGGATGCCTGCTCCACGCTTGGAATCGTACTGGATGATGACGGACCCGCGATGCTGTCCACCAATGACGGTGGGACGGATACGGTGCCCGGAACGGTGTCCGGTTCCGTTGTCTCATTTTTCCCGGACACGAAGCCTCATGGGATGATGGGGTTCGGTTCCAGCAGGCACGTCACACTCGGGATGGGCGTGAACGACGCCGGTCTGGCCGTGGGGGCGAACTCCGGTCATCGGAAGTTCAACTTCGCCTCCGATCCCGAACATCTGAACCTCTACTTCGTTGTCCACCTGCTGACGCAGCACTGCGGCGACTGTGACGACGTCCGGCATTTCGTGGAACAGTACCGCCTCTCGGGACAGAAGGGGATGAACCTGGTCACCGTCGACGCCGAGGGGAACATACTGGGTCTGGAACTGGAGTCCGAGAACATCGCCATTTCGGAGGCGCAGGACGGGATGCTCCTGGAGGTCAATCACTGGCAGCATCCCAGGCTTCAGAATCCGTCCCGTGAGGCCGACCCCGAATTCTGGGACGGGCCCTACTATTACAACTCACAGGCGCGCGTCATGTATTTCGCGCACTATCGGAATGTCTTCGCCCGGTTGAAGACCCTTCAGGAACTGATTGATTTCTCCTTCGACGTCCACGCGCCCGGGCGGATCCTGCAGACGCATGGTCTGAACGTTGGAGACCTCATCTCCTGCCAGGTGATGTTCGCAACCACGCGAGATCGAAAGATGAGGCTATACCTGCATCCGATCGAGAAAGACGACTACGAGGAGTTTGAATTTCCGAATTGAACACAGGGTTGAATTTTCAGTTTGCCGAAACGAGCTTACCTGCATTGCGTGCGCTGAGCCTGTCGAAGCAAGTTTGTCGAAATTTCGAAGTTTCCGCGTTTTGGCGCCGTTTTGACCCTTCGCCGACCCTTCGACAGGCTCAGGGAGCGGCTCTGGGCCCGAGGCACTGATATACGAAGCCTGACGTGTCGCATCTTGCAACAAAAAAGGCACTCCGAAGGAAGTTTGTTGCGATTCGGACGCGAATATTGTAGACTTTAAGGCGAATAGGCCGTCTCAATAAGGCCGTTCCGGCGGCATGATATCCCCGCCAGCCGTCAGGTGCGGCATTTCGCACGCTTGTCCTCTGCCTTTGCCTGACCCGGTCCGGCAAACCGGGGGGACGTATCGAAAAGGAGTTGGAGTTGAGCCAATCAGCTGAAATCTCGTTCCCGTACGCGAAGATGACAATCCCGAGAACCATCTCGCGCATGGTCGCCCTACTCGTCCTCACCTTCGGACTCTTCGCACCCAAGGCCGCTTACGCGGGCGCGTGGACCCTTGAAAAGGGCCAGGTGTGGAGCAAGATTACCGGCCTGTACCAGGCCACCGATGAACACTACGACAAGGATGGAGAACCGAGCGGATTTCCCGCCGACTATACTTCGCGGGAGGTGTATCTCGACGTGTATTACGGGGTGACCAAGCGCTTCGATCTCGGCGTTCAGTTTGCGGCGATCAACCGGAAATTCGAAAATTTCACTTCGAACAGGCACCGGGAGATGTTCGGATATCGCGCAAAAGAGTCAGGTCTGGGCGACATCCGCGTCTTCGGCAAGGTCAACCTCGTTCACGAGCCCGTCGTGGGTACCGTGATGCTTGGTATCAAGGCGCCAACCGGAGATTTCCGCGCCGCGCCCGAAGCCATGTCCGCCGGCAACGGGCAGTGGGACGTCGAAGTGGTTGCGCAGATCGGCAAGTCCTACTGGCCCATCCCGATATACGCCAATATCGATCTGGGATATCGCCTCCGGGAGACCAACGAGACCATTCACCACAACCCGGACGATGAGTTGATCTACAATGTCGAGATCGGCGGCAGCCCCGTGGAAATGTTGAACCTTGCCCTCAAGCTGGAAGGGATCTCGGGCGCCGGCCGGCGGGTCACCTATGCGATACCCACGGCGATCGTCAGCCTGCCGCAGGGCATCGCCCTGGAAGCCGCGGCGCGCGTGTCCGTGCTCGGCCGCGCCGACCCCTCGCTGGGTGCGCCCTATACGTTTTTCGCAGGTTCCACATTCCTGGTCGGGATCTCCTACACGGGAAGCCTGATGCAATAGCGGCTTCAACGAAACATCCCAACGCCGCCGATGGAACAGCCAAGGGAACCGGAGACAAAAGGGAAGGGGCAATGCCCCATCCCTTTTTTAGTTGTCGGAGACGATCAGAAACAGATGATTGGAGTGAGGATCAGTTGCATAGGGAACGCGGGTTCGACGCGGATGATTGCGATTTTCTGGTTGTTTCTTGCAAGCGCAGCGGTACACGCGCACACCCCGACCCCGGCTTCTGAGACGCCGCAAATCTCGGAATTACATCGCGGGGTCTGTTTCGTCGCCGGGCCCGGCCGCCCCACGGATGCGGCTTTCGACCGCCTGGCCGCGTTGAACGTGAACTGGATTTCCCAGACGCCGTTCGGGTGGCAGCGCAGCGCCGGCAGCCCCGAGGTAATCCTGGCGACTTCCGGCCGCGTCTGGTGGGGGGAATCGGACGAGGGCCTGGAGGATGCGGCCCGAAGGGCGCGGCAGCGAGGCATACGGACGATACTGAAGCCACACGTCTGGATCCGTGACCGCGGTGACGGGAGATGGCGTGGGAATATCGACTTTTCGACGCCTGAAAAATGGGACACGTGGTGGGCAAGTTATCGGCGGTTTATCCTCCACTACGCCGCACTCGCGGAATCCACGGGGATGGAGGCGCTGTGTATTGGAACGGAACTCCGCAGCGCCGTGTTGAACCGCCCCGACGCCTGGCGCAAGTTGATCGCGGACGTGCGGGCGGTGTACAGGGGTGAACTCACCTATTCGGCGAACTGGTACCGGGAATTCGAGGAGGTGCCCTTCTGGGACGCGCTCGATTACATTGGACTCCAGGTCTACTTCCCGCTGGCGGACAGCTCCGACGCCGCTTTGACGGTCGACGAGTTTAAGGCTGCGTGGGCGCCCCATGTAAAGCTGATCGAAACAGTACAGCAGCGGGTGGACAAGCCGGTACTCTTCACGGAGGTGGGCTACAGGAGTACCGCGGATGCTGCCGTGGAGCCGTGGGTGTGGCGGTCGGCGGCGCCTGTGGACCTCGAGCTGCAGGCAGCCTGTTACGAGGCGATGTTCCGGACGTTCTGGCGTAAGCCCTGGTTTGCGGGCACGCACGTGTGGAAGTGGTTCCCGGAGGGGAGTACGCAATTCGGAGGACGACGCGCTCGCCGCCACGCACTTCAAAGGGAACGGGGATTCACGCCGCAGGGCAAACCCGCGGAAGAGGTGCTTGCACGTTGGTACAGAGGGGACGGGGAATGAATACAGGTCGACATCCGGAAACCAGACACCGAAACCACGCGATTATCGGGAGAGATTCCAGGCTGATAACGTATGTTGGCGCAGTGATCAAATACAACCCTTTACTTCACCTCGATTGTTTCCCATATTAGGCCATGCACCGTGGCCCACGAAGGCTTCACGCAGCGGCGTGGTGTCGAAGTGATTTATGATTGACTGTCGCAATTCTACGAAATCTTCTTCGAACCGTATCTGCATTTTCGGCCAACTTTGCGGCGCCGGGGATAACTCTACACCACCTGACAGGAGGTAGAACCATGGCCAATTACATGTTCCGCACCAGGTACACGCGGTCGGGTCTTGAGGGCCTGCTCAGAGAGGGAGGCACGGGACGCCGGGAAGCTTTGAGGCAGACCATCGAAGGGATGGGCGGCAAGCTGGAGGGCTTCTACTACGCGATGGGCGATGACGACCTCATCCTGATCGCCGACATACCCGATGAAACCACTGCGGCGGCCCTCGCCCTCAACATCGCCGCGGCGGGCGCTCTGGAAGTCTCCACGACGGTCCTGATATCGCCGGAGACCATCGACGAAGCGGTGAACAGAAGCGTATCGTACCGGCTGCCTGGCGAGTGATCGGGCAAAGCATCACGAAAACAGGATAACCGGAAGCCGGCACGGAAATCGTGGAGGCGTCGATGAGTGCCGAACGCCGAACCGACAGTGATCGGTCGATTCACCGGATAGATTTGCCTATACGGGTCCCTTTTCGCAGCGGAGAAGGGGCCTGTTTCGTTTCCAATCCGCGGGATTTCAGGTGGCTTGATCAATGACAATTCCTATCGAAGGCCAGGTCCGCGACGCGTCCTCGGACCGCGCAATTGAAAACGTCCCTGTCTCCAACGGGGAGCATGTGGTGCGGACGGATTCCGCCGGGCGCTACGCGCTGGAGATCTCGCCGGGCGGGCACCGGTTCGTTTTCGTGACGGTTCCGGACGGCTTCCGGCCCGGTGAGGGATTCTATCGTTCCTCGATTGGATGGACCCGAGAACAGCTCGGCGTCGATTTCGAGCTCGCAAGGCTGCCGGATGGGTCCCGGCGCACGTTTTCGATGGCCCACATCAGCGATACCCACGTGGAACTGGACGAAAGCCGGATTCAGGGCGAAATATTGTCGCAGGATCTGCGACAACTTGAACGGGAGGCCAACCCGGACCTGATGGTCGCCAGCGGGGACCTGACGGATTGGGGGACGCTGGAGGAACTCGAGCAGTTTTGCGCTGCGATTGAAAGTGTTACGACGCCGGTGATGCCTATGTTCGGCGGGCACGACGGGAACCACGAGCGTTTCGGCGATCTGACGGTCGAAGAGCTTGTCGCTTTGAAACACAGGAGGGAATACGCGAAGATCGAGGAGATCCTGAAGCAGCGCGAAGGTGAACGCTTCACGCGCAACTATGAACAGATACTCGGCCCGCCGTATTACAGTTTCGATCGCGGGCGATGGCATTTCGTCCTCTATCCGAACGAGGATAATTTCTACCCGGCGCGGGACCGGAAGCGTAAGGAAGACTGGCTGTGGGCCGACCTGTCGCAACAGCCGCGCGATCGCAAAATCGTCATCTTCCTTCACAAGCCGCCGTCCATACCTTTCCTGAACGCTTTGAGCCGGTACCGGGTAGAGTTGGTCATGCATGGGCACTGGCACTCCAGCAAGGTGTTCACCCGGGACGGGATTGTCGTGGCGGCGGTACCCCCGCTCTGTTTCGGCGGCCTCGACATACGACCGCGGGGATATCGGCTCGTAGAATTTCGAGAGGAGGACTTCGAGTTCCGGCTCAAGGCCCTTGCACGGACCGCGAGCCCGCCGCCGCGCCGTGAAAACGAGTCGATCTCGCTCGATAAGGCGGGCGGTGGCCTGCGGCTGCTCTGGACGCATCGTCTTCCGGTGGGGCTGCACCGGGCGGCGCCGGTATGTTCCGGCGATCGGGTCCTCGCAAGCCTGGCGGACGAAGGCTATCCCGGTCAAAACGGCGTCGCGTGTATTGACGCGCGAAGCGGCGCGCTATTGTGGCGCGCATCTACGGACACAGCCGTTAAGAACAGCGCGGCGATCACCCTCGCGTCAGGATTTGCGGATGGGACTGATTTATGCGTAGCGGTGTCCATTGCCGGTAGATTATATGCAATCGAAACACAGTCGGGACAGGTTCGCTGGAAGGCCGACCTTCCTGGCTTTCCGGAACGCTGGATCTATGCGTCTCCGGTCATTGCCGGCAAGACGGTTTACGCGGGCGGCAAAGCCGGTATGGGCGCCTACAACCTCGAAACCGGCGCGCAAGCGTGGTACACCGGAATTGAAGGCGGCGACGGTTGGCCGTGCTACGCGAGCCCGCGGGTCTTCGGCGACCTGCTCATTCTGCTTGTCCAGCGGAGGGGGTTGATGGCGTTGGACAGACGTAGCGGGAAGGTGGTCTGGGAACGGACCCTGGGCGTCGAGAATACCTACGCCCGGCCCGTGGTGGACGGCGGCCTCGTGGTCACCGGCAGCGGCGCCCCGGCGCTTCACTGGTTTGGGGGCGAGCCCGCGCAACTGGCGGTCCTTAGCGCCGGAACGGGCGAGGTGGTGTGGAACAGAGCCCTGCTTCCTTCGAGGTATCCCACCGGGCTCGCGGTGCGGGATGACCGGCTGTACGCGACCACGCCGGACGGCGAGGCATTCTGTTTGGATCTCCAATCGGGCGCGTTGTTGTGGCGCTTTCAAACGGGCGATGACCTGATTGACATGGTCCCGGCCCGCCGCGATGTCCGATCCATTCTCGCGCCGCCGGTCATCTATGGGGACTGTCTGCTCATCTGTGGCGGTGACGGCTGCCTTTACATCCTGAACGCGCGGACCGGCGCCTGCGTCAGCCGTACTGACCTGGGCTCCCCGATCGCGGCAGCGCCCTGCCTGACCGAAGACGGGTTCTGCGTGGGCGCATACGACGGGCAACTGTATTGCTTCGTTGAATCTGAGGAGTGAGCGTCCTGCGGTCGCAAATTTCGTGACATACGGGAGGTATCATGGCATCGCCATTGCAATCACAACCCTGGGAAAGACCCGACACGCCCATATTCAGCAATGCTCCGCCGCCCCAGTCGTGGATGAAATGCAACATCTACTGCCCGCGCGTCATTTACGCGCAGGGCAAGTACCGAATGTGGTTTACCGGATCGGAGGTGCGGCCCACGCTGTACAAGACGTGTATCGGATACGCGGAATCGGACGACGGCTTTGCATGGACCCTGCACCCGGACAATCCCATTCTGACGGCCGACCGGCTTTCATGGGGCCAGAGTCTGCATACCCCCTGGGTGTTGTTCGACGAGGACGCGCAGGTTTACAGGATGTGGTTCGGAAGCACGACCCACGTGGAATACCAGGACGATGGTATCCTGGCGAAGAACATCAGTTCGGCCATGGGAAATGCGACCAGCCGCGACGGCATAGATTGGGAATTCCTGCAGGAACCCCTGATCCATGAATGCCGGGCGCCATGCGTACGCAGGGAAGGCGGCCGATATCGCATGTGGCTCAATGCCAGTCCAAACCCCGACGACTCCTGGGAAACGGCCTATGGCTTCGTGTATGAGTACACGTCGGAGGATGGTATCGCGTGGCACCGGCTCGAACCGCATGCTATAGAGGCAACCGGAAACACGAGGTCCTGCGTCTATCCGGAGGTCCACAGGATCAACGGGACCTGGTACATGTGGCATATCGGCCATCTGAAAGAGAGGGATGATCCGATGAACATGGTCTACCACGAGATCTTCTGCGATACATCGGACGATGGCGTTACCTGGACGCTGAACCACGAGACCCCCGCATTTGCCGCATCTCGCGACCTGGGACGTTTTGACTGGAAGACGGTCTCGACGCCATGCGTGGTGGACGCGGGAGATACGTTGATGCTGTACTACGCGGGCTGTAATCTGAAGACGAATTTCAATCGGTTCGAGGGCGGAGACAACGGCGAGGGGATGCATATCGCCGTCGCGACCCTGCCCAAAGACAGGCTGTAATTCCAGCGTCTCTGGCATTGGCCCGGTTGAAAATTCGAGGTGGCGCAACAGGAGCCGGAATGCAACGCGCGTACGACCTGACATTGGAAGTTCTGGATTCAGACGAGATCTTTCACGTGCCCGACCGGAAGAGCCGGAAGAAATGGAACGGCCCCTGGTGGCATATGGCCGCATTGTACGAGATGGGAGAATCCGGACGAATCCCGGAGCTGGCTGTCGCCAGGGCGCTGAAACTGCTCAAAGACGGCGCATGGCCCAGGTTTGTTGTCGATCCGGCTGATGCACCGCAAACGGATTCCGACCGGGCGAAAATGGACTGTTGTCACTGTGAGTTGGGCGTTTTCTATATGATACTCGCGTCATGTGGCTGCGACGTGGATGTCGAACTCCCCTGGATTCGGGAGTGGTTCCTGAAACACCAGTTGCCGGACGGCGGCTTGAACTGCTCGCCGGCTGCCTGTCGCGGGTCGGGAAAGAGCTCAATCGTATCCACACTGCCTCCGCTGGAAGCGATTCTGTTTTTCACCAGCCGGAACTATACGGATGCCGAACAGAGATTCCTGGACGAGGGCGCGCGCTATCTCATCGAACATCGACTGGTCTGCTCCAGGCAAGATGGCCGCGTCATCAACGGAGCCTGGCTGAAGCCGCTGTTTCCCCGCTACTTCGAATATGACATCCTGCGGGGGATGTACTTCCTGGTGGAATGGTCCGGACGTTCCGGGCGGCCGCTCCCGGTTGAAGTGATCAGGAATGGCCTCGACCTGCTCCGTTCACACATCGGCCCGGACGGCGTTACGATCGGAAGACGCGTGAACGATCGGAGCGGAGGCTGGCACGGCCCCACGTTCCCGCTGATGGACTCGGTGGGTATGGTCGGCAACGTATCGCAGCACCTGACACATCAACTGAACGCCGTGCTGCGGGCGGTTCACATGAAGCTATAAGCTATCAGTTCTCAGCCGTCAGCCAAAAGCAAAAGGCGAAAACCGTATCAACAGCGCTATCATGTGGACAACCGCGACGAGCGCAAACCTCTTCCCCGGACCCTCTCCTGAAGGAAAGGGGAGAAAAGCGAAGTATCTTTAAGAGATGACAATTCTCCCTTCCTTCAGGAAGGGGGTCAGGGGGTAGGTCTCGCCATATGGCGCAAATGCCTCCTTGGGCGCCCGGAACGGAGTTCCGAAAGGCCGAGTCGAGAATCGAGGATCCATCCCATGTTGGCAACGCGATATATTTACTTCACGGATAATGTTGAACGCATGGTTTCGTTCTACCGGGACATAATGCGAATGAAGGTCCTGATGCCGCCGGAAGCGACGGACCACGACCCCGGAGGATGGGTCAGATTGTCCAGCGGAGGGGTGGAGGTTGCCATCCATCGCGCGGGAAAACCCGGTTGCCCCGGGCGGAATCGGAACAAGCTCGTTTTCGTTGTCGACGACGTCGGTGCGGCGCGCGAGGAACTTCGAAAAGCTGGCGTAAGAATGGGAAAACATCACATCCTGTCGAGATTCGAGTGCTGCGACTTTAAGGACCCCGATGGAAACACGCTGCAGATTTCGAATCGGTAATACCCGTTGGTCGGCTTTTTTCAAGGGGACAGGAGGATATGATGAACGTCAGCGAAGTCGTACCCTTTTTCGCGGTGAAAGACATGCGGAAGTCATTGGCGTTCTACGTCGACGGGCTGGGCTTCGAGATGGAGGGCAAGTGGGTGGACGAAGGCGTTATCAGGTGGTGCATGTTGCGCATCGGTAATGCGGCGGTGATGCTCCAGGAATTCAGGACCGAAGGATACGATTCACGGCAATTCAGCGAGAACAAGGGCGAAGGCGTCTCCCTGTTTTTCTTCTGCGACGATGCGGTCGAATTCTACCGGGATGTCCGGTCACGGGGGATAGACGCCTCTGAGCCGGTTGTGGGCAACCGGATGTGGGTCACGTCCATTGCAGACCCCGACGGGTACAATCTGTCCTTTGAGAGCCCCACGGACGTCCCGGAGGAAACGAGACTGTCGGAAGTGGACTAAATGCAACCGGGGTTCCAATCCAGGATTGTAGTCGAAGTCGTTACCTACCGAAACATAGCCGTGTGAACAGGAGAATCGCCGGATGACCGACGCCGAACTCGAAGCCAAGGCAAAACGGATCCAGGCTGTCGTCGAGGACCATCTGGTGCAGGATCACGGCATGCTGCCCATGCTGGTGCGTGCCGAAGATTATCAACTGCCGTCGGCCGATGACTACCGCGGGGCGTACCGCCATCGGCACCTCCAGGGAAAGACGGAGGCCGAGATCGGAATGCCACCGATGCACGTCTGGCGGGCCTGGGAGAACACGCCCACGGACACGGCATGGTATCTCGGCGCCATGAGTTACCGGTACCGGTGCGATGGCGATTCCAGCGTCCTGGCAATCTGCCGGCGCACGTTCGGGGCGCTCAGGTATATCCATGGGCTCGGGGTGGAGAAGGGCGAGCGAGGATACATGTGCAAGCCCTACGGCGGCGTGTACAGCAAGCAGTCGTCCGGCGACCAGGTGCAGTGCATCCTGGTCGGGCTGGCGGCGTATCGTCCCATTGCGCCGCCGGAGGATCTCGCCGCCATCGACGAAATCCTCGTGGACATGGCCGAATTCGACATCAAGTGGAACTATGTCTCTCCGCACGGCTACTTCGGATACACACATGAGTCGCTTGTTGAAACCATTCTTGGCGAGAACTGGATCAATGCCACGTGGTCCTATGCCATCATCCATACGCCGCTGCTCTATCTGGCCTGGCGGGCTACCGGAGACCCGCGATATCTCCGGGAGATCGGGAGATGGTACGAAGCCTGCGATACGAGCGTCCGGTTCGAGCGCCCCAGTGGAAAGCTGACCGGCGGAATCGGCTGGCGCGC
Organism: Candidatus Latescibacterota bacterium; assembly: GCA_965208835.1. Taxonomy (GTDB): domain Bacteria; phylum Latescibacterota; class UBA2968; order UBA2968; genus JAAXHE01. The sequence continues at coordinate 4,614,221 of OZ242358.1, forward strand.
GCTGTACCTTCCGGCGCTGCTGATGGAGTTCGACCCGGCGAACCACGAGTTGTGGCGCGGCCTGATGCTGCAGAACCACGATATGGTTCGATCCGGCATTCTGCCCAACGGGGCGCAGGCTTACCAGTGGACCTTCGACGTGGAAAGCGGCGAACGGGAAATCCTCCCGGCAACATTGTGGGGCGCGGGCCCGGCCGCGACCGGCAGGTCGGGCATCTTCGCCAGGGCCTGCGTCGCCGCGCAGCCCTGGTTCCCCGACGAAGACATGGCGTCCACCGCGAAACATATCCTCCACACCCTCGATATGGATACGTTCCGGTTCATCATGCCTATGGAAGAAGGGCAGCCTGTACCGCCGGAGTGGATGGTGGAGACCCGGCTGCTGGATATGGACAGCCTGACCGGATGGCTGTGGGGATACTGGGAGGGCCGGTGGCGCGGATACTGGTAGGCGCGTGGGAAGGTCCACCCGCCCGCGAAGGAATTCGGAAGGTCCAGCGGGCGGTCTATGGGAGTCACATCGTCAGGACATGCAAGGGAGGATCGGATGAATCGTCGGAAGATACAGCGGATCGCTTTCCTGCAGGACTATCGGAACCGCCCGGAATCCCTTGTGGACGAGATTCCGGAAGTAGCGGAGCTGGGCTACCACGAGGTTAATCTGGCGGCCGTAATCGGCCACGAAGCAGCCGTAGAAGCGGTGGCCGGGAGAGCAGCGGAATACGGCCTCGAGGTCTCCACGTTCACAGGATTCATGAAATACGCGTACCAGCACCTGGCCGAGCACCCCGAACAGAAGGCCGTTTTCAGCAAGGATGCGGACCACGAGGAACTGGGTAACCTGCCGGCCGTATGGGGATGTCCGTACAACCAGGTGTTTCAGAAGCGATATATGGACTTTCTGGAACGATTGGGCGGTATTCCGAATCTCACGGAAGTCTGGGTCAACGACGAAGCGTATTTGGGCAGAGACGTGGATCTGATCGCGTGCTATTGCCGAACCTGCCAGGAAGACTGGGACGGCAAATTCGGCGGGAGGATCCCCATGCCGCCGTTCAGGAACCTGGATGAAAAGACGCGTCTGGTTACCTGGCGGTTCAGGCGCTGGAACGAAGTGCATGGAAAGATGAAGACAGCCCTGAACCGGGATCACAGGGTCCGCGCGGTATTTCAGAGCGGCCCGCATCCCTTCTGGGACATCAACCCATGGGTCTGCGGCATGGACATCGACGGCATGGTCGAAGCCATAGACGGTCTGGCCGTGGATGCCTACTACACGTGCGTGTTGCCGTCCGTGGGAAGCGGGTTGTTTACACCTCCCGAAACTTTCCTTAGCGAGTGCTGCCGTTTCCTTCAGGGCTTCACGCTGGGAGATGACAAGGTGAGCGTGATGCTGGGGCAGGGCATGTCGCACCCGGAGTTCCACCGGCCTCTGGACGAACGGGACGGATGGTGGCAGGCCGTGGTCCCGCCGGCTCTGGGCGTGGATCGCGTGACGGCCTATACCTACCGGCTCCAGCGGGTGTCACCGATGCACCGGACCTTTCAGGAGGCGTTTCGCCTGGACCCGTACTTCGAGCGCACCGAACCCGTGGTCTCCGTTGCCGTGGTGGACAGCCTGGAAACGCAGTGTTGCGACGAGTCGCTGCCCGCACGGGGCCGCGAGAACTGGCGCATGAGTCGAATGTTTTCCACGGGACAGATGGCCGCTCACTTCGGTCTTTCACACGGGTATCTGCCTTCGTCGAAGCTCGTTCCCGAGTACCTCGATCGCTATCCTGTTGTGGTGCTGCCCAATGCCTCGTGTCTGCCAGCCGGCCAGCGTGACGCGCTCCTGGCGTACGTGCGCGAAGGCGGTACGTTGGTGGCGATGGGAGAGACGGCCACGAGGGACGGGATGGGTCGCCCGCTCAACGGGTCATTTCTCTGCGAGGCATTCGGGATTTCGTCGTGTACACCGGCAGGAGGTACCCGCGTCTTCCAGGCTGCCGCCGACCACGAGGCGTTCGACAACCTCCCGTGGCCGGATGAACGAACCGCGTGGGATCCCTGGAAAGGCAGGAACCGCCCGGTTCTCGGACTGGATCTCGCGGTAGAGGTAGAAACGGAGAGTGAGACGGACGTGCTGGCGGTGTTCGAGGAAGAGGGGTCCCCGACGTCACGACCGGCTATGACGTTGAAACGCTTCGGAAGGGGTAACGGCGTGTTCGTGGCGGGCATCCCGTCCAGGTGGGTGGACCAGAGGCCGGAGGGTACCACCGTCCTCAGCTTTTCCCGCCAGGTGGTGGCGCAATTGATTCTTTCGCTTGTGGGAGACCGGCTGCCCGTGGTCGCAAAGGGCTTTCCGCCGAGGGTGCCGCTGCAGGATGTCAGACCGCTGGACATCCGCTGGAAGCCGACCATGGAGATCATGCCTTCGGCGGGCGAGGACCTGATCCTGGTGACGGTGCCGTCATATTTCAGGGAACCCGGCGCATTCCGGATCGAAGCCAGGCTGCCGGAAGGCAAACGATGCGCCGGGGTTCGCGAACTGGTGTCGGATCAACCGCTGGAGGACGTCAGAAAGCACGGAAAGGCGGTGGAAATTGACGTCAATCTGACCACCGAGGACTTCCTTAAGGTGTACGCCTTTTCCCTGGCGTCGGTGTGATCGGCCGGCCGTCTCGGCGGCGGCAAATGGGGAAATTCTCCACGGACATCAGGAACGATCGAGTCGCGACCTGATACAGGCGTCCACGCCGTATTTCCCCGAGCCCGCCAGCAGGAACATCACGGCGATGGCCAGGTAAAGAAGCGCCATTTCCTTCACGCCGAACGGATCGGCCGCGTGAACGCCGAATGCGGCCACCAGCATCGTGAATCCCATCAAAGCCGTGCCCGGCCGGGTCAGCAGACCCAGCGCCAGCATCAACCCGCCCCCGAACTCCCCGAACGCGGCCGCCCAGGCGAAGAACTCGGGCAGGGGAAACCCCAATTTTGCCGTACCGGCCACCAATCCGCCGGACGGCGGGATCTTCCCGATGCCGTGTCCGAATGCCATGCTCAGCCCGGCGATCACCCTCAGAATCGCCAATCCCAGATTTGCCTTATCGGAATCAATTTCCGCGCCGCCGAATAAAAGCTCCTTGTACATACGTCTTCTCCCTGTAGTGAAGTGGAGTTGCTGCGCTACGGTCCTTATTGTCGTGGAACGACTACCGGCCTCCTGACCGATCCTGTTGCTCTATCCGCCCCATAAGGTTACCTTACATTCAACACAATCTCTCTCGCTGAAGACGTGCATCAGAACCGGCTCGGCCGATATTCGGCTCGCGGTCGCTGTTTCGACCGCAGTGCCGAATCTCTCCGCCGCGAATCCCGGCGAATTCAATTGCATCGGCGCCAGGTACCCCGATCGATATCCGGCATCCCTCCCGTTTCCAGTATAGTTTATTGACGACTGAAAATCAAGATTCCTCCTGTTCCAATCTCGCGCCTGACATGACCCGCGGCTGTTTTTCAGCATGAAAGGAGTCGTACGCATGAAAATCACGGACGTAAAGGTCCTGCCGATCGACCGGTATCTCTTTGTGGAGGTCCATACGGATGAGGGGATCACGGGGCTGGGTGAATCGGGCGCCTGGGGATACCTGGAGGCCTCGGCCGAGGTGGTGAAGAGTTTCAGGGAATACCTGATCGGGAAGGACCCCCTGCGTATCGAACACCACTGGCAGGTCCTGTACCGGTGTACGCACTTCCGCGGCGCGGCAATCATGGGCGCCCTGAGCGCGGTGGACATCGCCCTCTGGGATATCGCGGGCAAGTACTTCGGGGTACCGGTCCACCAGTTGCTGGGCGGCAAGTGCCGGGATAAGGCCCGGGTGTACGGGCACGTGATCGGGAGCACCAAGGAGGAGCTTCTCAAGGGCTGCGTGCAGGCAAAGGCGGAGGGATTTACCGCCGTGGGCCACCTGACGCCGTTTCTGGACGAGTCCCGAAGTGTACCCTATTACAAGACCCATACGGACAAGATTCAGGATGCCGTTCAGACCGTGGCCGCGTACCGCGAAGCGGTTGGCGACGAGGTGGACCTGTGCATTGAAATCCACCGCCGGCTGGACCCTGCCGAGGCGATCGTGCTGGGAAGGGCGATCGAACCCTATCGCCCCTTCTTCTACGAAGATCCCATCCGCCCGGACAACCTCGACGCCATGGCCGAAGTCGCTCGGAAGATCGCGATACCCATCGCCACCGGGGAACGAATTCACACCATCTACGAGTTCGAAATGCTCCTGACGCGCAACGCGGTCCAATACGTCAGGCCGGACGTCTGCATGGCGGGCGGCATCACCCATTGCAAGAAGATCGCGGCCCTCGCCGAGGCGCACTACGTGGACGTGGTGCCGCACAATCCGCTCAGCCCGGTGAGTACGGCCGCGTGCGTTCAGCTTGCGGCGTGCATTCCCAATTTTGCATTGCAGGAGTACCCCAGGGGCGAAGGCGAACCGCCGAAGAGCGAGATCGTGTCCGGCGTTCTGACGCTGGAAGACGGATTCCTGATCATCCCGGATACCCCCGGTATCGGCGTGGAACTCGCGGAAGGCGCCGCGGATAAATACCCGTTTCTTTCGCACCGGCCGCTGCTGGATGAAGGGATGATGGTCACCAGGCTACACGTCGACGGGTCAGTGGTCGATCAGTAGCACGCATCTGAACGTGTGAACTGCGGAAGGTTGAACTTCACCCCGGACACGTGATATCTGATTCACAGGAGGACTCGCCATGCTTGCGGGGATCACCGACGAACAGTGGGAGCGGTTCGAGAACGAAGGATTTCTTCGCCTTGGAAAGGTGATGGACGACGACGAACTGGCGGGCCTGCAGCAGCGCATCGATGACATCATGCTTGGCAGGGTGAAGGTCCACGATCAAATGTTCATGCAACTGGACAGTGAGTCCGGCGACTACGCGGAGAAGCGGATCACAACGAGAGGACACCAGGTTTCGACGTTGAACTATCGGAAAATTCAGGATCTGGAGTTCGACCCGCTGTTCCTGGCCTACATGCAGAAACCCGTTTTCCGCGAGATCTGTGCGAGGGCCTACGGTCCGGAGACGCCGATATCCAGCTATCGCGCCATGTTTATGAACAAGCCAGCGGGCAAGGGCACGCACCTGCCGTGGCACCAGGACCGGTTCAGCATCCTCGATACCGATCCGATCGTGACCGTATGGACGGCGCTGGACCCGGTGACGGTCGAGAACGGCTGCGTGGGAGTCGTACCGCGATCGCATCGCGCGACCTTCGATCAGGATGAGGCCGCCAGCTTCGCCTTCCTGACCGACGAGCAGGCCGCTGTCGTGCTGGCAAGGGAAACGCACGAATACCTGGAGATGGAGGCGGGGGAAGCGGCCCTGCTGCACAATTGGCTGCTCCACGGATCGGGGATGAACAAAACCGACGCCTCACGGCGCGGGTTCAGCGTCTGCTACATGGACGCCGTCACCAGATCCGACAACGGTGCGAGCTTCTCGGTCATCTTCGGAGAGGACGCCCTGACTCCCGGGACGCTGTAAACGGCGACACCGACACTTCCGTACAGGTACTCACCCTTGGAAACCGCAGCCGCGAGAGCCCCGAATCCCCTCCATCCAGTGCCCGGCAATGAGACTGACGCGCGCGACGGCCTGACGCCGCGCGCGTTCGGTATCGGCCTCGTCCTGTGCGTACTCATGTGCGTTGGCCTCACCTACAACCGCATGATCACACAGGGCTCCTTCATTGGCGGCGGGTACTACATGGACAGGGGCGCGCTGATAGTCCTGTTCCTCCTTATCGTGGCCGCCAATCCGCTGCTGGGCGCGATCAGGAGCAGGTTCGCCCTGACGCGCGGCGAACTGCTCGCCATATACGCCATGTTTCTCATTCTCCTGCCCGCGTGGGTGATGACAAAGCCGGTGATCCTCTATACGACCGGCGTCACCTACCACGCGACGCCGGAGTTGCGTCACATCGAGGCCGTGCCCCCTCACCTGCTTCCCTGGCTCGTGCCGCAGGGGGAGCGCATCGTAACGGATCTCTACGAAGGTCTGCCGAAGGGGGGTTCGATCCCGTGGCCGGGATGGGTCCTGCCCCTGTGGAGCTGGGGGTCGTTCCTTATCGTACTCTTCATTGTGCTCATCTGCCTGGGCGTGCTCATGCGCAGGCAATGGGAGGAACACGAACGGTTCGCGTTCCCTCTGATGCAGGTGCCGCTTGCGATGCTGGAGCCAGGAAGGGGCCGGTTCGCGCCCGTGTTCCGCAGCCGACTGCTGGCCGCCGGGTTCGCGGTCCCGTCTCTGGTCGGCACCCTTCGCGGGCTCCGGTACTACTTTCCAAACATCCCCGTCATCAACCTGGGGACACACGTTCGCATCTTCCGCCGGACGATGGTGCTGCCTTTCAAGGTCCACTTTCTTGTGCTCGCGTATTCCTACTTCATCAATCTGGACGTGAGCCTCAGCCTGTGGGTCATCAACCTGATCACAAAGGTGATTCGCGGTGCGCTGGCGATGGTTGGCGCGGGCCAGACCTGGGGGGTGTCCGGGGTCGTGGGACGTTACAGTTCCCAGGGATCCGAGTTTCTGGCGATGATGGGGATGGGGTATATCCTCGCGCTGGCCGCGTACAGCCTCTACGTTGCCAGGGGTCACCTTCGGCAGGTGTGGGAACGGATACGCGGGCGTGCATCGCATCTGCAGGACGCTGACGAAATCGTGTCATACCGGTCGGCCGTGCTTGGCATTGTTCTGGGCGTAAGTTATCTTGGTTTGTGGCTCTATCAGGCTGGAATTTCGCCGCCGCTGGTTCTGTTTCTTCTTGTATCCAGTCTCATCGTCTTCTTTGTGATGGCGCGGATTGTGAGTGAAACGGGATTTGTCGCGACCTATTCTCCCCTCAATCCGTCCGAGTTCGTGGTGTGCGCGGTCGGCTCTTCGGCGTTCGGTCCGGCGGGCCTCGCCACACTGGGGATCAGCTACGTCTGGACGATGACGCGCAGAAATACGCTGATGCCGCACGCCATGGGCGCGCTTCGGCTGGCGCGCGAAATCGGAAGGAAGCGCGGGCTTGTCTGGGCAATGGGGGCGGCGCTGGCCGTGGGGCTGGTCGCCACGGGCTACACGACGTTGAATTTAGGGTATACGCACGGCGGCGTGAACATCGACTATCCGTGGTTCAGCAACGTGAACGACGCGGCTTCTCCGTTTGACGAATTCATCGGACGCCGGCTGCTCGAGCCCAGCCCTGTCTTCACGGTGGGTTTTCTCTATACTGCCCTGGGTACCGGAGTTGCCGCCCTGCTGATCCTGCTCAGGATGCGGCTGCCGTGGTGGCCGTTCCATCCGGCCGCGCTGCCGCTCAGTACGGTGTGGTACATGGACTGGTTCGGTTTCAGCGTGTTCCTGGCGTGGGGAATCAAGGCGATCATCCTGCGGGTGGGCGGGGCGGACCTCTACAGGAAGGCGCGTCCGTTCTTTATCGGAATGATCCTGGGCGAGGTCATGTGCTCGGGTGGCTGGTCGGTGGTAAGCGCCTTTACAGGAAGGCTGAAAACCTGGCCGTTCATGGGCTACTGGAGCTCGTCGTAATTCGCCCATGGAACGGATGCGGACGGGCGACCCGGGGATCGATATTACATATGCAAGGCATACCTTAAGTGGAGAATATGATGCCAGAACGGAAACGGAAGCTCCGCCGCGCGGCGTTGTTGCTTTTTCCGGACGCCGTGCTGAACGAGGAGACGCTCGACCGGATCGTAAGCGAAGGATTCACCGACGTGGGCGCGGGCGTAGCGGTAACGCCGGCGGTCAAGCTCCAGGGCTTCTCGCTGGCGCAGTCGGAGAGGCTTGCCCGGATGTGCGAGGATCGGGACCTGGGGTTCATCGCATTCACAGGGTACATCAAGTATCAGGAACATCTGGTGGCGAAAGAGCCACACCGGCTGATGCATATGGCCGGCGATAGCGGTGTACTGGATCTGGACGGATTGCCGGTCCGGTGGTTGTGTCCTTTTCGCCCTGAAAACAAGGCCCACTACCTGTCCCTGCTGATGGAAATCTGCCAATGGGGGGCTACATGTGAAATTCACCTTAATGACGAGGCGTGTCTCGGGTTTGGAGACGGAACGATCGGCTGTTACTGCGATTTCTGCGAGGCTGAATTCCACAAACGGACCGGCGTCAAGCCTCCCCGGCCTGCGGATTGGGATGACCCGCTGTGGTATAAATGGCTGGAAAGCCGCTTTGAAAACTGGGAGGCGGTGCACTCAGAGCTTCGAAGCGCCATCAAGGATGTCCGTCCCGACGTGACTGTGGGCATCCAGCACAGTCCCGCCATCCCCGAGCGGAATTACAATTCCTGGCAGACGGCCATCCGCCTCGCGCGCGACGCGCGTTTACAGGACGTTATCGCCACGGACCCTTATCATTTCAATCACGACAACCTCATCCTGCACCGTCCCCACCGCAGGATCCTTTCGGAGACGACGAGAAGCCTTATGGGTGCCTGTATGGACCGGCAGGTGGATATCTATCCGCAGGGCTTCATGCCGCCGGAGCAGGCCGTTCCAATGGGCAGGCAGGACGGCCTGCTGGCTGGCGTGGTGCCGTTCGCGCTCGGCGCGGATCTGGTGATGCCGTTTACATACGAGCAGATGAAGATCATCCCCGGGTATTTCGAAGCCTTCGACGAGACCCGGCGACTCCTGCCGATGTTCGCGTCACACAGCCCATACAGCTTCGCCACGATGATCATGCCCCAGCAGTCCGAGATCACCGGCCATTACGAGTCCAACTGGGGACATGAAGGCTTGATCCGGATGGTCGATATGGTCTACCGTACCGGCCTGCCATGGCGCTGGTTCTGGGACCAGCGGCTGGACGACGCGGGCGATCAGCTGAGCGGCCCGGTCATTCTCCCCGAGGTGCATTGCCTCACGCAGTCCCAGCTCGATTGTGTCAATGCGGTTGCGGAACGCGGAGAGGGGCTCCTGTGGATCGGCAACCGGCCGGCCGCTCCCTGGGCAGGGAATGGCGCGTGCAGGCTGCCGTGGGAGGTCGAGTCGGGCATCTTTGAAGTCGATCTCTTGCGCAACCATCCGCTCACAGAGGGACTGGAACATCCCGTGATCCTGACGACGCGGGTGGCAGGCGGGTATCCGGAGGGCCAGGTGCTGGGGACCGTCGATGGCCGGCCGGCCCTGGTGCTGGTCGAAGAAGGATCCCGGAGGGAGGCCTGGCTTGCGGGCATGCCTGCCGTGAAATATACGGGAAACGTCCCTGGAATGTCCTTTATGGAGGAGACGTCCAACGTGGCGTTGCTGAGGAGACTGATCCTCTGGGCGGCTGGTCGAAGGCCCCTTGCTCGGTTGACTCCGTTTCCGCCCGTGGACGATTACCGATCGCTGCGGCCGACCGACCGGCGGGCCGTGCCCACCATCGAGATGCTGCCGATGGTCAAAGACAGTGATTCGCTGCTGGCCATCGTGTTCCCATATACGCCGGTAAGGAGCGAGACGGAGCTGGAGGTCGTCCTTCCCGAGGGAAAGAGCGCGCACGACGTCAACGAGATCTGGTCCGGCGCGAACTGGAATGACCGCGTGATATCGGCGAAAGACGGAACGATACGGATACCGCTGGATATTCCCGGCGATTGCGACCTCCTGGCGATCCACGTAAGGATGGAATGCTGAGCGTTTTCCATAAACCCCTATTCGAAAAAGACAGTGGCGCTGCGCCGCGGAAAAAGCTTCCGAAATGGGACGTAAACGCCGTCCGGAAAGGACGCCTTTTCCGCTCACGTTCAGTGATCTGAAGTATCCTGGTAATCCGTTGTCAAATCGCCATTATCCAATTGCCTGTATTCGATTTGACGTCCCGGAAAAGTGACGAATCAATGTTAACGGTTCGGAGGTGGCGGGAAGATGGAATGGCGTCCCCGAACGGACGTACAGAATTCCGGAATTCCGGAAGCGAATGCGAAAGACGGGTTGTCGCCCCGGGCGTTCCTGATCGGCCTCGGACTGTGCGCTCTTCTTGGAATCTGGCTGACATACAACAGGATGGTGGTCCAGGGCCCCTTTATGGGCTGGTACTTTCTGGACCGGGGCGTGCTTTTCGTCTTTTTCTTGCTGGCCGTACTGCTCAACCCGCTGCTCGGTCTGCTGAAGCGCCGCTACGCCCTGGGCCGGGGCGAGTTGCTGGCCATCTATGCAATGCTGCTGCTCCTGATGCCCGCATGGGCGATGACCAAGGCATTGCTCGGGTTCATGACGGGCGTAACCTACTATGCGTCTCCCGAGATGCGGCACCTCGAGGCTGTCCTGCCCTACTCCCTGCCGTGGCTCGCGGTGCTGGACGCCGAGCCCGTCAGATGGCTGTACGAAGGATTGCCGAAGGGCGGTTCGGTGCCCTGGTGGGCGTGGGTGGTCCCTCTGTGGAGCTGGGGTTCGTTCCTGGTCGCGCTGTTCGTGGTACTCGGCTGCGTGGCGGTGATCCTCAGAAAACAGTGGGAGGAACACGAGCGATTCGCCTTCCCCATCATGCAGGTTCCCCTTGCGATGGGCGAACGCGGCGACGGTTGGATCGGACCGCTGTTCCGAGGCCGGTTGATGTGGTCGGGGTTTGCGATTCCGTTCGCCATCGGTTCGGTGAACGCGCTGCACAGCTATTACCACACACTGCCCCGGATAAGCCTGCGCGCGGTGATCTGGATCTTCCGGCGCGCGATACCGATGTCAATCAGGCTCAACTTCGCGCTGCTGGGTTATGCTTATTTCGTGAACCTGGACGTGAGTCTCAGCATCTGGCTCCTGAACGTTATCGCCAAATGCATAAACGGCGTGTCTGCAATGCTGGGCGCGGAACGCTACGGCGTTTCCGGGATGGTAGGGCGGCACAGCTCCCAGGGGTCGGAGTTCCTGGCGTTCATGGGCATGGGGTACATGCTGGCGCTGGCCGGGTACAGCCTGTGGATTGCCCGGGGCCACCTGAAAGCCGTCTGGACGAAGGTGCTGGGACGCCCGTCACATCTGGTCGATTCGGAGGAGGTGCTACCCTATCGGACGGCGGTGGCCTGTGTCTTGATGGGCACGCTGTATCTGGGATGCTGGCTCTACCAGGCGGGACTGCCGCCGCATGTAATTGCACTCCTGTTTATCGCCTCCTTTGTCGTCTTTCTCGTCCTGGCGAGAATCGTCAGCGAAACCGGCTATGCCGCGACCTATTCGCCATTGAACCCGTCGGAGTTCGTCGTATGCGCGGTGGGTTCTTCGGCGTTCGGTCCCACCGGTCTGGTAACCGCAGGCGTGGGTTACGTGTGGTCGATGACCCGGCTGAACACGCTGATGCCCCGCGCTTCGGCGGCGCTCAGGTTGGCGCGGGAAATGGGACGGACTCGGGGACTGATCTGGGCGATGGGCGCCGCCCTGGCCGTGGGGCTGGTTGTCGCCAGCCATACCACGCTGGATCTCGGATACGCGCACGGGGGCCGAAACCTCGACTACTGGTTCCGCGACGTGAACGACGCCGCGTTGCCGTTCGACGAATACGTGGGACGCCGGCTGCTGGATCCCAGCCCGGTTTTCTACAGGGGATTCGCATATACCGGACTGGGACTGGGTCTTGCCGCTCTGTTCATGGTCCTGCGAACGCGCCTGTCATGGTGGCCCATCCACCCGATCGCCCTGCCTGTAAGCACGATATGGATGACAGAACACTATTATTTCAGTATCTTTCTGGCGTGGGGCATCAAGGCGCTCGTGATGAAGTTCGGCGGGGCGACCCTGTACCGGAAGACCAGGCCGTTCTTTATCGGGATCATCCTGGGCGAGGCGGTCTGCCTGGGCACGTGGAGCCTCATCGACTTTGCCACCGGAAAGGTCGGCAATATGTCCCTTCTTTAGTAGCTGTCTTAACGATTCAAATTTCCAGCGATAATCGACTGATCACTTCATCCAAAAGGAGCCATACCGATGCTTTCTCAGGAACAGGTTGATTTCTATCATGCCAATGGTTATCTCGGCGTGGATGGCGTTCTTTCCGGTGAGGAAGTCGCGGAACTTCGCCGGGTCACCGATGCGTTTGTCGAAGCGTCGAGAGAGGTCACCGAGACCGACAAGGTATTCGACCTGGAACCGGGCCATACGCCGGAAAACCCGCAGTTGCGACGTCTCATCGACCCGTCCTTGCAGCACGACGTGTACGCCCGGGGCCTGCGCCACGAAAGGATCCTGGACATCATCGCGCAGCTCATCGGCCCCGGCATCCGGACGAATGGAGACAAACTCAACATGAAGTCCGCGGAGGTGGGCAGCCCGGTGGAGTGGCACCAGGACTGGGCGTTCTATCCGCACACCAACGACGACCTGCTCGCGGTCGGCGTCGCCATAGACGATATGACCCTCGAGAACGGCTGCCTGCTTGTCGTTCCGGGGTCTCACAAGGAGCGCATACACGACCACCACCTCAACGGCCGTTTTGCAGGCGCGGTTACCGAGCCGGACTTCACCGGTGAGGGCGCCGTCCCGATCGAAATCAAGGCCGGCGGCATCTCCATCCACCACGTGCGGACGCTGCACGCATCCGCCCCGAATACTTCCGGGAAGCCGCGGCGTTTACTGCTGTATATGTATTGCGCGGTCGATGCCTTTCCGCTGGTCCAACCCATTGTTACCTGGGAAGAATTCAACGGTAAAATTCTGCGCGGGGAACCCACACGGGAACCGCGCATGGTCGACGCCCCTGTCCGGCTACCGCTTCCTCCGGCGGAGCGCACGGGATCCATATATGAAATCCAGACCATTCTCGAGGAGAGTAAGGTAACTCCCGATGATGTGGATTCCCGGAGTGAAACCGCCGCTGTTGCTACGAGATAGGGCGAGGAGATTGCGACGGTACGATATCCGGTCAATGGTCGAGATCCAGGAATTGCGGTAAAAACGAGGACGTGACGGATGGCCGACGTCCCGGCGGAAAGCCTTCGAGATCGGACACCTGGCGAACGCAGCGGGGTGTGTGAGGAGGTACGGGACGGACTGACGGGCAGGTCCTTCCTTATCGGGCTCGCCCTGTGCCTCTTTCTTGCAGTTGTCATCCCGTACAACCGTATGGTGATTCAGGGCACGTCGCTCCACTTCTATTTCGTGGACCGGGGCGTTCTGTCCATCTTTCTCTTTCTCGTCCTTCCCGTAAACCTCGCCCTGAATCCGAAGCACAGACTGAACCGTGGAGAACTCCTGTGTATCTTTTCGATGCTTCTGGTGTCGATGCCCGCCCTGTGGATGGTCAAGTGGCTGATCGCCTTCCTGACCGGCGTGACCTACTACGCTTCTCCGGAGCGTCCCGACCTGGAAGCCGTACTGCCCCATATACTGCCCTGGACGGCCCCCCGTAACGCCGAGGCGGTGCGGGGATTCTACGAGGGGCTTCCGCACAGCGTTCCCCTGCCCTGGCTGGCATGGCTGGCCCCCCTGGCAAGTTGGGGGTCGTTTTTTTTAATTCTGTTCGGAGTGCTGTTATGCATCGCCGTGATATTCCGCAGGCAGTGGTCTGAGCACGAGCGATTCGCGTTTCCGATTCTCCAGGTGCCGTTGGAAATGACGGAAACGGATGCCGGGCGCCTGGGACCCCTGTTCAGGAACCGATTGATGTGGGCGGGATTTGCAGTCCCGCTTCTGATCGGTACGATCAATGGGCTGAATCACTATTTCCATACGGTACCCCGGGTCCAGATGGGGACAATGCTGTGGATTTTCCAGGGGACGACCCCGTTACCCCTGAGGATGCACTTTGCAATTCTCGGGTATTCCTACTTTGTGAACCTGGACGTGAGCCTCAGCATCTGGGTGTTCAACGTCATCTCGAAGGTCATCAGGGGGACGCTGGCGGTTTTCGGCGCGGAGTATACGGATGTCTCCGGGATGGTGGGCCGGTTCAGTTCCCGGGGGTCGTCGTTTCTTGCGCTGACAGGGATGGGATACATGCTGGTGCTGGCCGCGTACAGCGCATGGACGGCGCGCGGCCATCTGCGAGGGGTCTTTGCCAGGGCGTTCGGGACGTCGTCAACCGTCGACGATTCCGGTGAAGTCATCTCCTACCGTGCGGCGGTCTTCGGAACCCTGGGGGGCCTGGTATATCTTGGGTGCTGGTTGTACCAGGCGGGAATGCCGCTCGCCCTGATCCTGTTTCTGTTTTTTTCCTGCATCGTCGTCTTTTTCGTTCTTGCGCGGATTGTGAGCGAGACGGGATTCGTGGCCACCTATTCGCCGATCAACCCGGCCGAGTTTGTGGTCTGCGCAACGGGTTCGTCGGCCTTCGGCCCGGGCGCGCTGGTGACGCTGGGGTTCGGTTACGCCTGGACGATGACGCGAGTCAGCAACGTGATGCCCCGCGCCCTCGGGGCGCTGTGGCTGTCCAGCGGCATGAGGCGGAAGCGCGGCCTGATCTGGGCGATGGGCGCGGCGATGGCGGTGGGGCTGGTGACCGCGAGTGCGATGACTCTGGATCTGGGCTATGGGCGGGGCGGTCTGAATCTGGACCGGCACTTTCGCGATTATTCGCGCATCCCATTCGATGCCTTCGTGGGGACGCGCATGCTGGAGCCGAGTCCAGTTTTCTCGAAGGGTATGCTTTATACCGGACTCGGGATGGGAGTCGCGGGTCTGTTGACCCTGCTGAGGATGCGTCTCAGGTGGTGGCCTCTGCACCCGGTGGCGCTTCCTCTGAGTACGATCTGGTACACGGATACTTATTTTTTCAGTGTGTTTCTGGCCTGGGGGATGAAAGCGGCTGTGTTGAAATTCGGAGGAGCGACGCTGTACCGCAGGACCCGTCCGTTCTTCATGGGGATTATTCTGGGAGAGGCCACTGGGGCGGGCGTCTGGTGTATCGTGGACTATTTTTCAGGTGCGATCGGCAACAGAATCTTCGTATAGGCGGCAATCTGCGAAATGGGGAACGGAATGGAAATCTTCGACATGAACTGCATGCTGGGGCCCACGCGCACCAACCGCGAGCCGTGCTTTCGGACACCCGAAGCGCTGCTGGCGGAGATGGATCGACTGGGTATCTCCGAAGCCCTGGTCTACGCGAGCCACGCCGCGATGGGACACCCGGCGGATGGGAACGCATGGGTGGTTGAGGCCACGCGTTCCCATCCGCGCCTCCACCCATGCTGGGCCGTTCTGCCCCCGGGTACGGGAGAACAGACCGAGCCGGATGAACTCGTGGCGCAGATGCGCGCGCAGGACGTGCGTGCCGCCAGGTTGTTTCCGGGTGTCCACGGCTTTCCGTTGCTGGAACGGATTCTTCGGCCGCTGCTGAGATCCCTTTCCGAAGCGGGAATCCCTCTGATACTTGACCAGGGGCGGACGAGCTGGAGCCAGCTCACGGACTGGCGCGCGGTCTTCGAGATCGCGGAAGCGCACCCCACGCTGCCGCTCGTGCTGATTCGCGAAGGCGGCACGACCGCGAGGGCGCTTTACGGGGTGTGGGATGCGTTTCCCAACATTTACATCGAGGCGTCCTACATCCAGGAGTCGCGGATCGTGGAGGAGATTTCAGGACGGTTCGGACACGGGCGCTTGTTGTTCGGGACGGGGATGCCGACCTGGGACCCGGGAGGTCCGCTGGGCCTTCTGACGGGCGCGCGAATTTCGCAGAACCAGCGGGCCGATATCGCAGGAAACACCCTCAGGCGGTTGCTGGGTCTCCCGGAACGGGAGACCGGACCTGAACCGGACTGGCCCTGCGGCGGGCGCGGTTTCCGCGTGTTTGACGTCCATGGCCACCTCGGCAGATTTCATTCGAAGTACCACCGCGACTGGTCGGCCGAACAGATGGTGTCGCGCATGGACGAAGTGGGGGTTGAACGGTTTGCCGTCAGCCACTTTCTCGCGATCGGGGCCGACTACCGTGAAGGAAACACCCGGATCGGCGACGGCGTGGCAGCCTTTCCCGACCGGCTCGTGGGTTACGTGGTCTACAATCCGAACTACGAAACGGAGATGGCCGGTGAGATGGCGCGCGGGTTCGACGAACTCGGTTGCCGGGGCATCAAAATCCACTGCGCGCTTCACGACACGTCGACCGAGGACCGTCGCTACCGTCTCGCGTTTCAGACGGCGCACGAGCGGAACTGCCCGATGCTCTGCCATGTCCACCGCGGGCCGTCTCCCGCGTTCCTGATGGATACGCTCGCCGCGTTCCCCAACGCGAAGTTCATCTATGCCCACCTCGGCGGAGGCAGCCGCGAGGGACTGGCGCCCTTTCTGGATGTCGCCCATGCACGGCCGAATCTGTTTTTCGATCTGGGTTACTCGAAAATGGCGCGCGGCACCCTCCCCTGGCTCGTCGAACATGCGCCCCCCGATCAGATCCTGTACGGATCGGACCATCCCGTAAACGGATTCCCCTATCAACTCGGACGGGTGCTCTACGCCGACATTCCCGACGGGTTGAAGCGCATGATATTGTGGGACAACGCGGCAAGGATATTCGGCGTGCAGTAACTGACCCCGAATCAAGCTTGGAGGTCATCATCCATGAAAATCGGCATTCTGACCCGTCCGCCCGATCTATCGGACTACATCGCTGAGATTTTCACAACCTGGGGGCTTCGCGCTTACAATCGGATCCTCCAGGATCAGATCAAGACCCTGGATCCTGCGTCGACTCCCGTGCTGGTCTGCCCGGCAGCAGAAAGGGATGACCGGACACACGAGGATCTGATCGGATATGCGCGGCGCGGCGGCACCGTCGTGACGTTCCTTCCCCGAGACAGACTGGCCGACGCCACGGGGCTCGTCTGCGAGGGCGCCAGGGCCGCGCCGCTTCGCCTGCGTCCGGCACGCTATCCGGCAGGGGGGGTTTCGGGCGAGGACTTTCCGGTTGTCGGGGAGGCGGGTCATTACACTGAGAAATCTGAGGCGGGAGTTGGTATTGCCTATCTCTACCATCCGGACACATTCGAAGGAGAGTCCGTCGGGATTATCGAAACGCCATTTGGAAAGGGAAGGATCCTGGCGTTCGCTTTCGACCTGCCCGCGTGCGTGTTCACCCTCCGCCAGGGGGACCCGCGCCAGGTCGAGCGGGCCGTGGGCGGCAACGCAAGGGCAGATTCCATCGGAATCGATCTCGGGCCGGCGGACAGCGGCCTGGTTCCATTTGCCGATCTGCTGGCGCGGTGGCTGGTGGAACTGGTCTGCCGGTTCGTTCCGGCGCCAGTCCCCCTGCTCTGGCACCTGCCGGGCGATGCAGCCGCGATCGTGCTCTATTCGGGCGACGAGGACGGAGCGAAGATTTCCGCTACGGAACAGGAATTCCGGGAGGTAACGGCGGCCGGTGCGCGCATGAATCTATACATCATTCCCATCGGGACGGATTCGACGGCCGCGGACGTGCAGCGGTATCGGCAATACCACGACGTGGGGCCGCACCCGAACCTCCGGTCCCTGGACGGACGGCCGATAGCGGAGCGCGTGGCCGAATTCGAGCGGCAGATTCTGCTGTTCGAGGAGATGTACGGGTTCAGGCCCACGAGCGTACGCAACCACTGCCTCTCCTGGGCGGGTTACATGGAACTGGTGGAGGTGCAGGCCCGCCTGGGCATCCGGATGGATGCGAACTTCTTGTGCTCGGCCTACATGCGGGACCGCTGCAGCAGCCCGTACCACCTGAGAGGCGCGGCCATGCCAATGCGTTTCTGTCATCCTGGCGGGCGCCTGATTGACGTACTGCAGCAGCATACCCATCTGTCCGACGACGTCTGGTTCCAGGAAGACGCACCAAAGTCCTTTCACTATTCGCCGGAGATGTACGGCGCGCTGGCAGAACGCATCCTCGACGACAGCGCCACGCGGTTCCACGTGCCCTACGGTGTGATCCTTCACCCGGGAAACTGGGTGAGATATTCGAGGGCGCACGGGCTTGTTCTGCTTGAAAAGGCCGCGGAACGGAATGTACCAGTCTGGTCCTACGATCAGTGGTGCAATTTCTGGCTGATGAGGGATCAATGGCGCGTGGAACGGCTCTCCTGGCACGATCAGACGCTAAGATTCACGGCCTCGGGCGCGCCTGCCGACGGAAATCTGCGCTGGTTGATTCCGGCGGAATTCGGCGGAAGGGCGCTGGAGGAAGTTCGGGTCGATGGCCGGCCGGCGCCGTTCGGGATCGTGACCCGATACCGCCAGGATTTCGCGCAGGTGGCATTGGGTGACGGCGTCGACAGTTGCGACATAGCGGCTGCTTACAGCTGACGGAAGCCGTGTCGCCGGTACAAAACACGAGGAGGTGGCGATATGCAAAAACTGGTCTTTCTGGGCATCGGTTCCAACAATTCGGACATTCTGGACGCCGTAACGGAAATCAATGCCCTGGAGCCGACCTACGAGGTGATGGGGTACGTGACGCGCAACGGCGAACCCGTAAACAAGGGCGGCCTGAAGCACCTGGGGGACTTCGACACGGTACGTGACCTGCCGGAAGACGTTCAAATCACCGGATTTGCGTTCGGCCCGGGGAGTTATCATGCCTGGCCGGGCACGGTGGCCGGACTGGCCCTGCCGCGGGAGCGATTCGCCACAATTGTCCATCCCCACGCGTTCGTTTCCCCGCAAAGCACCGTGGGGCGGGGATCGGTTATTCTGGCGGGAACGACGGTGGGCGCATTCGTTACCATCGGCGATCACGTGATTATCCTGCAGAACGTGGGACTGTCCCACGACGACGTGATCGAGGATTACACCTGCCTTGCGGTTGGGGTGAGTTTTTCGGGAAGCGTACGGGTGGGACGAAACTGTTTCCTGGGAACGAACTCCACGATAATCGGCGCAACGATCGGCGAGGGAAGCATGGTGGGCGCCGGGACCCTCATCCTCCACGACGTGCCCGCGGGCGAGGTCTGGGTGGGCAATCCCGGAAGGTATCTCAGGAAGGTCTGAACCCGGCGAACGTGACCGGCGACCGGACCCCCGGGTGAACCATTACCACAGCCAGCCGCGGCGTCCCCCTTCACGGTCTTCCGGCGTTTTTCCGATCACAATATCGAAATTCGCGGTCAGTTCTCCAATTTCGGATCCGGGCAACGGCTTGAACGGAACCGACAACAGATCGTGTGAAGCGCGGCCGGACCTTCGAAATATGGAGTCTCGCTCGTTGTCCGGGTTGCCCTTGACGTACATCTGCGTGGTCAGAACCCGGCGGCCGTTCCTGTTAATCGCGAAATGAATGTGGGCGGCCCGGGCGCCAGAATATCTGACGGGTTTGATCGTACGAAAGCGGTATTCCCCCGCGGCGCCCGTTTCGAATCTTCCGAACCCCTGGAAGTTCAAGTCCCGCCTGTCTTTCCGCGGGGCATCGGTATGAATGTAGACGCCGTTGCTGTCGACCTGCCAGATCTCTACCTGCGCATTCTTCACGGGTTGGCCGCTCACGTCGATGACGCGCCCGGTCAGATGCGTGATTTCTCCCACCGCCGGCGTGATCGCGTCGTTGATGATCAGAAGGTCGTTATCCACGTCCAGCGGCATCCGGTCCGGGTAGAAGGGACCCTCGGTCTGCCGTGGGGTTCGAATCAGTTCCTCGGCAAAGGCCCCCGGCGTCACGAGCGCCACCGCGCCCAGCGTACCTGCCTGACAAAGAAAACGCCTGCGATCAATCGTCATCACGGCCTCCCCGGAAGATAAACGATCGGTTGAACACCGTCATTTAGACCGCTCTCCAGCCGGGATAGTTCCAATGAGGGGGTTTAATGTGAGTCCTGTTCCCGGTCCTACACCAGCTAATGATTATAGATAAGGTGCAATTCGAGGAAACTGTCTCGCCTGCTGGCGTAGGACAGGTCGCCCGCGTCGACGTCGAGAAGTGCAATCGCCTCCAGATGCAGGGAAAACCTGCCTGAGATTCGCCGGTTCAATTCGAACGTCAACACGCGCGTGGTCGTGTCGAAATCGTTCATCATGCTACCGAGCACTTCGGTACTCTGGACGTCGTTGAACGCGAGCCGAGCGGCCAGGAAGAGGTCGTTTTGAAAGATATTCGTCGCATTCCGGCCGCGACCGTCGTAGTTCCATTCCCCGATCACGCTCAGTTCGGCTGCGGAACCCAATACGGAATAGATCGTATACTCGCCGCCCAGCGTCGCAGCGACGTAATCCTCTTCCACACCTCGACGGTCCCGTGCGCCGGCCCGCCCCAGCGCTTCGAGCTTGAACAGCCAGGGTCCGGCGGTCACCTGGGCGTCCATCCCAAACTGGCGTATCCGTTCATATCCGGGTATCAGGAACGGCCCGCCGTTTCGGTCGATGCCGTGCGACAGCAGAGGATCACGGCTATTCCCATCGAAAACGCTGACACCCACGTCCATGTCACCGGCACTACGACTGAAGCGCGCAGCGAATTCCGGATGCCACCGACCGGCGTCGTTCTCGTAAGAAACCCGCTCATTGTCTACAATGAGCGGGAACCGCAAACGGCCGGAGCGCCCGGGAAACGTCCTGGGCCGGTGCCAGGTCATTCCGAACAGCTCGACCGCGCCCCAGTCTCCGGACAATGTGATATGGACCATTGGCTGGCCCAGCGTGGGTTCCTTGTACGGGTGTTCCACGAGGTCGATCTGGTTGACGACATTCACCAGGCGGCGCGATTCGGTCACACCCCAGAATACCCTGTCGACGCCCAGACGCAATTCCCATTCCTGACTGCGGATCTCGCCGAAGAACAGGAGATAGGCTTCCCGAAGATCGACATGGGTGCGCTGTTCGTCCCCGGCGTCGAAGCGGAAGAACGGCGCCAGGGTAAAGCTTCTGCCCCGGACGTCTTCGACGTAGAACCTGGGTTCGGCCACGACGCCACTGCCATGCGGTCGCTGGCCTGAATAGGCGCCGGTTTTGGGATACCAGCGGCTCTCGACGCTCAGGCGCCCGGTCAATTCCCGCGTTTCGATCTGGGCAACGGCATCGCCGAATAATATGGGCGCAAGAATCCAGGCACCGAACAGCTGCGCGCATTGGAAGATAACACGGTTCGGCATCAACGCGTCCGCTTCAATCCGGTGCGCGAAAAGTCCCTGACACCAAGTTCAGTCCGGAACTTGTAGCCCGTCCAGGACAGCACCGTGCTTTTCCCGGTGAGGTGATTGACCATGGTCATCACCCCCGCGCGCCAGTAACGACCCAGATACAGCTCATAGTTCTCCAGCGTAAGCGTCTTCAGATGCGCGTCCCTGCGGTCGTAGTACTCCACTTTCCGGACGCGAAGCTCGTCCCTGTCGCGCCACACCACCTGGCGGGTGTAGCCCGATTTCTTGTCCGTGGGGTAGCGTTCCGTTACGGTGCATGTACTATTGTCGCACGGCTCGTCACGCAGGTAGCGGTAGGTGAATTTCTCCACGGCCTGGGCGGTCATGTCTTCATAGGCGAACTCACTGCCCATGAAGGAACCGGACCGGTTCGACGAACTGATCCGCTTGACGCGCTTCAAGGCTGGCAGATAGAGCCATTGATCGTCCGCCCGGTCCCGGTGCGCGTGAACGAGAAGCGCCGTTCCCCGGACGTCGCGCGGCTCGTCAAATACAAACAGGCTCTTGTCGCCGGCTCCCGGTACCTCGAGGACCTTTACGCGGAGCTGGCGCCGGCTCTCCTGACCGTGCTTGTTGCGAAGCACCATGACCTGCTGTGCCGTGAAGTTGCCAAAACCTTCCTCCCGGGCGCGGGATTCCCGGGCAATACTCAGGCCGGTTGCATCGGACACGGGGTTCTGCGAGGAAACGGACGCCGGCGCACCGATGCCCGCAGCGACAATCAGCCACGGCATCGAAGACGCGAACACCCTGCGAGAGTAACTCATATTTTCCTCCGGTCAATGGCAATCAGCAGCGTCGGCAGGAGCAGGAAATCGGCGACCAGCGCGAAGATGATCGTAATCGTGACAAGAAGGCCGAGCGCCCAACTCACCTCGAATCCCGACGTGGCGAATACCAGAAAACCCGCCGACAGAACCGTAGTGGTTGTCCATAAGGCATGGCCCACCGTGCGGAAGGCATAGCGCACCGCCTCCGGTGCGGCAAGATTCTCGCGTCGGGCCTTGAGGTACTTGCTCAGAAAGTGAATCGTATCGTCGACGACGATTCCGAAAACCACGGCAATGACCACTGACGAGGCAATGCCCACGTGTCCAACGAGATACCCCCACAGGCCGAAGCTCATCATCGCGGGGATAAAATTCGGCAGCAGACTAAGGAGTCCGATCCGTACGCTCTTGAATATCCAGATCAGAATAAACGAAATGAGCGCCATGGCCAGAATCGTTCCGCGCAGCATACTGTTGATATTCCGCAGCGACAGGTGGGCGAAGACAATGCTCAACCCCGATGCCTCCTGCGCGAAACCGGGCGCGTTTGCGCGTAGCCAGACCTGTGCGCGTTCATCGAGTTCGCGCAGGTCGCGCGACCAGGCGTTTCGGGTGGTGACGACCATGCGGGTCGCGGATTTGGCCACATCGATGCGATCGTTTAGATCGTTTCCGAAGGGCAGCGACAGTTCGAAGAGCAGCAGGTACTGCGCGGCGAGCTCCGGGTCTTCAGGCAGACGATGAAACGACGGATCGTCGCCGTGCATGTTCCTGTTCAGCCGTTTCATGATGTCCGAAAACACCTGGACGTGAGTCACCTCGGGTTGCTGCCTGTACCACCCCGCGAAAGCATCGATCCGCCGGAGGTAATCCGGGTCGGTGATGCCTCCTTCCCTCCCCGCGTCCAGTGAATATTCCAGCTTGTCCAGTCCGGTCAGATTCTCGATGATATAGTCCGTGTCACGCCGGAACTCGTAGCGGTCGTCGAAATACTGAGCCATGTTGTCGCTGAGTTCAATGCGGGAAACGCCCAGGATCAGGCCGGCGACCACGAGTACGAGTACGACCAGAAGGATTCTGCTCCTGGAAATGACGAAGTCGGCGAAACGGTCGAGGAAATGGGCATCTCGAGGACCCCGTACAGACACCCGCAGCGGCAGGATGGACAACAGCGCGGGCAGGAGGGTGACTGAAAACACGAATGCACACAGGACACCGAACGCAACGTAGTTGCCCAATACATGGAAGGGTGGTGAATCCGAGGCATTCAGGCTGAGGAACCCGACCGCGGTCGTTACGGAGGTTATGAACACCGGATGGACATTGATACGGAATGACTCGACAATTGCCGCATTCCTCTCCAGGCCGCGCCTCATGCCAAGCAAGACACTCGTGACGATATGTATGGCGTCAGCCATGGCGATCACCATGACAATGATCGGTACCCCCGCGTTCGTTGGGCTGAACACAACGCGGCTCCAGCCGGCGAACCCCACGGTGGTATTGACGACAAACACGATGACGGCGATGATGGCCAACGTGCCGGGGACCGATCGCAGAAGCACGATCGTGGCGCCTATGATGATGACGAACACGATCGGCGTCAGCGTCTGCAGGTCGTCCTGGGTGGCGTCGGAAAAGGTGCGGTTCATCACAACGTCGCCCGTAAGATGGTAGGCGATGTCCGGATGCCGTGTCCGGGCGTCGCTCAGGATCGAACGGAGATAGTCTGTTATTTCTACCACGGCCTGGTCCGGATTCTCCGGCAGGACGAAATTGACGGCCACGCCGGCCGTTCGCCCGTCGCGGGAAACCAGGCGCCCGGCGATTTCGGCGGCCTCCAGCGCGATCCGTTCAACACGCGCCACCCCGGCGTCATCCAGTGCCTGCGCGTCTTCGACGAGCGGCGCGACAATCAGGTCATCTCCGGATGCCTCGCTGTGCGTATAGTTGGTGAGGGAGTTGACGCGGCTGGAATAGGGCGTTCGCCACGCGGCCTCGGTCATCTCTTCAATCGCGCCGAGCGCTTCCCTGGTGAACGCCGAGCCGTGTTTGGGCGTAATGGCAATCAATGCCGCGTTGGAAGTCGAATAGGTGTTCTCGAGCGCGTCGAAAGCGAGAAGCTGAGGGTTGTCTTTGCTGAACAAAACGCGATAGTCGTTAGTTACCGTGATAAAACGGACACCGGCTGTCATGGCCGCCATCAGCAGCGTCGCCGCCGCGATCACGATCCACCGATAGCGCAGAATGGCGTCTATGAATCGATCCTGGCGCATAAGCGTCATCGCCGCCCCCATCCCCGTCCGGGAGCGGCGATGACCTGGCCGTCGCTTAGAAGCTGTTTTAAAATTGCCGGTGAGTTCCCGAGCGCGGGCGAAAAAGTGGCGGTCAAGGCGGGAAAACCCACCCATATTTGTCTATACGGGTGGGTTTGACCAACGCCGACCGGCGCTTTTGTAGCCGTGCGAAGACCGCTGGGAATTTTAAGACAGCTTCGTATGGACGACAGCGTCAACACCGGCGAATTCGGGAATACTCGTGCCATCTATTCGATAAATCTCCCGCTGTCCATTGCCCGGACGGGTACGTCATCCGCCGTGCGGGAATCGATTAGTAAGGGCTCGACTTCGACGAGTGAACGTGATCGGGCATCCTGTAGCTCATTCCGCCCAGCCCAACCTCGTCGTACACCGAGATCTCGAGCATCTGGGTGAAGTTTTCCGACCTGATCGACTGTTTGCTCTTCAGCAGCTGCTGCAAGCGTTGCTTCAGCCGATATAACAGGAGTACCCCGAACGTATTGGTTTTGGGAAATCGCAACTGGTCCGCCAGCCGGTTACCGATCAGGGACCTCGAAAGGCGGTAGGCCAGCGCTTTCACGTCCCGTTGTTCATCCGGGTCCTCGATACCCGCAGTCAGCGGGATGGCCTCGACCAAAGCGTTAGCCATCGTGGCTGAGTCATGGTCCGGCTCCGGCTCGCACATCAGGGCGATCTTGAATATCTCCCGGGCGTGCGCTTCATCGGTGAACAGGATGGACTCGGGCACGCCCATCACGTGACCCGCGTACCGCCAGATGCGGATAATGCTGTCTTTTTCTTCCTGGTTGAGCGTCGCCCCGACGGCCACCGAGTGCTGCATCAGTCGCATGGAGAAGACGGTGATGGCGAATCCCAGATGCGCCGCACTTAACGGGATACCCCAGGCTTCGGTATTCCACTCGCCGGAATTCGCCAGCAGGTGCCTGACTTTTGCATGGACGAACCGAAGGCGCATGGACAGCTTCCATCCGTCGCCGTCTCTTCGCAAGCCTCCCGGGAAGAACAATTCCAGAAGATGGCGGTTATTCTGCATGAGGCGCCTTCTTGCCGTCGAACGGTTCAAAACGCGTCCGGTGGTGGCGAAGGACTTGGCGATCATTGTCGCGAACCCCTCGATCAGCACGCCCGTTACAAATGCGACCAGGATGTTTGTCGTGTTCGAATGGAACGCGCGCATGCCCGGCCTGAAGGACTCGTACTCGAACCATGGCGGATCTTCCAGGTTGTCGAAAAAATCGCGCAGCGCCGATGGAGCGCTACGCATGACGTCTTCCTCCTCGTCGATGCCGGCTTTGATGAACCTGTGCAGGTCCTGGGACGGAAGATCGGCCAATTCCTCCATGACCGGATCGAGCGGCGGGTCGCCGACGGTCGTATGTCTGATATAGTTGTCGGCAAGCGCGCGGTCGTACCGCCGGCCTGTCGGATAGCCGTCAATATATGCGGAAGGTACCGTTATGATGCCGCTGTCTCCTTGCAGTTTCTTCAAGAGATTTCCGAACACGGCCGCGAGATTTCCGTTTGCCGCTTTCAAGTTGCAGACCGCGTTCTTCAATCGGACAATCACTTAATCTAATACTTTCGCACGCAAAAATATAGCGGCCATCTTCACGAAAGTCAATAGTCTTCACACGACAATCTCACACCGTCCGGGATGCGTTTCGACTGATCGTCCCCTGGTACCATGCACGGTCGGCGACTACAGAAGCTGTCTTAAAATTCCCAGCGGTCTTCGCGCGGCTGCAAAAGCGCCGGTCGGCGTTGGTCAAACCCACCCGGCGTACGAGATCGAGGCTGCGCTTGCTCGCCTCTCCTAGCCGGATTTGCCCGCCTTGACCGCCACTTTTTCGCTCGCGCTCGGGAACTCACCGGTAAATTTAATACAGCTTCTCAGATTCTGCTTGGGCATGGTGGAGAAAAACACATATCATCCACGTGTCCGATCACGGGACTGCGTGACGCACGCGCACTCGCTCATCCAGGCGTCCTCCCACCCGGCGGTTGGATATCTATAACGTCGATGTCTCGGCCATCACGTCCCCATTGGATTGCAGCATGACACGTGCCGATTCCATAACAGCCATCTCCCGGCGAAAGCGCCTTATCGTTGACGCGGTTTCTCGACGTTACGATCTCGGTTCGTTGCGCCGTACAGAACGGCTGACAGGCGGCGTGCTCAATGAAGTTTATCTGACTGAAACGTCGCACGGAGAATTCGTTATACGGGTAAATCGCGTCCGAAGGTCCATCGCCGAAATTGAACGACTGTCGACCTTCCTGTCGCACCTGCGCAATCGCGGCATACCCGC
Source organism: Candidatus Latescibacterota bacterium (assembly GCA_965208835.1). GTDB lineage: Bacteria > Latescibacterota > UBA2968 > UBA2968 > JAAXHE01. Next base: position 4,640,715 of record OZ242358.1, read on the forward strand.
GGACGAACTGGTTCCGGCGGACGACGGACGGGTCGCCGCGGAGATGGATGGCGAGCTGCTTTCCGTTCACCGAGTCATCCCTGGGACGGTACACGCCTCTCCGGCAGAGCTGAGCGAATCTCAGACCGCGAAATTGATGCGATTTCTCGCGTACTTCCATTCCGCGGCCGGGGAGTATCGAACCGACGGTGGACTCTCCGCCCGGGATGAAATGCTCCCTGTCATGTACACCGACGATCCGGACCGTCTCCGGGGGCGGTTGAAGCGCCTCCCGAAAATGGCGAAGGTGGAAGCATCGGCCGTTAACCGTGCAATCGACCGGCTGGCCTCGTTCTTTGCTTCAGGTGCATACAGGGAACTCAAACGGACCTGGGTCCACGGTGACTATAGATTATGCAACGTGGCATTCGATGCAGACAGAGTGAGCGGACTGTTCGATTGGGACCTGCTATGCGAAGGCCCGCGGCTGTTCGACGTCGTGGTTGCGTCCGCGGACCTGGCCAGGACGAACGCCGGTCCCCTGTCCAGCAATCCCGAAATGTGGCAGGAGGACTTCCGGCGTCATCTCGCAGCCTACCGGAAGGAAGCGCGGCGACGCGGGGCCGACATGACCGAGTCCGAGGTCAGGTCGATTCCATACATGCTGCTGGCCGACGCCGTGCTCAGCGGCGTATTTTTCGCGTTGCACTTGAGACAGTTGCCGCTGAAGCCGGGTGAATCCGCGTCCCAGCGTCTACGACTTTCGGACAGGCTCCTCGCGGAGTCCGTAACCGACCTCGCTGCGATCGACAGTCAAATCGCCAATGGGGATGCGACCATGTCCCGCGACACATAAAATCGCCGACCCCTTGCGCGGCGTGAGCTTCAACTCTTGACCTATCATTTTACGATATTTAGGCTATTTCAAAGTCTGATATTGACATAGACTGTATATTTCGTTATTTTCACGGTATGATTATACGTGAACTGATGCCCAGACTGAAGAAGGCCGCGGGAGCTTTCCCCGCCATTACGCTTACCGGTCCCCGGCAAAGCGGCAAGACGACGCTTTGTAAGGCCGTATTTCCCGAGCACAGGTATACAACACTCGAGTCTCCGGACGTTCGCGCTTTTGCGGTAGAAGATCCACGTGGCTTTCTGGCTCAGTTTCCGGCCGGCGCCGTCATCGACGAGGTACAGCGAGCCCCGGACCTGCTTTCCTACTTGCAGGGCATCATCGACGATGACCCGGCACCCGGACGCTGGATCCTGACAGGATCGCAGAACCTCGCCCTGCTCGATTCGGTCAGCCAGTCGCTGGCAGGAAGGACCGCAGTATACTACCTGTTGACGCTTACCCGGGGGGAAGTGGAACGGTTCCGCATGTTTCCCGAGAGTCTGGAAGCGTCCCTCTTTGCAGGATCATATCCCCGCATATTCAACGATGGTCTGGACCCATCCGACTGGATTCGTTCCTATGTCGCCACCTATATCGAACGCGACGTGCGGACGATCAGCAACGTGGGAGACCTTGGCACATTCCAGCGATTTGTGGAATTGTGCGCCGGCCGCACAGCTCAATTGCTCAACATCTCCTCGCTGGCCGACGACTGCGGAATTTCCCAGCCAGGCGCAAGAGCCTGGCTCAGCATCCTGGAGACCAGTTTCATCACCTTCAGGCTACCTGCATTTCACGCCAACCTTCGCAAACGTCTCGTCAAGATGCCCAAACTGCACTTCTACGACACCGGGCTCGTCTGCTGGCTGCTTGGTATCCGCACACCTGAACAGCTACGCAATCATCCGCTTCGCGGCCCGATTTTCGAGACCTGGGTCGTTTCTGAAATTGCAAAACACCGAACCAACCGCGGAGAAATGGGCGGCCTGTCGTTTTACCGGGACCGAAACGGAGCTGAGGCCGACCTCGTCATCGAGCACCCATCCCATATCGCGCTTGTCGAGGCCAAGTCCGCCAATACAGCGTCGTCGAGCCTGTTTAACAGCATCGGTCGCGTGCAGAAACATCTCACACGGTTACCCTTGCCTGCTTCCGTCTTCGTCGTATACGGCGGTAACGAACGCCAGCGCCGGACGCAAGGCAGCCTGATTCCGTGGCGAGACCTCCACGAAACGGCGTTTCAGATCAACCGATCGGAAGACGAATCTGCGAATACACGGACATATTAGGCTATTTCAAAGTCTAGTTTTAAATTAGCCTACTAATGTGCGTGCCGACACCGTACGGAAGCGCGCCTCGGTCCCTGGCGCGTACACCTATTGATCGGATTGAGTATCGGAAAAGCGGATATGGATCTGAACCGGGTGGTATTGGATCTGGATATCGCGCAGAGTCGAAGGGTCCTTGAGTCGTCGTGGGAGGCCTCCCGGAGCTCGATGCCGGACGGGGGTGTCCCGTTTCTGTCAACGGACTTCGTGAGCGAGGCCTGCCGGGGAATTTTTCTCCCGGAAGACATCGTGAAGGCTGCCGTCGCCGCGGCGGATCTTGTGGCGCGAGTCCCCGCGTTGTGCGCGCTGGCGTGGCATTGCCACTGGTGTCTCTACCATGTGAAAGGATATTCCAGCCGCCTGGCGGACGACTGGCCCTGTATGAAGGGACCACTGGGAGAACGGGCAGGTCTCTTCTACCTGCTGGTGCTGCTGTCGCGGTTTCACGAAATGCGATCGGTACATCGGGCGCACGGGATTCCCGAACGGGTTGTACGGGACAGTATGGAACAGATTTATCTGAGGGGCGAAACCTGCAGTGAAATCTTCGGCCGGTGGGGCCTGGACGGACATGGTGCCCGCTGGCTGGCCAATTTCCTCCGCGGAGACATCTACGCACTGGGCCGTCTTGAACACCAGTTCAATGTGATGAACGACCCGTTTCGCGTCTATCGGCACAGGGAAGCGTCCACGGTCATCGCGCTGAGCGAAGAAGGCGTCGCCTATCGACGCGACGGCCAGCGGCACAGAGGCGGAGATGCCCCGGCCGCGTGGACCTCCCGGCTCCGCATCACGGGAGACAGGATTGCCGGCCACCCCCTCCTTCCGACCGGTCGAGCATCCGAAGAAATGGTGACGCTCGCCGCGGCCGACTGGGTTCCTGTACTCGAACCGGGGGACCCCGTCCTGTATTTTCATATTCCCGGAGGAATACCGCTGGACCACGGCGCCTGCGGGGACTCTTTCAGGGCGGCGATGGATTTCTTCCCTCGACATTTTCCCGAACGCCCGTACAAGGCGTTCTTCTGTGGTTCGTGGTTGCTGGATACGCAGTTGGAAGACTGGCTGCCGTCCGAATCGAATCTGGTGCGTTTCATGCGGGAATTCTACCTGGTACCCGGCGGCATCTCGGAACGGTCGATTCTGCAGACGGTGTTCGGGAATGCGGCGGATGACCTGAGAAACGCGCCCGGCGACACGTCGCTGCAGCGGGCAATAAGGGACCATGTCTCCGCCGGCGGCCCGATCGACCCCCGCGCCGGCAAATGCTTTTTGTTCCCTGACGATCTGGATTGGGGCCGACAGGTATACCGAACATCGAAGTTTCCCTGGCATCTGGTCGGTTGTTGAGCGGAAAGACGCGGCGTTACCGCGCTGCGACGCGGTCGACCGCTGGTTGAGAGCGGAAACACAAGGAGGGCAATATGGAGCGTTTCGGACAGCTCGAGCTGGACTACCTGGCGAAAGTGATCGCCAGCGGCACGCTGAATAGCAAGACAGGGAAATTCACGACACGACTGGAGGAGCGATTCGCAGAGTGGGTGGGGGCGGAATACGCTGTGGCGATGAACAGTGCGATGAGCGTGCTGCACACGGCTGTGGCCGCGGCCGGTGTTGGACCTGGCGTGGAAGTCGCTTGCGATCCCGTGGTCCACTTCGGCGGCGCGGCGGTGATGTATCACAACGGGGTGCCTGTATTCTGCGACATCGATGAGGACAGCTGGAATATGGACCCCGATTCGCTTGAGGCGTGCATCACGGAACACACGGGCGCCGTCATCTGCACGCCGATGTGGGGAAACCCCCCGGATTACGACGGGATTCTCCGGGTGGCAGACAGATACGGGCTTCCCGTGATCGAAGACGTGGCGCACGGTGTCGGGGGATCTTACAGAGGCAGGCCCCTGGGAACGCTGGGGTCGATCGGTTCATACAGTTTTCAGGAGGCCAAACATCTCACCAGCGGAGACGGCGGCATGGCGGTGACCAACCGGGCCGACATGGTCGAGAAAATGCTGGAAATGAGAATCATCAAGACGACCCTTGGCTGGAATTACCGCATGACCGAACTGCAGGCCGGGGTGATGCTGGCGCAGATGGACAGGGCCGACGGGATTATCTCCGCGCACCACAAGGCGGGTGCGCTCTACCGCGAAGCCGCCAGGGAGACGCCGTGGCTGGTGCCGCAGCGCGTGGCGGATGGGTGCGTCAACGCGTATCACGCGGTCGCGTTCCGATTCGAAGGCGATCGCGAGGGCATTTCGGTGGAGCGTTTTCAAAAAACCATGGTCGCACACGGATGTCCGGTTTCGATCGGGTACAAGCGACGTTCCGCCGCCGAAGATCCTATATTCACGGAGGTCCTGGCGTACGGCAAGGGGTGCCCCATCCGGTGCCCCCATTACAAGGGCCGCGCGCGCTACGGAAAGGGCGTGACGCCGGTGGCCGATCGCGCGGTGCCGCGGATGGTCGTGATGCCGATGGACGTGTATACACCCGGGAAGACTGAGGAATATTCGGAGATGATCCGCGCGGGACTGAAGGCGCTCGCGTAGAAGACGATCGTCACCGGGAAATGCGCACGGTTGATCTGAATTGCCCGGAAATGCGGCTGGAGAGAGCGGGAGGGTTCAATGCCCGTGCTGCGCTTCCGTTCCATGAACGGCAGAGGATTCGACGAAGTAGAGGCCGTAGGCGAGAGCGATTCCCACGAGAAGGGATGCGATGAGTTTGCCGCGGTCGTGACTGTGGAATTGGATTTCGGGCAGCAGATCGCTCAGCGCAATGCACAGAAACACGCCAGCGGCAAACGCAAGCACATAGCCGATGACCGAGCCGTCGTCCTGGCCGAGCAGCCCCGCGCCCCAGAAACTGGCAAGAGCGACCAGCGGGCACAGCAAGGCAAAAGCGGTGTTGGCCGCCGCTCGCGCGCGCGCGCTGTATCCCCCGAACTTCATCATCCCGATGATGGAGTAAGCATCGAGCGGCTTGTGAAGAAGGATGGCGAGGAATACGCCGAGGGCGGGCAACGCGCCTCCGTCTTCGTGAGGCGAGCTGATCCGCATACTGGTACCCAGGGCGACGCCTTCGGTTACGGTATGCACGCCCAGGCCCATGGCAACCCCAACCAGACTGCCCGAGTGCGCGCCGGAGTTTCCGTGGTCACGATGCTCGTACAGCTTGCCGGCTTCAGTGCTGAAGTCGTGCTGATGGAAATGAAAGACGCGGAGCAGAAAAATCATCAGGATCATGCCGAAAACCACCCACGCGACGGCTTTCTCCACGTTTCCCGGTCCGGAAATCCGTTCGAGACTGTGTGGCAAGAGGTGGTACATGGCGATGCCGAGGATAAAACCCGCTACGAGGCTCATCAGTATTTGAATCTTGGTGTGGGTCATGGATCCCAGAACCGCCAGTTTCCCGCCGGCAAAGGAAACTGCGAAGATGCCCAGTGAATATCCCGTTATGATGAGCAGACTGTCTGAATCCACGATGACCCGACCTTGGATTGGCTTCATCCCGTCCTGTTCAACACCTGTGGACGACGTTCCCTGACGTGAGCGAGTGTTGCGTCGAATTCCAGGTGGCATGCACATTCGCAACTGTTCGGTAGATCGGCCAACCGATCGAGCAAAGCGCTGAACCACGGGAATTTTTCAGGGGCAACCCCACTTCCCGCGCTGGGCCGCCCCCTTACGACTATTGTCCTTTTTCGACCCCAGGCGACTCAGAAGAAAAGCATGAGGAGCAGGATACTGCTCAGCCCGCCCAGCATAAACCCGCCTATGCTGACCGCGCCCGAGAACAATGAATAGTCGGCGATCCGAAACGTCTGTCCGCCCAGTGTGAAGAGCACCTGGCTGCGGGTGATCTCACCGTCGACGAATCGCTTGAGCCCCTCCTCGGCGCTGTGGGCCTCCTTTACGGAGACCATGGCCACCAGAATCATCGTCAGCGCGGATGCAAGGGTCCCCAGTGCAAATATGAGCAACGTTCCCAGGGCCACCCAGTGGTACGCGGCGTCTTCGTTTCCTGAAGGCGAACTCATGAATCCGATTATCAGCGCCGCACCGCCGGCATTGCCGAGCAGCATGAGTCTGGCCGATTCGGTGATCAGCCTGAACATCGTGCCGCGCCGCATGTGGACAACCTTGTAGAGTTCGCGCAACCACTCTTCGCCGACTTCCTCAGCGGAAAATTCGTCCACCTTTTTCAACGGTCAATCTCCTCCGAGATCGATCAACCGGACGTAGTGCGAACCCGTGTTGGTTCCAGGCTCGAAGGCGAGCGTCCAATCGTCAATCGCTACCGGTCCGGACGACAATGCCTGCTGCAGAAAATGCTCCCGAGTCATTGTCTCGCCCATTCGCTCCAGTACCTCGATGACGAAGCGACCCAGGATGTATCCCTCCAGGGACACCTCGTTGACGCCGTATTTCCCGTCGTCTGCGCCGTTTACCGCATCCACGGCCTCCAGCGCACGATGAAAGCTTGTGACCACCCGCATGCCGGCGTCGTCTGCATCGGGCACCACTTCGGAGACCAGTATTCTGTCGTTCGGCGCATCGATCCTTTTCTTCAACTCGTAGGACAGAACGAAAGACAGATTGGCCATTATGTATCTGTGGCCGAGAGAGTGCGCCAGATTGATAATTTCAGAGTTGGACGCATACGCGCCGACGATCATGATAGCGTCCAGGTCGGCTTTGGCCAGGGCGAACAGACTGGCCTGGACGGCATGTGTGTTTCGAGAGAACGCGGTTTTCGCCAGAATGGGAATGCCCTTGCCGTCGAGAACCGACTTGTAGTTCGTCAGGACGGAACGCCCGAACGCGTCGTCCTGATAGATGATGCCGAACCGCTTTTTACCTCTCTTCCTCAGAATGTGGTTTACCAGAACGCGGGTCTCGTCCAGATAGCCTGCTCGCAGGTTGACGACGTTCGGGAACCGCCTTGCGTTGCGCAGGAACGCCGCGCCGGTAAAGGGTCCCACAAAGGGAATCTTCGCTGTCTTCAACACCGGAGCAATGCGTTTCGCCGTTGGCGTACCCACACCGCCGATAACGGCGAAAACGTCGTCCTCCGAAACGAATCGTTCCGCATTGGCGGCCGCAAGATCGGGCTCGTAGGCGTCGTCGAGGGAAATCAGCTTCAGCGTTCTGCCGTTAACGCCGCCGCTGCGGTTCGCTTCGAGAAGGGCCGCGCGAATACCGGCCCGGTAGTTGAGTCCCAATTGTCTGTTCGGCCCGGAGAAACAGGCGCTCTGACCGAAAACAATCGTCGTACCGCTGACACCTTTTGCCGCATGGGACGTCGCGACAGGCAGCAGGGCGAGCCAGGATGCCAATAGCCCACTGATGATGTATGCCGCCATTCGCTACCCTCTTCCCGAGGCGTGTCAGATCTACTCCGACGAGGCGCCAGCCTCCCCCGTCTTTCCCGATTTGTCGGCAGCCGCTTCCTGCTTCCCCTGCTTGACGTCGGCCTTCGTTTTCTTCCCCTGTCTGGCCCCTTCCTTCTTCCTGGACGGGGCGACGGACTCTGCTTTCTTCCCGGATTTGACGCCGGGCGTTGCCTGCGTCGCCGGCTTGCCATCCTCCTCGGGGAGTACCTCCACCATGGGCTTTTCCTGCTCCTGCCGGCTGAATCGTTTGCCACGCGCGACGTGGCTATGGGAGAATATCGAAGGTGTGTCGAATATGAGCGACCGGGGGTTGGCCACGTCCAGGTGATCGCGCTCCGCGCGCACTCTGTGAAATTGGCCGTCCAGCGTGAGTCTGTCCTCATCGACGTTTTCTATCTTATGTACATCGGGCATTTGCGTTGACGATAACGCCATCCTGCCGGCCGCCGCGCCGGTTCCTGTGGGCGGCTCCGCCAGCGCCAGGTCCGCCGGCGTAAATCCATCGCCGACGCCGTCTATCATGTTAATGTCGATGGCCGACTGATTGGCCGGGTTGACCGCCGCCAGGCTCGCTTCGGAGAAGATCTTCCGCATGCGATCCCAGTAGCGCGTGATACGTACGTGCGACGGCTGTTTCCTGTATTCGCCCAGCAGCGCGGAGAACGCTTCGGCGCTGCTTTTGGCCTGCACGACGCGTTCTCCTGCCCTGGCTCTTGCCTCCAATACGAGCGCTTCGGCCTGTCCCCGGCTGCGCGCAATCAGCTGCTCCTTCTGTCGGTTCGCGTCGCTTACCGCTTTCACCCGCTCTGCAAATGCGTCGCTGACGTCCCGAAACGCGGCGATGGTTTCCTCGATGGGGCGCACGTCGACGATGTCGAGCGAGACGAGCTCTATGCCTATGTCGCGGTAATCAAGCCAGGCGGTAATCCTGTCGAACAGCCTGCTTTGAATGATGTTCCGATTCGATGTCAGAATCAGGTCGATGAAATTCTCACCGAGGACGTCGATAAGTTCTTCTCTGGTGTAAACGGTCAACATCGCGATCGGATCGCTGGAGACGAACAGGAAATCTCCGAGATTACCGATCCGGTACTGAAGCGCGACGTCCACTTCAAGCAGATTCACGTCGCCGGATAATATCGTGAAGTTGACCTTGTTGCCTTCCCTGCTGGAAACCTGGTATCGGGTAACCCGCTTGACCTTGCGGATGTATACCTTGTCGATTACCGGAATGCAATAGCGTATTCCGGGCCGGACGTTGTCGTTTGCTAACCTTCCGAACCGGAGGACGACGCCATGTTCTTCCTTCTTCACGATGTAAAATCCGCTGGCCAGGATGCACACGAGAACCGCAGCTACAGTCCTGAGCAAGATTCGCCGCTGGTGTTTCGAAAAATAATCGAACACGGCGTAGATGATCCGCGTACTCGGCGGCAATGATGTCGGTTCACTCATTTCGTACGGGCTCCCGGTCTATCGGGGCGTGGTCCTGCTGTTGAGGTATTTGAACAGCTCGTTGTCGGCCGGCAGCATCAACGTCGTGTTCCGGTCGATGATCAGGTCGTAGCTGTCCAGCGCACGGATGAAGCTGTAGAACTCCGGGTCCTGCCGGTATGCCTTGCCCAGCACCGCCATGGCCTCGGCCTCGGCCTTGCCGAGAATGGCGGTTGCTTCCGCATGGGCGTCGGCCAGCAGCTTTTCGTGTTCGTTAATGGCCAGGGCCTCGATACGCAGCGCCATTTCCTCGCCCTCGCTGCGATACCGCGCGGCAATACGGGCCCGTTCCGCGATCATGCGCCGAATGACGCTCGGTCGGTTCTCCGTGGGCAGCGTGTATTCCACGATTCCCGCTTCGATGACCTCGATGCCGTAGCTCTCTCTGGCAATTGGCGCGATTCTGGCGTGTATTTCACGCGAAGCCTCGTTCAGGTCTTCGTGTTCCAGCCCCAACCCGATAAAGGCGTCGAGAGCCTTGTTGCTGATGATGATCCCGCTGCTGGACAGATAGAGGTCCTGCAAGCGCTCAACGGCGTTCTTCCCGGTGCGAATCGCCTCGACGAACAAAATGGGGTCCACCGTCCGCCAGAGCAGGTACCCGTCGACGCGTACGCTTTTCTGATCGTCGGTGATCAGTTCGTGAGGCATGTCGGTCAACGTATGAATACGCCGGTCCACCTTGTAAATCCTGGAGATCGGCCGAGGCCACTTCAGGTGTAACCCCGGTTGTCTCACCGGCGCCGAAATCCTGCCGAAGTGAGTCAATACGCCCTGCTGGGTTTCGTGGATAATATAGATGCTGTCGTAGACGATTGCACCGACGATCACAACGAGGGCGGCGGTCATCGTGGCTTTTTTGAGCGTCATTAGCTTTACCTCGTCGGGAAGGGCGTAAAGGTCGCGTGCGTGAGGTCGGCCCGCTGACCCGATGTTATTCTGATCTATCGGCCGCCATCAGATTGGCGTGGTTTCCGGCGATCCGTACGGAATATGGATTGCGTGCCGGAAATTACCGCGTTCACTTTCTTGCGGCCTTTTTCTTGTGGCCCGACGGCGCGCCATGGTTTGATTCGCCGGTCCTTTTCTTCCACAGCGCGACCTTTTCAAGGCTTTTCTTGTTGGGAACGATTATCTTGGGATTGCCGGCCAACGCCGTCTCCAGTTTTTCCCGCCAGAGCATGTTCCTGAGAACGCCAGGCGCGGTTCTGACGGCCCTGGATACCGTGGAAATGGCATCGGCCTCAGCGGCAGACGTCTTCACTTTCCGATAGGCCTCGCCGTCGGCCTGTTGCACCTCCCACGCCGCGTTTCCGTGCGCCTGTGGCACCAGCGATACAAGGAAGCGCTGTGCATTGACGATAATCCGCTCCCGGTCTTCCTGGGCGCTGGAAACGTCCCGGAAAGCACTCATGGTTTCCGCCACGGGACTGACACCCAGCAGGTTGACCTTGACGACTTCAACTGTTTTCAGTACCGGATTCGAGAGATGCAGGTCCCCGTCGAAGTACTTGGTGATATGATCTTCAAGCGTTGCGCGATGCACGTTCAGCAATTTTTCAAGGCCCCGGGCGGAAACGAAGGAACGCACGTGGGCCTTGACGAAGTCGGAAATGACATTCTGCGGATCCTCCGTGCGATAATGATAGACGTAGGGGTCCTTGACCCGGTATTGCACGTTGACGGTGAGGGAAATCAGATTGAGGTCGCCCGACACGTATTCTTCAGGCGTTTCGCACAGAATGGACTTCACTTCCCTGACCGGCCATTTGTCGACTTTGACGAAGGGCCAGGGGGCGAGATAGCTCAACCCAGGCTGAATGTCACGCCAGTAGACCTCACCCATAAGCCGGCCGTAGCCCACCGAATCGGGGGGTATGGTTGTGAATCCGCTGGCCAGGAACAGGAGGAGGAGAAACCCCCAAAACATCTTTCCCAGTGGCGTGGCGGGAGAAAACATCCCCCTGAAGCTTCGCTTGCGCGTCAGGCGCTCCCAGACCTGACCCCAGGACTTTGCAAGGGGCCGCACGTTGAGAAGCAGATCCTCCCAGCCACTGCGGAGCGCGCCCGCGCGGAAACGCCAGACTATAAGAGCAATGAGAACCAGCGCGGAGCCCCACTGCAGGAACTGTATCGTCGGCGACTCGGACGGGCCGAGGTACACCGGAATCGTCAGACCCGTGGCCAGGAGCAGCGCGTCGATCACAATGCCGAGAGCGACTGTGACCGCGATGACCGCAGCTACGTAAATGGTTGCGAAGCGGGCGCCGAACTGGCTGACGATGATTGCGATCGTACCGGTGTTGGTGGCCGGCCCGGTCATTAGAAAAATCAGCGCCGCGCCGGGGCTGAATCCCTTGGCAACGAGGGCTGCGGCGATCGGCGTACTGGCCGATGCGCAGATATAGAGGGGAACGCCGACAAGCACCATCACGGGATAGGAGACCCAGCGGGCATATTCGTTTGTCATCAGGTCGCCCGGTATCACCAGGAAGAGTACTCCGCCCAGGGCCACGCCAACCAGAAGCGCAAAGAGGATATCGTCCGCAATCTCCACGAATCCGTAGTGAAAGACATGCTTCACGAGCCTTTTAAAGTCGAGCGCGGGACCCTCCGCGGGCTTGTCTCCCGGGGAAGCCTTTCCGGCCTCCTCAGCCTCCAGCGCGTCACGGTAGAACGCCGGTTTCACCCAGGAAAGGGACTTCCAGCGTCCTGCGACCGTGACGACGCTCTTCAGCCATTGTAAGAAAAGCCCCTTCAATCTCGAAAAGCTGACGTAGCAGTCGTCAGTTTCCGGAATCAGGGGTTCGTGACAACCGTGATCGTGGTCGTGATCGTGCCCATGGCCATGGTCGTGGTCGTGTTCATCGTGGCCATGGTCCGACACGGTTTCTTCGTGGCCGTTACGTATCAGACCGATACAAAAGATGCCGGCGACGACGGCGGTGATGAAGCTGATTACCGGACGGACGACCGCGGCAATAAAACCGAAGAAGGCGTTTGTGACCAGAATCGAGTCCGCACCCGTCTCCGGTGCGGTTATCAGGAAGGACATGCAGGACGATCGGGATGCGCCCTTCCTGCGCATCTCGGCAACCACGGGCACAACGGAACAACTGCACAGCGGCACGGGTACGCCCACGGCCGAACTCACGGCAACGGATTTCAGGCTGTCGTCCTTGAGCCACCTGAGGATGGCCTCGCGGGAAATAAATACATGGATCAGCCCCGAAAGGAACAGCCCCAGCAACAGCATTGGCGCCAGGAGTAATCCGGACATCCAGAGAAAATCGAAGAAACTGAACAGCGTCTGCTGTACCACTCAATTGCCTCCAGTGCATTGGATGATTCGAATCTTCACCTGGAAGGCATCTCAGAAACAGAAAACGAACGGCGCCGCAAACCACGCCAGACACGACGCTGTGCCGACCGTCAGTTTCGCCGTCACAATAGTCCGATTCACTTCAGGGATCGGAGCGGAAATGATACTGACTATCAGATATTAAATCAAGCACTATATATGTACTAAATATATACTAATACGTGTATTCCATCACCTCGACAAGGGGTCGATATCCGCCTGGAAAAACGTCGTTTTGGCCGCCCTGACCGAACAGCGGCGTCAGGCCGTTCGCAGCGACGAATCACGCTCCAGGCTGAGCGCTGCCTGGGGCAACGCTCGACGTCGGTACAGCGTTTGTTTTCAGGGCCTGGAAGGACCGGGGTCGCGGTCGGTCCGGCCCGTACTCCTGACATAGCGCGGGCGGTTGTGTACGGGACGGAATCCGACCCTCCTGTAGACCCTTTCGGCGGCGCTGCCGGCCACCACTTCGAGGCCGGTCCATCGATTTCCCATCGAATGTGAATCAACCACCGCGCGGGCGGTCACGGCGGACGCGACCCCTCTGCGGCGGTATTGAGGCAGCGTACCGATAAAGTCGACACAACCCAAACCGTATTTGGAGTAAAGCAAAGCGGTTCCCGCAGGCTCGCGATTCAAGTACGCGAGGTAGAGACGGACTTCCGGTATATCCAGAACCCGTCGTCCAATGGCGCCCACGGCGGCCGGAAAGTCAAAGCTGCGACACATGGTTGTTGCCCAGACTTCGTACCGTCCCGGATCGAGTTCCTCGACCTCAACGGCTTTGGAGCAAGAGGGCCGGACGTCCCGGTCGCAGAGCATCGCCACGGCCTGTAAATCAAACGCGAATCCACGTCTTTTCAGCCGTTCGGCCAGATCAGCGGGGCGGTCCAGCGGCGACAGGGTGAACGCACAATCGAAGTTTCTTTCCGTGAAATGGGCGAGGGCACGGTCGATCATTGGGTCCACCATTGAATCGGGCACGTCAATCTGTACGACGCGATGCAGCATGGGCACTTTGACGCTCTTCTTGCTGAATGCGGTAGCCCCGTCCAGGTCGTGGCTATCGCACCAGCTTGCCCGGAACCCGATCCAGAGTTTTTCGAATGTTGTCGTGAATTGGTCAGACATGGGACTGGAAGTCCTCCGGAATCTGTTTCGCTTCCTGAAATACGCATAGGAAATGCGCGTAATCGCCTGCCCCGACGTTGACCTCCTGTCAGGTTTTAACCGACATCCTTTGCGATAATCCACCAGATTCGTATATTGTCTTTCCTCTGAAAACGGGTCATACATCGGGGAATTGCAACTATTCGCCCTGAGTTCCGTATAATGATCGTATCGGGCGATTGCTCCTCCGCGTGGACTGATTCACCGGAGCCTTTTGCGAGCGCTGAAGATGAGGTTTTGCACAATGAGGTATATCGTTACGGGCAGCAACGGTTTTGTCGGTCAGAGTACATGCCGTCGTCTCACAGAACTCGGACATCACGTTATCGGTGTTGACGATCTGTCTTCCGGAACGCCTGCCAACGGCGTGGAGGGCGTTCGATATCACGCCCACAGCGTCGTGGATGCGGACTGGTTTGTGCGACTTCTCAAAAACACGATACCGGACGCGGTCCTTCACCTGGCGGCGAAGCCGCGCGTTCCGTACTCGGTGCGGAATCCATTGCGCAGCGCGGAGGCGAATGTGATGGGAACACTGTCTGTTCTCAATGCGATTCTCAAATCCGGGCTGGCGGAGAGGACGCGCTTGGTGTTCGCCAGCAGCAGTGCGGTGTGCGGCGAGGCTTCGGTCCTCCCCACACCGGAAGCCTGCCCCTCGAACCCGCAGTCGCCCTACGCGCTCGCGAAGTTGCACGGCGAGCAGTGGTGCGACTTGTTTCATCGATTGTACGGGCTGGACGCGGTGAGCCTTCGATACTTCAACGTCTTCGGACCGGGCGCGCTATTTGGCGGCGCCTATTCGACCGTATTGTCGGCATGGCCTTATGCTCTGTTCGTGGACCCGTCGTACCAGCCGTTCCTGGAAGGCGACGGTACCCAGACACGGGACTTTTGCTTTATCGACAACGTTGTGGATGCGAATATCGCGGCTGCGACCCGGGAACGCGGATTTGCGGCGGACGTGCTGAACGTGGGCCAGGGCGAAGCCCACTCCATGCTTGAGGTTAAAGACGTTCTTGAACAGATTGCCGGAAGAGAACTCCGGCTTGAACGCCGACCGCCCCGCGCCGGCGACGTCGCTCACACCCTGGCCGACATCTCCCGGGCCCGGCAGGAACTCGGGTTCGAGCCGTCGACGGACTTTTGCAGCCAGGTTGAACGTACTGCGAAGTGGTACCGCGATGGTTACCCCGAACTGACGGCTGAGCGCTGATGTGCGAAAGAGCGAAACTGAGAGAACCACAAGGAGCCCATCCGTCTGATGCGCTCCTTTGCCCTCACCATTGGTCGCGAATTCTCAAAGGGTAATTGTCCCGTTAATCTCGGCACAGAGGGTGTTGTTGCGCAAATGGTTTTGTGCGTCCAACCGAGTCCACATTTTTCAGTGAGCGGATGTCCGCGTCGGGCACACGGGTATGAAGCTTCTACAAGAGAAGGGTGCCCGGCGGCGTATACCGCCAACTCGTGTTCTGTCCCGGAAATAAGTTGGCTAAATTCGACCGCTGAGTCGCCCGGCTCGCAAGGCGCCTCCGACCTGCGTATGGTCGGCGAGCGAGGGGAACGTAGCGAGAAGGGATGAATCGGCGGTCGAATGGTGAGAAATTTTCGGGACAGGACACTTACACTGAAGCTCCGAGTTCACTGCGAGAATTTTACTGGTTGCGGGTAGACGGTTCCTTCGCCTGGGAAGCGAAACCGCAAAGCAAGGAGGGGGTTCAACTTGAGGCTGTGGATGGATGTCATGCGCGATTTGGAAAGCGTGATGAATGATCACGAGCGCATACTCGACGCCTGGGCTGAGGGCGGCGTGGACGGCGTCGTGTTCGGTCCGCTCGTTTTCGGAACGGCAAGGCTCTCGAAGCACGCTTTGCCCGCACCCACCGGCGACATTGTGGCGGAGGCCTACGATCCGAATCCGGCTGTGTACGCGCGACTCGGGGTCGAACCGCCGTCGCCGCCGGAACAGAAGCTGCCCGAGAAAAGGGCCCTGCTGGAAAGGACGATGAACGCCGCCAAGGACCGCGGCATGCAGGTGTATTGCATGTACGCCGACGGTGGTGCGGGTCCAGGGGGAAAGGGCCATCAGCTGCACGACGACAGGACGCTGGCATCCCGGGTGGCACGCATGGTCGATACGCTCGAGCACTTCCCAATGGCGGACGGCGCCGTGATGGACGGGCCGGAGTGGGGATACGAAATCGCACCTCATCACATGGCCCAACGCTCCTGCTTCTTCCAAGACCTGCCGGAATCTGCGGCACCGATGGCCGCGGATCTGGGGTACGACTACGTGGCCATGGTGGCCGCGAAAGACAGGCTGTTGGACCTGTTCCACAATCTCGACCCGGTGCGCATCCGCGGACACGCCCGGGGCGGACTGGTCGGTGCCCACCGCATGCTGGGTGCCGATTCCGACCTGATGGCTTGGTTGTCGTTCCGCACAGACTCGCTGACGCGCTATTTTCGCCGCATCCGGGAAGGCGTCGCCGCCGAACTGGAGCGCCCGGTGCGCCTGGGATGCGGCCCACGCTCGGCGGCCTTCGCGCCCTTGTGCGGATACGACTTCGTCGATCTGGCCGGGTTCATGGATTTCCTGCTGCCAAAGCACTATTTCTTTCACCGCGGCTTCGACGGCTTCATTGGCACGGTCTATCGCTACTCACAGACGCTTTTGGAATGGAATACGGGGATCAGTGTAACCGACACCCTCGATGTTATGCAGGCCCTCTTCGGCATTGTCCTTCCGGGTGTCGGCGACGATCTGCTCGATTTTGAGAGCGCCCTCAATCCGGAGTTTTTCGAGCAGGTTGTCACGCAGGAGACCCGAAGGGCGCTGGCCTCGGTGGACGACCCGGAGCGCATCGTGCCCTGGCTTGACACCGGCCGCTTGCCCCACGATGGCGACCCAATGTCGGCGCGCGACCTCAAGATGTTGCTGGACGCCGCCGAGGCTGCAGGGCTCAGGCGCTTCAACTACCACCACCAGGGCAACCTCAGTGCGGGTGAATGGGTGGTCATCAGCGACAAATGCGGAACCCGCTGGGACCCGCGCAAAAGCGACTACCAGCCGCCCGACGAGCTGGTGTTGTAGGACGGCACTACGCTTTTCCGGTTTGAGTTCCGGTCACCGCGGCCTCTGGATTGATTCACACCCTTCCAGTAACTTTCCAGCTCAGTTTCCCATGCCGGTTCCAAGCGCCGACTCCTTCTCCCGGCGATTCGCGCCATGCTTGGCGCACACAAGAAAGGGATTATGTCAAAACGACATAATCCCTTGTTTTTAAATGGTGGGCGATACTGGATTCGAACCAGTGACCTCCTGCTTGTAAGGCAGGCGCTCTAA
Organism: Candidatus Latescibacterota bacterium; assembly: GCA_965208835.1. Taxonomy (GTDB): domain Bacteria; phylum Latescibacterota; class UBA2968; order UBA2968; genus JAAXHE01. The sequence continues at coordinate 4,657,692 of OZ242358.1, forward strand.
CCAGCTGAGCTAACCGCCCACGGACTTGTCGGATGCCTCGTCGGTCGGTTTTTTCGATTCGCCCAGCAGCAGGCCGAGAGGTATCAGCACGCAATACCCGATGACCAGCAGAACAGGCGCAAGCGTAAGTGACAGGAAGCCGTCGACGGGCGGTTGGGACAGGCACAGGTAACCGATCAGGATCGTGCCCACGCCGGCGCCAAGAAAGGTCCAGTTCCTGCGCGAATAAGGCAGCGGACTCCGGGCCGGTTCCCCCCGTTGTGCCTGACTCCTGCGCCCCGCGCGGCCGCGCGGGTGTCTTCCCGTATTACGTGTCGCCATCCGGTTCACCAATCGCGTATCTTAAACGCCCCGTTTTTCCTCAATTCTGGCGGCTCTGCCCTGCAGTTCGCGCAAATAGGTAATGCGCGTCCTGCGGACCTTGCCGCTGCGAATCAATTCGACCTTCGCCACCCGAGGTGAATGGACCGGAAAAATCCGCTCGACACCCACGCCGCCAACCACCATCTTTCGTACCGTGAAGGTCTCGTGTATTCCGTGGCCCCGGCGCTGGATAACCACGCCCTCGAACATCTGCGTGCGTTCCTTCTCGCCTTCAACCACACGTACGTGCACCCGCACCGTGTCCCCGGCGTCGAATGCCGGGAGGTCGGACTTGATTTGTTCTTCCGTTAAGGATTTCAACAACGCATCCATGGAAACACTCCTGGAACGATGAACGACTCCTGAGGGAAATACCACCGCCCTCATTCGTCCATTTATGCACGGAAATAACCCCGCGACCGGCGGCCGTTATTTTCCGCGCCCGTCAACATCCTCGTTTTCCGGGCCGGCCGTGTCGCCGGCTTCGATTTTTTCGTAAAGATCCGTACGCCGTTTTCGGGTCCGTTGCACGGCCATGTCGTGTCGCCAGCCTGCAATCCGCTGATGGTCTCCGCTCAGCAGAACATCGGGAACCCGCAACCCCTCGAACTCCCTGGGCCTCGTATACCACGGACAATCCAGAATCCCGTTCTGGAATGAATCCTCCAGGGCGGATTCCGCGTCTCCCATCGCCCGCGGGATCAATCGCACGACGGCATCCATCAACACCAGTGCCGGTAATTCGCCGCCACTCAGGACGTAATCGCCGACCGAAATCTCCTCGGTAACATACAACTCGCGAACGCGTTCGTCAATACCCCGGTACCGTCCGCACAAGAGTACCAGTCCGGGCGCGATGGAAAGTCGGTTTACCGTCTTCTGATCCAGCTGATGTCCGTCGGGCGTCAGGAAAATCACGTGCTCAAGCGGCCGTCCGGCGTCCTGAACGGCGGCCAGCGCACGGGCGATCGGTCCCGGCTTGAAAACCATTCCGGCTCCGCCGCCGTAGGGTGTATCGTCCACCGTACGGTGAGCGTCATCGGCATAATCCCGCAAATCGTGCGCGATGACGTCTACCAGACCGGTACGGATCGCACGCCCCGTAATACCATAAGCAGCCGCATCCCGGATCAGATCGGGAAATATCGTGAGAAAGTCGATATGCATGGCAGTCCGCTGATAAAGTCGCTCCGCAGGCGAGCCCGGATGGGCCTTTCAACGGGCTGATATACCCTGTCCAGTCGCATCGCAGCATTTCCCGGCGATCAGTCCAGGAGTCCGTCCACGTTCTTCACGAACAGACGCCCGCCCGCCAGGTCGATCCGAACCAGATCCCTCGCGGCGGGTATCAACGACTCGCCCCCATCCTCTCTCCTGACAACGTAAATATCATTTGCGGGATGGGTAATCACATCAACCACACGCCCGACTTCCGGGCCGGCTTCCGTGACAACCTTCAATCCGACGATCTCAAACACATAATACGTATCATCGGGAAGCGGAAACACCTCGTCGGCCGGGACGAGCAATTCGCTTCCGCGAAACGGCGCAACCTTCTCGGGCGTATCGATATCGAGGAACTTTATGGCCATCCGCCGTCCACAGTTACGTACCCGGTCGATCCCAAGTGTCACCCGGTTCCCGTCCGGCTTTTCGACCAGCGCCTTCCTGAGAACCTGAAACCGTTCCGGAAAATCCGTGAGAGGATGCAGAAAGGCCTCGCCACCGAGGCCCCTGGGCTTAAGCACCCTGCCGATGGCGACGTATCGTTCCCGATGAACCGGACCTGGGGACAAGGATTATTCCTCGGCTTCAGCGTCGGCTTCGTCCGTTTCGCCCGTATCGGCCTCGGGCAGCTTGTTCTCGCTCAGAATTCCCTGCTGCCGAAGCAGACTCATCACCGTTCCGGACGGCGAAGCGCCCAGATCCAGCCAGTGGCGCGCCCGCTCAGCATTGAGCTGCACAACCTGCGGACTCACGGTTGGATCGTAGTACCCGAGGCTTTCGATGAACCGACCGTCCCTGGGGGACCTGCTGTCCGCGACCACAACCCTGTAGAACGGCGCATTCCTGGCGCCCTTTCGTGTCAATCGAATCTTTACCAAAAATACAACCTCCTTTTTAATGAACAACACATCCGGGAACTTTCATCGTGTGGGAAATCAACCCCGGTTTCTGTCGGCCGCCGACACCATCCCGGACACACGCCTCCTCAACCCGGAAAGGGCACAGGCGCGCCGCGGCCCTGCTTCTCCATCCTCGTCATCCGTTTCATCATCTTCCGCATCATGCCGAACTGCTTTACGAGCCTGTTGACTTCCTGGATGCTGCACCCGCTGCCCTTTGCAATACGACGGCGCCTGCTGCCGTTCAGGATCTGGGGATTGCCCCGCTCCTGCCGAGTCATTGACAGGATGATCGCTTCGGTATGCACGAACGCGTCGTCACCCACCTGCAGTCCCTTCATTGCCTTTCCGGCCCCGGGTATCATGTCCATAATCTGGCTGAGGGGCCCCATCTTGCGAACCTGGTCCAACTGCTGCAGAAAATCATCGAACGTAAACGCGGCGCTTCGCAGTTTCTTCTCCAGCTTCTGCGCCTGCGTCACGTCCACCGCATCCTGCGCACGCTCCACCAGCGTCACAACGTCGCCCATGCCCAGAATGCGGGAGGCCATCCGGTCCGGATGAAACGGCTCTATACCGTCCACTTTCTCGCTGACGCCCGCGTACTTGATGGGAACACCCGTGACTTCACGGATGGATAGCGCCGCGCCGCCGCGCGTATCGCTATCCAGGCGAGTCAGAACGATTCCCGTAAAGTTGAGTTGTTCGTAGAACGCCGTCGCCGCAGATACCGCATCCTGCCCTGTCATCCCGTCGGCGACGAACAGAATCTCACCGGGCGTAACCGCTTCACGTATCTTCTTCAATTCCTCCATCCGCACATCATCAATGTGCAGACGGCCAGCCGTATCCAGAATAACGGGGTCCATGCCGTCCGCTCGTGCAAGGTCCACCGCCCCGGCGCAAATCAACGCCGGATCCGTCCCCTCCGGCGCACGGTGGACCGGGACGTCTATTGACGCGCCCAGTACGCAAAGCTGGTCGATGGCTGCCGGACGGTAGATATCGGCCGCCACTAGGAGCGGCCGCCGGCCCTTCCCTTTGAGGAGTCTCGCAAGCTTGGCGCACAGTGTCGTCTTGCCCGATCCCTGCAGACCGGCTACCATGACGACATTTGGCGCCGGTCCGGTCAGATTCAGCTCCCGGTGCTCGTCTCCAAGGAGGTGAATCAACTCGTCGTGCACGACCTTGACGACCTGCTGCCCGGGCGTAATGCTTCGCAACACCTCCTGCCCGATCGCCCGATCCCTTACACGGGCAACAAAGCTCCTCGCTACCTTATAGTTGACGTCCGCCTCCAGAAGCGCGCGGCGCACGTCTCTCAGCGCTTCATCGATATTGGCTTCGGCCAACCTGCCGCGGCCGCGCAGTTTCTTGAAAACCCCTTCCAGCTTTTCCGTGAGATGATCGAACATGGGGCAGACCTGGGGTTAATCGTCAAAAGGGAAACAGACCTGTAAAAATACGGGACGACAGCAATTTACGCAACAAAAAACTCCTGAATCAGGCGCCGCCGCGGCAGTCCACCGCTTCAGAGCCCGCGGGGTTAGAGGACTGTTGGAACCGGCAATTTTACTGCCCCAGTCCAGTCAGTCCCGCACGCCGTAACGCAGCCAGGTTTTCTACCACCTTGCCGTCACGAAACGCGGACGATCCGGCCACCAGCACGTCCGCCCCCGCCGCTACGGCATGTCCGGCGTTTTCGAGCCCGATACCCCCGTCGATTTCTATCTCGGCATTCACACCCTGGCGCTCAACCTCCGCCCGCAATTCCCGCACCTTTTCCAGGGACTCGGGCATAAATGCCTGACCGCCGAATCCCGGCTCGACCGACATCACGAGCGCAAGATCAAGGGACGGCAATAGTGGATACAACGCCTCCACGGGTGTTGCGGGCTTCACCGTGGCGCCCGCACGCATTCCTGTCCTCCGGATTTCCCGCAGAAGTGCGTGCAAATCAGCATTGACCTCTACGTGTATAGTACAGATGTCGGCCCCGCTGTCCGCGAACGCCCTCAGATACTTGCCCGGTTCGGAAATCATGAGATGCACATCCAGGGTCAACGCTGTCGTTTTGCGAATGGCTTCCACAACCATCGGACCGAAGGTGATATTCGGCACAAAATGCCCGTCCATCACATCCAGGTGAATATAGTCCGCGCCGGCTGCTTCCACGGCCCGAATCTCGCGTTCGAGCACGACAAAATTCGCTGCCAGGAAGGATGGGGCGATTTTGACCATGAAAATATCCACCAACTTTCACGAAGGGGGTACCGAAGGGCGGGGCTTCAGGCGGAAACCAGTGTGCGGCGACAACCATCCGTTACAACTTACTCACTACCAGCCGCACCCGCGTCCCCTGTTTCACGTCTTCACCTGTCATGGGCACATGCCGGATCACCACGTTCAACAGATGCTGGGTACTGAATTCATATCTGATATCCCGCACCTGGAGCCCGGCTTCCTCCAACGCGACGCGGGCATTCTCAAGGGTCTTGCCGATCAGATCCGGCATCGGGAACATTTCGCCCGGTAGACCGTTGCTGATAGTTACCGCTATCGGTGTTCCGATCTGTACCTGTAGTCCCGGACGCGGGTCCTGGCTGATTATCAAACCCTCCTCGACAGTTTCAGACGCATCTTCAAGCGTATCTCCCATGGCCATGCCCGCCTGTGCAATCCACAACTGGGCCTGGCGCAGGGACTTCTCCCGAAGATCCGGCACTTCGTATAGCCGGACCCCGCGACTCGGAACTGCGTAAACCGTCCGGTTGATCTTCACGTGCGAATGCGCAAGCGGATTCTGTTGCACTATCCTGCCTTCGGCAATGGACGTGTCCCAGCGTGCGGGCTGCAGCTTCAACCTCAGCCCCCGCTGAGACAGTGCACGGCCGGCGTCTTCGGGTTTGAGATTGACGATGTCGGGGACCTCAACACGCTGGCCGGCCCGGACCAGGCGCGGCATGATGAATCGATCGAGCAGGATCAGCCCCACGACACCGGTGAGTACGGCGCAACCCGCGAATAACGCCGCCTCTCGGAGAAACCTCTTGACCATCCGTCTTTTTCCCGCCTGTTTCGTAACGAAATTCCGCACGCTGAACCGGGGTCCGAGATTTGAGGACAGGGTGCGAATCAAAAATAGGACAACATCATCGCGGTGTCAAGATCGCGCACCCTTCAATGTCCCATCGTCAGCGAGACCCGGTATGACAGCCCCAATACAGTATGATACAGTGTCGCATAGTCAATTCGTAAGCCGCGATGAATCACACCCGCCCCCACAGACAATCGCTCGGCCCTCCCTCCGGCGCCCATCCGAAGCATGACCCTGCGGGCGGGGACATATTCCACACCCGCGCTCACCCCCGTGGGCCGGCCGGCCTCCTTGCGGACATCCAGGACCAGCACCAGATTCGGTACGACCTGAAACCCCAAGCCCGCCGTACCACCCTGGCCCAGTACATCCACGGACTTACCGCCGGCATTCCATGTTGACAACCCCAATATGAACTTTGGCCCGAATACTATTCTGGCGCCCAGATCGAAAGCCGTCCACGCGCGGTTGGCGCCGCCGGCAACCAACAATTGCATGCGTCGGATCCTCAACCCGAGACCCAGCCTGGATGCCACACGCAAGCCGACTGCCAGCCCTGTAGTCCGCTCTCGATACAGGCTGAATCCGTATTTCAGGTAGCCCAACCCGACGGCCATCCTGCCGGTAGATGCGAGTGTCCCGATCGCATGGGCATCCATCGCCGCCATACCGAACGGCCGTTCATAGCCTCCCGTAACACTGACACCCTTGCCCCAGGCTAGCGCGCCCGGATTCCAGAAGACGCCTTCGACGCCTTCCGCCCAACCCGCGAATGTGTCCCCCAACCCGCCGGGCCGGGCGCCCACCGCCTGAAATTCGAATGCCGCGTCAGCCTGAACAGGGATCATGGAAACACACAGGAGCCCGCAGCAGGCCGCCAGCGCGACCCCCGCCCGGAAGACACCGCACCACGCCGCTCGACCAGGCCTCCCGCCGTAACCTGTTACAGCGAACGGACGCCGCTCCGGGAGAACATCGTCGATCAGGCGCGCCGCGTTTTGTGGAAGAAATCCCATTCCGTCGGGATCTGTTCCGCAATTGCTGTGCCTTACTCGATATCCACACGGTGGAAAAGAACTATCATTCCAATTATCATCAACTTGAGACGCGTCAGTCGAGATTTCGCCCGATCCGGGGACCCTCAGTCGCCGTGTCGTACACTACAGTACACATCGGTGTTGTCGTCCGTGAGACGACAGGAACGGCCCGCGGGCAGACACCCGCGGGCGCGATTGCGATAGATTGCACCGATCTGCAGTGTTATATTTCACACATATGCGCGAAAGCACGGAAGTAAACCACGGTTGGAACTACAAAAACCACATTCAGCCGGATGCAGCAGGGGAAACCGTTCTTCAGTTCTATCTCCGGCGCTATCCGCACTCGTCCGCGGAAGCCTGGCGGAAACGTATCCTGTCCGGTGAAGTAAGGCTGAACGACCGGCCGACCACGCCCGAAACCCTGCTCTCCACGGGACAGCGGCTCACTTACCACCGGAAGCCATGGCCGGAACCGGACGCGCCAGTTTCGTTTGCGTTACTCTACGAAGACGAACACCTCATCGCCGTAGCCAAACCCGCCGGCCTCCAGGTGCTGCCCGGCGGCCAACACCTTCGGAACACACTGCTCGCCCGGGTCCGGGAACGCTATCCGGAAACCCCGGGACCCGCGCCCCTCCATCGCCTCGGGCGGGGAACTTCGGGTGTGGTCCTGTTCGCCCGTACCGAATTGGCGAGACGAGTCCTTTCAGATGATTTCCGAAACCGGAGGATATGCAAGATCTACCGCGCACTCGTCGCCGGCACCGACATGCCCGATCGGTTTACGGTGGATGTACCCATCGGGCGGATACCGTATCCCCCGACCCGGTACCTGCACGCGGCAACGAGCGAGGGAAAACCGGCCCGGACGGAATGCCGGGTCCTCAACCGCATCCCGGACGGCAATCGGAGCCTGATCCGCGTCAATCTCATCACCGGCCGCGCACACCAGATCCGGATTCACCTTGCCGCGGCCGGTCATCCGCTAGTTGACGACCCCCTTTATCGCTCCGGCGGCCTTCCGGCAGTTCCAACCGCCGGAAGTCGGGCGCCGCTGCCTGGAGACATCGGATACCACCTTCACGCCCAGGAACTCCACTTCACGCACCCCACGACAAGCCGGATCGTACATCTGGCGTGCCTGCCGCCGCCAATTCTCCGTACGCCGGTGGAAGTGGCCGGACAGAACAGCCCTCCGCAACTACCTGAATCCCGAACCTGTAGAGTCAGACGTTAATCCCGGATCCTGGTCGTCTCATCCGTACGCGCCTGCTCGATATGCCTGCCGGTAAAACCCACGGCATTTCGGAGATCGGCGCCGCGCAGGTCTGTATTCTGTAGATTGGCCTTATAGAGGTCGGCGTTCTGCATTCGGGCTTTGGTTAACCTCGCGCATCTGAGGTCTGCCTGTACCAGGTCTGAATTCTGAAGCCTCGCGCTCTGCAGATCGGCATTCCTCAGGTCGGCCCCCTGAAGATTCGCACCCTGAAGGTTTGCGCCCCGCAGATTGGCGCCCCCCAGGTCGGCGTTGAGAAGGTTCGCGTCCTGGAGGTCCGCCCTGCGCAAATCCGTTCCGCCGAGCGTGGCATCGCGCAGGTTCGCGGCCCGCAGTGTGGCTCTCTGCAGCCGGGCGCCGGAGAGATCGGCATTCGATAGATCGGCGAGTTCCAGGTCTGCCGGCGCCAGATTGGCGCACCTAAGGTTCGCGCCCCGGAACAGGGCGCGCTGGAGAGGGGCGCCCGAGAAATCGGCTTCCTGAAGGTTTGCATCGCGGAAGTTGGCTTCGTAGAGCCTGGCGCGCTGGAGGTTGGCGCCCCTAAGGTCTGCATTCTGAAACCGCACGCCGCTGAGGATGGCTTCGCTCAGATCCGCGTACTCGAGCCTGGCATCCTGAAGTTCCGCCCGGTTCAGGTTTACGCCGGACATTTCGGCCCGTTCTCCCGCTGCCCCTCCGGAATCGAGCCACACACGGTGCCGGTCGATGACAAGGCGCAGTTCTGAGGGTGACAATGGCATTTCAGATCCCTTTCAGACCAAGAAAGCCAACTGCCATCAGGATTTCACACACGGCCCGTCGAGTGAATTCCAGACTCTGTGACGATCAGGTCCATCGGGATATCACGAGGGCCGGCCGGCAGACGATCGAAGAGCTGAAAGTCGTACGCGAGGCCAATTTTGAATGCGGGAGCCCGCAAAAGGAAACGGTCGTAGTACCCCGCGCCGAAACCCACGCGATTTCCCGCGTGGTCGAACGCCAGACCGGGTACGAGGACGACATCGAACGTGTCGGGCGGGACCACGGCGCCGACCTCGCAGAGCGGCTCCAGAAGGCCGAAACTCGAAGGTGTCAATTCAGCGCGGCTGCGAACTTCCCTGTGGATCAGCGTCCGGTTCGGCTTGACAACAGGCACCGCAACCCGCTTGCCGCTATCCAGGGCAAGATCGATGAGGATGAGCGTGTCGACTTCGTTCGCGATCGAAACATAGCTGGCCAGGCATCCGGCGCGGCGGTAGACCTCCTGGCCGGTCAGACGCGCGATTATGCGTTCGCTCCGGGCGTGGACCTCCCGCGACGACAGTTCGGACCGGCGTTTCTTCATGGTATTTCGGATTTGCTTTTTGGATGGCATCGTAGTCAATTCGACTTGAAACCCTTCCCCGCTGTCGGAGTTACTAACTATACCTCGAGGGTGGCGGGATGTCAAGACGGGAGCGGCATGGAATACAGGCATTGCGTGCAAGAACAGGCGTGGTCAGACGGAAAAGTTCGCTTGACTTTGACTGTGCGGGCTTTTAAATTTCAAATGCCGAAATTTTAAGTAATAACGGCAAATTTCAATGTCCTGTCCCGGAAGATAGTTCGCCTGACTTCGGCCGAGTGTTTGGATGTTTCCGGGAAAGGACGCGAAGAGGGAATCTTGGATCGTCACGACGTGAATATTCAGGATGAATTGAAGGCGGATGGCAATCTCCCGGGGCACGTGGCAATCATCATGGACGGGAACGGCCGTTGGGCGCAGAAGCACGGCCTTGTGAGGACCCAGGGTCACCGTTCCGCACGTAAAGTTGTGCGTGATATCGTGCGGGCCTGCGGCGAACTGGGCATCGATATTCTAACTCTGTTTGCATTCGGAACGGACAATTGGCGACGCCCGTGGTCGGAAGTCCTTTCGCTGATGCAATTGCTGCGAGACGTTGCTGTTGAAGAACTGAAGGAACTCCTCGAGAATAACGTACGTCTGATTGCAACCGGTGATACGGATCGCCTGGCAAGGCAGGCGCGGCATGCGATGAAATACGCCATGTACAGGACCTCGGAAAACACCGGGCTGACGCTGAATCTGGCGATGAGTTACGATGGCCGCAGCGATATTCTTCAGGCCGTCAGACGTATCGCCTCCGCGGTGGAACAGGGAAGTGTTAACAGCGACGGGATCGACGGAAAGCTGTTTTCCAGGATGCTTTACACCACCGATCTGCCCGACCCCGATTTGCTGATCCGCACAAGCGGGGAGTTTCGTCTGAGTAATTTCATGCTCTGGCAGTGCGCGTACACGGAATTCTGGTTCACGCCGGTCTTGTGGCCCGATTTCAGGCGCGAGCATCTGTACGAAGCGATTCGGGCGTATCAGTCCAGGGAGCGTCGTTTCGGAAAGACCAGCGCGCAGGTCCGTTCTTCGGCGATCGGCGCCGGGAACGGGGTTGCAAAGCGGATGGGCGCGGCGACGGGAGTGAAGCCCGCGTAACGGGATTCACTCGAACTCTCGCTTCCGTCCAGGCAGGGGTGGTTTTGGCGGTACAGTCGAATCTGTTTTACCGGGTTTCAGCGGCGGCGGTCTTCGGGCCGCTTTTTCTGGTTTTGTTCTGGGTTGGTGGAATACCGCTCCTGATCGGCGTGTGCGCGGTGGCCGCGTGTGGCACGTGGGAATACTGCCGGATGCAGAGAAAGCGGGGGCTGCATCCCTGGACGAGAGTCGGGGTTGCGGCCTCTTTGACTTGGTGTCTCTGGTTGTACGGGTTCGTAGATCGACTCTGGCTGGTTCCGTTTGTGGTGATTCTCCTTGTTCTGCTGACCCTGGCACTGGGAAACAGGGAGGGCCGGTTTCGATTGGCGGATGCCGAAGCAACCTTCGTCGGCACGTGCTATGTCGGATTACTGTCCGGCTTTGCGCTTCTGGTTCGGAACTATTCCGGATTCGAACCCGCTGAAGCGGGCGCGAGGTGGTTTGCCGTTCTGGTACTCCTGGGAATCTGGGGCACGGATATTTTCGCCTACTTTGCGGGGCGCCTTTGGGGGAAACGACGTCCATTCCCGCGTATCAGCCCCCGGAAGACCGGGGCAGGTTTCGCGGGTGGAATCACCGGGGCGATGGCGGTTATGCTCGCCGGCGGCAACGTCTTGAAGTTATACAGCCTGCCTGCCGGTATCGCACTGGGAATCGTGGTGGGGCTGGGGGCGCTATGGGGAGATCTGGTCGAATCGATGATCAAGAGAAACGCGGGAGTCAAAGATGCTTCCGCCCTGATTCCCGGACACGGCGGCGTGCTGGACCGGTTCGACAGCTTTCTGTTTGTGTACCCACTGGTATATCTCTACCTCCGACTGTTTCATCAGACGTAGACGATCTTGCCTTCCACGAACCTTTGATTACGTTCACCCGTTGACATGAACGGGATTTGTGTATGAAGCGGGTTTCGCTGCTAGGGTCGACGGGATCTATCGGCACCAGTACGCTGGACGTACTGGCAGGTCTGCCTGAACGGTTCGAAGTGGAATGCCTCAGCGCGGGAAGCAACATCGATCTGCTCTGCGATCAGGTCACGCGTTTCAGGCCCAAGCGGGTCTGCGTGGGAGAAGAGTACGCAAGAGACGCGGGCGAGAGGCGTGAGTTGATGGGTGTGGAGATCTTACACGGTTCCGACGGGCTTCTTGCATTGGCGACCGATTCCGAGGTGGATCTGGTAATCAACGGGCTGGTTGCTGGGGTAGGGCTGCGGCCAACCCTGGCGGCGGTAGAGTCCGGTAAAGACGTCGCCATTGCAAATAAGGAAACGCTGGTCGTAGCCGGCCATCTGATAACGGACCTCGCGGCGCGCAACGGCGTACGGTTGATCCCGCTGGACAGCGAACTCACACCCCTATGGCAGAGCCTTCAGGAAGTTTCGCCTCAGCAGGTGACCCGCATCGTGCTTTCCGCCTCCGGAGGCCCGTTCTTCGATATGTCGATTGACGAGATGGCCCGCGCGACACCTGACGAGGCCCTCCGTCATCCGACGTGGCGGATGGGACCGAAGATCACGATCGATTCCGCGACGTTGATGAACAAGGGTTTCGAGGTGATCGAGTCACGCTGGTTTCTTGGGCTCGACATCGAACAGATCGACGTCGTGATTCACAGACAGTCGATCGTGCATTGTCTGGTGGAGTTCCTCGACGGAAGCCTGACCGCTCATCTGAGCCGCCCCGATATGCGCCTGCCCATTCAGCAGGCGCTGACCCATCCGGACCGGCTGCCGACTCTCGTCCCTTCGCTGGACCTGGTGTCCACGGGTTCGTTGAGCTTTCACGCGCCGGACCTGGAGCGGTTTCCCTGTCTTGGGCTTGCGTATGAGGCGTGCCGCGCGGGAGGTACGGCGACGGCGGTACTGAACGCGGCCAACGAGATTGGCGTCTATTCCTTTCTGGAAGGGCGCATCGGGTTTCTGGATGTGCCGGACGTCGTTCGCCGGACACTCGATGCGCACGACAATACGTCAGGGGCGAATCTGAATGCGGTGTTCGAAGCGGACCGCTGGGGGCGGGAGAAAGCGCGGGAGGCCGTGGCAGGCCTGAACAGATAGGCAGAAAAAACAGGAGTTTAGCGCATTGGAATTTCTGGAAACCATATTCTATTTCATTCTGGTATTGGGCGTGCTGGTTTTCGTCCACGAATTCGGTCACTTCATCGTGGCCAAAAAGTCGGGCATTCGCGTGGAGCAGTTCTCGCTGGGATTCCCGCCCAAGGCGTTCGGCATAACGGTTGGCGAGACCGAATATTGCATTTCCTGGCTACCCATCGGAGGGTACGTGAAGGTAGCGGGAATGTCGGATTTCGGCAGTGCGGAAGTCAAGCGGGAGCCGTGGGAATTTCAGTCGAAGCCGAGAGGCATTCAGATGGCAGTAATGGTTGCGGGACCCATTATGAATTTCCTGCTTGGCTTCATGCTCATTTTGGGGCTGCGTCTGGCCCTGGGTGACTATGTTTTGCAGACGACAAGGATTGGCCGGATCGACGCGACGTCCCCGTTTTTCGAAGCGGGTCTGCGCGCGGACGACCGCATCCTCGCAGTCGACGGGAACCCGGTTCAGAACTGGAACGTGATGATAGAGGCGTTGAACGCGAGCGGCGACGCGGATCTCGCTCTGGACGTTGCTCGTGGAAGCGAAGTGCTATCCTTCGCGGTGCCATTCATCTCGGGACAGGAGTTGGGTTTCGATCCATTCCTGCCTTCGACTGCCGGATCGGTGACGCCTGGCTATCCGGCTGCCAGAGCGGGGATGGAGCCCGGCGACCGTGTGCTGTCGATCGCCGGTGAATCCGTGAGCGGATGGGACGAGATGAGAGAGAAGATTTCCGCGAGGCCGGGGCTGGAGACAGAGATCCGGTGGTTGCGCGGCGAAGAGGAGATGGCGGCGCGTATCGCGCCTCAACCCCAGCAGGGCGGGGGGCGAACCATCGGTGTGATCGGCATCGGCCCGTCCTTTGAGCCGAGGGCGCGGGTGCCGGTGACGATCGCTACCGCCGTTGAACGCAGCGGACGTGACCTCGTGGGCTACACCACGCTCATTTTCACGTTAATCAAACGCCTGGTCCTTGGTGAGATTTCAGGAAGGATGATCGCGGGACCGGTCGGCATCGCACAAATGGCGGGAAGCAAAGCGCGCGAAGGGTGGGAAGCATTGCTTGACTTCATGGCGATGTTGAGTATCAACCTCGCCGTCCTGAACCTGTTGCCGATTCCAGCGCTGGACGGAGGTCATCTGATGATCCTGAGCGTGGAAGCCATAACGCGACGGTCGCTTTCCACACGTCAGAAAGAGCGGCTCCAGCAGATCGGGTTCGTTTTTCTGCTCGGACTTATGGTGTACGTGACTTTCGGTGACATCGGCCGGATCTGGGGTCTGTTCTACTGAGCCGGACCGGTCTGCTTCGTAATTGCGAAAAAATGAGGGCGGGTTTTCGAACCCGCCCTCATTTTTTTTTGTCCGCCCTGCGCCGGCTGCCAGTGGTTCTTCTCTTCGCGGTCTTCTTCCAGTGAACGAAAATGCTGTCGGCTTCGAGGGTGTCCATCAGACTGGCGGTCAGCGCCTCCAGGGCTCCGGGGTTTGACTTCCATGTTGCGGTAAGCCGTTCGAGGTCCTTTTCGGTGAATCCGATTTCCGCAAGAACGGCCTTTCGCTTGCTGGCGAGACTGTCGGGATGTTCCGCATACCGTTTGTGCAGGTGGATGACCTGGAGAACGACGTGTGCCAGTTGGCGTTCGTCGGGTGCGGATCCATTCCGTGCCGTACACGCCAGAATTCCGAAGAACAGGAGCATTGGTATCGTCCGTTTCATTTCGAGAAAGATATCCGTACAAGACGGAGAGGTCAAGGCACAACAGCCCGCAATGCAGACAGCGGCCGGAAAGCGCGTGCGCCTCTGCACAACATCTGGTATTAATTTCGCGCCTTCCGCTCCATACCCACCACATTTTCCCGGGATGCGTGGTTCTGCCGTGTACATGCACACATGGTCACGGGGTTGTTTTTTTTAGAGATATGGGAAAAAATCGCCTAGAAATCCCTTGACTTTTGTATGTCCTGGCCCTAATTTTGGTGGTGGAAAGTGGTGGAAAGTGGTGTATCAGGGAGGACACGGAAGTTTCCGAAGACATCGATTGAGGAGGACAAGCCCCGGCAAGTCAGTCGGGGCTTTTCTCCCGATTCTGTTCCTGGCGGGAGCGCCTTCGAAACGCCTCTGTTGTCAATCGTGGATCATGCCGATGTAGAAGCTGTTTAACCTCCGAGCGCCACCCATGTCGGACGAAACGCCATTGTTCATTGGAGAATATGAGGATATTCCCGTCGATAACAAGGGTCGGCTGATTGTCCCCGCCGCCATTCGCCGGGTATTGCCTACTCATGTGACTTCACTCGTCATTGCCAGGTGGTTCGACGGCTGCCTGGCCGGATTCGACCCCATTGGGTGGCAACAGGTTTTGCAGCAGATAAGGGACGGGAGCCACAAAGGCAGGGTAAAACGTCAGATCGCACGTTGGGTGATGGGGGGCGCCGCGGAGACGAGAATCGACCGGCAGGGGCGTCTGCTGGTACCCCGTAAGCTGCTCGATACATCTGAAATCTCGGATCGTGCGACGCTCAGCGGCGTGGGCAACAGGATAGAAATCTGGAATCCTGAGCGATACACGGCGGATATGAGCGACGTCGGCGAGAATCTGGAAGCATTCGCCGAAGACCTCGACATTCTCTAGTATTTCGTCAATGTCCGGGGCCGCGGAATTCCATACACCGGTTTTGGGACCGGAAACTGCCCTTCAGGTGGTCAACGACCCGAACGGTGTGTACGTCGATGGCACGGTAGGAGGCGGGGGCCACGCTGAGCATATGCTGGAGCGGATGGGCAGGCGTGGACGACTGATTGGAATTGATCGGGATCCAGAGGCGGTTCAGGCCGCCGCCCTTCGGCTGCGGCGATTCTCCGAACGGCTGGACATCATCGAGGCGTCTTATCGGGAACTGCCGGGGGTCCTGGAAAAATTGGAGGTCGATCGGATCTCGGGCGCGCTCTTCGACCTCGGCGTTTCTTCCCATCAGATCGATGAGCCCTCCCGCGGTTTCAGCTACCTGCGAAACGGGCCCCTGGATATGCGTATGGGACCCGACGCACTCCGGTCGGCGAAGGACATTGTGAATGCCTACTCTCAGAAGGAGCTGACCCGGATTTTCAGGGACTTCGGAGAAGAACGCGTCTCCGGGCGGATCGCCCGGGCCATTTGCCGCCGGCGGGTCCGACAGCCGTTGAAAGACACATCCGAACTGGCAGCGCTGATTTCGGAGACCACGCCGGGATCTCAAACCACGAAAACCCTTGCCAGGATCTTCCAGGCGATCAGGATTGAGGTAAACGGCGAACTGGATCAGCTTCACGAAACACTTGAGTACACAATCGGCAAGTTGACGAGTGCCGGACGTATCGGCGTTCTATCCTATCACTCTCTTGAAGATCGTACGGTAAAGAAGGTCTTTCGTTCGGCTGCTCTGGGTTGCGTCTGCCCGCCGAATCTACCCGTTTGCGGATGTGGACGGATCCCGCAAGTGCGGGTGCTGGCCCCCGGAGGCATACGACCGGAACCGGAAGAGCGCCAGCACAACCCGCGATCCAGAAGTGCGACGTTGAGGGTTGCGGAGAGATTGTAAGGTTAAGAAGGTGTCTTAAAATTCCCAGCGGTCTTCGCACGGCTGCAAAAGCGACGGTCGGGAGCTCACCGGTAATTTTAAGACAGCCTTTAACGGTCTGGAGTGACTTGGTGAATGCATATGAATACCCGTTCCGATATGAAGACGTCGGGTGGTTATCGATACGTACTCCTTACCCTGGCGCTCGTCGTTCTGGGTCTTCTGGGTTATCTGTGGGCCCAGGCGCAGACCGTAAGGCAGGGTGACGATATCTCGCGGCTTCGAATCGAACACCAGCAGCTTCTCCGGCAGCAGGAGCGTCTCCGGGCGGAAATCTCGGGACTCCGAAGAAGCAGCAGAATCCGGGAGATCGCCACCAACAGACTTGGGATGGTATTTCCTCAGGGACCGCCGCAGAATCTCTACCTGGGTCGGCACCCGGACCACCACGCTCTTTCCGACCACAAAAACTGAACCATGCGGATAGAAGTGCGCCACATTCGCCGGCAGAAAGCCATCTGCCTGCTGGGCGGTATCTTCGTTCTGATCTTGACCTGCAGACTGGCTGCGCTTCAGGTGTGGACGGGTGACGTTTACAGCGCCCGTGCGAAGAGGCAGCACGAAATGCGGACTGTATTGCAGGCGAACCGCGGTCGTATTCTGGACCGCAAGGGCAGGCTGCTCGCAACGAACCTGGAAGCCCAATCGTTCTTTGTCAACAAGGTTGCCGGGTTGGACAGCCTCCGTTCCATCGCCGTGCGGTTTTCCGGTCGCGATGGCGCGGAGAATGCCGCGCTGCTGCGACGGCTGCAAGAGAAGCGTTTTGTCTGGCTGGCTCGAAAGGTGTTCAGCGACCCGCGACAGGATCCGCTGCCGAAGGGTGTCGGTCGCATTGTCGAGATGAGGCGAACCTATCCGATGGGAGAGCTTGCCGGACAGGTTCTGGGGTACACCGACATCGACAATCTGGGCATCGAGGGCGTGGAGCTGGCTTGCAATTTGCTGCTGGAGGGCGAACACGGGGATATGACGTCCAGGCGGGACGCGCGCGGCGAAGCACTGGGCGCCTTGGGCGTTGTGAGGAGAATGCCCGAGGACGGCGAGGATGTGATGTTGACCCTGGACGTCGATTATCAGTCGATCGTCGAAGAGGAGTTGGCTGCCGCGGTGTCGCAATTCCGGGCGGTAAACGGTATTGTTGTCGTCACCTCGCCCCGGTCAGGTGAAATCCTGGCAATGGCCAATGTGCCGCTGTACGATCCCAATCACTTCGGCAAATACGATGCGGCGTTCCGGCGCAATCGCGCGGTGACCGATATCTTTGAGCCGGGATCCACGTTCAAGGCGATCGCTGTAGCGGGGGGGTTGGAGGAAGGCCTCTGGCGCCGGGAGGATCGGATCTTTTGTGAGTTCGGACGGATGCAGGTTCCCGGCGGCGTGATTCGAGACACACATCCGTGTGGATGGCTGACGGTCCAGCAGGTTGTCGAAGAGTCCAGCAACATCGGTACCGTGAAAATCGCCCGGAAACTGGAACAGGCGGGTCTGTATAAATATGTCCGGCTCTTCGGATTTGGAAACAAGACAACCGTGGACCTGCCGGGTGAAGTGGCCGGAAACGTGAAAAAACCGACACGATGGTCCGGAAGAACGCTGGCGTCAATGTCGATCGGACAGGAAATCGGCGTAACGGCATTGCAGATGGCGATGGCTTACGGCGCAATCGCCAACGGCGGTCGCCTAATGGCCCCGCGCATCTATCGCCGCCGATCGCCGGACGGTGTCTGGGAGTCCAAACGGCCCCATGTGCTGCGCGACGTCGTCTCCGAGGAGACGGCAGGAAACATCGCCGAAATCCTCGAAGGGGTGGTTCTGCGAGGCACGGGCAAAAACGCACAGGTACCAGGTTATCGCGTGGCTGGAAAAACGGGCACTGCGCAGAGGGCAAAGGAGGGTGGAAGGGGCTATGATCCAAACCGGTATGTTTCCTCGTTCATCGGCTTTTTGCCGGTAGAGCGCGCCGAGTTCGTATGTATCGTGATTGTGGACAGCCCGAAGGGTATTCGCTGGGGCAGCAAGGTGGCGGCGCCGGTTTTCAGCCGCATCATGCAACGCATACTGAGTCTGCGGGACACGGAAATGCGACACCGGGCAGTGGCTGAATCCCGGGGGGACGAAGCCGACAAGGCATCCAGGCCCGTATTGGCGGGATTGACCCGCAAGATAGCGAAACGGGTAATGGATCGACAAGGTATCGAGCCGATCCAGGTGCACGAGGGCTCACGATTATCGGTCGGCCCTCGAGCCCGGTCGACCGGGAACCTTGAATCGCGGCACGAGGCCGTTGAAGCAGACTCCGGGAAGACCGGGGATTATATCGCGACGCCCAATGTGTTGGGAGTTCCATTGCGCCAGGCTGTGGTACAATTGACATCGTCAGGATTGGCGGTTAGCGCCTCGGGCAGCGGGCGAGTCGTCTCTCAGACCCCCGGCGCCGGGATGCCGGTTGCCCGCGGCACGACCTGCAACGTCGTATGCAGCCCGCAGCACACGCCAATTCCGAACGACCTGTGACAAAAGCCATGTTATGCGGCTGGTCGACTTCATTTGCCGGATTCCTGGAGCGCAAAGGCTTCATCCGGGCAATCCCCGGGTTACGGGTCTCGCCACGGATTCGCGCAAGGTTCGACCGGGCGACTTGTTCGTCGCCATCAGAGGCGGACAGCTTGAAGACCGGCATGACTTCGTACCGCAGGCGATCGCTGCAGGGGCCGTGGCGGTTGTTGTTGAAGAGCCGGTCCAGGCGGACATAGCCGTTGTCCGGGTGCCGTCAACGCGGGAGGCGCTGGGCGTATTCGCGGAACATTTCTACGGGTCGCCGTCGCGAAAGCTGCGGATGGTGGGCGTAACGGGGACAAACGGGAAAACCACGACGGCAATGCTGATACACGCGTCGCTGGAGGCAGCCGCCGGCGATTGCGGGTTGATCGGGACGGTTGAAACCCGGGTGGGTGGCCGCCGGATGCCGTCGTACATCGGAACTCCTGAAGCGCACGACCTGCAGCGGTTGTTGAAGAAAATGACGGACAGCGGCTGCACAGCGGCCGTGATGGAAGTTACGTCGCATGGGCTGGCACTCGACCGCGTATACGGTATCGCGTTCAATACAGCGGTTTTTACGAATTTTTCTCGGGACCATCTGGATTTCCATGGTTCGTTGGAGTCCTACCTGGCCGCCAAGAAGCTGCTCTTTGACAACTTGAACCCGGATGCGCGTGCGGTGGTCAACGCGGACGACGTGGCGACCGGCCGCCTGTTGAGCAACTGTTGCGCGACAGTTGTGTCATACGGCCGATCCACGACCGCCGACGTACGAATCGAAAACGCGGAAACAGACGATCGCGGGACCCGCATGGACCTGGAAACGAGATGGGGATCGCTGGAACTCAACCTGGCGCTGCGGGGCCGTTTCCATCAGATGAACGCCGCCGCTGCGATTGCGGCGGGGCTGGCAATGGATGTCGACGCGGAAACGATTGCCGATGCCATCCGGGACGTACAGGTGCCTGGCCGTTTCGAGAGCATTCAGGAAGGGCAGGATTTCAGTGTGATTGTGGACTACGCGCATACACCGGACGCGCTTGGAAATGTCCTTCGGGCCGCCCGCGAGTTTACGGAAGGCCGATTGATCTGCGTGTTTGGATGCGGCGGCGATCGTGATCGCGGAAAGCGCCCGCAAATGGGACGGATTTCCGCGCGGATGTCCGATCTGACCATCGTGACTTCTGACAATCCCAGGACCGAAGCCCCGGACTCGATTCTCAGAGACATCGTGGCGGGAGTCGGCGGTGCGGACCACCTCGTGGAAGTTGACCGACGGAAGGCGATTTCACTGGCCATTGAAAACGCTTCCGGCGGCGATCTTGTCGTCATTGCGGGCAAGGGACATGAAGATTACCAGGATATCGGCGGACGGAAGATCCACTTTGACGACCGGCTGGTCGCAAGGGACATCCTGAGCGGCCGGGTATGACCGGAATCCAGTTGCCAAGGGGATACAGACTCCCGGACCTTCACCCGGATTGCTGCGTATGGAAGGGATGACACTCGTTGAAGCGGCCGATGCAATGGGCGGAGAGCTCGTTGGCGCCG
Source organism: Candidatus Latescibacterota bacterium (assembly GCA_965208835.1). Taxonomy (GTDB): domain Bacteria; phylum Latescibacterota; class UBA2968; order UBA2968; genus JAAXHE01. The sequence goes on from OZ242358.1 coordinate 4,677,909, forward strand.
TCGATCCTGCAATCTGTCCAGTTGGAGGCTGCATCGACTCACGAGTGTTGAATGCGGGGGAACTGTTCTTCGCACTTGAAGGAGAGCGCGCAAACGGAAATCGGGATGGACATCGTTTTGTGGAAGATGCCCTCGAGAAGGGTGCATCGGCGGCTGTCGTCTCGAGGCACTGGGCTGAAGACCGGAAACGCCGAAGCCTGTCCGGAACGATGATCGTCGTCGAGACACCAGGCACGGCGCTTGGCGCTCTCGGAAGAACGTACCGCCGGCGTTTCCGGATTCCGGTGGTGGGCATTACCGGCAGCAGTGGAAAGACAACCACCAAGGATATGGCTGCCGCCGTGCTGAGCACCCGGTACCGAGTGCTGGCTACGGAAGGCAACCTGAACAACTGGCTTGGAGTCCCGCTGACCCTGCTGCGACTCTCGAAAACCTGCGAAGCCGCAGTGATCGAAATGGGCATCAGCGAACACGGCGGATTGAAATACCTGTGTGAAATTGCCGATCCTACGATCGGCGTCATTACCAATATCGGACCTGCACATCTGGAGTTTTTAGGCTCTGTAGAGGGGGTGGCCAAAGCCAAAGGGGAACTCCTGGATCATCTTGAAGAGTCTTCAATGGCTATCTTGAATCTCGATGACCTGTTCGTGTCCAAGGAGCGAGCAAGACTAAAGGGGAGACTCCTGGGCTTTGGTATCGAGAAGATATGTCAGTTTCGTGGGGAGGGACTTGTCATAGACCAGGAGGGCTGCGGTCATTTCTCTCTGCAGGGCCGTTTTTTTCATCTGGCTGTTCCCGGCCGGCATCACGTGTACAACGCACTTGCCGCAACGGCGGTGGGCGCGGCACTGGATGTGCCGGTTGAACAGGCCGCTAAAGCGCTCGGCGCGTTTCGGCCTTCGAAGCTGCGCGGCCAGATCGTCGAATGGAACGGAATCCGTCTATTAAACGACACGTACAATGCCAATCCGGCCTCGATGCGGGCGGCCCTGGAAACGCTGGCGCGGATGTCCGTCTCGGAAGGCGGGCGCCGGGTGGCTGTGCTGGGCGATATGCTGGAACTGGGCGCGTCGGCCGTTCAGAGCCACGAGCGTCTTGGAGAACTTGCCGCCGGTATCGGGATGGACGCCATCTTTGCGCTCGGCGACATGTCAGGTCACGTGTCCCGGGGGGGCATATCGGGAGGTCTGCCTTCCGACAGGTCGCGGGCATTCAAAGACCGTGAATCCCTGGTGACGGATCTCAGGGCATTTCTCAAACCGGGCGATCTCGTACTGATGAAGGGCTCTCGCGGCGTGGCGATGGAGACAACCGCGGAAGCACTGGGATTCGAGACAACTTCTGAACGAAGCCATGCCGTCGAGGGATGAATTCTTTTGTCGTCGTCATCGTAATTTGCGATTCCGTTCGTCAAGGCACTGACCCGGTTTCCGGCAACCGTTCCCGGAGTTCGTTTCAGGATCCTTTTTTCAGACAAGCAGATTCATATGTCGACCTCAGGAGCAGAGCGGCAGACCTACCTGCTGTTATTGCTGGTCGTCGGGCTGGTGGGTTTTGGCCTGGTAATGGTATACAGTGCCAGCACGGCGTTGGGTCACGTGCGTTTTGAGAGCGACCACTTTTTCTTGAAGCGGTCAGCGGTGCGTACGGCGGTCGGTCTTTTTGCGATGCTTTTGATCATGCGGGTTGACTATCGCGTCTGGGCGCGTTTCGCCAAGGTCCTTCTCGCCATCGGTTTCCTGGGACTGGCGGTTGTCCTGGTATTCAAAATCGCGGGCTTCGGCAAAGTTCGCGGCGCGTATCGATGGATTCCATTGCCCGGCGGCGCCTTTCAACCTGCGGATCTGATGCGACTCGCGCTCGTGGTCTATCTGGCGGAATCCTTGAGCCGGCGCCAGGGACTGGTAAAGGACCTGGTTCAGGGTTACCTCCCCCATATCGCCATAATCGGCCTGGCGATGGGTATGGTTATGTTCCAGCCAGACCTCGGTACGGCGCTGGCGATCGGCCTGACCTGCACGCTGATGCTATATCTGGCCGGTGTCCGGGTCAAGCACCTGGCCGGCACCGGGATCGTCCTTCTGCCGGTGCTATTCATCGTTGTATTCGTTCTTGGATATCGAAAAGAACGAATGACGGCGTTCTTCAGTCCCACGGACGACGTCCAGGGCGCCGGATATCATGTAATGCAGTCATTGCTGGCGCTGGGCAGCGGAGGATGGTCCGGCGTGGGTCTTGGACAGAGCCTTCAGAAATATCTCTTCTTGCCGGAGCCTCATACCGACTTTGTGTTCAGCATTGTCGGAGAAGAGCTGGGATTGCTCGGCACGGCTGGCGTGGTGATCTGTTTCGTCATATTCGCACGGTGTGGTTTTCAGATCGCCCGTCGCGCACCGGACCTGCACGGGTTCTTTCTGGCGTCAGGCATCACATTCATGATTCTGGTCTATGCGTTTGTAAACATGGGGGTGTGCACCGGGCTGATACCGGCCACCGGGCTTCCCCTTCCCTTTATCAGCTACGGTGGAACTTCCATGCTGTTCACACTGCTTGCCGTGGGTATTCTGATCAACATCGGCCGGCGCGGATCGGCCGACCCTGGAGCGCTTCCTCAGCGGACCGGTGCCGTCAGAATGTACCGGAGAGGAGATCGCAGGTTCTGATGCCATTACGCCTGTTGTTTGCCGTTACCCTGACCGGCGGCCACACGGTGCCCGCGCTGGGTGTAGCGGCCGCAGTCCGACAGCGGCGCCCTGCGACGAAAATCAGATTCGCAGGTGTTGCGCGGGGCGTTGAAGCCAGGCTGATTCCGCGTGCCGGCTACGTCCTGGAGACCTTGCCGGTCATAGGCCTTAAACGCCGCCTCCATCTGGATCTGTTGCAATTCCCGTGGTCGCTCCTGAAGGGTATCTGTTCAGCATTCCGAATCCTCGTTGCGTTTCATCCCCACGCGGTGATTTGCACGGGGGGCCATGTCAGCGGTCCGGTGGGCGTTGTCGCGCGGGTGCTTGGTATTCCGCTGGTTCTGCACGAGTCGAACAATTACCCCGGGCTCACCGTTCGCCTGTTGTCCCGGGCAGCCCGGCAGGTCTATCTGGCGTTTGAAGGGGCAAGGCGCCGCGTAGGCGGCCGTGAGAAGCATGTCGTGGGCAACCCGATTCGGGAGGGATGGCGGCGCGTGGACAGGGAAGCAGCTCGCCGGCGGTTTGGTCTGGACGTCGACCGGGTCACGCTGTTTGTGACCGGAGCCAGCCAGGGATCAATGGGAATCAACCGCGCCGTGGCTGAGGCGCTGCCGGTACTGACGAAACGTGGCTATCAGATTCTGTGGCAGACCGGCAAGGTGGGTTACGACGCCGCGGCATCCGCGGCCCGCCCCTGTGGAGACCGCGTGGTCGTCAGGGAATTCATCGACGAAATGGCGGTGGCTTACAGCGCGGCGGACCTCGCGTTGACCCGGGCGGGCGCAATAACGGTAACGGAAATGACGCAACTGGGTGTGCCCGCATTGATGGTGCCACTGCCGCTCGCGGCCGAGAACCATCAGGAATACAATGCAAAGGCCGTTGTTCGAGCGGGGGCCGCGCGCATGGTGCGCGAATCGGAACTTAGCGCGGAAAGACTGGTGCAGGAAGTGTCCGTGATGATCGATTCTAACGGGCTTCTTTCGGAAATGTCCCGCCGCAGCCGCGCGGTGGCGGTTCCTGACGCGGCTGTGCGGATGGTGGAGGGAATGGCGCACAGCGGACTGCTGCGCGGTGAGCGGTAGAACATCAGGGGATGGATGCCGCATGTTGAAACTGAAACCGGGTTGCCGGGTTCATTTTGTGGGCATCGGTGGAGTGGGCATGAGCGCGGTTGCTGAACTGCTGTTTCAGCAGAAATGCATTGTAACCGGATCCGACCGTGAGGCCTCCGCGTTGACCGACCGGTTGGGGTCGCTGGGAATTCCCGTTCGGATCGGACATGCGTCGGAGGCAGCAGAAAACACAGACCTGGTTGTATACACTCCTGCCGCGGAACCGGAAAACGTCGAATTGAAACGAGCCCGGTCGAGAGGGATTCCAACGGTCAAGCGGGCGTCGCTTCTTGGTCAATTGACGGCAGGACATCGGGTCGTAGGGGTTACCGGCACACACGGGAAGACAACGACAACAGCGATGGTTGGCGGGGTTCTCGAGGCGGCGGGTCTGGATCCCACGGTTTTGGTGGGCGGGATCGTTCGTGGCCCTGAGAGAAACCTGCGCCCCGGCTCACGAACGCTGTGGGCGGTAGAGGCCGATGAATTCGACCGCTCCTTTCTGACATTGCGTCCCGAGGTCGCAGTCGTAACGTCACTCGAGGAGGATCATCTCGATACTTACGGGAACATGGAGGGCCTCTTTCGAGCGTTTCAGCAGTTTCTGGATCAGACAAGCCGAAGCGCGGTGATGGCCTACGATGGACCGTTCGTGAGGCGATTGAACGCTGGACATCTTGAGGTTTTCTCGTTTGGTCTGGAGTACGAAACGAGGATCTCCGCACGGTCCGTGCTCCAGGACGGCATCGAAAGTCGGTTTCAGGTGGTCGATCGCGGAAAACCACTCGGGGATATTGTCCTCCAGGTTCCAGGCCGTCACAATGTGAGCAATGCGTTGGCCGCTGTGAGTGTGGGCCTGGCCCTGCAACTGCCCTGGAAAGCAATCCGCACGGGACTGGAGAACTTCCGGGGTGTGAGACGCCGGCTGGAGGTACTCGGCGATCCAGGCGGTGTCTGTGTTGTGAACGACTACGCCCACCATCCAACCGAGGTTCGTGCCGCCATCGAGACGATCAGGGCGGGATGGCCGGGCCGACTGGTAGCTGTTTTCCAGCCGCATCTGTACTCTCGAACCCGGGATTTCGCTGTTGAGTTCGGAAGGGCGCTGAGTGAAGCCGACCAGGTCTGGGTAGCCGACGTCTACGCCGCTCGCGAGGACGCGATTCCCGGTGTGACCGGCGAGACGGTGGCAGGTCAGGTACGCAATGCCGGCTGTTCCAACGTATTGTATGTCTCGGGCCTGCAGGATCTGGAACTTTGCCTGTTGAGAGCGCTTGCGCCGGGTGATCTCGTATTGGTGATGGGCGCCGGAGACGTGGAACAGGTTGCATACGGGCTCATTGACCGGTTGTCCGAGGGAGCGTCGCGGGCCGATGCCTGATGTTTCGAATCGGAATCTGCTCGCCCGGGAAATCCGGGCGCGATGCAGGGGCGAACTCCTGGTTGATGAACCCTTGAAGAAGCATACCCATTTTGGCCTGGGTGGACCCGCGGACCTGTTCTTCCGGCCTGCGAATATGGAAGACCTGATTACTGCCGTGCCACTCGTCCTGGATTCCGAACAGCAGGTGTTACCCGTGGGCGGCGGAACCAATATGCTGGTGAGCGAAGCCGGTTTCAGAGGACTGGTAATCTGTTTGGCCGGCGGACTATCGGATATGGCGGTTGAATCGAATCTGGGCATTGCGCAGGCGGGCGCGAGCCTGCAGGTGTTTTCCAGACGCTGCCAGCGCGCCGGGCGTACCGGAATGGAGTTCGGCTGCGGAATTCCCGGAACCGTGGGGGGCGCAATAAAGGGCAACGCCGGTGCGTGGGGAGGGCAGATCATGGAGCGGACGGCGTGGCTGAGAGTTCTGGACCTCCGATCTGGAGAAGCGCTGGAATTGCAGAGAGATTCGATATCGTTCTCGTACCGTCGCACGGACCTTCCGGCAGGATTCCTGATCGTGGAGGCGGGTTTCATTCTCGAGGAGGACGATCCGGGACCGGTCCAGGCACGCATGGACGAGATGCTGGCCAACCGGAGAAGCTCCCAGCCTCTGTGGGCGCGCAACGCCGGCTGCATTTTCAAGAACCCTCCCGGGACTTCGGCAGGGCTGCTCATCGACAGAGCCGGATGCAAAGGGCTATCCGTGGGCGATGTGGAAGTGTCCGATGTCCATGCCAATTTTATCGTGAATCGCGGCGGCGGCACCGCGGCGGATGTGCTCTCGCTGGTGCGAACGGTTCAGGAGAGAGTACGGAAGGCCTTTGGCATTGAAATGAACATGGAAGTTCGCGTTGTCGGCGAGCAGGGAATTGAGAACCCGTGAATCAGGGTGTCGCAACACGTCGCTGCCACGGATTCCCGCGAATGGCACCGGCCGCGGAACAGGATTGCCCGATTCTTACGAAACGACGGAGGTTATATGTCCAGACATAGACCGATCTATTCACGGACGCAGGAACGTCAGCGGATTCATCACGAGGAGGCGGAACCGCGATCGTCGGCCCGCGTATTGCGGTGGATTGTCATTCTGGCGCTCGTTGGATTGCTGTTTTTCGGGATTCAGAACGCATATTCGGCACTCACCGATTCCGACCTGTTTCGTCTGGGCCATATTACCGTGGTCGGCAACCAGTTCCTGAAGGAAAGCGAAGTCGAGGTCCTGTCCGGTCTGAAAATCGGCGTCAATCTGTTTGCGGCCGATCTTAGGGCGGCGACGCAACGGTTGGTGGCAGACCCTTCGATCAGGGACGCGATGTTACTGAGACAACCTCCGAACGGGCTTCTCATCGAACTGCAGGTGAGGCGCCCGCTTGCGCTGGCCGCAGTGTCGGAGAGATTGTTCGTGCTGGACGGGGATGGCGTGCTCTTTCCGCTGCCTCAGGCGCCGTTAGACCTGCCGATCGTGACCGGCATTGAAACAGTCGTAGACACACCGGGGGTCTATCGATTTTCCCACCTCGTGGCATTCCTGGATCAGCTTCGGTCAAACGCGCCGGCGTTTCTGGACGACGTCTCCGAAGTAAACCTGGTCTCCGCCACGGAGGCGCGGGTCTATCTGGTGGGAGACGGGCTGACGCTTCTCATGCGACTTGAAGATGCGACTGACCAGGTCCGTCGGTTTGATGCGTTTTTAAAGGCGGGAGCGCACAGAGTTCGGACGCCGTCCTACGTCGATCTCCGGTTTTCAAATCAAGTCGTTGTGGGCACAGGGTAACAGTCCGTTGACAAAGTCGTTCTGCTGGCGAGGCGTTTTGGACGAAGACAAAGCGCGCGACTGAGCCCCATCCAACGATTCGGCGAGGGAGCGCAACGCAGGTTTTCGACCGCAGGGGTCGGCCGCAGCCCGGATGGACTTTTCCAACGGGCTGCTAAGCACCAGGAGTTTCGCGAACCGGTATCAGGCACCCTTCATGCAGTAGCCGGAAAGGAAGCGAGGATGGCCAGAGGGGATCAGATCGTTGGATTGGATATTGGAACGACCAAGATCTGTGTGGTCGTGGCCGACGTGGAGGAAGACGATCAGCTCAGGATTGCGGGTATTGGCACAAGTCCTTCCAACGGGCTGAAACGCGGCGTCGTGGTAAATGTCGCCCAGACGGTCCAATCCATTGAGCGCGCCGTCGAAGAAGCCGAACAGGCCTCGGATGTACGTATCGGGGCGGTCTACGCCGGCATCGCGGGCGATCACATTCGCAGCCTCAATTGCCGGGGGGTGATCGCAGTTTCAGGAAATGACAATGAGATTACAGCTCAGGATGAAGCGCGTGTGATTGAAACAGCCAAGGCGGTTTCGATACCCATGGACCGGGAAATCATCCACGTGCTGCCCCAATCTTTCGCGGTGGACGATCAACCCGGTGTCAAGAATCCGATTGGAATGTCGGGAGTTCGTCTCGAAGCCGACGTGCACATGGTGACCGGTGCCGTGACGTCGGCACAGAACATATGCAAGAGCATCCGAAGGGCAGGTGTGGAGGTTGTGGACCTCGTGCTGGAACCGTTGGCATCCAGCTACGCCGTATTGTCGCCCGAGGAAGAAGAGATGGGCGTAACGCTGGTCGACATTGGCGGCGGTACAACCGACGTCGCGGTCTTTTACGACGGGAGCATCCGGCATACGGCGGTCGTGGGACTGGGAGGCGAGAATGTAACCAGCGACATTTCAATCGGATTGAGAACACCCCTGGCACAGGCGGAAACCATCAAGCGCTCTCGGGGCTGTTCGTCGCGCTCAATGGTCGAAAAGGACGAGACCATCCACGTGCCGGGAATAGGCGGACGGCCCTCTTTCGAAGTGCCGCGAGAGGAGCTGTCGGCGATTATCGAAGCGCGCATGGAGGAGATCTTCACCCTGGTCCATCGGGAAATCCGAAGGACCGATTATGCCGATCTGCTGGCGGCAGGCGTCGTTATCACCGGCGGCGGATCGATGCTCGAGGGGACGGCCGAGCTGGCCGAGAGGGTGTTCGGAATGCCGGTCAGCGTCGGCACGCCGAACGGCGTTGCCGGCCTTTCGGACGACGTCACCGAGCCCATCTACGCGACCGGTGTCGGCCTCGTGAAGTTCGGTCTGCAGCATCAGGAATTCGGTGGCGCGTTGAGCGCTGGCGGCAACGGTTATTTCGGATCGATTCTGGGCAGGATGAAAGCGTGGGTGAAGGACTTTTTCTAGCAGCCCGTTGATGAAGTCGCTCTGCAGGCGAGGCCGAGCCATTGTGGCCGAAGACAAGGCGCGCAACCGAGTCCCATCCTGCGATTCGGCGAGGGAGCGCAACGCAGTATTTCGACCGCAAGGGCCGGCCGCACGGCAATCGCGAATTTTAACGGATGGGACTGACCGACGGCGTTCGCCCACTCCACAACGCGAATTTATAGGAGGAGCTAAATGGTCACGTTTTCAATAGTCGATAATGACAATCAGGCGAAGATGCGGGTTGTGGGGGTTGGCGGCGCGGGGGGCAACGCGGTAAACCGGATGATCGCCGCAGATCTCAAGGGTGTGGAATTTATCGCGGTTAACTCCGATTTGCAGGATCTGGACAAATCCGAGGCGTCAAAACGGGTGCAAATTGGGGAGGCGATCACAAAAGGACTCGGCGCGGGTGCCAATCCGGAAATCGGACGGCAAGCCATGGAGGAAGACCGTGACCACGTCACGGAGCTTCTGGCCGGTTCGGATATGGTTTTCGTGACAGCCGGTATGGGTGGCGGTACCGGGACCGGCGCTGCGCCAGTGGTGGCGGAAATCGCTAGAGATGCCGGCGCACTGACGGTAGGTATCGTGACCAAACCGTTCAAAATGGAGGGCGTGCCCCGGTTGCGAAACGCGGAGATGGGCATCACTCAATTGAAGGATTCCGTGGACACGCTCATCGTCATTCCAAACCAGCGCCTCCTTGACGTCTGCTCCGAGGAGACGACGCTGCGCGAGGCTTTTAGAGTTGCCGACGACGTCCTACTGCAGGCCACGCGCGGAATCTCGGACCTGATTGCGATGCCTGGCGAAGTCAATCTGGACTTCAATGACGTGCGTACGGTAATGCGGCAAGGGGGAGACGCGTTGATGGGAACCGGCACGGCCACCGGGGAGGGCCGCGCATTACATGCTGCCGAGGCAGCCATCAGGAGCCCGTTGCTGGAAGATCTTTCGATCGACGGCGCACGGTTCGTGCTGATAAATATCGCCGCCGGCAGCGACTTGAAACTCTTTGAAGTCGATGAATCGGTATCTACCGTCACCAAGGCGGTCGGCTCCGAGGCGAACATAATCTGGGGTACAGTATTGGATGACGGGCTTAGCGATGAGCTGCGGGTAACGGTGATTGCCACCGGCTTCGCCGAGCAAGAGAACGTCGCAGGAACGAAAGCGTCGCGAGTACCGATGGACAACCCGATCGGCCTGGACGTCCCGGCATATATGCGCAAAGCCGATGCCGCCCAGGTTACGGAGCCCCCTGTCGCGCCGGAGGAGAACGCTGAGGGGGATATTTCACTCGACGACCTGGAAATCCCGTCGTTTCTGAGGCGGCGCCTGAAGGATACGGCCTGAGAAGCTGTTTTATAACTCCCAGCGGTCTTCGCGCGGCTGCGAGAGCGCCGGTCGGGAACTTACCGGAAACTATAAAACAGCTTCTGACGCCCCGCTTCGCTTCGTCCCGATGAATGATACATCGGGATTACAGAGGATCAGAGACATGGAGTGCGTGCGATGGGGTATCGTTGGATGTGGCGATGTCACCGAGGTGAAGAGCGGACCTGGATTTCAAAATGCGAACGCGTCGAAGTTGATGGCGGTGATGCGGCGGGACGTGGACAAGGCGGCCGATTACGCGAACCGGCACTGCGTGCCCCGGCATTATGGCCATGCGGATGCATTGATTGAGGATGCCGGGGTCGATGCCGTGTATGTGGCGACCCCGCCTTCTTCGCATCTGGATCTGGCCTTGAAGGTGGCGCAGGCCGGAAAACCATGCCTTGTCGAAAAGCCGATGGCGATGAATCACAGCGAATGCCGGCAGATGGCGGCGGCCTTCCGGAAAACTGGACGGCCGCTTTTCGTGGCATACTACCGGCGGGCGCTGCCTCGATTTCTGCGCGTCCGGGAGTTGCTCCGGGAAGGAGCGATCGGTGAGTTGAGTTCGGTTCATATTACACATTACGATCAGCTCGCCCGGGGTGAAGCGGCGAATGGCTGGCGATTCAGACCGGAGATATCGGGCGGGGGGTTGTTCATGGACCTGGGATCTCATGGCCTGGATTTGCTGGATTATCTCGTGAGTCCGATCAAGCGGGTCTGGGGATGCGCGGCGAACACGGGAGGCACGTATAAGGCCGAGGACACGGTCGCGGCCAGCTTTGAGTTTGAATCCGGGATTGTGGGAACAGGCGTCTGGAACTTCAACGCGGATTTTTCCGAAGATCGAATGACGTTTACCGGCTCCGACGGTGAGATGCAATGTCCTGTTTTTTCGGATACCGATATTCTGGTCACGAGAGGCGGGGCAACAACCACCCTGGAATTCAGGAATCCGCCTCATGTACATCAGCCGCTGATCCAGACGGTGGTGGATGAACTCCTGGGCTGGGGGACGTGCGAGTCAACGGGCGAGAGCGCGGCGCGGACGGGATGGGTGATGGATCGATGCCTGCGATCGTACTACGAAGAACCCGACTCGACGTCTTGAGGAACACGCGCCGGTCCGCGAAGATCGCCTTTGCGTCAACGGACCGGTGTCCTGTCTCGGAATAGGTTGCCTAAATTCGGCCGTCGAGTCGCCCGGCTCGCAGGGCGCCTCTGACCTGCGTAAGGTCGGCGAGCGAAGGCAACGCAGCGAGACGGGATGAATCGGCGGGAGAATGGTGAGAAATCTCCGAGAAAGGACTCTGCAACTGTCCGGAAGGACAGTCAGGCGGTCCTCCCGGTTTGAAGATATGCCTTTAGTTCGCATGGGTCCATCCCGGCGATACCAAGATCACTCACGTCTCTGCCTGAAGTCCAGCCGTCATCTCCGATGACGATAGATCCGATGTCGACCATCGCGCGAATGGTGGGTGCGGGTACATTGTACTGTGTACCGACCGAGTGCCACGCCGCCAGTCCATAGGGAATGTCTTCCGTGAGCCAACGGCTGTCCATGGACCCCGGCGCTTTAAGCCTGGTGAGCATGTAACTGCCGTTAATGGTAGCCCAGAGATCTCCTTCCGGTCCGAAGCCGGCGCGATGAAAGGCGACATTCGCCGGGCACAGGTTGTAACCGAGTTGACTGGCAATCGCGCGGCGTTCACCGTCTACCTGCATGATCACTCTGGCCACGGTTGGCGTGACGCCCTCTTCGTAAAAGTAAAACTCGCCGTGTGAATATTCCACGCGGCCGGCGTTAAGCAGGACGCCGGCGGGATGAACCACAGGGTTCATTGCGGCCAGGCCGCAGGCCATCACGTCAGGATATCCCGTTATGCCCGGAAAGAGGGTATCCAGCCGTTCGCGCACGTGTTCGAATTCGCAGGCAGGAAAGACACCCAGGCCCATGCCTGTGACGATTCCCCAAATGGTTGCCGTGTCCGGCGCCGTCTTTCTGCAAACGAAAGGCGCTGTGTCCACTTCGGCGAGAACGACGCCCCCGGTGCCGGCTTCCCTGAGGAGACGCGCCCATTCGAGGGTACCGAGGGTGCCGGGCATGATGACGACGGTCTGATCCGGTCGCAGGTGCGGCGCACAGACTTCGGCAAAGGGTTTGTGCGCATACGCAGGTACGATGAGCAGGATGATATCCGGCGATTCAAGTGCCTCCTCGACATCGGTGGTGATGCAATGGATCCTGGCCGCACCCTGTCCACCTGCACCGAGCAGATGGATGATGCCGTCGTCCACAACCGGATCCAGAGACTCCTTGAAACCGGGAATCTCATAGAGCGTAATCTGAAAACCCTTCAGACTGAGGTTGGCGGCCACGGCAAAAGCTGTGTTTCCACCACCAAGAACGGTTATGTTCTTCAGGGACATTTCAAACGCCTCTCAGGTAAGAAGCTGTCTTAAAATTCCCAGCGGTCTTCGCGCGGCTGCAAAAGCGCCGGTCGGCGTTGGTCAAACCCACCCGTATAGACAAATATGGGAGGGTTTTCCCGCCTTGACCGCCACTTTTTCGCTCGCGCTCGGGAACTCTCTGGTAATCTTAAAACAGCTTCTGAACAAACGCGTCGCGTAAATGGATTTTCCTATTGATTCGGATTCGGACTCGCGAACCGGCTTCTGTCCACTTCAGGCACCAATATAAACCCCCCGCAGTACTGGGACAAGACCGGATTCGTTGAGTTCGCGCGGCCGGATTGATCGATCTGCCGGCGCATGCCCCGCGACCGCTCAACACGAGGAGGAACGCATTGCCCTATCAGGACCATAAAAAGCAGGCAGAGGGCGCCGTATGCTGTGCCGTACTCACCATCAGCGACACACGGACCGAAGCCGACGACAGGAGCGGCCGGATAATCAGGGATCTTCTCGAGGCGGGTGGCCACACGACCGGCTTCTACCAGGTGGTCCCCGACGATCCTGCCCGCATTCGTGACCTTGTCATGCGGATTATCGAAAAAGGCGACTGCCAGGCGATTCTGACGAGCGGCGGCACGGGTATCGCCGCCAGGGACACGACCTACGAAGCCGTGACGGGCCTGCTTGAAAAGCGGCTGGACGGGTTCGGCGAACTCTTCCGTTTCCTGAGCTGGGATGACATCGGCTCCGGCGCCATGCTCTCGCGCGCCGTGGCCGGCGTCTACCGCGACACGATGATATTCTGCATGCCCGGATCTTCCGGCGCCGTCCGCCTCGCAATGGAAAAACTGATCGTTCCCGAACTGTCACACCTTGTGTGGGAAATCTGGCGTCAGAAGTAGCCTTCGATCCGTCGGTCAGCCTGGAGCCCGCAGTAGCCCCGTCGAAATCCTCACATAAACCGGGGAAATCGGGAATCGGGGATATGGACTGTCGCACCCGCATTCGACCAGCCGAAGGGCAAGGCCGTGAACACGGGAACCGCGTTTGAATCCGTTCCCATAGGCGTTTTGTCCTTAAGATGAGATATTTCAGGGACAGGACACTGAATCCGGAGGGACAATGCCAAGGGTGGGGCTGATCGCGCATCCAGACTTTTCACGGCATGACACCGGCTTCGGACACCCGGAACGACCCGGGAGGCTCCACGCCATCCGGAGCCGGCTGGAAGAGACTGGTCTCGGAAACCGGCTGCTCGACATTGCGCCCAGAATGCTCGAACCTGACTGGCTGGAAAAAGTCCATACTTCCCGGCATATCGCGGATGTACAACGCCGGTGCGAGCAAAACACGCGCCTCATGGACGCGGGGGACACCTTTATCTGTCCTGCATCCTTCGAAGTTGGCCGCCTGGCGGCTGGGGCGGCCTGCGAGGCGGCGGACGCCGTCATGGATGACCGTGCAGACGCCGTATTCTGTGCCACACGTCCACCGGGCCACCATGCGGAACGGGATAATGCGATGGGCTTCTGCCTTTTCAACAACGCGGCCGTTGCCGCCCGATACATCCAGGCCGCCCATCGGCTGGAGCGAATCCTCATCGTGGACTGGGACGTACATCACGGAAACGGTACGCAGCACATCTTCGAGGAAGACCCCACGGTTTTCTATTTCAGTGCCCATCAGTACCCGCACTATCCGTGGTTCAGCGGCAGCAGCGAAGAAACGGGAATCGGCGCCGGAACGGGAACGAACCTGAACGCGCCCCTGCCCGCGGGCGCGGGGGACGAACAATTCCTTCGTGCATTCGACGAACTCCTGGTGCCCGAAATGGAACGTTTCCAGCCGGAATTCGTCATCGTCTCAGCCGGTTTCGACGCGCACGTCGACGACCCTCTTTCCGGTACCAGCGTCACGGAGGACGGATTCGCCGGAATGACGCGAAGGGCCCTTCAAATCGCAAGGCTGTACGCAAACGATCGCTTCATCTCGGTTTTGGAAGGCGGTTACGACCTCAGCGGCCTCGCCCGTTGCGTCGAATACCATTTGAGCGCCCTGTTGGATAGCGGTTAGCGCACAACCGCGGTCATGCTTCCGGACTCCGGACGCCGGCCGCCGGAACCTTTGACACAATCCGGTCGTCTACCCCTCGGATACCCCACTTCGGCCTACACGCACCGTATGCGTCGATTCCGTTCATGGAGGAAAAGTGAGTTCTAGAGATCCCGTCGTCGCATTCCAGGGTGAAATGGGCGCATTCAGCGAAATGGCCGCCCGCAGTTATTTCTGTGAGCAGGTTTGCGTGGTCCCGCAGGCCGATTTCGAAGGTCTCTTCAACGCCGTCTCCGGCGGTGTCTGCTCGCACGGCATGGTACCCATTGAGAATTCCCTCATGGGGAGCATTCACGAGAACTACGATCTGCTCCTCCGGCAGGAACTGTACATCGTCGGCGAAATCAAGCTGCGAATCGTGCACAACCTTATTGTAAATCCGGGTGTCAGGATGGAAGACGTGAGGCAGATCTACTCACAGGCGCCTGCGCTCGCGCAGTGTACCGAGTTCATTCGATCCACCGCGGGCGTGGAAGCCGTGGTCGCGAACGACACGGCAGGCGCCGTCAAACAGATCAAGGAAGAGAACGCGAGAGATGCCGCCGCCATTGCCAGCGCACAGGCGGCCGTCGACTACGATCTGGAGATTCTCCGGGAAGGCCTCGAAAACGACCACCGGAATTATACCCGGTTTCTGGTCGTGGCCTCCGAACCCGCTGATCCTGTCGATCCCGCCAAAACCACCGTCGTCTATACCCTGGATCACATCCCCGGAGCCCTGTTTAAAAGCCTGGGCGTATTTGCAATGCGGGATATCAACCTCCTCAAGATCGAATCGCGCCCCTTGAGCGGTCGACCCTGGGAATACGTCTTCTACCTGGATTTCGAAGGTCACATGTCCAGTGAAGAATGCCGGCAGGCGGTTGATCACCTTGAAAAAATGGCCAGCTTTCTCAAGATCCTCGGATCCTATGCGCTGGGCAAGACGGTCGAAGGCCGTTTGCGGGAGAAGAGGGTGGCCCCATGAATCTGGCGCACAGGATGGACAACCTCGGTACAGAGTCCGCTTTCGAAGTACTCGTGAAGGCGCGAGACCTCGAAGCCCGCGGCAGAGACGTAGTCCACCTTGAAATCGGCGAGCCCGATTTCGATACACCTGCCCACATCGTCAATGCGGCCGGACAGGCGCTTCGTTCGGGTTATACCCATTACGGTCCCCCGGTGGGTCTGCCGGAACTTCGCGAGGCCATCGCTGACGACGTCTCCCGGTTCCGTGGAATCCCGGTCAATCCGGATCAGGTTGTGGTCACCCCCGGCGCCAAACCGATTATGTTCTACGCCATTCTGGCCCTCGCGCAGGCGGGAGACGAGGTGATCTATCCCGATCCCGGATTTCCCATCTACGAGTCCGTAATCAGATTTGCGGGCGCCCGGCCGGTGCCCATTTCGCTCACGGAAGAACGCGACTTCAGTCTCGACGTGAATGAACTTGCGGACCTGATCAACGACCGCACCCGGCTTCTCATCATCAATTCCCCGCAAAACCCCACCAGTGGAATCATCCCTCCGGCAGACCTGAAGGCGATCGCGGATATCGTCGTGGACAAGGGAATCCCGGTACTCGCCGACGAGATCTACTCCCGGATCCTGTACGAAGGCGCATTCCACAGTATCTCGGTGTACGACGGTATGCAGGACCAGACCATCATTCTGGATGGCTTCTCCAAGACGTACGCGATGACGGGATGGCGAATCGGGTACGGTGTGATGCCGCAAAGTCTGGCGGAAAAGTTCGGACTCCTGATGGTCAACAGCAACTCCTGTACCGCGACGTTCACCCAAAGGGCCGCACTGGCCGCACTTCAGGGCCCTCAGTATGACGTCCAGGCGATGGTGGCTGAATTCAAACGCCGGCGGGACATCTTCGTCACGGGACTCCGCGAAATCCCGGGCATTCGCTGCCCGCTCCCGGGTGGCGCGTTTTACCTCTTTCCGAATGTTTCGGACCTGGGACTCTCCTCTCAGGAATTCGCTGATTACCTTTTGTACGAAGGAAACGTCGCGGCTCTCTCCGGCCATGGCTTCGGCGCGTTCGGAGAAGGGCACATCCGCTTTTCCTTCGCCAATTCGGTCGAAAACATCCAAAAGGCGCTGAATCGTATCGCGGTGTGCGTGCGGAACATCCGGCGATGACACGCGGCTCGTGACGGCCGTAAAATAACCCCGGTGAAGAATCGTCATCGGGGCATCTTGTATTCGATGTGGAAGTGTCATTCAGACGCACGGAGGGCAGGATACCCCCCGCATAAGACTGACCTTCCCGCTTTCTACCACATCACGCGAAATGACGTGGCCGTACTCACTTCCTGCCGGCTGTTCAAATCGAAAACTTTCACACGGAAATCCCTGGGGCCGGGAAACATCTCCAGTTTCAACACCTGGTATATCGGCTCCCAAGCCTGCGAACCCTTGTGGGTATAGGAGACCGCCGTTGTCCATTCCGGCTCCGCCTCCGCGTCGTCTTCCTTCAAGGTCCGGATCTGGTAGGTTACCTGATAGTTGGTTGCGCCGAAGCGGTCCTTCTGAAGGTTGTAGACTTCATAGTAGAAGTAAGCCTGTGCGCCCTGTCGATACTGTTTGAGCGGATTGGGCAGAATGAGATACCGATCCCGTCCGTAAGGCGCCTGCTCCCTTTCGACGATCCTTCGCGCAAGCAACATGTCGCTCACGCTCAGCGAATCGTATCCAAATTCCCCAATCTGCAGGACGCTCCGGAACGTACCTATCGAATTTGTCTTCCTGTCCTCGGCCTCCGCCGCTATGAAATACTTCCCCGGCGACAACATCAGCTTCTCGCCGGTAAACAGATACCCTTCCCGGGTTGCTTCATACTGTACCCACGGCATGACATCAACCCTTCCGATATCCTTCCTCAGCGTATCCCAATCCGCGTCGAACAGGAACAGTCCCTGCCGGATTTCCACGGCCTGCGCCCCGGCCTGCACCTCTTTGTGTTGTACTTCCTCTCCAGGAAGCGCGTAGTATACCTCCACTCTGGCCTTGTCGCCTTCCCCGCGAAACCGGGCCATCTGGTACGGGGCATCGTAGCGCTCCCATTTGTATGGATCCTTATAGTACTCGGGCACCCTTGTCGTCAATGCCTCCAGATCCATCGGTCTCCTTCCCAACCAGCCCACGCGATAGCGCCAGGTATCCCGCGTATCCGTATTTGCAAATAACAGCCGAAACCCGCCGTAGTCCCACATCTCAAGACGGGGACGGTGTTTGAACGGCGTCGTCCCCTGCTGAGTCAGCCAGTACAGATGGTCCTGGTACCACGTCGGTTCATCCAGACCTGTATCGATCTCGGGCGGGCGGACGCTTCTTGCCTCCGGACGTCCATAACGGATGTACGCCTGACCCTTGTCCGTCGTCCAGCCCGCTATTCCGCGTTCCGGATCTCCGAAACGAAGGTTGGCGTATGCCACCCTTCCACAGTGTTCCATCAGGCGCTCGTTAACCGGCGTGAGGAACAACGGATCGCGGCCGGTCCAGAATGCCCGCAACGCCTCTTCATCCGGGAGATCTTCGCCCGCCTCCATGCCCTGTTTGCCCACCAGCATGAATACCGACATCATGAACTGCTGTTCCCGCGCCGACATCCGGCTTAATCCGTTCACGTAGGCCGGATAGGCGCGCTGGAGTTCTTCCTGCGCCTGGTATGCCAGTCCCAGGAAGAAATGGACGTCGGGATCGTCCGGGCGGCGCTTCAGGAAGTCCTCGAAAAGCACCGCCATCTTTTCCGGCATCAGGGCTTCGTAATACACCAGTCCCAGCAGCAGCAGCGAAGGTCTGTGCTCGGGATCGACATCCAGCGCCCTGGTCAGGTATCCGATCGCCTGGTCCCGGTCCTTCTCCCCGAATCTTTCCAGACTGAACGATCTCATTCGCCGATTGCCCAGGTCATCGTATTGATAATCGATGCGCTCGCTTTCGAGGTAACGCGACATCTGCCACGCCGCGTACCGGCCGGCCAGGTACAAGGCGCCGACGTGGTTCGGGTTCATGTCAATTGCCTTTTTCGCATTCTTGTAGGCGTGGCCTCTTCTGCCCAGCGCCCACAATACCCTCGCATATTCGATTCGAAAGTCGATATTCGACTTGTCTTTCCGCATCGCCCGTTGCAGCCACGTCGAGGCCTGTCTGCGCGTACCCTGCGTGCTTTCATCGCTGTAGAGCCGGGCGAGTTCGTACATTGCCCATCCTGTGTCATCGAACCGGATCGCCTCTTTCAAAAGTCTGGTGCGTTTCCCGTATTCGACGGTTGTATCCGACGCCGCCGCAAGGAGCGAGTCCACACGCATCGAAACCGCCCGTGCGGCTTCGACGTGCGCCGCACAGACCGGAATGGCTGCCAGAATCACAAGAAGCATTGCCCGCATACGCCCTCCAGTTACACGTGACGTCAAGTATCCCGACACCTTTACGAAGCTGTCTTAAAACCCCCAGCGGTCTTCGCGCGGCTGCAAACGCGTCGGTCTGCGTTGGTCAAATCCACCCGTATACCCAAATATGGGCGAATTTGTCCGCCTTGACCGACACATTTTCGCGCGCGCTCGGGACTCACCAGGAATTTTAAAACTGCTTCTAACATCGCCACAAATGGCAGTTTGACAATGAAATAAATGCCCGGTATCATGTATACGAACGATCGGCGGAAAAGTTCTCCGGTCCTGCCATCAGCCCGATATGCAAACTGAAAGAACGTGGATCGGCTTTCGTATTGCTGCGGGCCGAAGACGGGAATGCATCTCCGGTGCGGAGCCGCATATCGACGATCACGTTTAGACTCTTGGCAGCGCGATTCCTGGAGATTTCGATGGCGAACCCTTACAGTCGACCAGCTGAAACCGTCAGCCGCTGGATCAGCGACCGTCAGCGCCTGCTTCGAAACGAGACTGAAGACCATCTCCGCAACGAAGTCCTGAACTATGGCCCGCGGCAGGCCGCGCACTGGAACCGGGACTACGGCTCGGTCGAGGCCTTCGAGCGTTCGGTCGAAACCAACCGCCGCCGCTGGCGGGAAACGATCGGCATCTTCGAGTTCGACGGCACCCCGCTCGAACCGGTGCTGGATCCGTGGTACGAAAACGACAGGTTCACGGCCTGGTGGATTACCATCGGATTGCTGGGCAACCTGAGAGGCCGCGGTATACTCGCCCTGCCCAAGGGCGCGGATGGTCCCGCACCGCTTGTCATCGCCCAGCACGGTATCGGGTCGTCGCCCGAAAAGGCATTCGGCCTGGATGACCCGAACGATACCTACAAATCCTACGCCCGTCGCCTCGCGGAAGAAGGTTTCGCGGTGATCGCTCCGATGAATATCACGGGCGGCCCTGCCCGGGCGCGTCAGGAACGCCTCTGCAAGCTCCTTGGCAAAACCCTGTGGGGTCTCGAGATCTTCCGTACGCAACGGCTTCTGGACTACCTTGAGACCCGCCCCGAAATCGATATCGAACGCACCGCCATGTATGGAATCAGCCTCGGGGGCGCCTACACCATGTTCACGACTCCGGTCGAACCCCGCATCCGGGCCGCCGTGGTATGCGCCTGGTTCAACCACAGGCGAAACAAAATGGCCGTGGACGACCCAAGGTACAGCTGCTTTCTTTCCGTCAACGAGGAGCACGTCTGGATTCCCGGCTGGCTGAGCGCGTTCACCGACAGTGACCTCGTTTCGCTCATCTGTCCCCGTCCCCTGCTGGTTGAGCAGGGCAAGGCCGACGGAATCGCCTGGTGGCCCATGATGCTCGATGAGTATCACCAGGCCTGCGAACACTACGCCAAACTCGGATTATCCGAGAATATCGAGATTGATCTTCACGAAGGCGGCCACGAGATCCGGCTCGACAAGAGCCTTCAGTTCCTCAGGAAATGGTTGACGCCATAGAAGGTTACCTGCGGATTGTCGGAGGCTTGACATGACAAAATACATTACAGGAAGGGAATTAACATGGTAAAACTCGGTGTCTTCGGATGCGCGGGCATTTCTACCCATCAGCTGAGTTCCGTGTGGGACGACAACTGCTTCCAGGTGGTCGCGGGCGCGGATGTCCGTCCGGCGCAGCTCGACCATTTCAGGGAGAGATTCGACATGCGGCAGGGGTACGCCGATTATCGCGTTCTGCTTGATGAAGCCGACGTCGAGGCCGTCATGATCTGCACGCCCACCTTTCTCCATCCGGAGATGGCGATTGCGTCCGCGGAGGCC
Source organism: Candidatus Latescibacterota bacterium (assembly GCA_965208835.1). Taxonomy (GTDB): domain Bacteria; phylum Latescibacterota; class UBA2968; order UBA2968; genus JAAXHE01. Next base: position 4,698,511 of record OZ242358.1, read on the forward strand.
GGCAAGGACATCTTCTGCCAGAAACCCATGGCGATGAATTCGTACGACTGTTACCGCATGATCCAGGCGTGCCGCAGAAATGACGTTAAGCTCCAGATCGGTTTCGTGCGTCGCTTCGACAACGACTGGGGTACGGTCAAAAAGGTCGTCGAATCCGGCCGTCTCGGCAGCCCTGTTCTCTGGCGGCAGATCTCCGGCGGACCGCCCCCGGGCAGCCCGTTCTTCATGGACCGCTATCAGGGCGGCGGGCCGATGATCGACGGCATGGTACACAACTACGACTTCGCGGTCCACTGTTTCGGTGAACCCGTGGAAGTCAAGTCGATGCCAATGAAAATCCACCACACGTCCACGGCCTGGGATACGGGCACCGTCCTCGTACGCTTTGAACGGGGCGACGCCATTATGTGCTCATGGACGTGGGGACTGCCGTCCGGCGTTCGACCCGGAGGAGGTACCGACATTATCGGTCCCAACGGCGTACTCATGTTTCCCGGGAACTACGATCCGAATAAGGTCGAAGGCAAGTACGACGCGGACACCCAGGGTGCCTACCTCCTTTCCCTGGCTGACGGCGAAGAGGAAGTCATCCCGTTTGAAAAGAAGAATATGTTCCGGGACGAAATGCTGCATTTTGCCGAATGTGTTCAAAGTGGAACGGGCCCGCTCGTTACCGGTGAAGACGGCCTGCGCGCCACCCGGATCGCCGAACTCGCGCTCAACGGCGGCGGACTGTATCAACCAGCGTGAAAATTGCCGCGGAAATCCTCACAGGATGCGATGAGACCGGCGAAATTCAAGGGAATCAACTGATTTCAAGAACACCTCGAGCAAGAGATTTATATGACCCTGTTACGCATCGCCCTGGCGCAGACAAGGCAGACCTCGGATCGAGAGGACAACCGCCGCGCCATTCTCGATGCCATCGACCGCGCGGCTTCCCGGAACGTGCAGATCCTGTGTTTTCCCGAGACGCAAACAATCGGGTACCGGGTGGACATCGCTTCCGCCGACGCGCCGGTGCCCGCCGGCTGGCTCGATGAGGTCCACAGTGAGGTTGCGGCACGGTGCGCGAAGCACGGCATCGCCTGCATCCTGGGTACTGAAGCCGCGTCCGACGGCGGAAGGCCTTACAACACCGCGCTCGTAATCGATAAGCAGGGGAACTTCCTGGGTATGCATCACAAGACGATGCTGACGCCGCTGGACGCCATGGCCTACGAGCGTGGAAACGCACAGCATACGTTCGATCTTGCCGGCGTGCGTATCGGCGTGGTCATCTGCTTCGAGGCGCTGCGCTTTGCTGAAACGACGGCCGAATGCGTACGCCGCGGCGCACAGGTCGTCTTCCATCCGCAGAACAACACGACCCGTCCGAACGACTGGAAGATCCCCATCCACCATGCCATGATCGTCACTCGGGCCGCCGAGAACACCGTCTGGTTCGCTTCCTGCAACGCCTGTCTCCCGCACCAGAACAGCCGCAGCCTGATTGTCGCCCCCGACGGCCGTATACACGGGCAGACGGAACTGAGGCAGGAGGAACTGCTGGTGCGCGACATCGACGTCCGGAAGGCAACGCGTGCCATGTTTCGCCTTGGAGAAGACAGCCCGGCCGCAGGTGCGCTGGAACAAAGCGCAAGCCTGCTGTTCGCCGACACGGTGAAGACGGAAGAGTATGCCGCCGCGCTCGAAGCGGGCAAGTCCCCGACCAGAGCCACGCAATGATCGCTCGAACCATCCTGATTGTAGTCGTTCTCCTCTGTACGGCCACGACGCATTGCAGCGAGGCGCCGCCGGAAGCCGACTTCAACGGCGACAATACCGTCGACTTCCAGGATTTCATCCTGTTTGCAAAGGCCTTCGGCTCCGGACAGGCCCTTTACGACCTGGACCGGGACGGCAGTGTTTCCTTTGGTGACTTCCTGCTCTTCGCCCGATCGTTCGGCCGGACCGGCGAGCCGACGCTTCGGGTCCTGGATATCGGGATCCCGGTACGTTCCGTAAACTGGGTCCGCCTTCATCCGGGCACGGACAGTGAAAACCGTCCGCGCGTGTACGTCACCATGGGGCAGCAGGCCGACAACCTGTTCGTCCTGCAGGTCGACCCGGAAACCGGGGCGTTCAAACAGTTTGTCTCCCAGGTACCGCGATCCAACTACCCCACCGCCACCCTGATGAGCCGTTCCGGCCGGCTCTACATCGGATCCGCGTACGCCGGCCATCTCCTCTGCTTCGATCCCCGTCTGAACGCCCTTCTGGACCTCGGCGCCATCAATCCGGGCGCCGCAACGTTCCCGTGCCGAATGGACGAAGACGTGAACGGACGCATCTGGATCGGCAGCTACCCGGGGGCCGACCTGACGGTCTACGACCCCAAAACCGGCGAGTTCACGCGCTACGGCCGCATGTCAAACGTGGACAAGTACAACTATCCCCTGGTCGCTCCTGACGGAAAGATCGCGTGCCTCATCAGACAGACGCGGCCTCACGTCGTCGTCTTCGATCCTTCAACACAGGAGCGTTTTCTCGCAGGACCGATCACGTTCAAGGGTCAGGGCTCGCTTAAGCTGGAGAGGCGGCGGGACGGCAACCTCTACGTCATCACGTCGGACCACGGAAACTTCCTGATTTCCGGGAACGAAGGCATCGCCGTTGCGACGCTTCCGGGCAAAATGCCGCGTCCTGCGCTTCCCGACGGCAGCACCTTCGCTTTCTCCGACGGCACGGAACAGATCTATCGCACACTCAGCATCCGCCGTCCCTTCGGCAGCGTCCGAACGTTCGAACTCGGTTACGAGGCCAGCGGCACTGACATTTTCTACGTTCACACGGGCCCGGACGGCTTGATTTACGGATCGAGCATCCTGCCGCTGCACCTCTTCAGATTCAATCCCCTCGCCAGTGAACTGGTCGACCTGGGCAAGTGTTCCCGTTCCACCGGCGAAGCCTATTCGATGGCAAACCTGAATGGGAAGCTTTACATCTCCTCCTATCCGGCGGCTCGCATTTCGGTGTACGACCCTGCCCTTCCCTACCAGTATGGCACAAGCCCTGACGCCAACCCCCGCGAGCTGGGCCGGCTGGATGACATCTCCTACAGGCCGCGTTCAACGCTCGCCGGTCCAATGGGCAGGGTCTGGATTGCTTCGGTGCCGGACTACGGCCGGTGGGGAGGACCCCTCGCTTACTACGATCCCGGAACGGGTGAAAGGAAGTCCTATAAACGCATCGTGGGAGATGCGAGTTGTTATACCCTCGCCCACCTCGAATCGCAGAACCTCATTGCCGTGGGCACGACGATCCGCGGCGGCAGCGGGACGGATCCCAAAGTCAGCGTAGCCACCCTCTTTCTCTGGGACTATCACGCCGAGATAAAAACCTGGGAGGGAACAATCGAAGGTCGAAGCTCGCCCGTAACCGCCTTCAATGCGCTGCTCCCGGGGCCCGACGGCCTGCTTTATGGCACGGTTCAGGGGGGCGGCGATGAACTCTTCGTGTTTGATCCCGATACCCGCGCCTTCATCCACCGCGCTCCTCTGCCCGCGGGACGTGCTCTGGATCTGGGCATGCAAAACGGGCCGGACGCCAAGATCTACGGTTTCACCTCGTCACTCATCTATCGCCTCGACCCAGCCACCCGTCAGGTCGAGGAGGTCCTCAGCGTGGATGACGGTATCGGTATCGCAGGGCCGATTCTGGGCGAAGAGATTTATTTCGCGACCGGCGCCGTGCTTCGGTCGGCTACGATCTTCTGATCCGCGTCGGGCGGAATTTAGCGCAGACATCCCCGGTGAAGCCCGCCCGGGTCGTTTTTTCGTGTTGCATGTCGTCGGATGACGAGATATAGTAGGGCATTCAGCCTTCCGAACGACGTTCTCGGTCTCTCAACAAGATACCCCACTTCAGCCTGGCATAGCGAATGGCCGACTCCAGCAAGAGAAAGCTCCGAATCGCCTTCATCGGCGCCGGGGGCATCGCCGGTACCCAGATGCGTTGTTTCAAGGAGATGGACGACGTCGAAATGGTCGCAATCGCGGATATATCGGAGACGGCGCTTGAAAGTCGCTCCACGGAATACAACATTGCCGAATGCTTTGCGGACTACGAGTCCATGTTGAGCAAAGTCAGCCCCGATGCCGTAAGCGTCTGCACGCCGAACGGCCTTCACGCGCCCGCCACCATTGCCTCCCTCTCGGCGGGTGCGCACGTCATCGTCGAGAAACCCCTGGCCATGAATGCCCGCGAAGGGAAAGCCATGCTCGACGCTGCCGGGAACCATCGGCGCAAGCTGGTGATCGGCTTCCAGCAGCGCTTCGACCCCAGAGCCCAATTCATCAGGAAGGCCGTTGACAGCGGCCGGCTGGGAAGAATACTGTTTGGCCGGGTACAGGCCCTGCGCAGGCGGGGGATTCCGAACTGGGGGGTTTTCGGCAGGAAGGAACTCCAGGGTGGCGGCCCGCTCGTCGACATTGGCGTACACGTGCTGGAGGCCGTCCACTACATCATGGGCGCACCCAGACCCGTCGCAGCCAGTGGAAACGTCTTTACGTACGTCGGCGACAGGAAGTCCGAAACGGTCTGCAGGTGGCCCGATTGGGACCACGAGACGTACACCGTCGAAGACCTGGCGGTGGGCCAGGTCCGCTTTGAAGACGGCGCCGTCATTCACGTGGAATCCAGCTTTGCCGCACACATCCAGGCCGACGTCTGGAACTTTCAGCTTATGGGCGACAAGGGCGGCGCCACCTGGGATCCACTCTCAATCGCACGTGATGACAACGGATATATGGTGAACACCGAACCGGGTTGGCTGCACAAATCCGGATTCGAATCCACCTTCGGCGCCAAACTGCGCAATTTCGTCGACCACGTGCTTTATAACAAGCCCACGCTCGCACCAGCCGAACATGGGCTGATGGTGCAGAAGATGATGGATGCGATTTACCTGTCGGCTGAAAAGGGCCGGGAAGTGGACATTGAATAGCAGTCCGCTTTTCCTGAGATAACCGGAAGACAGCATGAAAAACCCGCTCAATACCGAAGACGTCGTGGCCGCATCGCGTCACCTATGGCAAAGCTACTTCCACGGTGAGCAGCCCGATAAACCCCCGATGACGATTACGCACGGCGACGGCCTGTACATCTACGACACCGAGGGCAATGAATACCTGGACACCTTCGCCTCGCTGCTCACGACCCTGTGCGGGCACGGCCGTACCGAAGTCATCGACGCGGTCACGAGGCAGATGGAGAAACTGGCCTATTTCCCCGGCGGCCAGGAACACGTGATCGAGCCGGCCGCCAGGCTGGCCGCGAAACTGGCCGAGATCGCCCCAGGCGGCCTCTCGGTCTCCTTCCTTGTCAACGACGGTTCTGAGGCAAACGAGGCGGCCATTAAGCTGGCGCGCAGCTATTACTGGGCCAAAGGCGAGAAAAACCGCTACAAGGTCATATTCCGACGGGGCTCATATCATGGCGCCACACTCGGCGCGCTCTCCGCAACCGGCCTGGCAGGAACCCGCGAGCCCTATGAACCCCTGCTGCCGGGGTTCTCCCACGCCATGCCCGCGAATTGTTATCGCTGTGAGCTCGGCCTGGATCCCGACACCTGTGCGCTGGCCTGCCTCAAGAATCTGGCGTCCGTTCTGGAATGGGAGGGCCCTCAATCCGTCGCGGCCGTCATCATGGACCCCATCCCGGGATCCAACACGGGCTTTCCACTTCCACCGGATGGATATCTGCAAGGGGTGCGCGATCTCTGCGACCGGCACGGCGTCCTGCTCATCTTTGACGAAATCCAGACGGGTTTCGGCCGCACCGGAAGGATGTTCGCCTGCGAGAACTGGAACGTAACCCCGGACATTATGACCGTCGCCAAGGGTTTCTCGGGGGGTTATGTGCCCATTGGCGCCGCGATTGCGACCGAGGAGATTGCCGAGAACATTCGAAGCGCCGGGACCGGATTCCGCCACATCCACACCTTCTCAGGCCATGCCGCCGCCTGCGCCGCCGCGCTCGCCCATATCGAAATCATCCAGAACGAAGACCTCGTGCAGCGCGCTGCCGATCTGGGTGTCTGGTTCAAGAGAAAACTGGACGAACTCTACCGATATCCTCTGGTGGGAAATGTACGCGGCCTCGGCACGCTCTGGGCCGTCGAACTCGTGGGAAACCGCGAGACGCGGGAGGCCCTGAATCCTCAAGGAAAAGCCGGGAGCTTTATCGCCGATTTCTGCAGGAGAGCCGGCATGATCCTGCGCAACAACGGCGACATCCTCGTCCTGGCGCCCGCTCTTGTCATGACTTTCGCACAGGCAGACCGGATTCTCAACATGCTGCACGATGCCGTCGATTCGGCAATGGGTCATTGTAAACAAAATGGAGACCGGCTCGAGTGGATCGCGTAAGCTTCTTCCGGACCGGCACCGGGACCCGCTTGACGTCGTGACCCTCCCGCAACCGGGGAATACAGGCCAATGATGCCCGATAAAGAAACTTGCCTCGAGATGCTCCGACGGATGTACCTCATCCGCTCGTTCGAAGAGCAGGTAAGGATCCACTACGACTATACCAGCTATCTTCGCGACAATCCCGAAAGCGAAGGGGTCATCTCGGGAGCCGCCCACCTGGCCATCGGCCAGGAAGGCGCCGAGGTCGGCGTCTGCGCCGCCCTCGAACCGGATGATTTCGTGGCCAGCACGCACAGGGGTCACGGCCATGCCATCGCCAAGGGCGCGGAACTCAAGCCGATGATGGCCGAGTTGATGGGGCGGAAACACGGGTACAGCGGCGGATGCGGCGGTTCCATGCACATATTCAGTTCAGAACTCGGACTGATTGGCGGGAACGGAATCGTGGGCGCTCAGGTCCCCATCGCCACCGGCGCCGCTTTCTCCGCGAAATACCGCGGCACTCAGCAGGTGGCCGTCGCTTTCTTCAGCGAGGGCGCCGCCAATCAGGGCGCATTCCACGAAGCCCTGAACATGGCCGCGCTCTGGGACCTCCCCGCCGTCTACGTCTGCGAAAACAACCTCTATGCCGCCACCACCCCCGCTTCCATAACGCTCTCGCCTCCGGATGTCGCCGCCAAGGCCGCCGCGTACGACATGCCCGGTTGTATTGTCGATGGCCAGGACATTCTTGAAGTCTATCGTGCCGCATCGGAGGCCGTTACCAGAGCGCGCACAGGAAACGGACCCACGCTTATCGAGTGCAAGACCTATCGCTTCGTGAGCCACGCGGGCGGAGGCCAGGGCGAACACAACAACCCGGAGGAACTGGAGACCTGGAAAAGCAAGGACCCGATCGCCCTCTTCGAACACAAGCTCTTTGACGCCGGAAACCTCACGGACGAAGAAAAACAAAACGTCATTTCCGAAACCAGGGCGGCGGCCCGCGAGGCCGTCGCCTACGGTAAGCAATCTCCATATCCTGATTTCGAAGACTTGCCCGTTACTTCAGGGGTCGCCCTCTAATGCCCCTCGTTACGTACGCACAGGCCATTAGCGATGCCATCCGGGAAGAAACCGCCCGCGACGAGCGCGTCTTCACCATCGGCGAGGATATCGGTCCGGTCCGCGAGCGCAAGCAACTCTGGGACCAGTTCCGCGAACGCCGCACGTGGCAGACGCCCATTTCCGAAACGGGTTTTGTGGGACTGGCGGTGGGCGCCGCCATGACCGGCCTGCGTCCGGTCGCGGTCATCATGTATTGCGACTTCGTTACCGTTTGCATGGATCCCATCGTCAACCAGGCCGCCAAGATCCACCTGATGTCCGGGGGCAACGTCAATGTCCCGATGGTGATCCGTACTCCGGGGGGCGCCGGCACACGGGAGGCGGGTCATCACAGCCAGAGCCTTGAGAGCTGGTTCGTGCATGCTCCGGGACTGAAGGTGGTCATGCCGGCCACGGCCGCCGACGCCAAGGGGCTGATGAAAGCCAGCATCCGAGACGACGGCCCGGTTGTCTTCATTCAGCACCGGCTGCTGGGCGATATCGAGCAGGACGTGCCCGAAGGCGATCACGTCGTTCCTCTGGGTACGGCTGACGTCAAACGCGAGGGCGCCGACGTTACCGTTGTCGCCGTCTCCTACGCCCTGCAAAAGACACTTGAGGCGGCTGAATCCGTAGACGCGGAGATCAGCGTCGAAGTGATCGATCCCCGTACGCTGGTCCCTCTCGACGTGGAGACCATCCTTCGCTCGGTCAAAAAAACAGGCCGGCTTCTCGCTGTGCACGAGGCCCCGGCGCGCGGAGGGGTCGGCGCCGAAATCGTCCGCCAGGTCGCCGAACGGGGTTTCGAACACCTTCGCAAACCCCCAAAGGTTCTGGGCGGCTTGAACACGCCAATGCCCTACAGCGCCTCGCTGGAAGACGCCTGCCTGCCCCAGACCGGGGACATCGCCGAAGCCATCAGAGACTGCGTTTGCGCATAATCGTATTCGGGTAATGACACCGGTCCCCGCTTTACACTCCCTCGCTGCAAAACTTCCTTTCGTGGAGGATCAGGGCAGGTTTGAAACCTGCCCCTACGATCGCACCTTTGGGCCGTTCCCACCTGCGCTAAGACGCTGTCCAAGCGGGTGTGAAGGTGGGGCGGACATTCCCGTCTGTCCAACGTCGCTGTCACACGATGCCCAACCTGACACGCAGCACGGCCGTTCCTGCTCAGACGACGCTCTGAATGACATGTTGCCCGACAACCCTCCGTGAAATCTACCCGCGACACGTGAACATTGCTTTTACGTGACAATTTCGTAACGAGCTCTTTCCCAATGAACTCGAATGCCGACTTGCATTTTTTGTAGATCAGGGTACAATAGGGGTACAGAACAGAGGAGAAGCCGTCCGGCATCCCTCCGAATCGTCCCCTCTACATCTTTCATCCGGAGAATGAAATGAGCGCAGGTATACGCAAGTTCATCATCTTCGCCATCGCCCTGATCGTATCCTGGATCGTCGGCATCAACGTGGCCCCAACCTGGACCGTCGAGCAAATCGCCCTCGATGCTCACGTCGACAGAGACGGAAATCTCTACTACATATATCGGGGAGAGCCGACCTATTTCCACCCCGTACCCATTGAGGAGGTGCTGCTCAACCCCGAGCGAATGGAAGGCTCGCGCGAGACCCCGGAAGTGAAGAAGGAGTTTGTCTCCGTAGTCAGGCTGGAGGAGGGTGAGCCAAGGACCTTATATTATCAGCTGCTGGCCAAACACCACTGGGGCTTCTGGTCCCTTCTGCCCGCGGTCGTCGCCGTGCTCCTGTGCTGGCTCACCCGGGAGCCGGTTACCTCACTCATTGGCGGTATCCTGTCGGGAGCCCTGTTGCTTACCCGCTACGACTTCACCGGCGACGTGCTGATCCCCTCACTGGCCACGACCAGTTCCGCCGGCGTCCTGCTGCTCTACCTGTGGCTGCTGGGCGGGCTGATGGGGATCTGGTCCCGGACGGGCGCCGCGCAGGCGTTCGCCGAGCTAATGACCGAGCGCTTCGTGCGCGGCCCCCGAAGCGCGAAGCTCGTTTCCTGGATGCTGGGCGTCATCTTCTTTCAGGGGGGCACGGTCAGCACCGTGCTTGTCGGCACTACGGTCAAGCCGATCGCCGATACAGAAAAGGTCAGCCACGAAGAGCTCGCCTATATCGTCGACTCGACCGCCTCGCCGATCGCTTCCCAGCTCGCTTTCAACGCCTGGCCAGGATATGTACAGGCCTTCATCTTCGTCTCCGGGGTCGGATTCCTGGCCACCGAGACGGACCGCATCGCCTTCTTCTTCCAAAGCGTGCCGTTCTGCTTCTACGCGATCTTCGCCGTGCTCGGCACCTTTCTCCTCAGCATCGAGAGGCCCCTGTTCCTTGGCAAACGGCTCAAGGCGGCGATGGAGCGCTCCCGCGCGACCGGCCAGCTCGACGCCGAGGGAGCGAACCCCCTCAGCGCGAAGGAGCTGCAGGGAAGCAACGTTCCCGAGGGCTATACCCCGCACGTAATGGAGTTCTTCCTTCCCCTGATTTCCCTCATCGGCATCGCCGTCGGCACCTTCATCGTCAGCGGCTCACCCAACGTGCAGTGGGCCTTCGGATCGGCCCTGGTGCTCGCCGCGGGGATGGCTCTGGCCAAGGGAATGTCGCTGAAGGATCTCGTGGCGGGATTCCACGACGGCCTCAAGGGGGTGGTGCTCGGCTCCGTCATTCTCCTGCTCGCCATCACCATCGGAGGGATAAACAAGGAGACGGGGGGCGGCATCTTTCTGGTCGAGCAACTCGGGGAGGCCATTCCCTACTTCCTGCTGCCGGTGCTGCTGCAGATCATGACCATGGTCATCGCCTTCTCCACGGGGACGAGCTGGGGCACGTACGCGGTGGCCTTCCCGCTGGCCATGCCGCTGGCCTGGGCCGTGGCCGGGGCTCACGGGCTCTCCCATCCCGAGCTGTTCATGACCCTCTGCTTTGCCGCGGTCATGGACGGCAGCGTGTACGGCGACCAGTGCTCGCCCATCTCCGATACCACCGTGCTCAGTTCCATGTGTACCGGTTGCGACCTGATGGACCACGTCAAGACTCAAATACCCCAGGCGTCCGTCGCGGCCGGCCTGGCGGCGATCTGCTGGACCGTCGTCGCCTTCTTCACCGCCTGATCAGAGTAAAATGCCACTCATCGACACGACCTCGGCACATCAGTCACTTCAGCGAGGTCGCGCTAAATGGGTTATTATCCGGTTCGTCGTCCCCGCCCTCTTATCCTCCGTCTCTGGTCTCTGATAAGCGTGACGATTTCCCGGCTCGAGACGTCAGCCTGGATCGACGGAACGTCCAGCGGCGACGCGGCGGGCCGTTCCGGTACAAGGGCGTAAGTCCTGCCGTCTTTTCGACGAATAATGACCTTGCCCGTCGCCTCGGCTTTGTCGAGTACGGTTGAGAAATTCTGCCTGGCTTCCGAGTAGGTATACACGTCCATTTCATCCCTCCAGACTGACGAGCTTGATACCCAACAGACCTGCAGCCCGTCCAAGCGTTCGATCCAACGTCAAAAGTGATGCACCATGCCGTAAAGCGCAGTCCAGAAAGTACGCGTCGTACGCGTATGCGTTCACCTGTGCTGCGATGGCCAGGACATTTGACATGTCGACGTTCACGTATTGAAGCCTGATGCTTTCCAGAATTTCCAGGCCGCGCTGAGCATCCGCGACGCGAACGCGGCGTTGCTTGATCATCGCCGAGAATGCATTGCCGATTTCCCATGGGATGGACCCGGGACCGACAAGCGTATGCCCGGACGTGGCTGCGACAATCGAATCTCTCTCCGGCTCGGCTACAATTACCGCAATAATCGCAGAAGTGTCGATCACAATGTTCACGTTTACCTCTCCCTGATACTATCAATTGTACAATTGTCGGAAAAATTGTCAAGTAGTGAATTAAACCTTGGTGATCGCCAACCCGGGGTTCGAACGCATATCTGAGATGTCCCGCGCCCAGCCGCTTCACTCACGCGTCCGTCTGTTTTCTTGGACATCCTTTGAACCTGCCAGCCGTTTCTCCTGGACACTTCGGGTATATTTGCAGTCGGGCCAGTTCGAACAACCGATGAACCGTCCATATTTTCCCCTCTTCTCCCGCAGCCATCCAAAGCACGTCGGACATCCTTCAACACCCTTCCGGCAGTCCAGGCAACGGTAGTTCCCATCAACTTTAGCCTGTAATCCAGTCCGGCAATGGGGACACCCGGGCTGTCGAAACTCGCAATACGGCCAGAGCGAACAACCGTAGAATATCCCCCTGCCCCGAGCGCTGCCTCTCCGCTGCAGCCGTCCATGGATGCATCCGGGGCACGGAACATCCCGTTTTGGTTGCTCTCCATGAACCTCTACGTCATAGCCGTCCTTCATCAACTCCTCGACGAAAGCCGAAGGCGTTCCCAAATCGGCAAGGAGATAGACGCCGCGCCTGGCGCGGGTGACCGCGACATAGAACAGGCGGCGCTCCTCGGCGTTTGGAAATGCTTCCGGCGCAGCCAGAACGAGGTCCAGCAGCGGGTCGTCGACGATCCCCGTGGGGAAGCCGTACTTTCCGGAGCACAGGTCAAGTACCACCACGTAATCGGCCTCAAGGCCCTTGGATCCGTGGACAGTCATGAACGTGAGTTCAAGATTCAAATGCGCTCGCGCCAACGTGCCTATATTCCGGGGCCTGTTGTGCCGGTATCGGCCCAGCAGCAGAACCGTAGCGGGCTCGTCGTCACCGGCTGTATGTGCAGCAATTGCGTTCAACGCCTCCGCCAGCGGATCCGGGCACGTTTCCCGGGCGACCATTATATGCACGCACGGCTCGTCCGCATTGAAGATGGATGAAACACGCTTGCGAATCTGAGCGGGGTTGCTGAGTACGAATCGGGTAGCGAGATCGGAGATACGATCCGTACATCTGAACGTCGTCTCCATGTCGACGCGTTCGCTCTCGCCAAAGTGTGCCGCGAACTCTCGCATAATGGCGATGTCCGAACCTGCAAAGCGGAAGATGGCCTGCCAGTCGTCGCCGACGGCAAACAGCTGTGCGGTATTCGATGTGTCCAGCAACGCCTTCAGCAGTCGCGCTCTTCCGGCCGAAATGTCCTGAAACTCATCGACGAGTATGTAGCCATACCGGTTGCGGTAGCGCCCACTTTGCACGTGTTCTGTCGCGATGGTGATCATGTCGTGGAAGTCAATTTGCCGCTTCCTTGCAAGCGATTCCTGGTAACGCTCGTATACAGGAATGAAAACGGTCAGGAAGGCCTCTGCCCGAGGACGGAATGGCGCCTCGGCGGCGCGACGGGCCACGTCGTTTGCCGAAAGTTGCGCACCCTTGTAATGATGGAGGAACGTCGCAACCAGACGCGTGAAAGGGTCGATTCGACCCTGCTGTTCAAGTACGGAAAAGGTCTCCTCGGATGGGATCGGAGACAGCGTTACCCCATGGGCGGTTAATTTTTCCTCCAGGTTCAGGGTCAGTCTGCCCGCTTTCTTTTCGTGACTGTAGGTCTCCACGAGTACGGTGCCATGTTCAGCGTGCAGGCGTCTCTTCCAGTCCAATGACCTGAGGTATTTTCGGCGGTCGATAAAGGGGGGTGTATTGTTCGATTCCGAAAGTGCAATGTGTTCAATGTATATCCCCGCGTCGGGAAGGTAGAAGTCGGGCTGGTATTGCCTCTTCTCCGGCGTGGCGGTTTCGTGTTCGTAATCGCGTTCGTACTCATAGGCCACGCCGTTGAGGTAAAGGAAGTTGGCGATCTCGCATTCTTCGAAACTCTTGAGTTTCTCGCCTTTCAGGGACCGGACGCCGTTGTCCCGGAGATAGGCCCAATACGCTCCCTGCGTCTGAAATTCGAACTCGCTTCGGTACGGAGCGAAGTGTTCCGCGAACCATTTGAGCGTGACCTCCGAGAACCTGGGATCGGCGACGAGGTCGCGAACGATGCCCCTCAGCAGATCGTACAGCGCTTGCTCATCTACCGCGGCCCTGGCCACGGCCGGGCGCCTGCGTTCCACTTCGCCGATAATCGACATTCCCAGGCTGTGGAACGTTCGGACCGTGAGCTCGGCTCCCACCCGATCCCCGAGGCGTTTCCGGATCCTTTCCACCATTTCTTCCTGGGCATCTTTGGCAAATGCAAGCAGAAGCAGTTCCGATGGACGCCGGTAACCCTTCTGAATGAGCCAGCCCGCCTTGGCAACGATGACCGACGTCTTGCCGCTCCCGGCCGCTGCAACGATCAGGTTGCGGTCTTCATCAACGACAACCGCTCTACGCTGCTCGTCCGTGAGCGGCCTCGCCTCGATCCCGTCGAAGAATTCCCTGGATCGCAACAGCTCGTTGGCCACAAACGTGTCGCAGGCTCTCGTCCGCCAACGTTCGGAGTCATCCGAGAAGTCCTGAATCGCCTTCAGCATTCGGATTTCCGCGAGGTCGGACAGCTGTTCGGGCCACTGGGAGGGGAACCGTGCGGCCACGTCATTGGCGTCGTATTCGATTGGGGAAAAGACAGTGCGCGCCACATACCTCGGCGGATCGGTAAACCGGGCCAGGCGGTCGTAAACGGATTCTATCGTTTCAATGTGTGAATCCAGGGCGTCTTGCCACCAATCGACTCTTGCGCGCAAGAGTGCGTCGCCGAACAATTGCGCGGACGGTTTAGACAGTCCGGACACCGTTACATCGCCGGAGGCCAGACGTACTCGCAAGCGGCCCCAGAACCACCCAAGCCCCATCTCCGCGGTCTCGATTGCCCGAAAGGGGATAACAATGGACCGGGACCGGCGTTCCAGGATCAGCCTTTCACCCGTCAGCCTGACCGCTCCGGCCTGTCCCGGACGCAGGAACCGGAACACGAACGAGGCCAGGCCGGATCGTCCGGCGCACATGGATCTCCCGGGGTCCGAATGACGACTGTGCGTACGGGCCATTTCTGTTTCCCATACATGCGAAGTACATCAGTTGGCGAGTCAAGTGCCCTTAAGGCGCACTCGAAATGTCGCCCGGCAGCTTGTCCTATTCAAGCTGGGCGAGTTTTTCCACGCAAATCGTACGCCAGGCTGGTCGGAAATCGAATTTAAAACCCGTCAGGCGGTTGTTGACCTGGGCGCCGGGCTCCGCCTCATCGGCTGCCGCGCACGGCAGAAGCCGTGTGACATGCGGCCTCCAATTCCGCTTCTGGTTTCCGTTGACACGCTCCCGCAATTCCGCTTTCTTTCGCCATTGGCGTCTGCGTCCTGACTCACGCATGGTCTCGTCGCTTCACAATGCGGTTCTGCCTTGAGTCGACGCAATAAGGCGCCCGTTCGACCGTTCACGCGGGTGCCGTCCTTTGAGACGTTTCTTGCAAGCGAAAGGCATCCAATGGAAACCGTACGCGACAGGCTCTGGATCTTCACCTGTGTAGCGGGTTCGGACAACGACTCGCTCACGTCCGCCGGATACACGCAGGGGTCCCGGATGACGCCCGCCGAAGGCGCGTTATTCCTGGACGTCCCCAATCTCCATATGATCCGGTGGCGCGGCCTGCCCGCGTACCCTTACGATCAGCTTGCCGTTACCTTTTCCTCGCTGAAACAGGTCACCTGGTCCATCGTGGGCAGCGGCGGCCAGGTGGAAGGGGACGAACTGCAGCGCGTATTGGATCTTGCCGAGAAGAATTCCAACGTCACGGGCGTCTATCTGGACGACTTCATGCGAGAGAACGGCAGGGGCGTCCTCAGCGTGGATGACCTCGCCGCCATTCGACCGCGACTGAACGTTGCCGGCAGACGGCTGGACCTCTGGGTCGTCCTCTACATCAGGCAACTCGATCTTCCCGTCGCCCCGTACCTCGAACACTGTGACGTCGTCAATCTCTGGACCTGGAATTCAGACGATCTGAAGGACCTTGAACGGAACCTGGACCGCCTCGAATCGATCAAACCAGGCGGCCGGGTATCCCTGGGGTGCTATCTCTGGGACTTCCATAACCGGCGCACGGTTTCCGTCCCGCAGATGGAGCACCAGTGCGAACTGGGTCTCAGGTGGCTCCGGGAAGGACGCATTGAAAGCATCGTCTTTCTTGCCAATACCACATGCGACATCGGCATCGAATCCGCGCCATGGGCGCAGGCGTGGATCAGAAAAGTCGGCGATATACCGCTCGACGCTTTCAAGGGATGAACCGGACGCGCGGTACAACAGCCACATGACAGATCACGCCGGACATTGAGGAGACCACCAGAATGAAAGAGAACGAACGAGTCGGCGCAGGCGTTGGCAAAAACACCTATATACCCAGCGACGGGCTTCACGCGTTCTACGCCAGCGGCCAGACGTACACGGGTGCGACCGGTGAGAGAATGGTCGAAACCGTGACGTCCGAGCTCCTCCAGTGGGTGAATCACGACGACGGACGCACAACGCTGGATGCCTGCTACGACGGCAACTGGGTGAGGGTGTCGGACGACAACGGATCGCAGTGGGCGGAATTGGGACCGCGGGTACGCTTCGACGTCGGAATCGCCGAAGAACAGTTGATGCCGGCGGGATTCAGCCTGGATACGAAGAACGACGTGCTGGTGAGGTTTTTCAGGGGGCAAAGGGCAGACAAGCGATGCTACGGTTACATCAATCAGGGCGCTTACCGCGCATTCTACAGCATATCCGCAGACCAGGGAACGACCTGGAGCGATCCCGTCCAGATTGTCGCCCGGGGGGACGGTTTCGACGCGGACCGCTGGGGCCCCGGCTTCGAGTATGGCGTTCGCGGCGGAATCCTCAACGGAACCCACTGCATCTGGATGGCGGACGGGTCGGTGCTTGCGCCCTTCACGGAGTACGAACGACTGGACGGTACCAGACCCTGGTGCTTCAGGGTGGTCTGCGCAAGGGGACACTGGAATGAAGACCGGAGCGGATTTGACTGGGAATTCGGGGATTTTATCGAAGTACCGCCCGGGAAATCCAGAATTGGATGCTGCGAACCATCGATCGCAGCGCTGGAATCGGGCGCGCTGTTCGCCACCATGAGATGCCAGGGCAACGAGGCGACCGGCAGCTATACCATCCCCTACTCCGCCGTTTCAGAAGACGGCGGGATGAGCTGGTCGCAGCCGGAACCACTGGTCTACGACGACGGGTCGAACGTCTGGACGCCCGCCTCCTGTACGGCCTTTTATAATTCCTCCGTTATCGGCAAGACCTACTGGATCGCCAATATCCTGGATGGCCCGGTTTATGGACAGATCCCTCGATATCCGCTGCAGATCGCCGAATTCGACACGGGTAACGCGTGTATCGTGAAGGACTCGGTCCGGCTGATTCAGGACCGACCCGACGACGCGCACGAAAACGTGAGATATACCAACTTCGGGTGGTACGAAGACAGAAGGACCGGTCAACTGATCATTACGCTTCCGGAGCAGTATCGCCGCATGGGCTGGGCCGACATGGAAAAGCCGGAGGACTTCGCGGCGGATTGCGTCAGATATACGGTGGACATGGACGAATAGACGTTTACTTACAGGGAAAGTGTGGCACGCAACCGTTTGTCGAAACATTATTCCACGTATCCGGAGATGAGATCCACAGTGGCCTCATCTCCTTTTTTCTGCGCCCAGGCGAGGGGTGTGGCCCATTCGGCTCCGGACAGTATGGGGTCGGCCCCACTTTCCAGGTACAATCGGGCCAGTTCGTGCTTGCCCCATCTGACCGCCCAACCGAGCGGTGTGGACTGAAGAAGCTCGTCGATGACGTTCAGGTCGGCGCCGTGGTCAAGCAGGATGGTTGCAAATGTTATGCGTTCGGGTTCGGTCATAATCGGTTCGCCCCAGACGATCCCGCAGGCCGCCAGATGGTGAGCGAGCCGATACCCGAAACGACCCACAAGATTGGGGCTGACGCCGTGGGCCAGAATCATCCGGAAGATCTCGGGATAGACCGTTCGGTCGAAGTCGCGGAACTTGCGGTGGGGGTTGGTCCGCCACAGGCGCAGCGGCTGCTCCAGCAGGCCGAACCACCGCCCGTCGTCCGGTTTCCAGTCGAGTTTCCTCAGGCACATCCCCACGATATCCGGGTCGCCGCCGCATCCGGCCGCCCAGAGCAGCTTTTCCGCTATCGACGGGTCGTTGTGGAGGGCGACCGCGCCGGCGGCGGTTTCAGCCTCGAGTCCAATGGTAATGTGATCCAGAACGCCTCCGTATCGGAACAACAGTCCCTTCATCCGATCGTCGCGGTTGTTGTACGCCGCACCCACGGGATTGGCGCTGGCATAGATGCTGGCGTTGGGGTCGGCGCCCCGCTCGAGCAGGAGTTCGGCGATTTCATGTCGGGAGTTACCTGACGCATCGGACAGGGGCCCACCCCACGAATACGGCTTGGATTCGTAGTGGTGCAGCTGATGCCGGTCGTCCGGGTGCAGACCGAGGTCCAACAGCAGGCGCACCATGTCGATATTGTCATTCTGGACGGCGATCGTCAGAAGCCCGTTGCGCTCACTGTCGTTCGCCTGAAAGCGTTCGGGATGCGTCTTCGCGAACGTACGGACAAACTCGAAATCCCCCAGGGCAACGGCGGATTCGATGGATTGCTCGCATCCCGCCTGGAGCAGAATTCCCGTGCAGATCAGACACCCTTCGTTGAGCGGCCTGTTGCGGCCGCGAATGTTGTGTACGGCCCCGTCCAGGGGCGACTGTCCCTCCGGCGTGAGATGGGTGATATCGGCGCCACGTTTAAGCAACTCGCGAACGAGCCTGTAACGGCCGTGCGATGCCGCGGCGTGAATGACGCTGCCGCCATTGCGATGACAGGCATCCAGCAGTTCGGGCTGCCCATCCAGGACGTCGAGCGCGGCCTCGTCCCTCCCCTCACTGACGGCCTCGAAGAGTGCGTCGTTCTCGTCGGTGATGGTGATATTCTTGCAGGCAGCCAGCTTGCGTCTTTCGTCTTCTTCCCTGATCACGTGGACGATGTCGTCCAGGCCGCGTTCCCGGGCCATGGTATACGCGCCGGTGGCATCGCGGTGGGGATAGATGCCCGAGTTGTGGTCCGCGCCCGCTTCCATAAGAACGCGGACCGCATCGATGTGCCGGTTCATCACCGCGTAATGAATCGCGCGGTGTTCGTTGTTCTCCGCCATGTGTACGTTTACCAGGTCGGGCTGTTCGCCAAGTATCTGTTCAATCCTCGAGACGTCGCCGCTGGCTGCCGCCTCGCAGAGATCGGCGACCCTGAACGATCCGTTGTTGGCCATTGCTGTTCCTCCATCTATCCTTGATTCGTCACTTTTCGGGGCTCTACGAAACTACGAAAGAGCGAAATTACGAGAAGACGAAACTACGAATTTACGAAAAAGCGGGAATAAATCATCCGTCTACTGGGCTTCTCGTTTATTCGTCTATTCGTATTCTCGTATTCTCGCCTTTTCGTCCTCACATTCCGTATTCGAAAGTAAGTTCCCTCTTCACGTCCGTTTTCCCGACGCTCTCCCTTAAATCCTCCATCATTTCCAGCCATCTGTGTTCCCTGAATTTGCCGAAGTCAAGGACGAGTCCGGGAAGGGCCCTGCTCTCGACGAGGCCGGCCGGCTCCTGGCCGAGGACTTCAAACTTGCCTCCCCGAAGCTGGTACCACGTCGCCGGTTTACCGTTTTCCAGGAACAATGCCTCCTGGACTCCCGACGCCTCATAGATCTGACGTTTCTTGCCCAGGTCCGTGAATCCGTGCTTGGACTCGATCTCCAGTACGAAGTTCGGCGGCCCTTCGTAGACCTGGTGATCGTGGTTTTTTCTGCAGATCTGCCTGGGGCCGTTTCTCCGTACGATCACGCCCACGTTCGGATAGACCATACAGTCCGATTTGCCGCCATAGCTGAGTCGCACCGGCGGGAAGAGAACGACGTCCATCCCACCGGCTAACATGCGATAGTAGTTGATCACGGTAAGGATGTCGGCGTGATGTCGCGACACATTCGCATCAGGTACCCACATGACTATGCTCCTTCCACGTCAATTCCGTAAGTGGTCATCCCGTTCCCTATGCGTTCTTTAGCTGGCCGTGCGTCTTCATTCGTGGCGCAAAGCTTCTATGGGATTGGCGCTTGAGGCTCTGAAGCACTGGAATCCGACAACCAGCAGCGTGCCAAGAACAGATCCCAATGCCGTGACAAGAAAGGGGAACAGGCCCATGTTTGCGCGATAGGCGAAATCCTGCAGCCAGTCCTGCATAATGACATAAGCGAAGGGCCATGCGATGAGATTGGCGATAAGCACCAGTTTTGTGAACTCGGCGCCCAGCAGGATCGCGATTTTGCCGATGGATGCGCCGAAGACTTTGCGGATGCCAATCTCTTTGCGGCGGCGCTCGCACGTGTGGGCTGCGAGGCCAAGCAGGCCGATAGAGGCGATGAGAAAAGAGACTCCGAATCCAACGGCGAATATGCGCTGGAAGCGCAGGTATTTTTCGTAATTGATCTCCAGCCGGTCGTCGAGAAACGCATACATGAACGGACGAACCGGGATATAGGTCTTCCAGATTTCCTCGAGGCCCTGCATGGTTTCACGAATGTTTCCGGCGGCGAGTCGCAGGTTGACCACGCGAAAGGAACGCGGGCGCAAGACAAAGGCATTGGCGTGGAGTCTTTCGGTCAGCCGACGCATGTGAAAGTCCTCTACAACGCCGATGATCCAGCCCTCATTATTGTGAAGTTTAAACGGTTTTCCGACCGGATTTTCAAGTCCGAGTTTCTCCACGGCTGTCTCGTTGAGAACATATGCACTTTCAAAATCACTCTTGATGTCAACGGAAAAATTGCGCCCCGCAACGAGATTGACGCCGATCATGCCGAATTGATCTTCGTCAATGGCGTATTGCCGTATCTCGAAAACAGCGCCCGATGGATCCAGCACCATTTCCCTTCTGCTGGTCCAGCCTTCGCCCGGAAGGCTGGCGGATGCGGTTGCCGCGAGCACATCGGGGTGTTCGAGAAAGCGCTGTTTCACTTCGTTGTAAGTATTCCTCAGCGACCCGTCGACGTCGAAGATACGGAGCGCCAGGATGTTTTCTTTGTTGAACCCCAGATCTTTCTTCAGGACATGGTCGAGTTGGACAAAGGCGACAAGCGCGACGTAAACGAGAAAAACGGAGACGGCAAACTGAAAGATCATGAAAACCCTGCGTGCTAATGATCCGCCGGACCCCGTGGCGGTTTGGCTGTGCAATGCGGCAATGGGGGAGACTCGGCTGAGAAGAAAGGCTGGATAGACGCCCGAAAACAGACCGACCAGAACCGTTGCGGCCACGAGTACAACCGCCATTTGCGGCTCCAAAAATGCAGAGAGCGTATCCGTTTGCCCCACGATATGTTGCCAGTAAGGCCCGGTCATGCCCGTGAGAACAAGGGACAGGGGCAGTGCGAGAATGGTAAGCAGGACGGACTCGAGGAGGAACTGGAATGCCAACTGCCGCTGACCTGCACCAACGACCTTTCGCATACCCACTTCCTTAGACCGAAGGGCCGCGCGCGCGGTGGAGAGATTGACGAAGTTGATACAGGCGACGAACAAGACGAGCATGCCAATGGACGCGAGGGAGCGAACCGCCTTGAGATCGCCGGCGCCAATGCCGGTGCCCGGACCACTGATGCCTTCTGGAAAATCTTCCCGACCATAGAGACGCGTACGCAAGAGCGATTGAAGGCGATGGCTGGTTGTGTTTTCCGGGTTTTCTTCGGGTATCGCCAGCGCTCGCAATTTCTGTTCGGTTCGTTCCGGGTCGGCATCCTTGCGCAGACGGACAAAGGTCTGTACCCACCGAAATGACGTGCGGAGTTCCCAATTGGACCAGGCATCGCGGACGCCTGCCGGCAGGGTTGCAGTTACAAAGTGGGGATTGAAATGCGTGTTGCGCGGCTGCTCTTCTATAATTCCAGTGACGATGTAATCGCCCCACTGGCCTTCGAGTACCCTGCCCATGGGGTCTTCCCCGGTCGGGAAGAATTCGGCGACCGCCTCTTGCGAAAGGACTACGCCGCCCGGTTGCTTTAGCGCTTTGTGGAGATCGCCGCGCTTTAGTCTGATCCCCCAGAATGCGAGATAGTTGGGATCGGTATACCAGAACGCGCGGCGCTGTGCAAACTGTCGATATCCCACCCAACGATGGCCCGGACGGATGCGGTTGGCAGATTCGATTTCGGCGATGGATCCGATCAATTCGGGGGTGAGGGCAGCGTGAGCCTCGATCTGGTAATCCATTTTGTAGGGGGTGGTCAGTTGCCGCAATACCCGATACGTGCGTTCGGCCCCGGGGCGAAACGCGTCGAAGCCGGTTTCGTGGGCGACGTAGAGCCAAGTCAGGAGCATGCACGCGAGACCAACGCTCAGGCCGAGGAGATTGGCCAAAGCATACAAGCGATGGCGAATGACGTGCCGGACGGCGACTGTGAAAACGTTGCGTAGAATGTCTTATTCCCGACTCAAGACATCGACGGGGTTGGTACGGGCCGCCGTTCTGGCAAGATGAACAACAGTTCCGACGGCGATAAGGAGCGTGACCGCCACACTGAGAAGGAACGGCCAGACGGTGAGGTCGATCCGGAATGCAAAGTTCCGCAGCCAGTTCTGCGTCAACAGAAGGGCAAACGGACACGCAGCCGCCCCGGCCAGGAGTGCGAGCATCGGAAATTCCCGGGCAACCCGCAACAGGAGATGACCCTCGGACGCCCCCATCACTTTGCGAATCGCAATCTCACGGGTGCGTCGCTCGGCCGCGAATGCCGCGAGCCCCATGGTACCCAGGCAGGCCAGAAGGACGGCAACAATGGCGGACCGGACGACCAGCGCCCCCTGCCGGGACTCATGGCTGTATTTCGAATCGACGTAGTCGTCGATGTAGAAGCTGTCGAATGGAACGGTGGGGACAAGCTGAGCCCAGATCCGCATTATGTCCGATAGCGTTTCCTGCTCGCGATCCTCCCTGATCTTCAGATGCAGATATTTCAGATTCGATCCCGCTGCCGATATCACCAGGGGGACCATGGGCTCTCTCAGCGAGCGTACGTGAAAGTCACGGGTCACCCCGACGACCTGCGCGGGTCGCCCATGCAGCAGTAGCGCCTGTCCGACGGGCCGGGTCCAGCCCAGTCGTTTCGCGGCTGTTTCGTTAATCAGTACCTCGGTTACGTCGTCCCAATCGGTTGTCCGTTCGGCGTAAGCCTGCGAGAAATTCCGTCCCGCCAGTAACGGAATATCATAGCAATCGAAAAATGCTTCATTGGCCCGAAACACCCGGGCTTCAAACTCGCGGTTCGGCGAATCGACTGGAGATACGAATCGCCGTTTGGGCCAGCTGTGCCCCGGCAGATCCAGGCTCGCCGCGGCCGCTATGATATCCGGATGGTCCGCAAACCGCTGTTTGACTGTATTGTAGCGGCTGTTCAGCGGGAGCCGCTCGGCATCGGGTCCGAAGATCTTGACGACCAGGACCCCTTTCCGGCTGAATCCCAGGTCCCTCGTCCGCACCAGGTCCATCTGCTGATAGACGACGAGCGTGGTCGCAATGAGGACAGTGGATGCCGCGAACTGCAGAATCACCAGGGCCCGGCGAACCCAGAGGTCCCTCGGGAGTCCGCCGCGCAGGCCCCTCAATATAGCCACCGGCTGCTGGGCGGACAGATAGAGACCGGGGTAGATTCCGGATACAAGGCCGGTAATTATGGTAACGACGAGAATCCAGTGAATCTGTTCGACGACGTTGAAGACAAGCGGCTTGCCCATCAGAGTCGCATACTGCGGCAGGAGCGCCTGCGTCAACCCGATGGATACCGGCAGCGCGGCAATGGTAAACAGAAGGGACTCACACAGGAATTGGCCGACCACGTATCGGCGGTGTGCGCCGGAGACCTTGCGAAGGGCGGTCTCGCGGGCGCGAAGGGCCGACCGCGCGGTGGCCAGATTCATGAAGTTGATACACGCGATGATCAGAATGCCGAGACCGAGGACCGATAACGGATAGAGATTGCGAACGTCGCCGTACAACATCCCCGAATCACCCTTGAAGCCCTCCAGGTCAATCCTGGAATAAAGGTGAATGCGCGGCATGGGTTGGAGCCGGTACGTCGCGCGGCCGGATGCCGTGGGAAACCGGGCGGAAAGCGCCCGCTCGACCGCCGCCGGGTCCGCGCCCGGTTGCAGACGGATAAAGACAGGCGCCGCCCGGATCGCCCAGTTGCCCGAAGCAAAGCGCGTGACGCTGTCGAACTCAAAGCGCGTATTGGTGGGAAGATCTTCCATTACCGCGATGACATTGAACGCCTGAACATGGGTCTCGCGCTGAACTTCCACTGTCCTTCCCACGGGCTCCGCGTCCCCGAAGAGCTTTTCGGCAAGGCTCCGCGTCAGCAAGATAGACGCGTCCTCCCGCGAAAGCGAGGCGGCGTCTCCGCGAATGACGTCGAGCCCGAAAAAGCCCAGGGCGTCGCCTTCGACGGGACAGAGCCGCTGGCGAAATATCCGGCCTTCCGCGCGAAACCAGGAGCTGATCTGGCGGTATTGGACCACATCCTCCACCTGGGGATGGTCATTGCGCAAACTCGCGGCGACCTTTGCCGGCAGCGCGCTCTGCCACCGGATGCGTCCGCGCTCGTCGATGTTCTTCCTCATGACTCGGTAGACGCGGTCTGCATGAGGACGAAATGCGTCATAGCTCATCTCGTAGCGGATAAACAGCATGATGAGCATGGCACAGGTCAATCCGATCACCAGGCTGGCAACGCTGATCGCGGTGTAGGTCTTGTTCCGGACCGCGTTGCGAATCGCGACTGTAAGAATGCTGTGAAGAATCCTGGAACCTCGTGGTCTGTCTCCCAGACAGGTCGCCTGGTCAGAACACTAATGTCGTGCGTTCAGCGCCCGTTCGCGGAGTTCCTCCGCGGTCAGATTCTCCACGCGCGTGGCAATCCACCAGGTGATGCCCTGGCTGTCCTTCACGCCGGCGTTCCGGTCCCCATAGAACTGGTCCGCGGGCTCCATCAGGGATTCCGCACCGGCATCGAGCGCGGATGCGTAGGACGCATCGGTATCTTCGACGTACATATAAAGCGCGGCCGGCAGGGGCGGATACCCCTCCTGTGCTGCGCCCATCATGACAACAGAATCCCCAATTCGGACCTCGGCATGCCTGGTGGCTCCGTCCGGGCCGGGAACGCGTTCGGTCTCTTCAGCCCCGAATGCGGCCTTCAGGAAAGAAATGAGCGCTTCAATATCCTCAACGACGAGATAAGGGGTGATCGTATGGAATCCAGCAGGTGCAGGTGACATGGTTTACCTCCTTTCCAATCTATGATTCCCAAACATAGACCTTCTTGTAGTAGGCGATCTCGAATCCGTTGCGCTGGAGATTGCCCAACGAAGTCTTCAGCCTGGCAAGCGTTTCACTGCAGGCCGCCCGGCATCCCAGTTCCGCGGCGCGATTCAGGCGCGCCCTGATCAACGCGTTCTGCCCGCCCTTCTTCCTGTGGTCCTCGGCCGTACCCGCCCAACCGAGATACGCAAAGTCGCCTTCGTACGCGAGTATGGCTGCGCTGACGGGCGCGCCGGCCTCGTACGCCATGAAGTGCTCGAATCCGGTCTTTTCGACGCTCTCGAAGAAGAATGAACTTGGCCAGGGATCGAAAATGCGCAGAATCGCATCCTTCCGGCTCTGTACCTCAGCCCGGGATACGCGGCGCACGTCAAGTGGGGTCTTGAAAGGCGCCAGGGGTTCCACGGAACGAATCAGCGTCGGATACGTGGACCCCTTGAATGGTTTGAGGCCGCTGCCCCGCAGCCACCCGCTGATTTCCTCTATCTGGGGATTCGGGCTCAGCCAGAAGAAAAACCGCTGAATCTCCGATTTTCTGAACAGATCCAGGACGTTCAGGAAGTCGTTGTGGGAAACCTTCGTCCGGCATCCGAAGAAAAACACGCCGTTCCGATTCGCCGATGGATACGGCGATGCAGCGGAAGGAGGATCCAGTGTGACGACGGCGGTTTCGGAAGGCACCTGAATGCTCGAATCGAGCGGAGCGCAGTCGAGTTGCCTATGCCTGATCGCGATTAGTCGCCGCGCAATCTCATCCGGTTTCATCTCGGCGGGGAACACGAATTCCCTTCCAGTTGCGGCCTGAGAAACTGACCGGTATATGACTCGCCGACCGCGGCCACGGCCTCCGGCGGGCCGGTGGCAATGACGTCGCCTCCGTTGTGTCCGCCCTCGGGGCCCAGGTCGATCACATAGTCGGCGGTCTTGATCACGTCGAGGTGATGTTCGATGACCACAACGGTATGCCCGGCGTCGACGAGGCCATTGAGCGCGTCGAGAAGCTTCTGGATATCCGCCAGGTGCAATCCGGTGGTCGGCTCGTCGAGAATGTATAGATTGTGTTTGCCGCGTTTGATCTTGCCGAGTTCGCTGGCGAGTTTGATGCGCTGCGCCTCTCCGCCGGAGAGGATGGTGGCCGGGTGGCCGATTTTCAGATAGCCCAGGCCCAGGTTGTCGAGCACGGCCAGTTTGTGGGCAATGAGGTTGTTTCCAGCAAAGAACGCGACACCCTCTTCAATGGGCATGTTCAGGACGTCGGCAATCGTCTTTTCCCGGTAGGTGACCGCCAGTGTCTCGTCGTTGTAGCGTGCGCCCTTGCAGGTTGGACAGGGTATGGAAACGTCGGGCATAAAGGCGAAACTCGTCTTGATCTCGCCTTCGCCGGCGCACTCCTCGCAGCGGCCCCCCTTGACGTTGAAGCTGAATCGGGAGGCGGTATAGCCTCGTTCCCTGGCTTCGCCGGTGGATGCGAAACACTTGCGAATATTGTCGTAAAATCCGATGTAGGTGGCGGGATTGGACCGTGGAGACCGGCCGATGGCGGACTGGTCGATGTTGATGACGTCTCCCACGTGTTCGTGGCCTGAGAGCTCATCGTGATCGCCGGAAAAGACGCGGCTGTCGTGAAACAGGTTGTATAGTTTCTTGTAGAGCACTTCGTGAACGAGGGTGCTCTTTCCCGATCCGGACGCGCCGGTGATACACGTAAAGATCCCCAGCGGAATCTCGACGTCGATGTTGTTAAGGTTGTTCGCGCGCGCGCCTCTGATACGAATCACCCTGGCGTTCTTCTCGCGTCGCTGAGGGGGAACGGCGATTGTTATGCTCCCGCTCAGATATTGCGCGGTTGGCGATTCCCGACACTTGAGAACGTCCCTGAAAGGACCTGCTGCGACAACGCGGCCGCCATGCACTCCGGGACCGGGACCCATTTCAATGATGTGATCGGCGGAGCGGATGGTCTCCTCGTCGTGTTCGACGACAATGACCGTGTTGCCGATGTCTCTAAGGCGCCTCATGGTGCTGATCATCTTGACGTTGTCTTTGGGGTGCAGGCCGATACTGGGTTCATCCAGAACGTAAAGCATGCCCATCAGCCCCGAGCCGATCTGGGTGGACAGGCGAATGCGCTGGGACTCGCCGCCCGAGAGCGTGCCGGTAGGGCGATTAAGGTTGAGATAGTCCAGGCCGATGCCGATCAGGAGCTCGAGACGGGACGAAATCTCGTGGATGATCTGTGAGACCACCTCCTTCTGTTTCGCAGGGACGGCGAGCTCCGAGAGAAAGCAAAGCAGTTCCGGGAGATGCATTTCACCGAGACCGTGGATGTTGTGATTGTCAATTGTGACCAGAAGGCGCTGTTTCTTCAACCGCTCGCCGCCGCAGTCCGGACACCGATTCTCAACCATGGTCTTGCGCAGATAGTCTTCCATGCCCCCGTGCGCCACGCCCTTCTGCCTGTATCGGCGGTACTGGCGTTCGATCTGGTTGATGACGCCGTCGTAACGAAACTCGCGCCCGATGTATTTCGCGCCGACCTTGGCGTCCGGAGGCTGTTCGATGACCACGCTTTCGCCGCGCGTCCCGTAGAGAAGCAGGTCCCTTACGTCGTCGGACAGATCCTTGTATGGGGTATCGAGGTCGAAGCCGTATTTCCTGGACAGGCTGTAGAGGATGCGCCCGCCCCAGGTATTGACATCGTACTTCAGCGCTTCCTTTACGAACGCGCCCTCCCGCAGACTGCGGTCCTTGTCGGGGGCGACCAGGTCGGGGTGCGCTTTGAGATAGGTACCGAGGCCGGAGCATGTCACGCAGGCGCCCGCAGGGTCGTTGAACGTGAACATCCCGTGATGCATGCGGCCCGCGACGACGCGTGCGGAGGAGGCACCAAGCCTTCGGTGGAACGTATCGACCGCTGTCTTGCCGATATCGGAGAGAACCCGGAAACTCAGGAACCCCTCGCCAATGACCTCGAGCCCGTGCGTGAGGGACGTGACGATCTGTTTGTCGAGGCCTTCGCGTACAAAAAAGCGGTCCACGATCACTTCGATCCGGTAGTCTTCGTTTTCATCGAGATCGATTTCCTCGCTCAGGTCATTAGCCTCTTCGTCAATACGCACCCGGCGGTAACCCTTGGTGCGAACGTCGTCGAAGAGGTAGGCGTAGTCCTCGCCATAGATCTTGAGAACCGGTGCGCAAACTTCGACCTCCGCGCCGTCCGGCAGGGCGAGCAGGTTTTCCATCATCTGATGCGGTGTCCATACCTTGACTTTCTCGCCGGTGACCGGACATCGCGGCTGTCCGATATTTGCAAACAGCATTCGCAAATAGTCTGAGAGGTCCGTCATCGTCCCCACGGTCGAGCGGGGATTCTTCATCACGGTCTTCTGTTCAATGGACACGACCGGAGAAAGGCCGTTCACGAAGTCGACGTCGGGCTTCTTCAGCTGGGAGACGAATCGCCGGGCGAAGGTGGATAGCGATTCCATGAATCGCCGCTGTCCTTCGGCATACACGGTATCGAACGCGAGGGAGGATTTCCCTGAGCCGCTTACGCCGGTGACAACGACCAGCTTGTCGCGAGGGATTTCGAGTTGGATATTCCGCAGGTTGTTTTCGCGGGCGCCCTTGACTTCAATGGTGGATCTCATCAATGGCCTCGGAACAAAACTACGAGACTACAAAACTACGAGACTACGAGACTACGAAGGAACGAAAGAGCAGGAATACACCAGACATTTTTCGCCTCTTCATCTCTTCGTCTATTCGTATCCTCGTTTTTTCGTATTTTCGCTTTCTCGTATTCTCGTCTATTCGTATTCTTGTCTATTTGTCTACTCGCCATCGTAGTAATAGGCGGGTTCTTCAACTTCAATCCGGCTCTTCTCGGTCAGGTGAATGGGGCTCGAAAGCTTCTGGATGACTTCCTGCCCTACGAGCCATTCGCAGGCCGCTTCAAGGCCGCCTCCCTGGATCTTCTTCCGGAAATAATCGTTGATTTCCGAGAGTTTGCGTACTTCTGACGATTCCTCGAGGTAGTCCAGCAGCGGGAGAAAGAGGTCCGGCGTCCTTTCCTGGAGATAGCGGTTGACCAGATCGAGTACACGTTTGACGGATTCGTGGGTCTTGGGTTGATTTACAAAGTCCGTGTAGACGGCGTTGAACAACTCCGGATTGTACCTGAGCGCCTGATGGACCACTTCCCGGCCCGGCGCCTCGTTGTGAAGGAGCACCTGGATCGATGCGAGATCCCGCACGACCTGCATGAGCCACCAGAAGCTGTACTCGAAATCCTTCTTCAGGTAGAAGTACTTTTCCGCTTTGTTGAGCGACGGTATCAGAAAGATCGCGTGTCTCAACAGCTGGAATGACCGGTCCCGGGTTCCGATGTGATCGATGGCATCGTACCACTTCGCCACGGAATCGTCTTTGGTGAAAAGAAGCGTGCTCTTCGAAAACGTAAAGTCCAGCCACCCGCCGGCGAGGTCGCCTTCGATTCGGCGTTTGAAGACGCCGCGGGGAATGCGTTGCGCCTGGATGTTGACGTCGTCTTCACAAAGTGTTACATGTCCTTCTTTCACCCCATCCTGCATGATGATCCACAGATCGATATCCGAGTTCACCCAGACTTCGTCGTAGGACAGACTCCCGAACAGAATCGCAGCGAGTACCGTCCGGTCGTTTTCGAGTTTTCCGACCAGAGACGAAAGCGCGCCCCGGTAATGTTTCCGGATTTCATCAGGCGTCGCAGCAGACATCGATAACCCCTTCAACGCTACATTTATGAACGCGAGAGAACACATGATATACGCAGGTACAAATCAGGTGTCAAGGTCAATTCCCGGAATTCACCGGCATCCGTCCCGGGAGCGAAAATTCGCTTGTAGACAAAGAATCTGACAATCAGCCGGATGATCACATGTCTGTAACTCAGGGCTTTCAAACCGGTGTATTCCAACACGCTGCTGCAACCTTGACGGGATATCAAATCCTACGAAAATCGTCGTGCAGTCTTTCGTTCCCAACAACCGGCGCTCGCATCAGGCCGCTTTCCACCACATCCGACGGAGGAACCGATGTTTCATCAAATCCGGTCATGGGGTCCGACTGTCGTCCTGTTGATCTGTCTGCTTGCGGCATCCGGCGCAGCGTCCGCCGGCGAGTTCAGACTCACGATTCTGCACAACAACGACGGCGAGTCCCAGTTGATAAACGCCGGCGACGGCCTGGAAGACTTCGGCGGCGTGGATCGATTCAAAACCGTGGCAGATCAGCTCAAAGCCGAAGCGCGGATGGACGGCGGCGTACTCATGGTTTCATCGGGCGACAACTTCCTCGCAGGCCCCGAATTCAACGTCAGCCTCCGGCTCCCCGAATCCGCCCCCTTCTACGACGCCCTTGCGATGGACCTGATCGGGTACGATGCCGTATGCATCGGCAACCACGACTTCGACTTCGGACCGGACATTCTGGCGAGGTTCATCTCCGGCTACAGTCTCACCCGCCCGCCATATCTCAGCGCCAACCTGGATTTCGGGGATGAACCGGAGCTGGCAGGCCTCGTCGCTTCCGGCCAGATTGCCGGGAGCGCGGTCGTCAGTGTCGACGGCGAACATATCGGCATCGTGGGCGCCACCACACCGGACCTGGCGTTCATATCCAGCCCGCGAAACGTGAGAGTGGACGGCCGGCTGCGGGAAGCCATCCAGGCCGAGGTGAACGGTCTGGCGCGACGCGGCGTGAGAATCATCGTCCTGATCAGCCACCTCCAGTCCATTGACAACGATCTGGAGCTCGTCCGGGAATTGCGGGGCGTGGACGTGGTGATTGCGGGCGGCGGCGGCGACATCCTGGCAAACCCCGGCACGCGCCTGATTCCCGGCGACGAAGTCGAGATTTCAGGACCTTACCCCATACTCGAACAGGACGCGGACGGAAACGACGTCCACGTTGTCACCACTGCGGGGAACTATCGGTACGTCGGCCGGTTCGTAGCCAGTTTCAATGCTGCCGGCGTGATTACGTCAGTCGACCGGGACGCCAGCGGCCCGGTGCGTGTGGCGGGCGGCGGCCAACCGGATGCCGTGGTCCCGGACGCCGATGTCCGGAACCGGGTCGTCCGCCCGGTCAGCGATGCCCTTGCCTCCCTGGCTTCAAATCAGGTGGGAACGTCGGAAGTTGTACTCGACGGCGTAAGAAGCAGAATTCGGACCAGGGAGACCAACGAAGGCAACCTGGTGGCCGACGCCCTCCGATGGCAGAGCGCACAGCTTGCGTCGGCGTTCGGCGTCCCCGTTCCACAAGTGGGCATCGTGAACGGAGGGGGAATTCGCAACGCCAGCGAAATTCCCGTCGGGGCGATATCTGAACTCACGACCTTCGACATGCTGCCGTTCCCCAACTTCGTCACCGTCGTGCCCGCCGTTCCCGCAGCGCAATTCAGGGAAATCATGGAGAACGCGGTCTCGAAGGCAGAACGCACCTCTGGCCGGTTCGCCCAGATTTCGGGCTTCACGATGGTCTGGAATCCCGATGGCTCCGCTCAGGAACTGGATGAGAGTGGGAGCGTGACAAGAGGCGGCAGCCGTATCGTGGCGATCACTCTGGACAACGGCGCCGGCATCGTCAGAAACGGAAACGTCGTATCCGGCGCGCCGGACATTCACGTGGCAACAGTTGACTTCCTCGCCAGGGGCGGTGACCAGTATCCCTATCGGGGCGCCCGCTTCACGCGTCTGGACGTAACCTACCAGCAGGCGCTGGCCAACTTCATCAGGGAAGGCCTCGGCGGCCGCATCACGGCGGCGGCATATCCGGAAGGTGGGCAGGGCCGGATTACCACCGGGCAGCCGAAACATGCGGACGAGTCGAACGTCGCGAACCGCTCTGTCGCGCACGTGTTCCTGACGCGGGACGGCGGGCCAATACCGAACGTACGGGTTGAATTCTCACGTTCCGTCTCCGGCCGCGCGAGGGACTACCGGTGGAAAGGCACAACCGACGCCGATGGCGGCGCCACAATAGAAATCCGATCTGAAGGTCGCCAAAGCGTCTCGGGCTACTACGCGGTTCGTGCGGTGGATATCGCGGGCAATACGATCTCCAGATGGGAGAGCGTCCCGATCAACAGCGGGCGGGAAATCACGCTCCTCCTGCCGGTGGGTGGCGTCGCCCGCGTCAAGGCGGAACAACTGCTCGCTCCGGAGACCCTGGCGCTCTACCCGAACACACCCAACCCGTTCAATCCTTCCACCCTGATTACCTACCGGCTCCCGGAGCCCGGGCAGGTCAACCTCACGATTTACAACCTGCTGGGCCAGCAGGTCCGGGTTCTGGTACAGGATCATCAGAGCCAGGGCCGGTACGAGGTCCTGTGGGACGGAAGGGACGGGTTCGGAAGCTTCGTCTCCAGTGGCGTCTATTTCTATCGACTCGGGCATCCAGGCGGCGTACTAATCAACCGCATGCTCCTGGTCAAATAACGATCGGCACTGACCTGACGCGCAGTCGAAAATCCGGCTGCTTTCCGCCCTCCGTTCTCTTGACGGAGCCGTCCGTTTCCGGTATATTTTCGGGATGGATCCCGGTAAGTCCTGTACTCTTCCGGAGACGGTAGGGATGTTTTTTTCCTACAGACGGAGTCGCCCTGTTGTCGTTTTCGCGCTGGCGATATTCACGGGCTACCTGGTGTGTTTTCTACTTGCCGCCTTCCCCGGACACGTTCACGATCACGATCAGCAATGTACTGTCTGCGCCTGGTTCAACAACCTGAGCATTAATCTGCCTGCAGTACTGGTCTTGCAACTATGCTTTCTGTATTTCAGGCAAGGGTTTTTCTCGTTTCGTTCCCCTCTCTCTTCTCTCCTTCTGCCGGACGGACGCGCACCTCCCGTGTCCTGATCCATCCTGGTGTCCTGTCCCGGAAATTCCTCACAATTCGACAGCCGATTCATCCCGTATCGCTGCGTTCCCCTCGCTCGACGACCTTACGCAGGTCGCCTGCGCTCCGGCGCTGGTTTCTGAGCCTGTAGAAGGATGCGAGCCGGACGACTCAGCTGTCGAATTCAGGCAACTTAATTCCTGGACAGAACACTGGCGTGTCTTCCTGACACGTCTTCCGTATTTCCAGGTTTTTTCAAACAGGTCGTTCCAGGTCGGCCCTGGCTCGATTCCGCATGCAGAAATGTGGATCGGTTCTGCTCGCGGATAGACTCTCGGGACCGCGTATTGCGCCGTCCCGCCCCTCACCGGGTTAGGCTACATCCGCAATGGCGGAAAATCAGCCCGGCGATTTGGCACTTATCGCCAGCATGCCGGCAAATCCGCAGTTCCTTTACCGCGCCGGCGGATGCTCACGCGAGAATCGGGGCGAAGTGAGATTCCGGTACACAGGAGAACATTAATGTTCAGCATGCTGAAGATGAAAACAACCAATCGATTGATTGCAACGGCGGCGGTTCTTGCCGTGTTCGCGTCCGGTTGTGGAAAAGAAGACCCCATTACGCAACAGGAAGAACATTATGAAGCTGAAGGCCTCGTCCTCCTCGACTCCGGCCAGCGGTTCTTCCGATATTTCCAGGGCAGGATCGACTCGGGCGATGGTCGTGCGGAAGCTTTGGACGTCGCCCATGGCGAAGTCACCAGCAAGTGGAGCATTCGCTTCCTTGACAAAGACGGAAACGAAATGGCGCCCCCCACTGGCGAGGGTTTCAGTTTCACGTGGGAAATCGCAGATAAGGATATTGTGGAAGTCGTCCAGGACGCGGCCGAGGTGGGCAAATTCGTCTTCGCCCTGCGCGGCCTCGAAGATGGCGAAACCACCATCAAGCTTCAGATTGCGCACGAAGGTCACATCGACTTCACCACGGTGCCGCTGCCGGTACACGTGGGAGGAGAGTTCGAGGCGGAAGGGCTCGTCATTATCGAATCCGGCGTTCGATTCTTCCGTTACTTCCAGGGCGAAATCGACTCTGGCGAAGGTCGGGTTTCGGAACTCATGGCGCCGATCGGCATGACGCCCCACTGGCGCATCATGTTTCTGGACGAACACGGCGATGAAATAGATCCGCCGGACTATCCCGAATTCACGTTCGGCTGGACCATCGCCGACCCCGACGTCGTCGAAGTCGTCCAGGACGAGGGTGACGAAGGTTTATTCGAGTTTCACCTGCGCGGCTTGAAGGGGGGCGAAACCACCATCGTGTTGAAGGTCGAACACGATGGACACACGGATTTCAGCACCCAACCCATTCCCGTACACGTGGAGTCACAGGAGGGCCAGCACGGCGAACCCGCGGGCTTGCGGCTTAAGGAAGAAGACAGCGGTGAAGTGCTGGTAGAGGCGCCCGTGGCGGGAGAAGGCACAGCCGGCGATGCGCTGTCGGTCGCCGTTGGTGACACAACCGACCACATCGCGACGTTCTTCTTTGACGAAGACGACGTGGAGTTCCAGCCGGAAGCGCCCGATCACACGCTGGGCATCGCGGTGGCCGACACCTCGTTGCTTGCCATCGATCCGCCCGCAGCGCCCGAATACTGGGCGTTCAGACTCATCGGCAAAAAGGCCGGCACGACCACCATAACGCTTTCCATTCTCCACGACGGCGAGGAGGAAGAAGAATTCGCGCCCATTTCGGTGGCGATCACCGCACAATAGCAGGAAGCACGGCGGGAGGGCGAGGCTGCGCTTGCTCGCCTCTCATAGCCGGCTTCACCCGTCGGCGCTGCGCGCCCCTCGTGCCTCTTAACCGCCACTTTTTCGCTCGCTCTCGGGAACTCACCGGTAATTTTAAAACAGCTTCTTAGTTTTTTCCGAGCATCGCCCGCCGCATCACCCGTTCTACAACGCGTGGAAACAGGGTACCCAGAACAGCCGCCGTACGGTTTCCGAAACCCGGGACAAGCAGACGCCTTCTCTTCCCGATGCCCCGATGGATGGCATCTGCCAACGTTTCCGGCGGCATGCGTTTTTCCTCCCGCGAGTTATCAGGGCTGTACCGACGGGCATGGGCGGTGCGTGTCGGTCCCGGAAAGACCGTCATGACGTGTATGTCACGCGGAGCGAGCGCAACCGAGAGACTTCGCGCGTACGACGCCAGCCCGCTCTTGGTTGCCGCGTACGCCGCGGCGCCAGGATAGCATACGTAGTGCGAGAGTGACGAAATGAAAACCAGGGACCCGCCGGAGACAATGCGGTCGGCCTCCAGCAACCTCGCCGTCAACAACAGGGGCGCCTGGAAGTTTACCGCGACCACCTTCTCCTGATCCTTCAATCCCACGCGGGGAAACCGCCCCACGGCGTTGATACCCGCGTTGTGTACCAGGACGTCGATCGGATCCATCGAGCCCAGTTCATCGTGAACACGCGCAATGCCAGCATCCGTACTCAAATCGGCCAACACAAACCTGGCCCCCATTTCCGGCTGGAGATCGGCGGCGCGTTTCGCGTCCACGTCCACACCGGTCACGGAATATTCCGCGCGAACGAGCCTGCGTGCGAGCGCCTCGCCGATTCCATTCGCCGCCCCGGTTATGACCGCGTGTTTCATCTCGCCCGCCATCGCATCAGGGCTTCGATTGCGCCTTCGCAATAACGCCCGCAGAACCTCAGGGAACTGTTTCTCAAGCCGATTGTCACGACGGATCGTCGCCCGTCGATCGCCCGCGCGATCCGCCGGGCGACGCGTTCCGCCGGCGGGAAGGGTCTGGATTCCTCGTCCTGCCATCCTGACTTTCGATGAATGCCCGTTTGCGTCGCCCCCGGGTGTATGACCTGGACGGTCACATCGCCCTCTGCGCGCAGATTGCGCCCGAAGACATCGAGCGCCTCCTTGGTCGCCGCATACACTGCGAATTCGGGACACGGGAATGCGTGGGCGATGGAGCCAATGAGTACGTGTTTGCCCCGCACATTGTTCACAAATGGTACAAGCGCATGGGTCAGACGCAACGGCGCCAGAAGATTGACGGCCAGGATTGTTCGAATGTCTGCTTCGGTCTGATTGGCGACGGAACCGTAGTATCCCGTCGCCGCATTCTGAATTGCCAGATCCAATGCATCAATTCTCCGCGATCTCAGAAACGAACACACTCTTTCCGCGCAATCCGCCTCCGACAAGTCCGCCTCGCAATACGTCTTGTCGCTGTAGAGCCCGC
The DNA here is from genome assembly GCA_965208835.1 of Candidatus Latescibacterota bacterium. Classification (GTDB taxonomy): domain Bacteria; phylum Latescibacterota; class UBA2968; order UBA2968; genus JAAXHE01. The sequence continues at coordinate 4,734,516 of OZ242358.1, forward strand.
ATTCAAACGAATCCAGCGCGCGCCTGCCCACCAGCACCAGCCGCTCACCACGCCCGCGATAGATTTCGGCAAGCGCTCGGCCGATACCATCCGTCGCACCGGTAATCAGCACGGTTTTTCTTACCCGGGCCATCAATTGCCCTTCCTTCGTCGCGCCCGTGCCCTAGTGGGTGTGTCGCGAACAGCCCCGGTCTGGGTCTGTACTGGAATGACCGTCCCATCCATGTCTTGCTCTGAGGCGGGCTAGATCTTATCTTTTCCCGATCACGGATTAACAGCGCAGCCGCCCGGTACAATTGACACCCTCCATTGGCAGCGGAAACCGGGAACACTATCGGAGGCGACGCGGAGTGACGAGACGAGACAATGGATGATTCGCAGATGTTGACCGAAAGCGTTTCCGAGAAGCGGGCGTGGCGGACAGGTAGCATCGATGATTCCGCAACCTGGCACTATACGCTGTCCGATGATTTTCTCTCCAACACCGAGCGCATCATACGCGAAGTGCGGGGTCGTGACCTGCCCATTACGGAGATTTCCCGCCAGGCCATGTCGTCCAACAACGGCGGCGAATACCTTCAACCGGTACTTGACGCTCTCAGATCGGGGCGTGGATTTGCCATCGTCAATCGCGTGCCGATCGATGGATATGATATTGAAGAAGCGCAGTTGATGTACTGGATGACTGGCCAGCACCTCGGCACGCCAATGGAGCAGAATATAGAGGGGACGTTATTGTACGACGTCCGGGATACGGGCGAGAATGTGACACAGGGAGCCAGGTTTTCGGTGACCAACGCGGAGAGTACGTTTCACAACGACAATGCCTTCGGCGAACCGCTGCCCGACATTGTGGGACTGCTCTGTCTGCGCACGGCGAAATCAGGCGGCCAGAGTCAGCTTGTCAGCGGCTGCGCCCTCCATAATGAACTTCTGGAGAATCACCCCGATGCCCTCGAAACCCTCTATCAGCGATTCTATTTCGATCGTCGAGGACAGTTCAGGGCCGGGGAGTCACCGACGTCTCATTTTCCGGTTTTTCAGTGGAGCGGGGGTGAATTGACGCTCCGATACCTGTACTATTACATCCAGGTGGGTCACGAGTGCGCCGGCGAACCGCTGACCGCCGATCAGAGCAGCGCACTGGAAATTGTGGAAACGTTGCTTCGCCGCGCGGATTTCAGGGTGGAGTTCAATCTGCAACCCGGACAGATGCTGTTTACGAACAACCGCTGGATACTTCACAATCGCACCGCGTTCGAGGACGATGCCGACCCTGCACTTCGGCGGCACTATGTACGACTCTGGTTGCGGCACCGGGACTGACGGATACAAATCACAATAAACGGTCGCTCGTTACGACCACGCGTTCACGCCTTTCGCTAATCTACAATCTCGTAGACCCCTGAATTGTTCATATTCTCCCTCGTCTCCACCCTGTAGACCCAGCAACGTCCGTTCGTCGTCTCGCGTATCATTCGATCTGCGTAGTCGAACGCAAATTTGGAGGAGGCCTCCATTCCGACGTTGGGAATCACGCGCAGGTCCACAATCCCCCTGCGGTGCATTTCCTCGAACAGTTCACGTTCGGGGTCGTTTTCGTTGATCAGCATCGTGTGGTCGAACATGTGATCCAGCCAGGCCTTCAGGTCCTTGAGCTTTCCGAAATCCACCACAAAGTGATTCTCATCCAGTTCGTCGCACGTAAAATGGAACGTAATATCCCGGTTGTAACCGTGGATAAACTGACAGTGCCCGTCGTGATGCGCCTGTCGGTGCGAACACGGCAGATTGTGAAATGTCTTGGTGGACGAAAACCGTCCTTTTCCCCTGGTCATAGCCGCGTCTTTCTGCATAGTCAAGTTCAGACAGCTCCATAGAAAATACTCAATCCACTCTCTCTGTCAAGATTTCAGCATCGGACAGACACGAGGAGCGCGCAGATGATCATCGACACCCACACCCATTTCTACGATCCCTACCGCCCGGACGGAGTGCCCTGGCCGCCTCAGGACAACACGCTGCTCTATCGCCGTGTGCTTCCTGAAGACTATAAAGCCGTCGCCGTTTCCGAGGGAGTGACCGGTACTGTGGTCGTGGAAGCCAGTGAATGGGTTGAAGACAACCGCTGGATCCTCGATCTGGCTGCAACGGAGGCCTTCATTGTCGGCTTCGTCGGCAATCTTGACCCGGAATCGGACGACTTTGAGAAACACCTCGCGAGCCTGGCTGGAAATCCCCTCTTCCGGGGTATCCGCCTTCACAGGAACGAGGTTCAATCCGTCAGCGACTCGCTGTTTTCCAGGCTCGAGTCGCTCGCGAGGAACGACCTGTCGCTCGACCTTCTCATCGACGTCGAGCAACTGCACTCCGCCGTCCGAATTGCCGAGAGGCTGCCGGACTTGCGCATCGTACTCAATCACGTAATCCATGTACCCATTGACGGCAAGACGCCGGACCCCGAATGGATCGACGGCCTGCACAAGGTCTCACGGTACCCGAACATCTTCTGCAAGGTGTCCGGCCTGGTTGAAACCGCCCGGGAGAAACCTGCGCCGCCCGAGTTGATCTACTACGCGCCTACCCTGGACCACCTTTGGGAAATACTCGGCGTGGACAGGCTCATTTACGCCAGCAACTGGCCCGTATGCGAACACGGCGCAGATTACAAAACTGTACAGCGCATCCCTATGGAGTACTTCAAGGCCATAGGAGAAGAGGCCGTCGAGAAGGTATTCTGGAAGAACGCAAAAGCGGCCTACAAGTGGCCCGATCAGTGAGCATTAGAAACCGCGAGCCAATGGAAGCGCGCCGCTCTGACGGCCTCGCCAGATGGAGAACGCCGTCCGGGCGTCAATCCCTTCCCGCCGGTCCGCGGTCTGCGGTTATTGCCGCAGAGTGAGCATGGGCCCGAGCGGCCGTCCGCCGAGCAGGTGCATATGCAGATGGTAGACCTCCTGGCCCCCGTGTTTCCCGCAGTTCACGATCAACCGGTACCCGTCTCCGGAAAGCCCTTCCTGTTCCGCGAGCCGGGCCGCCACGGTAAACAGACGGCCGAGCGCGGCCTCGTCTTCGCACGATACATCACTGGCAGTTTGAATCACCTTATTGGGGACGATTAGAATGTGAGTCGGCGCCTGCGGGTTGATGTCTCGAAACGCCGTGACCAGTTCATCCTGGTAGGTCATTTCCGAAGGTATCTCCTTCCGGATAATCTTGCTGAAGATCGTCTCTTCCGCCATGAATTCTCCTTTCGGTGATTGCTCCATTTTGCTATCTTTTGTTGCCAATATGGGCTAAGAAGCTGTTTTAAAATTCCCAGCGGTCTTCGCGCGGCTGCAAAAGCACCGGTCGGCGTTGGTCAAACCCACCCGTATAGACAAATATGGGCGGATTTGCCCGCCTTGACCGCCACTTTTTCGCTCGCGCTCGGGAACTCACCGGTAATTTTAAAACAGCTTCTAAAAAACATCTCGTCATTCGCAAATATAACCAACTCCCGACTCTTGCCCGAAAGTTCGCCGAAACATGCTTTCTGCCGTCGACCGCATTCTGACCGGTTTAACGATTGTCCTCCTCCGGTTCTACCGATTGCTTGTCTCGCCTTTTTTTCAGGTCGTTTTCGGTCCCGGCAGCGGGTGCCGGTTTCATCCCACGTGCTCCCGGTACGCCCGTGACTGCTTTCGGCAACATTCCTTTCCGGTCGCCCTGTTTCTATCGGTCTCACGAATTCTCAAATGTCATCCCTACCATCCCGGCGGATATGATCCCGCCCCGCCGAAAAGTCCATAGACCGGTTTCTTATGTTCGGAATCGCCCAGATCCATTGGAGTGCGGATCCCGAAATCTTCCGCATCGGACCGGTTGTCCTGCGCTGGTACAGCTTGTGTTTTCTGGTCACTTTCGTCCTCGGCTTCTTCATTGTGCGCCGTATGTTCCGGCTCGAAGAGAAGTCTGCAAAGGACCTGGACAGCCTGGTGAACCATATGGTTCTCGGCACCCTCATTGGCGCGCGGCTGGGACACTGCCTGTTTTACGATCCCGTATTCTACCTGACAAACCCCATTGAGATCTTCAAGATCTGGCGAGGAGGCCTTGCCAGCCACGGCGCGGCCATCGGCATCTTTGCTGCGCTTTATCTGTACGCCCGAAACCGGCCGGATCAGTCGTACCTCTGGATCCTCGACCGCATTGTCGTTACGGTTGCCCTGGGCGGGTTCTTCATCCGTATTGGTAACTTCTTCAATTCCGAAATATACGGCACCGCGACCACTCTGCCCTGGGCGATCGTCTTTTCGCACGTGGATGCCGTCCCAAGGCATCCGGCGCAACTCTACGAATCCTTCGCCTACGGGCTGATCTTCCTCCTCCTTTATGCCGCGTACTCAAGACAACGGGCCCGGACACCGCCGGGATTGCTTCTCGGCCTGTTCCTCGTATCGGTATTCTCATTCCGGGTGGTCGTCGAATTCGTCAAAGTCCGCCAGGCCGCTTACGGCCACGGCTTCCCCCTCAGTGTTGGACAATGGCTCAGCGTCCCACTCATCATCCTGGGCATCGTCCTGCTCGTATACGCACTAAGAAAAAGTCGCTCGACGGCCTCGACGCAGTAGGCACGGAGAGGGAAAAACGGCCGTTCCGAAACCCACACAGAAAGGCGGGACTCCATGAACTCCTATACAGCCATTGCCGGCGCACTGCAGAAATCACTCAGCCTTGCCCTGCCTCCCATTGCCGTCAGCATATCGAACGAAGTGCCCGAGGGCGTACCCGAATACGACGGTCGGGCGCCCGCCGGCTGTCTGTTCTGGCAGGAGGCAGTAAAGGGTCCCTTTGCCACCCGGACCTCCCACCACGAACTGTGCGCCATCGGCGTGTACACGCACAATATGGCCAACCCTCCTGCTTCGTACGAAGCCGAGTTGGGCGACGTCCTGAAGACCATGTCCGGAATGGATTACGTTCGTGAACAGGACGTCCAGGAGATCCCGGTGCTGGAAAACGAAACGAAGCATGTAATTTACGCCCCGCTGGACAAAACGCCACTCGAACCGACCGTGGTACTGCTCTTCGCGCATTCCGGGCAGAGCCTGATCATTACCGAAGCCGTCCAGCAGGTGGAACCCGCCGTTCCGCCCGCAATGGGAAGACCGGCGTGCGCCGTGGTTCCCCATGCCGTCAAGAGCGGACGGGCTGCTCTCAGCCTGGGCTGCTGCGGCGCGCGGGCATACCTGGATACCCTTTCGGACGACGTCGCCCTATGGGCACTGCCTGGTGACAAGGTGAACCTGTACGCAGCACGCATCGACATCCTCGCCAGGTCCAACGCCGTCCTGGGCGAATTCCATTCCCTGCGTCGAAAGGACATCGAAGCCGGTCTTCAACCTACGGTTATGGAGTCTCTCTCAAGGCTGGAGAACTGACTCCGCACCATCAATTTCACGGCGCGCACGTCTTTCGCTTGAAACAGCACCGATGCGTGGTATATTGAGAAAACGCGCGGCCATTTGCAGACTCATTTTCACGTCAGACGGAATCTCCCGATGCATTCTACTTCCAAAGAACAAAACCTGGATCTGCGTGAAAAGGGCAAATCCATCAATGGACAGATACAGGCCAGCAACCGGCGGCTGTTTATGCAGTTGCACGTCTTCGAAAACTGTACTCGCACGGACACCCTTGCGGACGCACTCGCTGAATCCGGGGTCGACGCCGTCCTTTACGTGGACGTGAACAATCCATCCGGCGTCGGGGTTCTCACACTGTCCGAATCTCCAGACGCGTTCGTGGGGGAAATCCGCTCATTGATGAACACCCGTTCCTTCGCTGAACTCCATCGAAATCCTGACCTTACCATGTTCGGGAGAACCTACGCCCACGGGTACGAACCCGATCTTGAAGAAACGCTGCTGCGAAAGCCGCGCCGCAAGGTCCTGAACCCGGACTGGCCCTGGGCCGTGTGGTATCCGTTGCGGCGCAAGCCTGAGTTCGGGCTGCTAAGTGGTGAGGATCTACGCGGGATTCTGGGTGAACACGCCAGAATCGGGAGGGCCTACGCCGAGGCCGGTTTTGCACAGGACATCCGCCTGGCCTGTTATGGCCTGGACCGCAGCGACAACGACTTCGTCATCGGCCTGCTCGGCCCCGAGCTGCATCCTCTCTCACACGTTGTGCAGGAAATGCGAAAGACCCGGCAGACGGCGCAGTACGTACAATCTCTGGGACCGTTTTTCGTTGGTAAAGCCATCTGGCAAACGCCGCTATGAAACCGGAAACGAGAAACAACGAGTTAACCTGACCCACGGCAGGCTGACATGATTCGCAAGATTGAAGCCCTCCGCTACGGCTGTCTGCGCTACATCAGCCGACCGCTGGATGCGTTCCACATTCTGGTTGGACCCAATGCGAGCGGAAAAACGACCCTTCTTGACGCTATCGCTTTCCTCGGCGACCTCGTTTCCAATGGTTTGGAGGAGGCCGTGGGTAGACGCGCCGCGGACCTGCGTGATCTTGTCTGGCGTCGCACGTTCGACCCTCTCGAAGTCGCCATCGAACTGAGCATACCATCGCAGAAGGCTGACCTCTTCGAAAACCGCCAATACGTTCGATGCCGGTACGAAGTTACCATCGGGACGACACCCGATACCGATGAGACCGCCATCCTCGCCGAACGTGTTCTGCTTCTTCCGAACGACTCACGGAGCGATCCTGAGTGCGAACAGCAGACGCTCTTCCCCATGGACCGCCCCATGCCGGACACGCTCGCCCTGCCCCGTCTGAGAGGCGCCAGGACCATCGTACACAAGGTTCACGGGAGCAACGACAACTTCTACTACGAAACCGGCACGGGATGGGACCACTCTTTCAGGCTGGGTCCCCGGCGGTCCGCTCTGGCCAATCTGCCCGAAGATGAAACCCGATATCCGGTAGCAACCTGGCTGAAAGGCGTACTAAACAAAGGAATCCAGCGCCTGGTACTGAACAGCGCCAGCATGCGTCGTCCCAGCCCGCCCGGTCGTCCCGCCGCGTTTCAGCCAGACGGTTCCAATCTTCCCTGGGTCGTCTCCTCACTGCAGTCCAATGCGCCCGACCGATTCGCGGCCTGGGTCACATCCCTGCAATCTGTCCTGCCCGACCTGAAATCCATCCGCACAGTCGAACGCAGCGAGGATCGTCACTGTTATCTGATTTTCCAGGATCGAAACGGACTGGAAGCGCCCTCCTGGACAATTTCAGACGGCACCCTCCGCCTTATGGCGCTTACTCTCCCTGCATACCTGTCTGATTTCGGAGGCGTGTATCTCGTTGAGGAACCCGAAAACGGGATCCATCCCCGGGCCGTGGAGACGGTTTTTCTGGCGCTCTCATCCATTGAAGATGTGCAGATCCTCCTGACCACCCACTCACCCATTATTGTGAGCCTGGCGGAAGGCAACCAGGTCATCTGTTTTTCCAGGACCGAATCCGGCGCCACCGACATGGTCCTCAGCACGGAGAACCCCGCGCTTCGCGAATGGCAGGGCGAAACCGATCTGGGTTCGCTGTTTGCCGACGGCGTGTTGGGTTAGAGAACCTGACGCTCCCCTGCTCGAGATTTCGAGGAATACCGTGGACTTTCAAGGACATGCGCCATGGCTGAACTCGCCCTGAAATACGGCTGCAACCCGCACCAGATATCCGCAAGAATACTCAACCCGCACGGGCCGCTTCCCTTCAACGTCCTGAACGGAGCACCCGGCTATATAAACCTGCTCGACGCGCTAAATTCCTGGCAACTGGTGAAGGAACTGAGGGAGGCGCTGGATACACCCGCCGCCGCCTCCTTCAAACACCTCAGTCCCGCTGGAGCCGCGGTTGCCGAGCCTTTGAACGACGACCTGAAAAAAGCGTATTTTGTCCAGGACATGGACCTTTCGCCCCTGGCCGTGGCGTACGCCCGCGCCCGGGGGGCCGACCGGCTTTCTTCGTATGGCGATTGGGCGGCCCTGAGCGACACGGTTGACGTCGCCACGGCCAGACTCCTTCGCCGCGAGGTGTCCGACGGTGTTATTGCGCCGGGATATCGTCCTGAAGCCCTGGAAATATTAAAACAGAAAAAAGGGGGCGCCTACCCGGTCCTTCAAATCGATCCGGATTACATGCCCCGGGATACGGAACGACGGGAGGTATTCGGACTCACCTTTGAACAGCAATCCAACGACCTGATCGCTGGTCCGGAGATCCTGAAAAACGTGGTTACACGGCGAAAGGAAGTCTCCGCGGAAAAGGCTCGAGATATGCTGGTGGCCACAATAACGCTCAAGTTCACCCAGTCAAACTCCATCTGCTTCGCATTGCAGGGCCAGGCCATCGGCGTGGGCGCGGGCCAGCAAAACCGCCTTGCGTGTACGGACATTGCAGCCGGTAAAGCCGAAGCCTGGTTTCTGCGCCAGCACCCTGCGGTATTGGGTCTGGAATTCAGAAAGGGCGCGAGGCGGCCCGAAAAGATAAACGCCATCGAACTCTATCTCAGAGGAAACATGACTTCCGAAGAGCAGAGCGCGTGGCGCGTTTCATTCCGCAAAGCACCGCCGCCCTTCGGTGAAGCGACCAGACGGGAATGGCTGCGGCGTCTGGAGGGTGTGACGCTGGGCTCCGACGCGTACATCCCCTTCCGCGACAACATCGACCGCGCCGCCCGTACCGGCGTGGAGTACGTTATCCAGACGGGCGGCTCCGTACAGGACGATGCAGTGACCGCGGCCGCCGATGAATACGGCATGGTTATGGTCAATACCGGGATCAGGCTCTTTCATCACTAGGTCGGTGAAAAGCAGCAAAAACAGCTCTCAGCTCTCAGCCATCAGCTTGAATCAAAAACGAAAGACAAACAACAAAGAGCAGCAGGCGGAACTACAGCGAATCCATCGAATTGACCTGCCGGAAATTCCTTTCGCCCGTTCGGTTGTAAGGATGGGGCCGTTGTTCGCGGAGAACTGTATCTTTTTCCCGGCGCCGAACGGGAACCAGGCGATCCGAAGACAACATTGTCGTATATCTTCGAATTGTCGCAAAACGCGACGAATTTTCCGTTGACGGCCGCGCAAACGGGCGTTATATTGGTCGTCCGGCGCAGTTCGTTTTCCGGTAGTCTAGGCGACTGTTGCGCGGAGTTTTGTCTTTGAATACAATCGACATGTGTTAGAGTCGATCAGATTCGGTTCCACGATGCGGCGCCAGACGCCGCCGATGCAGAGTGAACATCAACAAGGCTTCCAGTTGAATGAACGGGTGTACCTGAGGCATACACCGTCGCATATGGGGATTATTGCACATGAATGTTAAGTCTTCGGACGGCAACGCAGACATCTATCTGCGGGATATCAGAAAATTCACGCCGCTGAGCAAAGAAGACGAAAGGGACGTGATTGCGCACGCTCAGAAGGGTAACCGTCGAGCCCTCGACCGTCTAATTACCGCCAACTTGAGATTTGTGGTCCGAATCGCCCGGGAGTACAGCGGACGGGGACTGCCCCTGTCAGACCTGATTGCCGAGGGCAATCTGGGCCTGATCCGAGCCACACGGACATTCGATCTTGCACGTGGGCACAAATTCATCACTTACGCGGTCTGGTGGATCCGTCAGGCCATCCTGTCTGCGCTTAATCGGTGTGTACACCCGGTTGTGTTCCCTGTGAATCAAATCGACGACCTCGACGTCATCAACAGGGCCAAAAACGCCCTTTCGCAATCGCTGGGCCGGATTCCCGATCTGGGTGAACTGGTTGAGAAAACCGGCATGCCCCTCAGAAGGCTGCGCCGTGCCCTCGAAGCCAACCGAACGACCGTGTCGCTCGACAGCCCCACGCACGACGGTTCCTCGGGAGTATACGCCGATACGCTACCCGCGCAGGAGTCCCGCCCGGACGAGCAGTTTGAAGATGCCCGGATCAAAAAGCTGTTGAGAGAATGCCTGAACCGGTTGCCCCAGCGCGAGGCGAGAATATTGAGTCTGTATTTCGGCCTTGACTCGGATAAGCCGGAGCCTCTCGAACGAATTGGCAAACGCCTGCAGATCAGCAGGGAGCGGGTTCGGCAACTCAAAGACAGAGCGCTCAGCAGACTCCGGCTCAATTTTGTGCAGGAAAACATGATCTCGTAGACAAGGATATGCGGCGCACACAAATAAAGCGGGCGGCCAGCATGGCCGCCCGCTTTATTTGTTACACGTGGTATTCGCCTATTGCCCTGGGAAAGCCACCGGTTTCTTGATCATCTGCTGCTTCAACAACTGCATTTCCCGCTGCAGACGGAGCACTTCCCGAAACAGGGCCTGGTTGCTTTCCTGCATGCTAAGCTGTGACGAGACCGCAAGCGCGTCATAACCGGCCGCTGGGAATTGACCAGGTTCTACCGAGAGTTCGCCCAACTCCACACGGGGGGTGTCGGGCTGTTCACCTCTCTTGATTTTAATGCGAACCTCGGTTCCCGGAGGTGTGGAAAGGACGAGGCTCTTAAGATGCTCGGCGCTTTCCACCTGATGCTCCTGGAACGAAATGATTAGATCACCCCGGAGAATGCCTCTCTTCGACGCGGGGCCGTTCGGCGCAATGCTATCGACCCGGACGCCGTGATAATCGGGATCGTACTCTCCGGTTACACCCAGCCATCCGTATACCGTCTGTGAACCGTCCAGAAGGCGTTGGGCGACACGAATTGCGCGGTTGACAGGTACTACGAATACGAAGTTTGTCTCCTGCATCATTCGGGCGCCCGGAGCCCCTTCGGGCAGAATACCGGACAATGGATCGAGCAACGCCCAGACCAGGCCAAGAATCTTACCAGTACTGCAGAATACCGGTGCGCCGCCAAAACTGAGATGCACCGGTGCCGCAACGTGTATCAGGTCCTGCGCGCGGTCAACCTTGTAAACAACCCCAATCGAAGGAGTCAGGTTTCCGAAACTGTTGCCCAGGATAAACGCATAGTGACCGATGCGGACCCTGTCGGAATTCCCGATAGCAATCGGTTTCAGCCCCTCGGCGTCAACCCGGATGACTGCTACTTCCGAAACCGGATCCGATGCGACGAAACGGGCGGGGAGACGATGCCCCGTATCCAGGGTTACCCAGATTTCCTCGGCGTCTTTAACGGCACGAAGGACCGTGACGATGGTACCACTCGAATCCAGAACAAACCCGGTGCCATGCATGAATCCCTTGCCGTACTGAAGCCCTTCCACGGCCCCTGTCTGGGTATAGCTAGCATGAATGCGGACGACGCCGGCCCGGTTCTTTTCCAGAATCTCGGCTCTTTCTTCTTCGATTCCTTTGAGCACGCTACCGGCACGGCAATCCGTCGCACCCGGACCGGACAAAAGGATTCCCACAACTATGGGAACCGTCCACAGCGTTTTAGACCGTTTTGCTTTCATTGTTCTCGTAGGCTTTCTCTCCCGAAAGTTTCACTAAAAAGACACCCGGCGCACGTTGGCCATGTGCCTGCCCGGCCGCGTGCGCACCGTTGACGCGGCCTTTGCGGAATCCGCCCGGCCTGCCAGGTAAGCTTGCTGTGAAACCGGATTGTACGTTTTCCGGGGCAGCATCTTCAGCGCCCCGCGCAGGTCCGCGGCAGGAAACGTTGAAGACGCTGGCGCAACCAGCGTCATCTGGTGTACACGATCCGTGGTGACCGCGCGCGTTGTCGGCGCCTCGTCCAGCCCCGTGGTCATGCCAAGCGCGATCAGCACGACGGCCGCGGCCGTTGCGAACGCTCTTGGCATGGTCGGAACGAATACGTCCGGCAGCCTGTTCCAGAACGAGGACTTTTGGGCCGCCTCCATCATCAGGCGGCTGCGCAATGCAAAATCGAATCCGGCGGACGGCCGTACGCGCGACATCCGGGCCAGCCGCCCGGTAAGGTCCCTGACCCCTTCCAGCGAACTGGCGCAGGTGGGGCATTCTTCCAGGTGGCGATCCATCTGCGTCTTCTTTGCGCCTGCTACCTCGTCTTCGAGATAGGCCGATAATCGGGCCGCAAACTCACCGCAAGTTATGTGACCCTTACCCATATATCTCCTCCAATGGTTCCATTTCAATTTACGAATGCCCGTGTGTTTCGGAAGACGGGGTAACGCTGTCAGATCGCCAGCCCCACGTCCCTTCCCTCATTTTTCAGCTTCTGCTGCAATTTCAGTCGGGCCCTGTTCACGCGAGACTTTACCGTCCCCACCGGACACCGGCTGATCTCTGCAATCTCCTGGTAGGACAGCCCTTCAACGTCTCGAAGCAGGATGACCTGCCGGTAGTTTTCCGACAGAGACATGATCGCCCGATGAATCTGCACATCCGCGATCGAAGATTCCGTAATTCGATCGGGCCGGTAGGACTCGTCCGGCAATTCCATCCCCGTATCGCTCTCTTCATCCCGGTGAAGCGGAAACAGCCGCCAGCGTTTTCGACGTCTTAACTCGCTTTTGGCCAGGTTGCCGGCAATGGTAAACAGCCAGGTGGAGAAGTTCGCAATTGCCCGATATTCATTCCGCTTTCTATAAGCCCTGAGAAATGCCTCCTGAACGATATCTTCGGCGGTCTCCCGGTCTCCGACAAATCGAAATACAAAATTGTAAAGCCTTCCTCTGTAACGATTTACAATCTTCCCATAAGCTTCGATGTCGCCGTTGGCAACATCAGTGAGAATATCGACATCCGACGCTGCTCCGTTATCCGTGTTGACCATAAGCATGGTCTTTCCCCCCTTTCACCTGCTACACCCTCGGGAATGGGGTATACATAACCCACAATCCAGACAACCGCCTAACGCCCATTAAACCCTCTGGATTGAGAAAGGTTCCCGAAAAGCGAAAAATCGGAGCCGGTGCCCGGAACAAAGCCAACTTACACCTTGAAAGCGCTCGAAGACAGGATTGGCAGATCAAAAGATCCAAGGCTGGCAGTCCGTTGACGATAATTATCACTAAAGAAAACAGTCGAATAACCACGCCCTCGATCCGGTTTCTCCGCTTGACTTCCGCTTTGGATGTGGTATAATTATAGCCGCTCCATCTAGGAATTGCAAGACCTGCTTTTAGAAGCTGTTTTAATCCGAAAGAAGGGGTTTTCAATGGCGGCATATCCAGACCGGACTCTCGAGCAGGGCGGACGATATATCCCGCCCCGGGACCTCAGCACGCAAGCCCATGTAGGTAGTTTCGATGAATACCAGCGGCGGTATCGGGAATCCATAAGAGACGTCGAAGCATTCTGGGCGGACGTGGCGGAAGACTTCCACTGGTTCAGAAAATGGGACAATGTCCGCGCGTATAACTACAACGTCGACGAGGGTCCTGTTTCCATCAGATGGTTCGAAGGGGCGAAGACGAGCATTGTCTACAATTGTCTGGACCGCCACCTCGAAACGCGCGGGGATCAGCTTGCGATCATCTGGGAAGGCAACGAACCGGGTGAAGACGGCAGGCTAACCTACCGGGAACTCCATCGGCAGGTCTGCAAGTTCGCCAACGTGCTGAAGTCACGCGGGGTGAAGAAAGGAGACCGCGTTTCCATTTACATGCCAATGATCCCCGAACTGGCGATCGCTATGCTCGCCTGCGCCAGGATCGGCGCCGTTCACTCCATCGTCTTCGGCGGTTTTTCCGCGGATGCGCTTGCCGACCGCATTGTCGATTCCACCTGCCAGGTTGTGATTACGACCGACGGCATGTTTCGGGGCGACAGACCGATGGAGCGCAAGGCATTTGCCGATAACGCCATTGCGAATGCCGATGGACGCATGGACGGAAGAACCGTAGATACCTGCATCGTCGTCCGTCGGGTGGGCGAACATGCGGACATTTCCTGCCCCATGCAGGAGGGCAGGGACATCTGGTGGCACGACGCGATGGAAAACGCCAGCCCGGATTGTCCCTGTGAGGAAATGGACGCCGAAGACCCGCTTTACATCCTTTATACGTCTGGGTCGACGGGGAAACCCAAAGGGGTGCAGCACAACGTGGCCGGCTATATGGTTTACACCGCCTACACCCACAAGAACATCTTCGACTACCACGATGGCGACATCTACTTCTGTGCCGCCGACATCGGCTGGGTTACCGGACATTCGTACATCATCTACGGACCGTTGGCAAACGGCGCGACGACGGTTATGTTCGAAAGCACCCCCGTGTATCCGGATCCGGGGCGTTACTGGCAGGTTATCGATAAATACAAAGTCAATCAGTTCTATACGGCCCCCACGGCGATCCGGGCGGTTGCAAAAGAGGGAGAAGCGTGGCCGGCCAAATACAACCTTTCGTCTCTGAAGCTTCTGGGGACCGTTGGCGAACCGATCAACCCGGAAGCCTGGCTATGGTACCACAACAACGTGGGTAGAGGCCGCTGCCCGATCGTCGACACATGGTGGCAAACCGAGACCGGCGGCATCCTCATCACACCGCTTCCTGGCGCAACGGCCACGAAGCCCGGCTCTGCGACCTTTCCGTTCTTCGGCATAAAACCCGTCGTACTCGATCCGGAGTCCGGCACCGAACTGGACGGCAACGACGTCAGCGGCGTACTGGCGATCGCGGAGCCATGGCCGGGGCAGATGCGCACGGTTTACGGCGACCACAAACGTTTCGAGGAAACGTACTTCCATCAATACAAGGGATACTATTTCACCGGAGACGGCTGCCGCAGAGACGAAGACGGCTATTACTGGATCACCGGGCGGGTGGATGACGTCATCAATATCTCCGGGCACCGCATGGGCACCGCCGAAGTCGAGTCCGCCCTTGTCTCTCACGACGGCGTGGCCGAAGCCGCCGTCGTGGGCTTCCCCCACGAAATCAAGGGTCAGGGTATCTACGCCTATGTAACACTGAACGTCGGCGTGGAATACATCGATGCATTGAAGGACGAACTGAAGGCATGGGTTCGAAAAGAGATCGGTCCTATCGCCACACCTGACGTCATCCATTGGGCGCCGGGATTGCCCAAGACGCGGTCCGGCAAGATTATGCGCCGTATCCTGCGGAAAATTGCCGCCGACGATACCGGCGATCTCGGTGACACGTCAACGCTCGCGGAACCGGCGGTCGTGGATCAGCTCCTGGAGAATCGCTAGCAATCGGAATTGATTGCGCAAATACAAGAGGGAGCCTTCCGGCTCCCTCTTGACATTTATATGGAAAAGGTCCCGCTCTCCATGACCGCCCTGCCCCGGAAATCCGTGCTTCTGCTCTCCGGAGGGATGGATTCCACCACGCTGCTCTGGTGGATGCGAGACCGTGGTATTTCAGAGATCCACACTGTTTCGATCGACTATGGCCAGCGCCACGCTGTTGAGCTCGAATTCAGCTCAAGCCTTTCCAGGTTGGCCGATGCGGACTCCCACCGCTGTTTCAAGGTCGATCTCCGGCAGATCGGCGGGAATCCCCTCACGGAAATCGGGTGCCCCGTTCCCACGGCGGAACAGGATCAACAGACGCTGACCGTCGTGCCTTTCCGCAACCTGCTCTTCGTCACGGTAGCAGCCGCCTGGGCAGAGATGAGGGGCTGCAATGATCTCTTTCTCTCGCCAGTGCGGGACGATTTTCAGATCTACCGGGACTGCCGCCGCGAATTTTACGACATGCTGGAAAAAACCCTGTGCCTGGGCGCCACGCGGCAGACCGACTACCGTGTTCATACCCCGTTTGTGGAGAAATGGAAAGACGAAATCGTGAGCATGGGCCTGGACCTGGGGGTGCCCTACGCAGAGACCCACACCTGCTATGAAGGCAGACGCCCCGCCTGCGGCCGTTGCGACGCTTGCGTGGAACGCATCAATGCCTTTCGGGCCAATCGCACCGCGGATCCCCTGGCTTACGAAATCGACGTCGACTGGACAACGTCCCGGCCGCCGCATCAACGACCGGCCCGCGGGACGACCTCTCGAACCGATTAGGCGTTCTTCAATGCGGTCACGGTGTCGATGAGACGCCGGTCCGCATTGTATCGGAGCTGGAGTATGTGAACGAGCTTCTCGGGACTGGCGTCCCGGGACGTCAACCGATAGACCTCAAGTCTGTCCGCCAGTGCGTTTATCACCATATCGAGCAGGATGAGATCCGATGCATCGTCCTCGACCATACACTCGTCGGCCAGCACGCGGCGAACCACCTTCAGGCGATCCCGCAACGCTTCCTCGTCTATCTCGTCGACCTTTTTCCGACTGACCAGCGGGGTGGAAAGCGTCGCCAGAAAACCGTCGCTCAGGTATTTTCGGGCTTTTTCTTCAGTCCAGGTGTCCGCCAGGATTTCCATGACGGACTGTGGGATCCGCTCAGCCCGCTCCCGGCTTTCCGCGCCCCCCCCACCGTCGTTCTGACGACGGGGCTGTCGGCGCCGTCTCGTCCGGCGTTGTTCCTGTGAAGCGCCTCTGGCGGGAGACTCCTGCGTCCTTTCAGCCGTGGCTTCCGAGGGCGCGCCCGCTGCCGAATCGGGTGGTGAAGGCGCTGCGGCCTCCGTGGTCTCCGCTGCAGGCTCCACAACGGATTCACTGGCGTTCGCCGGCTCAGGGGGCGTGGCTCCCTCAGCAGCCGTTTCTGACGGCTCCTCCGTCTTTTCAGCCTCTTTCCCGGTTTGATTCTGCTGCTTGTCTCCCGTTTTCGCGCGTGTCGTGGGCTTCGCGGATTTTGTCGATGCCCTCGTCCGTTTCGCGGGCCGTCGGGATATCACGCGCTTCTCAGGAACCTCCGCTGTTTTCCCGGTTGACTCATCTGCGTCTTCCGGGGCGTCGGCGTCGGGTGTCTCCTTCTTTTCATCCACCGATGCTGCCCGGCTTCGAGTTGTCCTTGCCGGTTTTTTGCTGCCGGCCCGAGTACGCCTGGCGGGCCGCCGTGACACCACGCGTCTTTCGGAGCCCTTGGCTTCTTCCTTCTTCTCCCCGTCCGGGGATTCGGAAACGGGTTGCTCGTTCTCCTCGGTTGGGGAATCCTGAATAACGTCCATATACCTCCCTTCGGGCCGCAGACGAAGCATTACCGGCCGTTTCGTCTCCAACCCTCCTCAACATTTAACCTGCCCGATAACATCAAGGCGACGCACTAACCTTGATTCGTAGTTTTTCGGGAACGTAAAACCGAATATATGCAAGTTGATACAGGCGATTCGGCTTCGGATTACCAGAATACACCGGGTCACTGGACGTGAACTGAAAAAACGTCCTTTTGGACTACCCTTACGCCCCGTTTCAGGGGATCTTGGTCGCGCCGTCGCGTTGCTGTTTTTTTGGAATTGGAGCTAATATAAGCAAATATGATGATGATTTACCAGACGAAAAAAGGCCGGCCGTTATCGGCCGACCTTCGAACAGCTGCCCGATGTAACGGCCATTAAAAGTGATCGTGACCGTGGCCGTGACCCTGGGGCTCTTTTTCTTCTTCCGGAACTTCCGTTACCAGTGCCTCCGTTGTCAGCAGAAGCCCGGCGATGCTCGCCGCATTCTCAACCGCGGAACGCACGACCTTGGTGGGATCCGCCACGCCGGATTCGATCAGGTCTTCGTAGGTTTCGGTAAGCGCGTTGAACCCGAAGGCGCCATCTCCCTCCTTCACCCGCTGCACAACAAGGCTGCCTTCGTGGCCCGCGTTATCGGCAATTTTCCTGAGCGGCGCCTCCAGCGCCTTGTTCAGAAGGTCCACGCCCGTTTTCTGATCTCCGCGAACCCGGCTGCGCACCGTATCCAGCGACGACATACACCGCACGAGGGCGACGCCGCCACCAGGAACGATGCCTTCCTCCACGGCCGCCCGGGTCGCGTGCAGGGCATCTTCCACCCTCGCCTTTTTCTCCTTCATTTCGGTTTCGGTCGCGGCGCCGACGTTCACCACGGCCACTCCGCCGGCAAGCTTTGCGAGCCGCTCCTGAAGTTTTTCCCTGTCGTAGTCCGAGGTCGTTTCCTCGATCTGCATGCGGATCTGGCTGACACGCCCCTGTATGTCGTCGGTTGCGCCGGCGCCTTCGACGATTGTCGTATTGTCCTTGTCGATCACGATCCGCTTGGCCTGCCCAAGATCGTCGAGTTGGATATTCTCCAGTTTTATGCCCAGATCTTCCGAAATCACTCTACCGCCGGTGAGAATGGCAATATCCGCAAGCATCTCGTTCCGTCTGTCGCCGTATCCGGGAGCCTTCACCGCCGCCGCTTTAATGGTCCCCCGGACTTTGTTCACGACAAATGTTGCAAGCGCCTCACCCTCAACGTCTTCGGCGATCACCAGCAGCGCCCTGCCCGTTTGAGCCGTCTTCTCAAGCAAAGGCAGAAGGTCTTTCATGTTAGACAGTTTCTTCTCGTAGATGAGGAGGTAGGCATCTTCCAGAGCCGCTTCCATGTTGTCCTGGTCGGTCACGAAGTACGGTGAAATATATCCCCGGTCGAACTGCATGCCTTCTACGACGTCGAGCGTCGTCTCTATCGACTTGGCCTCCTCGACCGTAATCGTACCGTCTTTACCCACCTTTTCCATGGAATCCGCAATTATGTCACCAATGCCACTGTCGTTGTTGGCTGAGATCGTCGCCACCTGCGCGATTTCTCTTCGACCCGTGACTTCCTGTGACTGTTTCTTCAAAGCCGAGGTCACGGCCGACACACCCTGATCGATTCCCCGCTTGATATCCATGGGATTGGCGCCAGCCGTTACGTTCTTGAGGCCCTCGCGGTAAATGGCCTCCGCCAGTACCGTTGCCGTGGTGGTGCCGTCGCCTGCCACGTCGGAGGTCTTGGAGGCGACTTCCTTCACCATCTGAGCGCCCATATTCTCGTAAGGGTCCGGCAGTTCGATCTCCTTGGCCACCGTTACCCCGTCTTTGGTAACGGTAGGCGAACCCCACTTCTTGCCCAGAACCACATTTCGCCCGCGCGGGCCCAGCGTGGCCTTGACTGCCTTGCTCAGAATGTCCACACCGTCCAAAACCTTTGACCGGGCGTCGATCCCGTAGCTCAGTTGCTTGGCTGGCATTTTTGTCCTCCTGTAAACGCTAGTGAATGATAGCTCGTTGGATCCGGATCCATGGGCGACATTTCCGGCTCGTAATCGCCCGTCCCCATCTTAAAGGGATTGACTCACGATTTCCATGTCACGCCGGATTCTCTATTCAAGAATACCCAAAATGTCGTCTTCAGAAGCAATCACCAGTTCTTCTCCGTCGACCTCGACCTCATTCCCCGCATACTGGCCGATCAGAACGCGATTGCCCGCATTTACCGACACCGGTATCGGATCGCCCGTCTTGTCATTGACTTTCCCGGGACCCACCGCGACCACTTCGGCTTCGAGAGGTTTTTCTTTGGCCGTGTCGGGAATGATGATGCCGCCGTGAACCTGTTCGTCCGCTTCAATCCGCCTGAGAAGCACCCGGTCGGCCAGAGGCTTCACCGTCATCCGCCCCTCCTTCACGAGAATATAACTCACATTAACTTATTAAATTATATATATTTTCGCCAACAATTAGCACTCAAAACAATCGAGTGCTAACAGCACCAATATACATGCTTCGGCTTCCTGGCGCAAGGACAAATTCCGCAGAATAAGAAAAAGCGCATTACGAATTGTAATGCGCCTCGGGCAATATCGGGTGCGTCTGCTAATGCATGTCCGCAATGGTCCTCTTATGGTATGGATCGCTTCAGCTGTTGTTTCTTTCGCGCGATCCGTTTCTCCAGGTGCTCTATTTCAGCCTCCAGGAGTTCGGGACGATCCAGATCGTCATCTTCTTCAGGCGCCGGCGGCTGTTCCGACGGCAGGCCGGCGTCCGCCCAGTCCTCGTACCCGCCGGCCATCGAAATCACCCGCGCATAACCCAATTCCTTCAACGCATCCGCAGCCAGAAGCGAACGCACTCCGCCGGCGCAATACACCACCACTTCCCGGGACTTGTCCGGAATGGAGGATTCAGCCTCAGCTTCGAGACGGCCTCGCGGAATGTGAACCGCTCCCCGCAGATGACCCGACTCCCATTCATCCATTTCGCGCACATCCAGCAGAACCGGGCTCGCACCGCTTTCCAGATGATTGTGAACCTCCTGCACGCTCATCTCCGGAATCACGCCGCGGGCCTCACTCAACAGGTCATCTCGGGATTTCATCGCCTGAAAGCTCCTATGCGTTGTATTGGCCGGGTCTCTCATTGAACGGAGCTGACCCGACCGGCGTGGCGGTTCACGCCGGAACCCGACCCGCCTGACCGTGACACTTCTTGTATTTTTTCCCGCTTCCGCACGGACACGGGTCGTTTCTGCCCACCTTCTGCACCCGAATCGGACGTTGTCGGGGCGGCCCCCCTTCCGAAGTGGCGGCGACGGTATCCGACATCGGCGGCGCCTCAACGCCGTGGGCGAATCCCATGCCGGTGGCATCCTGGTGCGTGAGCGAGACCCGCTGAGGCTGCCGGCCTCCGGGGCTTGTCAGTTCCTCTTCGACCGGAATGCGAAAAAGGGTCTTCAATGTCTCACGGTTGATTTCGTCAAGGAGATCGACGAACATTTGAAACCCTTCACGCTTGTATTCGATCAGCGGGTCCTTTTGTCCGTATCCCCGCAGGCCGATGCCTTCCTTGAGGTCGTCCATCTCCCTGAGGTGGTCCTTCCACTTCTCATCGGTTACCCCCAGATAGACCATTCGCTCGATGTCCCGCATCCTTCCCGCGCCGATCAGGCTCTCCCGGCGCCTGTACGCAGACCTGATTCCATCGAACAATTCATGCCTGAATCCATCCTCCTTCAGTTCGGGCAGCGCCTCGGGAGGCACTTCCGGGACCTGAAGGAAAATCTGGCGCAGGTCGCGATAGAGCCCGTCCAGATTCCAGTCCTCCTGGGTGCCTTCATCGGGAAGGTGGCTCTCGAACGAAGCGTTCACCACCTCCTCCATCTCTTCCTCGATCTGCTCGTAGATATTGTGCTGTTCCAGCGCGTGGCGGCGCCGATCGTAGACGACCTCCCGCTGCTGGTTCATCACGTCGTCGTATTCCAGGAGATGTTTCCGCACCTCGAAATTCCGGGCTTCCACGCGCTTCTGCGCCCGCTCGATGGATCGGGTCACCATCCGGTGCTCGATCACCTCGCCGTCTTCGGCGCCCAGCCGGTCCATGATCCGGGCAATCCGCTCGGAGCCGAAGAGCCGCATGAGGTCGTCTTCCAGTGAGATGAAAAACCTTGAATTCCCAGGGTCGCCCTGCCGGCCGGCCCGTCCACGAAGCTGCCGGTCTATCCGTCTTGCCTCGTGCCGCTCGGTTCCGATGATATGCAGTCCGCAAGGAACGTCATCCCGGCAACCGTATTCTTCCAGGTGCGGGCACACCGGATGACCGCCGTTGGTTCCGGGTATCAGCGCGCATTGATGGTCTTGCGGCGCCTTGACCACGCCATCGCCCAGTTTGATATCCGTACCTCGACCCGCCATATTGGTGGCAATGGTCACGGCGCCCGGCTGTCCGGCTCTGGCAACGATCTGGGCTTCCTGCTGGTTGTGACGTGCGTTGAGCACCGAGTGTTTGATCCCCTTGCGCTTTAACATGCGGGATAACAACTCCGACATCTCGACGCTGATGGTACCCACGAGAACAGGCAGGCTTCTGTCGTTCAGCCGCTCGATCTCGTCCACGATGGCGTTATACTTCTCCCGTTTGGTTCTGAAGATCAGGTCTTCCGAATCGATCCGCCGCACAGGTTCGTTCGTAGGCATCACCACGACGTCCAGCTTGTAGATCTGAAACAGTTCCGCCGCCTCGGTTTCGGCAGTTCCCGTCATCCCCGCCAGTTTGTGGTACAATCGAAAGTAATTCTGCAGTGTAATTGTGGCAATCGTCTGGGTGTCCCGTTCCACCTTGACGCGCTCTTTCGCTTCCAGAGCCTGGTGCAAACCGTCCGCAAATCGCCGACCCGGCTGGGGACGACCCGTGAATTCGTCGACGATAATCACCTGGCCGCCGTCCACGATATACCTTACATCCTTCTCATAAAGCGTATAGGCGACCAGAAGCTGTTGTACGCTGTGAATCGCCTCGCTCTTCCGGGCGTAGTCCTGATAGGCGTCATCCTGGGCTCTGGCCTTCTCGTCCGGCGCAAGCGCATCGTCCGCCTCGATTTCGTGCAGGACTTCATCCAGGTCCTGAAGCACGAAATCGTCCGGCTTCCGGCTGATCTCAACCCGTCCCTTGTCGGTCAGGTCGATTACGTGGCTCTTCTCGTCCACGCTGAAGTAGAGGTCTTCGTCAATCTCGCCCATTCGTTTGTCACGCAGATAGTCGGCCTCAACCCGTTGGATCAGACGTTTGGTCCCCTCTTCCTGGAGTAATTTCATGAACCGCCGGTTCTTGGGCATCCCCCGTTGAACCTGAAGCAGCCGGATACCCGCCTCGTATTCGTCCTCTTCAAGGATTTCCTCCGCTTCGTTCAGCGTTCCGGTTACCACCCGCGTCTGCGCACGGACCAACCGCTCCACCAGCGGCCGCATCTCATCGTACCGTTGATTGTCGGCCTCCGCCACCGCTCCTGAAATAATCAGCGGCGTCCTCGCTTCGTCGATCAGTATGCTGTCGGCCTCGTCGATTATCGCGAAATAATGTTCGCGCTGCATCAGGTCGTCCGGGCGTACCGCCATGTTGTCGTAAAGATAGTCGAACCCGAACTGGTCCTTCGTGCCGTAGATGACATCCGCCCTGTAGGCTTCCTGATGATCGCACTCCCGCAGACGGTACCCGCCCTCGCCATCCTCCTCCATGAGATACGCGTCCGCCTCCATGGACCGATCCTGGATGATACCCACGCTCATCCCGAGATAGAGATAGACGGGCCCCAGCCACATGGCGTCTCGTTTTGCGAGATAGGAGTTCACCGTAACGAGATGTACGCCCCGTCCCGTCAATCCGTTCAGATAAAGCGGCATTCCCGCGACGAGCGTCTTGCCCTCGCCGGTGGCCATCTCGGCTATTTTTCCGTGGTGAAGCACGATACCGCCGAGCAGCTGTACGTCGTAAGGCACCATATCCCAGACAATGGACTCACCGGCGCGCTCCCACTGTTTCCCGTCCGTTTTGAACCGGCGGCAAACCTCTTTGTAGACCGCGTATGCCTCCGGCAAGATTTCCTCCAGAGCTTCCGCCTCGAGTTCCCTGACTTCACCCTCCAGTTCCGAGATTTCGTCCAGCAGCGAAGAGCGATCCATTTCCTCCTCGCTCTTCAACTCCTCCCGCATCCCATCGAGCTGTACCGTGTATTCTGCCGTCGCGTCCCGCAGCCTCTGCTTGAATTCGGCCGTCTTGCCGCGCAGGCTCGCTTCGGAAATGGGAGCGTAAGACTCGCAATGCCCGTTGATTCTCTCGACCGTCGGCCAGAGTTTCTTCAGATCCCGATCGTACTTGGTCCCGAAGACTTTTTTGATCACGCCCATCATAAGCTGTTATCCACCGATAATCGACAATCCACCGGTTTTTCGATGACTCCCTTCTGCCTGACCAGCGCATCCAGAATTCCGTTGATGAACGTAGGCGCCTTCTCCACGCTGTACCGCTTTGCGAGTTCAATCGCTTCGTTCATCGATACCTTGACCGGAATATTGTCGAATGCGAGCATTTCCGTAAGCGCCATCCACAGCAGGATCCGGTCGATCCTCGAGATGCGATCCAGTGCCCAGTTTCTGGATATCCCCTCTACCAGACCGTTCAGCTCTTCTTTCCGCGTCCAGGTCTCCCGGCCAAGCGCATGGGCGAATTCGGCGGCGTCCTCCGTCAACCCGGCGCGAAGCGCGACGGCGTCGAGCGTCCGTTGTACGGGGTCTCCCGAACTCTCGCTCCAGTACAGCGCCTGCAGCGTAACTTCACGGGCTTTTCGTCGAGAACCCGTCATGCGTCTTCTTCGTTCAAGGATGCCAACAGATTTACCATCTCGACAGCGGCAAGGGCGACCTCCCATCCCTTGTTGCCGGCCTTGGTTCCCGCCCTTTCGATCGCCTGTTCGATCGTATCGGTTGTCAGAACGCCAAACAGACATGGCACACCCGACTCCAGCCCGACCGATGCGATCCCCCTGGAGACCTCGTTGGCCACATAATCGAAGTGGGGAGTACTCCCTCGAATCACGGCGCCCAGGCAGATCACCGCGTCGTAACGTCCGCTACGCGCCATTTTCCCGGCCACCAGTGGAATCTCGAACGAACCCGGAACCCGGACCACATCGACATCATCCGGTTCGCCTCCATGTCGTCTCAGGCAATCCTCGGCGCCTTCCAGCAACTGCTTGCTGACCAGGCTGTTGAATCGACTCACCACAATGCCGAATCGTTTGCCATCCGCGCGCAATCCACCTTCAATCGTTCTGGCCATACGTTTCCTCCGGGGAGCCATCGGCCAACTTCAGATCTTCTTCGTCAAATATGTGTCCCATCTTCTTCTGTTTGGTACGCAGATACCGGATATTCCACGGCGTCGATACAATCTTGACGGGGACCCGCTCCACGATTTCGATCCCGTAAGCCTCCAGCCCCACGCGCTTGGCGGGGTTGTTGGTGATCAACCGGGCTTTCCTGACGCCAAGGTCCAACAGAATCTGCGCGCCGATGCCGTAATCCCGCTCGTCCATCTTGAATCCGAGCTTCAGATTCGCCTCTACCGTATCATAGCCTTCTTCCTGAAGCTGGTATGCATTGATCTTTGCGCGCAAGCCGATGCCGCGACCCTCCTGGCGCATGTAGACAACCGCGCCACGACCCTCCCGCTCGATCATTTCGATCGCCGAATGCAGATTCGTGCAGCAGTCGCACCTCAGCGACCCGAATGTGTCGCCCGTGAGACACTCGGAGTGCATCCGCACCAATACCGGATCTACCGCTGTCAGCGTTCCCTTGGAAAGCGCCACGTGATCCCGCCTGTCGACTTCGCTATCGTAGAGATGAAGCTTGAACTCCCCGAACCGGGTGGGGAGGCGGACCGTCTCCAGACACTCGACCAGCTTTTCCGAACGGCGCCGGTACGCAATCAGATCGCGGATGGTGATGATCCTCAGGCTGAACTTCCTGGCCATTTCGACAAGCTGCGGCAGCCGCGCCATCGTCCCGTCGGGATTCAGGATTTCGCACAGGACGCCTGCAGGATAGAGGCCCGCGAGCCGCGCCAGGTCCACAGTCGCCTCCGTGTGCCCGGCCCGCCGTAACACACCTCCCGGACGGGCGGATAAAGGAAAGACGTGGCCGGGTCTGGCAAAATCGGGAGGCCGGGCGTCCGGATCCGCAAATCGCTGAATTGTAACCGCACGATCCTGCGCCGAGATCCCGGTCGTTGTGCCCTCAACCGCGTCGATGCTGACCGTGAAAGGGGTTCCATGCAACGCGGTATTCTTGCCCACCATCATCTCCAGTTCCAACTCCTGCAACCGTTCCGGCGTTGCCGGGAGGCAGACCAGCCCGCGCCCGTGAAGGGCCATGAAGTTGATGATTTCGGGCGTGACCTTTTCCGCCGCCGTGATCAGATCCCCCTCGTTTTCACGGTCCTCATCGTCCACGACAATCACGAGCTTGCCCGCCCGGATGTCGTCCAGCGCTTCCTCGATGGACGCGATATGGAATCCGTCGTCGACCTCAGACATGAAATGCCGCTCCCGGCGAAGTAAAAGTTAAAGATGTACAGGTCGAGGTTCCACGATTCTCACGAAACCCCTTCTCTTTCGCTTCCAATCCCCACGTTCCGAAACGTCGCGAGATTTCCGTTCTCCGTGCGTCCGATAAGCCTTTCCAGGTACCGCGCCACCAGGTCGACCTCCAGATTGACCGCGTCGCCGACCCGGCGTTCGCCGATCGTCGTGGCTTCCATCGTATGCGGAATGACCGTCACTGTAAAATCTCGCGCACCGGCGGACACAATCGTCAGACTGATGCCGTCTACGGCGATCGATCCCTTGTCGGCCAGATACGCGGCGAGTTCGGCCTGCATCCCAATCCGGAACACCATGTTGTCCGACCAACGCCTGCGTTCCAGCACCCTGCCCATCCCATCCACATGACCGGCTACCAGATGGCCGCCCAGGCGATCCGACAGCTTCATTGACCGTTCCAGATTTACCCTGTCTCCCGTTTTCAGCCTTCCAAGAGTCGTCCGTTCCAGGGTCTCAGAGACGGACTCGAACGAAAACGACCGGCGCTCCGCTTCGACAACGGTGTGGCAGGCGCCGTCGATGGATATGCTGTCGCCGATTGAGACATCCTCCAGCACACGCTTCGCTTCCACCGTCGTTCGCTGATACCCCTTCCGCCTCTGAATCGCGCGCACCAGCCCCACTTCCTCGACAATCCCGGTAAACATCGAGACCATCCTTTCGCGGGCCTCGTGGACTCAACAAACCCGAGCAGTGCCGGACAAAGGATCCGAGGCTGCCGTCCCGGCGCCCGGTTTATGTAGCCCGCGGCAGAACTGCATCGCCCTTCAGCCGTGCCGTGTAGAACAAGTCGCGGCCGGTCCAATCCACATCGACCTCATTCAGAAGAATCGCATCGGCTATTCTTGTAATTCCCAGGTCGCCCACCGACTCAATCCCTTTTCCCAGAATCGCCGGGGCGATAAACACCGCCAGGCGGTCGACCAACCGGTCGCGCATCGCCGAAGCAGCCACCGTGCCCCCACCTTCGATCAACACGTGGGTTATGCCTTCGGCGCCCGCCCGGGAAAGTACGTCCCGAAGCATGGGCCTACCATTCTTTGGGGTACAGACCCATACGCGCGCGCCGCGCTCCTCCATCGCTTCGATTTTTTTTTTGAAACCCCGTGCGCGGCGGCGAAAATCAGCGCCTCCCCGTCGAATATCCTTGCGTCTCTTGAAATCTCAAGGCGACTGTCCAGCACGATTTTTGCCGGATCGGGACCGTCCGCGTGCCGAACCGACAGCGCCGGATCGTCCGCGTCGACAGTCCCCCGACCGACCAGGACCGCGGACGCTTCAGCACGCAGCCCGTGGGCCTTTACCCTGGATGCGCCAGACGAAATCCATTTCGATTCGCCCGATGCCGTCGCGATCCGACCGTCGAGGGTCTGCGCCAGCTTCAGGGTAACGAATGGAAAGCCCGTTGTGCGGTGTTTTACGTAAGCCTCGTTCAGCCGACGCGCCTCTTCCTCTAGTACGCCAACCTCCACCCGTACACCGGCCTCCCGCAACCGGGCGATGCCTCTGCCGGAAACCCGTCGGTCCGGGTCCACCATGCCGCATACGACCCTCGCAACCCCTCTTTTGATCAACAAATCGACACACGGCGGCGTACGGCCGGTATGGGCGCAAGGTTCGAGGGTCACGTACAGCGTAACATTGGGGGTTCCGTCGGCCAACCCTTCAAGCGCGTATACCTCCGCGTGCGGTTTTCCGGATTCAGGGTAATACCCCTTTCCAACAACCTGCCCGTCCCGAACCGTCACCGCACCCACCAGAGCGCCGTCCCGTACCCGACCGCGTCCATTTTCGGCCAGCGACAACGCCAGCCTCATATAGTCCACATCCGTCATATACTGACCTGTATCGCCGGGAAGGTGAAACGCAAAGCGTGGACGGGCCTATTCAAGATCGATCGTCGCTGTGCCCACGCCCACGTTGCCCAGCGCATCGGTCGCTCGTACGACGACAGTATATTCTCCCGCCGCCAGATCCTGGATTTCGAAACGCAAGGTCTCCGTCCTGGAGTCGAAAATACGATCAACAGGAAAGATCACCTTCCATTCACCTGAATTCACCGCATAGGCCGCACTCCAGAGCGGGCTCGCAGCGTCGTTCAGCGATCCCTGGACTTGTACTGACCCGCCCGCCGGCCGTATCTGCAGCACCACGGAGGGCGGTGTGTGGTCAAGATCGAACGGCTGGCTGACCATCTCGCCAACCAGCGCGAGTTCCTCCGGATTGGTCAACCTGTCCGATGCCACCACGCGGACCAGCATCGTCCCCTCGGGCGCGGACTCGGTATGCCACTCGTAGGAATTGGTGCGGAGATCTTCCTTCAGCAGTTTCCAATTCTTCTCGGGCAGACCCCGATAGTACAACGTGTACACCAGCGCGTCGTTATTCGCGTCTTCCGCTTTCCATGCGATCCGCCAGAGGCCTTTCGAGTTACCCGGCGCGTTTCGACCATTTCCCGTGTCCTTCGGCGAAGCGCCGTTTCCCTGGGCCTCAACGGGCGAGGCGACGAGTGCGAGGACCCGCGGGCCCATGTTTTCCTGGAGTCCCACAAGACTTACCTCGCGAATCGTGGGCGTGGTCTCGCCCGCCTCCGATCTCAACTCGGCTCGATACTGCAGGAACCTGGCGGGCGGACTGTGTATCTGTCCCCCCTGGGAGACCGAAGACCATTCACTCCAGGTGTTGTCCGGTTTCTCGCTGTTTCCCGAACGGGTCTTGAATTGAATGGATGCATCCGGGGCGGGTTGTGAATCCCAGGTAATCTTACCCCATCCGGATACGAGGTGAAAATCCCTCACCCTGGATTCCAGCCTGCCTTCGCGCGCGTACGCCTTAGCCAACCGATACACTCTCCCGCCTCCCGCGGTTCCCAGCCAGAAATCCCCGGACTCGGACCCGCAGAACGCCCACGGTTGTAAGTCTTTCAGGCGGGTCAGCAGCGTGGCCCGGCCGGACAGGTCCAAACGATAGATGCTCCCCTTGTCTCCCGTGAGCACCGTAATGTTCCGATCATCCGCATGTAATGCCAGAAGCATCGGCTCGTCCACCGCCCAGAGACGCACCGTCGCACCCGATGGACGTATCGCATAAAGCACGGAACCCTGTTGGGACGCAGAGGACCCCTGGCCCTTTGCGGTTTGCTGGGATCCACCCTTTCCGCCCCCTTTGGAACGCCTGGACATTGCACCCGCGAACAGGACTCCGTCCGGTCCCATCGCCAGGGCGCGGATTTCATCTTCCGACGCGTCGTACAGTACTTCCACTTCACCTATTGCGTTGACACGGTAGACCAGCCCGCTCTGGTCCGTGCCGGCGTACACCTGGCCGTGGGCGTCCCGAATCAGCGACACCACATTGTGGTCATCGCTTTGATAGACTTCGTCAACCTTTCCGTCCTTGGAGATACGCAGGATGCGCCCGTGTCTGCCGCCGGTGGCTGCGTACAGGCCTCCCTTTCCGTCCACAGCCAGCGCCCAGACGTGTTCGTCTCCGGTTCGACAGAACGTCTCGGGTTCTTTGCCCGGAACAATCCGGTATACGATCCCGTCCGGTGATGAGCCGGCATAAAGTGTCCCGTCCGTTCCGACGGCAAGACTGAAGATGGCCACTTCGGGAGAGTCGAAGAGGAGCGTGGGCTCTCCGGAGCCATCAAATGCAAAGATCTTTCCGCCATTGCCCGTTGCAATATACAGACGACCGCCTCGCCCCTCCGCGAGCGCCCACACGAATTCTTCTCCCGTATTCGCCGCAGCCTGCAATTCGGGCGCCAGCAACACCGCGCCTTCTCTCGTTATCGAGACGCCGTCGGCTTCGCCCCTGGCGAAAGCTTTCTGCGAGTGGTCGCGCCACACGATCGGCTCGACGCCGTCCGCTGAAATCGGAAGGCAGTTGAGAACGATGCAGAGGCTAATCAGCAAAATCCGGTTGATCACATTTCCGTTTTCCCGATCCAACAGCCTGATCTCCTATCCTTCCGAATCGTCCGTTCCCGCCGGTTGTCCTTGCCGGGCCGATTGCGGTCCATTCGCACAGGGAGCGCCGATCGCGTCCGCGAAAGGCTCCCAACGCCCGGGCGTCCGGAGGCGGCGATCCCGGGATCACCTACTTCCCTTTTTCGCCAGCGCTTCCACCCCCGGCGAAAATGACGCCGTTTGGTTTCCTGTTCACGTTCAGTACGACGATCTGACTTCCCGACAGCACATAGTCCGTTGGAATCCGTGCTCTCTGCACGACTGTCTGCCGAACCTGTTTTACCGCATCGGACGAGCGGGAAAATTGAAGCGCCGAGAGCACCGACGACGGCAGCCTTGACACCTCCCGTCCCTCGATCGTCACGCCCTGAGCCCCGGACAGCAGTTCAACAACCATTTCGTTGTTCCGGCCGGCGCGCCCCAGCAGGCGGATGAGATGATCCAGGTTTCTGGCGCTGTATTCACCCGGCGCTCGCTTGGCCTCCTGTTTCACGTGGGCGGATGCGCTGGAAACCCTGAGAACCAGCCGGCCGCCCGGCGTTTGATTCGGAATGACCATGGCTTCCTCGACCTGCCGCAGTCCTCCCCAGTAGGGCCGCAATGAAACCGTGACACGCACCGTATCGCCCGGCTGGAACGATGTCTTCTGCAATCCGATAGCCTGGATGTGGGCGGTGTGCGCCCTTTCGGCTTCCACATCCAGGTCGAAGGTGACCCGCTCGATCCTGATCGGCTGGAACGGATTCCGGATCAGGTTCGCGAACGGCGTGGTGACCCCCAGTACGGCACTACCCAGCCCCAATGCGCCGGCATAGACGTTCTCGGCCTCCACCGATGGACGTCCATTCAGGTCGATTCTTACACGGGATTTCACCGTCACCTCGCCCGTCAGCTTCTCGGACGAAACCATCGCGCTGAAGACCGCGATCCGCAATAGAGTCGGACTGAGGTCGCGGTCTCGCAAGACCTCCATCCGGAACTGCGCTTCCTTGCCCGGCGAACGCAAGTTGATCTGTACGGGCATCATGTCAACTTCGAGGCCGATGGTGCCGGCGATGCCGGGGGCTCGATCCTGAACGATGGCGCCCATGGTCCGCCCGGCCACTCCCAGCTTGAACGACGCAGACTGGCTGGGCAACACTTCGTGAATATAGGCTCCCGTCATCGGAAACGCAGTCGCACCGCCAAAAATCATGGAATGCCCGAATCCGACCACCCGATCCCCATCCCGATGGGTCAGCGTTCCGATTCCCGTCACGCTGAGGTCGCCCCGTACCAGCTGCACGCCAAGGGCGGCGCCAGGTTCGAACCCACCCGCGGGCAGGCCGGGATCCACGCCGCCACCCCCCTGGACCGGCGTCCATCCTAAATCCGAAAACGCCTGTCGAAAATCTTCGACCGCCTGCGGCGCAAAACCGGAAATCACGATCGGAAGGCTGATCGGCGTCAACTCCGCCGCATCCATACCCGCGAGATCGATCAGTCGCCGCGCGCCGGCTTTCGTCAGGCGGGCCGTCGAGCTGACGCCTTCAGGTGCTGCCGGCCGGTTGAACAGATCAACCATTGCGGCAATCGGCGTAATGCCGGCGATGGGTTCCTTGGCAAAAGCGCCAACCCGATACGATACCGCGCCGATCAGCTTGCCATCGACGTAAACCGGACTGCCGCTCATCCCCAGGATCACTCCCGTATTGGACAGGGGGCCGCCGGACAGCCGGGCCAGAATCAGATCGCTACGTGGACCGATCGCATTGTGCAATACACCCAGAATCTCGACCTGAAACGTATCAATTCGCGTTCCCTGGAAGACCGTCCGGCCGATGCCCTGCATCCCTCTGCGGAGTTCTTCGACGGGCATTGTCTCCACGGCCGCCCGGGCATTGCCGGCAACAGCGCACCACAACACAGCGGGCAGCGATATCTTCAGCAGACGCATCACGACGCACACCCTTTCTCGTCGATCGGTACGGGAGCCACGAAATCTACTGCGCGCCTTCGGAAAAGTCAAGCGCTGCAACGGCCTAAGTAATTGCAAATTAACATCCGAACCCTGTTTTGTTTCCCCAGATATAATACCCGTTTTCGCAATATGGAACAAGCCCCTTGTGCAAATCGGATCTTGTCCTTATCATAACCCAATGCAAATCTTGCTGCTGGCGGTTGGCAAATGCCGAAAGCCGTATCTGAGAGTTGGTGTCTCGGACTACATCGATCGCATCCGGAGATACGCCAGCCTGGAGCATATCGAAGTCAAAGAGGAACCGACACCGGGGAGGGGTACCGCTCCGAACGGCCTCTGCAAGGAAGGCGAACGTATTCTCCGACGGGTTCCGCAGAACGCATCTATAATTGCTCTGGACCCGGCCGGGGAGTCCTGCAGTTCCGATGGCCTCGCCCGGCGCATCTCCAGAATCGGTCTGGAAGGAACTGGTCGAATCGCGTTTGTCGTTGGCGGTCCATCCGGCCTTGCCGCCCGGGTTATCCGGCGCGCTGACTGGCGCCTTTCGCTTTCTTCCCTTACCTTTCCGCACGAGATCGCCCGTCTGGTTCTCCTGGAACAGATCTACAGGGCGTTTACCATCATGCGCGGCGAACCGTATCACAGGTAGTCGTCGCAGCAGCCGGACCCGTAACACCGTGGCAGGCGCTCTTCCGCCGGCCGGCCGAAACAAAAAAGCCCGGAAAACAGGTTCACGCGACAGCCGTGGAGAGATGATTCCGCCACTGGAATCCGGCTGCCGGGTACGTCTCCTGTTTCCGGGCTTTTTAAATGCAGTCCGAAATGTCAGGATATGCAGTTTCGGGGGAACGGAGGATATCCGAATCCGGTAACCTCGGAGAACGGCCGGAGGGGTATCGGCCCCGGGGTTCCGGAAGAAGGGTTGTCTCAATCGCCTGCCTGTTGAGAACACTTGAAAGATAAGCCAATGTTTTTATTCAGTCAAGGGGAAGTTTGCCCTAATATACTGTTTTACATTATCTTGTGGTCCATCGGTCGAGTCATACCTTATATAGATTTCCGTGCGGCGGTCCATCGGAATCAGCATCTCCCCCCATTCGCCGCGCGTGGTTTTGCGCATACGCTGGACGAAGTCGGCCTTCCCGCCGCTTCCGGTACCGTCACAGCCCGGAAAGAAACCATATCGACCCGTTGACCCCGGAAGGTGGGCATTCCAACCTCACGCAATGACAGATACTTGTGGACAGAATTCCTGATCAGCGCTATCTTCAACACGCCTTTACACAGACTGAGCTTCCACGTTTATCATCGTTGACGCAATCGACCCATGCCGCATACGCTTACCATAACACAGGCGGCGGAGGAAATCCGGTCGGGCCGTCTTTCTCCGCTGGAGCTTCTTCAAGCCTGTCTCTCACAGATCGACGCCCTGGACAGCCGCCTGCATGCCTGGGTCCACGTCGACAGGGAAGGCGCCGAGCAACGCGCACGGGTTCTTCAGGAGGAACTTGCCCGCGGCCGGTACCGTGGTCCCCTTCATGGGATTCCAATCGGGATAAAGGACATCATCGACGTGGAGGGCCTGCCCACCGCCGCCGGCGCACGGCATCTCTACAACCGGGTTCCGGATGAAGATGCAGCGGTGGTCGCCCGATTGCGCAGGTCCGGCGCGGTCATCCACGGCAAAACGGTTACCACGCCATTTGCGTGTTTCGATCCGGCGGAAACCAGGAACCCCTGGAACCCCGATCATACGCCCGGCGGCTCCAGCAGCGGTTCGGCCGCCGCCGTCGCGGCGCGCATGTGTCCCGCCGCCCTGGGGTCCCAGACCGGCGGATCCATCAGCAGACCCGCGGCGTATTGCGGCCTCGTGGGTCTGAAACCCACCTTCGGCAGAATCAGCCTGCGGGGGATCGTGCCCGTCAGTTACGAACTGGATCATCCCGGTCCGATCACACGTTCAGCCGCCGACGCGGCCGTCATTCTCCGGAGCCTGGCCGGTCGGGATCCGATGGATCCGCTGAGCGCCGACGTTCCTGTTGATACGTACCGCGTCGAACCGCTTACCCGTCCCCCCCGCGTCGGCATCATTCGCACGTACTTCCCCGATAACGCCGACGAAACCATGCGCGCGGCGACGGACGATGCCGTTGAGCGCCTCGCCTTTGCGGGCGCCGAGTTCACCGGTGTGCAAATGCCAGGATCCTTTGCGGATTTACACGAGAATCACGCGCTGCTGCTCGCGGTCGGCGCGGCGAACGTCCACGGGGAACGATACGACGCCCGCCGGGACGCCTTCCCGCCCGGCCTGTGCGAGATCATCGAAAGGGGACGCGCCGCCGGAGCCGTCGATTACGCCAGGGCGCGACGGCACCAGATTGCGTTTAAGTCGGAGGTCCTCGCTGCCTTCGAGGGCGTGGACGTACTGCTGACCCCTGCAACGCCGACGCCGGCGCCATCGGGTCTGACATCCACCGGCAGTCCTGACTTCAACAGCCCCTGGAGCTACGCCGGTCTTCCCACGACCGTCCTGCCAGCCGCCTGTACGTCCGACGGACTGCCCGCCGCCGTCCAACTCGTCGCTCGACCCTTCGCCGAACTCCGCCTGCTCTCTGTCTCCGCCTGGTGCGAAACCCGCCTTGCGTGGAACCGCGCCCCATCGATTCTCTCCGCCGATTAACGCCATGTCTCCGCGCCTGGTCCTTAGAAGCTGTCTTACAATTCTGACGTGGACGATGCTCCTTCTCGATCATTGCGGTATCGTCCACGCCTCCCGCGTGCTTTCCCCCAGGCAGCGCGCCGTCCGCCAGGGTATCGACTACATGCTCGACGAGCGGTACGCCCACTCCCACGCCATATTCGACTCACTCGTCGCCGTCGAACCTGAACGCCCCGAGGGCTATCTGGGCAAGGCCCTTTCGTACTGGAACGAAAGCATGCTTCTGGCGGACGGCGAACGGTTTGTCGACTCTGTCGACCGCCTGACCGGCCGTGCCATCAAACTCTCCGAACGTGCTCTCAAGAAGGACAACAACGATGCGGAGATGGTCTTCCTTCTCGGAAAAGCCTATGGTCTGCGCGCGGGCCTGGCGCTTATCCACGGCAGCCCCATAGACGGCGTACTCCATGGCCTGAAATGCCGGGACTTCCTCAAGGAAACCATCCGTCT
The DNA here is from genome assembly GCA_965208835.1 of Candidatus Latescibacterota bacterium. Lineage (GTDB taxonomy): Bacteria > Latescibacterota > UBA2968 > UBA2968 > JAAXHE01. Next base: position 4,769,281 of record OZ242358.1, read on the forward strand.
GAATCCAGGCCTCGCGGACGCCTATTTCGGACTGGGCCTGGCAGAGTACGTGGCCGACCGCCAGCCCCGTTTCCTCAGAATGGTAAGCCGTCTGCTTTCGCTCCCCGAAGGCGACCGGAAACGCGGTCTCGAACGCCTCGAGCGCGTTGCCCGTGAGGGCATCTACACCCAGCGGCATGCCGTCTCCAGCCGTGCCTACATCGCCCTCTATTACGAGAAGGACTACGAAGACGCGCGGCGCCGTTTCGCAGACCTGCACCTGAGCTATCCCCACAGCCTGGACTACCGCATCCGTTACCTGGACGCGCTCTTCGGTCTCACCATCCAGGGCAGGCAGAACTACCGCCAGGCCCTGATCGACTCCGCAAGATCCATCCGTCTCCTGGCTGAAGAACGAAACTGGATCCTGAACCGGTGGTCGCGCAACAAGCTGCACTTCATTGAAGGCTTCGGCCACTATCTCACCGGCAACTCGGAGTCGGCAATCGAACGACTTGAACTCTATACGGCCGAAGCCACAAAAAAGAGCTGGCTGCTTGGCCCGGCACATCTCATACTGGGCAAGCTGGCCGACCTGCGTAACGACCGGGACAATGCGCTCCGCCACTACCGCCGCGTGCGAAAGCACGAAAACGTCTGGGGCGTCCACGAAGAAGCCGACGCCTTTCTCAGGCATCCGTTCACAGGCGAGGAGCCCGTCCGGCGCCCTCCGGACACGGTCCGACGTTACCCGGAGAGACCTTGACGCCCCTCTGGAAATACGCGTTATTTTATCGGATGGATCTCGCGGATACATCTCATACGGGGCGTTCCGCGGAAGCATGGCCACCGGCATTCAGAAAAGAAAACCCAGGCCGTGTTCCGTACACAAACATGCCGGGGCTTGTCTCCTTATGGAATCGGTATGGCGTCTGCGCCCTCCATAGCCATGTGTCGCTCGAGACTCGGTTACCTCCGGGAGCGTATCCGTTACCCGGCCCCTTCGGCGCCGCCGTGGATCGTCCCCACCGTGGTCCGTTTCAAATGTCCGGACGCAGACCTGAAGCGCCGTTATCCGAGGAATCTCGGCATTTCCGTCGTCCTTTCCTCGATACTCATCTCCCTTTTATGCCTTCTCTTTCCAGGGTTCGAGTTTCGCAGTTATCCATCCTACGCCACGCCGGTGATTATTTCGCTCGAAGATATTCCTGAAACCTGGCAGGCGCCGCTGCCTGAAAGCGAAGCAATCATCCTGGGCACAGGCGACCTGGACGGCGTGGCCGTGGTTGACACCGTGGAAGACGAGGAGTCGGATATCGACTTTCTCGCCAATCTTCAAGTCGATGACACGCTTGGCGGTATGGACCGGAAGCTTGACGAAGAAGCCGTAGACTTCTGGGCCGTGTCGAAAGAACCCGTTCTCGTGCGCGAGGTCCTGCCCATTTATCCAAGGGACGCCCACGATTTAGGTATGGAAGGGGTTGTGTTCGTCAAATTCGCGGTCGGAACGGACGGACGAGTCAAGGAGGCCTCCATTCAGAAAGGCCCCCGGATCTTTCACGCGTCCGCCCTTGAAGCCGTCTACGGGTTTGTTTTCAGGCCCGCACTCCAGAACGACAAGCCAGTCGCGGTCTGGATGACCCGTCCCATCCGTTTTCGAATTGTGGACAATCTGCTTGAGGCGCGGCCCGTTCAACAGGTCCAAAAGCTGCCGGCGCCTGTTTCGCGCTAGCCTCAATTCTTCCGATCGCGGTCGACCGCCCCTCCGGAATATTTCACTTCCTTCAGCCGATCCCGTTCGTCGAGCCGAACTCTCAGTGTAAACGCCCGCCGGCTCAGAAATTTCGGATTGTGATCGAGCGCCGTTTGCAAGGCCAGCGAACCCAGCCACCCCAGCGCGTCGGGCCGAATCCCGAACCGCAGATCATGAATCAGAAACATCCGCCCGCTTTCGCCGGACTCGACTACCGCCGGAAAACGCGCGAACCAGCGATATATCCGCCCGTCCCGCCGCTCCCACAGGGGTTCCAGACGGGGCTCGGCAAGCGCCGAACGGTAGGCGTTCGGCGAATCCGCAACCCCTGAAAACAACGACACAGGCACCTCGTACCATTCCTCCTCGCCAGACACGATTCCACGCCGATGCAGAGGAGAAAAAGGCACAGGAACCGCCGCTGCAGGCGTCAGTCCCCGTTCCGCTGCCCAGCGGTCCAGATACAGGTAGGTTATACCCGAAACGGCGACATTGAAGACCATATAAGCCGTAAGCGCCGCCAAACCCAGACGGTACCCATCCGGCCGCCATACCTTCCACCCGAGAACCAGTCCGACGATAAGAATCAGATCCAGGTACGGGTCGATAACAAACAGCACGTCGAACAACGCCCGGTACCTGGAAAACGGCATAAGGACCATGGTGCCGTACGAGGTTACCATGTCGAACAGTATGTGAAGCAACAAGCCGGTGAGAGCGACCGCATAAAGCTTTGTGAACGGGACGTCCTTGAGTATGAAACGCCGAACAGCCCAGGCAACGACGAACGCGCCGATTGCGGCGCCAAAGAACGAATGTGTCACCCCGCGGTGCGTCTGCAGGCTGTCGAGCGCGTCACCTGAAAAGAACACATCCACGTCCGGCAATATGCTGGTAATGGTCACCAGATTCACAAACCCCCGGTTCTCCGGCCATACGGACCGCGCAACCAGTCGGCCAACCAGGCCGTGTGTCGGGGTATCCATGCCTTTTGCCCCCAGGAAGCTGTCTCAAAACCCCAGCGGTCTTCGCGCGCAACGCCTCTTCAGTGCAAGATTAATAATATACTCAATGCTCCGGTTGAATCAACCCCGCGCAAACGCAACTTGACATTTCGGTGTTCTGTCCCCTTAATTTCTTACTATTCTGCCGCCAATGCAATATGGGAACACGTTTCCGGGACAGGAGGCCAATCTCCCGTCCCTTCTTAAGAAGCTGTCTTAAAATTCCCAGCGGTCTTCGCGCGGCTGCAAAAGCGTCGGTCTGCGTTGGTCAAATCCACCCGTCTTACAAGATCGAGGCTGCGCTTGCTCGCCTCTCATAGGCGAATTTGCCCGTCGGCGCTGCGCGCCCCTCGCGCCTCATAACCGACACATTTTCGCGCGCGCTCGGGACTCACCAGGAATCTTAAGACAACTTCTAAGGAAGGGTTGCCGGGAGGCTTTAGATATGTCAAAGCTCGAAGGTAAAGTCGCAGTGGTAACCGGCGGAAATCAGGGAATCGGGAAGGGAATCGCGCGCGCGTTCGCCAAAGAGGGCGCGAGCCTGGTGTTGACGGCCAGAACGGTCGAAAAGCTTGAATCGGCGGCGGAAGAAATGAGGACGGAGGGCGTGGAGGCGGTTGTCGCTCCGGCTGATGTCACCGACGAATCGCAGGTGGAATCGGTGTTCGCGAAAGCGATGGAGCGTTTCGGGAGGGTGGATGTGCTGGTGAATAACGCGGCCGCTTTTGACGGGGGACGAATCGACGAGCTCTCCGCTTCAGCCTGGGACTGGGCGATGGCGGTGAACCTGCGCGGACCCTTTCTCTGCACACGGGCGGCGTTTCGCATCATGAAAGAACAGGGCGGAGGCCGTATTGTCAATATCGGCAGCATTTCCGCACAGCGTGTCCGCCCGGATTCCGCTCCATACAGCACCAGCAAGTTCGGAATTACCGGACTGACACATGCCACGGCGCTTGACGGCAGGGACTACGGGATCGTCTGCTCCTGCCTGCACCCGGGCAACACGCTGGTCGAACGCCGCCAGGAGTCCGACGCGCCCACGGACGACGAGCCGATGATGACGGTGGACGAATTGGCCCAGGCCGCGGTAACCATGGCGACGCTGCCGCTCCACGTCAACATGCTGGAGGCGATCGTGTTGCCGGTAGGGCAGCTTTATGTCGGACGAGGTTGAATGGATACCGCTATGTGTCCGTTGATACCTGAATCCGGAGCAGGGGCTTTGCCGGATGCGTTCCGTATCTTGTCCTGCCCGCCCTGTTTATCCAAGTTGTCGAATGAGCCGGGATATGGAATTTCCTTGACACTCTCGATGTGATTGTTTAAAGTTAGATTGCTCCTGCCGGAGCGGTTTTTCTCGTCACCCGGTACGAAGTGGGCAGGACCGAGGACTGTGGAGGATCGAACGTGACGGACCATGTCACAAACGGAATTTCCTGGCGTGGGTATTTTTATCGCTCCTACCGGTTGTATTACCGGGAGGCCCCGGAAGGTTGTGTCTGCCCACGCGAGTAATCTGCTTGAAAAGTCGGAAACCGGGCCGTGGGCATCTGCTCACGGTTTTTTTTTTGATCTGTTGGAACTCATGAACACACCCGATCTGGAAACGTTGAAGACGCTGGCCAGGGGACGGGGAATTGTTCCGATCTCACGGGAAATCCTCGGAGATACGGAAACCCCGGTGTCCGCCTATTTGAAACTGCGGCCAAGGAGTCCGTACAGCTTTCTATTCGAGAGCGTGGAAGGAGGGGAAAAGATCGGTCGTTATTCCTTCCTGGGCGTGGAGCCGTTTCTCGCGTTTCGCTCGTGGAAATCACGGATAGAGGTGGAGGACCTGAAGCGGGGCGGCGTGAGGGTATACGAGGGATCGCCCATTGCCGAACTCAGGCGTCTGCTGGGAAAATACCGTTCGGCCCAGTTGGAGGGACTGCCCCGGTTTACCGGCGGAGCCGTCGGCTACGTGGCTTACGACGCAATCCGGCTGGTCGAGAACATCCCCGATCGAACGCACGACGACCACGGCCTGCCGGACGTCGAGTTACTCTTCTACGATACGCTCCTTGGCTTCGACAACGTACGGCAGAAAATCCATTTGATATCCAACGTACATACCTCGGGAGATATCGAGCGGAATTACCGGGAGGCGGAAGCGCGAGTCGATGCGCTGGAAGCGGCATTGCGCGGTCCGGTTCCCGTGAACGGTGTTCCGTCAGGAACACCGCGCAACCGGACGGGAGAAATCAGGTCGAACACGGAGCGGTCTGTCTTTCTGGACAAGGTGCGTCGCTGCAAGGAATATATCGTGGCTGGCGATATCTTTCAGGTTGTACTCTCTCAGCGCTTCGAGACGGAGATTACCGTGGGGTCCCTGGACATTTACCGGGCGCTTCGCACGGTGAATCCGTCGCCATATATGTTTCATCTGGACTTCAAGGACGTGCAACTCGTCGGCGCATCGCCGGAGCTGCTGGTGCGCGTCGAAAATGGCGTCGTGCAGGTGCGCCCCATTGCGGGCACACGCTGGAGGGGGGCTACGGAAGAGGAGGACTCCGCTCTCGCGACGGACCTGCTGGAGGATGAGAAGGAACGCGCGGAGCATATCATGCTTCTGGATCTGGGCCGTAACGACGTGGGTCGCGTATCGCGTTACGATACAGTACGTGTAACAGAACAGATGGCGATTGAGCGCTATTCTCACGTTATGCATATTGTCTCGAACGTTCGGGGGCATCTCAAAGACGGCGTGGATGCACTGGATGCGCTGTATGCCTGTTATCCGGCAGGTACGGTTTCCGGCGCGCCCAAGATCCGCGCGATGGAGATTATCGACGAGCTGGAGCCGACCCGCCGCGGACCGTACTCGGGGGCGGTGGGCTATATCGACTTTTCGGGCAATATGGATACGTGCATCGCCATACGTACGATGGTTCTGCAGGGACGGAAAGCGTACGTCCAGGCCGGCGGAGGGATCGTGTTCGATTCCATACCGGAAAACGAGCATCAGGAAACGGTTAATAAGGCGAAGGCGCTGTTCAGGGCGGTGGAACTGGCGGAGGGTGCGGAGTAGTGCCGACAAATTACGCCGCCGCCCCTCAGCAACCTTTTGAAAATGTCCATCCTGGCTGTGGCATGCAGCGGGACTATATCAACGGATTGTTTACGGTTTTGTCTGGTTGACCCATGATCCTGGTAATCGACAATTACGACTCCTTCACGTACAATCTGGTTCAGTATCTGGGTGAGTTGGGCGCCCGGATGGAAGTGTTCAGGAACGATCAGATCGAACTGGACCGGATTGACGCAACCCAACCCGAGAAGGTGGTGATTTCGCCCGGTCCCTGCACGCCGAACGAGGCGGGAATCTCCGTGGATCTGGTCCGGCGGTTTACCGGCCGGATTCCGATGCTGGGTGTCTGTCTCGGGCACCAGTGCATCGGACAGGCCTTTGGCGGCAAGGTCGTGAGGGCCCCGGCAATTCTCCACGGGAAGGTGTCTGAGATTCATCACGACGGACGTACGATTTTCAGTGAAATGACTCAGCCCTTCATCGCAACGCGTTACCATTCGCTGATTGTCGAGCGGGAGAGCCTGCCGGACTGCCTTGAGGTGTCCGCGCAGACACACGACGGGATAATCATGGGTCTGCGGCACAGGAAATATCCGGTTGAGGGCGTGCAGTTTCATCCCGAATCCATATTGACGGCCGAGGGCAAAGTGCTGTTGAGGAATTTTCTTGAAGGCTGAATTAGCAGCCCGTTGAAAAAGCCCATCCGGACTACGGCCGGCCGTTGCGGTCGAAATACGGCGTTGTGCTCCCTCGCCGAATCCCAGGATGGGACTCGGTCGCGCGCCTTGTCTTCGGCCTCGCCTGCATAGCGACTTTATCAACGGACTGTTAGGGGACCGTACGCCGGTCCCGTTCTCTGCTTGCATGTCGGGGAGATGGCTATGGCGATACAGGATGCGATTGCGAAACTGATTGAGGGGCAGGACCTGCCACGTGACCGGATGATCGGGACGATGAACCAGATCATGTCGGGAGAGGCCACGGACGCACAGATCGGCGCGTTCCTGGTCGCTTTGCGGGTCAAGGGCGAGACAGTCGAGGAGATCGCCGGCGCCGCGGAAGTGATGAGGGACAAGGCGACGCGGGTTGTAACACGGCACCCCACGGTAGTCGATACATGCGGAACCGGAGGCGACGGATCGGGAACTTTCAATATCTCCACGGCGGCGGCGTTCGTGGTGGCCGGCGCGGGACTGTGTGTCGCCAAACATGGCAACCGCGCCGCATCCAGCCTCTGTGGAAGCGCCGACGTTCTGAAGGAGCTGGGGGTGAACATCGAAGCGTCACCCGGGACGATGGGGCGGTGTCTGGATGAGGCAGGCATCGGATTTCTGTTCGCTCCGGCATTGCACGGCGCCATGAAATATGCGATCGGACCCAGACGCGAGCTCGGTGCGCGCACGATTTTCAACGCTCTGGGGCCGCTGACCAATCCGGCAGGCGCAACCCGACACCTGATCGGGGTCTACAGTCGATCTCTGACCGACACGCTGGCGGAGGTCTTGCGAACATTGGCGTCGGAACGTGCGTTTGTGGTACACGGGCTGGACGGACTGGATGAGATCAGCACGACCGGGCCAACGCAGGTGAGCGAATTGAAGGACGGGACCGTGTCCACGTATGAGATCACGCCCGAGGACCTGGGAATCGCGAGGGCATCGGCAGACGATCTGGCCGGGGGCAACGCAGAGACCAATGCGGCGATCCTTCGCAGGGTGCTGAATGGCGAGCCCGGGCCACGGCTTGACATCGTTCTTTTGAACGCGGCAGCCGCAATCGTAGCAGGCGGTGCGGCGGGTGATCTGCCGGCGGCCATGGAACTGGCCAGGGAAACCGTGGATTCCGGGCGGGCGGTGGATAAGCTGGAAGAGCTCAAGCTGGTTTCGGCGGGATAAGATGGCAACAATCCTGGATGAGATCATCGCATACAAGCGACGCGTTGTGGCCGAGGCAAAACAACGGGTTTCGCACGAAGATATAAGGAAACAAGCGGATCGAGTTCGGAAACCGTGCTCCTTGATGGAGAGCCTGACCGCCGGGGAGGATATCGCGCTCATTACGGAAATAAAAAAGGCATCTCCGTCAAAAGGGGTGATCCGGGAGAATTTCGATCCGGTTGAAATCGGCCGGGCATACGAGAAAAACGGCGCTGCGGGAATTTCCGTGCTTACGGACGAGAAGTATTTTCAGGGCTCCATCGCCAGTCTGAAGGCCGTAAGCGAAGCCGTACAAATTCCGGTGCTCCGGAAAGACTTCGTGATTGACCCTTATCAGATTCACGAAGCCGGAACGATCGGTGCGTCGGCGGTTCTGCTCATTGTCTCGGCGCTCTCGCAACGTGAATTGGCAGAGATGCTCACAGTCTGCAGGGAGACACGATTGGACGCCCTCGTGGAAGTGCACACGAGGGAGGAAGCGAGCAGGGCTCTGGATGCCGGCGCAGCTCTTGTCGGGGTTAATAACCGCGACCTCAAGACGTTCGAAACCGACTTGCGAACCACGTTCGACCTGATTGAATATCTACCTGACGAACTCGTCGTGGTAAGCGAGAGCGGTATCGAGACCAGGGACCATGTCGTCCGGTTAAGGGATGCCGGCGTGAATGCGGTGCTGGTCGGGGAACATCTGATGCGCCATCCCGACGTCGGTCGGAAGCTGAAGGCGCTGCTGGGTGCGGAAGGCGGTTGACTCGACTCATGGTTTGTGTGAAAATTTGCGGAATTACGAATCCGGAAGACGCGCTTTTCGCGGCCGCACAGGGTGTGGACGCGCTGGGGTTCATCTTCTATGAGCCCAGCCCGCGTTACGTGGATCCGGAATGCGTGAGCGAGATCGTGTCGCAATTGCCGCCATTCGTGACGCCGGTAGGGGTCTTCGTGAACAAGGCCAGGGAGGAGATTCTGGAAATCGCGCGTTCGACCGGAATTCAGGCGGTACAGTTGCACGGCGACGAGACGCCGGCCGACTGTCTGGGATATCCGTTACCGGTTGTCCGGGCATTGCGGGTGAGCGACGGATTCGACCCTGCTTCCCTGAACGACTTTCCGGTTGACACGTTTCTGCTGGATACGGCCAAAAAGGGATGGTACGGCGGCACTGGAGAGACCTTTGACTGGCGGGTTGCAAGGGCGGCGACCGCACACGGGCGGATCATCCTCTCCGGGGGAATGGATGCGTCAAACGTAGCGGATGCGGTCCGAATGGTGAATCCGTACGCGGTAGACTGCGGCAGCGGCGTCGAGGCCGCGCCCGGCCGGAAGGACCACGACAGAATCAGGGGGTTTTTGCGGGCGGTCCGCTCCGTAGCAGTCCGTTGATAAAGTCGCTCTGCAGGCGAGGCCGAGCCATTGTGGCCGAAGACAAGGCGCGCGACCGAGTCCCATCCAGCGATTCGGCGAGGGAGCGCAACGCAGTATTTCGACCGCAAGGGCCGGCCGTAGCCCGGATGGGCTTTTTCAACGGGCTGGTAGACCACAGTGCGCGTGTCTGAACCAATATCGAGAAATGAACCGGAGTTCAAAACAGTGGACATCCAGAAAGATCTGAATTTCCGTGGTTACGTATTTCAGCAAACAGACCCCGACGGTTTCAGGGCTCGGCTCACGCAGGGGCCGATCACACTCTATTCGGGGTTCGACCCCACGGCAGACAGCTTGCACGTTGGCAGCCTGATACCCATTCTGGGACTGAGGCGGTTTCAGCTGGCCGGACATCATGCGATCGGGCTGATCGGGGGAGGTACGGGTTTGATCGGCGATCCGAGCGGCAGTAAGGAAGAACGTCCGTTGAATCCGCCCGAATTGATCGCATCATATACCGGGAAACTGACAGACCAGCTGGCCAGGTTCCTGGATTTTGAGACGAAGACCAATCCCGCCCGGGTTGTCAGCAATCTGGGTTGGCTTTCGGAACTGAAGGCGATTGACTTCCTGAGGGACACGGGCAAGCACTTCTCCATGGGTTATATGCTGGCGAAAGAGTCCGTGGCTTCCCGGCTGGAGACCGGAATCTCGTTCACCGAATTCAGCTATATGGTCATTCAGGCCTATGATTTCATGGAGTTGTTTCGGGCACACGGATGTGAGCTCCAGATTGGCGGGAGCGATCAATGGGGTAACATAACGGCGGGAATCGAGCTGATCCGGCGCCGGCTCGGCGGGCAGGTCTATGGCCTGACGTTTCCGCTGCTGCTGAATGCCGACGGGTCCAAGTTCGGCAAGACGGCATCCGGTAACGTCTGGCTCGACCCGGGAAGGACAACCCCCTACCAGTTTTACCAGCATTGGATCAATACGGACGACCGTGACGTGGTGAAGTTCCTGAAGCTGTTTACCTTTCTACCCGAGAATGAAATCATCAATCTGGAAACGGAAGTGAACGAACACCCCGAAAAGCGAGAGGCGCAGCGGGTACTGGCAGAGGAAGTCACCACTTTCGTGCATGACAGATCCGCCACGGTGAGGGCGCGGCGGATTTCGGACGCGTTGTTCTATGGTAACCTGAAAGACCTGAGTACACGAGAGATCGAAGAAGGGTTCCGCGACGTGCCGTCTCAGGCGCTCAATGGCGTTTCAGGTGTGGGTCTGGTGGATCTGCTGGTAGACTGCGGTATTTCATCTTCCATGCGCCAGGCGCGGGAAGATATCCGCTCCGGCGCGATCCATATCAATGGCCGTCGTTGCACCGATACGGGCATGATGCTTGAACCACCGGACAGAATCGCAGGGAGATACCTGGTCGTGCGCCGGGGCAAACGCCGCTACTTTCTGGTGCGCTGGAACCTCTGACGGGCGGTTGCCGGTCCACCGGCATGTATCGGAGCGCAAACCAGGATATGAATAATCGAAACCCAGCATGATAAACCTCAATCCGAAAAAGACAGCAACGCGGCGACGCGATAAAACCCTCCGAAACGGGGCAATATCGACCTATAGAATGACGTTTTTTCCCTTCACGCCCAGTGACCTGGTGTATCCTGGTAATCCGCCGTTTAATCGCTTTTATTTACAAGCACATATTCGAATTAACGTCCCCGAAGACTTACGAATCAAGGTTAACAACAGGAGAGGATTCCTTCCATGAAAGCACCCTGGATTACCTATCGGCCGGAATTGAAAGTACTTGATTGTACGATTCGAGACGGCGGATTGATGAACGATCACCAGTTCACCGATGATTTCGTGAAGGCGGTCTATGAAACCTGCGTCGCCGCCGGCGTCGACTATATGGAAATTGGGTACCGGAACTCCAAGGAGATTTTCCCCAAAGACCAATTCGGAGCTTTCCGGCACAGCGACGAAGAGGACATCCGTAAGATAACGGGCGACCACGACCCTGAAACCACCGGCCTGAAGCTCGCCATTATGGCGGATGCGGGCAAGAGCGACTGGGCGGAAGACATCCTGCCGGCCAGCGAGAGCGTGGTCAGCATGGTACGCGTGGCCTGTTATGTCGAGCAGATTCCCGAGACCGTTGAAATGCTCTGCGACGCCCACGAGAAAGGGTATGAAACCAGTTGCAACATTATGGCCATTTCAACCGTACAGGAGGTTGAGATCGACCAGGCGCTGGAGGTGCTCATCCAGACGCCGGTCGGCACAATATGTGTCGTCGACAGCTTCGGGGCATTGTATCGCGAGCAGGTGGACATGCTCATCCGAAAATATATGGATGCTGTAAGCAAAACGGGAAAGGAAGTCGGCATTCACGCTCACAACAACCAGCAACTGGCATTCGCCAATACCATCGAAGCGCTGATTCTCGGCGCAAACCGCGTTGACGCCACGGTGGACGGGCTTGGCCGCGGCGCCGGGAATTGCCCTCTGGAACTGCTGCTGGGCTTCCTGCGCAATCCGAAGTTCAGGATTCGACCCGTCTACAAGCTGCTGGAAGACCACTTCGTCAAGTTGCGTGAGGAATTGACGTGGGGGGCCCTTGTACCGTACAACATTACAGGGCAGCACAACCAGCATCCCCGCTCGGCGATGGCGCTTCTGGACGGGGACGAACGCAACCGCTATCTGGCATTCTACGATCAGGTGATGAGGGATATATAGTGCTCAACAGAGATGAAACCGCAAGGGCATGGCCTGACTCCGGGGGGCACTTCGGACCCTACGGCGGGCGCTATGTGCCGGAAACGTTGATGCCGTTACTGGAAGACCTGGAGGCGGCCTACCGCGACGCAAAGGACCGTCCGGATTTTCATGAAGAACTGGACGGATATCTCCGGGAATTCGTAGGAAGGCCGACGTCACTCTATTTCGCACAGCGACTGACCCAAGAACTGGGCGGAGCCAGGATCTATCTGAAGCGGGAGGACCTCGCCCACACCGGCGCGCACAAAATAAACAACACGATGGGGCAGATTCTGCTTGCCAGACGCATGGGCAAGACGCGGATCATCGCTGAAACGGGGGCGGGGCAGCACGGCGTGGCCACGGCAACCGTCGCGGCGATGTTCGGCCTGGAATGCGAGATCTACATGGGCACGGAAGACATGGACCGGCAGGCGTTGAATGTGTTTCGAATGCGGCTCCTCGGTGCGAAAGTGACCGGCGTGGACTCGGGAAGCAGGACGCTCAAAGACGCGATCAACGAGGCAATCCGGGACTGGGTGACGAATGTGGAGGATACGTTTTATATCTTTGGATCCGTCCTGGGGCCTCACCCGTATCCGATGATCGTACGCGACTTTCAGCGGGTGATCGGGGTGGAGACGCGCGCGCAGATCCTGCAGGCCGAAGGTCGGTTGCCGGACCGTCTGATCGCATGCGTGGGCGGCGGCAGCAATTCGATGGGGCTGTTTCATGCGTTTCTGGACGACACGGACGTGCGGATGGTCGGCGTCGAAGCCGGAGGCCATGGCATTGCCTCGGGCGACCACGCTGCGCGGTTTCAGGGAGGAGATCTGGGCGTACTGCACGGGGCCAGGATTTACCTCCTTCAGGACGAGGACGGTCAGATTGCACTGACCCATTCGGTATCGGCGGGCCTGGACTATTCCGGCGTGGGCCCCGAACACTGCCTTCTGCGGGATGAGGGTCGGATCGAGTATGCGTATGCAACTGACGACGAGGCCCTGAAGGGGTTCCGGCTGTTGAGTCGCACGGAGGGCATCATTCCCGCACTGGAAAGCGCGCATGCGATCGCGTACGTGTCGAAAGCGGCGCCCGAAATGGACAGGAATGCCGTGATCGTGGCGAATCTGTCCGGACGCGGCGACAAAGATGTACAGCAGGCGGCGAAGTACCTGGACTAAACGGTAGTACACGTTTCGTTATTGAACCGGAATCGAGGATTGGAGTTGCCCGGATGACAAGGATCGGTAAACGGTTCGAAGCGTTGAGGAGAGCGGGAAAGACCGGATTTGTCGCCTACATAACGGCCGGAGATCCGGATCTGGAAACCACCCGACGACTGGTGCCGGAGCTGGAGCGGCGCGGGGTGGATATCCTCGAGTTGGGCGTACCGTTCTCCGATCCGCTGGCGGACGGGCCCGAGATCCAGGCGGCCTCGCAGCGGGCGCTGAGGCATGGGGTGTCGCTGGGCGACGTTCTGGACCTGGTGGCGGACCTGCGGCTGGAGTCCGAGATACCTATCGTTCTGTTTACGTATTTCAATCCGATGCACCGTTTCGGTCTCCAACGGCTCGTCGACAGAGCCGCCGATGCGGGGGTGGACGGCATTCTGGCGCTGGATCTTCCGCCGGAAGAAGCGGGCGAGTACAAGGGTCTGATGGAAGAGCGGGGATTGGATACGATTTTTCTGATCGCGCCTACCAGCGGTGAGGATCGCATTCGGCGAATCGCGTCTTGCACCAGCGGATTTGTATATTACGTGTCGCGCACGGGCGTGACCGGGGAACGGGACAGACTGGAGGAAACGCTTGGAGACAGGGTAGCGGCCATCCGGAGACATACCTCGCAACCCGTTGCGGTTGGATTCGGAATTTCGACGCCGGAACAGTCCGGAGAGGTTGCAGGCTATGCGGATGCGGTCGTCGTCGGCAGCGCCATCGTGCGTCGAATTGCCCAACGGCAGACCGACCCGGACCTCGTTGTTCACATCGGGGCTTTTGTCGAAGAATTGGTGCAACCGTTGAAGGGAGCATTCGATGGATCTTGAAGACTGGCGTAAGGAAATCGACGTGCTGGACCGGGAACTGCTGACGCTTCTGAATCGACGGGCCGAATGCGCCATTGAAATTGGCAGGATCAAACAGGCAATCGAGCAACCGATCTTCGTGCCGGAACGGGAGATGTCGATCCTGAACCGAATCCTTGAGTTGAATGAGGGGCCCCTGGACGCCGAAGCCGTGCGACGGATCTTTCAACAGATCATCGATGAGTCCAGGCGCCTCATGCAGAAGAATCAGGGAAGTTAAACGGGTGCGAACCCTTCTGAACCTTAGCTCGAGATTGGTCGGGACGTTTCGTCACGTTTGAAGACCGAGATTTGTCACGGAGCCCGCAGCGCATGGCATTCACGAAAAACATGAAGATACCCACGCCGGAAGCCGTTCTGGAGAAGATGCCGCTTCCGAAGAATCTGAAAGAAATAAAGGAGCAGCGGGATGCGGAAATCGGCGACATCTTTTCGCGCAGGAGCCATAAGTTTCTCCTTGTGATCGGCCCCTGCTCCGCACACAATGAAGACGCCGTATGTGAATACGTCTCGCGGCTGGCGAAACTGCAGGAGGCCGTCCGGGAAACGCTGATTCTGGTGCCCCGGCTCTATACCAACAAACCCCGGACGACCGGCGAGGGATACAAGGGTATGGGACATCAGCCGGACCCGCGAAAGGCGCCGGACATGTCCGAAGGCATTTACGCGGTCCGTCAGATGCACATCCGGGCGGTGCGGGAATCCCACCTGACTGCGGCCGACGAAATGCTCTATCCTGGCAATCTACCCTACGTCGATGACCTGCTGAGCTATATAGCCGTGGGTGCCCGGTCGGTAGAAAACCAACAACACCGATTGACCTGCAGCGGCGTTGACGTACCCGTTGGAATGAAAAACCCGACGGGAGGAGATCTTTCGGTTATGCTGAACGCGATTCATGCCTCCCAGATCCCGCACGTCTTCATCTATAACGGCTGGGAGGTACGCACCGACGGCAATCCAATGACGCACGCCGTACTCCGCGGCGCCGTGGACGTAACCGGGCGCAGCATGCCGAACTACCATTTCGAGGACCTCATGTACGCGGCGGAACTGTATCGGCAGCGGCCGCTTGCCAACGCCGCGATCGTCGTGGATACGAATCACAATAACTCGGGCAAGCAGTTCAGTGAACAGCCGCGGATCGGGTTGGAAGTGATACGCAGCCGGCAGAATTCGGCGTTCCTGAACGACATGATCCGCGGATTGATGGTGGAGAGTTATCTGGTTGAGGGAGCGCAAGACGTCAATGACGGCGTGTACGGCAAATCCATTACCGATCCATGCCTGGGGTGGGAAGATACCGAGGCGTTCGTAAAGGAACTGGCCGAGGGGATATGATTGCGAACGGGATCGGAAGACAGGAACGGACCCGAACGACCCGCGGGCGCTTTCGCCTCCGCCTCCAAGGATGACCGCATGGCGAACGACCCTCCGTTTGCGCGTGAGACGATTGCAATAGTTGGTGTCGGGCTGATTGGCGGATCTCTTGGTGTGGCGCTCAAGGGACTGGGCATCGGACGACGTATCGTTGGCATCAGCAGGCAGGAGACCCTGGATGCAGCCGTCGGGCTGGATGTTATCGATGCGGGCTATCGCTATGAGGACCTCGAAACCGGGATTCGGGATGCGGCGCTGGTTTTCCTGTGCACTCCCATCGTACGTATTCTGGATCTGCTGCCTGAGGTGCTCGGAGCGGCGCGGCAGGATACGGTCGTGACCGATGTAGGCAGCACCAAACACGCGATTGTTTCCGCGGCGGCGGCCCATCATCGGGATGACGTGCACTTTGTGGGCGGGCACCCGATGGCCGGATCCGAACATCGAGGGGTGGGCGCGGCGGATCCCTTCCTGTTTCAGAATGCGATCTATGTCTTGACGCCGTCGCCGGACACGCCCGGTTTCGTGGTCGAAAAGCTCGCTCGCCTTGTAAGGGCGTTCGGGGCCAGGCCGATGAGGATGACGCCTCAGGAACACGACAGGGCGGCGGCGGCGGTAAGTCACCTGCCGCAGATGATGGCCACGAGCCTGGTGTCCATGATTGGAAGGATGGCGGAAGACGACGGATTGCCGATTCGAATGGCCGCGGGGGGGTTTCGGGACCTGACCCGCATCGCTTCCAGCCCTTTTGGGATGTGGCGAGATATCTGCCGTACAAACGCGACGCCGATCCGCGAGATGATCGATCTGTATATTGAGTCGCTTTCGGCAATTCGCGGGAATGTGGACCACGACCGCCTGGAGCAGACATTCACCTATGCGAATCGGGTACGGGGGCAGATCCCGAAGGACTCCAAGGGATTCCTGCATCCACTGCACGAAATTCTCCTCCTGGCGGAGGACAGGCCGGGTGTGATCGCCCACGTCGCCAGGAAGCTTGCCGGTGAGAGCATTAATATAAACGACATTGAGGTGCTGAATGTGCGGGAGGGAGAAGGCGGCACCATTCGAATGGGGTTCGATTCCCGTCCCTGCGCGGAACGGGCCGTTGACGTATTGGCGAAGGCGGGCTACAGCGTGAGATTGAGATAGAGATTGAACCGGAAAGATCGCTTTCCCTCCATTGGCGACCGCATTATAAAGAAGGCCTGGTTTTGGAACTCACGAAGTCGGGAATCTTCGAAGATAACATCAAACCATCGCCCGGGCTCAAGGGGGTTTCCGACCTCCCGGGCGATGTCAGTATATCGATCATCGCCCTTGCGCTCTCGTCCGCGGCGAATGGAATTACCAGGATTCGCAGGTGCTCGCGAAGCCGTGAAGTCCACCGTACTTGCGAGTTGCTGTCGGAAGTCGGGATTGCGGTAGCCTGGGACGGTGAGACCGCAACGGTAACCGGCGGCCAATTCCGGGCGCCGGAAGGCGTGCTGAACGTGGACGGGTCCCTTGTTCTGTTTTCCTGTCTGGCGGGATTGCTGTCGAATGCCCCTTTTGTAACGAGACTTTCCGGAATTCACGCCGATGCCGGCGTCAACCGGGTCTCTGAAGCGCTGCGACCGCTGGACGCCCACCTGGACCTTTCGATTAAGGACGGGATATCGGCCCGTATCGGGGGGAAGAGGTTAAAGCCTGGATCCTGCCGCGTCGGACGTCCCGACCTGGCGGTGAAGTGCGGGGTGCTGATGGCCGGGTTGGGTGTGGACGGTCCGGTTGAGCTGCTGCAGGACACCGGAGGAGATGACGATCTGGAAGTGTTGCTGCGGGCGGCCGGATGCCGGCTGAAAAAGGGCCGGATCAGGGGCGCCGGAGGTTACCGGTTGTCGCTGGAAGGACCCGTACGGCTCCGCGCCGTTACCCATGAGTTGCCGGGTAGTTCGGACGCCGGTCTGTTTCTTGTGCTGGCCGCGGCGATGTTGGAACAGTCTGATTTGACGGTAACCCATTTCGGAACGGACTCGAGAAGCCGAAGGATCATGGACGTGCTGCGCCGGATGAACGTAGCCCTGGATGTGGAGCCATTCCGGACGGATTCCGGTTTCCCCGCTCGAAGCGTCCGGATCATGGGGTCCGACTTGCGTGGCATAAAGATCGCCGGCGCGAACGCGCGGTTCTTGCGGGACGTGCTCCCGCTCCTGGCGGTCGCCGGCGCCGTTTCCCGGGGTGAGACCATAATCCGGGATGCGGAGGCGTTGAGGGAGGGTCCGGTCGACTGTATCTCGGTTTTGGTAGAATGCCTCAGGAAGTTACAGATTGAAGTCGGAGAGATGCCGGACGGACTGGTTGTGAAGGGAGGGCAACCGCAGGGCGCCGAACTGGATGCCGGCGGTGACGCCCGCGTGTCTATGGCGCTCACGCTGGCGGCGCTGGCCAGCGAAGGGGAAACACTCGTCAGGAACCCCGGGCCCGTGGATCGGGCGATGATGGATCGGCTGGCGACGGTACTGGAAGCGTAATCATTCAGGTACCCGCGCTGTCTGCAGCGTCCGCTGCAGACAGCGCGGGACAATCTTCGGTACGAGGAGAGCCTTATGAGACTGGTTGTCAGGTTATTCCTTCTGGCGTTGCTGGTGTTCCTGGGAGGCGTGGTCTTCATCAAGTACACATACAACTGTTCGTGGAAAGAGAGTTTCGCCATCGCCGACCAGTTTGTGTCGGACCTGACCCGTTAACAGTCCGTTGATAAAGTCGCTCTGCAGGCGAGGCCGAAGACAAGGCGCGCGATCGAGTCGACTCGGAGGATTCGTCGAGGGAGCGCAACGCGGTATTTCGACCGCAAGGGCCGGCCGTAGCCAGGATGGGCTTTTTCGACGGGCTGTTAAGGAACTCCTGCCGGCAGGACGCAACAGCAGGGTGAGGGGAGTCTGTTTTGGGTATTGTCTCAACCACGCGATTGCTGGGGGTGATAGGCGATCCCATCGCCCATTCGTTATCTCCGGACATGCACAATGCGGCCATTGACGATCTCGAAATAGACTATTGTTACGTCGCTTTTCACGTATTGCCGGATGGGATTGAATCGGCGCTCGACGGTATGCGCGCTTTGCAGATTCGGGGATTGAACGTTACCCTTCCGCACAAGTCGGCGGTGATGGCGCACCTGGACCGGATTTCGAAAGAAGCACTGGCCGTGGGCGCGGTGAACACGATTTCTCTCAAAGATGGCGAACTTGTCGGGCAGAATACCGACGTGTACGGGTTGGCCACCGCTCTGGAGCGCACCGCTGGCCTCGGCGTGTTGCCCGAGCATTGCGTGATTCTCGGTGCGGGAGGCGTCGCGCGGGCGGCCGTCTACGCACTGGCGACGCGGAAAGAGGTGAAGCGGGTGAGCATTCTCAATCGAACTGTCGGCCGGGCGCAGGCGCTTGCGCGGGATATGCAACGGATAACGGGAAAATCGATCGACGCGGGTGATCTGACGAAGGGCACTCAGATGAGCCGGTTCTCGGATGCCGGCCTTGTCGTGAACGGAACGTCGTTGGGGATGGTTCCGGACGTGCAGCGGACGCCCCTCGCGGATACACGCGCGGTCCACCCGCAACTGGTGCTCTACGACACGGTTTTCAATCCGCTGGATACGCTCCTGATGCGTCAGTTCCGATCCGCCGGAGCGCCGGCGTATGGAGGCCTGGATATGCTTGTGCACCAGGGCGCGCGTTCGTTTGCCATCTGGACGGGTATCGAGCCGCCCGTCGACGTGATGAAGCAGGCGATAATCGGCCGGTTTCGGGCGTAGCGGTGGCGAGTTCCGACCCTCAGGAACGCGATGCCAGGCGGACCTTCGTTCGTCAGATGTTCGACGGTATTGCCGGCACGTACGATCTGCTGAACCACCTGTTGAGCGCCGGCGTGGACATTCTCTGGCGGCGCTGGACAGTCGACGCACTGGAATTGAAGGCGGACTGGCGGATCCTGGACCTTGCGACAGGAACGGCCGATCTGGGTCTCGAAGCCGCTGCGCGCGACCCGGGGGTGCGGGTTGTGGGTGCGGACCTTTCCCTGCCGATGCTTCGGCTTGGAAACAAGAAGCAGAAGAAGGGAGCCGGCCGCATGTTTCTGCTTTGCGGAGACGCACAGCGGCTGCCGTTTCCCGATGCGCGGTTTCACGCCGTGACCATTGGCTTCGGAGTACGGAATTTTTCGGACCTGAACGGCGGGCTTCGCGAGGTCTTGCGCGTCCTGCGCCCGGGAGGCCGGCTGGCGGTTCTGGAATTTTCCCGGCCCAGAGCCTTTCTGTTGAGCAGGGTTTACCTCATTTACTTCAAATACATCCTTCCCGGAATCGGTCGGCTGGTTTCACGGAACCCTCTGGCGTACCGGTATCTCTATGAGTCCGTGATGGGATTTCCGGAAGGAGAAGCATTTCGAATGCGTTTGACGCAGACGGGGTTTCAGGATGCGGTGGAACGCCGGTTGACCCTCGGCATTGCCACGCTCTACCTGGCGTCAAAACCTTCGAATCGGGGAGACGGAAGAGGGTAGAAGAAATGCGGGTAGACGGGAGAGGGTAGACGGTAGACCAATAGCGGGTAGACGGGAGCCGGTAGACGGTAGAAGAAATACTTGCCCGGTATGTCATTCCTCATTGCCTTCGGCACGAACAGAATCCTCACGAGGCAGGCAATCTCTCCCCTCTCCCGTCTTACGTCTAACCGCCTTTTGCTGACGGCTGATAGCTTTTTGGGGCGCGAGGTCCTGCTATATGGTCAATCCTTTTGTTGAAGAAATCGTATCGCAGGTCTCTGCGGCAACTGACATGCCGCATGATGATGTGCGGTCGCTGGTTGAGGTCCCCCCAAAGCCCGAGATGGGGGATTACGCGCTTCCGTGCTTCAGGTTTGCAAAAACACTGCGTAAAGCGCCGAATCAGATCGCCCGGGATCTTGGAGTGAGCATTCGGCCCGGCGGCCGCATTGCCCGGGTGCGGGCTGAGGGCCCTTATCTCAATTTTTACGTGAGCCAGACCGAATTCGTGCGGGAGACACTTTCGGAAATTCTCGCCAGGCGCGGGCAATTCGGCCGAAGCGACGTGGGTTCGGGAAAGACGGTCGTGATCGACTTCTCCTCGCCGGATGTCTCCAAACCGTTCACGATCGCGCACATCCGTTCGACTGCAATCGGGAACTCGCTCTGCAGGCTGTACAAGGCCACGGGATGGAACGTGATCGGCATCAACCACCTTGGGGACTGGGGAGCCAAGCACGGGATGAGCATCGCCGCATACAAGCGCTGGGGAGACGATAACGCGATTCGTGAGAATCCGCCCTATGAGCTCTTCAATCTTTACGTAAAATACAACGCGGAGATGGAAAAGGACCCGTCTCTCGGAGACGCCGTAAAGTACTGGACAAAGAAACTGGAGGCGGGCGACACCGAAGCGCTTCGGCTATGGAGCTGGTTCAGAGACGAGACGGTCAAGGACTTCAAGCGGATCTACGAACTGCTGGATGTCACGTTTGCGGAATATACAGGAGAGAGTTTCTTCCACGACAAGGTCGGACCCGTGATAGACGAACTGAAGGCCAGGGGGCTTGCCGTGGAGAGTGAGGGCGCCCTCGTCGTCATGCTGGATGAAGATGACATGCCTCCCGCCATCATCCAGACCGGACATGATACCAGTGTCTATCTCACGCGGGACCTGGCAGCGGCGATTTACCGGAAGAAGACCTACGACTTCGATAGGTTGATTTATACGACCGACGCAGGGCAGTCCCTGCATTTCCGGCAGCTCTTCAAGGTGCTGGAACGGATGGGCTGTGAATGGGCGAAAGACTGCGTACACGTTCCGTTCGGCATTATTTCCTTTAAGGAAGGAAGGATGTCGAGCCGCCGGGGAAACGTAATCTTCCTGGAGGACGTGCTGAACCGAGCCATTGAGCTGACACGGGACATTGTGGAGGACAAGAATCCGGATCTCTCCGAAAGGGATGCGATCGCGCGGGACGTGGGCATCGGCGCGGTCGTCTATGCGGACCTGGATTCCCGCCGGACGCGGGATGTGGTGTTCGACTGGGATGAGATCCTGAATTTCAACGGTGAGACCGGCCCGTACATACAATATACTCACGCCCGGTATTGCAGTGTGTTGCGCAGGTACGGAGGCGCGGTGCCACCGTCAGACGCGGACCTTTCTCTGTTGGCCGAACCCGAGACCGTGGCCGTGGTCAAGTGCATGGAACGGTTTCCCGAGCGAATCCGGAACGCGGCCGAAACCTGTGAGCCGTCTCTGATTGCCGGGTTCCTGATCGAACTCTGCACCGAGGCGAACCGGTTCTACAACGCCCACCGGGTCATTTCGGACGACGTGTCGCTCACCCGCGCGCGAATCGCGCTCGTTTATTCAATAACCGCCGTGCTGGCTACGGGACTCCATCTGCTTGGCCTGAAGGCGCCGGAGGAAATGTGAGTCGGGCCGGGCATTCTTCTCCGCTGCAGGGAAGACAGATTTTCCTGGCCGGTTTCATGGCAACGGGAAAGAGCAAGATCGGCTTACTTCTCGCGCGGCGTCTGGAGAGGATATTTGTGGATACGGACGAATTGATCGTGGAGACCGCCGGGAAGTCGATCCCTCGGATCTTCGCGGAAGACGGCGAGACCGCGTTCCGTCGCATCGAACGCGGTTGCGTGAAGCGGGCGGCGGGAATGGCAGATGCTGTGATTGCGCTGGGTGGCGGCGCCGTGACACAGGAGGACAACTGGGACACGATTCGCAAATCCGGCGTCTGCCTGTGTCTTCGGGCATCGGCGGAGACGATCTTCACGCGCCTGCGCAGGACAGACGGGGAACGGCCGCTGATGGCCGGATTGAACGACGAAGACCGGATGGCGAAGATCCGGTCGATGCTTGCCGACCGGGCGCCGTTTTACGACCGGGCGGACGCATTCGTGGAGTCGACCGAGTACCGCACGCCCGACGAGACCGTTCAACTGGCAGTAACGGCATTAAAGGGCGTTGTGTTGAAATAAGGGCGTTTGAAGGCCGGTGTCCTAATTATCGAAAGGCGTACTGAGGCGTATGGAAACCGTACGGGTCGATCTGGACAGCCGCAGTTATCCGATCCTGATCGGACACGGGATCCTGTCCGATTTCGGAAGGGCGTACGCGGCGAAGGAACTGGGTTCGGTTGCGGCGATCGTGACCAATCCGACGGTTGCGTCGCTCTACCTGGATCCGGTCAGGGCCGGTCTCGAGGCGCAGGGTGTGTCGTCAACGGTGGTTGAGATCCCGGATGGAGAGGAATTCAAGACGTTGGAGACAGCGGGCCGGATCTATGGCGAACTGATACGGGCGGGCCTGGACCGGCGCAGCTGCATCGTCGCGCTGGGGGGCGGTGTCGTGGGCGATACGGCCGGATTCGTGGCGGCCACCTACCTGCGAGGTATCGATTTCGTGCAGGTCCCGACCACCCTGGAGGCGCAGGTCGACGCCAGCGTGGGCGGCAAGACCGGTGTCGATCACCCGCTCGGCAAGAATATGATCGGGGCATTTTATCAGCCGAAGCTGGTTTATATTGACACCGAAACGCTGATGACCCTGCCCAGGCGGGAGGTGGTTGCCGGCATGGCCGAGGTGATCAAACACGGATTGATCCGCGACGAAGCGCTCGTGCAATTCCTCGAGAGCAAGATTGAGAAAGTGGCGGATCTGGCAATTGAACCCCAACAACTGGTTGGTTTGATTGCACGAAACTGCCGAATAAAGGCGGACGTGGTGGCGGCGGATGAGAATGAGGCGGGATTGAGGGAAATCCTGAACTATGGCCACACGGTGGGACACGCCATAGAGGCGGTGACGGATTACACCGTTTACAAACACGGAGAGGCGGTTATGCTCGGCATGCTGGCCGCGGGCAGAATCGGCGTCATCAAGGGGATGTGGAAACCGGCCGAACTGCAACGCCAGAACGCACTGATCGAAAGACTCGGGATCCCGTCCGGCGCCCGCGCGCTTGAACCGGGAAAACTGATCGGGCGTATGGCGAGCGACAAGAAAGCGCGGGATGGCGTGATCCGGTTTGTTCTTCCGGAGGCGATCGGCCGGGCGGTGTCGTGCGACACCGTAGAGAAGCAGGAAATCGAGGAAGGTATCCGGTATATGCAGAAACGCTCACCCGAACCGGATTGAAGCGCTCGCGGCCGGGCGACGTTCGGCTTCAGCGGGTCAGCCGTTCGATGACGGAACGGTGCTCGGGAAAGCTGCGTATCAGGGCCAGGGGATCCGCCAGCTCAAAGTCTTCGAATTCAAAACCGGGAGCGACGGTGCCGCCCATCAGGGCGAATGAATGGGGCTCATTCAGCGTTGCGCCGTACCAGCAGCCGGCGTTGACGACCGCAGTCAGGGATTCGTCGTTTTCGGGGTTGTCGCCAAGCAGAATGCGGACGTATACGCCGCTTTGATCGATCGTATGGATGGTGATGGGAGATCCGGCATAGAAGTGCCAGATTTCATCGGACTGAATGCGGTGAAGGGCGGAAAAGTCGCGCCCCCTGAGCAGGAAGTAGATCGCGGTTGAGAATGCCCGGGGACCGCTGAACCGCTCAGGGAGGGCCCGTGCCCCCACGGTCTCCCCGGAGCGGTAAATTTCCCGATAGTATCCGCCTTCGGGGTGCTCTCTCAGACTCAGTTGTGAGATCCAGTAATCGGCATTCCGGTTCATGGCAATGGGAAGACTCCATGGAACAGGGGCGAGAAAACCTCGCCCCTGTTCCTTTTTTTGCAAGACGATTCACTTACAGTTTCAGCAATGGGAATGGCGACAATGCGCGGTAAACTGCGCCTACGCGATGATACCGCCTCCCAGACAGACCTCTCCGTCGTAGAAGACGGCCGACTGTCCCGGCGCCACACCCGGGTCGGCTTCCGCCATCTGAACGTTCAGACCGGCCTTGCCGTCGGATTCAATCCGGCACCTCACGAGCCGGGGGCCGTGCCGGATTTTGCAAAGAAGGTCGTGACGGTCGGGTATCCCCGAGATCCAGTGCGGACGTGAAACGCTGAAGCGGCTCAAGGCCTGTTCGGCCCGGTGCTTCTTGTGGGACACGAAGACAATGTTGCCGCGGGTGTCCTTCCTGACCACGTACCACGGTCCCGCGGCAAGGCCCAGCCCTTCGCGCTGTCCGATGGTGTAGAACCAGTAGCCCCGGTGACGGCCGAGAACGGCGCCGGTCTCCATTTCAATGATGTCCCCGGGCTTTTCTCCAAGGTGCGCCCTGACGAAATCGGGGTAGCCTATCTTGCCCAGGAAACAGATGCCCTGACTGTCTTTGCGGTCCTTGTTGGGCAGACCGAAGTCCCGTGCGCAACTCCGGACCTGCTTCTTGGTGAGATGCCCGACGGGGAAACTCGCGCGCTTGAGCTGATCCTGGCTGAGTCCGGAAAGAAAGTAGGTCTGGTCCTTGACGGGGTCCGGCGCTCGCTTCAGGTAGCATGTACCATTGGTTTCTTCGATTCGTGCGTAGTGCCCCGAAGCGATTTTGTGGTAGCTGCCGTCGATCCGGGCTGCGAACTCGCCGAACTTGATGTGCCGGTTGCAGACAATGTCCGGGCTGGGAGTACGTCCGGCTCTGAGTTCGGACACGGCGTGCGACACCACCCGGTCCAGGTATTCGGCCTGCAGAGGGATGATACGGAGCGGTACCCCGGCCCGTTCGCAGACGGCGCGCGCGTATTTGAGATCTTCCTCCCACGGGCAGTCGCCCAGGAAGGCAAGCTCGTCTTCCAGCCAGACCTTGAGATAGAAGGCGGTGATTTCGTGGCGCCCTTCGCTGCAAAGCAGGTTTAGGGCCACGGAGCTGTCGACGCCGCCGGAGAGCAGAAGGGCGATTTTCATGGCTCGCGTCCGAAATGTACGAGGCACTCGGCCAGGGGTTCGACCGTTTTCAGATCTGCACAGCCCGACACGGTCTCGACCAGATGCTCCGTACGGGTCCTGCCCGCGTCCCTTTCGATGAGGCGATGGGCTTTGGAGACGAGGTCGTCAAAGGTGATGCCGGTGTTCGGGTCTCCCGGGGCGGGTCGCGGTCCTGTTTTGTGCGTCCGCCCGCCTGTCGTCGTGACGGTCACCCGCGCCAGGGCTTCATCGGGGAAGCGGGCTTCAATGGCGGCGTCGACCGACACTTCAATGCGGTCCGAGAGGGCGAGCACCGCTTCGTCATTCAGACCGCCGCCGGTTATTTCAGGCACCCCGACCCGTCCGTGTACAAGGGCGCAGGCCACCGGATAGGGCAGGCTGTATTGTGCCTCTTCGGTATTGGCCGGGCGGCGGGTGCCCAGATGGGTGGCCGCCTCGAACGTCTCGATTTTGACCGAGACGATTTCGTGGAGTCTCAGATTGCGGGTGCTGCGCAACTCCAACGCGCCAGCGATGGCGGGTTGGGCCCACCGGCAGCACGGATGGAATTTGTAGTAGATCCGTTCAATCCACCAGTCAGTACCCAGGGTCTGCATCGTCGCGTGGTACTCGTCCGCATATAGTGTCGCGGGCATGCCCGTGAATCCGCGGGCCGCAAGCTGAGCGGCGACGACGCCCACAAACGCGCCCCAGTGGATACCGTCTTTGACCATGGCCGGATGGCGCACGCAATCCATAATGGGCGCGAGGGGCGCATGGTATTCGGCGATGGCGAGCGCGTGTTCCACCTCCCGGGGTCCGAGTCCCAACAGACGGGCGCATGCGGCCGCGGCGCCGAGGCTGCCCCATGAACCTGAACCGTGGTAACTGGGCCCTCGGTGGGGATGGTCGTGCCAGATCGTTCCGGCGCGCATCCCGACTTCGTAACCGACGACCACCGCCGCGAGGAAGTCCGCGCCGGCAGCGTTTTCGGCCTGCGCCATCGCGAGCGCCGCGGGAACCACGACCGCGCCCGGGTGGCCCTTCGCCTGACGGAACCCGTCGTCGACGTCCAGCGCGTTCGCTGCGCAGGCGTTTGCCAGGGCGGCGCCCGGTGCACTGCCGATCCTTCCTCTTCCAGCGATCGTAGCTTCGTTACCCGGGAATGCGGTTGCGGCGTAGTCCGCCACAATATTCGCCGCGGGCGTGGCCAGGCCTGCAATGGTTGCGGCGAAGAGGTCGAGGAGATTCTTGCTCAGTTGCACCTGTACGGCTTCCGGAAATTCGCCGTATCGGGCGTTCGCGATGAATCCGCTGATGTCGATCGTTGCCATGTTGATCCGGGCTGCCCACGTCAATCGCTGAGGATCTGTCTTTCGATGTCCAGCCCCACCCGGCTGCTCCAGGCATTCAGCAGTTCGTTGTAGAGCGGGCCGGGTTTACCGCTTCCGACCGGTATGTTGTTGAACCTGGTACAGGGGGCGATGCAATATGGCGTGGTGGTCAGCCACGCTTCGTCGGCGTTGGCCACGTCGTATGGCTGAATGTCCTTTTCAATCCAGTCGAGACCGCGCTCGGCGGCAAGTTCCCTGACGGTAAGGAGGCTGACGCCCTGGAGTATGTTGCGCGTGGTCGGGGAATAGACGGTGCGGTCCTCAACGACGACGAAGTTGGAACCCGCGCATTCCGTGACGTTTCCGTCCAGGTCGAGAAGCAGCGTGATCGCTTCCGGGTCGACCGCGTGGGTCTGCTGATCGGCCAGCCACCAGTGCAGCCGGGACCGGTTCTTGGATTTGGGATCCAGGGATTGGGGCGGGATGTGGCGCAGGGCGGGTGTGACAACGTGCGCGCCGGCCTCGAAGAGGTGGCGCCAGACACGAAAGGGCAGCGGAAAAGAGTGAATGCAGACGGTTGGCGTCAGGCGGACGCTTCCCGCGGCGCTGCCGGCGTAGATCTCGTTTTCTCCCGGCGTGATGAAGTGTACGACGCCGAGGTCGGCCCCGGGTTCAATCAATTCACGGTTCGCCTGTA
Source organism: Candidatus Latescibacterota bacterium (assembly GCA_965208835.1). GTDB lineage: Bacteria > Latescibacterota > UBA2968 > UBA2968 > JAAXHE01. The sequence goes on from OZ242358.1 coordinate 4,796,551, forward strand.
TGAGTTCGAGGGTTTTCTCCCGCATCTTGTTCCGCGTGAGCGGCGGGTGAATGCCGGCGTATTTGCACGATCTGTAGAGCCGGTCCAGGTGATCGTCCAGGCGAAACGGCGCGTGCGCGAACGTACGGGTCATTTCGGTGAGCGTGGCGCCCAGAATGATGCCCAGGTCGTAAATCCTGATTGCGGCCTGAGAGGCAGGCACGAAATCACCGTTTAGATAGACGATCGGTTCCTTCATATCATCGTGTCCTGTCCCGAAAAAAACTTACTGTTCCGCCGACGATTCATCCCGCCTCGCTCCAGCCGCCGGATACGAGTAGAGACATGGGAATTGGTCAACAACTCGTCTTAAATATAGAGGATGGGCGATGTCAAGACAATCGGAAAGGGATTTTGCGGACATCGGCGCGGCCCTCTACGGAGATTACATCCAGAGATTCCGATCGAGGCTGCGGTACTGAATGGCCTCCCCGACGTGCTGAGGCTTGATTTCCTGTTCCTCTTCCAGGTCGGCGATGGTGCGGCTGACTTTCAGGATGCGGTCGTAGGCGCGCGCCGACAGGCCGAGTTTCGTAATTGCCATTTTGAGAAGCTCCTCGCCTTTACCGTCGATCTTGCAGTAATCACGGATTTCCGCGGGCCCCATATGCGCATTGCAGAACAGGTGTTGCTTCTCTCTGAAGCGGTGAAGTTGCACCTGGCGCGCCGCATTCACGCCTTCGCGAATCGCATCGGACGTTTCTCCGCCGGGCTCATCGGTCAATTCATTATAGTCGACCCCCGGAACTTCAATGTGAATGTCGATGCGATCCAGAAGTGGACCGGATATTCGGGACATATACCGCTGTATGATCGGCGGAGAACACGTGCATTCGTTTCTGGGGTCGCCGAAGTATCCGCACGGGCAGGGATTCAGGGCGCAGGCGAGCATGAACTGTGCGGGATAGGTCAGAGAGACCATGGCCCGGGCAATCGTGACGAAGCCATCCTCGAGCGGTTGGCGCAGAACTTCCAGGACATGCTTCTTGAACTCGGGCAGCTCGTCCAGAAAGAGAACGCCATGGTGTGCAAGCGAGACCTCGCCCGGCCGCGGGTGGGGTCCGCCCCCGATCAGGCCGGCGTCCGAGATCGTGTGGTGAGGGGAACGAAAGGGCCGGATCGCCACCAGGGTGGTGTCCGGAGGCAACAGTCCGGCCACCGAGTGGATCTTGGTGGCTTCGATGGCTTCGTCCAGGGTCAGGTCGGGGAGAATGGTGGGCAGACGGCGGGTGAGCATCGTTTTTCCGGAACCGGGCGGACCGATCATGATGATGTTGTGGCCGCCGCTGGCAGCCACTTCCAGCGCACGCTTGGCGTGAACCTGACCCCGGACGTCGCGGAAATCGACACGGTAGCTCAGCGCCTGGCTGAAGATCCGGTCGATATCAACCTCCAGCGAAGGTACGTCCCGGTAACCCTCGAGGAAGTCCAGCGTCTCCATCAGGTCGCCCACAGGATGCACGTCGATACCGCCCGCGATGGCCGCCTCGCGGGCGTTTTCGCGTGGGAGAATCATGCCCTTGTAACCGGCCTGGCGGGTCTCCACGGCCATCGGCAGGACGCCCCGGACGGGCCGCACGGCTCCGTCGAGTGCCAACTCGCCGAGGACGATGTATTGCGAAAGGGTCTCGGGCGAGATGTCTCCGGAAGCGGCCAGGATGCCCACGGCAATGGGCAGGTCAAAGGCCGATCCTTCCTTTCGGATATCGGCCGGCGCGAGATTGACGGTTACGCGGCGGTTCGGAAAGATCCTGCCGGAGTTCTTTATTGCGGCGGTTACGCGATCCCGGCTTTCCTTGACGGCGTTATCCGGCAGACCGACCACCGAGAATGCGGGAAGCTGATAATCCAGATCGGTCTCAATTCGCACGACATAGGCGTCGATTCCCAGGGTAGCGCAACTCAGCACTCGGGACATCATACAGGCCTCCTTGGAGCCGGTCAGGTACGCGACTGAACTCCGCGGAAGCGTGCTGTTCTGCAGGGAGTCCGGTGTTGGTAAATTCCGACGTCCTCTGATTACGCAAAGGGTATGCCAGAGGAAGGGGATGCACCTAACTTGTTGTCCGGAAAAGAGATAGGCCTGGCGGAAGACGTGAAGGAGGGAATTGCGGGAAAGGGATTTTCAAATTTCGCCGAATGGACTGAACGATATGGCGATCGGGCTGGCGGTTCCGGACCGACCACTAAAGGGGCTGGTCCGGGTCTGCGTCGGCCGCGTAGTCAACCGTAGGGAGGCCGAAGCCGAAGAGCTTGAGGAATTCCGCGCGAAAAACCTGCACGTCGGATACCGCTTCCAGGTTTTCGGTCGTCACGGACTGCCAGAGAGACTCGATGCGCGACTGCACGTCCTCCCTCAATTCCAGGTCATCGATGCGGATGCGCCCGCTCTCGTCTGTGGGTACCTGCGTTCCGGCATAGACTCGATCCTTCAGAAGCCGGTACATCTGTTCTATACAGCCTTCGTGGACGTTCTTCTCCTTCATGATTTTGTATAGCAGTGAGATGTAAAGGGATACCACCGGTACGGCCGCACTTGACTGGGTGACCACGGCCTTGTTTGCGGAGATGTAGGCGCGTCCGTTTCTCTTCCTCAGCCGCGCGTCCAGATGCCGGGCCGTGGACTCGAGGTGGATCTTGGCTTTCCCGATTGTGCCGTCTCCGTAGACCGGCCGGGTCAGCTCCGGTCCGACATAGGTATACGCGACCGTGCGGACGCCCTCAGCAAGCACGTCTGCCGCTTCGAGAGCCTGAATCCACAGGTCCCAGTCTTCTCCCCCCATGACGGCGACGGTATCGTCGATCTCGTCCCCTGTGGCCGGTTCGATGGTGACCTCCGAGACGACGCCCGTGTGGATATCGACCGTCTTTCCCGTGTACGGTTCGCCCACGGTTTTCAATACCGAGGTGTATTGCGCCCCGGTCCGGGGATGGGTGCGCCGCGGCGACGCCAGGCTGTAAACCACGAGATCGACAGTTCCCAGGTCTTCCCTGATGGCCGAGACAGTCTGTTCCTTGATTTCATCGCAAAACGCGTCGCCGTTGATGCTTTTTGAGTAATAGCCCGCGTCTTTTGCGGCTCTTTCGAAGGCAGCCGAATTGTACCATCCAGCCGATGCCGTGCGATTCCTCACGGCCGGCCTTTCAAAAAACACGCCCACGGTCCCGGCGGCGGCGCCGAAGCAGGCAGCGATTCGAGAGGCCAGCCCGTAGCCCGTCGAGGCGCCGACGACCAGCACATTCCGGATGCCTTTCAGGGGCGGCTGATTCCTTACCCAGTCGATCTGTTCCTGTACATTGTGTGCGCAGCCGACGGGGTGCGCCGTCGTACAGATGAATCCCCGGATTCTGGGTTTGATGATCATCGGACCGTCCTTTCCGTGAATCGGGCCCTGTTCGCGGGCTCACTTTCCTGATTGCCGACTTTAGTGGATTTCGTCTTTCGTGAGAATATGCATTCGCCGCCGTTCCCTAAGTGAGGTGGCGTCACGCCTCTTCCTTATGCGCGGCGGCGGGTTGTTTCTTGTCCCACGGGGCGATCGATTCGAAGGCCGCGGAGGCGCGGAGCACGCCCGCGTCGTCGCGCCATCGGCCTGCAATCTGAAGGCCCACCGGCAGACCGTCGCCGGCAAAGCCGGCCGGGACCGTGGCAGCAGGCTGCCCGGTGATGTTGAACGGGTAGGTATAGGCTGTCCAGCCGAGGTAGCTGGTCGGTTGCCCCGTGATATCCCCCGGTTGATCGCGGCCGGCGGCAAAGGCTGTAACCGGAAGCGTGGGGCAGAGAAACAGGTCGTAGGCGCTCATGAACTCACGCCATCCGTGGTAGTAGTCATTGCGCCGGGCGTAGGCGGTTGCCAGTTCGGCCCCGGAGACGGATTTCCCCTTTTCGATCACGGCGACGAGGCCGGCGTCCAGGAGGTCCCTGACGTCGTCCAGGTTGTCCTTGAACACGCCCGCGAACGAAGCGGACCAGATCGTGTCAGCAATGTCCCAGGGGTCGGGCAGTCCGGGATGTGCCTCTTCGACGCGACAGCCGAGCTCCTGAAATCGAACAGCCGCTCCTGCCGCGATCGACAGGACTTCGGGATCGCCGCGGACGTAACCGAGATCGGGAGACCAGGCTACGCGCAAGCCAGCGATATCGCCTTCCATTTCCAGGAGGTAATCGGTGGAATCGGGCAGCGAAAGGCGGTCCATGGGGTGTGCGCCGGCCATGGCCGTGAGCATCAACGCGGCATCTTTCACGGTGCGGGTGACGGGGCCGGCGTGCGAGAGCAACTCGACCACACTGGCCGGGTACTGGGGAACACGACCCCAGGACGGCTTGAGTCCGTACAGTCCGCAGAAGCTGCACGGGATGCGAATGGATCCGGCTCCGTCCGTTCCCTGGGCAATCGGTCCCATACCCAGGCCAACGGCGGCCGCGGCGCCTCCGCTGGATCCGCCGGCTGTACGGCCGTACATCCAGGGATTGTGCACCGGACCGTTGATCCGGTTTCCCGAGTCACCCTTCCAGCCGAGTTCGGGGGTGGTTGTCTTGCCGAGCAGGACCATCCCGGCGTTTGACAGGCGTTCCGCCAGCGGCGCGTCGTAATCGGGCACCCAGTTCTTGTAGAGCAGGGATCCCCGGGCGGTGCGGATACCCCTGGTGGGGGTAAGATCCTTGAGTGAGCCGGGGACGCCGGCCAGAATTCCGGCCTCTCCTCTCATATAGGCGCGTTCGGCACGAACTGCCTGTTCCACGGCGCGTTCGTGGGTGACTGTGACGAAGGGGTTAAAGGTGTGGTTCAACCGTTCAATCCGGTCCAGTACGGCACGCGTAACCTCGACAGGCGAGAGTTCCCGCTTTTGATACAGGTTTCGCAGTTCGACCGCCGGGAGACGGCAAAGATCGGCTGAATTCATCCTTCCGCTCCGGGTTTGGAACGACCCTTCGCCGGGGCCGGCAGCGATGAACGGAACGGGTGGCCCAGGAGCGCCAGCAACTGCGAGACCAGGCGATATGAAATGCCCCAGAGGACACGCTGGCGCGGACCCGGCAGATCGATCGTGGAGAAGCGGCGTTTCGCGTCGTCGATCCGAAAGCTGCGCTCACGATGGCGCCCGGCGTCGGCGAGAACGTCCAACTGTACCCAGAAAGCGGCTTTGACCTCGTGGTTCGGATGAAGTCGATCTCTGGTTTCGACGTTGTAGACGAAACCCGACACGAGAATGGGAAGGGTAGCGCCGGTGACGTCGTCCAGTCGACCGAGGTACTCCGCCTTCGCGAGATCCAGGCCGACTTCCTCCCGCGTCTCGCGCTCCGCGGCCGTTCGCGAGTTCACGTCGACAGGTTCCACCCTGCCCCCCGGGAACGCGACGTGGCCCGACCACGGATCGTCATCGCGCAGCGACCGCTCGATGAACAGCAGGTGAACGGATTCCTCCCGTTGATGCAGGACCATTGCGACGGCCGCGCGGGCTCTGTCTCCGGAGGCCAGATGCGGGCGATATCCGGCGAGGCGCCGGCGGATTTCCGCAATCGAAGTCAGGTAGCCCCGGTCCGGGTTTCCGTGTATCGCGCGCTTTCCCGTCATCTGGATGGTTTGTGTTCGCGAAACCGGTTGTAGACAAGAAAACCGAGGCCGAAGCCGGCGTTGACCAGCACCGGAACGCGGTAGATGCTGACGACGTCGTACCTGAACACGGCTCCGGAAGCGCCGGCGGAAACAATCAGAAAAGACAGGAGGATAAGGGCCTTGCAGATTACCGGCGGCGCAAGGGCCGCGGTTACGATACACAGGAGCGCCGAGTGGAAGATAAGGAAGCCGGCGTAGCCGTTTCGAACGGCCATGTCGAATTCCCAATCGTACCGGAAAGCCCAGACCAGGTAGACGTGCGCGACGGCAACCAGCGCAACCAGGGCGATAGCCGGGCGGCTGAACGTACCCCTGGCTGTAAGTACCAGATTCGCAGACAGCCCGAGATAACCCAGAAAGGCCAGAAGGAAGGTGAATTTTTCGAGCGTCAAGTCGAGGTCGTTGTCGGCGTAAAAGCGCGTCGCGGATGCAAAAACCGCTGGACAGCACGGTGGGAAGACGATCGTTATGACGAAATCGCCCGTGCAGACGTCCGGCCGCCGGCGCAACATGGCCCTTGGTCTGCATTAAACAGACGACTCTAACGTCAAACGGAATGTTCAGGGAGTGGGATTATAACTAACAGCCCGTTGATAAAGCCCGTCCGGGCTACGGCCGGCCCTTGCGGTCGAAATACTGCGTTGCTCGGCCTCGCCTGCAGAGCGACTTTATCAACGGACTGCTTTTCTGGAGGCGCGCCGGCGCGGGTGGATGACACGCCGGGTGTTCTGCTTCGTGTACTTATTCTCCGGTGTCAACGGGGTTTTTGATGCGATCGATCTTGTCCTCGCAGTACTTTTTGAATTTCCGGTCTCCGAGACCCTTCCGGTAGCTTCGTATCGCTTTTTCCTTCCATCCCTGCGGCCGCCACGCGTCGTATACGTCGCCCATGATGACGTACGCCGGCACCCCGTACCTTCCGCTCGAGGTGGCTCGTCTGGCGTAGTTGAGGGCGTTCTGGTACTGTTTGAGTTCGAAATAGGCGACCGCCGCCCTGTACTGGGCTTCGCTGTCTCGGGAGTTCAGCGCGAGCGCCTGCTGATACGCGGACACCGCACTCTTGTAGTTCTTACCCAACGCGTGGGAGTGTCCCAGCGCGGCGTAGATCCTGACTTTGTCTCTGTTGGTGGGGGCTACCGCCACGGCTTTTCTGAGCGTGGATACGGCCCTGGAAAATTGCTTCGTTCGGTTAAATACGACCGCCAGGTTGCGATAGGCGTTGATATTCTTCTTGTCTTTACAGTTCGGATCGCTGTCGATCGCCCGGCCGTAACTCTGGATCGCCTTGCTGTTTCTCTTGGTGAGCCGATACAGGTCGCCCAGTTGTCGATGGGCCTTGGCGTACTTGGGGTTGAGCTCAACGGCCGTTGTAAAAGCATTCTCCGCCTGTTTGTATTTTCGGGCTTGTTTGGCGGCCAAACCCAGATTGTAGTAGTTGGTGGCATCCGTGGGATCGAGTTGTGTTGCGTTCTCGTATTCCTCGATGGCTTTCCTGTAGTTCTTCCTGAGCAGGTAGTCCCTGCCGTTCCTTGAATAGGCTGCTTTAAGGAGATCTCGTGCGTTGCCGTTCTGAAAATCGCCGTCGAGATTCAGCACCGCCTTGAACGCCGCCTGCGCGTCCTTGTACTTTTTCAGATTGTAGAAAAGGTTCCCCAGTTCGTAATGGGCTTCAACGTAATCCGGCTTTACCGTAGTGGCCATTCGGAAATTGGCGATGGCTTTGTCGGAATCCTTGAGTTTCTGGTAGGTTTTGGCCATGCCTCGATAGGCCTGGGCATTGTTGCCATCCAGTTTAACGGCTTCTTCGAACGCCTGAAGGGCTTGCTGATAACGCCTTTTTTCGAAAAGGGCCTGACCGGCGTTGTATTTTTCCGCCGATTCCGGAGCTACTTGAGCCCACGCGGGCTGGTAGCATAGAAGGCACAACAGCAGGAGCAATGACTGTCGACAACCCATATCAGGTGATCCTCTCGAGATTGCAGGTTAACGGAAATGCGATTTTCGAAGCGTTAATATTGCCAAATCCCGTGACGATGTCAATCGTTTCGGACATGCGGAAAGGCCACCACCGGTTGTGTGATGGCCTCCGTCGCGTTTGTTCTGTCCTGTCGGGGTTCAATCGTGGAGTTTAAACTTAATGGCCTGGGTCATCCAGACATTCACGGGCTTGTCGTTCTGGATTGCCGGTTTGAATACGAACTGTCTGACCGCATCTATGGCCGCCTGCCTGAAGATTTCCTGGCCCCTTAACACCTGAACCTTGGCCGTCCGACCGTCTCTGCGCACCATGAACTTGACGAAAACATTGCCCTCCAACCCTGCCTTGCGCGCGATTTCGGGGTATTTGGGCTGGACCCCCTTGATCATTTCCGGTTTCTCCTCCACGCTCCAGAACTCCATCACTTCTTCTTCCATGGGCGCTTCAGTGGCGCCCGGAGGAGGAGGAGGCAGGTCTACGGGGGCCTGATCCAGGTCGAGGTCGGTCGTTTCGATGGTAACGTCGTCGGGTACGTCGTCGCTCTCGGTTTCAACCGGCATGGCCGGCCGAGGAGGAGGGGGAGGCCGCTGAATCTGGCGCGTTTCCGGGATCTCCTCCATCTGGATGATGATCTGGTCTTTTTTGCCCGCCGAGGCCCGTATATCGAACGTGGGAAAAAGGATTGCCATGATCAGGTGCATGGCGCAGGAGATACCGACCGACGTCCAGAAGACCTTTGGATAACGCCTTCTGAGGTCGTGTTCAGGGTACTTCCTCCGGACGATGTCCTTCCCTCTGATATAGGCCATATGCGTTACCTCTCCCGATCGGTGGCAAAGTTGACGCGGAGCGCATCGGCTTTGCGAAGTTCTTCGATCACTTGTGACACCAGCCCGTAGGGCGCCCGCGTATCGCACTTGAGCGAAACGATCAGCCGCGGGTTCTGCACCCGGCGTTCGTAGAAGATGGGAGCGACCTGATTGACCTGGGCGATCTTGTCGTCTATGTAGACCTTCCGGTCCGCGGAAATCCAGACATAGGATATGTGGCGACGCGTCTTGATTTCCTCGACCTTTTCAGCCCTGGGCAATACGATCCCCGTGACCCGGTAGCGGACGAAGACCGTCGTGACCATGAAAAAGATCAGAAGGAGAAAGGCGATATCCGCCATCGAACCTGTCGGAATGGACGTATGTACCCCTGATTTTTTTGAAAAATCCGCCATGCTGAGAACTCCTGTTGCCGGACGAACCTACTTTTCCGGGGATGCTAAAGAGATCCGCGTTGCACCCGAAAGCTTGATCTCATCCAGGACGTCGATGAATGCGTTGTACGGCGTCTCCTCGTCCGCCTTGAGAGAAACGATCAGCTTGTCGTTTTCGCTCAGGCGCCGCTCGATGTCGGCCCGCAGCTGCCCCAGAGGAACTTCCTGCTCCAGGTTGATCAGGATATCACCGGCGGCATTCACCCAGACGTTGCAGATATTCTTCTTCTGGATCTTCTTGTTTTCTCCGGCGGGCGGAAGCTGCATGCCGATGCCCTTGTCCTGGTTCATCGTGGTGGTCACCAGGAAGAAGACAATAAGCAGAAAGGCGATGTCCGCCATCGACGAAGTCGGGATTTCAGGATTGGACTTGTTCCGCCTTGCCAGCTGTGGCTTGTTCGCCATGGCTCACTCTCCCGCGGGCTTGTCGTAGCCGGCCTGGATCAGTTCGTCTATGAACTGAGAGGAACTCTCCTGCATGTCGATGATGATCTTGTCGATCTTGGAGACGAAAAGGTTGTGCAATGCCTGAATCGGAATGGCGATAACCAGGCCGGAGGCGGTGGTGATGAGCGCTTCCGAAATACCGGCGGCCACGATGCTGGGCTCTACGTCGCCGGCTTTTGCAATGGCGTCGAAGGCGCTGATCATACCGCTCACGGTGCCCAGGAACCCGAGCAGCGGCGCGATATTGGCTACGGTGGATAACCAGACCATGCCTTTTTCCAGAAAGGCCATCTCGATGGCGCCTGATTCTTCAATGGCCTTTTCCACGTGTTCGAGCCCCCGGTCCAGACGGAGAAGGCCGGCGTGGAGAACCGAGGCGACCGGGCCGCGGTGACTTGCGCAGACCTCAGCGACGCCCTCCGGCCCACGCTGCTTGAGCGCTTCCTGAACCGCGGTGAAAAACTCCCGCGTGTCGATTGATGACCGCCACAGCGACCAGAAACGTTCGATACTGACCGCAATACCGAAAAGCAGCATCAGCAGAAGCGGGTGCATGAAGGGCCCGCCATTTACATAAAGTTCAACCATGCTTCAATCCCCCAGTTGATGTGAATATTCGCTGCGGTGGAATAACGCGCGCAAGAAGCGCATTTCGTCGACAATCGCTGGCGATCTGATTCGGGATCCCGGACGGTCCGTGAGCCCCGGCCATTTGAAGATCGCTACGACGACGAAAGAATCAAAAATCGATCGCACTTCCAAAGAACCGTATGAGTTACTTTTTCCCTTCGATATCGACCTCCTCCTCTTTCTTCTTCTTGAAGAACTCAAGCCTCTTCTTCTCCTCCTCGGACATGGGAGGGTCGATTTCATCGATCATTCGTTTGGCGTTTCCTTCCCAAAGAGGATCCTTGCGCGCCCTCTTGAACCACTTCAGCGCACTGACGGAATCCCGCGCGGCATTGGACTTTTTCCACCTCTTGTAATGGAACTCGCCCCTCATGTAGTTGAATTTTCCGTTTCCCGGATCCAGTCTGAGCCCTCTGTCGACCAGGTTGATTTCGCCGGTCAGGTCGGCGAGCTGTTCCACGACGCCCAGGTTATCGGGCTGGAGCCTGAACATCTTCCTCAGGATGTTGATTTGAAACCGTCTGGATTTGTTCAGCTGTTTTCCAAGATTATGCAACTGGTCTAAATAAAGGAAATCTTCCGGGCTGTGGGCATGGAGTTTCTCATACGCGTTGAACGCCTTCTGGACCATGCCCATACGGACGTACAGCTTGGCGAGATTGTCGAGCGTGGCGTAATCTTCGGGGTTTATTTCCAGAAGCCGCTCCATCTCCTTGAGGGCTTCGTCTTCGTCTCCCATATGAAGCGTGAGCTTCGCGATCGCATCCTGAACGTCGGGGTTTTCCGGTTCCAGTTCGCCCCAGCGGCGTGTATGCTTCAATGCCGAGTCGTAATCTTCCGTTTCGATGTAGAGCGCGACCAGTTGATGCAGGTATTGAATCTCCTGTACCGGTTTCTTGGCGATGGCCAGAAGCTTTTCGTAAACCTCGATAGCCTCCTCCAGCATTCCTTCCTGCACGTATAGCTGACCCAGATAGTATAGCGCATTTCGCGCATTTGGACCCTCTGGATTCAGTTCGATTGCCTTCTTGAACCAGGCAATCGCGTCCTCGGGTTTTTCCGTCTCATTGTACAACTTGCCCAGGTAGTACGCGGTTTGGGCATTCCGAGGATTGAAGTCCCAGGATTTCGTCAGTTGCACCTGGGCGTCATCGTATTGTTTGTTGTCCAGATATCGCTTGCCGAAATAAACGTGCTTCCTTGACATCGCCCCCGAATCAACGGGCGCCTCGCGCGGCTTGTGCTTGTGCTGGTCCTTCTTCGACTTCCGTCTGGCCTCGGCCGGCGAAAACAGGCCCAGCAACAGAAAACCGCAGAGAAAGACAACGACGCCGTCCGAAAGCCTGAATTTCATGACAACAACTCCTCGACGATACAGCCTCGCAGCACCGTCGATTCAGCGTAAATCGCTGGTACCAAGACGCATAGACACCTGCAACACTTAGAAACATAGAAATCTAACGAATAGGAAAATGGATGTCAAGGCAAAATCCATACCTGTTTATTACGATTCCATTTGAATTCGTGGACGCGTTGAGACGAAGGCTGAACCGGAATTTCACCCCAGACTATGCTCGCCACATGCATGTTGACACGACCCCCGTAATCCCGTATATTGCAGGACTCGTCAGACGGATGGACTATCGTTGCATTCGCACCCGGAGTTTCTCAATGCGCGACAGAATGCTTGGCGTCAGAAAAAGGTCTTCTCCGCCCGCTTTGAACCGCGCGCGGCGGAGGCGCCCGGCCTTGTAACGGGAAGTTGTGCGAACCCCTTGACACGTGTGTCAAGGGGTTTCTTGTATCCGGATATGATGTAATTGCCCAGCGTAGATGCGCGGTTTTATTGGGAAGCTGTTCCAAGAAGCTGTTTTAAAATTACCGGTGAGTTCCCGAGCGCGAGCGAAAAAGTGGCGGTTAAGAGGCACGAGGGGCGCACAGCGCCGACGGGCAAATTCGCCTATGAGAGGCGAGCAAGCGCAGCCTCGATCTCGTACGACGGGTGGATTTGACCAACGCCGACCGGCGCTTTTGCAGCCGTGCGAAGACCGTTGGGAATTTTAAGACAGCTTCTAAACCACGGAGACAATAATGGACAGATCCACGGAAAAAATCGCCAAAGAGGGACTGACGTACGACGACGTGTTGTTGATTCCCGGCAAATCCGAAGTACTGCCCAATCAGGTGGATCTGACCACGCAGCTTACCCGCGGGATCAGGCTGAATATCCCTCTGGTCAGTGCCGCCATGGATACGGTTACCGAGGCCCGGCTCGCCATCGCCCTTGCCCAGGAGGGCGGGATCGGGATTGTCCACAGGAATCTGTCCGTCGAGGAACAGGCCGAAGAGGTGGCCAAGGTGAAACGGTCGGAAAGCGGTATGATCGTCGATCCGTTGACGCTTTCGCCGGACAACTATATCCGTGAAGCGCTGGAGATGATGTCCAAGTATCGGATTTCCGGAGTGCCGATCGTCGACGGCGGCACGAGACTTGTGGGCATCCTGACCAACCGGGACCTCAGGTTCGAAAAAAACGTGAACCGCAAGGTGTCCGACGTTATGACGCACAAGGGGCTGGTGACGGCCCGGTTGGGAATCTCTCTGGAAGAAGCGCAGGAGATTCTGCAGGAACATCGTATCGAGAAGCTGCCCGTTGTCGACGATAAGGGCGTCCTCAAGGGCCTGATCACCGTAAAGGATATCGAAAAGAAAATCCAGTATCCGAACGCGTGCAAAGACCGGCTCGGCAGGCTCCGCGTCGGTGCCGCGGTCGGGGTGGGAGGCGATCTGGAAACCCGGGTCGGAACGCTGGTCGACCGTGACGTGGACGTGATCGTCGTGGATACGGCGCATGGCCATTCCAGGGGTGTTCTCGAGGCCGTGGAACGCATCAAGAATGCCTTTCCGGAAACGGAAGTGATTGCCGGAAACATCGTGACGGCCGAAGCGGCGCGGGACCTGATTCTGGCCGGAACGGATGCCGTCAAGGTGGGTATGGGGCCGTCGGCGAGCTGCACCACCCGGGTCATCGCCGGGGCCGGCGTACCCCAGGTATCGGCCATCATGGACTGCGCCGAGGTCGCGGAGAAGGCAGGCGTCCCTGCCATCGCGGACGGCGGAATCACCCAGTCGGGAGATATTACAAAGGCCATCGCGGCCGGCGCGAATTCCGTGATGATCGGATTCCTGTTCGCAGGGACGGACGAGAGTCCCGGAGAGACGGTTATCTATCAGGGACGGACCTTCAAAGTGTATCGCGGCATGGGTTCTCTGGGCGCCATGCAACGTGGAAGCAGGGACAGATATTTCCAGGGAGGCGTCGAATCCAACAAGCTGGTTCCCGAAGGCATTGAAGGACAGGTGCCGTACAAGGGTTCCATCTCCGGTTTCATATATCAGCTGATTGGCGGGTTGAGGGCGGGCATGGGCTATTGCGGAACGAGAAACGTCCTGGAACTCCGGAGGAACGGTCGATTCGTGAAAGTCTCGTCGGCCGGTGTCCGGGAAAGCCACGCGCACGACGTGTCGGTCACGAAAGAGGCGCCGAACTATCGGCTGGAGTAAGATTCAGGCGGCGGGAATGCATACGGCAGATGGTACTGTTACATCTGCCGTTTCACATGGTTTTCAATGGGGTTCCGGTATTGGGCGTGAAGATCGATATCGAAGAAATCCGGACCCGGTTTCCGGTTACCCGGAACTGGATATACATGAATCACGCCGGAATCGCGCCAATCTCACAGAGCGCCTACCGGGCAATGGAGGGCATGCTGCAGGACCTGACCCGCAATGGAATGGTCAACCTGCCCGAATGGGACGAAGTATGTGCGCAGACGCGGGAATCGGCCGCCCGTCTGATTGGCGCAAACGCATCGGAAATCGCCTTCGTCAAAAACACGTCCGAAGGAATCCTGATGGTAGCCAACGGACTGGCGTGGCGGCAGGGCGACAACGTCGTCATTCCCGATCGGGGATTCCCGGCCAATGTCTATCCCTGGCTGAACCTGCGTTCACTGGGCGTAGAGGTTCGGCGTGTTCCCGAGGTCGACGGTCGTATCCCGCTGAAAGACCTCCTGAATGCCGTCGACGACCGAACGCGCGTGCTGTCCGTGAGCTCGGTGGAGTTCGCGAGCGGATTCCGGCACGACCTCCGGGAAATCGGCCGATTCTGCAGCGCGCGGGGAGTCCTTTTCTTCGTGGATGTCATTCAGAGCCTCGGTGTTCTGTCCCTGGACGTGACGGACGCAGAAATCGACTTTGTTTCGGCAGACGCCCACAAATGGCTTCTGGGTCCGGAGGGAATCGGGCTCTTCTATTGCTCAAGCCGCGCCCGGCAACATCTGCGTGTGGTAAATCTGGGCTGGGCGAACGTGGTGGAACCCAGGGATTTTCTGTCGTACGATACCACGCTCCTGCCCGATGCACAGCGGTTTGAATGCGGCACGTTGAATACCGTGGGCATCCATGGATTGAGGGCCGGTCTCGACCTCCTTCATCGCGTCGGCATCGACAGCATTGAAGCGCGGGTACTGTCGCTGACCGATCAGCTCTGTGCCGGACTTGAGGAAAAGGGCTACCGGGTGGTCAGTTCCAGGGCGCCCGGCGAAAAGTCGGGCATCGTGATCTTCCACCATTCCCTGATCGCCACGGATGCGGTTTATCGGATGTTGTGCGACGCACGGGTCGTTTGCGCGGTCCGGGGGGGACGCGTCCGTCTGTCGCCGCATTTCTATAACACCGAAGAAGAAATCGATCGCGTGCTGGACGCGATTCCGTAAAAGCGGGGAGAGGGGAGACGGAAGAGGGTAGAGGACCACACCACATCCCACCGCCTGGTGAGACGCAAGACGTGAGACGGGAGAGATTTCCAGCCTTGTAAGAATTCTTCTCGTGCCGGAGGCAACGAGGAAGAACATACCCGGCAATGATCTCATCTACCGTCTTACGTCTCCCGTCTACCCGCCTTTTTTCTACCGTCTCCCCTCTACCGTCTTACCGCCTTTGGGCGACCACAAGGGTCGCCCCTACAAAAGCAACGAAGGCGCGTTCCATTTGAAGCGACAAAAAGGGATCTACCTCACGACGGTACTAAAGGATTGAATGATGACAGAACTTGCGACCGGCGAGGTCCAGGGCCTGCTGGACTCACTGAAGAATGTAGTAATAGAGGGGGATTCCCGCGCTTTGGAGCAACTCCTCGCGGAGGACGTCTGCGCGTTTTTTTCGGGAGGAGACACACCCGTACGCGGCAGGGATGCCGTGCTGGCCACATGGACAAGACACTTCGGGCGCTGGTCCGACGTACGAATCGATCGAAGGGATACCGTGGCGGGAACCCGGGGAAACGTGGCCTGGGTGCAATTTCTGTGGGACGGCGAAGGCAGAATCGGTGCGCAGCGCTACAGGCTCGAAGGCGAGCGGTGGACCGTCGTCCTGCGACGTGAGAATGGAAGCTGGCGATTCGTGCAGATGCATTCGTCCATGCCATACCGGGATTGGGAATCGCACCGCGCGTAGTGATTGTTGCGGCTGTGCCGCCCGGGAGCTGACCACAGACGCCAGTACGTCAACGAGGATCGTGGTATTGGAGTTGCCTGAGACGATTCTGCAATTCGGCGGAGGCAGCTTTCTCAGGGCGTTCGCCGACGTGTTCGTTCACGAGGCGAATGCGGGGGGTGAAGCCGTGGGGCGTATCGTCGTCGTTCAGTCCACCGACGGCAACCGCGCGGCCCTGCTGAACACGCAGCGCGGCAGGTATCACGTGGTATTCAGGGGATTGTCGGATGGGGAGAGAATTGACAGGACGCTCGCGGTTCGCAGTATCAGCCGGGCGCTGATCGCGAAATCGGAATGGGCAGAGGTGATTCAGGTTGCCCGGTCGCCGGCTTTGCGCATGGTGATCTCGAATACGACCGAAGCCGGGTATACGCTCATCGACAACGACGATCCCGAAATGCCCCGTTCATTCCCCGCCCGGCTGCTTTGCATTCTCAAGGCACGCTACCGGGCCGGCCTGCCGGGTCTGTCGGTGTTACCGTGTGAGCTGGTAGAGCCGAATGGCGATCTGCTCCGGGAACTGGTACTCGGCCAGGCCGGAGCCTGGCGCCTGGATGCGGGGCTTCAGGACTGGATTCTGCGGGAAGTGCGATGGGTGAACACGCTCGTGGATCGAATCGTCAGCGGCAGGCCTGACACTCATCCGCTTCTGGCGTCCGACCGGTTGCTGACGGCGGCGGAGCCGTTTGCCCTCTGGGTAGTCGAGGAGAAAGCGGAAGCGCTATTCGCCCACCCCTGCGTCAGGTACGTTCCGGACGTTCGACCGTATGCGCTGCGGAAGGTGCGCATCCTGAACGGCGCGCATACGGCCCTGGTGTGCAAGGCGCTTCCTTCGGGACTGCGTACGGTTCGTGAAGCGGTCGGGGACCCGGCGATCGGCAAGTGGTTGAGGCGTGTGGTCTTCGAGGAAATCGTACCGGCGCTCGAGCACGTCGTGGAAGATGCCGGGCAGTTTGCCGAACAGGTCCTGGAGCGGTTCGCCAATCCCTTTCTGGATCACCGGCTCGAGGCTATCGCGCTGCATCACGACGAGAAAGTAAGGGTGCGCCTGGTGCCGACCTATGAGGCGTACTTGAAGGCATTCGGCCGGCCGCCGGAGTTGCTGGGGAACATCCTCGCCCCTTACATGAACGCATAGCGATGACGTCCGTCGAAAACCGTCGCCGGACATCCTCGGTGTTTGATTTCGCCGTGATACGCGCCAACCTCGTATTCGTAGGGGCGACTCTTAGAGTCGCCCACATAATGGCGCTGATTGAGAGGATTTGGTATCGCCAGGCCGTATCGTTATCCGGGTTTAGCTGACGGCTGATTGCTGACAGCTGGGCCTCGGATCAAGTTAAAGGAGGTGTTGATGGATAAGGCGGCGCTTCTGGGCGGGACCCCCGTCCGGTCCGAACCGTTTCCGTCCTGGCCGCAGTCGGACGGACGCGACCTGGATCATCTGCGCGACGTCCTGGAAACCAGCCTGTGGGGGGGCACCATTCACGGTCCGCGGGTGACGGCGTTCTGCGATACATTCGCGAAGTTCTCGAATGCGCGGCATGGCGTGGGTATGGGCAGCTGCACGGCCGGACTGGAGTTGTCCCTCCGGGCGTTCGGCGTCGGGCCGGGAGACGAAGTAATCGTTCCCGCCTACACATTCATCGCAACCGCGCTGGCGCCCCTTGCGATCGGAGCCGATGTTGTCTTCGCGGATATCGATCCCCGGACGTTCTGCATAACGCCGGAGGCAATAGAAGGGGCGATGTCCTCGCGCACAAAGGCGGTGATTCCCGTTCATTTCGCAGGGCACGCGGCGGACGTGCAAGGAATTCGGGCGTTGGCGGACCGGCACGGGCTGAGAGTCATATGGGACGCGGCGCATGCGCACACGTCCGGGTGGCGGGAGAGGATGCTGGGCGGTCTGGGCGACGTGGCCGTTTACAGTTTCAATCACGCAAAGAATCTGACGTGCGGCGAGGGAGGGATCGTAACGACGAACGACGAAGGGCTCGCGGATTTTCTGAAGTTTACGCTATCCACGTTCGGAAGAAAGAAAGGACGGCCCTGGTACGAACATCACCATCTGGGATTTTCCGATCCGCTGACTGAGTTTCAGGGCGCTATTCTGCAAGCGCAGTTCGAACGCCTTGAAGAGCAGAGCCTCAGGCGCGAGGAGAATGCCAGGTTGCTGATACGAGGATTGACTGAAATTGAAGGTATCGAACCGCCGTACATGTCTCCGGATGTCACGCGCCATGGCTGGCATGTATTCGTCATGACCTATAACGAAGATGCATTCGGCGGGCTTCCCAAGGAGACGTTCAGGAAGGCGCTCGAAGCTGAAGGAATCCCGAACGGCGGGTATACCTATCCTTTATATGACAATCCGATGTTCAATACGGAAACGGGCGAGGTCGCCGGAGCGCAGGGCAGGTGCCGCGTGATGCCCTGTCCGGTGAGCGCGTGGGCGTGCCGTGACGGCGTCTTCAATCTTGCACAATCGGTGCTGCTGGATGAACCCGACGGGATGAACGATATCGTGACGGCGATCGAGAAGGTGAAAGCCAATGCCGGCAATTTAATGGATTGGAAGGAGTGAGCAATGGACGAGACGGTTGCTCTCACGCTGTCCCAGCGGTTTCACTTCGATACATACGGCTACGTCCTGCTGGAAAACGTGCTGACGCCGGACGAGGTGGAGCGCATGAAAGCGGCGCTCTACCGGCTCAAGGGCAACCCGGCGGCAGCTCCGCGCGTATATGTTCGTCCGCGGGGCGATCATCATGTGCTCTTTGGAAACCTGGTGGAATTCGATCCCGCCCTTCTGGAATATGCGGCCCATCCCGGGCTGGTTCCGCTGGTGGAAGAGGTGGTGGGAGGCGCGGTGCGGCTGGAGGAGACGGAAGCGATCATCAACCGGCGGGATCCGGATGCGGATCTGGATCAACTGCATTCACGCCGTACCAATCCAACGGGTTTTCACAGGGGAACGACCGCAACGTGGGGTTGCTATACGGAGCAGGACAGGCATCACTGTATCTTTGTGAAGACGCTCGCCTATCTGACCGACGTGGGACCGGACGATGGAGGCACGTGCCTGATCCCGGGAAGCCACCGGTTGACGTGGCCGCGTGAAGAAATGATCCGGGCGGCCATGGACGACGAGCGGCTGATCCACCAGGTTGAGGCCACGGCTGGTTCGATACTCCTGTTCGGCGAGTCGCTGATCCACAGCACCACCGCGATTCGGAGCGACAGGGAGCGGGTGATTCTGGTTGCCGGATACACGCCGCCGATGGTTCGGGAGTGGATGGGCAACGAAGTGAGCCCAGAATTCGTCGCGACCCTGCCCGAAGCAATGCGACCGCTCATTTCGGGCAGCGACAGCTGGAACTGGCGGCGCAACTACACACAGTAGGAAGCCGTTTTAAAATTACCGGTGAGTTCCCGAGCACGAGCGAAAAAGTGGCGGTCAAGACGGGAAAACCCGCCCATATTTGTCTATACGGGTGGGTTTGACCAACGCCGACTGGCGCTTATGCAGCCGTGCGAAGACCGCAGGGAATTTTAAGACGGCTTCTAAGAGACAATACTTCCGAGGAGTTTTCCCAATGGCGGACAAGCGAGTATTTGTAGGGGACCTGACCCGGACGGAATTTCGGCAGCGAATGGAATCGGGTGAGATCGAGGCGGCGATTGTGCCGGTGGGCGCCACCGAGCAGCACAATGAACATCTGGCGATGATTCACGATGCGTTTCACGTCACCCACGTCGCGGAACAGGCGGCCAGACGTCTTCATCCCCGGGTTGTGGTGGCGTCACCTGTTAGCATCGGCGTATCGGAGCAATGGATGGAGCACATCGGGACGCTGACGGTGCGGCCGGAGATCTTCTGCGAGTACGTTTACGACGTGTGCGATTCACTCAGGCGGGCGGGTGTCGGAAATATTCTGATTCTGAACGGACACGGCGGGAACGTGAAACCGATCATGCGCCGCATAGACGAGTACCGGGAACGCCTGGGTCTGAATCTCCGGTTTCAGTCGTACTGGGACGTATGCGATCCCGCGCTCGTCTTTTCAACCATGGAGGCCAATCGTCTTCCCGGTCACGCCTGTGAATTCGAGACCTCGACGATGATGGCGCTTGCGCCGGAGCGTGTACACGCGGCGCTTATGGTCAATGAGGCTGCGAAGCTGGCAACGAAGGAAAAAGGAGAACTGCTGATCGGGCACGCGGTATCGGGTGTGGCGGATGTGATTGACAAAATGATCGCGGGCGAAACGGTGGACAAGCCTCCGGTCACGTTCGCGGAGGGACAGCGGATTCACATGGTGACCGGCGACCGGGTTTAGCCCGGCAGACCTGTTCAGCACGTGACCCGGCCTGCCGGCGGCGGAGGGAAGTTTGCGTCCGAAAAAATGGAGCCGCCCGGGGGGTTCGAACCCCCGACCTACGGATTACAAATCCGTTGCTCTACCGCTGAGCTAGGGCGGCCCGTTTTCACCAATTTATATGCCGTGTCCGATATAAACGCCAGGGCCCTCGTACGGCCCTGAAGGCGCTCGCGGTCCGTCAGGACCGTTTCCACACCGTCCCCTCGGGTGTGTCTTCCAACGTATACCCCAATTCCGTGAACCGGTCCCGAATCTCGTCCGCCCGCGCCCAGTTCCTTTCCTTCCTCGCCCGGTCGCGTTCCACGATCAGTGCCGCAAGGTCGTCCGGAAGTTCCTCTTCACCGTCATCTCCGGGTGTCGCATAGAACACCCCCAGTACCCGATCGATCTCGTCCAGAAAACCGTCAATCCTGCCGGCGCCGCCCCGGTCCACCCGTCCCTCGCGGATCAGGTCCTCCACAGCATTTACCATTCCGAAAACGGCGCTCATCGCGCGAGGCGCGTTGAGATCGTCATCCATGTGCCTGACAAATCCTTCACGCGCCGTTTCAAGCAAAGGCTCGGGGTCTTCTCCACCACTTGTCCGCGTGACCTCGCCAAGCCTGCGCCTGAAGTTGTCCAACCTTCGTATGGTACTCTTCGCGGCGTCGAGTACTTCCTTTGAAAAATTGAACGCGGTGCGGTAATGATTGCTTACCACAAGGTACCGGAATGCACGCGCGTCATCGCGCGAACTCACGATGTCGCGAACCGTCAGGAAATTGCCCAGGCTCTTGGACATCTTCTCGTCGTCGACATTGATATGCGCGCCGTGCAGCCAGTAATTGACGAAGCGCTTGCCCGTTACCGCCTCGCTTTGCGCGATTTCATTCTGGTGGTGCGGAAAAATCAGATCGACCGCCCCGGCGTGGATGTCGATGGTTTCCCCCAGATACTTGATTGACATGCACGAGCACTCCATGTGCCAGCCCGGCCTTCCCGTTCCCAGATCCGACTTCCAGAACACGTCTCCGTCTTCCGGTTTCCACGCCTTCCACAACACGAAGTCCCTCGCGTCTTCCTTGTCGTATTTGTCCGTATCCACCCCGCTGGCGCCTGTCTGCAATCCGGAAACGTCCAGTTGCGCCAGCTCCCCGTACGAGGGAAAGCTCCGTATCGAAAAATACACCGAGCCGTCGTGGACGTACGCATGGCCGTCTGCAATCATCCGCGAGATCATCTCCACCATTTCGGGGATGTGATCCGTCGCCCGTGGATAGTGATCGGCCGGCAGCACATTCAATGTTTCCATGTCCTCGAAAAAGGCCGCCGTATACCGTTCTGTGAGCGCCTTCAGCGTCGTCTTTTCGTCGCGAACCTTCCCGATGATATTGTCGTCCACGTCGGTGATGTTCATCACGTGATCAACCCGATATCCGCGATACGTCAAATAGCGCTTGATCAGATCGAAGACGATAAAGGTCTTGAAATTTCCGATATGGGAATAGTCGTGAACGGTCGGCCCGCAACTGTAGAACGAGACCCTTCCAGGCGCAATCTCTCTGAACTCCTCTTTTTCCCGGGTCAAGCTATTGTAAAAACAAACGGCCATTGACTGCTCCTTAGAAGCTGTCTTAAAACCCCCAGCGGTCTTCGCGCGGCTGCAAAAGCGTCGGCCTGCGTTGGTCAAATCCACCCGTCGTACGAGATCGAGGCTGCGCTTGCTCGCCTCTCATAGGCGAATTTGCCCGCCTTGACCGACACATTTTCGCGCGCACTCGGGACTCACCAGGAATTTTAAAACAGCTTCTTAGCTGCCGCAATGCAGATCAACCCACGCGGATGTCATACGGACGTCCTGAGCCGCTGCTCCCGCCCGTGTCGTTCGAACGCGAGCTGAATCAGGCGGTCGACCAGTTCCGTGTAGGACACCCCGCTCGCCTCCCACAGCTTCGGATACATGCTGATTCGCGTAAAGCCCGGAATGGTGTTGATTTCGTTGACGAGTACTTCATCTTCACCGCGCAGAAAGCAATCCACGCGCGCCATTCCCTCGCAACAAAGCGCTGTGAAGGCCTGGACCGCCAACGCCTGTACCCTGTGTACGGTCGCCTCGGGCAGGTCCGCCGGAATAACCAGTCCGGCCCCGTTCTCGTCGATGTATTTCGCCTCGTACGTGTAGAAGTCGTGATGGGGGATAATTTCACCCGGTACGGATGCGACCGGATCGTCGTTGCCCAGTACCGAAACCTCGATCTCGCGCCCCCCCGCGTTTGCCTCGATCAAAATCTTGTGGTCGTACTGAAACGCCAGTTCAACCGCATCGGCAAACGTCTCGCGTCCACCCACCCGGCTGACGCCAACCGAAGATCCAAGATTGGCCGGCTTTACGAAAACGGGCAACCCCAGCCTTCTCACAACCGCGTCAAAGTCGATTTCGCCGCAGGACCGTGAACATGCCACAAAATCGGGAGTCGGAATACCGGCCTCGCGCAGCAGGCGTTTCATTACGTCTTTGTCCATTGCCACAGCCGAACCCAGAACACCGGCGCCCACGAAAGGAATGTCGGCCAGTTTCAACATCCCCTGAATGGTGCCGTCCTCTCCGAACGGTCCGTGCAGAACGGGGAACACCACATCAAGCGCCTCAAGACTCTGATTGTCGGATGAACGTACGAGCCGGGCGCCGCCGGTATCCTGCGGTACGAGTGTCACGCCGTCGTCCGCGTCTCCTGACGTCAGCGCCGGGAGGGCAGCGCCGGCGGCCTCGACATAAAGCCGGGACGGGGCACTCAGGTGCCACGTGCCTCGACGGTCGATGCCAATCAATACCACTTCGTATTTTTCCCTGTCAATTGCTTCTACAACGTTCCTGGCGGATTCCAGCGACACTTCGTGCTCGGCGGATTTCCCGCCGAACAGCACGCCGACGCGGGTCTTTTTACCCATCGACTCTTCCTTGAGCGTGTATTGGCTTCCGTCCTGCCCGGATCCGGTAAGGAGCTACATCGAGTAAAAAATCTGAAGCTACGAATAGGCGAGACTACGAAAGAACGAAACTACGAATTGGCGAAACTACGAAGGAACGAAAGAGCGGGAAGATATTATTCGTCTTATGGTTTTCTCGTATTCTCGTATTCTCGTATTCTCGCTTTATGAAACGACGAATAGACGAAGAATCCCAGGGTGAATTCAGTTGCCGAACGAGGTGCGGCAGGCGTTCAGGAGGCCCCGGTTTCGGGTGGCGTCGGATCTATTGATTCATGTGATCTTTCCCGGCGCTTCTTTCGTCGCCACAGCCAGTACCCGATCCCTCCAGCCGCCATCAGTACGAGAATCACCCGGTTATAGGTCCGTAGCGCGTCGACCACCAATCCCCAGTTTTCGCCTACCTTCAGTCCGAAATACACAAGCAGGCTGTTCCAGAGCAGCGTACTGAGGACGACGTACACGAGCATCCGAACGGGGTGTATCCGGCTGATGCCGGCGACGATCCCGACAAAGGCGCGCACCGTTGGCAGGAACCGGTTGAAGATGACGATCCGGTCGCCGTACCGGGAAAAACCCGCCTCCACCCTGTCCAGATTTTTCTCCGAGAAAATCCGGGACCTGAAACCCAGAAAGAACGCGCGACCCTTCCAGTACGCCACCGCGTATACCAGCAGACATCCCAAAGTGCTGCCCAACCACATCGCCAGATACGCCGGAACCAGGTGGACAATACCCATCCCTGCCAGATATGCGCCGAATACGATTAGGGTATCGCCGGGAATGGGCGGTATCAGATTCTCCAGAAAAGCGCCGAGGAACAAGAAGAAACAGATCAACTCCGGGGGCTGATCGTTCAGAATCAGCAGAAATTGCTCCCATGCCTGAGACACGAACGAAAGATCGAACGGAAAATCCAACCAGCCCTCCCTTAACAGCTCGTTGAAAAAGCCCATCCGGGCTACGGCCGGCCCTTGCGGTCGAAATACTGCGTTGCGCGCCCTCGCCGAATCGCAGGATGGGACTCGGTCGCGCGCCTTGTCTTCGACCTCGCCTGCAGAGCGGCTTTGTCAACGGACTGCCAGAAGCTCTATGCTGCGTTTTCTCTTACCGGGTCAAGGGGGCCCGCCCCCAGTGACACCAGGGCGACCGCCTGAGCGGCGATTCCCTGTTCCATTCCTGCAAACCCCAGGCCCTCGGTCGTCGTTGCCTTCACCGACAGCCGTTCCGTCACGATTCCGAGCGCCCCGGCCATCCTTTCACGCATAGGGGCGGCGTGCGGCGCAAGCTTCGGGCGCTGCGCGATCACGGTGGCATCCACGTTTACAATTTCGGCCGCGTTCTCGCGTGCCAGTTCCGACACTCGCTCCAGCAGAATCAGACTTGAAATCCCGGCGTATTCCGGATCGTCGTCGGGAAAGTGATCTCCGATATCGCCCAGACACATCGCGCCGAGAACGGCATCCGCAACCGCATGGGAAAGCACGTCGGCGTCGGAATGCCCGTGCAGGCCCCGGTCGAACGGAACGGTCACCCCGCCCAGAATCAACGGGCGGCCGGAAACCAACCTGTGCACGTCGTAACCGTGACCCACGCGGAGATTCGATGGAACGCTCACCGTTCTGGATCTCAGGATCGAATCCGCCATCGCCAGATCCTCGGGCGCAGTAATTTTAAGATTATCCTCCCGGCCCCCCACCACGTATACCGGCATATTCAGTTGTTCGACAAGCGACGTATCGTCCGTACCTCCATACCCCCTCCGCGCGGCCTCGCCGTGCGCTTCCCGAAAGATCGTCGCGCGAAACGCCTGCGGGGTCTGAACGCACCACATTCGCGACCGGTCCAGCGTGTGCAGAACCCGTCCGTCTTCGATCACCTTTACCGTGTCCGTTACGGGCGTACCCAGCACAGCCGAGCCCTTCCTGCGCGCCAGATCGACGACAGCGTCGATCTGTTCGGGCAGTATCAGCGGCCGCGCCCCGTCATGGACGGCAATGACACTCGCGGCGGCCGGCACCGCCCCAAGTCCCTCAGCAACGGAGTCCTGACGCCTTTCCCCGCCCGCTACAACGGCGGTTACTTTTCCCATGTCCCACCGGCGGACGTCCTCCCGGCATCGATCCACGCGATCCGCCAGCGTGACAAGCACCACGCGGTCGACCTGACTCGCGCGTTCGAACGCCGCCAACGCATGGAAAAGCAACGGACGCCCCGCCAGACTCATGAACTGCTTGGGCGGACCGCCACCCATCCGCCGGCCCTGGCCGGCGGCAAGCACAATGGCGTAGACCATAACGACAGACGATTCCTGAACTCCGCCGGCAGAGCGACGTTATCAACGGACCCTTAGAAGCTGTTTTAAAATTCCCAGCGGTCTTCGCGCGGCTGCAAAAGCGCCGGTCGGGAACTCACCGGTAATTTTAAAACAGCTTCTTAGAGAATCAACATCGCGTCGCCGTAGCTGTAAAACCGATACCGCTTCCGCACTGCCTCTTCGTACGCCTTCAGTATAAACGCCCGGTCCGCAAATGCGGAAACAAGCATCAGCAGCGTAGAACGGGGAAGATGAAAATTCGTCACCAGCGCGTCTATCAGCCTGAACCGGTACGGGGGACAGACAAACAGCCGGGTCCATCCCGAACCGGGATTCAGAGTCCAGCTGTCGCCCGACTGCGAAGCCGACGACTCCAGCGCGCGCACGGTGGTCGTACCAACTGCGACAACGCGCCCTCCATTCCTCCGGCTTTCGTTCACCTTTTCGGCGGCGGCGGGTCCGATCTCAAAGTACTCGGCGTCCATTTCGTGCCGGCGCGGGTCCGTCACTTCCACGGGCTTGAACGTCCCCGGACCCACGTGGAGCAGAACGGGCGCGACTTCCACCCCGGATACACGGATACGTTCCAGCAGATCCGGCGTAAAATGCAGCCCCGCCGTGGGCGCGGCCACGGCCCCGCGGGTTCGCGCGTAAACCGACTGATATCGTTCCCGATCGGCCGGTTCCTCCTCCCGCCTGATGTATGGCGGCAGCGGGATGCGTCCCCGGCTTTCCAGCACGTCCTCGAGAGACGAACCGCCCTTGAACCGGACCATGCGTCGTCCCGAGGGCAGGACCTCGGTCACCTGCGCAACGAGGTCCACGTCCGGAAAGGCCACCTCCGCGCCCTCCCGAAGCCTGCGGCCGGGACGAGCGAGCACTTCCCAGCATTCTCCGTCGCAACGAACCAGCAATAATTCAACGGATCCGCCCGTGCCGGGACGGTACCCGTTAAGGCGGGCCGGGAAAACGCGGGTCTCGTTGACGACCAGACAATCACCGGGACGCAGCAGTTCCGGAAACGACCGGAACACCGTATGGTCGATCCGCCCGGTTTTCCGATCCAGAACCATCAGCCGGGCGGCGTCCCGTTCGGAGGCCGGGTACTGCGCGATCAGTTCCTCGGGAAGCACATAATCGAAGTCGGCGAGGTCCATTGAGCCCGATGTCCGGACACGTTTGTTTACGTTTGGTCGCGCAAAGCAGGATTTTCGGGTCGGCTGCCGGACGGCGACCTCAGGCGGAGTGTGCCGTTGATGGATTCGCTCGATTCGGGTCAGCGACGGGAAATCAGGTTCAGCACGAGCGTAAGGACGATGCTGACCACGATGCACGTCACAACAGGGAAATAGAATCTGAAACCCTCGCGGCGAACGACGACATCTCCCGGCAAACGCCCTGCAAAAGGTAACCGGTCTCCGATCCAGAGTACCAGGCCCACGGAAAACAGGAGAATCCCAGCAATCATCAGGACCCTGCCAAAGCCGGAAAACTCGCTCATGACGACGACCCTTCACAGAAGTGAAAACTTACAGAATTCTCTATCCGACGTCAAGGTATTGCGGCCCGAGATGAGGACCCTGAACCAACGGGCGGGCAGCCGGAGCCGGTCGTATCCGCTCTCCGGAATCCCGGATGTGCGACCGGGTCCGGACCCACGGTTATTGAAGAAAAAAACGTGAAACATGCCACACCGCGGGGGCGGGCAGTTTCACGTCTGTTGGCTGGTGGAGGGTTTCACTCAGGGCGCAAATACGACCTTCAATGCCTCCATATTCTCGGCTGCCGCGAAGCCTTTCTCCCAATCCGAAAGGGGCAGTCGGTGTGTAATGATAGGATCCACGTCGATCTTGCCGTCGGCAATCATCCAGATGGTTTTATCCCAACTCGCGTATTCGGTGGACATGTTGAAAAAGAGCGTTACGACTTTGGTCATCGCCGCGTCCCAGTCCAGTTGCACGGGTCGCTTTCCTGTGAGGCCGATGCCACATATCCGGCCCCACTTGCATACCAGATCGACAGCCTGGGCAATGGCAGGAGGCGCGCCCGAACACTCGATCACCAGGTCCGCCCCTTTCCCGCCGGTCAATTCCAGGCAGCGCTCCACGGGATCCGCTTCCGCGAAATTCACCACGTGCTCGACGCCCAACCTGCGCGCCGTCGCCAGGCGCAATTCCTCGTCCGCGGGCGCGCCTACGATCATCACTTCGCGTGCCCCCGCCACCCGGGCAACCTGTGCGGCCAGCAGGCCGATAGGCCCCGGCCCCAGAACCACCACGAAATCGCCCACCTCGATCGCCTGCCGATCGATGATATCCGTTACCGTGTTGGCCGCCGGTTCAACCAGCGCACCCTGCTCGAAAGTCATATGGTCCGGAATCCGGTGCAACAGGTTCGTGGGATATTTCATGAATCTCGTAAACGCGCCGTCGATTCCCCAGCCTGGCGATCGTTTCTCCAGGCAGTTCTGAATGTGACCCTTTCGACAGAGGAAACACTTGCCGCAGTGCAATGTATGCGGCTCCCCAACCACGCGGTCGCCCACCTTCCAGTCCGATACCGATCTTCCGGCCTCTACGATCTCGCCCGAGAATTCATGGCCCAGGATCACCGGCGGCCAGTACGGAAATGTATCGTGTTTCACGTGTACATCCGTTCCGCAGATGCCTGCCGCCTTAATCTCTATCAGAACCTCGTCGTCCGTAATTTCGGGCTCCGGCACGTCCTGCAATTCCAGAAATCCAACGCCCCGTTTGGTCTTGACAACTGCCTCCATAATCCACTCCTTTTATATTGAATCGTCGTAATTTCTCATTGCCGGCCGGGGTAAAGAAACGCAAGGCCGCGATTCGCAAGCCTGGGGATCGCTGGTTTTATGCCGAACACGGAAATGGGGTGAATTACCACGAAAAAGGCGCACGCACGACGCGAATTAACCTTGAAATAACAGGTAGGATACTGTATAATCAATTTCACGTCGCGGCCGACCGGAATTCACCGGTCGGCTGATCCGGTTGTAACCGCTGTCAGCCGCAATCCAGACAACGGACTTCGTCAAAAATCCGGTCCTGCTCATCCGGTTCGTCAATTGCAAAATTAACCAGGCAGCGCACGGCCTTGGAAGCGTCTTCGAGACGGTATCGGGCGGCGACTTCGTCCAGAAACGCCATCTGGTGTGTTTCCAGCGAAATCTCGAAGGTCTGCTTATCTTTAAACACGCCAGCACCTCCCTGTTAAAAGCTGTTTTAAGATTACCGGTGCGCTCCCGAGCGCGAGCGAAAAAGTGGCGGTTACGAGGCGCGAGGGGCGCGCAGCGCCGACGGGAAAATCCGGCTATGAGAGGCGAGCAAGCGCAGCATCGATCTCGTAAGACGGGTGGGTTTGACCAACGCCGACCGACGCTTTTGCAGCCGCGCGAAGACCGCTGGGAGTTTTAAGACAGCTTCTGATAACGGATTCCACCGTATTGCGCGAAATAACCCTGCGATTTCGATTTTTCATGATAGGGTTTCCGCAGTGTATTGTCAATGGGGATTCATCTTTCCGCACCCGTTCCTGCCGGACCGGCCGGCACCCGGAAATCCTTAGCGACGTCAGGTGGAATTCTGATCGCCGACGCCCGATTTCATGTCTATACTTGACTCCTTCATCGCCATCGATCTCGAGACCTCCGGGCTCGAACCCCCGGGCGCCGAAATCCTGGAAATCGGCGCGGCTCGGGTGGAGAACGGCAAGATCGTCGACCGTTTCCAATCTTACGTCAAACCCGTGGGCGACATCCCTGACGAGATCGTCCGCCTCACCGGGATAACCTTGGAAACTGTCAGCAATGCGCAGCCGATCGACGCCGTCTTCGGTCGATTCCGGAGTTTTGTGTCCGACGTGCCCCTGATCGCCCACCAGGGCCGCTTTGAATCCCGCTTTCTTGACGCCGCTGGCGATTCCCCCATTGCCAATTCGGTGCACGGCGTCCGCGAACTCGCCCGCGCAGCTCTCCCCACCCTCCACGACCATCGCGTTGAGACCCTGGCCGGACACTTCACCATACATTGCGACACGCCCCATAAAGCCCTGACCGACGCGGAAACCCTTGCGGGGATCTACCTCAAACTCGTAGAACTGCTCCGATCCGTATCGCTGCAATTGAAACAGCAGATGCTTCGATTGCTGCAGGGCTCCGGATCCGATCTGCTTCCCATTCTGGTCGAATTGGCGAGCGAAGGCGCGAGGAAGGAATTTCTGAGCTCGAAGCCGGGGGGCGGGTTACCGGACGCTCCGCTGTTCAATGCCGGAGGGGAGGCGCGTCAGATTCAGCGAGACCCTTCCGATGAGCCGCTGGACGTATCGGCGGTCTGCGACATGCTGAAGCCCGGCGGATGCTTCGAGGAGGGAATCTCCGGGTATGAATTCCGTCCCCAGCAGGTCGAAATGGCGCAGGCGGTAACCGAAGCCATCAACAACGGGCGGCACCTGGCCGTGGAAGCCGGTACGGGCGTGGGTAAGTCGATCGCCTACCTCGCGCCGGCCATACTATATTCCGTACAAAACAACATTCGATTCATCGTGTCGACCAACACCAAGAACCTCCAAGAGCAACTTTTCTATAAGGATCTTCCGTCGCTCGCGGCGATCCTGGACGTGCCTTTCCACTTCGCACTGCTCAAGGGTCGCAATAACTATTTGTGCCTGAACAGATGGGAATCCGCACTGGCCAATCCGGACGCAAGCTTCACGCAGAACGAACGCATCGGCGCCCTGCCCCTGGTGCTTTGGGCGGAAACAACAAAAACGGGAGACATCACCGAAAATACCGCATTCAACGCGGCGCGGCACGCCAGCCTTTGGGCCAAGATCTGTTCCGACCCGGGCTTTTGCCGCAGCCAGCGGTGCCGCAACAACGGCCGGTGTTTTGCGAACAACATTCGGAGAACCTCCGCACGGGCGCATATGGTGGTAATCAATCATTCGTTGCTCTTCTCCGACCTCGTCACCGAAAACGCGATCCTCGGTGAGTACTCCCACCTGGTCCTGGACGAGGCGCACAACCTTGAGAAAGTCGCCGCGCACTACCTGGGCAGGGAACTCAGCATCTGGCGGGTCAGAAACATCACCGACCAGTTGTGCGGACCGGGTACGTCGGACGCGGGTACGCTGCCTGCCCTGAGACACTGGATTGCAGTTGCGGATCCCGAACCTGCAACAGTCAGAGCCTTTGACGCCGGAATCAAATCCGCGACGGCCGCGACGGAGGACCTGTGGCTGCGTGCCAGGGCCTTTTTTGAAGACCTTACGCAGCACCTCGTGCAACAGACGGGGAGGCCGGGAAGCGCGTACAGAGAGAAGATTCGCTATCGGCCTGGCGAATCCACCTTCGACGCCCTGACGGAATCGCTGGACCCGTTTTCGCATGCCCTGGGCGCGCTATGCAGCCGGCTCACGGACCTCTCGGACTGGCTTCGAGACCTGCCCGGGCACACGTTTGTAAACCAGGACGAGATCTGCAACGAACTTGGCGGGTGCATCGAGACCACCCAATCCGTTCTTGAAGACCTGAATGAACTCATCGCCGCCAGCGATGAAAACGCCGTCTACTGGCTGGAATTGCCCGGCCGGGAAAAAAGCGCCGACACCCGCCTCTTTTCCGCGCCACTGGATGTTTCCGAGATGTTGAACGGCGGACTGTACGAAGGCAAGTCCTCGATCGTATTCACGTCCGCCACGCTGGGCATCCGGGGCAAGCTGACCTATTTTCTCCGGCGCGCGGGCCTGGAGTCCATGCCCGGGACCCGCCTTCAGACCCTCTGCCTGGGCTCCCCTTTCGACTATCGAAAACAGGCTCTCGTGTGCGCGCCGCGCTTCATGCCGTCGCCCAAATCAGCCGAATATCAGGACGCCGTTGCCACGCTGCTGCACAAACTGGCGCTGAAGACGAAACGGGGTACTCTGGCCCTTTTCACGTCCTACGGAATGCTGAACCGTACATACGATGCCATCAAGCCCGACCTGCGCTCCAACGGCGTTCTCGTACTTGGACAGGGTATCGACGGCTCCCGAACCAATATCACCGACCGGTTCAAGCTCGAAGAATCCGCGGTGCTTCTGGGAACCGACAGCTTCTGGGAGGGCATTGACGTACCCGGCAACGCGCTCCAGGTTCTGGGGATTGTGCGTCTGCCATTCGCCGTGCCATCCGAACCACTCGTAGCGGCGCATATCGAGGAACTCGAAAAACAGGGCAAAGATCCGTTCCTGAATTATTCCGTGCCGGAGGCCATTCTGAAGTTCCGGCAGGGCTTCGGGCGACTTATCCGCAACAAGACCGACCGGGGCGCAGTCGTCGTGCTGGACAGCAGGGTGCTGAGCACCCGTTACGGACGGGCGTTTCTGGAGGCCCTGCCGGTGGGACATCATGCATTCAACACCCAGGACGAGATGATCGGCGCCATCGCCGACTGGTTTGAAGATACAAACGGAACGAGCCATTGAATCCCCAGGGCCTGACATCCATCAAGGAGCCGCTGGCGAAGCTGCTCGCGCAGGTGCCCCAGACAAACCATCCGCTGATCGGGCATGCGTATCACCTCGCCAACGCAAGCCACGAAGGTCAGCACCGCGACGAGGGGCAGCCGTTCATTACCCATCCTATTGCCGTGGCGCTCATCCTGGCATCCGAACTCGGCTTCGCAAGAGATACGGATATGATATCCGCCGCCCTGCTTCACGATGCCGCGGAAGACTCCGTACTGACGCCCGACGAGGACATTCTTCCCACATTCGGCGCCCGTGTTACCGAACTGGTAAAGGGCGTAACCAAAGTAGACGAACCCAGCACGCGCAGCCGATCCGCCCGCCGGTCCGCTACGCTCCAGCGTCTCTTCACCGCCGCACACCGCGATCCACGGGTACTTATTCTGAAACTGGCGGACCGGGTTCACAACATGCGCAGCATCGCGGGCATAAAGGACATCAAGCGGCAACACCGGATTGCACAGGAAACCGTCGACGTCTACGCGCCGCTCTCCCGCCTGCTGGGCATGGACCGCATCCGCAGGGAACTGGAAGACCGCAGCTTCGGATGCCTGCACCCAAGAGTCTACGAGCAGCTTGTCCACCTCATGCAGGATGGCCCGCCGCAATCCTATCTGGATTTCCAGACCGAAATACGCAATATTGTCACGCGCAACGGCGTCCGCACCCGCATCCGCCTTCAATCAAAGAGCCTGAGGAGTATCTACGGCAAGGCCGCCGGCGCCGGTTCCGGCGAGTCATCCTTCCCGGTGGAAAACGTCCACGACCGATACACCGTCATTGTCATCACCTCCAACCGTTACACCTGCTACAGAACACTGGGATTGATCCATCACAGATTCACACCCTTAATGGATGGAATAAAGGACTTTATCGCCCTGCCCAAACGGAACGGCTATCAGGCGCTGCAGACAACGGTCATCTACGAGGGGCAACGATTCGAAGTCGCCGTTCAGACGCCTTCCATGTACAGAATGAGTGAACTGGGGGTCGCGACCCTGCGCGGCGGGCAACTCCAGGAAGAGCGGAGGACCCGTTGGCTCCAGGAACTCGCCGAATGGCATGAACACGGCGGTTCCGGTGTTCACTTCCTGGACGAAGTCAAACGCATGCTCTTTGTCCATGAAATGGCCGTTTTCACCCCAAACGGGGATCCAATTATCCTTCCCGAAGGCGCCACCCTCACGGATTTCGCTTTTGCCGTCCATACGGACCTCGGCCTCCACTGTATCGGCGGGCGCATCAACGGAAGATCCGCATCGCGTTTTTCGGTTCTTAACTGGGGCGATACGATTGATATTGAAACTGCGCCCCACCATCAGACGAAACGCAGCTGGCTGCGATACGTAAAGACCTACCGCGCCCGCCGCCTCATCCGGCGTCACATCACACGGGCCGAATCGTCGGGCGAACAAATCATCAAGTAACCGGCAATCCGCGTCCGCGCCGGCGGCGCATGCGGGCGGTGACTCCCGCCTGCAGCATTTCATTCACGTCTTCATTGATTTTGCAGGAGTCACACTTTGAGAGCCCTCCTTTTCCTTTTCGCCGCCCTGTTGACCCTCGCGGCCTGCAGCCGGGACGACGAGCGCCTGAAGGCTGAAATCGCCGCACAGGAAGAAAAAATCGTCCAGGCACGGACGATCCTTCAATTCGAGCAGAAACGTAAGGCAGCGTTGCAGGACAGCCTCGAAATCAACATCCGGCAGAATATCGCCCTGAACATGGATTCAACCGCTGCCGCGTCGATCGAGAAAGACCGCCTTGAACTCCAGGGGACGATCGTCGAAACGGCGAAACGCAACCTGGACAGCCAGCGGGAATTCCTGGCACACCTGAAGAAACGCCTTCAAGCGCTCAGATAATCCGTAGACGGCCGGAATCGGCCTTCGAGTGAGGTGCATCGTGAAAATTCCGCCGAAGGAATTCACGGTTTCGAATCGATTTATCTATTATTACGCCAACTTTGTGGAACGCTTCTACGGCTATGTCCTGCGCCGGGATGGCCGCAATATTCCCGACGAGCATTACGTGGGGCGCATGAAAGAATCAGGACGGTCGTCACGTTCCCTCCCCGGCAGGAACCCACTCCATCCCGCGGTCCGACGCCGTTGGCGCGAACTGCGTCTTCCGCAATCGCCTTCGGGACGGGAAGGTCTGTCCGAAACGGCTGCCGGCGAAATCGTACTCTTTCTCTATCGTAAGCGTCTGATGCTGGGATGTTGTGCTCATCGACTCTGGGGGAACCGGATCTCCGTTGTCGCGGAAGACGGAAGGCGCCTCACCATCCGCAGGAAATCCCTGGTCTACCTTTCCGGCGTCGGCGTCAGGGACAATCGCGACTTCCTCCGAACCTACGGCGCGTCGGTACGCGCGTTGGCGAAGCACATCGACCTCGGGGAGATCTGGCACGCATTTAAAGACGACCACTCCGTTATCGGCATCCCGGACATCGGCGCGCTTTACTGGGGCGACGACCCCGACCCCTCACGCTGGCTTGCGCTCTACATTCACCTGGATTCCGCGTGCCCTTACTTCGTACGGACCCGACTGGACGCCTGTCGTCCGCTCGAAGCGCACCAGGTAAAAAACCGAAGCAACCAGCTCGCGGGAAAGGAGAGAATCACCCACGAACTGACGGAATTCCTTTACTGGCTTGGGAGCGACGAGGAGGTTTACGATCCGGAAACGCTTACGGGAAAGCAACGCAACTGGCTCGAACAGATCAGGAGCTACGCGCTGTGGGGAACGGAAGCGGATGCGGGCGGGCGAACCCGGGTGATGCTCCGCAAAATGAATGACGCGAAAAGAGACCTTCAGCATTACGCATTCGAGCTGATGGTCCGAAAACGCATCTGGCGCCCCGACGAGAATCTGGACCTCCTCCGCGCGGATCTCACACCCGATTTTCCGGCCGACGCCCTGAAAGAGGCCGACGATATCGACCTGTCGCGAACACTGAAAGGCCGTCGAAGACTCCGGCGTGCGTTTTTCTCCCTGCGCACGGGCTCCGACGACCAGCCGGAACTCGCTTTCTCACTCAGACGCCGGTGGCGGGGCGGATACGAACTCGGCATCCATGTCCCGGACATTGCCGCCTGCATACCCGCCGGGTCCGCGCTGGACAGGACGGCTTCCGACAGGCTCGCAACGCTCAGGTTGTCCGACCTGTCACTGACCATGCTGCCGCCGCGATTCGCAGACGACATCGGCAGGTTCAGCGTGAATCATCATCGTCCCGCGCTCAGCCTGCTATGGAAGCTCGATCGAAGTCTGAATATCGGAGACCTCCGCATCGTCCGCTCGGCGATCAGGCTGCGAACCCGTCTCTCCGCCGATGAGGTCCAGGGGCTGGATGCAAAACAACAACATCCCCTTGCCGGAACCCTTCGAATCCTCAGAAACCTGGCCGATTCCCTCCGCGAACAGCGCAGACGCAACGGCGCGTCTGAGTATTTCGGCCACGCGCAGGTCAAGGCCGTGAAGGAGGGGATCGTCATCCATCGTACGGACCCGACCGACGTCACAGCCGCAATTCAGGACGAAATGGCCCTGCTGGCCGCCGTGGAAACGGGCAAGTGGTGCGTGCATCGCAATATCCCCGCTGTTTTCATTGTCCAGGACGCGGTCGAAAACCGGCGCGAACTCGAGGAAATCCAACACCCGATCGTGCGCCGCCACGAAATCAGCCGCCGGATCCCCTACCCGGCGTACAGCGCCGAACCCGCCGCACATTTCGGACTCGGGGTTCGCGCGCGCTGCGCGGCCGTCGCGCCCGGAGACCGATATGTGGACCTGATGATTCAGAGACAAATCGTCCATCATCTTGAAACCGGCAAACCACGCTACACCGCCGCTGAACTCGATCCCGTCCGGTACCGCGCACACGAGGAGAACGCGAGCCACGCGAAACTGCGCTTCCGCCGTGAGCGTTTCATGATTCTGAACCGGCTTGCGGCATCAGGGGACCGGACTTTCCGTGCTGTCGTGCTCCATACCGGCCGCAATGGCGCCCTTGTTGAACTCGAGGCGTTTCCCATCAAGACCCGGGTCCACGCGCCATGGCCCGTGACCGCGGGCGACACGCTTCAACTTCGCCTGACCGGCGTCGATCGCTGGCGCTGCAACCCCCGTTTTCTTGTTTTGCAGGCATCCCTGGAAACTTGAACCGGGACGGACAGACGTACCAACGAGGGAGAACCCGATGAACCATGACTCAGCCTTGATCGCACACTGGAAACTAAATGGCGACTGCCGGGACCATGCCGGCGTCAGCCACGGCGAGAATCACGGCGTGGCCTTTTTACCCGACGGCGCGCGGTTCGACGGCCGCGGCGCCCATATCCTGGTGCCCTCCACCCGGCCGCTGGGCTTCGGTTCGGATGACTTCTCCATATCCGTTCACATACATACCGACGCAATTCTGGACGACATACCGGGAGACATCCTCAGTAAATACGATCCCGACGCGCGCACCGGCGTCAACTTCGGCCTGGCGAACAACGCCGGCGTTACGGCGGCCCAGGCCAACTACCGCCACCTTCATTTCGGGATCGACAGCGGGCATACGGGCGAATGGATCGACTGCGGCCGCCCCGGAAACAACCTGCGCGTCTATTCTCTTTGCGTCTTCGAGGGCGATCTCTACGCCGGGACGTTCGAGACCGGCGCACACGAGTCCGGAGGCGTCTACAGATACGATGGAGACGCGGGATGGATCGACTGCGGGCACCCGGACAGGTGTAATACCATGGCATCGCTATGCGTGTTCAACGGCACGCTGTACGCGGGTTCGTCCCGCTACAAGGCCGGAGGTTCAGCCCTCCCGGAATCCGAGAACCAGAACCCGGGCGGCAACATGTTCAGGTACGAGGGCGGCTCCGACTGGACACCCATCGGCCACATGGAAGGCGCCGACTCCTGCGCCGGAATGGCCGTCTACCGGGGCAACCTCTACGCAATCCCCCTCTACAGCCAGGGCGTTTTCCGCTACGACGGCGGCGAGGTGTGGAGCCACTGCGGCACCCCGGGTCGACGCATGATGTCCCTGGGCGTCTTCAACGGACATCTATATGGCGCGGGAAACGAAGGGGAAAGCGCCGGCGGCGTCTTCCAATACGACGGCGGGACCGGGTGGGCGCACGCCGGCGGTCAGGAGGGCGTGAACCAGGTCTATTCCTTCGCCGCCCACAACGGCAGACTCCACGTGGGCACCTGGCCGGAGGGCAAGGTCTTCAGGGACGACGGCAATGATCCATGGACGTGCGCCGGACGCCTGGGAGAAGAAATGGAAGTCATGGCGATGGCCGTGTACAACGGCAAGCTCTACGCCGGCACATTGCCCCTTGGCCAGGTCTACCGGTACGACGGGGGTGACACCTGGACCCTGACCGGCCAGCTCGATACGACCCCGGACGTCAGATACCGCCGGGTCTGGTCCATGGCCGTCTACCGGGGAAAACTGTTCGGAGGCACGCTGCCTTCCGGTCGCGTCTACGCGATGGAGGCCGGCGCCAACGTGAGTCACGATCACGAACTCGCGCCGGGTTGGCGGCATCTCGTGGCGGTCCGCCGGAACAACCGACTCCTCCTGTACGTCGACGGCGAGCAGGTTTCCGCCTCTTCGACCTTCAATGCATCGGAATTCGATCTTTCAAACGATAAGCCCCTCAAGATCGGCGCCGGAGGCGTCGACACCTTCAACGGGCGGCTCAGGGACCTTCGACTCTACCGCCGCGCACTCACCGCGGAGGAGATCGCAAACTCGTAGGGCCTGCGATCCAATTCACACATTCGACGATGGCCGGAACCGCTCCGGGGGAGGCATTGAAGCCGGACGCCGGCGAATTCTGGAGAACAACCATGCTCAGGGCAGGCGCCTCAAAAGTCAACATCACCCCGTTTCTGGGCGGTCCGATGGCCGGTTATTCGGCACGCGACCGCGGAAGCGAGAGTATCCACGACGAACTTCACGCAAAAGCACTGGTGCTGGATGACGGGAGCACCGGCGTCGCGCTGATTACCACCGACCTCATCGGCATCCACCGGGAGCTCGCGGCGCAGGTCCGCGGGCTCGTCGAAGCAAGTGTCGGACTTGGCCCCGACCGGGTGTGGATGACCGGGTCCCACACCCACTTCGGTCCGGCCGTCAGCCCTGGCGGGACCGAGGACGAACAGGCGGGCCCGCATGACCGGTCGTATGCGGACGTACTGGCGGCGAAGCTGACAACCGCCGTCAAGCTCGCGCACGACCGGCTTCGCCCCGCCCGCCTCGGCGCGGGCGCCACCCGCGCCGAAGGCATCAGCTACAACCGGCGGCTTATCCGCCAGGACGGAAAGGTGGAAATGAGTCTCACGCTGCCGCCCCCCTACGAGGGTTTGAAGTTCGGTCCGGTGGATCCGGAGGTGGGCGTGCTTAAAGTGGAAGGCGAAGCCGACGGCGAATCCATCGCCTCGCTCGTCAACTTTGCCTGTCACCCCGTCTCCAGCACGGACCGCAGGTACGAAATCACCGCCGACTATCCCGGTTACGCCATGGACCTCATCGAGTCCGTGGAAGGCGGCACCTGTCTGTTCGCCCTGGGCTGTGCGGGCAATATCGTACCCATCCAACGCCAGGGCCGGTCCAAACGCCAGGTGGGTCTGTCGCTTGGCGGCTGCGCGTTGAACGCGCTTCAGTGGATCCGGACGACCGACCGGGTCCGAATCCGCGCGGCCAGAAGATCGATCGAATTGCCGCTGCGCAATCGTCGAGGGCGGGGGCGCAAAACCCGCCCTACGGAAGTCCAGGTGTTCTGGCTCGGCGATATCCCCGTGGTCGGGCTGCCGGGAGAGGCCTTCGTCGAACTCGGACTTCGTATCAAGAAAGCCCTGGATGCCTCTCCGGTCCTGGTTGTGAGTCTCAGCAACGACAGTGCAGGATACATTCCGGTCCGCCGGGCGTACCGGGAGGGCGGCTATGAATCCCGCGTGTCTCCCTACGCCCCGGGCTGTGGTGAGCTGCTCGTGAAAGAAGCACTGGAACTGGCCGAATCGATACGTTAGAACGAATCGGGTCTGCTTGCTCGGCCCGGGACAAGGCAACGCTTATGTCGATACTTGCGATTCTTCTACTTTTTGCCGTGGTGCTGCACGTTACAAGATCTCGTGCGTCAGCCGCTGATGTCACACTTGCAGCCGGCGCGGCAAGGACCGACGTCACACCCGATCCGGCGATGGTGAACTGGGTGGATGACAGACCCTACGACGGCGTTCTGGATCCGCTCGCCCTGCGGGGACTCGTTCTCTCGGACGGCACTACCGAGTTCGGCTTGATTTGCTGGGACCTCATCGACGCCACGGAGGAGTGTGTCATCGACGTGCGCCGGGCGGTTCGGGACGCAACGGGCATCCCCGATTCGCATGTCCTCGTGGCCGCATCGCACACCCATTCCTCGCCCCGGTCTCCGTTTGCCCCATCCACGTTTACCGGCCGCAAGAGCGAACGGCTGAGAGCGATCCTGGACGATCCCGTCTTCGAGGCCTGGAGCCGGCGTCTGCCCGGACAATGCGCGGAGGTGCTGAAGCGCGCCCGCGACCGCCTGCAGCCCGTCACGATGAACATCGGCCGTGCGAATGCCTCGGAATGGCTGTTCAACCGGCGGCCGCTGGATCCCGACGGCAACGTCGTTACGATGTTTCGGCCCGGCGATCCGCATTCGCTGCCCGACGGCCTGCGTTTCGGATCGCTGGATCCCACCCTGACCGTCCTCTCCCTTCAGAACCCCGGCGGCGCAAACGTCGCAACGCTGTACAGCGTTCCCTGCCATCCCGTTTCCATCTATCCCTATCACCGCGGCGTCTCGGCGGACTGGCCCGGGCCGGCCAATGAGCGGATTTCGGAAGTCCTGGGAGGCGAGACCTTCTTCCTGCAGGGCTGCGCCGGAGACATCGTCCCGGCCGTTCGGGGAGAAGAAGCGCGCACGGAAATGGCCCGTTTCTTCGCGGAACGGGCCATCGCGGCGGCTGGGAATTCGCACTGCCTGCCGTCTTCACCGCTGAAAGTCGCTACCGGAATTGTCGGCTTGCCGCTCGTATCCGAAGCGCGAAACATTGCAGGCGCCGACATCCGGCCGGTCGAGATTCAGGTGGTCGTCTGCGGACCCTACGGCCTGGCCGTCCTTCCCGGAGAACCCCTCAACGGACTCGCGCGCGAGATTCAGGCGCGCTCACCGCTCCCGCACACGCTTGCCATCGGCTATGCCAATGGGCGCGGCGTGAGCTACGTGGGACTTCCCGGAGAAAAAGCCAGGGGCGGATACGAAGCAGGGGCGGGACAGGGTACCGAAGAAGCCGGCGACTTTATGGTCCGGACCGCCGTTCGGCTTCTGCAGGAAACGGTTGACGGCACTTCAGAGGGTTAAACGACGAATTCCCCGAGATGGCGTCGATCATCTCCATCGTCTTCACCGCGTCGTCCATACCGCAGGCCGGGAACGGAAGTGCGCCTCCATTCCCGACCCATCTCAAGAACGTGCGATCCTGCTGATAGAATCCTGGTTTGTAGCGGCGATCAAAGTCATCCCCTTCGACGTTCTCAGGCTGTACATCCCTGCGTTTGATCGTTGCGGACTGCCCAGGAGCGGACGTGAAGGTAACCCCGTTGCCGCGCACTTCCACACGGTGCCCTCCCGGAGCGAACCAGTCCATAGAGGCACGCCCGACAGCCCCGCCCGCGAAGGTCAACAGCGCCGAACAGCAGTCCGGCATGGGACCTTCCACCGTGTGGTGAATCGGCTGGACGCTCGCCACGTCACCTCCGAAGAATCGCAACAGGTCCAGGGCGTGGATGCCGTTTGCTACGCTCCAGCGTTTCAGTACCTCTTCCGGAAATTTCGGGTTTACCCGGACCCGCTGGATATCTTCGTGGGCTTCCACGGTGACACTTTGAACCGGCCCGGATTCGAGGATCAGCTCCCTGCCCTTGAGAAGCGTGGAATAGAACCGGCGATTTACACCCACCATCGCCGGCGTACCCGCCGCTCGCGCCAGATCGGCCAGCGCACGGGTCTCGGACGTATAGAGGCCGGGAGGCTTTTCCAGAAAGGTCGGGATACCGGACCGAATGAAGTCTGCCGCGACCGCCGCGACCTGGAGAACACTCACGAGAACGAAGACGGCGTCGGGCCGATCCCCTTCCAGAAGGCTCTCGTGCGAGTTCAGGCGATTCGCCACGCCGAACCGCGCTCCAGTCTCTTCCAGAACGCGGAGGTTGGTGTCCACAAGCGTCGTCACACACCCCTCGTGAAGGTCGGTGAGTACTTTCAGGTGCCTCTGGGCAATGTTTCCGGCTCCGACTACCGCAATGTTCAGCATCTGGTCCTGTTTCCTGTTAGCATTACCCGCCATAATGTACTATTCGGGCGACCGCCGGTCGCATAAAGGCGGTAAGACGGTAGAGGGTAGAAGAAATGCGGGGAGACGGTAGAGGTGAGATGGTAGAAGAAGCCCTTGCGCGGTATATTCTTCCTCTTTGCCTTTGGCACGAGAAGAATCCTCACACGGCAGGCAATCTCTCCCGTCTAACGTCTCCCCTCTCACCAGGTGGTGAGGTGGGGTGTGGTCCTCTCCCCTCTACCGTCTTCCCTCTCCCCGCTCTTATTCCTTTTCATCCTCGATCCGATGCTGGCGATCGATGGATTCGAAAAGGGACCGGACGTTGAAAAAGCCGCCGATTCCCACGATAACGGCGACCATTGCGAAAATCAGCAATCCGATGAGGAGCACGGCGCCCCAGAAAGGAACCCAGAATGCCATGGATCACGTCTCCTTTTCGTCTCGTGAACGGTCGGGAAACAGAAGAGAGCCGAGAACCATCAGGACGAGCGCCAGAACGGTCACCCCCAGGCCGATGTGCGCACCGGTGAAGGCGTCCAGACCCAGTGCCCTTTTCACCGGAGTCAGGCCGGTAACGGCAGCGGCGCCGGCCACAAGGGCGAGGTACGCCCCGGCGGTGCTGGCGCGCTTCCAGTAGAGGCCGGTGAGAAGCAGGGCGAACGCGCCCGTGAAGTAGATGGCGCCGCTCACGAGCATGTAGTCCCAGAGGTCCTGACCGAGCTCGTACCAGAGCCCCCACACAAGCAGAAAGGCACCGATGACAAATATAAAGATCCGGGAGAGCGTCAGGCGCGCGCGCGTGGAAAGGGTATCGCCGGTGGCGGGGGCGACCACGTCGTGCGTGAGCACAGAGGACCAGCAAAGCAGGTAGCTGTCGTGGGTGGACATGAATGCGGCAAGCAGCCCCGCGCCTATCAGACCAATCAGACCTGCGGGCAGGATCTGGCTGAGGAAGACGGGCATGGCCATAAGGGTCAGGTCGGCGTTCCCCGTGGGTGCGCCGGCGGCGGAGAAGAAGACCGAACGGGTCACATCGTTCTGGTAGAGATAGACAAGGGCGCAGATTCCCAGAAACTGGGGCACCATGAATCGAACGAGGAATCCGATGGCCGACCAGGCGTAGAGTTTTTTCACCACCGAGGTACTCTCGGCGGCGCATGCTCTCATGACAGCGGTCTGCCACACGGCGCAGGAGACGATCCCGGCAGTGAAGATCATCCAGACGACGTACGACGGTCCGAACCCACCCCCCGCGTGAAGTGGATCGAACCCGGGCTCGCCGTGAATTGACGCAACCGTATCCACGATCGCCGACCAGCCAAGCCTGTCCACGGCGATACCGCAGGTGACGATAACGCCCACGGAAAGCACGATAAACTGGATGTAGTCGGTGAGCACAACCGAGACCATGCCCCCGAGAATGGTATATATCAGAACCAGCAGGAGCATCACGGTCATGATCAGGCCGACCGACGTGGGGTTTGTGATACCGGTCAGGCCCGCAACAAAGATCGCGCCCGCTTTGAGGAACAGACCCATATTGAGGATCCCGGAAAGGGCGAGAAGCAGGCCGCCGAAGATGCGGACGCCCCGGCTGAAGCGCTTTTCGTAGAACTCGGGAATCGTCATCACGCCCAATTCGCGAAGCGGGACCACGATGAACCCGGTCAGGCCGATGATCAGAGTCACAATGCCTGCGATGAGACCGATGTGAAAGGCGGCGAACCCGCCCGTGAATCCCTTCTGGGCGGAATACATGACCGTCACGAGCCCCAGTTCGCTGCCGATCATGGTGGCGACGGCGAGATACGGTTTCAACGAACGGCCGGCGACGATATAGTCGCTCATGTTGCGAATGTAACGGTTGGCGTACAGACCGATCGCAACCGTGCCCAGCATATACAGGCCGACAATCGCCCAATCGATTGCGCCGAAGTTGGAACTGATGCTGTTCAGGAGATCGGATGACATAGGTGATACCGAGGAAAACCGGAAGCGCGCCCGGCACTTGCCGGGTTCTTTTAAATCAGCTTAAGGCCAGGTGGGGCGTTCCATCGAGAAGGATTCGTTGACGCAGACGTAGTCCAGGTACCCGAGACGCCCCACGGGTCTCAGCGCCACGGTGTCGACGTGGCCATCCTTAATTGCCCAATCGGCAATGTGGATGCCAACCACATGACCGAAGACAACCGTGTTCGGATCGTCCGGATCGCCCGTGGGCAGTTCCACCGTCCGGGTATGGATACACTCCAGATGGACCGGGCTTTCCGCCACGCGGGGCGGCTTTACAAGCACCGACGGCGCCTGGGTGACGCCGGCGTATTCGAATTCGTTGACGTGACCCGGGGCGGGCACGGCAGTGGCGTTCATCTGCGCCCGAAGCTCCCAGGTGGCGAGGTTGACGACGAATTCGCCGGTTTCCTGCGCATTCCTGATCGAATCCTTCAAACCGCCATGGCTGTGCGTGGTTGTCGCGGCGAACATGACCTGCGGCGGCACGTAGGCCACCGCGTTGAAGAACGAGTACGGCGCGAGGTTGATCGTACCCTTTGCGTCCATGGATGAAATCCATCCGATCGGTCGAGGCACGACGATGGCGTTGAATGGATCCCGGGGCAGTCCGTGGCCATCCGACGTCCTGTAAAACATGTTTGCGGCCTCCCTTTCCGGATGTCAAGCCGCTTTCTTTGCAGCAGGTACTACTTCCACTTGAACACAACGCCCAGCGCATCTGTCGGATCGTCGGCGAGCATGGTGTAGATCTCCTGGCACTGTTCCGGATCCGCGACGTGGGTGATAAGGTCTTCTACCGGCAATTTGCCCTCGCCCATCAGGCGCATCACCAGCCTGCGGTCCCGTTCCTTCGCCCATCGGTAGTAAATGTGGTCGGCCTCCGGCGTCTTGGGCTGGTGGGCGCCCAGGATGCTGACTTCCCGCAGATGCACGTCGGCCAGAAAATCCATGTCGACGGTGCCGCGCGGGGAGCCCAGCGCAACCACACGGCCTGCCGTACACGCGAGCCGGACGGCGGTGGGATACACGGCGGGTTTGCCGGTCGCTTCGATGACGACGTTGACGCCGTCTTCCACGCAGTATTGTCCGACCGCGTCCCTGACGTCGTCCACGTCACCGGGATTGATACAGACGCCGGCGCCGCGGCTGCGGGCAATATCCAGGCGAAAAACGTCCAGATCCATGGCGATAACGGGAAGGGCGCCGGAGAGCCGCGCGAGGGTTGCCGCGAACTGACCGACAATTCCCAGGCCGATGACGAGGACAACCTCGCCCAGTTCAATGCGCGCCACGCGGACTCCGTGGATGGCGATAGCGCCCATGACCATAAAGGCGGCGGCCCTGGACGACACGGAATCCGGGACCTTCACGTAGAAGGCCCTCCCGCCGTAGAGAATGCAATGGCTGGCGTGGTTACCCTGGCCGGCGACGCGGTCGCCCGGGCGGATGCCTTCAACGTCTTTGCCGACTTCCAGCACGGTGCCGACGTTGCAATACCCGGTGGCGCGGGGAAACCTTACGGGATTCCCGGGTTCTCCGCCGTGGGTCCATCCGTGGATCTCGGTGCCCACGCTGACGGCGGTGTACTCGTTTTCGAGAAGAATGCCGTCATCCGGCAAGGGCCCCGTTTCGAACGGTGCGACCTCCATCCGTCGAATACCGGGAATCAGGAGACGACTCGCTTTCATCTGTATGTCCTTTCGGGTGCTTGAAGACCGGCA
Source organism: Candidatus Latescibacterota bacterium (assembly GCA_965208835.1). Lineage (GTDB taxonomy): Bacteria > Latescibacterota > UBA2968 > UBA2968 > JAAXHE01. The sequence continues at coordinate 4,841,386 of OZ242358.1, forward strand.
GGTACCCGTATCAGCAGCGGATGCAGGTACCAGCCAGGGGCCGGGCGCGGTCTCTACGCCTGCCCGCGGTCCAGGGTTTGACGGAAGAGCCGAAGGAAGTTCCCTCCCCATACCTTTCGGATTTCTTCCTCGGCGAGGCCGCGAGCGAGCATGGCGCGGGTGAGGCGCACAAGCTTCGAGACATCCCCGAAAACAGGCGTCTTTGAACCCATGCCGTCGTAATCGGAACCGACGCCGACATGGTCGATGCCGACCAGGTCCGCCACGTGGCAGATATGGTCGACCATCCGGTCCACGGAAGGATTCTCCGGATCGATAAACCCCGGGAGAAACGCGATGCCCATCACCCCGCCGACCCCGGCCAGCGCCCTGAGCTGATCGTCGGTCAGGCAGCGCCAGTGGTTGCAGACGGAGAAGGCCGCGGTGTGGGTCATCGTCACCGGGAGCGAAGACCGCTCCAGCACCTGGTAGAAAGCCTTGTCGTTTATATGGGCCAGGTCCGTGATGATGCCCAGCCGGTTGCTCTCCTCGAGTACGGACCTCCCGAAGTCCGTCAACCCGACGGCATTTCTGCGTTCGCGGTCGCGGTCTACAGGCGTGCACGGCCCGAAAGAACTCCTGCTGCCCTGCAGCAGCGACGGGTCGTCGCCACCTTCGCCGTGGGTGATTCCGATACACCGAACTCCCAGACGGTAGTAGAGACGCAGTGTATCCATTTCGCCTTCCAGCCAGCGTCCGGCGCCTTCGATAGTGAGCAGGATCCCGATTTTTCCGGATGTTCTTGCCCGTTCAACATCCCGTGACGAGAACACCAGCATCAGGTCGTCGGGATAAAGCTCCACCGACGCCAGGGTCTGCTCCAGGGTAACCCTGACGTTCGCCGTGGGCCCGTTACCGACCACGAAGAAGCCGGCGTCGAACCCGCCTTCCCGCATCCGCGGAATGTCCATGTGATACGCGAGGTCCCGTCTTTTCAGGTCCATGGGACGATCGCCCCGGTGTACGTGCTCCACCGGCGTGTCGTTGTGGCCGTCGACGATAAGGCAGCGGTCGTGTACCGCCTGCGCTTCTTCAAGGGTGATTTCCGGCATGTGGTTTATCCTGGGCTGAGTGGTGGCTTCGCAGAACGGATGGATGGGTCTTGCACGTGCGCTACGGCGGATCGACGGGTACTTTCTGTCTCTTGCTGACCAGCGGATCGTATGTAAATCCGTCGGCGCGTTTTTCGAACTCCGCGCGCGCTTTTTTCAATTTCTCCGGGTCCCGGCACAGGTCGACAGCGCTCCCTGCGAAGACTTTGGCTGTCTGACGGACCGCGCGCTCGGCAAAGGGCAGGGCGGCCTGCGCAGCCATGTCCCGGTGGTGGCCTGGGGTTCCCTTCGCATAACAGACCATCTCGAAGCGTCCCAGAGGGGCCAGCCAGGATACGTTATCCTCGTCCGTAGATCCCCTGCCCTGCGAGCCGCTGCCCTTGGCGATCTTCGTGTTGAATCCCTTCTTGTAGCCGAGGGCTTCGGCGTGCTTCACGTCGGCTTCCGTCGGCTTGGGAGGCCCGAAAAGCTTGAGGTTCTTGCGGACGATCTCACACATCGCCTTGTTCGGCAGACGCGGGTACACGGCGGTGATTCGCGACCATTTCATCTTCGTATCCGTCGCCCTGGCGGCGCCCCGGGCGCAGGCGGTGAGGCGTTCACGCACTTCGTCGACCTGCGCGCGGTCCTTGCCTCGAACGAAGTACCAGATCTTGGCATAGGCCGGCACCACGTTGGGTGCGTCGCCTCCATCGCGGATCACGGAGTGGATCCTGACGTTTTCGGGGACATGCTCCCGGAGATAGTTGGCGGCGATATCCGTGAGCATCACCCCGTCCAGCGCGCTGCGGCCCCGGTGGGCCGACGCGCCGTGGGCGGTACGGCCGAAGAACTCATAGACGAGGGAGTCCAGCGACGACCCGCCGAAGTTGTTGACGCCCGAAGCATCGTCCGGATGCCACGCAAGGCAGACGTCCAGGTCCCGGATGGCGCCGTCGCGGGCCATGTACACTTTGCCTCCCAGGGTTTCCTCCGCCGGACAGCCATAATAGACGATCTTGCCCGGTGTTCCGGTTGATTCGAGGACTTTCGCAGCGGCGACCGCACCCACGGCCGGGGCAACGCCCAAGAGGTTGTGACCTCAGCCGTGACCCCATTGACCTTCTTCGGGGCCGCAGTTGGGCAGCGCGTCGTACTCCCCCAGCAGTCCGACCGCCGGTTCTCCGGTTCCCCTGGTAGCGCGAAATGCTGTGGGAATTTTCTTGAAAGGGAATTCGACCTCGAAGCCCCGTGAGGTCAGGTATTCCCCGATAGCCCGGGAGGACTTGACCTCGCGGAAGGGCCGCTCCGCCCAGCCGTGCACCTTCCTCGAAAGTACCCTTGCCCGTTTCGACTCGGCGGCGACGGCGCGGTTAACGAGACGCTTCTTTTCTTTTCCGGTCATGTGAAATCTCTCTTGTGAACACCCGGATTCGCGAACGATCGGGTTGACGAAATCTCTCGTCGAGCGTACCGGCTCGAACACTTTCCCGGGTAATCAATCGATGGTTTCTACGGATGAACGATGGCATCCACGACCGCGTCGCCCACCCCGGTTGTCCCGGCGGCGCCTCCGAGATCGGCCGGGTGGTTCTTCGGATTCTCCAGCGCCCGATCGACGGCGCGGTCGATTGTGTCAGAGGCGGCGATGGCCTCCTGATCCTCATGGCGGGCGCCCAGCCAGGACAGCATCATCCCGGCGGAGAGGATCTGGGCCATGGGGTTGGCGATACCGTTCCCGGCGATATCCGGCGCGGTGCCGTGGGATGGCTGGAAGACGCCGTAACGGTCGCCGACGTCGGCCGAGGGCGCCATCCCCATGCCGCCGATGGTTGCGGCGGCCAGGTCCGAGATGATGTCGCCGAACATATTCTCGGCGACGACGACGTCGTACCAGGAGGGGTTGCGCAACTGGTACACGGTAAACGCGTCCACATAGGCATAATCCCGTTCGACGTCGGGATAGGATTCCGCGACCTCGTCGTAGATCTGTCTGAAAAACGCCATGCTCTTCAGAATGTTGGCCTTGTCGACGGAGGTGACGCGGCTCCTGCCGTCGGCGGGCGCCCCCTTCCGCTGCTTTGCGATTTCAAAGGCGTATCTGACGATCCGCTCGGTACCGGCGCGGGTGATGACCATGTTATCCACGGCAAGGCTGTCTCCAAGCCGGACCCCGGCGCCGCGGGAGGCGTAGAGGCCCTCGGTATTCTCACGCAGGATAACGTAGTCGAGCGGCGGATTCCCGTCCAGAAGCGGCGGCACGCCATGATATTTCTTGATTGGCCTGATCCCGGCGTAGAGGTCCAGTTCAAAGCGCAGCGTCAGTTGCGGCGCGATTTCAGTACCGTCGGGGAAGCGGATGTCCGGGTCGCCGGCGGAACCAAAAAACACGGCGTCGGCCGCCTTGCAGGCGTCGAGCGTGGCTTTCGGGAGATCTTCTCCGGTTTCCGCGTAACACCCGGCGCCGACCGGATGCTCGGAGAAGGTGAAACGAAGATCGGGATGCGGCTCCTCGAGCGCCAGAAGCACTTTGAGCGCTTCCGCGACGACTTCCGGGCCGACGCCGTCTCCTGGGAGTACGGCGATGTTGTACGTGGGCATGCACGTCCTTTCTGGATTTGTGGATCAGCGGGATCGCTGGCGATCATCGATGCTGACACGGAATCCGCCCTCCGACTTCACGCCCCGTTCCAGCGCGTCCGGTTCGACGTCGAATCCCGCGCCGGGCGTATCGGGCACGATCAGCCTGCCGTTGCGCATCTGCCATCCGTCCAGGGCGATGCCCGGCAAGTCCGCCGGGGCCGCTTCCAGGAGGCTGTAGTTGGAAATGGAAGCGGCGAAGTGGGCGTGGGCGTATCGTTCGACGACACTTCCCCAGCAATGAGGGGCGCACTTCGCACCCCAGGGCCCGATTCGGTCCGCGGCGGCTTTCCACCACGTCAGCCCCTTGTAACGAAAATCGTGCTGCACGATGTCGATCCATCCACTTTCGACCATATCGAAGAAATCGGGCGGAGGCGGCCCGGACTCCCCGTCCGCCACGAGCGTATTGTAACCCTTCCGGTCAATCGCTTCCTTGAACGCCTCGTTGAACGCCCGGTCTTCCGGGAAGGGCTCTTCGAACCAATAGACTCCGGCGTCCCGGCAGCGTTCGAGGATGTCCAGCGCGATATTGAGCGTGGTTCCGTTGTTGGCGTCTATAAGGATTTTCGCATCCGGTCCCGCGGCCTCCCGGACCGCGTGGATCACCAGCACGTCCCGGTCCGTTCCTTCCCGGACGGGCATCCACCGCGCGCCGCGCCCGATCTTGATTTTGAAATTTCGGTAGCCGTAATCGTGCCCGGTTCGGACTTCCTCTCGGAAGATCCGCCGCGCCTGGTCGTCGGTGGCTCCCAGATCGTCGATGTAGACGGAGCCGTCGTAGAGTTCGACTTCCCGGGAACCGCGCGCGCCCAGCAGTCGATAGAGGGGCACGCCTTCACATCTGGCGGCCAGATCCCACAGGGGAAGGTCTATGGCCGCGCCATCGCCGGTTGACCCGACCGGAAATTGAAAAAGCTCCGGGGGGCGCATTCCGAGAAGTGCTTCGGCGCGCGCCCTGTCAAGGGTAGACCAGCCGATGCCCACGCCGCCGCCAGCGGTGCCGATGCGCACGACCGGATCGGTGACCGCCGGACCGTGTACGCCGATACGCGCGTTGGATCCGATGTTGCGCGGGCGCGTGCCGTGCAGGACCGCCTTTTCGATTATGACGATGGGATCGGAGAATGAGCCGCACATAAGGGGTTCCTGTGCCCGTAACAGAACAGAACGATCCGGTAAAGTACGCCAAAAACCGGCGGTTGGAAATCAAAAAAGCCGGTGTCGAAAGGCCCCGTCTGTCGCACACGGGAATTAGGTCTTGACGGGCGCTACAAGATGTAGTACTTTTCGGACACCGCAGCGGATTATTCCCCAATCTGTTGCGTATTCCTCACCTCCCCTTCATTCCCCTTTCATTCCCATACTCGCTATTTCAGGCCAATAGCGAGCGTCCGGCGCAGTCCGGGTCATCATACGGCGGATCGGCGCGGCCTCGTTTCCTCCTTGCCGTCGCGCAGCATCTGACTCGTCCCGTTCGTATGTACCTACAGGCCGGATGCGTGTGTCTTTCAGGAGGCAGAACTTTGTACCTTTCCCGACTGACGGCATTGGGTTTCAAATCCTTCGTACAACAACTGGATCTCTCGCTGCAGAAGGGCATTACGTGCGTTGTGGGTCCCAACGGCTGCGGCAAATCCAACGTGGTGGACGCCCTTCGCTGGGCGCTGGGCGAGCAGCGGGTCAGGTCGCTGCGCAGCAACAATATGGAGGATGTGATCTTTTCAGGGACGCGGAACCGGAAACCGCTGGGCATGGCCGAGGTGTCCATCACCGTCGACAATGCGGAACGAATTCTGCCGGTTGACTACACCGAAGTGACCGTGACCCGCCGGCTGTTCCGGTCCGGAGACAGCGACTATCTGCTCAACAAGGTCCCCTGCAGGTTGAAGGATATTCAGAATCTCCTGATGGATACTGGGCTGGGCGCACACGCCTATTCCGTAATCGAGCAGGGGATGATGGACGAGATCATCAGCGACAAACCCGAAGAGAGGCGGCGGCTGTTCGAAGAGGCGGCGGGCGTAACGCGGTACAAAGTACAGCGCCGGGCGGCGTGGAACCGTCTGGAGTCCGTCAGGCAGGACCTGCAGACAGTGGATGCCGTGATGGCGGAAGTCGAGCGTCAGGTGAAGTCACTCGCCCGGCAGGAGCGGAAAGCCCGCCTCTACGGGCAGCTATCGGACCAGATGAAGGACCTCGAAGTCCGGCTGGGAAGATACCGGTTCTTTCGGATGTCCGAAAGGTCCCGCCCGATCGCGGATGAGACGGCATCCCTGAAAGAGGACGTCGAGGTGGCCGCGGGGGACATCGTCCGACTGGAAGCCCGACTCGAGGAAGTCAGGTCTGAACTGACCAGACGTGATCAGGCGCTCAGAGAAGCGAACGCGGAAGTGAGCAGGCAGAGTCAACTCGTGCACAGGAAAGACACGCATATCCAGGTGGCGCAGGAGAGAATCCGATCCATTGACGCCTTCCTGAAGCAGGCGGACCGGCGACAGGTAGACATGGCGGACCGGCGGGATACGGCACGGAAGGAAGCAGCGGAGGCGCGGCGGCTGGGGGTGGAGGCCCGCGAGACATTGCAGCACGCGGAAGGCGCATTGGAGGCGGAGCGCGACGAACTGGAAGCCAGGAACCGGGCGCTTGACGCGCGGAGAACGCGCGCGGACGAACAAAATACCCAGCTGATAAGCGCCATGGATGAACTCAGTGAAGGAAGCGTCCGGCTGGAACGCGGACGGGAAAGACTGGAGGGAATTGAGCAACGTCAGGCCCGCCTTCAAGCCGACGCGAGGCAGTCGGCGCTACGCAAAGAGGAGGCGGACGCCACAAGCCTGGAGGCGGAACGGCAGATCGATCGCCTGGAACGCGACGTGGCCGACAAAGTCCGTCTCAGGAAAGCTGACGCCGCGGAGTACGGACGGCTACGCGAACAACTGGAGAGAATGACGGAAGAGCGCAACCGGCTGCTGGCCAGCAGGGAGGCCGACGATGCGAGGATTGGACTGCTGAAAAAGCTTCGCGAGGGATTCGAGGGGTATTCAAGCGGCGTCCGCGCGCTGGTTGTGGAATCTCCATTTGTCGATCGCGTGCGCGGCGTGGTTGCGGACCGGATTGAAGTGGACGGGCGATACGCGACAGCCATCGAAGCTGCCCTGGGGCGTGCGCTGGAATGTCTGCTGGTGGACGAAGCGGCAGATGCATTGAAAGCCATCGACTATTTGCAGGCGGGCGACCTCGGTTCGGCGGCATTTCTGCCCCTGGACTCCCTTTCGAACGGTAACGGCGCGCCCTGGACCGCGCCGGATGCGGAAGGCGTGGTGGGCAGAGCGTCTGACCTCCTGAAGGGCGAGGACTCTCCGGTACACGCGCTGCTTCACCGGACACTCGTGGTGAGAGAAACCGAAAACGCGCTTGCGCTGTTGGAAGAGATGAGGTCTCTCGGCGTCGACCTGGTTACCGAGAGCGGCGAGTTATTCTCGGCTGACGGTACGATATACGGGGGTAAGACAACTGAGAATGGAACGGGCCTGATCGGGCGCAGGCAGGAAATCGAAACGCTGGAAGCAAACCTGAGCGCCGCAGGCGCGGATCTGCAGTCGCTGGATACGAGACTCGAGGAGACCTCTACGTCGCTGGCCGAAATTCAGACCCGAATAGAAGAAACAGACGGGATTCTGGCGGACCTGAACACCCGCCTGGCCGCACTCCGCAGGGACCTGCAGATCGCGCAGGAGGAAGAACAGCGACAGTTGCGCGTGGAGGTGGACTTGCGGAATGAAATCGCTGCGGTGATGTCCGACGAAACCGGGCTGAGAGAAGCAATCGCTTCCGAGGCAGCGGAATTGAACGTGCTCGAGAAACGCCGGGAGCAGCTGGAAGCGGCGACACGTGACGCGGACGCGGCGCTGCGGGAGCAGGAACATCAGCAGCGGGCCGGACAGGATGCGTTCTCTAGCCGGCAGGTGGAAATTGCTTCGTTGACAGCCAGAGTGGACCGTCACGAACACGAAGGACAAAGGTGGACGCGGGACCTGACGGATACCGACAGAGAGATGAAACGACTGGCCGCCGACTGCGAGGAACGGCGTAAGGAAAGACTCGGACTGGAGAATGCCGCGCAGGTTTCCGGGAAGGAACTGCAGACCCTGCATCGTACACAGGACGAACTGGAAGCAAAGCGGGACAAGCAGGCGGAGCGCCAACAGGCGTTGTTGACGGATGCCCGGCAACTGGAAGAAGAAGTGAGGGACAAGAACCGTCGCGCGAATCAGAACCGGGACCGGCTGGGTGAACTGCAGGCAGAGATGGCGGAACTGAAAACCGGAGCCGAGGCATTGCGGGCGCGAATCCTGGATGAGTACGAAGTGGACGTCAGAGAAGCGGGCGCATTGGACGATCCGGAATTCAACGAAGACACAACGGAATTGCAAAAAGACGAGCTTCGCGATCGCATCCGGCGGATGGGTCCGGTAAATCCGGGCGCCGTGGAAGAATACGAGGAACAGAAGAAACACCACGAGTTTATGTCAAAACACAGGAGCGATCTGCTCGAGGCGGCCGAAACCCTCCAGAGGACCATATCCCGGATCGACCGGACGGCCCGCGGACGATTCATGGCCACGTTCGATCAGATCAAGGAGAACTTCCGGAATACTTTCGAGGCGTTTTTCGACGGAGGCCAGGCGGACCTCCTGATGCCCCCGGACGAGGATCCGCTGGAAGCGCCGCTGGAGATCATCGCCCGCCCGAGAGGCAAGCGGCTCCAGCACATCAATCTCCTTTCAGGGGGAGAGCGTGCGCTCACCGCGATAGCACTCTTGTTCGCGATCTACCTGGTCAAACCCAGTCCGTTCTGTATCCTCGACGAGGTCGACGCCCCTCTGGACGACGCCAACGTCACCCGCTTCGTGCGGGTGCTCAAGCGGTTCGCGGCCGACACCCAGTTCATCGTGGTAACTCACAACAAGGTTACGATGGACGCGGCGGACTGCCTGCACGGGATCACAATGGAAGAACCGGGGGTGTCCAGGCTGGTATCGGTCAGGCTAGACCACGAAACCCACGGCGGCAACGGGCAGGCGGAAGCGGTGGCGGAGTCCACGGCCGCGGACGATTGACCAGGATTCGTATGTCTTCGGGGACGTAAATCCAAATATAGGCAAGTAGATTAAGGCGATTAGACTGCGGATTGCCAGGATACACCAAGTTGCTGGACGTGAACGGAAAAACGAAAGGATCGGCTGCTCACAAGCTGCCGATCCTTTTCTATTTGCGCGAAGCCAGGTCGATACCGTACTCCCACGCGAGCCTGACGTCAGGGTTGACGTATACGGGATGTGTTCACACGGTACCCAGGCTCTTCAGGATCTTCGCGAAAACGCCGTCGGTATCCGTCTTCAACTCGATCTGGGACAGTCGCTCCAGGATCCGCCCTTGCGGATCCACCAAAAAGTACGCCGGTATCCCGCGAACATTGTAGTCGCTGGCTGGTCCGGAACCGGAGACCCCGGAGCGCACGTGCACGCCTTCGATCCCGTGTTCCTCGATGGCCTTGCGCCATGCCGCCTCGTTCGAATCCAGTGAAAGGTTGAGGAAAACCACCGGTAGATCGGTGGTCTTCTTCTTCAATTTCCGGATGTGCGGCAAGTTGGCGATGCAGGGACCGCACCAACTCGCCCAGAAATCCAGCAGCACCACCTTTCCCCTGAACTGGCTCAAAGACACGGGTTGTCCGTCCAGGTCCCTCAATGTGAAATCCGGCGCCGGACGGCCCGGCCGCAGCGCCATCGCCTTGTCCAGAGCCGCCAGTACCGCCGCGTTGTATTCCGGATAGGGGTTGGCCGCCTGGAATTCCCTCCACATACGGTTGACGGCCGCAAAGCTCGCCCCTCCGCGCTGAAAACCGCTGATCAGCTGTCCGGCCAGAAACCAGTATCGCACCCGCCCCTTCAGTTTCTCCTCGGCCAGATCGAACCTGCGTGGAAGTGCCGGTATCGACCGTCTCTTGATTGCATAGATCGAGTCGAGCTTCGCCTCCATCGCCTGCGACAAACCCAGGCCAGCGAGATCGAGGATTTGAGACAACCTGAGCGGCTGTCGATTTTCGTAAAGTGAATCCAGATAGGCGCCATTCTCAGTGGATAGACCCAATCCCGCCAGATCGACCATATCGGACAACTTGCGTTTCCTTTTGAAGGAGCGCAACCCTTCCATTCCACTCGCGCCATCCTTCGCCGGTAGCCGGAAAACAAGCGCGCCGCTCGTGGTGTCTATCTCGGGCTCTTGGAGTTTGCTTGACGTGGTAATTCTGTACGATCCATCACTCTTCGCGTAGAAGGAGTCGATCTCTGCCCGGGCCGGTTCCGACAGGCCCATTTTCTCCAGGTCAAACATCTGAGAAAGGTTGGGTCTCCCTCTGCTGGCGTACAATGAGTCGAGTCTGGTTTCGACCGCGGCTGACAGACCCAACGTTGACAGGTCGATCATCTTCGACAGGCCGGGATGCCACCCGAACCGCGCATAGAGTGAATCCAGCACGGTGAGAGTCTCCTTCGACAGTTCCAGGCTTGTAAAATCGTACAAGTCCGACAGCGTTTTCGACCTGGGCATCTTCATCATTTCCAGATCCATTGTCCTAACCAGGTAGGTTGCATATGGATCCACACCGATCGCCTTCTCGTCCACCAGCGGGATCTGTCTAAGGAAGTCATAGAATTCAGGTGGGATATTCTTGTTCTCCCGGCCTGTGGCGCGCCGGTAGTTGGCAGAGTATGAGATCTTCAGGAAAGCGTACGTGTAGTTGAAATAGCGTTCCACATGTTCGATGAATCCCGGCGAGAACGCGTATCTCGTACGTCGCCGGTCCAGGAATTCAAGCTGGTCCGCGCGCCATCCGTCCGCCAGGCGAGAAAAGTCTTCCGCCTCCATTTCCCTGGAATCCCTGATTTTACGCTGGAATTCCCCGAACCTGGGGTACCACTCGGCAATAAAGCGGCTGTTGTCCGCATTCCTGCCGCTGAACCGGTAGGAGGTAGAAAGATGGCCGGGATGGATCCTGATATGCAGGCTGTCGCCGGGCTCGACAAACAGCACCAGCGGACTGCGTTTGACGACGTACGACGCGGCCTGCCGGGCCCATTTCCACGGGACGCTTCTGCCCTTGTAGCTTCCCCGTACAAGTGTTCCGCGAACAACTGGAATCTCCAGCGCGAAGCGGTTCCGGCTGTCCAGGTCAACGCGCTGTTCGGTCTGTCTCCCCAGCGCCGTCGGCGAGTTGTACCTGAACGTGATTTCCCGTGCGGTCGGGTTCCGGACTTCACCCGTGACAATCGCGACCGACGACTCGCTGCCTTCCGCCGCCGGACCGGCAGTTGACATTGCGAGTATGGTGACGAGGATAAGTCTGGATATATTCTCCATAAAACGATCCCTCTGTTCGGATTCCGTTTTACCGGCAACCTGATGAGAAGCCTTCTACAAAGCTACGATTCCCCACGGACGGATTTCCCACATCGTGAGCGCTGGCAATGGACGCTACACCCGAACATCACCTGTGTTCCCAACTCACGGGGCCTGTGGCGATTGGACCTGATTCGACGGGCATGATTCCGTCACCACCGGCACCCTAAAGATAGCCAATTCGCTTATCTGAAGCGAATGGAAACGTGGAATCGACGGTATCATCACGTCGGGCTATATATCGCGGCGGCGTTTGACGGCATGGCCGTGAATTATTCCGTTTTCCTCGGATTCTCAAAGATTGCCAGATTATTCTTGAGTATGGCGTAGATGTGATCGCCTTTAACAATGAACCTGTCTCGCGCCACGTGATTCGCTACAGTCTCCAGGTTTACCATTTCGAGTCCGCGCAGATACGCGTCATAGCCTTCAAGACCCAGTTTCTCGTGCGAAGAATAGGTGCCGTAGCTGGTCTTTGCATAGGTCTTGATATCTCCCCCATGCATAGCGTATGCGGAAGCCCCCACGACGGTCATCCGTCGCGGAAGATGTGTCCAGGGGATGTAATCGACCTCAAGCGGTTTCCGGGGGTCGCTGATGTCCAAGACGGCAATCTCGCGGGGCAGGTGTCGTTCAACATAGACCCTCTCGTTCCCGACGGCAAGAGGCCCTAACCCGGGCGGTGCTTCGAAATTTGAACTTCTAAACTCACGAGGACCGAGCATCGGAAAATGCGGTGACCCAGACTTCCCATCTGATTTTCTCGCCTGCTGTGCGAGAAGCTCTTTGTACGAACTGGAATTGACTATTCCGTGAACTTCGTCCACCAATCTTTCATAGTTTTTTGAACGTCCGAAACGCCTCACTGGCGTCCGGCTTAAGACCTGGAGCCGTCCGGGATCTGACAGATCAAGCACCACGAAGTCGTGACCAAGCACCATAAACGCGTGAGAATCCACAATCCGCATCTCCCATCCGTTATTCCAGAGATGTTCGGTCGTTTGTTCAATTTGTAGTTCTTGAATTCGTCTGGGCGAAGCTGAATTCCGCACGTCGAAGCTGTGCATTTCCAGGAATTCATCCCTGATAAGTCCGACGTACAGATGATTCTTCCAAATCCCCCACCCCACGAGCCTGGGAATGCGACGTAGCCAAGCGGTGGTGCCTTTTTCGACAGGGTACATCAGACTCTTCATCTGTAACCGGGGGCGACTTGGTTGACTGAGGTCAAATGTCATGACACCTACGCTGTCCCGAACCTCGCCCCACACATAGGCACCGGCGCCTGACAACGCCAACCGTTCGAGCCGGCATCCATCCGTTTCCACCCGACCGATCTCGACGGGCGCCTCCGGGTCTGTCACGTCCGCCACGCTCAGACCCTGTTCAAGCAACACGACAGCAAGTCCATCTTTCAACGCCATGTCCACCATATTGAGATCGTACTTTTGGCTTCCGATCGGCGCAATTGGGGTGCGCCAATTGCGGGAACGGTCGATGTTCAATCCAATGACGACAATCGTACCAATGATTGCGAGGGTAACAACGGTCCATTGGAATCTTTGGTCCGACCGTGTACGTAACGCTTTGCAAGCCCAAAGCAACGTGCATCCAGTGAGCAGGGCGGTCGCGCCGGTTCTTATTAGTAGAAGGGACGTGTCGAACGCCTGTCGGACAATCTCCGCGTCTGTCATTATCTTAAGAAAGAACAACAGTCTAAAATAGAACTTGGCTATCGGCGGGGCCAGCGTCCAGCATAGGATAAAGAGAACGAACGCGACCCAAACTGCCATCAGGCTCGTCATCGCCGCCTTATAAGGGTGGTCGGCCAGAGTCGATGCCAACGCCGAAACCCCGTACGCGATCAGATATACCAGAAACCACAATGACAACACCCGTATGTACCCAATTTCCGATAGTATTCCGGCCTCTGGAATAAACGTCCGTACTGAGAAATCTGGGTATCGAATCTGACTCTGTAATGACACCCAACCCGCGCTTGTTGCAATCTCAATGAATACGGCACCCCAATACACGGCCAACACCAATAGTAATCCAATAGCTCCCACCGCGAATTTTACCGTCATTATCTTCCACGACTCCACGGGTCGGCATAGCAGGTACGACAGCGTCATCCGATTGCGTTCGCGCGCGACCGCGTCCATCCCGAACAGAACCGCGCCAAAGAGACCTACCAGGTGGCCGAAAATCTGCATTCCGGAGTCGTTATACTCCTCCTTGCCGGCGCTGACTAACGCCACAATCATCGCCAACCCCGCGCATGCGGCGATTTTGTAGGCGGCCTCGCGTCCTTCTTTCCAGAACAGAGCCAGAGTCGGGTTCATAGCTGTCCTCCTGTGTCAGGCCGGACATGAGCGACGAATGCCTCCTCCAGGCCCACGTCCAAGACATCCTCGATTTGCCCGCCCTGCGCCTTGATGCGCGCGGCCTGCGCCTCGCCATATCCCACCACCGTCAGCTGCCGCCGCGGCCCCTCTCCCTGCACCTGGCGCAGGCCCTCGATATCCGACAGATCATCCGCGCCATCCCGCATGCGCACAACCACGCGTTTGACCGACCCCTTCACCTCGTCCACGGTGCCGTCGGCCACCAGGCGGCCGTTATCGATGATGGCGACGCGGTCGGCCACGCGCTCCACCTCGTGGACGAGATGCGAAGACAGGAAGACCGTGCGCCCCTCCTCCTGGATGAGACCGATAATGCTCTCCAGAAAATCGCGGCGCACCACCACGTCCAGCCCCGAGGCCGGCTCGTCCAGGATCAGCAGCCGGGGCTCGTGGCCTAAAGCCAATGCGAGGGCCAGTTGGGCGTTCATCCCGCGGGACAGATGCTTGACCTTCTGTTCCGGGTCCAGACCGAACCGGCTGATGAGGGCATCCACCCTTTTCTGATTCCAGGTCTCGTAGAACTGCCCGGTGAACCAGACGATTTCACGCACCTTCATCCAGCCGTACATCACACGATTCTCAGCCACGTACCCGACCTGCCGTCTGAGCACCATGGAGTCCGCAGCGGGATTAAGCCCCAGGACCTCGACCGTCCCGGCTGTAGGCCGCAGCAGGTTCATGAGTATCTGGATCGTGGTGGTCTTGCCGGCGCCGTTGCGGCCAAGGAAGCCGCACACGTTGCCCGCGGGCACCTCCAGCCGCAGATCGTCCACGGCAGTGAGTTTGCCGAAGCGATGGGTCAGGTCCTCTGTAGCGATCGCTGTACCGTTCATAAAGACTCCTTCCTCACGGTCAATCGTCTTCCCCCTGCTGCCGAAACCGGTCGAGGCGTTCCCGGATCACCTGCGCCATCTCCTCCGGGCTCAATTCCAGCTCCACGCCCTGTACGAGCGCCCTGTCGAGCAGTTCTCTGACAATCTCCAGCTTTTCCTCCCTGGAAATGGTCACATCCCGGTCCGCGACGTACGTGCCCATCCCCCGCTTCTTGTAGATGAAGCCCTCTCGCTCCAGCTCCAGATAGGCGCGCACCACGGTATTCGGGTTGATCAGGTACTGGCCGGCGAGTTCCCGCACCGAGGGCAGTTCTTCGTGCGGCTTCAGCACACCACGGGCCATCTGGTACCTGATTTGTTCGATCATCTGCAGGTATATGGGTACCCCATTGGCTGAATCGATGCGCAAGGGCAGCATGAAGACGCTCCTGGTCCGTGGCGAAACTGCACGACCGGCGAAGCCAAATCCGGATGCCGGCGGACAGCTACCGGAGGGTGGTCGGCAAGGGAACTGACATCACGCCCTCGCACGAAGCCTCCGTCGTATTACTGTATCGGTTAACCGATACAGTAATATACTAGCGAATCGCGTCAGGGAATGCAAGCAGTTTTTTTCTGAGAGGAAAATAAAATCTGTCGACAGACGCGGAAGGCAGGGCGCCCGCGAGGGACGCCCCTACAAAGGATGAAGATTCAATCAGTACGGTGAAGGCGCACCGTACTGTCGCGCGAATCGACAATTCGCGGCACGGATATGGGGTAATGCGAACCGATCCGGCTTGATCGGCGCCGCGATCCGTGTTATATAATCACGTCTACACGCCGTGGCGTGGATAGAGATGACAACACAGTCGACCGATTCTCACTGGGGAGCCGGTTCGAACAGGAGCAGGATATCTTGTTGACCTCCGAAGAGTGGACGGTTCTGGCCCTGTCGCTACGCGTGGGGCTGGTTTGCGTCCTGTTGAGCCTGCCGGCCGCGGTGGTTCTGGGATGGGTACTCGCCCGGCGCGAATTCAGAGGCAAAGTGCTGCTGGACGGGCTGTGCCACCTGCCCCTGGTGCTGCCTCCCGTCGTGACCGGATACGTGCTTCTGCTGCTGTTCAGCCGTCGAGGGATTCTGGGCGGTTTTCTGGAGGAGGCCATGGGTATCCAGGTGGCCTTTTCGTGGAAGGGGGCCGCGCTGGCGTCGGCCGTCGTAGGGTTTCCCCTGGCCCTGCGCGCCGTCCGTCTGGCCATAGAGCACGTGGACCCCCGGCTGGAGCAGGCTGCGCGTACATTGGGTGCCGGCCCGCTCCGGGTCTTTTATACGGTAACGATGCGGCTGGCCGCGCCGGGATTGCTGGTCGGCGCGCTGCTGGCGTTCGCAAGAAGCCTGGGTGAGTTCGGCGCGACAATCACCTTTGTGTCGAACATCGACGGGGAAACCCGTACACTGCCCCTTGCGATCTTCACGTACATCAATCGGCCCGGCGGTGACGCCGCGGTCACCCGCCTGGCGATATTGTCCGTGATCCTGTCATTTGCGGCGCTGGTGGCCAGCGAGGCGGTGGCCCGGCGCACGAGGAGAAAATGACGTGCTGTCCATCCGTGTGAAGCGGGCGCTGTCGGGATTCACCCTCGACGTGGCGGTGGATTGTTCCTACCCCGTGACGGCCATTTTCGGTCCTTCCGGAGCCGGGAAGACCACGCTGCTGAACCTCGTGGCGGGTCTGCTGCGGCCGGACGCGGGGGAGATCCGTCTGGGCGACCGCGTGCTTTTTTCCTCCGAAACGGGTGTCAGTCTGCCGCCCGAGGCGCGCCGGGTGGGGTACGTATTTCAGGAGGACCTGTTGTTTCCCCACCTGACCGTGTTGGAAAACCTGCGGTACGGGTACGATCTCCTGTCTCCCCGGTCGCGCCGGTTCGACGTGGCGCCGATCGCGGACCTGATGGGATTGATGGGGCTGATGGACCGACGTCCCGCGCGTCTGTCCGGCGGCGAGCGGCAGCGGGTGGCGCTTGCGCGGGCGATTCTGACATCGCCGGACCTGCTCCTGATGGATGAGCCCCTCGCTTCGCTGGATCAGGAGCTGAAAGATCGCATCATCCCGTACCTGCGGCATATCAGATCGGACCTGGGCATACCGATCCTCTACGTGAGCCACTCGGTGGCGGAGATCCTGGAGTTGACGGGTCAGGTGATTGTGCTGAAAGGCGGGCGGGTGCTCGCGCACGGCGACTTCTTTCACGTAGTCCATCATCCCGAGGTGCTGCCGCTGGCCGAGGCGCACGGGTTCGAAAACGTCTTGCCGGTAGAGGTGGTGGCACAGGGCGGGATCCGAGACGGCTGCCGCGTGCGTTTTGGAGATCAGGACCTGCGGGTGCCCCCGTGCGACAGGCCGGTGGGAAGCCGCATTTTCATCGGCATCCGGGCAAACGACATCATCCTGAGCAGGAGACGGCCCGAAGGGTTGAGCATTCGCAACGCGATGCGTGGCCGGATCCTTGACATGCAGGACGTGGACGGAAAGCAACTGGTCTACGTGGACGTGGGAAAACGCCTTGCCGTGGAGGTAACTCTGGAGGCGCTGGAAGAGTTGGGCCTTGAGGTGGGTGACTCCGTGATGTGTCTTGTGAAAGCTCACTCGATCCGGATCGGACCGGACGTGGATTGAAGGTCGGCGGGCGGGCGGCCGCCGCCCGCGATCTTCATTCGCCCGCTTCCTCATCTTCATAGAACAGCTTGAGCAGCGCAAGGAAGTGCCGGTCCCGCCGGTTTCGTACCCGATCGATGGACTCAGGCGTGTAATGATGAAAACCGCGACCGGTTTTTACGCCGTAGTGCCCGTCCTCAACCAGCTTCCGGATGCTGCCCGGGAGTTCGGTGTCGGAACGGATTTCAGGAACCAGAATCCCGTAGACCAGCGCCGAGACGTCCAGACCCCCGAAGTCCCGAACCGAAAGGGGCCCCGTAGCGGCCAGGCGGAACCCCACGCTGGCTCGAACCGCCCGGTCGATGTCCTCGGGCGCGGCCACGCCCCGGTCAAGCAGGTCCCAGACCTCACGCTGCATGGCGACCTGAATTCTGTTGACCAGGAAACCCGGAAGCTCCTTCTTGAGGCGGACCGGCACCTTGCCGATTTTCTTCAGGACATCTACCGCGGTCTGTGCCGTCCGCTCGGTCGTACGTTCACCGGGCACGACTTCCACGAGCGGTACGATATGCGGCGGATTGAACCAGTGGGTCACCACGGCTCGCCCGGGATGCAAAAGGCCCCGGGCAATGTCGGTCATGGGAAAAGACGACGTGTTGCTGGCCAGTATCGTCTCCCGTGAGACGTTTTTTTCCAGTCCGGCGAAGAGTTCCCGCTTGACGTCGAGGTCCTCTCGAACGGCTTCCGTGACGAATCCGGCGGGTTCCACGGCTTCGCGTTCGCTGCTGAAAACCATAATGCGACCAAGTGTTTCCCTGGCGGAATCGGGCGTGTCCATCCCCGCCTGAATGCGTTGCCGCAGATTCGACTCAATGCGGCCGTAAAGAGAGTCACGGGCCGCAGGGGATTCGTCGTAGCAGCGGACAGGGTGGCCTGCCGCCGCGAATGCCTGCGCGATCCCATGGCCCATCGTGCCCAGGCCGAGGACGGCAACTGTCTGGAGCGCCATTTCAGTAATCCCCGGATTCGCTGCCGGAAGCAGATTCTGGCATGGGTTAAAGCGTCTTACCGCCGTCCACAACCAGGACCTGCCCGGTGACCAGTTCGTTGATGACCAGGCCCAGGATCGCGTTGGCGATATCTTCAGGTTCCGCAACACGCTGGAGGGGAGTGGCTTCGCGATTTTCGCGAATGAATTCGTCCCATCCCTTCACCCAGCGCGTGTTGACGATGCCGGGGGCCACGGCGTTCACCCGAATGCGGGGCGCCTGGCTGATGGCCAGGGATCTGGTGAGAGAAATCAACGCCGCCTTGGAGGCGCAATAGGCGATGGAACTCCCCTGCCCGCAGGTGCCGGCGATCGAAGCCACGTTGACGATCTGCCCCCCCGCTTCGGGCATCTTAGGTATCGCGGCCCTGGCGCAATAGAAGGCGCCCTTGACGTTGACGTCGAAGACCGGGTCCCAGGCCTCGTCGGTAAGGGCCTCGAGGTCGGCAAGCGGCACGAAGACGGTAGTACCCGCGTTGTTGACCAGGATATCCAGTCGACCCAGTTCCTCACCCACGCGGTCCACCATTTCACGGACGGCGCTTTCGTCCGACACGTCTGTGCGGACTGCGATCGAGTTTCTGCCCAGCGCACGAATATCCGCGGCCGTGGCTTCGGCCTCGGTCCTGGAACGCGAATAGTTGACGGCCACGTCGGCCCCTTCGGAGGCGAGGAGCAGCGATGTCGCTCTGCCGATTCCCGTGCCGCCGCCGGTGACAAGCGCAACCCTTCCGTCCATGCGGCCCATATTGAATCCTTTCGATTTGGTTAATATTGGTTGTTCTCAGGGGTTACGAGTCGTCAACTTCAATTCGAAAAAAGACCACGGTCAAATTGGCCACGAAAAACCTGAATGCGGGTAGAGGGTAGAGGGAAGACGGTAGACCAAGAGCGGTGAGACGGGAGCCGGTAGACGGTAGAAGAAATCCTTGCCCGGTATGTTTTTCCTTCTTGTCTTCGACACGAATAGAATCCTCACGAGGCAGGCAATCTCTCCCCTCTCCCGTCTTACGTCTCACCCGGTGATAGGGCGGCCGGGGGGAGAGGTCCCGAAAGCGTCCAGCGATCTGGTGTATTCTGGTAATCCGCCGTCTAATCGCCTTTATTAACTGGCATATATTCGAATTAACGTGCACGAAGACTTACGAATCAAGGCTAAACGGAATGGCGACCACGTCGCGGATGTGCCTTGCATCGGTAAGCACCATCAAGAGACGATCGACGCCCAGCGCGATTCCGCCGGCGGGCGGCATTCCGGCTTCGAGCGCCCCCAGAAATTCTTCGTCGATCGGGTAAGCCGGACGACCGGCGTGTTTTCGCTGCGCGGCTTCGTTTTCCAGCCGGGCTCTCTGTTCGGCGGGATTGTTCAGTTCCGTAAAGGCGTTGGCGAGTTCCACGCCCGAGACGTAGAGTTCGAACCGTTCCGCGATGCCGGGCGCATTCTGTTTCAACCTGGCAAGAGCAGCCATTTCCGCGGGATAATCCATGAGAAAGGTGGGCCGCCCCGCGCCGAGTTGCTTTTCCACGGCATCCAGGAACACCTTGAAGTAAGCGACCTCGAAAGGATCGTCAGGGGATACCGAACGGTGGCCATGCTGCCTGGCTTCGCGAATAAACGCATCGAGGTCGGCAGCCGGGTCGGCGTACACGCCGGCGTACCTGGCGAATGCTTCCCGCACGGTCAGACGTTGCCACGGCGGCGTGAAATCGATGGTTCGACCCCTGTACACAACCGAAGAATCGCCGGTAACTTCGCGTACCAGGCCGTGAATCAGATTCTCCGTGTCCGCCATGATCGTCGTGTAGTCGGCAAACGCCCGGTACCATTCCAGGAGGGTGAATTCGGGGCTGTGCATCGGACCGGGTGCGTCCTGCCGAAAGGATTTGCAGATCTGGAAGATGCGTTCGTACCCGGACGACAGGAGACGCTTCATCGCGTATTCGGGTGAAGTAGGCAGGTAGTAGCGCCTGACGTGTCCGTTGTCGCTGTAGACGGTTTCGAAGGCGTCCAGATGGGGTTCCATCCCGGGGCTCCGGACGAGCAACGGGGTCTCGACCTCAAGGAAGCCCGCGTTCTCAAAAAACCGCCGTATAAACGAGAGAATCCGTGCGCGGGTACGCAGAATCCCGGGGGCGCGACCGGCTTCCGGAGCGCGCAGCGCCGGCGCAAGCACGCGGTGGGTTCGGACTTGAAAAACCGGGGGCTGCCAGGTCCCGCGCAACTCGACAACGTCTCCATTGCGCGGTCTTTCAGGTGTCTGGCCGAATGCCAGGGAGACTTCGCCGGATTCATCTTTCAGTCGCGGTCCGTCCGTTCCGATGCCCGAGGCGATCCGGCCGGCCAGTACTGCTTCGTCGCCGGGCGCAAGTTCGGCGATGAGATGGGTCCGGGCGCACCCGGCGGGGTAGACTGCAGATTCAGTCATGGACATGGCCGAACGGTACGGGAACTTCCTGCAACAGGTCCAGGAAGCAGTTTTGGAATTCTCAGCTTTTTAAAAAGGCGATTGAGAATATAGGATAACCGGTGTCGAGGAGCAACAGGCATCCGTACGGGACGGGATCTCCGGCGGAAAAATCCCTTGCCGCCACTACATTTCTCGCGATATATTTTCACTAGGCGGGGAGAGGTGAGAGGGTAGACGGTAGATGAGATCCTTGCCCGACATCTAATCCTCGTTGCCTTCGGCACGAGAGGAAGCCTCACAGGGCAGGTAATCTCTAACCTCTCCCGGCTTACGTCTCACCAGGTGGTGGGGCGGGGTGTGGTCCTCTCCCGTCTAACGTCTTCCGTCTCCCCGCTCTTTGCTGACAGCTTCTTGAAGCAGTATACTGTTTCTGCACAGGAGAACCTGGCTGATATGAGACTTCGAATAGCACGGTATTCCATTTCACTGCATTTCGCCCTTGTCGCCGTATTGGCCGTTCTCCCTCGAAGCCTGCCCGTGTCGGCCGGTACATTCCGGGCGAGCGGCGGGATGTTCTTCAACAACAATGAGCCGGGCGGAGGTATTTCCGTCGATCTTGGCGACAAGGGGATGATGCTCTCGCCCTACGTGGATTTTTTCGGCAAGTCCGGCTCGCGCATTTTCGGCGGCGGGCTCAACCTCGTCGTCAAACGCACCGGAGGCGAACAATCGCAACTCTATGTGGGCCTGGGAGGAGGCATCGCCTCCGTTAGAATGGAAGAGAGCTCGAGCGGCATCACCGGTTCGGCGTCAAAGACGCAGGCAATGGCGGATCTCGTGCTGGGTGTGGAGTTCGACCTGCACGAAAACGTCGGCGGGTTCGTCCAGGTCAAGTGGCTGGGGACATTCGGCGGCGGCCGGGTGGACATTACGGGTCAGGTTGAAGGACTGACGGTTACGATACCGGACGCGATTGACCTGGAACTCAGAAATTTCGCGGTCCAGGCAGGAATTACGGTCGGTTTCTGGCGATGACTGCGAATCCGGCGGCCGGCGGATGTAAACGGTTCGCCGCACAGCATCTGTTGAGCCGTAGAAGCGCGTCAGGCCGTTTTTGGGTTGATTTCCGGCGGTATTTTGGCGATTATTATTGTTGTTGAAACGTCCTTCTATCCCGACGATCCGGAAGTCAATACCACGGCAGCCGCAGGGAGGCTTGAATGCAGGCGCTTTTCCGCGTACTCTTTGTCATCTGCTTGACTGTAATGCTCACCACTTCCACCACGTGGGCGCAGCACGCGCTGAAGTTGGGCGCGGGTGTACACTTGGATGAACAGACGCCGGGCATCGGACTCGCGTATGACATCAGCGCCTCCGAGGGCCTGGTCGCGTTTTCGCCGTTTATCGATTTCTTTACCAAATCCGAAAACAGGGTCTTCGGCGGCGGCCTGAATTTAGTCGTCAAACGTCCCACCGGTGAAAAAGGGATCATCTACTTCGGAGGCGGAGGTGGCATAGGCAGCGTGACGTCAAAGAGGGAATTTGACGTTGACATTGGCGAAACCACCGACAGATCCGTAGAGACGGTTGAAGCTTCAAGAACCCAGGCCATGGTCACTGTGCTGGCCGGCCTGGAATTCGCCACAACCGAGACGGCGTCGGTCTTCCTGCAAGGCAAGTGGATTGGCATGTACAGCGGAGATCCCGAAGTCATCACACTCTCCAGCGGCCAGGAGGTGGCGCCACAACTGGATGTGAAGAGTTTTGCATTTCAGATTGGCCTGTCTCTCAATATCGGCCGATCGGAATATGAGGACTATTAGGCAACACACGCCGCGCCTGAATCATCAATCTGGCCGGGGCTGAACGCGAATATTGGAGGCATAATGAGAATCCGAATTAGAAGCTGTCTTAAAATTCCCAGCGGTCTTCGCGCGGCTGCAAAAGCGCCGGTCGGCGTTGGTCAAACCCGCCCGTATAGACAAATATGGGCGGATTCTCCCGCCTTGACCGCCACTTTTTCGCTCGCGCTCGGGATCTCACCGGTAATTTTAAAACAGCTTCTGCTGGTTTTGCTGTCCGGCTTCGCCTTATTGGCTGCCACGCCCGCCCACACGCGAGATTTCGGGATGAATCTGGGAGGCGGTACCCTCCTGGACCCCACCAGGCCGGGCGGTCATTTTTCGTTCGAGATGTCGCTCAGCGACGAGTATCCCACTCACCTGGCGCCTTTCTGCGAACTCTACAGCAAGTCGGGTACAAGGATCATGCCGATAGGCATCTCGCTGCTATACAAGCCACCGCTTTCGGAATACGGGGGCACGATATATTTCGGCGCCGGCGGCGGCGCGCTGCTCATCCGGGGTCAACCCACCGCGGGCCAGGCAACCGGCACCGACGGGATGATCACCGTGGCGGGCGGGTTGTCGTTTGGCGTGGGACCCCGTGCGGGGGTGTTCGTTCAGGTACGCTGGTTCAGATCTTTCGAAGACCAGACAGCAGAGAACGAAGTCGGCCTTCAGGCGGGCATACGTTTCAGCCTCCCGGGAGATTGAGTACTTTACAACTGACGGATGGAATTCAGAACACCAAAGCGCCGGGACCCTCTTAAGGATCCCGGCGCTTTCCTTTGGTCCGCATCAACCTCAATACGAATAAAGATAACCGTTAAATTGGCCACCAAGAGCCTGAATGCGGGTAGAGGGAAGACGGTAGACCAAAAGCGGTGAGACGGGAACCGGTAGACGGTAGAAGAAATACTCGCCCGCTTTTTATGTTCCTTCTTGCCTTCGGCACGAAAAGAACCCTCACGAGGCAGGCAATTTCTACCCTCTCCCGTCTCACGTCTCACCGATTCTGAGGGGCCGGGGGGAGAGGTCCTGTCAACACCTGTTGCGCAGCAGATCAACCAGGAGTCGCACGCCCACGCCCGTGCCGCCCCTGGGGATGTGCGGCTGGTCTTTCTGCGCCCAGGCGGTGCCGGCAATGTCGAGGTGAGCCCAGGGGAAGTCCTGCACGAAGGCTTCGATGAAAGCCGCGCCCGTGATGGCGCCGCCGCCGCGGCCACCCGTGTTTTTCAGATCCGCAATATCGCTCTTCATCTGCTCGCGATGGCCGTCCAGAATGGGCAGGCGCCACGCGATCTCCCCCGTCCTTTCTCCGGCCGCGGCGATTTCGGACGCCAGTGCGTCATCGTTGGAGAAGAGCCCGCTGGCCTCGTGCCCAAGGGCAATGATGCAGGCGCCCGTGAGCGTGGCAAGATCGATCGCGGCGCAGGGTTTGTAGCGGGCGGCATAGGCGACGGCGTCGGCCAGAACCAGGCGGCCTTCGGCGTCCGTGGATCGGATCTCGATGGTTTTTCCCAGCATGGAGCGGATGATGTCGCCGGGCTTGAGCGCGCGGCTGCCTGGCATGTTTTCCGAGGCCGCCACCAGGCCGATCGTGCGCACCGGCAGGTCCAGGCGCGCCACCGCCTGCATCGCGCCGATGACGGCGGCGGCGCCACCCATGTCGAATTTCATATCCCACATGCCCTCGGAGCCTTTGATTGAAATACCGCCGGAGTCGAACGTGATGCCCTTTCCGATCAGCACCGCGGGCGCCGCTTCCGGATCTTCGCCACCGTGTTCGAGGACGATGAATCTGGGGGGTTGCGCGCTGCCCTGCGCCACGGCCTGAATCGTGCGCATACCTTCCGCATCAATCCGCTCGTCGTCGAAAACCTCGCATCGAAGGCCCGTTTCACGGGCCATGGCTTCGGCGCGTCCGGCGAGTATTTCGGGCGTCATTTCGTTGCCCGGATGGCTTGCCAGGTCCCGGGCCAAACATGCGGCTTCGGCGATGATTCGCCCTGCATGCGATCCGTTTTCGATGTCGGTCTGTTTGGCCGCATCGAATTCGACCAGTGTAAGTCCTTCGAGTTCGTTGTTGTTGTCGTCGTCTTCCACGCTCTTGTACGGCGTAAAGCGGTACGTGCCGAGAACGGCGCCCTCGACCACTGCCTGAGCCGCGGCGCCAACCTCCAGGCCGCCCACGCCGCCGCCGTGAACCACCGTGGCCAGCTGTTCCGCGCCCAGTCCGCGGGCACGCCGCGCGGCCGCGGCGGAGACCTGCCGCACCCGGTCGAGGGTGAATTCCTCGCGTTTGCCCAGACCCACGAGGAGGAGGCGATTTGCGGAAATGCCACCCCTCGGATAAAGGACCGCGATCTCTTTGAATTTGCCCGTGAAGTCGCCGCCTGCAATCAGGTCCCGGATCTGGCCGTTCAATGCCGCGTCCACTGCGCCGGTGGCTCCGCCGGGTACCGTGACGCCGTCGAACAGATTCAACACAATCGCGTCCGTTTCCCATTTTACGATGTTTTCAATCGCTACAGATATGTCCACAAAACCTCCCATTGATGACGGTTGGCGCTGCCCGGGACTCCGCATTCGCCCCGGCATGACGGTCTTTCCGGGTTGCTCTCATTGCGCTGGCGCGGGATCCGATGGTTCGTACGGCCGGTATGAGCGCGGCGTCCCCGGAATCACCACACGCCTGAACCTCCCGCGAAAAAGGGATTGCTCGACTTCTCGATGCCCACTGTGGTGAAGGGTCCATGGCCGGGGTAGATCTTCGTCTCATCGTCCAGAATCAGAATCTTCTCCCGTATTGACTTGAGCAGAAGGTCCGTATCGCCGCCCGGAAGGTCGGTGCGGCCGATGGAGCCGGCAAAAAGGCTGTCCCCGACTACCGCGTGGCCCGGCCACTTGAGGGTGATATTGCCCCGTGCGTGGCCCGGCGTGTGGACAATCTCAAGGGTTTCTTCACCCATCCTGACGACGTCTCCCTCCTGGAGAAAACGATCGATGCGCGGGGGCGGCTCCGCGTCCATGCCGATGGATCCTGCGATTTCGACGAGGTTTTCGACCTCGAAGCGGTCGGCCGGATGTATCGCAAACGGGGCGCCGGTCTCGCGGACAGCCGAGGCCGCATGCGCAATGTGGTCGTAATGTCCGTGGGTGGCCACGACTTCCACGATGCGGATGTCGTCTTCCAGGACCAGTTCAATAACTTCCGGGACGTTGTCGCCCGGATCGACGATAATGCCCTCGAGGGTCTTTTCACAGGCCAGGACGAAACAGTTCACCTGCAACGGACCGACGACGATTGACTTGAAGATCAAGAGATACCTCGTGTTGGGAACTGCACAGGGCGACGCATGAACATGTAGCGCAAATTGGCAATTTGCGCTACGATCCCAGGAACGACGCCGTGAATGTATTAAGCGAGCCCCAAGCCCTCTTCGCCGGCGTGGATGGACGCGAGGACCCATGGATCCCGGGTTTCGACCCGGAACGCCTTGACCTTCCGCCGCATCGTCTCCGCGACCTCCGCAACCACCGGATCGTGGATCAGATTGGTGGACTCTTCCGGGTCGGCCTCAACGTCGAACAGTGCTTCTCCATCCTGATGCAGAAACCGTTCCGTGGGCCGCCTCCCCATCATCCCGATCCTCTCAGCCAGGACTGTCTGCCAGGTCGGTGACGCCCACAGATCGCCCGGAATCGGCGTTGTCAACTCGGGATAGAGATTGCGGACGTATTTATACTTTCTTCCCCTCAGCACACGGTACGGATAGTAGTTCGTCACCTCGTGGAACGAATGAGAAAAAAACGTCTCTTCCCACCCTTCCGGGTGGGCCTCGTCCAGAATCGGGACCAAGGAACGCTCCGGAAGGCCCTCCGGTGGTTCCACCCCGCACCAATCCAGAACCGTCGGCGCGATATTGCACCAATTTACGAGCGCGTCGGAACGAACGGACGCCGCGTCGGGCCGTACCAGAATCAACGGACAGCGATGCCCGGAGTCAAACGAGGATCCCTTGGCGCCGGGAAACGGCATCCCGTGATCGCTCATCACGACGATCAGCGTGTCCGCCGCCCTCCCGGCGGCTTCCAGCGCATCCACCGCCATCCCGATCCCCTGATCCAGTCTGGATATCGACTGGTAATATTCGGCCAGCTCTTTCCGCACAGCCGGATGGTCGGGCAGGAAATCGGGCACCACCACCTCGTCCGGCGAATAACGCACCTCCTCCACGTCAGGATAGGTCTCCCTGTTTCCGAAATTCCGATGCGGATCTCCAAATCCCATGTGCAGATAGAACGGCCTGTCACCCGTTTGAGAAAGGAACTCACCGGCCTGCCGGGCCATCTCGGCCACGTTGCGGGTCCCGCCGCGCACATGCTGCCGGTCGAACGTCCACGGATATACTTCCTCCGGCTGTACGTGCAGCTTGCCCACAATCCCGGTGGCAATCCCCGACGATCCGAGGGTCCTTGGAATGGAGGGCATGGACAGTTGCGTATGGAAATTGTGGATCCCGTGCGTATGGCCGTACTGCCCGTGGGTGTGGCTGTAGTGTCCCGTCAACACGCACGCCCGGCTGGCCGCGCAGGATGGCGTTGTACAGAAAGCCTGGGTAAACACCGTTCCGCGCGATGCCAGTGCGTCCACGTTCGGTGTCCGGATCGCCAAATTTCCGTAACACCCGGCGATCGGACTCCAGTCGTCGGCAATCAAAAGCAGCACGCTGCGATAATCTGTGGCCATGGCAGTCCCGCTTCGATCTATTTATGGGTGAATCGGCTTGTCAGGCCGGGTGAGATAATTTATCTTATGCGCGTTCCGCCGCATCATCGTGGAACCCGAGGATCCGGCGTTTCAATGCCGCGTTTTCCCCGTTCCTGATTTTCCATAACAGATAAACCATCAGCAGGGCGCCGGCGGCGTCATACAGGACGTCGGTCCAGGTTCCCAGCCGCTCCGGAACGGCATACTGATGGAACTCGTCTGTCACGGCGTAACATACGGATAGCGCAGCGCTCCATGCCAGACATGGGCCGAACCGCCGCGGTTCCGTCCGGATTGAACGCAGCCAGAGGTACGTCAGAATCGCATATTCCGCCAGATGCGCGAGCTTGCGGACGACGTAATTCAACACGCCGAACCAGGCCTCCGTCGCATCCGCGGACATCCCGAAAGCCATCCATCTGCTCGACATCAGAAAGATCAGTCCCATCCAACCCGCCAGTGCGATTCTCCACCGTGTGACTGTCAATCCGACCTCGATTCGCCGTTTAGCCGTTTCGCCTCCAGTGTCCTCTAAGATCGCCTTTTGACAAAAATGCGTCAAGCACAAACCCGGCCGTCAACCGATTTTTCGGAGCGGGTTCCATTCATCGGGAGCGCCTGCGATGCAAGCCTATCAGCAAGACTTCATTGACTTTCTGGTTGAAACCCGCGCCCTCCGTTTCGGCGAATTCACGCTCAAGAGCGGTCGAAAGTCCCCTTACTTCTTCAATGCCGGGCAATTCAACACCGGCGCGGAAATCGAGCGCCTCGGCTACTACTATGCCTGCGCCATCCGGGAGTTCGACGTTGAACCCACGCTTGTCTTCGGTCCGGCATACAAGGGCATTCCCCTGTGCATCGCCGCGGCCATCGCACTTCGACAGCGGTTCGACATGGATACCAGCTTTGCTTTTGACCGGAAGGAGATCAAGGAACATGGGGAAGGGGGCTGGCTCGTTGGAAAGGAACCCGCCCCTCAGGACCGCGTCGTACTGGTAGACGACGTTGTTACCGACGGCGCCACCAAGATTCAGATGATCCGCAGGCTGAAAACGGCGTGCAGCGCCCGGATAACGGGTCTCGTTATCGCTCTGGACCGCAAGGAAAAAAACGCCGATGGTGAAGATGCCGTGTCGGCCCTCCAGTCAGCCGCCGGTGTGCCCGTGCGGTCCATTATCAGCATCCATGACATTCTTGCATACCTGCCAGGCCGCCGCATCGGCGGACGAATCGCCCTTACTGCCGACATGAAGGGACGAATCGAAACCTACCTGGATGAACACGGAATCACCGTGTGAACGGACGGTCGCCGTTCCACCCAGAAAAGCAGGTGGTTTCGCTTATTCAGGGCTCTGAACCCCCCCTCCGCAGTACGCCACGGCCGTCATCGCGTACACCCGCGCCACCCGCACCAGCTCGTCCACCTCGACGACCTCGGACAGCGTATGCGCCCCTCTCCCATCCGGCCCGTGTGTCAGCGCGGGAATGCCGGCAAGGGCCGCATAGGTATTGCCGTCGTCAACGAACGGTTTGCCGCCGAACGGCAGTTCTCCACCCGAAACCGCTTTGTACGCCGTCTGAAACGCGCTGACGATCGCGTCTTCGCGTGAGACCCGGAACGCGTCCCCCTGAACCTGGAAGTCGACCGTCGCGGACGTCCCGGCCTCCACCGCGAGTTCGTCGACCAGCTCGCGGAACCCGGATTCGACGGCTCCCGTACGGCCGGGCGTGACCCACCGTCTCGTGCCCCTGACGCTGCACGCCACCGGGGCCTGATTGTAGATCTCGCCCGACTCGAAGAGCCCCACGAATACCGTATCGCGCCCCGACCACGGGTCGGAAGTCTTCGCCAGCGATCGATTCATGTTCCGGAGCCGGCATACCAGTTCGGCGCCGGCTGCAAGCACATCGGGCGTCTCCGGCGCACGAAGGACCTCGTGTACCGGATCCCCCTCCCTGCGAAACGAAACCTCGAAAATGGCCATTCCCCGTCCGGCCAGAGGCAGTCGATCCGCCAGATACTCAGGGAGCATCACGGCGTCACCCACGAGACCCTCCGCCACGAGGGCCCTCACCTGACGCCGGTCTCCCCAGGGACCTTCGTGATGGTCGTGCGCGGTAAGCAGTACACCCCCGCCGGCAAGCGCTTCGGATTCGCGCAGCGCCCGGAGCGCTTCGACGGCCGCCGCGATTCCACCCTTCATATCCGACGCGCCGGAACCGTACAGAACGCCTTCTTCCAACCGGGGAGGGACAAAGGGCAGATGAACCGTATCCAGATGGCCGTCGAACTGCAGGGTTGGTCCCGGTCGATCCGATTTCAGTCGAACCACAACCGCCGGCGCTTCCGGCCAGTCCGCGACCGGCCGTTGCACTTCGAATCCGTCGTTGGCCAGTATCTCCGCGAGACGATCCGCCACGGCGCCGGCGCTTCGTGTGGGGCTGGGCACCGAGATCAGCGACATCGCCGTTTCGACAAGCCGTTCCCGGTTCACCGCGGACCG
Source organism: Candidatus Latescibacterota bacterium (assembly GCA_965208835.1). Classification (GTDB taxonomy): domain Bacteria; phylum Latescibacterota; class UBA2968; order UBA2968; genus JAAXHE01. Next base: position 4,871,012 of record OZ242358.1, read on the forward strand.
CACTTTTTCCATCCGGCCGGCTTCTGAAGTGTTGTCCATGATACCCTCCCTTGCGGAGCGACCGTTAAACTCGTACCGCACGCGGAAATCAGAAGTTGAGAAAAAGGAAAATGGTTGCGTTGCAAGAGGCAAATGTGGTATACATACTACCCGGCCGGCGGCAAACGGCAGGTGGGCCGCAAAAGATATATCGCAACCAGGGTACACTTCAAGTACACAAACGAGTGCCGCTGTTCGGACCGAAGGCCGGCATCGGGATTGAAAAAGCTGTTTTAAAACCACCAGCGACTCGAGGAGGCAGAGTGGAGCAGGTCAAAAGCGACGATCCCCTTGCAATTACGCTCGGGGTCGAGGAAGAGTTCTTCCTTGTAGATCCGGGCACACGCGATCTGCTGCCGGATCCGGACCGCGGAATTTTCGAAGCTTGCGAAAAAAACCTCGGGCCGCACCAGGTTGTGGCGGAATTCCTCCGATCCCAGATAGAAACCACCACCAGGGTCTGCCAATCCGTGGCGGAAGTCCGCAAAGCCCTGTTGGAAACCCGACGCCTCGTCATCAATGCAGCCGCAAATCACGGGGCCGCGGTCATGGCCGCCTCGACGCATCCCTTTGCAGCCTGGCATAACCAGGTCGTGACCGCCGGACGACGTTACGAACAATTCGCGACGACCTATCAACAGGCGGTTCGGGAACTGCTCGTCGGCGGGATGCACATTCACGCCGGATTCGGCGACGCGGACAGCCGCGTCAGGGTGATGACGGCGCTCCGGCAGCACCTCCCGTTGCTCCATGCGCTGTCGGCCTCCTCACCGTTCAGCAGCGGGGGGGAAACGGGTTTCAAGTCCTACAGGATCACGCTCTTCAGCAGTCTGCCGCGCACGGGACTCCCGGCGCCACTCCGGACCTGGGACGAATTCGACCGTCTCGTATCCGACTACCGGCGCATGGAGTTCATCCGGGACAGCACCGAACTGTGGTGGCACATCCGACCCTCCCGCGCCTTTCCTACCGTGGAGTTGCGCATCTGCGACATCTGCCACACCGTTGAAGAAGCGGTTTGCGTGGTGGCGTTGTATGCTTCTCTCGTGCGCCACCTGCTCAGGCTGGATATGGAGGGTCGTCTTCCGCCGGATCCGCCAACCGAGCTGATCGCCGAGAACTGCTGGCTCGCGCAGCGATACGGCGTGCTTGCATTCCTGGGAGATACCGGCGGAAAGGGGCGCATGGACATCGACGAACTGGCCCATTCGCTCGTGGACGAGCTTTCGGAAGACGCGCGGGCGCTGGGTTGCGAGCCGGAACTGCGCCACGCCCTGGACATTATCCGCAGCGGCACCGGCGCGGACCGGCAGATCGATCATTTCCGCCTGCGCCGCCTGGAAGGCGATTCGAAACCTGAAGCCCTTCGCGAAGTGGTCGACCTCGTGGTCGAGGACACCGGGCGCGGCATCGCGGACCTGAAGAACTGACGGCGCCCGGACCGGCCTTCGCATTCCATCGCTCGGGGCGCCGCGTTGCTGTTCCTGTCGAAGTCAGGCTGAATCTTACTCCCTCATCAGGACGATTGCAGAAAACGTGAACACCTGCGCTACAGTGAAGCTGAAGACGGGTGAGGCGCTCGTCGTCAGGGAAGTCGAGCCCCCTCTCGGGCGCTACGCGGGGAGTGTGGGATGCTGGTGGGACGCGGTAGACCCGGACCTTCTCGATGGCACCCTCGCGCCATGGCTTCGTTGCCCTTACTATATTGGCGAAATTGACGAAAGCGTCGCCGGGTACATGACCTGCCTCACATCCGTGCGGAATCCAGAGGTAGGGCTCGTGGAATTCGTCAGCACAGCGAACGAGCACAGGCGCAAGGGCGTGGGGACAGTCCTGCTGCGGCAACTGATCGACAGCTTCGAAGCAAACGGCGGACTGGCCCTCTACCTGTGCACCACGAATCCGGTTGCCGGAAAGTTGTACGAAAATTGCGGGTTCGACTATTTCATCGGTGACGGTATGCGGTACCTGTCGGCATCGGCCGGCGACTTCGATGCCCGGTACCTGACACGCGAGGGCGACGCGATCGCGCGCGAGGCAGACTGGGGAGACCTTCCCGGCGCCACCGTCCTGTTCTGCCACCCGCATCCATCCTGGGAAATCAAGGAATACCTGAGCCACTGTTTCCGCGAAACCCGTTTCGAGGGCCACTACGTGAAGCTGATGCGCCGCGTCGAGGAGGACCGCGGCGTCATCATCGTACTCGAGAATCGCCGGAAACGGGTGGTGGGATGTGCCGTCATCGAACGCCTGCCCACGTTTCAACAGCAGCACGTGGGTCAGTTGAGCTTCCGGACCGCCCCGGAGTACAACGACCAGGCGACCGAGCTTCTGGAGGCTGCCGGAGCCCGTGCATGCGGCATCGGTATTTCCGTACTTCAGACGTACGTCTCGGACGAGGATTCGGACGCAGGGAGCATGCTCCAGGAGGCCGGTTTCGAACGCGAAGCTGTCCTGCCAGGCCGTCTGCGAACCGCATGCGGACTGACAGGCATCGCCGTGTACGGAAGGGAACTCGGAGACACCGGCCCGTGGCGTCCCCCGGAGGATTACTACGGTGAGAGGAAACCCTGGCAGGAGCAGAGAGTCCGCGCCGCGGTGAAAAACGGCACGCCATGAGACATCCGTTTATGAATTCACAGCTGAGAAAGGTCCAGTAAATTGTCTTACCAGGAAGTGATTACCCAACTACAGACGAAGATCCAGCAAATCGCCCACCAGCTGGTCGACGCCGGGCCGCGGATTGCAGGCGCCCTTGCCCTGGTGTTACTCGGGCTGGGGCTGGCTTATCTGGTGCGCGCTCTGAGCCGCAGGTTGATCGCCGGGTTGGACCGGCTGATTCCGCGTCTCAGACTGCACACCCGGCGGGGGGAGGAATTCCGGAACGCAGCCGGCTGGGCCGTGGGCCGCGTGCTCTTCTGGATGGTTCTCCTCTTCTTCCTCACGGTGGCCACGGAAATACTCGGGCTGCCCGTGGTGTCCGTCTGGCTCAACGGCATCGTCGTCTATCTGCCGCAGTTCCTCGCCGCCGTTCTGATTCTGTTCGCCGGCCTTGTCGGCGGACAGTTTCTCAGGGACGTCATCTTGTCGACGGGAATTGCCTACGCGACGGCCCTTGCGCGCCTGGGTCAGGTGTCTGTGGTGGTCGCGAGCTCCCTTATCGCCGTGAGACAGGCAGGACTCAACGTAGATCTTCTCACCAGCGGACTGCTTCTTGTTCTGGGTATCGTCTTACTTGGCAGCGCCTTGACGTTTGCGCTGGGAGCCCGAACCACCGTGGCCAATATCCTGGCTTCGTACTATCTGCAGAAGACCTACAGTGTCGGCCACCGGGTCAGCGTTGGAAACTACCAGGGAGAGATAGTCCGGATCACGGCCACCGCCGTGTTGCTGGATGCAGAGGAAGGACGAGTCTCGGTACCGGCGTCGGTCTTTGCCGAACAGGCGTCCATATTGCTTGTAGAGAGGAAATGACACAATGATCGAGTCATCGAATCTGGTGCATCGCTTTGTCCGCAACCACGCCGCGGAAGCTGCCCGCGTTCTGGAAAACTGCTCACTGGACGATATGACGCAGTTCTTTTTACAGACTCCGTCAGAACTGGCCGCCCCCCTTCTCGACACGATGGAATCGAGTACTGCCGCTGCCTGTGTAGAGCGCATGCCGGCTTCGCAAGCTGCGGGCGCTCTGGGCGGATTGGCGGCGAATCGCGCTGCCCACATCGTTCGCCGGGTGAACCCGGAGACGAAATCGCAGATTCTGGAAATGCTGTCCAAAGATTTCTTCAGGCAGCTGAGTCGACTCCTGGGTTACCGCGAGGAGACGGCGGGAGCGCTGATGGAGTCACTGGTTTTCACGGTGCCGCCCGAAATCTCCGCTGGCGAGGCGTTATCCAGATTGCAAACCAGTCCGGTCCCGGTATTGAACTACGTCTACGTTGTGTCGCGGGACAACACACTGACGGGCGTATTCAGCCTCCGGGAGCTTCTCGCTGCCGATGAAGCGGAAGCCGCATCGGTGATCATGCACAAAGACGTGATGTTTCTGCGAACGGACGATTCGCTGGCGTCGGTGTCCGCACACCCGTCGTGGAAGGACTTCCACACGCTCCCCGTTCTCGATGAGCAGGATCTCTTCGCCGGCGCATTGAGGCACAAAACCCTCCGCCAGTTGGCGAGAGTCGCGGACCAGTTTCAGCATGCCGGACAAGCCGGCGCGGCACTCGGTGAACTCTATCGCATCGGGCTGACGGCCCTTGCGAAGGGCGCCATGGGAGCAGAAGACCTCCCGGCGCCCGCAGCGGATCAAACCGGTCGTTAGAGCCAGTTTCGCAGCACAACGCAACTTGACCGAACCGCAGTTTACATTTACCGGTCCATGGGAATGCATGAGATCTTCGAAACAGTAACAGATGGGCGCCAATCCGGCAAGGAGTCAGACATGACCGATGACACGAAGGCCTCGCGGGCCCTGATCAGGGCCTTTTTTCGTCTGCATCCAGGTGAGGCCGCGCGCGCGCTGGCCGCCACGCCCGTGTCTGAAGCGATCAGACTGCTGGAAGGCCAGGCCGGCGAACGGGCCGCTCAGGTCTTCGAGCGAATGGACCCGGATCGGGCCGTCGTGCTCGTGGAGCACATGGAGGAGGCACTCTTCCGGCGACTATGGACGGCGATGGACGAAAACGTCGCGGCTTCAATCCTGGCCCGTCTTTCGCCTGGAAGCCGTACCGAGCGCCTGGCCGTTCTGTCTTCCAGAATGGCTGACGAAATGAAGGTGCTGATGAGCTATCCGCCCGGATCGGCGGGCCAGATTATGGACAGCGCGGTGACGGTATTCAGCGTCGAGGAGACGGCGGACGATGCGCTCACCCGGATCCGTTCATTGCCCGAAAGGCGCATTTTCGATCTGTGCGTGGTGGACGACGACGGGGCGCTGACCGCGGTACTTTCGCTTCAGGAGGTCGCCGTTGCGCAGCCCGAAGTCCGCCTCGGACAACTGGCGCAGGGTCCGCCTGTATGCGTGCAGGCCATGTCATCGAGAGAGGAAGTGGTAGAACTCCTCGAGGCGCACAAACTGGCGTCACTGCCGGTTATCGGCGGGGTGGACGGCAGGCTCTGCGGAATCATCCGCCACGATGCGCTCGTGGAGGCCGCCAGACACGAGGCCAGCGGGAACGTGCAGGCCATGTTCGGCGCGGGAAGAGAGGAACGCGCCCTTTCAGGGCCCGTACTGGCGGTGCGCAAACGTCTGCCATGGCTGCAGGTCAATCTGGGCACGGCCTTTCTGGCCGCCGCCGCTGTGGCCCTTTTCGAGGATACCATCGCCCGGTTTACCGCCCTGGCGGTATTTCTGCCCGTGGTCGCCGGGCAGGCGGGCAATACCGGCGCACAGGCGCTGGCGGTCGCCTCTCGTGGCCTGGCGCTGCGAGAGTTCAGGCCGCGCCGCTGGTTTTACGTTGCACGCAAGGAACTGCTGGCAGGGTTTGTCAACGGGGTGGCCATAGCGCTGGTCGCGGCGCTTGCGGCTTACCTGTGGTCCGGAACGACCGGGCTTCCCCTGGTACTGGGCGTGTCCATGGTATTCTCCATGTCCATGGCCAGCCTCACCGGAGCGCTCATTCCCATCGTTCTCACGGCTCTGGGCAAGGACCCGGCCCAGTCGGCGTCAATTTTCCTCACAACCGTCACCGACGTTATCGGGTTCGTCAGTTTCCTGGGCCTGGCCACCCTGATTGCCACATCCTTCGGCATGGCCCTTTAAAAAACGACTGTGGAACCGAATTCTCCGCGGGGGGCCGGATTTTGACGTTCTATTCTTTGGGCAGCGTCGACTTCGTCGTCTTGATCAAGTCGATAATATCGTCGGTCACGTCCATCACATGGACCCCCGCCGGCACGACAAAGTCGAACTGGTCTTCGTCCACCTTTACGTTTGTATTCAACGTCTCGAATTCCCGTGACAACAGCTCCTTGCCCTCGGCGTTATAATACCCCACCTCCCGCAACAGCCCGTCCTCCGGATGGACCGAGAACCGGACCCTGGAAGGCGGCTCCGGGAGGTCGGCATAGAGCAGTGTAACCTCAGGGACAGCTTCGAACACCCGAAGGATCTCGCCCTTCAATGTGTCCGTCCCGGAGTAACGGATGGACTTCCACTCCAGCGCCCGAAAGGGACGTATGGGATTCGGCTGGTCGGCGTCCGCTTCCACCTGTGTTGACCTGTAGACTCTTGCCATGTTGATCCGGTAGACGATCTTCTCCTCGGGGTCGTAACGCCACAAAAGGCTGCCGTCCGACACAATCGTCTGGCGGATCCGGCCGGCAAGCACGCGCGACACGCGCATCCTTGCCGGGGCCTGAATCGCGATGTCGTCCACGATTTCATATTGTTGGCCTTCTACCGTCAACAGGGTCCTGACGCGGGTTTCACACGTCTTGATCGACTTCAGCTTTTCCTGAATTGCGACCATCAGACCATCGGTCTTCGAATCCCCGGTTGACATCTTGTCCGCGACCGCCCGCCCGCCAATCGCCATCGTACACAGCGCAAGGCAGGCCGCCAGCGTCGTCCGAACGGTAAACATGCCGGTACTCCTTTCGCGGGCGGCAGGTTCCTGGCTGCCATATCAGCCGGACAGGCGTCGTCTTCACGCCGGACGACCCCGCCCCGACATCGATCCTGATGTGCCCGTTACAATTTACGGAATATCATCCCCACAACCAACCCAGCGGCCAGCGCCACGACAACCGAGACAACGCCGTAGAGACCCCCGTGTTGAAAGGCGACTTCGGAAAGCACCCGAACGAGCCCGGTTTTTTCGACGGTAACCGACTGTACTGTTTCCGAGACCAGACGGTGTTCGTTGAAACAATACAGCGTGGCGCGATAGGTTCCGGGCCGCACAGCGGGCGGAACCCGGAATTCCGTACGAAAACCGGCGACTGCGCCTCCCTCGTCGGACAACGCCACCGACTCTGGCCGCAGCGCGTACAACCCCCGCCGGATTTTCAGACGCAGGAACTCGTCGAACACGAACCCGTCATCGCCGGGCGGCGATTGTTCAACGGTGGCGCTGCGCCGAAGCGCGCCAAACCCCTCCCCGACGACGTCCAGCTGCCGTACGAGATCAGCAGAATCACTGGAGGCGGCGACCATATACAGCCCGGGGAGAGCGTCGAACTCGACACGACCCGTACTCACCCACAAAGGTCCGCGTCTGTCCTTTCTGCGATACGCGGCGGCACGGCGTTCCCCTTCCAGTTTCAAAACGACGCCGCAGTCCTTCGGAACCGTCCCGGTCGCGACAAGCCCGGCGCCCCGGAAAAAGAGGTCGACCTCAACGCGCGAGGGAAACAGCTGAAGCGACGGCTCCGCCGCGCACGGCACGGCAAGAAACGTCGCCAACAAACCGGTCCAGACCCGGAAGCTCATACGCGCCCGCCCCAGTCGGCAAGCAGATTGACCGGCGCCGACAGAAGATCCGTCAGCATGATTCCCATCACCAGGAGCACAATTGCCGCCAGAAGCACTTTGAACTGTTCCGCCCCCAGACGCCTGCCAATCCGGACGCCCGCCTGGGTTCCCAGCGTTGACCCTGCAAGCAGCATCAATGCCAGCACGAAATCCACCGTATGGTTCGTATAGGCGTGCATCAGGGTGACGTTGATACACGTGAACATCACCTGCAGCAGGCTGGTTCCCACCACCACGGGCATGGGCATCTTCAGCAGGTACAACATGGTCGGCACCATGATGAAACCGCCGCCCACCCCCATAATCGCGGCGAGTATACCCACAAGGGTTCCCAGGCCTAACGGAACGAGCAGGGACATGGTGGTTCCGGCCGTCTCGAAACGGGTTCGCCAGGGCAGCGCGCGGTTGAGTTTGACGAACCAGGACGCCACGCCCGCCATTTTGTTCACCCAGGCCAGCGGCCGCTCCGCCCAGGTTATCCGCAATTCCGCTCTGGCGCGGCCCCCCTCTCTGGCTATCTTCCCCGCGCGCAGACCCAGAAGCCCGTCCACGAACATGATGCCGCCCACCGACGCCAGCATCAGGACGTAGCTGACTTGTATGGCAAGGTCCGCGCTGCCGGCGGCCCGCAGCACCTTGATGAGCTGCACGCCGCCAGTGCCGCCGGCGAACCCGCCGACAATCAACAAAACGGCCATCCGCAGATCCACGTTCCTGAGCCTCCAATGCGCATAGACTCCGGATGCCGAAGCCGCCACGATCTGATTGGCATCGGATGCCGCGGCAATCGTGGGAGGTATCCCGATCATGATCAACAGAGGTGTCAGCAGAAACCCGCCACCCACGCCGAACAGACCGGAAAGCAGTCCAACACCGGCACCCAGCGTGAGCAACAACCAGAGGTTGACGCTCGTGCCGGCAATAGGCAGATACAGAGATAGATCCAAGCCGACCTCGTGAGAAGCTGCGTTGAGAATTCCAGCGGTCTACGCACGGCTGCAGCAGCCTTCATAATCTCCCACGCACGGTGAAAAGTCAAGCGGAAACGCCCGGTTCAGCGCCGGGAAAGGAGACCGAAGACCCCGCCGGAAACGAAAAAAAACGAGACGGAGGGACGGTGATCGGCCATTCCCATCTGTTCGGGCCGTCCCGTTTTCACTTTCGAATTCTACCGGCGCGGCTTAGATTTCCATCCGCGGACGCTCCGGTCTCCGTCTGAAAAACCCGCTGGTCCGCGACCGACGGCGGGTTCTCCAGGCCTGAGGTTGACAAGGGCTTAGTATACTGTCCCAAAGGTATCTAAACGTCCTCTCTACGTTCATTCCGTCTCGCTTAAACGTGGTCATTGAGCTTGTCGAAATGCCCGCGTTTCACTATCCGAAAAGGGCAATTCGACATCCCTTCGCCGACCCTTCGACAGGCCCAGGGAGCGGCTCAGGGCTGACGCGCTGTTACGTGATCTTTTCGAGGCTCCTTCAACACCAGAGGAGAGGATATATGCCACGCCTGACCGGCGGCCGGTTCATCGCCGAAACGGTCCACGGATACGGCATCACGCACGTGTTTTTCATGCCCGTCATCGCGCCCCGGGCCCTGATGGAAATGGAACGGCTGGGAATCCGGCGTATCATGACCCACGGCGAAAAAAGCGCCGCCTATATGGCCGACGCCTATGCGCGCGTCCGCCGTGGCGCCGGCATCTGCATGGCGCAATCCGTGGGCGCCGCAAACCTCGCCGCCGGGCTTCAGGACGCGTACCTCGCATGTTCTCCCGTTGTCGCAATCACCGGCCGTCAGACACAGATCAACAGGCACCGGCACGCCTATCAGGAAGTGGACCATGTGGCGCCATTCGACGCGGTCACCAAATACAACGTTCTGGTGGACCGTCCCGAGCAACTTCCCTATTTCCTGAGGCAGGCCTTCCGGGAAGCCACCACGGCAACGCCCGGGCCCGTTCATCTAGACATGGCGGGTTTCATCGGAGACGTGGTCGCGAACGCTGAAGCCGATCTGGATGTGGTCGCCGAGGAACCCTTCGCCCAACTGCCCCCCTTCCGGCCCGAGCCCGAACCGGAGTCCGTCCGCAAGGCGGTGGACCTGCTGACCGCCGCGGAACGTCCCCTCATGGTCGCCGGCGGCGGGGTCATTGCCTCCGAGGCCGGCGCCGCACTTCGGGCGTTCGCGGAAAAGCTCTCCATCCCCGTAGCCACGTCGTTGAACGCCAAGGAAGCCTTCCCTTACGACCATCCCCTCGCCGTGGGCGTCTGCGGATTGTACTCCCGCGAATGCGCCAACCGCGCCGTCTGCGAGGCGGATCTTGTCTTCTTTGTGGGAAGCCACACCGGCGGTCAGGTCACGAACGACTGGACCGTCCCTCCGGCCGGCACCCACGTTATTCAACTGGACATCAATCCGGCTGAAATCGGACGCTCCTATCCCATCCGGCTCGGTATTCAGGCCGACGCGAGGGCCGGGCTGTCCAGGTTGATCGACGCTGCGCCCGACGCCGTCACGCGCAGCGCCTGGACGTCGCGCGTCCGGCAGCTCACGTCCGAGTGGCAGGAGCGCGTGGCCCCGCTCGTCAATTCGGAGGAGGTACCCATTCGTCCGGAGCGCCTGTGCAGGGAGCTGACCAGGCACCTGCCCTCCGACGCCATCCTCGTTTCCGATACCGGCCACTCGGGAATCTGGACGGGTACCATGATCGATCTCATCCACCCGGGTCAGTCCTATATCCGATGTTCAGGATCCCTGGGCTGGGGCATTCCCGCGGCCGTGGGCGCCCGGTGCGCCGCTCCGGACCGGCCGGTTATCTGCTTTACCGGCGACGGGGGCATCTGGTATCACGTCACGGAACTGGACACCGCCGTTCGGAACGACATTCCCGTTGTCGTTGTCGTCAACAACAATCATTCCCTCAACCAGGAGCAGGAACTCAACGAGGATGTCTACGGAGGCCCGGAACCGGGGTCCGACGAACTCTGGCATATGACGGACGGCGACTTTGCGAAAATGGCAGAGTCGATGGATTGCGTCGGCATCACTGTACATCGGGCGGGCGCGTTCGGGAGCGCACTCGACCAGGCGATTTCGTCGGGAAAACCGGCCGTGATCGACGTCAAGACCCACATCGAGGGCATCGCGCCGCCCGCGTGGTCTCCATCCGCCTGAATCCGGAAGGGAACTGACCCATCATGCTACAGACTGGAGATGAGAACCTCCAACTCCTGGTGGTGGTCGCCCATCCGCACGACGTGTGCCACATGGGAGGCACGTGCGCCCACCACCTGGACCGCGGCGACAGCGTCTCCGTGGTGGCGATAACCGGAGGACAGCGCACCCATAACGAGAAACTGGCGGACGAACTGCGCAAGCCGCCCGACCAGCGGGACAGGAACGTCGTCCAGGGATCGCAGGAAGATTACGCGAAACGAAAGAAAGAGGAATTCGCGAGGGCATGCGCCGTCTTCGGCATCACGGACGTAACCGTGTTGCCGTTTTCCGATCATCCCCTCGAAGTCACGGAAGACGTGGTGTCGGCGCTGGCAGAGCGTCTGTACGTCGTCCGACCTCAAATCATCCTGACCCACGCGCCCTACACCCTTCCCGACCGCCGATTGCAATACGCGTGGGTGAACGACCATACCGCGACCGGAATCGCCGTGCAAAAGGCGCTCAACCAGGTGTCCATCCCCGACACCGAATTGGGCCGCGCACCTCACAGAGTGGCCGCCGTCTACTATACGGGCATCGACTACGGGTTCCACGAGGTCGACGTCTGTATCGACATCTCCGATCAGGTGGAGAACCGGATCAGGGCGGAGCAGGTCTTCGAATCCCAGGGGCACACGGCGGAGTTCGCAAGAAAGCGGATCGAGTCCAGCGCGGGATTCCAGGGGTGGAAGGCCGGCACCGGCTACGCCGAGACCTTCATCCGCGGATACCGGGAGATTTCGCGGTGTCTGTCCGTCACGAAGGAGAACCTCCTGCTCGCCGGGAGTTCACACGAGGAGCGCCTGCGCTGGATCACCGGCGATAGCCCTCATGGCGACGGGCAGGACGTGAGTCAGCAGCGGCGCGAATGAGCCGAACGGCCTGAAAGGCGCCTGGTGTTCGAGCGGTCCGGTCGCGAGGGATTGCTGTTGCCTGTACTCGCGGGATTCCACATATTCACGCACGCAACCTGCGCTCATCACCTGCGCATCCCACAACCCGATGGCAAGGAAGGTCTTTATGCACAGAGTCAATCGTCGTCCCTTTGTCATAATCAGTTCGATCCTTTTCCTGGCGCTCGTGTTTCCCGTCATGGCGTGTGCGCAGGAAACCGCCGCTCCTGAATCGGCAAACAGCTGGATACAGACCAACCTTGCCGACCTGGACAGGCTCTTCGGAAACACGGTCGAACTTCTGGCAGCGGTCCTCTTCGCGTCGTTCGGCACCGGGATTCCGCTGATCGTCGTGGTGCTTCTTCTGGGCGGCATCTATTATTCCTTCTTCTTCGGATGGATATCCCTGAAGGGGTTCCGCCATTCCATCGACATCATCCGCGGCCGCTACGACAACCCTGACGATCCCGGGGAAATCTCGCACTTCCAGGCCCTCACCAGCGCACTCTCGGCCACGGTGGGGCTCGGAAACATCGCCGGAGTCGCCATCGCCGTAAGTCTCGGCGGACCGGGCGCGATTTTCTGGATGCTCGTCACCGCGATCTTCGGCATGTCCTCCAAGCTCGCTTCCTGCACCCTGGCGGTCATGTACAGGAAGATTCACCCCGACGGCCGTGTCTCCGGCGGACCTATGTATTACCTGGAAAACGGCCTCAAATTAAAGGGCATGGGGGAGTTCGGCCGCACGCTCGCGGTGATGTTCGCCTTTCTGACCGTGGGAGGAAGCCTGGGCGGCGGCAATATGTTCCAGGCCAACCAGACGCTGGAGATTCTGGGCACCGTTTCGCCGGTTTTCAAAGACTACAACTGGCTGGTCGGCATCGTACTCGCCGCAATGGTCGCCGTTGTGATCATCGGCGGGATCAGGCGAATCGGACGCGTCACGTCTCGTGTGGTGCCCACGATGTGCGTCTTGTACGTTGCCACCTGCCTGCTGATCATCCTGACCAACTTTACCCGCATTCCTGAAATGCTGGGCACCATCTTCAGCCAGGCCTTCTCGCCCCAGGCGCTCTACGGCGGGTTCATCGGCGTGCTGGTAACCGGCATCCGACGCGCCGCCTTTTCCAACGAAGCCGGCCTCGGATCCGCTGCGTTCGCACACGCGGCCGCCAAGACCGACGAGCCGGCCAGGGAGGGCATGGTCGCGATGATCGGTCCGTTTATCGACACGATCATCATCTGCCTGATGACGGGGCTCGTCTGCCTCATCACCGGCGTCTACGCGGATCCACAGTTCCTCGGCCAGGCCCAGCAGGGTCAGCCGGTCGGCGCCGCGATGACGGCCGCTGCATTCGAAACGTTCATCCCGGGCGCCCGGCACGTACTCGCCATCGCCGTCGTCCTCTTCGCCTATTCCACCATGATCTCCTGGTCCTATTACGGGGAGCGGGCGTGGGAGTATCTCTTCGGTACGGGCACCATTATCGTGTACCGCGTCATCTTCGTCGTATTCGTCTTCCTGGGCGCCGTCACCGCGCTGACGAACGTACTCAACTTCACCGACATGATGATCCTGGGAATGGCCTTCCCCAATATCATCGGCGGTGTGATCCTGAGCCCGCACATCAAGGCCACCCTCAACGAATACTGGGACCGGTTGAAATCTGGCCAGATGAAAGTTTACAAGTAAGCCGGGTCAAGCAACAGAAAAGGGGGCGCTGCAAAACCGCAGCGCCCCCTTTTTATTATGACCTATAGGCGGGGAGAGGTGAGACGGGAGACGTTAGAAGAAAGGCGGGTAGAGGTGAGAGGGTAGACGGTAGATGAGATCATTGCCGGGTATGTTATTCCTCGTTGCCTCCGGCACGAGAAGAATCCTTTCAAGGCTGGAAATCTCTCCCGTCTCACTTCTTGCGTCTCACCAGGTGGTGGGCTGGGGTGAGGTTTTCTACCCTCTCCCGTCTTGCGTCTTCCCGCCTTTAGCTGACAGCTTCTCTATACATCCGCAATCGATACGGGTTCGCCGGTTTCGAGCGAACGGTTTACCGCCACCACAACCTGCTGGGTCTTCACGGCGTCCGAGTACGGACATCGCAGCTTCGATCCGTCGCCCGTGCGCACCGCCTCGATAAAGGCGTTGTCCATCTCCTGCCAGTACGGATTGCCGACCTCGAATATCTCGGACCGGTCTCCCTGCACAACCGTAATCGACTTTCTCTCTTTGTACTCGATGACCATATCCTTCGTGTAAATATCCAATCCGCCCCGATGGCCGCACGACAGAAAACAGGCCGAAAAGAGCGTCGCCAGCGTGCCGTTCTCGAAAATCAGCGTGGCCGCGCTCGCGTCTTCGATATCGTAGTCCTCCACATCCGTCATCAACCCCGTACGGCCCCCCGCGAAAACGGTTTTCACGTCCCCGAAGAGATACCGGGCCATGTCCGTCACGTGAACCGTCTGCTCCACGGCCTGCCCGCCGGACAGCTGCTTCCGCCGCCACCAGTATGCGCCCGGCAACCCCCCCATCCAGTACCCGATCGCCAGCCCGACCTGGCGGTCCGCAAGCAGGTCCCGCGTCTTGTCGATAATGTCCAGGTACCGACCCTGGAAGCCCACGCAGGAAATCACGCCGTGTTCCCGGATTGCCGCGTCCGCCTCCCGCGCCGTGTCCATGTGCAGAGAGATCGGTTTCTCGACGAAAAGCGCGATTCCCTTCTCCGCGGCAAGGATCTCCTGCGTCTCGTGGGCGAATGGAGGAACGCAGACGTATACCGCATCCAGCTCCACTTCGTTCAACATGGACCTGTAGTCCGTGAATACCCCGGCGTTCCACTCCGCAGCGGCCTCGTCCGCCTTCGCCCGATCCAGATCGCAAACGGCCACGACCGCCACGTCGTCCATGCGCTTCAAATGCCGCCGATGCCCGCGTGAGATGTTCCCCGCGCCGATAAAACCGACCTTCACCGTCATCCGCAGATCCCTTTACCGTAATGACAGGGCAACCGGTTGTTATTTCAACTCTTCCTTCAGCGCCCGGATCGTCGCCTCCAGCGCCTTCATCTCCTTGCCGGCCTGCTCCCAGTCCCACTGCTGCAGCGCCGTTCGCACGCGCGAGTAGTGCGCATCCGCCTTTGCCGCCAGTTCGGCCGCTGAACGCCCGGCCTGAACCGCAACCTGAGTCGCCGGCGTTTCCACCCTGTCTTCCGCCAGGGTGGCGCCAACCCCCTCCCCGAACAGGACCGTCAGCGCTTCTTCGAACGTATTCCGCATCACCACCTGCCCGCCAAACGCGACGATCACCTGCTTCAATTCGGGAATCGCCGAACTGCGTTCCTGCTGCCGCCTCGGCTGGGGCTGGCTTCCCGGCAAGCCTTCCTCCTGCCCGTACGCCTGCTGGTCGGGCTCCTGCCTCGCCTGCAGATAGATGGGTTCCACGTAGATGAACGAACTCTCCACCGGAATGGCCAGCAGGTTCCCGCGGATCACCTCCGATCCGCGCTGCCCCCACAGTGTCAACTGGCTGGAGATGTCCGGCTGCTGGTCCACCCTCGCTTCGATCTGCATCGGACCGTAGATGAGCTTGTCCTTGGGCAGCTTGTACACCAGCAGGTGTCCGTAGTTCTCACCGTCGGACCGCGCCGCGAGCCAGGCGATCATATTGTCTCTCTTCGTGGGCGTAAAGGGCACCATCAGCAGGAATTCCTCCTGGCTCTCACCCGGCAGCTTGACGATGATATAATAGGGCAGCATCGGCTGAGGCTGGTCGCTGTAAATCTCGTTCGGGATCTCCCAGAGGTCCTCCTGGTTGAAGAAGACGTTGACGTCTTCCATGTGATAACTCCGGTACATGGAGGCCTGCGCGTAAAACAGGTCGATCGGATACCTCACGTGCGCCCTCAGATTCTCCGGCATGTCGGACATCGGCCGGAACACCCCCGGGAACATCTCGCCATAAGATCGAATCAGCGGATCTTCCGCATCCACCTGATAGAACGTTACCGTGCCGTTGTAGGCGTCGACCACCACCTTCACGGAGTTTCTGATATAGTTGATCCTCATTCGCCCCGAGCGCGTGGAATACGGGTACATATCGGAAATCGTGTACGCATCCTGTATCCAGTAGAGCCTGCCCTCGGACGCCACGATATAGGGATCGGTATCGTACATGAGGAAGGGAACCAGCGTCTGGACACGCTCCCGAATCTGCCGGCGGAACATGATGCGGCTTTCGGGCAAGATGTAACCGCTCAGCAGGAGGCTTACGTCCCAGAATCGAATGGCGAACGCCAGCCGATTGATGAAGCTGCCCGCGGGCACGCCCCCTGCCCCCTCATACGTCGAATACTGGTTCTCGTCGCCCTTCGGGTAGTCGAATTCCTCGATCCCGGTCTTCACCACCACGTAAGCGTAGGTCCTTTCTCCGTAGTAGATCTCGGGCCGATCGACCTCCAGCCCCGGATCCGAAACCGGCGGAATATCCTTGACCATGAACGCCGGCAGGCCCTCCGGGGTGACGTGGTTGACCGGGCTGATGGTCACCCCGTATCCGTGGGTGTACTGCAGACGCTCGTTGACCCAGTTCCTGGCCTGAGACGGCAGGCGGTTGGTGTCCAGCTCCCGGGCGGACAACATGACCTGCCGGTACACGCCATCCACCGTGTATCGGTCCACGTCCACGCTCGGAAATACGTAGTAGGGCCGGATTTCCTGCACCTGCTGGTAGGTCTGCTTCAGGGGCCGTTCGTCCCAGATCCGGATGTTTCGCATCGTAAGCGGGTTCGCCTGTATATCCGCCAGCGTCAGGTCCTCCGACGCCTCAAACGGCTGCTCAACGATCCGGTCCAGCCCGTATGCCCGATTGGTCGCTTCGATGTTGTACTTGATATATGGCCCTTCACGGCGGAGTTCGCTCGGCTCCACCACAAGCTTCTGGACCACCGTGGCGGGCACCGCACCCACCACGATCGTGCCGATAACCAGCACGCCGACACCCCTGAGCGGCAGCCGGGTATTCGGCGATCTGACATTCAGAAAGAGGAAGACCGCCGCGGCCAGGAAGACGATCACCATCACCCAGTATGCCCAGATCTGAACGTTGACGTCCACGTAACCGGCCCCGAAGAACCGCCCCTGCGAATACAGCAAGGCATAAATCTTGAGACGGTACTTCCATGCCAGCGCGACGAGGAATACGCCGCCCAATCCCGAAAGATGGGCCATGGGCCGTTCCCCAACCTCCAGCCCCTCACGGATTCCGATACCACCCGCCGTTACGTACATCATTACGACGACCAGCGCCGACAGTACAAGAGCCGCAATCAGAAATCCGGACAGAAAATCGTAGAACGGAAGCAGGAATACATAAAACCCCACCTCCCGGTCGAAGATCGGATCGGTCGCGCCGAACGGCTGTTCGTACAGGTACCGCAGCAGGACCGGCCACTGACTGGCGCCGATGTTGCCCAGGATGAATACAAGCACGGCCGCGATGAAGACCTGCGTCTTCCTGGACTGCAACACGCCTCCGGGTTCGCCTTCCACCCGCATCGCCCGCTGTGTAATCTTCCCGGCAATCCACAGGTTCACCCCCACCACGACGGCCGCGATCGCGCCGAATAACATGCCCGACCCGAAGCGGGCGCGAATGATACGCCAGAAGACCGAATCGAAATCCAGACTCCTGAACCACAGCCAGTCCGTATAGTACGACACCAGAAAACTGATTCCGAAGAATCCGCCAATCAGCACGCCAAGAACCACCCATCCCTTCGGACGCCGATCCATGATTGCTCCTTTTCCAAAAACATGACGAAGTGATGATTTCCTTCACAAGTAAACAAAAAAACCGCTTCCTGTCAGCAAAAACATTCAAAGGCGGTTAGGCGTAAGACGCAAGACGGTAGAAGAGATCCCTGCCCGGTATGTTCTTCCTCCTTGCCTTCGGCACGAAAAGAACCCTCACGAGGCAGCCAATCTCTCCCCTTTCCCATCTAACGTCTCACCGATTTTAGCTGACGGCTGACGGCTGATAGCTCTGTGTGAGGTGTGGGGGGAGAGGTCCGCAGGACCCAACACTAACATTTGACATCCGGCGCCCGCTTTGTCTTATTGTCCATGTCGCACCTGTGTCTACGCGGCCCGAACATAACCAGGAGTGCGCCATGTCGGAATTTCAGGATAAAGTGGTCATCGTCACCGGTGGCGCCAAGGGTATCGGCAGCGGCATCTGCCTGGCTTTCGCCCGGGAGGGCGCCCGCGTCCTCTGCGCCGACGTGGACGTGAAGGCCGGAGATCGGCTCGCCGCGGAAAGCGGCCCTCTACCCGGCCATATCCGCTTTCAGGCGGCGGACGTGGCGCAAGACGACGCATGCCGGGGGCTCGCGGCGACCGCAGTTTCAGATTGGGGCGGCGTGGACATCCTCTGCAACAACGTGGGCGTCCAGCCCGTCAGCAGCTACCAGCCCGCCCATGAAATGCCGGAAGAAACCTGGGACTACATCCTGAACGTCAACCTGAAGAGCGCCTTCCTGATGACCCGTCACTGCATACCCGAAATGATCAAACGCGGAGGCGGCGTGATCATCAACACGGCCAGCGTCCAGGGGCTGCAATCCACGAAGGGCGTCTGCGCATACGCCGCCAGCAAAGGCGGCATCCTCTCACTGACGCGACAACTCGCCCTGGAATACGCGGAAGACAACGTGCGCGTGCTGGCCGTCAACCCCGGCACCATCGACACGCCGATGGTGGAGGAAGCCCTGCAGGCCATGGGTGGCGACGAGACGGAACATCGTGAACAGATGAGCCGGGCCCATCCCATCGGCCGGATCGGCACGCCCGACGACATCGCGAATGCCGTGCTGTTCCTCGCCAGCGAAAAAGCCTCCTTCATGACCGGCGAAAACGTCTGCGTGGACGGCGGGATGATGGCCAAGGGCGCGTGGAGCTGATCGTCCGGGTCCCGGATTTCAACCCCCTCTATGGACTTCCATCCGTTTATCGTCCACTTCCCCCTGGCCCTGCTCACCGTGGGCTTTTTCTGCGACGCCGCCGGCATTCTGTTTCGCAGGGATCACCTTCTCCGCACCGGATACCTCCTCCTTGTCCTCGGCGCAGTCTCGGCGATTGCGGCCTCGCTGACCGGAAACGCGGCAGAGGAAACAGCAGCCCGAATCCCCGGCATCGCGGCCGCGCTGGAACAGCACGAATCCATCTCCACCGCCGCCACGTGGCTCGCCATCGTTCTGGTTCTCCTCCGAACCCACCTCATCCTCAAGCGAAAGTTCACAGGAACCGTTCGGTTCGCGTATCTCGCGGGCGCCGCGGCAACGGCAGTCCTCGTTGCCCTCAGCGGATATACGGGGGGTAAAATGACGTACGAATACGGTCCGGGCATCCGGCCTGTGATGGAAGCGCTCACGCACCCCAAAGGCGGGGAGAGGGAAGACGTAAGACGGTAGAAGAAAGGCGGGGAGACGGGAGAGGTGAGACGGTAGAAGAAGCCCTTGCCGATCTGTTCTTCCGACTTGCCTGCGGCAGGAAAAGAACCCTCACGAGGCAGGCAATCTCTCCCGTCTAACGTCTTAGGTCTTCCCGCTCTTAAGGAACACGCCGTAGGCAGGGAATATGAACAGAAATACGAACGATGGGATTTGCTTAATGCAGGTCTCTGTTTTTTGAATCAAATCATTATTTTTCTTTCTTTTACGTCCTTTTTCTTATGCGCGGAAGAAAAAGGACCAAAAAGAACCGCGCCCTTCGGCAGGGGGCCGGTTTTTCCGTAAATCACTCCAGAGGCTCAGATGGGGTTTTGGTGGCCTACCAATCGTTCAGAATTACCAATACGAGTGCGCTGGACGGATCGGCACGGAAAAACCCCCCATACCCCCGGTCGCCAGTTGTGAACACCATTGATTGGGCGAAACCTGCCATTCCTCCCTCTCTCCCGCGCGCATGGGGCAGGGGGGAGAGGTCCCGCGACGCACCGGATCATGCGTTTCGTTCTTGATCGGGGAACCTTTGTACGCTACCTTTCGGGGCATCGTGCAGGCCCGCCTGTGCCGATACTTCCCGCAACGCGAGAAACTCTCTCCAGAACCTGTCCGGAAAAGTGAGCCCGAATGCATCCCGCAGCACATTCCCCGTTCCGCACCGCCGCCGTTCTGGGCGCGGGTGTGATGGGATCGCAGATTGCCGCACACCTGGCAAACGCCGGCCTGTCCGTCCATCTTCTGGATCTTCCCGGCGACGGGAAGAACAGGAACGCGATCGTCGAAGGCGCGTTGAAAGGCCTCGAGCGCGTCAGCCCGGCCCCCCTTTTTACGGAAGAAACCGTCCGCCGCATTACCCCCGGCAACATTGAAGATGACTTCCATCGCACGACCGAAGCGGACTGGATCATCGAAGCCGTTGTCGAGAAGCCCCTCGTCAAACAACAGATGATGGCTCGCGTGGAGGCCGCCGCGAACAGCCGTGCCGTTATCTCCACCAACACGAGCGGCATTCCGATCCACCTGATCGCGCAGGACCGGTCCCCGGACTTCAAGAGCCGTTTCCTGGGAACGCACTTCTTCAACCCGCCGCGCTACCTCAAGCTCCTCGAACTCATCCCTCTTCCCGAAACCGATCCGGCCGTTGTCGAACGCGTCTCCGGGTTCGGCCGGGTACGGCTTGGCAAGGGCATCGTAATCGCAAACGACACCCCGGCTTCATCGGCAACCGCATCGGCGTGTACGCGATGATGCAGTGTATCCGGGCCTTTACGGATGGCGGATATACGATCGAGGAAATAGACGCCCTCACCGGACCGCTGCTGGGACGTCCGAGGTCGGCCACGTTCAGGACGGCCGACGTCGTCGGACTGGACACCCTCACGCACGTCGCCGAATACCTGTATCGTGCTCTGCCGGAAGACGAAAGCCGCGACCTGTTCCAGGTTCCCGCGCCGGTCGCGCAACTCGTCGAGGACGGAGCCACCGGCGCCAAGGCGGGCAGGGGCTTCTACAGGAAAGAAGGCCGGGACATCCTCTCGTTCAACCCGGTTACCGGCGCCTACGAACCGCCCCGGGAACCGGTACTGGGCGATCTCGAACCCATTCGCAGCCAGAGAGAGCTCTCCCGACGCCTGCGCGACCTTTACGCGCTAGGTGGACGGGCGGGCGATTTCTTCCGGGAGCATCTCCTTGATACTCTGGGTTACAGCGCCCGCCGCATCCCCGAAATCACGACGAACCCCGCGGACATAGATCGGGCCCTTCGCTGGGGATTCGGTTGGGAGGTCGGGCCCTTTGAAATGTGGGATATCATCGGGTTCGACAAGATCCTGGCGGACATGAAGGCTGAAAAGACCGCTCTGCCGGAATGGATCGAAACCATGGCCGGGTCGGGAGCCGGAGGATTTCGCGATCGCTCACGGGTCTATCTCCCCGACCGCGGATACGTGCGGGAGTCCGGAACCACGGATGAATTCACGGCGCCCGCCGTCGACTCTGAAAAACAGCACGTCCACTGGCAAAACGAGGAAGCCGCTCTGCTGGACCTGGGCGACGATATCGCCCACTTTGAATACCGCTCCAAGGCGAACTCGATGGGAGAAACCCTCGTACGCGGTCTCATCGACGCGGTCGACGTCGTCGAAGCGGGGAATTTCCGGGGAATGGTCATCTGCAACACGGGGAAGAACTTCTCAGTTGGCGCGAACCTGGGAGAAATGGTCGCGCACGCGGAACGGAAACGCTTCGACCTGATGGACCGGCTCCTGGTCAATTTTCAACAGATGATCCAGCGTGTCCACTACGCCGCCAAACCCGTCGTGGTCGCCACCCACGGCCGCGTACTCGGCGGCGGCTGCGAACTCACGATGGCCTGCGCCAGCTCCGTGGCCGCGGCGGAATCCTACATCGGTCTTGTGGAACTCGCCGTAGGCCTCATCCCCGGCGGGTGCGGCACCATGCGCATGGCGGCGATTTCGCACGAACGCGCCTCATCCGAACACGACAGTCACATCCAGCCCTTTCTGACCAGGGCCTTCGAAACGGTGGCCATGGCGAAGGTATCCAACAGCGCCCATCAGGCGCGGGAATACGGATTTCTGGCCGCCGGTTCGCCCATCGTCATGAACCAGGACCTCCGGCTCCAGGCCGCCCGTCAGGAAGTTCTGCGCCTTTCCGGCCAGGGGTACGCGCCGCCCCCGGTCCGCAATGCCATCCGGGTTCTCGGGCAGCCGGCACGCGCGCGGTTCGAGGTGACAACCCACAATATGCTCCGCTCGGGTTTCATCAGCGAATACGACCGCTTTCTGGCCAACCGGTTCGCCTACGTGCTGACCGGCGGCGATCTCACAGGCCCGGCGAACGTACACGAGGACTACCTTCTCGAACTGGAGCGCGAAGTCTTTGTCGCCCTGACCGGCGAAGCAAAGACCCGGGAACGGATCCACAGCATTCTGCGCACCAACAGACCCCTGCGAAACTGACCGGGATTCATCGTTTTTCAGGAACGTTACACCGAATATATGCAAAATGCAGGTCCCCTTCTCTTGGCCACGGCTGTCCAGGATCAGTACCGATTTGGGACCGGTGTGGTTGGCGTTCCCGGGAGCGAGGGCAGGATGCCCTCGCTCCGGTTACAGGTGGATCATGTCGTGATAGTGGTTGGAAAAGACGTTTTTGGACAGGTGTGGATTACCTGGATACAACAGGTCACTGGACGTGAGAGGTGTTGTCCGCCATGAGCGAGGAAACATACATCGTCAGCAGCGTTCGCACGGCCGTGGGCAAAGCCGGGAGAGGGGTCCTGCGCAACGTGCGGCCCGAAACCATGGGCGCGGCCGCCGTCAACGGCGCCATCGGCCGCGTGGAGGGCCTTCAGCCCGAAAGTATCGACGACGTGATCATGGGCTGCGCGTTTCCGGAAGCGCAGCAGGGCATGGTTCTCGGTCGCGTCGTCGCACAGAAGGCGGGCCTGCCAGATACGGTTCCCGGCGTAACCATCAACCGTTTTTGCGCATCCGGGCTGCAATCCATCGCGATGGCGCACCAGGCGGTCTCCGCGGGGCAGGCCGACGTGATCGTGGCCGGCGGCGCCGAGTCCATGAGCCTGGTGCCCATGGGCGGAAACAATTTCATGCCGGACCCGGACATCACACGGGAAGACCCCGACCTCTACATTGACATGGGAAACACCGCTGAAAACCTGGCGGAAAGCGAGAACATCTCCCGTGAGGAACAGGACCTCTTCGCCCTGCGTTCCCACCAGCGCGCACTCGCCGCCGCCGCGGAAGGCCGCTTCAACGACGAGATCGTGCCCCTCCACGTGGTGGACACGGTGTACGACAACGGACGGACGACATCCACCGAGACGACGTTCAGGGCCGACGAAGGGCCTCGCGCAGATACCAGCGCGGACGCCCTTGCCCGGCTGCGGCCGGTCTTTCGCGCGGGCGGCACCGTCACCGCGGGGAATGCCTCGCAGGTCTCGGACGGCGCTGCCGCAACGGTGGTGATGAGCGGGCGGACGGCAAGGGAACTGCAAGTGGAACCCATAGCGCGGCTCGCGGGTTATGCCGTGGCCGGCGTCGCGCCGGAAGTCATGGGCATCGGCCCGGCCGAAGCCGTGCCGAAAGCACTCCGGCAGGCGGGCCTCACCCAGGGAGATATCGGCCTGATCGAACTGAACGAGGCCTTTGCGGCGCAGGCGCTCGCCGTCATCGGCAAACTGGACCTGGACCAGGATATCGTCAATGTCAACGGCGGGGCCATCGCGCTCGGCCATCCGCTGGGCTGCACCGGCGCCAAGCTCACCGCCACCCTTCTGCATGAGATGGCCCGCCGCAACGTCCGCTACGGCATCTGTACCATGTGTATCGGCAGCGGTATGGGCGCCGCGGGTATTTTCGAAAACCTGACAGCCCGTTGAAAAAGCCCATCCGGGCAGCTAAAGGTGTGAAATGCATGGACGTTCTGACTTCCTCCTTCGGCGTCCTTTCCCTTTCGTACGTCGAAACCACTGGCATCGCGGTTCTCGTATGCGTCCTGGGTTTCACGGGCGCGCCGCTGTGGCTGTGCACGGTCCTCTCGGCCGCGGGTCTATGGACATTCGGCGCTCCCGGCGGCCTCTGGTGGGGCTTCGGCGCCCTTGCGCTGCTCCTTAACGTGCGGCCGCTGCGCCGCAACCTGATTTCCTCTCCGATCCTCAAAATCATCAAAGCGCTCCGCCTCCTTCCCGTCATCTCGCCCACCGAACAGGCCGCCATCGAAGCCGGAAGCGTATGGATCGACGCCGACCTCTTCTCCGGCAAACCCGACTTCAGCCGTCTGAACGCCGAACCCTACCCCGATCTGAACGAAAGGGAACGCGCATTCCTCAGCGGCCCCGTGGAAGCCGCGTGCCGGCTGGCAGACGACTGGCGGATTCACCGGGACCGGGACCTGCCGCGGGAACTCTGGGATTATCTCAAAGAACAAAGATTCTACGGGATCATCATCCCCGAAGAATTCGGCGGCCTTGGATTCTCCGTCTCGGCTCACAGCGCCATTGTCGGCAAGCTGGCCTCCCGCTCCATGCCGCTCGCCGTTACCGTTATGGTGCCCAATTCGCTCGGACCGGCCGAACTGCTGATCCATTACGGCACCCGGGAACAGAAAGACCACTTCCTGCCGCGCCTTTCGCGCGGTGAGGAGATCCCCTGCTTCGCCCTCACCGAGCCGAACGCCGGTTCCGACGCCGGTAGCATCCGGTCCAGCGGGGTCGTCTTCATGGGCGAAGATGGGCGGCCGTATCTGCGTTTGAACTGGGACAAGCGATATATCACGCTCGCTTCGATCTCCACACTGATCGGCCTGGCCTTCAAACTCAAGGATCCGGACAATCTGCTCGGCAGAGGCGCCAACCCGGGCATCACCTGCGCCCTCGTACCCCGCGACACGCCGGGCATTGTGGTGGACAGACGGCACGATCCAATGGGCGTGCCCTTTCACAATGCCCCCACCGAGGGCAGGGACGTCGTCGTTCCGGCCGATGCCATCATCGGCGGTACGGAAGGCGCCGGCCAGGGGTGGCGCATGCTCATGGAATCCCTGGCCGCGGGGCGCGGCATCTCGCTGCCGGCAACCGCGGCCTTCGGCGCCAAGCTGACCGCGCGGGTGGCGGGCGCCCACGCCACCGTACGCAAACAGTTCGGCCTTTCCATCGGCCGTTTCCAGGGCGTGGAGGAGCCGCTCGCGCGTATCGGCGGCTTTACCTACCTGATGGAAGCGGCGAGGCGTTTCACCTGCGGCGGCCTGGACGCGGGCGAGAAATCGGCGGTTGTCTCCGCCATCGTCAAGTTCAATCTCACGGAGCTCCATCGGCGCGCCATTCTGGACGGGATGGACATCCTGGCAGGAAACGCCATCGCCCAGGGTCCGAGAAACCTGCTCGCCCGGTCGTATCTCTGGGCGCCCATCGCCATCACCGTGGAAGGCGCGAATATTCTCACGCGGACCCTTATCACGTTCGGTCAGGGCGCGATCCGGTGCCATCCGTACATCTATGATGAAATACAGGCGCTCAAGACCGGCAACCTGCACGCGTTCGACCGCGCATTCTGGGCCCACGCGGGCCACGTCATCCGCAACGGGTTCCGCACCGCGCTCCTGAGCCTGTCGCGCGGTTACCTGGCCGCTTCGCCGGTGCGGGGGCCCGCGTCCCGGTACTATCGCAAGCTGGCCTGGACGTCCGCTTCATTCGCCTTCATGGCCGATATCGCCCTGATCTCAATGGGCGGCGCCCTGAAAAAAGAAGAGAAACTGGCCGGCCGCTTCGCGGACATCCTGTCATGGATGTACCTGGGCACCGCCGTCATGCGCCGATTTGAAGCGGAAGGGCGCAGACCGGGCCACCTGCCCTATCTGCACTGGGCGATGCAATACGCGCTCGCGCAGATTCAGCTCGGATTCAGCGGCCTGTTCCGGAACCTGCGCGTCTTCCCCGGCCTCAATCTGCTGTTCCGCTATCCGGTTGCGATGTGGTCTCGCGTCAACGCGATCGGCCGGATGCCTTCCGACGTCCTGGGAGGCGACGTCGCCCGCGCCATGCGGACCCCCGGCCCGGACCGGGACGCGCTGACCTCTGACATATATCTGCCGGATTCCGCGGATGAAGCCCTGGGCCGGCTCGAAACCGCGTTCGAGCTTTCCTGCAGGGCCGAACCCATTTCCGGCATCATCAAGAAAGCCGCACGCGCAGGCCTGCTTTCCGGCCGGGACCCCCACCGGCTGGTCGAACAGGCCATGGAAAAAGAGCTGATCACACAGGAAGACGCGGAGCTGTTCCGGCGCGCGGAGACCGCCAGAGACCAGGCGGTGAGAGTGGACGCGTTCAGCCCTGAAGAATACTTCCCGTAGCCCGACGTAAGAAGCTGTTTTAAAATTCCCAGCGGTCTTCGCACGGCTGCAAACGCGCCGGTCGGCGTTGGTCAAACCCGCCCAAGAGTGGCGAGGGGCGCGCAGCCACGATACATTCGAAACGGGCGGCAGCGGCGCGCCAACGGACTGCCAACTCCGGAGGAGCACAATCCATGCAAGGCCTCATGATGGACTACCCCCTCACCATGGACCGGATCCTGGAGCACGCCAACCGTCTGTACCCCCGAAAACGCATCACCACCTTATTGCCCGACGGAGACGTGTACCGATACACCTACGCGGACCTTCACAGCCGGTCGAGGCGGCTCGCCAGCGCGCTCGGCGGGCTGGGAATAGAACCCGGCGACCGCGTAGGCACCTTCGCGTGGAACAACCACCAGCACCTGGAGCTGTATTTCGCCGTGCCCTGCAGCGGCGCCGTCTGCCATACTCTGAACATCCGGCTCTCTCCGGATCAGCTGGCGTACATCATCAGCCACGCGGATGACAAGGCCATCTTTGTGGATGCGGCCCTGCTGCCCCGCTTCGAAGCCGTGGCGGCCAGACTCGACCGCCGCCCGCGCATCGTCCTGTTCAATGTCAAACCGGGTATCCGGATCGGCCCTGGCGACGCATTGGACTATGAAGCCCTGATCGCCGGCGGCAGCGATTCGTACGAATGGCCCGCAATAGACGAAGACACGGCCATGGGCCTCTGCTACACCAGCGGCACCACCGGCGAGCCCCGGGGCGCGTTGTACTCGCACCGTTCGATGTTTCTGCACACGCTGGGCGTGAATCAGTCCAACGCCGTGGGCCTTGTCGAATCGGATGTCGTCATGCCGGTCGTACCGCAGTTCCACGCCATGGCCTGGGGACTGCCGTATGCATGCGCCATGGCCGGCGCGGAGATGGTTCTCCCCGGCCCCCACCTGAATCCCGCCGCCCTTGCGCGGACGATCGCGGAGGAAGGCGTCACGGTTCCCGCCGGCGTCCCCACCATCTGGACCGGACTGTATGAAGAGCTCAAGGTCAATCCGCGCGACATCTCCTGTATTCGCGCCCTGATCGTCGGCGGGGCGGCCATGCCGCGCGGCCTGATCGAAGCCTATGAAACCGAACTCAACGTGCCGGTCGTACACGCCTGGGGAATGACCGAACTTTCGCCCCTGGGTACCGTCTCCAAGCTGCAGCGCCACCATGGCGCCCTTCCGGACGCGGACAGGTGGGACGTGAAAGCCACCCAGGGGTATCCCATCTGCGGCGTTGACATGCGGATTGTGGACGATTCCGGCAACGAAGCGCCCTGGGACGGCCGCAGCATGGGCGAGATACAGGTCAGGGGCCCGTGGGTGATCGGAAGCTATTACAAGCAGGACCCCGCGCCCGATCACTTCACGGCCGACGGGTGGTTCCGGACCGGCGACGTGGGCTCGATGAGCCCGGACGGCTTCCTCACCATCACGGACCGGACAAGAGACCTCATCAAGAGCGGCGGCGAGTGGATTTCGAGCGTGGCGCTGGAGAACACGCTCATGGGCCATCCGTCCGTCACCGAGGCCGCCGTCATCGCCGTTCCCGACGCGAAGTGGACGGAACGTCCCTTCGCCATCGCCGTGCGGTCGCCCAACGCGGATCCCGTCACGGCCGAGTCGCTCCTGGCCCACCTCGCATCCGTATATCCGAAATACTGGGTACCCGACAGAATCGTCTTCGTGGAGCAGATCCCTAAGACCAGCGTCGGAAAACTGGACAAGAAAGTCATCCGCCGGCAGTACGCGGAAGGAAAGTTCGGATAGCCCGACACGACAGGAAATGAAATAAACCGCGATGCCTCTCCACCTCAAGAACCCTCACAGCATCCTGGCCGTTCTGGAAGCCCGGCCCCAGGACGTCTACGAAATCCGCCTGCCGGACCCCGTCTCCGGCCCCTGGAGCCGGATCCGGTCGTCCGCCACGGAAATCGGCGTCAAGATCTCGGGCCAGACCCGCGCATCCCGGAGGCAAAACCGGACGGGCCGCGCCCGCGGCGCCGAGGCCGTTGTCAAGGAACGACGCGCGGTGCCTGTACAGGAACTCTTCGCGAACGTGCCCGCGGACGGACTCTGGCTCGCGCTCGACCGCGTGCAGGACCCGCACAACGTCGGGGCGATCTTTCGCACCGCCGCCTTCTTCGGCGTCCGCGGCATCCTGATCACGCGGGACCGTTCCGCTCCTCTCACGGATACCGTGTACGACGTCGCATCCGGAGGCGTCGAACACGTGCCATTCAGCTTCCCGGCGAACCTCAGCCGGTCGCTCGACCTGGCGCGGACGGCGAACGTCTGGATCCTGGGCGCGTCGGAACACGCCGACACCGGCCTGGACCGGATCGCGGCCGACCGGCCCTGGCTGCTGGTGGTGGGCAACGAAGAACGCGGGCTACGCCGGCTCACGCTGGACAAGTGCGACGCCACCTGCAGAATTCCATCGACAGGATCGGTTGCTTCTCTCAACGTCTCGGTAGCCGCGGGTATATTCATGCAGAAACTCGCCGGGCCGCCAGATGCGACCACCCGATAGACTCTCGTTTTATCCCGTCCATCCAAGTTGATTTCCCTGAGCTTGTCGAATTGCCTTCGTTCGCCGAAACGTGGTCATTGAGCTTGTCGAAATGCCCTCGATTCGATATCCAGTCGGTATCCAATTCGAAATCCTTCGCCGACCCTTCGACAAGCTCAGGGAGCGGCTCAGGGCCCGTTTCCCGTGCGTTGCCCTGAACGGGCCGCACTTGTCATCAATTCCGGTTTGCCGTATCTTTTTCGGAAAAAATCAGGGGAAGAGACGATGCCCGAAACCATCTTCTGGGACGTGGATACCCAGTACGACTTCATCATGCCGGACGGCAAACTCTACATCCGGGAGGCGGAGAAAATCCTGCCCAACCTGGAGCGGCTCACGGCCTGCGCGCGGCAGCGGAATATCCCCATCTTCGGGTCGGTAGACTTCCACAACCCGGACGATCCGGAGATCTCGGACTCGCCCGACTTCCAGGACACCTTTCCGCCGCACTGTCTCAAGGACACCCCGGGCCAGCGAAAGGTCGCGGAAACACGCCCGGTGAATCCGCTGTGGATCGACGGCGGCGCGGAAGATACCGCGGAACTCGGCGAGCGGGTCCGGAACCACGCGGGCGAGGTCATCTTCCGCAAACAGCGCTTCGACGTGTTCACCAATCGGAACGTGGAACCCGTTCTGAATGCCGTCAGGCCCGGACGCATCGTCCTGTACGGCGTCGCCCTGGACGTCTGCAATGCCTACGCGATCGATGGCTTTCTCGAGAGGAACACCGCCCCCGTCCAGCTCGTGCTGGACGCCACGCAGGCCATCTTCCCCGAACGCGGGGATACGCTCGTGGAAGGCTGGGAGGCCCGCGGCGTCACCGTCGTTTCTACCGACGAGATCACCGGATAGGGAAACTCACAGACATAAAAGAGCGCATCGTCCAGGACCTTCAGGGCGATGCGCTCTTTTTTTAAATGTGTGGACCGGAACAAGCGGTAATGTCCGCGCCACCTTCCAGCGGTCGATGACTATTGCGACGGTTGTCCCGCGGACACCGCCAGGTCCTTGAACAGGCTCCGGTACTTGCCGTAGCCGGCCGTCTTCAGCTCACCCGCGGGGATAAACCGCAGCGAGGCCGAATTGATGCAATAGCGCAGGCCGGTCGGCGCGGGCCCGTCGTTGAATACGTGGCCGAGGTGGGAATCCCCGTATTTACTGCGCACCTCCGTTCGGGTCATGAAAAGACTGTTGTCCACGTGCTCAACCACGTGTTCGGTCACGAGCGGCTGCGTGAAGCTCGGCCATCCGGTACCCGACCGGTATTTGTGGGTTGAACTGAATAGGGGCTCGCCCGACACGATATCCACGTAGATGCCCGGCTTCTTGTTGTCCCAGTACTCGTTGCGGAACGGACGCTCGGTACCGTCTTCCTGGGTCACGTTCCACTGCAGCGGCGTCAGTTTCCGGCGCAGCTCCGCGTCGGGGGGTTTGTTCCAGATCCCGCTGGAAGATTTGGCCGCTTTGTCCCGCCCCCAGGTCTTTTCGATGAACCGGTCGCGGCCGGAGCCCTTCCGGTAGCGGTTGTAGTGGGCCGGCTTCTTCCTGTAGTAATCCTGGTGATATTCCTCCGCCGGATAAAAGGTTTCCGCGGGCCGGATAGGCGTCACGATGGGGGCGTTGAAGCGACCGGATTTCTGAAGGGCCTCCTTTGAGGTTTCCGCCAGCTCTTTCTGCTTCTCGTCATGGTAGAAGATAGCGGACGAGTATTGATGGCCCCGGTCATAGAACGACCCCCCCGCATCGGTGGGGTCGAACTGCATCCAGTAGACGTCGAGCAGTTGCGCATAGGTGACCACGGAGGGGTCGTACGTGACCAGCACCGCCTCGATGTGCCGGGTACCGCCGGAACTGACCTGGCCGTAGGTGGGATTCCGGATCTCCCCGCCGGTATAACCGGAAACCGCGGACACAACGCCTTCCAGCTTGTCGAATGGGGCTTCGATGCACCAGAAGCAGCCGCCGGCAAACGTGGCTTGCTCCATGTCTTTCGTTTCGGAACTGCCGTCCATTGCGCCCAGGGCCAGGGCGACAACGAGAACGGCAGCGGTGAACAACAGCAAAAGCGTGGTTTTCATATGGTATCCTCCTGGAATTTCCGGCATCCGGTCTGAAAGCGTCGCATCGGTTAAAGACGATTAAAAATCACAAATCCGGTCGCCGGTCGTCATTCCTGATGCACGAGAGGGAATCGGCAATCTCTCCCCATGAAACGCCGGCGGAGGGAGTTGGGTTGCATGAAACAACCAAAGAAGCGGGGAGAGGGAAGACGTGAGCCGGTAGAAGAAGCCCTTGCCCGGTATATTCTTCCTCTTTGCCTTTGGCACGGGAAGAAACCTCACAAGGCAGGTAATCTCTCCCGTCTTGCGTCTCCCGTCTCCCCGCATTTAGCTGATCGCTCTTTCTCACTTGATACATGAACATTTGTGCAGCATATTCAGGACATGGCGCATGCGCACCTGGAAATCGAAGAGGCCGCGGCGCGTTCCGTACTGATGCCGCAGGACGGCCCACCCGTCACGCGATACACCCTGAATCCATACATGGGCTGCGGGATGGGGTGCGCCTATTGCTACGTGATGAAATACCACTACGCTATGGAACATCCCCTGCCGTGGGGCGCGTGGGTGCAGCCGAAGACGAACGCGCCGTATCTGCTCGGCAAGGCTCGGGACAAGATCTGGGGCCGGCGGATCTTCGTGGGCTCCGCCACCGACCCGTATCAATACGTGGAACGGCAGTACCGGCTGACCCGCCGCTGCCTGGGCGTGCTGGAGGACAGCAACCCGAAAGACGTTGTGGTACATACGCGGAGCCACCTGGTTCTGGACGACGCGGAACTGCTGAGGAGGTTTAAATCCCCTCTGCGCGTTTGTTTTTCCGTACCCACGGACGACGACCGCGTGCGGAGAAAGCTGGAGCCGCACGCCCCGCGCATCGATGTCCGTCTTAAGACCATGCGACGCCTCAGGTCAATGGGCATTCACGTCACCGCGGCGGTGGCGCCTCTGCTCCACTGCGAGCCCACCCGGTTTGCCGGGCTGCTGAAAGACGCCGCTGACGACGTCTACACGGGGTCGATGCGCTATACCGACAAGACGGGCCTTCACGCGACGGGCAGAGCCAGGGCATATTTCGAAAGCGCCCGATACCAGGACCTGGTCGCGGAGACGGACCGCTGCCTCGACGCGGCCGGCCTGAAGACGAACCGCGACGACGAGCGGGATTTCGCATCGCGATGAGAGAAAAAAAAAGGAATGCGCGAAGGTATGAGGTCCTTCGGACATCCCGTGTGCGAACCGCGTTGCCTGCGGCGGGGCGATTACGATTTCTGTATCGGGGCTGTCATCTCAACCTGCGCCGCATGGGACGCCGGGGCGAGGGTGAGGCGGAGCGGATCTCGGCGATGAACTCGGCGGCCGCGTCGCTGTATGTTTCGAACGGGTCCTGGAGACTCAGGTGGCTTTCGTTCTCCAGATAGACCGAGTCCCAGTCCACGATATACCGCATCCGGTTCTCCGACAGGGCCCTGATCACGTCGGACCGGCCCCGGGCGCGCGTATCGGCGGGCGGCTCGTCTCCCGCGCGGGCGATCTGCTCCTCGGACAGAATGCGGTGGGTCATCCCCTTGTGCTCCATGTCGAGGAAGAATCCCCGGTTGGGATCGATATTGTGGAACTCCAGATCCAGGCTCTGGAGCCACGGATCGTTCCACTCCAGGCCTTCCGACTGCACGAACATATCCAGCATCCACTTCTTCGCCACCCAGTCCAGCCGGTCCTTCAGGACCATCGGATCCCGTTCCAGGTCGTCCAGCGTCTTCTCCCATTCGACCAGCACCCAGTCCGACTCCTCATCCATCCCGCGCAGATGCTGTTTCGCCAGATCCAGGTACCGGCGCTGGATATCCACGGCCGAAACCGGCCTTCCGTTCTTGCGCTCCAGAATCCATTTGTGGGTCGGGTCCCGGGAAATCTCCTTCAACGCCCACACCGGGTCGCCGAGGCCCACGTCCTGCGGGAAGATCTTGTGTTCGAGCAGATTCAACACCATCGCGGTGGTACCGACCTTCAGCGCGGTGGCGTACTCCGACATATTCGAATCGCCCATCAGCAGGTGCAGCCTTCGGTACTTGTTGTAGTCTGCCAGCGGTTCGTCGCGCGTATTGATGATCGCACGGCTGAACTGGATCCACTGATAGATCTCCGTGACGATGTGGTCCGCGCGCTGCGAAATCTGAAAGGCGACGGGGTCCTCGTGTCCGGAGTCGTCGACGTCGTCCCTGCCATAATAGTAGAAGCTGTCGTCGTAGCTGCCCACCCTGCCTGCGCCGCTGTAAATCTGCCGCGTTACCAGAAAAGGAAGCAGCGCCGGTATCACAACCATCGAGAACGGCACGTTTCGCCGAATCAGGTAATTCTCGTGGCAGCCGAACGTGGCGCCGGTGTAATGGTCGATATTATTCTTGAGGAACGACGCCTCTTTCGCCAGCCCCAGCGAACGAAGCGCGCGCTGCAGAAGCCGTTCTCCCGCCCGGTCCGAGGCCACCAGGTCGAACAGGCTCTTGCATTCCGGCGTGGTGTATTCGATATGCCCCATATCGATATATACCCTGCCGGAATTGAACAAAAAACCGCCGTTTCCCGGCGGTTCGTCCCGGCCCCGATAGTGGATGTCGACGATCCCCTTGCGCTCGGTGTGGAAGACATGGTCCTTCACCTTCACCGTAATGGCATCCGGGCTGACGAACCCCTCGTGCTCCGGCGCCATGCACCCGAATTCGGTTTCCAGACCGAAAATGCGACGTTCCATATCGTGTCCTCAATTGGACGCCTGCTGGATGATCCGCGTCCGCCTGAGCGGACGAAAGAAACCGACCCCACCGCCGCCAGCGG
This sequence comes from Candidatus Latescibacterota bacterium, assembly GCA_965208835.1. Taxonomy (GTDB): domain Bacteria; phylum Latescibacterota; class UBA2968; order UBA2968; genus JAAXHE01. Next base: position 4,904,517 of record OZ242358.1, read on the forward strand.
CCGGGCGCCCACAAGGGACGCCCCTACAGGCGAGGGGTAAGGATCTGGTGTTCGATGAGATCGTCGCCGACCCTTCGACAAGCTCAGGGACCGGCTCAGTCTTCAGACGCAAGTTTGGCGGCACTCAGCGATAGGGCTTGATTACGGGCTGTATCTCGCGATCGCCGAGGACGCGAAACCGGCGTTTGTCCGTGCCGGACCGGTCCAGAACCACGGCCTCGACCGTGGCCGATGCCAACGCGTCCTTCAGGATGGCCTGCAGGTCCGCTTCACCGGCCATCCGTTCCAGCTCCGACATTTCCCGTGGGATTTCGTCCAGGGTTCCAACGAACCGCCCGGCCGCCCACGCCTCCAGCGCGGCCTTCAATGCGTTCCGCAGGCTAAGCCGGTGGTTTTCCGGCAAACGGCTCCGCATCAAGCCGTCCGCTTCCGGAATCTCGCCTATAACGCCGCGGCCTTCGTGCTTCTGAAACGTGCCGTCGTAGTCCACGGTATAGAAGACAGCGCCTTCCTCCGATACATCCAGTTCCAACATCAGGACACGCACGATAAACGGCGACCGGAAGACTTCGTCGAACGCCGTCTTGACCGCCGGACCCAGGCCGAAGTGTACGATCTGCTGCAGGTTTACGTCCTGCTCGGAATAATTGAACCCGATCACCGACGCCAGGTCCACGGCGGACTGCCGCAGCTTTTCGATGTCGGCCGGATGCCCAAGCGCGGCCATACCGATGCGGTCGTAGACCTCGAAGATCTTCTGTTGCCCCTGACCCAGCGTCAGGAGCAGGGCGCCGTCCCGCCAGGCCAGACCCACAACCGGGCTGCCGCCCCGGAGCTGGTCCTCTATATACTCCCGCCGGTTGGCTACCGCCTCCGCCCATCGATAGGGTTCGTCCAGCATCATCCCTCATCGTCTCCCGATTCCCCGGCACGGGCAATATACCGCTCGAAACACGCCCGCAGATCCTCCTCGGGCACGGTGCGCAGGCCATCCGCCGAGATCGTCTTCACCGTGGGCAACACGCCGGCGTCCCGTTCGTACCTTCCGGTGGCGGCATCGTATTCCGCGGCCGTATGCAGCAGGCGCAGGGCCATAACGAGGCTCTCGCTCCGGTCCAACTCGGCAAACGGACGTTCGCCCCACTGGTTATTATAGAACATCGCACCCCGGATGGCCGCCGCGCCGGATCCCGTCGTGGAAAAGTCGGCGCTCTCGAACTGCGCTCCCAGCACGTCGTAGAAGAAGATCTTGCCTCGGCTGTCCTGTCGGTCGAACGTGGCGAAAATGGGAATCACCGGGCCGATGCCCTGCATGGCCATTGGCAGGTTGTCGCGAATCAGGAGGGAGAGGCGCCGCAGCTTGGCCGCCAGGCTCATTTCCTGCAGCTGCCGCCGCCGGTGATATTGAAAGGTGTGTTCGAGGATGCGGGCGATTTCGTACGCCATGGCCGGCGACCCGGAAATGGCCATCACCGAAAACGCGTCGATATCGATGACCTTGTCGGCGCGGTCATAAAGCACGGTGTGGCCGGCGGTGGCCCGCCGGTCCCCCGCAATGAGGACGCCATCCCGGTAGCGAAGGGCCAGGATGGTCGTGCCCTCGGTGGGTTGAAACGGAAGGGACGCCGCGCTACCCGGCGCGTTTTCCTTCAGGTCGGCGCCGGGCAGCCGGTATCCCTCAGCCTTGAGCAGATCCAGAAAATCCCCACCCGCGCCCATAGGCTCACTCGCCCGTGCGCTGGCGGTAGCGTCGCGCCTGATTCGGGTCCACGCGCCGCATGCGGCGCAGCAGGTCGCGGGTATCCGGACGATCGACGTCCGGTCGGGACGGTCCGTCGTTCCCGTCGTTCGGCTCCCCGTCGGGGGCTTCAGGCCGCCGGGTCCGCCGTTCAAAACCGGCCAGATCTCTCTTCATAGCCACCTCCTCCTTGTGTTTCCGAACGGCTACCATACACATTACGCGACCCGAGGTCAGGCCTCAAGCGCGTTCAGGAACTCATCCAGTTCATCCGAGCGATCCAACGTCTTATTATAATGCGCGACCTTCTCCCCATCAACCAGATCCTTCATATCCACGGAACGCTGTTCCCCGTTCCGGAAGAAGACGATCCGGTCCCAGTTGACCGATTTGACGTCATGGCCGAACTTCTCAAGGCATCGTCCGCGGAACCAGGCACGGGTGTCGGCAGGCGGGACGGACATCGCTTCCTCGATGCGATCGTCGTCGATGAGGCGGACCATCTTCCCCTGCGCTTCCAGCAGGAAATACAGCCCGGCCTCCCGGTCCACGTTGTGATACTCCAGATCCTGGCTCTGAAGCCACGCCAGGTCGTCCGGATTGTCCCAGGAAAGTCCCTCCGCCTCACGAAAGCAGTCCAGCAGCCACTTCTTGCTGACCCAGTCGCAGATACCCACCAGGGCCATGGGATCCCGTTCGAGGCCGACCAGCGTCTCCTCCCAGGCGTTCAGCACCCAGTCCGTTTCCACGTCGCGGCCTCCGAACCGCTCCTTCGCCAACGCCATGTACATCCGCTGCACCTCAACGGACGGAACCAGACGGCCGGTTTTGCGATCCAGCTCCACCAGCCACTGATAGCTCTGGTCGCGCGACACGTCCTTCAGCGCCGAAACAGGATCCTTCAGGACCACGTCGGGCAGATCGTCGTGTTCCACCAGCGCCACCACAAGGGCGGTGGCGCCGACTTTCAGCGCCGTGACGTATTCCGACATATTCGAGTCGCCGAGGATCACGTGGAGCCTGCGGTACCGGCCGGCATCCGCGTGCGGTTCGTCACGGGTGTTGATAAGCGGCCGCTTGTGCATCGTGTCGACGCTGGCGATCACCTCAAAGAACTCGGACCGCTGTGAGAGCTGATAGATGGACGCCCGGTCGCCGCGTTCCACGCCCATCTTGCCCGCGCCCGCGTAAATCTGACGCGTCACCAGGAACGGAAGCAGGCCCTTCACGATCCGATCGAACGGCGTTCCACGGTCCATCAGGTAATTCTCGTGACACCCGTAGCTGTGGCCTTTGAAGTCGGTGTTGTTCTTGTAGACGCGCACCACGCCCCCGGACAGCATCTCCGTGCGCCGACGCGCGCAGATATCCACGATCCGCTCGCCCGCCCGGTCCTGTGCCACCAGTTCGAAGAGGCTGAGGCACTCGCCCGTGGAGTATTCAGGATGGGTATGGTCATTGTAGAAGCGGGCGCCGTTGCGGATAATCAGGTCGCTCTTCAACTCCTCCAGCGGCACCCTTCGCTGGCGGTCTTTCTGAAGGTGGACCTTCTCGTCGGTATCGTTCAAAAGGGATTCAACTTCAAACCCCCGCACGTCCTTGCGGGGGTTCTCCAGCTGATAGTCCCAAAGGGGCGTGAACTCACCCCTGAGGTAGCACCGGATCAGCTGCATCGACTCCTCCACCACGTCGATCCTCTCCTCGCCGTCGATCGTGATCCCGTATTCCGTTTCAAGGCCGAAAAGTCGATTCATAGACCGCGCTCAATCTCCGATTTTATGGCAAAAACTGTGCGGTGACAAATGGCGGGCAGAGGGAAGAGGGTAGACGGTAGAAGAAAGGCGGGTAGAGGTAAGACGGTAGAGGGTAGAGATTTCCTGCCTTGTGCGGCTTCTTTTCGTGCCGGAGGCAAGGAGGGATAAAATAGCCGGCGAGGACATCTTCTCCCGTCTTACGTCTCCCGTCTACCCGGTCTTCTCCCCCTCTCCCGGCTTACGTCTACCCGTTCTTCGCTATACAATCCGCCGGCCACGCCGGCTGGCTTCCCGCCCGGGGCGAATCGGCGACGCCCGCACGACGTTTTCGGGATCGTAATCGAGCAGCTTGAGCCAGTCCTCGGTGTTATCCGTTGGCGGGAAGATTTCGTTCTCCGTGTATTCGGTTTCGACTGCCTGGAGCAGATCGTCCTGGGAGATACCCTCTTCGTATCCGGATGCGATGGACCGGCGGATGGCCATCTCTTTCGCGCGTCTCACAATGGACTCCATGATCGCCCCGCTAGCCAGGTCCCCCCGCCGGAGGACGTCCTTCCGGCCGCTTCGGAGGGTCACTTCCAGAAATCTCGTATGGTCCCTTTTCGAGAAGATCTCTTCCGACGTGCGCGCCACGAGCGTCTCCACGGCCGCGGCGCCGTCCCCGCCGTGTTCTTCCATCGTCTTCCGGTCGATCGGAATATCGGGCGTCAGATAGATCTTGAGGATATCGAGCGCGCCGTACCTGTCGGGGCGCCTTACCTTGATCTTCCGGTCGATCCTTCCCGGCCGCAATATCGCGGGATCGATCAGGTCGGGGCGGTTCGACGCCAGGATGATCACCACGTCCTGCAGCGACTCGATGCCGTCCATCTCCGAACAAAACATCGGCACGACGGTATTCGAAATGCTGTGCGACCGCATGGCGCGGCGCGTGCCGAGAACCGATTCCGCCTCGTCGATGAACACCACGGGCAGGTACCCCTCCTTGCGCTTTTCCCGCGCCCGGGAAAAGATCTCCCGAATCTGGCGTTCGGACTCGCCGAGCCACATATTGAGGATTTCCGGCCCCTTGATGTTCATGAAACATTCCTTCAGGTCCAGACCGGCCTCCTGCTGGGCCTGCTTAACGAGGTTGTAGGCGGTTGCCTTGCCGATCAGCGTCTTGCCGCAGCCCGGCGGGCCGTACAACAGGAAGCCCTTGGGAACGCTGTACTGGAACCTGGAGAACAGGTCCGGATGCAACGCCGGCATCTCGATCGTATCCTTGATGGCCTGGATGGCCTCCTCCTGACCGCCGATTTTCTCCCAGGGCAGGTTCGGAATCTCTTCGAGGAAATAGTCTTTCGCCTCCTTTTCCGGCATGCGTTCCAGCGCCACGCGGAAGTTCGGGTCCACGCGAACCTCGTCGCCCGCCTTCAGGGACTCCGCTATGAGGTCGCTCGACCGCGAAAGCACGGTGACCTGGCCGCCCGGTTCCTGTCCAACCCGCAACCGGCCGTCTTCGAGCACGTCGGATATCTTCGCGACCTGGCCGGAAGAGGAATAGCCGAGGTCGCCGACGATGGCGAACGCGTCGTTGACCAGCACCCTCGCGCCCACCTTCAGCGCCTCCAGTTCCAGCCGCGAATCGACGTTGGCGTAGTATTCGGAGCCGCCCACGCTGATGTATGCCACTCCGTCGCCGGGGGCTTCAAGAAGCGTACCCACGCGGTTGGCCGGCGCCGTCACTTTCTCGAGAGCGGCCTCCATCTCCACGATGGTCCGCCTCGCCTCCTCGAACGTAATCTCGTCTTCCTGAAGCTGCCGGCGGAGATGGTAGAGCAGGGGACGACGTTTGTCCTTTTCGTCCATCGACATCAGTATCTGGTCGATTATGGACAGCGACTGGAACGTGTGCTGCATGTCCACGTAGTCCTGCAGAAAGTCGTCCGGCGACTTTCGCTGGCGAGGTTCTTCGTTCGGGCCGTTAATGGCGCTCACCTCCGGAATCGAAATGACAACTCGGAAGAGGGTTTGTCAGGGCTGTGTGAGGGGCTGAGGTGAGAGGTCGCCTAGAGGCGGTGAGACGGGAGACGTAAGACGGTAGATGAAATCTTCGCCCGATATTTTTTCTCCTGCTTGCCTCCGGCACTAGAAGAAACCTCACAAGGCAGGCAATCTCTCCCGTCTAACGTCTCCCGGCTTACGTCTACCCGCTTTTTGCTAATCGTCCATTTCGCGTTTGAAGGACAACTTCATTTTGGCGCCCGCGTTCTCGACCTTGACGTTGCCCCTGATCACGGTGACGTCCACCTCTTTGAACGACACCTTGATTTCATGCGCGATGACGAGCCCCCGGTTCACGTCGATGGTCCATTTGCCCTTTCCCTCGCCCGTGCCATCGACCATAATCGACACCGCGTTGGAGAATATCCATCCCCGGTACCGCATCTGCCGGGTCTCGTCGATGAGGGCGACCCGGCGGCCCTTCTTCTTCGTCAGACGCTTCAGAACGTAAACGCTGTTGATTTCCACCGATCCTTTATCCTGCAGCGCCGGGATAGCGATTTCATGGCGACGAATCCCGTTCCAGGAATCTCCCGATCCGACCTCCCGTTCGGGCAGGACGGGATGAATTTCCGGTACCCAGAGCTGCTGCAAATCGGTGATGGCGCCTGCGCGGCGCACCTCGTACGACTTGAAGCCGGGTTTGAATCCCGCCACGTTGCCATCTGCGGTCACGTTCCACGAAAAGTTCCGGCCGTTGAAGATATCGAGCAGATAGGGAAAGTTGCCCTCGCTGATCTGAACGCGGTCTTCCATTACCGTGCTTTCCGCATCCTGAACCGTCGCCGTGACGTTCGCGACGCCCGCTTCAATCGCGCTGACCGCTTCCCTGCTCTTCCACTTTCCGTACATCCGCACATCGACCGTACCGGAGGTCTTGTCGTCGTCGATCAGGTCTGCGCGGCCGCTATAGTATTCCAACGTCCAGGAGTTTTTGTATAGGTTCGACTGTCCCGATTTGTAGACGAAACTGAGCGCCACCTTCTCGCCGTACGCCGTGCCGGCGGGAACGACCAGGGCATATGAGATTATCAGGCAGAGAAAACGATACCGGGCCATGGCTCCCTCCGTACACTATGGTGGACAATAGCCTGTCGGATTTTAAAGGCGACACAGTTGCTTAAGTATAGCCCGGTGTTTTTGGAATGTCAACCCGTACCGTGATTCGTGTGATTACTATGAAAAAAGCTGATTAAAACCACGGAGAGACTTTGGAAGATTGACAGTTATTAACGGGATTTGCGGGAGGGAGGGAGGGAGGGAGGGATCGCGGGGTTTCCCTGGGTTCGTTGTTTGAGCATACGGTTGTACACTCTTTTGAATTCCAGGCTTTTTGCACCAAAGTTGATGAGCAGACCGACGTTCAGATCATACGCCTCGAGGTAGTTCTTGGCTTGCGCCAGGTGGGCGTCGGTCAATTCGACCACCGCCTTCAGTTCAACGCAGATGACGCTCTCCACCAGGAAATCAACTCTCCTCAGGCCTATCTGTCGCCCCTTGTAGAATACAGGCATTTCGTGCTCACGACTGAAGGAGATGCCGGCATCCTCCATTTCCATCTCCAGCGCATTCTGGTAGATGACTTCACGGAAGCCGTTTCCCAGCCCTGAATGCACCGCCATCGCGCAGCCGATGATTCTCCCCGTAAACGCATGGTATTTTTCTTTTATGTTTGTCACATCCGGAATTGATGCAAATCCAGGGCCAATTCCGGGATTGACAATAGTTGCCTGTGAGGGAACAGGGTGCATCGCAGATTCAGAAGATCCACTGCTCTGATTTAATAATATTACGAGGTCGCTAAAGGGCGGGAGACGGGAAGACGTAAGACAGCAGAAGAAGTGCGGGGAGGCGGAAGACGGTAGAAAAAAGGCGGGTAGAGGTAAGAGGGTAGACGGTAGAAGATATCTTTGCCCCACCTATTTTTCCTTCTTGCCTCCGGCACGAGAAGAATCCTTACAGGGCTGGAAATCTCTCCCGTCTCACGTCTTGCGTCTCACCAGGTGGTGGGGCGGGGTGTGGTTTTCTACCCTCTCCCGTCTTCCTTCTCACCAGGCGGTGGGCGGGGTGTGGTTCTCTACCCTCTTACCTCTACCCTCTCCCCGCTTTTGAGGGGGCGGGTGGAGCGGTGGGTATTTCCCCACACCGGAGCATGGTGTCTGCGTTGCGCCAGGCGATGGCTTCCCTGACGTCGTGGGGCGCGTCCAGGACCTGCAGTTTGAGCAATGCAGGCGCGGGGGTGTTGAACGGCATGCCCGAACCGAAGGCTAGGCGCCCGTTGCCCCAGGCCTGCGTAAGCCCCTGTATACTGCGCTCCAATACCGCGGTAAGGCGGGAGATGTCCACCAGGAAGCGGACGTCCGGGGGCAATATGCGCCCGGTGAAGCCAGCGCCATTCAGAATCATCCAGCGGATGTGCGGCCGCAAACCAAAAAGCCGGCGAAACGTCGCCGGCTTCAGGTCATCGGCCAGATCCCAGGGATGCCGCTGTCGCCGGTCCAAAATGCGCATCGGCACCTGAACGGACCATCCCAAGTCCGCAACGGCATCCAGAAAATCCAGCGCCTCTTCGGAATCCGGTTCATATCCGTGGTACTGCGGATACAGGCGAATCCCGCAGAGCTCCAGATCCTCGGCGCACCGGCGCAGGTCCTCCTCCCATCCCGCGTAGGCCGGATTCAGCGTGGCGAACGGAATCAGCCGGTCCCGGTGGCGCATCACCTGCCTGGCCAACTCCTCGTTGGCCGATTGGGCGTTCCTGTAGAACACGCCGTGGATTGACGCGACCACCGCCCGGTCGATCCCGCTGCGGTCCATCAGCCTCAGCAGACCCTGTACCGTATTGTGACGCAACTGCCGGAACGGCCAGTGCCCCACCCACGCGTTGACGTCGATGATCATCTCAATCCCCACCAGTAGTCCGCGCCTCAGCCATACATATCCTGTACGAATTCCCGGTACCCGTTGTACAGAAGCGTGGGGCGCACGAGCGGCTTCGAAGCGTCGGTTGTGATGAACCGCTCCGTCTTCTGCGACCAGCGCGGATGCGCCACGTCCGGCTCCACGTTCGCCAGGAATCCATACTCCTTCGGGACGAGCTCATTCCAGAACGTGGCCGGTTGCTCAGCCACGAACTCGATGGATACAATCGATTTCCCGCTCTTGAATCCGTATTTCCAGGGGATAACGAGCCGGACCGGCGCGCCGTGCTGTTTCGGCAGTTCATGGCCGTAGATGCCCGTGGCGACAAACGTGAGTTCGTTCATCGCTTCATCCATTCTGAGCCCTTCCTGGTAGGGCCACGGCCACTGCGGGTTGTCGAACTGACCGGGTGCCTGGTCCGGATTGATGAACGTGTTGAACTTGACGTGTGTGGCGCCCGCTTGCGGCTCCACGGCTTCGATCAACGCACTCATGGGGAATCCCGTCCAGGGTATGGCCATGGACCACGCCTCCACGCAGCGCAGCCGGTAGAGCCGCTCTTCCAGCGGGAATCTGCGGTGGAGCGCGTCGTAATCCAGGGTGAGCGGATTGCTGACCAACCCCTTGACTTCCAGCGTCCACGGATTGATCACGAACTTGTCCGCCTTCTCCAGGACCCCGGTCTTCCCCCGGCTGAACTCGTAAAAGTTGTTGTATCCCCCGGCAATCTCCTCATTCGTCAGGTTACGGTCCAGTTCCGAGAATTTCGGATTCGTCTGCGCCGGGTACGCCGGCTTGACCTCTTCTTCCTCCTCCTCTTCCTCTTCTTCTTCCTCCTCCTCTTCTTCCTCTTTCTCTTCTTCCTTCTCCTCATCCTCGTCGGTGGCGACCGGTTCCGGCTCGAACGGCTCGAACACCCGCTCGCTCCCACACCCTGCCAGCATGCCCGCAGCCCCCGCCGCGCCAGCCGCTTTGAGGAACTTGCGCCGGTTCACGTACACGTCTTCCGACGTGGCCTCGCTTTCCGGCATCTCCCATCCCCTGGGTATCACGATATTCGCCATCGCGTCTGCCTCCTCTTTTCGTCAATAATCGATTGCCGGTCTCAACGCTTCAGGGCCACGCCGACGAAGAACGTATTGCCGGCGGTGGTATTGCATCCGGACGCGATGTGGATCAGATCCATACTCAGCTCCACGCTCGAGTTCAGCTTGTAGATGATTCCCGGGGAGATCTTCAGGATGTTCTGGTCCCCGATGAGACCCACTGCATCCCCCGGATCGCAGTTTCCGAACGTCCGGATCCCGGAAACAAAGCCCTTGATCAGAATCCGGTCGTAGGTTACGCCGGCCTCCAGCGTGTAGAACCACTCGTTGCTGAACGTCCCCCCGCGCACCCGATAGCCCACTTCACCCGTGAAATACCCCGGGAGCGGGTACAGGGATTTTCCGATCAGGAGGCGCGCGTCTCCGTCGATCTTCTTTGTGCTCAACGGCACCCGCGTGCTCTCATCGTCTTCGTACCAGGTCGGGATCTTTCCGCCCGCGGCAACGGACGCAACGAAGTCCCTGTTCCACAGCAGGCGGCGCATCCGGAACTCCACGTCGCCGAATCCCCACCGCCTCTCGAGCGCGGTTCCCGTCTGGAACGTGCGGGTATCCTTCATATTCTTGTACGGTGCCGTGGCCACGAGCGTCAATTCGTCCGAAATCCCGTACTCGATATACGCCGTGCAGTTTACGTCCCGCAATCTGCCCTCTCCGTCCTTATCGACCTTATCCCCCGCGGCGTTTATATCCTGCGTGGTATTCAGGTATCCGCCCGACAGCTTGAGATAATAGCCACCCTTCTTCTGGGTCCAGGCGCCCGCGAACGCGAGGGACGCAAACAGCAACGGCAGAATTGCGGCAAGAAATGTGATCCTCTTTCTCATGCGGTTCTCCTGTTTACGCCTTATCCGCTTGTTGTTGTGAAAACCGAATCCGGCCAATCTCTTTAACGAATATGGCGGACTTCCGTTCCGTAGAAACGGTGAGAGGGGAGACGGAAGACGGGAGAAGAAATCCTCGCCCGGTATGTTTTTCCTCCTTGCCTTCGGCACGAAATGTATCCTCTCAAGGCAGGACATCTCTAACCTCTCCCGGCTTACGTCTCACCAGGTGGTGGGCTGTGGTGTGGTCGTCTACCCTCTCCCGTCTTGCGTCTACCCGCCTCTGTTGTTGGCTGACGGCTGATAGCTGACAGGCGCCTTTGAGAGATCCCAATAAAAAACCGCCGAACGGAAGGTTCGGCGGTTTCTTCGATTCTCCATCTGCACGTCTGCGACTTACTTGAGCAGCAGCATCTTCTGGGACAGCGTGGAGGTCCCTGCTTCCACCCTGGCAATATAGACGCCACTTGCAACGCCACGTCCCTGGTTATCCCTGGCGTCCCACTGGACCGAGTAGCGGCCGGCCGAGTTGAACTGAGAGATGAGCTGGCGCACCTGCTGGCCCAGCACGTCGTAAATCACGACCGAAACCGGAGCGGACTCGGGCAGTTCGTAGGAAATCGTGGTGCTCGGGTTGAACGGATTCGGATAGACGTTAACCGCGAACTCAGTGGGCAACGGCATCCGGGCGCCCAGAAGCACCTCGATCACGTTCGACTGCGAGACCGAGCCGTCCAGGTCCACCTGCTCGAGCCTGTAATAAACCTTGTCCACGCCAGGCAGGTTCTGGTCTTCAAAGCTGTAATTCATCAGGGCATCCGACGTTCCGGCGCCCTGAACGAAATTGCCGACCGACTCAAAGGTCTCACCGTCGACACTGCGCATGACCCGCCAGCCCGCGTTGTTCGTCTGCGAGACCGTGGACCAATTCAGCACCACACGGTCGGTCTGCATCGCGCCGTCGAAGGAGGCGAGTTCGGCCGGGTTCAACTGCGTGAACGTAAACTTCACGGCTTCCACCTCGTGTCCGTCAACCACGGCCTTCACCGTCACCACGAGGGATCCGCCGGTTACCTTCAGTACGATTTTGGTTGGCGCGTCCATCAACATCATCATATCGTCGAGCTCGAGCATCATGTCTTCTTCATCAAAGATGCTCAGCGTGCCTTCGCCTTCGTCTCGAATGTCCCAGGTTACGCTCGGCGTATCGGACATGACGTTCTCTAAGGCTACGGTCACTCGGACGCTTCCGCCTTCCTCGCCGGGAATCTGAAGCATATTCCCTGCCATCAAATCGTCGCCCATGCCCATTATGCTGGGACCCGACGGCGCTGCGACGGTCACGACAGCGGCGGACACGTCCAGGGAATCTGCCGCCGCGCCCGCAAGTGCTATAACGGCAGATTTCACATAGAAAGAAGCGCCCTCCGGGGCATCCGCGGCCCCAACGATCTTCACGGTGCCAAGATATCCGTTGGCGGGTATATCAGCCGACGGCAACGCCGCCACCTGGACTCCGTGAGGCCCAACCTTCAATTCCAGAGGGAAAATGGTAGACGCGCCGACAATCCCCCAGGCTGCGTCGGGAATCATCATTTCTCCAAGCGCCGCGCCAAATTCGGCGGAGAAACCCACCGCTTTCTTGCCGCCGCCGCCTTTCACAAACAATTCAACCTTCACCGTGTCACCGGCCATGGCCATCGAAGGCGCCACGGTATTCTCACCTTCGTCATACTCCATATTGACCACGGTATCCACAACCAGCATCGAGTCCGTGAGGCTTGCTTCGACGCCTCCGGCCCCAACCGCAACGAGAAACGCCACGGCGACCGTAACGAAGCTAATCGGCTTAACTCTATGCATCTCACTTCTCCTTCCCGGTGTGTGTGTTTCGGCTCCAGAATACATGCTCGCTCCAGAAGAAAAACCAAAGTATGGGAGGCCCCGTCAAGGAACCTCCCATACCCTTTTTTCTGACTACTTGAGCAACATCAACCGCTTGGCATCCTGGAACTTACCGGCAACCGAGACCTGATAGAAGTAAATTCCACTCGAAACCGATACTCCGCGGTCATCCATTCCGCTCCACTGCACCGTGTAGCGGCCGGGCGCCTGGCGCTCACGCACCAGCGTGCGCACTTCCTGACCCAGCAGGTTGTAGATCCGAAGGACCACGTCCCCGCCTTCAGCCAGGTCGTACGGAATGTTGGTTTGCGGGTTGAACGGGTTCGGGAAGTTCTGATGCAGCGCGAATTCCGTCGGCGTGCTCTGCACTTCCAGCGCACCAAGCGTCACCACCGGGTTCGACAGCCGCTCGGGATCGAACACCACGCCCTGAGCAATCTCGAACCGGGCGCTGTCCTCGAACTCCCTCAGAACCTTGAACGTGAACGTCACCAGCGCGCCTTCGCCGCCCACCGAGCCCGAACCGGTGATGGCGTTGACCACCGTCACCCGGCCTTCGTCAGCCCAGTTCTTGAACAGGGGCGTCTCGCCGCCTTCGGACTTCAGCAGGTCCTTCTCGGCAGCAACCGCGCTGACGAACTCGAACTTGTCAGCGTCATACATCAACTCCAGGCCGTAGCCGTTCAACGCTCTGGCGTTGGCCATCGATACCGTCACCGAGATCGTCTCGCCCACCAGCACCTTCTCGCTGGCCAGCTCGAGCGTCATCTCCGTATCGGCATTCACGCCGGGACGCTGCGGAACCACCGCCAGCTTCGACGCCGGCGCCGCTGCCGTCCGACCAAACGATGCTGACGCCTGGACGAAGTCCGTGAAGTCGACCGTTCCGTCGTCGTTCACGTCAGCCTGCACGTTGTAGTTATCATCGCCCTTCTGGCTGCCGAAGGCGGCCGCGAAAGCGATAATGTCTTCAAAGTTGACCTCAAGGTCGCCGACAGGCGGAAGCACCATCAGATAAACCGCCTCGCCTTCGGCGTCCACGAACTTCGCACGGTTCGCGATGTTATACACCGTGATCGCCTCACCCGCCGCGTCGTTGTTGTCGTCGAACGCGTCGATACGGTAGGTAAGTGTGAAGGCGCCGTCCGGAAGGTTCGCGTCAACGAACTCCGTTGAACCCACGTCAACCGTGCCGATAGTCTCAAGGGCTTCATCTCCCAACGTGCCTCGCAGCACCTTGTAGCCCTTCACGCCGTAGATCGGCACGCTATGCCCGCGGTACGGAATCGCGTCGACAATTCTTCCGTCATCGGCCGAAACCGTCCAGGACAACGTCACCTGCGCACCATCGGCGCCGCTGCCCAGCGCACCGCCAGCGTCCGTTGCGGCGGCGGGAGCGATGTCGTCGATCGCGGCGACAGGCTTCTCCGTGGCCGTACGCTCGGACGCCATCTTCGGGTGCCCGCTCGTACGGATGTTCGACGGAACCGAACCGTTGCCCAGCAGTACGCTCACGTCCGGATTCACCGGCGCGAAGACCAGGTTCTTCTGATCACCGAGGATCGATGCCACGTAATCCTCAGGCGCGTTGAACTGGTTCACCAACTCGTCGTCCGTCAGAAGGTCGGCCTCAGGCATACCCAGCAACTCGAGGGTCTGCTGCACGCTCTCCTTCGTGAACACACGCTTCCCGGTAGCAGGCGTCTGGTCCGAAGAACCTCCGACGCCAATCGCCGCCACCGCCCAGTTGGTGGGCTCGTTGTCCAGCGCAGGGATCACCGCGCGCTGGATGTCCGCATTCGGATCCTCAGACGTCAGTTTCGCCCACGGCACCCACGCCATCATGGCCTCGTCCAGCTCGACCAGGTTGCCGAGAGAATCAGGACCTGTGGTTACCGACATCTCCCTGAAGATCTGATAATTGTCCACCGTGGCGTGATCGGCCGAGTTCGGGAAGCTAACCATCACCATCCCGCCCTGGTCGCCATCACCACTGGGACCCTTGTAATCCTGCACGATCAACGACGCAGGCGCACCAGGCGCGCCAGGCGCCGGCGGCGGAGGCTCGGTACCGAAGCTCAACGTATCCGTTCCTGCACCAGCCGGATCGCTACTGAATACCCGGATCACGACGTCACCCGATGCGTCCGCTGCGACACCCTGGAAGGTGTTCGCGCCTTCAACGATCTCCTGCCTTCCGGGAGGCACCGAAACCTGCGGGTTACTGGACGAAATCTCGATTGCGATGGTCTGATGTTTGTCGTCCTCGTCGTCCGTATCCTCGTCGAGCGTGGCGCCGATCTTCATGCTCGGGTTGCCGAACTCGTCTGTCGCTGTCACCGAGATCTGGAACTCGCCGATGACATTGTCAGTCGCCTCGCCGTCCTCCATCGCCTGGACGGTGAACTGCGAGAACGCCCCGGAGTCGAAAGTGAACGGTCCCAGAGTCGTACTGAAACTGACGTTGCCCTGGTCGTCCAGGCCTTCCACAACGACCATCACACCGGTCAGCGTCAACTCTGACGAGATGCTCACGCTACGCCCACCCGCTTCCCAGTTATCGGGGTTAAGCGTGGCGATACCCATCCCGGTATCTGCGGGGGCGATCTCAACGCCGTCTCCGGAGAACGAAACGCTCTCCAGCCGGTCAGCCTGGTCTTCCGGGACTTCAACGCGCACACGCGACTTCTCGTCACCCTGTCCATACGTGACTCCAGCGACGTCGGCGCCCTCCGCGGCGGTCATCGCCGAATCGAGCGCAGTCAGAGCCAATACCAGGTCCGCGCCGGTAATCACCGATTCGACGTCATCCGCATCCACCATAAACGAGTCGGCAGTCGGGTTGTCGAAATCCTCGTCGAACCTCAACTCTGTGGTGACTGTAGCGCTGCCGTTACCCGCCATGTCGAACGCAATGAGCTGCAGGTAATAATCACGGCCGTCATCGAGCTCATCGTTATCTTCGCTCGCAAAGTCGATGGCTACTTTGACACGTCCCGCATTGAGCTCATCTTTCGCGCCCCCGAAACTGGCGTGGGCTTGTTCCACGGGTACCGCGTCCTTTTTAATGTACTGCACGAACAACGAGTCCAGATCCTCGCTGTTGGTGAATATTACCGGCGAATCCGTGGCCGGCGTTATCGTCGCGGGGTTACCCGGCGCGGTGTCCTCCGACGGGAACAGATTCGTGATCGCCGGCGCGGTGTTGTCGTAGGTGATACCCGCATTCTCAACGTCCGCACTGTTCCCTACGACGTCCCAGGCCGTCACGACCAGCTTTCCGGAGCCGGCGTCATCGCCGTCTTCGTCCTTCCAGTCGGGCAATTCCAATTGGAACTCGTCCGTAACGTCATCCGGAAGGTCGCTGGCGGAAAACGTCTCTGAGAAATCATCGCCGTGCGAGACCTTGATCGAGTCAACAGCCTCGCTGATTTCCAACGTCAACGGCCTTAACAGACTCGATTTATTATTCGGACCCCGCGTCCCGTCGCTGTCGGAATAATAAGTCAGAGACTGTGCTGTTTTAGCCGACACATACGTGGAATCCGTCGCACCCGACTTTGGATACGCCACCGTGACCTCCGGCAGCGTCGTGTCGATCTGGAACAGGTTTACGTACGTCGGATCCTGGTTAGCCGTGTCGTCGTCATTATCAACAGCAGTGGTAGCGTCGTCATCGTCATCGTCAAATGCGGGACCATGAGGACCGGCATGACCCGACGAAGCGGCGTCATTAGCGGCCGCACCGCCCAGGTTGCCCGCTTCGTCCTCCAGGAACGCGAAGGCCCTCACCCGCTGCCCGTCGCCGAAGTCATCCCCTGAGGTATCGAGCGTCTTTCGGAGAGGCTGCTTGGCGTGAAGATCGGTAAAATCGACGACCGCGAGCGCCGAATCTATCAGTCCCGCCGTGGCGCCCGTCACCAGAACCGGCAACACGGGATCGCCGAGCAAAAATGTCTCCTTCACAAAAATGACCGTAGCCTTGGCGGCGCCAGACTCGATCACCTGGCCCTGGTCGAGGTTGAGACTGACAATGACCTCCTGATCCTTCTTTATCTCCGTGAGGTCGTCGGTTAACGTGAGACCAGTACCGTCGATATCCGTAGCCGTACCGGTACTTACCACGGCGCCGTTGATCCTGTCTCCTTCGCCGTCTTCCAGAATAAACATGTTGTTGCCGAACGCAGTGCCATGTACCGGACGCTTGTTGTCGTACCCAAACGTCTTCCCGTCACCAACCACGGTTGTGGGAAAACCGGTGGCGCCGGGGAGGATCTGTTCGTCTTCGGTCAGGTTGGATATCGTCCCTGCCGCGGTTCCGCCTCCAACTACTTCGACCTCGACGAACAAACCGTTTCTCTGAAGCTCGGTGCCGTCGGCATTAACAGCGAAGTAAAATCTGACTATGGTGGCGCCGTTATCGCCCTCGTCAAGTTCGACGGTACTGCCATCGGTACGGTCTTCGTCCTGGGTGGTCAGTGCAGTATTGGACAAAGATAAAGCAGTTGCACCATCCGCCAATACATCATCAGCTGCCTCACCGTCATCGTCACCGTCCGGCGCCTTAATTGTAACAGTAAGTGCGGTAGCAGAACTAACGGTGTGCACCGCGACAACTACCGTATCGCCAATTGCGGACCAGGCACCGTCGGCCGGTCTCTCAATGCGGACCCAGGTGCCCCGGGCATCGGAAACGTCCGCTGCCGATGAAACGCCGGCAAGGGCAAAAATGAACAGAAACGCAAACCCGCAACTCAACAGCCGTTTTGCCTGCATCTCAACCTCCCTGAAAAAAAGACCACTGGGAAACTTCCTCACAACCTCTACTCCTTTTGAATCTTCCGAATCTTGCTTCAACCGTCCGGAATGGCGGTTATCCATTGAATCCTGATGCGCAGCGGCGATAGGGCGCCTCCCTTCTCTTGATGCTGCGATACCTGCCTTGAAACGTTAGGGTGAATGGTGATTGTGGGTGTACTGATGAGCGACAACTGATTAACATCGCATTTTCGTGTGCACCTCCTTGTTTATATATACAAAAGCGAAAACGCGACCAACTTTCGCCACATCTGAACACCACAACGTTGGCGCAATATTCCGCATATCTTCAGTCATTCCGGGCAAATTCGTCCACCTATGTGTAGCGAAAAGCAACCTAATTATACGCAAGGCAAAAACGGCTGTCAAGTATTTTTTTGTGATTATTTGTCCGCCGGGAGCAAAAACGCCGAAGCACCGTAAAACACTGTAAATAAAACCTCAAACGCACCCCCATGCAAGCACAATATGCAGGGGTCTGTTTATTGCATACCCCAATACGCTGTTTTAACGCATCTGATGCTCGAGGCGCTGGATTTCGTCGCGCAGGCTGGCTGCCTCTTCATACTGTTCGCGGGCCACGGCTTCCCGAAGTTCCGCCCTGAGGGCCGTCAAACGGTCTGAAATTCCGCCCTCTACCCCTTCGACCTCAATATCTATGGACGAACTGATGGGCATCCCGGCCTCCTGGATGACCCGGTCTTCCACGAAAACCGGGGCGCCGGTGCGGAGGGCCAGGGCGAGCGCGTCGCTGGGCCGGGAGTCCACGCCGATGGTTTTACCGTCGGCATCCAGGCTGACCTCGGCGAAGAAGACGTCTTCCTTCAGCGCGTTGATGAGCACCCGCGTGACTTTGACGTCCATCTCGTTCAATATGGACCGAAGCAGCTCGCAGGTGGGCGGACGGGGCGGTTCTTCGTCGTAAAGCGCCATATGGATGGCCGTTGCTTCGAAACTGCCGATGGTGATGGGGAGGAAAATCCGCTGCTCCATGTCCTTCAGCCAGACAAGCGGACGGTTGGTGTTGGGTTCCACCGCCACGCCGACCACGTTCATTTCGACCATTGGCACCCTCAGAAGGAGCTATCAGCCGTCAGCTATCAGCTAAAGGCAAAAACGAAAGGCAAAAACCGAATCAGGTGACGTCAACGCCGTGACGTTGGCAACCGCGAAAGGCAAGGCCCTCATCCCGCGACGGAGCCGTCAGCTATCAGCTAAAGACGAAATGCAAAGTCAGGAGCAAGATCAAAGACAACTCAGACGAAGACCGCCTCACACAAAGACACAAAGGCACTAAGACACAAAGAAAAGCAGAACCTCTCAAAGGCAGCTATCAGCTAAAGGCAAAAACCGAATCAGGTGACGTCAACACCTTGACGTTGGCGAACGCGAGCGGCAAGGACCTCACCCGGAAAGTGAGGGGGTGAAGGCAGCGATCGGTTTTTCGGAAAATGCACTTAAATATATGACGAAGTGCGGAGGAAAATCAAGGGAAAAAAAGCGGGGAGAGGGTAGAGTACCGCACCACAGCCCACCACCTGGTGAGACGTAAGCCGGGAGAGGTTAGAGATGTCCTGCCTCGTGAGGATTCTTTTCGTGCCGAAGGCAAGAAGGAGTGACCTGCCGGGCAAGGGCTTCTTCTACCGTCTACCCTCTTCCCTCTCACCGCCTTTATCCGACCTCTCTCCCCGGCCCCCCAAAAAACGGGTAGACGTAAGCCGGGAGAGGGTAGAAAACCACACCCCGCCCCACCACCTGGTGAGACGCAAAACGTGAGACGGGAGAGATTTCCAGCCCTGTAAGGATTCTTCTCGTGCCGGATGCAAGAAGGAAAAATAGGTGGGGCAAAGATATCTTCTACCGTCTACCCTCTTCCCTCTCACCGCCTTTATCCGACCTCTCTCCCCGGCCCTCTCTCCTGTGAGGAGAGGGGGTGGAAATTCAATGGGTGGTCCACGATACCATCCGGCCGGTTTTTCTCGTACGAAACGCCGCCAGCCAATCCGGCCGTTCAGAGTCCCCTCTTCCTTCCTGTCTGAATAACACCAGAATTGGTAGTTTCCCAACGAAACGCATTGTATTATCGTTATCCAAAGAGCCTTGCCACAACGAACCGGGCGGAAGCTGACGGGGAAGTCCGGGGTGTGTCTGTCCCGCGTCTCTATCGCAAGCCGGTAGAAGCAGGCTTCAACCCGGAAACACGATGTTGCCGGCAGTCGCTACAGAATCGCCCCGGTCGCGCCACACCCGTCAATAACACGATTCCCTTTCGCTTCTTGAGTCACCCGGAAGCTGTTCCTCCTACCTGAAGCTGCCATCCCCGGCATTACATATGGATCATGCCAGGAGACAGCCTTTGTCAAAGCGCAATGAATCTCAAGGGCACAGGCGCGGCACCCACCCAAGTCGAGACAGGCGCAACCGGTCGCTGCCCTGGTCAATACGTCTGCGCTCGACGCTGGACGGCTTGTCCGACCGTCTGCTACATCTCCAATCGCCCGACGAACGTCCGTGGAAGTTTACGCTGCCGGTGCTCGCTCTGGCCTTTGTCGCACGGGCGGCCATTGCCCTCTCCGGCGACTTCGTCCTGCACCCCGACGAGGTCATGCAGTACCTCGAGCCTGCGCATCGCCTGGTCTTCGGCAACGGCGTAACCTATTGGGAGTACTTCTACGGCGCGCGCTCGTGGCTTGTGTCCGGGTTGGTCGCGTGTGTCCTGAAGCTGTTCGACGTCGGCGGTTTCGGTCAGCCATCCTGGTACGTCGGCGGTGTCAAGCTCCTGTTTTGCGCGATCTCCCTGCTCATCCCGGCGGGCATGTATTTTTTCGCCCGGCGGCACTTTGGCGAGATCCCGGCGCGGATCGCGTTGATAATGGGTGCTTTCTGGTACGAGCTTGCAGGCTTTGCCCATAAGCCAATGACCGAGTTCGTCGCCACAGCCCTGCTGGTATCCTTGCTCGCACTCTGTGTGCGGCCAGCGTCGGATAAACTTCGGCTGGGACTGACGGCGGCTCTGCTGGCCGTATTGGTGGCGGCGACCAGAGTGCAGTATGCCCCGTTGGCCCTGCTGGTCCTCGGTCTGTTCTTTTTGCGCACCCGGAAGAAGATACAGCTGGTGGCCGCCGCGGCCGCGACGCTTGTCGGCGTGGGAATATTCGACGCGATTACATGGGATAGCGGGCTGTTTCATTCCTACATTTCCAATATCCGCCTTAACCTTGCCCTTGGCGCCCTGCGCGCCGGCGAAAGCCCGGCATGGCAGTTCCTCTATTGGCTCACGATCGCAAGTATGGGGCTGGCGGCACTGTGCGTCCTGGCGGCACTGCGCGACGTACGGCGTTACGGACTCCTGTTGTGTCTCATCACTCTGACGCTCCTGTTTCATTCTACACAGACCCACAAGGAGTATCGTTTTATCTTTGTCGTGACTCCGCTCTGGCTGATGATCGGCGCGGATGTCGGGGTATGGCTCGCGTCGCGAGCCAGCCAGGGCAGATTGCGCAAAGCCTCAAGACCGATTTCCCTCGCGCTTGCGACGTCCCTGACTGCGATTTCCCTGGCCGGCATCCTGAACGCGCTCCCGTACCAGGCCAGAGTGTATCGGGGCTATTCAAATGAGACCGGAATCGTCGGCTTTCTGCGCAATCAGGATCCGATTTTCGCTGCGTTCCGGTATCTCTCAGGCGCGACCGGAGTCTCCGGCGTATGGCTGGTCGACCGCCCCTACTACCAATCCCCCGGCTATTACTATCTGCATCGCGCGATACCGTTCTACGACGCCATTACCGGGCGCCTCGTCTACGCGGATCCGGAACGGATCGAGGTGAAAGAGATCGAAGCCTCGGTCAGCCACATTGTGTCGGCAGACCCGGCCACTTACATTTCCGGCTACTCTGTAGAAAGAACATTCGACAACATCCGCGTGCTGCGTCGCAATACAAACCAGCCGACCGTACGCACCTGGCGGGAGTATGCCCCGACAATTACCGGCGGCACGTTTACCAGGCTGATGCGAGAACTCTACCCTGACGCTCCCGTTCCTCCGCCCAATTGGGGTATCCGCTTTACCGATCCCTGATATGTCAACGCTTCTGACACGTAAAGGGAGTACGATGCCCGCGACTGCTCCTTCTAACCCGTCTCCATCCCAAACCAAAAAAGCCGCCGGTTCGAGGTCCGGCGGCTTTCCTGTTATACACTGTACCTGTGAGTAAATAAACCCTCTGTGACCGAAGTCACCGACCAATCCGACCGAGTGGCAGTAGAAGTCAACAATAAAGCCATCGATGATCTGTTGTCGTCGGAAGTGAATCCCATCAAGCCTATTCGCTTTTAGCTGTCAGCTATCAGCTGTCAGCTAAAACCAAAGGCGAGAATCAAAGGCAGCTTAAGGCAAGAACCAAAGTCAAAGGCAAGCCCTCCCCGTCACCCCGCAGACCTCTCAAAATAGCTATCAGCTATCAGCCGTCAGCTGTCAGATAAAAGCCAAACCGAATCAGTTGACGTCAGCGTTTTAGTACACACGGCCGCGAAAGACGCAGACCTCTCAAAATAGCTGTCAGCTATCAGCCGTCAGCCAAGAGCGAAAGGCAGAGTCAAGGGCAACCCCTCCACCCACACCCCCACAGACCTCTCAAAACAGCTATCAGCTATCAGCTGTCAGCTAAGAGTCAGAGGCAAAGTCAAAGACAACCCCTTCGCCCACACCCCCACAGACCTCTCCCCCCAAGCCCCCTCTCCTGTGAGGAGAGGGGGTGGAGAACCAGCTGTCGCGTGCCGGTCATCTATGGACACTATCATTGAAAGGAAATCGCCAGCCCGGCAGGTTTGCCAGCCCAGGACATCAACCCATCACCGTTCCCCCTTCCTTCGAGAAGGGGGCCAGGGGGTAGGTCCGGGGACGGGGGAGGGGAAAGCGGGCGTTGCTTTATCGATGTCTTATATGTGCTTTGATCAGAGGGAAGATGAATGAGGGGGTGGATAAACATGCGGACTCACACGGAGACGCGGAGGCGCGAAAATACGCGAAAAAGGCTTTGAGGTGACGACAAAAAAAGCCGCGGCAGAGACTGTCCCGGCTTTCGCGTCTGAATGAAAAAGCGAGTCATTTTAATCCGGGGATCGGTTGTGGAGGAACGGCGGCGGCTCCCTGAATCCCTCGCTCCCCTTGGCCTTCTCCTCGGAAAACCACTTCCGGAACATTTGGTCGCGTTCATTCCGACCTTCTTCACGGCCCCGTCGAAGTCCCCGTTTGAGATTCCACTGTTTAACCGCCTCGTGTACGCCCAGCATAACGTCTTTCACCTCCAATACGAAGAATGAAGCTGTCACAGCAAAAAGCCCGATAGCCCCTGCGTCCGCCACGATGGTAAAATTCAATTGAAAATCATCGCGACTGGAAGATCGCAGAATTCCGCCACCGATGAAGAATGCCACGAACAGTAACGAAAATATGCTCCTGTCCGTTACGCTCCATACAGATTCTCTCTCGTCCATCCAGGCGACACCTTAATTACGAATTTACACGAAAAAAGGCATTGAGGCAACACCACAACTGCGAATTGCACGAAGGGACGGGAAGAAAGAAATTCAGGCTACAGCCTGTGGAGATATTATGTGTAAACGCAAATAGACGCCATACGGCCGGGGTCACCGGATCAGGATCAACCGCCGGGTATCCTGGAACCCGTTGGCGACGATGACCTGGTAGAAGTAGACGCCGCTCGAGACGGGTGCGCCGCGGTTGTCCGTTCCGCTCCATTGCACCGTATAGCGGCCGGGCGCCTGGCGTTCGCGCACGAGCGTGCGCACCTCCTGGCCCAGCAGGTTGTAGATCCTCAGGATCACGTCCCCGCCTTCGGCCAGATCATACGGTATGCTCGTCTGAGGGTTGAACGGGTTCGGATAGTTCCGGTGCAGCGCGAACTCCGCCGGTGGGCTCCGCACCTCCAGCGCGCCCGACGCCGCCACCGGGTTCCTCAGCCGATCCGCGTCGAACACCACGCCCCGCGCGATCTCGAAGCGGGCGACCTCCTCGAACGCCCCGAGGACCCGGAACGTGAAGGTCGCCAGCGGTCCCCCGCCGCTGACCGATCCCGATCCGACAATGGCGTTGGCCACCGGGACCCGGCCTTCATCCGGCCAGTTCCCGAACAGCGGCGTCCCGCCGCCCGTCGACTTCAGCAGGTCGCCTTCCGCCGGAGCGACCGTGACGAACTCGAACTTCCCGGCGTCATACAGCAGCTCCAGACCGTAGCCGTTCAGCCGCCTGGCGTTGGCCGTGGACACGGTCATCGAGATCGTCCCGCCGGGAGGCGCCATCTCGCCGGCCAGCTCGAGCGTCATCTCCACGTTGGCGTTCACGCCGGCACGGCGCGCGGCGACGGCGAGCTTGCCGCCGGCAGGCGGTACGGCCGTGCGTCCGAACGATGCCGCCACGGTTGCGTAGTCGGAAAAGTCCACGACCCCGTCGTCATTCACGTCGGCCTGCGGGTTGTAGGCCGCGTCGCCCCTCCGGGCGCCGAAGGCGCTCGCGAATGCGACGACGTCCTCGAAGTCAAGCTCGAGGGTGCCGCCGCCGGACGGAAGCACGATGAGGTAAACCGGATCGCCCGCGGCGTCCACGAACTTCGCGCGGACGGAGATGTTGTCCACGGTGACCAATTGACCGGGCGTGACGTTGTCGTCGTCAAACGCGTCGATGCGATAGGCCAGAGACGCCACGCTGTCCGGCAGGTGCTCGTCCGCGAACCCCGTGGAACCCGGAGGCAGCGCGGCGATCTCCTCGAGGTCATCCGCTGTCGCGCCCCGCATCACCCTGTAGCCCTTCACACCCGGGACCGGAATGCTGTAACCCCGAAAGGGCCAGAATCCGACCGTCCGGTCATCGGCCGAAGCCGTCCACCGCAGTACCACACCGCCGGCGCCTTCGCCGCTGACGCCGGTAACCGGGGCGGGAGGAATATTGTCCACGGCGCCGGCCGGCGCCTCCGTAACCGTGCGGGCGGATACCAGCAGGCCGCCGCCCCCGGTGGACGTCCGGAGATGCTTCGGAACCGGGGCGCTGCCCGCCAGTGCGCCCGCGTTGGGACGAACGGGAACAAAGACCAGGTCCCTCCGATCGCCGACGACGGACCCGGCGACGTCTTCGGGCGCGACGGACCCGTCCATCGGTTCCTCGACCGACCGGACCGGTTCGTGCGGGATACCCAGCAGCCGTAGCGTCCGCTGTACGCTCTCCCTCGTAAAGACGCGCTTGCCGGGCGCGGCCGCATCCGACCTGCCTCCGCCCCCCACGGACCTGACGCCCCAGCGGGTGGCCGCGTTGTCCAGCGCGGGGATCACGGCGCGCAGCAAGGCCCCTCCCGGGTCACCGGTTTCACCGCCGCTGTCCGCGGCCGGGACGATGCTCGCCCAGTGCATCCACACTTTACCGGGCACTTCGCCGTGGACTTCGTTTCCTTCCTCATCGTACCCCTTGAGCGTCGTCTCGACTTCCCTTTCGATCAGATAGCGAATCACGGCGCCGTTCCGCGCGGGTTTCGGAAAGCCGATCAGCACCATGCCGCCCTGATCGCCCTGACCGTCCGCGCCAAGATAGTCCGCGACCACGATGTTCGCGGGCGCGGCCGGGGCGCCCGGCGCCGATCCGGGACCGCCCCCATGCGCGAAACTCACCGTCACGCTGCCCGTCAGCGCGCCGGTCACGGCATCGCCGCCCGTACCGGTGACCAGGTCCCGGTCGACCGTGCGCACGGCGATCGTGGCGCTGCCTTCCAGATCGGCGGCCACCGCGCCGAAATCGGCGCCGCCAGCCGTTACTTCCTGCCGGCCGAAGGGCACGGTTACCGCGGCGTTGCTGGAAGCGAACGCAACGGCCACCGATTCATACGTCGCCGAATCGGGCGTTGGATCGATCTTCATACTCGGGTTGCCGAACTCGTCCGCGGGAACCACACGGACCGTAAACGCGCCGGAAACGGCGCCTGTAGCGTCGCGGCCCTCGATGGCCGTTACCACAAACCGGGACATTTCGGAGGCGCCGACGTGTACGAGGCCATCGAGCCACCCCGCCGTTGCCAGGGAGTCGGTGCCGGTGACCGGGTCGCTGAATCCCGCCTCGGCCATCACGGTGACGTTTCTGAGCGGTTTTGTCGATGTGAAACTGACGTCACGCCGGCCCGCGTTCCATCCGTCGCCGTCCAGAACGGCGGCTCTCGCCACCATGCCCGCGCCGGCCAGGTCGGCGGGGAGGGAATAGTCCGGCGCATCGGTTACGCCGGCCCCGCTGAAGCTCACGCCGGCGAGCGCGCGGGCCTGGTCTCCCGAAACGATGACCGCCAACGCCGCAACCCGATGATAGGTCACTGCGGGAACGTCGGTTTCCTCGTTGCGGGTCAGTGAGGTGTCCAGCGCGGTAATCCGCACCGAGAATTCCTGACCGGCAACCACGGAGTCCGCCTGATCCGGCGCGGCGGCGACCTTGAATACGTCGGCGTTCGGATTCAGGAAGCCCCTGGTGAACGTGAGCGTCCCGCCGTCGGTCACGCTGGCGTTGCCGGCGAGGTCGATCGCCAGAATCTGCAGGTCGTACCGGGTCCGGTCCAGGAATCTCGTATCGTCCACCGGCCAGCTCGCAAGTACGCCGGTGGACTCCAGCCGGCGGTTGCCCGGGCCGAAACGCTGTACGACGGCCGCGCCGCCGCCGGTCTCGACGTAACGGATGGAAAGGGAATCCAACGCCTCGTCGATGGTGAAGACCGGATTTCGGGTGGCCAGGTTGATGGTGGGCTCGCCGCCGTTGTCCGCGTCTCTGGGCGCGGCGGCAGCGGATGGGAACAGCTCACCGATCACCGGCGCCTTCTCATCGTACCAGATGCCCTTCAATTCCATCGAGGACATGTTCCCGAGGCTGTCCCAGACCTCGATCGTCAGGTCTGCCCGTTTCCCGCCGGCCCTGCCGTATTTCCAGGGAAGACCGAGCACGGCAGTGGAATCGCTGCCGGTTGGCGCCATACCCTCATCGGGTGCGCCTGCGTCATCGATAGCGACGCTGCCAATGCCGTGGGTGCTGTCTCCATGGGTGATCCTGATCGAGTCAGGAACTTCGCTGAGTTCAAACTCAAGCGGCTTCAACCTGCGGTTGGTTTGAACACCCTGTTCCTCGCCTGGCAGGGGTATATAACCCGAAAGCGTTTGCGTGACGGCCGCCGAGATCCGGTCATCCATGTTGTCCGGATGGGGGTGGACGATCGCAATCCGCGGCCGGGTCGCGTCCGCGATCCATTCCACACCGTTGGGATCGAAGACACCGGCCATTCCGTGCCCGGCACTGACGGGAGATGCGGTCGGAGCATCCATCGAAGTGCCGCCCAGGTTTCCGGCGGGATCCACGAGGTAGGCTTCGACGCGTACCCGCCGGTTATCGGCAAAATCGCCTTCCTCAAGTTCCTTCGAAGCCCGCAGGTTCGCGCTGTATAACCTGTCTCCGAGAATCTCAAAGGAAACCGGCGCCGTGGAAAACGCAGAGTCTTCCTCCACGATTCCCGCCCGAATGCCGTACGCTCCCGAATTGATCACATGGCCGGTGTTGAGATCGAGTCTGATCCGGATTTCGTCTCCAATTCCGAACCTCACGCGTTCAATCAGCCCGGCCTCCGTGGTATCGACACCCAGGTCTTCCGTTACAACGGAGAACGACGTGAACGCGCCCGTGTGGACCGGGCGATTGGCGTCGATGCCGAACCGCACCCCGTCGCCGACCCTGCTGGCGCCGAAACCCGAGGACGCGGGAGTGATCTTCCTGTCGTTCATCAGGTTGTTCAATTCGTTACCGGTCGTGATCGCGTCGAGGTCGACCACAACCTTCACCGCCCGGTTGTCTTTCGACCCAAAGGCTGCAGCTTGCGGGGATACGGTTATGGAAATACGGAACGTATCGACACCTGATGCCTCGCCGTCGCCAAACGTGACGCCGTCCGGCGGATCAGCGGAATCGGGTATATATATATTGTAATAGATAAACCCATCGTCGTCGTCGGTCCCGCCGGGCGTGGCGCCGACGTCGTCGTCGTCGAGCGTTGCGTCAACCACCGAGACGCGGAAGCCGTGGTCGAGAATGCCATCGTACGTCAGAATGCGGATTTCGATCCGGTCGTCGATTCCAACCCACGTACCGGCGGCAGGTTTGTCGACGCGAATTGCGATACCCTTCGTGTCCGCGACTTCCTGCGGCCACGCGACGCGGACAAAGCCAACAACCATCTGGAACGCCAGAACCGGACCCAGAACCCTGCGCAGCGCCATCGCCAACCTCCGTGTGAATCAGACCGTTCCCGTTAACCCGCCTTGCGGCGACCGAACCTCAGTCGGCGGCAAGTACGGCAAAATGCATGCCAGCGGATGGCGGAACGCCGGGACGGGTGACGCGGGAAGGATGACAACGTGAGTTGGGCGAGACGGGGATGCGGGAGACGTTGACGCCGCGGTTGCGGAAACCTGCGTCGACGCTGCGCTGGAAGGCGATATGGCGGGGAGTCGGGACAGAAACGCTGCGGCAGATACGAAAGATGCCTCAGCCATCAGGGAGATTCATGGCGTGAGGCATCGGGAGGCGAGATACGAAGGAGGATGGAACTTTTCGTTCAATTGGGTGAAAGAAAGAGGCTAATGGCGGGCAGAGGTGAGAGGGGAGACGTTAGACGGGAGAGATTACCTGCCTTGAGAGGATACATTTCGTGCCGAAGGCAAGGAGGAAAAACATACCGGGCGAGGATTTCTTCTCCCGTCTCACCTCTCCCGTCTCCCCGCCTTTTTTCTACCGTCTTACCTCTACCCGCCTTTCGGCCGGCTATTCCTTCACAACCCACACCTTCACTGTGGCGCTGACGTCGGCGTGAAGCCGGATGGAGACGTCGTAGACGCCGAGAGCGCGGATGGGTTCCTCTAGCTCGATCAACCGCCGGTCGATCTCGAAGCCCTGCTCGACGAGATGCTCGGAAATGTGCTGCGTGGTCACGGAGCCGAAAATATGGTCTTCCTTGCCCACCGCAACCGGTATGGTGCAGGATGCCTTTTCGAGCTTCTTCGACAGCGCCACGGCGTCGCGCTGGGCGCGGTTGTGGCGGGCCTCCTTCTGGCGCTTGAGCTCCTCGTAGACCTTCATATTACCCCTGCTGGCGACGAGGGCCAGATTCCGGGGGAGGAGGAAGTTCCTGGCGTACCCGTCCTTCACGTCCACGACGGACCCGGCATCGCCCAGGTTGTCCAGTGTTTCGGTAAGAATGATTTTCATAGTGGTTCCCTTTCCATCTGCGCATTGGCCAAATGGCTGTTTGCGTTAGTAATTGAAAGAGGGTAGACGTAAGACGTAAGACGGGAGATGATATGAGTGCCCTATCGGCTTAAAAGATGTAAAAACAATGGCTAAGTTATCCGCCTGGGTTAACGTGAAACTTTGCTAATCAATCCTGACAGCAAACCAAACATTCGGTTCATTGTTTCTGTTATTGACTGAACGTCATCCTCCGAACACAATTGGAGGTTTAGTGCAATTTCAAGCTGAGTATCCAACTCAACCAACGAACTCCTGGCTATTTCGAGAAATCTTCTACGTTCAGAATTCGAAGATCTCGCTGATCCTTCGGCGATGTTGGACGGTATTGAGACAGCAGATCGTCGCAACTGGCTGGTAATGCCAAAAAGCTCGGTGGAGGGGAATTCAGCGGTCAGGGTATAAATCTCGTTAACCAGATCAATGCTCTTTTGCCATACTACAAGCTTCTTGTGGCTGAGTTCCATCATTGTGTCTTGGGTCTATCCTTTTTGACCCGCCACGGGACCAGGCAGCGAGGTTCTTTCTCCCAAGTCTTCCCGAGGTTAGACGAAAGACGTAAGAGGGGAGAAGACCACACCACACCCCACCTCCTGGTGAGACGTGAGCCGGGAGAGGGGGAAAAAACCGGGTAGACGGGAGACGTAAGACGGGAGAAGATGTCCTCGCCGGCTATCTTATCCCTCCTTGCCTCCGGCACGAAAAGAAGCCGCACAAGGCAGGAAATCTCTACCCTCTACCGTCTTACCTCTTCCCGCCTTTCTTCTACCGTCTCACCGCCTTTACGACATGCTGTCCGTTGCAAAAGGCAACAGCGCGATCTGGCGGGCGCGTTTCAGGTGCCGGGTGAGGCTGCGCTGGTGCCGGGCGCACGTTCCCGATACGCGCCGGGGAATGATCTTTCCGCGGTCCGTGACGAACCGCTGCATCAGCCGTACGTCCTTATAGTCTATCGTCAACGCCTTGTCTTCGCAAAATCTGCAAACCTTCACCGTGGACCGGTTCATGCTCCCTCCTCGTTCTCGACGCCGCTTTCGTCTTCCTCTTCCTCTTCGCCGCCATCCGCTTCGTCATCCTCGACCTCTTCCGGTTCTTCCTCCACCGGGGTTTCGTCCAGAACCACCAGGTGCCGCAGTAGGGACTCATCCAGCTTGAGTACGCGGTCGATTTCGGGAAGGGCCTCCGGCGGAGCCTCGAACCGGACGAACGTATAGTCTCCGCGGTTCTGCTTGCCGATATCGTAGGCAAGCTTGCGGTTGCCCCAGCGATCCACCTCCACCGAGCGGCCGCCGCCTTCGGAAACGAGGCGATCGAAGCGCGCGACGAGATCGTCGACCGTGCCATCGGGCGCCTGCGGGTTGACAATGAGCGTGAGTTCGTAACGTCTGGACATGGAACCTCCCCCTGGACAAGTGGCCCGCGGGCAGCCCGACCGGGCGCGCGCGAGCGGGGTAATTGGGAAAACAGCTATCAGTGGTCAGACAAAAGCGAAAAGGCGGGCGACCACAAGGGTCGCCCCTACAAATACAATGTCGTTGCAGGAAGAAGTGATAGACGACAAAGTTACCGCCACTTCTTCTTTCTTCCTTTTTCCTTCTTCCTTTTGTTGAATCAATCGATTAACAATGGCGCCAGAACCAGCGAGACAACGGACATGAGCTTGATCAATATGTTCAGCGAGGGGCCGGAGGTGTCCTTCAGCGGATCGCCCACGGTGTCGCCGACGACCGCGGCCTTGTGGGCGTCGGAGCCCTTGCCTCCGAAATTGCCCTCTTCGATGTGCTTCTTGCCGTTGTCCAGCACGCCGCCGCTGTTGGCCATCATCAGCGCCATGAGCATGCCGCTCAACAGCGCCCCGGCCAGCATGCCGCCGAGCGCTTCCTTGCCGAGGATGAATCCGACCAGGACGGGCGTGAGCACGGCAACGATCCCGGGCGGCACCATTTCCCGCAGGGCCGCGACCGTACTGATATCCACGCAGCGCCGTGTGTCGGGTTTGCCGGTGCCTTCCATCAATCCGGGGATCTCCCGGAACTGCCGGCGGACCTCTTCCACCATCCTGAATGCCGCCCGTCCCACCGAGGTCATGGTCTGCGCGGCCACGAGGAACGGGATGGAGCCGCCGATGAACAGGCCGATTACCACCATCGGCGAGGTGAGGTTGATCACCTCCAGCTTCACGGTCGACGCATAGGCGGAGAACAGGGCCAGGGCCGTGAGGGCGGCCGAACCGATGGCGAAGCCCTTGCCGATGGCCGCCGTGGTATTGCCCAGCGCGTCCAGGCCGTCGGTAATCTTCCTGGTCTCCGGCCCGAGTTCGGCCATTTCGGAAATGCCGCCCGCGTTGTCCGCGATGGGCCCGTACGCGTCGACGGCCATGGTGATGCCCACGGTTGCCAGCATTCCCACGGCCGCGATGCCGATGCCGTATAGTCCGGCGAAGTGATAGGCGAACCCGATGGCGGCGCAGATGCACAGTACGGGCAGAAAGGTGCTCTGCATGCCGATGGCCAGGCCCGAGATGATATTGGTGGCGGGGCCGGTTTCAGACGATTCGGCCACTTTTCCTACCGGTGGGCCGCCGGTGTAGTATTCGGTGAGAAGGCCGATCAGAATGCCGGTGAGACCGCCCAGCAGGATCGCCCAGAACACGCCCTCGGAGAGGCCCATGCCGTCCACCGCGAAATAGCTGCCGGCGAACATGACGCCCGCGGCCACGAAAGAAGCGTAGCGGAGGGCGGCCGCGGGACTGAAGCGCTGCAGGACCTGCATCGCCAGCACGCCGATCAGCGACGCCACCAGGCCGATGGTGGCCACGATGAGCGGCAGCTGCATGGCCGTCAGCTTCACGACCTCGACGTCAAATACGGAACTGCCGGCCAGCGTGGGTATCAGCGCCGGCGCCGCCGTGGCCGCAATGGCGATGGTCGCCACGATGGATCCGACGTAAGACTCGAAGATGTCGGCCCCCATCCCGGCCACGTCGCCCACGTTGTCGCCCACGAAATCGGCGAGCGCCGCGGGGTTTCGCGGATCGTCCTCGGGAATGCCGGCCTCCACCTTGCCGACGAGATCGGCGCCCACGTCGGCCGTTTTGGTATAGATTCCGCCGCCCACGCGCGCAAAGAGGGCAATCGAACTGGCGCCCATCGCGAACCCGTTGATGATCACCGCCTGTTCCGCGTTACCGTACAGAAGGAACAGCACGCCCACACCCAGCAGGCCCAGGCTGGCCACGGAGAGGCCCATCACCGTTCCGCCGGAAAACGCCACGCTCAGCGCGGTTGCCTGCCCCTCCTGGTTGGCGGCATACGCGGTGCGCACGTTGGCCTTGGTGGCTGCTTTCATCCCGAAAAAACCGGCGCATATCGAACAGATTGCGCCGGCCAGAAAGGCGAAGGCCGTGCTGAAGGGCCTGATGCCGATCGAAAGCAGGATGAATACCGCCACGACGAAGATCGCAAGCACGACGTATTCGCGCTTCAGAAACGCCATGGCGCCTTCGTGGATGGCATCCGAAATCTCCCGCATCCGGTCCGTACCGGCCGGTTTACGGGTAATCAGGATGTACACCAGGCCGGCGACCAGCAACCCGGCGATCCCAAATATTGGCGTCCAGAACATAAAACCCTCCAGAAATCGGGGAGACGGAAGACGTTAGACGGGAGAGGATCCCACCCCGGCCCACCACCTGGTGAGACGTAAGCCGGGAGAGGTTAGAAAACCACACCCCGCCCCACCACCTGGTGAGACGCAAGACGTGAGACGTTAGAGATTTCCTGCCCTGTGAGGTTTCCTCTCGTGCCGGAGGCAAGAAGGATTAGAATATAGGGCAAGGGCTTCTTCTCCCGTCTACCCTCTCACCTC
The DNA here is from genome assembly GCA_965208835.1 of Candidatus Latescibacterota bacterium. Classification (GTDB taxonomy): domain Bacteria; phylum Latescibacterota; class UBA2968; order UBA2968; genus JAAXHE01. The sequence continues at coordinate 4,936,829 of OZ242358.1, forward strand.
TACCCGCATTTCTTCTACCGTCTACCCTCTTACCTCTACCCGCATTTTTTTTACCGTCTCCCCGCTTTTACGAATTGTACCTATTCATCGCCTCGTCGATTCCGCATTCCATCCAGCATTCCACGCCGCCGGCGGCTTCGCGGATCCCCGCGTCCACCGCGTCCCACTCATCGTCTTCGAACCGGCTGAGGACGTGTTCGACCCGGTCCGCGCCATCGGGCGGCGCGCCGATGCCCACTCGCAATCTGGGAAACGCCGCGGAACCTGCGAGGTCGATAATCGATCCCAGGCCATTGTGGCCCCCGTCGCTGCCCCGGCGCCGCAGCCGGATCCGGCCCAGATCCAGGTGAACGTCATCCGCAACCACCAGGACGTCCCCGATATCGACGTCGAACCGATCCTGAACATCCGCAACCGCAACGCCGCTGCGATTCATGAAGGTAACGGGTTTCACCAGCAACAACGCGCCGGATCCCTTCGCGATCCGGCAAAAAAAATACCAGGCGCCTTCCGACCAGGTTCCCTTCAGCCTTTCCGCCAGCAGATCCACCACCCGATAACCCAGGTTGTGGCGGGTATGAGCGTATTCGGAACCCGGGTTGCCCAGACCCACGACAACCTTCACGGAAAACCTCCAAAGGCGGGTAGACGTAAGACGTAAGAGGGGAGAGATTTCCAGCCTTGTAAGGATTCTATTCGTGCCGGTGGCAGAAAGGAAAAACACACCGGGCAAGGATATCATCTACCGTCTAACGTCTTACCTCTACCCGCATTTTTTCTACCGTCTCCCCACCGCTATTCCTCCTCTTCCTCCTCGTCCCTCTTGCCGCGTTCGATGACCTCGGGCTCCTGCATCTCTTCGTCTTCCTCGAGCACCTCTTCCTCTTCCTCTTCGACCTGGGCAATGGACGGCGGGACCACCACGAACACGGATCTGTCGCCGTCGGTGACGATCTCCACGTCGCCCGTGACACTCAGATCTGAAACGTGCACAGAGTCGCCTATATCCAGATTCGTAACGTCGAAGTTTATACTTTCAGGGATCTCGGCGGGCAGACACGACACCTCCAACTGGTGCAGCAATTGCTCCAGTATACCGCCCTCCGTGCGGACGCCGGCCGGTATGCCTTCGGATTCGACACGGACTTCGACGACGATTTTCTGGGTGAGCGAGATCCGGTAGAAATCCGCGTGGAGGAGATGCCCGTCCACGGGATGGCGCTGAAGCTCCTTGACGATGGCGGTGTCCTCGGACTGCTCTTCTCCGTTGCCCACAACCAGGGACAGAAGCGAATTCCGACCATGCTCGTGAAGGACCGTTGACAACTCCTTCGCGTCGACCGAGCAGGCGACCGGCGCGCTCCTGTCGCCATAGACGACCGCCGGAATCCTCCCGGTACGCCGCATGCGCCTCGCGTCGCCCTTACCGGTTCCGGTGCGTACCGCGGCCTGCAAACTTACACCGTCATTGCCAGCCATTTACAGAACCTCCCCAAAAGCTGTTCCATTTTATCATTAATATACTGCCGGGCAGGGATTCGAACCCCGATAAACGGCTCCAAAGGCCGCTGTCTTACCCTTAGACGACCCGGCATCACCAAACGGTGAGACGTAAGACGTTAGAGGACCACACCCCACCACCTGGTGAGACGTGAGCCGGGAGAGGGTAGAGAACCAAACCCCGCCCGCCACATGGTGAGACGTGAGCCGGGAGACGGGAGAGATTACCTGCCTTGTGACGATTCTTATCGTGCCAAAGGCAAGGAGGAATATCTCAGCTGGCAAGGATTTCTTCTACCGTCTTACGTCTACCCTCTACCCGCGTTTTTTCTACCGTCTCCCCTCTACCCTCTCCCCGCCTTTACGAATTGTATCTATTCATCGACGCGGCCGGTAGCGACACAGATAGACACGACGCCCACGGCCCCGCACACGAGGAACCGCGGCCGAAGCCTCCCGGGCCTCGCGAAAAACCCCGAAGAGCGTGGAGCCGCTGCCCGAAACCGAACTGGCGACCGCGCCCGAGGCGGCCAGCGCTTCAAGGATCGGCGCCACGCCGCTGCCGGCGGCTTCCACGAGCGGAAGAAAATCGTTTTCCAGACAGGCAAACAATCGGCCCGCGCAGATCCGGCCGGATTTTTCCGCAAAGTCCAGAAATGTACCATACGCCCCTGATTCTGTCAAGCCAATTCTCACGTTTTGGTACGCCCGGGCCGTGGATACCGGGAACCCCGGATACACCAGCACATACCAGAATTCGTCCTCCCAATCCACCGGCCGGATCCGCTCGCCGCGCCCCGTCGCGATCGCCGTGCCGCCGGTCAGGAAGAACGGGACGTCGGACCCGAGTTCCGCGGCGAGACCGGACAATCGTCCCGGACCCAGGCGCAATCCCCAGAGCCGGTCCAGCGCGCGCAGGGTTGCGGCCGCGTTGGAACTCCCGCCGCCGAGACCGGCGCCCGTTGGAATGCGTTTGTCCAGGTCCACGCGCACACCCCGGTTGGCGCCCGTTTCGCGGCGGAGGACCTCCACGGCGCGGGAGACGAGATTCTCCGGGCCCGCGGGGACGTCCGGATGATCGCACCGGACCAGCGTCTCGCCGGCGGCGGCGGGCGTGAACGTCAGGCGGTCGCACAGGTCCACCGTTTGAAGAACGGAGACGATATCGTGGTAGCCGTCCTTCCGGCGGCGAAGGACCTTCAGGCCCAGGTTCAGCTTTGCGGGCGCGATTTCGATTTCGGGATGCAAATCAACATACCTCGCAAATCGGCGTCACACGGAGACACCAAGAAAACCTGGTGAGACGTGAGCCGGGAGAGGTTAGAAAACCACACCCCGCCCCACCACCTGGCGAGACGCAAGACGGGAGACGGGAGAGATTTCCAGCCCTGTAAGGATTCTTCTCGTGCCGGAGGCAAGAAGGAAAAATAGGTGGGGCAAAGATATCTTCTATCGTCTACCCTCTTACCTCTACCCGCCTTTCTTCTACCGTCTACCCTCTTACCTCTACCCTCTACCCGCATTTTTTCTACCGTCTCACCTCTACCGTCTACCCGTCTCTCAACGACCTCTCTCCCCGGCCCTCTCTCCTAAAGGTAAGAGGGAGCAAGCCACGAAAACCGGCCTCACACGGAGACACGAAGGCACAAAGGGAAACCATTAAACAGCGACAAGGCGGGCACCCACAAGGGGTGCCCCTACAAACACAACGACGGCGTTCCGAGGGCAGGATGCCCTCGCTACCGGGGACCCCTCTCCCCAACCCGCAGAAACGGGTAGACGACACCGCACGCCACGGTATTCCGCTCTCCTCAGCAATCCGCTTCCATTCGAATCTTGCGAGCGTCCCACTACAGAAGTGACAGATGTCAAAGTTACCGCCGCTTCTTCCTTCTTCCTTCTTCCTTCTTCCTTCAGGAAGGGGGTCAGGGAGTAGGTCGCGCCCATGATAACGCCCCGCGCGGTTCTGTCAAACGCCAAACCGCTGCGGCGGGCCAATGGGTCTGCCAATCTTGCAGGCGACGGCAGCCGGGAAAACCTCACGCATAGAAGCCGATCCACGCACGTTCCGAATGCGGTGCGCGTGCCGGCGGGTTCAAAGTCAGGGGTTGACGTCCCACCGCAAATTCGATAAATTGAGATTGTCTGTCACGCGACACCCCAATCATCCATAACCTCTATAAAATATGGATATTTCACGCATTTTCAATGCACCCGCGCCGTTGCCGCGTTTCCTTCGGGCCTCGGCCATCGGTCTCTGCGTTCTGTTTGCCTGGTCCGCGCCGGTTGCTGCACAGGGCGCCGAAGGAGAGCGCGAGAGTTTCGAACTCGCGCAACGGCTCTTCGACAACCGGGATTATGCCAATGCGGCGCAGGAGTTCCGGCGCTTCATCGCCGGATACCCCGCAAGCGCGCGGCTTCCGTCGGCACGCTATCAACTGGGAGAGGCCCATTTTCTTGGCGAACAGTACAGACAGGCCGTGGAAGCGTACGATGACTTTCTCGTGCGCTATCCCGGAGGCCTCGAAGCCGCCCCGGTGATGCGGCGGAAGGCCGTAGCGCTCGAACGGCTTTCCGAATACGCAATGGCGGGAGCGGCCTTCCGGGAAGCGCACGACCGTTTCCCTGCGGGGAAACACGCCGCCAGGAACCTCCTCGCATCGGGAATGAACTTCCAAAAAGCGAACGATCCGGACGCCGCCGGGAAGGCGTTCGGCGCGCTGGCCGTGAATTTTCCGCAATCCGACCTCGCAGCGGAAGCCAACTTCAACTGGGGGCTCGTTCTTCTGGACGCCGGACGCCCCGAACAGGCGCTGAACCGGTTCAGGACGATAACGGCGCCGGGGGCCGATTCCAAGTGGGCCCCGGACGCCCTGCTGCAAACAGGCAAAATCGCGCTGGGCATGAAGGACGCAAAAGAGGCGGAGGCGGTCTTCGGCAGGCTGCGCAGGGCCTACCCGCACAGTTCCGCGGCTGGAGCGTCCTACCTGGCGCAGGCCGCCTGGTTCGAAAGCATGGGAAACTGGTCCAGGGCCGCCGAGATTTACGGGCTCGCAAGGAACAGCCTTCCACAAAGCGAGGGCCGCCAGCAGGCGGTACTGGGCCTTGCCAACGCCTGGCGCGAACTTGGACGCGCGACCGAGGCGCTCGCGCTATTCACCGAGTTCATCAACGTCCATGCCGCCGGCCCCCACCTGGACCGCGCCTGGCTGGGTCTGGGGCGCGCCCACGCCGATCTCGGTCAATACCGGGAGGCGCAGAACGCGTTCCGCCGTCTCCGTGAACTCTATCCGGAATCGGAAGCCGGCATTCAGGCGTACGCGGAGATGGGCGACGTCTGGCGCGCCGCGGGGGCCCCGCAGAGGGCATTGAGAGCCTACCGGGCCTACGCTGAGCGGATGGAAGCCCCCGGCGCCCGGGCATCGGCCCGGCTGAGGATCGGGCGCACGTACGAACAGGACCTGGGGTGGCACGACCTCGCGCTGGCGACCTACCGCGACCTGGTGGCAACGGCCCAGGCCGCGGTCGCCGGCGAGGCGCAGTTCGGCATCGCCCGCATCCTGGATCGCACCGGACCGGCGGGCCCGGCCATTCGCGAGTACCATTCCTATCTGAAGAGATACCACAGGCGCGCCGCCGAAGCCCAGAACCGCATCCGGTACCTGCGGGAATTCGGACGCGATTCCACCGGCATACCGCCGGCCGAACTCGCCGCGCTGCTTTCGAATCTCCCGGCAATCGCATCCGATCCGTACGCCCAGTTCGTTCTAGGCCGGTTCCTTCACGGCCGCAGGCAATATCCGGAGGCCGCCGAAAAACTCGCCGCGGCGCTATCGACGGATTCCCCGCAGGCGTTCGCGGCCGAAGCAACCTGGCTTCTTGGCGAGAGCGCCCTGAAAATGGCGCGGAAATCGGGGCTGCAGGGGCGGCCGGATACGGCATCCGTCTGGCTCGACAGGGGTTTCGCTGCGCTCCGGGAGGTTGAAGCGGGACATCCCGAAAGCGAGTACGCGGACGATGCCGCCCTTCTGCGCATCGAAACCGAATTCCGGGAGGCGGACCCGGATTCGGCGCTGGCGCGGCGCAAAGTGGCGGTATATGGCGAATTCAAAGAGGACTACCCCAGTTCCGACCGCCTCGACCGGGCGCTGCTGGCCATGGCCGACGCCATGCGAACACTGGGCGGGATCCAGCCCGCATGGATCGACACCGCCCTGACGACCTACCGTGGCATCCGGCAGGCATATCCTGAGAGCCCGGCCGCGGAACGGGCAGCCTACGGCATCGGCCTCTGCCAGGCGTTGAAGAAAGACCACGCGGCGGCCGAGGAGACGCTGCGCGATTTCCTCTTCGAGTTTCCGGAAAGCGATCTGGAGGGCCACGCCAGGTACCAGCTCGGCCGTATCCTCCTGGACCGGGGGTTCCCGCGCAGCGCGGCGGACGACCTGACCGAGCTTCTCGCAGGCCCCGCACCGCCCGAACTGGCGCGGTCCGCGCGGGACCTGCTGGCCGAGAGTTATTTCAGAGCCGGTGACTACCGGCGCGCCATCGACGTCGGCGTTGAACTGCTGTTACTCGGGCCGGACGGGCCCGCTTTAGGGCGGCTCGCGCGGTCCTACGAGGCAAACGGACAGGCGGCGGAAGCCATCGAAACCTGCAAGGCCCTGCTGGACGCTTTTCCGAACGCCGCTTACGCCGACAGCTTTGCATATGCCAGGGCCCGGCTTCTGGCGAAACTCGAGCGGAAATCCGAAGCCGTGTCGGCCTTCAAGGCGTTCCCGGAACATTATCCCGAGAGCCCGCTCAGGGCCGTAGCGGGCAAGACCCTCGCCTCCCTCCTGTTCGACACCGAAGACTACCAGGGCGCGCTCGCGGCCCTCGCGCAGGTACCGGCGGACGCGCGGGACGAGTCGGTTGCGGGGCGCGAAGTCCTCAGCCTGTACCGCCTCAAACGGGTGCAGGAGGCGAAGAAGGCATCGGGCGGATTCAAGAAGACCTACCCGAACAGCCGTGAATGGCTCGCCCGGTTCCAGAACGAAGAGGGCAGATATTATCTGAACGCCGGCAATTTCAAGAAGGCCCGCCAGATTTTCGAGGGTGTGGTCAGGAAACATCCAGGCGGGGAGGCCGCGGCCGAAGCCGCGTACTATCGCGTCAGGACGCTTAAAAGGGAAGGTCCGAAGGAAGCCTACCGCGAGGCGCTCGCCGCCTTTGTCAAGACCCGTTCAGGCAGCCGCCACTGGCCTGCCGCGGCCCTGGCGTTGGCCGATATCCTTTATGATTCGGGCGATTACGAAAGGGCGTCCAGGGCCTACCGGAACGTGCTTGAGGCCGGCCTGACTCCCGAAGAAACGCCCAAGGTGCTGTCCAGGCTGATGAAGGTGTACAGACGCCTGAAACTGTTCGATACGGCGATCGCCTACGCCAACCGGCTCGTTCAGGAGTATCCCGGACACCCCCTTGCAACGGACGTCCGCATAGAAATCGGAATCATGCTGTCCGACAACAAGGAGTTCGGGCGGGCAATCGCCTGGCTGACCCCGTTGCTGAAAAACGCCGAGGAAGACGACTGGTCGACCATCCAGTACTGGCTCGCCGAGAGCCATTTCGGCCTGGGAGACTTCGAACGTGCGAAACGGGAATACCTCAAGCTCAAATACCAGTTTCAGGGTAGCACGCAATGGCTGGCGAGCGCACAGGACGGCCTCGCCAACTGTTACGAAGCCCAGGGGAACTATAATGAAGCGATCCGGGAACTGAAGGACATCCAGCGGCGGGAGGGCGCCGCCAGCGACTTCGGTCTGCAGGCCGGGAAACGCATCGAAATGCTGAAGGCGCTGCTTGACAGCAGCCAGGAATCCGACACGCCCGCGGAGTAAGGCCGGCATATTCGGAAAACGAATACGATCTACCCAATCAACCTCAACTTGAGAAAAGATCACCGTCAAATTGGCCACAAAAAGCACAGAAGGTACCGGTGCAAAACGGGGTATTGAGGTCGTCCGGAAGGACAATTTTTCGGTTCACGTAAAGTGACCTGGTTTATCCTGGTAATCCGCCTTCTAATCGCCTTTATTAACTAACACTTCTTCGAATTAACGTCCACGAAGACTTACGAATCATGGTTGAACGCCATGGCCGACGCACACGGAAAAGACGCACTGATCGTAACCGCCGATCCGGATATGGGCCAGTCCCTGCGCTCGGAACTGGAAGCACAGGGATGGAAGACCGTTCTGACCAATAGCGTGGGACCGGTGCCGAAGCTGCTCAGGCGCGGAGACGTCGGCCTGGTCCTCGTGGACGAGGCAAACCTCGCGCGCGCGGTATCGGACCCGGACTGCCCCCTGCCGGCGAGCTCAAGCGACGTTTCCCTCCTGGTTTTCCTGACGCCGGAAAAACGCCAGGACCGTACGCTGCTTCAGGGTCTGGAACCGCGGGCCATCCTGGACCTGCCGATGGACGTCGAGCAGGTCAGACAGGCGCTGCAGCTGGTCGCCGACCAATCCGTGTCGGCCGTGGACACGGACCTGCTGGGCAATTCAGAAGCCATCCGGCGAATCAGGGAAACCATCCGTCAGATCGGTCCGGTGCCCGTCAGCGTACTGATCACCGGCGAGAGCGGTTCCGGCAAGAACATGGTGGTCCAGGCGCTGCACCGGTACAGCGCCCGGGGCAACGCGAGGCTCATTACCGTGAACTGCGGGGCCATTCCCGAGACCCTCCTGGAAAGCGAACTCTTCGGCCACGAAAAGGGCGCGTTCACGGACGCGCGGACCCGGAGGCAGGGCATCTTCGAGGCCGCGGACGGCGGCACCGTCTTTCTTGATGAAATCGGCGAGATGACCCTCGCGGCCCAGGTCCGCCTGCTGCGCGTGCTGGATACCCGGGAGATCACGCGCCTGGGAAGCACGGAGCCGATCACCGTGGACGTGCGGGTACTCGCCGCAACGAACCAGGACCTCGAGCAGGCCGTCAGCCAGGGGCGCTTCCGAAGCGACCTCTATCACCGCCTCAAGGTCGTCGAGCTTCGGGTGCCGCCGCTGCGGAGCCATCCGGAAGACATTCCCATTCTGGTGGACCACTTCATTCAGATTTACCTGAAGGAACACGGCGTACCGCCCATCGAACTGGACGAGAGGGCGATGGACATCCTGCTCAACTACCGCTGGCCGGGCAATATCCGCGAACTCCGGAATCTGATCGAACGGCTGATGGTCCTTTCCGTCAACCGCAGAATCGGGCCGGCCGAAATCACGCAACACCTTGAAGGCATGGACCCTTCGCAGGTATCGGGACTTCCGGCTTCCAACCTCCCCGTCCAGGTGGGAAAGACGCCTGAGGAATCCCAACGCGACCTGCTGTACTGGGCCGTCCTCGAGGTCGCGAAAGACATCAAGGAACTCAAAGCCTACCTGATGGAGAACCCCGCCGGACTGCCCTCCCTGCCCGTCTATTCCCAGGGCGCCCCACCTGTCGCGGACCGCGTCGCGGAAGTCGAATACACGGAAGCCGACGCCGCGCCGCCTCCCGGCGACGACGTCAAGTCCCTCCGTGAAGTGGAACGCGAGACCATTGTCCGGGCGCTCAGGGCCACCGGCGGCCACCGCAAACGCGCGGCCGTTCTGCTGGACTTGCCCGAGCGCACGCTTTACAGGAAGATACAGCAGTACGGGCTGTAGAAAAGCGGGGAGACGTAAGCCGGGAGAGGGTAGAGATTTCCTGCCCTGTGAGGTTTCCTCTCGTGCCGAAGGCAAGAAGGAATAACATACCGGCAAGGGTTTCTTCTCCCGTCTACCGTCTTACCTCTACCCGTTTTTCGGAACCTTTGCCCCGCCTTTCGGGTCTAACACCCGTAAACCAGGGTGTCATCCTCGAATCTTCATGTAGACCATAACACAGTAGAAAGGGGCACTTCCCGATGTCGATACAATCCATCCGCTTTCGGCAACTGACGCTTCTCATGGGCCTGTGCATTGTCGCCGGCGCATTCACGACGCCGGCATTCGCCTCCGAAGACCAGGCCATCGAGCAGCTTCGGAACCTCAACAAGGCCTTTACGAGCATTGCCGAGCGGGTTACGCCGACTGTAGTCACCATCAGCACCAGAGAGACCGTTTCCGGCCGAGGCTGGTCCCGGCGAATGCCTGAATTCTTCAATCCCTATTTTCGGATGCCGCGGGGCCGGGAACGGCAGGAGGAACGCCCGGGACTCGGCTCCGGCATTATCGTGACCGCGGACGGGTATATTCTGACCAACCACCACGTCGCGGGGCGAGCGGACGAGATCACCGTGATCCTCAATAATAATGAGGAGTTCGAAGCCCGGCTGGTGGGCACCGATTCACTCACGGACGTGGCGGTCATCAAAATCGATGCGGAAGGCCTCCAGGCCGCCCCAATCGGCAACTCCGACGAGGTCCAGATCGGTGAGTGGGTCATGGCGGTCGGCGCGCCGCTGGCCCTGCGGTCGACCGTCACCTCCGGCATCGTCAGCGCGCTGGGCCGAAACCTCGATGTCATTCGCGATCGGGAAGGTTTCGCAGTCAATGACTTCATCCAGACCGATGCCGCCATCAACCCCGGCAACTCGGGCGGGGCGCTGATCAACCTCGACGGAGACGTCATCGGCGTCAACACGGCCATCGCGTCGAGTACCGGACAGTTTGTCGGGTACGGTTTCGCCATTCCGATCAACCTGGCCAAGAAAATAATGGATGATATCGTCGCGCATGGCGGCGTCCGCCGTGGTTTTCTCGGCATAGGCCTGAGGTCCGTCGATGCGGGTCTTGCCGACGCGTTCGGCCTGGACCGCCCGCGAGGGGTATTCATCTCCAAGGTATATTCAGACACCCCCGCGGACGTCGCCGGGCTCAGGGAAGGAGACATTATCCTGACCATCGATGGCGAAGAGGTCAATCGTTCGAACCACGTACAGAGCCTGATTACGCGAAAGCGACCCGAGGAGTCCGTTACGGTGAAAATACACCGGAAGGACAGGATAATCATGCTTCCGGTCAAGCTGGGGGAAAAGCCCTCGCGGATCGGCGACATAGCCACGGCCAGGACGCCGGCCGGACAGTCCGAGTTCCATGGCCTCACCGTGAGCAACATCACCCCTGAAATGGCGGAAAGATGGGGCCTGGAAGTCGGAATGGACGGCATTCTCGTGACCGACGTGGCCGCCGGAAGCCGCGCCGCGAGAGCCCGCTTTGAGCGGGGAGACATCATCTTCAAGGTCCGCCAGGGGAATTTCGAACGGGATGTCCGTACCGTGGTCGATTTCAAGGCATCCATGCGCAAACTCGAAAAGGGCCGAAACGCAGCATTTTTCGTCCGGCGGGGAACGCACAACCTGTTTCTGACCATGAAGACTCCTGAGTAGGAAGGCAGGCGCGGCGCGCGTCTGTTCGGGTCACCAGGACGATTCGTACGAAGAAAGCCCGGCGGGAATGCACGCCGGGCTTTCTTCTTGCCGTCAGCTGTCAGCCAAAAGCGGGGAGACGGGAGAGGGGAGAGGGGAGAGGGGAGAAGACCACACCCCACCCTGCCACCTGGTGAGAGGGGAGACGTTAGACGGGAGAGATTGCCTGCCTTGTGAGGTTTCTTCTCGTGCCGGAGGCAAGCAGTAGAAAAAATATCGGGCGAAGATTTCATCTACCGGCTTCCGTCTACCCTCTCCCCGCTTTTTCGCGACCTCTCCCCCCGGCATCTAAGAAACAGCCCGTTTTTACGGGCCGTTCCTGTTGATTTTAATCACGTAGGTCTTGGGCGCTTCCGTGGTGTGTATCACCGTGAAGCGTTTCGGATATGCTTTTATTGCAGGTATAATGTACTTCAGTTTTTCCTTGAAAAACGGGATGTTGTCCAGCAGGATGTAGTCGTATTTCATCAGCGCCCGGAGCGCTTCAACGGGGTCCTCGACGCGAGGGTAGCCATTCGTCTCCCGCCCGGACCAGAACCAGACAAGGCCCGGCTTCCGCGTGGTGACCCGGCATTGTGCAGGGGTATTGTCCCTCATCCAGACGCTGGCCTCGTAGTACGACTTCCAGTACTTCCCATAGCCCGGCGTCATCCGGCGCGCTCGTACGGTTCCAAAATCCACGAACAGGGACGGCAGCAGGAATACGCATGCCAGAAACACGGGACTGTGCCTGACCAACACCCGGCGCTGAAATACTGCCAGGACTCTGCCCGGTGGCAGATTGCGTGAAGACCGTTTGGACCGTGAGATGGATTCCGGAAATCGGTTGCAGATCTTTTCCACGCCCTTGAAAATGTAAAAGACGATAAACGGCAGGACGGGAAGGAGATATCGATCCGGGGAACCGGGCAGGGTGAATAGCGTGGCAGCGTAGCCCAGGAAGTACCAATCGTGGACCTCGAGGCTCCGCAAGAGCGAGAGGGGATTCCTGTTCGCCGGCCTTCTCCCGAACACAAATCCGATTCCGATCAGTATCAGAACGAGCCAGCCGATGAGGCTCCATTTTTCGAAAATTGGCAACTGCCTCATGTAATCTCCGGGAAGAAGGAGATATTCCAGGTTTTTCAGATAGCCGGCCGGGTTCTTCTGAAGGAAATAATAGAAGAAATTCTGCCAGAAGGAGCCCACTTCGCCCTCCGGAATATAGACACCTCTGGCGATCTGGTTTGTCATTCCCAGATAGCCCTGGGACTCCGGAAAGTTAACCTTCAGATAAATCGCCCAAGGCAGGACCCAGATGGAGGCGAATACAGCGAGGAGCAGCGGTTTCTTCACTTCCTTGCGAAGCACCAGATATATCGCTGCCGCAATGACCAGGTAAATGGACGGGGACTTCACGTGGTAAGCCCAACCCACGGCGCAGGCGGCGGCGATCAACCAATTCAAGGAGATGCCGGGGCGCCTGATATACTGAAGGATAGCCCAGAGGGCGAGCAACGAGAAAGCGGGAAAGGGCATGTCCGCCGTGACGACGTTGGAATACCTCACCGCCAGCCAGAAGGCGCCCGAGATCAGGGCTATCAGAAGCGCCCGGCTGTCATCGATAAATCCCCGGAGGACCAGGAACGTGCAGAGCGGAAACAGGATGCCCGATACGGCGATCGTGACTTTCAGTGCGGGAACACTGGCAGGAAACAGAATGACGGCGGGCATCAGCATGGTTTTCACGCCGAGACCGTACTGACTGTCTACGACCCCTTTGCCCTGAACCAGGCGCCTGGCGTCCCTGATGTACGCGATATTATCGCCGATAATCTCCACCCATTCGTTGCAGGTCAGGAGGTACAGGCCGCAAATGGCAAGGGTACCCGCCAATGCTGCATACATATACCTGTGTTTCGGTATCTGCCGGAACGCGGCCAGCGCGGCGACACACAGAATCACCAGTGAACACGCCATGACAGGCACGGCCGTGGCAATGTTGAGTTGGTGAATACACTGAAAAACCAGCAAGATAACCAGACAATACGGAATGATGAGACTGAGACGCCGCACGTTCATTCTCCGGAAAAGCGGTATTTGAGGAGGGTTTTGATATTGACGAAGAAATCTGTCCAGCGCACCTTCTTCCCGGCGCTCACGTCCCGACCCGTGTACGTAATCGGGACGTCAACGATTCGGCAGCCTCTTTTCAGGAGTTTGGCCGTAAGTTCGTGCTCCAGATCGAAGCCGTCACGCACCAGTGAAATCTCACGCACGGTATCGGTCCGGTAGAGTTTGTACCCTGTGCACAGGTCCGTAATCCGTGAGAGAAAGAGGAGATTCGTAAACCAGGTGAGCAGTTTGTTGGCGATGAAGTTCGGCAGCATCATGCCTTCGATATTGCCCAGGAAACGAGAACCGAACACCGCGCCGATGGAAGGGTCCCGAAGAAACGGGGCGATCAGCTCGGGGTAGTCTTCGGGTGCGTATTCCAGGTCGGCATCCTGGATGAGGGCCCATTCTCCGGTCGCGTGGTCCAGGGCCGTGCGAACGGCCGCGCCCTTTCCCCTGTTTAAAGGATGGCGCACGACCCTGATGCCATCATCCTTCAGTGTCCTTAAAATAGCTTCGGTACCGTCAGTTGACCCGTCATCAACGACGATGATTTCTTTGTCAACGCCTTCCTGAACCGGTACGGCCCTGACGCGGTCGATCACGGCGCCAAGCGTATTCGCCTCGTTGTAAACGGGAATCATGATGGAAAGCAGGTTTTTCCGTGAGGTTGTGTCAGAACGCGTGTTCACGTGGCGCATCCCGGTGAAACCTGCTTCACCTTCAGGCCGGCGGGATCGACCGTGGCGGGAAGGATCCGCGCCGTGGGCACAGCGGACAATACTTCGCACCAGGCGGCCGAGAGTCCGGGTACGATATCGGCATGCGGCGCAAGCGCCCAGACGCAGCCGCCGTTGCCACTGCCCGCTGTTGCGAATCCCGCGCCGAATTCGGTGCAGACGGCCTGAAGCTTTTCTCCGAGCACGGTCATTCGGGCCGGCACGATCGCGCAGCGAATCGCGGTTTCCTCGTCCATCAACCTGCCCGCGGCCTCCCAGTCAGTCCGTTTCAGCGCCTCGGCGAACTCCGTGGCGATTTCATTGACGCGAAACCACCGGCCGCGATGTCGACCTGCCAGGAAATCCTCGACCTGCCGACTGTTGACGTCGTTGGAATCATGCGGTTTGCCAATGTAGGCGATCAGTAGCCGGTCACTGAGGGCGGCGTACTGGTCAGGCGGGAGAATCGCCGTCCTGAGAAACTTTCCACCCGGGTTTCCGTAGGTCCACCGCCAGGTGTTTACGCCCCCGTACGCGGCAGCGCACTGGTCCTGCCGGCCGGTATAGGAGAACCGGAGGCCGTCTTCGATATTGTAGACGATCTCCACGATTTCCTCCGGGGAAAGACGCTCGCCTCCAACCCGTTCTCTTGCGAGGGAGAGCGCTCCGGCCAGGGCTACGGAGAGCGTGCCGGACCCGCCCACGCCGCTGCGGGGCGGGCAGCCGTACGAGATCTCGATTTCGACGCCGCCCAGCGCGAAATGAGCCGCAATCGCGAACAGGAGTCCGAAATGGCCCGTCATGTCGGGCGCGTCCGCGAGATACGTCTCGCGATGAAATTCGTCCAGAATCCGGACGTAACCCGGTCTGTACGCTCTGAGGCGGATGCTTGTGCGCACGGAAATGGCGATATTGGTGGTGGACGGATTGCGGCTGGCGTAGGGCAGTGCGAAACACTTGAGGTCCCACGTGCCGCCAACGTCCAGCCGGCAAGGCGCGGAAGACAGGATTTCGACCGTTTGCAGATGATCGCTGAGATCGGTGAATGCTTCTGGCATAGTTGTAGCCGTCACGATAGGTTCAACGAGGGCGACCGGCCGGTCGCCCCTACAATTGCAATGAAGGCGCGGCGAGTGCTGAGCTCTCAGAAGCGGGTAGACGCAAGACGGGAGAGGGTAGAGATCGCATGCCGTGTAAGGTTTCTTCTCACGCCGCAGGCTAGTCGGAGGAACAAATCGGCAAGGACTTCCTCTCCCGTCTACCGTCTTACGTCTAACCGCATTATGCCCTTGGATGGAAAGTCCGGTGGACCTCTTTGAGGTATTCGCGGTCGACGTGGGTGTAGATCTGCGTTGTCGAAATATCCACGTGGCCCAACATTTCCTGCACGGCCCGGAGGTCGGCGCCGCCTTCCAGCAGATGGGTCGCGAAAGAGTGACGCATCGTGTGCGGGCTGACCGATTTCCGGATACCGGAGTTCTGAACGTATCGCCTCAAAATCTTCCATACGCCCATTCGCGACATGGCCCCGCCGCGAAAATTCAGGAAAACCGTATTTCCCGACGCCGCACCGCTCAGTTCCTCACGTGCGCCCGTCAGATAGCGATTGACCCACGCCACGGCTTCCGTTCCGATGGGTACGACCCGCTCCCGGCTGCCCTTGCCGATCACGCGAACCACCTCCAGGTCGAACAGGAGATGCAACCGTTCCAGGCCGATCAGCTCCGAAACCCGTAGACCCGCTCCGTACAACATCTCAAGCAGCGCGCGGTCCCGAAGGCCCAGAAGCGTCTCCACGTCCGGCTCCACCATCAGGCGTTCGACTTCGTATATGTTCAGGACGGATGGCAGTTTCCGCCCCAGTTTGGGCGACTTCATATGCTCGGTGGGGTCGTTTTCGATCATTCCCTCCGCGTGCAGGTACCGATGAAACATCCGGACGGCAGTCAGGTTTCTCGCCACGCTGGACGCTTCCAGGCCGAGCTCTCCCAGCAAGTGAAGAAACGCGGATACGTCCGCCTGGGACACCTGGACGGGCGTTGTTACGCCCCGCGCCTCCAGAACCGTGGCGTACCGGTCCAGGTCCCTGGCATAGGCCGATACGGTATTCTCAGCCAGACCCTGCTCCAGGTGCACGTAATCCATAAACCCGCGCAGCGCGTTGCGCCATTCCGCCGTCAGGCGTTGCTCGCCCGTATCAAAATCGGTCTCGACCGTCATTCCCGCGTTCTCCCTTACCCCCGTTTTCCTCCAACGCCAGCAGGGCGGCTTTCCATTCGCCGCCGTAAGCGAAGCCCGTCAACGCCCCGGAAGTCCCCACAACCCGATGGCATGGCACCACGATTACAAAGGGGTTCTTCCCTAGCGCGGCGCCCACCGCGCGTGCGGCTTTGGGGCGACCGACGGCATTCGCGACGTCGCTGTAGGTACGCCGCACGCCATATGGAATATCTCGAGTCGCTCTCCAGACCATCCCCTGAAAGGCCGTAAAGCCGGACATGTCAGGGAGGTCGTGAAACCGCACGGGCTCGCCGGAAAAGTAACCGGCCAGCGCGTCGATGAGGCGCTGGCCCGCGGGGTCCGGGGGATCGCCCTCAATCAGCGCGGGACGGGCGATATCCACCCGCCCGATGCGCCCCAACCGGATCGACGCCAGCCGGGTTCCGTCCCAGGCAACCTCGACCCGCCCCAGGGGTGTCTGAAGGACGGCGGATTGAATGGCCGAAGCCGTGCCGTTTCCGTTTTTCATTGCGTTCTCCACGTTAATGGGCCTTTTTCCCGGCCCCTCAGAAGCGGGTAGACGTAAGACGTTAGACGGGAGAGGACCACACCCTGCCCCACCACCTGGTAAGACGTAAGCCGGGAGAGGGGAGAGATTTCCTGCCTTGTGAGGTTTCTTCTCGTGCCGGAGGCAACGATGAATAACATACCTGGCAATGATTTCATCTACCGTCTTACGTCTCCCGTCTACCCGCATTTTTTCTACCGTCTACCCTCTACCGTCTAACCACCTTTTGGCATTCCGACATTCTCACTGACTTTGTTTCGAAAGATCCATTGCCAATTGGTCCGCGATCTGTTCGGCGAGCTTCGGTCCGATGCCCTCCACCGCCGCGAGTTCCGCGACGCCCGCCTCCCAGACCTTTTTCATGGATCCGAAATGCGCCAGCAGCGCCTTCCGCCTGGCCGGACCCACGCCGTCGAGCTCATCCAGCCGGGAAGCCAGCGTTCGTTTTTGCCGCAACTTGCGGTGATAGGTGACGGCAAACCGGTGCGACTCATCCCGGACGGCCTGCAACAGCTTGAGCGCCGCCGACGCCTTGGGGATATTCTGAGGGTCCGGGTGAGCCGGGAGGAAGACTTCCTCGAGACGCTTGGCGAGACCGATCACCGGCTGATCCTTAACGCCCACCGCATTCAACGCCGCCACCGCGCTGGAGAGTTGCCCTTTTCCGCCGTCGATCAACAACAGATCGGGAAACGCGCGTCCCTCCTCCATCAGCCGTTTGAAACGCCGCGTCACCACCTGCCGCATCATCGCGAAATCGTCCGGGCCCTCGATACCCGTAATCCTGAAGTGCCTGTACTCGGACTTTCGTGGCCTGCCGTCAACGAAACACACCAGCGACGCCACGGGGTCCGACCCCTGAAAGTTCGAAATGTCCACGGCCTCGATCCACTTCGGCGGCCGCTCGAGGCGCAGGTCGCGCTGCAGCGCGGCGACGGCGGCGGGCGCCTGGGACCTCCTGTTTTCCCGCCTCAACCGGCGCTCGCTGAGCAGCAGCGCGGCGTTGTTCTCCGCCATCTTCACCAGCCGCGCCTTGTCGCCCCGCTGGGGCACTCGGATCTCCACCAGACCCCCTGCCCGCCCCCGCAACCAGTCCAGCACGGTCTCGCGCGACTCGATATCGCACGGCAGGCAGATCTCCTCCGGCACGAACGATGCCGTCAGATAGAGCAACTGGACGAAGGAGCCGACCACCTCTTCGATCGGCGCGTCCAGGACGCCGCCCAGGAAGTAGTGCTGCCTTCCGATGAGCCTGCCCTCCCGGACCTCCATCACCACGCAGCAGGCTTCGTCGTCTTCCCTGGCGACCGCGATCGTGTCCCAGTCTTTCTGTTCCGCGGACACCACTCTCTGGCGGTTGGTCGTCTGCTCCAGGTCACGCAGCCGGTCCCGGTAGACCGCGGCCTCCTCGAAGTGCTGTTCGGCGGCCGCATTCCGCATGCGTTCCTTCAGCGCGGCGACCACCTGCGTGTGGCGCCCAGTCAAAAACAGCACGGCCTCGCGAACGATCTTGCGGTACTCCGACGCCGGGATTAGCCCCTCGCAGGGCCCGTCGCAACGTTTGATCTCATAGTCGAGACAGAGACGGACGTTCGTCGCAGGCAGCGCGTAATCACAACTCCTTACCCGGAACAGCCGGTGCATGGTTTCGAGGGTCCGACGCAGGGCCTTGACGTCCGTATAGGGGCCCAGATAACGCGAACCGTCCTTGACGACGTCGCGCGTAAACAGGATTCTGGGAAACGGCTCATCGGTAATCCGGACGAACGGGTACTTCTTGTCGTCCTTCAGGTTGATATTGTACCGGGGCTTGTGCTCCTTGATCAGATTGGACTCCAGGATCAGGGCGTCCACCTCGGTATCCGCCACGATATATTCCAGGTCCCGCGCGTTGCGTACGAGCGCCCGGAACTGACGCCTGCCGTCGTCTGCGTTTGACCGGATGTAGGACTGCGCCCGGCTCCGCAGGCACTTCGCCTTACCTATATATATGATCCGCCCCAGTTCGTCTTTCAACATATACACGCCGGGTTCCCGCGGCATATGAGACACAATCTCATTGAGGCGCCTGCGCACGGCTTTACGGCTCAGTTTGGCCGGCGTCGCGCTACGGTTTCGGGATACCGGGTTCATATCAAATGTCCAGAATTTCGACCTGCAGCCGCCGCAAGTCCAGCAGCCCGACGGTGGACCGGCCGGTCACCCAGCCGCCCGCCTCTCCGGGATTGACGACCAGCGTGCCGCCGGAGCGGACGTCGATCTCGTGCGTATGACCGTAGACGATCACGTCGTAGGCGCCGCTTGCCGCCAGCGCGTCCACTTCGTCGGGTTCGTGAAGAACCAGCAGCCGCCTGTCCTCGTGTACGAATGCATAGGGCGCGCGATGGATGGCGCCCAGCGACTCGAACTGGGCGCGAAGCCCGAAGCGCTCACCGTCGTTGTTGCCGAATACACCCACCATGGGCGCGTTCAGGCCGGTCATCCATTTGGCGTTGAAGGGCGCGATATAGTCCCCGGCGTGCACCACCAGCCCGACTTCCCGCTCGTTGAACAACGCCGTCGCCTTCTCCACCGAAGCCTTGTTGTCGTGCGTGTCGGCAATCAGTCCCACCAGATGCGCGTGTGCCATCGAGACCATCCGTTCGTGTGCGGTTTTCAACGACGGGGATTCGGTTCATACAAGGAGAACGGCACCGGCCGCGGGCGCCTTCTGAATTCAAGACAAACTTACGCCTCTCCGGTGGTTTTGTCAACCGAAGGGCGGGACGTACCGCGAATTGACAGGCTGTAACGCGAATCGACGATTCGTGCTACCGGATCATTGCCTGTTTGCGATAGGTTTATGTTGACAAGAATGATGGATTATGTGAATTTTGTGATCGTCCATCACACAGGCGGGGATCAATAGTACTTCCGCCACAGGGGAAACTTCAATGGCGGTTTTGAGAATCGCGCTGCCGTCGGGCAGCCTCCAGGAGTCCACGCTCGATCTGTTCGCGAACGCCGGCTATCGGATTCGCGCCAATCACAGGTCCTACATCCCGTCCATCGACGATCCGGACCTGGAGGGCCTCTTCCTTCGCGCGCAGGAAATCGCCCACTACGTGGAACGGGGCGTGCTCGACGTGGGCCTGACGGGCAAGGACTGGATCCTGGAAAACGACGCCGACGTCGTCGAGGTCGCGGAACTGCCTTACAGCAAATCCACCGCACAGCCCGCGCGCTGGATCATCGCCGTGCCGGAAGAATCCCCGGTGCGCACCGTGGAAGACCTCCAGGGCAGGCGTATCGCGACGGAACTGGTCAACGTCACGCGTAAGTACCTGGAAGCTCGAGGCGTACAGGCGAAGGTGGAGTTCTCCTGGGGGTCCACGGAGGCCAAGGTCCGGACGGCGGGCGCGAGCACGGGGGGAGATGGCGGCGGGGCCTACGAGCCCGGGCTGGTGGACGCCATTGTGGAACTCACGGAAACCGGGTCTTCGATTCGCGCCAACAAACTTCGGGTTGTGGAGGACCTGCTCGAGACCACCCCTCGCTTCATTGCCAACAGAAGCGCATGGGACGACCCGTGGAAGCGGGAGAAGGCTCAGAATATCGCCACGCTGCTCGTGGGCGCCTTCCAGGCGGAAGACAAGGTTGGCCTGAAGATGAACGTACGCCGGCGGGACCTGGACGCGGTCGTGGGCCTGCTTCCGGCGCTGAACAACCCCACCATTTCCAATCTTCTCGACGGCGACTGGGTCGCCGTCGAGGTTATCGTGGACGAACGCGTCGTGCGCGACACCGTGCCCCTGCTGAAGAACAAGGGCGCCGAAGGCATTATCGAATATCCATTGAATAAAGTGATCTACTGATGATCGACGTTGTCACCCATGATCCGGAGAATCCACCCCCGAAACTCCGCGCCATTCTTTCGCGGACCACGGATTTCCAGCCGGACCTGCTGGCCTCCGCGCAGGAAGTCGTTCGTGCCGTGCGGGAACGCGGCGACGACGCGGTTCTGGAATACACCCGGGAATTCGACGGTGTGGACCTTGCGGCGGTTGGGATGCGCGTACCGGAGACGGACATCCGGGCCGCCTACCGGGAAGCGGACCCGGACCTGATCAGAACCATGAGGGCCGCTGCGGATAACATCCGGCGATTTCACGACGCACAGAAGCAGACCTCCTGGTTCATCGAAGACGGTGACGGCGTGGTACTCGGCAGGCGGGTGCTCCCGATCGAGCAGGTCGGCATTCTCATTCCCGGCGCCAGCGCTCCGCTTTTCTCAACGCTGCTGATGGCCGCCATTCCCGCCGGCATCGCCGGCGTGACGCGAATCTGCATGGCCACGCCCCCGCGTCCGGACGGATCGGTGCATCCGGCCGTACTGGCGGCCGCCCACGTCGTGGGCGTCAATGAAATCTATCGGATTTTCGGCGCCCAGGCTGTTGCCGCCCTGGCCTACGGCACCGAGTCGATCCCGGGGGTGGACAAGCTTGTGGGCCCCGGCCACCCTTCCGTCCAGATCGCCAAGAAGCTGGTCTTCGGAACCGTGGACATCGACATGGTCGCCGGCCCCAGCGAAATCGTCGTGCTGGCCGACGAGAGCGCCAACCCCCGGCACGTCGCCGCAGACCTGTTGTCGCAGGCCGAACACGGGAGCGGCTTCGAAGCTGTCGTGTGCATTACGCCCAGTTCAAATCTCGCCGGGGAGGTCGCGGACGAAGTCGAACGGCAGGCCGCCCGCCTGGGACGCCGGGACGCCGTCCGCAATGCCCTGCGCAACTTCGGCGCGGTTGTGGTGGTAAAGGATCTGGACGAGGGAGTCCGGCTCGCTAACCGGATCGCCCCGGAACACATCGAACTCCTTGTCCGCGACCCCTGGGACCGCCTGTACGAGGTCAAAAACGCCGGCGCGGTCTTCCTGGGCGCGGCGTCGTCCGAACCCGTCGGCGACTACTTCGCCGGCGTGAACCACATTCTGCCGACCGCCGGCGCCGCGCGCTTCGCCTCTCCTGTGGGCGTGGATACCTTCCTGAAGAGCTCGAGTGTCGTCTCCTACACGGAGCGCCGGCTGAAGAAAACGGCCGGCGATATCATCGCGCTGGCGGAAGCAGAAGGACTGGACGCGCACGCCAACGCCATCCGTGTCCGGCAGGAATAGCGCCGGCAGCCTCAACAGTCGCCCGCTCGCGCGACCGCCGCACTCCGGCGGCATCGCGGGCGCGGCGTTCTCATTTTGGACCGTCTCCGATGTTCGATCCACCCCTGAAACGTATCAGGCCGGAAATCCGTTCCGTGGACGGGTACCACCTGACGCACCACGACTGCCCGGTAAAGCTGAATCAGAACGAGAGCCCGTTCGACATTCCGGACGATCTCAAGAACGAGATCCTGGCAGACGTCCGGGAGCGGCCCTGGTTCCGCTATCCCCAGCCGATGGAGATGGACCTGGTGGAAGCCCTGGCCGACTTCGCCGGCTGGCGTCCGGACGCGCTGATCGTGTGCAACGGCTCCAACACCCTCGTACAGCTCGTTCTGGCCGTCAGCACCCGTCCAGGCGCGCCGGTGGTCATCCCCTCGCCCGGTTTCTCGCTGTACGGGCTCTACGCCGGCTTCTTCGGAGGTCGCGTGGTTCCGGTGGACCTCAGGGCGGACTACACCTTCGACGTGCCGGGAATCCGGGAAGCCGCCCGGCGGGAATCGGCGAACATGGTCATCCTCGGTTCCCCAAACAACCCCACGGGCTGCGTTGTTTCCAACGCCGACCTGGAAGCCCTGCTCGGGGAAACCGACGCGCTGGTGATGGTGGACGAAGCCTACGCGGAATTCAGCGACGAGACGGCCCGCGACCTGATCGGGGAATATCCCAATCTCATCGTGTTGAAGACCTTTTCGAAAGCCCTCGGCGCAGCGGGCATCCGCATCGGCTACCTGATGGCGCATCCTGAAATCGCGCGGGAGGTCCTGAAAGCCAAAGTGCCGTTCGACATCAACGTCTTTTCACACTCCGCGGCGCTGCACATTCTGAAACACGATGGCCTCATCCGGGAACGCGTGGGTGCGATCCGGGAGGAACGCGAGCGGGTGTTCGCCGCCCTTCGGAACATCGACGGCGTCCGCCCCTATCCATCTCATGCCAACTTCATACTCTTCGAAGTCGGCAACCCGGCCCGGGTCTTCGACGGGCTCATCGAAAGGGGCATCCTCATCCGCAATGTAACTTCCTATCCGCTGCTGGACAACGCCCTGCGTGTGAGCATCGGCAAGGCAGAGGAAAATACCCGCTTTCTGGATGCGCTCGCAGAGACACTCAAGGAGTCATGTGTATAATTCACATCGTCGATCCTGCCCTGGAAACACGCGGACATGCTTCCGCCGGTTCAGTCGGCGGGAGAGAGAAGTCATACGGGAAAGGTAACCCCCCATGCCGGTCCTTCGCACCGCCCGCATACAACGCAAGACATCGGAAACCGACATTGACCTGACGCTGAACCTGGATGGGTCGGGCGACTGCCGGCTCGAAACCGGCATCGGTTTCTTCGACCATATGCTCAACGCGTTCGCTCGACACGGAGGCTTCGACCTGGACGTCGCCTGCCGGGGCGACCTGGACGTGGACGCGCACCACACGGTGGAAGACGTGGGCATCTGTCTGGGCAGGGCATTTTCGGAGGCGCTTGGCGACAAGGCAGGTATCACGCGTTTCGGACACAGTTTTGTGCCGATGGACGAAGCCCTGGCGCGCGCTGCCGTCGACCTCTCGGGACGGCCGTTCCTGGTCTACAACGCCGACATGCCCGACGAGATGGTCGGCGCGTACCCGACGGCGATGAGCCCGGAGTTCTTCCGGTCGCTCACAGACCACGGCCGTCTGAACGCGCACATCGACCTGATTCGCGGGACAAACGCGCACCACGCCACCGAGGCGATTTTCAAGGCCGTCGGCCGGGCGCTCAGGCAGGCCTGCGGGCTTGATCCGGAGGTTGAGGGGATCCCTTCGACGAAGGGCGTGTTGTAGGAAACTGTCTCAAGGCCCGCACCTCCATCCGCATTGGGTTCCGTATGACTCCCGACGAGTCGCCCGTCTCGCATCTTTCGACAGGCTCAGGGCAATGCTCAGGAATCGGCGCGTTAACCTTGAGCCGCTCCCTGAGCTTGTCGAAGGGTCGGCGAAGGGTATCCATGGGCCCCGTAGGGATAGCGAAACGCGGGCATTTCGACAAGCTCAATGACCACGTTTCGACGAGCTGGGCTGAATCGGCGGGAGAATGGCGGGGAAGTTTCTGGGCAGTTCACCTATGAAACCTCGATTCGATTCCGATTCCGGTGGCGGAAAGGTCCTCACACCGGATCAGGTCCGAGGGGTACGGCGGCGTCTCAAAGAGGCCGGCGCAACGCTGGTTTTCACCAATGGCTGCTTCGACCTGATCCATCCCGGCCACGTGGCGTTTCTTCAGCGGGCGCGTTCCCTGGGCGACGCGCTCCTCCTGGCGCTCAACAGCGACGACTCCGTGCGGCGCATCAAGGGCAGAGGCAGACCGATTCTGTCGATTGAGGAACGGATCGGCGTGCTGTCCGGCCTGGAAGCCGTCGACTATATCTGTGTGTTCGAGGAAGACACGCCTCACGGTATCCTTCGAGACCTGCTGCCCGACATCCTGGTCAAGGGCGGGGACTATTCGCAGGACCAGATCGTCGCCCGCGAGGTCGTGGAGGACGCCGGCGGCCGCGCCGTAACCATATCCACGGCGTACCAAACCTCAACCACCGCCGTCATCAAACGCATCTTAAAAACCAAGACATACAAAAGCGGGAAGACGTAAGCCGGGAGAGGGAAGAGATCGCATGCCGTGAAAGGTTTCTTCTCATGCCGCAGGCTAGTCGGAGTAACAAATCGGCAAGGGCTTCTTCTCCCGTCTTACCTCTACCGTCTCCCCGAATTATGAGAATCCTCCACACCATCTACGACGACGTGGACAACCCCTGGTGCGGAGGAGGAGGCGCGGTGAGGGCCATCGAGATCAACCGCCGCCTCGCCGGAAGTCACGAGATCACCCTCCTGACGGGACACTTTCCCGGCGCCGCCCGGGAGGAAGACCGCGACGGCATCCGCATCCGAAGGCTGGGGACCGGCCGGAACTATCTGCTCAGCCGGCTGAGCTTCTCGGCGCTGGCTTCCCGTGCGCTGGCGAAATGGCCCTTCGACCTCTGGGTGTACGACTTCTCCGCGTTCTCGCCCGTTTACGCGCTTCCATCCCGGCAGGCGCGGTCGGTGATGGTTTTTCACCATCCTATAGCCGCACACGCCACGCGGAAATACCCCGGGATCGGCCTGGCGGCCGCCGCCGCCGAAGGCCTGCACACGCGGCTGCACCGCCGGATCATCGCCGTTTCTCCGAGTACCGCCCGTCACCTGGAGAGACGAGCGCGCCCGAACACGGCCATCGAAACGATATGCAACGGCGTGAGTCACCCTGCGCTGGCAGTGTCTCGCGAAGAGGACTATATTCTCTTCTTCGGGCGCCTGGACACCTACAATAAGGGCATCGACGTCCTGCTCCCGGCATTCGCCGGGCTGAAACCGGCGCACCCGGAGGTCCGCCTGGTTCTGGCGGGACGGGGCACCCAGGCGCGCCGGAACGAACTGATGTCCATCTCCCGTTCCCTGGGCATATCGGATCGGGTGGAGCTCACCGGTCCGGTCTCGGAAGCGGAAAAGTGGAACCTCTACGCCGGCGCGTTGTTCACCTGTCAGCCCTCCCGATTCGAGGGGTGGGGCATCGCCGCCATCGAGTCCGGCGCCGCCGGAAAAGCGGTGATCGGCACGGAGATCCCCGGGCTCGTCGACGCCATCCAGCCCGGCCGCACCGGCCTGCTTGTGCCGGCGGAAGACCCGGAAGCCCTCGCGGGCGCCATGAAGCACCTCCTTGAGAACTCCCGGCTGCGCGCGGACCTCGGCAGAAACGGGAGGGCGTGGGCCGTCAACTTTTCCTGGGACCGGATTGCCCGGGAACAGGAGCGCGTGTATGAACGGTCGCTGAGGTGATGGCGGGCGTTCCTGTCTGTTCACAAATCATCAAACCGATGCCGCAACCGTAGGGGCAGGTTTGAAACCTGCCCCTACCTCCCAGTGCCACCTTCGCAAACGCTTCCTCTTCGGCTCGTTGAGCCATTGTGCATATGACCACCGGATACGCAAATGACATCTGCATTGTGGGCGGGGCCGGCCGGGTGGGTCTGCCGCTGGCGCTGACCTTCGCCGGCAAGGGCTTTCGCGTCATCGTCTGCGACATCAACGAAGCGGCTCTCGAGTTGATCGGCGACGGACAGATGCCGTTTGCGGAAAAGGACGCCGGGGACCTGCTCGCCAGCTCGCTCGAGGAAGGCCGCCTGAGCGTCTCGTCCGACACATCGTCCGTGTCCCACGCTGCCAACGTGATCGTCACCATCGGCACGCCCGCGGACGAACTCTCGAAGCCGATTCTCTCGACGTTCAAGAGCCTCGCGGACGATATGCTGCCCCATCTTTCCGACGATCAGCTTGTCGTACTCCGGTCCACGGTCTCCCCCGGAACGACGGACTGGCTGTACGACTACCTGCGGGCTAACGGCAGAAACACCAGGGTCTCCTTCTGTCCCGAGCGCATCGTTCAGGGCCAGGCCATCGAGGAGATCCAGCTACTCACCCAGATCGTCAGCGGTACCACG
Organism: Candidatus Latescibacterota bacterium; assembly: GCA_965208835.1. Taxonomy (GTDB): domain Bacteria; phylum Latescibacterota; class UBA2968; order UBA2968; genus JAAXHE01. The sequence goes on from OZ242358.1 coordinate 4,963,050, forward strand.
CCGGAAGCCGAGCGGGAAGCGGCCGCCCTCTTCAGGCAGATCTCGCCCGGGATCGTTCGCCTCACGCCAATCGAAGCGGAATTCGCAAAACTGTTCAGCAATGCGTACCGGTATATCCAGTTTGCAACCGCGAACCAGTTCTATACGATCGCAAACGCCGCGGGCGTGGACTACAGCCGGGTGCTCGAAGGCATGAAGAGAGACTATCCGCGCGCCCGGGACATCCCCTCCGCCGGATTCGCGGCGGGCCCGTGCCTGCTGAAGGATACCATGCAGCTGGCCGCCTTCGCCAGCGACGGATTCACTCTGGGACAGGCGGCCATGAACGTCAACCAGGGCCTGGTGAACTACCTGGTCGAGGAGATTCGCAACCGGTACGGCGACCTGCGCCGCCTCCGCATCGGCCTGCTTGGCATGGCCTTCAAGGCCGACAGCGACGACACCCGGTTTTCGCTGAGCTACAAGATGAAAGACATCCTTGCTTTCCGGGCCAGGGAGGTGTTGACCACGGACCCGTACGTGACCACGGACCCGAACCTGCTGCCCGTCCGGGAGGTGATGGAACGGAGCGACCTGCTTGTCCTGTGCGTGCCGCACGCCGCGTACCGTCGGCTGGACCTGAAAAACAGACCTGTCGTGGATATCTGGGGGTTTCTGAATCGTGAGTAAGCTCTACCTGGTCACGGGCGGCGCCGGATTCATCGGTTCCTCACTGGTACGGCGCCTGCTTCGCGACGGCCACCGGGTCCGGGTTTTCGACGATCAGTCCAGGGGGTGCGCCGGCCGCCTGAAGGACATACGGGAACACGTGGAATTCATCGATGCGGATGTCCGGGATGCCGATGCCGTCCGGAGGGCCGCCCGGGGTGTGGAAAGCCTCTGCCACCTGGCCTCCGTGAACGGCACCGAGTGGTTCTACAGCAAACCTGAACTCGTCCTCGACGTGGGTGTGAAGGGCATCGTGAACACCATCGACGCCTGCCTGAAGCACGACGTGCCCGAATACGTCCTCGCCTCCAGCTCCGAAGTGTACCAGACCCCGCCGAACATTCCCACGGACGAAGCCGCTCCCCTTTCCGTTCCGGACCCCCTGAATCCGCGCTATTCTTACGGCGGCAGCAAGATCATCAGCGAACTCATGGCCCTGAACTACGGCCGGAGGCACTTTGAGCGCGTCTTCGTCATCCGCCCGCACAACGTGTACGGACCTGACATGGGCCGCGAGCACGTCATTCCTCAACTCATTCTGAGGGCGGCCGCACTCGCAACCGAACATCCTCGCGGCGCGGTACCGTTTCCGATACAGGGCGACGGCTCGCAGACCCGGGCTTTCGTACACATCGACGACTTTACCGACGGGCTTGCCATTGTCCTGGGAAAAGGCGCACACCTCAATATCTATCATATCGGCGACGACGCCGAAGTCCCCGTCCGGCGTCTCGTGGAGCTGATTTTCGAACGCATCGGCAGGGATTTCAAGATCATCCCGGGCGCGTTGACAGCGGGCAGCCCCCACAGAAGGCGCCCCAGCATCGACAAACTCAGGGCCCTCGGATACCGGCCCCGCGTGTCACTTCGCGAGGGTCTGGCGGGCACCGTGGACTGGTACCTCGAAAATCGTTAACGAACCCGCGACAACGAGCAGGAGGCGCACGCGTGCCGCCCGCAACCTCCCGAGACGTCACCCGCTGCCAGATCAGCCAATCCGCGAACCTTCAGTCCGTTCTGTTCCTGGGTTTCGTGCCCCCGGTGAACGACATGCAACCGGTGGGCGCGCCTCCCGTCGAACGGCCCAGGTACCCCCTGGAGCTTCTCTACTGCCCGGACTCGCACCTGGTGCAAATCGGCTGCCAGGTGGACCCGGAAATCCTTTTTCCGCCGGGGTATCCCTACACGAGCGGCACCACACGCATTCTCAGGGAGAATTTCGCGGACCTGTTCGAACGGTGCCGGGACCGGCTGGGCGTCGACGCGTCCTCATTTGTCATCGACATCGGCTCCAACGACGGCACCCTGCTGGCCAACTTCAAGACCGGGGGCTGCAGGGTCCTGGGCATCGACCCCACGGACAGGGCGAGGCTTGCAAACGAAAGGGACATTCACAGCATCCAGGCCTTTTTTTCTCGGGAGACCGCGCGGAGGGTTGCCGACGAATACGGCCTCGCCAGCCTTGTGACCGCAACCAACGTCTTCGCGCACATGCCCGAAATCGATGAGGTCGTAGGCGGGATTCTGGACGTCCTTGACGAAACCGGGGTTTTCGTCTCCGAGTCCCACTACCTGCTGGACCTGATCGGGACGCTGCAGTACGACACCGTCTACCACGAGCATCTCAGGTACTATTCCCTGCACAGCTTGAAATTCCTCCTGGAAAAACACGGGCTGGAGATCTTCCACGTCGAACGCATCCCCACGCACGGCGGTTCCATCCGCGTCTTTGCCGCCCGCAAGGGTCGATACCGGGTGGATCCGTCCGTTTCGAATCAGCTGAAAGAAGAACAACGGGCAGGCCTGCTCGACCTCGAAACCTACCGCCGCTTCGCCTCGGACGTTCTGCAGAGCAAACTCGATCTCCTGGACCTGCTGCGGGACGTCAGGGCCCCCGGCGGGCGGATCTACGGTATCGGCGCTCCCTCCCGCGCCAGCACCCTCATTGCCTATACCGGACTGGACCACGAAACGATCGACTGCGTCCTTGAAATCAAGGGATCGTACAAAATCGGGAAATACATGCCGGGCACCCGCATCCCCGTTCTCGAAGAGTCCGTACTGTTCAGCGATCAGCCCGAATACGCGCTGCTCTTCTCCTGGCACATCGCCGGGGAGCTGATGCCCAAACTCACACGCAGGGGTTTCAGGGGGAAATACATCGTCCCGCTTCCGTCGCCGCGAATCGCGGCGAAATAAAACACCGTGCGAAGTTTCTGTCGATTCGAAAGCGTGAACACGGACCATGCCCGATCTCGACATCGTCATCCCCGTGTACAACGAGGGCGGCAACATCCTGAACGTGCTCAACGCACTGTGCGACGCGACAAGAACGTCATTCCGGGTGCTGATCTGTTACGACGATGAGTCCGACGATACGCTGGAAGCCCTGAAGGATTTCAACGACGCCCGATGCGAGATCGTCAGAGTCCGGAACCGTGGACGCGGGGCGCACGGGGCCGTCGTCACGGGCTTTGACGAAGGCGACGCGCCCGCGGCGATCATGTGGCCTGCCGACGATACCTTCAACGCCGGCATTATCGATTCGATGTATCGGGAATACCTGAACGGCTGCCACGTCGTCTGCGCCAGCCGGTTCATCCGGGGCGGTTGCATGGTCGGCGCGCCCTGGCTGAAATCTCTGCTTGTCAGGAGCTCCGCCTTCACCCTTTATTATCTGGCGCGGCTTCCCGCAAGGGACGCAAGCAACGGACTTCGCCTGTTCTCCAGGCGACTGCTGGACCGAGCGAGGATCGAATCCTCGGCCGGTTTTGCGTACGGTATCGAACTGCTGGTCAAATGCCACCGGCTGGGTTGGAACATCGCGGACGTCCCCGCGGGGTGGTTCGAAAGGACCTCCGGCCGAAGCCGCTTCCGAGTCATCCGCTGGCTGCCGGAATACCTGCGCTGGTATTTCTACGCTTTTGCAACCACGTATCTTGGACGGGGTCCCGAGACCGTACCCGAAACGAGGCGCGCGGATACCTGACATGAACCCTGGAGATCAAACGTGAGCAAGAATAGAAAAAGAGCCGTCCGACGTTCCGCAACGCCACGGCCGGAGCCTTCGAAAAGCCCCTCCGACCGTTTCGGACCCTGGCTCGCCTCGCCGTGGGCCCCGGCTTTGTTCTTCCTCCTCCTGAGCGTGGTCTACTTTTCCGGTTTCGTGTTTACCGATCACGTCATTCTCGGACAGGACACGGGAAGGGAATTCCACAAGGGACGAGAGCCATTCGTGGAAAAACTGGCCAACCTGGCCCCGGCCAACTGGATGCGTTACCTGGGCGGCACCCCGGTGACCGGACAGAGGACGACGGACTATTTCCCGCTGGAGATCATCGCCCTGTTTACAACCCGGCACCGCCTTATCGGATGGCGATATTTCTTCGCCATGTTCATGGCGGGGTACTTCATGTACCTATGTATCCGCGGCTTCGGCATGAAGCCGCTCACCGCCTGGCTCACCGGCATCGCGTACGCCTCTGCGCCCGCCCTGCTCACCTTCATCTACGCGGGTCATGACGCAAAGATGCTGGTTATCGGGCTTTTCCCGTTGATGGTCTGGGGGCTGTACCGCGGCATGGAGACAGGTCGCCCCATCTACTACCTCGTTCTGTCCGTCTCCATCGGCGCGGGCATCTTCACGGGGCACCTCCAGATGCTCTACTACGCCCTCTGCGGCCTGGGCATCATTTTCGCCGCCAGACTCGTCCAATCCTTCTACGGCGAGAGAGACATCGCCGCAGCCCTGCGGCGAGGCCTTCTCAGCGCCTGCGCGGTCTGCCTGGGCATGGGCATCGGCGCCATGGGCGTGTTCCCACAATTCTGGTACACACAAACGGAGTCCAGACGGGCACTGAAGGATGGCGAAGGCAAGGGCCTCGAATACTCGCAGACATGGTCGCTGCACCCCGAGGAAATCGCGTCGCTGGTGGTACCTGAATTCGCGCACTTCGACGATCCGGACCGGAGACAGCGAAACTACTGGGGCCGCAATCCATTCAAGATCAATTCCGAATATTTCGGCATCGCCGTACTCTTCTTTGCCGCGCTCGCCGTGGGCCGCGTCCGCCGCGACCCGAGAATCTGGATCTTCCTTCTGCTTTCTTTCTTCGCCATGGCGTTCGCTCTCGGACCCCATACCTTCCTGCATGGATACGCGTATCGCTATATTCCAGGGATGAAAGTGCTCCGGGCGCCGGGCATGATTGCGTTTCTGTTCGCGTTCCCCGCGTGCGTTCTCGCCGCCATCGGATTGCAGCGGGTCCTCTACCCGACCGCCGTTTCGCCCCGGACGCGACGCAATCTCGCCATCGTCGCCGGGGTCGCGGTGGCCCTTCTGCTGGGTGTCGCCCTGGCTCCCCTGAGCGCCGTGAACGCGTGGACCGGACTCTTCTGGTCCGACATTCCGGAATCAGCCCTCCGCGTCGCTAAGGCGAACGCGCCCAACCTCAGCCGCGGCGCCATCTTCGCCGCCCTTCTCGTGTCCGTCCTGGCCATTCTGACGTGGAGACGCCTGGGCGGAGCTATATCCCCGGCCGCCTATGCATGCCTGCTGGTTCCCCTGATGCTCTTCGACACCTGGCGGATCGACCGGCAGTTCCTCCGATATTTCGATCCGGACCTGCAGCCGCCGCCCGAACGCGTCTACGGCGGTGTGCTGCGCCACTTCGAGCAGGACCCCGACCTGTACCGCGTGCTGTTCGTATCGCAATTCTCCATTCCTCCGCCGCATATGGGCGCCGGCAAGCGAACGATCGTGGACCGGGTGCGCGTGGACTTTCACGAACCTTTCACCATGCTGCGCTACGACCGGATGACCGAACCCCAATACCTCCGGCATTTCCCAATCCTGAATCTGCTGAACACCCGCTACGTGGTGACCCGGGAACCGTTTCCCGACGGACCCGCGTCCGTGGTCACCAACGGCCTGCATATCTACAGGAACGAGTTCGCGCTGCCCTGGTTCTACCTGGCGCCGGGATACCGGATCGAGACCGACGAAGACCGGATCCTGGAGCTGCTTTCGGAGCCCGGGTTCAGGCCCGATGAAACCGCTATCCTGGAGGCCGAGCCGGGAGGATTTTCTCCTGACAGCGCGGACACGCGATCTCAGGACCAAGTCGAGAAGGTCGCGTATGACGATCGCAGCGGATATATCGAACTCAACGTCAAAGCCGGCGGCCCCCGCCTGCTTGTGGTCTCCGAGAATTACCATCCCTTCTGGCACGCCTGGGTGAACGGGGAGAAGCGGCCGCTGTTCAGGGCCAACTACGCCTGGAAGGCGGTCGCCGTACCCGCGGGCGAACACCGGATCGTACTCCGCTTCCACGATCCCATTGCCACGGCCTGCCGCTGGATTACCCTCCTTTCCACCCTCTTCGCCATCGCCTGCGCCGCTGCATGGTATTGGCGGCAGCGCTCCGTTAGACCGGCCGCCGCCGCGGAGTAATCCATGGGCGGCAAGTCACCGGTCAGACGGATTGCGGGCAACACCGCGGTCCAGGTATTCGGACGAGCCATTGAGTTCGCGATCTTCCTGTTCCTCGTCCACTACCTGGACCTCAAGGCGTTCGGCGCCTATACGTTCATCCTGACCAACCTGATGTTGTGGGGGGTTCTCGCGGACGCGGGGACGTACAATGTCCTGATCAGGGAAGCCGCCAGCCGGGAGAACGCCGACCGGCTTCTGGGGAACGCCCTGTCGATAGGGCTTATCGCGTCCATCGCCGCCGTGCTGACCTCAAACGCGTTTCTCTACCTTGCGGGCCAGGACAGGGAAACCCTCATACCCGCGCTTATCGCCTCGCTCACGCTGTTCGCATCGCCGCGCCTGAACGCATTTCGCAGGATGTTCCAGGTCCGGTTTCAGGCAGAACTCAGGATGGGATACGTGGTGGCGTGGAACACCGTTTCCCACCTGCTCATGGCCGGCTTGCTGGTTGTTGTTGTCCTCAACAAGGGCCTTCTCGTCGCCATCTTCTGCGCGCTGATCGCCGCCGAGTTCCTCTCGTTCGCCGGTCTGTGCATCACACACCGGCGTCTCTTCAAGCTTCCCCGGTTTCGTTTCGACCCGCAGATCGTCAGATCGCTTCTGCGGCAGAGCATCCCGCTCATGCTGGCGGCGATATGCGCCACGGTCCACGACAAGATCGGCATTATGCTGCTCGAGTTCATCAAGAGCAAGGAAGCCGTAGGCCTCTACAACATGGCGGCCCGAATTCCCGACAGCCTTCCCTTTCTGGCTTCGATATTCATCGCTTCCGTCTTCCCGGTTATGGTCAGACACCGGGAGACCGACCCGGTCGCGTTCGACAGAATCTACCGCCGAAGCGCGCGCTACCTGTTGCTCTTTATTGTCCCCATTGCCGGGTTCTGCACGCTCGCCTCGAATGACATCCTGAATCTGCTCTTTCCCGGCAGGATTCCCGTAGCCATGTTCGGCCACGCCAGCCTGACGCTCGTCCTGCTCATCTGGGCAATGGTCTTCAAATACATGGGCATTGCCTTCAGCTTTCTGATCGTGGCCGTCGGCCAGGAGAAACGCCGGCTTGCCTGCCTGGGCGCGGCGGCGCTGCTCGGCATTCTTCTAAACGTTGCCCTCATCCCGGCCCACCATATCCTCGGGTCGGCCGCGGCCGTCCTTATCGGGTCCATTGCGTATCCGGTTGTGGGGCTCTTGTTCGCTCCGCTGCGCAAGTACGCCGCCTTGCTTGGCGCCGCAGCCGCCAGGCCGGTGCTGGCGACCGCACTGACGGCCATTTGCGTGTCGGCCATAACGGATCACTTCGTGGTCGCGGCCGTATCGGGGGTCCTCGTCTATGGCGCGCTGATCCTGCTCCTCAAAGGCGTCACGCGGGAAGACATCGCGCTGTTGAAGGAGCTGCGGAAATAGCTGTCAGCCAACAGCCGTCTGAAGCCATTGAACAAACAAAAAACGGCGCCACGCCAAGTCGCGTGGTACCGTCTGGATACGAAAAATGCGGTATCGATGAGTCCCTTTGGGCCGGTCATTCGTTTCCGGGATCGACCTCGGCAACGGGTTTCATCAACAGCGCCCCCTTTCCACCAACGCGAACGAACGACAGGCCGTGCCGGTCGATGAACTCGCGGCAGGCCTGGAAGGCGCCGTCGAACCAGGCGGGCTCCACGCAGTCGTCCAGAACGACGCCTCCGCCGGGGACGATCAGGGGCCAGAGGGCTTCCAGCGTCGCCGACGTGGGCAGGTAGAGGTCGACGTCGAGGAAGACCGCGCCGATGGGGCCGATTTCCTTCCAATCCACCTTCGAGCAGTCGCCCTCGATGATGCGGTAGTTGGTATAGCCGAGACGAGCGAGGCTGTAATTGAAGACCCCGGCGCTACCGTAGGAGTAGTCAGAGATCTCGGAGGCGCGCTTCCGCCGGTTCGCCACCTCGTAGTCGACACTTTCAGGTGTAAAGCCACTGAAGGTGTCAACCAGCACGAGGGTGCGCGCATCACCGGTGGTCCTCAGGTGTTCAAGGATAAACACAGACGTTTCTCCCCTCGCGACGCCGATTTCCACAATGGCGCCACCGGTGCCGCGGGTGGCGTCGATCAGCCCGATCATGGCGGATAGCTCGCCCGGATCGACCCAATAGCGGTATGCGGGGAACATCGAATTGCGGAGTACGGGCAGCCGGTAGACAATGTGTTTAATTAGGGTCATGAGCCGGCGAGCCCGGCGAGTCATTGCGCGCACCAGCGAAGCGGATGGGCTGGCGCCCGTGAACCGCGGCGTTCGTGGCAAAGTCGGTGTCGGCGATGACGGCATGGCTTTCATCCCCGTTCGGATGGCAAAGTCCCGGTGATCTGTGAATTTAATCTACTCTCCGCGTTGTGTCAACAGGCCCTAACCGCTTCCACACAGGAACCTCTGTTTGGAAGCGACTCTGAAGGGCCTGACGGTGTCAATACGCAGGTCTCCGGATTCTTCAGGGACGGTTTGCAAACCGCCCCCGCGTTGTGTTGAATATGGGAAGCGATTGGATTATCATTCGTATTCCACCCGATCGGATTTTCACTGTCGCATTTTGCGACAGGTTTCGGTGCAGGTCCGACGGCCGGAGCGAGGGGATCAGCAGACGTCAACGAAAGTCGGGAGACGCGGGATGGCATCCGAAAAAGCGGTAAGGGGTACCGAAGAAGACATCGCTGGGGCGTTCGATCGCGATGGTTTCTACATCGCGAAGGGGCTCTACCCGGCGGAAGAGATACTGGACTGGAAGGCGCGCATCATCGACATCCTCGATGCGGGCGGCCACATCAGCAAGGATCCCACGTCTGCCGGCGTCCACGTCTTCATGGCGGACGTACTGGACCCGTTCTTCAGGGAACGAATGAAGGATGATTGCGTGGTTTCGGTTCTGAACCGGATCATCGGTCCGAACGTGGAGTTTCTGAGCGTGAAGTCGGTCTACAAGAACAAGTTCACGAGGTTCGGTTCCCCCTGGCACCAGGACTGGTACTACTGGAAGGGCGCGAACAAGATATCCGTGTGGATCGCCCTGGACGACGCCGCGCCGGAGAACGGTTGCCTGAAAATGATCGCCGGCAGCCATCTCAAGCGGTTCAAAGTGAAACAGGTCAGGGCACAAAACGGGTTCGGGTGGCGTATCGGAAACGAAGAGATCGCCGGGCTTCCCGAGACCACGCTGGCGGTCAGGCGAGGAGATGCGGTCTTCTTTCACGATCAGACCTTGCACAGTTCCTTTCCGAACACCACGGGCGCGGACCGCTGGAGCTTTATTTCCACCTATCGCGACGGGTCAGAGCGGGACGAATCAACGGTGTGGAAGCATCCGATGGTCGTCACCGGCGAGAGTGTGAACGTCGGATGATCAGAGCAGGCAGAAATGTCCGCCCCACCCTCACACCGGCCTGTTCTCCACAGAAACGTCGAGAACGGATAGGTGTTTGACAAGACAGCATGCCGCGGGGTATTTTCTGACGACGAAAAATGCAAACAGCACGCGGGGACGTCGGAGCGGATATGCCGGAAACGGAACTTGAACTGAAGTCGAAAATACATTTGCGCAGGACGGTGGTGGTGGAAGGGCGGTACGCGCGGCGATGGCATCAGACACAGGCCGCCATCAAGGGCGAGCATGGACTGCTGGTCGTTTCGATGGAAGAGCTTGCGGCGCGGCTTGCGGGAGGGTTCCTCCGATCGGTCCGGACCGATACCCTGAAGACCAGCGTCAGGGAAGCCGTTGCAGCGGGACCGCTCGACGATCTGGAGACAATCAAAGACCTTCCCGGATTTCAGCGGGCCGCGGCGGCCACCCTGGCAAAAGCCTGGCGCGCGGGACTGAATCTGGGGCACAGCGGGAATCCACGCACCCGCTCGCTGGCTGCGCTCGAACGGAACGTGCGTTCCAGGCTGCCGAAGAATCAGCTCCCGCATGCCGAACTGGCGAAGGCGGCCATGGAGCGAGCGGCCCTTGCCCCGGCCATCCTTGGCCGAATCGAGATCCACGGCCGCACCGAATTGTCGCCGGTATGGCGAGACCTCTTATTGCGCCTCAGCAGGGCAACGGACCTGACCTGGGTGGCTGGCGCAAGGTCGACGCCGGAGTGGCTGTCCGAAACCGATCTTGCCGTGTCGACGAAACCGGCGGAGGAACCCGATATCCGGGCGGTGTCCTGCGCCACACCCCGTCACGAGATCCGGGAGACCTTGCGGTGGGCCCGGAAACATCTCACCCAGGGGATTCCAGCCCACCATATCGCGATTTCCGCGGCGTCTCCAGCGTTATGGGACGATCATATGATGGCGCTGGCGCAGGACGCGAATCTGCCGGTCCACTTCATCCACGGCCGGCCGGCGCTTGCAAGCCCGGACGGACAGCTTGCCGCCGCGCTCGCCGAAGTCCTCCTGCGCGGGCTGTCGCGCTCCCGCATGGTCCGTGTGGCCGGTTTGCTTCGGTCTTGCGTTATGCATTTCCGAGCCCTGCCGGAAGACTGGTGGGAGGTCCTGCCGGACGATGCCCCGCTGCTTACCGCTGACAGTTGGGACCGCCACCTGGACAACCTCACGCGTGACGACTTTTCCGACGACAACGACCATCGACCGCTGCTGCAGCATATCATCGAGGTACTCCGCCTGGGCCTTGTCAGGGCGGAAGACATAGGTGAAGCGCTCCTGAAGGACTCGGAAGCGTTGGCAATCTGGCAAAGGGCCCTGGTCGAGGGACCGCCGGCCGCTCTGGACGTGACCCTCGCCGGACTTCGCGTGCCGGACGAAGAAGAACCGGGCGCCGCCGTCGTTTGGGGGCCGGCATCGGCCGTCGCGGCGGTTCCCCGGCCCTTCTGCTGGCTGGTGGGCCTCACTTCACGCTCCTGGCCCCGCCGCGCCGGTGAGGACCCGCTGCTTCCAACACACGTGGTGCGGCAGGAAGACCTGGAACCACTTCCCATTCATGAATCGGACCGCCGGGATTTCGAAACGATATGCAGGACGGCGGATCGGCAGGTCGTCTGTTCGCGGGCGCGGAGGGACAGCGAAGGCCGGCTCAACGGCGTCTCGCCACTCTATCCCGATGACGTAAATGAAGAATTCCTCGCCCAGAGCCGGGTACCCGGGCATGCGGCCAGCGAAAGCGACCGGCTCACGGCCAGACCCGGCGAATTTGCCGCGCTGCCATTGGCCCGGGCAACAACCGGGACGTGGATCGACTGGCACAGCGAGAAGCTGACAGCCCATGACGGTCTGATCTGCAAGGGGCATCCGATGCTTCTTCGCGCTCTGGACCGCACGCAATCCGCCACATCGCTCGCCCGACTGCTTCGGGACCCCCTTGGCTATCTCTGGACCTACGGATTCGGCTGGAGGGCGCCCGAAGAAACGGAAGAACCTCTGACGCTTGACGCGCTCGCGTTCGGGTCGCTTCTGCACGAGTTTCTCGGGGAAAGCGTGAACCGGCTGGAGAGCGCCGGGGGAGCCGGATTCGCCGGCGCTTCCCGGCGGGACGTCGAACGAACGGTGGCATCGGCGGCAGACGCGGTTGCGGGACGATGGGCCTCCGAACGCCCCGTTCCACCGCCCGTCATCTGGCGGCGGAAGTGCGACGAGGCAAGAATGCTGGCGGTCCGCGCGCTGGCGCGCGAAGAAACCCCGCTTCTGGGGCAGAGAACCTGGGCGGAAGTTCAGTTTGGCTATGCGCGTTCCAGGAACACATCCGATGGAACCGCCAGCCTGCCATGGGACCTGGCAACGCCGGTTTACATTGAAGGCACCCGGATTCGAATCGGCGGTTTCATCGACAGGCTCGACCTTTCGGAAGACCGGCGCCAGGCGCGCGTTACGGATTACAAATCAGGGAAATACCCCCGCAGACCTCCCCAGATCAATGGCGGCGCGGAACTGCAGAGATGTCTTTACGCCTTTGCGGTGAGGACGCTCGTTTCGACGCGGCCCGAAGTCGAAGCCCGCCTGGTCTATCCTCGCAATGACGATATGGATCTGGTGCTTGACGACACAGAGGAAACGCTCGCGGGACTGGTGAAATACCTCAACGCAGCCACGGAGCTTTTCGTGGAAGGCAAAACGCTGAACGGCCCCGCCGCCGCTGATCGGTATTACGACCTGTCATTCGCACTGCCCGGAGGATCGAAGCAGATGTACCTGAAGACCAAGGCGTTCAGGTCAACACCGGCTCTAATGCCGCTATCCGATCTTTGGGAGCAGCCCTGAGATGCCCGGCAATCCTCAACCGGCGCCGCTTTCCGACCTGGAAGCGCGCATCGAAGCCCTCACGCACCACGATCGTTCGCTTCTTGTCGAGGCCGGAGCGGGCAGCGGCAAGACGGCCCTCATGGCCGGCAGGGCGGCCCTCCTCGTGGCGGGCGGGATTGCGCCAAGAAATATCGCCGCCATCACCTTTACCGAAGCGGCGGCGGCCGAGCTTCTGGAGCGAATAGAACGCATCGTGAAGGTCCTCCTGTCCGGCAAACCGCCTGCCGAACTTGCGCCGGCCCTTCCGACGGGTCTCAGCGACGGGCAACGCGCCAATCTCAAGAGGGGCGCGGCGACGCTGGACGAGTTGACGTGCACGACCATCCACGGCTTCTGCCAGAAACTGATCACGCCTTATCCGGCGGAGTCCGGGCAAGACCCCGGCGCCACCATTATCGACCCGGCTGTCGTGGAACTCGTCTTCGACGACCTGCTGGACCGATGGCTGTCCGCGCGATTCGGACGAAACCCGGCCGAAGACAACCTGGGGCGCATACCCCCGATTCGGCAACCGGGCGACGAAGGGGAGGACCTCTTCGCCTCTCTCCTGCAGAAATCGCCGGACCAGACGCTGCGGCTGATCCGGGACACGGCCCATTTTCTGAGACAGCACCGCACGGCGGGAGCCGCGGATTACGAAATCGACAGGGAAGCCCATACAAAGCTGGTCGACGCCGCGCGCGCATTCTCGGCCTGGTACGACGGCACGGGAATTGAGGAACCCGGCGCCGCCGCCATTGCGAATGATCTCCTGGGTACCGTTGAGAAGATGGGCGAGCCCTGTGCGGATCGGATTTCGGCGGAACACCTCGCCGAACTCCTCCATCACAGTCCCCCTGACGCCTGCAGGAAGAGCGAGCGCGGCTTCAGGCAGTGGCGCGCCAAAGGTAAGTGGAGAACGGCCGCGAAAACGGCCGGACGGAGCGCCGCCGACGGAGAACAGCTTTATGTGGCGGGACTGGCGCTTTACGGAGCGTGCAACGAGGCGTACGCCGAATTCTGCAGCACGCTCGGCGACGTCGCATTCCGCAGCTTCATTGCCGAATTCAATGCAATCCGCGAGCTCTACAGTAGATTCAAGCGCGACGCGGCGCTGCTCGATTTCGACGACCTGCTGTACCTGGCCAGGGATCTCCTGCGGGAACAGGAATCGATCCGCCGCGCTCTGTCCGGGCGCTACACACACATCCTTGTGGATGAATTCCAGGACACCGATCCGCTTCAGGCCGAAATCATCTGGCAACTGGCCGGTGATGGAGACCCCGGGCGACCATGGCAGGAACGCGTGATTCGTCCGGGCGCGCTCTTCCTGGTGGGCGATCCCAAGCAGGCGATCTACCGGTTCCGCGGCGCGGACGTGCAGACGTACCTCACGGCTCGGGACGCGCTTTCGCAACGCGACCCGGCGTCCATTCTAAGTATTACTGCCAATTTCCGGTCGCGGGCGCAAATACTGGATTACGTGAATCGCCACTTCGAGGACCTGCTGGACGCAGAGCGGGGACAACCCGGATTCACCCCGCTGACGTCAACGCGCGACGCGGGCGACGGCGCGAGCGTCGCGGCCTTCGATATTCCACTTGGCGACGAACACAAAACCTCCAGGGGTAAGCTGATTGTCGAGAGCGTCCGCGAGGAGGAAGCCATTGTCGTTGCCAAAATCGCGGCCCGGCTGATCGGGTCTTATCCCGTGTACGACGCGGACACCGGGGAAACCAGGCCCGCGAAGGCCTCCGACATCGCCCTGCTCGCCCCCACCGGAACCAGCCTCTGGATCTACGAGCGGGCCCTGGAGGAAAACGGCATTCCCATCGCCACGCAGGCCGGCAAGGGGTTCTTCCGGCGGCAGGAGGTCCAGGACCTGATCGCGGTGGCCAGAACAGTCGCCGATGCCCGTGATACGCTCGCGTTCGGCGCATTGGTCCGGGGGCCGCTGGTCGGCCTTTCCGATGAACAGATTGCCGACGAGATTCTGGCATTGCCGGTGGATCCGGACCGAAGCGTCCACCTGGACGTCAACACGGACCCTTCGCTGGTCACCAGCCCGGTTCTGGCGCAAACGCTGCGTGTCCTGCAGGACCTCCGAAAAAAACGCCGCGGCACCACGCCCTACCAGATCATGGCGGAAGCGGTCGAGGCGCTGCATGTTCGCCCGATTCTCATGGCGCGCCACGGAGGAGGCGCCCAGCGCGCGCATGGGAATGTCGACCTGTTGCTGGAAATGGCGCGTCCCTACGCAACGCGAGGCATTGAGGACTTCGCCCGTGCGGTATGGCAACGGTGGGAAGACGCGGAAGACCAGGTGGAAGGCCGTCACGACGCGGCGGCGGATGCCGTTTCCATTATCACCATGCATTCGGCCAAGGGCCTGGAATGGCCTGTCGTAATTCCCATCAATTCCACAACCGGACTCAGGCACCAGGAGGGTTTTCTTTACAGGCGCCGGGACGACAGCGTACATTTCAAGGTACTGGATTTTGCGGGTTCGGAATATGCGGAGACCATGCTGGAGGAGGTGAAAGAACTCAACCTGGAGCGCGTGCGTCTGTGGTACGTGGCGCTGACCCGCGCGCGGGACCTCCTGCTTTTGCCCAGGCAGAGCGAACGCGTGGATGGCGACTGGATGAGCCTGATCGACATCGACGTGGATTGGCTTCCTGCCCTCGACGCCGAGCGTCTTGAAAGGGCGCATGCGGTTCAGGATGACACCGGCACAAACAGGCAGGACCGGGAAACATGGCTGGAGGAGGCGTCAGCCATTGCCGACAACAGGCGGACGATCACCTGGCACCGGCCCAGCCGTCACGTGGACGCGGAGCAGACCGAAGCAGAAGTGCCGCCGGCCGTATATGCGGGTGAGGAGGAGGCCAAGGAAGCCGGCGAGGAGCCCGTTGGA
The DNA here is from genome assembly GCA_965208835.1 of Candidatus Latescibacterota bacterium. GTDB lineage: Bacteria > Latescibacterota > UBA2968 > UBA2968 > JAAXHE01. The sequence continues at coordinate 4,978,410 of OZ242358.1, forward strand.
TCGAACACCGACAATCACGCGTTGATACGCGGCCTGATCCTTCACAAGCTGATGGAGGAAGTGCTCACGGGAGAAACAGGGGATGCGGCAGCCAACGTTCGGGCTCGAGCCGCAGAACTCATTGCCCAGCAGGAGCTTGAAGACTCACCGGATGCCTCGCACCGAATTTCCAGCGCCGGAATGGCGGAAATGGTTTCCCGTACCCTGATACGTCCGGAGATTGCGGCCCTCCGTCCGCGTCTGGTCCCCGAGTACTGGGTCTATGGCGGCGAGGTCAGCGGCCGGGACATGGCCATTACCGCGGGCATCGCGGATGCCGTCGCGTTCGATGCCAGGGGCGACATCGACGTTGTCGTGGACTGGAAGAGCGACGCAAGTCTCAGGGAGAGGCAGGTCCAGTCGTACCGGGAACAGGTGCGATTGTACCTGAAGGCCACGGGAGCAAATACCGGACACATCGTATTTCTGGGTCTGGATCACATTGAAACGGTCGTACGCGAAAACTGAACGGCTGGTTCGTACGACGGGCAATCCGACAGGAATGGTACTGCACACCCGTGTTGCCGGTTCCGCGCGCCGGTCGCCGGTTTGCAAATTCGCAAACGATTGAGGGAAATTCGGAGCGTACAGAATGGGTCGGACATCAGATACGGAGATTCGGTACAGCGACGGAGAAGCCGCCGAGAGGGATCTGCTCGCCGCCCTCAGGAGTACCTCGGATGTAAGCCTCGAATCCGAGGAACTGATGGGGAAGGTGAAGGATATCGCCTCATATTACTACCTCGGGATTGGCAGGTCGGCGATATTGAGGTGTCTGGACTTGCCCGCCGAGAGCAGGGTCCTGGAACTTGGCGCTGGGTGCGGGGCCATTACCAGGTACCTTGGCGAAACCTTTAAATCCGTGGACGCTATAGACGCAAGTCCTATACGTGCGGAAATCGCCCGTGAGCGGTGCAGGGACCTCGACAACGTTTCGGTACTGTGCAGGGACCTTAGAAATGAGAACTTCGATTCCAACTACGATATCGCCGTAATCGTTGGCGTCCTCGAATACGCGCCGGTATTCATCTACCCGGGAGAGGCGCCACGGGATGCCTGTTTAAGGTTTCTGAAGCTGGCCCGTAGCGCATTGAACGAGAATGGCAACCTGGTCCTGGCCATAGAAAACCGGATCGGTCTGGACTTCTGGGCGGGCACTCCGGAGAACCACACGGGAAAACCGTACGACGGCGTTCACGATTACCCGAGTGCAGGATCCCCGATAACGTTCACCCGGACGGAATTGCAGAAACTCCTGGCCGATGCGGGATTTGCCCACACGGCATTCCACTATTGTTTTCCGGATTATCATTACGCCTCAACCATCCTCAGTTCAATAGGTGCAGAACGAGATTTCTTCCTCCACAACTGGGTTGGTTTTTCTCTTGATTCGCCCAGGAATACAAAAACCCAGACGTTCAATAAACCCCTCGCGGCGAAGACGCTGAGCGAATCCGGACTGCTCAGGGAGTTTGCAAACGCGTTTCTGGTGGTGGCAGGCTGCCATCCCGTCCCCGCCGCCAACTGGGTGGCCAGAAAGTACAGCATGAAACGCCAACGCCCGTTCCGAATCGTCACCACGCTGTACACGCATTCGGGACCCTTTGTAGAGAAGATCCCACTTCACCCGTCACCAGGGGATTCCCCCGATACTGAACATGACCTCGTGAGACTGCGGACGGAAGATGCCGGTTGGGAACCCGGCAACCTGCTCTCTTTCGAGATCGAACAGGCAGCTCTTGGCGGAGACTTCCCGGATTACCTGGCCAGCCTGATCGACAGATATCACGGAGAGCTCGAATCCAATTATGGAACGGGCCGGAGCGATTCGGAAGGCTATCCCCTGCTCAGTTCCAGATCTCTGGACGCGGTTTTCGCGAACATCATTCAGAACGAAGACGGCAAATGGCACTTTATCGATGAAGAGTGGCAGACCGAATCGGAAATCTCGATCGACTTCATGCTCTACCGGTGTATCCGGTTCTGCCTCTTCAGCCACGGTGTCCGTGACGCGCAGGCGAAAGCGATGATACGATCCCTGTATCCTTCATACAGTCGAACCAGACACAAAAAAAACCGCGCACTGGCGGATGCCTTTCAGCGGGAGACTTACCTGGAAACAATCGATCTCAGAGTGTTTAAAGGGAATCTGCTGGGACGCATCGTCAGGAACGACGTGGTCCGCCCCTGCCTGGAGAAGCTCTGGCGCCGGACACCACACGGTATCCGGTCATTCATCAGGCGTCATCTTCTGTAACGATTTTGCTGTACACATCGAGCGTTTGTTGAGCTGTGCGGCGCCATGAAAATTCCAAAGCCCTCCGAATTCCCTTCGCACTCAGTTCAGCGCACATTGCCGGGTCATTCGTCAGTCTGCAGATGGCATCCTCAATGTCTTCGACCTTGTAGGGGTCCACTAACAACGCGGCATCGCCCGCAACTTCCGGCAAACTCGATGTATCGCTGGTGATTACGGGACATCCGCACGCCATTGCCTCCAGAACGGGCAGGCCGAAACCCTCGTACATGGATGGATACACAAAACAGCGGGCGGTTTGAAACAGCCGAATCAACTCTGCTTCGGATACGTAGCCGGTGAAGTCAATGTCATCCTGAAACGCTGCCGGGAAGCGCATTATATCGTCGAAGAGCCATCCCTCCTTTCCAACAATGACCAGTCTGTCCCTGGTTTTTTCTTTTTCCCGAAGAGAGACAAAAGCTTCGATAATCCTGTTGAAATTCTTCCTGGGCTCCAGAGTGCTTACCGCCAGGATGAATTCTTCCCTCGATGCCGACCCCGGTTTAAATTGCTCAGAGACGCCCTCGTGGATGACGTCGATCTTGTTTTCCGGTATGTTAAAGTGGTGAATGAGGTCCCTTGCGGTACTGTGGCTGACGGCGATGAACCTGTCGACGAATCGGAATCTGTGCTTCAGGATGTATTTGAAGTAGAGAACCCGTCTGCGTGTCTGCCACTCGGGGAACAGAAGAGGGACGAGGTCGTGCACGGTCATTACAACCTTTGCATCGGGACGAAAGAAAAACGGGGCGGTCACGGTGGGACAGTGAACCAGATCGAATTCTGAGAGACGTCGAGGCGGCGCGAAAACGGCCGAGAAAAGACCGCTGCCAAACACCAGAGGGGGCGTGTGGTAAATCAAACCGGCACGTCCGGGAAAGAGCGAACGAGGGGACCGGGACGACGCGATCAGCGTCAGGTCGAGGTCCTCGCTATCGGCAAGCCGGTGGATGAGATTGTGGATATACTGCTGTACGCCCGCGAAATGTCTGTCTCTCAACGCCTCAACAGTGATCGCGATCTTCATGGATCGTTGTATCTCCGGCTGATATGACGGTTCCGGTCCACTATGATCCAAGAATATATCACGGTAGCGTGTAAGTTGTCAAACGGCCAGCGCATGATTCCCTGTCCGTCCATCCTGTACAACCAGTCGCACCTGAAGAATCCGCACAACGCGAGGGACCGGACTTGAACAGGAAACGAACGACTGGATCGACCCAGCCAGGGGGGGCCACAATTTCACGACCGGCCATTATCGCGTCGGCGTTTCTTGGTCTCCATATCCTGCCGCTCATCTGGCGACCCAATCCCCTATGGGGCGTGGACTTTCTTTTCTATCTGCCCACTCCGGTCCAGGGCCTGTTTGTTTTTCTTTCGGCCCTGTTGTTCGTTCCTGGCGTCCGTCGCGGAATCCGTGCGTGCGCAAACGCGCTCCCGCTCGCGCTCTGGGGTCGGGGTCGGCGCGTCTGGTTATCCCGAGCACTTGTTGTCCTGATCGCCCTCGTCGGCTTTGTCCTGCTCTCCACCGCTCGCCACTTCCTGGGCGACGGCTACCCCGTGCTGGAGAATCTGGAAGCGGGAATCTGGATCAATTCCCCCAGGGCGCCGCTTAGCTGGGCGCTTATTCGCGCGCTGCACGACGTGTGCCAACCATACTGGAAGACTGCTGAAAACACGTATCGCATGTACAGTTATGCGTCGGGAGTTCTCTATGTCCTGCTCGCCTTCCCCGTTGCCGGCGCGATAGGGAAGACAGGTCGGGATAGATCCATCGTATTTGCCTTCCTGCTCACGGCGGGATACATCCAGCTGTTCTTTGGATACGTAGAGCACTATCCCCTTTACATGCCCGGTCTCCTCCTTTACCTCTTCCTGGGCTTGCAGGCACTGAAACTACGTTTGACCCTGTTTGCCCCCGCGTCCGTACTAGGGGTGCTGATCGCCCTTCACACGGCCTTTACTGTCTTCGCACCCTCGCTGGTCTTCCTTGCATATCGCGCCTTTCGCCAACGGCCGGACCTCATCCCATCCTGGAAAAACGCACTCACGAAATTTGCGGCGTTGTGTTGTGTCCCGGTCACGGCCGCGTTTTTTGTCGGTTTATGCGACATCGGCTTCGAAGCGTACGTGAGTCGTATGGGCGGCAGGAACTTCCTTCCTCTTTTTTCGGAACCCGGATATCTTTCGCAATACCGAATCTTCTCGCCGGCGCATGTCCTGGACTTCCTCAATCAGCAATTACTCGCGGCCCCGGCCGTGTGTATGTCCCTTTTCCTGGTCGACAGGAAAAACTTCGCCATTCGACCCTTCCTCGCCGTCTGCGCATTTCTTCCGCTCTTGTTCACGTTTGTCGCCAACCCGGAGATCGGCGCTTTTCGAGACTGGGATGCCTTCTCCTTGCCGGCGCTACCGCTCACGCTGTGGACCGCCGCAGCGTTTCTCGAGAGCAAAAACACCGGCAATAGCCGCTTCGATACCGCTTTCGTCATCTGCGGCGCGGCGGCGCTGCATACGCTTGCATGGGTCGGCGTCAACTCCAGCGCATCTGCCACCCACGCCCGCTTTATCCATCTGACGGGCCGCCTCACCGGCAGCGCCGGTGTCAACAGCTGGACGGTACTCGGCACCTTCCACGAGGCGAGAAAGAATGACCCGGCAGCCTTACGGGCATACAAGCGGGCACTGCGTGTGGATCCGACCAATCCCAATCGATGGTTAATCGTCGGCAACTTTCTTCGCACGACCGGTCGGCACACGATCGCCATCAAATATTATGAAAGAGCCGTCGCACTCATCCCCGCCGACGCGATCCCGTATTTGAAACTCGGCTCTGTCCATAGTGATCTCGGCCAGTTCGACAGCGCCATAGAATACACCAGGAAGGCCATCGCGCTCGATCCCAATCTCGCTGTCGCTCACATTAACCTCAGCACCATTTACAGGAAAACCGGCAAGTTCGACAAAGCCGTCCAACACCTCGAAAAAGCCGCCGCGTTACGACGAAATGACGCCGAAATCCACGAGCATCTTGCCGAGATGTACCAGGACATGGGAGAGAATGAAAAAGCCATCCGCTACCTTGAAAGAGCGAGTTTGCTGCGACCCCGCCATACCCGGACTCTGGTGAACCTAGCACTTGCCAACAGCGACGCAGGGAAGAACAAACGGGCTATCGAACTCCTCAAGGAAGCGGCTGCGCTGGAACCCGAATTCGCGGCGGTCCACTTGAACCTCGGTGTTATCTACATTAGAATCGACCAGCACGCCACCGGCATCAAATCTCTTTCAAAGGCCAATGAACTCAAGCCGGAAGATCCGCTCACTTTGCAGAACATCGGCTTCGCGTACTTCGACCTCGGGAAACACGAAAAAGCGGTACCATATCTTCAAAGGGCCATCCAACTGGACCCCGGCGCCGCAGACGCGCACATTTTGCTGGGAATGGTCTACCGTGCCCTGAAACACGGCGACGAGGCCAGGGTCCATTTCGAGAAGATCCTGGAACTGGAGCCCGGCCACCCTCAGGCCGCTCAGATCAGAGAATGGTTGGGGCAGACCCCAGAATAGCACCCGCACCGTCCCCAAGCCGTTAACGATATGTACACGGGATGTAGATCAGCGATATCCGCGCCAGCAGCGGGCGACCGGCCGGTCGCCCCTACAAATGCAATTAAGGCGCGGCGAGGGCAGGATGCCCTCGATCCCGGGGATCTCTCCACCCGGCGCTCGGAAGGAGCCGTCAGCTATCAGCCATTAGCTGTCAGTTAAAGACAAAAACCGAATCGTGTGACGTCAACGCCATTTTGTATCCGACCGCGAAAGGAGGATCTCCCCCCACCGCATCAGCCTTCGCCGGTCCTTTCGACAAGCTCAATGCAGGCAAGCTCAGAGCAAATGCTCAGATGACCGGCTCGGCTTCTGCGACTCCCCCTCAAGGGGGGAGTGATTGGACCGTCAAGCGGGCGCTCTGGTTCGCAAATACCTTCTGGTCGCGGCTGAACAAATCGAAGCCGCGATACGTACCCTTAATGTATCCCCCCTTCAAAGGAACTATCCCTAAGCACCCGGATTCCTGCGTGGGTCCGGGGACTTTTTTTGCGTGAGGTCACGCCCCCGAATCAGTGAGGCAGATTTGGCAGAACTAATACGCCATTTTGGCATTACCATAAATCGTATATGCCAAAATGGCATATACATACCTCAGAAACGGGACTTATATTCCGATTCTTCAAGTGTCATTTTTCGGTATATTTACATAAACTATTGATTTTTATGGATATGATTGAAGCGTGATTCAGTCTCGGCGATATTGGCACGGGGCTTGCGAAGGGTTATTGGCACAGGCTCGAGGGCGAGCAGGAAGTTCTCGAAACCCTCAACAGCAACAATTCGTCGGGAAAACCGTTAACCAAAAGGAGGATTTACCATGACACTCACCAGGTGGCAACCCAGGCGGCGCTTCGGGCTCGTTCCCGAGATCGATCGGTTCTTCGACAGCTTCTGGAGAGGTCCGCAACACGATCTCCCGGTACTGTCCACGTGGAGTCCGGCGACCGACGTGCAGGAGACCGACAAGGAACTGCTGGTTCACGTGGAGCTTCCCGGCCTGTCCAAGAATGACATCAAGGTCAACATGGACAACGGCGTGCTGACCGTCCAGGGCGAGAAGCAGCACGCGTCCGGGGAGAAGGAGAATCGGTACCACGTCTCCGAGCGGGCCTACGGTCGCTTTGCACGGTCGTTCACGCTTCCGTCCGAAGTGGACGCGGAGAAGATCAAGGCCGGATTCGAAAACGGCGTGCTCACGCTCACCCTTCCGAAGCTGAAGGCGGCCACGCCCACCGCGATCGAGATCGCGTAACACGCAGCGCGCACAAAAAAAGAGACCGACTGAAACACTGTCGGTCTCTTTTTCTCTAAGCCAAGAGCGGGTAGACGTAAGCCGGGAGAGGGGAGACGTAAGCCGGGAGAGGGGAGAGATCGGATGCCGTAAAGGGATTCCTTTTTTGCTGCAGACAAGTCGGAGGAACAAGCCGGCATAGGCTTCTTCTACCGTCTACCCTCTTCCCTCTACCCGCATTTTTTCTACCGGCTTCCCTCTCCCGTCTCACCGCCTTCAGGGGGTAGGTACTCATCCGTCAGAATTCGAGGTCCAGCGCGACGGCGAGCGCGCTGTCCAGCGCCCGGACCTTTTGCGGAGACAGGGCTCCGATGAAATGCTTCAATGCGGATTTTGGAATGCTGATCAGCTGGTCGCAGAAAATGCTGCTGTCGTGTTTCAGGCCCTCATCCACCCCCACGAGTACCTGCGTGGAAAGCGCGTCGAATGAAGAAAAAATCGGCGCACAGATCACGCTCGAAAACCTGGAGTCAATAAGCGCCTGGCGGCTGACGATGACAAATACCCGGTAGTTCCGCGGGTCCTCACGCGATCCCCTGTAGACTCTGTAGAGCTCTCCGCGAGTCACAGGTCGACCTGCCAGGAGAGTACGTCCTTCGCCTCATCGTTCAACTCCGACGCCTTCCGGTCCAGAATCTCCGCATCGCGGGAATCCCGGATCCGCCGTCTCAACAGAGCGACGTATTGACTCAATGCCGCTTCCAGGAACGCGGACCGGTTTTTCGGCGTATCGGGCGCCTTCAGCAGGCTGTCCATATCCCGGACCAGCCCCTCGGACAGGGTAATGGAAGTTTTTATTTTCATCCGGCCATCCTCATGAAAATGCGAAAGGTAGTATATTTATCTTACTAAAAGTAGGATAAATGGATATGTTTGTCAAATAAAGCAGTCGGCTAAGAGCGGGAAGAGGAAAGACGTTAGACGGGAGAGTAACACACACCCCGACACCACCTGGGGAGACGTGAGCCGGGAGACGGGAGAGATTATCTGCCTTGTAAGGATTCTTCTCGTGCCGGAGGCAGAGAGGAAAAACACACCGGGCAAGGATATCATCTACCGTCTAACCTCTTACCTCTACCCGCCTTTAGGCGACCTCTCTCCCCGGCCCCTCAGAACCGGTAAGAGGTGAGACGTTAGACGGGAGAGATTGCCTGCCTTGTGAGGATTCTTTTCGTGCCAAAGGCAACGAGGAATAACATGCCCGGCAATGATCTCATCTACCGTCTACCCTCTCACCTCTACCCGCATTTCTTCTACCGTCTACCCTCTTCCCTCTCCCCGTCTTTTACGACCGGTCTCATGGATTCGATGTGCTCGGGGCCGGTCGCACAGCAGCCGCCGATGATCTGCGCACCCATGGCCTTCCACGCGCCGGCGTAATCGGCAAGTCGATCGGGGGTGTTGTCGCCCTGCTGCAGGATTTCGGCCGGATCATCCGGCGTTTCTTCGCCCTCAGCCGGTCCCAGCGGCGCGAGCGGACGGTATCCGATATTCGGGTACGCGCCCACGCAGCCGTCGAATGCCTCCCTGAGGAGGGGAAGGCCGGCCGAGACCTCTTCCGGCGGCGTGCACATGAGCAGCACGCCGGCGACACCGCGGCCTTCCAGAGACGCGGCGAGGTCCTCCAGACGTTCCTCGTATTGCATGGTCCCGTCTTCCCGGATATGCCGGACACCCAGAAAGACAGGCAGGCCGGACGCCGCACCGGCATCCGCGGCCGCCACACAGTCGGCAACATATCCCACGTATTCCACCCAGACCGCGTCCACGCGCACCCCGGCCAGCAGCTTCGCGTGGTCGCGAATCTCCTTCCGGTACGCGTCCTCCCCCAGAATGTCCACGTCGGACGCGGTGCCGCCAACCCGCCTCTGGACACACGGCGGCGCGATGCCGCCGGCCACAAACGCATCCGGATTCACGGCATCGCGCGCGGCTATCGCGTTTTCGCCCGCGGCTGTCGCGTACGCTTCCCACCTGTCGCCCAGGCCGATGGGTTCCATCCGCGTGGGGCTCGTCCAGAAATTGTTGCTGATGATGATATCGGCGCCCGCCCGCAGGTAGTCCCCGTGGACCTCCCTCACCGCTTCGGGCGCGTCGATATTGGCCGTGGCGGACCAGGCCTGGAGGCCGTCCTCCGTTGTGGCGCCCTTCAGCACGTCGACACCTCGACGCTGCAGCTCAGATCCCGTTCCGCCATCCAGGAGCAGCGTATCACCGCTCTCGAGTCGATCCAGAATTCCATTTGTAGACATCGATTCCTCCTTATAAAAACGGGGAGAGGGGAGACGTTAGACGGGAGAGATCGGATGCCGTAAAGGGATTCTTTTTTGCCGCCGGCAAGTCGGAGGAACAAATCGGCAAGGGCTTCTTCTACCGTCTACCCTCTTCCCTCTACCCGCATTTCTTCTACCGTCTCACCTCTACCGTCTACCCGCATTTCTTCTACCGTCTACCCTCTTACCTCTACCCGCCTTTAGGCGACCTCTCGCCCCGTCACGACAATCGCGAATCGATATCCGGCAGAGTAAATCGCACCGTATCGAACCGCCGGGCCATCGCGACCGCGCGTTCCCTTGCGCCGTCCGGGTCCCGTTTGCTCACCACGTCCAGAATACAGCCGGCAATTTCGGGAGCATCCTCCTCCGTCATGCCGTATCGGGTCACTTCCTGCACGCCAATGCGGAGGCCGTGTCTCCCCATCTCTTTCGGCGCGCCGGCGGCGTTGACCAGAATATGGCAGGCCTCCAACTCTCTGACCAGCGCGCCGCTTTCGCCGAACGCATCCACAACCGGCAGCACGGTGTGAGATTCCGTAAACCCCCGGTCCGCGCCCACCACCGGCGCGCCCTGTTCGTGCAGCGCCCGGCCCAGCGCTTTGGCATTGCCGATGATCGCGTCGGCGTGTGCCCGTCCGCACGCCATCCACTCCAGGAACGTACCCGCGAGCGACGGCAGACGGCTGAGGTGGTGGTTGGCAATCATCAGCGGCGATATCGCCTTCGCGATCCGTTCCGCGACGTCCCTGTCGTTGGTCAAAATCATACCCCCCTGCGGACCGGCCAGCGTCTTGTGCGTGCTGGTGATGATGACGTCCGCGCCTTCCGTGAGCGGAGACTGAAACCGACCGCCGGCAATCAGCCCCATCACGTGGGCCGCGTCGTAAACGAGGATCGAACCGGGACTGTACCGATCCATCGCGGTCCGCAGTTCCCGCACGGGCTGGGGAAAGACGAAATGCGCCGATCCGATGCTGACGAGTCCGGGGCGATGCTCGCGGATCAGCGAAACCGTTCGATCCAGGTCGATATTGGCGTTCATGGCGTCCCACGGGACCGGAATCGACTTCAGTTCCACGTTCAATCCCGAGTTCGCCAGCTTGGCGGCGTACATGTGCCCATTATGCACCTCCAGTACTGTATCACCGGGACGCCCAAGCGCGAACAACGCGATGAGGCCCGCGATATTCCCCGAGAGCGGACGCAGGTCCACGTACGCCGCCCCGAAAAGCTGCTTCGCCAGGTCCTGCGCGACCTCCTCCATCTGCGTGAGGAACGCATTTCCCGGATACCCCCGGTTTCGCGGATCGATACCGGTATACGACCCGTACCTGTGGTCGAGATCGTTCACGATCAGACGCTCCACCAGCGGACTGGGCCTGGTCTCCGAGGCGATCAGATTCAGACAGCTTTCCCGGAAGGTTTTGTGTTTTTCGACCAGGGCATCAATTTCCGCGACTTTACGTTTATAGTCCATGGGGTAATCCCGTCTATATCGCTTTTCGGGTTAACGCCTCGATCAGGTCGACCTCGCTATAGAGAAGCGCGCGCGCAAAGGCGCCCTCGCCCAGGTAATCGGTTGCGTTCCACACCCGGGGCGTGCTGTAATAGGCCGTTACGAGCCGCTCCCCCAACCGGACGGTGGAGGGATAGCCCAGGTCGCGGTTCCCCAGGTCGTCGCACACAATCAGGGGACCGCTCCAGGTCCGGCCCGAGTCTTTGCTCACCCTGGCCTGGACGCCGAACGGTTCGCGGCGGACGCCATACACCATCAGAACCCAGTCGTTGGACAGCAGCGTGAGGTCCGCCGGGTGTTCCCGCTCCCTGGTCACCTCCGACGGTTCGTCCCAGGTGCAGCCTCCATCCGTGGATCGGGACACCGAGACGAGGCCGCTCCGGTCCGCCGAACGCATCGCGGCCAGAAGAACCCCGTCGGACGTCAGGAGCAGGGCCGTTTCGTTGTACCGTTCGGCAATCAGCGACGGCCGATCCCAGGTCCGGCCGTTGTCGTCGGAACGAAGGATATACGCGCAGTCGTCCGCTTCGTCTGCGGAATCGTTATCGGAACCGTAGAGCGGCAGCAGCATTGTCCCGCCGGGAAGGGTCACTATGTGGCCGAACGCGGAGTGCTTTTTCATCGCAGGGAATCCGAGGGGCCGATCGTCTTCCCAGCTTCGCCCTCCATCGCGTGAACGGACGACGCGCATCTGCACCCGACGCAACTCCGGAGACCAGGTACCGTCTTCGCCGTAGGACCCCTGTGTGTGGTACGCCAGCACAACGGTCTCGTCGGGCGCGACGCCCACCGCGGGATTCCGGTCGTCCGCCTGCGAGTCGACGATCACGACCGGCGATTCCCACGTACGCCCACCGTCCGTCGAACGGATCGCCTCCAGGCGGCCGGTAACGCCCACGTGACCCGCACCGGCGCGGATCACGGCCAGGACTTCCTCGCCGCGTACGCTGGCGAGTACGGGAAAATAGCCCCGGTCCCTGCAGAGATACACCTCGGAAGCTGAAGGAAAATGGCGGAAATCAATGGTGGCCATGAGAAACCCCTTTCAATAATCAACTAACGGCGGGGGCGAATGCGTAAGTCAGCTCACACGAAGACACGAAGAAAAGCTGTCAGCTAAAGGCATAAAACAAAAGTCAGAAACCAAATTCAACATCCACATCTCCCCAAATTCCCTGCCTACGGTGTGTTCCTTGAAAAACGGGGAAGACGTGAGACGGGAGAGGGTAGAGATTGCCTGCCTTGCGAGGTTTCTTTTCGTGCCAGAGGCAAGAAAGATGAAAATATCGGGCAAGGACTTCCTCTACCGGCTTCCCTCTACCTTCTCACCGCCTTTAGAATTGTCGCCGCTGGGCGCGGGGCCTGCCTTATGCATGGCGCGAATTCCCTCACAGGACTCACCCGATACGATGGCCTGCCAACACCGGCGGATAACGTAACGCAGTGCGGGACGGAACAACGCGCCCTGCTTTGGAAGTACTCGCGAGAGACGTCGCCCACCAAAACCGAATGCCTATCTGATAACGAGACCTCTCCGCCGTGGGTCGCGGTGATTTCACAGGCTCCAGACATGCGGTATGCGCCAGGTGTCGCCTGGAGCGACGTCGTAGATGTAGAACGGTTTTCCGGAAAACGCCTCCGCCTGGCCGGCGTCCGCGAGCGTAAACCTGCCCTTCTCAGCGGCCTTCAATCGCGTTCCGGTCTGCCCGCGCGTGTGCGAAATTGCCTTTCCATCGTACAGATCGCGCACCACCTCCAGCTTCAGCATGGGCGTGTCCGTCAGCAGCGTTGCGCCATCCACCTTCCCGATCCGTCCCTCGCTCAACAGCAGGTCCATCTCCTCCAGCGCGATCAGATAACGGCCCTCCCCGGCATCCTCCACGCCCGCGACCCCGTACGACGAGTTACAGATGTAGTTGGGATGCCCGATGACCGCCGTCCGGCCTGTCAGCGAACCATCCAGCGGAAGCGGGACGCGCGACGAGACGAGGATCCGGCGGTCGTCGATATCCACCGCACGCACCTCTCCCCCCCACGCTCCCGGGCCCTCCATCCCGATCTCTCCAAATCGGAATTCCCTGCCGTTCACCACCTGCGCCCGCGGGAAGGAGTCGCCCTCACGCTCGACGAACGCCCAGTCCCCGTCGAATCGAATCGGCAGGCCGTCCACCTCGCCATCCAGAACCCCGTCGATGCCGTGCAGAATATAATGGACCCGATTGCCGATTTCGACCCTCATGCCCGCGGTGCGTCCATCCACGGACAGCGGCGCAACCTCGTCAATATAGGTCGTCCCGGAAAACGGCTCGAGAACGCTCATGAACCGGTTTTCCTTCTCATGCAGTCCCGAACGCCGCACGATCACGTACCGGTCCCACGGGCTGTGGCCCTGCAGTCCCGTCCCCTCCGCGAGCCCTGTGATCGCCGTCGAACCTGCCTCACCGATCATATGCAGACGGATTCCGGCGCCGTTTTCTTCGGTCCGCCAGGTCGCCGCCAGTCCGCCGGCCGTGCGGGCCCTCGCCACGTCCTTCACATACCCGTATCCGGGCGCCTCTCCGAACGGGACTTCGGGACCTGCGAGGGTGCCTTCATCCTGCTTCTCGAAGGCCGCGTCCCCGGACAGTGCGATATCGAACCGTTCCGCATTCTCTCCGGCCCAGCCGTGGAAGCTGTAGTCGTGTTCCCCACCCCCGGAAACGCGGAACAGATCGACCGCATAGGACCGCTCGTCGTCCACCGGAACCAGCACCACCGCGCGCCGGTACCGTTTCGCAAGATCCGGATAGGCCCGCTCGGCGGACGCATCGGCCAGGCGCACCCACGGCCCGTCCACGAACAGGTTCGGACTGCCCGTCGCGAACACCTGGTTGGTGCCGTCGATTAACGCGGTGCAATGGCTGGCCGTGTGCGTCTCCCATCCGTCCTTTTTGGGCGCCACCCAGCTAGGCGGATATCCCAGGTCCGCGGACAGATCGTAACCGTACGCGATAATATTCACCGCCAGCTTGTCCATATGCCCGTGACCCCGGTTCCCCTTCCCGTAATTCAGCACCACGTGCCGGCGGCTGGCCTGCTCGTTTCCCGCGCGCAGGATGCAGAACCCCGAGTCGTGCAGCACGACGCTCCCGGAAGATTGCCCTTCTGCCTTCACCGTCTCTTTCCATGGTTCGCAGTGGAACAGCAGATAGAGGTCGCCGTCCTTCCGTGCGACATCCGGATCACCGCGAGTACCCGTCAGAATCCGGCGCGCGTAAAGGTCCCGCGCCTCCGGCAGGCGCAGGTAACCGATTTCGTCCTCCAGCGAATACGGCGTGCGCAACACGCGGTTCCGCCCGCCGCCCGTGTCCCCGATCATGGGCACACGCCCGTCGCAGTCCACCGCGCTGGCGAATTCCATCATCTCCCGCAGGCGGAACCTGGGGTCGCGATACAGGTCAACCGGCGATTCAAAGTGGTCTCCATCCTGGAATCCGAGGGTCCATTCGGCCGCATTCAACGCCTCCCGTATGTTGCCCGCGCCGTAGCCGATGGAGTCGTACCAAAACCTCCCGTCCCGGTAGAAGCTATTGGACATCACGTTGTAGAGACCGGTGGGCGCTTCCAGGGCCTGCCGGATCATCGCCCCATTCTGCATACAGGCCCCGACCTCGAGCAGACAGTAGAGTGACGACGTAAGGAAGTCCCCGCCGGCAATCGGCAGCGTCCGGTCCAGAAACTCGTAGGCATATGCGAACAGGTTCCGATTGATGTTAAATATGATATCCCCGGTTGACGCGGGACCGGCGCCGCCGTCACTTGAACGGAAGAAGCCGACGAGTTCCTCGTCCTCCTGAATCGCGTCGAAAACCAGATCGCTAGTCAGCGCCACGTTGTGCAGGAAGGACTGTTCCCGTCCCGACGCCTCCCCGACGTAGCCCCGGATGGGATCCTTGCTCCGATCGTAGGTCTCGTACCCCTCCTTGATGCCCTGCAGCCTCCCGTACACGTCGGCCAGGCGGTTCAACAGGATCCCCGCCTTATGTGCGTATTTGCGTTCACCTGTGAAGGCGTACGCAAGCGCAAGCGCCTGTGAGGCGGGCCGGCCCTGGTGCCCCTCGCCCGTCTGAGGGGCGTAGGGACTGGAAAACAAACGATATAGCAGAAAACATCGGTAGGCACCCACGAAGTAGTACGTAACGCCGGCGTTCATGAACCCCGGTGGCGCAACCCACCCCTGTCCACCGTCCATCACACGTACCGGCTTTCCCGTGCCCGGATTCACGACCTCAATTCCCTGGTACCACCACTCGTCCCCCAGATTGCACCGCCACTGATACGGATGCAGGAGATCACCCTCGAACGTGGACCGGTTGCCGCCGTGAATCGGACACCCGTCGTACTGGGCCACCGTCAACGCCATGGGATTCTGCGTTGGCACCATCGCATAGAGCGTCTCATCGGAGAACCTCGCCCAGAAGTCGGCATCCCTTACGATCCGGTCCACCATCTCCCGCGCCCAATCCAACCGTTCCACGTTTCGCCTGGCGCGCTCCAGGTCCTCGCGATTGTAGATGCCCACCAGACCCTGCCGTTTGCCGTCGCCGATCACCGTTTCGTGGAACCGCGCGGCCCGCTCATAACGGTCCGGTTCGTGATCCGGCAGCGGATCGCGCAGATGCAGGTCCTCGTACAGCGCCCGCAGCGCCGATTCATCCTCGACAATCTCCCCCTTCACAGGCATTCTGATCATCTCGTCTCCTCCATCCATGCGTCCAGGAAACCATCGATCCCAAAAGACCCGATGCCTCCGAATATTCCCTTCAAGGTAGAAGAAACCGCTTCGAAATCCAGGAACTTCCCGTTATTTTCTACGAAGGCAGGGTCATTCAGAAGCAGCCCGGGACCTTTCCTGCCGGCTCATCAAGAGCGGGTAGACGTTAGACGGGAGAGGGTAGAGATTACCCGCCTTGCGAGGATTCTTCTCGTGCCAGAGGCAAGAAAGATTAAAATATCGGGCAAGGCCTTCTTCTCCCGTCTCACCTCTACCGACTCACCGCTTTTTGGCATCGTCTCAACCCCACCCTTCAAGATATCATCCAGGAGACCGATAAAACGATGACCAAACCCTTGAGACTCGCGGTTGTGGGCGTGGGCCGAATCGGTGTCTTCCACGCCATGCACGTCCAGGAACTGGGCGAAGCGGAGGGTGCCTGCAAGCTCGTTGCCGTGGCAGACCGCTACGGGAACACCGCCGAAGACGTCGCCCGCGATCTCCGGAAAAAGCAGGGGTCCGAAATCCGCGCCTTCAAGAGTACCCGGGACCTGGCGGATGCCGGCCTGATCGACGCGGCCGTTGTGGCCTCGAGGACCGAAGACCACGAAGCCGACGCCCGGACACTGATCGACGCGGGCTGCCGCGTCATGCTGGAGAAACCCCTTACCGGTTCGGTCGAGGCCGCTGCCGACTTCGTGAGATACCTGTCGAGGGATAATACGAAAAAGCAAGCCCTGATGCAGGCCTTTATGAGGCGCTTCGACGAGCCGCTGCTCCATGCGAAATCCCTTCTGGACCGGAACGCCATCGGCGACCCGTTCAAGGTCGTTTCCGTCCTCGAAGATCCGCATCCGCCGCCGGTGGGCTACAACAGCCCGGGCATCGTGCCGGACATGGCCGTGCACAACATCGACGAAGCGATCTGGCTTCTGGGCGCGCTTCCGGAACGGGTTGGCGCCATGGGCGCGAACCTGCACAACTTCAGGATTACGACCGTCAAGGAGGATTTCGACGACGCGCACCTGCACATGACGTTTCCCGAGGACGTTATCGCGCAGGTCCAGGTTAGCCGAAACCACGTGGCGGGATACCGCAACGAAACGTGGGTCTACGGCCCGGACGGTCTCATCCACGTGGGTCCCTTCCAGGAGGATCCGTTACGGGTGACAGTGGAAGCGTACTCCCGGGAGGGCGTCATCGAAAAGAAGGACTTCCGGATGAGAGATTACGGCGGGGAAGTCCCGGTGTTCATCGAGCGGTTCGGACCGTCGTACAAACGGGAGCTCGCGTATTTCGTCGACCGCTGCCTGAAAGACGAACCCTTCAGCGTGACTCAGGAGGTCGGCCTCAATGCCATGCGCGTTGCCGAGGCCGGTGTCCGGTCGCTGCGCGCCGGCGCAAAGACCGTTGCCATTTAAACACACCGGGGAGACGCCGGCCCCGAAAACAAAGGCTTATCCGAGGCGCGAAGGACGTCAACGTACCGCGCTGACCCAACCACGCCTTACGAGAGCGGGAAGTCGACCCGGCAGTTCCCTCCGTGGTGCGACTTCAGAATCCCCATCATCACCTCCACCGTCTTGCGAGCTTCCCGCGCGGGCGAGACCAGGTCGCCGCCTTCCTCGAGTACCCGGATGAGTTCTCCCACTGCCGCCGTCTGATTTTCCATCGCGTATTTCTCTGCCAGAATGGGAGACGTGGACGACTCGTAGTGCGACCTGCTCCGGATCAGGGATGCATTCCGATCGGATATCTCGATGCGTCCATCCTCGCACGTCAGCGCGAATTGCGAACCTGGAAAGTTCATTTTATGGGCATTGTAGAACGCCCGCACGCCGTTGTCGAACCGGATATACGCCGATGCGTACGGATCGACGGCCGGATCTTTCCCGCCGTCCCCCTTGTACTCGGTGAAATGCTCGAATCCCTCTTCGAGCTCGGCCGCCAGCCAAAGGGGATTGGCCTCGGCGAAGAAGCAGATCATGTCCAGCAGGTGGGTGCCGTTCCGGAACATCATCGCCCGGCGGCTGAACTGCTCGCACACAACCGTTCGCAGCGGTCCGATCTCTCCGCTTCGAATAATCTCTCGCGCCTCGAGGTAGCTCGGATTCCACCGCCTGGTGTGCTCGATCGAGAGCAGTACGCCGTTGGCTTCGGCGGCGGCGATCATCCGGTCCGCGTCTTCCAGCGAGGTGGCGATCGGCTTCTCGCACAGGATGGCGCGCGCGCCGGATTCGGCGGCGGCAACGGTCATATCCGCGTGTACGTGGTCCGACGTCGCCACGCTCACCAGATCCGGCTTCTCCTTGTCCAGCATCTCCCGGTAATCGGTATAGAGACGCGCATCCGGCCACACGTCTGCCCACTGTGCCTTGAAATCCGCCAGCGCCTCCGCACGGAGGTCGCAAACGCCCACCACTTCCGTCTGTGGATGCCGATCGTACGCAGCGGCGTGCGAGCCGGGCATCGGGCCGTACACCGGAAGGCGCTCATCTTCCTCGGGTCTCCTCGCGCCTATGCCGGACAGGCCGATGATTACGGAACGGTATTCGGGTTTCGACATGGACGTATCCTCCTGTTCGCTTCCCTCACGGGGAAGAAAGAGATCATGCTGCCTTAGAAGCTGCTCTTCTCGCCGATTCCCGTAAAGAACCTCCGAAATCTGTCGAATCAAGGACAATCACTCCCCCCTTGAGGGGGAGTCGCAGAAGCCGAGCCTGTCCCTGAGCCCGCGGTCCTTGTGCTTGTCGAAGGGCTGTTGTATAGCGGGCATTTCGACAAGCTCAATGACCATGCGTTATTTAGTTTATTGGATGTCATTAAGCCGCTGTTAGGAGACCCACAACCTGCCCTGAGCCTTGTTGTCCCTGAGCTTACATCATTCGTCTTCTGGTTTTCTCGTTTGCTCGTCTATTTGTACTCTCGTCTCTTCGCCCTTACGCCTGCTGCCACAGTCCATGGAAATCGGCGTACAGCGCGTGTCGCTCAATCAGCTCTTCGTGGCTGCCGACGTCGATGCCGCCGCCGTCCATCACCAGCGCCCGACGCGCGCGCCGGGCGGCCGCCATGCGGTGTGCGACGACGATCAGGGTGCGGCCAGGGGCCATGAACGCCCGCTCCGCGCGCTCCTCCGCGGCGGGATCCAGGTGGCAGGTGGCCTCGTCCAACACGACAATCGGCGACGACGCGAGGTGCGAACGCGCCAGGGTCACCAGCTGACGTTCCCCCTCGGACAGGCCGGATTTCGTAAGGTTGACTTCCGCGTCCAGCCCGCCCAGCCGATTCAACACACGATCGAGACCCACGGCCCGGGCGGACGCGGCGATCTCCTCTTCGGTTGCGGACGGCCGCAGGTACACCAGGTTCTCGCGCAGCGATCCGGCGAAGACGTACGCCTCCTGGGGCACCATCGTAATCAGTCGTGGACGGTCCGGACGCAGAAAGCAGGGCTTCCCGCCGACCGTGATCGCGCCGCTGTCCGGACGCAGCACACCTGCCAGAAGGGCGGCCAAAGTGGACTTGCCGATCCCGCTGGGCCCGACGATGGCCAGATGGTCTCCTGCGCGGAGATCCAGCGAAAATCTCTCGACGATCGGCTCCCCGGCGCCGTATGCAAACGTCAAGTCGCGTACGGCCAGATCAGTCGGTTCATCCGACGGTGGCGACGCAGTCGGAACAGCTCCGACCAGGTCCTCCGCCTTCCCGCCAGTTTCCATCAGGCGCGCATGGTGGACCCGCAACGTGACCAGTTTGGACAGACCGTACGTCACGAACGCCGTCGCCGCCGTCAAACCCGCGAGCAGGTAAGTAAACGACCCGACCACCTCGCCCGCGCTGAGCAGATCGTTGCGAACCAGGTACGGAACGAAGCCCAGCGCCGTCAGGGCGGGAAACGTGGTGGCGACGGCGTTCACAACTCCGAATCCGACAGCCTGATGCTTGTATTGCCTGAGTGTCGCCCCGACGGACCGGTTGATCCGATCTTCCACGCGGTCCATGGCGAAGCCCTTCGCGCCTGCCGCCACCAAGTCCCGCACCGACTGGAGCGCGCGCGTCGTTTCGCCGTGGGTATCCTCATCGGCGAGCATGGACGCCGTTTCGTTGCGGACTTTGGCGCGGACAACCACAACCTGAAGAAACGCAGCCACGATGAGCCAGGGCAAAGCCAGGACCAGAAGCGTCCACGACAACGTCGCGAGCCCGGCCGCGGATCCGATGGCGAAAAGGCCGCTCGGGCCCAGACGCAGAAAGTGCGCCAGCACCTCTACAAGCGCCGGAACGTGCCGTGTGAGCTCCGCGCCGGAACGCAGGACCCGGTCCGAATGCACCGCATCTCCCAGTGTGTGCAGAACGGTGTCGCAGGTCAGGTCCACCTGCACCCTCGAAGTGAGTTTCGCCGTCCAGTGCGAGAGACGCAACAGCGACCAGACGCCGACCGCGCCCGCGGCGAGAAGCCCGCCGATCCACGCCAGGGCCGCTGAAAGGTCGCCCTCGCGCGCCGTATCGATGGCGCTGGCGATGAGGCGTCCGGAGAGCGCCGGCGCGAGTGTCACGCCCACGCTGCACACGCCGATACGAAACAGGCATCCGCGGTGCCTCGACACGTAGCCGTATAGCGATCGGATGGGCGTCACGCAGCCACCTCCTCACCCGGGTCGCCCATAAACGCGGCCCGGTAATCGGCGTCCCGCCATAGTTCGGCGTGAGGCGCAAGGCGCCGGACTTCGCCTTTGTAAAGCCAGGCCACGAGGTCGGCGGCGGCGGCGGTACTCGCCCGGTGGGCAATGACGACAGTCGTCCGCGACCTCCCAAGCCTCCGCAATGCCGCAAGGACCCGCGCCTCGGTGGCCACGTCCAGACTGCTGAGCGCGTCGTCCAGAATCAGGATGGGCGTAGCCCTGAGCGCTGCCCGCGCGAGCCCCAGCCGCTGGTGTTCGCCGCCTGACATCGGGGCCTCGTAAAGGGGTGAATCGTAACCCTTCGGCAGACGTTCGATGAACGCGTTCGCTTCGACCTGCCTCGCGGCCGTCCGGACGGCCTCATCCGTGACTGCAGCGCCCATCGCGATGACGTCGCGAACCGTGTCGCCGACGAGCGCGGGCCTCTCGAATGCGTAGCCCACCCGGCGAGAGAGTACGTCGCGCGGCAGTTCGCTAACCGGTGTACCGTCGATGCGGACGACGCCCAGATCCGGGTCCTGAAGCCGGCCGATCAGTCCGGCGAGCGTGGTCTTGCCGACGCCTGATCTGCCAACCAGGGCGACCGTCGTTCCCGCGGGAATAAGGAGGTCCACGCGCCGGAGGATATCCCTTTCCGGCCCGCCGAGGGTAACGCCTTCGATCCGGACCTCGCCCGGCCCCCCCGGGTCGGATGCGTCCGATCCGGGCTCGGCCACAGCGGGCGGAGATTGAAGAACGTCGAGTACCCGGGCCGCATGGGCGCGAAAGGTGGCGATCTGGAACCAGCCGTTGTCGAATATACCGGCGACGCTTGCGTAAGTCATCTGCGCATAACGTATGGCGGCCAACAGCGCGCCCACGGACAGGCTGCCCGACGCCAACAGAAGCACTCCGGTAACGGCGGTGATGGTCAAAACGACGTGATTGGCGCTGGTCACCAACACGGCGCCGCGTCCGAAGTTCTCCATGATTTCGCGCGTCTTGTCGGCCAGTGCCGGCAACGGAATCGTGATGCGCTCGACCTCCCGTTCGAGGGTACCGGCTGCGCGTATGGTGCGCCTTCCGGAAAGGGCGCCCGTGTAAGCGTTGACCATCCGGCTGTTCAGTTCGTCGAATCCGGTCTGTCCGGCCGTAAGCGCGCCCCACAGGCGGCGCATGAGTACGGTCACGGCGCCGACGCCCGCGAGCGCAACCGCTACAAACGCCCAGTGTACGTAAAACAGCGCGGCGAGACTGCCCGCGCCCGTGAAGAACCCCGTGCCGATCCTCAGCAGGGTCTCCGGGTAGCGCGGCAGGTACGTCGCCTCGGAGCGGATCCGGTTCTGCAGGTCCCCGTCGTCGAACGCCCGCCTGCCGGGAAGGCCGAGGTCCAGCGCATGATCGACCATTCCGCGCGTCAGCCGCCTTTCGATCGGGGCGCGGAATCTTGCCCTCACGGGTTCCGCGACGATTTCGATAAACACCGATGCGAGCATTGCGACCGCCAGCCCCTGGAATCCCCAGCCAATTCGCCCATTCACCGCCTCGTCTATGGCAACAGCCGCAAAAGCCGGCGCGGCCAGACCCGCGCCGATGGAAAACACGCTGAAAACGGCGTCGAGGGCGAACCAGTGCCACGCCCCGCGGGCGTATGGGCGCAGAAACGCCATTACCTCACGGATATTGGGAAGTTGGGGACAGTCGGATTTGGAAACTTCGTTACGGGCGGTCACAGACTATACCTTTCACTTCAACTTTTTCTTCTTTCTTTTTGTTTTTTTTATTTTACGTCCTTTTTCTTATGCGCAGAAAAAGGACCAAAAAGAACCGCGCCCCTCGGCGGGGGGCCGGTTTTTCCGTGAATCACCTCAGTGACCACAATGAAATTCGGGTGGCCTACAACCCCGTCAGCTGTTCCAATACAACACTGCTGGACGGACTAACACGGAAAAACCCCCCACACCACCGGACGCGCCGTATTTACATTTGTAGGGGCACCCCTTGTGGGTGCCCAGATAATGGCGCAGACATCCGTGAGTCGATATCGCCAGACCGTATCGTAGACCTGCTTTAGCTGACGGCTGATAGCTGACAGCTCTTTCCAAGGGGAGAGTTCTGCATTCAATACAAATGAATCGACCCGTCCGGACCTACATAGCGACGCGGGGGCAGCGCCTGATACGGCCGCGACTTCATCAATTCCATATCCAACTCGACCCCAAGCCCCGGTCGCCGGCCCAGTTCCTCCACATCCACGCAACCGCCCGAGAGCGGCACTCCCATCGTCTGCACGTCGTCGAACCACGGGCACAGCCGGCAGTGCTCCAGGATCTCGAAATTCTGCATCGCGGCCGCCGCGTGCGCAGCAGCAGCCAGAGCAACGGGGCCGTAGGGATTGTGCGGCGCGATCCCGATCCCGTACACCTCCGCGAAATGGGCGATCTTCATCAGTTCGCTGATCCCGCCGGCGTGGCAGAAATCCACCTGGCACACGTCAACCGCCTGTTTTTCGAACCACTCCCGGCAATCCCACCGCGTGATCCACCGCTCGCCCGCGGCAATCCGCATTCCCGGAAAGTCGCGTTTTAACCTCACGTACGGCTCAACCGTACTCTGCTCGATCGGCTCTTCCACGAAAAAGAGGTCCAGCGGCAGCAATTCCCGCATCAGGCGGTGCGCCGCCCGGGGCGAGAACACGCCGCCGCAGTCGATCATCAGCGCGACGTCCGGCCCCATCGCCTGTCGCAGCCGGGTCATCTCCCGGACGGCGACGTCCACCTGGGCGTCCATATCGAACGGCGCAACCGCGGGTCCGTGCCCGTGCTTGAACGCATCGAACCCCTCCTCCAGGGCCTGTGCCGCGTGCGCCTCCAGCGAATCCAGGCCCAGGTCCGCCCGCGCGTAACACCGCACCCTGTCGCGGACCCTTCCGCCCAGCAACCTGAATACGGGCTGTCCGGTGGCCTTGCCCACAACATCCCACAGCGCCATGTCGATTCCGCTCACCGCGCTCGTATGAACGACGCCCCGCTTCCACCAGAAGTCCCGGTACCCCAGCTGCCAGACGTGCTCCACGTCCATTGGATTCATACCCTGCAGCCTGGGTTTCAGGGACGTCTCCACCTGCGCCGCCACGGCCATTTCGTGGTGCTCCGTTGTGGCCTCGCCGATCCCGGTGATGCCGGCATCCGTCTCCACCTCCACGAATACCCAGTTCCGTCTGGGTGTCCGCCCGTCCGCCGCGGGCACGTTCATGACGTGCGCCCTGATGTCGGCGATCTTCATCCCTCAGTCCTCTTTCTCCATGAACGCACCCTCCCGTTGGATTCGTTCGTAGACCCGCGCGAACGCCGCCGATCCGTCGTCCTCCCACACCTCCGAATTCACCCCGCGGATGGACCCTTCCTCGAATCCGGTGAGCCGACGCACGTCCGGTATGCTCGGCGAATACATCCTGTTGCCGCCAGGCAGGTAGAGGACGCCCACGTGTTTCGGCATCTGTGTGGGGCCGACCGCCGCCAGGCGCGCGAGCTTCTCCTCGTCCACCTCGAACCCCAGTCCCGGCGCCTCGGGCACCGGCGAACATCCCTCGGCGATCTCGATACGCTCTGTTGTAATGTCCTCTTCATACTGGTCGTCCAGATTGATCGAATGCCCCGCGGTCGGCAACACCGCCCCGAGGTGCATGGCCAGCGCCTTCGTCAGCGTGCCCCCGGTCAACTGCACCACCGCCTGCACGTTCGCCTTTCCATACGCGAACCCGCGGAAGAGCGCGTCTCCGAACCCGCCGCAATATTCGCCGACAATGTAGGCGTCCGCCATACCCATGATCATTTCCTGCAACCCGCCCAGCGGGGGCAGATGCATCACGAGGGGTACGATGCACTGCGCCCGCAGCCGCCGCCACCCGTCCACGTCGGTCAGCAGCAGCGGGTCCTCGATGAACCCCACCACCCTGGACCGCTCCAGGGCTTTCACGATGGGCAGCACCGTTGCCATCGCCCGATTGTGGTTCATATCCCACTGCATCAGGAAACCATCCGGCGCCACGTCCTCCACCGCCCGGTTCTGTTCGAACACGTCGAAATGCTGGCATGTATGCATCTTGAACATCATATAGCCCTGGTCCACGGCGCGGACGATCTCCCTGCTCAGGTCTTCCGGCGACGCCGGCCGGGTCCACGCCATCACGGGTACGCGGTCCCGCACCTTCTGTCCCATCAGCTTGTAGGCGGGGATGCCCAGGTGCTTGCCCATCACGTCGTACAGCGCGCCGCCCAGCGCCAGGTGCAATGTCTCATGGTTGAGGAAATCGAACGGGCTGCGGTCGATCAGATGCGCCACGCTCTCCTTCGGCGGCGCGGCAGAACGGTAGTCTCCGTAGCCGACGATCCCGTTGTCGGTCACCACCTTGAAAATGGTCCGCTGGTCGATGGCGCGAAGACGCACCTTGTGATCCGCGTACCGGGCGGCGAGTCCCGGGTTGATCGGGATAATGTCGATATCGACGATTTTCATCTCAGCACTCCTGTTGAAGTGAAGAATTCCCTGAGCCCGTCCATCTCCCGGTCGTTCAACGAATAGTAGGGTTTCCGGCGCCAGCGCCCGGCCACGCCGAAGATTTCCATCGCCCCGTGCAGCCCCGCGTTCCACCCGCCGGTCAGTTTGCCGATATAGTCGAAGAACGGCATGTCGTACTTCCGCATGACCTTTCGCGCCCCCTCGACGTCCGCTTTCCGGATCGCGCTCCAGTATCGCCGCGCGATCTCCGGCTTGAGCGTAATGTACGTCGACATATATCCGTCGCATCCATACGGCCACATATTCATGTGGTTCACCTTCTGCCCGCCGGCGAACACCGCCACCCGGTCGTGAGCGACCAGGCATAGCCGGCGGGCGAAATCCGCGCACATATCGTCCTTTATGGCCACCACGTTTTCGAATCCGTCAAGCGTTCTGTCGATCACCTCCAGTCCGAATTCCGGACCCTGCGCGGAAAAAGCGCCGGTAACGATCATAACCGGCATCGTCCGGGACACCGCGCCGTAGTGTTCGACCATCGTCTCCACCGTACACGACGGCCCCCAGTTGGGCGGAAGCACCATCAGCACGTCCGCACCCTGATCTTTCGCGAATGACGCAAAGGCGATCGAGCGCCGGGTGTCGTGATACCGGTCGGCCGCCACAACCATTCCCCGTCCCGCCGTATGCTCGCACGCGACCCGGGTCACTTCCGCGATCTCCGCCTCCGACATACAGATATAGTGGCTGTCTCCCACGGTCAGCAGCACGGTGCGGCTCCCTCCCTCCAGCACGAAATCAATCTGGTGCCGCAGCCCGTCGTAATCCACGCTGCCGTCCTTCTTGAACGGCGTTGCGATCGACGAAATGATCCCGGTCAGATGCGCACGAACTTCGTCTCGATCCATAAAGAACCCCAATCAGAAAGGCGGGAGAGGGAAGAGGGTAGAAGGCAGAGGACCACATCCCGCCCCACCACCTGGTGAGAGGGGAGCCGGGAGACGGGAGAGAATACCTGGCTTGTGACGATTCTTATCATGCCAAAGGCAAGGACGAATATCTCATCTGGCAAGGATTTCTTCTACCGTCTTACCTCTACCGTCTCACCGCATTTTTTCTACCGTCTCACCGCCTATTGGCGTCCGCCTCAAGGCACCACCTCAAACCCCATCTGGCGGAAGTGATGATCCAGCGTCAACACACGCCGAATCCGCAATTCCTGCATGAGAACGAAGCTGCAGCAATCCGTAAAGGAGAATTCCTTGTCCCTGTATCCGAAAAAGAGCGCACGGGCACGTTCCCGTCTCGGTTCGTGGATCGACTCGATCCTCAAGCGCGATGAGCCGTCGATCTGCCCCCACCACGCTTCAGCGGCATCCAGACCAAGGCGTGACCGGATGGTGGTCAGCGTCTCGTCGACAACGTAGTCGCTCGTGGTCAGAAGGCCCCCGGACGAAAGCCAATTGTCGCGGGCTTCCCGCACTGCCGATCCCTTCGAATCCCGGCTATCCGCTGCAGCCACCCATCCGGCTGTATCCACGAATATCTGCCTCACGGGTACAGCACCTCGTCATGCCGTGCGGCAACGTCGCCCGATTCCGAAGCACCCACAGGAGGCACCTGGTAAAGGGGGTCCGCTTCAAGCGGCGTATTCTGGATTGGCGGACTGCCAACGGGGACGATGTCAAAAGCAGGACGACTGCGGTACAGGACGGTAAAGCGCGCGCCGTCTCGCACCTTTGAGACAACCTCCTTCAGACGCGCCCGAAGCTGTTTGGCGTTGATGATTTCTGGCATCTTGTCTCCTTCTTCAAGTTTAACTTAAGATAAACTTTTTCAACGAAAAAGGCAATAAGCGGGTAGAGGTGAGACGGGAGAGGGTAGAGATTACCTGCCTTGTGGATTTTTTCTTCTGGCCGGAGGCAATGAGGAAAGACAATCCAGGCAAGGCCATCTTCTCCCGTCTTCCGTCTCCCCTCTCCCCCGACTCTCCATCTAATGGTGCCCTTCCTCCCTGTCGCTGTCTTCCTCGCTCCCTTCGTGCTTCTTTTTGTCATCGCCGTGTTCTTCCGCGCCTTCACCGTGCCCACCCTTGCTCGGCCCCCCGATGCGCAGAATATGTCCGTCTATGTCCGCGACCAGCATCTCACGCGCCTTCCAGGGCTGGTCGACGGGCTTCTGCCTGATATCCGCGCCCGCACGCGTTAACTTCTCGTGCAGTTCGTCGACATTATCGACGCTGTAGTAGATCCAGACCGGGCGGGCGCCCTGCGCATTCTCACAGAGAAAGATGGTCACCTCTCCATTGGTAATGGAGGCAAAGGTCTTGTCCTCTTCCCCTGCAGGCCAGTCCCAGTCCTTCCTGAAGCCGAGAACGGTGACGTAGTGCCCGATGCTCGCTTCGACGCTCGCGACGTTCAGGATAGGGACGACCGCCGTGAACGCGGTGGATCCGGGACCGGAGTTCCCGTCGTGGCCTTCGTGGGCGGCGGCGATATGACTGACACCGATGACAATTCCTGCAACGATTGCTGCGATTCCATGACCCGTCATGGTTTTCCTCCTGCGGTAGAGCGATTGGCTGACAGCACTCATCCGACAGTCAACACAGGTTAACGATACGTGTCCGAGATGTCAAACCGCGATATTCGCGGCAGGAAGTGGACAACCTGAATTGTTGCAGAAAGCGACTTGTGACGCAGACTGAGGCGCATTCCGCACCTTCTTATTCAGATTTTCTCATAAATGACTTTTAAACAACTATTTGTATCGATATGGGGCGCCGGAACACTCGGCACGGAACATCCCAAGGGTCGCAATCTGCAACACTGCCGCGAGCCTACACCTGATTATCGATAAACTTAACCCATTGATATTAAGGCAATTGACTCCAAATCCCGGATTCGGCACGGATTTTGTATGTATTCAAGAACCCTCGTTCTGACAATAGGGCATGCGGTGTCTCTCCCGGAGTTCCGGAAACGCCCATCAACGACCCTCTCGACGAGCTCGCGGTTCGGAGCGTCACGCCGGCGACGGACGTGCGATGGAACCCTCATCGGGGCTCCTGCAAAAGACACACTTTTACGCTTCACCCATCGTGACCATCAGGACCCGAAGATCATGGGAGGGAAACCATGCGGTCTTCCGGCAACGGACTCGCCCACCAGATTGCAAAGCTGTTCAAAGAGCTGGTCGAACAGGAACTGAAGAGCATCGAACGGGCTATCGAAACGCAAAGGCGGGAGCTGCACAGAAAAATCAGCGCGAGGGAAACGGAATTGAGAGATGACGGCGGCCTGGATGCCCTGTTTGAGAATTACAAAGCCGGCCTGTCCAAAACGGAGCGGCCGGAGAGCCGGGTACAGGAACGCCGCCTGTATTACAATTGGGAAGGGCGACTCAGGTCGGAACTGGGCAGTTGGAGAATGGAACTGGCTGAATTGGAAGATCGCATCAGTGACCCGCAGGCAGTACTGACAAGCGCGCGCAGGAAGGTCATGCGGCTGTTGCTGCGCGAGACGCTGGTTGTGGTGAATCCGGGTTACAACAATAGACCGTCATCCCAAGACGAGGTGTGTGATACCCTCAAGGACTGCGTGATTCCGGTTATTCGACAAATGAGAAAAGGGAAGAGCCATTCGGAGGCCTTCCGGGTGGTTGCCGAAGAACTGGGTATCCGCAAAACAGCGGTTGCGTCCAGGTGTACAAGAGGCCTGGACCTTACTACGGAACAGTTTGTAAATCATGTTTCGAACGGCCGAATCGTTCAAGTTGTGAAGGAGAAATTCCCCGAGCAGATGCAACTGATCCGCCGTGAGTTGGCATCGCTCTATCCGTAGTACTTGTCGATCTGTACGGGACTCGAATAGCCCGCGGCCCCGGGGCCCGTTCTATTTCTTAAGGGCCTCCAACCCGAACCTCTCGGTGGTGTCAAGGGTCTCCCTGACGTCTTCCCAGCTGGTGTTGTGGTTGATGATACACAGCCTGAGCGAAAACGTCCCGTGTAGCGTCGTCGAAGAAAACAACGCCCGATCTTCCCAGAACACGCGCGCAAGCACTTTCCTGTTGATTTCTTCCAGGGATGCCTCATCCAGTCCCGCGCCGCCGGGATTCACACGAAAACAAACCACACTCAGCGACACGGGCGTCACGAGTTCCAGGTTCGTATTTTTCTCCACGTACTCCCCGGCACGGCTGGCAAGTTCCATCCCCTTCGACACGGCACGCCTGAACGCCGCCATCCCAAAGGTCTGTACCGACATCCAGATCTTCAGCGCGCGCATGGACCGGCTCAACTGCAGGCCCCGGTCCGCGATGTTGGGATGGTTCGTGCCCCACACGGTATCCTGCAGGACATCCGGGTGCACGGCGAATGCGCGATCGAGGGCGCCGGCGTCCTTCACCAGGAGGCATCCCGCCTCATACGGCTGGAAGAACCACTTGTGGGCGTCCAGACCGACCGAGTCGGCCCGCGCGATCCCCTTCAGGAGAGGCTTGCCCTGTTCGGTAACTGCCGCAAAACCGCCGTACGCCGCATCCACATGCAGCCAGATACCTTCCGCCTCGCAGTAATCTGCCATCTCCTCCAGGGGGTCTATCGCCCCGGTGCTGCTTGTTCCGGCGTTCGCGCAAACCGCTATCGGGTTGAAGCCCGCCGCACGGTCCTCGGCCACCGACCTCACCAGGTGTTCCATATTCAGCCGGAACCGCTCGTCACTGGGAATGATGCGAATGCACTCCGGCCGGACGCCCACGACCCTGGCCGCGCGGACGTGGGCGCTGTGGCTCTGGTCGCTCATATACACGGTCGGCCGGTCCGGATGTCCGGCTGCTTCACGCGCCGCCACGAACGCGTCCAGGCTGGCTGCCGAACCGCCGCTGGTGAGCAGGCCGCCGGCACTTTCCGGATAGCCGATCCAGTTTCGCAGCCAGTCAATAACCACCAGTTCAAGCTGGCTCGGACCGCTGGCAACCAGCCAGGTGCAGACGTTGTTGTTGTACCCCGCCGCCAGAAAGTCGGCAAGCACGCCCGGCCAGGTGGTGGACGACGGGATGAATCCGAAGCACCGCGGATGATCAAGCCGGGCCGCTAAGGGAAGGATATCCTTCGAGGCCTGCTCCATCACCTCCTCCGCGGGGCGTCCATCCTCGGGCGGCGGCGCCATCAGACGGTCATTCAGTTCCTGCCGGAACTCACCGTCCCACGCGCCTTCCGCAGGCAGGTCTTCGGATCGCGCAACCAGGAGTTCAGCGGCTTTGCGCGCCAGGTCGATCATCGCCTCAGACGACATCTGAAGATCGCCGCGCACACCGTGGTTCTTTTTCTTATCAGATTTTATAGCGCCGTCTCGTTGTTCATCGTTAACTCTCGGGGATTTCGCCTTTATTGTGGTCTTCTCCTCTATTCCGTGACGACAGGCTGCAATTCCGATGTTCAAGTCTAAAGGTGCGGACAATTTCCGGAAACGTCAAGCACCTTACCGACGCTTATTCGAAAACAGCCAACTCACCGTCCCTGACGATCAACACAACCGGGTCGTAAGCCGCGTCCCCGCTGGCGTCGAAAGAAAACGCGCCCAGGACCGTAACCAGATCCCGCGTACCCGCCATCGCGTCACGAATCTCGCCCGCGTCCGTCGACCATGCCCCGCCAATGGCCTCCACGAGAATGTAGAGGGCGGCGTACGATTGCGCCGCCCAGGTGTTGGGTTCGGAATCGTATCTCTCAAGATAATTCGCGACAAAGGTCTCGTTGCCGGGCGTGTCAGCCGCGCCCGACCAGCTGAGAAATGAAATCGCGCCTTCCGCGGCGTCACCCGCAGTTTCGACTTCCGCCGCGGTCATTACCGGAACCAGGAATGGAATATTCGAGCCGATGCCGGCCTCGCGGGCCTGTATCAGTATCCTGGATTGTTCGGCGCCCAGGGCCGAGACAAAGACGGCATGCGGATTCAGCGCCTTGATACGCGTCAACTGTTCGGTAAACGTGGTATCGCCGGTGCTAATCGTCTCTCTCGTCAGGATTTCAACGTCAATCTCGTCCAGCGTTTTCCTGATCGTCTCGTCACTGCTGCTTGAAAAGACGTCGGTTTCGTCGACAATCGTCGCCACTCTCCGATACCTCAGCTTTTCCTGCGTCCTCCTGACCGGACCCGGGATCAGCGCATTGACGTTCAGGCCGGAACGGAAAATGTAATCGCCGATCTCG
The DNA here is from genome assembly GCA_965208835.1 of Candidatus Latescibacterota bacterium. Taxonomy (GTDB): domain Bacteria; phylum Latescibacterota; class UBA2968; order UBA2968; genus JAAXHE01. The sequence goes on from OZ242358.1 coordinate 5,009,589, forward strand.
CTCAGGCCGGCCGCCGTCGAGGTCGAACTGAACGCAACGACCTCTTTTTGTTGCGCGATCGGGAACGCCTCCCTCGCCGCGGTCGAGATAACCGGCCCGAGTATAACGGACACGCCGTCCTGGTCGATCAGTTTGTTGAATGCGTCAACGGCGCCTTCGGCTGTACCCCTGGAGTCTTCGACAAGGAAGTTGATGCCGGCGCCGCCGAGTTTCGATGCGTTGGCAATCTCATCCCGGGCGAGTTCAAAGCCTTCTTTCGCGGGAAATCCGTAACGGGTCTGCGGTCCCGTCAGCGGCAGAACGACGCCGATGGCAATCTCCGCGGGGAGACCGCCCGGCGCCAACTTGATCGTACCCGCCGTACTCGCCCTGCCGCCCACCACCAATTCGACGGTCGTTTCAAATCCGCCGTTGACCGGAATGCTCGACCACGATCCCAGCATACTCCCGCCGCGCATCGCGCGCGCACGATAGTAACCGGTTACTCCGACCTCTGCGATCTCAATCCTCGCCTGACCGCGCGCGTTGGTCGTACGCGACCATTTGTATTCCGCCGCCCGCCCTGAAACGGATCTTCCGATTTCGACGGTAACGCCGCTGACGGGTTTTTGACCCTGCATCACGCGAGCGTTCAAGACCGCCAGGTTCTGGCCCGCGCCCAGGGCCAGTTTACCTGGTGGCTTTACAACCCGGTCTTCGCCCTCCGGCGCGAGCGACGGTGTCCTGCTCTCGTTGCCGCAGCCCCACATCGCACCAGTCGCCAGCGCGACAAGGATGGCTCCGCGTATCCAGGTGTACATAAAATATCCTCAAGTCAGACCGTTACGGCACGAACCGATAGACCACGGGCAATTGCGAGGGATCGGTGACGCTCGTGTCGGTGTGGTGGTAGATGTTGATTCGTCCGGTGCCGCAGTCGCCGAATTCGTCGCAGTCGAGCGTGCCGACGAGAGCCTCGAAACCGGACGTCGCGTGGAGTTTCCGGCGCAGCGCGTTGCGGTCCACGATCAGCTTGCCGTCCCTTGAAATCGCCACGGACTCGATGGCGCTGAGCAGCAGCGTTGTGGCGTCGTAGGAATGCGCCCAGTACGGGGTGCCCGGAAACCCGCCGTAGGCCGCGTCATATGCGGCCAGTGCCTCGTCCGCGCTCTTGCCGGTTACCGCATTCACATTCGTGCCGAGATCCGCCTCCGGTCCGGCGGCGTACACGCCTTCTGACTGCGGCGTGGCGAGAAACTCCGAGTCGAGCAAGGCTGCGCCGGCGATGAGCGTCACGCCCTCAAGACCGTCGAACTCCCGCGCCTGCTTCGCGAAAGGCAATCCTTCCTCGTCGAAGAGCGGGAAAAAGATGCCGTCCGGCCCCGCTTCCGCGAATTCCGACAGGACGGTCGTCATGTCCGTTTGCCCTTTGTCTATCCGTGCGCTGACGGGTACCTCGCCGCCCACTGCGGCGAACGCATCGCCGAACGCGCTCACGAGGGCCGTGGTATAGGCGTCTCCGTCGTCGACGGCCACCATGCGCCGCAGGCCAAGTTCGTTGTGTGCGAAATCCGCGACGGCCCGCGCCTGGTAGAGGTCGTTGATCGCAAGGCGGAAGTAACCGGAGTGATAGTCGGAGCTCGCGTTGCCCGCCAGGTCGGACGTCAATCTCGGTGACGTATTGGATGGCGAGATCATCACCAGTCCGGCCGCGCTGATGACCGGTGAGGCCGCCACCGCCGCGCCGGAGCATGAAGTTCCGATGACGCCAAGCACACGCGTATCCGAGACAATCTGCTCCGCGCCCGCCCGTCCGCCTTCCGGCCCGCACAGGCCGTCAATTGGATCGCCGAGTTCGACGTCGCGGCCCTGGACGGTTCCGTAGTCCTGGACGGCCAGCTCAACGGCATTGCGCGACGGAATGCCAAGCGATGCCGAGATCGTATGGGTGAGCAGCGATCGGATGTGCAAGGCCTGGCCCTCGCCGAACGCAACCAGGGCCCGTTCATACGCACCCGTTACGCGCGCCTTGTCTCCAACAGGCAAATCGACTGTCGTCTCATATCCACCAGTAATCGGTATACTGGACCACGATCCCAGCGAGCTTCCGTCCTGCATCGCCCGGGCCCGGTAGTACCCTCCCGACCCGCCGACCTCCACCCGCGCCACGCCGTTCGCATCGGTCGTTCCCGATGCCTCGTAGTTGGCCGGGCGCCCGGAAATGGAACGTGCGATTTCCACGGTGACCCCGCTTACCGGATTCGCACCTTGCATCACGCGGGCTACGACCAGGGCGGGTGCGGCGTCTCCACCGACAGCCAGTTTACCCAATGGCTGACCGTTTCGAACCTCCCCCTCGGGTACCTGCGACGTCGTCAGGCGTTCGCGCCCGCAACCCCAGGTTACAACTGCGACAAGCGCGAACAGAAACAAACTGCGAACACGGGTTGACATGGCAATCCCCTCCATTTTAGGATTTAACCGGGAAATGAACCCATAGAGTCAGTCAGATGCCTCGGGAACCGGCGTGTGATACAGGAATGAAACCGACTAAGCGAAAACGGACACCGGAAGTTGCAGATGCAAGATCACTCGAAAATCTCGAATTTGCCACCCCGTGCGATCAGCACGACGGGATCGTATACCGCGTCACCGTCGGCGTTGAAAGTAAACTGGCCCAGGATTGTTTCCAAATCCTGGATTCCCGCCATCGCGTCTCGAATTGCGCTCGCGTCGGCCGAACCGGCAGTCGCGATCGCTTCCGCGAGAATATGTAGTGCGGCATACGACTGCGCCGACCGGCGACTGGCGTCAATATCGTATTTCGCCTCGAAATCCTCCACGAAGGCCTGGTTTCCCGGTGTGGCGGCCAGTCTGGTCCATCCTGTAAAGGTAATTACGCCCTCAGCGGCTGCGCCCGCGGCTCGTAGTTCGTTCAGGGTCGTCTCAAGAGTAATAAAGGGAACACCGGAGGGAACGCCTAGCCGACGGCCCTGGATCAGAATCGCAGACTGTTCTGCTGACAGGGCCGAGACGAAGACAGCATCCGGATTCAACGCCTTAATCCGGGTCAACTGATCGGCGAAGGTGGTATCGCCGGTCTCAAAAGTCTCCCTGGCAAGGATCTCGACTCCGTTTTCAATGAGCGCGCTGCTCAATGTCTCGTCGCTGCTCCGGGAGAAGACATCGATCCGATCATAAATCGCAGCTACCCTCTGATAACCGAGCTTCTCCCGGGTCTGCCGGACACCGGCAGGCACGAGGACGTCCACGCTGAGCGCAACACGGAAAATAAAGTCGCCGATAGCGCTCAGGCCGGAGGCGCTCGATGTCGAACTGAACGCCACCACCTGATTCCGTTGCGCGATCGGGAAAACCTCTTTGGCCTCGGTTGAGAGGGTGGGACCGAGAATGGCGGGCACGCCGTCCTGATGAATGAGTTTATTGAACGCTTCAACTGCGCCCTCTGCCGATCTTCGCGAATCCTCGATAATGAACGCAATGCTCGCCTCGCCGAGTTTCGATGAGCGGTTGATCTCGTCGCGGGCGAGCTCAAAGCCGTTCTTCATCTCCAGTCCGCGCGGGGTGGTCAGGGGCAGAACGACGCCAATCGCAATTTCACCTCGGAGACCCCCTGATGTCGGAAGGGATGAACCGGTCACGCGCGCGGTTCCCCCGACGGGCAAGTCAACCGTCACTTCATACCCGTCATTTATTGGAATACTCGACCACTTCCCCAACACATGACCGTCCCGCATGGCCCGGGCCCGATAGTATCCGCTCACCCGGTCCCCCCCGATCTCTACCCGCACCTGGCCATCCTCGTCGGTTGTGCCCGACCATTCGTAACGGACCGCCCGTCCTGAAACTGAACGCGCGAACTCGACGGTGACGCCGCTTACCGGATTCTCATCCTGCATGACCCGGGCCACAACCTGAGCGGCCTGGGATTCTCCACTGCCAGCCAGTTTTCCCAATGGCTGGCCGGTCTGATGGTCAGCCTCCAATACCCGCGAGGTCGTCAGGCGTTCATCCCCGCAACCCCAGGTTGCGGCAGCGACAAGCGCGAACAGCAACAAACTGCGAACACTGGCTGACACTGCAATCCCCTTCGGCTTGAACTCTACCTGTGAGATGAACTGGCTTGAATGGCTAATCCCTTTGTGTACGGGTAATCGAAACCTACAGGAGCCGTCTTCCCGGGGCATCCGTGATGGTATACAGGATACGCGCGATCACTCGAAAATCTCGAATTTGCCACCCCGCGCGATCAGCACAACGGGATCGTATACCGCGTCACCGTCGGCGTTGAACGAGAACTTGCCCAGAATCGTATCCAGATCCCTGATGTCGGCCAATTCGTTTCGAATCGCGTTCGCATCGGTCGAACCTGCGTTTGCGATCGCTTCAGACAAGATGTGCAAAGCCGCAAAGGACTGCGCGGCCCAGTGGTTGGGATCGGACCCGAATTCCGCCGTGTAGTTCTCGACGAACTCCTGGTTACCTGGCGTCGTTGCCGTTCGGACCCAGCCTGTAAAGGTGATCGCGCCCTCCGCGGCTTCACCAGCGGCCTGCACTTCGTCTATCGTCAGTTCCGGAACAATATACGGCACATTGGATGGTATGCCGAGCTGTCGTCCCTCAACCATGATCCGAACCCTGTCGGCCGGCGATATCACCGAGACGAATATGGCGTCCGGGTTCAGCGCCTGGATGCGGGTCAACTGTTCGACAAATGTGGAATCGCTCGTTTCAATCGTCTCCCTTGCCAGAATCTCGGCGTTCGCACCGGTCAGTGCGCTCCTCAGCGCCTCGTCGCTGGCCCGCGCAAAGAAATCGCTCTCATCCACCATCGTCGCCACCCGGCGATAGCCCAGTTTATCCATCGTCTTTTCAACGCCGCCGGGTACGAGTACGCCCAGACTGAGGCCGGCGCGGAAAATGTAGTCGCCGATAGCGCTCAGACCGGGGGCAACCGACGTTGAACTGAAGGCGACCACCTGGCTCTGCTGCGCGACGGGGAACGCCGCCACGGCCCCGGTGGAAAGCGCCGGGCCGAGAATCACCGGTACTCCGTCCTGACGAATCAGCTTGTGGAACGCTTCAACCGCGCCTTCCGCGGTGCCCCGGGAGTTCCCGACAATGAAAGAGATGGACGCTCCGCCCAGCCGGGATGAACCGTTGATCTCCGCGCGGGCAAGTTCAAAGCCATTCATAATCGGCTGACTGAAGGGACGCTGCGTTTCTTCCCAGGGCAGCACCAGTCCGATCAGAATCTGCTCGGGAAGGCCTCCCGGCGTCAATCTTAATGAACCGGTCACACGGGACTTTTCACCGATCGGCAATTCAACCGTGGATTCGTATCCCGCGTTGACGGGAATGCTGGACCAGGAACCCAGTGCGGTCCCACCATGCATGGCCCGCGCCCTATAATAACCGCTCACCCGGTTTCCCGCAATCTCGACGCGTGTGCGCCCACGCGCATCCGTCTCTCCGGACCACGCAAAATCCGCCGCCCGTCCGGAGACGGATCGAGCGAAATCGACGGTGACGCCGCTCAGTGGCGCCTGGTCCCGGCGAACGCGAACGATGACCGAGGCGTGAGTCATGCTTTCGTCTGCAGCGAGTTTGCCCGCCCCGCGCCCAACATCGTCCTCTGCTTCCGGAAGCTGCGACGTTGTCAGGCGGTCGCCGCCGCAGCTCCAGGCCACGCCAGCGATAAGTGTAAATGCCAGCGCGCCTCCGAAATTGTTGAACAAACCGAACCTCCTTGTGTTCTGTCCCAATAATGCCTCACCATTCTCCCGCCGATTCATCCCGTCTCGCTGCCTTGCTTGTGCCGCCTGTGCCGAGCCGGCCGAAGCAAGTTTGCCTGCATTGCCTGCGCCGTCTGCACTGAGCATGTCGAAGTGCGCTTGTCGAAATGTCGAAGCGCTTTCGCTCACCTTCATTGAAAGCGCAAAATGACAGGCAGCCCTCACTGCCTGTCATTTCAGGTAGTCCCAACCAGTCGTTGCGGAAAATCCCGACCGGTGAACCGTACGCTCGCCTGGGAAACCGGAGTAGACCGTCGCCGGAAATCGATGTTTTTCGTTTCTTAAACAACGTTCAGATTTGCATTGAATGAGTTCGAACCCCGAATACGGTTCCTCCTCCCGACTGCCGGCCGGCGCATCAGGGCACGAAACGATAGACCACAGGCAACTGCGCCGGGTCTACGATGCCCGTGTCCGTGTGGTGGTAGATGTTCACACGCCCGGTGCCGCAGTCTCCGAACGCGTCACAGGTGAGTTCGCCGATGAGACCGGGAAAGCCGGCCGTGGCGCCCACCTCCGCGCGCAGTGCGACGCGGTCTATGTATAACGTTCCGCCATCGGCCACCGCAACCGAGTTGATGGCGCTCAGTAGCAGCGTTGTGGCGTCGTACGAGTGTGCCCAGAACGGATTGGGATGGGTACCGCCGAAGTTAGACTGGATTTCAGCGAGAACCGCGTCTCCGTTCTTGCCGGTTGCGATATTGACGTTTTCGCCGTGAACCGGCTCCGGTCCGGCAAAGTAAATACCCTCGGACTGCGGTGTGCCGAGGAACTCAGACAGGAGCAGGGCCGCGTCAGTGAGGAGCGTAGCTTCATTCAGACCATCGACCCTCTTGAGCTGCTCAACGAATGGCGAGCCTTCCTCAATGAAGAGCGGGAAGAAGATGCCGTCGGGTTCGGCGGCAACGAATTCCGAGAGGATATCGGTCATATCCGTCTCTTTCTTCTCAATTCTCGCCATAACCGGGACCTCGCCGCCGAGTGCGCTGAACGCGTTGCCGAATGCGCCGGTGAGGCCCATGGTGTAGGGGTCGCCATCGTCAATGGAAACCACCCGCCGAAGGCCCAGTTCGTTGTATGCGAAGTCCGCGATCGCCTGTGCCTGATAGAGATCGTTGTTGGCCGTTCGGAAATAGCCTGGATGATAATCTGAACCTGGGTTGCCCAAAAGGTCGGAGGTGAGTACAGGCGACGTGTTGGCCGGCGAAACCATCACCAGTCCGGCCGCGCTGAGCAGAGGCGAAGCCGCCACCGCGGAGCCGGAACACAATGTGCCGATGACGCCGATCACCTGCGGGTTGGCGATGATCTGCCCCGCACCGGCGCTTCCGCCATCCGCCGAACACATGCCGTCAATGGGCCCGCCGAGTTCAACCTCGTGGCCATGGATGGCGCCGAAGTCTCTGATGGCCAGTTCGGCGCTGTAACGCGCCCAATCCGAAACCGTCGGCACGACCACGTGCGCAAGCACCGTACGGATCTGAACCGGCTGGCCTTCGCCGATCGTCACCACGTCACGGGCGGCCGTACCCGTCACGAGGGCGCTGCCGTCGACGGGCAGATCAACCTTCGTTTCATATCCGTCGTTGACCGGGATACTCGACCACGAGCCCAGAACGTCGCCATCCTGCACGGCCCGCGCCCGGTAGTAGCCGCCAATTCCCGGTCCGCCGATTACGACCCGTGCCCGGCCGCGGGAATCGGTTGTGCCCGACCACTCGAAGTGGGCCGCCCGGCCTGATACCGAACGCGCGAACTCAACGGTGACGCCGCTGACGGCCGCGTCGCCCTGCTGCACGCGGGCCAGCACCGCAGCCTGTTCATTGTTTCCACCGAACGCGTGCTTGCCGAGAGGCTGGACTGCCTGTCCCTCGGTTTCCGGCGCCTGCGACGTCGTTACGCGTTCACCGCCGCAGCTCCATGCCACACCCGCGGCAAGCGCCAACACAAGCACACTGAGACGACATCGGGACATCACAGGTATCCACCATTTTCGAAGAAGCAGGCCGATCCGGGTATCGTCCCGGAGAAGCCGACGAACACTTCACGAACCTGCCCATGAATTCCGGGTAAGACAACCACCGGGCTCAGGAATTCAGAAAACTGCGAGGCGAGAACTTACTCGAACAACTCGAATGCGCCGTCCCGAACAACAAGCACGATGGGATCGTAGACCGCGTCGCCGTCGGCGTTGAACGAAAATCGACCCAGAACGGTGTCTACATCACGAGTATCCGCCATTTCATCCCTGATAGCGCTTGCACTCGTCGATCCGGCGTCCGCAATTGCATCCGCGAGAATGTGCAGGGACGCGTACGAGAGTGCGGCCCACGGACCCGGTTCATTACCGTATTTCGCATTGTAACCGTCGACAAAGGTCTGATTTCCGGGCGTGGAAGCGTTGGTTGCCCAACTCGTAATGCTGACAACGCGTTCCGCGGCGTCTCCGGCGGCAACCACTTCATCCATCGTCATTTCGGGGATGATTATGGGGACACTCGAGGGAATCCCTATTTCGCGGGCCTGCTTCATAATGGGGATCATTTCCGCCGCCAGGCACGAAACAAAGAGGGCGTGCGGACTTAAATCCTTGATGGCGTTCAACTGGTCCGTGAACGAGGTGTCTCCCGTTTCAAACGTCTCACGGGTCAGAATCTCGACGTCTCCCTCCGCCAGGGCATTGCTGATTGCCTCATCCAGGCTCTTGGAATAGACGTCGGCGTCGTCCACCATTGTGGCGACCCTGCTAAACCTCAGTTTCTCCTGCAGATTCTTGACGGCGCCCGGGACCAGCGTACCCACGTTGAGACCGGCGCGGAAGATATAATCGCCAATCGCGCTCAGGCCGACCGCGGTCGAGATCGAACTGAACGCCAGGACCTCGTTTTGTTGGGCGATCGGGAACACTTCTTTTGCCACGGTGGAAATTGCCGGACCCAGAATAACGTCTACGCCGTCCTCTTTGATGAGTTTGTTGAACGCGGCCGCGGCGGCGTCGATTGCGCCCTCTGAATCCTCGACGATGAACTCGATGCGAGCGCCACCGAGTCTGGATGAATTGTTGATCTCCTCCAGAGCGAACTCGAATCCTTCCATTGCAGGGTCGCCGTATTGGGTCTGCGGACCGGTCAGCGGCATGGCGACGCCGATGGCGATCTTTGCAGGCAGACCGCCTGGCGTCAGAGCGATGGAACCGGTAGCGCTTGCTTTTTCGCCTATCCGCAGTTCAACCGACGACTGATATCCACTGTTGACCGGTATGCTGGACCACGAACCGATCTCGCTCCCGTCACGCATCGCCCGCGCCCGGTAGTAGCCGGTCACCCCGGCGCCGCCGATATCCACGTGGGCCTGGCCGCGTGCGTTGGTCGATCCCGACCAGTCGAAACTGGCCGATTGACCTGAAATCGAACGCGCGAGTTCGACTGTGACGCCACTCACACGTGTCTCGCCGTCTCGAACACACGCCACCACAACCGCACGCATCATGCCATTGAGGGCCAGCTTGCCGGCGGGTTGACCGAACTGTTCTCCGGACTCCGGTACGTGCGACGTTGTCAGGCGTTCACGACCGCAACCCCACGTCAGACTCACTGCCACTGCGAATACAAACAAACTGCGCATACCGCTAAACATGACGATCCCTCCCAATGCTGCGGGTTACCAGCGAAAAGAGCCCGAACGCCACAAGCAGTGTCCTCAAATAACGCCCACTGAGACTGGCCCCCGACTCCTTCACCATTCTGATTGAAGAAGCGAATGAACCGGACGACGAACGTACTTGCTTCAGCATTCGAACGGGTTGTAAGATTTAACCGTAATATTGAATATAAGTGCAATTTCCATGTTCACAAGGGCATGTCTGGATTTCTCAAAAAAAACCCGAATCATTTTGCCGGAATTCGAGCGGTCAACGTTTGAACAGTTACAATGCATCGTCAATCGGTCACGCCTCGAACGCCCTTCCTGTCAGGTATTTCCTTCCCTGCTTCTCGGCAGGCGCCCGGAAACCGCGGACGGTCGGCTATATGCCGAGAATCCCTCTCGCCGCCTGTCGCGCCTCGTCCATCGTGTCGACAATGCGATGCCTCGGTACATGCTTGAGGATACCGAGCGCGTTCAGGGTCCTCGGAACCAGGCCGGACAGTCCCATCACAATGCACTCGGTTTTCTCGCTCCTGGCGATGTCCATGAGCTGCCCGATGACCCTGGCTGCGCTGTCGTCCAGATACGTGGCCCCGGAGAAGTCGAGGATAACCACCTCGTGGTCTTTGATATTCGCGCCGATCACGCTTGCCAGCTTGCGGGAGGATGCGACGGTGAGGCTTCCCCCGAGTTCAACCTGTCCCACACGAGCTGAGTCCGGTCTGAAGGCGGCCACGTCAATGTCCTCCTCCCCGGAAAAGAACGTCCGGTCCAGCAGGGGCACGGAGACCACGCTGTCCAGCGCCAGGCGCTCCAGTTGCCGCGCGTGTACCATGCCCGCAACGATAAGGCCGATCGCTACGGCGGTCACCAGGTCGAAAAAGACCGTGAGGCCCAGAGTAATCAGCATCACCAGAAGCTGTTCGCGGCGCATGCGGTGGACCCGCGCGAGAAGACGCCAGTCTACGATATCCCATCCGACTTTCATCAGGATTCCGGCGAGAACCGCATGCGGAATCGGCACCACGTACCGGCCGAGGCCGAGCAGGAGACCGAGCATCAGTATCGCATACAGTGCGCCCGATACGGGCGTTTCCCCTCCGGCGCGTATATTGGTTACGGTTCCCGTTGTCGACCCCGCGCCAGGGAGACCGCCGAACAGTCCCGAGACCATATTGCCGACGCCCTGCCCCATCAGTTCCCGGCTCGGATTGTGCCTCGTACCCTTGAACGAGTCGGCAACCAGAGAGGTCTGGAGGCTGTCCACCGAACCCAGCAGGGCGAGAATGAGCGCGGGCACCAACGCATGCACCAGAAAGCTGACGGGGGGCACCGTAAGTCGCAGTTCCGGCAATCCGTTCGGTATCCGGCCGATGACCGGCACGTCCGTCAGCCAGAGCACGCCGAGCGTCGTCCCCGCGACCAGCGCCAGCAGTGGGCCGGGGAGGTATCTGGCCAGCCTTCGGGGCCAGACCGTGCACACAACGAGTGCGACGACAGCGATGGCCACCGCGTTGTAGTTCACGTTCTCAACCGCGTCAAACACCGCGCGGGTCGTGCCGATTACACCGCCCGGCGCCAGGGCAGAGCCGAGGAACGGAAGGATGTGAATCACCATGATGATGATGCCGATACCGGACATGAATCCCGAGATCACCACGCGCGGCGTATAGGCCACGAATCGGCCGATCCTCGAAAGGCCCAGCAACACCTGCAGCAACCCGGCCATAACCACCACGGTCAGCGCTTCAGCGAGGTTGGACGTATAGATTGAGACAATGACCACGAAAGCGACGGTCATCGGCGCCGTAGGCCCCGAAATCCGTGGCCGCGTACCGCCGAATACCGCCGCGAAGAAGCCGACCGCGATCGCGCCGTACATGCCGGCCGCCGCGCCCATGCCTGACGCGACCCCCAGCGCCAACGCGACAGGCAGCGCCGCGAAGGTTGCCGTGACACCGCCTGAAATGTCCCCCCGGAGCGTTTGGTGATCGATTTTCGTCATATAATATCCCTGGCGAGGCTTCTTGATGTTCAGCCGGACCAGATGGGTGGCAGGGAACGCGCGCGCCAATTCGATGGACCGATCACTGCAAACCAGGCGACAGGCTTGACATTACCCGCACATACCTTATCATTTATATGAAACATCTACTTCCAATCAGGAAAGGAATGGACGATGCTGAGATTCCCCGAAGAACTCATGCTTCTCATACTCGACGACGAGAACGGGAGATTCGCACGCGTGCCGGATCAGTCCCTGCGCTATGCGCTGGCGGGCGGGGTGCTGATGGACCTGGCGATGGAGAACCGCATTGACACCGATCCGGACCGGCTGGTCCTGGTGGATTCGACCCCGGTTCAGGACAGCCTTCTCGATCCCACGCTTGCCGACATTTCGCAGGCTGACGAAACCCACGATGCGCGCTTCTGGGTGGAACGCACCGCCATTCGCAGCGCCGCCGGCATTCGGGAAGCGTCTCTTGACCGGCTGGTTGAAAAGGGCATCCTCGAACGCCGGGACGACCGGTTTCTGTGGGTCTTCCGGTCACGGCGTTACCCCGCCGTGGACGACCAGGCCGAGCGGGAAGTCAAGCTCAGGATAATGGAGATCCTGTTCAGCGACGAGATCCCCGACCCTCGCGACGTGGTGATCATCAGCCTTGCGCACGCCTGCAATCTCTTCAGCCAGATTCTGTCTGCCAGAGAACTGGCGCGCGTGGCCCCCCGCATCAACCAGGTGAGAAAACTCGATCTGATCGGACAGGCGACGTTTCGGGCGATCACGGAAATCGAACTCTCGCTCGCCCTCGCGGTTCAGATGCGTCCGTATTAATGTCCTGCCCGATTACGACGCGCCGTCCACCCGGACGGTAACGATGTCCAGATCGTGATATTTCTGGTGGCGCACCGACGACGCGTAATGGCGTAACAGCCGGAACGATATTTCGTGCTCGTCCATGATCTCGGGCTGTTCACTCAGATACGCCAGCCTGTCTTCCAGATTATCTCCCGCCGCAGCCGCCAGAAACTCCAGTTCCGCTGACTCTTCCACCTTCCTGGCGGTGATGACGAGCAGCCGCCCGCCCTCAGGCGCAGGCTCACCGGCCTGTTCTATCAGAATCGAGAGGGTCTCTTCGCCCGCGGCGCACAACCTGCCTGTTGCCGGCTCGGACCACCCGATACCTGCCGCGAACCCGCGGATGAACTTGTCGATCCCGGGAAGCGAGGCGGTGGACAATTCGACTTGGAGGCGTTTCCGGCGTCGGGCCGTCAATTCCATGAAAGCCGTCAGCAGAATTGCCGCGAGGCCGCCCGCGGTCATCCCGTTTCCGAGCAGCGTACCCCACGTCCTGCCCAGCATGTCAGGAAAGATCACCTGATTCTGAAAGCCCACGCCCAGCCAGAACGCCAGCCCGACCACCGTGGCCTTCCGGTGATCGACGCCGTCCTCCACAATCAGCTTCATGCCCTGTACGAATAACAGGCCTATCAGCAGCGTGACATAGGCGGATGCGACCGGATTGGGAATGGCGATCACGAGGGCGGTTACCTTTGGGGACAGGGCCAGCAGGACGAATATGATCCCGATGTATATCCCGACGCGGCGCGCCGCAACCCCGGTGAGTTCGGCAAGCGAAATGCTGGTGGAATAGGTGGTATTGGGCGGCGTCCCGAAGAGACCGGAGAGCAGATTGCCCATCCCGTCGGCGTTGAGGGCGCCCTGTACCAGGCGGAAGTCGGTTGCGCGGGGCCGGCGTCGGGAGACCCGTTGAATGGCAACGCCGTCGCCAACCGTCTCGATCGCGCCGACGACCGTGACCACCACAAATGCCGGAAGCAGCGCCCAGAACTCCGCGCTCAACGAGAGATCCAGCCCCGGCCATGCGTAATTCGGAAAACCGATCCATGGCGCGTCGAAGACCGGACGCACATCGTACAGGCCGAACGGGGCGGCAACCGCGCATCCAACGGCGATTCCGATCAGCGGCGCCCACAGCCGCAGGGATGCGGGGGCCCGCACCGCCAGCACGACGAGGGTAACGAATGCCGCACCCGCCGCGGCCGGCGGCCCTGCCGCGGGCGTCCCCTCGGGCACGTCCGTCAACAGGCCGAAAACCACGGGCATCACCGTGACAGCGATCAGCATGATCACGGTTCCGGCGACAACCGGTGTAATGATCCGGCGCAGGAGTGAAAGACGTGAGGCCAGGGCGAACTGAAACAACGAGGACACCACGATCAGACTCGCCATTAACGCGGGCCCGCCCTTCACCAGCGCCGTAATGCACACCGCGATGAAGGCGCCTGACGTGCCCATGATGAGTACGTGGCCCGCCCCGATCCGCCCCACTCTAACGGCCTGCAGGACCGTACTCACGCCGCTGACCACCAGCGCCGCGAAGGCGATCCAGTTCAGATAGCTGTCAGGTTGACTGGCCGCCCGGCCAATAATCACGGCGCTGAGTACCACGGGCGCCAGGACCACAACCGCGGCCTGAAAGCCGACGGCGGCGGCGACGGTGTGCGGGGGCCGTTCGTCCGGTTCGTACCGGATGGTTTCGTTTGCACGGGTTTCTTCCGAAGGCATTCATCTCTCCCGATCGGTTAGCACGGTACTCCGTTTACATTCGCCAGACCACCAGCATCTGCGCGGTCATTTCGTCTTCATCGGTTCCGAGCTTGTTGCGCCAATATTGGAACTCTACGCCGACCATGAACTGGCTGGCTTCGCCCGCCATCGCTTTTCCCACGTCCCACACCAGTTGCGGCTGCGCAAGGACAGACCCGTTTACGTCATCTCCGAACTCGTTGGTACGACCGCCTATGTATTCGGCGTGCCCCGTGAACGTGAACGACTGCTCGCCGGCTTCGATGGGCAGCAGCCAGCTGACGTCGAACATGAAGCTGTTACCCGTCTTCGGCGCCCCGCCGCCGTCCACGCCGGTGTTGTCGTCAATATAGGCCGTCAGGTCCGTGTTCAGAAACAGGAATCCCGGCACGCTCCAGGAGGTCCGCACGCCCGGCAGGTATTTCATTACCTTGGCGTCGCCCCCCGCGTTGAAGCCGGCGACCAGGGCGAAGTCCCGAATGGGACCCACGCGCACTTCTTTTCTCGACAGTTTGCCGAAGCTCAATGTCGGATACCACTCGGAATAGAAGTCCCTGTCGTTGAAGCCGTCGCTGCCGCTGTCGTCGATGTAATCCAGAAAAAAGAAACTGTCGCCCAGTTTCCATCTGGACGCGTTCTGCACGGTAAACACGAGCGTCCATTCGTCGGTCCCTGAGAATGGATTCAGGTGTGAACCGTATTGAAGGTGAAACTCGGTCTGCGCGATCGCGGAGGTCCTCGCGGTAAGCAGCAGAACAACCAAAATTCCGGTGTATGCCTTTTTCATAACGAAATCTCGTTGCGTTATTGGATCTGCAATTTGCCGGGATTGCTGATCGGAGTGGGTTTATTGCGATCGCCAACTTTGTCGGAAGCCTTGCCAGCCACAATTGCTCGATAACGGTTTGGTGAAACAATGCAGCCGGACGAAAGACGTCTAATGGTAGACCCGTAATGACAACATTGCAGATTCGGACTATTCCCTTATTGTCCAAAGGTCAAACTCATCCTGAGGTGTTGTTTTGCTACGAGAAAAGCTATCTGCCTGCCGGCGGCCTTCACGTGCCGATCCCGCTGCGACACGAGTCTGTATTCGCCACCCTGAGTCACGGAGCGAAAGTTGTAATATCTCAAAGGGATCAGCACGGCGGTCGTTAATGCCCCCGAACCGGATTACGAGACGGGCATCCGATACCGCTTTTTTTGCACAATTGCTCCACACTCGGTGAAGGTCTGCGGCGAATATCTCAGGACTGCTATGTTTTAGCTGACCCGTCTGGCAATAGTCTACTGAATCAGCCCCTCCCAAGAACCATAGTCTTAGCCATTGGTCTGGCATGTAGGTGCGCATTCCGTAGTAGGGTGGCGACGTAATGAACCAATGCACGTCTTCTGACACACCAATGAAGGCCCTGGATCTTCGGGCGTCGCCAAGCCACACGTTTCCGATGCTTGTCTGCAACTCCGAACTAAAGAAACGGGTCGCTCGTCTTAAAACGAGCTTCCTAATGTCTACGCAAGGTGGACATAGCCCTCTTGATTCCCAGAATCTCACTGCGTAAGCCGGCTTTGGCGCATACGTCCGCGGCGATTGGTTCGAAAAATGTGAAGGAACCGTCGGTGTTAATGGGCCATGGAGTGCCCCAAGAATGATGGCCCTTAATGCATTCTTAGGTGCCGTGTCGCATCTATCAAGGAATGCCTCGCGCAATACGCAAAGTGTCTTCAAGACGGACTCATGGTATGCAAGTTCCCAGAAACGGGTATTGGGGACGTTTCGAGGCTTGGTTTCTTTTGACAGACACATATTCAGTTCGTCCATAATCTCGTCCGGAGTCACTGACAGGAGTTTCGCATGTGAAATTGCAACGGCAAGGGGATGGCTATCGATTCCCTGTGTCGGTAGTCCAAGCAGGCGCGCAGCTAGATTTGTAGTACCACGCCCACAGAAGGGGTCAAGCACCCATTGTCCAGGAATAGCTCGTCTTTGAAGAACAGACAGGGGAAACCGGATTGGAAACATCGTGAAGTACGGACAGATCCCATTTAACATTCCCTTGCGGTCCGCAGTCGATGACATTATGCGGCATCTCCCGCTTTCACCCAAGTTGCGTTCGATGACGAACTCTTGTAGGTATGCCAGCCATCCGGACGTTCGCTGAATGTTTCGTCAAGAGCCTTGGGTACAAGACGATAGGCGATATCATCACGATTATCCAATTCGTCAGGCAAGATCTCACGAAAAAATGCATTTAACATCCCCCACGGCGCACCTTTTGTGCTCACACGTTCCTTTAGATCGCTCTGCGAAAATTCCAGAATCGCACGGGCTTCGAGCTGTCTTAACACATCTAAAGGAGGCGTTTCATCGTCGTCCTTGGTTACGTCTTCTTTGTCGTCAGCGGAATCATTGCCGCGACCCGCTAGTCCAGCGAACTGTCTCCGCAGTGCTTCAGCGTACGTTGGTGCTGCCGGCTTATTGTATTCCGGATCACGGAGATTATGAATTGCTTCGAATGACACAACTCGAATCGGAACCGGGTACGGCTTACCCTCCACAGAACTCCAAAATACGCCCTGTCCAGGAATGGGTTCGTTCAATAGTACGCTTAGCAAGTCATCACTGAAATGAGCGTTAGCCCGGCGTACATTCCCGAGGTCTCCGCCCGAAAGCAGATGAAAGATGAACCAATTATCACCTTGGCTTAGAATCTCATTCGGGATACTTCCGGGCTGTTGGGTTACCAGAACAGTGCCAAGGTCGTACTTCCTGCCCTCCTTGACCCACGCGATATAAGGCTCTGCTGCTGTACCGGACTCATTTAGAACTGCTTGGGCCTCTTCAACGACAGCGATTGTCGGGATAGTCTTGGGATCGGCGGAGGTGAACTCTTCCTGATTCCTATCAAAGATACGACGCAGTATGAGACCCGATAGAATCAGTGCCTGCCCACCTCGAAGCTGGGACAGGTCGATCACACAAAGTCTCCCGTCTGCAAGAGCTGCCATCAGCATGTCCATCAGCTGGCTGGATGGGTCGTGAAGCATTCGCACAATTGTAGTCGCGTTGGCCCTAGCTGCCAACGCCTCAACCTCTTGTCTGTCGTCTAACTGTAGAAGCTCCACAATGTCTTGCAAAGGAGCGTCATTACCATCCTTATGAATGAGATCCACGAGTCGTTCCCACCGATCAGCATTTAGTGCACGTAACTTTCTAACATTTTGCTGATCTTGACGTTCTGGGGATAATGCGATTCCGATGACATCTGCGGGGCGTAAGCGTCGAATATCCAGTTTGATGCCGCCTGCGACGAATGACTGATAAAACGAACTGGGGCTTCTTCTTGGAGTAAATACCACAAGTTTGTCTTCAAGTCCTTCAACGTCACAAAGCCCTGGCCGCCCCTTGTCATCAGGCCAGAAATATTCACCATCTGGATCAAAGAGAATGGTTCCCACGGGAACACGCCGTCCCTGTCGCTTTTCGACTGTTGGAATGCTATCGTACAATCGGCTGAACAGGAGTTTGTTTAGATTGGACTTGCCGAAACCGGCACGAGCGAATATAAGAGTTCGTCGTGAAACCAGACTTCCAAGTGCGAACCGAACCTCTACTTCTTCGTCCTGTAATTGCATCCATGACTCTGCATCTTCTCGGCACGGTCCGTATATGTATTCCCCCATGGCCAGATGCCCTATCAAGGCTCCATTCACATTGTGGCCTGAGATCTCCCTAAGAACGTCGCCGGATGGAAACGCTACCGGACTCCCAACGTGGGGAAGCCTACGATGCGAGGGAACAAATGTCAGCCCGTCTTCATTGCGTCGGAGAACGCCAAGCACACGAATGTTGACCCTGTATTTTAAATAATCCTCTCGAAGATTCTCCGGTACAGCGCGGTCCTCGCGAACTGCTCTGATGTTGAATTCTTCGCCACTGCCACTCGCCAATTTTCCCTCGGACGAAAGGGAAGTAATTCTCCCTAGCACCGCTTCCTCAGGCGATTCGAGCTGTACGAGGACGAATTGCCCGTGCATAGGCGTGCTCTGAAAGTCACTTCGATATGGTAGGGCGAGATCAGCGTGAAATTCTAGCCCGCCTTCTCGGAATCCCCGAAATACTCCAATGACGTGGTGACGAGGAAAAAGCGTTAAATCGGCGGCCATGTTTTCTCCTTAGTACCTGCGTCCAGAAGTGTCAACATCCTGAAATTGGAACGCATCCAATGTTGTAGCTTCTCCAGCCAATACATCTCTAAGCCCAGAAAGGACCTGATCTTGAAGAACATCGAAATCAAAGTCGACGAGGGCAGCGTTTTCGTGAGCCCTTTGAAGGCAGCGCGGATAGAAGGGAATTGGGAACCCATCGACCGAGTCGGCGAGCAGACAACCAAGGATTACTTGAGCCTGTGCCCGCTGTGGTAGAAAAATGTCCACTGGCCATATTGGATCACTTGGGCGGCTACCGAATTTTACAAGGTGCATCTTACCACCTACGAATTTGTTGATTTCCCCACCGGGAATCTCCTCGTCGTCGCCCCTTGCATATTCAGACCAAACATAGGCGGCCTCTTCAAGTGGTTGCGGAACTGCGAGGTATGCAGGGTACTCTGTGGTTAGGACCCTCTCCAGTGCCATTGCCAAACGGTATCGGTCAAGCACCTTACTGTGTTTCGCTAAACCCACAAGAAAGATGCGGCGCCGATTCTCATTCCACTCTTGAGCTATCGCTTCCTCTAATTGTTTCAAGAACTTTCGAAACAAATCTTGGGCAAAGACCTTGCTTCGTAGCAGGCCGTCGCAGACGATCATCGTGTCGGTGCCAAAGTCCTTGTCCCGAATCACGGTCAGCAAAACTGCCCATTCCATAAGCTCACGATACACTTGTACCCAACTGGGACTAGTAGGGCGATCTTCGTCATTTAGTCGAATCATGTGGCTAAGTTTTGTGAGGTCAGTACCTACATCTAATGCGTCCATGAGTTTGCCTACAGGAGTAAATGGCTTGCCTGATTTATCGAATTGCGTTGTTCCAAGGAGTCGGACGCTAGTGGACGGCGTTATCGCTTCGAGACAATATTCATTGTTGCTGGAATCCACTACACGAACAAGCTGAATTAGAAAAGGATCGAATTGAACACGGTTATTTCCTCCATCCGTACCAACGAGTGATATGGAGGTGGTTTCGCGAGCCTGAATTCGACGTACCTGTGTACGGAGTGGTCTAACCTCTGCACGCAACTTCTGAAGAAGCTGGTAGTCATCTTGTATACGATTATGAATCTCTCTTCGCAGGAGGCTATGGCTGGCTGGATCTATCATGGCGCCTCGTGAGATTTTGGTTGTATATTATGTAAAGTGCTGCATTGGGCACAAACTCGAACCTACGAAATAGGAGACGATATGCTTGGTATCGAACCGACGATCTTGATACTCATTGTGTGTATTGCGATGTATGCGTGTTGTGAATCGGAAGATTCGCTATCCCATTCGGATAAGGCCGCGTGGGGGTACGGCGCCGATAACGGGCCCGACGTGTGGGGTCGGCTCAGCCCGAACTATGCGCTCTGCGCCACAGGGTCGCGCCAATCACCCATTGACCTCCGAAACCCCAGCTCGGCAAGCCTGCCGTCCATCACAATCAACTACCTGCCTACGCCCCTTAATATCCACAATAACGGCCATACCATAGAAGTTGCTTCCACCGACGAAAACTGGATAGAGGTTGGCGGCGAGAGATACAGCCTGCTGCAGTTCCATTTCCACGCGCCATCCGAACATACGGTGGAAGGCAGGTCGTTCGACATGGAAATGCATCTCGTTCACCGCAACGGCGAGGGTGCGTTGGCCGTCATCGGCGTTCTCATCGAGCGCGGAAGCCGACACATCGCATTCGATCCCGTCTGGGCGCATTTGCCGCAAACGCCTGGTGAAATGAAACGCATCGAAGGCGTCACGGTCAACTCCGGTGACCTGCTGCCGCGTGACACGCGTACCTACAGGTATGACGGCTCGCTGACAACCCCGCCCTGTTCCGAGGACGTGAAATGGCTCGTGATGGCGACGCCCGTTGAACTCTCAGAGGCGCAGATTGCCGCATTCAAAGCTATCGTCAACAAGAATAACCGGCCGGTACAGGCGTTGAACGGCCGCGAGATTCTCACGGATATCTGAAAGGAAGAATAGACCGGGATTGGCAGGCTGAAGAATTGGGGGAAGGAATTCTACAGTTCTAAATTCGTGTCTGCGGTTATTGGACTTCAATGCTTCCATTCTTGTAGCGTTCAGGATTTCCCCGGTACAGGTATCCCGTAACGATGCAAAGTGCTTGAAAGCGTGGGACGCCCCAGGCGAATCCTGCCGTCGTTCAGCAGGTATGAGAACAGATACCCGACGCCGAGCATGAGAATTCCGATGAGGAAACAATACATGACGGCTCTGTCGGGATAGACGTCCTTGAGATACCCCACGTACAACGGACCCGATATACCGGCGGCCGCCCAGGCCGTCAGGACGGCGCCGTAAATCGTAGACATCTTCTTTGTGCCGAAGACGTCCAGAACGAAGGGCGGCATGGTCGCGAATCCGCCGCCGAAGCAAAGCAGGACGTAACATACGAGGGCGGAGAATATCCAGGGATTGGTCTCCGTCATGAGGATGCCGAAGACGACCATCTGGCTGGCGAGGAGAACCCTGAAAACCGTGACCCGGCCGAAGCGGTCCGAGAGCAGTCCCCAGAACAGACGCCCCAATCCGTTGCAGATCGAGCTGACGGCGATGAGCGTGGCGCCGTATTCGGCCAGCGTGCTCGGCTCGATCGTACTATCAGCGAGGCCCCAGATCTCCTGGAGGATTTCCGACTGGAAGCTGATGACGGAGATTCCGGCGGCGATGTTGAAGAAGAAGACGATCCACATGATGACGAACTGGGTCGTCTTGAGGTACGTTACGGCGGAGTCCGGCTCCCCGTAGTCAAAAGCATCATCGGCTGTACCGCCGGCGGGAGTCGCGGACGCAGGCGGATCGCTGAGGGCCAGGCTGCACGGGAGCAGAATGATTCCGAATATGATCCCGAGCCAGATGAAGACGAGCGGGAGTGTGCCATGCGTGGTTACGATTAAAAACGGCGCCAGCCCCTTGCTCAGCAGGAAGGCGCCGACGCCGAAGCCCATAACGACGATACCGGTGGCCAGTCCCTTGCGGTCCGGGAACCACTTTGCTACCGTGGCGACGGGTGTGACGTACCCCAATCCGATTCCCGCGCCGCTTATCACGCCGTAACCCAGATAGAACAGCCAGATAGAATCCAGTTGCAATGCCGCGCCCGAGATCAGGTAACCGCCGGAAAACAGGATGCTGCCGGTTACCGCCAGGAATCTTGGGCCCAATCGCGAGAGCATATTGCCCGCCCAGGCCGCGGAGACTCCCAGCGTAAAGATCGCGATACTGAAGGCCCACGCGGTTTCGGTATGGGTCCAGCCGCCCTGACGAACCAGGATCGTCTGGAAGAAACTCCAGGCGTAGACCGTGCCGAAGCATACCTGCAGAACCGTGCAAAAGAGTGCGATAACGCTTCTTGGAATGCGCAACGCCGCGTCCTCCGATTAACCTGGCCTTTCCGCCGACCCTCCCGGTCCCCCAACGCCAGGCGAATTCCCCGATATATGCCGGAACAACCGGGCGAGGTCGCCTACTTCATCATCGCGGGCGAGCAGTTCGTCGTCGTCCTGCTTATCCCGCTTTCGATCGTCGGCCAGATCCACCGCGTAGGAAAGAAGCCCTCCCAGCGGTTTTGCGGCCAGGTTGACCAGCCAGATCGAAGCCAGCACGCCCACAACGAGAAAGATACTGATGAGAATGACCTGCTGGCCGATCGCGCGTTGAATCTTAAGTGCCACGATGTCCAGGTCCATACCGACGTGAACCGTGCCGGCCACTCCGGCCAGGATCGGGCTGCCCACCTCAAGGAAATCGCCCAGACCCGGTATGTTTCGTTCAACAGGTTCGGTATTGGACGGATCGCTCGCCAGAATCTCTTCGGGGATTCCCGGAACGAAGGTATGCGCCAGGTATTCGCCCTTCTCGCTGGTAATATAAATGTAGCGTATGCCCTGAATCTCGACGAATTGATCGATCATCGACTGCAGCGTCGCGAGATTCCGGTTCAGGAGGATGTCCACACTGGCGTTGGCGATGGTCTTCGCGATGTCCTTGCTGTTGGACGCGTATTCGGCCGACAACTGCGTGTCTACCGTGTAGATGCACAGGAAAGACGTCGACAGTACGATCAGCCCGAAGAGCGCAAAGATGCCGAATCGGGTCTTCTGAAACAGCCTTTGTATTTTCATATTACGAAAGCCAGCTTTCCCAGTCGTTCAGAGTGACGAAGCGGCCGTCCTGAACGACGGTATAGTAAACGGTTTGCAGTCCCTGTCGACGGTCGGGTCCGAATGAAACTTTCTCCCCGATGCCGAGGTCGAAATTCCGGACCGAGAAGACCGCGTCCTCCAGCCCGGCCCTGTTGGGATTGTCTCCCAGGCGCCTGAGTATCTCGGTCATCAGCTTTGCGTCGAGAAAACCCTCCAGGCTGACAAAGCTCTGCTCGAACGGACTGTAGGGCTCTTTGACAAGTTCCTCGGGAACGGCCGGGTTGTAGCGCGCCATCAACTCGCGGTACTCTCTCACGGCAGGAATGGACGTGTCTTCATAGCTGGGCACGACCTGGGAGTTGACGAGGTACTTCGTATAAGTCTCCGCGTCATCCCGGCCCTCACTGAGCAGATGCAGCAGATTCTCGCTGCCAACAAACGAGAGATTGGCGATCGGCACCTTCAGGCCCAGGTCGATCGCGTCGCGGGCGAAGGCTGCGCACGCGGCGTATGATCCGATGCAGATGACGGCGTCCGGAGAGGCCTTCTTCAAGATTTCAACCTGCCGCCTCATGCTTCCGGTGAACCTTTGACCCCGCCGGTAGGTCGCCTCGCCGGCGATTTGTCCGCCGTGCACCTCGATTGCCGCCCTCACACCCGCCCATCCGCTGCGTCCGTACGCGTCGGCCTGGTAGAACACGGCGATCCGCTTTCTGCCGGTCCGAACGAAGTTGTTCACAAGGCCGGCGGTCTCCTGGCGATAGGACGCCCGGAGGTTGAACGCGAAATCCCCATAGGGCGGCTCCCTCTGCGGCTGGGCGCCGGTAAACGGGAAGAACAGGTAGACCCGCTGGTCCTGGAATTTTTTCAGCAGGGGAAGCGCACGAGTAACGGTGGGCGTGCCAACGTAGCCGAAAAGCAGGAAGACACGATCCTCGATCATGAGTCTCATGGTGTTCTTTACACACGGATCCGGCTGGTACCCGTCGTCGTACAGCTTGAAGTCTATCTTACGGCCGCCAACGCCGCCATTGTTATTGACATGGTTGAAGTAGGATTTGGCTCCTCTATAGAGTTCGCTGCCGAGCCCCCGGGAGGGCCCGGAAAACGCGGCGGACATACCCAGGACGATCTTGCCGTCATAAACGCCTTCAAAACCTTCGCCACTGCCCGAATCATCCGGTAAAACCCTGCCTGAACCGCCGTCCTGGGCTCCAGCGTCCTGCCAACTTCCCCAGGATAACGCCAGCAGCCCGAGTAAACCTCGACGGAGCATCGACCTTCGCGTAAGATCGGACGCCTGGCCGCCCCGCCCGTCGTGTCCCTCGGTGCAATTGGGAATTCTCATTCCGCTCCTCGTCAACTGAAATGCGGCTTGCCTGAATGCGGGTAGAGGGTAGACCAAAGGCGGTGAGACGTAAGCCGGGAGAGGTTAGAGATGTCCTGCCTCGTGAGGATTCTTTTCGTGCCGAAGGCAACGAGGAATTAAATATCGGGCGAGGATATCATCTACCGTCTACCCTCTCACCTCTACCCACCTTTCTTCTACCGTCTACCGTCTCCCGTCTACCCGCTTCTGAGGGGCCCGGGGGAGAGGTCCCGTTCACGTCCAGCAACCTGGTGTATCCTGGTAATCCGCAGTTTAATCGCCTTTATCAACTTGCATATATTCGGTGTAACGTCCGCGAATACATACGAATCATGGTCAAAAATTGTAGGTAAAGTGAATATCCAGCCGGTTGGCGATCCCGTCGTTCGGTCCCTTGTAGGAGGTTTTCCAGTAAAGATATTCGACGGCTACCTGTAACGGCTTCCACGGCCGATAACGGCCGACTGCAAAGAAGGCCCCATTCCTGGTGCGCCCTCCCGAGGGCACGGCATCCTCATCCGGCTGCTCCATCGTTGCCCCGGCGTAGAGCTTCCACTGGGCATTGGGCATGATCACAATCTGCGCCCACCCGCCGGTAGAGGCGATCTCCTCGCCCGTCGCTGTGTTGACCCCCTGTCCGATGCCGCCGCGGATGTCCGTGAGATTTTTCCCGGTCCAGGCTTCGCCCTGTACCATAAACTGGTCGGTAAGTGAGATCGAAGCGTCAACTCCCACCGCGGTCGAGGTGAAGCTTGTCTCGCCCCTGTCGCCCACGGGGACGGCTGTCTCCTCGGCGCCCCAATGCGCCCAGGCGCCTCCCTTGAACTTCGGCTGCGCGAATCCCAGCCGGGCCTGCAGGAAAGGCAATGCGGCATCCCAGCCATCCAGAATGCCATTCTTGTCCAGGTCTTTCTTATCCACGGCCCCGGTCTGTCCCGCCGCAATCGCCAGGGAAAACCCGCCCTCAGGCTTGTACGTGAGCCGCGCCTGGGGATGACGGTCTCCAAGATTGCCCGCGTGCCACATCAGACCGTCATTGTTGGCGATCGGGAATATCGGCGAAATGACGTCCCAGCACTGACCGGCGAGAAAGTGCCAGTCTCCCCGCTGAAGATTGAAATAGGCCTGCCGGAGGCGCAGAATCTGGCGCGATTCGCTGCCCCCGTTCTGAAAGTCGATCTCGACGAGTCCGCTTATGCTTGAGTTTTCGTCCAACTTCACGGGTTTGAATCTCGCCCCAAGGCGGGTGAGACGCGGGTACATGGTCAAATTGCCATCGGTTTCGGCCCCAGGTTCTTCCGGCTTTACCCAGAAGCCGAATTGGTGGCTCTGCATCTTCGAATCGTCGAAAACGGCGTCGAAGCGGACAAAGCCGTAAATCGACAATTCTCCGGCAAAAGCCCATTGTCCCCCGCTGAGCAGACAACCCAGAATCGCTGCGGCAATTGCCTTTTTCAAGAGTCACTCCTTCGCAGGTGAGTATCCAGATCCAGCGGCGCGCAGGCAGTACAAATCCATGGCCTGCCTTTCTTGTCGAACGCCACGTGGACGGAAAATCTAGGATTCGGCGGGTTCTTCCGCACCGTCGCCGTTTTGCGCGCGGATGCGTTCCACGAATGACCTGCCCTTGTTGACGGCTTTGTCCACGTTGCGTCGAACGGTCTGGCGGGTTTCGGTACCGCTCCGGGGCGCCAGCAGAACGCCGGCGATTATCCCCAGAGCCATCCCGATGATGGCGCCGAGACCGAAAACGCCCAGGCAAAACCCCATGTTATTCATCTCACGATCCACCGAAGCCTCCTGGTCAGTTGGTTGTCCTCATTGAGATTCTCGCAGGAATCCCTAATTTATAATGCAAATTATCAGATTAGTCAATGTATTTGGTTGAATCTGCCCCGAAACGGCGCGCATAATCCCCAAGCACATATAATCTCTGACGAACTTCCGCACCCGCCCTGCCGAAGGCGTCGCGACACATTCTCCTTCAATAATCCCACGGAATCCGATACGGGTGCGTGAATCCTTCGGGTTCCCGCAGTACGATTTCATAGGCGGTGAGGATTTGCGTCCGTACACCCGGATAGGCGCCCCGGTCCGGCGGGCCCACCCCCATCACCAGCGCCTCCGGCATCTCGAACGCCGCCCGGAAACCCAGCGTCTTCAACACCTCCGTCTTCGTCGTTTTGCCCGGCGTGTCCAACGTGCGCAGACGGCAGAACCCCATGTCCGCGGCCGACTTCAGGATACCGTCGAACAACGCGCGGCACCGGTCCAGGCGCCAGGAACCCCGGTACAGATACATATCCATCAGCCCGATATGGGCCTCGTGCCGGTTGTCCCATCGCGTAGTCCGCCACGGCGCCAGCGTTGAGAACCCGATCAACTTCGATCCGGAAAACAATCCGAGCATCCGTACGTGCCGCGCCTCGGAACGCCCCTCCGACAGCTTCGGAATCTCCACCAGAATCTGGCCCTCGTGCAGCTGATCGTCCGCAAACAGCGTCAGCAGATAACTCTTCACCGGAACGTCAGGGTCCACCGCGGAGTTCAGCAGGACCTGAATCTCGTTCAGATGGCTGAAATCGAGGGGCCGCACCTCCAGCGGGTCGGAATCTTCAATACGGAAGTACGCATCCAGGTATTCCTGTATACTCGCGCCGCCGTAGTCCAAACCCAGCCATTCCGGATGGTCTTTCACCACGTCCCGAAACCCGCACTTTTCATATACCCGGTGTGCGATGCTCGGGCCGGTGTCGATGAACATCGCCTCGGCGCCCGTCTCTCTCACCGCGTCGATGCACAGCTTCAGCAGCCTCCCGCCCAGCCCCTTCCGCTTGTGTTCGTCGGCAAACATCCCATAGTGTCCCAGCCGCCCCCAGGGACTGTGCCGGGACGTTAGCGTCCACCCCTCTCCCACGATCTCGCCGTTGAGATCCGCCACAAACCGCCGGATATTTTCAAAATACCCGTACGGATTGATTCCGCACAGTGTGAACGGCACCTCGGTATCACTCTGGATTTCTCTGAACCCCTGTTCGCGGATCGCATAGTCATCCACCTGTTCGATGATTCCGGGTTTAGACATGGGTCCATCCGTCCACGCGAAATCTCCGTTCCCCGACGATTGGAACCGGGAACTGCGTTCGGGCGCCGCTCATGTTCCTTTGCGATCGTAAAACCACGCGAGCGGATAGACTCGCAGTACCAGTTCGCCGGGCTTTCTGGCCGTGAGCTTCCGTTCACCGAGCGTCACGGCTTCGCCGGTGTCCTCATCCGCCTCCACCCAGCTTCGATGATATATCAGCAGCACGCGGTCGCCGTGAAACCAGACGTTCGCGTAATCGAACGTCGCGAAGTCGTTCGGCAGCGTCCCCAGTTCCGGAAGTGCGATCACGGGGCTGACGGGATACTGAGGGGGGACCCGTTCCACGTCCTCCATCCCACCGCTGAGTTCGATGGTCCTGAAGTGAGACCAACTGGCGCCGCCGTCGCTCGAAATCGCCGAGGACAGTCTCCCCCGACGGTACCCCCTCAGGATTTCCTCCCGCGACGTCTGGTTCCAGACGCACATCAAGTCGCCCGTACCCGGAATCCGTCTAAGCCTGGGCGGCGAATAAGAAGCGGCCAGGTCGCTCGGAACCACGGGCGTCCAGGTCTCGCCGCCGTCCTCGCTGTAACACTGCACCAGCCGTCCCACCGTGGACCTCGCCATCATCATCAGCCGTCCGTCGGGACACACCGCTACGCCGGGTTCATCCACGGCGGTGATGCCGCCGCGGCCGTTCGGTATGCCCTCGTCATCGAACCAGCCCATCAACTGGCCCCCGCACATCTGCCACGTGCGGCCGTCGTCGTCCGAATAGCTCACCGCGGCAATATCCACCTCCGGGTAATGATAGTGCCCGCTCACCTGAAGGCGCAGCCCCTTCCAGGACCCGTAGCTGCTCACCCGCGCGTACTCCAATCCAGAATGGTGGTTGTTGCTGTGGCAGATCCGGCTCGGCATCACCAGCCTGCCGCCGGGCATCTGAATCATCGTATCGTAATACGGCCCCCCGAGCAGATTCATCGGCCACCCTCCGGACCAGGACCCGCCCTCGTCTTCAGATACCGACAGGTAGAACGGATTCCAGTTGAACATCTCGGATCCGCGATGCCGGTTTCCCTTTCCGAGATGCGCGAGGGCAAGCCCGCCCGACTGCAGCCGGACGCACGACAGGCAGGAGGTTTCTCCCAGGGATTCCCAGTCGGGCGCTTCCGCTTCTTCCCAGGTCAATCCGGCGTCTCCGGACCGGTAACATCTGCGGCCCGCTATCATCAGCAGTCCGCCCCGCGCCTCCACAACAGCCGTCGCGCTTCCGGCGCCAACCCCGATATGCTCGATAACGCCCTCAGGGGCCGGCTTTCGAAAATTCGGCTTTCCCGAATCGGCCATGCTTATTTCCTCCAGGTCTCGTTACGCACACATTCGAAGAATCGAGGGCGGGATCCCGGCCATGAAGGGTATTCAGGGTCGAACGCCCCATCAGCTACCGGAAGCGAATGGCGTAGAGATCGGCCTCCTTCATCGCCGCGCGAAGACGCACCGGCCTTCCGGCAAGCCCGGACACGTCTGAGCCGCTTTCCCAGCTGACCGTCCGCGCAATCTCGTCTCCAAAGATCTCGGCGCTTTCGGAGAGCGTGCGGCCCTCGATGGGGTTGCACCGTTCGTCCTGCAACTCGAACCGGATTTCGCCGGCCACCGACGTCGAGTAGTTGATGACCAGCTCGGTGCCAGCGAAGGTGAAGGGCCTGGTTATCATCTCGCCACCGCCGAAGGGCGCGTTGACGGAGACGAAACCGTCGGTCCGAAGAACGCCCCGACGGAGACGGCACGTCGGGTTCCGGTAGTTCTCCACGTAGTAGATCGAAATTTCATCGGCGCCGGTGGGCACAACGCCCACGCCGGCGGCCATATTCCGCTCATTCCAGTTCCTTGCGTCAAGGCCCGGGCGGATGAACGGCCCCATGAACCGGCGGTCCCACCGGATGCCGTCACGGCTGGACATGAAGACCCCCTCTGACAGGCCGTCGAACCCCCAGTCCTTGTGGAACTTCCGGCCAACCCGGAGCCGCTTGGGGAACATCAGGTAGACGTGGGGAGCGCGGAAGTAGAGGGTCGCAGCGTTGGTGTACAGGTGCTCCTTCTGCGTTCCGCCCATGTCGATCAGCTCCGGCACGGACCAGTCCAGGAAGTCGTCCGACTCGGCCCTCCGAATCGACCGGTAGACGCCGCCCCGAGCGGGGCCTCCGCCGCGGTCGCAATCGGGCGTGAAACCCCTCAAATAGCTGACGTACTTGCGAATGTTGACGTCCCAGAAGGCTACGTTGGGTGAGTCGAAGACGGGGCGGTCGTTGGGTGGCGCATGCAGGATCGGTCCGTCCCGGATCAGGTCCCAAACGATGCCGTCGGTCGAACCATAGCCGTAAATCGTGGAGCGCCCGTCCAGCTTTTCACCCCTCAGGAAGCCCTTGTACCGCTGCGAGGCCGACGCGGCAGGATTGGGATCCTTGAAGACGCAGGCGTTCCAGTGTGTGGCCCCCATGACGATGTTGTTCTCCTTCGAGCCCTCGAACTCGTGGAGCCCGAGGGTTGGACGCTCGAAGTGGATGCCGTCGGGGCTCTCGGCGTAACAGGTCGTCCTGTTCGTTCCGTCAGCGCCGGTGCCGCGGTACCACAGGCGGTAGCGCCCGTCGTCGAGGATAACGTTGGCGACCCAGGACGTCTCCCCTTCCCAGGGTTGGACGAAGTCGAGGGCAACCTCAGCCGGCGCCGGAGGATGGAGTTTGAGGCTCGTGTCCGTCATCGTGTCGATCAGCCAGTCGTCGATGAACAGCTCAAGCCTGGAGCCTATGTCTCTGGTACCAGCGATGGTTCATCCTCCTGTCCCGACGCCTCGGGGTTAATTCCAATCGACAGGCGATTCCAGCACACCCAGCACGGCCCTTCTGACGCGGTCCAGGCCCTGAATCACGGTCCACCGTCGAACCAGGTCGGAGTCTTCGAAGCGCCGCCCCTGCTCGTTCGTCCTCATTTCTCCCGGCCCTCGAACCGCTATCACCGTCGAATTTCCATTAAACGGGCCGATCATCGCCAGCCCGACGCCGCCGTCGGCCGCGGCCCGCTCCGCCAGCAGTCCGGCCAGCATCCGATCGTCGGATCCTTTCGGCAAGTCCCTGCGCGCGGCCGTCTGCGCCCGCTCGGCATCGCTCTCATGCAAATCTGAAATGACGACACGCTCGAATCCCGCTTCGTTCAACTCCCGCGTCAGTTGTCCCCCGGTCAAGGTATCCACCACGCCCAGCTTCATATCCCGCTCTGACAGCAGCCGGCCCACGACTTCGGCTACCGTCTCTTTGTCGACGCCGTAGACCGCCACGCCCAGCCGTTTTCGGAGTTCGGCCTCCATACCGGCAATGAGCGCGTCGGCATCCGCCTCCGAATCGGCCCTGGCTGTCACGCGAACATCCGTCTGTCCCGCGTGCGCGGCCAGGCCAACCGTCGGATTCGACGACGCCATCAGGTCCCCGATACCCCGGTCGATATTGCTCTCGCCGACCGCGCACGTCCGGAGTACCCGCACCCGGATTACCTTTATCCCTCCCATCCTTTCCACGAGCAGCGGCACGAGGGTATGCTCCAGCAGGTGCGCCAGTTCCCTGGGGACGCCGGGAAGGCAGACAATGAACCCGCGTTCTTCCGTATCTTCGCTCAGAAAACACGGCGCGGTCCCGACGGGGTTCTCAAGCGGCAGCGCGCCCTCCGGCAGGTACGCCTGCCGTTTGTTGTTCGCGGCCATCCTCCGGCCGAAACCGCGAAAACGGGCCGCGATCTGGCGTTCCAGTTCCTCGCTGTAGATCAGCTTCCGGCCCGTCGCGCGCGCAATCGCCTGCCTGGTCACATCGTCCACGGTCGGTCCGATGCCTCCCGACGTGATCACCACGTCCGACCGATCCAGCGCGAGATTGAGTACCTGCGTTATGCGGTCCTCGTTGTCGCCCACGGTGGTCTTGTAATAGAGGTCCAGGCCAATATTCCGGCACGCCACGGCCAGCAGGTTCGCGTTCGTGTCCACGATTTCACCCAGCAGAAGCTCGGTCCCGATCATCACAATTTCCGCGCGCACAATCCCCTCTCAAGTGTCCTGTCAACGAAATGCCGGCGCGGCGGCGGGCTCTATCGCCACGTTCACGCACGAGGGAAGGCCGGACGCCACCGCGTCGTGCAGCGCGGCCGGGAGATCCTCCGCGCGGTCTACAAGGGCACCGTATCCGCCCAGCGCCTCTGCCACCCGATCGTACCTCGTATCCAGCAGATCGCACCCGATGGTTCGATCGGACCCGTAGGTTTCGACCTGGAGAACGTGCTCTGCATTCCACCTTGCGTCGTTTCCGACGATTGCGACCACCGGCAACCCATAGCGCAGCGCCGTATCCAGTTCCATCGCGTGGTAACCGAACGTCCCGTCCCCCAGGAAGACGAATACGGTCCTGTCCGGAAAGGCCAGCTTTGCCGCCAGACCCATCGGCAACGCGCTCCCGATTGCGCCGGACGGTCCGTTGATCAACCTGATCTCCGCCGCCAGTCCCGCCTGCGCCCACTGCCCGAACTCCCCGCCGTCGCTCACGAGGATCGCACCGTCATCCAGGAACGGCTGTACCGCCTCGCACACGCCCAAAGGATGTACGGGGCTGGCGTCCAGGCGCAGCAGGCCGTCCCATTCCGCCGGTGCGGCGACACGCAAACTGTCCGCGTCTGACCGCCACGACCCGGAATTCCAGGACCGGGCGCGCGCCATTTCCGCAAGCCGTCGCGTCGTTTCCCACGGATCCGCGCAATGACGCAACGTCACACCGTCGTGGTCCCTCAATTCGCTTTGATCCGCGTCGATCTGAATAAACCTTTGCTGTACGGAAAAAAACGGGCGCTGCCCGAAGCGCAGCGAAAAATCGAGCTTCTTGCCAAGCAGAAGCAAAACGTCGGCGCTCGCCAGGCACGCGGCCGCCCGGCGCAGCGCCGGATCGTTCACGCCGCGCGGGCTTTCCATCGGCAGCGCCGGAATTCCCGTTGCCTCCGCCAGCGCTTCCACGGCCAGCCAGCGCTGCCCCCGCCCCATCGCGGGTCCGGCCAGAATCAGCGGCCGATCCGCCCTGCTCAGCAGAGCCAGCACGCCTTCCAGATCCCCGTTCACCGCATCATCCGCGCCTTTCGAAGGCGCATTGCGCGAGCGGCCTGCAGATGCCTCCAGGACATCCGACGGTAGACTCAGGTGCACCGGGCCGGGTCGGCCGGATACCGCCATTTCCAACGCCCTGTAAAGGTCGCTTTCAAGATCATCGCTCCCCTCAACCCGCCAGGACGCCTTACTGACGGGCCGCGCGGCGGCCGCCTGGTCAATCTCCTGGAACGCGCCCTTTCCGATCTGCGCCTCGGGACAGTGACCGCTCAACATCAACAGCGGCGACTCCGCCATCAGCGCCACGTAGAGCGCCGTCAGCCCGTTGCAGTGGCCGGGCCCCGCGGTCAGCAATGCGACGCCGGGCTCCTCCGTCAACCTGCCCCAGCCGTCCGCCATGTGGACGGCCGCGGCTTCGTGGCGGGTGTGGATCAGTTCGATGTCCTGTCCGATGGTCGCATCGTAGACCGAAAGGATCTGGTTGCCAGAAAGCGAAAACAGGTGCTTTACCCCGGCGGCCATCAGCCCTTCAACCAGCACCTCCGCACCCGTCATTGGCATGAATTGCTTCCTTCCCGTGTCTTCGGCATCAGCGCCGGGGGCCATCGAACTACATTTCTCGACCCGGAAACCGAATGTCGAACCTACTGTCCTGTCCCGAAAATTCCTCACCATTCGACCGCCGATTCATCCTGTCTCGCTACGTTCCCCTCGCTTGCCGACCTTACGCAGGTCGGTGGCGCCTTGCGAGCCAGGGGACTCGACGGTCGAATTTTGGCAACTTATTTCCGGGACAGAACACTACCCCTTACCAGCGCGTTCATTTCTCTCGCCCTGTGGAATGTTTCCGCGACTTCCTCTTTAAGGTCTTCCGGCCTGTACAGAACTCCCTTTCGAACGGTCAACACGGGCGCTATCATCCGGGAGCCAACTTCCAGGTTGTCGCCCACGTCCCGGAACTCGAACGCGCCCCCCCGCACCTCGAACGCTGCCAGGTCCGCTACGGTCCCGACCTTCAACGTACCCAGTTCATCGTCCCTTCCGATCGCCGCTGCCGGCGCGGCTGTTGTCTGGTAGACGACCTCCGGCAACTCCATTCCCAGATTCAGCATCTTGGAGGCCGTTTCGGGCAGACTGTAAACCGGATCGTTCAGACAGTGTACGTGCAGGTCGGTGCTGATCACGTCCGAAGGAAAACCCTGAGCCAGCGCCTTCTTGGCCACTTCGAACAGGAAACTGCCGCCGCCGTGGCCCAGGTCGAACAGGACGCCCCGTTCCCGTGCCGCCCACACTTCCGGAATAACCCGTTCCCCGTTGCCCAGGATCGTATCGCCGCCGCCGTGATAGCAGTGGGTGACGATATCCCCGGGGCGAACCACGCCCAGCACGTCCGGCAGAGGAACGCCGGCTCCGGCGTGTACCATCACTTTCGAGTTCGAAAGCTCGGCGGCCTTTACCGCGAGTTTCAGAGGCGCCACCCCGTTGTCCCCCACCTGGTGTTTACCCTGGCGCACCTTCACGCCCACGCAGTGTTCCGGCCATCTTCCGATGATGTACGCCGTGCGCTCCGGGTCCGCGTACCTCAAGTCCTGCATCTCGCCCACGGGCCCGTAGGTCAACCCGATCCCGCTGATATGCACGAATGTCAGGACCTGCGTGCGCGCCGGCGCCGCGACGTAATCCCTGAAGCCCATGAAATTCGCCCATCCCGGGCTGCCCGCGTCCACGACCGTTGTCACCCCGGTTGCCAGGCAGAGCGCATCCCCCCGGATGCCCCAGGTGGTCGCTCCCGCGTAGAGGTGGGTATGGATATCGATCCAGCCCGGCGTCAGAATCCTTCCTCCCAGGTCCACCGTTTCTCTCGCGGGCTCCGCGATCTCCTTCTCCACGGCGGCGATTTTTTCACCATTCACCGCCACGTCGTACTCCCCGTTCAACCCCTGGGCGCCGTCAATCACGGAGGCGCCTTTCAATACCAGGTCATAAGTCATACTCCGGATTCTCCGCTTCCCGGCTAACAGTCCGTTGATAAAGTCGCTCTGCAGGCGAGGCCGAGCCATTGTGGCCGAAGACAAGGCGCGCGACCGAGTCCCATCCTGCGATTCGGCGAGGGAGCGCAACGCAGTAATTCGACCGCAAGGGCCGGCCGTAGACCGGATGGGCTTTTTCAGCGGGCTGTCAAACCTGAACGCGTTCACGTTCGGCGCCAGCCCGCGTCAAATATTTCTGAAAGAATTCCTGCGGGGACAACCCGGATTCCACAAATATCCGGCGCAGGTCCCTCCGGTTGACATCGGCTTCCCACGGCCAGATCCGGTCCTGCAGACAGACGGTGCCGCAGACACCGTCCAGGGTATCGGTGATCCACCGGCGGTGCCACCAGACAAAGGGCTCCGGCAGTTGAATGGCAGAAAAATAACCGGATTCGATAACCTCCTCCGGTTGCGGCGTAATTTTCCGGCTGAGAGGTCGGGATGCGAAGACAACCGTGTGGTTTCCCCCTGAACGCCAACGCGGGCTTGCGTAAATCCCCACAAGCCGCGTCAGCTCGATTTCGATTCCCGTTTCTTCCCTGACCTCCCGGATGGCCGTTTGCGCGACGGTTTCTCCTGCCTCTGCGTTCCCGCCCGGCAGCGCCCACGCCTCGCAGTCCCGCCTCTTGATCAGCAGCACCTTCCCTTCAGAAATGACAACCGCGCCTGCTCCGAACGTCGGCATACAACTCCCTGCTACGCTGTGCTCAGCCGCAACTAACGGTAATGCGGATGTTCCATCACCGCCCGTTCCGCATCCGTCATATCCAGAATGTAGTCAGGATAGGTCACCGAATGCGCGCCCACACCGTAGGCCTGGAATCCCGGGCTGAATTTGTACAGCAGCGCCCGCCGCTGATGGTCGGCCGTCCACGGCAACGTCCCGTGGGTCAGCGTCTCCGTAAAAATCACCACATCTCCGGCGCGCCCGTTGACCTCCACCACATGTTCCTGGTATTTCTCACCCCGCATCATCTCCCTCGGGCACGTCAGATTCGCCTTGTGGCTTCCCGGCACCACCGCCACACCCCCTTCGCCCGGCCCCTCGTCCGCCAGCAGATACTCCACGACCGTCAACCCGCAGTAGATGCGCCCGCTCTTGAAAAAATACGCCTCCGAAAGATCCGGACGTTCCACACCGCCCCCGTGCAGCGTGCCCCCTTCGCAGCCCTTGTCCATGGCAATCAGACCGGGCCCGTGGTCCAGCCGATAATTCTTGCCCAGAATCACGTGCAGATAAGGCATCACACGCGGATGCACGAGCATCGCCCGAAAGGGTTCGCACCACGGCCGCTCCCATGCCAGCATGCCGCCCAGATCCTTCCGGTTCGACGTACCCCCGAGCGCCGGCGCGCCTATCGTGAGCGACCCCTCCCTCTCCCTGAGCTGATCGTCATGGCGATCGATCGCCTCGTTGCAGCGGCCGACTTCCTCCGGTGTCAGGACGTCTTTGAGTACCAGGTACCCGTTCAGATCGAATAGATATTTCTCGTCCTCTGTCATGGCGTTCCTCCTTGGAAATCCCTGCGCCTATCAGGTAGATGAAACGTCGTCACATCCCAATCTCGATTATTTGTACATCTGTATTGAAAACATCCCATAGCCGTGCCGTTCATAGAATCGATACG
Organism: Candidatus Latescibacterota bacterium; assembly: GCA_965208835.1. GTDB lineage: Bacteria > Latescibacterota > UBA2968 > UBA2968 > JAAXHE01. The sequence goes on from OZ242358.1 coordinate 5,045,256, forward strand.
TACGCAGCCAATCGACGTTATTTGAGCCGACCATGGAGCGGTTGATTCCTTCCGATTCCGATCTGGATAGCAATGCCTCCATGAGTCGGTCTCCGACGCCCTTTTCGCGGTGGTCAACATGGACAAAGACCTCATGAACATCCAGGAATCGCTCGCCATGGGGTCTGAATACCGCATTTTTCCCGACTTTCAAGACTCCCGCCGCGTACGCGATGACGGCACCTTCATGTTCGCCGACGAAAAAATAGCCGCCGTCGAGCCAGGACCGCAGATGTTTGTCTCCTTCCATCAACGCGACATAGCCGATTGTACAACCTTCATCAGCCCAGAGTTTCGACAAACCCACCACCGCACGCACATCGTCAGTTTTTGCCTGTCTGATTTGATAGTCCGAAGCGTCTGCCACCTTCCAGTTACCTCCAGATCAACCCACCTGAACCGGTACATCTCCCGCCAATCTGGCATGCGCTTTACCGCGTTACTATGTTCTGGTGATAATCGCCGTGAGCGATAAGCTCGGGCGCGTAGGCGAACAGCGCCGGGTTGCCTCCAGTGTGCACATACACCACGTTCGATCCGGTCGGAATTTCTCCCGTCCGGATCCGGTCGATGACCCCGGACATGGCCTTTCCCGTGTATACCGGATCCAGCAGGATGCCCTCCGTCCTCGCCAGCAGGTGCAATGCGTCCAGCCCCGCTTCGGTTACAATCCCGTATTCTTCGCCGACGTACGCGTCCGTATTCTCCATTTCGCCGGCCGTCATTTGAATATCCAGTTCCATCAGCGCCGCGGTTTCGTTGGCGATTTCCGCAATTTGCGCGTTCCGCCTCGCGTTGTCTCCCCTGCTCGGCGAGAATCCCTGCGTGCGAACCGGCAGCCCCAGCGCCTTCATCCCAAGCGCCAGCCCGGCGTGTGTGCCGTGTCCGGATGCCGTACAGATGTAATCCGCCTGCGCGTCCATCGCCTCGAGTTGATTCACGATCTCCAGCGCGCAACCGACGTACGCCACCGTTCCCAGCACCACCGCCTGCCGCCCGATGAGATAGGGTGTCTCTCCCCGCGCCCGCAGCTCTTCCATAACCCCTTTCTTGACTTCCTCCTGGCTCACGCCGTCGGCGACCAGCCTGACGTCTGCGCCGAAGATATTGTCCAGCAGCTGATTACCCTGGATTCCCATCAGGCTCCGGTGATCGTGACGGTTCACCAGCACGCATTTCATGCCCAGCTTCGCAGCCGCGGCGGCCGCCTGCCGTGCGTGGTTCGACTGCGATGCCGCGCCCGTCACCACGGCCGTCGCCCCCTGCGCCAACGCGTCTCCCAGGGCCAGATCGAACTTTCGTGTCTTGTTCCCTCCGAACGCGAGCCCGGTCAGGTCGTCCCGCTTCACCATCACACGCACCTTCCCCCCGAGCGCTTCCGAGAACCGCGGGCAATCGTGCAGCGGCGTGGGCAGTTCGGCCAGTGCCGTCCTCGGAAATCGTTCGATTACCGCCTGCAACTCCTGTGCGCTCAAAGCCATGGATTCCTCCATCCGGAGTGTGGGATCCGGGTATCGCGGATTGACCCCGATTCCAGCGAACAATCAATGACGACACCACAACGGGCGGCGCCGATGGCATGATGACACAGTTTCCCGCGGAAGTCAAAGAGAAATGGCGTTGTGCGCCTCCGTTCAATTCCGTTGTGCCCGCCCCGGCCGATTTCTATATTCGGAAAACCACAGACCAGCCATGGAGGTACGGATGTCCGCAACCGACAACAGCGTAATCGCGAAAAACGCACAGCCCTTCGACGAAGAAACCACCAGGAGAATTGTGGAGGATTTCAACCGCGACGGCTACTGTTTCCTGGAGAACGTGCTCACCCTCGAGGAGGTGGACGCACTGAGGGAGGGTATGAAGCGCAAGTGGAACGACCCTCGCATTCAGGCCGATGAAGCCGGCGATCACATCCGCGGCATCAGCATGATGCGCATGTACGAGTACGACCGCAATTTCAGAGACCTGATCGAACGGGAGCCCATCGTCAGCCTGGCTGAGGCCATCCTGGGCGCGGACTGCCACATGATGTCCCAGAACGCGCTGCGTTACGAACCCGGCCAGGGCGGCGGCTGGCATCTGGACGACAGAATTCACTTCCCGCTGCCGGATGGTGTCCAGCGTCACAGTCCGGATATCCCCATCCCCTGCTTCGTGATGAACGCAATGATCCCGCTGAGCAGGGCCGATTCCATCGAATACGGCGTCACCGAAGTCATCCCCGGCAGTCACTTCGCCGGCCGGAATCCGAACGACCGCGAGAATCCCACCTTCGAAGGCCGGCAGGCGGTTTCCCTGACCGCGAATCCGGGCGACGTCTACATGTTCCACAACCAGGTCTGGCACCGCGGGTCGCGGAACGACTCCGACGAAGTCCGGTACGTGGGTTCCGTCGTCTACAGCCAGCGAATGATCGCCCAGCGCCTCTATCCGTTCATCGACTACCGCATGCCGGACCACGTCTGGGAAGACGCAGGCCCCCGCCTCCAGCGGCTCCTGGGACGGCACGAAAAAGGGGCTTACGGATAGCCGAAAAGCGGGGAGACGTGAGCCGGGAGAGACTGTCTGCCTTGTGAGGTTTCTCTTCGTGCCGGAGGCAAAAGGGAACAAAATTTCGGGCAAGGGCTTCTTCTACCGTCTTCCCTCTCCCTCTCACCGCCTTTTGCAGACACTAAGGACAAGACATCGATGAGCGATCTGCAGATAGCAGGCCGGGGTAACCCCATGAACACAATGACGTATAGAGGATACGCGGCTCGAATCGACTATAGCGATGAAGATGGCTGCTTCGTTGGTCATATTGCGGGGATCAACGACGTGGTGGGTATTCACGGCGAATCGGTCGAAGAACTGCGTGATGCTTTTATAGAATCGGTGGATGACTATCTCCTAACCTGTGAAAAGCTGAACAGACCCCCTCAGAAGCCCTATTCCGGAAATCTGATGTTGCGGATTCCACCACAGGTCCACGCCGCGATTGCCATGGCGGCAGAAGTCAGTGGGAAGAGCATCAATCAGTGGGCGTCCGATACGCTCGCCGGTGTTCTGGATACGGATGCACCACAATGAGGGAAACGAAAAACCCTTAAGCATATCGACGGCTAAACAACGAAAGGAATCACATGACGAAATCCGATCCATTTGAACAGGGCCTGGCAGCGGGTGAGGCGGCGGCTTCCGCCTCAGGAGACGCTTCACAGTCAACGTCATCGAACGGCGGGCGCATGTACGTGCGCACACAGAGTTTCGGGTCAACCGACGCCGAGTTGCGCTTTCTGCAGCGCTGCGGCGTGCGCCACAAGGCCGTTATCTTTCCGTTCCATCACGGCCGAGGATGGGACCTCGACGAACTGGTCCAGGTACGTGAACACCACGAGCGTTTCGGGATCACGCTGGATATGAGCTCGCTGCCCATATACGAGCGTTTTCACAACATCATCTATTATGGCAAGAGCCCGGAACGCGACCGGGAAATCGACATCGTGTGCGAGATGATCCGAACGGCCTCGCGCGCCGGCGTCGACTCCCTGCGCTATAACACCTGCGTCCTGCCCATCGACCGCACCGAGCCGGAAGAAGGCCGCGGCGGCTTCTTCCACACCGCGTTCCGCGTGGACAAGATCCCGGCCGAAGAACAGGCCAGGCTGACCGAGGCCGGGCGCGTCACGGCGGACATGTACTGGGAACGCATCGAGTATCTGCTGGAACGGATGATTCCGGTGGCGGAAGAATTCAAGGTGCGAATGGGCAATTCGCAGGAGGACCCCGCCACGCCTCCCGGCTACAAGGGCGTTGACAAAGTCCTCAATGACTTCGAGGGCATGAAGCGTTTCATCGAGATACAGCGCGGACCGTATCACGGCTGGAACTTCTGCGTGGGCTCCGTCGCGGAAGGGCTCGAAGACCCGGCCACCGAGATCTATCCCATCATTGAGTACTTCAACAGCCGCAATACGATTTTCCTGGTTCACTATCGAAACATCATCGGAGGGCTGTACAGCTTCCGCGAGTCTCTGCCCGATGAGGGAGACATGGACTTCTACCGCGTTATAAAGGCCCTCAAGGACACCGGCTACTGTTACGGCATCGATCCCGATCACGTCCCGTGGACCGACGACGATCCGAACCGTTCCTATCAGTCATACGCGTACTGCTTCGGTTACATCAATGCCATGATTCAGGCCGTGTACGGTTAACCAGGATACAAGTCACTAGGAAGTGAACAGGACCTTTCACCCGGTCCCCTCAAATTAGGGTAGACGGGAGACGGTAGAGGGGAGAGGACCACACCCCGGCCCACCACCTGGTGAGAGGGGAGACGTTAGACGGGAGAGATTGTCTGCCTTGTGAGAATTCTTTTCGTGCCAAAGGCAAGGAGGGAAAACATACCCGGCAAGGATTTCATCTACCGTCTACCGGCTCCCGTCTCCCCGCATTCATGCTTTTTGTGGTCGATTCAATCGGGTTCTTTTTTTCGAATTGAGGCTGAGACATGGAACCAGATGAAATTGCGCGCCGCATCAGGGAAAACGGCTGCTGTATCGTCGATGACGTCATTCCCTCTGGGGAAGTGGGCGGGATCCGCAAACGCGTCCTGCGGGCGCAGGCCGCCAATGACGCCGTCCACCAGGCCAGGGAGAAGGCGACTCGGGCCAGGGGCCACCGCGTGGGCGCCCGCGGCGTCGGCGTGCTCAAGCAGGCCATCAACCACGACCAGTCGTTCGCGCCGTACCTGGCCGACCGGCGGATCGTCGGGGCCCTCGAAATTATCTTCGGTCCCTGGCTGAGAATCTCCTGCACCGACGTCGTGGTGAACCATCCGGGGAACGAGCGCGGCTACTGGCACGCGGACTGGCCGTTCAACCAGACGAACGCCTCCAATGTCCCCACCCCCTACCCGGACGCGATGATGCACGCGTCGTCGCTGTGGATGCTGACCGATTTCACCGCGGCCAACGGAGGGACGCTGCTGTTGCCCGGCACGCACCGGAAGGACCACAATCCGGCGACGGGAGACATCGCCGGCTTCGACAACGAGGCGCCCCAGCCGACCGAGATCAATGCCCAGGGCAGGGCGGGATCGGTTCTGCTCTACGACAGCCGGCAGTGGCACGCGGTTGCCCCCAACCGGAGCGGCAACCCCCGGGTGGCCCTGATCGTGCGTTACGCGCCCTGGTGGCTGAACCTGAATCCGACGCACAAAGGCACGCCGGAGCACGAAATGATGGTGGTGGAGACCGGCGGGAAGAACTACGAGATGGAGCCCCTGAGCCGAGACGTGTACGAGGGACTTCCGGAGGAAGTGAAGCCGCTCTTCCGGCACTTCGTGGCCAGTTAGGCGAGGTGTCCGATATGGAGAGGTATTGTCAGTTTTTTAGGTTGGCGGCGAACGCTTCCTGATGGATTAAACGATGGCGTTCAGCACGCCAATATATGTAGTAGAGGTTTCCAACAATGGCAAAGAGGACTCATCGAAATGAATCCCCGTCAAGAGACGACGTATTTGCAGATGCAATCGGCATGTGCAACGCTGCGCAAGCCGGAGACTTAAAAAGAGTAGAAATGCTGATGAAGAGGAATCCGGATCTGGCAACTGCCAAAAACCATCCGCAATACGGGCGGCGCCCCATTTACTATGCCGCTCGGGAAGGTCATACCGAGGTCGTTGAGATACTGCTTGAGGCGGGCGCCAATCCGGCCGTTGGGGTCTGGCCTAACCGTGAGGCGTCGCAACCGTTGACATTGGCACGGGACCGAGGGCATACCGAGGTCGTCGCTTTAATTGAAGCGTGGTTGAATGCGCAACAAGGGACGACATCTCGCGGGATGGAATTTTGCGATGCGGCCCGGATGCAGATGCACGAAAAAGTACGCTCATTTTTGGACAAGGAACCGGCAATTGTAAACGAAAGCGATGCAGCGGGTAATACAGCGCTTCATTACGCGGTGTGGCATATGCAGTTTGACGTTGTGGCCGACTTGCTCGCCGCTGGCGCCGACGTAAATATCAGGAATGCCGAAAATGAACTACCCATCCACCGCGCTCTATTCAAGGGTAATGGCCCCAACCGTGATAAGCCGGCGGACCGAAAGATGGCTGAATTGTTGCTTGAGCATGGGGCGGATTGCGACATCTGGTAGCCAGTGCTCTTGGTGATCTGGAAGGCGTCAGGAAGATGCTGGAAGCGGACTCCAGCCTGGTGAATTATCAGTGCGGGCGTGTGAATAACAAGAATGCATCGACCTATCCCCTGGCGATAGCCGCGCGCGAGGGACACCTGGAAGTCGTGGACCTGCTCCTGGATTTCGGCGCTGACGTGGATACAAAATGTGAACGCAATGGTAAGGTGGTACATATTTCCGGCGCGTTGATTTATGCACTGGAACGCAAACACTTTGACGTGGCCGAACGGTTAATGGAACGCGGTGCCCGCACGGATGCACCCTCAAATGACTCGGAATTGGGCGTAGCTGACGAGGCGTTGCTGTCGGGCAACCAGGAATTGGCAGACCGCGTCTATGTTAACGGCGGGCGCCCGATGATGTGGACGTACGTGAAGGCGAGGCAATATTGCGTTATAGGTGAGTTACTGGATCGCGCCATGGCTGTTCCGGAAGCAGGCTATCTGCCTCAGGATCGTAGTGAAGGCGTGGTTCGACAGACCATGCGTTGGGGATTGAGTTTTGGAGACGTCAACGTCGTAAAAATGTGCTTGCGTTGTGAACCCGATCTTGACGCGGATTATTGGTTTGAATGTCTGCGTTGGGGGCTGCAGAGCGGCGCCGGAGAAACCGTGCGGATGATTCTGGACTATGGAGTTGACGTTAACGTCCGGGGGCCGGAAAACTCAACCTTATTGCATTGGATCGGTGGCAGCTATCTGGAACGTGAGGAAAAATGGAGCAATAGCGAAACCGTGATGATTGAGATGGCAGAAGTGTTGCTCGACTATAAGGCTGACGTGAACGTTCAAGATGAGGAACTGTGTTCGACGCCGCTGGGTTGGCATGTCCGCGCGGGGCACAAAGAGGTGGTTGCTTTTCTGCTCGACCATGGGGCTTACGTGAATATTCCCGACACACCGAAATGGGCAGCGCCACTGAGTTGGGCTGAAAGACGTGGGCATATGGGAATCGCGGAGATGCTTCGGCAAGCAGGCGCCGGTTCGCAAGAACAGGAACGGCTCAGCGTGTAGGCGCCCGCTGTGAACCGGTGGCCGACGGACAATTCGCCTCGACCTCAATTTGAAAAGAGACAACAGTCAATTTACCACAAAAAGCACAAAAGGCACAGAAGGTAACAGCGCGAGACGGCGTATCGAGGTCGTTCAAATGGATGAGACTTTCGAGTGCCTCCAGTAACCTCGAGTATCCTGGAACTCTGACATCAATTCTCCCTTATTCTACTGTGTATATTCGACAACCAGGTCCCCGCATAATCGCGAATCAATGCTTGGCCCTTGCGAGCGGGGAGTTAGAGACAAGACATGCGGATTGATGAACGCAAGGAGGAATTATGAAGTATAAGATCGCGCTGCACAGATCCGATGAAGGCTACAGTTTCTCGGTACCCGGACTGCCAGGTTGCTGGTCGCAAGGAGCCACCGAAGATGAAGCGATTGCAAACATCCAAGCGGCAATACGCGAGTATCTGGAAGTCGTTGACGATCTCTTGGAAAACGTAGAAATACGAGAGATCGAACTGACGGTATAGAATGCCGAGACTACAGGGTGTCAACCATCTCGATGCTGTGCCCGCACTGGAAAAAAGCGGGTTTTCGAACGGCACGCCAGGGCAAGCACATCATAATGACTGATGGCGTGCGCATTCTGACCATTCCAAGGAATAATCCTGTAAATGCGTTCACTATGGGAGGAATTGTTAAGGACGCAGGATTGACCATTGGAGAATTTCGCAGGCTTTTGTGACGGCAAGAGCAGGAGGTGTCCGTTTTGGAATGGTATGAGGATGAGTCGTTCTGGAAAGCGACTTGTCCGTTTCTGTTTTCCGAGACAAGGTTTGAGGCTGCCGAGACGCACCTTGAAAGTATCCTGAATCTGGTCGGCATGGACTCGGGCCCGGTCCTCGACCTGTGTTGCGGACCCGGCCGCGTTTCTATCCCGCTGGCGCAGCGCGGGTTCAGGGTCACGGCGGTCGACAGGAGCCCGTTTCTGCTGGACGAAGGGCGGAAGAGGGCGGCGCAAAGGGATCTGGATATAGAATGGGTTGAGAGAGACATGCGCGAGTTTGAGCGACCGGAAGCCTTCGACCTTGTCCTCAACCTAAACACTTCCTTCGGATACTTCGATGCCAAAGACGAAGACGTACGGGTGCTGCGGAAGATCTTCGCCAGCCTGAAGCCCGGCGGACATCTCGTGATGGATCTCATGGGCAAAGAGAAGCTCGCGCGGATTTTCCAGCCGACGGTCTCCGAGAAGCTCGAAGACGGTACCCTTCTGGTTCAGCGCCATGAGATCTTCGACGAATGGACACGGATCAGGAATGAATGGACCATCATCAAGGGTACCGAGGTCCGTACCTTCGAATTTCACCACACGGTATATTCCGGCCAGGAGTTGAAGGACAGGTTGCAGTCCGTCGGCTTTCAAGATGTAAGGCTCTGCGGCAGTTTCGAAGGAGAGGAATACGGCAGGGAATCCGACCGGTTTGTGGCCGTCGCCGGAAAACCGGACGGTGAAACTGTCTGATCATACGACCGGAAGCGCGCCGGTCTCGCGAAGGTGTCAGTCCTTACAGCAAGCAATGGAACTCATGGACACCCACGACGCGAAGTCAATCAGATACCAGAGTAGCCTTGAGGGAATCCGTTCCGACAATCTCAAGGGTCACTTCATGGGTTGGCCCAATCCCCCCTCTCCGGATGCGCATCTCAGGATTCTTCAGGGCAGCGATTACCTCGTTCTGGCTGTTTCGACGCAAGGAACGGTCGCCGGCTGGATTTCCGCCATTTCGGACGGCGTGTCCTGTGCGTATATTCCCCACCTCAGCGTACTCCCGGAATACCAGGGTATGGGCATTGGCGCCGAGCTTGTCAGGCGAATGCTCGAACAGGTCGGCCATCTCTACATGATCGACCTTGCGTGCGACCGGGATGTGGCCGATTTCTACGTCAAGCAGGGGTTTTCCGAGTGCGTGGGCATGGTCGTCCGTAATTTCGAGAGACAAAACTGCGAATAGAGCGGCGAACCGCGACGATTACATGCGTTAATCGGGGCAAATCGCAGCCAATAAATACTATATATAATATGATAGATACTATATTTGATATATAGAACGCACACAAAACATCCTGAAACGCTTGTAATAGAAAATGAAAACATGAAGATCGTCGATCCGGACAAGGCAGCCGCTTTCGTTCTCGACGCGAATGATCCCGTTCTTTCGAGTCTCGCCCTGTATGCGCGTGGCAATTGCGGTCGCGAAGAGGTGATAAACGCGCTTCGGGTCTATCAACGGAATGACGGGGGCTGGACGCGAACCGACAAGGACTTTCAGGGAGACCTGTCCATAATCAGCGCGACGTGGGTAGCCGTGCAATGGTTGAACTGGATCGGAGATCGAAACAGTTCGGTACTTACCGACACGGTCGATTATCTTCGAAGAACCCAGCGTGAAGACGGGAGCTGGGATGAGCCGGATGAGATTGTCGATTTCAATCCGCCATTCTGGATGCTGCCCGGGCGGTACGAGAATCAGGTGTGGCTGACCTCCGCGATCTGTTGTAAACTGAAGGAATCGGGCCGGGAACAACAGGTGGATTACACAAAGGCGCTGGAGTTTCTCCGGCAGGGCTGGAATGGCGAAAGATTCCCGGTCTACCAGCACACGCATTGGATGACAATGCCTCTGTTGAGTCTGATTGGAACCGGCGACGACGCGGATGAGAAAATCATCGAAGGCTGCAGGGACGTTCTTTACGATGCCGTGTCCACGGACGGGGCGGACCCGGGAGACACGATCTCGATCGCTTATGCCAGCCACCTTGCCGGTGAAATCGCGAAAGACCTTTTCGATATATCGCTCGAAAAGGCAATCGGCTTTCAGCAGGATGACGGGGGCTGGACCACGAATCACGGAGACGAACATCGAGCCGCCTTCACGGTCGAAGCGCTGTTTCTGTTCAGGAGAATCGGCGCGGTCTGAATGCCATGGTGCGCTGGGAAGAAAGACACTGGCAGGTGAAGACGCTTGATCTGGCAGCGCAATTTGTCAGTTTGCGCTACGGTGAAAAACAGTCCGTCGAAGCGCGTTCATTGAGCTTGTCGAAATGCCCGCGCTTCGCTCTCGGAACCATGCCATTCGACCTTCGCCGACCCTTCGACCCTTCGACAGGCTCAGGGACCACAAGCTCAGGGAGCGGCTCAGCACGCACATGCGGAGGAACTCCTGGTGATACCGCCACAGCACAGGAAATTCCTCCAGGGACCTTCGAAATGACGCCTCCATCCAACGATGCGACATCCGATGAGACGGCCCGGTACTATGCGGCGCGCGCGCCGGAATACGACCTCAGCGCCGGGTATCTGACTCTCGATGCAGACCCTGTCCGCGTCGCGAAAAAGAGAAGGTTTCAGCAGATTTTTCGGGGACACGACGTCATCGAGATCGCGTGTGGAACCGGATACTGGACGGCGGTCCTCGCGGAAACCGCAAAGTCGGTTGTCGGAATCGACGTCAATCCGGAAATGATCTCGCGGGCTCAGTCGAGGTGTGAACGTCTCCCCAACGTGAAATTCCGTCTGGCAGACGCCTATAGCCTCGAGCCAGAGGCAGGCGCATTCACGGCGGCGTTCGCCGTCTGGTGGTGGTCGCACATTCCCAGGTCCCGCGTGGGAGCGTTTCTGCGATCACTTCACCGAAGGCTGATCCCCGGAGCGCCGGTGCTGTTTTCGGACCAGCTCGAATATGACGTTCCCAGGATTGACGGCATGGCAACGCAACGGCATGAGGATTCCAACGGCGATACCATCGAACGGCGTGTTCTCTCGGATGGGCGGGAGTACGACATCGTGAAGAATTTCCCGACCGAACAGGAACTCGTTTCCGCGTTGAGCGGCTTCGGATCGGATATTCAGTACCGCGAGTGGCCGGGAGAGAAGCATTGGGAGCTGACGTACGTTGCCGCGCAGACAGCCCGAGTTTGAACTGGCAAGGCAGCACGAATCGATGGCTCCTGTTCCTCACTCCAACTGTTCAGGTTACTCGACGATAATGCAGGGTACATCTGATGAGACGATCATTGGCAATACTGGCAGTTGTGATGGTGAGCATTCCTGACTTTGGTTGGACAGAGGCTGAAGACCATCTCCACGTTCGAGAGCGGACCGGCTACTCTTCCGAGCCTGTGGGTAGTGCACGGATGGACGAACGCATTACAGAGTCCGCGTTACGTTACCGCAAACACGGTGCTGTGGCTGCACGGGCCGGGTTTCACGACATTGCGTTTCCAAAGGATAGCAAGGAATTTCACCGTTTGAATGGATATGGGCTCCTGGTCGTCACAGCCATCTCGCAGGATAGTTCTGAGCTTCCACTCAGTCGCGTCTACGTACAAGGCGAGGATGGACAGGAAGTCCTGCAGCGGCTATTTTCAATCTCATCGGCGGTAGAACCTCCGGACGGAGCCGTTGCACAGGTTTTCGGTCCGTTCCGGGCTGATGCCATGTATCTCTTTCCGGTACATTGGAAGTTTAAGGACAGCAAGCTTCTCACTGATTTCGCGCAGAATCGAAGAGGCTTTCAACTGGCAACCTTCCCCGAACGTATTCCGTCAGCCTTGAAGGCGCTTCCAAAGGAGAAGCCCACGTCGATTCCTCCATTGGAAGAAATACGACAGTTCGCGCACAGAGAGTATCCTGATCTTGGTCATTTTCTGGTAGAAATGCAACGGGAAAGACGTAAAGAGGATTAAGTTGCGCTGTTTCGCCTGGAGTTCGTGAGGCCCATTGGATGCAAAGACATTGGCTGTGTCGTGCGCTGTTGAAGGAACTTCCGTCAAGCGGGTGATCTTCCCTCAAGAGTTTTTATTCTTCATTTCTGCGCGCTCCGACTTCGAGTTTCTTGGATGGCGGAATGACTGGGATCTGTCAACACCACTGAGCGGCGATGGGAAGATCAACCGTCCGATCATGCTGCTCAGAAGAACATAGAAACCGCGCCATCGCCAGCTTCTTCCTTTGCAGGCATAATTCATGCGCCCACGTTTCTACAAATCTCGAGACCGACGCTCTTTTTCCCAACGAAGGCAACAAACCGATATATATATGCTGCAGGGAAGTTAAACGCGAAATCAGACTCTGGTTCAATCGTGAAGTCTATAGGATGCATTCCTGAACATGTTCGGCCTACAAGCTTCAATGCAACATGTTCCCGAATGTTCGCAGATCTTCGCATTAGGTATGCGTTACCGTAACTGTTCGGTAATACCGTAGTTATGGGCCATGCCGTGCTTGTGGCGATACACTCAGTGGAAGCGGAGCAAACCAGGGCGGAGGGGAGTTCCGAATTCGCGGCCGCTCTCCTATTTCAGGGTGTAGAAGGCCGCCATCAGATTCGATCTTGGACGCCGATTGGGTCCGTACCAAGCCGAATCTTCGGCTGCCACACGTAGATCTCATTAGTGTAGGCCGTGCCTTCTGTGGCGGGGTGTTTTATTAGCGGAGGCACCTTGTGGTCACACACAGGGTCGAAAGCGCCGTGAACCCTAGGCCGCACCAACCCCTTCCCCAAATCGGGAAAACCAAAACCCGAATCCCGCTTGCGCCCCGCGAATTTGTGAGGGTATTGCAAGCCCGGCACCAGCCCATAACACGTCCGCTTGCGGCTCAGCCCTGTCGGGCTTCGACCTAACCCGCTGACGCGGGTTCGCAAGCGGCGGGAACGTTAAATGCAAGCAGCGCAAAAGCCCAACCACTCCACCCCGAAAAATCGCGCACAAAACCAAAAACAGGTAAACCAACATGGCAAACGGATTCTATATGAAATTTTCAGGAGAGCTCCTAGTCGTTCAGCCAGATGTTGAGTTCCCTCCTGCATCTCTTTGAAGAAATAAAAAAGGATACATTCCCATGATCTTCCTGTGCCCGCCCGTGCGGCTGGGAAAAACCGCCGAAGAACGAGATGCTTTTCTTCGCAAAGTTGGTGTTTTGAACGTCCAGACCGTCTCTATGGCTACCCCGGCCGACTGGGCCGATTCAGATGTGGAAAGCGCCCGGGATTTTCTGGAGGCGCATGAGATTCGCATCGGCGAGTTCAGCGCGTTCCACAAGCGCTTTGCTTCAGACGATTTTGAAGTGTATCGTGAGGCTCAGGAGCACTACCGCAGGCAGTTGCACCATGCCCACATTTTGAACGCCCGATGCGTGGGCTTTGCCATTATTTGCGACCGGGCCACACCGCAGATGTGGTCCGAAGCAACCTGGCATCGCTGCATTGAGGCGGTGAAGGAACTGGTGGAAGCAGCCGAAGCCGCGCAGATGGACGTGGCTGCGCACCCCCACATCATCAGCCCGCTCTGCTCACTGGAACGCTATCGGGAACTTCTGGACGCTGTAAATTCTCCTCGCCTCAAGGTGCTGATGGACCCTGTGAATCTCACCTGGCCGCAAATGGTCTACAACACAGACGATTTGATCAACCGGATCTTCGACGAACTGGCGGATCACATCGTTGCCGTTCATGCCAAAGACCTTGCCCTTTCGGCAGTGCAGCGCAACGGAAAGCATCTTTCTGTGGTCCACGTGGATGAGGCCGTTCCCGGAACCGGCACCCTGGACTATCACACACTCCTTCGCCGGTTGGATGCCCTGGACCACAACGTTAGTGTGCACGTCGAACACTTTGACCAACCCGACACCATTGCCGGTCAGGAATATATTCGGTACGTGGCCAGAGAACTGGGGATTACATTGCATTGAACTCCTAGGGTGTGTACGACAATAGGTTTTTGAGCCGAAAATGGGCCAGATCTGTGTAGGGCGAATGAATGAATAGAGACAGAAATTGAAGGTGTGCGCTCTATTTTCGCCCCTGTAAGGGCTTCGCCGTGAAGGGGGCGCGCTGCCAGCATTTAACACGTCCATTTGTGGCTGCGCTTGTCATCCGGTTTGCTAAAGGTAAAGGCGCAAACCGGCTGCCAATGCTCGACCCAACCCGCCCAAAAGGCCGGGCGGGTTCACAAATGGCGAGACCGTTATATGCAACGGTGCCTAAAGATCGAACACCCCCATCGACTGGCGTTACCATGGACGATCTAAGCGATATACGCGAGATGTACAATACTGGCTGGGATGCCGAGGCAAACAGGTTGGAGCGCCACCAACTCGAAGCTGATATTACTTGGCGCTATTTGAAGCTCTACCTGCCACCTCACGGCAGGCTCGTCGAAGTCGGTTTCGGCACGGGGTTTTACACCTTTCCCCTAGCGCGGCGAGGTTACCGGATCACGGCCGTCGACCTTTTTGAATTGCGTAGAAAAGAAAATCTTGAAAAGGGGCGCGGTCCGTTCTGGCAACTGTACGCCGAAGGCTTCGCGCAACGCATTGAGCATCTTGTCGCGAGCAAACCTACCTGGCACATGGCGACTGGCATCAACGACGAGACCTGGCTGCCGTGGTGCGAGGAAAACCTGTCGTACCTAGCCTCTGAGTTTCTGGAATCGTCGGATTCCGAGGAGAAGACGAGAAGATTCTTCGGTCACTGGTACGATCTACGAGGCAAGAAGCAGTGCGGTTACTACCTCGGACACGAAGTATTAGCCAGGATGGAAGAAACAGATCCACTCAGAACAATCGCGCTCTATCCTGAGCCAGAGAAACGGATCTTGGAGGTAGTGCAGATGATGGCCGGAAACTACGCATAACACCGTGCCCCCGGCTTCGGGCCATTCGGCCCTTCGCGCAACCGCTTCGCGGTTCGGGGGCACGAAGACGTTAGCAGCCACGCCAGTCGAAACCAATGACTGCGAATGACCTCCGTGCTGCTCTGGTTGCGGCGTTACCTGCACTCCTGCTTCCCATTCTCATGACAGCGGGGAGGGTCGTTGAGGTCCTCCGGTTAAACGTGGGAGCGGACCTTCCGCCGGCAACCAAAGCGTTCTTCGTCCATTCTCGACGTTGCTCCTGTTAACTCGGGTCCTGAGTTGGTGCCGACAGCCGGGCCTGGGCTGCTGGCTGGGTTCAGCCTGATATTTTTCGGCTTCTCGATCATGGTGAGCGGCCGTGAGTCATGGAAGGCCGTTCTCTGCTGTCTCTGCTGTGAAAAAAGACGGTACAGATTTTTGAGGTCATCGCTATGATCAAGCCAGGTCACGAGTGGGTACGGCGGGCGCGCACCTTTCAGATAGAGCAATACCACCCGCCCTTCTGGCCCGACATCGACTTTGACGCGAAGCAGCTCGTCGATGTCGTGCGGAAATACCACGCCAACGCTATCTGGTTCGGCAGCGCGGGTAAGTGGGCGGTCTTCCCCAATGAGTTCTTTCCCCCGCACCCTCAATTAGGTGAGCGCGACCTGCTCGCCGAGACTATCGCCGAGGCCCATGCGCGGGAGGTGCGCGTCATCGGGTACATTCCCGTGGGGCACATTATTCCCGAAGATAACATGCTGATCCATCATCCGGAGTGGATGTACCGCCCCAGCCCCGAAGGCAACGCTCCTGTCCTGAGGCACCACGGCGGCGGATTTCACCGGCACGTCTGCTTTAACACACCGTACCGAGAGGCTATCTGCGCTTTCATCGCACAAGTGGTGGACCACAACGTCGACGCGATCTACACCGATTCTGCCTGTCCTTACCATTCGCACCACACCCCGCAGTCACCCTTGTGCTACTGCGACTATTGCCTCGAGAAGTTCGACAGGCAATTCGGCTGCCCGATGCCGTATGCACCCGATCCGCACAGCCTGCCTCGGGAAGACCAGGAGATGCTGGAAGCGTGGAGCCTGCAGTACGGCAGGATCGTCGGCGATGTCTTTCTCGAATTCGCCGCCGCGACGCGAAAGAAGAAGGACATCCCGGTGCTGACGCACGGCCTGGGTGTGGGCAACTGGCCCGAACGCAGGATCGTGGAGGTGCACAATGGATTTCTCTACGAGGCCGGGGGCGACTTCCTTCATCGGCTCGAAGCGGCCAGTCTGGCCGAGTCGTCGGGTTGGGCTATGTGGCAATACGTCGGCGCCTTGACGGGCTGGTCGCGGACGCAGTGCTTCGGCATGGAACTCGTCGAGGAAGCGGCAGCCAGCTTTGCTTCCGGAGGGGGCGTCCTGTTGGCGTGCGGCGTGAACCTCTGGCTGTCGCCTCCCCACAAAGCCAATCGTGAGCTGGTGGAGCTCCTTGAGATCCTGGAGACGAATGAATCACTCTTCGAAGATCTCCACCCGTCACCGTTTGTTGCAATTCCATTTGTTTTGCCGGTGCGGGTGTACGAGATGCTCGAGCGGTTGCGGTTCCGCGCCGAGCCCCTGGTGTTGCGCGATCGTCCGCGCGATGTCATCGGCCAGTTCAAGCAGGACCTCGCCGACCGTCAGGGGGAACTCGAGGCCCCGCTCTCCGAGGCGGGCTATCTCGTGCGCACGCCCCCGCAGCAATCCTGCCGTCGCGGGTCCTTCTCGACCATGCTGGCCAACCATTTGCCGACGTCGGTGATCGCGGAGCGGGTTCTCTCCGATCCGGCGGCGTTGGCAAAATATCCTGTTCTGTTTCTGCCCAACGTCGGCCATCTCACGCGGGAGGAAGTCGAGGGCATCACGGAATATGTGAAGGTGGGCGGGCGGCTCCTGGCAACGTACCGGACGAGCCTGTACGGTGCCGAGCCCGAGGAGATGCGCGATAACTTCGCCCTTGCGGACCTTCTGGGCGTGGACCGCGTGGACCCGAACCCCGACCAGTTCGCTGATTACGAACAACACCTCTGGGCCGCGGGAACGTTCGACACGTACGGTCGGTGCGTTCCGGGTCAATGGCTGGCCGAGGGGTGCTCGCATGAGCTGTGGCCGATCAATCGGTTCGAGTTCGTCCAGGCGCGGCCGGGAACCGACGTGGTGGCGAACATCGTCTTCGGTGGGCGCGCGGACGACGCTCTGTGTCCCGCCGTCACCTGCCGGACGGTCGGCAAGGGGCGCGTCGTCTATCTGGCCGCGCCGGTGGAGGAGCTTCATTTCGAATATCGCCTGCTGGTCGTCCGCGATCTTTTAGGCGCCGTGGTGGATTGGCTCTACCCGGAGGGCCGGCCTTTGATGACCGATGGCCCGAACCAACTCGTGATGATTCCGAATGAAAAACCAGGAAGCCAGGTGTTGTTTCTGATCAATCACACCGGCGAGCGCGTCGAGCATCTGCCGGAGATCTGGCCGCGCTTCAGCCCACAGTTTGACTATGTGCCCACGATACCCGAAGTGAACCTGCGCTGGTGGCTCACGGAGCGGGGCACTCCTCGTCGCGTGTGGGACGTTTGCACGGGAGATGACCTGGAGGTCACGTTCGACGGAAACTACCTGGAAACCACATTATCGAACATCGGACAGTACGCGATGATTGCCGCTGAGTTCTGATTCAATGACATTTCGTTCCGATGATTGTCACATCCCACTAACAAACTCAAATCGCAAATGCGACGATCTGTGAGAGAAAGGGTTGCCTCATGGCCGAAAAGGAAAAATACCTCTTCGATGTTCCACGGAGCGGGTCCATGGCGCTGATGACCGAGGAGCAGAGGTGGGCCTTCGAGCTCGACGGCTATATCCTCCTCCCGAGCCTGCTCGGCGCACCAGCAGCGGCGCACGCCACACCCGCCGCTCTGGCTGAGCATCCGGACTTGCTGGCTGCGATCAATCAGCTGGCCGGCGGGGAGTTGCCACTGTGGCACCGCGCTGCGTACGACGGTACTGAAGGAAAGGCACAGGAGTTCCACACGATCAAGTTTGAGCTGGACCGGCCGCCGCGCCGCCTGACCAAAGAGGGGCAGTGGGCCAATGATCTGACGGTGGATGAGCAGCGCCGGCTGGGCTACGACACGACCAGCCGGCCCGACCGGGTGTGCGTCTGGGGGCTGCGCGCGCTGTGGGCCGTGGGCGACAGCTGCGTGGTGGTGTGCCCCGCGTCGCACAAAGCCAACGTCCAGCCGCCCCCGAGCATGGCGCGCGCCGAGGAGCTCGGGGCGACGGAGCGCGTGCAGCTCCGCGCTGGCGACTGTCTGCTCGCGGTTGCCACCACGCTGGTCGGCGCCGCCCCAGGCTCCTCGCTGCAGGAGTGCGTCTTTTGCGACGACACCCGCTACCCTGGGGGGCCCTTCGGCCACGGCGCGACGGGTGCGGACAGCTGGCTGGATGAGCTCACGCCGGCGCGCCGAGCGCTGGTGGCCGGCCCACCACGCGGCCTCGGCCACGACGGACGGCCCCTTAGCAACGAGCAGCAGCTGGCGCCGTCGCTGCTGGACGTCAACACGCGACCTGACGCTCCGAACCACGAGGAGGTCTGGTTCTGGGACCTGAGAGGCTACCTGGTGCTGCCTGGCGTGATGGACCGCGAGTGGTTAGTGCAGTGCAATGCAGCGCTCGACTCGCCCTTCGCCGAAGCCAACCGTCGGCCGGTGGGCTTTTCGAGCAGTGTCGTGGGCGAGTACCCGGACTACGAGGGCTGTTCGCAGACTATTGCCCCGGCCCCGGGCACGCGCTGCACCGAAGAACGCGTCTCGCAGACCTGGACCCATCCCCCACCCTTCAGCGATGGCTTTCGACGCATGATCGACAATCCGCTCGTGAACGCGCGCCTGAAGTGGATGATCGACCCGGGCTTCGTCATGACGACGTGCTACACCATCGTCAGCCGCGACGGGGCGGCCGGCCAGCCCCTGCATGGCGGCTGGTTTTACGGCGCCGGCCCTAACTATCAATTCCGGGACGGACAGCCTCGTACGGAGCAGGTGAACATCGGCTGGCTGCTCCAGGACGTCGAGACGGCGACGGGCGACGGCGGACTGATGTTAGTCCCCGGAAGCCACAAAGCGCGGCTGCCGCTGCCGCGCCCGAAGCAAACCAGCTGCGACCTGCCGCAGGTCAAGCATATGCAGGGGGTTGCCGGGACGGTGATCATGTACCCGGGCACGACGACGCACGGCGTGCGCAGCTGGCGCAACCCCAATCGCGAGCGGCGCTTCGTCAACACCAAAGCGGGACCCAATATACGGCGGCCTGAGCGCGAGGGCGCGCAACCGGGCCCCTGATGACCTTTGGCGATCTATATCGCGAGAAAAGTACAGGAAATTCGGAAGCATCGGGCTGCCCACCACCACCACGACCCCCGCCACCCACACGCAGCTTCGCCGCGCGTCGCAAAGCCTGAGACGTTAGTGACCATGCGGTCGCAACCCGAAGTCATGAAAGGATAGGAGTCAAATCGGTGAACCGTCTGTTCTTGTCAATGTTCCTCACTCTGTGCAGCACAGGTCATGCTGATGCATCCGATGATTGGAGGATTGGTACTCTGGCTGAGCAAGGTCTGGATGCGGATACGATAGCGGAGGGTCTGGCCGGGATCCGGGATGGGGAGTACAAGAACCTCCACAGCTTTCTGATTGCTCGGCGAGGAATTCTCGTACTGGAGGAGTACTTTGCGGGTACCGATGGGTGGCGGGGGCATGTCGTATTCGACAAGGAACATCTGCATGACACACGCTCAGTTTCAAAGAGTGTAACGTCCGCGCTCGTTGGAATCGCCATTGACAAGGGCTTTATCGATTCTGTTGACGTGCCAATGCATCAATTCTTCCCGGATCACTCCGCGCACATAACCGAAACAAAAAAAAAGATCACTCTGAGGCATCTGCTGACGATGACTTCCGGGTTCAGGTGGGACCAATCGGGAGCGCATAAATCCGAGCCCGGTTCTCCAAACTCGGAAGCTCAGATGGAGAACAGTGACGACTTCATCGGATATGTACTGTCATCTGACATGTCTGACGAACCCGGCAGACGGTTCAACTACAATAGCGGTTGTGCAATTCTTCTTGCAGGGGTTATCAAAAAGGCTTCCGGCCTGCACGCAGATGCTTTCGCCAACAAATTTCTCTTTGGACCTCTGGGCATCCGTCGGAGTGATTGGTGGCGGACAAAGACAGGATTGCCGCAAACACATGCAGGTCTTCGTCTCAGACCCCGTGATCTGGCCAGGATCGGTCAGCTGTACCTGGACCGGGGGGTGTGGAACGGAGTCGAGGTACTGTCTGCGGAATGGATCGAAGAATCTGTCAGCCCTCAGTTTGGAAACGAACGATACGGGTTTGGCTGGTGGCTGGATCGCTTCAGTGTTGCCGGATGTCCTGTCAAAACCTTCGTTGCCGAAGGAAATGGCGGTCAGTTCCTGTTCGTGATTCCCGATGTTGAGATGGTGATTGTCTTCACAGGTGGAAATTACGGGTACACAGTCGCCAACCAGGTCTTTCGCATCGTAACCAGGCATGTCCTGCCTGCGGTGACAGATCACCCCTCAGAAAGCAGAGGAGAGGCCGATGGGGAGTGACTGTTCGTTCTCGATGGAGAAGCCGGACAGTAATTCGACAACCACACATGGTGTTCTGTCCCGAAGATTCCTCACCATTCGACCGCGGATTCATCCCGTCTCGCTACGTTCCCCTCGCTCGCCGACCTTACGCAGGTCACCTGCGCTCAGGCGCCTTGCGAGACGGGCGACTCGGCGGTCGAATTCAGGTAACTTATTTCCGGGACAGAACACGAGGAGAACTGTTAGCGTGGCAAGGCAACCCCTGCAAGTGATCGTGATACCGTTCAGGGAGCGTGAGCGTGTTGGACGCGAATTTGCCGTGTTCCATCGGTCGGATGACTCAATGTGGCAGTTCATTGCAGGCGGTGCCGAAGACGATGAGACGGCAGAGCAAACCGCGCGGCGTGAGGCGGAAGAGGAGGGAGGCATTCCACAGGGGGCACGTTTCTTCAGGCTGGATTCTCGTGCATCCGTTCCCAAGACGGCATTCTCACCAACAGAACACTGGCCCAGGGACATCCTTGTCGTGCCGGAATACTCGTTTGCGGTTGATGTAAGCGGTCAGGAACTTGATTTGTCCCATGAACATGACAAGGTGAGCTGGTTGTCTTTTGAGGAAGCCACAAGGCTGCTCACGTGGGAAAGCAACCGAGTCGCACTCTGGGAACTTAACGAACGTCTGAATACCGGCCGGATTGACGAGCTTCCGGTTATCGACGACGTGTCGCGTCAACCTGGCCACGGCAACGAGTAACACGACCGTGTTTGGCTCAGACCATTCGGCCCTTCGCGCTATTGGCTTAGGTAGTTCGCGCACGGCGGGAACGTCTGCAGCACGGCAGCCGAGGGATGATGAGGGAATCGGAGAGCTGATGCACTCCGGAGTGAGCGGAGATCTGCGGCATCATGTCTTGGTTCCTGCCGAAGGAAAAAGAAAAGTGATACGAATACAGCCCACCAAAACGCGATTCGTCGATATTCATCACCTGGACTGGGACCTGAAGTGGTCCATCCAGTTTCCGGAAGTCATCACGTCCATGAATGGCGTGACGATGATGTGGCAGAAGATCTGTCCTCAATGGACCAGGACCGGAGATAACGCGTGGGTCTACGAATGGCAAACAACTCCCGAGTACATCGAGGAGCAGTTGGCATACCATCAAACGGATCCCTCAGGGAAGGTGATTCGACACAACTTCATAACAGGCCTTGCTCTCAGAGCAGCGTTGTCCGGGCTCGAGGACAGCGTCGAATTGACGTTGACCCTCACGAATCAGTCATCCGCGAAATTCTATGACGTCGCTTCCGATGGTGGATGTCTCCAGGCAAAGTCATCCGATTTCATCGATCAGGATGAAGTCAGACGATCGTACATCGTGGTCAACGGCAAGCCGGAGAACATGGGCGATCTTCACAGAACGGTGGATATTCGGACCGCATATCATGCGGATCTCAAGGACTATGAAAAAGAGTGGGTAAACAGGACCGCGTGGTTCTGGGGAAGAAGCAACACGGCCATAGATCAACCGGCCATCCTGGGCGCCGTTTCTCACGACAGGTCCAGGGCAGTGGCGTTGGGATATGAGTGCGCAACTTCGGCGCTTCAGAACGCTGACGGCCATCATTGCATGCATAGCAGACCCCATTTTGGCGATGTCGAACCGGGGCAGTCCGTAACTCGCAAGGGCTGCATCCTGTTCGGCGGCGACTTTCCCGCGCTGGCAAAGCGACTTGGCGGGCTACTCAACAGACCGGAGACCTCCGCCTCGGTTCAGCGTTAGGGCGCGTCCAGGTCTGAACACATTTTCGGCCCTGAATTCGCCAACGCTCTTGCCAGCGTGTTTGTCTATAGGTATAATTCCGTATATACCAAGAACCTGCAATCCGCTCGATTTAAAGCCCTTTTGGGATGGTCGTGTGATTACCATCAAGCCGCTTACTTCCGAATTTACAGATCTGGATGCTGAAGTTCTCGACGGTTGGACTCTGAATACTTCCATCGAATCTCTTTGTGCTCATTGTTGAGCAGTACGCGATGATTCAGGATTCCCGGAGGGTTGGAGATGAGAAATGAATTCACGGCGGTGATCGAACAAGACGACGAATGGATCATTGCCTATTGCCCCGAGATCCCGGGCGCCAATGGACAGGGCAAGACCAGGGATGAAGCCCTTGCGAGCCTGCGGGACGCGATATCGCTCATCCTGGAAGATCGTCGGGAGGATGGACTTCGCGCTGTTCCTGCGGAAGCGGAACGTGAAATTGTCGTTATCGAATGAAACGCCAGGCCTTGCTAAGGCACTTGCGTCGTCACGGTTGCCGTCTCAAGCGCGAAGGGCGTTCGCACTCTCTTTGGATAAATCCTGTCACCGGGGCGATTGAGGCGGTACCGCGGCACAATGAGATTCCAAATGTTCTTGCTCGTAAGATCTGCAGAGAACTTGGAGTAGCCCGTTAAGGTCAATAAACGTGCGGTGGTTTTGCGGTGTCCGCTTCTCGATTGAGGACAATGGTTGGTTTTTGCATGTCTGGCACGAGTGGGGTAAGTTCGAACGGAGGCGTCAAAGGTGAGGGGGCATCACGACGTAAGCGATCTTCATTTTGATGGCGACGAAATGGTCTTGACGATCGACGGCCACGTCAGGAGGTTTAAGATTCGCGATGTATCGTCCATACTCTTGAATGCCACATCCAGAGAGAGAAATACATACGAGGTATCACCGTCCGGATACGGCGTTCACTGGCTGATGATCGATGAAGACCTGTCTATCGACGGATTGCCTGGAGTTAACCTTGATTCGTAAGTCTTCGGGGACGTTAATTCAGATATGTGCTTGTAAATAAAGGCGATTAAACGGCGGATTACCAGGATACACCAGGTCACTGGACGTGAAGGGAAAAAACGTCATTCCATACGTCGATATTGCCCCGTTTCGGAGGGTCTTATCGCGTCGCCGCGTTGCTGTTTTTTTCGGATTGAGGTTAATCACGGCAAGAGGGCGGCCAAAATAGCGTAAATTATGCGACACACACCTGGTGATGGGTTATTTTCGATCGCAATTATAAGATTTAGGCTTGACAAATGACCCGTTGTTTGTTATCTTTAGAGTAGACAAGGACAACAAGCAACGGAGGGTAAAATGAGCAAGACCGACAAACTCACCAGAGAGGCTTTATCTGCTTTTCTTGTAGCAATCGCCGCAACCGTTCGCGAGCTCGATCAAGTTCAACCTGAAGTCCGGACCACGAAAAATTTCGTCGACCGCCTTGATTATCTTCTGCAGTTGCATCTGGAAAATGAAGACCTTCTCTCTGAGAGTGACAAAGCAGCTGCTCGAAAGCTGCATGCAATGTTTCTGCGGGCATTGGCCGCTGGATATACGCTCGATCAATAGACCGATCGTTTTTGCTGTCCATAAACCTCTCCTTTGGGGGATAAGATGAGCGTTATCAGTATCATAAACCGGTTTCCAACACAGGAAAGTTGCATTGAACACCTGGAAAAAGTCCGGTTCGGAGATGAGCCGTATTGCCCGCTGTGCGGTGTTGTCGGGAAATGCAAGCGCAAACAGGAAAAGAACCTGGTTGGACGCTGGAACTGTCATTCCTGCAAATCATCATTCAACGTCCTTTCGGGCACCGTTTTTCAGGGCACACACGTTCCCCTGCAGAAATGGTTTGTGGCTATCGAATTGATGCTCAACGCCAAGAAATCGCTGTCAAGCCCGCAACTGGCGCGCGATGCCGGACTCACGCAACCCACGGCGTTGTTTGTACAGAAGCGCATACGCGCGGAAATGGCCTCCAAGCAGGGCAAGATGCTGTTGCAGGGCATCGTAGAGGCAGACGAAACCTATGTCGGCGGCAAGCCTCGCAAGCGCAACAAACGCGATGGCGACAAGCCTTCGAAGCGAGGCCGTGGAACGGACAAGACGCCGGTTATCGGAGCGGTCGAAAGGGACGGTAACGTTGTCGCTCGTGTCGCCGACGATCTGACCGGCAAGGGCGTTTTGGCCTTCGTGCAGGATCACGTCACGCCTGAAGGATCGGTCTTGATCACGGACGAATACGGCGGATACAACGCCGTTCAGGGCTCGTACGAGCATCACGTCATCAATCACGCCCGTGAATATGCCCGTGAGGGCGGAATCCATACCAACACGATTGAAGGCGTCTGGAGTCTGTTGAAACGCGCCTGGTACGGATCCCATCATCACTACTCCAAGAACTACACGCCGCTGTACGTCGCTGAAGCGGTCTACAAGTACAATGCCCGCAAGGATGAGCTCCCGTTCTACACTTTCCTAGACGGATGCTTCGCCTAAGCGGCAAGCGGTATCTCGACGCGCCTGCCTGCGAAATAGTCCTCCACCGTGTATATCTGCACGCACGGCGCGCCCTTGTATTTCCCCGCACTCGCGGCCGTGTCCCGCATCCCCTGAGTTACCCGATCCTCAAAACACGTGAACACGCCTAGGTCGGCGTTGACCTGTTGACGTGCGGTATTGAACGCCTGCACGTCTCGCGGCTGCGTATGCCCGCCCTTCACCTGCGAGACAACGTCCAGGAACACGCCCTTGCGGATCGGGAACCGGCCACGCCCATCGATCCCGCCGTCCCCAGTCTGCTTAACATTCGGCGATACGCCATCCACCAGCGAGGCCGCCCACCGCTCGAACTTGAACGGCTCGCGCTCGGCAAGGACACGCGCGTCCGGTCCGGTCTTTGGCATCCCGTTGAAATCCACCTGGAAGATGAAGTCCTCAAACCGGTCGCACAACCGCTTTTCGATGATCTTGCAAGCGTTCACACACACGTCTATCCCGATCCAGTTGCGATTCAAGCGCATCGCAGCTTCAATCGTCGTTCCGCATCCGGCGAAAGGATCAAGCACAATATCGCCTGGGTTACTGCTCGCCTTTAGAATCCGCTCAAGCAAGGCAACGGGCTTCTGCGTGGGATAGCCCAGGCGTTCCTTTGCGCTATTTGTCAAAATTGGGAGTTGCCACCAATCAAAAGGAATCCGCCCCAAGGGGTTCATCTTTGTGTAAATTCTATCGCCAACTACTTTCGGGGTTCGTGACTTATGCGGAGACGAATAAGGCTCTCTTACCGCATCGACATTGAATTTCCAACGTCCAGACGCGGAAAAAAAGAGGATAGTGTCATGCTTGCGGGAATAGTGCCGCTTGCTCGCCCCGCCGGAACCATAGCACCAAATGATTTCGTTCACAAAGTTTCGAGAAAACACCCCATCCATGACAACCTTCAAGTAATGACTCATCGTCGGATCGCAGTGCAGGTAAATTGACCCCGTGTCCTTCAGGACGCGCCTGCACTCCCGCAGCCTGTTGGCCATGTAGGACAGATACGCCAGGTTCGACCCTTCGCCCAGGATGAGGCGCAGGCCTTCCATTGTCGGCGCGAGCTCTGAATCCTGGGCAACATCATGGAAATCGTCTACCGCCTCACTCCACCGCCAGGTGTCGTCAAAGGCTACCCACTGCGCGCCGCCGATGTAGGCGTTGTAGAGGCGTTTTGAGTTGAAGGGCGGATCCAGATAGATCAGGTCAACGCTCTGATCGTCTATATCTTCCCGCATCACGTCCAGACAATCGCCGAAATACAGCATGTTGTTGCCCATGTCATCCCCCGTAAATCGAGCAGATTTGCAGTTGTACCGCCGGATTCCGTATATAGTTAAGGCGATGACTTCCGCAAATCAAGCACTATTTGCTCTTTTCCCGGGAGACAACTTCCCCGTTGATGATACCCTATTCCGCCTGATCCGTCAAGCCTGAATCTTATATTTGCGTTTTCGATTAGAGTGGAGAGGAGCAATTCGAAATAAATCCTTGATGTTATGAAATCGGCGTCGTATATTTCATATTCACAGGCTGCACGTCGCCAACGTTGAGAGGGTCGACAATTCGTCACGGCGGTCGTTCCTCAGGAGGACCTTTCAGATTTAAATAACGCAGCAATTACATAGATATTTCGGATTCAGGTTACAAAACAGGGAAAACGGTGAAAATCCGTTGCGGTCCCGCCGCTGTAACTGGGGATGTTTCCGGCAAAGATGCCACTGGTCAAGAACCGGGAAGGCGCTGGAAACAGATGATCCAGGAGCCAGAAGACCTGCCTGAATCTTAGGCCTAATCGATTTCCTCGTGGATGTGGGAAAAGGTGACATAAACGCGTGCTTCGGTCGCGTGGTTGGCAATTGCCCTGATTTCCGCATGGAAATCGGGGATTTTTTTTGAAGCAGTTAGCTATCAGCCGTCAGCAGTCAGCTTGAAACGAAAGGCGCAATGTCCGCGCCGTGTCAGCATCTGTAAGGGAAACCCTTGTGGGTTGCCCCCGTCGTGGCGCACACATCGCTGATAGACGCCGCGGGACCGTATCACGAACCGGTACATGATGTATGCTGATAGCTGTTTTTTCCGATGACCGGAGGATTCCACGTGTTGAATATCAGATCCTGGACCCGTCTGTTTTGTTGCATCGGTATCTGCGTGGCGGCGATACCGGTCCATGCGAAGGTGTCACTGAAATATGCCGAGGGTTTTCGCGTTGACTACTTCGACGGATTCAAGGTCGTGGCCGTCGTCGTGCCGGGGTCCGAAGCGGGGGAAACGCTTCAATACGTCCTGGTACAACGCGGCAGGAAACCGCCCGATGGCTACGAAGGCGTCCCCAGGATTCGGATTCCCGTGCGCAAGATGATCACGACATCCACGACGCACCTGCCCCACATCGAAAAGCTGGATGAGATCAACAGCCTCGTTGCGGTCGACAACATCAAATTTGTCAATTCGAGAGCCGTAAGGAAGCGTTTCGCGGACGGCAAGATATCGGAAGTCGGCAGAGGAAGGTCCATCGACATGGAGCGGGTCCTCGTGCTCCGGCCCGATATCGTCGTCATCGACGCCCCTTCACAGGACAATGCATACCATTCGCTCCTGCAGGCCGGGGTGGCCGCCGTGGTGAATGCCGCCTACACCGAACCGACACTGCTCGGGCGCGTGGAGTGGCTCAAATTCGCCGGCGTCTTCTTCAACAAGGAGAGTCTGGCCGCCGCACAGTTCGACAGTATTGCAGCCAGGTACGACGCGCGCAAATCGTTGACCGCGAACTTACAGCCTGCCAGGAAACCCACCGTGTTCGTCGGATCCCTGTGGCGGGGAACCTGGTTTATGTCGGGCGGAAGATCATATCCGGCGCAACTGCTCGAGGACGCGGGCGCGAATTACCTGTGGGGGGACAATGAATCGCGGCGGAGCCTGTCGCTGGATTTCGAAGCGGTCTACGAAAAGGCGCAAGATGCCGAAATCTGGATCACCATGAGAAACGAATGGCGAGCCATAGGCGACGTTGTGGCGGAAGATGAACGATACGGGAAATTCAATGCGGTGGGGACGGGCAGGGTATTCAACGCCAATGCGCGCCTCAATAAACACGGCGGCAACGACTATTGGGAAACCGGACTGATCGAACCGGACGTGCTGCTGGCCGATATCATAAAGATCCTTCACCCGGACCTGGCCCCGGATCACCAACTCAAGTACTATCGGAAGCTCGATCCATAACCTATGCGAACCCTGCAACTATCAATCCTGTCGTGTCTCCTCGCGACCGCGCCGCTCGAGGCGGCGGAGATCGCCGGCCGCGTCACCGACGCGGAGACGCAGGCGCCGGTCGGCAACGCGCGAGTCCGCGTTCTCAACGCCGACCTTGCGACAAAGACGGACCACCGCGGCTATTTCGGACTATCCGGTCTGAATGCCGGCACATATACGCTTGCGATATCGCATATCGCCTACCTGCCCGCGCAGCGCACGGTCAGCGTGACAGGAACGACAGACGTTCTCATCGAGCTGTCGACCCGGACGTATCCTCTCGAGGACTTCCCTGTGATCGCCGAACCCTTCGGCGCGGGCGACATTCACAGGAGTCCGGCCTATGCGACCGTGATTACGCGCGAGAGCTTCGAGGGCAGAGAGACGACCCTGCCGGACGTCCTGGCCGAGGCCACGGGCGTACACGTTAAGCGCCTGGGCGGACTGGGGGCATTCAGCACGATTTCCCTTCGGGGTTCGTCGGCCGACCAGGTCGAAGTGTACCTCGACGGCGTTCTGTTGAATGCCGCCTTCGGCGGCGGCGTGGACCTCGGCAATCTCCCGTTGGCGCACGTCGGGCAGATCGAAGTGTATCGCGGCGCGGGCGCGGGTGGCAACGGCCTGGGCGGCGCCGTACACGTGCGCACCCGCCGGCTGCAGAGACGATGGCGGCATGGTATTCGAGGCTCGTGGGGGGCTTTCGATACACGGCTGATGAGCGGTGTACTCGCGGGCGCGCGGGGGCATTCGGACTTTCTCGTTGTGGCCGACTACGCGCAAAGCGATAACGACTTCGGGTTTCTGGACGACAACGGGACCGAATACAATGCGGATGACGACGTATGGAGCAGACGCCGGAATAACCACCACCGGTCCGTCAACCTGCTGGGCAAATGGCGACGCCCTTTAGGGGAAAACAGCGGCCTGTCCGTTCACGAGACCATGTACTGGAAGGTCCAGGGCATGCCAGGTATCAGCAACAACCAGTCCCGGAACGCGCAGCTGGATGCCTTCCGCACGATGACGGAAGTCACATACGAGAATCGGGCGCTGTCGAACGGCATGAACACGCAGCAATCGGTGTACGTCACGCACACCCGGGAGCGGTTCCGCGACCCCGACGGCGAAGTTGGAATCGGCCGCCAGGATAACGAATATCGCACGCGCACGTATGGATGGCGGGGCCGTTTGCAGACGGTGCTGCTTTCACGCTGCAATGCAACGGCCGTCGTTGGCCTGCGCCGGGAGGCCTATGCGCCCACAGCGCGGATCCGGGGCGTCGCGAATTTCTTCGACAGCCGGCGATGGGTCTTTTCGGCGCGGGCCGGTGCCGATGTTTCCTTGCCGGGGAAATCCGGCGTGTGGTCGCTGGGTGCCGAACACCGACTCGTACACAGCTCATTCACAGGCGCCAATCCGTTCAATTTTTCTCCACTTGCGCCCGATTCCGCGAATACCCGCAATCTCACGAGCGTTCGTACCGGGGTGCGGCTGGACCTTGCACCGCACCTGACGTTCAAGGCCAATGCGGGGCGCGTCTTCCGGATTCCGTCTTTCTTCGAGCTCTTCGGCGACCGCGGCGGGGTGGTGGGCAACGTCAATCTCCGGCCTGAATACGGTTTTGCGTGGGATGGCGGCCTGCGCTGGTCGGACGGGGCGACGACGCTGGAATTGGCGTTTTTCGATCACCGCTATGAAGACTTGATCCAGTTTGTCCACACGTCGCAGGCCACTTCGCGGCCCGTCAATATCGGTAGCGCGCGGGTGTACGGGATCGAAGTCACGGCGCGGAAGCGCTTCGGGCCTCGCTTCGAACTGACCGGAAACTACACGTTTCAGAATGCCAGAGACCGATCGGCAGTTCCATATCTGACCGGGAATGTCCTGCCCAACCGTCCTCCTCACGCGCTTTTCGTCCGCGCGACGGCGCGGATGGGACGTTGTACCCTGGCCTATGATTACAGCCTCGAGGACGGCAGCTTTCTGGACCAGGCCAACCGACGTCCCCTGTCGGTGCGCCAGATTCACAATGCCGGCGTGAAGGTGGATACCGGGCTGCGGTTGCAAATCGGACTGGAGGCGAAAAATTTCTCCGGGGCGCAGATCGCCGATACCTGGGGATATCCGCTGCCGGGGCGCGCGTTTTTCGTGAGTATAAAAACGGAATAGGCAACGGCGGGACGGCACGGGAAGGCCCCGTTGCGCACCCGCCTCCTTCAACCGAAGTCTTCCTGTCCGGCGAAGACTGAACTACAGATCGCGGACATTTTACATTTTAACCGAGGAGGGATTCAATGAGGTGGATTCTGCTGGCTCTGTTTCTTGCAACCGATGCATTCGCGAACCAGGCGGTGATGACCACGACGGATTACACAAGCGGAGCATTGTCAAGCCTGGATCTCGGCACGAATACGGCTGCGAACGACCACCTGGTCATTCATTCCGACGCCGTCGTGCGCGTCTATCGCGACAAGGTGTACGTTCTCAATCGCCTGGGTCAGGACAACGTGATCGTCCTCAATCGCGGCGATCTTGCGACGCCCTTGACGCAATATTCCACGGGGAACGGCTCGAACCCCCACGATATCGCCTTTGTCAGCGAGGAGAAAGCGTATATCTCTCTTTACGAACGAACGCAATTGCTCATCGTCAATCCCGTCACGGGCGATTCGCTGGGTTCGGTGGACCTTTCCACGTTCGCGGATGCAGACGGCCTGCCGGAAACGTCTCAACTCGCACTATACGGCGGCCATCTGTTCGCGGCGTGTCATCGGCTGGACAGGGAGAATGGGTGGGTGCCGACCGAATTCTCAGCGATTGCAGTTATCGACGTGACGACCGACCAACTCGTGGACGCGGATCCGGCAGCAGAGGGCATGCAGGGGATTGAAATGACCAGCAAAAATCCCGCGGGTGCAGCCCGCCGAGGCAGCAAGTGGATCGTAAGTGCGGTGAATACCTACTCCGACCTGACCGACGGCGGTATCGAGGTGATTGATCTCGCGGCCATGAGGAGCGAAGGCATTGTGCTGGACGAGGCGGCCGTGGGCGGCAATCTGAGTTCTCTGGTGATGACTTCCGAGAGTGACGGGTATGCCGTCATTACCGACGAGAATTTCGTCAATACCGTCAAACGGCTGGATCTGACGGCAGGTTCCGTTTCTCAGGGGCTCGACGGTCTTTCCGGCGGATTCGTACCTGGCCTTGGCGTGTTCGGGGAGCGGTTATATATTCTGGACCAGGGGAGTTTCGGCGATCCGGCGTCCGCCGGCGTCAAGGTCTACGACGTGAGCACGGATGAGCTGGTGGCCGGACCGATCGGCACGGGCTTGCCGCCGTCCAGCATTGCATTCGTCGGCAGTGTGGCTGACTTCGATGGGGATTGCGTTGTGGACTTCAGCGATTTCCTGGCATTTGCCTCCGCGTTCGGAAGGACAGCCGGTGACGATGATTTCGACGGCAAATTCGACCTGAACGGCGATGGTGAGGTCGATTTTCAGGACTTTCTGATCTTTGCTTCGGAATATGGAGGCTGATGAAGAAACGGGTAGAAATGGGAAGACGTGAGACGGGAGAGGGTAGAGATAACCTTCCTCCTGACGTTTCTTCTCGTGCCGGAGGCAAGGAGGGACAAAAATAACGGGCAAGGATTTCTTCTACCGTCTTCCCTCTCACCTCTACCCGCTTTTGGCTGATCGCTTTTTTCCTGATAGCTGCTCTTACTGCATATGGACGAATACCTCGATCGCCACGAACACTACGATCTGCATCGCGATGGCCGTTATTTGATCGTTGAATTGCGGACGCCCCACCAGGTCCTGAGTACGTCGGCGCATCGCGGCGGGCTGTGCATGGACCTCCGATTTCTGGTGAATCACCAGAGTTGCGAAGGGACGGGGCACGAAGCCCGCTTTGCGTTGATCAGGCAACTCGGCCAGGCGGGCTATCACCGCCACGTCTGCGCGGAACGCGGTCTGCCCGCGGATGACGTCGCCGTGATGGGTACGGCCGCGAACATGAACTGCGCGGCTCACGTCGTGGAAACCCACGCGGAATTGCGCGTATGCGCGGTCGTAACGGCGGGCGTGGAGGGCAATGCGGGATGCGCCGGTGATCCGGCAACCTGGCACGAAGAGGATGCAGACTGGATCCGGACGAATCCGCACGCCGGCACCATCAACACCATGCTGCTCATCAACTGGCCGCTCACGCCGGGCGCGATGGCGCGGGCGGCGGTCACGATGACCGAGGGCAAATCGGCCGCACTCCGTGATCTCGCCATATCCAGCCGCTATTCTCACGACCTCGCAACGGGCACCGGGACCGACCAGTACTGTATCGCGGCGCCGCTGGACGAAGCGAGAGTACCAAAAACCAACGCGGGCCATCACGCGAAACTGGGGGAGCTGATCGGGCGGGCGGTACGCAAGGCCACACTGGAATCCCTGCGATGGCAGAACGGCCTGGAGCCGTCACATACGAGAAGCGTCTTCCACGCGCTGAAGCGACTCGGGTTCAGGCGCGACCGGTTTCTGCGGGCCATGGACATACGCCTGAAGGAACAGGAGCGCGAATTGATGGAAAAAAACCTCGAGTCAGTCGTTTATGAACCGCGTGTGTCGGCTGCGGCTTACGCGTACGCGGCGGTCTGGGACCGCGTGCGGTACGGAACGCTCTCGCAAGCATTGGCCGATCCGGTGTTGCGGCAGCAGGCAGCCACGTTGGCTGCCTCACTGGCGGCGAAACCCGAAGCGTGGCCGTCCTGTTACGCCAGGCTTCACGCAAAGGAAAACGCCCCGCTGGATCTCGTCTACGATGCGCTCGCCCTCGGATGGCGTCTGAAATGGACCTGACCCTGCTTGCGCCCGATCCGATTCTTCTCCTCTTCGCGGTGTTTCTGGACGGGCTGTTCGGTGACCCGGTTTTTGCGTGGCACCCCATTCGCCTGATGGGTGGTACGCTCTCCATTTTCGAGCGGATGCTGCGCCGCCTGGGTCTGGACGGATACGCGGGCGGTTGTATGCTGATGTTACTCCTCTCCGCGTTCTGGATTGGTCTGATCTGTGGATTGGCGATGGTTTTGAGTCATTTCCAATACGATATCGGATGGATCTTCCAGGCCTATATTATATTTAGTATGATTGCGCTAAAGGACCTGTGCAGACACGGGATGGCCATCGATCGCGCCGCCGACCCTGATGGCGCGCGAAGGGCGGTTTCGATGCTCGTCGGCCGGGATACCGAGAGAATGGATGCCGCGGCCTGCCGACGAGCGGGTATGGAGAGCTTGAGCGAGAACGCGGTGGACGGGTTTGTTTCGCCCATCTTCTGGTACGCGGTTCTGGGACTTCCGGGGATCGTCTTCTTCAAGGTGGTGAGCACCATGGACTCCATGGTGGGATTCAGGACACCGCAATACCGTTACTTCGGCTGGTGCGGCGCCCGGATGGACGACGTACTCAACTATGTCCCGGCAAGATTGACCTATCTCGGGATGGTAGTCGTCGCCTTCCTCCTGCCCGGATGTTCCGCCCGCAAGGCGCTGCTTGCCGGTTGGCGACAGCACGCGCTCGTTCCCGGCCCGAATTCCGGCTGGAG
This sequence comes from Candidatus Latescibacterota bacterium, assembly GCA_965208835.1. Taxonomy (GTDB): domain Bacteria; phylum Latescibacterota; class UBA2968; order UBA2968; genus JAAXHE01. Next base: position 5,079,031 of record OZ242358.1, read on the forward strand.
CGAGGCAACGGCATCGGGCGCGCTGCAGCGACGCCTCGCGGGGCCCATCTGGCAGGATGGAAAGCAGATAACTGACCTCTGGCTGGGCGACGGATCCGACCCGGAAGGCGGACAGCCCGGGGACATGCGGCGTATGTGCGCGTTTGTGATTGTCACCTGTCTGTTCGCGACAGGCACGGCGGCGGCCTGTTTGTTCGTTTTGCGGCCGCACGGGTTGACTTTCTGAGGTCCCGCCGCTATCTTGGTCTGCCATGCTCATCCTGATCCACGGACTCCTTCAGAAAGGCGACCATGATGAAATCTTCAATCGCTGCGCTGGGGCTGGCAGGTCTCTTTTTCTTCTCAACACCTGGTTTCGCTCATGACGACGGAGTGCGAGCGAACGAAGTTGTAGACAGAGAGACCCTGATGGCATTTGCAGAAGCGGCCAGGGATTCCCTCGAGAGCGCCGCGGACTTTGCCGAGGTCGGGCGACTGGTGGAGGCATTCAGGTCCGAAGGCGACTGGAAAGACGGCCCGGTCTATCTCGTCATTCTGACCCCGGAAGGCGTAGTGCAGGTTCACGCGGCCGATGTGACGTTCGAAGACAAGAATGTACTCGATCTCGAGGATGACAGAGGTACGAAGATTGTCCGGGACATGCTCGCCGCGGCAGATGAGGACGGCGGGTTTGTCGAGTACTACTGGGACGATCCAGCCGTGGATGACGACGATTCACACAGACTCGCCTACGCGGTTCCCGTTGCCATTCGCGGGGACGATTTCATCCTTGTCGGCGGCTTCCATATGGATTTGTCCCACGTCGACTCCGAGCCGAACATCTTTGAACTGCTGGAGGTGACTGCGCAGGATGTAAAGGACAGGGCGTCGCTGAAGGCCTTTGTGGAAGGTCTGAGGGTCCTCGTTCCCATCATCGAAGAAAAGGGCTATGCGTACCTGGCAACCGTGCAGGCCGCAATCAGGACCGAGGGCGAGGACTTCAAACATGGTTCGATATACATCTTCGTCATAGACTCCTCGGGCCACCTGATCTTTCACGGGACCGCAGACCTTAGTCTGATAGGCGAGAACATGATCGACGTCGAGGACGTCAACGGCCTCAAGATTGTACAGGATATCATTGCGAAGGCGGAAGCGGGCGGCGGCTTCGTGAAATACTATTGGGACAATCCCGCGGTCATCGGAGATGAGGACACCAGGTCGCCCAAGCTGAGCTACGTGATCCCGGTCAACGTTTTCGGTCAGACCTTTATCGTGGGAGCAGGCATCTATCTGGAGAGCGATATCGCATTCGAAGACGTCGCCCAGGTGGATGTGCAAATTGTGGGCGATGGCGATCCGGGGGGCCTGACCGTCGAGGTTTCGCGTTCGATTTCCGGACGTCTGCCTGTCTTTGCGTGGCGTAAGACGACCGATGAGACGGGGCGCGCCGTGGTTAGAGTCACACCGGACGAACACCGCCGCGTAAACGGCATGTACCGGGCGCGCGTGCGTAATGCACAAGGAGAGACCATCGCCAGCTGGAGCAGCATTCCGCTGATGCCCGGCAGGCGCGTTACGTATGAGGTCAATTTGAATGGCGACGTAAACGCCGTCAGCCAGCTTGCTTCATCGTTGGACCCCAACCGTCCGAATCCGTTCAACCCCGCGACAACCATACGCTATTCCCTGGAAAGAGCGGTCGACGTGAAACTGGCGATCTACAACCTGTTGGGCCAGGAGGTCCGGCTGCTGGTTCGACGGTTCCAGCCCGCGGGAAGCTATACGGTCACGTGGGATGGCCGCGACGCTGCCGGACGGCAGGTGAGTACGGGCGTGTACCTTTATCGGCTTCAGGCGGGGACGGACGTGGTGTCGCGCAAGATGGTGCTGGCAAAGTAGCTATCGGGTAAGCATACCTGGACAATTTCAGGTAACAGAGAGAGACGGGTTTCGTGTATGGAGTCAGAAAAGGCGCGGCCCGTCTTTTCATTGACATGGACGTGTCACGCGATTCCGGAGACGCGGTGACTGAGGCGATTCTGACTGCGCAGGACCTTTCCATCGGATACAAGAGCGGTCGCCGGCCGCCACGCATTGTGGTAAGCGACATCAATATGACGCTCGATCACGGTGAATTCGTCTGTCTGCTGGGACCCAACGGCGCCGGGAAGTCCACGCTCATGCGCACGCTCGCCGGGATGCAGCCGCCGCTGAACGGCGACGTCCACATCGCGGGGAAAGATATTGCGGAGATGTCCGCGACGGAAGTCGCCCAACTCCTCAGCGTTGTGCTCACCGACCGCGTCAGCGCGGGGACCATGACCGTGCGCGATCTGGTCGGCCTGGGACGATATCCCCATACCGATTGGATCGGACGCTTCACCTCCGAAGACAGCCATGCCGTTTCATGGGCGATTCGCGCGGCGGGGGCCGGGGACCTGGAACACCGCAACGTGGCCGAACTCAGCGATGGCGAGCGCCAGAGGGTGATGATCGCGCGCGCGCTGGCGCAGCAGCCGGATCTGATGATCCTGGATGAACCTACCGCCTTTCTCGACCTGCCCCGCCGCGTGGAAATCATGGCTCTATTGCGGAATCTCGCACACACGACCCGGAAGGCCATCTTCCTCTCCACCCACGACCTGGATCTGGCGCTTCGCTGCGCGGACCGCATCTATCTCTTACCGTCTGAAGGCGCATTGCACACCGGCGCGCCGGAGGACCTGGTCCTCAATGGCGCTTTTGAAGCGGCGTTCGGGAGCGATGGCGTACGTTTTGACGCCGATTCGGGCGCGTTCAGGCTCACCACGGAGCGCGGGGGGGCCGCGGTCGAAGTTACGGGAACGGGGCGGCACGCGTATTGGACGAGGCGGGCGCTTGAGAGAGCGGGATTTCAAGTGCGTGACGCGGCATCCGGGTGCCGCATCGACATCCTGGACGGCGAAAATGGAGCCTGGCGCTTCGAACGCGACGGGAACACGATGGAATTCTATTCCATATACGACTTAATCACGACGATCAAATGCGAATATGGAATAGATGCGCTGCAGGAGCCGGGAAAAACGGGATGAGATCGGAACCGAAAGATGAAGCGCGGGAAGGACCGCGGCGCACGATCATGGTGCCGGGGTTGTTCCTTCTGCTGTTGATCGCGTTCGGGCTTAGCCTGTCGCTCGGATCGGTCCGCATTCCCCTGGCCGGACTGTTCGACGTTCTCCTGGGGAGGGAGACGGGATCTCCCGCATGGCCCATCATCATTCACACGATCCGCCTGCCGCGGGCAATCACGGGTGTGCTGGCCGGCGCCGCGCTGGCTGTCAGCGGCCTGCAGATGCAGACGCTGTTCCGCAATCCGCTCGCTGATCCGTTCGTGCTCGGCATCAGCGCCGGCGCCAGCCTGGGCGTGGCCATCGTGGTGTTGTCGGCTGGCGCGGCAGGCGGCGTGCTGATCGCCGGGATGGGCTTCGTGGGCGACCTCGGCCTGGCTGCCGCGGCAATCCTGGGCGCCGCTGTCGTGCTGGGGTGCGTGCTGCTGGTCTCCCGCAGCGTGAGCAGCGTGATGACGCTGCTTATCCTCGGCCTGATGTTCGGATACGCGACGGCGGCATTCGTCAGCATTCTGATCTACTTCAGCGTTCCCGAGCAGATCCAGTCGTATATCCTGTGGACGTTTGGCAGCTTCGGCAGCGTGACGTGGCGCCAGATACCTGTGCTGGTCTGCACGACGCTGTTCGGTCTCCTGCTGGCGCTGCTGTGCATCAAGCCGCTCAATGCGCTCCTGCTGGGAGAGAATTACGCCAGAAGCATGGGGCTCAACGTAAAACGTGCACGCCTGTGGATCCTGGTCAGCGCGTCCGTTCTCGCCGGCGCCACCACCGCCTTCTGCGGGCCCATCGCGTTTCTGGGGCTGGCCGTGCCGCACCTGTGCCGCAGCCTCCTGCACACGTCGGACCACCGTATGCTCATGCCCGCCGTCATCTGCCTTGGGGCGACGCTGGCGCTGCTGTCCGATCTGTTCGCCCACCTGCCGGGGAGCCACTACGTGCTTCCGCTGAATGCGGTGACCTCCCTCATCGGCGCGCCCGTGGTCATCTGGTTCATCCTGCATCGGAAGAACCTGAGCCAGACGGTTTAGCGATTTGAAATCAACAGGCGGGAAGTTGCATGGGTGGACAGGATAGGCAGGATTAGAATCCAAGAGCAAGATCAAAAACGACCAGGATTAAGCAGGATTAGAACCCAAGGCAAGATAAAAAACGAACAGGATTAAGCAGGATTAGAACCTCAAGGCAGGATCAAAAGCGATCAGGTTTAACTGGATTAGAACCCAAGGCAGGATAAAAACCAATCAGGATTAACAGCATCACAAGCCCAAGTGCATAAACAAAAACGAACAGGATTAAGCAGGATTAGAACCTCAAGGCAGGATCAAAAGCGATCAGGTTTGACTGGATTGGAAGCCACGGCAGGATAAAAACCAATCAGGATTAACAGCATCACAAGCCCAAGTGCATAAACAAAAACGAACAGGATTAAGCAGGATTAGAACCTCAAGGCAGGATCAAAAGCGATCAGGTTTGACTGGATTGGAAGCCACGGCAGGATAAAAACCAATCAGGACTAACAGCATCACAAGCCCACGTGCATAAACAAAAACGAACAGGATTAAGCAGGATTAGAACCTCAAGGCAGGATCAAAAGCGATCGGGATTAACTGGATTAGAAGCCACGGCAGGATAAAAACCAATCAGGATTGAGAAACAAAAGCAGGTTCAGGCCTGTCCAAAATCGTCGTTTCCGGATTATTTCATATCGGATCTGGAATCCTCTCCTTACGGGTCGCCGAAGAACCGGGTAAAACCTCAAGTCCCTGCTCCGGACGCGAGCGTCGTGCGACCGAAGGCAATCTGCATTCTTTCACGGCATGATCCACCCATATCCGGAGCGAGGGCATCCTGCCCTCGAACTTCACGTCACCTGCCATTTTCCACATCAAGGGCCAATTGCTTCCTTTCCATTGCAAATCACATCTGGAATGACGGCGCAAAGACCCCTCCGATTCGCCGTCGAGAGCAGGATGCCCTCGCTCCCGGGAACGCCAACCGCATCGGCCACAGGTCGTTGTCTGTGCTGGACAGCAGTGACGCAATTTGCATATATAATGGATCATGCACCTTGCGTTCGGTTCAGCGTTGAATTCCCCCCCACCGCATCAGCCGTCGCCGGAACCTTCAACTAGCTCAGGGGACGGCTCGGCTTCTGCGACTCCCCCTCAAGGGGGGAGTGATCGGATCGCATATCGATCTGGCTATGCTTGATTGCAGCGATGTCGCGTGAGGATACGATGCCGAATATACCCTATCCACCGGCCAGCCGTTGCCTTTAAAGAATACCTTCGAAGCCGACCGTAAAGTGCCTACTGCTCACCTGCTGATCGCCTATATCAACCCCTTCTCCGTCGCGATTGCGACGGCTTCGGTGCGGTTTCCCGCGCCGAGTTTGGCGAGGACTTCGCTCACGTGGAACTTGACGGTACGTTCGGAGATGTAGAGCCGGTCGGCGATTTCCTTGTTCAGCAGGCCTGTTGCGATCAGATTCAGCACTTCCTTCTGCCGCGCTGTCAACGCATCCGGATCGTTGATGCTGTCCAGAAACCTGGATGCAACCGCCGGTTCCAGCAATGACCCGCCTTCATTGACGACACGCACCGCACGAAACACGTCTTCTCTCGGCGCGCCCTTGAGCAAATACCCCATCGCCCCTGCACGCATGGCGGAAACAATGCGGTCGTCCGTGTCAAAGACGGTGAACACAATCGTCCGCGCCCGGACGTTCATTTTCTTCAACCGCTGAAGGGTCTCGATACCATCCACCCCGGGCATCTCCAGATCCAGCAGCAGCACATCAGGGTCGTCATCTACCACCTTCCGCACTGCCTCGTCACCGTCGCCGGCTTCTCCCACCACCTCGAAATCGGACTGCGTATTCAACATCGCGGCCAGACCGTCGCGCACAACGGGGTGGTCGTCTACGATCAGAATGCGAATCGGCGCGCTCATTTCGGCTCCTGCGCAGGAATGCGGATTTCCAGTCGGGTACCGCGCCCGGGCGCACTGTCAATTACCAGCGATCCCCCCATTAAGTGCGCCCGTTCTCTCATTCCGATCAGACCGTGCCGACCCTCCAGATCGCCTTCAACTTCGAATCCAGTGCCGTTGTCTTCGACGACAAGCGCCACATGATCGGGCGTCGACGTCAGTATGAGGCGCGCTCCGGTTGCGCCCGCATGTTCCGCGACGTTGTTCATCGCCTCCTGCGCCATGCGATACAAGCCGGATTCGACCCTGGCGTTCAGAGGGTGTCCGCCAACACACTCCACGCGGACGTCCACGCCTGCCCTGGATCCGATTTCCTTCCCCAAATCTTCCAATGCTCCTTGCAGCGAGCGATTCTCGAGCGGCGCCGCCCGGAGGTCCAGTACCGCACGGCGCGCATCCTCGAGATTGTTGCGGGCCAGTGTCATTGCGCCGCGCAAGACCCCGGACAGCTCTTCGCGATCCGTATCGTTGTCAAGCAGCGCGTCCAGCGTTTCCAGTCGCATGAGAATAGCTGCCAGATTCTGACCGAGGGTATCGTGGACTTCCCGAGCGAGTCGGAGTCGCTCGTTCGCGACGCCGGTTTCGACGCTCTGCTCATACAACCGCGCCCGTTCGATTGCGATGCTTGTCAGATCGCCCACCGTATTGAGCAGGCGCAAGTCCTCGGACGAAAGTTCGCGCCACTCGACGCTCGCCACGTTCAACACACCCACTCTTTTCGCCTTCGCGTACAGTGGAATGCTCGCGTGATACCGCAAACCTCCCGTCCCTTCAACAAGCCCCTTCAGCCTGCTGCAGGTTACGACGTTCACGTTTGCGGCCCCCTTCAGATCACCCTTCCGATATGTATCCAGGCAGTAGCACCATCCGCCCATTTCTTCCGGATTGTCCTGCAACGCGGGCGGCAGGTTTAGTGCGGCAGCCAGGTACGGTTCGCCGGTCTCCTCGTTCATGAGCCAGATCCAGCTTGTACTCAGGTCGAGCAACGCGGCAACCTTGCGAAGTGTTGCTTCCAGGGCCTGATCCAGATCAACAGACTGGTTCAGTGCGTGGGCAATATCGTTCAGCACGGAAAGTTCGCGATTGCGCTGTCCGAGTTGGTCGATCGAAGTCGGCATGATGTCTTTCGATAGCATTAGTTTTTTTACCGTCAACAGGCCTTGCCAATATATCTCCTGGTCAGGGCAAAATCAAATGCAGATCGCCGAATTCGTGCCACAGGTACCCTTCGGCAAGCGCCGCCTCATAAGTCAGTTTCAGATGATCCAGCCCCGCCAATGCCTGCAGCATGGACAGATGGGTGGCGCTCGGTTCGTGCATTCCGGTCAGCAAGCCGTTTACGACTCGCATGGGTCGTTCCGGTGAAATCACCAGTGTTGTCCATCCCTCACCTTGAGAGACGCGTCCGGTCCTGTCGGCAACGGTTTCGATCGCCCGGACGACCGTGGTGCCTACGGCGACAATCCGCCCGCCGCTCTTTCGGGCGTTGTCAATCACCTGCGCGGTTTCGGCCGGAACGCGGTAGAACTCCTCATAGGGCGGCTCATCGGACTCCAGACTCGCGACCCCGGTATGCAGGACGAGTGGCGCAATTTGAACGCCCTTCGCCACCAGGTCGGTGATGACCCGGGGCGTGAACGCGCGGCCGGCAGACGGCATTTCCGCGCTGCCCGTCTCCGTCGCGTAGACGTTCTGGTAAAGCTCAATGGGCCAATTGTCCCGCGCATAACCGTACCGAACCGGCATCCCGTAAACTTCCAGATAAGAATCGACGTCAAAGGGTAATTTCAACGTCGCGATCCATAAACGCACGTCGGCTTCGGGATCGTCCCTAAGTTCGGGCCTGTAGGGCGCGTGCAGGTGCACTTCCCCGCCACCGGGCAACGCGTACACCTCGCCCGCACGGGCGATAAAAAAGGGCCGTGTGCCGTCGGATGCGCGCACTTCAACCGCCCACATCTCGGCCGGCAATTGCGTTGACAAGTGCAGTCTGAGTCCGGAATCATCAGACTGCAAGATCGGCAGGGACGCCTTGCGGGTGCCGCTCGTATTGATCACCATCACGTCGCCCGGGCGCAACACATCGGGAAGTTCGCGAAACGCAATGTGTTCGATTGAGTCATCGCTTCGCCGCGACACCATCAGGCGAACGGCATCCCGGCCAAGGCCGCGCGCTTCAGGTGGTTCGCCTGCCTCCAGGTGTGCGGGAAGCTCAAAGGCCAGAGAGTCGAGCTTTGAATTCACCATGGTAACGGGTAGTACCGAATTCGGCATTGAATCAGACATGAGAAACCCCTTTCACCCATTAGCTCGTGGCTGCGGTGAATGACTCACGCGCTTCGTAACGCCCGCTTTCGTACGGACCGTCCAGCAGTTCGATGAATCCGGCTACGCTCGATTCAGGCAAGGGACGATCGCTGATATCCTCTCCGGGAAATGCCTCCTGATGCATCCGTGTCCGCATATCGCCCGGATCCACCCGGTAGACGCGCAAGTCCGGGCGTTCAGCGGCAAGTACGTTCGAAATCTGTTCAAGTGCCGCCTTTGAGGAACCGTATCCGCCCCACCCCTCGTACGCCTCGCGCGCGGCGTCGCTCGTCACGTTGACTATACGTGCGCCAGGCTTCAACGCATGTCGAACCGCCTGCAGCACGCCCAGAGGCGCAATTGCATTGGCGCGATACACATCTTCCAGGATATCGAGTGGATAATCGAGCAATTCAGGCTGTGGACTCGGCCCGAGCATGCCGGCATTGTTGATCACGGCGTCCAGTCCGCCGGCTTCACGCGCGGCCCGGGAAAGCTTCAGGCGATGTTCGGACCCGGTCACGTCTCCGGGAATGGCAATGACGTCTGTCCACTTCGCCAGTTCCTTGCGCACGCCCTCAAGTGCCGTCGGATCCCTCGCGTCAATGACCAATCGCCATCCTCGCTCTGCGAGCTCTCGTGCGAGCGCGAATCCCAGACCGCGGGATGCGCCTGTGATGAGTGCGGTTCGTATTGACATAATCGACCTCCTTTGTAACTGATGCGCCTTCCGTTTTGGGCCGCTTACTCTTGACGTGGCTGAAATCTAGCCAAACAACAGGCCCTCCGCATCGAACGGAGGGCCTGTTTGAGACCTGTACTTTTGGACAGGGAGAACCTGCCTGCAAGATCTGCACTTCTTTCGTCAGTGCTACCGACTGCTATCTGAATAGAGTATTGATGAGTTGGTGAGGGTTTTTAGCGGAATGACTTTCCCCCCACCGCATCAGCCGTCGCCGACCCTTCGACAACCCTTCGGCAGGCTCAGTGCAAGCAGCACAAGCAGGGCAAGTGCTCACGAAGCGCCTCTGGGCGGGTTAGGGGTCTCCTAGCACCGGCTCGATGGTCGTCCATTAAACGGAATTACGCGTGGTCATTGAGCTTGTCGAAATGCCCGCGATTCAACGGCCCTTCGACCCTTCGCCGACCCTTCGACAAGCTCAGGGTACTCGGTCAATGTTGTGGAAAAAAGGCAAACTATCGGGTGCTCCCCGTAATTTGACGAGCTGGCAAGGGTGTACGTCGTCATGGTGTCGGGTCGTGTTTTTCACCTCAATAGCCCGATATCTTCGCGTCCCCGATTGACGTCAGTGACTGGTCGACCGTTTGCGCGAAGGCCGATGTGCGGAGGCGGTAACGTACGGTTCCCGGGATTTCGCGATGCGGGAAGAACAGGTGGCGCATGCCTTCGCCATCGACATCGAATCCGGGGTCGTCATCCAGCAGCACGTGCGTCTCCTCTCCTTCGCGCGAAACCGCCCGCACCCGGCATCCGCGGGTCGATCCGTCGCCGAAGCTCACGATCGCGGTCGCCCCGTTCAATGACTCGCCGGCCGGTAACTCGCCAGTAACGACCAACCCGTCGTATGGCGCGCCGGCATCCTTCCTTGTCGTGCCGGTCACTTCCCCCTCAAACGCGCCGCTGCCTCTGAGTACGATCTGTTTCCACTTCAGAGACGTTCCGCCCCACAGCCCCATCGCTTCGGGCCGTCCGTTCCGCACCCTCACGAATCCGACTTCGCCAAGCAGCGACAGGTCTCCTGCAGATACGGCGTTGTCTCCCGATCCTCCCCGATACACGATATGGTCTGTAACGCCGTGTTGACTCACCGTGATCCCCACAGCGTCTCCATCCAGCATCTCGAGACGTACGTCGTCCACAAATGGCTTTCCTTCGAACGGTTCGTGCACCGCGGCGAACAGACTCGAAAGGGGCGCCGGTCCCTTCCTGCGCAACAGAAGGATGGGCATTCGAAACCTGTCCAGCAGCGCGTCGTTCTCCTCCGCCCTGCGAAACGATATGGCATCCCCCGCAAACACCTCGGCGCCCGCCTGACCGGGAATATGCGTCCGCACCCCCACGGGTGAATCGTCGACGCTGAACGTGATCGCCAAATCGTCCGAAGCCGCGCCGCGAGAGACGTTTTGAAAATACCCATACGCGATATTCCGTCCTTCGGCGTCGCCCCGGTCCGACTCGCCCGTGGGAAACCGTACGTCCACGCCCGGCAGCAGGTGCTCCGCGTAGGGAGCAAGGGGAACGCTGACCGCCGCGTCCCCGTCCGCATCCGCGCTTCCATGCAGCGCCCAGTCGTGCTGTGAACCACCGGTTACGCGAAACAGGTCAATCGCGTATACATCCGATTCCCCGGCGTTCACCAGCAGCAGTCCGCGACGGTAGACCTTCGCCAGTCCGGGGTACGCCCGCTCTCCGCCCGCCTCCACCCACTTCACCACATCGAAGCCAGGCTCGAAGGCCAGCAGCCGCCCGTCTGAGGGCCCCTGTCTGCCGCCCGAATACTGCCGCTGCTCATCGATAACCACCGTATTGTGACACAGCGTACTCGTGCTCCAGACCCGGTGGCGCGTATGGGTGTACCCAAGGTCCGGCAACAGTTCCAGGCCCTTCGCAAACAGGCCCATGTTGAGATTGTCCGCGTGCTGGTGTCCGTAGCCGCCCGAAAAGTGGAGGTGAAGCTGCACCTGTTCGTCACCCTGACCACGCCCCAGCCACGCGTGTCCGACCCCCGCCAGCAACGTCGAGACCGATCGTTCGGGCACCTTCAGATTTCTGAAGTGCGCCCAATTGTCGTGTACCGTCATCTGCCGCCCGTCGGGATACCGGCAGATTTCCAGGATTTGCTCCGCCCGGGCGATCACGGAGATATCCCGTGCAAGGTCCAGGTTGTCCAGCCGCGTCCCGTCCTCCGGATGGACATATCCCGGCGGATCGCTATAGCCCCGGACTGCCCGGAATACCCGGTTCATTCCACCCATCGTCATCTGATGATAACCGACGCTGCCCTCCATCCAGAACCCGTCTTCGTAGAACATCCGCCTGAACAGTTCCCGGCTTCGCCTTACGCCTTCGTGCACCAGCCCGGGGTCTGACAGGACCCGTCCGATCGCAATGTACCCTTCGTATATACGGGGACCCGCATTGCCGTAAACGACCCCGTGAAACTGGTCCTGCCGAATGGCGCCGCGGAAGAAATCGTCCTCGATACGCGCCTTCACGTCCGTCCCCACTTCTTCCGAAAGCCGCTCCAGCTCTCCGCTGCCGTAGATCGAATCGTACGCGAACACCAGGTTCGTGGGCATCTCGTCGTGGCGCCACCGCCCCCATTTTCCGCCGCCATTGGGATACGGCGGCTCCATTGCGAATCCTTTCGGTCTGTGCGGCCAATCGCGGCTTACGAGGAATCCGGGGTAGTACCGGGCGAACGCATCCAGTATGAGGGCCGCACGACGTGCATACGTACGGTCGCCTGTCATCTGGTACAGCTCGCCGAACCGCTGCGCGGTACTCGAAAAATACGATCGCGCCTCACGCCATCCCCTGGCAGAAAACAGGTACCTGTATCCGGTCGCATCCTCCCAATAGGGATACTCAACCTCCACGCCAACGGGATTCACCACTTTCATCACCCGGTCCTCGGGATACCGATCGTTCGGAAAGACCATGTCGCAGAATCGACATTTCACCCGGTGCGGATCGGATATCGACCATCGCAACTGCCCCTCCTGCGTACCCTCGTCGCAGTTCGGGCAGCCCATGAAGCGAAAGCCGGTCCTGTCCGGAACCAGGGCCACCATCTCGGCTTCGGACATTGCCATCACCCTGGAAACCACGCGTTTCAACACTGCCGCGCGTTTCTCCGACGCCTCAACGGGATAGACCGGGCGGGTTGGCTCCGCCAGGGCCGATCTCGCCCAGCCCAGCGCGATCAAGCAGATGACCGCCAAAACCAAAAGGCCGATCCCATCCATTCCACACCGTCCTTTCTTCTCTGCGTTCGGTATAGGCCGGCAGTACGGGTAACAGGTGTTCGGGTACATGGGTGACACTCTCTGAAGTGGATGCCTTCTCCACGACTACGCGTCGTCCGTACGAACCAGCTTCCAGACATCCGGGAACATGTTGTTGCCCGCCACCATCCAGAGCGCGTCGTCGAATACGAATACACTGGCGGCGTGGCGCGGGGCCCACGGCGTATCCGGCAGTTCGGACCAGTTCACCCCGTCCGGGCTGTACCAAACGTCGTTCCGGTTCCAGCTGCCGGTCGCCTCCTCCATCGAACGATGGGCCGCCTCGTGAAAGCAGCCTTCCATCACCCAGAGTTTATCGTCCCACACCCCAACGTCGTGGTACTGTCGCGGCGCCCACGGGGCCGCACGGGTATGCAACTCCCAGTTGGCGCCGTCGGCCGTACTCCACACGTCGCCGTACATCTTCCTGCTGTTGATACGCGGCGTATCGTACGTGCCGCCGCCCAGAATCCAGATCCGGTCCTGAAAAACCGCGCTGCCGCCGATCATCCCCCGTTCCTCCCACGGCGCGTTTTCGACGACCCGGTTCCAGTTCCTGCCGTCGGTCGAATTCCACACGTCGTTGTAGAAGACCTCCTCTTCATCTGCGAACTGGGGGATGGTCTGCCCGCCCATCACCCAGATCCTGCCGTTGTGGACCGCCGTATAGTGCAGGACCCTCGGGCCCCACGGGACCGGATCGCAGACGAGATCCCATCCCATGCCGTCCGAACTGCGCCAGACGTCGTTCTGATAGTGCCCCTGGTTGCAGTCTCCACCCACGATCCACATCTGGCCGTCGTGAACGGCGTAACCGGCCGTGTGCCGGCCCTCCCAGGGCGCTTCCTCGTTCACTTCGATCCAGGTTTTCCCGTCTGTCGAACACCACACTTCGCTGTTGCAGATGATCGGGAAATTGACCTTGTCGCGCGGATTCCAACCCCCCAGCAGCCACATTTTGTCCTGGAAAACCAGCGCGCCCGCGCCGTCGCGGCCCGCAAAGGCGGCATTTTCCGTTACGCAAATCCATTTGTAATCGGGCATCAAAGACTCCATAGAAAAGGGGAAAGAAGGAGCGTATCAGCAGGAAAACCACGGCTCACACAAAGACACGAAGACACAAAGGGCACAAAGGGAAACCCGGATACATAAACAAGGCGGGCAACCACAAGGGTTGCCCCTACAAACTCAACAATGGCGCGGTGAACGCAGAATACCGTCTGTCCAGGGGGACCTCTTCCCCCGGCCCCTCAAAAACGGGTAGACGGGAGACGGGAGAGGGTAGAGATTGCCTGCCTTGTCGGGATTCTTTTCGTGCCGAAGGCAAAGAGGAATAACATACCGGGCGAGGATTTCTTCTACCGTCTACCCTCTACCGTCTCCCCGCCTTTCTTCTACCAACCCGGCCGTCCCACGTACAGACCCCGGTTCTTCATCGGCAAACGGACCCGCACGCCGCCCAGCCGGTGGGACTCGATAAAGCCCATCACCATTTCCTGGCTGCGTCGCGCCAGTTGGACGGGGCCCGATGTCTCCCGTCCCGTGTCCAGCGCCTCGGCGATATCCCGAAGCCCGTTCACGGTGCCACTCTCGGTCGGCACATCGGGAAACGGCGCCTCTTCCAGTGTATGCCGTACGCCGCAGGCCTTTCGGTATTGACAGGTCATTCCGTTGTCGAACGTCCTCAATTTTCCTTCCGAGCCGCAAAGCTCGAACTCCGCACCACTGCCCGCTGTCGTATATCCGTGAACGCCGTTTGCAAACCGGACATAGCCGGCGGCCACGCCCGGGTCCACGTTCAACCGGTTGTCCTCCCAGTCCGCGTCTTCGCAGACAATGGTTCCCTGAACGAAATCGATCTCCGGGTCGCCCGCCAGATACAACATCATATCCGACCCGTGGGTAAGCCCCCACAGCGCGGAGGTCACACCCTGCTGTACGATCACGGCCTGAACCGATCCCAGGTCTCCCTCGTCGGCCAGTTCCCGCATTTTCTGATAAACCGGAATATATCGACGTTGAGTGCCGTAATTGAACTTCGTTCCATTCCGTTCTACCGCCGCCACCATTGCGTCGGCTTCCTCCATCGAGCAGCAAAGCGGCTTTTCGCAGTAGATCCCCCTGACGCCGCGGTCGGCCGCGAAGACGGTCATCTCCGAATGGGTTGCCGGGCGCGTGGCGATGCACGCGATATCCGGCTTTTCCTTATCGATCATCTCCCGGTAGTCGGTATAACAGACGGGAACGTCGTACCGTTCCCTGATGGACTCCGCCTTTTCGGCCACCACGTCCGATACCGCCACCAGGTCCGTCCGCTCGCACGCCACCGCGGCGGCCGCGTGCGAGTACGGGATCCAGATCTGGCTGTTGGGGTGGTCGCGCACTTCGTCGTCGATCGTGGCCCCCATCCGCCCGCATCCGATCAGCACCGTCCTGTATCGATCCGCCATTTTCCTACCCTCGTGTTAACCTTGATTCGTAAATCTTCGTGGACGTTAATTCGAATATGTGCCAGTTAATAAAGGCGATTAGAAGGCGGATTACCAGGATACACCGGGTCACTGGACGCGTTCGTGACCTCTCCTCTCATCCCCTCGGAAGCGGGTAGACGGGAGACGGTAGACGGGAGAGATATCCTGCCTTGTGGAGTCTCTTCTTGTGCCGGAGGCAAGTAAGGAATAAAGTATCGGGCAAGGGTTTCATCTACCGTCTTCCCTCTACCCTCTACCCGCATTCAGGCTTTTTGTGGCCAATTTGACTCTTGTCTATTGTCGAATTGAGGCTAACGAGCGTTACTCCACCGCATTAGACCGCATCTCCGCTCTCAGGGGCCCGAACATGCCGTGGCCCCATTGGATATCCGCGTCCTTGACCGTCTTCTCCGCATGTCCGGGTCGGACCGGCGCCGTACCCAGAATCCGGCCGTCCTGCGCGATGCTGATCCGCTCCTCGTCGATGGTAAACTCCAGCGTCGTCGGCTTTCCCGTCCAGGCAACGGGCGCGGAAACGCTTCCGGGTTTTCTCACGCGGTAGACCTTCCGGTACTGGTTCCACACCTCGTCATCGTGCAGAAACGAATGCCGCATGTCACGCACAGGGCAACCCTTTGCGCTCACGGAGAGGTAAAGCGCATCCCCCATCGGCGCCAGACCGGTCACGCGCTGTCCCCAGTCGTTGGCCACCAGGTCAGTACCATGTTCCTCGTTGTATGCGACCACCCGGTCTTCGTAGGGATGGTTCATCTTGTCCGTAATCGGCGGCTTGCGGAACATTCGTTTCACGAAATGCCACGCGTCTGCGTGCGCATCGTACCGCCACAATTCCGACCAGGGCCATACCCCCACGTAGACGTCCCCTCCGTATATCGCCGTTGTCTGCGCCTCCCGCACGTTGCCGGACACGCCCGGCATCACGGGAGGATAGTCTTTCAGATGGCGCAGCTCGCTGCGGTCGTACCTGAACAGGTTTCCCGTGGGGTACTGTGCGATCAGCAACTCGTCGTACCAGTTCAACATCGAATACAGCTGAAAGCTCACGCCCGCCAGCGATGCCCGCACGATCTTCCACTTGGACCCGTCAAATACGTATACGCCCCCCATGTTGGAGGAATTCACGATCTCATCCCCGAGTTGGCCGATTGAGAACGGCGTCTCCTGGGGATACTTGAGATCCAGCGTCACCGCCTTGTCCAGGTCCACCGGTCCCCCACCCGGCGTCCATGGCACGGCATAGAGCGTCGTAAAAGGTGGATCCGAATCCTGGTCCTTGTGGAAAAACGTAAGGTGGCCCAGGGCGTAGTAGAAATGATGATAGCGTCCTTTCGCGGGCTTCGGCAGGATTATCTCGCCGTCGTACCGGGCCTCGCTCTCCTTGAACTGGAAGACCTTCCCGGCAATCCGCATCTTTCCGTCGCCGCCCACGGTTTCGCCTTCGCCGAAACTCTCGTCCACCTGCCACCCGCCCGCCTCGTCGTCCCACCAGCGCGCGGTCCGGTCCTGGTGATAGCTGCACGAGTACACCCGGCCATCCAGATCGAACAGATAGCTCCCCCCGTCCTCCGTGGATGGCGGCAGGGTCTCGAATTCCGCCTCCGCCTCGTCGTCGCGCAGGAAAAACTGCAGCGTGAACCGGTCCATTCTGAACGCCGTGTTGTAGACCCCCACAAAGCCCGCGCCCAGAACCGCACGGCCGTCCCTGTCCCGGGCTTCGAACAGAGAACCCCAGTTCTGCCCCACGTCCTGTCCGAAATTGATCGTTGCTGTAATTTTCATGAGATGTGTCTCCCCGGCAAGCCCCGGCAGCGGCCAGAGCAGCAACGTGAAAAGGATCCAGTTCACGACACGTCGGTTTGAAACGACCATGGCTAAAACGCCAGGACGACCTTGACCGCGCCTTCCCTTTCGGGATGCTCGAATGCCAGATCGAACGCGTCCTGGATCTTTTCAAAGGGCAACAGGTGCGTCAGCATGGGACGCACATCCAGCCGGCCCTGGGTGATCCAATCCAGCGCCGCCGTATAATCCAGGTCCGGATTCGGGCCCACGGACGTGACGATCTGCAGTTCCTTCCTGAACATCTCCATAAACGCCAGGGTCATCCGTCCCTCGGCGTTCTCCTTGTTCGGCACGCCGAAATAGACCAGCGTACCGTTCTGACGCCACAGGTCGCCGCAAAGGTTGAACGTCGATTCCCTGCCCACGGCCTCCACCGCCAGGTCCACCATCTCCCCGCCGGTGATTTCCGAAATCGCTTCCGAGAGATCGCAGGTCTCCGGATTGATGGTATGGGTGGCGCCCATATCCGGCGACACAGACAGCCGGTGGGGCAGCGGGTCCACGCCGATGATGTACCTTGCGCCCAGGTTGCGCAGTGTGGCGTTGAACAGTTGTCCCACCGCACCCTGGCCCATCACCAGCGCGTTCCTGTTGATCACGTTTCCGAGTTTATAGAAACAGTGAATAACCGTCCCCAGCAACTGGCTCATCAGAGCGACCTCCGGCTCGAGGTCCATCGGCAGTTTGACGCACCCCGCCGGATCGGCCAGCACGTATTCCTGAAACAGGCCCCGGTCGAAGCCCCAGAGCAGCACCCTGTCGCCGGCACGATAGGCGTCGGAGGCACAGGCCTCTACGATACCGAGACCTTCATGCCCGGTCTGCCCAAGTCCCATCGGATACGACGCGCCGATGCCATAGAACGCCGGTTTGTCCGTACCGCAAATTCCCGCCCGCTCCAGACGCACCAGCATCATATCCCTTGTTGGCTCGGGTCTCTCCACTTCGGCGATTTCCCAACGCTTCGGCGCGACCAATCTAGCCGCCTTCATCTATCCCGACCTTTCTCTCTTACAAACAGTCCCAAACCGGCCAATCCTGGCTCTGAAGCCGTTTCCACAATCCGTCGAACTGCTCGCTGCCGTCGTCCTCCCACTCATCCAGCCGAACGCCGGGCGCAAAGGACTCGTCCACACCCTGCTTCATCAGCCGCTCGGCCTGTTGCAGATTCCGATAATAATGCCTTAGCCCGCCCGGTAACGTCACGACTGACAGATGCCGGGGCCATTCCACCGCTTGCGTCTCGCTGTACTTCGCGACGGCATCGTCGTCCAACGCCACACCCAGGCCAGGCGCCTCCGGGACCTTCATAAAACCGCGCTGGATTGGATGCGCGTCCACGATCAGGTCGTCTTCGTAGGAATGGCTGGCCGTTACCCCCGGCAGCGTCGCCGTTGGCATCACCGCACCCAGGTGCAGCGCGAACGCCGTCGTGATTCCCGTTCCCACGTATTGCAGCAGGATCGGCGTATTCGCCGCGGCGAACGTCCACCCCGCCGCCAGCGCGTCGCGCACGCACTCGTGGCTGCACAGCGCACCTTCGAAGTCGCCGGCCCGAAGCCCGGTCCACGGACCGGACGGCTGCCGGGAGGCCGCCTCGGAAAGCACACGCACGCCGTGCAGATAGAATGGAATGCGGATCTCGCCGTGCAGCCGGCGCCATCCTTCGATATCGTAGGCAAAGATCGGCTCCTCGACGCCCTTCACCACCGGGATCTTCTCCAGCGCCCGAAGCACAGGCAGCGCTTTTTCCACGCAGATCAGCGCCCCGTTGAAGTCGAATTCCACGCGAAAATCCGGAGGCGCCACGTCCTGAATAACCTGAGCGCATTCCACGACGTCATAAAACGCGCGCGCCTTGCACTTCAGCCCGCGGTACCCGCGTTCCGCCGCCACCCGGACTTCGGCTGCCGTATCCTCCGGCGACATGCTCGGCATCCACCAGCCCATCGCCACCCATTGACGCGCCTGCTGACCCATCACCTTCCACGCGGGCAGGCCCAGGTGCTTCCCCATGAGATCGTAGCACGCCATATCCAGATTGAACCTGCCCCGGCCCATCACGTGGTCGAACGGGTCCGTGCCTATATAGGCATCCAGTGCCTGCTGTTCGAGCGGCGGTCCGGGGTTTTCGCCCAGTCCCTCGAGCCCGGTATCCGTATGAAATCTGTAAACCGTCACTTCCTCCGGCATCGCGAAGTGATGGTACGCCTTTCGGATTCGCGCTTCATACGGTACCCGCAGGGGAATGACTTCGATTTCGGTGATTTTCATGGGTATCGTCCTTGCCAGAGAGACCCGGAGGAAAAACGCCGTTCCCGCCAGCGTGCTGCGACGCTTGAATTGAGCCGTATGCGATGGTATATATAATGCGGGTAGAGGTAAGACGGGAGAGGACCACACCACCTCCCACAACCTGGTGAGACGGGAGCCGGGAGACGGGAGAGATTACCTGCCTTGTGACGATTCTTCTCGTGCCGGAGGCAGAAAGGAAAAACACACCGGGCAAGGATATCATCTACCGTCTACCCTCTTACCTCTACCCGCCTTTTTTCTTCCTTCTACCTTCTTCCTTCATATTGCCTCTCGAAAGGTGTTCCCATGCCCCAGCGCCTTGTCTATTTCAATGGCAGCTACGTCTCCGAACGGGATGCCCGAATCTCAATTTTCGATTCGGCCCTGATGTTCGGCGACATGGTATTTGAAATGACCCGTTCATTCAAGCAAAAACCCTACCGCCTGCGCAACCACATGGACCGGCTTTATGCCTCGATGAAATACGCCCGGATCGACTGCGGCCTGAACATCGAGGAGATGGAATCCGCCACCGAAGAGACCATCGAACGGAACCTGCCCGCGCTGGAGGGCCTGGACTATCAGATCATGCACAACGTCACCCGGGGCGCCCTTCCCCTGTATGATACACTTGTGACCGAAGGCGTCAGTCCCGTCGTCACCATCAACGTCATTCCGCTCGTGCGCCACATCGGAGGCGCGGCACATGATTACCAACAGGGCGCCCACTTCGTGGTCACGCCCCAGCAATCCGTTCCGGCACGATACATCGATCCCAAGGCAAAGAACCGCAGCCGGATCTACTACCAGCTTGCCAATCTGCAGGCGCAACGCATGGAAACGGGCGCCAACGCCCTGCTCACCGACGAGCACGGGTTCATCACCGAAGGCACCGGAAACAACGTCTTCTTCGTCCTCAACGGAGAGGTCCTGACGCCCAAGCCCCACAATATCCTGCGGGGGGTCTCAAGACAGGTATGCATGGAACTCGCCAAAAAGCTGAATATCCCTGTCAATGAGGCCGATATCGAACCCTACGACGTCCGTAACGCCGACGAAGCCTGGTACACGGCGACCACCATCTGCATGGCCCCCATCACACGCTTCGACTTTCAGCCAGTCGGCGCGGGACGACCCGGCCCGATCTATCGACGGCTTATCGACGCCTGGTCGGAGGAGGTCGGCGTGGACATCCCCGCGCAGGCCCGGGAATACGCGAAACGCGCGAAATCCTGGGCGCCGTGATCGCCGGCGTAAAAACCGGACCACATCGACTCATTGTCCAAATCCATCACACGGAGCGACATCAATGTCGTCATACAGAGCGGTACTCATCGGCTGCGGTAACGTCTCCGGCCGCCACGCGAGAGCCTACCTGGCACAGGGCAACGTCGAGCTTGTCGCCGCCTGCGACGTCAACCCGGATAATCTGAGCAGAACCTGCGACGAACTCAACATTCGGGGTCGATACGCGTCACATCAGGACCTCTTCCGGCACGAGCGGGGCGTCGATCTCGTCAGCGTATGCACCTACCCGATGGTCCACGCCGAGCAGACCATCGCCGCCGCCAACGCCGGCGCAAAAGCGGTACTGTGTGAGAAACCGATGTGTCTGAACCTGGACGAGGCCGACGGCATGATTCGGGCCTGCAGGCGGAACGACACCCGGCTGGTCATTGCTCATCGCCATCGCCAGAGTCCAAACTTCAACAAGGCGCGGCGTCTCATCGCCGAAGGCGCGATTGGCGAACCCCGCCTCGTCTGGAGCTATCTGACCAGTTGCATTGTAGACAACGGCACCCACATCGTCGACATGATGCGCTACCTTCTCGGCGACCCGGAGGCGGACTGGGTGATGGGACAGGCCTCCCGGAAGCGCGACACCCTGTATCAGGGTTCCCCCGCCGAAGAATCCAGCGTCGGGCTCGTCGCCTTCAGGACCGGGACTCGCGCGGTGTTGGAAATGGGCGAAAGAACGCCGAAAGACGGGTTCCGCTTTCGAGTTCTGGGAAGCGAAGGGACGATAGACGCCGCCCTGGACGAAGTGGTCCTCACCGACAGGAACGGCATCACAACATTTCGGGATGAACCCGTCCCGGGGTTTGTCGAACAGACACGGGAAATGATCGCGTGGCTGGAAGGGGGACCCGAACACCGGAGCAGTGGTGCGAAAGGCCGGGCCGCAACCGAACTTCTCGTGGCCATGCACGAATCCGCCCGCACACGCGAACTGATCGAACTGCCGCTCGAGATCGGGTATGATCCGATGAAGAAACGTGTAGGAGAAAATCAAGCTGTCAGCTAAACGCGAAGAGCAAGATCAAAATCCACCTCGCCCCACTACCCAGACCTGTCAAAGAAGCTATCAGCTATCGGCCGTCAGCTAAAGGCAAAAAACAAGAGTCAAAATCAAAATCCACATCTCCCCGAATTCCCTGCCTACGGCGTGTTTCTTGAAACCGGTGAGAGGGGAGACGGTAGAGGGGAGAGAAGCAGGAAAACCGGCCTCACACAAAGGCACGAAGACACAAAAGGACACAAAGGGAAAACCGGAAACACCGACACGGCGGGCGACCACAAGGGTCGCCCCTACAAAGCCAATGACGGAGACACAAAAGGACGCAAAGGGAAAGGCGAAAAGCGGTGAGACGCAAGAGGGTAAACGGGAGAGGACCGCCCCGCGCTACACCCGGATTCGTGCCCTCTCTCGTGATCCATTTCTATTTAGCCGTGAGCGAGAGTCCGGCTTCGAGGGTGTCATATGGGAGAGTTATCTACCCTTCTACCTTCTTCCCTCTACCTTCTTCCCTCCTTGATGACGGCGCCTTTTTTGGGGTGGCTTTGGTGTAGAGCCCGCCCCGACTCCGGTCATAGATGACCTCGATGCTCCCGTTATTCGATACCAGACGTGGCACGTTGCTACTCTTCTCGTCGCGGTCCGGTCCACGCATCACCGCCAGCTGCGCCTCATCCATCCCCTCCAGAAGATCCCCCCACCGTTCCTCCGGGGTCGCCATTGTCGGCCCGCCGTTGAAGTGCCGCGAGGAGTACCGCGTGAGAATGACGCGGCGCGGCACGTCGCTCTTCCACGCCAGCGCGCCGTGCGCCTGCGGGCCGTCCATGAAGAAGATGACGTCCCCGGCCTTCGTCAGCGGATGTAAGACCAGCCCCATGTCCTCGTCGCAGGTCCAGACGCCCTTCGGGATGCCGTACTGCGACTTGTGGCTTCCGGGCACGCAGGCAAATCCCCCGTCGTCTTCGGTGACATCCCGCAGTTGCCATGCCACGCCGACGGACGGCCCCCCCAGCGCATAGCTACGGCCGTTCTGGAAAGTATAGTTGCGAGACGGGCTCAACGGCTCGTTGCCGCCATGGAGGAAGTGTCCGGCGCCGCCCCTGGGCGTACAGATCGCTTCGAATCCCGTACACCGGAAGCCCTTCCCGCCCATCCAGGTGAGGCGGTGGACCACCGCGGGGTGGGCAAGCATCTTCCTGAAGGGTTCACAGTAGGGCCTGGGCATTTCAAGCAGACCGGTTATGGTGGGCCGGCCGGTCCCGGCCAGGCTCTTCGACCCCATGGCGAGGTCTACGCTTTCGACCACGATGCGGTCTGAAAACCGGTCGATCGCCTCGTTCGCCAGCGCCAGGTCTTCCGGAGTCATCACGTTTCGGAGGACCAGATGACCGCACAGGTCCCAAAAATAAAACTCCTTCTCGTCGATGTTCGAATCCGGATTCCTGATATAGATGGAAGGGTGGGACAGGTCGGGTTCCGGGTCCACCCAACAGGTCTCTCCATCGGAACTGAGCGTGGGAGGCGGGTCCGTATCGCTGTATCCGGGCTTGTGGAGCATCACACGCTGCTCCGGCGTCAGTTGCTCCATCCATTCCGGCTGGTCTTCCCGCCGTGTCTTCGGTCCGGTCCCGGTGGACTGCACCGCCGCGTGCCCCGCGTAACTGTACTGGAGCAGCTGCTGCGGGTGCTCCGCCGCTCCGTGACGGACGCCCTGCAGCAGGGTCGCCGCGCACAGCATCAGGTCTCCCGCGTCAAGCGACGGCTGCACGGTAAGTCCCAGGTCGTCCCTTCCCGTCAGCACGTCTTCAGGGGTTTCAACGTTGCTCTTGTGGCTGCACGGGACCAGCGAAAACCCGCCGTCTCCCGCGCTCGCATCGGACAGCGCCCAGATGGCGTGTATTCCCTGGCAGTGCCGGCGGCCGTTGAGAATGTAGTAGGCCCGGCCGGCGTCCATCGGCTCATTGCCGCCAACGAGGCCGCCGGCGGCCCCCTCCGCGCTGCCGATTAGCTGCGGCCCCCTGTCGAGACGGAAACCGTATCCGATCAACTGGTTCAGGTAATTCACCAGAAGGGGATGGACCATCAGGTCGCGGAACGGCTCCCTGTGCGGCGCGGGCCATCCCAGCATCCCATTCTCGCTGCCTGCGAGCTCGAGCGCCCGATTGCAGGCTTCGATCTCTCCGGGAGTCAAAACGCCCCGCAAAATCAGGTAGCCCGAGATATCGAAACAATAATTCTCCTCGTGGCTCATCTCTTGCCGGTCCATTTCCAACCTCCTGTATATTGTTCAATCTCCAGAGATAAGCTAATATGTAATATTCATGGTACTTGTGGATAACCGGAGGTGTCAACAGAAAACGGGACGCGCCGTATTGCGGGCAACCACAAGGGTTGCCCCTACCAATGCAACGACGGCACAGCGAGGGCAGGATGCCCTCGCTCCGATATTAGACATTCACGTGTCCGGCTGCATGGGCCGCCCCGAAAAGTGTTACCTATGTGCCCGAACAGATGTTACTCTCTGTAGCAGTCAGCTATCGGCCGTCAGCTAAAGACGAAGAGCAAGATCAAAAGCAACCGCTCCGCCCGACCCCGCAGACCTCTCTTCCCGGCTCTCTCTCCCGCAGGGAGAGAGGGAGGAAGACCGAAAAGGCGGGCGCCCACAAGGGACGCCCCTACAAATACAGCGACGGCGCGGAACCAGGATAGCTCACTTCATGGACGTTTGGTTCTGTAGGGGCGTCCCTTGTGGGCGCCCGGCCACTGGCGTTACACTCTCACCTCTACCCTCTTTGAAAGGATTTCACCATGTCAGATTTGAAAGCGGCGGTGATCGGCTGCGGGGGCCACGCGCAGTCGCACCTTCAGATGATCGCGGACGAACCGCGACTCAGGCTGGCGGGCATCGCGGAACTCGATGAAGAGCGGTTGCGCATGAACCGGGCAGAATGGACGCCCGAGCAGGCCTTTGTCGACTATCGACAGATGCTGGACGCGTGCGCACCGGACCTCGTGTACGTTGTCACGAATCCGGGGCATCTGCTGCCCATTGTAATCGATTGCCTGGAACGCGGGATCCATACATCGGTGGAGAAATCGCCCGGAATGAACGTGGACGAGACCTCTCGAATGGCGCGCGCCGCCCGGGATAGCGACGGCAAGGGCATCGTGTCCTTCAACCGTCGATACTATCCCCAGGTGCTGGCCGTCCGGCGGCGCATCCAGGCCGGCGGGGGCGCGGTACACGTCGCCGCCACGTACAACAAGCCGTTATCCCGGTTTAAAGCCGCAACCCCCGATCCGGTGATCTGCGACGCCATACACCACGTGGACCTGATCCGCTGGTTGGCCGGTGCCGACCCGGAGGAAGCGGCGATACCGGTGGAGGTGCGGGGGATGGTGCAGGACGGCGAGCGCCCCGTATGCCATCGTCACAATGCCGTGGTTCGTTTCGACACGGGCGCCTTCGGCGTCCTGATGTGCCACTACGGCGTGGGCTACCGCATCCAGCGGGCAGAAGTGCACGGGGAGGACCTGTCGGTGTATCTGGATCTGACGCGGGCGCCGCAGGTGGAGGGATATGAACGGGGAGAGGGATTTTCGGTGGGGGACGACGAAATCGAGGCCGTGGGCGGGGCGGGCTTCAACGAGATCGTCCACTTCGTCGACTGCATACTTGAAGACCGTACGCCATGGTCGACCCTGGACGACGCCGTTCAGACCATGCGTCTATGCGAGGCCATCCGCGCCGGGCACGTTGGGGAGTTGTAGAGGTGCGGGGCTCGTGGAGAACGGGACGAGGAGGTGCGTCGTCCACCCTGGTCGGCTGCTGACTCAAGACCCGTAGAGTTCGTCACTCGTACCTGAGCGCGTCCACGGGATTCGCCAGTGCGGCCTTGACCGACTGGGCGCCCACGGTGAGCATGGCGATCCCGAGCGCCAGACCGCCGCATAGAATGAAGATTCCAGGCTCAGGATCGATACGATAGGCGAAATTCTGAAGCCACCCGTTCATCACGTAGTAGGCCGCCGGCCAGGCCAGCAAATTGGCGACCAGAACAAGCTTCACAAATTCACTGGAGAGCAGCAGAGAAAGGTTCGAAACCGACCCCCCCAGGACCTTTCGGATGCCGACCTCCCTGGTTCGCCGCGTTACGGACAGTGACGCCAGCCCGAGAAGCCCCAGACAGGAAATCAGGATCGCGAACAGAAACGTATATCCCGTTATCCTGAACCATCGATCTTCATTCCGGTATTGGCGGGCGAGATTATCTTCCAGGAAGGAATATTGAAATGGGCTTTCGGGCACAACCACCTCCCAGGTTTCCTTCAGAAACGCGATGCTACCTGCGACGTCCTCAGGCCGGATACGAATCAGGACGAAGGGTCCCCACGACCTTGGCCCGGTGTGCAGCAACAACGGCTTAATTTCTCCGCGCAGGGAATCGAAATGGAAATCCTTTACAACGCCGATGACGGTCGGTTCGCCGAGTTGATCCCACGACTCTTGTTTCAGCGTTTTGCCAACGGGGTTCTCCCATCCGAGCATTCCAGCCAGCTTCTCATTTATCAGCGCGTACGATTTCAGGCTAGACGGCGCTGGTGTGAAATTCCGACCCGCGATTAGCTGAATCTTCAGGGTCTCAAGATAGTCTTGGTCGATTTGGACAATCCTTGCCTGAACACGCTCGCCGCTCTCCGTTACCAATCTGGTGGTATTGCGGCCGGTCGTAAACGCCCGATCGCTGATCGTTGCATTGAGTATCCGGGGAGATCTGGATATCTCCGCTTTGTACCGTTCGCTGACCTTGTCTGCGTCCCTCACCATGGCAGGGACAACGACCACCTGTTCTTCACGATACCCCAGATCTTTTTCTCTTACGTATCTGAGTTGTTCGAACATCATCGCGGCACTGATCATCAGCGTGATGGTCAGGCCGTATTGCACAACCATCAGCGCCCTCGATCCCCGGTTTCGCCCACCAATTCCTTTCTGCCCCTTGAGTACCTCCACGGGTTGGATCCGGAGCAGGACGGCGGCCGGATAACTGCCCGCTACGAGTCCCGCGATGCCCACGATCCCCATGAGAGCCACCATCGTTCCCCAACCGTCCAGGTAGCGGATACTCAGATTTTTGCGTGCCAGATCATTGAAGACGGGTAAAAACAACTCCGCCAGAGCGATTCCCATCGCCAGAGCAACCATGCTCAAAAACACCGCCTCGCCCAAAAACTGCTCTACGAGTTGCATCCTTTGGGCTCCGAGCACTTTTCGCATGCCCACCTCGCGCGCGCGGCCCACCAACCGGCCGGCGGTCAGCGTCATATAATTGATACACGCAATTGCCAGCACAAGAAGCGCAAGCCCGGACAGCACGTAGGAGTAGAACACGTTGCCTCTGGCTTCGTACGAGTTCCTTCTGACCTTGGAGTTCAGATAAACGTCTCGCAATGGCTGGATTTGCAGCAAAAACCCGTCGTCCGTTTTCCTCACGCGACCATGCGTCTTGTAGAACTCGATTCTGTCTCCGAGGTGCTTCTCGGCGAATGGCGGGAGTTCCGCTTCCAGGGCCTTTATATCCTGTCCTTGCACGAGTTGGACGTACACGGAGGCCTTCGCATTCAGCCAGTCTGAATTAGTCCCATAGTTCTCGTAGTATCCGATCGGGATAAGTAAACTGAATTTCAGGCTGGAAGTCTCGGGAACGTCCAGCATCACACCCGTGACGGTAAACTCCTTTACTCCAACCATTAGCGGTTTCCCCAAGGCTGCTGTATATCCATCTTCCGGATTCCCGAAGAGCTTGCGGGCGACGGTCTCGCTGATTACAGCACCGTCCGGCCGTACCAGGGCCGTCGCAGCGTCTCCTGCGAGGAGCGAAAACGAGAATATCTCCAGAAACTCGGGGTCCACCAGCCCGAAGGATTCGCGCAAGAAGACCTGGTGGTGTGAGACCTGAGCCCTGGCACGCAGGAATCCGCTTGCCCGCTCCATTCCCGGGAATTCCTCTTTCAGAGATGCTGCAAACGTTGTAGGATGAAGGGTTGAATACCCGACACTGCCGTCAGGCCTGGTTTCCTGCACGATCACGCGAAAGATGCGGTCGGCATTCTCGTGGAAGGCATCGTATTGCCACTCGTGTCTGACGTAGAGAAAGATCAGAATACAGCAGGCAAGACCGACTGCCAGTCCGAACACGTTGATAAACGCGTACAGCTTCTGCCGGAGCAGGTGTCGCACGGCCACGATCAGGTAGTTGCGGAACATCCGAATTCCTCAAGGACCCACAGGGATGTGTGGATTGATCACCAGACGGATGGTATCCGACCGCGTTGTGAGTTTCAAGTTCGCGCAGCTTGCATGCACTTAATTCGGCGCTTGTTCCTTGATGTTCTCAGACACCACGTGGCCGTCGAACAGGTGAACGACGCGATGGGCGAATCCGGCATCGTGCGCTTTGTGCGTCACCATGACGATGGTCGTTCCGTTCTTGTTCAGTTCCGTCAGCAATCCCATAACTTCATTGCCGTTGGCGGAATCCAGGTTCCCGGTAGGCTCGTCCGCAAGGATGATCTTCGGATTCGAGATCACCGCCCGCGCCACGGCAACTCGCTGCTGCTGGCCGCCTGACAGCTGCTGCGGGAAGTGCTTCTCGCGGTGCTTGATGCCCATATACTCCATGGATTCATCCACGCGCTTCCTGCGTTCTTTGGACGGCATCTTCAGGTACAGGAGCGGCAGTTCGATATTTTCGGCGACGGTCAGTTCGTCGATCAGATTGAAACTCTGAAACACGAAGCCGATATTCTCTTTCCGGGTATCGGCTCTTTGCCGCTCCGAATGGCCGGAGACCTCCACGTCGTTCAGGTAATACTCTCCGTCCGTCGGGTTATCCAACAACCCCAGGACGTTCAGCAGCGTGGACTTGCCACAACCCGACGGCCCCATCACCGCCACGAACTCGCCTTCGCTGATCTCCAGGTTGACGTTTCGCAACGCGGTGGTTTCGACTTCTTCCGTTCGGTACACCTTTTGCAGATCAACTGTTTTGATCATCTCGAGGCTCCTTGAAAAAGGGTAGACGTAAGACGGGAGAGGGTAGATGATGTGAGTGCCATATCGTCTGATTTGTCGCATAAACAATGGCTGCGTTATTGGAACGGATCACGACAAAGTCCTCTTTATCAATCCTGACAGCAAACCAAACAATCGGTTTATTGTTTCTGATATTGATTGAACGTCATCGTCCGAACACAATTGGAGGGTCAGTGCAATCTCAAGATGGGTATCCAATTCGACCAGCGAACTCCTGGCTATTTCGAGAAATCTCCTGCGTTCGATTTGTGAAGATCTTGCCGATCCCTCGGCGATGTTTGAAGGTATTGAGACAGCAGATCGCCGCAACTGACTGGTAATGCCATAGATTTCGGTGGAAGGAAATCCAGAAGTCAGGGTGTAAATCTCGTTCACCAGTTCGATGCTCTTTTTCCACACTACAAGCTTCTTGTGGCTGAGTTCCATCATCGTGTCTTGGCTCTATTCCGTTTGGCCTTGCGAATAACCAGGTGACAAGGTCTTTCCTCTAATGACTGCCAATGAAAGGGTAGACGTAAGACGGGAGACGGTAGATGATGTGTGTGCTTGAAAGTTCCAGTGGTCGAAACAGCAGTGGCTATGCAATCTGCACGGGTTAAGTGGATACGTTGTTGTGCCAATCTCAAGACCATGGCGTATGTGTTTCAAATTGGCGTTCCGGCGCTATCCTTTTTGACCCGCCACGGGACCAGGTAGCGAGGTTCTTTCTCCTACTTCTTCCCGAGGTTAGACGTAAGAGTTTAGAGATGGCCCGCCTCGTTGGGTTTCAATTTATGCCGGAGGCATAGAGGTAGAACAGATCGGCAATGATCTCTTCTCCCGTCTACCCTCTCCCGTCTCCCCACTCTTAGGCTTCTCACCTCTTCCCTCTCACCGCTGTAACACCAGCTTATCGATTTCCTCATAATTCTCGTACGACGACGTGACTACCTGTTCCCCGGGCGACAGGCCCTCGAGCACTTCGAAATACTCGGGGTTCTGGCGTCCGATACGGACCTTGCGTCGGACGGCCAGGTCGCCTTCCACCACGAAGACCCAGTTGCCGCCGGTGGTCTGATAGAATCCGCCCCTCGGCAACAGCAACGCTTCTTCGGGCGCGTCCAGTTCCAGTCGAATCTGCTCCGTCTGTCCGCGGCGGATGCTTCGAGGCGCTTCACCCACGAAATCCATGTCGACCTCGAACTGCCCCTCCTTCACCTCCGGGAAGACCCGGCGGATTTTCAACTCGAAGATCTCTTCGTCGATTTCAATCGTCCCCCGGAGTCCCGCTGTAATCCTCGTAATGTAGAATTCATCGATCGCTGCGCGCATCTTGTACGCGTCGAGGACGTCGATCTGGCCGATGCTGGTCCCCTTCCCGATCAGTTTGCCGATCTCGGCGTTGAGCTGTGACAGTTGACCTGCGATCGGAGCGCGGACGGTCAGGTTTCTCAAGGGTCGGCGCACGTCATCCAGTTGAAGCTGCAGGCTGCGTGCGCGCTTCTGCAGGGCAGCGAGTTCGTTGACGCGATACATGGAGTCGCGTCGAATGGTCTCCACCATGAACACCTTGAGCTTTTGAGCGTGTTCGTACTTTTCTCTTGCTTCGTTGAATTTGTTTCGCGAGGCGAGGTTGTTTTCGAACAGCGCTTCCTCTCTCCGAAAATCGCGTTCCGACTTCTGAAGGTCCAGTTCGATGTCCATCAGCGATCGCTTGCGCTGAATATCCTGGATCTCCTGGTTCAGACGCGTGTTTTCCATTCGGTTGATCTGCTCGAACAGCTGCGCTTCCTGGCTCAACACGGTCTGTTCCAGGGTCGGATTCGACATCCGCAGGATTGGCGTGCCCTGTTCGACCATCGCCCCCACTTCCAGGTAGATCTCCTCCACCTGCCCGCCTTCCAGCGCATCCAGGTAGTGCGTCTGAATGGGCATCACCGTGCCGCGCTGGGGGATAAACTCCTGGAATGGACCGATGGTGACTTCGGATATCGTGATTCGCTCGGCCTGCACGTTGAGCCTTGCGCTGTGGTCGCCGAAGATGGCCATATAGAGTACCAGCCCCACAAAGCCCACGACCGCCACGACGCTGATAATGCGCTTCGGCGTCAACAGCTTCTTCTCGATCCTGCGGTCCATGCCCCCGGTTGGCGTCTCCCGTCCCGACGCGGAAGTACCCGGATTCACGAATCCGGGGACCGGTTTGTCTCCGCCTACCGAGTCCGCCGGATCTTGAGACGCCTCCCGATCGGAAGCCTGATGATCGGAGGACGCGTCAGATCGATTCAGCCGCAACACGCGTCCCTTTTCCTTCTTTGGTTTTTTCTCTTCCATCGTCTTGCCTTAACATCCCGTTGAAACGCCGGGTTCAGCTTTTTCAGATTTCAGGCCACTCCTATGAACTCCCCGTCACCCCCAGCCGTTCGACCTCCCGCTTCAACCCGTGGCGCCCCCTGTACAACCAGACTTTCAGCGTTCCCGCCGGTACCTGCAGCTGCTCGACGATTTCATCATACGAACGTTCCATGAGATAATGGAGACAGATCGCCTCCCGGTGGCGTTCCGGCAGCGTCCGGATGCTCCGCGCCACGATTTCCCTGCGTTCCTTCCGGACCAACGCCGTTTCGGGATCCTGGGCGGGCACCGGCAGCCAACGCGCCTGGAGCGCGGGCACGGCATCCTCAACCTCGCTCAACCAGATCTTCCGCTTTTTCAGGGACCGCAGGTAATTGGTACACTCATTCATTGCGATGCGCGTAAGCCACGTGGTGAATGCGGCATTCCCGCGAAACCCTGCCAACCCCAGAAACGCCTTGATGAAGACCATCTGGACAAGATCTTCGGCCTCATCCGCATTCCTCGCGCATCGGTGCACGAGCGCATGCACACGGTCACGGTGGCGCCTGAATAGGACCTGAAAAGCCAAATCGTCACCGGCAATCGCCCGATCGATCACCGCCGCGTCGGATTCAGGCGCGACGTGCAAGTTCTTGTATTCACATTTCATCGTAAAGGGTATTCACTCCGTTTTGCGTCGTTCGTACGGATTTGACCGACCTCATATCCATAAGAAGCGACAACCGTGCCAAGATTCATTTCCATATAATTTTCAACTGTTTATCCATTATTCTTGAGAAGATGCGACGAACAAGTGTTCGATTTTGATACACTGATGTCCGAAAACGGACATCATCGAGTACGCCGACAGAGGAAGTTTCACTCCGTTCGCAGCGCATCCACCGGATTCGCCCACGCCGCCCGGACGGCTTGGACGCTCACGGTCAGCAGCACAGCCAGCAGCACGAACGCCGCGCCTATCGCAAAGGAAGGAATGTCCGGGTCGATCCGGTACGCGAAATCCTGCAGCCATCGTTCCGTCGCATAATACGCCGCGGGGAACGCGATCAGACTCGCAATGACCACGAGCTTAACGAAATCCCTGGATAACAGGGAGACAATCCCGGACGCATGGGCGCCCAGGACCTTCCGGATCCCAATCTCCCGGGTCCGCCTGGCCACTGCAAGGGCCGTGAGTCCGAACGCGCCGAGACAGGCGATGAAGATCGCCAGCAGCGTAGCATATCCAAGAATGCGGCTCAATCGTTCCTCTTTCCAGTACTGCCTGTCCAGTTCATCGTCTAGAAAGAAATAGCGAAACTCGCGGCCCGGCGCGACCTTCCGCCACTTTTCCTCGAGGAAGGCCAGTGTACCGGGCACGTTCTCAGGACGGATCCTGACAAGCATCTGATAGGTGTGGCGCGGAAGGAAAGTCAACACCATAGGCCCGATTTTGTGATGCAAAGACCGAAAATGAAAGTCCTGTACCACTCCGATAACAGTAAAGTTTCGGTTGTTTCCCCGCAGCGTCCTGCCTGTGATCGGACCTTCCCACCCCAGACGATGGACCAGCGACTCGTTGATGATAACGAACCTCGATGAACCCGGCTTACGTGGATCGAAATCGACGCCTTCCACGAGCGATACGCCCATGGTCTCCAGAAAATCATGGCCGACACTGATGTGTTCTACATCGATCTTTTTTCCTTCATGTTCGACAATATCATGGATTCTCGTCCTGTTGCTCAGGGTGTGACTGGTGGCCGTTACACCCAGAATCATATGGTGTCCTGACAACTCGTTCCGGTAAACCTCGGTCAGTCCCGTACCCGGCTGCAGCGTATCAAATGCATCGATGCGCACAAGATGTTCACTGTCAAACCCCAGGGGTTTCGACCTCAGGAAATCAAACTGCCTGACCATTAGCAGCGCCGTGACGACGAGGGACACGGACAGGACGAATTGCAATACCATCAGCGCACGCCCGAATCGGTTCGGCCCACCGAGCCGCATGCGGCCTTTCAATGCCGCAGCAGGCGGGACCCCTGACAGCACGAAGGCAGGGTAGCCGCCCGCGGTCAGTCCGACGATTACGATGATTCCAACCAGAAAAGCCAGACCCCCACCGTCGACTTGATCGCCCAAAGCAAGGTCGGTGACAACAATACTATTGAAAGCCGGAAGGAGAAGCTCCGTTAAACCAACGCCGGCAATGAGCGCGATAAGGCATAGTAGCGTCGATTCTCCGAGAAACTGCGTCCTCAGCTGGATTTGAGACGCGCCCGCCACCTTCCGCATCGCCACCTCCCGGTCGCGGTAGTAAGATCGGCCCACAGCAAGGGTAATGAAATTCACACAGGCAATCGTGAGGACGAGGAGAGCGATACCGAGCAGAATTAAAGATAGCGCCGGGTTTCCTGATCCATCGGGTCCGCGTTTACCGCGGTTGAGATGCATCTCCAGCAGTGGCTGCAAGGTGATTGACTCGTTCCGCCGCTCTCCCCGGTTTGCCCTGAGTAACTTTGTAGATTGGTCTTCGACATCCGCCGGACGTTTGTTTTCTGAAAGCAATACAAATGTCTGGGTAGAGTTCATTGACCAGCTACGCGTCTTGCCTCTATCCGCAATCGGGGCCAGAAAATCAAACCGAATGCTGGAATTCTTCGGTATGGATTTCGCAATCCCGGTGATAACGAAGTCCCGGACCACCGGTTGCCGCCCCGCCATCTCCACGGAAAGGACTTTACCAATGGGGTCTTCGTCGCCGAAATACTTCCGAGATGCCGCTTCCGTGACAATTAGAGAGTAGGGATCCTCCATGACCGACGCCGGATCTCCACGGAGGAGAGGAAAGGTGAACACATCCAAAATCGCCGGATCGGCAATTCTGAAAATTCCGTGAATGGTGCGGTCCCGGTACTTCACAGAGGAAAAGCCCCAGCCCAACCTCACGGCACGAACGTCTGGAAACGCCTCTTCCAGCGCCGGCCCAAACGCGTCGGGCGTCTCCCCACTCATACCCGTACGGTCAATGAGGCAGGCCCTGTAGATCCGGCCCGCATTCTCGTGGAACGCATCGAACGTCCACTGGCGCCGTACAAACAGAAACGCGAGAATACAGAATGCGATTCCGATGGAAAGGCCTGCCACGTTGATCAGGGAGTAGACCTTGTGCCGCATGAGATTGCGATACGCAACGATCAGGTAATTTCGGAGCATGGGTCCCGTGCCCTTGAGGGTGTGACTCGTACGTCAAACGGGTTCGTGGATTCACTTTCACGTACTCTGTAGAGACGTTCAAGAAGTGGGTGCGAAGGTGGGGCAGACATTCCTGTCTGCCCATAACGATGCGCGACACTGGCCACTCCCAGTTGTCGGAGAGCTACAGGCCTATCGCTCCTTCAACCGAATGGAACCATTTACCGTCCTCAGATGAATCAGTTCCCCGCCGCCGTTGATGACGCCGTCGACGGACTTGCTGATGAGCCCCTTCACGGTAACCGGAAAAACCGTATTGATCTTTCCGTTTACCGTGGATGCTTTCAGGTTTGCTTTCAGGCCTTTTGGCAGCGTCACCTCGATGCCGCCGTTTGTCGTTGCCGCGCGGATCTCGTGTTGTTGCTCTCCGCTCCCGCCAACCTCCGCCTTGATGCTGCCGTTCGCTGTTTTCGCGTTGATCGGACCCAGCACCTCCAGGAGACCGATCTTGCCGTTCGTCGTCTTTGCCTGAATTGTGCCAACGATGCCGGTAAGCTCGATGCGACCGTTGGATGTCTTGGCTTCGACTGCTCCCGATACATCGTCGACGTCTACGCGTCCATTGACCGTTTTCACTTCCAGATCGATCTTTCTGGGTACGGTCACTATATAGGCGACGCTGACGTTCCGGTTCCTTCCTGGCTTTTTGGGCGCGGCCGTGCGGATGTCAATCACCGCTTCAGTCCGGTCGAGCTGCACCGTGGTCTTATCCAGAAGCAGCCGTGCCTCTTCTTCGCTTTCGGCACGCGCGCGCTTGACCGCCTTCATCTTTACTTCGTGCCGGTCCCATGAACCGATCGTTATATCCCCGTTCACGTTGACAATCGTGATTCGTCCCCCCGGCGCAAACTCGACGGAACGCTCGACGACCTCCTCCATGACACTCTTGCCAGCACCGCAGCCGGCTGGCGTCAGAGAGAAGATGAACATCGCGATCAGAATGGGAGCAAGTTTCATGCGACAGTCACCTCCTGGTTCGGCTATCGAATACAGCTCGTCTTACAGGTCAAGAATCATGTCCGAAATGCAGTTTCAACTACAGAGGGTTATATTTCTCGACAAATCCCTAGAATAACCATGTACCTGGATTTGGGTACGCCTCGTCCCGCAACTCGTATATCAGACCCTTTATACACCGGACGATCGTCCAGATCACGCCGAATATCCATCCGGCTGAGCCTGCCGCAATCATCAGGCCCATCAGGCCGAAATCGCTAGAGAACACGAACCCGATCGAAGAAACAATGACCGCGAAGGCGATCAGGATGTACAGCCATCCGATCCAGAACGTCCGAATCTGAAACCGGTAGTGCGAAACCAGCCGATCCGGCGCATCCTGACGGCACACATAGGCGAGCACGACGCCCGCCAATTCTCCGAGAGGACCGATAAAAAACTTGGCCAGGAAGAGAACGTAAACGACCCTTGCCACGGATATCGTGTCCAAATATCGCTGTACCGTATCAGGCATCGTGTCCTCCTTCATCGAGAGACACCCGGATCGAAGATTGAGGATCGCCGGACGTCCCCGCGGCTTAACCGATTGCGATTATCGTGCCATGAATACAACTTATTGAATATCAATTATATATGTGATACTTGTCCGATGAAACTGTCCGACAAGTGTTCGATAATGATACACTATTGTCCAAAAACGGACACTATGGCGAACATTAAGACAACCGCACATTGCAGATGTGCGCTCAATCAGCGCCCGGGGGTCTATAACCCGCGAACGAACAGTTCGCGTTACGGTCGCAAACTACATTGGGGGGAGGTTGAACGGTAACGCGGCGTTTTCGCGCGGAATTGCGGGCGGTTCACAAGCCGCCCGTACAAATGTTGTCACTCGCGATGTTGATATCGCCAGGCCATATCGCTAACTGATTTTGGCTGACGGCTGATAGCTGACCGCTTTTACCGGGTTGTCATTATTTCGTGGAACAAATCTACACGGAAGACGATCAAATCCATGAAACCAATGACATTCTTACTTCAAAAGGGGGTGGTGACCGTGCCACAGATCAAACGGAGAAGACGCCGCCCGAGGCTCGTATTCGTCAAAGGTCAAAGGCGGCCAAAGGGATAAATTTTCGCAAAGAACCGCCGGTCTCGGAAAGAGGCCGGTGGTTTTTTCTATCAACCCTTTCGCGTCTCCCCTCTACCTGCTCACGCCATCAGCTTTTCGCTCTCACTGAGTCCGGATGTGGGTAGACGTGAGACGTTAGAGGGTAGAGATTGCCTGCCCGGTGGGTGTTTCAGTTCAAGCCGCAGGCAAGCACGAGGAACCGATCGGGCAGTGGATTCATCTCCCGTCTCCCGTCTTACGTCTCCCCGCTTTTAGGTATTTTGAATACCAGCAGAACACCGGCGAACATCAGAACCGCGCTGACTTCGAATGCCCGCCGCAGGCCGTAGGCGTCCCCCATCATACCGAGCAGAAGCATTGCCAGCCCTCTGAGCGCGAAACCCCCGCCCATGTAGATCCCGTTGGCGAACGCCCGGTTTTCGGGGCAGCTTTCCTGCACCATCGCCATGACCACGGGACCCGTCGAGAGCGCGGCAAAGCCCAGAACGACCAGGGCGGGAAACAGGACCCAGCCCTGGCTTTCGAGAAAGACAAAGAGCAGAATGGGCGTCACGATCATAGAGAAGCCCAGCACCCGCCTGCGCCCCAGCCTGTCGCTCACCCATCCGCCGATCAGTGCCCCTGCGATGCCCGCACCTTCCAGGACCGAAAGGGACGCGCCGGCCAGCCACAGGCTCGCGCCCTCTTCGCTCAGGAACGTGGGCAGAAATGCGGTGAGCGAGGCCAACGTAAACGCACGGACGAACACGATGCCGGACAGCGGGACCATAACGGGCGCCATGCGTTTCAGGGCGGAACGCCATGGCAGCGCCTTGTAGAAGGAAAACGCTTGCGCCCCGACGCGCCTCATGCGTAACAACAGGACCACAGATGCAACAAGGCCAACGGGGATCAGATAGGCCGTTCCCACGATCCCCCACAGGCCGATGACGCTTACGATCAGAATCGGACCCAGGGTGCGGCCGAGTTCACCGCACAACATCCAGATACCCATCCCGCGCCCCAGGTTCGGCCCCGACAGCGTTCCGGCGATGGCCGGCCCGACGGCGTGAAAGGCCGCCGAACTGAAGCCGGCGATCAACAGGAGCGCGACCAGCGTCGAGTACCCGCCGGCCACGCCAAGTAAACTCATCGCGATGCCCGTGACCGCGGGTCCGAGGATGACCAGAAAGCGCAGATTCGAGCGGTCCGCCCGAAGTCCGATAATCGGCTGAAATACCGACGGCGCCTGCCTCACGACCATCAGCATGCCCGCCTCGGTCTTGGTCAGCGACAGAGCCCCAATGAAGACCGGCAGGAGGGGCGCCAGGAATCCGCTGTACGTATCGTGCACGGCGTGCCCGCCCGAAAGCATGAGCACGTCGGTGGTCTGAAATCGATCCCCCTGTCGTCTCTGCGACATGCGCTTCCCAAAACAAAAAGCGGTCCGGAATGACCGCTTTTCCAGCCTCTTCAATTCACAAAGCGGGAATTTACATGGATGGACAGGATAAACAGGATAGAGTCACAAAGACCCGAGTGTCGCCCGCTGTTTCGAATTCTTCAAATGAGCCTTTGGACCACAAATCGCGCAACACCAATGTAGCCAACCCGATTCCGCAACGTCAAGCTTGAAATCGTCTCCGGGCCGGTCCCTGCTCACGGATCGACTCAGACCCGTACCCAGTACAGGTGGTTGTCGATGGTCTCGCCCTCGTGCGCGTACCGGGATTCGCCCAGCGTGTAGATGAATGAAGGACGGTCGCCCGGCGGGATAGGGTTCGCGCCGTTTTGGCGTTCCAGGGAAGGCATAACCTGACCTTGTTCCGGGTCGAACGCGAGCACCTCCCGCGGCGTGAATGTCTCGCCGTAATCGGACGATTCGAGCCAGACGACGCGTGAGAGTTCCGGATGCTCGCGCAGCCAGAAGGCGGGCAGGCCATAGATGCCCGGGGCCCAGTTCTCGTCCGGGTGCCCCAGTGCAACGAGCTGCGCGAGGACGCAAAGGACGTCATCGGACGTCATTACCGGCTTGAAGCCGATGATCCCCCAACCGGGCCAGTGCGACGCCACGGCCTCGCCTAACGGCATTTCACGCCACCTCCCGGCGTCGAATGTCTTCAGGAAGGCGCGACAGGGCGTGGGTGTGTGGCGAACGTAGCCGACGTAGGGTCGGTCCTTTGAGTCGACGGCCATGCCGCAGTGCTCGATGCCGGGCTTCGGGTTGTTGCTTTCACCCTCCTCCAGCAGGTCAAGCGTGTCCGACGTCGCCGGAAGCGGAACCCGCGTCCCGTCGGCCTTCTGCCAGGTGCGTCCGAAGTCGAAGGAGCGCATGTACCCCACGGCCTGGTACAGACCGGCCACGTCACGCGGGTGCTCCCCAGCATTCGCCTTTCGACTCAGGAAAAAGGCCATGCTCATGTGCATTGTCTTCCGGCCCGGGCCCCAAACCATATCGTTGTTCATGCCCGTGTACCCGGTGAAACGTCGCTGCCGGGTCACGACCAGTCCGCGGCTTTGCCACGGACCGGCAGGCGGTCTCTCCCAGAGTTCCATGCCGTTGTGGCTGCCGTCGCGGGCGGTGAGGTGAAGCGTGTCGTCCGGGCCGCACATCAGCACGGGATAGGTGTTTCGGCCAAAGGCCTGGACGGGGGTCCAGGCTGACGCATCGTGCGGCCGCAGCGATCGCTGGTACTGCAGAGGCGAGTTGTGGCCGCCCATGACCATGTGCAGGTAGCCCCGGCTATCGACCGCCAGGGTGGGACGGGAATGCTCGTCGACGCCCTCGGCCAGGATGGCGCCCGCGGTCCACCTGCCCGTTTCATGATCGAGTGTGCGTACCCGGGCGAAGTACCTCTGATTGTATGAGTCCTGCCAGGCAATGTGGGTCCTGCCGCGGCAGGCAACGATCTTGTTCCCCGGCCCCTGGCTCGCGCGTTCGCCGGCGATCACGGACAGCAAGGCGTTGCCGAAGGCGCGATCGGCAGCGGCGAACGGGTCGCCCACGTCGCAGGTCCTGATACGGTCGAAAAATTCAGTCTCCAATTGCACTCCTCCTTCGTTATTCATCGAACGCCGGATGCTATGACCATTGGCGAAATCTGGCGGTGCGGTGTCGGCACTGACTGTAATGCTGGCGATGCCGGTGTGAAGGTGGGGCGGACATTCCTGTCTGCCCACGTCAAGATTCTTCTGTCGAATTGCGGAAACAAGAAGAAATCGCAAGGCTGTCGAGGGGGCACCGG
The DNA here is from genome assembly GCA_965208835.1 of Candidatus Latescibacterota bacterium. GTDB lineage: Bacteria > Latescibacterota > UBA2968 > UBA2968 > JAAXHE01. Next base: position 5,118,355 of record OZ242358.1, read on the forward strand.
TCCCTCACTCATATCGGAGCGCGTCCACCGGATTCGCGCGGGCCGCCCGGGTGACCTGAAGACTGACGGCCAGGAGGACCATGAGAAGCATGAGCACGCCGCCCAGAAGAAACGTCCCAATTCCCGGATCCACGCGATACGCGAAATTCTGCAGCCAGCGTTCAGCCGCGACGTAGGTCACGGGCCATGCGATCAGGACAGCGATGCCGACCAGGACCACGTATTCTCGGGTCAGCAGAGAGATGATGCCAAATGTTGGCGCGCCCAGGACTTTGCGAATCCCGATTTCCTTGGTGCGCCTAGCGACGGAGAGCGACGTCAACCCGAAAGCGCCCAGGCACGCTATGAATACGGCGAACAAAGTCGCGTAGCCCGCTATTCTGAACCACCTGTTTTCCTCCTCGTATTGACGACTTATCAGGTCGTCGAGAAAGAAATAATAACGCGAATACAAGATATGGGCTTGACAAGGTGGGCGGATTGTGTTATATTGTAAGTAACAGGGACACAACACATAACCCCCACCGGAGAGACAACATGAACCTTCACCAGATTTTCCGCAAATACCCGACACAGGAATCCTGCATTGAATTCTTGGAGCGGGTACGGTTCGGCGATGAGCCCTTTTGCCCGTTGTGTGGCGTAGTCGGAGAGTGTAAGCGCAAGAATGACGGGGAGCGGATAGGACGCTGGAACTGTCATTCCTGCAAATCCAGCTTTAACGTCCTGTCTGGAACGATCTTCCAGAAAACCAAGATCGACCTGCAAAAATGGTTCATGGCTATCGGTATCATGCTGAACGCGAAAAAGAGCGTATCAAGCCCACAGCTGGCGCGGGACGTGGGGTTGACTCAACAGACCGCCCTTTACGTCCAGCAGCGTATTCGTTCCGAGATGGCCAGCAAACAGGGTTTCCTGCTGTTGCAGGGCATTGTTGAGGCGGACGAAACGTATGTAGGCGGCAAGCCTCGCAAGCGGAACAAGCGTAATTCTGGTAACGGTACCCCCCCCCCGAACAAACGCGGACGCGGAACGAAAAAGACCCCGATAATTGGCGTTGTTGAGCGAGGCGGCAAGGTTGTCGCGCAGGTTGCAGACGATCTGTCCGGTCGTGGCGTTATGGCGTTCATCAAGAACGCGGTCGATCCCGATGGTTCGGTATTGATGACGGACGCCTACAAGGCGTATAACGCGGCTTCCGAGAAGTACCACCATCAAGTCATTGACCACGCCAAAGAGTATGCCCGCAATGGCGTTCACACGAATACGATTGAAGGCGTCTGGAGTCTGCTGAAGCGGGCATGGTATGGTTCCCATCATCACTATTCCAAGCACTTTACGCCCCTGTATGTCGCTGAAACCTGCTGGAAGTATAACAACCGGAAGAATGAACAGGCTTTTGATTCGTTCATGCGCGGGTGTTTCGCATGAACCGCCTCTATTATGGGGACTGCCTGACCGTGATGCAGGAATATATGCGGTCAAATAGCGTAGACCTGATTTACCTTGACCCTCCCTTCAACTCCAACCGAGAATACAATCAGATTTACAAAGATGAAACCGGACGACCGCTCCCGGATCAGATAGACGCTTTCTGCGACCTGTGGACGCTCGACGAGGAACGAGAGCGGGCGATCCGCGCCATGCCCGTGCTGATGCGCGAAGCGGGCATAGAAGACAGTGTAGCGGCTTTCTGGCGGCTGTGGATGAACGCCTTGCGGGAGACTAATCCCCGGCTTTTGGCGTATCTGTCTTACATGGTGGAGCGGTTGCTTCATTTGAGATCGATCCTCAAGCCGACTGGATCGGTCTTTCTCCACTGCGATCCCACCGCAAGCCATTATATCAAGGTCATGATGGATGGGATTTTTGGACACTCGAATTTCCGAAATGAAATTGTCTGGTGCTACAAGACCAGACCACAACCGAAGCGGTACTTTGGCAAAAAACACGATTGCATCCTGTTCTATTCTAACGGAGAGCAATACAGGTTCAATCACGAGAACGTCATGCGCCCGCTTTCTCCCGTGACGGTTGCCAAATACAAGCACAAAGACGAAAACGGGCGCTTGTACCGGTTGCAGGGACGGGGAATTACAGGTAGTCCGATACGCTCCGCGAAAGACGTTGATCTTAAATGGGAAACCGAGCGACCGGACTTAGTGGTGCGTGACTACTTGGACGAAAAAAAAGGCGTTGTGCTTGAAGATTGGTGGTCTGATATAGGTATACTGAATCAATCGGCAAAGGAACGTCTGGGATACCGGACTCAAAAGCCCATGCAATTGCTGGAGCGCATCATCAGGGCCAGTACAAACGAGGGCGATGTGGTCTTTGATCCGTTCTGTGGATGCGCTACAACGCTTGAGGCAGCTCATATCCACAAACGGCGATGGATCGGAATTGATATTGCAATTCACGCAATCAAGCGAGTTGCCGCGCTTCGATTGCGTGACAAGCTGGCTTTGGTCGAAAACGAAGATTTCACGATTGAAGGCGTGCCTCGCAATCTGGAAGGCGCACGGCATCTGTGGGAGCGCGACACATACCACTTCCAGAAGTGGGCGGTTGAGGAAGTAGACGGCTTTGTGACCACCAAGCGGACGGCGGACGGCGGTATCGATGGGCGGTTGTATTTCGATTGTCCGGGCAAGCCGGATCTCCAGAGCATGGCTATCGAAGTGAAGGGCGGCAAGAATGTCGGTATCCGTGACCTGCGCGCCCTACATGGCGTTCTGGAAAACGACCTCGCCATGATGGGCGGTCTGATCGTTCTGGAACCGCTTGGAGAGCGCAAAACACAGAACTTCAAGCGGGAGATGGGCAAGGCGGGAGACGTGCGTATCGGGCAAGCCGCGTATCCTGCGCTCCAGCTGTTGACCGTGCAGGACATATTCGAAGGCAAACGCTTCGATACGCCCGGCGCCGTTGGACGCGGACTATCGCAGCCTCAATTGCGCCTTGACCCCAAACCCTAAAGCCCATATCTTGTATTCGCGAATAGAAATGTTGGGAATGTTTTGTCGACTGATTCTCAGTCGGTCGTCTCACTCATCTCTGAGCGTATTCGTCGGATTCAGCGTTGCGGCCATGTAAGTTTTACAATTGACGGCGATCATGACGAATCCTGTCCGATCGATCAAGCCGTGAGACCAATTGCCGGATTACCGGTGCTCTTGCATAACATCCGGTATGATCCCTTAGTACGTCTTCGCGATCACAAAACCGGCGTCCTTCTCGACGGTTTTGCTGGTGTTCCGGTCCCTGACAGTTACTCTCAACAGGTATTTGCCGGGCGGACGGTTTTCAAGCTCGAGTTCCACGTATTCCGCTTCCTGGGCCGCCGTGCCCTGTTGTTCGTACGTAACGGAGAGTTCCTCACGTTTGCCTTCCCGCCATCGGGTCAGGCTGGATATGATACCGACGGCGCCGGGGTTGTCGTTCGACGTGACCGTATAGGATACTTCGTAATCCGTCTGACCAAACTCGTCCTGTGACAGGTTGTAGATCTCGTAATAGACGAATACGCTCTGGCCTTTCGCGTACGTCCGCGTGGGCATAGGGATCACACGCACCTCACCCTTGCTGAATCTAGATCCTGTTTGCTCCTTTTCAATTTGCCAGGCGAGTTGCAGATCGCTGATCTGTAATCCTTGCCTTCCGTACGGTTTTACGATTACCTCCTGACGATATCTGCCCCGGCTTTGGGACAATCGGTCCTTGATTCCAACCTCCATCAGGTAGCGCCCCGCGGGAACGGCCAAACGAACCATATCCGGTACGAAGCCGTCTCGCCTTCCGGTAAGGTCGCCGTCGTTTTCAAAGTTGATCTGTCCGTCTCTTCGGTAGACTGCGCCGGTCTGCCTGTTGACCAGCGTGACGGTCCGTTCAACCTCAATTCGGGTTTCGTTCTTCTCCTGCTCGTAGTGTCCCTTTACGTGAGGAATGCCCAGATAAACTTCCAATGAGGATTGATCGTCTCTTCGAAAGTCCGCCAGATCGTAGTAAAACGTGAAAGGGTCTTCATTGGTTTCGAGCTTGTAATAGTTGGGCGTGGCGCTGGCGGCCTGGGCGGTGACGGTTCTCGGGTTGTAACGATTCAGACTGGCCTGTTGTCGAACGGGAATCCGCGCATCCGTGGGTGACGGCGCAAAGTCGTAGATCCCGTTGTGAAATTCATCCGCAAAAGTGATCTCGATTCCGCCGCCGACGTCTGTGTAGACCCACGTCACCCATGCGACCATGGACGCATCTTCCTCGCTGGAGACCGGCCTGTAGTTCGTGGGAGGAAGGGCATCGCTGGCGTGGTTGTTACTATCGTCCTCAATTTCCGCACTGAATTCCGGTCCTTCGCCCAAAGACTGCCGGAGGCTTTGAACGGGATAGACCGGGCCGGGATAGATGGACTCGAAGGGAGATACTTGAAGCTTATAATCTCCTGCCTTGTGACGGGTCCCGTCCACATCCACAGCGGATCGAAGAAAGTTCTTCGCTGGGACGGAGGTGCCGTAGATCGCCCGGGCAAGGCGTTCCTTGACCCGCTGGACGGCAAGGCTCTGATCCGCGTTCATCATATCGGATCGCGACCGATGGTCCGGCTCCCCGAACCGCACGTACACATCGCCGCGGCGGTCCCAGGGTTGTCGGCCTGACGAGAAGCTGCGGCGCGCGTACCACACCCGGCGATAGTGCTCCAGCTGACGTTCGTTGGCCGACGTGGTTAAATCAGGGTCTTTTTCGGTCCAGAACCTCTGCAGGAACGCTACCTTTGACGCTTCCGGCAAGTTTTCAAAGGCTGCCAATTCGTCTTCCGACGCCACAAGGCTGATATCGCCGAAGAGCGCACGATCCTCGGCGCTCAAACTCTCCAGGTATCTGCTGAAGTATACATCAGCCTGATCGAGGGCTTCCAGTTTCAGACATGCCTGAGCCAATATGGGCAGGACTTCGGTGTCCTGGGGGTGCTGGCGGGCGTAGTCTTCCAGGAGTTCAACAATCCTGCCATACTCCCGGGACTTCAGGTAGACGGCGGCCAAACGATTCCGGCCCCGCGGATCATCGGGACGCAGAGACATGTACTGGGCGTAGTGGAGCGCCGCTCGTTCATAATCCTTGTGAAATGTCTCGTACCATTCCCCAAGAAGCAGATAGGCAGGTCCGAATGTCGGATCCATTTCCAGAAGCTTCTCACAGTCGCCTTTGACGTCGAATTCCTCTAGTGCGTACCTGATTTTGGCAATGTTGAAGCGCGCCTCGACATAGTCCCGGTCGTACTGCAGTGCCTTCTGGAAATATCGAATGGCGTCATGACGGGCTTTCGGGCGTTCCTGAAACACCAGGCCGAGGCCGTTGTACGCTTCGGCCAGTCTGTGGTCCAATCGGGTCGCCCGTTCGAACGATGCCAGCGCCTTATCCAATTGCCCCGACTCCAGGTAGGCATAGCCCGCCTTCGCGTGTCCCAGCGCGAAACGAGGCGCCACCCGCGATACCATTTCCAGCGCCTGAGGCGCAAGCGGATTCCCGGCTTCCAGCAGGGCGACCCCGGCAGAGAGAATAGAGTCGACCTGCGCGCGACCGATAGCCCGGTCCTGCACGCGGTCGCCAGGGGGATCACGGACCAGTTCAACCAGCCGACCTTTATAGAAGAAGCTGGTCAACATCGCTTCGTCCCGGTCCGCGTCAGACCGATAGAAGTAGCTGAACTCGCGACCGGATTCTGGGTCCGCAGGAGACCGAAAAAGCGCATTCAGTACTTCCAGGTCTCTCTTTGCGGAAACTTGCGCTGCGGCCCAGGACTTGAGCAACGAAAGGGTTTCCGGTCGACGTCCGTCGTGCGCCAGGGCGTATGCACGGAAGAGATCCCCGACAATCCGGAGATGGTCGCGGCAAACCCAGCGGGCGCCGTCTCTTCTGGCTTCTGCGGCTCTTCGTTCCAGTTCGCGCACGTATGCGTCAATCGGTTCAGCAAAGAATCCAATTGTCCTGTGTTGGCGGCGCATCGCCACGAATGCGGAAGCCGCCCGGCGATACTTCTTCGACGCGGCTTCAAAGTCCCATTGGTGCAGGGCTGTGTACGCCATGGCAGACGCCTGAAATGCGTTTCCAAGCGCTTGCAGCACGGCGTTTATTTTTTTCGATGCCGCATCTGACGTGCCGGTGTTGTATGCCTTTGTCGTGCCTCCACCCGAAACACCGGCGCTGCTTTCCTGGAAAATTCGTATCGACCCTTGATCAACGGGGAGTTCCCAGACACGCGGAGGGGACAGCGGAGATGACCTTCGTTCCATCAGGGGAATACCGATCATGTTTGTTTCAAGAGGTTTCTCACGGTAATAGAGCCGGTCTCCTGCCGAGTTCCATTCCAGGCCACGTGACTCTCCCGGGAATGTCCCGAGCCGACGTGTGTCTTGTGTCGTCTCTACCCACACTTCGGTCAGGCTCACCGGTCCCTCAGACCATGTAATCGTCCAGGCTTTCTTCTCCTTTGACGGATCGACCACGACGGTCTGTTGTGACAATGCATCGGAAATACCGATTGTCAGAATTGTCCAGATCGGCATTAAACGAAACATCGCCGGCAGAATGCCGCCGAATCGGAGGGAGATATGTGGACTGGATGGATTGGGTAGATGCATTGGGATCCAGATCTTCGGAATTTTCTCGCGGAATGCAGAAAGTGGAGTCTAACCTGATTAATTCAAGAATCGACGGATAATGAATTTCACGGAAGCAGAAAGAGCTTCCGGATGAAACGAGAAACGAAAGAGCAAGGGCGGTGACGGATTTGGCGCGTTCACGCCGTTTGTATGGTGTGTGCCGGGAACACGATAGCGCCGTGGCGTCAGGTTGCCCTGAATCCCGCTATCGGAAGCACAAACACCTCCGTGGTTGTTGGTCGTTTCGATGCAAACGTGAAGGCGAGGTCAGCACGTCGATGGGTTATCGAACACCTGTTGCCAGTCTTGAGAGCTATGTGGGTTAAGGCGTGAAGATGAAAATCTGATCCGTAATCGACTCAGGAGAATGACCGCCATCCGTCGTCTTCAATCCGCCGGCGATAAGAACGCGGCCGTCATCGAGGAGCGTAACCGTCTGCCCGGATCGCCAAGATCCTATGTTGTGTCCCGTAGGTGAAAATACCTGGGTGTCCGGATTGTACAGTGCGATATTGCCGTTGTCCCGGTGGATGAAAAACACCCTGCCGGACGGCAGCAGCAGGGCGGCTAAGGGATCCATTACGGAAGTTCCGGCGGGCGAGAAGGTGTTTGTCTCGGGGTTGTAGATCTCGGGAGTCTGTGCGCGACGCCCGTCTCGCCTGTAGCCGCCGACGATCATTACCCTGCCGTCCTGAAGGAGCACCGCCTTATGGAGCATGCGGTCGACGTGCAGGCTGCCTGCCTCGGAAAAGGCTTCGGTCGAGGGATCATAGATGAAATTCTGTCCCAGCAACCATTCCCTCCCGATGGTTCTTCCTCCAACGATCAGCACGCGGCCGTCCTTCAACAAAGTCGCCGTATGCCCAAATCCTGGATGGTCCATCGCGAATGTGTCGGAAAGTGCGCCTGTAGCGGGATCGAAAACACGCCATCGTCCACCCCCGGGGTGTCCGCTGAGTAAAAGGATCTCTCCGTTGGGCAACACGGTGGCAGTCTCGGTCCCGACCGAAAAAGGTGCGTCTGCAACGGTGTCGAATCTGCCGGAATGAGGATCGTACTTCTCAATGGGGAGTCTAAGGAAACTGGATATAACCAGGACCCGACCGTCGGGAAGCAATATTCCGTGGTCCTTGCTGCGACTGGCGGTCAGGTCTCCCGTAGGCGTTGAGACCCCGGTTTCAGGATCGAAAATCTCCGCGCTGACAAGAAGATCTTGCTCGATTACACCCCCTCCCGCAGGAGGTAGTGCCGCGTTGCCGCCGGCAATCAGGACCTTGCCATTCTGCAATAGTGTCGCGACATGCAAATTTCGCGGTCGAGTCAGATTTCCGACCTCATGGAGACCCCGTTCAAGGTCCGGCGCCGTCACCGAATCGCTTCCGCAAGCGCAGAGGCTCGAGAGGACTAACAGCGCAAGCAAGATTCTGGTGGTCATTTTCTTCTTCCCTCGTTGAGGAATGAACTGACATCCCCACAACGTATCAGCCGTCGCCGACCCCTTCGACAGGCTCAGGGCAGCGCCTTCGACCCTTCGACAGGCTCAGGGACCGTAGGCCCAGGGCAGCGCGTTCGACATTTCGACGAACTCAATGCAGGCAGGCTTAGGGCAGGTTACGGGTCTCCTGAAAGCGGCCCAATGACGTTAAATGAACGAATTAACGCGTGGTCATTGAGCTTGTCGAAATGCCCGCTATTCAACGACGCTTCGACCCCTCGACGATGGTTATTGCGAAGCATGTCATTCTAAGCGCAGCGAAGACTCTCCCGTCCGTTCCGTGCAGCAGGACGACGTGCTGCCTCTCAGGTGTCGCCACGTGGTAATTGCACTGGGTTGATCCCATGCTGCAGTAGATCCTTCGTCGGCCTGGGGCGCCTCTGCACGACAATCTGATCTCATGTGAATGAAACAGAAGTGATTCCTGGACGTTGCACCCTGGCCTCCTCTGGATGACAGCGGGAAGCATCGTGCTTGACGATCGGCCAGCCTGTCATTCTGAGCGATGCGGGCAGACAGGAATGTCCGCCCCACCTTCACTTCGGCTTCCTCACTGCTTATGTTGGGATTCGATCCTGCCGTTCTCTTCGCTGACGTCGCTTGGCGTGTATATCCTGAATCCCGTAGAGCCGTTATTCCATCCATGTTTCGGTTGGCCCCGACAATCCTATTCTGCGATCACAAAACCGGCGCCCTTTTCGACGGTTACGCCGCTGTTGCTGTCGTGGATCAGATACTGTATCAAATGTCCACCCGTAATCCGCACGCACGCCCACCTCGGCTAAGGGCGGTACGCAAGTATCTGATCGATGGACTCTCCATTTTTTGACCCGCCAATAATCAGCACACGCCCGTCGCGAAGCGCAGTAACGCTATACAGCTTGTAGTCTAGCCCGATACTGTGGCCTGTGGGATGAAATGTCCCGTTTTCAGGGTCGTAGAGTACCACGTCGCCGTTGCGGAGGATGAAAAATACATTCCCATTATTTAAAACAGCGGCAGCTCGAATCTGCTCGCTGCCCGGGCTCCCTGCGGGCAAAAACGTGCCGTTGGTGGGGTCGTAACGCTCAGCGGCCGTGACCTGCGTCGGAGAGGACGGATCACCTATTCTGCCGCCTGCAATGAACACGCTGCCGTTCCGAAGCAGCAGCGCCGCATGTCCGTATCGCTCGTGCGTCAGACCCCCGACCTTCGTAATAATATTGGACGATGGGTCGTAGATTTCAGAATCTCTAACCGCACGATCGGTAATGCCACCGGTAATCAAGGCCCGCCCATCCCGCAGCATTGTCGCCGTATATGCCCCGCGAGGGACCGCCAGCCTGTTCTTGAATTCAAACTCGCCCGTTTCCGGATCGATCGTCCAGATCGCGCCGGATCGACCGAATGCAAGGATTTTTCCATCTGAAAGCGCCATGGATTTGGAGATTTTTTCGAATGCGGGATTGAATTGAACTGGCGTAAATTCGCCGGTTCGTGGATTGAATATTTCCACCGGGTAAGTCTTTGAACGGGTATGCTGAGTTGCGCTTGCAAATACAACCCGGCCGTCTGGCAGCAACGTTCCCTTGTCGTTCATTCGTGCGGTCGACATGCTGTGGGTTGCCCTGGAGGATCCGGTTTCGGGATCGAAAATCTCCGCACTGCTATGATACGTCGCGTATGCATCGGGCCCACCCGTCGCGGCGCCTCCACCGATAAGTACCCTTCCGTCCTGCAACAATATCGAGTAGTGCGAGTGCCGCTTGTCCGTCATGCGTCCGGCGACTGCAAAGCCGATCCGTTCGCTCTTCGCCTCCGGGGACGTCGGCGCGGGCGAACCGCAACCCATCAGGCTTGAGACAATTGCCAGTGCGGAAATCATCCTGACGGTCATCGAATGTCCTTCCACGGAAAATAAACGGGTAAAACCAAATCAGAAATCCACATCTCCCCAGATTTCATGCCTACGGCGTGTTCCTTAAAAGCGGGGAGACGGAAGAGGTAAGAGGTGAGAGATCGTCTGCCTTGTGTGGATTCAACTCAGGCCGCAGGCAAGTGGAGAGAATAAATCGGGCAAGGTCTTCATCTCCCGTCTACCCTCTCCCCTCTACCCGCCTTTGAGGAACCTCTCGCCCTGAATCCAGCAGGCATTACTAAGGCGCAATAACAAACACAACGTCTTTCTCCGCCGTTTCACCGCTGTTCCTGTCTTCGATTGATACCTTCAGCGAGTATCGGCCCGGAACCTGTTCAGCGAGGTCCAATTCAACATATTCCACTTCCTGTGCCGCCTCCCCCTGCTGTTCGTAGGTGACGGCCAGTTCCTCGCGTATCCCGGGTCGCCAGCGGAAGAGGCGGGAGATGTTGCTGGTTGCTCCCGGTATGTCTCTGGATGTGATCGTGTGGGATACAGTGTAATTGGTCTGCCCGAACCCGTCTTTCGCCAGGTTGTAGATTTCATAGTACACGAACACGCCCTGGCCTTTCTTGAACGTCCGCGACGGCATTGGAACGACGTTCAGGTCTCCCTTGTTGAACGGGCTGTCCGCTCTTTCCTCTGCTACCTTCCAGGCCAGTTCCAGGTCGCTGATTTGCAGCCGGTCCTCTCCATACGGCTCCACAACAACCTGCTGGCTGTAGGCGCCCATGCGTCCTCTGAGCCGGTCCTGCGACCTCACCTCCAGACGGTAGGCGCCGGGCGGCAGGTTCAGCTTCAGCACGCCGGGAACCTGGATGCCCTCTCCGGCCTGGTTTCCTTTCGCCTCGTACGTCAATCCATCCGATTGCCGGTAGACCGTGTCCAGCGTGGATGAAATCAGCGCCGCATGGTGCGTGAGCACCTGACGCGTGACGTTCTCTTCCGAATCGTAGTGGGCAGGCAGGATGGGGACCCCGTAGTAGATTTCCAGGAGGCTGCGGTCATCCTCGCCCCTGAAGTCAGCCAGTGAATAGTGGAAATCGAGAGGCGCCGACTCCTCTTCCGGCGCATAGTAATTGGGTGTTACACGTGCCGCTCGCTTGTAGATCTCTCTTGGAGAGTGGGTTCTTAACTTTGCGGTCTGGCCGAGGTCAATGTCACCCCGGTCGGGCGGCATCGGGGCGTATTCGTACGTTCCGGCGCCGAATTCGTCCGTAAAGGTGATTTCAAGGCCGCCGCCCACGTTTGTATAGATCCACGTTTCCCACGGGATGGTGCTCATGTCTTCGCCGGAAGTAACCGGTTGATAGTTGCCAAACCCCAGTCGCTTGTCCATATCCATGAGCCCCAGCTTGACGGTATCCATAACGTCCTCCACCGGTACGGGTCCCTCAAACCCTCCACCCCCACCGGAGAATTCATCCCCACCTCCGGAACTACCGCCTTCGCCGGGCGGTCCCACATTACCCCTACGCGGACCCGGAGTCTCCGCTTCTGGAAACTCGTACCATTCGCCCTCGAGTCGTCGCTTGCCGCGTATGGGAAAGACCGGCCCCGTAAACGTCTCTCCCATTCCATCGCCGCCGTAGATATTCGCGGCGAGGCGTTCCTTGACCCGCTGAACGGCCAGGCTTTGTTTGTAGTTGGGCCGATCCGATCTGGAGCGGTGGTCCGGTTCTCCAAACCGGATGTAGACCTCGCCTCTGATGTCCCACGGCTGCTTGTTCTCCGAAAATTCCGTGAGCGCCTGCCAGACACGACGGTAGTGTTCCAGCAGGCGTTCGTTTACCGGCGTGGACAGGTCCGGATCGCGGTCGTTCCAGAACCGTTTCAGGAATGCGGCCCGTTCACGCTCGGGAGTATCGTTGAATTCGGCCAATTCTTCCGATGACGAGACCAGGCGGATATCTTCGTACAAACCACGCTCATCCGGCGCGAGTTTTTTTACGTAGTCCTGAAAGAACTCCATTGCCATGTCGGCCTTTCCCTGCTTCATGGACGCCTGCGCGACGATCGGCATGAGTTCAATCGCATCGGGGTTCTCCGCGACGAAACCCAGCAGCTTCGCCATGATTTTCTCGTAGTCTTCGATCATCAGGTAGGCGACGCCCAGCCGGCTGCGCAGACCGGAATCGCCGGGTCTCAGCGCCATATATCGGGTGTACCAGACAATGGCCTGTTCGTAGTCCTTCCAGAAATCGGCGTACCACTCGCCCATCAGGCGATAGGCGTCCGCATAGTCCGGGTCGAGCTCCAGCACCCGTTCGACCGCGCGGCCCACGTCGTATTCATTCAACTGGTAGCGCATTCTTGCGATCTGATATCGGGCGTCCACGTACCCGTGGTCACGGGCAAGGGCCTCCTGGAAATAGTGGATGGCCAGGTTGCGTTCCTTCGGAATCTCCGCGTAGACCAGACCCACACCGTAATAGGCCCTGGCGCCTCCCTGTAGAGAGATCGCTTTCTTGAAAGCCCACATCGCCCGCTCGTAGTCTTCCGCCTTGTAGTACGCGTGGCCGAGTTCGATATGGAGAGGCGCGTCCTTCGGGCGCTGGACGGCAACGAGACGGAACAGTCCGGCCGCCTCCCGCAGCCGGTTCTCTCTGGTGCGCTGCACCACAACCGCGAAAAGAGAGTCGACCGTCTCGGAACGCATATCCACCGCCTCGAGGCTTCGCGCATCCGGCGTTTGCGTCAGGTGAAGATACCGGTCCGAGTGCCGGAAACACGCCAGGATTGGCATGCCGGGAGCGGCGTCCGGCCGATATAGATATTCGATCAACGGCTCCGAATCGGAAGTTGTCGGACAGCTGAAGACAATGTCGAGGACTTCCTTGTCTCGCCTGAGTTCCGGTTCGCTGGACGCCTGCATATCTACGTTCTGTTTCATCCACCCATACAGAACGCTGTGTTCATTCGGAAGGGCGCCGTGCTTTTCGGCGTAGCGGTGCGCCAAGTCGTTCAATACGAGCATGTGTTCCAGGCAGGCATGCTCTCCTGCGGCGGCGCCGGTTCTCAGCTGTTGCTCGCGCAGCGTCGCCACGTACGCGAGGCAGCTTGCTTTCGACATCCGGAGGTCCTTGTGATGTTTATGGAATCCCGCGAACATCCGTTCAACGGCCTTTCGCGCGTCCTTCTCTCTGTGGCGGTCCGCCCGGTGCACGGCTGAATTCATCCGGCTGATCCGGATCATTCCTCTTTGAAGTTCAGCCAGGGCTCTATGAAGGGAAGCCTGTTCCCGAGCGTCCGGAGTGGATTCGAATTCGGCGCGAGGGGCCTGAGCAGTAGCACGAACGCTGGCGGCTTCGAAGGCGGTTTCAGTACCCACTTCTCCGGTTTCCACGTGAATGAATTTCACGTCTTCCAACGTCGAATCACTCTCGACAAAGTAGATTTTCGCACCGTCTCCGGACCAACGCGGGGCACCGGTTGACCTGCCAATCCAGAGTCGCGTTGCCTGTCCCGATCGGTCAACCCTCCAGAGCCCCGGTCGACCCCAGTCCACCAGCGCGTCCCACTCGCCCCGCACCGCGAGAAAGTGGCCGTCGGGCGAGAGGGCAAGGTCCAATGGATTGAGCTCTGGAGGGAGCGGCCAGCGGGACTCGTCCGATCCGTCGATCGCCAATTCCCAAATCCGATTCTTGACTATCGGCAGGCTGCGGCCACCCGAGAGATAGGATCCGAACGCGGGATATCTGAGGCCGTGTTCGAGATAGACCAGAGCGCTGCCGTCAGGCAGGAATCCGAGGGAGCCCGCCGCACCCGGATAGGTCCTGATCCTTTCGCGACTGGCGCCGCCGTCTCGGGACAGCCATATCTCCGTCAGCAACGCCCTCCGTTCGCCCTGTTGGACGGAGTACGTGCGCATCTGGCCATTTGGAGACATCACTGATCGGATCTCCGCTAAGGCGGGGGGTTGTGGGTACAACAGCATTGCCGCAAGCAACACCGTCCCATACGACAATCCGGTACCGGGAGTCGTCCGTGCGGCATTAAGGTTGTTTGTCGTCTTAGAATCGACCATCTGGCCTGTCCCAGCTACTGCCTCTGAAGAAAACATCCTGGAGCACAATACTCCAGGACACGGAGAATTACGTTTACGAATCTTAATTTCGGTCAATTATCTGCGGACCATCAGCACGCGAAATCCGGTACGACTTCCTCTCAAGCCCCTCGTCCGCACAGCAGACCGGACTTCAAGGACGTCGTCCAGATACGCCCCCCCCTTGATAACGATAAATTCACCCGGAAATGCGTAACCGGCCAATTCAACGGGCGTGGGTTGATCAGGTCCCCTGGGATCGGTCTGCGGCTCTCCCGTATAAGGACCGTAGACATCCTGCACCCATTCCCAGACATTCCCGTGCATATCGTACAATCCCCACGGATTCGCAAAAACACCGCCTGTTTCCTGTGGCTCCGGGTTTCCGTATGCGACAATCCCGTTCTCCAGAACAGTTGCGCTGCGCGAGTTTTCGTAATAGCGCGCGTAACTGCCGACGTGACTGGGGTCGGCACCAAATGACCACGCCGTTGTTGTGCCAGCCCTGCACGCGTATTCCCACTCCGCCTCCGTGGGCAAACGGAAAATATCCCTCCCTTTTGTTTCGTTCAATCTACGGACGAAAGTCTGGACATCCCTCCAAGGCAAATTAAACGCCGGAAAATTCGCCTTTCTGGGGTCTCCTTCGACGCCGGGTGTCGACCACGGTCTCGTATTCATTACGGCCTCCCACTGCGCCTGCGTGACTTCATATTTACCCAAGTAGAACCCCTTCGTGATCGTGACCTCATGTTGGGGACCCTCATCGTCATCTCGACCGGACTCTGAATCGGGCGATCCCATCATAAACCGCCCCGGTTGTATCCACACCATTTCCAGGTCTATCCCTCTCGGAAGCGTTATAGTGATGTTCTCTTCCGGCATACCTTCGCCAAACCGCTTCGCGAAGAGGATGAAATCCGGAAAATCGACACTTCCGCTGCCATCAAGGTCGAAATTGGACTGATTTGACCCGAACGCCTGCGCGAACAGGATGAAGTCCCCGAAGTCCACAATGCCATTGGCGTCGAAATCGGCGTTACGGGAGGCCTGGGCGATCAAATGCTGCTTCGACGCCAATAGCGCTCCGACGGCAAGCAACGCGATAATTGCATTTCGTCTCATTTTACACAAATCTCCTGCTGGTCAACGAACCACGACGCGTGCGCGATTCGGTATATGACGTCTCAATGCCCAAGACCATTATCGATAAGGCGATTCACGGCTCCTGATCGAACTTACCTGTATTCCATCAACAAGCGAAATCCGGTGAAGTCGTTTGGCACCCACCCGACCGATCGGGAAGCCGACCGTATCCACTCGGGGCGGTCGAAACTGGATCCTCCTCGTTCGACGTGGCTGCCACTAGGAGTGCGACTTCCAGTGGGACCTTCGGGGCCCCCGGGATCAACCTGCGGCTGTTCTGAGAATGGACCGAAGTAATCCTGCACCAACTCCCGCACATTCCCGTGCATATCGTACAGGCCCCAGGGGTTTGGAAATACACTTCCTGTTTCCTGAACCTCCGGGCTTCCATAGGCTATGCTACCGTCATTCCTAACGATCGTCGTTCGTGAGTTCTCATAATAACGTGCGAAATCGGCGATTCGGGTGGAATCCTCACCGAACGACCAGCGGGTCGTCGTGCCGGCCCTGCACGCATATTCCCACTCCGCCTCCGTGGGCAATCGGAAGACGTCCTTTCCTTCCGCATCGTTCAGTTTACGGATGAATGTCTCGACGTGCTGCCAGCGCATTCTGTTGGCCGGAAAGTTCCCCCGGTCCTGAGAAACCGATCCCGTAACCCAGGGACTGGTATTCATTACGCTTTCCCACTGCGCCTGCGTGACTTCGTACTTTCCGAGGTAGAATCCCTTTGTGATCGTTACCTGATGCTGGGGACCCTCGTGATCCTCCCTACCGGACTCAGAATCGGGCGATCCCATCAGGAACCTTCCAGGCTGGATCCAGACCATCGCCAGCTTCACATCGCCGGGAAGCGTTATGGTGATGCTTTCTTCCGGCGCGCCCTCCCCGAACTGCTTCGCAAAGAGAATGAAGTCCGGAAAGTCCACGTTCCCGTTGCCGTCTAGATCGAAACCGGATTGATCGGACCCGAACGCCTGAGCGAAGAGGATAAAATCACCGAAATCCACAATACCATTGGCGTCGAAATCCGCATCACGGGCGGACTGGGCTGTCGCAATCTGTTTCGCAGTCAGCATCGCTGCGAGGGCAAGCAAGCCAATAATTGCATTTCGTCTCATTTCACACAGATCTCCTGCTAATCAACGAACCACGACGCGTGCGTGATTCAGCGTATGACGTGCAATGACCGGGACCACTATCGATAAGGCGATTCACGGCACCTGATCGAACTCACCTGTATTCCATCAGCAATCGAAACCCAACTCGGTGACTGCCACCTGCGCCGCGAACACGCATCGCCGACCGCATTCTGAGAGCGGTGTCGAAGTAATAGCCCCCTCTGGCAACATGGAATGACCCCTGCCATCCTGCATTGACATTTTCAAACTCCGCAGGCTCGGGCGGCCCTCTCGGATCGATCTGCGCCTCTCCTGAATACGGGGCCCAGTAATCCTGAACCCATTCCAACACATTCCCGTACATATCGTATAGGCCCCACGGATTCGGCAATACGCTTCCCGTCTCCTGAGGCTCCAGGCTGCCGTAGACCACGCGGCCGTCCGGCATCAACGTCGCATTCCGCGAGTTCTCACGATAGCGGGCATAATCGCCGATACGGCTCGAGTCGGCTCCGAAAAACCACGTCGTCGTAGTGCCTGCCCTGCACGCATATTCCCACTCCGCCTCCGTCGGCAACCGGAAAATGTCCTTTCCTTCCGCCTCGTTCAATCTCCGAATGAATGACTGTATCCACTCCCAACGCGCGCTGCGAGCCGGGTATCTTGTCTTCTCGAGTTCATCGGTTGCTCCGAACCGCTCCCACGGACGCGTATTCATCACGCTCTGCCACTGCGCCTGGGTGACTTCGTATTTACCGAGGTAAAACCCCTGAGTAATGGTAACTTCGTGCTGAGGACCCTCGTCATCCCGGCGCCCCGGCTCTGTATCGGGCGATCCCATCAGAAAGCGGCCGGGCTGGATCCAGACCATCGCCAGCTTCGCGCCGCCTGGAAGCGTCACAGCAATATTCCTTTCGGGTGCGCCCTCCCCGAACTGCTTCGCAAAGAGAACAAAGTCCGGAAAGTCCACATTCCCGTTGCCGTCGAGATCGAAACCGGATTGATCGGACCCGAACGCCTGAGCGAAGAGGATAAAATCACCGAAATCCACAATGCCATTGGCGTCGAAATCCGCGTCACGGGAGGGTTGGGCGATTACAATCTGTTTCGCAGTCAGCATCGCGCCAAGGGCAATCAAGCCGATAATTGCATTTCGTCTCATTTCACACAAAT
Source organism: Candidatus Latescibacterota bacterium (assembly GCA_965208835.1). GTDB lineage: Bacteria > Latescibacterota > UBA2968 > UBA2968 > JAAXHE01. Next base: position 5,135,888 of record OZ242358.1, read on the forward strand.
CTCCTGCTTGTCAACGAACCACGACGCGTGCGGGATTCAGCATTCGGCGTACAATGCCTCAATGCCCGGGACCAATCCCGACAAGGCGACTCACGGATCTATACTGATTTTACCTGTTTTCCATCAACAAGCGAAATCCGGTGAGGATATTCCGGCGCCAACCACGGTATCTGACAGCCGACCGTATCGCTATAGGGCGATCTTGGTACGATCCCCCTCTCTCAACGTGGCTGTTATGCGGTGCTTGTCCTTCAGTCGGCCACGCAGGACCCTTCGGATCGATCTGGGGCTCGTCTGAGTACGGACCGTAAAAATCCTGCACCCACTCACGTGCGTTCCCGTGCATATCGTATAGCCCCCACGGGTTCGGAAAGACGCTACCCGTCTCCTGTGCCTCAGGGTTTCCATACGCTATGCTACCGTCATCTCTGACGATCACCGCCCGTGAGTTTTCGTTATAACGTACGTAATCCGCGATGCGGGTCGAATCCTCACCGAACGACCAGCGGCTCGTCGTACCGGCCCTGCAAGCGTATTCCCATTCCGCTTCCGTCGGTAATCGGAATATATCACTTCCTTCTGCTTCGTTTAATCTGCGAATGAAGCCCTCAACGTCTTGCCAGTCCATGTTGACCGCTGGAAATTTGCCTTTCGTCTGATCTTCTGCAACGCCAGCCCAATTCCAGGGGCGGGAGTTCATTACGCTCTCCCATTGAGCCCTTGTCACTTCATATTTGCCGAAATAGTATCCTGTTGTGATAGTTACTACACGCTGGGGGCCCTCATCCTCATTTCGACCCGACTCAGAATTTGGCGATCCCATCAGGAACCTGCCGGGTTGGATCCAGACCATTTCGAGTTTCGCACTGCCTGGAAGCGTTACCGTAACGTCCTCTTCCGGCGCACCCTCACCAAATTGCTCAGCAAATAGGATAAAATCCGGAAAATCGACGATTCCGTTGCCGTCAAGGTCGAAATTGGATTGCTCAGACCCGAACGCCTGCGCGAACAGAATGAAATCTCCGAAATCCACAATGCCATTTGCGTCGAAATCCGCATTACCTGCGGATTGGGCTGTCAGAAGCGGCGTTGAAGCCAACAGCGTTCCAAGGGCGACGAACAGGGTTATGGCGTACCGTCTCACCATTTCCAGGATGCCTTCAAACCGCCTGGTGCAGGTATATGTGAGCGCCAAAGTTCAGGTTTCCAGTGACCGACAGTCTTTACTATGCACAAGCACAGTGACTCGTCAATTCTATAAAATAAATTCATTTGAAATATTAATCAAGGTTCAGCGAAATCGACCGGGTTCAATGAATTGGTCTGCGGAAGGAGCCGGACAACAGGCCGCGGGCCTTCCCGAACGCCTTGATCTTCAATCAATAACGCGGAACAACGCGTCGCGTGACACAACCTGCCCGTTATGCATGTCCCTGACCCTCACTGATAGTCGGTGAACGCCTGCGGGCACGTGGCTCAAGTCAATCTGCAGATACGTGAAGTCATCCTCGCGATCACCCTCGTACCGCGCCGTAATCGTCGTCTCAACCCCCTCTTTGCTTCGACCCATCTTCCTGATCCGGCTGGCAAGTTCATCCTCTTCAGGAAACACATATCTCACACGATACGTCACTTCCTCTTCTCGTCCCCTTACGAAAAGGTCCGGGCTCACGTCCCGGCTTGTTACGAAAACACCCGCAGGCGGCTGATCTTCATCAATCGGCAACCGTGCTTGTCGGCCCGTTTGTCTGTGTCGGCTCTCTTGCTCGAATGCCACCTCCAATTGAACGCCGCCTTGCCGCAGTCGCTCCGCCATGAACAGGTATGGATCAATCTCTTCACGAACCGGCCGGCCGATACGATACGAGATTTCATATTCCGTGCGCCCGTACCTGTCCCGCTTGAGATTGTACACCTCAAGATAGATAAATGCGGGTTCCGAACGATGGTAGGTACGTAGAGGATTCGCCACGACCTTGAGATCGTCTCGTCCCCCCGGAAACGGCGTCCGCGTTTCGATGTGGGTAGCCAACAATAAATCGCTGACTGACAATAAAGAATCCACGGCCAGGAACCTGCGCTTTTCCTGAAATGTCCCGATTGATCGCCGCGTCCGATCACGCATCTCCACCACCAATTGATACGTGCCCGGCGCCAACCTGAACACCCTTTGAAATACCAGATGATCTTCCCGAAAACTGTCAGCGGATGGGTACCCGGTTTTTGTCAATACTGGCCATCGCACCTTGAGATCGGACCGATTTCGATATACCTCGTTCCAGAGTTCGTCGAAAAGAAAAAGGCCGTTTTCCAGCACGATTGTGCTGTCCACATTCGTGACCGACACATTATACTTCGGCAGTACATACGACAGTTCCGCGCGAAGCCTTCCCCTATCCTTGAATGTAGCCAACTGGTAGGGAATTCTATATTTGCTGTGCCGATACGGGTCGGTATAGTGAGATGGTGTATGGTTGAACACGTATTGACCAGAGGTACGTGTCGTATCGAAACGCCAGGCGTCAAACCCGTCCCAATTGCGAAACGTTATTGAGAATCCATCATAGAACCACGTTTCCAGATGGTCTGGTCTTTCGAAATCGGGTCTTACAGAAATTCGGCGCAGGTATTTCCCGAACTTGATATAGGCCTTGCCCATCGCCGTCCGCCAGCCGGGAATGCTCTTCAATCGTCTGCTAAAGCGCAGATTCGCGTAAGCCACTCGTCCATAGTGTTCGAGTCTTCTTTCGTTATACTCAGTCAAATACAACGGATCCCGCTTTCTCCAGAACCGGGAGAGTTCCGGGGTGTCCTCCCAGGGGTGATGCGCCCCTACAAATCGATCTCGGCCCATAGTGGGTAACATGCGCTTTTCCTGCTTTGTGGCGACAAGTTCGACAGATTCCATCAGTGCGCGCTCATCGGGGTCCATCTGGCGAATCGCCTGATCGTAGAATCGAAAGGCGGCGTCCTGCTCGCCGATAGTTTGATATCCAAATCCGATATACAGAAGCGCATCCTTATCGCCCGGCACCTCCCCCAGAAGTTTTCGCGATACGTGAATCAATCCCTCTGGGTTGCCGCTTTCAAAATGAATCAGTCCCAGATAGTAATAGGCATCTCTTAGTTTCGAATCGCTTTCGATACTATGTTCGAAGTGACTTATCGCCCTGACGCGATCTTTTTCTCCAAAATCCCTCCAATAAAACAGGTGCCTTGTCTTTGGTTCTCCGGCAAACGACCCTTCTACGATATCCACATATTGCATGTCGATGAATTTTTCAAAGTCCTTAAGGGCGTAATATCCCGCCATGAATGCTGATTCAGCATTACCAGGATGCGCACTGGAAATTTCCTCGTATTTCTTCGCGGAATTATACCAGAATCCTTGTTTTCCCAGCAACTCGGCAAGCTTCAACTGATATGTGACATTTGTGGAATCCAGGCGTATCGCATTGTTCAGGGCGTTCCGGGCGCTTTGCCGGTCCATGGGCGTGTCAAGCGACATATACAGCTTCGCGACTTCATAATGCGCAGGTGCAAAGTCCCTGTCAGCTCCCAAAGCTGAACGGAAAGCCTCGAAACTCTCGTCTACGGTAACACTTCCAACTTGCTCCATCGCAGTCTCATAGAGCCTTTCGGCAAGCTGACTATCGCCGGCGGCAATCGGCGCCGAGAGGTATAATCCGTGAAACAGTACGGCGCAGATCGATGAAGTCAGGCACGTGCGGCGTCTGTGCAGTTCGCAAATCCTTGGGAATGGCATTGTAAGAACCCTGGCGCGGCTTCGTGATGTTCAGCCGCAACCTGATAGGTGGCAGCGAATGCGCGTCCGTTTGATGGACCAATCACTCCCCCCTTGAAGGGGAGTCGCAAAAGCCGAGCAGGTCTGTGAGCCGCTGTCCTGAGACTGCCGAAGGGTTGTCGATGGTTCGAAGGCGCCGCCCTGAGCTTGTCGAAGGGACCGGCGAACGCTGATGCGGTCGGGGGATTTCAACGCCTTACCTTTCCAGGCAACGCGAACAGGAATGCACCCGATTTGCATCGAAGGCATACAATGAGGTCGTTTCCCGATTCCAGTCTCTTAATCGATCGTAAAACCTGTGTACGCGACCGTGCTCCTGCCCGCAAACGACTCTCAAAACAACAATACTCAGCTCATGCTGGTCGCCTGTCCTGGAGCCATGGGGAACCGGCAGGCGACGTTCCCAATTGCCGTGATCTTCACTCAATCACAACGAGGGTGGGGGCAGACATTCCTGTCGTGCCCTTCTCTTTTCCCCTGCCTGATATGGACCGACCTATCGTGTGATAACAAACACCACGTCTTTCTCCGCCGTTTCGCCGCTGTTGCCATCCTCGATTGATACCCTGAGAGAGTATCGGCCCGGAACCTGTTCATCCAGCGCGAGTTCCACGTATTCCATTTCCCGTTCAGCATCACCCAGTTGTTCGTACGTAACGGCCAGTTCTTCTCTCTTGCCGGCTTCCCACCGGAAGAGTCGGGAGATATTGCTCACGTTGCCCGGTGATTCCCTCGATGTGATCGTGTAGGAGACGTTGTACTTTGTCTGCCCGAACTCATCCTTATTCAAATTGTAAATCTCGTAGTAGACGAATACGCTCTGGCCCTTCCTGTAAGTTCGGGAAGGCATCGGGACGACATGTAGGTCTCCTTTGGTGAACTTTCCGGATTGTCTGGTTTCGCCAACCTGCCATGCCAGTTCCAGGTCGCTGATCCGCAGCCCCTCCTCGCCATATGGCTCCACAACGACCTGCTGCTGATAGATGCCTATTCGCCCTCTCACGCGGTCCTGTGACTTCACCTCCAGACGGTAGGCGCCGGGCGGCAGGTTCAGCTTCAGGACGTCGAGCGCCATCAGGCCTTCTCCGGCCTGGTTGCCTGCGGCTTCGTAGGTGATCTCACCGGTTTGCCGGTAGACCGTATCCAGCGACGATGATATGAGCGCCGCATGGTGCGTCAGAACCTGGCGAGTTACATCTTCTTCGAATACGTAGTGACCCGGAAGGATTGGAACTCCATAATAGATCTCCAATACGCTACGATCGTCACTACCCCTGAAGTCAGCCAGCGAATAGTGAAAATCCAGAGGTGGTTTTTCGTCTTCCGGGACATAGAAATCTGGAGCAACCGACGACGCTCGTTGGAACACGGATCGAGGAGAATTGGTACTCAACGAAGCGGACTGACGTATTGACCTTCCTCCCTGGTTGGTCGGTATCGGGGCATAGTCATAGGTTCCGGAACCGATTTCGTCTGTAAAAGTGATTTCAATGCCACCCGCCACGTCAACATAGATCCATGTCTCCCAGGGAACCGTACTTGGGTCGTCGCCTGAAGTTACCGGATGATAGTCACCGAATCCAAGCCGTTCGTCCATTGGCAAAATTCCGATACGGACTTCGTCATCAGGGGCCGGTGAAGGCGTTGTGACCTCCTCAACGGCAGATGTACCTCCTTCGGAGGTCCCCGAGCCTGTTGAGGCACCAATTCCAAAATCATCGGCAGGGACATCACCTACATCGTCCAGATCGGACGATCCGGATGCATTCTCATTGTTGATGTCTTTCAAATCATACCAGGCACCATCCAACTGTTTGAGGCTGCGTACGGGGTACACAGGTCCAACGAACGTGTGCGCCCCGACGTCGCTCTTGTAAATCTGGAAAGCGAGGCGCTCCTTGACCCGCTGTACTTCAAGGCTCTGTTTGAAATTGGGGTCGTCCGACCTTGATCGATGGTCGGGTTCACCGAACCGAATATAGACTTCGCCTCGTGCATCCCAGGGCTTTTTACTCTTGGAGAACTCCGTGAGCGCGTACCAGACCCTTCTGTAGTGTTCAAGTTGACGTTCATTGACGGGGGTTGACAGATCCGGGTCTTTGGAATTCCAGAAGCGCTCCAAATAATCAGCACGGTCGGTACCCTCGGCTTCGCCAAGGCTCTTTAGTTCTTCGCTGGACGCAATACGCGTTACATCTTCGTACCATTTTTGCTCATCCGGGGCAAGACCGGAAATGTAGTCTTCGAAGAACCTCATTGCCATATCCAAACTGTCCTGCTTAATGGCGGAAATCGCAACGATGGGCATCAGCTTGATTGAATTCGGATGCCTTTGGACAAAGTTGAATAGATGGTTCAAAATCTTCGAATAATCTCTGACTTTCAAGTATGCGATTCCGAGGCTGCGTTGCGCATCTGCATCTTCCGGTTGAAGGGCGAGGTATTTGGTATACCATACAACGGCCTTTTCAAATTCCCACGACAGGTTCAGATAGTAGTCTGCGATCAACAAATAGGCGCCGGCATGCTCGGGGTCCAGATCCAGTACTCTTTTTGCTTCCAATTCGGCATCGCGTTCCTTCATGTCGTATCGCACTCTAGCCATCTGGTACCGGGCATCCACAAACCTCCGATCTTTGATCAACGCTTCAGTGAAATGGTGGATGGCAAAATGCCGCTGCATGGGCCACGTCTTGTAGAGCATTCCCAGCCCATAATGCGCCTCCGCCTTACTTCCCAGCCTCAGAGCCCGGTGGAACGCTTCCTTCGATTCCTTGAATCTCTTCATTGTCAATAGAATGTGCCCCAGACTGATATATGCTTCAGGATCCTTCGGTCTTTGGCGTGCGACATTTCGGAAAATCAAGCGCGCCTGTTCCAGTTTTTCCCGGTTCACGGCCAGGTTGCCAAGGAAGACAAGACTGTCTACGCGAGCCGGTTGTAGTGCTGACCTCTTCGTGCGAATGCCTTCCGGTCCGGCGGTGCCGTATATCTGCTCTCGACTGTGCCAGAAACAGGCGAAGACCGGTGCGCCGGGCAACTTTTCGGGCTTGTAAAGATAGTCGCTGAAAAGCTTGTATTCGAAGTTCGCCGGGCAGGAGAACAGCAAGTCGAGGATCGCGATCTTGTCTTTTCGTTCGTTTCCCGCGGGCGAACCTCCGAGCTTTTCTTGAATCGTCCATTCATGTAGTTCTTCAAGGTTCGAAGGATCCCTCTCGTCATGGACTCGCTTAAATCCCTGTATCAAGCCCAGCATGCCGGTTAAGTGCTCTTGACATATGGTGGATTCCGTTTCGTGTTTCTTCGATTCAATCCAGAATTCACAGACGTTGATATATCTCGTGCAACTCTTCCTGGAGAGGCCGTATTTTGCGGCTTTGTCGTAGAGGCGGCTAAATGCGCTTCTGGCATTCTTAAACATCTTTTCCGCGTGTTTTTCGTTTCCTCTGTGCAGCGCATTCTTGCCGCGTATATAGAGGTTGAGACCGGCGCCGATCATGCCCAACACGATTTCCGAAGAGTCCGTTTGGTCCAAGACGGCAGTAGAAAGCGCCCTCGAGTTGGACTCTCGATGCCGGTTTTCGTTCTTGGACCTGGCTTCTACCGCTTGTGCCTCACTAATCTCTCCACTGTTGACGTGAATACGGATCGTCTTCGATCCATCCTGAATTCGGCACGAAACAGACGTTCCATCAGCTGACCACAATACAGGGGGCTTCACTTTGCCGGCAAACAGAAGCTTGATACCGGCCCCTTGGGCCGATACCCACAGGCCAGTGTTGATTCTCTCGAAAGAGTTCCCTCTGTATCCTACCATCGCCAATTTGCGTCCATCGGGAGATAGCGCTATGTCGTTTGGTTGAAAATCATCCGGAAGCGGCCACAATTCCTCTTCTGCGCCGTCAAGACTTAATTTCCATATCCCGTTTTTTATTATCGGAAGAGACTGTCCGCCATAATAAGAGGATGCCCAGACCTGATTTCGTAAGCTTCGCTCCAGATATATCAGGCCCTCACCAGCCGGATCAAAATGGAGATCACCCAATTCTCCAGGGTAAGTCTTGATCCTCATGGGTCGGTTATCCTCCTTCAAAACCACCCATATCTCCGTCACAGAAACCGCACCCTCGCCACGTTGCAGTCCAATTGCATGATCTCCGGCTTCCGACGTTACAGTGATTATCTCACGGCCAGACGCTTCGACAGGGCGGGGCAATGATGAAATGCAGAACGCAAACACGAGTAGACTATTTGTAATCCGAGCCATGACGTTTACCTCGTGTCATTCAAAGACACCTATTATTCGACAGAAAGCCTGAAACGAAAGACGAGCTTCAAATTGCCACCGCGTCCAATACGTCGAGGCCGGTCGGCGCGAAATCCCTGTCCGCCTCTAATACTCGCTGGAAGGCTTTGATACTCTCCTCAGAGGCGACACTTCAGACCCGCTCCATCGCCGTCTCATAGAGCCTTTCGGCAAGCTGAGGATCGCCGGTGGTAATTGGCCCTGGGAGAGCGAGTCCGAGACACAGAACGGACGCCGACCATTGAAGTCGACCTTGTGCGGCGCCTATGCAGTTCAATATTTCGACGGAGCGGCATTGCGTGTGCATTCAAATTCACATCGAGGAGAAACCGTCGATAAGTTGCGGATTAGAAAAATGAACCTTGCATTGGATTCCTACGGAGAGAAAAAGGGCTTGAACCAAGCGGTTGGAACATACCAGATACGGCATGGTGTGGCCCAAGGATTCGAACGCAAGACCCGATCCTGATCGGGATTCTATTCAACCACACGGAACACTACGTCCCGTTCAGCGGTCTGACCGGTGTAGAGGTCCTTCACAGCAACGACCAGCTTGTGGAAACCCGCCGGGGCGCTGCTGGCATTGATCTGCAGGAATGTGAAGTCATCGTTCTTATATCCCTGGTAACGTGCTGTAACAGTAGTTTCCGCTCCTTTACGCAAACGAGACGCTGCTTCGATCTCCTCGGAAATCTTATTGCGTTCCGGCAGGATGTACTTTACTCGATAACTCACGGACGGCTGTGCCTGACCACTATCCTTAGTGTCCCCTACGATAGTCTGAATCTCCGTGACGGCACCCTCGCCCGGTACGTCCAGAGCGGCGAAGCGTTCCGGGAAAATTTCATCCGGTTTCGGCTGCGTTAATCGGTAGGAAATCCGGTATTTGGTTCTCCCGAATCGGTCCTTTCTCAGATTGTAAATCTCAAGATAGAGAAAGACCGGCTCCGAACGCCCGTAGGTGTGTAGGGGATTTGGCGTGACCCGAAGATCTTCACGACCCTCGGGAAAGGCCGATTTTGGCTCAATCCCAGAAGCCAATAGTAGATCGCTCATCGCCACTAACGAGTCAGTCTCCCGAAATACCAGCCGTTCGTGAAAGGTCCCTATCGATCCAGTGCCATGGTCCCGAACCTCCACTACGAGACGGTGCGGCACCGGCGAGACACGCAGCGTTCGGAATGACACAACATGGTTGCGCCTTAAACTTTCACTCTTTGTCCTTTTCCTTGTGTCGAAAACTGGCCACCGCATGGTCACGCCCATCTTCTTCCGATATACCTCATTCCAGTAATCATTGAAAATAAACACCCCATCATCCAAGTCCAGGAATCCACCGGGATCTGAAACCTGCACGCGCGCCTTAGGGATGGCGTAGGCGAACTCGACGCGAATACTGTCACGCTCCCTGAAAGCGGCGACTTGGCGCGGCATCCGATATTTCACGTCACTATAGGGGTCAACGTAACGCTGTGGTGTATTTTGAAATACCTGTCGTGCGTGTGGCCGCGTTCCTTTCAAACGTTCCCGTCGGCTTTTTCCCGAATAAAAGTCTCCCAGATCATCTCGCATCCTTGTAATCTTGACTGCACTCTTACCCACACACACCCAATAGTCCTTCGTCGATTCTCTCGCACTCCTTCCTGTATTCGATCCTCGCGCAAAACGCCAGGCGTCCAAACCGTCACCGTTCTCGAACCAAATGCGAAACTTCCCATAATTCCAAACCTTCCAGTTGGTAAAGACATCTCGACCTATATATCGTCCGAATTTGATGAACGCTTTCCCCGGATCAGTCTGCCACCCCATGATGCCCTTGAAAGGGCGGGAAAACCTGAGATTTGCGTAAGCAACCCGCCCGTAGTGTTCCATCTTTCGTTCATTGAATTCCGTCAGAAACAGGGGATCCTGCTTGCGCCAGAAGCTTTCGACACTGTCATTTGTCCAAATCTCACTTCCATTGTGATCGATTGTAACCGCCTGAGCCATACGTCTCGTTTCTTCCTTTGACGCGATAATGTCCACCGACTCCATCAAGGATCGCTCTTCGACGGTCATTCGTTCAATGGCTCGCCGGTAATAGTCATAAGCTACGTCCATTTCACCGAGCATATGATAGCCAAGACCACAGAACAAGAATGCATCCTTGTCATCGGGAAATTGTCTCAAAAGACGCTTGAACAGCAATACCAACGCTTCCGGTTCTCCAGTCTCGACATGGAGGAGTCCCATCATTTTGTACGCGCCTTTAAATCCAGGATCCGCTTCAATGCTTTGCCTCAAAAGCCCGTGCGCGCGTTCCACGGCTCTTTCGGCGAAACCCTTCCAGTAGAACACATGAACATCACGAGATTTTTTGAAGGAGACGAATTCCTTTTTATCGATCAACGCGAGATACTCCTGTACCGCGAAAAATCCCGCCCGGTACGCACCTTCTGCATTGCCTGTGTGAATACTTGCCATCTTTTGAAATTGTCGTCCCGCATTGTACGTGAATCCCTGCCTGCTCAGCAACTCACCCATTGTCAACTGGTATTCGCTGTTCGACGGATCAATCCGTATGGCCTCGTTCAGCGCGTTACGTGCGCTCTGGCGCGTAAGTGGCGTGTTCATTTCGTTGTACAGTTTTGCAATCTGATAGTGCGCTGGCGCGAATTCCCAGTCCAGCTTAAGGACCTGCTCAAATGCGTTGATACCCTCCTTCGGTGGTACCTGGCCGATCTGAGTCAATGCTTCGCGATAGAGCGAGTCCACTCGCGCAGACTTTGACAAGGCGAGTACATCGCTTGCCGACTGGAACATTAACATTGAGACCAATAGATGTCTCATTCCAGTGAGTCTCCTCCGATGTCTCGAGGCATTCGAGCCGCCCGGCTTTCTAATACCAAGTAGGCCCCCTTGAATTGCTAACGCATCCCGGGCTGTCTGCTATTGCATGAATCGACATTTCATCCATGAAATTCGAACCGGCATTCACAACAGGCTTCCGAGTACACCAAACCCACGTGAATTCGTCCCGCTTCCATTAGCTTCCATTATAAAAAGACACACGCCGCGCTGGGCGGGTTCAATTAACCTGAGATCTGCCCTCGGACAGAAGACCCCTGCATCCTCCAGTCGTTGCGTGACGCCTTAACCTCTTGAATTCCCGTCGGAATGGCTGGTCGCTCGGCCTTCTTCAGCACTTGCAATCTTCGTACCAGACTCCATAATAAAAATCGCCTGTGCGGTTACGCACAAGCGAAATAAAATCAATATCTTATGAATTCACATTTTACGCTTTTTTGAAGCGTTCAATTCATGATGTATACATTGTATACATCATGGTCTTTTAGATGTTGCTCCTCCTGAATCGTCCGTGTGTAGAATACTAAGTTGCAAGTTCTTACAGCTCACGCAACACTGTCTACAGTGTCACGCCCGTAACTGTATACAATGTATACATATGCTTGCCTTGAATTCGTACCTTACCTCAGACCGTACCGGCTCATCATCTTTTGCAGTCCGTTTCGACTCAGCCCCAGTTGGCGCGCGGCGCGGGTGATGTTCCCGTCGCACTGATTGAGCGCTTCGACGATCATCCGCCTCTCGAGGGACGCGACACGGGACTTGAAATAACTCCCATCACCTGACCGGAGTTGCTCGGGAAGCCCGATTCTTTCTGAGAACAGATCGGCGGAGACGTCTTTGCCTTCCTCCACCAGCGCAACCGCGCGCCTTATCTCGTTCTCCAGTTCCCGCACGTTGCCCGGCCACCCGTGATCCATCAACGCCCGCATGGCCGCTACCGTGAAACCCGGAACCGCCTTATTCTGGTCCGCGCAAAGACGGTTCACAATGTGTTCGCATAACAATGGAATGTCTTCAATGTGGCGGCGCAATGGGGGCATTTCAATCTGCAACACACGCAGTCTGTAATACAGATCCTCCCGAAAAAGGCCGTTGCGCACATCAGCTTCCAAATCACGATTCGTCGCCGCGATCACCCGCACGTCCACGTTTCGTACCTCTGCCTCGCCCACCCGCTGGATTTCCCCGTCCTGAAGCACCCGCAACAGGCTCGATTGGAGCTGTGCGGATGCGTTTCCAATCTCGTCCAGGAAGACCGTGCCGCCGTCCGCGGATACGAACAATCCCTTCCGGTCCGACGACGCCCCGGTAAAAGCGCCCTTCCTGTGTCCGAACAGTTCGCTCTGAAGCAGCTCGTGGGTCATTGCGGCGCAGTTGGCGGAGAGAAACGGCTTCGCCTTGCGTTCGCTCCGGCTATGGATAGCCCGGGCAGCCAGCTCCTTGCCCGTACCCGTCTCACCCTGTATGAGCACGGTCATGTCGCTTTCAGCCGCAACTTCCACCAGCTTGAAAACCTCCTGCATAACGTCGCTCTGCCCAACGAGTTCTCCCAGGCGGTAGCTTTCCCCGGTCTGTTTCTGCAAGAAAAGCGCACGTTCCTGGATCCGGGAGTACATCCGGGCGTTGACAACCGCAATGGACACCAGGTTCCCAAACGCCGACAAAAGGGCGCGGTCTTTTTCGGTAAACAGATCCTCGAGCTCCCTGTGGTCCATGTAGAGCGCGCCGATAACGCCAGATTCCCCGTGCCGTAGCGGTACGCACAGAACCGAACGGATGCCGTAATCGGTAACACTCGACCTCTGCCTGAATCGTTCGTCTACTCGAGCGTCCAGGCTCAATACCGGCTCGTTTCGCTCCATCGTCCACTTGATGATTCCCCGGCTGATCTCGTGCGTTTCGACATCGTCGAGGTTATGCCTTCGCGCCACTTCGACGTGAACAGTGTCCTCGTCCTTTAACGCAATCAACACGCGTTCGGCCCGGCTCACCTTCCTCAAGCGGTCCAGAATCCGGTCCAGAAGCACGTTCAGGTCCAGGACCGACGTCAAGACCTCGGAAGCCTGGTAAAGCGTTAGCAGATGTTTCTCGGAAAGCGCGGGAGCCATCTCCTTTGCGGGAAGCGTTAATGCAGATTGCTCTGAAACCCGATCCAGAAGATCCGCCGCCTTCCCGGCAAGATAGCGCAGACTCAGCCGCTCGGCAGCCCCGCGGGCGTCTTCCAGGTACCGCCGGGCGTCGGCAAGACGACACCGCTCCAGATAGTAAGCGCCCGCTACAACGTACAGAATTACTTGCTCATGACCGTCCAGCGAGCCCTGGGCTTCCGATACATGATCGAACAGGGAATCGACATCGTCATGCCGGCCGGCCGCGGCAAGCGATTTTGCCTTCGCGGTCCATGCCATGGCGCGAATATTTCCGCCGTACTCCACGCCCGGCCAGGCCCGTTCGGCCCAGGAAAGCGCCTCTTCAACGCAGCCGGTCTCAGCCAGCGTCTCGGCCAGCAATCCGTAGGACCGGTACACATGATGCATGCGCCCGCCATCCGACAATAAGCGCTCAGCAGATCGAGCATGCGTTTCGGCACTAGCGGTGTCTCCCTGTTCCAGGGCGATCCAGCCCAATCGATGATGTGCTCCGGCCTCCGTAGACTTCGAACCTCGCCTGGCCCAGAAGTCTCGATGTTCCTGGAATATCTCCTTCGCACGATCGAAATTTCCCAGTCGGATCTCTATACGTCCCAGCAGGAAAAGACTGCCATGGCGATTGGACCGATCCCCTGCCCTGTCCATCAGATCCAATGAAGACTCAAGGAGCGTCCTGGCTGTTTCATTCCGATAGGTAAACTGTGCCGAAAACGCGAGATAATTCAAGGCACGCGCCTCATTGACGTCCCCTCCCAATTCCCGGCATCTTTCAGCGGCTGACTCACAAAATCTCTCGGCTGTTTTCAATTCCCTCAGCTCAAAGTAGATATTGGACAATAACCCCACAACACTCATTTCAGACTCGTCGTCGCCCAATTCTCGGAAGAGACCCAGGGCCTCCGACAACACGGATTCGGCCTCTTCATAATCCCCGAAATGGATGTGGTTTATTCCCATCATCCTCAACGCGTACGCTTTCTGCCGCGGTGCATCGGCGGACACCCACCGCATGACGTGATCCAATTCGCGCCGAGCGTCCTTGTACCGGTCACAACCGGAGAGCGCCTCGGCGTAGGCGCAGAGGAAATCCAGGTGCGCCACCGACCCGCGAGAAACGCCGGCCGGCGCGTCGGGTGAGAATGCGCCTTTTTCAAGAATCGCTTCGAACAGCTCCAGGGCGTGCGAAAAGTCCCACATCCGCAACGCCATTCGGCCGGATGCCGTTACGTACTGTGCCATTTTTTTCAGGTCGTTCGATCTCGAGAAGTGGTAAGCCAGTTCATCAAGCGTCTCCAAGCCGCCGGACTCGGAACGAGTCTCCAGCGCCCTGCCTGCCTCCAGGTGAAGTAACGTACGTCTGTTCTCGGATATGCCGTCATAAACCGCCCGTTGAATCAATCCATGAGAAAAACGATACCGTCCCTCTCGGTCCTGCAGATCCTTCAAGAGGCCCAGGCGAACGTGTCCCTCCAGCGTCTCCAACAACTGCAGTTCGTCTTCGCGCCAGACCTCTGCAATCAGGCCGAATGAAAACGCGCCGCGAAAGATAGAGGCATATTCCAGCGCCTGCCTTTGGGCCGAACGAAGCCGTTCCAGGCGCAACTCGATGGCCTGCACAATGCCCGAAGGCATCGGCCATTCCCTGGACTCCGGCCATCTCCACCCGCCGGCCGAATCCCTCCAAATCAAACCTTCTTCAACCGAACCGCGGATCATTTCGACGACAAACAGAGGGTTTCCCCCGGTCTCCGCGAAAATCCTGCGAGCTTCCGCGTCGGGGACCGCCTGCTCGCCAATCAGGGACGCTGCCAGATTCCCCGTTTCCTCCATTCCGAGAGGCTCGAGTTGAAGATGCAAAACGCCGGTTGCGTCAGGCCCTCTAGTCAGGTCGTCAATTCCCCGGGGCAACGGGTCTTCGCCCACCTTGCGGCAGGCGAGCCCGAAGACGAGGGGCACTGGATCAGGACCTCTGCTCATAAAGCCGAGGAACCGCAGGGTCAGGTCGTCGGCCCACTGCAGGTCTTCAATGCATACAAGGGTGGGCGTTTCCCGGCTCAGGTCGTCGAATAATTCTGACATAGTCTCCATTGCCGGGTACGGATCCGGCTGATCGGCGGGCGCCGGCCTTTCGATTAGCGTTAGGACTCGCCTGACGGATGCTTCCAGATCCGACGCCTGCATGCCCGGCTGTTCCGCAATGTCGCGCAGGGCTTCCAGGAATGGACCGAATGGAGTGCCGCCGTTTTCATAGCAACGCCCGGTGAGAACGCGCATTCCCTGAACGCGGGCATCGGCCTGAAACTCTTCCAGGACCTGGGACTTCCCGATACCGGCCTCTCCGCTCACCAGCACCACGCGCCCCGTCCCGTGACCGGTTTCTCTCAGGATCTCCCGTAACGCCTTCATCTCACGTTCTCGCCCCTGAAATTGAGGCTGCAGAACGGGAGCGTCCCTTGTGCCCTCGACGTGAGGTGGACTGAAAGAATCGTCGCCGCGCTCCTGATCGGACCCGGCTTCCTCCTCTTCCATGAGATCGTGCAACAGGCTCCCTACGGAACTGTAGCGATCGATGGGCTCCTTCTCCAGCAGTTTCATGACTGATTCTTCGATCGGGGAGAAAGCACCGCCGGTAGACGGGCGCGGCGGTGGGGGCAGGTCTCTCAAATGCTGGAACATCACCGAAGCCGGATTCTCGCCCGTGAAGGGCGGTCTCCCGGTGAGAATTTCGTATAGCACGACACCCAGAGAATACAGGTCCGACCGCTGATCCGTTCGCCGCGCACGAATCTGTTCGGGCGACATGTACTCCACGGTCCCGGTCGGTCTGCCCGGCGGCGTCACACGCTGTTCCGCGGACTCCCGAAAACGGGCCAGACCCAGATCCAGAATCGAGACCTCAAGTTCGCCTTCAAACTCGGAAATCATAATATTCGAAGGCTTCAGGTCCCGGTGCACCACACCCTGTTCGTGGATATACGCCAGCCCATCTCCGATCTGCCGGATGAGGGGAAGGAGCCATACCGTTCTCAGCCTCTCGAGGTCTTCCACGCTGGCGATCAGGTCGGATAGGGGGCGGCCCCGGATATAATCCATGGAAAAATACGGCTTCCCCGCGTGTAGTCCCCACCTGTGGGAACGGACAATCCGCGCATGCCGGATTCTGGAGAGAATATTGAACTCCCTCAGGAATCTCCGCTGCGCCTCGTCTCCCACGATATTCAACATCTTCAGCGCTACCGTTGCGTCATCGTTCACGTCGCGCGCACGGTATACGGTACCCAGCCCACCGCTGCCAATCGCATCAAGAATCTCGTAACGCCCGTCGACAACCGTTCCAGCGTTTAACTCGGACATAGTTAACCCGGCGAAAATTCTCCTGCGTACACGATACCAAAATCGTTCACGTTCTCTCTAATTACCCATCATGGATTTGTCGCAAGTGCCCACGCAATTGTGACCGTCGAGAATAGGGAACTGTATGGTTCGAGAATCCAATCAACGATGAGCATTCAACCCCTTCGAACCCTCACCGTATCGGCCGGGGGATGGGCGGTCTGACAGATGATGGCTGAGAGCCGACAGCTTTTAGACCTTACAATAAGACTTCAACGCAAGATGCGTACATACTCAGAAAATGCTGCTCGCATACCGTATGGTGTTGTCATCCCCCCACCGCATCAGCCGTCACCGGCCCTTCGACACTCCTTCGGCCCTTCGACAAGCTCAGGGACCGGAGGCTCAGGACAACCGCTCAGGGGACAGCTCGGCTTCTGCGACTCCCCCTCAAGGGGGGAGTGATTGGACGATCAGACCGGCGCGCGCGTTCCCTGCCACCGATTTGGTTGTGGCTGAGCAACGCGAAGCCGCGCCAGTTGAAACTGACCTGGTATCCATCGAGGTCGAGACGCCCGGTCAGGTTGCCGATCAACAATTACTCCGGGTACCGCCGTTCCGCCGGTTTCACCCACCATTCCAGAAAGTCGGTCCATCCCGACGGATACCAATTTACTCCTCGAAACCGCCGGCTGTACGCCGTTACCCCACGGCCCACAAAAAGAAACGTATACGGCTGCTCCTCGTGCAGGATTTCCTGGAGCCTGCGGTAGAGTGAAATCCGCCGTTCAGTGTCAAACGTACGGCGATACCGTTTCAGTATCCGATCCGCCTCTTCATTCTCGAAACACGAATAATTCCCGCCGTCCTCCACCTGCGACGAATGCCAACTCGAATAGAGGTCGAGAGGCACCGCCGGATGGCTTCCTCCGCCGGAGAATAACGCCTCGATCTCCCGCTTTCGCAACCGCTTGAGGTAAATGGAATAGTCGATTTCGCGTACGTTGCAGTCGATTCCCACGTCCGCCAGTTCGTCTTGCAGAACCAGGCCGATGTCCTTGCTGAGTTGAGATCCTGCCGGTACCAGGAATTCAAACCTGAATGCGGTCTGGTCACCGTCCACAACCCGATCCAGAACGCCGTCGCCGTCTGTATCGAACCAGCCTGCCGCCTGAAGCAACGAGACCGCATGATCGCGGTCGTATTGGAGCGGTTCCAGGCCGGCGTAATATTCCGGACGGGTCATATGCACCGGTCCGTCGATGGTAACCCCGAGTCCATGGATCAAATCTCGAATAATGCTCTTGCGCGGCGTCAGATGCGTCATCGCCCTGCGGACCCGTGTATCGCGAAAAATCGGATGGGTGTTGTTCCAGATGATGTAGTTGATACCGCTGGCGTATCGGATGACCTTGAGAAAACGCGACGTAAATTCAGGCGACCAGCTTTTCTCCTTGAACGGCAGGGGATACATGTTCAAAACGTCCAGATTTCCATTGGTCAGTTCGATAAACGCGGCATCCGGATTGACGACCACTTTGAAAACCAATTTATCGACGAAACCGGAAGGTGGAAGGTCCTTCCTGCCGCTTCCCCAATAGTTCGGGTCACGGTCCAGAACGGTCTTCCCGGTTGACGCCGCATCTTCGACTGAGGATACGAGCACGTAGGGGCCGGACCCCAGTACGCGGCGGTTGAAATCCCTGTTGAACCGCTCCGCGAAACGCCGCACCAGGTCGGCCTGCTGACCTGCCTCCCACGTACCGTCGATGAGCGTCTCGATGGATACGCCATCCATCAACCCGTCCGGGTCGTAGTAGTGTTTCGGCAGGATCCACCTTCGTCCGATGTTGATCGCATTATAGAAATACGGTTCGCCGTAGACAAACGTGATCCTGTAGGGTCCTTCCAACCGGACCGCTTTGAGGTCCTTGAACCCGCTTCGCATGTATCCGGATAACTGGACCTCCGGATTCTTGATCACCTTGAAGCTGAACAAGACGTCCGCCGCGGTCACCGGCCTGCCGTCCGAAAAACGGGCGTCTTCCCTAATGTCGAATGTATACGAAAGCTTGTCCGGGGACACCGCCGGATAAGCGACGGCCAGTTTTCCCTTGAATTGGTATGGCGGCGCGTTCTCTCTATACAGCAAAGGCTCGAGCATGTTCTCCAGGATTCTATGAGAGCCATAGTCCACCTTTTTGTACGGGTTCAGCGTTGCGGGCTCAGAAAACGCGTGGAGAACCAGCCAGTCCCCGTAGACAGGGCGTTCGTTCCCTTCGTACCTCGCCGGAACCTTCTCGATGCCGTCGAGTACCATCAGCCCCTGATCCTCCGCGAGAATCTGCTCGACTTTTTTCCATATTTCACCGGTGCCAGCGTCGACGATGAAGAAGCTGAAGAAATTCGTAAGGGCGAACAAGACCGTACTTGCAATTGACGTGTTCAAAGGAGCCACCAATGAATGACAAGCTTTATCACCGTTAATCACCCGCTGCAAAGCTCATCTGTCCAAAATCGTTTAATCCAACCGCTACCACGACATGATCCACCTGTAACCGGAGCGAGGGGATCCTACCCTCGAATTTCGCGTCACCTACCGACAATCGCGCCGAGAGTCTGACGCGTCCATTCAAACCGACACCGGTTCTCGGAAAACACCGCGTGCGACGAGTTATCTGATCTCGAGGGCAGGATGCCCTCGCTCCCGGGAATGCCAACCACGCCGGTCCGAAATCAGTTTCAGTCTTGGACTGCCGCGGCCAAAAGAGGGGGATCTGCATTGGCACTTCGAAGCGACTGTCAAGAGAACCAGGTACTTGCGCATCCAAGATCGTCTTTTTCAAGCTATCTTGGTCAGCAGTGAGTCGGAATAATGACGGAAACCAAGTCTTGATGGCTCATGGTCAACACGAAATACGCCCCCGGGGGTACCGGAGGCGCGTAAAGGACGTCGATCTTCTTTCAGGTGCTGCCCAACGGTGGGTCCGGCTTACCCCTGAAATCGCCTGGCCGAAAGCGCACGAATATAAGCGCGAATTAATGAACTGTCAAATGTGAACGGCACTTATCGGTCAAGACTTCATCTGCAGGGATAGAAAAAACCGTCGCATTGTTGAAATAGCGCTGAAGTCCGGAATAGAAGCCGCATATCGACGAGGGTTAGACCGATGGGAATGGTGCGGGGATGTTGCAAGTTTGGCCCTAAACCTATGAATATGACGCGACGACGCCCCGGCAAACGGGTTGTGCCGGGGCGTCAGTATGATTAAATCTCGCTTTTTCAACGAAGAAATCATCGAATGCCGGACATTCTTCTTTCCTCTCTCCGCGTCTTGTCATACGCACTTTGCCGATTTTCCATCTCTACCACATGAACTTTCCCCTCAATCCGCTTGTAGTAGATCCTGTAAGCACCCTTATCAATCCTGAACATCGGATCATTCGGAGGACGACCCTGTATCTTGATAGATCTCCGTCTATTCACAGGGTCTTTGAGACCTTCTATCGCCTCAAGAACGCGACTTCCCACATTCGGTTGCACCTTACGCTCAATAAACCGTGAAACACGCCGGTATATGATAACTTCCTGATATACCGACTCCTCCGAGTTTTCTGGCTTTGTCTGCTCCTGATGACCCCGATTTCCGCGCACTACCTGCCAGGCTTTATCCTTGCAATAAACCGCCGCTGTTCCTCCTGCGACAACGGACGGTTTTTCACGGTACGAATGTCTTCATCTATCTGCAAAGACCGCGCCAGAAAAGGGTCTTCCATATCTTCTTGAATCACGTCTTCAGGACGCTCGCCACGTCTGACCCGCTCAATCAACCTCATTGCGACATCGACAACTCCCATTTCATCCTCCGTTGTCGTTTCCGTCCATTGCACCAGTAGCCCTGATGTGACTCTTCGTCCTATTTTCCGTTCGTTTGACTGGTAGAATGCAATCTGATGGTTTTCTGGTGGAGGCGGCGGGAATCGAACCCGCGTCCGAAAGCAGATCAACGACAGCGTCTACGTGTGTAGTTTACCTTTTGAATCTCACGTGCGGGCGCCCCGGTAAACGGGGTTGCCGGCACGCCAGTTCAATCAACTCTCGCTCACGGACCCTCGAACGGAGGTCCGCGAGCCAGCCCGCATAAGTCGGCGCTCCGGTCGGGCCCTGCGGGCGAAGCCCGTCGGAACGGACTGCGTTTTAGTTACGCAGCCATTGCGTACGTATCGTCCGCAATTATAGAGTGTTCCCACAGTTTAACGAGGACATGGGACCTCGACACGCAGCCATCGCCTCTCCACCCCCGTCGAATCCAGGTCGCCCCCACACGAGTGTTCTGTCCCGGGCAGCCTGGTCGCCCGGGCAGGTGAAAATATAGCCCGGCTGGACTTCCCTGTCAAGCCGGGCGCTGCAATCCGGATACACAGGTTCCACCGGACCGGACGCAGATTCGAGAGCGTTCGCCTGCTTCCGGTCCCGCGGGCGACTCGTCATTCTACACGAAAGAGGACGGAATCCGCGGCCATGGATGCGAATAACCCGATTCCGCCCTCGATATGAAATCGAGGTTCGTCGAGCGTGGCCCCGTCCTGCTGGCTCGAGATCAGAAAGTCTCCGTAATTCTCGTCCAGGGAAAAGACCAGAAACGAATAGGATCCATAATAGGAAAACTGAAGGGGATTCAACGTCTGGGATTGCCCTTGCAGGAACCGCCATTGGTCCGCCCTGGCGATACTGTCCCTCAGTGCGCCGAATCCTGTAGTGTCAATCGCACCGCCGAAGCCGCCGCCAAACCGCCCGCCTCCGAACTGGCTCTCCGGTGGAATTCGCTCCAGAAGTTCCAAAGCCTGCCTTGACGTGACATAACCGCCATTTGTCTCGCCTTCCCACGTCACACGATACGGATCGCCGCCGACGTAAACCACGGGCGCCCCCGAAGCCATCGGCGGGAACGGCACGGTCGTCTGCGCGGTCGCCGTCCCCAACCCCGTCGTGACCGACAGATGGTAGGTTTTTCCCGGTTGGACGACCAGGTCCGGCTGATGGTAGGTGCCTGGCTTGTCCGGTACGGATGATAGAGAATGCGTTACGCCGTCCACCGTTATCGTGACGCCTGCATCGGAAAGCGCGCTGGCGTCGCGATCGTATTCGCTCGAAAGCGGCATCGTCGTGCCCACGAATAAATCGGAGACGTTGCTTCCCGCTTGAAGATAGCCTTCGATAAGAATCGTCTCTTTGAATTCCCCCAGCGACTCTGTCGGCGACGTACTGCACGCGCCGGACCCAAGACCAACAACCGCACACAGAATCAAACGCAAATTGATCATATAAATTCCCTCCGCCGGCCGTCCTACATGTTGAATCGTAGACCGACACTCGGCAAAATGGGCTGTAATAACACATCCTGTACCAGAACTTCCGGCTCGGTCGCATCGAACGAGCGATACCACACGTTACGCCGGTTGTAGACATTGAACACGCTGAACACCAGCTCCCCTTCGACGCCGCCCAGGTTTATTTCACGCGTGACGCCAAGATCGAGCCGATGATAGGCCGGCAGCCGGTAGGCGTTCTTTTCCGAAACATGGACGTAGGGTATGGTCTGTCCTGTAGGCTGTTGCACCTCATAACGCGCCTCCGGGATCGTATAGGCCTGTCCTGTGCCATATACCCAGTTCAAGTTTAGGTTCCAGCCTCTGCCCACGTAATAGTCGGTCACCAGGGAAAGGTCATGACGTCGATCGTACTTTGGCGGAAACGGTTCGCCATGATTCAGGTCCGCAAATGTGTGCTCCGTTTTGCTCAGGGTGTATCCGATCCAACCCTTCAGGCGCCCTTCCGTCTTCCGAAGCAGGATCTCTCCGCCGTAGGATGTGCCCGATCCCGTCACAAACAGGTCGGAGAGGGGTGTGGAGTCGTCAAGACGCACCTGAGACTGGAATTCCACGAGGTCCTCGAGTTCCTTGTGATAATACTCCAGATCGACCTGCCATCCTTCGTTTGGCGTCAACATGAGGCCGAATGCGCTGTGAACGGCTTTGCCCGGCGTCAGGGTCTCGTCCACCGGCAGCCACATATCCGTCGTGTACGTGTTGGCTTCTATCGAAATCAGGTTGACGAACTGGTGGTAAATGCCCCAGCCGCCCTTGAACGCGAACTTCTCATCGAGTTGGAACAGTCCCGTCGCGCGCGGCGACCATCGGGTATAATCGCCGCTGTTGAAGTGACTCACGCGAATCCCGGGCGTCAGTTCCAGACGACCCAGGCGCATCACATGCTCGAGGTAGCCCGTCTGGTACAGCGACGCGGTATTGATTCCCGTACGGATCGAATCGCCCACACCCTGCCGGTAAAAGGCGTCGTAGGCCGTGAGTTGGGCGCCGAAACGCGTGGTGTGATAGGGGCCCGAATAGAGGTCGAACGTCGCCTTCGCCGTGACGTCGTTCAGCTCGTTGTTGCGATTCAGCCCGAATCCACGCCCCTGGCGGCCCTCTCCACCTTGCCCCGCCTGATCGGCGTTCTGGTTCGTCGCGACGTCGAAATTCGAGATGTATCGGCTTGCCGAAATCTGGACGTTGCCGATCAGGTTGTCGGCGTAGATGCGCTGCCATTTGAACCGCGCGATCTGGTTGCCCCAGTCCATGAGTTGTTCTCGCGTCTGCTGGCGAAACGACGGCAGGGATAGATCCAGCGCGTCACGGCCCGCGTAGCCGCTGATGGAAATGCTGTTATTGTCCGACACGTCCAGGTTCAGCTTGAAATTCGTATCGTAGAATCCGTAGTCCTGATCGAAGTCGCCTGTCTGCTGTTGAAAGTTGAATCTCGTCCCTCCAAACCGCCCGCCGCCAAACCCGCCGCCGCCGAATCGGGGCGGCCCGCCGCCAGCGCCAGGGCTCGCCGAAATCGTGCCTATCCGGGTGCTGAACATCTCGTCTACCAAGTGGCTGAAAAGCGGCGACTCCAGGACCTCCTGGTAGGTACGTCGACCTGACAGCATCCAGGATCCGCGATCGCCCACGGGTCCTTCGATCGTCAGACCCGCGCTGATGAGGTCCATGGATCCTCTGGCATCCAGAGATTTCCGGTTGCCGTCGAGGTTCGTAATATCGAGTACGCTCGACAGCCGGTCGCCGTACCGCGCGGGAAATGTGCCCTTGATTAATGTCACGTCCTTCAGCGCATCGGGATTAAACGTGCTGAAGAAGCCGAACAGGTGGTTCGGGTTATAGACGACCACGTCGTCGAGGAGAATCAGATTCTGTCCGGGCGTGCCCCCCCGAACGTACAGCCCCGCGGAATTCTCATTGCCTGCCTGAACTCCGGGAAGAAGCTGAATGCCACGCATCAGATCGGGCTGCCCCACCGTTGGAATGCGCGCCAGTTCGGTGACGCGGGTGCCGAACGCGCTAACCGGTGTCAACTCTGTCGTCGCGACGCGGTCTCCTACGACTTCTATTTCGTCAATCGTCAACTCCACGGGATCCAGCTCGATCACCACCCTCGCGGTCTCGACCGACTCAATGACGACGTCGACGGATCGACTGGTGTAACCTATGAAGCTCGCGGAAATGACGTGTCCGCCCGGCGGGAGATTCCCGATAACAAAGTAACCGGACTTATCCGTGGACACCCCGATGTTCAGACTGTCGATCACGACGTTGGCATTCGGCAATGTTTCACCGTCTGTGGCGTCGCGCACCGTGCCGCGTACCGACCCGAGCCCGTAGGCCTGCGTACTGAAGCTCAACGCCGATACACAAAAAACCATCGATAAAATCCGTCTCACACGCGCCTCCATTTTTCCCCCGGCGGTTGTTGATTGAGACTCAGGCAGCCGTTTTGTTAGATTGAGACCCTGGTCTTTCCGTTCCCTTTCCTGATTGCAAGAATGGTGTAAATTCAACCTGATGCGCATGAGACGGGCACGCAAAATTGCACATAGCGCCATACTGAGTACCCGTGCCGGTTCGGCAATGCCAAGTGAGAGGCTGCCGCGTGAAACGAGGCGTCGTAATCGAGGGGAGGCGTGTGGCGGTGTAGTGATACGAGAAACGCCTCCCCGGGGGTTTAAACGGAGAGACGTTGTTCGTCCCGAATGCCCGGGCGCAAGCCGTCAGGCGCGGGCGGTGGCTTCGCCCCATTCAATGGGCGTTGACGCGGACGGATATGGGAAGGGTGTTCGTCGACTCGACTTCCGTTTCTGTACGGAAGAAACGACGGATCACGACGTGGCTTTGTCCGCCCGAGAATCCCGAAAAGCGCGGAATACCGTATCGGAACGTCTGACAGGAAGAGTGCGTATTAGCAGAGGAACAGGTAATTGGAAGGCGGAAAACTGGCGGGAACAATTCAGATTCAACGAAAACCTGGGGAAACGTCAGGAGAAGACTTTCAAGACGACGGTGAGTATAAGACTGCCAAGTGTAACAAAGGATGTGATCTGGATCCCGACAATCCATCGCAACCATTGCTGCTGGCCATCCAATCGTCTGTCAATGCTGTTGAGCCGTTCATTGATCTGCTCAATGACGCCTTCGAGTCTGGCCTGGCGGCTGTCAAGATCCGTAACTCTGGTTTCGACTTCGTTCATTCTGATTCCCTTTCAACAGGCTAAATTTGGATTGCAGGACGAAATATACCCCGGTAGACTTTCCCCGTCAAGGCCGGCAAGTTTCTTTTCCTGAAAATGTACACCAGACTTGCCGGATATAAATCGCAAGATCAGGTACGCTGGCGGTCACCGCCCGGGCGCCGGGCTTCGCCTCATCGGCTGCCGCGTCCGGTAGGTGAGCGAACGCCATGCCCACTCTACAGGCCCGAAGCGGTACCGGCGCAGCCACAACGGCGAGGCGATGAGCTGCACGGCCCAGACGCCTGCCATCACCGCGTAGCCTCAACAGGAACATCGATGGTCGGAAAGGGGGAATCCGACGGCCACCAGTCGACGGGCAGCGGCCAACCCAGCGACCTGGCTATCAGCTGTCAGCCGTCAGCTATCAGCTAAACACAGAAACGAAAGGCAAAATCAAAACCTACCACTCCACGCCCCCCGCAGACCTCTCTCCCCGGCTTTCAGTGGTGGGCTGAGAGCAAACACCAAATTCAAAAACCCCTTTTCCCCAAATTCCCTGCCTACGGCGTGTTCCTTTTGAAGCGACCAAAAGGAACCAAGAGTCGCCGCTGGGCGCGGGGCCTGCCTTATGCACAGCGCGAATACCCTCACAGAACTCACCCCATACGATGGCCTGCCAACACCGGCGGATAACGCAAATCAGTGCGGGACGGAACAACGCGCCCTGCTCCGGTAGTCCTCTCGAGTGGCATCGCGTTCGGAATCCGAATTCCTATCCGATAGCGAGACCCCGTGCGGAGATTGCGTCGGTACAGAAATTTTGCAGTGCGGTTTTCGCTCTTGGTTTTGAGCTTAAGGCTGATAGCTGACGGCTGACAGCTTGTCTTCCTGCAGTGTGGTTTTCGCCTTTGGTCTTAAGCTGATTGCTGACGGCTGATAGCTGACAGCTTGCCTTCCCGTTGTTGACCGGTGTTCCGCATTCGATTAAATTAAATCCGGAATGAATGAAAACAAGCCGGAAAAAATCCTGGCACGCGGACAAGACGGCTTCAGTCGGATAAACGAGAAAGGAAAACCATGGCGCTGAACAAGTACAGTTCGCGGATTACGCAGGTGAAGTCCCAGGGCGCGTCCCAGGCGATGTTGTACGGAACGGGAATGACCGAAGCGGACATGGACAAGGCGCAGATCGGCATCGCCAGCATGTGGTACGAGGGCAATACGTGCAATATGCACCTGCTGGATCTGGCGGCGAAGGTGAAGCAGGGCGTGGACGCTGCCGGTCTTCTGGGCATGCGATTCAACACGATTGGCGTGAGCGACGGGATCTCCATGGGCACGGAGGGCATGAGCTTTTCGCTCCAGTCGCGGGACCTTATCGCGGATTCGATTGAAACGGTAATGGGCGCGCAGTGGTACGACGCCAATATTTCCCTGCCAGGCTGCGACAAGAACATGCCCGGGTGTGTGATGGCGATGGGGCGGCTGAACCGGCCGTCATTGATGATCTATGGAGGTACGATCAAGCCCGGAATTCGCGACCACAAGAAACTCGATATCGTGTCGGCTTTTCAGAGTTACGGTGAGTACCTGGCGGGCGAACTGGACGAAGCGGGTC
Source organism: Candidatus Latescibacterota bacterium (assembly GCA_965208835.1). Taxonomy (GTDB): domain Bacteria; phylum Latescibacterota; class UBA2968; order UBA2968; genus JAAXHE01. The sequence goes on from OZ242358.1 coordinate 5,162,520, forward strand.
GGAAGGACGTTGTGCAGCATTCCTGTCCCGGCGCCGGAGCCTGCGGCGGGATGTACACCGCGAATACGATGGCGTCCGCCATCGAGGCGATGGGGATGTCGCTGCCCTACAGTTCTTCGACGCCGGCAGTGGACAAAGGCAAGCTGGAAGAGTGCTTCCAAGCCGGCGCGGCCATCCGCAATCTGCTCGAGCAGGATATCAAGCCACGGGACATTATGACCCGAGAGGCATTCGAGAACGCAATGGTCGTGGTGATGGCGCTCGGCGGGTCGACCAACGCGGTGCTGCACATGGTCGCAATCGCAAAGTCCGTTGGCGTGTCCTTGACCATCGACGATTTCCAGGCAGTGAGCGACCGGGTGCCGTTGTTGGCGGACTTCAAGCCCAGCGGGCTGTATGTGATGGAGGATCTGCACAACGTTGGCGGAACGCCCGGCGCGATGAAGGTTCTGCTGGAGAACGGCTTCCTGAATGGAGACTGCCTGACTGTAACCGGCCGGACGATTGCTGAAAACCTCGCGGAGTTGCCTGGCCTGGACGAGGGACAGGAGGTGGTGCGGCCCGTGGACCGTCCGATCAAGACCACGGGGCATCTGCGCATCCTGCGGGGAAACCTGGCGTCGGAGGGCGCGGTGGCCAAGATCACTGGGAAAGAAGGGGTGCGGTTCTCCGGTCCCGCGGCGGTTTTCGACCGGGAGGAGGACCTGCTTGGCGCCGTCGAACGAAACGAAGTGAAGAAGGGATGCGTGGTGGTCATCCGTTACGAGGGACCCACGGGCGGGCCGGGCATGCCGGAGATGCTCACGCCAACGTCGGTAATCATGGGCGCAGGCCTTGGCAATGACGTCGCCTTGATTACGGACGGACGGTTCTCGGGTGGATCGCACGGTTTCGTCGTCGGGCACATCACGCCCGAAGCGCAGGAGGGCGGCACGATCGCCCTTGTCGAGAATGGGGACGTGATTACAATCGACGCGGAAGCCAACGAGATCAGCGTGGACCTGAGCGACGTGGAACTGGCCGAGCGGCGTGCGGCGTGGACCGCGCCTCCGTACAAAGCCTCGCAGGGGACGCTCTACAAATACATCAAGACCGTGACCACGGCGTCCGAGGGATGCGTGACGGACGAATAAAGGCGGGTAGACGTAAGACGGGAGAGGGGAGAGATTGCCTGCCTTGTGAGGTTTCTTCTCGTGCCGGAGGCAAGGAGGAATAACATACCGGGCAAGGATTTCTTCTACCGTCTACCGTCTCCCCTCTTCCGGATTTTCCGGATTCCCGTGGTGGCGGGCGGTTCGAACGGCGTGACGCCAGCGATTCAGCAGGGCGTCGCGCTTTTTCTTTGGCATGGCAGGTTCGAAGGTGCGTTCCGGTGGATTGAGATCTGAAAGTGCGTCAGGGCCCATCCAGAAACCGGTCGCAAGCCCCGCGAGCATGGCGGCGCCCAGGGCGGTGGTCTCGGTGTGGCGGGGGCGGATCACCGGCGTATCGAGAATATCGGCCTGGAATTGCATGAGGAAGTCGTTGGCGGAGGCGCCACCGTCAACCCTCATGCCGGCGACGGGACGCCCCGTGTCGGCGGTCATGGCATCCACCAGCGCGGCGCTCTGGTACGCGATGGATTCGAGGGCGGCGCGGGCGATGTGGGCGCGTTCGGTACCCCGGTTGATGCCGACGATCGTCCCGCGTGCGTCCGGATCCCAGTACGGCGCGCCGAGGCCGGTGAAGGCGGGGACGAGATAGACGCCGCCATTGTCCGGAACCGATCGCGCGAGCGCTTCGGTTTCGGACGCATTCGCGATCAGACCGAGACCGTCGCGCAACCATTGGACGGCCGAGCCGGCGCTGAAGACGGAGCCCTCAAGGGCGAATGAGGGACGGCCGCGGGAATCGCATGCAAGCGTGGTGAGCAGGCCATTCCGCGACGGAAACGCTTCCGAGCCCGTGTGGAACAGGGCGAAGCAGCCGGTACCGTACGTGTTCTTTACGTCACCCTCGGATACGCCGCGCTGCCCGAAGAGCGCCGCCTGTTGGTCTCCTGCGATACCGGCAATGGGGATCCCTTCCGGCAGCGGACCCGCGCCCCGGGTGGTTCCGAACACATGGGCCGAGCGATGAACCTCAGGGAGAATAGCCCGGGGGATGTTGAACGCGTCGAGAAGGTCCGGTTCCCATTCGCGCGAATGGATATTGAAACACATGGTGCGGGAGGCATTGGTCAGGTCCGTCGCGTGAACGGCGCCCCCGGTGAGCCGGTAGAGGAGGTAGGCGTCGATCGTGCCAAAGCAGACGTCGCCGGCCTCCGCCCGGCGACGGAGCCGGGCTACGTTTTCCATTAACCAGACGATTTTGGTCGCGGAAAAGTAGGCGTCGATCACAAGCCCGGTCTTCATTCGGACCATCTCTTCCAGGCCCTGCTCCCGGTAGCGCCGGCAAATGTCGGCGGTCCGGCGGCACTGCCACACGATGGCGTCGTGCACCGGTTCTCCGGTGCGACGGTCCCAGATGACCGTGGTTTCCCGCTGGTTGGCGATCCCGATACCCGCAACCTCGCACGGGCGGATGCCCGAGTTCCTGATCGCGTCGGCGATCACCGCGCAGGTGGAGCGCCAGATTTCATCCGCATTGTGAGAAACCCACCCGGGTTGAGGATAGATCTGGTTGAACTCCGCGTAGGCGCGGCCGACGATTTCGCCTCCGCTGTTGATGACGAGCACGGTCGTCCCGGTGGTGCCCTGGTCAATTGAGAGAATCATAGAGACGTCCGGCGCGGATCGCACGCTTGAGTCTGATTGGGTCGCTGTCGCATCGCCATCTCACGAATCCCTTTCTTCGATCGGGATCGCCTGCTCTGATAATGCGCCCTCTTCCCATTTTTCCAGCCGAATTCCGCCATTTTCCAATACCGCATAAGTGCATTGCTGGATCCAGTCGCCCAGAACGACCAGTTCGCCTGTGCGTTCGCTTCGGGCATCTTTGTGGTCCCCGGGACGCATCTCCGTGACTGCCCGATCGCCTGGGGAACCTCCCACGCGGGCGTGGAGCGTGAAGTGGTAGTGGCCGTGGATGACGATGTCGACGCCCTGAGCGAATTTTTCCCGTGCGGCCCTGTAGAGAATGTCCCGGTTACCGGAGCCCCGCCTTCGGATCCGGTACTCTGACAGCCGGGAGGTGTACCTGGCGAGGACGGCCCCGAGGTCCGGATGAAGTAATCTGAACAGGGCCACGCAGAACCGGTTTTTCAGAATGCCCCGGCTGAGGCGGAACCGCCAGTCGGTCCGGATTTCGTCTCCGTGGGCAATGTGGATCCTGAGGTCCTGGTGGGTAACCGTGATCGGGCCGCCCGGCAGTTCAACGCCAAGTTGGCCGGAGAAGTATTCGCCCGGCCACAGGTCGTGATTCCCCGGCAGGTAGATCACGCGAACGCCCGCGTCCACAAGGTTGTACAGTTCGAACAGGATTCGTGCGCCATTTGAAGGGATCGTCGTGCGGTACTCGAACCAGAAGTCAAAGAGGTCGCCGACGATGTATAACGCCCGCGCGTCGCGCCGGATGGATTTCAGGAAGTCGATCAGGACGTCTTCCCGCTCGCGAGCGCTGCCATCCAGGTCGGGCGCTCCTATATGGACGTCTGAGATGAAATAGATCCGTTCCAATGTCGTCACCGATGTCGGGAAAAGCAGCTGTCAGCCAAAACCAAAGAGCGGGTAGACGTAAGCCGGGAGACGGTAGAGAACCACCCCCCGCCCCACCACCTGGTGAGAAGGTAGACGGGAGAGGGTAGAGATTGCCTGCCTTGCAAGGTTTCTTCTCACGCCGCAGGCTAGTCGGAGGAACATATTGGCAAGGGCTTCTTCTCCCGTCTCACCTCTACCGTCTCCCCGCATTTCTTCTACCGGCTTCCCTCTACCGTCTAACGGTTTTCTCTCAGCAACTGCCTGATAACGGACGCCTGGGGATCGTTTGGATTCAGTTCCAGCACCCTTCGAAGGTTGGCTCTTGCTTCCTCCAATCGATTCAGCGCGCCATAGGCCAGGCCCAGGTTGAAGTAGGCGTTCGTGAGCCGGGGGTTGATCTGAATGGCTTTCTGAAGGTACGGGATCGCCTTTTCAAACTGACCCATATTGTGGTAGGTCCCGCCAATGTTCAGGTAAGTCTGAGCGTTGGCCAGGGCGGGTTGCAGCTCGAGCGCGGTCTCGAGGTGCTCAACGGCCTCTTCGTACCGTCCCAGGCCATGGAATGACGCGCCTATATTAACGTGCGCGCCCGGGTGTCCGGGTTGTCGTTCAAGCGCTTTCCTGAGCGGGTCCAGGGCTTCGTTGTATCTTCCCGCCTCGTTGTAGGCGGCGCCGAGATTGACAAGCCCGAGCGCGCCTTGCGGCTGGAGTTCAACCGCTTTCCTGAGGTGGTCTATCGCGGCCGCGTGCCGCCCTGCGCCCAGGTATGCAGTACCCAGATTGATATGCGCCTCAGCCAGGTCGGGCTGGATTTCCGTTGCCTTCCTGAGGTGTTCGATCCCGCGATCCGGCCGACCGAGGTCGCAATAAATGATTCCCACGGACAACCAGTGGCGCGGATTCTGCGGATTCGCATCCAGCGCACGCTTATAGGCGTTCAGCGCGGGTACCGTCTTCCCCCGCAGCCGGTAGTACGTTCCGAGTGTCTCCCATCCGTAGGATGCGGCATGCCCGTTCAGCCTGCCCATGAGGTGTACGTATCGGGTCTCGGCGGCCGCGGGGTTGGCGTTCAGGCCTATCCACAGCAGGGTGTGCAGGGCGGCGGCCGCGCAAATGACAGAGACGCTTCGGTGGGTCCGCTCGTCCTGACGACGGCGTTCCAGCAGCGCCGCGGCGGCCCAGAGTGTGAGCGGCAGGGCCGGAAGCGCCAGGATGTCCCAATCTCTGAAGGCGCCGATTTCAGGGTTTGCAATAAACGTGAAGAAGAGTGGGACCGCGGCGGCCGAAAGCAGGAATGAATGGTGACGACAGTCCTTTCCACCGAACAGAAACACCGCCATCGCCGCTGCGGGGGCCGACAGGATCTGCAGATTGACAAAATCCAGCAGATGGGAGACGGAGGCGATGCTGTAGGGCACGTGAAAGCCCGGATCGGCAAACAGCGGGAGAATGTGGTGTTTCCCACCGGTCCGCTCCAGAAAGGCGCCGAAGTCGAAGCCGGCGATCCAGAAGACGAGCAGGGTGGCCAGCGGGGCACTGCAAATCGCGGCCAGTTTGTCCGCGACGTTTTTCCATCGCGGCATCGACGTCTCGCGGCGCCGATATCCGCAGTACCCGAGGATGAGCAGGGAGGGCGCAAAGAGAACAAACAGAAAGTGGAACGGAACGAGCAGTCCCAGCACCAGCGCGGGCACATAGAGGGGCGCCCGGCCTTCCAGACTCCGAAGACCCGCCAGCAGATACAGCAGACTGGCCGGCATATAGAAAGCATAGTTCTCCACGTATCCGAAGAAGAGCTGCACGTATCCACCGGTGAGAAGGAAGGCGAATACCACGGATTTCTCACGGCCGTTCCTTCCGAGGGCGCCGGCCGTGGCGAAAGCCAGCACCAGATAGAGAAGGCCGGAAGCATAGCTGTAGACACGGTACGTGTTTTCGGCGGTTCGCCAGAGCGCGGCGCCTGCGTCATGCAGGAGTCGAATCAGAGCGAAGGTGAGCGGCGCCCGGTCGACGCGCTCTGTCATGCCGGCCTCCAGTTCCCGCAAATAGAGATAGCCGTCGCCCAGGAGGTGCCGCGCCGACTGCAACGCCATGAATCCGGCAAGAGCCAGCAGAATGAACAGCGTGCGGACGATCCAGGTCAGGACGCCTTTGCCCCAGAGTGCGTCGGGAAGCGCCGCGACGAGAGCGTGAACCCGTGCCCGAACGCACGGAACGAAAGCGAGTATCGCGAGCAGGATGAAAACAGCCCGCAGCGAATCAGGATAATAGTAGAGAAGGTCAGCGCCCCAGAAGGGATTGGGACGCCAGTAGGCGAGAAGAACGTGGAGACCCAGGAACGCGGCTGCGACGGTCGCGGGTTGCCGGATTCCGATGTGGCGTTGCCGCTTTGATTTTCGCGCTTGTCTCCGGCTCAACTTCCGGACCCTCCTGCTGTGTGCGGGACGGTTTTCTCGCTTGACGCGTGCACCCGATAAGGATATGTTAAAACGTACCTCGTGATGAATCTATTCCGCCCTTGTGCTTCTGAGACCTATTCAGCCCGACAATAAAGTCCATCCGGGCTGCGGCCGGCCCTTGCGGTCGAAATACTGCGTTGCGCTCCCTCGCCGAATCGAAGGATGGGACTCGGTCGCACGCCTTGTCCTCGTCCACAATCGCTCGGCCTCGCATGCAGAGCGACTTTATCATCGGACTGCTATGCCGGATCCTCAACGAACCACCTATGATGTCATAATCGTCGGCGCGGGCCCGGCGGGCGCCGCCGCAGCACTGTACGCGTCGCGGCACGGTCTCAAGACCCTTCTCCTGGACAAGTCCACTTTTCCAAGAGACAAGATCTGCGGCGACGCCCTGTCGGGGAAAGCCGTAGCCATTCTGCTCGAACTCGGCCTTCTCGAAAAGACCCGGGACCTGCCCGGAGCGCTTATCAACAAGATCGTTTTCAGCAGCCCCGATCACGTGGATGCCTGGATCGACCTGGAGCGGCATACCCTTCACGACATCGGTACCGGGCGGAATATCCCCATGGAGGGATTTGTCATCCGCCGGACGGTTTTTGACGCCTTTCTCTTCCAGGAAGCCCGAAACAGTGTCGACGCATGCATCGAGGGATTTACGGTTAAAGACCTGGTTCGGCAGAATGGGACCGTCAGTGGTGTAACCGGAAGCGCCAACGGACAGCAGCAGACTTACCGCGCCAACCTGGTCCTGGGATGCGACGGCTTCAATTCCATCGTCGCGCGGCGGACCGGGCAATATCGCCACGACGGCCGTCACTGGGTTGTTGCACTGCGTTGCTACTACGAAAACGTGACGGGACTGAAGGACCAGATTGAACTGCACTTCGTCAACGAAGTCCTGCCGGGGTACTTCTGGGCCTTCCCCCTTGAGAACGGCTATGCGAACGTCGGCATCGGCATGCTACACAGCAGCCTCAAGCGCCGCAAGGTCAATCTGAAGGACGCGCTGCAGCAGGTGATCAGCCGCCCGCCTTTCGACCGGCGGTTTGCCGATGCGCGGGCCATGGAAGAACCCATCGGATGGAATCTGCCCATTGGCAGCATCCGCAGGAAGAGCTATGGCAACGGGTTCATGCTGCTGGGCGACGCCGCCGGGCTGATCGACCCCTTCACGGGGGAGGGCATCGGAAACGCCCTTTACGCCGCGCGTTTCGCAACGCAGGTCGCCGCGGAAGCCAAATCGGCGAATAACTTCAGCGAAGCCTTCCTGAAACGATACGAAGACCGACTCTGGGATGCAATTGGCGACGAACTCAGAACCAGCAAGCGCCTGCAGGATCTGGGCCGCTGGCGTCCCCTGCTCAACCTCGTCATTCAAAAAGCAGCGCGGAATCAACAGATCAGCGATCTCATCACCGGCATGATCGCCAACGCCGTTCCCAAGAAAAAGCTCTTCAGCCCGTTTTTTTATTTCGGGCTCCTCTTCAAGTAATAAACTGATCGCTCACAAAGGAGGACGCAACATGAAATCTCCGTGCACCTCTTCGTTCCTGTGTCTCGCCGTTCTATTTTCGATCGGTGCATCCATGCATGCCAGGGAGAAAGTCACCCTTCACGTCACGTATCCGGACGGACGCACCGTCAAGTATAAGCACAAATATTCCGTGGCCTTCAAGAGCGACCGCTCGGAAGTGATCGTGCCGGGACGCACCAGGCGCGGATTTACCTCCGGCGAGATCAGAGGCGAGTGGCGAAGCCGGGAAATTGTCCATGCCGGTGCGGATGGTGAATCCGAAGAGAAAGCCACCCGCCTTGTCGCAAAGGTCAGCAAGGCCGTCAACGGCTTTTTCTTCGAGAACAAACGTCTCACGCACGACCAGTTCCCATATACGCTGGAGCAGTTGGACGACTGGGAACTCACGTGGTTTCTCTCGCCGGACGGAACGGTTCAGCGGCACACAAGCGATAAATCCCCGCGAGAACTCAACCGCCCGGACATCCTCACGGACCTGTTGCAGGTCTGGTCGCCCGAACTTCACCCGGTATTTCCGCAGAACCCGGTCGGCCCCGGTGACACCTGGACCGGCGAAACGAACTTCAAAACGCCGATCCTGGTTCTGGATGACGAAGCCGTGGTCGAAGTCAAGAGTACTTACAAAGTGAAAAACGTCACCACGAAGAAGGGCAATAAAGTCGTCACGCTTGAGGAAGACAGAAATGTCCGTTTCAAAGCCATTCTCAATATTGGCTCTCTTCACCTGGTCGTCGACGGTACCGGAGAAGGCCAGGGCACCTGGGTCATCGACGCCACCCGCGGCATCGTCATTTCACACAAAGTGCGGACGAACCTCACGCGCCCCGAGGTAAGACGAATAGACCACCGGAAACCCGTGGACAACATCCGCGCCGAAATCGACCTTTCCTACGAACGGAAACTGGATAAGGTGGAGAAGGAATAAAAAAACAGCGATCAGCTATCAGCAGTCAGCGAGAAGCGGGCGCCCACAAGGGGCGCCCCTACAATTTCCTTCATTCATTATGATTTGAATCCAAATCGCATTTCCCCTACCGTGTAGGGGCAACCCTTGTGGTTGCCCCCGTCTCGGCATCCATGCGCGACCAGAATAAAGCCTACCTCTTCGCCATAGCCACGGTTCTTCTCTGGTCGACCGTCGCCTCCGCCTTCAAGATCACCCTTCGATACCTGGACCCCCTGCAGCTTCTTTTCTATGCAAGCCTGGCGTCCGCCTTCACCCTGGCGCTCATTGTCGCAATCCAGGGCAAAAGAAGCCTGATCTTCTCGTACTCAAAGCGACAATACCTGAAGTCCCTCCTGCTGGGTCTGCTCAACCCGTGCCTCTACTACGTGATCCTGTTCAAGGCTTACGATCTTCTGCCTGCTCAGGAAGCTCAGCCCCTGAACTACACCTGGGCGATCACACTCTCGCTCCTGTCCATTCCTCTATTGAGACAACGCATCAGACCGCGGGAAATCCTCGCCGGGTTCGTGTGTTATTCCGGCGTCCTGGTCATCTCCACGCGCGGCAACCTCCTGGACTTCGGGCTGTCTGATCCGCTCGGCGTGACACTGGCCCTCGCCAGCACGATCGTCTGGGCCCTGTACTGGATCTACAACACGCGTGATGACCGGGACGTGGTCGTAGGCCTTTTCCTGAACTTCACGTTTGCCCTGCCATTCATATTCGTCCTTTGTCTGCTCTTCTCGGAAATCCGTATATCCAGTCTCAACGGCCTGATGGGCGCCGCGTACGTCGGCATCGTCGAAATGGGCATCGCCTTTGTGTTCTGGCTCATCGCCTTACGCCTCTCGGAGACAACGGCCAGAGTTGCCAACCTGATCTTCATCTCTCCATTCGTCTCCCTGTTCTTCATCCATTTCCTTGTCGGCGAAGCAATCCTGCCGTCCACCCCGATCGGGCTGATTCTCATCGTCGCCGGCCTGCTTATCCAGCGTCCCGGTTCGCGATCGACCTGAAAAGCCAGGAATGATCTCTTGACATTTTATCCTGAAGTTACCATATTGGGAACATAGGCACTGCGTATCAAGGTAATCAACCATGCACGTTATCACACGCAAGAGACTCCTGGAATTCTGGAGAAAGCATTCGGATTCCCAGAGGCCCCTGAAAGCCTGGCTGGCCATCGTAAGGTCAAAAAGCTATCTCAGCCCCTACGAAGTTCGACGTGACTTTCCTTCTGCGAGTTTCCTCGGAGGAACGCGAACGATTTTCAACATCGGAGGCAACAAATACAGGCTGATTGTCGATATGCGGTACGACCTCGGGAGGATCTACATCCGACACGTGCTTACACACGAAGAATACAACAGAAGATCTCGAATTGGCGACTTATAAACAACCTGCAAAGGCGTTGGATATGACCAGTTTGCTGGACTTCTCAAAACCACATGTGTTGCGAAACGAAGCCGAATACGACGCGGCCGTATGTGAAATCGACGGCCTGTTGGATGCCGATCCCGAACCGGGTTCAGAAGCATACGAGCGCCTGGAGTTTCTTTCCGTTCTGGTACAGGCTTACGAAGACGTCCGGATTCCCCTCGATGAAACGTTGGAGCCCAAGGAGATCGTGGAGTTCATGCTGGAACAGAAAGGACTCTCGCGAACGGATCTCGCCGAATGGCTTGGTGGGAGAAGCCGCGTTTCCGAATTCTACAACGGCAGGCGAACCCTGTCCATTCGGCAGATCAGGCGCCTCACCGAAAACCTGGGCATCCCTGCGGACTTGCTGATCGCGCGTGACAAGAATCGTTGAACCGGCGATCTAAGCTCGCTGCCTGTCATCAATTCCGCAACCGGCAACTGCAAAGCCGTCAGTCTTCGATTCAGGCCGACTGACGGCTTGTTCTTTCTTCTCGCGAATGCACCAGGTTGCGGCCCCGCGATCCGATTACGATTCACCGGAGCTTATTCCCGGGCTCTGAGCATGGAGAAGCCCATTGCGGCCAGGAGCAACGGCAGGGCGGCGTCGATCACAATCCACACCGCGGAAACCGTTTCCATAGCAATGGCGGTGAATCCGGGACTGTGGAGGTTGAAGAAGTTCCAGAAGAAGAGAATGCCGACAAACAGAAGGCCGTAGAACTGGACGTTGGCTTCGAGATATTCGCGTGTTACGGAAGCGCCGCCGCCTTCACCGCCGGCGTCGCGCTTGCGAATATATCCGAAGATCACGCCCAAGACGATTGCCAGCACCATGAGCGCGTTGAATTTGCTCCAATGCGGGCTGTATGGACTGGCTTCGGTGGAAGTATAATACAGGGGTTCTACGACCGTATGGATTGCCACCACGGCCGCGACGATAATGAGATAGACGCCAACGATGCGTTTGAACGAATCCATGCGTAGCTTCTCCTTTCCTTTGTGCGACACGTCAATGAGCACGGCCCGGGTGACGAACCGCGATAGACACCGGCCAGAAACCGTCGTCGAAATATAGCTCCCGTGACGGACCGGGACAAACAGAACCCCGCGGTCCGGGAAACAAGTGGCGCCGGTGGTTTCCCTTTCATATTTGAATAGACGCCGGTCAGGCGCGATTGCGGCCTACAGAAACGGAAACATCTCCGTGGGCTCATACCCCGGCATCACCGACCGGTGTTCACGTCCCACAATCAACCTGTCGCCGTCGGTGAATCCCTCCGGCCGACCCTCGAGAAACCGGATCAATCGCTTCCGCCATGGGGACAGCAGTTCATCCGAACCTTCCGCCATCGACAGGTCGCGAAGTTCGTGCGGGTTCTCGTCCAGGTCGAACAGGTGTTCCCGGCCCGTCTGCGTGAACCAGACGTACTTGTGGCGACCGTCCGTCACAAAGTGATTTCCATGCTCGTACGCGTAACACCCCGAGTGTTCGCCGTGCAACACGTCGCGTACGCCATCCGATTCGCCGCACACCACCGGCACCAGGCTCCTGCCCGTGCACGTTTCCGGCACCTCCAGGCCGCACGCATCCAGAATTGTCGGCATGATGTCCTGCAGCCCCACCGGCGTTCGGCACGTCACCGACTCGGGCGCTCCCCAACTCCGCGGCGGCCGAATCAGAAACGGCACCCGCGCTGAAGCCTCGAACGGCCACGTTTTCCGGAACAGGTGGTGGTCCCCGAGCATCTCTCCGTGGTCCGACGTGAAGATGACAAGGCAGTCGTTCAGCAGCCCCCTCTCGAACTGAATCAACCTCCCGATCTGATCGTCGATGAAATTCACCATCCCGTAGTACGCCGCGCGCGCGCACTGCATATCGTGGGCACTCAGACAGATCTCCGAAGCGTCCGGATCCAGACCCTTCGGTGGTGCGTCGAACCGCGCAGCCCAATCTCCCACGACCGGTTCCGGCAATGTGCGATTGATATAGCGGTCATAGTAGACCCCTGGCGGCGTCAACGGCGGATGGGGATCGATGAAGGAGAGATTGAGAAAGAACGGCGTGGATGGATCCCGCTTCTTAAGAAACGCCATTGCCCGGTCCACGCACCAGAACGTATGCATCTGCTCTTCGGGCAGATGGTGCGGTCGTCCCACCCATCCGTTTGCCGAAATTCCGTGGGCCATCCCCGGATCCACCTCCGTGCGTCCGTGATGTTCCCGCAGCCAGTCCACGTAGTCGTTCTCCCGCCCCCGCGTGGCGTCCGCCAGCTGCATGTGCTCGAATCCATACCGCTTGCGCATTGGCGACAGGTGCAGCTTTCCGATCATTTCCGACTGATATCCCGCCCTGGACAGTTCTCCGGCGAGCGTATGCTGCGGATGCCACTCCGTTCCCTGAAACCCCACCACGCCATTCGACGCCGGCGCCGTGCCGGTCATGAGAGATCGCCTTGCGGGGATACAGCTGGGACACTCAGAGTAACCGCGCCCGAAAAACGCCCCCGTACCGCCCAGCCAGTCCATATTGGGCGTCTGCAGGCCCTCCGGCGCATTGGGATCCAGGCCCACGCAATCCCCTCGCTGCTGATCGGTCATGATCAACACCACGTTTGGCCGCTCTTCCGGCATTTTACACTCCTTTCATACAATGCCCAGTGCCCTGTCTATCTCCGCCTGATAGGCGTCGATTTCGCCACTTTCCACCTCCGCAATCTTTACCGCCCGACCCGCTCTGGCCGACTCCAATACCGCGTAGACGGCCGCTACGTCCTTCATTCCCTCCGTTCCGTCCACTTCTACTTCCATGCCCTCCGCGATGGCCTCGCCAAACTCGTAATACTCCATAGCGAGAAGCTTCCAGTCGACCTCGCGATCCGCTGCCGTCATCCCGCCGGGAAAGAAATGGGCGGCCAGCGCATCCTGTTCAAAGCCCTCCGCCTGTGCCAGCATTTCTTCCTGTTCCTGGAAATCGCCGCGCCCCCGACGCATCCGAACCCTGCCGCCACGGGTCCCGTAACCCTCGATGCACCCCTCAGTACCCAAAATCAACTGCGTACTGCAACCCCCGTACCCGCCCAGTCCAACCACCCAGCTCACCGTGGCGCCTCCGGCCATGCGAAACACCGCCACCGACGAATCCTCCGCGTCGGCCGGGACTTCAGGCGCCATGTCTTCGTATTGTTTCTGGTAAAACTCATAGGGCCTCCACATCGTATCGGCCTTCCGCCGTACGGGCTCCACCAGCCGTACGTCACCGTACACTTCGTGGATATCGCCCAACTGATAACGGATCAGGTCGGCAAAGTGGACCCCCATGTCCACCAGAGGCCCGCCGCGAGTCTTGAGGTGGCGCCACGGCGTGATGAAAATCCGGTCCCCCTCGCTCACTTCGTGAAACAGACCCATGTACGGTGTCCCGATCGCGCCGCTGGACACGATGTGGTGCGCCAGCCTTGCGGAGGGATCCCGCCGGTAGTTTTCCGCCACCGATAACACGCGTCCGTTCCGCTCCGCCGCCCGGATCATCATGTGACAGGCCCGAACGGTAATCGCCATCGGTTTTTCCACCATCACGTGCAGGCCCAGATTCAGCGCTTCGCAAGCGACCTCATGATGCACGGCGGGATCGGTCACCACGTCGACGGCATCCAGTTCCGGCATCGCTGCTGCCATTGCCTCCAGATCCGTAAAGATCGCGGGTTCCGCCCCCAGCAATTTTTCGGCCTCTGCGGCAGCCATCCCGGCATTCTCCGGATTGATGTCGCACAACGCCCTCAAGTCGATCCTGTTGAACGGCGTCTGTGCGAGCGAACGGAGACCATAAAGGTGTCTCGTTCCCATACCGCCGCACCCTACCAGTCCCAGGTTGATCCGGTCCATATCGGTCTCTTTTGTCGGAATTCAGCGCCCACCTGCTTCAGCACCGCTTGACACAAGGGTCGTGTTCGATTTTCTTCAAAGGACGGGAAGACGTAAGCCGGGAGAATGGAGAGATAGCCTGCCTTGTGAGGATTCTTCTCGTGCCAAAGGCAACGAGGAATAACATACCCGGCAATGATCTCATCTACCGTCTTACGTCTTGCGTCTACCCGATTTCCTCATCTCTACCGTCTTACCGCATTACTTCTACCTTTTTCCTTCTACCTTCTTCCTTTATAGGGTTTCTATATGATCCCGATCGGTTTCAGCACCTATGCCACGCAGAAGGTGGACGTCTTCGAAGCCCTGCCGAGAATTCGCGCGATCGGCTACGACGCTATCGAAATCGCCATCGGCGACGCATGGCCCACGGCGCCACGAAAGCTAAATCTGAACACGAGGCGCAGACTTGCCGACACCCTGCGGGATCTCGGCTTTCCGCCACCGGCCCTTTTCGGCCCGGTTTCCACGTGCGCCCGGGACAGCGACCGGCAGGCGATGCGAGCCGGTTTTGTCCGAAACTGCATCCTCGCCGAAGACTTGAATTTCGACGGCAATCCCGCCATCATCACGACCACGGTGAGCGGTCCCCTGACGAATTGGAATACCGACAGGGAATCCGTCGCTGCCGACCTGATGGAACTTGCGGATCTCGCAGCCGAACATCACGTCATCCTGGCCGTGGAACCGCACGTCGGCGCAATCCTGGACACTCCCGAAAAAGCGGCGTGGCTCATGGAGAACACCGGTCATCCCAATCTGAAAATCCACTTCGACCACAGCCACTTTCACGTGCAGGGCATCGACCTCAGGCACGCCGCCGACCTCTGCCTGCCCGACACCGTCCACATCCACATCAAAGACGGGTATATGAACGACGGCGCCGTGACCTTCCTGTTGCCGGGCGAAGGAAGCCTTGACCTCAACGAATACTTCAAGACCCTGCTCGATGCCGGAACCGAAGTACCCGTTGGCGCGGAGGTGAGCGCCATGATCTGGAGCCGGCCCGGGTACGACCCGTGGCAGGCCGCGGATTTCTGCTACCGTGCGCTTGCCTCCGCTAGGGAGCAGGCCATCGTCGAATCATCGACGCCGGATTGAACCGGGCAGACAATCCGGTTGTCGAAAACCCGGTTTTCCGGATGCTACAAGCTCCTCATTGTCCCCATCCGGTACGTCGGGTGACGCTCCATCTCCAGGGCCGCGTGACAGTAAAACGGATATACGCTCCACTCGACACACCCCAGGAGATCGGGTTTCCCGTCGCCGTTGAAATCACCCGGCCACGCGTTCGGGCCGTGAACCGTAAACGCGATCTCCTCGCCGTAGCACCTGAATTCTCTCGGCAGGTCGAACACCGGAGCATCCAACGAACCCACGTTGCGCAGCAGGTAGATCTTTCCCGTCCCCGCGACGTTATACACCAGGTCGATCAATCCATCCCCGTCCCAATCCACGGCGCGGAACGACTCTGTCCAGTGTTTCATCCGGCCCACGATGGAATCGTCGATCTTCCGCCCGTCCACGAGCCGCACGTGGTCATCCCGTTTCAGTCTTCGGGAGCCCTGCTCGTCCCGATATTGAACGAACAGCGTTGCTTTTCGTGTATGGTCGTGCGCGATAAAGTCCATCATCCCGTCGCCGTTCCAGTCCGCGAACGCCGCGCCGGTCCGCCAGAAAAACGGCGCACGCGCATCGTAGGGATAGGGACTGTTGGTCAGGGTCCCGTCGGCGGCCTCCCTGCCCGACTCCGCCCTCAGACCATCGGAATCCGGGAATCCATCCACTTCCAGAAAACGGCGAGCTCCAAACCTGGGTTCTTCACGCGTGCCGATATTCCGATACCAGACAATCCGGTTCGTTTCGTTCGGGAGCATCAGGTCCGGCAGGCCGTCGCCGTCCCAATCCACGAATACGGGATAGGGATATCCCATATTGTGCCAGTGGTTGCTGTGCAGAATCTCATCGCGCAGCACCTGGATCGGTTGGCCCTCTGAATAAATCAGTTCCGGCTCCTTCCAGGCCGGCCGCTCATTGCTCCCGCTATTGATAACCACACGCGGCCAACCGTAACCCCCGCCGATGACGAGATCGGAGACTCCGTCGCCATTCCAGTCGCACGAACAAGGCCACGCCTGATCGCTCAATGACATCACGGCAGAAATAGAAAGGGCCCTTCCCCGGTGTTCGAATCGAGGATGGCCGCCGCGCGTTCCAACCCGTTCGTAGAATGAGAGATTCTGAAACGCGTTGTGCTGCACCAGAATCCCGCTCCGCCGGCCGTCCGTTACCGTGCTGATCCGGCTGCAGGATCCCTGCTCCAGGTCTCCCAGCTGCTGCTCCGGTCCGAACCGGGGCGGTTCTCCTCCCAGATTCTTCCGCCATCTCAGCGTATGGTCACACCCGCCAGCGGGCGTGGCCATGACGTCCGGCAATCCGTCGCCGTCGAGATCCAGGAACGCGAGCTGTTTCCCGGCCTGAAGATCGACCGCCTCGGCGGCCCTGAACGGCCAGCCGTCCGGATTCAGGTTCCTGATATAGTGTCCGTTTACCACCAGGTCGGGAACGCCGTTCCCGTTGAGATCCACGATGCAGATGCCCCCGTTCTGGGCCACCGGCGCCGGAATCTCGATATCCTTCACGAAGACGGGCAGCCCGCCCCCGTCTCGTTCTCCTGAATTGAGGTAGACCGTTACCCCGGTATCACGCATCCCCGCGTACACGATATCGGGCAGCCCGTTGCCGTTCAGATCGGAGAAATCCGCTTCGGCGTAAACGGCCGGGAAGTGCTTGAGTTCGCGGGATCCTCGCTTCTCAACGTAGCGCAACCGGGCAAGATCTCCGAACGTGAGGTCCTCATCCGGACCCACGCGGGGATAACAGACAATGCCGCTGACGGGCGACCCCGGTCGATAGTAATAATTCCAGCACCCCGCCAGATCGGCGCGGCCGTCGCCGGTGACATCAACGAGCCGCATGGAATGCGCGAGCGTAATCGGGCGCGGGACCCCGGCGTTATATCGCAGAAGATCGCCTACGCCGACCATAGGTGTGTACTTCTGCGGCTGCAGCGGCTGCCTTTCCGGCAGCGTGCGAAATCGGATTTCATAATCCGTATGGTCCGGGTCTTCAATCACCCACTCGATTCTGCCCCTGTCGCCATAGGCGAAGTCCTCGGTCCTGGCGAACGCGACCGGCTGTCCTGAGGTTAGATCCACAACCTCGATGGAATTCGGATCGAACCGGCCGGTGGCTTCGGCCTCCCGTACCATGCGACCGAAATCTATCTCCACCGACATCGGAATACGCCCGAGATCCGCGGGCAGCGCCGACGTCACCCCCAGCCTGAATCCATATCGAACGCCGGCCATGCAGTTACCCCGTCTTCAGCCGTCCCTGAAACGCGTCCCTGAACCACTGCATCTTCGGGTCGATCACAAAGATGCAGTAGGGTTGGGCGCGATTCGAACGATAGTAGTTCTGATGGTAATCTTCGGCCCGGTAGAATTCAGCCATCGGCGAAATCTCGGTCACGATAGGATCCTTCCAAAGTTCCGACGCGTCCGTCTCCGACATGGATTGGACCGCTTCCGCCCGCTGGGCATCGTCGTGATAGAATATCACCGACCGGTACTGCGTGCCCACGTCCGCACCCTGGCGGTTCAACGTTGTGGGGTCGTGGGTGCGCCAGAACACGTCCAGCAGGTCCCGGAAGGAAACCGTCTCCGGTTCGAATCGGATCTGTACCACCTCGGCATGTCCCGTGGTCCCCTGGCACACCTCCTGGTAGGTCGGATTCGGAACCGATCCTCCCGCATATCCCGAGACCACTTCCAGCACGCCTTTCAGGTCCTGATAGAATGCCTCTACGCACCAGAAGCATCCCCCTCCGAACGTCGCGCGTTCTTCGTCCATTTTATACTCCTGGAAGATATTACCCTTAATTCCGCAATAACCGCAACGCGGCACCGCGACGGAACTTTTCGAATCGGGCCGAAGTGGTAATTAGGTAGGACATTTTTTCCGTTTACATCCAGTGTCCAGGTGTATCCTGTTAATCCGCAGTCTAATCGCCTTTACTAACTGGCACATGTTTGAATTAACGTCCCCGAAAAATGACGAATCCAGGTTACTTTCTC